>NZ_CP068760.1:0-4813364 GCF_016775705.1 Chryseobacterium cucumeris
ATAAAAACCATCAGGATTTGTTTCAAAGAATTACAGAAAAAACAGGAATTAAAATGAAGGGATTGGTTGCTGTACAAAGAAAACTCTTGGAACTGATGTATATTTTATTTAAAAATAAAACTTTTTATCAGATAGATTTTGAAGAAAGTAGGGTAAAAATCAAAGACGTTCACCCTACGCAAGCTAACTCAAGGTCGCTTTTATAAATATAAATGTATAAAAAATATTTGGAAGTTAACACAGAATCTAAAGCCGGATGATTTTGTTCTTTTGGTTTAAGTGGGCTAAAGCCCACTTCTATTGATGGAAATGATAAGCGTAATTCTCTAAAGTCTGCGTAAACAGCTTGCCATTAGATAAAGCATCATTAGGACTCCTTCGGAGTGACAAACGTTATGGATAAAATTTCTCTTAAAAACTATTCTTCAATGGTTCTGAAAGTCAGGTTTACTCTTGGAGTTTTCACTTTTGTAGTGGGTGGAAGCCTGTGAAGCCAGTTGTCTTGGGTAGTTCCTTTCATAATTAATAAACTTCCGTTTTCGAGGAATATCTCAACTTTTTCTTTGGTTACTTTATGTTTAAATAAAAATTTTCTTTCGGCTCCGAAGGTCAGAGAAGCAATGGCTCCATGTTTTTTCAGATCTGTCTCGCCATCGCTATGGTAGGCCATTCCTTCACTTCCGTCGTGGTACAAATTAAGCAGACAGGAATTGTAGGTTTCTCCCGACGCTTCTTCACATTTTTTCTTCAGTTCCAGTAATTCGGGAGTCCAGAATTTTGCATATTTTGTCCTTTTTGAATAAGTGTATTCAAATGC
Source organism: Chryseobacterium cucumeris (assembly GCF_016775705.1). NCBI lineage: Bacteria > Pseudomonadati > Bacteroidota > Flavobacteriia > Flavobacteriales > Weeksellaceae > Chryseobacterium > Chryseobacterium cucumeris. The sequence continues at coordinate 818 of NZ_CP068760.1, forward strand.
TTTTTCTCCAAACCAGGCCACTTTTCTTTTGGTTAAAATCAGTTTTCCAAAGATTACCGCCTCATCATTTTCCCACGGAATCTGATTAAGCAGATATTCATAGTAAAAATCTGATTGTTCTTTGGAGAAAACTTTTCCGTAGTAGTGAACGGTTCCATCGTGTGGAAGGATATTCAGTGGATAATCTGATATTTCTTCGAAAAGACTCATCATCGTTTTAATTTTTTTTAATTAAACACTAATTACACTAATATTTTTCACAAATAACACGAATTTTTATATCAATAGGAATGGACTTTAGTCCGTTTTATTAATATGGCCCTTTATAAAATCTTTTGTGGTAAAAATACGCTACGAGTACACCTGTGATCCTTCCCAGCCTACTATCAGCTGTTTCCTGTCACTTCCCCAGCGATAACCACCGAGATGTCCTGTAGACTGAATCACGCGGTGGCATGGGATAAGAAATGCAACCGGATTACTTCCCACAGCTGTTCCCACAGCTCTGGAGGCTTTAGGATTTCCTATTTTTTCGGCTAAGGTGCCATAAGTAGACAGTTTACCCATCGGAATGGTCAGCAGACTTTCCCATACTTTCAACTGAAAATCGGTTCCTTTTAAGTGTAATTTTATCGTGTTGAGTTTTGTCCAGTCTTTATCAAATATGGACAGTGCGTTCTTTTGAAGGGCATCCTGTTTTTCAATAAAAGAAGCATTGGGGAATTTTTGTTTCAGTTCCCCGAATGCTTTTTCTTTATCGTCTTCAAAAGCCATATAGCAGATTCCTTTTTCTGTAGAAGCTGCCAATAGAGTTCCGAAAGGACTTTCGGAAAAACTATAATGAATACTAAGGCTTTTTCCTCCGTTTTTATATTCTGCCGGAGACATTCCTTCTATTTTCACAAACAGGTCATGAAGCCTGCTGGTACTTGAAAGACCTGTCTCATAGGCGGTATCAAACAAGCTTGCTTTTTCTTCCTTCAATAAATTTTTAGCATGTTCAAGACTGATGAACTGTAAAAATTTTTTCGGACTTGTTCCCGCCCAATCCGTAAAGATCTTCTGAAAATGAGCCGGGCTCAGGTGAATATTCTCTGCCACTTCCTCCAAACTTGGCTGAAGCCTGAAATTGCTCCGGATATATTCTATCGCCTTGGCAATTCTGTTATAATCTATCTGACTTTGTGTGGACATCATATTATTGTTTTTACCTCACAAATATCCAAAGAATATACGGCAGAAAAAATCCGATTCTTGCGGAATATTAGTTGTTGTTATAAATATCGTAGTAAGCAAGCATTTTGTAATATAACTTTGCAGATAGGAAAGCCGTTGGCTTAGCCATTGGTGAATCCATTAATTCTACAATGTCAAATGCTACAACGTTACATTTTTCAAATACTTTTCTTAATAATTCCAACGTTGGATACCATTGTAATCCACCCGGCTCAGGAGTTCCTGTAGATGGGGCAATAGAAGGATCAAAAGCATCTAAATCAATCGTGATATACACATTTCCCGATACTTTTTCCAATACATCGTTGATCCAGTTTTCGTTGTTGGCAATTTCGTGAGCAAAGAATACTCTTCCTTCAGGTAAATACTGCGCTTCTTCAATATCCATAGAACGGATTCCCACCTGTACCAGATTATGCTTTTGATTGGCTTCAAAAACAGCACAAGCGTGGTTGGAAGTAGAACCGTGAAACTCTGGACGTAAGTCTGTATGAGCGTCTAATTGAAGTACTGTTAAATTTTCAAATTTTTCTCCTACTGCACGGATAGAACCGATAGAAACAGAGTGCTCTCCACCGAAAAGAGTAAATAATTTACCGTCATTGTTCAAAAGCTCTTTTGTTTTCTGATAAACGGCTTCCGTCATTGCTTCCGGACTGGAGTTTTCAGAAACTTCTCCTGCCAAGTAAACTCCCTGAAGGTATGGTTCTGTCTGCGTTTCAATATCATAAAGCTCCATGTTTTCAGAAGCGTTTAAGAATAATTCCGGACCTTTATCAGCTCCTTTCCCCCATGTTGAAGTTCCGTCATAAGGAACAGTTACCAACATTACTTTCGAATTCTCTAACGTTGCGTTTTCCTCGGGAATTCCTGCGTATGTTCTCATGCTTTATTTAAAAATTTTAATGTTTTAAAATTGAAATATTGACCACAAAGATACAAAGAGTTTATGAGTTGGAGAGTAAGAGTGTAGGAGAGTTTATGAGGATCAGAATTTACCACTCGCAGTCTATTACCTGCTACCTAAAACCTATCATCTATCATCTATCATCTATCATCTATTATCTGTTACCTCTTCCCTTTCCACTCTCAACTCAAATAACTATTTTTGTATAAAACTCATTATATGCCTTTAAAAGCTGTACTTTTCGATATGGATGGTGTTATTGTAGATACGGAACCATTACATAGAAAAGCTTATTTCAAAACTTTTGACGAACTGAAAATCGTAGTTTCCGAGAAGCTGTACACTTCTTTTACTGGTGCTTCCACCAAAAGAGTCTCTGAAACATTGATTAATGAATTTAATTTAGATCAGACTTATGAAGCCATTGCTGGAATCAAAAGATCTCATTTCAAGGATTATTTTTACAATGATGATGAGTTTGATTTAATTCCGGGAGTAAGAAAACTGATCGAGCATTATCATGAAAACGGACTCAAACTGATTCTGGCATCTTCTGCTACAATGGTAACCATCAATATGGTTTTTGAAAAATTCGGACTGGAGCAATATTTCAGCGGAAAGATCAGCGGTGCCGATTTAAAAGAATCAAAACCTCATCCTGAAGTTTTTTTACTGGCCGCAGAAATGGCTGGAGAACCTGTTGAAAACTGTATGGTAATTGAGGATTCTACCAACGGAATTCTGGCAGCCCACAGAGCAAAAATTTTCTGTGCCGCATACAGAAGTCCTCATTCTAAAAATCAGGATTACACGTTGGCAGACACTGTGGTTTCTGATTATGAAGATCTGGAACTGGATAAAATTTCAAAATATTTTTAAATAAAAAAGCTCTCAGAAAAACTGAGAGCTTTTGTTTTCTATAAGTTTTGGCTAAAGCCAATTGATTTTTCTATTGAGTGTAAACGGGCTAAAGCCCATTCCTATTGATCATCAAATTATTTATAGCCAAGAAGTTTCAATACATCTTCCGGCTCCTGTTTCTCACGGAAAATCTCATATTGCAATTCGCCGTTTTCATCTTTCTGAATCAGGACGTGTCTCGGCTGAGGCATCAGACAGTGGTGTACTCCGCCATATCCTCCGATTGTTTCCTGGTAAGCTCCGGTATGGAAGAATCCGATATACAAAGGTTTTGTATCACTGAAAACAGGTAAATAAATGGCATTGGTATGCTGTTCAGAGTTATAATAGTCATCTGAGTCACAAGTCAGTCCTCCCAAGAATACTCTTTCATACGTATCTTCCCAACGGTTAAGCGGAAGCATGATAAAGTGTCTTGAAATGGCCCATGTATCAGGAAGAGTGGTCATGAAAGAAGAATCAATCATATTCCATTTTTCTCTGTCGTTCTGACGTTTCTGAGAAATGATTTTATAAAGGTTGGCCCCACTTTCTCCTACGGTAAAGCTTCCGAACTCAGTATAGATATTAGGTTCTTCTACTCCTTCCTCTTCACAGAATTTTTTGATCTGAGAAACGATTTCTTCCACCATATACTGATAATCATAATCAAAATTCAAAGAAGTTTTGATTGGGAAACCACCACCGATGTTCAGTGAATCCACTTCCGGAGCGATTTTTTTCAGACGTGCATATACACGAAGACATTTATACAATTCATTCCAGTAATATGCTGTATCCTTAATCCCTGTATTGATAAAGAAATGAAGCATTTTCAGTCTTGCGTTCGGATGTTCCGCGATCTTCTGGCTGTAATAAGGAATAATATCTTTATATCCGATTCCTAATCTTGAGGTATAAAATTCGAACTTCGGTTCTTCCTCTGATGCAATTCTGATTCCGATATCAAAAGTGGAATCAATACTTTCAGTAAGCTTATCCAGCTCTCTGTAATTATCAAGAATCGGGGTAATATTTTCAAATCCGCTATTGATCATATCTGAAATCTTTGCCAGATAATCATCGGTTTTAAAACCATTACAGATCACTTCGATATTCTTATCTACCTTACCCTTCTCATAAAGAGATTTTACGATATCCATATCATAAGCTGAAGATGTTTCTATTGAAATATCATTCTTCAGAGCTTCTTCCAATACAAAATTAAAATGACTGGATTTTGTACAGTAGCAGTAGGTATAATTCTTTTTATATTCGGTTTTCTCAAAAGCTTCTTTAAACCAGCCTTTCGCTTTCTGAATATTTTGAGAAATTCTCGGCAGGTAGCTAATCTTTAGCGGGGTGCCAAATTGTTCAACAACATCCATTAACGGAATATCGTGAAACAACAAATTGTTCTCAGAAACATTAAATTCCTCCGTAGGAAAATATAATGTCTGATCAATAAGTTCCGAGTACTTTATTTTCATTTCTAAACAAGTGAATTAAGAAATGCAAAATTGCTAAAAAAGTTTCATTTTTAGGTGTTAAAATTATTATAATTTTAAATTAACACCCGATATTGAATCTCAGAAAAATTTATCTCTGATAATCAATACGTAAACTTCTGAATATATTCTTTTCTTTTGGCATCTGAAATCCCTAATACCTGCTGAATATAGACATCTGTAGAGCCATACTTTTTATTGATCTCCTCAAATGCCGCATCAAGGTATCTTTTTTCTACCCAGCTGAGTTTTTCCAGCACCTGCAAATCCATCTTCGGATAGAGGAAATGTAAAGTATGGGCAAGGCGTAATCTTTTTTGAACAAGATTTTTTCTGTAGTTATTGGATAAAAGATATTCATTATAAACAGTCTCTTTATCAAACTTCAGAATGGTAAGAATTAATGCGGTGGTAATTCCGGTTCTGTCTTTTCCTGCAGTACAATGGTAAAGGATAGGATCTTCGGATTCCAGTATTTCCGTAATAATCCTTTTTATCATTTCCGGATCTTCGGTAACATACTCACGGTAGAAATCGATCATTCTTTTATCAGCATCGGAAGCATTTACTTTACCTTTAAGAACAAGTTTTTTGGCCTGAGCCAGCTGGTCTCCTTCATCTTCAAATGCTGAGAAGTTTTTGTAAACATTTTCCGAAGGCAGCTGATCGGGCTTTTGAACAATTTCCCTGGAGTTTCTGAGATCAATAATTTCTTTGATTCCCAACTTTTCAAAATCGTCGAAAGATTTCTTTTTAAGCTTATGAAGATGGGCACTCCGGTAAAATTTCCCTTCTTTTAAAGTTCTTCCATCTGTATTTTTGATATTTCCTACCGTACGGAAATTGGTTACTTTCCTGATCGGGATCACTTTTTCAGTTTCATTTTTACCATATTCAGGTGTTTCAAAATGCTGTGTTTTACATGAGAAAATACAGCATAATGAAATGGTGAAAACTGATATTCTGATTAGTTTATTCAATGGTTTTTAATAAGTTTTGGCTGAAGCCAATGGATTCCTGTATTTTATTAAATGGGCTTCCTTCGTCTAAGCTCAGGATTATTGCCCGTTTCTATTGATATAAAAATTAGTGCCACTTGTGAAAAACATTGGTGTAATTTGTGTTTAATGGCAGTCTTTTTTTAAAATGGGTAAGGCCCGTTTCTATTGATATATAATGAGATCCTTTAGTAGATTGTAGGATATTCTATCTCTTTATTTCCTGCAAAAAACAACACATCTCCTGATTCATACTCTATAGAAACCTCATCTTCAACGGCAAAATTCCGGGTTCCTATTCTTGAAGTAATGCTAAGGCTTTCATTAGTCAAAGGCCAATTGAGACCTTTTGTCGTGATATTATTCACTGATGGAAACGGATAAAGAGAAATCATCCTGTTTTTCGCTCCTTTCAATGTAAAATGATTGGAAATAAAATAATATTCTGAAAACTCATCATAAAATTTAATATTCATCAAGTCTTTGAATGCAAAAGCAACGGTAAGATTCCCAAGAAAATGATCCTGTTCACCACCGCTTCCTCCAAAAACATCGACCTCTGAAAAACCTTTATCCTGAATAATTTCCAGCGCTTTATGAAAATCTGTTTTTTCCTGATCTAATGTAAGGATGAATTTTTCCTCATACATATCTTCATCTGATCCGGAGTGCGAATCAAAATCGCCGGATATAAAAGCCAGCTTATCCAAAGGAAATCCCATTCTTTTTAAATAATGAAAGGCACCGTCTGTGCAGGCAATCAATTCATAATTTGCAGGGCTGGGTAATGATTTTGGAGCATCTCCGTTGATGAAAAGTAATGTTTTATCTTTCATTCGGGTTCCAGTATTCTTCCGGTTCGTTGTTCAGTTTTGAAATATATCTGGCCAATACAAAAAGATAATCTGAAAGCCTGTTTAAATATTTAATCAGTTCGGGACGTACTTCCTCAGATTCGTTCAGGAATACCAATGAACGCTCTGCTCTTCTGCATATTGTTCGGGCTGCGTGTAAAAAGGTTGCCGGTTTACCTCCTCCAGGCAGAATAAAATACTGAAGCGGTTCCAGTTTTTCGTCAAAAGCATCCATCCATTGTTCCAGTTCTTCAATTTCTGTTTCTGAAATAATGATCGGAAGACGGGATTTTCCATTGGCAAGCATCAGCTTATCCACAGGTGTTGCCGCTTCTGAACCTACGGTGAATAAATCAAACTGTATTTTCTTCAGCTGTCTCAGCACTTCTTCATCTTCGATATGGCTTTTTGCAATTCCGATGAATGAATTCAGCTCATCTATATTTCCATAACTGTCTACTCTTGCACTGGCTTTGGAAACTCTTGTTCCGCCGTACAATGCAGTCTGACCTTTATCTCCTGTCTTTGTATAAATTTTCATAGTACTAAAATACCTTTTTTTATACAATGTAAAAAGTAAAATGTAGTAATAACTTCCTGTTCTATCTTAAAAAATAAAACTGACATTAGAAATTAATGTCAGTTAGTATTTGCGTAGATGGCTTTTATATCTTTAGGAATTACTTTCCTTGCTAATTCTTCATTTATACATTAAAAAGTGTAATTAACATTAAGCTGAAAAGTGGTTCCGTTAAATCCAAACTGGTTGACCTCCCACGGATATTTGAATCTTCCTCCAAGATCTGTCACTACATCTCCTTTGCTGTCTATGACGTCCGGGTAAACATTAAATAAATTATTTACAACTCCGGAAACTTTAAGGTCATTCGTAATTTTATAGGTTAAAACTATATCTGTAACCACCTTACCGGAAAATGTCTGATCTTTGGCAGGATCAGTGGCATGCTGCCATGTAACAGAACCAAAGTAAGTATTATTAAGGTTAAAATTAAACTTTGTAATGTCATAAGACAGACTAAGGATTGTTTTTGTTTTTGGCCTTGCAGAAGTAATTCTGGATTGTTCCTTTCTGTCAAAAAAGTTTTCTGAATAGCCATTTTGCGCCAAAATAGACGGAACAGCAATATTATCGACTATTTTAGTTTCGTTATAATTGAAGGCAGCAATAACGCCTAATCTTCCTTTTCCAATAGCAGAAGTATAATAGTTCGCAACGAAATCTACTCCCTGAGTAACTGTATTGACAGCATTGGTGAAAAACTTCAGGGAAGTTATTTTATTATTGTTTAATATGACTTCCACAGGGTTTGACAGATCCGGACTTCCCGGAGCACCTGTTTTGTATCCAATATCTCCTGAAAAAAGTACACGGTCTTCAATTTTTATTCTGTAATAATCTGCTGTAATAGTAAGGTTTTTAAAAGGTTTTACGGCCAATCCCCCGGTAATGTTAAAGGCTTTTTCAGCATTTAATTTTGGAACCCCAAGGTCAGATCTTACAATTGGAGAGTCATTATTAAAGGTCCCCTGATTAGCTACCGTATTCCCTGTAATTTTGGTCTGAACATTGGAATAATATATCTGGTGCAAGGAAGGTGCACGGAATCCTGTAGAAACAGATCCACGGAAAACCAATTTATCATCCAGCAATTTATATCTTGCATTTCCTTTCCAGGAAACATTATTTCCGAAATCACTGAAGTTTTCATATCTCACCGTTCCTCCAACTAATAAGTTTTTTGTAACATCCCATTCCGCATTGAAATAGGCTCCGATATTCTGACGGTTTTTATTGACTTCATTTTGAGGCTGCAGTCCCGGAAAGGATTCTGCGCCACTTCCCATATAAGAAGCTTCTTCTCCTGCCCTTGCCTTATAGTTTTCATTGCGCACCTCAACTCCGGCTCCTAAAACAAGCGCACCAAAATCCCGGCTGACATCTATGTTTCCTATAATATTACTGAACTGATGACCACCTGCCTTAAAACTTGTTGGTGACTTTGCACCCAAAGATGTATTAATGGTATTTCCTACTACATAATCTACTGCATTAGAGCCAAAGGTGGCACTCCCGTCAAAACTCCATTTTCCAAACATTCCTTTCCATCCGGAGGTTAAATTATAATCATAAACATCTGTTTTAAATTCCGGCTGAAATCCATTGTAAACCTGCCCTTTTGGAGTTAATAAACCAAAATCTGACGGTACCCAATAGGGTGTTCTATACAAAGCGAAACTGGTCCCATTTCTATAAGTTGTACCCCCAAAAGCATAAAATTTACCCGTCTCACCTGTTGGCAATTCAAAATTTACAAACATATTGCCCACTTTGGTCTCCGGTTGCCCGATGATCATTCCTAAACCGGGATTGGCCTGCGTCCAGGCATTATCTACACCAAAAAGTTCATCTTTTGTAACAGAACCTGCGCGGTTCGTTTTATTTTGGGAAGAAAATCCTAAGGTAATATTCAGGCTTCCTGTTTTTGCAACCCTGATTCCTGTATTAAAATCTGCACCGATATTAAAACCGTCTCCTTTTGAAGTAATTCCGGAAAAGAGATTCACTGTGCTTTTCCCAACACCATTCTTAAGGATAATATTGATCACTCCTGCAATAGCATCAGATCCGTATTGTGCAGATGCTCCATCCCTCAGGACCTCTACGTTTTGTAAGGCTGCTGAAGGAATACTTTTCAGGTCTGTACCTACTTCACCTTTTCCCGGTGTATCATTTACGTAAATGAGAGCACTTTGATTTTTTCTTTTATTATTAACCAAAACTAGTGTTCTGGAAGGTCCCAAACCCCTTAAATCTGCCGGATCAAAATGGGCCGTGGCATCAGAAACAGTTTGTTGTGATGAATTAAAAGAGGGAACAGCATAGGTTAAAGCTTTGTCAAAAGTAACCTGTCCTGTAGATTTTAGCTGCGCTGCTGAAATATTGTCTATAGGAATTGCTGAGGTAATGATGGTTCTGGGCTTAGTTCTCCCCGTGGTCACCACCACTTCGTCTATTTTATTTTGTTTTATGCTGTCCTGAGCATATCCCATAACACCAGCTCCGCTTAATACTAAGACATAGATTTTTCTATTCAATAAATTTTCCTTCATGTCGATTGTTAATTATTCAATAAAACTAGTAAAAAAATTAACATTAAACATGAAAATAAAAAATATAATATCAATTCTATTTCATATTTGCGAAAACTATGCCATTTAACAAAAACAGGAATTAATACTCGAGACGTAAAGTGAATTATTAATAACATGAAAAAATATAAATCAACAACATCATATTTGTATAAAAAAATTAATTAGTTGACATCACAAATAAACATGATTTTATTCGTTCTGAAAGGTAATTTTCAATGAGTTAAGATGGGTTCGCTTTGGCTCGCAATGACTGGAAAATGAATGGAAATAAAAAAATGGCCGGGAGAAACCGGCCATATCCAAATTATTTATTTACCTCTACGTATTGTATGATGGTCTGATTTTTTGGGTTGTAGATAATGGTACTACTGTTCGGAAATCTTTTCAGCTTATAATACTGAATATTTTTATCGGATTTAATATCTTCGAGAATACTGGTGTCAAATGTATTATCAGGAAGAAATTTTGATAAAAAGCTTATTTTGTCAATAATGTTCTGGCCATCAATCTTTCTGGTAGTTTTATCAGATTTATTTTCATCAGACGTTGGCTGACTTTCCAAAAATGGCAGCAACACTGCAATGTCGGCTTTATATTTAAAGATATATCCTTCTGGTCTTCCCGGAATTTTAATTTTCTTTCCTTTTTCTTCAGAAACAATGGAAGCCCCTGTACCAGGGAAAACGGTATTAAACTTTACGTCTTCGGCGTTGGTTAAAGAATTTATAGATTCATTGACTGTTTTCTTTACTGTTTCTTCTACAGCCTGCTGTGTTTTTTGTTGTACTGCTTCGGTTGTTTTCTGGACAGTCTGGTCAATTTTTTCCTCAATCTTATTGCATGATACTAATAAAAAACCAGTAATAACAGGCAAAATATACTTCTTCATAATTCTAATAATAGCGTTTTTTTTATTAATATCCTCTTTTCTAACGTAAAAACGGGCCAGGATATTTTAGCAAAGAAAAAAATATTTTTTCAATATGAAAAATCCTGCTGACAAACTGTTGTCATAACCCTCTCTTACCTTTGTATCAACAACAAACAAAAAAACAAAACATTATGACAACTACAGCAACAGCCACTAAACAATTCATGACTACAGATCAGTTATTAAAAGACTGGCAGGGACACAGAAATCTTACAAGAAGAGTGATTGAAGCTTTTCCTGAAAAAGAATTATTTGAATTTTCCGTTGGAGGAATGAGACCTTTTGCCAAACTTGCCACAGAGATGATCAGCATTGCAGGTCCTGCTTTGAAAGGAATCATTGAAGGAAATATGGAAGGTTATAATGAAGAAGGCTTCAATCCTTCAACTAAAGAAGAGTTATTAAAAAAGTGGGATGAAGAAACAGAAGTGATCAACCACTATTTCAATCAAATTTCTGAAGAACGTTTCCAGGAAGTATTCAACCTGTTCGGACAATATGAATTCCCGGTGTATGAAAATATCCTGTATTTTATTGATAACGAAATCCACCACCGTGGGCAGGGATATGTTTATTTAAGAGCTTTAGAGATTGAACCACCTTTCTTCTGGGAGAGATTTTAATACAATGGGAAGGTAAGATTGCAGAAAGGATAAACAAAACTTATATCTTTTTTTGCGACACATCAAATTTTCTTATTTGCAATTCTGCCTTTTCCTTAAACCATTTCATTTATTGCCTCAATTAAGTCTTTAAACCTCAACAGTCTTGTTGGGGTTTTATTATTGATGTCTTTCAACCATTTTTACAAGCAGTTCATTCAAACGGATGCGAAGACTTTCCGGTTCCAGAACTGTAGCATAATCTGCAAAAGTAATGAGCCAGCGGGGAAATCCATCACTGATCCATTCTGTTTCAAAGGTGAGTTCCATCCCCTGCTCGGTTTCCACTTCTTCTATCAGTCCGTAATATTTTTTAGAATTTACCAGGTGATTCATGATTTTTTTATCAACCAGCAGCCTAGCTTTAACCTTATTTCCGTTTGATTTTTTACGGTAATCATTCACTTGTCCGTATTCCTGTAAAAAAGGATTCTGTGTTTTTGAGATTTCCAGAATTCGGTCGATACGAAACTGTCTAAAATCTTTTCTCAAGGTACAGTAGGCCATGATATACCAGAAATTAAATTCGAAAAACATCCCGACTGTTTCAATCGTTCTGTTGTTTACTCTTTCATCTACGGTTTTATACCTGATATTGAGCTGGGTTTTCTCCGCAATGCTTTCGAGAATGATAGGAATTACGTTTTTAAGAGAATCTCCGGAATCTGTATGAAAACTGAAAACATCAATCTGCTTCTCGATATTTTTAATCAGATTTTTATCAGAATATTTCAGTACCGAACGCACTTTTTCCATAGCTGCCTGATAGTGATTTCCCAGGCTTTGGTGGGAAAATTTCTGCATCAGTTTTTCAGCAGTAATGAAACTTAACACTTCTTCTTTGGTAAACATAATCGGAGGAAGCTTATAGCCTTCCATTAAAGAATAGCCGTTTCCCGCTTCTCCAACAATAGGAATACCCGCATTTTCCAGGGTTTTTACATCACGGTAAATGGTTCTGATGCTTACATCGAATTTTTCAGCCAGATCCTGTGCGCGTACAACAGGTTTCGACTGCAACTGGGTAAGGATAGCCGTTACCCTATCGAGCTTTTTTAAATAGTGATCGTTCATGATGGAGCAAAGCTAAAATTCTTTTTTGAGGTATGACTTATAAATGAGATAGCTTTTTGACTTTAATTTTCTTTAAAAGTATTCACCAGTTTATCAAGATTAAGACTGCGTGCAGAGGCATCAAAAATCTCACGGTATGTTCCTTCTTTGTTATAAAGCTCATCATGAGTTCCATTTTCCACCACTCTACCTTTTTTCATCACATAAATCGTATCTGAATCCAGAATCTGTGAAAGAGAATGGGAAATGATGATCACCGTTCGTCCTTCTTTAATAGCATCCAGAGAATTTTTGATCTGTTCTGTAGCAATGGCATCCAGGCTGGCTGTAGGTTCATCCAGAAAAATAATCGGTGGATTTTTAAGGAACAGTCTGGCAATGGCAATTCTCTGCTGCTGTCCTCCTGAAAGCTGGGTGGCATCATGCTGATATTTTTCAGGAAGATCCATGATCTGATCGTGCAGATAAGCTTTTTTTGCAGCCTCCTGAATTTTTTCAAAACCGGCATTCATATCTCCGTAGCGGATATTATCTTCTATGCTTCCCTGAAAGATATGATTTTTCTGAAGTACCAGCCCCAGATCACTTCTCAGGAAAGTATTTTCATATTCATTAAGGTTGACTCCATCCAAAAGAATCTCCCCGGAATCAGGAAGGTAAAATTTGCATAAAAGATTGATGACTGTTGATTTTCCAGCTCCGCTCAATCCTACCAAAGCAGTCGTTTTTCCGTTTTCAATTTTCATGGAAACATTGTGTAAAGCTTTCGTACCGTTAGGGTAAGTAAAATCAACATTTTTCAATTCAAAAGTTCCTTTGATTTCTTTTTCTACAAAAGTACCGTTTGATTCTGTCTCATTATCTGCATTTAAAATATCGAAATATCCTTCGGCATAGATCATGGCATCGTTCATATCATCATAAATCCTGTGAAGCTGCCGGATCGGTGCCGAAACATTGTTGAAAAGCATAATATGAAGCATAATTGCTCCAATGGTCATTTGCTGGTCAAGCACAAGATAAACGGTTAAAAGAATGATCAAAACAACACCGAACTGCTCAATAAAAGTTTTTAAACCATCATAAATAAAATTGGTTCTTCTTGTGATCATCTGGCTTTCCATCAGCTCCATCTGAAGGTCATATTGTTTTTTCCCTTCAAATTTTTCCCGGACAAAACTTTTAATGACCATAATAGAATTGATCAGGTTCAAAAGTCCAGAGGTCTTTTTTTCTCTCTGATTCCTAAGCTGACGCCTCACTCCGCCCAGTTTTTTGGCCTGCAGGGAGCTGATGTAGAAATAGATCGGTACAATAATCGTAGAAACCAGTCCCACATACACATTCTGCATATACATAATGATGAGGGCAATAATGGCATTGGAAAAAAGAGGCAGGATATCAATAAAAAAGTTCTGAACCAATCTGGTAAGACTTTCTATTCCGCGGTCTATTCTGATCTGTAATTTTCCGGATTCATGGTTTTCATCATTAAAATAAGCAACTCTATAGGTTAAAATCTTATCAATGGCTGATTGTGCCAGCACTGAGCTCACATTGATCCTTATTTTTTCGCCATAAAATTTCTGTCCGAAGTTGATAAAGATGTTCAACAATTCTTTCCCCAGTAAAATAATGGAAATAATAATGAGAATATGAATTCCCTCCGACATCGGATGCGGAAGATGCGTAAGTTTAGTGACTTCATCCACCGTGTATTTCAAAACAATCGGGTTCACCTGTGCTGCCAGAGCTCCCAGAAAAGTAAGAAACAAGGTTCCGTAAATCATAGGTCTGTAAGGTCTGATGAACGGGACAAGCTGTTTATAGATTCCGAATAAGGTGACAGTTCTGTTAAAAGGTTTAGCCATAGAAATCATTTTAAATGAAAAACGTACCGCTTTCAAAAGAAAAAGGTACGAATTATTATTAACTGGTCATCTAGGATTTATTTAAAAATCTTTCAATGTACCATCGTCATTAATGTATTTGAATTGGTAGTTTGGATCAATTATCTTCCCTCCCATTTGTACAAAAGGCCCCCACATTCCTAACCAATCTTCAAAATCATTTTCAACAGATGTATCCCAGCGGATTACGGTTGAACTTTTATGGAACTGTACATCCACTATAATACCATATTCATTATCCAAATAAACTTTGGTTCCTACTTGAAAATCTTCATATCTATAAAGATCATCCATTTATCCTTCAAATACATAAGTTGTAAGATAATGCAGCTCTTTTCTGCTGGCTTCTTTAGACTCTGCTTCTGCCTGTTCTAAAGAATAGTGGGAATTGATTTCCTTCTTCTGTAAAACAAATGAATTGTTAGCGTTCTTATCCACTACATCATTGAAAATATGTTCAATTTCAGAGTTCGCTAAGGTTGCAAAGCTGACTTCTTCAAAGCCATGTAACAATCTAAGATCATCAAACTGACTGAAATTTTCATTCACAAATCCCTGCAGCTGTGATTTTGAATCAAAATTACCAGCCCAGATATTGTAAGCGTATTTCTTCTTTTTAGGTTTATCTAAAATACTTTGATACACGAAGTTTTCACCCAGATAGGCTTCTCTTACCTGTGGATCATTGGCAAGATCTTCCGGAAGTCCTTCTTTAAGGATCTTTCCTTCAAACATAATATAGGTTTTATTGGTAATCGCCAGGGTTTGCTGTACGTTGTGGTCGGTAATCAGAATTCCGATATTTTTATCAACAAGACTTCTTACGATTTTCTGAATATCTTCTACGGCAATCGGGTCTACCCCTGCAAAAGGCTCATCCAGAAGAATGAAGTTCGGGCTTGTGGCAAGACAGCGTGCAATCTCGGTTCTACGTCTTTCTCCCCCGGAAAGAAGATCTCCTCTGTTTTTACGAACATGCTGTAAAGAAAACTCTTCAATCAGTTCATCACATTTGATCTGCTGTTCACGTTTTGAAAGCTTGGTCAGCTGTAATACGCCCATGATATTTTCCTCTACAGATAGTTTTCTGAAAACCGAGGCTTCCTGAGCAAGATACCCGATTCCCTTCTGGGCTCTTCGGTACATAGCATCGGTAGTAATCTCCTGCTTGTCTAAGAAAATTTTTCCTGAAGTAGGCTTAACCAACCCTACAATCATATAAAACGATGTGGTTTTTCCTGCCCCGTTCGGACCCAGCAAACCAACAATTTCTCCCTGTTGAACCTGTACAGAAACGCCTTTTACAACTTTTTTAGGACCGTATTCCTTGATTAAGTTTTCTCCTCGTAAAATCATAGGGCAAATATATCAAAAATATAAACTTCACTTATAGGTTAATATCAACTTGTTTACGTTAAACGCAAACTTATTCATTTACAACCTATTGTAACTTTTCACTACTTTAATCTACTTATCGTAAAACATCAATCAATTATAAATAGTAAGAAATGGAAAATTACGGTTATACAAAAACAGAAAATGTGCAAAACCAGCAAAGCAATGTTCCCTACCGTTCAGAAAAGAAAATCCCTGCTGCTATATTGGGAATTCTTGTGGGATGGCTGGCTTTAAATAAATTTTATCTTGGATATACGAAGGAGGGAATTATTCAGCTTGTCCTGAATGTTGTTACATTAGGAGCTGCCTCTGTTATTCCTTTTATCGAAGGTATTTTATATCTTTTTATGAGCGATAAACAATTCGATGATACGTATGTGTATGGGAAAAAAGGATGGTTGTAAAATTATTATTACTTCGTTAGAAATAAAAAGAGACTACCGATTGAGTAGTCTCTTTTTTATCTGAATGAACTTAATCATTATTTATGTAAAAGAATAGCTGCTTCTTTTGCAAAATAAGTAAAAATCATATCTGCACCAGCTCTCTTGAAACAGGTCAAGCTTTCAATGATCGTTTTGTCATTATCCAGCCAGCCGTTTTGAGCCGCTGCTTTTACCATGGCATATTCTCCGCTTACATTGTATACTGCAATCGGAAGATCGATGGCTTCACGTACTTTGGAAACAATATCGAGGTAAGGAAGTCCCGGTTTAATCATGATTACATCGGCTCCTTCATCTATATCTTTAAATACTTCATTCAAGGCTTCGCGTGAGTTGTGGAAATCCATCTGATATGTTTTTTTATCTTTCGGAATTTCCATATCATCTTTCGGAGCACTGTCTAAAGCACTTCTGAAAGGGCCATAGAAAGAACTTGCATATTTGGCAGCATAACTTACAATTCCTACATCTGTAAATCCGCTTTCTTCCAAAGCTTCACGAATGACCATTACTCTGCCATCCATCATATCACTTGGTGCTACAAGATCGGCTCCTGCTTCTGCATGAGATACCGACATTCTTGCCAGTGCATCATTGGTAGCATCATTTACAACTTTTCCGTTTTCAATAATTCCATCGTGTCCGTAGATTGAATAAGGATCTAAGGCTACATCGGGCATCACAATCATTCCCGGAACGGCATCTTTAATGGCTTTGATCGTATTCTGCATCAATCCGTCTTTGTTCCAGGCTTCTTTTCCTGTATTGTCTTTCAGATGTTCTGACACTTTCATGTACAAATTGACAGCTTTTACCCCCAAAGAAAATAATTCCTTACATTCCTTCACTGTTAAATCTATACTCCGCCTGAAAATTCCCGGCATAGACGGGATTGCCTCCTGCTTGTTTTCGCCCTCCATTACGAAGATCGGCATTACAAAATCATCAGTTGTAAGCACATTTTCTCTTACCAGACTTCTGATAGATTCATTAACTCTAAGTCTTCTATTTCTTGAATGTATCATTTTGGAATACTTTTTGAATAAGTTTCTACAAATTTAATATAAGTTCTGCAAAAAACTATTGTACGAAATTGCAGAATGTATTACATTTGTTATATATATTCGAGAAATTATAAATTTGATGAAAAAACTTTTACTTTTATTTCTATTTGTAGGCACTTTTGTTGGTTTTTCCAACAATTTCAAAGCTCAGCTTAGAGAGCCGGGTTCCACCACTCAAAAGGCGGATGACGGCGTACTGCTTGCCTATCCAAATCCTGCAAAGGATTTCCTTATTATTAAGGCAAAAGATTCTTCTTTAAGAATCAAAAGCGTGACTTTTTATTCAATTTTGGGTATGCAGGTCGCTAATTATACGGTGAATATGAATTCCGGAGAGATTAATATTGAAAAATTAAAGCCCGGAAAATATATGATCCGATATATTTTAAGTGACAACACACAGAAAGTTACTCAAATCGTGAAACAATAAATTAAAATCCTGATAATCATCAGGATTTTTTCTTTTTACATTAATTCTGTTTTAATATTTCCGTAACTTTCGGGACTTTTTCATACTAATAGTAAAAAGAAACGATTTAATGCTAAAAGCTGAACATATTAAAAAGACCTATAATGCCGGAAAAAAGGTCGCCCTGGATGATTTCAGCATCCATGTCCCGAAAGGCAGTATTTATGGCCTTTTAGGTCCTAACGGAGCCGGAAAGACTTCTTTTATCCGTATCATTAACCAAATTACTCAGGCAGATTCCGGAGAAATCCATATCAATGGCCAAAAGCTTAATCCAGGTCATATTAAAGATATTGGCTATATGCCTGAAGAAAGAGGACTGTACAAAAACATGACGGTTGGTGACCAGATTCTCTATTTCGGGGAACTGAAAGGCATGAAAAAAAGTGATGCCTTGAATGAAGCCAAAAAATGGTTTGAAAAGCTGAACATCGACCAATGGTGGAAGAAAAAGCTTTCTGAACTTTCTAAAGGAATGGCTCAAAAAATCCAGTTTGTAGTTACTGTTCTTCACAGGCCTCATCTTTTAATTCTTGATGAGCCGTTTTCAGGTTTTGATCCGGTGAATGCCAACTTAATTAAAGATCAGATCATTGACCTTAAAAATAACGGAACGACCATCATTCTTTCTACCCACAGAATGGAAAGTGTGGAGGAAATGTGTGATTATGTTGCGTTGATCAACAATTCAAAGAAGATTATTGACGGAAGGGTTTTTGACGTAAGGGAAAAATTCAAGAAAAATATTTTTGGGATTACGCTTTCTGAAGTAAGCAATGATCAGTTTGAAAATTTCAGAAACAAATATGAGATCTTCAATTTATCCAATGAAAATAATCTTGTTTCTTTTGACCTGAAAAATGAGCAGAGCCAGAATAATGTTCTTCTTGATCTTGTACAGGTAGGTAAAGTGAGATCATTCGACGAAAGAATACCAAGTATGAATGAAGTGTTTATTAATGCTGTAAGTAACCATTCTTAATTTTATGAATAATATTTTTTTAATTACCAAGAGAGAGTTTCTTACCCAGGTTAAGAAAAAATCCTTTATCATATTGACTCTGCTTGCCCCTGTCCTGATTATTGCTTTCGGAGCAGTGGTAGGGCTAATGTTTAAGGCGAATGAATCGCATAGTATCATAGAAGTGGTTGATAAGAGCGGCTTGTTTACCAATCAGCTTCAATCAAATGATAAATTAAGCTATGTTTTTGTTTCTGCAGCGGATGAAAAGTCCAAGATTAACAATCTAAAAGGGAATGAATCTCTCGATGGCATCCTGATTCTTCCACAGCTGAAAAACCAGAATTTTGATGAGCTTGAAAAGGAAACCAGACTGATTATCAACAGTAAAATCGGGTTTGACACAAAACAGAGAATTGTATCTGATATCAGTAATGTTGTCCGAAAAGAAAAGATCAAGCAGCTGGGTATTCAGGAAACTCAATTAAACGATCTTGATAAAAACTTCAGCTTAAAAACCATCAACGTTACGGATAATAACAAAGAGGACTCGGATCTTGTTTTCGGGGTGAAATCCGGATTGAGTATGGTACTGATGTATGTTACTTTTATGTTCATCATTATTTACGGGGTAAGGGTGATGAGAAGTGTACTTGAAGAAAAAAACAACCGTGTTGTAGAGATCATTATTTCTTCTGTAAAACCTTTTGAACTGATGATGGGTAAAATTCTGGGAGTAACCATGGTTGCACTGACCCAGTTTCTGATCTGGATTACCATGTCTGTTATTGGTGCATTGGTACTCAATACAGGGTTCTCTCCTCTTCAGAAGAATATTCCGGGGGGAAATGAGGAGATGGCAAGTAAACTGGATATGGGACAGCTTGCTACCCAGATTTCTCACAGCCTGCTGGAGTTGAACTTCCCGCTCATCATTTTTGTATTCATCGTATTTTTCCTTTTAGGATATATCTTCTATAGTTCTATTTATGCAGCCATTGGGTCTGCAGTGGATAACGAAACAGAAACCCAGCAGTTTACTTTATTTGCTATTTTACCGCTGACATTAGGTATGTATGGAAGCTTTACATTGATGAACAATCCGGAAGGTCCTTTAGGCTTCTGGTTATCCATCATCCCGTTTACTTCACCGGTTGCTATGATTGCGAGAATTCCGTTTGGAGTTCCTGCATGGCAGATTGCATTGTCTATTACATTATTGCTGGTAACCACTATTTTCATGATCTTCCTTGCCGGCAAAATCTATCGTGTAGGAATTTTAATGTATGGAAATAAAGCTACATTAAAAGAGCTTTGGAAGTGGATTAAAGGGTAATGGCTAAATAACGGAAAAGCTGAAAACGCTGATTGATTTGCCAACTGATATAAAATAAAAATCCCGGAAACTGCGTTTCCGGGATTTTTTATATTCTGAAATATTCTATTTGAATATATAGCTTAAAGTAAGTGCAATTACCTGTTCTGATTTTTTCTTATCAGTACCTTTGGTTTCTTTAGCAAGACCAGGATAAGTATCGCTTAGGCCTAAGTCATATTTTACCGCTACTTCAAGTTGTCTTTTGTAGCTATATCCTACGCCCAGACCAAGTCCCCAGTTAAAACTGTTCGCCTTACCGTTTACGCCTGCCGGCTGGTTAGGATCAGTAACATCGGGATCATAATAAGGTCTGCTTACAGGAGCGTCTTTAACGTTCTGGCTCAGCAAGAAGTTAAATCTAGGTCCTATCAATCCAAAGAATTCTGATTCTGCTTCAGAAAAATATCCTTTGAAATAAAGAGGCACACTCAGGTAGTTATTAGCATATAATGCGTCATAACCACTTACCCCTTTAGCATCTTTATCTTTTCCTGTTTCTCCTGCACCATAATACAGAACTTCAGGTTGAATAAAGAATTGGTTTGCCTTTCCTACGGGAATCAATGCCAAAGCTCCAGCCTGGAAAGTGTATCTTGGGCCTGAAGGATTATGGGCGTTAGATACTCTGGAGTAGTTTAAACCTCCTGTCACTCCAAATCTTGTACTTTTCCACTGCACTTGAGCAAATGATAAAGCAGAAAGCATTAAAGCTGAGGCTAATAAAAGTTTTTTCATATGCTGGGTTTTATATTATCCTAGAATCTTAGCTACAGTAGCACCAATATCAGCAGGAGAATCAACAACGTTGATACCGTTTTCTCTCATGATTTCCATTTTTGCCTGAGCTGTATCTTCAGCACCACCTACGATAGCACCTGCGTGTCCCATTGTTCTTCCTTTTGGAGCAGTCTGTCCGGCGATGAAACCTACAACTGGCTTAGTAGATCCGCTTGCTTTGTACCATCTTGCAGCTTCAGCTTCAAGACCTCCACCGATTTCACCGATCATTACAACAGCTTCAGTTTCAGGATCGTTGATGAATAGCTCTAATGCTTCTCTTGTCGTTGTTCCGATGATTGGGTCACCACCGATACCGATTGCAGTAGAGATACCGTAGCCTGCTCTTACTACCTGGTCAGCAGCTTCATAAGTAAGCGTTCCTGATTTTGAAACGATACCTACTTTTCCTTTTTTGAAAACGAAACCTGGCATAATACCAATTTTAGCTTCTTCAGAAGTAATGATTCCAGGGCAGTTTGGTCCGATTAATCTGCAGTCTCTGTCAGCGATATAAGATTTTACTTTTACCATATCAGCTACAGGAATACCTTCAGTAATACATACAATTACTTTGATCCCTGCTTCAGCAGCTTCCATGATAGCGTCTGCTGCGAATGCCGGTGGTACGAAAATGATACTTACGTTTGCTCCTGCTTTTTCAACAGCGTCAGCTACTGTATTAAATACCGGCTTTCCCAGGTGCTCGCTACCTCCTTTTCCCGGAGTAACACCACCTACTACGTTTGTTCCGTATTCAATCATCTGACCAGCGTGGAAAGTTCCTTCGTTCCCTGTAAATCCTTGTACAATTACTTTAGAATCTTTGTTTACTAAAATTGACATTTTATTGTTGTTTTAATTTATTTATTATTTTATTAATGCTCACAAATTTACTCAAATTTCTTTGATTTTGGATAAAACCTTTGGAATTGTTTATTTGAGATTTCTCAGTTTTACTTCTTTTTTCAGATAAGTTTTAAAATCTTCTGCAAACATCCCGATATAGGTTCCTTTTTCAAGATCTCTGTTGACGCCGGTTTTTCCCAAAAGTACAGATCCCGACTCAATTTTGTTTCCGGAAGCGATTCCTACCTGTCCCCATAATGTCACTTCATCACCGATGATACAGCATCCTGCAATTCCAACCTGAGAAGCAATCAGACATTTTTTTCCGATAATGGTATCATGTCCGATCTGAATCTGGTTATCCAAAACGGAGCCTTCCCCAATGATGGTAGAGTCTGTAACTCCTCTGTCAATGGTACAGCCGTTTCCAATCTCCACATTGTTTTCAATAACAACATTTCCAACAGAAATCAGACGGTCAAAATTTCCGTTTAATTTTCTGTAATAAAATGCATCACCTCCTAAAACGGTGTTGGACTGAATAATTACGTTATCTCCGATTTCCGTACGGTCACCAATGACAACATTAGGAAAGATTAAGGTATTTTTCCCGATTTTCACGTTGTTCCCGATTACTGCCGAAGAATGGATTTTTGTTCCCTCTCCTATTTCAACATCGTGTAATTCTTCCGTGAAATTATAGATTCTGGTAAAATGGGTATTGATTTTATTAAAGTCTCTGAAAGGATCATCAGAAACCAAAAGCGCTTTGCCTTCCGGGCAATCTACTTCTTTATCAATTAAAATAATAGTAGCTGCAGAGTTTAATGCTTTGTCGTAATATTTAGGGTGATTCACAAAAACAATATCACCTGGTTTTACCATGTGAATTTCATTGGTGCCCAATACTTCGAAATCTTCAGGGCCTACAAATGCAGAGCCTATTAAATCTGCAATGGTTTTAAGCTTTTGCGGAGAATGGAATCTCATAACAATAGATTTTCTTATAAAACAAAATTCGGAGTGCTGATGCAAACCGAATTTATGTAAATTTTATTTATTCTTTTACTCTTTCTAAGTAGCTGCCGTCTTCAGTGCTTACTTTAATTCTGTCTCCCGGTTCAATGAACAAAGGAACCATTACTCTTGCTCCTGTTTCAACGATTGCGTTTTTAAGAGCATTGGTTGCTGTATTTCCTTTTACACCCGGATCAGCTTCGATAACATCAAGGTATACGGATTGTGGAAGTTCAGCAGAAAGTGGAGTTTCATCAGCTTCTTTCAAAATGATAGTCACTTCTTCACCCGCTTTCATAAACTGAGAGTTCTCAATCATTTCTTTGTTGATGTATAACTGAGAGAAATCATCATTGTTCATGAAGTGGAATCCGTTCTCATCATCATACAGATACTGGAATTTTCTGGTGATTACTTTTACTTCATCAATTTTGTGTCCTGCAGAGAAAGTATTATCAATTACTTTACCGTTCGTCACTGACTTTAATTTTGTTCTTACGAAAGCAGGTCCTTTTCCCGGTTTTACGTGAAGGAACTCGATTACTTTATAAATATCATTGCTATATTCGATGCATAGCCCTTTTCTGATATCGTTACTTGTTGCCATTAATATATTATATTCTTTTATTTATTATTCTCTTTGTTCACCAAATCAATTATATCCTCTAAGTAATACTGATTGGTCTTTAGTTTTGAAATGACTTCAGGATCATTATCTGTGAGCTTCACAATAAGTTTTGTATCTACTACCAATCCGAAGCTGACATCTCTTTTATCAGAGGTATTATTTGATTTTTCAATATCAATCAAAAGAACCTTGTAAGAATTTCCTTTTTTATCCTTCCATGCAAACTTAGGAGTCAGCCCTGCATTTAAAGCACCTCCCAGCAAACCTCCTCCATAAGGATTATTGTATGAAATTGCTTTTTTATCTTTTACTTCATCAAGATAGACCAGAAAATATTTCTTCCCAATTACATTGACTCTTGCAAATGTATCAAAAGAATAGATATACGCTGCATAGGTCATACTAAAATACAGATTATCCTGATATTTCATCAGCCATGCTCTATTCTCCTTCTTTGCTTTTTTATCCGTATCTGTATATCTGAATGGAGATATTTTGATGTAATCTTCATTCTGACTTTTTACTTCTGCATAAACACTGGGTTTAGCAAGGCTGTCTTTTTTATAGTCCGAGAAGCCGTAATAGAACTCCATACCTGTTATTCTCTGGTTCTGGGACAGATAAAAATGGGAAATCGCCAGTACAAAAAGGAAAGACAATTTTTTCATCAGTTACTCTCTTTACCGGTTCCGTATCCTTTTACGATACCTCTTGGTGAGTTTTGAATAAACTGTAAGATCTCATCTCTCTCAGCCGTTGGAAGCATTTCTTTTTCAATATGGGAAATAGCCTGTGAAACGTTCATCTTCATCTGGAAGATGGCTCTGTAGATTTTCTGGATTTCAAAGATTTTCTCATTGGTAAATCCTCTTCTTCTTAAACCCACAGAATTGATACCGGCATAAGACATAGGCTCTCTTGCAACTTTTACGTAAGGCGGAATATCTTTTCTTACCAGAGTACCTCCGGAAATCATGACATGTTTTCCGATTTTACCGAATTGGTGAACTGCTGATAAACCTCCCATTACAGTATAATCTCCAATCTCCACATGTCCTGCAATACCACAACCGTTTACAATGATAACGTGATCTCCGATAACACAATCATGGGCAATATGCGAGGTAGCCATAATAAGGCAGTTCGCTCCTATTTTAGTATATCCCAAAGCCTTTGTCCCTCTGTTTACGGTAACACATTCTCTGATTGTTGTATCATCACCGATAATTACCTGGGTATCTTCACCATCAAATTTCAGATCCTGAGGAATTGCAGAGATTACAGTACCCGGAAAAATCCTACAGTTTTTTCCTATTCTTGCGCCATCCATAATGGTTACATTAGGACCAATCCATGTTCCTTCTCCAATTTCTACATCCCCTGCAATGGTAGTGAAAGGTTCTACGATTACATTTTTGCTGATTTTCGCACGTTTA
The DNA here is from genome assembly GCF_016775705.1 of Chryseobacterium cucumeris. Lineage (NCBI taxonomy): Bacteria > Pseudomonadati > Bacteroidota > Flavobacteriia > Flavobacteriales > Weeksellaceae > Chryseobacterium > Chryseobacterium cucumeris. Next base: position 25,395 of record NZ_CP068760.1, read on the forward strand.
TCTACGGCTGCTAATTGATGAATCATTTAATCAACTTTATTTTTTGCAACTTGAGCCATAAGCTCTGCTTCTACTGCTACAGTATCTCCAACATATCCATACCCCTGCATATGAACAATTCCTCTTCTGATAGGCTCTATCAATTCAATTTTGAATATAAGTGTATCTCCCGGAATTACTTTTCTCTTGAATTTCACCTTATCAATTTTGATGAAATAAGTAGAATAGTTTTCAGGATCCGGAACGCTGGCCAATACAAGAATTCCTCCTGTCTGTGCCAATGCTTCTACCTGAAGAACTCCAGGCATTACAGGTTCTTTAGGGAAGTGTCCCACGAAGAAAGGTTCGTTCATGGTTACGTTTTTCAAACCTACTACGTGAGAGTCTGAAAGTTCAAGAACTTTATCGATCAATAAGAACGGAGGTCTGTGAGGCATAAGCTTCATAATTCCGTTGATATCGAATACTGGTTCTTTTGTCAGGTCAAAATCCGGAACGTTTTTCTTTTTCTGCAATTTCCACTGGCGGTTTAGTTTTTTCGCAAACTGAGTATTCACAAAGTGTCCCGGTTTGTTAGCAATAACTTTACCTTTTATTTTTACTCCTGCCAAAGCAAGGTCACCGATTACATCCAGTAATTTGTGTCTCGCCGCTTCGTTAGGATAGTTTAAGTTAAGATTGTCAAGAATACCGTTGGGTCTTATCGATACATTATCTTTCCCAAAGGCTTTCTTTAATTTTTCTGTAGTTTCAGGAGTAAGATCTTTATCTACATATACAATGGCATTGGAAATATCTCCACCTTTGATCAAACCATGATCTAAAAGCATTTCCAATTCATGCAGGAAGCTGAATGTTCTTGCTGATGAGATTTCGTCTTTAAATTCTGAAATATTTTTAAGAGTAGCATTCTGAGTACCTAATACTTTAGTCCCAAAATCTACCATAGTAGTTACCTCGTAAGTATCCGAAGGAATGATTGTGATTTCCGAACCAGTAGCCGGATCACTGTAGGTAAGAACCTCTTTTACAACAAGATATTCTCTTGCAATGGCTTGTTCTGCTACTCCCACACTTTCGATAGCTTCCACAAAGTATTTTGAGGATCCATCCAAAATTGGTGGTTCAGAGGCATCCATTTCTAAAATTGCGTTATCAATATCACAGCCAACAAGGGCTGCCAGAAGATGTTCGCAAGTGGTAATTTTTACCCCTAATTTTTCTAATGTAGTTCCTCTTTCGGTTGCTACCACATAATTTACATCAGCTTCTACCTGAGGATGTCCCTCCAAGTCTGTTCTTACAAATACAAAACCTGTATTTTCTTTAGCAGGTTTAATGGTAAGTTTTACTTCTTTACCTGTATGAAGGCCAATTCCAGAAAGAGTTACCTCTTGCTGAAGTGTTTTTTGCATATCACTCATTAGTATTATCTTTTGAGTTATTCTCAAGATTATTTATTCTATTTACAATTCCAGGTAAGTTCCTGAAATGAACATAACTCCTTAAATAGTCATTGTAACTGATTGCTGGTGAACCGTACAAAGTTTCTCTGTCATTAACACTGGAATTCACTCCACTCTGAGCCTGAATTTTCACCTGGTTTCCTATTTTGATATGTCCTACGACACCTACCTGGCCACCAATCTGATTCCAGTCTCCGATAGTGGTGGAACCTGCAATTCCTGCCTGTGCAGCAATTACGTTGTTCTGACCAATTTTCACGTTGTGGGCAATCTGAATCAGATTATCAATCTTGGTCCCTTTACCTATTATTGTAGAACCTATTGTAGCTCTGTCGATACTACAGTTTGACCCGATTTCTACATCGTCTTCAATGATTACATTTCCAAGCTGCGGAATTTTCTTGAAGCCTTCAGCCGTTGGCTGGAAACCAAAACCGTCTCCTCCGATTACCGTGTTGGAATGAATCACACAGTTATCTCCAATAATACAGTAGTCGTAAATTCTGGCACCACTGTCTATCTTACAGTTTTTACCAATTTTCACTCCTTTCCCTATATATACATGTGGATAGATCTGTGATCCTTCCCCGATCTTAGCTTTCTCGGAAACATAAGTAAATGCCCCGATATACGCTTTATCTCCTATGACAGCGGTATCATGAATAGATGAACCGTTCTCAATACCTTCTTTTCTTCCCTGCATTTCCTGATATAAATTCATCAGAATCTGAAAAGAAAGATAGGCATCTTTTACAACGATTAAGGTAGGGTTATAATGATTTTTCTCCAGAAGTTTTTCCGAAACGATGATAACAGAGCATTTTGAGCTATCCAAAAAATGAGAAAACCGATCTTGTGCTATAAAAGAAAGATGTCCCGATTCCCCATTTTCAATTGGTGAAACTCCCGTAATAAGTGCATTCTCGTCACCTATTATTTTTCCGTCAATAAAACTTGCAATTTGCGAAGCTGTAAATTCCATATTCTGCAAAGATAAGAAATTCTATAATTTGCAAACATGTTTTAGTTTCAGATCGTAAATTTTAATATTCTTTAAGAGTCCAGTCTGGAGATATCTCTTGGAAACATAAGGATATAGCGGGTCGTCTTATTTACGATTAATCCTGATAAAAGCTGATCTTCCGACTCATGCAGCCTTGTTCTTTTTCCATTTTTATGCAGTAAATAAATGGGCTGTTTCTCTGCATGATAAGGCAATAATTTTCTTTTAATTTCATGAACCAATTCATCACCATTATCGATTCCGAAAAGTTCGTTACTCTTTTTTATTTTTTCCTCAATTATTTCCTGGCCAAAAGGATGTGATGAAATAATTGTTTTAGGCAAATTTCTCTGAATTACACATTTACACCAGTATGACAATACAAAATCTTCTGAATTCTGCCATTCTTTCATGGCCTGAATTACATCATTATCATCAAGCTGAGTAAATCTTTCTATATCTTCATCTGTGGCACCGCTCTTTTCACGGTATAAAAAATATTTCAGATTGTCTGTTGCCGGAAGTTCTACCCCCTGGGAAATCAGATATTTTGCCCTTTCAAGGATTTTAACCAAAAGAAACTCTGCCAAGGCTGAAGTTTTATGATAATACACCTGCCAATACATAAACATTCTGGCAGTAAGGAAATTTTCAATGGAATAAATTCCTTTTGCATCAATCACCAGTTCGCCTTCTTCGCAGACATTCATCATAGAGATAATTCTCTGGGTATTAATATTTCCTTCGGAAACACCTGTAAAAAAACTGTCTCTTTTAAGATAATCCAAACGGTCAACATCCAGTTGGGAAGAGATCAGCTGATTAAAAAACTTTCTGTGATACTTCCCCTGAAACATTTCAATAGCCATGGATAGTTGGCCCTGGAATTCCTCATTAAGCTTATTCATCAGCAGCAAAGAAAGATTCTCATGATGCCAGTCATCCATCAGCATACTTTCCAATGCGTGTGAAAACGGACCATGACCGATATCATGCATCAAAATGGCCAGCATCGCTCCTTTTTCTTCTTCCTCAGAAATTTTCACTCCTTTCTGCTTCAATGTTTCTAAAGCTGTAAACATCAAATGCATCGCTCCAAGAGCATGATGAAATCTTGTATGGGTAGCACCGGGAAATATCAGGTTCAGAAGTCCGGTCTGCCCGATTCTCCTTAATCTCTGAAAATAGGGATGCTCAATGATATCAAATAAAATTTCGTGTGGAATTTTGATAAACCCGTGAACAGGATCGTTGATGATTTTTAGCTTATTCTGCATTGAAACTTCAGTATTAGTAAACAAAGTTAGGCATTTTAAAATTTAGCCTTTTATTAAATTACTATTAAGATTTTGGGATAACATGATTATACACCAAATATTTTTCGTCAAAAACATCTTCATATCAACTTCAGAAATTCATAAATATCTATTTATTATCAATTCGAGATTTTTTGAAAACCTTTTGCGTCTGTTATATTAAAGGATTATCTTTGAGAGAAAACACAGCAACCTTTAATGAGACGCTTCCCGCTTTTCCTCTTTTTACTTTTAAGTTTGAACATTTCCGCACAGATCATCACTGAGACCCAAAAGCTGGAATCTCTTTGCAGGATTTGGGGATTTTTAAAATATTACCATCCCCGTGTGGCAAAGGGAAATCTTAACTGGGATAAGCAGCTTTTTCAAAAAATATATGAACTTGAAAATATTAATGATAAACAGTCTCTCAATAATTTTTATTCTGAATGGATTGAGAGTCTGGGAGAAGTTCCGCCATGCAAAGAATGTTCAGCTAAAGATCAGAAGGTGTATTTCCTTAAAAATTTTGATCTACGCTGGATGGACAATTCACAAATTTTCTCTGATGATGTATCTCAAAAGCTTCGTTATATCGAAAAAAACAGAAATATTGGAGACAATCACTTTGTGGGAAAAGGGGGAAGAAAAATATATTTCAGGAATGAAAAATCCTATGGGTCTCAATTCACTTCCACAGCCATTAGTTTACTGGAGTTGTTCAGATACTGGAATTACGTGGAATATTTCTTTCCTTATAAATATGAAACCGATCAGAACTGGAATGATGTCCTTACAGAAATGATTCCCAAATTTCTATTGGTTGATAATGATGAAAATTTTCACTTAACATTAGCAGAACTAGTGGCTAAAACGGATGATTCACACGCTTATCTTTCTTCAAAGGAGATTCAGCTTCATCTGTATGGTCAACGAAAAGTTCCTGTAGAATATATTTATGCTGAAGGAAAACTAGTGATTACAAAAGTTAATGACACACGGCCTGAACATCAAGGCCCACTGCATACCGGAGATGTTATTTATGATATTGAAGGAAAAACTATTCCACAGATGATCAACAGTTTGGGAAAGTATGTACCTGCCTCCAATTCATGGGGCAAGGTCAGCAAAATAAAAGACAAGCTGCTTTTCACTAGCAATGATTCTGTTTCTTTAAAGATTGAAAGAGAAGGACAAAATATAGAAATAAAAACCAGAACATATCTTAGTAAGAATATTATTCGTGAAAAGAAACCTGTTGTAAAAAAGTGGAAATTGATGGATGATGAAAAGACAACCGGATATGTTAATATGGGGATGATTGAAAAGGATGATCTTGATGAGATGTACAGCAGTTTAAAATCCACAAAATCCATTATCTTTGATCTCAGGAATTATCCAAAACAAACGATTGTACCCTTAAGCTTTCTTCTTCTTCCCAACCCGGTAATCTATTATCAGTTTACTTTTCCTGATACCAGCTATCCCGGCAAATTCTACAGCAGAAAAAATGTCATCGGCAGGAAAAATCCTGAATACTATAAAGGAAATGTCATCGTTTTAGTAGATGAGAATACACAAAGCCAGGCAGAAACCACGACAATGATGTTCAAACAGCATCCGAAAGCTAAAATTATTGGTAGTAATACTTCAGGAGCCAACGGAGATGTCATTATGTTTAAAATTGCTGATCTCAATACACGGTTTACAGGCCTAGGTGCTTATTATCCTGATGGCAGGGAAACCCAAAGAATAGGAATCATTCCCGATATTCTGGTAAAACCAAGTATTGAAGGGATAAAAAACGGAAAAGATGAAGTGCTGGAAAAGGCTTTGGAGTATATAAAAACCACTAATTAAGTGAAGTGAAAATGTGAATTATCCTACGCCATTTTCATTTAACTTATATTTAACTTTTAATCTTTTGAATTTGTGAGATTTTAAAAGGATTTGGTCAACATTTTGATAGAATAACCATGTAAAAAATAAATTATGTCAGAAAAGATATTATGGATCGATGATGAAATAGATTTACTTAAACCTCATATCGTATTTTTAGAAAAGAAAGGTTATCAGGTAACCCCTGTTAACAATGTCAATGAGGCTTTGGAGCTTATGGATTCAGAGAAATTTGCTTTAACGCTAATTGATGAAAATATGCCGGGTATTTCCGGTCTGGAGGCAATTCCTATGATTAAGGAAAAAGATAATGCCTTAAAAATCGTCATGGTAACCAAAAGCGAAGAAGAACACATTATGGAAGAAGCGATCGGTTCCCAGATTGCCGATTATATATTAAAGCCTGTAAATCCCAATCAGATATTACTGTCTTTAAAGAAAAACCTTCAGCAGGATAATCTTGTGGAACAAAAAACAATTTTACAATACCAGCAGGAATTCAGAAACCTTTCCATGGAACTTTCTTATTTGAGAACGTATCAGGAATGGGCTGAGTATTATAAAAAGATTCTTAGCTGGGAAATCAAATTTGATAAGGTAGCAGACAATGAATTTGCCGATCTTCTGCAGTCTCAGAAGGAAGAAGCCAATATTCAGTTTGCCAAATTCATTGAGAAAAATTATGAAAACTGGCTTACAGATTCAGACAAACCGATGATGAGCCACACGCTTTTCAAGGAAAAAGTGAAGCCTGAAGTGGAAAAAGAGAAAGTTCTTTTACTGATGGTGGATAATCTTCGGTATGATCAGTGGAAAGTAATCGAACCTTTATTTACAAAATACTACAATAAAATATCGGAAGATTATTATTATAGTATTCTTCCGACAGCAACACAATATGCAAGGAATTCTTTCTTTGCAGGATTAATGCCGTCTGAGATAGAAAAACGCTTCCCTGATAAATGGTTTAATGATAACGAAGAAGGAAATAAAAATGAGTTTGAGCGTGACTTCCTGGAAGATCAGATGAAGAGAATCGGTCTTGGTTCAAAGTCTATGAAGTATCTTAAAGTACTGAACGCTGATTTTGAAAGAAAGATCTATGACGATTTCAACCAGCATAAAAATAATGACCTGCTGGTTATTGTGTACAACTTTATTGATATCCTGTCGCATGCAAAAACAGACAATCATATTGTAGACCAGCTGATTCGTGATGATAAGACTTTCCGTTCCCTTACCTTCAACTGGTTTGAAAACTCTTCTTTATTGAAGATCATTAAGGCAGCTGCAGAAAACGGATATAAACTGGTGATCACAACAGATCACGGTACTGTATATGTTAAAAAGCCAAGTAAAGTGGTAGGAGACAGAGAAACTTCTACGAATATCAGATATAAAACAGGCAAAAGCTTAACGTATGATGACAGTGATGTATGGGCTATTACCAATCCGGAAAAGCTTTTCCTGCCCAAAGGAAATTTAAGTTCGAAATATATTTTTGCTAAAAACAATATATTCCTGGCGTATCCTAAAAATTACAATCATTTTGTTAATTACTATAAAGAAACTTACCAGCATGGTGGAATTTCACTTGAAGAGTGTATTATTCCTATCAGTATTTTAGAACCCAAGTAGTTTTTTTCATAGTTTATTTAATTTTGGGTTTAAAGGCGGAAAAAATCTTGCGATTTTTTCCGCCTCTTTTTTAAGGCACTTATTTTGCATATCAACAGACAACCTTAAATATATATTTATGAAAAAACACATTTTTATTGCAGCAGCATTCTCAGCATTATTTTTAACCTCATGTAATAAAGAAAAGACAACAACAGATTCTACTCCCGCTTCTGTAGACAGTGTTGCATCCAAGCCATCTGATTCAGCAGCTGTTTCAGGTACTCAGGATGAAATTGTAAAAAGTACTTCGAAAGACAAGAACGGGAAAACCCTGGATATGACTTTCAACAATACCAAAAATACGGCTACTTTAGTATTCAACAATGAAACCATTGAGCTTCAGGGACAAAAACCTGCATCAGGAATATGGTACAAGAATGACCATTATGAACTGAGAGGAAAAGGCGAGGAAATAGAACTGACAAAAGACGGTAAAACAGTTTTTAAAAATTAAAATCACTTACTCAGTATATAAAAGTCGGATTTGAAATTCAGAACCGGCTTTTTTTATTTCCCTACATTTGAAAAAATTTATTTTGTTTATGAGATTAATCACCTACAATGTTAATGGAATCAGGGCGGCTTTTACGAAAGATTTTCTGGGCTGGCTGAAGACTGCCGATCCGGATATCATCTGTATTCAGGAGAGTAAGGCCGGAAACGATCAGATAGACATCGAAAGCCTTGAAAAATTGGGATATCACAGTTATTGGCACTCAGCGGTAAGAAAAGGCTACAGCGGGGTCGGAATTGCCTCAAAAATAAAACCCAACCATGTAGAGTATGGTTGTGGTATCGAAAGCTATGATAATGAAGGAAGAATCATCCGTGCAGATTTTGACGGATTTTCCGCGATTTCGGTATATGTTCCTTCTGCATCTAATATTGAGAGGTTAGATTTTAAAATGCAGTTCTGCCATGACTTTCTTGGGTATATTAAAAATTTAAAAAAAGAAATTCCTAATCTTATTATCTCCGGAGACTTTAATATCTGCCACGAGGCTATCGATATTCACAATCCTGTCGGTTTAAAGAATGTTTCAGGGTTTCTTCCTATGGAAAGAGAATGGATGACCAATTTTATCAATGAATGCGAACTGATTGACAGTTTCAGGTTCTTTAACAATGAACCTGACAATTATACATGGTGGAGCTACAGACAAAACTCAAGGGAAAGAAATAAAGGCTGGAGACTGGATTATAATTTCACTTCCTATAGTTTAAAGGATAAGCTCAGCAGGGCTGTCATTTTAAAGGAAGCGGTACATTCCGACCATTGTCCTGCTTTAGTCGAACTAGATGTATAAAAAACAGATATCCATACAAAAAGCCAGCTGAATCAGCTGGCTTTTTTTTAATTTAAATCATAAAATTAATCGACAATTTCATATTCGACTGGAATAGTACCATGACTGATATCTCCAATCTCATCGAACGCAGCTTTAGACATATCTAAAGATCTTGATGAATGGTAAGGCCCTCTGTCATTAATTCTCACTATTACCTCTTTACCATTTTTAAGGTTGGTTACCTTAACATTTGTTCCAAATGGAAGCGTTCTGTTTGCTGCAGTAAACTTTGAATTATCAAAGATTTCTCCGCTAGCGGTTTTTCTACCGTTAAATCTATCGTGGTAGTACGATGCATAACTTGTTTTTTTCGCATCTAAGGTATTACTTGTAAATGAGTAAACACCTAGGGTTGAAATCATCATTATGATTACGAGAATGAATCTTTTCATCATTTTGAACTTTTATTGGTTTTGACGGGACAAAAGTATCAGGAATCTTCAGAAAACCCTACTCCATATGTTAAAATCAGTTAACAAAACACTAATAAAAAGTTAACAATCCTTGCAAAGCACTATAAATAGGGCTTTTAAGTTACACTGTTAAAAAATGTTAAAAAAAGATCTAAAAAGTTAACGTAATTAACTAATTCATGCATAATTTAAAAATAACAAATCTAAAATATATTGATAATCAATATTTTACAAAAATCATAAAGTTAAAATAAAATTTCAAAACTACTTGTTAAAATTTTAAAGTCTTAAAATTCAACTTTAGGAAAAACTTTTCTCAGAAGCTCTTTAGCTTCATCTGTTGAAATTATGCAATTGATTTTTAACACCTTTTATTTTGTTAAAATGTAAAGTCTGATTCATTATCAGTCCATATTTGATTTCAATTGTTCAAAAAGTGATTCAATCACGATGTATTACCCGAAAAAATAAAAGAACATCCTTCTCTGTAAAAAGCAAAAAACCAATGATTTCTCATTGGTTTTTTATTATATAATTAAGTATTATACTATTTTAAATATTCTAAAACATAATCATATGTACCACTTGGATATACTACAGACATACTAGGAGAACCTGTAACAGCAGCTCCAGTAGATATATCATATGAATACAATTCTCTGGAATATACATTATTAGTACCTGCCTTATAAATAGTAATTCCGTACAATGCTGTAATTCCACCTGGCGCTGGAATTGTTACTGCAGTAGTAGTTCCATTTGCAGTAAAAGTTCCTTTGATACCATAAATCTGCGCATTATTTACTTGTCTGTTTGTAACAGTTTCAGTAGTAAGAATATTTTCTTTCGGAGCAGACCCTAATGGTAACCATTGTCCTGAAGCCGAAGAGAATGCTGGTGTTGGAGTAGGGTTGCTGAAATAGTAAAAACCTACACCTACCGTTTGGTTTCCGATACCTGATCCTGTAGCAGGAGTAGTACCAGCAGTGGAGTTATATACAATCATCCCATCATATGCTGTAGGGAAATTAAGTGCACTAGTTACTGGTGTTACAAAAGTGAACGTAGTTAAATTTGTTCTAGGAAATGCTAATCCTTTACCATTACTAGTTGATGTTGTAAAGCCGTTTGCAGAAGCATCTAAGAATACGGATTGTGTAGCTACTGTAGCACTGACAGTACCATTTGATCTCAATTGAGCGAAAAAAGTGCTTGATGCCGCAACAATGGCAAACAATGCTGATGTTAAATATACTTTCATAATTGTGTTTTGTTATTAGAATGAACTATAGCTATACCAGTTTGTCCCATCACAAATATAAGACAAAGATCCACCTGATTGAAGAGGTGTCGTTGAAGCAGTACTATGAGCTCCCGATACACTAAAGAAGGCTCCATTGGTTGCATCTATAAATGTAATAGTTTTACCGTTGGTTTTCGTTAATGTAGCTAAGTTAAATGTAACATTTGAAGTAACCAGGATTGCATTATTCAAGTCTGCATCTGAGATTGTAGAAGCTGTTTGTGCTCTTACAGTCATTCCTGAAGGAGCTGCACCACCCCCAAAAGGCTTCCATTCTGGAACCGTATTATCAAAATAATAGAAACCAGGGCCAGTAATTTTAGCTTTTCTAGCTCCTGTACCGGTTCCTGAAGTAATGTAAACAATGGCTCCATTTTGAGGCGCAGCATATGTTCCACTAGTATCATCCTTAGCGGATAATTCGGCTGCTGTCATACGAGGGACTAATAAGGCGTCAGGTCTTGCATTATCCGTAGTGTTTGCTACTACATCTAAAGTCGCGGCAGGTGTGGTTGTGTTAATCCCCACTCGCCCCTGTTGAGCTTTAGAAACAGCCGAAAGGCCAACAAGCATAATTGCTGTTAATAAAAATTTTTTCATAAGTTTTTAAAGATTTTTAATTACATTTTTTTTCATCAATATTTCCAAAAAGAGATGATACATCTCAACTTGTGAACATTAAAACAAAGCCAAAGTAATACAATAACTATTTCAATTGACTTTTAGCTTATTTAATGATTAACTTGCTGAAAGCACATGATTTAAAAATATTGCTTCTTGCGCAAATTTAAGGATAATTTTCGATTTTAATTACATTATAAAAGAAAATTAAAAATTCTTAATTACACAAAAAACTCTAATTATATGATTATCAATAAAATAAAAATATATTACCGAGAAAATTCTATGTTAATTTTCATTAATAATTTGATTTTGGAAATACTATTTTGACTTGATTAGTAAGCCTTTAGCTAAACTAACTCTCCGTATAAGTCAAACTCTTCGGCAGAAGTAATTTTCACGTCTGCAAATTCACCAATAGAAATATAAGTATCTTCGGCTGAAACCAAAACCGTATTATCTACATCCGGTGAATCGTACTCAGTTCTTCCGATGAAATAATTACCTTCTTTACGGTCAAAAATACATCTGAATACTTTACCGATTTTTTCCTGATTTTTTTCCCATGAAATCTGAGACTGCAATTCCATAATTTCTTCTACTCTTGCCTCTTTTACTTCCTGTGGAATATCATCTTCCAAAACATAAGCTGTAGTATTCTCTTCATGCGAATAGGTAAAACATCCTAATCGGTCAAACTTCTGCTCTCTTACCCATTCTTTAAGTTCCTGGAATCTTTCTTCTGTTTCACCGGGATATCCAACAATAAGCGTTGTTCTGATTGCCATATCAGGAACTTTCTCTCTGAATTTTCCTAAAAGGGCATCTGTTTTCTCATGCGTAGTTCCTCTTTTCATAGATTTCAACAAGTCTGAATTGATGTGCTGAAGAGGAATATCTATATAATTACAGATTTTAGGTTCTTCGCGGATAATATCAAGAACATCTTCAGGGAAACCGCTTGGGAAAGCATAGTGAAGACGAATCCATTCTACTCCTTCTACTTTTACCAACTCTTTTAAAAGATCACCTAATGCTCTTTTTTTATACAGATCCAACCCATAATAGGTAAGATCCTGGGCAATAAGAATTAATTCTTTTGTCCCTTTTTTTGCCAGTTTCTGAGCTTCCAAAACCAGTTTTTCGATGGGTGTTGAAATATGCCCTCCTCTCATCAAAGGGATGGCGCAGAAAGAGCATGGCCGGTCACAACCCTCAGAAATTTTAAGGTATGCGTAATGTTTTGGAGTTGTTGTTAATCTTTCTCCTACCAGTTCATGTTTATAATCTGCTCCCAGATGTTTTAAAAGTACCGGAAGATCTCTTGTTCCGAAATATTGATCTACATCCGGGATTTCTTTGATCAGATCCGGTTTATATCTTTCAGACAGACATCCTGTAACGAATACTTTTTCCACCTCGCCTCTGTTTTTAGCGTCAACGTAATCGAGGATCGTATTGATAGATTCTTCTTTGGCATTATCAATAAATCCGCAGGTATTGATGACCACAATGTCCCCACGGTCTTCGTGAACCACTTCTTTGCCATTGGCTTTCAGCTGGCTCATTAATACTTCAGAATCATATACATTCTTGGAACATCCAAGAGTGACTACATTGATTTTCTTCTTCCCTACAGATTTTGTACGCATCGTTTTGATTTTGAGTCTGCAAAGATACAAAATATTGGAGAGTTAGGATTAAAAAATAAAAACCACTTTATAAAAGTGGTTTTCAGGGATATGCTTTAAAAGTTTTTTTCTTTAAATCCAGGAGCGTTCTGATCTTTTTCGGAAAGTATGGCATCTTTTTCATCTACCTTCCAATCGATATTAAGATCAGGATCATTGAATTTTACACTGCCTTCTGACTCTTTATTGTAAAAATTATCACATTTATACGAAAATACAGCATGGGTACTTAATACAGAAAAACCATGTCCGAAACCTCTCGGCACATAAAGCTGTAATTTGTTTTCAGCAGTAAGTTCTATTCCGAACCATTTTCCGAATGTAGGAGAATCTTCCCTAAGATCTACAGCCACATCCCAAACGCTTCCTTCAAGACAGGAAACCAGTTTTGCCTGGGCATGTTCTCCTTTCTGAAGATGCAGGCCTCTTAATACTCCGTAGGAAGATCTGGAAATATTATCCTGCACAAAGTGCCCGTTCATTCCGGTAAGTTCTTCGAATTTTTTTTCATTAAACTTTTCAAAGAAGTAGCCTCTTTCATCTTCAAATATGGTAGGCTCTATGATGTAGCAGTCTTTAAGCGGGGTTTCTTTAATTTTCATAATAGTTAAAAACTCTATTTCAATGTGGTTATTAATGTTTTAAACAAGATCTTTATATCGTTTTTGAAAGACATCTTTTCAAAATAGTCCAGATTCATTTTTACTTTGTTCGGAAATAACACTTCATCATTGTAAGCTAAAGGATCTTCCTGGTTTTTCAGAAGGTATTCTTCGTCTCTATATTTAATACTTGCTTCACAGGTAAGCCCGGGTTTCAGCTCCAGAACTTTCCTGTCTTCTCCGACAAGTTTATCGTAATATCCTTCAATATCAGGCCTGGGACCTACAAAACTCATATCACCTTTTACAATATTAAACAATTGCGGAAATTCATCGAGCTTAAATTTTCTGAGAGTCTGCCCTATTTTTGAGCATGTTCTCTTCTGTTCATGAATTGTTTTAATCTTAAAAATGGTAAAAGGCTTTCCATACTGCCCTATCCGGGTCTGAAAAAAGATTCCGTTGGAAGATGTATCCAGACTTGCAATCACAAATAAAATAATCAGTACAGGCATAAGAAAAAGGATCAATATTGCCGATAAGACAAAATCAAAAACTTTTTTCCAATATTTATACTGATTCATTAAGTTCAAATAATATTAAAGTCCAAAGTAAGAATGAACAACCTTTGCTATTCTTTCTTTGTCATCCTCTGACAGATTAGAGCCTGAAGGAAGGCATAATCCGTTATCAAAAAGTTTTTCAGAAACATTCCCGCCATAATAAGGAGAAGTTTCAAAAACCGGCTGCAAATGCATAGGTTTCCAAAGCGGTCTTGATTCTATATTATCTTCTAAAAATGCAAGTCTTAAACCTTCTCTGTTTTTTCCTGTCATTTCCGGATCAACAATCACTGCAGATAACCAGTGGTTGGAATAAAAATCATCATTCGACTCTGAGAGTACAGTTACCCCTTCAATATTGCGGAAAAGGTCAACATAGAAATTGTGCATTGCTCTACGGGCAGCAACCCTGTCCTTAAGCACTTCCATCTGTCCTCTTCCTATTCCTGCTACAATATTGCTCATTCTGTAGTTGAAACCGATGTGTGAGTGCTGATAGTGGGGAGCATTATCTCTGGCCTGTGTAGAAAGGAAAACGGTTTTATCTTTATCTTCCTGAGTATGACAAACCAAAGCTCCACCTCCTGAAGTGGTAATAATTTTATTTCCGTTAAAACTTAAAATTCCAAAACGGCCGAATGTACCGCAAGCCTGTCCTTTATAAGTTGAGCCCAGGGCTTCAGCAGCATCTTCTATCAAAGGGATCTGGAATTCCTGAGCAATGGCAGTAATTTCGTCCATTTTTGCCGGCATACCATACAGATGTACTACAATGATTGCTTTAGGTTTTGTTCCTTTTTGGATTCTGTCTTCGATGGCTTCTCTCAGTGCTTTAGGGCACATATTCCATGTAACCGGTTCACTATCAACAAAAACAGGAATTGCCCCACAATACGCAATTGGATTGGCTGAAGCAGAGAAAGTCATGGATTGACAGATCACCTCATCGCCATGTACAATTCCGCATTCGATAAGAGCAAGGTGTAATGCTGCAGTACCTGCAGACAGCGCAGCCACTTTTACACTTCCACCTAAAAACTGCTCCAGATCACCTTCAAATCCGTTAACATTAGGTCCCAACGGAGCTACCCAGTTTTCTTCAAATGCTTCGTTGATGTATTTTTGTTCATTCCCTCCCATATGCGGTGAGGACAGCCAGATTTTAGTATTCATATTTTTGATTAGTAACTTGTTTATATAATATTTTTCTTGATAATTCTCCCCGGATTTCCCACAATAACTGAGTAATCGGGAACATCGGTAATGATGACTGCACCGGCACCAATTACACACCATTTTCCTATTTTGATTCCCTGGATTACAGAAGCTCCTATTCCAATCTGAGAGCCTTCACCTACTTCCACTCCTCCGGCAAGTGCTGAGTTGGGAGAAATATGAACAAAATCTTCAATCACACAATCATGATCTACAGATGCATTGGTATTGATGATACAATGTTTTCCAATGGCCGTATCTGCATTAATTACCACGCCTCCCATGATTACTGTTCCTTCTTCTATTTTCACAGAACCTGAAATGATTGTTTTGGGATGTATTAAAGTGCCAATTTTATGATTAATCTGTTCTGCGATTTTCTTACGGATCAGATTGTTGCCAATTGAAATAATCAGTTTTTCTTTATCATCCGGTAAATTATTCAAAACCGGAGATCCATAGCATTCCTTTTTAGTGACATCCTGATCTATAAATGCCTTAATTTTTATGTCATTAGCAGCAGCAATATCTGCAATTACCTTTCCATGTCCGCTTGCTCCAAATAAATACATAGCTATTAATTAATTTCCTTGAAATGGTTCTATGGTAACGTGTCCATCGGCTGAAATACCTTCTTTTATAAAAACTTTCTTTATAGTAAGAAATATTATTTTCAGATCCAGGATAAAGGATACATGATCCACATACCAGACATCTAAATTAAACTTTTCTTCCCAAGAAATAGCATTTCTACCGTTAATCTGTGCCCAGCCGGTAATTCCCGGTCTTACTTCATGTCTTCTTGCCTGATGATCATTATAAAGCGGCAGATATTGTACCAGTAACGGTCTTGGCCCTATTAATGCCATATCTCCTTTCAAAACATTAATCAGTTGAGGAATTTCATCTATAGATGTTTTACGGACAAACGATCCCACTGCCGTAAGTCTCTCTGCATCTGGCAATAGATTACCTTCAGAGTCTGTTTTGTCATTCATTGTTTTGAATTTTATAATGGTAAAAATTTTACCGTTTTTGCCAGGTCTTTTCTGAAAGAAAAAAGGTTTCCATTCATTTGCGATGGCCAAAGCAATAAAAAAAACAATAAACACAGGACTTATTATAAGCAAACCGGTTAAGGCTAATATAAAATCAAAAACTCTTTTTACAAAAACACGATACATCTTTTTCTTTTCTCTTTATTTTTAAGCGTTAATAATTTTATCATAAGATTGTTGTACCAAAAATTCTCTTTCCAGGAATTTTCTGCTGTTTTCTCTCATTTCTTCAAAATCATTACTGTCCATTTCTACAAATTTATCTATTGCTTTTATCATCTCCTGAAGATTTGCCGAATGCACGGCTATGCCACAATTATTCTTAACTACATCTGTTCCGATATCTGTAGAAGAGTCTGTAGCTGTAAGGACCGGCAATCTGAACTCAAGATATGAGAGTAAACGAGATGGATAATTCGGGATGGTGAAATCTTTATGCAGAAAGATCAACCCGACATCACAGGACTGTACCAGCAGGTCATACTCAGTTTTTGGAATAGCAGACAAAAGCAAAGCATTTTTGGGGCGGAAAGTATCAAACCACTTCCTCATTTTGCCAAATTCTGTTCCTGAGCCCACTATCACAAAAAATAATCTGTCATCTTCTGATTTAGTTTTTAAGGTTTCTATCACAAAATCAATTCCCTGAGGTTTTCCCAAATTCCCACCATAAATAAAGATTTTCCTATTTTCAGGGATGCCATACTTAGCATGAATTTCTTTATATTGGTAACTCATTTCTTTATTTATAGGTAAGAGCTCAATAGCATTTGGATTTACCTCCAGTTTTTCTTTGGGAATAAAAGGATTATGCTCCATCACAAATTTTAGATTGGCATCAGACATACACCCAATTTTATCTGAAATCAAATATAATTCTTTTTCTTTATTTCTAAAGTAGTTGTATAGTAATCCTTTCTTAGACATCAGCTGCATATCAACAGCATTCTGGGGGAAGATATCCTTTAGGAGCAGATATGTTTTAGCCTGATCTCTTTTTTTGATATATTTAATAAGGTTTGTAAAAGTAATAGGAGGCGTGGCATAAATAATCAGATCAAATTTTACTTCTGGCAAGTGTTTATTGATGGCTCTCAGAAATAGTTTATCGATTGTTAAGGTAGAAATTCCCTTTTCAATAAAGTTCGTTTTCTGGATATTAAGTGTCTTTACATTCAGAAAAACAGTATTCCCTTCTTTTTTCACATTAGTTTTTTGATTTTCGCATCTTTCAACAGGGGAAACTATATACAGGTAATGCCCATGCTGGGAAAATTCCCGCATTAAATCTTGATAAATACCACGTTCTTTTAAGGTATTTATCTTCACTAAGGTAAGAAACATTATATTCATAATTTACTCCAGACTACTCTGTTAACGTAATCGGTATAGCTTACAATAATTCTAACCGTTTTTTCTGACACATTGGGCATAGAATAATCTGCCACAAGTCTGTAGTTTCTATTTTCTCCTGTCTGCTGCTGCTTAAGCTGTACCAATCCCTGCAAAATTCTCTCAGGAGATAATCCCACCATCATAACAGAAGCTTCTTCCATAGCTTCAGGTCTTTCATGTGCTTCTCTGATGTTAAGCGCTCTGAAATTAAGGATTGAGGATTCTTCTGAAATAGTACCGGAATCCGACAGTACAGCATAACTTCTCATTTGAAGAGCATTGTAATCATGGAACCCAAGGGGTTTTAGAAACTGAATTTCAGATCTCACCTGCACCTGCATTTTATCAATCATATTTCTTGTTCTGGGATGAGTTGAAAAAATGATTGGATATTGATATTCTTCTGCAATTGCATTAAGGCTGTTGATGAGTCCTCTGAAATTTTTATCTGAATTAATATTTTCTTCTCTATGGGATGATACTACAAAATACTTTCCTTCTTCAAGATTTAATCTAGTAAGAACATCGGAATTTTTAATTCTGGGAAGATAATGATTCAGAACCTCGTACATCGGGGATCCCGTCTTAATGATTCTGTCAGCAGGAAGTCCTTCTCGCAAAAGGTATTCTCTGGCAATATCAGAGTATGTTAAATTGATATCTGAAATGTGGTCTACAATTTTCCTGTTGGTTTCTTCGGGAACTCTTTGATCAAAACACCTGTTTCCGGCTTCCATGTGGAAAATCGGAATCTGTCTTTTTTTGGCAGGAATAGCACATAAACATGAGTTTGTATCTCCGAGTACTAAAAACGCATCTGGCTTCACTTCCTCGAGAAGCGGATCAATTTTAACCAAAATATTTCCAATTGTTTCTGCAGCTGTTTTTCCTGCTGCTTCCAGGAAATGGTCAGGTTTTCTTAAACCTAAATCGTCGAAAAAGATCTGGTTAAGTTCATAGTCGTAATTTTGTCCTGTATGGACTACAATGTGTTCTACTGCTTCAGAAGTATCTAAAGCGGCTAACACTCTTGATAATCTAATGATTTCCGGCCGTGTGCCCACGACTGTCATTACTTTTAATTTCATCATATGGTTATAAAAAAGTTATTCTTATAAAATGGAGAACTACAAAGGTAAAAAACGCGAGTAAAGTTTGCGAGAACAACCTGTATTTGTTTCTCAATTTTTCATCGTTATTAATAAAAAACGGATAAAAAATGATTAATGAAGCTAAAAACCAGGATAAATAGGCAAATCTATGAGCGTGATTTACTCTTACCAAAAATAAAAATATAGTATTTGTAAAAATAAAAACATTCACTATCCTATGATAAGTGACATCTTTTATCTTTTCAATGAATATAAAATAATAAGAAATTGCCATGATAACCGAACTATAGGCAATCAGATCCCAACGGAATACCTGCTCATCAATATTTTCTATAAAATATTGTGCTCTTTCATCCGGGATTAAGTTGGCAACAGTATGTTCAATTTCAATTCCAAAAAAATAAGAAGCAGGAATTGCCAATCCCCAAATCCAATAGAATTTTCTATCAACTTTGCTTATCAGTCCTGAGAAGATATATACCAATACCGGAAGTCCCAAAGAAAAATGAGATCCAAATGCTAGTAACATGAGTAAAGACTTCCACCATTTGTTTTTAATAAAAACCCCATATAAAAACATGACGGATGCCATCCCCTGTCTGATACCATATACATTATAATTCCAGTAATAAAGGGAAGCTGTATGACAGATAAAAAATAATATCCAGTGCTTTTTAGAAATATGTTTTGATACCAATACCAACAGTGCTACCGATACTAAACCACATAAGATAAAAAAACCTCTCTCATTGGTAATATAAGAGGTAAACAAAATAAAATACCCGAAAAACAAATCCTTATTCGGCATGGGCGAAATACCTTCTACACGTGCTATATCAAAGAATTCCCTATACATTTCGGAGTCTGTGAAACCAGTGATACCTACGGGTCTGAAACCAATAAGGATAACTAAAAACAGAGGAATAAGATAGAAATAGCCTGTATTTCCATCTATACTGAGTAACCGTTTTTTTGAATAACTATCTATCACAACTGCTGTGACCAGCAATGATGTAAACAGATAGAATACAATTGAAAAAGCAACCGGTGTATACATTGATTATACTTTTACGAAATATGTATCAGGATCTTCCGGGTTGAATGCTTCGTTAATCCAAAAAATGGTATAAAGATCTTCATTTCCTATATTCTTAATATTATGGGTATACCAGATAGGCATATCTACATAAGCGGGCTCATCCCCTTTCAGATAAAAATCGAAAATTTCATCAGTATCAATTTTTCGCAACTGGATAAGTGCTTCTCCTTTTATTACTGCGAACCTTTCAATTTTTCTGGTATGAAAATGGTCTCCTCTCGTAATTCCGGGAACTGTTGTAGAGAATGAACACTGACCGCCTATTCCAAGTCTGATCACCTCTACAAAAGCTCCTCTCGGATCTGTATGTTGTGTGAATTTGACAGGATAATGGTTTTTAATATCAAAATAACAACGGAAAGTATTAAACAAGTTCAGATCAAAAGCTGATGTAAGCTGTGGAACCTCACCATTATCAAAATATAATTTTTTATAATTTTCAAGTTTTAACAATACTTCAGAGACTTTATTTACTGAAGTATGCTCTACTTCGTAAAACTCTTTGGAATCTGACGCTTCTATCTGGCCGATGATTTCCTGTACGAGCTCTCCTACGTAGATTAGCTTCACTTCGCCGTCATTATCAATAACAGGGGTTTCACCATGTGTAAGCTTGTAACAGAAGGTGGCAACGAAAGAGTTATAGTTTGGCTTTCCAAAAGGTCCGAAAACATTAGGAATAATCATTCCTGTAAATTTTCCGCCAGCTTTTTTTGCCCAGTCTGCCAAAAGCATTCTTCCTTCTTTTTTCGATTTTCCATATAGATTATCTCTTTCTTCCTGAGAAGATGATGAAAATAAAACATGAGCCTTTGATTCCGTTCGTTCCAAAGAATCTATTAATTTCCTTACGAGTTCAATATTGTTACTGAAAATCACTTCAGGATCCGGATGACGATTCATTGCTGCAAGATGTACAATGACATCACATTGTTTTGCAAATGCATCCAGCTGATCCGGATGATCAAAAAAAGATCTGTCAAACTCAATCCTTTTATACCGCTCAGGCTTTAGCCCCAGTGTATTGTACAGATGTGATCCTACAAAACCGTTTTGTCCGGTTATTCCTATTTTTATCATCATTACATATTTTCAAAATAATCCAGAGGGAAACGATGGTCATCATCAATTTCACCTAAAGAATAATTTACCATTACTAAAAGTTTCGATCCCTTTTCTTTTGCCTGAATTGCAGAGGCATACCCTGCCGGCATATGAAGTACATCCAATTTTTCGTCATTCAACTCAAAAGTAAGAATCTGAAGATCTTTTGAGGGTTCACCCCAGTGATCAATTTTTACCAATTTAATCATAAAAGCTCCCTGGATGGCTGTAAACCAACGTTGTTCTGTCTTATGTCCGGCCCATCCTCTTATATAATCGATATTACTATTCTCAATGCAATATATTCTTTTTATTGCAGAAGCATTATAATTATTATTGAAAAACAGATTTCCTCTTTCATCAGCATATTTTCCACCCTCAATAATTTCCGGATTATTCATTTTTTAGTCCGGATATTGCATTACATCTTCTCCTAATACTTCTTTTCTGATCAAAGGAAGCTTCAAAAGAAGTTTTTTCATTCCTTCAACATCCTGCTGCTTCGTATTATGAGAATGATAATCTTCTATTTTTGAAATGTCTTTCATACCTTCTGAAAAATACTTATCATAATTAAGATCTCTGTTATCTGCAGGAATTCTGTAGAAATCTCCCATATCTTCTGCCTTCAGCATTTCTTCACGTGTACAAAGAGTTTCATAAAGCTTTTCCCCATGTCTTGTTCCAATTACTTTTATCGGACTGCCTGCTTTAAACAATTCTTTAAGAGCCTGAGCCAGATCACCGATAGTTCCTGCCGGTGCTTTATTGACAAATAGGTCTCCAGTATTTCCATTTTCAAAAGCAAATAAAACAAGTTCGACAGCTTCCTCCAATGACATTAAAAATCTCGTCATCTTTGGATCTGTAATAGTAATAGGTTCACCGTTTTTAATCTGTTTAACAAATAATGGAATCACAGAACCTCTGGATGCCATAACGTTTCCGTATCTCGTAAGACAAACTGTTGTATTTTTCAAATTTCTGGAAGCTGCTACTACTACTTTTTCCATCATTGCTTTGGAAATACCCATAGCATTGATAGGATAAGCTGCCTTATCCGTACTCAAACAAATCATTTTCTGAACATGATTTGCTTCAGCTGCATCAATTACATTCTGTGTTCCTTCTACATTGGTTTTTAATGCCTGCATCGGGAAAAACTCACACGAAGGTACCTGCTTCAAGGCTGCAGCATGAAAAACATAGTCTACTCCTCTCATAGCCTGTTCAATACTTCTGTAATCTCTTACATCTCCGATATAAAATTTCAGTTTATCATTTTTAAATTGATTTCTCATATCATCCTGCTTCTTCTCATCACGGGAAAAAATACGGATTTCTTTAAAATGATCGGTATTGATAAATTTTCTTAGAACGGCTGTTCCGAAAGAACCTGTTCCTCCAGTAATTAGTAATACTTTATTTTGAATATTCATGGAAAATTTTTATTATATTATTATAATGACTGATAAAAGAATAGCTGTTCTTAAAATGTTTCTGAGCATTCAGACTCATTCTTTTAAAGTCTTGTTCATTCACGTTACTGATCATTTCTGCAATAGCCTCAGGATCGTTATAATTTACAAAAAAACCTGTTTCTTTATCCAAATTCATATACTGAATGTCTCTGTATTGGGTTGTAATCAGCACACAGCCATTCTTTAATCCTTCTATCAGAGATATAGGCTGCCCTTCTGCATTATAATTGGTGGGTAGAATCAAAAAGTCAGCATTCTTTAAAAGCTGATCTTTGGCTTCACCCTGAACCAACCCTTTATAGACAACATTGTCTTCCAGCTTATTTTCTTTCACAAAATTATGAAAGTAATCTTTTGCTTTTTCAACGCTGTCAAAAGTCACATCATCCGAGTTACTTAAAAAGTTTCCACAGAAATAAACTTGTGGAGAAATATTATATTTTTCTTTAAGAATCAGGGACGAATGCAAAACATCCAGATAGCCTTTACTCTCAATAAGATTAGAAAGATACAGGATCACCGGTCTGGTCGGATTATATTTTTTTTCTATTGACTCGTCGTTATCAAATTCCGGAATTCCATTAGGAACTACCTTTACTTTTTCTTTATAGTTATCTACAAAATCAAAAAGATCAGTATATACTCTGGACAAAACAATAATACAGTCACATTGGTCGTATGTTTTTTTGATTATTTTCTGAAGGAAAGGAGACTGTTCAAGATAGAATGTTTTAAAATTGCCTCCATGCAGGTGGGCTACGATTTTCTTTCCGAATAATGCAGAAATCCAGACAAACATAAAATCTCTGTAAAAGCCCAGTCTGGACTGTGCTACTGCAATGTAGATCATCTTTGACTTACCTATTGTCGTTATATAAAAGTAAATCAGTTTGATGCACGCTGTAAGATATTCCAGTATCTTCTGAAAATTACTGTCGGTATCTACGCTTACTGTGATATACTTGAACGGAATCATTTGCTTTTTCAGTTCGTCCAAAAGCATATCAAAACATATAGACTGACCACTTATATTTTTAGGGGAGGATTTTACTCCCATTAAAACAAATTTCATCTTTGTAGTTTTATATTACCCGGGCTAAAAATTCTGATAATAACAAATACAATTACCAGGGTAATAGAGTTAATAATAATATTAAGGAGACCAATATTCGAAAAGGCAACAGATCCCGAAATAAAGAGTGTATAAAAATAAATATATTTAAATCGTCCTTTCTTACATCCCTGATAGAGAGTATTGGCAATTCCTCCAAGAAGAAAGTAAGCCAATAACAGTCCTATAATTCCAAAGTTCATATAGGCTGCATAATTACCTACAGGAAAGGAAGTCATATAATCATCATCTACACGGTAAGGTTTATCAATAAACCGTTTTTCGTTTGACATTACTGCCAGGTAAAGGCCATCATCTCCTTTTGGTAGCTTACTTACATCGCTTCTTATAATGGGATGCAGTAAAATTTTTACTACATCTACATATCCTTCTCCATACCAGAAGCCATGTCTGTCAAACATATCTATGATAAATAAATACCTATCCAGTCCACTCATATCAGAAAGCAACTGATAAGACTGATAAGAGTTTTCATCTTTAGTTGTCATCACAGATACCAATCCTTCATTATTCCATGCTGCCGTTCCTCTGAATTTTGGGATGATATACATTACTCCGAAGAAAAGTGCCATCAATAAGATGTACTTGGGCTTAAAGAATTGTTTAATAGATGCTGGCTTTTTTATTTGTATAACAATAAAACAGAATATAAGCATGTACAATATCTGAGTACGTCCGCCGGTAAGCAGGGAAGATAACAGGAAGGTAATAAAAAACACTCCCAGGTTGATCTTTTGTACCAAGTTTAACCGGTCTCTTAAAAGATAGAGATATAATATATAATATCCGATAATTTGTTGAGTGAAATAGATATATCCCAGTTTACTTATATTTTCATTTCTATTGATAAAAATTTGAAAAAGATTGTCAAGCTGTAAGGATTTAAAGTTATAAACAGAAAGTAAGTAAAATATAATACTTAATAAAAATAACAAATTCTTACTTTGTCCCACCGTAATAATATCCAGCTTACTAATCAAAGAACTTAACATTTTTTTCAGAAAAGATACAGTCCCTACAATAAAAAAAATAATACAGCCTACATGCAAAAGAATATACTTGAACAGCAAGTTATTTAAATTATCAGTATCAACAGGTGTATAGATAATATCAGGATGTTTCACTATATAGAACATATAGGGAGTAGCCAATACCGAAAAAAACAATATAATATTTATGGGTAAAAGAAAATCATACTTTTCATACCCAAAAAGCCTGTAATTCTTCCTAAAAAAGAAAAATACCAGAGTAAGAAATATTATATATAATATTATAAAAAAAATCATCTAAACTGTTTTAGAATTTTCTCATTGATAGAAAGAAATGCGGGCCATGAATATTTTTCTTCTGCCAGTTTTCTACATCTTGCAGGCATTCCATCCTTTTCAGAAATATTTAATATTTCCAACACTTTTAAAGCTATATTTTTAGGATCTGTAGTAGATATTCCACCTACATTTTCGTTACAATAGGTATCAAGGATCATAAATCTTTCTTCCTCATTATCAGCAAGCATAATGACTGGGACTCCTGAACTGAAAGCTTCAAGTGTTACCAGTCCTAAATTGGGACCGTCCACAGTTTGTAAGTAAAGATCAAACATTGGAATAACTTCATTAACATTATCTATAAATGGTCGCAAAAAGACTTTATCCAATAATTGAAAATCTTTTATCATACCCAGTAGTCTTTCTTTTTCAGGACCTTCTCCATAGATAACACCTATTGTATCTTCATCCTCAATATGTCTGAAGGCTTCTACAAAAAGATCAACCCTTTTTATAGGATAGAGTCTGCAACATATTCCAACAATCCTCTTATTTAGAGGTAAATTAAACTGCTCTCTCTCTTTTTTATCGGCAACATTAAATTTATTAATATCTACAGGGAGCCTGTTGATTATTACTTTCGAAGGATCTACCTTATTTTTTTGCTTTAGCTGTAAAGATAGGTATTCACTCAGTCCGATAAAAATGTCCGTACTTCTATTAGGCAGGTTAGTTTTCCAGATAAATTTTTCTTTGGCATCAGCATTTTCATATACATGCATGGTTATATATATGATTTTAATTTTTTTATTAAAAATTTTTAATAACCAAAAAATCAGTGCAGAATCAGGCTGGCTACAGTATATTGTATCAATATTATGATCCTTAAGGTATTTTTTTACTTTAAAAATCTTTGAAAGCATTTTAAAAGTATTGGTTCTATCAGAATCATCAAACTGATGTATTTTTTTTCTATCAATAGCAGGGAAACGTTCCAGTAAATCCATATTGCATGAAAAAACAGCATAATGCAGATTATCATACTGCTGCTCCAAATTTTCGAATAACTGTGCAGAAAAACTTTCTGCCCCCCCAAAACACAGTGTATTAGAAACAATCAATATGTTATTCATTTCCTTTTAAAATTTGTTTGTTAATAATATACATAGAAATACCAAATAAGCTACCACACCAAAGTATATTATATCCTAAAAAAGCAATTACAGACCCCGTAAGACCAAAATAAAACGTAAACGGATAATATAATAATGCTGCAACAACAATCATAAAGACTGAAAAATACAAGGCCACTTTATTTTTATCCATCACTGTAAATAGGTAATTGTAAGGTATCTGGATGAAATAAACCAAAATTGAAATTAAAGATAGTTTCAATAACCACAAGTGGTTCATATCAAAATTCTTGAAGAGATAATTGATGTAGTCTGAAACAAAATAAGAAATCAATAAAATAATAAGTCCTGCAGCAAATAATGGAATTGCAAGTTTTATTGAATTTATTTTTAGCCTTTGAAGTGACACTTTATACCATTCTACCTGTTTATTAATCAAAAAACTACTGATTGCACTTGTAAAAATAGAAAATATCCCCAGAATAGTAATAATTATACTAAACAGACCAAAATCCTCTGGGCTGCATATCTTTTTTACAATAAATAAATTCAGCTTTGCAGATAATAAGTATATGGTGCTGCTCATTAACAGGGGCAATGTTCTTTTAAAAAGATCAGTCTGATAAGTATCAAGAAATATGATTTTTTTAACAATTCCCTTTTCAAAAAAAAGAAGAATAAAATTGACCAAACACCAGATTATACTGTTTAATAAAAATATATAGCTGATCTGATGGAGATCAAACCCCTTATAAATCCCAAGAATGACAAAGGATATAAGGCTTATATAGTGCATGCTTTTTAATATTGAAAATTTTAAAATTTCCTCCTTAGAAAGCAATGTATAATAATAAGTTTCAGACAAAGAATCGATTCCTCTGGAAACTATCATTAGCAGTACTATTTCGCTGAAAAGGTTTAGTTCCAATAGTACAAATGAAATAATAAATATAGATAATGAAATCAGGATTCTAATGATATATAAAGATATGGCATATTTATCCCTAAGTGCTGTCTTCAGTACAAAATCACGCCGCATAGTTGTTAACAAGGCAACAGCTAAAACACTGGAAACCAACTGCCCCACAGTATTAGCAAATGTAAGTTCTCCAATTTCTGCTAGAGATGCTTTCTTGGAAAAAGAGATCAGGATAACAAAAACTGAAAATCCGGCAATATACTCCGGTGCAGACATCAACAGCATATTTTTGAAAGCTCTAATTTTATGTTTCATAAATCTCCTATTTAGTCTGATTTCTCAGAATATTCCTTTGCAGGATTACCTTTTACCATTTTATTATCTCCAATGTTACCAACCACATTGCTTCCTATACCAATAAGACTTCCATTGCCTATCTTTACTCCATTTCTGAAATTTGAAGAAGCTCCCAAATAGCAGTTCTCTCCGATGATGACATCTCCACAAATAGTATTATTCGCTGCAACCAAGGTATAATCCCCGATTTTAGAATCATGATGAACAACAGTATTAGGGAGAATACAAATATGATTTCCTATTTCTGCGTTTGCAGTAGCTACAACTCCGGCCATAATAAGGACGTTTTTTCCTACCTTTACATTCCTTCCGATAACAGCTTTAGGATGGATAAGTGTTGTAAATCTGTCAGTCTCTATTTCAAGCCCATCAATTATTTGCTTTCTTTTTTTATAAGAATCAGGACTGCCATTGACAGCCAGGACTTTAGCTTCAGGAAATTCCTGAAATGCCTCTCTGCTATAAATTTTAATGCCATACTGTTCCGTTCCGATCATCGAAGGATTATCAGAAATAAAACCTATACAACACTGCTCTTCAGACAGACAGTCTAATGCCTCAATACCAGTCCCGCTATAAGGAAATATTAATATTTCTTCTTTAGTTTTCAATAGATTTAAAGTATTCAGCTGTTCTTAAAATACCTTCTTCAAGATCTACTTTTGCTTCAAAGCCTAAAATTTCTTTTGATTTTGCTACACTTGGGATTCTCATTTCAATGTCAGCACTAAGAGCATCTTTGAAGATGATTTTACTGTTGCTCTTCAGTACTCTGCATACAGATTCAGCTAAACCTAATGTTGTAATAACCGTTCTCTGGTTACCTAGGTTAAAGCTTTCTCCGATAGCTTTCGGATCTTCAATACATCTGATCAGGCAGTCTACAAAATCATCAACAAAGCACCAGGCTCTGATTGCCGTACCGTCTCCATAGATATAGATATCTTCATTTTTAAGCGCTTTTTTGATGAAAATCTGTAAAGCACCTTCCCCGGTTTGTCCAGGACCATATACGTTGAAAGGTCTTACAGTAACCACCGGAAGTTTATGCTGCTTGTAATACGCGTGAGCCAAATGTTCTCCGGCAAGCTTACTTACTGCATATACCCATCTTGCTTCTCCTACGCTTCCTGCAACCGCAGTGTCTTCTTCTCTACTTTTGAAAGCGTGGCTACCAAAAATTTCAGAAGTACTGAAGTCTACAAATCTGTCTTTTATTCCATTTATTTTTGCTGCTTCCAACGCATTCGCAGTTCCGATCATGTTTACGCTCATTGTTCTTACCGGATCTTTGATTACAGTATCAATACCTGCAATACCTGCTGCGTGAACAACAACGTCAGCACCTTTCATGCTTTCTGTTAAAAATGCTAAGTCTAAAACATCTCCTTTGATGACCGTCAAATTCTGGTGATTTGCTAACCCGCTTGAACTTAATGTATCTCTGTGAAAGTTATCATACACCACAATTTTATTATTCTCTATGTAATGTTTAATCAGAGTATTGGCAATAAATCCTGCACCTCCGGTGATAAAAATCGTTTTGTTAGTTATCATTTTAAATAAATTTTTTTTGATTCGTTATATCGTTATATTTTGTTGACTATTTGCGAGATTTTGAAGACTGTATCTTCTGTCAGTTTTTCATACAATGGTAAGGCAATTCCCTTAGAATATGCCCTGTAAGCATTCGGGAACTTTTCTCTATAATCCAGATTGTATTTGTCTGCATAGTATTTCATAGCAGGAATACATTGAGCTCCGTAGTTTGCCCCAATTTTATTACTTCTTAAAAATTCAAGCACTTCATTTTGCTGTAAACTGTCGTCGATTAAGACGTGAAAAGTCTGCCATGTATGGTTTCTTCCTTCAGGCACTACAGGTAATGTGATCTTTGGGTTATTAATTTCCGATAGATACACCTCTGCCAAAGTTTGTTTCATCGTAAGGATATTATCCAGTCTCTGGATCTGGCTGTGAGCCAGTGCTGCCTGAAAGTCTGTCATTCTATAGTTGTATCCTGCTTCTACAAATTCCATTCTGCCATCCTGCATTTCAATACCATGATTTCTAAGTATTCTTATCTTAGCTGAATACCCGGCATTATTTGTTGTCAGAATTCCTCCCTCACCGCTTGTAATACTTTTACGCGGATGTAACGAGAATGAACCGAAATCACCAAATGTCCCTACTTTTTTGTTATTCTGGGTTGCTCCCAAAGCACATGCAGCATCTTCAATAACATACAGATTATGCTCGCGGGCAATATCCATTACACTTTCTATGTCGCAGGCTAAACCAAACTCATGAACAGGGATAATAGCTTTTGTATTCGGAGTAATAACTTCTTTTATTTTATTGACATCAATATTAAATGTATTTTCATCAATATCTACAAAAATACATTTTGCGCCTACCAGTTCCACTACATTAGCTGTAGCCACATAACTGAATGCAGGTACAATGACTTCATCACCAGCACCAATTCCTAATGTAATTAATGCCAGGTGCAAAGTAGAAGTTCCGTTACTCAGAGCTGAAGCATATTCTGCTCCCAAATAATCAGAGAAGAAGGTTTCTAATAAACCAACATTCTCTCCCTGCACCAGCATTCCTGATTTTAAAACATCCACAACACGGTTAATATCTGTTTCATTAATATCCGGGCTTGCCAGCGGAACAAAATTTGACAACATAATTAGTTTTTTAATTGATAAATCCTTTCAATAATATCTACTACTTTCAACCCTTCCAAAGCATTTGTTGTAATAGTATTTCGTCCTTTTAACACGTCTACTACATTTTCAATAATGTAGTGATGGTTGGCTGCAGAGCCTTTGTATGCGCCATAATCATTTCCAGGGTTTGTAGGTGGTAATTCTGGCATTACATAATCTTTCACATTGCATACCTCCACTTTATCCATATATTGGCCGCCAATTTTTATAGCACCGTTCTCTGCAATAATTGTCATTGAACTTTCAAGGTTTTGATTCCATACTGAAGTAGAATAGTTTAATGCTCCCATCCCACCGTTTACGAAATCGAAACTAATAAATCCTGAGTCTTCAAAATCTGTAAGAGTCTGATGATTAAAATCTGCAAATTTTGCCTGTATATTGGTAATATCACCGAAAAGCCAATACATAATATCGATAAAATGAGAAAACTGTGTAAATAATGTTCCTCCATCCAGATTTTTCTTTCCGTGCCATGACTCCGGCTTATAATATCTGTCATCACGATTCCAGTAGCAATTAAGCTGAACCATGTATATTTCACCCAATTTTCCGTTTTCTACCATACCTTTCACCCAAGCAGAAGGTGGAGAGTAACGGTTTTGCATTACCGCAAAAACCTGTTTGTGTTTGTGCAAAGCCTGGAAAATAAGTTTTTCCGCATCCTGCTTGTTCAAAGTCATTGGTTTTTCCACTACAATATGCTTTCCGGCATCAATGGCTTTATAAGATTGTTCAAAGTGGAATCCGTTGGGAGAAGCGATATTGATAACATCTGCTTCTATCCCTGATTTCAAAAATTCATCTAACGATGCAAAGAAAGGAACATCGTAGCTTTCAATTCCTAAAGCAGCTTTATCCTTTATGTCTATAAGAGCTACAAGCTCACATTCTGAATTTCTTGTGATCATCTCGGCATGTCTCTTGCCAATATGTCCGCAGCCCACTACTGCAAATTTTATTTTTTCACTCATTTGCATATTTAAATTTTTGAAACTTTATTATTTTCTAATTTATATTTTTCTCCACTTTCTTCACAAACGGCAATATTATCTGCATCAAACTGAAGTTTATGCCCGAATTCGCTCATCCAACCCATTTGTCTGGCTGGGTTTCCCACTACCAATGCATAATCCGGAACTTCTTTTGTAACCACAGCTCCTGCACCGATAAAAGCGTACTGACCTATATTGTGCCCGCAAACGATAGTTGCATTAGCACCGATGGAGGCACCTTTTCCAACATGAGTCTTCAGATATTCATTTTTTCTGTTTACTGCACTTCTGGGATTTATCACATTGGTAAAAACCATTGAAGGACCTAAGAAAACGTCATCATCACATGTTACTCCTTCATAGATGGAAACATTATTCTGAACTTTTACATTTTTCCCCAAAACGACTTTAGGTGAAATGACAACATTCTGTCCAATATTGCATTTTTCGCCCAAAATGCAACCTGTCATCAGATGTGAAAAGTGCCAAATTTTGGTTCCGTTTCCTATTTGACATCCATCGTCAATAACGGCCGTTTCGTGTGCAAAAAAATCCGACATATCTGCTTTATATTAATTAAAATAATTCTTAATTTCTGTAATAATAATATCCAGTACTTCCTGATCAAATTCTGTATGTACAGGAAGAGAGATTACTTCTTTGCAAAGCTTCTCTGTAACCGGAAGACTAAAACCTTCTTTCACATATTGAAGAAAAGCTTCCTGTTTGTAAAGAGGCAAAGGATAATATATCATACTTGGAATATTCTTTTCTGCCAGATATTTTTGTAATCCATCTCTTTTTCCATTTTTCACTCTAAGGGTATACTGATGAAATACATGGGTAGAATTCGCAGCTCTTTTAGGAGTTTGAATTTCTGATATACCAGCAAGATTGGCATCATAATAATCCGCCATTCTGTTTCTGGAAGCTGAATACTCATCCAAATGTTTAAGCTTAATTTTCAATACTGCAGCCTGAATGGTATCCAATCTTGAGTTACAGCCTAAAACTTTATGATAGTATTTCTTTTCCTGACCGTGATTAGCAATCATTCTGATTTTGAAAGCCAGTTCATCATCATTCGTCATCAATGCACCTCCATCGCCATAACATCCAAGGTTTTTTGACGGAAAAAACGAAGTACATCCGATATGTCCGATAGTTCCCGTTTTTTTTACAGTTCCATCTGAAAATGTATAATCAGAGCCTATTGCCTGAGCGTTATCTTCTATAACAAAAAGGTTGTGTTTTTCTGCAAATTTAAGAATTTGTTCCATATCAGCACTTTGGCCATATAAATGAACAGGAACAATCGCTTTGGTATTGGGGGTAAGATATTTTTCAAGACCTTCCAGCTGTATATCAAAAGTATCTTCATTTACATCTACCATTACAGGTTTTAATCCTAAAAGACCAATAACTTCAGCAGTCGCTACGTAGGTGAAAGCAGGGCAGATTATTTCATCTCCAGGCTGCAGCTTAAAGGCCATCATGGCAATCTGAAGAGCATCTGTTCCGTTAGCACATGGAATCACATGTTTTACTCCCAGATATTTTTCAAAATCCTGTTGAAATTCTTTTACAGCAGGACCATTAATAAATGCAGTATTATCAATACATTCCTGAATACTAATATCTACCTCTTGTTTTATTTTCAGGTACTGACCTTTAAGGTCAACCATTTGAATTTTCATATTTTAGTTTTTTGAGTGGATATAAAGTGTTTTAACTTATAATAAGTTCACTAATTTTATTTCCTATAGAAAGGCAAGATGTAGCCGCCGGAGAAGGAGCATTTCTAACATGAATAATATTTCCGTTTTTCACGATGTCAAAATCATCAATCAATCCTCCATTTCTGTCACAAGCCTGTGCTCTAACTCCTGAACCTCCTGATAAAAGATCATTCTCCTGTATTTCCGGTAGAAGTTTCTGAAGTGCTTTTGTAAATGCAGATTTGGAAAGTGAACGGTACATTTCTCCCATTCCCGTTTTACCATATTTTGCTACAATTTTTCTAAATCCTGGCCATAGCATGGTTTGCATGGTTTCATTGAAATTGAAATCGAAAAAATGGTATCCTTCTTTTTTGAAGGCCAGAACAGCATTAGGGCCGGCTTCAATATTACCGTCAATCATTCTGGTAAAGTGAACACCGAGAAATGGAAAACTGGGGTCAGGTACCGGGTAAATAAGATGTTTTACCAGGTATTTTTTTTCATCCTTGATTTTATAATATTCTCCCCTGAAAGGAATAATGACCACATCATTTTTTTCATTGGTCATTTTGGTTATCTTATCAGAATATAATCCTGCACAGGAAATAAGTTTTTTGGTCTTAAACTCGGAAATATTAGTGCTGACAATAATTTCAGATCCTTTATCAATAATGTTTTTTACTTCATTATTAAATCTTACTTCACCTCCTGATTCTTCAAAAAGTTCTTTTATTTTTTTTGCGATTCCAGGATAGTCGATAATTCCGGTTTGTGGAACTTTAATTGCTTTTACGCCTTCACAGTGGGGTTCAATTTCGCGAAATTCTTCTCTGGAAAGATATTTTAAATCCTGAAGTCCGTTTTCAACTCCTCTTTTATATATATTATCTAAAAGGGGTAATTCTTCCTGTGAAGTAGCTACAATTATTTTTCCGCAAAGATCATATCGTATGCCGTATTTCTCAGCAAAGTTAATAACGGAATTATACCCTTCGATACAGTTTTTAGCTTTAAGGCTTCCCGGTTTGTAATAAATCCCACTATGGATTACTCCACTGTTATGTCCCGATTGGTGCAATGCCACATCGTTTTCTTTTTCCAAAATGAGAATCTTAGAATCAGGATTTTTCAGCTTAGTCTGATAGGCTGTAGCCAATCCTACCAGACCTGCACCAATGATTATAATATCATAGCTCATGATCTTTTATAATCTTGCATCAACCAGATTTCTGTCTAAACATGCTTTGGTATCAAAAACCACTGCATTTTCTTTTTTAAGCAGATCCAGATCCATTTCCAGGAACTCATTATGAGATACTGCAATCACTAAAGAATCATACTTTTTACCTTCCTGAAGAACGTCAAGAATATCAATTCCATATTCGTGCTTTACTTCTTCTTTGCTTGCCCACGGATCATAAATATCAACATTTACTCCGAAATCAGCAAGTTCTCTATAGATATCTACAACTTTAGTATTTCTGACATCCGGACAGTTTTCTTTGAATGTAACTCCTAAAATCAGCGCATTCGAATTTTTGATCACTCCTCCTTTTGCAATCAGAAGCTTCACGACTTTAGCAGCCACAAACTTTGCAATAGAATCGTTTACTCGTCTTCCAGATAAGATCACATCTGGATGATATCCCAGCTGTTCCGCTTTGTGTGCAAGATAATAAGGATCTACGGAAATACAGTGTCCTCCCACCAATCCTGGTTTATACTTAAGGAAATTATATTTTGTTCCTGCAGCTTCCAATACATCATTCGTATCAATACCTACCCTATCAAAGATTAATGCTAATTCGTTAACAAAAGAAATATTAACATCTCTCTGTGCATTTTCAATAGCTTTTGAAGCTTCTGCAACTTTAATACTAGGTGCTTTATGAGTTCCGGCTGTAATGATTTTCTTATATAGATTATCTACTTCTTCGGCAATCTTTTCTGTAGAACCTGAAGTTACTTTTTTAACACTGGTAAGCGTATTTACTTTATCTCCCGGATTAATTCTTTCCGGAGAATAGCCTACAAAAAAGTCTTCATTAAACTTAAGTCCTGAATATTTTTCAAGAACCGGCACACATTCTTCTTCTGTACACCCAGGAAAAACTGTAGATTCATAAATAACAATATCATCTTTTTTAATAATTTCTCCCAACATTTTTGAGGCCGAAATCAATGGATTAAGATCGGGAGCATTATATTTATCAATAGGGGTAGGAACTGTTACAATGAAAACATTAGCTTCAGCAATATCAGATAACTGGCTTGTTGCTTTATAACCTAAAGAGCCATTAGATTCCCTGTATTTTTTCAGTCCGTTATTTAATTTATCAACATCAGCTTCAAGCGTTATATCCTTTCCGTTATTAAGCTGATCAACACGCTGTGTATTGATATCAAATCCAAAGACAGGATAATGATCTGCAAATTCAAGAGATAAAGGAAGACCTACATAACCCTGGCCTATAACCGCTATTTTATATGTTGTTGCCATTAACTAAATTTATTTTTTATTTTTTGAAACCAAGATTGTTCTGTATGCTGGTTATAGCCATAACCGTATTTGTTACTATATCCTAAATTTTCTCTGCTTACATCATTAAGAACAAATCCTACATTTCTGATTTTTTTCTGATCAATATTTCGGTTGGCAAATTCCAATAATGCCTTTTCTGTGTATTTAGATCTGGAAACATAAATGGTTACATCAGAAAGTTCAGCAATAAGGAAAGTATCTGTTACAAGAAGCAATGGCGCAGTATCAAGAATAATATATTCATATTTTTCTTTCAATTCCGTCAGAAGAATTTCATAACGGCCGTTAGATAGCAATTCTGTCGGGTTCGGTGGAATCATTCCTGAATAAATTACATCCAGATAAGGATTAAAAGATGATACATGAATAATGTCTTCAAGTTTAGTATCGTCATTGTAAAGATACTCCGTAAGCCCGGCAAGTCCTTTTCTGGCAGGATTATATCTCTGAAGCTGCGGGTTTCTGATATCAGACCCTATGATAATTGCTTTTTTCTTAGGATTGGCTAATGTTAAAGCCAAGTTTACAGATGTGAATGTTTTCCCTTCTCCTTTTACCGTTGAAGTAACAAATACTATTTTTCCTTTTTTCTCTTTTGAAAGCATGAAATTCATATTGGTAATAAGAATTCTGAATGCTTCCGCCATAGGAGTAATATCATTCATTTTAACAATCTCAGAGTCTCCTTTTTCAAGACTTGGCAGTTCTGCAATAATAGGTGCATGTACCAGCTTTTCAAGATCGTGTTTTGTAACAACCTTATTGTTGAAAATAGTAGATAAATAAATAATCAAAAATGGAATTAAAAGTCCCAAAAACAATGATGAAATAAGGACAATCTTTCTGTTAGGTGCAATAGGGCTTGATGACGCGTATGCTTTATCTATTATTCTTGCTTTAGGAGCAGTAATAGACTCAGCAATTGCTGTTTCTTCTCTCTTTTGAAGTAATAACAAGTATAAATTCTCCTTAATCTGCTGCTGTCTTTCAATACTTCTGAACATTTTTTCAATAGAAGGAAGTTTAGATATTTTATCTGAAACTTTATTCTGCTCACCAAGATATTCATTTCTTGCCAGCTCAAGACCTGTTTTGTTTCTCTGCAAACTCTGCTCAATAGATTGACGCATTGTGTTGATCTGTTTGGTAATATCTACCACTGTTGGGTTTTCTACAGTTGCAGACTCTAAAAACCTGTTTCTCTGAAGAACAAGCTGGTTGTAAGTAGCAATTCCTGCAATAGCTTCAGGGTTTTTCAGTCCTACATTGGAAGGTAAAGCCTGATACTGGCCCTGTTTATTTACAAAACTGATCAAAGCATTAGTAAGTTCCAGCTGCGCATCTACATCAAGCTGTTTTTCTCTTGCTGCGGCAGAACTTTCCAGGCTTATTTTTGCTTCTGTTTCAAGATCTGTAAGGTTATTTTTGGATTTAAATATTTCTTTTTGACTTTCTACATCCCCAAGTTCTCCAGTAAGTCTTTTAATTCTGTCTTCAATAAAGTCCAATGTCTTTTTAGATTCAGAATTCTTATCTAAAATAGCGTCATTGTTATATGCTACAACCAAAGCATTAAGTACATCTTCCGCTTTTGTAATTTGTGGATAGCTCATATCCAATTTTAATACAGTAGCATCCTTATTAATTAAGCTAACCGCAAGCATGCTTTGCAGCATGTCTACTTTTGCATCTACTGTTGAAATGTAAAGTTCAAGATCATTCAGATTTACTTTTTTTAAAGCAGCCGGATTATATTTATCATTTTTAGTGATAATAATATTGGCAAAGGGAAGACCTATTGTCTTACCATAACCGGTAATAATTTCTTTTTGAGGTTCGTCTGTACTTACTATTAGTTTTTCCCCCTCTATTTTTAGCAGAACAGGAGTAGAAATCCCCCCCGGTTTTTCATTAATTACCCTTACTTCAATCGGTGAGGTATCTTTATAGAGTTCAATTTTTCTAAGTTTAGACTTTGCAAAAATATCGGTCTGAAGGTTTTTATTAATGACTACTTCTTTCATTAGTCTTTTTGACTTCAGCATCTCAATTTCATTAGCAATACTGTTTGTTTTCAGACCACCTAAATTCGAAAAGTCTGGTAAAACACCCAAATCATTATTTATGGGAGACGAGGAGTTTTTAGCATCTTTTACAAGTACTGTTGTCTGTACATTGTAAACAGGAGTCATAAACTTCAATGCAATATAGCCAATTACCAAAGCAATAAAGGCACTCAGAGCAAACCACGGCCATTTTCTTAAATAGGGCTTTACTATTTCATTAATATCAATATTCCTTGAACTATTTTCTACTTCTAAAGGTGCTGAAGACTGTTGGGTGTTCATTAATTTTTTTATTTCTTAAATAAACTTATTACTACTGCTATTGCTGTGATAGCTATAGAAGCTGCCGTAAGGTAAAGAGTTGTATTGGGATTCTGTTTTGCTAAAACATCTTTGGTATTACTTGAGGAAACAATAATGGCATCCCCTTGCTTCAGGTTGTAATAAGGAGAATTAATGAGATTGGCATCCCGAATATTAATACGGCCATGAGAAACAACACCATTTTCTGTTCTGATTACCAATATGTCTTCTCTTTTCCCATATTGCGTCAGGTCACCAGCCATACCTAATGCATTTAAAATAGTTGCCTGCCCGCTTGCTATAGTATAGTCTCCCTGTCTGCTGACTTCTCCAAGTACTGTAACTTTAAAATTTGAGAGCCTGATATTAATTGTTGGGTTAATAACATATCTCGTCATTTTTTCTCTAAGTTCGTCTTTAAAAGCGGTCAGACTTTTATCCGATGTATTCAGTTTACCTAATATAGGGAAGTCGATATCTCCATTTGCATCTACAATATAAGTTGGTCCTGAAATTACTGTTGATCCCTGATTAGGAGTATTTCCGCCGGCCATTGCATTTGTCTGGATAAGTTCTGAGGAAGAATAATTCTGATTAAAAGGCTTTACAACATCCATATCTTTTGCAGTGATCAGAATAACCAACTGATCTCCCACCTGGATTGTGTTTGCTGAATTTTTCGCAGATGCATTAATTGCGACCTGTTCTATATTCTGCATATAATTTAAATCATTCTTAGCATTGGGGTTCACTTTGCAGGAAATCACCAAAGAGGACACCAATACTAATGTTAATATTTTTCCTTTCATTATCTTGTTAAATTGTGCAAATATACATTTATATTTTTTCCTATTTATCCAAAGCTTCATAAATTGAATTATTGCTTCGGAATTCCGGCACTATTGTTTTAAGAATCCTTACAACCTCCACTTTATCCCTTCGCAGGGAAGCCTTGGTAATTTCTTTAGTAAGCCTGTCTATATCTTCAAATCCCATTGAAGGATCTTTAGAAATCATAATTTTGTCGTTATGAGTAGGAAGTGTTTTTGCATCATCACTCAGAAGTTCTTCATACAGTTTTTCTCCCGGTCTCAATCCCGTATAGATGATCTTGATATCTATATTAGGTTCGAATCCTGATAACTTTATCATTCTTTTCGCAAGATCAATAATTTTTACAGGCTCACCCATATCAAAAACAAAGATCTCACCTCCTTCTCCCATTGTTCCGGCCTGAAGTACCAGTTCACATGCCTCAGGAATTGTCATGAAATATCTTACAATTTCCGGATGAGTAATTGTTACCGGCCCTCCGGCTTCAATCTGCTTTTTAAAATGAGGAATTACAGAACCGTTGGATCCTAATACATTTCCAAATCTTGTTGTAATAAATTTGGTAACGTTACCTTCAACATTCTGAAGCGATTGTACAAAAAGTTCAGCAGCACGCTTTGAAGCTCCCATTACATTGGTTGGATTTACAGCTTTATCTGTAGATACCATTACGAACCTGTTTACTTTATACTTGCTGGATAGTTTTGCAACAATCTTAGAACCTAATATATTAACAAAGATCGCTTCATGAGGGTTTTCCTCTACTAAAGGTACATGTTTATAAGCAGCCGCATGATATACCATTGAGAAATTATAGGTCTGGAAAAGAGATTCCATCCTGTGATGATTGGATACATCTCCCAAGACAAATTTGAAAGCGATATGAGGGAACTTTTCTCTCATTTCAAGTTCAATTTCATAAAGTGGTGTTTCTGCCTGATCTAAAACGACAATCAATGAAGGATTGAAAAGAGCAACCTGTCTTACGATCTCACTTCCTATGGATCCTGCTCCACCGGTTACTAATACTGTTCTATCAAAATGTCTGCTTTTAACTTTTTCGTTCTGAATTTTGATAGGTTTTCTATTTAACAAATCTTCAATCTGAAGATTTCTAATAGATCCACCCAGATCACTGTCTCTCAGTTTTTGTACTGATGGTGCTTTAAAGACATTAAGATCTTTCTCTAAAAATAGATTCACCCATGAATTCATCTCATCTCTGGCCATCATTTCTTTAACAATAAGAACGCCGTCAATAATAAGATCTTCTTTGGTATTTTCTTCTATTTTTTCTTTTTCATAAATGGGCTTTCCCAACAGGGACGCTCTTTTAGAATCTGTTCTTTGTGTCAAGAAACCTACTACCTGATAAGGTAAACTCGGGTTATCAAGAATTGCACGTGCAATAGCAATAGACTGCTCATCAATTCCCAATACTAAAATTCTTTTTTTCAGTGCGCTTCTTCTGTATTCCCTCACAATATGGAAAAATTCCTTCACATAGAGTCTGAAAAGAAATAATCCCATAAATGAAATTACGAAATAAAGCATCAGATAAGGAGTAAGGATAAACTTACTTCCTGTGATCCAGAAATAGCAGATGTTTATTGTTCCGATAGCCAGCATTGTGCAAAAACAGGATATCAGAAGCTTAAATAAGTCTATAAATGTGGAGTGACGGATAATCCCGGCATAAGTCTTGAAGACATACATAAAAGCAGCATTCACAAGGATAATAAAAGCGAAAATCAGGCTTTTATCATCATGATATATAAATTCCTGCTTGGTAATCTTTGCGATAATGTAAGTGGAAAGAAATAAAGATATTACAAGAATAATAATGTCTATTACAAGAATTATCCATCTAGGAAGATATCTTACGTCTGAGAGATTGACAACATTATCCCCTCCAAATATTGTTTTTCTAAGAGAATTGTACATTGTCTGTATTGGTGTTCATATTTAATTAGGTATAATATCTGATTATCCAATCAAAGATAATTTTGATACAATCATGCAAAAATAAATAAATTTATTTCAATATGTTGAAATCAAAAATAAATTTGATGTTATATTTATAAAATCTAACAATTTCATTTCGATACAGCTAAATCCAGAGACAAAAATCATACCATATAAACTCTTTATGAAGATAATATTTACCTGTATAAATTCTTGTTATCAGCTGTTTTTCTTTAAAATAATTATTAAATGTTTATATATCAACATATTTCCATGAACTGATTGTTTTTTTTCTATAAGTCATACTTCAAGTTTTTTTTTAAATTTATTAATATTTAGCCAAAAATATCGATTATTTTCTCATATTCAAAACCTTTACTCATCAAATGTTTTATAGTTTTGGTTTTTTTTTGATATTCTTTCAAGCCTGTTTGTTTGGTGTAATAATTATCATAAATTTTTCTGATTGTTTTTTCATAATCAACATCATCAATTTCATCAAAACAGGAATTTATCAACTTTTCAGAAATCTGTTTTTGTTTCAGATTGATTTTAATTTTGGTTTTCCCCCAATGTTTGATGTAAAATTTTCCCCGGATATAGCTTCGGGTAAATCTTTCTTCGTTGAGATAATTTTCTTTCAGAAGAAATAAAATTATTTCTTCTTTCGCTTCATCAATAAGCAAAAACTCCCTCATCTTCTGTTCCACTTCGGCATGACAGCGATCCTGGTAAACACAGTAATTAACCAGTTTCTGTTTAATTTCGTCGAAGGTATACGATTTCTTTTCCATTTGAATAAAAAAAGAATGAGCAATCCGCTCATTCTTTATATGATATTGGAATGTCTGTTAGTAATTGAACAGAGCTTTACCTTCCATTAATTCGTTCACTTTCTTTCTTACAGATCCAAGAACCTCTTCATTTTTGATATTGTCTACCACTTCAGAAATCAATCCTGCAATAGTATCCATATCGTTTTCTTTCAATCCTCTTGTTGTAATCGCTGCAGTTCCCAATCTGATACCAGATGTTGTAAATGGTGACTTATCATCAAAAGGAACCATATTTTTGTTACATGTAATATCAGCAAGTACCAATGCTTTTTCGGTTTCTTTACCGTTTACCCCTTTATTTCTAAGGTCTACCAGCATCAGGTGATTATCTGTACCACCACTTACGATATCAAAACCTCTGTCGATCATTGCTTTTGATAATGCCTGAGCATTAGCTTTAACCTGTTTTGCATAATTTTCGAACTGTACATCCAAAGCTTCCCCGAAAGCTACAGCCTTACCAGCAATCACGTGCTCAAGAGGTCCTCCCTGAATACCCGGGAATACAGCTCCGTCCAGCACCTGGCTCATCATTTTGATTTCTCCTTTTGGAGTTTTGTGACCGTATGTATTTTCAAAGTCTTTCCCCATCATGATCATACCTCCTCTTGGCCCTCTCAGCGTTTTGTGAGTAGTAGTAGTTACAACATGGCAGTGTTCGAATGGAGAGTTTAATAATCCTTTTGCCACTAAACCAGCCGGGTGAGCGATGTCTGCCCAAAGGGTAGCCCCAACTTCGTCTGCTACTTCTCTGAATTTAGCATAATCTAAATCTCTGGAATACGCTGAGAAACCTGCGATAAGCATTTTTGGTTTTTCTCTCAACGCTACTTCTCTCATTTGGTCATAATCAATAAGGCCTGTTTCCTGCTGAACTCCGTAAGAAACTACATTATATTGAATTCCTGAGAAGTTCACTGCAGAACCGTGAGTAAGGTGTCCTCCCATTGAAAGGTCCATCCCCATAATTTTATCACCTGGTTTCAAAACTGCAAGATAAATGGCTGCATTCGCCTGAGAACCGGAATGTGGCTGAACATTCACATAGTCAACTCCAAAAAGTTCCTTAGCTCTGTTGATGGCTAAAGTTTCAACCTCATCTACTACTTCACATCCTCCGTAATATCTTTTTCCGGGATATCCTTCAGCATATTTATTTGTCAGTACACTTCCCATTGCTTTCATTACATTTTCAGAAACAAAATTTTCTGATGCAATAAGCTCTAAACCATGGGTTTGTCTTTGTCTTTCCTTTTCAATCAGGTCGAAAATAATATCCATTTTACTTTTAGTTTTTGAAATTTTCACCCCAAATGTACGGAATTTTCATCGAGATTTCCCTATTGAAAAAATGATTTTTAAACACTAAAAAATGAAAAGACCCATGAATAAATCCTGTATTATGATTGTCTTTATTGTACTAAAAAGCCTCTAAAATTCTTCATCTGACAGTTCCTTATTCACTACGGCTCCTGCAAAATTACCCTGTGCAACGGCATTGGCTACGGAGCGCATCATGGTTACATTATCTCCACAGGCAAAAACTCCGGGAACGGTTGTTTTCTGCATCATATCTACTTTAATAAATCCCTGTTCTGTTATTTCACAACCCAGATCATCAACATTGATATTTTGTTCAAAAGGAATTTTCGCATACAAAGCCTGTAAAGGAATTTCCTTTCCATTTTTGAAAATAATTCTTTGAATAAAGCCGTTCGTATGTTCTATACCTGCAATTTCATCTTCGTTAAGAATGATTTTATTCTGA
Organism: Chryseobacterium cucumeris; assembly: GCF_016775705.1. NCBI lineage: Bacteria > Pseudomonadati > Bacteroidota > Flavobacteriia > Flavobacteriales > Weeksellaceae > Chryseobacterium > Chryseobacterium cucumeris. The sequence goes on from NZ_CP068760.1 coordinate 68,321, forward strand.
TTTAGTTTTTTAAGCTGTTCTTCGGTAAAAGCTGCTTTTCCATTCGTAAACAGTGTGAGATTTTTAGTCAGATTAAAAATCAGTTTCGAAAATTCATAAGCCATATCTCTGTTGGAAAGAATTCCCGTAACCTCGTTTTTCACTTCATAACCATGACAGTATGGGCAATGTATCACAGAAATCCCCCAGCATTCTGCAAACCCGGGAATATCCGGCATTGTATCTTTTACGCCTGAAGCCAGAATCAGTTTTTTAGCCTTAAATTTTTCACCGGAGGAAATTTCAACCTCAAAACCTCCGATCACTTTTTCTGTTTTCGCTACAGTTCCGTTATAAAAATGTACTGTATTGTATTTTTCGACATCTTTTCTGGCAAGCTGTGCAATTTCTGATGGTGTTTTCCCATCGTGAGTGACAAAGTTATGAGAATGCGGAGTTTGTCTGTTGCAAGGTTTTCCGTTATCAATAATCAGGACATTTCTTAAAGATCTTCCCAAAGCCATTGCTGCAGATAATCCTGAATAACTTCCTCCTGTTATGATGACATCAAAGTTTTTGTTTTCCATAGTTTAGTTGATAATTGATAATTGATAATTGATAATTGATAATTGATAATTGATAATTGATAATTGATAATTGATAATTGATAATGCAAAGTTAATCTAAAATCAATTAACGCAATAAAGTTGCAATAACATTTATCTATTAGCTTTATCCTATCTGCAAATCATCATTTCCAACGTTATTGAAAACTATTTCCATTCATTTTTAACTTCGATAATTTCGTCCTGAATTCTCTTGTTGATATCTATTTTCGCTCCCTGCAAACTGAAAATTGCAGTTCCTCTTTCTCTCGCGTAAGGATTGGTAATGGAATCTTTTAATGTTGCAACTTCGAAAAAGGAACCGGATTCTTTAAGTTCTTTTCCTGCTTCAGATGCCTCTTTAACCCTGATCACATTTTTATATTTTTTGCTTACATCTATCCAATTGATATAATCTGCATTAAATGACACTGCCACGACTCCGGCTTTTGAGTAATAATTAATAGCTCCGGTCTGTCCGTAATTATCACATAGTACCATGGTATTTCTGGTTTTTGACAATCTGGAATACTCTTTATCTACTTTTTGAGCCAGCTCTTTCCAACCCTGCATATCAGCAAAATCCTGTGGCAGCGGATGATCTTTTCCATCTTCCCAGCGAAGCAGTCCTAATTTTTTATACTGGCTTTGGTGGGATACGATATATTCAGGACTTTTATTTGGAAAAGCCACATTATACAAAGGCAGGAATAAAAGTATTGGAATAAGTATGCTAACCGGTTTTAAAAATCTTTTCCAGCCTTTTTCAAATACATTTCCGAGAAAAACAGCACCAAAAGCAATATAAACAGGATAGAGCCCTATCGCGTAGTAATCTTTTGCTTTAAAGAACAAAAACAAAGTAATTGTGATGATATAGCTCCAAAAGAAAAACCTGTATTTTTCAAAAGGTTTGTATAACAGCAATGCTCCCCAGCCAGCAATAATCACAAAAATAACTCCGGCAAAAAATAAAATCTGGGATTTCATAAAATCCATTCTATCTACATGTACAAGCTGCCGTTCAGAAAGTTCTTTCATATGATGGACAACCGGGAACTGATTCTGATACTGCCAGAGGAGATTAGGAAAAATAATAATTAAAGCCAAAACAGCTGCCCAATATATATGAGGCTGCATAAAAACCTTCCTTTGCTCCGTCAGTAATAAGGCAGGAATAAGCCCTAATAATGAAAAGGCAATATTGTATTTATTTAATAATCCGATTCCGACAATGACGGCTCCTGTGTAAAGCCACTTTACTTCTTGGGAATTGAAATATTTGATCAGGCTGTAATAAAGGAAAAGCCAGAGAAAGATCTCCAGAGATGTCGGCTGGAACAGCATATTGACCCGAAGAAGTACTGAAAATAATATTCCTGTAGAAGCCAGTATTTTAGCAAACAGGCTTCCCTTGAGTTCTTCCACAACTTTCCATGTAAGGACAATCGTCAAAGTTCCAAACAGAGCTGGAAAAAATTTAACCCAAAATATGGAATTCCCCAACATTTTAATGATCCAGGCTATCCAGGAATTGGCAGGCGGAACCGAAAGATATCCCCATGCAGGATGATTCGCCTGATCAAGATGCAGGTATTCATCCCGGTGAAGTTCATACTCAGGGCTTATCAGAGAGTATTGAAGGGCAAACTTTGCAACGATAAAAAGAAACAGAATCCAATAGTCTTTTTTCATGGGATATAGTTTGGAATTTTAAAGATAAGACAGTTTCAACCTCTTTTCCGTTACAATATTATTTCAAATCTGTTATCAATAATTTCAGTTTTTATCTTCTGGATATTGTCAGACCAATACTTTATTTCGTCATTCTTCTCAGGACATTTTTCTATAGGAAGCTTCTGGCAGGCAGCTAAATATTCCTGATATGTTTTCAATATATTATTCAGATACGTTTCATAGTCTTTAGGATTTCCAGGAATATACCCTATTCCATCACAGCCACATGAGTGAAAGCATTTCCCTGTTTTAAAAAGGCTTTCTATAATCTTCCATTCTTTGAGAGCTGTTTTTTTAGGGGCTTTAAAATCTTTCCCCATATCAGCCATCATACTGCTGCATTCAGGACATTTTATAGTCCGGTTTTCAATCTCTGAAACAATTTTTTCCAGCTCTTGTGTTCCTGCCTTTGTAAAAGCATATCCTACATTACGGACTGACTTCCCTGGTTCATGGTATACTTTTTCTTTTTCGATCCTTTTTATAATATCATAAGCATCCGGCTGTTTAAATGATTTCCGGCATTTGAAACAGACATAATGTGATTTATAAGTTTTCTGGGCGTAGCGACACATTTTTTCATGGATTTATATATTCAAATATAAGAATTTACACCTGCAAAAGATTTTGACGTAAAAAAGAATCCCCGAGAAAAAAATTCCTCAGGGATTCACAGTTTAAAAGTGTATAGTGTAGTTTATTATTTTTTATTCGCTTTTTCTTTAAGCTCTTCTTTATCTTTATCAGATGGATTCCACACTTTAATTTCGGTGTCTTTTGTAATATTTGATCCCGGAAGAATCTGAACATTGATCCCATCACTTGCTCCCAGTTTTACATATACTTTTTTGAATTTCCCGTCTTTTTGTTTCACTTCCACGAAAGGAACATCTTTTCCTTGTTTCTTTTCATACTGAATTAAAGACTCATCCAATAATAATGCATTTTTCTGAGAACTTAAAACAATTTCACCGTTGGCAGAAAAACCTGCTCTAATATACTCATTATTAGGATTAGTTACATTACCTTCTACCGGAAATTTAATAGTTCCTGCATTATCCTTACCTTTTGGAGCAATCATGGTTAGTTTTCCGGGGAAAGTTTTATTCTGAAGAGCACCGATCACGATGTTCATATCCATACCTTCACTTAGCTTTCCGGCCTGGGCTTCATCAATTTCACCTTTAAAGATCAGAACATTCAGATCTGCCACTGAACAGATGGTAGTTCCGGCGTTAAAGTTATTGGCTTCAATCACCTGGCTTCCTGCTTTTACAGGAACTTCAAGTACAGTACCTGATGCTTTGGAACGGATTTCTGTAGTGGCCAAACCTTGTCCTTTAAGTTCAGGAGTTGCCCCTGTTTTAGCGATCTGCAATCTTTTTTGAGCGGTATTCAACTGCTGCTGGGCATTTTTCAAAGTCTGCTGCTGAGAGTACAACTGCTGCTGAGCGTTCAGATACTCCTGCTTAGAAGCGACTCCCTGCTTGTAAAGCTTATCCTGCATATCAAACTGCTTCTGCATGTTTCCTACATTCATCTGGGCATTACTGATCTGAATCTTTGCATTCTGAACTTCCTGCTGAGCGGCATTTACTTCAGAGATACTCGGAACAATTTTTACGGTAGCAATTAACTGCCCTACTTCTACCTTATCTCCTTCTTTTACTAAAATTTTATCTATAATCCCTGCAATGTTGGGCTTGATTTCAATTTCTTCTTTGGGAACAATTTTTCCTGTTGCCATTACTTTATCATCCATATTCTGAACGGTAGGCTTACGGGTAAGGAAAGCTTCTCCTTCTTTAGAGTTTGATTTGATAAGATAGCCAAGCCCTGAGAACAATGCCACTGCAAATAAAAGCCCTAATACTATATAAATGGCTTTTTTCCAGGTGAATTTCTTTTTCATATGTATAGTTTATTTTTTATTCAATAGATTGAAAGATTTAAAAAGGCTGATTCTCTATATCCTCTTATTTAAATCTTAAAATTGTTTTATTTTCAAATTAATTACTCTGTTCTTAATGCTTCAATAGGCCTGATCTTTACGGCTCTCTGTGCCGGAATCATCCCGATTATTAATCCCAGAATCACCATAACAGCCATTGCAGCAAATACGTTTCCGTAGTTCACTGTCGGATTATAGAAAGGAAATGAATCCTGACCCTGGGTAACCGCATTGAGAATCATTAATACAAAGATTCCAAACATGAAACCTATTAATCCCGAAGAGAGTGTAATGACAACACTTTCCAGGAGAATCTGATTTCTTACTTCAGCAGGCTTCGCTCCTAACGCTCTTCTGATCCCGATTTCTTTGGTTCTTTCTTTTACTGTAATCAAAAGGATATTTGAAATCGCAATGACTCCCGCAAGGATAGTCAGTGTACCTACAATGATTGTTAACAACTGCATTCCCGTAAGGAAACCTGTGAGCTTTTTAAATTCTTTTCCAAGGTTGAAACTTCCGAAAGCATTGGTATCTTCAGGGGACACTTTATTTTTGCTTTTTAAAACCTGTTTTACATCTTCTTCTACGGAATTGACATTGGCATTCGGCTTACTGACAATGGCAAACATGTCTATCTGATCTCCTGCATTATACATTTTCGTATAAGTGGAAAGTGGAATAAAAGCCGTTTGGTCATTTTCAAATCCTCCTCCTTTTTTTACCCGGAAAACGCCGATAACATTGAAGAACAGCCCTTTAATATTGATTGATTTTCCTATTGGATTCTCTTTTTTCTTGGAATCGAAGAAGTTTTTGTAAATCTCTTCTCCAATAACAACTACATTTTTATTCCCGGAAACATCGGCATCATTGATATAACGTCCGAAGATCAGTTTCTTTTCTGAAATTTTATTTCCCACAGAATAATCTCCGGTAAGCGAATAGGTTCCGTTCTTACCGTTTCTGGACATTGCTTCTCCGGGAGTTCCTGTAAAGCTTCCTCTCGCATTTTGCGGCGAGATATAATCTATGGCTGTTACTTTTCTTTTCAGCATTTCCATATCGTTTAAGTTCAGATGAACTTCTCTTCCTTTAGGAAATCCTTCATAGGGAATTGATGTTTTTTGTGCCCACAGGAAGATTGAATTGGTGGCAAAACCGGAAAATAATTTATCAAAACCATTCTCCATTCCTTTTGCTGCTCCAAGAAGGCTTACATACAAAAACATTCCCCATCCTACACCGATCATGGTAAGAAATGTCCGGAGTTTATTATTCCTCAATGAATAATAAATTTCCTGCCAAGTATCTTTTTTAAATATGATATTCACCTTGTTGAATTATGAGTTATACATTATGAGTTATGAATTCCATCAATCTGCATTTTTGCCTTTTGTTTATATTATTCCGTTCTCAGCGCTTCAATCGGTTTGATTCTGGAAGCTCTGTATGCGGGTACAAATCCTGCGATCAGTCCTGAGAAAATCAGTGCAATGAATGCCATAATGATGGATCCCCAGCCTACACTTGGGTTTTTAATAAAAAACTCTTCAAGGCTGTTCCCGATAAGGTTTAAGGTCAAAACACCTATTCCTACTCCAACAAGTCCGGACACCACTGTAATCACAACACTTTCCTGAACAATCAGCCCTACAATTCCGCTTGGTTTTGCGCCAATAGCTTTTCGTACTCCGATTTCTTTGGTTCTTTCTTTTACGATATACACCATAATGTTACTGATCCCAATGATTCCGGCAAGCAATGTTCCTAATCCGATAAACCCTACAATTGCTGTAAGTACCGCCATAAACATGAATGTGTCGTTCATATTTTTAGCATTATTCCAGACACGGACACCGTTTTCATCATCAGGAGAAACATTTTTCCTTGATTTCAGCTTATCTTTAAGTTCATCTCCGTATTTAATGGCTTCCTGAGGAGTCAGTTTATCACTGTATGAGATATAGGCAATATTCACCGTATCGGAACCTTTTTTCATCTGCTGCAAAGTGGTAATCGGCACCGTGATATGTCTTTCATCCCAGTCTCCACCATCATCTGAAAATACGCCCACCACTTTAAACATAGTTCCATTGATATCCAGTTCTTTTCCTACAGGACTTCCGTTCTTGATCAAATCCCGCTGTACCATTCTTCCAATGACTGCCACATTTTGCTTTCCTTCCAGATCTCTTGGAGAAATATATCTGCCGTCTATCATTTTCCGGTTCTCAATCACCTGCTCTCCGGGTTCTGCTCCATGGATCTGATAGATTCCGCTTTCTTTACCATATTTCACCATTAAACTGGCATTGTATCTCGGGCTGGAAGCTCCTACATTTTTTTTCTCAGCGTTAATAAGAAAATCATAGTCACCATTATTCAGTGTAACGGTTCGGTCTGACTGCAGTCCTTTATAGGCCAATGTCGTTTTTCCGGTAGTAATGGTGATCAGGTTTTTGGCATCACCTGAGAATCCTTCAGAAAAAGCATTCTGAAGACCTGTTCCAATTCCAAAAAGTACGATGAAAATAAACAGTCCCAAAGCTACTGTAAACCCTGAAAGCACTGTCCGAAGTACATTACTCCGGATAGAACTGAATATTTCCTGCCAACGATCTAGGTCAAACATTTTTATCGGTATTTAAAGATTGAAAAATTTAAAGATTAAAAAACAGAATCATTAAATTTTCAAATTATCTCATTTTCAAATTATCAAAATCCTAAAGCACAATCTGCTTAATAAACTCATCACTTTCAATAATCCCATCTTTCAGTACTACATTTCTTTTGGTCTGTGCAGCTACATCAGGCTCGTGGGTTACAACGATGATTGTTTTTCCTTCATTATTGATATCCTGAAGAAGTTTCATAATATCATGAGTTGTTTTGGAGTCTAATGCTCCGGTTGGCTCATCTGCCAGTACTACTTTAGGATCTGTAATCAAAGCTCTTGCAATGGCTACTCTCTGCTTCTGCCCTCCGGAAAGTTCACTTGGAAGGTGGTTTGCCCATTGTGCCAATCCTACTTTTTCCAGATATTCCATAGCTTTCTGATTTCGCTCTTTTCTTGGTACATTCTGATAGTACAAAGGCAGGGCAACATTTTCCAAAGCTGTTTTATAATTGATAAGGTTAAAAGACTGGAAAATAAATCCCAGGAATCTGCTTCTGTATTCTGCAGCCTTTACCTCGGATAAATGTTCAATAGGAACTCCATCCAACTCATAGGTTCCGGAATCTTTTTCATCCAGAATTCCAATAATATTAAGAAGGGTAGATTTTCCGGAACCGGAACTTCCCATAATGGAAACAAACTCCCCTTCAGAAATATTCAGATTAATTCCTTTGAGAACATGAAGCTTGCTTTTCCCTGTATCGTATGACTTATTTAAATCCTGAATTACTAACATTAAGTGATGTATGTTTTATACCCAATAAGTAGATGATATTTTCAAATTGTTACAAGAATAAAAATTTATTCAAATATTTTTTTGTTTAATACATTAATACTTTATTAATAATACTTTACAAAATATTGTTTAACTGTAACTCCCAATTTATATCTATTTATCCTCAAGATTGCTGTCCAGCCTATTATCCGAGCCAGTTTCATGTAAATGTGGAAAACTTTTCAGGCTAAAAGTCAGCCTATTAGTATTTACCCCTTTCAAAATCAGTTCTTTTTTTCGAACTTTGCTATTAGTTCTTTACAAGAAATATGAATTTGGGGAAGTGAATAACTTTAATTCACAACTTCCAGATAAACAAAAAGTTAAGTATTTCCGGAACGTTATCCACAAGGATCTAAATTATTTAATTATAAAGATATTTAATATGGGAATTTTTGATAAAAGAGTAAGTTATAAGCCATTTGAATACCCGGAGGTTCTTCAATTTGTAGAAGCCATCAACAAATCGTTCTGGGTGCATTCGGAAGTGGACTTTACTGCAGATGTTCAGGATTTTCATTCGCAGTTGGAACCACATGAGAAGCATGCTGTGAAAAATGCGCTGTTAGCCATTGCACAGATCGAGGTGTCTGTAAAGACATTCTGGGGAAATTTATACAACCACCTACCCAAACCGGAATTCAATGGATTAGGATCTACTTTTGCAGAATGCGAATTCCGCCATTCTGAAGCATATTCCCGTTTATTAGAGGTATTAGGATATAATGATGAGTTCCTTAATGTTATCGAAATTCCTGCTGTAAAAGGAAGAATAGAGTTTCTGGGAAATGCTTTAAAACATGCTAACTCTGCAACACCTAAAGAGTATGTTTCCGCTTTATTATTATTCAGTATTTTAGTGGAAAACGTTTCTCTTTTCTCGCAGTTTGCCATCATCCTTTCTTTCACAAGATTCAAAGGGTTTATGAAAAATGTTTCCAATATCATTGCATGGACTTCCGTAGATGAGCAAATTCACGCTAACGCAGGAATTTATCTGATCAACAAAATCCGTGAGGAACAGCCTGACTTGTTAACAGACAGCGATATCGAAGACATTTACACTTTGGTGGATGAATCTATCGCAAGAGAAGGAGACATTCTTAGCTGGATCTTTGAACTGGGAGAAATCGACAACGTTTCTAAAGAAGATCTGTTAAACTTCATGAAATACCGTGTGGATGACAGCTTGAAGAAAATCAACATGAAAACAAAATACAACATTACGCCTGAACAATACAGACCAATGGTATGGTTCGAGGAAGAAGTTTTCGCCAATTCATTAGATGATTTCTTTGCAAAAAGACCTGTTGACTATACAAAACACGATAAGAGTATTACAGCAAACGATTTGTTCTAATATTGGGGCGCGAGCGAAGCGAGCGTCAAAGCGGTCAGTATCAGGACTACCCTTTTCTGATTAATAAGTGAAATTGTTGTTCATCAGTAAAGCACAAATACAAAAGAAATGATTAATGTAATAGTAACCTATACGGTAAACCCCGAATTTGTTCCAAACAATAAAACCAATATCCAAAAATTTCTGGTAGACTTCAAGAATTTAGATGCTTCCACTTTTGAATATAAGGTTTTTGTAAAGGAAGATGGTGTTACTTTTGTACATTATTCAAACTACATCAATGAAGAAGTTCAGCATGAGGTTTTGAATGTTCCGTCTTTTAAAGAATTTCAGAGATTAAGAGATGAAAGCGGGCTGAACGGTTCCCACAAAGTAGAAATTTTACAATCAATAATATAAAAAAACAAAATTCCGGAGTGATTCTCTCATTCCGGAATTCGAAAATATAACATCTATGGAAGAGCAAAATTCAAATATATGGTGGCTCAATGAAGAGTCTGAGCAGATGCTGAACAGAGGATATCTGTTGAAAGGTGAAACGGTAGACGGCGCTATCGACAGAATTACCACTGCCGCTGCAAAAAGGTTATATAAACCTGAACTTCAGCCGGCTTTCAAAGAGATGATCACGAAGGGATGGATCAGCTTCTCTTCTCCTGTATGGGCTAATATGGGAACAGAAAGAGGTCTTCCTATTTCATGTTTTAACGTTCACATTCCGGACAGCATTGAAGGAATTACCCACAAAATGGGTGAAGTTATCATGCAGACTAAAATCGGAGGTGGAACTTCAGGATATTTTGGAGAGTTGAGAAACAGAGGAACCGCTGTAACGGATAACGGAAAATCTTCAGGAGCTGTTTCATTCATGAAGCTTTTCGACACGGCTATGGATGTTGTTTCTCAGGGAGGAGTAAGAAGAGGTGCCTTTGCTGCTTACTTAGATATTGACCACGGGGATATTGAAGAATTTTTATCCATTAAAGATATCGGCAGCCCGATTCAGAACCTGTTTACCGGAGTATGTGTACCGGATTACTGGATGCAGGATATGATCGATGGTGATATGGAAAAACGTAAAGTTTGGGCAAGAGTATTGGAAAGCCGCCAGCAAAAAGGGCTTCCGTATATTTTCTTTACAGATAACGTCAACAGAAATAAACCTCAGGTTTATAAAGACCTGGGAATGACCGTGAATGCAAGTAACCTTTGTTCTGAAATCATGCTTCCGTCTACTATGGAAGAATCTTTCATCTGCTGTCTGTCTTCCATGAACCTGGAATTGTATGATGAATGGAAAGATACAGACGCTGTAAAACTGGCAGTATACTTCCTTGATGCTGTATTATCAGAATTTATTGATAAAACTGAAGGAAACTATTACCTACAGGGTGCAAGAAACTTCGCGATGCGTCACAGAGCTCTTGGATTAGGAGTTTTAGGATACCACTCTTATTTACAGAAAAACATGATTCCGTTTGAAAGTTTTGAAGCGACTCAGTTCAATGCGAGAGCATTCAGACATATCAAAGAGCAGGCTGAGCAGGCTTCAAGAGAACTTGCCAACATCTATGGAGAACCAGAAGTATTGAAGGGATACGGATTAAGAAATACCACAACAATGGCTATTGCTCCTACCACTTCAAGTTCTGCCATCTTAGGACAGACTTCTCCGGGAATCGAGCCTTTCTCTTCCAACTATTATAAAGCAGGTCTTGCGAAAGGAAACTTTATGCGTAAGAATAAATACCTTGCACAACTATTGAAAGAAAAAGGACTGGATAACGAAGAAACATGGAGAACAATCATGCTGAACCACGGATCGGTACAGCACCTGAACGAGCTTACTCCTGAAGAAAAGGCAGTATTCAAAACGTTCAAAGAAATTTCTCCAATGGAGATTATTTCTCAGGCAGCGCAGAGACAGCAATATATTGATCAGGCACAGTCTCTGAATCTTCAGATTCCTTCTACAATGCCTGTAAAAGATGTCAACTACCTTTATATTGAAGCCTGGAAAAAAGGAGTTAAAACACTTTACTACCAAAGAAGTTCATCTGTTTCAAAAGAAATGATGGTTAACTTCGTATCATGTTCAAGCTGCGAGGCATAGGACCAAGTAATAAACACGCTATATTTACAAAAGCATACCGAAAGGTGTGCTTTTGTCGTTTTCAATACTGATTCTGTCTGATTACTTTCCATAGAAATCATAGAATGCTCTGAGATTTTTGGTTTATATTTGTGTTCATTGTTTAATACCAAAACTACAGATATGAAATTCGGACAAGTAGAAGACCCATCAAAAATAGATTTCACATTACCTAAAGATCATCCCAGAACGAAAGAAATACTGGCCCTTAATAAAAAAGGCCTGGAAAATATTTCTATCGGGTGTGCAAAATGGAATAAAACAGATCTCAAAGGATTCTATCCTAAAGGAACCAAGGATGAACTCACCTATTATGCCACTCAGTTTAATTCTATCGAATTGAATGCTACTTTCTATGGAATGCCCACTCCGGATCAGGTAAAAACCTGGAAAGAAAAAACACCGGAAAATTTTAAATTCTTTCCTAAAATCACAAATACCGTTTCCCATTTCAGAAGGCTGATTGATGTGACGGATCCTGTGACTCATTTTGCTTCCGCTGTTATTAATTTTGATGAAAAACTGGGAATGGCTTTCCTTCAGCTTCATGATAATTTTAAACCTAAGGATTATGACAGACTGGAAAAGTTTGTAAAGGAATGGCCAAAAGAAGTTCCGTTAGCCATAGAACTCCGAAATACGGAATGGTTTACCGATGAAGAAATACTTAATACAACATGCGAACTCTTTGAAGCTCATAATATTACCAATATCATTGTAGATACTGCAGGAAGAAGAGATATGCTTCACATGCGTCTTACCACACCCAACGCATTTATCCGTTATGTGGGAGCCAATGCAGAAAGTGACTACGAAAGACTGGATGACTGGCTGAAGCACCTTACCAAATGGAAGAAAGAAGGTCTTCAGAACCTTTACTTCTTTGTACACCAGAATATTGAAAAAGCATCTCCTCTATTATCTGCTTATTTTATCAAAAAAGTGAATGAGGAATGGAAAACGGATATTCATATTCCGCAAATGGCAGCAGAAAGCACCGGAACCCTCTTTTAATATGATATAAAGTCAATGTGGAGATAGACTGTAGCTTATTCCTTTACATAACGAAAAAATTCATATATTAGAGTATAATGTATTTCACTCAACATTATACTTTAAAACATAAATCATGGAAAAGGAAATTTGTACAATCAGTATTGCTACCAACTGGCTTGGTGATGACTATATTTTTTATGAAAACCATACGATAAAAAGAGTATATGATAATCACAGTCTGAATTTCAACAAGATTGAATGGCTTGAACCCAAAGAAATCAGTAAACAAAATAAGGATAGATTGATTAAAGCCTGTCCTGAAGAGTTTAAAGAGCGGATTATGCAAATTCTGGATTATCCTTAATAGAAACAAAAAGGTAATGAGTATTTGAAACTCATTACCTTTTTTATTTATTTTTTCTAAGAAGCAATACGAGATTGAGAAACAGGAGCAGGAAGTCTAATGTAATCCAGATACCTAGCTTTGTATTCTCATAATTATAAGCATCCACCTGTTTTTTGGCAGCATCAGAAAGCTTCATACTTTGATTGATGTAGTTCTGCACTTCTACAATCTGGTCGATATTTTTATTGGGTACAGAATGTTGAGAAAAGTACACAAGGTTTTTCTTTCCAAGATAGCCTGCAATCCAATATTCATCAGACTTATCCATTTTGAGATACTCTACTCTGTAGTACTCCGGACGTATTTTTCCGATATGTTTAGGTTCAAGAGTAGTGTTCTGATCTGTTTTATTTACTTTGATTAAATAAAAGTCTAATGCCTGTGGAAGCTTATTAATCACCTGAAGCCCCACAGAATTATCCACGAATGCCACAGCACTTTTCTTGATAAACCAATACGTAAAAACAGAAATTGAAAAAACCACCGTTACAATACGAAACAGCTTTGTCCATCTGGCCACGCTTCCTGATTTAACCTTAAAGAGAACCAAGGAAAGAACAGAAGCTAAAAATATTATGAAAATAATGAGTGTCATATTTTACAAAGATACTTCTTATCTCTATTTTATCCATGTCCAAGGCCAATTTTTAATTTTAACCAGCCCTAAAAATAGTTTTTTATCTTTATTTCCTTTGAAGTAACCTGGCATATATGTTCATAAAAACTATCCGAACAGATAATGTTAAATACCATATTTATTCAGATAGTTAATTTTTGGCAAGCAGAAGCAGACTCTGATTCAATTCATTCCAATTCTATTTTCTAATCTACATTCCATTCTTTATAAAACTGGTCGAGGAAATTCAGCATATAATTATGTCTTTCTTCGGCCATTTTTTTCCCTTTTTCAGTATTCATCATATCTTTCAGAAGCAGTAATTTTTCATAGAAATGATTAATAGTGGTCCCGTTAGATTTTTTATACTCTTCTTTTGACATTCCCAGTTTGGGCTTCATATCCGGATGATACATCAGATTATTTTTAAAACCTCCAAAATTGAACGTCCTGGCAATTCCAATAGCGCCTATGGCATCAATACGGTCTGCATCCTGTACAATCTGAAGTTCAATGGGTGGGTTTACCGGCGCCTGATCTCTGTTTTTGAACGAAATATTTTCGATTACAAATAAAACCTTCTGAATGGTTTCTTCAGGTACATTCTGCCCTTCAAGAAATACTCTTGATATTTTGGGAGCGATGGTTTCATCTCCGTTATGAAATTTAGGATCAGCAATATCATGAAGAAGGGCAGACAATTCCACGACCTCTTTGTTACAATCTTCTGTTTCTGCTATCTGAGCAGCCAGTTTCCAGACCCTTTCAATATGGAACCAGTCGTGCCCGGCTTCTGCCCCTTCTAATTTTTCTTTTACAAATGCTACTGTGTTGTCAATCGTACTTTTCATTTATCTGTCAGTTCATTTAAAATAATATCCCAGAGTTTGCTGTTGTAACTTCTAAAAAAATTAATATGTCCGATTTCTTTTTTATCAGATTCTGAAGCAGCCACCAGTCTGTACGTAGGTTTAAGATTTGAATAGGTATTATTTAATAAACTTAATACTCCTTTTTCTGTTAACCATACATCATCTTCAGCCCGGATTACAAATACTTTCTGAGTTAAATTTTTAGAAAAATCATCAATTTTTTCCAACAGCTTGTTGGTTGATTTCTTGTTTAAAATTAAGGTTCTCCAGTCATATGCACAATTTTTTGGAAGACTTTCTCCCAATCCAAACCAATGCGCCGGAAAATATCCTAACAGTGAAGTAGTTAAAGGCTGCGCAATTCCAAAGCCTAAATACGCTTCAACTTTTGTTCTCCCTTTAAGGTTTCCTACAAAGGCATTTTGAGTTCCTACAAAAACAAATTCTTCAAAGATGTTGGAATCCTCATTCATTCCCAGAATCAATGCACCTACAGAATGCCCCAAACAGTACTTTTTATAGTCTTTAAATTCTGATTTGATATATTGAGTTACCGTTTTATAATCTTTTGAACCCCAAAGCCTCATAGAGCCTTGAAATCCTCTCATATTTTTCGGTTTGGAAAGTCCAATTCCCCTGTAGTCATAGGTAATGACTGTAAATCCCTGTTCACAAAAGTAGCTGGCAAAAGAAAAATAGATCTGCTGCTTTACTCCTGTCGCCGAATTGATCAGTAATAATTTTCCATGGTCTCTTTCCGGTTTAAACAAATGGGCAGTTAGTGTGACATGGTCTTCTGTGGTTAATATTAGTTTTTCCATAGTATAAAAAGAAAAAATCCACTATAAAAGTGGACATTTTACTTATATTTTTATGTTAAGTTTCAGACTTTTGATATGTCGTAAATAGCTTTAGGAAAAGAAATCTGAGATTCTTGGCAATCCTGTCTGAGAGCCTTTGCCTCCTGAAACCCTTGATGAAACTTCATTCCCGAATTTCACACAATCTTCGATAGAATTCCCATGGCATAATGCAATGGCAAATCCTGATGTAAATGCATCCCCCATTCCCATTTTATATACTTTTTCGTCCTTATCGTTTCTGTAATATTTCATTTCTGTACCATCAAAGTAAATGGTTGAATTGGTGTCATCCCTTACAAATACCTTATTGAAATATTTTTTAAGAACTTCTTCTCTTTTTTCTTCCCCAAAAATAACATACAGCTCATTACTTTTAGCCACAATAAAGTCAACCATTTCTAAAATTTCTTCACTGACTCTCATGGCAGGTGAGGCATATAATCCTACCTTTTTCCCATATTTTTTAGCTTTTTTAACGGTATGCTCTACAACATCCATAGAGACTTCAAGCTGTACCAGCACAAGATCGGTGGTGTTGAAATATTTCTCAGCTTCATCTATATGCGATTTGCTGAGATATTTATTGGCTGCAGGTACTACAACAATTGCCGCATTTCCGTGAGAAGTCGTCACATAGGCCGTTCCCGTAGCTTCTTTATCTGTTTCATGAACAAATCCTACATTTACATTTTCACTTACCAGATTCCTCATGATCTGCTGTCCAAGAGGATCCATCCCAACGCATCCGATAAAGTATACACTTGCTCCCAACCTGGCTGTACCTACTGATTGATTAGCACCTTTACCTCCAAAATAACTATCTGATTTGACAGCTAAGACGGTTTCATTAGGCAAAGGAAGTTTTTCGGTTTCAAGAACCAAATCTATCGATGAGCTGCCCACAACAATAATACGAGGTTGTTCTGATGAGAAATTCATTGTGTTTTGTATTAGCTTTAAAATTTATAACTGACAAAATTGTGTCTCAAAAATAACTAATTTAAAATTAACTTATCTCAATAAATTCAGTAATTATTTTCACGGGTTGTTGATCTTTATCATAAGCGATATAGCTGGCATAAAATCCTTCTCCATATCCGGTTTCAAAAGCAAATATAGTTCCGGGATGGTCCTTTGCCGGCTTGAGAAAGGCATATTGATCTATGGCACCGTTTTCATCAAAGAAATAATCATGGAAAAACTCTTCATAGATTCCCATAAAATCTCCTCCTTTATTCTGATACAATCTCTGTTCCAGTTCGTTAAGACTGTTTTGGGTATCAACATCCATCAGGCATCCCATCCCGCTTTCTACAGGATATCCAAACACTTCTCCTTCTTCAAGATCTTTTATTTTCTGTCCTGCTGTGGTTGCCAGTTTCCATTCTTTAATTTCGGAATCACTGAATATAATCTCGGCATAGGCCACACAGTTACTTTCTCTTTCTTTATGAAGCATTACCGAAAAATCTCCTTTTGGAAATTCTGTAGTGAAAGGAAGCATATCATTGGTGATCAAGGGATCACAGGCAACCAGTTTCCCGCTTGAAAGATAAATCTTTCCTACTTCAAAACTTTCAAGTAACGGACTTTCTACAAAGTCTTTCGAGAATAGTTTTTGTATGTTTTCTATATGTGTCATTGTATTTATTCTTTTAAACCATCAGGCTGGATACAATTTTCATCTGTACCCAGCCTGAGATTTTGACAAAATTTATTGTCTATACTTTATAAACTTTTCAGTTTTTCTTCAAGGATCGCAATCTTATCCTGAGCATCTTTTTGCTTTTGACGCTCTACTTCTACGATTTCTGGTTTTGCATTCGCAACAAATTTTTCATTGGAAAGCTTCTTCTCTACTGAAACCAGGAATCCCTTCAAATATTTCAGTTCTTCCTCAGTTTTAGCTTTTTCCTCTCCTAAATCTAAGTTTTCACTTAAAGGAATAGAAACTTCAGTTGCTCCTACCAGGAAGGTAAAACTCGGCTTATCAGTTTTCTGTCCGAAATGGATATCAGAAACATTAGCAAGCTTTCTTACTACAGCTTCATTGGCAAATTCAGATGCATTGGTATAAACCTCAACTGCTTCTCTTGGTGATATTCCTTTTGTCTGGCGGTAGTTTCTAACTCCTGAAATCAATTCAGCTGTGATTTCAAAGTTTTTAATTACTTCTTCATTAAAGCTTTCTGCATTCTTCTGTTGAGCAATAACCAGCGCATCATCAATACTTCTTTCTGAAATCAACTGCCAGATCTCTTCAGACTGGAATGGCATGAAAGGATGAAGGAGCTTCATCAATTCTTCAAAGAAATAGATCGTTTTATGATATACTTCTTTAGAAATTCCTTCGCCATAGTTAGGTTTAATCGCTTCAAGATACCAACCGCAAAAATCATCCCAAATTAATTTGTAGATCAAATGCAATGCATCAGAAATTCTGAATTTCTCGAATTGATCATTAATTTCAGCAATTGTTTTATTAAGCTTGTTTTCAAACCACTCAATAGCCTGATTATCGGTTTCAATAGCTGGCTTATCTTCATGATTCCACATATTGATCAGACGGAATGCATTCCAGATTTTCGTCATGAAATTTCTTCCCTGAAGCATTAAATCTTCATCAAAAAGAAGGTCATTTCCAGCTGCAGAACTCAATAGAATTCCTACACGTACTCCATCTGCTCCATATTTGTCCATTAATTCAAGAGGGTCCGGAGAGTTTCCTAAAGATTTTGACATCTTTCTTCTCTGCTTATCTCTTACAATTCCTGTAAAATAAACATTTTTAAACGGAACTTCTTTTCTGTATTCCAATCCGGCCATAATCATTCTGGCTACCCAGAAGAAAATAATATCCGGACCTGTAACCAGATCAGAAGTAGGATAATAATAGTTGATATCTTTATTTTCACGATCAAGTAATCCGTCAAAGACAGACATTGGCCACAGCCATGATGAGAACCATGTGTCTAATGCATCGTCGTCTTGTCTAAGGTTTTCTGCAGTCAGATCCGAATTTCCTGTTTTTTGTTTGGCCAGTTCTAAAGCTTCCTCTTTAGTTTCTGCCACTACGAAATCATTTTCTCCTTCTCCAAAGTAATAAGCAGGAATCTGCTGTCCCCACCACAACTGACGGGAAATATTCCAGTCACGGATGTTTTCCATCCAGTGCTTGTATGTGTTTTTGAATTTTTCAGGATAGAACTTAACCTCATCATCCATTACTACATCCAAAGCGGGTTTAGCAATTTCAGACATTTTTAGGAACCATTGTACTGAAACTTTAGGCTCAATAACGGCTCCAGTTCTCTCGGAAGTTCCTACTTTATTTACGTAGTCTTCAGCTTTCAGCAAAAGATCTTTTTCTTCAAGTTCTTTTGCAATCTGCTTTCTTACGTCAAATCTGTTTTTCCCTGCGTAATGTAAACCATGCTCATTAAGATTTCCGTCATCATCCAGCGCATCAATCATTTTCAGCTGATGTTTCTGTCCGATTTCGTAGTCATTAACGTCATGTGCAGGAGTAATTTTCAAAGCTCCTGTTCCGAATTCAATGTCAACATATTCATCTTCAATGATTGGGATTACTCTGTCAACAATCGGTACGATTACATTTTTACCTTTCAGGTGTGCATATCTTTCATCATTCGGATTGATACATACCGCTGTATCCCCGAAAATAGTTTCAGGACGTGTAGTAGCTACTGAAAGGAACTCTTCTGAACCTTCAATCTTATATTTAAGGAAATATAATTTCCCGTTTTGCTCTTTAAAGATTACTTCTTCGTCAGAGATATTCGTTTTCGCTTCCGGATCCCAGTTCACCATTCTATAGCCTCTGTAGATGAGTCCTTTATTATATAGGTCTACGAAACTTTTGATAACCTGCTGCGAAAGTTTATCTTCCATAGTGAACCGGGTTCTGTCCCAGTCACATGAACATCCCAGTTTTTTCAACTGCTCAAGGATAGTTCCTCCGTATTTGTGAGTCCAGTCCCATGCGTGGGCTAAAAACTCTTCACGGGTAATATCTGACTTATTGATTCCTTCAGACTTCAATTTAGCAACAACTTTAGCTTCAGTAGCAATTGAAGCATGGTCTGTTCCCGGAATCCAACAAGCATTAAACCCGCGCATTCTTGCACGGCGGACCAGAACATCTTGAAGGGTATTGTTCAACATATGCCCCATGTGTAGTATCCCCGTCACGTTTGGCGGAGGAATAACCACGGTATAGGGTGGTTTGTCGTTAGGTTCTGAGTGGAAATATTTGTTTTCCAGCCAGTAATTGTACCATTTCTGTTCTGTTTCCTGTGGATTGTACTTTTCTGAAATCTGCATAAATTCTATTTCTTTGGCTTGCAATTTGCAAAAATAGTCTAAAGAAAAAAATTTTTAAGCATGAATTAAAATAATTTTTAACTTTGTTTCACAAAATTTATCTAACAAACGTATTAACATTCAAGAATATGAAAAAATTAATTGCAGGAATTGCACTATTCGGGACATTTGCTCTGGCATCTGCACAAACCATTACATTTGATAAAACGACTTTCGATTATGGTACTATCAAGCCTAATGCTGATGGTACAAGATTCTTTACAGTAACGAATTCAGGGGATAAGCCTTTGATTCTTTCAAATGTAAAACCTTCTTGTGGATGTACAACTCCTGAATTCAGCCAGGATCCTATCATGCCTGGAAAGTCTGCGAAGATCAAGGTTGGATACAATACAGCGATCCCCGGCCCTTTCAACAAAATGATTGAGGTTTTCTCTAATGACCCTGCAAACAACAGAAGTGTAATCTACATCAAAGGTAACGTAGACGCAAACGCTCCTGAGCCAAAAGTACTGACTCCTGCTGAGCAGAAAGAGGCTGCCAAAGCTGAGAAAAAAGCTGCAAAACTTGCAAAAAAGACTGCTGCAAAGTAAGCTCTACTCAAAAAAAATAAAAGAACCGTCTCTATTGAGGCGGTTTTTTTATTACATTTATGTTTGATTAGGTGGAAGATGATAGGTAATAGGTTGCAGTAAATGTATGGACGCTGATCATATATATGATTTAGGTTTTAGCTCCTTGGTTTTTTTTAAATGGCTGGGCTAAAGCCCACCCCTATTGAGTTTTAATAACATCTTTACTTTTATCTTTTTACTTTTATCTTTTTACTTTTATCTTTTTACTTTTATCTTTAAATAAAAAAATATGGACACCGACTTCTCAGATAACTTTAAGGTAAGTGGAAAATTTTCTATAAAAAAAGCATCAACATCTTATAATGGAAAGCTCACTAAAGAAGAAGGAGAGCAAATGCTGATTCAGGAGAAGGAAAAACTTCGTGAGCTGCAGGAAAAATTATATGCTGACGGAAGCCAGTCTTTGCTGGTGGTATTACAGGCTATGGATGCAGCAGGGAAAGACAGTATGATTGAGCATGTTTTCGGAGGAGTGAATCCTCAGGGATGTAATGTAACCAGTTTTAAAACACCCAGCTCGAAAGAATATTCTCATGATTTTTTATGGAGGCATTATCTGGCACTGCCACAGAAAGGAATGATCGGGATTTTCAACCGTTCTCATTATGAAAGTGTTTTGGTTTGTAAAGTACATCCTGAATATAATCTGAGTGAAAAGACATGGTCTTCCGTAAAAGATTTTGACAGCAAATTCTGGGAAAACAGGTATGAGAGCATCCGCAATTTTGAAAAGCACCTTTCACAGAATGGAACTACTATTGTGAAGATATTTTTACATGTTTCTAAGGATGAACAGAAACAAAGACTTCTGGACAGAATTGATGAACAGGAAAAAAACTGGAAATTCTCAGCCGGAGATCTTCCTGAAAGAGCGTTGTTTGGCCAATATATGGAAGCTTATGAGGAAGCCATCAATGAAACATCAAAAGATTATGCTCCATGGTATGTAATCCCGGCAGACAGTAAATGGTTTGCAAGAGTAGCAGCTATTCAGATTATTATTGATACCCTGGAGAAAATGAATCTCAAATATCCTACTCTTTCCGATAAGGACAGACAGGAATTACAGGAATCCAAAAGACAATTGGAAAGTGAATAAAATAGGGTTGGATGGTGGAAGCGTGAAGACGGAGATTTAAAATCATTACGTTTTGAGAAACTTCATTCTTCAAGCCTATGACTTCCAGCTTAAAAAAAACCACGAGAAAATCTGTAAGCCGGATTCTGTACTTCCGAAGAAGTGCCTGTTATTTATCTACGTATTACATTGCTGCAATACTTGAGCTGATTACCCCTCGGCTTTCAGGACGAGCCGCCCCTATTTTCATTGCTGAAAAGAACCGATATACTTATCATTGCACCGCAAAGAGTTTACCTGGTTTCACTACAGCCGAACTGTACCTGCTTTCTGTTGCACTTGTCCTACCCTCACGGGTGACGGATGTTATCCGCTTTGCTGCTCTATGGTGTCCGGACTTTCCTACCTCCTGTAAACAGGAAATCAACAAGCCGATTTTCTCGCAGATGCAAAGGTACACAAATTTTGTGGTAAAAAGGCAAAACGGTAAAATGGCTAAATGGTGTTAGTGCTGCGTAAACGATATGGATGTATCAATATTATTCTTGCATTTTTTTACCTTTTTACTATTTTACATGATAATTTTCCCCTAATTACCAGTTTATTATTATCTTCGTGCCATTATATATCTATGGATTCCAGAGAAAAAGAATTTGCGCAGCTTATCAAAGATAATCAGGGACTGATTATTAAAGTATCGCGTTTGTATACCAATTCTCTGGAAGATGAAGAGGATCTTTTCCAGGAAATCGTGTTACAGCTCTGGAGAAGTTATGATTCTTTCAAAGGAAACTCTAAAATTTCCACATGGATGTACCGTGTAGCGCTCAATACAGCCATTACCCTCTTTAGAAAAAAAAGCAAAAGCCTTCCTACCAATGAGCTTGATATCAACCACAGAGATTTTGTGGAAGATGATGACGAAAAACAACAGCAGGTATCACTTTTGTATACGGTAATCAAGACTCTTCCTAATGTAGAAAGAGCCATTGTCATGATGTATCTTGACGATCTGCCTTACAAGGACATTGCAGAAAACCTCGGAATCACTGAAGTTAATGCACGTGTAAAAATGAACAGATTAAAGAAAACCCTTAAAGAACAGATGGAAAAATATGCCTGAATTTGATTTAGATAGCTTTAAGAAAACATGGCAGGAACAACCTGTCCAGCCTAAATATGACAACAAGGAGATTCTTCAGATGTTGAATAGAAAATCACGTAATTATGTGAAGTATATTTTCTGGATCAGCGTTATTGAATTCCTGTTCTTTTCTGTATTTGGGTTGTTCTACTTTTTTCAGGAAGAAGAGTCGGAAAGTTTTCGTAAAATGCTGACAAGATTGGGTGCGCAGGAAGCTCCTGAAGTAGAAAGCAACTTCGGCCATGCCTATCTGGCTATAAAAATCTTAAGCTTGTTGATTACAGCTTATTTCGTCTTGAAATTCTATCAGAATTACCGGAAAATAAAGATCGAGGAAAATCTGAAAGGGCTTATCACACGAATCATCAAGTTCA
Organism: Chryseobacterium cucumeris; assembly: GCF_016775705.1. NCBI lineage: Bacteria > Pseudomonadati > Bacteroidota > Flavobacteriia > Flavobacteriales > Weeksellaceae > Chryseobacterium > Chryseobacterium cucumeris. The sequence continues at coordinate 90,888 of NZ_CP068760.1, forward strand.
AAAGAACGGTGAATGCCTTTATTCTGATCAGCATTGTATTGCTGCTGCTATTCACTTTTGTGCTGATCGCTTTTATATTATATATATTAGATTCCCAGAATATACAGCCTACCAGCTCCAGTCTCACCATCATTATTGTTGGAATTACTGTCAGCACACTACTGGCAATCTCTATGATCTGGGTTTATTACAGACTGGTATATGGTACTATTATTAAAAAGCTTGATAAAAATCTGAAGCAGCTTAAAGAGATAGATTCTCAGGAAAATTAATATACATAGGCATAGTTCGGGATATAATCATTAATTTTATTCCACCAAATCTTAAACTATGCCCTTATCTTATGTGTATGGAACTTCTGACGTTTCATTATTAGGACAGACCATCGGAGCCAATCTTAAAAGTACTGTCGAAAAATACCCTCACCAGGAAGCACTTGTCTGCGTTCATCAGAATTACAGAGCGACTTATCAGGAATTTTACAATCAGACCACAGCTGTTGCAAAAGCTTTATTGTTTTTAGGAGCAAAAGCAGGTGACAGAATCGGGATCTGGTCTTCCAACCGTTATGAGTGGGTACTTTTACAGTATGCCACTGCCAGGATAGGAACTATTTTAGTGAATATCAATCCGGCTTACAGAACTCATGAACTGACCTATGTACTCAATCAGTCCGAAGTTCGTTTTATTTTTTCTTCTTTAAGCTTTAAAACCAGCAATTATAAAGAAATGGTTGAATATGCAAAAGAAGTTTGTCCAACCCTGGAGCATGAAATATTCTTTGATGAAAACTGGGAATATTTTGTGAATAACGGCCAGGAAATTTCAGACGAAGTACTTCACAGTTTTGAAGAACATGTACAGTTTGACGATCCTGTTAATATCCAATATACTTCCGGAACAACCGGTTTCCCGAAAGGGGTTACTCTTTCTCATCATAACATTCTCAATAACGGTTATTTTATAGGGATCCGATTGAAATATACTGAGAAAGACCGCGTCTGCATTCCAGTGCCCTTCTACCACTGTTTTGGGATGGTTATCGGAAATATGTGCTGCACAGCTCACGGGGCCTGTATGGTAATTCCGAATGACAGCTTTGATCCGGAGATTACTTTAAAAGCTGTTTCAGACGAAAAATGCACTTCTTTGTATGGCGTGCCCACCATGTTTATTGCGGAACTGGCAGTAAAAGATTTTGACAGCTATGATTTTTCAAGTTTAAGGACAGGTGTTATGGCTGGTTCCGTATGCCCTCCGGAGATTATGAAAAAAGTGGAAAGCCTTATGAATATTAAAGAAATGAGCATCTGCTATGGGATGACGGAAACTTCACCAGTATCTACTCAGACTTTAATAGGAACACCGCTGGAAAAACAGGTCAGCACTGTAGGAACTGTTCAGGATCACCTTGAGATCAAAATCATTGATGAAAACGGAAGGACTTTAAAACGTGGAGAGCATGGTGAACTTTGTACCAGAGGATATTCTGTGATGCTGAAATACTGGAATGATCCTGAAAATACAAAGAAAGTACTGGATGATGCCCGCTGGATGCATACCGGAGATATGGCTGTAATGGACCAAGACGGTTATATTACTATTTCAGGAAGGATAAAAGACCTCATCATCCGTGGTGGAGAAAATATTTCGCCTAAAGAAATTGAAGACTTTTTATATACGTATACCAACATTCTGGATGTTCAGATCATTGGTGTTCCGAGTGAGAAATTCGGGGAAGAAGTAATGGCCTGGATAAAGGTGAGAAAAGGATTTACCATCACGGCAGAAGAACTTCAGGAATACTGCAAAGGAAGGATAGCCCATTATAAAGTTCCGAAATACTGGAAATTTGTAGATGAATTCCCAATGACCATTTCCGGAAAAATAAGAAAGGTGGAAATGAGGGAAATTTCAATGAGGGAGCTGGGACTGGAACACGTAAAGCAGGGCTAAATTAAAAAACAAAAAGCATTTCAGACTGAAATGCTTTTTTTATATTTTAAAGTTCTTTTCTTAATCTTGCGACAGGAATATTGAGCTGTTCACGATATTTTGCAATCGTTCTTCTGGCAATATTATAGCCCTGCTCTTTCAGGATCACCACCAACGCATCATCTGTAAGCGGCTTTCTTTTATTCTCTTTACTGATCACTTCCTGCAGATGGGTTTTGATCTCTTTGGTAGAAACTTCTTCTCCATCGTCATTGGTTAAACTGTCTGAGAACAGATCTTTAAGGTATACAATCCCGTTCGGTGTATCTGCATATTTGCTTTTTACCACCCTTGAAATCGTAGAGATATCAAAACCTGTAATATCAGCAACATCTTTTAAGATCATTGGTTTCAGGGACTTTTCGTCACCTGTAATGAAATAATCTTTCTGGAACTTTACAATCGCTGTAATCGTTTGTAATAAGGTATTTTGACGTTGATTAATCGCATCAATATACCATTTTGCAGCATCCAGTTTTTGCTTGATAAATAAAGCAGCCTGTTTGTGTTCCGATGAGTTTTTATCATGGGAATAGGTTGTCAGGATATCTTTATATTCTTCAGACACTCTTAAAGTAGGCGCATTTTTGCTGTTCAGCATAGGAATTACCTGTCCGTCTTTCACCTGAATTACAAAATCCGGAATAATTTCCTGATTGATCGTAATCGTCTGGGTATCAAAGTTTCCTCCAACCTTCGGAGATAATTTTGAGATTTCATCCAGCGCATCTTTCAGATCATCTTCTTCAATATCATATTTCTGAATGATCTTGTTATAGTGCTTATTGGTTAAGGCATCAAACTGATGTCTTAAGATATTGGCAGCCAAAGAAACAGCTTTATCAGAGCTTACTTTCTTTTCGATCTGCAGTAAAAGACACTCCTGAAGGCCTCTTGCTCCCACTCCCGGCGGATCCAGCTTCTGCACATAGTTTTCAAGGATATCCTCCACTCTTTCTTTAGTGGTATAGATTCCCTGTGAGAAGGCAAGATCATCAACAATTGATTTGATCTCTCTTCTCAGGTATCCGTCTGTATCTAAATTTCCGATAAGGTATTCTGCAATCTTAAGATCTTCCTCACCGATATTCACCAGGTGAATCTGTTCTGTAAGATAATCATATAAGGACTGTCCTTCCGTTAAAAGACTCTCGTTATCAAATTCTTCATCATCCGGAGAATAGTTGCTGGATGCGGTTTTATAGCTGGGTTCATCGTCATAGATATATTCGTTGACGTCGAAATCTGTCTCAATGCTGTCTGTACCCTCATCCTGATAAGCGTCTTCAAGGGAAGAATAGTCATCTTCCTTAGAATCTTCTTTTGCAATTTCCAAAGCTGGGTTTTCTTCCAACTCCCTCTCCAACTCCTCTTCAAATTCAAGAGTATGAAGCTGAATAAGCTTCATCAACTGAATCTGCTGAGGGGCCAGCTTCTGTCCTAATTTGAGTTGTAAGTGTTGTTTAAGCATATTCTTATTTGGCGTTTTAACATAACATATTCTACGAATTTAATAAATTTATTTGATAAAAAACATATTTAGCATGATTTTTGCATTACTTGTCCTAATATAATAAACTATTAAAGAATAAAAAAAGCCTTAACTTGTGATTAAGGCTTTTTTTATTGTTCTAGAATTCAGCACTTTTGGGTGTTCTAGGGAAAGGAATTACGTCTCTGATATTCGTCATTCCTGTTACGAAAAGAACCAATCTTTCCAATCCTAAACCGAAGCCTGCATGCGGCACAGAACCGAATTTTCTGGTATCAAGATACCACCAAAGTTCATGCTCATCTACGTGCATATCTGCCATTTTCTGTTTTAAGACATCTAATCTTGCCTCTCTCTCAGATCCTCCGATGATTTCACCGATACCAGGGAAAAGAACATCCATAGCAGCAACGGTTTTGTTGTCATCGTTCAGTTTCATATAGAAAGCTTTGATTTCTTTCGGATAGTCAAATAATACTACCGGGCTTTCAAAGTGTTTTTCAACAAGATATCTTTCATGCTCAGACTGAAGGTCTGTTCCCCATTTTTCAACAGGGTACACAAATTTTCCTTTTTTATTTTCTTTAGAGTTCAATAAAATTTCGATTGCTTCTGTATAGCTTACACGCTTGAAACGCTTCGCTACCACATTCTGAAGTTTTTCGATAAGACCTTCTTTTGCTCTTTCTTTTTCCGGTTTTGTCTTTTGTTCTTCTGTAAAACGGTTATCCAGGAACTCAAGATCATCTTTGCAGTTATCCAATACATACTGGATCACATATTTTAAGAAATCTTCCGCAAGGTCGATGTTATCTTCAAGGTTGTTGAATGCCACTTCCGGCTCAATCATCCAGAACTCGGCAAGGTGTCTTGTCGTGTTGGAATTTTCAGCACGGAAAGTAGGTCCGAATGTATAAATTCTTCCCAATCCCATAGCTGCAGTTTCTCCTTCCAACTGTCCTGAAACGGTAAGGTTTGTTTTTTTACCGAAGAAATCCTGTGCAAAATCAATTTCACCTTCTTCAGTTTTCGGCATATTGTTCAGATCAAAGTTGGTTACCCCAAACATTTCACCTGCTCCTTCTGCATCTGCTCCTGTAATTACCGGTGTGTTGATATAGAAAAACTGATTCTGGTTGAAGAATGAGTGAACAGCAAAACTTACTGCATGACGCACTCTGAACACCGCTCCGAAAAGGTTTGTTCTGAATCTTAAGTGAGCCTGCTCACGAAGTTTCTCAAGACTGTGTTTCTTAGGCTGAAGAATTGTACTCTGAAGTTCTTCTGTAAAGTTATCTCCTAAAATAATGATCTTTTTAGCAATAATTTCCACAGATTGTCCTGCTCCCTGGCTTTCCACCACTTCTCCTACCACTTTCAGGGAAGAAGCCGTACTGATATTTTTGATGATTGCTTCATCAAAATTTTCGAAATCAACAACTATCTGCAAATTATTAATCGTAGAACCATCATTAAGCGCAATAAAGCGATTAGCACGGAAGGATCTTACCCATCCGTAAACAGTAATGTCATGATGTAATACTTTCTTGTAATCCTTTAGGATTTCTTTGATCGTTTGCTTTTTCATTTGTTGATGATAAATTTTTTATATAAAAATTAATGTCTGCAAAGTTACAAAAAAACAGCGCAACTTGATGATTGCGCTGTCTTTAAAAATCATTTAACTGGTATTTAAACTCTCAGTTCAGGAAATTCACCTTTTCTTCTTCGGACTCTTCTGCATTTTCAGGTACATTTCCACTCAATATTATCCTGAACTTCAATAAAATCCGGAATACCCGGAATGAACACTTACACGATCACTTTTAAAAAGAATAAAATATGATTTTATTCTGAGTTTTCATGGAATTAGTTATTGAAATGGTTATTAGTTTTTAGATGATACGTTCGTGGTCATTACCGGGGCTTACATCCATTTTTAGACTATACTATACTTTTAAACTGTGGCGGATTCACCGGATTTATACTGTTTAATGATTTTTAAATAATCACTACACTTTATATTCTAAATTTCTAAACAAGTACTTCATTATTTACATTTAATTTTCTGGTTATTATTTCTGTTTTTACCCTCATTTGTTATTCTTTTTCTGATACAATTCCAGACCTGGATTTTAAATAATCAGGAGTTTGAAACTGATATCTTGTATTGTGCACATACAAAATAAATGATTGTGTTTTTACCTGAAGCAAAGATGCAGGAAGTGAAATAATGATACAAGGGAATGGTTTATAGATTCATAAATTTATATACCTAAAATCATGAATCTATAAATAATATTAAACTGAAAATCAATCGATTAAATTAATCCAAAGACATATTTTCAATTTCTTTCAGGTAGATAGAAAGTGGTGTTCCGGTTCTTTTTTTGAAGGCTAAAGTGAAAGCCTGTTCATTATTATATCCTAATTCTTCGGCGATAAAAGGAATTTTATAAGACCTGAATTTTTTGTCATTGGCCAGTCTGCTGATGGCATAATCAATACGAAGATCATTGAGATAGGTTGCAAAGTTTTTCCCTTTGTAAGTATTGATAATTTCTGACAGATATTTTGAGTTTGTTTTTATTTTTTTGGCCAGACTTCCCAACGTGATTCCTTTATTCAAAAACTGATCTTTGCTTTCAAATATCTCAAGTTCATGTAAAATATTCCTGGCAATATCTTCAGAAATAGTTCTTGATGTTTTATCTTCTGTATTTTCTGTGAGAAGAGGTTCTGATGAAATTTCCTTTTTAATTTCCCCGTCACTTTTTCTCCCTACCCTGTTTTCATTAACGGATTGAATAAGATCCTGAGCGATCTTTTTATAGTTCTTTTCAGATTTTTTATATTTAAAATAAACGTTGATAAACAGCAAATGCGAAATCAACAAAAGGCTCAACACAATATAAAAGAGGCTTTTTCTTTTTGTAAGTTCATTGGTAATATCCTCTTTCTCCTGCTGCAGTTCCGGAGTATCATATCTTCTGGGAAGCTCTCTGGAAATATACCTGAACTGTGTATACAGTACCTGATCCACCTTTAAAAACCGGTCCACATAATACAGCTGCTTTTCTATATCATTATTTTCTTTATAATGATCAATGAGGTAAGTATATACATCTCTCAGCTCGGGATAAATATAATTCGTTTTAAGAACCAAAGAATCGATCCTGTGGAAAAAGCCTGCTGCTTTTTCTTTTTCCTGAAGTCCGGCATAGGATTTTCCCAGGTATAAAAGAGTGTAATTCTGGTCTCTTTTATCATTAGTATTTGTAAAGAAATATTTTTCGCACTCCAATAAGGCGTTAATTGCTTTCTGATAATTTTTCAAATGCAGATGGTAAGATCCCAGCAGCCCAAGATTCTGGTAATATCGGTAAAGATTTTTATTTTTTCTGGAATCCAGTAAGCCTTCCTGTATCAATGTATAAGCAGAATCCATTTTATTGATCTCTATATAGGCGTCTGCCAGATTCAACTTAAGAGATTTCTGTTCATCTTCATTCATATAATCGGTATCATACGCATAATGTCTTAAAACTTTAGCTGTCTCAGCGTGTTTACCAATATAATTATTAAGGGAGGCAATACTGATATGTGCCATGGCAATCTGCCTTTTATTTCCTTTTTCTTTTGCATATTTCAGACCTAAAATATAATTGTTCAATGCAGCCTGAAGATTATCATTTCTGAAATACAGATTCCCTTTTAAAAGATAAATTCTGGCCGGATATATATTTTCTTTGGAATTCCTGGTGATCTGTTGTAAGCTGTCAAGATATTTTAATGCAATGGGCAGAGTTTCACCAAAATGGAGCATAACATATCCTTCAGCAATCTGAATCGTATTTTTTTCAGATTTTGCTTTTTTAAGATAGCTTTCTGCAATGCTTTTACTGTTCACATCCCCGACATGGCTGTAGAATTCTTTTTCCAATTTGTCATAAGACCGTTTTTCGGGAATATTTTTTTCAGCATTATTGGTTTGTGCATGAAAAAACACATTCCCAATAACCAATAACATTAGTAAATATTTTAATTTCATCACTCATCCTGGCTATATTACAAAAATATTATTTTTCTTCAGTAGATACACCACAGCTTTTGCTTTTTTCGTGTATTTATCCATATTTTCATTAAAAACAATGGTAATTTAATCAACAAAAGAGAGACAGCTTAAAAAAACTGTACTCTCTCAAAATTATTTCCATTCTATTTTACCTTCCATATAATATACCCTTCCGTTGTCTTCATAGAGAAGATCATAGCCCTGAGAGGTAAGATAGAAATGACAGACTTTCATTTCATTGTTTCTATCTCTGAATTGAATTACTGCAGGACACATTTTCGCCCTATCCATTTTCTTCACCATTACATCAAAATTCTTCTGAATATTTTTCCTGCTATACAAGGACAGCATTCTGTCGTCAATAAAGCGGACATATTTCAAAGATGACAGAGGATAGGTAATTAATTTAAAAGGCTGTCCTGCGAGCTTCGCAGCATTCTCATTGAAAAAATTTGTGATCGAAATACTGTCCTCGGTAATACTTTTCACCACACTTGATTCATACCTTTGCCCATCCTCAAACTCCATACTGTAGATGGCTTCCATTTTAATGGCAAAACCTTTCCCGGACTTTCTTAAATCTATCAGATCTGTAAATTCTTTTCCTTTTTTAATGACAATCAATACGTTCCCTTCTCCAAAATCACAGTCATAATATTTTTTATAATCGAAAGGTTCTTCAATATGGGGTTTCAAGGTATCATTCACTGTATTTTGTGAAAAAACACGTATTGACAGCATCAGTAAAAATAAGATCAGTGTATAATTTTTCATGGCTTGATGATGTAATGGTTAAAACTTATTATGGTGGCTCTTCTGGAACGCCTTTTTTGTTTTCTGATTCTTAAAATTCCAGTTGATAAGAGGAAGCTTCCTTCTTCCGTTCTCATTCCAACCACCAATCTGGATGCCCCGGAAATCCTTACACTGATTATACAAACCGATCTGAATTCCTCTGCATTTCTGCCCGATATTGGCCAATGGTGCTACAGAAACACCTTTCATCTCGTGATGCACATTAAAAAAGGGAGAAACAGACATTCCATTGGTCACCGCATACGTATTGATATTACTCGATACATTAATTTCCAGTCCGTTTGTGACGGTAGGTTCCATATTGATAAGCGACAACTGCAGACCGTTAATAGTATTCATTTTTTTGCGGGGAACTACCACATAATCATTATTACCTGGTAATTGTAGGTTGAAAAGCATTAATGGCGGCAAGAAAATGCCCACAAAATTGAATCCCATGCCTAAGCCATTTACCTTTTTAGGCTTAAAATGATCTTCTTCATCATAATATTTAAATAAAATTCCGTTGACATTTTTTACAGTCTTTGAGGGTGAAGCGGCAATCAGTCTTGGTTTCAAAGAATCTACTTTCAGGCTGTCTGAGGCATACATCAGAGTATTGACTAAAAGAACTGCTATTAATAAGATCCGTGTTTTCATAACTCGTTATTTTAAAATTACAGTTCAAAATTATCTGCTGAAGATCCAGTTCCGAATGTGAAAAAAAATTAAAAAATATACCCGGTTTGTGAAAATCGCAAAATGTAGGTTGGAAGAAGGAAGAAGGATCCTTTCAACATCCAATACTTCCCTTCTCCAAGCTTCAAGCTTCAAGCTTCAAGCCTTCTAAAAACAAAAAATCAAAAACTCTTTCCACAAAAAATACTACATTTGTGAAAATCACAAAACTATGCACCAGGAGGCTTTATTGAAGGAAATCCGAAGAAAAATCGGTGAGAAATCTTTGAATGATGAGATCGCCAACATTCTTAATATCAGTTATGATGCCGCTCACAGAAGAACTTCTATGAAAGCCAAGTTCAGTTTTGAAGAAGCACTGGAGCTCGCCAAATACTATCAGATCTCATTGGATCAGTTTCTGGGAACGGAAAATCAATTGGTTGTCAAAAGAACACAGCCTGTAAAAACTACAGAAGATCTTTTAAACTATTTTGAAAACTCTCTGAAGATTTTGAATGTTTTTCAGAACATTAACAATTCTAAAGTATTTTATTCTGCAAAAGACATCCCGTTTTTTTATACTATTTCACATTCAATGTTATCCCGTTTCAAGTTTTATGTCTGGATGAATTTACTGAATCAGGATAAGTTCTTAAGCCCTTTCCATGGGTTTACTATGGAATACCATTCTATAAAAAATGAGATGCTGAAAGATCTTTATGATAAACAAAATGTAACGGAAATATGGAATGACACTACCATTATGAGTGTATTGAGACAAATTTCATTCTATTATGAAATGGGATTATTAAAGAAAAATGAAGTGGATCTTATTCTGGAAGACCTAAGAAAATTACTGGAAGAACTGGAGACTAAAACACTGGAAAAAAATAATTTTCAGATCTATGTCAATGATTTAGTAATTTTAAACAACAGTATTTTATTCAAAAATGAAGAACAGTGTTCCTTTTTTGTGCCTTTCAGCATGTTTGGATATATGATGACCAATGATAAAATGACGTGCGAAGATTCTCTGAGCTATTTTGAACATCAGATCAAAAACTCAAGATCACTGAACGAATCCGGAAACAGAGAGAGGAAAATATTTTTTAATAAGATGTATGAGCAGATCGACAGATTAAAACAAAATTTATCATGAACAGCCTTCGTAGCGGCGAATATTTTGGGGAAACCAATCAAATGGTCAATTTGGAAGGATTGACCATCACCGATACGGAGTATACTCATCCTTACGTAGACTGGCATTATCATGAAAATGCTTATTTCACTTTTCTTCTACAGGGCACCATGACAGAAGGAAACAGAAAAGAAACCTACGGCTGTTCTGCAGGGACATTATTGTATCATCATTGGGAAGATCCGCACTATAATCGTAAACCGGATATTTTCACAAGAGGCTTTCACATTGAGCTTTCGCAAAGCTGGTTTGATCGGTTTGATATTCAGAAAAATAAAGTGGAAGGAAGTTTTAATATCAAAAATCCTGCTTTAAAACTATTGGTTTATCAGATGTTCAAAGAAACCAAAACCAATGATATTTCTTTTGATCTAAATATTAATCAGTTATTACTGCATCTTTTCAACCAGTTAACTCATCAGAAGGAAAATACAGAAAGAAAACCTTTGTGGGTAGGCCGGATCAATGAAATTCTGCATGAAAGCTTTACAGAAAATCTCAGTCTTACAGAACTTTCCAAAACACTGAACATCCATCCTGTTCATCTCAGCAGGGAATTTCATAAACATTTCCATTGCAATCTGGGGGAATATCTCAGAAAATTAAAGATTAATAAATCAATGGAACTTCTCAATTCACCTTCTTCTTTAACGGATATTGCTCTGGAATGTGGTTTTTCAGATCAGAGTCACTTTATCCGATGTTTTAAAGAAAATATCGGAATTACTCCTTTGAAATACAGGAATCTGTTGAAAAATCATTGAAACTTGATTGTTTGAGATTCTTCATTACATTGCATTTCATTGAGACTGACACGCGTTAAATAACATCATTCACGATTTGGATACATCATTCCCCGATTTGGATACATTTCCCTTTTCGTAAGTTTTCATCTTTGTACCATCATTTAAACAAAAAAATATTTAAAAATGGAAACAAAAAAAGTATGGTTCGTGACAGGAGCTTCAAAAGGCTTAGGGTTCGAGTTGGTGAAAAAATTACTTTCAGAAGGATTTCAGGTTGCTGCAACAAGCCGTACCGTTGAATCCCTGATCTCCAACATTGGAGAAAGTTCAGAAAACTTCCTTCCGCTCAGCGTAAACATCACAGACAATAATGATATCAAATCTGCTATTGAAAAAACAGTAAACCATTTCGGACAAATTGATGTAGTGGTCAACAATGCAGGTTACGGCCAGATCGGAACGCTTGAAGAACTTACTGATGAGGAAGCAAGAGAAAATTATGCAGTGAATGTTTTCGGAACTTTAAATGTGATCCGAAACGCCATGCCTTATCTGCGTAAACAAAGGTCAGGAAACATTTTCAATATTTCTTCTGTCGGAGGATATTCTGCTAATTTTCCAGGCTGGGGAATCTACTGTTCTACAAAATTTGCGGTTGCCGGATTTACGGAAGCGCTGGCTGAAGAGGTAAAAGATTTCGGAGTTCATGCTACCGTGGTTTACCCGGGATATTTCCGTACCGATTTTCTAACTAAGGATTCTGTGAAAACGCCCGCCAATCCTATCCAGGCTTATGAAGCAGCGAGAAATTCGGAACAGGCTCACCTTAATGAAATCAATGGAAATCAGCCTAACGATCCTGAAAAAGCAGCGGATGTCCTGATTCAGATCAGTAAAGAGAAAAATCCTCCAGTACATTTATTATTGGGTGTAGGAACGATGGAATTTCTGAATAACAAAATTGATATTTTAAAGAAAGATGCTGAGAAATGGGAAAGCCTGACTGTTTCTACTGCAATTTAATATAATCATGTCCTTCGACTCCGCTCAGGGTGACATTTCTAATACTGAATGTTTTAATTTATATTCCTGAATTCGATATAAAACTTTAGAGAGATCAGTCTTAGCGGAGCCGAAGACTTTTTGGATCAATGTGTTATCATTTTGAAAAAACAACTAACTTCGTTATATGAAACAACCTGTTCGTTTTAATTCTATATCCGATTTTCATGCTTTCTGCGGACTTCCGAGTCCTGAGCATCCGCTGATCAGCCTGATCGATTACAGCAAGGTCCGCTATGTTGTAGAAAATGAAGAATTGAGATGGATCCAGAATTTTTATTCCATTGGTTTGAAAAAAAATGTTACTCCAAAGTTCAATTACGGGCAGCAGCAATACGACTTTAACTCCGGAGTGCTCTGTTTCGTTTCCCCGCAACAGTATTTAAGCCTGGAAATCAATCCGGATATAGAAGCAGAACCTACAGGATATTTATTGCTTATTCATCCTGATTTTCTGTGGAATACTTCATTAACCCGGAAAATAAAGTCTTACGATTTCTTTAGTTATAAGGTGAAAGAAGCACTTTTCCTTTCTGATAAGGAAGAGAAAATCCTTGTTGATCTATTTAAAAATATCGAGCGGGAATATATGGCCAATATCGATAAATTCACGCAGGATCTGATTATTGCCCAGATTGAATTGTTACTGATTTATTCAGACCGCTTTTATGAAAGGCAGTTTTTCACCAGAAAAAAATCAAGCCACGAATTGTTATATAAATTTGAAGACATTCTTTCTCAATATTTTGAAAACGGAAACCTCCTTGAAAACGGAATTCCCACAGTGAAATGTATTGCCGAGCAGATGAATATTTCACCTAATTACCTTGGAACGCTCTTACGTCTTCACACCCGGCAAAATACACAGCAGCATATTCAGAATAAATTAATTGATGCGGCAAAAGAACGTTTAAGCACCACCAATTTGTCTGTCAGTGAAATTGCTTATGAGCTGGGCTTTGAGCATCCGCAGTCTTTCAGCAAACTTTTTAAGCAAAAAACAAATCAGTCACCAGGAGAATTCAGAAAGCTTTTCAATTAGCAGCGCTTTGAAATGATCATTATAAAATAGCAATGTTAATTTCATTCTATTTCACTCTAAAGAAGTTTATTATTTTTGATTAAATACTTCTTTGATATGAAATCATTTCTACTATTGATCTTTATTTTTATATTTTGTCTACATCACGGGCAAAACAACAATATTGTCAATCCTGAAAAAATTGAAAATCCGGTTCAGAAAAAAAATAGTGGAAAGATTGTTTTCCTTTCACAAAATACGCCGCTGGACAACCTGAAAGATTCAGATATTCTCACTTCTACTGTATTTCAGGAAAACGGAGATCTTGGTATTCATGCTTTTTTTGATAACTCGCTGATCAATTATCTTCATCAGCTTGAACCCGGCTGGACTATGGATGAATTGTTGAAAAAAGGAAATTATCAGTTCTCATTTTATGTAGACGGAAAACTTATTTATCAGGAAAATATCAATACAGGAGCGGGAACTTCCGACCATAAAAAATTCAAAACCAGCTTACGAATTCCTCTTCTCAGCAGCAAAAATGAAGATTCCTGGGGAAGGTATTTATGGATGCGTTTTTATATGGCTCACGACGGAATTGATGCACTTTCAGCAGGCAATCATGTTCTAAAAATTGAAATCCGCCCTTACCTTACCACTTACACGATCATAACGGGATCAGTCATTGCAGAAGGACAAATCAATCTCACTGTTCCTGCTCAAAACACTACAGAGCAGCAAATCGCCATTCAACCTATTCAGTCCAATAGCGGTTGGAATATTTCACAGGAAAGAATCAATACGGAAAGCATCAGAACTCTGAATAAGAAAATTGCAGAAAACAGGTTCAAAAATATCACCGGAATAGCTGTTATAAAGGAAGGAAAATTACTTATTGAAGAATATTTTAACGGATCCGGAAGAGATTCATTACAGGATACGCGCTCTGTTGGGAAATCTTTTTCTTCTGCTTTAACGGGAATTGCAATCCAGGATGGATATTTAAAAAGTGAAAATCAAACTCTGAAAGAATTTTATGATCTTAAACTTTTTAAAAATTATTCTTCTCAAAAAGAAAATATTACTATAAAAAGCTTACTGACAATGAGTTCAGGATTTGACGGAAATGATGAAAATTCTGAATCTCCGGGAAATGAAGAAAATATGTACCCGACAGAAAACTGGGTAAAGTTTACGCTGGATCTGCCTTTGACAGGGAATAAAACCGGTAAAAACTGGAGTTACTTTACGGCAGGTGTTGTATTATCCGGAGATATTTTGGATAAAACAGTTCCAAAAGGTTTAAAAAATTATGCAGATAAAACATTATTCCAGCCACTCGGAATCACCCGCTATAAATGGCAGTTTACACCACAGCAGAAGCCTTCTTTGGCGGGAGGACTCCGTATGAGACTACTGGATCTTGCAAAATTCGGACAGTTGTATAAAAATAATGGCGACTGGAATGGAAAAACGATATTGAGTAAGGAATGGATTAAAAAATCCTTCACCAATTATTTTCCTGATCATCCTGATTTCGAAGGATATGGCTATCTGTTCTGGCGAAAGATTTACAAGGTGGGAAACAAAAGTTATGAAGCTTTCCACTCCAGTGGAAATGGAGGAAATAAGATTATTATTTTCACTCAGATACCAGTTGTCATAGTAATTACAGCGCAAGCCTACAACAAGCCCTACGCACACCAGCAATCTGAAAAAATAGTACAGGATTATCTTTTACCCGCCTTAAAAATGAGTAATGAATAATCAGTAATGAGTAAGTAATGTAGAAAAGTGAGAATGAATTGCTTATTGCTAAACTATTCGTCTTTTTTTGAAGGAACCAGAAAAACATCAATAAGACCTTCAGGAAGTTCCATTTTGATGATTCTTTCTTCTCTGTCTACCTCAAGAATCCAGTCTTTGATCATTGGAATAACCACTTCTTTTCCATCCAGATTGGTAATGAAATACACCTGTGCTGTCTGATCGTTCACAGATCTGATCACGCCACAGTTGTTATCATTCTGATCAAGAATTTCAAATCCGATGATTTCGTGGTAATAGAATTGTTTTCCTGAAAGTTTAGGCAGTGAAGCAAGCGGAAGGTAAACACTTTTACCCAGCACCTGATCTACCATAGCTTCAGAAGAGTTTTTGAATGCAAGATTCAGAGCATCCAGTTTGCTCCATGATGATTTTTCAATAAAAAATGGAACCAATAATCCGTTGATTTCAACGAATATTGATTCCAATTTATTGTAAAGCTCGGGTTGATCGGTATCCAATTTAAGGATCACGTTACCCGCAAGTCCATGTCTGCGTGTGATTTTTCCTAAAAAATAGCAATCTTCTTTACGCATAACAGGTTTTGTTCTTAAGCTTCAGTGTTTTCTTCAGTTTCAGCAGCAGGAGCTTCTCCTTCTGTAGCTTCAGCAACAACTTCTTCAGCAGGTGCATTAGCAGCTTCTTCAGCAGCTTTAGCATCAGCTTCAGCTTGTGCAGCAGCAGCAACTCTAGCTTCGTTTACTTTTACTTCAGCTTCTAAAGCAGCTTTCTTAGCATCAGCTTTAGCAGTAGCTAAACCTTCTACTTTACCTTGTACTTTAGCATCTTTAGCTTCTACCCAAGCATTGAATCTTTTTTCAGCTTCAGCTTCGTCAAAAGCACCTTTAGCTACACCACCTTGTAAGTGTTTTTTGTAAAGAGCACCTTTGTAAGATAAAATAGCTCTAGCAGTATCAGTAGGCTGAGCACCGTTGTTTAACCACTTTACAGCAGAATCAACGTTCAATTCGATAGTTGCCGGGTTAGTAATTGGGTTGTAAGTACCTAGTTTTTCGATGAATCTACCATCTCTTCTAGCTCTAGAATCTGCAACCACGATGTGGAAAAAAGGTTTTCCTTTTTTACCGTGTCTTTGTAATCTGATTTTTACTGACATAATGTTTGAATTTTACGGGAACTCGTCCCAGTTAAATATTTAAGAGTGCAAAGATAGTAAAAAAGTTTGAAGTAAAGAGCTCTGAGTAAAAAGTTTTATAAAATTCATTATTTTTTAACTAATCAGTGCAAAAGAGAATACTGTTGAAATAATCACAGAAATTAAAACTGCCATAAAAACAACAAAATTATCTCTTGTTTTTCCTGTAATCCCATAGATCACCAAATAGTTGATGATATACGCAGGCACCAGTAGAAAAAATGAAAACTGCCCGGTAGATGTA
Organism: Chryseobacterium cucumeris; assembly: GCF_016775705.1. Lineage (NCBI taxonomy): Bacteria > Pseudomonadati > Bacteroidota > Flavobacteriia > Flavobacteriales > Weeksellaceae > Chryseobacterium > Chryseobacterium cucumeris. The sequence continues at coordinate 107,183 of NZ_CP068760.1, forward strand.
AGCACAGCCTTAAAAAAAAGACTCCCGGTTACAGAAGCTATGATAAGCCCTAAAAGACTTTTAAAAATGATTTTCTCATCTATCTTATCATTTTCTTTGACTTTTGAAAACTGATCAAATTTATTCAGAATAAAAATCTTTAAATCGCTGCTGCTAATCATTTCTGAAGAAATATTTTCAAGGATAACATCTATATTTTCTCCCTTTTGTACCCTTTTGTGTACTTCAAATGAGATTCTCCCTTTTTCTTTGACTAAAACTTTCCTGTATTCTGCTGTTTTTACAAATTCATCATAATTGAATTGCTGACTGATGGCTTCCCGCAGTTCATCATTGACTTTACCAGTATGATCAGTCATATGAAGATAGGCAACATGAAGATCTTCTTCATTATAATTTCTGTAAATATTCTTCATCTACACCGTTCCCATATAGAAAAGTCCAAGGCACTTCTGGTTTTCCTCAATGGTCAGAGAGTCTTTCAGCTCGTCCACGATTTTAGGAGAACTCCAGTAACACCCGATATTATTTGCTGTACAGCTAAGATACATATTCTGAACCGCCATTGAAGTCGCTGCTATTTCTTCCCATTCAGGAACCATTCCGCTGAAGTTGACAACAATAGAAACCACAACATTGGCTTTATTGATTTTAAAACCGATATCGTTGTATTTTTTTTCTAAAAAAAGTTGTTCTGGAGTAACGGTCTTATAGATAGCCTGCATTTCTGCTGCCAGCTGTGCTTTTTCTTCTCCTTTGAATATTTTGAAACGCCAAGGCTTAGTACGTTTGTGATTGGGAGCAAACGTGGCAGAATTTACAATCTCTTCCAAAACTTCCTGAGATATTTCTGTGTCTGTATAATCTTTCGGGAAAATACTTCTTCTCTCCTCTATAATTTCTTTTAAAATGGTTGCTTTACTCATACCTGCAAATTTACAACATGAAATTCAATCTTCATTTTAAAATGTTAAGGATGTATAGCCAGTTTACGATTTTTATACGCCTGATAATTGCTTATGATAAATGTTGCTGCAATGATTAAAACAATCAGAATACTCAGCCATTTTTCATAGACTTCCCCTTTTGCCGGGTTCAGCATAAATAACACAATAAAACTTATGGAATATACTACCCCGGCAATGATCCATCTGTTATCGGGATCAGGATATTCCTTCACGGTACTTGCTTTATTGTAATTAAAAACAGGAAGCAGTTTATGTTGATCCCAAATGACCAATATCAGTACGGCAATCATCATTAAGGAGGTGATTATCCAGGTCCCCGAAAAGGAAAGGCTGAGGGTAATAACCCAGATATTACTCAAGATAGCCAGAAACATCAATGCTCCCAATGTTGCAAAGCGCTGTGTCATCAGTAAAATTCCGGCTGCCACCTGTGCCAGTCCTAAAAAATTCCAATACAATCCGGATTGATATAAAGCTTCAAAAAAGTATCCGATTGGGTTATCAGCTGAAATTCTGGTAAACCTCTCTCCCATAAGCTTTATTAAACCTGATGGAAAAAAAGCAGAGCCTACGAGATAACGAAGGTGAATAATGATCCACTGATTAATTCTGCCTGTTCTTAATTGTTCAAATTTCATAGTATAGTATTTTGCATAGCAAGGTACTAAATAAAAATAAAACTTCAAATATAAATTTGAAGTTAATCTTATTAAGATGAATAACTATATGATACTGCAGAATCTTATTTACAATACCTCTACAATCTTCTGATGGATTTTATTCAGGGTAAACTCGTCTCCGGGTCTCATTCCCATCATTTTTTTAGCCATGGGGCTTTCCGGAGAAATAGCGTAGAATCTGTCGCCCTCAAAAAAGAACTCTCCCAGCGACACGGAAATGTAGAACCTGGCTTTATTGGTAATCACCAGTGAACCGAGCTGTACCCTTTCTGTAGCTGTATTTAGAACCTTTGCCATATTCCTCCTAAGATCATTCAATGCGCCAAGTTGCCGCTGCATCTGATAAATTTCCTCCTGCATTTCTTCTCTCATGCTGTCATATTTCGGAGTTTTTTTGATGTCACGGCTGGCTTCCATGGTAAATTCGATAAAGTTTTTCAATTTTTCAATTTTCTCTGCGATGGTGGTCTTCACAAAGTCTCTGATATCACTTTTTTCAAATACAATCTTCTCCATACAATCTATTCTTTATATAAAGATAATATTTTTAGAATAATATTTCAATGACTTAACATAAAATAACGCTTCCTCAATCAACATGATGGGTAAAAAGAATTTAATAAAAAAGCCCTGTACATTGTACAAGGCTTCCTATTATTTTTCAGCAAGTCTCTTCAGATCTCCCAGTCCCTGACTAAACATTTTATCCATATTACTGTCCATCATAGGCTTCATAATTTTCATCATGGTATTCAGCTCATTATCTATCATCCAGGTCACTTTTGTACCGCTGCCCTCAGGAGTCAGTATGATATTACTTTTAGCAGTTCCCTCAAAAGGCTGTATGAAATGAAGCTGGGTTCCCAGTTTTTCATTCGGGATAATTTCTGTGATAGACTGTTCTCCTTCACTGCCGTCACCCTTCCAGTGATAAGAGCTGCCAGGCTGGTTACCCGCACCTGAATAAGTGACAGAAAAGTTTTTGATTTCTTTAGAAAAAGGATCCCAGGTATTGTATGCTTGTAAAGAGCTGGTATGCTGCCATACTTTTTCCTTTGGAACATTAATGACAATTGATTTTTCATAGTGATAATCTTTACTGAAAGCCAGCATGGCAATGACAGCATAGATAAGAATCAGTACGATGATAATACCGATAATTTTTAAGAGTGTTTTCATAGTCTGTATATTTAAGGTTACTTATTTAATGATGACTTTTTAATCTGTTCTCAAAATTAAATATTCCCACATCACTCCTTCTTTCCATATGACAAGATTAATTAAAGATAAGGTATTTTTGTCATACCACACCAGTAAGGCATTATTTTTGAGTGTTTCAGCTGTGATTCCCGATGAATCATTAAATTTACCTTATCTAAAAAAGATCAAAAAAATGAATATTTTAACAGAAAAATTTAACACTCCATATCATTCGGCTCCGTTCAACAGTATTAAAAATGCAGATTACCTGCCTGCATTCAAAGATTTAATTCAAAAATCTGAAGCGGAAATTGATGCTATTGTCAACAATTCTGATGCTCCCACATTCGAAAATGTTATTGAAGCTTTGGCCTATTCGGGAGAACAGCTGGATGTGGTTTCTAATATTTTTTTCAACTTAAATTCGGCAGAGACCAGCGATGAGATCCAGCAGATTGCCCAGGAGGTTTCTCCGATTTTAACGGAATATTCTTCAAAAATTTCTCAAAACGAGGCCCTTTTCAACAAAATCAAGAAAGTATATGATGAAAAGGGAAAATATAATCTCAACGAGGAACAGGAAATGCTTTTGAATGAGACCTACAAAGGTTTTGTAAGAAGCGGAGCTTTACTGAATGAGGAAGACAAAGAAAAATTAAAGAAAATCAGCATGGATCTTTCTGTAAAATCTTTACAGTTCGGACAAAATGTTCTGGCTTCCACCAATGCTTATTTTAAACATATCACCAATAAGGAAGATCTAGCAGGAATTCCTGAGGCGATCATTGATCAATATGCGGAAGAAGCGAAAGAAAGGAATCTTGAAGGCTGGGTAGTCACTTTACAGTATCCAAGCTATATTCCATTCATGACCTATGCTGAAAACCGTGAACTGAGAAAGGAACTGGCTTTAGCCAATGGTAAAAAGTCTTTCGATGGTGGTGAATTTGACAATCAGAATTTGATTAAAGAACTTCTGAATTTAAAACAACAAAAAGCTGAACTTTTAGGATATAAAAACTATGCTGATTTCGTTCTTGAAGAAAGAATGGCCAAGTCTCCGGTGAAAGTTTTCGATTTTTTAAATGAACTTCTTACCAAAGCAAAACCTTATGCCGATAAAGAAATTGAAGAATTAAAATCTTTAGCAAAAGCTGACGGAATTGAGGAAATGCAAGGTTACGACCATGCATTCTATGCTGAAAAACTTCGTAAGGCGAAATTCGACCTTAATGATGAAGAATTAAAACCTTATTTTCCATTACACCAGGTGCAGGATGCTGTATTCGGACTGGCTGGAGAACTTTTCGGACTGACTTTTGAGGAAAGAAACGATATTCCGAAATATCATGAAGATGTAAAGGTATATGAAGTAAAAGAGAACGGAAATTACAAATCATTACTATACGTTGATTATTTTCCAAGAAAAGGAAAAAGGGCCGGTGCATGGATGACCAGCTACAAAAACCAGTATAAGCGAAACGGCGAAAATTCCCGTCCGCATATTTCAATTGTCTGCAACTTCAGCAAACCGACAAAAGATACGCCTAGCTTATTGACCTTCCAGGAAGTGACGACTCTATTCCACGAGTTCGGGCATGCTCTTCACGGGATGATGGCAGATACTCAATATCCTACTCTTTCCGGGACTTCTGTAAAATGGGACTTTGTGGAACTTCCATCACAGTTTCTGGAAAACTTCTGCTATGAGCCTGAGTTCCTGAAAACTTTTGCAAAACACTATAAAACAGGAGAAGTTCTTCCTGACGAAAAAATTGAAAAAATCGAGCAGTCCAAAAATTTCATGGAAGGTTACCAGACTTTAAGACAACTAGGTTTCGGACTTCTGGACATGAATTATCATACTAAAGTGGCAGAACTGGAACATGAAAGTGTAAAAGAGTTTGAAGATAAATATACCAAAGCAACCACTCTTTATCCTTCGAATTCTGAAACAGCGATGAGCCCAAGCTTCTCTCACATTTTCCAGGGAGGATATTCAGCAGGATATTATTCTTACAAATGGGCGGAAGTTCTGGATGCTGATGCTTTCCAGTATTTCAAAGAAAACGGAATTTTCAATCCTGAGATTGCAGCCAAATATAAAGTCTTGCTTTCTTCGGGCGGAACAAAAGACCCAATGGAGCTTTACAAAAGTTTCAGGGGCAGTGAGCCGAAAGTGGAAAGCCTGTTGAAAAGAGCATTTGGATAGGATATATCTTGAAAATCATGACAGAAGAAATCAACAAGTTAGAGGCTGTTTTTAATCAATCTTTAAAAACAGTTTTTGAACGTATAACTCCTAAAAAGATTGATGAAATTCTTGACAAAAGAGATTCAACAAAGTTTTCTGATGAATGGATGAAGGCCTATCAGGAAATTGAAGAAAAATCTTTTGATGAAGAAACCGAAGACAAAATAAGTGATATCCGGAAGGAAATTTTTATTTCCACCTTCAGAACCACCGGCTCTTCAGATCTTCCGGCTTATATTTCCGATGATTTTGGTTTGATCTGCTCTTACTACGTTCATCAGGTTGAAAACAGCTGGGTAACCAATCTGCTTTTCACTTATCTTCATCATCAGATTCCAGATGGTGAACTGCTGAAAACAGAAAAAACAATAAAAGAACTGATTCAATAGATCAGAAAACACAAAAAAAGAACAGCGTTTGCTGTTCTTTTTTGTTTTAAATTAGCCGCTCGAAAACCTCAAATAATTCCTGATCCATGACCATTCAAGAACAAATCCACGACTATATCAACAGCCAGCCTGAAAAGAAACGTAATGATATGCTCGGGCTCCACCGCATCATTCTGGAGCTTATGCCGGATGGCCAGCTGTGGTTTCTGAATGGTAAAGACAATGACAATAAAACAGTTTCCAATCCTAATATCGGGTATGGATTTTATACATTACAATATGCTGACGGAAAAACCAGAGATTTTTACCAGATTGGGATGAGTGCCAATACCACAGGGATTTCCATTTATATTATGAATATCAGTGACAAAACTTACCTTTCAAAAACATACGGAGAAAAGATAGGTAAAGCTGGTGTAACAGGATATTGTATTAAGTTTAAAGCTTTAAAAGATATTAATATTGAAATACTGAAAGCTGCCATACTGGATGGACTCAAAGAATAACTTTTTTATTTCTGTAAAAAAATACCATATCTTTTCCAGGAAAGCTAAATTTGTACAGGAAACGAATAGTATCCATTTTGTAATTTTAAATAATGAGCACGTTAAAACAAAGATTAGAAAACGTAAAAAAACTTCAGGCCAAAAGATGGGAAAACGAAGATCACTGGGATACTTTAAACGATCTGCTGATCAGAGAACTGGATGAAATTTTACTGGTTGAGCCTGAAAACACTCCGGCTTTAATTAATATGGGTGCTGTTTATTCCGATATGGGAGAAAATGAAAAAGCACTGGAATATTTAAATACAGCATTAAATTTAGGTTCTGAAGACAAAAATCTGTTTGTCAATCTTTCCATTGTGCTTGTTTATATGGGAAAACATCAGGAAGAGTATCTTGAATATCTTGAAGAAGCTGAGGACAAAACTGAAGATCCTCTTACTTTTAAAGCACATTTTGATCCGCAATCCCTTTAAAAAATCATTTAAATTAAAACTTACAATCATGTTACTGGCCATATTATTACCCTTTTTATCTTTTATCGTCCGTGGAAAAGTTTTCACCGGAATCATCTGTCTGATTTTACAAATTACCCTTATCGGATGGCTTCCTGCGGCAATCTGGGCAGTTCTTTCTTTAAACAATGAAAGAGCTGACAAAAGAAATGACAGATTGATCAAAGCGATGCGGAAAATAAAAAATAAAACTGCTCAAACCCATTACAAGCACCTGTTTTAAAACCAATTAACAGATATCATCTATTATTTCTTAGTTTTTGATTTATAATTTTTATCAAAAAAAATTGCGAAACCGAAAAGTTGCACATATATTTACAACCATATGGTTTCATTTAAAAATCATCGTTTATGAGAAGAGATATTTTTCAGGCTATAGCAGATCCCACACGCCGGGCTATTATTGCACTGATTGCAGTACAGGCGATGACACCCAATGCCATCGCAGAGCATTTTGATACCACCAGACAGGCTGTTTCAAAACATCTGAAAATTCTGACGGAATGTGAATTGGTAACCCAGAATCACCAGGGAAGAGAAATTTATTACTTTTTAGAAATTGATAAAATGAAAGAAATAGATCATTGGCTGGAACAGTTCAGAAAGATTTGGGAAAGCCGTTTCGAGCAGCTTGATACCTTACTGGCAACATTGAAAAGCCAGCAGAAATAAAATTCAGCAATGTAAAACCTCATATTTTCATCATTTAAGCCAAAAAAACTATAAAAAATATTATTATGAAACATCATCTTCAGTTCGATTTTCTGGCAGACAAGGAAAAGAACACCCTTACGATCAGACGTGAATTTATGGCAAACCGGCAAATGGTTTGGGACTGTTACACAAAAAGTGAACTTCTTGACCGTTGGTTTGCTCCAAAACCGTTGACCACGAAAACAAAATCAATGGAATTCCGTGAAGGCGGACACTGGCATTATGCAATGGTAGAGCCTAATGGAACAGAATACTGGGGCTGGGTAAGCTACCACACGATAAACCCAATAGATTCTTATACATCAGGTGATGCTTTTTGTAATGAAAAAGGAGAAATCAACACCCATCTTCCTCAGGCAGAATGGACAGTAACTTTCACTGATAAAAATGAAAATACCCTTGTAGAAACAATTGTTCACTATCAGTCCTTAGCTGATCTGGAAACCATTATCGAAATGGGTATGGAACAGGGAATGATGGCAACTCTTGAAAAACTCGACGAATTATTATCATCATTAAATCAATAAAAATGAGCCACAAAATCACAGTTTCTGCAGCCATCAATGCAGATGCACAAAAAGTATGGAATTATTACACCCAACCGGAACATATCACCCGGTGGAACTTTGCTGATCCTTCCTGGCAGTGTCCTTCCGCTTCAAATGATATGAAAGTCGGAGGAAAATATGCAGCAAGAATGGAAGCAAAAGACGGAAGTTTCGGTTTCGACTTTGAAGCTGTTTATAATGAAATAAAAGATGGTGAAAACTTTACCTATACCATGCCGGACGGAAGACAGGTACATGTTGACTTTAAAGAAAACAATGGCCAAACCCATGTAGATGTAGCTTTTGATCCTGAAAACCAGAATCCTGAAGACATGCAGAAAGGAGGCTGGCAGGCAATTCTTGATAATTTCAAAAAATATACGGAATCAAATTAAAAATTTTCAATTGAGAGTTGATATAAAGCTGGATGTTTTACATTCAGCTTTTATTTTTAAGGGATCGGAAACCTCTCATCTCTGATATTGTCGTAAATTTATATTTCAAAATCTGGAATATCTGAGATTAATATCAGAAAGAACAGTAGTCTTTGATCCTTGTCAAGGTTTAAAACCTTGACAAGGATAGATAATTAAGAACCCCATTTTTTTGAAGCTATGAAAGAAAACAAATACGATAATCCTTCATTTTTTGATCAATACGAGAAAATGCTTCGTTCTCAGATAGGATTAGAGGGAGCAGGAGAATGGCACACCTTAAAAAATATGCTGCCTGATTTTCAGGGAAAAAATGTTCTTGACCTTGGCTGTGGTTTCGGGTGGCATTGCCGCTATGCGATAGAACACGGAGCAAAATCTGTAACCGGAATTGATCTTTCAGAAAAAATGCTGGCAAAAGCTATGGAAATCAATAATCTTGAAGGAATTCAATATGAAAGAAAAGCCCTTGAAGATGTTGACTATCCTGCCGAACAATTTGACATCATATTGAGCTCTCTTACCTTGCATTATATAGAATCTTTTGGTACCATCGCTCAACAGATTTATAAATGGATTATTCCCGGCGGATCATTTGTATTTTCAGTAGAGCATCCTGTTTTCACTGCAGAAGGCGGTCAGGATTGGGTATATGATAAAAATGGTGAAAAAACCTGCTGGCCGGTAGACCGTTATTTTATAGAAGGAAAAAGGAACACTACTTTTCTGGGAGAACATGTCATCAAATATCACCATACTTTAACTTCTTATTTAAATACATTATTAAAAGCAGGTTTTAAAATCAAAGAAGTTATTGAACCTCAACCAGAAGAAGAGATGTTGAAAGAAATTCCGGAGATGAAAGAGGAACTCCGCAGACCAATGATGTTGCTCATTTCAGCTGAAAAATAATTTTCGACCAGAAATTCCCGCATGCATTCCCCTTATTATCTGATGATGTAAGAAATACTAAAAAAACAATATCATTTTCTGTTTTTCATTCGGAAGAACATCGTCCGGAACTTTAAGAATATCGATCATTACAAAAAACATACAGAGAATAGTGATCAAAAATTGGAGAAAGCCGTTCACCATGGTGGTTCTGTTTTTACCCCAAAAGAATTGATGAAAATATGAATTTGCTGCAGCAGAGTTCGAAGACCCGGAAGGAAACAGAATTGCAATGCAAAAAACAATACAATAGCATACCATTCATTGCATATTATTTTTTTTAATACAGTTGATGCATATTTTGTATATTTAAACAACCATTTGAAATCTAATTTGGTAAATAACTATGGCGGAAGAACTATATTTCATCAAGACCAATCCCACTATTGCCAAAATTAATTTGTACAATAAACTCAGCCGTGAAGAAGAACATATTCTGAAATTTCTTCAGCCTGAAGCGAAAAACAGCCTTGAAACCATTAAAGAAAAAGTAAAAAGTTCTGTTGAAGAGCTTACTCAGGAAGAACTTCTGCTTATTTTTCAATGGTTTCACAAAGTATATTCTTCAGATCACGAAGAGACCAAAACACAGCTTTTCATCAATGGTATTGATCTTTTTTATGAAATTCCAACAACCGTTCATGCCGAGAATTTCCTTCAGATCCTTTCCGATTATGAAAAACTGCTGAAACAGGACATGAATTATATTGTGGATGCTAAAAATTTCAATCAATTTCTGATCTACGGAATATTTCTGACAGAGATGATTAACAGAAAACAAAATTCTGATAATATCCTTTGTGAATATCTGAAACCGGATAACCAGTCTTTGTACCTTCTGGCAGAAGATCAATGTGGCTTGAAAGATTTTGATCCTGCCATCATCCCGGATCTTCAGCATTACTTTACCGATCTTTATGATCTGACTAGATTTTATAAGGGATCTATCATCAAGCTTGAACAGGAATAGAAAATTATACGGTTTATGTAACATCCTGCATTCAATAATTGTCTTTTATAGTATTGAACCAGGATAAAAACTATAACATAGCCGGCAGTTTCCTTTTACGATGCGGAACTGCTTGCTTTTTTATGAAACTTCTGACATGAGATTAAAGAACAGCAAAAGCTTTATGAACAACTTTACATCAGATAATCAAATCATCATCAGGAAAGGAGCCAGTGATGATCTTCCGGAAATGTTGCAGCTTTTTACGGCAACCATAGATGAAGTATGTAAAAAAGACTATGATACTCGACAGCTTGAAGCCTGGAAATCCGGGGCTGGGAATGAGGAGAGATGGATGGAAGTGATCCGTGATCAATATGTTTTGATTGCGGTCATAAAAAATAAGATCGCTGGTTTTTGTACACTTGCTCACGGAAATTATATTGATCTGCTTTTTGTACACAAAGATCATCAGCATCAAGGTATCGCAGCCATGCTTTTTCGTCAGATTGAAAAAGAAGCTTTGCTGAATCATGAAACGAAGGTTACTGCAGATGTAAGCAAAACAGCCAGACCATTTTTTGAAAAAGCAGGCTTTCAGGTTGTTCAGGAAAAAACGGTCTATGTAAAAGGAGTTCCTTTGACCAACTTTACAATGATAAAATACCTCATCGCTTAATTTTCAGGCTTATGGAATTACATTCTGAATATAACGAGTACAGAATTTCTGTTCCTCAGGAATTTGAAAATGTATTTACTCATTTTTATTTTGCTGAAAACACTTCCGAATCCTCCATTACCAAGACGCTTTTACCTACTTATCAGACAATTCTGTTACTTTGTTTTGGAGAAAATGCTACGATGTTTACGCGGGAAAAAACGATGATAAGTGTGGACAAATGCATGGTATTCGGGCCGGTAAGACAAGCTTTTGAATATACACTTCCCGCAGGATGCTCTATTTTGGTTGCCAATTTTAAGGATGATGCATTCTTCAGGTTTTTTGGAAAAATATCTATTGAACAATCGGTAAAACATCCGAATGAATTACTGGAAGAAAATTGTTTTACAGACCTTTGGCATCAGCTTAAAAGCTTAGATTCAGTCACAAAACAGGTAGATTACATCCTTGAATTCTGTAAACCTTATCTGCAGGATCGGGACATTACAGGACAGCTGTTGAGTAGTTTTGAGAATGATCTGTTAAATCCCGTTAAAGTAATTGCAGAACAGACTCAGCAGACAGAAAGAAACATCCAGCGAAAGCAGAAAGAGCAGTTTGGCTATTCTTTAAAAGAACTTAACCGTTACAATCGATTTTTAAAAGCTATACAAATCATTGAAAAGGAAACTGAAAGGCAAAACCCTGTCAAGTGGTTTACGATCATTGATGAATGTGGCTATTATGACCAGAGCCAGCTTATCCATGATTTCAGGCATTTTATCAACATTTCTCCGGCTCAATATTTAAAATTCCAGCAGGAAATCTGTAATCCCAGGTCCGGATAGACCGTTTCGTTTTCTTACAATTTTTGAGAAGGACGCCGCAGTACTTTTGTCTCATTAATCTTAACAATCAAAACAATGAGACATTTAATCATTTACGCGCATCCAAATGAAAACAGTTTAAATCATCATCTTTTAAACACAGTTGTTGAAACCCTTCAGTTTCGTAACGAGGAAGTTGTTGTGAGAGATCTTTATACCATAGACTTTGATCCTGTACTTTCTCTGGATGATATGCAGGGACAGCGTATGGGAAAAGTTTTGGATGATGTAAAAACCGAACAGGAATACATTTCGTGGGCAGAGCAGATTACTTTTATCTACCCAATCTGGTGGACCGGACTTCCTGCGATAATGAAAGGATACATAGACCGTGTTTTCAGCTATGGATTTGCCTACCGTTATGATCAGGGGATACAGAAAGGACTCCTGAAAGGTAAAAAGACGGTGATTATCAATACCCATGGAAAATCTCATGAAGAATATGAAAAAACAGGAATGGATAAAGCATTGACACTAACTTCTGACAATGGCATTTTTATCTATTCAGGGCTTGAAATCATCAGGCATTTATTTTTTGATAAAGCAGATAAAGCTTCTCCCGAAAATCTGGAAATCTGGAAAGGTCAGATTAAAAATTTATACTCTGAACATGTTCTTAACTATTAATTTTTTTCTTTAAAAAAACTTATTGAAAAATGAATGATTTACCCTTTATCAGAAGCTTTATGCAAGGCAACTAAGAAAATAATAAAATACAGTTTTTACATCTTTATCCTGTATTTTATTTTTAAGGGATTTATGGCATGAAATTAGCTTCAAAAATCGCAAGTAAAATTGTTTTGAACCATTATTTTAAGCCATTAAGATTGATGGATGGTTAAGTTTTTCTTTTAAAACAAATCTTGTTATAACCCTGCAATGCGTCTTAATGGTTTAAATATTGGATCCTCAGGAATTCCCTGTATATTTGCATCACAATGAAACATCTGAACAGTATATTACGTCTTCCATTCTTCAGTGAATATTACACTCCGGGCTATCGTTCGGGAAGACTTTCTATATCTATAATCCAATAAAATAATCTAACGTATATATAGAGCCCGGACATTACCTGTCCGGGCTTTTTCATTTTAAAACTATTCAACATGATTCATCCATTACAAGAAAATGTAGCTATCATCCTGCCTGAAAACGGTCTGGAAGAAAAACTGGCTCTGGCCTCTAAAGAAAACAGAAAACTTTCCATCAAACTGGGTTTTGATCCCACGGCTCCGGATCTTCATCTGGGGCATGCTGTGGTCTTAAAAAAACTGAAACAGTTTCAGGATCTGGGACATCAGATCATTATTGTTGTGGGAAGTTTTACAGCAAGGATTGGCGATCCCACAGGAAAAAACAAAGCAAGAAAACCTTTAAGCGCTGAAGATGTACAGCATAATGCCCAGACTTATATCAATCAGCTTTCAAAGGTAATTGATGTACAGAAGACAAAGATTGTTTTCAATTCCGACTGGCTGGATGCCCTTACTTTTTCTGAGGTGATCCAGCTTCTTTCAAGAGTTACCGTTGCACAGCTGATGCACCGAAATGATTTTAATAAAAGGTTTACAGAAAATACACCTATTGCCATGCATGAACTGGTTTACCCGATTCTTCAGGGTTTTGATTCTGTAAAAATTGAGTGCGATATCGAGATGGGAGGCACAGACCAGCTGTTCAACTGCACGATGGGAAGACAGCTTCAGGAGGTGCATCAAATGCCCGCTCAGATTGTCATGTGTATGCCCTTACTGAGAGGTCTTGACGGAAAAGAAAAAATGAGTAAATCCCTGAACAATATTATTGGATTGACGGACGAACCCAATGAAATGTTTGGAAAAACCATGTCTATTCCAGATACTTTGATTGAAGAGTTTATCAATCTTACTACCGATTTTTCTATGGAAGAAAAAACAGCAATTTTTTCCCGGTTAAACGAAGGCGAAAACCCAATGAATATTAAAAAAATCATTGCTAAAAATATCGTCAGCCAGTACCATGATTTGGCTTCAGCTGAAGATGCAGAACAGTTCTTTATCAACCAGTTTCAGAATAAAAATTTTGAAGATAAAGTGTATGAACCTGTAGCTATTGGTTCATTGAAAAGCATCAAAAATAAAATTTCTATCGTTGAACTTTGCCACCAGCTTAAAAATGACCTCAGCAAATCTGCTATCAGGAGATTGGTTGAGAGTGGAGGAATTCAGATCAATACCATTAAAATAACAGACGCAAATGAAGAGGTGGAGTTGATCCCTCAAACTAAAATTAAAATCGGGAGAAGGGGCTTTTTTGAGCTGGTGTAAGGCTGGAAGATGGAAGCTGGGAGATGGAAGTTTCTGGCAGACGTGAAACATCTGAAGTTTTTTGACTGGAATATTTTTTTTAAAACAGAAGTTACAATAAAAAATGCAGAAGTTCTCCACAGCACAATAATAGCTTCCTTCTTCCATCTTCCACCCTTTACAACCTTTAACCTATGCAAGAAGAAATAGGACTGAAAATTGCATTCAAGTAAGAGCTTAATTTCTTATTTTTGAATATGAATCTTAACCTGCGCTATCAACAAGCTGATGATACTGATATTGATTTTCTTCTCGATCTCAGAATGAAAACCATGAATCCTCATTATGAAAATTCCGGGCTTTCTATCGACAGGGAGACAACTTTGCAAAGAATTCTGTATCAGTTTGAAAAGGCCAATATCATTTTTTTAAATGATCAGCCCATCGGGCTGTTAAAAGTAGACAGAACATTTACCAATATTGAGGTTCTGCAGCTTCAGATTGATCCCAGTCAACAGGGCAAAGGGCTTGGAAAAAAGATCTTGTCAGATATTTTAGAAGAAGCTTCTTTAGCAGGGAAAACGGTTTCATTAAGTGTTTTAAAAACGAATAAAGCACAGCATCTTTATAAAAGTCTTGGGTTCAGAATTGTGGGGGAAGACCAGTATTCTTATTTTATGGAAACGGAAAGACAGTAAATGTTTTTTAAAAATTTTAGCTAAAGCCGTTGAATGTTTCCCTTTGATTTAAACACAAATCTCACAAATAAATGAGCACAAATAGCCACGATCATCTGTGAGATTCTTCATTACATTTCATTCCATTCAGAATGACACTCCGCAAACAAGCCTTGATTACCCGTTAGTCTTTACTGGTTTGCCATGGTTACGTAAATCAATCTTCCGCCTTCTTCTGAGGAAAGCAGTATTTTTTTACCATCGGTAAGTTCAACCATAGAGCCTGGTGGAATTTCTTTCTGTTCTGTGATATCCTTCATTCCTGATAAGCTTTGGTTGACCAATACCCATCTTCCCTGGTGGAACGTAAAATATCCTACCGGCATTTTATCCTGCATCGTCAGATTCTCGTTGCGTATCACTTTCCTGGAAACATGCCATTTGAAAAGATACTGATTATGATAAACCATGAGCCTGTGATTTTCCGGTTTCCATACCTCATCATCAAATTTAAAATATAAGTCTAAAACGGGTAATGTTCCCTGATGTGGTGTTCCGCAAAACGGGCATTTGGGATTGCTGGTATTATCAAAGACGTACCATTTTTCTGTACAATCCGGATTAAGACATGGTTGGATCAGATCTACGGTTTTCAACAAAGCTGTTTCCCATTCATTGGCAGTGGGACGTCTGATGGGATCATGTAATCCATCAACGAATGTCTTTCTGAACAATTCTGAAATATAAGGGCCTGTAACCGTATAAGGAATTTTCTGAGGGTCGCCCCAGAATGCATCCCATTTTCTGAGATGATCGGACTTCACATGGTTGGAATTATTTTGCGGATGTTCTACAAACATTGCTTTTTCTCCCATGGACAGAATTTCATCTTTTTCAGAATCCAGGTCCCAGATTTTACCTCCACGCAGCGGATGCCTTCTTAGCAGATACATATAAATGAGAACCGCAAGAGCATGCAGGTCTGTTTTTTGATTGGGTAAATGCCTGTCCGGATCCTGAAGTTTCAGATGTTGGGTTTTTAAAACTTCAGGCGCAATAAAGTCGGCGGTTCCTATGACTTCCGGTGGAAAGAGTCTGGGAACCACAAGACCGTCAATATCGATAATACAGGCAGATTTTGTAACGGGATCTACCAGAATATTGTTATAAGACAAATCGGAGTGTGCCAGTCCCATCTGATGCAGCTTTTTCACTCCTCTGCTGATATTGACTGCAATCTGAAAATAGCTCAGCCAATCTCCCAATTCTGACCGATCCAGTCTCAACGGATACTGCTGATTCCGGAACATGGGAGCGGTAAACCACTTCCCCACTTTATCCTGTCCCTGGATATTATCCGAACCGATATAACCTTTGGCAAAATAAAATTTATGGTGATAAACAGGAACTACAATTCCCGTTAGTTTATTTCTTTCAACAATATCATAAGGCCATCTGAATATTTCGTTCAGAAAGTACTCTGAAGCATTTCCACTCTGTAAACTTTGCAGATAAGTGGAAACAATTCTCATGATTCTTTCTTTTTGTCCTTCATCCAGCGGATTCCGGTAAAAAGCAACTACATATTCTTTATCAGGCGAAAAATAAACATCCTTCACCCCGCCCCGGATAGGGTTTTCATCTACGTATTCATAGGATTTGGCTGTGTCCAGAACAGAGACAACCTTAATGGTCTTTTTCATTCGTATTAATAGATTATTGCCAATGTACGGTCATCATGATTTCCTCTGCTCCAGAAATCGCTCCAGATTAAAAGTTCTTCATCAATCTTTTCATCGTTGATAAAATCTACTTTCGCCCTGTCATCATTATTCCCGGCAAGGTCTTCAAAAAGTGCTTTCCAGTTTTCTGTGTCTTCCAGTTTGTTTTCGGTGGTAAATTTAGGATCATAAATGCCATCTGTCATCAACACCAGATAAGAAAAATCTTCTACACAGGTGATCTGAAAACGGGAAGCTATTGTATCATTAAAAATTTCTTTCATGGTGATGAAACGTGTCCCTCCACCAAATTCTCCCACATCCATCCGGTTTAAAAGCTTAACTTCAGAAAAATCCGTGTTAATAAGATTGATCGGGCAATCTCCCACTCCAAAACTCAGCACAACATATCCGAAGCTGTACTTTTTAAGCAAAATAAAAATAAGGGTTGCATGCAGATCATTTACTGAAAAATCATTTTCCACTGCTGTTTTTTCCAGTGTTTGATAAACATGTAAAACACCTTCCGATAAGATATTGATGATATTCTGTTTAGATTCTGACTCATTTTCTACGAAAGATTGGCCGTTATACAGCATGCTGACGTTATTTTCAATCTGGTTTAAAGTCTCCTTTGAGTTAAAAAACCGGTTGATCGTTTCTGTTGCCAGTCTGGAACCTTCTCTTGCAGCTTTTGCTGAGCCCGCTCCATCTGAAACAGCAATAATATTCCAGCCATCGGAAAGCCTATTTACAGCAAAATCGTCTTCACGAAATTTGCCTTCATGCGCATGGGAACGTCCTCTTTTGGAAGCCACCACAATTTTTTTGTCTGAAAAAGAACCTTTCAATGAGTCTTCTTCCGGTTTATAAAAAGCTGCGTTTGTATCGCTTGGAATATTCTTCCATAAGTCTTTGGGATCTGCGTTAACGAAAAGTTGTATTTTCTTAGTCTCCATCTGATGCTGATCGTGAATATGATAAAACTGAATATCCAGATGATACATATTATTGGTAACCGGGATTCCTGAGATTGTATTGTTTTCAAAAGTAAGCCCTGTTTCTTCAATGTTTCCAATATTCTGAATCTTTATGTTCGGGAAATCTTCCATATCGAAAGTGAATTCATAGAACTGCTTTGCACTGGCATTTTTCAATATCCAATGAGCATCTTTGAACTCTTCTTTTTCTTTAAAAACAACAGCTTGTTCCATCGTCTTTGACTTGGATTCTGCGGCAGACTTCCTGAAAAATTTGCCCATCATTAGCCCAAAGTTCGGTTAATATCAAATCCTCCTCCGGAAAATCCGTAATAATCCGAAGTTCCGCACCACGGACATTTGCTGTACCCTTCTCCTCTCAGACAGTGTATACCTCCGCAAGAGCAGGTGGCCAATGCAATAGGATTGGCACAATGAGGACATGAAGTACCTCCATCCAGTTCTTCTATATTGATTTTAAGATACGTTTTCTGATGGGAAGAAAGTCTGTAGTAGGCTTTTTCATCAATTTTATATGCTCCGTCCAGTCTGTAATATCTTGTAGCCATTCCCGGTATGCTTGATTCTGCGAATGCTTTTTTAAACTTCATCAGATAAAGCTTTTCCGTTTCCTGGCATTTTCCGTTCAATACTACAAAATTATTATCCGGGAATCTCTGTTCCATTTCTGGATCTACTTTCTCCAGAATCATGGAATCTATTTTAGACAAATTAATTCCTTCTTTTTTGGCTTCTGTGACACTCTGGCTGGTTGTTTTAATAGAATCTGTTACCCATTTGAAAAACTCTTTGTAAGAATTCTCATCAGAATTATTGAACAGTAAAACATGGTCTGCCAGAGATCCGAGAAGTTTATAATTGGTATTTTCTCCAATAGAAACAGCAATAGTGTTAGATTTTCCGTTGTATTTGTTATTCCATCTTTCAATGGCTTTGGTCGCATCATCAGTGGGCACTCCGTCTGTAAAAAGAAACACTATAGGTTTCCAGTCGCCTTTTCTTTCATACGTTGTTTTCACAATATCCCTGTCAATACAATCCATTAGTTTAATTAAACCCTGGGAAAGTGATGTACCACTTCCGACCGGAATTTTAGGCGGATAAAAACTGATAATATCCTGCATCGGCGTAATGATTTCAGCTTCTCCCGCAAAACCAATCACGGAAATGTAGACAGTTTCAAGTGAATAAGGATCTTTTTTTAATTCCCTGATGATATTGGCGATCCCTTCCTGTACCTGCTCAATAGGTTCTCCTACCATAGATTCGGAGACGTCTACTAAAAAATAAATAGGCAGTCTTCTCATGCTGTAAAGACAATTTTTTAAATAATAATAGTAAGCTCCGATGGTGGCGGAGGTAATGTGATGTTTTCTCCTGTATTCTGAGATTGTCCTCCCTGCGTAATGGAAGAACTCACCCATTTGAAAAAGGAAGAGAGGGTAATGGCATCCGTAGTATCAAGCTTTACCACATGATCTGTGAGTTCCTTCAGAAACTTTTCATCAGCTTTCGGGCCTGCTGCACATCCTACGATAGCACCAAATTCCAGTCCTCTGATCACCGGGATCATCTGCCTGTATTTCTGAATATCCGAAGGTTTTCCATCCGTAAATATAAAAAGCAGCGGCTGCCAGTCTCCCTTTGTATCGGCAGATTCTTTTACAATTTCCTTCTGCATCAATTCTGAAACCATTTCCAGGGCTGCTCCTGTATGCGTCGGACCACTATCCGGACAGGTAATTTCCATGGGATAAAAGCTCGCCAGGTCTGTTAAGGGTATCATATTTTTAACATCTCTATCGAAGGTAATAACACTCAAATGCAGGCTGTCCATTGCCTGCGGATCTGCACGGAGCATACTGATAAGGCCGTTGAGACCATTATTCAGTGCCTGAATAGGCTCTCCGTTCATGGAACCTGAAGTATCTAATAAAAAATAAGCTAATAATCTCCTGCTCATTATAGACAAGTATTAATTCGAAGCCGTCGGCGGAAGTCTTCGACTTCCGCCGACGGCTTTTATTATGATTTGATAAAAATTTGAGAATCTAGTTGGAATATGCGTATTGCTGTCTCAGAATATCGATAAAATTATCTGTATTGTGTGGTTCTCCCACAGCACGGAATTTCCAGTCTCCGTTGTGGCGGTATGCTTCTGCAAAAACCATTGCACATTTACCATTCATACTTGAATCACCGGAAAGGCTGTATTTTGTAATTTCTTTTCCTGTAGCATCTACAGCACGGATAAATGCATTTTCAATCATTCCGAAGTGCTGGTTATTGGTTCTTCCCTGATAAATGGTAACCAGGAATACAATTTTCTGATAACTCTGATCCAGCTGATCCAATCTTACAATGATCTGTTCATCATCTCCATCTCCTGCTCCGGTTCTATTGTCTCCGGTAAGCCATACATTTCCGCTTGGATGCTGCATGGAGTTGAAGAAAACCACATCTCCCTGGTAAAGCCCCATCTGTCTTCCGTCATTGGTCTGTACCGTTCTTCCCAAATTGGCTACTTTTCCGTTGCCATCTAAAAGAAATGCTACTGCATCAAGGTCGTATTCTGCTTCTTTACTGAATAGTTTTCCAAAAAATCCACCTCCCTGCTTTCTTACGTCCCATCCTAAGCCGATGGTTACTTTTGAAAGATCATACACGCTTTCGCCGCGGTCATTCTTTCTTAAATCTATCGTTTGTCCTTTCTGTAAATTAATTGCCATAGTTATAGTTTTTGTGTATCTGATATTTTATTTGATGATTTGCCCTTTGTAGTATTTTTCAAGAAAGAAGCCAAGATCTGCTCTGTATCCTATTCCTGAAGCTTCAAACTTCCAGCTTCCGTTTCTTTTGTACAGTCTTCCGAATTCTACACCGGTTTCAATAGAAAAATCCTCATCCAGTTCGTATTTTGCAATCTCCTGGTTTGAATGGTTATCTACTACTCTGATATAGGAATTTCTTACCTGTCCGAAATTCTGTCTTCTTCTTTCAAAGTCTTCTATGGTTACCACAAAAAGGATCTCTTCTACTCTTGAATCTACTTTATCCAGGTCTATAATGATCGCTTCATCATCGTCACCATCACTGTTTTTACCACTCGGATCATCTCCTGTATGGATAAGGGCTCCATCCGGAGAATTTAAGTTATTGTAAAAAACGAAGTATTCTTCGCTTACTAATTTTCTGTCAGAATCAATCATGATTGCAGAAGCATCCAGGTCAAAATCGTAGCCGGTTCCTTCATTCGGATCCCAGCCTAATCCAATCGTCATTTTCGTCAATCCTATCTCGATCTTTTGTCCTTTCTGTAGATTAATTGCCATAGTGTTTTATATTATGATTATTTTTTGCATTAAGATAGAAGTGATTTATGAACTGACCAAATTTATTCATTAAAAAAATATTTTATACAACTCAATTAAAAGAATTTAAGCCACAAAATAAAAAGGTCCAATTAAAAAATTGAACCTTGTATTATATAAAATGTATTGAATTAATTTTCAAATTCTTTATCTGAAACAGCAACATTTCTTGCTTTTGCCAGCATGGGAATGGAAATTAATCCCATCACCAGCATAATCACAATCTGCAGCGGTAAAGAAATAAAGGAGTACGTAAGTCCCATTTCACCGCCAAAATCTGCACTTTTCCCTACTGAAATAAACAGCGCCATAAAACCATACTTCATGGCAAGGTTATACGCTCCGATTCCTCCACTGGCAGGGATAATCATTCCTAATGTTCCTACTACAATAATAAAGAAACCGTCTGCAAAGGTAAATGCTGAAGTTTCAGGAAGAGCAAAACATACCAGATATGCAGCAAAGTAATAGCAAATCCAGATTCCTAATGTATAAAGAATGAATTTCCCTTTTTCTTTTAATTTAAAGATGGAAGTTATCCCCTGAAAAATCCCGTCAATAAAGCTAACCACTTTTCCTAAAAAAGGAATTCCTGAAAGTTTCTTTTTAAATACAAAGAACAAAACTGTTCCTGCAATCAGAATAGAAAGAACCAGTATGATCTTGTTGGGATTCATTGTTATTCCTGAGTTTTTATAGAATGACAGAATGGCTTCGTATTTAAACAATAACGTCAGTCCTAAGAAACCAAGCATACAGATCAGATCTACTACCCTTTCCAGAATAATAGTTCCGAAAGATTTATCTACAGGTACTTTTTCCACCCCATATAAAGCGGTTGCCCTTGCTACTTCGCCACTTCTGGGAATTGTAAGGTTCATCAGATAACCAAATGAGATGGACCAAAGCGCATTGGAATTGGAAATTCTGTGTCCCATCGGCTCCAGCATCAGATTCCAGCGTATCGCTCTGAACCAGTACGCCAGAAGACCAAATACGGAAGCAAACAATACCCAGATATAATTAGCTTTTGCCAATGACTTTTGAATGACTTTAAAATCCAGACCTCTTAAGGCAAGCCATAAAAAAAAGCCTGCAAAAGCAAGCGATATTACTATTGTAAGTATTGATTTTACCGGACTTTTTGATATTTTCTCCATGTACTACGTAAGAAGATTTGTTTTTTCATCCGGGAAAACGATTTTTGGCTGGAAGTCTTTTGCTTCTTCCGGAGTCATCTGAGCATAGGCAATGATGATAATGATATCATCTTTCTGTACTTTTCTTGCTGCAGGACCATTCAGACATACTTCACCTGATTTTCTTTTCCCTTTGATCACGTAGGTATCAAAACGTTCTCCGTTGTTCACATTCACGATATAGACTCTTTCTCCCACTACCAGACCGGCAGCTTCTATAAGATCTTCATCGATCGTTATACTCCCTATATAATTAAGGTCAGAGGCAGTTACTCTCACCCTATGAATCTTAGACTTGAAAACTTCTATTAACATGTTGCAAATTTATTAATAAAAATTAATAAAACAGGCGTTTATTATCATTTTAAAACTCCCACAAACACAGGTGTTTAATTTAACAAAACACAAGAAATATAAAAATTACTTATAAATTTAATAATCATATGGTCAAAAAAATTAATTCTTCATACACAATTTAGGATTTAATAAATACGAAAAATAATATTAACTTTTTGCTAAAGTCAATACACATAAGCATTTGGCATGATTTTAGTAACCTGTAACGTAGATTTTCTGTGAAAAGTGGAATTATCATATTTTAACTGATTTCAGTGAAATGCAAAAAAATTGCACAAGTTTTAATAAAAAAATTGCACAATTAGAAAATAGTACTATATTTGCTATAATTACGAACTAACTTTAATATTAAAAATTATGAACAAGTCTGAATTAATCGACGCAATCGCAAAAGATGCAGGTATCACTAAAGTTGCAGCAAAAGCTGCTCTAGAGTCTTTCATTGGTAACGTTACAACTACATTAAAGAAAAAAGACGGAAAAGTTTCTTTAGTAGGTTTTGGTACTTTCTCAGTAGCTGAGAGAGCGGCTAGACAAGGTATTAACCCTGCAACTAAAAAACCGATCAAAATTGCTGCTAAAAAAGTTGCTAAATTCAAAGCTGGAGCTGATTTATCAAATGCAGTTTCAGGTGCTAAGAAAAAATAATCATTCAGATTACAAAAATTCAGGGCTGTTTCTTAGAAACAGCCTTTTTTTATGTCAAATTGTGACCGGAAATTCAACTATTAAGAAGCTTTAAGTGGTTTAGAATTATTAAGTTTTGGCTAAAGCCGATCATCATATCTAATAAAAATAAGCGGGCTAAAGCCCGCTTCTATTGATATTACAAATTTTATATTTTCAAGCGCCTTATCTCCTATTGAAAACCGCCACTTCTAACTTCTAACTTCTAACTTCCCATTACGGAGCCAGTCTCGAGATTTTCCAGTCAAGATCTTCAAGCTCATAAATAATCCTGTCATGAAGACGATTGGGTCTTCCCTGCCAGAATTCAATTTCATAAGGTCTTGCAAGATATCCGCCCCAGTGGGCTGGTCTTGGGACTTCCGTATTTTCATACTCCTTTTCCAGCTCTTTTAATTTATCTTCCAGAAATTCTCTATTGGGAATCTCCTGGCTTTGCGGAGAGACCACAGCGCCGAGCTGGCTTCCTTTCGGCCTGGAATGGAAATAACCGTCGCTAAGGTTTTCTGCCACCTTTTCAAGATCAGCTTTGATGATAATCTGCCTTTCAAGATTAGGCCAGAAAAAATGCAGGCAGGCTTTATGGTTGTTTTCTATTGCTTTTCCTTTTTTGCTGTGATAATTGGTATAAAAAATAAATCCTTCATGGGTATATGCTTTAAGCAGTACCATTCTTGTTCTTGGGCACCCATCTTCTTCTACTGTAGAAACCGCCATAGCATTAGCTTCTGAGATCATCGGACTCTCATTGGCTTCCAAAAACCAGTCTCTGAACTGTTCAATTGGATTTTGTTTTATCTCACTTTCAATAAGTTGGGATTTCTCGTACACTTTTCTTCTGTCGTGCAGGTTTTCCATAAATATTTTTTATTAAATTTGAGTATGAATCACTCATACAAAGGTAAAATATTAATCTCGACACCCGACATTTCCGGCGATATTTTTTCAAGATCGGTAGTATTGGTTATTGAACATAATGAAAGTGGTGCATTTGGTTTGATATTGAATAAAAAGAACAGCCAGATGAGTAGCAAATTCAAAGATTTTTTTGACTTTAAAATTGAGGTATATGATGGAGGACCTGTAGAAAACGACAAGGTATTTTTCATTGTAAAAGGCAAAAGAGTTACAGAGATCTATACAGACATTACTGATGAATACTATCTTACAGAAGATATCGAACGTATTATTAATGCGGTTTTAAGCAGTGAACTGGATATCAACCATATCAAAATCTTTTCAGGATATTCCGGATGGTCTTCTCATCAGCTGGATACTGAAGTTCAAAGAAAAATGTGGACGGTAGTGGATGTTTATAATCTTGATTATACGCTTCCCAATGATCAGACACTCTGGAAATCTATTATGCAGAATCTTGGAGGAGAATTTCTTCTCTGGGCCAACTCTCCTGAGGATATTTCATTAAATTAACAATATCCCTTTCATATGATTAAAAATAATTAACAAACTTTAAGATTCTGTTAACCAATTTTAAAGAAAGTTTTTCCGTTATTTGAAAAACTAAAATCACTGATATGAAAGGTATTACACTACTTGCTTTATCAATATTTTCTACAGCGTTTTTATCATTTACTCCTATCAGCAAAAAATACATTGTCATTGATGCCGGACATGGCGGAAATGATTTTGGGGCTGCTTATGGTGAAATTCTGGAAAAAAATATTGCATTAAGCATTGCTAAGGAAATCCGGAAAATCAATGAAAACCAGGATAAGTATGAGGTCATTTTAACAAGGGATGCAGACAGTTCTCCTACCCTTGCTGAAAGAACAGATCAGATCAATAAGCTGAACCCTGAAATGGTCATTTCTCTTCACGTTAACAGTTCTCCTCAGAAGGAGAGATCTGACAACGGATTTGAAGTTTACGTTCAGAATTCTGACGTATCAAAGGAGTTGGCCGGAAAAATCTATAAGAAATTCAATGCCCGTAAAATTGAAGAACGCCAAAATCTTCACATGCTAAGAGAGACCAAAGCACCTGCTGTATTGGTAGAACTTGGTTTTATCAATAATTCCGATAACAGGAATTATATTACCAGTGAGAAAGGGCAGAAAGAAATCGCACAAAAATTTGTTGAGATTATCAACGAATATTAAATAAAGAAACAATTTCTGATTTTACTCAGAATAAAACCCGGTAAAGGACTTCTGGAACTTTGTTGTTTACCGGGTTTGTCAATTTTTATGAATTAAAACTTTTCTTCCAGCTTTCTACCAATCCGGAGAAACGCGAGGTTTCAAAAGTCTTGTTTCTTATCTTACCTACAGAAAACATACCTTTCTCATCAGAAATCATTAAAATTTCTTCAGCCTTCTGAGATTCAAATGCGATAATCTCGTGTTCCTGAATATCTGCAAGATTATTTTTATGTAAAAAAGTAACAAAGTTTTCCATCAAAGGAGAAATGTAAGCTCCTTCCGTCTGCTTTGGTACTTTGATAACATCACCTTCCAAAAAGAGAAGGTTTCCGGCAGTGGTACGTGCTATTCTTTTGTTTGGATTCAGAAGGATCACATCGTCAAGATCATTTTCCTGCGCATAGATCACTCCGTAAATATTTTCCGGACAGTGAACCCGGATATTGCTCAAAAGGTTGTTATTAACATTAATTTCCTTAATCAAATCCAATTCCAGAGGTCTTTGATGAACAGCAAGCACATCAGCCATTTCCGTCACCTCGTAAAAATAGGAAACGGAAGATTTGGCCAATGTCATTCCATCATTATTTCTGAACACCTGGAAATTGATAATTCCATTGCTTATGCCTTTGCCTTCAATAATTTCTTTTTGAAAAAGGGTCTGGAAAAACTCCAGCGTGTAAGTCAAAGGAATATTCAGTCTCATCTTTCTCATGGAAGCCATTAGAAAAAAATAGCATTCTTCGTCCATGATCAATCCACCATTTCTTAGAAAGAAAGAAACTTTTACTGAGTCTCCCCAAAGAAAAGCTCTGTTCTTTACATGTAACTCGTCTGATGTAAAATATTGATTTTCCAAATTTTGATGTAATTTATTTACAAAAAAATAATGAACGATAAATCGTTCATCAGTTTTATCATTTCATATAGCCCGGTATTATGCCGCACCTAGTTTTATTCTAAGGTTTTCGATAAGATTTTCCCAATACATTGCATTTTCCTCTTCATCACCTTCTTCACAGAAGTCTGTAATATTTAGAGCCAGATCTTCTGTAATATCATCAATTGTGATAGTCATTTCAAAGAAATTTTTTGTTCCTTCATCTTCTTCCCATCTGAAACGCACGAAACCTTCAGGCTTATATCTGATCAAAGTGGCCTTCTCAGCAGGACCTCCACCCCAGCTAAAAAAGAAATCATCGCCTTTCTCTGTTACCTCATCCGCAAACCATTCAGACAATCCCTCTGCAGTCGCCAGATATTCATACAAAATCTCTGATAAACAGTGCATTGGAAATTCGTAATGGACTTTATGTTTCGCCATATAATCTTTGTTTTATCGTCCCGCAATATATAAATTAATTTTTTTATTACGCAAAAAAACAATTACTTTTTTATAGAATCTGCATGATATTTATCACTGGATTTAAATCCCTGTGATGGTAAGTTTTAAAGCTAAAAGTTACCATGCAAGACATAAAAAAATCTCTCCTTTCCGGAGAGATTTTATCTTTAGT
This sequence comes from Chryseobacterium cucumeris, assembly GCF_016775705.1. NCBI lineage: Bacteria > Pseudomonadati > Bacteroidota > Flavobacteriia > Flavobacteriales > Weeksellaceae > Chryseobacterium > Chryseobacterium cucumeris. The sequence continues at coordinate 133,816 of NZ_CP068760.1, forward strand.
TTTCATTCAGTATATCGAGAATAATCTGACACCCTTCTCTTATTTCATCCAGAGATAATGTAAGAGGCGGAGAGATTCTCAGGTATTCATTTCTGTACAGCTGCCAGAAAACAATAAGCCCTTTATCCATGCATTTTTTAGCTACTTCCAGTGTGTATTCAGGAGTTCCTAAGTTCACGGCAAGCATCAGCCCTTTACCGTTGATATTTTTGATTTTAGGATGAACCAAAAGTTCTCTGAACAATTTCTCTTTTTCCTCTACTTCATTCATTAAGCCGCTTTCCAGCACTTCTTTCAATGTTGCATAACTTGCAGCCGCAATCAACGGGTTTCCTCCAAAAGTAGTAATGTGACCCAATTTAGGAGAATGTGAAAGCGTTTCCATGATTTCTCTGGAACTCATAAAAGCTCCTACAGGAACACCGCCTCCCATTCCTTTACCCATGACAAGAATATCAGGAACGATACCAAAGTGCTCGAAAGAGAATAACTTCCCTGTTCTTCCAAATCCCGGCTGTATTTCGTCTAAAATTAAAAGCGCTCCTACTTCTTCACATCTTCTCTTCAGTTTGATCAGGTAATCGTTATCCGGTACCAAAAATCCTGCTGCTCCCTGAATGGTTTCAAGGATAACACAAGCCGTCTTTTCTGTAATTTTATCGAAGTCTTCTTCATTGTTAAATTCAATAAAAGAAACCATCGGTAATAAAGGACGGAATTCTCTCTTGTGAGTTTCATTTCCTGAAACACTCAAAGCGCCGTGGGTATTTCCATGGTAAGAGTTTTTAAAGGAAACAATTTCTTCTCTTCCGGTGTATCTTTTGGCTAATTTTAAGCTTCCGTCAATGGCTTCCGCACCGCTATTCACAAGGTATGTAACTTCCAGGGGATCAGGAGTAGCTTCAGCAAGCAATCTGCATAGTGCTACAGGCTTTTCCTGTGCATATTCACCATACACCATTACGTGTAGGTATTTATCCGTCTGCTCTTTGATAGCATCCACAACTTTAGGATGTGAATGTCCCAGCGTATTGGCAGAAACTCCTGCTACAAAGTCAAGATATCTTTTTCCGTCTGTACCGTAAATATAGCTTCCTATTGCTTTCTCTACTTCAAAACCTGCAGCAAATTTTGTGGTTTGAGCCTGATATGTAAAAAAATCTTTATGCATTTCCATTGTCTCCAAAAATTTCAGCAAAGCTATAAAAGATTCATTAAACGTTAAAATTAATCCACAAAAAAGACCAGCATTTTACTGGTCTTTCTGTTATTTTCTGGTACGTTTAGGTTTTTTAGCTTCTTCTTTGGCCTTTTCATCATCTATGGCTTTCTGTGCTTTATCGAAGAGCTCATTATCTGCTGTATATTGTATTTCTTCGTTATTCGGAGTGTCTACAAGGATGTCCTGCCATTTCCGGATCCTGTCTTTGGTATTCCAGTTAAAATCCGGGAATTTTCTTTTTGACGGCTCTATCATACTCATCGGATAGGTATCGGAAACAGCTCCGATACTGCAGGAAATAATCTGTAATGCTCTTTCTTCAAACAATGCTCCGATAATTCCGCAGGTAGACAAGGTAATCCCTATTCTTTCCGGTTTTTTGGTTTCCTGATCGGTATCATCAACATAGACGATAGATTGGGCGTTTCCAACTACTCTTGCTTCTTTAATAGCATTTTTCTCATAGTACACCGTCATGAATTTCCCTTTCACCTGATTGAACTCATCTTTCAGGTTCAGGGAGTCTACTTTACTGATGGCAAAGGCATTTCCAATTACTTTTAAGGAATCAATATCTTCCGTTTTGGTATTGAAGTAGGCTTCTACTTTATCTCCGGTTACCTGCTTTTCACCGCTCCAAAGAATCGGGTTGGTATACATATGCATGATTCCGTCTGTTTCGTTGAAAGCAATGGAATCTGCTCTTCCCTGTGCATTGGATTTATAAATACGGGCTTTTTTGAAGGCTCTAAGATAGCTTTTCTTCACTTTGATATCCAGTGAGTCCGGTCTTTGATAAGAAATAATTTTTTCTGCAGCGAAATAAATGGAGTCTTTTTCCATCACTTTTACAGCATACGGACTTTTGGTCATCATTGCAGAGTCTTTTTTCTCAAAAATTTCTCCGTATCCTCCTTTTATGTATCTTTTTTCTTTAGGATCATCCAGGGTTACATTGCCTGTTGCTTTACCAAACCCTGAAATCTGATTGTAGTACATATCATCACCGGTAAGGATTTTTTCATTGTAAAATATCCTTGAGTTTTTGGTTAAATACGCCTCCTTGGAATCCATTTTATAGGTTCCTCTTTCCGTATAGATTCTGTTTCGTGGATTGGTTTTGCTGGTAATGGTTGTAGGACCATTAAAATCGGCAATTTTTGTGTTTTGATTCTGTTTGATATTTGGACCTTCTATAGTATACTGAGGGGTTTCAATCTTTACATTTCCTGTAAGGTCAACTACTCTTGTATTGAGAAAATAAGTTCCTACTTTAGCATAGGTAACATTCTGGCCATCCGAGATCGTTCCTCCTGTATTAAAATACGCTTGATTAGCCAGCCTGTCATAATACAGAATATCTGTTTTTATGGTCTGTTTAGGATCCGTCAGGACCACATTTTTTCGGGCAACACCTTTCTGGGTATTGGCATCATATTCCATTTCTCCTGCTGTGATTACAGAGCCGTCTGTATTTTGAAGTCTTGTATTACCTATTGCTTTTACAAAGTTTTCTTCATTATACAGAACTACTTCATCTGCAGTAAGAATGGATCCCTGATGTTCTATCTGAACATGACCGGTAAAATATTGATTCCCGTCGTATTTTTCAGGATCTTTCTTGATTTCGTCTGCGTGGATGATCTTTACTTTATCTTCAGGTCTCACCTGTTGAGGCTGAGTGGGTGAAGGAGCCTGCAGATAAGGATCTCTCTTCACAGGAGTTTTATCCTGCGCAAAGTTGAGCGTAGAAATAAAGAGTAACAGAAAAAGGGCTATTCTCATTAATTAGTCATTCTTAGTGCCATAGAAATATAGCGAATGAGAATCAATTTTTACGCCAAATGCTTCTTCAATGGCTTCTTTGATTCCTTGGATTCTTGGGTCACAGAATTCAATAATTTCCTCAATCTCTTTATCAGAGTCTTTTTTGTAGATCACCAGGTGATCATGCTGTTTGTCAAAATAAGACTTTTCATAAGACGAAGAAGTCAATGTCTTTTCTCCGAACTGATGCTTACGGATTAAACCTGCATCAAGGAAAATTTCAATCGTGTTGTAAATCGTTGCTTTGGAAACGTGATATTTCTTCTGCATCATCAGAAGATACAGATCATCAACATTGAAGTGATGATCCATATTATAAATTTCTTCCAATATCGTATATCTTTCAGGTGTGTTTCTGAACCCTTTTTCTAATAAGTAGTTTCTCAAAACATCCTTGATCAAAGCTATATTTTTTTCTTTTTGTATTGTATCCATTAAAAAAATTATCTACAAATTTATTGAATTTTATTTAAATAGATAGTATGGTTAATACAGGTGGCTACGAGTTGTGACGGAAATACCCGGACTGCTCGATCTTATTGTCATAAACTGTTAATTCTGTGATCGGTGCAGATTCCACTTCAACATTGTGCGAAGATACTCCCCAGGCCTTAAAGTCGTCACTTCCTATATACTTCACAAAGTTGTAAATGTTAAGAGTAATCTTTTGTTTAACAGTTAAAAGGATATCGTTGATATAGGTGTTATCTATGATGACATATTTAAGATCCGGCGGTATATCATGAGCTCTTAAAGATGGATGGCTGCTTCTTGAAGGAATGGTTCCGTCCGCCATTAAGTCTTTAAGAACCATATTGAAATAATCGTTGATTCTTCGGTCTACTTTAAATCCTAAAAGGAAATTGATCTTATAGACGGTTCCCGGAAGAATCTCGTCTACAGTATATCTGAAAGTATAGGGATCTTCCTGATTGACAATACTCAGGATAAAATAATGATCTGCTCTTTTCGGCTGTTTTTTGATGATGGAATAGATAATTTTGGATTCCACTTCATCATTTCTTTTTGCCCTGCTCAGGTAAGCAAGATTGGTAGCATATTTCGGAATAGTTTCGTCCAGCTTCATGTCTTTAAGGATAGACACATATTTTTCTATTTTCACAAACTGGATAAATCTTGTTTTGATCAGTCTTCCGTTGTACCATGCATACATAGAAACTCCGATAGAACCTGCCAATACAACGGTAATCCATCCACCTTCCATAAATTTGATGATGTTGGCACTGAAGAATCCTAATTCGATAGCCATGTAAACCATTGCGAAAACCAGAATCAGAACCTTGCTTACTCTATGCTTCAGCAGCCAGAATACTAATAAAACGGTGGTCATCAACATCGTTACGGTAATGGAAAGTCCGTAAGCGGCTTCCATTTTTCCTGATTCTTTGAAATGCAGAACGACAATGATACACAGGATAAGAAGTCCCCAGTTGATTCTTGGAATATACATCTGTCCTTTTACTCCGGAAGGGTAATCAATTTTCTGATTCGGCCAAAGGTTAAGAGACATTGCTTCTGAGAATATGGTGAACGAACCTGTAATCAATGCCTGGCTGGCAATAATTGCAGCGGCTGTTGCTAAAATTACTCCCGGAATGATCATCCATTCCTGCATGATTCCGAAGAACGGGTTTATTACAGAGAAACCTGGTTTGTTATGATTGGTCAGAAGCCATGCGCCCTGTCCAAGATAGTTTAGAATAAGCATGATCTTAACGAATGCCCAGCTTACTCTGATGTTTTTAGCTCCGCAGTGTCCCAGGTCAGAATACAGTGCTTCTGCTCCGGTAGTACAAAGGAAAACCGCTCCAAGAATGACAATGGCACTCGGAGAGTTAACAATGAGCTTATAAGCGTAATAAGGGTTGAAAGATCTTAAAATCTCAAAGTTTTCACTTAAATGCATCACTCCTAGGCCTCCCAATACCAGGAACCAAACTACCATTACCGGACCAAAAAATTTTCCGATAAAACTGGTCCCGAACTGCTGTACCACAAAAATGGCAATCAGAATTCCGATGGTGATTGGAACAACAGGAGTATGGGGATTATAAATTTCAAGACCTTCAATAGCTGACATTACCGTCAGTGATGGGGTAATTACTCCGTCTGCAATAAGTGCCGCAGCACCAATAATCGCAATAAGGTACAGCCATCCTTTTTTAAGGTTTCTTACCAATGAAAACAAGGCAAGAATACCTCCTTCACCTTTGTTGTCTGCTCTCAAAGCAATGATCACATATTTGATTGTGGTCTGCAAAGTAAGGGTCCAGATAATACATGAAAGAGCTCCTTCTATGTATTCATTGAAAGGCATATTGCTTCCCTGGGATCTTGCATTCACAATTGCTTTCATTACGTAAAGCGGAGAGGTACCAATATCTCCAAAAACAATTCCTAGAGACACTAAAACTCCTATGAAGGAAAGTTTCTTTATGTCGAAGTGGTAGCCATCTTCTGTAACTTCTGCCATATCAGCTTAATTTATTTTAAAGGCGCAAATTTATACTAATTTTATGACGTCAAGAATTTTTCTTCATGAATATAATAAATGAAAAAACTTCCTTTCGGAAGTTTTTTTCTATAACTATTTTACGTACATCGCTTTTTTGATCTCCTCTTTTACTTTTTCAAGTTTTGGGAACCATTCTGCAAATAATGCTGCAGAGTAAGGTGCAGGTGCATCAGGAGTAGTAATTCTCTTGATAGGAGCATCTAAATAATCAAATGCTTTTTGCTGTACCATATAAGTAATTTCTGAAGATACTGATCCGAATGGCCAAGCTTCTTCTAAAATAACCAGTCTGTTTGTTTTCTTTACAGATTCTAAAATTGTATCGAAGTCAAGAGGACGAACAGTTCTAAGGTCGATAACTTCTACAGAGATTCCTTCTTTAGCCATATCTTCTGCTGCCTGTAAAGCCAGTTTCATGATCTTTCCGAAAGAAACCAGAGTAACGTCTGTACCTTGTCTCTTGATATCTGCTTTTCCTATTGGTAAGTAGTATTCTTCTTCAGGAATTTCCATTTTATCTCCATACATCTGCTCAGATTCCATGAAAATAACAGGGTCATTATCCTGGATCGCTGTTTTTAACAATCCTTTTGCGTCATAAGGGTTAGAAGGTACCACCACTTTAAGTCCAGGGCAGTTGGCAAACCAGTTTTCAAATGCCTGAGAGTGAGTAGCTCCTAATTGTCCTGCAGAAGCAGTAGGCCCACGGAAAACAATTGGACAATTCCACTGTCCGCCACTCATCTGACGGATTTTCGCTGCGTTATTGATAATCTGATCAATTCCTACCAATGAGAAATTGAATGTCATAAATTCTACGATGGGTCTGTTTCCATTCATTGCAGCTCCCACAGAGATTCCTGTAAATCCAAGTTCTGCAATCGGTGTGTCAATTATTCTTTTTGGACCAAATTCATCCAGCATTCCTTTTGAAGCCTTATATGCACCATTATATTCTGCAACTTCCTCCCCCATCAGGTAGATGGATTCGTCTTTACGCATTTCCTCGCTCATTGCCTGTGCAATTACCTCACGAAAAGTATATTCTGCCATATTTTCTTGAAAAATTTAGACTACAAAAGTAGTGTTTTTTTATTATACACATCATAAAAACGCTCTTCATTTCCATGAGAAGTCATAATATTAACTGTATTTAAAATAAATTTTTCTTCCTGATGTCCCGTTCTTGTGGATTTTCCAGCTTCCTGAGAATTTTTGTTCATAAAAAATGACATCTCATTTCTGAAATGTCATCTAAAATTCTATTTAAACTTAAATTAATTAGCTTTCTCCCAAACCTGGGTTCTTCCTAATAAAGATAATCCTAAGTAACCTCTTACGTTCAGTTTATCACCGCTTCTTGTAATGGTACATTTATATGTTTTTCCTGTTTTAGGATCAGTGATGGTTCCTCCTGTGAATTCATCGCCGTCTTTTTTCAGTCCCCTGATGATTTCCAATCCTAAAATTGGTTTTCCTTTTCTGTCATCTTTACAAGCCGTACAGTTTGATTCAGCTGGTTTTATCAATAACTGAGAAACTTTCCCATAGTATTTTCCGTCTGATTTTTTGTACACTTCAACAATAGATTTTGCCTGTTTTGTCTCATCATCTATCGTCTTCCACTTACCTTCTATCTGTGCAAATGTAAGTACACCACATAAAGAAAGTGCGAACGTTAACAATATTTTTTTCATATTTCTTATAGTTTTAATTTTAATACAATATTCTTATCTACGTATTGATAAAAATATAAATTAATTTTCAACGAACAAAAACTTTTATTATACAAAGCATAAAGAGGATATAAAAAGTAAAATCGCTAAAATGCGAAAAAGCTAAATTTCAATCGGCCTGTTGATGTTTTCGCAATTTTACAGATTTACCTTTTTGCCATTTCGCCCTAATACAGTTTCCTGTTAATCACTCTGTCCATGTAATCCTGATACCACGCTTTTGCTGTTTTCTTTCCCTGCTCTACTTCCGGATTTTTAACCTCATTAACCAGATTCTTTTCAAGGCCCAGATCAGATTTATCATATACCCCTACTATTTCTTTTCCGTCAAAACGATAAATATAATTTCCGATCATGAACTGCTCCATACTTCCGTCAGAATTCACAACAATGAAAGGATATTCCTTATCGCTCACCAGACTTCTTCCCCAGCTTCTGATAGGCTTGTTATATCCTATAAGGTCAGCCAGTGTAGGATATATATCTGCCTGCTGTGCAATTTCCTGGCTGACTCCTTTAAGCTGGTATTCAGGATTCGGAGAATAGAAAATCAACGGAACAGCATAACGGTTCATCGCTTTTTCATATTCCGGATAATAGACCTGGTTGGTATGATCTCCCGTGAAAACAAAGATCGTATTATTGAACCAAGGCTGTTTTTTAGCTGTTTCAAAATATTTCTTTATTGCATAATCCGTATACTGTATCGGTTCATGCATTTCTATTTTTCCCTTTTTAAATTTTCCGTTGTATTTTTCAGGAATTTTAAAAGGGTGATGTGATGAAGCCGTAAACACAGTAGTCATAAAAGGCTGTTTCTTTCCTACATTTTTTGCAAAATACTGAAGGAAAGGTTCGTCCCAGATAGCCCACATTCCATCAAAATCTTCATCATGATTATATTCTGTTTTCCCGAAATAATGCTTAAATCCTAATATATTTCCGAAACCAAGAAATCCCATAGAACCATTTGGCGCTCCATGATAGAACGAAGTGTCATAGCCAAGGTCATTACATACAGAAACAATAGACTGGATTTTCTGATTGGAATAAGGTGATCCCGTAAATGCATCCGTAAGACTCGGAATTCCTGCCAATACGCTGCTCATCCCATGAATTGATTGTCTGCCGTTTGCAAAAGTATTCGGAAAAATAAGACTCTGGGTTGCCAGACTGTCCATGAACGGAGTATAAGAAACGTAATCTTTAATATTTTTATCTTTATTAAATGCCCCGGAATATTCTCTCCCGAAAGATTCTACGATGAAAATAACAATATTCGGACGGTTCTCTACTTTTCTGTCGTACACTTTATAAGGCTGTACATACTCTTCTATATCTTTTTCGCTCACAAAATGAACTTCCTTGAAATTATTGGTATTTAAAGTCCTGAAAAAGGAGAATGTACTGTTGAGCACCATATTACCCTGCAGAGGATTGGTTACAAAACGGGTTGCATCCACCATATTAATCGGTCTGGTACTGTGTTTAAAATCTCCTCTGATTCCTCCCACAACCAGCACCGCTGTGATACATAAAGTAATAATGGAAGTAATAAAATAAGGTAGTAATTTCAAAGGTTTCACCTCTTCTACTTTCACCTTTTTATAAAGGAAAACCCATAAGATCATCAGGATCATATACCATATCAGTACGAAAGGATGTTGTCCGATAGAAATCATCAGTACCTTAGAAACATTGGATTCGTGCTCAGCTACCTGAAATACTGCTGAAGTAAGCCTTGCCTGTGAAAATTTATAGTAAATAAAATCTCCGAAGTTCATGGCATAAGCAATCCCGTTAGTAATAAAATACAGCCAAAAAAGAACTTTCTGGAAAGTTTTCTTTGTGTTGATGACCAATGGCAGTAAACTAAGCAATATAAACAGTGCATTAACATACAAAATGGCTGTGGTATCAAAAGCAGTACCATGGAAAGCCAGCTTTATATATTCTGAAACGGAGTCTACTTTAATCAGATCTTTATTGAAATACCAGAATAAAAGTCTGGCAATCTGATAAAAAACATAGGCCAGAAAAATCCTGTAAACCAATGCCAGAACTTCCTGTTTTCTAAATCCTTTTAAAAATTTCATGGGGCAAATTTACATCAAAATCATTTTAATGCGTTTTTTAGTTCATATTATTTTGAGTTAGAATTTTTAAAAACTGTAATTTTGTGTTTATGGATTTTATAAAGAATAATCTGGCCAATGCTTTAACCCTGGCTAATTTATTTGCAGGCTGTGTAGGTGCAATACATTTAATTTTAGGAGATTATCAGACAACGGCAATCTGCCTTATTCTCTCTTCGGTTTTCGATTTTTTTGACGGCTTTGTAGCCAGAGCTTTAAAATCAAATTCCAATCTTGGCCTTCAGTTGGACTCGCTTGCGGATATGGTAAGCTTTGGAGTGATCCCAGGACTTACGATGTATAAAGCCCTTGAACCTTTTGGAGCTGAGCTTTTGGGAATGCATTTCCCATTTGAGATCAAGTATCTGGGACTCATTGTCACAGTATTTTCCTGCCTGAGGCTTGCCATTTTTAATTTGGATGAAGAGCAGCGTTATTATTTCAAAGGATTGAATACACCTACCAATACCGTTTTACTGTTCGGTCTTTATTATGCCTTTAAAGAAACCGGAAATTTCAGCTTTTTATTTGATCATGAATTGCTATTAATCCTGCTTACTCTTCTTACTTCATGGCTTCTGATCAGCCCGATCAGGATGATGGCTATGAAATTCAAATCAAAACAATTAAAAGATAACTATCCAAAAATTATATTACTGGCAGGAGGAATTGCCATTCTTTCGATATTCCAGATTGTAGGAATTCCTATGCTTGTTATTTATTATATGCTGGTATCTCTCATTTTTCAGGGACAGCTAAAATAATTATTAAAATAAAACACATTTCAAATTATTAATCATTGACATGAATTTAAAACTCCATAAACCGCTTTGTATTTTTGACCTGGAAACCACAGGAACCAATATCGGAAAAGACAGAATTGTTGAAATATGTATTTTAAAAGTAAACCCGGATGCCTCCAGAGAGAGCAAAACATGGCGTGTAAATCCTGAAATGCCGATTCCAAAAGAATGCAGTGAAATCCACGGGATCTATGATGAAGATGTAAAAGATGCTCCTACTTTCAGGGATATTGCCGCTAAAATTATGGAAATGATTTCAGGAAGTGACCTGGGAGGATTCAATTCCAACAGGTTTGATGTTCCGCTTTTGGCTGAAGAGCTTTTAAGAGTAGGAATGGATTTTGATCTGAGTAAATTCAGACTGGTCGATGCACAGACTATTTTCCATAAAAAAGAACCTAGAAATTTAGGTGCAGCTTACCAGTTCTACTGTGGAAAAACATTGGAAAATGCCCACTCTGCAGAGGCTGATGTAATGGCAACGTTTGAAGTTCTTGACGCTCAGGTTGGAAAATATGATGATATTCCGAATGAAATAGCACCGTTAAGTGAATTTACATTCCATAATAAGAATGCAGACCTTGCCGGATTTATCGGATATAATGAAAAAATGGAAGAAGTTTTCAACTTTGGAAAATATAAAGGACAAGGCGTGAAAGCGGTATTCCAAAAAGACTTAGGATATTTCGGATGGCTTCAGAACGCTGATTTCCCGTTGTATACCAAAAAGATTTTTACAAAAATTCAATTATCAAGCAGGTTTTAAAAATGTCTGATCTGGTACGTTTTAAATTTTATGAAACTGCCCTTGAAGCTAACAGGGACAAGCAGATACTGGCTGAAAACGGTATCAACAGTTTCATTGCGAATGAGCAGCTCATCCAGTCGGATTGGCTTCTGTCTCAGGCGGTAGGCGGCATACAGCTTCAGGTATTTGAAGAAGATATGGAAAAGGCCCGGCAGATTCTGCAGGACTATAAAGACAATGAACAATACTCGCTGGAAGTAGAACATACCATTGAAGATCCTGAGTTTGATTTTGTCTGCCCGAAATGTGGTTCCAATCATATTTACAGGGATGACAGTGCTACCAGTTTCTTTGGAATTTCATTTCTGACGAGCCACAAATTCAAATGTTACTATTGCGGGAATGAGTTTACCCACTAATCTATTCAGGAATCAATAGTCTTAAACGATCTAAAGATTACTTCGTCCCTCGCAATGACGGGGTTAAAAAATATAAAAAAGAGTTATGAAAATAATCTGCATAGGAAGAAACTACAGTGAGCATGCAAAAGAATTAGGAAATGAAATTCCTGAAAATCCTGTTATCTTCATGAAACCGGATACGGCAGTTCTAAAAGGGAATGATTTCTACATCCCTGAATTCTCCAATGATATTCACTACGAGCTTGAAGTGGTATTAAAAATTTCAAAGGGAGGAAAATATATTCAGAAAGAAACAGCGCACAAGCATTATGAAGAAATTGGCCTGGGAATAGATTTCACAGCCAGAGATCTTCAGAGCGAACTGAAATCAAAAGGGCTTCCATGGGAGCTTGCCAAAGGTTTTGACGGCTCTGCTGTGGTAAGCAGTTTCTTTAAAAAAGAGAACTTCAGTCTTGAAAACCTTCAGTTTTCGTTATTAAAAAATAAAGAAAAAGTACAGGATGGCAATACAAAAGATATGATGTTCAATTTTGATGATATTGTAGCTTTTGCTTCTCAGTATTTTACGTTAAGGGTAGGTGATCTTATTTTCACAGGAACTCCAAAAGGGGTTGGCAAAGTAGAAGAAAATGATATTCTGGAAGCTTATCTTCAGGAGGAAAAAATCCTTGATATCCGAATATTATAAGTATTTAATATCAAAGTCTGACAAATTTTTCCTATCTTTAGGTAACAAAACTAGAGGTTATGATAAATATTGTATTACCCGTAGATTTTGGGGACAAGACAGACCAATTGGTAGACGGTGCCATAAAATTTGCAAAACAGCTTAACGGCAGAATTTACCTGATCCATGTAGCGCCATCAGATATCGGCTTTGCCATTGGCGATATGGGATTTCAATATTTTCCGGAAGTGGAAGCCAACGAAATCCGGGAAGAGCTGGTACAGCTTAATAAAATTGAGCAAAGAATCATCAGCCATGATATTGATTGTGAACACCTTTTAAAACAGGGACTTGCAAAAGATATTATTCTGGAACATGCAAAAGCCAAAAATGCTGATTATATTGTGATGGGATCACACGGCAGAAGCGGAATTTATGATGTATTCGTGGGAAGCTTAACCAAAGGGATCACGAAAAGTTCAAGCATTCCTGTGCTGGTACTTCCGATTCACGACTAAGAAAAAAGAAAATTTTAATCGTTAGTAATAAAAAAACCGATCAAACCTATTGTTTGATCGGTTTTTTACTATATAACCAATTAATTAACCTTCTTTTTTGTAGATATTCGGATCGTAGTAAGGGTGCTTACCTTCCGTTGGAGAATAATAGTCTTTATCTTTATCGCCACCTAGTGTAACCACCAGTACGTAGCACCAATAAGTGAATAGTACACAGCAAACTATAAATAGAATCCAGTTTAAAACATTACCGAAAGCATCAAAGAAACCGAAAGACCATTTGAAAACTTTGCTTAAGAATAGAAAGAAAGACGTCATTATTTTCCTTTTTTAAATTAACTTTGTACAAATTTATAAAAAATGTTTAAATTACTTTCAAAAGAAAGCAATATTTTTTCAATTCCTGTTTATATTGGTTTTCTTCTTTTAGTAGTCATAATATTTAACATACTGAATTTCAATACTTACGAAGCCATAGTTGCCGGAATAACTTTTCTGGGAATTGCTTTGGGATATTTTTGTTTTCACAGTGTTGCCCTTAATTATCAGACCCATCTGCCCTTATTTTTATACACCTTTTTTATTTTCGGGCTGTATCCCGGAAATCTGGATATAGGAATTGCAGTTTCTCTGCTTACCAACTCTTTCCTTATCCTGCTTCTGACGAGTGCAGATGAAGATATCAGGAAAAAATCCTATGTATTGGTAGGATCTATTGTAGCCCTGAACTTTATTTTTCTTCCTACCACCTGGCCAATGGCTGTTTTTGTGATCATTCACGTGATTGCAACCTCTGCCAAAATCGGGTTGAATCTTTTCAGATTCCTTCTGGGAATTGTTCTGATTACATTCAGTTATTTTTCTGTCATGTATTTCGTTCAGTTCACTTCATGGAATATCGATTATTTTCCGTTTGGAAAAATGAAGCCGGTAACAGATTACACGGAACTTCTTCCGCTGATTCCTGTGGTTCTGATGCTTATTTATGCAGTGTATGACCATTTTAAAAATTATAACAAGAAAAGTCCGATAAGCAGATATAAATACACTTTCCTGCTGGTCTTTTCTGTAGCACAGCTCGTTACCATCATTCTATATATGAATAAAAGCTATGAGTATTTGCTGCTCCTGGCATTTCCTTCAAGTATTATTCTGAGCAGAATGATGAGATTTTTACCTAAATACTGGATGCGTGAAGCCAGTGTTTGGCTTATTATTATTAGTTTACTGACCTTCAAAGCGGGTACAGTTTTTGATTTATTTTAGAAAATTATGATTCAGATAGACGATAAATTGATTTCTGAGGAAATTTTTTCCGAAGAATTTGTTTGCAACCTTACGAAATGTAAAGGTGCATGTTGTGTGGAAGGAGATGTGGGAGCTCCGTTGGATAAAGACGAGCTTGAAATATTGGACAGTATTTTTGACAAAATAAAACCTTACCTTACTCAGGAAGGTATTAAAGCCCTTGAAGAACAGGGAACATGGACTACTGATCCACACGACGGAATGTATGTTACTCCAATGGTGGAGAACCGCGAGTGTGCCTATGTAACCTTTGATGAAAAAGGAATTACCAAATGTGGTATTGAGAAAGCATATGAAGATGGTGCAGTAGACTGGCAGAAACCTATTTCATGCCATCTTTACCCAATCCGTGTTACGGAATATTCTTCATTTACCGCATTGAATTATCATGAGTGGAATGTATGCAGCGATGCCTGTACGCTTGGAAAAGAACTTCAGGTTCCTGTGTATAAGTTTTTAAAAACTCCACTGACGAGAAAGTATGGTGAGGAATTTTATACTGTTCTGAGCGAAGCTGCTGAAGAATGGAAAAAAGAGTATGGTTCTTAACCGATACACATTCGAATGAAATAATAAAAACCGCAGATCTCTCCGCGGTTTTTATTTTTGTTATCAATAAAGATGAATTAGTTCGTTGTACCTCCTTTTTGGGTTTCATTTTTTTTAGCATTCTCCCAACCGTCTTCAGGCATAAGTATGGCTACATTTTTTTCTTTTGTCAGATATTTCCTGGCAACATCCTGAAGGTCTTTTACCGTAAGTCCTTTTACTTTATCCGGGTAATTCAGAATATTATATTGATCACTTCCGTCTAATTGATTTTGAGCAATTCCCTGTAACCAGAATCCATTGTCTTTAAGACTTGTTTTATATTCATTGTATTCTCCTTCTTTGTATTTATCGAGATCTTTTTGTTCAGGGCCCATGTCTATCAGTTTTTGTAATTCGGCTACTGCACTTTTTGTAAGCTGATCTACATTTTCAGGGCCACAAGGGAAATTAATGCTAAAATCATAGGCACTGTAAGGGATTTTACTGAAGCTTCCGCTTGCGCTTCCGCCGTAAATACCGCTTTCGTCTTCTCTCAGTTTTTCGAGGACTTTAATCGTAGCGACCTCTCCAAGAGCTGAAAGTGCCATAGCTTCCTTCTCATTATAAGGCGCTTCTCCGCTGTAAGAAATTGTGACAAGGCTCTTCGGTTCTTTTCCTTTTTTATAAACCTTTGTATATCCTCCTTTCACTGGTCTGTAGCCTGTATCTTTAAATGTAGACGATTTTCCGGTAGCAGGAAGGGAAGCAATATACTGCAGGATCTCACTTTTAAGCTGTCCTTCATCTATATTCCCCACAAAATAGAAGTGGAAATTACCTGCATTGGCAAACTTATCTTTGTAAATATCATATGCTTTTTTATAATCTGTATTCGCCCAGTCTTTTTCGGTAGGTTCAAGGCCGGTAAATCTTGGATTCTTCTGATTGATAAATTTGGAATATTCACTGGAGAAATAGTATTCCGGATCAGAATCCACATTCGCCAGTATGGCAGATTTCTTTGTTTTATAGGTGTTGAATGATTCCGGGTTATAATTTAAGTCTGTAAAGCAGGCATAGATCAGTTCCATGGCAGTCTTCAGATCTTTTTTCGAACTTGTTCCTGAAATACCTTCTGTAAGACCACCGACATAAGAGCTTACACTCACCTGTTTTCCTGCAAGATAGTGAGCAAGATCTGTCTTTGAAAGCCCTGCTAATCCGGCTTCCAGTAAAGCATCAAATGCAAATTTTGTTTTATTGTAATCGGCATCCGGAATGACAGACAGTCCTCCCAGGCTTATTGCTGCAAAAACAATCTCATCATCCTTAAAATCTGTTTTCTTGAAAGTAACCTTAGCACCGTTGTTCAAAGTCCATGTGGTCGTTCCTAATTTGGCGTCTGCTTCTGTTTTAGTAATTTTCCCTTCGGATTTAAAAGGTTTTACTAAGCTTTCAGTTTTCTTTTTTTCTTCATAAGGTTTAAGATCAGCCACTTTTACAGCATCAAATGTCTTCAGAACCATCGCCTCTTTTGGCATGGTAATACCTTCCTTTTTTGGACCTGTAATAATAATGACCCTGCTGTCATTCTTTACCCGCTTTTTGATAATTTCATTGGTCTGTTCCAGCGCTATGGATGGAAGAACTTCTTTAATATGTTCATATCCCCAGGTAATTCCAGGTATTGGCTCCTGTCTCAGGAAATGGTTCACGTAGCCATCGATAAGTTCACCGCTTTGGTTTTTGTCTTTGTTGTTGTAAGCCCATTCATAAGAGGAAAGCATCCCGGCTTTTGCCCTGTCCAGTTCAGATTGGGTAAATCCGAATCTTTTGGCTCTTTCCACTTCTTCCAAAAGAACTTTCAACGCATTCAACTGGTCGCCGTCTTTTGTAGCTGCGGCACCCTGAAATGCTTCTTTGTTTCTTGTGTAAGTTCCTCCATGGTATACTGAACCATAAGTAAAAGGAGGATTTGGAGAATTAACCAGTTCTGCCAGTCTGCTGTTCAGCATAATATTTACAAGGCCTTCAACAATACTTCTATCATATTGCTGCACTGTTACATCCGGCTGGTACACTTCAGAATCTTTGATAATGAACTGCACTCCTGAAGCCGTAGCATCAGGATCAGTCTCAATAGCAACCAGTGCTTCTTTATGATTCGGAAGATCAAATGATTTTCTTTCTCTGGGTTTTGAAGGATTTTTATATTGGCTGAAGTTATTCCTGATCTTTTTCTCTATTTCATCCACATTGATATCTCCTACTACCACAATTGCCATCAGATCCGGACGGTACCAATCCTGATGGAACTTCCGGATAAGATCAGGTCTGAAGTTTTCCAGCACTTCTTTTTTACCGATAGGAAGTCTTTCTGCGTACTGAGATTGGTATAAAAGCTTTGGCAGGTATTTATCCATCATTCTCTTATCCGGTCCGAGACCTAATCTTAGCTCTTCCAGTACCACTCCTCTTTCTTTATTGATCTGTTCATCAGAAAGTGTTGCGTTAAATGCCCAGTCTTCCATTACTTTCAGACCGGCATCCAGATTTCCAGGTTTATCCAACGGGACAGGAAGCATGTAGACGGTTTCGTCAAAGCCGGTGTAAGCATTAAGGTGCTGCCCGAATTTTACCCCGATAGATTGTAAAAAGTCTACTAATTTATTGTCAGGAAAATTTTTGGTTCCGTTGAAGTTCATATGCTCCATAAAGTGAGCCAGTCCTCTCTGATTTTCGTCTTCAAGAATAGATCCGGCATTGATTGCCAGACGGAATTCTACTTTTTTTTCCGGTAAAACATTTTTTTTGATATAGTACTTCATTCCATTGGAAAGAGTACCGATTCTTACGGACGGATCCACAGGGATGTTTTGTCCATAGATATTGACAGACATCAGGAAGATGGCTGAAAACGAAGATAACATTCTTTTCATCTACATTATTTTTTGACCTTTCAAAAATATCAATTCTCCCAGTGACCGGGCTTTAGCAGAGGGTTAAATTCAAGTTAAAAAATTTAATTATTATAAAATGAAAGCAAATTGTTTCTTTTATATTACTTATATTGATTTTTAATTAAAAACATTCATTAATTATTTAAAATAGACTAATTAAAAATAATCTCATCTGATTCATTTTTCTTGAAATTACGGTTAACAGATCCATATATACTTCTTTTAAACCCAAAAAACCGTTGTAAAACACAACAGTCATATTATTTTGATTAAAAAAATTCAGTTATTAAACCTGATTTCTGAAACACTGCAATAGCATATTAAGAAAACTTATTGGCATTTGGTTCATATTTTCTACCATAAAAAAACCGGGAATTCCCGGTTTTGATGACTTAAAAAAGTATTTTATTATTTAAAATCAGCATCCGTTACTCCGGAGTTGATCAAAACTTTTGTTGTTTTAATGGTCATTTTCTGACCTCCACCCTCAGCTTCCACTTCAGCCGGGAATTGTATTCCGTCTACAGCCATATAGCTTTTAATGGTTGCCTTTCCTTCAC
Source organism: Chryseobacterium cucumeris (assembly GCF_016775705.1). Classification (NCBI taxonomy): domain Bacteria; kingdom Pseudomonadati; phylum Bacteroidota; class Flavobacteriia; order Flavobacteriales; family Weeksellaceae; genus Chryseobacterium; species Chryseobacterium cucumeris. The sequence goes on from NZ_CP068760.1 coordinate 151,789, forward strand.
CGGCATCCGTCTTATACAAAAGTCCGGTTCCGGCATCGAAATAGAATTTTCCTTTATCGGAAGACAAAACATTATACTCTTTTCCGTCAAGTTTTTCTGTAGATACTGTCTTGAAATTAGATGCATCAAATGCTAAAGCATCCATTGGTTTTCCTTTCATCAGGTCAGCAATCTTGTCAGCAGGAATATCTGTTTTAGTTCCCATCTGATCAAAATATCCTTTCTCACCGTCAAAAAGCTGCACCATTTCTTTTCCCATAAAAGATTGTACAGATTTGAATTTATTTCCTAATTTCTTAGTTGTCATTTGGATTTCCATTCCCTGCACGGCAACGGTATTGTCAGTAATGGTAGATTTTACAGCGTCTAGTTTATCTTTTCCACCTAGTGCTTTGAAATAATTATCAATAACCTCTTTAGGTGTAAGTTTTGATTGTACGGCTTCTGTTTTAGCAGATGCAGCCCCTTTCTTCTGAGCTGCTGCAGGTACTGAGAAAAGTACAGCGCAGAAAAATGGAATGATGATCTTTTTCATATTTATAATAAAGTTTAAAGGGTAAATATAGGAATATTGGCGGACATACAAATAAGTAATGAGTAATGAGCAATTAGTAATGATTGATAAATTGATAGTTGATGATTGATGAATGCTCTACAAGAACTTTGGAAACAAAAACCCGGCCAATTGGTATACGGAACATATCTGACGTAATTCTTAGAAGAGATTTACAACAAAAAACCGCCAAAAAATTGACGGTTTTCAAATATTTATATCCGGGTATAATTATTTCTTAAGTTCTTCTAAAAATTCGTCGTGAGAAATTTTAGTTTCTTTTTTAGTCGCTTTTTCAAGAATTACATCTTTCAGTTTAGCCATAGCTACTTCAGAAGAAATTTGTCTTACCTGCTCCTGGTCTTTCAACATTTCAACAGCATATTTCTGGATTTCTTCATCTCCTAAGTGGTGGATTCCGTAGATAGCCAATTGGTTTTTCACCAACTGTTCAGCCTGAGCCAATACATCAGCATAGTCAAGGTTGATTTCGTTCTCAGTCATCAATTTACCTTCGATGATCTGATATTTCAACTGGTTTTTCTCAGCTTCAAGAATTTCTTTAGCCTGTTCTTCAGATTGGATATTCTGATTAGAGAATAATAACCACTTCACAAGGAAAGATTCAGGAAGTTTTACTTCTTCTTTCTCAGTTACCTGCTCCAATACTTTATTCACAAAGTGAACATCAGCATTCTGCTGGAAATACTCGTCTAATTCAGTTTTTACTTTATCTTTAAGCTCTTCTTCAGACTTGATGTTTCCTTCTCCGTATACTTTGTCGAAAAGATCCTGGTTCAGCTCAGCTAAGTTTAATGAATAGAAATCTTTCACTTTAACTTCTACTTCATTGTGGTGTAAGTGCTCAACTTCTTCTTTGCTGAATCCTAATTCTTTAGCTAATTCTTCATCACCTGCAAGAGTTTCTTTAGATACTTTTACAGATTCCTCCATTTTCAACCCTTTTACCAACTTGAAAGCTTCTTTGTTTTCAGCTGTAATAGTAAGGTTTTTTGGGTGGTGGTGGTGCTCACCTTCAGCATCTTCTTCCACAACCTGAGAAACTTCTAAAGCAATGTAAGAATCTTTAGTGATTTTATCTTGAGGAACCTGCTCTGCGAAACGCTTCTGCATGTTTTCAATGCTCTTACCGATTTCTTTGTCAGAAGCTTCTACTTTGTAGTGAGGAGCTTCATATTTAGCTAAATCTATAGTGAATTCAGGCTCAAATCCTACTTCGAAAGCAACTTCTAATTGATCAGCATTGTAATCGAATTCGTTTACTGGCTGAGGAACAGGCTGACCAACTAATCTTAGTTTGTTTTCATTAACATAGTTGTTTAAAGCATCAGAAACTTGTCTGTTGATTTCTTCAAATGCAATACCTGCTTCATATTGTTTTTTAACCATACTCAAAGGCACTTTCCCTTTTCTGAATCCAGGAACTTGCGCATTTTTAGCATAATTAATCAACTGCTTCTCTACTTTTTCTTTGTAGTCAGATTTTTCCAATGTTACTGTAAGCAATGCACTTACATCATCATGGTTTTGTGCGGTAACCTTCATTATTGATTAAAATTTTAGGTTGCAAAAATAGGAATTTTTTATGAAAAAAACTCATTTAAAATCAACTTATAAAGCCAAATATTGTTAAATAAAAAACCACCGGAAAATTCCGGTGGCCCAAACAAGATTAATTGTCCTAATTACTTAGGTTGTATTTTGCCTCAGCATCTGTTTCTCCTCCTACTACGCTTCCCCAGGCAGTTCCTGATTTGGCATCATTTACGCTTTGTGGAGAGTGAATCAGAGTTAATTTTAAAAATGGTTCTGTTCCATCAACAGCTTTTACAACAGTCCATTTTGTTCTCAGTCCTACTCTTTTGCCATCGCTTCTAAGATCACTACCATCTACTCTTTCAATAGTAATATTAGATTTTGGGAAATCAAAAATTAAAAAATGTTCGTTTTTAGCATCGATGATTTCCTGAGTAGCATCTTCATTTCCATTTTTAAATTTTGCCTGAACAGTATAGGTTTTACCATTTGTAAGCGGAATCGTAGGTGTTCCTCCTGCTCCGATACTGTAATCATAAGTCTGAGTAGTTCCAGCCGCATCATCTGTCACCAACAAAAGGATGTTGGTAAGTTCTTCCTGAGGAAGATCATCTTCTTCTGCGGAACCGTTTCTCTGACAAGAAGTAACAACAGTAACAGTGATGAATAAAACAGCTAATAATTTGATAATATTTTTAGTATTGAATAGATTTTTCATTTTTTAAGAATTTTAAAATTGTAAAATTTTTGATTGAATAGTTAATCTTTAGAATCTGTATCTAAAGTTTAAAATAAAGTTTCTTCCAGCCTCATTTGCAAAGAATCTTAAACGGTTCAGATATTCTCTGTAAGAAGTATTGAAAAGATTGTTTACGATAAGTCCTGCAGAAAGATTTTTGCTGATGTTGATTCCGGTTTGGATATTCCAAAGTGAATATCCGTTGGGTGGAGTACTGAAATCTATTTCCTTGTCCACCAATTCACCATTCACATACAGCTCTAATGTGGCATTTCTAATCGGAAATCTGGTTTGTTTTAAAAATGTTTGATTTTCAACAGTGAAATAGAAGTTGCTCCAGTTCTGTTTTTTAAACTGCAATGCATTGGAAAAATTTGGGGGCATCATTAAAATTAACGGCTCATCATGGGTATCATCCTGACCATACACGTAGCTTCCTTTTCCTACATAGGTAAGGTTATCAGTAAGTCTCCAGTTGACATCCAAATCCACTCCATACATTTTTGCATCAATCTGCTGATAAGCCCATTCCGGAAATACACCTCTGATTGTTCCTTTAATTCCTACAGGAATTTCATTAATGAAATTTTTAGTAATGAAAAAATATGGATTCACAGAGACATTTAACCCTTTCAGAACATTAAACTTTGAGTCAACATTCAAATTAAACTGATGTCCCTGTTCATTTTTCAATCCCATATACCCGGTTTCAATAATTCCTGCAGAATGGTGCAGTCCATCTGAAAATAATTCAGCGACATTAGGAGATCTTCCCACTTTTGCGTAATTAAATTTCAGATCAAAATTAGCATTGGGACGGTATTCCAAACCTGCATTGAAAGAAACGTTATTATAATTTAGCTGAGGGCGTGTTAAAACTCTGTTTTGATCTGTTTTCACATAAAATTGTGGATAAGCATCTGCATATAATTTTTCCCAGTCACTTTTATCATACCATTTGGTTACATCATAACGGGTAAAGTCATATCTTGCTCCTGCTTCAAAATTGAATTCAGGTGAAATTTTATATTTGAAAACAGAATATGCTCCCGCAGAATATTTATCGTAATTGGGTATCAGACGTCTTGCTTTGGTTGCCGGATCTGAATAATTGTTTTGAAAACTTGCATCAATTCCGGTTTCTAAAGACCATTTTTCCCTTTCTAATAAATCATTAATGTTAAATTGATGTGTCATGAGCTCCATATCAAGTGAGGGAGTTTCGTTTAGATTTCCTCTTCTGATATCATATTCCTGTCTGTGATTATACTGATAGCTATACGTTGCAGATAGTTTTCCTATATTTTCAAATCTTTTGAAAGCTGAAACTTTTGCGATATGATGCTCAATAACCTGTCTCGGATTATCAATATCATAAGTGAATTTGCCTGAATATATTGGCGGATTGGCATTCATGGCTCTGTCATAATCTTCAGAAGTTGAGACGTGTGAATCTCTTAATATCCCTATGTTCTGATTCGTCAGATAATAATCAAAGGAAATTCCTCTTTCATAAGTATTATTTTGAACAGTGAAATTGAAGGAAGAAAAATCCATTCCCGTATTTTTCAGATTATAATTGGGAGCACTCTGATCCCCCAGTTTCTTAATGCTTCCTCCAGATTTTACAGCCCATCCGTTTTTCCACACTCTGGCAACATCTGCATCTAATCCAAGCCCCCTTCCATTGGAGATTCCGGTAAGTCCGATTGAACCTTTTATGGTATCTTTTTTAGGAAAAATTTCCGGTTCCATTACCACAACTCCACCAATAGCATCGCTTCCATATTTCAAAGCAGATGCTCCTTTTATCACGTCGATATGTTGAAAATTATTAATATCAACATTCGGAGCATGTTCTACTCCCCATTCCTGCTCAGCAAGACGTACCCCATTGTTCAGAATACAGATACGGCTTCCATACAACCCGTGAATAACAGGTTTTGAAATATTATTCCCGGTCTTCAAAGCAGTTACCCCTGAAATTCTAGATAATAAATTCCCAAGATTGTCTGTAGAATTTTTCTCTATATCAGATTTATTGAGTGTTTTAACTACCAGTGAACCATTATTTTTATGACTTCCATGAATAGTCACAGTTTCGATATCTTTAATATGGTGTTCCAGTGTAATCACCAGCTGAACATCCTTATCAACTCCTATATTTTCAGTATAATCATTGCAATCAGGATGTTGAGCAATGAGTGTATACTTTCCTGCAGGAATTTTGTCAAAAGAAAACTGACCTTTCTTATTGGTTTTAGCTGTAAAGTTCCCGATTTTAATCACTGCATTTTCCAGCCATGTTTTATCATGGAAATCCTGAACGGTTCCCTCTACAGTATAAGTTTTTTGTGCACTTGTAAATACTGATCCACAAAAGACCAGCAGCAGGCAATATATCAATTTCATTGTAAATAGATTGATTGCGCACCCTTTTCAACAGGGTACATTTTCGTTAAAATTTGTGAGAAGGGCTAGTTTTAAATGTACAATGTAAAAGTCTAATGTCTGATGAGAGGTTAGAGGTTAGAAGCTAGAAATTAGTAATTGAACATTATTTAAATACCAATTACAAATTAACAGTTGTTTTTCCAGCAACTTTAAACCTTAAACCTTAAACATTGAACTTTAAAGTACAGAACTTTAAACCCTATAGAATCTATGAATTATGCAAATGCGGGCGGTCCCCGAAGCTGGAAGGTGAATTTGGTCTGTGACCAGATTTTCTCCTGAATGGCGATGATTTGTTTTACTTCATGGCTGTAATGCTCAAAAGTAAAGTTGAATTCTTCAGGAGCTAATGTATGTCCGGTAACCAAAAAGTGGCAGGCCAGACAGTCGCCAGCTTTCTCTTTAGTAACGGCTTTCGTCATTGTATTCTCTGCTTTTTTAAGATGAAAAGCCTTAAAATAGTCTACAGAATCATGATGGTGAAAGCTTTGAGAAAGCAGCGCAAGGAAATACACTCCAAACAACAGTTTGGAGATAAAACTCTTTAGGTTTCTGCTTTCTTTAAAAATCATGGTTCAAAATTATGAAAATAATTTAATTGTTTCCTTAAACTTTTATTAAATTACTTAATAACTGTTGACAATAGGTAGAAGTAAATACGGTTTTGTTACAAAAAAAATGCTTCATCATTTTTGGTTGATAAAGCATTTATATTGTAGTTTAATCCAGTTGGGTTCCAAGATATTCCCACTCCTGTAAAGCTGTATCCAGCTCCTCCTTAGCTTTGTTGTATTCTTCTAAGGTTTCATCTGAAGGATTTTCTTTGGCAAAAGATGCTTCCATCTGCTCTACTTTTGTTTCAAGCTCAGAAATTTTCTCTTCTACTTTCTTTATTTTATTCTGAATATTTTTCTGTTCTTTCGTCACAATATTTGAAGACTGGCTGCTGCTTACAACAGGTTTTTCCTCTACTTTCTTGGGTTCAACCTTTACTTCCGTATGAAGTTTGGCTTTTTCTGCAGAAATCTCTCTGATGGTTTCTTTCTGTCTGTACTCAAGATATTCATTGATATCACCAAGGAATTCTTTCATTTTCCCATCACGGAATTCGTAGATTTTATCACAAAGTCCCTGAAGGAATTCCCTGTCGTGAGAGATGACAATTAAAGTTCCTTCAAAATTCTGCAGTGCCAGCTTGATAATTTCCTTAGACTGGATATCAAGGTGGTTGGTAGGTTCGTCCATGATCAGCGTGTTGAAAGGACGAAGCAACAGTTTACAAAGTGCCAGACGGTTTCTCTCTCCTCCGGAAAGTACTTTTGTTTTCTTAGTAACGGCATCTCCCTGGAAAAGGAAAGATCCTAATAAGTCTCTTACTCTTGGTCTTGTTTCTTCTGTTGCTGCATCTTCAGCTTCTTCCAGAACCGTTTTATTAGGTGTTAAAACCTCTTCCTGATTCTGAGCGAAATATCCAATGTTGACATTATGTCCAAGATTCCAGGTTCCTGAATAGTCTTTGATATCTCCTGCCAGGATTTTAGCCAGCGTAGTTTTTCCCTGACCGTTCTGCCCCAGAAGGGCAATTCTGTCTCCTCTCTGAACGATGAAGTCTACATCATCAAAAATCTGCTTCTGTCCGTAGGCTTTTCCAAGATTGATCGCTTCGAAGATCACTTTTCCCGGAACCATAGACTGTACGAAACGGATATTGAATTTTGAAACGTCTTCGTTATCCACTTCAATACGTTCAATCTTATCTAATTTTTTAATAAGTGACTGCGCGAAAGAAGCTTTGGTAGCACTTGCACGGAACTTATTAATGTTATCCTCCATTTGTTTGATCTCCGCATCCTGATTCTTTTTAGCCTGAATCAGTTTTTCACGGCGGTCTTCTCTCATGATCAGATACTTGGAATAGTTGGCTTTGTAATCGTCAACTTTTTTATTGTTGATATCAAAAGTACGGTTACAAACCGCTGTCATAAACTGTTTATCGTGACTTACCAGAACAATAGCTCCGGGATAATCCTTAAGGAAGTTCTCCAACCAGATGATGGATTCCATATCCAGGTGGTTGGTAGGCTCATCGAGAAGCATGATATCGTTCTTCTGAAGAAGTAATTTTGCCAATTCGATTCTCATTCTCCATCCTCCGGAAAATTCATCGGTGATTTTCTGGAAATCATCTGCTTTAAATCCTAAACCGAATAACACTTTTTCCATGTCACCCTCAAGATTGTAGGCATCATGGTTCATCAAAAGGTCATTCAGCTCGGTCATTTTATTAATCAGATCCGTATAGGAATCACTTTCGTAATCTGTTCTTACAGTCATCTGGTGATTCACTTCTTCAAGCTCATTCTTCCAGGCATTGATCTGTTCAAAAGCCTGCATGGTTTCTGCCCAGACCGTTCTTCCTTTTACGAAATCAAGATCCTGCTTCAGGAAACCAATGGTAACACTTCCTTCAGTGACAACTTCTCCCTCGTAGAAATTAATTTCTCCGGAAAGCATTTTCAATAAAGTGGATTTTCCTGCTCCGTTTTTACCAACGAGACCCACTTTATCATCCTTTTTAATGGTGAAATTGACATTTTGAAATAAATAATTTCCTGAATGATGTAATCCTAAACTTTGAACCGAAAGCATCTTAATTAATAATTAGTAATGAATAATGAATTTTCGGGTGCAAAAATACGGAAAAAGAAATGAATAGCCGAGAAATAAAAAAACAGGCCAGAATTTGGCAATTTTTCTCTGTAGGTAAAACATTAAACCGCAAAAAAGGAGACACCATGAGATGTCCCCTAACCTAAATTTAAAACTGAGAAGTATTTTCACGAATGCTTCTATTCATTTACTCTAACAGCTGCCGGTGTTTTTACAATAGAGCGAAGCCAGATATCATTATTGGGAACGTTTGTTCCATAAAGAAAATCTGCAACAAAGCTGTCTTCCGGCAGATGAAGTTCTACGGAAAGTCTTTTTGTCCGGCTTGTTTCATCAACGGAGGTACTGCTTGATACATTTAATCCGTTATTGATCAGCTCAATATTAATTTCACGCTGGGTTCTGTACCGGAAACTGTTACTGTACAATCCGAAGTTTGATGAAATATGCGTATACTCTGCAAATTTTCCGAAATCATATATTGGCTTTTTGTTTCCGGAAAGATCCTTCAGATATTCTTTCATTTTACTATAATACCTGTTAAGAAAAGAATGTTTATTATAATCTGTTCCGAAATAGGCTTCATTTTCTGTACTAAACACTGACAATATGATATTGGTCTCATCCATCATCAGTTTTCCATATACTTTTGAGAGGTCGTTATATACTTTATCCCTGCATACAAATGCCTGCGAAAGTCCATTCACTGTTTCCACTTTATATTCTGAGAGCAATGCATCCCAGATTTTATTTCCATCAGCACTGGTTTTTGCATTTCTGATATCTGAAACATAGCTATGCAGATCATCAACATTTGCGAAATCTGTAGAAATATAAACAGATTGCGGTCCTTCAAGATAGCCGCCTCCAATATCGGCATGATCTCCGGGAACGAATACTTCTTTCCAAACTGATGATTTTTTTTCTGATTTCTGATCCTTCATTGTTCTTGAATTCTCAAATAAGCCGGTAAGCGGAAAGAAAAACCTGCCCTCATTAGCTGCACAGAAATGCAGAGCATTCTCTATCTGTACAGACATATTCATATTATAGGTATTAAAAGGTTTGGACTCTACCGTATCAAAAAGCCCCAAAAATTTTATTCTGCAATTTCCCACAGCATAATGAGTCAGAAGCTGATTACATAAGGTTCTTGCCAACATACCTCCCCGGCCGAATCCGTATACATAAAAATGGTATTCTTTGGTGTCATCATAGGCTATTTTTTGCACAAATTCCCCTGCTTTCTGAAGTTTATCATCAGATGAATAACCACTTCCATAGGGTGGGTTTGCACATGTTGCCATAGCAAAATTATTATCTTCATGCCCCGTTACAGTACCAATTCCTTCAATATATATCTTTTCATCTCCAACGAACAGACTGTATAATTTATAGATATTGCTGAAAGTCCCGTAGTAACTTTCATTATTATTCAGCGGTTTATCCGGTGAAAGGATATTGACTCCATTGTTTCCTGTGCCGTCAAAGAAAATCCCGACGGAAATCACTCTGTTACCATTCATGTTTCTACTTTAATTTTTTATTACAGATCCTGTTGTGTTTTTTTCAACTGACATCCCTTAAAGAGACATTCCAAAATAACAGAAGAAAAACAAGGTTAGCTAGAGTGAAAAGTACCAAATAAAAAATTCCGTATTTCTACGGAATCAATTTATATTTTTTCAAGGGAGTAAATATTGTTGACAATAGCATAGATGACGATTCCTACTGTATTTCTGGCTCCGATTTTTTCGAGAATACGCTGTCTGTGACTTTCTACAGTTCTTGGGCTGATAAAGAGTTTTTCTCCGATTTCGTTGTTAGTCAGTTCCTGACAGATCAGCTTTACCACATCTTTTTCTCTTTCGGATAATTCATCTTCTGTTTCAAAAAGAGAATTTTTCTTAGCAGAACTGTTCATATAAGTAAACAGCATCTGATGATCTTCAGCCGTAAAAAAAACTCCGTTTTTGTCTACCATTGTAATGGCATCAATAAAGGTTTTCTTATTCGAATTTTTCGGCAGAAACGCAGATACTCCCAGTTTGACCATATATCCGAGAATTGAGGTTTTATAATGGGATGACAGGATAATAATTTTAAGATCAGGATATTTTTCCTTGAGGATTTCTACCAGTTCAAAACCGTTCATGGGTTTCATCTGAACATCTACAAGAGCAATATCAGGAAATTCATCTTTTGAAAGTTTTCCGAGGTCTTCTATAAAATCGGGGCCATTATCTGCGGTAAGGGTTACCGATATATTTTTTTCATTGGACAGCAGCATTTTTACCCCTTCGAGGATCAGCTGTTCATCATCAATCAGTGCTAGTTTGATTTGGGAACTCATGATATTTTGGAATTTTTATGATTAGACGACTTCCTTTGTTTGAAAATGTTTTTTTCCATTTGTGTGTGGCATTCATAGATTTGATGCGGGATTCGATATTTTTTATTCCCATTCCTTTTTTCACATCTTCATATTCAAAGCCCTGCCCGTTATCCGAAATCACTACAGCCATATTGTCAGGATAATCTTTCATGTAAATCCAGATATCCGTTGCGTCCGAATGTTTGATCACATTGGTAGTAAACTCCTGAATAATTCTGTACAGCTGTACTTCCACAAAAAGATCTTTCTTTTCATATCCCTGCATTACCTGCAAAGAGATATTGATTTTGTGGGAAAGGTTGGCTATTAATTCTTCAACATATAAAACCAGCCCTACCGACTCCAGGTTTACAGGGTATAATGAATGGGAAATACTTCTGGCAGCATCAATCAGGGAAGACATCTGACCGTAGATATTTTTTTTGATGAGCTCATCGCCCTGAGTATCCAGATTATTTAACCATAAGGAAAGGATATTGAGACGGTTTCCGATATCATCATGAATCATGACCGCAATTCTTTTTCTTTCTTCTTCCTGGGCTTTGATGTTTTCCAGCACTAATTTCTTCTGATGGAGAACTTCCGCCTCATGCTGTACATTTTTCTCCTTAATGATTCTGGTTATAAAAGCTCTGTACGCTAACAGAATAAAGGATACTATAACTGTTATGGTAACAATTATAAGGATCAGCAGATTGATATTTAAAGTTACTTCTTTAATCTGATAAAAGTGTATAAAAATGAACAGTACAAAATACCCGAAAGAATATTATTGGCACTGAGAATTGTATAGTAATCATTTTCCGACAGATTGGCAATCTGATGCTGGATGATAAAAATAAATACCGAAACGGAATAGTAGAAAAAAATACTGGCATCTACGAGAAGAAAACGGTTCTGTAGAGAGGTATTCTTAATCTCACGGATCAATGTAAACCCGGAAAGACAGATGATGATGATATTGGAAACTACTTTCGCAATATCGGCATTGGCAGGATAATCAAATCCATATTTCGAGATCATAAAGCCAGCTGCCAATGCACCTGTAATCCACAGAACAGGTTTTGGCCAGTCCAGTTTTCTGACAAATAAACCCGTCAGAAGGAAAAATTCTCCTGCGATATATAAAGGATAGAGGAATGAAGTATCATTCAGTCTGAAGATATAAGGCAGCGCCAGATTCAGCAGCTCAATAAAAAAAAGAAAAGCAATACAATGAAAATATTGCTTTTCTTTATGATTTAATATGCGGTATTTTGCTGCTCCCAGCAGTATAACAGATAGAAGCAGTGCATAATTCAGGAATAAAATTGCCTTATAAAGTCCAGCCATTCCTCAGTATATCATTTTAAAATTCACTTCCTACATCCACATCCGGAATACGGCAGATAGGAGGACACGGCTTTGCCCAGTCATAAGTATTGGAAATCACTTCTGCTCCCAGTTCTGCATTCCTTAGATTTTCACGGAAAGAGATAAAAATAAGGGTTACCAGCATTTTTCCATAGATATCATTGTATCTGATACCAAAAGAACAGGTAATACCAGCCAACCCTTCATCTGAAAGGCAAAGGTCTGCTACAGGAACATAGAATTTTCTGAAAATTCCGCTGCCTTCATTTTCTCTGCTCTCTTTATAAAACCAGTCCATCCCCTGGTTTCTCCAGCGTTCAATAGCATCTACAGCTTTGTCCTGCTCAAGAACCGGTGTATTGGAAACCGGGAATCCCATATTGGCATTCTTCTCCATACTCTCAAGATCTCTGGAAAGAACCGCATTTCTGATGACGGTATATTCCTGGATTTCCTGCAGCCTCAGATCTTTATCAAGTTCGGTAAGGAAACTGTATGGATATTCTTTTACATCTATTTTTTCCCCGTCGTTATTCATAGGATAAAAAATAAGAATCAACCGGTCTCTGTAAATTCCTACTGCAGCACAGAAGTCTTTATAATCACTGAACCCTTTCATCCATTCAAGGTGTTCTCTGGAAATATTAAAAACATAGTTGGTAGGGATAAGCTTTTGAATCCTGGAAAAGTCTGAAAGAGATGCTTTCCACTCATTTGATGCTGTCCTGCATTCTTCTACAGGCAGCATATAGTCTACAATGTTTAATGTTGACATAAGCATAGTTTTTAGTCGTATAAAAATATAGAAACTAAATATGCTACGCAAGAGGATTTTAATTAATAATTTTTCACAGTAATATGATAACAGCTCTGTTGTTTCTCTTTGATGAAATATATTCTACCAGCTTTCTCATAGTACTTTAAAACTTTCTCCAATGCCAATTCCATTTTCGGATTGTACTTTAAAACGTTGTTGAATCTTACATAAGAAATGTCAAAAGAATTGCCATAATTGTGTGAACTAATCCCTAGTGATGCGTTGGAATTCACTCTTCTAAGCCTGCATTGGTCTTCAAGCGTTCTGGTAATGGATGAAACAGTAAATGTACCGCCTTTTGTATCCTTGCTGAACTTAGAACCTATTTTTTCCAGCGTGGTTTTTGCCTTGGATACCATATAAGCCCTGCTGTAATCAAGTTTTTGAACACGATATCCTTTACCCGATTTTTTTATTTTGTGGAATTTGCCGCTGTTGATGTATCTCTGCACTGTTTTGGAATCTTTCAGCAGCTGTACCCCAAAACTTTTTGAGGCATCAAGATGAGATTTATAAAGCGGCGTAGGTTCAACCTTCAATACAGTGGCAAGATCATAGCAGGGAAAAGCTTTTTTAGCTGCCTGCGCATAATGTAAACTATAAATAAAAGGTACAAAGACCACACAAAAAAACTTTCTCATTCACCATCCTTTTAAATTACAAATGAAAGATAAAACATTTATGTTATATCTTTCAAAACCGACTATTATACTCTCTAAACAAATCCCAAACAAACTTTACACCAAATTACAGATTTTGTAATTTTTGTTCTCTCTTTTTTGAAATATTTTTCAGATTTATCTTTTTACTTTAAGATTTAAATTTTACATTTGAGATACTTTAAACAATAAACAACATGATAAAAAAACTTTTCGCTGAATTTTTCGGCACATTTTGGCTTGTTTTCGGAGGATGTGGAAGCGCTGTTTTTGCAGCCGGTGTTCCAGATATTGGCATCGGACTTTTAGGAGTTGCTTTAGCCTTCGGTCTTACTGTTCTTACCATGGCTTACGCTGTAGGGCATATCTCAGGAGGGCATTTTAATCCGGCAGTTTCTTTTGGACTTTTAGCAGGAGGAAGATTTTCTGCAAAAGACCTTATCCCTTACATTGTAGCACAGTGTCTGGGAGCAATTGTAGCAGCAGGATGCCTGTATACGATTCTTAACGGAGCCGGAGCGGTAGAATTCTCAAAACCTGGAGATTTTGCTACCAACTTCTACGGTGAAGCCGTTTATAACGGAAAAGCTTTCAGCATGGGAGCTGCATTTCTTGCTGAGTTTTTATTAACCGCCTTTTTCCTTATTGTAATCATGGGAGCTACGGATAAGTGGGCTAACGGTAAGTTTGCCGGTCTTGCCATCGGTCTTGCTCTTACGTTGATCCACCTGATCTCAATCCCGATTACAAATACTTCTGTAAACCCTGCGAGATCACTTTCTCAGGCAGTCTTTATGGGAGGAATTGCTATGTCGCAGCTTTGGCTGTTCTGGGTTGCCCCTATTTTGGGAGGAGTTGTAGGAGGTTTAATCTACAAGTTCTTACTTCAGAGAGATACTGCTGAAATTGCAGATTAATTTTAAAATACTATTCAATGATAAAATCCTGTCAGGCGGCAGGATTTTTTTTATTTTCTGATTTTGAATAATTGTTTTGAAATTCTTTGTAAACGCAAAGTTTTTATAAAGATGAATTTTTATTTAAGGGAGAAAAGTGGTTACGACTACGTCGTTGATGAAGTGATAGGTTTTACAACCGATTAATAAAAATCAATGAAATTGATTCCTTCTTTGCTTTCTTAAACTTTAAATATAGAAAATAAGTCTTTGCGTTAGAATAAGAAACCTCCTTAATTTTATTTCAGTTTTTTGATTTCAAAAGGATTTTTAAAAATCAGTTCCTCGTGCTTTCCTTTGATCTCCATTTTACGCTGGAGAAGATTCAAAGCCATCTTCCTGATAAAAAAATCCTTGTCATTCAGTTTCCAGTAGGAATCTTCATGGAGTCTTTTAGGCTGGCGAATCAGATAAAATTCGGTATCCCAGGTATCTGCATTGTGATAGAATTCAATAATTCCGCAATGTTCCGGAATTAAAGCAGCATCTACCATTCCCATCGGGAGCAAAAAACTGAAAGAATTACACATATAATCCCCACAGGAAATTTTATCGTGTTTCAGAAATTTTTCTCCGGTGTCTTTATTCAGGTATGATTTTTTGAAATCATTTTTAAAATCACTTTTTGAAAGTTTAATTTCAATTTCATGACTTCCACCTTCCGAATCTATGATTAAGATGTCTGCTTCCCAATCTGCCTGAAAATAATTCGTCAGTACGATTTCTTTTTCAAAATCGCAATGGGAATGGATGTAGGCGTGTATGAGTTCTTCTATTTTGATCATTTTTTTATGATGGTAAAGATATTTTTAATAAAACGCAATGCCCGCAAAGTTTTTAATAGCCAAGTGTTTAAAGGCTCGCAAGGGCGTTTCACTCAGCAAAAGTTTCAAATTATTTTATGATACAAAAATTAACAAGTGGAGCGAATTGACAATTAACAATTGCTTTCTTCGGTTTAAATCATCAGCTAACCAGTAAACTACATCCTCTGATATCTGAATGGTCTATTCTTCCTAACACCTGAAATTTATCACCGATTATTTTTCCTAAATCCTGTGTGGCAATAAATGAGCAGGAATGGGTATTGGCAAGATCAATAATATTAATAGCTCCTGTGCGGCCTTCTTTTTGGTACGTTAAGGGATCTTCTGCATTGCGAACCATAATTCTCATCCAGTTGGGACACTCATATTCATTATTTCCAAGGGAGTAAGCCTGTGAAAGTAACTCTGTCATAGAATATTCTGAATAGATTTTCTCCGTTTTAAGGCCTTCCTGAAATATTTTAAGCAATTCATCCTTGGTCATTTCTTCCTTCCGCCCCTTCATACCGCCGGTTTCAATCACTATTAAATTTTCAGGGAAATTCAGGAATTCTTCGCTTTGCTCAGAATGACAGTAATCAAGAAAGTCTAATAAAGCAAAAGAAACTCCGAAAAGAATCACTTTTTTATCCTGCAAGGTGTTCAATAGTTCAAAGAGTTCAGCATGATTATAAAGGAAATATCCGTTTTCCGGCTTGGCAGATTTTTTCATCAGATAATCTACCATATAGATGAGTGATGAATTCTGTCTCTCAAGATAACTTGGAAGCAGCCCCAGAAAAATAAAATCTTCCGGTTTTCCGATGAACTGTTCAAAGCTTTTATAAATACTCTCCTCATAAAGTTCCGGATCTGCGATGAAATGTTTGGAAAGGTTCATCTGGGTGGTTCCTGAACTTTGAAAGAAAAGATCCGTATCCACATTTTTATCCAGAATCTGATGATTTTTAAACATTTCAATAGGAAGAAACGGAATCTTCACCAGACTATCTACCTCATCGGGACTAACCTTCAGAAAATCAACAAATTTCCTGTATATTTCAACATTTTCATATTGATAACGAAATGTTTTCAATGAGGCATTCAGGAAATCCTGTTCAGTCTGTATGTTGAATATATTTTTCAGTTCCATAATTTTTTAAGTTTCTTAATCCCCGGCTGCAGGGCAATTATAGAGATAGAATATTTTTTTAATAATTTTTTAATGCATAAAACCTATTTTGGTAGACTTATTGCAATGACTTATCCGGAATATGGATTAAAAACAAGAGTGGGTTTTCCACCCGTTCGAAAGTTACCTCTTTTTAGAGGTAATTTTTTTTGCTTTATTTTTCAAAAGTTTCCAGTTCAAAATCTTTTTCAAAAACCCCGTAAGTGAAATAGGAAATCCAGTCTCCAAGGTTGATATATTTTGCATTCTGTTCCAGATCCAGTACCATAGGCAGATGTCTGTGTCCATAGATAAAATAATCAATCTTCTGGGTTTTCAGCTTTTCTTTGGAATAAATGATGAGAAACTCTTTATCTTCTCCCAGAAAAGCCTTGTCCTCTTCTCCTGAGATCATTTTATTTTTTTGGGAAAGATACAATGCTACTTTCATCGCAATATCGGGATGAAGCCATTTGAAAAACCATTGTGCCACAGGGTTTGTGAATAATTTTTTCATTCTTTTATAGCCTTTATCTCCAGGTCCCAAACCATCTCCATGGGCCAGCAGAAACTGCTTCCCTCCCATTTCAAAATATTGTTTCTGATAGAATACGGTACACCCGATTTCTTCTTCCAGATAATCTTTCATCCAAAGATCATGATTTCCGACAAAGAAATAAATATGAATTCCTCTGTCTTTCAATTCTGCAATTTTCCCGAGCACCCGGACATATCCTTTGGGAATGACATGCTTCCATTCGTGCCAGAAGTCAAAAAGATCACCCATTAAAAACAAAACCTGCGCATCTTCCTTGATCTCATCCATCCAGCGTATAAATCTCTCTTCCCGCACCTTGCTTTCCTTTGGTGTAGGGGCACCAAAATGCTGATCCGAAGCGAAATATACTTTTTTTCCAGGTTCTAAATTAATTGTTGTTTTTAACACCTTCTGAGTTTTGTGAAAAATTATTGATTATCTTCTGCAACCCATTCTCCATAAGAGTTTTCTGTCTCATGAAGTTTAAGATAGGCTAAAGAAATTCCTTCGGGAAGTCTCGATTTGATTTTAGCAGCAATGGCATACAACATGTTTTCACAGGTTGGCTGGAAGCTGCAATAGATTACTTTATGTCCTTTCTGTTCAAGGTCATCTCCCAGTTCTTTGTGTGGAGACAGCGCATTGACAAGAACCGCATGGTCCCATACATCTACGATTTCAGATTTTACGATACTTTTGATATCTCCGAAATCTACCACCATTCCATTTTTAGGATTTTCAATATCATTAATCGGTTTTCCTTTCACTGTTACAAACAGTTTATAGGAGTGCCCATGCATATTTTTACACTTCCCATCGTAGTTGTAAAGCACGTGAGCCGTTTCGAATGTAAAAATTTTTGTAATACGTATCATAGTACAAAGATAGGATAAAACAGCTTAATAGAGAAAAGACTGTTTCTATTACAACGATTTTAAAATATTCTTTTTAGAAAAAACCTGAAAATAATATTGTTGAAATAGAAAGTTTCATGGAGATGTTTGTTTGATGTTTCCCTAGTAAAAACAGCGGTCGTTTTATTCTATTACATTACAGGAAAAATTATTCATTATATTCTGGTTTTAATTGACCGGTTTGAAAGCCTAATTCTCTCAAATAATCAAGTCCGTTTTGTATTTCCATTGAATTGAAACCGGACCATCCTTTTTTTAACCCCATTACAATTAACTGCCTGATGTATTTAGGCTTATTGAGATTTATCTCATCTTCTGAACCTGTGATTTTATTCATCAGTTTCACACCTGATTTTAAAGGCTGCCCCATTACATAATCCTCGACAGTCATAAATTTGATGATTAGAGGGGTTTGCTTTTGTCCGTTTAAAAATACTTTTACAGTCAAAGTATTAGTTTTAGTTTCAGAGTGATATTGATCAGAAACCAAATACAAGTATTCTATAGTATTGACAGTTATTTTTCTTAACTTATTTTTCATTACCTCGTTCTTCTACCCAGATATTTCAGACATTATCTTATCGTTTTTTCAAACTTGTTAATAATGGTATACGCTTTATCTTTTACAACAATATCATAATTTCCTTTATCCAGGATTAAAAAACGACTGTCTTGGGAAGTATTGAGTTCAATGATATCCGCAGGAACACCTTCCTTTTCAAATTCACCTTTTCTGTAAGCTAAAACCAGGGCCGGATAATTTGAAATTTTAGAAGAAGGAATTTTGTAAAACTTCCTGTTTTTACTCAACATCCAATGCGGCCTTCCGTTGATGTATTTAGTAACAGGATGAATGATTTTAATATCAGTATACAACTCCTTGTCTTCTCCATTGTATATTCCCTTATTTTCATCTTTCAAAACAACAGGGATGGTATTATTTATCAATCTTAAAAGCGGTTCATTATACTTCAGGCTACTTTTTTCTGAAAACTGAGTCTGGTCAATCGTAAAAGGATTGATCCCCGTCAGGTCGGAAAGTCGCCCCGCCATTGTTTTCTCCCAGGATTTATGAACCCCTTCATAAGCATGCTGATAGCCACAATAGATCAGATATTTGCCTTCTTTATTTTTCTGCATAAAATCGAAGATATTGTTTGCCTCTCCTATTTCCCTTTGTTTATTATTTCCTTCTGCTTCATATGAGAAAAGCTTGAACCCAATTTTCAAGGCATTGTAAATAAAGTTTCCGAATTCCGGTTCTTTGGAATAATATCCACTGTTAAGAGCAGCAAATTTTGTGGTGTTTACAGAGTCACCCGCTAATGTTTCAAGTCCCAAATATCTGTAACCTTTGTCATATAATCCCTGAAGTAAGGAAGATGCGAAAGTTCGGTGACTGGCATTGTGATGGGCTTCATTAATGATGATAATCTGTTCACTAACGGATCTTTCTAAGATATAATCTTTTGCGTTGACGGGGATTAATTTCGTAAACTTCAAACTATCTGCAGTGCTCAGCTTTTTCACTCTTCCAAAAGTCATATCCCAACTTTCCAATGCAGATTTATATTGTCCGCTTATCGAGTAAAATGTTGCAGCCATCTGGCTTCTCCAGGATTGACTTTGGGTGGAGTCTGCCACCTTTTTTTTAATATCATCTGTAAACCAGTAAGGATTTTCCTGGCCATAGCCCGCCATGCTTAACAAGAGTAAAGTCAGTGAATAAGAGAATTTCATATGTATCTAGTTTTTGATTGATAATTGTCATCCGATAAGCTACAAATTCAGAGCCAACAGTACAAGAGGCCTGGCTCAAATCATTTCTTTATAAGTTATTTGCAAATTTTGATTTATTTACAGTTACTTTATTCTTAAAAGCTTTATAAATATAGTATTGGTTGATATTATTCTGAGTAATCAAAATAGGTTCAGCATTATCCTCAATTACAATTTTAGAATATCCCAGATCTGATGAAAAGGCATTTGAATTCCATGAATAATACAATTCAACGGCTTTAATTTTATCAAAATCTATTTTTCTCTCTTTTTGGCTCTGTTTATCCAATACTATGATTTGCTTTTCTAAAGGATCAATTTTAGCTTCTTCCCTTAAATTTCGCAAATAATATTTTTTTCTGATTATTGCTGTTCCCAAAAAGAGATAAGTAAGAAAAGAAAACAGTAAAACCGGAACAGCAAATGAAAATATCTTTGATAATGAAAGTTCATTCCAGTTCAGAATCATTTTACGTACAATGGCACCAGAAATAAAAACAGTAAAACACAGATAAAAATACCCCAATATCAAATTGCCTACAATTTTATTCTTTTTATACTCAAATTCCATTTTAACAAGTTAAAATTGTTTTACTCTACACCTTGTTCTAATTAAAAAACTTCTCCAGCCAGTCGTTTTCCAGACGTTTTATTTTTTTGGTTTCAGGATCAAACAGAATCCAAAGCGTACTTGAGTCTACCACAAGTTCTTCATTGCAATAGAACTCAACTTTTCTTGGCTGTTTGGCTCCTTCGGGAGTCAGAGGATAAGTTCTTACCGTAATGATATCATCCAGATAAACCTGTTTTTTATATCGGATATGATGATCCAGAAGCATCCAGGCGTCGTTTACATATTCTGTTTGCTGTTTCAGAAGATCCCAGTGCTCTGCTGCCACTTCTTCCACCCAGTGTACATATTGTACATTATTCACATGGTTGTTCTGATCAATATGCTCTTCTGTTACTTTGATCTGTTTTTCGTACATCAAATTCATTCTCCTGAAAGTTTACTCAAATGTATCATTTTAAAATAAAACTTTCTTCATCCAGCCACTCACTTTTGTCCATAAAAAAACGGAATCATCGTTCTGATTCCGTTACAATATTCAGTATATTGAAAATTCTTATTTAGATTTCCCGGCTGGCTTGGCAGTTGTTGCCGTAGCCCCTAATTTGGTTTTCACAGTAGCAGTGATATCTTCGCTTCCGTCTGTGTAAAGAAGGTTATTAGATTCCTGTGATGCTACATCAAATACAAAATTCAGGTTTCTTTCTTTTGCTACAGCATAAATAGCATCTTTTACTTTCTTCTGTAAAGGACTAAACAATTCGTTTTGTTTGGCAGAAATATCTTTAGCAGCCTGTGTTCTGGTTTCCTCTATCTTCTTACCTAAAGCCTGTAATTCTGTTTGTGCTGCAATCAGTTCTTTGGTCACAGCTTCTTTATTGGCTTCGCTTAACGTTTTTTCTTTATCCTGTGCCGCTTTCAATTTAGTCTGATAATCACCGATAAGCTTCTCAATTTCAGTCTGCCTGGTCTTAGTCAGGTTATCAATAGTAGTTCCTATAGTTTTTACTTCAGATAAACTTGCAAAAATGTCCTCTGTATTTACACTTCCAATCTTCTGTTGAGCATGTACAATATTTGCAGTAAGTGTTAATCCTAACGCAATAAAAATTGTCTTAATTAAATTCATTTGTAATAATATTTTTTTTCGCTCCCAAATATAACTCAAATTTCAATTACTTATCATGTAATTATTAATTTGAAATTACATGGTGTAAAAAACAGGTTTAAACAACTTCAGACAAAGAAAAACCTCCTCAAAGAGAAGGTTTAACATCAAAAAATATGGAAAAATGACTAATGGAACTGTGCTGTTTCTGTAGAATCTTTCATTGCTACAGTAGCTGAGGAACCGTTGGTAACAATATTCTGCACTTCATCAAAATATCCTGTTCCTACAAAAGATTGATGCTTCACCGCTCTGAATCCTTTCTGCTGTAGTGCAAATTCACGCTCCTGAAGTTCAGAATATCCTGCCATTCCTCTTTCTTTATAAGCCAGTGCAAGCTCAAACATGGCTGTATTCAAAGCATGGAATCCTGCAAGGGTAATAAACTGGAATTTGTACCCCATTTTAGCCAGCTCTTCTCTGAAAGTAGACATTTCTTCCACACTCAGTTTTGCAGCCCAGTTGAATGAAGGTGAACAGTTATAAGCAAGCATTTTTCCAGGGAATTTTGCATGAATTCCATCTGCAAATCTTCTGGCCTGCTCCAGGTCAGGATTGGAGGTTTCCATCCAGATCAGATCAGCATATGGCGCATAAGACAGTCCTCTATCGATTCCCTGCTCAACTCCGTTTCTTACCACGTAAAAACCTTCAGAAGTTCTTTCTCCGGTTACGAATTTCTTATCTCTGTCATCAATATCAGAAGTCAGTAAATCTGCTGCATCCGCATCCGTTCTTGCAATGATAAGACTTGGAACGCCCAATACATCGGCAGCCAGACGCGCTGCTATCAACTTATTGACCGCTTCCTGAGTAGGCACCAATACTTTCCCGCCCAAGTGGCCACATTTTTTAGCGGAAGAAAGCTGATCTTCAAAATGTACGGCAGCCGCTCCGGCTTCAATCATTTGTTTCATCAGTTCAAAAGCATTCAGATTACCTCCAAAACCTGCTTCTGCATCGGCAATAATAGGCACCAGATATTCTTTATTTCCTGTTCCGCTTACAGACTGCACCTGATCCGCTCTTAGTAAGGCATTATTAATTTTCTTTACCACAGAAGGCACTGAATTGGCCGGATACAATGACTGATCCGGATACATCTCCCCTGACAGGTTAGCATCTGCAGCCACCTGCCATCCTGAAAGATAAATTGCTTCCAGGCCGGCATCCACTTCCTGCACCGCCTGATTACCTGTCAGTGCACCCAGTCCCGCCACATAATCCTGGGTATTTAATTTATCCCAGAATTTTTTGGACATTTCTGTCGCAATAGTGTATTCAATGGTATAAGAACCGCGAAGTTTAAGAACTTCTTCTGCCGTATAAGGTCTTTTTACACCGTGCCAACGTGGATTTGTCAGCCAATCTTGCTCAATAGCCTGGATTTGTTCTTGTCTTGTTTTCATAATATTTGGATTTTGTTTGATTAGATTTTTGGGGTTCGGGTTACGAGGTTCGGAGGTACGAGATATAATTCTCAAACTTTCGGACACTTCTACTCTCTCACTCTCCAATTAGATAAAAGGGTATGCTTTAAGGGTTAGAAATTCTTCAAAATTTTCGCAGAAAATCAATTCATTGAAAAGTTCTTTGGCGAGGTTGAATTTTCCGCTTTTGAATCGGGTTTCACCTACATATTTTTCAATATGATCCATTTCTTCTTTTTCCCACTGCAGTACCATGCTTCGGGTTAATGTTCTGTCGTCACTCAGAACTGCTTCATTTTTCAGCCATTGCCAGATTTGTGTTCTTGAAATTTCTGCAGTAGCGGCATCTTCCATCAGATTATAAATAGCGGCAGCACCGGTTCCCATCAGCCAGCTTTCAAGATAAAGAATTCCTACATTGATATTTTTACGGACTCCTTTTTCTGTGATTTCTCCTTTGGGAATTTCCAGCAGCTGGCTTTCTGTTATATGGTATTCAAATTTTTTATCGATCTGATTTTGGGAAGGCATAAACTGGTCAAAAATTTCTTTTGCGACAGCTACCAATGCGGGATGTGCTACCCAGGTTCCGTCGTGACCGTTTTTTACTTCCCTTTCTTTATCATTTCTTACTTTTTCAAAAGCAATAGTATTGGCTTCGTCATCATCTTTTACAGGAATCTGGGCAGCCATTCCGCCTATTGCATGTACATTTCTTTTATGGCAGATTTCAATCACCCTTTTTGAATAAGCACTCATAAAGGGAGATGTCATGGTTACCTGATCTCTGTCCGGAACAATAAATTCGGTAAGGTTTCTGAATTTTTTAATGTATGAGAAAATATAATCCCATCTTCCGCAATTCAATCCTGCGCTGTGTTCTTTTAATTCAAATAAAATTTCATCAATCTGAAACGAAGCGGTAATCGTTTCTATTAAAACAGTCGCTTTAATGGTTCCCTCCGGAATTCCGAGATAGTTTTGCGCAAAAACAAAAACTTCATTCCACCAGCGTGCTTCTTTATAATGTTCCAGTTTTGGAAGATAGAAGTAAGGACCGCTGCCATTTTCCAAAAGCTGTTTTGCATTTCTGAAGAAATATATTCCAAAATCAGTCAGTGATCCGGAAGCTTTTTCTCCATTGATTTCAATATGTTTTTCAGGAAGGTGCAGGCCGCGTGGACGAACCTGTAAAACAGCCGTTTTTTCATTAAGGGTGTATGCCTTTCCTTTTTCGTTCACAAAATCAATAGTCCGGTTAATGGCATCAGAAAGATTAATCTGTCCCTGAATACAGTTTTCCCACACTGGCGAGCTGCTATCTTCAAAGTCGGCCATAAATGTAGAAGCACCGGAATTCAAGGCATTGATAATCATCTTGCGGTCAACAGGACCGGTAATTTCTACTCTTCTATCCAGCATATCGTCAGGAAGCGGAGCACATACCCAATTTCCATTCCGGATGTCTGCTGTTTCTTTCAAGAACTCAGGAAGATTTCCTTTATCAAAATTTTGCTGAGTAATTTTTCTTTCTTCTAAAAGTTCAAGTCTTTTATGATTAAAGTTCTGATGAAGCGAAATCAGAAAATCTGCCAAATCGGGAGTAAATACTTCCTCAAACCGCTTCTGTGCCTTTATTTCTAATTGAGTCTTTGTTTCCATAACCTATTGATTTTGTGATTTGATATTACAAACATAAATAAAAATTTTCACAAATAGCGAACGTTCGCTAAATTTATTTAAAAATTATTATGCGAATAATCGCATCTAATTATTTATATTTGAAGTAATGAATTCAGAAAGCGACTTTATCAAAACAGTTTTCGGGCTAAAACTGAAACAGCAGAGACAAAAGAAAAACTGGTCTCTGCAGGATCTTGCTGTAAAGACAGGATTATCAAAATCTTACCTCAACGAAATTGAAAACGGGAAAAAGTATCCCAAGCACGATAAAATCATTCAGCTTTCTGAAGCACTGAGCTGTACTTTTGACGATCTGGTTTCTACCAAACTTGATAAAAGCCTTTCCCCTTTCAATGAAATCCTGCAGTCTGATTTCTTTAAAGAAGTTCCTCTGGAGTTATTCGGAATTAATAAAAACAACCTCATCAGCATTATCAGCGATGCACCGAAAAAAGTAACGGCTTTTATTAATGCCCTGATCGAAATTTCTCAGAATTATAATCTTGGTAAGGAAAGATTTTATTTTGCCGTCTTAAGGTCATTTCAGGAATTATATGATAACTATTTTCCGGAAATTGAAGAAAAGGTTGATCTGTTTACCCGGGAAAATCAGTTACAGCCCGGAAAAGATCTAAAGTCTGACATCCTGGAGGCAATTCTTGCAGAAAAATTCAGTTACACCATTCAGTCTGAAGATTTTGAAAAATATGGAACTCTGGATAACCTCCGCTCTCTTTTCATTCCTGAAAAAAAATTATTACTGCTGAATCAAAAACTGGAAAAGGATCAGAAAACATTCATTCTGGCTAAAGAAATCGGCTTCAATGTACTAGAATTAAAAAACCGTCCCAATACCTATTCGTGGCTTGATTTCGGAAGCTTTGAAGAAATTCTGAATAACTTTTACGCCTCTTATTTCGCAGGAGCATTGCTCATTTCAAAAGAACCTGTCATTGAAAAAACCTCAGAATTTTTCCAGCAAAATACATGGGAACCTAAAAATTTTGAGAGTCTTATCAGCAGTTTCACCCACTCGCCTGAAACATTTTATTACCGGCTGACCAACATCCTCTCGGCTGAAATGGGAATTAAAGATCTTTTTTATTTATGTCTGGTAAAAAAGAAAAATTCGGATAAAATTCAGATTTTAAAAGAGCTTCATCTTAATCACCAGCAGGCTCCTCATGCCAATGCAATGAACGAGCATTACTGCAGAAGATGGATTGCGGTAAAAAATCTTGGTGATTTAAAAGAAAATGAAACCCTGACGGATGCTCAGGTTTCTCATTATAAAGATCAGGGAATAAGTTATCTGGTAATTTCTACTTCACAAAAAAATCCATTCTCAGATGGAAGTAACAGAAGTTATTGCCTAGGGATTTTACTGAATTCCCAAACGATTAAAAAAATTGGTTTTATCAAGTCTCCTTCCTTAAAAACCATTAATGTAGGGGTTACATGCGAATCCTGCAGTATTCCTGACTGTGAAGTGAGACAGGCTCCACCGGTAAGACTGGAAAAGGAGCATTTTAATATGAGTATGAAGAATGCTGTTGAGAAGATCAGGAAGACGTTTGATGATATTTAAAAAGTGAATCGTGAATTATCAATGCGCTTCGCTTGTGAATTTTTATACGGTTCGGGGTGCTGGATCAGGTTTGTGAATAATAGATTTGCTGTTGAAATTCACGGGTAAGTTATTTTTCTAAATGTGGAGTTCACAAAGTTTTTTATACTATTTAATAGCTTTTCGGCCGCTATGGCATTCCACTCAACAACGAAAAAATTCCTTTTGATAAATGAAATCATTAGCTCATAAAATTCGCGAACAATAATAATTCACTATTGACATTGCGAAGCAAAAATTGACAATTATTTTCATATCTTAGTAAAAACACACTATGATATTAGATATATTGTTTCCTAACCGCTGCATCCACTGCAGCAGAATCATTGATCCTGAACTTTTGGTTTGTGATCTTTGTTTCAGTCAGATTCACTTTACCCATTACAATTATTTTGAAAATAATCCGATTAAGGAA
Organism: Chryseobacterium cucumeris; assembly: GCF_016775705.1. Taxonomy (NCBI): domain Bacteria; kingdom Pseudomonadati; phylum Bacteroidota; class Flavobacteriia; order Flavobacteriales; family Weeksellaceae; genus Chryseobacterium; species Chryseobacterium cucumeris. The sequence goes on from NZ_CP068760.1 coordinate 178,044, forward strand.
AAATGCAGTTTATTTTTTCCGGTTGAAAACGCATTCGCTTTAATACAGTTTGAAAAGGAAGGTTTAAGCCGTCAGATTATTCACGATCTGAAATATAGAAGCAGGGAAAAAGCAGGAAAAATCTTAGCCGATTGGACAGCAGAACGACTTGATTTCAAAGATAATTTCCCTGACCTTTTAGTAAGTGTACCGCTTCATCCAAAGAAACTGAAGAAAAGGGGATATAACCAGCTGCATTTATTTACTGAAACTTTATCTTCGTTTTATAACATTCCTTTTGATCATAATTTAATTAAACGAAATCATTATTCTAAAGCACAGGCCTTAAAAGACAAGAAACACAGACTGGAAACTGTCAATACATTCTCCACAACCAAGCCTGTTACCGGAAAACATATTCTTTTGATTGATGATGTTTTCACGACAGGAAATACGGTTTCATCAGTGGCGTGGGAGATTTTAAATGCAGGAGATAATAAAGTAAGTGTTTTGGTGATGGCTGAGGATGTTTGATATGGGAACGGATGCGAGTTTCGGGGTGCGGGTTTCGGGATTCGGGATTCGGGATTCGGGATTTTCTGTACGGAGAAATAATCAAAATATTTTTAAATCCGAAAACTCTCAGACACTCTTACACTTCCGCCTCATCCATTTTCACGATTCAATTCTTTTTCCTAATTTTCAGAAAACTATACAACTATGCCCAATCTGATTTTACTGCACGGAGCTTTAGGTCACAGCGACATTTTTAAACCTTACCTGAATGTCCTGTCATCCTATTTTACAGTTCATACTCCTCTTTTTTCAGGACATGGAGACCTGAAACTTCCTGAAGACGGCCTCAATATTAAAAAGTATGTCGAGGAATTATCCGAGTATTGTAAAGTGAACCATCTGACAGACGTATCTATTTTCGGGCACAGTATGGGTGGTTATGTCGCACTTTGCTACGCAATGGAAAATCCTGACAATGTAAATTCTGTTATAACACTGGGCACAAAGTTCGACTGGACTGAAGAACAGGCTTTAAAAGAAAGTAAGATGCTTAATCCGGATGTTATTCTTGAAAAAATTCCGCAGTATGCCCAGCTTTTAGAATCACAGCACGGAACAAAGTGGAAACAGCTTCTTCCTGGTATTGCTGATTTAATGATTGATTTAGGTAAAAATCCGCCTCTGGAAAATAATTTTGCTACGATTACCACTCCCGTTCAAATCATGGTGGGTGATAAAGATAATATGGTAACGCTGGAAGAGAGTTCAAGGGTTTACAGAAGCCTTCCAAATGCAAAACTGGCCGTACTTCCGGATACAAAGCATCCTATGGATAAAGTACGACCTGATTTATTATTGAACTTAATAAAAGATTTCTGGAATCTTTCTTAATTATCGCTGAAGTTTTTCTCCGTAGCTCAAATCTCCGGCATCTCCCAATCCTGGTGTGATATACCCTTTTGAAGTTAAGTGTTCATCAATTGCTCCTACCCAGATATGAGCTTCAGGATATGCATTCTGAACAGTTTCAACTCCCTGTTTCGATGCAATGGCTGCAACAATATGAAGCTGGGTTGGATTTCCGTTGGTCAGCAAATCTTTGATGGCTTCAATAAGAGAAGCACCAGTTGCAAGCATAGGATCAGCTACAATAAGGGGTCTGCCTTCAATGCTTGGGCACGTAAGATAATCCTGTTTGATTGAGAAATAATCGTTGGCATCATGTTTTCTGTAAGCTGCCACAAAACCGCAGTCTGCTCTGTCTAAATAGTTCAGGATTCCTTCGAATAACGGAACACCTGCTCTTAAGATGGTTGTAATAACCGGCTGCACGGCTATTTCCCTGCTTTTTATTGTATCTAAAGGAGTTTGAATTTCAACTTCTCTGTACTCCAGTCCTTTACTGATTTCAAAAGCGGCAATCTCCCCGATTCTTTCCATATTTCTTCTGAATCTCATTCGGTCATGCTGGATTGTAACGTTTCTAAGTTCGTTAATCCATTCGTTGACAAGAGAAAAGTGTTGCGATAAAATAGTAAGCATGAAAATTTTATTTTTAATTTCAGTTAATTGATATTAATTGCCGCAAAATTACAACTAAAAAACGAATTGAAAGATCGGGCTGGAAGAGAAAGTCTGGTTGGGTGATATAAAAATCTCCGGCAAGCTTCGCTTGCCGGAGATTTCCGATGAACATTTGTTCTATTATTTTTGTCTGAAATACACTTCAATCGGAACTCCGGTAAATCCGAATTCTTTTCTCAGCTGATTTTCAGTAAATCTTTTATATGGTTCTTTCACATACTGTGGAAGGTTGCAGAAAAACACAAACTGTGGTGACGGTGTAGGAAGCTGAACACAATATTTGATTTTGATATATTTTCCTTTCAATGCCGGCGGCGGTGTATTTTCGAAGATCGGAAGCATTACTTCATTCAGTTTTGAAGTTTTAATTTTCTTCTTACGGTCTTCATAAACCTGCATAGCTACTTCTACAGCCTTCAGAATTCTTTGTTTCGTTAAAGCTGAAACGAATAAGATTGGAATATCTTGGAACTGACCAATTTTATCTTTGATTGATTTTTCAAAATCACGCATCGTATTGGTCTGCTTATCCTCGATCAAATCCCACTTATTCACTAGGATTACGATTCCTTTTCTGTTTTTCTGAGCCAGTCCGAAGATATTCATATCCTGAGATTCCCATCCCTGTGTAGCATCCACCATGATGATCACGACGTCAGAATATTCGATAGAACGGATCGATCTCATTACAGAGTAGAATTCAAGGTCTTCGTTTACCTTAGACTTTCTTCTCATCCCTGCAGTATCTACCAACACAAATTCGTGTCCGAATTTGTTGTATAAAGTCTGGATACTATCTCTCGTAGTTCCTGCGATATCGGTTACAATATTTCTTTCAACATCCAATAAAGCATTAGTCATCGTGGACTTTCCTACGTTTGGACGACCTGCAATCGTAATTTTAGGCAATCCTTCAAATGGATCTTTATACTCTGTAGTAGGGAAATCTTTAACGATATCATCTAACAAATCCCCCGTTCCTGAACCTGTAGCAGAAGAAAGTGTGTAATATTTATCAATTCCTAACTGATAGAATTCTGTTGCAGGAAGTTCTTCCTTGGAAGAATCTACTTTATTGATAACAATATAAATAGGTTTGTTGGATCTTCTGAGAAGTCTGTAAATTTCGTGGTCTGTATCAGTAAGTCCTTCTTCTACGTTCATCATAAAGATAATAGAAGTGGCTTCATCCACCGCTAATTGTACCTGCTTACGGATTTCTTCTTCAAAGATATCATCTGTACCTACATCATAACCTCCGGTATCAATTACCGTAAAGTCTACTCCGTTCCAGTCTGATTTTCCGTAGTGACGGTCTCTGGTAACACCAGCTGTAGAATCTACAATAGCTTCTCTTCTTTCTAATAAACGATTAAAAAGCGTGGATTTTCCTACGTTGGGACGTCCAACGATTGCGACAATATTTGACATAAAAAATGTTTAATAATCCTTTTGCTTTGCTCAGGATATGTTATTAATGGGTTACTCCAACTTTTGGAGCCCAATTTTTTTGCAAAGATAAGGTTTTATTATTTAACAGATTGAAGCTGGGAGAAGGAGGCTGGATGTTATTATCCATCGGATAAATTAATGTAAGCCCTACTCTTTCAATCTAACAATATATCCACAAATCTACTGTTTATGGGTAGAAGAAGATTTTTTTTAAAATTTTGTTGAAAAATAATTCTTTGGATATCAATACATAAAGCTATCTTCTTACTAATTATGTTAATTAATCTTTACTTTAGATTTTCATATTTAAAATAATTTCTATAATTTCGCGGCATAGAAACAGACCCATGGTGTAGCGGTAACACTACTGATTTTGGTTCAGTCATCTGGGGTTCGAATCCCTGTGGGTCTACAAACCATCCTTTTTCAAGGGTGGTTTTCTTTTTCTTTTACAAATTCCATTAAGCGTTAAATCTTATTCTCGGGTTGTCGGCATTATTTGAACCTGTTTATAAACAAAAAACTACCGCAAAAATAGCAGTGGTTATTATTATTTCACCAGACGAAAGGATTCGTGCGGTAACTTGGGGCTATTTGTTATTCGTGGACACGAGCGAGACGCTCGCGACAGCAGGGGCTTTTACTACCCACCTACCAATATCTACCATGTGAAGTTTTGCACCTGTCTCACTGCGACTCTTTACTATTATATTTGTAGCACTTACAGCTTACTATAAAGAGAGACTGCCTCAAAGGTAGTCTCTCATATTTACTATATAATTTTACTCTTCGTAGTCCTTTGAAAATTTTATTCCTTTTCTCATAAGCAATTCTTTTATTTCTTTTGATTTTTGATATGGAGATGTTATGCGAATAATTTCATTTTTAGAATTAAATATAATATGCCAATTTTTTACATTGTAATCTATTAGCTCTTTTGCTAAATTGAAATTTTTATATTTAGTTTCTTTAAAAGAGTTTTTTAAAATATTTGATTTTTTAGATGATTCATCTATAACTAATTTATAACCATCTATTTGATAGACTTTAGTGTATTTTGCATCTTGCAATAACATTGGACTTACAAAAGTAACATCCACCCAATAGCTATTTTCATAATATTTACTGGTATTAGCTCCAATTAATAATATGTTTTCCTCTTTACTTAGAATCTTTTCTGAGTTTCTATATTCAATATATGTTTTAACTATATTTTGATATAAGTTATTTTTCTTTTGGCTGTTAAAATTATTTTTACAACTACAAAGAATTATAATGCACATTAGTAAGAAAAATCTTTTCATATTTTTATTTTTTTGTTCTACCTGTATATACAGATGCTTCATTACTATATCTAAAATAGCCTACCTTAGGCGTATATTGATATGAATTTTTAATATTATCATACTTTACACGATCACCTAAAGGTAGTGATAATTCACTTACCCATGTTCCATTTCTAAGAAAAGAAGTAAATCCTGATGGACCAGGTTCTGAACCTGGTATATGAGAGTGAACCCTTTCTTGAATAGTTGCCATATTTATAAAATGAGAAGAGCTTGACCCTGGTAGACTTACATTAACATAACCAATTGTCTTAGCTATACTAGAACTCGAATTAGCTGTATGATTGGTAGTTATAATATTTGTAGAAAAACCATCTGAAAAACCTAATCTATCCTGTCCAAATTCGACTTTTGTATTACTAGCAGCAAATTCAAAAAACTGGGTTGCAACATCATAATTTTGTATTTGCAAGTAGGTATATCTAGATGATCCTGCTTCTCCATCATGACCTTGTGTTTTAATGTTTTCTGTCTTAGCATCTCCTATCTGCGAATCTCCTGTTGGATTTGATTCTGATACGTTTATTCTTGCAATTTGTATAGACTTGGATTCATCTTCATTAGTAATTGTATCATAAGCATTATTGTCTTTTGTTCTTTCTATAGTACCATCATTAAATATCTTAATCTTATCTTCTGCCTGCATTCCATCAGGATCGATAAATCTTATCGGATTATTAAAAGCATAGTTATATGGAGAAAATCTTCTTGAAGTTTCAGCAAGAGGGTCAACCACACCCCATCTCCCAATATCCGGCATATAGAATCTCGCTCCATAATCATACATCCCCGTCTCTTGCAACTCCTTTCCGTTGTACTTATACTTTTTGAAACTATTCTGTCCAAAATAAGCATTACCGGTTTTCAGATGGTTCATTCCAAAAGGATAATAATCATTACCGTCTACGATTTCAAGAGCGCCTGTGCTGTTTTTTGCAAAGCTCACACAGACATTTCCTAGGTGATCTTTGTATTGATAAAATTGTTAAAATACTACCACACGAAAGGATTCGTGCGGCAGCTTGGGTTTTCTTATTTATCTGCCACACGATACAATCGTGCGGCAACGAGGTGGGTACCTACCATTGCTTTTATTGACCAAATAAAATATTTAAATTGGATAGTTAAGATGAAATTATTTTAAATAAAAAAACCATTGCAATTGCAATGGTTTTGGATAACGCCAATATTTATGATAGAATATTATTTCATTCTATCTTAGAATAATTATTTATGATAAAATACCTGCTCCTTTTATCTTAAAAATAACATAAATTACCGCAATAAAATGTGTTAAAAGTAAAATAGTGAGAATTAAATAAATAATTGCTTTGTACTTCTTGTAACTATAAATACAAAATAACAGTATTATTATTTCATAAAATAACAAAAAATAGAAAATATTATGATTCTGGCTTTTAACAAAAAAATAATATATAATAGCAAATATTAGTAATGAAATTATTGCTATGATGCCATTTGTTTTTTTATCTAGTCTTAACATTTGAATTAATTTTAGCGCCTTTTTCCCATTTTACTGTATATCCCATGGAACTCATTCCGTAGAAATACCTATTATTTAAATTTAAAACACTTCCCTTAAAAGAGGTAAACCAACTTAAATTACTGTTCAATATTTGAACTGAAGTAGGACTAAGTTTATTATATTCTGCCTGAATTAAATGCTGTTCATTAATTAGATTTTGTCCATCCCAATTGATAGCATTTTGCCCTTTTAAAACGGGTCCATTATATAAATCTTGTAAGCTACTCCAGATATGATCTAATATCAATTTATTTCCGCTTCTAACAAATCCTCTAATTTCCGTATTAGAAATGTCAATGCCAAATAAATTATCATATCTCCCAATTAAATTTTTCAAATTGTCCACTGTTGAAGCAGCAGCACCAGCCCATCTAGTTTGGAAGCCCTTTTTTTCTGTGGCTGTTTGAAACCATCTATAAAAATCTGCTCTTTGATCTAAATCAGCATACTCTTTACTTCCATTAGCTTGTTTAATATTATATTCATTAGCATTTTTCCAAACATTGGTATTGTTTTCCCTATCAGACTTTCTCCAATCTCCTTTTCCTAATCTGCCTTTGTAGTTATCAGGATATTCTTTTTTAGGAGAATAACTACTCTTTAAAAACATGAATGCTGCTTGTGCATGTTCCTCCGTGTAAGAGGTACCTGAGGCTGTTTCTACAATAGCCATTCCATCTGGATCAGTATGATTAATGGGATCATTAATACTGAAACTATATGGTGACCATAGTGTATATTTTTCGGCTAATGGGTCAATTACACCCCATCTTCCAATATCTGCCATATAGAATCTCGCTCCATAATCATACATTCCAAATTCCTGAATTTCCTTGCTATTATACTTATAACCTTTATATCCTCCTAAATTAGATTTAGCTCCGCCTATATGGTTTGCCCCAAAAGCATAATAGTTATTTACATCTGTAATTTCTAGATTTCCTTCACTGTTTTTAGCGTAGCTTACTCTTGCATTTCCTAAATGATCTCTGTATTGGTAAATATAACGATTTTCAGTAAAACTATAAAAACCTTCTGTTGTTGGCACAAAATCTAATAACCAACCCAAAGTACCAAGAGGAGGAGGGTCAAGAAGGATTGGATCTTTAAATGCTTCCTGTTCATAAGCTACACTAGTCCTACACCATAAACAAGGCTGTACGGTTTCTGAAAAACTATACTGGAAACCATCTATATAATCAGTAAATGTATAAGAAGTGGATTGACCCCTACCCCCGCCTGATGTATTTGTTTTACGAAGTTTTGTTCCATCAGCGCGGTATAAATAGCTTAAACCGAAATTTATAGATGTACCAAAAGGATCTGTTTGACTGATAGCAAAGCTATTAGGCAAATTTAAGTAATTATAAGAAATATTTTGGATTCCTTTATCCTTCATATTAATCATACTTCCATTAGAGTCATAATCAATCAAATTATTCCCACCTTCATAACCTGTACTATTTGGTATATTTTCAATGACTTTATCAAGACGATTTCCTGTGTATTGATATTCGAGATCATCAATCATTGTTGTTGTTGGTGAAAATACCAGGGGAGCAAATCTTTTCAATGTTTTGATGTTTCCATTTAAATAATAGGTTAACTTTTCATCATAATAGTTCGAATTTCCTGTAGTCGGTTCTTTATAGAAAGCATTTTTTAATCTGTTTAAATTATCATATTCATAATTATATCTTTTCAAAATACCATCTTGTGAATTTGCCCAGTCAATTTCTGCAATATTTCCGTTAAATCTTCCTGGAGCTATATTTGAAGATACAGGATTATTGTATCTCAGTTCATACCCGAACAGTTTCCCGTTAAGATTAGCGGGGTCATTAATTTTGGCTAGCCATCCACGGATATTATAGTTATATGTAATATCCTGCAAAGGGCTGGAAGCTATAATTCCTCCAACTTTTTTATTGGTAATCTGAGAAAGTTCATTGTACGTATTTTGAGTCAGATATTCGACAGAATTACTGTCGACCTGATGGGTGTGAGTCAATAATCTATTTTGAGGATCATACGTGAAATTTTCTGTAATAACTCTGTCCGTATCAGTATCCAATCTTTTGTGAGTTGTTATAGCCCGCTGAACCACTCCTGCAAAATCTAATTTAGATTCAGTTTTTGTACGCCCTCCTAAGTGATTGATAGAATAAGATCCAATAGTTCTACCTTTTTTATCATAATAAGTGTAATTTTTCGTCCAATTATCATCTTCGATGTTTTTAACCAAACTCATGACAGGAAGACTTTTGGTGCTTCTTCCATCAGAAGTAGGCAAGTCAGGTAGTGTAAGTTCTCCCTGAATAGCTGAAGGAAAAGCAGGATTAAAGCTGTATGCTGGATAAGAATCGTAATAGTTTAAAGACAATAAGGTAACCCATTTACTCGCATTGGGATAGGTAGTGTCAGGATTGTTATAATATACATTCATTCCCTGTCTTTCAAAAAAGGAAGTATCTATTCTATTAACATTGTTGGAAGCATATCCATTAATAATATTCTGTTCTTCATACCTTTCCCCTCCAGTTCCAATTCCTGTAATCGCAACTCTACCAAACTGATCATATTTTGTATATATCCACTGTCCTTTGTTTTTTAGCTCTGTGTCTCGTGTAGCAACTAATCGATCTTGTTTGTCATAGAGCATGTATTCCCAACCTTTGTTCGGAATCTTCTTTTCAACTAATCGATCCCAAATATCATAACGATATTGATAACAATAATTATCTAGTAAAGTTTGATCAATTTCTGTATTAACAGATATTGTATTTAAAGAAGCTACGGGAGGGATTATGAAAACCAAATTCTGAAAACTGTCATAAACATAATATGTGTCTACATTCTGTGTACCATCATTTTTACGAACTAAAATTGTTTGTCCTCTTCCGTTTTTGAACTCTATAGAAATATTGCCATCCTCATCTGTAACAGTATTTTTATATAGCAGATTCTGTCCATAATTTCCAGAAAAGCTAACAGTAGAACTTGTTGTCTTATTTGCCCAGACTGTAGATGCAGTATATTTTTTCACTTCACCATCTATATTTAAATCATAACCAAATTGAATCGGTTTATTATCCCAAGAATTTCCAACTTGTCTTTGTTTAAGTACTCTATTCAATGGAGAATCTTCCAATTGTTTCTCAGTAAAAATCTTTTCACCACCATAAATATTTGCTGGATCTATGATAGGATATGGATTATGACCTTCAGTTTGCGTATATATTAATCCATTATTTGTAGATGTTTGCGGAATTGGTAAATAATCTCTTCTCTGCCTTCCAAAATTATCATAAACAATAGGAGTCACCACATCTCTTCCAAGTGGACTTGCCTTTACATTGATTATTTGTTTAGGTCTTCCTAATCCATCAAAATACTGAACTGTTTGAGCTTGCTTGGCTGTTGTAGAGGAGGAAGTTACCTCTTCCAAATAGGTTCGGGTTTGGATATAATTTTCTGTTATTGTTTGTGAATGTAATAAACTTGTCACAAACAATGTACTTATTGGAATTAATATTTTTTTCATCGTTATTAATTTATAGGGAAATAGAATTCATAATTATATGATGTATTATTAGGAAGAGCATTTCCTGAATGTGTTTTTAAAATAACATCACCATTAGTTTGAATAGTACAATATATTTGTCCATTATAAGAGAGAAAGTCTGTTGTTGGTTTACACGTCCCCGTTATGGTAGCAATCTTAACACCTGTTGTTGCCCAAGGTAGATTGGCTGAATTTGACCCAGAAGAAAATCCAAAAGATAGCTTATAAGAGGAGTTTTGCGAAACAGAAACACTGCCTCCTCCTGAAATACCTAATGATGAGTTAAAAGAAAGTGAGCAATATATTGGAGTACAGATTCCATTTGAATTAGCAGCATTTTGTCCGTTTGTATTAATGTCATTTAGAGCTTTTTGATCTGCGTCTGACTGGTCTATTATTGAAGTATACTGCCCAGCAGGAACAATATAATTATAAACACCTCCTATTGCCCCTGATCCACAATTATTTCTTGTGAAAGGTTTACTTTGTAATGAATTGTAAAAAGTAGTAGGTACATAATTATATTCATTTTCTTTTAAAATTTTTCCATTTACATCAATTATCTGCTTTAGACGATTAGATGAATCATAAAGATATTGTTCTCTGATTCCTGATGGAGGAATAATATTCGTTACACCAACCAAAGGATTATAAGTGTAGGAAGTAATTTGATAACCGTTCATTTCGGGTCTCTTTCTCAATCCATCAATAGCATTAAGTAAATCTTGTTCACTTGTGGCATCAATATCAGCATCGGACTTATCAATAATTCCTTGTAAAAACTGGCTGATTGAACCATAAAATGCTCCTTCTATTTTAGCAATAGGAAGTGTTTGGTGATATCCCCATACTATTGTTGTCGGAACACCAGCAGTATTTGTATACTCTAATAAATTACCTTTATTATCATAATTAGTATATTTAATTACTGTTTTATTTTCAACAGTATAATTGGGTGGTTGAACCTGACTAGTTTCGACAACTGAAGTAGGATTTAAATGAGAGGCATTATCGTACTTTGTGGTAAATTGAGAATAATCTTCTCCCCCTTTGGAAATAACCTTTGAAATAGGAACAGAAACTATATTTGCATTAAATAATCGTTGATTATCAGCAGGAGTAGCATAAGATATCTGTATAGATTCAGTTCCCCCATCAGGAAAGGTTGTAGTTTTATTATTTAAATTATTTAAACCACTATATAAATAATTACTCTCAGTAGTAAATATTTTATTATTTAAATAATCTTTTTTTATTGATTTTGATAACAAACTTTCTTTTGAAAAGATTGGATAATAACCCAATACTGTTACACCATGCTGGTGGCTTTCAAAAGCACCATTAAAGGAAATTACATTCCAAACTGATCTTGAATTTCTACTTAATGATGTGCCATAGTATACATTGGAATAGATTTCCGAATAAATATTATCAGTTTGTTGAACTTTATTCATTGAGGAATCATAAATAATTTCACTTAGTACTTTACCATTTTCTGTTGAATTAGTAGATTTGGTGGATGGCATACTAATAGGAATAACTCCGTTTTGCAAATAATAATGAGAATCAGATGTATTTGAATAATTTGTTTCAATAGAGCCATTATTATTGTTTTGGGCATCTTTCTCTGTTTTTATAACTTTGGAATATCCAATATAATCTCCCGAAGATATAGGGGAAGAAGAATTATTATTATTACAACTCATAGAAATAATACCCGATGATTGTGAGTCTGCTGATTGAGAACTATTGTTAATTTGTAATGTAGAATATGTATTTTTATTAAATAAGAATAAAGGGTTTGTCGTTATTCCATCAAAATACTTAAATTCAGTCTTTCCGATAAACTGATTGTTTATGTCTCTATTAGTTTGACTAGCTAGTCTCAAGCCATTGCCAACGGTTAGTTTTCCATAATCATATTGATTAAACAGATTGGACGCACTGTTTAGCTCATATTCAAAAGAAGAAGAACCTTTTGTAGGATAAAAAACTTTAGTTAGAATAGCAGATTGAGTAAAATTAATATTGGCTTGCTTAAAATTATTGTTATAATTATTATCTACAGGTACAGGAGTAGGATAACTAAAATCATTAGGATTTAAAAATAGGGTTTTATTGTTAAAACCACCATTTGAATATCCCCAATAATCTACGCCTGTTGACGACTTTGATGGTAATAGTGTTTCATTATAGCCAAATGTATAAAGGTCACTATTTATCTTTACCGATAAAAGTTTGAGTCTCTTAGTTAGCCTATCTTGTGTATAGATTTGGTTCGGTTGTGTTAAAGTTATGGAATTTTGAGAATTGAAATAATCATAATTTAAATTAATAGTTTTTACAACCTGATTTATATTATTCTGTTCCTCAATTCTATCTAATTTTTGGGTTGGAAAATCAAGTCGATCAGAATAATAAAAATTAACCTTTCCAAAATTTCCAGATATATTATTGATAAGTAAATAATTTTGCTCAGTTGACCAATTAATTATTGGTGGAGCCATGAATCCTACAGTTTGAGAACTACTAAGAGGGTTCATAGATGAGCCAGGATATTGCTCATCAAATTCTCCTATCCATGAAAAATTTTGTGTATTGTCTAAAGGCAATGACGAGTAATGATACGTTTGATTACCATATGTATAATTTAACTTTTGTCCAACAAAGGGCAAATTTCTTACATTTGAATATTCATTATAAGTAAAATTAATATCATTATTGTTTATATCTGTTATTTTTGTGATAACATAATTCTTACTTACACTGTTGAGTGTTTTAACAACTTCAACTTTTGCAAAATAGTATTTGATTCCAGTAGGATCAATAATTGTAAAATATGTACTATCACTGTAAGAAATTTTATATCCCTTTTTGTTTAAGCAATAAAAAATAGGATTAAAGGTGTGGTTAGTAATTCCTGTAGGATAATTATTTATAACGAATTCCAGTTTTTCTCCAAATAAATTACATGTAAATATATCTGGAGAAGTATCAGTGTCAACTGTGAAAGGGGCAGAATTATGTAAATCTGCAAAATTCCCATTCAATGGCAAAAAGCCATCAATCGTTTTATAATAAGAATAGGCATCTTTAGTAGGTTGTGAAACAAATCCTGCTGGAAGAGGTTGAACACTGTGTGGAAAATAATTATTAAAAGGATTGGCTGATTGAGTAAAAGGTGCTAAATATTTAGCAACATCATCAAAATCACTATAACCTCCTAAGATAGATTGCGTAATAGTGGGAAGATTTATATCCCAGCCCAGTCCTACTGATCCTGCCTCTTGAGCCACTTTAATACCATTTCCTGAAATATATCGTAAAACTAAAGGAATCTTAATTGCACCCGACTCAGCAGTCAATAATGGAATTTGCGGACTATTAGTTCCTGTATATTCTGAATTTTGAATATCTCCATATCTTAAAAATGTTGCTGTTGATGGAGAATTAGGAAAATTTTTAAAGTAATATTCACTGTATTTATTTTGATTATTCTGAGCATGAACAGTAAAAAATGCTCCTAATACAAAACTTAATATTATATTTTTCTTCATTTATTATTTCTTAATCAATTTAGCATTTGTCGTTTTATTTGTATCAGTTTTTATAGTCACTAGATACGCTCCCTGAATCAAATTCTGAGTATTTATCTTTGTTACTTTATTCTTGGTTTTCAGGCTCTGTAACTGTCTTCCGCTCATATCATACAGTAGAATATTTGCATCCTTAAAATCAAAGCCAATTTCCACGTAGGCATAATCTGATACAGGATTTGGATAAATTTTGATGTCATATTTTTCAATCAGCTGATCTACTTGTCTATCTCCCAGCTTTACAATCTTCCAGTTTTCTTTTCCCAGTTCTTCAGCACTGGTCCCTGCCAGAATAATAGAACCGTCTCTGTTCAACTTTAAATCAGAAAGTCTTTCTTCCTTTTTTCTGGATTCTCCTTTGACGTGCTTTCTCCACTGCTCATTTCCGTTTTGGTCGAGATAAAGCATCCAGAACGTTTCATCATCTGTTTCTATTCTTCCTTCTGCCTGAGTATACCCCCCCAGCAGAATGCCTTTAGACTTCCCGCTTCCATCTTCCTGCTTCCCGCTTATTCCACTCATTCCCATCAGGACATCACGGTTTCCAAAATTGTAAGACTTCTGCCACTGTTCATCTCCTCTTTCATTTAAAGAAATCAGCCAAAGATCTGTTCCTTCCTCTAATCCGACGGTTTTGTTTCCTGATCTTTCCGATCTGGATTCCCCGCCAACGATAAATCCATTGGAAGTTAAGGCCAGTGTTCTGATATGATCATCACCTTTTCCTCCAAAGTTCTTTTCCCATTCTATTTTTCCGTTTTTATCAAGCTTTACGATCCAATAGTCACCTTCACCGAAGTTGCTGCTGGCTTTGGAATAAGCGTCGATCTTCACACCACTTCCAGCTTCCCGCTTCCCGCCTTTACTTCAGAACTCCTCGAATACATTCCCAGTAAAGCTCCTCCATCTTTGGTAGGGATTATCTTTTCGACTTCATCTAAACCACGCCCTCCCAATGTTTGTTCAGATAGTGTTTTTCCGTCTTTGTCTAATCTAATGATCAGGACATCTTTTGAGCCATGACCTTTAGATGAGTTTTGTACACTTCCAGCAACAAAGAATCCCTGATCTGTAGTCTGAATCACAGCTCTTGCTTCTTCATCTGATGAGCTTCCTAAAGTTTTCTGCCATAATTCGTCACCTAATTCATTGATTCTAATTAACCAAATGTCTGAGCCACCTTTAGAATCTTCCTTTTTATCAAGTCCTTTTCCTGAATATGATGAACCTGTGATCAGAAAACCACCGTCCTGAGTAGTAACCGTTGAAGATAAATAGTCGTGATTGTTTCCAGAAAAATACTTTTCAAAAACCTGTTCTCCCTGCTGGTTTAATTTTATCAGATGGAAATCGTAACCGTTGTTCTGCTTGCTGTTCTGCCTAAGCTTATCGGTCTGAATACTGCTTCCCGTGATCAGATACTGTCCGTCAATTGTTGTAGTAATCTGGCTTAAAAAATCCTGAGCTGAGGACTTTATATCTTTCTGCCAAAGTACCTCTTGGGCAAATATGTCCGTAATAGTGCATAAAGACAATGCACACATGTAGAGTTTTTTCATACTTGTGTTATTAATGTTAAGTAAATATTGATTGATGTATTGTGTACATAGAAATACACAAATTATCGAGTGTAATTATTGTTTCATGGTCATGTTTTTTAATGCTTACAAAATTAAAATTTTTAAAGTTTATCCCAAAGAAAATTGATTAACTTTCTTTAATAAAGCAAAGATATACCAGCAAAGCGACAATACTTGTCGCATTACATTTTTATAAAAAAAACTTTAAAATAATATATTGAGTTCGTAAAATTTTGATAAGTACTCTTCTATGATATTTCTTGATAAGTTTTTTATATCTGATTCGAAAATAGGATAGTTTCTGATTAACTACAATTTTTTTGTTATGATTTTTTCAGATCACTTAAACATCTCTTTTTTAACACTTAATAGATTCATTTTATTCTCAATTGAATAAATGCTCTATAATATTTTTCTGCTAAATATGTGATTAACATTTATAGTAAAACTGATTATTAATAATTTAATATTCTTCAAAATAAAAATTCAATTAGTGGATAAATAAAAATCGGCTGCCCTTCGGGCAGCCGATCCTATTATATAAAAACTATTTCTTAAATATCAAACCTATCCAGATTCATCACCTTCGTCCACGCCGCCACAAAATCTTTTACAAATTTGTTTTGTGCATCGGCACTTCCATATACCTCAGCCACGGCTCTCAATTCAGAATTGGAGCCGAAAACAAGATCCGCACGCGTAGCGGTCCATTTTGGCTGGCCGGTTTTCCGATCAGTTCCGATATACAATTCTCTGTCATCTGACATTGCTTTCCACTGAGTTCCCATATCCAGAAGATTTACAAAGAAATCATTGGTAAGAACGCCCGGACGGCTGGTGAATACACCATGTTTTGAACCGTCAAAGTTCGTATCCAAAGCACGCATTCCTCCTATCAGTACAGTCAGTTCCGGAGCGGTAAGAGTTAATAGCTGTGCTTTATCAATCAGTAAAGATTCTGTAGACACCGTATATTTTCTTTTCAGATAATTTCGGAATCCATCAGCAGCAGGCTCAAGGTAACCCATAGATTCTACATCCGTCTGTTCCTGAGAAGCATCCATTCTTCCCGGGGCAAAAGGAACTTTTACGTCCTGACCCGCATTTCTGGCAGCCACTTCAACAGCAGCATTTCCTGCTAGTACAATTAAGTCTGCCAATGATATTTTTTTACCTCCGTTTTGAGAATCGTTGAATTCTTTCTGAATTCCTTCCAGAACATTTAATACTTTATTCAATTGAGAAGGATTGTTGACTTCCCAGTTCCTTTGAGGCTCCAGTCTGATTCTTGCTCCGTTGGCACCACCACGTTTATCACTTCCTCTGAAAGTAGAAGCGGAAGCCCAGGCTGTAGATATCAGTTCTGTATTGCTTAGTCCTGAATTTAAAACTTTTGATTTCAATGCCTCCACATCATTTTCATCGACCAGTTCGTGGTTGACTTCCGGAATAGGATCCTGCCAGATCAGTTCTTCCTGCGGTACATCCGGTCCCAGATAACGGGCGCGTGGTCCCATATCTCTGTGTGTTAATTTAAACCATGCTCTGGCAAACGCATCGGCAAACGCATCAGGATTTTCGTAGAAGTGTCTTGAAATTTTTTCGTATACAGGATCCATTCTTAACGAAAGGTCTGTGGTAAGCATGGTTGGTTTATGTTTTTTGTCAGCATCAAATGCATCAGGAATGATTTCAGCACCGTCTTTGGCTACCCATTGGTGAGCTCCTGCAGGGCTTTTTGTTAATTCCCACTCATTTTCAAAAAGATTTTTAAAGAAGTAATTACTCCATTGAGTAGGAGTTTCTGTCCAGGTTACTTCCAGTCCGCTGGAAATCGCGTCTCTTCCGCTACCAGACTTATATGTGCTTGCCCATCCTAATCCCTGCTGTTCAATTCCGGCTCCTTCAGGTTCTTTTCCTACATGATCTGCCGGACCTGCTCCATGGGTTTTACCGAAAGTATGTCCTCCGGCAATCAAAGCAACGGTTTCTTCATCGTTCATCGCCATACGTCCGAAAGTATCACGGATGTCTTTGGCAGCAGCAATAGGGTCAGGATTTCCGTCCGGACCTTCAGGGTTTACATAAATAAGTCCCATTTGTACGGCAGCCAACGGATTTTCAAGGTTTCTTGAATGAATATCTCCGTCTGCATTATCATCAGTAGGAAGAACCGCCGAATGTCCTTCTGCTACTCCCTCCGAACCGTGAGCATACCGTAAATCACCTCCAAGCCATGTCTTCTCAGATCCCCAATAGACATCGGAATCCGGTTCCCAGACATCTGCACGTCCTCCCGCAAACCCAAATGTTTTAAAGCCCATGGATTCAAGAGCGATATTCCCCGTAAGGATCAGAAGGTCTGCCCATGAGATGTTTCTTCCATATTTTTGTTTGATGGGCCACAATAATCTTCGTGCTTTATCAAGACTTACGTTATCAGGCCAGCTGTTCAACGGTGCGAAACGCTGTTGCCCAGCTCCTGCTCCACCTCTTCCGTCACCTACACGATACGTTCCGGCGCTGTGCCATGCCATACGGATAAACAGAGGGCCATAATGACCAAAGTCGGCCGGCCACCAATCCTGAGAATCTGTCATCAATGCATGAAGGTCTTTTTTTACAGCCTCCAGATCAAGGCTTTCAAATGCTTTGGCATAGTCAAAATCCTTATCCATAGGATCTGAAAGTGAAGAATGCTGGCGCAGAAGATCTACTCTAAGCTGATCAGGCCACCAGTCAGAATTCTGAGTTCCTCCTCCTGCTACATTCTTCTTCATTGTTCCGTTGTGAAACGGGCATTTACTGATGTCATTCAAATCTTTTTCCATTGTCGTTTATTTATTTTTTATGTTGATTAATACAGTTTCCAATTGTGTTCTAAGAACATCACAAACCTACAACGTTTGCTCAATAAATACAATCTATTAATTTTTATCTCAATGATAGTTAAAAACTATAAATAAATATTTTCAACGGCACAATATCTGGTCAGAATTGTGGTATTAAGTTAGTCATTTTTAAGATTAACTTAAATAAAAACAACAGTATACCTTCCAATTTAGAATTACTCAACGTAAGAATGTAAAGGGAGAAGGAAGTTGAAAGGAGGATGTTTGGCGTCACCATGAAAATAACATATTAATTGCTAAAAAATACACTATTACAACATTTTCTGGAAGCTGTTCCTTCTTCCAGCTTCTAACTTTCTTTCACTAAAAATAAATTAACTATCTTTATATTTATAAAACATGAACATCCGCTATGAAAAAAATAATTGTTGTCGTTCTCGTTGTATTTATCATCATACAATTTTTTCCTATCGATAAAACGAATCCGCCGCCAACTCCCGGTATGGATTTTCTGAAAATTAAAAATACTCCTGAAAAGATAGCGCATACAATCAGAACATCATGTTATGATTGTCATTCCAATGAAACAAAGTATCCATGGTACAGCAATATCTCCCCGATGTCATGGTGGGTAAAAAATCATATTGACGAGGGCAGGAATCATCTTAATTTTTCTACCTTTGCAGTGTATGAACCTAAAAGACAGCTTCATAAACTTGAGGAATGTATAGAAATGGT
This sequence comes from Chryseobacterium cucumeris, assembly GCF_016775705.1. Lineage (NCBI taxonomy): Bacteria > Pseudomonadati > Bacteroidota > Flavobacteriia > Flavobacteriales > Weeksellaceae > Chryseobacterium > Chryseobacterium cucumeris. The sequence continues at coordinate 196,798 of NZ_CP068760.1, forward strand.
TGAAAAAAAAGAGATGCCGCTTGAATCCTATTATTTAGGCCATCAGAATGCTAAACTTTCTGATGAGCAGCGTGCAGATCTTATCCATTATTTCAAAAAAGTAAAAGAAGACACGGAAAGGGGAATCCTATTTAATAAATAACGTCATGGAAAATTGGGAAAATAAGCATATTGTATTTTTTGACGGAGATTGCGGAGTCTGCAATTTCTGGGTACAGTGGATTTTGGAACGGGACAATAAAGACCAGTTCATGTTTGCTTCTCTTCAATCTGATTTCGGACAGCAGTTTTTATCTGAAAGAGGGCTGGAAACCAATGTATTCAATACTATGTATCTGTGGAAACCCGGACGGTTTTATCTGATCAAGTCAAGGGCAGTACTGGAAATAGCTAACTTGTTGGGAGGCATATATAAACTTTCGTTTATCGGAAAAATCGTTCCGGCATTTTTAAGGGACAAGGCCTATGATCTTATTTCCAGAAACAGGATGAAGCTGGCCAACCAGAAATGTTATTTACCGGACCTTCATCAGAAGAAAAAATTTATTCAGGTGTAATTAATGATTCTTACACCGTTTCATTTAACTTATAAAAAGATCATTCCGTAAGAATTTCCTACAATATTAATGCTTTGTATAGATATTCCTACGGAATGACAACTAAGACGTATAGTTTTGCTAGTTTAATGTTTAATGTTTAATGTTTAATGTTTAATGTTTAATGTTTAATGTTTAATGTTTAATGTTTAATAGAAATTAAACCGAAGAACAGTCTCTTACCAGCTTAATCAATTATCAATTATCAATTATCAATTATCAATTATCAATTATCAATTATCAATAATTACTCATTACCCATTGCTCATTACTCATAAATTCAGCGACCACACAGAATAAGAATTCGGCGGACACTGGATTTTCACCCATTTATCTCCCTGAGTTGTTGGGTACCAGCTTGAGTTCCCTGTAAAATCTTTGATCTGCTGGCTGCTCCAGTTGGTTTCTATCCATCTTTCCTGCCAGTTTGAAGACGTATTGATGTAAACTACAAGTCCCGGATTACCATTATAACCGTTACGTCTTGCAATATATTCATCATTATCGGTGTAGAGAATGGAAGTTGTTCCGGTGGCTTTGTTATTGTGAATCCAGATCAGATTGTTCAGTCGTTCCTTATTTAACCATTCTTCATAATCTCTGTAAAAAATGGTAGGATAACCTTCATGGGTTAAGATATAGGCATATGCCGGCATTTTATTGTAGATGATATCGGTATCATGATTGGCAACAAAGGTGACTGCTTTGTATGGATTTCTTTTCCACATCATATCATCATTCAAAGCATTTAAATTACCATTATCAAAGGCTTCATCCATTTTATAATAGGCCGCAAAATCAAATACGGAACTGTTGGCATTATTGGCCCACCATTCCAATGTGTTGACATTTGAATCCCATAATTCCCCGACAGAAAATCCACCTACGTTAGAATTCCAGGTGTTAACAACCCATGGTCCGAACCCCTTAACGTAATCAAACCTCCAGCCATCAAATTTCATCACATTTTTATAATATTTTGCTACGGAATCATCTCTTCCCCAAAGCCAGTCCTGCACATGAGGATTCGCGTGGCACAAATCCGGAAAGCCACCAAAAGCCCCTTCATCATTATTCCCGTAAGCATTTTTGTAAAAGTCATTATAGTTTCTCTGGAATTTTCCGGAAGCCACACCAGAAAAATTGGTCCAGGTATTAGTTCCTGTAAAAGGATTGGCTTCAGACTGCCCGCCACTGTTGTGATTGATTACAATGTCTGCATACACCTGCATGTTTTCAGCATGCGCTTTCGTAATCAATGCTTCCAGTTCGGCTCTGGATCCGAAACGGGTTTCTGTGCTTCCATTCTGATTAAAATTTCCAAAATCATAATAATCTGTAGGATCGTATCCCATAGAATATGCACCGTTCTGTGCTTTTGATGCCGGCGGCAGCCATACCGCACCAATTCCGGCATTGGACCACGCTGTTATTTTGTCTTTAACGGTATTCCACCAGTTACCACCTTCCGGAACATCCCAGTAAAAGCCCTGCATAAGAACTCCGCCACCCGGTCCGGCTACGAATTTACTTTGTGTGGAACCTGAACCGCTTCCTGTACTGAAAGGCCGGCCATCATGATGGGTCACATTCACTGTTTTGTTATGAACCTCTTCCTGCTTGGTAGGTTCTGTCATTAATTCATCACTTGTACGGCATGAGCTTATTAATGCTAAAGCCAGTAGTGAAAGGAAAAAGTTTGTTTTTTTCATCGCTGTAATTAATTATCAATCTATTAAACAAGATACAATTTTATTAAAAACAAAATCAAATAAACGGGAAATATTTTCATTTCACCTAATAAATCAAGATGAAAGGCATTCAATTTTTTTCATTAAAAAATCATAAATTTTTCAGATTCCCGAGACAATTTTTCTTTTAATGCATATATTTGCATACTATGGAATACAACACCCAAAAAACTCAGCTTCATATGCCGGAATATGGCAGAATTATACAACAGTTGGTTGAGCGCTGCAAAGAACTTCCTTCCAAAGACGAAAGGAATGAAATGGCTATGGCAATCATCGATTTTATGGGTCAGAGAAACCCGCAACTTCGCGACGAGGAAAATTATAAACATAAACTTTGGGACCATCTTTTTATTCTTGCCAATTATGATCTGGATGTAGATTCTCCTTATCCGTTCCCTACAATGGAACAGCTGGCGGAAAAACCTAAAAGAATGGAATATCCAAAACTTCAAGGTGACTTTAAGTTCTACGGAAAAAGTATTCTTCAATTGATCGAAAAAGCAATCGAACTGGAAACGGGTGATGAAAAAGAAGCCCTTATCGAGGTGATTGCCAACAATATGAAGAAGTCTTATAATGTCTATAATAAAGAACATGTGACGGATGATGTTATTTTCCGCCACCTGAAAGAACTGTCTGAAAACAGGCTGGATCTTACCGGAATAGATTCTCTTGAAAAGAGTAAAATCTATTACACCAGCAATAACAACAACAGGAACAACAATAACAACAACAGGAACAACAGCAATAATAAAAATAATAACCAGCCCAACAAAAGAAGGCATAATAACAATCATAAAAACAGAAAATAATGAGTGGAACATTTCAAATAAGAGGAGGAAAAAGACTGCAGGGTGAAATAACTCCACAAGGAGCCAAAAATGAGGCTCTACAAATTTTATGTGCGGTTCTTCTGACGGACGAAGAGGTAAGAATTAAAAATATTCCTGATATCCATGATGTGAACAGACTGATTGAAATTCTTGGAGATTTTGGAGTAAAAATTACCAAAAACGGACAGGGAGATTATACTTTCAAAGCGGATCAGGTCAATTTTGATTATATAAAATCTAACGAGTTTAAAAAAGACGGAGCCAAACTACGCGGATCCATTATGCTGATGGGACCAATGCTTGCCCGTTATGGAGAGGCTTATATGCCTACTCCCGGAGGTGACAAAATCGGGAGAAGAAGATTGGATACTCACTTTCAGGGACTTGTTGAATTAGGTGCTGAATTCAATTATGATGAGGAGGAATATTTCTATTCTTTAAAAGCTAAGGAACTAAGAGGAAAATTCATCCTGCTGGAAGAAGCTTCTGTTACCGGAACGGCTAATATTGTAATGGCAGCCGCTTTGGCTAAAGGAAAAACAAGAATCTACAATGCTGCCTGTGAACCTTATCTTCAGCAATTATGTAAAATGCTGAACAGAATGGGAGCCAATATCTCAGGAATCGGGTCCAACCTTCTTACTATTGAAGGGGTTGAATATCTGAGAGGTACTGAGCATACCATGCTTCCGGACATGGTAGAGATCGGCTCATGGATTGGTCTTGCAGCCATGACAAAATCTGAAATCACCATCAAAAATGTAAACTGGAACCAGCTTGGGGTAATTCCGAATACCTTCAGAAAACTGGGAATTCAGCTTGAACAAAGCAGTGATGATATCTATATTCCGGCACAGGAGCATTATAAAATCCAGAAATTTATTGACGGTTCTATCCTTACGATTTCGGATGCGCCATGGCCTGGATTTACGCCTGATTTATTATCTATTATTTTAGTAGTGGCTACTCAGGCCAAAGGAAGTATTCTGGTTCATCAGAAAATGTTTGAATCCAGATTATTCTTTGTGGATAAATTAATTGATATGGGTGCTCAGATCATTTTATGTGATCCGCACAGAGCTACGGTAATCGGATTGAACCAGGAAGCTCCGTTAAGAGGGACAACAATGGTTTCCCCGGATATCAGAGCCGGAAATGCCCTTCTTATTGCAGCACTTTCTGCGGAAGGAAAATCTATTATCCACAATATTGAGCAGATCGACAGAGGATATGAAAATATTGATGGAAGGCTAAGAGCTATTGGTGCTGACATTGAAAGAATCTAAAATTATTTTATTGAGCTAATCCTTTAAATAATGGCTTCGACAGGCTCAGCCTGACAACGCTTAAAAATTTCGGTTGGTATTAGGGCTTTCACCCTGAGCTTGTCGAAGGGTTATCAATAAGAAAACCTTTGTTAATTATTAATCCCGAGTATTAATATTAACTAAAGGGATAAGCCAAGAATTTTATTTAAAAACGTTCAGAATATTCTGAGCGTTTTTTGTTTTACCACCCCGTCAAAAATTCTTTGAATTTTTGACACCCCTCCGGACGAGGGGAATTTTGTCCCGGTTAATGGTTGATCTTTTTAATCTACTTTTCATGTAAAATAAAAAGCGCCCGGTAAAACCGGACGCTTTGAGTAATTAAAACTATATGAATCTCACTTAAAAATATGTTCTGCAGGTATATTCTACCGTCGTATTGATAAGTTTATTTTTATTCAGATACACTTCAAGCTGCTGAAAGTCTTCTGAATTGACATTAATATATAACTGTACTGAACCGAAACTGTACCCGTTCACATACTCGACGTTAGCAGATAACACTCTATGACAAATGCCAAATTGATTGTAGATCGTATTCATCAAATGTTCAAATTTCATTTTACCATTCAACTCTATTTCCAATAACAATTCTTTTTTAGGCAGGTTAATTTTATTTTGTAAAACCTGCAGGCCGGGATTAGGTGTAATCATTGCTAAACATTTTTTGGGTTAAACTCTGTCAGATCATATGACACTTTTGTTTTTAAATCTGTGACAAAAATATAAAAAAATATTAGTCCACCAAATTAGTAGACTAATATTTTTAAAAATTTAACATAAAAAAAGAAGCCTGTTGAGCTTCTCGTACGTTTTAATAGTTCCCTATTCTTTCTAATTTATCAGAACCCGCCAATCCGTTTGGGTTGCAACCAGGCTCTCCTTCAGGGACTTTGAGATTTTTCTTAGCATAAAATTCTTCCCAGAATGTATTCTTTTTTCCTGTTTTGGGATCAATAAATGTCATAGGCTCCAGTTTGAAAATATGTTCGTCCCGAAAAGCTCTTTCCACAAAATCTGAACAATAATAGGAATTTTCATCAAGGATATAATTGAAATTGTAAGATTTTCCAAGCATGGAATTCGCTTTTTTAACCGCTTCAGGAATTGCTTTCTGATATTCCGGTTTTAACCGGTAAATAATCACTTCCTGACCTTCTTCTTTCTGATCTTTAATAAAGTCTTTTAAATCCTGTCTCTGAGAACCGCCTTTTGGTGCAGCATGCAGAACAAACATTTTGCGGCCCTCTTTTTCCAGAATTCCTATATGATCAAATGAAGCTGTTTTTTGTTTTTGAGTTACATTATTAATCGCTCCGGAAAGCCCTGTTTCTTTTGCAGTTACAAAAAGCAGGTCTCCGTTTTTGAGATCTTTAGTACTTTCCGAAACATTATTATTACACTGTACCAATAATAACATCAGACCGTATAAAAGTCCAGCCACAAACCTCTTTTTTAATCTAAATTCAAACATTCGATTCTATTTTCGGAACCAAAATTACAAAATAGAAATCATTACATTTGTGGGAATATTGATCTATTCTTCACACCAACCCAAACACTCCAGGAATTTTATGCCCCATATTTTATTAATTGAAGACGACGACAGACTTTCAAAATTGATTACAAAGGGATTTCAGGAAGCAGAGTTTGAAGTCACTGCAGCTTACGATGGAAATACCGGTATGAAGCTGGCTTTACAAACCCATTTTGATCTGGTAGTGACAGATATTGTATTGCCCAAAAAAGACGGCCTTGAATTCTGTAATGAAATCAAAAGTTTAAAACCCAATCTTCCTGTCATTATGCTTACTGCACTGGGAACTACGGATGATAAGCTGGAAGGATTTGATGCCGGAGCTGATGATTATCTCACCAAACCTTTTGAAATGCGTGAACTGGTGGCAAGGATCAAAGTACTTCTGAAAAGATTTTCACAACAGCCCCACCAAAAGATTTCTGTTCTTACGTATGAAGGTGTTGAAATGAATCTGGAACAAAAAACCGTGAGCCGCGATCATACGCCTATAAAATTGACCCCGAAAGAATTTAATCTCTTAAAATTCATGATGGAAAATTCAGAAAGAGTGCTTTCCAGAATTGAAATTGCAGAAAAAGTGTGGGAAACCCATTTTGATACGGGGACCAACTTTATTGATGTCTATATCAATTATCTCCGGAAAAAAATAGATAAAGATTTTGCAACCAAACTGATCCATACCAAAGCCGGTATGGGATTTATTCTGAAAAAAGGCTACGAAACAGGTATTGTACAGTAAGTATTGAGATAAATTAAAAATATCCGGATGAAAATAAGAACCAGACTTACCCTGCTTTTTACCTTAATCACTGCAATGCTTTTAAGTATTTACAGTATTTCGATCTATTATTCATCCAAAGAAGCCAGAGAGCAATCTTTTTACAGCGAACTTCAAAATGAAGCGATTGCCAAGGCCGATTTATTTTTCCGAAGCTCACTCCCCGAGCAGGAAATGCACAAGCTTTATAAAAATAATACCAGAACGCTTAACGAAGTTCAGGTAGCGATTTATGACAGTAATAAGGAGCTGGTTTATCATGATGACGCCAAAGTAGATTATGTAAAGGAAACTCCGGAAATGCTTTCTCAGATATTTCAAAAAAAGAAAATTAATTTCTTTCTCAATGATCTGCAGGTCATCGGAATCGTGTATCAGTATGAAGGAAAAACGTATGCGGTAACTGCGGCAGCTTATGATCAGTACGGATATGATTATCTTACACATCTTCTTACCATCAGTATTATCTCGTTTTTCATTATTCTGATCTTGATCTATCTGGCCGGAATATTTCTTTCTAAAAAAGCATTGAGTCCGCTGACTGAAATGGTTATTCAGATAAAAAAAATAACCGCCGGGAAATTACAGTTACGCCTGAAAACAACCAAAGAAAAAGACGAACTAAATGAGCTTGCTGAAAACTTCAATGGAATGCTGGAACGGCTTGAAAATTCTTTTGATTCGCAAAAGCATTTTGTATCCAATATTTCTCACGAACTGAGAACACCTTTAGCAGCCATCATCACCGAACTGGAACTCGCTTCTGAAAAAGATAAAACCAAAGAAGAGTATCAGGAAACCATTCAATTCGCGCTGGATGATGCCCGGAATATGGTAAAACTGTCAAATAGTTTAATGGATCTTGCCAAAGCAAGCTATGATCCCGATGAGATCAGTTTTTCGGAAGTACGTCTTGATGAAGTTCTTCTGGAATCTTATTCCAAAATCACGAAAGATAATCCGGGATATAAAGTTTTAATGAACATTGAAGATTTGGTAGAAGAACACCAGCTTACCATCCTGGGAAATGAGTATCTTCTTCAAGTTGCCTTCAACAATCTTATTGACAATGCCTGTAAATATTCTCCGGAACATACTTGTCTGATTGATGTAAGTACGGATTCAAAAATCCTTACCATCAGTTTTACCAATACCGGAAATAGCATTAATAAAGAAGATTTACAGCATATTTTTGAGCCTTTTTACAGGAGCGAAAACTCCAAACATGAAAAAGGTCATGGAATAGGATTATTTCTCACCGAGAAAATTATTCTGCTCCACAATGCAAAAGTCAAAGTTGTATCGGAAAAGAATAAAACTATTTTTACGGTAGAGTTTATTACCCAGTAATTGATCAAAAGCTTCATTCAAATGTATTTGAATCTTAACTTCCCTTAAAACCTTAATTAGCTTAATGGTTTTTAAAATTTCTTATTTAATCATGAGAAAGAGATTTTTTATTGAAAACGGTCGTTCCTATACTCGCTGTAATCACACAGGCAATAGAAATCCATTGTAAAAAAGATAATTCTTCAGCAAGAAAAACCAATCCTGAAAGTGCTGCAAATGCAGGTTCCAGGCTCATCAGAATACTGAATGTCTTTGCCGGAAGTTTTTTGAGAGCCATCATCTCCAGTGAAAAAGGCAAAGCACTCGAAAGAACAGCCACGCCAAGTCCTTTTATGAAAATAGAAGGAGTAAGATTGAAAACGGCTCCATCCCAGATGGTAAAGGGAATAATGACAAGACTGGCAAATATCATCCCGGTGGTAACCGCATCTTTTCCATCCATTATTTTGGAGACCTTTCCACCCATTACAATATACAGGGCCCAGAACATCCCTGCCAGAAAGGCCAATCCAAGTCCTAACAAATCGACATGATCATTTTTCCACGGAACAATTAACAAAATTCCCACACAGGCCAGTAATGCCCACACGACATCCAACAGTTTACGTGACAATGCCAATGCGAGAAATAATGGCCCGGCAAATTCCACAGTAACAGCCAATCCCAGCGGAATCCTTTGAATCGCCATATAGAAAATAAGATTCATTGCAGCCAATCCAACTCCATAGATTGCACAGTATTTCCATTTCTGACTGTTAAATTGTAAAAACTTAGGTCGGTTAAGCAAAGTAAGCAAAACAGCAGAAAGTACAATTCTTAAAGTAACCGTACCAATCGCTCCGATTACAGGAAAAAGCTGTTTTGCAATGGAGGCTCCTCCCTGCACACAGATAATCGCTAAAAGCGTAGCCGGTATTGCTAAGTTTGATTTTTTCATTTCTAAAATATATAATTCAAAAGATATTGGAAGGAAGTCTCCGGGATTTAACAAGCTTTTATTTCATATGACAGATTGTAAAATTCATCATACAAAAATCAGCCTCCAAATGTATTGAAATTTTATCGCTTATCATGGGTACAGTTTACACATATTAAAAGGATATAATAAACAACTATTTCCTGCAGAATCATCAAAAAAACAGGAAGGAACTTTCTCTAATGATTTTCTAATCACATTCTAAAGCTTTTCTAACGGCAAAAAAGGGCAGTCAGTTTTACTTTTGCACAGTAAAAAATAAAGCAATATGGACTCAGATCCTTACAGTAATTATCAATCTTAAAAGCTTTAGTTGTACTCACTTTTCCCGTACAGCTGAAAAGCTTACAAAAACAGGAAAAGTTATGAATACATTCGAATTTACCCTTCGTCTCCTTACCGCATTTTGTCTGGGAGCCGGTATTGGCTTCGAAAGACAGTGGCGCAAAAAAAATGCAGGTCTCCGCACCAACACTCTGGTATGTATCGGTTCTGCTGCATTTGTACTGATTGCTATCAGAATTGGTGGCGATGCAGCCGGCCGAATCACCTCTTATATCGTCAGTGGAATAGGTTTCCTTGGCGGTGGTGTTATCATGAAAGACGGCCTTACCGTAAGAGGATTAAATACAGCAGCCACATTATGGTGTTCAGCAGCCATAGGCGCATTATGCGCTTTGGGATATCCTCTGGAAGCCTTTATCACAGTTCTCTTCATTGTATCTACCAATATATTCCTGAGACCTACTCTATCCTCTCAGAAAGAAGCCAGAAGCAAAAAATGGTTCAGTACCAGGAAAAATAACAAAGAAAAAGTAAAAATCAGCAACAGCACTCAATTGTATTAAGATCATGAAAAAAATAATCTTAAGTAGTATTATTCTCTTTGCAATCTCTTGTAAAGACAATGCACCTCAGCAAAACAAAGATCCGGAAATCATAACAAAAGGTAATCAGATCACCATTCCGGAAACTCATCCGGTTTTCAAAAAAATTAAAACACAGATGGTAACCGAACAGGAACACAGCGACGGAGTGGTTTCAGCGGGAACAATCCAGGCAATTCCCAATCACTACGCGGAAATTGCCAGTCCTTTTTCCGGAAGAATTACAAAATCTTTTATTCAGCTTGGACAGAATGTTTCTGCCGGAAATCCACTTTTTGAAATCCTCTCATCAGATTATTTTTCAGTTCAGAAAGATTATACGGATGCTTTAAATGATGTACAGCTGTCAGAAAAAAATTACAGACGTCAGCAGGATCTCGTTAAACATGGAGTCGGAGTACAGAAAGAGCTGGACGAAGCGGAAACTGATTTTAAAAATAAAAAAACATCCCTTTCCAATGCCTCTTCTGCCTTGAAGGTTTATAACAGCAAAGGAGGAGGCATAGGAAGTCCGCTTGTTGTAAGGGCTCCCATTGGCGGAGAAATTATTTCCAACAAAATTGTCAACGGGCAATACCTGAAGGGAGATGCAGATCCTGTAGTAATCATTGCAGAATTATCAAAGGTCTGGATTTCCGGTGATGTAAAGGAAAAAGATATCCGTTTTGTCAACATTGGCGACCAGGTTTCTGTAAAGGTAAGTGCCTATCCCGACAGAAATATTACCGGAAAAGTATATCACATCAATGAAATGGTGGATGAAGATACCCGAAGCATTAAAGTTCTTATTGAATGTGATAATCCGGACAGAAAATTAAAGCCGGGAATGTACGCCACCGTGAACTTTTCAACAACCCCTGAAAAGACAGTGATGATTCCTGTAACAGCTTTAATGCAGGAGGACAGTTTACAATATGTATGGATAAAAACAGGAAAAAACCAATTTACCAGACGTTCTGTGACAACGGGAGAAACCGATGAGAAAACTGTAAGAATCATATCAGGATTAAAACCCGGAGAAACCATCATGACCGAAGGCGGAATTTATATGCCTGATACAAAATAATGTAAATGAAAAACTATGAAGAAATTATTGACAATCTCTATACAGAAGAGATGGCTGATGCTTGCCCTCTTCTTTTTACTGGGATTCTTCGGATACTATTCCTGGACCAGATTATCCATAGAAGCCTATCCTGATATTGCCGATGTCACTTCCCAGGTGGTAACGCAGGTTCCGGGCCTGGCCGCTGAAGAAGTAGAACAGCAAATTACCATTCCTTTGGAAAGATCTCTGAACGGACTTCCCGGAATGCATGTGATGCGAAGCAAAAGTACCTTCGGGCTTTCCATTATTACGATAGTATTTGATGATGGTATTGATGATTACTGGGCAAGGCAGCGTATTCAGGAAAGACTGACTGATGTGGAGCTCCCTTATGGTGCACAGCCGGGATTAGATCCCCTTACCTCTCCCATCGGCGAAGTGTATCGTTACATTATTGAAAGTAAAAGCCACAGCCTGCGGGAATTGACAGATTTACAGAAATTTGTCATTATTCCCCGAATCAAACAGGTTTCAGGAATTGCTGATGTCACCAATTTCGGAGGAATGACCACCCAGTTCCAGATTGAGCTGAATCCGCATAAGCTTGAACAGTACGGTTTATCCCTGTCAGAAGTTACCGAAACAATATCCAAAAACAATGTCAGTGCCGGAGGAAGTATGCTTCCCCGTGGAAACCTTGCGTATGTAATCCGCGGAATTGGTTTGGTAAAAGACCTGGATGATCTGGGAAAAATTGTAGTGAAAACCCAGAATGGGGTTCCTGTTTTCCTGAATGATGTTGGAACACTGAAATACGGAAACCTTGAAAGAAAAGGAGTCCTTAGCTACACAGACCGAAAACGGGATTATTCTGAAAGCGTGGAAGGAATTGTACTATTGCTAAGAGGACAAAATCCTTCCGAGGTACTGGAAGGTGTGCATGAAGCGATTGAAGAACTGAATAACGAAACACTTCCACCCGGAGTAAAGATCCACCCTTTTCTGGACAGAACAGATCTTGTAAAAACAACGCTTACCACAGTTTCTCATACCCTTACCGAAGGAATTGTACTGGTTATTATTGTACTGATTGTATTTCTGGGAAGCTGGCGGGGAGCATTACTGGTAGCGATTACCATTCCGCTTTCTTTATTATTCGCTTTTATACTAATGCATTTCACCAATATTCCGGCTAATCTTCTTTCACTGGGAGCGATTGATTTTGGAATCATTGTAGACGGAGCCATCGTCATGCTGGAAACCATTCTCAAGAAAAGAGAAGAAAATTCTGAAGACACACTGGAAGAAAAAACAATTATCCAACGAGTGATTGAAGTGGCAAAACCTATTTTCTTTTCCACGATCATCATCATTACCGCTTATCTACCTCTGTTCGCTTTTGAAAGAGTAGAAAAAAAATTATTCACCCCTATGGCTTTTACTGTTGGATATGCTCTGTTGGGAGCTCTTGCTGTAGCATTACTTCTGATCCCGGGATTAGCGTATGTGATCTATAGAAAACCACAAAAGATTTATCACAATAAATGGCTGGAGAAATTAAGTACAGCCTATGGAAAAAGCATTGAAAAAATAATGCAGACTCCTAAAAGAGTTCTCATTCCCATTATGATTGTTTTGGTATCTGCCGGAATTCTCTCCTGGCATGTGGGAAAAGATTTCTTACCTGAACTGGATGAAGGCTCTATATGGCTGCAGGTAAAGCTTCCACCCGGAATTTCTTTAGCCCAATCAAAAGAAATGAGTGATACCTTACGTGCCCGCACGCTGAAACATCCTGAAATTACGTATATGATGGTTCAGGCAGGACGTAATGATGATGGTACCGACCCATGGACCGCTTCCCACTTTGAAGTATCAGTCGGAATAAAACCTTACAGCGAATGGCCTTCGGGAAAAACAAAAGCAGACCTCATCAAAGAACTTGCTGCAGATTATAAGGACATGCCGGGATTCACCGTCGGATTTTCACAACCTATGATTGATGGAGTTATGGACAAAATCTCCGGAGCGCACAGTGAGCTCGTGGTAAAAGTATATGGAGAAGATTTTAAGGAAACCAGGCGAATTGCAGAAAATGTATTGTCTACTTTACATACAATTCCGGGTTCGGCAGACCTTGCCATTGATCAGGAGCCACCGCTACCTCAACTGCAGATTATTGCCAACAGAGATAAAATTGCTCAGTACGGACTGAATGTAGCAGATGTGGCCGACCTTATTGAAGTGGCATTGGGAGGAAAAGCCATCTCCCAGATCTTTATCGGCAATAAAGTATATGATATTTCATGCCGTTACACAGAAGACAGCCGCGATACTCCGGATAAAATCGGAAATCTGATGCTGACTTCAGCTTCTGGAGCCAAAATACCTTTATCACAGGTAGCAGAAGTGAAATTAAGTACCGGAGAAAGCACAATTACCCGAGAAATGAATAAACGACATCTTACGGTAAAACTGAATTTAAGGGGCACCGATCTTTCTTCTTTTCTGAAAAAAGCACAGGATACAATTGAAAAAGATATCCAATACGATCATGAGAAATACCAGATCAAATGGGGCGGACAGTTTGAAAATCAAAACAGGGCATATTCAAGGCTGGCATTTATTGTTCCGCTGGCATTAGCTATTATGTTTCTGCTGCTGTATGGTGCCTTTGGAGATTTCAGGCAGGCTTTGGTACTGATGTCTATCGTTCCGCTGGCTTTATTTGGGGGAATGCTGGCTCTCAATATCCGCGGAATGTCTCTGAATGTATCTTCTGCAGTAGGATTTATCGCTCTCTTTGGAGTGGCCATCCAGAATGGAGTAATCATGATCTCTCATATCAATGATTTGCGTAAAAAAGGATATGAACTGAAAGAGGCTGCCATCAAAGGGGCAAAAGACCGTTTCAGACCTGTACTGATGACCGCGACGGTTGCTGTCATCGGATTATTTCCGGCATCGCTGGCCACAGGCATCGGTTCTGATGTACAGCGCCCACTGGCAACAGTAATTGTTTACGGGCTGATGTTTTCTACCATTTTAACCTTATTCGTGCTTCCGGCTATTTATTTTATGGCTGAACGCCGAAACAAAAAACAAAATTTAGAATCAGATGAAAATTAGAGTTCGTTTTATCATATTATCTATCGTATTGCTCAGCATTACAGGGATGAAGGCACAGGAAAAAGAACTTTTACCCTTTGAAGAATACCTGAGTCTTGTAGGAAATAAAAATTTAGGCTATGCTTCTCAAAAATACAATGTAAGCATGTCCGAAGCAGCGATTCAGACGGCTAATATGTTTCCTGATCCTGAGCTGGAAATGGAAACCACCAATAACGGAGTAAGACAAAGTATGGGTTATGTGTATGGTACCTCACTTGGCTGGACACTTGAATTGGGTGGTAAAAGAAAGGCCAGGGTAAATCTGGCAAGAGATCAATCGGAGCTGAGCAAAATACAATTGCAGGATTTTTTCAGGAATCTTCGTGCAGATGCCAGTTTAGGATATATTGAGGCTTTAAAATCCAAGGCTTTGCTTGAAGTACAGCAGGATTCTTATCAAAACATGCAGCAATTGGCAAAATCCGACAGTATCCGCTACCAATTGGGAACGATAACATGGGTCACTTCCAAACAGAGTAAGCTGGAAGCAGCTTCTTTGCTCAATGAAGTATATCAGGCTGAAAGTGCAGAGCAGCAGGCTCTCACCGGTTTATCTGTATTTCTGGGAGATGGCAAAATTACAGGCAGAGATATTGCCGGAGATTTTAATGCTTTCAACCGAGATTTTAATATTGATGATCTGATTCTTCAGGCTTTAAATGAAAGAGCAGATTTATTGGCTGCGAAACAAAATACAGAAGTAACCAAAAGCCAGATCAGCCTTGAAAAAGCTAATCGCATCATAGATTTGGGCATCAGTGCCGGAGCAGAACGGCATACCGAAGCTACGAATGAAATTGCTCCGTCTCCCACTGTAAATGCTGTCAAAATGGGTATTAGTATTCCTTTAAAATTTTCCAACAGAAGAAATGCCGGATTGAAAATAGCAGAAATGGCCCATTCGCAGGCAGAAGTTGAGCATAAACAGATCGAACAGGAAATAAAAGCTGAGGTAATGCAGGCTTATCAACAGTACACTGCCACTCAGAAACAGCTCAGACAATTTCATAACGGAATGCTTTCTGAGGCGAAAAGTATTCTTGAAGGAATCACTTACAGCTACAAAAGAGGAGAAAGCTCTATCCTTGAAGTATTGAATGCGCAGAGAACCTATAACAGTGTTCGAAAAGATTATTATGAAGCTCTAGCAGATAATGCTGCCGCTTTGATTGAGCTGGAACGTAAAGCGGGAATCTGGGATATTCATTTTTAGCTGGAAGAGGGAAGCTGGAGGATGGAAGTTTCTGGATGTCGATGAATAAATACACATCATTTAATTAACTTTTTAATATTCAGATTGCTCATCAAGGAATAACAACTGATAGTTTTTAAACACAAATATAACTTCCTACTTCCTACTCCCATCTTCCAGCTTCCAGCATAAAAAAGAGCCCTGAAATCAAATAGATTTCAGGGCTCTTTTTATTTCTTATACTGTGATTCATAAATTCCGATCCAGTCATCAGGCGTCATTTTCTGACTCAGCTCGGCAATCAGTTCAAAAGGAATATCTTCTGTTTTTTTGAAGCGGACACAGGATTTACCCATATCCAGCTTTTTCTTCGAATATTTGGGATATTCTCCTACGAACCAATCCAGAAGTTCCGGCTTGGAATATAGTCCCATATGATACAAAGCTATAAAATTCTTCTGGGAAGCAAGGTTGATAAAAGGCAACGGTGTCCCGGGTGCACAATGATATCCGGCAGGATAGGTTGTCAAAGGAACTACCCAGCCTATCATCCCATAATTTGAAGCGTCTTCAAAACCTTTCGGAAGGTTGTCGTTCACCGTATCAAAAAGTTTTTTAAAAGCTTCCTGTCTTTCTTCAGGAATTTTTGAGATATAATCTTCTATAGAAACCGACTGAATCTGCATGTGATAATTTTTTCTAAAATACGATTATTTTATAAAATTGTACACACTGAACATCTGAACCTCCTTGCTGCTCTTTTGAAGGAACATCATTTTGTTGACATTCGGAACGTACTGAATCATATTTCCATCTGCAAAACCGTAGTTCTGGAAGAAATTTCTACCTTTATAATCGAGGCTTACTTCCTGAGGTTTCAGATTGGCGAAGTCAAAAACTTTCATAGAAAATCCTGTATTACCAAATGCTCCTTTAGGATAGAAAGCGGAAATATAAAGTTTATCTCCTGCTTCAACCACATGAATTCTTTTTCCGGTAGAAGTTCCTGCTGCTACGAATTGCTTTACTTCACCTTCTTTATTAAATTTGATCAGCATTCCCGCATCCAGAGAATATACAGGATCAGGGAAACGGTTCATTGCTGTAGGCATCGGTCTTGTCACCGTCTCCTGCTGAACAGCCATTAAAGTTTCATCCCCTTTTACAATCGTTTTGATGACTTTCACATCACTCATGTCTTTGCTTCCAGCCAGATTGGTATTGCTGATGACTGCTTTCCCAGACTTCATATCATAGTACATTACCGTTCCAAAAGTACTTGCTCCAATGGTAACCGCTGCATTTTTTCTTCCAAAAGTTACCAGGTAATCATTATCATTTTTACTGAATGCATATAATTTTTCAGGAATATATTTATCATCGAACGGAAGGTCTTTATCTTCCGTATTGGAAACCAGTTCCAGCTTGTAAGCTTCCTTCCAGCCTGTTGCTTTACGTAATAGAACGATTTTCGCCGAGTTAGTTAATGTCAAAGACTTTTCAACATAATCATTACTCAATGTTATTTCTTTGTTCCAGACCGGAGAAAGTGTTCTCAAATCCATTACCAGCACATCATTGACATTATCTGTCTTTTTATTCGCATATCTGTCATTGAAGATGGCTGCATATTTCCCGTTTTCTGAGAAAAGGACATAAGTAGTTCCTGATTTGTTGGTAGACTCGATGCTGTATTTTGCAATACTCTTTGTTGTAAAAGTACCTTCTTTTCTGCTGAAAACATGCTGGAAAACTTCTTTTCTGTTTTCTTTTCCGAAATACTCTTCCGTAAATGCTATAAATTTATCATCATCAATCTGTTGTGACCCCAGATAATTGTGAAGAACACCATTCGTTTTGTTGGCATAATCTTTCACATAAGTATCCACAAGACTTCCGTTCTGATCCAGTTTTCTCATCAGTAATTTCTTGTGAGGAAAAACATTTCTCATCAATCCGTCAATATTAATAGCACTGAACATATAAGAATTGTAGTCATCTGCCAGTACCAGTTTATCATCCGTTTCAAGATTGGCATCCACTGTGAATTTTGTTCCTTCTGTTACTTTCGACTGTGCAAAAGAGTACACAGAAGCGGTAATTAATGCCGAAGCAATAATCTGTTTAATCATATCGTTTTCTTTAGTTATTATAAATTTTTTCTTCCAATCTTTTCAGTTCAAGATTAGCATCGTAGGATAGTTTAATATCCACTAAATGCTCCTGTAACTCATTTAAATATTTCTCTGCTTCCTGATAGTTTCCTAAAGCAATATTCAATCTGATCAGGTTAAAATAAAGGTATTCTCCGATCTTCTGATTGTAAACTGCTTTCTTATCGTTGTAATTTACTTTTGTTAAAGCTGTTTTCCAGAGATCAATTCCTTTCTGCATATTCTCCATGGCAATTTTGTTCGGTGCATAATCCGATTTTGCCTGAAGTTTTTTCAGATTGGTGGTCACATAGATATACGCTTTCTCCAGATCATCATACTCTCCTTTGTTCTTCACAGTTGCCAAGGTCACGGTAGAATTGATGGTCTGATACCCAAAATTTTCATTGATAATATTTCTTGTACGGTCAATCGTTCTTTGCAGGAATCTTTTTTCCTGAGCATTCAGATTAATTTCATTAGTCGGAACGCTTGCTATTTCTGCAAAATCTGAGAAGTAGGTTTTATCGAACTTTACTGTACCGCCTTGCTTCGCTGTGATTTTTGTAGGCTGGTTGGCAAAAGTTTTCCCCTGATTGTCCTGAAAATTTGTTCTTTCCATTTCAATGACAATATCAAGATAATTTCCACCTTTTGAAAAACCAGTCACATCAATTTGAGAAGCCAGAATTTTGTTATCTACAATTAAAGCATCCCTCAGATCAGGCTGCTGGTACACCGGCATTGGAGGAATATTAAGGATAGGTCTTGAAGGAAGCCTCAGTACAGGAGCTCCATTGGTTGCTGCAATTTTTTCAACAGCTGACAATTTGCTGTATTCTGCAGATTCAAGTTTGTATTTTTCCTGAAGTTTTTTTACTTCAGCATCATAGTCTTTTAATCTTTCCTGATGCTCATACTTGGCATTTTCAACATTAGTCTGGTAATTATCTACCTTTTTCTGGTGGTCTTCTTTTGAAATTCTGATGACATCATCTTTTGTAATATTGTAGGGAGACTTTACCGTAATCGTATAATTTCTGTTGGAAAGTTCCGTAGGAAAAACCGGCTCTTTTAAAAGCTGGAAACTGATTATTTCTTTATCAATTCGCTGAGCCTGGGAAAATTCGGAATAAAATAATGGTATTAAAAAAAGCAGTTTAAATTTATTCATGGATATTATAGTTTTCGGTGCAAATGTATAATAATTTTATGGACATTTTCTGATAATATTTTGTCCAGTTATTATCAAAACTGGTCACAAAAAAGGCAACCGCACGAGTGCAGCTGCCTACAGAAATTATTGACTCAAAAATTATTATTTTTTCAAGGCTTTTACTGTTGATTTTGAACCATCTTTAAAGTCTATCGTCAGCAAGTATAAACCGGCATTCAATTCTCCTAACTGAAGTTCATTAGTTGGATTGTCAATAGTTTTCACTACTCTTCCCGCTACATCTGTAACTGTTATAGCCTTAACATTTTTTACATTATTAATATGAAGTGCATCTTTAAAAGGATTTGGATAAATATCTCCTTTTTTAAGACCATTTACTTCAGCGGTACTGAGTTGTGTATTTTTTTCTGCAGAAAAGGCAAAAAGATTGATAATACCATCACCTCCGCTTTTTGTCAGGGTTACACTTTTTACAGGTTTAGATTGGTTCGCCGTATCAATATTCAATGCAAACTGATATATTCTGGGATTAGAGCTATCAGCTTCTAGATCATCATTACCCACAACAATCCTTCCCAGCCCCTGAACCGCATAATTGGCTCCGCCATACCAGTCAGCAATACTTATATTGGAAAATATCTGAGAAGTATTATCGGTGAATGTCACAGTAGCCGTTACAATAGCGCCGCCACTTCCGCTTGTAGCAAGCATATATAATTTTAAAGCTGTTGATGGAGTCACAAATTCAAGTGTTCCATATTCCCCGGTACTTTCCAGCCTCAGCGAATTATTGGAATTCAGAGCTCCCAACTGATAACTTAATCCGGGAGTCGAGGCTACTACAGAATTGAGAATACCATTAGCAGGTACACCAAAAGTTAGCGGCGGATCAGAACTCACAGCTTGAAAATCTGTTGCAACAAAAGCATAACCTTGCCCATCAATGTCATTGGTAGTAGAATCATAAGCAGATCCGATACCATTAGCAATTACATCAGCGGTAAAGCCTGAGGAAACCGGCATGGTTTGATAATTCTGAGCCTGCATGGCAACGGTAGAAAATAAAGCAATGTATGAAAGCTTTTCTAAAAATAGTTTTTTTTTCATAATGAGATGTTTTTTGTGTTGAATCTAATCCAAAAATAAAAAACCAATACTAAAAAAGCTATTTCCTAAAAAAATAAATAACATATCGACTTAAATTCTAAAAAATATCTACAAAAAAACTAAAATTATCAACACTCAAAAAATATGTAATGAATATTATTTACTTACTTATTCTCAATAATAGATTTTGGAAGTCAGAAAATTATCCGCGTTATAAAAACAAAAAAGGCAGCCGCACGAATGCAACTGCCTACAGAAATTATTAACTCAAAAAATTTTATTTCTTAATGGCTTTTACCGTTGATTTTGAACCATCCTTAAAGTTCATCGTCACTAAGTATAAACCGGCATTCAATTCCCCTAACTGAAGTTCATTAGTTGGATTGTCAATAGTTTTCACTACTCTTCCCGCTACATCTGTAACAGTTACAGATTTTACATTTTTGATATCTGCAACATGAAGCACATCTTTAAAAGGATTAGGATATACATTCACATCTTTTTTCTTCAGATTTGTTTCTGAAGTGGATAAAGAGGTAGCTACTTCAAAGTTAAAATCAATAAATTCTCCTCTTGAAATAGCAGAACAAGGGTTTGAAGGGGCTGTACTGTTATAATCAGTCACCACTCTCATTCTATAAGATCCAAGAGGTGTTCCTGCAGGGACTGTGATAGATCCCGACGTACTTGTAACATAAGTATTGGTTACAAACATTCTTTCTGAAGCTTCAAAAGTTAAATTATTATTCCAGTCTACCCAAACCCCAATTCCACATGTAGGACCACCGGCCGTAAAAGATACGGAAGTACTGGAGCCAGGAGCATTGATTATTTTGTTACTGGTTGTTGTTAAATTCTGATATCCGCCTGCAACACTTGAACCGGATGAATAAGCCATATCTACAAGTCCTCCTGTAGAACTGAAGTCAGAAAGCCATGAATTCTGAGAAGTAGATGAAGGTAAGCAATACCCTGTTCTGAATGTAAGCACCTCACTCCAGATACTTTTATCAGCAGCACTGCATACAGATCTTACCCATACATAATAATTGGTATCAGAAGATAATGAACTTAATGGTGCAGAAGTCGTAGCAGAAGTTACAGAATTGGAAGCGTTCAAGACAGTAGATGCATCAGGTGCAGTATTCGTTGTACTGTAGTATACTTCGTATCCATTTGAAGGAACCGAAAGAGGAGCAGTCCAGCCAATTGTTGCAGAGTTCACTGTAAGATTGGATACCGCAACTGCAGTCGGCTCAAGGCAGGAAGGAATATCCTGAACGGTAATATTATCAATATAAATAGAACGTGAAGAACCTCCTAAACCGTGTTTAAATGCCAGTTGCAAATCAGAACCCGCAGGAATATTCACTGTATATTGTGCATGCGTAGTTGTAAGGGAAATAGGAGCTCCTATCTGTGTAAAGGATGCAGGATCCGCAGGGTTCGATAGTGTTCCCACCAATAAAGTATAATTACTACCTCCGGCTTTTGCATAGAATCTCACACGTTTGGTCCCGTCTGAAAGGTTTACCGCTGGAGGTGCAACCAACATCTGACTGCCTGTAGTCCCACTCGAGTTATTCATGTAGTAAGAATTAGGTGCTGAATAACTATTGGAGGTTGATACATAGCCATAACCCGAAAATGAAGGAGTTTCCAAATATGCCCAGCAGCTTGGAGCATTGGTATTGGTGCTTGAACCTGTACTTGTCGTATCAAAGTTTTCTGTATAAGGAACCGTGAAAGTAGAACATGCCGTTTTAAATGTTCCTGCAAAAGACCATACACTCTGTCCCGTTACAGTATTACAGTTGGATCTCACCCAATAATAATAGGTTGTATTGGAATTAAGACTTCCTATTGTTGTACTTGTTCCTGTTACTCCCTGATAAGTAGGTGTTACCGTACTTGCCGGTATTGTGCTGGAAGTACTGTGGTACACATCATAACTGGCAGCACTGCCTGTCCATGAGACTAAAGCAGAATTGGCTGTGATTCCGGAAACGGCCTGCAATACAGGAGGCATACAATCCGAATAGGCATCTGCCGAAAAAGCAAAAATATTCGGTATACCTGAACCGCTTGCTTTGGTTACCGTTACGCTCTGTATTAGTTTTGCCTGGTTCGCAGCATCTATTGCCAGTTCAGCCTGATATAATCTTGGATTGGTTCCGCCCTCAGGAGAGGGGATATCATCACTGGCACCGGGAGTAGCCCCGGGCTTTTTAATCCTTCCTATTCCCTGGATGGCAAAACTAGGTCCATTATACCAGTCAGCAAGACTGATACCTGAAAACGTCTGCGAACTGCCATCGGTAAAATTCACCACTACATTTACCGTAGAAGTACCACTTCCACTTACAGCAAGCATGTACAATTTGGTTGCAGCTTTCGGTGATGTAAATGCCAGGGTTCCGTTATCATTAATTGCAGCCAGTCTTAAAGAGTTGTTCGCACTCAGACCGGCCAGTTGAAAACTCAGCCCCGGAGTAGTTCCCACTACAGAATTAATAACCCCATCAACAGGAATACCATAGGTAATAGCTGCACTTGTTGAGGTTAACTGAAAATCTTTAGCTACAAAAGCATAAGAAACTCCATCTACGTCATTGTTTGTAGTAATTGTGGAAGAACCGATGCCATTAGCAATCACATCAGCTGTAAAGCCTGAGGAAATGGGCATGGTTTGATAATTCTGAGCCATCATAGCCGTGGCCGAAAACAGAGCAATAGCAGGTATTACTCTAGAAAATAAATTTATTACCATTTTAATCACATTTGAGGCGAAATTTAAGAAAAATAATAACACGAAAATATTATTTTTAACATAATCATAAAGTTTATTTTAAATACATGAAAATTTAATATTAAACAATCAAATTTTAAAGACAACATAAAACGTATGAAACATCTTCTTATTGATTCTTAATTTTATTATTGAGAAATTAAATCCTATTTTTGTCATACAAATTTTTTGAACAATGCCGAATATTTCAAACAGAGCACTGCATATGCCGCCATCGCCGGTAAGAAAACTGGTTCCTTTTGCGTTACAAGCAAAACAAAAAGGAATAAAAGTATACCACCTTAATATCGGACAGCCTGATATTGAAACTCCGGAAACAGCTTTAAATGCTTTAAAGAACATCGATTTAAAAGTATTGGAATATGCTCTTTCTGAAGGTAATATAGAATACAGAAAGGCCCTTACTGAATATTATCATTCATTAGGCTTCTCAGATCTTACTCCTGATAACTTCATTGTTACCAACGGAGGTTCTGAAGCACTTAACTTTGCGATCTCTACTCTATGTGATGAAGGTGATGAAGTCATTATCCCAGAACCTTACTATGCCAACTACAATGGGTTCACCAGCACATTTGATGTGAATGTAGTAGCTGTACCTTCTACAATTGATACTGGTTTTGCTTTGCCGCCTGTTGAAGAATTTGAGAAAAAAATTACAGAAAAAACAAGAGCGATCATCATCTGTAACCCTGGTAACCCTACCGGATATCTTTATACCCGTGAGGAACTTCAGAAACTGGCAGAAATCGCTTTGAAATATGATATCGTCATCATTTCTGATGAAGTATACAGAGAATACGTATACGATGGAAAGCAGCAGATCTCAATGCTCGATTTCCCTGAATTAGCTGAAAACTGTATCATTATTGACTCTGAATCCAAGCGTTACTCTATGTGTGGAGTAAGAATCGGATGTATGGTGACACGTTCCAACAAGATCCGTAATGCGGCGATGCTTTTTGCACAGGCAAGATTAAGCCCGGTTCTTTTAGGACAGATTGCAGCAACGGCAGCACACCAGAACGACGGCCCCTACATCAGAGCAGTAAGAGAAGAATATACCCACAGAAGAAATGTACTGGTAGATCTTTTAAACGCTATTCCTGGTGTGATCTGCCCTAAACCAAGAGGAGCTTTCTACTGTGTTGCAGAACTTCCGGTGGATGATACTGAAAAATTTGCCCAGTGGCTACTTGAAAAATATTCTCTTAATAACGAAACCATCATGGTAGCACCTGCGGGAGGCTTCTATAGTGATCCTGAATTAGGTAAGAAACAGGTAAGAATTGCCTACGTACTGAAAGAAGAAGATTTAAAAAGAAGTGCTGAAATTCTTAAAGAAGCTTTAAAGAAGTACAGAGAAGAATTCAGTCTGTAAAAATATATTGATGCCGACAACAAAAAAACTCCATCTGAAAATCCTGTTTTCGATCCTTTTGCTGTCGGCATTTTTTTCCTGTGATTCCAAAAAGACAGAGCCATCTGTTTCTCAAAAAAATCCACATGAGATTACATTCATCAGCGTATCCGACATCGGAGGACATCTGGGAAACTACAGAATTGTGAAGGCCACAAAAGATTCTGTTTTTGCAGAACAAGGGATGACAGCCAATCAAACCCATAAATCATGGGTATCTGCTATGAATTCCGAAACCTGGAAAAAGCTGGTATCAACAATCAATATTGTAGATCTTGATCATATCAAAAGTTCTCCAAGCCAACAGTCTGTAGACGGAACAGATGAAACCTTCCAGATCCGGACTCCCAAAAAATCACATATCTATGTGAATGCTTATGCAGATACTTTACATTACAAGCAATTACAGCAACTTAAAGAACAACTAAACAAAATTCTCCCCAAAGAATACCAATAAAAACATGCAGGAAAATTTTTCACTACGACCTTACAACACATTTGGTGTTGAAGCCAAAGCCCGTTATTTTACGGAAGTTAATACTATTGATGAATTAAAAGAGGCACTTATTTTCGCGAAAAACCAAAATCTTCAGCTTCTGTTCCTGGGAGGCGGAAGCAATATTCTTCTTACCAAAGATTTCGATGGTCTTGCTATCAGACTTAATTTAAGAGGTATTTTCGAAGAAATCATCAATGAAAATGAGGTATGGGTAACCGCAAAAGCAGGTGAAAACTGGCATGAATTTGTAATGTACTGCCTGCAAAAAAATTATGGAGGACTTGAAAATCTTTCTTTAATTCCGGGAAATGTTGGAACTTCTCCGATGCAGAATATCGGAGCTTACGGAACAGAAATTAAAGATATTTTTGTAAGCTGTGATGTATTGGACCTGGAGAATCTTGAATTGAGAACTTTCAATCTCGAACAATGCAGGTTCGGATACAGGGATTCTATTTTCAAACAGGAAGGAAAAGGCAGATATGTTATTCTGGAAGTTACTTTTAAACTGACTCAAAAAGATCACCATATCAAAACCGAATATGGAGCAATTCAATCTGAACTCGAAAATCTTGGCATTGAAAATCCAACCATTCAGGATGTTTCAAAAGCAGTGATCAATATCCGTCAAAGCAAATTACCGGATCCTAAAGAAATTGGAAATGCCGGAAGTTTTTTCAAGAACCCAACCATTCCTTTAGCTCAGTTTGAAGCATTAAAACAAAAATTTGAAAATATTCAGGGTTACCCGAATGGAGATGGGGTAAAAGTTCCTGCCGGATGGCTGATTGAACAATGCGGATGGAAAGGAAAACAAATCGGAAATGCAGCTTCACACAAACTGCAATCTCTGGTGATCATCAATGCAACCGGGAGTGCTACAGGAAAAGAAATTTTTGATTTTTCTACAGAGATCATTAATTCTGTAAAGGAAAAGTTTGGGATAGAACTTGAACGGGAAGTGAATATTATTTAATCTAAAAATATATAAAGGCTGATTTGTATGAATTTAGTCTTTTTATATTACTTATTATCTGTAACTGTTGGATGAACGCAAAGTCGCAAGGATCTTTTATTTTTCTTTGTTATTATTTTAAGGCGCAAGGATTTTATCTTCGATAACATTTAATGCTGTACGATCTTTGTGCTACAAAAAGATTAACCTTATTTCATTCTCACCCTTGCTGAAAATCTCGATTTTCTCGCGTCTTAAAAACGGCATATTATTCAAAATCTTTAAGCCTTTGCGCTCACCCAACAAAAATTAATTCAGAATCATTTCATATCTAGTCTCCGGAAAATCATTATTTTAGCTTAAAAATTACTAGTTGTGATGAAAATAGCTATTCTTGGTGCCGGAAATATGGGGCTTTCTTTTTCGAAATCATTCTTAAAATACGAACTGATCAAACCTGAACATCTGCATCTTATTATCAGAAGTCAGGAAAAAATCTCCAAAATAGCTGACGAATTTCCCAAATCCAAAATCTCCACTTTCGAAGAGGTAAAAGATATTGATGCTGATTTAATCATCATTGCAGTAAAGCCTCAGGATTTTCAGGCGGTTGCCCACAACATTCAATTTACTTTCAAGGAAAACCAGATGGTCTTATCCATCATGGCAGGGATTAATATTGAAAAAATCCAAAAATTGCTAAATCATCCGCTTGTGGTAAGAGCAATGCCGAACTCTCCTACCCTTCTGGGAATGGGAATCACAGGGTATACTGCTGCCAACGGAATTTCTTTCAGCCAGTTAATCAATATTGAAAGATTATTAAACAGCACAGGAAGATCGGTTTATCTGGAGGATGAGGAACTTCTGGATGGTGTCACTGCCCTTTCAGGAAGCGGCCCTGCCTATTTTTATTATATTATTGATGCTATGATTAAAGCCGGCATTGAAATGGGAATTGAAGAAAACCTTTCCAAACTTTTTGTAAAACAGACGATGCTGGGAGCTTATCATCTGATCAATAATTCGGAAAAAAATCTTGAGGAACTGATTAAAGATGTTGCATCCAAAGGAGGAACTACTGAAGCTGCTTTAAAAACATTTGAAGAAAACAGTTTCAAAGAAATTCTGAAGCAGGGAATTCTGAACGCTGAAAAGCGTGCAAAGGAACTTAATAATTAAGTTTCCTATCCAAAAATCTGCGTAGCAACCAACCAATATATACCCCGAAAGTATTCAGGAGGATATCATCTACCTCAAATATTCCCATTCTGGTAAAATATTGAAGCGCTTCCACAATAACAATACATGAAATAAAACCAAATATCAGGGGTTTCAGCTTTTTCAGTCCGGGAATTACCCAGCCCATAAACCCAAAAGGAATAAACATCATAATATTACCCAAGACAATTGTTACTATATCTATGGTCTTAGTGGGACCCTGGATAAATTTGAAGGTAGAAAAAACTGGTTCTACGGTGATGAGATTTTCCTCATACTGAAATCTGCCCATTCCCAAAAACATCAGATAGAACAGAAACAGAGTATACGGAACAATTATGATTGTATAAATTTTCTTTAACATCGAACTGCTAATATATTCATTTCAAAAACATTAAATTTGTGTATTAAAATAATTTAATGAAATACGTTCTGCTTACACTTATTTCAGCAATGCTGCTGTCGGTTTCATGGCCAACTTATGGGGTTCCGTTTTTTATATTTTTTGCTCTTGTTCCTCTTCTGATGATGGAACATGGCATTTCAAAATTTTCTGATTATAAAAGGAAAAGCTGGGTGGTCTTCGGATTATCTTACCTATGCTTTGTCATCTGGAACGTAGTCACTACAGGATGGCTGTATGGTTCAAAGAATCCGGATGGAAGCCACTCACTGATGGCTGTTTTATTCCCTGTATTAGTCAATTCTCTTTTATATTCTCTGGTATTCCAATGTTATCACTGGTACAAAAATGCTCAGGGAACGTATTGGGGATTAGGCTTTTTAATTGCCATCTGGATGAGTTTTGAAAAATTTCATTTAGGATGGGAACTGACATGGCCGTGGCTGAACCTGGGGAATGTATTTTCAGACTATCCCAAACTGATCCAGTGGTATGATACTTTGGGAGCAACCGGAGGAAGCTTCTGGATTCTGGTCATCAATGTTCTGATTTTTTATACTGTAAGAACATGGGAAGCCGGAAGAAAGAGAAAAGACCTGATCAAAAACTCCGCTATTGTTGCTGCTTTAATTGTTCTGCCGATGATTATTTCAATAATCAGATACAACAATTTTGATGAAAAGCCAATCGGACAGGTTAATGTTCTGATGCTTCAGCCGGATCTTGATCCTTATGCTGAAAAATACTCCAAAGATAGCCTGACTATAGAACAGGATTTATTAGCGCTTGCTGAAAAAAACTCAACCGGTAAGATTGATTATTATATCGCCCCGGAAACCGCTCTTCCGGGAAGAGGATCTATTTCCGAAACAGGTTTTGAAAAGAGTTTACTTCTTAATAATATCAAAGGATTTTTATCCGGTCACCCGGAATCTGTTTTTGCTACAGGAATTTCTTCACACCGATTCTTTTATAATCCTACCGACTTACCTAAAGAAGCTTACCAGATTAACAGCGGTGTTTGGGTGAGCAGTTATAATACTGCCATTCAACTGGTGCCTAACCAAAAAGTACAAGCTTATCACAAAGGAAAACTGGTGCCAGGTGTTGAAATATTCCCTTATATGAATGTTTTGAAACCATTATTGGGAGATGCCATGCTGAATCTTGGAGGTACTGTAGCTTCTCTGGGAACAGACAAAGAACGAGTTGCCTTTGCAAATCCTTACAACAAAGGAAAACTAGCGCCTATCATTTGCTATGAAAGTATTTATGGTGAATTTGTAACAGACTATGTAAAAAAAGGAGCTAACTTTTTAGGTATTATGACCAATGACTCATGGTGGGGCGTTACCGAAGGGCACAAACAGCTTTTATCTTATGCTAAACTGAGGGCTATTGAAACAAGAAGAGAAATCGCCCGTGCAGCGAACAGCGGAATTTCAGCGCATATAAATGCTAAAGGAGAGATAACAGCCGATACTTTCTATGGTGACCAGACAGCCTTATTCGCAAAGGTAAACCTGTATGATACAATGACATTTTATACAAGAGCAGGAGACCTTCTTTCAAGGTTTTCCATATTTGCGTTAGGATTCCTATTGTTCTACTATCTGATTGAATGGTTCAAAAAGAAAACAAAGAAAGCGTAATCCGAAGATTAAGTAAATTTATTAGATAGAGATAAAATGAAAGAAAAAATATTCAGATACAGATATTCTCTCATTTTTCTGGTGTATTGTCTTGCAGTATACTTTTTAAGTAAAAATGCCAGTCTTGTATTTGAATGGAAGGTAATCATGGAAGATTTTTCCGTCTATCATGATTATTATTACCTAGGCAAACCTTCGGCTTATATGCCGCCTTTATATCCTTATTATTTACTTTTAATAGAAAGTATTGTTAAGACACCAAAGTGGGTTATGATTTCATGTGTTCTGCAGTCTGTCATTTTATTTTTCTCGGTTTTATTACTTGTTGTGTCTTTTGAAGAAAATGCGATAAAAAAAAACAGGTATTTCTTTGCTTTTGTGGGTGTTATTTTTTTTCCGCCTATTCTTTTAGGCGCTACAAAAATCAGTTCATTTGCTCTTACACTATCTGTATTCAGCATTTTCTTTGCGTTAGTATTGAAATTATCACAGAAGGTCAATGTAAAAAATATAATATTAATTTCAATATTTTCAATAGCCGGGCTGTATCTCCGGTTTGAATTTCTGTTTTTAATGATCAGCTCAGCAATTATGCTGATCGGATATAAAAAAATAAAATATTACAACCTTCTGCTTGTGTTTGTATTTATTTTCATTACCTATCTTCCATGGTGTATAAGAAACTATGAAAAAACAGGAGTATTCCATTATTCAACTTCTCTCAATTATAATTTCGCAAAGGGGAATAATGAAAAATATGATATTTTCTCAAGTGAAAACCTGCCGTATGATCCGGCAAAAAAAATGATATTAACCGATGAATATCTCCGTCAGAATTTCACAGATGAGAAACAAATAGATCAATATCTGCAACAGCTCAATAAAAATTTCATTTCGGAGCATCCGGAACAGTTTATTAAAAACAGTTTAAAAAAAATAGGAATCAATTTTTTAAATTATTATCCAGGAAACTATAATTTCCCAAGCGTTTACATAATGTATCTGTACTCTGTTATTTTACTCGTTTTTAATTTGCTTTTAATTTACACAATTATTCAAAAGCTAAGATTAAGATTCACATTTGATGCTGCATTTCCCGGAGTTATTTTCATTTTCTATTTATTGTTTTATTCTGTAGCACCGTTACCAAGATATTTCCTGTTATATTTCCCGCTATTTTTCCTTTTTGTATTTCAGAATTTGAATGATAAACTCTATTTATATTTGTTGAAACTCAAAAAGACAAATGGATAAAAAAGAGAAAAGCCAGCTGGACGTCTGGCTTTTCTCATTGATAGAAGATAGAATTGATTCAATTACTTAATCGTAAGTTTCCTGGTGGTTATTTCGTTTTTTATCTTCAGTTTTAATACATAGATTCCTTTTGGTAAATGAGCAACATCAATAGACTGATCTCCATTGATACTGATATTCAGTTTTCTTCCGTCCATCGAATACATTTCAACTTCTGAAACTTTTTCTCCTTTTATATAGACTTTATCTGACACAGGGTTCGGATAGATAACAAGATGCTTTTCAGATTTGATTTCCGCTGTTCCCAAAACACTTTGGGCAGAAGCGTCAGAATATACTTTTGCAGCATCAATTGATTTCACACTCCAGTATACATTCTGAACAGCCTGATCAAGCTCAAGGAACCATGATGGTGTCGTTACCACATATTTGGCAATATCATGAGCTCCCTGCGTAGTTCCTACCGAGATCTCATAACGTAATGCACTCATCGGAGTTTTATCATCAGAAGCACCACTCCATGTAAAATTGAAACGGTTTCCGTTTTTAGTAAGATTCAGTTGCGTTGGTGCTGTAGGTTTAGCGTTTGCTTCTGCAGCATTATTTTTAAATACTTTAGTCAGTGAAGGCAGATCTGAAGCAGACCAGTCGAATCCACCCAATAAGATGTCCGGATGATGATCATTATTAAAATCAAAAAGCTGTACCAGCCCTGGACCTCCAAGGGCAGTAATCCCCGTTACAGTTCCTTCATTGAATGTATGATTGGAAACATCATAGATATAAGTCTTCACAACAGCATTGTAATTTTCATTTCCTGAAATAATAAAGTCGTAATAGCCGTCATTATTTAAATCTCCGACACTTAGTGCAACATCAGAAATATCGCCTGCTTGAATTATATGAGGAGTTAATGTTCCGGTACCATCATTCATTAAAACAGCAGAATAGGCATCATCGTTGGCATCTCTTCCAATCACCACGATATCCTGAAATCCATCAGCATTAAAATCTGCAAAATCTATTTTCCCCACTGAGACAGGCGCAAGATCCTGTGTAGGAGTCAGAACTCCTGTCTGGTTCATGTATACTTTGGATATAGCATCTCCGTTGATGTCTGATCCGATAATCACAAGATCCAGAAGATTATCATTGTTAAGATCTACCACTTTAAAGCTCCCGCTCTGGGTTCCATCTACCCAGTTTTCTGTAAGATCAAAACCGGCACCCGTATTTTTGTAATAATCCAGACTATTTCCAAAACCTCCTCCGTGAGCGTATTGAGTTCCATTAAGGGCATAATCAGGCTTTCCATCATGATTAAAATCAAAAACTTCCAGGGATCCATAAATTTTTCCCGGCAGTTCCGCTTCTTTTACAAATCCTGACCCGGTGTTTTTGAAGCGGTATTGTTTATAATTAACAACATCCATATAACTTAGCCCTGTAGAAATAATATCCAATAACCCGTCATTATTATAATCAATGAATTTAATATCTCCCAGATGGGTCACATCTGCTCCCAACCCTGCAAACGGCAACAATGTTGTTCCATTGTTCTGATATACTTCATTATACGTACTGTCCACATTTCCATCGCCATCAGCATCTATCGCTCCGTTGAGTACAATATCCAGCGTACCGTTGTTGTCTATATCTGCAATATCAGCTGCAGAATAATAAAAATTATTCATATTAGTCTGCACTTCAGTAAAATTCTGAGCCATGATGCTGACTGGTACCATAGAACATAAAATATAGATCTTCTTCATAATTGTTTTTATTTAGATTAATTAAAAACAAAGATAGAATATTAAATTTTCCGGGTGAAAAAAAGGCTGTATGAAATATATCAGCACTGATTATCTGCTGTATCCCAAGGATTCTGCTATTTTAAAAATTCAATATTATTAATCAGCCACTTATTTGCAAATATTTTCCAAAAGATTTGTCTATCTAAAAAATTCTTCGTTATTTTGCACTCTCAAATATTATACAAATAAGAACATCGAGATATGTCAAGAATTTGCCAAATAACAGGAAAGCGTGCAATGGTTGGTAACAACGTTTCTCACGCTAATAACAAAACGAAGCGTCGTTTTGAAATTAACTTATTAGAGAAGAAATTTTACCTTCCGGAGCAAGATAAGCACGTTACACTGAAAGTATCAGCTCATGGATTGAGAGTGATTAACAAGATTGGAATCGAGGAAGCTATTGAAAGAGCTACTAGAAACGGATTGATTAAAAAGAATTAATAAATCATGGCAAAAAAAGGAAACAGAGTTCAAGTAATCCTTGAATGTACAGAGCACAAAGAAAGTGGTATGCCAGGAATGTCAAGATACATTTCTACAAAAAATAAAAAGAACACTACAGAAAGATTGGAATTGAAAAAATACAATCCTGTTCTTAAGAGATCTACCATTCACAAAGAAATTAAGTAATTTATAAATAATAACTTACCATGGCAAAGAAAGTAGTAGCAACCCTACAAAGCGGTCAGTCTAAGAAGATGACTAAAGTGGTGAAAATGGTTAAGTCTTCTAAATCAGGAGCTTACGTTTTCGAAGAAAAAGTAATGAATGCTGATGAAGTAGATGGTTATTTAAAAAAATAATCAGTACTTTGTTTACAATATAAAAAACTACTCATTTTTTGAGTAGTTTTTTTGTTATATTCGTTTCATAAAAAACACATTATGAAGCAATTCTTTATTTTATTTTCAGCCATACTATTCACCGCGCCTTCCTATCATTCTCAAACCCTTCAGAATAAAAGAAGCTCTACAGAGAAAGTAAAAATTATTATTTTGGGAAATGTACAGGATGCCGGCTCTCCTCAGATCGGATGCCGTAAAGAATGCTGTGTGGATCTCTGGAAACATCCCCGGCCCGACAGAAAAGTATCTTCTCTGGGAGTCATCGACAAAGAGCTGCAGAAAAATTATATCTTCGATGCCACCCCGGATTTCACTCAGCAGCTGCAATTCCTGATGGAGCATTCAGCCGATCCAAAAAAAGCCGTGCCTGATGGTATATTTATTACCCATGCCCATATCGGACATTATACAGGTCTTATGTTTTTAGGAAAAGAAGGTATGAATTCCAAGGATGTTCCCGTCTATAGCATGCCAAGGCTTAAAAAGTTCTTTGAAACCAGTGGGCCATGGTCCCAGCTGGTCCGTTTGAGTAATATTATTCCCCATGAGATGCAAAATGAAACACCAATAAAGGTGAACTCTCATTTAGAAGTCACTCCTATACAGGTTCCTCACCGTGATGAATATTCGGAAACAGTGGGTTTCCTTATTAAAGGACCTCATAAAAAAGCATTATTCATTCCGGATATAGATAAATGGAATAAGTGGAAATACCATATTACAGATCTCATAAAAACAGTAGATTATGCATTTCTGGATGGTACATTCTATGACTCGGAAGAAATAGGCTACAGAAATATTGAAGATATCCCGCACCCCTTTGTAGTGGAGAGTATGGAACTGTTTAAAAGCCTGCCGCCTGAATATAAAAAAAGAATTTTCTTTATCCATTTTAACCATACCAATAAAATTTTAAATCCTGATAGCAGACAGAGTAAACAGGTTATTGAAAAAGGTTTTAATATAGCACGCCTGGGAGACGAATTTGACTTATAATTGCAATCAGTTTCTTTATCAGACTGTAATAAAAACCCTGCTGCTGAATATCAGGAAATAAAAATAATAAAGACTTTGTTTACATATAAAAAAACAACTCCTGTTTTGGGTAGTTTTTTTGCTATCTTTGCTCACCAGATTATTAATCAGTAAAGTATGAAAAAGATACTTGTTCTGGCCTGCACAGCAACTTTTCTATTTTCATTCAGTCAGAAAACAATGAATTTAGAATATAAAAGTTCGCCGAAAGTTTTCAGCATAAAAGGATTATCTCAATCGGTAAGTATTGATTGCGGAAATTCCAGAATGATTTTGCTATCCGGACAGGTTCCTCTGGACACGGAAGGCAATCTTGTGGGAAATACGATTGAAGAGCAGACCCAGCAGGTTTTCAAAAATATTGAAAACATCCTGAAAGAATATGAAGGTACAGGAAAAGATATTATCAAACTGGTCATCTACACCACAGACATCAAAAAAACACCTGATTTCAGAAAAGTAAGGGATTTGTATGTCAATCTTCAGAATCCTCCCGTAAGCAGCCTTGTAGAAGTGAGCAGGCTTTTCAGAGATGATGTGTTGATAGAAGTAGAAGCCACAGCAGTGATTAAAAATAAATAAGAATAAACTAAAACTATGAGTTGGTTTAAAAATATTTTCAAAAAGGAAGAAAAGGAAACCTTAGATAAAGGATTGGAAAAATCCAGCCAGGGATTCTTTGAAAAAATGACGAAAGCCGTAGTCGGTAAAAGCAAAGTAGATGATGAAGTTCTGGATGATCTGGAGGAAGTACTGATTGCTTCCGATGTAGGTGCCTCTACCACTATCAAAATTATTGAAAGAATTGAAGAACGTGTTGCCAGAGATAAATATGTAGGCGTCAACGAACTTGACAAAATTCTCCGTGAAGAAATTTCGGGATTATTGCTTGAAAATCCACATGCCGGTACGGGAAATATAGACACTTCAAAAAAACCATATGTCATTATGGTAGTAGGAGTAAATGGAGTGGGAAAAACAACAACCATCGGAAAACTGGCTCATCAGTTCAAATCGGAAGGTAAAAAAGTAGTTCTTGGAGCGGCTGATACCTTTAGAGCGGCTGCCGTTGACCAGCTTGTTATCTGGAGCGAAAGAGTGGGTGTTCCCATTATAAAACAGGAAATGGGATCGGATCCTGCGTCTGTAGCTTTTGATACGGTACAAAGTGCTGTAGCTCAAAATGCAGATGTTGTCATCATCGATACTGCAGGAAGACTTCACAACAAGATCAACCTGATGAACGAGCTTTCCAAGATCAAAAGAGTGATGCAGAAAGTAATTCCTGATGCACCTCATGAAATTTTATTGGTGCTTGACGGCTCTACAGGGCAGAATGCTTTCGAACAGGCAAAACAATTTACAGCAGCAACGGAAGTAAACGCGTTGGCAGTAACAAAACTGGACGGAACAGCCAAAGGAGGTGTTGTTATCGGTATCTCCGATCAGTTCCAGATTCCGGTGAAGTATATCGGTGTAGGCGAAAAAATGCAGGATTTACAACTTTTTAATGGTACGGAATTTGTAGACTCATTCTTCAAGAAAAGATGATTTATATCATGTTTTCCCTTATATTAGTAACAAATCATTTTTAAAATATTAACAATAAAAAAATTTGCAACTATGGGAATTATTACATGGATCTTATTCGGTCTTATTGCAGGTGCTATCGCTAAAATGATCATGCCTGGAACTCAGGGAGGAGGATGGCTTATCACTATCATCCTGGGAATTCTGGGAGCATTTGTAGGAGGAGCTATAGGAGTTTACGTTTTACACTGGGGTGATGTCACTTCATTCTGGAATCCGAGAAGCTGGATTCTCTCAATCGGAGGCGCTTTAATCATTCTCTGGATTTATGGAATGGCCACAAAGAAAAGCTGATAGTAACGCTGATAAAAAATAAAATCCCGGATCTGAAATTTCAGGTCCGGGATTTTTGTATACAATATAAAATTTAGTTAGTTGTTGATTCTGATCTGATAAGGCATTTCCATTTTCACCTCAGACTGTAGTTTTTTGTTTGTAATCTGCTGTAAAATCTCATAGTTGGACTTCCCTATCTTATTTTTAATAATTCTTGCCGAAACATCTTCCTCATTCAGGTCTTTAAAGATTTGCTCGAACGGAGTCATTCTCTTAGGGAAAGCCTCTACGTGGTAAGATTTCATTCCTGCTTTCTGAGCGGCAAATTTCACAGCATCAGTTAAAGTACCCAATTCATCCACCAATCCAATTTGCTTGGCACGAACACCACTCCATACTCTACCGCCTCCTACATTGTCAATCTGCTCAAAAGTTTTCTTTCTGTTTTGAGTTACAAAATGAACAAATCTCTTGTAAGTACCTTCTACACTTCTTGTCATCATATTCACTCCATAAGGCGTCACTCCGTTTAATCCTGAATAATACATAGAGTTGGCATTGGTAGAAACAATATCCGCACGAATCCCGTTTTTAGCAGCAATATCTTTATAGTAAGGCATCACCCCGAACACTCCGATAGAACCGGTAAGTGTATTAGGCTCTGAATAAATTTTATCTGCAGCCATTGCTACATAATATCCTCCTGATGCTGCATAGTCTCCAAAAGAAACGATCAGTGGCTTTTTCTTTTTCAGCTGCTGTAATTCAAATAAAATTTCATCTGAAGCATTGGCACTTCCTCCCGGAGAGTTGATTCTGAACACAACCGCTTTCACTTTATCATCCTCCTGAAGTTTTTTGATGTACTTCACATATTTCTCGGAATGAATATCATTGTATTCATCTCCGTTATTAATAGATCCCGAAGCATAAAGTACAGCGATCTTTTCACCGGATTTATCTTCATCCGCATAAGAATTGATATAGCTTGTCAAAGAAATCTTGTTCAGCTTTTCTTTATCTTTTACATTAAGCTTCGCTTTCAGAAGATCTTCATATTCGGATTTCTGGATCAGCTTATCCGCAAGTTTATACTGTAAACTCTGCTCAGGAATCATTCCGTATAAGCTGTCTGTAATTGTTCTGAACTGAGCAGTATCAATTTTTCTTGAAGCAGCCATTTTATTGGATGTATTTTTCCAAAGATCATTCAAAAGAGTACTTAACTGTTCTTTATTTTCAGGAGAAATATCATTTCTTAAAAAGGGTTCTACCGCAGACTTGAATTTACCGTGACGGATTACTTCGATTCCGATTCCGTACTTATCTGCAAAATCTTTGAAGAAAGTAACCTCAGTAGAAAGACCTTTTAATTCGATCATTCCTGCCGGATGCAGGTAATATTGATCAGCAACAGATCCTAAATAATAAGCAGACTGTGATACTCCGTTTCCATAAGCGTATACAAACTTTCCGCTTTTCTTGAAATCCTCAATAGCATTTCTAAGATCATCAATCTGTGTAAGGCCTGCAGACAAGTCATCAGCTTCTATACTGATTCCTTTAATATTATCATCAGTTTTTGCTTTGTTGATAGCCTCTAATGCATCATATATAAGAATACTTTTATTTTGGGCGCCTATCCCGAATAATCCCATCTCTTCTTCGGTAGGACTATCGATGATACTGGTCTTTAAATTAATCGTAAGAACTGAGTTCTTTTTCACCGCCACCGACTTATCATTCCCCATTGCACTGAACACAAGCATCATGATGAAAAAGATGAAAAATAGAGCGCAAAGTATGATAATTGCGACTATATTTGCCAAAACATTTTTGAAGAAACTTCTCATAAATCAATCAATTTTCTAATATGTCGCAGCATAAGGTCGTTTTGTTACTGGGAAGTAACTTAGGAGAGCAAAAAAAAAATGTAGAGCTTGCATTAAAAAAAATCAGTGAAGCCGGAAATTACATTTCACAAACCAGCGAATTTTTAATGTCTGAGCCTGTAGAGTTTGCCAGTTCCAATATTTTTTGTAATATTGCAGCAATAATATTCACACATCTTTCACCCATTCAACTGCTTGATTGTATTAAGAATATAGAAGTTGAGATGGGAAGAATTAATGATTCAAAAGTATCCGGAGGTTACACAGACAGGATAATAGATATTGATATCATTAAGTATAATGAGTTGAATTTTAAATCAGAAAGATTAGAAATCCCTCATAAAAAACATCTTTTTGAAAGGGATTTTTCCAGGATATTATTAAAAGATTTTATTTAAAACATAAAACATATTGTATGAAATTAGGTTTATTATTATTGGCTACGTCATTGCCAATTGCAGCTTTCGCACAGAACAGCGGCACAACAGTAAGCTCTTCCACAGAGTACCCTAATACATTCTCCTCAGGTTCCGCTAATGTAAAACCCTTTGACAATAAATCCAGACGTTTCAGAGACTGGTCTATTTCTGTTGGAGGAGGTCCTGCATTTATGGTACACTCCGATTTAAAATCTATCCGCAAGGATAAGACTAATTGGGGATACAATGCTTACGTAAGCGTGGACAAACAAATCACACATGCATTCGGGCTAAGCCTTATGTATATGAGAGGAGAAACAAAACAGACAGCCCAGCTTCCTGGTGCTGAAGGTGTAAAATCAGGAATAGCTACTGCAACAACACAGTTTGACAACATCTCTTTATTGGGGGATATCAACTTCTCGAACTTATTCAGAAGAGTAGACAACCACTCTCCATACAGATGGGCTTTCCACGGATATATGGGTATCGGTCTTCAGGGATTCAGAACATCACTGCATGATAATGACGAATTCAGATGGAGCAATTCTCCAAGAAGAACTCCTTTATTCATTAAACAGGACATTGATATCAACTCTATCTTCTATCAGGGAGGTGTGGGAATCAAGTACAATGTTTCAAAACTTATTGACGTTGAGGCAAGAACCATGTACATTATCAGTGGTGATGATGAATTCGATGGCGGCGGATGGGCAGATCCTAATGATTATGATCCTTCCACTCCAGGTTCAAAATATAACATGTTAAATTCCAGAAGATCTGATAACGCCTGGACAGTAAGTTTAGGAGTATCTTTCAAACTAGGAAAGCACGAATCTCATCTGGCATGGCATGATCCGCTTCAGGAAGCTTATTACAGAACCAGCGTTCTCGAAAATGCAAGTACTGACCTTGTTGTCTGCGAAAAAGGAGATGCAGACAATGACGGAGTATGCGATGACTGGGACAGACAGCTTGATACTCCTGCAGGAGCAAGAGTAGATGGAGCCGGAGTTGCTTTGGATATGGATCTTGATGGAGTTATTGACCTTTACGATAAGTGCGTAACTGTACCAGGACCTGTTGAAAATAACGGATGCCCGATTAAATAATTAAAACAGTCTTACAATTCTTTTACAAAAAGAAATCAAATAATAATACACGATGAAATTAAGTTTAGCAATTGTTGCATTAGCTTTGGCAATTCCTTCTGCCGCTTATGCACAAGACTCAACAGCAGTTTCGAATGGAAAATATCCCAATACATTTTCCTCAGGATCTGCCAATGTTACACCATTTACCAACCAATCCAAGAGATTTAATGATTGGTCTGTTTCAGTAGGAGCAGGTGTTCCGCTTCTGCAGTCAGCAGATTTAACCTCTATCAAAAATGGTAATGGTAAAAACCTTTTTGGCTATTCAGCGTATGTAAGTATTGATAAAGCGATTACCCATGCTTTTGGGATCAATTTACAGTATGACAGAGGTGAAACCAGACAAGGATGGTTCAATACTAAAAATGCAGCACCGGATGCAACAG
This sequence comes from Chryseobacterium cucumeris, assembly GCF_016775705.1. Classification (NCBI taxonomy): domain Bacteria; kingdom Pseudomonadati; phylum Bacteroidota; class Flavobacteriia; order Flavobacteriales; family Weeksellaceae; genus Chryseobacterium; species Chryseobacterium cucumeris. The sequence goes on from NZ_CP068760.1 coordinate 236,315, forward strand.
CAGTAGGAGCAAGAACTCAGTATGACGCGATCTCTATCTTAGGAGATATCAACTTCTCAAACCTGTTAAGAAGAGTTGACAACCATTCTCCTTACAGATGGGCACTTCACGGATATGCAGGTATCGGTACTATTGCATACAGAGCATATCAGAAAGACGGAAGCAACAGACAGAGATTGATGACAGAAATCAAACCTTTCGAATTAGGTTCTATGTTCTTTCAGGCTGGTACAGGTCTGAAGTTCAAAGTGAACAGAAGAATCGATATTGAAGGTAGATTAATGTATGTGGTAACCGGTGATGATGAATTTGACGGTGGAGGTGATGCTTACAGCGCTATCAACAAGCGTTCTGAGCAGGTTTCAGACAACTTCTTCAACGCTACTTTAGGTCTTTCTTTCAAACTAGGTAAGCACGAGTCTCACGTAATGTGGCATGACCCGCTTCAGGAAATCTATTATAAACTTGATGTACTGGCTAACAAAAACCAGGATATTGAAGTATGTAAAAAAGGAGATGCTGATAATGATGGTGTATGCGACGATTGGGACAGACAGCTTGATACTCCTGCAGGAGCAAGAGTAGATGGTGCCGGAGTTGCGCTTGACACTGACTTAGACGGTGTAATTGACCTTTACGATAAGTGTGTAACGGTTCCAGGACCTGTTGAAAACAACGGATGTCCAGTTGTTAAAGATAATAAGCAAACTGCTGTAGAAGTAGAGAAAACCCTTAAAGATATTTATTTCAACTTTAATAAAGCAACCATCAGACCTGAATCTAATGAGAAACTGGATCTGGCTGCTTCAATTATCAAAGAAAACGGAGGTAATTACCTGTTAACAGGACATACCGATATCAAAGGAAATGCAGCATACAACCTTAGATTGTCTAAAGAAAGAGCAGCAGCTGTAGTTGGAGCTCTGGAAAACAGAGGCATCAATGAAAATGTGCTGAAATCAAGAGGAGTAGGTTCTGCTGAAGCTACTATCCCTGCATCAGCTTCAGATGCTGAAAGAATGGCGGACAGAAAAGTTACTGTAAGATTTATAGAAAGTTCAGAATGGGATTCTATCAAAAAGAAAGACTATGAAGATGCTCCTGTAAAAAAAACAGTCAAAAAAGCTCCCGCTAAGAAAAAGAAGAAATAATTTCAAATACTTCATAAACCGAAAAGAATTGTTCTTTTCGGTTTATTTTTTTTCTACTACGAATTTTTTTACATACCTTTATCATTATTTTCAGGACAATTGTACAAACACATTAGTAATCAGTACGTTTGTTTTGAAAAAAATTAACACAATATCACTTTTTAGCGTAAAAAATCATTTAAAATAACTTAACTTAAAAAAATAACACTATGAAATTAAGTTTAGCAATTGTTGCATTAGCTTTGGCAATTCCTTCTGCCACGTATGCACAAGACTCAACGGCAGTTTCAAAAGGAGAATATCCTAATACATTTTCTTCGGGATCTGCTAATGTTTCCCCATTCACCAATCAATCTAAAAGATTTAACGATTGGTCTATTTCTGCCGGGGTGGGTGTTCCACTTCTTCAGTCTGCGGATTTAACCTCTATCAAAAATGGTAACGGTAAAAACCTTTTTGGATATTCAGCGTATGTAAGTATTGATAAAGCGATTACCCATGCTTTTGGGATCAATTTACAGTATGACAGAGGTGAAACCAGACAAGGATGGTTCAATACTAAAAATTCAGCACCGGATGCAACAGCAGTAGGAGCAAGAACTCAGTATGATGCGATCTCTATCTTAGGAGATATTAACTTCTCAAACCTGTTAAGAAGAGTTGACAACCATTCTCCTTACAGATGGGCACTTCACGGATATGCTGGTATCGGTACTATTGCGTACAGAGCATATCAGAAAGACGGAAGCAACAGACAGAGATTGATGACTGAAATCAAACCTTTCGAATTAGGTTCTATGTTTATGCAGGCTGGTACAGGTCTGAAGTTCAAAGTGAACAGAAGAATCGATATTGAAGGTAGATTAATGTATGTGGTAACCGGTGATGATGAATTTGATGGAGGAGGTGATAAATACAGCGCTATCAACAAGCGTTCAGAGCAGGTTTCAGACAACTTCTTCAATGCTACTTTAGGTCTTTCTGTTAAACTTGGAAAACATGAATCTCACTTAATGTGGCATGACCCGCTTCAGGAAATCTATTATAAACTTGATGTGCTGGCTAACAAAAACCAGGATATTGAAGTATGTAAAAAAGGAGATGCTGATAACGACGGGGTATGCGACGATTGGGACAGACAGCTTGATACTCCTGCAGGAGCAAGAGTGGATGGTGCCGGAGTTGCGCTTGACACTGACTTAGACGGTGTAATTGACCTTTACGATAAGTGTGTAACTGTTCCGGGACCTGTTGAAAACAACGGATGCCCTGTAGCAACAACAGGACCTGTAGTAGAAACAGAAACTAAATTGGAAGGAATTGAGTTTGATTTGAATTCTGACAGAATTTTACCTTCAAATACTCCAATTTTAAATAATGCAGTAAACTATATTAATTCTTCAAATGGTTCTTACAATGTAATCGGAGCTACAGATACAAGAGGTACTGATGCTTACAACCAGAAACTATCTGAAAGAAGAGCAAACAACGTTAAGAACTATCTGATCAAAAATGGTGTTCAGACAGGTAAACTACAGGCTATAGGAAAAGGTGAAAAAGACCTTAAATATCCTGAATGTGAACCGGCAACGAAGTGCCCTGAATGGAAAAACAGAGCCAACAGAAGAGTATACTTCGAAGCTAAATAATAAACATATTGATACATTATATGAAAGTCACGCCCTGCGTGACTTTTTTTGTCCTAATTCTTTCCTTATTTTTACAACATGATTTCTCCGCAGGATTTTCAAAAGCTAAAATATGATACTCTTAAGTATTTCTGGGGTTATACCGACTTCAGAGATTCTCAGGAAGAAATTATCAATGCTGTAATCAATGAAAAAGACACCCTGGTTCTCTTACCTACAGGAGCAGGAAAGTCTTTATGTTATCAATTACCAGCCTTACTGAAAGAAGGAACCTGCCTTGTTGTTTCTCCTTTGCTGGCATTGATGAAAGACCAGGTTAATCAGCTTAAAGCGCGTGGTATAGAAGCAGAATATCTTTCCTCCGAATTGGATGAATATGATGCTGAAGCCATTTATGACCGCTGTAAAGAAGGACTTACCAAGCTGCTCTATGTTTCTCCTGAAAGGCTTACCAATACTCAGTTTATTCAAAATATGGAAGAAATACAGCTATCCTTCATTGCCGTTGATGAAGCACACTGTATTTCAGAATGGGGACAGGATTTCAGGCCCAGCTACCAGAATATAAAAGGATTCAGAAATAATAACCCGGAGATTCCCTGCCTTGCCTTGACTGCAACTGCAACTCCGAAAGTGCTGGAAGAAATTAAAAATAAACTGGAACTGAAAAATCCTTTTGTTTTTCAAAAGAGTTTCAAAAGAGAGAATATTAAAATCTTTACAGATGAAGTATCTGATAAATTTCAACGTGTTTTTGATATTCTAAAATACAGCAATGATTCCGGAATTGTTTACGTAAGAACAAGAAAAGAAGCTGAACTGCTGGCAGAATTTCTAAAGAAAAATCAACTGAAAAATGTAGATTATTTTCATGCCGGTCTCACAACCAAAGAAAAGAATGCAAGACAGAATCTTTGGAATAACAGTGACAATCACGTTCTTATTTCTACCAATGCCTTTGGAATGGGTATTGACAAAGATAATGTCCGTTTTGTCATTCATTATTCTCCCGCTGCATCCCTTGAAAACTATTATCAGGAAATCGGAAGAGCCGGAAGAGATGGCAAAGACAGTTTTGCCTTCATGCTCTGGAACAAACAGGAACTATTGAATTTTGATCAGGTTTTAAAAAACCAGACTCCCAACAAAGCTGAGTTTTTGAAAATCGTTAGTTATCTCTACTCTATTTTTCAGGTAGCTGAATTTGAACTTCCGGAAAAGACATTTCAACTGAATCATCTCAGTATACAGAATTTTACAAAACTATCGAAGGCCAAGATCAACAATGTACTCAATTTTCTGCACAATCAGGAAATTGTTTACTACAATGATAACAAAAGTCTGTCTTCGCTCGAACTTTTTATTAAAGCTGATGAGATTGACCAGTTGCCACAAAAAGATGGCCATTTCATAGAACTCCTTTTCCGTACCATATCAGGAATTACTACGCACAAAGTTATGTTCAGCGAACAGCAGGTCAGCAACAAAATCAATATCAGTGTTCCTTTAATCAAGGAACGTCTGAAAGAGCTGCAGCAAAAGAATTACCTTGAATATATTGACGGAGCATTAGCCAGTATTAAATTCCTCAAACCCCGTGATGAAAGAGCTGTGAACAGCGCTTACTGGAAATTATTTGAACATATTCAGAGGAATAAAATCCAGAAATGGGAAGAGATGAAGTTTTACGTAGAAAATAACGACTACTGTAAAATGAAACTAATTCTTGCTTACTTTGGTGAAAAAAATTCAAAAAACTGTGGACAGTGCTCTGTCTGCGAAAAAAATAAGCAGTCTATCTTTGGGAAAAATATTTCCCAGCAGATCATTAATTTATTAGCTAAAAAATCGGCTACTATTGAAGAACTGTCTATCCAGCTCAGCTATCATTCCAAAGAAAATATACTGGAGAATCTGATTTTTCTTTTGGATTCAGGAAAGGTAAGAATGCTGAATTTCAGAACGTATGCGCTGAATCATGAGTAATGAGTAATATGCAATGAGCAATGAGCAATGATTGATAAATATTATGACCCTCAACCTGCCTAAATCTCAAAGCTCATACTCTAAAACTCTCCTACCTTCAAACCCTGATATTTTCCGACTCTCAGATCAAAAACTTATCTTTGCATTATGAAATCATTGAAAGTCGTTTTTTTAGGAACTCCTGAGTTTGCAAAAACCTCTTTGGAGGCCATCCACCAATCTCACCATCAGGTAGTAGGTGTTGTAACTGTAGCTGATAAGGCAAGCGGACGCGGACAGAAAATTCACCAGTCACCGGTAAAAATCTATGCAGAAGAAAATAATATTCCTGTTTTTCAGCCAGAAAAGTTGAGAAACCCTGAATTCCTGGAAGAACTTAGGAAACTGGATGCTGATGTTTTTGTAGTGGTTGCCTTCAGAATGATGCCTAAAGTGCTTTTTGAGATGCCTAAAATGGGAACTTTCAATCTTCATGCTTCACTGCTTCCTGATTACAGAGGTGCTGCACCCATCAATTATGCTGTAATCAACGGAGAAGAAAAAACCGGAGCAACTACATTCTTTATTAATGAAAAAATTGACGAAGGAAATATTCTTCTTCAGCAGGAAATGGAAATTTTACCGGATGAAAATGCAGGAAGCCTTCATGACCGACTCATGGAAATGGGCTCAGGCCTTGTGGTTAAGACATTGGATGGTCTTGCCGAAAATGCTATTGAAGAAAAACCTCAGCCCCATGTAGAACATCCTAAAAATGCTTATAAAATTTTCAAGGAAGATACGAGGATTAATTGGGAACAGCCTTCAAAAACTATTCATCAGTTTATTCTGGGAATGTCTCCTTATCCTGCAGCCTTCACTACTTTAAAGATTGACAACGAAGAAAAAGGATTAAAAATATTCGGGGGTAAATTTGAACTTTCTGATCACGGAAAACCAGCCGGAACGCTGGATATTTCAAAAAATGAATTTAAAATTTACACTCAGGACGGGATCTACTACCCTCTTGAACTTCAACTGGAAGGTAAAAAAAGAATGATGGTAAAAGATTTTCTGAATGGCTTCCGAAACTTTGACGGAATTACATTAAGCTAAAATAGACTATTATCAAACATAGAAAAAGTCCCGAAAACATGTACCAATAAACTTTCGGGACTTTTTATTTTTTTCGGTCATCAGCTTTTACTGACAATTTTCTTTCGGATTCTGCTTATAAATTCCGGAGTTACTCCCAGATATGCTGCAATCTGAATATTCGTTAAACGGTTGGCTGTCTGTGGATAATCTTTTAAAAACTCAACATAACGTTCATCAGAAGGCTTGCTTAGATTATCAATAATTCTACGCTGTAGTGCAATAATTGATTTTTGAAATTTAAGCCTCATTAATCTTTCAACCTCCGGCATTTCAGTATACAGTTTTTCTTTGTCTTTTTTGGGAATAAGAAGGATTTCACTATCCTCAAGCGCCTGAATATTGAGTTTAGAGGGAATACGGTTCACAAAACTATCAATATCGGAGATCCACCAGTTTTCAATTCCAAAATACAATATCTGTTCGGCTGCATTATGATGGGTATGAAAAACTTTAAAACATCCGCTTACTACAAACCCTTCAAATTCGCAAATTTCACCTTCTTTTAAGAGGAATTCTTTTTTCTTGATTTTCCTTAAACTGAAAGCACTGCAGTATTTCTCCAGCTTTTCATCTGAAATTTCAATATAGCCCCGGATATGTTTTTTTAAAGATTCAGTCATGGTTTAAAAAATAAAAAAGGTTTAGAAAAATCCTAAACCTTATATTTTATATTACAAACAGTCAATTAATGTGAAAACAATTCACTATTGACCATTCATTTTTTATAGTTGTACCATCTCCGTAACCTCTACATCATATCCTCCAACCTGAGGTTTGATATTAGGGTTTTGAGTGATTACTTTAAACTTGTTGATTCCTAAATTCTTAAGGATCTGCGTTCCGATTCCATAATCTCTGTAGTTGTACGCCAGTGTAGGATGCTGCTCCTGACCGTCCTGATAGTTCAGGAACTGCTGAAGTTTTCTCAATGTATTTTCAGAGTTGGAAACATTGTTGATGAAAATAATAGCTCCTTTTCCAGCCTCATTAACCATATTGGTTACTTTTTCCAACAGAGGTTTCTCCCCATTATTTAATCTTGTCAATACATCGAAATAAGAATCTGAAGATTGTACTCTTACCAAAACAGGCTCATCTACTGTCCATGTTCCTTTTGTCAATGCAAAGTGGATCTGGTCATTGGAAGTTTCTCTGAAAGCATAAAAATCAAAATCACCATAATGGGTTTTTACTTTTTTCTCTTCAAGTCTTTCTACAAGATTTCCTTTTTTAAGCTGATAATGGATCAGGTCTTCGATAGAAACGATCTTCATATCGTGTTTTTGGGCAAAAGCATGAAGTTCAGGCAGACGGGACATTGTACCGTCTTCGTTCATGATCTCGCAGATCACACCTCCTTCTTTTAACCCTGCTAAGTTCGTAAGATCGATGGCCGCTTCAGTATGTCCGGCTCTTTTCAATACACCTCCTTTTCTTGCACGAAGCGGGAAAATGTGGCCAGGTCTCATAAAGTCCGTAGGCTTGGATTTTTCATCCATCAGCGCTAAAATTGTTTTTGCTCTGTCACTTGCAGAAATTCCGGTAGATGTTCCGTTACCCAGAAGGTCAACTGATACGGTGAAAGCAGTTTCCTTAGGATCGCTGCTTCTGCTTACCATCACTTCAAGTCCAAGCTCATCACATCTTTTTTCAGGAAGCGGCATACAGATCAGCCCTCTTCCGTGAAGAGCCATAAAATTGATAATTTCCGGCGTTGTCAGTTCTGCCGCGCAAAGAAAATCACCTTCATTTTCTCTGTCTTCATCATCTACTACTATGATTATTTTACCATTTCTAAGGTCTTCGATAGCCTCTGGAATAGTATTTAATTTAATATCGGACATTTTTACTTTTTATTTGTGCAAAGATACTCATAAAAATAAGCATCTGCCAATTAATTATGTATGGTTTATTACGCTTTGGATAAAGAGTCTGCAGCCTCTCTGAAAATCTCGTAAGATCTCAATCTTTTCTGATGATCGTAGATATGTGAATTGATCATCAGTTCATCCACCTGGAATCTTTCCTGGAAATCTTTAAGCTTTTCCTGAACTTCAGCCTTATCTCCGATAAAAGTATATCTCAGTTTCTGTAAAACCATAGATTTTTCCATTGGCGACCAGATTTCATCCATATCATCCACGGGTGGAGCAAAAGGTTTTCTGTCGTTTCTTACAATATTGATGAATGCCTGGAATAAAGTGGTGGAAATTTTATGAGCTTCCTCAGAAGTTTCAGCCGCTACCCCATTTACACACGCAATGATATAAGGTTTATCCAGATATTTTGACGGTTCGAAATGTTCTCTGTATATTTTAAAAGCCATTTCCATCTGCTCAGGTGCAAAATGTCCCGCAAATGCATAAGGCAGCCCTAGTTCTGCAGCCAGCCATGCACTGTCTGTACTTGACCCCAGAATATATAGCGGAATATCCAATCCTTCTCCCGGAATGGCACGAACCATCGCCTCTGAATTTTCTTTTGAAAAATATCTTTGAAGTTCGAGGATCTGTCTTGGAAACTGTTCATTGATGATGGCTGGATTCCTTCCCAACGCTTGTGCTGTCAAGCCATCTGTTCCCGGAGCTCTTCCTAATCCAAGGTCAATCCTTCCCGGAAACAGAGATTCCAGAGTACCAAATTGTTCTGCAATGATCAGAGAACTGTGGTTAGGAAGCATAATTCCTCCTGAACCTACTCTGATTGTTTTCGTTCCATTGGCAATGAAACCAATTAAAACAGAAGTTGCAGAGCTTGCAATACTTTCCATATTGTGGTGTTCTGCCAGCCAGAATCTTTTATAATTTAAATTTTCAGCGTGATTAGCTAGTGATAAGCTGTCCTGAAAAGTATCATGAATGCTTTTACCTTGCTTTACCGGGGCAAGATCTAAAACAGAAATTTCAAAATTTTTCATGTTATGATGTTAATTTTTCTTTAATCTGAAAAACAAGGCAAATTTAAAACATAAAAACTGCATTAGTTACTTTTTGTAATTAATAAAAACAATTGCTCAGTTCAGGGAAAAACTATTGGAATGAAAATTTTGCTTACATCGTTTTACCTATGTGATCTTAAAATTAAATAATCATATTAAAAAACATATTTTAACAAAAATAATTCAACAAAAAGAGATATATTTATTATATTCGTATACCAAATTTTTAAAAATTTTAATATGAACAAAAAAACAAACAGCCTGTTTTATAAGCAGATGTTGACAGGAAAAACTGTCTTTATGAGTTTTCTTATTGCTGCAATATTTTCGTCTTGTAGCAAAAACAATGAAGAAATTACTTCTGAAGCTCAAACCAATGCCTTCAACGCAGACAATGTAAAAAAAGGACAATTGAACGGCCAGGAAATTACCTATGAAAGAAAAAACGGAATGAATTTTTTCCAGGGAGATATTGTTCTTACCGACAAACAATTATCAGAAGGTAATGAAGTTAATAAAGGCGGTGCAAGCTATTCAAGATGGCCGAATGGTAAAATTTATTATACTATTGCCGGCAATATGGGTTCCATCAATGTTAACAAAATCAACTCTGCCATCAGCGAGTACAATAATAAAACGAATACACAGTGGATCTACCGTACCAACCAGGCTAATTATGTGGAATTTATTTTCGGAAGCTCATCAGGATCTGATGGCTGGGCGCATATCGGATACCAGGGTGGAAAACAAACTATTTCTTTGGATCAGTATATTTCTGTAGGATCAGTTATCCATGAAATGGGGCATACGGTAGGACTTTATCATGAACATACGCGTAAAGACAGAGATCAATACGTAAAAATTCTGTGGAATAATATTCAAAACGGACAGTCTTATAATTTCAATATCTATAATTCCGGAACAGATATAGGCCCGTTTAATATTAATTCGGTGATGATGTATTGGCCGACCTCATATTCCAGAAACGGGCTGCCTACGATTACCAGAGCTGACAACAGCAATTTTACTTATACCAGAACCGGATTTACCACCGGAGATATCAATACCATCAATGCGATGTATCCTTAAATTTTTAAGAATCGTCTCTCCATAAAAAAAGAACTCTTACGAGTTCTTTTCTTTTTTATAATTATAATGATTAATTAAAATCCTGATTTCGTTAAATTCAAAATGGCTTGGCAATGCATTCTTCCACTCGGTTAATGTTTCATGTGGATTTTTATAGAATTCATCTTCAAAAGCTTTGATTTTATCTGAAGTAATGACTCTGGCGATGTCCAGCAATCCCTGCTCGGCAAATTTGGCAAGATGCCCAATAACTGTTTCTTTCACCAGCCCTCTTTCCAAGGCAATTTCACCGATCGTTTTTCCTTGCTCAAACAACTGGAAGGTTAAAACCTGGGACGGAACTTTAGCAATTTTCAGATTGATTTCCTTATCATTCTTTTCATCTAAAAGTTTCGTTTCAAGCAGGTGAATATCTCTCAGGCTGTTCAGATATTCTTCAATGTCTTCCAGCCAGCTTTTAAATTCTTCGTTGTATTGTTTCAATCCTTTTGCACCTTTTATCTCAGCATAAAACTCTTTCAAAGGATCGAATATTTTATTTCTGGTTTCTGTAAAAAAGAAATTAACCGCACCTTTTGATTTGCTTTCAATTTCGGACCATTCTTCTTTCTGTTCAATAAAATTATTGACTTTCTGGAAAATGATTCGTTCTAATTTTTCAAAAATTTTCCCCAGGTTGACCGCTTCATGTTTCAACTGAAGATAAAGCTGTTTGGTTTTAACGTGGTCTATATTTTTGGTGACAATGGAAAGGTTATTCCACTCCTCCACTTCTTTCAAAAACCATGTACAGTCTAACGTTCGCAATACTTTTCTGATGCTGTAATCATATTTTTCCTGATTCAGAATCGCCTCCACATGATCATTGGCAATAGTATCGGTGTGGAAATGAAGAATCCTGTTATCCTTGAAAATAACTTCGGGAGTAATTTTTGATTTTAAAACAATGCCCTCCAGAGTTCTGCAGCGGGATAAAGCCACATACACCTGACCGGCAGTAAAACTTTTCCCGGCATCAATAATCACTTTATCAAACGTTAATCCCTGGCTTTTGTGAATCGTAACCGCCCATGCTAATTTGATCGGAAACTGCTCGAAACTTCCCAACACTTCCTCTTTGATATTTTTATCCGTATCAAGGAAATATTTTTTCTGTTCCCAGGTTTCCCTTTTTACCACAATTTCTCTTTCACTTTCATCCAGAACAACACGGATTTCATTCTCATCCAACCCGATAATCTCACCCAGTTTTCCGTTAAAATATTTCTTTTCTCCGGAAATATCATTTCGGATAAACATGATCTGAGCTCCAATTTTCAGTTCCAGAAACTGGTCATTTGGAAATTGATTTTCTTTAAAGTCTCCTACCAGTTTAGCTTCATAAATCTGAGGATCTACTTTAATTTCTGCCAGTTTTTGCTGATTGATCTCGTCTGCCATTTTGTTGTGAGAACACAGATATACATAAGACTCTTTTCCCATATCAAAGTCAGGATCATACCTTTCATTGAGATGATCAAAGTCTATATTATCCACATCGCCGTCACGGATCGCATTCAGAATTTCCAGAAACTCTTCGTCAGATTGTCTGTATACCTTTGTCAGCTCAATGGTGACGATTGGAATTTCCTTAATGGCATGGCTGTCAAAAAAGAAAGGTGAGTTGTAATACATTTTGAGTATATGCTCATCCCTTACCACCGGAGGAAGTTGATACAAATCTCCGATAAAGAGCATCTGTACCCCTCCGAATCTCTGATTATTCCTTCTGATGAATCTCAAAGAAAAATCCATCATATCCAGAACATCAGCCCTCAGCATCGAAACCTCATCGATAATGATGATCTCAACCTCTCTCAGAAGTTTGAGTTTATCTTTACGGTATTTGAAATGAGGCATCAGATCGGCAATATTATTGGCCAAACTGGTATCTATCCTTTCTGTAGTAGGAAGAAAGGTTCTCAACGGCAGCCCAAACATGGAATGGATGGTTACTCCTCCAGCATTAATGGCAGCAATTCCCGTGGGAGCCACTACAATATGCTTTTTCTTGGTACGCCTTACAAAATCATTAAGAAATGTTGTCTTTCCTGTTCCGGCTTTCCCCGTTAAAAAAACACTTCTGTTCGTATACTCTATTAAGTCAAAAAAATGATTATTCATCTCCGTCAAAAATACGGAAATGAATTTGAATTTCTTACCTTGGCATAAGTTTTGAAAATTCTTAAAAAGAAAAAAGTTTATTGTGAAAAAATTATTCTTTCATATCCCGGCAATAGTATTGTGTACTACATTAACTTTAGTTTCGTGTAATACATCAAAGAATGCCAATACCAATCTTCCTGTTGATATTGCAGACAGACCTGCTGACGAAGACAGTCAGAAATATGAACAGGCACAACTGGATAGATTAAAAGCTTCTATTGAATCTGAAGTATCAGGAGAAAAATGTACGGATGCCAGCGAATGGGCATTTGCTCCCATGGGATCAAAAGCCTGCGGCGGACCTCAGCAATACATTGCCTATCCTAAGAAAAAAGAAGAAGCTTTCTTACAAAGAGTGAATGAGTATACGGATAAAGTGAAAGCTTTTAATGAAAAGTATAATATTACGTCTGACTGTATGATGATCGAGCCACCTACATCACTCAAATGTATCAATGGTAAGATCAGACTTATCACGCCGGACAATAATTAACAATAAAGCAAAGGTTCTATATCAAATCGAAAAAGCTCTGTTTCAGAACAGAGCTTTTATATTTATTTTTAAATAGTTCAATGGTGAATTTTGCTTTGCAAGTGAATGGTGAATTTTTGCAGTACAAAATAATTGACAAGCGCAGCGGATTGACTATTCACTATTCACCTGACATCCTAAAATTGATGATCCTTCACATTCTCCTTATACCATGATGAATATTTCACATAGTTATCTGCAATTCTGTTCACTTCTCCTTCCAGTAACTGAGCATTGATATCTTTTATTTTTCTTGCAGGAACTCCTCCCCAGACTTCTCCGGATTTAATGTGAGTTCCCTGGGTCACTACAGAACCTGCTCCTACAATGGAGTTTTCTTCTACAAGACAATCATCCATCACAATAGCTCCCATTCCGATCAATACATTATCTTTAATGGTACATCCATGAACAATCGCGTTATGTCCTATGGAAACATTGTTCCCGATATTCAAAGGATATTTCTGATACGTACAGTGCAGCATTGCATTATCCTGAACATTTACCTTGTCTCCCATTTTGATGTAATGAACATCTCCTCTGATTACTGCATTATACCAGACACTACAGTCTTTTCCCATTGTGACATCGCCAATAATAGTTGCCGTTTCTGCTAAAAAAGTATTCTCTCCGATCTGTGGTGCTTTTCCTAAAAGCTGTTTTATTAGTGCCATAATATTAATTTGAAAATGTGAAAATGTGCCCAATTGGGAATTAAAATATACTATCATTTCTGATATCTAACTTCTAAATTATAGTGATAGCAAAAATCTAACTCTCAATTTTCAGCTTCTAACTTCTAATGCGTATTTTTGTATCTCAAATTTAACGAAAAAATGCGTACCGTACTTATAGAACCAACTGAAAACCCAAAAGTGATGAAATTTGTAGCAGATTACAATCTCATCCCCGGGTCTTTGGAACTGGACAGAAATTCAGATATTTCAGAAATTCCTCTGGCACAGGAACTTTTCAATTATCCGTTTGTGGAAAGAGTTTTCATTACCGCTAATTTTGTAGCTGTGGCAAAACAGGATACCATAGAATGGGAACATGTTGCTGAAAGTCTGAAAAATGTAATTGAGGATGAATTACTGGCCAACCCGAGAATTTATCTTCAGAAGAAAAAAGAAATGTATCAGATCTATGCTGAAATGACTCCGAATCCCAACGTAATGAAGTTTGTATCAAGCAAACTGCTGATGGATGGTTTTGTAGAAGTAAAATCGAAAGAAGCTGCTGAAGAAGTTCCTTTGGCACTGGCTATTTTTAAAGAGTTTGATTTTGCTACGGAAGTTTTCATTTCAGACAATTTTGTAGCTGTTACAAGAGATAATTCTGTAGAATGGCACCAGGTGATGATGACTGTTCGTGCCCTTATTGCCGAATATCTTCAGAACGGAGGTGAAATTTCAAAAATCGAACCTCAGAAACATGAAAATCCTGTGGAGAAAATTATCAACAGAGATTATACAGAGGATGAGCAGAAAATTTCTGACATTTTAAATGAATACGTAGCTCCTGCCGTAGAAAATGATGGTGGAAAAATTTCTCTGATGGAATACGATCAGGAAAATAAAACAGCAAAAATGCTTCTACAGGGTGCATGCTCCGGCTGCCCAAGCTCTACTGCTACTTTGAAAAACGGAATTGAAAATATTTTAAAACAATTCGTTCCGGACTTAGTAGAAAGAGTGGAAGCTGTAAACGGATAAAACTGCCGAAATGCCTCCCGGAAAAAAAATTGTAGTGATTATTGGAAGTGCTTCGGCAAATTCCAGCAATCAGAAACTGATGGAACAGGTGCTGGAAAAAACAGACAACGCAAATACAGATTTTCAGTTGTATGCTGACCTTTCTGTTCTTCCGCATTTTGATACCGCATTAACTGATGATCATACTCCTGAAGAAGTTCTGAAGATCAGAGAGGATATTAACCGTTCAGCAGGGGTGATATTTTCTACACCGGAATATATTTTCAGTATTCCCGGAAGATTAAAAAATCTATTGGAGTGGTGTGTTTCCACAACGGTATTTTCTGAAAAACCTGTTGCTGTGATCACGGCTTCCGCCAGCGGAGAAAGAGGACATGAAGAGTTATTATTGATTTTAAAAACTCTCGGAGCTGTAGCAGATGATAAACATCAGGTATTAATAAAAGGGATAAAAGGCAAATTTGAAAGCAATGGCTTACTGGAAAGTAATACCTTTGCCAAAGTATCAAAATTAGTAACAGATTTTAGAACCTCTGTTTCATAATTAAAATTTAGAATATTGAATAAGAAAGGAATTTTACTAGTCAACCTCGGATCACCGAGATCAACAGCTGTAAACGACGTAAAGGAATATCTTGATGAATTTCTGATGGATGAAAGGGTGATTGATTACCGTTGGATCTTTCGTGCACTTCTTGTACAGGGAATCATTCTGAAAACAAGACCTGCAAAATCTGCTGAAGCGTATAAAACAGTCTGGACCGATAAAGGTTCTCCACTGATCGTTATTACTGAACAAATTCAGAAAAAGCTTCAGAAAGTAGTAGACGTTCCTGTGGAAATCGGAATGAGATATGCACAACCAAGCATTGAAACCGGAATCCGGAAACTGGTTGATCAGGGAATCACTGAAATTGTTCTTTTTCCACTATATCCTCAATATGCGATGAGCACCACGGAAACGGTTATTGAAAAGGCCGAAGAGGTAAGAAAAAAGAAGTTTCCCGGTATAAAAATTAATTATATTCAGCCTTTTTATAACAGAGATATTTATATCAATTGTCTTGCAGAAAGTATTAAAGAGAAGCTTCCTGAAAATTTCGATGCATTGCAGTTTTCTTACCATGGTGTTCCGGAAAGACATATTTATAAAACAGATCCTACAAAGACCTGTAACCTTAATGACTGTTGTTCCAGAGATGATAATCCAAGTCATCAGTTCTGCTACCGTCACCAATGTTATAAAACAACGCAGCTTGTTATTGACAAACTGAATTTACCTAAAGAAAAAACGATTGTTTCTTTCCAGTCAAGATTAGGAAAAGATAAATGGATTGAGCCATATACCGACGAAACATTGGAAACAATTGGTAAAAAAGGGATCAAAAACCTGGCCATTGTATGTCCGGCTTTCGTTTCTGACTGTCTTGAAACCCTGGAAGAAATTTCTGTGGAAGGAAAAGAACAGTTCATGCATGGTGGTGGAGAAAATTTCCATTATATCCCATGTCTGAATGATGAAGACCGATGGATTGAAGTGGTAAAAACACTTTGTGAAGAAAAACTTAATGATTTCTATTTAGTATAATTTTTTTTGCTAAAAATATACAAAAGGCCACAAGAATTAACTTGCGGCCTTTTCATTGAATATATTAAAGATTTGATTTGGTTATTTTTTAATCAGGTTTCCTGCTTTTTCTCCGTTGACCAATACAATGTATACTCCCGGAAGAATATTAGAAGGAAGCTGAATGTTCAGTTTATTTGTCCCATCAGTAATTTCAACTTTTTCTGAAATTTCTTTTTTACCTGTAAGGCTTACCAGTTCTACAATTCCTTTTCCTGATTTTCCTTCAAAGTTGATGGTAAATCTGTCTGTTGCAGGATTCGGGCTTATCGTGTACAGTGCTGTATCTGCTGTTGCCATTTTTCCTGCCGGAGAAGTTCCACCTCCTACACCTACAGCATTCCATGCATTTTTAACCTGAGTCACTTCATTGCTGGTTGCTCCGTATAAATCAGTAGCTGCCTGAATAGAATAGGTTCTTGCATTGGCATATGTTGAAGAAGAGGTCAGATAAGTTGTCAATGTTCTATATGCAATGGCTCCAGCCTTATCAAGTCCTATTGCGGAAACATTGTAAGCAAAACCTTTGTCATTCGTACCGGAACCTCCTGTTACTAACAGATAATACCAGAAGTTAAGTACACCTGAATTGGTATGAACCCCACAATAATCATTAGACTGGCTTGGAGTAACGCAACCTGAAGTGGTGGTAGTTTTCCAGTAGGTTCCCATATAGGTATCCGGCTGGCTGTATGCGTTAGGGTTAGCCATATTCCTGATTACATAATTGAAATCTTCTCCCAGTGTCCAGCTTGCCTGTGTAGGTCTTGCCCAACGTTCAATGGTGTTTCCAAATATATCTGAGAAGCCTTCATTTAATGCTCCTGATTCTCTTTGATACGCAAGGTTAGCTGTTTTGGATGTTAATCCATGCGTAATTTCATGGCCGCAAACATCAAGTGCTGTTAATGGTTTTCCTCCGTTTGTAGTGGAACTACCATCTCCATAGGTCATTCTGGAACCATCCCAAAATGCATTAAAATAGTTGGTAGAATAGTGAACATAGGATTTAATAGCAAAGTTATTATTATCAATACTCTTACGTCCGTATTTTGTATAGAAGTAATCCACTGTCATTTCTGCTCCCCAATGGGCATCTGTAGCATATTGATCTTTATTGGTATTGACATTATTCCAGTTGTTGTCCGTATCTGTAAAGTCTACTGCAGAAGCATAGCTTGTTCCTTTTTTCAGGTTATAAGTTTCTACTGAAGTTCCTCCGTTTCTTCCTGTTTCTCTTAATCTGTAGCTTCCGTTATAAGAGTCTGTAGTGATGCTGCGGGTTCCGCTATATCCTGTAACGGCTGTTCCCGGTGTGTTTACTTCGTGAATAATGGCATCTACTCCCAGCACTTTTCCATTTTTAGCATCTACAAAAACATATTGTCTGCTTAATGGTTTTTCTGCATAGATATCGAATTTATAGGCTAGCCTTAAATCATTCAGCTTGTCATCATCAGGATTTGAATAATAAACCAATTCACCTTTTGGAGCATAGCTTGCATTGGGATCACCGGTTTCTTTTTTAAGAAAATCTTCTTCTTCTTTATTTTTCCATTTATAGGATTCTGCTCCTACAAATGACAAAGCGCTCTGTAAAGCAGCATTTTCAGCAAGACTGGCTGTTTTATCAAGTCCTTTCGGAACTTTAATAACCCATTTTCCTGATTGTCCTACAATTTTACCGTCTTTTGTCTGTACCGCCATCATTCCGTATTCTACAGGAATATCATTAACGGTCTGTTGAAATCTTTGAGTTTCAAAGCCTAATGCATCTTTTTCTAACCCTAGTTTACGAGCCTGCCCCGGAGAAAGCCTCTGAGAAGCTTCGTCAAATAAAACAGGGGCTCCCTGATAGGAAGGGGCATTTTTTTCAAATCTCATAAATTCAGCATGTAATCCGCTTTTTCCCGGAACTAATTTTGATGGTGTGTTTTGCCCAAAGACAAAAGAGCATGCAGCAACGCTTGCTACTAAGATAAATTTCGTTTTCATATTAATATTGGTTGATTGTGGTGACGAATTTATAAACTTTTCACAATAAAACAACAAAAACAATGAATAAAATTCAATTGATATTATAAATCAATAAATAAAACATAATAATGATTTTAAAACAAAGAAAATTATTTAAATATATTTTTTTTGTAATATGAATTTTATGTTAAAAAATTTAACTAAAATCAATTTTTTGTGAATTATTATTTTTCACTATGCAGTGCATTATAATGTAAAAAATTAATCCTAATCTACGGTCTGGAGGATAAATTCTGTTCAATAGAATCAAAAAAAAGGAACCATCTTAACAGACAGTCCCATTTTATATGATATTTTTATCGTATTACTACCTACCTCTTGTTGGCAATTGGTGTTCTGAATTCCCCATAACCCATCAAACCATCATAATTTCTTCCGAAAGGTGCATAATAAAGAAAAGCCTGATAGAGATTTTCTGTCTGCCAGAAATTACCGTTTATTTCTCCAAAGTTCAGAGAACCGTTTCCTTCTTTTGTTGCTAATACATAGTTATAAAAACCTTGTTTCAGGAATATTTTCGCGACATACTGTTTGGTAGATGCGTCATACTGCATTTGATTTTCCTTGCTGGGTTTAAAATTATTAAATCCTCCCAGTACATAAATTTCTTTATCCACAGGATCGGAATCCAGATAGAAGTGAACCCATGAATAATCAGCTTCTCTTTCTGCGTCTCTCTCTCTTCCCAAGTCGTTTCTTCTGTAGTACCAGGCTCCATTCACATCCGGCTGATACTGATAATTTAAAGGAAACGCCCATACCGGATGAAGATAAGTCTGGTTAACATCATCTTTTATTTCAGCAGCACGCACCATATCTGCGGCCATATTCATATTTTTATTATCGAAATAATAAAACTCATTATCTCCCGGAAAAACAAGATTCATCTGCTGAAACAATACCTGATTTCCTAAAACACTGCTCGGTTTAAGATTGGAAATCACCATATTCGGATTATTATTCTGCATCACATTCATCGTGATTGAATTGACGTTGGAAGAAATATCTCCGCCTTTCGGAGAAACATTCACTTCTACCCTCTGGTTAACGTTGGGATTTTTCGCATCTGCAAATCTTGAAATATTTAACCCCACAGACGTTACATCTTCTACCAGATAAAATCTCTTTTTGAACAGAGGCTGGTCTGCCGAATCTTTGTAGACAATCAGTTCATAATTCCCTGAGACTTTCAGCTGGATTTTATCATTCGGGAAAACAAGTTTATAGTGGGTATAAGCCTGTAATGTATTGAAAGAATACTGAAACTGATCCAGCAGTGCATTCATACTTCCGGTAGCAAATTCTGTAAAAAACAGATTATCTTCATTCCAGTTTCTGTCGTAATGTTTGAAGGTATACCTATAGATCTGACTGCCGTTTGTAAGATCATCAAAGCCTAAAACCAATTGTTCACCAATTTTAATGACAGGGGTTTCATCATTGGTCTGAGGGTTGAACAGCTGAATACTTTGGATATTTTGTCCAAAAACCAGTCCGCCCAAAGAAAGTAAGAGTATTCGCAAAGTTTTCATTATGACGAAGATAACGAAAAATAGCCATTTTCTTAATAATATCGTATTTTTGAATAAAAAATATTCAGATATGCTTCAGATTCAAGGTTTCGTATTCAACTTTGCGAGTGAAAATACTTACATCGTCTATAACGAAAATAAAAATGCCTGGTTAATCGATCCGGGAAATATGAATGCTCAGGAGACTCAGGCTATAGATAATTTTATTACTGAAAAAGGACTGAAGATTCAGAAAATTCTTTTAACCCATGCTCATATTGATCATGTTTTGGGCCTTCAGTGGGCTTTTGACAAATTCAATGTTCCTGTGAATATGCATCAGGAAGACCAGGAAGTTCTGGATATGCTTCAGGCGAGCGGGATGAGATTCGGAATGCAGATCAATCCGGTAAAAGTGGATGTAGAATATATAAAGGAAGGTGATGAACTTGATCTGGATGGAGAAAAATTCAAAATATATCATGTTCCGGGACATTCTCCAGGAAGTGTTGTCTATCATAACGAAGCACAAAAATTCATGATTTCCGGTGATGTTCTTTTTGAAGGAAGTATCGGAAGAACAGATCTGTATAAAGGAAATTATGATCAGCTGATTGAAGGAATTAAATCAAAACTTTTCATTCTGGATAATGATACCCAGGTTTTCTCAGGACATGGAAATCCTACATCTATTGGTTTTGAGAAACAGTATAATCCTTTTTTGAAGTAAACAATCTATTTAAACCTCATGCAGATAATGCAGATTCCTTCGAGATGAAATGATTTAAGTTTATTAAAAAATACTCATATAGCTAATCATTAAGAAGGATTTAAGTAATAAAGAATAGTTAAGATGAATCATTCTGATTTTTAAGCATAAAGCGCTGCTTATCTTAATACTCTCAAATGCTTAATGATAAACCTTT
The DNA here is from genome assembly GCF_016775705.1 of Chryseobacterium cucumeris. Classification (NCBI taxonomy): domain Bacteria; kingdom Pseudomonadati; phylum Bacteroidota; class Flavobacteriia; order Flavobacteriales; family Weeksellaceae; genus Chryseobacterium; species Chryseobacterium cucumeris. Next base: position 256,818 of record NZ_CP068760.1, read on the forward strand.
TTGTTTCAAAAAATAAAATTTAATCTTCATTAACAGGTCGCTCCTACGGAGCTTTATTTTACGGTGATCTTATTATTTTTCTATTAACAGTTGATCCCGATGGGATCAAATCCAGCTCCAGTAGGAGCTAACTGTTAATAGACGTATATGTTTTAACATTAGAGCTCCGGAGGAGCGACCTGTTAATCCATGCCATAAATATTGATATTTCCAATGTATTTAGACTTTTTATCGGACAGTTATGATAAAAAATACAAAACCGTCAGAAAATTCTGACGGTTTTGCTGTTATAAAGAAATAGAATTTAGAAATCCAATGTGATGGATGCTCTGGCAGCAGCTCCCATGATAGGTCTGGCCATGATGATTCCGTCTCCATTGGGCGATCCTGCTCTTGGATCTCCTTCTGTAATCCCGATGGTGTTAAAGATATTGGTTCCATCCACTGCAAAGCGTATTCTTCCTAACTGGTAAGACATTCCCGCTCCAAATTCTGTGAAAGAAGGCAAAGTCTGTACATTCTTCTCATCCTGGAAGCGTTTTCCATAATAATTCATACTTACATAGGCTCTCCATGATTTGGTAATATTCACAGCCGGTGAAATATTGAAGAAAAATTTAGGCATCCTTCTTACTACATTTCCTTCAAGAACACTTCCGGCCTCAAGGTTTTTATACTTTGGACTCTGAATGGTTCCGTTGAATGTTACTTCTACAATATTATTGAATAAGCGGGCGAAACCTTCCACTTCAACTCCATAGTTTTGTGTATTGGCAAAGGTATTTTCAGATTTTCCATCAGAGAAAACATCCGTAAATGACAGGTTCTTCAAGGTAGAATAGAACGGAATCACTGCTATATCAAAAGTACGCGAGTAATATTTATACCCAACCTCCAATTGGTTTGTGGTCACTGATTTTAAAGGTTTATCAGGAGTTGGATTGGAGAAATAATTGTAGTACGCTTCTTCATTCGGAGATCTGAAACCATTGGAGAAACGGGCGTATACTGCATTTTCTCTATTGATTTTATAATTCGCTGCTAATGTAAAAGATACTTTATCCACATTATAGTTCCAGTAGGTATATTTATTTCCCAGTACACTCATATTATCATCAGCAGTAGTCGTGCTGAAACCATGAGTTCCATCAATGGTTAACACTGAATTATTTAAATTCGCACTTGTTGTATTGGCAAAATTTCCTTTGTAATAATCGTGGCTGTAACGAAGACCTCCGTTTACACTTAAGGCATCGGTAATATTATAATCCAGGTTTACATACAGATCATTCAAACTTCCCTGAGTCTGGGTATCTCTCTGCAAAAATGTCATATTGGTAACCCCGTTATATGTTTTGGAATATCCAATATCTGACGGACTTAAAGAAGTATCTACCAGATTCAGTAGTTCGGGTCTGTCCGTTGCTGTAGTCAGAATATTACTCCAGTTCCAGTATTGGTGTGATTTCCAGTTGGATTTATAAAAACCTGCGGTAACATTTCCTTTATCAAATTTATAGTTGAACTGTAAATCGTTGACAAAGTTATTCATCTGCTTATCAATTGCCCAGAAACCTAATTTTTGAACAAATGCAGGATTTACAATCGCTCCGTTACTTACTAAAGAATATTGATAATTAGTCATACCATAATCTCCACCCTTGGAAACAGGTTTAGTTGCAAAGTCAGCTGCAGTTTCAGGCAATCCTGCAGGAAAAATTCCTGTATAGTTCATATTGATATTGGTGTATCTGGTTTTGTTTAAAACCGTGAAATTATTTCCAAGATCATACTTAAACTCAGCTCCCACTGCATCTACTTTCGGATGGATTCCATCTTCAAGATTTCTGTTGAAAAATCCACCTCCGGCCTGTGGAATGTTCAATTGACTGATAGCTCTGTAACTGTATGTTCCGTAATTAGGATCAAATCCCTGGAATCCTTTCAGTTTATTTCCGTTCTGGATTAAAGGAATCGGAAGGAAGAATGTATTTCTGTCATCCAGTTTTTTGTAATACACTTTTACATAGCCTTTGTCAAAGACATATTTCAGGTTCATTCTGATCTGCCCGCCGTTATTGGCTTTAAAACCCGTCTTCCTGATCCCGTCATCTGTTCTGTAAAAACCACCGACATTGAAAAACAATTTATCCTGAACCAATGCACCTCCTACATTCACATCGGTACGCATCAATCCGTAGGTACTGGTTTCAAGTTTCGCCGTACCTCTGAAATCATTGGTTCCTTCTCTGGTAATAAAGTTGATCAGACCACCTGGAGAATTCGTTGCATAAATAGATCCGGAACCTCCTCTCAAAGCTTCCATACGGTTGACCGAATTGTCTACACGGAAAAAGTTATCTGCATTGGCAAACTGAAGCGCTCCATCTTCAAAAACCGGAAGACCGTCTTCCTGTACCTGTACAAATTCATAAGCTCCTGCAGAAGGAATCCCCCTTGCAAAAAGGTTGTTTCCTACTTCACCTCCTGAAGTTTCCACTGCAAATCCCGGAACTCGCTGTAATAAAGCCGCAGCACTTATCGGGTTCTGTTTCTGAATTTCTTTGGAGCTAAATGTGGAAATTGCTGTACTGGATTCTATTTTTTTCTTTGGATTTGAGTTTCCTGTAATGACAATCTGATCGATGGAAGAAACTTTTGCAGAATCCTGTGTTGTTTCCTGGGCATAAGCATTATTAAAGTATAACGTAGCTGTTGCGGCGATTAAAAAGATTGAGTTTTTTTTCATAGCCATATTCTTTTATTGTTAGTTCAGTTTTGTTGTAATTGTAAATACACTCCATTGGTCCAACCGAATCCGTCCTGATTAGGGTATTCCCCTCCGCCTGCTATTGTTTCTGTGTCTAATGCATTGTATTTTTCCATCAGTTTCCCGGTATTTTTGTAGACCCTTTCTACATTGGAACACCAGTTGTTTTTAATTTTTTCTGCCAGTTCATTAAAGCCATAATTTTTCATTGCTTTAAAGCCCAGCCATTGATAAGGAGCCCACGCATTGGGAAGATCCCACTGCTGACCCGAGTTTTTAGTTGTGGTAACAAGACCACCCTGGTAAAGAAACTTTTCAGCAACAGCTTTGGCAACAGCCTCAGCTTGCTCCTGATTTGCAATACCCAGAAATAAAGGGTAAAGAGCAGCAATATGTTCAGACGGTGTTTTTGTGTTTTTTTTTGTGTGATAATCTTTATAATTGTTAGTATTTCCATCCCAGAAATATTTATTGATCATCTGTCTTCGGCTTGCTGCTCTTTCTGAAAAATAATTTTCTTTTTCACTCAGATTCTGAAGCGCTGAAGATTTTGCCAAAGTCATTTCCAAATGCCACAAAAGACAGTTCAAATCAACCTGGGCAAGATTCAGCGTTTCTATTGTCTGTATATTTTCTCCGTCTGCAAACCATCGGCTGGAAAAATCCCAGCCGGATTCGCAGGCACTTCTTATATTTCTGTAAAATTCTTCTCCTGAAGCCGTCTCCTGATCTTCAATATCGATCAGGTAACTTTCAGGGCGTGGTGCATTTTCTGCATCGTAATAACGGTTCAGGATATCTCCGTTTATTGTTTTCACTACTCTTTTTACGCTGGAATTGTTTTCAAGCCCATCTTCACCATCCATCCAGAAAGCATATTCTTTCTCCATAGTTTCGTGGTATTGTGTATAAATTCCTTCATCATGCGCTGTTTCAAAAAGGAGATCAAGCATTAATGAAAAGTAAGGAGGCTGCGATCTGCTCAGGAAATGCGTTCTGCTGGCATTCGGAACAAATCCTACATTTTGGATCAGATAAGAACAGTTTTCAATAATATTTTTCATCATTTCTACTCTTCCGGAAACCTGCAATCCAAGCATAATAAAGTAGCTGTCCCAATAGAAAAACTCATTGAAACGACCACCCGGAACGATATAGGGTTTTGGTAATTTTAAAAGGGTTCCTTTTTCTTCATACGCTGTACGGGTTAACTCATCCCATAGTTTTTCAATATGCTCACCAATGGGAAGCTGATCTTGTCTCTGAACAGAAACTCTTGCTCCTAAAAAGTCAAAATGAGTCATCACAAAATCCTTCAGATCAAAACCTTCTGCATCTTTTGATTGTTCATAATCCTCATTGATCTTTGCAATAGGAAAAAGAGGAACTGCATCCGTCATCATTTTCTGATCTTCAAAAATTTCAGATCTCTGTACATTATCAAACAGACTTTGAATTTCGTTTATATAAAGCTGATTACTCATTGTTATTTTTTAGGATTAATTTTTAATTTATTCATGAACACTGCCGAAGTGATCAGTAATGAAAGCGGAATCAGGGAAAGGTAAAATGCCCGCTGCCCGCTGAATTCCTGAAATACAAAACCGGTAATGATAGAACCTATCGTTCCCCCGATTGCTGAGAAAACAACGATCAATCCTGACATCGCACTGTGCAGATATTTAGGGATTGATGCCAGAATCACAGAATTAATACTTGGATAAATTGGTGCCAGCAAACCTCCCATCAAAGGAAATAAATACACAACCAAAGGAGCATTCAACCAGTTTGTATTTGTATCAATATGAATATTATGGGTCAAGGGCAAAACCAGCAATAAACTGATAGCAAAACCTACCACACAGAAAGAAACTACATAGATCCAGCTGAATTTTTTAGAGAAGAATCCCGATAAAAATCTTCCCAAAGCAAAAGCTCCCGCTAAAACCGCTCCCGCCTGAATACTCATAGAGGTAGGCACTTTTAAAATCTCTTTATAAAATGTGGGCGTCCACGTTTGAAAGCTCTGCTCTACCAATACAAAAAGGAAAGCGCATAATAAAAAACATAATACTTTTTTATAGCTGAATAAGCTTACACTATTTTTTAAATCTCCCAAGAGATCTGTTTTATCACTTTTAGCTTCCTGTTCGTTCAGTTTTGAAAAGAATAAAAATAAAAAAGACAAACTTGAAAGTCCTCCCAGCACCCAATACACATTCAGCCATTCAGTAGATTTCGGATTATGATCATCTATATATAAACTGAATAAAACATTTCCAGCCAGTACTCCGATCATGAAAAACCCTTCCAGAAATCCCATAAAACTGGAATGTTCTTTATCTGTTTCCGTTACCAACCCAATAGAAGTAAAAACTGATATTTTGATCAATGCAAAAGAAACTCCTACGGTTGCGAATAATAATTTGAATACCCAGAAGTCATTGGTAAAAGGCATTACAAAACACATGCAGCTTACCAGCAATAAAGCGATCAGCATTGATTTTTTGATTCCTATCTTCGGAAGAAATGAAGCCAGAATGAAAGAACATATGGCGATTGGAAGATCTTTGAAGCCTTCCAGAACGCTTGCCGAAGATTTTGAAATCCCAAAATTCTGCTGTACCTGTAGAATGACTGTTCCTACAGAATTCAGAAGAATGGCAAAGACAAAATAGTTTAAAAATAAAACGGCCTTGATGTTAAGATTTTTCATTCAGGTGATTTCTTGTTGGCTAAGATAGAAGCATTTCTGTTAACGATAATTTAACACAGTAAATCAATATTTGAACTATATTAATATATTTAGTATTTTTAGTGAATAAATATGATTAATTAGATGAAAGTTACTTTTGAAAGGGTAATCCCTAATGAAAAGAGCTCATTCCGCACCATTCATAATAATTCTCCCATTTCAGAATTCAAATGGGAGTATCATTATCATCCCGAAATTGAGCTGGTCTGTGTTATTTCCGGGAGTGGCACACGCCATGTGGGCTATCATAAAAGTAATTATACGAATGGAGATCTGGTATTAATCGGGTCCAATATTCCCCATTCCGGATTCGGTCTGAATTCTATTGATCCGCATGAAGAAATTGTACTTCAGTTCAAAGAAGAAATTCTTCAGTTTCCCCAGCAGGAAGTGGAAGCAAGATCTATCAAAAATCTTTTGGAACTTTCAAAATACGGGATTCATTTTCATCAAAAAGTAAAAAAAATAATGCTTCCCAAACTGAAGCTGATGCTGGAATCTGAAGGGTATAAAAGATATTTATTATTGCTTGAAATTCTTTTTGAACTTTCAAAATGTGAAGATTATGATCTTTTAAATAAGGAAATCATGCCCTACACCATTATTTCAAAAAATAAAACCCGCCTTGAAAACATCTTCACCTATGTAGAACATCATTACGATAAGGAAATTGATATTGAAGAAGTAGCAAAACTAGCTAACCTAACTTTACCTGCTTTCTGTAATTTCTTTAAAAAAGCAACCAAGATTACGTTTACAGAGTTTGTGAACCGCTATAGAATTAATAAAGCCTGTCTGCTGATGGCGCAGGACAGATCTATTTCAGAATGCAGCTACCAGTGTGGCTTTAATAATGTGACCTATTTTAACAGGATGTTCAAAAAATATACGGGCAAGACTCCTTCGGAATTTATCAGGAATTATTCTCATAGCAATGTTAATGTAGATATAAAGACTGAAAAGGAGACTAAAGCTAAAGTAAGTTTTTAGTAGAAAAACTACGCTGAGACTACTATGAAGTGACAAAGTGAATGAATAGACAATGCTTTCGTATTTGTCATTCCGTAGGAATCCATACTTACTTATGAAAATTTTGCAGGTACTTATAATAAAAAGATCAGTTGTGCCGAGACTCCTACGGAGTGACAATTCGTATGGTTATACTAAACGTTGTTTTTGTCCATTCCGTAGGAATCTAGACTTACTTATAGAAAATTTATAGAGGTTTATTAAAAAAGGCATACGATACTGAGGCTCCTAAGGAGTGACAATTCGTATGGTTATACTAAACGTTGTTTTTGTCCATTCCGTAGTAATCCAGACTTACTTTTCAGAAGTAATAATAAAAAGAATACAAAATGTGTTGAGACTCCTACGGAGTGACAAAGTGAGTGAAGAAATCTACTGTGTATTAAAAATCTGCTTCATCTGCAAAATCTGCGAGAGAAAATAACCCTGCAAGCAACAAAAAAGCCACTCCACAAGAGCAGCTTTGTATTATTGAGTAAAAACCAGTAACTAAATAAACCAGCAATTATTTCCATTTAATATTGCAACCCATGCTAGGTCTCTGAATTTCTTCCTGAGCTTCTCCAGCCAAAAGATTCTCAAAAGCAATAATCAAATCCTCACCTGTAACATCTTTATTATTTCCCGGTCTTGAATCATCCATCTGACCTCTGTATACAAGATCAAGCTTATCATCAAAGAAATAAAAATCCGGTGTGCAAGCTGCATCGTAAGCTTTTGCTACTGCCTGGCTTTCATCAAACAGATAAGGGAAATCAAATCTTCTTTCAATTTGAAATTCGATCATTTTTTCCGGAGAATCTGCCGGATATTTTTCAATATCATTCGCATTGATGGCGATGAATTCAATTCCGCGCTCGTTATAATCTTCGTATAGTTCATTGATTTTGTCAATTACATGAAGAACAAACGGACAGTGGTTGCACATAAAGATCACCAAAGTACCTTTTTCTCCTTTCAGCTCTTCCAAAGACTGAAGTTCATTCGTTTTTGACGGGTTAGGAAGTTCAAAAAACGGAGCTTTTGTTCCTAATGCCAACATATTTGAGGGAGTATTCATATCCTTATTTCTTTACCGGCAAAGATAATTATTTCTTTTGTTAATTAGGAAGAAGACATTTTCATTTTTAATAAAGTAAAGAATCTGGAATCTGGAGGATGAAGATTGTTAACCCTCAAAAATAGTTATAGTCAAATTCTATTATTATATTATTTACCTTCAAAATAACTTCCAGCACCCATTCTTCCAGCTTCCAACCTTTAATTAATCTTCTTTAAAAAGCAGACAAACCTATAAAACTTACAATATCCCTTGGAAGTTATATTAAAAAGTTTGTAGTTTTGCTAACGCTGTTAGTAAATAAAAATCATGGGTCTACATGAACGCCGTCAACGAGAAAAAGAATCCATCCGTGCAAATATTTTGCAGGCTGCTTTTACGTTGGCGAAAACTGAAGGCTGGGGTTCGCTTTCTATGCGCAAGATAGCAGATGCTATTGAGTATAGTGCTCCCGTTGTATATGATTATTTTGAAAATAAAGAAGCTATTCTATTTGAAATTTCTTTAGATGGCTTTCATAAGTTACATATAGAATTATTAAAAGCTCAGCAGAAACACGATACTCCGGAAGAGCAGCTTGTTGCCATTGTGGATGCGTACTGGAACTTTGCTTTTAAAAATAAGGAATATTACCAGCTGATGTTTGGTCTTGGAATGCAATGTTGTGGAAAAGGGCAGATGAAAAAAGAATTCTCATCATTTCAGGAACTTATTTATGAATGTACTTATGAGATTATAAAGAAAAACGGATCTAATCCAGACAATGCCTGTCATATGTCCCACGCTCTGTTTTCTGCCGTTCACGGTATGATCTCTATTATGATGATGCGTACAGCTGATATCCCTTCAACAATGAATAAAACGACTTTGGACGAAACTGTTTCGGCTTTTATTAAGTCTTTATAGATTTTTTTTGAATTAAAAATTAACACCGTTAGGAAAATTAACACTGAATTAATAGATTATTCTGTTATTCCTGATTAAAAAATGAAATCACTTATGAAGCAATATATAAGATTCAGCTGTTAAAAGTAATCATTTTTTGCTTATAAATTAACACTGTTAGTAAAATTAACACACCTTACACCATCATTATACACTTCAATACATTAAAAAAATTTCAATTATGGAAACAATCGACCTCATCGGACATTAAAAATTCTGTAATTTTTTTTGAACAAATTATTAACACTGTTAGGAAAAAATACAGCATTTATCAAAACATTTTTTACTTACCTCTAACACTTCATTAAAAAAATTAAACCAACAATGAAATTACCTGGAAAAACAAGGTTTATTGTACTTATTGCAAGTATAATTCTTTTACAGAGCTGCACAAAAGCCGCAGAAGGAACCAATGCCGCACCTCCAGCTCCAGAACTTCCGGTTTATACCGTTATCACTTCACCCGCTACTACATATCAGGAATTCCCAACTGCATTGGAAGGGAAAAACAACGTAGAAATCAGATCTCAGGTAGATGGATACCTGGACAGAATCTATGTAGAAGAAGGAGCATATGTAAGAGCAGGACAACCGTTATTTAAAATAGATTCAAGAAGCTATGGCGAACAGATGAATATGGCTCAGGCTAATCTTCAGGCGGCCAATGCCAATATTCAAAAAGCAAGAGTGGAAGTAGACAGACTTCAGCCGCTGGTTGCTGCAAAAGTAGTTTCTGATGTACAGCTTAAAACCGCAAAAGCCAATTATGAAGCGGCTGTAGCAGCAGCTGCACAAGCGAGAGCCTCTGTAGGAAGCGCCAGAATCAACGTAGGATTTACAACCATTACAGCTCCTGTAAGCGGCTATATCGGAAGAATTCCTTATAAAAAAGGAAGTCTGATCTCCAGAACAGATGTGAATCCATTGACATTACTATCTGATATCAGTGAAATCTATGCGTATTTCTCTTTAAGCGAACTTGATTTCATTGCTTTCCAGAATAAATATCCGGGAGCAAGCTTAGAAGAAAAACTGAAAAATATGCCGATGGTAGATCTTGTGATTGCTGACAACAGTACTTACCCTGAAAAAGGAAGATTAAGCATTGTAGATGGACAGTTTGACAAAACTACGGGAGCTATCAGTGTACGTGCCGTTTTCCCTAACGCCAACGGAACTTTAAGAACCGGAAATACAGGAAGAGTGCGTATGCCACAGCTGATTTCTAATGCAGTCGTAATTCCTCAGGAATCAACCTTCGAAATTCAGGATAAAACCTATGTTTATGTAATGGGTAAAGACCAGAAGGTAACCGGGAGACCGATCAAAATATCAGGAAAAACGGATAGCTATTATTTTATTTCTGAAGGGCTTAAGCCTGGAGAAAAAATTGTATTCACGGGAATTGGAAACCTGAAAGACGGAGCTTCCATCAAGCCGAAAAATATTTCTTCGGACAGCTTGTTAAAAGCAAAACCTCTATAGTTCTTTCCGAATACAGAAGACTTAAAAAAATAAACTTCTTATGTTAAAACAATTTATAGAAAGACCGGTCCTTTCAACGGTCATCTCCATAATACTCTTATTATTGGGAGCTTTGTCTCTCTTTAATTTACCGATTGCCCTTTTCCCGGACATCGCTCCACCAAGCGTTCAGGTAACGGCATTCTACCCTGGAGCCAATGCTGAGGTCGTAGCCCGTTCGGTAGCTACTCCTATTGAGGAAGCGGTAAACGGAGTTGAGAACATGACTTATATGACCTCAAACTCCAGTAACGACGGTACCATGACCCTGAGTGTTTTCTTCAAACAGGGTGCCGATGCAGACAATGCAGCAGTAAACGTACAGAACCGTGTATCGAAAGCGATGAGCCAGCTGCCTCAGGAAGTGGTACAGGCCGGGATCTCAACCCAGAAGGTTCAGAACAGTATGATTATGTTCATGGGACTGACCAGTGAAGATGCAAAACAATATGATGAATTATTCCTTCAAAACTATCTGAAGATCAATGTTATTCCACAGATACAGCGTATTCCGGGGGTAGCACAGGCTCAGGTATTCGGGACAAGGGATTATTCCATGAGAATCTGGCTGAAACCGGATCGTCTGGCGGCTAATAATCTTTCTCCACAGGAAGTTTTGGGAGCCATTAAAGACCACAACCTTGAAGCTGCTCCGGGCCGTCTTGGACAGGGAAGTAAGGAAACCTACGAGTATATCCTTAAATATAAAGGAAAACTGAATAAGGGTGAAGACTATGAAAACATCGCCATCAAAGCAAACAGTGATGGATCTTTCTTAAGATTAAAAGATGTTGCAAGAGTAGAATTCGGTTCTTATACGTATACTGCCACCAACAGGGTAGACGGAAAACCGGTTGCCGGATTTGCTATCCTGCAGACAGCCGGATCCAATGCCAACGAAATCCTTACGGAAATTGAAAAGCAGGTGAAATTAATGGAAACCACTCTTCCAAAAGGAGTGAAGCCAATCATCATGTACAACTCTAAAGACTTCCTGGATGCTTCTATTCATCAGGTTGTGGAAACACTTGTTATCGCTTTCATCTTGGTATTTATTGTAGTATTTATTTTCCTTCAGGATTTCAGATCTACCTTAATTCCTGCTATTGCCGTGCCGGTTGCAATTATCGGAACCTTCTTCTTCCTGCAGTTATTTGGTTTCAGTATCAACATGCTTACCTTATTTGCATTGGTACTCGCCATTGGTATTGTAGTGGATGATGCCATTGTAGTGGTAGAAGCCGTCCATTCTAAAATGGAACAGACGGGAATGCCTGTAGAGCATGCTACGATGCACTCGATGAGTGAAATTTCAGGAGCTATTATTTCCATTACATTGGTAATGTGTGCCGTGTTTATTCCGGTTGGATTTATGCAGGGACCTGCAGGAGTTTTCTACAGACAGTTTGCTTTCACATTGGCGATTGCGATTTTAATTTCAGCGGTGAATGCATTGACATTAAGTCCGGCATTATGTGCGATGTTCTTAAATGATCCTCAGGGAGAACATGGAGAGCACGGTCATAAAAAAGGTTTTGGAGCAAGATTCTTCAATGCTTTCAATGCGAGCTTCAACAGCATGACCAGAAAATACATCTATAGCCTTAAGTTTTTAATTAAAAACAAATGGGTGGCGATAGGAGGTCTTGTTATCATCACCGCAGCAAGTGTATTTTTAATCAAGAAAGCGCCGTCAGGATTCATTCCTACGGAAGACCAGGGATTCGTATTATATGCAGTGAATACTCCTCCGGGAAGTTCACTGGAAAGAACCCACAGAGCTACGGCTCAAATTGATCAAATCATCAATGGTGAAAAAGCAACCAACCACCTTTGGGTAGCGGACGGGATGAACTTCATCAGTAATGCCAACGCATCTCCCTATTCTGCAGGTTTCATCAAGCTTAAAGATTATGACAAGCGTGGTGAAATGAAAGATCCCGATCAGATTGCAGCAACGTTGACAGGTAAGGTAAGCCAGGTGAAAGATGCCAACGCATTCTTCTTCAACTTCCCTACTGTACAAGGTTTCGGTAACGTTTCCGGATTTGAATTCATGCTTCAGGACAAAACGAATGGTTCTTTTGAACAGTTGGGAACAACCACACAGCAGTTTATCGGAGAGCTTATGAAAAGACCTGAAATTGCTTTCGCCTTTACAACATATGCGGCAGGAAACCCTCAGTATACTATTGATGTGGATACTGATAAAGCTAACCAGCTGGGCGTTTCTGTAACAGAACTGATGCAGACCATGCAGATTTATTTCGGAAGTAGCTTTGTATCGGATTTCAACAGATTCGGGAAGTATTACAGAGTAATGGCTCAGGCCGATATTCCTTACCGTACGGATGTTAATTCATTAGAAGGAATCTATGTTAAAAATAAATCAGGAGAAATGGTTCCTGCCAAAACTCTGGTAACGTTAAAAAGATCTTTCGGTCCTGAAACGGTAACAAGAAACAACCTTTTCAATGCTGTTACGATTAACGGAACCCCGAAACCTGGATACAGTACCGGAGATGCCATCAAAGCGGTAGAAGAAGTTGCCCAGCAGTCACTTCCGAGAGGATACGGATATGAGTGGACAGGGATTACCCGTGAAGAAATTAAAACAAGCGGACAAACTGCCTTTATTTTCTTCTTAAGTATTCTATTCGTTTACTTCTTACTGGCAGCTCAGTATGAAAGTTATATCCTTCCGTTTGCGATTATTCTTACCATTCCAACAGGGATTTTCGGAGTATTTGCCTTCACAGGACTAGCTGGAATTGATAACAATATTTACGTTCAGGTAGGATTGATCATGCTTGTAGGACTATTAGCGAAGAATGCCATCCTGATTGTGGAATTTGCCGTACAGAGAAGAAAGGCAGGTAAAACACTGATAGAATCAGCACTTCAGGCATCGAGATTACGTTTAAGACCGATCTTAATGACCTCTTTTGCCTTCATCGTGGGAATGCTTCCATTGGTATGGACGCAAGGTGCTTCTTCAAAAGGAAACCACTCTATCGGTTACAGTACCGTAGGAGGAATGCTTACAGGGGTAATCTTCGGGATCTTTATCATTCCGGTAATGTATGTAGTGTTCCAGTACCTGCATGAAAAAATGCCAAGCAGAAAAAAGAAAAGACTTCTGAAAAAACAAATGGAGGAAGAACTTTTAGCTGCTAGTCACTAATAAAAAAATGAATGACAAAAACTTAGAGAAAATTTTAAGATCATAGGTTTACCTATTTACCTGCCTGTTCTTAATGGTTTAAAAAACTAACTATTTTCTCCTACTAAAGAAATTTTTGCATCAACAGAAACCTCTCTAAGTTTTGTCTTCAATTAAAAGTTTAAAAACTATGAAACGAGTAAAAAATATTATTCTAACATTTGTGCTGGCCATCGGCTCTGTTTCGTGTGTGTCTAAACTGGCCTACACGGAGCCTGAGCTTCCACTTCCGGAAAAGTTCCAGTACACGGCCACTGCAGACACAGCCAGTATAGCTAACCTGGAGTGGAAACAGTTTTTCAGTGATCCTATTTTACAGGGACTGATTGAAAAAGGAATTAAAAATAATTATGATCTTCAGATTGCCTTAAAGCAGGTGGCTGCTTCACAGGAAAAACTGAAACAGGCAAAATATATGCAGTATCCGGATGTTGGGTTCGGAGTAAGCGGACAGATTTCAAGACCATCCAAAAACAGCATGAACGGGCAAAGCTTAAATTTATTTTTAGGCTCGAGCCATGTTGAGGATTATAACGCAGCCTTCAATCTTTCATGGGAAGCAGATATCTGGGGAAAAATCAAAAACCAGCAGGAAGTTTCAAGAATGCAGTACCTTCAGACCTATGAAGGTTCAAAAGCAGTTCAGACTCAGGTAGTAGCAGCTATTGCACAAGGGTATTATAACCTGTTGATGCTTGACAGACAACTGGCGATCGCAAAATCCAACCTGGAACTGACCAGCAATACCCTTTTAATGACCCAGAAAATGTGGGAAAGTGGTGATAATACTTCTTTGGGAGTACAGCAGGCCGCTGCACAGAAACAGGCTACAGAGCTTCTGATTGCCCAGCTGGAACAGAATATTGCCATCCAGGAAAATGCACTGAGTATTCTGGTTGGAGAACTTCCCAATAAAGTCGACAGAACCATTGAAATGTCTGATACTTCACTGCCTCAAAACATTACGGCAGGACTTCCGGCAGCTATGGTAAGCAGAAGACCGGACGTTCGTCAGCAGGAACTGGTTTTATTAGAATCCAATGCGATGGTAGGAATTGCTCAGGCGAATATGTATCCGGCATTGAAAATTACTGCTAATGGTGGAGTAAATTCATTCAAGTTTGACAACTGGTTCCAGATTCCGGCTTCGTTATTCGGATCGGTTTTAGGGGGAATTACCCAGCCTATTTTCCAGAAAAGACAATTGAAAACAGATCTGGAAGTAGCCAAAATTCAAAGAGAAAAAAATGTTCTTGCATTCCGTCAATCAGTATTAAATGCTGTGGGAGAAATTTCTGATGCCTTGGTTTCCAATGAAAACTTAAAAGTTCAGGAACAAAAAGCCACAGAACAGGCAACTACACTAAAAGATGGAATTAAAAGCGCACAACTTCTTTACAAAGGAGGTTCAGCCAATTACCTGGAAGTGATTACAGCACAGGGGAATTCCCTACAGGCAGAGTTGAATCTGGCTTCCATTAAAAGACAGAGATTAAGCAGCATTGTAGATTTATACAGAGCTTTAGGCGGCGGTTGGAAGTAGTAAATTAAATTATATTTGTTGAAGTGCGGTTCTTTTCAGAGCCGCATTTTTTGTATTGTTTCTGTTTATTACAATGAATATAAACTTAGATTCCTACGGAATGGCATAGTGTATGGATAAATAAAGCGTCCGGTTTGTCATTCTGAATGGAACAAAGTGGAATGAAGAATCTTTAAAAACAATCGATGAGATTCTTCCTTCGTCAGAATGACAAACTAAGTGCTTAATTTATTCCTGAAATTGCTCAGCAATCCATTTTAACAGAGCCTCAAAGTCTTCCTGAGAATATCCCAACTGTAAATAATGAATATCATCCGCTTTTCTGTACCATGTCAGCTGGCGTTTCGCATACCTGCGGCTGTTCTTTTTAATTTCCGAAACCGCAAAATCAAGATCCCATTCTCCATCAAAATACTTGAAAAGTTCAGCGTAACCTACAGTATTCAAAGCCGTCAATCCTTTGAATTTCTCAAGGCTTTTCACCTCATCCAGCAGTCCGTTTTCCATCATGATATCCACTCTGCGGTTAATTCTGTCATATAATTCTTCCCTTGGAGCTTCTATCCCGATTCTGATTACATTAAAATCTCTTCCATTCTGAGACACTGAAATATGTTCAGAATATTTTTTATCCGTTTGCCAGATAATATCAATAGCTCTCAACAGCCTGCGGTGATTGTGAATATCCACCACACTGAAATATTCAGGATCCAGTTCTTTTAAAATCTCCTGAAGTTTTTCAATTCCCTCCTGCTCCATCATATTTTGAAGCTTCTCCTGGTTTTCAACATTGGCTTCCGGAAGATCGTGGAGACCTTCTATCACAGCTTTTTCATACATCATGCTTCCTCCTACAAGAATTACCGTGTCATGAGCAGCAAAAAGGTCATTAAGTTTTTGAAGCGCATCTTCTTCATACTGCCCGATAGAATAATACTCTTCCACTGAAAGATTTCCGATAAAATGATGAGGTGCCTGCGCCAGTTCTTCTTCCGAAGGGGCGGCAGTCCCTATTTTCATTTCTTTAAAAAACTGGCGGGAATCACAGGAAATAATCTCGGTATTGAAATGCTGCGCCAAATCAATTGCCAATCTCGTTTTTCCAATTCCGGTGGGTCCTACTACAGAAATTAAATTTTTCTTTTTCACAGCGCTAATTTACGAAAACGAGCTCATTTGAATTTTTATTTTTAAACACAAAAAAGCTACGGATTGTTTTGAACCATTAAGAATATTTAAGTTGTTAAGTTTAATTAAGAAAAAATCAAATAGATTTCTTGTAAGCACTATGCTAAAAGCGAAGCTCATCTTAATATTCTTAACATTTCATTAAAATCTTAATGGTTTATTTAAAATTGAATGATCAGATTGTATACGTTGGAATTTCATTGTATCACATTATACACTTAATTGTTTATCTTTGTAGAACAATAAAAAACTATGATTTTATCAATGACCGGATTCGGTAGAGCCGAAGATGTTTTTGAAGGAAAAAAAATTACTATTGATATTAAATCTCTGAACAGCAAGAGCTTTGATTTAAATATTAAAATTCCTTTACGTTATAAAGAAAAAGAATTTGAAATCAGAAAAATTCTTAACGATAGAATTATCCGTGGAAAAGTAGACTGCTACGTTAATATCGAGAATCTTGAAGAGTCCAACGATGTAAAAATCAATAAAAACTTAATTGACTCTTATATTAACGAACTTAAAAACATAGCTTCTGACGGTCCCAATTTCGAATACCTTAAAATGGCAGTAAGACTTCCTGATGCCATCACTTCAAGACCTGACGAATTAACGGAAGGTGAATGGGAAGCTCTGGCTAAGATTGTCAATAATGCCGTAGACAGATTCGAAGAATTCAGAAGAACTGAGGGTGGTATCTTACACGAAGAACTCAACAGAAATATTCAGAATATCGACAAATATCTTAGCGAAGTGATTCCTTTTGAAGAAGAAAGAATTGTAAGCGTGAAAGAACGTTATCAGAAATCTTTGAAAGAATTTGAAAATGTTGATGAAACACGTTTCTATCAGGAAATGGCCTATTTCACTGAAAAACTTGATATTTCTGAAGAAAAGGTAAGACTTGCCCAGCACCTGAAATATTATAAAGAAGTAATGGACAATGAGTCTTTCAACGGAAAAAAACTGGGATTTATTTCTCAGGAAATCGGAAGAGAAATCAATACACTGGGTTCTAAAGCCAATCACGCAGAAATCCAGAAACTGGTGGTGATGATGAAAGACGACCTTGAAAAAATTAAAGAACAAACGTTAAACGTATTGTAATGATAGATACGGGGTACGAGATGCGTGGTTGTTCTAAGAATAGATCACCAAACTCGAAACCCGTAACCCGAAACCCAAAAAAATGGATAAAGTAATTATATTTTCAGCACCATCAGGGAGCGGAAAAACTACATTGGTAAAGCATTCACTGGAGACATTTCCTGAACTGGCATTTTCAATCTCATGTACTACAAGACAGCCAAGAGGAAGTGAAGTACATGCCGTAGATTATCATTTTCTGACACCGGAGGAGTTCAGACAGAAAATTTCCGAAGATGCTTTTGTAGAATATGAAGAAGTTTATACTGACAAATATTACGGTACTTTAAAATCTGAAGTAGAAAAAATCTGGAATCAGGGAAAAGTTGTTATTTTTGATGTAGATGTAAAAGGAGGCATTTCATTAAAAAAATACTTCGGTGAAAAAGCGTTGTCTATTTTTATAGAACCGCCTTCCATTGAAGAATTGGAACGAAGATTGATCTCCAGAAACACAGATGATGCAGAAACCATAAAAACCCGTGTCGCAAAGGCAGAAGAAGAAATGACCTACGCCAGCGGGTTTGACAAGATCGTGATTAATGAAGATCTTGATGCAGCTAAAAAAGAAATAGAAAGTTTAATAAAAAGTTTTATCAGTAATTAATGGCTGGAAGATGGAAGAAGGAGGATGGGAGTAAAATACTACACTCAAAATCTAACTTCTAATTTCTAACCTCTAGCTTCTGATCATAAAAAATTGAGGTGGATATGAGTACCGAAACATTAGAAAAAGCTAAATCTGCAATTCCTGTCAGAGGATTTCTGGATATAAAAGATATTGCTATTCCTCAGGGTGAAGAATTGGTGAAGGCCATTCTCAAACTGAAAGAAGAAAAAAATGCGGTTATTCTTGCCCATTATTACCAGCCCGGAGAAATTCAGGACATCGCAGATTTCCTTGGAGATTCTTTACAGTTGGCAAGACAGGCTAAAGATACCAATGCTGACATGATTGTATTCTGTGGAGTACATTTCATGGCAGAAGCCGCTAAAATTCTGAATCCAACTAAAAAAGTAGTTCTTCCTGATACCATGGCCGGATGCTCTCTGGCAGATGGATGTTCAGGAGAAGGACTGAGAAAAATGCGAGAGCAGCACCCGAATGCTTTAATTGCTACTTACATCAACTGTAATGCTGAAACTAAAGCTGAAAGTGATATTATCGTTACAAGTTCAAACGCTGAAACAGTGATTGAAGCACTTCCGAAAGACAGACCGATCATTTTTGCACCCGACAAAAACCTGGGAAGATACCTTTCTAAGAAAACAGGCCGCGATATGATCCTTTGGGATGGAAGCTGTGTGGTACACGAAGCATTTTCAATGGAAAGAATTGCCCAGCAATTGGCAGACAACCCGGATGCAAAACTGATTGCACACCCTGAAAGCGAAGAAGCGGTATTGAAATTAGCTCATTTCATCGGCTCTACTTCTGCTCTTTTAAATTATGTAGAAAAAGATGACTGCCAGAAATTCATCATCGCTACAGAAGAAGGAATTCTTCACGAAATGAAAAAACGTGCACCTCACAAAGAACTGATTCCTGCATTGGTTTTCGACGAAAGCTGTAACTGTTCAGAATGTTTTTATATGAAGCGTAATACAATGGAAAAATTGTATCTATGTATGAAATATGAACTTCCGGAAATTCTTATCGACGAAGAATTAAGATTAAAAGCATTAAAGCCTATTGAAGCGATGCTTGATCTTTCCAAAAGCATAAAATAATTTTTTTATCACGAATATTTATTATATTTAAAACTTAAACTAATAATAAATATGAAAAATCTAAAAAAATTAGACAGAAGAAGTCTTAAAAATGTAAACGGAGGAAGTAACATATGTAACTTAAACTGCGAAATACATGAAACCTGCGGAGCAGGATGCAATGGAGAATTGATCTGCGTACCCAGAGGAATGTATATTCCGGATAACTGTTAAAAAAATAAAGCACTGTTTTTACAGTGCTTTTTTATTGTTCTGAAACAGATCTTGTGTTAAGAGACACCTCCGTCTACGCATTCCATACTTACCAGAACACACATCTTACAATAATCAGGCAGTCCCTGATAAGCAGAACATGGATACTGATATTCTGGTCCATCTCCGAACGTAGCATTCTGAGGACACCCTGCACATCTGGACGGACCAGCTGCCCCATTTAATTTTTCAAGTTCTTTTCTGTTTAATTTCTTTAAATTTTTCATAGTTGTTTTAATTTTTAATACGTTTTAAGATTCTGAAATAAGACAACTTCCCGGAATTGACGGATCATAAGGGAAAAGATAAAGACAAACTTTACGCCCTTTAAGATCTGTGCATACTGCACACCCTTTTGGTCCGCAATCGAGGTCAACTGCACAGCTGTCTCCTGTACCTCCGATAATAGATCTTAAGCTTTCTCTGTTTAATTTTTTTGAATTTTTCATAGTATTTTAATTTTTAAATTGAGTTTAGTCTATTCAATACTAAAGCATTGGTGCATAGCAGGTTCCTCCCGGCTTCAGCCAGCATCCCCAATTCCCGCCTCCGCGGAAACAAACAAACTGCTCGCCTCCACAGGCTTCAATCTGAATATCAGTGAAACCACCTTTGATGTTCTTCTTGTCTTCTCTTGATAATTTTTTAATTGTTTTCATATGGTAATAATTTTGGTATTCTGTAACAATAAATTGATCATTTGAATCAGTAAGGTCCGAAGCATTCAAAGCTTACCAGAACTCTTCCTTTACAGCATTCCGGTAAAGCATGATAATCGGCACATGACCTTGGCTCGCCTGGTCCGTATGGGCCGGCAGGACAATTCTCAAAACAGTTATTCACATTTCCTCCACTGATTGACTTCAGATTCAAACGGTTTAATTTCTTTAAATTTTTCATAGTTATTTCGTTATTAGTTAATATCATAAATGTAACATTTTTAATCAATTACACCAAAATATATCTCATAAAAAGGAAATATATTTTATTATGTTAAAAACTTGTCTGTTTCAAAATAATTTGTACATTTGTTCCGTTACAATGAATTTTTTAAGAAACATATCTGATATTTCTGCTCTGAAGTCACTTATTTCAGGCGTATCTTCTGTTTCTACATTTGCCACTACAACAATTACCCCATAACGGGGTAGATTTTCACATATTATTCCCGGTACCCGTACTCTTTTTTTCAAAGAGTAACCACTTCTTTTTATCCAACTTCAAAAAAATAATTGATGAAAGTTTTAAAATTCGGCGGAACATCAGTCGCCCATTCTCAGAATATCTTACTGATGGAAAAAATCGTAAAAAGAGAATCTTTAAAAAGTAAAGTTGTTGTTATTGTATCAGCTCTTCACGGAGTTACAGATCAATTGATCAAAGCAGCAGAACAGGCTTCTGTAAAAGATGAAAATTACAGTCAGGCCGTTCAGAACCTTGAAGAAAAACATATCAGTCTGGTGAAAGAACTTTTCCCAATCACAGAACAAAGCTCATGGCTGAGTTTTGTAAAAAAACATTTCAACGATATCGAAGATCTCTGCAATGGAATTGCTGTTCTTGGTGAATTGACAGATAGAATTAAAGATAAAATTGCTTCTTACGGAGAATTCCTTTCCTCAAAAATTATAGCTGCAAGATTACAACATGAAGGATTAGACTGCGTCTGGATGAACTCTGCAGAACTGATCAGAACAGACAGTAATTTTACCCATGCAAAAGTAGATTTTAAATCCACCGATCATAATATTGCCCGTTTTCTGAATGATAATCAGAACCCCATTATCGTAGGACCAGGTTTTATAGCGAAGGACGAGAAAAATAACGCCACCACATTAGGGAGAGGCGGATCAGATTACACCGCATCTATTATTGCAGCGGCTATTGATGCAGAAGAACTCCAGATCTGGACCGATGTAAGCGGAATGATGACTGCTGATCCCCGTCTGGTCTCCAATGCTAAACCTATTTCAGAAATATCTTATCATGAAGCGATGGAACTGTCACATTTTGGGGCTAAAGTGCTCTACCCGCCTTCCATTCAGCCTGTCATGGTAAAAAATATAAACCTGCTTATCAAAAATACTTTTGATCCCGATGCAGAGGGAACTCTGATTTCTCATCAACTACAATCTTCAGAAGATGAAAAACAGATTGCAGTAGGAATCTCCAATATGAACAGTATTGCCCTGCTTACACTGGAAGGCAGCGGAATGGTAGGAATACCCGGAATTTCAGCTAAATTATTTCAGTGTTTAAGCCATGAAAAGATCAATGTAATCCTTATAACACAAAGTTCTTCAGAGCATTCCATCACTATTGCGATTGAAGAAAAAGAAGCTTTATGTGCCGAGCATGCAATCAACTCTTCTTTTGCGGATGATATTAATCTGAAAAGAGTGTACGCGGTGAAAATTGAGACCGGACTTTCTATTGTAGCTCTGGTTGGAGAAAGTATGAAAAGCAGAAGCGGTGTAAGTGCAAAAATGTTCGGATGTCTGGGAAATAACGGAGTTAATATTAGAGCCATAGCACAAGGGTCTTCGGAAAGAAATATCAGTATTGTGATTTCAGAAAAAGACAGTAAAAAAGCGGTAAATGTACTTCACGAAGATTTTTTCGAATCTGAAATAAAACAAATTCATCTTTACATCTGTGGAACAGGAAATGTAGGTTCAAAACTGATCCAGCAGATTTATGACCAAAATGATTATCTAAAAGAAAACTTTCTGATCAACCTGAGAATTGCAGGAATCTCCAACAGCCGGCATATGATGTTTTCAGATCAGGGAATATCACAGGAAAATTATTTTAACTGGAATCAGCAGGGTGAAAAAGCCTCTGCCAGGGAATTTGCTGATGAAATTATCCACAGAAACCTTAGAAATTCTGTTTTCGTTGATGTAACTGCAAGTCCTGAGGTTCCTGAAGTGTATGAAAGCTTATTAAAAAGAAGTGTGGATATTGTTGCCTGTAATAAAATTGCAGCTTCTTCTGATTTTAAAAAGTATAAAACCTTAAAAAATACCGCCAGAAACCACAACTGCAGTTTTTATTTTGAAACCAATGTAGGGGCAGGGCTTCCGGTAATAGGAACTATCAACGACCTCATTAAAAGCGGAGACCAGATTCAATCCATTAAAGCTGTACTGAGTGGAACATTGAATTTTGTATTTAATGAGTATGACGGAAACAGGACTTTTTCCGAAGTGGTAGCCCAGGCTCAGAAGGAAGGATACACAGAGCCGGATCCAAGGCTTGATCTTTCGGGAACAGATGTAGCAAGAAAAATTTTAATTCTGGCCAGAGAGGCAGGATATCTGCTTCAGTTTGAAGACATTGAAAATATAGGTTTTCTGCCTGAAGAATGCATGGAAGGAAGCGTTGAAAACTTTTATGAGAAACTCACAGTATATGAAGACCATTTTAAAAACTTATTAAACAATGCTAAAGACGAAGGCAAAATATTAAAATACGTAGCAGAATTTGAAGACGGAAAAGCCAGAGTAGGTTTACAGCATATTGCTCCGGACAGCGATCTGTTTCATCTGTATGGCAAAGACAATATTGTCATTTTTAAAACGCTGAGATATTCCGAACAGCCTTTGGTGGTAAAAGGAGCCGGTGCCGGAGCGGATGTAACAGCGAGTGGAGTTTTTGCAGATATTATCCGTTCTATTTAAAAATACAAATATGAAAAAAGTAAAATTAAAAGTACCTGCCACTGTTGCCAACCTGGTTTGCGGATTCGATATTTTAGGAATGGCAGTTCATGATCCTTATGATGAAATGGAATTCAGATTATTGGAAACTCCTGATATTATTATACAACATACAGACTCTTTCGGGCTGCCTGAAGAACCGTCCAAAAATGTTGCAGGCATCGTCTTGTTGAAAATTCAGGAACATTTTAATCTGAAAAATGGTTTTGAAGTGATTATTCATAAACATATAAAGCCTGGAAGCGGGCTCGGCTCCAGTGCGGCAAGTGCCGCCGGAGCCGCCTTCGGAGCCAATATATTATTAGGAAACAAATTGTCAAAAGAAGAAATGGTTCATTTTGCCATGTTTGGAGAAGAACTGGCTTCGGGAGTACGCCATGCAGACAATATCGCGCCATGCATCTATGGTGGGATTACACTGGTAAAATCTACTGATCCGATTGATATTATTCCGCTGAACAGCCCGGATTTGTTTGTAACAGCAGTACATCCGCAGGTAGAAGTTAAAACTTCGGATGCCAGACAGATTTTAAAGAAAAACATCAGTTTGAAAAGCGCTGTGGAGCAATGGGGAAATATCGCAGGGCTGGTAGCTGGAATTGAGAAAAATGATTTCCCGTTAATTGGAAGAAGTCTTAACGACGTCATTATAGAACCTGTCCGCAGTATTCTGATTCCGAAGTTTGACGAAATCAAAGAAAAAAGCTTACAGATAGGAGCTTTGGGAGGAGGAATTTCCGGTTCAGGACCATCTATTTTTATGTTATCTGAACAAAAAGAAACTGCAGAAAAAATTGCTCACATGATGGAGTTAGTGTATAATGAAATTGAAATAGAAAGTTTTGTCTATGTTTCAAAAATAAATCCGACAGGAATTCAGATCGTTGAAGAAAATTAATCTTAAAAAACAGAAATGAAATATTATAATCTAAAAGACCATCTGGAAAAAATTGATTTCAGAGAAGCAACAATAAAAGGGCAGGGAAAAGAAAAAGGATTGTTTTTTCCGGAAAACATTCCGCAATTTGACCAGGAATTTATTCAAAATCTTCATCAGTATTCCAATGAAGAAATTGCGTACCAGTGTATGAAAGATTTTGTGGGTGATGAAATTCCTTCTGAAATCTTAAAGGAAATTGTTGCTGAAACAGTCAGTTTTGATATTCCTTTGGTTAAGATCAATGAACAAATCTCTATATTGGAATTATTTCATGGTCCCACCCTGGCTTTTAAAGATATCGGAGCCAGATTCATGAGCCGCTGCCTTTCCTATTTTTTGAAAGACCGGAATAAAAAAGTCACTGTTCTGGTGGCAACTTCAGGAGATACGGGAGGAGCTGTTGCCCATGGATTTTATAAAATTCCGCAAATTAATGTAGTCATTCTGTATCCTAAAAACAGAGTCAGTCCTGTGCAGGAAAAACAATTGACCGCATTAGGCGAAAATATTTCAGCGCTGGAAGTCAATGGAAGTTTTGATGATTGTCAGAATCTTGTTAAACAGGCTTTTTCAGATGAAGAAATCAATAGTCAGTTATTTTTGACCTCTGCCAATTCTATCAACGTTGCAAGATGGCTTCCTCAGCAGATTTATTATTTAATCGCTTTAAAACAATGGATACAGGAGCATAAGGAACAACCTGTAATCTGTGTACCCAGCGGAAATTTCGGAAATATCTGTGCCGGGCTTCTGGCTCATGTCAGAGGTTTGCCTGTCAGCCATTTTATTGCCGCCTGTAATGCCAACCAGGTAGTTCCTGATTATTTTAAAACTCAGAATTACCAGCCACAAAAAGCCATTACCACTCTATCCAATGCTATGGATGTGGGAAACCCAAGTAATTTTGTAAGAATTCTGGAGCTTTTTGGGAATCAGTTTGAATTGGTAAAAAATAAAATTTCAGCTTATTCCATTGATGATGAGCAAACGATGAATACTATCTCGGAAGTTTATGAGAAATACGGATATGTTCTGGAGCCTCACAGCGCTGTTGCATTAGCCGCAATGGAACAATATCTGCAAGAAAATCCTGAACAGAAAGGATTTATTCTGGGGACTGCACATCCTGTAAAATTCCCTGATGCGGTGGAAAAAGCCATTCATACGCAGATTGAAATTCCTGAACCTTTGAAAGAACTTATGGAAAAGGATAAAAAAACTGTAGAAATAAATTCAGATTTTGAAGAATTAAGACGATTTTTGCTTCATAAAATCTAAGCAATGAGCAAAATATATCTTGAAGATGTAAGAATATATGCCTACCACGGTGTACTTCCCGAAGAAAATATCATCGGTACCTATTATATTCTGAACGTAGAACTTCATACCGATCTGTGGAAAGCTGCAGAATCTGATGATTTGCATGACACAATAAGCTATGCAGACATCAATGATATTCTTCATGGTGAGATGAAAATAAAATCCAGATTACTGGAACATGTTGCCGGGAGAATGATTACAAAAATTCACAACAGCTTTCCACAGATTGATTATATTAAATTAAAAATCACCAAAACAGCTCCTCCAATGCAGGGAGAAATGAAAGGCGCCAGCATTGAGCTTGAAAAAAGCTTTAAGCCGGAAAATTAAAATTCATATTTTCGTTGATAAAAAAACATTCAAATTGAAATTCGTTACAATATTATTTTTAGCAGCAGGAATCAGCGTTTTTGGCCAGACCACCGTTGATAATCAGCTGGCAGCCTATAACTTTCCGAAGATAAAATCCAGTATTACAATGCCTGTGACCATTCCTCTTTCGGAGCTTAGCAATATGATCAATGCTTCCGTGAAAGATCTTGTTTATCAGGATGATTCTTATACAGACAATAACAATGACCAGTTCAAGGTAAAAGTATGGAAAACAAGACCTATCCGCCTTGTAGGTGGAACCAGCCAGAATCTGCTGATTGAAGTTCCTTTAAAAATATGGGCAGAAAAAGGAATTGGTACATTGGGAGTTTATACCTATCAGAATACAACCTTCGAAACGGTAATGTCTTTCAATACCACTGTTACTTTTAAAAATAACTGGACCATTACTACGAATACCCGTCCGAACGGTTTCAGATGGGTTACAAAACCTGTTCTGGACTACGGAAGAATCCAGATTCCTATTACTTCCATTGTTGAAAAAAGCCTAAAAGAACAACAGGAAAAATTCTGTAAGACAATTGATCAGCAAATGGCTGCACAGTTGAATTTCCAACAATATGCCTTAATGGCCTGGAATACTTTTCTGCAGCCCTTCAATATTTCTGAGGAATATAATACCTGGCTGAAAGTAAGTCCGGTGGGAGTTAATATCACTCCTTTGAAGTTCTATGGAAATCAGATCAACGCTACTCTTGGTGTTGATATCTTTTCGGAAACTTTCACAGGAAATAAACCTGCAGCTTCTTCACCGGTGACCAGCGTTGCCAATTTTAATACAACACCGGCAGTTGCAGATCGATTTATTTTGCAGACCACTGCTAATATTCCTTTTACTGAGGCAAGTAGTATGGCAAGAAAAACTTTCCTGAATAAGGAGTTTGATGTGCGTGATTCTAAAGTAAAAGTAACCGACATCAGAGTGTACGGTGTTGATGACAGAGTCGTTATTGAAGCGCAGACTGATGGCTATATAAAAGGGACTTCCATTATTTCAGGGATCCCGGTATATGACGAAACGAAAAGGAAAATTGTTTTGTCACAAACCAAATTCAAGCTGAAAACGACCAATATTCTGCAGAAAACGGCTTCCCTTCTGTTCCAGGGAAAAATTGTAAAAATGATTGAGGAAGAATATGGTATCCCCACTCAGGAGCTGGAGGAAACTTCAAGGAAAAGTATTGAAGAAGCTTTTAATAAAGAGTATTATAAAGGATTAAAAATGAACGGAAGAGTTTTCAATCTTAAGCCCAGTAAAATTCTACTTAGCAGTACAGGAATTACCGCCGTTATTGATACAAATGCTTCGTTAAAATTGATTGTGAACGGATTCTAAAATTTTAAACTCAAAAACTAAACCAAAAACTAACAACCGACCATGAGAAAATATTTACTAGTTGTAGATCGAAACAAAGCTGAAAAGCTGACCAGATTTGCTAATTTTTTTATTGACAGACTTGTCATCTCAGTTTTTTTTCTTGCTTTGGGCTTTACTGCTTCCTTACTGTATAACCTAGCCAATATTGACTTTCTGATCAAGATTATTTATAAGATGTCAGAAATCAATAGGTTTCTTGATATACTGATAACCTCTCTTATCTACTTTATGTACACTTTTCTGATAGAATATTTTACCAAAGGAAGATCGATCGGCAAGTATATTACCGGAACAAAAGTCATTTGTATTGATGGAACAGAACCTACTTTCAATGATTATTTGGTTCGCAATATTTCGAGAATTGTTCCTTTTGATACATTTTCCTTCTTAGGTGAAAATGGCTGGCATTATAAATGGAGTGAAACAAGAGTAATAAACATCAAAAATTATCAGGCTGAAATTCAAGCAAAAAGCGAAATTGAGGATCTTGGAAAGAAAGAAATTGCTTAAAAACTTTTGTTCATAAAGAAATTTTACTATATTTGCACACCTCAAAAATGGTAAAAATGGTACTTTGGCCGAGCGGCTAGGCAGTGGTCTGCAACACCATCTACAGCGGTTCGAATCCGCTAGGTACCTCAGAAAAAACCTCTAAGTTATTTAGAGGTTTTTTTGTTTTTATATTTTTACGATTTTTAAATATTCCATTTTTTTTCAACAATATTATTATGAAAAAGTTGATCACTTTCTTTCTGATTTCTTTTGTCTTAGCAGTTTTAAACGGATATTTTTTTAATTATATTAATGACACCTACTTACATTTTGATGTCAATTACAATAAGTCTCAAAATATCTCAAAAAATGAATTAAACTTTATTGCGCTATTCGTTGCACCTTTTATTGAAACTTTTATATTTCAGTATCTCCCCTACCTGATTTTAAGCAAATGGATAAAGCTCAATAATAAAGCATTTTGCATCATCATTATGAGTATTATTTTTGCATCAATGCATTATTATAACTGGCTCTATATTGTGATGACATTTTTTGGAGGCATGATTTTAAATAACCTTTATATTTATTACCACAAGCAAATTCCTAACTACAGTTTTATTCTAACAGTACTCTTCCACATGTTGTTCAATCTTTATGGGTTTTTGTTTATCATGTAACTTTTCTTTATTTAAAAAACAAGCTCTTCCTGATCAAAGAAGAGCTTGGTAAATAATGCAAAAAGTAATGATGGATAAAAAATTATCTTTTTCAAAGATAAAGGGATACATCAACCTGAGTTTATGAGCAGCGTCATATCAGATCAAAAAAAATCCCCGGAAATTCCGAGGATAAAAACTAATAACCATGAAAACTCAAATTAAACATGAGTTACATTTCTATATTGAAAAATCGTGCCAAGAATAACAATTTTGAGAAAAAAAGTTAATTTCTTACTGCAGCACCATTTTAATCAATTCAGCATTTTAAACCGATTTTACTGATACTTTAAAAACCACTTCATAATTACTTCTAATAATTTCAGATAAATATAACGGTCTGGCAAAAGTATTAAAAAAAAAGTAATTTACATTTTAATAAAATAAAATTTACATTCATGACATAAAAAAAATTAAAATAACTTAATCGGCCATAAAAATATTTTTTGTCACAAATTGGCATACTTTATTCTTTATATAAACCAACCCAGTAAAATTTAAATGTCATGTCACAAAAAAATTTTAATAAAGAAGATTTCACAAAAATCAAAGATGGGGAATATCAGTTGGAGTATACAATAAGTGAAATAGGTGAAGGGGCAGATCTTATCGTGGAAAGAATGACAGAAAATGGAAACTATGAAATGATTCAGCCTCAGTTACGAAAATCAAATGACAAAATATCAATCATTTGGGACAGTCCGTTCGACGGTAGAATTCTATTTGATGCATAAGGGCAATTCAGACATGTTCATCATATAGAAAAAGCCCCCAGAAATGGAGGCCTCAAAAAACACAAATGATGAAAAAAAATTTTATATCAGAGATAAAAATTATTTTATCTATTAATTCTTAGTCAAAGATATACCACTCTTTTTTTTTATTTTATGATTATACTCATAAAATTTTTAATTCTTTTAAGTAGGAATTTTTCCGAGCCTTTCAAATATTTCTCAAAAAGAGACAATAATTAAAATCTGTAATACTCTGTTTTCTTATAACTGGGAGAACAGCATTTCTTTAGATGAAAATGCATCATAAAAATATCATGTTTTGCACAATTATCATATTCGCTAAGTCATATAAAGCATAAAAAGAAACGGCCTCCGCAAGGAGGCCTAAAAAACACAAATGATGAAAAAAATCTATTTAGAAAAATCCAAACAGAATATTGTGGAATCATTCAAAAATGGTCATTATATTGTTACATTTTCTAAGCAGAAAACACTATACAATACTGGAACAGAAGAATGAATACTTTCTATAAGAATCAAACTGCATCTGAAGATCAATTAAACACCAAAACAGGGTGAAATTATTTAGTAAACTAAAAGATCTTCATCTGTGGAACGGGTAAATTTAGTTAAATATTTATTTGCTCACAAGACTATTCCTCCCAAATGATTGGAATATACACTGTAACATATCCATCAGCATCTACATGGGCATCAGAAACCGTTGCAACGACAGTTCCATAACCTACCCAGCCTCCCTGGCCCTGCGTAGCAGAAAAATTATAGGTTCCTGCAGGAAGGCCATCATAATATTGTGGAACAGATTGAAATCCGCCACCGTAATAGGTATCATACACTTCTCCTGTAGCTATATTCTCAGCAAGAAAACTTCCTACATCATAATTTCCAGAAAGAATTTTGGTTCCGTTTTTTGAGAGAAGACCGTACCGGATCTTATAGGTCTGAGTTTTTGGCGTTTCACCGGTTATTCCTGAACTACCTTTATAGGGCTGGGCTATTTCTCTGGAGGAAAACGATGTGGCAACAGTAAGCAATGTAATCACTGCTGATACTGTAAAGATTGATTTTTTCATATTAAAACGAATTTGGTATTCAAAAATACTCAACTTATATGAATTTAATAAAAACTATTAATGAAATAAAATTTACAAATATTCCTGAAACCCTGCATTAACAATATAAAATTCATCATTATTCAAAATCATTTTCCTTTTAACTATTAATTTTAACACTCGTTAACTAAAATTTGGCTCTATAATTGAAAATACAACTAAAATTAAAAGTCAATTGACTTTATTGTATTAAAATTTGAATTATGAGAAAGATAGTATTAGCAGGTTTTTTATCCGTCTTTTTAATGACGGCCTGCAAGAAAGATGACCGTGTTGCAGAAAAGTCGCTGGAAGCACAGAAACTTGAGTTTCAGGCCAGACAACTTGAAATAGAAAAACAAAAACTGGCTATTGAAAAAGAAAAAATGGTGTACGAAGCCCAGAAAAAAGCAGACAGTATATCAGAAAGCAAAAAATCAAGAGCTGCTGCTGAAAATAATTCAAAACCACAGGTGATCAGAGAAACACGAACAGTATATAGAGACAGAAGCTCAAACTCTGGTTCAGGCAGCAACGGAAGCTATGCAGATAACGGAAGTGGTACTTCACAGGGAACCACACAGAAAAAAGGATGGAGTAAGGCTGCCAAAGGAACTGTTATTGGTACCGTAGGTGGAGCAGCTGTCGGAGCGATAGTGGCTAAGAAAAACAGAGGCCTTGGTGCTGTCATAGGTGGTGTTGTAGGAGGTGCTACAGGATATACTATTGGTAGATCACAGGATAGAAAAGACGGACGAGTACAACCACGTTAATAAATATTTTAATGATAAAATACAAAGATTGCTTACTTTTAAGCAATCTTTTTTTATGATACTGATTCTGTTTTCATCCATTTTCATGATTCCTGTCCTGATGGGCTGGGGAAAGATCATGGAAAATATATGGGGAGTTCTGTTTCAGGGAATTTCAGGGAAAATTTTATCCGGAATCCTGGGATTAAGTCTGATATGGACAGTTATCTCATTTTTCACTCCCTTGAATATCAATATAGAAATACCTTCCATATTCTCAGGGTTATTCTTTTTCTTTAAAAACAAACTTTATCAGAATTTCTATAAGCTTACAAAAAAAGATTTTAAAGTATTAAGTGTAAGTTCTCTGGTTATTATATTCGCAGGTTCTTTTTATCCTTATATATTGGATCATTTCGGATATTATATTCCTACGTTGAAATGGCTCACAGAATATGGTCTGGTAAAGGGAATTTCTAATGTAGATCTCACCTTAGGGCAAATGTCTGTCTGGCATACCTTTCAGGCTGGGTTCTCTAATTTCTCTGACCCTTTCTTAAGAATCAATACGGTGCTGCTTATCATCTACAGTATGTATAGTATTGAAAAGAAAAACTGGATACATCTATGTTTCCTACCGGTATTACTGCTGTTTTCACAGTCTCCAAGCCCTGATCTTCCTGTTATTATTTTTTCATTGATTATTTTAAATGAGATCATGACAGGGAACAGAAATTCCACTTTCCTTTTTACATTTTCAGTATTTGTTTTTGCCATAAAACCAACCATGATATGGCTGCCTGTATTGACATTCCTAAGTTCAGTTTTTATTTTTAAAACCCATTTCAGATCCTTCTTTTCAGGAATAATCATTTTACTGCTTTTCTTCATTAAAAATATCTGGACATTTGGATACCCCGTTTTTCCGATAGCAATAGGCGATATAGGAGTAGCCTGGAAGCCTGATCCGGAGGTTTTAAAAATCTCCTCACAATTTGCCATTATGAAAACGTATGATATGCAGTACACGTATGAGGAAATCCAGAAATTTTCAACTGCAGATTATATCAGAAACTGGTTTTCTCTGGAAGGAATCAAATCCAAAATCAACATTCTTTTTGTTTTGAGCTTAGTCATTTTCACTGTCTTTACCTTAGTAAAAAAGAAAAAGCTCACCACCCTGATCTGTCTTTCATTATTGATAAAGAGTATATTAGTTCTTGCTTTTTCAGCCCAGTACAGATTTTTCACAGATGTCTTTTTCGTGATATTCTTTGTTATTTTCCATGAATATTTTGATCAGAAAAAAGCTGTTATTGTTTTCTCAATTTTAAGCGTATTTTTTATTTCCATTTTATCTTTCCCGGAATTTATCCACAGATATCTTCCAAGTTTCAGAGCCGGAAACTTCATGAGAGGATTTGAAAAAGAACAGATATACAAGCCTGCAACGTATGAATATCAGCAGTTTCATACATTTAAGGTAGGAAATTTTAAATTTAATATGGTTCACCATTATCCTTATAGTTTTGACACACCGCTTCCGGCCATCACTCCGGCTTATTTTTTCGATAACGTGAAGGCGGGTATTTTTCCACAGCTCTCGGATAAAAATGATATCAAAAAAGGATTTATCTGGAAAAAGATGACCTCAGAAGAAAAAGAGGAAGTCCAAAAGGTTATCAATACTATCAAAAACAATGATAAATAGAACAAATCCAGAAACTTTATTATCTGAAGAAAAAAAGGTAATTTTGTATCATGTTCAACACATTAGGTAATCTTCTTAGTCTTACAACATTTGGAGAAAGTCACGGAGTGGCTTATGGCGGTATCATTAATAATTTTCCGGCAGGTTTAACGGTAGATCTCGATAAAGTTCAGTATGAACTGAACCGAAGAAAACCTGGCCAGTCGGCAATCGTTACACAAAGAAAGGAAAGCGACACGGTAAAGTTTCTTTCAGGAATCTTTGATGGCAAAACAACAGGTACGCCCATCGGTTTTATCATTGAAAACGAAAATCAGAAATCGAAAGATTATGATCACATTGCTGGCGCATATCGTCCAAGCCATGCTGATTTTACTTATGACCAGAAATTTGGTTTCAGGGATCATCGTGGTGGCGGAAAATCTTCTGCAAGAGAAACAATGAATTGGGTAGTGGCAGGAGCCCTTGCCAAACAACTTTTACCCAACATTGAGATCAATGCTTACGTTTCTTCCGTAGGTGATATTTTCTGTGAAAAGCCTTATCAGGCTTTAGACTTCTCCCAAACAGAGAGCAATGATGTTCGTTGTCCGGATACTGAGACGGCAGAAAAGATGATTGCAAAAATCAAGGAGATCAAAAAAGAAGGAAACACAATCGGAGGAACCATCACCTGTGTGATTAAAAATGTTCCTGTAGGAATAGGTGAACCCATATTTTCAAAGCTTCAGGCTGAACTGGCAAAAGCAATGCTGAACATCAATGCCTGCAAAGGATTTGAATATGGAAGTGGTTTCTGTGGTGCTAAAATGACAGGAAAAGAACATAATGATGCCTTCAATACGGATTTCACCACAAAGTCTAACCTTTCCGGAGGTATTCAGGGTGGAATTTCCAACGGAATGGATATCTATTTCCGTGTGGCTTTCAAACCTGTAGCTACTATTCTGAGACCTCAGGACAGTATTGATAAAGACGGAAATCCAGTCATTGTAGAAGGAAAAGGACGTCACGATCCTTGTGTCGTTCCAAGAGCAGTTCCTGTAGTGGAAAGTCTCGCTGCATTTGTACTGGCAGACCTGTTTTTGATCAACAAAACAAGAAACATCAATAATTTTTAACATAAATATTTTTGGTAATGAAAAATTACTGGGATAAAGGAATTTCGTTTGAAGAATATCTTCAGATTGCAAAAGAAAGATTAGAAAATCCTGCCAACCAACAGGAGGCTGACTATAAACAATATTACGAGCTGGGTCTTCAGAGAATGGACAGAACGGTAAAAAAGTACGTTCCGGATGAAGATCAGCTGAAAGAACTGGCTGCCAAAAACTTTGACGGAAAGATTTTAATCATTTCTGAAGCATGGTGCGGAGATGCTAGTGCAACAGTACCTGCTCTTTTCAGATTTTTTGAAGGACACAATGAAGTAAGAGTTTTCCTGAGAGACAGTGATAAAAGTTTAATCAACCAATTTTTAACGAACGGTACAGAATCCATTCCGAAAGTACTTATCCTTGACAAAGACCTGAATGTGAAAAATTCATGGGGTCCACGTCCTAAATATGGTTATGAACTTCTGATGAAATATAAAGCCGA
The DNA here is from genome assembly GCF_016775705.1 of Chryseobacterium cucumeris. Lineage (NCBI taxonomy): Bacteria > Pseudomonadati > Bacteroidota > Flavobacteriia > Flavobacteriales > Weeksellaceae > Chryseobacterium > Chryseobacterium cucumeris. The sequence goes on from NZ_CP068760.1 coordinate 290,859, forward strand.
TCCTGAAGCCTATCCAAAAGATACTTTCTATAATGATCTGCAGATTTATTATGCCAAAAACAGAGGAAAAGATGCTGTTCAGGAAATTTTGGACCTTCTATAAACAATAGATATGAAAAAAAGTATCATTTATATTGTAATCATAGCAATCATTGGCGTTGTTGCATTTGTACCGGGAATAAAAAATTTCCTTAAGGATACTTTTTTTCCGGTAGCCACTATTGAAAATGCTGTTCACATCAGTGAAGAGGATTATGATATAGAACTTAAAGGCATTAATGCACCAAGCACCAATCTTAAGAATTTTAAAGATAAAGGGGTTTTTCTGAACTTCTGGGGAACATGGTGCCCGCCTTGCAGAAAAGAATGGCCTTCTATTCAGAAACTTTATGATACGAGAAAGGATCATGTTGATTTTGTTTTAATTGCCATGAATGATAAAGAAGAGGATGTAAGGAAGTTTTTGAAAGAAAACAACTATACTGTTCCGGTATATATTGCTCAAAGTCCTATTTCCGAAAAAATTCTTCCAAAGGTATTTCCTACCACTTTCCTGCTGGACAAACACGGAAGAATCCTTATTAAAGAGGATGCTACAAAAGACTGGAACACAGAGACTGTGCATCAGTTTATTGACAATATTATCAAATAATATTTTAACTAAATTTTATAATTTGTTGGTACAGGATTTGCGAATTTTATAGCGTTGAAAAATTTATTAATCCAAACACAAAATGAAATATTCAAAATTAAATCTTGCAAAAGAAGCCATCAATCATAAGGGCTTTATCAAAAAGATCCCTGATATTTTCAGAATGGTCAAAATGTGGAGAAAAGGAATTTATCCAATTAAATCCATAGACATTATTCTTCCTTTACTTGGAATTTTATATGTACTCTCTCCTATTGACCTCCTTCCTGAATTTGTAATACCGGTTCTTGGAGTTATGGACGACCTGGCAGTATTGTCACTTACCATTCCTAAGCTCATCAAAGAGGTTGACAAGTTTTTATTGTGGGAAGCCCAGCAGAAATATAGCGGCACCCAAATCATTGATGCTGAAATCGTAAAATAATAGTTTATTATATTTTTAACACCATCCCGGTCAATCCGGGATGGTTTTTTATTGACAAATGGGCGATAAATTTTTAAGCCTTATTTCAATTCCTTAAATTTGCAATATCTAATAAAAAATAATGGAAAGTAAAAAAGAATTCTTCTTAGAGTGTTACAAACTAGGCATCATCAAATTCGGCAGGTTTACCCTGAAAAGCGGTATTGAAAGTCCTTTTTATGTAGACCTGAGACCTTTGGCTTCAGATCCTAAAATTTTAAAAAATCTTGCTAATTATTTATTGGAAATGCTTCCGTTAGATAATTTTGATTTAATCTGTGGAGTTCCTTATGCTGCTCTTCCTATGGCTACAGCAATGTCTCTGGAAAGCTATATTCCATTAATTATTAAAAGAAAAGAAGCAAAAAGCTACGGTACCAAGAAGCTGATTGAGGGAATTTACCAGAAGGGGCAAAACTGCCTTTTGGTAGAGGATGTGATCACTTCAGGAAAATCTTTGCTGGAAACTATTCCTGAAATAGAACAGGAAGATCTTAAAGTTTCAGACATTGTGGTGGTACTTGACAGAGAGCAGGGAGGAAAACAATTATTGGAAAGCAAAGGATACAGAGTGCACACCCTTTTCAACATTTCGGAAGTATGCAATATTCTTCAGGAAACTGGTGAATTGTCTGATGAAGAAGTAAAAAGAATCCAAGACTTCCTTCAAGGGAACCATATTCAGTTTGAAGAGGAAATAAGATCTTCTTATGAACAAAAACTTCAGGTAACACAGCATTCCGTTTCAAAAAAATTACTGGAAACAGCTTTGGCAAAAAAATCAAACCTTATTGCCTCTGCAGATGTTACTACAACTCAGGAGCTGTTGGAGCTTGCTGAAAAAGTAGGTCCGCATATTATTGCTTTAAAAACGCATATCGATATTATTTCTGATTTTGAATACGAAAAAACAATTACTCCTTTAAAAGCTATTGCTGCAAAACACCAGTTTCTACTGATGGAAGACAGAAAATTTGCTGATATCGGAAATACACAGGAACTTCAGTTCACAAGCGGAGTTTTCAAAATTACAGATTGGGCAGATTTCGTAACTTCTCAGGTAATCGGAGGTTTTGAATCATTAGACTGTTTCAAAAATGTAGGAGTGGTAGCCATTGTTGGAATGTCTTCCAAAGGAGCTTTAACAACTGCAAGCTATCGTGAGGAAGCTTTAAAAGTGGCTTTATCTCATCCTAATGTAATTGGTGGTGTATCTCAGAATAAAATTCCTGAGGATCTGCTATTGTTTACTCCTGGGGTAAACCTTGCGGATTCAGGAGATGGTAAAGGGCAGCAGTACAACACACCGGAACATGTTTTCAAAACACTGCACACAGATTTTATCATCGTAGGAAGAGGAATCTACAAATCCAATGATCCTGAAGCATCTGCCATCACTTATAAAACAGAAGGATGGAATGCTTATATTAATTCTTTGGAAAAAAAAGCAATTCAAGGTTAAAATGCTATAAAGTATATACAAAATAAGTTATATTTGAGCTTTATCACGAATATTTGAAAAAGATCAGCATTTGCCTTATTTTGTTATGGGGAGTTGTACAGGTTTCTGCACAGACAGACAGTATATACATTGAAACAAAACTGTCTCCTGACAAAAAAAACCTTGAGGTCCGCCAGGAAATTGTTTATTATAATCAATCCGGGAAAGACCTGCAGACCGTAAAACTCCTGAATTGGGTTGCCGCGTACAATAAACGGGGAACTTCTTTAGTCTACAGAAAACTGGAAGACCGGAATAATGATTTGCATTTTGCAAAAAATGACCAATTGGGAAAACTTCTGGAACTGAACATTAAAAATTCTGAAAATGAAGTCCTTCCTGTCAATACCTTCTCAGATGAAAATCTTTTTATTCCTCTGAAAAATGTATTAAAACCCGGCGAAAGCGTCACTCTACAGTTGCAATACAGGATGCAGCTTCCCGATAAAACTTTTACGGGATACGGAACATCCGTTCAGAATACTGTATTAAAATATTTCTTTATTGTTCCGGATCATTTTGATCCGGACAATATTTCCAGAAGAAATTATCACGATATTGAGGAACAGGTAAGCTTTAATACTTTCTGGACCGTCAATTTTGATATCCCTGTGAACAGTTTTGTTGAAGGTAACCTTCCTCAGGTTCAGATGAACTCATTTAAGGGTTATCTCGATTCAGATCCTGAGTTTTTAATTTCTCCGACAGCATTTCAATCCATAAAAACCAATGTTGACGGAGAGGAAATCGAAATCAAATTTGGATATAATCTGAAGCCGGACGAAAAACAAAATCTGGAGTTTTATCTTCCTTTACAATTAAAATTCATTAAAGAACGCATCGGGTATCTTCCGAAAAGTATTTTTATCTCAGATAAATTCAGAGCCAAAGAAGACTTTTTCGGGAACAATGATATTACTTTCTGGAAATTCAGATTCCGTCTGTTTACCGAGACCGAAAAAACCGATATGGATTATTTCGGGATCATTGCCAAGAAAATTCTTGACGAAGGCGTTATTGCAGATAAAGAAAAAGACCACTGGTTTAAAAATGGTTTAAAGTCTTATCTTGAAATTCAGTACCTCAAAAAATTCTACGCTGATACGAAACTTTTAGGGACACTTCCGGAGACCAGAATCTTTGGACTTAAACCATTAAAGTTATTCCACGCCTCCAAAGTAAAACTTCTGGACCGCTACGGACTTTCCTATCAGTATATTATGCTGCAGAACCTTGATCAGAAAATTGATGAACATTTCCCTGTTCTGAGTAATTTCAATGATATGGCCATCAGCAGCTTTGAAACAGGAAGCCTTTTCAACTACTCGGCAGACAAAATGGGATATGAACAATTCGATGGTATTCTAAAAAATTATATTGCTCAGAATTCCGGAAAAAAAATTAATCCTGAAGAATTTTTGTCGTCTCTTTCTGAAAACAATAAATCGACAGCCTACCTTTCCAAATTTTTCAAACAAAAGAACAGGGTTGATTTTAAATTGAAAAACATTAGAAAAGATAATGACTCCCTGCAAATAAAAATTGTAAGAAATACAGATATTTCTATTCCTGTAAAGCTGGAAACAGAAACCAGAGAAGGAGAAAAGAAAGCGTATTGGATAGACACGGAGGAAAATGAACGTACCACCAGCCTGTCGCTTCCTGCATCAGAGAATATTTACAAAACCACCTTAAACAGTGGCTATATTTTCCCTGAATCCAATTACAGAGACAACTTCCTGTATGCGAAAGGTTTATTTTCCAATGCAAAAAAAATTAAACTTAAACTAATAAAAGACATTCCAAACCCGGAATACAATGAAATTTACATCAGCCCAAGGGTGCGTTTCAACAATACGTATGATAAATTTCTTCTGGGAGCCAATTTTAAAAATCAATCTTTCTTTGACCAGAAATTCCTGTATTCGGTGACTCCAACCTATAGTACCGGAACAGGGAAACTTACCGGTTCGGGAGCTGTCTCCTACTCTATTCTGCCTGCAGAAAGCATTATCAGAAGTCTTACATTCGGGGTTTCGGGCTCTTATTTTCATTATGATTATGATCTTGCCTACAGAAAGACTTCTATATCTTCTTCTATTAACTTCAGAAAAAACCCGAGAAGTACCGTTAGCAGAAGTCTTGGCATATCCTATAATTATTTTGAAAGGGATCTGAGTCCTAAGATGATTGCCAATAATGATTACAGTAAATATAACCTCTGGAGTATCGGATATGGCTATAGCGACAGCCAGATGATTCATGAAAAAAGCTTCAGCCTGAGCACCCAGGGAATGGAAGATTTCAATAAAATAACGGCTGAAGGCTTTTACAGATGGGAATTCGCTCCCAAACAAAAGCTGAGCTTACGTTTATTTGCCGGGTATTTCTTAAGAAACAACACCAGAAATAACCTCTTCGACTACGGGATTTCCAGGGTTTCCAACTATTCATTCTCTTATACGCTTTTGGGAGAAAGTGCCAGCAGCGGGCTTCTTTCCCAGCAATTTATATTAGCTGATGGTGGTTTTAAATCCTTTCTTCCGGGAACAGTGAATCAATGGATTACGTCTGCCAACGTGGATTCAAGTGTATGGAAAATATTCCACGTATATGCAGATGCCGGAGTGTATAAAAACAAAGATCTTCCTGCCAAATTCATATGGGACACCGGGGTTAAAGTAAGAATCATCCCCGATTTTCTGGAAGTGTATTTCCCGATACAGTCGTCTTTAGGATTTGAACCTTCATTCAAAGATTATGGGAAGCGTATCAGATACACTTTAATTCTTAATCTCGGATCAATTATTAATGCAGCGAGAAGAGGTTGGTATTAAGATTCTGAAAAATAAAAAATAAGGACAACCTATTATCGGTTGTCCTCTCTTATTTAAAACTAATCTTTTATTATTTTCTGTGAGATCGGAATATTGTTAATGGTTCCCGTCACAATATAAGTTCCTTTTGGAAGCTCTGCAATATCAAGAGTTGAGGCCAGCTTAGTAGGTGATTTTTTAACGACCTGTCTGAATGTATCATAAACTTTCACATCTTTCACCTCAGTTCCGAACACTACTTTACTGTCTTTTATAAATGGATTCTGTACAAAGCCTGACTTCACGCTGCCTTCTAGGGAAAAGTCTGCCATATTATCATTACTTCCTACTAAATTTCTTCTGATAGCCGTGGTTGTAGTGGGAGATGGAGCCGGCCCGTCTCCTTTAAACTGATCTGCATTGGATCCGTACCCTACAAAATCCAGGACATTGGATGCAGAAGGTCCTGTGACCTGCACTATATTTCCCGCTAATGCAACTTTTCCTGATACGTTGGAAATTTTTAATCCGGAAGATTTATTGGGAGTCCCATCAAAATTTACGATTGTTGTTGCAATAAAATCCGGTGTTGGCAGATTTTCGACACCACCTTCAATCGCTGATTCCTGAATCAAATAGGTTTCTTCAGGTCCTAATGTCAAATCCGGAAGCGTATGATATTCTGTAAAAGCTCCTATCGCCGGAGCATATTGAATACTTGCTCCCGTCAAAGAAACCAAAGTAGTTCCGATATTTTTAAGGACGATATAATTATTCTTTAATACAGCTCCTGAATTGGCATTCCCGCCATAGATCTCATTGATCACAATCTGAGCATTTGAAAAAGAAGTTAATAATGTAAGTCCAGCAAGAGTAAAGATTTTTTTCATCGTATTAATTTTAGAAATGGATTGATCATAAAACATCAAAAATAATACCACCAAATTATGAAATATATAAGATACAAAAAGCTAAACATCAGGAAATAATCACAAAAACAGCCGCTTCATTGAAGCAGCTGTTTATATTTTTATTTAAAAGGGATTAGTCTTTAAGAACTTTCTGAGAAACCGGCTGGTTGTTTACTGTACCTGTAACGATATAGTTTCCTTTTGCCAATTCAGCAACGCTTACCGTTTCATTTTGTCTTACAGAAACTTCTTTTACAAGCTGTCCGAAGCTATTGAAGATCTTCACATCTTTTACATCAGATCCGAAAACAATTTCATTATTTTTAACGAAAGAGTTCTTTACAAAGTTTCCTGCCTTTATGTTTTTAGAATCGATAACAGCTAAAGTGGCGCTAGATGCAGTAACAGTTAAAGAAATATCATCTATTCTCCAATTGGCAGTACCCAAAGATGGAGTTCCTGTACCAGGGCTGTCACTTCCATAGATTCTTAGTGTAACCGGAGCTGATTCTGCACCTACTAAATTACTCCCTGAAAAAGTAATATTATTCAAGGTCCATGTACTGTTATTGTTAACGTTTACAGTTCCTATCGCTGTTGCATAATTATCGATGCTTGAATATACTGTAATCTTTCCGGGACCTGTAGATGTCCCTCTCGACCCGAAATTTAGAGAATTCAAAGTTACTTTGTTACCCGCAACAGGAGTAACAGTAACACTAAAATAGGTGCTTGTTGCAGTTGAAAGTGGTTCTTTAAAAGCTGCAGCACCAAAATTACTGGATCCACTTGCTCCTGCATATCCTGTAGATACAGATGTAGCAGTTATTAAATTGGTAGTACCATTATTATTTCCCTGAGTTGCTGCAAATGCCACATTTGAAATAGTAGCATTGGTACCGGAAATAGGATTTACAGAACTACCATCCCAAAGGTAAGTTGTTTGCGCAAAAACCACTGCGCTCAGTGCAACTGTTGCAAAAAGAGAATAAAGTTTTTTCATGATTTATTTTTTGTTGTTAATAATTTTCTTTCTCTAACAAAACTACATTCTAATTTTTTTTCAGGGACAATAAAGAGGTTAAGTTTTTGTTAATAATAGTTCACCTCTTAATGTTAACATTTTTTAATTATTTTTACGAATTATTTTTAAAAGTTGCGGAATTTTGTCATTCTATTCGTTTTGTTCTTCGTAGGCATATTTTCAGGAAATGCTCAGGTATTTTCATGGAAAAATCCCAACGTGCCTGAAGACAGCATAAAAAGGGACAGTATTCTTGCGGCAAAGCTGGAGCAGGACATCTTTGCAAAGGACACTCTGGATTTTATAAGAACGCACAATAAGATCATTATTGATGAAGCCGTACTGGCAAAAAATGATAAAAAGAGATTTTTAGGAGAGCTTAACTCAAAAGGATCTATTATCCGTGGGATTACTTTTGGTAACAACCAGGGGCAGTCTGTACAAAGTTCCATGGATCTTCAGATATCTGGGCGGTTATCCAAAGATGTTACTATTTTAGCAAGTATTTCAGATCATAACCTGCCGATTCAGGCTGATGGTTATACCCAGACTTTGGAGGAGTTTGACAAAATCTATATGCAGCTTAATATCAAGGATAAATCTATCCTCAGAGCAGGGCATCTTGACCTTGTGGAAGCTAAAAATTATTTTGCCAAATACCAGAGGAGAAGTATGGGACTTCAATTCCAGACAGAATTCGGGAAGGAAAACAAGACATTCCTAGATATCTCTGCAGGGGTTGCACGAAGTGAATTCCACAGAATCCGTTTTCAGGGGGTTGAAGGTAACCAGGGACCTTACCGTCTGACAGGTAAGAACGGTGAACAGTTTATTACACTGATCTCCGGTTCTGAACAGGTCTTTATTGATGGAATTTTAATGAAGCGCGGTGAAAACCAGGATTATATCATCAATTACAACACCGGTGAAGTTACCTTTACCAGTTTCCGTCCTATTTTCCAACAGAATTTCATCACGATTTCTTATAACTATGCCAACAGGAATTATTCAAGGTATCTGTTTACAGGAAAGCTTGAGCATCAGAGAGAAAAATTCAAGGTGGGATTCAACTGGTTCATGGAAAATGACAATAAGAACGCACCTCTTTCTTTAAATCTGTCTAAAGAAGATGAGCAGATTCTGGCTGATGCTGGAAATAATCCTGATCTGATGTATGCCCCTTCAGGAGTTGTAACCGAATATGATGTCAATAAAATTTTATACAAACTAAGTCCCGCAGGTAATTTCTATGAATATTCTACGGATTCGAGTTTAACACTTTATCAGGTTTCTTTTACTTATTTCGGAGCTAATCAGGGAGATTATAAAATTGCACAGACCACCAACAACGGGCGTGTTTTTGAATATGTAGGCCCAAATGGCGGAGATTACAGAGCGGTAAGAAAACTTCCTTCTCCTCAGAAATCCCAGGTATACTCTCTGAACTCTGAGTACCTTTTAAATGAGGGAAAAATAGGTGCAGATATTTCTTTGAGTAATTATGATGTCAATTTATTTTCATCAAAAGATTCTGATCAGAATATCGGCTATGCATGGCGTATTTTTGGAAATAAGAGCTTTACAAAAAACACATGGAAAGGAACGCCAAGCTTTGAATATCAATATATAGACAGACAGTTTCATATCCTTGACCGTATCAACGATGTAGAATTCTCCAGAGATTTCAACCTTACCCAGGAATTCAATAAAAAGACCCAAAACAGATTTATCTTCAGTTTCCTGAATAAATGGAATAATAAGTCTACGTTGAATTACCGCATCAATTATCTGGATGAACAGGATTCTTACAAAGGGATTAAAAACGACCTTGACTTTGGCTGGCTAACGGGAAAATTCTTTACTAAAGGTAACTTATCTTATCTGAGCACCAATGCTACTCTTCAGGATACAAAATTCATCCGTGGTGGAGTTTCAACAGAGTTTACCGGTAAAAAAGGAAGCTGGGCCATTGGTGGAAGTATGGAACATAATGAGAAGAAGTACAACGATACCCAGCTTATGGATGTCACGAGTTTCAGCTGGAAAGAAATCTTTTTACAAAAGAAAATCGGTGACAGCACAAGAACCAAATTATTGGCAAAAGTATATATGAGGGATAACGACTCTGTACGTGATAACAGGCTTCAGAATATGAACAATATTCTGGGGATCATGGCTGAAAGTCAGATTATCAAAACCGAAAGAACCAGTTTAAATGCTCTAATTCATTACCGAAAATTCTTCTACGCAGGGGCGGAAGGTGAAGTAACCCGTAATAATGATTTCGTTGTTGGAAACATCTTATACAACCAGCAGCTATTCAGAAACGGGATGCGTCTTCAGGCTTTCTATGAGCTGGGGAACGGGCAGGAAGCACAGAGGGAATTCCAGTACATCAAAGTTACAGACGGACAAGGAGTTTATAAATGGACGGATTATAACGGAGACGGCGTTCAGCAGCTGGACGAATTTGAAATTGCGGAATATTCCGATCTTGCCCAATACATCCGTGTCTATACAAATTCTGTACGCTATATTCCTTCCAATAAAAATAAATTGCAATTGGCTTTGTTTGTCAATCCGGCCATTGTTTTCAATTCTGAGAATGGATTTTTAAAACGTTGGAATTTCAATATTTCATTAAATTCTCAAAACTCATTCTACAAAAAGGAAAAAGTACTTGTGCTGAATCCTTTTGAAAAGAACAGTGACCAGATCCTTAAAAATCAGAATATTCTGGCTTCCGTACAGTTTAATCCAACCGATAAATCAGGCTGGAACGGAAATTACCGTTTCATCACCAATGACAATCTCATCAATGCCAATTTCAGTAATGAAGAACGTGAGCAGACTTCTCATTTCCTGAACATAGGATATTGGTTCAATAAAGAATTCAGAGTGGATTGGGAAAACTCGGTTCATGATATTCAAAACTCTTCACAGTTATTTAAAACAAGAGATTATCGTCTGAATAATTTTGAAACCAAGCCTAAAGCAACTTATAAATTCACCGATGCTATTCAGGCTGAATTATCTTCTGCTTTCCGTCAAAAACAAAGATTGGATGGCGAAGAACTTCTTAAGGCTTTTGATGTTACAGGAACTATCCAGTGGGAGCGAAGAAAAACGTCTATCCGTGGAAACTTCTCATTTATCAATAACGATTTTACAGGAAACAATTTCAGTATCGTAGGAAACCAGATGCTGGATGGGCTTAAACCCGGAAAAAACCAGGTGTGGAGTGTATTTATCCAGCAGGCTATCAACTCATTCATCCAGCTGAATCTTAATTACGAAGGAAGAAATTCCGGCGACCGTACCATTCATATCGGAAGTATGCAGGTAAAAGCAAGCTTCTAACAATGGAAGACTGGAAGTGGGTAGCCAAAACTCTTTCACCATTTTAATACTTTTTTCTACTCTTCAGATTCTAAACAAAGCAATCATTTATGCTGATAGATAATATCATATTTATGAATGTTCAGAATTTCGTAAATTTGCACCATGATAAAAATAGGCAACATAGAACTGCCGGAATTTCCTCTTTTGCTGGCTCCGATGGAAGACGTAAGTGATCCTCCGTTCAGACGTTTGTGTAAAATGCATGGTGCAGATTTAATGTATTCGGAATTTATTTCTTCCGAAGGGTTGATTCGTGACGCTATCAAGAGTCGTAAAAAGCTGGATATTTTCGATTATGAAAGACCCGTTGGGATACAGATTTTTGGTGGTGACGAAGAAGCTATGGCCATGTCTGCAAGAATTGTTGAAACGGTAAATCCGGATCTGGTAGACATTAATTTCGGATGTCCGGTAAAAAAAGTTGTCTGCAAGGGAGCAGGTGCTGGGGTTTTGAAAGATATCGACCTTATGGTACGTCTTACAAAAGCTGTTGTAAGCTCTACCCATCTTCCAGTTACTGTAAAAACCCGTTTAGGATGGGACAGTACCAGCATTAATATTGATGAAGTAGCAGAACGCCTTCAGGAAACAGGAATTAAAGCCCTTACGATACATGCAAGAACCCGTGCTCAAATGTATAAGGGTGAAGCAGACTGGGAACATATTTCAAGAATTAAACAAAATCCAAATATTGAGATCCCGATTTTTGGAAATGGTGATATAGATTCTGCGGAAAAAGCATTAGAATATAAGCAAAAGTATGCCTGTGACGGTATTATGATCGGGCGTGCTGCTATTGGATATCCATGGATTTTTAATGAGATCAAGCATTTCTTTAAAACAGGAGAGCATTTACCTGAGCCAACCATTTCAGACCGTTTACTGGCGGTACGTCAGCACGCAGAATGGAGTGCTGAATGGAAAGGAGAAAGGCTAGGCCTGGTTGAAATGAGACAGCATTACAGCAACTATTTCAGAGGAATTCCTCATTTCAAGGAGTTCAGAAAAAAATTCCTGGAAGTTTTCACTATGGAAGAAATGGACAGCCTGATCAAAGAAACCCAACAGTTCTATGAAGAATATCAGGCACAGCTATAAAATAAAAACCATCAGCAAAACTGATGGTTTTTTTATATTGAGAATCTGATATTAATATCCTTCTGATGAAGATTCGTTTTTAATTAATCCCAGAGCTGAAGAAGTTCCAATTCTTTTAACTCCCATTTTGATCATTTTCTCAGCATCTTCGGGAGTTCTTACTCCTCCTGCTGCTTTTACGGGAAGTTTGCCGGCATTGCTCAGCATAATTGTTATTCCTTCAAAGGTTGCTCCGTTAGGTTTTCCTTCGGCAGTTTTATAAAATCCTGTTGATGATTTGACAAAAATTTTCGACAATTCATTTTCAGAGAAATTTTCTTCTGCCCAGGTAGAAATCTTTTTGGTAAGATCTGCAATTTGTGCATCCGTTAAGGCTGCAATTTCAATAATCCATTTTGCAATTTTATGATGCTCAAGTGATAATTGGGTACATTTTACAAATTCTTCTCTTACCAGTTCTATATTTCCCTGTAGATAAGCGGTATAATTAATAACAAAATCCAGTTCATCTGCTCCTTCTTCTATTGCTTTTGAAGCTTCTGCAAGCTTTTCATCAATAGAATACGTTCCTTCGTGGAAACCTATTACAGTTCCTACTACAACATTTGAATTTCTTTCCTGAATATATTTCTTCACCTCCGATACATAATCCGGACGAATCATCACGGCAAAAATACCATTATCTATTGCTTCCTGAGCAAGTTCTTTATCTTTTTGAAGTGTTTCTTCGTGGGAAATACCTGATTGTTCTGGGGTTTTCAGGTAAGTTGAATCCAAATATTGGGCTATGTTCATGTCGTTATACTTTCAATTGTCTGTAAATACCTTGTTCCAAAGATATAAAAGTTTCTGTTCTGGTTACACCCTTCAGCTTTTGAAGCTTGCTAAGGATCTGCATTAAGTGATCATTGTCTTTACAAAGAACCTTCAGAAAAATAGTATAGTTTCCTGTCGTATAGTGGGCTTCCACTACTTCGTTGATATCATGCAAAGACTTTACCACCTCAGGATAATGGCTTGGCTGATCTAAAAATACACCAATGTAGGAAATTACTTTGTATCCAATTTTCTTAGGATTAAGAAATGATATTGAATTTTCAATAACTCCTGCATGTTCGAGTTTTTTGATTCTTTGATGCACTGCAGTGGTGGAAATTCCGACATTTTTTGAAATGTGGGCTAAAGAAGTTTTAGCATTGTCCATCAACATGTAGATGATTTCTTTGTCAATAGAATCTAAATGATAGCTTGTGTTGCTCGAATTTTTCATTTTCTACTTTTTTATTATTTATGTTTTTTAATGTAAATTTTTAAATTTTACAAAAACCGGAAAGTGATCGCTATATCCTCCTAAATACCTCGTACCAGCATAAGTTCGGAAAGGCCGTCCTTCAAAATTTCTGGTTCTGCTGCGGATTTTTTCAGAATTAAAAATATGGGCATCCTGAAAAGCCAGCGTCTTATTATCAAGTAAAGATCTTGACATAATGATCTGATCATACAGCAATCCAGATTTATAATGAAAAGTAGAATAATTTCTTGTAGAAAACAATTGTTGAAAAGGGTTCATTAAAACCTTCTCACGGTCATTGTCATAGAGAATCTGTACTAAATTTTCATCATCCGGGTTTTCGTTAAAATCACCACACAAGATAACATGCTCTTTGTCAGCATTTACAATTTTCATAATCTGTTCCCGGACTTCATTCAATATAAAGGTTCTTTTTGGTTTATTGATATCTTTTTCGCGTTTAGAGGGAAGATGCGCGATAAAGACATTAATAATTTCCCCTTTATATCTGACTTTTGAAAAAAGTACGTCTCTGGTTGTGTCGTAATTTTCTGTGTTTTTATTTACTATTTCAAAAAAGAAAGTAATGGTTTCTGAATCGATTACCTCTACTTTATTTTTATCATATAACATGGCTACATCCACTTTTCTTTCATCCATGGAATTATAATGTACAATTCCATATTCAGAATTAAAGGGTTCCATCCCTACAAGGTCTTCTAAAACTTTCCTTCCGGAAACTTCAGATAATCCTATTAAAAATGGTAATACATCATTTTCCTCCTTCATCAGCTGAAATACGTGTGAGATTTTGAAAAGCTTGTTTCTATATCTCCTTTCATCCCAATTCCTTAATCCTGACCGGGTAGGATCTAATTTGTGGACAGGTTTCGGATCGGGCAAAAATAAATTTTCAACATTATAAAAAGAGAACAGCTCCATCTACACTAATTTCTATACTTTTAATTTATTATGTTCTTTTTACTTTAAGATGTAAATTTATTATTTTTTTTCAATTTTTCGTGATTTACCTTCAAAACAGCAAATCAATTTCCAATAAAAAACAATTCAAATATAGTAAAAAATACTAACGAAATAAATCATTATAAATTAATTTTTCAATTATTTGACAGTTTCAATATATTAACCAAAATTGAGACAATATAAAAAACATGGAATAATAGAAATAAATCTTCAATTTAAAATCACTATTATTAATATTTTTCACACTTTTTTAAATAACAACAAATATTATTCCATTTACCTAAATAAATGGAATTTAAGTGGAAGCAAGAATTATATTCGTTCCTGCAATTTTTGTTTACAGTAAATCGGGACGTTTTTCTTTTGTAATTCTTACAGCTTCATCATGACGCCACTCTTCAATCTTTCCGAAGTTTCCGCTCAATAGGATTTTGGGAACATCTAAACCTTTATAACTTTCAGGCCTTGTATAGATGGGTGGTGAAAGAAGATCATCCTGAAAACTATCTGTTAAAGCGCTTTGCTCATCATTCAAAACTCCGGGAAGCAATCTGATAATTGAGTCTGCCAAAACACAGGCTGCGAGTTCTCCTCCTGTAAGGACGTAGTCTCCAATTGAAATTTCTTTTGTAATATGAAGGTCTCTTACTCTTTGGTCTATTCCTTTGTAGTGCCCACAGAGAAAGATCAGATTTTCTTTGATAGAAAGTGAATTGGCAATTTTCTGATTCAAAGTAACTCCATCCGGTGTCAGGTAGATCACCTCATCATAGTTTCTTTGAGATTTAAGCTCTGAAATACATTTATCCAGCGGCTCAACCATCATTACCATTCCTGCTCCGCCTCCATAAGGCTCATCATCAATTTGTCTGTGCTTATTGACTGCCCAGTCTCTTAAATGGTGAAAATGTACTTCTACCAGTCCTTTATCCATCGCTCTTTTCAAAATAGAAGTTTTGAAAGGACTTTCCATCAATTCCGGAAGTACGCTTATTATGTCAATTCTCATTGTAATGTTCCGTTTTTCTTAGTAGGTATAATAATTAATCTTAAAGAAGAATCTTTGTTGATATAGCTCCACATCCAGTTGAAGAATATGGCCAGCTTATTACGAACGCTCAAAATTAGCATTAAATGGAGAAACATCCAGAAATACCACGCCAGAAATCCCTGGAATTTTATAAACGGCAGATCAACCACTGCTCTGTGCTTCCCAATAGTCGCTAATGAGCCTTTGTCATCATACTCGTATTCTTTCCATTCTCCCTGACTTTTCTTTAAAAGATTTTTACCTAAATTTTTGGCCTGATTAATGGCTACGTTGGCTACCTGGGGATGCCCCTGCGGATATTTCGGTGTTTCCATATAGGCAATATCTCCGATAGCATAAATATTATCGTAACCCTTTATTTTATTATATCGATCTACAATATATCTGTTTCTCACTAATTTTTCTTCCGGAAATCCTCCTACTACATTTCCTGTAACTCCTGCGGCCCAGATCACATTATTGGATGGTATTTCTTTCCCGCTTCTGAGATGTACTTTGTCACCATCATAGTCTGTTACCACTTCCCCGCTCAAAAAAGTAACACCAAGATCTTTCAGATATTTCTCAGATTTTTCCTGAGCTTCACTGCTCATGACAGCAAGGGGTTTTTCTGTGGAACTTACCAGAATAATCTTCAGATGGTCGAAATTCATGTAAGGGTAATCTCTTGGAAGGATGTCCTTTTTCATTTCAGCAAAAGCTCCAGCGAGTTCTACTCCGGTAGGCCCGCTTCCAACGATCACAATATTCCAGTTTCCGTCATCGCTCCTGCTTTTTTCAATAATCAGTTTTTCAAAGGTCATCAGAACATGATTCCTGATACTGATGGCTTCCTGGGTATTTTTCATCCCGAAAGCTTTGCCTTCCAATTCTTTATTTCCGAAAAAATTAGTTTTACAGCCCGTTGCTATGATGAGTTTATCATAGGTAAATTCTGCTTCATCAGTAATGACCTTATTGTTGGCAGGATCTATTTCTTTCACCTCAGTCATACGGAACTGTGTGTTTCTGGATTGCTGAAAAATCTTTCTGAAGGGAAAAGAAATGTTGGAAGGTTCTATCCTTCCTGAGGCTACCTGATAAAAAAGCGGCTGAAACATATGATGGTTCATCCGGTCGAGAACAATCACCTTTTTGTTCTTGTTATTCAATGTTTTTGCAAGCTGCAGCCCCGCAAATCCTCCTCCAATAATGATGATTTTTTCGCGTGTTTCCATAATACACAAATTTACTGATTTTATTTTAGCATTTCGCAGTGAAAAAAGTTAGTTTTGCAAAACTTTATGACACCAAAAAAGTACACCAAAAAAACTGCCAAACAAGTCCATAAATCGAGACGGAAGAAGTATTTTTTCCGGCGATGGGTCATACTGGCAATTTTAATAACGGCACTAGTAGGAACAGGACTTTACTTAAAGCAGTCTGTCAGTTATTACTATGCATTGTACTTTAATAAATTTAAGCATAAAAAGCTTCATAACAGTGAAAAGGAGGCAGCAAGAATTCAGAGAATATTAGCCAGCAACCTTGATAAAACCTATGGTTTTGATGTTTCCCATTATCAGAACCGGGAAGATATCAGATGGGATAGTCTCAGCATCGGAAATAAAACGATTCCGCTGGAATTTGTCGTGATGCGTGCAACGATGGGAAACCGTAGTGCCGACAAGCATTTTGATGAATTTTGGGAAAGTGCCCAAAAACATGAGCTTATCCGTGGCGCCTATCACTTTTACAGAGCCGATGAAGATCCCGTGATCCAGGCCAATAATTTTTTAGACAACGTGAAACTTGAAAGCGGAGATCTTCCTCCGATTCTTGATATTGAAAAAATTCCAAAGCGTAAAACCAACAAAAAACTGGTTGAAGACCTGAAAGTATGGTGTAAAATTGTAGAAGAAGCCTATGGTGAAAAACCTATCATCTACACGTACTACCATTACTATAAAGATTTTCTGAAAGGTGAGTTTGAAGGCTACCCTTTATGGCTTGCCAATTACAACGATGTTCCCTCACCTTCTCCCGGTGACGAGTGGGATTTCTGGCAGTTCACAGAAAACGGTATTGTTCACGGCATCAATACAAAAGTGGATCTTGATGTCTACAATGGTAATTCGTGGTCGTTAAAAAGGCTGACACTGGATTAGAAAGAAGGGAATGTATGGAACGGTTAATTAATTGTCCAGCTGATCAAACTACATATGTATTAATCATCTTCATTCATATTATTGCTTCCGTTTTTATCCATTTTCACATCAATATTAATGGCTGGTGCGGCAATGGTCATTTTCTGCCACTCACCATAAAACTCCCTTATAAA
This sequence comes from Chryseobacterium cucumeris, assembly GCF_016775705.1. Taxonomy (NCBI): domain Bacteria; kingdom Pseudomonadati; phylum Bacteroidota; class Flavobacteriia; order Flavobacteriales; family Weeksellaceae; genus Chryseobacterium; species Chryseobacterium cucumeris. The sequence goes on from NZ_CP068760.1 coordinate 308,372, forward strand.
TCCTGTTCTGAACAAAGCAGCACTGATTTTAATCCTGCCGTCAAAATCTTTTAAAAACTGTATGCCGATAAAAAATTTTCCCTGCAGCCAGATGTTACGGTCGCTTACATCCAGTGTATACGTTCCGTCTTTAATCATATCTTCAGTGAGCTCTACGGTAATCTCTTCTTCCAGGATATTTTTATCCGGGAAGCCATTTTTTTCACTGTAAATGCTATATCTCATTAAAACCGGCTCGGTAGAAACATAGCTGGCTATATTCAGATTGATATTTTTAAGCTTTGATCTTTTCTTAGCGTTGAATTCTAAAGCTGTTTCTCCAAGAAAACTCTTTTTGTCAAATTCCGGGTTAACAGAATAAATAACACTTTTTGTCTTGGTATTGACCCCCCAGTTTTTATCTACCAGCTTTTTAGGCTTAATTGTAATCTCTTTAATATTTTTAGTTTTCTCTGTTAAAAATATTTTTTGCTGGTCATACTTTTTAAAATTCTGTATTGTTTCCTGATAAAGATTGTATCCCGGGACTTCTATTTTTATTTTCTGTTGGGGATCTGTATTGGAAAGATCAATTGAAAATTTTCCTTGTTCATCTGAAATTGTACCTGTCGATTTCTTCTCAATCCCGATTTTCACATAAGGAATAGGCTGATTTTCGTTTTTAGAAACAATAGTTCCGGAAACAACCTGCGCATGGAAGGCTGAGGCTGCCACAAGGAAGAATAAAGTAGAATATATTTTCATGTTAAAAGTTTGATGCAAACATATCTATTTTCAATATGCCGGCTTCCCAACATTTTATTAAATTTATTCTCCCTTTAGTTAAAATTATTTAAAAAATTTCCGGAATTCTCTCATAGCTTTATCAAGAATTTAAACTCAGAATTATAGGATATTCATAACCTCTTCCCAGGAATGAACTCTTTCATAGGTATCATTTTCTATCAGTTCATTATGAGGCTGGGTAAATATCAGTCTTTGCCCTGAAAAATGGTCCAGATTTTTAGGATAATCATCAATCATGACATCTCCGGACACTACTCTTTTACTTCCGCAAAGAACAATCTGTTCCCATGTGATAAAAGGAAAATGTTCTGCCAGCCAGTCATATTTTTCCCGTAGACTGTTCGGAAATTCCATTCCGGCAGATACAATATAGAGTTCATATTTATTATTAAGGTATTCTATTGCCTCACGGCTTCCTTTCATTACCGGTAAGGTTCTGAAAAAGCCTACTTCATTTACATGCTTTTTTCCGTTGGGAAAAGACTCTATTTCAGGCTTACCTGCCAAATCACTGATTTCAATTTCTCTTCCTGTATCTCTTTTTTCAAATTGTACCAGCTGATGATAGACATCTGCCATTACCCCGTCCATATCTACAATAACTTTTTTCATTGTTTCCATCAGATTTTTGTATTATTTATTACTATTTTTAAACTGTATATTTTATTGTTGCTGATCAAATTTACTGATTAGTTTTTGCAGGCAAGGGACACAGTCTATTAAAAAATTATAAATATTCATTTTTATAAAAGGGGTTCCGGGAAGTTTTAGGCTACATTTTCGTATTTTTGCCTTTCAATTCAAAATTAAAATCAAACTATTAATTCCCAATGAATTACGTTTCTGCAGAAAATCTTACCAAATCTTACGGCATCAAAGTTTTGTTTAAAAATATTTCTTTTCACATCAATGAAGGAGATAAAATAGCGATTGTTGCCAAAAACGGAAGTGGAAAATCTACGCTTCTGAAAATATTAATGGGTAAGGAAATTGCAGACAGCGGAACTGCGATCATCAATAAAGATATCCAGGTGGTATTATTTGATCAGGAAATTGACTATGATCCTAAGCTGAGCATTGAAGAATTTATGATGACCCTGGATTCCGAGCCTATCCTGGCGCTTAAAAACTATCATCGATCACTTCATTCTACAGATAATGATTTTATTGAGAAAGCACTGGCTGATATGGAAGTTCATAAAGCCTGGGATCTGGAAAATGAAATGAAGCAGATTCTTTCCCAGCTTAAAATTACAGATCTTGAGGCTAAAATGGGAACCCTTTCGGGAGGACAGATCAAACGTGTCGCTTTGGCGAAGCTTTTAACTGAAACAAGAGCTGAGCACAGACATACCCTTCTTATCATGGACGAACCTACCAACCACCTTGATGTGGACATGGTAGAATGGCTTGAAAACTATCTGAACAAAGCAAAAATCACGTTACTTCTGGTAACCCACGACCGATATTTCCTTGACAGTGTTTGTGATATCATCTGGGAAATGGAGGATCAGAATCTGTATGTTCACAATGGTTCGTATGCTACTTACCTCGAGAACAAGATGATTCGTGAGGAGAATCTTAATGCTACGATTGATAAAGCGAATAACCTTTACAGAAAGGAACTGGAATGGATGAGAAGACAGCCAAAAGCCAGAACCACAAAATCAAAAGGCAGAATTGATGCTTTCTACGAAACAGAAAAAGTGGCCAAAACCGACACCAGAAAAGATGGACTGGAGCTTGATTTTGAAATGAAACGTCTGGGAAATAAAATTCTTGAACTCAAACATATTGATAAAAGCTTTGGGCCAAAAGTTCTGTTAAAAGATTTCAGCTACCAGTTTCAACGTGGAGAAAAGGTTGGAATCATTGGAAAGAACGGAGCGGGAAAATCTACCCTGCTTAACATTATTCAAGGTTTTGAAAAAGCCGATAAAGGAGAAATTGAAACAGGAGAAACTATTTCCTTCGGTTATTTCTCACAAAAAGGCCTTACCTATAAAGAGGATGAACGTGTGATTGATTTCATTAAAGAAATTGCAGAATTTTATCCTTTAGCGAATGGTAAAAGTTTATCCGCATCACAGTTCTTAAGATTATTTTTATTTGACGATCAGACACAGTATTCTCCTATTTCCAAACTTTCCGGAGGTGAAAAAAGACGGCTTCACCTGATGTATATTTTGTATCAGAATCCTAACTTCCTGATTTTTGATGAGCCTACAAATGACTTAGATCTTCCGACGCTAACGGTTCTTGAAAACTTTCTTCAGCAATTCCAGGGATCTTTGATTATCGTTTCCCACGACAGGTATTTCATGGACAGAATTGTAGACCATGTTCTGGCTTTTGAAGGCAACGGGAAAATCAGGGATTTTGTAGGTAATTTCTCAGAATACAGAGAAGCCAGAAGCCGTGAAGAGGCATTGGAAAAAAATGCTGCGGTAAAACCTGATCCTGTAAAAGAAGTAATTTCTTCCGCAGAAGGTACTCAATTTTCCAATTCTAAAAGAAAACTGACCTTTAAAGAACAAAGGGAACTGGAAACGATTGAAAAAGAAATGCCTGAACTGGAGGAACAGCGCGCAAAAATTCTGGATAAGCTCAACAACGAAGCTGATTATGAAAAGATAGCCACTCTTTCTTCCGAGCTGGAAACGGTTTCAGAAAAACTGGAGAACCACGAAATGAGATGGCTGGAGCTTCAGGAGCTCCTTTAATAATAGGAATGAGTTCAAAGTGTCGCAGAGTTGGATTGTAGACGGGTTGGAAATTTCTAATCCCGACTGGTATCAACCTTGAACTTTAAACCTTGAACTTTGAACTCATTTCTAATTTATAATTTTACTATTCTTTCTTCTTTTGCACTTTCAAGAGAAGCATCAATGATTTTCATATTCTGAATAATTTCTTTTCCCGGAGATGGTAAGGCATATCCAAAAACAATGTGTTCATAAATCTGCTGGTAATAATCCATATAGTTTCCGGCTTCACTGGAGGTAAGATTTCTTTCAGTTTCAGAATGATCATTCAGGAAGTTTAAAATTCCGTCCGGTGCAGTCAAAGGCTTTGTCCATTCTTTACCATATTCAGGAATAGCACCTGCTACCAGTTCATTTTCCTGATTATCGGTTCTTTCCTGCAGGAAAGTTCCTCTGTCTCCATGAATTGTGTAAGCATAATGTCCTTCTTTGCTGAAAACAGATGATTTCAGTCTTACTCTCAGATTATCTTTATAGAATAAGAGAATTTCAAAATAATCGTTAGCGAATTCGGCTCCTTTCATAGAAAATACATCGGCAAAAAGTTTTTCCGGATACCCAAAGTACTGCACCGCCTGATCTACAAGATGTGCTCCCAGATCATGAAGTGATCCTGATCCCAGCTGATCAGGACTTTCTTTATGCTGCTTTCCACTGGCCATGGTACGGAATCTGTCAAAACGTATTTCAACTTCTTTAATATTCCCTGTTTTCTTATCATTCAGAATTTTTTGAACCTGCAGAAAGTCACGGTCGAATCTTCGGTTTTGGTATACACTCAGAAACAAACCTTTTTCTTCAGCCAGTTGCACCAGTTCTTCTGCTTCAGAAACATTTACTGTAAAAGGTTTTTCCACAATAATATTTTTTCCCGCTTCCAGTGCTTTTTTGGCGTACTCATAATGGGTCTGAACCGGAGTATTGATGATCACCAATTCTACATCTGCCTGCTGAAGCATTTCTTCCACGGAACGATAGATCGTTGCCTCAGGATATTTCACCTTCGATTCTTCCTTGCTTCTTTCCACAACAGCAGAGATAAAAAATCCCGGATGCTCCTTTAAAAAGGGAGCATGGAACACTTTCCCACTCATTCCAAAGGCACAAAGCCCTGCTTTTACCAATTGCATATTATAATTTTTAACAAATATATTCATAAAAAATTCTCTATCCCTTAGTATAAAGGAGCTATAGAAATAATCCATCTCGTCGACTCATAAAAATATGATTTAAATCATAAAATTATTTTTATCTATTCTAAACAAATACTTACATTTGCGCCTTATTTAAAACTGTTCTACATAAAAATAAAATGAAAAGACAATTACTTTCTTTAGGCCTTCTGTTTATCGCCGCTTCGGCAAGTTCACAGATGAAAAATACTGAAGCAGATACTATCAGAACTCAAACTATTGAGGATATCAACCTTCATAAAACGGGAAATCCTAACCAGGCTAGACCATTATCGACAAAGTCGAATCTGACGATAATGGAAACTCCCCAGCCCATTGCTATTGTTACCCACGAAATCATTGAGCAGCAGCAGGCAAAGCAACTGAGTGATGTTCTTCAGAATGTAAACGGATTATACATCACTTCATCCAGAGGAAATTCTCAGGATAGTTTTGGTGGACGTGGTTTCATTTTAGGAAATGATAATATTTTTAAAAATGGTTCAAGAGTAAACAGCGGTGTTTTCCCTGAAGTAAGTGGTCTGGAAAGAGTAGAAGTTTTAAAGGGCGCCAATGCCATGCTTTTTGGAAATACAGCAGCTGGTGGTGTTATCAATATGATTACAAAAAAGCCTAAATTCAATTTTGGTGGAAGTATCGGGTTAAACGGCGGAAGCTGGAATTCTTATAAACCAACAGTTGATATTTACGGTCCTTTATCTAAAAATATTGCTTTCAGAGTAAACGGAGCCTATGAGCATGCTGAAAGTTTCAGAGATGTTGTAGAATCAGAGAAATATTATTTCAATCCATCCTTCCTTTTCAATTTAAGCCCAAAATCACAATTGATTGTGGAAGCAGATTATCTTAAAACTAATTTCACTCCTGATTTCGGGCTTGGTTCTATTACGGAAAAAGACCAAAGCTATAGATTGAATGATACTGTTTCCAGAAACACTTTCTTCGGAACTGACTGGCAATATCAAAATGTACAGCAAGCTTCTACGAATGTAACTTTTAATCATCAGTTCAACGAAAGATGGTCTTTAAATGCGATTGCTTCTTACCAGAACTATACAAAAGATTATTTTTCTTCTGAAAGAGTACAATGGATCTATGACACCAAAGATACCACTGTAGATCCTAACAGATTGTCATGGAAAAGACCTTTTGGCAGAACTTACAACGAACAAAATTATACTTCAGCACAGGTAAACATCAATGGTGAATTCAATACAGGAAAAATCAGCCACAAAGTTTTAATTGGGGCAGATGCTGATTACAGCCAGGCAGATGCTTATGCTTATACTGTTGCGGCTCCAAGAAATCTTCTATATTTAGATGATCCGTCAACGTGGGGAAGTATTGATATGCCGAATTCTACTCTTAGTACGAGAAACAGGATCAATACAAGAAGAATCGGGATCTATGCACAGGATTTTATCAGCTTAACAAAACAATTAAAAGTAATTGCAGGTTTAAGATGGTCTTATATAGAAAATATGCCTACGCTGACGACCCGCTTCACATTAAATGATAAAATTGAAGTCGCTAATTCTTCAACGTCTGACAATGCATTTTCTCCAAAAGTAGGTTTGGTGTATGCTCCAAATGAAAACCTTTCTGTATTTGCAACTTATACGAATTCTTTTGCAGCCAATGCAGGATATACTTCAGATCAATTTGGCACGGTAAATACCAATCAGCCTGTTACAGATGTTCAAAATCAATTAAATACTTTATCAAAGCAAAGCATAAAGCCATCAACGGTTGATCAATATGAAATTGGTATTAAAAAGAATTTCTGGAATAATGCTTTAGCTGTTAACTTAACGGCTTACCAGATTATGTACAATAACTACTATCAAACGTATTGGTTTGCTTCTGCTCCAAACGGAGTACCTGTAAATTCCACAGACACCAATCTTAAAGAATTTGCAGGAAATATGAGAAGCCGTGGTGTGGAACTGGACATTACAGGAAATCCTACAGAAAACTTATCTATAATCGGAGGTTTTTCTTATAACAATTCGGTATATACCGACACTCCTGAAAAAGGATATATTGAAAACCAAAGACTGGTAAGAACACCCGCTACAACAGCAAATGCTTCTGTTTTCTATAAATTTACAAACTACGTAAAAGGGTTGAAAATCGGAGCTGGGATTTATTACATCGGGGACAGAATTGCCGGATGGAATGATACAAAATCTACAAACACAAGTAGAAATAACGTGAGCAGAATGTTTGACCTGAAAGATTATACGACTGTTTCCGTTTCAGTAGGCTACGAGTGGAAAAAATTCTCTATCCAGGGGAAAGTGGGCAACCTGTTTGATGTCGTAAATTATAATGTTCACGAGAATTATTCAGTGAATCCGATTACGCCTAGAAATTACTATTTCACATTGATTTACAGACTCTAGAATTCTTTATATAATAATTCTTTCACTAAAAGTGGAAATTGCATTTTTGCAGTTTCCACTTTTGAAATTTTAAACAAAAACAAAAAAATAAGATATGGATAAGATTAAAGACACAAGAAGTTTCATGAGAATCACGCACCGTTACCTGGGATATTTCCTTGCCGGAATTATGGCTGTATATTCGTTAAGTGGAATTCTTCTGGTGTACAGAGACACAGATTTCCTGAAAAGTGAAAAGAAATACGAAAAGAATATCGCAGCCAATCTTTCAGAAAAAGAGCTGAAAAAAGAGCTTAAGATGAAAGGCCTGGAAGTGGAAAAAACAGAAGGAAGTGTTCTTTATTTTAAACAGGGAACTTATGACAGTGCAACCGGAAAAGCCAAATATTCCAAAAAGGAACTTCCTTTCGTATTGGACAAAATGGTTTCGCTTCACAAATCACAATCGAAAGATGCTATATCCCCTCTAAGCGTATTCTTCGGAGTTTCTCTTTTCTTTTTCGTCATCTCAAGTTTCTGGATGTTTAATCCTAAGACCAAAGCATTCAAACGTGGAATCAAATTTACAATTGCAGGTCTGATCATTTCGGTGATCCTTTTATTTATTTAAATTCCGAATGGGCAAAGAAAAATAAGTGTTTTATATAATTAATGATATATTATCTACTTTTATCATTTTTTTCTTAAAACAACCATTTTATTTTCTTTATTATCATAACATATAGAGCCGACAGGTGAAAAAAATAAACTATATCTCGTTGAAAATCTTAACGTTTGTTTAGAAAAATTACGTAAAATTAAGAGTCTGGCACATTTATTGTTTTTTCTATAATTCGTGAATAATAAACATTTAATTATTAAAATAATAAATTATGAAAAGACTTATTTTAACAGGGATATTAGCCGTAGCAGGCTTAACAGCAACTGCCAACGCTCAGATTCAAAAAGGTAATTGGATGGTAGGGGGTAACCTTGTAGGTGCAAATTTTGGGTTAAATGAAGGAGCAGGATATAACTTTGCAATTCAGCCTAAAGGAGCCTATTTCATCGAAGATAATATCGCAGTTGGGGGATACGTAGATTTAGGTTTCAAAGGAGCTAAAGATGCACCCACTACTTTTACATATAATGTAGGAGCATTAGGACGTTACTATCTTAACCCGGGAGAGCAGGGAGTAAACAACTTACTACACCACGGAAGATGGTTCTTCGAAGGTAACGTAGGTGTTGGAGGAATGTCTATCTCTAAAGGAGGTTCTTCTTCTAACGGTCTTAACTTCGGATTCGGACCTGGTTATTCTTACTTCATCACACCAAACATCGGATTGGAAGGTTTAGTGAAATATGATGCAAATGCAGGATTCGGAAGCGGTGGATACACTAACAAAATTACTTTTGGTTTAGGATTCCAGATTTATCTTCCAACGTCTAAAGCGAAACAAATCATCAACGACGTTAAGTAATCACTGAAATACTTATAAAAAAAATGAAAGCGCCCCGAAATTTATTTCCGGGGCGCTTTTCGTACAAATTAAAACTAAACTATAAAAAATCAAATAAATCATGTATTAGGTTGAGGGGTGTATCTCAGATAGGGCTTTATTTCCGTTACCCCTTTCGGGAATATTTTCCGGGCATCTTCTGTAGAAATGGTTGGAGGTACAATAACATCTTCTCCAACTTCCCAATTCACAGGCGTAGCCACACGGTAATTGTCTACCAGCTGTAAAGAATCCAGCACTCTGAGGATCTCGTCAAAATTCCTTCCTGTAGAGGCCGGATAGGTAATAATCAGTCTTACTTTTTTGGAAGGATCAATAATCAAAAGAGAACGTACTGTAGCGGTAGCCGAAGCATTGGGATGAATAAAATCATACAGTTCTGAAACCTTTTTGTCTTTATCTGCGATAATAGGAAACTTTACATTGGTATTCTGAGTTTCATTAATATCTTTTACCCAATTTTGATGATCTTCTACCCCATCTACACTCAGGGCAATTACTTTTGTATCTCTGGCATCAAACTCAGACTGAAGTTTTGCGGTATATCCCAACTCCGTTGTGCATACCGGTGTATAATCTGCAGGATGCGAAAACAGAATTCCCCAGGAATCTCCCAGATAATTATAAAAATTGATATCGCCTACTGATGATTCTGCCTGAAAGTTGGGTGCTGTATCTCCTAGTTTGATTGACATAATGTTTCTTCTTTATAGTCTACAAATTTAGTAGACTTTTTGGAGCTGGCAAATTTTTTGATGAAAATTTATATCTTTAATTAAAATTTTATTCATGGAGAAAACCGGACTCAGGTATGTAGATCTTGTTTACAAGGTATTGGAAAATTGGTATATCACCTTCGCTGAACTTACCCCCAAGCTGATTGTTGGAATTTTAGTATTTACCTTTTTCCTGGTTACCAGCAAATATTTAAGCCAGGCAGCGGTAAAATTATTCCATAAATTTTTTCCTAAAAGTCGCAAAGAGAGTTCATTAGTCACCTTAATCAGTGTATTCAGATTTTTGATCATGCTGATGGGAACCTTTATTGCTCTTGAAATAATGGGTTTCAGCGGTTTTCTTTGGAAGTTTATCGGAAGCTTAGGAGTTGCAGGGGTTATTGCCGGGGTTGCTCTGAAAGACCTGGTATCCAGTATTTTCTCAGGAATGCTTATTGGAATTGACAAAGCTTACAAGGTAGGAGATTATATTACGATCGGAACCCACTCAGGAACAGTACAGGAAATCGGGTTTCTCACTACAAAAATTCTTACTGATGACGGAAAGAAAGCTTATATCCCTAATCAGGTTGTTTTCAATGCTCCGTTTTACAATATTACAGCCTCTCCACAGCGAAGGATAATTTTAAACTTTGAAATTCCGGCTGATGAAGATATCACTAAAGCTCAGAAAGGAATTCTTGATGTGGTTAAAAATCTTGATAATGTGGATAAGCTGGACACCGTAGAAGTAATTTTTACAGACTTGAAGCAAGGTGCATTTAATCTGCAGGTAAAATTCTGGATAAAAGTAGGGGCTAATCTTGCGCAGGTAAGAAGCCAGGCTTATTTAGGGATCAAAGAACGCTTTGATACGGATAAAATTCAGCTGGTAACGCCAACGAGCATCAGCATTACAAGTGGAGAGACTAACTTGCCGGAAAGTCATCAGGATAAGTAAAATTATTTATAAAATAAAAGACCATTTCGAGTATTGAAATGGTCTTTTTTATGATGATTGATTGGAGATATTTAAACCTAACAGGTTTTAGAAACCTGTTAGGTTTACAGTAGTACATTTCCGCTGAAGTTATTACAAAACTGTGCCCTTCACGTTCCAACAAAAAAACCGTTCCAAAATTGGAACGGTTTTCTATTTTATTTAAAAATTTCAGCTTATGCTAAAACTTCTTTTACTTTGTTTGCAGCTTCTTCTAAAGTAATTGCAGAGTGTACCGGAAGACCAGACTCGTCAATTAATTTTTTAGCTTCTACAGCGTTAGTTCCCTGTAATCTTACGATCAATGGAACAGGAAGGCTACCCATAGCTTTGTAAGCATCTACAACACCCTGAGCAACTCTGTCACATCTTACGATACCTCCGAAGATGTTGATCAAAATAGCTTTTACGTTTGGATCTCTTAAGATGATTCCGAAAGCAGTCTGTACTCTCTGAGCATCTGCAGTACCACCTACGTCAAGGAAGTTTGCAGGGTTACCACCAGATAATTTGATGATATCCATAGTTGCCATTGCAAGACCAGCTCCGTTTACCATACAAGCAACGTTACCATCCAGTTTTACGAAGTTAAGACCAGCTTCACCAGCTTCTACATCCATTGGATCTTCTTCTCTTGTATCTCTAAGTTCAGCTAAGTCTTTGTGACGGAACAATGAGTTGTCATCTAAAGTTACTTTAGCATCTACAGCGATAATTTTGTTATCAGAAGTTTTTAATACAGGGTTGATTTCGAAAAGAGATGCATCAATACCTGTGTAAGCATTATAAAGAGAACCGATGAATTTTACAAATTCTTTGAAAGCATTTCCTTCAAGACCTAGGTTGAAAGCAATTTTTCTAGCCTGGAATCCCTGAAGACCTAAAGCAGGATCAATGATTTCTTTGTGGATCAAATGAGGAGTTACTTCAGCAACGTGCTCAATATCCATACCACCTTCAGTAGAATATACGATTGTATTTTTACCTTCAGCTCTGTCTAATAGAATAGAAACATAAAATTCTTTAGTTTCTGACTCACCTGGATAATATACATCCTCTGCAACCAAAACAGAATTTACTTTTTTACCTTCAGCAGAAGTTTGTGGAGTAATCAACTGCATTCCGATGATGTTCTGAGCGTTTTCTTTAAGCTTATCCATGTTTGGAGAGAACTTTACACCACCGCCTTTACCACGACCACCTGCGTGGATCTGAGCTTTTACTACCCACCCTTGAGCGCCAGTTTCAGCAGTTAGTTTTTCAGCAGCAGCTACAGCTTCATCTACATTGTTTGCAACGAAACCACGTTGGATAGCTACTCCATACTTTGATAAAATCTCTTTTGATTGATACTCGTGAAGATTCATATTATTTTTATTATTTTATTTTAATATTTAAAGGTTGACAAATTTACTAAAAAGACACGGAAGTTCAAGTTTATTGACTTAAAAATTAAAGTCTGGCTGACTTGATTTTTAACATATCTTCCTGTTTTCCCTTATTCTTTCGCTAATTTCTCAGATTGAACAGGTTGAATGTTCGTATGAGCCGCCTTCTTCTGTTAATTTTTATTTCCTAAATTCTGTTTTTGGCAAAATATAAGATCAGCATTCCCCAGCTCAAGATCATCATCAGACCTCCAAGCGGAGTGATAGGGCCTAAGAATTTAAGATTCATTCCCCAATAATCCTGCATGCTTAAGAAATAGATGCTTACAGAGAATAAAAATGTTCCTGCAATCATTAAAATGGAAGTCCATTTTTCAGCAGAAGTTTCAAATTTTAAGATATACCCGATGATCAGCAGGAAAAAAGCTGCATACATCTGGTATCTTACTCCTGTTTCAAAACTTTCCAGTCTTTCCACAGCTAATATTTTCTTTAAAGCGTGTGCTCCGAAAGCACCCAGGATTACAGACACCATTCCGTAAACTGCTCCAAAAATTAATGTGATTGTTTTCATTTTATAACTCTTCTAATTCTAAGGTTAAATATTTTTTTGTTTTATCATCCTGCCAGGTTCCTGAAATTGTATTTCCATTCATATCTGCTTCCACAAAAGCTCTTGGAATCCATTTGCCGACAGCTTCATCATAATGATCATTCTCAGTAATGGAAATATGATTTCCTTTCATTTTACCGTCCCATGGGATCAGTTTTTTATTTTTATCATACCAATACAATGCAGTAAAGGAACTTGTATCATTTTCACTTTCTCCTTTATATAAGCGGCTGATAAAAACAGTGACAGGATATTTGCCATCTATTTTTCCTTTGTACAACTTATTTCTAAAACTGGTGGCACCTATTTTTTCAGAACCGGAAATTAAATTTCTTGCATAAGGACTCCAATATTTTTCCAGTTCTTTGTAGGAAAACTTTATTTCGTGACTGTCGAGGTCATCCAGAGCTCTCATAGCATGGTTGGAGCATCTTCCGGCAACAAAAGTCAGTTTATCTTTTCCGAAAAAATATCTGATGTCTTCTAAAGTATGTTCTGTAAAACAGTCCTCATACATAGCGATCTGATCTTCAGTTTCCTCAGATGGATTTTTTTCTGCTTTCAGCTTGACCAGAAAGTCGGCAATTCTTTTCTTTACTCTTTTCTGAATGATACTTTCAACCATTTTAACTGAATTGGGTTGAAATAAATCTTCAGCATTGATAAAATTTCCTGTTCTCAGATCAAAATTTTTCCAGATTAAAAACCCTTCTGGATAAGCACCTGAAGCTTCGCCGTCTATGGCAATGCTCAGGATATTTTCAGGAGTTTCAATTTTATCCCAACTATAAAAATAAAGATAGTTGGAATAGGAATTGGTTGCTGTAGAAGCCAGTTTAAAAGGGTTTCCGCCAGATCCGGGAACATATTCCAGCTGATCTACCTGCAGAAATGTATTGATTTTATTTTCGACCCGCGGATTTTCAGGATAAGAAACAACCGGAAAAACGGTATCTTCAGTTTTAGGCTGCAGATTAGTGATTTTCACTTTTTGCTGCTGTGAAAAACTTAACCCGGAAATCAGTAAGAAAAATACAATACCCTTTTTCACTATTTTGATTTTAAGTACATTAAAATGAACTTGGCAACCAGTGTAGAAATCCCCAGTATGATAAACATATTGGCGAATTTTTTGGAACTTCTGAAACCTTCATTGTTTGTTTTCTTCAGAAAGAATCCAAAAAGAAGGAATACGATAGGCAAAATGATCTGTAGCATTAGTTTCCTCTCATTCTGTTAAATTCATTGATCACCTCATGGTGGCTCACCGTCTTATCTTTAAAATACGTTACAAAGTGCTGTTTTTCTTCTTCAGTAGCGCCCAATTGGTTCAGAATATTCAATAAGTGCATCTTCATATGTCCTTTCTGGATTCCTGTGGTCACCAGAGAGCGTAAAGCCCCAAAGTTTTGTGCAAGTCCTGAAACTGCCATGATGCTCATCAGCTCTTGTGCGGAAGGTTTCCCAAGAAGTGCCAGTGAGAATTTTACCAAAGGGTGAAGATTGGTAAGTCCTCCCACAACTCCAACAGAAATAGGAAGATCAATCCAGAATCTGAAGATTCCGTTATCTGTTGTACAGTGTGTTAAAGATCTGTATTGGCCATCTCTTGCTGCATAGGCATGTGCACAGGCTTCCGTAGCTCTGAAATCATTTCCGGTAGCGATTACAACGGCATCTACTCCATTCATTACTCCTTTATTATGAGTAGTCGCACGGTAAGGTTCTATTTCTGCAATGGTAACGGCCTGTTTGAATTTAGAAGCAAATTCTTCAGGAGAAATTCCACTGTCATCTTTTAAATCTTCCATTTTACACGAAACCTCAGCTCTCACAATACAGTCAGGGGTAAAGTTGGAAAGAATATTCATCACAATCTGTAGTGAATTCTTTTCTTCCTGAGTAAAATCTTCGCTGGTAGCAACTTCCTGTCTCAAAGTCTTTCCGAACTGCTCAAGACATGAGTTGATAAAATTCGCTCCCATTGAATCTACGGTATCAAAGCTTGCTTTCAACTGGTAATAATTCGGCATTTCTGCTGTTTTATCCACCAGGCTGATGTTTAAAATACCTCCGCCACGTTTTCTCATATTCGCGGTGATATCTTCTGTAGCTTCAAATAATTTTTTCTTTAAACTGAAATTAAAGAAATGTAATAATTTGTGAGGTTCTACATTAAAAATAAAGTGGGTATGCCCCAGTTTTTCAGTATTGATAATCGTTGTTTTAAAACCTCCTTTATCGATCCAGAATTTGGCAGCTTTGGAAGCGGCAGCAACTACTGAACTTTCTTCAACAGCCATTGGAAGCGCCAACAGTTTTCCATCGATTAAAAAGTTCGGAGCAATTCCGTACGGCATATAAAAATTAGAGATGGTATTTTCAGAAAACTCTTCGTGAAGCTTCTGAAGATCTGCATCATCATTCCAGTATTGTTTTAATATATTTTGATATTCCTGGTTTCCTTCAAGATATTCGTTTACGAGCCATTCGATTTTCCCCTGCTTTGGAAGCTTGGAAAAACCTTCGATTGGTTTATGATTCATGATATAAACTTTAATGAGCCGTAAATATAATGATTTTGAGACTCTTTTTTGTTGATAACTTCTATGAAAAAAGGTTGACTTTTATCAATTTTGGAACTAAATTTGAACAATATTAAATTACAATTCAGATACAAAACATATCAAATCATTTTAAACATGAATTTTGACCGTCTTAAAGAAAAGCTTGAAATCCTTGCAGATGCAGCGAAATATGATGTTTCCTGTTCATCAAGCGGAGGTACAAGAAAAAATAAAAAAGGAGCATTGGGAGATAGTTCTGCAAGCGGGATCTGTCATACCTATACAGAAGACGGAAGATGTGTTTCCCTGCTTAAAGTTCTGTTGACCAACCATTGTATTTATGATTGTGCTTACTGCGTTTCCAGAAGTTCCAATGATATCAAAAGAGCTGCTTTTACGGTAGAAGAAGTGGTAGATCTTACCATCAATTTTTACCGCAGGAATTATATTGAAGGTTTGTTTATAAGCTCAGGAATTTTTAAAAATGCTGATACCACAATGGAAAGACTGGTAAGAGTGGCCAAAAAGCTGCGCCTGGAAGAAAATTTTAACGGTTACATTCATTTGAAATCTATTCCGGGAGCAAGTGATGATCTGATGCAGGAAGCTGCGTTGTATGCAGACCGTTTATCCGTCAATATTGAAATTCCTACGGAAAGCGGATTAAAACTGCTGGCTCCTGAAAAAAACAGACAGGATATGATCAGCCCGATGCGGTATATTCAAAAAGGTATCATTCAATATAAAGATGAAAAGAAAATCCTTAAGAAGGTTCCGAAGTTTGCTCCGGCCGGACAGTCTACACAAATGATTGTGGGGGCAACCAATGAAAACGATTTACAGATCATCAAAGTGGCCGATCATTTTTATAAAAACTTTAATCTGAAAAGAGTTTATTATTCCGGGTATGTTCCGGTTCTGGAAGATCAAAGACTGCCCTCTTTAACCACAGAAGTCCCTATGCTTAGGGAAAACCGACTGTATCAGTCGGACTGGCTGATGAGATTTTATGGTTTTAAAGCGGAAGAAATTTTAGATCCGAATGTTCCTTTTCTTGACCTGGAAATGGATCCGAAATTAAGCTGGGCATTACGGAATCTGGATCAGTTCCCGGTGAATCTCCAGACTGCCGAATACCGGACGATTTTAAGAATTCCTGGAATTGGTGTTAAAACAGCTCAGAAAATTGTAAGTGCAAGACGTTTTCAGATTTTAACGATGGATCATTTGAAAAAACTCGGAGCGGCTGTCAACCGGGCAAAATACTTTATCGATTTTAATGCTGGGAATGCCTACCTGAAATACTTAACGGATAAAAACTTCAGGAAACTGCTGATAGGCGGAAGTTCATCCAAATTCCATAACCAGTTTTCGCAACAGCTGACTTTGTTTTGATTTTAAACACAAATGACACCAATATTTTCACAAATGGGCACTAATTTATTATGCAAAAACATAGCAGCATTATTGTCATTCTGACGATGGAAGAATCTCTAGATTCTTCACTTCATTTTATTTCGTTCAGAATGACAGCCCAACCAAACTTTAAATTTTTACACTCAACACATGACAACCCTACTCTATGATGGAAGTTTTGACGGTCTTTTCACAGCCATATTTGAAGTTTTCGAATACCGTTATAAAGATGTGGAAATCACAAGCAGGGAAAGGTTTCATCAAGAAAATATTTTTGCAGAAATTCATGAAGTTATTACTCAGACAGAAAAGTCTGAGCGGGTTCTCAACAAATTGGAGCAGAATATTGGAAAACAGGGTATATATCAACTTTTAAAAGTTTTTTTATCTGAAGATCCGGATCTGGAAAACCTCATCTTATCCGCAGTAAGGCAGTCAGTGAAAAATCCCGAAAATAATATTCTTGAAAATTTTGCCGATAATGATGTTTTAAAAATTTCAAAAATCTGTAAATCAGTTAACCGCGAAAGACACAGAATGACGGCTTTTGTACGGTTTGAAAAAATGCGGGATGGTGTTTTTTTCTCTAAAATAGATCCCGATTTCAATGTTCTTCCTTTAATCAGAAAACATTTTCACGACCGATACCAGGATCAGAAATGGATGATCTACGATCTCCGGAGAAACTACGGACTTCTGTATGATCTGAACGATTGTGAGTTTTTCTATCCTGATGAAAAAATTATTCTCCATAATTATCAGCAGAAATTTCATGATGAAGAAAATAATTATCAGATACTCTGGCAGCGATATTTCACAAAAACCAATATTGTAGAAAGGAAAAATATGAAACTCCATATTCAGCATGTTCCCAAAAGATACTGGAAATATCTGACTGAAAAATGGTAGCCGGAATTCCATATTGTGGATAACTTTTTATTTCGACGATAAAAACTGCGGTTTCAAATTATTTTTTGATCCATATTTTATAACCTGTTCATTTTATGGGAGATAAAATCCACATTAATGGAAAACTCATATTGTGGATAACTTTTTTGAGTTAACATACCGTTAACATTGAAAATAATTCAACATCAATTTTTTTATAAAAATAGAGTAAATAAAGCCAGTTCCAGAAAGTAAAGGAATATAAAATATATTATAAACCCATGTAAATCTGCAATCTAAAGATTCAAAAACCATATCAACATTCCTAGTTTGTGGATAACTCTCACTTTCTGATGGTCCGTAACGCTTTCTTTACAATATACTGCGTTTCTTTTGTCGGACTTTCCCGAAGCCATTCGTCACAGATTTCCACTACAAATTCGGGTTGTGATTTACTGGCATCATTCAGCCAGTTGCCGACACTGTCCTGTACATATCGGGATGAATCTGATCGTAAAGGTTCCAGAATTTCCAGTCCAAGTCCCGGATTTTGTTTTAAAGCATCAATATGTTCACACCACACACCTCTTGGCCTTGTGGATTCGCTGGCAAAACGTCTTACATTTTCATCGTCATGCATCGTCCATTCTGATAAAAGAGATAAGCTTTCCTCAAGGTTTCTGGCGATATCCGGACGCACCGTCATCCAGCAGATTTCCCTCACTCCAAAATGAGAGTCAGAAGCAAATGGCTGAATTTTGTTTAATTTTTCCTTAAGTTGTAAACCGTTATTTCTTCCAATCGTATAAGCTGCCCAGCAACGTACCAGATCTGCGGGATGAACTGATAATTTCAAAAGAAATTCGTTATCCTTATTTTTCACAGCCAGATTAAGTAATCCAATTCCTATTGTTTCATTAATGGTATTGACAGTTTGCTTTTTCAGCTGGTTTACATTTTCTAAAACGGGTGTCAAATATTCCTTACGATCATTCTGTAAAAGCAGATTTTCCAACAGCAATCTTTGATCTACAGCCAGCCATTCCGTAAGATTGGCGGTTTCAATTTCTCCTCTGTTCAGCTGATCCAGAATATCCGCTGGAATATCTTTGATGGAGCGGGCTCCTTTTCGTTTTTCTGTCATACTATTTAATGATTACCTTTACAAAAGTCTGAAAGTGGGCGGAGAAAAACAATACCGCACATTTTTACCACATAGGGATAAAAAAGTCAATTTTATGGAAACAAAGGGAAGAGCTGAAGAAAATAAAATATGTCCGTTGGAAGTTGCTGTCACTACTATCAGTGGAAAATGGAAAATTCCCATTGTCTGGCAGATTAATGAAGGCAAAAAACGTCCCAGTGAGTTTTTACGCGGGATTGCAAAAGTGGACCGCAGGGTTTTGAATCAGCAGCTGACTGAAATGGTAGATGATGGCATTTTAACAAAACAATCCTTTAATGAACTACCTCCAAGGGTTGAATATACCTTGACAGAACTTGGGGAAAAACTTGTGAAGATCCTCTGGCAGCTGAATGATTGGGGTAAATTGTTGATTCCTGGAAAAGAGGAGTCGTTGAACCGATAAATTTTCAAATAAGATATTGGCGGATAGGTGAAAAAAAATGATATTTGTGTTCACTAAAACGCATGAAAAAAGTTATCACAGGAATCATTGTTATTCTCATTTACATAGGCTGTACAAAAGAAAAAATATCAGACCGTTTATTACCTGAACCAGATAAAAATGAGCATTTAATTGCTGAAAATGCTTTAAAAATCAATAAAGGTAAAAATACCATCAGGCAAAGATTTTCACCTCCGGAAGGGTATGAGTGGATGGAAGAAAAACCTGGCTCTTTCGGGCATTTCATTGAGAATTTCAAACTCAAACCTTACGGCAGCCAGATTGTAAAATATGACGGGACACCTATTTCTACCCAGCATCTTCATGAAGCGGTTTTTGATATTGATACCGGAAATAAGGATCTTCAGCAATGTGCTGATGCAGTCATCCGAATGAGAGCTGAATATCTTTATAAGGCAAAAAAATTTAACGAAATTAAATTTCATTTTACAAGCGGTGATCTTTTCAGCTGGAATGATTATAAAAACGGAACGAGAGCTTTTGTCAGCGGAAATTCTGTCAACTTCAGAAGAGCTGCGTCTTTTGATGATTCTTATCAAAGTTTCAGAAATTATCTGGATGTCATTTTTAATTATTCAGGAACGATTTCATTAAATAAAGAAACAAAACCGGTCAATAAAAATTCAGATCTGAAAACAGGAGATATTTTAATCACACCGGGAAGTCCCGGACACATTGTTTTTATTTCCGGTGTCTGCCGGAATAAGGAAGGAAAAAGATTATTCTTATTAAGTGAAGGATTCACCCCGGCGCAATCAGTTCATGTACTTTCAAATCCGTTTAATCCCTATTTTACGCCCTGGTATGACCTTGACATCCATGCTGAGGAGACCAAAACTGCACGATATTTTTTTAAACCTACAAACTTCAGAAGCTTTTAATAATTTATATTCAAAACTATTGGAAACTTACTACGATAATCTGAACTTGTTTTTGTAAATTTGTTTTCGAAATTTTTTACTTGATGAAAGAGAGTGCTGTAAAAAAAATTGCAGTTCTTACTTCAGGAGGTGACTCTCCGGGTATGAATGCGGCGTTAAGAGCGGTAGTAAGAACCGCCAATTACTATAATATCGAATGCTACGGAGTGAGGGAAGGTTACAACGGCCTTATCAATAATGATTTCCTGAAAATGGGAGCCCGTTCCGTAAAAAATATAATCAACCAGGGTGGAACCATTCTAAAATCTGCCAGATCTGCTGAGTTCAGAACTAAAGAAGGCCGTCAGAAAGCTTACGACAACTGTATAAAGCTGGGAATTGACGGATTGGTATGTATCGGAGGTGACGGAACATTTACCGGTGCCAAAATCTTTAATGAAGAGTTCGGAATCAGAGTAATCGGTATCCCGGGAACGATCGACAACGATATTTTCGGAACTGATAATACGATCGGATACGACACTGCATTGAATACGGCAATGGATGCCATTGACAAAATCCGTGACACGGCAACTTCCCACAACAGGGTTTTCTTTGTGGAAGTAATGGGTCGTGATGCTGGTTTTATTGCTCTAAACAGTGGATTGGCAACAGGAGCTCTGGATATTTTAATTCCTGAGAAAAAAGACAGTATTGATGAGCTTTTCACGAAATTCAGGGATGCGGAAAAAACCGGAAAAGCATCAAGCATTGTGGTGGTTGCAGAAGGTGAAAAACTAGCCAATGTGTATGAACTTGCAGAAAAAACCAAACAGACCTTCCCTGATTATGACATTCGTGTAGCGATTTTGGGACATATGCAGAGAGGTGGTTCTCCAAGCTGTGCAGACAGAGTTTTGGCAAGCCGACTGGGCTATGGAGCCGTAACCGGATTAATGGAAGGACAAACCAATGTAATGGCAGGAATGCGTTCCAACGATCTGACGTATACGCCAATTGAAGAAGCCATTAAAAAACATAATGAAATCAATAAAGACCTTTTACTGATTTCAGAAATTTTAGCAATCTAATTATTTTTATAATCTAATAAAAACAAACTATTATGTCAACAATTAAAGTAGGTATCAACGGTTTTGGTAGAATTGGACGTCTTGTTTTCAGAGCAATGACTGAAAGAGACAACATTGAAGTTGTAGGAATCAATGACCTAATCAATGCAGAATACATGGCTTACATGTTAAAATATGACTCTGTACATGGTATTTTCCCAGGTGAAGTTTCTGTAGAAGGAAATGATCTTGTAGTAAACGGGAAAAAAATCAGAGTAACTGCTGAAAAAGATCCAAGTAACCTAAAATGGAACGAAATCGGTGCAGATTACGTAGTAGAATCTACCGGTTTATTCCTTGATAAAGACAGCGCTGCAAAACACCTTGCTGCAGGTGCTAAGAAAGTAATCCTTTCTGCTCCTTCTAAAGATGACACCCCAATGTTCGTAATGGGGGTAAACCACAAAGAGCTTACTGATGATATCAAAATCTTATCAAATGCTTCTTGTACTACAAACTGTTTAGCTCCTTTAGCTAAAGTAATCCACGATAACTTCGGAATCGTAGAAGGTTTGATGACTACTGTACACGCTACAACAGCTACTCAGAAAACTGTTGACGGTCCTTCAATGAAAGACTGGAGAGGTGGTAGAGCTGCTCTGAATAACATCATCCCTTCTTCTACTGGTGCTGCTAAAGCAGTAGGAAAAGTAATCCCTTCACTAAACGGAAAATTAACAGGTATGTCTTTCAGAGTACCAACTGTTGACGTTTCTGTAGTAGATTTAACAGTGAGAATTGAAAAAGCGGCTTCTTATGAAGAAATCTGTTCAGTTATCAAAGCTGCTTCTGAAGGTGAATTGAAAGGTATCCTAGGATATACTGAAGATGCAGTAGTATCTCAGGACTTCGTAGGAGATAAGAGAACTTCTATCTTCGACAAAGATGCTGGTATCATGCTTTCTCCTAACTTCGTGAAACTTGTTTCCTGGTATGACAACGAAATGGGTTACTCTAACAAGTTAGTAGATATGCTTGTACACGCTGCTTCTTTATAATCAATAATGAGCGATAAGCAATAAGTAATATAAAACCTTCCCGATGGGAAGGTTTTTTTATAAATACTATATTTGTCATTTAGTACTTTTCCTTTCCAATTGTTTAAAAGTTTGTTGAGATTTATTTTTTTGTATTGTCATTGCCATTAGAAAATAAATTATAAGTTACAGCAAAGAAAATAGCTGGTTTATACATTTCAGAATAGGAAACATCTAAATAATTAGGATTAATAAAATTATCATTAGCATCTAAATTATTTCTATTAAGTTTTTTTACATTTACAAAAGAAAGGCCTCCTGTAAAAACAAGTCTGTTCTTTTCTAAAAATGCAACAGAAGGTCCAGCATAAAAATTGAGTTTAGCATCCGTATTAATACTAATTCCCGATGAAATACCAAACATTGCCGTTTTTCCAAAATCCCAAAATACATGAGCTAAAACTCCAACTGCATGTGTAATACTATTTTTTTCATTTTCGTAAACACCACTACTTTTACCATCACTACTATATTTTAAAAGATAATTATCATCTCCTATAAAACTTAACATATAACCAGTACTGAAATTAACTTTTACTCCACCAAATGTTGTAATTTTTATAGGCTCAAATTTCTCTAACTCTTTATTATCTTTTCCTAAAAGAACAGGAGTTATCACTATTTCATCATCTGTTAATTGAGTTGCCTTAGTAAATGTAACGAAATCATCATTTTTTATAGTTTCATATGTTTTTCTCCCCACAAACGCTTTATTTATTATTTCATTTTTTTTCTTTTCTTCATTAACTATATCGATAATATTTTTTGCAGAGTTCATTTCTTCTTCAAACATAACATTAGTAGAACTTACCTTTACATCATTAATTTTTGCTTTAGAACCATTAACACTAATTGTACCTAACAAAGAAATATTATCGGTTCTTGAATTAACATCTTTATAAAGTTTTTTCAATTCCAAATATGATTTCTGTAATTCCAATATGTCTTTTTCTATAGGAGTATCTATTTCATATGTGTTTTCATATATTTCTTTTGCAAGAGCTTTAACTGAATCAACATTCTTTATAAAGTTATTATCTCCAAGTAATTCAACCAAAATATTATTTAGATTTGCTTTTCTCTCTATATTGGATGCTTTTTCTATTAAAACCTGATATTCAGCAATAAAATCTTCCTTAGGATTAAAAGAACTTGAAGCAGGATTTCTTCCTTTATTCTTATTTTCTTCACTTTTCTCTTCATTTCCTATAAAACTATCACTTATCGACTTTGGAATTTCAAATTGAAAATTTTCACCTTTAGCTTCTATATTACTACCTATTACTTTTAAAGGATTAACATTACTAATAACAAATTTTATAGTACTTCCTTTTTTTAATTTAAATCCAGCAGGATAATTATCCTTATTAAACGGTTTAATAAATATTTCTAGAGAATTTCCATTTTTTTCGGTAGAAGAAACCGAACAATTTTGTCCAAAAGCCATCCCCACCCAACCGAGCAGAAACAGTAATACAATTTTTGTTTTCATGATTATATATTTTTTAGATTAACCCTTTAGTTATTAATTTTATATAAAGCTACAATGGCTTATTATGATCTGAAATAACCCAAAAGGGTAATTTTTAAGCTTAAAAAATCGAAATCAAAAAGAATTTTTAATTGATGCCGCTTCCTGACAAATCTCACCAAAATATTTCAGCATAAAACTTGTATTTTTATAGGGAAAGGAATGAACATGATACAACCCCGTTTTAAAGACGCTCCCCATTTCAGGAAATTTTGGGAACATGGCAACGGAAAGCAGCTTATAGAATTTTCCGGGGCAGAAGTGAGTTTTGAAAAATTTGAAAAATTTGCTCCCTATTTTCATCATACGGATGAGATCGGTGACGAGGTGGTAAAAGATATTTATTTCACTAAAAAATTTCATGAGGCTTCCAGGGAAATTGAACTTTACATCAGAAATGGAGTTTCAGAAACTGATGATGTTCCTGAAAGTATAAAAAAAATGTTCAGCCAAACTCAAAAAGTTCCGGACTGGCTGGATTATAACCTGCTCAAAAGCGGAGCTGAACTCTGCATGAGAAGCAATCTTGATTCATTAATTTCATTAAGGGATTACTGTCTGATTGGTGGTTATGATTATGCCTACCTCAACAAACCTTTAATTGTTACAGAAGCTTTGAAGAAAGGAGCTGTGAAAAGGCTTTCTGAAACATTGGACTTTTGGGTGAATGCTACCCGGTACAACGCATTGGAAATCCATGCAAAAGGATATGAATTTGCCATAAAAACCCGTTTGATTCATTCTTACGCAAGGCTTTCCATTAAAAAACATTATAAAGACTGGAACACTGAAAATTGGGGAGAGCCTATCAATTCATGGGACATGATGGCAACGTATATCGGGTTTAGTCTGGTATTCCTTCATAGTCTTAAAAAGCTGGGAAATCGTTTTTCTGTTGAAGAAGAACAGGGAATTTTCCATCTTTGGAAATACGTGGGTTACCTTTTGGGAATTCCGGAACAGCTTCTTCCTGATGATAAGAAACAGGCAACGGAATATTTTTATTTATGGACTTCCGTTCAGCCCCCTTCGGATAAAGATTCTGTTCTTCTGGCTCATTCTCTTTTGGATGAATCATTGGAAAATCCTATTTTAAAATTTGAGTTCCAGAGAAAAAATTTAAGATATCTGCACATCTGCTGTACCTGGTTTCTTTTAGATGACGAAGTGTGTAAAAGATTACAAATTCCGGAAGTTCCTTACAGAAACCTGTTTCCAAAATCGAAAATACTTTTCAACACAATTTATGACAGCCTTGTAAGCCGTAATGCCAGAATACAAAGAGGAAACAAAGATCAGATGAAAGTGCTGGAAGATTATCTTGCCATCACTAAAAATTCAAATTTCCATTAAAATTAATTGTTGGAACTCGCAAAAGCGCAAAAATTTCAAGACATTGCAAAAGTTTTTTAGGACGCAAGAAAAATCGAAGATTTTCAGCACGGAATATATAATTTCAAGGAAAATTCTTGCAATCAACCAGATGATACAGGTTTTCATTAATATCTGCGTTATCTGCAAAATCAGCGTGGGGTAAAAAATACATATACTACTCAATTTTATCGGAGATAAAATCCTTGCGCCTTAAAGCATAATCTATATTAAAAGAATGGCGCCTTTGCAATTTCCAGCAAAAAAACTCATCTTAATAAAGTAATAAGCATAAAAAAAATACTTTAGATACAGCATTCCGCATCTGCTTCGTTATGAATGAGATCAGTAATAAAATTTTATCATTTTTTAACTCTTAAAACAGCTTTCAGAAACAAATAATATTAGCTTTTGATCTATAAATTATGTATTTTTGAGAAATTATTTTAATAGAGATGAGTAACATTGATGATAAGAAAAAAGCACTCGCTTTAGTGCTTGACAAGCTAGATAAAACATATGGGAAGGGAACGGTAATGACTTTAGGTGATGAATCTATAGACAATACCATAGAAGTAATTCCTTCCGGTTCTTTAGGTTTGGATATTGCCCTAGGTATAGGCGGATATCCAAAAGGAAGAATCATTGAAATATATGGTCCTGAATCTTCAGGTAAAACAACGTTGACCCTTCACGCTATTGCTGAGGCTCAAAAAGCAGGTGGTATTGCAGCATTCATTGATGCAGAGCACGCTTTCGACAGAACGTATGCTGCGAAATTAGGAATTGATCTTGAAAACCTGATCATTTCTCAGCCGGACAACGGTGAGCAGGCTTTAGAAATTGCAGATAATTTGATCCGTTCAGGAGCTATTGATATCGTTGTTATTGACTCTGTGGCAGCTCTTACTCCAAAAGCAGAAATCGAAGGTGAAATGGGAGATTCCAAAATGGGTCTTCATGCAAGATTAATGTCTCAGGCATTAAGAAAGCTTACCGCTACGATTTCAAGAACAAAATGTACCGTGATTTTCATCAACCAGTTGAGAGAAAAGATCGGTGTCATGTTCGGGAACCCTGAAACCACTACCGGAGGTAATGCACTGAAGTTTTACGCTTCTGTAAGAATTGATATCAGAAAAGCAAGTGCTCCTATCAAACAAGGTGATGAAGCAATCGGTAGCCGTGTGAAAGTGAAGATTGTGAAAAACAAAGTAGCACCTCCATTCAAGCAGGCAGAATTCGACATCATGTATGGTGAAGGTGTTTCTAAAGTAGGAGAAATTCTTGATACCGCTGTAGATATGGGAATTGTGAAGAAAAGCGGATCATGGTTCAGCTACGAAGAGACTAAATTGGGTCAGGGACGTGATGCTGTAAAAGATGTTTTAAGAGATAATCCGGATCTTGCTGAAGAATTGGAAGCTAAGATTAAGGAAGAAATGAAAAACAAATAATTTTTCAGAAAATATAGAAAAGGCAGTCTTCGGATTGCCTTTTTCTGTTTTTAAAGTAAAGATTTTTCTAACGCAAAGGTTTCATCTGTATGCTGTAATATTTTTAAGGGAGCAAAGAGCTGAATCAATTTCATTGATTCTTACTAAGCAAATGCATCATTTACCACAAAGCTCCATCAACGATGCGTTTAAATAAATGAAGGGTCAGAAAATAAAAAAGAGGTCATTCCGTAGAACAACCTCTTTGAGATTTTATATTTTTTAAAAATTATTCAGCAATTTTACCCTGCAGCTGAAGTGCTCCGGTCACTTTCATTCCTTTTGTAAGCGTTTCCATTCTCATGTTCTCTTTGTTCACAAAAGCATCAATGGTGAAGAAATCTTCATTCTCTTCATTCGTGATCAATTTCAACTTCAAAATATATCCTTTAACACTTCTATCTTCAAGCAATTCTGTTTCTTTAAAGTCTACTACCTGACCAATAAAATCGAAACATGCATAATTAGGCAAGTCCTGACTTGGTGCATAGGTAGTAAAATCCTCACTCATTTTGGTTCCATCCGGTAAATCAGTATTGGTTTGAACATCAAGGATGAAAACAATTCCGCTGACATTCACCTTCAGATGAGGCTGAGTCATGTAGGTATTTCTGTTTTCAGCATAATCTGTTGCAAAAAACCAAACACCAAAAGTATCTCTGGCAGGTCCTGCTACAATTGCCTGTAAATTCAATGCATTTTCCCATTCTCTGATTGATCTGGTTTCAAAATCCAGAGTATAATCCGTTTTTACTTCCGGAATTATAGTACTCAATTCATCTGTAACAATGGTTTTAAATCTTACATCCTCAAATTCAGTTTTATTTCTGGCCTCTCCTGTCGGATCAGAAACAGTGGACTGCATTAAAACTGCGCTAAGATACTGCCCGTAATCTTTAGTCTGAAAGTTCTGATGTCCAAAAACGCCACTCCATGTATTCACAAGATTATGAACATTGGATTTTCTGATAATTATCCCAGCTTCATTAGTGGTTTCAGGAGCCGCAATCCCTACTGTATTCTGGAAATAATTTTGTCCCTCAATCAACTGATGGTTCATGATCGCATTATTTTCTTCATGAGAAAACTCTGCAAAACCTTTATACGTAATATTTTGGTTTTCGAAAATATAAGGCAATCCTGTTTTCTTCTTTTCATCACCGGCAAAGTGATAAGCAAGTGAAATTCCCTTAAATTCCCCTTCCTGAATAGCCGGAGTGTGATTATTGTTATGATCAAACTGAGAATGATATAGTATCATATAAGATTTAATCTTCCCTTCCTGAAGCTCACTTTCAAACTTTTCTTCCATCTGTGCAATCGCCTGTTGTGGAGAAAGCGCATAAGCATCTTCAGTAACCATATACGCAAACCCCTCTACCTCACCATTTTCTTTTTCAAAAGCAGAAAGCGGTGTATACTCACCTCTTAGCTGAAGGGCTATAGAATACACGATATAATCATTATAGATCCTGATTTTTTCATATTCTTCATTTACTTTTGGTTCTTCTACCGGCTGTGAAGGGATTTCCGGTATTGTTTCCACAACTTCTTCCACCACTTCCTCTACTATTTTTTCTTCCGGCATTTCCATTTCATGAACCGGAGTACTTACATTTTCCTGACTGTTATTTTTCTTCTTAAAAAAATCAAAGATTCCCATACTGTTATTTATAATTGGCGGTAAATATAATAAAAGTGCTCAACAGACCCATCATAAAAAAAATGCCATTGTGTCAGTGTGCTCTTTATTGCTTTTATAATGAAAAATTCCGGCGGAGCCTTTGGCTCCGCCGGAATTCTGTTAATTAGGTTTATCATCTGTCAGTTCAAATCCCCAATCCTTTCCTTTTTGGGTTGCCGGGATTCCTTTTGTCATCCAGACCGGAGCTTTAGCACCTTTAAGATAATAATCAAAAAACTGCTGTTCGCGGATTTGAATATCTTTTCTGTTCTGACGTTTCATAAGGTTATGGTCATCACCATTATAATTCAGAAGCCATACCGGTTTTCCAAGACGGCGTAATGCTGTAAACATTTCAATCCCCTGATACCATGGCACAGCTCCATCTTTATCATTACTCATAATAACCACCGGAGTCTGTACTTTATCAATGGTAAAAAGCGGTGAATTTTTAATATAAAGATCCGGTGCTTCCCATAAGTTTTTCCCTAATCTGCTTTGTGATTTCTCATACTGGAACTGTCTGTTCATTCCTGAAGTCCATCGGATTCCTCCATAGGCAGAGGTCATGTTGACAACGGGTGCTCCACTCCATGCAGCTGCATACATATTGGTATGAGCAATAAGATAAGCAACCTGATAACCTCCCCAGCTTTGTCCCTGAATTCCTATTTTTGAACCATCTACCCATGCATTTTGCTTTAACTTTTCAACTCCGGAATTAATGTATTCCATGGCAGATTCTCCCGGGAAACCATCTGTATAAGAAATATCAGGAGTGAAAACCAGATATCCGTTGCTTACAAAATAAGAAATATTTAATCTTGAAGGCGTTGGAGCTGGTGCAACATAACGGTTTAAATTGTCTGACAGTTTTTCGTAGAAATAAACAATCATCGGATATTTTTTATTCGGATCAAAGTTTTCCGGTTTGTATAACACTCCTGTAGAAGTATTTCCTTTTGGTGTTGTCCAGTTTACCAATTCGTTTGTTCCCCAGTTATATTGATTTTGCTGAGGATTGGTATTGCTCAGTTTTTGTTGTTCTGAAAAATCTGATGTTGCAAAAATATTGGGAGAATCCGTGTATGATTCTTTTACCAGAATATATTCCTCAGCTTTTTTTGCTTTTTGAAGGGTTCTGTATCCCCATACATTTTCCATCTGAATCTTTACCGGATCAGCGTTTGACTGAACAGATGTTTTAAAAATTCCGTTGGCCTTGGATGTATTATCAAATGCGGATAAATAAATGACTGATTTTCTGTTTAAGCTTTTAATATCCTTATCCAGATCATAGGTATCAAATGTTATTTTATGCTTACGTCCATATCCATTGGTCATATTTCTTGGCTTTTTTGCACTGTTCAGGAAAAATTCCCAAAGATCGTAGCGGTCTCTGATAATTACAGATTCATCATTATCGGTCCAGGATGCTATCCCGTAAGAATTTGGAAAATCCGGCATATCAAATTCTTCATCAACGAAGGAAACAGGTAGACCTGTATT
The DNA here is from genome assembly GCF_016775705.1 of Chryseobacterium cucumeris. Taxonomy (NCBI): domain Bacteria; kingdom Pseudomonadati; phylum Bacteroidota; class Flavobacteriia; order Flavobacteriales; family Weeksellaceae; genus Chryseobacterium; species Chryseobacterium cucumeris. The sequence continues at coordinate 337,878 of NZ_CP068760.1, forward strand.
CAATGGCAGGGTTTGTTTTGTCTTCACATTATAGCTCAGCCATTTCCCTTTTTCTCTGTCAAAGATCACAACAAATTTTCCCAGCGGAGATACAGCCGCTGCTCCATTGAGGTTTTTAATAATTTCGGTTCTCTCTCCTGTTTTATTGTCAATCAGAAAATAGGTCTTCTTTGTTGCCCCTTCCCATTGTGAAGAAATCCGGTTATTGATACTGGTAATTCCCAGCGCAAATTCTGCATTTCCTTCGTTCACCAGTCGTAAAGTATCCAAATCTTCTCCGTCAATATTGGTGAAGAAATCCGGTTTTTCCGTTTGCATAACTGCAGCGTAGGATTTTTTCAGATCATTTTTCAACTCTTTTAGCTGTACCGTTTGCAGATAATCGTCCTTATAATTCCAGATATCCACAACGGCATGATCATTTGCAATCATGGCAGTATCTTTTGCAATTGGCTTCGGAGCAACACCGAAATACAACTGTTTCCCATTTTTACTGAACAGCGGCAACCGGTTTTCGGAAATTACCCAGTTTCTCTTCATCTGTGCATTCTCATTGGTAACAATTGCTTTTTTGTTTCCTTTAAAATTAAAGTAATATAGCTGATACAACTTCACCAGATCATTCTGTGCAGAAGAAGTTCCTACATAAGCCAGCTGATTTCCTTCTTCGTCAAAAGACAATTGTGAAAAGTCTCCCTCCATTTCAGAAATTGTATTGACGGTTCCTTTTTGCAGATCAACTACCTGCACAGTTTGCAATGCATATTTCTTGGGTTTTGACTTGTCTGTATCTTTTTTATCCGAAGATTTTTCATCTGTTGAATCCTTTCCTTCTTTTTTATCTTTCTTTTCATCCGGCTTCTTGGTTACAAAAACAAGCTGCTTCCCGTTTTTACTGAACTCGTAGCGTATGACATTATCATATGTTGTACTTTTTCCATCCAAAAGGTTTTTCACCACCAGCTGTAATGGTTTTACATTTTTTTCTTCCTCTTTATTTTCTTCCCCGTCTTCTTTGTCGGAAGCATCATCAGAAGATTTATCTTTTATATTTTCCAGAAGATAAGCAACGTAAGAACCTGCTTTTTCGGGAATTTTAAATGATTTTACATTCGGAATTTTCTCTGTTTTATCATTAAAAAAATCAACAATGGCAAGGCTGTCTTTTGTTAATTTATTTTTCTTCAGTTTTTTATCTTTTACCGCTTTTATATCTTTATACTGCGGTCGGATCTGAAAAACAGCAAACCTGGAATCATTGGTAAAATCCACTTTTGCCGCTCTTGCAAACTTCTTTGTTGTCTTATTTTTAACGGAATATAAAGAAAGGTCAGAATTTCCTTCCTGAGCATCTACCGAATAGGCAATCCACTTTCCATCATTTGAGATTTTTCTTGATCCGATATTTTGCCAGCTGTCGTAAACAGAATGGTCTAAAGGCTTCTTCTGCCCATATACCCAGAAGGTCATGATGAGCAGCATAAAAACTGTACATTTCAACTTCATTTTTAAAAATATTTTAAGATTTAAAAGTAAGGCATTTCTTTGACAAATCCATATAACAAGATCTTTTCAGTTTGAAAAAATGACATTCTGTCACTTTCTCCTGCATGGTATTTTTTTTGAGAAAGAATTTTAAATTAAAAATCTAAAATATGATGACTAAAGGAAATATTAATGTATCTGTGGAAAACATTTTCCCGCTTATTAAAAAATTTCTTTACAGTGACCACGAAATATTCTTGAGAGAATTGATCTCCAATGCAACGGATGCTACTTTAAAATTAAAACACCTGACAAGCATTGGTGAGGCAAAAGTGGAATATGGAAATCCAAAACTTGAAGTTAAAATTGATAAAGACCAGAAAACATTACGCATCATCGACCAGGGAATTGGTATGACCGGCGAAGAAGTTGAAAAATATATCAACCAGGTTGCTTTTTCAGGCGCTGAAGAGTTTTTGGAAAAATATAAGGATTCTGCAAAAGATTCCGGGATTATCGGACATTTCGGTCTTGGATTTTACTCTGCTTTCATGGTGGCTGAAAAGGTGGAAATCCTTACAAAATCTTATAAAGATGAGCCGGCAGTACGTTGGATCTGTGACGGAAGCCCGGAATTCACGCTTGAAGAAACTACTGATAAAACAGACAGAGGAACGGAAATCATCCTCCATATTGCTGAAGATTCCGTAGAGTTTCTGGAAGAAGGAAAAATCCGTGAACTGCTATTAAAGTATAACAAATTTATGCCTGTTCCGATTAAATTCGGGACAAAAACACATACACTTCCTTTACCGGAAGATGCTCCTGAGGATGCCGTAGCTGAAACAGAAGAGGTAGACAATATCATCAACAATCCGGTTCCGGCATGGACCATCGCTCCAAGTGAACTGACCAACGAGGATTATATGAAGTTCTATCATGAACTGTACCCAATGCAGTTTGAAGAACCGTTATTCAACATCCACCTGAATGTTGATTATCCTTTCAACCTTACCGGAATTTTATTTTTCCCGAAATTGAGCAATAATCTGAATATTGATAAAGATAAAATTCAGTTATATCAAAACCAGGTATTTGTAACGGATGAAGTAAAAGGGATTGTTCCAGACTTCCTGATGTTGCTGAGAGGTGTAATTGATTCTCCGGATATCCCATTGAACGTTTCCCGTTCTTATCTTCAGGCAGACGGTGCTGTAAAGAAAATTTCATCTTACATCACGAAAAAAGTTGCCGACAAAATGGCTTCTTTAATCAACGAAAACCGTGAAGATTATGAAAAAAAATGGAATGATATCAAGGTTGTAATCGAATACGGAATCATTACAGAAGAAAAATTTGCTGAAAAAGCAGACAAATTCACTTTATATCCTACAACAGACGGTAAATATTTCCTTTGGGATGAACTGGTAGAGAAAATCAAGCCAATACAAACTGATAAAGACAACAAACTGGTTATCCTGTATGCTACCAATGCTGATGAGCAGCACAGCTACATCCAGTCTGCAAAAGATAAAGGATATGAAGTTCTGCTATTGGATTCTCCTATCATTTCACACGTGATCCAGAAACTGGAAACTTCAAAAGAAAATATTTCATTTGCGAGAGTAGATGCCGATCATGTTAATAACCTTATCAAAAAAGATGAACCGGTAATTTCAAAACTGAATGAAACCGAAAAAGAATCTTTGAAAAAGAATGTAGAAGAGGCGATAAAGGATTCTAAATTTACGGTACAGCTTGAAGATCTTGACAGCAGTGATGCTCCGTTCACGATTACCCAGCCTGAATTCATGAGAAGAATGAAGGAAATGCAGGCTACAGGCGGAGGCGGTATGTTCGGAATGGGAGGTTTCCCGGAGATGTATAATCTTGTGGTGAACTCCAACAGTGAGCTTTCCAGCCAGATCTTAAAGACTGAGAATGCTGAAGAAAAAGAAAGCTTAATCAAATATGCTCTTGATCTTGCCAAGCTTTCACAAAACTTACTGAAAGGAAAAGACCTGACAGATTTTATACAGAGAAGCTATAAGCAGCTTGAAAAATAATTTACAAGAGACTGTTTCATTTTGAAGCAGTCTTTTTTGTTTAAAAAGTATAAATTGTAAATAGATAATCCAAACCTTACAGTTTTTAGAAACCTGTAAGGTTTAAATCTTTCTCTTATCAGAAGTTATTCTGAAAGAAAATTTTCAACAATTAAATCAGATAACCCTTCTGTTTTTAAATTTAGTTTCATTTTATCTTTAATTTTATTCTTTAGCACCTATTTTTTTCTACTTTTTATTGTATAGCTTCTCCTTTTTTGCCATTTTTGTATAAAATGTCGGTCATGCAAAAAGAAAAATTACGTCTCATCAGAAAGCAAAAAGGTTATACTCAACAACAGGTAGCTGATTTTATCGCAACAGATGTATCTAATTACAGCAGAAAAGAAAGCGGTGATGTGAGGATCGTAAAAGATGAGTGGGATAAACTTGCCCGTTTTCTGGATGTACCCATTGAGGACATTTATGAAGAAGAGGAAGCTACAGTAGTTGTTAATAATGATCATCCTGTATTTAATGATAGATCTGCAGGAGTTATCAGTAACCAAAATAATTATGATAATATCCCTGGCGACATCATTAAAAACCTTCAAAACTATATTGCTCTATTAAAAGAGGAGAACGAAAAGCTGAAAGAAGAACTAAAAGATCTCCCAAGAGGAAGAAAATAATACAGTTTCAAACTGTAGAAAATATTGATGTCACTTCATATTAATGTATGGAGTGACATTTTTTTACGGAGGTTTTTGAGGTGAGCGCTTTTTTAACGCCAAGGATTGATGATCCTTATGTTTTATTTCAGGAAGCGAAGAGTTGCGACTTTGTCACTGATGAAGCTTTATGATGAATGATACGTTTGCTTAGAAAGAATCAATGAAATTGATTTCTTCTTTGCTCCCTTAAAAATATTAGAGTTTATAAATAGAAACTTTGCATTAAAAGAATTCTTTGAAATTTACAATTCCTCCAACGGATCCCAGAACAGTTTTTTGAAATTCTTTATTCTGAGGTTTTCAACAATGATTCCTTCTGCTTCCAGCTTTGGCTGAAATTCGGGGACAGATAATACTCCTGAGCTTGAAATCACGCGGTGTGCAGGAACATCTTTCGGACATCCTCCCATCGCTTTTCCTACATGTCTGGAATGATTAGGATAACCAACAGCTTTTGCTATGGCGCCGTAAGTAGATACTCTTCCTTTGGGAATAAGTCTTGCCACTTCGTATACCTGTTGTTTGAAAATTTCGTCCATATCAAAATGATTATTTTAAGTCGGTTCTCTTTTTGCATCATTTTTGAACTCTTTTCATCTCAATGATGTTTCATTAAAAGATAAAGATATGAAAAAATCATTTTTCAGGCTGTTGAATGCCATTAATAAAAAAATACTTCCGAAGTTGAGTAAGAAAGATCCTAATCATCTTACTAAGATAGAAAAGGGAATTCTGGCGTATCGTTATTTTGTGCTGGTGAATTCTTTGGATTGATTTTTATTTTCCTGCAGATCGCGCAGATTTTCACAAATGTTTATGTATATTTTTGGGAAAACGCAAAGGCGCAAAATTATTTTAATACTATGTGTTGTAAGGCGCGAGGATTTTATCTCCGATAAAATTTCATACGACATAGTTTTATCTCCCGCAGATTTTGCAGATCGTAAAAATCTGTTCAATTCGTGTAATCTGTGGGAATACTTTATACTATTTTTTAGCCATTAAGAAAAATGAAGATGGGAAGAATAATTAGTTTCATCTTTGATGAAAAGTAAAGCATGCGGATAAATAAAATAGCTTTAGCTATTTCTCTTAATGCCCTTTAAAACTTAAATAATCTTAATGGTTCAAATTATTTTTAGTTTTCAAAACAATTCTATTTTTACATCCTAAAACAAAAAGCGCTTCAAATCAATTGAAGCGCTGATATTATAATCTCCAGTGAGATGTTTTTCTTAAGCGTTTTCCAAGATATAAGAGAACATCAATGGCGCACAGATAGTCGCATCACTTTCAACGATAAATTTCGGTGTAGTGATATCCAGTTTACCCCAAGTGATCTTCTCATTTGGAACTGCTCCAGAATATGAACCGTAAGAGGTAGTAGAGTCAGAAATCTGGCAGAAATAAGACCAGAAAGGAATGTCATGCATTTCCATATCCTGATACAACATCGGAACTACACAAATTGGGAAATCACCTGCAATACCTCCACCAATCTGGAAGAATCCAACTCCTTTTCCTCCTGAGTTTTTAGTATACCAGTCAGCAAGGTAAGTCATATATTCGATCCCAGATTTCATTGTCGTAGGCTTAAGCTCTCCTTTGATGCAGTAAGAAGCGAAGATGTTACCCATTGTAGAATCTTCCCATCCCGGAACTACGATTGGTAAATTAGCTTCTGCAGCAGCAATCATCCATGAGTTTTCTCTAGGAATTTCATAATACTGCTCCAATACTCCTGAAAGGATCATTTTGTACATGAATTCGTGAGGGAAATATCTTTCTCCCTTAGCTTCAGCGTCTTTCCAGATCTCTACGATATGTTTTTGTAATCTTCTGAAAGCTTCTTCTTCAGGGATACAAGTATCTGTAACTCTGTTCAGACCTCTTTCCAAAAGATCCCACTCATCCTGAGCCGTTAAATCTCTATAATGAGGAACTCTTTCATAGTGAGAGTGTGCTACAAGGTTCATTAAATCTTCTTCAAGGTTAGCCCCTGTACAAGAGATAAAATCTACTTTTCCCTGACGGATCATTTCAGCAAGAATCTTCCCTAATTCAGCAGTAGACATTGCTCCTGCCAAAGTAATCATCATTTTTCCGCCATCTTTAAGATGTGCAACATATCCTTTAGAAGCATCCACCAATGCAGCTGCGTTGAAGTGCAGGTAATACTTTTCTATGAATTCAGTTATCGGTTTGCTCATTTTTTTAATTTTTGCAAAGATAAAACTTAAAAACGGAATGCAGCGAAAGCACTTGAAGAAAGTATAACAGAGGAGTCTTTTTTTATCATTTGTTAAATTGGGAAGGTATAGGTTGGAAAATGCAAGGGCAAAGGGTTTTAAAACTTTGTGAATATTTTAAGGCCCAAGAAAATCGAAGATTTTCAGCAAGGGAAAGCATCATTTTTGCACAAATTGCACAGATTTTTATTTTATATTATCCGAAAAATCAGCATGTGATAAAAAATAAATTGTACAGTATAAAATTTTATCGAAGATAAAATCCTTGCGCCCTTAAAGTAGGAGCCATGTCAAAAAATTTGCGACTTTGCGTTTTCCAACAATAAAAATTTATAAAAAAGCGCGACCCAAATGAGCCACGCTTTCACTAACAATCAACTTAATATTATTCATCAAAGATTTATCCTTCCCAGGTTTCCACTTTCAGAATTTCGATTTTTCTTTCTCCGTCTCTGAAAGGCCAGCTGATAACATCTCCTACCTTATACCCTACTACTGCAAGAGCAATATCAGACAGAATGGAGTGTTTGTTCTTTTTAAGCTTTTGTTTTGTGGAGGGTACGAAAATGTATTCATGTTCAAAACCAAGGGTATGGTCTTTTAATGTTACTTTTCTATCAACTGTGACAATATCAGCAGGAAGATCTCTTCTCAGGACCTGTTTTGCTTTTCTGAGCTCTTCGGTCAATCTTTTTTCTTCTTCGATGCTTACTTTTTTTCTTCTCAGTGTATCTTTTATGGCATCATAAATTCCGGTGGTTACAATAATATGATTAGACATTTTCTTCAATTTTTTAATTTAAAATACAGTTGTTCTCTGACGATCCAATGTAGAAGCCAGGCGTACAACAGCCTTCTTCTATAGAAAACTGCAAAAAACAATACATAAAGTTCTAAATGAGTCCCTGCCTTGGATCCTGACAGGGCTTAGATAATGAAGTCCTTGGAACTTTTCAGAAAAGAATCTGTATGAAGATAAAGTAAAGACAGCAGCAATCCTGACCGGCGGTGTTCTGCAGATAAAAAAATTGTTGCTGTCATTATCAATTATTATTAATTCTAACAAATATACGGCTTAAAAACGGAATGTAGCGGCTGCACTTAAAGAAACTCTGTGCAAACCTTCTTTTTGATCATCATCAAATTTATAAGTCACCCCGTTATACTTCATTTTATTCAGGGTTCCGCCACTTAATCCTACTTTTGGCCCTATCATAAAATTCTTGCTTACCTGATATTGATATCCAAGATCAACTTCTGCCCCGAAAGTACTTCCTGTACCTTTTACAGATCCTGTTTTTGTAGTATAAGATAGTACTCCCAACGCCACATCTGCAAATACCTTATGTCTTGTATCCAGATGATTATTTGAAATAAGTCCGGAGAAACCGAAAAATGTAATATGATCCTTTGTCGTTACAGGAACAGATACTGGCATTCCATTTACATAACCAAGCAGAAATCCGTCGCTAGATGCACTGTAGTTGGAATATTTCACTCCGAATCCTAGACCATTTTTCACTTCATAATGGGCTGCAATATCAAAGTTCATTCCATTTTTCAGGTCTTTTACATATTCTTTTTCTTCTTTGCTAAGGCCGGGAATTGTCTTTGCAGTTCTCCATGCATATCCTATGGAAGGTCTGATAGAAAATTTCTGAGCGAAAGACATGATGGAGATTGAGAACACTCCAGCTACGATTATTTTTTTTATCATGGTTTTAAAATTTCCGGCAAAAATAAAATTTTCTACCGGAGAAACCTATTAAAACCTGAAACGTCTGCTTTCTTTTTTATCTGAAAGCTTTTTCTTATTATCCAGTCTTGTTTGTTTCTGACCTTTTGAAGGCTTGGTTGCTGTTCTTTTTTTCGGAACAATGAGTGCTTTGTTTACCATTTCAATTATTTTTTCAATGGCTTTATTTTTATTCATCAGTTGTGTTCTGCTTTCAGAAACTGAGAGGAATAAAAAACCGTCCGCATTGATCCTGTTTTTCAGTTTAAGCTGAATCAATACTTTTTCGTCTTCATTAAAAAATTCTGATGCATCTACTTTCCAAAGTACGGTAACGGCAGTCTCCACTTTATTGACGTTTTGTCCTCCTGCACCGCTGCTGCGGGAAGTTTTGAAACTGAGTTCTTTTGAAAAATCTTTCATTTTTTTAAGATTTTGAGATACCGGAATCAACTAGAGATCTCCAGTTAAATTTTTATACAATTCCAATCTGTTTACCTTCCCGTTGGGAGTTCTCGGAATTTCTCTGATGAAAATAATGTCTTTCGGCCTGTGGAATTTTTTTTCAAATGGTATTTCTGAAACTTTCCTTTTTACCTCATCAGATTCATTTCCTTCTATAATCAATATCAATTTCTGGCCCAAACTTTCATCCGGCAACCCTGCAAATATGGCCTCATTTGGGAGTTCTTTTTTTACCAGGGCTTCCAGGGCTTCAGGAAAAATTTTTGCTCCTCCGGAATTAATCACATTATCAATTCTTCCAAGGAATTTAAACTGTTTTTTACTCTTAATCTCAACTAAATCATTAGTTTGCAACTCTGAAGCATTTACATTGGGAGCAAAGATCTTCAGACAACCTCTGTCATCTAAAGAAATGGACACATTTTCAAAAACGGTAAAATACTCTTCCTGTTCCGGCATTAATTGTTTCAATCCGATATGAGAAAGGGTCTCAGACATTCCATAGGTTTCAAAAATACGGTTTGAAGGACTAAGGTTCATATGCCGGATTTTATTTTTCAGACTTTCTGAAACGGCAGCACCACCAATGATCAGGTTTTTAATCAGATGAAGCTTTTCCAGTGAGTTTTCTACCTGAAGAGGCGTCATGGCACAAAAATCTACTTCTTCATTCAGATTTTCAAGAGGCTTTAAAGAAGGATCAGTAACTTTTAATTGTAATTTTCTTTCTATAGAACGGACAACCATCATTTTTCCGGAAATGTATTCTACAGGCAGGCAAAGTAATGCCGTATCGCCTTCTTTTAATCCTAAAAAATTACAGGTCATCACTGCTGAATTGACCATTTTCTTTTTTTCAATTTCAAAGATTTTGGGTACTCCGGTAGAACCCGAAGTCTGGACATTTACTCCTGTTTTTTTTGAAAACCATTCTTCCAGAAAATCTTTTACTTTCTTTTCAAATTCTGCAGAGAATGATAATTGATTAATATTGAGATTATTGAAGTCTATCAGCATGTTTTCCGTAAATAAATTCTACAGTAAATTTAAAAAAAAATTCAAAAAGTTCTTGTATATAAAGAAAAAAGCTGTAAATTTGCACCACTAAAACAAACAGAGACTCATGGTGTAGCGGTAACACTACTGATTTTGGTTCAGTCATCTGGGGTTCGAATCCCTGTGAGTCTACAAACCATCCTTTTTTAAGGATGGTTTTTGTTTTTATTATCATCTTTTATTTCTGAGTGAAATCAGAATAAACAATTTAAAACTATAGCTATGAAAAAACACTATTTCTTATTATTTTCTATTTTCACCATTTTTTTGAATGCGCAAAGCTTCAGTTTGGACACTACTTTTGGAAATGGCGGATATTGCATGTATGATAATTTCAGAGAAACATCAGATGTGGTGATACTTCCGGATGGCCAATTCATTACTGCAACTTCCACAGGCTCTATCACCATAAGAAAGGTAAACCAAAGCGGAATTCTTGATAGCTCCTTCGGAGAAAAGGATTATGATATGGGCAGCAATTCATTGGATAAAAGCGAATCTATCAAAAAAATTATTTTAAATAATAATAAAATATTGATTTATGGAAGGGTAAATGCTACTCCAACCCACAGCTTATATGATTGGTTTTTAACCAGAATTAACCTGGACGGATCTCTGGACACCAGCTTTGGCACCAATGGTTTTACCACTCAATCTGTAAGTCAAAACGGTACAGCAGATGATTTTGCAGTAGATCAGAATGGAAACAGTTACCTTCTTATTTCCAACATGGGTTCTTATATGGTAAAAGTAGATTCCAACGGAGTCATTGATAACAATTTCGGAACCAATGGAAAATTATTGCTTAATACATTTTATCCCAAAAAGTTTTATATTCAGAATGATGGGAAACTGGTAATGGCGGGAACCAAAACCAATACATTAACCTACACAGAAGATTCTTATATCGAAAGAAGACTGCCTGACGGCACGTACGATTCTACATTTGGTACTAATGGTTCTGTTTTTATTCCTAATACGCAAGGTTCTGTTGCCAGAAATTTTGAATATAATTATACTGATAATTCTATTTTATTACTGCATAGTAAAAATACGATATATGGGGGGACTTTCTTTTTATCTAAAATTCAAATTTCAGATGGCGCCTCTGTTTCCGGATTTTCCAATAATGGAAGAACACCTGATTATAGCTTTACCACTGCAAAGCAATTGTCATTGGGCCAGATTACCGTATTGCCCAATTCAAAAATAATAGTGACAGGAGGTATAACGAATATGTATAATGGTACCCCGAATCTTATTGCACAATTATTTGTAACAAGACTGAATGCTAACGGAACTGTAGATTATACTACATCAACTGCGGGCTTTCAATATTTTATGGCCGCACCTCCGACTACATCGCTAAGAGCTGACTATATTAAAAAGTTATTTAATTTAAATGACGGCTCACTTGTTCTTGCTTATTCCGGCGGCAGTGTAACACATGGCTCCAAATCTTTTCTGACAAAGTTTAACAGTGGTTTCCTTGGGGTGGATGATATTTCTGCAAAAGATCATAATACTTTTACCCTTCATCCTAATCCGGCCAGGGATCATATTACCATACAATATAAAAAAGAGGGTAATAAAAGTTTTGAGTACAGTATTGTTGATATGTCCGGGAAAAAAATTCAGAGCGGTTCTTCAATATTCAATGAACAAATCAATATTCAGAAATTAGAAAAAGGGAATTACATTATTCAGTTTGAGACTAAAAAAAGAGACAGACAATCGTTAAAATTAATAAAGAAATAAAAGCAGATGTTTGCCTTACTTAGTACGAATTTTGGAAGTGGATTCTGGACCTTTACTCTATTTTTAATAATAAAAGCTCCCATCTTTTAACGGGAGTTTTCTATTCTTCTAAAGAAAGACAATACATCTCAAAATCAAGCATTTACTTCTTTTACAAAAGCATTATATCAGATCGCATAAAAAAGACCTTTCATTGAGGTCTTTTTTTATAATAGCATGCTGTACTTTTATATTCTGTAAAAACTAAAAAAGTCTTGTAAGGATCACTTTATACTGTAAGCTTGCATCTCCATTGTTAGTAAGATCTATTGTTCCGGCTGTGGGCATTGTTAATGTATAATTAAATGCAATGTTAGTACCTCCTGCAGCACAATTTGGAATGCCTGACCAAACAACTGATGTTGTATATCTGTTTACTTCAGTAAAAGCAGGCGCTTTATCGGTGGTGTCAGTGTTTAAACTTCCATCCATTCCTTTAATAGAGAAAGAATTGTTAAGAGCATTATTAGTGACGTAATACTCTGCAATACCAATACGCCCACAAGTATTGCTGACATTGACCACAGCTTTATATACCGCATTATTGGCAAGTCCTGCAATCAAAGTATTTGTAGCACCTGGTGCTATGGTAACGGTGTTATTAATAACCGTTCCATAAATGTTATCAACAGCTTTATTCAGGACACCATTTGCGTCTGAATATACCGGCGTAATAAGGGTAGCGCCTGCAGCTACATCTATGGTTCTTACTCTGGTACTACCGGCAACATCCAAGGTATTGGTAGGAGTATTGGTAGCAACACCTATATTACCCAGGGTTAGATCCATTGCCCAATCACTTCCCCCAGGAATACGGGAAATAATAAATACCCCGTTATTCCCGTTGAAATTAGGATTTATACCCATTACTGCCTGTTTTACTCCCGTAGTTCCCGTAGTTCTTAAGATCGATAATAAGGAGTTATTGGCGATAGGATTTTCTATCAGCAATCCCGTATTGGTAGCTTCACCTCCTCCAATACCTGTGGCTGTTCCCTTATTTTTTATATGGAGATTCGATAAGGGTGTGAGATTACCGATACCTACATTTCCTGCCGAGGTTACTGTGAAGTCATTGGCTTGTTGTACGTCATTAGGAACACCGGTTGCAGGATTATCTTTTGCCCCATCTACATGGAGCATGCCTTGAGGGTTTGATGTATTTATCCCTACCTGTGAAAACCCAATGACAGAAAACAATATCATTGCCAAAGAGATTAAATTTTTTTTCATTTTTTAAGATTTAAAATGGTGTAATTTGAGTATTTAATTCAATACATTTATTTATGCTTTTCATTCAAATAAACATATATTAAAACCAAATTTACACTTTTTAATCATTTATAATATTAAATTAACATAAAAAACTTGCGATATAAATAATATTCACAACGCAACAATTATAATTTACAATAGACCTACGCTATAGCAACTCCAGATCTCAAGAGGTAGTATTTTATATTTTGGGAAGTCCATAGTGTATTGTTTTAATTTTTTCGAAAATCGGGTCTTATTATAAAAACAGAGGTTACCGTTATAATCAATATTCCAACTTCTAATAATAGTCCCCATAAACCCGCGATAAAACACCTCAAAATAATTTCGGCTGTAAATTCTGCAGGGTTAGTATCTTTGTTGTACGTCATCCAAATCAGGAGTTCTCCCTGATAGGTAAAGATTCCAGCCCTATAATCCTTGAACACTGCACCTATTTCCTGGTAAAAAATTGATGCAGAACAAACTGTCATATACACACCTATAAGAATAAAAGGAAGAGAGATTAAGAAACTAGAATGTTTAATCTGCTGATTCGTGATATTTCTCTTTAAAATAAACAACAGTTTCCAGATCGGAATAAAGCCGAGAATAAGAAATTCAATTTCAATAAGGATTAAAAAAATCGAAATACAAAGCAAAAATTCGCTGGCATTAAAAAATATTGCTGCCACCAGAGGGACTAAAAATACAAACATTGCAACGGTATTAACGCAAAGTATTATATCTGACAATCCAGTGTTTCTTTTCACTCTAAAGCTCTTATTGTTAATATTTCTAATATTCTGTTTTGTACACGGGTATATTCTTTGTATCTGTCAGGAAAAATAGTAAAACAATAAAAACTACTTTTTCCCAAAACACCTTGAAAAAAAGTAGTTTAAGGCATTAATTGCACTTTATACCATCTGATAAATATAAAATATCCTGAACCTGATATCCTTTTATATTAATTTACTGCAACAGCATAAATCGCATTTTCAGACCATACTCCTCCCACTTTACCCAATCCGGCCCCTGTCACAGTACCACTAGCCTGAGTATTCCCTACAATATATCTATACGTTTTGGTTGTCCCGGATGTATTATTAATTTGTACTGTACCCGTAGCAACACTATATTTTTGTCCACCATTAAATGGTCCTTCCAATTGAAAACTCATTAAAGTAGGTCTTATGACATCTGCTGACTGAGTGCCTGTTTGTCCAATGGTTGTAAGATTTGCTTCTGAGAAAGTACTTCTTACAAACATCCAGTCACTTGCTGTAATTGTTCCCTGCGGTATTAATAATAATGAAATGGTAACCATCCATCTTCCCGGAGGTAAAGTAATGGAAGAACCTGTATATCTAAAATCAGAAAATTGAGAAAATGGTACATCATACCCTCCACCCAATGTTCCTACAGCAACATTTGATGCAGCTCTCTGCCATGTTGCCACTCCATTGGCATCAGAAGTTAATATTTTATTGGCCCCTTGTGTACCATCTACAATTTTCAATGCACCATTCGTTGAGGAACGAACATCCAGCACATTTGTGGGCGCCGTTGTACCAATACCTACTCTGCCATTTTTATTCAAAGTCATTAACGGGTCTCCTGCAGCCGGAGCTCCTGCAAACAACTGTAATACATTAGCAGCATTTCCCAATCCATAAAAATCATCTCCTGCGGCACTGTTCCATAATGCCAGTTTTTTTCCGTTACCGCTTCCCAAATCCAACATATTCTTAGGAGTTGTTGTTCCTATACCCACTCTGTTGGTAACTGCATCTACCGAAAATGTACTTCCATCCACTGAAAAGTGATTGGTTCCTGCGGTAGCAGTACTTGTAAAGGCTAAAGAACTGGTTCCCTGAGCTACTGTACGGGATCCTGTAAGTGTTCCGTTTGAATTGTAAATATTAGTATTTGCAGGAAGGTCCTTCCATGTTGCAACACCATTCGCGTCTGATGTTAAAACTTTGGCATTTCCCTGTGTTCCATCGACAATTTTTAGAGCTCCATTGGCTGTAGAGCGGATATCCAATTTATTGGTAGGGTTTACTGTTCCTACTCCGACATTTCCGTTACTGAGCACTGTAAAATCATTAGCCTGCTGAGCTGTAGTTGGAACTCCTGTTGAAACATTATCTTTGCCACCATCCACATGAAAAGAGCCTTGAGGATTTGGAGTATTTATCCCTACCTGAGAGAAGAATAAATTTGAGAAAAGCATTCCTGATGAAATGATTATTTTTTTCATTTGTTTACGTTTTAAAAAAGGTTTGATGTTAATTTTTTTTCTTGTGTGCATTTAGAATCGTACTGAAAAATATGACCGGTCTGAAATTTTCCAACGTTCGAATTAGATGATGCAAACTTACTGCCTGCAAATAAAAAAAATTCTACATCAAAGACACGTCAAAACACAACTAACTTAAAAACAACAAATTACAATCAACATGAAGTAACTTTGAAGCAAGTAAAAAAAGTGAATTATTAGCTCTTCATGAACAAAATTCAGAGATAAAGAAGGAAATTATAAAGCTCTGTAACTTCAATGGCTTTATCCTTAAAAGGCAGGGACATTACTATCCCCGCCCAAAACACAAACACTTAAGAATGAAAAAAATTTTCGTAGTAAATGTATCAATATTATGTACCCTGATTATTACTTCAAAAATACTTCACAACTCAATGAATTAAAAAACAACATTTTATATATTCAATGGAGTATTTTTGAAGTGTATCTTTTATGAATATTCCAGGTAAAAATTTTTGTTATTGCTTAATTTTTTAAAACATATTCATAAAAAAGTTATTTTTGTTTTAATAATTTTAAAAAATATGTTCCCCAATTTTAGAATTAAAACATTATACCTGATTTTCTTTTCTTTCTCTGCATTTTTTGATGCTCAAGACTATTCTTTTCAGCCTGAACCTATAAAAACAACATGGGAATATAAAAGTAAAGGTGATTTCGAAGGTGCTTTAAAATATAATACCAAGGCTCTTACCCAATATGAAGCGAATGGTGACACCAAAGGAATCATTATGGTATACACGAATATTGGCGGCATATTATGCAATTTCAGCAGATATAAAGAAAGTCTGGAATATCTTGACAAAGCTAAAAAGGAACTTAAAAATATCAGTTCTCCTCTTCTGATAGGAAATTTATATAATGAGTATGGTAAAAATTATACTCAACTGGGATTACTAGAACAATCTAATGCTGCATTCAACAAAGCGGAATATTATATTAAAAAGCTCACTGACGAACGTCAGAGAAAAGCCATTCTGTTTTATAATTATTCTTGGAAGCGTGCGAATTTTGTAAGGATGAAAAATCAGGATTCTTTACAGCATATAGAGAAAAAAATGCTGGCTGTTAACCCCGGAATACTTACTTATACGAGGATCGCTGATGGCTTTATAGCCCAAAAAAAACACCTGGATTCAGCAGAATTCTATATGAATAAGGCCATGCACAGCTTCAGTACTGCAAGAAGAACTGAAAAAGGGATCGCTTTATTTAGTTATGGAGATCTTTATAATGTAAAAGGTGATCAAAAGAAAGCATTAGAATATTATTTAAAAACCATTGATTTCTTCAAACAAACAAAAAACAAAACGGCATTACTTACCGTTTATGACACCATTTCCAGTGTCTACAAATCCCTCAATGAAATTGAAAAATCAAATGACTATTTAAGGCAATACACAGCTCTTAACGACAGTCTCAACAACAATGAAAAAGAAGCTGTAAATCTTGCTGTGAATACATTGGTAGAATTAAATAAAGAAGAAAAAGAAAAAGATAGAAAGACATTTTATGCAATAGCTCTGGTTATTATCGTCATATTTTTAATAGTATTCTATTTTATCCGAAAAATCTATATTCAAAAAGAACTTAAAAAAGATAAAATTATTGAAAAGAAGATTCTTGAAACGGATGTTCTTAAATCGAAAGTAAATGATTCATTTGATGAAATTATACAGCTGATGGAGAACAGAAGTCCCTTGTTTCTGATGCGTTTTAAAGAAGTGTATCCTGAATTTTATGAAAAATTAATTACCCATACCCCCGAACTTACAGAGCATGATGTAAAATTCAGTGCATATATCAGATTAAATCTTACGAATAAAGAAATCTGCCAATATGAAAACATTAGTTTGCGGGGAATAGAAACAAAAAGATACAGACTTAAGAAAAAACTGAAGCTACCCTCAAACACTGAACTTCAGAAGTGGATTCTGGAGCTTTAAGATATTTTGCTTGATTAAAAAAAGACCTCTATTTGAGGTCTTCTTTTGTTTATCATGTAAATATGTATTATTTTTTGAGCTCATCAATTTCTTCCTGTATCGATTTGATTCTATCCCTTAATTCCTGGCTTACTTTCCCTGGAATTTTTTTGACTTTTCTTAAGTCTAAAGCCAGCATAATGGAAGCTATTCCCATAAAAATAAAGGAAACACCGGTAAGGGTAACTAATGAAATTCCCGTAAATACCGGATTGAAAATCAGCAGCAGGGAAAATATAATGCCCCCCACACTGGCAAGAGCAACATTTCCCCAGCTCATTATCCTCATGCTTTTCAGATCAAATGCAAAACCCAGTAATTGAAATGAACGGAACAGCAAAGTAAATCCGATGACAAAAGGAAGTACTGCCATAGAAATCTGAGGATTTGCGATAAGATAAATTCCTATTGCAGTGGTTAATAATCCACTCACTAGAAACCAGCCCCAACCCTGTAGGGATTTGCTGTTCTGTAAGGAAAAAAATATTTCTGTAATTCCTGAAAATAAGAATGAAACACTGAAAAAGATGGAGAGTGTAACATACGTTGCCAGCGGCACACTGAATACATAAAAACCACAAATAAGGAAAAGAATTCCGAAGATTAACGGGATGTACCAGTGCTTTACGGTATTGGTAAAAGTTTGAAATAAATTGGCCATAAGAGTGTTTTTTGGTCATGCCTACTTTTTTGTAACGGTTTTCGGCTTCTCCGCAGATATCACAAACAGATTATAATTTTCACCTGAATTTGAAATATAACGTCTTACTAATATATGAAAAATAAGCGAAAATACGAAGTACTCACTCAATGAATGTTGCATTTCTCCTTCACTTAGAAAGTATCGCTAAAAATTTTCAGAAACAAAAAAGGTGAAAATCTTGTAATTTTCACCTTTCCAAAAACATATTTTTAAATGTCTTTACTATTTAATTCGGTTTATATAATTTATACATCACGAACAAAAAGCCAATCCATATCGGGATCAGAATTACCTGAATTTCCATACCTGTAATACTCATTAACCCTAAAATCAGAATTAAAAATGCAATACAGATATAGTTGGATACCGGATAAAATATAGATGGGAATTTTGAATGTATTCCTTCTGCATTTATTGATTTTTTGAACTTTAAATGGGTGTAGCATATCATCAGCCAGTTGATGATCAGTGTAGATACAACTAAAGCCATCAAATATTCAAAGGCTTTCTCCGGTACCAGTTTATTGATTATAATACAGATTCCTGCGAAGCATGAAGATATAATGATCGCATTGGTGGGAACTGAGTTTTTGTTCAGTTTTTTCAGGAATTTCGGAGCATTTCCCTGCTGAGCCAATCCGAAAAGCATTCTGCTGTTGCTGTAAACACTGCTGTTGTACACTGACAACGCTGCTGTCAGAACGATCAGGTTAAGAACATTCGCTATTAATGTATTAAACTGAATCACTTTCCCAAAAAGGCTGAATTCGAGACCATTCAGATTTTGAAATACCATTACAAACGGGCTGGATCCTTCTGTAATATCTCTCCAGGGACTTAAAGAAAATAAAATAACCAACGCTCCTACATAGAAAATAAGGATTCTGTAGATCACCTGATTGGTTGCCTGTGGAATCGTTTTCTCCGGATTTTTAGCCTCTGCCGCGGTAATTCCGATAAGCTCAAGTCCTCCGAATGAGAACATGATCATTGCCATGGCTGCAAATAGTCCTGAATATCCGTTTTCTGTTTTGTTAAATAATCCTTTTGGAAAAAAACCTCCGTCATTCCACAGATTGGTAATTGTCGCTTTTTCTCCTCCTGTCCCACTTATCAAAAGATAGACTCCGAAAATAATCATCGCAATAATAGCCACCACTTTGATAATGGAAAACCAAAATTCTGTTTCTCCGTAAACTTTTACGGATGCCAGATTAAGCGCATTGATTACCACAAAGAAGAATAAACTGGAAACCCAGAGTGGTATTTCCGGCCACCAAAAATGGATGTAATGTCCGATTGCCGTAAGTTCTGCCATACTCACCAGAATATAGAGAATCCAGTAGTTCCATCCGGAAGCAAATCCCGGAAAATTCCCCCAATATTTGTAGGCAAAGTAGCTAAAACTTCCCGAAACGGGTTCCTGAACGACCATTTCACCCAGCTGACGCATAATAAAAAAGGCAATAATACCTGCTAAAGCATAGCCTAAAATTACGGACGGTCCAGCCAGTACTGCTGCCGGTCCGATTCCCAGAAATAACCCTGTTCCGATGGCTCCACCAAGGGCAATTAATTGTATATGTCGATTTGTTAATCCTCTAACTAAAGTCTCGTTTTGTCCTGTTTTATTTTCGTTGCTCATTAAATGAATTATTCGGTCGCTAAATATATAAAAACTTTTCAGAGAAATTCACATTCTCAGGGGTAAATTGAGAATTCGGTCTCATCCGTATATTTTCTTTTTACATCATTCTAGATAAAGTTCGGAATGCAGTTACAAAAATAGTTTTAACGATTGTAGTTAAGATTCTATTTTAGCCCGTCAACATTAATATTTAACATCTCATTCAGATCAAAAAAAATGATCTCTTTCTATTTTTTGAAAAGAGATCATTCTTAAGAAATTATCTAAGCAATTAAGGTTTATAAAAATTCTTTCGGAACGGAAATATTATTCTTTTTCATGTATTCCAACAGACTTTGGTATTTATCTTCATATTCATCGTTTCCGCACTTATGCGAAATACTGCAGATGTCAGATGGCTTGATTTCTAAAATATCAGATATTTTAGTCAGTATTTCCAGGTTGATCTTCACCTTGGAATTCTCAATATCGGAATATGCCTTTTGGGAAATGCCCATTTCAAAGGCCATATATTCCTGCGTAAGATCTTTGCTCCTACGTATTTTCCTGATATTTTGTCCACATACTTTCATCGTTTTTGTTTTAGTAGTTTTCGGTATATTTTAGAAGATTATCTATTAGCCTCTAACAAAGTTAATAAATACCTTTGGCAAAACATTACACACGTTACATGATATTTATTTTCAACATAGAAAAGGTTTAAAAATACGCCTTTTTTCAGAGAAAATATCACTTCGGTAAACACTATTGGAATTTATGGAGACGCAAAAATTTAATTATGACAATAATATTGTCAGAGCATTCCTCTATGCGACTATCGCATTCGGACTTGTAGGATTTCTGCTGGGGCTTACAGCTGCATTGATGCTTTTTTATCCTGAATTGCCTGAATTTTTATTCGGTACGGATGATACAACTATTAAAAGCTTGGCTTCAGGTAATATTCAGGGGCTAATCAATACACAGGGAGCCATGGGCTTCGGAAGAATCAGAATGCTTCATACCAGTGCCGTAATTTTTGCTTTTGTATGTAATTCCTTTTTCTGCGGTGCTTATTACAGTATGCAGAGGCTTCTTAAAACCAGAATGTATAGTGATACCCTTTCATGGATTCATTTCTGGTCATGGCAGCTGATGATCGTCAGTGTGGTTATTACATTCCTTATGGGAATCAATACTTCTAAAGAATATGCCGAACATGAATGGCCCATCGATATCTTAATTGCATTCTCATGGATCATTTTCGGAATCAATATGTTCGGAACTATTGCCAAAAGAAGAGTAAGACATTTGTACGTAGCCATCTGGTTCTATATGGCAACCTGGCTTGCTGTAGCAATGCTTCACATCTTCAATAACCTGGAAGTTCCGTTATCTTTCACAAGCTGGAAATCTTATTCTGTATATGCAGGTGTAAAAGATGCATTAGTACAATGGTGGTATGGGCACAATGCAGTTGCATTCGTATTAACCACCCCTGTATTAGGTCTTATGTATTACTTTATGCCAAAAGCAGCTCAGCGACCGGTATTCTCATACAAACTATCCATTATTCACTTCTGGTCGCTGATCTTCGTATATCTTTGGGCCGGGCCTCACCACCTGCAATATACAGCTTTACCGGCATGGGCTCAGGCGGTAGGAACAGGGTTTTCTATTATGCTTATTGCTCCGTCATGGGGAGGAATGCTGAATGGTCTTCTTACGTTAAGAGGAGCCTGGGATAAGGTAAGAGAAAATCCGATTCTTAAATTCTTTGTAGTAGCTGTTACATGCTATGGTATGGCTACTTTCGAAGGACCTTTACTCGCTACAAAATCATTAAATAAAATTGGTCACTATACAGACTGGGTTATCGGGCACGTACACATTGGTGCACTCGGATGGAATGGTTTTATGGCATTCGGAATTGTTTATTACCTGGTTCCAATTATGTGGAGAACATCTCTTTGGTCTAAAAAACTGGCCAACTGGCACTTCTGGCTGGGAACTTTAGGAATTATCTTCTATGCAGTTCCAATGTATATTTCAGGATTTACACAAGGATTGATGTGGAAACAGTTCAACCCGGACGGAACTTTATTATGGAAAAACTGGCTGGATACTGTAACAGCTGTCATTCCTTATTATAAAATGAGATTCTTAGGAGGACTATTCTATCTTTCAGGGGCTATCCTGATGGTTGTAAATGTTATTAAAACAATCAAAGCCGGTTCATTCCAGAAAGAAGTTCCTGCAGAAGCTCCTGCCTTAGCCAATATCGGAAGTTCAAGAAAAGAAGGTGAAGGCTTACACCTTTGGCTGGAAAGAACGCCTACTCTTCTTTCTGTATTAGCTTTCATTACAGTAGCAATTGGTGGATTGGTGGAGATTGTTCCTACACTGTCACTGAAGCAAAGTGTTCCGACAATTACTGCTGTAAAACCATACACGCCACTGGAACTGGAAGGTAGAGACTTATATATCCGTGAAGGATGTAACTCATGTCACTCACAAATGATCAGACCTTTCCGTGATGAAGTGGTAAGATTTGAAGGGAAAAACGGACAGTACTCCAAAGCAGGAGAATTCGTATACGACAGACCATTCCTATGGGGATCTAAAAGAACAGGTCCTGATCTTCACAGAGAAGGAGGAAGAAACCCGGATTCATGGCATTTTAAACACATGTATAACCCAAGAATTACTTCTGCCGGTTCCATTATGCCACGTTTCCCATGGTTAATCAGTAATAAACTGGACAGAACACAAATGGTGGATAAAATGAAACTGATGAAAAATGTCTTCGATGTTCCTTATACAAAAGCTCAGATAGATTCTGCCAGCCAATGGGCGGACAACCAGTCCAAAGCAATTGTACAGAGAATTTATTCTGAAGCAACGGATGTAAAAGATCAGATGACTAAAGAAAAAACAGCAAAAGGATCTGCCTATGTACCGCTTGAACACAGAGAAATTGTAGCCATGATTGCTTACCTGCAGAGATTAGGTACAGACATCAAAACAACACAGGTACAGACTGCTAGCGTAGAATAATATTTAAAATTAAACTGCAATGAAAACGAGAACCCCCATTTCAATATATATCGCAACAACGATAGGTTTAACGATCATGGCCTTTGAAATGTTTGCCGGAGATTCAGGATATTTTTCTTCTCCTTTTTTCTGGGCGCTGATACTAATTGCCATTATCCTGCTGCTGATCATGAATTCGATTGGTGACCTGGTAGAAAATGAAAGTTTCAACAGATTATCCGAGGAAGAAAAAAAACAATATCTGGAAGAAAAAAAGATTCCTTATTACCAGAAATTATGGAACTCTGCGTTCAAAAAACAAAGCGCTACAGAAGAAAAAGATATTCTTATCGACCATGGTTTTGATGGAATTACAGAGCTGGACAACTCGCTTCCGAAATGGTGGATTGGCTTATTCTGGTTCGGATGTATTTTCTGTGCCGTATATCTGGTAGCCTTCTCTTTTACAGATTATGCCCATCCGGATGCAGAATACACGAAGGAAACAAAAACCATGCTGGCTTCCATAGAAGAGTATGAGAAAACGGCGCCTCAGATCAATCTGGAATCTGCAAAATACAGTGCTGATAATATTGCCGAAGGACAGGAACTTTTTAAAACAAATTGTGTGACCTGCCACGGAGACGGAGGAAAAGGAGGTATAGGTCCGAACCTTACCGATACCCACTGGATCAATATTAAAGAAAAAAGCTTATTTAAAAATGTATTCTGGATGCTTGAAAACGGCTCTCCGAACAATCCTACCATGAGACCTTTCATTAAAGAAGGAACCATTACCGGAAGAGATGCAGAGAAAATTGCCGCTTATATTTATCACATCAATCAGGAAACCGCTCCTATCACAACGGTACAAGGTGGTGCAGCTCCTCAGGGAGAAGAAGTGAAATGGGAGAACGGAAACAACTAAAATTATTATTATCTATCAATAAACCATGCCACGCCCCCTTCACAACTACTAACATTTGAATTTCATTTTTGCTAACTAACCTTTTCAACATTAAAAAATGATAAAAGGGGGCGTTTTTTAAACATAATAATCCCTGCCTTGACTCGTCTTACTCAACTATTCACTTGACAACTACAAACTAAAAATTCCATAATAAGACAGCCAAGGCAGGATTTTTGCATTCGCAAAGGGTACCACAACAAAGACCAAGTAAAATAGTATTGTTATCTTTGTTAGAAACCTCATCGCATTTGAAACTGAAAATCAACACCACAAAACTCTTAAGGCGTATTGTAATAACCTTTATTTCAATATTGGTTCTTCTTACCCTGTTGATACTAAGCTTAAAGCTTCCAGCCGTTCAAAATTTCATCAAAGACAAACTCATTGTTTACCTTGAGAAAAAAATCAAAACTCCCGTAAGCCTGGAAAGAGTCTATATAGGATTCCCGAACAGCCTTGTCATGGAGAACCTTTATCTCAAAGGGCAGGATGTAGATACTCTTCTGGCAGTGAAGAAACTGGATGTAGGTTTACATATGCTGAAGCTTCTTAATTCTACGGCAGATATTACTTCTGTTGAAATGGAAGGAGCACGTGCCAATGTAGTGAGGAAACCGGATGGCAAATTCAATTTTGATTATATCATTGATGCTTTTGCTTCCAGTGATAAAGAAGAAAGTCCCTCCAAACCCTTTATTATTTCCCTTGATAAAATCAATTTAAAAGATGTTGGGGTAACATTTAACGACCAGCAATCGAAGAATGATATTCAGCTCTATTTTAAGTCATTCGATACCAGAGTTAAAACTTTTGATCTTAACAAAAACAACTATGCTGTTAATGATATCAATCTCGACGGTTTAAAATTAAAGTTAAAGCAGGGACTTGTAGAAGAAGTTGCCAACAAGGTGGAGAAAAAAGTAGATTCTCTTAATGAAAAAAAGCCTATGAATATTGGCTTAAGAGGAATAAAACTTACTCATTTCGACATTGATTACGGCGATGAAAATACAAAGACATTCGCAAAAGTTATCTTCAAAGAACTGAGTACAAAGGTTAATAAACTGGATCTTGAAAACAACGCTTTCAACGTAGCGAATGTATTTCTTTCGGGGGCAGACATTAATGCCAACCTTTATCTTCCCGCTCAGAATGCCAACCCAAAAAAGACCAAAGAACCTGAAATTTCAAAAGTTTCCGATCAGGATAAAGCCATGAAACTGCTTTTAGGAAAACTTGTTCTGAATGATGTGAAGGTCAATTATAACAATACCGCTATCGCTCCCACTAAACAGGGAATGGACTTCAACCACCTTAATTTTTCAAAAATGAACGTGGAGGTGAGAAGCTTCAAAATGGAGAACAACACCTTTGCAGGAACCGTAAACTCAGCAGAAATCAAAGAAGGCAGAGGGCTGGATATTCAAAAGTTCAATACCGATTTTGTGTATGCTGAAAAGGAGGCTTATCTTAAAGATCTTTATCTGCAGACTCCAAAAACACTATTGCGTGATGAGGTTGTTTTAAACTATAATTCTATCGATCAGCTAAGCTCAAACTTAGGTGCTGTAAAGATTTCGGCCAATATCAAAGATTCAAAAATAGGGTTTTCCGATATTCTGAATCTGGTTCCGACATTGAGAAATACGGTTCCATTCAATAAATACCCGAATGCTATCCTGAATGTAAACGCCAATGTAAAAGGAAGCGTTAACGATCTTTTAATTCAGGATCTGAAAGTTTCAGGGCTGGATCAGCTAAGGGTAATGGCTTCCGGAAGGATCAAAAATGCAATGAATCCGGATCAGTTGTATTATGATCTGAGAATCGGGGAATTTTCATCCAATGCCCAAACAATATTCAATCTTGTCCCTAAAAATACAATTCCTTCCAATATTTCACTTCCTTCCCATTTCAGCATCAAAGGAAATGCAAAAGGAACAACGAAAGTGGTGAATACAGATCTTAACCTCTACTCTACTTTGGGGAACGCTGCCATCATCGCACAGGTAGACATGCGCAGAAAAAATCATGAATTATACAATGTAAAGGCTAATCTGCAGGGAATACAGGTTGGGAAAATCATTCAGAATAAAGATATTGGTCCGGTTACGGCACAAATTGCCGCCAAAGGAGAAAGTTTTGATTTCAAAAATGCCAGTGCCGACTTAAAAGGCCATGTTGCTTCCGCAGTCTACAAAGGATATCGTTACCAAAACATGAACCTTACCGGAAAGATCAAAAAAGGAGCTTATCATATTATTTTAGATTCAAAAGACCCGAATGCCAGTCTGCAGCTGACCGCTTCCGGAGTTTATGATGAAAAAAATCCTACGGTAAAAGTGAATGGAGAAGTCATCAAACTGGATGTCAACAAACTTGGTTTCTATGAAAAGCCGATGATCATTGCCGGAAAAATTGATGGAGATTTTACTAGTTTAGATCCGAATAATCTGAATGGATATCTCAACCTTAAAGATTTTGCATTCTCGGATACCAAAGAAGTGTATCCTGTACAGGAAGTTAATCTGAAAGCTTCCTCTACACAGGATTCCACACAAATTGTTTTCAATTCTCAGATTGCAGATGTGGAACTGAAAGGTAAATATAAGCTTACCCAGATTTTTGGAGCTTTAACGCAAACTGTCAATCAGTATTATCAGTTCCAGAAGCCGGATAAAAGTCAAAAAATTGATCCGGGGCAGCATTTTAACTTTACTGCAAAGATTAAAAATGACGATCTGATCAGAAAATTTGTTCCGGATCTGAAAGATTTTGAAACCATTAATCTTGTCGGGAATTATGATGCAGATTCTCAGAAAATTGAAATTGACGGACAAATTCCACGATTATTATATGGTGAAAATACCATTGAAAAAGGGGCTTTAAAAGTAACGAATGAAAATCAGGCATTACAATACAGCATGAATGTTGCTGCCTTGAAAAGCTCAAGTTTTTCTTTAAATAAAATCAATATTGACGGAGATGTTGCGGACAATACCATCCGGTACAACGTTACTACAAAAGACGAGAAAGATGCCACTCAGTTCCTGATTGCAGGAAATGCAAAATCGTTGAATGATATTACAGAAGTTTCTCTTAACCCGAATGGATTGAAACTCAACTATACCGATTGGAATGTTGCAGAAAACAATAAAATTCAGATCAGCAACAAAGGAATTCTGGCGGATAATTTCATTCTTTCCAATGGCAGCAGTGAAATCGCTGTTCAATCTGAAAGCAGCAGCCCAGGCAGCCCTTTGAACATTTCATTGAAAGATTTCAAGATTGAAACCATTACGGAACTTATCAAAAAAGATACAGTTCTGGCTAGAGGAACCATTAACGGGACAGCACAGCTTCGGGATATTACTAAAAATATGACCTTCACTTCCGATCTGAATATTTCTGACCTGATTGTCTATGGAAGTCCTGTCGGAAATCTTGCTGTAAAAGTAAACAATGCTTCACCGAAAGTTTTAAATGCAGATATTGCCCTTTCCGGAAATAACAATGACGTAAAAATCCTTGGAGATTACAATACCTCTTCCAGTACTTTCGACCTGAATATGGCGATTAATCAGCTTCAGATGAAGAGTATTCAGGGATTCTCCATGAATGCCATTACCAATACGGAAGGTTATCTTTCAGGAAACTTAAAGATTACCGGAACGAGTGACAAACCTAATATTTCAGGAAAAGTAAAATTCAATGATGCCGGATTGGAAATTGCCAAAACGGGAAGTGATTTCAGACATCTGAGTGATGAAATAGACTTTACCAGTCAGGGAATAGAGTTTGATCAATTTAAAATCAAAGATAAAGACGGAAATGCCCTTGTAGTGGACGGGCAGGTTCTGACACAGACATACAGGGATTTTGCTTTTAACCTTAATGTAAATGCAAAAGATTTTAAAGTAGTTAATTCGGAGAAATCCAATGATGCGATCATGTATGGTATTCTGGCCATTGATGCCGGACTTCATATCCGCGGGAACCTTGATCTTCCAAAGGTAGACGGAAGGTTAAGCGTGGCAGACAACACCGATTTCACTTTTGTTCTTCCTCAATCCAGCCCTTCTTTGCAGGAGAGAGATGGTATTGTAGAATTTGTGGATCAGGATCAGGTGGTTTTAAACAAAACGATCAAAGCTGATTCTCTTAATGCACAGAGCCGTATCAAAGGAATGGATGTAAGTGTTAATATTGAAGTCAGCAAAGAGGCAAAACTATCATTGATCATTGATAAAGCCAATGGTGATTTTGTACAGCTTCAGGGTGAAGCAGAATTAACCGGAGGAATAGATCCGTCAGGAAAAACCACATTGGTAGGTGTATATGAAGTGGAAAAAGGAAGCTATGATCTTTCGGTAAGTTTCCTGAAGCGTAAATTTGACATCCAGAAAGGCAGTACCATTACATGGACAGGTGAACCTACGATGGCTCAAATGGATATTACCGCCGTTTATAAAACAGAAGCTCCGCCTATTGACCTTGTGGAACAGCAGATCAGTGGAGAGAGTGCCTCAACAATGAATCAGTTTAAGCAGAGGGTTCCTTTTAATGCCTTGTTAAAAATGAAAGGGGAATTATTGAAACCTCAGCTTACTTTCGATATTACTACTGATGAAAAAAATAATTCTGTATCTACGAATGTAAAAGATGTTGTAGATCAGAAGCTGGCCCAGATCAGAACCCAGGAGTCTGAGCTGAACAAACAGGTGTTTGCCTTATTGCTTCTGAACCGTTTTATCGGAGAAAATCCATTTGAAAGCGGTGCCGGAATGTCTGCAGAGACCATGGCAAGGCAGAGTGTAAGTAAGATCCTGTCCCAGCAGCTGAATAATCTTGCAGCAGGGCTGATTAAAGGAGTAGATCTTAATTTTGGTCTTGATTCTTCAGAAGATTATTCCACCGGAGAAAAAAATACCCGAACTGATCTTAACGTCGATATCAGTAAAAAACTGTTGAATGACCGACTGAAAGTAACGGTAGGAAGTAATTTCGGACTGGAAGGCCAGGCCCGCCAGAATGAAAATATGACCAATATTGCTGGTAACGTTTCTGTAGATTACAGTCTTTCCAAAGATGGAAGATATATGTTACGGGCGTATCGTAAGGATGAATATCAGGTAGCTCTTCAGGGCCAGATCATAGAAACCGGAGTTGGATTCATTATTACATTGGATTATGACAAATTCCGGGAGATTTTCCAGAAATCCAAAGAGAAGAAGCCGAAAAAAAATCAAAATAACCAAGTGGTAGAATTTAAATAATGAATAGTAAGTTCCATATATATTGTAAGTATCTGTTGGTTTCCGGAATGGCATCCACGGTAATCTCGTGCAGCAACACCAGGTTTTTGAAAGAAGGCCAGATGCTCTATACGGGAGCCAAAGTAAAGATTGAAAATGATACGATTTCCAAGAAAGAAAAAAAAGATCTTGAGTCTGCACTGGAAGCAAACCTCACCCCAAAGCCTAATTCTACATTTCTGGGATTGCGCCCAAAGCTGTATTTCTATAACATAGCCAAGGAGCCTAAAAAAGACAAAGGTTTTAATTACTGGCTTAAGTACAAAGTGGGTGAAAAACCAGTATTATTGGGAGATGTAGATCGTGAGTTCAATAAAGATATCATTGAAAATTATTCTGAAAACAAAGGATATTTTAATGCCAGAGCAACTTATGATACGGTTTCAAAGAATAAAAAAGCTCAGGTTATTTATACAGTAAGACCTGGCTCAAGATATCTGATAGACGGTGTAAAATTCCAGAAAGATTCTACACTGGTTAATCAGGAAATTCAAAACCTTACGGATAAAACTCTTCTTAAAAACGGAAAACCGTTTGATCTGGATGTCATCAAAGCAGAAAGAGAAAGAATTGACAACAGGTTAAAGGAAAGAGGTTTTTATTATTTTCATCCTGATAATATTATCGTGCAGGCCGACAGTACGGTGAGTAAGAATCATAAAGTTGAGCTTAATGTAAAACTGAAGGATAACACGCCTGATTTGGCAACGCAGCAGTTCAGTATTGATAATGTTATTGTATTTCCCAATTACAATATCCAGGATGTGAAAGATGGTAAATACAGCATCCCGATGGATAAAGATTCTCTTTCCAAATATCGCTTCGATGACATTTACGTCATTGATCCGCAGCATAAATTCAAACCGAAGATTTTTGACAGAGCCTTATATTTCAAAAAAGGAGATCTTTACAACCGTTCCAACCACAATCTTACCCTGAACCGATTGATCAGTCTGGGAGTATTCAAATTTGTAAAAAATGAATTCATCGTATCTGATTCTTTAGACCATAAATTTGATGCCTATTATTTATTAACTCCAAGACAAGTCCAATCACTCCGTCTGGAAGCTTTGGGAAGAACCAATTCCGCCAACTATGCGGGTAGTGAGTTGAACCTGAACTGGACCCATCGAAATTTCTTCAGGGGTGCGGAACAATTTAAAGCAGCCATCTACGGAGCTTTTGATTTCCAGATGGGAGGTGCCCAGAATGCCAATAATATTTTCCGTGCAGGAACAAATGTACAGCTTTCGATTCCGAGAATTGTAGCACCATTCCGTTTTCATTCTTCCAGTGAATTTGTTCCCAGAACGAATATCACATTGGGATATGAATTCCAGAACAGAACACAATATTATACCCTAAATAATTTCACCGGATCATTCGGATATATGTGGAAAGAAAATGCAAGGAAAGAACATGATCTGAAAGTGATTGATATTACTTTGGTATCCCCGGCAAATGTTACCGCAGAATATGATTCAATATCAAAGAAGAATCCAGCTATGGCAAGAGTTGTAGCAAAGCAGCTTATTTTTGGACCTACCTATTCTTATACCTATACCAATACCATGCTGCCAAAGACCAATACCGTCTATTATAAAGGAACGCTGGATCTGGCAGGAAATATTACGGGACTGGTTACCGGAGCTGATGTAAAAAAAGATAAGGAAAAGAAAATATTTGGAATTCCTTTCAGCCAATATGTAAAGATTGAAAACGATTTCAGATTCTATCATAAGTTCAGTGAAAAGTCTTCACTGGCTACGAGATTTATCGGAGGAATTGCCTATCCATACGGAAATTCAGAATTTGTCCCTTTCTCCAAACAATTTTTCTCAGGAGGAAGCAACAGTATCAGAGCATTCCGTGCAAGAACATTAGGGCCGGGAAGTTTTGATCCGAGAACGATAGAACCGGGGGCTTATTTTGACCAGTCCGGGGATATCAAACTGGAATTAAATGCAGAGTACCGTGCCAATCTTTATAAGTTCTTAAATGCTGCCGTTTTTGTAGATGCCGGAAACATCTGGCTGCTTCACGATGATGAAATCAGACCCGGGGCTAAGTTTTCAAAAGATTTTTTAAATGAAATTGCGGTGGGAGCCGGAGTAGGTCTGAGACTGGATTTTTCAATCCTGATTCTAAGACTGGATCTTGCCATGCCACTGAGAGTTCCTTACTATCAGAAAGGAGACAGATGGGCCTTCGATAAAATCAATTTCGGAGACTCAAGTTGGAGAAAAGACAATCTTGTTTTAAATATTGCCATCGGATATCCATTTTAATATGATTAAAACTGCCAAATTTTTCTGGGAAGTTCTGAAAGACACCTTTACAGAATGGAACAATTCTTCCGCATCAAAAGATTCAGCAAGTCTTGCGTATTATGCCATCTTTTCTATCCCGGGATTATTGATCATTATTATCTGGGTACTTGGAAATTTCTTTGGGGAAGAAGCCATTCGCGGGCAGATCAGCACACAGATCAGTGGTATAATGGGCCCGGATGTAGCGAAAAGTATTGAAGATATGCTCGCTGGTGCTTTGATTGACAAAAAAAATATTTTTATGAAGGCAGTAGGGGTCGGATCATTGGTTTTCGGTTCTACGACCCTTTTTTTTCAGCTTCAGCATTCATTAAATACACTTTGGGAAGTAGAAGCTGCTCCCAAAAAGGCATTAGTCAAATTTTTACTGGACAGGGCGAATTCTTTGGGAATGATCCTTATTCTGGGATTTCTTCTGATGATCACCATGATTTTATCTTCTCTGATCAGCCTTTTTAATACGATTATCACGCAATATTTTGGTTTTGAAACGTATATGCTGGTAGAGTTTGTCAACTTCGGCGTCGGCTTTGGTCTTGTGATGCTGTTATTTGCTTTGATGTTTAAAGTACTGCCCGATGTTTTAGTCAGCTGGAAACCGGTATGGAAAGGAGCATTTCTGACGACTGTTTTATTTACCCTAGGAAAGTTTTTATTAAGTCTTTATTTTAACCAGGTAAAACCTACTTCAGCCTTTGGCGCTGCAGGAACAGTCATTCTGATTATGATGTGGATCAATTATTCCTGTATGCTGATATTCTTCGGCGCAGAATTTACTAAAGTTTATACTTATAAAAAGGGATATAAAGTAGTTCTTTCCAAACATGCACGATGGACTCCTGCTAAGTTGTACGCGGATAGTCTGAAACAGATGCAGGGTGAAAGTAGTGATAAAATGTAAATTTGGGTTGCGAGGTTCGGGTTGCGAGATTTTGAGATCCGGGATATTTCTGATGCGAGATTATTGATATATAAAAAATAGAAAGAAAGCCTCCTGAAAAATTTCAGGAGGCTTTCTTTCTATTTTTACATTCTGTTTACGGTTCCGATTCCCAAGAGTTCCAACGATTTTTTAATCGTCTTTGCTGTGAGATCTGATATATTTAAACGGAATTGTTTTAAATTCTCATCTTCCAGTTTCAGAATAATATTACTTTGATAGAACGAATTATAAGATTTAGCCAGATCATAAACATAATTGGCAATCAGGGCCGGGCTCAATGCATCTGCTGCTCTTTCAACAATTGTTTTGTAACTGGTCAAAAGCATAATCAGTTCTTTTTCATACTGGTTTAAAGTTACATCCGATATTTCTTTATACTGGTAATCTGCTTTTGCCAGCAAAGACTGCGTACGAGCGTAGGTATATTGAATAAACGGTCCTGTATTTCCATTAAATTCAATACTTTCTGCCGGATTGAACAACATCTTTTTCTTAGGATCCACTTTCAGCATGAAATATTTGAGTGCTCCCATTCCAATGATTTCATAAGAAGCTACTTTTGCTTCTTCTGAAAGACCTTCAAGTTTTCCCTGTTCTATAGCTTTTAATTTTGCCGTTTCATGCATTTCTGCCATCAGGTCGTCTGCATCTACAACGGTTCCTTCACGGGATTTCATTTTGCCTTCAGGAAGTTCAACCATACCATAAGAAAGGTGGAATAACTGATTTGCCCACTCATACCCCAGTCTTTTAAGAATCTTAAATAAAACCTGGAAGTGATAATCCTGTTCGTTTCCTACAGTATAGATTAATTTTTGGATATTATTTTGCTTAAAACGCTCCACTGCCGTTCCAAGATCCTGAGTCATATAGACTGAAGTACCGTCTGAACGAAGTAACAGCTTCTGATCAAGCCCTTCATCGGTAAGGTCACACCAAACAGAACCGTCTTCTTTCTGATACAAAACGC
Source organism: Chryseobacterium cucumeris (assembly GCF_016775705.1). Classification (NCBI taxonomy): domain Bacteria; kingdom Pseudomonadati; phylum Bacteroidota; class Flavobacteriia; order Flavobacteriales; family Weeksellaceae; genus Chryseobacterium; species Chryseobacterium cucumeris. The sequence continues at coordinate 370,903 of NZ_CP068760.1, forward strand.
CTTTATCCAATCCTGCCTGAATAAGATCTTTTCCTAAAATATAGGTATTGCTTTCATACTGAACCTGGTCAAAATCAACACCTAATCTCTTATACGTTTCATTGAATCCTTTGTAAACCCATGAGTTCATTTCTGCCCAAAGCGCTCTCACTGTTTCATCTCCACTTTCCCAATCCAACAACATCTTCTGAGCTTCCTTCATTACCGGAGCATCTTTTTTAGCCTGCTCTTCTCCTACCCCTTGTTCTACAAGCTCTGCAATTTCTTTTTTATAATTTTTGTCAAATTCTACATAATAGTTTCCAACAAATTTGTCTCCTTTGGTATCGGTTGTTTCAGGAGTTGCTCCGTTCCCGAATTTCTCCCATGCCAGCATAGATTTACAGATATGAATACCTCTGTCATTGATAATCTGGGTTTTGATTACATCATATCCAGCCTCTTTTAAAATCTGAGCAACTGAGAATCCTAATAAATTATTTCTGATATGCCCTAAGTGCAATGGTTTGTTGGTATTCGGTGAAGAATATTCTACCATTACCGTAGCATTTTTCTTTTCTATAGTGGAAAAATTCTTGCTTACAGATCTGAAGTTGTCCACAAACAGCTGGTTTTTCACTTTAACATTCAGGAAACCTTTCACTACATTAAAGCTTTCGAAAAGTTCCGTCTGTTCTGTTAACGCTTCACCTAATTCAACCCCGATACTCTCAGGATTTTTTTTCAATTGTTTGACCAACGGGAAAGTAACAATAGTAAAATCACCCTCAAATTCCGTTTTATTCTCCTGAACTTCCAGCTTGATGTCTTTTAACTGATATACATTTAAAATGATCTCCGAAAGTTTTTGTTCTATAATATCTTTAATATTCATGTGTTCGTACTTATTTTTCAAAGGCCATATGTAATAGCCCGTATTTCATTTCAAAATTTTGAAGTACAAATATACGGAAAGAGTTCGGTAACAATTACCGAACTCTTTTATTAATTCATAAACGTTATTCCTGTAGCTTTTAAGCTATAGAGCTATTAATAACATTTGTCGGGATTGTAAATTCTACAAGGTCCATTTTCTGTGTACTGACAAGTTCCTTCCGGACAACTCTGTCCTGGCTGGGGAACCCATCCACCTGCAATTTTTTTTAATTCTGATTTCGATAATTTTTTTAGATTTTTCATAATAATACTTTTTTAATTTAGTTGTAAAGGCTGTAAAAGTCTCATTAGACCAAGATAATAAATTAATATGAAATAAAAAATCAATTTAAAAATAATCTCACATATCTATCCAATCGATATCATTGACCTTACGTTATACAAATAAAAAAAACCGCCCGAAGGCGGTTTTTATAAGGATTATTGTTTAACAAAAACTAAAATTGCATTATCATTTCCAGGTGTATCATCTAAATCTTTAGAATTATCTGAAATTCTTAACTCAAAATCATCAAATGACTGAACAGTTCTCTTTAATGTTTTTACAGTTCCTGCCTCACTATAAGTTAGTGTTAAGTTGCTATTATCAAAGCTCCACATACCACTGTAAGATTCAGCAAGACCACAATTACCGGAATTAACAAGATTGTACCTTTCATAGACACCTGAAAAATCTGTATTGATTGATATTTGGCCCTTTTTCTCACACTCATTTAACAAAATTGTCTTTCCTCTAAATTCATATTTATATGGTTTCCAATTTCCAGTGATGTTGACACTGTCTTCTATAATACTAATATCATCATTGCTAGAAGAACATGAGGTAAAAACCATAAAGAGAAAAACCCCTATAAAAAATTTTATATAACGCATTAGATTATTAAATTCACAAATTTATTTTAAATATATAAATTAAAATTTATCCCAGAATAGTTTTGTTGTCGCCTTGTCACCACCGATTTTACTAGCAGCGGCATTAACATTTGCTCCATTTAACACATATTCCTGATCAGAATAAGGCATTCTATATGGTACTGAAGACAAGTTAGATTTTGGCGGATTTACAAGAGCCGGATAATCTAAACGTCTTGTAAAATTCCATGCAGCAAATCCTTTATTGAACATAGCAATCCATGCCTGAACTCCGATTGATTGTTTCCAATTAGCTGCATTATAAGGATTAGCAATAAGATAGGATGCAATGCTAGTATCTGAAACACCATTTTCTTTCATAGATGCTGTTACTGCAGTAGCATACAGATCTGCTGCTGTGCCACCTGCTGAATATCCTCTAGCTGCTGCTTCAGCCTTAAGAAAAGCTACTTCTGCATAACTTAATAAATTTGAAGCTGTTGTAGATGATCTGAAATAATCGTTTAGATGAGAAAAATCACTATATGGGTCATTTAATTCACCAAAAACACCTCCCTTATAAACTCCACCAACTTTTGTAAACCATTTATCCATTCTTGGATCCGAAAGGCTATTCATAGTATTGATAACTAATTCACTAGGAACAAAATCATCTCTGTTAGAAGCTACAAGATTATCGAAAACAGGATTTGAAAATGTATTCCCATCATAGGCAAATTTATAGGCTTCCTCTTCAGAAGAAATTACACCTCCTACAATTGCTGATTCAACAGTTGCTTTTGACAATGTTGGGTCAACATCTGCTAAGTTTATTCCCAGTCTTAATTTCACAGAATTGGCAAATTTCACCCACTTATTCATATTTCCCGAGTAGACTAAATCACCAGAACCATACCCTTTTGCTGCAGGTTTTACTGTAGCAATGACTGCATCAATTCTTTTAATTAAATCTACATAAATACTTTTAGCATCATCATATTTTGGTGTAAGAATCTCATTAGGCTTAAAAGCTTCGGAATAAGGCACATCACCAAAAGTATTAACCAAGTTCTCCCAAATGAAAATCTCTTCAATTTCCAATGTTGCTAATTTGTTTGTACGAACATCATCAGTTTCCACTTCTGTTTTCAGATTTTCTTTTGCCTGTCTGATATTATTGATGCTGTATACATACATCCTGTTAAAATGATTTCTAGGCTGATTTCTGGTTACCAAATCATACTGTGTTTCTTGAGGATATTGCCCTTCTGCCCATTGCTGAGTAAAAAAACGATAATTATTAAAATTCACACTAGGATTGTCCATATAATAAGAAGACTGGAATAATGCCGTAGCTAGTAAATTTTCTGAAGGTAAAATCGATGGGTGCTTAGGATCTTCATTCAACGAAGTCAGATCACTTTGACATGATACCAGACTTGCAGATATAAATATGCCGAATAAGGCAGTTTTTAATATATTTCTCATTGTTGATTTTTTAAAATTTAAATGTAACATTTACTCCAATATCTCTTGTTGTTGGCATAGATCCAATTGACCATCCATAAGAATTAATTCCTCCCCCAATCATAGCCTCAGGATCAGCATATGGAAGATTTTTGTGAATGATCCATAAATTTCTACCTACAATAGATATTTTCGCATCATAAATTTTAGTTCCAGCCAATAAAGATTTAGGAAGCATATAGCCAATGCTAGCCTCTCTTAGCTTAATAAAAGATCCATCATATACAAATTCTTTTGCCGGCTGGGTTTCATAGCCATAGTTACTTCCAGTTGAAAACTGTGACAATGCTATATTATTAGGAGTTCCATCCGGCAAGACTCCAGGAAGTATAACATCCTTATCTCTGTAATCTCCAATAGCAGTTTCTTTATAAAGCCCTGTATCCATACCATAATACATATCCGTTGAGAAAATGTCTCCACCTTTACGCATATCAATTAAGAAACTTAAAGAGAAGCCTTTATAGCTAAAGGTATTTCTGATGCCTCCAATCCAATCAGGAGTAGTATTACCTATGATTTGATTTGAATTAGTTTGATAAATTCCTGTGTCAGGATCAATAACTCTCTGTCCATTCAAATAGACGTAATCACTTCCGATTAGAGTTCCCCAAGCTTCTCCTACTCTTGCATTCAGAGAAACTCCTCCTTGGAAGCTGTTCAGAAGAAGGTTAGTAATTCCCGGATATAGGCTCACAACCTCGTTTTTATTTTTAGACCAGTTGGCATCAATATTCCAAGTAAAATCTTTTGTTTTTATTGGCACCAATCCTAACTGAACTTCATACCCTGTATTATCAATTCTCCCTGCATTAATAACTTTACCTGTATAGCCTGTTCCTGAAGAAACAGGAAGTGTGATAATCTGATCTATCGTTTTTGTTTTATAATAAGCAAAATCAACTGTTATTCTATCCTTTAGGAAATGTGCTTCTGTACCTACTTCAAATTCTTTAGACCTTTGAGGTTTTAGATCTGGATTGGCTTGATTCAAAATTGAACTATATATTCCTACACCTGATAAAATCCCCGCAGATCTATAATTATTTGTCAGCATATAAGGATCTGCAGTACCTCCTACTTCTGCGTAGTTTGCTCTTAATTTCCAGAAATTCATCCAACTCTTAGTATCTAAAATTTCCGACATGATTAGAGATCCGGTTACTGATGGATAGTTATATACATTATTACCAGCCGGCAGCGTTGAACTTTGGTCAACTCTCCACGTTCCATCTATATAAAACTTTTTGAAAAAATCAAATGATGCTGTGATATACCCTGAGTTAGTTTGTGTGGTATACTCACTCTCATCTGATGCCAATGGAGCTTTTTTAGAATTTGATAGTGCATAAATTCCAGGAACAACTAATCCTCCTTCAGTTGAACCATATACAGAATTAAAATAATTCCTTCTAATATTTCCACCTAAAACTCCTGAAACATTAATGTTATCAGTAATGTCAAATTTATAATTCACCATTAAATCATAGTTTGTCTCAGTTCTCAGTACATCACGTCTTGCATAACCAGAAGATACGTCATTTCCTGATTGCCCAAAAGGCTGAGCTATAGATCCAACAGCTACTCTATTTTCTGCAAAAAGATTTGATCTGTCATAAGATACCTTACCTGTTACAGAAATATTATCTAATAAATCATAAGTTAATTGAGCATAGGTAAAATTTCTATGTCTTTTATCACTTGTATAATTTTGATATGCTTGGAAGTATGGGTTATTCCAATATGCCGGAGCCCCATTAGAAGCAGACTTTCTGTTCCATGTAACATTCCCATAATTATTCGCTGCACTAGCAATACTAGGATTAACATTGGCAAAATAAGCCCTTTCAAGATCCTTTACATCTACGTTAGTTTGCCACCATTGTCTGAAACCTGTAACTGTATTATCGCTATATCCAGTTATACTACGTCCTTTCGTATCCTGTAATGTCATTGTAGAATAGAAAGAAGAATGTAATTTAGAAGTCAGATCATAATTTACTTTTAAGGAAAAAGTATTTTTATTAATATGTGAGTTAGGCATAAGACCATCTGACATCATATTGTCATATGTAAAACTGATATTTTTCCCCTTTTCACCCTTTTCTAATGTTACAGTATTCGTGTATGTAGCAGGATTATTAAAGAATTCAATTGGCCCATTTTTAGCTGCCACCCAAGGAGTTGCTTTGCCATAATTAGGAGATGTTGGATCAAAAGAATCCCATTGATATACCAACAAATTAGGGTCAAATTTTGGACCCCAAGAAGCATCTGCTCCAAAATTGGCATTATTTAAGCCTCCAGGGCCTTTAGATCCAAATTTTTGAGAATATCCAGCTCCATATCTAGTCTGATATTCCGGAAATGTTGATTTATCAATAAAGCCAACATTTACTGAAGATGATAAAGTAACACCCCATGAACCATCATCTTTTCCTTTACCATTTTTAGTCGTAATAACTATAACACCATTTAGACCTCTTTCTCCATATAAAGCCGATGCTGCGGCACCCTTTAATACGTTAATTGATTCTATGTCTTCCTGATTAATATCAGATAAGGCGTTACCATAATCAATTGATTTCTCTTGTGTATAAGTATTATTAACTGGTGATCCATCAATTACAATCAATGGGTTTCCTCCTCCTAATGTTTTAACACCCCTGATAAGCAAATTTGCTGATCCACCAAAGTTATTGTTGGTAGTAACATTAAGACCAGCTACTTTACCAGACAATTGAGCTCCAATGTTACCTGTGTTTGTTGTTCCATCAGAAAGAGCACTTGCTTTAATCTCCTGTGAGGCATATCCCAAAGATTTCTTTTCTCTCTTAATACCAAGAGCGGTTACGACTACGCCCTCGATCTCTTTTGTTTTAATAGTATCATTCTTTTGCTGGGCATTTGCAACAGCTATAGAAGAAGATAATACTAAAACAAGAAGACTTGCTGTTAGTTTCTTCATATCAAATTAATTTTGTACCCTACAAATTTGTAAAACTTTCTTAATATCACAAAGTAAAAATTAAAAAAAATGTATTTATTTTAATTTTTTAAAATAAATACATTCAAATAAGTATTAAAATTAGTTAAAAATTAAATATTTAACAAAAATCAATTAATTAAATGTTAATTTCATTTAAGAAATAATAACAATCATTTAAATTGATATTATCTATAGCAACAAACTCTAAACAATTTGAATCTCAATACTTTGAAAAATTTCAAAATATAAACAGTTATAACTTAACACTAAAGCTATGCTAAGCATATTTGTATATTGAAAGAGAAATCAGGCGTAAAAAATAAAAAAACCGCCCGAAGGCGGTAAAAATATATTAAAATTGTATTGTAAAAATTAGTTTTGATTCCAAAATGGGGTGAACTGATTTCTTACGAAAGCATCCGCACTTGAAACATTTGGTACATTTGATGAATTTGCGACATACTCAGACACGGGATATATCAATCGATAAGGTTTATTAGGCTTATTAGTTGTAGTTGCCAATGGAGTATAAGGATAACCAGTTCTATTATAATTAATAAATGATTGAATAGGATTTATACTTGTATTTGCAATCCAAGACTGCGTCATAATTGCATCTATTTTTTGATCCATTGATCCCGCCCAACCTAGTCCTGGTCTTAAGTTTGCAGCAGCAATATAAGTTGTAGCGCCAGTTGCACCTAAATAAGTAAATGAAGCCTGTATTCCTTCCTCAAAATAAGTTTGAGCATCTCCTAGATTTGCCGAAGAATATCTTAAAGCTGCCTCTGCAAGAAGAAACTTAATTTCTGACTTTGACATAATTACTCCTGATTTAGTAGAACCCAGGCTAATATTTGTAGAATTATTTGCTGTAGATAATTCGCTTGTAATTCCTAACCCTATTCTTGAAACAGAGTTATTTCCTGTCGGAGCTCCAGGTTCACCCGCCAAAGCACCTTGACGAATACCTTTTAATGCACCCGAAACTAATGTAAATACTCTTCCCCTCCTAGGGTCTGCAAGCCCGGTATATTTATCATATATATTTGATGGATTATTAGGTAATACCAAATTATTTGGATTGCCATTTAATGCATTAGCAAAATGCTCAGAAACAGTAACAACCTGTCCTACTCTAGTTCCTGCCGTTGTTCTGATGTATGTTCCATAAAAAGGATTTTGTTGATCATCTGTAGCAGCTGAATAACCAGGATTTATCAAAACATCTTCGTTAATAAAAGCTGCACCGTTTAATGATGCTAGTTTTTGGTCTCTGTAAGTAGCCTCAGAACCCGTAAGTCGACTCATTCTTACAAGATATCTCAATTTGATAGTATTAGCAAATTGAATCCATTTAGTAGTTGATCCTCCAAAAATATTATCTGTAGAAGGGTTTAAAGCTATTACACTTGGTCCTGCGTGCTGAATTAATGAAATAGCTTTTTCCAAATCTTCAATTTCAGCGTGATAAATATTTTTATCATCATCATATTTAGGAGTCAAATTTGATTGATAATTAAACGCTTCGGAAAAAGGAGCATCTCCATATAAATCAACTATTGTCTGCATATAAAATGCTCTCATAATTTTAGCAGCTGCCACATAATAATCTTGAGCACCATCAGTATTAGGATAGTTCTCTATTAGCTTATAGTTCGCCATGTTACGGTATAAGCCGTCCCAAATACCATTATAAAAACTATTATCCACAGTATTAAGGTTAAATTCCCTTACATAAGGAGAACCATAAACATACGAGTTACCAGCCCAAGAGTTCATCATTAAATTACCAAAAACATTCATGGTAGTTGCCTGAGTTCTAAATATCTGGGTATTTGTTCCTGGCAATAATAAATCCGGAGTTACCTCCTCAATATGAATAGCATTTGGATTTTCATTAATATCCAGGTATCTATTACATGAATGAAAAGAGGCTAAAACCAACGCTCCAACGATTAACGAAGTACTTATCTTAATATTTTTCATAATTCTCGTCCTATTAAAAAGTTACATTTAAGTTAAATCCAAATGTTCTATAATTCGGATATTGTGTATCTAATGCTATTCCATTAGCATTACCGTTACCAGAAGCAGTTTCCGGATCATTATAATTCAAATTATTATCTGCATATTTTATAAACGGATTTCTTGCAAAAACTCCTAAAGTAGCAGAATTAACAAAAGTTGATGCCAAAAGTGATTTAGGCAGGCTATAGCTTAAAGCTAATTCTCTTACCTTTAATGCTGTTCCGTCTACAACAAGATTTTCACCAATATTTCTTCCTGCTCCTGTAAAATATGATACCGCACCTCCATAATCTGCACTGTTTCCTACAGGAGTAGTGTTAGTAACATAATTTCCATTAACAAGCTGCACAGAATTTGGAATAATATAACCCTGACTTCTATCATAATCAGCAGTCATAGGATCTGCACCAGTAAACATCAATAGTCTTTTAGACATTGAGATAAAACTAGCACCTTTTCTATAGTCCATAGTACCAGAAAGAGTAAAGCCTTTAATTCTAAAGCTAAGGTTCATGCCTAAAATGTAGTCTGGATTTGCTTTCCCTAATATTTCAAAAGTAGATGTTGTTAAAGGATTTCCGTTAGAATCAACAATAATATTTCCATTAGGATCTCTCTGATATTTTGTTCCTTTTATCATTGGCATTTTTTCACCTTTAATTGCAAAAATACCAACACCAGGAGTTGAATAACTTAATAAATTCACTTCATCTACTCCTTCTGGCAATTCTTTAATTCTAGCTATTGAAGAAGAATAAAATCCTCTGATGTTTAATTCTACATCTTTGCTTTTAATAGGTGTAATCCCTAATTCGAGCTCATATGTATTATTAACCATTCTTCCAAAGTTATTCTGAAGACTTGCCAAACCTGTAGTTGAACTAGAAGTAACACGAGTAATCAATCTTTTTGTATCCGACTGAGAATAAGAACCTGTTAAAGTCAACCGATCTTTAAAAAAACCTAAATACAAGTTTGCTTCTTTTGTATAAACATTTTCAGGTCGTATAAGTTCTGATGTAGGGTTTTGATTAGCAATGTAAGCAGTATTAGTTCCAAATGGATAGCCTGTAGGGAATGACCCAATCTGATCTACAGCATAAGCCGCTATTGGTGCATTTCCTACACTTGTATATGATAGAGATATTTTTGCATAATTCAATATATCTCCTTTTAGGCTTTCGAAAGCATTAGTAGGTATAAAACTTAGACCGGCAGAAAAATATCCATAACTTCGTAAATCCTGCTCATAAGTACCTGTTGGACGAACGGAAAAAACAGAGTTCCACTCTTGTCTATAAGTACCATTCAAATATAAATAATTTTTATATGACAAATCCAAATTTCCTAATACTGCAAACACACGGCTTCTTAGTTGATAATTATTTAACTGATAAGCTAAATATGGATTTAAAACATTCGCATAATTATACCATTTGGCTATTTTAAGGTTTTCACCTCCAACTTCGTTAATTCTATAATTATTATCCTGAGTATTAATACCTGTATTAAGTTTTAAAACAATATCATCCGTTAAATTATAATCGAAGTTTACTAATAAGTCTCCATAATAATTTGAAGTTTTAGAAAGACTTTGTCTAAAAAGAGAGGTAACATCACCTGTTCCGTAGTCAGAGAAATAGGTTCCGTCTATTCCTGTTCCTGTACCATTATACTGACGGGTAAATTTGAAACCATTATTATAATTATCAAAGTCTCCCATTGTATTCTGCAAACCTCCTTTATATGTCACATTAATATGATCATTAAATTCATATTGAAGACCTATAATTGCTGAAATAAAATTAGTCTTGGCATTGTATCTTTCATTTTGAATTGTCCAGTATGGATTCAACGCATAAACGCTATAGTTGCCCTCTAATCCAGAATTTCTATAGTTTCTAATGTCAATATTACTTGGCATTTGTAACATTTCTCCATATAAGTCATGACTTGTTTCAGTCGTAGATCTGTAAATATAGTTAATATCACCATCTATTCTAAATTTTCCAAATTTCTTACCTGCTTTAAATAGGAATGAATTCTTAAGCATTTTATCTCCTTCCACCATGAAGTCACTACTCATTCTGTTCAAATTCAAATAAGCATACGCATCAGATCCACCAACATTCATAGATACTCCATTCTGGAAAGTAACTCCGTTTTTAAAAAATTTCGCAAAATGATCTTTGACTGGCGCATACTTTGCAAAAAGAAACTTTCCATCTGCTTGTGGCAAGCCGGTTTCTACATATTGCCCTCCAATTTTCGGGTCATCAAAAGCTGGTCCCCAAGAGGTATTCTCCCAAGGAACATGATTTGTTCCATTATAATCTACATCACTGAAAGTCTCGTCTTGGACACCCTGCCCATACTTAGTCTGTATTTTTGGCAATTTATAAACAGAGGAAATTTCAACCGATGAATTAAGATTAAACTGAATTTTTTGGTTATTACTTCCTTTTTTAGTAGTAACAACAATCACTCCATTTACCCCTTGAGAACCATACAAAGCAGCTCCTTGAAGTCCTTTAATAACATTGACATTTTCAATTGCGTCTGGGGGTAATTGTTGAAATACAGCTGAGGAAGAAATCACATTATCTATAACAATAAGAGCCTGATTGTCGCTTGTTATAGAACGGGTTCCTCTTAATACAATTCTATTACTTGAGTTTACACCCACATTTGTTGTTGTAATTTGCAAACCTGCAACTTTACCTGTCAATGATTGAACAGCATTTGGGTTTGATGCTGCATTAAGTTCTTTAGTTCCTACAACCTGGCTTGCCGCAGTAACAGCGTCTTGTTTCTTTTTAATACCTAAGGCTCCAGTAACAACTATCTCCTCAATATTTTTGGTCTTTAGGGTATCTTTTGTGTTTTGGGCTGACAACATCACAAATGATGACGATAGTACAACCGCGAAAACACTCGCAGTTAATTTCTTCATATCAAATTCAATTATTTTTACAGATTACAAATATGTGAAACTTTCTTAAAACAACCAAAAAAAATGTTAAAGTTTTATAATTTTTAAAATCATAAATATTAAAAACACAACTAAACTAGTAAGTTATTAAAAAAATCGGCATTATTTCATCAATATAAAAAAAACAACTAATTAACAATCTCAATACAAATACTTAAAAACAATATTACTATACTTGTTATACTACAAAAACAATAATAATCACATAAAATACTTTCCTGTAAAATTTTATATTTTTGCAGTATAGATACAATTCATGGAGCTAATAAAAAACTGGTCAAACCTTTACATCGAGGCAGGATGTGATGAAGTAGGAAGAGGATGTTTAAGTGGTCCGGTGGTAGCGGCAGCAGTAATTTTGGATGATGATTTTAAACAAAATCTGATTAATGATTCAAAGAAATTAACGTTCAAAACCCGTATGGAACTGGATAGTTATATTAAAGATAATGTGAAAAACTACGCCATTGCAGAGCTTCCACCGTCCTTCATTGACGAACATAATATTCTCAATGCAAGCATCCATGCAATGCATCGTGCACTGGACAAACTAACGATAACTCCTGAACTTATTCTGGTAGATGGAAATAAATTTCATCCTTATAATTACATCCCTCATCAATGTATTATCAAGGGAGATTCTAAAGTATTGTCGATTGCTGCAGCATCTATTCTTGCCAAAAATTATAGGGATAAGTTAATGATTCAGCTTCATGAAGAGCATCCTGAATATGGCTGGGACACCAATTTTGGCTATGCTACTAAAAAACATCAGGATGCGCTTATTAAACATGGGCCGACCCGATATCACAGACAGTCTTTCAGACTTAAATATGATTAAAGTAACTGATTTTCAATTATTAAATTCTCATCCACTGATTGGAAATTTAAAATTATTCTAAATAAGTTACAGATAAAAAAAAGAGAAGCAATTGAACAATTGCTTCTCTTTTTTAACGTATTATTAAGAATTTATTTCTTTTTATTTCTTTGTTGTTCCTGAGCTTTTTGCTGCTCCTGAGCCTTCTCCATCATTTCTCTCATTCTCTTCTGGAACTTGCCTTCCGCTTTCGGTTTTTCCTTATTAGACTGAATCTGGGCATGGATTTTCTTTTCATCCAGGATCAAATACTTAATTACAAGGATGATCAGGATGTTAATCGCATTCGATACAAAATAATACCATGAAAGACCTGAAGCCGAAGTATTAAGGAAGAACAGGAATGTAATCGGGAAGATATACATTAATACCTTCATATTTGGCATTCCTTCCTGCTGAGGCTGCTGCATATTTCCTGAAGTCATAACAGTATAGATTAAAATAACAACTGTACAGGCTAAAGCGAAAATACTTAAATGGTCTCCAAGGAAAGGAACTTTAAACGGAAGCTTGATCAAATCATCATACGCTGTCAAATCTTTGGCAAACCAGAACCCTTGGCCTCTAAGATCAATAAAGTTCGGGAAGAAACGGAACAAAGCATAGAAGATAGGAATCTGAACTAATGCCGGTAAACATCCCGCCATCTGATTCACTCCAGCTTTTCTGTACACTTCCATCGTTGCCTGCTGCTTCTTCATCGGATCTGCATCTTTGAACTTCGCGTTCACCTCATCAATTTCAGGACGGATCACCTTCATCATAGCACTTAACTTGTGCTGCTTATACATAATTGGCGACAGGATCAGCTTTACGATGATCGTCATTACAAAAATCACCCAACCTGCTGATAATCCCCACGCAGCAATAATACTGTATAACCACATGAAAAAATAACGGTTCATTGCCCCGATGAATGACCAGCCTAACGGAAGGATTTCATCAAAATTCTTATCATAAGATTTAAGCAATGGCAAATCCAATGGCATAAAATACCATGTGAAATCCTGATTCAGCTCACTTCCGGTCATCTGAACAAAACCTTCGTAGTTGAATTTCTTCAGATACTCTCCTTCTTCAACATTTTCCTGATTACCTTTACTTTGTGTAAATCCGTTTTTAGCTTCAATCACTGAAGAGAAAAACTGCTGCTTTACACCAATCCAGTTAAGAGTCTCTTTTTCTTCCTCCATGGTAGTTCTTCCATCATAATCATAGTCTTTATAATTATTGAAGGCATAAGAAAATTCTGAGTGAGACTGTTCCTGAGCTCTACCTTTTTCAAGGTTTCTTACGTTATAATCCCAGATAAAATCTGCTTTGTTATCAGAAGTAATTTTAGAAAGTCCCTGAGTTCTTACTTTAAAATCAAGGGTATATTTTGGTAATAGTGTGTAAATGAATTGAATGACGGCACCATTGTAATCTGCAGTTAAGGTTACAGCATTTCCATTAACAGTTGGTGAGAAAACTAAATCTTTAGTATTAACGATTTTCCCTGTTTTATCTTTAAACTGAAAACCGTAGTTTGAATTATTCTTTGTGATAAGATAAAGAGGCTGATCTGCATTATCTGTTTTGTGGTTGTAGGCTTTATATTTTAAAAGTTCTACTTTGGAAACCTGTCCTCCTAAGCTTGAAAATTCAAGTTTCAGTTCATTATTCCCAAGACTTGCTGTCTGAATGGCATTAGGAGTTACATTTGGATTGATATTGCTTGCCTGAGTTTGCTTTACGGCATTTTTTGCCTGTTCCGTTTTCTGCTCCTGAGCTTTCAACTCCGCTTCTTTCGTTTGTTTGTTCTGGAAATAGAACATAAAACCGAAGAGAACAAGGCATAAAACCGCGAAACTAATCATTTGCTTCTTATCGATTCCGTTGTTTTGTTGCATTTTATTTTATATTAAAATTTTAAATTTAAAATGTACGTACGGGTGTACATAATTTGAGCTGACAAAAATACTGTTTTTTTATCAAAACTCTATGCTTTACGTTGTTACTATATAATAAACTCAGGCTGATTATTCTCAGCCTGAGTTTATATGTAGACGTTTATGATAAAATTTTACCTTATTTCTTTTCGCAAGCTTTGATGAAAGCTCTGAATAAAGGATGCGGTGTTGCTACCGTACTCTTATATTCCGGGTGATACTGAACCCCTACATAGAACGGGTGATCAGGAAGTTCAAGCGCTTCTACCAAACCTGTTTCAGGGTTAGTACCTGTAGCAAGGAAACCATTCTTTTCAAATTCCTGAAGATAATCACTGTTGAATTCATAACGGTGACGGTGTCTTTCAGAGATATTTTTGTTTCCGTAGATATCGTATAATTTAGAACCGTTTTTCAATGAGCACTTCCATGCTCCAAGACGCATTGTTCCTCCTTTATCTACTACATTTTTCTGTTCTTCCATCAAAGAAATTACAGGATCAGGAGTAGCGGTATCAAATTCCATGGAGTTTGCTTTGGTATGTCCTAAAACATTTCTTGCAAATTCAATCGTCATAATCTGCATTCCTAAACAGATTCCCAACATTGGAATTTTATTTTCTCTTGCATATTTTGCGGTAAGAACTTTTCCTTCAATTCCTCTGTCTCCGAAACCTGGAGCTACAAGGATACCATTCACACCTTTCAGCGTATCTTTGATATTTTCTTCAGTAATATCACCACTGTATACCCATCTAACTTTGACTTCAGTTTCAAGGTCAGCTCCGGCATGTTTGAAAGCCTCAGCAATTGAAATGTACGAATCCTGAAGGGAAACATATTTTCCAACCAAAGCAATTTCAACGGTTTTCTTAGGATTCTGGAATTTTTTAAGGAAACTCTTCCAGTCTTTAAGATCAGCATCTTTATCACTTTTCAGATCCAGTTCTTTCAAAACTACATCATCAAAGTTCTGCTTCTGAAGGTACATCGGAACTTCATAAATGGTTTCAAGATCTTTACATTCAATAACATTATCTAAAGGAACGTTACAGAACTGAGCCAATTTTGCTCTCTGATCTTTAGGAATTTTATGTTCTGTTCTGCACACCAAAACATCAGCCATAATTCCGCTTTCCATCAGCTGACGAACGGAATGCTGGGATGGTTTTGTTTTTAATTCTCCACTTGAAGCCAGATAAGGCAGTAAAGTAAGGTGAATCACCATAGAATTACTCTCTCCCAATTCCCACTTCAACTGGCGAACAGTTTCAATGTATGGTAAAGATTCGATATCCCCTACAGTTCCTCCGATCTCAGTAATAATGATATCGTAGTTCTGTTTTGAAAGGATTTTAATTCTACGTTTGATTTCGTTAGTAATATGAGGAATTACCTGAACTGTTTTTCCAAGGAAGTCTCCTTTTCTTTCTTTTTCAATTACAGTCTGGTAGATTTTTCCTGTAGTAACGTTGTTGTTTTGGGATGTAGGAGCATCAAGGTAACGCTCGTAGTGGCCTAAATCCAGATCCGTCTCTGCACCATCTTCAGTCACATAACACTCTCCGTGCTCATAAGGATTCAAAGTTCCTGGGTCGATATTGATATAAGGATCTAATTTTTGGATCGTTACATTAAAGCCGCGTGATTTTAGTAGAAGTCCCAGAGAAGCAGAAACGATTCCCTTTCCCAAAGATGAAGTTACACCTCCTGTCACAAAGATGTACTTTGTATTCTTTTTACTCATTAGATTAGGTTTGTGCAAAGTTAGGGGAAAAAGAAATACAAAGCAATCTTTTACATTTTGAAAATGATAAAACACCCCTCAAACAACTATAAAACCAGATAAAAATTTTTATTAATATTGATCTAAACAAATGAAACAAAGCTACAACCCAAAGGATTGTCGCCTATCAGCAAAAAAGGTTTTCCATTTGAGCGGAAAACCTTTTTATATTTTATATTCTGAATATTATTGCTTAGTCAGTTCAAAGTAAGCTGTTACTTCAACATCTTTCGCGATTCCGGCTCCTGACGGGTCATATTTGATTCCATAATCCAGACGATTCACGGTAAATTTGGTCTGAATTCCCATAATCTCTTTTCCGTCCTTATTTTTTGTAATTCCTCCAAACGTAACCGGAGCAGTAATTTCTTTTTCCACGCCCTTCATCGTCAGTTTCCCTTTTACGATGTAATTATTGTTCTTATCTTTTGTAACGGAAGAACTCTTAAATTCAATCGTAGGATATTTGGCAACATCGAAAAACTCTTCGCTGATAAGATGTCTGTCTCTCATGTCCACTCCTGTATTAATGGAAGGGACACTGATAGAAAAACTCAAATCGGCATTATCCAGATTAGCACCACCAGTGGCTGCTTTTCCGTCAAATTTATCAAACCTTCCCTGCACAAAACTGATTCCCATGTGCTTGATATTAAAATTGATTGATGAATGCATCTGGTCTACCTGCCAGCTTCCCTGTGCAAAAGCAACAATACTTACAAGCGTAAATACGAAAGATAAAAATACTTTTTTCATTGTAATGATATTTTACATTAATATATTTTAATTGAATAAAGCTAAGATATGAAAGATATTCCTATCACAGACGTATTAGTTTTTTTATATTAAACCCATTTACATTCTGAAAAAAAAATGCTTTTTTATAACTTCGCAGTATGGCAAAACTGAAAACAGCATATTTCTGTCAAAACTGCGGAACCCAGTATCCTCAATGGCTGGGGCAATGTAAAAACTGTGGAGAGTGGAATACATTAGTGGAAGAGGTTGTAGAAAAACCTTCTCACAAAACGCCTCCCTTTTCGAAAACCAAACAACATGTTATCAATATTGTTGAAGTGGAAACGAGCGAAGAGCCGAGAATAAAAACACCTTCCGAAGAGCTGAACCGTGTTTTAGGAGGCGGCATCGTTTTAGGTTCTGTAACTTTGATTGGTGGTGAACCGGGAATCGGGAAATCTACCCTTCTGCTTCAGCTTGCTTTAAAAATGAAGAAAAAAATCTTCTATGTTTCCGGGGAAGAAAGTGCTTCTCAGATCAAAATGAGAGCAGACAGGCTTACGGATATTCAGAATCCGAACTGTTTTCTTTTTACGGAAACTTCACTGGAAAAAATCCTTCATGAGGCTAAAAAGCTGGAGCCGGATTTCATGATCATCGATTCTATACAGACGCTGCAGTCTCAGCTGATAGAGAGTTCTCCGGGAACCGTATCCCAAATCCGGGAATGCTCCAATGAGATCATCAAATATGCCAAAGAAAACAATACTCCGGTATTTCTTGTAGGCCACATCACCAAAGACGGACAGATTGCCGGGCCAAAGGTTCTTGAGCACATGGTGGATGTTGTTCTGAATTTTGATGGAGACAGGAATCACCTGTTCAGATTACTAAGAGCCAATAAAAACCGTTTCGGGTCCACTTCAGAAATCGGAATTTATGAAATGATCTCACAGGGATTGAAAGAGATTAAAAACCCTTCGGAAATATTGATTACCAAGAAGTTTGAGGAACTTTCAGGGAACTCCGTTGCAGTAACTCTGGAAGGAAACAGACCTATGCTTCTTGAAATACAGGCACTGGTAAGTACCGCCGTTTATGGTACTCCTCAAAGAAGCAGCACCGGTTTTGATTCCAAAAGGTTGAATATGCTTTTAGCCGTACTGGAAAAAAGAGCTGGTTTTCAATTGGGGGCAAAAGACGTTTTCCTTAATATTACCGGAGGAATAAAGACAGACGATCCGGCACTGGATCTGGCGGTGATCGCTTCTGTTCTTTCATCCAACGAAGATATTGCTATTTCCGAACATTACTGCTTTGCCGGAGAAATTGGTCTGAGTGGTGAAATCCGTCCGGTAGCCCAGATTGAGCAGAGAATTACTGAAGCAGAAAAACTGGGTTATGAAAAAATATTTGTTTCCAACCTTAATAAAATCCCGAAAAGAAAATTTGGAATCAAGATTGAAGAAGTGAGTAAAATTGAGGATTTTCACGAGAGACTGTTCTAGAGTGAATGGTCAATTTTGCTTCGCAAGTCAATGGTCAATTAATATCACGATAAAAAATTCACAAGCGAAGCGAATTCACTTTTCACCTTTCACTATCCACATTTAATTCATACCTTTAAATTATGAATTATCTGGCTCATTCTTTTCTTTCTTTTACCGACGGGCAGATCGTGGGGCAATTTCTCGAAGATTTCATCCGCAACAGAGATCGTTTTTCTTTCCCGAAGGAAATTCAGGACGGAATTACCCTGCACAGAGCGATTGATACATTTACAGATTCTCATCCTGCTATTCACGAAGCCAAAAAAGTATTTGCTCCTTTGGTAAGACTGTACGCCGGTGCATTTGTTGATGTTTCAATGGACCATTTTGTAGCCAGAGATCTTTCCCTGAATTCCCTGGCAGAATGGAAAGCACATTCACTTCATGTTTACAGTGTTTTGAATGCCCATGAACAGTGGCTCCCTGAAAATTTTAAAAAGATGCTGGTTAAAATGGAACAGGATGACTGGCTTTATAATTACCGTGAAGACTGGGGAATTAAATTCAGTATTCAGAATGTACTGAATAAAGCCAAATATCTGGATAAAGATATTCCTGTTTTTGAAGCTTTTTTAAAAAATAAAGATCTTCTTCAACAGTGTTATGATGATTTTTTTCCTGATCTGCTGGCTCACGCCAAAGGAATCAATACATTGCTTCAGCTGGAAAACTGATATTCTTAAAACTGTTTATAGAGATAACGGTTGGGATAGGTAAGTTTTTCACTGTTTCTTTGCCCGTTTACAATGATATGAACAATATTGATCTGATCATCAAAAAGGTTATATAAAAAACTGACAGCAGCTTCTACTTTTTTCGGAACGGGCACCGGTTCTGACTCAAGAAAGATATCTACAGATTCCTGATCTTCTTCATAACCAATATAATTTACTTTTAAAAATTTGTTATCAGCCTTTAACCTGAAATATTCTGAACAATATTTTTGCAGGGCATCATTCAGTTTCGCCTTATATTTTTCGTCATTAAAATGGAAAGCACTTCCATATTTTTTCCCCAGCCCATTTTCCATGTCATCAAGAAAGAATCTTCCGGTTACTTCAAAGGTTCTGGATTTTGAATTATAATTAATTTCAACAGATCCTACATGGTATGGATGAACCGCATCACTGCTCACAAAGCTCTGAAAAACAATTGTCATCAAAAAAAGAAATCCCCAAAAAAACTTACCCGGCATGAATTTTATTTTACAGCAAATATAAAAAAAGCAGCAGTTATACAACCGCTGCTTTTGATTATAATGGATTGATGAATTTATTGCTTCATTACTTTTTTCGTAATTTTTGTGTTATCATCCAATGCAATGGTAAACAGATACGTTCCTCTTACCAGTTCTGAAACATCAATTTTACCGGAATTTTTATCTACATTGACCGTTTTAACCAATTTTCCTGAAGCATCATAAATAGTTACTGCTCCTTTAGAATATCTGCCTAACGATACATTTACAAAATCTTTTGCAGGATTCGGGGTGATGTTCACTTCTGAATTTAATTTAACATCTGCTGTTCCCAATGTTGTTCCTGTTTTTACAAAATATCCGCCAAAGCCTGCCGTCTGGAAGCTCACTTCCCAATATTGGTAAGTATCATTCCAGATAATATCTGCAATATTCGGGGTAATAATTGTGGCAGTTCCTCCAAAAGAAGCTACGGTACCTGTAGTACTTGTTCCTGTATATTTTTCAATAAGAAGATTTGCTTTATTTGCAACATCAGTAGGTGAAGTAGGTAATTTCACTGCATTGCTCAGATTATAGGCATCGAAATCACTCTGTTTGAAATATAAGGTTACTTTACCGGTTGCTGTGGTTGTGTTTGCATCCGAATTGATTTCATATCTTCTTGCCACATAGTTGGGCTGTGCATTATCAATCCACACTTTGGCTGTTACATTTCCTGTTACGGTACTGGCTGTTTCTTTTTCTATTCTTGAGATAAGCTGGCAGGAATTTGTAAAATAATTGTAACCATTTGTCACCGTACTGGCTTTCGTCTGGTTGGAAGTTGCTAAATTCTTTACTTCAGCAACATTTTCGTACACTACGGCTCTCATTTTAAGATCAAATGTTCTTGAAGTCCAGGTAGTACCGTCTGTAGAAGTCTTAGATCTGTTATTCACTACTGCATTTTCAGCTTTCATGGCAATCCTTCCTCCTAATCCGTTTACGACAATATAAAATTCTTTTCCGGTTACCATTTGAATATTCAGATCTGAAAGGTTCACATAATTCCAGGTAAATCTTTGAACGTTATTAAGCCATGAAGTAATGGTTTTAGTTGCTATAATATCTCCTGGGTTTCCATTGGCATCCACTTTTCTGATTTGGATATCAACCGGAATATCCGAAGGAAGAGAAGTACCTGTTAAGAATGAAAAACCGCCCAGTTTTCCTGTCAATGTCGGCGTATATCTTACTGCCAGGGCAATATTATCAAAGTAATAATTAGATTCTGTATTGGCAATAATATAAGGTTCATCGTATCCTACAGTTTCAAAATTAGACTTTACACAACCTAATTCATCCGTAACAGCTTTGTAGATATCTAATTTCCCATATCCCCATCTCATATTGGGAACAGTTCCTGTTGCCCCATCCATTCTTGCATTGGAAGTAAGACGTGCTTTCACCTGGGCTGCCGTTAATGAAGGATTAGCCTGAAGCAGTAAGCCGACAGCTCCTGCTACCCCTGGTGAAGACATACTTGTTCCCTGGTTTTTTACATAATAATTGGTTCCGGCAATGATATCTGTTGAGCCAGGAGCGGAATCGGCTGATCGGGAAGAAATCACGTTCTGTCCTGAGCCTGCAATATCCGGTTTCTGGACACCATCTACTCTTGGCCCCTGTGCACTGAATGAAGAGATGGATTCTTGCGGAGTAAGTGTAAAGTAGCCGCTTGCTCCACTATACCAGCTAGCTCTTCCCATATAAGAAGCTACCGTTATGGCGTTGGAAGCATTCCCCGGTGATCCTACAATATATTCATTATCCCCGTTTTGTAAGGTGGTTTGCACTCCCTGACTATACAGCCAGCCGTGGGCTGTGATCTGCTGGGTTCCGTTGTTGGTAATTTCCAATGAATAATTCCCCTGAACATTGGTGGTTCCGGAGGTTCTGGTCACTACCAACTGTACATATCTTTTATTGTTGTCGTTACTCCAATAGTTGTACATGGTTGCGGTAAGACCTCCTCCTAATATAGTATGAGCAGTGTTTGTACTGATATTCTGCGTATACTGCTGTCCGTCCGGAGTGGTTAATTTTGCAGTAACGGGAGTATTGTCATTGGCATACATAATGAATGAGAATACTGAAGCTGCGGAAGTGTTGCTTGCTACGGTAAAGTTATATGTTTGTGCCGCACCGGCTGCAATATCTACTTTTCTGTGAAGATTAGCTCCGTAATCATTTCCTGCAGAAATCACAACAACTCTTCCCGCTCCTGAAGTGGTAAAACTATTCACTGCTACTTCATGGCTGGAGGTTCCGTCGTGGGCACTGCTCTGACCACCGATACTCATATTAACGACAATGGGCTTATTAAGAGCCGTTGCCACGTTCTTGAAATACGTTAAAGCATTAATGGTATTGGTTGTGGGAAAAGACCCGTTGCCACCTTTTACAAAAACAATATCTGCATCAGATGAGAATCCCTTATGTCTTTTATCGGCAAAGGCTGCACCATTCCCGGCTGCTGTACCTGAAACGTGGGTTCCGTGACCATTAATATCATTTTCACGAACAAAACCTGTGGGTGTTCCGTCCAGTTCATCTTCAATCTGTGCTCGGGTATATTCTACACCAGTAGAAAACCCTACCGGAGCAGTTTCTCCCGCCTGTGCAGTTAATGTCTGATCCCAAATGGAAACAATTCTGCTTTTGGTCTGATCATTGGCTTTTCTGAAATCAGGATGCTTCCAGTCTATTCCACTGTCATAAATTCCTACCAGAACACCTGTACCGTTATAAGCGGTGTTATTGAAAACTCCATCCTGCAAAAGACTTGCTCCGGACTGAGCTCTGCTCACATCATTATGAAGTTCATCAAATTCCGGCGCCATTACAGAGGTTACATAAGGAAGCTGCATCAGTCTTTCAATATCTTCAATGGTAACCAAAGCTGTGGAGAAAGCCGGCAGCTGGCTCTGAATAATAAAACCGTCTGCTTTCAGTTTTTCCGGTTCTTTGGTATAAATAATACATGAATACATGGTTTGTGCTCCCTTTGAAGTCACTACCAGATGCTTATCAAGTTTCATATCAGGACGTTCCAAATCTTTAACAGATCTTCCATTGGCAATATTTTCCTTATTTTTCAATAAAATATCAAACCGGGAGTCAAGTTTTTGTACCTGTCCGTAAAATGCATAGGAATATAATCCTAAAAACGCTGCTGCAGCATTTCTGAGAAGCTTCGCTCCTCCGGGTGAAATGTTTACATTTGTAGAAAATAATTTTTTAATATCCATAATTCATTTTTAAGCAATACAATTATACAATTTTTATTCAATATATCAATAAGCCAAGATATTAATAACAATCAAGCTTAAAAATTAAACCAAATAATAAAATCAATCATATTTTAACAATATATTCAAAATATAAAATTTTTTAACCAAAATGCAGGATTTTCTTTTTTATTTAAACCTTGGATGGGAACACATTATTTCACTGGATGCCCTTGATCATCAGATTTTTGTTCTGGCTTTAATTGCTGTTTATTCTTACAGTGACTGGAAAAAAATTCTGATTCTTGTTACGGCATTCACCATTGGACATTCCATTACATTAGCACTAAGTATTTTGGATATTTTCAGAGTTCCTTCCGACTGGGTGGAATTTTTAATTCCTTTAACCATTGTTCTGACCTCTCTGGATAATATTATCATGAAAAACCAGAAACAAACTCTGATGCGGGCCAATTATTATCTTGCATTGATCTTCGGCCTTGTTCATGGGATGGGATTTGCCAACACCGCAAGAGTAATGATTGCCAAAAGCCAGAGTATAGCCTTACCTCTGCTTGGCTTCAATATCGGGCTGGAGCTTGGCCAGATTGTAATTGTTTTTGCTATTTTGATCGTCCTTTTCATTCTGCTCAATCTTTTTAAAGTGAATAAAAAAGACTGGGTTTTATTTGTCTCTTCAGGTGTATTTGCTTTATCCCTAAAAATGACTTTGGAAAGAATTCCTTTTTAAAATTTAAATATTCATATTAATTCAACAGGTAATTACTATCTTTGATCATTAAAAAATCATTTCGGTTATGAAACTAAAAGTTGTTATACTTTCACTTTCTGTATTTGCATATACAGGTTTCACCGCACAAAATATTCAGAATAACCCTGGCAGCAATCATGGCAACAAGTTTGAGCAGCTGGGAACTATTCTGCCAACACCCAACATTTATAGAACGGCATCAGGAGCTCCCGGTCACGGATACTGGCAGAACAGGGCCGACTACAACATCACCGCTTATCTGGATGAGGATAAAAGAAACCTGAAAGGTTCAGAAACGGTAACTTATTACAACAATTCGCCTGATGATCTGGATTATATCTGGCTTCAGCTTGATGAAAATGAACATTCCAGCATTAGAAATGCAGGATATGATACGTCATCTGTTCTTCACCCTTCAACAACAGACCAGCAGCTTAAAGTAACAGAACTTCCTGTTAAGGATAACGGGTATGGTGTAAGTCTTGAGAAAGTGACTGATGTTTCAGGTAGTCCTTTGAAATATACAGTCAACAAGACTATGATGCGTATTGATCTTCCCAAGGTTTTGAAAAAGGGTGAGAAATTCGTTTTCAAAGTAGACTGGAACTACAATATTCCCAATAGAATCAAAATGGGCGGCCGCGGCGGTTATGAAAATTTCCCTGAAGACGGCAACGATCTGTATACCATGGCACAATGGTATCCGAGAATGTGTGTGTATAGTGATTTCCAGGGCTGGCAGAACCACCAGTTTACCGGAAGAGGTGAATTTGCGCTGGTTTTCGGAGACTTTAAAGTTTCAATGAATGTTCCTTCCGATCATATTGTTGGCGGAACCGGAGAGTGTAAAAATTATGACCAGGTATTAACGTCTGATCAGCTGTCAAGATACAGAAAAGCTGAAAATGCTTCTGAACCTATTGAAATTGTAACTTTGGATGAAGCCAAGAAAGCGGAAAAAAATCATTCAAAACAAAGAAAAACATGGGTTTTTGAAGCGAAGGATGTTCGTGACTTTGCCTGGACTTCTTCCCGAAAATTTGTATGGGACGGAATGCGTGTAACCATTCCTGAAAACAATAATAAAGTAATGGCAATGAGCTTTTATCCAAAGGAATCTTATGGTCTTTACAGAAAGTTTTCCACAAAAGCGGTTGCTCATACCATTAAAACCTATTCGGAATTTACCATTCCTTATCCATACCCTGTAGCCCAATCTGTAGAAGCGGCCAACGGAATGGAATATCCGATGATCTGTTTCAACTTCGGAAGAACCGAAAAGGACGGAACCTATTCTGAAGGGACCAAAAACGGAATGATCGGAGTTATCATCCACGAAGTTGGGCACAACTTCTTCCCTATGATCATCAATTCTGATGAAAGACAATGGGCATGGATGGACGAAGGTCTGAATACTTTTACAGAATACCTTACAGAAGAAAAGTGGGATAATAAATTCCCATCCAAAAGAGGACCGGCATGGACGATCGTAGATTATATGAAACTCCCGAAAGATCAGCTGGAACCTATCATGAGTAACTCTGAAAATATTGTTCAGTATGGGCCGAACGCCTATTCAAAACCTGCTACAGGACTGAATATTCTTCGTGAAACGATCATGGGAAGAGAGCTTTTCGACAAAGCTTTTAAAACGTATGCCAAAAGATGGGCTTTCAAACATCCTGAACCTGCTGATTTATTCCGTACCATGGAAGATGCCAGTGGTGAAGACCTGGACTGGTTCTGGAGAGGATGGTTTTACGGTACAGATCCTGTAGACATCGCTATTGATAAAGTAACGGTAGCCGTTCCTGATCTTGAGACGAATCCTAAAGCTGCTGCTGAAGTGAAATATCAGGTAGAAAAACCATTGGTCAACAATTTTGAAGATCTTTCAAAAATCAGAAACAGAGAAGATAAGAATATTAAATTCTATGTAGACGGCGATAAGGATGTTCAGGATTTCTATTACAAATATGACAGAGGCCAGGAAAAGGTAGATAATAATAAGCAATATAGCATCAAAACCGAAGCTGGTCTTCCTTTAGATGCTAAGGATAAAGAGAAATTCAAAAATATTACAGGATATCAGATCGATTTTGTCAACAAGGGCGGATTGGTAATGCCTATCATTCTTGAGTTCACGTTTGAAGACGGTTCAAAAGTGTATGATAAATCTGCTGCACAGATCTGGAGGCTGAATGAACAAAAAGTTTCCAAGACTTATTATTTTGATAAGAAAGTGAAATCTATTCAGCTTGATCCCATGAGAGAAACTGCTGATATTGATATCACCAATAATTTCTGGAGCAGTACCGGAGCGGGTACTGAAACTTCTAAATTCCAGCTTTTCAAACAAAAACAGGAAGGCGGAAATGTAAGAGGAGGCTCAACCGGAAAGGTTAATCCAATGCAGGCTGCAGGAAAAAGTTAAAACCAGGAAGTTGTAAACTTTAACAAATACAGCACTACTTCGTATTAAAAAGAATAATTCTTTTTTTAATATGAAGTAGTGTTTTTTTTTGCTTAAATCTGCCTATCCAAAAGTTCAGTAATCAATTGAACTCCTGCAAATACCAACACCTGTTTTCCGTCTATAAAAAAATATAACAACCTGACTTAAAAAGTTTTATATTTGAATCACCATAACACCAAATGTCAAAAACCTGATTGACAATAAATGCTCAGGATTAAAAAAACAAAATATTACTTATGAAAAATGCCAAATTACTAAGCAGAGATGCTCAGAAAACCATCAATGGCGGGCTTGCTGCCAGACTCGTATGCTGCGAACGCGACGACAACGGAAAATGTACTTTATGGATCGGACCGGGACAAAATTGTCCTTAATCTGTAACCTGATAACAATTAAAATAAAGCCGGAGTTTTCCGGCTTTTCTGTTTTATATTCTCAAGCTCCGGATTTCGGATAAAAACCATTAATAACTGATAATCAAAATTTTATTATAAAAATTATAAACAAAAATATATCACATTATAAGGAAAAATAGTATCTTTGATTCACTTCTTTTACACCAAATGTCAAAATCCTGATTGACTTTAAATGTTCAGGGATATACAAAACAAAATATTATTAACTATGAAAAACGCTAAATTATTAAGCAGAGATGCTCAGAAATCAGTCAATGGCGGAGCAGCAGGACGTATTTGCTGTGAGTACAATTACAAAGGACAATGTATCCTGTGGATCGGACCGGGACAATATTGCCCATAGTTCCAATCCTTAGATAACAATTTAAGATAAAGCTGGAAATATTCCGGCTTTATTTTTTAACTTAAATGTTCTTTTACATTCTTTTTATAAGTTCTCCCTAACGGAAGCTCATCGCCGTTTTTCAAAAAAACATGGCTGGAATTATACGAATTGATATGTTCTGATAACACAATATAAGACTTGTGAATTCTGATAAAACCGAAATGTTGAAACTTCTCTTCAAAATTAGACATTCTCTCCAGAATCATATACTTTTTCAACGGCGTCATAAGGACAATATATTCTCCGAATCCCTGTATCCAGAGAATATCTTTTAGAAAAACTTTATTCATCACATAATTGGATTTGAACATAATAAAGTCTTCCTGCTGCTGACTGCTGGCTGAGCTTTTAAACTGAACAAAATCCCTTGCTTTATTGACTGCTTTTTTAAATGTTTCAAAATCCACAGGTTTGATAAGGTAATGAACAACATCCAGCTCAAAGGCTTTCACTGCATATTTTGTTTCCAGCGTAAGAAAAATACATAGCGGCGGATCAGGAAGCTGCTGCAAAAGCTCTACTCCATTAATCCCAGGCATATTAATATCGAAAACAACAAGATCTACTTTATTGGTTTTCAGAAATGCCAGTGCTTCTTCCGGTTTCTGAAATGAAGCCAGCAGTTCAACCTCTTCAAGCTGATCACAATATTGTTTTACAAGCTGCAATGCAGGATATTCATCATCTACATTTACGATAGTCAGGTTAGCCATTGATAATAATTGTTAAAGCAATTTTATACTGATCATTTTCTTTCGGGCCGGAATAGAACTCATACTGATCAGGATAAAATTTTTCCAATATATGAATTATGGCTTCATTTCCCAACCCGTGATAATCAGATTCAGTGACAAGAGTTCTATCTTTCCCGACAGAATTTATAATTTCAAAATACAGTTCGGAGCGCTCAATATGACAGAATAATTTTATAAAAGCGTGAGCATCTTCTCCTATTGCTGAATGTTTTAAAGCATTTTCAAATAATGTAAGAAGTATAGCGGACGGAATTTCAGCAATTTCAAATTCTTCCTGATCTTCAATATCCATAACAATATCCAGCTGATTATTATATTTAAGCTGATACAAAGCAGCAAGTGCCTTCAGGGAAGAAAATTCCTGAGAAACGGTTACTTTTTCTTTCCCGCTGTCATAAATAATATATTTCAAAAGCTTGCTCAACTGCAAAATAGAATCAGATGTTTTCTCTGAATGGGTAAAACTGTTGGCATAGATATTATTAAGGGTATTCAGCAAAAAATGAGGGTTCAGTTTAGACTTCAGCAAATCAAGATAAAGCTGATCTTTTTCTTCTCCAAGGCTGATCACATCCTGTTCTATTAAAAATTTGTCTTTGGTAATTCCCAGAAAAGAGCCTACCAGAATGATGATGCCCTGTGAGATATACACGTTATACAAAAAACCAACGTGGTAGCCTTCTCTACTGAAATCCATCTGGAAAACTGCAGGTTCCCACAAAATCCTGAAAAGACTTGACCCTAAAAAAAGAATTAAAGCATAGAGAATAAATTCCGGGTATTTATTGGATAAATAGAACCGGGGAACCAGATAATAGTACACCAGATAGTAAATTCCCACATTGAAAATGGTGTTCAAAATAATACTTATCACCAACTGATTTGAATCCAGGAAGTAGTTTTCGGTGAAATAAGTCATCAAAATGAAGATAAAAAGGAAAAAAACATGCTGAAACCTCAACAAAAATTTCCAACGGTATTTCATAAGACTTTCCAGAATCTTACCACTAAATAAAATTCTGATAATCAATAATATAATAATAAAATTAATGATTAAAAACATAGTCCATACCTTATTTTGAAACGCCTCAAATATAAATATCTTTTTGCCTCAAAATGCAGTTCGTTGAGAAAAACTGTCATTGATTGAAAAATTCCAGAGCCGCTCTTTCTAATAAATATATTTGAAAAAGTACAATATTAACCCAATATTATATGAAAATCAATATAAAATTAACCCTTATTTTATCATTATGTTTATTCAACGGACTTTATAGTCAGAGTAAAGATAATTACAATATGTGGTTTCAGTACCTGATGTCGGCAAAACTTACCGATAAAAGTACTTTAACTGCACTTACCCAGTACCGTTCCTTCGATCTGGCTTATGACACAAGACTTTTTCTGGTAAATGCTTATGTAGATTATGAAGTGGCTGAAAATATAAGACCTGCTGCAGGAGCTATGTTTCTGATCCTCGAATCTTACAATACTGACGATTCTAAAAAAATACGGTATGAAAAGAGACCATTCCAACAGGTGACTGCTGATTATTATATCGGAAGAACATCAGTTTCCAACCGTCTCAGAGTGGAAGAGCGTTTTCTCAGCAACCCCGATGAATTTGAGGTAAGACTCCGGTATCTGATCTCTGTCCGCATTCCTTTCAACAAAAAAGGAGAAAAAGAAAAACTCTACGGTATTCTTAAAAATGAAATAAGAATGAATATGGATAAAGCAGAACCTTTCGACAGCAATCGTATTACCGCAGGCCTTGGAATAAAAGTGGGAAAAAATTCTGCTCTGGAACTGGCCTTTATCAATCAGATGGAAACCGGAAAAACAAGCAATTACGGATTTATAGGCTTCAGAAACAGTTTTGACTGGAGAAAAAAGAAACAACAATAACCTCATTAATATTTATAGATAACTATGCTTACATTTCTTGGTTTTTTAATGATTTTCATCTTCATGATCCTGATCATGAACAAAAAGATGACCCCGCTTACGGCTTTGGTCATTGTGCCGGTAACTATAGCCCTTTTTGCAGGCTTTGGTCCTCAGTTGGGAGACATGATGAAAAACGGTGTCAAAGAAATAGCTCTGACCGGTGTTATGCTGATCTTTGCGATCCTTTATTTCAGTTTAATGATAGACACGGGACTTTTTGAACCGTTAGTGAATATAATTTTAAAAGCAGTTGGAGACAATCCCATCAAAACAACAATAGGAACTGCTGTTCTTACGGCATTGGTTTCATTGGATGGTGATGGTTCATCCACCTATTTAATTGTCGTGGCTGCTATGCTTCCGTTGTATAAAAAACAAGGGATGAATCCGCTGATTCTTACCTGTATTATTATGCTTGCCGGTCAGATTATGAATATTCTTCCCTGGGGAGGACCAACAGCAAGGGTAATGAGTTCCCTGAAGCTTGGCCACACTGAAATATTTGTGCCTATGATTCCTATTATGGCAATAGGTATCCTGTGGGTTATATTTGTTGCCTATATTTTGGGAAGAAAGGAAAAAATACGAATCGCAAAACATGGTAAGTTTACACGCTACAACAGCAATGATATTATTGGCGAAGCAGATCCTGCACTTCGCCGCCCGAAACTGATTCTGATCAATCTTGCTCTTACCATTACCCTTTTGGTAGTCATGATTCTTGATATTGTTCCTTTAGGGATTGCCTTTATGATTGCTTTCTGTATCGCTTCCATCATCAATTATCCCAAATTAAAGGACCAGCAGAAAATCATTTCCAAACATGCAGGAAATGCCCTCTCAGTGGCCGGAATGATCTTTGGAGCCGGAATTTTTACAGGAATCCTGAACGGATCGGGTATTATGCAGGCAATGGGAAACAGTATGATAGAAATAGTTCCTAAGAGCTGGGGCGGTTATATGAATATTGTGACAGCCTTATTCAGTATACCGTTTACTTTTTTCCTATCCAATGATGCCTACTACTTTGGAATATTGCCTATTATCGTTGCTACCGGTCATCAATTGGGAATTTCACCGGAAATATTGGGAAGAGCAAGTCTTATCGGGCAGGGTTCTCACCTTCTCAGTCCATTGGTTCCGTCTACTTATCTGTTGGTATCGCTGGCGGGTGTGGAGTTTTCAGATCATTTGAAATATACATTAAAGTGGGCCTTAGGATCATCAGTCATCATGTTGCTGAGTGCATTGATTCTTGGTATTATATAAGGTTATATCTTTGAATTTCGTAATCTTATTATCTATAAAAAAGTGAATGATGAAAACTGTTAAGCAAAAAACATTTACAGACTCCTATTTAAGAAACCTTACCCTGTATGTTTTCACGGCTATTATCTGTGGCGCATTAACGGGTTATTATTTTCCGGAAGTCGGTAAACAGCTGGAAAAGGTAAGCAGTTACTTTTTTATGCTTCTTGAAGTGTTGATCATTCCTGTTATTTTCATTGCGGTGACCTATGGCGTAAGCTATATTTTCAGCACTAAAAATGCTTTTAAAATTGTAATCCAGATGGTTCTGTATTTTTTAATCATCACTTCCATAAGCATTGTATTGGGAATCGGGTCCGGTCTTCTTTTAAAGCCGGGAGCCAACACGGGAATTATTATTTCTTCGCACAAGGCACTTCCGGAAAGATTTTTAACAACGGCCAGCAACCCACTGCATATCAGCAACTATGTACTTTTTCTTTTCATATCCATATCTGCGGGAGTTGTGATTGGTATTTCGAAGAAGAGAAATAACATCTTTAAAGCTTTAGACGCAGGAAGAAATTTGTTTTTCAGGCTCATCAAATATGTGTATCTGTTTCTGCCAATAGTCATTTTCTGTAACATCGCTTATGGCATTTCGGTATATGGAATCAATACTTTGCTGCCTTTAAGTAAAATTGTGGCCACCGTGTATCTTACCAGTGTATTTTTTATTTTCGGAATATTAGGGATTGTAACGGCTTACTTTAAAATCAACCTCTGGGAATTTTTAATCAGTATCAAAGAAGAAATTATTCTGGTAGTAGCCACTTCTTCTTCCAAGATGGCATTCCCTATGATTTTTGATAAAATGGAATCTCAGGGTTATGACCGGAAGATTCTTCGTCTTATTATTCCTCTCGGGTACAATTTTAATCTGGCAGGAGCTTGTATTTATCTTTCTATTTCATGTATTTTCCTCGTTCAGCTTTACAATATTTCCCTTACGCCAATGGATTATTTCTGGCTTTTTATCACCATTTCCATTGCTTCCAAAACAGCTTCGGGAGTACCGGGATCAGGCTTCCTTGCGCTGATGTTTACCCTAAGCAGGTTTGGAAAAATTCCTACCACAGATCTTGCGCTGTTGTACAGTGTAGACCGCTTTATGAACGAAGCCAGATCTGTGACCAATTTCATCGGCATTTCGGTTTCCGCTGCCATTATTTCAAAACTTAATCAAAATTCTATTTCCTTAAAAAATGATGTTTCCTGATTTTACACACCTTTTCAATGACATATTAGAAAACCCTGCAAAATCGATAGCCATTATCGGCAATCTGATCCTTATCGAAAGCCTTCTCTCCGTAGACAATGCGGCCGTATTGGCAACCATCGTCATGGACCTGCCCGAACATCAAAGAAAAAAAGCCCTGAAATATGGGATTCTTGGAGCTTATGTATTTCGCGGGCTTGCTCTTATTTTTGCTTCCGTCCTGATTTCCGTATGGTGGCTGAAACCACTGGGAGGATTATATCTGATTTATATTTCTGCTGACTGGTTTATCAAAAAAATAAAAAACACAAATGATGAAGAAAATCCTGAGGAAAACCCCAACAAAGAATCCAGCTGGCTGTATAAAAATTCGATCGGGCTGCTGGGCCAGTTCTGGGCAACGGTTGCTATTGTGGAAGTAATGGATCTTGCTTTCTCCATAGATAATGTTTTTGCGGCAGTCGCTTTTTCAGACAATTTACTTCTGATTACGTTGGGGGTTTTTATTGGAATTTTAGCGATGAGATTTATTGCGCAGTGGTTTGTCCGTTTGATGCAGGTATTTCCTTTTCTGGAAACGGCAGCTTTTATTGTCATTGCTATTTTAGGAATTAAATTAAGCCTGTCCTTATACGAGCACTTCTACCCTGCTAATGCATTCGCTCATTTCTTAGGCAGCCATACCATGGAAATTTTAGTTTCCGCCATTACCGTTCTGTTGTTTGTAGTGCCTGTAGCCACCAGTTATCTTTTGGGATTTCCGGCCCGCAAAAAATAATTTTTCTGCCAAATTTTCACATTCGGAAATAAAAATCTGCCATTTCAGCCATCAGCGTCTCATGGCATACATTTAGAGAATTACAACACAGAAATAATTAAAAAAATTAAATATATTATGTCAGTAAACTTTAAACCATTGGCAGACAGAGTTCTGGTAGAGCCAATCGCAGCAGAAACTAAAACAGCTTCAGGAATCATTATCCCGGACACTGCAAAGGAAAAGCCGCAAGAAGGTACTGTAGTAGCAGTAGGTCCTGGTAAAAAAGACGAGCCTACAACGGTTCAGGTAGGTGACAAAGTACTTTATGGTAAATATTCAGGTTCTGAATTGAAGTTGGAAGGTAAAGATTATTTGATCGTAAGAGAAGCTGATTTATTGGGAATTATTGGCTAAGATTTCAGATCACAGACATCAGATTTCAGATTAAAAATCAAATTAAAAAAACTTTTGTTAGTTGTCTAATATCTGACATCTAACATCTAATATCTAATCAAAAATGGCAAAAGAAATAAAATTCGATATTGAATCAAGAGACGCTCTAAAAAGAGGGGTTGATGCATTAGCAAATGCAGTAAAAGTAACTTTAGGTCCTAAAGGGAGAAACGTAGTAATCGAAAAATCTTTCGGTGCTCCACACGTAACTAAGGACGGTGTTTCTGTAGCAAAAGAAATCGAACTTGAAGATAAGGTAGAAAACATGGGAGCTCAGATGGTAAAAGAAGTAGCTTCCAAAACCAACGATATCGCAGGAGACGGTACTACTACCGCTACTGTATTGGCACAGGCTATCGTAAGAGAAGGTCTTAAGAACGTAGCTGCCGGTGCTAACCCAATGGATCTTAAAAGAGGGATCGACAAAGCGGTAACTGCTGTTGTGGAAAACCTTAAATCTCAATCTCAGGAGGTTGGAGATTCTTCAGAAAAAATCAAGCAGGTTGCTTCTATCTCTGCCAACAACGATGATACCATCGGTTCTTTAATCGCTGAAGCGTTCGGAAAAGTAGGTAAAGAAGGAGTAATCACTGTAGAGGAAGCTAAAGGTACTGATACAACCGTAGACGTTGTAGAAGGTATGCAGTTCGACAGAGGATACCAGTCACCTTACTTCGTGACGAACCCTGAGAAAATGTTAGCTGAACTTGAAAACCCATATATCCTTTTAGTAGAGAAGAAAATTTCTTCAATGAAAGAATTGTTACCAGTTCTTGAGCCAATTGCACAAGGTGGTAAGTCTTTATTGATCATCTCTGAAGAAGTTGAAGGTGAAGCTTTAGCTACTTTGGTAGTAAACAAACTAAGAGGTTCTCTTAAAATTGCTGCTGTAAAAGCTCCAGGATTCGGAGACAGAAGAAAAGCAATGTTAGAAGATATCGCTATCCTTACAGGTGGACAGGTGATCTCTGAAGAGCAAGGTTTCACTATGGAAAACATCTCTTTAGATATGCTTGGAACTGCTGAGAAAGTAACGATCGACAAAGACAACACTACAGTTGTAAACGGTGGTGGTGACGAAGCGAAAATCAAAGGAAGAGTAGCTCAGATCAAAGCTCAGATGGAAACTACAACTTCTGACTACGACAGAGAAAAACTTCAGGAAAGATTAGCTAAGTTAGCTGGTGGTGTGGCTGTACTTTATGTAGGTGCTGCTTCTGAAGTAGAAATGAAAGAGAAAAAAGACAGAGTAGATGATGCTCTACACGCTACAAGAGCTGCTGTAGAAGAAGGTATCGTTGCAGGTGGTGGTGTTGCTTTGGTAAGAGCCATCTCTGCGCTTGACAATCTTTCAGGATCTAACGCTGATGAAACTACAGGGATCAAGATCGTGAAAAGAGCCATCGAAGAGCCATTAAGACAAATCGTTGCCAACGCAGGTGGTGAAGGTTCTGTAATCGTTGCTAAAGTAGCAGAAGGATCAGGAGACTTCGGATACAACGCGAAAACTGACGAGTATGTTCACATGCTTGAAGCAGGTATCATTGACCCAACTAAAGTAACAAGAGTTGCCCTTGAAAACGCAGCTTCTGTATCTGGAATGCTTTTAACAACTGAATGTGTTATCACTGAAGTGAAGAGCGCTGAACCAGCTATGCCAATGGGTGGTGGAATGCCAGGAATGATGTAACAGCGTGTCGCTGAGACAAATTAATATACTAACCGCTTTGCTTTTGTAGGGCGGTTTTTTTATACAGAAAATCCAATGGACTTTCTACTTGAAATTTTATTTGTAATTGCACACATTATATATGGGCGTAATACGTAAATTTGAATGTTATCGGCAATCCGATAAACTAATGATATACAAAATTTAATAAAGAATTGAATGACAAAAAAAATAGTAGTTTTGATTATAACCTGGTTAGTTTTTGTTTTTGCTGACTACTTTTGTCTCCCCTATTTTGTTCAACCATTTTCTTGGCTTTTAGTGTGTATAATCTTGCTAATTTTAACAGTAAGACAAGTCATAAAATTAATTAAAGAAAAGAAAAACATAAAGGCAAACAGAATAATAAATCTTTCAGTAACATTGAGTTTATTTGTTCTAACGTTTTACAATTTCAACAAAATCCCCAACTCCATTATTGAAAAAATTGACTGGAGTATTTCTTACAATAAGCGCAATCAAATAGTAAAAGATGTTTTAACAGAAAAATTGAAACCCAATACAAAAATGAATAATGGCATTTGTAAACTTTCATTTGACTTCCCCATTATTTCAAATGGCGGAAATGATATTTGGATTTATCAAAATAAAACAGAAGGTACGAAAACTATCAAATTCTGGATTTCTCGGGGCTTTTTCGAAGCACCACAAGCATATTTTATATTCACAAATGATAATGAGACACAAAAACAATATGAAGAACTAATAAAAGTAAAACCTGAAAATAATTGGAAGTTAGAAAAAAATTGGTACCGGATAATGGAACGAGATTAAAATTTCTTTAGTCAAAACTATCTCACTCAACAAAGCTGCTAAACTACAACATTAAAGTAAATCAATACTTCGGGTACAACGCGAAAAATGACGAGTACGTTCACATGCTTGAAGCAGGTATCATTGACCCAACTAAAGTAACAAGAGTTGCCCTTGAAAACTCAGCTTCTGTTTCTGGAATGCTTCTTAATACTGAACCTGTTATCACTGAAGTGAAGAGCGCTGAACCAGCTATGCCAATGGGTGGTGGAATGCCAGGAATGATGTAACAGCGTGTCGCTGAGACAAATTTAATATACTAACCGCTCTGCTTTTGTAGGGCGGTTTTTTTTGTGAAAATTTTAAGACAAAGATACCTGAATTGACATCCTTGTCAAGGTTTAAAACCTTGACAAGGATCTGCTGAAATATACTTGAAAACGCAGCTTCTGTTTCCGGAATGCTTCTTACAACTGAATGTATAATCACTGAAGTGAAGAGCGCTGAACCAGCCATGCCAATGGGTGGTGGAATGCCAGGAATGATGTAACAGCGCGTTGATGAGACAATTTAATATACTAACCGTTCTGCTTTTGTGGAGCGGTTTTTCTGTTGTCTTTTAGCCAAATACGGTTTCCCGTAAGGAACTATAATTCCTAATTTAAGAACTTAGCAAAGAGATAAATTTAATAATATGCTAATGATATTAGTACAATATATAGATATTAACTAAAACCCATATTAATGCAAGTAGAACCAATAATTAACGCAAGATTCAAACAATTCAGACAGAAAAATGAATTAGAAAATGTACAAGACGGAATAGCTTTTGAAAAATTTGTAAACTATACAATATTTACATTGCACCATCCAGATGCCTTTAGTGCTGATACAGAATCACTAGAATTCGTGAGTGTAGGTGGAGCAAGTGATATGGGTATTGATGGGCTTGCAATTAAAGTTGAAGATATAATTGTAAAAACAAAAAACGAAATTGATGATATAATAAAATTTAATCGTAACAAAAGAATTAATGTAGAATTTATTTTTATCCAATCAAAATATAAAACACACTTTGATAAAGGAGAGCTTAATAATTTTGTTGATGGAGTTAGAGATTTTCTATCGGACGAACATCATTTTCCAATGAATGATAATATTAGAGACTGTCTTGAACTTAAAGAGTATTTACTTAGTGATGAAATTACTATAATGTGGGATAACAATCCAAATATTATCCTTTATTACGTAGGAATGGGCAGATGGAAAAATCCAGCAGATTTAGTAGGTATTGCAAACCAATTTGGGAAAGATATATCTCATCTTAATATTTATAATTTTGAATCAAACAATTTTAAATTCATAGACAGTAATGAATTAAAAAACATTTACGATAGTATTCAAAATACTTTTAGCGCTACAATTGACACTAGACATTCTATGCCATTAACAGATGTAAATGATGTTTCAAACTCTTGTCTTTCGATTGTTTATGGAAGTGAACTAATAAAATTAATCTCTACAGATGATGGAATAATTCGCAAGTCACTTTTCAATGATAATGTTCGAGACTTTCAGGGACTAAATCCAGTTAATCTCGAAATAGAAAACACAGTAAAGGATAGTCCAGAAAAGTTTATTATTTTAAATAATGGGATAACAATTGTTTGTGATGAATATAAACAAAACAATACTAAATTAACAATTTTCAACCCTCAAATTGTTAATGGATGCCAGACAAGTCATATTATTTATGAATGTTATAAAAAGAATCTAGACTTATCAAAAGTTCCTATATCTATTCGTGTAATTAGCACAACTGATGAAGAAATTGTAAATGATATTGTCAGAGGTACAAATAGGCAAAATATTGTTCTTGAGGAAGCCTTTGAAAGTACAAAAAAATTCCATAAAGATCTAGAAGAGTTCTTTACAGTAGTTTCACCAGAGTACGAAACAATTTATTATGAAAGGAGGTCTAAACAATATCAACATAATCCTATTATTAAACAAACACAAAAAGTAAACTTAAGAATACTAACGCAATATTATCTGGGAGTTTTTCTTAATAAACCACATATTTCACATAGACATGAATCAATATTATTAAAAGAAAATAAAGATGATATTTTTCAAGACTATCATTCTAAATTACCTTATTTCACATTAGCATATCTTTTCATAAAGTTTGAAAATTTTTTAAGACAAAATACTGTACCTAGAATAGTAAGAACTTATAAGTCACATATATTAATGATGTTAAGACAAACTGTTATGGGGTACCTTCCCTCTCAAAATAAAGAAACAGAGGTTGATAAATCTTGTAACAAGCTACTCATTGTTCTTAAAGACAATCAACAATTTGAGAAATTAGTAAATGATAGCATTAAATTATTTACCGATTCGCTGGAAAAATGGGAAACCGTACTTGGAAAATCTAGAAGGGGAACAAAAGATGTTGAAGCTTTTACATTGCATCTTATAAATGAGGTTAACAGTTTAATAAAGGGAGGTGAAAAATCCATACAACTACAAGATCAAAATATTATAAATTCATCTGAAAAAGTATATTTAGGTAAAATCATTGCCGTTATTCGAGATAAGTATGGAGATTATTATGGCTTTATTGAAAAAAATCCCAATAATATTTTTGTACATTCAAAAGACAATAAAAATTTCACTTTCAACAATTTAAAAGGTAGAAAAGTAATGTACAAAATCATTTATGATGAAAAATCTAAATTAGATAATACAAAGGAAAAGGCTGTAATTGAAAAGATTGTTTAATACTTGCATAACCCCGCTACCGCACGATTGTATCGTGTAGCATAGATTAGCATACTATTAGAATATTTAAATCAAACAAAATCCGAAGTCTCCCACTTCGGATTCTTTATATCCCATCATCCCCGCTACGCAAAGTCTCCCGACTTTGCGATCAAAAAAATAAAATCCGAAGTCAGCACTTCGGATTTTTTATAATCCCACCATCTAAAATACCCACACGCCCCCATTTCCTATCCCCCAACTTTTACTTATATTTGTTTCTATAACGTACACAAATATGCAAAACAAAAAAATACATCAGGGGAGAAATATCAAGCGTTTTCGGGAGATGTTGGGCGTCAAGCAGGAGGCTTTGGCTTTTGATCTTGGTGAAGACTGGAACCAGAAGAAGATTTCGCTTCTGGAGCAGAAAGAAACTGTTGAAGATCCTTTGCTGAAAAGGATTTCTGAGGTATTGAAAATTCCTGTGGAAGCTTTCCAGAATTTTGATGAGGAAGAAGCTGTAAATGTAATTGCCAATACTTTTGGCGATCACAGTATTGGATATCAGAAAAATGATAATCCTATTTTCAATCCTATTGAGCAGGTACTAAAATTACACGAAGAAAAAATTGAGTTGTACGAAAGAATGTTGAAAGAAAAAGATGAAATGATGGCCAGGCTGGAGCAGTTGATTCAGAAATAAAAATTGGTCATAATTATCAAAACGACGAAAAGATCTTGCAGCAACGGGGACATTCAGCAGCCTCTAAAAAAATAAAGCAACCCGAAGTCTGGACTTCGGGTTGCTTATACGAATATAATCTCCAATTACTCTGAATTTGGAAAATGTAAGGTATTCAGTATAAATGGGCATTTAAAGTGAATACTGGGCCGTTTAATACTGCTGCAATAAATACTTTAAAATATCTGTAGTAGTCACAATACCTTTTAGCTGGTCATTTTCTACCACCGGAACAGAATGAAAACTATGTTCGGATAAAATCTCTGCTACCTCTTTTATGGTAGTCTCAGGATTTACAGTGAGAGGAGCTTTTGTCATCACCTGCGAAATAGTAAATACGTCGTATACCACTGCTGACACTGGAATATCTTCCGTATCATCCGATTGTTCTACATCCGCATAGCTGATTTTTAATAAATCACTATAACTTAATACGCCTAATAACTTTTGATTTTCGACAACCGGAATATGCCTGATTTTATTTTTTTTAAATAAATTTTCAGCCTCATACAATGATTGTGTAAGATTGAGTGTAATCAGGTCTTTAGTCATAATTTGGGAAATTGGAACTCTTTGTTTCATAGCATTTTTGTTTAGATTATTGTGAAAATTTACAATGAAAAACGAACCTTAAATCCCTTTTTCATACTCAAAGTTAGCGAAGAAACATCTGCCTCATCATACCATTGCAGCTGATATTTATCAATTTTCC
This sequence comes from Chryseobacterium cucumeris, assembly GCF_016775705.1. Lineage (NCBI taxonomy): Bacteria > Pseudomonadati > Bacteroidota > Flavobacteriia > Flavobacteriales > Weeksellaceae > Chryseobacterium > Chryseobacterium cucumeris. Next base: position 410,784 of record NZ_CP068760.1, read on the forward strand.
CCGCTGTATGATATGTTACATATCATGGTTTCATTTTTGTATTTTTTCAAAGAAACCTCTAACTTTAGTATATCATTTTCAATAACTTACGAAAAAACCATTCCACATTCTATGACACTAAGCAAGCAACAATATAGCTTTTTGTCCTCATCTAAAATACCCGCTCCCCCACCTACCGCACGATTGTATTGTATGGCTAGGTTAAAACTATATAATTTATAATACTGTAACCACACGAAAGGATTCGTGCAGGTAGCATGGTATTGCTGGAATTTGGGGTTGAATGTTAGCAATAGAACTATTTGTTTCAGAAATCTTCGTAATTTTACACGGATTATGCTTCGGTTGCCCCCGAAACTACAGCAATACCCGAAACGTTAGCAGAAATTTTATCATATACATCGCTTATCAAGCAAAACTTATGAAATTAAAACCAATTATTATTTTATCATCTGTACTTTTACTTACAAGTTGCGTAAAAGTTTGGAATCAGATGAGTGAATTGAAGCCACTTGAAGAGTACTCTACTCAAAACGCAAATATCCAAGAAAAAAATGTGATGGATGCGAAAATCACTTTCATTAACGATAAAACGATTGATGGAAAAATTAGAGGTCAAAAAAATATAATTTATGGATTTCTAAATGAAACTTCAATAAACAAATTTCTTCAAATTTATGATAAGACAGGAAAAAAAGAATACATCTATTTCCAACTCCTAAAAGAAATAACCATTAAAGATTATAACGGAAACGAAAGAAGATTTGTGAATAGAGGTTCTGAATATAAATCTTTGCAGGAGAACTTTTATGATGGAAAAATTAAATGGTTTAGAGAATATTACAATAACGCATATGATGGAAGCGTTCAGATAAAAGATCATTTCATCAATGAAAAAAATCAAGAAGTGAATGTTGGCACATTCAATAGTATGAAAAATAAACTGAAAGAAATTACCTCTTCAAAACCTGAATTATCTTCAAAAATTGAAAATACATCAACATTTGACAAAGAAACTGTTATTAGAATTTTAAAAGAATATGAACAATAAGAAAAATTTCTGATAACATCGGTTTTGCAATAGTGGGGCGAACCCACGCTCCGCAAAGTCTGGAGACTTTGCGCCATCATAAAAAACAAAATCCGAAGTCTCCCACTTCGGATTTTTTATATCCCTCCGCCTAAAATACCCCACTCTCCCGCTCCGCAAAGTCTCCCGACTTTGCGAAAAAAAATAAAGCCCCTCTACCCTCTTCTATAAATCCTTCAGCCTCCGTTACAGGTTCCTCCAGCCACTTCATGAAGTATCTCCAGCCCCTTCCATAAGTCCTTACAGCCCCTTGGGTAAGGAAGTATCTCCCCTTCGGAACGGCCTTTACCCCCTTATGCAACCCCCTATAACCACTTCCTAAAGCCCCTCCAACCCCTTCCATAAGTCCCTTTACCCCCTTCATGAACCCCCTATATCCCCTTTGGTAAGGGGGTAGCGATACCTGATGAAATATAAAGTGTGATTGAAATCGACCATTTTTTAGAAAAATAACCTCATGCTTGTCTGAATAAAGTAATTTTAAAATTCTCTTCAACTTTTTCCTATCTTTAAACCATGATTATTCTCTTAAAGTCCGGTACTAAAAATAAACCCGGGCTCCAATAAAGAAAATCAGATAAAACAAACACACTAAACCTCATACCATTGAAAACAAAATTATTATTCCTTTCATTTTTGGGCTCACTGCTCGCCCATGCACAAACACTTCAATTTAAAACGCTCGCCAATATGTCTGCAGGAAGAGGAGCTATATCCAGTGTCATTGTAGATGATAATATCTATGTGAGCAACGGATATCAGGAAAGCGGAGGTATGACCAATTATATTGAAAAATACAATATTACAGACAACAAATGGAGTGTTCTCAATGCAACTATCAGCCCTAAAAAATTTGCTAATTCGGAGACTTACAATAATAAAATGTATATTTTTAACGGTTGGGGAAACAGCCATCTTGAAATTGTAGATCTTGAAACCCTGAAAGTAACGAAGGGAGCTGTGAACCGTTCGTATACAGGAAATGCAGGTTCTGCCATCCATAACGGGAAAATATATGTGTTCGGCGGAAGCGGACTGAACGGCGCTGCAACCACTGCATTTTCCAACAGATTCCAATATTATGATATTGCTTCAGATACCTGGCATCCCTTACCGGATATGCCCACCGCCAGAGAAGCAAAGGGAAAAATTGTGAATGATAAATTGTATGTCATTGGCGGTTTCAACGGTACCTCATCCCGCCTGATCAATATCTACGACATCAATACCAATCGCTGGACCGATCAGATTACGATGCCAGCCGGGATATCAGGACATTCATTAGCGGTATCCGGTGATAAGATTTTCATTGCAGGAGGCTATAATAATCAGACGTTTATGGCCTACTTTGATACCGCAACCCATAAATTCCACCAGCTGTCATCCAATATGATTCCCAGAAGACATGCTGCAGCAGAAGTATACAACAATAAATTATACATCATCGGCGGAAGTACAACGTCTGTAACCAAATCAGCTATTAAAAGTACACAGGCGGCTGATATTTCTGAAAGTGCCCTCTCTTCCAATACAGCCAATGAAGACCGTGAGACCAAAACAAGAGTCTATACCAATGCATCCAGAGACGGTTTTATCATCAGCAATAAAAATAACAGCAATCAGTTTGAATTTACCGTCTACTCTTTAGATGGAGAAGTGATCAACAGGGGCTTTGCCTACTATAACAGAAATATAGATTTATCCAAAGTACAAAGAGGAACTTATATTTTCAGCTTTAAAGATGAGAAAGGGGTTTTACAGAAGATTAAAATTGTAAGATGATAGTAAGTGTTATTTATTAGATATTTGCATTAGCACCATAATCCATTAAAACAGCTTTGATGGATTTACAGGATTTGAAAACCAATAACCATACTATGAACGCTCAGGAACTTCAAACATTACTCACTGAAAGAGCTGAAAAGTTTCATCTCAAAAATGAAGCATTTCACACGCTCCAAAAAATACTCTCAGAAGATACTGAAGAATTGATAGGAGGCTTTGCCCGCCACGAAATTACTTTTGTATTTGAGGGATACCAATATCTGATTGAACAGCAATACCGGGAACCTGTTATCCGGGCAAGAATAAGTCTTTGTGTGGAAAATGACATGTATCTTAGAAATTCAGAACCCATCGGATATTATGATCTTGAAATGGATTTTGATGGAGAAATAGTAGATGACTGGTTTGTTATCGAAAAGGAGAAATACCTGAAAGACATCGGAATCATATCCTATTTTCAGGAGATGAACAAAAAGATGCCTCCGCACTTTTTAAAAGGAAATCATGGCGAATATGAATTTGTTTCCTATATATCCTTAGTTGGAACACTATTCATAAGCAAAGATTTTGAAGGCTCCGGAGTATTTGTCGACCGAGCAAACACTTATTTAAAAGATCATTCTTTACCTGATAAAGATTACTTAAAGGAATGCAGGTATTTCCTGAAAATAATAAGCCGCTACCTGATAGAAAATAACCTGGTTTCTGAAGAACTGAAACAGAAATTAGAAGATTATAAGATTAATAAGTGACAATTAGAAACTTGAATTAATATCATCAGATTAAATTATGCGCTGCAAATATCCAATCTATCTACTTCTAAGCCTTATCGTATTAAGCTGCCAAAGAAAAGATCAAGTTGTAAAAAGAGATAATGAGCCCGATATTCATATTCTGCAGGGAGAAGACACCGAAATGAATACTGCGATAGAAAATGCCAAAAAATCATTATATAAGTTCAAAGAAGCAATAGAAAGCCGCAATCCGGATTACTACAATTTTGCACTGAAAGAAAGATTTAACACCGCAGGTTCCGGAGGCGAGCATATCTGGATAAGTGAAGTTCAATATTCTGATGATAAATTCTATGGAATTGTAGATGGAGATCCCATATCAACAACAGAAGTAAAACTGGGAGATACTATTGAGATTAATCCACACAATATTACAGATTGGATGTATATCGACAAAAATATTGTGAAAGGAGGTTATACTACCAGAGTTTTAAGAAAAAGAATGTCACAAAAAGAACGTGAACAAATGGACAAAGAAAATGGGTTTACATTTGAAAATGAGTAAGCCTCATCATTTTCCCTTCCTTCATTTTTTATCCCTCCAACTTTCCCTTATATTTGTTTCAATAACGGTCTGATCAATGATGACGGCACAAACCAAACAAAAAATATGACAACAAAAGAAGACTTCTGGGACAGGAAAAAGAAATTAAATGATGATTTTTTCGTAATGAGTTCCCTGGCAAATCCGGCCACCGAAGAACAGATTACAAAGTATGAAGAAAGTACAGGTTTTACATTCAGTGAAGATATTAAGGATTTCCTGACAACATTTGGCTCCTTGCTTCTTGAAGTTAGAGAAGAAGTATGGAAACGGCCCGAAGAATTTGATGTTCTTCCAGCCTGGAAATTCGGGTACGGCTTTTTCGTGTACGGGCTTTCGCAGGACGAAGAAATGCCTTCATGGATGGGTTTTGAAGAGAAGCATGCCGAAGCTCTTGAATATAAAGAAAAGCCTCTGGGCCAATTATTTTTCAAACGCAGTGGAAATCTGTACAGAGCTTATACCGACAACGGCATCATCAAAGTGGAGTACGACAAATATGACGAGGAAGATTACGATATATTTGAAGGAAATATTTATGATTTCCTGATAGAGGAAATTAACAAATTAGAAGAAGATTATCAAGAATATATCAACGAAGGAAAATCCTGATCTGAATATGAAAAAAGCATTTGAGTTTCTCACCCATTTAAAAGAAAATAACAACCGGGAATGGTTCGCAAAGCACAAATCTGAATATGATGCCATTGTAAAGGAAAATAAAGTTTTATTTACTCAGATCTACAATGAACTTCAGGAGCATGATCAGCTTAAAGGAATGCATATTTTCAGGATTTATAATGACGTCCGTTTTTCCAAAAACAAAACACCCTATAAAACCAATTTTGGAGTGGGATATTCCCGTTCGAAGCCCATGCTGAGAGGTGGATATTATATTCAGCTGGAACCGGGCAACAGTTTTGTAGGTGGTGGATTCTGGGGGCCTGAAGCCAAAGATTTACTTCGCATCCGTAAAGAATTTGAAATCAGCAGCAAAGAAATTGAAAAAATTATCGCTGATAAAACTTTTATACAATATTTCGGAGAACTTAAAGGAGACGCTGTAAAAACAGCACCGCGGGGTTTTGATAAAAATCATCCGGCTATAGATTTAATCCGAAAAAAACAATTCCTGGTGATGCGGGAATTTACAGATAAGGAGGTTCTGTCAGACAGCTTTCAGAAGGAAGCCATCCAGACCTTGCTGGCAATGCGTCCTTTTTTTGATTATATGAGTGAAGTGCTGACAACGGATCTCAATGGAGAGCTTTTGTATTAAAATTCATACTTTTTCAAAGCTAAACACGATATGAAACCGTTCCTTCTATTATCTTTTTATTTATTGATATCAGCATGTCATTCGTCAAATAAGAATGATGGCATCATCTCGAAACCTACATTTGAAATCATTAAGGAGACAGATTCAACGTCTTCTTTACGCTGGACTAATGGTAAGAGTATATTCAATTCTTCAGAGCCGATCAGTAACAATTATCTGGATCATAAAACATCCTTACAATGGAGTAATGATCAATTCATGTGTATCAGACATTCCAATGGAAGCGATACATGGACAGACTTAATTTTACCTTTCGACAGTAATGAAGTTAAATTGTATGAAAATGCTCTGGCTTATGACAAAGTGAACGGTATTGTTATCTATGAAACAGACTCTCTTCCTTACCGGTTAGTAGCCGAAAATATGATTAAAAAGGAAAAGCAGTTCCTGGGAGAAAACTGGAAAGACTGCTCCAGCATTTTCCCTCATTATTGCATCGACAGTATTCATATTGAAAACAAAGAATTGTATGTTCATTGGACTTTACCCAACAAAATAGATAAGCCCAACAAAACAGAAGTAGAAAAAATTAAAGTAAAACTTTAAAAACAACCCATGAAAATAAAAATTCTTCTTCTTCTTTTATTCATCGTCAATGCTGTCAAAGCACAAATCACCGAGAAAATAACCATTCCCAATGGCGTAGTTTATCATTATGCAGATGATAAAATCAACGAAAAAGCAAAAAAACTGCTAACGGAGAGTCTTACCAATGCACCCAATGATGATCTGTTGGGAAAAAATTTAATTATCGGACCAACACTCTGGAAAAGATTTAAAAATATTGAAAGCTTAAAAAGTATTCCTGATAGTTTGATTTTCCATATAGATGATGTGGAAATTGAAGGAAAAATGGCCAAAAAGCTGGATGACTCCAAAAAAATATGGAATGAATTTAAAAAAGAAGTTTCCGGGAATTATCAGATAAGAAAAGCCAATGAAGATGAATTAAAATATTACTGGTCTACCATCTCATTTGATATTCAGGAACCCTTGTTCATCATTCAGACCGAGAACCACTATTATATTGTCAACTTTCTGAAGGAAAAGCTAAAATTATTCTGGCTGGATGAGTTCCCATATAAAAATTCTTACAGCAATCCTATTGACAACGGAACCTATAGAACGGATGGAACCATTAAAACGTATAAAAATGGCAATGAGGTATATATTACCGATAAAGGCAACAAAGAAACTAAACTTGAAAAGGTCATATTCTTGTCCGGTGATTCAGAATTAGAGGCCAATTCTTCTTTTGAAGATATTAAATCTGTTATTGAAAAAACCAACAGAATTTTTGAGAATTTGTTTAAAAACTCAAAAGGTGAAGGAAAAATAATGGTTCAATTTGAATTGGGAAAAAAGAAAAACGACATTCAGTTTGCAGTTAAAGATAATCCGGATCTGGAAATCATGAAAGAATTTGAAAAACAGGTGAATAAAGAAACATATCCTAATTCTAAAAAAAATACCGTTAAGTTTCAACTGCTTTATAAGGTTAATTCTTACAACGATATTGAATAAGACGAGCATCGGCTCTTACATTTCCTCTTACTTTTCGCCGTATAAAAGTCTTTTCTATTGACAATGGAAACTCTTCACTGGTAAGTACTTTGAAAAAATAAAAATATGAAAAAGATTATTGCCATTGCCATTCTGATCTTAATTCTGACCCTTTATAATTATCCTATTTTTGATAATAAAAAAATTACATTTGCTGTTATTTTTCTGTGCTTTGTTGTTCTTATATTTTCAGTAGCAAAACTGTATTATCCCGATGAGAAAGATTATGATTCATTTGAAAGGGAAATGGATAGACAGCATCAATATGACGGAATTTTTCAATACACAGAAAAAGGGTTTTATATTAAGCAAAAGAATAACTCTGAATTTATAAAATGGGATGAAATTATTTCAATATATTTTTTCAGTGTCCCAACTCCATTCAGTGATAGAAAACAATCCGGGCTTGAAATCATTACCGATAATAAAAGCTATGAATTTGATTATAATGTAACACCTGGAATCATAAAATTAGAAGATCAGCTTTCTTTACATCTTCCAACATGGGATATGGATTCTCAAATGGTCATAATTAATAATTTGGGGCTTGAGAAAACAAAGTTATATGGAAAAAACTTGTTCTAAAGTATAGATGATTATGCCAGTCACCATTGAAATAAAAAACAGAACCAATTGGCTATTGACCATTATATTAGGGTTAGGGTTACTCCTGCTCGCTTTTATTATTCTGATTATTATTCCTCTTTCAAGCCTTCAGGAGGAAAGTTCCTTTTTTATTTTACATTATATTTCATTTACCGCTCCATTTACAGTTTTTTTTATTCTATTCCTGTATATCTGGCTATGGAATACCTTTGGAAAAACGGTTCTGACCATTGATCCCGAAACCATAAAAATTGAGTATAAAAATAAATTGTTTGCCAGCCCTAAAACTTACCTGAAAAAAGATATTAATCAGATTGAAATAAAAGATTTTCAGGTAGAAAGATATAAGTTGGGTGTTCGTTATCACTTTTCTCTGAATGGCTCAACCTACTCTGTTGTTTTTGTACATAATGGCAATGAAATAAGACTTATAGACTGGATTACAGAAACCAAAGCCAGTGAAATAGTGAATGAAATAAAAAACATGTGGTATTAAAATGAAAAAAAACGATCAATCAAAACACCGTATCTGTATTTCAAAGATAAAAAGAACTACTATTAAACCTTACGATGCTTTTCAATGGACAAAATTTTATGAAGACAATTATTCTTTTTATGATGCATATCCTGGCATCTCAATCCAATTAAATGCAGAAGAACTTCTGATCTGTTCTACTATTATTGACTTAGATAATTACAGTATTCTGACGACTCAGAAATTGATCACATCAGAAAAAGGAGTTTTGGAATCCGGACTCATTATACATGCAGAAAATGGATTATACGGAAATTTTAAAGGACATGGAAATGAGAAGTTTACTTTCGGAAAAATCATTCTGGAAAATGGAAAAACCGTAAAGTATTTTATCGAAACAGGAAAAGCATCTATGATCATGGTCTATGGAGTTAAGACTTTAATTCAAATTAAATAATCCTCTACTCTTCTTCAATAAAAACATTTTTAAAACCCCATGTAATATTATCACACTCAAAAGTGTCTTATTTAAAAAAAATTACATGAAATCTATTCTCACCTGTATCGTTTTAATGTTTGCGATGCATCCTCTTTTTTCACAGAAATCCCAAAAACTGGAACAGTTATTTTCAACGTATGAAAAAGCAGGATTGTTCAGTGGTTCTGTTTTGATTGCCGAAAAAGGAAAAATTATTTTTGAAAATAGCTACGGCTACAGAAATGCTCCTAAAAAAGAAAAAAATACCAATAACAGTCTTTATAGAGTTTTCTCCACCACAAAAATGTTCACAGCAACCGTTATTTTTCAGTTGGAAGAACAAGGGAAATTGTCTCTGAATGACAAACTCTCCAAATATTATCCTGAATTTCCGAAGGGTGACAGCATTACTTTAGCTCATCTGCTTTCCCATACATCAGGAATTCAAAATCATACCAACTCTGAGGATACTGTAGATGAAGAAACATTTTTAAAATATATTTCTGCAAAACCCTTGAATTTCCCCCCGGGCAAAGATTGGGATTACTCCAATTCCGGATATTATATTCTGGGTTACATTATTAAAAAAATAACAGGTTCAGGTTATGATAAAGTGATAGAGAATAATATCCTGAAGCCCCTTAAAATGAACCATAGCGGATTCAACTTCAACAATGTTACGGATGAGAATAAAGCATTAGGTTATGAATTTCTATCCGATAATAAGTCTAATGAAGCATTACGTTTCAAAACTGACCATCCTTTTGGAGCAGGAGCCATGTATTCTACGGTGGAAGATCTTTTCAAGTTTGACGAAGCATTAAAAAATTACACCCTTCTGAAAAAAGAAACCACAGATAAAGCTTTTACTCCCTATCTCAAGGATCATTATGGATTAGGCTTCCAGATTTCGACTGTTTTTGACAAAAAACGGGTGGGTCATGATGGCGGCGGACCAGGTTACAGAAGTAGATATTACAGAATTCCGGAGGATGATATTTGTGTGATTGTCATATCAAATTCAGAACTTTCACACACGGATTTTATCTTTCCTCAATTAGAAAAAATACTGTACAATAAACCATATAGCATTCCGGCCATTGCAAAAGTGAGTCCCGGGGATTTAAAAAAGCTGGAAGGTGTTTATTCCACAGAAGATTCAAATTTTTACATCACCAGTAACGATGGACAACTTGTTTTCAAAGAAGGCAGCTATCCAAGAAACGCTTTATTACCGAAAAGCAAAACATCATTTCAGCTGGATGAAAAATTCACCTGTACATTCCAACGGGATCAAGACGGAAAAATAAATACTCTGGTCATTCATTTCTGGGATGGAACTGTAAAAACAGCAAAAAGAAAGGCCAATACTCTTACGTGGGGAATTATCGGAAACGCAACGCCGAACGGTTGGGAAGGAAAAGATATACCACTACAAACAGATCCTAAAAATCCGAATATCTCTTTTCTGAAAAACTATACATTAAAAAAAGGTAATTTAAAATTCAGGTTTAATAATGACTGGGGATACAACCTCGGTCTGAATAATGACAATAAAAGTATTGCCTTCGATGCTTATGATTTCCCAATCCATGAAGATGGAATTTATGATATTGTTCTTGACATGACCAACGCTGTACAACCACAATACAGCATTAAAAAATCAAATCTATAAAACCAGTATTCACAAAGTAAAAAATACATATTTTAAAGCCGTTTTGTTTTCAAAACGGTTTTTATTTTTAATTTCCATTACTATTTTTTATTATTTTTATCTCACACAAAATCAAACACAAAATAGAATCTATGCCCCATTTTATAATAGATTGTTCACAGGATATTCTTCAGCAGAGAACACCCGATGAATTGATGGATGCAGTTTATGAAGCGGCAGACGGAACAGGACTGTTTGCTCCCAATGACATCAAAGTAAGACTTCAACCCTATCAGTATTACAAATTAGGCACAGGTAAGAAAAATTTTCTACATGTGTTTGGGTATATCATGCAGGGGCGCAATACAGAACAAAAAGCAGATCTTTCGAAGCAGATCTGTAACCAGCTTTCAGAATTGCTGCCTGATATTTCTTTTCTTTCTGTCAATATCAATGATTTCGAAGCAGCGACCTACAGCAACAAAGCACTCATTAATCCTGAAAATTCAGACCAGGACAGGCATTTTGGTTTATAACATTCACCTTTACACACACAACTAAACATTAATAATATGAGCTTAAAAACATTAGTCAGCAAAAGTGCGCAGTACAACAATTGGGTAGTCAATAAATATATCGACTGGTTATCCACAAAGTCTGATGAGCAGCTTAACCAGGAAACTATTTCCAGTTTTCCGACTATTTTAAAAACACTACACCACATCTGGCAAACTCAGGAATATTGGTGGAGCCACATTTCAGAAAAAGATGATTTTGATTTTGTAAAAACAGCAGAAACTACCAGCAAAGAAGATGTTTTCAATGCCATAAAAAACAATTCGCAGAAACTTGTAGATTATGTGGAAAGTTTATCTGAAGAAGATCTTTCAAAAAATGTAAAAATAGAATCTCAGTGGTTTCAGTGTGATTTTTCCAAATACGAATACATCCAGCATGCTATTCTTCACAGCACGTATCACAGAGGACAAATCGTAACGATGGGAAGAAACATCGGAATCACTGATGCTCCTATGACCGATTTTAATTTCTGGAATATTTATAAAGATCAGCAATAAAAGCCCAATTTTGTGGATAAGTGTAAAATAGAATTTTCGGACACCGATCGAATCCAATTAAAATATTGATTTTAAATATTTTAAATCAAAACAGGCAGTTATCCACATTTTCAACTATTTGTGGATAACTTTCTATGATCTCTTTTTACCATTGTGGATAAACTATGGATAAGTTTTTAAGTCATTTAAAAAATCCCTTATAAATATCTATAAATCATTATTTTATAATGAATACCGTTTTTTATGGATTTTCCACAATGAAAAATCATGTGGATAAGTTCTGTGGATAAAATTATCCCTACTTTTTTCAGCTTTACTCTTTTACTTATTCAAAGCAATAGTTTAAATTTTATCTATTTATTCATAAATCTTTATGAATATTTTTTATAAATTGCATCAAAAACAAATCACCAAGTAAAGAAATACATATCACAAAATATTTATATTCAATTAATTAAAAATCTATTTACAAAAAATACTATCAGAATAACAATGATTGACAATTGTTTTTTCTGATTCATGATTAAAGCGGTTTAAGAATATAAACCATAATCAGCACAGATGATGTTTTACACAATGATGAAAAGTTATCCACAACCGAAAAAGTTTAATAACCCAATAATCCCTCATCCAGATGACAACAACCGACATCAAAAAAAACATCATTCCTTACCTTGGAGAAACAGCTCCTTATATTTCTATTCCTGAAAACACTGTTTTCAACGGAAACAGAATGGAAGCTGAAATTTCCAATTACAACTTCACCAAAGAAAATTTTTCGAAACTCATCAAGGTATTATCTTCCCTGGGAAGCTGTAATTTATACAGACTTTTAAACACCAAATCCACAGAGCAGATTTATTTTATGGGTGAAAAGGTGAGAATAAGACAGCTTTCTTATAAAAAATCAGATTCAGCTTCTATTACCTGTGAAAGTTTTTTAGAATCCAAAAGAAAAGGGAAATCGTCACTTCTTATGAGAGACAACCATTCAGGAGAAGCGCTCTATTCTTTCGAGCTTGATTATCACATTATTGCTAAAGATACCTTTAAGTTGTTTTACAAAGATTATTTCAATGATGCTGCGGTAGAATATCATGACGAAAATCTTCCTGAAGGCGACATAACTATAGAAGATGCGCATCGGTTTACAGTTTTGCTTAACCCTTTTACTCCCAATCAATGCAAAGGTCATTTTGAAAATTATCCTATTGTTCCTTCCGTTTTCATTATGAATTGTACATTAAGAGAAATTTTCAACTTCATGGGCAGTACAAATACTTATGAGGTAGACAACCTGGAGGGTTTTGCTAGCAAAGCAATGCCTACAGGAATAAAATACCGGATTGAGATATCCCATCAGAAGTTTTTAAAAGACCTCATTTTTTTCAAATGTGAAATAAAAGATCTCCTGGGAACATCTTATGCAATCATTATCGTCAACCTGAGATCAAAAGATAAAAAATAAATTCCGGAGATATCATTTAATGCCGGCTTTTTTACATTCTGATCTTCAGATTTCCGGCAGTCTTTGGTAAATTTGGTCTAAATATAATACACCTAATTACTCCTATTGAAATGGAAAAATATGCAATATCATCAGACGGTCAGAAAATTCATTATAAAGAATCCGGAAGTGGAAATCCTGCGCTGATCTTCGTCCATGGATGGCTTGGCAATACCGAATGGTGGGAAAGCCAGAAAGAATATTTCAAAGACCAATATCATATTGTTTTGATGGATCTTGCCGGACATGGAAAATCAGATGCTTCAAGACAGGAATGGACAAGCGATAGATATGCTGATGATATTAAATCAATTGCTGATGCTGTTAACACGCAGGAAATAATTCTTGTAGGACATTCGATGTCCGGAGCTTATGTCCTGGAAGCTTCTTTAAAAATTCCTGAGGTAAAAGCCATCATTCTCATAGACACTTTAAAGAATCTGGACGAATCTTTTACCAGGGAACAAACTGAACAAGTGCTTTCTCAGTACAGAAAGGATTTCAAACACACTGTAGAAAACTTTCTGCCACAATTTTTGTTTGTAGAAGGAACACCGCCTGCTGTAAGAGAAAGAGTACAGTATGAATTTCTTCAACATACACCTGAACTGGCAATCAATGCTCTCCGGCCTCTATATGCAACAGATTTCAAAACGTTTGCGAAACAGATTCAAGTTCCCGTTATAGCCATTAATTCCGATGCTTCTCCTACACATCCGGAAAACAACAGAAAATATTTAAAAAATTATGATTATTTAACGATTGAAGGCGTTGGGCATTATCCTATGCTGGAGAAACCTGAAGAATTTAATACCCTTTTGGATGGAGTCATCAAAAAATTAATCTAATATATTCCCATGCAGAATACCAGAATTTTCACAACTGCTTTTGCCAGTGTTTATCCACATTACCTTCAAAAAGCTGAGAAAAAGGGACGCAGCAGAGAAGAAGTGCATGAAATCATATTCTGGCTGACGGGATATGATGAAAGTGATCTGCAGAACATCCTTAACAACAAAACCGACTTTAAAACTTTCTTTGAACAGGCACCTCAACTCAATCCAAATGTTTCATTGATCAAAGGAGTCATCTGCGGATATCGTGTAGAAGAAATTGAAGATGAACTGATGAGAAACATCCGGTATCTGGATAAACTGATTGATGAACTGGCCAAAGGAAAGAAGATGGAAAAAATTCTAAGAACAGCCTGAAAATTTAATTTCAAAAAAAAGTCATTGCTTAAATATGATTAAAAAGCTTCTCCAATTCAAAAAACTTCACGAAATTAGCGGTCTGTGCGTTAAATACTATTAATGAAATAAAAATTTAATTACAACATACAGCAAAACTTAGTATAAGTTTTCTTCGGGGCAGGGTGAAATTCCCTACCGGCGGTTACAGTCCGCGACTCCTTTCTTCGGAAGGGACTGATCTGGTGAAATTCCGGAACCGACAGTTAAAGTCTGGATGGGAGAAGAAAATGAGATGACCAATAAGATTCCTTATGGATTCTTGTTGCGTTGTATTTCATTTCCATGTACCGAAGTGTATTTTAACTTTTAAAAGTAAAATAACATGGAAAAATTATTAGAACAATTCGGAGCAAACTCCAAAGAACGTGTAGAAAAAGCACTTCAGACATTACAGCAGGGAAAAGGTATTCTACTGGTAGATGATGAAAACCGCGAAAATGAGGGCGATATCATCTTTCCCGCCTCCACTATTACAGAACAGGATATGGCACTTCTGATCCGCGAATGCAGCGGTATTGTCTGCCTTTGTATTTCCGAGGAAAAAAGCCGCCACCTTAATCTTCGTCCGATGGTGGAAAACAACAATTCAAAAAACCAGACCGCATTCACGATTTCCATTGAGGCAAGAGAAGGTGTGGAATCGGGAGTTTCTGCCAAAGACCGCGTGACAACAATCAGAACCGCTGTAGCAGCAAATGCCCAGGCAGAGCATATTGCAAGTCCGGGCCATGTTTTTCCTCTGATTGCAAGAAAAGATGGTGTATTTGAAAGACGCGGCCATACCGAAGGCAGTGTAGATCTTGTAAAAATGGCCAATCTTGGTGAAGATGCCGTACTTTGTGAACTGACGAATGAAGACGGCTCCATGGCAAGACTTCCTGAAATTGTGGACTTTGCCATCAAAAAAGAAATGAGTGTCGTAACCATTGAAGATATTTATGCTTACCGTAAAATGGTAATAAGCAATTAAACCCAAGCATTTTTAACGCACAGACCGCCTGTTGATCCGATCAGCAGGCATTTTTATTAAAAATATAATTAAAAAGAAAAAAAATTAATATTTGAATACTATTTTTTAATTATTTTTAACAAAAAATTTTGACTATGAAAAAATCTTTACTCCTTTTACTAGGAGCATCTGCCATGATGTCTGCGCAGATCACGCTTACAAAAGCAGCCAATGACCCTATTTCCGGAAATATTGTTAATTACAACAACACAGCCGGCACCGTAAACAACTCTGCAACAGGTCCTAACGCAACATTTTCCAATGGAGGGCTTACGATGGGAGCAGCATCACAAACAACGTATTCAACTCCTAGTTCTACTGAAATAGCAACTTTCCCGGGTTCTACTCTTAAAATGGTAGACGGAGCAACAACCGTTTATTACAAAGCTTCAACTTCTAAACTGGAAATTACAGGAATTGTAAATACACAGGCCACATTAAACTTTAGTGTGGATAACGGTACTCATATTAATTATCCAACAACGTACGGACCGACACAGAACGACACCGCCAAAGGTACTTTTTCCTCATCTTCTGCCAGCGGATTATTCAGTGGTACAATGACTGCCATTGCTGATGCATATGGAACTTTAATTATAGGCAATCAAACATACACTAATGTTCTTAGAGTAAAATTCACACAGAATTTCAATCTGTATTCATCTCTGGATGTTACTTATTCTAACCCTATCGGAGCAATAACCAATACAGCCTATTCTTATTACGATGCTTCTCACAGATATGCCCTGCTTAATTCTACAAGCGGAAATATCAGTATTCCACTGTTGAGCATCAACCAGAATGTAAAAACTACATTTGCATTAAGTGAAACATTCCTGGGCGTAAACAGTGCAGTAAAAAAAGAAAACTTAGTGGTTTATCCTAATCCTGCACAGGATTTTATCGGTTTCAAAGGAAATACGGATAACTATTCCAAAGCAGATATTTACAGCCTGGATGGTAAACTGGTTAAAACTTCAGATGTAAAATCCGGAAACATACAGATTTCAGATCTTCCGCCAGCATCTTATTTCATTCAGATCAGCGGAAAAAATGCTGCAGATACAAAGAACACAAAATTCATTAAGAAATAATAAAACAAAATCCCCACTCCTACAAATGAGCGGGGATTTCTTATTAACATTCAAATTAGCATCTAAAAGGTAGCTGCAGGTGCAGTATCATTATTAAGCTTTCGCTGAATTTCTGTCTTTTTCCCTTTCGAGAAATCATAGCTCAGTCCTAATACAAACATGGATTTGTTGTTCATAATCTGTGTATGAACTTTATAATCTACGAGACTTTCCGGTAGGCTTTTCGTTTTATATTCCGAAGGCATTCCTATCCAGTACATTCCTGTAGAAAATGT
Source organism: Chryseobacterium cucumeris (assembly GCF_016775705.1). Lineage (NCBI taxonomy): Bacteria > Pseudomonadati > Bacteroidota > Flavobacteriia > Flavobacteriales > Weeksellaceae > Chryseobacterium > Chryseobacterium cucumeris. The sequence continues at coordinate 427,326 of NZ_CP068760.1, forward strand.
CCAGTTCTTATGTTTATAGCTCACAAAAATATTATTCTGGTTTTCATTCGTATTAAGAAATGCTCCATTAAGGCTGTATACCGGAATATTGAACTGGTACTGAACAGAGAAAGATTTATATTCTGAAGAAAGCGAAAAGTAATTTCCTAAATAGTCATTTTTTATCAGAGCACCTTTACTAGTTCTTACTGTTTCAGATGTTGGTGTGATTACAGCTTTTATGACCAAAAGAGTATTTCCGAAAGGTTTATAAGATCCTGTTAACTGAACTCCATATCTCTGAGCATTCTTCCCGTTTTCATAAGTCAGGGCATATCCATTCAACACCTCATCGTGAACGTAGTACTGATTGATTACCCTGTTGGTATACCGGTAAAATAAGCCTGCATTAAAATCAAAATACTTATTATTAAAAGAATAAGTCAGGTTATTAGAAAAAACCTGCTGAGATTGTAAAAAGGGGTTTCCCCTCTGAACAATATTAGGAGCCAGCTGCACCACATTGCTACTCAAAGCATTACTCCATGGACTTACCGGATTATAACTTGCTGTAAAACGTAGGTTCTGATTCCCTTTAAGCTGATAAGCTAAAATAACCTTTGGAGTAAAAGTCCATTCATCAAAAGTATTTTCTGCACTTTTATTGTGAATATTGGTAAGCCCTGCTCCGATACGATAACTGAATTGATCTGCTTTTCCTGCAAATTCAGTATAAAAATACTGTTCCAGATAAGTAACATTATATTGAGAGTATCCGGCAAGATTATTCAGATCATTGGAAATAGAAGACCTTGAAATCCGGTATCCGGACGAAAGTTTTCCAGCCGTGAAATCATGCATATGCGCAAGTTCCCCAACCAAACTTGTTTGCTTTGCTTTCAATACCATATCATTGTCATATACAGACAATCCCGAACCAACAATCCATTCTTTGGCCGTTTCTGTGGTATTGGTGGTGTAATGAGAACCTACTACATTAATACTCAACTCATCTTTTTCACCAATCTTTTTAGAATAATATAGATCCAGCTTAGGAATCACATAATCCGAGCCATTATTTTTAAACATATTGTGTTCTTCTTTCAGATAATCTTCGGTAAAGACGCTCTGTCCTGTTCCTTTCGAAAACCTGCTGAAAATATCCATATTAAGTTTAGCCTGAAAAGCATAGTCATCGGGAACAAGTCTCGTATAGCGCAAAGCTATACTCTGGAAGGTATATCCAAAATGATCTTTGCGGTTTTCATCAGACCGGTAATGCTTCCCGTTCAGCTGATAATCATAGATGCTGTTGACTCTTCTGTCATTATAATCCCTAAGATTAAGGGAATATTCCAGTCCGAAATTATTTTTCCCTTTAGTATAATTGGCGTAGGCAGAACCGTTCACAAATCCGGTATTCAAAGCCGTAGATACATCAGCCCCGAAAACATACCCTGTTTCTGTGGATCTTGTCAGAATATTAACTACCGTATCTGCTCTCGTAGCCCATCTCGCTGGCGGAATGTCATAATATTCTACTTTCACCACTTCACCGGGCGCAACACTTCGGATCTGCATATCTGTAGCTTCAATCCCGTTGATAAGGAATAGTGTGGTTCCGCCTTTCGTACTGGTAATGGTATTTTCTACGGGATTCAGTTGTAACTCCGGGAGTGTGCTAAGTAAATCTTTTGCATAGCGTGCTCTGGCAAGCGCTTCTTTATCAAAAGTATAAACAGCTTTGTCTGCAAACTGTTTTTTACGTTGTGATTTTAAAATAACTTCCTGAATTTCTTTGGTTGTCCCTACATCAGCCGTATCATTTTTCTTCTCCTGTGAAAACATAAAAGCACTGCAAAGAAAGAAGATGGTATATATAGTTTTTTTCATGTCTGAAGATGAATTATACTAGTAGGACAATCAATGGCTGATGACTATTACATTAATAACAGCAAACAATTAAAAAATCAACATATTTTTTTATTTTCCATTTATTATGTTAAATTCAGCCCGTTTTTTGCTGGTATTTTTTTACATCACAAAATATTGAGTCATGAAAAAAGCATTCATAGTAATTCCGTACTTCCTGTTTTCGGTCCTGGGAGCTCAGGAAATTCAGAACAGCCCGGCAGAGAAGATGAATATCATCAAGACCAATGTCACGGCTTATACGTTCAGAAATATCAATCTGTCTTATGAAAGAGCTATCAGCCAATGGTTTTCTGTGAATCTCGGTTTCGGCACAATGCCTGAAGGAAAAGTACCTTTCATTAATGCTTTTCTGAAAGATGAAGATGAAAAAAGATTCCAGAATCTTAGAGTAAAAGCAACCAATTTCACCATTGAACCAAGATTTTATATCGGTAAAGGCTATGGAAAAGGATTTTATTTTGCTCCTTATTACCGGTACTCAAGTGTTACTTCCAATACTTTTGATTTTTATTATGATTATAAGGGTCCGAATGGAGTTACCTATCCAATTCCACTCAAAGGACAGGGGGACACCAATGGAAACAGTGGTGGATTAATGGTTGGGGTACAATTCTTTCTGACCAGAAGCCAGAATCTTGTCCTTGATTTCTGGATCGCTGGAGCCCATTACGGAAGCGGAAAAGGTGATTTTACCATGACCTCGGATTATGTACTGACGCCTGATATGCAGGCTCAGCTTAAAAAGGAAATTGAAAATCTGGACATTCCATTTGTTAAGTATACCGTAGAAACCAATGCCAATGGTGCCAGAATAAAAGTAGACGGGCCGTGGGCAGGCTTCAGAAGCGGGCTTTCCATTGGATATCGGTTTTAAGAAATCATTCTTAATATAGTATTCAACCGTTCTTTTTAGGAACGGTTTATTTTTTTCTGAATTTTGTATCTTGGATGTCATTATAAAAAAACTTTCTGGAAACAACATCTATGGACTCAGCCTCAATCACCACAGGTCAAAGAATCAAAGCCATCATTGGCGGATCTATCGGTAATCTCGTTGAATGGTACGACTGGTATGCTTACGCAGCCTTCGCCATTTATTTCTCCCATTCATTTTTTCCTGATTCTGATCTCAATGCCCAACTGATGAATACCGCAGGGATCTTTGCCGTAGGTTTTCTCATGCGCCCTATCGGCGGCTGGATGTTCGGAAGCATTGCAGATAAGATCGGAAGGAAAAAAGCAATGACGCTCTCCGTCCTGCTGATGTCTTTTGGATCTCTGCTGATTGCCCTTACTCCCACTTATCAGTCTATTGGTATTCTGGCCCCTTTATTACTTTTACTGGCAAGATTACTTCAGGGGCTAAGTGTGGGTGGTGAATATGGAGTTTCCGCCACTTACCTCAGCGAAATGGCCACGCAGGACAGAAGAGGATTTTATTCAAGCTTTCAATATGTCACTTTGATTGGCGGGCAGCTTATTGCTTTAGGTATTCAGCTTATTTTACAAAAATTATTACTCACTGAGGCCCAGCTTGAAGAATGGGGATGGAGAATTCCTTTTGTGATCGGAGCTATGCTTTCTATTATTGCCTTATATCTTAGAGCTAATCTTCATGAAACGGAAGCTTTTGAGAATAAAAAAGAAGTCAGCGAAAAGAAAAAAGGAACGGTAAAAGAGCTTATGAAACATCCAAAAGCTTTGCTTACCGTTGTGGGGCTGACCTTAGGAGGAACGCTGGCATTTTATACCTACACCACTTATATGCAAAAATTCCTGGTAAATACAGTACATCTTACCAAGGAAGAATCTACATTAGTCTCCTTTGTTTCACTCTTTATATTTGCCTGTCTTCAGCCTGTATTTGGAGGATTATCAGATAAAATCGGAAGAAGGCCGCTTCTTTTAGGTTTTGGTATTTTGGGAACTTTATGTACCGTTCCGCTCCTTACGGCTCTCAGTACTACCTCTTCAATATGGGGTGCATTTTTCCTGATTATGGCAGCTTTAATTATTGTAAGCGGCTACACTTCGATCAATGCGGTAGTAAAAGCAGAACTTTTCCCTTCTGAAATCAGGGCACTTGGTGTAGGTTTACCTTATGCTATTACTGTTGCTGTATTTGGCGGAACAGCAGAATATCTTGCGCTTTGGTTTAAGAAGATAGGGTCTGAAGAATATTTTTACTGGTATATTACCGGCTGTATTCTTTTTTCTCTGGTTGTTTATACCGGAATGAAAGACACCAAAAAGACCTCTACACTGGATAAAGATTAAATTATAAAAAACATGCACCGCAGATTTTCTGCGGCGCATATTCTATTTTTAATGATAGGCCTGTTTAAATTTTTCAATCATATGATCCAGATTATGACGCTGGACATAGATACTTTTTACCTCTTCATACCTCGGCGATTTGTAGAAAACCTCATGGAAATCCATACTGCTGTTTCCTACTTTCACAACTTTCTGTACTTCGATATTCAACTTTCTTAATTCGTCTTTGAAGACTTTAAATTCATCTTGTATACTACTACTGCTCATTAATATTTTTAGTTTTTTAGTTAAAAATTCCTTTTACCCCTTCAAATGTCAGGGGTAACATCTCAAATTCCGAATAAAGTTAGTAAATTTATTGACACAAAGTAGCAGTTTGATAATATTTTATTATTTTTTTTACAAATAGTAAGTTGATATTACCCGATTGATGCATATTTCGTATTTTTAATCTCACAAAAAATTGTAACAACCTTATACAAACCATGAGTATCAAAGCATTTTTCACTTTATTCTTTCTAACACTGCTGACTTTTCTGCATGCTCAGAAAATGGAATTCAAAGCACCGGATTATGCTGCCATTCAAAAAAGTATTGAGGATAAAAATTCAGAATTCTATTATCCAAAGCTTTTAAAAAGATTAAAGCAGAACGATACGCTCCTTACCAGCAATCAGTACCGTCATCTTTATTTCGGATATACATTTCAAAAAGAATATCAACCTTATAAAATAGGAAAGAAAGCTGAAGAAGTAGCCAAATATTACCGAGGTGAAGGCATCTCCCAAAAAGATCTTTCAAAGGGAATCCAGTTGTTCCTGGGTGCATTGGAGGAAAATCCACTGGATTTGCGGGCTATGAATTATCTCGCTTACTTGTATCATTTGAATAAAGATGATGCTACCGCCGAAAAAATTGCAGGAAATTTCCACGGATTATTAAATGCCATTCTTACTTCCGGCGATGGTCTCACATGTGAAACAGGTTTTCATGTGATTTCTGTAACAGATGAATATGTCCTTTTAAACAGATTTCAAATGGAAACAAAATCTCAAAGCCTGAAGGGAAAATGCGATTATCAGGAGTTTGAAAAGGACCAATATAAAATTCCCGGATTTTATTTTGACATCAGCAGGTTCTATGGGAAAATATTGGATTAATCATCCCGAATAAATACTTATCAATTTAATATTATTGAACCATTAACAAAAAATCGCTAAAATAAATTTCATATGATTTTGCCCTGAACAAAAGGGTTGAGAAGGAGGAGAAATATTTTTTTTCAAAAAAAATCAAATAGTGTGTAACATTTTTTTAAGGTTCGTCTCTAAAAGACAAATACACTTTAAAACTTAAGAAATCATGAAAAAATTTACACTCCTTTTAATCATTATGTTGTTTTTTTTAGCAGTATGCAATATATTCGGCCAACAAACAGTGTATCCGTTTGAATTAAAGAAAACAGGAAACGGAAATCAGGCATTAATTTTCATTCCCGGATTTGCTTCTTCAGGTGACGTCTGGAATGAAACCATCGCAAAGTTTGAAAAAGATTTCACCTGCTATACTTTAACAATGGCTGGATTTGCAGGAATAAAACCCCAGACAGATGCCAGTTTTAAAGACTGGGAAAAAGGAATTGCAACCTATATCAAAGACAATAAAATTGAGAAGCCCATTCTTATCGGGCACAGTATGGGAGGTGGTCTTGCCCTGGCCATAGCGGCAGATTATCCGGAGCTTGCAGGTAAAATTATCATCGTAGACACGCTTCCCTGCCTGGCAGCGCTATCTGATCCCAGTTTTACATCGAAAGAAAATAATGACTGTTCGCCTGCTATTGCTCAATTGACAGCGATGAACGATGAGCAGTTCCGGAAAATGCAGGCACAGGCTATGCCACGTCTTATGGCTGATATTTCTATGCAGGAAACGGTAATCAACTGGAGTATGAAATCGGACCGAAAAACATTTGCTAAAATGTACTGTGATTTTTATAATACCGATCTCAGAGAGAAAATAAAAAACATCCAATGTCCTTCCCTTATTCTTCTGGAATCTTATTTTGTTACTCTAAAGCCAACGATCGAAAACCAGTACAAAAATTTAAAAAATGCCAATATGCAGTATGCTTCAAAAGGTTTGCATTTTATCATGTACGATGATAAGGATTGGTATCTTAATCAGCTTACTCACTTTTTATCTGCGAAATAATGGTTTTTGAAGAGATATATGAACTCTATTGGCAAAGGATATTCCGTTTATGTATGGGATATGTAAATGATGCCGAACTTGCTCAGGATCTTGCCCAGGAAACCTTTATCATCGTCTGGCAGCAGCTTCCGAAATTCAGGAATGAATCCAGTATAGGGACGTGGATTTTCAGAATTGCATCCAATAACTGCCTCCGGCAGATTGAAAAGGAAAAGAAATTCAGCAAAACCGGTCTGCCCATGAATCTGGAAGAGAAAAAACAGGAATCTATAGAACCTCAGATCCAGATGCTCTACCAGTTTATTTCAGAACTGCCTGAAACGGACAGAATTATTATTTCATTGGAACTGGAAGAGGTAAAACAGGCTGAGATAGCCCATATCGTAGGACTTTCTGAATCCAATATAAGGGTAAAGATTCACAGAATAAAAGAAAAATTAACGCAAAAGTTTAAAGAAAATGGATTCTAATATAGATTTTAAAAATATATGGAAGCAGCAGACTTCCCACAAACCTGATCTGGATGCGCTTCTCGGTAAGCTGAAAAAATTCAGAAATCAAAATCTGCGCAGACTAATCTTTGCTAATATTGGATTGATCGCTACCTCCTTATTGATTCTTTTTATCTGGTACCGTTACCAGCCTGAAATGATCACTACAAAAATCGGGATTGTACTTGTCGTGCTGGGAATGGTTATTTTTCTTCTTGCCTACAACAAAATGTTTATGGTATTTTACAAGATTGATCAGACGCAGTCAAACAACGAGTATCTCCAGAGTTTATATGTAGTAAAGAGTAAGCAGAAATTTATGCAGACCACCATACTTAACTTATATTTTGTCATGCTCTTTCTGGGAATATGTCTGTATATGTATGAATATACTTCAAGAATGCCCCTTAGCTCAGGTATTCTGGCCTATGCTTTAACATCTGTCTGGATTGCTTTCAACTGGTTTTATCTGAGACCGCGAACAATAAAGAAACAGCAAGGTAAACTTGACGAATTAATTAATAAATTTGAAGAGATCAATAATCAATTAAAAGAATCATGATATCTTCTGACAACAAAAATCACTGGGAAAATGTATATGAAACCAAAAATCCGGATCAGGTAAGCTGGACCCAGAAAAAACCTCAGACTTCCCTTGATTTTATACATTCTTCCGGATTGGGAAAAGAGGCCAGCATCATAGACATTGGTGGTGGAGACAGCAACCTTGTTGATTTTCTTTTGGAGGAAGGTTATAAAAATATTACAGTTCTTGATATTTCTGCTAAAGCTTTGGAAAAAGCACAGAAACGACTTGGAGCAGCAGCAGACAAAGTAAAATGGATCACTAGCGACATTACGGCTTTCGAACCTATGGAAACCTATGATATCTGGCATGACAGAGCAGCCTTTCATTTTCTGACAACCCCGGAACAGGTTTCAAAATATATCGGTATTGCAGAAAAGAATGTGAATAACTTTATGATCCTCGGAACTTTTTCGAAAAACGGTCCTACGAAATGCAGTGGATTGGATATTCAGCAGTATGATGAAGAATCATTATCCGAAAAATTTAAAGAAAGCTTTGAAAAAATAAAATGTATTACTGAAGATCATATCACTCCCTTTGATACAGTTCAGAATTTTGTTTTCTGCAGTTTTAAAAAGTAGTAATGAATTGTATGTATTTTTTATTTATTTTTAAATTCCCAACCATTTAAATAAAAATACTATGAAAAAATTATTATTTCTGCTTATTTCAGGCACATTCTGCTCAAATTTTTATTCACAACATTTGGAATTCCAGGAATGCGGAACCGATGAATTAATGAAAAAACATTATGAAAGGTATCCTGAAGAGAAAGCGCGTGACGATGCTTTCAACCTGGAATTGTCAAAAATGATCAAAAGTGGCAAATTTACGTCTAAGCTCAACAATCAGGTATACGAAATCCCTATTGTTGTACACGTTGTAGGAGACGGAAGTGCTATAGGAACTGCTAATAATAAGTCTGACGCAGACATCATTGCATGGATAAACTATACCAATGGTGTTTTTGCAGGAAGTTCCACCAGCGGAATGTCAGGAACAAGTGCAATACTGCCTGTCAAATTTGTTTTTGCAACCAAGGATCCTAACTGTAATGTAACTAACGGGATCAATAGAATCAATGCTTCAGGTCTTCCCAAATATGTAAGCGGCGGTGTAAATAATGACAATACAACCAATGCCGTAACTGCTTCTGAGATTACTGCAATGGGAATGTGGGATACTTCTAAATATTATAATATCTATGTTGTTAAAAAATTAACATCCAACTCCGGAGGATTAAATGGCTTCGCTTATTATCCGGGAGGAAGCAAAGATTATTCTTTTATGGCAGCAAGTGCATCCGCTGTTAATGCTCAGACTTTAGGGCATGAATTCGGACACGCTTTGGGACTCAGACATACGCATGAGGGATACAATGAAACTACAGGAGACTGCCCTGTCAACAATGACTGTACTTTAGAAGGAGATCTTGTTTGTGATACTGAGCCTATGAAAAGTCTTTATCATTCCTCAGTTCCTCACACATGTCAAACCGGACAGATCAATCCTTGTACCACCCAATTATACAATGGTGGTGAGAGAAATGTGATGGCTTATACCTACTGTTTCAGAGATTTATTTACACAAGGACAGACCAACAGAGCTACAGCACAGCTTTTACAATACAGACAATCGCTGATCAACTCACCGGTTGGATCTCCAACTACTATTAATAACAATGTAACATTAACCAATGCATGTACTCCCGCAACCATTACAAATCCGGGTAATTACAATGTAGGAATTACTTTGGTAAAGTTTAGAAGTATTAATAATTATTCAACTAATTATAAGCAGGCAACCAATAATTTTTATGAAAACTTTACCGGTACTTACTGTTTGGGGATTTCAAAAACCAATATTCCCCAAAATGCAGCCACCACACTTACTGTAGCTCCGGGAACAAACAACCCTCACATTATCAAAGCATATATTGATTATAATAATGACGGTCAATTCGATGAATCTACAGAGCTGGTTCTTAATCAAAGTGGAATAAGCAATGGTTCATTGGCTACAGCACAGGTAACTCCTCCTGCGGGTGCAATAACCAATACTCCTTTAAGAATGAGAGTCATTGGAGAGTACAACGGAACAGCAGTAACGGCATGTTATACTCCAAAGTACGGACAGGTGGAAGATTACTCCGTCATCATTGAACCTCAGAATGTATTAGCAATACAAAATACAGGATTGAAAAATGCACCTGTTATTTTTAAAGATGAAAATTCAGTATCTGTAAGAAGTAATGTGAAAATTTCCGCGGTACATATTTATGATGCTGCAGGAAGATTACTGATGAGAAAAAATGATATTAAATCTTCAGAATTCAAATATCCTGTTGACCAGAAAAATATAATCATCACAGCTACAGCAGTACTGGAAGACGGAAAAGTAATTACGAAAAAATTAAAATTTTAATTATTTCAATTATAGAATAAAAAAAGAGAGTTATTGCTGACTCTCTTTTTTGTTTATCTCATTCAAAAGAATAATTTCTTCCCGATTATGATTCTTTTTTTTCTTCCATTTCCACTTCATGTCGAAGCTGAGCTTTATAAAGCGTGGCATAATATCCGTTCTTATCCAGAAGTTCAAGATGCTTTCCTTCTTCTACGATTTTACCATGCTCCATCACAATAATCTTGTCTGCTTTCTCAATGGTGGAAAGTCTGTGGGCAATAATAATGGAGGTCCTATTTTTCGTAATTTTCTCTGTAGCTCTCTGAATCAGCTTTTCACTTTCATGATCAATGGAAGAGGTAGCTTCATCCAGAATTAAAATTTTAGGATCTGATAAATAAGCTCTCAGGAAAGACAGTAACTGTCTCTGACCTAAAGAGATTGAAGAGCCTCTTTCGCTCACTACATAATCATATCCACCGGGAAGCTGCTCGATAAACTGATCTACCTCAATTTCTCTCGCTCCCGCTTTTATTTTTTCCAGTGTGATACTATCATCCCCGAAGGCAAGGTTTTCAAAAATACTTCCGTGGAAAAGGAATACATCCTGCAGCACCACGCCGATATGACTTCTGAGATTATAAAGCTCATAATCTTTTAAATCCACATCATCAATCAGGATATTTCCGGAGTTGATATCATATAATCTTGTAATCAGACTAATGATAGTAGACTTTCCGGCACCTGTAGCACCAACGATGGCTACCGTTTCTCCCGGATTTACTTTAAAGTCAATTCCTTTCAGTACTTCCTGCTTTTCATCATAAGCAAAGTGTACTTTCTGGAATTCAATTTTTCCTGCAAAATGATCTTTCTTCACGGTTCCGTTATTCGGCATCGAGTTTTCTTCATCCATTAATCCCAGCACTCTTTCTGCTCCTACAATTCCTCGCTGGATATTGTTAAAACGGTCAGCAATCTGTCTCAAAGGACGGATCAGCATTGAAATATACTGGATAAATGCAATCACGACTCCGGCACTGATGGTAATATATCCTCCATAGAAAAGAATAAATCCTATGAATAATGAAGAAATAAGTTCCACCACAGGGAAGAACAGTGAGAAAATAAATACGGTTCTCAGCAATGCTCCTTTCAGGGTAATATTGATATCATCAAATTTCTTAAACTCAGATTCCTGTCTGTTGAATACCTGAATAATAGACATTCCTGCCAGTCTTTCCTGAACAAAAGAGTTCTGATTGGCTGTCCAGTTTCTCTCATCCCCGAAAGCTTTCTTCAGTCTTTTCTGGAAGAATCTCGTAATGACTACCATCAAAGGTAAGATGGCCAGTGTAATATAACTGAGGTGAACATTGGTACTGAACATCATCACCAATACAAACAGAATTCTCAGGATATCTCCAAATACCATCAGGAAACCATCTGTATATACCGTCGCAATGGTTTCCACATCTCCTACAGCCCGCGTCACCAGCTGTCCGATGGGTGTTTTATCAAAAAATGAAGTTTTGAAATAGATCAGTTTAGCATATAATCGCTCTCTGATATCCCTGATCACATTTTGTGAGATAAAATTTGAAAAATAAACCAGGAAAAAATTTAAAATCGTTTCAGCAAACACCAATCCCACAAGGATATAGATATGTTTCATCATCAAAGCCTTATCATGAAGCTTTGTTATATCATTATCCACCACCTGCATAGTGAGATAAGGCCTGTAAGTAGAAACTATCGAAAGGAATATGGAAATGATAAGGGTAAGGATGAACCAAGAACGAAATTTCATTCCGATAAAGAACAGCCTCTTTATAATTCCCCAGGTATCTTGTTTTTTCATTGTACGAATCGAAAGAAAGAATTAAAATATTCTATGCAAAAATAAGACATTATAACCGGACTGCCTTTACAACTTTTGCAAATCGTCATAGAAAATATCAGATACCTACCATTTACAATATGAATAGATTAAGTATTCTTTTGTATCCAGCCTAAAACATATTCTGCTACTTCTTCCCAATTTTTCTCTCCACAGATGAAATGACTTCTCCCTGCAAACTCTTTAAAATCGACAATGCTTCCCGGATCTTTGTAAGCCCCTGCTATTTTCTTTGAAAATGCTGCCGGGAAAATATGATCATTAGAGCCTGCAATGAACAGCAGCGGTTGATGGGGTTTCTTTAAATCTAATTTTGCAGAAGCTTTAAACAAAGGATCTTTTGCCAATTTTCTACTTTCAGGAACTGCTACTGTCTCGTAAAGCCTGTCACTTTCTTCCTTTGAATAATTATTGAAAAAAGCTTTGTGATACCATTCTTTTGTTCCCATATATGGACTGTTTCCTTTGAAGAAATTCACTACAGGCCAAACAATTTTAATGGTAGAAAAAGGAGCCATGATATTTTTCGGAGGAGCACCGTCAATACTTATACCAGCTGCTGCTTTTCCCATGTCAATCAGCTTCTGAACCATAAGTCCTCCAAAAGAATGTCCGATAACAATAGGCTTTTCGGGAAGACTGTCAATCAGTTTCACAAGATTGTCCACGGTATCGTCAAAACCGACATGTCTTAATTCTCCGGGAATATTATTTTTTAAGTATACGGGATCCCCTCCATGTCCCGGATTTGAGGGTGTATGTACAGTATATCCCTGCGCTTCAAAATAAGTTTTCCATTCTTTCCAGCTTGTATTATTCACAAATAACCCATGAATGAATACGATCGTTTTTGTTTTCATAATTTTCACTTTTTTGTTTTGTTAAATTGATGAAACAAATTTCTGCAGATAAAATGACGAAAACTTTAACCCAGGTTAAAATCGTACTATTTGCCTGAAATTCTTTTTCTTATCCTGCTCAGAGAAGGTCCCTGAATCCCTAGATAAGAAGAAATATGATACAGCGGAACATTACTGAAAATATCCGGATGCTCTTTCATCAGATCCAGATAACGCTCTTCCGGAGACTTTAATAAAAATCCTTCTACCCTTGTCATGGTAACGTTAAATGCTGCCTGTGCCAGAAGTCTCCCAAATTTTTCCCATTGATGCGACTGCTGGTAAAGAGAAATAAGATCTGCATGCCGGATAAAAATAATAGAAGTATTCGTAAGGGCCTGTGTAAAATAATCACATGGGATCTGATTGAGAAAACTTTTAAAAGAAACTACAAAACCATTGGCCGAATAAAGAAAAACATTCTTTTCTTCACCCGTATCTCCATTGATGACATAAGAACGAAAAACTCCATCGACAATAAATCCTAAATAAGAACAGACGTTTCCCTGAAGATTATAAAATTCTCCTTTTTTATATTCTTTTGGAAACCAAAAATTTTCAGACAGTCTGAAATCTTCTTCTGAAAGTCCAGCAAAATGATATAATGCGAAGGCTAATTTATCAATTTCAGTCATGGCTATTTTTTTTAGTATTTCTTACAGTATTTAAAAATAATCTTAATTTCCGATACTAAAAAAAGAAATCTTACTGATCAATAGTCTTCCCTATCTCTTCAATTTCGATGGTCTTTGCCGGTCTTTCTTTGATAAATTTATTTTCAAGGAATTTATAAACTCCCCAAACTGCAACAATAGAGATTAACCAGCCAACGATATTCACTGCTGAAAATCCTGTATAATTGACATTTTCTGCGGATTCAGGATCTGTTAATCCCATATATATACCATAACCTAAGCCTAACAAAAGCTGAGTTCCCAGATAAATACCGATAGCCAGAACACCATACTGCCACTTTGTTTTTCCAAACCTTTCTGCTAATTGTGCATAATACCGGTAAGCGCCGATAAGAATAAAAATTGATAACATGATTATTATTTTGTTTTTTAAGTTTTTATTTAAAATTCATATCCCACATCTACAAGATACAGCCCGTGTCCCGGTGCTGAAGTTCCCGCGGCGTTACGGTTTTTGTCTTCAATCACTTTACGGAGATCTTCAGGTTTCAGTTTTCCGGTTCCTATTTCTACCATCGTTCCGACAATTGCGCGAACCATATTTCTTAAAAAGCGATTCGCAGAAACTGTAAATTTAAGTTCCGTTCCGTTCTGTTCCCATTCTGCTTTGTAGATTTTACAGATATTGGTTTTGTTGTCGGTTTTTAATTTGGCAAAACTGGTGAAATCTTCATATTCAAAAAGAATTTTACAGGCTTCATTCATGGCATTAATATCCAGTGATCTTTTCCAGTGTTGCCATGCAGATTCCTGAGTGAAGGGATTTTTTTCCAATGAGATAAAATATTCGTAGGTTCTGTACGTGGCATCAAAACGGGCATGAAAATCGTCTTTTACCGGAAAAATCCTTTTAATGGAAATATCAGGAGGAAGAAAACTGTTCAGCCTTCTTGTAAGCTGATCATCCAACTCTTTTTCCGTATCAAAATGGGCAAATATTTTTTTGGCATGAACTCCTGTATCGGTTCTTCCTGCTCCTGTTGTTTTAATCTCTTCGCGCAAAATGGTAGAAAGCGCTTTTTCCAGTTCTTCCTGTACAGAAATAGCATCCGGCTGTATCTGATAGCCGAAATAATTCTTTCCGTTGTAAGAAAATTCAATAAAGTATCTCAATGTATTGTAATAACTCCACAAAAATACTTTAATTTAACGAAATATTTGTTGAAAAGTCTTCGAGAATATTACATCAATGCTTATTAAAATTCCTATTTTTGCAATCGTATGAAAAGATGGTACCTTTATCCTTTTTCCCTTGGTTATCATTTGGTAACGGGTATCCGGAACACAATGTATGATCTGGGAATTTTTAAGTCGACAAAATTCAAAACACCGATAATCAATGTCGGGAATCTTTCTGTGGGCGGAAGCGGAAAGTCACCTATGGTGATGTATCTTGCTCAGTTCCTGTCCAAACATTACAGAACCGGAGTGCTTTCACGGGGTTATGGAAGGCTTACCAAAGGTTATGAAGTAACAAATTACGAAAGCAACTACAAAATGGTGGGTGACGAAGCGATGCAGCTTTTTGAACGTTTTAAAAACCGTTTCGTAATTGCCGTTTCTGAAGAACGTGTTCCCGGAGCCAAAAAAGTAATTGACGATATGGATCTTGAAGTTCTTGTACTGGATGATGCCATGCAGCACAGAGCCATCAAAGCCGGATTCAATATTCTGATGACCGATTTCAGTGATCCTTTTTTCAAGGATTATCTTCTTCCTGCCGGAGATCTTAGAGAATCAAGAGCCGGATATAAAAGGGCCGACATCATCATGGTCAGCAAATGCCCTGATGAACTGACGGAGGAAACAAAAAGGTATTATATATCAAGAATACGACCTTCTTACGGGCAGAAAGTATTCTTTTCATCCATCGGTTATGACGAAAATGTCTACGGAAAAGATAAAATGCTTCCGGATAATAACCTGAATTATTATGATATTTTACTGATCACCGGAATTGCCAATCCTAAACCGCTTCTGGAACATCTGGCAAAATTCTCAAAAAGGGTGAAACATTTAAAGTTCAGAGATCATCATAATTTCACGGATGATGATATTAAAAAAATCCTTGCCGAGTATAAAAAATTAGGAGAATATAAACTGATATTAACCACAGAGAAAGACTATGTGCGTCTGAAAACTTTTGACTATCTTAGAGAAATTGTTTACTACTGGCCTATCAATGTATTGATTGATAAGAAAGAAGAATTCAATCAAATCATCTTAGATTATGTTAGAAAAAATTAAAGAAACTGCAGATTTTATTAAAAATATTATTCAGGAAACCCCTGATTTTGCAGTGGTGTTAGGATCCGGACTGGGAAAATTACAAAATGAAATAGAACTGATCCATGTTTTAGAGTACAAAGACATTCCTCATTTTCCACAGACTACAGTGGCCGGACATACCGGAAAACTGATTTACGGAATTCTGGAAGGAAAAAAAGTACTGATGATGAGCGGACGTTTCCATTATTATGAAGGACATTCTATGGAAACGGTGACATTCCCCATAAGAGTTTTTCATTTGCTGGGAATTCAAAACCTTATTCTTTCCAATGCCTGTGGTGGTGTAAACCCAGCTTACAATGTTGCAGACATCGTTATTCTGAAAGATCATATCAACATGATGCCTGAGCATCCTTTACGTGGAAAAAATATCGATGAGCTCGGGCCACGTTTTGTGGATATGAGCGAGCCTTACAACAAAAAAATGATTGCCACAGCGGAAAAGGCTGCTGCCAACCACCAGATTAAAATTCATCAGGGAGTTTATGTGGCACTACAAGGACCAACTTTTGAAACCCCGGCCGAATATGGCATGATTAAAGCTATTGGTGGGGATATGGTAGGAATGAGCACCGTTCCCGAAGTTATAGTTGCCAGACATATGGGAATGGATGTTTTCTGTATTTCCGTGATCACGGACCTTGGCGGACCGGATGTCGCTTTTGCCGTTTCCCACGAAGAAGTTCTGAATGCTGCCAATAAAGCAATGCCCAATGTAATTGCCGTTGTCAAAGGCCTGATTAAAAACTATCAGTAAAAATAACCTAATACTGCAACTGAAGACGTAATATTCCCATCCTCTGGAGGGGTAGCAAAAACTCAAAGAATTTTTGACGGGGGTGGTTTTCACACTCTCACTCTCCTATTCCATAGAATCCATCAATATTATAAATTTTTCCTAATTCACCGGAAATCAGTTTCAGATTCCAATTCATTGTTTAGATTTGTACCCATGAAATTGTACGAAATGAAAAAGCTGATATTAATTTTTATGATGGGTATTTTTGGAATAAGTTATTCACAAAAAGCACCTGCTGTCCTTAAAACAGGATTTTCAAAAGAAGCTTTACAGCAGAAGCTGGAAGATGAAAATGGAAAAACCGTTACCATCCAGCAGATTCTGAATCAGCATAAAGGAAAAGTTTTAGTGATTGATTTCTGGGCCGGATGGTGCAGAGACTGTTTAAATGCTCTTCCAAAAGCTAAAGAATTAGAAGAAAATAACAAGAATATTGATTTTGTATTTCTATCATTAGACCGTTCAAAAGAAGGGTTTGAAAAAAGTCTGGAAAGATTTGATATGAAAGACAAAGAAAACTATTGGTTTTCTACAGGCTGGAAGAACGATTTCAATAATTATGTAGATCTAAACTGGATCCCGAGATATATGGTGATTGATCAGAAATCTTCCATTGCAAAATATTATGCAATATCTCCTGAAGACCCTGAACTTCAACAAACCATAGACAAGCTTTTAAAATAATTATTATTTATCTAATCCGAAAAAACATAAAAAAACTCATTGAAAACCAAAAACTTTCAGTGGGTTTCAAATTTTATACCCATAGCACCATGATTACAAGAGAAGCCAAAGAGCAGGATTTAGCAATCCTTTTAGAATTTGAACAGGGAGTTGTTACTGCCGAAAGACCGTTCAACAGCACATTGATTGAAGGAGAGATTCATTATTACGATTTAAAACATCTGATACAATCTCCCGAAGCAACCGTAATTGTTGCCGAAGAAAATAATGAAATCATTGCATCAGGATATGCTCTGATTAAGAAAGCGGCAAAAGATTATTATCAGTTTAAAGAATATGCCTATCTTGGTTTTATGTATGTAAAGCCCGAACACAGGGGAAAAGGAATCAATAAAGTCATTACTGATGAACTCATTTCCTGGTCAAAATCAAGGGGAATCAATGAGGTAAGACTGGACGTATATGCTCAGAATGAATCTGCCATAAAAGCGTATGAAAAGGCAGGTTTTGAACCTCATCTTCTTACCATGAGACTGAAGGCTTAAAGGCAGGAAGCTGGAAGTAGTTTATGCACTAAGAATAGCCTGTGATTTTTTAATTAATTTTCAATAAACAGGTCATCAATTTCTATATCGTCCTCATTAACTTCCAGCCTCCCGCTTCACACTTCCATCATATAAAAAACTTCCCTTCTAAAAAAAATTACCGTCAATAAAGGAATCCATATCTTTGTATATGGATTTTTCTTTGCCTCTTCGTAAAATTATTCATGTGGATATGGATGCATTCTATGCTTCTGTAGAACAGCATGATAATCCTACCTTAAAAGGCAAGCCAATAGCAGTAGGAGGACAGCATCGTGGCGTTGTCGCTGCCGCGAGCTATGAAGCCAGAAAATATGGTGTCCGTTCTGCCATGCCCAGTAAAACAGCCAAAGAAAAATGCCCTCAGCTTATTTTTGTTCCTCCCCGCTTTGCCCGATATAAAGAAATCTCGAAAAAGATCCGGGAAATTTTTTACGAGTATACCGATCTGGTAGAGCCACTTTCTCTGGATGAAGCCTATCTGGATGTCACCGAAAATAAAAAAGGAATGGAATCTGCCAACCTCATCGCCAAAGAAATCCGCCAGAAAATTTTTGAACAGACAGGATTAACAGCTTCTGCAGGAATTTCAGTGAATAAGTTTCTGGCTAAAGTTGCTTCTGACATCAATAAACCTAATGGCCAGAAAACCATTCATCCTGATAAAATGGAACAATTCCTGGAAGAATTGCCCGTAGAAAAATTTTATGGGGTTGGAAAGGTTACGGCTAACAAAATGTTTAGTTTAGGAATTTATAAAGGAAAAGATTTAAAAAAGAGATCACTTGAAGATCTGATAAGGCTTTTTGGAAAATCCGGCCAGCATTATTATAATGTGGTTCGCGGAATCCATACATCCGAAGTGAAACCTCACCGGATTCAGAAAAGTGTAGCCGTAGAAAGAACTTTTTTTGAGGATCTTCTTGATGAACAGCAGATCAATGAAAAGCTGGAGAGCCTGGCTGAAGAAATTCATCAGAGACTACAGAAAAATAATATTCTCGGAAGAACTTTAACATTAAAAATAAAATATAAAGATTTCTCTCTTTTTACAAGAAGCATTACGAAAGAAGATTATTTCTCCTCACCGGAACAATACTACAACACCGGAAGAAAACTCTGGGAGCTTCGCCCTTTTGATAAAGCTGTCCGGCTGCTCGGATTGTCTCTTTCCCACCTGAATACGGAAGAAAGGAAACAGGTTTCCGTTCAACTAAAAATCCCGTTTGAGGAATTTGAAAATGAATAGGTCATATTTTTTTGCTATCTTGTATCAATCAAATCAGCAAATTTATGAACCCAACCATGATTCAGTTTTTTCACTGGTATTCTGAAGGAGACGGAAAGTTGTGGAAAGAAGCCGAAAAACAGGCAAAATATCTGGCAAAACTTGGAATTACTTCTGTATGGTTTCCTCCAGCCTATAAAGGAACAAATGGCGGTTACTCGATTGGTTATGATGCCTATGATCTGTATGATCTCGGAGAATTTGACCAGAAGGGAACTATTCCTACCAAATACGGCACTAAAAACGATTATATAAAAGCTATCAAAGCCTTAAAGAAACAAAATATACAAGTCATTGTAGATATTGTTCTGGGACATAAAGCCGGAGGTGATGAGCTTGAAAAATTTAAAGTCGTAAAAGTAGATGAGGAAAACAGGGAAAAAGTGATTTCCGATGTCATCGAAATAGAATCTTATACGAAATTTACGTTTCCCGGAAGAGGAAAAAAGTATTCTGATTTTGAATGGAACTTCACCTGCTTCAGCGGTGTGGATTATGCCGAGGGTATGGACTCTCATATCTTTAAAATCCAATCCGAATATGGAAATGACTGGGAGGAAATGATTGATGATGAAAAAGGAAATTATGATTACCTGATGTATAATGACATTGAGCACCGGAATCCTTTTGTACGGGAAGAACTCAACCATTGGGCAAAATGGTATTTCGACCAGACAGGTTTTGACGGCGTGAGACTGGATGCTTTAAAGCACATTTCATTTGATTTCTACAAAGAATGGCTCACTCTGCTTCGTTCCAATTCCGGGAAAAATATTTTTGCCGTAGGCGAATACTGGGCTCCGGGATATTTACATTTACTTCAAAAGTATATTGAAGTGACAGAAGGCTGTATGAGCCTTTTTGACAGTTCATTACAGAATAACTTTCATACAGCATCACGGGAAGGCGCTTCGTATGACCTAAGAAGAATTTTTGATGAAACCCTTACCCAGGCAGATCCCCTACATTCAGTAAGTTTGGTAGCCAATCATGATACGCAGCCTTTACAGGATCTTGAAGCTCCTGTAGAGCCATGGTTCAAGCCACTTGCCTATGCTCTTATTTTATTGAGAAAAGACGGTTATCCATGTGTTTTCTATCCGGATCTTTATGGTGCTCATTATACGGATAAAGACAGAGAGGGCAACGATCAGGAAATATTCATGCCTAAAATTGATGGAATTGAAGAATTATTAAAAGCCAGAAAAGAACACGCCTATGGTAATCAGCATGATTATTTTGAGGATGCCAACTGTCTTGGATGGGTTCGTACAGGAGATGACAAACATAGCGGATGTGCAGTCGTTTTAAGTAATAAAGATGCCTACAATAAGCCTATGGAAGTAGGAAAACTTTATGCCGGAAAAAAGTTTAAAGACCTGCTGAAAAGATTCGAAGAAAAAGTAATTATTGATGAAAACGGCTGGGGAGATTTTCCTGCTCCGGCAGGAAATGTAAGTGTCTGGATTCCTGAATAAGATTAATTTATCAGAAACCCCTGTCAAGGTTTGAAACCTTGACAGGGGTCTTTAAGATTTAGCAGTAAATATATCTGCAATTCCAAACATCTATAGCCCATTCACAGCAATACCCTTCTTCGTTGGAAGTACAGCATACTCTGTCCCTGTTGATATCTCCGGCTTTTAAACTCTTTAATTCCAGACGGTTCAGTTTTCTTACTTTGAAGTTTCTGTTTGTTTTCATAATTATTATTTTTATGGTTTAGATAATAAATATACATTAAAAATTACAATTATGAATATATATTCAATACCAATTACTTAATTTAAAACATAATTCATAAAAAAAACAAACATTGAAAAACGATAACCACCCCGTCAAAAATTCTTTGAATTTTCGCCGCCCCACAGGAGGGGAATTTACGTCTTCAATTGAATATCGATTAAGTTGAAAGGTCGTGGTAAGTTGATGTATGGTTACATCTTTTGAAGCTCCAGGATTTCCGGTCTTTCTGAGGTATCAGCAATTTTTCCGGTTCTGGCAAATTCAGCCCAGAGCGCTCTCAGTTTTTTACCATTCTCATGAATACGACTCCATGGAATATCTTTCAGCAATTCGGAAGATTTCCAGGCTGATTCATTTCCGAAAATTAAAGGAAGATCAATACAATGCGGTGCTCCGATATGATTGTCTTTCAGTTTTGAATGAATTCTGAATAGATAGACATTTCCACCGGCATCCGCCAGATTCCGGGCAAACTGTCTTGCCGGATTTCCATAGATCAATGCTGTAGTTTTTTCAACCGTTTTATCCATGATTTTTAAACCTAATCCTTTTCCGAAATATTTATTTAAAGCTTCTGAGGTTTTAAGATAGAATGCCGTTTCATCATTATTTAAACCAATCAGGACATCAAATTTCTGAGCATTTTTTTTCCACATTTCCACAGAATCTTCTTCTTTACACAAAGGAAAATGTCCGTATTGAGTTCCGAAAGGCATCGCAGCTTTCAACCCATATTTTATTACGGAAGGCACACATGCTTTGTACTCATCCATCATTTTTAAAACATCGGTTTCCTCTTTCAGCACTTCTGTTTTTTTCAGAAATTCTGCAGACATTTTTTGTCTTTTATGACGTAATCCCAAGGGAGCACTTTGAATAATCACACGCTGGAATAAGCCTTCCACACCTTCCGAAATCATTAAATGAGCAATAGCATCGCCTCCTGAAGACTGCCCGAGAAGGGTAATATTATTTTGATCGCCCCCCAGATCTGCTATATTGTTTCTGATCCACCTTAATGCTTCGATGATATCCAGCAATCCAAGATTGGCAGGTCTTTTCTCATCTCCCCCTAAAAAACCAAATAATCCCAGACGATATGAAACACTCACAACGATAATATGCTGTTCTTTTACCCATTCGGCAGGATCGGCTGTAGCCAGATCTCCACAGCCTATTTCATGAGAGCCTCCATGGATCCAGACCACCACAGGAAGTTTTTCATTTTCAGATATAATTTGCGGCCGGGTTATGGAAAGATACTGGGTAGATTCATCTGCTTCAAAACTTTCAACAGGTGTCGCTCCGATCATTTTTTCTACAAGCGGACTTAAAGCCTGCGGGCACACCGGAGTTTTTTCCGGAGAAATAATGTTTGAAGATAAAGAGGCTTCTATGGCGACTGGTTTTTTAAATCTTTCAGAATGGGCGTATCGGATACTTTTAAGCCTTATAACTCCTTGTTCTTTTAGAGCTGTAATTCTCCCGAATCTGGTATTAAAAACAGTAGTGTCTTGGTGATTTGGTGTCATCTTAAAACTGTGAAAACTTTTCTCTTTAAATTTAATTATTTAAACACAAATTTCACAAATGAGTACACAAATATTCACTAATAATTATGTTGTCATTGGTGAAAAGATTAGCGTTATTCGTGTTAAAAATAATTTAACCACTAATTCCACAAATGCAGGCACAAATATTCACAAACCATTATTGTGTAATTCGTAAAAAAATTAGTGTTATTCGTGTTAAAAAACTAGTTCAGGGTTTTATATTCGCTGGGTGAAATTCCTACTTTGGTTTTGAACAGCCTTGTAAAATGCTGTGGATATTTAAAGCCCAGATCATAAGAAATTTCGCTTATTGTTTTTCCCTGATCCAGAATCTGTTCTTTAGCTATATCAATCAGTTTATTGTGGATAAACTCCTGAGCTGAGATTCCCAGTTCTTTTTTGATCAGATCTCCGAAATAATTGGCAGAAAGATTTAGCTTTTCCGCAAAATAGTTCACCATAGGAAAACCTATATTCTTCGGATTTTCAGATTTTAAATAATCATCCACCAGATTTTCAAATTTACCTATGACACCCTGATTGATATGATCTCTTGTAATGAATTGCCGGTCGTAAAAACGCATACAGTAGTTCAGAAAGAGTTCAATATTATTAACAATTAAAGATTTACTATGTTTATCAATAGCCTGTTCCAGTTCCAGTTTAATATTTTTAAAACAATCCAGCACTACTTCCCTTTCTTTTTCAGAGAGATGAAGCGCTTCATGCACATCATAAGAGAAGAAGGAATAGTCTTTCATATTCTTCCCTAAGTTGGTTCCTTTAATTAAATCCGGATGAAAAATAAGGGCAAAACCTGCAGGCTGGATAAATTTGTCATTATTATAAATTCCATACGTCTGTCCGGGAGCAATAAAAACTAAAGTTCCTTCCTGATAATCATAGCTGTGTTTCCCATATTGCATATCTCCGCACATTACATCTTTCAGAAAAACGGTATAAAACCCGAATTTTCTCTGGTGCTGGCAGATAGGATCGGATTTGGAAAAATCAATAATACTCACCAGCGGATGCAGGGTTTCATGATTGGCCATTTTATTGTATTCCGAAACACTGTTGTAGATTTCAACCTCCTGATTTTCCATGAAGTACATTTTTATTACTATTCAAAATTACCACTTTCATTTGTAACTGAAATAGTGCCTGTAAAATTGGTAAGTAATTCGGTAATCTGTATAAGTTGGGTTTAAATGAAAGTTTCGACTTTTGTACCGTTATGGATTCTACTCCGAACGGCAGGTTTACTTATTGACAACGGATTATAATGCAACGGGTACCATAACATATAAATGATCCTAAATAAACTAAAATATAAAAAAAATGAGTACAATCACAGTAAAAGCTTATGGCGCTGAGTCTACCACGGCAGATCTGAAAGAAATGAATATTGAAAGAAGAGAGGTAACCGCAAAAGATGTAGAGATTGAAATTCTATATTGTGGAGTATGCCACTCTGACCTTCATACAGCCAGAAACGACTGGGGCGGATCTTTATATCCTGTAGTTCCGGGGCATGAAATTGTAGGAAGAATTACCAAAGTAGGAAGTGAGGTTTCCAAATTTAAAGTTGGAGATCTGGCAGGTGTAGGATGTATTGTAGATTCTTGTGGACACTGCGACAGCTGTCAGCACGATCTGGAGCAATATTGCCAGAATGGATTTACAGGGACTTATAACGGAAAAGATAAGCACCTTGGAGGTCATACTTTTGGAGGATATTCTCAAAAAGTAGTTGTTGATGAACATTTTGTTTTAAGTGTTCCTGAAAATTTAGATCTGGCAGCAGTAGCACCCCTTCTGTGCGCAGGAATTACCACATGGTCACCGTTAAGACACTGGAACGCTGGTCCGGGTTCAAAAGTAGCCGTTGTAGGATTAGGCGGTTTAGGTCATATGGCTATCAAACTAGCAAAAGGACTGGGAGCAGAAGTTACTTTATTCTCAAGAACTCCGGGAAAAACGGATGATGCGAAACAACTTGGAGCAGATCACGTTGTAATCTCTACGGATGATTCCCAAATGGATGCTGTAAAAGGTAAATTTGACCTTATCATCGATACGGTACCTTACGAACATGACATCAATCCTTATATGCAGACTCTTTCTCTGAACGGAACTCTGGTTCTTGTAGGATTCGTTGGTGAATTCCAGGAAACGCAGGTAAGTACAAGACCTATGATCTTCCAACGCCGTTCTGTAGCAGGATCTTTGATCGGAGGTATTGCAGAAACCCAGGAACTGTTAGATTTCTGTGGAAAACATAATATCGTATCTGATATCGAGCTGATTAAAATGCAGGATATCAACAACGCATATGAAAGAATGCTTAAAAGCGATGTAAAATACCGTTTCGTTATTGATATGCAGTCTTTATAATTCTTCTATAAAATAGTAACAGAAACAGGTTCTTCAGATCGAAGAGCCTGCTTTATTTTTTCAGATTTTGGCTAAAAGCATTTTGATCCTGTTTCGTTATATATCTGTTTCCTTCAGCACATTTATTATCATTTCTTTCCATATCCTGAAAAGCCCATGCTGCCATGGCATCAATCACTGGAGCCAGTTCATTCCCTGCTTCACTCAGTTTATAGGTCACATGAGGTGGCACTACAGGTTTTGCTGTTCTGATAATGAGTCCGTCTGTTTCAAGCTGTTTCAAATGCTGGATAAGCATTTTTTCTGTTACGGCAGGAATTGCTTTTTTCAATTCGCTGTATCTTTTTTCTCCTGTGGAAAGATTGAACAGGATAATCGGTTTCCAGAATCCTCCAATTCTTTCCATAACGTACATTACAGGACAATCCTGCACTGTTTTTTTATTCTCCTGAATGGTTGAACTTTCTTTAATCGCTGTCATATCTACATACTTTAGGGTAAGTACTTGTATAAAAGTAAGTACAAATATAACTTTGTTCTCAGAAATAAAAAATATTTACATATGAAAATTATAATCACAGGATCACTAGGAAATGTAGCTAAACCATTAGCACAAAAATTAATTGCCGACGGGCACAATATTACCATAGTAAGCAGCAGCGATGCCAGAAAACAGGATATTGAATCTCTGGGTGCAACTCCGGCCATTGGGTCTATCACAGACGTTGATTTTTTAACGCAAACATTTGATGGAGCGGATGCAGTTTTTGTGATGACCCCTCCAGCGATCAGCCCGGATAAAATTGTGGAAAACACGACCAATGCAGGAAAAAATTATGCTGAAGCTTTGAAAAATACGAATGTAAAAAGAGCTGTCATGTTAAGCAGTGTAGGTGCAGAATCTCCGGTAGAAAACGGTCCTATTGCGGGTCTTCACAATATTGAAAAAATATATAATGACGTAGAAGACACTTCTTTTACTTTTTTAAGAGCCGGATATTTTTACAATAATTTTTTCAATGATATTCCTTTAATTCAAAATGCAGGAATCATTGGAGCAAATTATCCTGCAAGTATTGAAGTACCAGTTGTACATCCAACTGATATTGCGAAAGCTGCTGCCGAAGAACTGGTAAACGACGGAAATACCCATACGATCAGATATATTGTAAGCGATATAAGAAAAGCCTCTGATTTTGCTAAAGTTTTGGGTTCTTCTGTTAATAAGCCGGAACTTCCATGGGTAGAGTTCTCTGATGAAGATTCTTTAAACGGAATGCTTCAGGCGGGATTACCTGAAGATATGGCTAATTTGTATGTTGAAATGGGAAGAGGAATAAGAACCGGTGTTGTACAGAAAGATTTTATTGATCATGGTTCCCCGATTACAGGAAGTGTTAAATTAGAAGATTTTGCAAAGGAGTTTGCTTCTCAATTTTAATTTCTTTTGTCTTGAAACAAAAGTTCAGGACTGGAATTAAAATGCTGGCTATAAGTAAATTCGGCGCACCAAAGGTGCGCCGAATTTATTTTATAATATCTTTAAATCAATACTATTTTTTGTTTTTTAAAGTTCTTTTTAAAACTTTCAGTTTTCCATCAATAGGCTGATCAATTTTTAATCCTAAAACCTCAGCTACCAATGGATAAACATTGATGTTCGCAAATTCGCTGATCACCATATTGCTTTTAAATTCCGGTCCCCAGGCAAAGAAAACCGCTTTCATTTCCGGTACAACTTTAGGGTTATAGCCGTGTTTTCCAACAGATGTTTTCTTACCTTTTTCCAGAAATATTTTTGGGGCTTTAGGAATCAGAAGAATCTGTCCTATTCTGTTGTACTGGTCATCTCTTGTTGCAAAGTGAAGGTATCTGGGAAGTTTTTTATCAAGATATACTTCGTAATCATCCGTTTTATTAGCCTTCAGTTCTTTGTAAACTGCTTTTACCTCATCCGGATTTTTAACATAAATTCTCAACAAAGTCTGGGAATTATAAAAATCAAATCTGTTTTTATCAAAAAGAAGAGCAGGAATTTCCAAAGGTGTACCGCCGTCTACTTTAATCATCCCGTGATCGGAAACAAAAACAAAGTTGACATTTTTCAATCCTAATCCATTTACTTTCTGAACAAGATCACCAATAGCCTGATCTATCAGATGAACAGCTGTTTCCGTTTCTTTCGCATCAGGACCAAAATGATGCCCGCTCCCATCTACTTCCGGGAAGTACAATGAAATAAAATGAGGTCTTTTATCTTCAGGCAGTTTCAGCCAGTTTACCACTTTTTCTACCTTTTCGGAAGGTGTGAACTTTTCGTGATATGGATAATAATAAGTGGGTCTCATCCCTCCTGCATCGCTGGCAGATCCTACCCACATTAAAGAGGCCGACACCATTCCCTGTTTTTCAGCAAGCCCCCAAAGCGGAGTTCCTCCATACCAGCTTCCGTCCTCAGCATTTTTCTTATTGCTCATCGCATATCCTTCTTTTCTCTTATAATCATAGAAAAAATTATCAATCAGGCCATGATGGGAAGGATAAAGCCCTGTGATAAGACTCCAGTGGTTGGGGAAAGTAATACTTGGATAGCTTGGAATCATTGCTTCAGCCTTTACACCGCCATTAGCCAGTTTTAAAAGATTTTCAGCATTATATTTCTTAGCATAATCATAACGGAAACCATCCGTTGATATCATAATCACATAAGGTTTCGACTGTGCTTCAGTACTGTTTTGTCTTTCTGGTATTACAACCTGGGCAGTATCAATATTGGCCTGCTGGGCAAAAGCCGTAAAGGAAATGAGCAGCAGTAAAAAATGGATTCCTCGCTTCATTATTTTAAAAATTTTCGGCAAAGTTACATCCTATCCTTCTCCCTGAAAAGTTTAAGAGATTAAAAGTATATTAAAACCTCTTATTTTGTTTGAATCAAAATTAATCGCTGTTAAATAGACCTTTTCATTTCAAATTGTGACAGCCAGTTGTTCAGTCCTATTTTTTCGCTAAGAAACTTATCTGTACTTTCTGAAGAATCATCCACATTGTTTAACGCTATCGCCTGCCCGTTATTTTTTTCTCTGATAGCATTAAAGAGCTTTGTACCAATTCCCTTATTTCTGTAATTCTTATCTACAGCAAACTGATATACTTTTTTCGATGCAGGACCATAAACAATATATCCGACGAGCTTTTCCCTTTCATAAGCACCTAAAGTCACATAATTTTCAGGCATCGGTTCCAATACGAAAACTGATCCCTGCCATGAAGGTTCAATATCCCAGAATGAACATAACAAATCCCATTGAAATTCTTTCAAATCCTTAATAGAAACCTCAGCATTTTCTTTTCCCTGCTGAATACTTCCGTTGAAGCAAAGTAATCTTCGTA
The DNA here is from genome assembly GCF_016775705.1 of Chryseobacterium cucumeris. NCBI lineage: Bacteria > Pseudomonadati > Bacteroidota > Flavobacteriia > Flavobacteriales > Weeksellaceae > Chryseobacterium > Chryseobacterium cucumeris. The sequence goes on from NZ_CP068760.1 coordinate 455,441, forward strand.
CAATCGTAAACCCGAGATTTTCATAAGCTCTGATGGCAGGCTGATTTCCTTCAATCACTTCAAGCAATAAGGTATTGGCATTTCTATCCTTTAAAACAGGAATGATAAAATCATACATTTTTCTCACCAATCCCTTGCCTCTGCTTTCCGGAACTACTCCTGTACCGCCATTGTAAATAATTTTCTCCCCGTTTTCAATTTTTTCAGACTGAAGGATAAAGCCAACCAGTTTCCCCTCTTCAAATGCTCCGGCAGACAAACTCAGATCTAATTTTTCTGCTGCAATTTTTGAAACAAGCACTTCTTTTGTCAAGTGAAAAGGAACAACATAATCAGAAAATGAGTAATTGAATACTGATAAAAGTTCATCTATTGTGATATCAGCTAAGGTTTTGAATTCCATAGGATCGTAAAAATTATAAGGTCAAAAAATTTTCCTTTATTAAGAATCAGGATACATACAAATATAAGAATTTTAAAGCAATCTCCCTGAAATTGGGACTTTAAGAAAAAATGATACCCCTGAAAAATCAGAGGTATCTGTTAAAAAAATATTGAGGTGTGTTTTTTCTGAAAAATTATTCTTTGATCAGTTTTTCATAAGATGTACTTCCGTCTTTAAGCTGAATTTCAAGATAGTAACTTCCTGATTTCAGATTTTCAATACTGATGCTTTCTCCATCCGGTTTTATTGACAATACTTTTCTGCCTGTTGCTTCGTAGATATCAACGGATTTTATTTTGTCAGAATTTTTGAAATTAACGGTTGATTTTGCCGGATTAGGATATAGATTTACCTTTTTGCTATCAGCTGTAATTTCATTGGTAGATAAAGTGGCAGCTGTCATCGTCAATGTTGCATATCCTCTTCCTGCATCATGGTATCCTAAAGAAGTTCCTCCACTTTTACGGGCATAGAAGATATTGATTGTTCCAGCCGCATTGGCAATGGCAAAATCTCCTGTTCCACCTGTAAGTGACCTTGTTGCTACTACAGTTCTTGTAGATCCGGATACGGTGTTCGAAGTTTCTGTCCAGTCCTGAGATGCATCGGCCGAAGGTGCATTAGGAACATTACTGAACGAATAGTCTCTATTGGCAGAAGAGTTATAAATAAATCCGTCTGATCCAGCAGCCATGCCGGTAGTTCCAAAACCTATTCCCATCATAGAGTTGCTGTCACCTGTTACCGTAATCGTTACTCCTGAAGGAGTTGTATCTAATTTCACCGTCATGGAAGTTGCCGGTAAGTTTACCGTTCCTGACGAAAACTGTGCCAATGCGAAATTAGCAAGAAGTACGCTTAGCGCTAGTAGAGTTTTTTTCATATCAATTTTTTAAAAGATTAATAATTTCCTTGTTATTGGTTTGTAATGCATATTCGAAAGGGGTCATTCCCATTGAATCTTTCTTTGTTTTATCTGCTTTATATTTCAGCAGCTGTTCTACCAGATCTTTATTTCCGGATTTTACAGCCCAGAATAAAGGGGTGTATCCTGTTTCATCTGCAATATTGGGATCTGCTTTTTTCTTAAGCAGATGTTCTACAAGGTCTTTGTTGTATTTAATCGCAAGACCTGCCAATGCCGTTCCTTCACGGCTTTTGTAATTGACATCTTTTACATTTTCAATCAGAAAATCGGCAACGTCTGTATTTCCTCTGTAACAGGCCAGAATAAGGGGTGAAAATCCGTGTTCATTGGTCTGATTAATCACATCCGGATTTTGCTTCATCAACTCCTGTACTTCAGTTACAGTCCCATTTCTTGCAATATCAAATATTGATTTCGCTTTTTCCTGAGCAGATACTACTGAACTCAGGAACAGTCCTAATATTAAGATGAAATGTCTCATTGTTTTATCATTACATAGTTGTATTCAATATTGACATTTTCAGCCACTTTCTTGGTAACCATTTTGGGAATAGTCACTTTATAATCTACAGGTCTTGCTACAAAACCTCCCTGCATATAGATTTTACCGTCTTTGGCATATAAAGTGGCAGCAGAGGTAACGGCTTTATCTACTCCATGAAAGTTTAATGTTCCCTGCACCGTATATTTCTGAGGACTTGTGGTAAGCTTTGTTTTATCAAAGTTGACAATCTTTCCTTTGAAAGTGGTTTTCGGATATTTTGCAGATTCAGCATAGCTTTCATTGAAATGCTCTTCCATTAATTTTGTTTTAAAATGAAAGTTTTTGACATTTGAAACTGACGCCATTTCACCATTGTCTGCATTGAGAATGACAACATTGTTGTCATCCTGAGCAAAAATATCATCAAACAGTGGTACCGAAGCTTCAAAAGTTACTTTCCCTGTTTTGGAGCTATATTTTTGTGCTGAAGCGTACCCTGCAGAAAGAAGTAATACGCTTAATAATGCTAATTTTTTCATATCATTTTTTTTAATTTTCATTTAGTCCGTCAGCTTTCCATTTGATAAACATATTGATTTGAGCTGCGGACATAGATCCTCCCTTTGGCATTTTCTCCGGATCACCATTAGGTCTCTGGATACGATCCAGAATTCCGTCAATATTATTTTTTACCTGATCATATGTAACTAAAGGTTTAAAACTTCCTGCAGAATGACAGCCTGCGCAGCTGTTATCCATAATGGGTTTTACATCTGCTGTATATTTTACAGATGCCGTTATCGGTGTGTTATCAGAAATCTCTTCATACGTTCTGCTGTCACAAGCCGTTAGTATGATTGCTGACGACAATATCAATAAGGATGTTAGCTTTTTCATATTAAAAAACTCTATAAAGATTAAACCCAAAGAAAATATGTCCCTTTCCCCATGCTCCTGTGGCATTGGTAAGATATCCGATATCAGAATTAATCTGGGAGTTTGTCAGTAAAAGCTGGAACACATGTCCTCCGGTTTCTATATCTACGCCCAACGATAAAGGGTTTTTATAAAAACTGTGATCGTCAAAATTCACAAAGTATTCTGCATTCACAGAAACTCGTTTTGAAATTTTATAGCGTCCTCCCAAACCTGCCATAAACTGGTTTTTGTTTTCAATGGTAGGTTCATAAAGGTTTTTATGAACAAATGAAGGTGTAAGCTGTACTGAAAGCTTATCACTGAATCTTCTTGAGATCAATGCCTGGGTAAGATAAGAAAGCCTGTCACTGAATGTAAGGTGAGGATATGTGTCCTTATCCAGTTCAGTATTGGCTCCCATTACGTTATACCCCACAATATCCACCGGGAAGTTTTCACTTTGTTTTATCAATCTGTATTTCACTGCTCCTTCAAATGTTTTCATATTAGTTTCTCTGGAAAGGCTTACAGATACTGCGTCTGAAATACCATAGATAACACCTAATTTGGTGGAAGCATGATCAAGACCGAAAAAGTCTTTAAATCCAGCGCTTATATCACCAAATCTATGGGCAACGATAATGTACCATTCTTTTTTGGCTGCAAGTTTTGTAGATTGTCCTGTTACAATCTGAAGGGCTTTGAAAGCAGGTTGTGAGGTTTCTGTATTGGTTTTAACCGTGTCAATATCTTTCAGCAGGTCTTCCTGTGCAAAGACAAGACCTGAAGAAAACATTGACAAAAATAAGAGAGTTTTTGTCATATACAATTTGAATTAAATTATGATATGACAAACTTATTGAGTTCTCAATTCAAAAATAGGTGATAAAAGTCACCAGTCAAATTGTTTTTATCAATAATAGAAATAAACTTTTCAAACAATTAAAATTAGACCGTTCTAACATTTTCATTTACAGGAACTTTTATTCCTTCTTTAGTCTGAACAATTTCACCTTCGCTTTCAATTTTTTTCAGAACTCTGCTCACAACTTCTCTGGAAGTCCCCAAACTGTTGGCAATTTCACGATGGGTGATCTTAATAGGATTGTTTCCCTTGGACGAAATCTGTTGTTTGATATAATTGAGAACCCTTTTATCCAGTTTATGGAAAACAGCATCATTCACCATATTCATAACTTCTGAAAATCTCCGGTCATATTCATGGTAAAAGAGCTTATTAATTTCCGGAAACCTTATAAGCCATTCGTGCATGACAGAAACGGGAATAAGAATCGCTTCCGAATCTTCTTCTGCGATGGCATATACCCTGCTGATATAATCTGTCAGAATGGATGAAAAGGTCATGAGACAGCTATCTTTCGGTTTGATGTAATAGTAGATCAGTTCTCTTCCATCATTAAGGGTAAAGACTTTGATAGAGCCTTTTATGAGGAAAGGAACAAATTTATTCTTCTGCCCTTCTCTTATGATCTCTGTTTTTGCTTTTATATCAACAGCAACAGCATGTTTTTCAAGCTCCGATAAAAATTCGGCACCCAAAAAGCCAAATTTACTTACAGCGAACGAGTTATCAATCATATCTTATATTTTCTGCTTTTTCTTAAACAAAGATATAAAATTGATATATGCTTACTACATATTTTCACCTCATTAAAGAAAATTAACAATTAGACAAATCCAATATGAATTTCAGTGATGTTTATAATTCAATAAAAAACCACAGTCATGAACTGTGGCATTTTCATTTTGCTGTAAAAAGATATCTATGAATATAAAAGTATATTTTAAAATCTGTATTTCACATTGAATCCGTAAAAGAAATAGGCTTTTCCAGGTCCCGGATTGAGATCTGTAGGAACTATGTAGTTACTTCCTTTATCTGAATCGCTGATATTATTTCCTAAGAATAAAAATGTATAATTAATCTGGCTGGTAAGATTATTACCCATCACATACAGGTCCAGATCCAGTTTATTGAATGATTTTTTAAACCCTAATTTTGAATTAAGCAATCCGAAACCTTTTACCAGATTCGAATTGTTAAAATCAGAATAAACATTTCCAAGATAATTATATGTATTCACCAGATAAAATCCCGGTTTGGTAAAGATATCCAATCCTACAGCGTACTTATTTCTTGGTACTCCTACTACTGTCTTATGGTCGTACACCATTAGTTTCCCTACAGTCTTCCCTGTAACAGGGTCTTGATATTTGGGATCATAGATTGAAAAATCTTTATATTTTGTATCGTAATAAGAAAGATTTACAAAAGGAACAATTCTCTCAATAAATGAGTTCTCTGTTCTGTACTGATATCCTATACTCAACTCAAGGCCTGTATTTTTCTGACTTCCGGTATTAGCCCAGTACGTTTGCCCACTTGTATTACCTGGTAAAAGGAGCTGTGCAAGTTTATCGGAATAGTCGATTCTGAATGCTGAAATGCGGTAATCCAGTTTTGTATTCAGTAAAAGGCCATGTACACTGAAGTCAAACATTTTTGCACGCTCAGGCTTTAAATCATCATTTACAGTGTTGGTAGCAGTTATGAACGAAGAAGCTGCGGTAGGAGTATTATATCCTTCACTATAGCTTAGATTAAAGATCTGGTGTTTCCATTCTTTCTGTAATGCAAAATGAGGCGTATAAGCCATGTCATACTTTTTATTAAAAGACTGATCTTTGTGTCCGGGAACTAAATCTGGTAAGGCATAAAGATCCTTCCTGTCATAATTGGTTCTGTTGGCACTAAGTCCAGCGAGCAAAGTAAGCCCCCAGGGCTTATATGTCAGATAATCGATCACAAAATAGGTGGATTGATTATTATTATATTTAAAATAAGATGCTCCGGACATTCCTGTTGTCTGCAGTGGATTTGTTTCTGAGCCTGTAAAACGATAACTTGAAGTAGTGGAAACAGAATTTTGTATTTCTACGCCAAAGTCCAGCTTATTTTCAAAATCTTTAAACCCGTTCTTTAATGTAAAAGTGGAACGCAGCCCTACATTCGGGGAACTCGTCACTCCGTATGCTCCGGCAGAAACACTTTCTGTATTTGCGTTATAATAAAACAGAGTGGTATAGTTTTTTAAATTTGAAGTAAGGCTTACAGTATTACTCAATCCTACTCTTGTTGATTTTATTTTTGTTCCGGCATTTTTTCTGATATAAGCAACATTTCCGTTATCGATTCCGGCATAGTAATCATCGTATGAGATCTGTCCTGAAGTGTGCTCGTACGAATAAGCCTGACTTGCAAGGAAACTTAACTGATCTTTTTTGCTTAATTTCACTGTACCATTGACATTGAAGAAGTTTTTTAATCCGCCTCCATTGGGTCTGTAACCATCCGTTTCAAGATGTCCATATGCAGCATTTACGGAGTAGTTTTCATCTGCAGCATTCAGCTGTGTTCTGGACTGAAAGGTTTTAAAAGCGCCCAACATTACATCTTCCGAAACTGAAATTCCTTTTGTAAAATCCGGTCTTGTATAAAAACGGACCGCTCCGCCTGTTCCACCTCCATACATGGTGGCTGCCGGACCTTTAATAACTTCTACATTATTCACAAAAGCAAAATCCATATCATCCAGAACAGTGATTCCTTCTGCTGTAGTTAACGGTATATTATTCCAGTATGCTTTCACTCCCCAGTTGTTGAATTTCTGATCATTTCCATATCCCCGGACAACAAGTCTCTGGCCACCAAAGTTGGTTCTTTTATCTACCTGCAGTCCTGCCATAGTGGATAAAGTCTGATCTATTGCTGCCGGATTATTTCTGCTAAGGTCTTCTTCGGAAAGAGTTTCTACTGACTGTCCATGTCTTTTAAATTCCGCACGTTCCTGTTTTATTTTTTTTCTTCCCAGGATATTCACTTCGTCAATTGTCCCCTCCTGATTTTGCTGAGCATGCGCTATAATGCAGCCTAACGCCGCTGCCATGCATATATATTTTTTCATTATTCAAAATTTGTGTTACCATTAATATACTATTTATATCTGTTTTGATGGATACACATTTCAGGAGGAGGAGGAATAATGGATATATAGGATGTATTTGCTGATGGAAAATTATAGTCCGGGAGTATTCTGAAATCTGAATGATCCGAAACATCATCTTCTTTACTAGAAATAACCGCTAAAAAAAGAGAGGTTTTACATTCATTTTTATGATGCAGAGGGAAGTTAATATGCTTGTGCATATCTATATTTTGTACAGCCAGCATTTTTGACAGATCAATCAGGGAATTGATGATTATATCTTTTTTATCCCTATAACAGAAGAATTTTTTTTCTCCATTAATGATCCGTATTTGGATGATGTCATAAGAATATCCGTTAAGAATAAATTCCTTCTTTTCTTTCCACTGCACATTTGCAATATCTGCTTCTGTAAAGCACACGGTTTCTGAATCCTTGAATTTATTCCTGGTAATATTATATTGTGTTTTCTTATACAGCTCTTTTTTTAGAATAGTCATACCGGAATATATCATATTATTGAACAATACGATAACAGAAAGGCACAATACAATAGAAAATAGTTTTTTGTACAAAGAATTAAGTATTAAGGAGCAGGTTCACCGGAAAAATCAACTGCAATAAATTTTGAAATGTTTATTCTGTGCAGCGTTTGGGAACCTTGTACATTGTATTCTATCCAATTGTCTTTTGGATTTTTTTTGGGGGAAACAGGAATTTCATCAGATTTTCCTGCCGGCACCTGATCAGCCATTTTGGTTTCATCTTCGTTTTTATACTGAAGATTGCCTCTTACTATAATTGTATTTCCGGCATTATCCTGACTAAACGGAATAGTATTTCCTTCTGCTCTCAGCGTTTTTACCGTAACTATACTGTTATTATTTTTCTTAAATTTAACGGTATACATGATTCCCTTTACTCCCGATCTTCCTCCTGTCCATTCTGTTTTTTCAGCAGAGATGACTGATATTGCCTTATCCTGATATAAAGAGGATACCGGCATCCCGCAGGAAGCCAGCATCCAAAACACAGTTAAAAATAATTGATTATTCATTTTTTAGTCATTATCACCTCCTTTAGGTCCCAATACAAGGAAGTTACCACTATATACAATTTCACCTTTATATTCGGCTTTCAGTATATAATTTCCAGATAACATTTTTTGTCCGAACTCTTCATCAGATTTTACGTTTTTCTTACTATACACAAGCCTTCCCGATGCATCCACAATACTTATATCCACGCTGTTATATTTAGCTGTATCAAATCTCAGATGGGAAATCCCTTTTGAAGGATTCGGATATATAATATTCATATTCTTTTTAAATTTGGTCTCTGTGGTTGACAATGGAGTCAGCGTATTCTGTGTTGTCCAGGCTCCTCTTCCATAAGTAGAAACCAATACTGTTTTGGTAGCAGGTCTGTAATCCAGATTAGTAATTCTCACATTCCCTATATTTCCAGTTACTGAAGACCATTCAGGAGTTAAATCAAGGAAATTAGTAGTTCCCCAAACTCCCATTTCTGTTCCTACTAATACTTCATTGGGGTCGTCTGGATTTCTGAGGACAGTTCTTACCGGCATATCAGGAAGGTTTCCTTCTTTGTTCTGCCAGGTTGTTCCTCCATCTGTAGAATAGAAAACGCTGGTGAGGTTATAATTGGAAAGTGTCACCATAATCTCATTTTCATTTGCTCCAAACTCGATATCAGAAATAGTTCCTGCTATTGGTGATGTTAACAGAGTTGCTGTATATGCTGTGGTATTTGCATTTGCTATTTTAAAGATTCTCCCAAGATTGGTTCCTACAAAAAGTGTGGTGGAAGCAGTTGTATAAGGGGATACTTTCATCCACGATATCTGCTCTCCGGACTGTGCTGTTCCTACAGTAACCACATCATTAGTGAATGATGTAGCAGTAGCAGAAAGTCCGCTTGTTCTGAAAAGCGTAAGCCCTGAACGGTAAGAATAGAAGACATCATTGATTCTATCTAATGCTATTTCATTGACAAAATGTCCTAAATTTGCATTGGTATCGGCTATAAGACTCTGCGCATTGTTCGTCAATAAATAGTGATTGTTATAAGTATAGCTTGATATTTCATAAGTATCCAGATCATCATATTCTGTGTACATGCCATCTCCCCCTGTAGCAGGCCACTTGGAAAGAAAGTTATTGGCTTGTGGAACACCATAAAGCCACCATGAACCATTATCCTGAGCCCCCGCCAGTAATTCTTCGTTAGCAGGTACTTTTGTAGGATTGAGCATAGCTGTGTAGAACTGAGTTACATTATACCTGGTATTTCTTGCAACAAAGCCATCTACAGTCCCGATATTGGTTTTATTGGAAGCATAATACACTCCTCCATCATTTCCAAAAAGCATTTGCCCGGTTGCGTAATTATTATAAGGACTGAATATGATTGCATGCTGATCCGCATGTACCTCTGAAACCTGTAAAGCGGCCATATTGTTATTATTGGACCATTTTGAAATCTGACTCCATGTACCTCCTCCGTTGGTAGATTTATACAGATCAACACCTCCGATATACACTGTATTGTCATCTTGAGGATCTGCTGCAATCACAAGATCATAAAAAGATTGTCCCCGGGTGAAATCATTAGCAGGAATACTCGTGTCTGTAGGCGCAGGTAATGTCAAAACAGGCGCTGTATCATTGGTAGCCTGCCATGTTACTCCTCCGTCAGCAGAACGTGCAATTCTGATTGGTTCTGCAGTAGTAGAGCTTCCCTGCATAAAAGCATACACTTTATTAGCATTTGTTTTGGAAAGACAAAAATTGACTCTTGCTCCTGCATTTCCAACATTATACACCTGATTAAAAGTATTTCCGTCAGCAGATTTAAAAATTCTTCCTCCTGAATCTATAGTGGAATATATTGAAGATCTGGTGGAGACCCAAACCGAATTATCAGCTCCGATTTCTATTTGCTGAATAGAATATCCTATTGTACTGGTTGAATTTGTTGTTGTATTCTGTGCTAATAAACTGGTGTTCTTTACAAATGTAGCACCTCCGTCTGTAGATTTGTACAATCCCGCCTGATTTAATCCCTGAAATGTACCACTAGAATAATTACCGCTTACTCCAGCATAAACCTCTGAAACTCCAGCATTATTTCTAACTTTAATATCATTAATATAAAAGTTTCCATTTCCTATTCCATTCGAATAGGTTGCCGGTATTGTAAATATCTGTGTCCAGGTAGTGCCTCCATCCGTTGATTTCCAAATTCCGGATCCTTTGGCATCACCCGTTTCACATTCCCCTGTACCAACATAAAATACCTGTGGATTGTTTGGGTCGTAAGTAATGCATGAAACCGAAGTATTGGCCCAGAACGTACTGAGCGGCTGCCATTCATTTGTACTTACAGAAGGATCCTGATTAACCCAAAGTCCACCGGAAATTCCACCTGCAAAGACTCTTTTGCCGGTAGTATCATTAGGGTCATACATAATTGCCCTTGTTCGCCCTCCTACATCATATGGCCCTCTTTCAATCCAGGGTTCATTAATAATTTTTCCAGTGGAAGAATGATGATTACTGGAAATAAATGACATAGGTTTTTCAGAACGATATTTACCCGACAGGATATCATGATTTATTTTTACCAGTTTCCCAAAATAAGTCCTTCCTGTAACTGGATCCATTGTTCTTTTGTAATCTTCCTCATAATATTCATTGGGAGGTATTCCAGCTGCCCTAGCAGCTTTATGTTGCTGTTTAAGGTTCTTATCGTACTGGGCATACAATTTCTGTAAATGTTTTTGATTATTGTTGAGCGTATTTTGCTGTGCATTAGTAAAAGTGCAGAATAATACCGCTGCGATAGGATAGATTTTCAGTTTCATTTGTTTTTTTTCAAATATATTAAAAATAAATATTAAATATTCAATAAAAAACAAAATATATTACAGATATACATATAAAAACAACACAAATATATCAAATACCTAATTGAGCGTTTTTTGTTTTTTAATTAAAATGCTTATTTTTTTTAATTAAAAAACAAAAAGCCCCGGATAAATCCGGGGCAATTATATGATTACAAAAGAAATCTTACGCTTGAACGTTGTTTCCTCCTAATACGAAAGGCTCAACTTCTTTGATTTCTCCGAACTGCTGCTCGTAGTTAGCGATGTTCTGTTGAAGAGCATTTAATACTCTTTTAGCGTGAAGTGGAGCAAGAATTACTCTTGATCTTACTTTAGCCTGCTGAACACCTGGCATCAACTGAATAAAGTCTACTACAAATTCAGATGGGGAGTGGTTTACCAATGCAAGGTTAGCATAGATACCAGCCGCTACCATTTCGTTTAATTCGATGTTGATGTTTCCGTCTTGTGGATTTTGATTGTTGTCCATTGTTATAAATTATGTTTTTAAAATTCGAAATTTGAGATTGTGAAAATATAAAAATAATTTCAAATCCCAAATTTCAAATCATTAATTTTAGTTAAGGTCTTCGAATTCTTTCTTAGAACCTACAATAACGTTCTGATACTCTTTAAGACCTGTACCTGCAGGGATTCTGTGTCCTACAATTACATTTTCTTTAAGACCGTTAAGATCGTCTATCTTACCAGCAACTGCTGCTTCGTTAAGAACTTTAGTTGTTTCCTGGAATGATGCTGCCGACATGAATGACTTAGTCTGAAGGGCTGCTCTTGTAATACCTTGCAGTACCGGAGTTGCCGTAGCAGGAAGAGCTTCTCTTACTTCTACCAATGCTAAATCTTCACGCTTCAACTTAGAGTTTTCGTCTCTTAATTCTCTTGCAGTAATCATCTGACCTGGCTTGAATTCTTTAGAATCACCAGCATCTACTACTACTTTAAGACCGAATACTCTGTTGTTTTCTTCCAGGAAGTCATACTTATGTTCAAGAGCTCCTTCAAGGAATTGAGTATCACCTCCATCTACGATAGATACTTTCGTCATCATTTGTCTTACGATAATTTCGAAGTGCTTATCATCGATTTTTACCCCCTGTAGACGGTAAACTTCCTGAATTTCGTTTACTAAGTATTCCTGAACGGCTGTTGGACCTTTAATTCTCAAGATATCTTCCGGTGTGATAGAACCGTCAGAAAGTGGAGAACCTGCTCTTACGAAGTCATTCTCCTGAACAAGAATCTGGTTAGAAAGTTTTACTAAGTAAATTTTTCTTTCTCCGGTTTTAGCCTCAACAATAAGTTCACGGTTACCTCTCTTGATTTTTCCGTAAGAAACTACCCCGTCGATTTCAGTAACAACCGCTGGGTTTGAAGGGTTTCTTGCTTCGAATAATTCGGTAACTCTCGGAAGACCTCCGGTGATATCCCCTGCTTTTGCAGATTTTCTTGGGATCTTGATTAAGACTTTACCAGCCTTAATTTTTTCACCATCGTTAACCATTAAGTGGGCTCCTACCGGTAAGTTGTAAGCTTTTTGCTCAACTCCTTTAGAGTCTACCACTTTCAGGGTAGGTACGGCTTTCTTATTTCTGGATTCAGAGATTACTTTCTCTTCGAATCCTGTTTGTTCGTCAATTTCAAGCTGGAATGAAATACCCTGGATGATATCCTCGTATTCTACCTTACCTGAAGTTTCAGCAATGATAACCGCGTTATACGGATCCCATCTACAGATTGTATCACCTTTCTTCACTTTATCACCTGGTTTTACAGATAATATAGATCCGTAAGGTACGTTAGCTACCATTAATGGAGTTCTGGACTCATTATCAGCAACTAATCTGAATTCTGTTGAACGGGAAACCACAACCTCAGCTGTATTACCGTTTTCATCTTCAGAAGTAATTGTTCTTACTTCATCCATTTCTACGATACCATCTCTTCTTGCAACGATAGATGGGTTTTCTGATACGTTACCTGCAGTACCCCCCTGGTGGAAGGTTCTCAACGTAAGCTGAGTACCTGGTTCCCCAATGGATTGTGCTGCAATTACACCTACCGCTTCACCCATGTGAATCACTTTACCTGTTGCCAAGTTTCTACCGTAACATTTCGCACAGATACCTTTCTTAGCTTCACAAGTTAATGGTGAACGAACCTCCACAGCTTCTAATCCAGCTTCTTCGATTCTTTTCGCCAAAGATTCAATGATCACCTGATCTGCACTTGCGATAAGCTCGTCAGTTTCAGGATCGTAAATATTATGAAGAGATACTCTACCTAAGATTCTTTCAGAGATTCTTTCAACGATCTCGTCATTTTTCTTAAGTGCAGTAACTTCTGTACCTCTTAGAGTTCCACAGTCGTCTTCTGTAACGATAACGTCCTGTGCAACGTCTACCAATCTTCTCGTTAAGTAACCGGCATCGGCTGTCTTAAGAGCGGTATCCGCAAGACCTTTACGGGCACCGTGGGTAGAGATAAAGTACTCTAGAATCGAAAGACCTTCCTTAAAGTTGGCAAGGATCGGGTTTTCAATGATCTCCGCTCCGGTAGAACCGGCTTTCTGCGGTTTTGCCATCAAACCTCTCATCCCTGATAACTGACGGATCTGTTCTTTAGAACCCCTCGCTCCAGAGTCAAGCATCATGTATACAGAGTTGAAACCACCTTGGTCAGTTTTCATTCTGCTCATGATCATTTCAGTTAATCCGGCGTTGGTATTTGTCCAAACGTCGATTACCTGGTTATAACGTTCTGTATCGGTAATCAGACCCATGTTATAGTTGGCTCTAATTTCGTCTACAGTTTCAATTGATTGTGCAATCATCTGTTTTTTCTCAACAGGAACTACGATATCCCCAAGTGAGAAAGAAAGACCTCCTTTGAATGCGTTTGAATACCCTAAGTCTTTCATTGCATCAAGGAACTTCACAGTTGTAGGGAAATCTGTATCAGCAAGGATCTTACCGATAACGTTTCTCAATGATTTCTTAGTCAGAAGTTCATTGATATATCCTACCTGCTTAGGTACAATCTGGTTGAACAGGATTCTACCTACAGAAGTTTCGATCAATCTTGTTACGATTTGTCCGTCTTCTTTAATTGGTAGTCTACATCTTACTTTAGCATTTAAAGATACTCTACCTTCAGCATAAGCGATTTCCGCTTCTTCAGGAGAATAGAATGCAAGACCTTCTCCTTTTACTTTCATCGTCTCTGTAGAGCTTAATTCTTTAGTCATGAAATAAAGACCAAGAACCATGTCCTGAGATGGTACTGTAATTGGAGAACCGTTTGCAGGGTTCAGGATGTTTTGAGAACCTAACATCAATAACTGAGCTTCAAGGATCGCTTCTGGTCCTAACGGTAAGTGTACCGCCATCTGGTCACCATCGAAATCGGCGTTGAAGGCCGTAGTTACTAACGGGTGTAGCTGGATTGCCTTACCTTCGATCATCTTAGGTTGGAAAGCCTGAATACCCAGTCTGTGAAGCGTAGGTGCTCTGTTCAATAGAACAGGGTGACCTTTCATCACGTTTTCAAGGATATCATAAACTACCGGTTCTTTTCTGTCGATAATTCTCTTTGCAGATTTTACTGTTTTTACAATTCCTCTTTCAATCAGCTTTCTGATGATGAACGGTTTGTAAAGTTCAGCTGCCATATCTTTAGGAATACCACATTCGTGAAGCTGTAAGTTTGGACCTACAACAATTACCGAACGCGCAGAGTAGTCAACCCTTTTCCCTAGTAAGTTCTGACGGAAACGACCTTGCTTACCTTTCAATGAATCAGAAAGTGATTTCAATGGTCTGTTTGACTCAGATTTTACTGCAGAAGATTTTCTTGTGTTATCGAATAATGAATCTACAGATTCCTGAAGCATACGCTTCTCGTTTCTCAAGATTACTTCAGGAGCTTTGATCTCCAATAATCTCTTCAAACGGTTATTTCTGATGATAACTCTTCTGTAAAGGTCATTCAGGTCAGAAGTTGCGAAACGTCCTCCATCCAATGGAACCAATGGTCTTAGTTCTGGCGGGATAACAGGAAGCACACGCATGATCATCCACTCTGGTCTGTTGATCATTCTTGTATTAGCACCTCTCAATGCTTCTACCACGTTCAATCTCTTAAGAGCTTCAGTTCTTCTTTGTTTTGAACCTTCGTTGTGAGCTTTGTGTCTCAAGTCGAAAGACAATGCATCAAGATCGATTCTTTTTAAAAGATCTTCCACAGCTTCAGCACCCATTCTGGCGATGAATTTGTTTGGATCAGAATCATCAAGATACTGGTTTTCTACAGGAAGAGTTTCCATGATATCAAGGTACTCTTCTTCTGTAAGGAATTCCATATTTTCAAAATCAGAACCGTCTAATTTTTTAGCAATACCCTGCTGGATCACCACATATCTTTCGTAGTAGATGATCATATCTAATTTCTTAGAAGGAATTCCTAAAAGGTATCCGATTTTGTTTGGTAATGAACGGAAATACCAGATGTGTGCAATTGGAACTACAAGGTTGATGTGCCCGATTCTCTCTCTTCTTACTTTTTTCTCAGTAACTTCTACTCCACAACGGTCACAAACGATCCCTTTGTAACGAATTCTCTTGTATTTACCACAAGCACATTCGTAATCCTTTACAGGACCAAAGATTTTCTCACAAAATAGCCCGTCTCTTTCAGGCTTGTGAGTTCTGTAGTTAATAGTTTCCGGTTTTAAAACCTCCCCTCTTGAGTCTTGTAAAATAGACTCCGGTGAAGCTAAACCGATGGTTATTTTATTAAATCTACTTGATTTATTTTTATTTGACATAATTTTTTTTAGATTTTAGATTTCAGATTTCAGATTTCAGAAGAAATCATCATTCCAAATTCAAGGATTATAAAATTGTTAGAGTGTCGTAGTCTGACATCTTGTGTCTGACATCTGATATCTTACTCCTCCAATCTTACGTCTAATCCAAGACCTTGTAACTCGTGAAGTAATACGTTGAATGATTCCGGAATACCTGGTTCAGGCATAGATTCACCTTTTGCAATTGCTTCATAAGTTTTTGCTCTACCAATCACGTCATCCGACTTCACAGTAAGGATCTCTCTCAGGATGTTAGATGCACCGAATGCTTCAAGTGCCCAAACCTCCATCTCTCCGAATCTCTGACCTCCGAACTGAGCTTTACCTCCTAACGGCTGCTGAGTAATCAATGAGTAAGGACCGATAGAACGTGCGTGCATTTTGTCATCAACCATGTGTCCTAATTTCAGCATGTAAATAACCCCTACAGTCGCAGCCTGAGTAAATCTTTCTCCAGTACCACCATCATAAAGGTAAGTGTGACCGAATTTAGGAAGACCTGCTTTGTCTGTATATTCAGTAATCTGATCAAGAGTTGCTCCATCGAAGATTGGTGTAGCGAACTTCATACCCAGCTTCTGACCAGCCCATCCAAGAACTGTTTCATAAATCTGACCGATGTTCATACGGGAAGGTACCCCAAGTGGATTCAATACGATATCTACCGGTGTTCCGTCTTCCAGGAATGGCATATCTTCTTCACGAACGATTCTTGAAACGATACCTTTGTTACCGTGACGTCCTGCCATTTTATCTCCTACATTCAGTTTACGTTTCTTAGCGATGTAAACTTTAGCCAGCTTCATGATACCTGCAGGAAGCTCATCTCCGATTGAAATAGCAAATTTCTCACGGTTTTTAACTCCTTGAATGTCGTTATATTTGATTTTGTAATTGTGAATCAATTGTTTGATCAATTCATTCTTGTCAGCATCTACTGTCCAGTCTGAACCGCTAACGTTTACATAATCTTCGACTGAAGTTAATAACTTGTGAGTGAATTTCACACCTTTACCGATGATTTCTTCGTCAAGGTCGTTTTGTACCCCCTGAGAAGTTTTACCGCTTACCAGTGTATTTAATTTTTCAATTAACGTATTTCTCAACTCATCAAACTTAGCCTTGTAAGTGTTTTCAATTTCTTCAAGTTTAAGTTTTTCTTCAGTTCTTTTCTTTTTGTCTTTAATATTTCTTGAGAACAATTTCTTGTTGATAACAACTCCTCTTAATGATGAGTCTGCTTTCAGTGAAGCATCCTTCACATCACCAGCTTTATCACCGAAGATTGCTCTAAGAAGTTTTTCTTCAGGAGTTGGGTCAGATTCACCTTTTGGAGTAATTTTACCAATCATGATATCTCCAGGCTTCACTTCAGCACCGATTCTGATCATACCGTTCTCGTCAAGATCTTTCGTAGCTTCTTCAGATACGTTTGGAATATCTGCTGTAAGTTCTTCCATACCTAATTTAGTATCACGAACTTCAAGAGAATATTCATCTACGTGGATTGAAGTAAACCAGTCCTCACGTACAACTTTTTCGTTGATTACGATTGCATCCTCGAAGTTGTACCCTTTCCAAGGCATGAACGCTACCACTAAGTTTCTACCAAGAGCCAATTCTCCTTTTTCAGTAGCATACCCGTCGCAAAGTACCTGTCCTTTTTCCACTACATCACCTACTCTTACGTTTGGTCTTAGGGTAATGGTTGTACTCTGGTTCGTTTTTCTGAACTTAGTAAGGTTGTATGTTTTAGTAGCAGACTCAAATTGTACTAAATCTTCGTCTTCGCTTCTTTCGTATTTAATAACGATTCTGTCAGCATCTACGTACTGTACTGTACCTGTACCTTCAGCGTTAATTAAAATTCTTGAATCTCTTGCAACCTGCTGCTCAAGCCCTGTACCAACGATTGGAGCCTGTGGCTTCAATAGAGGAACGGCCTGACGCATCATATTGGATCCCATCAATGCACGGTTCGCATCATCATGTTCCAGGAATGGAATTAATGAAGCGGAAATACCGGAAATCTGGTTTGGTGCTACGTCGATAAGGTCTACCTGGCTAGGTTCTACTACCGGATAGTCACCATCCAATCTTGCAATGATTCTGTCTGTTTCGAATTCACCGTTGTCGCTCAATTCAACGTTTGCCTGAGCAATTACTTTAGATTCTTCATCTTCCGCATTTAAGTAGATAGGATCTGCGTTAAGCTCAATCTTACCGCCTTCTACTTTTCTATATGGAGTTTCGATGAAACCTAGTCTGTTGATTTTAGCATAAATACCTAAAGATGAAATCAAACCGATGTTTGGTCCTTCCGGAGTTTCAATCGGACAAATTCTTCCGTAGTGAGTATGGTGAACGTCTCGAACCTCGAAACCTGCTCTTTCTCTTGATAAACCACCAGGCCCTAGTGCAGATAATCTTCTCTTGTGAGTGATCTCTGATAGAGGGTTGGTTTGGTCCATAAACTGAGAAAGCTGGTTGGTACCAAAGAACGAGTTGATTACTGATGTTAATGTCTTTGCATTTACAAGGTCAAGCGGAGTAAAGATTTCGTTATCTCTAACGTTCATTCTTTCCTTGATTGTTCTTGCAATTCTTGAAAGACCTACCCCGAACTGTCCAGCCAACTGCTCACCAACAGTTTTAATTCTTCTGTTTGATAAGTGGTCAATATCATCAACCTCTGCTTTAGAGTTGACAAGCTCGATTAAGTGTCTTACAATAGCAATGATATCTTCTTTTGTAAGAACCTCAGTTGTCGTTGGAATGTTAAGACCTAGCTTTTTGTTCAATCTGTAACGCCCAACTTCACCTAATGAATATCTCTGCTCAGAGAAGAATAATTTTTCAATGATTCCTCTTGCTGTTTCCTCATCTGGCGGATCTGCGTTTCTTAACTGACGATAAATATACTCTACCGCTTCTTTTTCAGAGTTAGTAGGGTCTTTTTGTAATGTATTCTGGATGATAGAGAATTCGTTGCTGTTTTCTTTGTGAATCAGGATTGACTTCACACCAGCATCAAGAATAAGATCCAAATGTTCTTTTTCAAGAATCGTTTCTCTATCCAGGATGATTTCGTTTCTTTCAATAGAAACTACCTCACCTGTATCTTCGTCTACGAAATCTTCGAACCAGGTGTTCAATACTCTCGCAGCCAATGTTCTTCCTTCTACTTTTTTAAGGGCAGCTTTAGAAACTTTCACTTCTTCAGCAAGGTCAAAGATCTGAAGGATATCCTTGTCAGATTCGTAACCGATTGCTCTTAATAAAGTTGTTAATGGTAATTTTTTCTTACGGTCGATATACGCGTACATTACGCTGTTGATATCAGTTGTAAATTCCATCCAAGATCCTTTGAAAGGGATAATTCTTGAATAGTAAAGTTTGGTTCCGTTAGCGTGGTAAGTTTGTCCGAAGAATACACCAGGTGAACGGTGAAGCTGCGTAACAATAACTCTTTCAGCACCATTGATGATAAAAGAACCACTTGGCGTCATATAAGGAACCGGACCTAAGTATACGTCCTGAACCACAGTCTGGAAATCTTCATGTTCCGGGTCAGTACAATACAGTTTAAGTCTAGCTTTTAGAGGAACTGAATAAGTAAGTCCTCTTTCCACACACTCATCGATTGAATAACGTGGAGAATCTACCAGATAGTCTAAGAATTCTAATACGAATTGGTTTCTTGAATCCGTAATTGGGAAATTCTCTTGGAAAGTCTTGTAAAGAGCTTCTGTCTTTCTGGCTTCAGGAAGTGTATCAAGCTGGAAAAATTCTCTGAAAGATTCAATTTGGATATCCAAAAAGTCCGGAGTGATGATTTTTCCTTTCGCTGATGAGAAATTAATTCTCGGATTTCCTTGAGTTGTTGATTTTGTTTTACTCATAAAACTTTTAAGAAAGGGTTAAAAAATATTTTGATTCATTAAAAAATATCAGAAAAGAACAAGAAACAAGATAAAAGTAAAAGGTAAAAGTGTTTTTGGCGCTCACAAAGGACCTTAGATTCTTTTAAACTTCCTACATGGTTCTTTCTAACTGCAACACTGGTATATCTTTTCACAGCGTAATGCAAAATATTTTTATTACTTTTGAGGCTGTATTACCGCAGTATTTATATACACGAAATCCCTTCCACGTTTACACAGTGAAAGAGTTGATTTTCAGTATTTTATAAATTTACATACAATTTTTCGCGCCAAAAGAAGGGCAAAGATACAAAAAGTTATCCACAAAAACAAATAAATCATCTCATTTTGAAACTCTTAAAAACGAGAGAGGCTGCCCAAATATGAGCACCCCCTCCACAACACAAGCTAATCCTATGATTATTTCACAATAACCTTATAAGATTTTATTTTTTGAGCTCCCGTGACTGTACAAATACAAATACCTACCTGAGCGATTTCCCGGAAACTTACAGATCATTAGTAGAACGATGGTTAATAATTTATTTTTCATTTCTAATGCTATTTGATGTTTTATATAAATGTACTTTTTGAAAGGACAATTCTATTCTCATCTAATTTATAAATAACACCACAAAGGCGCTTATACTTATAAGATGTTACAGGATTATGAATAATGCCATCCATTCTATTGGGCAGTCGATTTACTACTTCTGAGGAAGGACATTTCAGAATTGCTGTTTTAAAAAAAGGAAAATTATCCCGGAAACCTTTATTACATAACCAATAGCTTTCTTTTTGACCGGCAGAACCATTATACAAACCTGTCCAATAATAAACGGAAACATCAGCAAAGCAACCCCATAAATGATTGGTAATAGCTGTACCATATGAGAAACCAGGCTTTGCCCTTATTAGAGATATTATCTTCGTGTTTAGTTTTCCTATAGCCGTCAAAATCTTTAGAAGCGTAATCTTATGACCAAAGAAAAGAAGGTTATTTCTATCCAATTATTGTGTTTTTTTCAATACAAATATAATATTTTTTCAATTAAAACAATAATTAACTAATAAAAATTCACATAAAATAATTAAACATAATAATAAACATAAAAAAAATCATACGTTACCACAAAATATGCAATCATAAAAAACTATATCAGTATTAGTAATAACAATATAATATTACTATTAAAAATTAAAAGACACATTTACAAAAGCTTACATACAAAAAAGCCCTGGCAAATGCCCGGGCTTCTTTATTTATAATACAATTGAAATTATTTCAATTCTACTTCAGCACCAGCTTCTTCTAATTGCTTCTTAAGAGCTTCAGCTTCGTCTTTAGAAACACCTTGCTTAATTGCAGCAGGAGCTCCGTCTACGATATCTTTAGCTTCTTTAAGACCAGCACCAGTTAAATCTTTTACTAATTTAACAATAGCTAATTTAGAAGCACCTGCAGACTTAAGAATTACGTCGAATTCAGTCTTTTCTTCAGCAGCATCACCTGCACCACCTGCAGCAACAACTACAGCAGCAGCAGCTGGCTCAATTCCGTACTCATCCTTAAGGATAGCAGCTAATTCGTTTACGTCTTTTACAGTTAGGTTTACTAGCGTTTCAGCTAAATTTTTTAAATCTGACATTGTTGTAATGTTTTTGTTGATTATTTATTTAATTTTTTGAGTGTAATTATTCAGCAGCTGGCGTTTCGTCAGTGCTTTCTGCAGCAGCTTCAGGAGCTTCAGCAGGAGTTTCTTCTACCGCAGGAGCAGCTTCTTCAGCTTTAGCTTCTACAGTTTCAGGTTTGTTTTGAAGAGCAGAAACAACTCTCTGGATTGGAGACTGAAGTAATCCGATGATTTCACCGATCATTTCTTCTCTAGACTTGATGTTAGCCAACATGTCCAGGTTATTGTCACCAACGTAGAAAGTTTCTTGAACAAAAGCAGACTTTAAAGCTGGCTTTTCTTCTTTCTTTCTGAATCCTTGGATCAATTTCGCAGGAGCGTTTGCTGTTTCAGCAATCATTAACGCTGAGTTTCCTTTGAAAGATGGGAACATTTCAGAGTAATCAACTCCTTCAATTTGCTCCATTGCTTTTTGTAAAAGTGTATTTTTTACAACTTTCACTTTGATATTTTGTTTGAAAGCCTGTCTTCTGAAATCTGAAGATTTACCAGCGTTCAAACCTTCTAAATCTGCTACGTATACTACTTTTGCATCCTGAAGCAAATCTTTGATCTCTTGTATTGCTACAACTTTTTGGTCTTTTGTCATTGTCTTAAGGATTATTATTAGTTAACAGATTTAGTATCAATTGCAATACCTGGGCTCATTGTAGAAGATAAATAGATACTCTTCACATAAGTTCCTTTAGCAGCAGTTGGTTTCATTTTGATCAATGTCTGGATTAATTCCTGAGCATTTTCTTTGATCTTGGCAGCATCGAAAGATACTTTACCAATACCAGCATGGATAATACCATACTTGTCTACTTTGAAATCAATTTTACCTGCTTTTACTTCAGTTACTGCTTTACCAATTTCCATTGTTACAGTTCCTGATTTAGGGTTTGGCATTAAACCTCTTGGACCTAATACTCTACCTAATGGACCTAATTTACCCATTACAGCTGGCATCGTAACGATAACGTCAACATCTGTCCAACCTTCTTTGATTTTTTGTAAATATTCGTCAAGACCTACATAGTCAGCACCAGCAGCTTTAGCTTCTGCTTCTTTATCTGGAGTTACAAGAGCTAATACTTTAACATCTTTACCAGTACCGTGAGGAAGAGATACAACACCTCTTACCATTTGGTTTGCTTTTCTAGGGTCTACTCCTAATCTTACTGCGATATCGACAGAAGCATCAAACTTTGTAGTGTTCACTTCTTTTACAAGAGCTGAACCTTCTTCAAGGTTATAGATTCTTCCTTTTTCTACTTTGCTTAAAGCTTCCTTTTGCTTTTTAGTTAATTTTGCCATTTCTTTAAGTTTTAAGCGTTAGTTGGTTTAGTTCCTGTTACTCTTAATCCCATAGATCTGGCAGTACCTGCAACCATAGAAAGAGCAGAGTCCATTGTAAAACAGTTAAGATCCGCCATTTTATCTTCAGCGATTTTCTTTACCTGTTCCCAAGTTACAGAACCTACTTTGTTTCTGTTTGGTTCACCAGAACCTCCCTTGATCTTAGCTGCATCCATTAACTGGATTGCTGCAGGTGGAGTTTTAATAACGAATTCAAAAGATTTGTCTTCGTATACTGTAATTACTACAGGTAAAACTTGCCCTGGCTTATCTTGGGTTCTTCCGTTAAATTGCTTACAAAACTCCATGATGTTCACACCTGCAGAACCCAATGCTGGACCTACTGGTGGAGAAGGGTTAGCTGCGCCACCTTTCACCTGAAGCTTTACCATTTTAAAGACTTTCTTAGCCATTGTTTGTTTTTTAAATTTGAATAATTAATGAGTTTGGAAGCATTTATTATTCAGTAGGTTATGCACTCACATAACAATAAACCTACTTTTTGGACTGCAAAAGTATAAAATATTTTTGAAATAGCAAACGGAAATTGCTGATTTTTAAAAGTTTTAGAAAAATAAATCATGTTTCCCTGTCATAGAATTGAAAATACAGTCAGTAAAAACGAAAACGGTTATTTTATGCAAATAACCGTTTTAAAATATTTTAAAAGGAAGGCTGATTAAAAACCTGAAGGTTTATTAATTGTTTTTGTAGAACCGTCGTTTCCTCCAAGATCATCATTGATATCGTTTATATTTTGCTTTTCAATTAATCTTTTGTAAGCCATCAGATAAAGATCAACCGTAAAGTTATTATAGGTTCTTGATGGTGTAGTTGTGTTGGTGGCAATCATTCTGCTATCTGTAAATCTAGCTCTGACGTGCCATGTTCCGTTACTTTTGAAAGCCACTACATCCGGTGATCCCTGTTTGTTATCATTCACACCGTTGTCGCCATAATCAAGCATTACACTCGTATTTCCATCGTTCAGCTTGAAGGAATAATTGTGGAGGATAACCAAAAAGTTGTTGGCATCAATTTTAGTATCATAATCTGTAATGCCTGTTCCAGGTACGCCGGTAAGGGTAAGTTTAAGATAATTGAACAGCCCGCTGCTTTCCAAAGCCGGATCATACAATTGTAAGGCATTCTGCGAAGTGGCTAAAAAGCTTCCTCCTGTCATCGTAGGTTCTCCCGGATTTCTTAAATATAAGGAATTCGTATATGTTTTTCCATTAACATCAAGTGTTTCTGCGGGATTAGCAGTGTTGATCCCTACTTTTCCTTTCTGGGCGTTTAAAAACATCCCAAGACATAGGATTATTGTGATATAAATTTTTCTTTCCATAGTTTTTTTATTGAAGGCCCAGTGGCGTATTGGTTGATACTCCTGAATATCCCGGTGAAACGGATGCTGAAACAGAACCGTTAAAAGTTCCCCAGTCTTTCACTAAGGATTTTTCAAAGACATTTAAGGTAAGTGTCCAGGTTCCATTGATGGAAGAAACAGTTCCTGCTCCTTTAAAAGCTAAATTAATAGCATGGTACTGTTTACCACCGCTGGTCACCTGTGTAATTTCAGTTGAGTAAGAACCATACGATTTAGGGTTGGTACTTGTGTTCGCTGCTGAAACCGCTCCTGTAAAAACAGCACCTGTAATGGCCACCACATATTTACTTGCATCTAATCCTGTATTGAGATTCACAACTTCATCCTGTCTTACATTTTTCAATACAACATTATACATATTTACAGGGGCTACATTACGGAGCGATATATCCAGCAGCTTCACCTTACCTACCGGTGAAGTATCTTTTGACCGGGTAAGAAGAAGATAGTTTCCGCTTGCCTTTGTATTTTCAGTATCTATTAAATAAGATTCTACTAAAGTTTCCCCTTCAACATCAAGAGTTCCTTTAGGTGTTTTAGTATTTATTCCTACTTGTGCATTTATGCTTAAAGCAGCAAAACCCGTAAAGAGTATCGCAATAATTTTTTTCATAATTTATGTTTTTATTGAATTAATGGAGCTGTCGCCGCACCAGTAGTTAATCCATTAAGGTTTTGTGTTGAATTAAAATCTTTGGCGTACGACCTGTCAAACACCAGTAAGTTGAGTGTCCAGACTCCTGTAGGCAAAGAATTATCAGGAGCAAATCCCTGGTAATCTGCCTTAAGTTTCCATGTCCCTCCTGCAGAATAAGCAAAGATCTGAGGTATCGGAGTAAGCCAGTCTGCAGAGTAAGTTCTTGTAGGCTGTGTAAATCCAAAAGAAGAAATTACTACCAAAAACTTGCTGGAGTTGATCTTTGTGTCAAACTGGTTTACCCAATCTTTGTCTGTAGGATCACAGGTGATTTTAAACTGAATAAGATTAATGGGAGCCGGCGAATTAGGTACAAAAGAATCATTATACGCTGTAATTTTGTTTTCCGGCGAGGGAGATTTGATAATAAAAGTGTAATTCTCATCCGCTTTCAGTTTTTCCAGGGGTTGTTTAAAAACAATTCCTGATGTCTTCATTGTACCGTTTACGGTAAGCTCTTTTTCTGGTGTGGCAGTATTGATACCAACCTGCGCACTCATGAACACTGATGTGCCCACCAGAGTGATCATCGAAATAATTTTTGTCATTGAGTTATGTGTTTATAAAGCTTATGCTCTTGGGTGACTGATCTTAATTCTATTCTTATTTAAAACATAGAATGCCCATACCTCTGTAACCAGTGTATGAAATAAAAAGAATAAAATTTTGTGGATTAGCTAACAGCTTGGTTGCAAGAAGTATGCCATATGAAAGTGAATTAAGTAACTAAAAGGAACTTGATCCATAAAAAAGCAAAAATAGTCACGTAACGGTGATAATTCAATTAAAGTAAACTACTTTATAGAAGTAGTCAGCAGACTTATGAAATTTGAATATCAGCACAATAGTTTCAGCAAACTCAAAAAAACTCTAGCCAGAGTGAAAAAAATATGAAGATTCAATTTCAATACTTCATTATGAATTAATAGAACGGCACTATTATTTACCGAAAAAATAACCGAGAAGCATCGCCAGAGACTATTGTTAAAATATATTGAAATGGAATCAACAAAAAAAGACTGCTTTAAAAGCAGTCTTTTTTATATTTTATAAGTAATGTATTATACTTTTTCTACTTGCATGTAGCTCAGTTCCATTGGAGTTTTTCTACCGAAGATCAATACAGAAACTTCAATTTTCTTTTTGTCTTCAAGAATCTTCTCAACTGTACCATTGAATCCGTTGAAAGGTCCGTCGATTACTTTAACGTTTTCACCTACTACATAAGGAATTTCAACATCGCTTGCAAATTCTGAAAGTTCATCCATTCTTCCAAGCATTCTGTTTACCTCTGATTTTCTCATTGGAACAGGATCACCCCCTTTTGTTAAACTTAAGAAAGAAATAACTCCCGGGATATTTTTAATAACGTGAGGAATCTCTCCCATCAGGTCAGCTTCAATCATCAAGTAGCCAGGATAGTAAGGTCTCTCTTTAGGAACTTTTTTACCGTTTCTAATCTGGATCACCTTTTCCATAGGAATAACCACTTGAGTAACGTACTGCTCAAACCCTAAACGTTTGATTTCTGTCTCAATATAGTTTTTCACTTTATTTTCCTGTCCGCTGATTGCTTTCAGCACATACCATTTCAATTCGCTCATTATGGAAAATACTTAATTATTAATTGAACAAGTTGATTAGCATTCCTATTATGTTGCTGATTGCTTTTGAAAACAATTCATCAACTCCAAAGGTAAATAAAGCCAGAATAACTGTCGCAATAGTCACTACAATTGTAGAAGACTGAAGGTCAGCCCATTTTGGCCATTCAACTTTATGTCTGAATTCGTTATAAGAACCTTTTAAAAAATCGACAAATGAACTCATAATTTATATTTGCACGGGCACAAGGATTCGAACCCTGATCAACGGTTTTGGAGACCGGTATCCTACCATTGGACGATGCCCGTAGTTAAAAAAAGCTCCGTAAAGAGTGTTCCTTACGGAAGCTTTTTATATTGTTTTAGATGTGGATTAGTCGATGATTTCAGTTACCTGACCTGCACCTACTGTTCTACCACCTTCTCTGATCGCGAATCTAAGACCCTCGTTAAGAGCGATTGGCTGAAGTAATTCAACAGTGATTGTTAAGTTATCACCAGGCATTACCATTTCTACACCTTCTGGTAAGAAGATCTCACCTGTAACGTCAGTAGTTCTTACGTAGAACTGAGGACGGTACTTGTTGTGGAATGGAGTGTGACGTCCACCTTCTTCTTTAGAAAGGATATAAACCTCAGCTTTGAATTTCTTGTGTGGCTTAACTGAATCTTTCTTAGCGATAACCATACCTCTCTTGATGTCAGTTTTTTCAATACCTCTCAACAATAGACCTACGTTATCACCAGCTTCACCTCTGTCTAGGATTTTTCTGAACATCTCAACCCCTGTAATAGTAGAAGTTAATTTTTCATCACCCATACCTACGATATCAACTGGATCACCAGTGTTGATAACACCAGCCTCGATTCTACCAGTTGCTACAGTACCTCTACCTGTAATAGAGAATACGTCTTCGATTGGCATTAAGAATGCTTTATCCTGATCTCTAACAGGCTGCTCGATCCAAGTATCAACTGCATCCATTAATTCTTCAACAGTCTTAACCCACTTCTCGTCTCCGTTAAGAGCACCAAGAGCAGATCCCTGGATTACTGGAGAGTTATCTCCGTCATATTCGTAAGTAGATAATAAATCTCTAAGTTCAAGTTCAACAAGCTCTAAAAGCTCAGCATCATCCACCATGTCAACTTTGTTCATGAAAACAACGATTCTTGGTACGTTTACCTGACGGCAAAGTAGGATGTGCTCTCTAGTTTGAGGCATTGGTCCATCAGTTGCAGCACATACTAAGATAGCTCCATCCATCTGAGCAGCACCAGTTACCATGTTCTTAACATAGTCGGCGTGACCTGGACAGTCAACGTGTGCATAGTGTCTGTTTTCAGTTTCGTACTCGATGTGAGCTGTATTAATAGTGATACCTCTTTCTTTTTCTTCTGGAGCAGAGTCAATAGAAGAGAAATCTTTCTTCTCAGCAAGACCCTTGTTAGCTAATACACTACTGATAGCTGCAGTAAGTGTAGTTTTACCATGGTCAACGTGACCAATAGTACCAATGTTCAAGTGTGGTTTGTTACGATTAAACGTTTCCTTTGCCATGATTTAAAATTATTTATTTATTGTTTTTCAAATTTTCGGTGTGCAAATATAATGAATTTTTAAATACCAAAAACTTTTTATTAAAAAAACTTTCAATATTATCATCCAGTGAAGGACAAACCTTATATTTCAACGTATTGAGACTGCAAATTTACACATTTTTCCGGATTGAAAAAATCTTTCTGAAACCTTTTATGAAAAAGCCTGAAACCCAATATAAAAAATAAGTTTCAGAAAGCAGTATTCACTCTTACCTGTGTTTATTTCAGAATATTATTCCGATCAGTCTTCCTTAATGACCGAATCAATAAATACAATGAAAATAAAAACGCACTTCCCAGCATAATAAGAGGTGTGGAAAGTTTGCAGAATGCAATAAGGGAGAAGAGACCGTTTATCACAGACCCCATTGTATTAATATTAAAAATTTTCAGTACTAAAAGGTACAGAATTACTACTGCAATAGCAGCTTTCCTATATTCCGGATTAAATATTCTGAGCATCCCATTCTTGATCCGGTTTCTGAAACCTGACGGCAGGAGCCATGCCGGAATAAAAAGGCTGTAAAGTCCTATGGAATTCATAAAAGATATATTCAGCATCAATAATACATTAAGGTGAAAGAAAATAGTTACCAGCAGCATATATCTGAAAAATTTCGGAGACATGAACGCTACAATAAAAACCATTTCAAAAATAACAGTAAAATAATCCAGGGCTTCCCAGAATATTTTAGAATTAATTCCTTCATAAAAATCCGAAAGCAGATCGTTCCACCCTATAATAAACCTATATTGCGTAAAAAATATCTGAGTATACTGAATATCAGTGCTCAGCCAGCCTCCCAGAATTTTAGAAAACCCGGCAGTAAACATTCCGAAGCTGAAAATCAAACTTATCATAAACAGAGGCCACGATTTTGCCAGCTCATCCGTTTCTTTTACGGGCTCAGGAAAGAAGCTAAAGGTTTTGTTCCAGGGAGAGAATGCCATTATCATGATCGGAAGTGTATAAATAAAATCGTGATTCACTTTTCCAAACGAATAGGCATAATTATTCGTCAATACATACAGGATTATATACAATATTGCAAATATTCTAGGTTTATATCCTATCAGTATCAACAATAAACATGCATAGAGTATATATCTGCAAAGCACAAAAAATGCTTCAGAAGGGACAATATCCGTGAAAGACAGGATGCTGATGGGTGGATGCATAGCACTGTTAGGAATAGAATGGATCCAGCTGTTATCTGCTACTCCCGACCATAACAGGAACATGGAAAAAAATATTCTGTAAAATGCCAGGAACTCATAGCTGGGACGGTAAGAAACAAAGGGAAGTTCTTTTAATTTATTCATCATTATTAGTTTAAAAAACGATAACTCAGTACAGTATCATACACAGATTTCTGGGTCAATTTTCTTGTGGTTATATCAAAATCTTTAGTTTCATTGATCACCTGTATAGCGGCGACTTTTTTACCGGGAAATCTTTTCTCAAGTCTGTTTACAATGAATTTTTTACTTTCTTCCATATCCACTTTTTTAATGTTCCGGTTAAGAATAGATTTTTTCAACAGGTAAAGCTTCTTTTTATAAGGAGGAAGGGAATTCACCCGACTGTCCAGAACCGGATATTTCCTTGGAAAAAGCAAATTCTGAATAAGGGTAATCTGTATGGTTCTCGGTATACTTTCTCCCAGATAATCATTATTGACCAAAATACTGTCTGACCCGTCTTTAAAAAAGACATGGGAAGTGGTTTTGGTAAAATTAATATATTTTCCATCTTTTATGGGATAGGATGCGAATCCCGGAAAGTTAAATGAAGGATAGGTTTCTTCAATATTAACCTTAAAAACAAGTTGCAGGGGAAGCAAGACGATTAAAAAGCCAAACAAAAAAAGAACTCTTTTTTTGTAGCGTTTCATTTTGTGTTTTAACATTTGTGTATAGAGATGAGGGATTAATTATAAGATATCATTTGTTTTTTTCTAATTGCCCAATTTAATTATTTTATTTGAAATCAGACGACAAGAAATTAAAAAAAATCGCCTTAGGAATTTCCAAAGGCGAAATACTATAACAAATTAAATTGATTGCAGTTTTCTTGTTCTGTTGAAAATCCAGAAAATAATCGGGAAAATAAGCAGAGTAAGCACTGTAGCTGTAATCAGTCCTCCGATAATGACAATTGCAAGAGGTTTCTGAGACTCCGATCCGATTCCTGTAGACAAGGCAGCCGGCATAAGCCCTATGGAAGCCATCAATGCTGTCATAATTACAGGTCTCGTTCTGGATTTTACTCCATTTAATATAGCGGTATCGATATCCATTCCGTCTTTAACATTCTGGTGGAATTCTGTAATAAGGATTACCCCGTTCTGGATACAAATTCCCAGAAGAGCAATCATTCCTACTCCGGCAGAGATTCCAAAATTGATTCCGGTAATATGTAAAGCGATGATTCCTCCAATCAAAGCAAAAGGTACGTTCGCTAATACCAGAAGAGAATCTTTCATATTGCCGAACAGAATAAACAACAGGAAGAAAATCATCAGAATACTCACCGGTACTACCTGCGCCAGTCTGTGTGAGGCACGCTGCTGGTTTTCAAACTGACCTGTCCATCCTATTGAATAACCGTCCGGAAGTTCAATCGTTTCTACTTTTTTCTGTGCATCCGCAATCGTACTTCCCAAATCCCGGTCACGGATGGAGAATTTAACCCCGATGTATCGCTTGATATTGTCTCTGTAAATAAATGCGGCTCCGTTATCTTTAACAATGGTGCTTATTTCTTTTAAAGGAATCTTTGCTCCATCCTGTGTAGGAACCATCAAAGCAGCAATGTCATTTTCATTGGTTCTGTATTCCTGAGAATACCGAAGACGGATCGGGAACTTTCTTTCCCCATCAAACATTTCAGAGGCAGTTTTTCCACCAAATGCCATTTCCAGCACAGCCTGAGCATCTGCGGGCATCACTCCATAAGCGGCCATTTTATCTCTGTCCAAAACCACGCTTACTTCCGGCTGGCCGATATTTTTAATAATTCCCGGATCCTTCACGCCTTGTACGTCTTTAATTTTAAGCAAAACTTCGTGGGCTAATTTGTCAAGGGTTTCCAGGTTATCACCATAGATTTTGATTCCGTTTTCAGCTTTAAAACCAGCCACTGCTTCTGCTACGTTATCGGAAATCGGCTGGGAGTAGTTGAACGTAATTCCCTGATAACTTCTGAGTTTTTTGTCTATTTCATTGATCAGTTCATCATAAGTAATTTTACGCTTCCATTCTTCTCTTGGCTTAAGATTTACCGCAAACTGTACAAATCCGAATCCGTTGGGATCTGTTCCATCATTACTTCTTCCCGTCTGGGCAAGCACATCTGTCACTTCTGAAAAGCTCATAATGTCCTTCTTTAAAAGATCAGCTGTTTTCAGAGATTCTTTTAATGAGGAGCTCATCGGCATTTCGGCTGTGATCCACAATGAACCTTCATTCAACTGAGGCAGGAACTCTGTTCCAAGGAATTTACCCGAAAACAGTGTAACAGCCAGAAAGGAAATCGCTACAATCATGCTCATCTTTTTATGTCTGAATGTTAAATTAAAGCCTTTCAAAACGATTCTGTCCCAGAAGTTCACAAACGGGTTGCTTTTTTCTCTTACATTTTTATTTAAAAGGATATGCGAAAGAACAGGAACGAGAGTTAATGTAAATATCAATGCTCCCATTAATGCAAACCCTAATGTAAATGCCAACGGAGAAAACATTTTTCCTTCTACTTTCTGGAATGAGAAAATAGGAATCAAGGAAGTAATGATGATTAATTTTGAAAAGAAGATGGCTTTTCCCAGTCCTGTTCCGGTTTGCTTAATCCATCCTCCCTTGGCGAGTTTATTAAACTTCTCCGTCCCGTACTTATGCGCTTTATGATCCAGCATTACGAAAAGACCTTCCACCATGACGACGGCTCCGTCTATGATAATCCCGAAGTCTACGGCTCCCAAAGAAAGCAGGTTCGCACTCATCCCTGCCAGCTTTAAACATAAAAAGGCAAACAATAAGGATAATGGGATAATGATGGAAACAATCAGCGTGGTTCTCCAGTCTGCCATAAAGATCAAAACAATAACCGTTACCAGTACAATACCTTCAATAAGGTTATGCATTACGGTATGTGTAGTGAAATCCATCAGATTGTCACGATCGTAGAAAGTCACCATTTTAACATCTTTCGGAAGTACTTTTTCGTTAAGCTCTTTAATTTTAGCCTTCACACTTACTAAAACTTCTCGCGGGTTCTCCCCTTTTCTCATAACAACAATTCCTTCCACCGTATCGTCATGATGATTAAGAGCGGCCTGTCCTACTCTGGGCATGGAACTTTCATGAACTTCTGCAACATTTTTTACCAAAACAGGATTCCCACTGTCATTCTGAATGGTAATATTTCCAATATCCGCTACAGATTTTACCAAACCGATACCTCTTACCACATAAGCCTGACCATTTTTTTCAATGACATCTCCTCCTACGTTCAGGTTACTTTTGGTGACGGCATCATATACCTGAAGCGGCGTAAGGTTGTATTTATCCAATGCCCTCGGATCGATACTCAGTTCAAAAACTTTATCCTGTCCTCCGAAAACATTGATATCCGCAACGCCGGGAACTCCTCTTAAAGCACGGTCTATTACCCAATTCTGCAGGGTAAGCAGCGCTCGGGAATCTTTTGTTTTACTTTCCAGCGTATATCTGAAAATTTCACCGGTTGGCCCGTAGGGTGGCTGTACTTCAGGGTCTACCTCATCAGGAAGGCTAATGGTTCTTAACTGGTTATTGACCTGATTTCTGGCAAAAGTATCGTCCACCCCGTCGTCAAACAGAATTTTAACAATAGAAAGTCCAAACATGGTGGTACTTCTCACACTTGTTTTCTTTTGAACCGGGCTCATTGCCAATTCAATGGGAGTAGTAACAAAACGTTCCACTTCTTCTGCACTACGCCCATTCCATTGGGTAATGATGACAATCTGAGTATTGGTTACATCCGGAAAAGCTTCAATAGGCATGTTTTTAAAACTTATAAAACCGGAGATGGCTAAAATCGCTACCCAGATAAAGGTAAATGCTTTATTTTTTAATGAAAAAGCAATTATATTTTTTATGAATTTATTCATGATAGATACATTGGTGACCTAAAAAAGCCGTTAAAGAAAAATGTCAGTATTCTTAATGGTTTAATAAGACTAGCTGTTCAGTGAACGGTAGATCAGCAGCTGGTTGTTGGTAATCACTTCTTCTCCTTCTTTCAGACCGTCTGCAATATAGGTGACATCACCAACCTGCTTTAATACTTTGATTTCTCTGATCTTCACATCTGTCCTGGATTTAAAAATCACTACGAAGCTTTTATTATCATCAAAAATCACTGCTTTGGAGGGAACGGTAAGTGTAGAGTTGCTTTCCAGACTGGAAACTTTTATCGTGGCTTTACTCTCTGGGATCAAAAGTCCGTTGGCATTGTCCAATACGACTCTTGCCTGCATGGCATTGGTCTGCGGGTCAATAATCTTGAAAATTTTATCAATTTTCCCATCAAAAACTTTGTCCGGATAAGATAGAGTAGATACCTGAGCTTTCATTCCCAAACTAATTTTATCAATATCAGATTCATTGACATTCATAATGGCCCATACATTGGTGGTGTTGGCCACATCAAAAATATTATCACTTCTGTCACTTCTCAGCTGCATATCTTTATTGATACTTTTCTGAACAATATAACCGCTGATAGGTGCTACCACACTGTATATATTTCCGGTTTTCACATTATAAACCGTACTTACTGCGGCAGCTCTCTGTAACTGATCTTCGGCTTTTTGCAACTGGCTTTTAGCTTCCAGTACATCTCTTTCCGTATTAAGCTTTCCTTCGTAGAGTTCTTTTGCAACACGGAGGTTATTTTTGGCCACTACCAGATCTGTTTTTGCATCACTTACATCCTTCTGAATTTCTGCAAGCTCAGTACTTCTGATGGTTGCCAGTACCTGCCCTTTTTTCACATAGTCACCCAATTCTACATTGACGCTCATCACATTTCCTCCAACCAACGGGTATACATCTATATAGCTGTTTTTGTCTGCGGAGATTTTTCCGTAAAAACTGTATTCGTCTTCTATATTTCTTTTTTCAACCTTTGCCAGGGAAATAGAGTTCAGCATTGTATTGCTGAGTTCAAACCCTTTTTTGGTGTGGATATTTTTCTCTTCCTCTTTTTTTGAACAGGCTATTAATGAAAGAACCATCAATACGGGAATAATATATGTTTTCATGATTTAATAGAAGATTTTCGTTTGCACTAGTTGATTAAGTTGTTCTGCCGACTGCATGATCTCATTTTTCATATCGTAGATCTGAAGGGCTGTTTCCCTGTAGCTGTCCATAAAGTCTGTGAATTCAATCAGGTTAACATTTCCCTTTCTGAAATTGTTCAGCATTCCGTTATAAACAAGCTCCATATTCTGAAGATCTGTCGTTTTCACATCCTGCAGCTGATCATATTGTGCTTTCCAGGTTTTGTATGCAGACTGAACTTTAGTTTCCAGAGTCAGCTTTTGAAAGTCTGCATTTTTCTGGTTTTGTTGAATCGCATAATTTGCTTTTATCACATTCCCCTGGTTGGCTTTCCATAAAGGCAAAGGAATTCCCAGCGTAAGATTAGCTTCGTTATTAAAAGTTCCTCCCGCCTGATCCCATGCAGCTCCTACCGTAACATCAGGAACATTCAGTGATTTCTGCCATTGTGCATACAGCTTACTGTTATCAATAAGCTTCAGATTATACCGGTAATCTGCATTATTTTCCAGGGCTTTACCTTTCAACTCTTCTTCATTACCGAAAGGCTGTGCTGCCAAAGCTTCTTTAGCTTCGGTTTCGGACATCGTTGGCTCTATTTCTTCTGAAACTCCTGTCAGAACTTTCAGATTCTGTTCAAAATCAAGAATATTTTTGTTGATCTCCAGCTTATCATGATTGAGTTGGATAACTATGCTCTGTAATCTGACAGCATCTTTAAGAGAAACATTTCCTTTGGAAGACTGCACACGGTAAGCATCTAAGAGATCATTCATATATCCCAGCTGCCTGTTGGTGTTTTCCAGTTTTAGTTTTTCATAATAAAGATTGAAATAAGCAGAACGAAGCTGATATCGTAAATCTACCAGCAATTGGGAAAACTGAAGCTGGGCCAGTTCTTTATTGGACCTGGCAAAAGCAATTTCATTTTTCTTTTTGCCACCCATATAAATCAATTGAGTAATACCTGCTCCCTTAGAATGTCCTACATCAAAAAACTTTTTGTCCTGCGGATTGTAAGCATTGAACTGTCCGCTTAATTGAGGTAATTCCCAGATTTTAGCCTGCAGAATATCCGCACCAGCCATATTGATATTGTATTGTTCGGCGAGCAGCTGGAGGTTGTTCTTCTGAAACGCTTCTTCGCATTCCAAAAGAGACATCTGCTGTTGTGCCGCCATGAATGAGGAAACGGCGAGGCACAGCACTGCAATTCTGTTCATTATTTTTATTTTTAAATTACAAAATTGCTTTGATGCGATTAAAAGAAACTTAAATGACGCTTAAAAAAATATTAAAATAGGCTTGAGCAGGCCGTTTATCCAATAAATCACCAGATAAAACAAGTGAATTTTTCTCTAACGATTGAATTTTTATTAAAAAAATCAATCGTAGATTTAACAAAAAAACAACTGTTTTATATCAGTTGTTTTTCATTTATTTTTTAAAACTTAGGGTAAACTTATTGATGAAATCTGCTGGTGAAGAATATACAATATCTGCATCATGATATTCCAGAATCCTTTTGACAATTCTAAGACCTAAACCAGAGCCTGCTATATTCTGTGCATTGTTTCCTCTTGTGAACGCTTCAAAAAGTTTAGTCTGCTCATCTTCAGAAATCGTGTTACCATGGGAAATTACTTCAACAGAAAGATTATCATTGGTTTCAGTAATCAGGACTTTCACCTCCGTATTGTCTGAATACACAGCAGCGTTTTTAAACAGGTTGATAAAGACAATCACCAATAATGACTGAATTCCCTTGATGGTTAAGAATGCATTTTCAAAACTATTTTCATTGATCAGAAAATCCAGTTTCAGCTGTGGATAACTTTTCTCTACAGCTTCAAAAGCTTCAAAAATAACTTCATCAATTCTTACTTCCTCATAAATACTCTGGATATTTTCTTTATCAAATTTTGTCAGCAGCAAAAGCGAGTTGGTCAGATCGGACAGTTGATATACATCTCTCTGGATTTGCTTTAAAGATGATAATGTCTCCGGAGAATGTTCTTCAAACTTAATCAGGTTTTCCAGCTGAAAGGCCATTCTTGTTATTGGGGTTCTGATCTCATGCGAAGCACTGGCAGTAAAATCTTTTTGGGACTGAAATACATCATCCAGCCTTCCAATCATTGTATTAAAGGATTTTGCCAGAACGCTTACTTCATCATTGGATTGCTCTACCGGAATCTGCGTGGTGAGTTTATGAGCCGTAACTTCAGAGATTTCTTTGTTCAGGTCTTCCAGAGGTCGGAGAAATTTTTCGACAAAATAATAACTGAAAAAACCGATGAGCATAGTACTCATCACATACGCTGTTATCAAAAGATATTTAAGATAACCTAATTTGGATTTTCCATTGGTATCAAAGGCACTTGTAAGGATATAGTAATTTTCACCGTTGATATTCCTGAGCGCAGCGTAGATTTCTGGAACGGTTTTTTCAGTATAAATAATCTTCTTTTTATCCAGCTCTTTAAGCATGGCACTGTCCCAAATGACATTCCGGTCTTTAATCGTGCTGTAGATGAGTTCTTTTTTTTCGTTGAAAATTAAAATCTTTTCATTCAAAAGGATATTATCTGAATTTTCATTGAAAAAAACTGGTGCTTCTTCTTCAAAGTCTTTGGATTTTGAAATGAAATGAGAAGTAAACTCAAGCCTCTGCCTGAATCTTTCTTTAAACTCATCTCTTCTGAAATCATTAAACGATAAATAAATGACTGCCATCACCATCCCAAATAATAATGAAAAGGCGATACTGATCGTTAGGGCTATCTTTCTCTTTAAAGACATTTATAATGGACTTAGGTAGTATCCGAAACCTGAACGGGTGTGGATCAGTTTTATTTTAAAATCTTTATCAATCTTTTTCCTCAGAAAATTGATATAAACTTCTACGGTATTGGTATTCGTATTAAAATTGTGTTCCCATACATGTTCTGTAATCTGTTGTTTGGAAACCGTTCTTCCCTGCGCTTCCGCAAGATAAACCAACAGCTGGAATTCTTTTAATGTAAGTGTTATTTCATTTCCTCCACGATAGACCTTCTGTTCTGTTTTATTGATAATAAGGTCGTCAACTCTTAGAATATCCTGATCTGCATTATCAGAAGGTGCTTTTCTTCTCAACAGCGAATTGATTCTTAGCAGAAGTTCTTCAAACTGAAATGGCTTTACAAGATAATCATCAGCCAGTCTGGTGAAGGCGTCTTTTTTATCGGAGATATCTCCATAAGCAGAGATGATAATGATGGGGGTATTTTTGTCAAAAGAGCGGATCGTCTGGCAGACATCAAGTCCATTTATCTTAGGAACATTAATATCGAGTAAATACAGATCATAACTACTGTTTTTTATCTGGCGGAGAAAAGTTTCCCCGTCATAGATTTTATCACAATTAAAATTATTTGATTCTAAAAATCTGCACAACTCTGCAGACAGAATGAGATCATCTTCCAGTAAAAGAATATTCATCAAAAATTTATTTTACACGAATTTAACGAAAATTTTATGATTGTGATTGTAAAGCTGAAGTAAAAATCGGATCGATCTCCAATATATTAAGCCCAACAGTTGAAGCTTCGTTGGAAGCGTTTGAATAAAATTAAAGAATTTTATGAAGCGAAAAACCTTTTTCACTTAGTATGTATTCTATATAATAAAGAAGTTTTAGAAAATGCAGATTCCTCTAATAGAGAATAAAAAAATATTTGTATTATTATCTTGTAATTCAAACGATTATATGAAAATCACATTACTATACATATCAGGGCTTATTTTAACTTCACTATTATTTTCTGCTCAAAATAATAATGCGGTTATGGAGATTAATTATGAGACAAAATTAATTTCTGATAGCCTGAATAGAGAAAAAGTAAAGGTTTATTCATCAACTTTATTATGTAATAATACCGAATCAATTTATTGCAGTGCAGAAGCTAAAGCATACTATAAAGGAAATTCCACACAAACTATCAGTACAAATTACGGGAATATCCCTAAATATCCTAAAGCCGTAGAAAGCATTTATAAAGCCAACGGGGTTATTAATGCATTTCTACCGGTAGGAAAATATATTTTCTCATTTGATGAGCCCAAACTCAATTGGGAGGTTTTGCATCAAACTAAACATATCAAAGGTTTTAAATGTCAATTAGCAAAAACCATCACCGATACTGGAGATACTTTTTTTGCATGGTTTACAAACGATATTACTATTTCGGATGGACCATTCCGTTTCAAAGGACTCTCAGGAATGGTTCTGGAAGTTTTCAATAAGAGTAAAACAATAGAAATTTACGCAACTGATATTAAGAAATCAGACGAAATTATAGAACCTCTAAAATATTATAATGAGGTTAAAGCTAAAAATAAACAACAGTTTTTAGAAGCAAGAAAAAACTTTCACGAAAATCCATCAATGTACAATGGTAATTTGAAAGTGGTAGATGCTAATGGCAATGATAAAACTAAAATGATGACAGACCGTTTGAAAAATGTAAATACTTTCCTTGATTAAGAATAATCCTTAAAGGAGTAAATGTTTCCAGGTATAAAAATCTACATCTATCCTAACTGCTTTCTTAGTTATCTGATCAATTATACTATCAGCTATTTTTACGTATATTATCCATCCTATATGGATTGGCTTAGACTGATTGGCTTAGGTACTCAAATCTTACCAAAATACAATCTTCATCATTTTTGCGTTCTAATTATACAGTATGGAATACCGGCTGGTATTACCACATTTAACCCATGAATTTTTTAATCCATATCTTGTATTCTTGCTATCTACATTGTACACAACCTGTTTCTTTTTCAAATAAAATTTGGGCATAAAAAAATCCCGAAGAAATTCGGGAAAATCGAGAGCCAACTACGGGACTTGAACCCGTGACCTCTTCCTTACCAAGGAAGCACTCTACCGCTGAGCTAAGTCGGCATCAACTAAAAAAATCACACTAAGTAGCGTGATTTTCGTTGAGCGGAAGACGGGGGTCGAACCCGCGACATTCAGCTTGGAAGGCTGACGCTCTACCAACTGAGCTACTTCCGCAATTTTGTTTCCAAAATTATTGGTAAACGCTGTGCAAAACTAAGAAAACTTATTTAATCTTGCAAGTTTTTTTATAATATAAAATGTGGGGAGAGCAGGATTCGAACCTACGAAGCCGAAGCAACTGAGTTACAGTCAGTCCCATTTAGCCACTCTGGAATCTCCCCAGATATTTTATATTAAAATGGAGCCTCCAGAGGGATTCGAACCCACGACCCCGAGATTACAAATCACGTGCTCTGGCCAACTGAGCTATGGAGGCATTTTAATAAAGGACTGAAACTGATTGAGAAACTCTACTCTACACATTCCAGTGTTAAAAAAATCACTCTTAATGGTGTGATTTTATTGAGCGGAAGACGGGGGTCGAACCCGCGACATTCAGCTTGGAAGGCTGACGCTCTACCAACTGAGCTACTTCCGCAATTTTGTTTCCAAAACTATTGGTAAACGCTGTGCAAAACTAAGAAAACTTATTTAATCTTGCAAGTTTTTTTTATAAAAATATAAAGTGGGGAGAGCAGGATTCGAACCTACGAAGCCGAAGCAACTGAGTTACAGTCAGTCCCATTTAGCCACTCTGGAATCTCCCCAAAAGTTTATATTTTATGAGCCTCCAGAGGGATTCGAACCCACGACCCCGAGATTACAAATCACGTGCTCTGGCCAACTGAGCTATGGAGGCAAATATAAAAAAGAATTCAAAAGATCGCTGTTCCTTTTTTGCGAGTGCAAATATAGAACGGATTTTTTGAATTCTCAAATTTTTTATAAACTTTTTTTAACTTTTTTTTCTACGCCATTTCTTTTTTCTTGATTAATAGCTTTTTAGCAGTATCAACGCAAAGGTCCAGACTTTCTTCAAAACTTGTAGTGGTCTTCTTTACTACGATATCGTCTCCCGGAACCGCTAAAATAATCTCGGCAGTTTTATTAGCTTTATCCGAATTATTTTCAACTTTCAAGAACACCTTACACTCCTGAATTTTGTCATAGAAGGTATCCAATTTACTTACTTTTTTGTCGATGTGTGATTCTAGTGGTTCGTGTGGAGTTAAACCAATTGATTGTACTGAAATCTTCATAATTCTTCTTTTTTTGATGCTCGAGGGTGAGCCTGATTAAACACTTTTTTCAATTGTTCAATATTAGCATTCGTATAGACTTGAGTACTGGCAAGGCTGGAATGCCCTAATATTTTTTTCACTTTGGAGATCTCCGCCCCATTATCCAATACGTGGGTAGCAAAGCTATGCCGAAGGATGTGAGGACTTTTTTTTTCTTTCGTTGTTACAAGACTAAGGTACTTATTAACTACCACATAAACAAATTTTTCATTGAGTTTTTTCCCTTTCTTATTGACGAAAAAATATGATTTAAATTCTGTCTGCGGATTTCTTATTTCCAGATAACTTTTCAGAAGTTCAGACAATTCATTGGAAACGGGAATTACCCTTTCTTTATTCCCTTTTCCTATTACTTTTAATTCATTTCCATATAAGTCAACATTCTCAAATATCAGGCCACAAAGTTCCGCTTTACGCATTCCCGTCTGATAAAGAACCTCCATAATGCACTTTTCAAGTACGTCATGTACCTGTTCAAAAACTCTTTCATTGAGATCTGTCATTTCCTCTTTAGACATAGGAATCTGTTTTTCAGCATAAAACTTCAGGGAAGAAATTCCTTCAACGGGAGAAACTGTAATTTCGCCAATTTTTAAAAGAAAAAGATAAAAACTGCGGAGAGAAGATAATTTTCTGTTGATACTTCTTTTCGAAATGTCATTTTCACTCAGTTCGACAATAAAATTCCGGATAATTTTCTTGTCTGCCTTAGTTAAATTGTCGGAAGATTCTGTTCGGAGAAAGAAATGGGAAAAGTCTTCAAGGTCTTTTTGGTAGCTTGTGATGGTATGAGGAGAATATCTTTTTTCGAATTGTAAGTATTCTAAAAACTTTTCCAGCATCATAGGGTATAAAAATAAAAATTCACTCCTCAAATATAAGAATTTAAGAAGTGAATTAATATATGGTTAAGAAAAAATCTTAAGCCTGCTCTTCTTTGCTAAGCGCTCTTTGTTTGTAAGCTGCTTTTAGTCTAGCTTGTCTCAAAGTTACAGAAGGCTTAATAAACTG
The DNA here is from genome assembly GCF_016775705.1 of Chryseobacterium cucumeris. Lineage (NCBI taxonomy): Bacteria > Pseudomonadati > Bacteroidota > Flavobacteriia > Flavobacteriales > Weeksellaceae > Chryseobacterium > Chryseobacterium cucumeris. The sequence goes on from NZ_CP068760.1 coordinate 496,805, forward strand.
TTGTCTAGATCTTAATTGACGAACAGTTCCTGTTTTATCAAATTTTCTCTTGTATTTTTTTAAAGCTCTGTCGATGGATTCACCATCTTTTACTGGAATTATTAACATATTTTACATCTCATTTTGGATTGCAAAAGTAGACATTTTTTATCAGAACACAAAATATATTGCCATAAACAATCACTAATCCACCCTATGACTGTTTAAAAACCCCGTATTAAAGCCTGTTAGCAAACAATAATATTTTTATCACAATCACTGGATATTCAATTCTTACTACCTTCAGGTTACTCATTTTATTTCGTAATTTCTATTAAAACCATCGATATTAATGAAATGTAAACAAAAAGCACTATCTTTGTATTCACTTTATTCATGGGGTTGACTGGTTTCGACAGCAAGACCAATGGGTAAGTAAGCATGCAGAGAACCGTAGCGCGATCTCTATAATCCCTTGCTACAAAATTTTAACTGGCAACGAAGAGTTCGCTCTTGCAGCTTAATATCGAAGTATAGTAGATCAAGCGTTTTCCCGAAGATTTTAGTAGGGAAGCAAGATATTCCACAAATGCTCTGTTCTGCGGCGTTTGATCCTGGGATATAGGAATGCAGAAATAAGGCTTTAGAAGCTTTGGCTAAAGCTCGAAAATTTCAGAAGATAAGCTGGTCGTTGGGTGTCTATCCTCTGCCTCCAGTCGAAAACCAATGGTAGAATAAGCATGTAGAAAGCTTATGTATTGCTTGTTTGGACGAGGGTTCGAATCCCTCCAACTCCACTGAAACCACTGATTATTCAGTGGTTTTTTACTTTAAAACAAGCTTATACCAAACTTCAATGATAAAACTTACTGTTATATATTAATATATTATATATATGATGAGTTTTTTAAAAAAATCTTGAGATGTATAAAGCTTATTTGAAATCTCTTTTGTTATCACGCTAAAAACAACCCTACTTTTTTGACCTACCATTCATCAATCAAACCTAACAATGATGAAGTTCAGAAGAATTATCTTCTATTTCTCTCTCTGTCATTCCATGATTGGTTTTATATTCCCTGAACACTATAAATATAACCACCTGAAAACTAAAAGACTAAAGCGAAACAATCTAAAATGAAAGCTTCCGGTCCACAAAAAAGACTAAAAAAATGTTTTATCGTAAAGAATTTTATATATTTGCAGCATCTAACAATTAAAAAAATAATTTACTATGTCAGACATTGCATCAAGAGTAAAAGCTATCATCGCTGATAAGCTTGACGTTGAAGAAACAGAAGTAACTCCTGAAGCTAGCTTCACTAACGATTTAGGAGCTGATTCACTAGATACAGTTGAGTTAATCATGGAATTTGAAAAAGAATTTAACATTCAGATCCCTGATGATCAAGCTGAAAAAATTACTACTGTAGGACACGCTATCGCTTACATCGAAGAAGTAGTAAATAAATAATATTCTTCAACAAAAAAGAAATTAAACAAAGTTTATGGAATTAAAAAGAGTAGTTGTAACCGGATTTGGAGCAATAACACCAATAGGAAATAATGCAAAAGAATACTGGGAAAATCTTGTGAAAGGTGAGAGCGGTGCCGCTCCGATTACTCTTTTTGATGCCACAAACTTTAAAACTAAGTTTGCTTGCGAGGTAAAAAATTTCGATCCGTTACAGCATTTCGATAAGAAAGAAGCTAAAAAAATGGATAGAAATACTCAATTGGGACTTGTTGCTGCAAGAGAAGCAGTAGCGCATTCCGGCATTATTGAAGACAATGTAGATAAAAACAGAGTTGGTGTAATCTGGGGTTCCGGAATCGGAGGATTAGAGACTTTTGAAACTGAAGTGTTAGGATGGGCCAATACGGAAATTCCGAGATTCAACCCTTTCTTTATCCCAAAAATGATTGCGGATATCACTCCAGGACATATCTCAATTGAATACGGTTTCCACGGACCAAATTATACAACTGTATCTGCATGTGCATCTTCAGCAAATGCTATAATTGATTCCAAAATGCTGATCCAGTTAGGAAAAGCAGACGTGATTGTGTGCGGAGGCTCTGAAGCAGCCGTTACAGCAAGTGGTGTCGGTGGATTCAACGCAATGATGGCACTTTCTACAAGAAATGACGATCCAAAAACAGCTTCACGACCTTTCGACAAAGACAGAGATGGATTTGTATTAGGTGAAGGGGCAGGATGTATCGTTCTTGAAGAATATGAGCACGCCGTAAAACGTGGTGCTACAATTTATGCAGAATTACTGGGAGGTGGTTTAAGTGCTGATGCACATCACATGACTGCTCCACATCCTGAAGGCCTTGGCGCTTATCTGGTAATGAAAAACTGTTTGGAAGATGCAGGCTTAACTGCTGATGAAGTAGATCATATCAACATGCATGGTACTTCTACTCCATTAGGAGACATCGCAGAATCCAATGCAATTTCAAAATTATTAGGCGAGCATGCTTATGACATTCAGATTAATTCTACAAAATCAATGACTGGCCATCTTTTAGGTGCTGCGGGTGTAATTGAAGCTATCGCTGCATTGGGAACTATTATTCATGGTACTGTTCCTCCAACCATCAACCATTTTACTGATGATGAAAATATTGACAGCCGATTAAACTTTACGTTTAATACAGCTGTGAAGAAAGATGTAAAAGTAGCCATGAGCAATACTTTTGGATTTGGCGGGCACAACGCTTGCGTTCTATTTAAGAAAATCTAAATTCAATGAATGGAGTTACAGAAATACTTTTCTAAATTCCTTCTCAAAAAAAGAAAAAGACAATTAACGGAGAGAGAGTATTTTCTCAGTACCGAGCTTAGAAAAGTATTGGGTACCGAGGTACAGAATATTGCTCTTTACCGCGAAGCTTTTTCTTTGAAAAATTCTTCTAAAAATCAAGACAGTAATTACGAAAGACTTGAATTTTTGGGAGATTCTGTTTTGGGTACAATTATTTCTTGTCATTTGTTCCAGACTTATCCTCAGGCCAATGAGGGATACCTGACACAAATGAAATCTAAGATTGTTAATAGGAAAAACCTCAATAAATTAGGAGAAGATCTCAAGCTTACCAGCCTTTTGCAAAAGCAGAACAGCTCATCAGCTTTGGGAGAGAATATCTCTGGAAATTTATTCGAAGCCTTAATCGGTGCCGTTTATTTAGACTTCCATTATGATACCTGTAAAAGGATTATTCTGGAAAAGTTGCTGACCCCTTCCGAGATCAATAAGCTTGAAAACAAAATTGTAAGCTATAAAGGTCTCCTGCTCGAATGGAGCCAGAAGAAGAAAGTCAATATAAAGTATGAAACCTGCGAGGAAATACAGGCGAATAAATCTGTCGTATTCAGGTGCCATGTATGGCTGGGAGACGAAAAAATTGCTAATGCAACAGAGACTTCCAAGAAGAAGGCAGAGGAAAAAGCAGCACAGAGGGCATTTTATATTTTAAACAAAAAAGAAAATATACTTGGAAATTCAAAAACTTTATGATCTTGATGATATAGAATTTGAAGATATTGCCATAGGATTGGTAAGATTAGCCAAAGATATACCTGCTCACGAGTTTTTCTACAAAATAAATCAAATCAACAACCTCAGTTTTTCAAGAAAGAAAGATCTTGTCTTTCATGGAGGTTATTATGATTATTTTTTTCCAAGATATGAAGCCTATCACAAGTTTTCGAAGACCTGTTTTACCTTCATTTCCAATAAATCTTCCGAAAGTAAGCAAAAAAAAATCCAGACAGAACTCTTTACAGAAGAAGAAAACATTAAATTTTTATTAAATAATCAGGTAGATGTGGAATATATTCTGCATAGTTCGGAACAGTTTCCTGATTTTTCCGTAATTTTGCTCCCTGAAAATCTTGTTTTTCCAATTCAAGATTATACATTGAGTTCTGAAGAGGAACTTTATCAAATTATCCAGTATTATGAATAAGTATTTAAAGAAGACAAAAATTATCGCAACACTAGGGCCTGCTTCATCGTCGAAGGAGGTAATGTTAGATCTAATGAAAGCGGGTGTTGATATTTTCAGAATAAATTTTTCGCATGCAGATTACGACTTAGTTCGAAAAAATATTGAAATAATTAGAGAGCTAAACAGTGAGTATGGTTATTCTGTAGGAATCCTCGGCGATCTACAGGGACCTAAACTGAGAGTGGGAGTTGTAAAGGAAGGATCTTATCTGAACCCGGGTGACATTCTTACCTTCACCAATGAAAAGATGGAGGGAGATTCCACAAAGGTGTACATGACGTACCAACAGTTTCCACAAGACGTAAAAGTAGGGGAAAGAATCCTTATTGATGACGGGAAACTAATGCTGGAGGTTATCGAAACCAATGAAAAAGATACTGTAAAAGCAAAAACCATTCAGGGAGGTCCGTTAAGTTCTAAAAAAGGAGTTAATCTACCTAATACAAATGTTTCTCTTCCTGCATTAACGGAAAAAGATGTTCAGGATGCTAATTTCATGCTTGACATGGAAGTTGACTGGATTGCTCTTTCTTTCGTACGTCACGCACAGGACATTATTGACCTGAAAGAATTAATTGCAAACCACCCGAACGGTAAATTCAAGACTCCTATTATTGCGAAGATTGAAAAACCTGAAGGCGTTAAAAATATTGATGAAATCCTTCTTGAATGCGACGGATTAATGGTAGCACGTGGAGACCTTGGGGTAGAAGTTCCTATGGAGGAAGTTCCTGCGATCCAGAAAAACCTGGTAGAAAAAGCAAGATTCTACTCTAAACCTGTTATCATTGCCACTCAGATGATGGAAACGATGATCAACAGCTTAACACCAACAAGAGCGGAAGTAAACGACGTTGCGAACTCTGTATTGGACGGAGCTGATGCTGTAATGCTTTCCGGAGAAACTTCAGTAGGCAGATATCCGGTACAGGTTGTGGAAAACATGGCTAAAATTGTAAAAAATATCGAAACTACTCATTTCTACCAACACAAAAATGAGCCTATCGAGAAAGATTATAACTGTATTGATGAAAGATTCATTACCAACAGGGTTTGTCTTGCAGCAGTAAGAATTGCTAAAACAACCAATGTTTCTGCTATTGTAACCCTTACTCATTCAGGATATACAGCCTTCCAGCTTGCAGCACACAGACCAAACTCCCACATCATCGTATATAGTGGTAACAGAAGAGTAATTACGATGTTGAACCTTCTTTGGGGTGTACATGCCTATTACTACGATATGAAGAAGTCTACTGACGAAACGATCATCCAGGTCAATATGTTAACGCATAACTATGGTTATATTGAAACCGGAGATTTCGTCATCAATATCAATGCTACTCCATCATATGAAGGTGGAAAAACGAATACATTGAGACTTACGACAGTATAAGCAATAAGCAAAATTACTTTTTGTCAAAGCATAAAAAACTCCCGGAAACTAGTTTCCGGGAGTTTTTATTTTATAGTGTAAAGTTTACTGTTAACTTATAAATGGTAGTTTGTCATTCTGAACGCAACGAAGTGAAGTGAAGAATCTCTGAGATTCCTTGTTTCCTCGGCATGACATTTTATCCTTTTAATTTCCTACAATCGTCTTAGCTGTTACAAATTCTTTTAAAGCCAGTAAAGACAATTCTGTTCCATATCCGGAAGCTTTTGATCCTCCGAAAGGAAAACGGGGATCAGAGCTTGTCATACGGTTGATATTGACTGTTCCAGATTCAAGGTTTTCAATGAAGAATAGCTGACGGTCTTTATTTTTAGTCCATACGGAATTGGAAAGCCCGAATGGAATATCATTGGCCATTTGTAAAGCCTCTTCATCATTTTTTGCAATCATCACCATACCCAGAGGTCCGAAAAGTTCTTCTTTTAAAATAGGATTTCCTTCCTTCACTCTGATTAAACCTGGTTTAAATTCATTTTCAGAAACTCTTTCCAGAGGAATAATAATTTCAGCACCATTTTCCAATGCCCTGTTGAACTGAGCTTCCAGTTCATCAGCAAGGTCAGGTCTCGCCATTCCGGCCAGTTTGGTTTCTTTATCTAAAGGATCTCCAATCTCATATTTCTTATATTCTTCAATGAAGATTGGTAAGAACTGATCTTCAATTTTTTCATCAATGATAAATCTTTTTGCCGCAGTACAGGTTTGCCCGCAGTTTTGAAGTCTTGATTTTACACCGGCTCTGGCTGCTTCTTCAAGATCTGCATCATCAAAAATAATAAACGCATCACTTCCACCTAATTCAAGCAAAGATTTTTTGATATTTAAACCGGCTATTGAAGCAACTTCTCCTCCGGCTTTTCCGCTGCCTGTCAAGCTTACCCCTTTTATAGTATCATGTTCAAGGATTTCCTTTACCGCTTTATGTCCTACCTCAAGATTCTGGAAAACACCTTCCGGAAAACCTGCTTCCAGAAGAACTTCTTCAATGGCATTTCCGCTTCCGAAACAAATTGAAGCATGCTTCAAAACTATTGTATTTCCTGCTAAAATGGCAGGAGTAGCAAATCTCAATACCTGCCAGAAAGGAAAATTCCACGGCATTACACCTAAGATTACTCCTTTCGGAGCATAGTGAACTTCAGAATAAGCAAATTCCGATTCTACTTTTTCTGGTTGTAAAGTATTCTCGGCGCCTGCATAATAATTCATCATTAAAGCACACTTTTCCACTTCAGCAATAGATTCTGAAATGGGTTTATTCATTTCTGTTGTAATTATCTTTCCAAATTTCTCCGAATTATTCTTTAAAATTTCCGCTGCTTTTGCAATTAACTTCTGCCTTTCCTCAAACGGCACTTTTCTCCACACTGAAAACGCTTTATCTGCTTTAATAAGCTTGCTTTCAATTAATTGTTCCATAATATAAATTTCTGTTTTAAATTCAGCTAATGAATTTATAAGCGCCTTTATTTTAAAAGCACGGTGAAATCAGCAAATTCCATTCCTTAAGGGTCAATAAAATAATGATTTTCTCTATCGGAAGAATATAACTTTATCTTAAATCATTAGCCATTCATTCACAAGACATGCTGCCAGTCTTGCTGTTCTGTCCTGGATATCGAAAGAAGGGTTCACTTCTGCCACGTCCAGCGCTACCAGTTTTTTATTTTTTAAGATATGTCTGTAAAAATGCATAAAAGCTGTATCTGCAAAGATACCGTTATATGCCGCCGCGGAAACTCCAGGAGCGACTGATGCATTAAAGACGTCCATGCAAATGGTAAGATAGGCATAATCTACACTGTCCAGCAGTTCGTCAATACGCTGATAGACGGAGGTAAGATTTTCAAAAAATAATTCGTCTGCCAGAATATATTTCATTCCATACTGATGAGCGGTATCAAAAAGCTTTAATGTATTGGAGTTTCTCTGGATTCCAATATGCAAAGAATGGATAGGTCCTTCCTGAGCAATCTGCCAAAACCCGGTTCCGGAGCTTGGTCCTACTCCTTTTTCCGGCTGTCTGTTATCGAAATGGGCATCGATATTGATGATTCCTATTTTCTGTTCCGGAAAGGCTGTTTTAACGCCCAGATAATGAGCATACGTCACTTCATGACCTCCACCTAAAACAAGAGATTTTCCTCCTTTTAAAAGTACTTTTGACACATTTTTGGCAAGGTTATTCTGTGTATTTTCCAGATTGCCGTCTTCACAGGTAACATTCCCAAAGTCCAGCATGGAAAAGTCAGGAAGAATCACCGGAAAATTAGACATATTTTTCCTGATCACATCTGGAGCATCTTTTGCTCCCTGACGGCCTTTGTTTCTTCTTACTCCTTCATCTACAGCAAAACCGTGCAATGCAAAATCTCCTGTAGAAATATTGTCGTAATTACGTTCTTCTTTTACCCGTTGAAATATTCTGTGATAGAGAAGTTCTTCTCCGTCCAATCTGCCTTGCCAAATAGTACTCATTATTCAGTCATTTGCCTATTGTCTGTTATTCAATCAGCATCGATTGAAGAACAAATATGGTTATTTAATAATTTTATATAAGATTTCCATCAATATAAACATGTTCAGTTTTCAGGCTTCCCTGGTTATACAGTATATTCTGGAAATTATTGGTTTTAAAAGTGACAAAATCTGCCTTTTTCCCTGTTTCCAATTGTCCTCTGTCTTCAAGATCCAATGCAAAAGCAGCACGGAAGGTCATCCCTGCCAAAACTTCAGCTGTTGTAAGCTTTTGGAAGGTGGCTAAAATAGATGCCTGGGTAATGAGATTTCCCATTGGGGCAGAGCCCGGATTCCAGTCACTAGCAATAGCCACGATAGCACCTGCGTCTAATAATTTTCTTGCAGGGGTAAATTTCTCGCCAAGTCCAAGGCTCGCTCCGGGAAGAGCTGTTGCTACGGTGTCAGACTCTGCAAGGAATTGAATATCTTCATCAATGGTTGCTTCCAGATGGTCTGCAGACTTCGCTCCTACTTCTACTGCAATTCTTGAACTTCCAGGGGTAAACTGATCTGCATGAACGGTAATTTCAAAACCTAATTCTTTTGCTTTTAATAAGAATTCTTTACTTTCTTCAGGCTGAAAAGCAGATTTTTCAATAAAAATATCTACTCTGTTTGCCAATTCTTCTTCTTTTACTTTCGGTAAAATTTCGGTAAGGATATATTCCAGATATTCAGGGTTGCTTCCTTCAAAATCTTTTGGTTTTAAATGTGCTGAAAGGCAGGTAGGAACTAAAGTGGCTTTAGTTTCATTCTGTGCTTTTTTAATAATTCTAAGCATCTTCAACTCGCTTTCCACATCCAGACCGTAGCCGCTCTTCACTTCAATGGTGGTAATTCCCAGATCAACCAAAAAGTTGATTCTTTCTATTAAAGTTTTTAACAGTTCTTCTTCTGATGCATTTCTTGTATGCTGTACGGAACTCCAGATTCCACCACCGCTTTCTGCAATCTCAAGGTAAGTTTTCCCTGCATTACGCATCGCAAAATCGTTGGCACGGTTTCCTCCGAAACAAATATGGGTATGTGAATCTACAAAAGCAGGAAGAACAACCTGCTCTCCTTCAATATGTTCAATTTCTATAGTGGGATTTTCTGTTTTTAATGTTTCAAAACTTCCAACTTTCTGAATGGTATTCTGATCTACTACAATTCCTCCGTCTGCAATAATTTCAAGCTGTTCATCAGAAAGTTTTCCTCTTAAGGGTAAGTTAGCAAGTGTTACCACCTGCTTAAATGGTCCTATTAATTTCATTAATATGTATTAATAATTTCTTCTCTCAAAAATACTTAAAATATCCCAATTATTTAAATCTTAGCGGTTCTCATTTTCAACCCAGGCTTAAACCGCTGTATCAATCTCAACGTTTTCTCAATCTGGCCTTCAACCTTTGTCTAAATTTGCTATCTTTGAAGTAAATGAAATGAATTAATGCCAGATTTTTTACATCCAGATAAGGAAAACTACTCAAACGAGGAGCTGATGCAGGAAGAGCAGATCCGTCCCCAAAGCTTTAAAGATTTTGCGGGACAGAGAAAAACGCTGGAGAACCTTGAAGTTTTTGTTACCGCTGCGAAAAGACGTGGCGGAGCACTAGATCATGTTTTATTACACGGTCCGCCGGGGCTTGGTAAAACGACTTTGGCCAATATTATCGCTAATGAACTTGGGGTAAACTGCAAGATTACTTCCGGGCCAGTATTGGATAAGCCGGGAAGTTTAGCGGGCTTATTGACCAATCTGGAAGAAAATGATGTTCTTTTCATTGATGAGATTCATCGTCTTTCTCCTGTAGTGGAAGAATACCTGTATTCTGCTATGGAAGACTATAAGATTGATATTATGCTGGAAACAGGTCCCAATGCCAGAAGTGTACAGATCGCCTTAAATCCGTTTACTCTGGTGGGAGCTACTACAAGAAGTGGAATGCTTACGAAGCCAATGCTTGCCCGATTCGGGATTCAGAGCAGGCTGGAATATTATTCTATTGAACTTTTATCAACCATTATTCAGAGAAGTGCAAGGGTTTTAGGAGTTGTCATTTATGAAGATGCTGCGATAGAAATAGCAAGAAGAAGCCGTGGAACGCCAAGGATTGCCAATGCATTACTGAGAAGAGTACGTGATTTTGCCGAAATCAAAGGAAACGGTGAGATTGAGATCAAGATTACCAAATATGCTTTGGATTCTTTAAACGTGGACGAATTTGGTCTGGATGAAATGGATAATAAAATCATGCGTGTCATGATTGAAAATTTTAAAGGAAAACCGGTTGGTATTTCTGCCCTGGCAACATCAATTGCCGAAAATCCGGAAACCCTGGAAGAAGTATATGAACCGTTTCTGATCCAGGAAGGTTTTATTATCCGAACTCCAAGAGGACGGGAAGTTACCGACAAAGCTTACAAACATTTGAATATTACAAGACCTAAAAACCCGGGAGAACTATTTTAATTCAAAGTTTTGGGTTTGAAGTTCAACGTTTAAAGTTTAGTTTAAGGTTAATGAGAATTGATTAGTTTATGTTTATACCTAAATTATACAGAAGCGAAGATTACAATTTGATGAGAGAGATTATCAAAGAAAACTCTTTTGCTTTACTGATTTCTTCTGTTGATAAGATACGGGCAACCCATTCTATGATGATGCTTAATGAAGATGATCCTCAAAATGTCTATATTGAAACTCATATTTCAAGAGCAAATCCCCAGGCAAAAACCTTACAAGATGGTGATGAAGTTCTTTGTGACTTTTTGGGAGCCCACACTTATATATCCAGCAGCTGGTATGATCATATTAATGTTTCCACTTGGAATTATGAGGCGGTACAAATCCGGGGAAAAGTTGAAATAATGGATCATGATGAACTGTATGTCCATTTGGATAAATTAACGTCCAAATATGAAAATTTCCAGCAATGTCCAATGATGGTGAAAGACATGGGAAGGGAATTTGTGGAAAAGGAAATGAAAGGTGCTTTTGGGATTAAAGTTATTCCAACCGAAATATTCATCAAACAAAAACTTTCTCAGAACAGAAAAGAAAGTGATTTTAATAATATTATCAGCCAACTTGAACAGTCTGATGATAACGCAAGAAAAATTGCGGAGAAAATGAAATTAATAAAGAAATAATCAAAATATACATATGAAGTTATATCCAATACAATGTGGAAAATTTAAACTGGACGGCGGTGCTATGTTTGGAGTCGTCCCGAAGAGTCTGTGGGAAAAAACAAACCCGGCAGACGAAAAAAACCTGATCGAGCTGGGAACCCGTTCTCTGCTTATTGAAGATGGAAAAAAATTAATCCTGGTAGACTGCGGTCTCGGTAACAAACAGGATGACAAGTTTTTTGGACATTATTCTCTTTGGGGAGACGATACTCTTGATAAAAATCTTAAAAAATACGGCTTTATAAAGGAAGATATTACGGATGTATTCCTTACTCACCTTCACTTCGATCACTGCGGCGGAGCTATAGAATGGAATGACGACAGAACCGGATACAGACCTGCCTTTAAAAACGCCAACTTCTGGACGAATGAAAACCACTGGCAATGGGCTATAGAACCCAATGCAAGGGAAAAAGCCAGCTTTCTGAAGGAAAATATTATGCCGATGCAGGAAAGCGGACAACTTAACTTTTTACCACTTCCCACTACCGGAAATTACGGTTTCGCTCCTGATCTGAAGATGGATGTTATCTTCGTAGACGGACATACGGAAAAGCAGATGCTTCCGGTAATCCAATATCAGGAAAAAACGGTTGTTTTTGCAGCCGATCTTATTCCTACCGCAGGACATATCAATCAGGTATACGTGATGGGATATGATACCAGACCTCTTTTAACACTGGAAGAAAAAGGGAAATTCCTTAAGCAGTGTGTAGACAACGAATATTTATTGTTCTTTGAACATGATGCTCATAACGAACTGGCAAGTCTTAAAATGACCGATAAAGGGGTAAGACTTGATGAGACGTTTAGCTTTAATGATGTTTTTGGATATTAATTTTTAATTATGGAAGAATTACATTCAGAAACACAGCAGACAGAGCCGGAACCAGCACCCAAGATCATTGGTTTAACAGGAGGAATAGGTTCCGGAAAAACCACAGTTGCGCGCTTCATAGAGGAATTCGGCTTTCCGGTTTATTATTCCGATGACAGAGCAAAAGCTATAGTTAATGAGAGTGAAGATCTGAAAATAAAAATCAAAGAACTTCTTGGCGAAGATGCTTATGATGAAAACGGATTGTACGACAGAAAATTTGTAGCGGATAAAGTTTTTAATAACAGAGATCTGCTTCAGCAGTTGAATGAAATTATTCATCCCGCTGTAAGAATTGATTTTGAAAACTGGGTTAAGAAACAAAGCAAATATTTAGTTTTTAAAGAAACAGCTTTACTGTTTGAACTGAAACTTAACAGACAATGTTATAAGTCTCTTCTGGTAACAGCCGAGGATAACATCAGGATCAAAAGAGTAATGGACAGGGATAATAAAACCTACCGCGAGGTAGAAACGGTCATGGAAAAACAAATGCCCGAAAGGGATAAAATTAAAATGGCAGACTGCATTATCTACAATAATACCAATCTGGAAGAATTAAAAGAAGAAACTGAAAAAGTGATCTTCAGTATTGAATAAATAAAAACTCGTTAGAAACTTTTCTAACGAGTTTTTTTCTGCAAAAAATTTTTCCTGAGGGGACGGATTCTTCCGAGATCTTTTACAAAAAAATAAGCCTCCATTTCCGGAGGCTTATTCTATTTGAAATCTAAATGATTATTCTTTGATAAATTTCTTTTGGGTAGTAGTACCGTTGTCATCGATATCAATTACATAAACACCGTTAATCAATCTGCTTACATTGATCTGGTTGTTGAGTAGGATACCGTCTGCGATAACCTGTCCGGCTGCATTGTAGATCTTATATTTAGCCCTCTTGCTAACATTTTTTACAAACAGTACTGAGCTTACCGGGTTAGGATAAATCATAACACTTGTCTGATCAACCGGGTTAGCGACAACAGGTTTAGAGATTCTTACCGTGTAATCCTCTACTTCTCCGTTTTTGAAGTCAGTACAGTTTACAGGGATACCGTCTCTCGACATGGCTACTCTCATCACTACATACTTATAATCTGTCATACTTACAAAGGCATCTGCCGGTACATTGAATTTACCTGAAACAGGGCTGTTTGAGTTTGGTGAAGAAGTAAATACTCTTTCATTGATGTCAAACTCTCCGTTTCTGTTGAAGTCAATCCAAACTGCGATTCCTTCGTTGTAAGTAGTTCCTGTCCATTTTTTCTCAATGATGATCTCATTGTCAGTGGAGCCCTGGATCATCTCGATGAATGTTTTAGGAACTCCTGTGTAATCTGTATACGTCGATGCTCCGGATTCATTCTCCATTGTTTTCTTACCAGTAGGCTTCACTGTAACTTTAGAGATATGCTCTCCTGTTGAGTTTTCAGCCTTCATCTTACAGTAGATTACTGTAGGAGTTGTAAAGTAGTAAGGAGGAGTATAGTTTCCTGGTGTACCGTTACAGATATTCACTACCTGCATTTCATATTTTGTTAATTCTGTAAGACCTGTCAATACAAGGTTATTAACTAATGATGGTACTTCTGTCCAGCTCGGAATTCCTACTTTTCTATATCTAAGAACATATGTTGCTCCCGGGAACGGATCCCACTGAATTGCCGCTGATGTAGGAAGCAATTGGGTAATTGTTAGTCCCGGAGGCGGAATCTCACATATTCTTTCTGTTGTAAATACTTTAGGATTTGAATATGGATTTAATGTACTTTCACCGTTACACTGGTTAGCAATCTGTACTTCATAAGTTGTGTATGGCTCCAGAGGAGTTGCACTTCCTAATACATAAGTATTGGCAGGAGCTGCCGGTAAACTCACTATATTCCATGGCCCTGTACTACCTACTTTTCTCCATCTCATGGTATACGTAGAACTTGCTGCAAGCGGAGACCACGTAATCAATGCTGTTGTTGGAGTAATATTAGTTACTGTTACATTCGGAGGAGTAGGATCACATCTTGTAGTAAATGTTTTGATTGGTGTTGCCGTTCCAACGATATCTCCACAGATTGCCGCAACCTCTACTTCATAAGTAGTTGCTGGAGTCAATCCACTGATTACTAAAGGAAGGTTACCTAATTGTGCAGAAGCATATACCTGCGTCCAGACAGTTGTTCCCTGCACTCTGTATCTCACCACATAACTTACTCCTGCTCCTGTGATGGTAACAGTAGCTGTTGTATGCGTTGTTGTAAATGTTGGTGCGTTAGGAGTTGCATTGCTGCAAGGTCTGATTCTTACTCTGTAGTCTTCTACTTCTCCATCTACTGCGTTCTGACACATTACAGGAGCATTTGTACGTTTCAGTACAACCCTCATTGTAGTTGTTAATAGTCCTGTGTAAGCATTCGAAGGAACTGCAAAAGTAGCCGTCACCGGAGTTGTTGTGTTGGCTGGAGAAATTAAAATTCTCTCGGCATCTGTAAACTGTCCGTTTCTGTCAAAGTCGATCCAGGCTGTTACAGCATCGTTACCTGTTGCACCTGTCCAGCCTTTTGCTACGGAAATTTTATTATTCTGAGAATCTACATCTAAAGTAATAAGAGTTTCCGGAGAAGTATAACTGATATAATTGGTCTGTACCGAAGTATTATTCATCGGAGGAACTCCAAGGTTCGAAGAGGTAACTGTTACATTCGAAATATGGTCATTCGTACCCGTTCCTGTCATTTGACAGTAAGTTAATGGAGGGGTTGTGAATGTTACTGTTGACGAGTAAGAACCTGTGGAACCGTTACAAGTTGTAGAAACCTGAACATCATAATTAGTCTGCTCTGTAAGACCAGTAATTCCATAGAAGTTCTGACCCGCAGGAACTGTAGCTGTCTGCCACACTCCACCCGGAGAAACTCTCCATCTGATATTATAAGTAGCTCCTGCAGTAGCAACCCATGATACCGTTGCTGTAGTAGCTCCGATATTATTTACTGTAATATTTGTTGGAGCGGCCGTTGAACAAGGCTGAGCATCTACAAATTTTACTGCATAATCTTCTACCTCTCCCTGAGTGAATGTACCACAAGGGTTAGCATTATCAAAATATCTCATTACTACACGCATACGGGTAGGAAGAGTTCCTGTATACACGTTACCACTTGCAACGGTAGGTACTGAGAAAGTAGCCGTTACAGGAGTAGTTGTATTGTATGTGGTATTAAGAATTCTTTCACTGGTTTCAAATGTTCCGTTTCTGTTAAAGTCTACCCAGGCTGAAACTGCATATGAAGAAGGAGAACCCGGCCAGTATTTGTTTACAGAAATTTTATTATTTGCTGAACCTCTTTCAAAGATTACTACTCTTGTAGCATCCGGTGTATAATCTTTATAATTGTCAGATCCGGAATTACTCATCATAATAGGAGTATTCGTAGGAGTAACAGTTACATTATTAATATATCCGCTTGTTGCAGTATTGCTTGTAGGACCTGCTGTACAATAAGTAAGAGTAGGTGTTGTAAAGGTAACAGTTGGTGAGAATGCCCCTGTAGTACCTCCACAAACAGTGGCTACCTGTACATCGTATGCAGTCTGTTCCAATAATCCGGTAAGTAATTGGTTACTGATTAATGGTGTATTTACTGCAATCTGCTGCCATGCTCCGGAAGGAGAAACTCTGTATCTTACGATATAAGTAGCTCCTGTAGTGGATGTCCAAGTAACATTCGCTGAAGAAGGGGTTACATTATTAACCATGATATTAGATGGCGGTGCTGTAGAACATCCAGCCAAATCGATAAGTTTTACTGCATAGTCTTCAGTTTCACCATAATAATAAGTTCCACAAGCACTAATTGGGCTGTATTCATTTAATACAACACGCATTTTTGTAGTCAGGTTTCCTGTATAAGCACCACCGGCAGCAGTTGGTACTGTAAATGTAGCGGTAACCGGAGTTGTTGTATTACTTGGTGAAGTAAGTACTCTTTCACTCGCTTCAAAAACACCATTACGGTTAAAGTCAATCCAAACTCCTGTCAAGAAGCCGTACTGGTAGCCTGGCCACGTTTTTGAAACTGAAACGGTAGCTGTACCTCCTCTTACCAAAGTAACTACTCTTGCAGGATCTGTACTGTAATCTGTATAGCCACTCTGACCGGAGTTGCTGTACATAGACGGAGCACCTTGTGCATTTACAGAAACCTGATTGATATATCCATCAATATAGGTACTCGTAGCAGCGGAATTACAATAAGTAAGTGCAGGAGTTGTAAAGTTGACGCTGGAAGAGAATGCTCCCTGTGTTCCTCCACAGACAGTCGCTACCTGAACTTCATACTGAGTCTGCTCAGTTAATCCGGTAATAATCTGGTTTGCGACCATAGGAGTTGTCACATTGATTGTTGTCCAAGCTCCTCCTGATACAGGTCTGTATCTTACAACATAAGTGGCACCTGCAGAAAGGTACCAGCCTATATTAGCAGAAGTTGTTGTCAGGTTTGAAACTGTAATATTGGTAGGCGGAGCTGTTGAACAAGCCGGAAGCGGGTGGCTTTCCAACTGTATTCTGGGAATATCTGCAAGTCTGTCTTTTGCAGAAGGAGGTGCTGCAGGATCAGGATTTGCGCTATCTTCATAATAGATGATCCCCCTGTTTGCTCCTGCATTGTATGATCCCCAGGCCGTACCTGGAGAAGATGCATAATCAGGAGTTTTTTCATTTACAGCAACCACAAGGTTGTCTGTTCCATTCCATAAAAATGGTGTAGACAATTGAAGAGTTACCCAGCTTCCATTCGTTAAGTTAGGTAAAACTCCGTCAAACACCTGAGTCATAGAACTTACCGGAATCCAGCTTGTATTGGTGGCAAAGTTATTCTGGGTTGTATTTCCCATGTATACCACCCAATCCTTATATACAGCCTGAGAGGATGCAACGGTGGTGGAATAAAACTTTATAGCCGTGATATAGTTTGACGTACCTATAGCAGTCGTAAGCTCTGCAGCAGTATAAATCTGCTGAGAATAACTATACCCATAATAGGAACGTATGGGGAGATACACAGAGGTACCCGTTCCTGTCCCGATCTGGCCTGCCTGAGCCGAGACTTTGGATACAAAGCCTGTGCAAATCAAACAGAGAAACAGAATTAAAGAGGTAAAGAATTTCTTCATAATGTTTTCATTATAATATTAATCACACAAATCTAATCATTTTTTATTATTAATTTATAAGTACATTTATGTTTTTTTTATAAAAAAATAACAAATTAACTACTTATGATCTAAATAAAGAAATCCCCGGGAAGTTCCGGGGATTTACTAATATTTAAAGGTTATCTTTATTTCTTGATAAATTTAGATTTGAACTGTTCAATTCCTTTATCATCAATAGTAATTATATAACCACCTTTCACTAAAGCTGAAACATTTACTTTTCCATTATTGATATTTCCTCTGTCTACTAATTGTCCGGCAGCACTATAAATTTTATAAGTTGCTTTATCTGAAACTTTAGTAATATTTAAAACATCAGTTGCAGGATTTGGATAAATCTGAATACCATTATTTTTAACATCGTTTTCAGAAGTAGAAAGGTTACCTGTGATCACTACATTATAATCCTCAACCTCACCATCGAAAAGTTCTCCACAAACATAATCTGAAGGTAATGATAAACCAATGTTACCTCCTCCAGTTCCAGCACCTACATAGAATGCTACAACTCTCATTCTTAATGGCTGTCCTTCTACTGCATTCGCTGGAATTGTAACGTTTCCGCTTACTACAGTTGATGGCTGCGTTAATGTTACAGGATAATTCAATACTCTTTCTGAATCACTGAAAACACCATCTTTGTTAAAGTCTATAAATGCAGCTACCGTATCATAATCAGCACTACCGGAGTTCCCTACAGTAACAGACATAGGGTAAACATTCCCTTTTGTTAAGTTAATTTGAAGTGCTGTATTTGTTGTATAGTTTGTATATGTACTATTTACAGAAGTGTTATTTACATTCGCAAGTGTCACATTGGCAATATACTCATAGTCTGAACTTGTTGAAGCAGCTGCGCAGTAAGCAAGTGCAGGTGTACTGAAGTTTACGGATGTAGAATATGTTCCTACTGTAGTACCACAAACTAAAGCTACCTGAACTTCATACGTTGTACCATCAATTAAGTTACTTAAGTTGATTGAAGGAACTGCTGTATCAGCTTCAGTCCATACAGTTGTACCTACTTTTCTGTAACGTACTTTATAAGTTGCGCCTGTATAAGACATCCAGGATACACTTCCTGAAGACACTGTAATGTTACTTACAACAACGTTAGTTGGAGCAGCACTGCTACAAGCAGATAGAGGTGCAATACTTACAGGTCCTACCGCATAGAAAACATTTCCTATTGAAGAAACTCTTACTTTAATTGTCTGACCGTTCAATGAAGAAGGGAAAGTGAAGTTTTCGGATCCGTCATTAGGTGTTGATGCTGATAATACCGTCCAGGTTGTTCCGTTATCTGTAGTGTAATCAATTTTTACATTAGCAACATTATAAGGAGCTGCATTGGTATTGGCAACAATCCATTGAACTGGCGTTGGAGTATTCACATCAGCATATTGGTTAGCTAATCTGAAAGGACCATTATCTCCTACAACAATAGTCTGAATTTTAAAAGCAGATTGCTGTTGGGCTACATTGGAATTATTATCTCTTACCGTTAATGCAAAATTTGTAGTTCTTGCCTTAGTAGATACGGCTTCCCATGTATTGTTCGCGTTATTTAAAACTCCGCTCATTACAGAAGTAAATTTCGGGAAGTATCTTGTCGGGCTTGCGTTTGGAGCAGCAGATCTGAATGAAGCTCCTGATGTTGTATTTCCTAAATTATACTTATCAATAGAAACTGAAGCATCATCTACCTCTTCCCAGGAATAAGTCATTGGATCATTTTCAGGATCTGTAGCAGAACCTGTTAAAGCAAAAGCAGTACCTTTAGGTATAGTATATGTTGGAAGATCGGCAATTACCGGTGGATTGTTGGTAATTGTAGTTTCTACATCACAAGTTTTTGCAATTAAATTAGCCTGTACCTGACCGATACTTGCTTTATGGAAATAAGGATCAGAGTTTTGCTGAACATCTGTATCAGGGCCGGTAATACCTGCATATCCCATGATGGTAGTTCCTGAACCTGGTTCCATATTTACTCCGCTTCCTTCAAGATTATGAGAGAAAGTATGGTTAGCTCCTAACTGGTGCCCCATTTCGTGTGCAACATAATCGATATCAAAGGCGTCACCAGACGGGATTCCATTCGCCGGAGAAGTAAATCCTGAACCTTTTCCTTTAGGAACTGCAGTTGTAGGATTGATACATACACACCCGATACATCCGGCGTTTCCTCCACCTCCTGATTTACCGAACAAGTGTCCGATATCATAGTTTTCGTTTCCAACATTGGCTGTCAAAGCTGCTTGCAGCTGTGTGTTCCAAGCCCCTTGTGATCCCGTTGCAGCTGCTGCATATGGATCGTTATTAGGATCAATATAAATTACATTTGGGAAATTCTGTAAATTCAAATGCAGAGCAAAATCTTTTTCAAAAACTCCGTTTACTCTGGTCAGAGTATTGTTGATAGCAACTAATGCAGGAGCTCTTTTCTCGGCATCTGTAGCAGTGGCAGGCACGTTTGCAAGTGTCATAAAGTATTGTGTATACTCACCTGTAACAGACATTGCCAGTCTCATTGTTCTGTATTTCTTATCAGAACTTTTGTTAAAAGTTGTTGGCTGATTAGAAAAAGACTGCCCATTTTTCAATAAAGCATCTATTTCCTTCTTAGCAGCAGGAGATTCTTCTGTAGAACACAGGAAACCGTTCTTATCCTTTTTTGTTTTAGGATGAACAGCATAAATCGTTTTGTCTGCTGATGCCGGATCGATAAATTCATATTTATCTCCATGGATAATCATTGACTGAAAATCGTTAGGAGCGATACTGAATCTTAAGTATTTGGTAGGGTCATCGACACTTGTTCCAACATAAGATCCTAATTCATACTTGTCTGCCAGTTCTTTTACAACTACCGGAAAACTGTATACATTAAACCTTTCAATCTTCCCGCTCATAGTAGGAAGAGAAATTACTACAGGAGTGGAATTAGCTCCCATTTCCTGTGCATTCTTCAGCTGAGATCTCAGTAAGTTCAGGTCCAGTTTATAGTACCCGTTACCTCTTACATTAGATTGATCTACTCTAAATCCTGTACTTCTTTTGTTGTCGTCTCCTTTTTTAAGAGAAGTAGGTGTCCATTGCCCGAACACTGCCCCTCCTATGCAAGTTAACATTAAAGCAGTAAATACTCTTTTCATAAATTAAAACACAATTATAATTTCCGCCAAATATAGCTATTTTATAAATCAAACAAATGAAATAACTTAATATTTTTTAATATTATACATCTAAAAAACATATTCATTAAAAAAAACACAAATCAAAGAATATGATTAATTTTATATTCTATATATTGTACAATTCAAGAATTATCATTTATAAAAATTATAAGTAACATTCATTAAAAAAAACACAAACTTTAGGACAATCTAAAGTTTGTGTTTTTTATATTTTAAATGGTAAGAGCAGTTATTTCTAGAACTTATAAGCAATATTCCATGCAAACCCCATATTAAACTTTGAGGAACTTCTTCCAAAGCCGGGAACGATCATTGGAGAAATATCATCCTGTTTGGAAGTGTAAACCATATATCTTGGCTGAAGATTTACATCTATATAAAAATTGGAACTAAACAATTGCACTCTGCCCCCCAATGTACCTTCAAGCCAGAAAGAAGACTGAGAGGATGAAGGAAATGCTTCAGAGGAACTGCTTCCCCCAAATCCGCGAACGGGAATTGCCATATATTCCTGGTTATAGAATGATCCTGCTGCTTTTCCACCAGCATAAAATCCGTTGAATTCATTCTCTGCATCTTTTGCCAGCATATAGAAAGCCCCCAACTTAACGAAGGGACCGCTTGCTTTTGCATCATAACCATTCTTCTGATACACATTCTTTTCAAAACCTGCTTCCGCAATAGCATGCAGATTTCCTTTTATCTTTGACGAAATAAATCCCTGATACAGTTTTCTGTCTGAAAAGAATCCGGCTCCGGTGTTCAGTACATCAAGGCCAACCATAAAATTGGGTTCATATTTCTCATGAACTTTCTTTTCTGCTTCCTTTTTTTTCTCTTGTGCCCAGCTTATTATTCCCAATAAACTAAAAAGAAAGGTAAAGATTAGTCTTGTCTTCATTCTCTATTTGATTTTGCCCGGCTTCCAGTTTCAGAACAGGATTCGGAGTTACTAATTCTGAACTTAAATTCTCATAAGATTTTTTGATTCCGCACCCCGGAGATACATAGGTAGACTTTGTACTATAGCTAATTCTTACATGAGACTCCGGGCCTTTGAATCTGGTTTTGAAATAAACATCCGTATAGGGTGAGTTGTCTACACGTAAAGGAATTAACCTGGAATCAATGTTGGCAAGTTTTCCCAAATCCACCTTTCCTCCGCCATAGTCTACTGATACATACAATGTATCTATGGTTGTATCCTTTCCTTCCGCCAATGTTCTGAAACCTACCTTCATTCTCGGGGTTCCTTCTCCGCTTTCACAGATATCATCATCTCCGCCACAGGAAAAAAACATTCCAAAAAAGCAGATTGCTATGAGAAATTTAAAGTACTTCATATTAAGATTTGAAATTCAAATTTAAATAATTTATTTTTTAACAAGCAATGCAATGTTCTCAACATGGTGCGTTTGCGGGAACATATCTACCGGTAAGATCTTTACTAAAGTATAATGATCTTTCATCAGTGCAAGATCTCTAGCCTGTGTTGCTGAGTTACAGCTTACATAAACTACTTTTTCAGGTGAAAGTTTTAAAATCTGCTCTACAACCTTCTGATGCATTCCATCTCTTGGAGGATCCGTGATTAGCACATCTGCTTTAGGGTGGCTGGCCATAAATTCATCATTGAAAATATCTTTCATATCTCCACAATAGAACGTTGTGTTTGTCAATCCGTTCAACGCGGCGTGTTCTATTGCTGCGTCTATGGCTTCCTGTACAGATTCTATTCCGATCACCTGTTTTGCCTTTCTTGCTACATACTGGGCGATTGTTCCTGTTCCTGTATAAAGGTCATACACTACTTCATCTCCTTTAAGATCTGCAAACTCCAATGTTTTTCTGTATAGCTCCAGCGCTTGTTTGTAGTTGGTCTGAAAGAATGATTTCGGGCCGATCTTAAACTGCAATCCGTCCATTTCTTCCATAAGGTAACCTTCCCCGAAATATACATTGATATTTAAATCATAAATAGAGTCATTCTGCTTAGGATTAATAGCATACACCAATGTTTTAATCTGCGGGAATTTGCCTAATAAGAATTCAAAAAGCTTTTCTCTGTTTTCTTTTTCTTCTCTGTAAAGCTGGAAAAGAACCATCCACTCTCCTTTGGAGTTCTGTCTCATCATTAAGGTTCTTAAAAAACCTTCCTGATTTCTCACATCAAAAAAGTCAAGGCCAGTATTAACGCCATATTCTTTTACAGCCAGTCTAATAGCATTGGAAGGATCTTCCTGAAGGAAACACTCTTTCAAATCAAGAATCTTGCTCCACATTCCCGGAATATGAAAACCTAAGGCATCTTTGCTTCCGAAATTTTCTTCGGAGCTGATTTCATATTGAGTAAGCCATCTCGCATTAGAGAAGGAAAACTCCATTTTATTTCTGTAAAAATATTGTTCTTCAGATCCTAGAATCGGAACCGTTTCAAAGTCATCAATTCCTCCGATCCTTTTGATATTATTATAGACTTCTTCCTGTTTAAAATCAAGCTGTTTTTCATAGCTCATATTCTGCCACTTGCATCCTCCGCAAGTACCAAAATGAATACATTTAGGCTCAACTCTGTACGGTGATTTTTCAAGAACTTCAATGGCTTCGCCTTCATAGTATTTAGACTTTGCTTTTTTCACTCTCACATTCACAATATCACCTGGAATGGCGCCTGTTACCATTACCGTTTTACCTTCCTCTGTTTTTCCTATTGCCACGCCTTTTGCTCCGGCTGTCAACAATTTTATATTTTCAAGAGTTAGATCTCTTTTTTTCTTCCTACTCATTCTAAAATTTTCTATTTTCCTAATTGAAACTTTAACGTTCCGGTTTGCAAAAATACAATAAAAAAAACCTTATCCGAAGATAAGGTTTCTATACAGTGTTAAAGTTTATTATTTTGTTGGAGCCGGCTGTGGATTTGCTGGCTGTGGGGCTTGCTGCACTGCAGATGGATCAAGCTGCAGTTGTGGCTGCATTTGCGCATTCGGATCTACTTTCGGAGCAGAAAGACCTGTCAGTTTATCAAGAATTGTCACCAATTCCTGCTCACCAAGGTTCACGAAAGATCTGCTGGCAATTTTACCGTCTTTATCGATGATTACAAAGCAAGGTAATTTGAATCCGTATACGCCATATTTCTTAGCGATATCTGAGTTCAATCCTCCTTCTCCGTAAACATTTACTCCCTGAATTCCTTTTAATAAAGAATTACTTGTTTTAATAAACTGGTCTTTTGTATCATCAACGTTTACAAATACAAAATTCATTTTAGACTTATAGAAGTTTACGACTTCTTTTAATACAGGTACGGTAGCTTCGCTGATGTAAGGGTTCCATGAAGCATAGAAGAACAGCATATAAGGTTTCCCTTTGTTTTCAGAAAGCTTGTAAGCTTTTCCGTCTTGTTTTGCTAAAGCTGCTTCGGGAGCTGCCTCTCCGATTTTAAGTCCTGTAATCGCTACCTGCATTTTTAAAAGGTCGCTTTTAATAGTAGCATCTTTAATATCTGAATCGATGATCTTCTTAATCTTGTCGATATTGGCAGCCGGAGTTGTTGGATGAATATCAGCCTGAGCCATTACAAATGCAAGAAGATAATCTTTTGTTGTTTGAGATAAATCTTTTTTAGTTTTTAAATACTGGGCAAACATCTCAGAAGTTGTAATACCTGTTTTTCCTTTGCTGTTTGCTTCAGCATATTTCTGGAAATCAGGAGTCATTTTTACCAGCAGATACTGTCTGTAAAGAGGAATAGTTTTCACCATCGCTTCTTTGTCTGTTTCTAACTGGGTTTCATAATCTTTAAAAGCTTTAGATGATTTGTAAGAAGGGTTTCCGGACATAGGACCGTGAGACATTTCATAGTTGGCAAGCAAATTAAGAATGGTTACTTTCACATCATTTTTTTTCCACTCTAGTAATCCTTTGCTTGGATTATTTTTCTTAGCAAGGTCATCCACGTTTTTATTAATATCCGCTTCAATTTTATGCATTCCTTTCAAAAATGCAGCTTCATCTCCTGCCATCAAAGCGCCTAAGTTAACTTTATTACCATACTCAGCTAAAAACTTCTGAGAAGCTGTAAGGAAATCATTATTCTTTTTAGCATCTCCGGTAATCACATATTCATTTGGGAAGGTAGCTCCGTTTCCTGAGATATTCACTTTTTGTCCTCCTTCAAGATAAATCAGGCTTTGTCTGCCTGCATAGTTGATTACGTACATCCCATCCTTAGGAGCATCAAAACTTCCTGAAAAGTTTCCGTCTTTATCGAGACCTATATTAATTAAAGGCAGGGTTCCTACTCCTGAAGCTTCTACAAATTCAATTCTTTCCAATGGTGAGCTTCCGGTAATTTTTCCTTTTACTTCTACTTTTTTTGAACAAGACATCACAAAGAATGTGATGATAAACAATAAAAGATATTTTTTCATTTCAATTTTTAATATTACACAAAAATACGCTTTTTAGGGCTTGCTAATTCACACTAATTATTTTTTTTAAAAATTTTATTATTACCGTTCAAAAGGGGTATTCCAATTATTGAATGACACCTTTTTGATGGTAAAAAGCATTTGAAAGCTTTTTCATAAAAACGATTCAACTACCTTTCAAATATATAGTTAATAAATAAAGAATGACGAAGATCCGGCCATAAGTTAACAAACTTTAACAGAGTCTTCTTTTTCATAAAAAAATCGCCTCCAAAAATGAAGGCGATTTTCTATGTATTTGAATCAATTCTATCCTTGATCTACAAGAGCAGCCATGTATTCTCTGTTCATTCTTGCAATGTTTTCAAGAGAAATTCCTTTAGGACATTCTACTTCACACGCACCTGTGTTTGAACAGTTACCAAATCCTTCTTCATCCATAGCTTTTACCATGTTCAGAACTCTTCTCTTAGCTTCTACTCTACCTTGTGGAAGTAATGCATACTGAGAAACTTTTGCTCCAACGAATAACATTGCAGATCCGTTTTTACATGTCGCTACACAAGCTCCACATCCGATACAAGCTGCAGCATCCATTGCTTTGTCTGCATCTTCTTTCGGAACAGGAATAGCGTTAGCATCCAATGTATTACCGGAAGTGTTCACAGAAATGAAACCTCCTGCTGCCATTACTCTGTCGAATGCGCTTCTGTCTACCATCAAGTCTTTGATAACAGGGAAAGCAGCACTTCTCCAAGGTTCAATAACGATAGTCTCTCCATCTTTGAACATTCTCATGTGAAGCTGACAAGTTGTGATACCTGTATCAGGTCCGTGAGCTCTACCATTGATGTAAAGAGAACACATACCGCAGATTCCCTCACGACAGTCGTGGTCGAAAGCGATTGGTTCTTTTCCTTCGTTAATTAAATTTTCGTTCAGGATATCTAACATCTCTAAAAATGAAGAGTCTGTAGATACATCTGATATTTTATAGGTCTCAAACTGACCTTTAGTTTTACTATTTTTTTGTCTCCAAATTTTCAGCGTAAGATGTAAGCCTTTTTTTGCACTCATAATGTTATATTTATAGGTTGGAGATTATTTATAACTTCTAGTTTTAACCTCGATGTTCTCGTAGATCAGTTCTTCTTTATGCAACACTTCCGCGTTGATATCGTCTCCCTGATATTCCCAAGCTCCGACGTATTTGTAGTTTACGTCGTCTCTTTCCGCTTCTCCGTCAGGAGTTGAATGATCTTCACGGAAATGTCCACCACAAGATTCGTTTCTGTGTAGTGCATCGATAGCCATTAATTGTCCAAGCTCAAGGAAGTCCGCCACTCTGAATGCTTTTTCAAGCTCAGTGTTCATTCCTTCTCCTTCTCCCGGAACTTTTACATTTTTCCAGAAGTTATTTCTTACTTCTTCAATTTCCTTGATCGCTTCTCTTAACCCTTCAGGAGTTCTTCCCATTCCTACTTTATTCCACATAATGTTTCCTAACTGCTTGTGGAAATAGTCTACAGAATGAGTTCCTTTATTGTTTAAGAAGAAATTAATTTTCTCTTTAATTCCTTTTTCAGCCTCGTCAAATGCTGCTGAATTGGTAGGAATAGTTCCTGTTCTGATATCTGCAGAAAGGTAATCTGCAATCGTGTAAGGAAGTACAAAATATCCATCAGCAAGACCCTGCATCAAAGCAGAAGCACCCAGTCTGTTTGCCCCGTGATCTGAGAAGTTAGCCTCACCGATTACGAAACATCCAGGGATCGTAGACTGAAGATTATAATCAACCCATACACCACCCATTGTATAGTGAACCGCAGGATAGATCTTCATTGGAGTTTTGTAAGGATCATCAGCTGTAATTTTTTCGTACATTACGAATAAGTTACCATACTTCTCCTCAACCCACTTTTTACCAAGATCATAGATCTGCTGATCTGTAGGATTATGAATATGTTTTTCGATAGCGGCTTCTTTACCTTTTTTCATGATCTCTGTAGAGAAATCAAGGTAAACACCTTCTTTAGTATCATTATTTTCAATTCCGTATCCAGCATCACATCTTTCCTTAGCAGCTCTGGAAGCTACGTCTCTAGGTACAAGGTTACCGAATGCAGGATATCTTCTTTCCAGATAATAATCTCTATCTTCTTCTTTAATATTTTCAGGTCTTAATTTACCTTCTCTGATCGCTACTGAATCTTCAATTTTCTTAGGAACCCAGATTCTTCCTGAGTTTCTTAATGATTCAGACATCAAAGTCAGTTTAGACTGCTGTGTTCCGTGAACTGGGATACAAGTAGGGTGAATCTGTACGTAGCATGGGTTTGCGAAGTAAGCTCCTTTCTTGTGAATTTTCCATGCTGCAGAAACGTTCGATCCCATTGCATTGGTAGAAAGGAAATATACGTTTCCGTATCCTCCTGAAGCAATTACTACTGCGTGAGCAGAGTGTCTTTCAATTTCTCCTGTTACAAGGTTTCTTGCAATAATTCCTCTTGCTTTTCCGTCAACAATAACAAGATCCAACATCTCATGACGGTTGTACATCTTAATTCTTCCTTTACCGATCTGACGGCTCATTGCAGAATAAGCACCTAATAATAACTGCTGTCCGGTTTGTCCTTTTGCGTAGAAAGTTCTTTTTACCTGAACCCCACCAAATGAACGGTTATCCAGCTGACCACCGTAATCTCTTCCGAAAGGAACCCCCTGGGAAACACACTGGTCAATAATATTTGCAGAAACTTCAGCTAATCTGTAAACGTTAGCTTCTCTTGCTCTATAGTCACCACCTTTGATGGTATCGTAGAATAATCTGTAAGTAGAGTCACCATCTCCCTGGTAATTCTTAGCTGCGTTGATCCCTCCCTGAGCTGCAATCGAGTGAGCTCTTCTTGGAGAATCCTGGTAGCAGAACGCTTTTACGTTATATCCTTGCTCAGCTAATGTAGCTGCTGCAGAACCTCCTGCCAAACCTGTACCTACAACAATAATATCAATCTTATCTCTGTTGTTTGGTGCAACAAGGTTCATATGGTCTTTATGATTTTTCCACTTGTCTTTAAGAGGACCCGCTGGAATTCTTGAATCTAATTTACTCATATTAGTATATTGATATTATTGAGTTATAAAATGGAAAACTGCTACGATGATGAATCCTGCAGGAATAAGGATTGAATACCATTTCCCGAAAGCTTTGATCACCGGCGTATATTTTGGATGTCTGGCACCGATAGACTGGAATGAAGACTGGAATCCGTGAGCTAAGTGTAATCCTAACAAAACAAAAGAGATTACATATAAAGCCACTCTCCAAAGATCAGCAAACTTTTCATGAAGCTCAGGCCAGAAACGTTCTGCATCAGGAGTCAATCCTTCTACATACTTGTAATTCATTTCGTGTAGCCAGAAATCATATAAGTGAAGCGCCAAGAAAGCTAAAATAACAGCTCCTGAAATAATCATATTTCTGGACATCCATGAAGAATTCACTGATGCGTTGTTTGCTGCATACTTTACCGGACGCGCTTTATTATTCTTGATCTCCAATACAAATCCCATTACAAAATGGAAAATTACTGCAAAACCAAGAATAGGCTGCATTAAGAACTGCACAAAAGGATTATAGCCCATAAAGTCGGATGCTGTATTGAATGCATCTTTGTTTAGAACTGATAACAAATTGGTTGTCAAATGCAGTATAAGAAAAATCAGCAAAAACAGAGCTGATAATGCCATAGCGTATTTTCTACCTATCGTAGAACTCGTTAAACCTGCCATATAAGTTTAAATTTGAATTTCCACAAAATTAAGAAAGTTTAACAATATCGAAAAGTGAGAAATCTCACAAATAGACAGTTTGTAATCTTTCTAAATAAGATTTTCACCCGTTATAAATACAGGAAAATGGCTAAATTCAGAACCGTCATTTCAGATCATAAGTCTTATCTCTGAAAACTACTTTTTGAATGGAGGGTGACAAGGTTTTTATCTCAAAATGGTCTACTCTTCTGGATGCACAATATGGGTTGATTATATACTGCAAAACCTCCGTCTTATTTTTCATATCCGAAATCCAGAAACATACTCTGCTACCATTTTTTACTGAAAAAACGATGCTTTTATTAAAATGATAAACCAATATCTCTTCTTTCTGATGTTCAAAAGCCGTGATTCCGCTTCTTATAATCAGAAAGAGTAAAACTGCGGTCACCAAACTCATTCTATTTTTCACATTGAATTTCAGAATAGCCGGCCTTAACCAATATACAAACACCGATGCAGATATCACTTCTATTCCACTCATTGGAATATTTTCAAAGAAAAGAAAATCAACCTCAGCAAACCAATGGATCATCTTCAGCAGAACCTGAATAACTTCATCATACACTCTGTTTATAAGATCAAAATCAATTCCCAAAGAAATAAGACCGGTCATTACAAATGAAAAGACAATGATAATTTCAGAAAAAGGAACAATGACTACATTGGCAATAATTGATATGAATGAAAACTGGTGAAAATAACAGAGCACCAGAGGAAGTGTTGCCAACTGTGCTGATAAAGAAAGTGTAATGGTGTTATACAAAAGTTTTTTAATATCATTATCCTGTTTTGGAAAGCATTTCAGCAATGGCTGATTCAACCAGTAAATTCCCAAAACAGCCAGAAAGCTAAGCTGAAAACCCACATCAAAAAGCTGCTGGGTATCTCCAATCAGAATAAAAAAAGCAGACAAGGCCAGTGAATGAAGAAGATCCGGCTTTCGTTGAAGCAAAACGAAAATAAAATAAACACTCAACATGATGCATGACCGCAATACTGAATTACCCAATCCGATAAAAGCGGCAAACAAGCAGATGAAAATCAAACTGAGAATGACCGCGTATTTTCTGAGTTTTAAGGTTGTAAAACGAGTCAGTAAAAAATAAAAAATCCCAAAAACAACCACAATATGAGTCCCGGAAATGGCCAGAAAATGAACCAATCCTGACCTATTAAAATCTCTGACAGTGCCTGCATCAATTTCTGTTCTATCCGCCAGAATAATACCTTTTAGAAATTCTTTAGTTTTTTCTGAAATTGCTGTTTTATCTATTTTTCTAAGAACCTCAAACCTGTATTGTTTAAGCCGGTCTGCCCATGTTAAATCATTCCGTTCCGCAGAAAAAATTCCTTCTGAAATATAAATCTGGTAATGAATATGTTTCCTTTTGAGGTATTGGGCATAATCGAACTGAAAATCATATGTTGGCGCCTGAGGTTGCGTAATATAAGCCTCAGCTTTGTAGTAGTGAATAAAATCAAGTTCTTTCCTGTCTTTTGGAACATAAAAAATTGAATTGAAAGATGTACTCCCCTTCCGGGTTATTCCTTCATATTTTCTATACTTTTCAGAAGAATTTAATTTCTGAGAGATCTTAAATGTAACTGTTTCATGTTTCTTTATCAGAAGCTTATCGTCTGACAAAGAGGTATTATAAAAATGGAGGATAATGCCTGCTCCAAACAATAGGAGCATCAGTAAAACAGTTTTGGCTTTATGCAGAAAATAAGAATGAAAGCAGATTAAAACAAGCAGAACCAAACAAGTTCCAACAACCCCATCAATAAAATATTCTGCCAATGCTATTTTATCCTGAAAAAGAATTCCAAGAATAAAACATACTGCCAGAATAAGAAGAGGCTGCTTGTTCAATTTCCATTAATTATCCTTTTAAAATAAGTGATTAAAGGAGAATTTATAAACTCTTAAAGAACTAAATAAGCGCTCTGTCTTCATTAAAAATGTCAACAGAACGCTTTATTTTTTGTTTTAAAAATTAAGTTTGAAAGTATATTATTTCTTTTTCAGAAATTTATACGTCAAACGCTTCGTTTCTTTTATATAAAATAAAGGATCTTTACCGTAATCTTCATATTTGAAATCACCTGCTTTTTTAGGAACAGCAGGCTCTATTTGTGTCCCTTCATGCCATTCATTGAATGAGGTAATTCCGATAAAATCCGGTTTTACCCTGATGGCTGCATCAAACATCTTCTCATAATATTTTCCCTTGTCTCTGCTTTTGAAATTAGCTTCATTCCATGGGCGGATTCTTGTATCGGAATAACCAGGACCTACACAAGGAATAAAAATCAAATGATGATCTTTAGCAAATTTGGCCATAAAATCCCAGTTGTCTGTTGTACTTCCATACACAAACCCTTCACTGGCAAAATAAGTGTAGAAACCGTCAAAACCGGATTTATTAAAGAATTTAGCATCATCTTTCTCCACCCAAAGCCCGATATAAAGAGCATCTAAATCTGTGTTTCTAACTGTTTCCTCACCATTTTTGGATAATATTTTCATCCATTCTTCTTTGGGAATTTTATAACTGTCGTAGACATAAAACAAAGGCTTCCCCTCTTTTTTATAGAAAGCATGATGATGAGAGTAGGTTTTTACCAGATAAGAAAGTTGTTCTTTTAATTCTGATGTATTTTTATAGAACGGCTCAATATGAAAGGCAATTTTTAAATCAAAGTGATCTGCAATATCCAGATATTTGATAAGACTTTTATCTGTGAACGAATCTTTTCCCAGCCAGCTTACCACAACCACTCCCACTCCGGAGTCCTTAATCATTTTCATATGCTGTTCAATGATTTTTGTATCATTCGAGCTATAATTTCCAAGTGCCGGGTAAAAATTAGCACCAATATCATCTCCTCCTGTGTGATGGCCCATATTATTCCACTTCGGGTTGCTCCAGTGGGGAAGGATTTCATGGTTCCAGTGCTGATAACTTCCGTCCGTTGCAGGATTTCCGTACCAGCCGTAATAAAATATCTGGACTTTATCTCTTTCATCATTCTGCTGAGCAAAACTGTTTGAGAAAAATAATGTAAACGTTAATAATAGAAGAAAATGGTTAAAATAATTCATAGTTACAATGTAGATTAAATTCTCAAAAGATTTGATAAAGACTATACTTTCAATATCACCTCAGCAGCATGCTCACTTGCGCCTTTTCCACCGAGCTTTTCTCTCAGAAGGTTATAGTCATTCAGAACCTGTTCTCTTTTCTCTCCAGCTATGATTTTATTCAGTTCTTCTACCAGATTTTTAGTATTCAGATCATTCTGAATCAATTCTTTTACGACTTCTCTGTCCATAATCAGATTAACCAGAGAAATATAATTGATATTTTTCACCAATCTTTTAGCAATAGCATAGGAAATTTTACTTCCACGATAACAGACTACTTCAGGGATATTCAGCAAAGCTGTTTCCAGTGTTGCAGTTCCGGAAGTCACAAGAGCCGCCTTCGAGCATCTTAGCAGATCATAAGTTTTATTGGAAACAAAATGAACATTATCATCTACATATTTCTGATAAAATTCTTTTGGTAAACTTGGCGCTCCGGCAATGACAAACTGGTAATTTTTAAAATATGATCTTACGGAAAGCATGATTTCAAGCATTTTTTCCACCTCCTGTTCTCTGGAACCGGGCAGCAATGCTATGATTTCTTTTTCGTTCAATCCATGCTCCGACTTGAATTTTTCAATACTGATTTCCTGCAGATCCGAAATAGCATCCAGCAAAGGATGACCTACAAAATGAGAGTGAACGCCGTGTTTTCTGTAAAAATCTTCTTCAAAAGGAAGAATCACCATCATTTCATCCACATACTTTTTGATAATTTCTACGCGGCCTTCTTTCCATGCCCAAAGCTGTGGAGAAATATAATAAACAACTTTAATTCCCAACTCTTTGGCAAATCTTGCAATTCTCAGATTGAATCCCGGATAATCTACCAGAATCAGGATATCAGGTCTGTTTTTCTGAATATCCTCTTTACAGAATTTAATATTATTCAGAATAGTACGGAGGTTCATCACAACTTCCAGAAATCCCATAAAAGCAAGGTCACGGTAATGTTTTACCAGAGTTCCTCCCTGAGCTTTCATCAGGTCGCCACCCCAAAATCTGAATTCCGCTTGGGGATCCTTGTGTTTTAAGGCTTTCATCAGGTTGCTTCCATGCAAATCACCGGAAGCTTCTCCTGCAATAATATAATACTTCATTTCTATAGTAAGGATAGAGAACAAATTAAGACAGATATGATCTTAATTCGTAAATTTGTTCAAAGATAATGATAAAAAATGTCAGAAGAATTTGAAATCCGGAATAAAGTTGCAGAAAGCGGCCTTATCAATTTTGACCTTACCACTTTACTGCCAAAAGGGGAAAGAAAAGGTATTGATCTTAAAGATTTCCTTTTTCAGGAAATGATCCTTAAAGAAAAGGATTTCCGTGAAAAGGTAGATGCAATCGATACGGAACAATATAAAGATACTTATATATACATCTACAATTCTGTAGATACCATTATTCCTCTTTGGGCTTATTTTGTCTTAACTGCAAAACTTACAGATGTAGCTAAGAAAATAGTGTTTGGAAGCCGTGAAGACCTGGAAGTTATTTTAATGCATAATGCCATCCAGACTCATGATTTTGAGGAAATGAGAGGAAAGAGAGTCCTTGTAAAAGGATGTTCAGATAAAGAAATTCCCGAAAATGCTTATATTGAATTGGTAGAACAATTAAAGCCAATGGTAAAATCCCTGATGTTCGGAGAAGCATGTTCTAATGTTCCTATTATCAAAAATTAAAGGCTGCTGAAGCCTTCCTTAAACTTTAACAATATTTGTGAGAGCAGGTTATTTTCTGAGGCATATTTTTTGATAACTTTGGTTTACTTAATACTTAATAAACACAAAAATGAGTTTAATTGACCTTCTTACAGGGAACACCGGCAATCAGGTTGCTGAACAGGCTGAGAACAAATTCGGAATCAGCAAAAATCAGGTAATTGCCCTATTAGCCGTTGCTGCACCTCTTATCATTTCTTATCTTAGAAATAAATCTCAGGATGCTAAAGAAGCGGAAGCTTTAAATAATGCTTTAGATAAAGACCATAACGGCAGTATTTTAAATGATGCTTCACAAATTGAGGCAAGACAGGCTGAAGGAGGATCGATTCTTGATCATATCTTTGGCGGGCAAAAAAGTACTGTTGAAAACCAGTTATCACAAAATACAGGAATTTCAATAGACAAAATTGGTCCTATTCTTGCGATGCTGGCACCTGTAGTTATGGGCTATATCGGACAGCAGAAACAACAGAGTAACGTAGGAGCAGGCGGCCTGGGAGATCTTTTAGGAGGAATTCTTGGAAATGCTTCCAATCAGGCTCAAGCCCAGCAGTCTAATCCTTTGAATGACATTCTAGGAAGTGTTTTGGGAGGTGGCGGACAATCTCAATCATCAGGAAATCCTCTGAACGATATACTGGGAAATGTATTGGGTGGTGGAGGAAACCAACAACAAGGCGGCGGCGGACTAGGCAGCATCCTTGGCAATATTTTAGGAGGTAAATAATTAATTTAATTTTCATAAAAAAGACCGGAGATATGATCTTCGGTCTTTTTATTTTGATTACTTTTTAGATTTTTCTTCAGAAGCTGCAAAAGATTTTGAGGCTTTTTTAGGTCTTCTTTTACCATAACTTCCGGAATTAATTTTTCCTCTTCTTGATTTTTTGTCTCCTTTTCCCATAGTATTATGTATTTGTTGTACCACGAATTTAGAAAATACAATACTAAAATCCAATTAGTGAAGCTGTTAAAGTTTTATAAATTAGGGAGGAAAGCTGGAGAATTCCATCACCCACGCTTTCTACACTTTTATTGTCTTCCATTTTCCTTTTTTAAATAAGATAAAGGCAACAATGGTAATCAATGTTTCTGCGGCTGGAATTGATATAAAAACTCCTTTGGGTCCCAAGTCAAGATATTTTGATAAAAAATAGGCCAGCGGAATCTGAAACAGCCAGAAACCAAAAAGATTAACCCAGGTAGGTGTCCATGTATCACCAGCTCCATTAAAGGCATTGATCATCACCATCCCGATTCCATAGAAAATAAATCCTATACTCATAATCTGAAGTGCATTTTTAGCAAAATCTTTAATGGCAGTTTCCTGAGTAAAAAAGCCTACTAAAAAATTCCCCATAAAAAGAAAGATCAGACTTACAATCAGCATAAAGATGACATTATATTTCACGGTTTTCATCACCGACTGTTCCGCTCTCAACATTTCATTCGCTCCCATATTCTGCCCTACCAATGTAGACGCAGCATTACTCAATCCCCAGGCTGGAAGCATAAAGAACATCATCAGTCTTAAAGCTGTCTGATAGCCTGCCGATGCATTCTCTCCTCCTGTAGTTGCTACCAGTTCTGCAAGGAAAATCCAGCTGCAAGAAGCAATGACAAACTGAAAAATACCGGGAGTTGCAATTTTTATAATAGATTTGATTAATCCGTAATTCGGTTTAAAATAAGAAATCAGAATACGGATCTGAGTATCCGCAACCAAAAGATGGTACAGCTGATAAATTACACCAATACTACGTCCGATTGTTGTTGCCAAAGCAGCTCCCGTAAGCCCCAAAGCAGGTACAGGCCCCAATCCCTTTATCAGAATCGGACAGAGAATAATATTGGCAATATTGGCTATCCATAAGCTTTTCATCGCAATCATCGCGTTTCCGGCTCCTCTGAAAATACCATTAATTAAAAATAAAAGCATAATGATTGTACTGCTTCCCATCATAATTCTGGTGAAATTTTTTCCATAAGCGGCAGCTTCTGGTTTTGAACCCATCAGGATCAGGATTTCTTCTGCGTAGAGGACTCCCAGTAAGCTTAAAATAAAAGTAACCGTAAAAGAAACCAGCAACACCTGCGCAGCACTTCTGGAAGCCTGTTCCGGGTTTTTCTCACCAATTCGTCTTGCTACCAATGCTGTTGCCGCCATACTCATCCCAATCGCAATAGAATACATTATCGAAAGTACAGATTCGGTAAGCCCTACAGTTTGAATAGCAAAACCGCTTTCTTTCAGATGGCCGACAAAATAAAGATCCACAAGAGCAAATACGGATTCCATTGCCATTTCCAGCATCATGGGAATGGCTAAAAGCAGCACAGCACTTCTGATATTCACTTTCGTAAAATCGGTCTCTTCACCACTGAATGCTTTTTTCAAAAATTCAATATATTTTGTCATTTCGCAATTAATATTTTGTGTAATCCCAAAAATACAAATCCAATTATTAGAAAAACTTAGCAATTGGTAATAAAATTTAATTTAGATTTGTATATTCTTAAAAATTATTCTTATGAAAAAAATAATCTCTACTACCTTTCTATTTGGAATGTTACTGTCTGGCAGTATGTTATCTGCCCAGAAGATGACTCAGGAAAAGATGAAAGCCATTTATTCTGATGATATATCAACATTTAAAAAACAGTTTGCTCCGGGAGATTACAACAAATGTTTCCTTGTTGGAAATATACTTTATTCACCTCTTGGTTTCAGTGTAATGTCCGACAGAAAAAACATTATCAACTTCCTTTTGGACAGCAAGGCTAATGTCAATAAAAAATGTCAGAACAAAACGCCTCTTGAAGTAGCTGATGAGACTAAAGGCAGCGAAGAAGTGAAAAGAATTCTTATTGCAAAAGGCGGTAATAGAGATTAAAAAACTAAAAACAATAGATGAAACTTCCGAAAGGAAGTTTTTTTTATTTATAAAACCTGCAAAAATCTTATCTTTGCCAACGAAAAATTCAAGGTCCGGAACTGGACCTTAAACATTGAACTTTAAACAAATAATTATGTTTCGATCACACACCAACGGAGAGCTATCTCTGAAAAATCTGAATGAAGAAGTTACACTATCAGGATGGGTACAGACTATCCGTGATAAAGGATTTATGATTTGGGTAGATCTTCGGGATCGTTACGGAATTACCCAGCTGGTTTTTGACCAGGAGCGTTCTTCTGCACAATTGATGGAAGAAGCTAAAAAACTGGGCCGTGAATTTGTGATTCAGGCTACCGGAAGAGTTATTGAAAGAGTAAGCAAAAACCCTAATATTCCAACAGGGGAAATCGAAATTCTGGTAGAGAAACTGACAATTCTGAACGATTCTCAGCTTCCTCCCTTCACCATTGAGGATGAAACGGATGGTGGTGAGGAGTTAAGAATGAAATACCGTTACCTGGATATCAGAAGAAATCCGGTAAAAGATAAACTGATCTTCCGCCACAAAATGGCACAGAAAGTAAGAAATTATTTATCTGACGAAGGTTTCATTGAAGTGGAAACACCTGTTTTGATCAAGTCTACTCCAGAGGGAGCAAGAGATTTTGTTGTACCAAGCAGAATGAATCCGGGGCAGTTTTATGCATTGCCACAGTCTCCACAAACTTTCAAACAGCTTTTGATGGTAGGTGGAATGGATAAATACTTCCAGATTGTAAAATGTTTCCGTGATGAGGATTTAAGAGCAGACAGACAGCCGGAGTTTACACAGATCGACTGCGAAATGGCTTTCGTAGAGCAGGAAGATGTCATGAACGTATTTGAAGGGATGACTAAAACTCTTTTAAAAGATATTACAGGTCAGGAATTCGGAGATTTCCCAAGAATGACTTTCGCAGATGCGATGAGAAAATATGGAAATGACAAACCGGATATCCGTTTCGGAATGGAGTTCGTAGAATTGAATGAACTGGTAAAAGGAAAAGACTTTAAGATATTTGATGATGCTGAATTAGTAGTCGGAATCAATGTAGAGGGGTGTGCAGACTATACAAGAAAGCAGATTGATGAACTTGTTGATTGGGTAAAACGTCCGCAGATTGGTGCTTCAGGAATGGTTTGGGCAAAATTCCAGAATGACGGAGTAAAAACCTCATCGGTAAACAAATTCTACAACGAAGAAGATTTAACAAAGATCATCGAAAAATTCGGAGCAAAAGAAGGTGACTTGATGTTGATTCTTTCCGGAAACGAAAATAAAGTAAGAGCTCAGCTTTCTGCATTAAGAATGGAACTTGGAAACCGTTTGGGATTAAGAAAAGGAAATGAGTTTGCTCCACTTTGGGTAGTAGACTTTCCGCTATTGGAATGGGATGAAGATACCGAAAGATACCATGCAATGCACCACCCGTTCACCTCTCCGAAGCCAGAGGATATCCACTTACTGGAAACTGATCCTGGTAAAGCAAGAGCTAACGCTTATGATATGGTTCTGAACGGAAACGAAATCGGTGGAGGATCTATCAGAATTTTTGACAGAGATCTTCAGTCTAAAATGTTTGATTTATTAGGATTTACCAGAGAAGAAGCAGAAGCTCAGTTCGGATTCCTGATGAATGCCTTCAAATACGGAGCACCGCCACACGGAGGTTTAGCATTCGGATTTGACCGTCTGGTAGCTATTCTTGACGGAAATGAAGTGATCAGAGATTACATCGCTTTCCCTAAGAACAATTCAGGACGAGATGTAATGATTGACGCGCCGGCTTCTATTGCTGATGCACAGCTCGACGAACTGGAATTACAATTGAACTTAAAAGCATAATGTAAAGCGGGGTATTTGCCCCGCTTTTTTTATATTCTCCTACAACCTTAAGTTCACCTTGAACTTCCTGATATTTTATCCTGACAATACTATTTTGAAAAACAAATCTTAATCAAGTAATATTATTTAGAATCAAAAAACATTACAAATTTTACTATAATTTATCGATTTACTAAAAAAACAAACTTTACACTAGCAAAATATGCATTTTTACACATTATATCAAACATTCATGAAATAACTTGATTTACAATTTAATAGTAAAAATTAAATTAAAACAATTGAATCAACGAAATAAATACATTTTTCAAATAAAAAAAGAACAAATCAATCATTATATTATGTTATATGTAAATATAATTTTTATTAATATATTTACGTTACACAGCTGAATTATAATGAAGACTTAATCAAAACTTAGGAATTGATGTATTTTTATAATCTCATGCGTATGATAATAATATAGCTGTTCATATTTTAAACCTTGATCACCAAACCAATATTAAATAATATGAAAAGCAAACTATTACTCTTATCAGGATGCCTTGTTTTGGCCCTGAATTCATGTAGATCGGATATTGAAAATGCACAAACAGATTCAATAGACCTTACAACGACTAAACAGGACAATGCGAAGATTCACAAATTATTAATTGACGGAAAATACACATATGTTAATGAAGTCAATGGCGAATATTTCTATGCAGATGATATAACAATCAGTACCGAGCAGTTTAATAAATTAAAAAGCCTGGCTAATTCAGAAATATCCACAGCTCAAAAAAGTACTATTGTAAGCTCATTTATTAAAACATGGCCGAATGCCACAGTCTATTATACATTACCCAGCCAGGGAACTATGAGCACTCAGAATTATAATACGTTCCTTACCAATATTAACAAAGCGTTTGAATTGATCTCGTCTCAAACCAGTATGCAGTTTGTTCAACGTACCAATCAAACAGAATACATCACCTTTACTTATACAACTTCCAACAGTTCTCCACTCGGATGGCAACAAAACAGAGTTAACGGTATTAAGATTTATAATATCACGTATCCCGCCATTATCGCTCACGAAATAATGCATTCTATGGGAATTATGCATGAGCAATGCCGTCCGGATAGAGATCAGTACATCATTGTAGATGTTAACAAAGCTGTAGAAGGAAGCCGCCACAACTTTAACATTTACAATGATTACGCAGGATATGGGGATTTTGATTTCGGTTCAGTCATGATGTATCAGTCTACAGACTTTGCTATAGACCCAAGCCAGCCTGTAATGACTAAGCTGGACGGATCTACATTTACCAAACAAAGAACTGGATTGTCTGCCGGTGATTATGCCGGAATAAACCATTTATATGGACCTGTTAATGCCAGTTCCGCAATCAACGGGACTTATACGATGACAACAGCTTTAGCAAACAATAAAAATGTAGATATTACCGGAAGTTCCACTACAGATGGCACCAGTATAATTTTGTATTCAGCTTCTACAGGAAATAATCAGAGATTTACTTTCAGCAAATCAGATCATGGGTATTATATCATCAAATCTATACTGGATCCTTCAAAGGTGTTAACCGTGAGAGGTAACGGAACAACGAATGGAACGGCTGTTGAATTAAGAACCAATGCTAATGCCGATTCTCAGAAATGGTTATTATTCAATCTGGGAAACAATGGCTTTGGTTTTGCTCCCAAAAATGCGCCGGCATTGAGATTAGAGGTAAAAGATGGCTTAACAACCAATCTTACCCCTATTGTAATCGGCACTACGGATCAAACGGTTCAGCCTTCTACAAAGCAGCGCTTTACACTTACAAAAGTTAACTAAGTTTTTTCCATACAATAAAGAGGTTAGAAAATAAATTTTCTAACCTCTTCTGTTTATAAGATCAGTATACACTGCCTGGCATAAAACTATTTGCTGATCAATTTCAACATCTGCTCCCTTCCCGGCCCTGTTGACAGATAGCCTACAGGAATTCCCAATTCTGCTTCCAGAAATGATAGAAATTCAATCACTTCCTTTGGCAGCTCCGAAGGGCTTTTCATGGCAGTAAAATCAGCATCCCAGCCATTCATCCATTTCAATACAGGTTTTCCGTTTTCAGGAAGTAAACCTGAAACATCCACTGTTTTTCCATCTTCCAGTTCATAATGGGTGCAGATTGCTACAGATTTTAATCCGCTCAAAACATCTGCTTTTGTCAGAACTAGCTGAGTAACTCCGTTGATCATTACCGCATATTTTAAAGCAGGCAAATCCAGCCATCCGGTTCTTCTGGGACGTCCTGTATTGGAACCAAATTCATTTCCTTTCATTCTGAGATCATCACCAAATTCATCTAAAAGTTCCGTTGGAAATATACCATTTCCCACACGCGTACAATACGCTTTCGCTATCCCGTAAATTTCACCGATCTTTTTCGGTGAAACACCTAGACCGCTACTCGCTCCTGATGCTGTCGTTGAGGAAGACGTTACATAAGGATAAGTACCATGATCAATATCCAGCATCGCCGCCTGAGATCCTTCTGCCAATACCTTTTTACCTTCAGATAAAGCTTTGTTGATATAAATTTCAGTTTCTGTACAATTGAATTTTTTAAGGAATTCCACCGCATCAAAAAACTCTTTACTGATTTCTTCCAAAGCAGGCAAAACAATCATTCCTCCTTCTTCAAGCATCCTGTAATCTCTATTCAGAATATGCTGCGCCCTGCTTTGAAAATCTGGTAAAAATATATCCCCTACTCTCAGGCTCTGTCTTAATATTTTGTTTGAATACGCCTGGGCAATTCCATTTTTTGTAGTTCCGATAGTGGTATACTCAGGACTTTGTTCCATGAAAATATCCAGAAGCTTATGCGTTGGCATTGCCAGGTGTGCTTTTTTGGAAATAATGATATTGTTTTCCGGCTGAATGGTTTTATCAAATACCTGAAGATTCAGAATTTCTTTTTTAAAACTTACAGGATCAATAACAGTTCCCGTACCGATTACATTCTGTACTCCTTTCATAAAGATTCCCGAAGGAATCATTTTAAGTGTTATTCTGCGCCCGTTTCTTTCAATGCTGTGCCCAGCATTAGATCCGCCATTAAAACGTGCTGTAATGTCGTAATTTTCACTGATCAGATCAATGAACTTTCCCTTTCCTTCATCTCCCCATTGTAATCCTAATACAATATCCATATTCGTATTTTAAATTTTATGAAGCAAAGCTATGGCAGTCAGAAGGAAAGACCATTGTCATTTGACAAAAAGAGATTTCTTGAGAAACTAGAAGCTAGATTTTAGAAGTTAGTAAACTCACAAACCCTCTTACTCTCCCACTCAAAATAATATCATCTATCAATTATCATTAATAATTCTAGACAATATTTCTCCTGATCCTGCTCAGTGAAGACGGCGTAACGCCAAGGTAAGAAGCCAGCATAGATTGAGGAACTCTGTTGGCAAGACCGGGATAATGATTTAAAAAATGAATGTACCGTGATTTCGCATCCTGATTAAGCATGATACTGGCGACCTTCAGTTTATTTTCCACTACAAAAGCATGGATTCTTGCAAACAAAACAGGCCATACTGCAATTTTCTCTTCCAGAATTTTAAAATGTTCACGGTCAATCACCAGCAATACAGCATCGGTAATCGCTTCAATATCTTCATGCGCGGGCAGTTGATCCGTAAAGCCCTGAAAGTCTCCGATAAATCGTCCTTCATAGATAAAATACCGTGTAAAATCGTCACCTTGCTTGTTGTAATACAAGGACCGGAAAACTCCTTCCTTCACAAAGGCAATTCTCTGACTTACTTTCCCGGCTTCTATAAAAGGCTCTCCTTTTTTTACTGTCATTTCCTGAATTCCTTCAGCAATCAGCAGCTCGTCCTGAGGATTCAGTATTCCGAATTTTTTGATATAAGTAAAAAGCTCTTCCATATTTTGATATCACCACGGATTGCGGAAAGATAAAGATATAAAAGTCGGAGATAAAAACAATTGTCATTTGGCAACAAAGTCCATGAAAGGTACCACACGGGCTTCTGTCGGCATATTAATTGCTTGATTTTTAAAAACGTAAGACAATGAAAGCAATTTGGAACGGCGCAATTGGCTTCGGATTAGTCAACATTCCTGTAAAAATTTATTCCGCAACGGAAACCACAAAACTGGATCTCGATATGCTCGACAAATCTGATTTTTCAAACATCCGGTTCAAGCGAGTAAATGAAAATACAGGAAAAGAAGTAAAATGGGAAAACATTGTTAAAGGTTATCTCATGGACGACAAATATATCGTTCTTGATGAAGAAGATTACGAGGCTGCAAGCCCGGAAAAAACAAAAATACTTTCTATTGACCAGTTTGTAAAGGAAGTAGAAGTAGACAGTATGTATTTTGAGACTCCTTATTATCTGGAACCTCAGAAAAATGGTGAAAATGCCTACAGACTTTTATTAAAAGCTCTTGAAAAAACAGCTATGGTAGGAATAGGGACTTTCGTACTCCGTGACAGCGCAGCTATTGGGATGATCCGTCCTTACAATGACGACATACTGGTTCTTAACCGCCTGAGATTTGATCAGGAAATAAGAGACTATTCAGATTTAAAAATTCCTGCCCAAAAAGCTCCGAAACCTGCAGAGCTGAAAATGGCTGTCAGCCTTATTGAGCAGCTTTCTCAGGAATTTGATCCCGCAATGTATAAAGATACCTATTCTGATGAGCTGATGAAGATCATCAAGCAGAAAGCAAAAGGCAAAAACGTAAAAGCCCAAAAAGCGCAGCCTGCTAAGGAAGGTAAAGTGATTGACCTTATGGCCCAATTAAAAGCCAGCCTGAATACCTCTAAATCCAAATCCGCATCGTAATGGCTCTCAAAGATTATCATAACAAAAGAAAGTTCGATGAAACCAGCGAACCTAAAGGAAAAACAAAGAAAAGCAAAGACAAACTGATTTTTGTAATTCAGAGGCATGCAGCCTCCAGGCTTCATTATGACTTCCGGCTTGAAATGGAAGGTGTACTGAAGAGCTGGGCTGTTCCGAAAGGCCCGTCTTTAGACCCAAAAGACAAACGACTTGCCATGATGGTAGAAGATCATCCTTACGATTATAAAGATTTTGAAGGAAACATCCCGGAAGGAAATTATGGAGCCGGACAAGTGGAAGTGTGGGACAGCGGAACTTATGAACCTCTGGAAGAAAATTCTAAACTTTCTGATGAAAAAGAACTTCTGAAGGAACTCCATGCCGGTTCTTTAAAATTTATTTTGCATGGCAAAAAGCTGAAAGGTGAATTTGCTCTGGTTAAAATGAAAAATAATGATGACAACTCATGGTTGCTTATCAAACATAAGGACGAATTTGCAGAAAGTCCTTACGATGCTGAAGAAAACACTTCACCAAAATCTTTGGTCACCCAATTTTTAGAGGAAAAAAAAAGCCTAAAAATAAAAGAAAAAAAGAAGTCGTAACTTCTGAAAAACCTTTCAGAAACTTCAATTCTTTAACAAATGAAAAAAAGCTCAAGTCTTTCATTAAACCAATGCTGGCTAAACTTTCAGAGGAAGCCTTTAATGATAAAGACTGGATCTTTGAAATAAAATGGGATGGCTACAGAGCTATTGCAGATCTCAGCCATGATACTCCGCTTTTC
Organism: Chryseobacterium cucumeris; assembly: GCF_016775705.1. NCBI lineage: Bacteria > Pseudomonadati > Bacteroidota > Flavobacteriia > Flavobacteriales > Weeksellaceae > Chryseobacterium > Chryseobacterium cucumeris. The sequence goes on from NZ_CP068760.1 coordinate 540,861, forward strand.
TATTCCCGGAATGGAATTTCCTTTTTATCAAAATTTGACAAAATTGCCCAGGATTTCGACCAACAAAAACATCGTATGATTCTGGATGGCGAAGTTGTGGTCTATAACGAACAGGGAAGACCTGATTTTCAACTTTTGCAACAAATCGGGGATAACCCTGATGCCGCCCTTGCCTATCAGGTTTTTGATATTCTATGGCTCAATGGCCATTCTACAGAAGATCTTCCTTTAATTCAACGTAAAGAACTTTTAAAAGAAGCTCTGACAGAAACCGAACGGATCAAGTATTGCGATCATATTCCTGAAAAGGGCATTGAGTTTTTTGCACAAATGAAAGAAATGGAACTGGAAGGGATGATTGCAAAAAGGGCAGACAGCCTGTATGTTGAAAATCACAGAACCACCGATTGGCTTAAAATCAAGTTTTCCAATACAGAAGAGGTCATTATTTGTGGTTTTACGGAACCCAGAGGATCCCGGGAAAGCTTCGGAGCGTTGATCTTAGGAAAATTTATCGATGGGGAGCTTACTTACTGTGGTCATACAGGAACAGGTTTCAATACGGTTTCTTTGAAAGAAGTGTATGAGAGACTTCAGAAAATAATTGTAAAGTCATCTCCATTCGAAACAGCTCCCAAGACCAATATGCCGGTAACGTGGGTAAAACCTGAGCTGGTATGTGAAATCAAATATTCTGAAATTACCAAGGATGGAATCTTCAGACATCCGGTTTTTATCACAATCAGGGATGACAAAAGCCCGGAAGATACTAAAGATCCATCCTTCACCGAAAAATCCAAAGATATGAATACAAAAGCTTCATCAAAAAAGACAAAGACTTCTGAAAAAGAGATTACCTTAGACAAGCATTCCGTAAAGCTTACCAATCAGGATAAGGTATATTTTCCTGAAGATGGCATTACAAAAGGAGATGTCATTGAATATTATCAGTCTGTAGCACGTTATATTCTCCCTTATTTAAAAAATCGTCCGCTTTCTCTCAACCGCTTTCCCAATGGAATTGAAGAGCAGAGCTTTTATCAGAAAGATGCTGGAGATCATGTTCCGGACTGGATAAAAACCACACAGGTATATTCTGAATCGAATGATAAATACATTGATTATATTTATTGTAATGACAAAGCAACATTAGCCTATCTGAATAATTTAGGCTGTATAGATCTCAATCCATGGAACAGTTCGTTACCGGATCTTGAGCATCCTGATTATCTTGTTTTAGACCTGGATCCTTCTTCAAAGAATACATTCGATGAGGTGATTGAAACGGCGCTTCAGGTGAATGAAGTTTTAAAATCAATTAAAATAAAAGGCTACTGCAAAACTTCAGGGAGTACAGGAATTCACATTTATATTCCGATGGGCGGTAAATATGATTTTGACCAGGTAAAAGATTTCGCTCATATCCTCATGAAGCAGGTGAATGAAAAACTGCCTAAGATTACCACTTTAGAAAGAAGTCTTCAAAAAAGGGATAATAAAAAAATTTACCTTGATTACCTGCAAAACAGAACAGGGCAGACTCTGGCAAGTGCATACAGTCTGAGACCAAAACCCGGAGCTTCAGTTTCCATGCCTCTGGAATGGGACGAATTGAAACTGGGAATGAAACCTACAGATTTTACTATTAACAATACCCTTGAAAGAATTAAAGAGAAAGGAGATTTGTTTAAACCAGTTTTGGGTAAGGGAATTGATATGATGAAGGCTTTGGAGCTGCTGCAGAATATAGAGTAAAAAAAAGAGACGAGAAAATTCTAGTCTCTTTTTTATTCCTTTATAAATTTGTTGGTTATACTTCCGATTTTCAGATAATATATCCCGTGTTCAAGATTACTAACGTCTATCTTATTATCTTTAATAATTGCTTTCAATATATTTCTTCCACTTGCATCTGTAATTTCTACATTATTATCCTTCATTTTTCTGGAATTAATATTCAGGATATTCTTTACAGGATTAGGATATATACTTACACTTTCATCCTTAATTCTCTCCTCTTTAGCCGTTAATATATTTCCATTATTTAAAACCTTTGTAATAATACCTTTATTCGGCGTCTGATGATTTCCAAAAATCAATATTTTCTGATCAGCCGTCATGATTGCAGATCTCATAAATTCCTTATAATTTAAATCAACATCAACTATTCCGTTATTCCCAAAACCCAAATCTACGGAACCATCCGTATTAAATTTTTTGATAAATTGGTTAAGGTCTGCTGCGTTTCCCGTGGGGCTTGCCATACATACCAAAAATAAATGGTTGCTATTATCTAATAATAAAGTAGGATAAAGGATATTATTGTCAACATAATAATTATTGCTATTATAGTAAGATTCATTAACAATACCATTCGTTCCAAAACTATTGTCCAGATCTCCATTTTGATTTAATTTCATCAACGTGATCAGAGATACTGGTGAAGCAGCAGAAGACGAAACTCCATATATGTAAGTGTTATTATCTTTACCTGTTGCCGTACAGAAATAAGTTGAATAATTTTGAATCGGGGTATAAGATATCGAATTATTATTATAAGTAGTATCTAAAATGCCATCTGCAGAATACCTTGACTTTATAAATTGTCCATCTGTTTTTTGCCCGATTAATAGTAATTTTGAATCATTTTGAAGTACCAGGCGTCCTAAATTTGCTTCCTGCAGCACAAGACCATTATTTCCAAACGTGGTATCAATAGAACCATTTTCATTAAGGCGGAGAACGGCTAATTTTGATAACTGGTTATCTACTACTGTTGTGCACAGCAAAATTTTGTTATTACTAGTTAAAATTACATTATGAAAATTAAAAGGGCCAGACAGTCCAAGGGTGTCAAAAAATGAGTTAAATACAGAATTAGCAACCACTCCATTAGTACCAAACCCTATATCATAAGTTCCGTTTTCATTCAACCGGATTAACTTATTGCCCAAAATATCACCAAGGATAATTTTTTGATCAGGCTGAATACACATTTTAATCAAACGGGAAATCGGGTTGGAAGAAACTGGCGGAATAAATACTGTATTGAAACTGTTATCTATAGTACCATCAGCATTCAGCCTTTGAATTACATTGGTAGTAGACTGACTGCTATTGGGTATATTGTAAAAGGTTCCACTTACCATAATTTTCTGCTGTGCAGTAAAAGCTCCGGTTTCATAAATAAATCCGTATGCATTGTTAGGCGTGTATGTATATATTCCATTATTGCCAAAAGAAGGATCTAAAAATTGGCTTTGTGCTGTTACAGATGTTACTGCACTAAAAATTCCTATAAAAAGGAGCAGTTTATTAATCATAGTTAGTAATTTTTTGCAAATATAATGTAATATTTGAGCAGGCAATATTAATCTTAAATATTTGTAGCAACAGCAGTTATTCGCATAACTCAGTAATAAAAACTCCCACATAATATAACGTAGGAGTTTCTTTAAAAAAATTAAATATAATTATTGATTGTAAATATGCACATCCCTTTGAGGAAAAGGAATTCCGATTCCTGCTTTATCGAGAGCTTCTTTACAACCGATGATTAATTCTTCATTCATTGTCCAGAAGTTTTCAGTGGAAGTACTTACTCTTACCGATACATTGACTGCACTGTCTCCAAGCTCTGTTACTACTACCTGGGGCGCAGGTGTTTCAAGAGCATATTGATTATTTTTAATAACTTCCATTAGAATATCCTTGGTCTGCCTAAGATCCGCATCATAAGCAACTCCGATATCCAATGATGTTCTTCTTGTTCCCAGCTGGGTAAAATTGGTAATGCTATTATTTGACACTACCCCATTAGGAATAACAATCAGTTGGTTTTGTGGTGTAACCAGCTTTGTATGAAAAATATCAATAGCCTGTACAGTTCCTGACACACCTGAACTGGTAGAAATAAAATCTCCGATTTTAAAAGGTTTTAATAATAAAATTAAAATTCCACCTGCAAAATTCGTTAAGGATCCCTGTAAGGCTAAACCTACTGCCAGACCTGCGGCACCAATCATGGCAACAAATGCAGAAGTCTGTACTCCAAGCTGTGTTACAACAACAATAAACAAAAGAATATTCAATCCCCAGTTGATAATATTTAAAAGAAAGTGCTGCAGTGAAGCTTCCATGTTTCGTTTTTTGAAAGCTTTTTCAACCAGCTTTTTGATCATTCTGATCATCCATGAGCCAATCAGGTAAATTAATAATGCAGAAATGATTGCAGTAAAAATCCTCGGTGCCCATGAAATTGCTGAAGAAATTAAGGTGTCCCAGTGTTGTTGAATCTTGTTCAATTCTAAATCGTCCATTTTTATACTATGTGTTACTATTTATATCAATATTATATCAATACAGCATTGATATCTTCTGCAGGATTTGAAAAAAGAATTCTACCCTTCCCTACCTGAGCGAAGGTGAATCATATTTATCCTTGAAATAGATTGACAGCAGAAAAAGAATGTTTCAGCTTTATTCAATAATCATTCAGAAACTGAATCTTGCAGGAAGAAATAATTTTTGGGACATAGAATTACAAAAACGATACCGAACTGTCTGCTATTAAAGAAAAATAATATTAATGAAAATTCATTAAGGTAATTTCGCAACCAGGCTTTCCGGCAAAAGTCTAAGAATATGATAAATCATTTTCCATTTAAAATTTGGAACAATGGTAAAAGAGTTTCCTGCACCGACAATAAATTTCGCCACATAATCCGGTTCCATGATCAGGGATTGATTCAGTTCCAATCCTTCATTGATTTTTGTTCTGATATACCCGATAATCAAAGCATTCACGATGATTTTACGGGAAGCTAATTCCTGCCTCAGCCCTGCCAGAAACTGCGTAAATGCAGCCTTGGTACTTCCGTAGACAAAATTGCTTTTTCTCCCTTTTACCCCTGACAAGGATGAAAGACCAATTATTCTTTCCAGGTTCGTATTGCTTTTATCCATTGCAATAATACTCAGAATAGACACACCTCCCATATAATTGACCTCCATCATTTGCTTTGCTCCCTTGAAATCAGTGAGAGCTTGTTGGTTGTCTACTAAAAAACCTGCAGCATAGACTACAATATGAGGCTTTACAGAAAGATTGTAATAAAACTGATGATGAGAACCAAAATCAGCAGCATCAAAATACAAAATAGAAACTTTTGAGCGGTCAAGATTATTTGAATCAACAAAATGATCCAGAGATGTTGTATTTCGGGAAGCAGCAATGACTGTGAATCCTTTTTCAACATATTGTATCATACATTGTTTTGCTACATCTGAATTAGCACCAAGAATAAGAACGGTTTTGTTTGTGTTTTGATTCATGAAGCAAAGATAATTTTTTTATTAAACACTATTCCCACTCATTGCTTTCACAATTGGACCCAAAAGCAGCCAAACATATTAAAAATATGGGAAGTAAATACGACTTATGAGATCAAAATCTTATAAAAAGCTGCGGCGGGTGAACAAAGTTCACCCGCCGCAGCTAAATATTTTCAGACTGAATTATTTCTTTTCTTCAGTGGCTGTCTCTTTTTTGTCATCTGCCTTATCAGCAGATTTTGCTCCAAAGCGCGCTTCTGTCATTTCTCTTGAAACCGCTGCTTTTTCGAATTTCAGTTTTCCGGATAATGTTTCAATAACAAAACCATCATCCTGAACCTGAGCAATTCTTCCATGAAGACCCGATGTAAGAACTACTCTTGTTCCTACTTTAAGGTTTTCCTGAAAGTTTTTCTCCTGCTTTTGCTTTCTCATCTGAGGTCTGATCATCAGGAAATAAAACCCTACGAACATCACACCCATTGCTATCATCATCATTGATGAAGATCCTTGTGGCTGTGCCTGTAAAAATAATGTCAACATATTTTAAATATTATGGTTGAATGTTCGCTGTGAACGTTAATCTGATTGGCGATTTTTCTACGTTTGCAAAAACGTCAGCATACTTCTGAACATTTCCGTCGAAGCTTGAAGAATCAAAGTGCAAAGTAACTTTTCCTTTTTTACCCGGCATGATTGGCTCTTTTGTAAAATCAGGAGCTGTACATCCGCATCCTGGCTTCACTTCAGAAATAATTAATGGATTTTTCCCTGTATTGGTAATTTCATATACATGCTCTACTTTATCTCCTTTTTTGATTTTACCAAAATCAAAGCTGTTTTCAGATAAAGCTACAGAAGTAGATGGTTCGTTGGAAACCGGAGCTGCCGTTTCACCGGTTACAGCTGCTGCTGTAGAATCAGTGGTTACCGGAGCCGCAACAGCTGCAGAATCAGTAGTTGCAGTTTCCGTACTTTGAGTTTCTTTGTTTTCTTTTTTACATGAAACTAACCCAAAGCCTATAATTGACAAGGCGATAATTGATAACGTCTTTTTCATTTTATATTCTATTTTGATCTTTACAATATTTATCTAAAATACCATTGATGAAGATATTGGAACGATCTGTAGCAAATACTTTTGCAATTTCAATATATTCATTAATGATCACTCTTGAAGGTGTGAAAGCAAAGTTATCAAGCTCTGCAATAGCTGTAGATAAAATTACTTTATCCATAAGAGAAACTCTTTCGAGATCCCAGTTTTCGAGTCTTTCTTCCAGCTTCTTTTCATTGTTCTCCCAGTTGTTCAGGGTATCTCTCAACAATTTTGCAGCAAATGTTTTATCTTCTTCATCTTTAATCATTTTGATCAAAGTTCTGCTTTCTTCATCTTCTCTCAGGAAACCGATTGTTTTTTGTACCATTGAATTGGCGATATGGATATCATCATACCATGAAAGTTCCTTATCACCTAAATAATCATGAAAATCTTCATTCTCAGCAATATATCTTAAGAATAATTTCCCAATAAATTTCTGATCTTCTTCAAAAGAATATCCTTCTTCTTTCATGAAATCCTGATAACGTTTTCCAGCAGTAATTCTCTGGAAAGTTTTTACCAATAAGTCATCATGCATATCCCATTTCAATTGCTTGTGCTGACCTGTAAAAAATAATCTTTCAGGATTTTCTTCCAGCTTACGCAATACCTGGTTGTTGATGAATTTTTGGTTAGGATTAATATCAGCATCAGTTTTAAGAAATTTATTCTTACCAATTTCAATCTGATTCTCTGCCAAATCTTTCAGACCCACCAAAAAGTTGAGCTGATAGATGTATAGATAATAGATTTTCTCTATCCCGGCAAACATGTTTTTCTCTAAAACATCAAATTTTACAGGATTTTGGTAGTAAGAATACACGGTCTGTACTACTTTTTCACGGATTTGTCGTCTTCCTAACATTCAAAGAGCTTTTTTATGGCTGCAAAGATACAAAATTTAAAATTGATGAAATTCGTAGTGTGATGACATTTTTGTAATTTTGTCAAACTATATGAAAGCGCTAAAAACCTTAAACCCTTATTTTTGGAAACACAAAATACTATTGTTTTGGGGGGTACTCTTTATCATTGCCAGTAATTTCTTTAATATATATAAGGTTCAGTTTGTAGGAAAATCTGTTGATGAACTTACAAAAAATGGGAATCTCGGCTTCAACCAACAGGTTTTAATCTATGTTGGAATTATTGTAGGATGTTCTCTTTTAACCGGATTCTTCACTTTTATGATGAGACAGACCATTATTGTTGCGTCAAGGAGAATAGAATATGAACTTAAAAATAAAATCTACAGACATTATCAGGATTTATCTTTAACGGATTATAAACAGACCACCATCGGAGACTTAATGAACAGATTGAGCGAAGATGTTGTTGCAGTAAGAATGTATCTTGGTCCCGGGGTCATGTATGTAGCCAATCTGATTGTCTTAGTATTGATAACGGCGATCTACATGGTAAAAACAGATGCTTCCATGACGATGTGGACTTTACTTCCTCTTCCTATTTTATCGTATGCTATTTATAAGGTAAGTTCAATCATCAATAAAAAGTCAAAAATCATGCAGAAAAGCCAGTCTGCGATTTCAACTTTTGTACAGGACAGCTTTTCCGGAATCCGTGTGGTAAAATTTTTCGCCAGAGAAAAATATATCGAAAAAAACTATGGCATCAAAGTTACTGATTATCAAAACAAAGCCTTGGATCTGGCCAAGACAGAAGCCTATTTCTTCACCATTATTCTTTTCGTTATCGGTTTATTAAACGTAGCCATCATCTGGATTGGAGGTGCCAAATATATTGCCGGAGAATTAAGTATCGGTAAGATTGCTGATTTCTTCATGTATATCAACACCCTGATTTTCCCGTTCTCTATGGTAGGATGGGTAACTTCTGTGAATCAGAGAGCTGAAGCGTCTATGCAGAGGATCAATGAATTCATGGATAAGAAATCGGAGATCATTAATACCAATTTTGAAAACTATCCTATCAAAGGAGATATTGAATTCAGAAACGTTTCTTATGTATATCCAAATACGGGAATCAGGGCACTGGATAATTTAAGTTTTAAAGTAAAAGCCGGAGAGTCATTGGCTATTATGGGTAAAACCGGTAGTGGAAAATCAACAATTGCCTTGCTGTTGTGCAGATTAATAGATCCTACAGAAGGGGAAATTTTAATTGATGGCAAAAACCTGAAGGATCATAATCTGGAGAACTACAGAAACTTTATCGGGTATATTCCTCAGGAAAGTTACTTATTTTCTGATTCTATTGAAAATAATATTGGTTTTGCCATTGATCATCCTTCTCACGAGAAAGTAGTAGAATACTCAAAAATTGCAGATGTTCATAAGAATATTGTAGAGTTTAAAGATCAATATAAAACACTTGTTGGTGAACGCGGAGTAATGCTTTCGGGGGGACAAAAGCAGAGAATTTGTATCGCAAGAGCCTTAATTAAGAACCCCAATATTATCATTTTTGACGATTCTTTGTCTGCTTTAGACACAGAAACTGAGCAGAATATTCTGGAAAATATTGATAGAAAAATCAGCAATGCCACTTCCATAATTATCACACACAGAGAGTCTAGCGCTCAAAAAGCCCATCAAATTATCAACCTTACTGAAATTGCCAATTCTGTAACCGCTTAGCCATTTCATTCTCAATTGTTAAATAAATCATAAAAAAAATTTTGTGATTAAAAGAATTCTTTTATATTTGTTCTTAACAAGATTAAAAAATATCTAACAATGAGTGAATACAAGGAACGCCATGAAAATGAGATTTTCACGAAGGTGTTAAAAGCAGGGAGAAGAACTTATTTCTTTGATGTGCGCGAGACGAAAGCAGGAGATTATTATCTTACAATCACTGAGAGTAAGAAGAATTTCGGAGAGAATGGGGAAGCTACATTCGAGAAGCATAAAATTTACCTTTACAAGGAAGATTTTAAAAGTTTCCAGGAGATGTTTAATGAGTCCACAGATTTCATCATTAATGAAAAGGGTGAGGATGTAATTTCAGAAAAACATGACAAAGACTTCAAAAGCAGATCTTTTACAATTGATTCTGACGACGAAGTTTAAAAAAGAATATCTAAAAACACAAGCATCTGAAAAAGATGCTTTTTTTGTGCTCTGAAATTGTTTAAATATAAAAAAACGGGCTAAAGCCCGTTTATATTGAATATTAACTAGTTATTTCCTTTTTTCGTATTTTACTGATACTATTTCTTTTGAATCTTCTTTATCAAAAGGTGCTGATTTCAGGAAACTGTATAACACATCTGGCAGCTCATTCTGACATGGATCTTCTGAATTTCTGTTATTCATGCTGTTCACACTATTATTTGTAACATTTGCGGCAGAAAACATGACAATTCCCCCATCTTTTCTAAGGGTAGCCAACTCTTCATTCTTAGTACTTGAATCAAAATTTCCGAAGCACATTACATTGTTTTTGGTTTGCAGAACAGGAAATTTTTCAGAAGTAATGCCGGATAAGCTATTCCCATTCAGTTTAAATAATTTATAATCCCCATCAAAATTCCTGTGAGCAATAATTTCAGCAGCACCATCGGCGTCAATATCTCCAACAGCAAGCCCCTTCCAATCTGAAGCAGAGCCCCAATTTGTAAATTCAGTAATTTTTGTGAGAACACCACTATCGTTTACACGATAAACATGGATACCATTATTTACAGCATTACTATCATCCGCATCAACAAGCAGCACAATCTCATCTTTGCCATCTTTATCTAAATCACCTGATGCTACCGCTTTAATTTTAGAACTTGCAGCCAAGTTAAGTGTATTGACATATACTGACTGTATATCTGTGCCAACAAATTTATATACCCTAACTTCTTTATTAAAATTTCTTACTGTGATAACATCATCTTTTCCTCCACTTATAAAATTTCCTGCAACAACCCCTGCCCATTCGGACTGGGTTCCCCATCCTGTATATTTAGCATGCTCAGCAATATTACCATTTTCAACTTTTAGGACATAAAGACCATTTTCGGTAGCATCTGCATGATCATTTAAAGCTATGATCTCACTTTTATTATCTCCAAAAAAGTCGCCTGCAGCCAATCCTTTCCAGTTATTGGAACCACCATATACTTTACTGGTGGTAACCTGTCGGAAGGCTCTGTCGTGGGGTTCTAAGGTCTGCATTAAGCCGTCAAAATTTCTGATAACAACAAATTCATCATCGCTATCTCCATCGAAATTACCACTGGCAATACCTCTCCAATCGGAGTCTTCTCCATATTCATGATCCGTATTGACAGGCACAACTAAGTGTTCAAAATTTGATAAAAGTGCCCAAGTTATTGAAGAATCAAATACCGTTATATTGCTATAATAATTTTTAGCAGCCTGCAGATCTGAAACGATCTGATATAACATTTGATCATCATATTGAGATAAATACAACCATAAATAAGCGGTATAAGTACCGTATCTAGGAGTCACAGTAGGATCAGAGGTATTAATATTATACTTGATATTCCAATTTTCACCATTATAATTAACCCCATTTTTTATATGTAAAGGAGAGATATAAATATCTTTTGTCAGTGTTTTAGTATAGGCATTGATATCTGCAGTGGTATAAATAAGGCTTCCATTGATTGAAATACCATACCTATTACATTCATAAGGAAAAGCAGCAGTCAAATCAGCATGGGAAATATCTTCACGTAAAGTATCATACTTCCAGTAGGTCCAGACATTAGATCCTAAGTTGGTATTAAGTTGTGTATTTGCTTTTATAAAATTGGCAATTTGATTGAGCTGGACAAGATAATTGTTTTCATTCGTTGCTCTGTACATTTGTACAAGCACCCTTCCAACAGAACTTTGCATATTGAATGGTAAAATTACTCCTGGAAAAGCTATTGGTAGATTATTATCGCTTCGTTCTTTGTAATATCCTATGGTGTTGTTAGAACCTGGCTCTATAAACCATTGATCTGAATGATAATTAAGTGTTTCCTTTATTTTCAGGATAAGGTCATTGGCAATTGCGTTATAGGTTTGTCCGGTATAACGGCCAGGTAAATCATATGTTAAGTTTTGAATAATGTTATCTTTTTTAACGATTGCTGCAAATTTAGCCATAGGATATAATATATTAGCACTATGCACCAGATGAGGATAGGTTGCTCCCGAATCCATTTTTGGTATATTATAGTGATTATTCGACCAAGCAGGACCTATACTATCTCTATAATCAGAAATTTGACTTAAACCCGGTACCTGACCTCTAAGATCATCCCTTCTGTCAATAGTGTTACCAATACATTTTATTAAGGTTTTGGCATATTTTGGTTCTTTTGTCTTCTCATACATTAAAACCAATGCTTCCATATGGGCCGGTACAGCCCACGCGAACTCAAGCTGATCCGGACTTGTTGAATTACCATCCCACTGATCAAGACCTCTTGTATCAAAAAGACGTTTATAATAAGATTGGGAACCTGATTGAGAATAAGATTTTATTGCAAAAAAAACAATAAGAATTGTAAAGATTTTTTTCATGTTAATAGCTTTGATTATGGTAATTTTAACGAGATTTTTCTCACGATTCTGGTTAAACAAATATAAATGTTTTGATCACCACTCATAGAATTTATTTAAAGAACTTTTATATAATATTTTGTAAATAGAGGAAAGATTTATCGATACTGAAAAAAAATAAAAAAAGCCTTTCAAACTTTGAAAGGCTAAAAATAAGTAAGATTTATCCGTACATTATTTCTTGACAAATTTCTCTGTAATGATTTTGCTTTCCGTCTTTACGTTGAGAATATAAATTCCTGGCAGAAATGCTGAAATATCAATTTTCGATTCTTTTGTGGTTATTATAAGTTGCCCGGATAGATTAAATACTTCCACCTTCAAAATTTTATTATTGGTTTCTATATTCAAAATATCTTTAGCGGGATTTGGATAAATTTTAAAATCGTGAATTGGTAATTCTGCAACACCAAGGTTTCCCATCAATTCGTAAGCTCCAGCATCTGGATTACCCATACGGGCTGTTCCTCTTATATCGTCTGAGGGCGCATCTGTCAGCATTCCGTAATTGACAGCAACGCTATTGGGTAACAAGGACAAACCATCATCTGAAGTTCTTAAAACTCCATCAGCTCCAAAAATATTGGCTTCATCTGTAAAACCAGGATTAGTCTGGAATATATTATTAGGATAACCATATAAAGAATTTTGGTTTGCCAAAGTATAAAATCCCTGCGGCAACTGAAACAGGTTATTATAGAAGTAATTTTCAGCCGGCCAGTCATTATGATTTTTATAATCTGCTCCAGGCTGATTATCCGTACCATTGATATTACCCCAGAATATATTGTTTTTCACATAATTATTTCCCAGATAGGTAAAAAATCCGCCGCCTCTTGTTCCTATATTTTTATAAATGGTGTTATTGATCACTTTATTGCTTCCGTAATAAAGAAAAATTCCTCCTCCCATATAGTTTGAAGTATTTTCATAAAGCAGATTATTGACGATGAGATTTGAACCCTTTTCAGTATAAATACCGCCGCCACCATAATAATAGGTATCAATCTGGCTGATCCCGGCTTTATTTTTAGCAATTACATTTTTACTGATTACATTATTTACACCCAAAACCGCATAGATACCTCCACCATCGCCGGTAGCAGTATTATCGTGAATATAGTTATTGGTAATGGTATTGGTTCCTTGAAATACAATCACACCTGCGCCGTCATAAAAAGCTTTATTATTATAAATCTCATTGTTAGAAATGATATTATTACCATTTGAAGTATAAATGCCTCCACCGGAATAGCCGGAGTTCAAATAAATCCTGTTATTGGAAATTGTATTATTTCCATTAATAAAATAGATAGCAGGACCTGCTAATCTCGAAACAATATTTCCGCTTACATTATTATTAACAGTGCCAACAGCAAAACCATTGGAAATGGAAAATCCGTCTAATTTTACTCCAATAGCGCTGGCAATATTCGCTGCAAACAGCACCACATGATAGCAATTATCATTTTTAGTTCCTAAATCTCCCAGGTCGCCGCTTAAGAGCGTTATATTAGTGTTTAAATTCCGGTCTGTTAAAGAAGTTTCTGTTCCATTAAAACCACCGTAGACTGAAATACCATCTTTTAAATAAAACGTCTTATCTCTGATATCTGAAGGAGAAGGATTTCCAAACGGATCTCTGGTAGGAAAATATGTTCCGGCGGCAACCCAGACTTCATCTCCAATCTGACTGCTATTGATTACTTCCTGCAAATCATTGCCTGCTGTAGCCCATGAAGTGTAGGGTGCGCTTCCGGTGGTGGAATTAATATTCACATATCGTACTGTTGAGGAAATTACAATGAAATTGAATATAAAAAGTAAAAAGTAGATCTTTTTCATTACCCGATAATGTTTTATAATTATCGTGCAAATATACTTTTTCTAAGCCAGGATAAAAAAAATAACACACCAAAAAGTGTCATTTCAATACAACTTGATTGTTTTTGGGACATAAAAAAAGCACATTTTCTTTTTGAAAATGTGCTAATTTAGGGTGAATGATGGGTCTCGAACCCACGACCTTCGGAACCACAATCCGACGCTCTAACCAACTGAGCTACAATCACCGTTTTCTGAGTGCAAATATAGGACAATTTCCTCAACTACCAAACAATTCCATCAAAATTTTTCAAAGAAATTAATCTTTCAGACGTAAAGCCCTCAGCATAAGCAACTCCCGATAACCGTCCTAAATCCTGTGCCCGGTACGTTAAGCTTTCATAGAAGTCTTTTGTCGTAATGGGAGTCTCAGGTTCTTTAGAAGTTGGGTCATAAAACTGAGTTTTGTACGCCATACAAGCTTCCAGTTTTTTAGGCAGGTATTCTGAAATGTCAATAACAAATTCCGGTTTAATATCTTTCCACTGAATATAATGAAAAATATGTTTTGGCCTCCACACTTCCTGAGATTCACCTTCCAGTACGGTTTCAATTTTTCTCAGTCCGGACAAAAAGCACGCATCCGACACTAATTTCGCTCCTTTTGCATGATCCGGGTGTCTATCATCAATTGCATTAGCCAAGACGATTTCTGGTCTGTATTTGCGGATCATTTTTACAATCCTCATTTGATATTCTTCGGAATTTACCAAAAATCCATCTTTCATTCCAAGATTCTCTCTTGCGGAAAGCCCAAGGATTTTGGCTGCATCTGCTGCTTCAGTCTTTCTGGTTTCATCTGTACCTCTTGTTCCAAGCTCTCCCCTGGTAAGATCTACAACAACGCATTTTTTTCCTTCAGAAACCATTTTAGCAATAGTTCCGCCACATCCAAGTTCTACATCGTCAGGATGTGCACCAAAAGCAAGTATATCAGTTTTCATAAACTCAAAGATAGGATTTAAAATAAAAACTTCCCAAACATTACGCATGGGAAGTTTTAATATCTATAATTTAAATTTTAAATTACTTGTTGATTTCTGCATTTAATTTTACAGCATCCTGATAAGTAGGGTCTAGCTGTAAAGATTTAGCTACATAATCTTTTGCTTTTGCCATATCAGAATCTTTACTCATATATGCTACTGCAAAGTAAGCGTAAGCAAGAGTCTGTTTGTTAGCTTCCTGATCAGCAGGTTTTACTGTGCTGATGAATTTCTCATAAGCCAATTTTGCTGCTTCATTGTTTCCTGCCTGCTGGTAAGAATACCCCTGGCTGTAATATGCCGGAGCCCAATCAGGAAGAAGTGCTGACATTTTTTGCCATGTAAGAATTGCTCCATTCCAGTTTTTGACATCCTGGTAAGCTGTTGCTAACTTAAATAATGAATCAGAATCCTGGCTGTTGGCAGCAACTTTCTGTTTTAATGCTTCAATTTCAGGAGTAGTAGGTCCTTTATCAGCTTCTGCCTGAGAAGCTCCACCACCACCTGCGATGTTTGCCAATTCAAGATCCCACTTCATTGTTTCATCCTTAGCAGCTTTTGCAATACCTACTTTTTGCTGAGCTTCAGCCATTAAAGCAGATTTTTTAGCAGCATCTTTTTCATCTTTTGCTAAACCGGCAGCAATAAGTCCCTGTAAACCTTGGTCTGCAGGCAATACTCTTGTTTTCTCTGCCTGAGAAACGAAAGTATCCATATTTTGCTTGGCGTCTGCATAATTTCTATCTGCATATGCATTATAAGCTCTCAATTTGAATTTGATAGGATCATCAATTTTATCAAAAATCTTATCTAATACCATTTTAGAGTTTGCATAATCTTCATTCGTGAAATATAGTTTTGCAATTTCTAATTGAGTATATGGATCTTCATCAGCATATTTTGTATAGTTGATAAGGTCTTGAGTAGCCTTTGCATTTTGCTGGTATCTGATATCGTAACCAGCCAATGCTTTGTACGCAGGAGCGTATGTAGGATCTACAGCAATTGCTTTATCAACGCTTTCTTTCGCTTTTTGCCACACTTGAGCAGCCATCCATAAAGTAGCCATTCTCGTGTAAACTGAAGCTTTATTTTTTGCTACAGGTAACGCCTTGTCGTAAGCAGACATGGCTTCTCCCGGAGATCTTTTCAATCTGTAAGCATCTCCTAATGTATAATAATAATGTGCAGGAACACCTTTTTTCTCAGCTTTCTCAATAGCTTTAGTCAAAAACTGGATTGCCAGGTCCGGTGAACTGTTTTTCTCGAATAAAGTTAAAGCTTCTGCTGCTCTGAAAAGAACTTCAGCATCTTTTTCTCTTGAATCAGCAACTACTTTTTGAATTTCAGCAACAGCATTTTTATCGCCTTTACCTAATTTAACAGCAGCTAAACCAATTTTGTTCAGATAGCTTTTACCGTCTGCAGCTAATCCTTTGTTAAAGTTTTCAGTTGCCTTAGCATAATCCGGTTCTCCTTGTCTTAAGAAAGTATTTCCCAAATAGAAGTAGTTTTCAGCTGTAGGCTCTTTAGCGATCATGTCAGTGAAGTTTGTTTTTGCCTGCGCAAATTTATCACTGTCTATACTGTTGATACCATCCTGCAGTGTTTGTGCAGAGGCAAAACCGGTAAAAAATACCACGGCTGCTCCAAAAGCAATCTTCTTTACATTCATATTCATTATATCTTTCATTTTATATTTTCTAATAATTGAGTTTTATTATACACAATTTTCAGACCAAATCAAAATTTTTAATAAGGACAAATTGTGAATTTAATATTTTTTAACGCATCTGAACTTCTCTCTTATAAATGTTATAAGGTTGTAAGCCTTCTTTCTGCACAATTTTCTGTCCTAAATGGGTACATGAAAATCTTATAAAGCCATTGGCAATATTAAAGTTACCTTCATTAATCAGGAAATAAAGAACTCTGGTAAACGGGTATTCCATCGTGCGAAGTCCATCAAAATCTGCAGTATACGATTTTCCTTTCTCTACCACAGGAAGTACCTTCACCATGTCTCTCAGCTTTTCTGAAGTTTTATCATAAGGACGGCTGAAAGTATTCAATCCGATAACGCCTATTTTATCAGGATATTTCCCCAATTCCTCTATAATCTTCTGATTTCCCGGAATAATGGAAAATTTCAGGTCTTTTGGCTGTTTTTTTAATTTCTCAGCAACAAAGTTCAGGTTACTGGAGTTGGTTCCATCAAAAATAAATTCTTTTTTATCAGACATCAGACCGCTGCTGATTTCTTCCATTGAAATACTTTCTTTCGGAGAATCTTTAGGAACTACAAAAACCACTGCATCCGCAGCAAATTTAGCAGGAAGGAACTTCAGATCTGTTCTTTCCTCATATGTTTTAATTTCTTCAGGATTAAGATTTCTGGACATCACCACCACTTTAGCACTTCCTTTCAAAAGATCAAGAAGTCCTAAGTCTTCTTTCTTGGTTTCTACTTTGATATGTGTTTCAGGATAGTTGATCATATAGCCATCAGCTAATGCTTCTGTGACGCTTTGAAAAGATTCATCAGTGAAAATGATAAGATCACCTTTGTGATAGGAAGGAGTATTTTTCTCCTTTTTGCAGCTTGCAAGCATTATGCTCAGAACAAAAATTACTGCAAGCTTGAAACTATTCTTCATTTCTCGATTTTTTAATTCTTGAGATCGCTCTGTAAATTCTGAAAATACCATAGATAATGAGCACCACTCCCAATGCATAAGCAACAGCTGGCTCTAAAATAGTAAAGAAGAATTTGTAGACAATCACTACAATTCCTAAAACGATATAAAACAATCCCGTAACCAGGGATAACCAATTGAACATCATGTAACAAAAATACCAAAAAAAATAAAAAGAGAAGCATAAGCCTCTCTTTTTATTTATATTTTGAATAAATAAGTCTTATTCAAAGTTCATCGTAAATGGTACGCTATAGTAAGATCTAACGCTCTCCCCGTTTCTCTTCGCAGGAGTCCATTTTTTAAGTTTCTTAACTACACGCATCGCTTCACTGTTGAAGTCGCCGTTTGGAGATTTCTCTTCAATTGTTACATTCGAAACAGTACCGTCTTTTTCTACAACGAACTTAAGCTTCGCTTTAAGTGTTCCTTCACCTCCTTCCATCAAAGAAGTATCAAAGTTATCACCCAGGAACTTTCTCAATGCTCCCATACCTCCAGGATATTCTGCAGACTGGTCAACATCTTTATAGATCTCGTTAGGGTTGTTCGCTTTTACTTCTACTGTACTAGCTTTAGTACCTGTAGATGGCGGCGGCGGTGGTGGTGTATAAGCCGGAGCTTTTACCCCCTCCTGATTCTGTAAACCAGTTGTTGTTTCCAACTGCTTAGAAATTGGTGGTGGTGGAGTTTCAATTTTCGGAGCTTTTACAGGCTCAGGAACTACGTTCTGAATAACCTCAATTTTCTCCTCTTCTTTTGGAGGTGGAGGTGGTGGAGGTGGTTCTTCTTCTTTAGGCTGCTCGATAATCGGATCTTCTTCGATAATATCTACAAGATCTGCCTTCACTTCCTGCTTAGGCGGAGCTGTAAGATTTTTAATCGTAAGATAGATGAACGGAGACAAAGCTGCCAAAAGGAATAATGCTGTTCCGATAATAAAAGACTTTGTTAAAAGTCTCGGATACTGATGTCTAAGATCATAGGCACCATATTCCTTGTTTCTATTTTCAAATACGATCTCGTCTAAAGTAAGATTCTGACCGTATACATTTTCATCTGCCATAGATTAGATATAACAATTTTATGGTTAAATTACTTTGTAGCAGCAGCCGGTGCAGCAGCACCTCCTACTTTTTTCTCATAAATAGCTTTCTCCCAAGGTTTGATATCAGTAACCCCGTACTGCTCACTTTTGGTAATTGCCATTTCATCAAGAATATCAACAAAGTTCTTATATACAGCATCGTCAGTTGGCTTAATGATCACGGTAAATTTCGTTTGATCTGCAGCTCTAGATTTTGCCTGCTGAATTACTTTTCTAATTCCTTCTCTATCAAGGGTAGTTTCCATAAGAGTCTGGTCATTCAAGGAAGTAGCATCCTGCTGGTGCCAGAAAACTCTGTTATTTTTTCCTAATAAGATAGAAATTGAGTTAGAAAGTTTAATTTCTGTTGGAGGTGGTTTTTGTTTTTCATCTTTCGGTTTAGCCGGAAGACCCAAATCCATAACGTTCGGTTTACTGAACGTAGTTGTGAACATAAAGAAGGTAATCAATAGAAAACCCAAGTCCACCATCGGAGTCATATCGACTCTGGTACTTTGCTTCTTGGAACGGACCTTGCCGCCCTTGCCGCCTTTCTCTTGTACTTGTACTTCTGCCATTTCTATCGATATTATTCGTTAGGTTTACCTTCTTGTGATGTAATCAACCAAAATTTAAGAAAATCAATGTCTCTTAAACCTTCAAATAGACTTTTAACTTTAGGATATTCTGTTGTAACGTCACCTTTAATAGCTAACTTGTAGTCAGGATTAACGCTCAAACTTTCTTTTACCCAATCAATTAATTGTTTATTTGTACTGTCCATAGGAATACCTGTAGGACTCTTATAATTTTTCTGCTCATCTGCAGGCAGATCCAAATACCCTTTAAGTTGGTTCATTGGAACTCCAATTGCCTGAATTTTCTGGAAAGCTGCTTTTTGGTTGTTGTCAAAAGTAATACCATACTTTTGTCCCATTTTATCCAAAAGTGCAAGTCTTTCTGATGCATTTTCTACTGGCTGGAAATAGAATTTTCCGTCCGGAGTAGCGTTGATAGTCATTAAACTAGCATCAGGAAGCAATTTTTCCGAAATTGAAGATGGCGGTTTGATCTGCTCCACGTCAGGTTTTTTAAACTGAGTGGTCAAGATAAAGAACGTAAGGAGTAGGAACGCAACGTCACACATTGCAGTCATGTCCGTAATTACTCCATGTCTTTTTGGTTTGACTCTCGCCATTATTATAAAATATTTTTAATTAAACTTCTTTTAATTGCTAATGCAAATATCTTGCTAATTCTTAGTTGAATTCAGCGAAAGACTGTTGGATACTCATAGAGATCTCGTCGATCTTGTAAGTTAATCCGTCAATTTTAGATGTAAAGAAGTTATAAAGGATAATAGCGATTGCTGAAGTACCAATACCTAAAGCTGTGTTGATCAAGGCTTCAGAGATACCAGTAGATAGAGCAGCTGCATCCGGAGTACCACCTCCTGAACCTAATGCGAAGAATGCTTTGATCATCCCGATTACCGTTCCAAGTAGTGCTACTAACGTTGCAACAGTACCTAAAGTAGAAAGGATCATCATGTTTTTCTCAAGCATTGGCATCTCAAGAGTAGTAGCTTCTTCGATAGCTTTGTTAAGCGCTACCATTTTCTGCTCTTTATTTAATGTAGTATCGTGAGAAAGTGCTTTGTAAGTAGTAAGACCTTCTTTTACCACGTTACCAACAGAACCTTGTTGTCTGTCACACTCTTCGATAGCTTCGTCGATTTTGTTTTGGTTTAGTAAGCTTCTTACCTGTACAACAAAGTTGTCTAAGTTTCCTTTTCCAGCTGCTTTACCAAGAACGAAATATCTTTCAAAAGAGAAAACGATTACAGTAATCATGAAAGTAATCAAGATTGGTACGATAACCCCTCCTTTGTAGATAATACCTAAAAACGATTCTGGGTGAATGTCTTTTCCTTCAACACTTGAAAAAGCTACAGAACCACTTCCTAGTTTATCTGCATCTTTAAAGTTTCCTGGGCTACCAAGAACGAATAAATAAATACATACTCCTATAGCAAATAGAATAGGAATAATAACAGCTGGATTTAAACCTCCTGCCTTTCTAGCAACTACTTGCTCATCATTTTTTGAAACATTCATTTCCATATTTAACTAAATTATATTGTTTTAAAATTTTACAGGGTGTAAATTAAAGGCAAAATTAATTAAAATGCAAGAGTCTTAATTAAACATTTTGCTTTTTTTTGATAAAGAAATTTTAATACGATTTCGAAATAATAATTATTTTAAATTATTTTATTTATTTTTTCCAAATTTAACATTTGAATTAAAAAATCAAAAAAATAAGACACCCATTTTTTTTAATTTCCCAATGTTAATTTTTTTTTAAATTACGATATTCACAATACGGTGAGGGACTACAATGATTTTTTTAGGGGTTTTACCCTCCAAAATCTGTTGCATTTTCTCGTTCGAAATCACCAAATCTTCCACTTCCTTGGCAGATAATTGAGCTGAAAGCGAAATTTTGAACTTCATTTTACCATTTACGCTTACCGGATACTCAATTTCATCTTCAACCAGATAATCCTCATTCAATGCCGGGAATCTTTCAAATTCTATCGATGTACCGTGTCCTAGTAGACTCCACAATTCTTCACAGATGTGAGGAGCATACGGAGAAATGATAACGGCAAGCGGTTCTAAAATATTGCGCTTGTTGCATTTTATTTTCTGAAGCTCGTTTACAGCAATCATAAAGGATGATACTGAAGTATTGAAAGAGAAGTTTTCAATATCATATACTACCTTCTTTATTAAGGTATGTAAAACTTTGTATTCCGCTTTTGTAGGTTCTTCGTCTGAAACTTCAAATACGTCTCCGTTGAAATACAGGTTCCAGAATTTTTTAAGGAAACCATATACTCCGCTTAATCCTTGAGTATTCCAAGGCTTGGATTGTTCTAACGGTCCTAAGAACATTTCATATAATCTTAATCCGTCTGCTCCGTACTCTTCACAGATATCATCAGGATTGACTACATTATATTTTGACTTGGACATTTTTTCTACTTCACGGTCTGTGATGTATTTTCCATCTTCCAGAATAAATTCTGCATCTGCATAATCCGGTCTCCATGCTTTGAAGGCTTCAGTATCCAATTCATCCGAAGTTCCCTTTAATAAGGATACATCTACGTGAATCTGCTGAGTCTTGTAATCTTTAGCTAAATTTTTAGATACATACTGATTCGTTCCGTCAATTCTGTACACAAATGCACTCATCCCTAAGATCATCCCCTGGTTGATCAATTTCTGGAATGGTTCATCATGGCTGATATAGCCTCTGTCTTTTAAGAACATGTTCCAGAAACGGGAATATAATAAGTGGCCGGTTGCATGTTCACTTCCTCCTATATATAGGTCTACCTGTCCCCAATAGTCTGCCAGTTCTTTTTTAACAAAAGTTTCTTCATCATTAGGATCCATATATCTAAGGAAGTACCATGAGCTTCCTGCCCAACCTGGCATTGTAGATAATTCTAACGGGAAAATAGTTTTGTCATCAATAAGATCTGTAGCAACTACTTTCTGGTTTGCCTCATCCCAGGCAAATTCTTTTGCATTTCCTAGTGGTGGATCTCCATCTTCTGTAGGTAAGTATTTTTCAACTTCAGGAAGTTCCAAAGGTAAAGCGGAAGTTGGCAACGTGTAAGGCATTCCATCCTTATAATATATAGGAACTGGCTCTCCCCAATAACGCTGTCTTGAGAAAATAGCATCACGCTGTCTGTAGTTGGTTGTTCCATGACCGATTCCTTTCGTTTCGATCTCGGAAATCATTTTTGCTTTCGCTTCATTATAGTGTAATCCGTTTAAGAAATCAGAGTTTACACAAACAGAATCTTTGGAATCAAAAGATTTCTCCTGAACATCCTCTTCAGTTTCTACAACTTTCTTGATTTCAAGATTAAATTTCTTAGCGAATCTATGGTCACGCTCATCATGTGCCGGAACTGCCATCACAGCTCCTGTTCCATATCCCATCAACACATAGTCTGAAATATAGATCGGCATTTTTTCATTGCTGAAAGGATTGATTGCATAACTTCCTGTGAAAGCTCCGCTCACGTTTTTCACGTCAGACATTCTGTCTCTCTCCGTTTTCTTGGAAGTTTCTTCAATATAAGTATCTACTTCTACTTTTTGAGCATCTGTAGTAATCGTTTCCACTAAAGGATTTTCCGGAGCCAGTACCATAAAGGTCGCTCCAAAGATCGTATCAGGTCTTGTTGTAAAAACCTCAACAGTTTCGTCATGTCCTTCTACTTTGAACTGAACCTGTGCTCCCTGAGATTTCCCAATCCAGTACTCCTGGGAATCTTTCAACGGCTGCGGCCAGTCCAGAGTGTTTAATCCCTGTAATAATCTTTCAGAATATGCGGAAATTCTCATACTCCACTGCATCATTTTCTTCTGGAAAACCGGGAATCCTCCTCTTTCGGATTTTCCATCCTTTACTTCATCGTTGGCCAGTACAGTTCCTAATGCAGGGCACCAGTTTACAGTGGTTTCTGCTCTGTAGGCAAGACGGTAGTTTAAAAGGATATCTTCTTTATCAATATCGGAAGCATTCTTCCATTCTTCTGAAGTGAAATTTAATTCATCATTCTGATTGGCATTTAATCCTTCTGTTCCTTTTTCTTCAAAATGCTGAATCAAAGAATCAATAGATTCTGCCTTATCCGTATTTTTATTATACCACGAATGATACAACTGGATAAAAATCCATTGTGTCCATTTATAATAAGAAGCATCTGAAGTTCTTACTTCTCTGCTCCAGTCGAATGAGAAACCGATTTTTCTCAGCTGCTCTTCATATCTGTTGATATTTTGTTCTGTAGTAATAGCCGGATGCTGTCCTGTCTGAATAGCATATTGTTCAGCAGGAAGTCCAAAGCTGTCATATCCTACCGGGTGGAGTACATTAAACCCCTGATGTCTTTTATATCTTGCATAGATATCCGATGCAATATATCCCAGCGGGTGACCTACGTGAAGGCCTGCTCCTGATGGGTACGGAAACATATCGAGTACATAAAACTTAGGTTTGTCTGTGTTATTAGAGGTTTTATAGGTTTGATTTTCCTCCCAGTATTTCTGCCACTTTTTTTCTATCTGCTGATGATCGTAAAACACTTGATATATATGTTATATGTTAGACTGATTATTTTTTCTTTTTGTCAAGATTCACAAAATTAATGATTTTAAAGTAAATAGAAATTGAAATTATGATGAATTACAAATTCTACCTCAACAAAAAAATCCCATCCGGAGATGAGATCTGTTTTATATCCTGAAGTATATACTATTATTGAGTAACTCTCTTGAAGGTATATGTTCTTGTCTGAAATATAGTAGGATCCTGAGTCTCCTCTCTTACCGCAAGATTGAGCGTTGTAGCATCCAAAGTAATCACCTTTGCATTCTGCGGCTCTACGATTCCCTGAATTTTCATCTGAACGTCTTTTCCTTCCTTATTATAAGTGTAATTGAATTTTATCTCTGAAAGAATAGCACACTGACCTGGTGTAGCAGTATCCCCCCAGTTCGTTTTCCCTCCCTTGGAGTCAGCGCTGAACCACCATCTTGTCTTTTTCTGACAGTCTGTATAAGTA
Source organism: Chryseobacterium cucumeris (assembly GCF_016775705.1). Lineage (NCBI taxonomy): Bacteria > Pseudomonadati > Bacteroidota > Flavobacteriia > Flavobacteriales > Weeksellaceae > Chryseobacterium > Chryseobacterium cucumeris. The sequence goes on from NZ_CP068760.1 coordinate 565,161, forward strand.
ATCGTGTTAGAAACCGGGTCTTCACCAACTTCCACAGTGGTAACTACTTCTTTTAACGGTTGCCATGTCCCAACAAGAGGAGCTTCCATAACAGTATCATTGTCACTGCTGCAGCCTGTAGCGGCAGCAAACAAAGATAAACCTGCAAATAGTAATGCTAATTTCTTCATAGATCAATTTTTTCAAGCGCTAAAATTATAATTTTTTTGATTTATATTACTATTTTTTATGAAAAATTATTTCATCGACGATTATTTATATATATTTAAAAATAGGGACACCTCATTTTCCCTTTATTTAACAAATAATGAATACATGAGCATCGTTCATTCTATTAAAAAAGTTATTTTTGCAGGAAACAAAATACAAATGCAGGATATTACGAGAAACAATTTTGATTTTATACGTGTTCTCCTTGCCTTTATTGTCTTTTTGGGACATCTTGGCACACTCAGCGCTTCTCCTGACCTCAAGATTTTTGAGCACAGCCCTATAGAAATTGCAGTTTTCGGCTTTTTTGCGGTGAGCGGATTTCTTATTGCAAGGAGCTATGAAAGGTCTTCAAGCCTGAAAAGCTATTTAAAAAAGAGAATCAGAAGAATTGTTCCCGCCTACTTATTGGTTATTTTTTTATGTGCAATTTTATTAAGTCTGGTAAGTACCTATTCCTTCATTGAATATTTCAGCAATACACAAGTTTATAAATACCTATTTTGGAATTCATTATTTTTAAATTTTAAAGCACCCTGGCTTCCCGGAGTTTTCGGGAATCAAGCAGTGAATGGTGCCCTATGGACACTGAAAATAGAAATGTGCTACTATTTTGCGGTTCCTCTGTTGTTTTTGCTTTTCGGAAAAAACAATAAATACAGAAATGTAAGTTTGGTTATTCTATACTTCTTATCACTTATTTACCTCAATTATTTTGAATCTTTAAATAAAATTTCGATTGCCAAACAGCTCCCTGGAACATTATCCTATTTTATCCCTGGAATGTTGATTTACTTTAATTTTGATAAATTCATCCAGCATAAAAATCTCATTTTCATCATTGCATTCGTTACGGTGTGGATTGACTTATTTTTAAAAGTTCAGCTTTTTTCTCCAATGATGATCGGGGTTATCGTAATGTACATTGCCTATTCATTCAAATTCTTAAATAATTTTGGAAAATATGGTGATTTCACCTACGGAATCTATATTTTCCACTTTCCTATTATCAGAACTTTTCAGACTTTAGGATTGTTTGAAGATTACAATCCATTTGTAATGGCTTTGGTATGTATGTTGGTGGTTATTGCGGTAGGTGTAAGCTCATGGCATCTTTATGAAAAAAGATTTTTATAATTTAGCAGTTTAAAAAACACAAATGAAAGATCTTGTCTCCATCATTACTCCCTGTTATAATTCTGCGGAATTTATCGAGGAAACCATACAGTCTGTTCTTAATCAAACCTACGAAAACTGGGAGTGGCTGATTACAGATGACCTTTCCAAAGATAATACTCTTGAGATCATTAGAAAATATAATGATCCGAGAATAAAACTGCAGGTACTGAAGAAAAACGGTGGTGCAGGAAATGCAAGAAACAACAGCCTGGAAAGAGCCCAAGGAAGATATATTGCGTTTCTGGATTCTGACGACTACTGGTATCCTGAATATCTGGAAACAATGACGGATTATATGCAGGAACACAATGCAGAACTGGTATATTGTAACTATTCAAGATGTAACGAACAACTTCAGCCTATTCTGAAAGATTTTCTGGCGGACAAAGTGGTTACCTTCTCCAATCTGCTGAAGACATGCCGCCTTGCCCCGGTTTCCACAATGTACGACACGAAAAGGGTTGGAAAATTTTTGTTCCCAGTGAAAAGCAAACGCGAAGATCATGTGATGTGGCTGAATCTTTTAAAAGTAATTCCGGAAGGAATTCCTGTACAAAAGACACTGGCAAAATACAGAATGCGTGAAAACAGCGTTTCAAGAAATAAAAAAAATATCATCAAAGATCAGTATCTTGTCTATAAAGATTTCATGGGATTCTCAACAGTAAAATCATTGTATTATACGGCTAACTGGGCCGTAAACGGATTCCTGAAATATTCGAAAATTTTTAATTAATGGAATATTCAAAAGAGTTCAAAGCTGCGCTGAGTGCTTTTTCCGGAACGGAGAAAGACAAACTGATTTTCAGACTCCTGAGAAAGGATAAATTATTGTCGAAAAAGCTCTACTTTGAACTGATAGATCCGGAAACTACCGATGATAAAAGAAATGCCATGGAAGAACATGTGGAGGAACAGGTTCTTCTTGCATCAAAATACGTGGGAAATGCCAAATATTTTCTGTCTGTTGTCCGGAAAATAAGTGCTGAAATCACGGAGCATGTAAAAATAACGACCGATAAATTCGGAGAGGTTTCCCTGAATCTTCTTCTCGTGAACAAGGTATTGGAAAATAATGGTGATCTCAGCAGACAAAGGTTTGACAATGTTTACAAACTTTATATTTACATCATCAACAAAATCTTCAAATCTTTGGTCCTTATAAAAAAACTGGATCAAGATTACTGGATGGAAATTGATGAATACCTTCGTGATACCCAGAATAAAGTTTTAGAAAATCATTATCTCCAAAAGCTATGCATCAATAATGGTCTTGACTTTAACTGGTTTGAATGCGACAGAATTCCTGAAAACATTGATCAGATCATGAAAGAGATTAAAAGCCAGGGATTTTTACGATAGAATTTTCTGAAGAATCATTCTCGTAGAGTCTGGCTTCCCATCTACAAATCTTTCTGCATTTTGAGACATTTCAGTAAGTTCTTCTTTGTTATCTTCATTCGTTAGAAATAAGACAAATTCTGAGGCCGTATACTCATCAGAGAAAGATTTCCCTCCATTGGCAGAGATCAGGTCGTCAGCTTCCGGATTTTTTTTGTAATGATTCCCAAAGATCACCGGAACACCAAAAGTAGCTGCTTCCAGAATATTATGAAGTCCCGCATCATGAAATCCCCCTCCTACAACAGCTACATCTGCGTAAGAATATAATTTTGATAATAAACCAATGCTGTCTATAATCAGAATTGAAGCATTGAAAGTTGAAGGCCGGGTACTTTCTATTTCACTGTACAATAAGGCATCCGGGAATATATTTTTCAAATGCTCTACTCTTTTCAGATCGTGGGGTGCGATAATAAGTTTTACCGTATTATTTTTACGGGAAACCATTTCTGCTATTTTCTCTTCCGCATGCCATGAACTTCCAAAGACTATTGCTTTATTTTCGCCAATAAAGTCTGCAATGAAATCTACATGATTATTTCTTTCCCGCAGCTGTTTTACCCTGTCAAATCTTGTATCTCCTGTTACGGAAGACTTTACCAGTCCTATACTTTTCGCCAATGCCAAAGAAAACTGGGTCTGATGAAAAAACCAATCCACATTTTTCTGAAGCTGTTTTACAAACCATTTTCCGTAGGAAGTAAAGAAAGATTGCCTTTCATAGAACAGCGCCGAAATAACATAAATTTTTGTGCCTTTACTTTTCAGTTCAGCGAGGAGGTTGTACCAATAATCGTATTTAACCGTAAAAAATAGTTCAGTATTAAATTGATCTGTAAATTCTTTGACAGTCTTTTTATTGTCGAAAGGTAAATAACAAACAACGTCAGCAATGTGTTTCTTCTTAACCACATTTTCATATCCTGACGGAGAAAAGAACGTCACCAGAACTTTGTGCTGAGGAAAATTCTCTTGGAGTTTCTCCAGAACAGGTAATCCCTGCTCATATTCACCCAGACTTGCCGCATGCATCCAGATGACTTTATCTGTTTTTGAAAATGAAGATTTTACTTTATCCAAAGACTGCGTTCTCCCTTCAACGCCTTTTTTAGTTTTATCATTAATCAACGCGAAAGCCTTCATTCCGAAGGTAAGGAGACTGATGAAAATATTATATAAAAAAGCCATTTTACTTATTCTTTAATTTCAATTCTGTCATGATCCGTAGGAGGATTGGATATGACCAAAAACTCAATCTCTTCAGTGGATTCATTGGAGATAAAATGTTTTGCTCCCGGCTCAACAGAAATAGATTCTCCCTGGTTAACCAGGAATTTCCTTTCGTTGATATAAAATACGGCTTCTCCTTTCAAAATATAGAAAAACTGTTCTGCCACTTTATGAAAGTGCAGTTTCTCCGAAGTTGCTGCAGGCATCTTCTCCTGCTTTACGGATAAGTCCCGGGTATTTTTAAGGATCCAGCTGTCACATTGGTTCCCCCATGTATAATGTTCTGAATTATTTTTAGAATGTATCATTTAAACAGATAAGCAATAAAGAGTAATGCAGGAGTAAATAAAACGACTGATAAAAAGATCTTGGCCATTGAAATTCTGGGTTTGGCTTTATCATCAGCAGCATATCTGAACATATAGTCCTGAAGGTTGAGAAAAACCATTGCCAGTACAACAAAAAGAATTCTCAGCCCGATTTTCATAATTAAAAACTGAGCATTCATGTTCTGGTCTGTAATTTCTACCGGAAAATTAGTGTCTTCAGGATGTCTTATCCCATAAGTGAATATAGCATACAATCCCAGAGCCAGTACAGGCATCAGAAAGGCGTACATTTTTCCTCCAAATCCATCCGCTTTTCCTTCCATATCAAAATGTACGGGAATTCTCTCTGGCAACGTGTTATAGTTTTTCAGGGTAAATCCCCATAAAAAAGCGACCCATCCAAAATTTAAAATATCAAAAATTGTAAAAAGAATATTTTCCATTTAAGATGAGATTGAATGAGGATTAAATTACACTTTTCAACACTCTCAGTTTATGAGTATGCTTATTCATTTCTTTATTGAAAATGCCTGTGGAATCCAGCGTGTCTATTCTTACTTTTCCGGAAGCGTGAATGATCTTCTGATTCTCCAGCATAATTCCTACATGGATAATCTTTCCTTCTGCATTTTCAAAAAAAGCAAGATCACCAGGCTGTGTTTCTTCCACGAAAGTAAGCGGTTCTCCTACTTCAGCCTGTTGTGAAGCATCTCTGGGTATTTTTATATTGTGAATTTTATAAACCAACTGGGTAAATCCGGAGCAGTCTACTGCAAAAAAGCTTTTGCCTCCCCACAGATAAGGCACGTTCAGGAACTCTTTTGCCGTCAGAGCGATGCTTTCGCGCACATCATGACTTCTTCTTGAAGCTACTACCGGAAATTCCACTTCTGAACCCATAGAAAGCAAAGTTTTTCCATCGTTCATTAATACGGAAGAAAAATCTTCGGTAACCACAGTCACTTTTCTTTTGGCCAGCTCTTCGTCTGTTACAGGTTTCAACTGTTTGGTGTCCATCCATCCTTCGTAGCCATCATAATGCATCTTTATTTTGGTCCAGTTTTTATCCACTTCCAGAATATCCGCACTTTCTCCAAACAATATTTCCGTAACAATTTCAGCTCTGTCAGAATTTTCTGCACGAACCGGCGCTACTGTAACAATACAAACTCCTTTATTCATTAATTTTCAATTTAAAGATTGAATAATTTAAAGATTAAAATACAATGTTGTATCTCTTTAAATGTTTAATCCTTGAATATTTCAGTTACTTTCTGCGAAGAAAGTTCACTCCATCACGCAAAGGTAAAATAAGATTTTCAAAATCTTCGTCTTTTGCTGCCAAATCATTCAATTCCTGGATCGACTGGGTAGATTTCAGTTTCGGATTTTCTTCCAACACTTTTCCATACCATAATACATTGTCAAATAACACCACTGTTCCGGATTTTGTATGAGGCTTAATCAATCTGAAATATTCGGCATAGTTTTCCTTATCAGCATCTACAAAAATCAGATCAAAAAATTCATCTGTTTCTTTTAAATATTCCTTGGCATCCTGAAGTTTAAAATCGATCTGGCTGGCATATTCGCTGGATTCAAAATATTTTTTAGGAAGATAGGCAAGATCCTCATTCACATCCAATGTGGTGATTTTTCCGTCTTTTGCCAATCCTGATGCAAGACATAAAGTAGCATATCCGGTAAATGTTCCTATTTCAAGAATATTTTTCGGCTGCAGCATCTGGGATATAATCGTCAGCAGTCTTCCCTGCTGATATCCGGAAATCATATGAGGCTGTGTTGTTTTCTGATACGTCTCTCTTCTCAGCTTTTTCAGAATTTCGGATTCCGAAGAAGCGTGCGCCTCCAAATATCTGTCCATTTCAGGATTCTTTTCTTCAAAAAAACTCATACCATTTTAATTTAAACAAATTTAAGGATTTTAAAGCTACTTTTTTAATTCAGGAAGAAGATAAAAAAAAGAGAGAAATTAATCTCCCTTACATGCATCTATATACTTTAAAAGTTTATTATATTGCTATACAATATTCTCTTATACCGGCACAAACCCATCCCGGGCAACACTTTGTTTGCAGGCTGGTACAAAATATCTGTGGATTACACCCGTTAATAGCACCTTGTACAGTTTTCATTTCTCCTCTTGAAAGTTTTTTGGAATTTTTCATAATAATTTTAGTTTAGTATTAATTTCCTACTCTTTAAGATTTTCGGACACCTCTGTTTTATTTCCTTATTTGGAGATTTAAATATACACATTCTTTTATTAATCAGACAATTATATCATACATATTTGATTAATAAATTAAAATTTTACATAATACAGGGGAAACCCCCATATAAAATACCGTAAAAACACGGATGGTATTTTTATGGTATTAGTTATAAGTTTGCAGTAAGAATAAGGGGTAAAAACACTAAGAGAAAACATGATGATTGCAGGAGAGACACAAACTAACCATGAGAATCACACTAAAGTTGTACTGAAAAGTAGAACTGATTCTTCTGCAGCAAAAAGTAAGAAAGAAATATCCACTTCATTTTTGCAACGAATTATTTCACTCCTGAAAAAGGAAGAATTAATTTGATTAAGAATAGATCCCGGCCACCTTCGGGATTTATTTTTGTTTTAAACGGTCGAATTCATTCCAAAAAATAAAGACAATCTTTTCTTCAAAAAAAATCGGCAGATTGTATTCCGAAACAGATCAATACTTCATAAAAAAATCCCGAATTGCTTCGGGATTTATGATGATATAGGGTGTAGCCATTATTTCTTAGGAGCGATATCCATCAGTTTCATAAACTCATCAAGTTTAGGCATAATGATGATTTCCGTTCTTCTGTTTTCTGCTCTTCCGGAAACGCTCATGTTAGTTGCTTTCGGGTTATATTCAGAACGTCCGCCAGCAGTAATTCTTGCCGGATCTACTCCAAACTGAGTCTGAAGAACTTTAGCAACTGAAGTACCTCTTAATGCAGAAAGATCCCAGTTGTCTCTTGGAAGATTTGGAGAGTTCAACGGAGCGTTATCCGTGTTACCTTCGATCAATACAGAGTATTTATCATAATCGTTGATTACTTTTGCTACTTTACCCAACACTTCCTGAGCGGCAGGCAGGATGTTGTAATCTCCTGTTTTGTATAGCATTTTATCAGAAAGGGAGATCATTACTACTCCTTTCAATACTTTTACCTGTACATCTTCATCAGATACATTATCCAAAGATCTCTTCAGTTTATTAGACAATGCCAGGTTCAAACTGTCATTTTTAGCATTACTGGAGATCAATTGCTTGATATAAGAATTGGAAGCATTGATTTCCCCTACCAGTTTATCAATGTTAGCAGAACTTTTTCCTGTGTTCGACAAACATGCATCAAGTGATGATTTTAAAGCATCATGCTGGCTTTTCAACAAGTTGTTTTCACCCGCCAATGCAGAGTTCTGAGATTTCAAATCCTGAATTTCTCTTTGTCTTTCTCCAATATTTTCAATACACTGCTTATAGTTTGTGCTCAAAGCATCATACTGCTTTTTGCTGACACAAGATGTCATCCCCAGCGCCATTGCAGAAACTGCTAAAATTTTTAAAATCTTCATAAATAATCATTTTTAGACTACTCAAAGTTAGGAAAATTCAATTGAATTATATCGGTTATCTTTGCATAAAAGAAATTCTCAACATATATGTTGAATAAATCAGCCTTTATCAGTCAGTTAAAAAATCTCGTTCACGAGCCGGAAAATCACACCTATCTTTTAGCGGTAAGCGGAGGAGCAGATTCTATGGTTCTGGCCTCATTGTTCAGGGATTTCAGGCAGGAAATTCAAGATGCCGGGTTTCAGTTTCAGGTAGCTCATATCAATTATAAACTTCGGGGGAACGATTCGGATCTGGATCAGAAAACAGTGCAGGATTTTTGTGAGAAAAATCATATAAAATTTCATTTGTATGAAGTTTCGGAAAAAGACCGGAAGCCTGAAAATTCTATCCAGCTTTGGGCCAGGGAACTGCGGTACCGTTTTTTTAACGAAATCAGGAAAAAAGAAAAGCTGGAATTTCTCGTTACCGCCCATCATCTTAATGACCAGTTGGAAACTTTCATCATTAATCTATCCAAAGCTGCCGGAATTAATGGATTGAGCGGAATTCCATCGAATGATAATAAAATCCTTCGTCCCCTTTTAAATGTTTCAAAAAAAGAAATTTATCAGTTTGCTGAGCAGAATACTATTGAATTCCGCGAAGACCTTTCTAATAAAAAAAATGATTATCTGAGGAATAAAATCAGGAATGAGATTGTTCCGATGCTGATGGAGACCAACGACCACTTTCTGGAGAACTTCAGAAAGAGTTCTTTATACCTGAATCAAACCAAAGAGTTTGTACAACAACAGATCCAGGAAATAGAAAATCGCCTTACCGTATTTAACCAAAACTATAAAATCCTATCAAAGGGAAAGCTGGATAGTGAAAGCGATTTTGTAAAATTTGAAATTTTAAAGAAATACGGATTCAATCAGGAGGAGGAAATTCCGAAAATTTTTAAAGCCGGAAATAACAGTTCTTTTTTTTCAAAGGAATATCAGTTGATTGTCAACCGGGATGAACTCATCTTTATTGATAAAAGTGGAAAAAAGGAAACTCCGGAAGAAATAGTATTGATTGAACACTTTGATTTTTCTGAAAACCAGATGAGCATCAATCTCGTAGATGATATTGAAAACATTTCCGGAATCAATAAAGGATTTGAATGGGATTTCGATGCTGAAAAGCTTCAGTTCCCACTTCTTTTGAGGAAAAAGCAGGACGGAGATGAATTTTATCCGACAGCGTTTTCAGGGAAAAAGAAAGTTTCTAAATTTTTCAGGGACGAAAAATTATCTGCTTTGATTAGGGAAAAGATCTGGTTATTATGTGACTCCGGGAACCATATCCTGGGAGTTATCCCTCTCAGACAGGATCGCAGGTATCAGGCAGACAGCACTACTCAAAAAAAGATAACTGTAAAGTGGACAGAAAAACAACTAATTCGTTAGCTGTTGATGATTTTAAGAAAGACAGCAATATAGCTTTTGGAATTTTATACCAACAGTATTTTGGTTATACCCAGAAATTCATTCTCAAAAATAAAGGAAATCTTGAAGATGCAGAAGATATCTTCCAGGATGCACTGCTCATTCTTTACGAAAAGCTGAATGCTGATGACTTCAAAGTCCAAACCTGTCTGGGAAATTATATTATCGGAATTGTAAAAAATCTGTGGTTTAAAAAACTAAAAAACAGAAACTTTTATGTTGAGTCTCCTGAAAACTACTTCATGGAACATCGGGAGGAAATAAGTACGGCCATTGAAAATGAAAGATATTATTGGGAAAAGCTAGCCGGTTATATCAAGTCTATTTCCTCACATTGCCAGAATCTGATTCATGACATTTTTATCGAAAATAAAAGTATAGAGGAAATTCAGAATAAATATCAGTATTCCAGCAGGCATAATGCTCAGAATCAAAAATACAAATGTGTAGAGCAGATCAAAAGGATTAAAAACAATAGCATTTTTTCTACCTGACAATCAAATCATTAAAAAAATAATTTAATCTATGGGTGATTTTTTCATGAATCAGGGAACTTAATAAGAAAAGAAATATATGTTCAAAAAAATCATTTTGAGTTTTCTTATAGCAATAGGAATTTCATTACATGCACAAAGCACAGGCATCAGTTTTCAAAAAATTGATTTGGAGGCTGCAAAAAAAGTCGCAGCAAAAGAAAATAAACTGATCTTCATTGATCTGTTCACTACCTGGTGTGGCCCATGCAAGCTCATGGCAAAAAACACTTTCACAGATTCCAGAGTCGGAGAAATGTTCAACAAAAATTTTGTAAACCTGGCCATAGACGCGGAAAAAGAAGGCTTAAGCCTGGCCAAAGAATTTAAAGTAGTCAACTACCCTTCTTTTTTATTCCTGGATCCAAAAGGAAAACTGGTTCAATATGATTTCGGCTATTATAATGCTGAACAGTTTTTAGGCGTAGGAGCAGCTGTTATTGAAAAAAAAATGCCTCAGTCCGGTAAAACTTTAGATCAGGTAAAAGGAAAAATGATTGGAGATGAGATAGGTAATTTCAGTGCGAAAGATCATTTGGGAAATACATTTTCTTCATCAGCAGAAAACAAAAAACTGGTGGTTGTTTTTATTCGCGGACAATGGTGCCCTTATTGTAACAAATATATTGAAACATTACAGAATCTGGCTCCTGAACTGAAGTCGAAAAATGCAAAACTCGTTATTATTTCTCCTGAAAAACCGGAATTTATCGAAAAGACAATCAGTAAAACAAAGACCGATTATACCGTTTTATATGATGAAGGCTATAAAATAGCAGAAGCATTTGACGTCCTTTATACTCCTGACAGTGAAACTCTTAATTTATATAATTCAAAATTAAAGGAGGATTTTGCTGACAGCAGATCAGATCATTCCGGAAGACTTCCTGTATCGGCAACCTTCATCCTTAATGAGGGGAAAAAAATTACATGGAGGCATTTTGATACAGACTATAAAAAGAGAGCATCTGTAGAAGAGATTGTAAAAAACCTGAATTGATTGGTCCAAAACTTTTATCATGACAAACGATCTCATCATAATACCATGTTGCAAAATTGACAAAATCAATAATCACTTTAAATGATGAAATAAGTGATACCGCTATGGTGATGAAGGCAGAAGACGAAATATTTTTAGACATCAGGCTTAAAAAAAGAAAGTTTCTAAATTTTTTAGGGACGAAAAATTATCTATTTTAGCGAGGCAAAAAATCCGGACACGCACTCATCAGGAAAAATACTGTATTGACAGCTATCCTTCAGGGAAAACAGAAGATATGCAAAGAATGAGAAAACGAAATGGAGTCTCAAAACTTTAATGAAATGAACAATGAAATTTAGAAACTGGTTTTTATTAATTCTACTATTTTTAGCGACAGGAATTAATGCGCAGATAAAAAATCCTGTAAAGTTTAAATTTACCATCAATGATCTGGGAAACAATCAGTACGAAGCGGTATTGAATGCTACCATGGAAAGCGGATGGCATATTTACTCCAAAGATTTACCGGAAGATACCGGAATTCCGACGGAGTATAAAGTGACAGGAAAGAATATTGAGTTGATTGGAAAATTTACCGAAGTCGGTAAAAAACATGAAGAATTTTCTGAAGCATTTGGAGGTACTATTGTTTTTTATTCCAATGCTGCCGGATTTAAGCAGAAATTTAAATTAAAAGACCCGGCAAAACCTGCAGATGTCACTTCCGAGATTACGTATCAGACTTGTGATGACAGGGTTTGTCTGGCTCCCAATACATTGGAATTCAATCAAAAAGTTACTCCAAAAGGGGCAGCGGAAGAGACTGCAGCCGAGGAAACCGCAGGTCCTGCAAAAGACTCTGTAAAAATAACTGAGACTGTTATTGAAAATCCTGCAAAAACTGAAGCTGTGATCACAGAAGCTTCAAAACTGGATCCCAAGCAGTTGAAAATTGCAACCATCGATTTCAAAAAGCCATTGACAGATTGCGGTACAGCATCTGCCAAAGTGGATGAAAATTACTGGACGTATCTATTCCTTGGATTTATCGGAGGGTTAATTGCTTTGCTTACGCCATGCGTGTTCCCGATGATTCCATTGACGGTTTCTTTCTTTACCAAAGGAAGTAAAAACAAAGCCAAAGGAAAAAGAGATGCTCTTATTTATGGCTTTTTCATCCTTCTGATCTTTGTTTTATTAAGTATTCCTTTCCATATTATTGATGGAATTGCCGGAAATATCTTCAATGAAATTTCCACAAGTGTATGGCTGAACATTGCGTTCTTCATCATATTCATATTCTTTGCCGGAAGTTTCTTCGGGTATTATGATATCACGCTGCCAAGTTCTATCGCCAACAAATCTTCCAAAGCGGAAGAAGCGGGAGGAATTATCGGTATTTTCTTCATGGCATTAACGTTGGTGATTGTTTCTTTCTCCTGTACAGGACCTATTTTAGGAAGTTTACTGGGAAGTGCGGTAACAGGTTCATCCAATGTTCCTATGCTGCTGACCTTTGCTTTGGCTGGATTCGGGCTGGCATGGGCGATTATTTTTGGACTGCTGGCATTATTCCCGCAGGCATTACAAAGCCTTCCGAAATCCGGAGGATGGATGAATACGGTAAAAGTAGTTTTAGGATTCGTAGAACTGGCATTGGCATTGAAATTCTTGTCTAAAGCTGATCTTGTATCCAAAACATTCTTCTTAAAAAGAGAGCTTTTCATTGCCATCTGGATTATTATCGCCTTAGGATTAGCAATCTATTTATTAGGATTGATCAGATTCCCTCATGATGATAAAAAGCCTAAAATCTCTATCACCAGAAAAATATTAGGGGTATTGGGAATTGGTTTCGTGATCTATCTGGTTCAAGGGTTAATCCCATCTGACCGTCCGAAACTTCAGTTATTAAGTGGAATTTTACCTCCACTCAATGTAAGCTATTTCCATGATGAAAAAGACGGAATTTTAGGAATGCATCCGGAGCACGATTTCTTCAAAGCTGTAGAACTGGCCAAAAAAGAAGATAAACCAATCCTGATCGACTTTACAGGATACGGTTGTGAAAACTGTAGAAAAATGGAGGAATTTGTTTGGAGCGAACCAGATATCTTACCGATTCTTCAGAACGATGTAGTACTGGCTTCTCTCTATGTAGACGACAAGGAAGAGCTTCCTGAGGATCAGAAAACCAAAATTGACCTGGGAGACGGACAGATCAAGAAGGTAAAAACCATCGGGGACAGATGGAGTTTATTCCAGCAGGTGAACTTTAACAACAATTCTCAGCCTCACTATGTTTTAATTACTCCAGACGGTAAAGTAATCAACACGCCTGTTTCAGGATATATGCCTAAAGAGGATTTCAAAAAATTCCTTGAATGCGGGGTAAATTTCTATAAAAAGAATAAATAATTTATTAACATATCATTCAAAAACTCACACTTTATCGTGTGAGTTTTTTTATTTCATGAATTAAATAAACAATAAAACACAAAACGTAGTCTAAAATTAATTATATTTGAATAACTATCACCAATTCAAATACATATGAAATATTTAACATCTACTTTTTTATTTCTTATCTATTCCGCATTAGCTGCCCAGTCTGCCCCTTCCATAGAATGGCAAAAAGCATTGGGAGGCACCCATGGTGAATCTGCGAATGCCGTTCAGCAGACCTCCGACGGAGGATACATTGTAGCCGGACATTCTATGTCCAATGATGGAGATGTCACCGGGAATCATGGAGGAGGAGATTACTGGATCGTAAAATTAAACCCTGCAGGAGGCATACAATGGCAAAAAACGTTAGGAGGAAGCCATGTTGATGATGCACAATCCATCCGTCAAACTACCGATGGAGGATATATTATTGCCGGATCATCCAATTCCAGTGACGGGGATATCAGCGGAAATCATGGAAATTATGATTACTGGATTGTAAAACTTGATTCCAACGGGAATATGCAATGGCAGAAATCGCTGGGTGGAAGCAGTATGGATATGGCACAATCTATTCAGCAGACTTCTGAAGGAGGATATATTGTAGCCGGATCTTCAAGTTCCAATGACGGAGATGTGAGCGGAAATCATGGAGGAGGAGACTATTGGATCGTAAAATTAGATATTAACGGAAATATACAATGGCAGAAATCGCTGGGTGGAAGCAGCAGTGAACAGGTCAATTCTGTGCAGCAAACTTTTGATGGCGGGTATATTATTGCAGGAACCACCGTGTCTACAGATGGCGATATTACTGTAAGCTACGGGAACAATGACTTTTGGGTAGTAAAACTCGATTCCGGAGGAAATATGCAATGGCAAAAAACGTTGGGCAATATTGGTGACAACATGGGATATTATGCGCAACAGACTTTCGATGGCGGCTATATTGCCGTGGGCACTTCTTTTAATCCTTCAAATCTTGAAAGCGGACTTCCCGATTATTGGGTTATCAAACTAAGCAATAACGGAACCATCGAGTGGGATAAATATTTTGGAGGAAGTTTTCATGACAACGCCATAACTATTCGCCAAACTCCCGAATGGGATTATATTGTTGCAGGCTGGACAGCTTCCAACAACGGACAAGTAACCAATCACCACGGTAATCTGGATTACTGGGTCATAAAACTGGACAGCAGCGGAAATCTGAAGTGGGAGAAAACCTTGGGAGGTCCCGATTTCGATTACTTAACTGCTGTTGAACTGACCGCTGATAACGGGTATATTGTTTCAGGAAGTACAGGATCTACAAGTGGAGACGTTACCGGACATCATGGTATGACCGATGCCTGGGTAGTAAAATTAAGTCCGGAACAACTTGGTATTTCAGAAAACCACTCGATAAATAAACCTAACCTCTACCCTAATCCGGCAAAAGACTTTTTCTACTTGGACCATCTGCCCCGGGAAAGTACTATTAGCATTACTGATATGTCCGGAAGAAAACTTTTCTCTCAAAAATATAATGAAGAAAAAATTAAAATCAGTACATCTGCATTCACGGAAGGACTTTATATGGTACAGGTAAAAAACAAAGAAGAAATTATTCTTACAAAGAAAATAACAATCACCCGGTAACCCCTTGAAAATATCATAATTACCCTTTTTCTTCAAGAAAAGTATTAAAAAACAGAAATAGGTAAAATTTATACAATAATAATCAATAGATTCATGAATCTATAAAGTTTTTAACAATCAAGGCATATGTTTTGTATGAATTCTTCAAAAAAAATATAGTCTAACATTTAAAAACTTTAATCATGGCAGAAGTAATTGCACAAGAAAAACAAGGCGGAAAGCAAAAGAAAAAAATGATCCGAGTGGACATGACGCCTATGGTCGATCTGGGATTCTTACTTATCACTTTCTTTATGTTCACCACCAATTTTACAAAACCTAATGTAATGGACCTGGGACTCCCTGCAAAAGATCCAAATCCCAGTTCTATTGATAAACCGGTAATTGGTGATCAAAACCAGATTACCTTTATCCTTGGAAAAGACAACCGGGTATTTTATCATCAGAGCAATCAGAAAGATTTGAATAAAGGAAACCTGAAAGAAACAGATTTCAGTGGAATAAAAATTTCAAAGATCATTGCTGAAGCGTATAAAAATGCTCCTGCACCCAACAAATTCACAGTGATTGTAAAACCAACAGATGAAGCCAACTACAAAAATTTTGTAGACATGCTGGACAACCTTGCTATTTCTAAAAAGGAACGATATGGCGTAACAGACATCAAACCTTGGGAAACAAAGGTTTATAAGGAATTAACTCAATAAAAGACAAGGGCATTTTTTAAATGCTCTTTTTTTGACTAAATTTGAAAGGAGAAACAGATCCACAGTATGTAAGCTGCTGTATTATTTTTAACCTTCTAAATTTTGGAATCATGCTGAACTTTGAAAGAAAAGGAAACGGAAAAGAAACGTTGGTACTTCTTCACGGATTTATGGAAAATCTATCCATCTGGAGTGATATGGAACATCACCTTTCCAAAGATTTTTCACTGCTCAAAATTGACCTTCCCGGCCATGGACAGTCTGAAATTCTGGCTGAAGTTCACACCATGGAACTGATGGCTGAAGAAGTAAAAAAAGTATTGGATGATCAGCATTTAGAAAAAATACATCTTCTGGGACATTCTATGGGAGGATATACATCTCTCGCTTTTGCAGAAAAGTATCCTGATTCTTTAAAAAGTCTTACATTATTTTTCTCTACGTATTTTCCGGATGATGAAGAGAAAAAACAGCAGCGAATCAAAAGCTACAGAATCATCAAGGATGCTTTTGCCCATTATGCAAGAGCCGGGGTACCTAATTTATTCAATCCAAACGAAAGGGATATCCTGGAAGGAAAAATAGAAACCGCTCTTGAAACCGCGCTATCCACCAACAATCTGGGGGCACTTGCCTGTGTAAAAGGTATGGTGCAAAGAACCGACAAAAAACATGTCCTTGAAAACCTGGAAGCTAAAATCTTAGTACTGGCGGGTAAACATGATAATGCGGTAAAAACGGATATGATGATCAAACATCTTCCGGACAGAACGAATATCAAATCTTATATCCTGGACTGCGGACACAACGGTCATTGGGAAAAGCCAGGAATCTGCGCAGAAATCATCAATACAGAACTTCTTCACAATCTTCCTAAAAAACTGGTTTTATAAAACAGGTTACCTGACAAATTAAGCTGTGCATAACAAAAAATCCTGTATATTAGTAGAGGATAATTTAGGTAATGGCTTTATTTTCATTCAAAAAAAAGAAACCACCGGCACCACCGGTTATCGGACTTACACTTTCAGGCGGAGGAATGCGTGGGATTGCTCATATCGCCGTACTGAAAGCTTTGGAAGAATACAATCTGAAACCACACATTATTTCAGGAACCAGCGCAGGATCCATCATTGGTGCTTTTTATTCTTTTGGAAAAACGCCGGAAGAGATGATGGAAATTGTCAAGCAAACTTCTTTTTTTTCCAGGTCATCTTTAAAATTATCCAAAAACGGAATCTTCAGTTCCAATTTTATTTTAAAACTGTTCAAAGATTATTTCCCTGAAGACAATTTCGGTATTTTAAAAATTCCGGTGTATGTAGCCGCAACGGAAATGACTCATGGCATTGTAGATTTCTTTTCTGAAGGAGAGCTTTTTGGACCATTACTGGCTTCCTCAAGCGTTCCTTTTATTCTTCCACCGGTAAGAATTGGTGAGAAAATTTATGTGGATGGCGGCGTTCTGGATAATCTTCCCATTGAGCCTATCATGGATAAATGTAATTTTCTGATTGCCTCTCATGTCAATTCCATCAGCTATGATGAGTTAAGCAAGATGAGCCTGATGAAAGAATTCGACAGAATCCTTCACTTAGCGATCGCAAAGTCGGTCTATTCTAAAGCAAAATACTGCAATATTTTTCTTGATCCGCCCAAAATGACGAAATACAGTCTTTTCAACAAAAGATATATGGATGAAATGTTTCAGCAAGTGTATGATTATACCTGCCAGGAGCTTGAAGAAAAGGGGTTTCGTAGAAGTATTTAGAAGTTAATCAGAAAAATTTACAGATTTTTGCCTCTATAAACCTTCCTCTTTTACTTTTTCTTTGAAGTTGACGATCGTTCCCGCTAAAGAATCTAAAGATTTCCCTCCGGCTGCATTAATATGCCCGCCACCATTGAAATATTTTCTTGAGAATTGGTTCACATCCACATCATCTTTACTTCTGAAAGAAATTTTAACGAAGTCTTCGTACAGATCTTCCATAAAGAATGCTGACATTTTCACTCCGGCAATACTCAAACCATAATTCACAAAACCTTCTGTATCTCCTTTCTGGAAACCAAATTCTTTCAGTTCGTTTCTTGTCAGGCTTAAAACCGCTACGGTTCCGTCATTCACCACTTCTATTCTTCCAAGAACCAAAGCAAGCAAATGCAGGCGGGAAACCGTATTGGTATCCCATGTATTGGAAGTAATCATGGCAGGGTCTGCACCGTGTTCAATAAGATTAGCAATAATCCTGTGGGTAGTAGCACTGGTAGAACGAAAACGGAAACCTCCTGTATCCGTCATGATTCCGGTATAAAGACATTCCGCCATATCCTGGTTCACCAGCTTTTCATCCTCCATTGCTTCAATGAAATGATAAATCATCTGTGAAGTGGCAGGAATGACTGTATCAGAATACACAAAATCAAATTGTTCCGGCTGTTGGTGATGATCAATAAGAATTTTCTTCCCCGGAGCTTTTACCAGCCAGTCTCCTAATAATCCTATTCTTGACGGAGAATTAAAATCCAGGCAGAAAATAACATCTGCTCCCGCAATCAAATCCGCAGCCAGTTTTCTTTTATATTCTGCAATAATAACTTTTTTAGATTCCGGCATCCATTTCAGAAATTTCGGAAAATCATTGGGTACGATAACCTCCGCATGAATTCCTTTTGCTTTCAGATAATGTTTTAATCCAAGGCTTGAACCAATAGCATCTCCATCCGGGTTATAATGGGTAAGGATCACTATTCTGCTATCCTGGGTAAGTAATGTATTGATATCTAAAAGTTCTGCTGGTGTAAACATCCGGTGTTTATTTTTCGTTAAAATTAAAGTTTTCAAAGATAGAGCTTTTATATAAATCATTTAAATATTATTTTTGTACCGGAAAAATGGTTTTGTGATGAGGGTTTGTTAATACCCTACCAAAAAACATTACATTTAATTTTAAAAAAAGATAATTAAAGTTTGTAACTTATAAAAATTTATATATCTTTGCAACCTGAAAATTAATAGATTAATTACGATTTAAACATATAGTAATGAGTAAAAGAACATTCCAGCCATCAGAAAGAAAGAGAAGAAACAAACACGGTTTCAGAGAAAGAATGTCTACGCCAAATGGAAGAAGAGTTTTGGCTGCGAGAAGAGCTAAAGGCAGAAAGAGATTAACTGTAAGTGCTGCACGCGCTAAGAGATAATTTCTAATTATCATATACAAAACATGCTTGAGAAGATCCTTTTCAGGCATTTTTTGTTGTTAAAATTTACTAAAATTTAGGCTACATCAACATCTTTTTTCTATTTTTAGAAGTTGAAATATTTTTATAAGAAACAGCCTTTAAAATTAAATTATGCCACATACCAATATCTCCGGAGACAATATTATAAGTTTGCAGCACGCGAAGATTGCGCAAAAAAATTTCACTGTTCTTTCTGATGTAAATCTTAACATTAAAAAAGGTAGATTCTGCTACCTTATCGGAAAAACAGGTTCCGGAAAAAGCTCCCTTCTGAAAACGCTTTACGGACACATTCCATTGGCATCAGGACATGGGGCTGTTGTAGGATTTGATCTGGCAAAACTAAAGCCGTCTGATATCCCTAATTTAAGAAGAAAACTGGGAATTGTATTTCAGGATTTCCAGCTGCTTTCAGACAGAACGGTTGAGAAAAACCTGAAGTTCGTTCTTGAAGCAACAGGATGGAATGATAAAGTAAAAATGGAAGACCGTATCAACGAGGTGTTGGGAAGCGTGAACATGAAAAGCAAAAAGCACAAAATGCCTCACGAACTTTCCGGAGGGGAACAGCAGCGTATTGCCATCGCAAGAGCCCTTCTGAACCACCCGGATCTTATCTTAGCGGATGAGCCAACAGGAAACCTTGACCCTGAGACTTCCAATGAAATTATGACATTATTAAAGCAGGTTGCCCTTGAAAATGGAGCTGCTGTAGTAATGGCAACACATGATTACCACATGATTCAGAACTTCCCTGGTGAAGCCATCAGATGTGAAGACGGAAAAGTTTCTGTATTGGATACTTCAGAATTATTTGAATAAGAATAAAAAATAAGAAGGTCAGAAATAACTAACTTCTAAAATCTAATTTCTAGCTTCTTTACTTAAAAACATGAAACTCTTTGGTGAGTTCAAGATATTGGTCCGAGTATTGTCTCGGACTTTTTTCTATGATAAAATCAGATTCGTTGATTTCTTTTTCTTGTAACGAAAACTCCAGAATCAATCTTTTTGCCTTTGCATTTTCAATTCCTCTGATATTCACTTTTCTGTTCAGATGCAGGTTATTTTCTTTACCAATTGAAATCAAAACTTCCCCTGCTTCCACAGGTATGATTACAGAAAATATCCCTTTTTCTGACAATAATTCTGCCGCCTTACTGATCAACTGCATGAAGTTCAATTCTACGGTCTGACGTGCAACCTTATCTTTTTCAGATCCTGATTCTTCAAAATACGGAGGATTGGACACAATAAGATCAAACCGGTCTTCCGTTTCAAAAGTTTTAAAGTCCTGATGACTGTTTTTCAACCTGGCATGAAAAGGAGAATTTTCAAAATTGAGCTGGGTAAGTTTTGCTGCCTCTTCATTAATATCTAATCCCAAAAAGCCGGCCTGAAGATTTCTTTGCGCCAGCATAAGAGAAATTAGTCCCGTACCTGTTCCTACTTCCAAAACACTGGAAGCATTTTCAACATTTGCCAAAGCTCCAAGCAGAACACCGTCTGTTCCTACACGGAAGACATCTTTAGACTGCTGAATTTGAAATTGTTTAAATGTAAATGGCTTCACTATAAATTGGTAGGCAGTGTAATAATGAATGTAGATCCCTTCCCTACTTCTGATTTCACGGAGATCTCACCTTTATAATCTTCGATCATTTTTCTCACCATGGATAAACCAAGCCCCATCCCACTGCTTTTAGATGTAAAGTTTGGCTCAAAGATTCTTTCGTACATATTTTCAGGAATCCCGACTCCGTTATCCTGAACAGAGATAATGACTCTTCTCTGGTGCTGTTCGACATCTACATTGATGATCAGTTTTCTCTTATCACTTTCTGCCTGCTTTGCGTTGGTAACAAGGTTTGTGATAATTCTGGAAAGATAAATCCTGTCCATATTGATCATAATATTCGCCTTGTTGGCATGCATGAAAATACTGTCATCGTTGAATACACGGAGAATATCTTCAACTTCGGTATTCAGATTGATCACTTCATTATTCTTTTCAGGAAGTTTCGCAAATTCTGAGAATGCTGAAGCTACGGTAGCAATCAGATCAATCTGATCAACAATAGTTTTACTCATTTGCTTTACTCTTTCTCTGATATTCGGGTCTTCAGGATCAAATTTTCTTTCAAAATTCTGAATCGTCAGCTTCATTGGCGTCAGCGGATTTTTCACCTCATGAGCCACCTGCTTGGCCATCTCTCTCCATGCTTCTTCGGATGCTTTGAATCTAAGTCTTTCTTTCTGGTCCTGAATCTGTAGAATCATTCTGTTATAAGCTCTGGCCAAAGCATTAAGCTCATCATTCTTATAATATCTGATAGGGCGCATTTCGTTTTCAAACAAGGTAATACGGGTAATCATATCAGAGAATTTCGTAATGGTTTTGGCAAGACTATTAGACGTAACCCAGCTAATCCATATACTAAAAAGGATAAGAAATATATCTACTAAAAGAATATACTTTACATACTGATGAAGAACTTCAAGATAAGCAGATTCATTGTGGTATAAAGGAATATAAACAATTCCGATAGGCTCAAGTTCATTGTTTTTCAGCAAAAGATAGGAAGAGGTAAGCTTTGCATCCTTAGCCGCATCATAATTCACCATGTCTACTCTTGCGTCAGTAGACAGGATCTTATTGATGATTTCTATAGGAATTGTTTTCTGCTCAATTAATCCTTCATCTTTGTTGGAAAGCAAATAGTTTCCTTTCAGATCATAAATAAAAATATCATGCTGGTTGATATCCGCTATTTCAAAGATTTTATTCCCCAAAACCTCCGGAAGATCTTTTGTTTCAATAAGTTTCTGGCTTACCGCATAGTCCAGATATCGCATTACAGCATTGGTTTTATCCTGCATATCGATATTACTCTGCTGTAAAGAATGATTTCTCAATACAAAGTAAGGAACAAGTGATGTAGCAACCACACTTAAAAAACATACCAGCAGGAAACCGAAAAACACACGATTCCTTAAGCTATATCCTTTATACTTATTTATTGACATTCTACTTTTTAATTAACCTAGCAATATACTTACCAATGATATCAAATTCCAGGTTTACTTTGTCACCAATTTTCAAATGTTTCATATTCGTAAATTCCCAGGTATAAGGAATAATAGCTACGGAAAACTGATTATCTTCACTTTTAGCAACAGTAAGACTGATTCCGTTTACAGTAATGGATCCCTGAGGTACCGTTACAAAACTTCCGTCATTATCATACTTCATGGTAATAAAATAACTTCCGTCTTTATTTTCGATACTCACCACTTCACCGGTTTTATCAACATGTCCCTGAACAATATGACCATCCAGTCTTCCATCCATTTTCATACAGCGTTCAAGGTTGACAACGGTTCCCAATTCCCATTTTCCAAGGTTGGTTTTTTCCAATGTTTCATTGATTGCCGTCACCACATAATGATTGTCTTTTATTTCAACAACTGTAAGACAACAGCCGTTGTGCGCAAGGCTTTGATCAATTTTAAGTTCATTTGTAAAAGGGCAAGTCAGGGTAAAATCTATATTGCTTCCTTTTTCTTCAATCTTCTCAATAACACCAACTGCTTCAATAATTCCTGTGAACATATTATTTTTTGCTAAATTTGTAAATTATAATCTTCAAAGATAATCAAAATGAGCCCAAAAAACCATAAAGTACGAGTAGGAATTTCAATCGGTGATTTCAACGGCATCGGCCCGGAGATCATTATGAAGTCTCTGAAAGACAAAACTATTACAGATTTTTTCACACCTGTAATTTTTGGGTCGGGAAAATTATTCACTTATCAGAAAAATATTTTTAAGCTGAATATTAATTTCAACTATGTTAATGAACCTTCGCAGGCACAGGCAGGGAAACTCAATATGGTGAACCTTACCAAAGAAAACGTGAATGTAGAACTGGGAGTTCCTACCGAAGAATCTACAAAGATGGCAATTGATTCTCTGGAAGCAGCTACTGAAGCTTTAATGAAAGGAGACATTGACGTTCTGGTAACCGCTCCGATCAACAAGGATGAAATGGTAAAGATGGGTTTCAAACATGCAGGACACACAGGATATTTTGAAGAGAAATTCAATAAAAAAGGACTAATGTTCCTTGTTACCGAAGATCTTAAAGTGGCTGTTTCAACTCATCATATCCCTATTGCAAAGGTGGCTGAAAATATTTCCAAGGAAAAAATAAAGAAACAGATCCGAGTTTTAAACCAGACGCTGATAGAAGATTTCTGTATTCAAAAGCCTAAAATTGCAGTGCTGGGATTAAATCCTCACGCAGGAGATGGCGGTGTTATCGGAAATGAAGAAATCGAGATCATCAGCCCAGCTATTAAAGAACTTTCTGACAACGGAATACTGGCATTCGGACCTTTTCCTGCAGACAGTTTCTTCCAGCCGGGCAAATACAAAAATTTCGATGCTGTTTTAGCGATGTATCACGACCAGGGGCTGGCTCCTTTTAAAACATTAGCGTATGAAGAAGGAGTAAATTATACGGCAGGACTTCCTTTCATCAGAACATCTCCGGATCATGGAGTTGCTTATGATATTGCAGGAAAAAATATGGCTGATGAACAAAGTTTTACAGAAGCGATCTTCACTGCTATTAAGGTTTTCAAAAACAGAAGTGAATACAGCGAACTGATGAGCAACCGCCTGCAGCCTAGAAAAATGGCTGTAGACAACGGAATAGATGAAGATCTGCCGGAGGAAACTGAAGCATAAATCTTTAAAACAAATTTTAAATTAATTTGTTTCAGATTTTATTTGTTATTATAAAAAAAATGCATATTTTTGCACACTCATTTTATGGACAAGTTAAGAAACTATGACGTAAGCTTTTCCGGACTTAAAAACGGAAAACACGAGTTCAAGTTTGAGATAGATAAAACGTTCTTTCAATTATTTGACACTGAGCAGGAATTTACAAATCCTAGAATAGAAGTGAATGTATCGCTTGATAAACACACTACTTTTCTAGAATTTGAGATTAAAATTAATGGATTAGTTGAATTGGTTTGTGATATCACCAATGAAAATTTTGACTATCCTATTGAGAATGAAATCAAAATTTTGGTGAATTTCGGGGAAGAATATGATGACAGCAATGAAGATGTGATTACCATTCCTACCGGAGAGCATGCTTTCAATGTAGCACATTTGATTTATGAAAATGTAATGCTTTCTATCCCGATGAAAAAGATTTCACCGAATGTAAGTGATGAAGATCTTAAAATTCTTGACCAGTTCAGTCCTAAAGATATTGAGGTAACTGAAGAAGAAGAACATGAAAGTGACCCAAGATGGGATGCTTTAAGAAAATTAAAAGACAATAATTAAATAGAATAATTTAAATATGATGAGATGATGAATCTCATCGCTCATCAATTAAAAAAGTTATTAGAAAATGGCACATCCAAAGAGAAGACAGTCGTCTACAAGAAGAGATAAGAGAAGAACTCACTACAAAGCTGTAGTTCCTCAATTAGCTAAAGATGCAACAACAGGAGAGCTTCACCTATACCACAGAGCTCACTGGCATGAAGGAAAATTATACTACAGAGGTAAAGTAGTATTGGAAAAAGAAGTAGCTGCTACTGAAGAAAACTAAGAGTCGCTTTTCGCTGAAAAAGCCTCATTTTAATACAAAAACCGCCCAATTTTGATAAAATTTGGCGGTTTTTTGTTGTTTTTTACGTTTTTTTGGTATCTTTGGCATCAAATCAAATATCAAATTTATGGACATTAAAGACATACAAAATCTTATCAAGTTTGTATCTAAGGCTGAAGTTTCAGAAGTTAAGTACAAAACTAAAGATTTCGAAATCACTATTAAAACTCCATTAGCTGGAAGCGATGCTGTTTATGCACAACCTGCAGTATACCACACTGCTCCACAAGCGGTAGCTGCTCCGGCACCTGTTGCAACTCCGGCCGCTCCTGCTGCTGAAAAAGCTGAAGCTGCATCTGATGACAGCAAATATGTAACAATCAAATCTCCAATGATTGGTACTTTCTATAGAAAACCATCTCCTGATAAAGATGTATTTGTAAATGTAGGGGACGAAGTTTCTGTTGGTAAAGTAGTTTGTGTTATTGAAGCAATGAAGCTATTCAACCAGATTGAATCTGAAATCAGCGGAAAAATTGTTAAAATTTTAGTTGACGACGCTACGCCAGTAGAGTACGACCAACCTTTATTCTTAGTAGATCCATCTTAATTAAATATTGATTAATGATGATTGATAATTGATTATAAAATCAATTTCAAATTTCAAATTTTCAAATTTCAAATCGTATTAAGATGTTCAAAAAAATATTAATAGCCAATCGTGGCGAAATTGCAATGCGTATTTTACGTACTTGTAAAGAAATGGGGATCAAAACCGTTGCAGTATACTCTACTGCTGACAAAGACAGTCTTCACGTAAGATTTGCTGATGAAGCAGTATGTATTGGCCCTGCAATGAGTAAAGACTCTTATCTTAAAATCCCTAACATTATTGCTGCAGCGGAAATTACCAATGCTGATGCTATTCACCCAGGGTACGGATTTTTATCTGAAAATGCTAACTTCTCAAGAATCTGCCAGAAGAACGGTATCAAATTTATTGGTGCTTCTCCTGAACAGATTGAAAAAATGGGAGATAAAGCAAACGCTAAGGCTACTATGAAAGCAGCAGGTGTACCTTGTGTACCAGGTTCTGACGGATTGATCGAATCTTATGAACACGCTGTAAAGATAGCTGAAGAAACAGGATATCCGGTAATGATCAAAGCTACCGCAGGTGGTGGTGGAAAAGGAATGAGAGCTGTTTGGAAAGCTGAAGACCTTAAAGATCACTGGGAATCTGCTATTCAGGAAGCTGTAGCTGCCTTTGGAAATGGAGGTATGTATATGGAAAAACTGATTGAAGAGCCAAGACACATCGAAATTCAGGTTGCTGGTGACCAATTCGGAAAAGCGTGCCATCTTTCTGAAAGAGACTGTTCTGTACAGAGAAGAAATCAGAAATTAACTGAAGAAACGCCTTCTCCTTTCATGACAGATGAACTTCGTGAGAAAATGGGAGAAGCTGCCGTAAAAGCTGCCGAATTCATTGGATATGAAGGGGTAGGAACTATCGAATTCCTTGTAGACAAACACAGAAATTTCTATTTCATGGAAATGAATACAAGAATCCAGGTAGAGCACCCTATCACTGAGCAGGTAATTGATTATGACCTGATCAGAGAACAAATTCTTCTTGCTGCTGGAACTCCTATTTCAGGAATTAACTATTATCCTAAATTACATTCAATCGAATGTAGAATCAACGCAGAAGACCCTTACGCAGACTTCAGACCGTCTCCGGGGAAAATCACAGGATTAAATATCCCTGGAGGACACGGAATCAGAGTAGACACTCACGTGTATTCCGGATATACAATTCCTTCCAACTATGATTCAATGATTGCTAAGCTTATTACTACGGCTCAGACCCGTGAGGAAGCCATTGCAAAAATGAGACGGGCTCTTGAAGAATTCTATATTGAAGGAGTAAAAACAACGATTCCTTTCCACAGACAGCTGATGGATAATGAAGATTATCTTTCAGGGAACTATACTACAAAATTCATGGAAGATTTTGTAATGGATAGAAAATACGATAATCACTAAAAAGAATTATCATTCATATAAAAAGAAGGCGTCCGAAAAGGCGCCTTCTTTAGTTTTATACTCTATTTCGTTCTAATAAAACAGGAAAAATTATTTTTGTAGTATCAATTAAAACCAACATAGGAGCGATGACATCAGCAATACAGGAGAAATTAGCAAAGACACTTCAGATTTCTATGGTGCGTGCGAAGGAATTTTTGGATATTTGCTATATCGTAACTTATGATAAAAGCAAAATGATAGAACCTAAAAATGGAGTATTTGATCGTTTAGGAATCATTTTGAATGGCGCTGTCCGGATTTATTACATCAATGAAAAAGGCGAAGATATCAGCTATCTTTTACAGGTGAATAATGACGTAATTGGTGATTACGCAAGCTATATTACCGGAAAAAAATCAATCGCTGTTATACAGGCTCTTCTAAAAACTGAAGTTTTATATTTTGATAAAAAAGCTGTTGGGATGTTAATTCAGAAAGATATTTTCTGGCTTGGGCTGGCAAAACGCATATCGGATTTAGCTTTTCTGGATGCAAAACAAAGGCTTGACGAACTGTTTTTTTATACACCGGAAGAACGCTATCTCAATCTTTTGAAAAAGTCACCCGAAATTCTGAACAAAATTCCACAGAAATATATTTCTTCATATTTAGGAATTACGCCACAATCGCTGAGCAGAATCCGGAAAAGAATTTGCTAATTTCAGAAAATTAACTTAAGTGAACGTTTTTGGTTTTTCCAGCCATTAATTTTGCCTCATAATATAAATGCAATCACAATGAAAATAGCAATTATCGGTGGCGGAATTGGTGGTTTGACAACAGCTTTAGCCTTACAAAAAAATAATCTGGACGTTACCGTTTACGAAAGTGCACCCGAAATAAAGCCTGTGGGCGCCGGAATCATTATGGCTAATAATGCCATGCAGATTTTTGACAAACTAAGCATTCGCCACAAAATCGAAATGGCAGGTCATAAAATTTCAACTATTAACATTACTAATCCACAGCTCAAAACCTTATCGGATGTACAATTAAATACATTCGAAAGTAAATACGGAGTAAGCAATATTGCCATTCATCGTGCCGATTTACAAATGATTCTGGCTGAAGAAATTGGTTTTGAAAACATTAAACTTTCTAAACGTTTATCCAAAATCGAACAGGAAAACGGTTATCAACTCACTTTTGAAGACGGAACTATCGCTAATGCAGATGCTGTTATTGGAGCAGATGGAATTAAATCAGTAGTACGTCGTCAAATTTTAAATATTGGAAAACTCAGATCTTCCAAGCAAAAATGCTGGCGTGGCGTCATCGAATCTGATTGGACAGAAAAATATAATCACCATGTTTATGAAGCCTGGGGAAAAGGCAGGCGCTTCGGCTTCGTGAAAATTAGTGATAACAAAGTTTACTGGTACGCTGTGGTTAACGAGCACCTGGTTAAAAATCCCAATAATCTTGCTGAGCTTTTTGCTGAATTTAATCCCGAAATTCTCAGCATGATTTCCGAAACACCCAAAGAGAAAATATTTGTCAGTGACATTATCGATTTAGAACCGATTTACCAATGGCAAAAAGACCGTGTTTGCCTGATTGGTGATGCAGCCCATGCAACAACACCTAATATGGGACAAGGTGCATGCCAGGCCATTGAAGATGCATACATCATTGGAAAGCTTTTTGGTGAAGGTAAAAAGGTGGATGAAGCTTTCACTCAATACGAAAAACTGCGCATGAAAAAAGCACATTATATCGTCAATACAAGCGCTGCTATTGGTAAAATTTCTCATTATGAAAACAGTGCGGCAGTTTGGCTCCGTAATACTTTATTAAAGGCAACCCCTAGAACTACTAACGAAAGACAAATGGAAAAAGTTTTTGATATTTCGTACAATAGTAATTTATAAGATAAACCCCAATCAAAAGCTGTTTAGGGAACAGCATTTAAAAATATTATAGCCCTGATAGAACAGCAAATCAATACCGGAATGATTAAAATGTAGAATAATCTTCTCAGTATAAATTTCTTATTCTTAAAGATAGAATACCTGCAACTGTTATCCGTTAAGAAAATATTTTCCATTAGGGATTCATTTTCCCTCAAAATATACATTAAGGGTATGGTTTTTAACTACCATACCCATTAATCTTTTCCGGAAATCAACAGTTCAAATAGTGTTGATCATATTAAAATATCCGATGAATATCAGTTTATTTATACTCGAGAATAGTCTTTTCAATAATCTTCACGCAATCCAGCAATTGTTCTTCAGTAATGACCAATGGTGGTGCAAGTCTGATAATGTTACCATGTGTAGGTTTTGCCAGCAATCCGTTTTCTTTCAGCTGCAGGCAAAGATTCCATGCGGTAGAGCTATCAGGTGTATCATTGATCAGAATAGCGTTTAAAAGGCCTTTTCCTCTTACTTTGGTAATAAGGTTTGTCTTTTCAATAAGCTTCTCTATTTCAGCTCTGAAAAGCTTTCCTAATTCTTCTGCTCTTTCAGACAGTTTTTCGTCAGCTACTACATCCAATGCGGCTACTGCTACGGCACACGCAATAGGGTTTCCTCCGAACGTGGAGCCATGCTGTCCCGGTTTGATAACATTCATAATGTTGTCATTCGCTAAAACAGCAGATACGGGATACATACCTCCGGAAAGTGCTTTCCCTAAGATCAGGATATCCGGTTGTACATCTTCATGGTGGCAGGCAATCAGTTTTCCTGTTCTTGCAATACCTGTCTGAACTTCATCAGCAATGAAAAGGACATTATATTTTTTACATATTTCAGAAGCATTTTTAAGGAAGTTTTCATCAGGAACATACACTCCGGCCTCTCCCTGAATTGGTTCTACTAAGAACGCAGCAATATTTCCGGCTTCTCTGCTTAATACTTCTTCCAATGCAGTGATATCGTTATAAGGAATTTTGATAAATCCTGGTGTAAAAGGTCCGTAATTCTGGTTGGCATCAGGATCATTAGAGAAAGAAACAATTGTTGTTGTTCTTCCATGGAAATTGTTTTCGCAAACGATAATTTTCGCTGCATTTTCTGCAATTCCTTTTACTTCATAACTCCATTTTCTGGCTAATTTTACCGCTGTTTCCACAGCTTCAGCTCCGGAATTCATTGGTAAAACCTTGTCAAATCCAAAAAGAGTGGTTATTTTCTGTTCATATTCTCCTAATTTGGAGTTGTAGAATGCTCTTGAAGTTAAAGCCAGCTTTTGTGCCTGCTCTACCAGTGCTTCAACAATTTTAGGATGAGAATGTCCTTGGTTTACAGCAGAATATGCTGAAAGAAAATCATAGTACCTTTTGCCCTCCACATCCCAGACGAAAACACCTTCTCCGCGATCCAGAACTACTGGAAGGGGGTGATAGTTGTGCGCTCCATGTTTGTCTTCAAGGTCAATAAAATACTGTGAGTTTTTTGTTTGTTCTGCTGTTGACATATTGTTGTTTTTTACAAATTTACACAATATTAATGATACCCATAAACAAAAATAGAATTGAGTATAAGGCTGTGATTAGAGTATCTCATCAATACATGTATTTCCCTAGACATACCGTCAGCAATGACTTCAAAAAAGCATAAAAAAATCATATTTTTTCACTTTTTAAAAATTTAGGAATTGTATTTGCTATATACATCCGAATACAATAATGTATATTCTTCAAAGGCGGCATTTTTTCGAAATTTGCATAATAGAGATAAATGACAAAGATTGGTCTATAAAATTCAAATTTAGACTTATCTTTGAAAGATTAAAACTATTTAGAATGACCTTAAGAGAGATAGTACATATTTCCTTATTAAACAAAACGTTGTGATGAATATAAGTGGTTTAATCATAACATATAATGAAGAAAAAAATATACAGGATGTCCTTGAGTCTTTTGATTTTTGTGATGAAATAATTGTGGTAGACTCTTTTAGTACGGATAAAACTGTAGAAATTGCAAAGAAATTCCCCCATGTAAAAGTGATTCAGAATAAATTTGAGGACTTTACAAAGCAGAGAAATTTAGCTCTTGATCATGCAACCAACGACTGGGTATTATTTTTGGATGGTGATGAAAGAATTACTCCGGCCCTGCAGCAGGAAATTATCGGTGAGCTGAACAAACCCGGGCAAAAGGATGCCTATTATTTTTACAGGAAATTCTTTTTTGCCCAAAAACCGATTCACTTTTCAGGAACACAGTCTGATAAAAACTTCAGGCTATTCAGAAAATCGAAGGCCAGATATATGGCGGGAAAAAAGGTACATGAAACTCTGGAGGTTAACGGAACCATCGGTATTTTAAAAAATAAATTACTCCACTACTCCGTTTCAGATTATGAATCTTATAGAAAAAAGATGATTCATTACGGAGTTTTAAAGGGGAAGGAACTGGCTGCAAAAGGGAAAAAGTACAGTGTTTTGGTTCAATATCTTAAAACAGCTTTTAAATTCTTTAAGGCCTATATAATGAGACTGGGTATTTTAGACGGAAAAGAAGGCTATCAATTATCTTATCTGCAGTCTTTAAGCGTTTATGAAACCTATGAATCATTAAAAAAAGAGCAAAATTAGTTAAATGAAGATTTGTATCATTAGTTATGATTTTTGGGATTATGATAAGTATATTGTTGAGACATTATGCAAAAGAGATATTGATGCTCATCATATAAAGATCAGTAGCGTTACTCATTCCAACTTCAATGAAAGAGCTGTAAATGCTTTAAGCAAAACTTTTTTAAATAAAAATCTCAAGACTGAAAAAAGACAGAAATATGTTCTGGATTCTCTGGAACAATTAGGCCATCAGGATCAGATTCTGGTGATGAATCCGGATACATTTGATCTTTCTACTCTCAAAAAAATTAGAAAATATACAGATCGTCTGTTGACCTATCTTTATGATAATCTTGAAAGAGTTCCTGTAGAAGATAAGCTGTATCTTTTTGACAAAGTATTCTCATTCGACTATGTTGACGTCAAAAAGCACGGGTTCGAAAAGTTAACAAACTATATTTATCTTCCCCATTGTTCACAGGAAATCCAACAGCCTGAAATGGATCTTTTCTATATTACATCTTATGATAACAGAAGAGTTT
Source organism: Chryseobacterium cucumeris (assembly GCF_016775705.1). Classification (NCBI taxonomy): domain Bacteria; kingdom Pseudomonadati; phylum Bacteroidota; class Flavobacteriia; order Flavobacteriales; family Weeksellaceae; genus Chryseobacterium; species Chryseobacterium cucumeris. Next base: position 596,976 of record NZ_CP068760.1, read on the forward strand.
CATTAATAAAATTACTGGCTAAAAAGCTGATTGAACAGGGATTAAAATTCCAGATTATGATCATTGGTAAAAAATCCTGGAAGCATCAGCTGACCAATATTTTCATGACGGTACCGAAAAATCTTTTTCTGATTTTCAGTATCAAAAAAATTCCGCATAACGATCTTCCAAAGTATTATAAAAACTCTAAAGTTTTACTGGACCTTATGCGTGAAGGGCAATACGGGCTCAGCTTCAGGGTTTTTGAAGCCATGGCTCTGGATAAGAAAATCATTACTGATAACGAAGCCATTAAAACCTATGACTTTTACAATCCCAATAATATTTTGATTTTAAACAAAAATATTAGTAATCTTGACAAATCTTTTTTTGAAACACCCTACGAGAAAATTCCGGAAGAAATCTATTACAGATACACTTTGGATAGTTGGGTGAATAAAGTTTTTGAACTTGATACTAAAAACTGACAAATGGGAATCTTAAAAAAAATAAAAAAGCACTTCGAAAGAAAAGAAAAACTTAAATATCTTCAGTCTAAGGATATCGTCAACATTAATCTGTATGATGCTTCCCAAAAAACGATCCTGTTTGCATCAAGAGATTTCCCAGCCCATGATAAAGAATCCGGGGCTAACAGACTGAAAGAACTTATACTTATTTACAAAGAATTAGGATACAACTGCATTATATTCGCTCCTCATATGTTTGAAGACGATTCTTATGTGAAGTTTTATCAGCAGCGCAATGTTATCGTTTACATAGAGAACACTAAGTACAGGAATATCTATGATTTCCTGTCTTCTTTTAAAAAGATAGATTACGTTTGGTTCAACGGGCCTCTGGCTCTGAATCTTTTTTATGAAAAAATGAAAGCCGTTTTATCTTCTGCCAAATTTATTTATGATATGGTAGACATTCATTTTTTAAGGTTTAAAAGAGCCATAGAACTGGAACCTACCCGTATTTCATTAAAGAAGAATTATAAACATTTTTTTCGCCTGGAAACAGTTGTTGCACCACAACTGGATTATATCATTGCCATATCTGATAAGGAGAAAGCAATTATGAGCCAGTATGCAGATAAAAATAAGATCATTACAGTATCTAATATTCATTATCCCAAAATTGATATTTCTGAAAGAAAAAGTTTCAGTGAAAGCAAAGGAATTACCTTCATCGGATCTATCCACGAGCCAAATATTGATGCGGTAAAGTTTCTCTATGAAAAAATAATGCCTATTGTCTGGAAAACCAATCCTGAACTGGAAGTAAGCATCATTGGGAATGTCGCTGAGAAACTTGATCTTAAACTATTTCCTAAGTTTAAATTTTTAGGCTTTGTGGAAAGAATTGAAGAGCATTTTATGAATTCCAGAATTATGGTTGCTCCCTTACGGTTTGGAGCTGGAGTAAAAGGAAAAATAGGACAGGCATTTGAATATTTCTTGCCTGTAATCACAACAGATATCGGAGCGGAAGGAATGAGACTCACCAACCATAAAAATGTATTGATAGCGAATGATGAAAATAGTTTTGCTCAGGCAATTCTACAATTAAATAATGATGAAGAGCTTTGGAATACATTAAGTCAAAATTCTATTGACAGTCTGAAACCATTTTCCATTGAGTCCGTAAGTTCTACATTGAAAAAAATTTAATTAAGAATGGATAATTCTTTTTTTTTAATCAGCATTATTGTTCCGTGCTACAACGCTTCTTATTATGTAAAAGAAGTACTCGAAAGTATACAGAGCCAAACTCATTACAATATTGAATGTATTGTTATTAATGATGGCAGTACAGATAATACTCTTGAAATCATCAATTGTTTTTCAGACGAAAGATTCCATATATACAACCAGAAAAACAAAGGTCTTTCAGATACTCGAAATTTCGGATTGGAAAAAGCCTCCGGAGATTTTATTTTTTTCTGTGACAGTGATGATCTTCTTCCTTCTAATGCCTTGGAATCACTCATATCTGAGTATACAGGTAAAGAGGATATTATTGTGGGAAAAACATCAACCTATTCATGGGAAGAGAAACGAAACGTTTCATTCTTACCTCAGCCTAAAGAAAAACAACGCTTAGAAAATAAAAATACGGAAGTCCTGCTTAAAAAAATAACGGAAGACTTAAGTCCAATTGCCCAGAATAAATTATATAAATCTTCATTTTTAAAAGAAAATAATCTCACATTTTTAAGTGGAATTTATCACGAAGATGAATTATGGTTCTTTGAAACGATGTTCCAGGCAAAGAATGTTGTCTTTATTCCTGATATTACTTATTTCTACACTATCGACAACGCACAGTCCATCACTAAAAAGAACAGTGATAAAAATCTTTTAGGATACCTAAGTGTTATTCAAACGATATATAACAACTACTATTTACAATATCCTGAACAAAGCAATATTGCCTACTATATTGCCTACTTAAAGAAAATTATTATTGGAAATTACAAGCATCATTCAAACTATTCCAATACAGCAATTCATAAGATGGAAACGGTATTCAAAGAAGTTAATCCTAAATTCAATGATAATATTTCATTGAAAAGTATTGAGAAAAAATATTTCCGGTATATTAATACCCTCAGTTTAAAAGATGCTGAGACCATAAAAAAAGAATATTTCAATAATCCTGTCAACAGTCTCAGAAAATACTACAAAATATTAAGATTCAGTATACTTAACTTAAATTAAAAAAGTGAAAAAAAGAAAATTTCTTTTGGTAATGCCTGACTATTCCGATTTTCCAAAGCTATTTTTAGAGAACTTGGAGAAGGAAGGTTTTGAACCCTATTTAATCACAGACAATGTTTCAGGATTTAAATACAAGGGCTGTGAAAGCATAAAAAATTTTTTCATTAAAAATATTCTTAGAAATAAAGAGTATAAACAATATCTTATTCAAAAGCATTTTCTCGATGAGCTGAATAAAAACCTTTCTGCCATTACGGAAGAATTGGATTATGTCCTGGTGATTCGTCCGGATAATTTCCCAATTTCATTTATAAAGAATCTAAAAAGTAAAACCCAAAGATTAATTGCTTATCAATGGGATGGTATTGAAAAATTTCCAGAGATCAGAAACTATTTCAATTTATTTGATATCTTCTTTTGTTTTGAAAGAGTAGAATCTCAGCCCAATATTCAACCTATTACTAATTTTTATTTTGATCACCTTCCTTCTTCTGAAAAAAAATATAATGCAGAAAAGCCTAAGCTTTACTTTGTAGGTTTATATTGGAAAAGCCGTGAAGAAAAAATTAACCGATTTATTGATGAAGTCTCAGGTTTATCTATTGAACTTTCTATTTTCATTCAATATTTTCAGGAACCTGAAACGAAAAATGATAAAATACAATATATTCAAAACAGAATTAGTTTCCGAGAAAATCTGGATCTTGTTAAAAGTTCAGACATTCTTTTGGATTTTGTTGATCCATTACACAACGGACTTTCCATTCGTTTCTTTGAAGGAATATACTATAAGAAAAAAGTAATTACGGATAATGTGACGGTTAAAAAATACGATTTTTACCATCCTGATAATATCTTTGTTGTGGAAAATAATAATTATAAAAATATTGAACAGTTTCTAAAAAAACCTTATTTTACATTATCAGATGACATTGTAAAAAAATATGGTTTCAGTAATTGGATCAAAAAAATCATAACATAAAAAATAAGCTTTATTGATAAAAGCTTTCTTTATTTAATCTTTAAATCCTAAATAATTTATAATATTATTGATATTCTTTTCCTGTTGCCCAACTGAGAACTTAGCAAGTGGTAGTGCGCTGTTACTATGAAGAGTTTTCCACAAATTTTCATCGTAATATAGTTCCAATATCTTATTTGCGAAATGCTGCGGATCTTCATTGGAAACAAGGGCTGTTTTTCGATCTTCCAGATCCATTCCTTCCGCCCCAATTGATGTAGTGACTACAGGCAATCCAAACTCCAGAGCCTGCCCTATCTTTCCTTTCACTCCAGCTCCATATCGTAGAGGAGCAACAAATATTCTCGAATTTTCAAACCAGTAATCTACACTCTTCTGATAGCCTAATATCTGAAACTTCTCAGAATTATATTTTCCTTTAATCTCTTCGGGAAAATGTGGTCCTAAAATATATACTTTAATAGAATCGTCTTTGGCCCAAACTAAAGGCATTATATCTTCATACAAAAACTTGACGGCATCCATATTGGGCATGTGATAGAAACCTCCAATGAATAAAACACCTTCCCGAACAGAATAATCCATATCTCTGCATTCTACAGGTTCATGAATATTACTAACAGTAAAGATCTTTTCATTTTTGATCCCTTGGCCCGAGACAATTTTCTTTTCTTCATCACTGATGGAAATAACCACATCTGACTTTTGCATTCCAAAATATTCCTTTTCCTTAAAGAATCTCATCTCTTTTTTACGGGACTTTGTCACTTCAATATATTTGTTTTCTCTCTCCATTCTTAGATAATGAAGATCGACCATATCATAAATAATCTTCTTTCCGGAGATATCATTTTTAATTTTCCCATACCAAAAATCAAATCCAATCGGTCTGAAAATCCAAACAATATCTACATAATGAAGAGCTTCTTTCACTTGATCCAAAACTTTTACAATTTTGTTCTGAGCATTTACATAGTCTTTACAAACTTCTACACCAATGCTCCGAAAAAAATCAACGTAGATATCATCCTCTTGGTTGGGTTGCTGAATCCCTAAAATAACTCTATGATTATTTTTTTGCAGAATCTTTACAATTTCAAGAAACCTTCTTGAGCCAGAATCCTTATCAGGTTGTGGCATACGTTCCTCCAGAATAAGAATATTGGGCTTTTTATAAAATCTATTAATATTATTTCTTCCTTCATTATCCAGAAATCTTGAATCAGTAAAATACGAATCCCATCTATTCATAAAGACAGTTCTGTTTTTCTGAAGCAAAAGTTCCTTTCCATTATCTTTTCCAGTATAAGAAACATTTTCAAAATGAACAATTTCCGATTTAGGCTGATAATAAATATCCAGCTTCTGCTCATATTTCAAGCGTTGGCATAGATCTGTTTCTTCATAATAGGCAGGTAAAAAAGCTTCATCCAAAAGATTAAGTTTTCCATCAGTATCAGTTCTATGTAATAACAAACTACATCCTGAACAATAATCTACTTTTCTTAAAAAGTTATATTTTGGAGTATCAATAGCTTCACCTCTTCCTAGATTAACAATTTCGGTATTATTAAAAATAAGACAGCCCGCCTCTTGCAATGTATTGTCTGAAAATACCATTTTAGAGCCAACTGCACCTACATTTTTATTGTTCTTAAAAACCTCCAACAGACTGGATAAATAGTTTTCCTGAACTTCTACGTCATTGTTCAACAAATAAATATATCTTCCTCTTGCCTTCCGAATTCCTTTATTTATATTTCTTAAAAATCCTAAATTTTCAGTATTATTAATAATTGTAATTCCGGGAACTGTATCCAGATACTTTAAAGTTTCATCTGAGCTGTTATCATTGATAATAATAATTTCTTTTGATACGTCTTTATCATACTGTTCAATTGTATATAAACAATTAAGAGTATATCTGATCTGATTGTAAACAGGAATTATGATAGAAACTTCTGGCTCATTTTCATAAATAAAGCCAAATGTATGTTTTTTAAAAAAGTCGAGTTCAAAATGATTGATCTTTAGTTTTCTCTTATTATTGATAAAATTCCGATCCTTTATTTTATTTTTAAAAAACCTTTTAATTCCCATTTTAAATTTATTATTTTGTCCTGCCTTTTTAGAAAAACAAAATTAAGCATTTATTGTAAACTATGAGAGTAATAAGTTGGTTATCTTTTGTTCCTGGAGTGCAATAAATTCACTTCTGTTTATAAGATTTGATTAATCAACAAAATCATTTAATGCCTAATAAATACCGAAAACTTTAAAGGATATTGATTTCCGTTAATCAAAACATATATGGAAGCATTGTATTCAAAAACAGTAATCTTATTATGAAAAAAAGAAAGATATATTTTGTTTGCCCATCAGTTTCTGTACCTTTTGGGGGTATAAAACAAATTTATAAATATGTAAATATTTTAAACAATCATGGTTATAATGCTACTGTTTTATTAAAAAAAAAGAGAAAAAGAGATAATATATGGTATCGTGACACAAAAATATCTTATCATTATGAACTTTTAAAAAACATAGAAAATAGTAATAACCCTAAAGAACATAAAAATAGTTTTTACGAAAGATTAAAACTGTTCTATAACAATTTATTTTCACATCCCATAGAGAAAGATGCGCTATTTGTTTTTCCGGAAATATATGGAAAATCATTCCATAAAACTATTCCCAATCATCAGTATGTAATACTTAACCAGAATTGCTACTACACCTTTCAGGGGTATGGATTTGATTATAATGAAAAGAATCCTTATTTAGATAAAAATTGTTTAGGAACTATTGTAGCATCAGAAAATGCACAAAAATATTTTAATGTTGTATTTCCTGCTCTTGGTCTATATAGAGTCCGTTTAGGAATTGATACCCATATTTTCAGTTTTGAAAATAAAAAAAAGAAAAAAATTGCTTTTATGCCAAGGAAACTTGCTGAGGATTCTTTACAAGTTATTAATATTTTAAAAGCACGAAAAAAGATGGATGATTGGGAGTTTTTCCCAATTGACAATATGGATGAACAGGAAGTTGCAAAACATTTAAAAGAATCCGTATTTTTTTTAAGCTTCAATCATAGAGAAGGCTTTGGGCTTCCTCCTATAGAAGCTATGTCTTGTGGATGTTTTGTAATCGGTTACTCTGGACAAGGAGGAAAAGAATATTTTAAAGAAGAATTTTCTTGCCTGGTTGAAGAAGGTAACATTATTGATTTTGTTGAAAAAATAGAAAGCCACGCATTAGAATATCATGAGAATCCGACTCTTTTTTCTGAAAAAGGGAAAATAGGGTCACAATTTGTGATGAAAAATTATTCCTTGGAAAATGAAACACAAGATTGGATCAGTACGTGGGAAAAAATAATTTCCCAATGCTAGAGTACGATATTCTTTACAAAAGAAACGCTATATTAGGACGAGACAAACTGCATAAAAAAGCTAACCTTTTCGGCTAGCTTTTTTTATACTTAACTTTTTTTATTAAATTATTATTTTTTATTTGCCCAAACAACACTACCGTTGTTGTTGTAAATCACAATATTTCCATCATTCTGAACTGAAAGTCTTTCAATATTTGATGAGCTTATACCTGTACTGTAAACAGGTTTATGTGAAGAATCATAGACTACCAGATTTCCATCTTCCTGAAAAATAGCGCTTCTTCCACTTCCTGCTGTTGCCGAAGACCAGATATCTTTTTTAGTTCCGTTACTATACATTACCAAATTACCATCTGTCTGGAAAATTAAATAATAGTTATAATTTTCAGAAAATATCTTTTGTCCTTTTACAAATCTAAATCCTTTGTAAATATTACCATTATTATAACTTCCTGTATTAGAACCTCCGTTTCCACCGAAATTGTTTCCGTCAGAACCTCCCTTAGAAGACCACAAAGCATTTCGTCTCCTGTTATAAATTACAAGATTGCCATCATCCTGCATCTCAAGGTTGGCTGCATTCTTGTTGGTGGTGTTGGTACTGAATAAGGGTCTGTTTGAAGAATTATAAACGACAAGATTACCATCTTCCTGAAAAATAGCCCTTGAACCTTCACCAGGAGTCCTGGAACTCCATTCCGGCTGATTCTGGCTATTATAAACTACCAAATTTCCATCATTTTGAAAAATCAGAAAGTGCTGATTATTTCGGGAATAGTACCTTCTATCCTTTACCAAATTAGTGCCAAGTGTAATATTTTGAGCCATTATACAAATTCCTGCCAATAGCCCAAACATTGCTAATAAATGCTTTCTCATAAGTTTATGTTTTTTATTTCCTTATGTAAAGATAAATAATAAAAATCATACTTCTATTTACCCCATCAAAATTAGTTGTAAAAGAAAAAATCCAACATCAATTTAACATTTGCTTAAGTCCATATATGTACACCCTGGAAAAGGAATAATTAACAGCACATTATTATAATCAATGAAAATGAATACAAACAGTAAGGCAGTACTATCTTTTAATGGTAAAAAAATATATCATATTATTTATCATTAAAAACCGTCTCAAAACTGAGACGGCTTGTAGTTATAGAATATCAATATTTTTAATTAATAAGCATAGAATTCAATTCCCTCCTTAATATAACCTGAAGGTGTTACGCTGGATCTTGAATAATAATGATCTTTACCGTTCCAATATTGGTAGATAGGAACTGTATTAGGCTGCTGAGTAGCAAAAGCATTAAACTCGATTCCTTCATCTACATATCCCGGATAATATCCCGGAGTTTTTGTATAGTAATGATCTTTACCATTCCAGTATCTGTAGATAGGAACTGTATTGGGAGCTTTGTACAAGAATGCGTGAAACTCTGTTCCTTCAAAAGAATATCCGCTGTAGCTTCCAGCAATTTTTGTATAGTAATGATCTACTCCGTTATAATATCTGTAAATTGGAATGGTGTTAAATTCTAAATACACCTTATTATCAATCAGATATTGATCTACATAGGCTTTAAGCTGAGCTTTTTTAGCAGGGTCTTTTACAAAGTCATAAATAATAATCAACCCGTTGCTTCCAAAGTCAACCAAAACAGAATTATTTACATTTGAGCTGTTCTGCCAATTGGAAATATTAACTTTAGTATTGGTCTGATCTAGGTTCAAATCTCCTACTAAGCCTTTTGAAGGATCCCCGCCTCTGGTTTTGTAAGTCAACTTTTTAGAAAAATTCATGTGGTATTCAGAAGTATTCACATCATTATCCACATTCACATTAAAAATATTCAGCATTCCTGCCTTTATTCCGATTCTGGCTGCCTTATCACGAGTCTGGCTCGTTGTTTCAGACTGGAATAAAATATCAAGTTTTGCTCCTGTATAAATATCCGTCATTACGTGAGTTCCATAATCCTGAACAATCTGCTGCGGAGTTTTTGTCTGTAAATCCTGAGCAAATTCAGGAGTTATATAATCACCCAGCATATCGGTAGTAGCATTGAATCTTACTCTTTTCTGTTTGATCGTAAGGTTATAACTTCCGTAGATATATTTTGCATCAAACTTATTGTTGGTTGTTACCGCTGAGCCAAAACCTACAGAAAGTATTTTTTTAAACAGTGGAAAATTAACTGTTGCATCCACTTTGGTTGAAACCATTTTAGAGTAAGCCTCAGCATTTTCACCATAATCTTCGGAGTACTCCTGAGAGTTTGTGTTTTCGCTGATTAATCTGTTGGCTTGCTCCAATTTAAAACGATCAATATCAACCACCTTAAAACCGGCAGCTGTTGCATTGGCATATTCACCGGTAACATTATAACCATGTCCCAGAACATCATAAATTCCGTCTCCCGCAAATTTGGAAGCAGATAAGCGATTATTAGCTTTTACCGCAGGGCTTTCAGGGGTTGTCTCGCTATTCAGTTCTTCCGTTGAACATGAACTCATAAAAAGCATCAGCAGACTACTGAAGCAAAATAAAATTTGTTTTTTCATAGATTATTAAAAAAGTTTCAGCAAATATAATATTCATCATCAAGTGAAAAAAATAAACACCTAATGATTTATATCAATATTAAGTGAATTTAATAATTATTTAAATAATACTGAAAACGGGTTTAATTATAAACAGAAAATGAGATCTTAGTTCGTAAAATAAATTACCATTCTCAAAATAGGAAATTTTATTAAATAATTAATTGAGATATGCGGTATCTATACAAAATAAATAGTTTACATTAAAAACTAAACTTATGTGATATTATAATCATAGTGTAAATTTTTATTAAAATAATATTAACAACACAAATAATCACTATATTAAGAATTAAAAATACTCGAAAACCCCTTATATTTATAAGATATATCTAAAATACTAATGCTAAATTAATCACAATTAAAAGAAATAAATCTTATATTTGTTTCTATAAAAAATTAAAAAATGCAAAAATTTTTAAAAATTTCTACCTTAGCCTTCGCTACATTAGCTATTACCTCATGTTCACGAGAAAACGATTCATTGACAGAGCAACCACCTATACAAACTGTCGAAAAAATGAACGTTCAGGAGAGGATTTCATTGACGAAGACGGAGGTACTTGCTGAAAGCCAAAGAATGTCAGGCCTTAGTGCCGGGCAATCCTTAGTTTTAAAATATGGAAATGTAAACTTACATTTGGATATGCAATTTGATTCTAATTTAGTGCTCTATGCAAGTCCCATTAATTATTGGGGACCGGTACCTTATCCAGTAAAATGGGCTTCAAATACAGATTTTGGAACCGGATTATACCAACCTTATTTATCAGCTCAAAGCGATGGTAATTTGGTATTATACAAGGCGCAGCCCTATGTAGCAGGAAACGCTATCTGGGCAACAAATACAGATTCGGAATCAGTATCAAATCCAAGATTTAAACTTCAAATCATAAAAAAAACCAATGCAATAACCGGGACTAAATATTATGCAACTTTTATTCTTGAAGGAAACAATTATGAAAGGCACGAAATTGCCGTAGAAGAAATTACAGATATCTACTAAATAAAAACTTTCATCATATAAAAATACTATCTGTTTTTCAGATAGTATTTTTTATTATCACAATTCAAACTTTATCCTATGAAACAATTTATTTTTCAAGTTACTTTAAGTAAATTTGCAAAAATTAAAATTGAAATGGAGAAAGTAAGAGTACGTTTTGCTCCAAGTCCTACAGGACCATTACATTTGGGAGGCGTAAGAACCGCATTATATGATTATCTTTTTGCTAAAAATCAAGGGGGAGAATTTGTATTGAGAATTGAAGATACAGACACGGCCAGATATGTAGAAGGAGCTGAAGAATATATTGAAGAAGCTTTAGAATGGTGCGGAATCATTCCTGATGAAAGTCCAAAGAAAGGAGGAAAATTTGCTCCTTACAGACAGTCTGAAAGAAGAGACATCTACGACAGATATACTGAGCAGATCCTGAAGACAGACTATGCTTACATTGCTTTTGATACTGCAGAAGAACTGGATGCAATGCGTGCAGAATATGAAGCGAAAGGTGATGTTTTCTCTTATGATAATAAAACAAGAAACCGTTTAAGAAACAGCCTTGCCCTTTCTGAAGAAGAGGTTCAAAGGTTATTAGACGAAAAGACGCCTTATGTAGTACGGTTTAAAATGCCTGTTGACAGAGTATTAAATCTTGAAGATATTATTCGTGGAAAATTTTCAGTCAATACCAATACTTTAGATGATAAAGTTCTGGTAAAGAATGACGGAATGCCAACGTATCATTTTGCCAATATTATTGATGACCATGAAATGGAAATCTCCCACGTGATCCGTGGAGAAGAATGGCTTCCATCTTTAGGACTTCACACTTTATTATACGAAGCAATGCAGTGGGAAGCACCACAGTTTGCCCACCTTTCTTTAATCTTAAAACCTGAAGGAAAAGGAAAATTAAGCAAAAGAGACGGAGATAAATTCGGATTCCCGGTGTTCCCGCTTGATTTCAAAGATCCTGCTACCGGTGTGATTTCTAAGGGATACAGAGAAAACGGATATCTTCCTGATGCTTTCATTAATATGGTTGCATTATTAGGATGGTCTCCTGCAGATGATAAAGAAATACTTCCTCTGGATGAAATGATCAGGGAATTTGATCTTCATAAAGTACATAAAGCGGGCGCAAGATTCAGCAAAGAAAAATCTGAGTGGTTCAACCATCAGTATATTCAGATGAAGTCTGATGAAGAGCTTCTTCAAATCCTGAAAAACACAGATCTTGATCTTTCCGGTGTATCTGATGAAAAACTGTTGAAAGTAATTCATCTGATGAAAGAAAGAGCCACTTTCCCGAAAGATATCTATGAAAACGGCAAATTCTTCTTCGAAGCTCCTGCTTCGTATGATGAAAAAGCATCAAAAAAAGCATGGAATGAAGAAACATCGGCAATTTTAGGTGAATTGGCGACTGCTTTTGAAACGACAGACTTTGTGGCTGAGACATTAAAGCAGACCATGCATGATTTCGCGGAAAACAAAGGATTAGGAATGGGTAAAGTAATGATGCCGTTACGACTATCTTTAGTAGGAGAATTGAAAGGACCGGACGTTCCGGATATTCTGGAAATCCTTGGTAAAGAGGAAAGTATCTCCAGAATAAACAATGCTGTAAATAATTTTAAATAGAATAACCATAATTTTTCATACATTTGAAAGATTTAATTTACTTCAAGAAATGGAATATTTAAGTTTCGAACTTCCTATCAAAGAATTGATGGATCAATACCAGACGTGTTCTTTAGTAGGAGAAGAAAGTGGTGTTGATGTAAAATTAGCATGCAGCCAGATTGAGGATAAGATTTTAGAAAAGAAAAAAGAAATCTATGGAAATCTTACACCTTGGCAAAGAGTACAACTGTCCCGTCATCCGGATCGTCCTTATACATTGGATTATATTAACGGAATGGCAGACAAAGGCAGTTTCTTAGAACTTCATGGAGACAGAAATTTCGCTGATGATCCGGCAATGATTGGAGGATTGATTACCCTTGATGGTCATAAAGTAATGATCATAGGGACTCAAAAAGGAAGAACGACCAAAGAAAGACAGCACAGAAGATTTGGGATGCCAAATCCGGAAGGATACAGAAAAGCTTTAAGATTAATGAAGCTTGCTGAAAAGTTCAATATCCCTGTAGTAACTTTAGTAGATACACCGGGAGCTTATCCAGGGCTGGAAGCTGAAGAAAGAGGACAAGGTGAAGCTATTGCAAGAAATATTTTTGAAATGGTTCAGCTGAAAACTCCAATCTTCACGTACATCATCGGAGAAGGTGCCAGTGGCGGAGCATTAGGAATAGGTGTAGGAAATAAGGTATATATGTTGGAAAACACATGGTATACAGTAATTGCACCGGAAAGCTGCTCTTCTATCTTATGGAGAAACTGGGATCACAAAGAAGATGCAGCCAATGCATTAAATCTTACTCCGGCAGATGCCTTAAGAGAAAAGTTCATTGATGGTATCATTGAGGAACCGCTTGGAGGTGCTCATTATGATCAGGAAACAACCTATCTGAACCTGAAAAATTCAATTTTACAAAATATCAAAGCTTTTTCCAAATTTACAGGACAGGAGCTTGAAACCCAGAGACAGGACAAATTCATTGCAATGGGCCAGTTCAAAGGATAAAAAATAAAAAAGGTTAAGAATTTTTTCTTAACCTTTTTTATTTAGTTTTCTTCTGTTTCTATTCTGCAACATTCAGTGCAATTTCAATATCCTGGGTGATTTTCTTCAAAGAAGAATATTTGGCATCACAAACCATTGTTGTCAGCACGTATTCCCCTTTATCTACCAGAATAAAATTTTCTCCTTTGGCAGGTACACTGAGATTATAATATTTTTTACCACTTATCTTTACAATAAGATTGCAGGTGGATCTGTTTTTAATATTGATATATGCTTCGTTTTTATTAATATCATTATTAAAAAGGTGGGTAAGCATTGCTGCTGTTCTTTTATTTTCTTCACTGGGTCCTGCTTTAGAATTACCGGCATTTTTTGCAGAATTCACTGATGCAAAGGTAGTTGTTCTTCTTTCTTCTTTTAAAGCTTCTATAGCAGCTGCTGTATTATTAGAGACAGGTTTTCCATTAGCTGTATATGTTTTTTTTGCGGCCATCGTCTTTCCGCTGTTCAATTCATTATTTTTAACGATATTTTCAATTTTTTCTTTGCTGATTGGTTTTATGGTAGGTTTTGCTTCCGGAGAATTCCCTGCCATGATAATATCAATCAGTTTTCTTTTAAAATAGTCTGTTTTAGCATGTCCGGGATTCTGCTTCAAAAAGCCGGCAATTACCCTTGCCTCTTTTGAGATCTCGGCTTCCTGTTCGGTATAGATGATTACAGTTTCTTTTTCAACAACTGCTTTAGATTTTGTTTTTTTCTTTTTTTGAGAAAAACCTAGTGCAAAAATGCATATAAATAGAAGGAAGAAGATTTTTTTCATTAATCAAACCTTTAAAATAGTATTAAATATATTAATAACGTGAAAAGTCATTTTTTAGTTTATCATTAAAATCATTATCTTTGCACTGCTCTAAAATTAAGCTAAAAATTAATACTAATCTTAAATAAAAAATAATAGATATTATGTCTTATACACCAGTTGCTGCAGATGTAGCTAAATTAAGAAACCAAACAGGTGCAGGTATGATGGACTGCAAGAAAGCTCTAGTTGAAGCTGAAGGAGACTTCGAAAAAGCGGTAGATATCCTTAGAAAAAAAGGACAAAAAGTTGCTGCTAACAGAGCAGACAGAGAGTCTACTGAAGGGGCAGTAATCGCAAGAGTAAACGAAGACAACACTTTAGGTGCTGTAATTTCTTTAAATTGTGAGACTGACTTCGTTGCTAAAAACGAAGCATTCGTTGAGCTAGCTTACGAATTGGCTGAAATGGCAATCTTCGCTGCTACTAAAGAAGAGCTTTTAGCTACAGATTTCCACGGAATCACTGTTGCTGAGAAATTAGTTGAGCAAACAGGAGTTATCGGTGAGAAAATTGAGATCGGATCTTTCGAAAGAATCCAGGGAGCTTTCTTAGGAGCTTACATCCACGCTGGAAACAAAATTGCTGCAATCACTTCTCTATCTGCAAAAGTAGACGGAGCTGAAGAAGCTGCTAAAGCTGTTTCTATGCAGGTTGCTGCAATGAACCCAATCGCTCTTGACGAAACTGCGGTTTCTCAGGAAACTATCGACAGAGAGTTGGAAATCGAAAGACACAAACTTACTGAAGAAGGTAAGCCTGCTAACATTATCGACAACATTCTGAAAGGTAAAATGCAGAGATTCTACAAAGACAACACTTTGGTACACCAGGATTTCATTAAAGACGGAAGTATCTCAGTTGCTGATTATGTAAAATCTGTAAACGCTGACTTAAAAGTAACAGGATTTGTAAGAGTAAGCCTATAAGCTGACTTTTTCAAGAAATATATGATCCCGGTGAATTTCACCGGGATTTTTTATTAACATTATTTATACCCATCTGTACAATAAACATTTAAAAAAATTAACAAATATAAATAATTCACCTACTAAAGAAATAAATAACGATAATCAGAAACATTAAGCCCAAAAGCTATTACCAGTTTCATACCCAAGGAGGCTTTTAATTAAAAATAGAAGACTTTTATTTAACATTTATTTAAATTTTATTAAAAGTATTTCATTTTTTATTTTATTTTTGTAGAAATCCTAATTCCATACTCATGAAAAGATTTCTACTCAGTTTGGTATTAATTTTTTTGACAATTAATACACTCTTTGCACAAAGGGATACCGAGCACTGGATAGCTCCCTATTACGACAGTGTTGGCGGCAACAGCTATGTCAACATGCTCTATCTTTCCACAGACTCTCCAACTCCCGTTGATGTAACCATTTACAATAACAATGCTCCAGTAACCACCGTTACCATCAGTAAAGGTAGTCCGCAGACTTATAAAGTTACCAACAGCCTTATTTCTGCTACCACTACTACTGACGCATTTGTTGTGGGTAATAAGGGATTGTATTTAAAAGCAGCCAAGCCTTTTTACTGCAGCTTAAGACTGGCTCAGAGTGTTCACGGGGAAGTAATAACCAGTAAAGGAAAAGCCGGAATTGGAAAAACATTTTTCGTTGCCGCCGCTCCCAACACCAATACCAGCAGTATTCAGAATTTTACGGCAGGTGTCCTTGCTACCGAAGACAATACCAATGTAACTGTATCATGGAATCCTACTGCCGGAGTTGTTTTTATTAATGGAAACCCTACTGGAAATACTCAGACTTTCACTTTACAAAAAGGACAATCTTTCATTCTTGCAGGATCCGGTTCTCAGTCCGGAAATAAAACAGGCTTTATCGGGGCTAAAATTGTTTCTGACAAACCTGTAACGTTGACTAATGGAAGCTGTAATGCCAACTTCTCTGCTTCAACAACAGGAAGTGATCCGGTTCTCGATCAATCTGTTCCGGTTGACAGACTTGGGAATACTTTTGCCATGGTAAAAACAAGATCTACTCAACCTTCCTTAAATATGGAGGGAGGTCTTATTGTTGCTACCGAAGATAATACTGAAGTATATTTAAACGGCGGAGGTACTGCTGTTGCAACACTTGCTGCCGGAGAATGGTACAGAATTAACGAAACCAGCTATGTTGCTCAGGGCACATCAGGACATTCAAATATGTTCATTTCCACCACCAAAAATGTATATTTATACCAGTTTATCGGAGTTTTGCAAAGTGATGCTACCAATGGATTCAACTATATCCCGCCATTAAACTGTTTCCTTCCAAGAAAAATTGATGAAATCGGGAAGATTAATGAAATGCCACTTGGAGTGGGAGGAGCCAGCTCTACTCCCAGTGATCTGGTAGTAAAATTAAACATTCTAACAGAGGCTGGTGCTACTGTAATGTTGAATGACGCGCCTCTTCTCCCTGAAGCAGGTCCTTATGCCCTTGCAGGAAATGCCAACTGGGTAACGTATGCCATCAACAGTGTAACCGGAAATATTAAGATTACGTCTACAAAAGCTGTAACAGCAGGTATCAACGGAGGATATAGCTCTGCAGGATACGGAGGTTACTTTGCAGGATTCTCTTCAATCCCTGTTATTGCAAAAAAAACAGGTGAATGTGTTCCGGGAATCGTTCTTGAAGTAGATGATGGATATGAAACCTACCAGTGGTTCCGTGACGGAGTGGCTATCCCGGGTGCTACCAGTTATACGTATACTCCTACACAATCTGGAAATTATACCGTAAAAGTAACCATGGGAACATGTCCTCCTGTGACGACTCCTATTTATAAAGTACAAAACTGTTTAAAAGAGACTACACAGGCTCTTAATGCTTGTTCTACTAAAATTATTACTCCGACGTTTACTTCTTCCACTCAGACTGTGGTTCCAAGTACAGTAGTAATTTTGACTCCTCCTACCAAAGGAACAGCCGTGGTTAATCCAAACGGAACGATCACTTATACCCCTAATCCGGGATATCTGGGACCAGACAAAATCGTTTATAAATTCTGCGGAAACTCAGTTGAGTTTACAGATTGCGAACAGGTAACCTTAAACCTTACTGTAGTACCATTCATTGTAACGGATACTTCTATTAAGGCTTGCTGGTATGATGTAGATCCTTACGCTTATTTTGACCTTACCAAAGCAAAGGTAACAGATTATAATGCTGTTACAAAGAAATATTACCGTACTCTGAATGACCTTACTGCAGGTATCAATGCAATCACAACACCAGAAAACTTCCCTTCAACAGGAGGATTTGTATATGTGAAAGTAACTACTGCTGAAGGATGTACGGCAAATGCCAAAATTGAATTAATTGTACTTCCAATTAAAAAGTCTCCGATCCTTGTAGATCAGTACATCTGTATGGATGCTAAAACTAACCTGGATGCTGGTCCTGGATATGATTCATATCTATGGAGCACAGGAGCTACCACATCAGGTATCAGAGATATAGGTGTTGGAGAATACACCGTAATCCTTGGTAAGAACGGATGCTTCCTTACCCAGACTGTAAAAGTTAAAAAAGTGGAAGATCCGGTAATCCAAACTATTGAGATCAATAATAATACAGCAACTGTCATTGTAAGCGGTGGTAAAGCACCTTTCAAATATGCGGTTGATGGAACTGCTAACTGGCAGGATTCAAATACCTTCACAGGTTTAACAAGAGGTCAGCACACATTCTATGTAAAAGATTTTTATGACTGTACGCCTATTGCTGTAGAAGTCACAATTCCTAATCTGCTCAATGCAATTACCCCTAACGGAGATAATGTAAATGATTATATAGATTACAGCGAACTGGCTTATAAGGAAAATCTGAGCTTTGTAGTGTATGACAGATACGGAAACATGGTGTTTACCGGAAACCGATTCAACAACTACAGATGGGATGGAAAACATTTTGATAAAAAGCTGGGAACAGGAACATACTGGTACCATATCAGCTGGAATGAATCCAACAAAGAAAAGACTCCAATAAAATATACAGGTTGGATTCTGGTTAAAAACAGAGAGTAATAATTAGTTTAAAGCTATATTGAATAAGCCGCGATCGTCTGATCACGGCTTATTTTTATTAATCTTTCCCAGTAAATTTATCTGATAATTATGTTAAAAACAGAAAAAAAATAATACAAACTTAAACTCTTCTTAATCACTATTTCAAAATCATATTTTTTTGTTCTATTTTCAATAATTTAATACTTTTTATCACTAAATTTGCTACAAAGACCACCGCTGAATGAAAAAAATTTTATCTTTTTTGTTTATGCTTTGCATATTCACCTCTGCTTTTGCCCAATTGGACCGGGAGCATTGGTTTGCTCCAATGATAGATAGAACGGGCGCTCCCAATCCTTATCAAAAACTGTATTTATCTACCAACAGAACAACTCCTTTTCCTGTAAATATTTATAACAATAATATTTTAATCGGGACAGTAAATATCAGTAAAAATAATCCCCAGAAGTTTGATGTATTAAGGGATTATATTATTACCAAGCTGCAGGGAGATTTATTTACCCCAACAACTAAGGGATTATATCTTAAGGCTGAATTTCCTTTTTATGCCAATTTAAGGTTTTCAGTATTTAATCATGCAGAAATCATTACTTCCAAAGGAATTTCTTCCACAGGACTAAAGTTTTACGCTGCTGCTGCTCCTATTACTGTGAGCAACTCCATTCTGAATTTCATGACCAGCATACTGGCAACTGAAGACAACACCATTGTTACTGTTTCCGGCTACAGTCCTACTGTACAATTTTCAAATGGAATGACAGGAGCCGCCAACCCGACGATGACATTTACCTTAAATAAAGGGCAGTCTTATATTATTGACGGAATCGGCAACATAGCAGGCAACTTTAATGGCTTCATTGGCGCAAAGATTACTTCGAATAGACCTGTGAACGTAACCAATGGAAACTTTAACGGTCAATATGCAGGAAATTATCCAGTTAGTTCAGATATTTTAATGGATCAGGCAGTACCTGTCAACAGACTTGGAAATGAATTTGCCATTGTAAAAGGAAGCGGACCGATTGGTACCCGTACAGAAGGGGTCATTGTAATTGCTACTGAAGACAATACTCAGATCTTTGTCAATAATGAAATCCTTCCTGTAGCAAACATCAATGCAGGAAAATATTTCATTATTCCCGACTCCAAATACATCCTTCAGGGAAATGGTCATTATAATTTATATCTCAAAACATCTAAAAATGCTTACGTCTATCAGATTTTAGCTGGAGATTCAAATGCAGGAAGTGAAGTATTTACCGGGGGATTCAATTTTATTCCCGCGTTAAACTGCTATCTTCCCAAGCAGATTAATGAACTAGGGCTTATTAATGAAAATTTTGTCCATTCCAACGGCCACCCCGGAGGTATTCTGAATATCACCACAAAGTTGAATATTATTACAGAAAGAGGAGCTAACGTTACAGTTAACGGTACAAATCCTCCTGCAATAACAGGTCCTTACAATATGACAGGCACAACGAATTGGGTTACCTATGGTATTCCCAATGTGACAGGTACTATTACCGTAGTATCAGACAAGGCAATAATGGCTGGAATTACTGCCGGAAGTGATGCCGTAGGATACGGAGGTTTTTTTGCAGGCTTTCCTACGCAGCCAGTTATTTTACAATCTGGAGGCGGCTGTATTCCAGGAATGGTTCTTACCGTAGATCCTTTAATTTATGATACCTACCAATGGTACAGAAACGGGGTTATTGTTCCGGGAGCTACCACTTCGTCCATCACCCCTACTTTACCGGGATATTACACATGCTCTGTAACTATGGGAAGTTGCGCGCCCTTGGTTACTGAACAATTTAAAGTTCTGAACTGTACAAAACTTACCAATACATCCTATAATGTATGTAATGCTAAAACCATAGCTCCTGGATTCAGTAGTTCATCACAGACTCCTAACCCAAGCACTGTAGCTGTTACGACAGCACCTTCATTAGGCACAGCTGTTGTAAACCCATCTACCGGTAGCATTACTTATACGGTAAATACTTTGGGTACATCAGGGACAGATACATTCACTTATACATTCTGCGGAGATGATCCTGACTTCCCGGATTGCGAAACAGTCACTGTTACCCTGAATATTCAGGCTCTAACAGTAATGAATGCAACATTATTTGCCTGTGATATCAATGGGCAGGGAACATTCAACCTGACGACAGCAAATGTGACCAGCAATTCACCTGTTACCATTACTTATTACCCTACCCTTCTGGATGCTCAGAATGAAAATGCAGCGACATTGATCACTAATACAACCGCCTATACCGCAACTAACGGAACAATCGTATACGCAGTTGTTAATGACCATATTGGCTGTAAAAATATTGCACAGATAACACTATCCCTTTTTAATAAAGCTATTGTACCGGATAACTACAATGGTGTTTTCTGTGATGATAATCTCGATGGAACAGTTACAGTCGCACTTTCCAATATAACCCCAATTGTACTTAACAATCCGAATTACTTTACTAATGTAAGATACTATGCCAGTCTTGCAGATGCCAATGCAGGAAACAACAATACCCTTCCAAACAGCTGGAGCTATACAGCCACCACTACCATTTACATCAGAGTAGATTCTCCTGACGGGTGCGCTTCTGTGATCAAACCTTTGCAATTCAGTATCGGAGCTAAAATACCATTAATTACAAAAACCGTTACAGAAAGTACCTGCGATGATGATCTGGACGGAATTAAAAGTGTCAATTTAACACAGTTTATTCCTCAGTTTACCCTGGATCCCAATGTAACTTACACTTTTCATGCAACTTTAGCAGATGCTCAGAATAATGTAAATGCGGTTTTATCCCCAGTGAATATTACTACTTCACAGACTTATTATATGCGTTTTGAAAAAAATGGAGTTTGTCCTGAAATAGGAACTCTGAAAATCAACATTAAAGTTCCTAAAAAATCAGATATTTTAACAGATAAAGCAATTTGCCCGAAAACCACTACCACACTTAATGCAGGACCAGGATTTGAAAAATACCTCTGGAGTACAGGAGCTACCACTTCCTCCATTACGAATGTTGCCCCTGGAAATTATTGGGTAGAGCTTACCTTTAATGGCTGTGTATACAAGCAATATGTAAATGTTACGGAACTGCCACTGCCTATAATAACCACTATTGAAATTGATGGAACAACTGTAAAAGTTGGGGCAAGCGGCGGTACACCTCCTTATGAATATTCTTTAGATGGAGTGGTATGGCAGAGTTCTAATGTTTTTTACAATGTACCAAGAGGAGCACACAATGTATTTGTAAGAGACTCTAAAATGTGTGAAGATGTTAAAAAGCCATTTGCCATTATTAATCTGATCAATACCATTACTCCGAATGGAGATGGTTATAATGAAGTAATAGACTATTCTGCTTTAATGAAGAATGATAATCTCGTATTCCGGATCTTTGACCGATATGGTGCAGAAGTTTTCAGAGGAACCCCTGAAAACAGATACACCTGGGACGGAAGAGTGGGCGGCAGATATGTTCCTACAGCAAATTACTGGTACTTTATCACCTGGACGGAATACGGCTCCAACCTTATGATAAAATATACAAGCTGGCTGCTGGTAAAACACAGATAATACGCAAAGCCGGAAGAAAGGACACCAGAAATTTAATTAATTCTTTCTTCCGGTTTTTTTTATTGAAATCTCCCATTTTTGAATATATGGCAAGTTTCTAACACTCCTTAACAATTAAATCCCAAAGTTTAATATAACTTTAACCACTATTCTTTATCTAATTACACAAAATTGCTTTATTTCTATGTAATTTTGTGCATTATATGAAGAAACTGTTTACTCTACTGCTATTGGTTTTTCTGGCAAAAATTAATGCACAAATATATTCCGGGGAGGTATTTCTGAGAGACAACTCTATTTTATATCTCAATCAGGTGTATGTCACCAACCTGAATACACAAAAAACCGTTCTCACGGACTACAATGGTAATTTTAATATTCCTGCCAATATCGGGGACGTGATCCGGTTTACCTCTATTGTGACCGAAAGAAAAGACATCAAACTGACTCCTCAATCTATGGAGCAGAAAAATCTGGTTGAGCTCAAAATTGCGTATTACGAAATTCAGGAAATCGTTCTCAGCAGGTTTAAACCTACCGGAAATCTTCGGTATGATGTAAACTCCTTAAGAAAAGAAGACAAAGCATACGCTCTAAAAAAAGTAATTGGTCTTCCTGAACCAAAAGGTGACGGAACACCTCCGGAACTTCCTGTTGCCGGACTCCGTGATGGTGGGCTTACCTTCAGTCTGGAAAGCATCTATGATATTCTTTCCGGAGAAAGAAAGAAAAAACAGCGTTACCAGGCTTATGAAAGAATGAACAGTTCTATAGCACAGATTAAAAATTATCTGGGTAAAGATTATTTCACAAAATTTAAAATACCGGAAAACTTAATTGATAACTTTCTTCAGTTTGTGTATTCCTCAGAAAATATCCAGGCTTATGTTTTGGCGGGTAACTTTGAAGCAATAAAAGTCCCTATTGAAAAATATCTTCCTATTTATCAGAAAAGGTTAAGAAGCTCACATCTTCAGGAAGTTGTAGGCAGCAATTAATATTCAAAAGAATCATTTGAAATATTTTATACCTCATGTACGTTAACATGGGGTATTTTTTATTGAATGGCTGAAAAACAGCAATGATACTTCATTAGAGCAGCTACGCTATGGATTATTCAACTTTTAGAACATATTATTCTTTAATATTCAAAAATATGTTTAAATTTATCTCACAAACAAGTGTTTAAAATAAAAACACTGGTATTTCGTTATCAAAATAAAAACTAACCGATCCGTGAAAGCAAATTAAAAGAGAAACACCAAATTTCTAACTTAATATGAATTAATGAAAAAAGTACTTTTACTTCTTTGTTGTATGTTTTTCGTTACTATGTCTTCTCAAAAAAAAGGGAAAGACTACAGTGATATTTTGAAAAGTAAGAATATTTACGAGATCAATGCTTTTTTACGGGATGCCCATCCTGATGATCCCCGAAGGTCAGTTCTTAAACCAAGGGTCATGGAAATGATGAAAGAGTATATCAAAAATGCACATCCTGCTGATCAAAAAGTAAAAGATATGCAGGAAATGCTTGCTATGCTACGGAGAAGACCTTCTACCAAAATTACTTTTGATGAAATGAATGCCATCATCAAACAAAAGCAGATTGCAAAATATAAAGCTGAGCTTGCGGCAAAACAATCTACTACAGTGTATACACCCAGCACTGCTCAAAATACATATGTTGTAAATACTGCTGCCAATACTGCCGTTCCTAATACTGAAGCAGAAGAATTCAACATGCTGATGGCAGTGTCTCCTGTAGAACATAAAAACAGAACTGTAAAGATCCTGAATTCCTTATTTGATAATGATCCCAATACTAAAGAATGCATCGTTTTGATTCAAAATAAATCAGACTGTAATATTATTGTAAGAATGGAAGGTGTAGGAACTACCAAATACAGGCTGGCAGTTCCTGCTCAGGGTGAAGGTTCCATTGTGATAGATAAAGGGCAATATCTTTTCACCAGCCTTGTCTGCGGGGCTCAATATGCGTCACAAAAAACAATTGAAAGGCCAATTATGGTCGCTTTAGGAGGCCATTAACACAAACCAGGAACGAATGATCTCTGTGTCTTTTACGACCAAAAGACATAGAGACTCCATAAATTTTCACTATTTTTGCACTCATTTTATAACTCAATGGGCAAGAATAAATTAGCAAGATTTGCAGAAAACAAAATATTACCGAATGTCATTCAACCAACAAGAGAAGATGCTTTGAATGGTTTCGAACTTAAAGGAAAATGGAGAGAAAATTTCTTTAAAAATGACAATCCTATTATACTGGAGCTGGGTTGCGGAAAAGGAGAATATTCTGTAGGACTCGCAAAAACATTTCCTGAAAAAAACTTTATCGGGGTTGATATTAAAGGTGCAAGATTTTGGTTTGGCGCTAAAGAAGCTGTAGAAAACAACATGACTAATGTAGCTTTTCTGAGAACTCAGATCGAACTTGTAGATTATTTCTTTGCAGAAAATGAAGTAGATGAAATCTGGATTACATTCCCTGATCCGCAGATTAAATACAAAAGAACAAAACACAGATTAACACATCCGGATTTTTTAAACCGATATAAAAAGTTCCTGAAGCCAGGAGGTATTATCCACCTGAAAACCGATTCAGAATTCCTGCATGGGTATACGCTGGGATATTTACAGGGAGCAGGTTATGAGATCATTTCTGCTCATCATGATATCTATGGTGCCCCGGAATACGACCCAAATACGGAGCATTTGAGAGATATCAAAACGTATTATGAAGAGTTATTCTCAGCGAAAGGAAAAACTATAACTTACATCAAATTCCGGATAAGCTGATGAAATAAAAACCTGATGAAAAAAAATTTTTTAACGATTTTATTCTTCACTTTTCTTATTCCCGGCTTTACACAGGCTCAGAAAAGCAGTAAAGATATTCTAAAAAGCACGAATATTAAAGAAATTGAAGAATACCTAAAGAATGCACACCCTGATGATCCCAAAAGAACTGTGCTGAAGCCTAAGCTTATTGCTTTAAAAAACTCTGAATGGACAAAGGGAGCCCGTACTGCCAAACCTATGGAAGCAAGGCCTGTTATCTCCGACATCCCTAAAAGCATTATGAAAAACCCTAATTCAGATGATGCTGAAGAGTTTAAAAAACTTATCACAGAGACTTCTGCTGAACATAAAGAGAAAACAGTGAAGCTTCTGAATGCAATGTTCAATGAAGATATTACACGCAAGGAGGCTATACTCTTATTTAAAAATAATTCTGATTGTAATATTGTATTGAGAGTTGAGGGAAAAGACTTCTATAACCTCGCTGTTCCGGCCCACGGAGAAAATTTTATTGTGATCAATAAAGGTTCATACACGCTTAGTAGTAATATCTGTGATATAAAATATTTCTCCCAGAAAGATATTAAAAAAAGTATATTTGTAACGGTGGACAGCCCAAAAATGTCCGAAACGCAAGCCAGTGCAATCAAAAAGGATGAGGTTCAGAAAAACAAGCCATCAAACAAAAGAAAAATCAAAAAATAAAATAGTATGAAAAAACTATTAGTTTTTGCCGGAGTTTCAATAATCTTTGCCGGTTGTAATGTAAATTACGGCGGTTATCCGGGAAGAACCTCCTATCCTGCCGGTAATTCAACAGGCAACAGAGCCAATACAGAAAGAGAATATAATGAACTTATAAAGACCTACAAGCCGGAAACAGCTGAAGTTCTGAACGACCTTCTGAATAATGATGATCCGAAGAATCCCAGGACTTCTATTTCTGTAGAAAACAAATCTCCATGCAATATGGTGCTTACGGTAAGCGGGGGTAATTTCTTCAAGAAAATCCCCATTGGGGCAGGGAAAATTGGATATACCATGGTTCCTAAAAATCAAAATTACAGACTATCGGGTATTCTTTGTAACTCGGTATACCAGTCTACAAAGTTTATCACAACTTCTTATTCTATAAAACTTTCAAATTAAGATATAACCGGCAGAATTCTGCTGGTTTTTATTTTAATGAATATTCTGACCCTTTATTAAGGCCTGCAGAAACAAATACACTTAAAGCGGAGAAAACATAACATCAAAAATAAGAATCCAAAGAAATGATTTCTGATATAAATAAAAAAACGCTGGATCGAAATCCAGCGTTTTTCCTATATTAAAGAAAATCTTCAATTATTCCGCATCGAAATCAGCATCTGTATCAGCAGATACTTTTTCTCCTTCTTCTTTAGATTTTTCTTTATCAGCTTTTCTCTGAGACTGACCTTCTTTGATAGATTCAGAAACTACGCTAAGGATCATATCAATAGACTTAGAAGCATCATCGTTTCCTGGGATAACGAAGTCAACTTTTCTAGGGTCAGAGTTTGTATCAACGATACCGAAAACTGGAATACCTAATTTCTTAGCTTCAGTTACCGCGATGTGTTCTCTCAAGATATCAACTACAAATACAGCAGATGGAAGTCTCACCATGTCAGCGATAGAACCTAAGTTCTTCTCAAGGTTAGCTCTTTGTCTGTCAACTTGTAATCTTTCTTTTTTAGATAAAGTTTCGAATGTACCGTCTTTTTTCATTTTGTCGATAGCATTCATCTTCTTTACAGCCTTTCTGATAGTAACGAAGTTCGTTAACATACCACCTGGCCATCTTTCTGTAATATAAGGCATATTAAGTTCAGAAGCGTGTTTTGCAACTACTTCTTTCGCTTGCTTCTTAGTAGCTACGAAAAGAACTTTTTTACCTGCAGAAGTTAATTTTTCTAAAGCGTTGCAAGCTTCATCCAATTTAACTGCTGTTTTATGTAAGTCTACAATGTGAATACCGTTTTTCTCCATAAAAATGTATGGAGCCATATTTGGATTCCACTTTCTGGTCATGTGACCGAAGTGTACGCCAGCCTCTAAAAGGTCTTTTACATTTGCTTTTGCCATGTTTTCTGTTTTTGTTAGTTTACTTTCCGTCTTTTAAACAATCAACAACTTCTTTAGATGGGAGAAGCGTTTGGATGCTAAACGTAACGGGCAATTGGCGGTCTGCTTTTTGCTTTTGGCAATGGGCTTTTCGCCGAGATTAAGTTTAAAAAAAATTTAATACATTCCTGTAGCCAATAGCCATAAGCCATCTGCCAACGAGAAATCTTAACGTTTTGAGAATTGGAATCTCTTTCTTGCTTTTTTCTGACCTGGCTTCTTTCTTTCCACCATTCTTGCGTCTCTTGTAAGTAAACCAGCTGGCTTCAATGCTAATCTGAACTCAGCGTTGATTTCGCATAAAGCTCTAGAAATACCTAATCTGATAGCTTCTGCCTGACCTGTATTACCACCACCGAATACGTTTACGGTAACGTCATACTGACCAACAGTCTCAGAAAGGATAAACGGTTGGTTTAATTTGTAAACCATCACGTCTGTAGAGAAATATTCTTTAGCATCTTTACCGTTTACTGTAATAACACCAGAACCTGGTTTTACATAAACTCTAGCTACAGAAGTTTTTCTTCTTCCGATTTTGTGAACTATAGACATAATTAATTATTTAAATTCGTTAACATTAATTGTTTTTGGCTGTTGAGCTTCATGTTTGTGCTCAGTTCCTTCATATAAATAAAGGTTCTTAAGGATAGCAGCTCCTAATCTGTTTTTAGGTAACATACCTTTTACAGATTTCTCTAATACCTTTAAAGAATCTTTCTTCTGAAGTTCAGCCGCAGTCATAGACTTCTGTCCACCAGGATATCCTGTATGCCAGATATAAGTCTTATCAGCCCACTTGTTTCCGGAAAGTGTAATTTTCCCAGCATTCAAAACGATTACGTTATCACCACAATCTACGTGAGGTGTGTAGTTCGTTTTGTGCTTACCTCTCAAAATCTTTGCAACCGTAGAAGCTAATCTACCTAACGGCTGTCCTTCAGCGTCTACCACAACCCATTCTTTATTAGCAGTAGCTTTGTTCGCTGAAACAGTTTTGTAACTTAATGTATTCACACGTTTTAGTTAAAGATTAAACATAATTTACCCCTAAAAGGGTGTGCAAAGGTACAAATTATTTTTGTAACCCAAAAACATATTTTATTTAATCTATATAATCCATGTGTTATACCCCTCTATCAATAGATTTTAACATTATTTACAATTTGGCATAAAACTTGCGAACTTATGAGCCGATGAAAAGAAACACTTCGAAGATTCTAAAAACACAATGAAACAGCAAAGAGTTTATTCCCTCAACTCTTTCTTTTATTAACTTTACTTTAAAGATTTCCGTAAAATACCCAGATATCATTATAATTTCATTGAAATATTTATATTTGCGTTAATCATATTCTATATCCATGAGTCACGGAAAACTAAGAGAAGACAAAACCTGCCTGAACTGCGGGCATCAGGTTGAAGAAAGGTACTGCCCTCACTGCGGACAGGAAAATACTGAAAGACGGCAGCCCTTTTATTTTCTTTTTACCCATTTCATTGAAGATTTTACGCATTATGACGGCCAGTTCTGGGGAACTGTAAAAAACCTGTTATTTAAACCTGGTAAACTGACCAACACTTATCTTGAAGGGAAAAGACAGAAGTTTGTACCTCCTGTAAAGCTTTATATTTTTGTCAGTTTTATTACATTTTTTGTGTTTGCCCTTTTTCCTATGGTTAATATTGGTTCTTCGAAAGAGAGAAATACCGGAGAAAATGGCAAGACGAATCTACTGAAAGTCATGAAGCCTGTTGAAAAACAAAAGCTGATAGACAGCATAAAAGCAAAAAAACACCTGAATGGGGAAGACTCTCTTGCCATTGAAGGCCTGAAAGCAGTTCCCGACTCTTCTGAAATAGAAGATATCATTGACATGGATAAAAAGATAGATCCGGATGTTAGTTTCGGTGAATACAAAACCAGAAAGGCTTATGATTCGGCTAAAGCCAAAAATCCGTCATCTCTTAGTTTTATTGAAGCCCCAATTGTTCACAAATTCTTTGAACTAAAAGAAAAAGGAGTGAAGAAAAAGGAGATTATGGCCGGTATGGTAGAAAAGTCCTTTCATAATCTTCCCAAAGCACTTTTTATCTATCTTCCTCTTTTCGCATTCTTTTTATGGGTCTTCCATAGTAAGAAAAAATGGTGGTATTTTGATCACGGAATTTTCACGCTGCATTACTTCTCATTTTTACTGCTCACCATCTTACTCATTTTCTTACTCTCCAAATTAGCAGGTCTCACAGACCTCTGGCCGGTTAATACCATTTTGTATTTAGCAATATCACTCCTGTCATTGTACACGATGGCCTATTTCTTTATTGCTCACCGGCGCGTATATCGTGCTCATGGTCTGGTAAGCATTATTGTCGGGATGATATTATTCACCATTAACTTTATTGCCTTCATGTTTTTACTGCTGGGTCTTGCCCTGATCAGTTTCATGATGATTCATTAATAAAAAAAAGAGACTGTCGTATCGGACAGCCTCTTTTTTATTTATTTTCTCAGTGACTTTGTTGCCCTGAAACTTGCGATGACATAATAGGCCACAAATACCATGGAAAACTTCAGTATAGATGGAATAGCCAGTTCAAGTTTAAAAATTAAAGTACCAGCCCCAACCAGTATAGCCATCACTACAAAAGATAGCCCCAGCTTTTTAGCCAATGTAAAATCCGGAGTATCCAAATAATAAGCAATACCCCAGGCAGCACCAAAAGCAACGGCATAATATAACTCCAAACCAATGTTTTCTGAACTTAAAAGGAAATAATTAATCAGGAAGCTTACTATAGTTCCCAATGCGAAATATATCAACGCTTTTTGCATGTGTGTAAAAATATGCTGCAAAAATAGAAAATTTAATTGTGGCACAGAATCATCGCAGCTATTTAATTATTGAATAAAAGACTGCTTTTATATTTTAAAGCAATACAATATCACCCAAAAAGGTAATTGAATACCAATATTACAAATTATACATTTGAAATAAAATTAAGAGCTGAATTCACAAACCAAAAGTCAACAGACATGAAAAAAATCCCTCAAAAAACAGTAAAAATCACTCACTTTAAAGAAAATAATGTTGAAGTGAATGTAATAATCAGTGCCAACACACAATTTGGCGACCCTCATTTTATCATTAATGGAAAGAGAATAGATGATAACAATTTAAATGATGATAAATTTTCTTTTACCATTCCAAAAGCAGATTTAGCATCAGATCATTTACTTTTCGCGACTTCTTTCAATATTAATATGCAGGTAAATCATCTGCAGATTTTAATCAATACATGCAGGATAAAGTTTGAATTTCCTCAGATTCCTTCCAGGAATTTTCATTTCAATCCTTTTGAAGGTAAAACAACTGATGATTTATCCGGTAAGTTTATCTATGGTGTTTATAAATACATAAAAGTTGAGCTATGAAAAAGATAGTACTACTAGCAGCGCTGATGTCTAATATGACATTATTGTTTGCTCAAAGCAAAGAAATCAGTGCAGAGTTAAACAAACTCGAGCTTTCCAATGCACCAAGTGTAATGCTTCTCGGCTTGGCAAGTTCTGATCTGGAGACCCCGAAATCAAAAAAGGCTTTTATGTCCAGTATTGTCAATTCATTCAGCGAGAACGACGGTCTTCCCAATGCTTATGCAGTAGAACTTACTCCTACTCATTTATTTCCTCTGACGGAAATGGATGCTTTAAAGTATGCCGGCATTAAAAGCATTAAAAAAACAGATAATAGTTATGAGTATAAAAATAACATTTTCAGTGAAGCCAAAAACGTTTCTGTCTCATTTGCCTTTCTGAGAAATTATAAAATTGAAGATCTTGACACTGAAAATCCTTCGGTATCTTTTTCATTACGAACCACAGTATTTAAAATAAGAAATAAAAAAAACATAGAGGCTATTACAGACTCAAATAAAAATATTTCAAAGGCATTAACTGATATTCAGAGTGAGTTTTATCAATCACAGAAATATAAAGATATATATGCTTCCAATATCACCCAAAGTGAAAAAGAGAAAAAAATTGCACAAGCGCTAGAAGAATTTGCCACAGAGTATTACAAAGCGGAAACTGAAAATTATAAAAAATACCTTGACGAAAAACCTGCTTTTCAACTGGATGTAGCTTCGGCCTATAGTACTTTCTTTTTAGATAATCAGTTTAAGAATAATCAATTCGGGAAATTGGGATTCTGGATAACCATGAGCTCCGGGATCAATCTGGAAAGAACAAAAACTCCACAGAAAAAAGAAGATCAAAATAATGAAAAATCAAAAGTAATTATCAAAGAAGCCTCTACCACAGATGCTTCAAAGATTGAAAAAAGATTAAATTTCTATGCTGTTGCGAGATACATGCAGGATAAAACGGTTTATGATGCAGCCAGCGGATTCAGCAGGACTGATAATTATGATTTCGGTGGCAAAATAGAGCTTGTATACAACAGATTCTCTATTGGCTATGAGTTCATCTACAGAAGCAGCGATTTGGATGATACCTACCGTTCCAATGGAGTCATCAACTATAAAGTGTCTGACAGTGTGTATATCAATGCTGCCTTTGGAAAAAATTATGGTGACAAGAATAATCTTATTACATTTTTAGGATTAAACTGGGGACTGGACAGCAAAAGAAAAACACTTTTTTCAGAAAAATAATAATACAGATCATTTTTTATGAAATAAAGACCAAACTTCATGACACAAAAGAAAAAATGTCAGCGGGTTATTATCTGCTGACATTTATATTTTTACAGAATAGTGTAATAATCTGTAAAATACAGAGCTAGCCTCTAACAAAGTTTTTCGAGCTCAAAAAACAATTATCATAAACGTTTAAAAATCAGAATTTTACTCTACAATACGAGGTTTTTATTTTATTGCTATATTTGAGAACTTAGAAACTGTCTAGAATTTTTATGGAAACCCAAAAATATACTCCAACCAACAAGGTAAGAATCGTAACTGCTGCCTCATTATTTGATGGGCACGATGCTGCGATCAATATTATGCGTCGTGTGATTCAGGGAACAGGATGCGAAGTGATCCACCTGGGACACGATAAATCAGCAGAGGAAGTTGTAAATACAGCCATCCAGGAAGATGCCAATGCTATTGCATTAACTTCATATCAGGGAGGTCACAATGAATATTTCAAATATATCTATGACCTTTTGAGAGAAAAAAACTCACCGCAGATCAAAATTTTTGGCGGCGGAGGCGGTGTAATCCTTCCGGAAGAAATCAAAGACCTTATGTCTTATGGTATCGACAGGATTTATTCTCCGGATGACGGCCGTGAGCTTGGGCTTCAGGGAATGATTGATGACCTGGTACAACGATCAGATTTTGCAACAGGAAAAGATGTTACCGCAAAAGATCTTGACAATATTAGCTTTGAAAATCCATCAAGTATTGCACAAATCATCTCAGCCGTAGAAAACTTTTCAGAAGAAAAACCTGAGCTTGTAAAAGCTATTGACGAAAAGTCTAAAGATCTGACTATTCCAATCATTGGTATTACAGGTACCGGAGGAGCAGGTAAATCTTCATTAACGGATGAACTGGTAAGACGTTTCTTACGTTCCAATACAGACAAAAAAATCGCTATTATTTCCATTGACCCTTCGAAAAAGAAAACCGGAGGTGCTTTATTGGGAGACAGAATCCGTATGAATGCAATCAATGATCCAAGAGTTTATATGCGTTCTATGGCAACCAGAGAAAACAACGTTTCTGTTTCTCCATTTATTCATTCTGCACTGAATGTATTAAAACTGGCTCATCCGGATGTCATCATCCTTGAAACTTCGGGAATCGGGCAGTCTGGTTCAGAAGTTTCTGATTTTGCAGATGTTTCCATGTATGTAATGACTCCTGAATACGGAGCTTCTACTCAGCTGGAAAAAATCGACATGTTAGACTATGCGGATCTGGTAGCATTGAATAAATCTGACAAACGTGGAGCACTGGATGCTCTTCAGGCCGTAAGAAAACAGTTCCAGAGAAACCATTTGCTATGGGAAAGCCCATTAGATGATATGCCGGTGTATGCTACCAAGGCGTCTCAGTTTAATGATCATGGAACAACAGAATTATACAACAGATTAATTTCAAAAGTAAACGATAAATTCTCCGGATTGAATCTAAAAACTTTTGTAGAACAGGAAGTGACAGAAGAAGTAACGATTATTCCTCCAAAAAGAGTCCGTTACCTTTCTGAAATTGTTGAAAACAATAAACAATACGACATCAATATTGAGAAACAGGCTGAACTGGCCAGAAAAATGTATCATATTGAAGGCGTAAAAAATATCATTTCCAATGATATTCTGGATGCTGAATACCAAAAGGCGGAAAAAGAGCTGCAACAAGAAAATATCGATTTCCTGAAGACCTGGGATGATACAAAAAAAGCATTCCATGCAGAGTTTTATTCTTATTTCGTAAGAGGAAAAGAAATTAAAGTTGAAACTTCTACTGAGTCTTTATCTCACCTGAGAATTCCTAAAATTGCATTACCAAAATACAATGACTGGGGTGATCTGATCAGATGGAAAGGCCAGGAAAACCTTCCGGGAAGCTTCCCTTACACGGCAGGTATTTATCCGTTCAAGAGAACCGGTGAAGATCCTACAAGGATGTTTGCAGGAGAAGGAGGCCCTGAAAGAACCAACAGAAGATTCCATTATGTTTCTGCAGAAATGCCTGCAAAACGTTTATCTACTGCATTTGACTCTGTAACCTTATATGGTCAGGATCCTGCTTTACCACCGGATATTTATGGTAAAATCGGGAATGCGGGAGTTTCTATTGCAACACTGGATGATGCTAAGAAATTATATTCCGGATTTGATCTTGTCAACGCACTAACTTCGGTTTCAATGACGATCAACGGTCCTGCACCGATGCTGTTGGCCTTCTTTATGAATGCTGCCATCGATCAGAATGTTGAAAAATATATCAAAGAAAACGGTTTAGAGTCTAAAGTAGAAGCTAAGCTTAAGGAAAAATTTGACGATAAAGGGTTAGAAAGACCTAAATATAACGGTGAACTTCCTCCATCCAACAATGGTTTGGGATTACAGCTTTTAGGATTAACCGGTGATGAAGTGATTCCTGCTGATATATACGCAGAAATTAAAGCTAAAACAATTGCTACGGTTCGTGGTACTGTTCAGGCGGACATCTTAAAAGAAGACCAGGCACAGAACACCTGTATTTTCTCTACAGAATTTGCCTTAAGATTAATGGGTGATGTTCAGGAATATTTCATCAGAGAAAAAGTAAGAAACTTCTACTCTGTTTCTATTTCGGGATACCATATTGCTGAAGCTGGAGCCAATCCGGTTTCCCAATTAGCATTTACACTGGCTAACGGGTTCACTTATGTTGAATATTATTTAAGCCGTGGAATGGATATCAATGATTTTGCACCGAACTTATCTTTCTTCTTCTCCAACGGTATCGATCCTGAATACTCAGTAATCGGACGTGTAGCAAGAAGAATCTGGGCAAAAGCGATGAAATTAAAATACGGAGCAGACGAAAGAAGCCAGATGTTGAAATACCACATCCAGACTTCGGGACGTTCACTGCACGCTCAGGAAATTGATTTCAACGATATCAGAACCACGCTTCAGGCACTGTATGCGATCTACGATAACTGTAATTCACTTCATACCAATGCTTATGATGAAGCGATCACTACTCCTACCGAGCAGTCTGTAAGAAGAGCGATGGCAATCCAGTTAATCATCAATAAAGAATTAGGATTGGCTAAAAACGAGAATCCGCTTCAGGGATCATTCATCATTGAAGAATTAACGGATCTTGTAGAGGAAGCTGTATATACGGAATTCGACAGAATCACAGAAAGAGGCGGTGTTCTCGGAGCGATGGAAACGATGTATCAGCGTTCAAAAATCCAGGAAGAATCTATGCATTACGAATGGCTGAAGCATACCGGTGAATATCCTATTATCGGAGTGAATACCTTCTTAGGAAAAGATGGTTCACCAACCGTTCTACCGGGAGAAGTTATCCGTTCTACGGAAGAGGAGAAACAGGCACAGATTGAGTCTCTTCACAACTTCCAGCAGGCCAATGAAAATAAGTCTGAGGAAGCTTTAAGAAAACTTCAGCATGCAGCCATCAACCAGCAAAACTTATTTGAGGTGATGATGGATGCTGTGAAGTACTGTTCTTTAGGACAAATTACCAACGCTTTATTTGAAGTAGGCGGTAAATACAGAAGAAATATGTAAGGCTATACAGCAAACATTTTTATAAATCAAACCTCAAAGGATTTCTTTGAGGTTTTTATTTTAATTGTAATAAAAACCAAGAACACTATTTCGTCATCTGATTTAATTTCAAAACCCTTCTTAAATCCTTATTTTTGACAGATTTATTTTTACAATGAAACCAAAAGCATTATTCAACTGGAGCAGCGGAAAAGACTCTTCCCTTGCTCTTTATAAAATACTAAAGGAGGATCAATATGAGATTTCTACACTGCTTACCAGCATCAATCAGGAGTTTCAAAGGATTTCTATGCATGGAGTTCATGTATCGCTTTTAGAAAAACAGGCAGAAAGCCTTGGGATTCCTTTGATCAAAATGGAACTTCCAAAAGAACCATCCATGGAAGAATACCAACAGATCATGAGTAAGACAATGACTGAAATTCAGGCTCAGGGCATTACCCATTCCATTTTCGGAGATATTTTTCTGGAAGACCTGCGAAAATACAGGGAAGACCAATTAAATGCTATCGGTATGAAAGCCTTATTTCCTCTATGGAAACAAAATACAACTGACCTCATCAGTGAATTTCTGGACCTTGGTTTTAAAACGATTGTAACATGTGTGAACGGATCTTATCTTGATAAAAACTTCGCCGGAAGGATTATTGATCAGCAATTCATTGATGACCTTCCTGAAAATGTAGATCCGTGCGGAGAAAACGGAGAGTTCCATACCTTTACTTTTGATGGACCTATTTTCAAAAATCCTGTTGAATTCAAAATCGGGGAAACCGTCAAAAAGACTTATCCTAAGCCTAAAACAAGTCCTGAAGAAGAAGACGGAGAATATGTTTTCTGGTTCAGTGACCTGATATTAAGATAAACCTGCGAGCTTTCTTCCACAGGTTCTTTCAATGTATTATTTCCTCAGCAACACCCTTATTCATAACATTGAAATATTCCACAAAAGCTGATTAAATCTATATAAAGTTGTTCCAGCAGCCTATCCTAGCACGCAATTTGCTTCTCTTAATGCTCTTCAGGATATTTTAGTATCTTTAAGAGTATAATCATCATTTAAAAATACAACACCTGTGATCAAAAATTTATTATTCCTGTCTTTTTTCTGTTTTTTATTTTCCTGTACAACAACTGAGGGTCCAAAAATTGCCCCGGTTGATAAAAAAGCAATTATAGACTCTACCATCTCAGCTTTTCAGAAAACACTTTTGGAACAACAGATTGATTCTGCTTTTAAAAAGTATCATTTCAATGGAAGCATTGCTGTTTTTAAAGACACCATTCCTCTTTACAGAAGAGAAAACGGATATTCTGATTTTAAGAAGAAAACTAAAATTGACAGCAATACCATTTTTGCGATAGGATCTGTGAGCAAACAATTTACCGCTGTTTTAATCTTACTTCAGATGGAGCATGGAAAACTGAATGTGACAGATAAGGCTTCAAAATACCTGAAGGAATTTCAGATCAAAGAATATGAAAACATTACGATTCACCAACTGTTAAACCACACTTCAGGATTGAACCTGATGGGTGGAAAGCTGATGTTTAAAAGCGGATCAGATTTCTATTACTCCAACGATGGTTTTAATGCACTTGGAAAAATTGTGGAAAAAGTCTCCGGAAAATCCTATCATGAAAATGCATTGGAACTTTTTAAAAAAGCAGGAATGTCCCATTCTTCAACAGGAGACATTTTCAAAGGAAATAACTTTGCCAGTGCTTATGTTGGTACTCCTGCTAAATTCTCTGAGGTTCCCAATATGCCGAAAAGATTAGGCGGGTCGGAAATCGGAACACCTGCCGGAGGAATACTGTCTACCATTGAAGATCTTCATTTATGGAATAATGCTCTGTACAGCGGGAAAATTCTAAAACCCGAAACCTTGAAACTCTTCATGGCCAAAAGTGCGGAAAGACGCCATGCTATCTTTGGGAAAATGGGTTATGCTTACGGAATTATGCTTAACATCGGCCAACCCAATTCCTATTTCCACAGTGGTTATGTAAAAGGTTCTCCTTCTTTAAATATTTATTATCCGGACACCAAAACGTCTGTGATTATTCTGTCTAATATTGCAGATGAAGAAAGAGGAAAAGGCGCGATCTTCAGACCTCATATTGAAGTAAAAAGGATCACTGATCATCTTGAGAATACGCTTACACAGCTCAGGATAAAACATTAATTCCCGGAAGTAAAAAAAAAATTGCCGTATGAAAAAAATGTATTTCATTGCAGTTTATCCGCCGCAGGAGATTATTGAGGAAATAAAAGTCTTTAAAAAAGATCTGGCAACCAATTATGCCAATTCCAAGGCTTTGAAAAATGAAGCACATATTACACTCTTCCCTCCCTTTTCAAGAGAAATTGAGCTGGAGGAGGATATTCATATTGCTTTTCAGAAGATCAATACTGAAATTATACCTTTTGAAGTAGAACTGGATGGTTTTGGAAGCTTTCCCAATCCTAAAAATCCTGTCCTCTATATTCAGCCCAAAGAAAGTAGTCAATTAACAAAACTTTATCATAGGGTAAAAGAGCGTTTTAATTTCGCAAAGTATTCGTTTAATCCGCATATGACTGTAGGATACAGAGATCTGACCTGGGAAAATTATCTTAAAGCCTGGGAAAAATATGAAAACATGGAATACAAAACTAAATTCTTAGTAGATAAAATAATACTTCTTCGCCATGACGGACGGTGGGTACCCATAGCAGAGAAAAAACTGGAAAAATAAAACCGGCTCCCAGAGCCGGTTTCGTGTAATTATTCTTTAATGATTTTCTGAGAAATGATCAGGTTTTTATTTTCTTTTACATTCAACAGATACGTACCTGTCGGATAGTTTTTAATATCAACCCGTATTGCAGAATCATTCAGTTCAAATCTGGATGGAATAAGTTTTCCTGAAGCGTCATACACTTCTACTTTTACATCTTTTGAAAAGCCCTGTTTGCCCTTAATAAAAAATTCGCCACCTGTAGGATTAGGGTAAATACTGAAACGACGCTCTTCCGCTTTGACTTCTGAGAGTTTAAGAGTTGATTTGCTCAGTGTCCATGAAACATTGGTAACATGGAGTGTGCTGTGATTGTCTACTTTTAAAAGCGGATTGTTATCCACTACCGATAATATCAAAGTATTATTTCCGTTGTTAAGTTGTCCGGGAGTAATCGTTATGCTATTTCCCGTTGCTCCCAGAGCCGTTCCGTTTAAGCTCCATGAATTGACCAGCGTGTTCGGAATGGGAAGAATTTCATTCACAGTGAAGGTAACATTGGATGTAGCATCAACGGCTGTATTATTGGCCGGAGTATAGGAATCCACAGGGGAAACCAGAGTATGAATCCTTTCAATAATTGCCTCTTTACACACAGAGCAGAACTGCTGGTTAAGATATCTCATTTCACAGCTCTGATGGGGTCTGAACCAGCTTGGGCTTTCAGCATGGGCATATACTCCTACCCCATTTAATCCTACCCAGTTTTTCCATTTTATCGTTGCCGGATTAGAATTTTGTGTTTTATTGGGAGATTCCAGCGAACCGGAAAACCAATATTCATCGGCCAATTTTCCAAAGGAATGTCCCAGTTCATGCACTACAATTTCATTGGAAGAACCGTTGAGTGAAGCAAAAGCATAGGTACCGCCACAACCTCCGTATTCTGTAGAATTACCCAGCACATAAGTAATATCATAATCCGGGATATTGGCGGCCAGAACCTGTCCTACTTTATTGGTAGTATTGCTGTATATACATCTGTGAACTCCTACATCGAAAGTAGACCCAAGATAGTTATTGGGATTAGTTACAGGAATTACAGGTTCTGCAACATCTGCTGCGGTTCCGGGATGCTTTACTCCTGATTCTGTGGAAATTACTTTTACCGCATAGGCATTAAAGTAATTCTTATATTCTGTATAAGGACTTTTCGTAAAAAGATAGTTGATCGTATTCTGAGCCGATGTTGTAAAAGCAGTTTGCTGTGCAGCGGTAAACCCGTCTCCCAACACTGCAATAACAATCCGCTTACTGTTGTCCCCGTTCTGTAATAGCGGAACGGTCTCAAAAGTCTGGGCAAAACAACTGCTTCCTATTAAAAGGGATAATAAAGTTTTTTTCATGATTATAGTTTTTGTGTGAATATTACTTGTGCACCATCCTCAGTTGCTTTTTCAATCTTTACCGACTGTACATTTTCAGAGTAAGAAAACCTGGCACTGAATTCGGTATTTTGAAGGGAAGCTTTATGTCTGGATATTCCCTCTTTTTCATATACTTCCAGTTCAGGATTGAAAGGATCTTTCACCAGCTGTTTACCCATTTCTTTTCCGTCAGCTCCTGTTAATGTAATCACAAGATCACCCTTACGGATGTTGTTTCTTTCAAATGAAGGCATCTGTTTCAATCTGCCATCTGCAATTTTAGTACTCTGGAGAGTAATTTTTGCATTTCCCGACTGATCTTTATCTGCTTTGA
The DNA here is from genome assembly GCF_016775705.1 of Chryseobacterium cucumeris. Classification (NCBI taxonomy): domain Bacteria; kingdom Pseudomonadati; phylum Bacteroidota; class Flavobacteriia; order Flavobacteriales; family Weeksellaceae; genus Chryseobacterium; species Chryseobacterium cucumeris. The sequence continues at coordinate 636,617 of NZ_CP068760.1, forward strand.
AAAACAAATAAATGATCCGTTCGCTCTTTGCTGTAAAAGCTTCTGAATGCTTATTCTGAACTAAATTATTTCTCTCTTTAAGGCTAAACAAGAGAAAGACAGGAACAATTAATACATTAAATACATTTTTCATGATCATTTTTATTTAAAGATATTAAAATTTTAAACATAAACGAAAATCATTACCAATACTTTTTCCACTAAAAAAACATAGAAAGTCCTATCTTTGAAGCAATGATTTCAGAGAAAATAATTTTAGGAATTGACCCGGGGACAACGGTAATGGGATTTGGTATCATCTCCGTAAAAAAAGGAAAAATGGAGATGGTTTCTATTCATGAACTTATCCTGAAAAAATATCCCAATCACGAAACCAAGCTGAAGTATATTTTTGAAAGAACCCTTTCTCTTATTGATGAGTTTCATCCTGATGAAGTAGCTCTTGAAGCTCCTTTCTATGGGAAAAACGTTCAGAGTATGCTAAAACTTGGCCGTGCTCAGGGCGTTGCTATGGCAGCCAGTCTTTACAGAAATATTCCTATAACCGAATATTCTCCAAAAAAAATCAAAATGGCGATCACCGGAAACGGAAATGCCAGCAAGGAACAGGTAGCAGGAATGCTTCAGAACCTTCTTAAATTAAAGGAGTTTCCTACAAAATATTTAGATGCTTCCGATGGTCTTGCCGTAGCTGTATGTCATCATTTTAATTCCGGGACAATAGCAGATACGAAATCGTATTCCGGATGGGAGAGCTTTCTTAAACAAAATCCGGACAGATTGAAATAGGTTCCACATTCTTTTTTCAATTTTTCAAAAACAAAATTTAACATTCTAAAAAACAGCATTTTACCCAAACAAACACAATTACTTGGTAAAACATAATACTATCTTTTACATTGGTATGATTTTTAGTACTACCTTTGTATAAATTTTCAGTTATGAAAACAAACCAACAAACTATAAATCAAGGGACTCATACAATAAACTGGTTCCAAAAGTTTCTGATGGTATGTTCAGGCGGGAACATCCATATTTTAAGAAAAACTCCGAGTGAATGGAACAAGTTTTCCGGTATCGGGGGTATCGTACTTTTCACTGCAGTATTCGCTACTTTGTCTGCAGGCTATGCAATGTATACAGTATTCGACAATATCTGGGCGGCTGTAGGATTTGGAATCCTGTGGGGTCTGATGATCTTCAATCTTGACCGTTATATTGTTTCTTCCATCAAAAAAACAGGAACATGGTGGAATCAGATTCTGATGGCTATTCCGCGTCTCATCCTTGCTACGTTCCTGGGAATTATTATTTCCAAACCTTTAGAACTTAAAATTTTTGAAAAAGAAGTCAACAAACAGCTGAATACCATTATTCAAAGAAATAAAAAACAACTGCAGGGTGAAATGAACGGGCGAATTCTTCAGCAGAGCGGTCCTTTTGAAACAGAAAAGCAGCAGATTTCAGGAAAAATCGCTCAGTATCAGCAGGCATATGATTCGGCTTCGGTAGAGCTTGAGAAAGAAATTCTGGGTAAGCAATCCGGACTTACCAGTGGAAAAGAAGGCTATGGTCCCAATGCAAAACGTAAACAGCAACTGAAGGAGCAACGCAGACTTGATCTGGAAAATTATCAGAAACAAGCGGCTCCAAGGCTGGAATATTTAGACAAAGAAATATCGAAGGTATACACAAATCTGGAAACGGAAAGAAAATCTACAGAAACATTTGAAGATAAATTCAATGGTTTTGCAGCAAGGCTTCAGGCTTTGGACGAACTTGGTAAGAATTCTGCCATCATTGGGCTTGCAGCCACTTTTATCATGGGATTGTTTATCTGCCTTGAGATTTCTCCGGTTCTGGTAAAACTGATTTCTCATATAGGACCCTATGATTATCTTTTAGAAAAAACAGAAAATGATTTCAGGCTGTATTCTAAAGAAAAAATTGAAAAAGGAAATGCATTGACTGATTTCAGAATCGATGATTTTAAAGATAATCTTAAACATTAAAATGATCATTTAATACATTATTAGCTGTTAAATATTAGAGAAAAAATCTATAATAAATCAATTTTCAATAAATAAAATCTAACCTTTTGTTATATAACGAAAGGTTTTTCTTTTAATCAAGCATTTTATGTAAAATATTTTCTAATTTTATACTACTTAAAATTCTTGCTATCATGAAAAACTTAATTTTTGCATGTACACTGCTGATATGCAGTGCATTTGTTCCCGCTCTAAAAGCACAGGCATCAGAACCATTTTTAGGGCAAATAGCCTTTGTACCTTATAATTTTGCTCCAAAATACTGGGCAGAATGTAATGGGCAGCTTCTGCCCATCGCGCAAAATCAAGCACTTTTTTCACTGTTAGGAACCACTTATGGAGGAAACGGAGTTACCACATTTGCTTTACCTGATATGCGGGGAAGAGTACTTGTTCATAACGGACAGGCACCGGGCGGCCCTACAATGTACACCATGGGAGAAACCGGAGGAACTGAGAGTGTAACATTATTGGTAACACAAATGCCGGCTCATAATCATACCGTGAATGCTGTAACAACGGAAGGAAATCAAAATTCTCCAACCAATAATCTTCCGGCAGACACCAAAACACTTGACAAAGAATATTCCGATGCAGCGGCAAATACGACCATGAAAAACACAATGGTAGGAAGCACAGGAGGAAGCCAGCCTCATGAAAACAGACCTCCGTTTATTACGCTGAAATGTATCATTGCATTAGCAGGAGTCTATCCATCTCAAAACTAATCGTTATGAAAATTCTTTACTTATTATGTCTTGTTATAGGAAGCTCAGCTTTTACACAGACAATAACATTCAGTGGATGTCCCAATCTGTTTGATAGCCCACCTAATACGTATGTATTTAACAAAACAGGAGTAGATGCCTTTAGTAAGAACATCTACATGACCAGTCCTATTGATGGCGGACAGGATTGTAGTGGATTAGGTACCTGTGAATTTAAAATCCAATGGAACAATGCTCTTACAAGATGGGAATTTCTTGGTGATGAAGGAAACGGAACTTTTACAACTCCTTATCTGATTTATTATAACTCAACAGGTAATAATTCTGTTCCGATACCTCCCGGTAACAGTATCGGAACCTGGGTTGAAAATACAGCAATGACTAACGGGCAATGTGGAGGAAATCTTACTGCAGTAAACTCCACCATGACAGGTGATGTACAGACCACTACATTAGGAACTTCAGACCTTTCAAAAAATAAAATTCAGATCTTCCCTAATCCTGTGGTTGATTTTATTACTATTTCCGGTATTGACGATGGGCTAACCATCCAGATTTACAATATTGACGGACGTCTGGTAAAATCAGAAATGTTTGATTCCAAGATTGATGTTTCACAACTTGTTCCCGGAGGATATATATTAAAAATAAATACCCGGAATTTTCAGATACATCAATTTAAATTCATGAAAAAATAGAATGATATTCTGTTTCAAGAAATCAATTACTGAAGCTTTCGGAAATTTCGGAAGCTTTTTATTTTATGGCAAGGAATGTTTTTTGCATGAAATGAAGTATGCCTTCAAGTGTTGTCAATCATTTCATCTATTTTCCGGATACTGAAATATTAAAAATTATATATCAGTCGGGAGCAGTTTATGATTATCTTAAGGTACCTCCTGATATTGTTGAAAATTTTAGAAAAGCTAGATCTAAGGGGCAATTTCTTAATAAAGTTATTAAGCCAAGGTTTAAGTACAGGAAGATGGAATAAAAAATGTCCCCATTACAATGGAGACATTTATATATACCTGAATGAAGATCAGTTTATTTAATGATCAATTTAGAAGACTTACTGTCTTTTCCATTAGAAATCTGAATCATATAAACTCCTTTTTCTAATTGCTGGTCCACTTTATAAACACCGTTTCCTTCTTCAGTCACAGCTGGACTTGCCAACAATCTTCCTGACATATCAGAAATAGAAACCTTCAGATTTTTACCATTTTTAGCTTTAATGAAGATTTTATCTCCGGTTGCTACCGGGTTAGGATAAACTGTTAAATCACCATTATCTGCTTTCACTTCGCTTGTTCCCAGATTGGTAACAAATTTTACAGTATAATCTTCAACCTGCCCATACATTAATTGCCCACAAGGAGTCATATTAGGGTTCTCATCATCAACAAGAACTCTCATTCTTAGTGGAGTGTTCAATACTACTGAGGCTGGGGCTGTAATCGTTGTACTGTACGTACCTATTAAGGTAACCGGATCCGCAATAATGTTATCAGCTGAACCTACAAGTTCAGAAGCTTCAAAAGTACCATTATTATTGTAATCGATCCATATTCTTACATCATTATTTGAATCTGAAACATTCACCTGAAGATTATGAGTTCCCGTTGCAGAAAGCTCAGTTGATGTTGCTCTTAAGCAGTTTGCACCTGTATAATCTTCATAAAAATTAGCAGCAGCCTGCCAATATCCTGTTGATGCATTATTAATATTTCCCAGTTTTACTAAAGTAGGGCCTACAAAATAGTTACTTGGTGTAGTGATACCTGTTGGGTTACATGCAGCAGCAATAGGAGTTCCAATTGCAGCTCCTGCAGAAGGAGCCGTTGCACCTAATGAAGTACTCAACCCTCCTTTCATCAAGAAAAAGTAAAGAGCTGCTCTGTCATGCTGTCCATTTGTAAATTTAAATGCTATCGGATTGGTATAGTTCATCATATTATACTGTACGCCCTGATAGTTTGTTCCTGTACAATAATTCATATCATTGTTGGTTGGTGCAGGATCGTTTAGCAAACTTCTTGATCTTTCTGTATCACAAACCTGATCATCGTCTTTGTTACAGTCATTATTAGTCATTGGTGGACAGTAGGTCGTAGAAGTAGTTCCTTGTGGCGGCTGAGCGTTAGCATTACCAAATGTATGAAGTAATCCCATACTATGTCCAAACTCGTGAGCCAGAGTAATATCATCCTGTAAAGTAACTACAAAAGATTTCATAAAGGATTCGTAGTTAGCATCGGCATTTTGAGGCAGCCCTGCCCATCCCATGATACCATATGTTCCACCTCCATCTACTTTATTCATGATATAGATATTAAAGTAAGACGCTTCCGGCCAGTGTGGCGCAATAGTCTTTACCTGATCCGTAGTAACCCCATTTGCTCCACTACGCTTTACTCCATAAGTATCATATCCTGCAAGTGCTCCTCCATTATATCTGATAATACCTGTAGTAGCATTACAGTTAGGGTCTCTTTTAGCCAATACCAATTTAATCGGCATCGTAGCAGCAGTACCAAAATCTGCCGGAACTCCCTGAGCCCATTGATAAGTTCCTGCATACATTTCATTACAATGATCCAGCCAGGCCTGAATTTGTGCATCACTCTTATTGTAAGCAGTACCAATAGCCGCACCCGTAGGTGCTATTACGTGTACAACTACAGGAATTTCATAAACTCCATTTACAATTTTGTACGCACTTCCATTTTTAGCAGTAGTATTTTGATTACTGCTAATAACTTTGTTACGGATATTACGAATCATTTCATCAATTTCCGCATTCTGTTTTTGGTGTACTCTCTGTTCATTATCAAAGTCACACCACTCTTTTTTTTGCTGTGCAGATACTGAAAGGGATAGTAACAAAGCCCCACAAAGGATAGTTTTCTTCATTTTACTAATTTAAAAAATTAAACAATTTAAAAATTTACAGCCTTTACATTCTTACCCGTGATACTCACAACTAAAACAAGCAATAAATTTAAAATTTCATTACAGTTAGTAGAAAAAAACTAAATATTGTTACATTCAAATCATAAAATAAAATTAACGCGAAACCAAATACAATAAACTTTATTTATATTATAATTATAAAAAACGGAAAAATAAAACCAAATCGATAATTTAATAAACAGATAATTTAAAATTAACACCCTGTCAACCAGACTATTAAAACAGAATCATACAATAAAAAAACCGCACATATTGTGCGGTTTTTCATATTTAAATTCAATTATATTTTTATAAAGAATAATTTGGGGCTTCCTGTGTGATAATTACATCATGAGGGTGAGATTCTTTCAATCCGCTTCCTGTAATCATTACCAGTTTGGAATCTTTTTGAAGTGTTTCAATATCTTTTGCTCCACAGTATCCCATACCGGCTCTCAAACCTCCTGTCAACTGGAAGATCACATCCTCCAGTTTTCCTTTATGCGGAACTCTTCCTTCAATTCCTTCCGGAACAAATTTTTTAGCTTCACTCTGGAAATATCTTTCTTTACCACCTCTCTTCATTGCTGAAAGACTTCCCATTCCCTGGTAAGATTTGAATTTTCTTCCCTGGAAGATAATTTCTTCTCCCGGAGCCTCATCTGTACCTGCTAAAAGAGAACCAAGCATTACTGCTCCTGCACCACTCGCAATAGCTTTAACGATATCTCCTGAAAGTTTGATTCCACCATCAGCGATTACCGTTACATTTTTTGACTTAGCATATTCGTAAACGTTATAAATAGCAGATAGCTGAGGAACACCTACTCCTGCAACTACTCTTGTTGTACAGATGGAACCCGGTCCTACTCCAACTTTAAGCACGTTGGCTCCTGCTTCAATAAGGTCTTTAGCAGCTTCTGCAGTTACGATATTTCCTCCTACAACATCAAGGTTCGGATATGCTTTTCTGATTTCTGAAATTTTATCTAAAACTCCTTTAGAATGACCATGTGCAGAATCAATGGCTACAATATCAACTCCAGCCTGTACTAAAGCCTCAATTCTCGCTAATGTATCTTCTCCTACACCTACTCCGGCTCCTACGATAAGACGTCCGTTTTGATCCTTATTAGCATTAGGATATTCCAACTGATTATCGATATCCTTTATCGTAATTAAACCTACAAGTTTGTTATCTTTATCTACGATAGGAAGTTTTTCAACTCTGTTTTTAAGAAGGATTTCTTTAGCCTTTTCAAGGTTGGTATCTTTATCTGAAGTGATCAGATTATCTTTGGTCATAATCTCTTCCACTTTCATATCAAGATTTTCCTGATATTTTACGTCTCTGTTGGTAATAATTCCGATCAGAACATTATCAGCATCCACTACCGGAAGGCCGGAAATCTTATATCTTGACATAAGATCTTTAGCTTCCCCTAAAGTATGATCTTTAGATAGCGTAACCGGATCAGATATCATTCCGTTTTCGGAACGTTTTACACGGTTTACCTGAGCTGCCTGCTCAGCAATTGTCATGTTTTTGTGGATAAATCCTAACCCTCCGACTCTTGCTAAAGCAATGGCCAGATCAGCTTCAGTAACAGTGTCCATCGCAGCGGAAACTATCGGAACATTCAGCGTGATTTTGTCGGTAAGTCTTGATTTTAATGAAACCTGGTTAGGTAAAACTTCTGAATAAGAAGGGACTAGAAGAACGTCATCGAAAGTGATGGCTGTCTCTACAATTTTGTTATGAATAGACATCTTTACTTTCTTTGCAAAATTAGGTTATTTTGGTGAGATATGAAAATCCTTTTTGATAGTTTAAATAAAATTTAATAATCAATAACTTAAATCGAAAAACCGCCCTTTTGTAAGAACGGTTACGGTACAAAATAATTGAATAAGTTTGAAACTACTTTATTTATAGGTTAAATATGATCATGTAAGATCTATTTGATGAGACTTCCATTTTCATCAATATTCTCAATATGGGTCTGATTATTTTTATCGATGTATAATTTTAATCTTACTTTCCCTTTATTATCGCGGATAAATATGCCTACATCACCATTGGCTGTCTTGCCTGCAAAAAAGCGTTCACTTCCCAGTTTACCTTTTTCCTGTAGTTGTGCGAATGCTTTTTTTGAAGCTTCCGGATTATTCAGTTTCTTTATAGAATCAGCAGCCTTAATAATATCCTCCATCGGGAAATCATCAGGTCGATCCCAGAGCTTTAAACCATATACTCTTTTTTTATCTTTTCCTGAACCTTCAAAATACTGAAGCTGCATAATCTGATCTGTATTTCTCTGGTCTACAGAATAGACCATTCCGGATTCTTTCTCATTGCCGTCATACACAAGCCCTCCACATTCATCTCCCAGGGAATTGAAAAAAATAAGTCCTGCTTCTCTTTCACGGGGTTTCATTTCCTTATGATTCACCAATCCGGGATGCTGACGCTCCTTATTACTGATAACCATCTTTAAAGTTCCATCTTTCTCAACGATATTGATACGTTCTACATCTATTTCTTTGAAACGTTCGTTGGAAGACTGATTTTTAAAAGCAAGAAGGAAAAACATTACACATAGTACGGTAAGTACAGCGGCGTAGATTTTAAGGACCCGGACTTCTCTTATTAATTTCTCCATGCGGTAAAAGTTTTGGGGATTAGTTATCAGGATTATTGAACAGCAACGGAATTAATCATTTTGGGATGTTGATATCATTTTTAGTTTTTACTTGATTTGCCTTAAGCTTCCTCCTGAAATTTTATCCACTTTAGCATCCAGCTCAGGGTTTCCTTTCAATTTTACATCGGCTCCTGAAGAAACATTTACTTTCAGTTTGTCTGTAACCAATAAGGAAAGACTTGCTCCCGAAGTAGATTCAGCTACTGCCGTGGCAATTTTAAGGTCATCTGCTTTACACGAAGCGCCACTGCTCGTTTCTATCACGGCGGAAACAGCTTCTCCGGATAAGCTTACACTTGCTCCGCTTGAGGTATCCAAAGCCAGTTTCTGTGTGGTAAGTTCAGCAGTCAAAACAGCTCCGGAACTCGCTGTAACATTGGCAGCCTGTCTCGCATTAAAAGTTCCTTTAATAACAGAACCTGACTCTGCTTCAATCTCCATACTATTTTCATTAACAGGATTCACTGCTGTAAAAATACTTCCGGATGAAGTTTTTATACTTTGAAGAGAAGGAGCAGAAACATTAACATTAAGATTTTTAAATCTCAGATTACGGACTCCCTTATTGTCTACGTATATTTTCAATACTCCGTCTTCCACCTTGGTGATAACATATTGAAGTTTATCTGCATCTGCAATTACTTTTACACTGCTGGTATTTTCCTGCTTGAAGGTAACATTTACTCCCACGCTGGCATCTATTTTTGAAAATTGGCCTACATTCCTGTTATCTCCATTCAGATAAGAAGAGGTATTGCCTGATGTAAGGTCATTTCTTACAGAACTCGTCACAGAAGATGTAGTTGTTTCACCAGAATTAATGATCTTATTAACATCCGACAGCTTCATCTTTCCATTGAGGATAAAAATGATATTCTCTTCTTTGGAATCCACATTAAAAACCAGATTCTCCAGATAGTTGTCTTTTTCTTCTTCAGCCAGAAATTTCATAGAAGTTCCGTCACTGCTCATGGACATCAGCTCATTGAAGTTGAGAGCGTTTAAAGCCTTGTTTATTCTCTCTGTTTTTTCTTCATTCATTTTTATGTTCGCAAGATTTTCATCTTTTAAACGATCCGGGAAAGTAATTTTAGGAATAATCAGAATTTTAAGTCCTTCTACATCGTTCAGTATAGGTTTTATCTTTCCGATATAGGCATCATTAACATCAATGGTATTCAATAGCTTGAACATCGGTTTTTTGATGTTGATAGAGGTTACTCTTCCTCTTTTTTCAAAATCCTGAAAAAGCTTGTCTAATTTCTCAGTCTGTGCAGAATAAGTTGCAAAGCTGCTCAGCATTATGGCTATTATAAAAAATATTTTTTTCATGAGATTGATCTGATTTTTAGTATTCGCTGTCAAGATTTTCATTTTTTTGAGAAGATGCTACTGTTTTTTTTAACTCACTTCCTAACTTCATAAAGGAGTATTTTGCAACATCTATAGCTTCTTTTTCACTGCTGATTCTTTTTCCGTTTACAATGACATAAGAATCATTGTATGCTGTTGCAGAATCATTTAAATTTTTACCCAGGAAGGAAGAATTATCAACATATCTGGGTTTTCTTTCTTTTTTAAGCCTTCCTCTTTTTGGCAGAATTTCATCCATTACATCTTTCTCTGCCACCTGGTTATCCTGAAAAACAGAATCTTTTTTCACTCCGGAAATAGAATCGGTATGATTCACCGCTACTTGTTCCTGGTGATCACTGTTTTCTTCCATAAACCCGGACTTTTGTTTTAAGATTTCATCTTTTACGAGTTTTTCTCTGTCCTGCACATCTGCTGTGCCGGAATTATTATCATTAAGAAATAAGCCGATTCCGAATACCAACATCACACTGGCGGCCATCCAGAACCATTTGGGAAAAGAGGGTTTCTTTTTTTCGTCCAATGGAATAATAGGTACAGCATCCTGTTCAGCTTCCCTACTTTCTGCAGTGTGAAGAAAATCCTCAAAGCTCCAGTCCATTTTTTCTTCCTTGATCTCCCGGAAGACTTCGTTGTATTTATCTTGTAATTGATCTTTTTTCATAGCTCATCAGTTGTGAAATTTGTTCTTTTACTTTTTGTCTCGCACGCATCAGGTTTACCCTTACTGCATTTTCCTCCATTTCCAGCATTTCAGAAATTTCGGAAACATCATATTCTTCTACATCTTTCAAGTGGATGACCATCTTCTGTTTCTCAGGGAGCTGATTGATAAATCCTACAATATGTTCCTTAAGGTTATCAACTTCCATACTATAAAGCTCCGAGCGGTGAAGCTGCATATCCGCAAAACCGATCTTTACGTCGTGATGCTTCAATCTGTTCAGGCATTCGTTCCGGACCGACTTCAGCGCATAGGATTTAAAATTCCCGAATTGCTCAAGCTCATCCCTCTTCTGCCAAAACTTCATCATGAGATCCTGTACTACATCTTCTGCTTCATCACTGCTCATGACAAACCGTTTCGCAAAACGATACATCTCGTCTTTGAGAATAAACACCGTATTCTTGAAAGTTTCTTGGGTCATGAGTTTTGTTTCTTATAGGTAAGACAATTGCAGTTACTTATCTATTACATCAAAAATAAAAAAACTTCAAAAAAATTTGAAGTTTTTTATTTTATTGAATTAATACGTGTCAAAAATATGTTTCAGAATCGCTTTATCCTCTTCTGATAAAGCTACTTTTCTCCTTGCCATGGCTCTTTCTGCTACCTCATATACTTTATCAAGTTTGAATCTTTCATCATCTTTCAGTCCGCCCCATGAAAAGTTTTCCACAAGATTAGGTGGAAATCCTGGTTTGAAGATATTAGAAGCAACACCGATTACCGTTCCTGTATTCAATTGTGTATTGATAGCTGTTTTGGAATGATCTCCCATAATAAGACCTGCAAACTGCAATCCTGTATCTTCAAATGATTTTGTTCTGTAGTTCCAGAATTTTACATTTCCATAATTATTTTTCATGTTTGAAGAATTGGTATCCGCTCCGAAATTACACCATTCGCCAATCACAGAGTTTCCTACAAAACCTTCATGCCCTTTACTGGAGTATCCGAATATAATGATATTATTTACTTCCCCACCTACTTTACAGTGAGGACCAATTGTGGTAGCTCCATAAATTTTAGCCCCAAGATTAAATTTGGAATCATCACAAAGAGCGATTGGCCCGCGAAGATGACAGCCTTCCATCACTTCAGTATTCTTACCGATATAAATCTTCCCTGTTTTTGTATTGATGGTAGAGAATTCAACATAAGCTCCTTCTTCAATAAACAGATCTTTTTTATCACCTAAGAAACCATTGGTTGAAGACAATTCCTGTGAAGTTCTTCCTTTGGTAAGCAGATCAAAGTCAAAATCAATCGCATGATGATTATAGGTAAACAGATCTTTTGGCCTTTTAAAGAAAACAAGATCTTCCTTAATATCTGTCATTTTCTCAATCTGGTTCAGAGAAAAACCTTTCATATTGATTTTTGCGGCGATTAATTCGTCTTCGTACACCAGCGCCTCCCCTTGCTTAAGATCTTTAATTTGTTGGATTACGTTTTCTGTTGGCAGGAAATTCGGAACAAGAAAAAGGCTTTCTTTTTCCTCAGGGCTTTTAAATTTATCCTGAAGATATATTTCTGTGAAATAAGTTACCTCAGTGTTTTCAAGTATTTTCTGCCATCTCTCAGAAAATGTAAGGATTCCGCATCGCATAGCAGCAACCGGGCGGGTAAAAGTAAGCGGAAGAAAATCTTCCCAGTATTGTGCGTCTGAAAATACCAACTGCATCATTCAGTTTTTAAGTTTAAGGTTTAAAATTCAAGATCAACAAATTTACAATAAAAAAAGTCTCCCAAAAATTGGAAGACTTTAATATTTTTAATGTACAAAAATTACTTAGCGAATTTTTTATACTTGTTCATGAACTTATCAACTCTACCTGCAGTGTCAACTAGTTTTACTTTACCAGTGTAGAAAGGGTGAGAAGTTGAAGAGATTTCCATTTTGATTAGAGGATACTCTTGTCCTTCGTACTCGATAGTGTCTTTTGTTTCTGCAGTAGACTTGCAAAGAAACATCTCGTCGTTACTCATATCTTTGAAAACAACAAGTCTATAATTTTCTGGGTGGATTCCGTTTTTCATAATACTATTTTTAAAAAAATTAAAGTTTGCTTTCGAAATAGTAATGGATATTTCTCTGCTAAATTTTAGGTTGCAAAAATACAACATTTTTTTAAAATTCCAAATACTGAATTCAATATTTTTTTATTGATAAGAAATTTAAAGTATTTTCGTTAAATTTGGAACTTACTTAAACTTTAATTTCAATGAAATTCAAATTATTACTGGCTTTTTCCTTCTGGATGTTACTTGTAGCAGTATCATGTAATAAAGATGACATAACGTTTGACAGCCCTACGCAGGAACTTCGTTTCTCAAGAGATACGGTATTTTGTGATACGGTATACCATCAGGTACGTTCAGAAACTTATGTTGTAAAAGTATATAATAATGAAGATAAGGATATTATGATCCCAAGAGTGAACCTTGAAAAAGGAGCCGCTTCATTATATAGAATCAATGTAGATGGAAAACCGGGATATGATTTTAAGAATGTTCCTTTAAGAAAGAAAGACAGTCTTTATATTTTTGTTGAAATTGCCCCGGAAGCTACAGGACCAGAGGCCATAGCAGAAGACAAAGTTCTTTTTACCGGTCCAACAGGACAACAGCATGTAACTTTATTTTCTGTCGTTCAGGATGCAGAATTTTTTATTCAGACTCCTGGCAACCCGAATGTAATTACCAGTTCCACAACATGGAATAATGATAAGGCAAAGATCATCTACGGAAATCTTACCATTAATCCTAATATAACATTGGATATCAATCCCGGAACGAAAGTATACTTCCACAAAAACAGCGGAATGAAAGTTTCTTCCGGAGCGGTCTTAAATATTAACGGTACTCAGGCAGATCAGGTTATTCTTCGCGGAGACAGGAATGATCCTTATTATGATACGATTCCTAAAAACTGGAATTCTATTAAAATGGAGGCCAATTCTACCCTTAAGATGAACCATGCAAGACTTTTCGGAGGTACGAGAGGACTGGACATGAAGCAAACCAATGCTACCATTACCAATTCATTCATCCATACTTTCTTTGAATACGGAATTTATGCCGTAGGTTCTACCGTGAATGCCAATAATCTTGTCATGAACAATTGCGGTTTATCATGTATCGGTATTTTCCTTGGTGGAAAACACAGCTATACTCACGCTACGATTGCCAATTACTCCAGAACGATGAGTTCTTTTGACAGAGCAGGAATTTTTGCAGCCAATGAATGGAAAAATGATGCGGGGCAATCACAGCAGGGCGCTTTGCAGCTTCTTGACATCAAAAACAGTATTGTGTATTCTGACAGGGATGATGCGGTTCATTTTGAACAAACCCCAGGGCAGCAGTTTGAGTTCTTACTTCAAAATTCATTAATCAAATATACCAGTGCAACAGGATCCGGCTTCACTTTTGACAATAATCCGAATGTGATACAAACGGTCAAGAATGCAGAACCACAGTTTGTCAATTATTTTATGGCTAAAATGAATTTAAGAGTAAAACCTGGTTCTCCGGCTCTTGGAAAAGGAAATACAGCTGTTGCAGCAACTGTACCTTTTGATATTGTGAATGTTTCCAGAACCACCAACCCAACTCTAGGAGCTTATCAATAATGGAAATTACACAGTTACAGCAGCAGGTAGATGAATGGATCAAAACCATCGGTGTAAGGTATTTTAATGAGCTTACCAATATGGCCATGCTGACAGAAGAAGTGGGTGAAGTAGCAAGGATCATTGCCAGAAGATATGGCGAACAAAGCGAGAAGGAAAGTGATAAAAACAAAGATCTTGGTGAAGAACTGGCAGATGTGCTTTTTGTTACGTTATGCCTGGCCAACCAAACCGGAGTCAATCTGCAAGATGCTTTCGACAGAAAAATGAAAATAAAAACTGACCGTGATAAAGACCGGCATCAGAACAACGAAAAATTGAAATAAATATAAATGATGAGTTATGAATACCACATCAATTTGTAACTCATTATTTTTTTAGAAATGTAGATCATAATGAAGCTAGAAAAATCAAAATTATCGGGAGATAAAACAGTACAGATCAGCGGTTCGAAGAGTATTTCGAATCGTTTATTGATTCTGGAAAGCCTGTTTAGTAATATAAAAATCGGGAATTTATCCAATTCCCAGGATACTCAGCTGCTGAAAAAAGCATTATCTGAGAACACAGAAACCGTGGACATCCACCATGCAGGAACGGCGATGCGTTTTCTTACTTCTTATTATTCTATTCAGGAAGGAAAGACAACTGTTCTTACAGGTTCCGGAAGAATGAAAGAAAGACCGATCAAAAATCTGGTAAGTGCATTGAGGGATCTTGGAGTGGAAATTGAATATATAGAGAATGAAGGATTTCCTCCTTTAAAAATTACAGGAAGAAAAATCACCCAGACTTCGGTAAATGTTCCGGCGAATATCTCAAGCCAGTTTATCACTTCTCTACTTCTTATTGCAGGAAAACTTGAAAACGGATTAGTCATTAATCTTGTAGGAGAAGTGACTTCAAGATCTTATATTGAAATGACGCTTGACATCCTGACCAGATTTGGCATCCAAAGCAGTTTTGAAGGAAATGCCATCAAAGTAGAGCCTTTCAGTCCTGACAAGAATGCTGAGGCTGTACATTATGAAGTGGAAAGCGACTGGAGTTCGGCTTCTTACTTCTACTCTATCTGTGCGTTGGGAAGAAAAACAATCCATCTGAAAAGTTTTTATAAAGAATCCACACAAGGAGATTCTGCCATTGCTGATATCTACGAAAAGTTCTTCGGGATTAAAACTACTTTTTCTGAAGATGAGCATCAACTAACGCTTGAACCTCACCCTGATTTTTCTTTCCCGGAAAAAATTATGCTGGATATGAACGACTGTCCGGACATTGCACAAACTCTTTGTGTAACAGCCGCCGCTTTAAAAATTCCTTTTGAGATTTCCGGACTGGGGACCTTAAGAGTAAAGGAAACCGACAGGCTTCTGGCTTTATATAATGAGCTTAAAAAGCTGGGTACCGAAACAGAGATCACAGATTTGACGATTAAATCAATCAGTTTTGGAGAGGCACAAGACCCTATTTCGATCAAGACCTATCAGGATCACAGAATGGCGATGAGTTTCGCTCCGTTCTGCCTGATTAAGGAACTCAATATTGAAGATGAAGATGTAGTGGAAAAGTCTTATCCAATGTTCTGGAAAGATCTTGAAAGTATACTGACTCATTAATTTAACAATATAAAAATGTGGTAATTTGAAAAATGATTTTTATTTCGGATTACCACATTTTTATAATGAAGTTGTTTAATAAAAACATTAAGAAGAATTGAAGAAATAAAGTATAGTTAAGATGAATCATTCTGATTTTTAAGCTTAAAAGCAAAGCTCATTTTAATACTCTCAACACCTTAATACAATCTTAATGTTTCAAAAACAAAAGTTTAAACGAGTTGAATATAATAATGATGAAACCTTTCTTTTCCTTTTTGATTGTCTTAGCTGTTTCGGGTTTATCTGCTCAGAAGCTGAAAATTTTTTCGGTTCCGAAGGGTTATACTCAGATTGCAGAAGCCAAAGGCGATCTTGACAAAGATGGAAAAGATGAAACGGTTCTGGTATTTAATACGAATATAAAAGCATCATACGAGCAGAACCCGGAAGGTATAAGTGACTATAAAAGGGTTTTCTATATTCTGAAAAAGGAAAACAGTGGTCTGAAACTATGGAAAGAAAATTCTGATATCATTTTTTCAAGCGGATTCGGATTTTATCCTTCTGATAATACTCTTACAATCAATATAAAAAATAACTGTATTGTTATCGAACAGCTGTTTTTTACCAATTCAAGGCATACACAGCAATATAAACATACGTTCAGATTTCAGAACGGAGATTTTTATCTGATAGGTTTGTACGATCATTTTGAAGATACCTGTGATTTCAGTTTCACCAATGAAATTAATTTTTCTACAGGCCAAGTAATTGTTGACAGAGAATATTCCTCCTGTGATGATGATACCAAACTACCCGAAAACTTACATAAAGAATTTACTCATAAATTCCCGGCTCTTATTAAAATGAATGATTTCTTTATCGGAGACCACAAGTTCAAAATTCCCGGATTGAAGGAGGATTTTGCGTTTTAAGAGAGACTTCTATCTGGAAAAGCTATATCTTTTGAAAACGCAAAGAAAACAATTCTATAGTTCTATTTAAAGAAAGCAAAGAAGGCGACAATGTCGCTGATGAAGCTTAATTGTTATGCATCCGCTTAGAAAGAATCAATTTATTGATTTCATCTCTGCTTCCTCAATATTTTAAGAATAGAAAATAATCTTTGCGTTAATAAAAATTTATTTTCCCTCAACCACCTTCCTTACTTTAGACCAACTTAATTATCTCTTAAAGTTAAATTAACTCCTAATGCTTTGATATATTCTTATTTTTAAGCTACTTTAAAAATAAAAAAACTATGTTCAAACAAAGCATGAAACGTATGACAGCCATCACTCTCGGAGTGGTTACTGCATCCATCTTTTTTTCCTGTTCAAACGACAGTATCCTGGAAAGGGATTCCAACGAAAACAATGTCCCTTCTTTAACAAAAACAGCTGGCAGAGCTTCATTACTGCCTGTTTCTCTGAATAGCTGGATGGCCGGTATTCAGGATAATATTTCTATTTCAAAAATATCAATTCCCGGTACTCATGATTCCGGAGCTCGTATAGATGCCCCTGTTGTATCAGGTACGGCTAAAACCCAGGATCTCAGCATTGCAGAACAGCTGAATGCCGGTGTACGTTTTCTGGATATCCGCTGCAGACATATTGACAATGCTTTTACCATTCATCATGGTGCAATTTATCAGAATATGAATTTTGATGATGTATTGAATGCCTGTTATACATTCCTTCAGAACAATCCGTCAGAAACCATTATCATGTCTGTTAAAGAAGAATATGATGCTTCCAACACCACCAGAACTTTTGAACAGACTTTTGATTCTTATGTACAGAAAAATCCGTCTAAATGGGATCTTGGAGCCAATATTCCCACACTGGGAGCTATAAGAGGAAAGATCAAGTTATTAAGAAGGTTTTCTTCGGGAACAACCAAGGGGATCAATGCTTCACCCTGGGCTGACAATACTACTTTTGACATCAATAACTCAGGCGTACAGCTGAAAGTTCAGGATTATTACAAGGTGACCAACAATGATGATAAGTGGAATGCCATCTCCCGCCTGCTTAACGAAGCTAAAAATGATACGAATGGCAAACTTTTCTTGAATTTCACCAGCGGCTATAAACCTGGAATCTTCGGGATCCCAAGCATTCCTACCGTATCCAATAATATCAATCCAAGACTTAAAACATTCTTCCAGACCAATACTCAGGGTACATTCGGAATAATGCCGATTGACTTTGTGAATGCCGAACTTTCTCAATTGATCGTTAACACCAATTTCTAAATTATTATTTGTTAGATTTATTCAAAGGCTGTCTCTCTTTTTGAGACAGCCTTTTTGTTCTGCTTTTATCTCTCGCAGATTTTGCAGATAACGCAGATTAACTCAACCATCTGCTTAATCTGTAGAATCTGCGGGAATTCTAAATTAATTCATAAAAAAAGACTGTTCCAGCAATGAAACAATCTCTCTTTGTAAAAGTAAAAGTGTAAAAAAGCTATTTCTTAATTCCGTAAGCAGCCAGTATTTTGTTGAAGATTTCAGTGTTTTCGAACAATCCTGTGAATTCTTTTGAATTCGGTCCGTACGCAAAAACACTTGACGGAATAGAGGTATGATCATTCGTACTGAAGTTTCCGAATACCCAACCCTCTTTCAGACTGCCATCTAAAAGTGTTAAACCTCCGGTTTCATGATCCCCCACTACAATCACTAAGGTTTCTTTATTTTCGTCAGCAAATTTCATAGCTTTCCCTACAACATGGTCGAAATCCAGTAATTCCGTCACCAGATGTTCTATATTATTGCTATGTCCTCCTCCATCAGTCTGTGATGCTTCAATCATTATAAAGAACCCTTTTTTATTGTTCTTTAAATCATTTAAAGTAAGATCAAAGGCATCTGCAAGCCAGTTTCCTCTTCCATTGCTGATTCTTTGTGAGGCCAGAGGATCAATAACCAGCGTACGGTTATTGATTTTCGTTACTGATTTCAAATCCTGATAGAGATCGATTCCGGCATCTTTAAATTTCTGCATATTTTCCTGAGACAAGCCACTTGTAGGGCCACCGACCAGGATTTTCGTTTTTGAAGCTGCAAAATCTTTCAGAATAGGTTCCGAACTGTTTCTGTTATCCGAATGGGCGTAGAAATCAGCTGGCGTTGCATCTGTAACATCTCCTGTGGAAATCAGACCTGAAACCATTCCTTTTTCAGCAATGATATCAGGGATCTGTGCCAGTGCTTTTCCCATATTGTCAACTCCGACAAAAGTGTTTTTGGTTTTCACTCCTGTTGCGAACGCTGTAGAACCCGGTGCTGAATCTGTAATATAGGCATTGGATGAATTGGTCTTGGAAAGCCCTGTGGATTTCATATTGAAAACATTCAGTTTCCCTTTATTAGCTGTAAAGGCAGCATAATATTGCGGTAAAGAAGTTCCGTCCGGAATAAGAAGGATGACATTCTTTACTTTTTTTTCTACTCCGTCTGATTGATAAGTTGGAGTATAAGTGCTGTACTCTTTTGTATTTTTATAAAAGTTTTTCGGAATGGTGTTCATGAATTTTTTAAGATCAGGAATATGATCGGTATTGATATAATCTACACCTAAATCCATCAGATTTACCCATGCATTCGGAAAATCCGGAGCTCCGTAAAAGCGAACAGGTTTTTGCTTCGCATGAGCTTTATCAACCGCAGTTTTAATTTTTGCGGTTTCTTCATCCCTTGGAATTCCTTTCCCGTTCCATTTTACCAATCCCGGAAGATCTGCACTGAACATTCCGATTCTTTTCAGCTGATCTTCAGAATAATTTTGGTCAAGATCTCCGTCAAAGTAAAGATAGTTGGGATAGTTCTTAAAATCTGCAGGCTGAGGTCTTCCTCCGGTAATCACAATTTTAATTCCCGGATTACCCGTAATTTCCGGGTATTTCCTGAATATACTGACTAAAGCATCCAATGATGTTTTATAATCCTGCTTAATATCAATCAGCAACTGAAGTTTCTTACCAGCATCAGGATAGATATTTCCTTTGTTCAGCTTAATCTGTTTTGAAATATTATCGAGATAAAGACTTTCCAATGTTCTGTCCGGAGAAAGTTCTTTTTCAGTATGAGCAACCCAAAGCTGGTCTTTTACCGGAAAAACATCTGCTTCTATAGAACCGAAATTGGCATAATATGCCTGCCAGAAAGGGATGTCCTGCATATAGTCATTATGCGAATGGGCATTCCCTACATTATACTTTAAATAATTCTGTGCCTGATTTTCAGAAAAAACAGCCAGGGCCAGTACAGCCCATATTTTTGATAGTTTCATTCGTTTAACTTTATAATTTTACAGACCAGAAAGGCCTGCCTTTGAAAAAACTATATCATCACAGAAAGTTCTGCAATGATATAGTGGCTTGTAGATAAAGATTAAATTTTACCAGCCTTCATTTTGTTTAATGATCCCATGACTGTTTACGATTTCAGCCTGTGGAACTGCCCAAACATTATGTACAGCCGGATTAAAGTTTCTTGCGGCCCAGACTACCTGTCCGTTGATACCATGCAGAGGTTTAGCATAAGCAGCCTGCGCATCTCCCCAACGCACAAGGTCTCTGTGTCTGTCTGCCCATTCACCCGCCAGTTCGCAACGTCTTTCATGCTTCAGATCTGCCATTGTACATCCGTTTTTAGCAGATAAACCTGCACGTGCTCTGATCATATTGATCTCCTGATCAGCAGATTTTCCCTGCATCAGTAAAGCTTCTGCTTTGATCAGGATCACCTCAGCGTAACGCATGATCGGAACGGCAAGGTCTGTACATGGATAATCTCCGTTGGCACTCACGTGACCATTTTTCAGCTCATATTTGAAGGCATCCATATATTTATTAAACTGGTATCCGGTAAGGGAATTTGTAGAAGCGTATGTTCTTTCTTTTCCGTTGAAGGTAAATTTATCTCCAATTTTCAGAATGGTAGCACTTCGTCTAAGGTCACCCGTTTCGTATTCATCAAATAACTCTTTTGTTGGCTGAAAATATCCCCATCCGTTATATTCTCCCCATCCTTTGTTTTCAAGCATTACTCCCGGAAGAATACTTCCCCAGGCAGTAAACTTTGTAGTTCCCGGAACAGACCAGATGTATTCTGAACTGTAGTTATTTTCAGCTTTGAAGACATCAGCAAAATTACCTAATAAGGCTCTGTTTCCTTTGGTCATTACTTCATTAGCCCAGAATTCTGCATTCTTCCAGTCTTTCATAAACAGATATACTTTTGCTAACAATGCCCAGGCAGCAGCTTTATGAGGTCTTCCGTAATCCTTTGCAGGAAGTTCTGCCTGTGCAGGTAATAATTCGGCAGCTCTTTTCAGGTCGTTGACAATGTACGTGTAATTTTCCATTACGTTGGCTGCTCTTGGAATCGGATTAGGATCAGGGTCTTTTGAACGGTCTATGATCGGAACTCCCGCTTTTTCATTTCCGTAAGAATAAGCCAGCTCAAAATACATTCTGCTGCTCATAAATAAAGCTTCTCCAAGGTATTTGTTTTTAATGGCCTGAGAAGTCTGGATATTATCAACATTACGGATCACACGGTTGGCCACTCCAATCACATTATATCTTTTATTCCACTGGGTTTCAAGGTCTCCTGCCGCGATATAATTACTGCTGAAGTTTTTTGCATTATCTGCTTCACTTTTTGCTCTTCCGGTTACCATATCATCACTGGCATTGATAAACCAGAACAAACCTCTGCCGTAAAATTCACCATCGAATAAAGGCTTGTACATCGCGTTTGCCCCGGTAATAAGATCGTTTTCTGTTTTCCAGAAGCTGGCTTCGGTAGGTGTTCCTTCAGGTTGAACATCCAGTTCGCCTGTACATGACAAAAGCATTACGGATATTCCTGATACTAACAATATTTTATTGAAAAATTTCATTTTTTTACTTTTTGTTGGTTAAAAATTATAATCCGATCTCTACTCCGAAGATGAATGAGCGTGCCTGAGGATATCTTCCGGTATCTACTCCGTAAGAGTTCATTCCTACTTCAGGATCAAATCCTGTATATTTCGTTATGGTAAACAGGTTGTTGGTGGTTACATACACTCTCACTTTGTTTACATCCAGTTTATGGTACAATTCTTTTGGTAATGAATACCCGATGGTAAGGTTTTTCAGCCTTAAGTAAGATCCGTCTTCCACGTAGAAATCTGATACTTTGGAATAATTGCCGCTTGGGTCACCGTGTACCAGTCTTGGGATATCGGTATTCGTATTCTGAGGTGTCCATGCATTCAGGATATCTCTGTCCATATTATAGTTTTGTCCCGTTCCACCCGGATTCAACGAAATAAACTTCATTCCGTTGAAAATTTTATTTCCGTAAACGCCCTGGAAGAATAAATTCAGATCAAAGTTTTTCCAGGTCATATTGTATGAAAAGCCATAGGAGAACTTAGGATATGGACTTCCAAGATTAACAAAATCATTATTATTAAGCACTCCGGTATTTCCTTCCTTTTTCAGGAATTTGATATCTCCCGGCTTGGCATTGGGCTGGATAAGATTTCCGTTGGCATCTTTATAATTGTTGATTTCTTCCTGAGTCTGGAAAATCCCTCCGGTCTTATAACCATAGAAAGAATACAAAGGATCGCCTACTTTTACACGGGTTGGCTTCAATACTCCTCTTACTCCGTTATCATTGATGAAGATCTCATCCACATTGGCAAGCTGCTTCACCGTATTTTTTAGTTGACTCATCGTAGCTCCTATTGAGAACGTGAAATCACCTGAAACTACTTTGTTATAATTAATTCCCAATTCGTACCCTTTATCCTGGAATAATCCCGCATTCACATACTGATTATTGTACGTTGCCGTACTTGGCAAGCTTACGTTGAAAATCTGATCTTTGGAATTTTTCACAAAGTAATCGAACTGTAGGGAAAGGCTGTTATGAAGGAAGGAAGCATCTACCCCGAAGTTGGTCTGCTCAGATTTACCCCATTTCAGGTCCGGATTCGGACGTGTGGTGGCATAATAAGCAATATTCTGAGATGGATCCTGACCGAAAATGACATTATTATCTCTGGTCATCAACGGATTCACAGCCTGTGGTGAAATTCCTCCAAGGTTACCCAAAATACCGTAACTGCCTCTTAATTTCAGACTTGAAAGCCATGAGATATCTTTCATAAAGTTTTCTTTCGAAACCACCCAGGCACCGGAAACGGCATAGTAATTAGCAAATCTGTTCTGTTTTGCTACCAGTGAAGAGCCATCACGTCTTCCCAATAAACTTACAATATACTTTCCTGCATAGTCGTAGTTTACCCTCGCCAGATAAGAAACCAAAGATTGCTTAAATCTGTAACTGGAAACATCTTTATTGGTATCCGCAGCGTTCTGAAGGTGCTGGAAAACCTCAGCTTCACTTCTGAAGTCATACGATTTTGCCACAAAACCATCATCAATTGTTTTCTGAAAAGTAAATCCTCCAAGGAAATCGAAATTATGCTGTCCTGCTGAGATTTTATAGGTTAACAATTGTTCTGCAAGCGCTGTTGAAGAATTATTGGATTGGTATTCCAGATTATTGGTATCAAAAATTTTCCCAATCTCAAGGACTCTGTATGTAAAGTTTTTTACATCCCCCAGCTTAAAAGTCTGTGAGAAATTGGAACGGAATTTTAAATCTTTTGCCAGTGTAATTTCAGCATAAGGATTAATTAAAATCTCGTGGGTAGGATTTCTGATGCTGATTCTTTTAAGATAAGCAACAGGATTGATCATATCTCCGTAACCACCTGCCACATCAATCGGCAGTCCGGAAAACGCACCACTCGGCGTATATACCGGAACATTGGGCGGATAGTACATAGCCGCTATCAAAGCTCCTGTATATCCACTTTTGGTATCGGCTGTATTGCCGTCAGAGTAATTATAGTACATATTTTCTCCGATCGTCAGCCAATCTTTTACTTTATGTTCGGAATTGACTCTGAAATTGTATCGTTTTGCCTGAGTATTCAGTAAAATCCCCTCAAGGCTTCTGTGGTTCATGCCCACAAAATATCTGGATTTTTCGCTTCCTCCGCTAAGATTAATATTGTATTCCTGAATGGTTCCTGTTCTAAAAATTTCTTTCATCCAGTCTGTTCTGGTAATTCTTCCGTCCGGATATTGATTAGGATTAAAAGCAGTTGGCAGACTTCCCAGTTTCCCGGCATTTTCATAGGCTTTGTACATCACGTCCTGAAATTCTGCCGCATTCAGGGATTCTTTCAGCCTCCATGCCTGGTTTACGCCGTACTTAACATCAAAATCTACTGCTAGATTCCCTTTCTTCCCTTTTTTAGTGGTAATCAGAATAACCCCTCCTGAAGATCTTGCTCCATAAATGGCCGCAGAGGCATCTTTAAGTACAGAAATATCCTGAATATCATTCGGATTGATAGAGGGTGTTCCGTTGAAAACCACTCCATCCACCACATACAAAGGTGTTTCTCCATTGATTCCTCCCAGACCACGAATATTGACCTTCGGTGCTCCGTTAGGATCTCCACCTTCGTTCACTACAGTTACTCCGGGAGCTTTCCCCTGAAGAACTTCTCCTACTCCGGATAAAGATCTGGAGGTTAGCTTATCCAACGAAGCCTCCGAAACGGCTCCGGAAACTTTACTTTTTTTCTGTGTTCCGTAGCCGACAACAACAATCTCGTCGATGGATTTTTCTTTTAAGCTGTCTTTTTTCTGAGCGAGGAATATCGGTGAAGCCGATATTGCACCAATAAGTAATACCCTTCCCGTTAAATAAGTTACGGATACAGGGATTTTAAATACATTCATGATCTCCTTTTTGATTAGGTGCAAAATTAGATCAGTCTGCTTCCATGCCTCATTAAGGTTTTCTTATGTTTTTATTAAGAAATTTTAGATTTTTTCAGGTACTAACTACCACAAAATAAAATTAAACACCTGTTTTTCAGAAACATATGTAATTAAAAGTAATCATTCCTCCGATGATGAATAATGAATTAATATTAAGTTTGTCTTAAATTTATTCCATGATAGGAATAAAAAAAACGCAATTCAGCGGTTTGAACGAAAAATATTTTAAGAATCTAATTCTTAAAACACAAACTATACTTCTTTTTCTGTATAAAAATTAACTGTTTTTTTCACAAGATTTAACTTAACAATTCCACTTCGTATTCCCATAAAAATATTTTCCTCATCGAATACCACTACAGAGTTTGGATACAGTCCCCCCCAAAACTGTTTCCTGAAAAGGAGTGTCGCTTTTTGATCCACTACTTTATAAAAGCCATGAAAAGAAGCAATGTAAATACTGTCATTGAATATAGTTAAAGCTTCTAATGAATCCCCAAAGGATTCGACTCTATTATAAGTGAAAGCTGAATCTTTTTTTAATTCATACAAACTTCCCCATATACCTGAGCCTTCTGTGAAATAGATCTTATTCTGAAATCTGAAAATATCAACAATGTTTCCAAATTTTATTTCAATTTTTTCTCTATCTTCTTTAGGCTGGAAGTATAGTGCTCCCCCAAATTCTCCTTTATTTTCTCCAATCAATGTTCCATCTTCAATTTCTAATTCAGAATCTTTTTTGTAATAGCTCGTTTTTTCCACAATCAATCTACCATTGTCTTTTTTGACAGCATAACAGTCTTTAGAATGAATAAGAACGAACCATTCCGGAGATTCTACTTTTGGAATAGAATGTTCAGTGAAATTCTCCGGAATTTTAATTTCTTGTCCTGTACAATAAAAGCTAAAATTGAGTATGAATAATATTAGCAGTTCTTTTTTCATCATTAATTTAAAACGTAATTAATTACTAAATTTTACCGGAGTTAAAATATAATAACTTTTCCAACACTGATGGATTATTTCTAAATATTTTAAATCAGTTAGAGAATACATCCAACTTTACAGCTTTGTTCCTATCAAAGTTCATTTTTCTTTTTTTACATTTGCTGAAAATAGATTTACTTTTGAACACAGACCATTAAAAACGTCTCACTGGTATCAGAAGAAAATAAAAACATTAAAAATCATACGAATTCAATGACCATCATTATAACAGGAACCTCATCAGGAATCGGGTTTGCATTGGCAGAATATTTTGGTAAAAAAGGACATAAAGTATACGGATTAAGCCGAAAACATACAGAAAGCCAATACTTCAAATCGATCCCAACTGATGTGACAGACAATACTGCAGTTCAAAATGCTGTAGCTGAGGTTTTAAAAACAGAAACCAAAATTGATGTTCTGATCAACAATGCCGGAATGGGAATGGTAGGAGCCGTGGAAGATTCTACGAAAGAAGATATTCTGAAGCTTTTCAGCCTGAATCTTGCCGGACCTGTACAGATGATGAGTGCCGTACTCCCGAATATGCGTGAGCACAAATTTGGAAAAATTATCAATGTTTCCAGTATCGGAAGTGAAATGGGTCTGCCTTTCCGCGGATTTTATTCGGCTTCTAAATCGGCTCTGGATAAAGTAACGGAAGCGATGAGATATGAAGTTTACCCATGGAATATTGATGTATGCTCTCTGCATCTGGGAGATATTAAAACCAATATTGCAGACAACAGAGTCATTGCACAGGTCTCCCAGCCTTATAAAAATGTTTTTGACAAAGTATATGCGCTGATGAATTCTCACGTGAATGACGGAACAGAGCCTTCGGAAGTCGCAGAATACATTGAAAAACTTTTAGCAAAAAATAAATGGAAAGCGCATTATTATTTTGGTAAATTCGGACAGAAAATCGGGGTTCCTTTGAAATGGATTCTTCCGCAGGGAACTTATGAGAATTTGATGAAGAAGTATAATAAACTGGATAAAAATTAGTTGATTGATAAGGCGCATTGTCATTCTGAACACTGACTGAAAGTCTGCGAACGTAGTTCAGAAATGCAGTGAAGAATCTTTTGTATTTTATAGAGATTCCTTTTCATATTCAGAAGAATAAATTGAAATTACTTTTAAAAATATTTTTTGTACTGTTCTGCGTTTTTACACAAGCGCAGAAGAAGCAGTATTGGCTGATTGATACGGAAACCAAGGTCAGGAAAAAAGTAAAAGATTCTACTTCAGCTGTAAAATTTCTGGATTCATTAGCGCAGAGTAATTATTTCTTCACTCAACTGAAAGACGTAAAAGTAAAAGGTGACAGCACGGAAATTTTCTACGATAAAGGAAAGAATTTCAATGAAACATATGTCAACCTTACAGATTCTCTTGTTCAGAAATTAAAAATCCAGAAAGATTTTTTCACTAAAAATTTAGACTCCACCAAGAAAAGTATCAACAAGACTTATATTGATGAAGGGTATTCTTTCAGCAGAATCAAATCTAAATACAAAGGCCAGAAAAACGGTTATCCAATCGTAGAACTTGACATCAACAAGAATGATAAAAGAACAATCAACGGATTCGTAGTAAAAGGATACGAAAAAGTTCCCAAAAGATTCATCAAAAACCTTGAAAAGGAATTTAAAGGTAAAAACTATGATGACAAAAACCTTTTAGCCATCAACAAAACCTTTCAGAGCCATCCTTTTCTGACCCTTGAACGGCAGCCTCAGACTTTATTTACAAAAGATTCCACCAGTATTTACCTGTTTCTGGAAAAGAAAAAGACAAATACCTTCGATGGGGTAATCGGTTTCGGGAATGATAAAACCTCCAAGTTTACCTTAAACGGGACAATGAATGTCAATTTCAGGAATATGTTCAATGGTTTTGAAACTGTGAATTTATACTGGCAGAGAAACCCTGATAAAGGACAGACTTTCGATCTTAGGGTAGATATTCCGTACCTTTTCAAATCGAATGTCGGGATGGATACAAAAGTAAATATCTACCGTCAGGATTCTACGTTTGCCAATGTAAAATTCCTGCCTGCCTTTTATTACCACATCAACAACCGGAATAAAATAGGTCTGAGAGCAACTCTCGAAACCTCTACTATTATTGATACGCTATACGTTCAGGGAAAAGACTACAACAAAAAAGGGATCGGGATATGGTATGAAATGACTGAGCCTACAGATATTGACCTTTTCCTTTATAAAACAAGGATCAATGCCGGATATGATTTCTTAACGACTACTTATTCAAAAGATAATATTAAAGCCAATCAAAATCAGTTTTATTTCTTTGGAGAACATAATTATCATATTTCAGGAAATCACTTTCTGAACATCAAAGCGGAGGGCGCCATGATGGATTCAAAAATAGAATTCTCTGCCAATGAATTATACCGTTTTGGAGGCTGGAATTCCATGCGGGGATTCAATGAAAACTCCCTCGCCGCCGACTTTTATTATTATGGAAGTCTGGAGTACCGGTACCTTATCGGTAACCAGGCCTTCTTTGATGTCTTTGGACAATATGGGCAGCTTAATAATAAATCTTTAAATGTAAAACCCAAGCTCTACAGTGTCGGGCTCGGTTTCAATTTCTTCATTCCTATCGGTTTGATGAGCTTCCAGCTGTCCAATGGTAATGAATTTGGAAATCCTTTTAAGTTTAATGATATTAAAATCCATTGGGGAATTCTGAGCAGGTTTTAGAAATAGAAAGGAAGAGGGAAGCTGGAGGCTGGATGTTATCGAAGTCACAGTTTTACTATCCTATTATTAGAAAGGTTTTTCTTCAAAAATTTATTACTGAGAGCTTCAAGAAGTTGGCAACACCACAATAACTTCTATCCGCCCTCTCCCAGCTTCCTAACTATATTTATATAATAAAGCAAAAGTCTGTATACAAAAGACATTTTCTATTTTACTTTTCTATTAATTCTTCATGTTAAAAAATATTAAATCGTATTTTTATTTTAATACATCATTAAAGTACAGGTAACAGTGCTCTGCTAAATTTGCCTTCAAAAAAATGAAGAAAACTCTAGCCACTTTTGCCGTTTTTTTACTTCCTCTTTATTTTTCTGCCCAGGAAATCAATATTTCAGGAAATGTAAAATCAGAAAACGGTTCTAGTGTTTCCGGTGTGAACATCACCGACAAAAACACAGGAAAGACTGCTACTACAGATGAAAATGGTAATTTCACTATTTCTGCAAACCCAAAAGATATTCTTGAATTTTTTGCTCCTGATTTTTCCGTTTATACCGTTGAGGTTTCTTCCAAAAAACAGTATTCCGTTGTCTTAAAAAAGCAAAACGAAAAACAGATTGAAGGTGTTGTGATTACCGCATTAGGTATTGCCAAAAAGAAGGAAAAAATCGGATATTCTACTCAGGAAGTGGGAACGAAACAGTTTGAAACCATTACTACACCGAGTATCGGGAACTTATTTTCCGGACAGGTTGCTGGTCTGAATGTTTCCAATCCAACGGGAATGCAGCAGGCCCCACAGTTTACATTGAGAGGAAACTCCAATCTCGTTTTTGTCATTGATGGTGTGATTGTGGAAAAAGAGGTTTTCCAGAATTTAGACCCTAACAATATTGAAAACATCAACGTCCTGAAAGGTGCTACCGCTTCTGCTTTATATGGTTCAAGAGGTCGTTACGGAGCTGTTTTGATCACCACAAAAAATGCTAAAAAGAAAGGTTTCTCTGTAGAATTTTCCCAGAACACCATGATTACGGCAGGGTTTACCAATCTTCCGAAAACTCAGACTGAATATGGTAACGGTTCCCATGGAAAATATGAATTCTGGGACGGAGCTGATGGCGGGGTGAATGACGGAGATATGATCTGGGGACCCAAATTCGTTCCCGGTTTACAGATTGCACAGTGGAACAGCCCTATCAGAGATAAAGTAACAGGGCAGGTCGTTCCGTGGTATGGAGCTGTAACAGGAACTCAGTATGATGATAAATCAAGGTATGAAAGAGTTCCGATTGACTGGAAGTACCACGATAACTTAAATACTTTTTTAAAACCTGCAGTTATCAATAATAATAACTTTGCGATCAGCTACAGGAACAACAAAGACGTATACAGATTCTCGGGGAATTTCATGAATTATGATGACAGGGTTCCGAATTCATACCTTCAGAAATACGGAATCAACTTCTCTTCTGAAAACCATCTTGGTGAGAAGTTAATCTTTGATACAAAATTCAACTTCAACCAGGCCTTCACCCCTAATATTCCCAACTACGATTACAATCCAAGCGGACATATGTACACCATCCTGATCTGGATGGGAGGCGATGTAGACGGAAAGGCACTGAAAAATCACATGTGGATTCCCGGAAAGGAAGGAAGAGCACAGGCCAACTGGAACTATGCCTGGTACAACAACCCATGGTTCGGAGCTGAGTATTATAAAAATCAGAACAGAACCGATATTATCAATGCACAGACAGGCTTAGAGTATAAAGCGACACAGGATCTATCGGTAAAAGGGAAAATATCTCTTGTCGAAAACCATAGCAAAACGGAAATTCTGAGCCCTTATTCCTATTTCAATTATGATGCACCAAGAAGTGGTGGCTATATTTTGAAGGATAATAAAACATGGAACCTCAATTATGATGTGTTGGCGACTTACAAGAAAAAGATATCTGAAAATTTTGATTTTACAATCAATGCGGGAGGTTCTGCTTTCTATTATAAAAACAACAACAATGAAAGGTCTACGGACGGATTAAAAATTCCTGAAGTGTATACTTTCGAAAACTCTATCGGAGCGCTGAAAAATTATACGTACCTGAAGGAAAAACTGATTTACAGTGCTTACTCTACCATTGATATTGGATTGTATAATGCTTTCTTCATCAATGTTTCCGGGCGTAATGACTGGTCTTCTACACTACCTAAGGCCAACAGATCTTACTTCTATCCTTCTGCTTCCATCAGTGCGGTTATTTCCAACCTGGTAAAAATGCCGGAATCTATCAATATGTTGAAACTTTCTGCTTCATGGGCGAAAGTAGCGTATGATTTCCAGCCTTATTCCATCAGAAATTATTATCTGAACAATGGGGGAATCACATTCAATGGAAATCCTACTTATTATTATCCAACCACTCTGAATGTAGAAAATTCTTTGAAACCGGAGCAGACAAAATCTTATGAATTAGGTTTAAGCGCAGGGTTCCTGAATAACAGAATTACTTTAGACGCTACTTATTTCAGAACATTAGATTATAATAATATTCTCCAGTTCCCTGCTGCAGAATCATCAGGTTTCACTTCTCAATATGTAAACGGAAATGAATATACAACCAAAGGATTTGAAGTTTCCCTTGGTTTAGTTCCGGTAAAAACTTCTGATTTCAGCTGGAAAACATTAATCAACTGGAGTACTTATGAACAAAAGCTGACTTCCATTTATGATAATATGCCGAACTACAAAAATATTAAGCTAGGCGAAAGAATGGATAGCTATTACGACTATACATGGCAAAAGTCTCCGGATGGAAAAGTAATTCTTGATGCGAATACAGGAATGCCGACAAGAGCTAATAACCCAAGTAATCTGGGACATTTCAATCCTGACTGGACTTTCGGTTTCAACAACACATTCAAATATAAAAAATTCACTTTAAACATCGGAATTGACGGAAGCATCGGAGGTGTGATGAGATCCCAGGTTGTGGAAAAAATGTGGTGGGGAGGAAAACACCCTAATTCTGTAGCGTACAGAGATCTTGAATATGCAAATCCGGGAACGTATTATTTTGTACCTGATGGGGTTAACTACAATCCGGCAACCGGAACCTATACTCCACACACAAAAGCTATCAGCTACCAGGACTGGTCGCAAAATTATCCCTACCGTGCAAGAGTAACACAGGACGAAAGCGAAGAGTTTGCTAACATTTTTGACAGAACTTTCGTCAAGCTTAGATCTGTAGTATTAGAATATGACTTCTCTTCATTACTCAACCCAAGAGGAATGGTGAAAGGTTTCACCGCCAATATTTCTGCTTACAATCTGGCGATGTGGAAAAAATCAAAAAACCTTTATTCTGATCCAGACTTCCAGACAAAAACAGACAATGATATTCAGGATCCATCCAGCAGATGGTTTGGAATCGGATTTAATCTTAAGTTTTAACTAAAAAGTACGTCAAGACAATGAAAAATAATATAAACAAAGTGACAGAGCAAAAAGGTAAAACAGCAAAATGGCTGATGAAATCTTTATTTGCAGCCGGACTTCTGACATTAGCATCATGTGAATCTAACCTTGATACCATCAATGAAAACCCTAATGACCAGGCCAGTATTGATCCCAAAAATCTATTGACTTACGTTGAAAAATATACTTTTCAGGTAAACGGGGACAATATGTATGCCTCCAGAATGATGATTGGTACTGATGGTGAGAATTCATACCAGTATATGAAATGGAATGATACTTCTTTTGAAGTCTATACCAAAGGACTTCTGAACACTGGAAAAATGATGCAGGAAGCTGAAAAAAGAGGAAACAAAAATTATCTGGCCATCGGAAAATTTTTGAGAGCGTATCATTTCTTCAATATCAGTTTAAAAGTTGGAAGTGCTCCTTATTCTGAAGCAGCAAAGGGTGAATCCGGCATTACCCAGCCTAAATATGATACACAGGAAGCTATCATGTCCGGAATTTTATCAGAATTAAAAGAAGCCAATGATCTTATTAATACCACCGATAAAATTGAAGGTGATATTGTCTACAACGGAGATGCTTTAAAGTGGAAAAAACTGATTAATTCATTCCGTCTGAAAATTCTGATCACTTTATCTAAAAAAACGACAGTAGGAAGTTATAATATAGCCGCAGAGTTTGCTTCTATTGCAGGAAGCCAGTCTCTCATGACCTCTATTGCAGATAACGGTGAACTTAATTTTGCTGATGCAGCAGACAGCAGATACACGATGTTTAACAACAGTGGATATGGTTCAAGTTTGTACATGGCTGATTATTTTATTAATATGTTCAAAGACAGGCATGATCCACGTTTGTTCACGTTTGCAGCACAGACTACAGGAGCAAAAGAAGCAGGAAAAGCCATCACAGACTATACAGGATATAACGGCGGAAATCCTACTTCTCCGTATTCTGATAATGCAGCACTGATCACTGCAAAAAACATTTCCAAAGTAAACGATCGTTTTTATAAAGACCCTACCAATGAACCTGCTTCTGTATTAAGTTATTCAGAACTTGAGTTTATTCTGGCTGAAGCTGCGGCCAGAGGATGGATTTCCGGATCTGCCAAAACACATTACAACAATGCTGTTAAGGCCAGTTTCAATTTTTATCAGACTTATGTAAAAAATCCGGGACAATATTTCTCAGGCTTTGATGTAAACCAATATCTTGCAACTCCTTTGGTAGTGTATAATGATGCTGATCCTTTACAGACACAGCTCGAAAAGATCATGACTCAAAAATACATGACGATGTTCCATCAAGCACAATGGACTTCTTATTATGATTATCTGAGAACTGGCTATCCAAATTATCCTTTAAAAACAGGAGTTCCGGCGCCTTTCAGGTTCAGATATCCGCAGTCTGAATATAATTACAACAGCAATAATTTAAAAGCTGCTTTAAACGCTCAGTACGGAGGAAATGATAATATCAACTCAAAACCCTGGTGGTTACAATAAAAATCTGATTATTTTTATATAAAAACAAAGAAACCGCAGGAAAATCCTATTAACTTGCGGTTTCTTTCTTATTACGATTGAACATGAACAGAAGAGAATTTTTAGAAAAATCAAGTCTTTTATTAGCGGGATTAGGAACGTCAGGAGTTCTGCATCCTTCCATTTTAAAAGCTTTAGCCATTGATCCGGCTGCCCAGTCTACATTTTATGATGCAGAACATGTTGTGATCCTGATGCAGGAGAACCGTTCATTTGATCATGCTTTTGGCGCTCTTAAGGGAGTAAGGGGCTTTCTGGATAAAAGAGCTTTTGTAAAACAGGATGGACATTCCGTCTTTTTCCAAAAAAATGACGAAGGGAAATATGCTTCTCCCGCCCGCCTGGATTTAAGAAATACAAAATCTACATGGATGAGCTCTTTGCCTCATTCATGGGCAGATCAGCAGAAAGCTTTGAACAAAGGTAAATTTGACCAATGGCTTCAGGCAAAAGCCTCAGGAAATAAAGATTATAAAAATATTCCGCTTACGTTAGGATATTACAACCGCGAAGACCTTCCGTTTTATTATCAGCTGGCAGATGCATTTACCATATTCGACCAGTATTTCTGTTCTTCACTCACCGGAACAACTCCCAACAGGCTATTCCTTTGGTCCGGAACATTAAGGGAACAGCAAAACGGAAAAGTAAAAGCCAATGTTGTTAATGAAAACATTGATTATGATAAAGCGAGGCAGGCAAAATGGAAAAGTTTCCCGGAAATATTAGAGCAGCAAAATGTTTCGTGGAGAATTTATCAGAATGAAATCAGTCTTCCAAAAGGAATGTCCGGAGAACAGGAAGCCTGGCTGAGTAATTTTACAGATAACCCGATTGAGTGGTTTTCAAAATTCAACGTTAAATTTTCAAAAGGATATTATCAGAATATTCCCAATATCATCGCCTATCTGAAGAAGGAGATTGAAAAAAATCCTGATCAGAAAGAAAGACTGGAAGCCATGCTGGCTGAAGTTCAGGAAGATCAGGTGAAATACCACCCTGACAATTATTCAAAACTTTCAAAAGAAGAAAAAAATCTTCATGAAAAAGCCTTTACCACTAATTCCAACGATCCTGATTACTGGAAACTGGAAATTGGAAAGGATGAAAACGGAGAAAGGCTTGTTGTTCCGGAAGGTGATGTATTATTTCAGTTCCGTAAAGATGTGGAAGAGAAAAAGCTTCCGTTGGTTTCATGGCTGGTAGCTCCGGAACATTTTTCTGATCATCCGGGATCACCATGGTACGGAGCCTGGTATATTTCTGAAGTTCTGAATATTCTGACCAAAGATCCTGAAACCTGGAAGAAAACCATATTTATCATCAATTATGATGAGAATGACGGGTATTTTGATCACGTATTGCCTTTTGCCCCACCAGTGAATCCAAGCCAGCCCGTAGATATGAACGGAAAAGAAGGGGTGGAATATGTGGATAAAACTCAGGAATATATGAGCTCTCCTTCTTTGAAAAGCTATGAAAAAGTAGAAGGAACTGTCGGATTGGGTTACAGAGTCCCTATGATCATCGCTTCTCCCTGGACGAAAGGAGGTTTTGTCAATTCTGAAGTATCGGATCACACGTCTGTCCTGCAGTTTTTGGAAAAATTCATTATGAAGAAATTCAAAAAGGATGTCCGTGTAGAAAATATCAGTGACTGGAGAAGAGCGATATGTGGAGATCTTACTTCCGCTTTCAATTCTTCCAGCGTGAAAGTTCCGAAAATGGATTATCTTGATCAGAAGGATTATGCTAAAACCATCAACGCAGCTAAAAATAAACCTGTCCCTAATTTGAAATGGTATTCTGAAGATGAACTTAAAGATAGCCTGCTTGACATTCAGGAAAGAGGCTTGAAACCATCCAATCCGCTGCCCTATCATTTCCATGTAAATCTGGAAGGAGACCATATAAAAATGACTAACCTGAAAGATAATGGGGTTCCGCTTTTGGTATATGACAGAACTCAATTCGACAATAATAATTATCATTTTTCATATGCTTTATATGAAAAGCAAACGCTATCCCATACTGTGCAGCCGGGAGCTTATGATTATGAAGTTTTCGGTCCCAATGGCTTTTTCAGGAAATTTAAGGGAAATAAAACTGCAGAAACAGAGGTGATCTTGACGAATATGACCTCAAAAAATCAGATTGAATTAATTATCAGAAATCACAAAAAGAAAAATTTTTCCATCAGTCTGGAAGATCTTTATACAAGAAGCGAAAGAACAGTTTCTGTACAAAAAACGGAAGAAAAAATCATTATTGATCTTGATAAATACAAAGGCTGGTATGATTTGAAGCTAAAATTAAACGATCATCTGTGGCACTTTGCCGGAAGAATAGAAACCGGAAAAGTTTCCGTTTCTGACCCGCATTGGGCCTAAAAACGCCTATAATATTGATAAAATACTGCACAAAATTGTGCAGT
The DNA here is from genome assembly GCF_016775705.1 of Chryseobacterium cucumeris. NCBI lineage: Bacteria > Pseudomonadati > Bacteroidota > Flavobacteriia > Flavobacteriales > Weeksellaceae > Chryseobacterium > Chryseobacterium cucumeris. Next base: position 672,463 of record NZ_CP068760.1, read on the forward strand.
ATTTTTTTTGAATTATTTCATCTTATAATGCATTACATATGATAAATAAGCAATTATAAAAAATATGTGGTATATTTTTTTTAAAACATATTGAATTTTGTTATCTTCACTTTACTAATTAACAGTGTCATGAAAAAACTAAATTTAACTATTGCAGCGTCTTTATTTGCGTTTGCTCTATGCGGGAATCTGAGTGCCCAAGATCTCGCTACAGATAACCATACGGTTACCATTTCTATTCCCGAAGTTGCATTGGTAGATATTGAGCCATCAGCAACCAAAAATATTACCCTTGGATTTACAGCTCCTACTGAAGCCGGAAATCCTATTCTTCCATCTGCGGCCAACACTACGTTGTGGCTTAATTATTCTTCTATTAAATCTGTGGCAGATCCTACCCGTAACGTAAGCGTAAAAATGAACGCTATCATTCCTGGAGTAGATCTTAATGTAACGGCGGCGGCGGCCACCGGAGCAGGAGCAGGCACATTGGGAACTTCCGCAGGACTGCTTACATTAACTGGTACTGACCAGACTATTATTTCCGGTATTGGAAGTGCTTATACAGGAAATGGAGCTAATAACGGTCATAATCTTACCTATGCACTCGCTGCAGGAAGTGGTCCTGGAGGGGTAGCCGCGTATGCAGATTTACAGGCTACAGCTACTGTTGCTGCTACCGTTACTTATACAATATCAGACAATTAGAATTTTAATTAAAATTCTATTTTACGTTTCAAAAACAAGAAGAAATTTGTATCCAGTTTCTTCCTTGTTTTGTATTATTAATGTTTTAACTCCAAACTTATATCATGATAAAGCGTATCCTTATCCTGATTACCCTGATTTTGCAGTTCAGCTTTTTACATGCCGGTATTGTGATTCTCAACGGACTTACGCATTCTTACAAAATAGAAAATGGAAAGGTTTATAAAGGAAAAGTTGCCATTGAAAACACGGGCAGCAATCCTCAAAGTGTAAAAATATTTTTACAGGATTATACCTACCATGCGGACGGAACGATCAATTATACAGCATTACGTACCAATAAACGAAGTAACGGAGAGTGGCTGAAACTCAACACTAATCTTGTTACCCTTAAAGGTAAAGAAAAGACTGAGATCTTCTATGAAATAACCATTCCCAATCAGGCAATGGATCCGGGAAGCTATTGGAGTGTGATTATTGTAGAGCCGGTAGAAGAGATAAAACCCAGCGACGGTAAGCCGGGAGTAAGTATCACTTCTGTTATACGATATGCCATTCAGGTAATTACAGATTTTGAAACAGAAAAGGCCCAACCGGACCTTAAGTTTGAAAGTGTAAAGGTGGAAAAACAGGAAGGAAAACAAACGGCAAAGATAGCAATAGCCAATAATGGTAATCTTTACTGTAAACCGACTGCTTCCATAGAAATCTATAACCGAAAAACGGGTGAGAAGGTGGGAACTTATTCAAGTTTAACAATGGGGCTGTTACCCGACACCTCCAAAACATTTTACATTGACATTAGTAAAGTACCCCCTGATAAATACAAAGCAGCTATTATAGCCACCGATGAAGAAGAGAATGCTTTTGCACTCAATGTGGAATTAGAAGTAAAGAATGATTAGAACTTGGACTTTATTTATTATCATATCACTATTCCCGGTATTTATTTTTTCCCAAGAGCAACCCAACAGGTTGATCAGTAAAAAAGATAGTTTATTGCCGGGAATGTCTACTTCTATTCCCTTCACATTCGAAAATAATTCGAAGGAAACCAAAACATATGATATTTCAGTTGTCACATCAAGTTCCTCAATCAATCCTATTCTGGCAAAAGGAGAATTTCAGATTCTTCCGTATGAAACATCAGTATATCTCGTTCCTTTACGTATCGGAACAGAAACAGGACAGGGCACTTATTCTGTAACTCTGAATATTATGGACCGTAGTAATGGAACAACATTTACAAAAAATTCAAAAATCCTAGTTTCCGGAAACAGAAAGCTTCTGGTTACTGCGTTGAATACCCCTGAATTTGTAAGGGCAGGAGAAACAATCCGTGCTTCTTTCCTTTTGAAAAATAATGGTAATGTTACAGAAAGCATTGTTCTTGAAAGTAAAAATGCTGTAGTTGATAACGAATCATCCCTTGTTCTTGCACCCAATGAATCAAAAATTATTACGATTCACAAAGTGACAAGCCCTGAACTTGCTCAAAATGAATTTCAAAACCTAAATCTTTCGGTACACCCGAAGAGTCGTCCCAAAGAAATTCAGGATGTCTACGCAACTACTCAGGTAATTTCAGTAAAGCCATCTGAAAACGATATTTATCACAGACTTCCTGTTGCCCTCTCCCTATCTTTTATCGGAATGCAGAATATGGGAGTTTATCACGATGGTTTTCAGGGTGAAATCTATGGTAAAGGAACACTGGACAAGAATAATAAAAACCAGATTGAATTTAGAGCAGTTACTCACAATCCTGTAGAACTCAATACATTTACTCAATATGAAGAATATTTTGTGAATTATAAACGGAACAATCTTTCTATTCATTTAGGTGATAAAACCTACTCTTCATCCTATCTTACAGAATTTGCAAGATATGGGCGCGGGGCAGAAATTCGCTATGATTTTAATAAAATAAGCTTTGGGGGATTCTACAATCATCCCAGATTCTTCAGAGATATTAAAGATGAATTTAATATGTATTCAGCTTTTAAAATCCGGAAAGAGTCCGAAATTTCTGTGGGCTATCTCTACAAAACCCCGAGGAAGGAAGAAATCAGATTTGGAGATGTAAGACTTGATTCAGATGCTCATCTATCATATGCTAAAGGAAAATTCAAAGTGTCAAAAAATATCAATCTTTCCGGAGAACTGGCATATAGTACAACGAAGAACACTGATGGAACAGCTTATTTATTACAGGCAGAAGCTGTATTTAAAAAATTAAACGGAAGTCTGATGTATATGAGAGCCAGCCCTGATTTTGCCGGATATTTCACCAATACCAATACCTTTAACGGTAATATTTATTATAATATCACCAAAAAAATCAGCGTATTTGCCAATTATATGCAGGATGCCAAAAATTTCCAGAGAGATACATTGCTACTGGCCGCCCCGTACAGAAAGTATTTTCAATATGGAGTGCAATACAAATATATTCCTACTGGTTTCATCATCCTGAATAATGGATATCAAACTTATAAAGACCGTTTGGAACCAAAGCAGTTTGATTACTATGAACGTTACTTCAAGGTGAGTATTAATCAGCAAATAGGAGTTTTCCAGGTCAATCTGGATGGACAATTCGGTAAAACAGATAATTATATGACTGGATTTAGTGGAAATTCCAGTTTTTATTCTGCGAATCTTTCATTTCAAAAATTCAGTACCTCATTTAACATCTTCGGAAGTTATGCTATAAGCTCAAGATATCAGCTTCAAAACCAGAGAAATTTTTATTACGGAGCGAGAATCTTCAGCAAGTTTTCTGATAAGACCAGCTTAAGTATCTTTTATCAGAACAATTACATGCCAGAGGAATATTTTAAAGACAGAAATCTGTTTGAGCTTCTTTTTCATCAACAGCTGTTTCAGGGGAACGAACTTGATCTTTCCGGAAGGTATTCACTACAAAGAGGGGAAATCGGAGATAAAGATTTTATATTTTCCATGCGCTATACCTGGCGCCCCAACGTTCCTGTACAAAAAATTGCCGAGTATATTTCACTGTCCGGAAATGTCAGCAGCTTAGGATTAAAAAAAACAGAAGGAATAAGACTAATACTTGGAAGTTATCTGTCTGTTACGGATAAGGATGGAAATTATATGTTTAAAAATGTTATTCCCGGCAACTATTTTCTTGAAATAGACCGTTCCACGACAGAAATCAATGATATTCCAACCCAGACTTTTCCTGCAGCGCTTTCATTACTCAATAAGGAAAATACATTTAATTTCGGATTAACAACAGCGGCGACTGTTCAGGGGCATGTTAAGTTCCTGGAAACCGGAGATAAAGATCAAAATGATTTTGGCCAGCTGCCATCTGCTAAAGGAAAGAAGAAAAAAGAAAGTATTATTGTGGAAGCTACCAATAACGATCAGACTTACCGTAAAGTATGCAACATAGGAGAAGATTTTGATTTCACCTATCTGCGTCCGGGAGACTGGACTGTGAAAGTTTACCGCAATGGATTGGACAAGCGTTATAAAATTTCAACGGACAAATTTATATTTACTTTACAGCCTTCGGAAACAAAGAAAATAACAATCAATGTTGTCAAACAGCAGATAGAGATCAAATATCAAAAGGAATCCTTGAAAGTAGGATATAATGAAATAAAAAAGAAGAGATGATTCTGATCCGTACCCTATTATTAATTGCATTTTGTGTTGTATCCGGGCCAATCTATTCCCAGACCGCAAATACTACTGTTAGTCTTACATTGCCTGTAGTAACTTTAATGGACATTGAGCCTACAGGAAGTATTGTGTTAAATTTTACAGCTCCTACAGAAGCTGGAAATGCTGTTGGAGCACCGACTCCCAATACATCAAAGTGGATAAACTATACATCTGCTATTGCTTCCGGAGGACTTACAAAAAGAATTACAGCATCTGTGAATCAAGTTATTGCCGGAGTCAATATAAGGCTGCAGGCAGCTGCGGCTTCCGGAGCAGGAGGCGGAACATTGGGAACATCTGCAGGACAGGTTACCCTTACTACCACTCCTACTACCATTATTAGCGGTATTGGTGGAGCATATACTGGAAACGGGGCCAATAATGGTCATGGACTTACCATATCGCTTTCCACCAACACGTATGCCAATTTACAGGCACAAGCCAATACAGCAATTGTCATCACCTACACCATCACAGAATAAAATTAAAAAATGAAAATAGAAAGCCCGTTTTTAAAAAAACAGTTCTTAAAAAAATATCTATATATTATTGCTTTAATAGCAGGTGCTTGCCTTAAAGGGCAAACTATAAACATTGCAGGAACGAGCTGGACTGCCAGTGTACCTGCCATTACGGAGGCAGGAAGTAACTATATCGGGACCTATGAGAATCCTTCTCAGTTAACACTATCAGGCAATTTACCAGGATCTTTTCTGAATGTTCTTTCAGCCTCAGGTGCTAAAATATCCATGCAGCTTGCTCCAACGTCCTGGAACAGCTCTTTGAAACTCTATGCGAAAAGAAGTGGAGGTACTACTAAGATAAATGGACTTTGCCTGGGATGCACCGCAACAATTACTGGTGGAACGGCCAATTATATAGAAATACTTCAAGCCAGTGCCGTAACGCTATCAACTATTACTTTTACAGGATTATTAGGAATCAGCAATAGTGTAGATTACTCAGCTATTAGTGTACAATTAGAGATTAGTGGCGTTTCTGTAACAATTCCTGCGGCGGCTTATAGTACTCAGGTAGTTTTTACAATTGGAGCCAATTAAACTCCAAAGCCAATCCATATCCAACTTATCATAATTAATTGAACAATCCATTTAAAGATATATTCAGTCAATTTGTATATAAAAAAACAATCCTTTTCAAAATCAGAAAAGAATTGTTTTTTTTAGTATGTAAATTTAATTAATGTTTGGCCCACCAAAGAGGAGTCAGTACAGCATCCGTACCACCAAGTAATTGCACAGCTTTATCATATCCAGACTGATCAGTATTTCTGAAAGTACTTGGATATCTTAATCTCTGAGGGAAGTTCTGAATAGAATTCGTCATATAGTTCCCTGAGCTCAGATTAGGAAGGTTGGGCAATGGAGCTTCAATGGCAGGGTTTTCAAAAAATGGCAGCCCAAGTCTTCTCTGATCATTCCAGGATTCTAACGGTAACCAAGGCATATTGGCAATATATTTCTGGGTAATAATCTTTGTCAGTTTATCATTCTTTACCGATCCGTTCTTATAAATGGTATTCACAGGATATTTAATTTCAACAGAAACCAAGTTCCCGGTTACAGGATCTTTATATTTCATGGTATGGCTTGCTCCCGGTTCTGTAATATGACTATAAGAAACAGAAGTACCGTCACGGTTATAATCCGTTGAAGCAATATATTGACCATAGAATTGTGAAACTCCATTATAAACAAAACTTTCCTGAATTCCTTTATTATATGCAGCTTCATCACTCATTGGAACTGTCCAGCCTTTCAATGCAGCTTCTGCCAGAAGGAAATAGGTTTCCCAGCTTGCAAAAAATATTCTTGCATTCTTACTTTCCCTGTACTGCTTACCTAAAGCCGGCATACATCCTACTACATTTCTCAAGCCGTTTCTCTGTCCTTTTACGCCCCAGTTTCCAATGGTATAGGCGTTCCAGGTATTTACGGTATTTACTGTTATTTTAGAATTGTCTTCAAACGTAAGATCTCCGTGATTGGTAGTTGCCTGATTGGTATACGTGGGATACAATGAGTAAACCGGGCTTGTAAGATCCCCCGGAATATAGAATGTTTTATAGGCTCTCGGATCGATTTTATTAGGTAATCCGTCCAGCCAGTATCCTGCACTTGGGTCGTTAGTCATTGTAGTGAACTGTTGATCATATTTTATACCAATATAATCAGATGCTTTTACCTGTGTGTGTTGAGCTGCTGGTAATTGGTCTGTAGAATTTACTCCTCCCAGGCCAATGTATAAATTATTAAGGGTTGCTGATAAAATCTGAGAGTTCCATTCTCTGGACATTACACCTGTTAGCGCATCCCATCCCGGTTTTTCAGCAACTTTAAAATTATCTGCACTTGTAGCGATAAACATATTTGAATTTGCCGCTGCTTCAAATTCTGTTTTTGCTTTTGAAGGATCTACTTCGGCGATTCTCATGGCAATTCTCATCCTCATAGAGTTGGCATATTTGACCCATTGACTCCAATTAAACCCATACACCATATCATAGGCATTTGCATTGGATGGTACTCCCTGGGTTGTGTCCATTTTGGCGACTGCATCTTTCAATTCTTCCAAAATAAAATAATACACTTCTTTTTCAGAATTAAAAGTAGGATTCGTTCCCTGAAAAGCGTGAATAGGTTGAGGTCCGAAATTATCCGAAAATTCACTCATTAAATAAGCTCTCCAGATTCTGGAAACCTGAATGACATTATCATAATAAGGTTTTCCCTGCCCGGCCGCCTTTTTTTCATTAGCCAACTGAATGGCCGCATTCGCATTATTCAGCCAATCTGAAATGTATTTCCAGTATTCGGAAGTCCAGGAATCATCGTAAGTTCCACCTGCAATTCCGGTTGTCAAATGCTGTCTTGCTGCCGTTTTCCAGTATAAAACAAAAACACGTTCTGCAATATTAGGATCCTGCTGGGCACCGAGAATTGAGTTATTTAATAAATATTCGGGTTCTGCCTTATTAGCGTCTACGGCAAACGGGTTATTATTAATGTCTTCAAAATCATTGCATGAAGTACATAGTAAACCAATCGTAAAAAATGATAAGATATATTTTTTCATTGTTTCAGTTGTTAGTTAAAAGCCTAAAGTGATTGTAAATAAGTAAGATCTTGAAGTAGGAAAAGCAAGGTTTTCAAATCCTGTAGCATTAGAATTAATTGCGAATACAGATTCCGGGTCGATTCCTTTAGCTTTACTATAGATCATCCATACGTTATTGGCCGTAAAAGCTACTTTAGCACTCTGTAAGGCTAGTTTTTGGAAAATACTTTTAGGAAAATTATAAGTCAGCTGAATATTTCTTAAACGAATATTGGTAGCATCATAAATGTTTTGCTCTGTAATTCCTAAGTTTCCGGATGTTACAGCTCCCCAATAATCCTGTTGAGTAATTTCTTTTGTATTTGCTGTATAACCGCCATTTCCCTCCACTACGGCATCCAAAATCATATTATCACGTTTTCCTCCGGGCGCGGTGTCTGCAGCAAGTCCATTCGCTTGTAATGCAGCTTGTGTTGCAGAGAAAAATTTACCTCCGATTCTTCCGTCAATTAAAAATGAAAGTCCGATATTTTTATAAACAAAGCTGTTTGTAAAGCCAAACAAAGCTCTCGGGGTTTGATCTCCTAAATAATATTGATCAGGTGTTGCCTGCGGTAATCCGTTTTGATCCACAATCAATTTTCCGTAATAAGGGCTGCTGGTATCTTCTACTCTTAAGAATTTTGTTCCGTAAATGGCTCCGTAAGGTTTTCCTACTTCTGCGAAGAAAGCAACGTTATCAAAACCTGATAAAGGATATTTTGAAACAATCCCGTCAATTTTATCGATGTTGCTTTTTAACGTTGAAAAATTGGAATTAACATTCCATACAAAGCTTTCCTTCTTAAAGATATCCGTATTCATTACGAATTCAAACCCTTTGTTATGCAACCCTCCTGAATTAATCATCATTCTTTCATATCCGGAAAGTGGATTTATCGGAATGGCTATAAGCTGATCGGTGGCATTATTATTAAAATAACTTACATCCAGAGACACTCTGTCAAAAAACTTCATGTCTGCTCCAACTTCAAAAGTTTTAAGCTTTTCCGCATGTAAATCCGGATTAAAAAGTATCTTGTTCCTTGCAAGTACAATATGTCCGTTTGGATCAGTGGAAGCAATATATGTATTGTACAAGCTGTGAGGAGGTAAAGAGTTACCCACAATTGCGTAGGCCGCGCGAAGCTTAGCAAATGTTAAGGCATTTAAAGTAGTACCATTTAATTTTTTCAGCATATCTGTCAAAACTAATGAAGTACTCACAGAAGAATAAAAATAAGACCTGTTATTTATATTCAAAGTAGAAGACCAATCATTTCTTGCCGTAGCATTCAGAAACCAATATCCGTCATAATTAATTTCAGCAGCAGCAAATACTGAATTAATTTTTTTCCACATATCAACTTCGGTTGTTGTAACAGAAGCAAGATCACTCGTATTAGACGTACTGAAAACATTGGCAATAACGAGATTTTGTGTGGAAAAATATAATGCTTTATCCCTGCTTTCCATCATCTGTCCATAAACAGAAAGCGATCCTCCCCATTTACCAACAATATCATCTTTTTTAGCATTAAGACTTATGATATAATTATTTTCATAAAACTTTTCCTGACCGGTAGAGTAAGAATTATTACGTCTGGATCCCGTCCAAACTCTCGCATCCGTATTTAAAGAATAGAAATCCGTTCCTAATCTTACATCTGCGCTCAGCCAGTTATTAAATTGATATTTAAGATAACCGTTTAATAAAAACCTGTCTTTTTTATCAGCGTTCAATGCATTATAAGCAGTCCAATAGGGATTAATTCCATTAGAGGTTATCCAGCGCGATGTCACTCCATTTTGCATCTGCCCCTCACGATAATCTCTTATATCAACATTTTGAGGCATCAGAAGGATTGCTGGGTAGTAATTCCCGTCACCTTGCCCTGCAGAGGGTCTGTTTGTACCTTTAACACTCATATATTGAGCTTTCACCTCAGTAGTCCATCTTTTATTAGCCCCAAAATTAGAATTCATTTTCGCCATAAAATTGAACCTCTCATATTTTGAGTTCGGAATCTGGCTATTACTGCTTAAATAATTAGCAGAAGTGTACAAGCTCGATCCTTCACCAATGTTCTCCTGAAAGCTCAATGTATGCTGAGAATTAGTTCCTGTCTTAAAAAAGTTTTTTAAGTTATCGTGGACTGTCATATTTGAACCTTCAAAAGTCGGTCCCCAGGAAGTTGTATTGTCGGTCCCTTGAGGATTGACCAAACCATTACTTCCTTGTGCGAAACTATGCTGCAAATCAGGTTTCATAAAAATATTTTCAAAACCTAAGCTTGTAGAATATGTAATTCCTAATCCCCCTTTTCTTTTACCCGTTTTTGTAGTAATCAAAATAACACCGTTTCCACCTCTGGAGCCATAAAGAGCAGAAGCAGCACCACCTTTCAGAACAGAAAGACTTTCAATGTCGTCCGGATTGATATCACTTAGACCATTCCCCATATCAAGATCCGGATTCCAGAAATCGTTATTAGAATCTTTTCCATTCTGCTTAGCCTTTGATCCTAAGCTATTACTTAACGGAACTCCATCTACCACAATAAGAGGCTGATTATCTCCTGTAAAAGAATTAAACCCCCGCAGGTTAATTTTGGAGGAAGAACCTGGTCCAAAACTTCCTTTAATCACTTGTAACCCGGCAACTTTTCCTGCTAATGCATTGGTAACATTATTTTCTTTGGCGTCGACAAGGGTTTGTCCTTTCACATCCTGGAAAGAATATCCCAGCGCTTTTTTTTCTTTTTTTACACCATAAGCTGTAACAACTATTTCGTCAATCTTTGACGCTTTAGTTGAATCACTTTGTGCATACAATCCACCGAAAAAGAATAAGGATTGGAGCAGCCCAACCTTTAAAATGGTTTTCTTCATAAAAATTAGATTTGGTATATATTTAACAATATCACTGGATATTTCAACAAATAAACGTAATTCTTATTAAATTAATATACAATCATCAATTATTTATACCAAATCCATTAATAAAAGCAACCAAATCTTTATAATTACAATATCTTAAATCATAACTATGAGTGTAAAGCTTTTGATACTTAAATAATTATGTGAAATTTAAAGTTAGAAGAGCTCTAGTCTGAATCTGATACTTTGTGGGGATTGAGTTGAAGAAAATAATGGATTTGTTTAAAAGGAATCCTTAAGTTTAATAGATATAGTTAATTCTAACTGTTGAGATTCCTGCGGAGTGACAGATGGGTGGATAAACGATAGTAGTGAAAGCAAAGAATAGATCAGCTGTAAGAATGAATAATTTTATGCTAAACCGGTAATGATCTTTCAGTAGTGTCGTAAACATCCATTTCCAGTTGTGCTATGGTTTAACTGACGTCTTTCTATTTCATTTGTGCCGCTTCTTTCTACTGTGTCATTCCGCAGGAATCCAACCCCTCCTTTATTAGAGTCTTTAGGATTCCTTTAATTCAGACAATTTGATATTGTAAAATTGTTTGATGATAATTAATTAAGACATATGGATTGCAGAGACTCCTGCGGAGAGACAGATGGGTGGGATAAACGATAGTAGTGAAAGCAAAAAATGATCAGCCGTAAGAATAATAAATTTTAGGCTGAACCGGGGTTAATGATCTTTCAACAGTGTCATAAACATCCCTTTCCAGTTGTGCTATGATTCAGCTGGCGTCTTTCTCTTTCATTTGCGCCCTTCTTTCCACTGTGTCATTCCGTAGGAATCCACCGCCTCCTTTATTAGAGTCTTGAGAGTTCAAAAAAGCAAAAGTAATACTGCTGAGTTGTTTGATAATACTTTGTTGAGGCTCCTGCGGAGTGACAAATAGTTGGGATAAACGATAGTAGTGAAAGTAAAGAATGAACAGCTGTAAGAATAATAAATTTTAGGCTGAACCGGGGTAATGATCTTTCAATAGTGACGTAAACCATCCCTTCCCAATTGATCTATTGGTTCCGATGGCGTCTTTCTCTTTCACTTGTACCGCTTATTCTACTGTGTCATCCGCAGGAATCCAGCCTCCTTTATTAGAGTCTTTAGGATTCCTTTAATTCAGACAATTTGATACTGTAAAATTGTGTGATGGTAAATAAGACATATGGATTGCAGAGACTCCTGCGGAGTGACCATTGGAGGGTGTACTGTCCAGCATAAGTGATAATTGATCAATGATGATTGATAAATGATAAGTGATAGATGATCCATGATAGTTGATGAATGGTGAATAATCGATGTATTACTCATTACTCATTACTCATGAATTGAGCTGGGTATAAAACAAAAAAATCCTTTATCACAATGATAAAGGATTTTTTAAAAATAAAATAAAAACTGGCGGCGGCCTACTCTCCCGCGTTAGCAGTACCATCGGCGCTGGTGGGCTTAACTTCTGTGGATTTTCTTGCGTCCTTAAAAACACCACAATTTTAATCTTCTTTGCGCCTTTGCGCTCATCCAACAAAAAATATTATCTTTTCTAAATTAAGTTTTGGTATGGTGTGATGTTGGAAACGCAAAGACGTAAGTTCTTTTTAATTCTTACTATTTTAAGGCGCAAGGATTTTATCTGCGATAATTTAATAAGACTAATAATGATTCTGAATGAGACTAATTATTAAGACATCATCTTGCTGAAAATCTTTGATTTTCTTGCGTCCTTAAAAACACCACAATTTTAATCTTCTTTGCGCCTTTGCGCTCATCCAACAAAAAAAATCTATTATCTTTTCTAAATTAAGTTTTGGTATGGTGTGATGTTGGAAACGCAAAGGCGCAAGTTTTTAATGTTTACTGTTTTTTAAGGCGCAAGGATTTTATCTGCGATAAAATTTAATAAAGCTGATAATGATTCTGAATGAGACTAATCATTAAGACATCATCTTGCTGAAAATCTTTGATTTTCTTGCGTCCTTAAAAACACCACAATTTTAATCTTCTTTGCGCCTTTGCGCTCATCCAACAAAAAATATTATCTTTTCTAAATTAAGTTTTGGTATGGTGTGATGTTGGAAACGCAAAGACGCAAGTTTTTAATGTTTACTGTTTTTTAAGGCGCAAGGATTTTATCTCCGATAAAATTTAAAAACAAAAGCCCTACTGAGATTCAGCAGAGCTTTTATTGAATATAATTGAGTTGTGTTTATTATTTGCTTGTTAAAATTTCATTCTTTGGATTCTCACCGCATTTAAAATAGCCAGCAATGCTACTCCTACATCGGCAAACACAGCTTCCCACATGGTTGCCAATCCACCGGCTCCCAGGATGAGAACAACAGCTTTTACAGCAAAGGCAAGGACAATATTCTGCCAAACGATCTTTTTAGTTTGTTTTCCGATATTGATGGCCATTGGGATCTTACTTGGTTTATCATCCTGAATTACTACATCTGCAGTTTCAATGGTGGCATCACTTCCCAAACCTCCCATTGCAATTCCAACATCGCTTAAAGCCACTACAGGCGCATCATTCACTCCGTCTCCTACGAAAGCTACCGTCTGGTTTCTGGCTTTGATTTCTTTAACCTTGTTTACTTTGTCTTCAGGTAACAGGTCCCCGAATGCATTGTCGATACCCAGTTGATCTGCTACATATTTCACAACGGTACTTTTATCACCGCTCAGCATTGTTGCCTTCACATTCATTTTATGAAGCTTGTCTACGGTTTCCATAGCATCTTCTTTGATGCTGTCTGCAATAGTGATATAGCCTGCAAACTTTTTATCATAAGCCACCGCAATTACCGTATATACAATATTGGAGTGGTTAAGATCATAAGGGATGTTGAACTTATCCATCAACTTAAAGTTCCCAACCAGAAGTTCTTTTCCGTTAATAGTCGCTTTCAATCCGTGACCAGCTATCTCTTCTACATTTTCCAAAGGAATGCTGTGATTGATTTCTCCAACATAATTGTGTATCGCAGTTGCCACCGGATGGGTACTTTTACTTTCGAGAACATTAACCAGCTGAAGGATTTCTTCTTTGTTAAATTCAGGGCTTATGCTTACTTCCTGAACTTTGAATACGCCTTCTGTCATGGTCCCGGTTTTGTCCATTACTACATTCTGAATCTCTGCAATACTGTCCAGAAAATTACTTCCTTTGAACAGAATTCCGTTTCTACTTGCTGCCCCAATTCCTCCGAAATACCCTAACGGAATTGAGATAACAAGGGCACAAGGACAGGAAATCACAAGGAATATCAATGCTCTGTACAGCCAGTCTCTGAACTGATAATCGCTCACGAAGAAATAGGGCAGTAAACAGATCCCTATGGCAAGAAATACAACGATGGGCGTGTATACTTTCGCAAATTTTCTGATGAACAATTCTGTCGGTGCTTTTTGGGCTGTGGCATTCTGAACCAACTCCAGGATTTTGCTCAGTTTACTGTCTTCATAAGCTGTATTTACTTTTACCAGAGCAATACTGTTCATATTGATCATTCCGGCAAGAACCACTTCTCCTTTATTTTTGGTATCGGGTTTACTTTCTCCCGTTAAAGCTGCTGTGTTGAATGAAGCCGAATCTGAAAGCAATTCCCCATCCAGCGCCAGTTTTTCACCGGGTTTCAGCTGTATGACATCTCCAATTTTAGCTTCTTTGGCCTTCATAGTCTTGGGCTGATTATTTTCCATAACCGTTACCTCGTCAGGACGCTGATCCAATAATGCTTTTATATTTCCTTTGGCTCTGGTAACCGCCATAGACTGGAATACTTCTCCTACCGCATAAAACAGCATTACCGCTACTCCTTCAGGATATTCTCCGATGGCAAAAGCACCAATGGTTGCAATGCTCATCAGAAAGAATTCTGAAAACACATCTCCCTTAATGATACTTTTATAAGCATCTTTCAATACCGGAAATCCTACAGGAATATAGGCTGCCAGGAACCATACTAACCGTACCCAGCCTGTAAACCATGCAGGTTTTATATAGTTATCAAAGGCAATTCCCAATAATAAGATGATAAAGGATATAATGGCCGGCAGAAACATCTGAAAGACCGTCTGATCTCCGGAGTCATGAGAGTGATCATGTCCGTCATGGTCATGTCCGTCTCCTTCTGCATGGTTATGTTTGTGTCCTTTTGTATCTGGTTTTTCCGGGGTTGTACTACAGCATTTTTCCATAACTGAATATTTTTATACAAATGTAAAGATGAGACTGATGCAATGCTATTGCAAACTTTCAAGACAGTTTTCGCAGATTCCTTTGGCAAAGAGTCTTATTTCGTCAATCCTGAAATTGGTCTGGATATTTTCAGGGAAAGAAATATCTTCTTTGCAGGTGGTTTGCTTGCATATTTTACAGTAAAAATGCAGATGCCAGTCTTTATGGGTTTTCTCATCACAATCGTCTTCGCACAGTTTGTATTTTGTGGTTGTATTTTCCTGAATGCTGTGAACAATTCCCTTTTCTTCAAAGGTTTTCAATGTCCTGTAGATGGTGATTCTGTCAGCATTATCAAAATGATTTTCTATTTCAGAAAGGGATAAAGCCGCTTCCTGAGAGCTTAAGAAATCATATACCAAAATCCTCATACTGGTAGGTTTGGTATTTTTATCAATAAGTTTATGTTCGATATCTTTTTTCATTGTACGCTTTTAAATTGTTACAGATGGACTTCATTTTCTTCATAGCCTTCTTCTTCGATCTGAAAAGTGGTATGACTGATTTTAAAATTAGCCATCGTTGTATCTGTCAATGTTTTTAATAATTGATTCTGGGAATACCCGTTCTCTTTTACAACGTGTGCGCTCATCGCATTGACACTGGATGTCAGTGACCACACATGCAGATCATGAACACCTTTCACTCCGGGACTTTTTTCCAAAGATTGACGAAGTGCATGAATATCCACATCTTTAGGGGTTCCTTCCAGCAAAACATTAATGGCTTCTTTCAAAAGTCTCCATGTTCTTGGGAAGATCAGCAGTCCGATTGCTGCTGAGATCAACGGGTCGGCATAGTACCAGCCTGTAGTCAGCATAATTACTCCTGCGATCATGACTCCTACAGAAGTAAGCATATCTGAAAGAACTTCAAAGTAGGCACCTTTCATATTGAGACTGCCTTCTGAGTCTTTTCTCAGAATCATCATTCCGACAATATTAACGATCAATCCGATTCCGGCTACAATCAGCATGGATTTACTTTGTACTTCCGGCGGGTTCTGAAAACGCTGATAGGCTTCAAACAAAACATAGATTGAAATTCCCAGTAAAACCACAGCATTCACTACTGCTGCCAGTATTTCTGTTCTATAATAACCGTATGTTCTGGATGGATCTGCTCTTCTTTCTCCTATTTTAATGGCAATAAATGCCAGCAATAATCCTACCACGTCGGTCAGCATATGGGCTGCATCCGCTAATAGTGCAAGACTATTGGTAATGATTCCTCCTATTACCTCGGCAATGAGATAGGTTCCGCTAAGGCAGAGAACAATCAGGAGGTTCTTTTTGTGTCTGCTTCCTGCAGAAACGGTTTGTGTTGGTGTGCTTTCCATATTGTGTATGGTTTATTTACATTTCATAATAAGATGTATTCTCTTTTTTGGGTGGAACATTCTGCTCACCGGTCATCTGTCTGATATTGATTTCTATGGTCTGCGCCAGAGAAGTCATTGGAGTATCTACAGGACCATTTTCAAACGGATCCTGCATGATGATGGATGTTTTTTCAATCGCAATGAATGTCACCGGAACCAGGAAAGTAATCGCAATTTCTACCAACAGCTGCGAATCATCAAGCCCAAACGGAAGGATAGCCGCAAAAACATAGATCAGAATATGAACCAAAACACTGTAAGACCGTGGAAAAACGGTATTCTTCAGTCTTTCACATTTTCCCATACTGTCGCAGAGTCTTGTGATGATGTCATTCAGCTGCATTTGCTGGAAATCCGTCAATCCTTTGGATGCTGCCATTTCTTTCAGCTGTCTTGAATGTTCATCCAGAATAGCATTGGGAATATTGACCGCGTTGATCTGATGTTTATCCAGATACTGCTGTACTTTTTCAGAAAACGGAAGCTTTCTCAGAGATTCTCCAAGGGCATAGGTCCAGATGATCTGTCTTTCGGCAAAACCTTTTATTGCTTTATCATCTCCGGCAGGCATAAACTGAATGATCAGTCTCACAAAAGTCCGGGAATCATTTACGATAGCACCCCATACTGTTCTGGCCTCCCACCATCTTTCATAAGATTGGGAAGTCCGGAATGCCAGCAACAATGACACCGCAGTTCCCAGCAATGCAGGGATATTTAAGGGCAGTGATATTTTGCGAAACCATGGCAATTCGTCCAGAAGACCAATGGCAATAGCAAATATTCCGATGAACAGAATTTGGGTTTTTATTTCACGGATGAAATACCAGACTGATATTTTTTTGTTTAGTAACATAATCAGGTCATTTATTAAAAATTCGGTGAGATACTCTTTACTTTTTTTCTGCCGTTTCTATTCAATAAAAATTCCGTAAACAGCTCTAATTTAAGGATTAAAATCGACATTTTACTGGTTCCGGCTGCTTTCATTAATGTTCGTGTTCTCCTGAATTCACCAGTTTTGCATTCACGAAAAAGGCTCCTTTCACTACTATTTTTGCATTGTCAGGAATATTTCCAACCGGAGTTATCGCTGTATAGCCCATATCCGACGTTCCTTTCACCACTTCTATTTTCTCAAAGTTTAAGGTTTTCGGATGAGGTTTCCCTTTTTCTTCATGTTCTTCTTCCACCTTTTTATCAGTCTGAATAAACACGTAATATTTACCGGCTGCTTCTACAATGGCTTCTGTAGGTAATGCCGGGGTTGTGCTTTTATCAAGACTTACAATTCCGGTGATATTCATTCCGTCAATCAGACCAGATTTGTTTCCGATCACTTCACAATGCATAGAGATGGTTTTACTTTCGTTTTCAAAAGAAGATCCTATGCTGTAAATTCTTGCATCGTATTCAGTTTCCGGATTGTTCGTCAGTTTAAAATGAACAATCTGCCCTACTCTCATTTTAGGAAGATCTTTTTCAAAAACCTGAAGGTCGAGATGGATAGAACCGTTATCAATCACTGTAGCAACGGGAGAAGAGATATCTACATAACTTCCGATCTGTGCTGTAATACTGCTGATTGTTCCGCTGATGGGTGCTGTAATCACCAAACCGGATTTCATGTTTCCATTGCTGACTTTTCCAGGGCTTATTCCCATCATCTGAAGCTGTTTCAAAAGAGATGCTCTTTTTGTTCTTAAGGTTTTAAGTTCCGCATCGGCACTCTGAAGATTTTTCTTCGCCCCAGCATCATTATCAAAAAGCTCTCTCTGTCTTCTGTATTCCTGTTCTGCATAGGTAATTCGGCTATTGGTCGTCAGATAATCTTCCTGAAGCTGGATATATTCCGGATTGGCAATGGTGGCAATAACCTGACCTTTTTTCACGATACTTCCTACCTGAATATTGATGGTTTTGATGATTCCTCCATACAGGGAAGTAATGGTTGCTTTATTACTATTGGGAACACTCAGTAAACCGTTAGCTTTGATAGTGGATGTAAGCTCTTTCATTTCTATAGTTCCCAAAGCAACTCCTACAGATTTCATCTGATTCTCTGTCAGAGAAGCTATGGTTTGAGGCTCCTCGCCATGGCTTTTTTCCGATTGTTCGGTTTTAGCATCTGCCTTTTCCGTTGCCTTTTCCTGTTTTCCGCAGCTTATGATGGAAAAAGCCGTGACTGTAAGATATATGATATTGTGTTTTAGTTTCATGTTATTTATTGATGATTGAATTAATAGTAACGACAGATTGGTTCACCTGCTGGATAGATTCCAGGTATTTTAATTGAATATTTGTGGCAGTCTGCAGGGCAAAAAGATATTCTACATAGGAAATTTCCCCTGTTTTATATCCTAATTGTGCTGCTTTCACGATTTTCTCAGCGTTAGGAAGCGCCTGACCTGTGTAATATTCATATTGCTGGATATCCTGCTGATATTGGCTGAAAGCATTTTCCAACTGAGCAGAAAGCTGTTTCTGCTGCATTCTAGCATTGGTTTCCGCAACCTGTTTTTCATATTCCAGTGCCTGAATTCTTGCTTTTGTAGCTCCAAATGTCAATGGAATCGCTACTCCTACTGTTGCCGACTGAAAGCGTTTTCCTGAATTATAAAAATTTTCCTGTCCGTTAATGGTATGCAGGCCTATCAAAGACTGATTGGTGTATCCCAAACTGAAATCTGGCAGCCCAAGTGATTTTTCAACTTTTTTATTTTTTTCGGCGATTTCCATTTCCTGATAAAAAGCTTTTACCGTAGGATTGTTGGCAACTACCGCACTATCGAGGACATTGTCTGCTTTCAAAGGAATATAGTCTTTATTAAACGGGACTTCAATATCTTCCGAAGTGTTCATAAGGGTTTTTAAATTCTTATAGGCATTGTTCAGATAGACTTCATTTTGTCTGAGCAGCAAATCAATTTCCCCCTTCTGGGTTTCGGCAGTACTGATCTCAATTTTCTTGATATCCCCTGCTTTGAATCTTACGGTTGCAATTCTGATAAACTCCTCATAATATTGATCCAGACTGGTCAGCTGGGCTTTATTATACTGAAGATATTCAATCTGGTAATAGTAGGTACGCACCTGTTTTATCAGCTCATTGGCTGTAATCTCTTTATCAATCTGCTTGCTTTTAATATTCTCATTGATTAATTCTTTTCTTGCTTTAAAAAGTGTCGGAAAAGGAATACTCTGTGAGATCGCAAACGATTGGTCAAACTTCGGGCTGTTGTATTGTCCAAGCTGAGCTTCAAAACTTAATTTCGGAAGTTCTTTTGCAGTTGCCCTTAATGCTTCAGCAGATTTAATGCTTAAGTCTTTTGACTGCAGGGTTAAATTATTGTTCACTGCCTGTTCTACCGCCTGTTCTATGGAAATTGGTCTGGACTGTGCGTTAAAAGTCTGTCCCACCATTATGAATCCTACTGCCAAAACGGCAGTAATCATTCCCGTATTATTATTCTTTCTTTTCAAAATCTTTGTGTTAAAAATAATGTACAGCATCGGTAAAACGAATAATGTAAGGAATGTTGCCGTTACCAGACCCCCAATTACTACTGTCGCCAAAGGTTTCTGTACTTCAGCTCCGGCTCCGGTGGAAATAGCCATTGGCAAAAATCCTAGTGAAGCTACGGTAGCCGTCATCAGTACCGGTCTCAATCTGGTTTTCGTTCCTTCAAAGACTCTTTTCAGAATATCCGTTTCGCCTTCTTTTTCTAATTGATTGAATGTTCCTATCAAAACAATTCCGTTCAATACTGCTACTCCAAAAAGAGCAATAAATCCAATTCCGGCACTGATACTGAAAGGCATGTCTCTTACTAAAAGCGCAAAGACACCCCCAATAGCACTCATAGGAATGGCTGTGAAAATCAATGCAGCCTGCTTGAATGAACGGAAAGTAAAATACAGAAGCATAAAAATCAGAAGCAATGATACAGGAACAGCGATCATCAGACGTTGGCTTGCTTCCTGCAGGTTTTCAAACTGACCTCCGTAAGTAAAGTAGTATCCGGAAGGCAGTTTCACTTTCTC
Source organism: Chryseobacterium cucumeris (assembly GCF_016775705.1). NCBI lineage: Bacteria > Pseudomonadati > Bacteroidota > Flavobacteriia > Flavobacteriales > Weeksellaceae > Chryseobacterium > Chryseobacterium cucumeris. The sequence continues at coordinate 692,593 of NZ_CP068760.1, forward strand.
CAGTTTTGCCTGAATATCTTTCACCACACTTTCCACATCACGGTCTTTTACATTGAACCCAATCACAATTCTCCGTTTTCCCTGTTCACGGCTGATCTGCGCAGGCCCCAGTTTATAACTTATATTAGCCACCTGTGACAATGGAATCTGCGCACCGCTGGCGGATGTTATCATCAGATTATTCACATCTGAAATATCGGTTCTGTGAAGACTGTCGAGACGAACTACCAGGTCAAAGCGTCTCTCATTTTCAAAGACCTGACCGGCAGCTTTTCCGGCAAAGGCCGTGCTTACTGCATTATTGACATCTTCGATATTCAAACCGTAATTGGCAATTCTTGTTCTGTCATACTGTACATTGATCTGCGGAAGACCGCTCACTCTTTCAATCTGAGGAGCTGTAGCCCCATCAACAGTCTGAATGACTTTCCCAACTTTATCTGCATATATGGCAAGAGAATCAAGGTTTTCCCCGAAGATCTTTACGGCAACATCCTGTCTGATCCCGGTCATCAGCTCATTGAAACGCATCTGGATAGGTTGATTTTTCTCAAAGAATACTCCGGGAATCGTTTCCAGTTTTTCACTGATCTCATCGGCCAGTTCATTATAAGATTTTTTGGTTTTCCATTCGCTTTGTGGCTTTAATACCACGATCATATCAGTTGCTTCAGGTGGCATCGGGTCTGTAGGAACCTCAGCAGAACCGGTTTTTCCGACTACCATTTTCACTTCATCAAACTGTTTGATAATCCTTGATGCCTGCATGGAGGTTTCTATACTCTGGCTCAAAGAACTTCCCTGCGGTAAAATACAGTGGAATGCAAAGTCTCCCTCCTGCAGCTGCGGGATAAATTCCCCACCCATATTTTTAAAGATAAAAGCAGAGATAAGGAACACTACAGCTGTTGCAGAAACAATGATATACTTTACTTTGATTGCTTTTTGTAATAATGGCTGATAGATCTTTTGAAGGCGGTTCATCATTTTATCAGAGAAGGTTTCTTTATGGGATATTTTCTTAGATAAAAACAAAGCACTCATCATGGGGATATAGGTCAGGGATAGAATCAATGCTCCCAGAATGGCAAATCCTACTGTTTTGGCCATTGGGGTAAACATTTTTCCTTCTACACCTGCCAGGGTAAGAATCGGAATGTATACGATAAGAATGATGATTTCTCCGAAGGCCGCACTGCTTCTGATCTTTGAGGCAGAAAGGAATACTTCTTCATCCATTTCAGACTGTGTCAAAGCACGGGTAGATTTCCTTACGCCTAAATGATGCAGGGTTGCTTCTACAATAATCACGGCACCATCTACAATCAACCCGAAGTCTATGGCTCCAAGGCTCATCAGATTGGCGCTTACCCCGAAAACATTCATCATTCCTAAAGCAAATAACAAAGAAAGCGGAATGGCCGAAGCCACGATAAGCCCGGCTCTCAGGTTTCCAAGAAAAATGACAAGAACGAAAATAACGATCAGTGCTCCTTCGATGAGGTTTTTCTGTACGGTATTGATGGCTCTGTCTACAAGGTCTGTTCTGTCCAGAAATGGTTCTATAATAACATCATCAGGAAGAGATTTCTGAATGGTCGGAATTTTTGCTTTGATGTTGCTGACCACTTCATTACTATTCGCCCCTTTCAGCATCATGACTACTCCACCCACAGCATCTACCTTTCCATCATAAGTCAAGGCTCCGTAGCGAACGGCACTTCCTAAACGAGCATCAGCAACATCTTTTATAAAAATCGGAACGCTTCCTGTTTCATTTTTAACCGCAATGTTTTTAATGTCTTCCAAAGAGGTAACCAGACCAATTCCACGGATGAAATAGGCGTTGGGTTTTTTATCAATATAAGCTCCTCCTGTATTCTGATTGTTTTTTTCAAGCGCTGTAAATATTTCAGTGATACTTGTTCCCATTGCTTTTAACCGATTGGGATCAATAGCCACTTCATATTGTTTTAATTCCCCTCCGAAACTGTTGATCTCCGCCACTCCCGGTGTTCCGTTCAGCTGTCTGCGAACGATCCAGTCCTGCATGGTACGGAGCTCTTTAGCATTGTATTTCTTTTCGCTTCCTTTTTTAGGGTGAAGAATATACTGGTATACTTCTCCAAGTCCTGTACTTACAGGAGCCAGCTCGGGAGTTCCTACTCCTTTTGGAATTTCTTCGACTGCGTTTTTCAGCTGTTCATTGATAAGCTGTCTCGCAAAGTAAACATCTACATTTTCTTTGAACACTACTGTAATCACAGAAAGTCCAAATCTTGAAATGCTTCTTGTCTCCTGAATATCGGGAACATTGGCAATACTCTGTTCAATGGGAAAGGTAACCAACTGTTCTACTTCTTGTCCCGCCAGCGTAGGACATACGGTAATGATCTGTACCTGGTTATTGGTGATATCCGGTACAGCATCTATCGGTAATCTGGTGGCACTCCATGTTCCCCAGATGATCAGCACCAGGGTCATCAATCCAATGATCACCTTGTTTTTGATACTGAATTTTATGATTTTATCTAACACGATTTGTATTTAATTTTTATTGAAAAGTGAATGCACACAGTATAAAATACTGCAGCAAAAATATCCTGAAAACCTCTGCAATGGTATTGCAAAGTTTTAAGCACGAATAAGTATTAGAAAGCATAACTTTCTAAAAAATCAATAAAAATTAAATTTTAGGAGGCTGCCAGATAGGATCGTAAACCTGGTAAGCAAAGTCGTTTTTGTGGAATAAAATCTTCTTTGAAAAATAAGCAGGAATCTGCTCGGGAATTTCCAATAAAGGATCCATTTTAAATGCTGAAACTGTTATCTGGCAACAGCTGCAGGCACACAGCGGAGAACAGATGTCTCCTTTTTCTTTTGAATGATTTTCCTTAACACTCAGGGAAACTATTTTGTTCCCGGAATTCTGTGGATGAGACACATCAGCACATGGCATCAATGATAGCGCCATGAAATAAATTGCCAGTATCCATCTTAAGAGGTTCATGGTACAAAGGTAGAGATTTTTTGTAAAATGAATTATTTATTGAGCATTTACCCAATATTCTTTACGGAAAAACTTATTCACAAATACTATACCAGTCCTTTATGATAAAAATAAAATTCATATCATTGAAAATAAAAAATAACTCAACATCAAAAAGCATATATGAAATATTCTCTTGATCACCTTTTGTTCGCTTCAATAAAAATGAAGTGAAACAACCTGACCTTTCCACTATAGCATACAAATAAAAAATTTTTGATTATGATTAAATATATTTTTTCAATACTCTGCATGATGGTATTTTTAAACAGCTGTGGACAAAAACTATACAAAATAGAAAAAGATAAATATGATGAACCCTTATTAAATGATAAAGTACAATATTCATTTAAAGAAAAACCTTCTGAAGAAGATTTAAAAAAAATTGATACTACCACATATTATGTTCAGGTCTTTGAGGGGAGATATTACAATGAAGGAGAAATGAAGAATCCAAGGATAATTATTTTTCATAATGATGGTTTTTTCAAGAATGAATCACTTATGTATTTTGGAAAATTTGATGAGCATAGAGGAAAAAATTCTGTTTATTACGGAGGAAAATATAGAATAAAAAATAATGAGATTTTTATCGAAGAATTCATTCCTGCTTCTCAAGGTAAAACAAAATGGTATACCAGGAGAGTAACTAACGGTAAAATAGATGGTAATAAGATTATTTTTAATGAAGGTTTAGTTTCCATTTTTGAGAAAAGAAAAACTTTGCCCGTAAAATAACAAGATCTTTAATTGGAGAGTGGATACTTTTCAATGACTTATACAAAAATTCTTAAAGACAAAAACCACCGCAAAAAGCAGTGGCTCAAAAAATCAATCTAATTATGGACTATATCTCATAAATTCGGGTTATTCTCAAATTCCCTTTGTGGAATACTGAATAAATAATAAGTACTGTTTGGGGTGAAAGCAGTTTTATCTGGGAAATCAAGAACGGAATGTCCTTTACCGTCTACTGTTTTCACGGTTCCGTCCGGTGTAGTGATCTGAACTTTTATCGGTTTGCCGTCAGCATCTACAAACGGTTTTCTTACTACTGTACCCTGCGTTCTGATGATATCTGAAAGGGAGAATCCTTCGCCGAATAATTCTTTTCTTCTTTCAATCAGAACGGCATCTACTACTGCATTCTGTGACAATGATCCAGAATAAATATTAGCATTTCTGGCAGATTTCAACTGGTTCAAGACTGCTACCGCTTGAGGAACATTTCCGTTTCTGGCTTCCGCCTCAGCTTCGATCAGGTACATTTCAGCAGCTCTCATGTACACAATATCTGCAATAAGGGTTGGCTTAAACTTAAATTTGGCATACCTCAGCAATCCTTCTCTACCTTTCTGTCCGTCCCATGAAAATAACTGGTATCTGATGTCATTGGTATCAAAAAGATCTTTAAAATAAGGATCCGCCATAAAGCTGTAATAATAACTTCCTGAGGAAGATACATCCAGATAATGGAAGGCATAACTTTCATCAGACTGTTCCTGGGTCTGTGCATGTCCCCAGATCCATTCTGCATTGTTGATATCATTGAATCCATCCTTATATTTTTCCGGAGCCATAAGAGAAAATCCTTCCCTTGCGATTTTTGCTGATGCTGAAGCTTTGCTCCATTCTCCTGTATTCAGGTAAGTTCTTGCTAAAAGTCCGTTCACCACAGAACGGTTGATCTTATCCTTATTATTTCTTGTATAATTTTTCAATAGGTTATCGGCGTCGGTAAGATCACTTTTAATCAATGTATAGATTTCTTCAAGGCTTGCTCTCTTCTTCCCTACTGTGCTTGTTGTGGAAGGTTCTGTATAAATCGGGGCTGTCAATGCTGATTTGTCTTTAAGATAGCTGAACTGATAAAAGCTTGCCAGATTCAGGTAACAGAAAGCACGTAAGGCTTTTGCCTGGCCTTTCACCTGATCCTTTTTCTCCTGGCTGCCTTCTGTGCCATCAATTCTTGTAATCACATTATTCATATTATTGATAGTGGAATACAACATAGTCCAGATAAACAGCGGGCGGCTTGCTGTACTGTTAACCATTTCTGTAAAGGCATAGGTAGAAGCGAAACCATACTTATTGGTCAATACTGCCACATCACTTCCCATAGCATCACTGGCTCTCAACACAGTGGAATACCCGATATTGGCATAGGTTGTTCCGTCATTATTAAACTTTGCCCAGGTACCGTTCACTACCGTCTCAGCACTTTCGGCTGTTTTGAAAACTTCTACACTGCTGGCCTGATCAGTAGGAGCTGTATCCAGCTCGCTTTCGCAGCTTGCCAACGACAAAAATCCGATAAGAGCAAATGATATATATTTTAATTGTTTCATTGTTTCAATTTTAAAAGGTTAAAGAGTTGCCTGAAGACCAAAAGTGATCGTTCTCATGGCAGGATATCTGTAATACGTGGTTCCGTCCAAAGCCTGCTCAGGATCCATTCCTTTATGTTTATAGAATGTGAGAAAGTTTTCTGCCTGGATATAAATTCTGAATTTTTTCAATCCTATTTTCTCAAAATAATCTTCAGGAAGTGTATATCCCAAGCTTACATTTTTAAGTCTAGCATAAGTACCTGAATACAGGAATCTTGAAGACGTTGATGTCCAGTTATTTGTTGTTGTGCTCAATGCGGGAACATCTGTATATGGATTATCCGGTGTCCATCTGTTCAGAATTTCAGAACTCCACGCACGTCCTCCGGCACTTCCGTTATGCATAATGGAAGTATAATCGGTATCCAGAATTTTCCCTCCGATTTTGAAGGTCAATAATCCTGAAAAATCAAAATTCTTATAGGTGATACTTGTGCTGATTCCACCTGTCAGTTTAGGCAATGCAGAACCTTGCAATAGTTTTGTCGCTTTTGAATATTCTGAAGTTGTTCCTTCCACTGAGTTTCCGCTGGCATCAGTAGAAACTGTTTTCCACAATGGCTTTCCATTGCTTGGATCTACTCCAACCCATTCAGGAATAAAGAAATCGTACACAGAACCTCCAACCGTTAACAGCTTGGTTCCTACTACAAGAGAACCGCCAGGTAATTTTGTGACTTTATTGTTTAAAGTACTTAAGTTCACATCTACATTCCACTGGAAATTATCATTCTTAACCGGTGTTGTAAATAATGAAAATTCAAATCCTGTATTCTGAATGGTTCCGATATTGGCAGGATAATCACTGATTCCCAGCGATGGTGCCACCGGCATATTAAACAGAAGATCCTGGCTTTTTCTTTTGAAATATTCGATATTCCCTTTAACCCGGTTATTCAGAATCGCGAATTCCAATCCCACATTTAAGTTAAGGTTGGTTTCCCATTTTACATTATTGGTAGACGTTTTCTCCAATGTTGTTCCAGGTTCTCCGCCAAGGCTGATAAATCTGTACAGCTCCTGATAAGCATAATAAAGCGGCTGCCCGTTAGGTCTAAGTAATTTATCATTTCCCTGTCCTCCATAGCTGGCACGCAATGTCAACTGATTGAAAACATTCAGGCTTTTAATAAATTCCTCATTCGAAATTTTCCATGAACCTCCCACTGACCAGAATCTGCCCCATCTGTTATCTTTCGCAAATCTTGAAGAACTGTCTGCTCTTCCCGATGCAGATAAGAAGTAAGTATTATTGTAGTCATACTCTACTTTTCCAAGGAAACTCAATAAGCTTAATTTATTACTGTTTCCACTGAAACTTCCCAGCAGAGAAGCAGCATCCGGCTCATAGTAATAAGGCAGTGAAAACTGACTTCTCGTTCCTGAAATCGTCTGATAATCGTATTTATAGAATTCATGTCCTGCTAATGCATTAACATGATGCTTTCCAAACTTTTTATCATACGTCAGAATATTGCTGGTTGTATAGGAAAGTGTTCTGGTATTGGTCTTCGTCACCGAACCTCCGATTTCCGCACCTTGACCAAGTAATGGATTTGAATAATAATGTCCGTTATAATTCACCAGATCAACAGAGAAGCTTGTCTTGAATTTTAACTCCGGCAAGAAGGTGAATTCCATGAATCCTTTTCCTGAAAAGTTATCTTCTTTATTTTCGTTTTTGTCCAATGGCAGGGTTGCAGCCGCATTTTGGTTCTGAAGTGCATTCGTAGGCCTGTATTTTCCAAAATCATAGATCGGATTTCCGTCGGCATCCAAAACGTAAGTGCCGTCTGCATTTCTTTCATAATAAGGATAGAATGAAGGAATGAACCTTGCCGCATTGATGATATTACTCGCTTTTGAATCCGAAGAAGTAGGCGCCTGCTGAATACTGTTCGTATAGCTTAAGTTGACTCCAACATTCAGCCATTTTTTAACTTCGGAATTAATTTTCAGCCTGGTATTATATCTTTTAAAACCAGATTCAATGGCCATACCTTTGTCGTCCAGATAACCAAGGGAAAAGAAGTAATTACTTTTCTCACTTCCTCCGCTGATATCAAGATCCACCTGGTTTCTTGATGCCACTCTCTGTAAAATATCTCTCCAGTCGTCATTCCAGAGTGGTGATGCCCCTGACAATAATTTTCCATCTGTTCCCACCGGTTTTGGATAAGCAGTTCCATATGGGTTAATTCCAAGATTAGAAACAAGATTATCTGTTGCCATCTGAGCAGCCTGCTGAGAAGAAACTTTACCGGACTGATATCCGTTTCTTAATGCTTCCCAGTATAATTGAAAGTACTGATCTGTGTTTACCTGTTCGTAATCTTTGACAGCTCTTCCGGAGAATCCCTGGCTGATATTAAAATTAACTCTGGCTTCTCCTTTTTTCCCTGATTTTGTAGTGATGATAATAATCCCGTTGGCTCCTCTTGAACCATACAAGGCACTTGCTGTAGCGTCTTTCAAAACACTGATGGATTCAATATCACTTGGGCTGATAGAGTTAATATTTCCGTCAAAAGGAATTCCGTCTACTACGTATAAAGGATCACTGGAAGCACTGATGGAACCGATTCCTCTGATTCTGATAGTAGAAACCGCACCCGGCTGCCCTGAGGCACTGGTGGTCTGAATCCCTGCAACCTGCCCTTCCAATGCTTTGGTAATATTGGTTACAGGTCTGTTATTGATTTTATCACTGGAAATGGTGGCTACAGAACCGGTATAGCTGTTTCTTTTTGCTTTTCCGTAAGCTACCACTACGACTTCATCAAGCTCCTTTTCATGAAGACTATCTTTTTTCAGTCTGGAATTCTGTGCACTTACACTGGTGACTCCCAGAAAAAAAGCCGCAACCGGAGGTATCCAGGCTTTAGAATTAAATAAATTTTTACTAATCATAATCAATTTTATTTATCATATATTAAAATTTAACCCTTTGCAGAAAAGTCAGCAAAGGGCATCGATAAATACGATAAACCAAATGCTTATTTTTCCTTAAAAGGCTGAACGTAACACCTTGCCCTAAGGGTAGGTTGTTAAGACTTCACAGGGTCAGTTCCCTCCATCTTTCTTTATAAGCCGATCGAAATATGGTTGCAAAGCTAAAAACTTTTAGTCTACAAAACAAGTAGACTTATTATTTTTTCATGATAAATTTTTAATAATTAACATAAAATTTTAATAAAAGCCATAACAATAAGGAGTTGCAAGCTTTATCATTTATTTAAATATGACAAATATCATTGTTAAAAACTCAATTGAAACAAATCTACATCACATTGAAATTTTTGGCCATTAATTAAAAAAAGTTTTTAATTTTATGGTATGAGAGTTTTAATCATCAACGGGCCTAATCTCAATCTTTTAGGCACAAGAGAACCGGAAATCTATGGAAATGTTTCTATGGAAAGTTATTTGGAAAATTTGAAATCCGAGTTTCAGGCTCATGATATAAAATATTACCAGTCTAATATTGAAGGCGAGCTTATTAACAGGCTTCAGGAGGATGACTTCGATGCAGTAGTGATCAATCCCGGGGCTTATACTCACTATTCATATGCGATTGCAGACTGTTTAAAAAATATCAGAAAACCTAAAGTAGAAGTTCATATCAGCAATATCTATAAAAGAGAGGAATTCAGACAGAAATCTGTAACAGCAGCTAATACGGATGCAGTCTTATCAGGCTTTGGAATGGATGGGTATCGGTTGGCCTTATTAAGTTTAAAATAACTTATACTTTTTTATTTAACAACGGATTTCACAGATTTTCAAAGATGATTATGAAAAATAATTTATGAAGATAAAGGATAAGATTTACTGTAAAAGTATTGGCATATATTCCGGGCAATTAACAAAAAGAAAATCTTATATCGTTGAAGAAATAAATGCTGAAAATATAAGAATCTGGAATGATGAAGGTAAGCTCAGATGGTATTCTAAGTTTTATTTCTGCTTGGAGAAAGAACCGGAAATTATTTCCATTCATATTGATGATGAAATAGTAGAGGATACTGAATCTGCTATAGAAGTCACCATTGAATTTTCTGACAAAACAAAATATTGGATGACCTTCACTACTCCAAAGTATTTAGATAAAATATTGGACGGAAAGTCTTACTTTTCTTCAAAGCATTTTATGATTATAAAATATCTGACTGAAGAATCAATCAAATCAACAGTCCTGAAACTGGATGAACAGAATGAATTGATTGAAAGTTGTAAAAAATACTAATAAGAAAGCCTCATCAGTGATGAGGCTTTTTATATGTTAATAGATAACTATTAGATAGTCTGTTCCTGCAATTGAGGTCCTGAAGCTACTAATTTTTTACCTTCTTCAGTATCACAGTACTGCTCAAAGTTCTTGATATATCTTGAAGCAAGATCTTTTGCTTTTTCTTCCCATTCTGAAGCGTTCTCATAAGTATCTCTAGGATCTAGAATACCTGTAGAAACGTTTGGCAATTCAGTAGGAATTTCAAGGTTCATGATCGGAACCTGAGTTTTAGGAGCATTGTCAATAGAACCGTCAATGATGGCATCAATGATTGCTCTGGTATCTTTCAGAGAAATTCTCTTTCCGGTACCATTCCAACCTGTGTTCACCAGATAAGCTTTAGCTCCGTGCTCCTTCATTTTACCGATTAATGTTTTAGAATACATTGTTGGGTGCAATGTAAGGAACGCTTCACCAAATGCAGGAGAGAAAGATGGCTGAGGTTCAGTAATTCCCCTTTCAGTTCCTGCTAATTTTGATGTATAACCGCAAAGGAAGTGGTATTGAGCCTGATCTTCATTCAGGATAGAAACCGGAGGAAGTACTCCGAATGCATCTGCTGAAAGATAAACGATCTTTTTGGCATGACCTGCTTTGGAAGGCAATACAATTTTGTTGATATGATAAATCGGATAAGAAACTCTTGTGTTCTCAGTGATAGATCCGTCTGTATAATCCGCTACTCCATTGTTAACAACAACGTTTTCAAGAAGTGCATCTCTCTTGATGGCAGCAAAGATATCCGGTTCTTTTTCTGCAGATAAGTCGATAACTTTAGCGTAGCATCCGCCTTCATAGTTGAATACTCCGTTATTATCCCATCCGTGCTCATCGTCACCGATAAGGTATCTTTTAGGATCTGCTGATAAAGTTGTTTTACCAGTTCCTGAAAGACCAAAGAATAAAGCTACATCACCTTTTTCTCCTACGTTTGCAGAACAGTGCATTGAAGCCATCCCTTTTAATGGAAGATAGTAGTTCATCATAGCGAACATCCCTTTCTTCATCTCACCTCCATACCATGTACCTCCGATGATCTGTAGTTTTTCAGTAAGGTTGAACATGATGAAGTTCTCAGAATTTAATCCCTGAGCTTCCCAGTTCGGGTTGGTAGTTTTTGATCCGTTGATTACTGTGAAATCCGGCTCGCCAAAGTTTTCAAGCTCATAGTGAGAAGGACGAATGAACATATTAGTAACAAAATGTGCCTGCCATGCTACTTCAACGATAAATCTTACTTTAAGTCTCGTATCCGCATTCGTTCCGCAGAATGTATCTACTACATAAATCTTTTTAGATCCGGCAAGCTGGTTCAGCACTAGTTCTTTACAAGACCCGAAAATTTCTGCTGTTGTAGGTAAGTTTACTTTACCATCCCAGAAAATTGTATCTCTTGTAATATCATCCTGAACAATATATCTGTCTTTAGGTGAACGACCTGTGAAAATTCCTGTTTTTACTGATACTGCGCCTGATTCTGTAAGCTCAGCTTTCTCAAACCCCTGATTTTCAGGAGAAACTTCAGCCTGATATAATTCTTCATAAGAAGGATTATACACTACTTCATAGTTTCCTTTAATCCCTAATTTCTCTAAATCCTGGATGATTTTAGTGTTTTTCATTTTACTTATATTTTCTATTTCTTTATTGCTTTCAACAAAAATAATATTAATTATTTGTTAAAGGTGGTTTAAATATACTGATATAAGTCAGAATGGCAAATAAAAAAACAGGATTGTAATGTATTGATTATAAACCAATTATATTTTCCCATTCAAAAACAGTTGTAAAACCTTTCTCCCAAAAATAGTTCTTATAGTCCCCAAATTTGGCACTCATCACAAAATCTCCACCCCATGCGCCTAAACTTTTGACAAATGAAGGGCAATCTGAGAAAAATTTTTCTTTAACTGTGAGTATTTCAAGAAAATCGGCAATTTTTCGCTCATGAATCACCATTAGTTCAGAAAAATTTTCCAATTCATCGCATAACATAATTTTCTTTGTGATATCCGAAAATTCACCAACCAGTTCCGGAGACTTCTTTTTTGATTTGTAAAAATTGATTCCTTCTCTGCTATCCTGCTTCTGATTTAAATGAATAAAAATCAGTTCATTTTTAAAGGACGGATTAAAATCTACTTTCTCATATTTTATCTCAGGTTTACTTTGGAAAAGCACTGCGGACTTTTCTTTTGCAACTGCAATGTCATATCCACTGCCTCCCAAACTGATGGTGTTAAGATGAAAAGGATCTATTTCAGCCCATTCCGCCAGGTTATTCATCAGGGTGGAACTGCTCCCAAGCCCATAATCCGCAGGAAACTGAAGATTTGTTTTTAAATAATAAGTAAGGTCTGTTTTGAATTTACTGTCAGAAAGCAGCTGAACATTTTGTAATGTTTTGGTAATAAACTCAGCGCTTGACGGAATATTGGTTTCTAAGATCTGCCAGTTTTTATAATCAATGACAGCTTTTAACCATAATGTATTCTGATGATAGGCTTCCCAAAGAATAAGAGATTTTCCATCTTCTTTTTCTTCAAAGAAAAACTCTTGTCCCAGCCTGGTAGGTACCGCTAAGACAAGAGCTCCATCGATTGCGAAATATTCTGAAGTAAGCATAAGCTTGCCCGGTGAAAAGATCGCGCTCATATTTTTTTATTTAGATTGCAGAAGTAGCTTCTACCGATCCGTCAATTTTTTTGATCAATCCCTGAAGGGTTTTTCCTGGTCCTACTTCCACAAAGTTAGAGGCGCCATCTTTAATCATATTCTGAACAGACTGTGTCCATTTTACTGGACCGGTAAGCTGAGCGATCAGGTTTTGTTTGATCTCATCAGGATTGGTTACCGCTGTTGTCGTGATATTCTGGTATACAGGAATAGTTGCTTTTCTGAATTTTGTCTTTTCGATAGCTGCTGCCAGTCTCTCCTGTGCAGGCTGCATCAATGGTGAGTGGAAAGCTCCGTTTACCGGTAACAGCAATGCTCTTTTAGCGCCTGCTTCTTTCAGCTTTATACACGCTTCTTCTACTGCAGGAGTTTCCCCTGAAATAACCAATTGTCCCGGACAGTTATAGTTGGCAGGAACAACAACCCCGCTAATTTGTGCACAGATTTCTTCAACCTTGGCATCATCCAATCCTAAGATTGCAGCCATAGAACTTGGATTGGCGTCACAAGCTTCCTGCATCGCTTTCGCTCTTTCAGAAACTAATTTCAAACCGTCATCAAAGGATAAAACTCCGTTGGCAACCAAAGCTGAGAACTCTCCCAAAGAGTGTCCTGCTACCATTTCAGCACCAAGACCATTTACGGCTTTTAATGCTGCTACTGAATGTATAAATATTGAAGGCTGGGTAACCTCTGTTTTCTTAAGATCCGCATCCGTACCGTTAAACATAATGGAAAGAATGTCGAAACCTAAAATTTCATTGGCAGATTCCATCAGATCTTTAATATCTTTTCTAGAATCATACAATTCTTTTCCCATTCCTACGAACTGAGAACCCTGCCCTGGAAATACAAGTGCTTTCATGTATTGAATTAAATATTATGCAAATATAACTATAATGTTAACAATATTCGTTTTAAGTGCTATAAATCATTTATGGTACTAACCTGATTACTCTGTAACCTGTATTTACATAAGCACCGTTAGCTTTAGATTTTACAAACTCAAATTTGGTCGCAAGCTGAGTCTGAACTTTATTCATTTGTTTAAAGATCTCTCCTTTTTTATTCTCTCTGGTTAACATGTCATTTACCACATCAAAACCTACAATAGCATATTTTGGTGGAGTTTTGCAGTATTTGCTTTTATAAGCAGCCAGAATTTCTTTCTCAAAGCTTCCGTCTGTATTGATCTTTCTATCCATCAGATATACAAGACTTGCCTGGCTCAGCTCATCCACTTTCTTCTCGAAAACAGGAGAATAGAACATACTGAAGGCTTTTATTCCCTGAACTTCTTTAGACATTGCAATTATTCTGTTGGCAAAAGCATCTCCTGCAGTATTATCATCATTTGCTAAAATAGCAATAACCGGTGCAGACTGTCCTGTCATCATATTCTGATCCGGTTGAATATCTGCCGACGAATTAACAATAATGATATTAGGATTTTTCACCGCTTTTTCAAGTCCGGCTTTAATATAGTTGGCATCTTCTTTTTTAGCATCTGCCACTATATATATTTTCTGATCTGAATACACTGCTTTTACTTCTTCTACAATCTTATCAGCATAGGTCTGATTGTTGGTTTCTACAATAATAAGGTTACTGTAGTTATAGAGTTCCGGAGAGTTGGCAAATGGTGCTACAATCGGGATTTTCTGATTTTTGGTAAAATCAAGAACATCTATTACATTGGATTTGAAGAAAGGTCCGATAATAAGATCTGTATTATCAGGGTTGATCTGCGTCAAAGAGTTTTTGAACGAAGCTTCATTCCCTGAATCCACGATTTTAATATCTAATTTTTGTCCTCCTCTTGCATTTCTTTCAATAGCAAGTTTAGCTCCTGTCAAAAAGTCAAGTGCCATTCCTCTGTACTGGGTTTCATTGGTGCTGTACCCGAAAGGAAGCATCAGGATAACGCTTAAAGCATCACCATTCTTCTTTATGTATGCAGCATCCTGCTTTTTGATTTTTAAAACCATTCCGGTTTTCAGACCATGTGAAAGATCCGGGTTAAGAGCAATAAGCTCATCAATAGAAACACCGAATTTATTAACAATAGAGAACACTGTATCTCCCTGCTGAACTGTGTAGGTAACATAATCATCACCTGCAGCAACAGTGGAGGCAGCGGTTGATTTTTCGTTGCCTGAATCCATTTTTGCTTTTGGATTTGAAGTTTCAGCAACAGTATCAGTATTATTGTTATTGGATCTTTTTATTGTTATGGTATCACCAGGTTTCAGTCCTTTTTCTTCCAATCCCGGATTTAAAGCATAAAGATCCTGCTGGCTGATGCCAAACTGTTTTGTAATTCTGTAATAATTATCTTTCGCCTGAATCACATAAGATTCTCCTTCTGCAGCAGCAGTGGTAGCAGATGTAGATGTAGCAGCAGTTGCTGTTACTTTTTCTACAGGAGTTTCAGCATGTTTTTCTGCTGTTACAGCCTGTTGCTCGCCACCATATTTTTTTATACTGGCAAGAGGTAATGTGATTTCGTCTCCGATTTTCATGTGAGAATCCAGTTCAGGATTCAGTTTTCTTAAATCAGTTTCGGAAATTCTGTATTGTTTTGTAATACCATAGATGGTTTGCTTTGGCAGTAAAACAATTTTACCCAGAGAAGAAGCACCTGTATTTGAAGTTACTTTTCCTGCAGGAGCTGTTTTTGTTACAGCCGGAGTGGCTGCTTTTTCTGATTTTATCGTTAAAACATCTCCGATCGCCAGTTTGCCATCTTTATGTTTTGGGTTTAGCTTCAGCAATTCATCTATAGTCATTCCATACTTTTTGGCAATGTTGTAAGGATTGTCACCTTGCACAACCGTATGTGATTTCTGGGCTGAAACTCCCAAAACCATACATAAACTGGATAGAATAAAAAACCTCTTTATCATATTCGATAATTATAATTTACAAAAATACTTCTTTAAAATTAAATGGCAACAATTATTAATTTTGAATCTTGAACCACCATTTCTTCCAAACAATTTTCAAGCCACGAATAGCCATAATCTGAAAAGAATACACTAAAGTTATATACCCTCTCCTGCCATGTTTTTGCGGGATGAACATCTAAAAACAGATTTTCAAGTCTTTCCAGCAATTCATTCTGTTTTATTTTTTCAGCATGAAGCAGTCGTTTTTTCATTCTTTTAAATGATTTCAGCTGTCGTACTTCTTCTGCCTTTACCATATTACCGAAAGATTTCTCTGTGGTTTCCGCAGAAGCTTTCAACGCAGAAAAATTGCTGATCAATACTTCTTCTTTTTCTTCCAGCAATTGTAGAACAGGATTATCTTTTAAAATCTTCCGATTCGTAAGTACCGTGAAATTTTGGAAAAAATCTTCTATTTTAAGATCAAGCTTTTTTATTTTCCCTAAGGTTTTTTCTTTCAGAAAAAGCATAGAATTTCTTGGAATCAGGATAGGAAAAGGAATATTGATTTTTGAGAAATAATCCTTCAGTTCCAGCCAGTACATGATTTCTGCATTTCCACCAATATAAGCCAGATTAGGAAGTACGTTTTCCTGATAAACCGGACGCATTAATGCATTCGGACTGAATTTTTCAGGATGATTTTCCAGTTCAGCCAGAATCTCTTCTTCTGTAAACTGGATGGTCTTATCCACAATGATATACTTCTGACCATTAAATTCAATTCTGTCTCTGGTGTCAGAAAGATAGAAAAGGTTAATTTCACGAGGGTTTACCTGAACCTTTCCATATTTCTCTGTCAGAAACTTGACTTTATCTTCAGAAGTTTTCTGTAAGCTGAAATGAAGAAGTTCATCTTCAAAAATCTCCTTCATCTGTTTTTTAAGTTCCTTAGAATCTCCATCCAGAATCAAAAGTCCGAATTCTGAAAAAAGACGGTTGACAAGAATCTTAATGGCTTCCGTTAAGGTGTTTCCTGCTTTATAAGCTTCCTTCATCATTAAAATCAGCTCTGTCCCGAAAACAGAATCTTTAAATTCTTTTTCAAATTCAGAAATAAAATAGGTATCACTGATTTCAATTCGTCCTACCGGGCCGCCGGATTTTCCGTTAGTTTCGTAATAGTTATTTTCAGTTTTAAAATGGTTGATCTCTGCAAAATCATGATCCTCCGAAGCCATCCAATATACCGGAACAAAATTAAAATCCGGAAAATTTTCTTTCAGATAGGTGCATGTCTTTATTGTCTGAAGAATTTTATATACAAAGAAAACAGGTCCGGAAAACAGGTTCAGCTGATGCCCCGTTGTAATAGTGAACGTGTTTGGCTGTTTAATACTTTCAAGATTTTCTTTCTGCTTTGAAGAAAGAGTAAGACTTGCAAGCTGACTTTCAAATACATCAGCCAAAATATTTCTTTTCTCTGATGTGAAAGAATCTTTCTTCAGATGAATCTGCTGTCTGAAATGCTCTAAGGAAAATGTGTTATTTTCAAAACCCTCAATTTTCTGATGTAAAAAATCTTTTACCAGCTGAGGAATACTTTCTATATCGTTAAATGATATTTTATTAATTGTTTTCAACTTGTACAGTTTTTAGTTGAACAAATACCACACAATTCCGATATTCAATCTGAAATCATACACCGGGTAATGTGGAAATGCATATGCTTTGTTGTTGGAGATCACCGTTCCTATCTGCTGTCCTTCTATGAAAAAGAACATTTTCTTCACCTTCATATTAATATAAACATCGGCGATAGGCTGTCCTCCAATTGAAAATGAATCTGCTCTTGGCAGAATGTATTCATTAAGAACCGGGAAATATTCTCTTGAAGCGAATTTAGAGAAATAATATACTTTAACCCCTGCCTGAATTTCTGCTGCTTTTTTAAAGGCCTGTGTCTGATAAAAGAAGTTGGCCCTACCGATAAAACCAGGTAAAGGAAGCAGTTCTTTATTGGTTAAAGTATTCTGGAAATGCACTCTTGTATTCAGGTGAAATTTGTTGAAGCTGAATGTGGCATCTCCTCCGATCTGAGAAATATTCACCGAATTATTACTTTGCTTCGGACTTCCGTTACTATCAAAATAAGTATAGTTATCAATTCTGAAGTAATTGGCGAAAAGCTCTGTTTTGAACCATTTCAGATTGATACTTCCTCCTACTTCCATTACAGACTGGTTCTTCGCATCTTCAAGATAATAATTGAAATTGTTATAAACGGAAGTATTTAATAAATAATTGAAAGAAGGATAGGCACTCTGGAAGTTTACTTTTGCATTAACGAAATAATCTTTGACAGGCTCAAACTTCAGATTATTGGTTGTTTTCAGATAACTTTTAAACTGGCTTCCGTTTGAAAATTCCAGGAATGAATTCAATTGAATTTTGTCCCAAAGTTTTACCTGCAGATTTCCTACAGCTCCAATTCTGTTTTCTTTCAGTTCGCCAGGGAAAGGAACACCATTCAGTGCAACAACATCTCTTATTCCTAATTTGATCATCTGATAACGTACCCCTGCATCCAGCTTGAATTTTTCATTATTAAAAATCAGGCTTACCGTATTGCTGAAGTTTTCGGAATATTTTTTTGTTGTCAGCGGGAAACCGTCTACCAGTTCAGCAGGGTCATTATACCAATAAGGCTCCAAGGCAGTTTGATTATAATAATATTTGTTCCCCTGATGAGAAATAATATGTCTTATACTGAAAGGGAATTTCCCGGAATTGAATGGCGTAAACTGATGACTCAGATAGTATCTTCTGTAAGAAAACTGTGAGCTTGAAGAGGCCAGATTTACCTGCGCATTTTGTCTGTTGCTATAATTACTGTCACCACTTTGAAACAGATTATCTTCGGTAATACCTCCACTCTCCTGATTATTTACATTCTGATGAAGATAATGGGCAAAAAGCTCATAATTTCCGCTTTTCGAAACATAATGACCTGAGAATAGTGTATTGTTATTTGCTGACAATGAGTTTCTGTAAAGTCCCTGAGAACGAAGTCCCATATATTCAAGAGCAAAGTTGAATCTTTTTCCGATGTTCTGAGTATAGGTTGATTTCAGAGCAGCACCGTTTCGCATGGCATTATGATAAATAAATGATGCGGTAGGTGTTTTTACGTCGTAGTATTTCACATCATTGGCTCCAATGATCATGTAAGATTTATTGGAAGGAAGTAATGAAAGATTTTCTTCCGGATTTACTTCAAATACAAGAGGATTAAATCCTGCACCAATGTTGGCAGGCTGCACTCTCCCAAAATTATCTTTATTATTTTGCTGTGAAAAAATATAGGTTTTATCAAAAGTCATTACGGTATCAAAAACTTTCTTTTCAGAAAACTGGGTCTGATACTGGTAATCATTAATGGTAGGCTTAAAAATTTTCAGGGAATCTTTTTTCCCGGAATCTATCACAAGGGTATCTTCTTTTTTGGGCTGAGGCTTTGTCTCTGCTTTATTCAGGACCTGAGCCTTGGCTATAAAACCTAAAGAGAAGAGTATGAAAAGGATGTACTTCATTATTCATTATTGTACAGCAAAAATAAGAAATAAAAGGACATAAAAAACCCCACAAAAAGATGTGGGGTTTTAGATATTTTTATTAGAAAAAATTTTAGTTTTTCACTAGGACAAATTTTTGACCACTAGCAGTCCCAGCATTACCTGAGAAAGTAAGAGCAGAAATATTTATACCACTAGTACAAAAGTTAACTGTCCCTGTACCACTTATATTCATATCACCTGTAGTTCCTCCATAACTAAAAGGTTGATTGGAAGCTACTGTGATATTACCATTATTCTGAACAGTAACAAGCATGTAAGATGTAGTCGGGTTGCTAATATAAGGATTGTTGGTTGACAATATCTTAAATTGATTAGCGGCAGGACCTGGCTGAATAGTAATTAGATCTCCTGGTGAATAATCTTCCCAAGTATCTGTTACAACCTTATACGTTCCAGTGAAACCTGACATATTAAATGGACATTCTAATGAATATTTCAATGTATGAGTTTGATTGAACGTAGCATTAGGCACTGACGAAGAAATCTTAAAAGTAATCGTTTTTTGAGTTTCCAGAGCACCACTTTCTAATAATTGTACTTTAAAGCTTCCAACCTTTTGTCCAGCAGGAAGATTATCCGTTTTATTTAGAATCTTAAAATCAACACCTTCTACTGCTGTAGAATTAGCAGCATCAACAGCAATTTTTACTTCTGTATTTTGCTTTGCTTCACTTAAAGTGGTATATACTACTGCAACCTCTCTAGATGTTGTTCCTTTTACTACTGTTGCCTCAGAGCTTTCAGCACCAAAACTCACAAAATTATCACCGTCATATACTGCATCGTCTCTCTCTGAACAAGCAGAGATCATTAATGCAAAAAGGGGAATACTTAAATATTTTAAAATTTTCATAGCTAAAATTCGCTTTTAATTATTAATAACCAGGGTTTTGTTGCACTTGAGGATTTAAATTAATTTCCTGAACCGGGATAGGCAATGTATACTTATGACTATTGTTCGGAAGGTTGGTAACCGTAACAACATCATCTGTTTGGTTTCTATCCATAGTAACACCTGCTGCAGTAGCCAATCTTTTTAAATCTATATATCTATGCCCTTCTAACGCAAGATCTACTCTTCTCTCTTTCAAAATATCAGCATAAGCAGCTGTAGATGATGCATATACCGGAAGAGGAGCTGTTCCACTGTTATATCTTTTCGCTCTTACTTGCTGAATTAATGTTGCAGCACCAGTAAAATTATTAGCCGCTGTTTCACATTCCGCTAAGATGAAATACATTTCTGATAATCTAAATACTTTTAAATCATTTCTTGTAGCAGCACTTGTTTTACCAGGGTATTTATCTACTACCAGTTGATCAGTATCTCTAGGAGAAGTACTTGTTAAATAATTAGGATCAATTATAGATGAAGGATCAACATACACTGATCTTCTAACATCACCTGGAGTTGTATTAATGATATTAAATAGGTTTCTACCTAAAGCCCACATTGGATTTCCTGTAATACTAGAACTGTTGGTATTCCATCTTGTTCCAATTGAACTTCCGTTTCCTGTAGCTAATCTGTTTAATGCGAAAATAATTTCTCCTCTTGCTGTATCATTCCACATTGTTGGATAAGCTGAAGCAGCAGTTAATGATAATCCAGCATTAGATATCACATCTTGTGCATATTGCTTAGCCAAGGTTGTGTTACCTCTGTAAAGATTAAATCTTGCAGAAACTGCATTTACAAATCCCTTATCTACGTAATACCTACCTGTAGGTGCATTATAAGCTAAAATACTTCTTGCATAATCTAAATCCGCATTAATAAAATCATAAACGTCTTGATTTTTACTTCTTGGAAGTTTTACATCAACTGTTGGTACATCTTTCAGGAGCAAAACACCTAAACCGTTTGGATCCTTCATATCTGGAGCGAAGAAAGTTTCTAATTGAAGGTAGCAGAAAGCTCTTATCGCTCTCGCCTGAGCAAGTATTGAATTATATTGGGCTACTTCGCCAGCAGCCGGAGTAACTTGTGCTGCACCAGCAAGCAATCTGTTCACACGGTTAATTACCAAATAATGTTGTGCCCAAATTCCTGTTGTTAAGCCTGTCGTAGGGTCTATAAAATAACGGTGAATCTCATATTCCTGACCACCACTACCTGCTCCAGGCTTTACCTCGTCAGTAAATACTGCAGAGAAATAAATATCATTATTAGTATCCATGTTGGCATACACAGATCCAACTAAATAATCATTAAGGTTTGATACACTTGTAAATAAAGTGGCATCATCCAATAACCCAGGCTGCTCTATATCAATAGCATCCTTACAACTGTTTAAAGTAAAACCAACTGACGATAGACATACTGCTATCACTAATGCTTTTTTATATATTTTATTCATTTTTTTCTTTTTTAAAAATCTACATTAACCCCTACAGAATATGTTTTGGGATTTGGATATACGTTAAGTGAATACGTTGTAATTGGCTCCACATCAAAACCTTTCCATCCTGTGAAAGTATAAATGTTTTCAGCTTGTGCAAAAACCTTAATAGAATTGATTGGCAAATTACCTAATGCTTTTTTGTCGAAAGTATATCCAACGCTTACATTCTTCAATCTAACAAAATCAGACTTGAAAAGGAATCTATCAGAAGAACCTTCTAATGTAGAATTCACAGCTGATAAACTTGGTACTGTAGCATTCGTATTATTTGGAGTCCAAGCATTCAATAGATCAGCTGAAACGTTAAGTCCAGATGCAGCATAAGAAGGATTCATTACCCAAGAATATAGGTTATCATAAATATATCCTCCTTTCTGATAAGAAAATAAAGCATCTACAAAGAATCCGTCATGTTGGAAATTAAATCCAAACCCACCTGTATACTTAGGCATAGGGCTTTTTCCTGTAAGTCTTCTATCACCTGCAGTTGGCGTTTGAGTTACATTTCCATTTATGTCTAAAAATAACTGCTCTCCGTTAGCTGGATTAACTCCTACATAAGGATAAAGCTGCCATTGATCTGCTGGTCCTCCAATACCATCAACAAAATCACCAGTAAGATCAGGAGCTTCCATGCTGATAATCTTGTTAGAGTTATACCCCACATTCCCAAATACAGATAGTTTTGTATTCGCTTTTCTTAGTATGTGAACTCTTAGTGATCCTTCAACCCCTTTGTTATCCATAACGCCATTATTTCCTCTTAATGAACCTTGACCTGTAACATAAGTTACCGGAATAGAGTTAAATAATCTTGATGTTCTTTTTTGATAATAGTCAAAAGTACCTTCTACCAACCCTTTATAGTTGAAATCTACTCCTAAATCGAGTTGCTTTACTTCTTCCCATTTTAGATTCTGGTTTCCAAGGTTTGCCAAATAATATCCAGGTAAGCTTTGGTAAGCCGGAGCTGTAGTAGGGTTCGGTCCATTATAATCTAAATATGAAGAAGGACCTACTGTTAATACATTGGTATTATTAGTAACTGTAAATAAGTTTTGGTTACCTGTTGTTCCGAGTGAAGCTCTTAGTTTCAATAAATTGAACCCAGATCCTTCCATAAAGTTTTCTTTATCAATATTCCATCTTCCTGCTACTGACCAGAAAGTTTCCCATCTGTTATCTTTAGGGAATCTGTATGATCCATCTCTTCTTATCACCCCAGACACACCATATTTTCCTTGGTAGTCATAATCTACAGTTCCAAAATAAGCCAGCGTTCCTGCAGTAACCTTCAATGCACTTGCAGAAGGACGGTAGATATTTGGTGTAGCAGGGTTAAAAGGAACATATCCGGTTCCTGCACCGAATTCCCAAACTAAAGGATCAAGACCGTTCTGCTGTTGAGTATAACTTTGCCAGTTTACTTTAATATAATCTAGATAAGCAGCAGCAGTAATAGTATGATCACCAAATGAATGGTTATACGTAATATTTGTAGTAGTATTGAAAGTTAAATCGTTTACAGTATTAAATTGCTCAAATCCACCATATTTTGCCCCTTGTCCTGCAGCTACTACTAAAGATAAGTAACCGTTTGCAGCTCTTGCAAATTGTCTTTGATAATTTTTATAATCAACACCCGTTCTGTTTCCAATACTTAAATCTGATGTAAGTTTGTAATTACCACTTACGTTAGCTGTTAAGCTGGTTTCCGTAAACTGGTTTCTAATACCCCCCATGATGTTATCATAAAGAATATATGCTCCGTTTCCGTTACCACTAGCCTGTCCAATCTGATTGAATAACCCTAAACCATTGCTAAATGTTGGCGCTGCTAAATATGGAGCGGAAAGCACTGTTCCAAATAAAGGATTCTGTACAGTGTTTGCATTAATATTAGCATTAGTTTCATCATCTAACTGATTCCTTTTTGAAAATCCCAGACCTATGATTGCACCGAAGGTTAACTTTCCATCGCTACTTTTCCCATTAAGATTATTTCTAAGCGTAAATCTTTTGAAATCAGTTCCACGAATGTTACCTTCACTATCTACATAACCTAAAGAAACAAAGTTGCTTATATTTTCTCCACCTGCACTAATTGACAACGTATGCTGTTGGCTCATCCCAACTCTTGAAAACAGATCTCTCCAGTCTGTATTCGTAGTGAAATTATTTATATCATTTTGAGACATTGTAGCTCCTTTTCCACCTCCCGCATTCTTCTGAACCTGTAATAATTCTCTTCCGGAAGACATGTTATAATCCGTTTTTGGCAAAACAGAAAAAGAAGTTAATGCATCATAGGAAATTCTA
Source organism: Chryseobacterium cucumeris (assembly GCF_016775705.1). Taxonomy (NCBI): domain Bacteria; kingdom Pseudomonadati; phylum Bacteroidota; class Flavobacteriia; order Flavobacteriales; family Weeksellaceae; genus Chryseobacterium; species Chryseobacterium cucumeris. The sequence continues at coordinate 716,249 of NZ_CP068760.1, forward strand.
AGCTTTGAGTTAAACTTACCACCTTTAGTAGTGATTACAACAACCCCGTTAGCAGCTCTATTTCCATAAATTGCAGTAGCCTGTGCATCTTTTAGAATACTAAATGTATCAATATCATTAGGGTTTAAGTTTCTAAACTGTGACCCGGATGTAATGATACCATCAATAACATATAACGGATCCGTAGAACCATTTAAAGAACTAAGTCCTCTGATAATAATATTAAACTTACCAGATCCCGGAGATCCAGATGCTGAGTTCGCTACTATACCTGGAGCTGTACCCTGTATAGAGTTAAGAACAGAAATATTTGGTCTGTTCTCTAATGTTTCAGACCCAATGGTTACCGAAGAAGCACTAGATTTAGCTTTCGTAGATGTTTTGCTATAACCTAACACAACAATCTCTTCAATCTTCTGTTCTTTGTCTTTTTTAGAACCTGTCGTGTCTTTTTGAGCAAATACCATCTGCCCTGTGAAAAATAACACACCGGCTGTCAGTACACGTAATTTAACATTCATATTAACAAATTTTAATATATTTAATGGGCAAATATGTTAATAAATATTAACATCTACAAATCAAACCTATGATTAAACTACGTTTTTTTTAGGTATTTGATTTAAACTTTACAGAAATCAAATATGATTTCATAATTAAAGATATTTTTTATTAGACAAAAAATATTTTTTTTACACTTTATACACACTTTAACAAACAATTAATAATTAAAAAAAAATTATTTAGATTAATTATAAATTACTTTAACAAAAAAAAATAATTACACATTCTAAAAAAGTGGTTTTCACACTTTTATGATATAAATCCTGAATTCTATTTTATAAGTTTATATCCGAACTGTCATTGTAATTTTGAATACATCAGCATGGTAGTAATTATAACATTTTTAACATATTTTTAAAGTACTTTATAACTTCTTCATGTTAAGAATCTATCTCCATTTATTTTAAGTATACTTCCTATAATTTTCAGAGAAAAGAGTTATTCGGCTAATGAGTGCTTCTCAGCAAATCGTTGGTAAAAAAACTAATCTAAAAAAGACAGAGGCAAAAAGCTATAAAATATTCAAGTTAACACAGACCATTGACAAGTTATCCGTTTTGTAAGTCAAATAGATCGTAGTTGTATTCTTTGCTCTACCTCGACAATCATCGATTTGCCTTCTCTCAACGCTGTTTATATAAAAACAGCTTATTAACATATACAAAGTAATTAAATTAACAAATCAGAACAAAAGATTACAGCATTCATGTTTTTTTATTAACTTTACCAATAATAACCTGTTAATTATAGTAAATAATGAGCAATAACTTAAAAATGAAAAAAATATTACTGGGAGCTTTATTCTTACCATTTGTATTTGTAGACGCTCAACAGTCTTTAAATATTAATAATGTAACTGGGAGTCAATCCGTCTTTGAAAATGTAGTTTCAGGAACAGGAGCCCCCGTAAAATATGAAGATATACAAGGGTCTCCTTATCAGTCACCGCTTTTTCAAAAAGCGTCTGTTGGAGAAAAATATGGTAATATCGAGGTAAGATATAATGCTTACACTGATGACATAGAGTTTTTAAACAATGGGAAAACAGAGGTTTTACCTAAACAAGATGATTTTTCCAGAATTGAAGTACTTCCATCTAAACAAGTCTTTGTATACTTAAAAAACAGTTCAGAGCCCAAAGGCTATCTTATCGAAATAGTAAAGGGTAGAAATTCAGTATACAAAAAGGAAAAAGTTATTTTTAAGGATGCCGCTCCCGCTCCTAATACCTATCAAACTGGTAAACCTGCCATGTTTGTAAAACAAGATCCTGTTTACTATATAAAAACAACTTCTGGAAATATAAGTAAAGTATCGTCGTTAAAAAAAATAACGAATCTATTTCCAGAAAAAGAAAAAGAGTATAATATGTACATTAAATCTAATAATTTAAAATTCAACGATAGTGATATAGCTAAACTGGTGAATTTTATCAATCAATAATTATATATTTAATTACTTTTAAATTTTATAAAAATCCGAGTACATTTAAATTGTACTCGGATTTTTATATATTGAGTACTCTATTACATTTTAACAACCATTGATAATAAAAGAAAAAACCATCTCAGAAATAGAGATGGTTTTTTTATTACTCATGATCAATAGTTTGTGACCAACATAATTTATTATTTCAGTTTTTTCTTAACCGCTACTTCTTCGTAAACTTCAAGAATATCTCCGATTTCAATATCATTATAACCTTTAAGGTTCAGACCACATTCGTAACCTTTTGTTACTTCCTTCACATCATCTTTGAAACGTTTCAAACTTTCCAGTTCTCCATCGAATTTAACAATACCGTCTCTTAGCAAACGTACTTTAGACTGTCTTGTTACTTTTCCGGTAAGAACCATACAACCTGCAATTGTTCCTACTTTAGAAATCTTGAATACCTCACGGATTTCAACATTACCAATCACCTGTTCCTGAATTTCCGGAGAAAGCATTCCCTCCATCGCTTCTTTTACTTCATCGATTGCTTTATAGATTACAGAGTAAGTTCTGATCTCAATTTCCTCACGATCGGCAAGTTCTTTTGCATTGGCACCCGCTCTTACATTGAATCCAATGATAATCGCATCTGATGCTGCGGCTAAGTTGATATCAGATTCAGTGATCTGCCCAACACCTGAGTGAAGAATCTTAACACTGATTTCTTCTGTTGATAATCTTTGTAACTGATCAGAAAGAGCTTCTACAGAACCATCCACGTCTCCTTTAAGGATAATGTTCAATTCTTTGAATTCTCCTAAAGCAATACGTCTACCCAATTCCTCAAGGGTTGTATGCTTCTTGGTTCTGATCGATAATTCCCTCTGCAGCTGTTCTCTCTTATTGGCAATAGCTTTACCTTCACTTTCATCAGCATATACGCGGAATTTATCACCTGCAGTAGGCGCTCCGTCCAAACCTAAAATTGTTGCAGGAATTGATGGCCCTGCTTCTTTTAGATTTTTACCTCTTTCATCAAGCAAAGCTTTTACTTTACCGTGATTTTTACCCGCTACTACATAATCACCTACTCTTAAAGTTCCGGTCTGTACCAACATTGTTGCTACATAACCTCTACCTTTATCTAAAGATGCTTCAATAACAACTCCGTTTGCTGCACGGTCAGGATTTGCTTTCAACTCAAGCATTTCAGCCTGTAGTAAAACTTTTTCCAACAATACATCTACGTTATTACCGAATTTAGCTGAGATCTCCTGTGCCTGAACATTCCCACCCCATTCTTCTACTAAAACTGGTGGATTTAATCCTGATAACTGCTGACGGATGTTGTCCGGGTTTGCATTCGGCTTATCCACTTTGTTGATAGCAATAATCATTGGTACTCCTGCAGCCTGTGCGTGAGCAATTGCTTCTTTTGTTTGTGGCATTACATCATCATCGGCAGCAATTACGATAATTGCAATATCCGTGATCTGCGCCCCTCTTGCTCTCATCGCTGTAAAGGCTTCGTGACCTGGTGTATCTAAGAAAGTAATTCTCTGACCATTTTCCAGCTTCACATTATAAGCACCGATGTGCTGAGTAATTCCTCCTGATTCACCAGCAATTACGTTGGTTTTTCTGATGTAATCCAATAATGAAGTTTTACCGTGGTCAACGTGTCCCATTACAGTAACTACAGGAGCTCTCTGCAATAAGCTTTCTTCAGTATCCACTTCATCTTCAGCATCTGTATCTTCAAGATCAGCATCTGAGAATTCGATTTTATAACCGAATTCATCTGCTACTAATAATAAGGTATCCGCTTCAAGTCTCTGGTTCATGGTAACCATTACCCCTAATGAGAAACAAGCAGAGATTACTTCAGTTGGAGAAACATTCATCAAACTTGCCAATTCACCTACTGTGATGAATTCTGTTACTTTAAGAGTTCTGTCTTGTGCTTCAAGCTCCTGCTGGCGCTCATCCTGCTCTCTACGGAAAGTTCTTTTGTCTTTTCTGTGTTTTGCAGATTTAGATTTTCCTCCTTTATTAGTAAGTTTTTCTAATGTTTCTTTGATCTGGTTTTTAACCTGCTCATCGGTTAATTCAACTGGCATAACTCTTTGCCCTGGTCTGTTGTTCTGACCTCCTTTTTTGAAGCCACCACCTTGACCCTGACGGTTTCCACCACCCTGGTTATTTCCAAAACGGTTTCCACCCTGGCCACCCTGACCTTGAGGACGGTTTCCTTGTCCGCCCTGACCTTGACGGTTTCCGCCTTGTCCACCGTTATTATTCTGACGGTTTCCCTGGCCCTGACCACCTTGGTTATTATTTCCTGAGTTTTGATTATTCCCCTGACCTTGTTGGTTATTCTGACCAGGTTTTTCAATTCTCTTTCTTTTCTTTTTTGCTCCGGCACCCGGCTTCGGCGCAAACTGAGTCAAGTCGATCTTTTCCCCAACGATTTTAGGACCGTCAAGTTTTTGATATACTGTCTCAATTTTCTGTGGTTCCTGAGATTCAGGCTCAGCCTCTGTTTTTGGAGTTTCCACTTTTTTCTCCTCTGCAACCACTGGTTTTGGAGTTTCTTTTACTGTTTCCACAGGTTTAACTTCTTCTTTTTTCTCCTCCATTTTTGGTTTGTCTTTTTTCACAGGTCTGTTTCTAGATTCTATTTGAGACAAATCAATTTTATCCAAAACTTTAAATTCCTGCTTTTCAGGCGCTGCTTTAACTTCCGGTTGTTCTTCTTTCACGATTTCTTCTTTCTTTTCTTCAACCGGTGTCGCAACAGGAGCCACAGGAACTGCAGGAGCTGCAGGAGCCTCTTCAGCTTCAGGCTTCTTAGGTTCCAAATCTATTTTACCTAAAATTCTAGTTTCTGGTTTATTTGCTTTAGCTCTTATCACTTCAGGGGTTTTCTTTTCTTCAATTTCCAGTTTTTCTTCCGGAACTTTAGTGATCACCACCTCATGGGAAGCCTTTCTTTGTTCGCCGTCTTTAGCAAACTCAGCCTCCAATGCAGAATATGCCGCTTCTTCCAATTGAGCGTTAGGATTGCTTTCAACCTCGAAACCCCTTGACTGTAAAAACTCTACTAATCTGGACATCGAAATGTTGAATTCCTTAACCGCTTTATTTAATCTAATTTTTGGCATTTATATTATTTACTGTTTTTAATTTTTAAAATTAAAGTATTTCTTTTTTACTGTTTATTAAAATTTATTTAAAATCTTAATCTTCAAATTCTTCTCTCAGAATACGTTTCACCTCTTCAATAGTTTCTTCTTCAAGGTCAACCATATTTAAAAGACTTTCAGTTTCTTTATCCAATACTGATTTTGCAGTCGTAAGTCCTACTTTCTTAAACTCATCCAAAATCCACTGCTCGATATCATCGTTAAATTCTTTCAATTCAACATCATCATCCTCGCTGGACTCTCTGTATACATCAATCTCATATCCTGTCAACCAAGAAGCCAGTCTGATATTCTGACCTTGTTTTCCGATCACTTTAGAAATTTCTTCAACAGGAGTATATACCAACGCGTAGTTCGTCTCCTCATTGATTTCAATTTTGTTAATAGTAACATTTCCTAATGCTCTCTTCACCAAGATCTCAGGGTTTTTAGACCACTGAATAACATCGATGTTTTCATTTCTCAACTCTCTTACAACGCCATGAATTCTGGATCCTTTTACTCCAACACAAGCTCCTACCGGATCAATTCTGTCATCATAAGCATCTACTGCAATCTTCGCCTTTTCACCAGGAATTCTCACTACCTTTTTCAGGATAATTGTTCCGTCCTGGATCTCAGGAATTTCCAGCTCTAATAACTTCTCTAGGAATTTAGGTGCAGTTCTGGAAATAATAATCTGTGGTTTAGAACCTTTAAAATCTACTGTCTCAACAATAGCTCTGATATTCTCACCCTTTTTAAAGAAATCGGATGGGATCTGGTTTTCTTTTGGTAAAATAAATTCATTTCCTTCATCATCCAGCAGAATCACGTGCTTATGACGGATGTGGTGGATTTCCCCTACAACAATTTCACCAATTTTATCTCTGAACTGTTCGTACAGCATTGCATTATTGTGTTCCTGAAGTTTTGTAGCAAGGATTTGCTTAAGGGTAAGAATATTTCTTCTTCCCAACTGTGCAACAGGAATTTCCATTGTAAAGTCTTCACCTACTTCGAAGGTAGGATCAATCTTCTTTGCTTCAGAAATTTCAATTTCCAAATCATCATCTTCAGACATTTCGTCCTCTACAATTGTTTTATTTAAAAATATCTGAAAATCTCCTTTATCCGGGTTTACAATCACATCAAAATGATCATCTGAATCAAATCTCTTTCTTAAAAGAGTTTTCAGTGAATCTTCAATAATTGCCATAAGATCAATCTTACTGATCCCTTTTTCGTCTTTAAAATCACCAAAGGATTCAATCAACGCTATATTATCCATCTATTCTTTTTTCTTTTTAAAATTTAATTACTACTAATGCTTTTTTGATCTCAGGATAAGAAATTTCTTTCTCCTCCTCCACATCTACTTTTCCTTTTCCGATATCTTTCGGTTTCCGGTAACGTAGAACAAGCGTGATCTTCTCATCGTCTACTTTTGACAATTCCCCTTCAATTTTAGAAGAATCCTCCAGCATCACCTCAATCTCTCTTCCAATGTTTTTACTGAACTGTCTTGGTGTGGATAATGGCTCGCTCAATCCTGCAGACATCACCTGAAGGCTGAAGTCATGCTCTTCACGATCCATATTGAATTCAATTGCACGGCTTGCATCAAGACAATCCTGCAAAGAAACTCCGTTATCACCATCCAAAATCACTGTAATATCATCCCCTGCAGAAATTTTAAGATCAATAAGAAACAGATCTTTTCTGGTCTCAAGGAATTCATTTAATAATTCTTCAATTCTTTTTCTAAACTCCATATATTTTTATCTTGATTTACAGTACGAAAAAAGGCTTTCTTCCGAAGCCTTCCCATTTTTTCCGTAAATCCATTGCAAATATAAGCTTTTTTTCTAAAAAAGCAAAATAATCTTAAGTATCAGTTAAATAGCGCCAGATTCATTTACAATAAATTAAAAGAATATGTCAGAAGATTTTTATTACTTTTGTCTTAGAATTTAAAAACAGACATTTTGAATATAACGATTGTAGGAACAGGTTATGTAGGTTTGGTTACAGGAACCACTCTGGCAGAACTTGGCAATTCAGTATACTGTGTTGATATTGATGAAAAAAAAGTAGAAGGTATGAAAAACGGCATTGTTCCCATCTATGAGCCGAACCTTGAAGAAATGTTTTTAAGAAACATTCAGTCTGAAAGATTATTTTTCACTACCAATCTTAAAGAAGCTTTAGACAAAAGCGAAGTGATTTATCTGGCATTACCTACTCCTCCGGGAGAAGACGGATCTGCAGATCTGTCTTATGTACTTCAGGTAGCTGATAATATTGGCGAAATGATGACCGGATACAAAGTCATTGTCAATAAAAGCACGGTTCCTGTAGGAACTGCAGACAGAGTAAGAGAAACCATCTCAGCGAAAACAAATATCCCTTTTGATGTTGTTTCAAATCCCGAATTTTTAAGAGAAGGATTTGCGGTTGAAGATTCAATGAACCCTTCAAGAGTAGTTGTAGGTGCAAGTTCGGAAAGAGCCAAAGACATCATGTCTAAGATATACCAGCCTTTTACCAACACCGGAATTCCCATCATTTTCATGGATGAGAAATCCTCAGAACTTACAAAATATGCTGCGAATTCATTTCTGGCAGTAAAAATCACCTTTATGAATGAGATTGCGAACTATTGTGAAAAAGTGGGCGCAGATGTAGATAAGGTAAGACTGGGAATGGGTAGTGATGACAGAATCGGGCACAGATTCTTATTCCCAGGTATCGGATATGGTGGAAGCTGCTTTCCTAAAGACGTAAAAGCACTTATAAAGTCCGGAAAGCAGGAAGATTTTAATTTTCAGATCCTTGAAGCTACGGAAAAGGTAAATACAGCCCAGAAGGTAATCTTAGTGTCTGAAATTGAAAAATATTTCGGAGGAAGTATTGAAGGAAAGAAAATTGCTATGTGGGGGCTTGCCTTCAAAGCCAATACGGATGACATCAGAGAAGCCTCATCATTAGACAACATCGCTCTTCTATTGGAGAAAGGAGCAGAGGTCATAGCCTATGACGCTGTTGCAGAAAGTAATGTTAAGAAGCTTTTAGGTGATAAAATACAATATGCTAAAGGAATGTACGATGCAATCGAAGATGTAGATGCACTGTTTATTGCTACAGAATGGCCGGAATTCAAAAATCCTAATTTTGACCTTATGGCTAGAAAAATGAAAAACAAAGTCATTTTTGACGGCAGAAATATGTACCCGCTGGAAATCCCTGAACAGAACGGATTTCATTATAAAAGTATAGGAAGAAAGACCATTACAAAATAAATCAATGAAAAATATTATCGTTACAGGAGGTGCCGGATTTATCGGCTCCCATGTTGTAAGAGAGTTTGTAAAAAACAATCCGGATACTACGATCATCAATCTTGATGCTCTTACCTACGCCGGAAATCTCGAAAACTTAAAGGACATTGAAAATGAACCGAATTATGTTTTCGAAAAAGCAGATATTACAAAACCGGAAGAGCTTAGAAAAGTTTTCGAAAAATATAACCCGGATGCTGTTGTACATTTAGCAGCAGAAAGCCATGTAGACAGAAGTATTACAGATCCTATGGCATTCATCAATACGAATGTAAACGGAACTGCTAATCTTTTGAACCTTTGTAAAGAATTCTGGACATTAAATCCTGATCATACCCACGGCAGATTCCCGGATGAAAAAAGAAACAATCTTTTCTATCATATTTCCACGGATGAAGTATATGGAAGCTTAGGGGAAACAGGTTTCTTTCTGGAGACCACATCATACGACCCTCAATCTCCGTATTCAGCTTCAAAAGCAGCCTCTGACCATTTGGTAAGAGCTTACGGAAATACCTATGGAATGCCTTTCATTGTATCGAACTGTTCCAACAACTACGGTCCGAATCATTTCCCTGAAAAATTGATTCCACTTTGTATTTCGAATATTATCAACGAGAAACCACTTCCTATTTACGGTGATGGAAAATACACCAGAGACTGGTTGTTTGTCATTGACCATGCCAAGGCGATTCATCAGATCTTTAAAGAAGCAAAAACCGGTGAGACTTACAATATCGGAGGATTCAACGAGTGGCAGAATATTGATCTTGTCAAAGAACTGATCAAACAAATGGATGCCAAGCTGGAAAGACCGAAAGGTTATTCAGAAAAGCTGATCACTTTTGTAAAAGACAGACCGGGTCACGACAAACGTTACGCTATTGATGCCACAAAACTGAATAAAGATTTAGGCTGGAAACCTTCAGTTACCTTTGAAGAAGGATTAGCAAAAACCATCGACTGGTATCTGGAAAATAAGGAATGGCTGGAGAATGTAACTTCCGGAAATTATCAGGATTATTACAGCAAACAATACAGCTAAATATATTATTTGAGATAACAGAGCAATGGAACTCTTTATCTTCCACAGAAATTCAACTCACAACACAAAAGAAATAAGCGTCTTTACGCACCAAAACATGAAAGGAATAATATTAGCCGGAGGTTCCGGAACAAGACTTTACCCTCTAACCATTGCAGTAAGCAAGCAGCTGATGCCTGTTTACGACAAACCTATGATTTACTATCCGCTTTCCACATTGCTTTTAGCAGGAATCAAGGATATTCTGATCATCACCACTCCACATGACCAGGAAGGTTTCATCAAACTTTTGGGCGACGGCTCACAAATCGGCTGTAATATAGAATATGTTGTACAGCCAAGTCCAGATGGTTTAGCGCAAGCTTTTATTCTGGGCGAGCAATTTATTGGTAACGACCCCGCAGCGCTGGTATTGGGAGATAATATTTTCTATGGTTCCGAAATGGGAACTTTATTGAAAAACAAAACCAATCCACAGGGAGGAGTTGTTTTTGCTTACCACGTAGCAGACCCTGAAAGATATGGTGTAGTAGAATTCGACAAAAACCTGAAAGCTGTTTCTATTGAAGAAAAGCCTTTAAACCCTAAGTCAAACTATGCTGTTCCCGGCCTTTATTTTTATGATAACAATGTCGTTGAAATTGCTAAAAACATCAAGCCCTCTGCAAGAGGTGAGCTGGAAATCACAGACATCAACAATGTTTATTTAAGCAATGGAAAACTTGAAGTAGCTGTTCTTAACAGAGGAACGGCATGGCTGGATACAGGAACCTTTGATTCTCTTCATGACGCTTCAGAATTTGTAAGTGTTATTGAAAAAAGACAAGGATTTAAAATCGGCTGTATTGAAGAAATTGCATTCAGAAACAAATTCATTGATGAGGAGAAACTGCTTGAGACGGCTACCAAATATGGTAAAAGCGGATACGGTGAATACCTGAAACAACTTATCAGAAAATAACAATTATAATTTATAAAATTCATAGACTATTGGCTTTATGGCCAATAGTTTTTGCTCATGCCGACAAATATCAATATATTAGTTGTTGATTTTTAGTTTTATGGACTATGAAAATTTATAAACTAATACATACGGTAAGAATTAATTATTATAAATTTGCAAAAACTTACACAGATGAATGAACCACAACAAAAGTGGACAGAAACGATTGATGCTGATCATTCGTTATTTGACTTGAAGCTAAAAGAAGTCTGGAGATACAAAGATCTTGTTTATATGTTTGTAAAAAGAGATTTTGTATCCAGCTTTAAGCAGACTATTTTAGGCCCGATCTGGTTTTTTATCAATCCAATTCTAACGACAATTGTTTATTTAATTGTTTTCGGAAGAATTGCCAACCTTCCAACTGACGGAGCACCACCATTACTTTTCTACCTTGCAGGAGTTACTCTCTGGAATTATTTTTCAGCTTGTTTACTAGGAACATCTTCAACTTTTGTTGGTAATGCAAATATTTTCGGCAAAGTATATTTTCCAAGACTGGTTTCTCCTTTATCCATTGTAATTTCCAACCTGATGCGTTTTGGAGTACAGTTTCTCCTATTTATTATCGGCTGGGGTTATTATTTATCAAAAGGACAGATTCATCCTAATATCTGGATCTTAGCAACTCCCTTTTTAATTTTACTAATGGCATTATTTGCATTGGGAGTAGGAATGATATTTTCTGCGTTAACCACAAAATATAAAGATTTAAGTATGTTGTTGGGGTTTGGAGTGAGTCTGTATATGTATGCAACACCAGTTATTTATCCAACCTCAGCTTTACCGGGATTCTTTAAAAGCATTTCATTTTACAATCCTTTAACAGGGATTTTCGAATGTTTTAAATATGCCTGGCTTGGTGTTGGGGACTTTTCTCCAATAATGCTCACTATCAGTACATTTATCATCCTTATTTTATTGGTAACAGGTACTTTCATTTTCAATAAGGTGGAAAAATCCTTCATGGACACAGTTTAAAAATTTATTAACTTCCCCTAAACAATTTAAAAATGCTAGCTTTAAAAGCAGAAAATATATCAAAACAATACCGTCTCGGACAAGTCGGAACGGGTACCTTATCTCATGACTTAAACCGATTCTGGCACAAAGTAAGAGGAAAAGAAGATCCATATCTTAAAATTGGTGAGGTAAATGACAGAACAACCAAGGGAACTTCTGAGTACGTTTGGTCACTTCGGAATATTAATTTTGAGATTGAACAAGGAACTGCAGTAGGGATTATTGGGCGAAACGGAGCCGGAAAATCTACCCTGTTAAAACTTTTAAGCAAGGTAACAAAACCTACAACCGGTAAAATATACACCAACGGAAGAATTGCATCTTTATTGGAAGTCGGAACCGGGTTTCATCCTGAAATGACAGGACGCGAAAATGTTTTTTTAAATGGAGCAATTCTTGGAATGACCCGTAAGGAAATTTCAAGAAAATTTGATGAGATCGTAGCTTTTTCAGGAGTAGAAAGATATATTGACACTCCGGTAAAAAGATATTCATCGGGAATGTATGTTCGTCTGGCCTTCGCTGTAGCAGCTCACTTGGAATCTGAAATTCTAATTGTAGATGAAGTATTGGCTGTGGGTGATGCAGATTTTCAAAAAAAATGCCTGGGAAAAATGAACGATGTAGCAAAAGGAGAAGGAAGAACCATTCTTTTTGTAAGTCATAATATGACTGCCGTAAAAGAACTTTGCAACAAAGGAATCCTTTTAAACCAAGGAACTTTAGCCTATGAAGGAGATATGCTAAATACAATTATAGAATATCAAAAAAGCAGTACAACAGCAAGTTCTTATTATTACAATGGAAATATTAATGAAGCTCTAGGAAATAATAACATCAGAATAAAAGAATTTTATGTAAATCCTATTCATGGAGATCTCATCGATATTGATTCCGGAATTCATGTAAAGCTTGTTTTCCAGAATAATTGTGCTAATATCAATCTGGATGCTACTTTTGAACTAAGAAATTATGAAGAGCTTATTATCTTCCATGTAGGAAAACTTATTACTGAAAATAATAACTCTGAAATTGGGGATTATACAGTAGAATTTGATATTCCGGCAGGTTTAATTAATGCAGGAAATTACTATTTTAAATTAATTTTCGGAAAAAATCAAACCGAAGTATTATTTGCAGTCGACAGTATTGTAGGCTTTGAGGTTGAAAATGTAAAAGTGGGCAGCAAACTTCATTTGTATCCGGGAATTACAAGACCGAATTTTGATTATAAAGTACAGACTCCATGATTCCAAAAATAATAGAACTTCCAAAAATTTATGACAAAAGAGGAAATCTTTCCTTTTTTGAGCACCCCAATCAACTACCCTTTGAAATTAAAAGAACGTATTGGATTTATGATGTTCCGGGAGGGGAAACAAGGGGAAGTCACGCTTTTAAAGAACAGCAGGAGTATATTATTGCTCTTTCAGGAAGTTTTGATGTAGTGATTCATAATGGTAAAGAAGAGCAGCGGTTTTCCTTAAACAGATCCTATTATGGATTATATATTCCGAAAATGTTTTGGCGGAAACTAGAGAATTTCTCTACCAATTCACTTGCTCTTATTGTTTCTGATCATACTTATAATCAGGATGATTATATCAGAGATTTTGAAGAATTTAAAAAGCTGGCAAATGAAAAATAAGCTTTCAGTATTTGATTGTAGTGTTATAGACCTTGGAAAAATAAGTTTTGATGAGGGTAATCTTACAGTGGTTGAAAACAATTCAACCTTCCCATTTGATGTTAAAAGAATATTTTATTTATACGACATTGCGGGTGGAGAAAGCCGTGGTGCTCATTCTCATAAAGAATGTCATCAGTTTTTGATTGCAGCTAGCGGAAGTTTCGAGGTTTCACTGGATGATGGAAAGTTTAAAAGACAGGTTTTTCTGAACCGCCCGGATATTGGGCTTCATATTCCACCAGGAATTTGGGCTTCAGAAATTAATTTTTCATCAGGTGCAATTTGTCTGGTTCTGGCATCTCATCATTATAATGAAGAAGACTATGTCAGAGATTATGATACATTTTTAAAAATACAGAATGAAAAATAAAATTCATCCATTAGCCGATGTCCAAAGTGAAAATATAGGAGAAGACACCATGATTTGGCAATTCTGCGTTGTTTTAAAAGGTGCTGAAATTGGTAAAAATTGCAATATAAATTGCAATGTTTTCATTGAAAATGACGTGAAAATAGGTGATAATGTAACCATTAAACCCGGCGTACAGGTTTGGGACGGAGTAACATTGGAGGACAATGTATTTATCGGTCCAAATGTAACTTTTACGAATGATCTTATTCCGCGTTCAAAACAATATCCTTTAGAATTCAGTAAAACACTTGTGAAAAAAGGTGCTTCAATTGGGGCTAACTCTACAATTATTGCCGGGAATATAATCGGAGAAAATGCTTTGATCGGTGCCGGAAGTGTCATTACGAAAAATGTGCCTTCAAATACAGTTTGGTATGGAAATCCTGCCAGACAAACGGGTTTTATAACTTTAGACGGAAAGATTTTAGACCTAAATATGAAAGACAAGGAAGGAAATTCCTATGAAATTCAAAATGATTAGAACGTTTTTCATTATGCTCCCTGTAAGTATTTTTGCATATAAAGTAATAGAAAAACCTTTCAACAAAAAATAAAAAATTTATTCTCATGATTAAGTTCCTCGATCTACAAAAAATTAATCTACAGCACCAAGAAGAAATTGAGGCGAAGCTCTTGCAGGTTTTCCGTTCCGGATGGTATCTTATGGGCAATGAACTGAATCTATTTGAGAAAAATCTTTCTCAATATATCGGAACAAAACACGCAATCGGTGTTGCCAATGGTTTAGACGCTCTTCGTCTTATCCTTAGAGGATATATCGAAATGGGATTAATGAAAGAAGGAGACGAAATTTTAGTTCCATCCAACACTTATATTGCTTCTATTTTAGCCATTTCCGATAATGGACTCGTACCCGTTTTGGTAGAACCAGATATTGCCAACTATAATATTGACGTATCAAAAATTGAAGAAAAAATCACTCCAAAAACAAAAGGTATTTTAATTGTGCATCTTTATGGAAGAGTTATTTTCTCTGAAGAATTGCAGCAATTGGCTCAAAAATATAATGTAAAAATCATTGAAGATAATGCTCAAGCTATTGGAGCAGAATGGAAAGGAAAAAAAACAGGAAATCTTGGTGATGCCTCTGGTTTTAGTTTCTATCCCGGAAAAAATTTAGGTGCTTTGGGCGATGCCGGTGCAATTACGACTAATGATGAAGAATTGGCAAAAACCATAAGAGCCTTGGCAAATTATGGTTCAAATAAAAAATATGTAAATATTTATCAAGGATTAAATTCCAGACTAGACGAAATTCAGGCTGCTGTTTTAGATATTAAGCTAAAATACATTGATGAAGAAAATGAGGTGAGAAGAAAGATCGCAAGACAATATATCAGAGAAATTTCAAATTCCAATATTATTCTACCGGAAAACCCTGAAAATGAGAACGAGCATGTTTGGCATATTTTCCTTATCAGAACAGAAAAAAGAGACGAGCTTCAGGCTTACCTTACAGAAAACGGTGTCCAAACTTTGATTCATTATCCGATTCCTCCCCACAAACAGGAAGCTTATAAAGACTGGAATTCACAATCTTTTCCGATCAGTGAAAAGATTCATCAAGAAGTTTTGAGCCTGCCTATTTCTCCGGTAATGGAAAAAGAGGAAATAGCTAAAGTTATTGAATTATTAAACAAATTCTAATGGAGAATCCGTTGGTAAGTTTTATTGTTGTTTCATACAAACACTCAGAATTTATCCCTGAGTGTTTAAATAGTATTAAAAATCAAACTTATAAAAACTGGGAACTCATTATTGCTGATGATGCTTCACCAGACAATTCTGTGGAGATCACAAAAAACTGGCTGAACGAAAACAACATTTCTGCAAAAACCAATTTTCATGAAACAAACATAGGATTCGCTGCAACACTTAATGAATGTATTGAGATGACTGAGGGAAAATATGTAAATATTATAGCTGCCGATGACTACCTTCATCCTTCATTTCTTGAAAAATGCGTAGCCAATTTAGAAAAAAAGGGGAATGATTTCGGAATGATTTTTTCAAGCTGCTTTATCATCCAAGAAGATAAAACATTAATTAATTATCTTGATGATCTGAGTTTTTATAAAGATGAAAATCAATTTAAAAGTACATTGAAAAAGATGAACCTTATCCCGGCTCTTGCTACGTTGGTTAAAAGAACGGTTTTAATTGAGACAGGTCCGTACGATAAAAATATTCTTATCGAAGATTACGACAGATGGTTGAGAATTAATGAAAATTATTTTATTGATTTTATTCCTGAAAATCTTGCATATCATAGAAAGCATGGTGAAAACATTTCTAAAATAAAAGAAAGGATTGTTTTTGTAGAAGAAATACTTTTAAGGTTAAAATATGATCATAATCTTGAAAATAAGACAAAAATAAATAACGACATCAAAAAGATCTACATAACATCTAAAGATAAAAAGGAAATCCGGAAAGTGTCTGAACAATATTCTCAATATAAAGGGAAAGAACGTTGGCTGAATTTATGCCTGAAATATAACCTGCCTGTAAGATTATATTATCTGAAATATAAATTTTTCTAAAATGTTTACAAAGCTTAAAAATAATATCGCACAAAAAATCATTACTCTTGTCGAGAATAATGATAAAAGAAAAAAACAGGAAAAATGGAATATTTTCATGTCCAAACCTAATATAAATATTCATCCAAGTTTTTCGCCAAAAGATGCAGATATTTTTAAAGGTGAAAATAATCAAATAGGAAATATTACAATTAGTGAAAATTTTTTACTGAGAGAATACTGCAATATTGTAGTTTTTCCGAATGCTGACCTTAGAATTGGAAAAAGTGTTTTTTTCAACAATTATTGTTCTATTAATTGTTTAGATAAAATTGAAATTGGTAATGACACCATTTTTGGTGAAGGCGTAAGGCTATACGATCATAATCATCTTATTGAAAAAGGTGAAAAACTTTTTGTAGAAAAAGAAAAATATATGACGTCTCCTATTAAAATTGGTAAAAATTGCTGGATTGGAAGCAATACTGTAATATTAAAAGGGGTTACGATCGGAGACAATTCTATTATTGGAGCCGGCTGTGTAATACACAAATCTGTTCCGGAAAACACAATTATGAAAAATAGTCAAAATTTAATTTCTCAAACCCTCTAAAATGAGTACAAAAAAAATATTATTTATTTCGCACGAAGCTTCTTTATCTGGTGCTCCCATTCTTGTTTTAGATTTAATAAAAAGATTAAAAAAAGAAAAAGAAAATTATCAGATCGATATTTTATTGATCAGAGGAGGAGAATTGTATGAAGAATTTGCAAAAGTAGCTAACAATATTGTTGTTGCTCATTATCATTTACAGTCTTTTTCATTTTTAAAAAGAAATTTAAAAAGAGTTCAATCAATTGTTTTCAGAAAAAAAGAGACTCAACAAGACAAAATTGATAAAATTACCATCTCTCTTCTTGAAAACAAATACGATCTGGTATATGGAAACACAATGGAATCATTGATTTGGACGCTTCCTTTCTATAAAAAAAACATTCCTACAATTGTTGCTATTCATGAGCTTAGTTTTGGGATTGAAAGTACTTACTCTAAAGAGTTTGTTTTAGAAAACATTTCAAATATCACCCAAATTATAGCAGGTTCGCAAGCTGTTGCCGACAATCTTATCAACAAGTACAATGCAGCCCCACAAAAAGTAACAGCAATACATTCTTTCGTAGACAATGTTCTCAACCTCCAGAAGGATAAAGAATTATTGAAAAAGGAATTGAATATTAAAAATGAAGAATTGATCGTTGGAATTGCGAGTTCTCAGGAATTAAGAAAAGGTACGGAGATGGTTCCTGTTTTGGTTCAGAAAATAAAACAGAAAACTGATCTTAATTTTAAATTCATCAATCTTGGAGGAACATCCAAAAGTGCTGCTGTAAGATGTGCCAAACTGGATGCTGAAAAATTAGGGGTAGAAAAGGACATCATTTTTATCGATCATAACAAAACGCCAAATGATTATATAAATATTTTTGATGTTTTTCTTTTAATGTCCCGTGAAGATCCTTTCCCATTAGTTATGCTGACTGCTGCAAAACTAAAAAAACCCATCGTAGCTTTTGAAAAAAGCGGTGGTGCTGTTGAATTTCTGGAAAACAATCATGGAGTACTTGTTCCCTATCTGGATATGGATACCATGGCTGAAGAGACCGTTAAACTTATGCAGGATGCCAATCTAAGAGAAAGTTATGGTGAAAATATTTATCAGAGATTGGAAAACGAATATTCTGACAAGAAATTGGCAGGTAAAATTTTTACAATAATTGATAACTTACTTTAGGATGATCTCCATCATAATCTCATCATACCTTCCTGACTATTTTTCTGCACTTGAAAAAAATATTGCAGAAACAATTGGGGTGTCTTATGAAATCATTAAAATAGACAATCCTGGATTGATGGGAATTTGTGAAGCTTATAACAAAGGCGCGGAAAAAGCTGGTTTTGATTATTTGCTTTTCATCCATGAAGACATCTTATTTAAAAATGAAAATTGGGGGAATACACTCATAAATCATTTAAACCAGGAAAATACAGGAATTATAGGGCTTGCAGGATCATCCTACGTTCCTTCTGCTCCATCAAGCTGGACCGTTAGTGAGAAATATAATTTCGTAAATATTTTACAGGGAAATAAAGAGAATACCCTGTATTTTCCCATTCAAACAACGAAGGAAAACAGAAATAAAGTCTTTGCTGTTGACGGTGTTTTTCTTGGAATTAAAAAAGAAATATTTAATCAGTTTAAATTCAACGAAAATCTATTGAAAGGTTTCCATGGCTATGATCTTGATTTTAGTTTAAGAGTTTCTACAAAAAAACAGAATTATGTGGTTAACGATATACTGATTCAACATTTCTCTGGTGGAAATCCGGATAAAACTTGGTTAGATGCCAATATTAAAGTAAGGGAAAGTATAGGATCTGATTTTCAAAAAGAAATCGACACCGAAGCTGAAAAGAAAATATTTCTAGGGTTTTTGCACAATTTTTTTAAATACTACCCTGTTAATAAAAAAAACCTATTTCTGACATTAAAATTTTATCCCAAAAAACTTAATTTTAATGAGCATTTGGAAATAGCAAAAAAGTATTACGGCTATATAAGATACGCTGGAAGTATCAATAAAAAACACAACTCAAAGAATTAAAATTTATCTAAAACTGTTTAATAAGATATGATCATAGGAAACGGACTTATTGCCAATTCATTAAAAAATATAGACTCAGAGGAAAATCTATTTTTCGCTTCTGGTGTTTCGAATTCTCTGGAAACAACAAGTTCAGAGTTTGAAAGAGAATTTACTCTGTTGGATAAATGTATTGAGAGTAACAGCAATCACAAATTAATTTATTTTTCTACTCTAAGCATTCATGATCAATCAAAACAAGACAGTCTTTACGTTTTACATAAAAAGGAAATTGAAAATTATATCAAAAATAAGTGTAAAAACTACCTTATTCTCAGAATTGGAAATATTGTAGGAAACGGAGGAAACCCAAATACATTATTCAATTTTCTTAAAAATCAGATTAAAAATTCACACCAGTTTACAGTTCATACAAAGGCAAGGAGACTATTGCTGGATATAGATGATATTTCTAAATTTTTAGAGTCTTACTGTCTGCATCTTCCTAATAAAGTTATTAATTTTTCTTTTCCCTATAATTTTGATTTAAAAGAAATTATAGGTGCTATTGAAAAAGAAACCCATCAAAAAGCTTATTATTCAGAAGTGAACGAAGGAGACTTTTACAGAGTAGATTTTGATAAAGAAATTCACGACTTCTTCTCAGGTATCAGTCCTGAAAGTTATCTTGAAACGTTAACCCGAAAGTATATTTAAGATGGTGGCTATTCACGTAATCATTGTTACTTATAATGCCATGAAGTGGGCAGAAAGATGTTTTTCAAGCTTAAGAACCTCTTCAGTTCCTGTAAAATGTATTGTAATAGATAACGGATCAACAGACGGCACTCAGGAATATATCAAAAAGTATTTTCCTGAAGTAGACTTCATTCAATCTCCACAAAATCTAGGTTTTGGAAAAGCGAATAATGCAGGGATAGAAAAAGCGTATAAAGAAGGAGCAGATTTTTTCTACCTGATGAATCAGGATGCATGGATTTATCCGGATAGTTTTCAAAAGCTATTGGATGTGTACAACGCATACCCCGACAAAAATCAACTGGGGATTTTAAGTCCGATACACATGGATGGCAGCGAGAAAAAGCTCGATATTTTTTTCGAACGCTACCTGGCAAGAAATACTCCGGATAACAGAATATTTTCAGACAGCTTTAACAATAGTCTTAAAGATTATTATGAAATCGATTTTGTGAATGCCGCTCACTGGCTGCTTCCCAAAGCAACCATTGAAGAAATCGGGGGCTTTAATCCTTACTTCTTCCATTATTCCGAAGATTATGAATACGTACAACGTATTTCTTTTTTCAGGAAAAAAATCATCGTATGCCCGCCCAGCAGAGTTGTACATGATGGCAAACAGGATTTCCATAAAACCAGCCACATCAATGCTCTGAGAGTACAGCGGGAACAACGCTATCTGAATCCGGCACTCCCGTTTGATTCCAAAGTACTTAACAGAGATTTCATTCCTAAAATGATAAAGCAAGCTCTCCAGCTGCAGTTTTCTGCTGCTTCCGATACTTTGAAAGAATATCAATATCTGAAGACCCGGTTTAATGAAATTATGAACGCAAGAACCATCATTAAAAATAAAGGGGCTGCATTTCTTAATTTATAACAAGTATAATTCAGAATAAATCTAAACCCAACATTAAAAATGAATAGAATTCGTCTTATCAACAGTATCATCCAGAAAGCTAATTTTAAAAAATATCTTGAAATTGGTACCCGAAGTGGCACATCGCTATATGCCATAAGCTGTAAAAACAAAATTGCAATAGACCCCAACTTCATAATACCCAAAATGGAAAAACTCAAAAGAAGAGTCTTTGACATTAAAAATAATAGAAAAACGCATTATTTTGAAATGACCAGTGATGATTTTTTTGAGCAAAAAAAGGAGTTTCTTAAAAATTTCGGCAGTATTGAAATATCTCTGGTTGATGGTATGCATACGTACCACCAGGCACTTAAAGATGTTCTGAATATCCTCCCTTTCATGGATGAAAAATCAATTATTGTCATGCATGACTGTTTTCCTGTGAGTGAGCCAGCCTCAACAGCGTACAACTCAGAAGAATTTTTTACGAAAGAAAAACATCCGGAATGGACTGGTGAGTGGAACGGTGATACCTGGAAATCTATCCTTTATCTGCTAAAAAAATATCCGAACGATCTTGAGGTTTTTGTTATTGACACAGATTATGGTCTCGGAATTATTCAGAAAAAACATAATCTTCCTATGAATTTTGAGCTGGATACTGAATTTTTCAGGCAGTTTATTTCCTACACGTTTCAGGATCTCAAAAAGAATCCTCAAGAATTGATCAATTTAAAATCGAAAGATATTATTCCATCCCTCCTTAACAGATTTCACTATTAGCAATGGAACCTAAAATATCGGTCATCATGCTCACCTATAATCACGCCCCCTATTTAAAGGAGGCTATTGAAGGTGTTCTATCCCAAAAAACAGACTTTCCGTTTGAGTTGATTATTTGCAATGATAATTCACCGGATGATTCTGACATTATTATTTCAGAATTTGCAACGCAATATCCGGATATCATCCGATATTTTAATCATAAGACTAATATCGGTTTTGTTGAAAACCAAAGATTTGCATTCGCACAGGCTCAAGGAAAATACTTAGCCTACTGTGAAGGGGATGATTACTGGACTGACCCGCAAAAGCTACAGTTTCAGTATGATTTCCTTGAGAACAATTCAGAATATGTCATGGTGACCGCCAGAAATTTACTGTTCCATCAGGATGAAAATAAACTGACAGAAGATGGAAAAGACTCCATGTTCAACGGACAGAAATATATTGATTATACACAGGACAGCTTTTTTGTACAGCGCCCTACCCAAACTTTTACTTATCTGATCAGAAAAGACTGCATTGATGAGAAGTGGATTGACATTTATCCCAATTACAGGGATCTTTACTATTTTTATCATGCCCTTGAATTTGGAAAAGGCAGAAGCTTTAATAAAGTAGTGGGAGTTTACCGGCTTCATAGCGGTGGCGTTTACAGCTCATTAGAAACAGAAAAACAATACCGAACTTCTATTGATATCTTTAAAAATATTAAGAGGATTAATAATGATCAGAGAGCAGACCAGCAGATAGTAAAAACCCTGGATCAGCTCATCAATAAATATTATTACGAAAAGGAGTTTGTTTCTCCTGTATGGAACAGAAAGCTTTATGCAGCCATCTTTGAACGCTTTTCCATTTCCAAAAATATCGGAACGGGAATAAGCCAGCTACTAAAAATTATAAAATATACTTTCACCAGATAATCAATATCTACAATGGCTGATATTGATGAATATCCGTCAAAAATAAAATCATAGTTATCAGACCCTTGTACACAGATGATTCAGAACATAGCCGATTCAAATAGTTTGAGTCGACAGCTGATCTAAACCGATCGAACTTTCCTTAATTTATTGTAATTTAGCTTTACAAAATGATAAAATTAATGATGAAAAATAAAAGCATATGTGCGGAATAGCCGGAATTATAAGCAATAATGCAGCAAATTATCAGGAGGAAATCAAAAAAATGACAGACTCTCTGATTCATCGTGGACCCGATTCTTCAGACTTTGAATTCTATGATAATGCAATATTAGGCCACCGCAGACTTTCCATTATAGACTTGTCCGAAAACGGGAAGCAGCCAATGTTCTCCAATACAAAAAATGAATGTATTGTCCTTAATGGTGAAATCTATGGATACCAGGATATTAAGAGACAATATGCAGAATATCCTTACCATGGAGGTTCCGACACGGAAGTCATTCTTGCGATGTATCAGAAAAAGCAGCAGAACCTCATCCATGATCTTCCGGGAATGTTTGCTTTTGCCATCTGGGATGACCGTGAACAGCAATTGTTCTGTGCAAGAGACCGTTTTGGTGAAAAGCCATTTTACTATGCCATCGGAAATAATAATGAATTTATTTTTGCTTCAGAGATCAAAGCGATTCTTGCATCCGGATTGATCCATCCTAAGGTAAATCCTGAAGCCATTTCCAACTATCTCCAATATGGGTATGTAAGCACCTATCAGAGCATTTATAGCAATATATATACTTTACCGCCCGCTCATCAGCTGATCTGGAAAGAGGGAAAGGTCATTGTTTCACGGTATTACAACCTGCCGTCAAAAGATAGGGTGATCAGCCTCTCCGATGCTAAGGAGGAGTTTCGGTACCTTCTGAAAAATGCTGTTAAAAAACAACTTATTGCGGATGTGCAGGTTGGTAGTTTTCTGAGTGGCGGCCTGGATTCTTCATCTATAGTTGCTCTTGTGGATGAGTTCTTACCTCATCAGACGACAATCAGTTTCGGTTATGACCATAAAGACAGCGAGCTCAAATATGCCAAAGAAATTGCAGATAAATACAACACCAATCATATAGAAGTTCATGAGCAAAAAAAAGATCTGGCTGAATCATTACTGCATGTTTCTCCTTTCTTTGACGAACCTTTTGCTGATACCTCTTACCTTCCGCATTATGAGATCTGTAAAAATGCAAGAAAAAATCTGACTGTAGCCCTTTCAGGTGATGTTGGAGACGAGCTGTTTGGCGGATATCATTTTTATACGGTAGAAAATATGATGAAAAATCATTTCAGTTATAAAAATCTAATCGCCAGATTCGGACTTAACCTTTACAAAAAAGCAAAGACGGTTTCGTTCGTAACCCAACAGAATTTAAAGTACGACTCCATTCTGGATTTTCATCTGAATTCCGTCAGAAATGTTTTTAATAAATCGGAACGTGCCCTTTTGGGATGTTCACAGGATTATCAGCAGGGATACAGCTTTACTCCGAATCATGATTCGTTGAATGACATTATGAGAGTAGATCTGGAAAATTATGTCCCTGGAAATATGATGGTCAAATCAGACAGAATGGCGATGGCTAATTCATTGGAAGTAAGAACTCCTTTTCTTGATATTGATTTTGCAGAATTCTGTATTCAGCTTCCTGATCAGCTGAAAATCACCAGTGAAAATGATAAAATTATCCTTCGTGAATCCATGAATAATTATTGGACAGATACAATCAGAAAACGTCACAAACAAGGTTTCGGACACAGCGTTAAGAACTGGTTTAATGAAGAAAACCTTATTAAGCTCTCCGACGATCTTCTAAGAGATTCGTCTCAAAAGGTTTTTAACTATATTGATTTTGATACTACCCAAAAATTTCTGAACAAAGACCATAAGCACTGGAATTTATTGCAGCTTGCTCTTTGGGCCCATAATAATAAATATGTTCTCTGATGCTTGATATTTCTGTCATTATCCCTGTATATAATGCTGCTGATTTTCTAAAAAAATCAGTACAGTCAGCCCTGCAATTTGAAGAAGTGAAAGAAGTTATTTTAGTTGAAGATAAATCTTCTGATCATTCATTGGAAATTTGCAAAGAATTAGCTGGCGAAGATAGAAGAATTCATTTGCTCCAGCACCCTGACAAAGGAAACCATGGTGCTGCTGCTTCAAGAAATCTGGGTATTGAAAAAGCCGCCTCAAGTTTCATTGCATTCCTGGATGCTGATGATTATTATCTTCCCAATAGATTTGATGCGGAGAAAGAGCTTTTTAAAGAGCCGCAGGTAGACGGGATCTTCAATGCCATAGGGGTTGAATATCTCACTGAAAAAGGGAAAAAGGAATTTCAGTCTAAATTCAGTGACAATACATTGACAACAGTAAACTATCCGGCAGAAGGAAAAGAAGTATTCAGAGGGCTTCTCGGGCTTACACCGAAAACTTTCGGTACATTCTTTCATTTGAATGGACTAACCGTCAGAAAATCTGCCCTGGATCAGAATAAGCTAAGGTTTAATAATATTCTCCGCGTACATCAGGATTCTGATTTTATCATTAAACTGGCTTATCACTGCTATCTGAAATCGGGTAATATAGACCAGGCTGTTGCGATAAGGGGAATACATGATGATAACAGAATTACTAAGATTATCCGATACTCGCCACAGTATAACAGCAGACAATTCCTTTTCTGGAATTCCTTATACGAGTGGTCCCGATCTGTGCCCCTGGATAAAGATGCTGCAAATCAACTTTATTTACGGAAAAAAGCATTTGAACTTTCGGAGAAAAAAGGAATTTCCAAAATGATGAGTCTATTGGCTGCTATTCTAAAAAATCCAGATATTCTGAAAACGCAATACCGCTTTACGTACATGCGCTCATGAAGTTTAATAACCTGCAGAAATATTTTTCATAAAATTCAAAGCAGAAGGATATTCAATATTCCTTTTATATTTAAAATACTTGTGGTGACCGCATTTCTAAATAATTTTGCAGAAAAAAGATAATCCATTACTAAAAATAAAATTAAAAGCTTAAATTCTCCTGGTAAGAAGATAACGCATAAACACAATATAATTTCTAATTGAAAAATGAAAATCTCAGTCATCATTCCCGTTTATAATGCAGAAAAATATGTCTCCCAAGCAGTAGAATCTGCGCTTCAATTTGATGAAGTTCATGAGGTTATTCTAGTGGAAGACAAGTCTCCTGACAACGCTTTGAAGGTCTGTCAGCAACTCGCTGAAAAATACAGCAGAGTTCAGCTTTATCAGCACCCCGACAAAGGCAATCATGGTGCAGGCCCTACCAGAAATCTTGGGATAGAAAAGGCTACCGGTGATTTCATTGCCTTTCTGGATGCTGATGACTATTACCTTCCCAACAGATTTGATGCTGAAAGGGAATTATTTAAAAATCCCGAAGTAGAAGGCGTTTATGGTGCATTGGGTGTACATTATTACTCGGAAAAGGCAAAAGAACAGTATTATAGAATTTTTCAGGATCGCTTAACTACGGTGTACAAAATTCATGAGCCTAAAGAGGTATTTCCGGGACAAATGAATATGTTGGGCAGCTTTGGTTTATTTAGTATTGATACTTTGACGATCAGGAAAGAATCTTTACTTCGCAAGATGAATCCTTTATTCAAAACAAGTTTAAGATTGCATCAGGATACTGAATTTTTATTCCGTTTATCCTATTATCTTGATCTTTATCCGGGTATTTTAGACAAAGCGGTTGCAGTAAGAGGTGTGCATGAAGACAACAGGATCACAAAGGTAGATTCTAAGAAAATAAAACCTGCTACAACAAGAGTTTTGCTTTGGAAAGAGGTGAAAGACTGGTCGGAAAACGAAAGTACGATTCCCGCCCATATGAAACTTCATATTAAAAGAATGCACCGTAGTTTTGAAATTGCCAATGCTCCCCTCCTCAAAAAGTGGAATATGATTTTAAAGTATCTTGTCACAGATTATCCAAGCATCCGTTCCGGCTTGTATAATATTAATTTCAGGAAATACTTATTCTGATCCGGATCTGGGAGATTCTACTGCGCTACATTCAGGACATTGTACTTATCTTTTTGTTTTAGACAGAATAGAATCCGCTATTTGTGAGGTAAATACTTTTCCGGATTCTTTATACATATGATTTCCATCTGTATATTGATATTCCCTGGCTTTGGAAGAGAAATCAAAGAAATAAACGCCATATTTTTTAGAAATATCTTTCATTTTTTCATTAAAATTGGGTGAATAAGACTGTTCCAGTGCTACAATTTTTTCTGAAGCAGGAATTCTTACCAGATAAACAGTTCCCTTACTTTTAAGAAATTTGATAATATCTTCTAAGGCATTAATCCTGGCTTGGGAAATATTCTGTTTCTGAGCTAATTGTTTGTAGAAATTTACTTTCTCAATTTCCCTTTTCGCTACAGAATCTTTCTGCATGTTTACCGTTACTTCCATCCAACCATCTTTATGCAGATAGGTGCTTGATCTCCCTGCTTCTTCTCTCTCCGTGTAAATCTTAAACCAACTCCGAACGTAATTTCTCAGCAGATATTCATAATTCGGGGAGAGATCATAAAAATACATATTCTTTAACGGAGAATGATTTTCCGGAAAGTCTTCTTCTTTTTTCACATTCTTATCTAAGGATAGGTTCCATGGATCTACGGTGATAACAAATAATCCATTTCGAGTTTCAGGGTCCAGTTTTCTTTGTAACGCCTTATAATAGATTGCTCCGTACGGAGACTGAACAACGTTCAATGCAAAATTATCAAAGTCTCTTCCCAGTTTTTGATTTAAAAGCCGGGGAAGAACAGCCTGAGCTCCTCTTGAATCTCCCAGAATAATATTCTGTGGTTTTTTTACTGCGAAATGCATATAATTATTATCTGTATTTCCATCCGCAAACCACCCCAAAACTCCGAATACGAGCAGAATTCCGATGATATAAAATGATATTTTAAATAAAAATTTTTTCATATTAAAACTGAAAATAAATAAATTCATTATTCCCGAAATTGGCATACCGGAGAATGATATAGATGATGATTCCGTAAAGAATACGGCGTACCCAAGGATTGAATCTTCTTATCTGAAGCCCGTGGAATTGTTCCCTGTTAATCCATTCTATAATCAGCATACAGGCAGTCAAAGCAAAAACTTTCACCGGCATCTGAGCCGGAAAGGAGAACAGTTCCAGGCTGAAGATACGTTTAATATACTCAAATGCCTGAAGTACAGATTCTGACCTGAAAAATATCCAGGCGATACAGGTAGCAGAAAAGGTAATCAGTATCTGCAGGATTTCCTTAAAAGATGGAAACCATTTTCCCTGCGCTGCAACTTCTATATTGGTTCTGTTTTTCTCCATAATCAGCAGTGGCATAAAGAATAAGGCATTAAGGCCGCCCCAGATTATAAACGTCCAGTTGGCACCATGCCAGAATCCGGAGACAAGAAAAATGATAAAGGTATTTCTTATTTTCATGCCCAGTCCTCCTTTACTACCCCCTAATGGAATATAAAGATAATCCCTGAACCAGGAAGACAATGAAATATGCCATCTTCTCCAAAACTCAGCAATATCCCTTGAGAAATAAGGGAAAGCAAAATTCTTGAGAAGTTCTATTCCAAACAGTCTTGAAACCCCTAACGCAATATCTGAATACCCTGAAAAATCTCCATAAATCTGGAAAGCAAACAAAACAGCTCCGATTAAAAGATTGGCAGGACTTTCGGTTTGATAATGGGTAAAAATCTCGTTCACTAATGGTGCACAATTATCAGCAATCACCATTTTTTTGAAGAAACCCCAAAGAATCTGACGCATCCCGTCTGCGGCCTGCTCGTAGCTGAATGTTCTTTTTTTCTGAATCTGGGGCAACAGATGAGTTGCCCTTTCTATAGGTCCTGCCACCAGTAAGGGAAAATAACTTACAAAAACTGCATAGTCAATAAAACTGCGTTCAGCACGGATCCTCTTCTTATAAACATCAATTACATAAGAGAGCCCGTGAAAAGTGTAAAATGAAATCCCCACCGGCAGAATCACATTCAGCAGCCAGATATTCACCTTAAATCCCATACCACCGAGGAGGTCTGCAAAACTTTCAATAAAAAAATTATAGTATTTAAAAAAGCCCAGAAATCCCAGGTTGATCACAATACTTAAAGTAAGCCAGAATTTTGCTTCACGTTTATTCCTGCTATTTTCGATCTTAATACCTGAAAAATAATCTAAACCAATGGAAAACATCAGTAAAAACAAAAATCTCCAATCCCAGCACGCATAGAAATAAAAGCTTGCCAATAGCAAAAGCTTATTTTGATTCTGATATTTCTTATTAAAAACAAACCAGTATAAACAGAATACTATAGGTAAAAAAATAAGAAATCCTATTGAATTGAATAACATAATGTGTTTTTAAAAGTTATGAGATACAGGCTCCTGAAACTATGGATTTCTTCCGGAAATAAATATACATTTCTTTTTCATATAGCTGCCTGACGGTTTTTAGAGAAATACACTTATTTCTACTTGTCCGGAAAATATACGGAATGGTAAATTTTGATTTCATAATTGTGTGTAGGTATATTGATGTAAATTAGTATATTTTTATCTTATTCGTATCTTTTTCAAAGAATTTCTCAAAGGTTTTTCAATAAACTGATAAAACAAAACCGAAGTACAGGTTAAAACAATAATATAGATCCCAAATACCTTATCGATACCTATGTTACGGCCGCTCCATTGTATGGCTTCCCTCAGTATATATAATACAGGAATATGGGTAATATAAACGGCATAACTCGCTTCTCCCAGATATTCAAGTTGTTTTAAAGAAAACAATCTGGTAATCAATCCATTATTTTTAGATATAAGAACAATAAAAGGGATAAACAATATAGCCATTAAGCCATTGTGAAAGAAAAGAGGAATAAAAATAAGTGACAATATGATAAGGATAAAAATGATCATCACAGGTACATCATAATTCTTACGCTGATGATGATTCACAAAAAATATTCCCGCCAGATTTCCTGCTAAAAATTCGTTGATATGCATTAAAGGAAAATAGTAAAGCAGTTCATGGCTTTGTGTATGCGGGCCTTCATAATAAGATGATTCCACATACAGCCCCGAAAATATCTGTGTTATAATCCATAGCATGACGGTAATTACCCAAATACTTTTATTCCCTTTGACATAGAAATAATTATAAAGGACAGGAAAAATCAAATAGAATAAAAATTCTACAGAAATAGACCAACCTGGAAAATTCAGGATCATTGCTTCTCCCGGAATCCAGCTCTGAAGACCAAACAGATATAAAAAAAGTTTATAAAAGCTGAAATTGGAATACCTTGTTACCAGATAAAGCAAAAGACCCAATACATAAAGCGGATAAATTCTTGCGAACCTGTTTTTGTAATAATCGAAATAATCTATCCTTTCTTTCTTATGATAGGCTACCACCATGATAAATCCCGAAAGTATAAAGAAATAACTTACTCCAACATTTGCCTTCAGAAAAACATTTGAAATGTAATCTATATTGTAGAGGAACATATCTTTGTTAAAATGGGAAATGACAATTGCCATTGCCGCAATAAACCGCGTAAATGTAATCTGAGGTATTTTCATAAGAACGGTCTAAACAGTCATATTATAAGTATATTTAAACTTTCCATGATCCAGAATTAAATGATTTCCAACAACAGATTTATGCGGTTTACTTGATAAAAATTCCGATGTATTTTCCCTCGTATTCTACTACTGTTGTTTCTATATTCTTCTTGTCACAGAAATCCTGATAGGCAGAATTATCACCAATATCATCACTGATAAAAACCCCGCCTTTTTTTAAATGCGCATAAAGTTCATCATAGGCCCACATTCTCCCGTCATAACTTTTATCGGAATCATAGTGAAGAACATCAAATACAGCATTTTCAGTAAAAATCTTAGGAAGCGATTCTCTATCAGCAAAACGGAAGAGCTTCCAGTTGCTTTTCAGGTTTTCAGGAACTACACATCCTACATACTGATCCCCATCCAGAGCCAGATAAGGCATATCTGAACTATAAAGTGTGCCGCCTCTCTTTGTAAGAGATAAGAGAGATGCCAATGAAGACCATCCGTAGGCAACGCCTGTCTCCACCACATTCTGTGCATGGGTAAATTCGCAGGCATAGTAAATAATTTCCAGCGCTCCCGCCCCTCCCATTTTCACAGGGCAATTTTTTTCTTTCTGTGCAGCTTCGTCTAAAACCACCTGATATTCATTACGGAACGCCTTGATTTCAAGTCCGAAAAGCTTGGAAACCGCATCTTCCTGTGAAATGCATCTTCCTGCAGCCCAGGAGTTTGTTTTATCCTTCCCTTTAAAGGCATTTCCTCGACTGACTGTATTTTTAATAATTTTCCGGCATAATTCAGGATAAAGATCGGGTCGTCTTAAAAACCCTATAAAAGTTTTGAGAACTCTACCTATTTCAATCACTGTGTTGTTTTTATTGAGGCAAAAATAAAGTTTTTTTTTTATTTTCATTGTAAAACCTACCACGTTGTCACAATTAGACAGCATACCTTGTACAGACAGACTGATAAACCTTTCTTAATATTAATTTCAAAGTCTAAAATTTTGCTATATTTACAGCATACACAACGAAAAAAATTTAAAACATGTCTGAAAATCCTTTTGAGCTTACCGGAAGTAAATTATTCTTTGATAAAAATCATTAAACGTATACCAATTCAGCAACTCAAATGAGTTACTATAGAATAATCTGCTCAATTTAAATTACCTAAGATGAAATTTTCAATATTAGTTGCCCACTTCAATAATGCAGTCTATTTCAAAGATTGTTATGAAAGTATTATTCAACAGACATACACCGATTGGGAAGTTATTATTGTAGATGACTGCTCAGAGAAGCAGGAAAAAGATGCCTTAAGGGAACTTATCCGCAACGATAAGCGTTTTTTTTTATATGAAAATGAAAAGAACCGGGGGGTAGGATATACCAAGAACAAATGTATAAAACTTGCAACCGGTGATCTATGCGGCTTTGTAGACCCTGATGATGCACTTACCCATGATGCCCTCGAAAAAAGCATAAAAGCCTATTCAAATCAGAATATTATAGGAACTTATTCAAGATTTTATATATGTGATGAGCATCTGACTGTCAAGAAGTTGTTTCCCCACTCGGGAAGAATAAAGAACGGAAGCAAATTTTTTTTTAATATCAATTTTGAAATCGCCCATTTTTTTACTTTTAAAAGAGATCAATTTATCAATTGGAATACGATTGATGAAAGTCTGTCCTCTTCTGTAGACCAGGATCTTTACCTGAAACTTTATGAAAGGGGCGAACTTGTCTTTATCAATAAAAGCCTGTATTTATATAGAATCCATTCACAGGGGGTTTCTCAAAATAAAGGTAAAAAAGAAAAGCTTTACAGGAACTGGCATCAGGTATTATATAACACCCTTACAAGAAGAGGAATTAAAGTTCTTTATAACACAGATATTCAACAGATTTCGAGACTTCCCGATTTTATTTTTAAAAAGCAAAATACATTAATATCCAGGTTTTTTAGAAAAATAACCAGAACAATAGATAACTTTTATAGGGAAGTATAATGCATTACCCTCTGTTTGTTTTAATCCGGATGACTTCTGCAAACGGATGTTTATAAAAGAAACATGGCTTTTACATTAGATAAAAAAGGTATATTTGTATAACCCAAATGATCAAAAGATAGTATATGTTCTATGATTTTTTTGAAAAAATAAACAGGAAAAAACAACTGTTTCTGCTGAAAAAACATCCTAATGTTTTTTTTGAAAACCTCAGATTAGGTGTTGGTAACCGCTTTATTTTGGATAACAATTTAAAAAAGCTAAGCATTGGCTCAGCTGCAGACTTCAGAAATTACACCTGTATCCTGATCAATAAAAATGCTGTCCTGGAAATAGGAAACCACTTTTTTATGAACAATTTCTGTTCTATAAACTGTTTAGAACATATATCAATAGGCAACAATACTTTATTCGGTGAAAATGTGAAACTCTATGATCATAATCATGCCTATGAGACGTCCCCTGCAATAAAAATATACCCTTCCGAATTTTCAAAAGCTCCCATAAAAATAGGAAACAATTGCTGGCTTGGAAGTAATGTAACCGTACTGAAAGGGGTGACAATAGGTGATAATTGTATTATTGGTGCCGGATGCACTATTTATAAAGACATCCCTGCTAACACACGTGTCATCAACAAACAGGATCTGGTTTTCGACTCTCTTTAAATCGGATGAAGTTTCCAGGACTTAGAAATTCTTATAACATTGAAGCTTTATACAGGAATTACTATAATTATTTGTTTAAACCTGTCCGCCAGGATTACGGAACTGATTTTCCGGATGATCTTTTGCAGGACAAGAAAAAGCATCAGAGAGATTTTGTGCTTCCGGAATATCAAAAACGAAATTTTATAAACAAATAAAAAACTCTTTACTTTACAAAAAATTTTCAGATAATGTCAGAAAACAGGAAAATAAAAATTCTTTTCAGGCACCGCTCAATGGAAATGGGTGGTGTAGAAAAAGTGATGTTAAGTATTCTCAATAATCTTAACCCTGATAAATTTGATATCACCGTATGTCTCACTCTTAATCAGGGGAAACTGCGTGATGAACTTCCGAAGCATATCAGAAAAATATACCTTACCGATGGAAAAGAAGATTTTTCCAACAATTCTATTTTACAGAAACTTCAGCTCGTTAAAAGAAGAATAAGGCTGAGAAAACTGAAAAATACCCCTGCCATTGCAGACCGTCTTATCAACGATACTTTTGACATTGAGATCGGGATGGATTACAGAGACTATGATGCCATTCTGAATTCAACCAATAAGAATTCAAAAAAAATCGGATGGTTTCACTCTGAAATTAATGTCCCTAAATTCCAGCCTCTGGTTCCGGATATTTTAAAGAGCTTTCCGCAGTTCGACCATATGGTATACTGCTCCCACAAGATAAAAGATATGATGCACCAGCATTACCCGAATCTCAAATATCCCGCTGAAAGCGTTATCATTAATCCTATTCCTATTGAAGAAATTAAATATAAGGCAGAAGAAAAGCTTGACAATTTTCCCGAAGGCCCTGTTTTTGCGTCTATAGGAAGACTTCATTCAAGAAAGGGATATCACAAGCTTATTGACGCTCATAAAAAGCTCATGGATGAAGGGTTTCATCACAACATTATTGTCATCGGTGATGGTGATGAAATGAACAACCTCAGGGCACAGGCAGCCAAAAATAATGTCGAAAAAACGTTTATTCTGGTTGGAAACCAAATGAATCCTTATCCTTATATCAAAAAAGCGGATTATTTTATTCTTCCTTCAGAATCTGAAGCATGGCCGCTGGTCATTGCTGAAGCCTTAATCCTGCAGAAGCCCATTATTGCAACAGAAGTAGGTGATGTAGGCCTTATGATCAAAGACCGTGAGACAGGATACCTCATCAGTTATGAAGTAGATGAAATGTATGAAGCCATGAAAACATTTCTGACAGACCACGAACTGATAGCCCATATCAGAAACAATCTAAAAACCATTGAAGATCAATTCGATAACAAGAAAATATTTGACAGCGTAGAAAATATTATAGAAACTCTACACAAAAAGTAAGTTACTGTGCAGAATAGCCTCCGTCTATCACAAGGTTGCTGCCTGTAACCCATCTTGAGGCATCAGACAACAGAAAAATACAGGCATTCGCTACATCTTTAGGTTCACCTATTCCCAGTGGATGTTTTTTTATGATTTCTGATGAAGCTTCTTCTCCGATACTTTCAAACATTTTCTCTAAAATCGGGGTATTGACCATTGCCGGACTAATGCTGTTGACCCGGATATTACTTCTTGAAAGCTCCATAGCCAAAGAACGGGCTCCGGAAATGACTGCGCCTTTACTGGCAGAATAAGCGGCCTTCCCTGCCTCTCCTATCATCGCTGCCACAGAAGAAATAAATACAAAACTGGAGTTTTCGTCTTTGTATTTTTTTAAAGATAAAATTTTTGCAATTTCAAGTCCTGCAATGACATTGACAGCAAATATGTCCTGATATAGCTGAGCATTGTGTTTTTTTAATGGTAACGTTTTTTCGATACCAGCACAGTGAATAAACCCTGATATTTTCCCTAAAACTGATACTTTATCTGCAATAATTACTTCAAGATTTTCAGATTGAGTAATATCTTCAGTGATAATTTCAACTTTTGTTTCCGGATTGAGCATAGAAACAGTTTTCATCAGTTCTTCCCGGTTTCTTCCTACAAGAATCAGATCAGCACCGCTTTTGCTGCATTCTACAGAACAGCTTCTCCCGATTCCGGAAGAAGCCCCTGTAATGAGAATAATTTTATTTTTTAATGAGAAAGCATCCATTAATCCTCAAAATTTTCTTTTCCTATAACATTCATCAGATCTGAAACGGTTTCAATATCTTTAAAATGCTTGGTATCAATTTTTTTGCTGAAATTTTCGTCTACAAAAGCAATAACAGAAAGTAAACTGATAGAATCATAGCTTTCTAAAGATTTCAGGTTCGTTTCAGTAGTCAATGTTTCATCTTCTTCCAATTCTTCCTGTAGTTTTTCTAAAAAAACGGATGTTTTCATATTTTATAATTTTAAATGTTTGTTTTTTAAATTTCCATAATAGTGGCTCCCCATGAATATCCAACTCCAAATCCTGCCATTAAAACCTTATCTCCTTCTTTCAGCATTCCTTTATCCATCATATTTTTAAGAGCAATAGGAATTGTCGCAGAAACAGTATTCCCGGTTTTTTCCATGTCAATATAAAACTTTTCTGCCGGTATTTTTGTTTTCTTTCTTAAATAATTCAGCATAAAAGAATTGGCCTGGTGAAAAACAAAATGATCGATATCATCCATGGTCATTCCGTTCACTTCCAATGTTTCCTTTACCAGTCCCGGAATATTTTCAATTGTAAAATTAAAAATTTCAGGGCCATTCATATAAATATTTTCAGGGCCGAATTCATGTTCCGGATTCAGTTCAAAGTCTTTTTTAAAAGCTCCTTTTTTCACCATAAGATTTTCTGCACCGCTTCCGTCTGTTCCCAGGCAGAACTGATAATCGTTACCCTCGGTCTTTTCAATAATAGCAGAGGCAGAGGCATCTCCGAATATGCTTCGGTTTCCTTTATCATCAGGATGAATATGTTTGGTGTACGTCTCTGAAGTGACCAAGAGAATACTCTTTGCAATTCCAGCAGCAATCAGTCCTTTTGCAAACGCTAATCCATAAACAAATCCTGAACAGCCAAGGTTAAAATCTATAGCTCCGATATTTTTTCTAAGCCCCAATCTGTCCTGCAAAATACAGGCCGTAGTAGGAAGGAAATACTCAGGACTCTGGGTGCAGAACAAAATAAAATCTACCTTGTTTCTGTCATAGTTTTCGAAAATTTTTTCTGAAGATTGCACAGCCATATCCAGTACGGTTTCGCTGTCAGAAGAAATATGGCGCTGGGAAATACCTACTTTCTCCTGGATACGTTCGGAGCTCCATTCAGGGAACTGCTTTTCAAGATCCTCGTTAGTTAACACCTGCTGAGGAAGATAATATTCTATTTTTGAAATTTTCATCATATTAATAAATTCTCTTTCTTTGCAAAAGTAACGAAAACAAATTTACACTTGTGATGATTTTTATATTCAGAATCTTATTAAAAATAGACTCCCTCTATCATTCTTTTTTGAATAGAGCCAGCCTTGAAGTGGCTAAATACAGAGGGATGAAAGTAGGAAAAAACTTTAATATGCCTGATAAAGTGTATTTCGGAACTGAACCTTACCTTATTGAAATTGGTGATAATGTCAACATTGCCGGAGATGTAAGATTTGTAAACCATGGCGGAACGACTACTCTACTCAGAAAACTTCCGGGCTATGAAGATGCAAGAATACTGGGAAGAATAAAAATCGGAAATAACTGTACTATTGGTCTTAATGCTGTTATTATGCAGGATGTACAAATTGGAAACAACTGTATTTTGGGTGCCAACTCTGTATTGTCACAGTCTATGCCAGACAATACGGTCTTTATTGGAAACCCGGCTCAATTTTTGTGCACTATTGAAGACTATGGTGACATTGTTCTTAAAAACAACCCGGAATATCCCCGTGAACTGGAGAAAGACAGAAAAAAGCTGGATGCCTATATCAAAGAAAATCTTCCTCACAAGTATAAGAAAGCAAGAAAAATTAAATAAATTTATCTTGTAAAATCATAAAATAGAAAAAAACAAATTGAAAAAGAAAAAACTCCTCATTCGTATAGGTTCATTACGTCATGGTGGTGCTGAGAAAGTATTAATCAACTTTTTGAAGAATCTGCCTGCTGATAAGTATGAAGTTGATCTTCTGCTCAATCTCTATTCGGGGTTATACATTAAAGAGGTCCCATCATGGGTGACACTGTACTATTTGACAAAAGGAGAAATGATCACCACCAACAGGCTGCAGGATATTCCTGTGAAAGCTTACAGGGTTCTTTATCAGAAAATGTTTCTTTGGTTCCCTTTCCTTCTTTACAAATTTGTTTTAAAGAATAAAAAATATGATGTAGAGATTGCTGCTATCCATGCGATGCATCAGGAAATTCTCTCCAGTCCTCAAAAAGATTCGAAAAAGATTATCTGGGTACAGAATGATATTTTCAATTTAAAAGAATACACTCCTGAAGTGATCAGACAATTTTTCAGGTTTGACAGAATTCTGGTCATCTCCAACAAGCTTCAGGAAGGGATGCACAATCTGGCTAAAAATGAAGATGAAAAAGCATCTGTGATTAAGATCTTCAACCCTATTGACAAAAACGATACGTTAAGAAAGGCAGATATTAAAGTTGATGATTTTCCTTTCAGCAATGATCTTCCCACTTTTGTAACAGTAGGAACCGTATATCCTCAGAAAGGATACGACAGATTACTCAATGTTCACAAAAAACTTATTGACGAAGGGCTGAAGCATCAGCTTTTAATCATTGGCGACGGGTATGATTTTAATACTATTCAGGATCAGCTTAATCAGCTGGGGCTTCAGGATACTGCAAAAATGCTTGGCTTCAGCAGTAATCCTTATCCTTATATGAAAAAGGCGGATTTCTATATTATGTCCTCAAGACATGAAGGATTCCCAACAATCATTGCCGAAGCTCTTATCCTCAACAAACCTATTTCTGCTACGGATATTTCCGGCATCAGAGATCTTCTGCAGGATGGAAAGCTTGGAAATATCACAGCAAATTCCGAGGAAGGAATTTATGAAGGAATGAAAAAGTTTCTTACTGATAAAAATATTGCTGAAGAATACAAAAAACGAATTTCGGAAACAGAGCTTCCGTTTGTTCTGGAAAAATCTGTGGAACATCTTCAGAAAATAATTGACGAAGTATAAAAATATTGACGATGGCAGATTATTCAATCATTCAAAAAGACTTTTACCGGGAAAGCGGAAAGTGGCTTTCAACGTTTCAGATCTGGAAAAAATGCATCAATCCCAATCTTCACTTTGTTTACATTCTGAGAAAAGCACAGAAGTATCAGAAAACTCCTCTTTTGAATATTTTCTGGAGAATTGTACTAAGACATTACCAGATCAAATACGGTTTTCAGATTTATCCTGAAACGCAGATTGGTGAAGGTTTTTATTTAGGACATTTTGGAAGCCTTGTCATCAACCCGAAAACAGTGATCGGGAAAAACTGCAATATCGCTCATGGAGTCACTATAGGCCAGCAAAACCGCGGAAAAAATGAAGGATATCCGGTTATTGGAGATGAAGTCTGGATTGGTACCAATGCTGTCATTGTAGGAAATATCACGATCGGAAATGATGTATTGATTGTTCCCAATTCTTATGTCAATTTTGATGTTCCCTCCGGTTCTGTTGTCATTGGAAATCCTGCAAAAATAATCCCTACAGCAGATGCAACAAAGGATTATATCAACCGTAAGGTGTAGTAAACACAGTACTTATTGTAAAAATTCCGAATACATTTGAAAAGAGAGTAAATTTGTAGTTCTTCACATCATGGAAGCCACCCGAACCTAGCAACAGATTATATCTGATTGAAATTCAAAGAACTGAGCTGTTATGACGGTTCCACACAATACTTGAAATCAAACAGATCAAATTCCTTATCAACGCTCAACTTACGCAACAGCTACTTTTCTGTTAATAAGATAGGCAATTAATACATTAGGAACCCAGCACAACCACGCTACAGCAATATAGGAATCTGTAGGATTTCCTGTAATATTTTTCAGCAAAGGAAACCACAACCTCAACGTTACAGCAGCAAAGGTACAGGCATAACTGTAAGTCATCAATTGCTGATGTCTGATGATATCACCTTTTCTGATTTCTACCAAGGCAGCGAGAGTTGTTATGAACCAGATCAATCCCAAACATATAAACCCAATTGCTGAAACCAGACCTCCATTGGCATAAAATCCCATATAAATAGCTGAGACAGAACTTATCATCACAGCAATTACGTAAAAAGTACCAATGATCCGATGAATCTTCAGGTATTTATTCCGGAATGAACTTCCAAACTGACGCCAGCCTATAAAAAGAGCAAGTCCTC
This sequence comes from Chryseobacterium cucumeris, assembly GCF_016775705.1. Lineage (NCBI taxonomy): Bacteria > Pseudomonadati > Bacteroidota > Flavobacteriia > Flavobacteriales > Weeksellaceae > Chryseobacterium > Chryseobacterium cucumeris. The sequence goes on from NZ_CP068760.1 coordinate 755,232, forward strand.
CAAAGGTAATGTGGGCAAAAAATGCTGTTGTCCAAATCATGCTGTGGAGTAATTCGGGAGATTTTGAACCCAGAAAAGTATTTTTAGATTCAACGAAAGCATAAATAAGAGGATAGGCTCCGATCAGCAAAGCCAGTACACCCATCACTACAAATAATAATTTTTTCATAATACCTGATTTCTTTTTTCTGTAAAAATGAGGAATATAAAAGCATCGATTGTCCCAAAATGAAAGGTGGAACATATTTGTAAACCATTATGATTAAACGATATATCTTATCATCAGACCAATCATCACATCTCAATCTCTATGCTTTGGCTCTTTAAAAAATCTCTGGGCGAACAGTTCATATACTTTTTAAAATTCCGGTTAAACGACGTTTTAGAATTAAATCCACTCTCAAATGCTAATGAAAGAATGGTATATTTTCTGTTTTCAGGAAGTACTGCTATCCTTTTAAATTCTTCAATCCTCTGACGATTGATATAATCATAAAAATTTTTATTTTCAATCGAATTAATTGCCTGAGAGAGTATATTAGGATGAACTTTCAGTAATTCGGCAGTATGATTCAGATTCAGCTCAGGATCTTTATAAAGCCTTTCTTTCTCCATTTGATAAACAAGCTTTTCATAAACAGCTATGATCACCTCCTCTCCCGGAGAATTCTTCTGATACTTTACCGCTTCATTATCCATCTCTACTCCATTTACATTGACTTCTATTACAGGTAAGTTCAGAATTCCAACACGGCTGATCCCAAAATATGCGGCGGCAACGATAAACAGAACAACGATGAAAAAAATAAGAATATCATTTCTGATCATCACGGCAATCCATATCAAAGCTAATCCGGCAATAAGATAATACAGCCATTTTAGATTAATTTTCTCTGTATTTGAAAATTGGTCAGTAATCTCTCTTGTATACCTTCTGACGGCAAAAAAACTTAATGTAATATATACTATTCCGGATAGTATCATCATATATTTGAGAATACTGCTTATCATTTTGTATTGGCTGCTTCCGCTTTGATAAATGGCAAGCCTGTCCCATGGAGACAAAATCAATAATTTGAACAGCATTACCAAGACGATCAAAATAGGAACAAAGTGCAGAAACCAGATCTTGTTGCCCGGTGCTTTTCCTGTAACACACAAAACATACAGATATAACATTGGGCCATGAATAAAGGGAAAGATAACTACATAGCCCAGAAAATAAGGAAACTTTATATAGCTGCCGGAAAAAAATAACAAAAATAAAATAAGATGTATTCCTATAATCAGAAACCATGCTGCCAGAATATAATCAGCCATTATCTTCTTACGTTTCCCTGCAATCAGAAATGAAGAGAAACAGGCAATGAATACTCCTGCCAGATAAAAAGCCGATGGTAAAGACTGCAGACCAAAATCAGACATTAGATAGATAAATTAATCAGAGCTTTAAATTATTTATTTTTTGACATATACAAAGTCTTTTTATTAACTATTTCAGCAAAAACAATTCATATTGCCTCAAGAATTAAGAATATTTTAATTCATAAATCACAAATTTTAAATTATACTTCGTAATTTTATCCTGCTTTTTAAACGTTTGGATTTCCTCAATAGCTGTACTACAAATAATATTGGAATAGTGAATATGATTTTAAGCATATTTTAATATTAAACTTTGTTAAAAGTGATTTATTATTTAACAAAAATTATATTTTTGCATAATTATTGATTTGATCTATTGATTTTGGAAATAATTTAAACGAAATAAATAATTACACATTTTAAAATTATGTCACAATCGTACGAGGTTATTTTCGAAAACAATAAAAAATGGGTAGAGTCCAAAGTAGCTGAAAATCCGGATTTCTTCCATGAACTTGCCAAAACTCAGCATCCGGATTATCTGTACATCGGCTGTTCAGATAGCCGGGCTACCGCAGAAGAGTTGATGGGAGCAAAACCCGGAGAAGTTTTTGTTTACAGAAACATCGCCAATGTTGTTAATACTTTAGATATGAGTTCCACAGCAGTTATTCAATACGCTGTAGAACATCTGAAAGTAAAACATATTATTGTCTGCGGACATTACAACTGTGGCGGTGTAAAAGCAGCGATGACACCTCAGGATCTGGGATTATTGAATCCATGGCTGAGAACCATTCGTGATGTGTACAGACTTCATCAGGCAGAACTGGATTCTATTGAGGATGAAAACAAGCGTTATGACAGACTTGTAGAACTCAATGTTCAGGAGCAGTGCATCAATGTGATCAAAATGGCCTGTGTACAGGAAAGATACATTTTAGAAGAGTATCCTATTGTTCACGGCTGGGTATTTGACCTTAGAACAGGTAAAATCATTGATCTGGAGATTGATTTTGAGAAAATCTTAAAAGATATCCAAAAGATCTATAATCTTACAGGTTCAGATTGGGTAATGAGCAGAAAGACTAAATAGTTTTTCTAAAAAGAAGGTAAAATGAAATTCTGGAGTATTATTGTATTAACGTTTTTTCTGAATTTTACAGCGCTGCCGGGCATTGCTGCGGTGGCGGGCTGGGATATTGCAAGAACGAATGTAATAATCAATGAAGAAGAGCCTCATTCTCACCCATCCTCATTCATTGTTTACGAAAAGACCATTCCGAAACCTTTAGATGTGTTCGATTATCTGAAGTTTTCAGAACCTGATGTTCAGGGTATGTCTTTTGTTCTGATTGATGATTCTTTTCATCTTTCACCTTTACTTACTATATTTTCTCCCCCTCCGGAAGCGTAACTCCTATAGTTAGATTTTTTTGATACCATTTCCATATCATTTTTGATATCGGAGACTCATGTACATTAAAAATTATTTTTTCTCAACTTTTTATAACTGACTTATTTAAAAAAAAATAAGCCGGCTATACCTTACAGCTTCACATTATGAAAAAGACATCATTAATAGGAGGAATCAAGGAAAATTTTCCTTCAGGACTCGTGGTATTTTTAGTAGCACTTCCGTTGTGTTTAGGAATTGCTTTAGCATCAGGTGCTCCACCATTATCCGGTATTATTGCCGGTATCGTAGGCGGCCTGGTAGTAGGAACAATCAGTAATTCAAATATTTCAGTTTCCGGGCCCGCTGCAGGTCTGACAGCTATCGTTTTAACAGCAATTACAGATCTTGGCGCATTTGAACTTTTCCTTTGTGCAGGGATCATTGCAGGACTTATTCAATTGGTTTTAGGGTTTGTAAGAGCCGGAAGTATTTCCAACTATTTCCCTAATAATGTTATTGAAGGAATGCTGGCAGCCATAGGAATCATTATTATTTTAAAACAGATTCCGCATGCTTTAGGATTCGATAAAGATTATGAAGGCCATGAATCTATTTTTGATAACGGTTTAAACTTCGGATATTTTACAGAATTATTGGGAGCGATCCATCCGGGAGCCATTGTTATTACACTGGTTTCTGTAGCAATCCTTATCGCATGGGACAAAATCCATGTACTGAAAAGAATGAAAATGCTTCCGGGAGCGTTGGTTGCCGTAATTATAAGTATTCTTTTGAATCAACTCTTTAAGATGTCCGGAAGCTCTCTGGCTATCGAAACCCAGCATTTGGTTTCCTTGCCGGTTCCACAGTCTTTTGATGATTTTAAAAATCTGATCACGACTCCGGACTTTAATGGTTTCACTAATCCAAAAGTATGGATCGTAGGAGCAACAATTGCGATTGTTGCCTCTATTGAAACGTTACTTTGTATTGAAGCCTCAGACCGGTTAGACAGACAGAGAAGAATTACAGATACCAATCTTGAGCTTAAGGCCCAGGGAATCGGGAACCTTGTCAGTTCTTTTATTGGAGGACTTCCAATGACTTCTGTTGTGGTAAGAAGTTCTGCGAATGCCAATGCAGGGGCCACCTCAAAAATCTCGGCAATCATTCATGGAGTCTTCTTATTGATCTGTGTTCTTTCCATTCCTGTTGTTCTCAATTTAATTCCATTAGCTACACTGGCTGCGGTATTAATTTTAGTAGGATATAAACTGGCAAAGCCGGCTACGTTCAAACATTTCTGGCACTTAGGAAAATTCCAGTTCATTCCGTTTGTAGCAACCGTTGTAGCTGTAGTGGCAACAGATCTGCTAAAAGGAGTAGGAATTGGTCTTGCCATCTCCGTTTTCTATATTCTTCAGGGAAATATGAAAAGAGCTTATTATTTAAGCAGAGAAAGACTGGATGACGCTGATGGGATCAATATCAAGCTTGCTGAAGAAGTATCATTTTTAAATAAGGCAGCTATCAAAAAAACTCTTAAAAATATAAAACCAAATTCTACAGTGATCATTGATGCAAGAAGTACGTCCTATATTGCCACCGATGTACTGGAAATGATCCAGGATTTTGCCAATATCCGCGCAAAGGAACAAGACATCAATGTAGAACTGATAGGCTTTAAAACTTCATACAGAGATTACGAAAGAAGTCAGGATTCCCATATTCTTGTGACTCACAAAAGAGCCATGTAATCTCAATAATTAATTAATTTTTTTAACTTTAAATTTGAAAACAATAAAAAATATGAAAGCGCATACATACGAAACCCAGTCTACTATTACCCCTGAGAAAGCATTGGAATTCTTAAAAGAAGGAAACCAGAGATTTGTAAACAACCTTAAAGCAAACAGAGACCTTCTTGAACAAGTGAATGCAACACGTGAGGGGCAGTGGCCATTTGCAGTAGTTTTAAGCTGTATAGACAGCCGTACTTCTGCAGAACTTATCTTCGACCAGGGATTGGGAGACATCTTTAGTATCAGAATTGCCGGTAACTTTGTGAATCAGGACATTCTGGGATCCATGGAATTTGGTTGTAATGTTGCCGGTTCCAAGCTTATTGTAGTATTAGGACACACCAAGTGCGGGGCGCTCAAAGGAGGCCTTGATGCCGCACAAATTGAAGGACTGGGAATGGATAACCTAAACCACCTTATCAATCACTTCAATCCGATCATCAATGAGATCATTGAAGAAAACGAAGAACGTTCATCAAAAAACAGCTCGCTTCTTGAAAGGCTTAATCAGCAAAACGTAAGAAGTGCGATTGAAGATATCCGTAAGCAAAGTTCAACACTTAAAAATCTTGAAACTGAGGGTAAAATTAAAATCGTGGGAGCCAATTATGACGTTGAAACAGGTGCAGTAACCTGGTTGTAAAAAGTAATATTTTTTTAAAATTCAATTATAATTTACAGAAAATGTCACCGGAATTCCGGTGGCATTTATTTTTTATCGTATATCATCATAAAATAAGATAATTATAAACCTATCTTGTCAATAAATTGGCTTAAACAGCAATATATTTCATTTCAAAGAGATTTAATTTTAATTATTGAAGATTAATTATATATTGCAGTTTCGTTTCTTTTTAAAGAAAAAAGATACGACATGATTTGTAGCTATTATAAGCTATAGCTTTGAAACTAAAAAAACTAAAACTTATATCTCAAAAAAAAAGACTATAACCTGAAATTTTTATTATAAAACATACCTCAAACACTGCAGTTTTACTTTTTAGTAATTTAAATTAATGTGTATTAAAAATTAACAAGAGAAAAAGAAATTATATTCCTCTAATTAATTTCTTGTATGCACAACAATCAAGGATATCTCTCTAATTGTTTGTGCAGGGCTTCAGCCTTAGTGTCCCATAAAGACTATTGTATTGCGATATCCTGCTTTGTAGCCGGATTATAGTATTATACGCTAAAAACACAAGCTATGAAAAAAATCTTCCTGTCAGGATAAGCCTTATCCTGTAATCCCAAAGTAATAGGGATATTCCTCATTTGGAATAAATACTAAACACTAATTCTTATAAAAATTACCCATGAAGAAAATTTATTTAAGTGCATTATTATGCACTGGGATAGGCATGTCCTATGCCCAACAAACAGAAGTCTATTTCAAATATGACGAAGCAGGCAGCCAGCGCTACCGGGGGCCTGAAGATATTGCAGGAAAATCTGCAACACAACTTAAAAGTGCTTCCCTTTCCAAAAACCAATTGATAGATGAAAAAACTTTCTGGAAGCAGATACGTCTATATCCGGTTCCGGTAAATGACATCTTAACCATTGACTGGACGGAACAAACGGACACGCTGATAGAATCAGTTTCCCTATATCAACATAGTACAGTACACTGGAAATTTCAGCAGAAGAATATGCCAGGACTTAACAGGCAGTTGAAAATCAATATGACTGGTTATGATTGGGGCGTATACATATTGCGCTTTACCCTGAAAGACGGAAGAATTTTCAGTAAAAACATCACTAAAAGGTAATGGCTATGAAAAAATACAATCATAAGAAAATACAGATATTTTCAGCGTTGTTATTATCTTTCACTTCAATTTTCTGCTTTTCTCAGTATTTTCATGATACTAAGGGAAATATTGAAGTCAACAGAGCCGGACAGCTACAGTTTTCTTTGCCTCTGGACTTGCCTCCCGGTATTAAAACTGTTTCACCTCAGGTAGGTTTAGTGTACAACAGTGAGACAGGGAACGGTATTGCCGGATATGGATGGAGTATTTCAGGAATAACCACTATCAGCAGAACAGGGAAGAACATTGAAAATGAAGGAGAGGTAAAGGGAGTTCAGATGGATTACTCTGATTATTACAGTTTTAATGGTAAAAGACTGGTACTGAAATCAGGTGTATATGGCAAAGACGGAGCTGAATATGTAACAGAGAAATATTCCAACACCAAATTTAAATCAATAGGAGCCGCAGCCGGATGGTCTGGCCCGGAATATTGGGAAGTAACTTTTGAGGATGGTTCTCAGGCATGGTATGGCCGTAATCCGGTTGCCAGAATACCCAATGAATATAATATAAGCGAATGGAAAGATTCACAGGGAAATTACATTACTTACAGTTATGTCCAGGGAACCCGTACTGCCATGATAAGCAGCATAAGCTGGGGTGGGAATATGGATCTGAATACCCCTCATATGAACACCATACAGTTTTCCTATAATGACAGAGACTTAAAAGAGGAATCATATGTACAGGGCCTCAAATCTTACCAAAATAAGATTCTTTCAGAGATAAAGGTACTTACCAATAATAACCAGTTTAAGCGGTACAGCATAGAATATACAGGCAATGGAACCAATTATCAGTTTGTCGGGAAGATCACCGAATATAATGCTAATAACGAGCCTTCCAATCCGGTTACTTTCACTTATCCGGGTATGGTCAATTCTTCTTATGCAGAATATACGGCTGAGCCAGAACCTTTTAATGATGTTAAATTGGTTGCAGATTTAAATGGAGATTCTTATCTGGACTTCCTGATGAATAATGGTACAGTAAAGCTGGGGGCTTTTAACGAAACTTTTACTACAGTTTCCACAGGTAAAACTTTTGCTGGTAATGCTAAAGTAGTCAGTACACTATTAGACGAAGAAGGACAGGTATATAATGGGAATGGAATTGTTGAGTTTAAGGATGGCAGGATCTATGGCTATATTTTTAGAAACAATGCTTTTGTAAAGGTATTCGATAAAAGTCTTGGCAATACTGTTTTTAATTCAGCTGGTGATAATTTAATTCTTGAAGTAGGTGATTTTAATGGCGATGGTATACCTGATGCTTTTCTTGATGATGGCGCACCTGCAGGGTTTAATGTAAAAGGTATTGTAGACCTTAAAAATTCGGCTACTCCTTTAATTAGTCTGCTACTTGATGCTGGAATCAATGAAAATGATTATAAAGAACGAAAGTATACGGATATAGATGGGGACGGAAAAGTGGAAATCATTAATGTATCTGGTACGCAATATACCGTTTTTGAATTTGTAAAAAACAGTGCCGGCCAAAACATACAGAAAATAAGATTTTCCGGAACACTTCTGGAAACCAGAGATCCTGAATTCCCTGTCTTATATGGTGATTACAATGGAGACGGAAAACTTGATTTCGCAATCCCTATTACCGATTATGTGATAGGAAAGCCTGACGACTGGAGATTCTATATGGGCACAGACAAGGGGTTTGTTCCTTTCCTGAAGAAGGAATTCTTCACCTACAGGAAATTCCAGAAAGAAGTGACAGTTGATTACGCCAAATTTGCCAGACAATATTTCTTTTCGGTTACCGATATGAACAAAGACGGAAAATCTGATATTGTTCAGGTATTTTCCTATAACCAGATCAATATGTATAACGCAGCTGGTTCAAGGGATTTCGGTTATGTTGTAAGTGCAAAGATGGCTAATGGATCAGATGTTAGCGGAACACCTAATTTTACTCCCAACTGGTCATTTCAAAGCCCGGTATATGGTACCCCGGATATTCTGGATCTTACTCTCTTTACCCCGATTACCAATTCAATAAAGTCCGGGAATAATTATTATAATGTCTTTTTATACTGGAAGCAGTTCCTGAAAAAAATAAAAGGGCCTACCCCTGTTTCTGAATTGGCAAGAATGACTTCGATTACTCAGGGAGGGGTGACTACATCTGTAAAATATCTGGAAGTAGTTCCGGGTAATACTACGACTCCTGATTTCTACAAGAAAGAAAAGAAAGAGATTTATCCTAAGTATGCTATGACCAGGGTAGATCAGGCATATGCGGTATCCCAGCTTATAGAAGAAGGCAGAAAGCAGGATTTCCGTTACAGAGGCCTTGTAGGAAACCTTCAGGGAAAAAAATTATTGGGATTCCAACAGATAGCCCGTTCTTCCTGGTATGCAGATGGTTTTGAAAATACTAAAATATGGTCCGGATCACAAATAGATCCAAATTTAGATGGAGCACCGGTAAAAGAATGGAGTATCAGGACTAATAATGAAAGTAATATTTTTCCTGCAGATATTTCAGAGAATAATAACCAGCTGCTGAGCTTCGAATCTGTAGACTACAAAGCAGATAAGCTGTTGAATGGTCAGGTAATTACTTCTATTCCCACTGGTAGTCAGTCCAAAATTGTTACTGCCATTGTTCCTAAGTTTGTCAAAACAAAAGATTTTTTAACCGGAAAATTTGTTCAGAAAGTAACAACCTATGAGAACTATTACCTGCCAGCCAAAATTGAAATCAGTACGAACAATGGTTACGGAGTATCTACCACTGAGTTTGACTATACCCATAATATCTGGGGAACCGGAAATAATTATTATGTAGGAAGACCGACAAACAAGGCTGAAAAGAATGAAGCATATGGTGATATACAAAATACCTTTACCACGTATACCTATGAGAATAACCTTTTAAAAAGCAGCCAGTTTTATCCGGGAAATAATGCGACCCAGGCAGTAACAGAAGAATTTTCTTATGACGGGTTTGGGAATATCACGGGTAAAAAGACCATTTCAGGATTAGACGGAAATTCAAAAACTCAGAAAGATGAGTATGATCCTACGGGAAGATTTATCATAAAAAAAACGGATAATCTCGGACTGGAAACCGGGTTTACTTATAACAGCCTTGGACAGGTCCTGACCCAAACAGATCCGAACGGCAATACCCTCACCAACAGCTATGATGTATGGGGTAAACTCCAGAGTTCGGCTTCCAGCTTAACAGGAACTACAACATACCTGTACACTAAAGACAGCCAATACAATGAAACCATTACCCGTAATGATCCCGATGGAGAGGTAGTAAAAGTGTTTACCAACAAGCTGGGACAGGAATATAAAACATCTTCCAAAGCTTTCGCACAGGGGCAGTATGTGTCTAAAGACGTTCAATACGATATCCTGGGTAGAAAGACCAAAGAATCTGAACCTTATTTTGACGGACAGGGAGCCTCTCAATGGAACACCTTTGCATATGATGATACGGTATTCCCGGCTAAGGTAAAAGCCACAGCATTTACCGGGAAGCAGACAGAGACCATTATATCGGGATTGACCACAACAGTAAAAGAAACCAGTCTTCTGGATTACGGCAGAACAACTTCCCAGACACTTGACGCTTTAGGAAATGTACTATCATCTTCCGATAAGGGCGGTACCGTTCAGTTTTCTTATAATGCAGCAGGTCAACAGATCCAGGCTAAATATGCGGAGCATATTGTAACCACAATGTATGATGACTGGGGAAATAAAATACGGGTAGAAGATCCTTCTACCGGGGTATATGAATATCAGTACCTTGGGTATATGGGCGCTCTGTCAAGAGCAATAAGTCCAAAAGGTGAAAAAAGGTTTCAATACAACAGCCTTGGGCAGCTTATCCTACAGAATGAAAAGTCCACCACCGGAAGTGAAACTGATAAAGCGATTAATTTTTCCTATAACAATAAGGGAAGACTTACTGTAAAAGAGGGAACATCCAATGGAAAGAAATATACGTACACGATAAACTATGATCCACAGGGAAGGACTATTTCTTCTTTCCAGGAAACTCCTGAAGCCTACTTTTCACACAAAAATGTTGTCTATGACAGCAAGGGACGAATAAGCTCCTACGAAAAGGCAATACAGACATCCGTTGGAACAACAACAGTTTCGGTGGAAAATCTTTACAATGCGTGGAATGGTGAGCTTTACCAAGTTAAGGAGAAAACCTCAGGGAAAGTTTTATGGGAACTGAAAGAAGCCAACGCAAAAGGACTGCTGGTAAAAGCTAAATTGGGAGCAGCTGAAATTAATAATGAATATGATGGTTACGGATTTTTGACCAATGTTAATCATTCCTCGCTGATAAAACCAGATATTTATAAGGCCTCTTACAGTTTTGATGCGATTAAAAACGAACTCAAAAGCAGAAAATCTCTTCTCCCTTTTGAAACAGAATATTTTGATTACGACGACAACAATCGTCTGGTTAACTGGACAGATCCTGTTTCTGGATTAAAGCCTCTTACCAATAGAAATATTTATGATGCGAAAGGCAGAATACTGGAAAATGACCAGGTGGGAACTATCAAGTATGAAAATGCTGACAAGATCTATCAGGCTACCGGTATGACACTTAATAATGAAGGGCTGATGAATTACGATCAGGATTTGGTGCAGACTGTCCTTTATAATGAGAATAATGATCCGGTATATATTGTTGGGGAAAAAGGGACGGTGGCTTTCCAGTATGGTTTAACGGGTATGAGACAAAGAGCTACCTATAAAGGAATTTTTGATCCGGAATCTGATGGAGAGTTTACCAAACTATATAGTGAAGAAGGTAGTTTTGAAGTTGTAAAGAACAATATCAATGGAAAAGAAAAACATACAATTTATATTGAGGGTACTCCATATGAAAGCAATATTGTATTTTTGAAAAACTTTGATGAGAATAGTGGTTCTTTTAAATTTTTGCATAAAGATTATCTCGGAAGCATCCTAGCCATTAGTGATGAAGCAGGAAATATGCTTGAACAAAGGCATTTTGATGCATGGGGTAATCTCACTCATCTTCGCATTGGAAAAAGTAAATTAGCTGTAGGCAAAGCCAGCATCGATGTCCTGATAAATGCCTCCGGAGGATTATTGATAGACAGAGGATATACTGGTCATGAGCATTATATGGAGGTGGGGATTATCCACATGAACGGAAGACTCTACGACCCGCTTCTAAGAAGATTTTTGAATGCAGATGAAAATATCCAGGACCCGTTCAATACTCAGATCTATAACAGGTATGGGTATGTGATGAATAATCCGCTAATCTACACTGATCCAAATGGAGAATTTGCATGGATTGTTGTAGGAGCAGTAATAGGCGGCTATTTAACAGGAGTAAAAGCGAATGGTTCATGGAATCCAGTAAAATGGAACTGGGGAGCGACCTGGGGAAAAATTGCGATGGGAGCTGCTGTAGGGGCATTCACTGGAGGTGTTGGAGCAGCTGTTGGTTCAGCATCCCTTGCTGCCGCAGGCGCCTATGGAATCCAGGGCGGTCTTCTGGGAGGAGCTATTGCAGGAGCTTCAGGAGGAGCCGTTGCAGGAGCTATTAACGGATTTGCCACTGCCGTAATGTTTGGAGAAGATGTGATAGAGGGAACGGTAATGGGCGGCTTATCCGGTGCTGCTATAGGAGGAGCTGCAGGTGCAATCACTGGAGGTATTGGCCAAATTCTCCAAAATGCAAAGGCAGCTCAAATAGGAGCTCCACAAGGAACAATCTTAAAAGGTGCTCCAATTGAAGTAGGAAGGACTCAATGGACTCTAAACAATACACCAAAAACTACCACTGTTGGAGCAACTCCTGTGAAAACTACCCCTATAGAAATTGGGGATATTGGTGTCAGTACTGATCAATATGTAGCGACAAAGATTGTGAACGAACAACCAGTAAAAGTTTATGAGGAAGGGCCACAAAAAATATTCAAAGGAAATTATGCTAGTAATGAAGGAGCATCAAAGACAACCACTTCATTACGCAAAGTTGGCACAGTTTTAGAAAGTGTTGATGATGTTATGGCTAACCCTAATCTTTTAGATGGAAAATCCTATGGATATGTACGTAGCATTTTAGGTAATTCAAAGAATTGGGTTAATGATGTTATGAGACGAAGTACTCGAGCAAATGGTTGGGTACTTCGTGAAATGAATCAGACAGGTAATGATTTTACAGGAAGAATGATACAATATCATCCAGGTACCCCAAGACATTTCAATGGTATGCCATATTGGAAAGTATCATCAGGAAATGGAACTTTTAGAATACCCTTAAATCCATAAATATGAAAAATCAATATAAAAAAATAGTAGAAAGTTTAAAATTATTAGCATCTTCGTTAGAGGAACAGGAGAAATATTTACCCGATTTTGCAGATGTTCCAGATGATGTTACATCAAGTTTTGAAAATGTCTTTTTATTATTACCTTCTCTTATCGAAAATAATAAATTTTCCAACGCTTCAATAGCATCGATTTTACGTTTGAATATTAAAATACAATGGTGTTTAAGAAATGTTGATTTGGATGATTTTTCAAATTCAGAGTGGAATAAAGTAAGAGAAATGGCAAAAAATACTCTTCAAATAATGGGGGAACCTTTTGGAAAACCCGATCTCAATTATATATGAAAAAACTTATAAAAAATTCACAAGTTTAGCAAAATAATATTATAAATGATTTGAAGAGTCAAACATTTTAGCAAAGTGGAAAAAATTGATATTTCTAAATCAGAAGATTTTACCTAAGATTTTAGGAAATCCAGTATAGATTTAGCTAATAAATCACTCTTAAAATGATCAAAGATGACTACCTCTTTTTTGAGATAGTCATTCTTTTAAATAAAATATTATTATATTTAGATCCTCTTGATTCCAATTCTGAATTATTTTCCGTTAAAAGCAGACATCGTATTATTCAATCCGGCAAAAACGAAAGAAAGACCGGCCTTTGCAAAGGTTTCTATTCTTTCCGTAAGCTTTTCAGCTTCTTCTTCATTCCAGGTTCCTAATACATAGTCTACCTGTCTTCCGGCAGCAAAATCTGCAGAGATTCCAAAGCGAAGCCTTGCATAATTTTGAGTCTGCAATACTTCATTGATATTTTTAAGTCCGTTGTGCCCTGCATCTGAACCTTTTCCTTTCAATCTTAAAGTCCCGAAAGGTAAAGCAAGATCGTCAGTTACAATAAGAACATTCTCCAAAGGAATATTTTCTTTCTGCATCCAGTATTTCACTGCATTTCCGGAAAGGTTCATATAGGTGTCCGGTTTCAGGACAAAAACTTTTCTGCCTTTGTGCTTTCCTTCTGCCAGCCAGCCAAAATTGGAGGTATTGAATGATACTTCAAGGGTTTCCGCTATTTTCTCAGCTACTTTAAATCCTATATTATGTCGTGTATTCTCATATTCAGAGCCTTTATTACCAAGCCCGACAATTAAATATTTCATCAGAAATTTTTTGCAAAATTAAGGTATAAAAAATAAAAAACTCAATCTTAGGAAAGATTGAGTTTGAATATTGTTAAAAAAATTCTTCTATTGTGGTTTATAGATATAATTAACGCCATATCCTTTTGTCATGTAAGTCTGAGGATCATAAACGTAATTGGTACTCTTCACAACCGGTGTTGGAATTGGCGGTGTAAGATCTGTTACCGACCATCTCTTAGGGTTGTTCGGAGACAAGATAAGGCTTTCTTTATCATTGATTATTGTAGATAATAATCTTGAAATTTTATATACATGCGGTAACAATGTGAATGGGCTTACCTGCTCATCATATGCATAGTATTCGTAGCTGTATTTTCCGGTAACGGCACCAAATGCACCTCCTGTCATTGTTCCGTAGTGTCTTACTACTTTAGAAACATTATCTCCTACGTAAGTATAAGCTGTCTTAGAATAATCGGTGAAATTAAGTGGGGCTCCTGGAACATCCGGACCGTTTCTCATAATGATTGAATCCAGTTTTCCTGTGGCAGTGCTATACTTAACCTGATAAGATGTTTTCTCTTTTCTCAACAAAGTCTGTGGTCCCGGAGGATCTCCAGGTATTACAGGTGGAGTTCTTCTGAAAATAGAACGGTTTTCAGAAATCGTCTGAAGTTTGCTGTTGTTTCCGTAAGAGAATAATTGGGTGTAGGATACGCTGTCTTTATCCAGTTTCCCGTTTCCGTCCAGATCAAGGAAACCATTAAAATTAATCTGGCTGATTTTATCGCCACTGTACATAATATCAGTGATAGAAGCACTGTCTGTGATTACTTTAGTCACGAGAAGCCCGCTATAACGATATTCTGCGATAGTATCTTTATCTGTAATTTCTCTGTATAATGCTCTGGGACCGCTTAACCCTCCTGTTTCGTTAAGATCCAGCAAAGGATTTCCATCCTCATCCAGCATATCCTTGCAGGAATGTACTGAGGAGAAACCTGCGATCAGTAAAATAAAATAGAAAATTTGCTTCATTTCCTTGTAATTGATTATTTTTTTGACAAATATAATTTTTTTTTGCCTAAAATTTGTAATATTATTTATATTCTGGTAAGATTAATAACTATATTTCTACTATAAATTTTTATAGGTAAAAGTTACATTCTGATTTTTCTCAACAACCACATACCCCTGATTATCATAAGAATAGCTTTGAGCCGTATTAACAGGCGCAGCCGGTGATGGTAATTCTATAAACATAGAAGTGGGATTGTTTGGAGATATTTTGTAGAATTGTGCCGGATTGATCAGACTTCGGGTGATGAAATAAACTGATGGCAAGGTAGAATACGGGCTTTTCTGACTATCATAGTTCTGGAAACTATACTTGCTTATCACGGCTGTACTCATATTCGGGTTTCCGTTGATATCCAGCAGACCTTTGGAACAAACAACCTGAATAACATTATCACCATTGTACACAAAACTGTAGTCAATAAATCTGTTATAGGCACTGATTCCACCTTCTTTTCTCTTCTCAAGAATTTTGGTAAGCTTATTGGTGGTCGCACTATAGGTAAATGCATAGTCACTTACAACAGATACAGATGGCGTTGCTCCGGTGGCTGTAGAAGTAGCATTATAAATCTTTTTACCTGTAGCATCAGGAACAATATTAAATTCGTAAGAGAGGCTGGATGCTGCTGAACTTACATATTTGACTTTAGTGATATTTTTATTGGTGTATGTTACCGTTGCTGTATAATAAGCACTTCCGCTAAAAGACTCATCTTTAGATACTGCAGTCTGCAGATCTCCGGTTACCGCTGTAGTAGCATATTCTTCCTGAGAAACATTATTCGAACTAACCTTCGATAAAATCTTTTTAGGAGGTGGCCCGTCATCCGGATTCGGGATGGATTCTGTGGGATCAGAGGTAGTAGTACATGCTGTCAGCAGCCCAAGAAAAGCAATACCGGCAAACATTTTAAAAAAATAGTTTTTTACCATATAGAATTTTTTTAGCTTGTCCAAATATAATTCAATTTTTGATAATACACTTTACTTTATCTGAACAAATTCACAAGAAATAGAGTTAATAAACAAAAAAAATCTAAAAACATAACGTTTTTAGATTTCCTATTATTGTATGATCGTGAAAATTAATAAGGCTGCAATATGGATGTCGTCAAAACAGACTGCGACATATCACTGTTGAGAAAAGCTGTATCCACCGCTGTTCCTATTCCAAGTACTGTTCCTGCAATAGCCCTTTTTATACAGGCTACTTTAACGGAATACTGATTTTGGGGAGTAAGATTGGTAAGAGTAGCATTAAGGTTAAAAATCTTATAAGCACCGCTGTCCCCCAATAACACATCTGTTCTCACTGCTCTAAGGGCATCATTTATAAAAACACCACAGGCAAAACTTGCAGAATTTGTACCTGTCTTCTGAACAGTGGTCTGAAATGAAAAAGTAGCTTTGTTTGTACCGTTGGTAACAGAAAATGTATCTACTGTTCCTGGGATTACAGTCCAGCCTCCCGTCAGAGGATCTCCATTACCATAGGGGCTGGTAGCACCACTGGCACCAGAAAAGCTGATTCCGGTTTTATCCGCAACGGTGTTGATAGAAAAAAGAGACATACTTCCCTGCCCGTCAGCAATTTTAATAGCTTTCCAGTCATTTGTACCTAAATCTGCATTATTGTGAAATATATCACCAGCTGTACCGGCAGAACCTTTCAGTAAATCAGTGCCTCCTGTTCTTAATTCTTTTCCTACGTTAAGATCTCCGTTCACATCCAGCATATTAGTCGGATTAGGAGTATTAATACCCACCTGGGCATTTGTTGCAGCTGCTAACAAAAGAGATGTAACAAATAATATTTTTTTCATAATCCTTCTTAATTTATAATCGTGTTAAATACTTCCGGAACTTCATACACATCTATTTTAAGGGAAGACTGTGAAATAAAGCTGTTGATATTGCTATACACATTAGTTCCAATGGTAAGTTTATTTCCTGTACCTGAAGCACCATAGGAACCTAGTCTTGTACATGCAACACTTACCGTATGGTCTCCTTTGGAAAGATTATCTACAATCCCGATCTGAGTATGAGTAAGGAAAGGATATGACGTAGTAATGGCTTTCAAATTTCGCTGTCTCAGGTTGACCAGTTTGTCATCCACAAAAATTCCGCAAGCATAGTCTATAGAGTTGTCTGTACTTCCTGCCGCCCCAAAATCTGCCTGTACAACAGTTTCAAACTGAAAATAAGCTTTACTTTGGGTACTGAATACACTGATTACATGTGAAAGCCCGTCTATTTTCTTGAA
Organism: Chryseobacterium cucumeris; assembly: GCF_016775705.1. Taxonomy (NCBI): domain Bacteria; kingdom Pseudomonadati; phylum Bacteroidota; class Flavobacteriia; order Flavobacteriales; family Weeksellaceae; genus Chryseobacterium; species Chryseobacterium cucumeris. The sequence goes on from NZ_CP068760.1 coordinate 772,419, forward strand.
GTTGGTAAGAGTACTATATTGTTTTCCCTGTGTAAATGTTCCTCCTCTCGAAGTCATACTTACCGAAGAGTTTTCGGAAGAGGTAAAGGTAATTCCTGTATTATCCGAGAATGAGTTGTTATAAATCAGGTAAAATTTATTAGGTTCGTATTCAGGAATTCGAAGTGATTTCCACATCGGTGGAAAACCTTCACCCTGAGAAACCAGTATCTGGTCATTATTTCCATGAAAAACAGAATTATCAGCAGAATTAAAAACCCCGATTTTATTTCTGAAATTCACATCTCCGTTTACATCAAGTTTTGCTTTTGGGGACTCTGTTTTTATTCCTACCTGAGCTGTCGCCAAAAGACTTATGCTAAAAAGCAGTGTTGATAATAGTTTTTTCATCATTAGTTGTTTTTATAGCTCACGTATTCGATAACATCCATTTTCATGGTAGATTCCAGAGTAAATGCACTGGAAGCTCCATTTGAAGACTGTACATTACGTCCGATCGCAAATTGCGCGGCAGTGCTTGAAGTATCAATCTTTCTGCATGCAATATCAATATTATGAACGCCTACAGGAACGTTCTGCTCAGTATAGTTAAGTGTAAAGATATAATCCTGAAGTCCGGCTTTTCCGCTGTTATTATTGGAAGCGATTCTATCCGGGCGTACGGCTACCAGTGCTCCGTTTCTGAAAACACCGCAGGTAAATCTGACATTTTGTATTGTAGTAGCTGTGGAAGCCTTCATCTCAATACCGGTCTGGAACTGGTAAGTAAGCCTGTTCCTCCCGTTTTTGATGGTAAAAGTATTGCTAAGCCCGTCTATTTTTTTCCAATTCCCTTTTGTGATATCAGAAATGTTATCCCCAACTTTGTTGGTGTAGATACCATCACCGGCAACACCGTCCGTAAGTGAAATAATACCCGTTTGATCCGACGACAGATAAGAATTAATCAGCTTATACTGTCCCTCTTCCATAAAGGAAACATTCAAAGATTTCCACACAGGAGGCAAACCCTCGCCCTGAGAAACCAAAACCTGGCCGTTTAACCCGGCCTCTCCAGCCTGAGTTGAAGTACCTCCTACTCTAAGTTCTTTTCTTAAGGTGGTTTTTCCGTTCACGTCAAGAACGGATTTAGGTTTTGCAGTACCGATTCCCACCTGTGCGTTGGCATAGATTGAAAGAAGTCCAGCCACGCAGCAATGTATTATTGTTTTCATAATTAAGGACTGCAAAGGTACACAACGAAGTCCAAAAAATTCCAGTTATACATCTATAAACCTATAGAAATAAACACATTACAGAATAGAATTAATCACACATAAAAGTAGAATTATTTCTACATAACTCTACTTTTAACATCTTAAAAAAATCATATAACGTCTCAAACCCTTACTGTACGGGGACTTACAGGATTCTTTTAATCATTGAAAAGTGATTTTAAATGCTCAAAAACTGCCTTAATTCTCTTTAACAGGAATATTACAAAACAAAAACATGATAAGAATCACAAAAAAAACGTGCAAAAATTAAGTTTTTTACACGTTTCTAATAATTTTTATGATATTATTTCCAGTAAACAGGAATTAAAATTTAATCATGTTCAATGATTGCTTTCAACAAAAGATTGACCTCATCTACATTTTTAACTTTTTCTTTTCTCATCATCAACTGATTACCTTCTTTTCCGGACTTTTCTTTAAGCTGAGCCTCAGCCGGATTCCGGGTCAGATAATTAATAATATGTCTGAATCTGTCTGTCTGATAAAACTTATCCTGAGGATTTCCCGGGAAATAGCCTAAAAATACTCCGTTTTTCATGACAATCTTTTCAAAGCCAATGTCAGCAGCAAGCCATTTCAGGGAAACACTTTTTAAGAGATTGACAGCTTCTTTCGGCAAAGCTCCAAAACGGTCAATCAGCTCCAGTTCAAACTGATGAAGATCTGCTTCGTTGGTAATTTCAGCAATTTTCTGATACAACAGCAGCCTTTCTTCAGTATTGGAAATATAGGAGTCCGGCAGCATCAACTCTAAATCAGTATCAATATTGACATCCTTCACAGATTTGAAAAGCTTTTGTCTGTCTTCTTCATTTTCAAAAAGACTTTCAAAATCAGCATCATCTTTTAACTCTTCCAAAGCTTCCTGCATTAATTTCTGATAAGTTTCAAACCCCATTTCATTGATGAACCCGCTCTGTTCGGCCCCCAGAAGATCACCGGCACCACGGATTTCCAGATCTTTCATCGCAATCTGGAAACCACTTCCGAGATCTGAAAACTGTTCAATAGCTTCCAGACGTTTTCTGGCATCGGAGGTCATCATGTCATAAGGAGGAGTGATCAGATAACAGAATGCTTTTCTGTTGCTTCGCCCTACCCTTCCTCTCATCTGGTGCAGATCCGCCATCCCAAACCGATGTGCATCATTGATAAAAATAGTATTGGCATTCGGAACATCTACCCCACTTTCTACTATGGTAGTGGATACTAGAACATCATATTTCCCTTCCATAAAATCCAGAACATTCTTTTCAAGCTGTTTTCCTTCCATCTGCCCATGTCCTGTAATTACTCTCGCATCCGGAACCAGCCTTTGAATAAGCCCTGCAATATCTTTCAGGTTTTCGATTCTGTTATTGATAAAATATACCTGGCCATCTCTCTGCAGCTCATAAGAAACCGCATCACGAAGCGTTTCTTCATTGAATCCTATTAACTGTGTATCCACAGGCTGCCTGTTCGGCGGCGGTGTTTTGATAACGGATAAATCCCTCGCTGCCATCAATGAGAACTGTAAAGTCCTCGGAATAGGAGTGGCTGTAAGTGTAAGGGTATCAACATTATTCTTCAGCGTTTTCAATTTATCTTTTACTGAAACTCCGAATTTATGTTCTTCATCAATAATCAATAAACCAAGATCTTTAAATTTCACAGAACTGCTTACCAACTGATGCGTTCCGATAATGATATCTACTTTTCCGTTCTTTAAAGCCTCTAAAGTCTCAGATTTCTGCTTGGCTGTCCTGAATCTGTTGACATAAGCAACATTTACCGGAAAATCTTTTAGCCTTTCTTTAAAGCTTCTGTAATGCTGAAAAGCAAGAATAGTTGTAGGCACTAATACTGCAACCTGTTTTCCATCTGTAGCCGCTTTAAATGCCGCCCTGATTGCAACTTCCGTTTTACCGAAACCTACATCTCCGCACACAAGCCTGTCCATTACCGTATCAGCTTCCATATCTCTCTTTACATCTACGGTAGCCTTTTCCTGATCCGGAGTATCTTCATAAATAAAGCTGGCTTCCAGCTCATTCTGCAGATAGGAATCCGGAGTATACGCAAACCCTTTTGCCGTTTTTCTATGGGCATATAACTGAATAAGGTCAAAAGCAATCTGCTTTACCTTCGCTTTTGTTTTCTGTTTTAAAGATTTCCAGGTCGGAGATCCCAGTTTACTCAGAACGATTTCTTTTCCATCCGGCCCATTATATTTTGAGATCTTATGTAAAGAGTGAATACTTACATATAATAAGTCTCCATTTTTATAGGTCAGTTTGAAACATTCCTGAATCTTTCCGTCATTGTTCACTTTCACCAATCCCATAAACTTCCCGATTCCATGATCGATATGGGCAATATAATCTCCGATTTTCAGAGACATCAGGTCTTTCAGGGTAAGCTGTTCAGATTTTGCAAAGGTATTTTTCGCTTTATATCTCTGGTAACGGTCAAAGATCTGATGATCCGTATAAACCAGCAGTTTGTGCCCATTATCGACAAATCCTTCGTGCAGTTCAGACTTAAAGCTTTTAAATGGGAGTTCATGCTCAAGTTCTTCAAAAATAGACTCCAGCCTTTCTTTCTGCTTTTCTGTTGAAAAGGAAATCCAGGTATCAAATCCGTCATTCTGCTTTTCTTCGATATCTTCAATCAGCAGTTCAAAGTTTTTATGAAAAGAAGGCTGTGGAAGCTGCTCCATTTTTACTTCAGTTACTTCTTTCAATCCTTCAATAACTATTCCTCCAAAATCAACCGTTTTGAATTTTTTATAATCGAACAAAAACTCCTGATCAGAAATAAAAAGTTCCTGCGGAGTCCTGTGAGCAATATCTTTACTTAAGCTATCATATTTTTCCAGAGACTTTTCGTAGAACGCTCTTATCTTCTGCATTCCCACCATTCCGTTTCTGGAAATTACAAAACTTTCCGCAGGCAATAACTGCAGCAAAGAAACTCTGGTTCCCGTCACAGAAAAGTTCATATTGGACACCAGCTGAAAATCTTTTACTTTATCTACCGAAAGCTGGGTTTCGATATCAAAGGTTTTAATACTTTCCACTTCATTACCGAAGAAAGTAATTCTGTACGGCTTTTCATGTGAATAGGAAAAGACATCTACAATTCCTCCTCTTACAGAAAACTCTCCCGGTTCTGAAACGAAATCAGCCTGCTGGAAATGATAATGATTAAGCAGTTCATCCACAAAATCAAAATCAAGCTGATCCCCAACTTTTATATGATGGGAAATTGCTTTAAAATCTTCCTTTTTCAATACCTTTTCAGATAAAGCTCCAGCATAGGCAACAATCACTTTGGGAGACCTCCCGGAATTTATTTTATTCAGGACCTCCGTTCTTAAAACCAGATTCGCATTCTGAGTTTTTTCTACCTGGTAAGGTTCAAGGTGGGTTGCCGGAAAGTATAACACTTTATCCTTACCCAAAAGATCCTCCATCTCCGTATTGGCATACAAAGCATCCTCCTTATCATCTACCAGATAAAGAATATTTTTCTTCTGGACCAAAAATAGCTCCGCCACAAAAATAGAAACCGAAGATCCCGCACTTCCCTTTACGGTAATATGCTGATTGTTTTCTAACTGGGTAAAAATTTCTTTTCCAAACTCTTTCTGCATAAGGTCTGGAAGGAACTTTTCATTGATGGATTTTAACTGCATAAATAGTGATGGTATAAACGACAAAGCGATTTCGGGAGTTTTCCGAAACCGTTTTATGATACACAAAGGTAAGGATATTTTTTCTCTTCCTCTGAAAAACGGAAGGACTGACGGTTTAAAATGAACGACTTACCCTTATAATTCTTAATTTTTTACAATTTTATTTAATAACCTGTTAAAAAGATTCAACTATTTTCTTCGTGGCATAGTGTTTGGCTTTTAAGTTATAACCAAACATTTAAGAATAATATTATGAAAAAAGCAATTAAAATCTTAGGAGTTATGATGCTGTTGGTATTTACAGCATTATCTTTTTCGTCGTGCAGTAAAGATGATGATCCGGTAAACAATGAATTTTTCGCAGGAACTTATAAAGGAAAAGTTTCTTATAATGACGGAGGATCCACCAATATCAGCACAGATAACGGAAGTGTATTTGTAACAAAGATTGCCAGTGGCACCAAGTATAATTTTGCTTTCTCCAACAGTATTCCGGATCTTAACGGAATAGAGTTTAATCAGGAAGGAGATCATAATCTTGTTATGGTTGGTTCTACAGCAACTTCTTACATCAGAATTGATAATAATGACTTAAAAATATTATACGCTAAGGATGGCAAAACGTGGACAGCCAATTGTACGCGCTAGCCATGTCTATTTATATATTATGCAAGCCTGTTTCTGTAAATGGAGACAGGCTTTTTCATTGTAAATGAAGTGTTTTAATTTTTTTTTAAGCTGTAATAAACTTTAGTTAAGTTTGAAAATCCCGGTTTTGTAGCCTGCTTTTTGTATATCTTTATTCAACAAAAAACAAACAATAATTCTTATGAAAAAATTCTTATCTGCAATGTCTTTGATCCTGGGATTAGGACTTGCCACTGCTCAGCAGACTGCTCCCGCTAAAAGTACTCCCGCGCATCCACCAGTAAAAGCAACACCAGCTGACAAACCGGCTGAAGTGAAAGCAGCAAAACCGGCAATGGATGCAAAAGCAGCTAAGCCTGCACAACCGGCTGCCAAAATGAAAAAAGACGGTACTCCGGATAAGAGATATAAAGAAAACAAACACCTGAAAAAAGACGGCACTCCTGATAAAAGGTACAAAGCAAACAAATAAGCATAACATTAACATATAGTTGTTATTTTCATAATCAAATTTCGAAAAGCCGGTGGAACCAGTTCCATCGGTTTTTTTATGTGAAGCTTCATAAAAATGATTTCAGATTCTCTACTTATTTATAAATTTGACCCATGTTAAACTTCTTCAAGAAAAATGCAGCGCTGATCTGGGCAAAAAAACACGTCCAAAAAGCAGAGGATTTCAAAAAAAATGCTGAGAAAAACCAGGAAGACTTACTCCTTTCTCTGGTGAATACTGCTCAAAAAACACTTTTCGGGCGGGAACATGATTTTGAAAATATTCATTCTGTAAAAGAATTTCAGGACAGAGTTCCTGTAGCTGATTATGAAGATCTGAAACCTTATATTGAAAGGGTAAAAAAAGGACAGGCTAATATTCTATGGACAGAAACTCCGGAGTATTTTGCCAAAACTTCAGGAACCACTTCCGGTTCTAAGTATATTCCGATTTCCAAAGAAGGAATGCCATTTCAGATTGCCGGAGCTCAAAGCGCCTTATTTCATTATATCAGCAGAAAAAACAATGCTGATTTCGTGAATGGAAAAATGATTTTTCTCCAGGGCAGCCCGGAGCTGGAAGAAGTATTCGGAATAAAAACGGGAAGGCTATCAGGTATTGTAGCGCATCACATTCCCAATTACCTTCAGAAAAACCGTCTGCCAAGCTGGGAAACCAATATTATGGAAGACTGGGAGTCTAAGGTAGATAAAATCATTGAGGAAACGGAACATGAAAATATGACTCTGATTTCCGGAATTCCGCCGTGGCTGATCATGTATTTTGAGAAACTAACAGAGAAACACGGTAAAAAAATCAAACAGCTTTTTCCCAATCTTCAGCTTATTGTTACCGGAGGCGTTAATTACGAGCCATATCGGGATAAAATGGAAGAATTATTGGGAGGAAAGGTAGATATTGTTCAGACCTTTCCTGCTTCTGAGGGTTTTTTTGCTTTCCAGGATGATTATACCAAAGAAGGACTTTTATTATTAACCAATCACGGGATTTTCTATGAATTTATTCCTTTGGAAGAATACGGTAAGCCCGGAGCAAGAAGATTAACTTTAAAAGAAACTGAGCTTCATAAAGATTATGCATTAATTCTTACAACCAATTCCGGTTTGTGGGCTTATTCTATAGGAGATGTTGTAAGATTTATCAGCAAAGATCCGTACAGGGTTTTGGTAAGCGGAAGAACAAAACATTTTACTTCTGCATTTGGAGAGCATGTAATTGCTTTTGAGGTAGAGGAAGCAATGAAGGCTACCCTTGAAAAATATCCGGCACAAATTACAGAATTCCATCTGGCTCCGCAGGTAAATCCGGCTGAAGGACTTCCCTATCACGAATGGCTGATTGAATTTGAAAAAGAACCTGAGCAATCAGAAGCATTCAGGGACGAACTTGATCTACAGCTTCGTAAAAGAAACACTTACTATGATGATTTGATTTCAGGGAATATTTTACAGAAATTGCAGATTACGAGACTTAAGAAAGGAGCATTTCATGAATATGCCAAATCCCAGGGAAAATTAGGTGGCCAGAATAAGACACCAAGATTGGCTAATGACAGAAAGATTGCAGATTTATTGGGAATTTACAAATTTTAATCATATTTTTTCAATTCCAAAAACGTATATTCAAAAAAAATTATAAATTTGAAAAACTAAAAGAAAATAATGAAAGCATCTGTACTGTTGAAATCATCTTTACTAACATCTTTATTTGTTATTACATCTTGTGCTACTACAAAATACAGCGAAGATATTTCAAAAAACAACTACTCTAATCTTGAAGCCGGAAAAATATATAAAGTAACGATGAGAGATGGCTCACCAAAGCAGACCATCTTATTCAGAAACGTTGTTGGTGAAAATCTGGTAGGTACAGCCGGTAAAAAAGACAGTACAGAAGTAATTATTCCTAAAGCCAATGTGGCTGCTGTAAAAGACAGAAGAAAGGCAAGAATTGCTGCAGGAGCTACCATCATTGGCGCAGCAGGTGTTGCCGCTATCGTACTAAGTTCTACAAGAGCTGACTAAAATAGATATTATCTTTTGAGACTTATTTAATATATCTTTCAAAAACTGACATATAAATGGCCCTAAATAAATTTTTAGGGCTATTTTTGTTCATGATTTCCTTTACCCCGTTACAAACATTACAAAATGTTGAATTCAGAAATCTTCTCACCGGGAGATTTTTTATTGTTTTAGCTTTCAGAATGCTTGCCACTTTATTAGGATGGTGGGTGTATCAATTAACAAAAGATCCTTTTTCCATAGGCCTTATCGGACTTTCTGAGGTAATTCCTGCGGTAAGCTGTGCGTTGTATGCCGGACATGTTATTGACATGAACGAAAAAAAGAGACTGCTCCTTATTTGTAATTATGCTTATATTTTTCTGATCGGACTTCTACTGATTCCCGCATTCTTTAATGTGGAAATGCACTTTACAGGTCATCAGATTACCTATTATATTTATGGAGTTATTTTTTTCACAGGGATAGCAAGAGCCTTTATTGGTCCTATTGTTCCTTCCATGATTCCTAAAATTGTAAAGAAAGAAAACCTTCCGAATGCAGTAACCTTAAACCAGGCAACTTTCCTCATATCTTCAGTTTGCGGCCACGCTATTGGCGGTGTTCTTATTGGGTTTATCGGGGTAAAATGGACCCTGGTTGCTATTTTAACATTAATATTTGTTGCGTCGTTATTCTTCTGGCAGCTTCACAAACAGCATTCTGAATATAAAAAGGAAACAGTAAATGTAGTGGAGAGTATGCGTGAAGGGATTTCGTATATTTTTAAAACCAAAGAAATTCTGGGAGCGCTGTGCCTTGATATGTTTGCCGTACTTTTCGGTGGTGCGGTAGCCATGATCCCTGTATTTGCGACTGATATTTTACAGTCGGGAGCTGAAGGTTTCGGCTTACTGAACGCTGCTTCAGATATTGGCTCCATGTGTATTATTACTATTTTGTCTATTGTTCCTCTTCGGAAAAATCAGGGAAAAATACTTCTTGCGGTTGTTACCGGATTCGGGTTATGCATCATCGGATTCGGGTTATCAAAACTCTACTGGCTGTCTTTTATGTTTCTGGTGATGAGCGGAATGCTGGATGGGATTTCTGTGGTGATCCGCGGTACCATTGTTCAGTTAAAAACGCCTGATCATATCAGAGGACGTGTTCTGAGTGTGAATTCCATTTTCATTATGTCCAGCAATGAAATGGGGCAGTTCGAAAGCGGGCTTATGGCCAAATTACTGGGAGTAGTGCGCTCTGTTGTATTTGGCGGCTGTATGACTGTTTTAGTTGCACTGCTTGTAGGAAGCACCAATCCTAAATTGAGAAAGATGCAATATTAACTTATTGTTTACCAGCCTATTTAAAATCGGATATTAAAAAAATCAAAATCCGAAATACTTAAAATCAGAATAGAACGTTTTCTATTCTGATTTTTGTTTTATACTTGTTTTTTAAAAAATTATTAAAGAATTCAATCTCAAATATTTATTAAAACCGCTCATATATTTGCGATCTATGCATTATTGAATCCCAAAAATAAAATACCACATTTAAAACCAATACATTACTTTCATTAAATATATCCTAAAATCTTTAATTTAACGTTAATAATTTTTTATATTTGCTTCATAAAATATCCCCCTATGACTAAACTTTTACTAATTTTGAGCTTTCTCGTGACAGGTTCTCTGATGAATGCTCAATTTTTTTCAGATCAAACCTTACAACAAGCTGTTTTACAATTCGATAACGCTAAAACAGAAAACGATTACGATATGCTATTTTCCAAGTTTTCAGAAGCTAAAACTTCAGATAAATGGCAGGCTAATTATTATGCAGCAGCAGCATTATATCTTAAAACGAATTTCCTTTTAAACAACAGTCCGAACAGCCCTCTTGGAGAGCCTAATGAGACTGCAAGAAAACTGGCCATGCAATCCCTTGCTTCTGAAAAGAACAATGGAGAAGTAAACCTTCTTCTTGCGCTTATTCATTTTCAGAAAATCAGAATAAAAACAGCGGCAGATCCTCAAAAGGAATTAAAGACCGTGACAAGTTTCATGAATAAGGCAGAAATAACTTTAAAGAACAATCCAAGACTTTCCTTTCTAAAAGCTGAAATTGCTGAAAAGCAGGGAAACAAGACTGAAGCTATAAAGCTATATCAAAAAGCAGCCAAAGAATTTGAAACATCAGGCATTGCATCCAGTTCACCCAACTGGGGAAAACAACTGATCGGAACAAATTAACAATAAGTAAAATGCATGATCTCCTGAGCTAATTGGGACGATCAGTTTTTTTGTTATGAAAGATTTCGAAATTATCAGATAAAAAGAGCATTTTTAGTAATTAAACAGTTTTAATATTTGTTTTTAAAAATTAATTCTCATGAAAAAAACATTACTTGTTTTCTTAATCATATTTTCACATATTTTATTTGCCCAGTCAGATTGTGGTACTGCAATGGCGGTCTGCGGTAACTCTGACATTTCATATACACCAGGCGGACACGGAGACATTGCGGAAGATCTGGGCGGATGTTTAACTTCTGACGAAAAGTACTCGGTATGGTATTCTTTTACGATAGCTACAGGCGGAACCCTTACCTTTGAAATCATCCCTAACGACCAGAGTGATGATTATGACTTTGGTGTTTATGGGCCTGACAAATCCTGCTCAAACCTTGGTACCCCAATACGTTGTTCCTATTCCGGACTAAGTGGGAATACAGGTCTTAACATGACCTCTACAGATCTTAGTGAAACCGCTACAGGAGACAAATGGGTAAAATACATGGATGTATTGCCTGGCCAGACTTACTATATCATTGTGAATAACCACAGAGAAACAGCTAACGGATTCAAATTATCATGGGGCGGAACGGCTACTTTATCGTCTCCGTTCACCGATCCGAATATACAGCCTCACCCATTTGTACCTCCGGGAATTCCAGGGGCTAACCCTAATGACCCAAGAGAAGTAATCATATGTTCTAATCCAGCGACTTTTGATTTTGCATCGTTATCAGCAGGAATTCTTAACGGCAATCCAAATTTCAGCATCAGCTATCATACAAGTCAAAATGATGCCTTAACCGGCAACAACCCTCTTGTTGGTCCTCAAACGGTTACTCCTGTTGGTGTTTATTTCTACAGTATCAATTATACTGACCCGACGAACCCTAACAGCCCTATTAATAAATGTAGACAGACCGGTAAATTTAAATTCAAAGATGGTACCATCAAGGCAACAGATGTAACGTTAACAAGCTGTAACAATAATAATGCAGGTACGGCAACTTATGACCTTACGACTGCAGATGTTTTCCCTGACCCTACGGCAACCAAGAAATATTATTATACTTTATACGACCTGAACAACTCAATTAATGAGATTACCAATATCTATCAATTTGTTTCTGCAGAGGGTAAAATATATGTAAAAGTAACTTCTGTATTCGGATGTAGTGATATTGCAGAAATTACCCTTAAATTCTATCCGCAAATTATTGCAAAAGATGCAGAATTAAGATCATGCTTTATTGAAGCGAATCCTTCCACAGCCTTATTCAACCTTGATAATGCTGCTGTTATCACGCCACAGGCAGGTATCACTAAAAAATACTTTCCTTCACTAACAGATGCAATTGACGGAACCAATGAGATTTTAAATGCTAATTATATTGCACCAAGCGGTTTAGTATATGTAAGAGTGTCTGACACCAGAGGATGTTATGTAGTGGTAAAGATTGGTTTAACTGTAATTGCCCCGGTAACATCCAGTGTATTGAAAGACAAAATCATCTGTATGGAAGATACTACCACTTTGGATGCGGGACCTGGATTCAAAAGCTACGAATGGAGTACCGGAGCTACAACACAGTCTATCAAAGATGTAGGCGTAGGAGTTTACTGGGTAAAATTAAAAACAGGGGAATGTGTTGCCACTCAAAAAGTAACGGTATATCCTTCTGAACAGCCGGTAGTAACAAATGTTGATATTTCCAACACTACATTAACGATCAATGTTATTGGAGGAACTCCGGATTACCAGTACTCTATGGATAAAATTTTATGGCAGGCTTCCAATACATTCTCTAATGTAGCAAGAGGAACTTACAAAGTGTATGTAAAGGATGCTTATGACTGCGAGCCTATTGAAGTTACAGTAGTTGTTCCTAATCTTATCAATATGATTACTCCAAACGGAGATGGTATCAATGATGTTGTAGATTATTCTGCGATGGCAGACAAACAGAATCTTATTTTGAGTATCTTTGACAGATACGGAACAAAAATCCACCAGGGAGACAAATCCAATGGTTACAAATGGGATGGCCGAATTGGAGGCAAGAATATCCCAACAGGTACCTACTGGTATTCTGTAACATGGAACGAGAATGACAAGAAGAACACTCCTTTCAAGTTTTCAGGTTGGATTGTTGTAAAAAACAGAGAATAAAACACCTTAGAATACAAAAAGCCGCTTTGGCGGCTTTTTCTTTTACAAATAGTGATAAAAATTTATTGATTTCAAGTTTGTTTAACAAAAAAAAGTTTTAACAATGAAAAAAATATTACTCCTTTTTATTTTATTGATAACGCAAATGGCCTTTTCACAGTCAGATTGTGTCACAGCAATTCCCATCTGTGGTAATTCTGACATTTCATACACCCCTTCGGGCCCGGGGAATATAATAGAAATTCTTAACCAAAACGGTGGATGCCTCAGTACCAATGAAAGATATACAGTTTGGTACACTTTCACAGTATCCACACCAGGAACACTGGCATTTACAATAAAACCTAACGATCAGGATGATGATTATGATTTTGCAGTTTACGGACCAACAGCTAACGGCTGTGCTTCGTTACAGAATGCGGATCACGTTTTCATACAGCCCATAAGATGTAACTATAGCGGTACTTCAGGAGATACAGGTCTCGATCTGACTCTTGCTCCACCAGCCGTATTCCCTACCAATCCACCAGGTGTTACATCGAGTATGAACAATGGTAAATGGAGTCCTTATATGGATGTATTGGTTGGCCAGACTTATTATCTGGTTATTGACAACTTCAGTAGATCCGTTAATGGTTTTTCTTTAGAATGGACAGGAACAGCAAGCTTAAGTTCCGCATTTAACGATCCTGTTCTTTCGCCTAACCCATTTATCGCGCCTGGTATTCCGGGAGCAGCTCCTAATGATCCTAATCAGGTAATGGTTTGTGCGCTGCCTGCCCAGTTTGATTTTACAACATTATCGGCAGCTATCATTAATGGTAACAGCCCGAACTTCAAGGTTACTTACCACAAAACAACCAACGATGCCCTTACAGGACAGAATCCTCTTACAGTAACTACTGTAGATGGAGTTACAACATATTATTACAGAATTGTGTATCAGGATCCCACCAATCCGGATAATCCTATCAACGGATGTTTCATAACCGGAAAATTCAAGTTTGTGAATGTGGGTATTTCTGCCAATTCGGCTACTTTATACTCCTGTAACAACAACGGAGCGGGTACTGCAAAATATAACTTAACAACAGCCAATGTATTTGGAGGAACCGGAGCAACGATCAAGTATTATGAAACGGCGGCAGATATGAATGCAGATATTAATGAAATTACAGATCCTGCCAACTATGTTTCTGCTGAATCTACCATCTATGTAAAAGTAATTTCTTCTTTCGGATGTATCGCAACTACTACCATCAGATTATTATTCTACCCATCAGTTGTACTGAAAGATGCTGTACTCCAAAACTGTTACATCGATAATGATGTGACGCGTTCGACATTTGATCTTTCCAAAGCAGATATTGGTGTACCTGTTCCAACCCCTACCGGAACTATTATTAAGTATTACACAACAGTAGCTGATGCGAAAGCACAGACAAACCCTATTATAGCGGCATTAAACTATCTTTCAGAAAGCAAAACAGTATATGCAAGAGTAGATAATGACAAACAGTGTTATTCAATTGCTAAAATAGACCTGGTAGTATTACCTCCTGTAAAATCAGCGGTATTAAAAGATAAAACAATCTGTGCTGAAGCCAAAACTACCCTGGATGCAGGTCCTGGATTTGTAAGCTACGAATGGAGCACTGGTGAAACTACACAATCTATCAGCAATGTAGGTGTTGGTGCTTATTGGGTAAAGCTTCAGACCGGAAAATGCTTCACACTTCAGGAAGTACGTGTACATGCAAGCCTTCAGCCGGTGGTATCAGGAATCGAAATTACCAACAACAATATTACTGTAACAGCTACAGGAGGAGTTCCTCCTTACCAATATTCTGTAGACGGTGTTAACTGGCAGGATTCCAATACATTCACTGGACTTCCAAGAGGAGAAAATACGGTATATGTAAAAGATACTTATAACTGTACACCTATCCAGGTAACGATAACAGTTCCTAATCTTATTAACGCCATCACTCCGAACGGAGATAACGTAAATGATGTTATCGACTATTCAGCGTTAGCTTACAAGAAAAACCTTATCTTCATTGTATATGACAGATATGGGAATAAACTTCATGAAGCTAAGAAATTCAATAACTTTACATGGGACGGAACTGCCTTTGGTAAGAAAATCCCAACCGGAACGTACTGGTATACGATCTCATGGAATGAAAACAATAAAAACAATACCGAAACTAAATATTCAGGATGGGTATTGGTAAAGAATAAAGAATAAGTTCTACTTCATCTTTTTTGAAAAATCACCTCAGACCGGGGTGATTTTTTTTATCAACAAGACCAACCTCCTGTTTACAGCATTTTACGAAAGACTGCTAATAATTTGTTGAATACTATTTTTTTATTATTTTTTAAATAAACTATCTTTGCACCATGGCGCAGAAAGAAACATTATCATCCCTGACACACGGAAACTTTGCAAAAGAATTGTCTATTGCGGATGGAAAAATGCCTCCCAATGCAGTGGACTTTGAAAGACTGGTTATCGGAACTTTTTTGATTGACAAAAAAGGTCTTGACCATTCCATTGACCTTCTTACCCCGGAGGTATTTTATGACCCCAGACATCAGGTCATTTTTTCTACTATTCTAAAATTGTATGAAGGCAACCACCCGGTAGACTTAATGACAATCATTCAGGATTTAAAAAAAGAAGACAAGCTGAGCCAGGCAGGTGGTGATCATTACATTATTGACCTCACCATGGGAGTAAGCTCATCCGCCCATATCGAATATCACGTACGTGTTATTCTTGAAAAGTATATTTTAAGAAGCCTTATCAATGTTTCTGCTAACGTAATTGATTCTTCCTACAAAGAATCTACAGATGTTTTTGAACTTCTGGACAAGGCAGAACAGTCTTTCTTTGAGATTACCAACGGAACTATCAAGAAAGGATTCGATACTGCCAACTCATTGGTAAAACAAGCTATTGACACGATTAAATCGTTAAAAGATAAGCAGGGACTTTCCGGAGTTCCTTCAGGATTCAGAGATGTGGATAAGGAAACCGGAGGATGGCAGAATTCTGACCTCATCATTATTGCCGCCCGTCCGGCGATGGGTAAAACAGCCTTTCTTCTTTCCATGGCAAGAAATATTGCAGTAGGCCACAAAATTCCTATGGCTCTGTTCTCTCTCGAGATGGCCTCAGTACAGCTTATCACCAGAATGATTGCTTCTGAAACAAGAATTTCCTCAGAGAAACTAAGAAAAGGAACCCTGGATGATGAAGAATGGCAGAGACTATTTTCCAATGTATCTGAACTGGAAAACGCTCCTTTATATATTGATGAAACACCTTCCCTTTCCATATTCGACTTCCGTGCAAAATGCCGAAGATTGGTGATGCAGCATGGAGTAAGACTTATCATGGTTGACTACCTTCAGCTGATGACAGCCGGTGGCGGTGGAAAAGGAGTTGGAAACCGTGAACAGGAGATCTCCATGATTTCACGTTCATTAAAAGCGATTGCAAAAGAACTTAACGTACCGGTAATTGCTCTTTCCCAGCTTTCAAGAAGTGTGGAAGCCCGTCCCGGAAAAAGACCTCAGCTTTCAGATCTGAGGGAATCCGGAGCAATTGAGCAGGATGCGGATATCGTATCTTTCATCTTCAGACCGGAGTATTATAAAATTACCGTTTGGGATAATGATGAAGAAGGACAGGAAACTTCTACTGAAAACCAGGCCGAACTTATCATTGCAAAACATAGAAATGGTGCTACAGCAGATGTCAGATTATCTTTCTTAAAACATTTTGCCAAATTCGGTGACATTGAAGCTGCATTTGATGGTGGTGCCGGAGGAGGATATCCTTCCAACTTTGGAGAACCAAGCGGCTTTGACAAGATTAAAACAACGATTCAGCCAGGAGCAGCATTTGATCTTCCGGACAACTCAAAACTTTCCGGTTCTTCAATGAATGATTTTGATGACGATGATGATTTCCCGTTTTAAGAAAGACTAAAGTTTAGATCAGTTTAATTGTAGTCAATACATCCATTTTTAAAAAACAGGTTTGAGAATCGAAATTTATACCGACGGGGCTTGCAGCGGAAATCCGGGAAAAGGCGGATATGGAATTCTCATGCGTGTTCCTGAAAAAAATTACCAGAAAACATTTTCCAAAGGTTTTCGGAAAACGACCAACAACAGAATGGAACTTCTGGCGGTCATTACAGCATTGGAAAAACTGAAATCTACAGAAAACGATATCCACGTTTACACAGACAGCAAATATGTATCTGATGCGATCAACCAGAACTGGATTGCCGGATGGATCAAAAGAGGCTGGAAAAACGTAAAAAATCCAGATCTATGGAAAAAATTTGTAGAGCTGTATAACAAACACTCCCCAAAAATGCATTGGGTAAAAGGTCATGCCGGGCATTTTGAAAACGAGCTTTGCGACAAATTAGCCGTTGCAGCAGCGAGTTCTCCCGATCTTGAAATCGATACTTATTTTGAAGGTTTGGACAACAATTCGTTATTTTAATTTAATTAATGTAAATATTCAATAGACACTACAATATTCACCATTATCTCATAATTAGCAGTATTTTTTTAAAATATTATTAAAATTTAAGCGAAATTAACATTAAATACACATTATTTAACTGGGATTTAATATCTTTACATATTAATCTAAGTCCCATTATAAATGAATAAAAATCTATTATTGTATTTATCTGTTTTTTTACTCTGTATAGCCGGGAAGTCCTTTGCCCAGACTTATCAGCTTATCGGAAACCCGGTAACAACAACCGGATGGACCATGGTTTCTCCCACCCAGGTAAACACAGATTTTATTCAGCTTACACCGGATACCAACAACCAGTCCGGTTCTATCAGGCTGAATGACCCCATCAATTTAAAATATTGCGACAAATGGAGAGTAGAATTTGATTTCAGAATGGACTCCAACCAAACCTCCAACGGTGATGGAATTGCCTTCTGGTATCTCGCTAACCCTCCTGTTGCCAGCGTATTAGGATCCGGACTTGGGGTATCTCAAAATGCAGTGGGTCTTGTGGTAGGGCTTGACACTTACAACAATACCACAACTGCTACCATGAGCAAGGTTCATGTGGCTTACGGGCAGGTTCAAAATACAACAGACACCAATAACGTTGAGTTCTTTAACGTTCCCGGAAGTTCTTTCCATTCACCGGATCTGAATACTACACAACCGTTTCAGGGAACCACTTTTAAACATGTGGAAGTGACAGCACAGGTAGATCCCGCAGCTCCTACCAGCTGGATCATAAAAATAACAATAGACGGTAATGTAATTTGTAATCAGTCTTTTGCGCCTTCAGGCACTGCTGCTGCAATGACAGTAGGATATTTTGGTTTTTCAGCATCTACAGGAGGAGCAAGATCAAGACATTCCATTAAAAATGTAAAAATTTATACGGATAAAGTTCCTATTTTACAGGATTCAGCAACACAGTCATTCTGCCCCAACCCTACAACCGGATATGGATCTGTAAACCTGACTACTTTCAACTCACAATTTGTCAGCAACCCTTCCAATTATACATTTACCTATTATCCGTTTGGAAGTTCTACACCTATTGCTAATCCTGCCAATTACCAGTTCAATGCCAACACAACGGTTACAGTGGTTATTAAAGATAATGCAGGGCTGCTTTGTGATAACCCGGATGGTAAAATTTTATTGGTTCTAGCTCCTTTCAAAGCGGAAGACAAAACGATTACGGTATGTAACAATAACAAAGCAGGAACAGCCACTTTCAACCTGAATACAGCAAATGTTACAGGTGTTCCCGGTGCTGTTAAAAAATACTACAAAACGTTGGCAGATCTTAATGCAGATACGAATGAAATTCAAAATCCCGGCAACTACTTCTCTGCTCCCGGAGAAGTATATGTAAAAGTAACAACCCCTCAGGGATGTACAGGTACAGCTAAAATTACACTGGCATTCTATCCGGATACCCCTGTGAAAGAAGCTACTTTAAGATCATGTTTTATTGAAAATAATATTACAAGTGCTATTTTTAATCTGACTGCCGCAGATGTTACAACCTTAGGTACTGGTGCTGCCAAAAAATATTACACCTCTATAGCGAATGCTCTGGACGGAGTCAATGAAATCATGAATCCTCTTCAGTATTTATCTACAACTACTGCCGTGTATGCTAAAGTAACGGATGCCAACGGCTGTTTTAATATTGCTAAAATAAACCTTATTGTATTACCTCCTGTAACGTCTTCTGTCCTCAAAGACAAAACCATCTGTATCGGAGAAAAAACAGATCTGGATGCAGGACCTGGATTTGACGGCTATGAATGGAGCACGGGAGCAACAACTTCATCGATTAAAGATGTAGGAGTAGGTCCTTATTGGGTAAAATTGAAAACCGGCAACTGCATCACTACGCAGACTGTTAATGTAAAAGCATCTGCAAATCCTGTAATCTCCAGCATCGATATTGACAACAATACGATCACTGTCAATGTAGCAGGAGGAACACCTCCATATCAGTTTTCTCTGGATGGAGTGAACTGGCAGCCTGGCAATATATTCACAGGTTTAGCAAGAGGCGAAGTAAGAGTGTATGTAAAAGATTTTTACAACTGCACCCCTGTTGAAGTTCAGATTACCGTTCCTAACCTGATTAACGCCATCACTCCAAACGGGGACAACGTAAATGATGTTATTGACTATTCAGCGCTGGCTTACAAAAAGAATCTTGTATTCATCGTTTACGACCGATATGGCAATAAATTGTATGAAGCCGGAAAAATGAGAAATTTCACCTGGGACGGCACAGCTTCCGGTAAAAAGGTTCTTACAGGAACTTACTGGTACACCATTTCATGGAACGAAAACAATAAAGACAATACTGAAACAAAATACTCAGGCTGGGTATTGGTTAAAAACAGAGAATAAAATTACTATCAGAAACTACCTCATTTGGGGTAGTTTCGGTGTTAAAAAACAGAATTTGCCCAAACAGAGATTGGGATCAGATATTGATTTCTCAACGGTAATTTAAATTTAAAAACAATTTTATATCAAAAAAACAATAACATCATAATCCATCCACTATGAAAAAAGATATACTCATTTTTTTACTGACTATCTTATTATGCCTGCCGGGAAGGTTTCTTTCGCAAACCTATCAACTTACCGGAAACCCTGTAAATACAACGGGCTGGGATCTTGTCTCTGATGCTGTAGTAAGCGGAGACTTTGTAAGACTGACAACTGATCAGACCAGCAGATATGGGGCTGTAAAATTATCCACTCCTATCACTCTGAGCTATTGTGATAAGTGGAAAGTGGAATTCGATTTCAGAATTGACGGAAACGGAACCACTCAGTTTGGAAAAGGAGACGGTTTTACCTTCTGGTATCTTGCTAATCCACCAACAGGTTTTGTATCAGGAGGAGGTCTGGGAATTCCAGCCAACGCTTCCGGGCTCATGGTTGGTTTTGATATCTTCAACAATACCACTGAAGGCCAGATGAGTAAAGTTCACATTCTTTATGGTACCAATAATACAGCCGGGAACAATATTGAGTTCAACACGACTCCGGGAAGTACTTTTCACTCTCCGGATCTTATTGCTACCAATCCGTTTGTAGGAGATACTTACAGACATGTTGAGGTAAATGGAGAAACAGATCTTACCAACCCGACAAACTGGATTATCAAAGTGAGAATAAACGGTGTTCTTATTGTAGATCAGTCTTTTGCTCCTTCCGGAGGTGCCGTGGGAATGTCACAGGGATATTTTGGCTTCTCTGCAGCAACCGGAGGTGCCAGCGCAAGACATTCTATTAAAAACGTTAAGGTATTTGTGGATAAAGTTCCTATCCTAAGCAATACCATAACGCCTTTTGTATGTACAAATCCTGCTACAGGAAATGGTACAGTAGACCTTACTTCTTATAATTCCCAATTTGTAAATAATCCCGGAAATTATATTTTTACATATTATGTATTAGGAAGCTCAACGCCTATCGCAAATCCTTCAAGTTTCCAATATTCAGGAAATACGACAATCAAAGTGGTAGTTAAGGATCCTACTTCTACTCTTTGTGATAATGGTGACGGTGTTATCCAGCTTAATCCTACACCATTTGCAGCAACAGATGCCAGTCTGACCGGATGTAATAACAACAATGCCGGGACAGCAACATTTGATCTCAACACGGCTGCTGTAACAACTGTTGCCGGAGTTACCAAAGAATTCTACCCTACCTTATACGACCTTAATAACGGTACGAACCAGATAACAAACCCTTCTGCCTATGCGTCTGCAGCAGCAACAATATATGTAAAAGTAACGACTCCTCAGGGATGTGTGAGTACTTCTAAAATCACATTGAACATTTACCCTATTGTGGTTGTGAATGATGTTGAAATAAAATCCTGCTTTATCGAAACCAATCCGTCTATGGCATCCTTTAATCTTACAGGAGCTGTCGTTTCTCAGGGTGGACTTACAAAAGAATATTATCCGTCCCTGGCAGACGCTATCAGTGGAACCAATGCAATATCTACTCCGGCAGCATACATTGCTCCTAACGGTGTGGTTTATATTAAAGTATTCAGCTCAAACGGATGTTATTCTATTGCTAAAGTTACACTAACTGTCATCCCTCCTGTTTATTCAAGAACTTTGCTAGACAAGACAATTTGTATAGAAAATACAACTACTTTAGATGCAGGCGCAGGTTTCAAAAGCTACGAATGGAGCACAGGAGCTACTACTCAATCTATCAAAAATGTAGGAGTAGGTACTTACTGGGTAAAACTTAAAACCGGAGATTGTGTTGCAACACAGAAAGTAACAGTATACCCTTCCGACAATCCGGTTATTACAACGGTTGACATTTCGGGAAGCACGGTAACAGTATATGCCAATGGCGGAACTCCTCCTTATCAGTATTCTATGGATAATATCAACTGGCAGGATTCCAATGTGTTTACCAATATTACCAGAGGAGAAGCAAAAGTGTATGTCAGAGACGGTTATAACTGCGTTCCTGTTGAAGTCAATATTACAGTACCTAACCTTATCAATATCATTACACCTAACGATGACGGCAAGAATGATTTTATAGATTATTCAGCTTTGGCCAATAAACAAAACCTGGAAATAGCCATTTTCGACAGGTATGGTTACAAAATGTTCCAGGCCGATAAAACCAATGGTTACAAATGGGCAGGAACTACCAATGGAAGTAAAAAAGTTCCTACAGGAAACTATTGGTATTCTGTTTCATGGAATGAAAATAATAAAAACAGTACTCCGATAAAATTCTCAGGCTGGATTGTTGTAAAAAACAGAGAATAATTACACTTTCCAAAACATCAAAAGAATCACCCCGCCGGCCGGGGTGATTTTTTTGTATGAACAGGCAGGAGATATTTCATTTTAAAGACTCTTTATTCATATTCAATGCTTAAATTTGTCGTATGAATTATTTGGAAGCTTTAAGCAGAATAAATTTCATCAAAAAATTTACATGGATTTAAAGAGTTTAGAAGAAAAAATTATTTCGAATTTTAAGGCAGAAAATATACATGGGATTCTTCTTGCAGGAAGCTATGCTACAAATACACAAACTGAAGATTCTGATATTGACATTAGACTTATTTTCAGCAATGACAGGAAACATACTGTGAAAGGAATAAAATATATTGATGGACTAAAAATCTCATACTTTGGAGAAAACGCAGACAGGGTAAGGAGAAGAATGTCTGTTGACTTTTCAAGAAACAGCCGTTTTGAAGCAAGATTATTTGCTTTAGGCAAGATTTTATATGATTGTGAAGGAAGCGTTGAAGAATTAGTGCAATATGCTAAAATTTTCATGGAAAATTCTTTTCAAAAAAAATTAACTCAAGACGACGTTATTTTAAAAATGTACTCATTGCATGTACGTCATGAATCTCTGTCAAATACTACAGTTTCAAGCCCTATATATGTGTACAACTATATATCTTTTATGAAAGCAGTTCTTGTTACCTATTCAGCTATTCTTAATTACGAAACAATAATTGATATTAAACCTGATAAGATATTGACCAATACCACTTACCGGGAAATCAATCAATGGAAAGATTTTCCTGATCAGGATTTTGTTGAATTATGGATAAAGGCAATATCTGAAATAACCCCTAATAAATTAGAGGTTATTTATCAATATTTACAATCTAAAACTTTAGTTATTGAAAGAAAAGATTTTGAAGTGGTTTATAGGGATTAATTCAAATCAAGTTGGTTTTTAATTAGCTCAAAATAAGCTCCTTTGGCGTTGACAAGCTCATTATGTGAGCCTTCTTCAATAACCTTCCCTTTATCTAATACTATAATTTTATCTGCATTCTTTACAGTAGAAAGGCGGTGCGCTACAATCACGGCTGTTCTTCCTTTGAAAAACTGATTTAAATTATCAATAATCACTTTTTCATTATTGGCATCTAAAGAACTTGTTGCTTCATCAAAAAAAATAAAATCAGGAGCTTTATAAACAGCCCTTGCTATAAATAACCTTTGTCTCTGTCCACCACTTATCCCTACTCCTTCGTTTCCAATTTTAGTATTATAGCCCAGAGGTAAGCTTTCTATAAATTCTCTCACATTGGCAACATTTACGGCATTAGCAAGTCTTTTCTTATCTATATGATCATCTCCTACTGCTATGTTATCTGCCACTGTATCATTAAATACATATCCGTCTTGCATTACAATACCAACATTCTCTCTCCACATTCCCGGAGAAATTCTGCTAAAATCTGCTGTATCAATTTTTATATTCCCCTCCTGAGGCTCATAAAATTTCAGCAATAACTTAATAAGGGTTGATTTCCCACTTCCACTTGCACCAACAATAGCTGTAGTTTTTTGATAAGGAATTATAAGGTTTAAATTTTCAAAAATATTTTTATACCCGCCAACATATTTATAACTGACGTTATTTAAAACAATATCTCCTCTTGGCACCTCATACAAGTAATGTTCAGTATTGCTTTCTTCATTATCTTTCTCATGTATTTCATTTAATCTCTCCAGAGAAATATTTGCATCCTGTAATTGTTTTACAAACGAAACTACCTGTCCAATAGGTCCATTCAACTGTCCTATAATGTATTGGATAGACATCATCATTCCTAAGGTAATTTCGCCATCTACAACTAATTTCGCAGATAAGAAGCTGATTACCATATCTTTCATTTGGTTAATAAATCCTCCTCCTATTGACTGCCATTGTTCCAACTTTAGTCCCTGTATATTGAGTTTAAAAATCTGAACCTGTGTGGATTCCCAGCCCCAACGCTTTTTTTGCTCGGCGTTGTTCATTTTAATTTCCTGCATGCCGTTGATAAGTTCAATCACTTTACTCTGAGTTTCGGACAGTTGAGAGAAATTTTTATAATCCAGTTCTTTTCGCTTCTTAAGAAAAAAAAGTACCCATGAGGTATACAAAATAGCGCCTATAGCAAAAACAATAAATAACCTGTAATCATAGAGCAGTAATATAACACTGTAAATAAAGAAGTTGACAACTGAAAAAAGGGTTGTAAGGGTTGATGTTGTTAACAGCTGCTGAATCCTTGAATGATCACCAATTCTTTGCATTAGATCTCCTGTCATTCTTGTATCAAAATAATTAATAGGAAGCTTCATTAGCTTAATAAAGAAATCGGACACTAAAGAAATATTGATCCGGGAACTAATATGCAATAAAATCCAACTTCTTACAATTTCTACCCCCATTCTTCCCAGGTAAAGCATAAATTGGGCAATGAGAATAAGATATATAAAATTTATATCATTATTTTGTATCCCCACATCCACTATACTCTGAGTAAGAAAAGGAAGTATTAATGACAACATACTTCCTGCTAACAAACCTATTGCCAATTGAAGTATTAATCTTTTATATTTCAATGCATAAAGACTCAGAAACTGAATATCAAGTCTGTTTTTTTTATCATCCCAATCCGTTTCATAAAAAGCTGGGGCAGTCTCTAGAAGCAGCGCTATTCCCTCCTGAATATTTTCATCTGCATTATTTCCTATCCAACGTTTTAAAAACTCACTTTTTGTAAATGTAAGCAGCCCATAACTTGGATCGGATACATATACCATTTCATCCTTCCCCTTCTTTATCTTATATACAACAACAAAATGCCTTTTATCCCAATGGACAATACAAGGGAGAGGCACTCCGGCAGCAAGTGTCCTAAAACTAATTTTAACCCCTCGGGACCTAAATCCTATTTTTTCTGCTGCAGTGCCAAGATGCAATAAATTACTTCCAATTCTTGTTGTTTGTGTAAGATCCCTTATCCGCTGCAGATTTATGTTTTTACCATAATATTTACTAATAATCCTCAAACAAGTAGGACCGCAGTCTTTTGCGTCAGGCTGCTTATAAAAAGGAAACTTATTCAAAGTATACTTTCTGAACATTTAATTGTTGTATAATGATACTGATTTTACTTCCCTTGCTACAATAGACTGATATTTTTTATAAAGAAAAAAGTAAACTCTAAACTCGTTAAAACGCTGCTTTTCGGAGAATAATCTATTTACTGTCATATGAATATAACTTCCTAAAACATTAAAATATTCATCCTTGATTTCATTTTTAATGCTCAATAAAATATTTTTTACTTCAGAGTTATTAATAACTTCAATAATAGCGGGGGTAAGTCCTTTTGAAATAGTGATATCCTTAATTCTCCGAAGTTCATCATGCAAAGAGTTCCTTAACAGTTTATCGCTTTCATAATTAAATTCTTTTGCAAAATAATTGAAATTCCGCTCAAGAAACCTTAACTTATCATGATTCATCCCTAATGTATCCAAATACTCCTCTATTGTGAAATAACTGATCAGAAACAGATAATTATAGTTTATAGGGCTGAAAGATTTGTATAAATTATAGACAAACTTAGAATCGTGATAAAAAAATGTTTCAGAGTTGATTATATTTTTACCTTTATATCTTTCCAACTCCCTTGTATAGGTATCCTGAACCACTCCGGACACTTTACCGGATTTTATATACGTATTAAAAATTTGGCTTATACCTGTTGTAACAACAGAGATATTAGCAGGATCTTTTACATTCAAACGAATTCTAAGATGACGTTTAGGATCTGCATATCTTATGAAAAACCATTTTTCAACAAGTCCTTTCTTCACTAGTTTTTTTTCAATATAGTCTGCTATAGCCACCAAAAATTTATTGGAAAACTTATCCCCAATATAGACTTTAAAATAAACCCACTCCGAGCCTGGAATAAATGTTCTTGTTATAGCGTCTTTGCTTGAAGCTCTTATCTTTAATGGATAATTTTTTTTGCTTTCCTTCTTGATAAAAGGCACTACTAATTCTTTACTGTACTTTGGTAAAGAATTGTCATCTGTTATTTCCAATAGACATTCATGTAAAATAATCTGTTTATCGTTTTGATTGATATATTTTTGGAACAATTCAATTCCTAAATCGGTTGAAAAATCAAAATAAAGGATGTTATCACTCTCTTTGAAAACAACCATATCCGTAACATTCAATTTACTTTTTATCTCAGCAAAATTCTTTTTAAACTGATCAAAATCTTTAGATTTTCTTAATTTACTAAAGTTGTTTCCTTTTATAATCCAATAAGCTTGTTGAATAATAATCCCTTTATAGACAACTCTTGGTAAATACTCTTGTATATCCTGCACAATTCCCCAATCCCAAATAAGTTGAGAATCAAAATTCTGAAACTGCATATCGCACAAAAAATGATAAATAGGTAATCCATTTCTTCTATAGCTATGAGCATTAGAAAGTCTTGGCTTGATAGGTTTATTTAATTTTTCTGAAAACAAATAAAGTTCATTGTTGATCATTTGTATATATAAATCATTAACATAAACCTTTTGATTTTCAGAAAGCAGGGAATTGGCTAAAAATGGGATCTCATATTCTCCAAAATAGGGCCTAGCAATTACATTTCCTACTCTAGCTTGTGGCAAATGAACTATTTCCGCATATATATAATTATTATTTCTAGCTTCTATAATATCCACCAAATCATGAAGTTTCTCATAAAATCCCTGATGCATACCACAAAACCTTCCAGAAAGGCCTGTCATTGCAGGAGAATATGATGTTACATGAAATAATGGCTGTTCTTTTCCCGGATATACGTTGAGCAAGTAAGTAAATCCCGGCTCTGCTGTTTCAATATTTATAACATCAGAAAAGTTCTCTTTTATATCACGATCAGTAATTTCAATTTGTTCAGAATTATTTTTTAAATATTCATGATATTTTTTTAAAGCAAAAGCAGTAAACTTTGTTTTGCCCGTTGTTTTAGATTCATAAATATCTTTTGTACTTACTGCGGATTTATATCCAATTCCAATTTCTTCATCTAATACTTCCGTAAGTTTTACTTTTCTATCTTCATATCTTTCTGAAAATGCTCTTTTAAAAATTTCAAGCTGAAAATGCTTGGGAGGATAGGATTTTGAAAAAGCTGAAAAAACAGATAGTAAATTGCCAAGGTCATGCCTTAAATCAGATGACAAAGTATAATCTTTTATAGGACTTACCACATCCAACTGTATCAGATTTTTTTCAGGGAGATTTGGCAGGAACTCTTTTAACAGTATGTATATTTTTTTATAGAATTCAATATTAGACTGCCTGGCATTAACTTTCCTTAACAAGGATTTTATCTCTTGTAAAATATTTTTCAGCAATAAAATTTCATCATCAGTATCAGAATTAATATCTCTTAGAAATGCCAACAATACATCAAAATAATCACGACCTGTAATATTAACATCAAGATTTGTTGTTAAAAGTTTACAATCTATAAGGCGATCAATATAAACCTCAATATCTTCTTGCTCTACATCATATTGATCAAGGATTTTGTTAATCAATGTTTCATATTTGATTCCTTTTCTGGAAATTTTAATAATAAAATTGATAAGGTCATCAGATTCTATGGAAACCAAATGATGTGTTCTCATCCCTTTTCTAAACCTATATTCTATATATCTGTAATCATCTTTAGTTTTATAAAGACTTGTATTATTAGAAAGAATAAAGTATTTTTTAACACCTTTAATTTTTGAAATATATTCTCCTATCTGAAAAAGAACTTCCATATCCAGTTTAGGATAGTAATCTAATACTTCAGTGGCTGAATCATTTTTACATTCGCCGGAATTAAAGTTTCCTTCCCTAAAATTTGCAAATAGCCCAAAAGGTGTGGCTCTGGTCGAAGCCCTTATATAATATTTAGTCAAAGAATGCACCATTCTTTTTCTTTCTTTATCAGACAATCTGGAAGGTACTGTTTTATATTTTATAACCTCGTTATATAAGATATCAGAAGCAAGGTATAGACCTTCTTCCAACTGGTAGTTCTCAGTAAATTGTTTTACAAGATAATCCAATATAAATTGTTCATTACCCTGATTGATGATACTATAAAAATCAAAAAAATTATTGATTGGTAAAAGCGGTTGCCTTGCAGCGTAGAAGGTACTTTCGTACATATACAAAATAATTTTAAAATTTAAATCAGTAAGGCTTCTCCCCATTTAATATCAGGATTAACAAGAGACAACAAAGTAAGTCCAACTCCGCTTAATCCTTGCAAAAAACCAAAATCATTATAATGGTTTATTTGATTATTCCAAGCACAATGTCCTGTAATCAACTTATCATTATCTGTATTTAAAAGTTCAAGAGAAGCATTTTTCCAGTAATCAACGCAGTCTTTATACTTATTTCCTTCAGTTAAAATACTAAACTTATTAAAAATATGCATTATCCCCGATGAACCATGACATACTGCAGCATCTCTTACAAAACCTTCCTGCAAGTCTTTCCGTAGAGCTGATTTTTCCATACATTGTAAAGCTTCTTGCTGAAACGAAGCATTCCCTAATCTCTTCCCAACATCCCATAAGGCTGCTGCAACACCAAGATCACCATAACACCACCCCATGCGTGATCCTTTTGAATAGAAATCTGTTTTTTCTAAGGCAGGAATAGAAGATGGATAAAGTGAGTTTCTGTTATCCTTATATTTATAATCTATGATTGTTTGAGTTGTATCCTCAATTAATCTTTTCAGTATGTTATCATTAGGATTTAACTCATATGCTTTTGACAGAACTGACACCACAGCCGGCTGGCCATGAGCAAGCCCGAAATTGATAAATTTATTTAGTTTTTGAGTATCCTCTAAACTAAAAAAAGGCCAATACATTTTTCCTTCAGGAGTATATTCCACAATAGAATGCAATTTAGAAATAATTCCTTTTGCATATTCATTTAAAGCTTTCTCATCAGTAAGGAAATAATGCAAAGCCCCAGTAGCACCATGAAGAAAATCAAAATTTCCCTTATCTAATTCATTAATAGCATAATTGAAAATAAGTTCATCCAGATCTGATAATACATCGCCTGCTTCAAAATCTACAAACTCTTCTTGGTTAAAAAACTTCAGAAGCCATGCAAAACCTACTACTCCATTACTATATCTGATATCACCTCGTTTAAGCGCAACACTAATATTAGAAATAATTTCATCACTAAGTTTTTCTCCTCTTTCTAGGCTATCATTATCATTAAATTGCTTACTATGATAATAATAAAACAAACCCAACCCACCAAGATCACCTAAAAGACCTGTTTTAAGATTTGCAACATCCATATATGAACTGGTTTTTGATTTAATCTTTTCCAGCTCTTCAAAAATAATATTCATATAATTTATCTGGTCACACAAAAAAGGATAACACTGCAATACTGTTATCCTTAATATGTTCTGTAGTTTTAAATACCGTTATTAAGTTCTATTACATTCAGGAGATACATCCTGTGTGAGTTGACACCATCCTGATGCACAGTTATCACTCATTCCACAAAGATCACTATACTCTATAACACCACTACAAGGATCTGTTTCTACACCACAATAGCGAGAGCATTGATCTGTATTACAGTCCGAAGCTTTAGTGTATGGAACAGTGGTAGTATCATCACCCCCGCCAATTACTTTTTGAGCTTCATCCATAGATAAATTAAGAATATCTTCTTTCTTAATTTCCAGTTTTGCGATTTTCTTTTTTTGCATGTCTAAATGTTTGGTTAAGTTTTAATTTATACTAAAATTATCTTGTATTATGTTCTGTTACACTCAGGAGAAACCTCTTGTGTCATTTGTCCTCCTCCCGTTCCACAATTATCAGTCATTCCACAAAGATCCGTATATTCAATAACTCCACTACAAGGATCTGTTTCTACCTCACAATAGCGAGAGCATTGATCTGTGTTACAGTCCGAAGCTTTAGTGTATGGCACAGTGGTAGTATCATCACCTCCGCCAATTACTTTTTGAGCCTCATCCATAGATAAATTAAGAATATCTTCTTTCTTAATTTCCAGTTTTGCAATTTTTTTCTTTTGCATAATAAGTTATGTATTTAATGACTAGATAAATATATAATTTTTTCAATATGCAGAGATATTTTTATATTTTTTTAACATTAAAATATTCAATACTAAGGGATATATTTTTACACTTATTAAAAAATATATTTAAGAATTAATTTACTTTATTCCATCTTCAATTCCTAAATTTGTCCTATGAATTATTTGGAAGCTTTAAGCAGAAGATATTCTGTAAAAAAATTCAATCATCAGATTATTCCTCAGGAAACCCTTCACAACATTCTTGAGTCAGGAAAGCTGTCTGCCAGTTCGCTGGGACTTCAGCCTTATAAAATTGTGATTGTTGAAAGCGAGGAGATGAAACAGAAATTAATTCCCGCCTTTTATAATCCATCTCAGATTTCCACCTGTTCCCATCTTATTGTTATTATCTCAAAAAAAATCATAGAAGAGAACTATATCCGGGGCTATTTTAATCATATTTCTGAAGTAAGGGATACTCCAATGGAAAAACTTGATTCTTTCAGAAACAGCATTAATCAGCATATTAACCAGAAAACACATGATGAAATTTTCAACTGGGCAGAAAAACAGTCTTATATAGTATTGGCCAATCTTATGTATGCCGCAGCTATTGAAAATATAGACTCCTGTCCTATGGAAGGTTTCCGCCAGGATCTTATAGAAGACATTCTGAATGTCAATCCTGAAACAGAAAAAGTAACCGTTACCCTCGCTTTAGGTTACCGCTCCGAGGAAGATCACTTCCAGCACATGAAAAAAGTAAGAAAACCAAACGAAAAATTGTTTAAATTTATTTAATATTTTAAACGATTGTACCTAAAGCCAGCATATGATAAAAGCGGATGTATTAGTAATCGGTTCCGGCATTTCCGGACTTTCCTATGCCATTAAAGTTTCTGAACAGCACCCTGATGCCAAAATTATTATTGTAACCAAGTCTGATGAAGACGAAAGCAATACCAAGTATGCACAAGGCGGTCTCGCCGTCGTTACAGATTTTCAGAATGACAATTTCCAAAAACATATAGACGATACCATGCGTGCCGGCGACGGTGAAAACAAACGTGACGTCGTAGAAATGGTGGTAAGAGAAGCTCCCGCGAGATTCAATGAAATTGTAGAATGGGGAGCACAGTTCGACATGAAGAACGGTAAATTTGCTTTAGGAAGAGAAGGAGGCCATACTGAAAACAGGATCGTACATCATAAAGATATTACAGGTTTTGAAATCGAAAGAGCTTTATTGGAAACGGCCAATAACAGCCCGAATATCGAAATCCTGGATCATCATTACGTTATTGATATCATTACACAGCACCATGTTCCCGGAAAAGAACTTAACGAAGGAGACATCCACTGCTACGGTGCTTACATTCTGGATGAGAAGTCCAAAACCATCAAAAAAATTACTTCTAAAATAACGCTTGCTGCCACAGGAGGTGCAGGACATGTTTACAAAAACACCACCAATCCTACGATTGCAACAGGGGACGGAATTGCTTTTGTTGCCCGTGCCAAAGGAAAGGTTTCCAATATGCAGTATTACCAGTTTCACCCAACAGCTCTCTACAGCAAAATGGATGGAATGTTGTTTTTGATTTCTGAAGCCGTTCGTGGAGACGGAGCAAAATTAAGAACCAAAAGGGGCGAAAAATTCATGCATAAATATGATGAACGTGAAGAATTAGCTTCCAGAGATATCGTTGCAAGAGCCATTGACGCTGAAATGAAAATTACCGGAGACGAATTTGTCGGCTTGGATTGCAAGGAAATGAACCATGAAAAATTCCTGGAACATTTCCCTAATATTTATAAAAAATGTAAAGATGAAGGAATTGATCCTTTCACTCAGCTGATTCCTGTTGTACCTGCCTGCCACTATTTAATGGGAGGTATCGAAGTAGACAGAGACGGACAATCCTCTATCAGAAATCTTTTTGCTGTGGGTGAATGTACCAACTCAGGACTACACGGTGCCAACAGGCTTGCTTCAAACTCTCTTCTTGAAGGTTTGGTTTTCGGGCATAATGCCGCAATGAAAACAGTAGAACTTCTGAATGAAAACAGTTTCAACTTTGATGACCTGAAAGCCGTTCCGGAATGGAATGAAGAAGGAATGAAAATCATGGACGAAATGGTCATCGTAAGCTATCTCAGAAAGCAACTTCAGGAAATGATGAGTGATCTGGTCGGAATCGTCAGAAGCAACAGACGTCTGAATATGGCATTACAGAAGCACCAGGAAATTGCCGCCGCAGTTGATGAAATATACCACTACTCTATTCTTTCCCCCCAATTATCGGAATTAAGAAACCTTACAACCGTTGCCCATCTCATCATTACCCAATCCATGGAAATGACGGAGAATAAAGGAGCATTTTATAATAAAGACTTAGCCTAACAGAAATCACACAATGAAAAGACCAGCATACGTAACAGATAAAGCATTAAAGACATTTATAAAAAACGCTCTTGAAGAAGATATTCAGGATGGAGACCACTCTACTCTTTCTACCATACCACAGGACCTTGTACAAAGTGCTAAACTTTTGGTAAAACAGGACTGTATTCTTGCAGGCGTTGAGCTGGCAGAAATCATCTTTAAAACATTTGATAAGAATTTAAAAGTAGAGGTTTTCATTAAAGATGGAACTCCATGTAAATTCGGAGATGTAGCGCTTATCGTTACGGGAAGTGCAAGATCTATCCTTTCCACAGAGAGATTTGTTCTTAACTGTATGCAGAGAATGAGTGGGATTGCAACTCTTACTCATGAATGGGACTCAAGGTTAGTAGGGACCAAAACTAAACTTTTAGATACAAGAAAAACGACTCCCAATTTCAGAATGTGTGAAAAATGGGCAGTGGCTATTGGCGGCGGAACCAATCACAGGTATGGTCTTTATGACATGATCATGCTGAAGGACAATCATATTGATTACAACGGAAGCATTACCAATGCAGTAGCAATGGCAAAGGATTACGTTAAAAAGAATAAGAAAAAGTTAAAAATAGAGGTTGAAACAAGAAATCTTGAAGAGGTACAGGAAGCTATCAATGCTAAAGTTGACAGAATCATGTTAGACAATATGGATGTAAAAACGATGAAGGAGGCTGTAAAAATGATCAAAGGTTCTTGTGAATCTGAAGCATCAGGAGGAATTACCCGCGATATGCTGAAAGAAATTGCCTCTACAGGTGTTACCTATATCTCTGTAGGGGCCCTTACCCACTCTGCTGAGAATATAGATTTGAGTCTCAAAGCAGTGAAATAGCGTTGAATTTTTAACAAAAACACCCCCAGTTTGTTAAAAATTCAATAACATGACTTTTTTCATACAAAAATTCAATTTTCAGCCACAATACTGATTTTTAACACTTTAACATTATTAAGACTTTTTAAAAATTAACATTGAGTTAATAATAGTTAAATTTAATTTTGCGAATTTTGCAGAAAATTAAATCTAATTATTACTAACGATTATGAAATTAATCAACAAATCGATGCTAACTGCAGTAATTACTTTATCTACAGCTAGTGTCTATTATGCTCAACAGGTTCAGGACTCTACAAAAATTAAGTCCAATGATATTGAACAAGTTGTATTAACTGGTGTTGCAGATATCGCCAAGGATAGAAAGACTCCAGTAGCAGTTTCAACAATTAAAGAAGCACAGATTGTTGAAAAATTAGGTAACCAGGAGTTTCCTGAGATCCTAAACACAACTCCATCCGTTTATGCTACTAAAGGAGGTGGTGGTTTTGGAGACTCTAAACTAAATATTAGAGGATTTAACCAAAACAATATTGCCGTAATGGTAAACGGTATGCCAGTAAATGATATGGAAGGAGGATCAGTTTATTGGTCAAACTGGGCAGGACTATCTGATGTAACTTCTGCAATGCAGGTACAGAGAGGACTTGGGTCTTCCAAATTAGCAATTGCGTCTGTGGGTGGCACTGTAAATATTCTTACAAGAGCTGCCGACAAAAAACAAGGTGGAATAGTTTCTCTGGGAGTTGGTAACAATGACTATGTAAAATCTCTTTTTGCATACAATACAGGAAAATCTGAAAAAGGATGGTCTTCTTCATTTCTAATGTCCAGAACTGCAGGTTCTATGTATGCGGACGGAACCAAGTTTGAAGGATATAACTATTATTTTGCATTAGGATACAAAAAACCGGGAGGTAATCATGATTTTCAATTTACCATTACTGGGGCACCTCAATGGCATAACCAAAGGTCATATGCTATTGCTATTTCCGATTATATAAAATTCAACCCTGATCATGATGGAACTCCAGACAGAAAATATAACTCAGATTGGGGCTATCTGAATGGAAGACAGTATTCAGCAAGAGTAAACTATTATCATAAGCCTGTATTATCCTTAAACTGGGACTGGACACTGAGTGAAAAGTCTAAACTTAACACGGTATTATATGGTTCTTTTGGTAGAGGAGGAGGAACAAACACTACCGGTTCTGCCAATGGAAAGAGCTTAAGTACTTTTAGAGATCAGAATACCGGATTATATAATTTTGATAATGTTGTTGCAGCTAACCAAGCGTCTACACCAGATAAAGGAGTGCTTATCAGAAATGCATCTATTAATTCACACAACTGGTTTGGTTTAATTTCAAGCTTCAACCACACCATCAATGATAACTTTAAGTTCTCTGCGGGTGTTGATGCAAGATACTATTATGGATACCATTACCAGGTAGTAACTGATCTACTAGGTGCAAGCGGATATATTGATAAAAATAACAAAAACATTCCACCTAACTTAGTAACAGCAGTATCCAAACCAGAAGCTAGCTGGAATCCATTTGGCGGAAAAATTGACAATATAAATAATCAAATTGGCTATAGCAATGATGGGGAAGTACTTTGGTATGGAGCTTTTGGCCAGTTCGAATATACAAATGATAAAATCTCTGCGTTCGTTCAAGGGTCTGTATCTAACCAAGGATTTCAAAGAATTGATAACTTTATTGTTGATGGAGTTACAAAATCAAAGAAAGGAGAAATTATGAATACTAAAACAGGTTTCAAAAATCTGTTCGGATACAATATCAAGGCTGGAGTTAATTACAATATTAACGAACAACACAATGTTTTTGGGAATGTTGGATACTATGAAAAACAGCCGTTTTTCAATGCAGTATACAGAAGTAATGAGAACATCGTTTCTCCGGATCTTACAAATGAAAAAATATTTGGTGTAGAATTAGGGTACGGTTTCAGATCTGCAAATTTCAACGCTAATGTTAACTTATACAGAACAACTTGGGATGACAGATATCTTAGAAGATCTAACCTAAGAGATCTTGTTGCAGGTAAGACGGCTTATGTAGAAATGAATGGACTGAATGAAGTTCACATGGGAGTGGAAGTAGATGCTAACTATAATCTTAATAAAATATTAACCATCAATGGTATGTTCTCTATAGGAGACTGGTACTATAAAGGAAATGCAACTGCTACTCTTTTTGAAGACAGCACAAACCAGCCACTTAACTTCCCTGGAAGCACAAGTAACGAAGCTACATTATACCTAGATAAAGTAAAAGTTGGTGACGCAGCACAAATGACAGCTGCTTTAGGAGTAACAGTAAAACCTATTAGAAACCTAAGCTTCGATGCTACATGGAGAAATACAAACAATCTGTACGCTAGTTTAGATGCTTTCAATTTCAGAACTCAAGCTGCTGCTCAAAAAGGTACATTAGAATTACCTAGCTACAATTTGTTTGATTTAGGACTTTCATATAGAATCAACCTAAACAACAAACAACAGTACTTCACGATTAGAGGTAATGTTTATAACTTATTCGATACAACATACATCGCTGAATCAAATACAAATACTCACGCCAACCTTACAGCACAGGAATATGCTGAAATCAAAGGTGGAACAGTTGCTGGTCTTGCTAAAGAATATGCAGCTTACCAGGCAGCAGGCAATTACAAAGGAATCAGCCAAACTAACCAGGTATTCTTCGGATTCGGAAGAACCTGGGCAGCAACATTATCATTCAATTTCTAATAATATCACAATATTAGATTTTCTCAATATCAATCCCGGCTTTGAGCCGGGATTTTTGTTATCTTTGTGTACAAAAAAATAGGATTATGGATTTTTACAACATTTTACTTAATGCCCACAAAGGATTCGGGTATCTTGAAATTCTTTTGGTAACATTATTTGTCATTGCACTTTTGGCTACCATGTTCGGTTTCAGTGGAAAAGTGAACAAATTTTTGAAGAAAACAACGCTTTTCACAATGATTTTCTTCCACGTTCAGTTTTTATTGGGAATCATTATGCTGATCACCACGTTCAGCAAAGGATTAAATATGGGAGAAGTAATGAAAAATGCGGCATTGAGATTCCAATATGTTGAACATCCATTCTCTATGCTTATTGCGGCAGTTTTGATGACGATTGTCAACAAAAAAGTAAAATCCAATGATACTATTTCTTTAGGAGTAGTAATTATGGGATTGATTGCAGTAGGTTTATTTGCATTTGCATTCCCTTGGACAAGAGTCTTCGGGGCTTAAAACAGACAAAAAAATTATATGCGTTATAATTTATAAATAGTTTAATCTTAAATTTTTAATTAAATCAATGAAAGTAGCTGTAGTAGGTTCAACAGGAATGGTTGGACAAGTTATGCTTAAAGTTTTGGAGGAGAGAAACTTCCCTGTAACAGAATTAATTCCGGTAGCATCCGAAAGATCTGTAGGCAAGAAGGTGAAGTATAAACAGAAGGAATTTACCATCGTAAGCATGAAGGACGCTATAGCTGCCAAACCGGATATTGCTATTTTCTCTGCAGGTGGATCTACTTCGCTTGAATTCGCTCCTCTGTTTGCAGAAGCAGGAACAACAGTAATTGATAATTCTTCTGCCTGGAGAATGGATCCTGATAAAAAATTAGTCGTTCCTGAAATCAATGCTGATGTTTTAACAAAAGAAGATAAAATCATCGCAAATCCGAATTGTTCTACCATTCAATTGGTAATGGTTCTTGGGCCATTGAACAAAAAATATGATTTAAAAAGAGTAATCGTTTCTACTTACCAGTCTGTAACAGGAACAGGTAAAGCTGCTGTAGACCAGTTAAACGGTGAAATAAGTGGAGATGAAACTACTGAAAAAGTATATCCTTATCAGATCTTCAAAAATGCATTACCACACTGTGATGTATTTGCTGATGATGATTACACAAAAGAAGAGATCAAACTGATGAAGGAGCCTAAGAAGATTTTAGGAGACGATACCTTTAACTTAACAGCAACTGCTGTAAGAGTTCCGGTTCAGGGAGGACATTCTGAAAGTGTAAACATCGAATTCGAAAATGAATTCGAACTGGATGAAGTAAGAAAAATCTTATCTGAAACTCCTGGTGTCATTGTAATGGATGATGTGAAAAACAACCACTACCCGATGCCTCTTTATTCAGAAGGAAAAGACGAAGTTTTCGTTGGAAGGATCAGAAGAGATCTGTCACAGCCTAAAACGCTCAACCTCTGGATCGTTGCAGACAATCTGAGGAAAGGAGCAGCAACAAACGCTGTACAAATTGCAGAATACCTGGTAGCAAACAACTTAGTATAAACTAACAAAATAAAAAAGAGTCTCAGAATTGAGATTCTTTTTTTTATCAAACACTTATATGAACACCCAGAAAAGTACCCACAAAGAGAAAATAGGATTTCAAAAGCTTATTGCCACATTTGGAATCATCCTTTTTATCGGAAAGATCATTGCCTGGAAACTGACTAATTCTGATGCTGTTTTTTCTGATGCCATGGAAAGCATCGTTAATGTCATCAGTGCATTTATGGGATTATATTCACTTCATTTAGCGGCTAAACCTAAAGATGAAGACCATCCTTATGGCCATGGGAAAGTAGAATTTGTAACTTCGGGTATAGAGGGCGCCCTTATCGCTATTGCCGGTGTTATGATCATTTATGAAGGGATTCATAGTCTTATTGTAGGGAAAACGCTAAGCAAAATTGATCTTGGGATCTGGATTATTGCTGCCACAGCAGTTATTAATTATCTGCTGGGATATATCTCTATTAAAAAAGGAGAAAGAGAAAATTCTCTGGTTCTTATTTCATCCGGAAAGCATCTTCAGTCCGATACCATTACAACTCTCGGAGTAGTTGCCAGTTTAATTATTGTTTACTTCACCAAAATCTATTGGCTGGATTCTGTAGTAGCATTAAGTTTTGGGCTTTACATCATATTCGTAGGCTATAAAATCGTTCGAAAATCTCTGAGTGGCATTATGGATGAACAGGATCCTGAAATATTAAATCAGGTGATTAAAATCCTTGAAGAAAACAGACAAACAGAATGGATTGATGTGCACAATATGAAAATCCAGCAATTCGGTTCCTCCTTACATATTGATGCCCATATTACCCTGCCGTGGTATTATGACCTTCGTGATGCTCATGATGAAATGGAAAAAGTAATTATTCTCCTTGCCAAAAACATTAAACGTACGATTGAATTCAATTTTCATATGGATGACTGTAAACCAATTTCATGCCCGGTATGCCAGATCAAGGACTGCCCTGTCCGCGAAAAAGATTTCGTCAAACGTGTAGAATGGACTCCGGAAAATGTAACGAGTGTCGATAAACACACAATTATTGAGGAAGAATAAAATTCAGATTAGCTTTTCCTGCTTTCTTTACTGATCATCTGTTTTCTGTAATAAAACATCGGAACAATCAGCAGTATAATTAATGGCTGAATCACGAATCTCCTCATATAAAAGGAAAAAAGATATCCTATTTCAAATTTACTATGAATGCAATACAGATAAATCGGTAATGTAATGACAAAGACGACAATCATCATCACTGCTCCCTGTATTGTCCAGTCTTTATTTCTGAATAAGCCGTAAATAATCAGACAGGAAAAAAAAAGATTTAAAATAAACCTGAAAACATGACCAGCAATCAGTCTTCCCCATTCGAAGGCAGGGAATTCAATATGTTTATTGGCTTCGTGAAAGTAGTCTAAAAAAGGGTCATAAAAAAGAGTTCCTTCCAAAGCTCTTACTCCTATCAATCCGCATACGCCTGCGATCACCAGAAACCAGCTAAGAATTTTCATGTTTTAAGGCAAAAAATTTAATCCAGATCAGCCAAAGGACAACTACACTTCCATAAATAATAGCAGGAAAAATAAAATCGTGAAACATCTTTCCATATTCCTTATGGTCGGACATCACGATATTTAACCCTACTATTCTCAAAAGGTTTATCATGTATAATAACACTAGTCCTGCTCCCACAAAAACAAAAGTTTTCATTCCCTTATAAAAGGCAAAAACAAAAGATACAAATAAAATGATGACAGAAACGGCATTGCACCCTTCCACCATTCTCGTCACATAATTCTGTTTAACATAAAACCAAACCTGCTCGTTCTTTACATCGTCATAAAGTTCTGTAGGATAACCTATCGCGTTCTGCAGAGAAGTTACCTGACTGGCAATCATTCTTGAAAAAGAATCCAATCCGGAGTCTTTCCCACTATTCAGATAAAACTGATAGGCAAAAAGCAACACCAGGTAGATAACAATAAAACGCAATAAAATACCTAAAACAGGTTTAAAGTCTTTCAGCATACTACAAAGATAAAAATTAGCCTGTAATATCCTGAATTTGAATAAAGAAAGTTAAAAACCAAAAGTAAAAAACAACCAATTTAACCTATAAGGCTTAAAATTTTTCATAAAAACATTCAATAAAATCAAAATTCTACACTACCATTCTCATGCTCTTCCACCTTCTTAATCACTTCTTTACACTATAATTTCCAACTCACGTTAATTTAGTATATTTGTTCCATATTATGACTTCTGAAAACGCAAAACGATTTTTTGAAAACCATTTAGGTAAAAAATCTTCCGAATTCGTCACATTAGCTCAAAGCGGATCCGCGAGGGTCAATTTTCTGGCCGCTGCCGGTACCGAGAAATACATTATCACGTACAATGAAAATATCCCGGAAAATGAAAGTTTTCTTTACTATTCCCAGGTATTCTCAGATCTGAGCCTTAATACTCCTTCCATCCTTGCTGTTTCAGAGGACAGAAAGATGTATATCCAGGAATTTTTGGGGCAGCAAACTCTTTCTGAGGTAATTGCAAAAGATCACTTGTCTCCCACTGTACAATCTTTGGTTAAGCAGACCTTAGAAAAGCTTTACCAACTGCAGATGCAGACGCAAGGTAAAATCGACTTTTCCAGAACCTTTGAATATGAAAGCTATGATGAGCTTCCTGTGATTCATGATTTGTATTATTTTAAAAATTTTGTCGCCGATTTTCTGGAGCTTGAATACAACAAGTCGACTCTCCTTAAAGAGTTCAAAAAAATTGCTGTACTTATTGAAAATCTTGAACCTAAAGGAATTATGATCCGCGATTTTCAGGCAAGAAATATCATGGTGAATGAAAGAAATGAGGTCTCTTTCATCGATTACCAATCGGCAATGAAAGGTCCGTTGACGTATGATGTCATCTCTTTTCTTTTTCAGGCTAAAGCTAATTTCCCGGACGATTTTAAACAGGAAATGCTGCAATATTATATTGAGCAGTTTGAAGATCCTGAAACAAAGGTTCAGTTAAGAAATGCAGTGATGCCTGTACAAATGATGCGATTTCTGCAAGTTTTGGGAGCCTACGGATTCCGGGGGCTGATCCAGAGGAAACAGCATTTCATAGCCAGTCTGGAGCAAGGAATTCAGAATATTACTCAATTTGCAGATTCATGGCAACAGATGAACAACTACCCGGAACTGCAGAAAGTAATTCAGCAACTGACATCAGAGAAGGCAAAGCAAAAAATTGAAGAAATAATAAATAAATAAGCCTTTGGCTCCGCTCAGACTGACAAGATTGAAAATATTTGATCAAAGTACAAAGCGACTTCAACATTACTAAATAAGCCTTAATGGTTTAAAAAAGATAAAAAAGAATATGCTACACATCGAGATACACAGTTTTTCATACAAAAAAGGAGGAATCCCTAAAGACAATTCAGGCAATGGCGGAGGGTTCGCTTTCGACTGCCGTGGAATTTTAAATCCGGGAAGAGTTGAAGAATATAAAATCCAGACCGGAAATGACATAGGAGTTCAGGAATATCTGGAAACAAAAACGGAAATGCCAAAGTTTTTAGAACTGGTAAAATCTCTCGTTTCCATCAATATTGATAATTATTTAGAAAGAGGCTTTGAACATCTGCAGATTAATTTCGGATGCACAGGCGGACAGCACAGATCGGTATATTGTGCCATAAAAATTGCAGAATTTATCAAAGAAAAATATCCTGAAGGTACTGAAATCACCCTTCAACACGATGAACAACCGCAACTGAATAAATAAACGATAAGTGATCATTGATAAATGATTTAATTTCATTTATTGATGATACAAAGTATTATCATTCATCAATTACCATTTATCAATTATAAAAAATGAAAGCTCTAATTTTCGCAGCAGGGAAAGGTACCAGATTGAAACCTTTTACAGATCACCATCCGAAAGCTTTGGCAAAAGTGAATGAAGTTCCGCTTCTCGAAAGAAATATTAATTACCTTAAAAGCTTCGGAATAAAGGATTTTGTTATCAACATTCATCATTTCGGAGAACAAATTGTTGATTTCCTGAATAAAAACAATAATTTTGGATGCAAGATTGAAATCTCCGATGAGACCAGCGAACTGCTGGAAACGGGTGGCGGCTTGATATTTGCAAGAAAATTTCTTGATCACGGAGAAGATTTTTTAATCATGAACGCTGATATTCTCACCGACCTGAATATCAATGCTCTGGTGGAATACCACAAAAAGATAAAAGATTTTGCTACTTTAGCGGTTTCGGACAGAGAAAGTTCGAGAAAACTCCTTTTCAATGATGATATGGTTTTGAGAGGCTGGCTCAATGTGCAAACCGGAGAACAAAGGCTGGCTGAATTCAATAAAGGCTTTAAGGCCCTTGCTTTCAGTGGAATTCATTGTATCAATCCTGTCATCTTTGAAAAAATAAAAAGAACAGGCAAATTCTCTGTTATGGAAGAATATCTGGATCTGATGCAAACCGAGCACATACATGGTTTTGTACATGACAGCATTCTTATTGACGTTGGAAGACCATCATCCGTAATAGAAGCCGAAAAACACTTTAAATAAATTTTGCAATGGAAATTGATGAAACCAGAGATGAAAGCTTAATAAATCCGGAACTTGATATTAACGAAACAAAACTACATAACAGTTTCAGACAGAAAACCTGGGATGAAACAATCACCAAGGACAGCTGGATGGTCTTTAAGGTCATGGCTGAGTTTGTAGACGGCTATGAAAAACTGGCTAAAATCGGCCCATGTGTTTCTATATTTGGTTCTGCCCGACTGAAGCCGGAGAACAAATATTATGAAATGGCTGTAGATATTGCTGAAAAGATTACCAAGCTAGGTTTCGGAATCATTACCGGAGGCGGCCCGGGGATCATGGAAGCGGGGAATAAAGGAGCTTTTAATGCCAAAGGAAAATCTATAGGACTTAATATTGATCTGCCTTTTGAACAACATTTCAATCCTTATATCAATAAATCTTATTCCATGAATTTTGATTACTTTTTCGTGAGAAAAGTAATGTTTGTAAAATACTCTCAGGGATTCGTAGTAATGCCTGGAGGATTCGGAACGCTGGATGAACTCACGGAAGCGATGACACTGATTCAGACCAATAAAATTGGAAAATTTCCAATCGTTTTAGTGGGAAGCGAATTCTGGGGAGGATTACTGGATTGGTTTAAGGCAACTCTGTTAAAAGAAGGAATGATTGCCGAAGATGATCTTGAACTTTATCGTGTGGTAGATACTGCTGATGAGGCTGTAGCACATATTAAAGCTTTTTATGACAAATATTCTGTGAATGTAAATTTTTAATTGGCATATTATTTGTGACTTATAACGAACAACTATGATTGTAAATCTATTAATTAAGATGAAAAAACTTTTATATATATCAGGAATTTTAACATTTTTTGTGTTAATGAGTTTTATGTATGTAGACTTTTTCTCTTCAATGACCAAAGTGGACTATATTGATGGAAGCAAGACATTGAAGTTTACCACAAAAATGAATACAAGCCATATCTCTGACGCTATTAAAATCAACCCTAATACGGCAGGATTTGAAGCAGAGGTAAAAAAATATGTGAACAATAATTTTGATGTATTTGTCAATGGCTCTCCTAAAACGATTACCTTCACAGGAAGTCAGGTCAGCGGAGAAACTGTATGGGTATATTTTGAAACCGGAGGTGTTTCGGATATCAATACCTTAAAGATTAAAAATACGATCCTTTTAAGCGCTTTTCCTAAGCAGATCAACATTGTCAACATTGCCTATAAAGGCAGCCAGAAAACAATGAATTTTCAGAGAGGAAAAGAAGTGAACGAGGTTTCTTTTTAAACGAAAATTAGATTTAACCATTATAAAATGGGTACCCTGGAAAGTCAAATTTTTCAGGGTATTTTTTTGGGCTGACAAAAAATCACTACAAAGAGATTAATTAAGTACAAATACCTAATCAAAAATTTCAGCATTTCCACTCTACTATTTTCATTTTCAGCAATGTACATTTGTATTGTAATTACAACCAGGAAAGTGAAGCCGGATTCACTTAAATAACGGG
This sequence comes from Chryseobacterium cucumeris, assembly GCF_016775705.1. Lineage (NCBI taxonomy): Bacteria > Pseudomonadati > Bacteroidota > Flavobacteriia > Flavobacteriales > Weeksellaceae > Chryseobacterium > Chryseobacterium cucumeris. The sequence continues at coordinate 816,293 of NZ_CP068760.1, forward strand.
GCGGAATCTGAAAAGCCAGACGAGTAAGAAACACCAGACAAAAACTAAATATCATGGAAGATATAGAACTAAAATCATCCAGTCAGGAAATTGATGTCCTGATCGTTATTGACACAGATTATGTAAGATCTACTTATCCAAATCCAAGTAAGGATCCTAATAATCCTACAGGAATTGATCATAACAGCCAGCATATGATCGTTTCAAATGCCAACGCTATTTCCGGACAGGGCACAGCTGATCTGAACTTCAGTGCGAGAGCCGGAGATATAGTTTCTTTCAGAGGAACATCAATCTATCAAAATTCTGATGATGCTGTGATCATCTACAATATTAAATACTGGTCCGGTGATCAGGTTTTTAACAGCTTTATGTACAATTCTGTTGAAAGAAGACAGGCTGCGGTACCTAATTTAAATTCTCAAAACGGTCTTCCTGCCGCCAGCGCTGATATTACTTTTGCGAGTATCGATTCTAAAGTAAAAGCTACAGGAACAGAGAATTTCTATGTACAGTTTGGACTTTATATTTTAGATCCGAATGACAGTAACAAACAGATTCTGTACGGTTACTTTTACTGGGATCCAACGATTACGGTTAAATAAAAGAAAATAAAAAAACCACTGCATCCAGATAGACTTCAGTGGTTTTTGCTTTTTAATATCTCAAAATCCCGTAGACCATAAAAGAATATCAAGGTCTAACTCACTTATATTAAAATCATTCTGATGATCTTTAAAACCAGGCTTGTCTTTCAGTTCTTCAATAGCTTTTTCTGCTTTTTTTAAAGATGAAAATACTCCGATATATCTTTCGTCATCCAGAAAAGTATGTATTGTATAATAATGGCTGACACTGAAAACCGTATTTAAGCCTAATTCTTTTATTGAAATACAGTTGGCATCTATGTCGTCACCTTTTTCAATGTAGTCACGTCCAATTTCACCAATGACCTCCAGAAATCCTTCATTCCAATGTATCTTATCCAGAATATAACAATCGGTAACAAATGATTCGGGATAATCTCTAAATCCAGGTAGAACAATTGCTTTGGCTTTCAACTTTTCTAAGTTTTCAATACTATTAGAAAATCCAAGAAATTTAGTATCTGTATGAGATTCATCGGTGTAAGTATGATTTAATGCATAAATGAAATATTCCATCTTAATATAGTTTCTGTTTTTTAGAGATAAAAGTATTAAATCCTTAATTGATTTAATATCCACTATTAAAATAAAATCGGGCAGCTTGAAAGCTGCCCGATTTTTATAAAGTGTGTATTAGAATATATTTTATCCTAATGAATTACTCGATTTTGATATTATCAATCTGAAGATCATACACACCGTCTTTTCCTGTTTTAAGGGCAAACATTGGTTTTCCAGCGGTAGTATTAAGATCGGTAAGGCCTGTAAGCGTAAGCTCAATCAGTCTCCATTGTCCGTTCGTGTTGATCGATCCGTTATATGAATTCGTACTTTCCGGGCTTAAAGTAGCACCTGTAGAGAATGTTGCTAAATTGAATGTATAGAAAGCAGAGGTATTAGGAGCCAACGGTGTTGCTCTGTATACGTTGAAAGAAAGTGATTTTCCTGATGCGGTCCCTTTAATATACATTGTAATTCTCTTCGGAGCTGCTGGTATTCCTGATGCCGCATTCGCTGTAAATACATAGTCATTGTTACCAGGTGTACCTTTAATCTGAAGGGAGTTTGTATCATTATATCCCAAACCAATACCTTGAGATGCATAAGAGATAAGCCCAAAGCTATTTAAACTTGACAGGAAAGATGGCCAGTTCTCGAAATCAGAGCTCGGGAAAAGATTGACAGCATTAGCAGATGGAAGTTCCGGCTGACCTGGAGTGAATCTGGCATTCGGGAAGTTAATATCATTAAGATCTCTTATATAAGCCTGATCTGTGAAAACCGTTGCGTTATTTGAGCTTGTAAAACGGCTCAGAAGAAGAACGATATCACCACTTTTTTCATATTTAGGAGAGATAGGAGATTTCGCAAACGTTGAATAGTTGCTGAAACGAAGATCTAATCTACCTGCTTTTTTATCCGTAATATAACGATCACCTGTTGCAGATTCGTCAGCAAAATTTTTGGTCAGTTCAGGCTCTTCAAACTGAACATTTTTAATTTTTACAAGCTGATTGATATGAGCACCGTTTTTCAAAGCATCAGAGATAGAGTTGAACTCTAATGGCTTCATTGCAGCTACTACAGGCTTTTGTCCATCACAAACTCTTGCCATGTAATTGGATAGTTTATTAGGGTTGATTCTTCCAATAGGATAGTTAGGGTCATAAGAACCTACTTTAATGTTTCCATTAACTCCCTGAACGATCAATCCTTTCAGGTTGATTCTTACTAAAGCTCCAATAGGATAATCAAGATACTGATTTCCCCCATCGATATCAATTTCAATCCCTTGTGTCGGGTTTTCAGGTTTATCCTGAAGAAACATCATTTTGTAAAGATTTGAAGACTCATCACTTGAAGAGACATAAGCTTCCACGATGAAATCTTCCTTAATGATGTCGGCTTCTCCTGGTTTTGCCTTTGCAATAGTTACAATTTCTGATAACGGGTGATTAGCTGCAGCAAATTTGTTGGTACATTTGATTTCCGGTACCTCATAATCATCAGTTTTTACACAAGACGAGAATGCCAGCATTGAAATAGCACTAAAGATCGCCGCTTTAAAATATATATTTTTCATTGTTTTCGATTTTTAATTTTAGTTTTTTAGAATCTGAATTGAAGATTAACAAAATAAGATCTACCCTGATTATACCAATACTTTGGAGCGAATACCATATTTCCGCTGTCGTAATCATTTGCATAATCAATATAGTTAACGTTTCTGGTCTGCTCAAATCCTCCTGTAATATAATTTCTGTTATTAAGGATGTTATTAACCGATGCAGACACCAATACATAATACTTACCAATCATCCAGGACTTCCCTGCATTGACATTGAAGAAGAATGCTGAAGGAAGCTTTGTAGGTGTAAGAACTCTTGCAAGTTCTTCATCAGTTACCTGATCATAAGGAACTCCAGGTGTGTTAGGATTGGTATAGAATCTTGCGGTTCTGGTTACCGGAGACGGATCAAGGAATGAATGCCCGAAATAGTTCCATGTTGCTCCTAACCACCAGTATTTAGGGCTACTGTAACGAAGACCTAGTGTATATGCCTCCTGAGGAGTTCCACCCTGTCTGTAATTTTTAAGCGTTGCTTCGCCCATATTGGTATAAGATCTTGATACGATATTTCCGTTCCCGTCAAGCTCTCTGAACGTTCCAACAGCATCAGATGCAAAATAAACGGTAGGATTATTAGTATAAGTGTATTGTCCTAAGCTTAATAAACCACTTGCCGTTAAAGTAGGCGTCACTTTTACCTGTGCACCCAGTTCAATCCCCATATTTCTCTTATTGGCTCCTGCCAGTACCTGCGTAATGAAAGCACCATCCTGAACCGGAGCCTGATCACCACTCTCAGTAAGGTTTGTCAGTTTAACTCCCTGTGCGAAATATCTTTGTACACTTGTTTCGTTTTGGGTGTTAACAAGATAACCGGTCAATCTAAGTTTAACAATCGGAGTAGAGATTACATAGCTCAGGTCATTGGCATCAACAACAACATTTTTGATCCCAGGAGTGGTAACACCACTTACTCTTGTATTAAAGTAAATATCATTCAGGAAAGGAGACTGCGAGAAGTAAGCTCCGTTATAAACCAGGAAGTTTCTTCCATTGATTTTATAGGTAACCTGACCTTTAACGCCTGCATTCCAGAAATTCTGATCTGCACCTTTACCATAAGAAGACTCATACAGATAGTGTTGGAACAATCCTTCTCTGCTGTTTGTCGTGTAACCGAATAATCCCGAGATGAAAACATCAAATTTTCCTGTGGAGAATTTGAAAGCGGGGTTTATTTTGAATTCCTGTCTTCTGAAAATATAGCTGTACCCGATTTTATCCCCCTCTCTTTTGGCAACATCAGTATCGCTTTCTCTTGTATTGAATTTTCCCCAAACACTTCCTGCAGTGGTGTTGGATGCAAATGGATCCATATTCAGGGCAAAATCAGCACCCAGAAGGTCATTTACTTCTCTGTACTGCTCAGATCTGTAATTCTGATAAGATAAATTTAAAATAAAACGGGAAGTATCGGTGAAGTTATAGGTATAGTGCGTAGACACATTCCATACTTTATCGTCTTTTACATCATCAACGAGATAATAAGCTGCTCTTCGTCCCCCTAATAACGCATTGTATTCTACGTTTCGGTTGGCATTATAAAGATTATCCCAGTTGATCTGTGTGTGTGACTGATCATCATTCGTCCACCAGTCTCTTGTGATTCCGATATTGGCAGCCTGCTCAGGAGACGGATTTGTATAGTTTAACCAATAACTTGGTAGATTACGGTAATACGTTGGAGACGGGTTGTTGGCTCTGTACCAGTCCAGTCTTGAACTGTATTCTTTCCCAAACTGGTAAGAAACAGATGTCCATAGCTGAGAGTTTTTATTAATTTTCCAGAAATCCTGTAATTGAATCATCGGCTGGAAACCTCTTTTCACTCTTTCATTTCTTTTATCTCCGTTTTGCCATCCCCAATACGAGTTGTAATGAACACCTCTGAAATCATATACTTCCTGAGTACTTGGACTTGAAGAGCTTCTTGCATATTTGGACCCAATGGCATTTAAAGTCATGGTATGGCTATCACTGAATTTTTTTTCAATACCAAGATATCCACTGTATGCATCATAAGCAGTACCATCCTGGATCCCTTCCTGTGCCCATCTTCTGGCAATCATTCCGGTAAATGCCCATCCGTTCTTGTTCATTCCGGAAGAGAATCTGTAAGATAGTCTGTTCCTGTAATTTCTGTTGGTCAGAGAGTATGTCAACTGACTTCCTTTTCTGTATTCGCTGGCTTTTGTATTCTTATAAAATACTCCGGTAGTTCCTCCGAAAGCATATTCTGAAGGGGCATGATTAGCTGCAATTTCCGGGTAACGGGTAATTTCGTTCAATCCTCCCCAGGTGCTGAAGTCTACATCTCCATTATCTGCAGCGGCCATAGAAACTCCATTGATCATATTTTCACCTGTTCTGCTGTCAATTCCTCTTGGACGGAACCAGTAGGGACCTAAATCAAAACTTGCCATTCTGTTGAAAACATCCTGAGATGACTGTAATAGCCCCACAGTTGCAGTCTGCTGTGCACCACCGCTATCGCTTTCCCCAGAATCTTCTATGATAGCCAACCCCTGATCTGCACCATTTAATGCAGAATAAAGAGTAATTACTCCAAGATCTTTTCTTTTCTCATCACTGGTTACGTCAAATTCAAAAATTTTAGTTTCAAAATTGGGTTTTGTAACCATAATCTGATAATGTCCGGGCATCAAATCCGTAAATTGGAAATATCCGATTTTGTCTGCCTTTGCATCATTTCCTGCTCCTTTTAAATCTACACTTGCCTGCTCAACGGGCTTGCCTTCCGCATCCTTAAGATACGCAAACACTGTTGTCTGCGCATAATAATATGACGCAGGCAGCAAGGTAAATAAAGAGATCAATGATAATTTTTTAATCATGAGTATATTTATTTTTTTAATACTTTTATTGTTAATTTTCAACAGTTTAAAAGTTGGGGGCACAAATTTAAACAAATTTTGCAATCCAGAACTTTTTTAACGTATTTTTTTCTTAACATTGCAATCTTTTAAGAATCATTATAAAAGAGAGATTCGAATTACTGCTTTTAAATTTACAAATATTTAAAACGCAGTGAGTTAAAAAAAAGTAAATTTGTAATAATAGAATAATAAAACTCCAAAGAGATGAAGAGATTTTCGAGTCTGTTTGCCCTGTTTATTTCGATCGTGGCATTCTCCCAACAACAAGGAAAACTGAGAAAAGTAGCAACCGTAGGTTTCTTAAATGTAGAAAACCTTTGGGATACTATTCGTTCAGCAGATTATATAGACGGAACCAAGGATATTAAGAATCCGGCATTCCACAGAAGTATTCCTATGGATTCTATTAAGTTTCTTGAAGCTGAAAAATATGACGGGCCATGGAGTGACGGGGCTTTAATTGGTAAAAAAGTAGTAAGAGAACAAGGGGGTTCTGAAGAATTTACCCCAAAAAGCCCAAAGAATTACGGAAGTAAAATTTATAAAGCAAAACTGGCTAACGAAGCTAAGGTAATTTCTGAAATGGGAGCTCAGTATACCAAAACAGCTCCGGCAGTAGTAGGCTTGATTGAGGTTGAAAACAGACAGGTAATCCAGGATCTTGTGAATGAACCTGCCTTAAAAAAATATGATTACGGAATTATACACTACAATTCTTATGATTACCGAGGAATCGACGTAGCACTGATCTATCAGAAAAGAAGATTCACCCCTACCAATTCATTAAAAAAAGAACTGGTTATTTACGGTGACAACGGAAGAAGAGAATATACAAGAGATATCCTTGTGGTAATAGGATTTTTAGATAATGAAAAAGTAGCATTTTTCATGAACCACTGGCCTTCAAGAAGAGGTGGTGAAGCCATTTCTCTACCTAAAAGAAATGCAGCTGCAGCCTTATTAAAACAACAAATGGACAGTGTAAGAGCTGCAGACCCAACGACGAAGCTTTTCGCAATGGGTGACTTTAATGATGACCCTGTAAGCCCAAGTTTAAAAAACCACCTGAAAGCTCAGGCGAATCCAAAAGACTTAAGCGAGGAAACACCTTATCTTAATCTGATGTATCCTTTATATAAGAAAGGAGTTGCTTCTCTGGCTTATCAGGACGCTCCTAACCTTTTTGACCAGATTATTGTTTCTAAAAATGTAATTTCAGATCAGGTGACTAAAGAATATTCTGTGTATAAAACAGAAATCTTTGCCCCGGCTTATCTCGTTAATAAAGAAGGAAATTATAAAGGATATCCTTTCAGATCCTGGAATGGAGACCAGTTCACAGGAGGCTACAGTGATCACTTCCCGGCATTTGTAGTTCTTCAGAAAGAACCATAAAAAATTTAGGCACTCTTATTGGAGTGCTTTTTTTATATAAAATATTTGTGTCATGAAAAATATTATTTTATTAGTAATGATTGCATTGGTACCTTTCAGCTGCTTTTCTCAGGAAACGCCGAAGAAAGATAAAGAGCAACATGAAATGAAGCCTTCTAAAAATGAAGACGGAGAATGGGACCTTACCGTTATAGATACCCAATTTGATTATTTTATAAATGCTGTTGCCAAACCGATCAGCCAGTACTCAGAATCTTATCTCAAGACAAAAAATACTTTTTTGGTCAACGAATGGAACAGTTATTATAATTCCGGCAGATACAGAAATATTATAGAATCGGGGATAGATTATGATCCCAAGGAAAATTACGGGATCAAGTTTGAATATAAATTATACCAGGTTTTTGTCTATGTAAACTGGAAGTATAAGCTAAGATTAAATGGATTATCCGGAAGTGATGCGATAAGGTAAATTTTAAAGCATAGTCAATAAAAAAGGTTCAGAGTAATTCTGAACCTTTTCATTTTTATAATAGCTGAAAATTATTTATTGAATAATTCTTCTACTTTATCCCAGTTTACTACATCAAAGAACGCAGAAACATAGTCTGGTCTTCTGTTTTGGTAGTTTAAGTAATAAGCGTGCTCCCAAACATCTAATCCTAAAACAGGAGTTCCTTTAACGTCTGCTACAGGCATTAACGGGTTGTCCTGGTTTGGCGTAGAAGAAACAGATACGGAACCGTCAGCATTTTTTACCAACCAAGCCCATCCTGAACCGAATCTTGTTTTAGCAGCTTCAGAAAAATCAGTTTTGAATTTATCAAAACCTCCGTAGTTTTCAATAGCAGCTTTTACATTTCCTACCGGTTCTTTGCTTCCTCCGGGAGTTAAAATTTCCCAGAATAAAGAGTGGTTGAAGTGACCTCCTCCGTTATTTCTTACAGCTGGTTTATCAGTTCCTGTCTGGCAGATTTCTTCAATAGTTTTTCCTGCTAGTTCAGTTCCTTCAATTGCTTTATTTAAATTGTCAATATATGCCTGGTGGTGTTTTGTATGGTGGATTTCCATAGTTCTTGCATCGATCGTTGGCTCTAATGCATCGTATGCATATCCTAGTTTTGGTAATTCAAATGACATAATCTTTATTTTTAATGTTATAATTCAAAATTAGCCAATATTTAAGGGATTATCAAGGATTCTGGATTACTTTAATAAATCTTTAACATTGATATATTGATTTAGAATGAATTAAGTTTTATTTTTTTATGTAATATCAACAAAAAGCACGAACCTGATGATCCGTGCTTTCTATTTAACAATAATTAAATTTATTTATTCATTGACATCAGGAATTCCTCATTATTAAGAGTTCCTTTGATGTTTTTATCTACAAATTCCATCGCTTCCACAGGGTTCATCTCAGAAAGATATTTTCTAAGAATCCACATTCTCTGTGAAGTTACTTCATCAAGAAGAAGATCATCTCTACGGGTACTTGATGCTACAAGATCAATAGCAGGATAAATTCTTCTGTTGGCAATTTTTCTGTCTAGCTGAAGTTCCATGTTACCGGTACCTTTGAATTCTTCAAAGATTACTTCATCCATCTTGGATCCTGTATCAATCAATGCTGTTGCAATGATTGTAAGAGATCCTCCACCTTCAATCTTTCTTGCAGCTCCGAAGAATCTTTTCGGCTTGTGAAGTGCATTGGCATCTACCCCACCGGAAAGTACTTTTCCAGATGCCGGAGTTACCGTGTTATATGCTCTTGCCAATCTGGTGATAGAATCCAGCAAGATGACTACATCATGTCCGCATTCTACCATTCTTTGTGCTTTTGCAAGAACAAGATTGGCTACTTTTACATGTTTTTCAGCAGCTTCATCAAATGTAGAAGCAATTACTTCTGCATTCACACTTCTTTCCATGTCAGTAACCTCCTCCGGACGTTCATCAATCAGAAGAACCATCATGTATACTTCCGGGTGGTTGGCTGCAATAGAATTAGCAATATCTTTAAGCAGCATCGTCTTACCTGTTTTAGGCTGTGCAACGATCATTGCTCTCTGTCCTTTTCCGATAGGTGCAAATAAATCTACAATTCGTGTGGACACTGTAGAACCGCTTCCAGCGAGATTAAATTTCTCTTCAGGGAAAAGCGGGGTAAGATATTCAAAAGCAACACGGTCTTTGATAAATGCAAGATCACGTCCGTTAACTTCTGTAGGTCTTAATAATGAAAAGTATTTCTCACCTTCTTTCGGAAGTCTTACAATTCCTTTTACTGTATCTCCTGTTTTCAAACCGAAATTTCTGATCTGAGCTGTAGAAACATACACATCATCAGGAGAAGAGATATAGCTGAAATCTGAAGAACGTAAAAATCCGTAGTTATCCGGTAAGATTTCCAAAACCCCTTCAATGCTTACCAATCCATCGAAATTGAATTCTTTTTTATGGTCATTCTGCTCCTCAACCTTTTCAGAATGTCTGTTTTGATTCTGATTTTGGTTTTGGTGCTGCTGATGTTGCTGGTTTTGGTTTTTATGTTGGTTTCCACCGTTCTGTGGATGGTTGTGTCCTTTTTGAGGTCTGTTAGCCTGTGGTTGTTGAGGATTGTTAGGCTTTTCTTCAGCCTGGGCAGGCTCTTGAGGTTCTGTGTTTTTTGGAGTTTCAGTTCTTTCCTGAGATACTTCTGCGTTTGTGGCATTGGTTGAAACTCTTTTTCTTTTCTTTTTGGCCTGAGCGCCTGCTGCGGTTTCTTCTGTTACCGTGGCTGCTGTGGTTTCCACTTTGGGTTCTTCCGGTTTAATTTCTTCAGGAGCAGCTACCTTTTCTTCTACTATTTCCTCTGTTTTAGGTTCTACCGGAGCTTTTGCATTTGCTTTTGGCTTGGCTGCTGTTTTTTTAGGGGCAGCTTTTTTTGCCGGGGCTTTGGCAGGTTTTTCTGCTGGAGCCTCTTCAGTATTTATACTGGCGGTTTCGGTGGCGTTGAAATAATCTTTTGCGACTTTAGGGTTAGAAGCCTGAAAGTCAAGAATAGCAAAGATCTTGTCATTTTCATTGCTGTTTCTTGCAACTTTAACGCCCAAATCTTTCAAGATTTTAGTCAGTTCCGTTACGGATTTTGACCTTAACGTTTCTATGTTAAACATATTTAATGTAAAAATGTAATTAATTGTGAGTAAGAAAAGTAAGTCCGGTGACTTTTGTTTTCAAGTACATTGTATAATGCAAATCTACACTTATTTTTGAATTGTGCAAAATTTATATTATTTTTGCCAAGAATTTAATATTCAATGCTACAGAGAATACAAACCATATGGACCTTATTAGCAGTTTTAGCTGCGGTTTTCCTTTTTATAACAGGACAGGATGTTGTCATTTCAGACAGTATTCCTTTACTTAATATAGGCTGTATCGTACTTGTTGTTATCGGAGCATTAAGTATTTTCAGTTTCAAAAACAGAAAAAGACAAATTTTGCTGAATACCATCAGCATCATTATAAACGCTTTGTTGATTGGTGTATTGGCGTACTGGTTACTAAACTTATCCGGAGGAATTCAAATTCCTGAGAAGGGTATTGAGCCGATTTTCCCATTGATTGCGGTAATCTGTTTGTTCATAGCAAACATTTATATCCGTAAAGATGAGAGGCTCGTAAAATCTGTAGACAGACTTCGATAGCCTTACAACGATTTTTTGAGTGAGAACAGCTTCTTTTAAGGAGCTGTTTTTTATTTGTCGTACACTCTTAATTTATTTTATGTAAATTCATTGCAACTTTTGAGTTAAAAATACGACAGATCCTATAACTTTAATAAAAGACAATGAAAAAGCTAACGTATCTTACTTTATCACTATTCTCCATATTCACTTTTGCTCAGGAGGTTTCCAAAGAAAGAGTAAAGACAGTTCTTTCCACTCTCGCTTCAGATGAAATGAAAGGCCGTGAAATCGGAACCCTGGAAAATGAAAATGCAGCCAATTACATCGCTGCACTTTTCAAAGAAAATAATCTGGAATACTGTACCGGAAAATCTTATCTGGTACCTTTTGATTACAATGGAAAGACCGTATACAATGTCTGTGGAATTAAAAAAGGAAAATCTGATCAGTACCTTGGTTTTTCAGGACATTTTGATCATATCGGAACCAGTGATAAAAGCGGAGATAATATTTATAACGGAGCAGATGATGATGCCAGCGGAATCACGACTCTGGTAGGTATCGCCGATTATTTTAAAAACAAAAAACCGGAATTCTCTATGGTGTTCATGGCATTTAATGGAGAAGAGAAAGGAATGCTGGGTTCAAGAGCGATTTCCACTGATAAGAATCTGGATCATATTTATAATAAAATGACAGCTCTTTTTAATTTCGAAATGGTTGCTACGGAATCTCAGTGGGGAAAAAATGCATTATATATGACGGGAGACGGATTCTCTGACCTTGATGAACTTTTCAATCAAAATGCAGTAAACGGATTAAAAATTAATGCTGACCCTTATGCAAAACAGCAGCTGTTTTACCGTTCAGATAATGTAAGCTTTGTCAAAAAGAAAATCATTGCCCATTCATTTTCTACTGTTGATATGACCAAAGCGTCTCATTATCACCATGAAAATGATGACATCAACGTTGTCGATTTTGATAATATGACTCAGATCATCAATAATTTGGGAAAAACACTGGATAAACTGAGTCCTAAAAATTTTGCTCCTAAATACAATGATCAGGTGAAATTTTAAGTGAAATCATTATAAAAAACTGCTCTTTCAGCAGTTTTTTTTATTAAACAGCAACACCTTACGATTTCCTGTTCTTAAGCCAAGTTCAGGTTTATTTAAGCAAAAAAATAATGCTTAATAGTGCTGAGTTGTAACAAAAAGACACTTTTTGAAACTTATCCGGTAAAGTAAAACAGGATTAAGAACGTCTTATCTTTTAATTTTACGTAATTTTGCTATCCAATTTTTTCATTGAATGAACCAATATATTAAAATACTAAAGTTCGCAAGACCTCACCAAAAATACATCTACGGAAGTTTGTTTTTCAATCTTATGTATTCTGTATTTCAGATTGCTTCCTTAGGAACTATTCTACCTGTTTTGGGAATGCTTTTCGGAACCATTGAGGCTAAAAAATACAGCCATCCCCCTGTGTATTCGGGAGAAATTTTAGATTTTTTCTCCTACGCAAAAGAATATGCCAATTACTATGTTCAGAGTTTAGTAACCCAGTATGGAGCACTTAACGTTTTGGCGTGGCTTTGCGTGGTAACAGCGTTTATGTTTTTACTGAGAAACCTTTTCAGATATTTAGGTTCATTTTTATTGATCAATTACCGTGTAGGGGTTACTAAAGACCTTCGTGGAGCAATGTACAGAAAGATTCTTGCTTTACCTGTTTCCTTTTTTACAGAAAGCAGAAAGGGAGATCTGATGTCCCGTATGTCCAATGATGTGGGTGAAGTTGAAGGGAATATTTTAGGAAGTTTAGTTGAATTAATCAATGCACCTTTCATGCTGATCAGTACATTGGTGACTCTTTTCTTTTTAAGTACAGAAATGACTCTTTTCTCACTTCTGGTATTACCGGTAATGGGAACTATGATTGCTTTAATTGGAAAAAGTCTGAAAAAAGACTCCCACGAAGCACAGAATGAAATGGGGAATATCTTCTCAATTGTAGACGAAACATTGAAATCTACAAAGGTTATTAAAATTTTTAGTGCAGAAAAAATAATGGACAACCGTTTTATGCAGTCTATGCAGAGATGGATTAACAGTTCTATAAGTCTGGGAAGAAAAAAAGAATTAGCATCTCCGATGAGCGAATTTTTAGGTTCAGTAACATTCTTAATTATTGCTTGGTATGGGGGAAAACAAATCATTGTAGAACAAAGTATTTCACCTGCAGATTTTTTGGTTTTCCTGGGTATTTTCTTCCAGATTTTACCTCCTGTGAAAAGTTTATCTCAATCTATTTCGAATGTTCAGAAGGGTGAAGCTTCTCTTGAAAGAGTTTTAGCTATTCTTGATGCTGATGTGAAAATTGACGAAGTACCCAATCCTGTTTCTATCTCAACATTAAAGCATTCTATCGAATTTAATAATATTGGTTTTTATTACGATAAAGATCATACGATTCTTAAAAACTTCTCCCTTTCTATTCCAAAAGGGAAAACGGTTGCTCTTGTTGGGCAAAGTGGAAGTGGTAAAACAACGATTGCCAATTTATTAGCAAGATTTTATGATGTTTCGGAAGGAGAAATTCTGATTGACGGAACAGATATCAAACATTTAAAACTACAGGAATACCGTAAGCTATTGGGAATGGTAACCCAGGAATCTGTATTATTCAATGATTCCGTTTACAATAATATTCTGATGGGTAAACCTGATGCCACCAGAGAAGAAGTGATTGCAGCCGCTAAAATTGCCAATGCAGATGCATTTATCACCACACTTCCTGAAGGATATGATTCCAATATCGGAGATGACGGAGGTAAACTTTCCGGAGGTCAGAAACAAAGGGTTTCTATTGCCAGAGCGGTATTGAAGAACCCACCGATCATGATTCTTGATGAAGCAACTTCAGCTTTGGATACAGAATCCGAAAGATTCGTACAGGATGCACTGGAGAAGATGATGGAAAACAGAACTTCTTTAGTGATTGCCCACCGTCTTTCAACCATTCAGAAAGCAGACTGGATTGTAGTGATGGAAAAAGGTGATATCGTAGAACAGGGAACCCACCACGACCTGATTGCAAAAAGAGGAATGTATCACAAACTTGTCGAACTTCAAAACTTCGACTAATCTTATAACTGAATTACAATGAATCCTATACAAGAGTATTTCTACAGAATCGAAGAGCCTGAAAGAAGTACTCTTTTATTTTTGCGTGATACGATCTTAGCTTCAGATCCGGAAAATATTACAGAAACATTCAGTTTCGGGCTTCCGTTTATCAAATACAAAAAGAAAATGCTGTGCTATTTCTATTACAGCAAAAAATACAAAAAGCACTACCTGAGTTTTTATCATGGTGACCGGCTTGATTATCCTGAATTGATCCAGGACGGCAGAAAGAAGTTTAAAATCCTTCTTATTGATACGGAGGAGGATATTCCCGTAGAATTCATATTAAACCTTGTACAGGAAGTTAAAAGACATATAAAATAAAAAACTCCGGCACGAATAATCATGCCGGAGTCATCTTTAAAAACCTTTTATCATTGTGTGTTTATTCCGTTGAATTCTGCCTGCTTAATTGCCCAGGCAATCATATTCGCAAAGAGGATTGAATTCTGAACCTGCATTCCTCCTGTTGTATAGCCGTTTCCTGCGTATCCGTAAGAAGACTTCTGAACCGGGAAATATCCTCCTGAACTTGGGGCAACAAAAGGCTCAATGGTATTACTTGGATACTGGTTTCCGTTAGCATTTTCATTACTTAAAAAGCCACCGTCACCAAACCATATAAAGTTCAGGCTGGTATTTCTTAATCCTGAAATTCCTGTTCTGGCAGTGGTGCTGTTGATAGGTTGCGCATAGCTGTAAGGAACAAATCCGCTTGTCAACCCCGAAATATTTACTGTGGTAGAAGCATCTTCACCCCAGTTTTTCCCTCTTACATCTCCAAAAGGTCCGTTAAGGATGGGATCATCAGAATTGGTAAGAGCATACACTGAACCTGCACCGCCTCCATAAGATGCTGAAATGGTAGGATCAGAGAATATTCCTCTGAATAAATTCTGTGCAGTGCCCGTATCATCTGTCATCGCAATGACAACTCCTTTTTTATTAAGATAGGAAGCAATATAACCTGCATCTGTAGCATTAGGTGTATAGTTGTATCCAATGACAACAATATCCGGCTTATTATTAAGAGCCGTCTGAAGAGCTGCTGAAGAAGGTGAGTTCCCTAAAGAAGTATGTGTAAAACCTTCATACTTAACAATACTGGAAGCAGTGGTACCAAAGTTTGTTGGAGAATCCATCAGACTTCTTGACGGACCGGTATAGGCGCTATACCCGTAAGCTGTTTCTAATCCGATATGGAGAACCGTTTTTTTAGGAATGACAACCACTACATTCACAGAACATGTTGTAGATACCCCACCCTGGCTGTCGGAAGTAATGGTAATTGTTTTCACCGATGTAGAAGTTGGAGTTCCTGTTCCGCTTAATGTAATATTCTGATTTCCCGTAGAAGTAAATGTGCCTGATCCGCTGAAAGAAATTCCGTCAACAGTATTAGTGGAAACAGTATAACTTCCCAATGTTGAAACATTTACAGGTAAGGTAATTGTATTCGAAGCAGTAAGAGCTGTTCCAACCTTGTATACTCCATTTACCGTTGCAGTTCCACAGCTCATGGTATAGGTTCCTGCGGGACTCAGAACAGTAATCGAAATAGCAGGAGTACAAGTTACTTCAACTCCGTTGGCTTCAAGAGCAACATTATCTGTCTGAATATTCTGAGGAATTCCCTGTCCCGGAATCTGTATTGTTTGCGTTCCGGTGTTTAAAAATACTCCGGTTCCATAAAAATTGTATCCGTTGGCTGTCGTTCCGGAAATGGTATAATTACCGGGTTTAGTTACATTCACAGCAATCTTCAGGTAATTGGAATTGGTAAGTTCTTTTCCTTTTACATAGCTTCCCATTGCTTTGGAAGCGGAACAGTCTATGGTAAAAACAGATTTACCCAGCTGTCCGCACACACTTTTCCATTCTTTATCCACAAAGCTCCAGTAATTGAAACAGTCTTCTGTGGTGTTGTAAATCGTAAGACCATCATCATTGGATTGATTGATTACAATTGCGTTTCGTTGCGCTTCTGTTAATCTTGGAATAAGTACTCCTTTGTTGTTATTTCCTGAAATAACATCCAAAACGGAATTAGAGTTCGGCGTAGTAGTATTAATCCCTACTGCACCATTATTGGTTTGAGAAAAAGATCTTCCAAAAACAAAGAGCATTGCTATGAGCAGGACTTTGATTGGGGGCATTGTAAATTTTGTTTCCATCATTGTATAAGTTATAATTGTTTGATAATAATAATCCGGGCATTTAACTTCCACAAAATTATCAACCACAGACGGTTAGAAAATAATTCCTTGCTACGCAATACTACTCACGCGTAGTAAAACTCACAAAATGTCACTAATTTATCCTGGTAAAAATTCAAATAAAAAGTTGAGCTTTTTAACAAAACCCAACCATACATTCAAATATCAAAAGCAAAACAACTTAAAAGAACCATTACTTCTAATTTATCATAAAAAATAAAATCAGTAGGTTTAAAAAACGCAATATCAGTCATCATTTAAAATTCTTTTCCATTTCGCAATGGTATTTCGGCTTATCTTAAAATGATCACTCACCTGAAGATTAGTCAGTTCATTTCTTTTCTGATAACTGAGAATTTTCAGAATTGATTCCTTATCATAAGAACGGAGCCTCTGGTTTTTACGTTCCATAGTATATTCTGTTTCTCCAAAAACCAGCTGATTAAATTTCAGAATATCAAAAGCTGAATGTAAAGTTTCCAGCTTAAGCCTGATGGCGGTATCTGATAATTTTTCGGGAAATTTTTCTTCAAGAATGTCGGTATAAATCTGCTTATAATCTGGCATCATCTTATATCTTTTTCATCCATTTATATAAAGTGGTCTTGGGTATTTTATACCTTTTAACCACATCATTGGCCGTCATTTTCCCTGTCTTTATTTTATCAAGAATAAAATCCTTAACCTCCTGCGTATAAATGCTTTTTCTGAAAACCAGGGTATTTTCTTTTTGAGTGAAGACATTATCAATTCTCGCCTGGGGAGCATATAAAATGAGATGTCCGGTATAGAATCGGAAGAAATCGAATTTTAAAAGTTTACACCATTTCAGGAGAACATCGGTATCCATACTTTTTGCATGATACATCTTTTCCACTTCATCTTCCGTACTGTTTAAAAACCGGGAAATTCTTTCTATTGAAATCTGATACTCTTCCACTTTGGATCGGATCAGGCTTCCAATATGAATGTTCTTAATATTCATCACAATGTTTTTAAGTAAAAATATTGACAAGAAAATCAAAAAACACCATCAGAACCTACTCAAAATTACGTATGAGTAACAAAAATCGGAATTCTGTTTAAATTTTTATCAAAAAGCTGTTGATATTGATCTCTGAGGAAATATTCAGTTTTTTCCGGATCCTGTATTTTTTACTTTCTACAGCCCGGATACTGTTATTGGTACACTGTGCTATTTTTTTGGTATCAAAATCCAGCTTCATCAGTGCACAGAAATAGAGCTCAGAATGGATCAGATTAGGATTTATTTGTAAAATATCCGGAATAAAATGAGGAAAAAATACCTGAAATTTCTCAAAAAACATGGGTGAATTGCTTTCCGCTAAATTCAGTATTTCCTGAATATTTTCCTCTGAAAGATGGTTAATCAACATCTGGTGTTTCATCAATTCCGAATTCGTTTTGACCAGATCCTTGATGGTGGAATCCTTGGCTTTTTTATCGGAAATTAAGCCATGAATCAATGCGTCTTTCTGTGTAATAAATACGATATCCATTAAAAAGGAAGCAACGGAGAATAAAATATTCAGCAGTTTGATTGTTTTAAAATCTTCTTTTTCTATGAATCGGCTCTTTGGCAGGAAATCAAAATCAAAATACAGACATGCAATGAAATTGATACTGATGATGAATGTAATAAAAAAGATCGTAAGGGAGTCCTGTTTGTATTTCAGAAAGAACGGAACAGCAAACAGAAGACAAAAGTAAAAGTATTCTACACCTGCGTTTTTGTAAGTATAAATATGAAAAAAGCTTACTATAAATGTGAGTAAAACAAATATACCGATAATGAAAGGCTTTAAAACCTTTTTGAACCGTTTCGTTTTTCCTTTGATAGCCATGAGGAACAGCCAGAAGAAGGTAATAACGGTAAGAAATATGGAGATCAGCATATCCCCAAAAAAAGTAATAATAAAAATGGAGTAAAACAGGAATATGAAAAACAGTAAAAGCAAATACCGGTTAATAAGATGAAGATAACTACTTTCAAAATCATCATCCATCTTCTCAGTTTCGTCGTTAATCATCTTAAAGAAAAACTTATAAATCATCTTGTTGTTTTTTTGTGCTCTCACAAGCTTAAGTTGGCATTTGTACTCCTGAAAGTATAAATTTTCCAATATTAACAGCCTTTCATGCAAAATAGAAATCTACAAAACGAAATGTATTAGTCTTTTTCAGCATTAAAAGGAGATGATTAAGGTGTTTTTCTAGCTACAATTTACTAAAATTAGATGTTAAAATTATCAAATGAAATGCCATTTTTGACAATAAATTAACAATCATTTACCTTGAATCACTTAAAAAAGCATGGGCCTGTGTTTTTAAGCAGGCAAAATTATCAATCCCAACGGAAAGGTATTAGTCTTCCGATACGCAATAATACTCATGCGTAATTAAACTCAAATAACAAAATATACCCTTCATACCCCAAATAAAAAAGAGAACTTTAAAAGCTCTCTTTTGGTTTTTTATCTACGATAAGAATTTTAGTTTTCTTTCAGTTTGGCAATCACATCCAAACCACCTTTTGTAATATCTCCGATCTTACATATAATCTCAGTATCCAAAGGCAGGAATACATCCATTCTGGAACCGAATTTAATAAATCCGAACTCATGCCCGGCTTTGGCTTTATCTCCTTCATTACAGTAGAATACAATTCTTCTTGCTACATATCCCGCAATCTGTCTGAAGACTACTTTGTGATTGGTCATCGTCTGAACTGCTACGGTAGTTCTTTCATTCTCTGTAGAAGATTTTTCATGCCATGCTACCAGATACTTTCCCGGGTGGTATTTTTTGTAAATCACTTCTCCTGAAACCGGATATCTGCAGATGTGAACATTCAGTGGAGACATAAAAATAGAAACCTGGATTGCTTTACCTTTTATAAATTCATCCTCTTCCACTTCTTTGATCATAACCACTTTTCCGTCCACCGGAGCGATCACATTTTCTCTGTGGTCAAGAATATTACGGTCCGGAACTCTGAAAAACCAGAATACTAAACTGTAAATAACCAGCAAAGGCATAATGATCAGCAGGGACCATATTTCAAGGAAATAAATTGCTAAAGCGCCCAGAATGATAAAAAGTATGGTCGCAACGGTAATCGTTCCTTTTGATTCTCTATGTAATTTCATGAGATTAAATAAATTTTTCTAAAATAAAGTACAAATATACGACAGGAACGCAGATAATAAAACTATCCAGCCTGTCTAAAACTCCTCCATGTCCCGGAATGATGTTTCCACTATCCTTTACACCGAAGTTTCTCTTCAATTGACTTTCTACCAGGTCTCCTAATGGCGCAAAGGCTGCCACCAGAAATCCTACGATCATCCAGTTTCCTCTCAGCTCGGGCTGATAGTGTTCAATAAAATAAGACAACACCAATGTTAAAACAACACCTCCGGCATAACCTTCCCATGTTTTTTTAGGCGAAATCTTAGGAGCCATTTTATGTTTTCCAAAGAATTTTCCTACCAGATAGGCAAAAGTATCACTACTCCAGATAAGGATAAACAGGAAAAGAACTTCCAGAGAGAAGTTTTCATTATAACTGGAGAATTTGGGCAGTCCTAATGCAAAACTGAACGGGAGAGCCACATAAATAACGGTAAAAATAAGTTTTCCGCTGTCAAAGTATAATTCGTTAGGATATTTGAATAAGGTTACTACAGCTATTCCAATCAAGGCGAGTGCTAATATTTCACTAAGTCTGAAATCAAAAAAGAAATCGTGATTAAAATACCTTTTGGAAAACATGTAGAAAATAAAAATGACCAATGGATATACGACCCATTTTTCATAGCCGTTTCCAAACTTCATAATTTTAACACATTCCCAGGTTCCTACAATCAGCAGAAGACTCATTAAACCGTGATACAGATACTGCTGTTTGGCAAGACCAGGTGCAATACTGTTCAGCAGCTGCGCTCCCAACGGAGTAGAACAAAGAATAATGATGGCTACATAAACGATACCTGATACGGTTCTTTGAATGAGATTTTTGTCCAAAATTTAAAATTTAGAAGTGGTTGCTTAATCTTCAAGCAGCAATAAAAACAGTTTTGTATTGGAATTGGAAGAACTATCCATTTTCGATTGGCTTCCGCTGATGGAAGTAAGGTTCTTGATATTTCCGTTTCTTTTTATTTTACCCATGGCATCATTCAGGTTGTTTACAATCTGAGAAACATTGGCAATGATGATAATTTTATCAGGAAGCCTTGAAGAATGATAATGCAGGATATTATTATGCGAAAGCATGATTCTGCCGTCATAGGCAATGAGATATTCACAGGTGATGAATGCGGCGTCATTAGATGGCTGTAATTCTGACGTATATGAAGACTTCACAACGTTCAAAAAGTTCTGAAGTTCTTTATCCCAGCAGAAAAGGTTGTGAACACCTTCTATTTTAATAATTTGATTTAAAGTTTGTAGAGCTTCCGCTTCATCTGCACAATAATTAAAAAATCCTCCCGAATGCGTAAATAATTGCGCAAACTTATAGTCAAGATCCGCATTTTTCAGCGAATCCCCAAGTTTCTCCAGGCTCTGTTTGTCCTCTTCTTCAGGCTGGTTGGTAAGTTTGCTTACAATCCTCTTGAATAAATTCAACTTAATCTATTTTTAGTCAACTTTATACAAAAATAGAAAATAAATTACAATAGTGTCCAAAATATCTCCTTAAATATGAAAAAACCTGACAATTTTGCGATTATCAGGTTTTTATTAATTCTATTTTTTAAGAATCTTAAAGCTGTGTCGGGCTTTCGGGAGCCTGTATTTCGCTTTCTTCTTCTTTCTCTTTGATCTGAGGTGTTTCCTCTACAATGGGCTGATCTTTTTCAGGAATAGTATTGGTTACAGGTTTCTCTGTCAATTCAGGATCCCATGCTCTTTTTCCGAAAATCTCTTCAAGGTCTTCACGGAAGATCACTTCTTTTTCAAGCAATTTACTTGCTAAAGCGTCAAGCTTATCTTTATTCTCGTCAAGAATTCTTACCGCTCTCTCATATTGATTTTCGATGATTGATTTGATCTCTGCATCAATTTTTGTAGCGGTTTCTTCAGAATAAGGCTTTCCGAAATTGTATTCAGACTGGCCTGAGCTGTCATAGTAAGAAATATTACCGATATTCGGGCTTAATCCGTAGATTGTAACCATTGCCTGAGCTCTCTTTGTTACGGTTTCCAGATCAGAAAGTGCTCCTGTAGAAATATTATTGAAGATCACCTGCTCTGCTGCTCTACCTCCCAATGTTGCACACATTTCGTCCAGCATCTGTTCAGTAGTGGTAAGCTGTCTTTCTTCAGGAAGGTACCATGCTGCTCCCAGTGAACGTCCTCTAGGAACGATCGTCACTTTTAAAAGTGGAGATGCGTGTTCTACCAACCATGAGATCGTAGCGTGTCCTGCTTCATGGTAAGCAACTCTTCTTTTTTCAGAAGGTTTGATTGCCTTATTTTTCTTTTCAAGACCGCCGATGATTCTGTCTACAGCATCAAGGAAATCCTGTTTTGTTACTGAAGTATGATTATTTCTTGCTGCGATAAGTGCTGCTTCGTTACAAACGTTGGCAATATCTGCCCCACTGAAACCAGGTGTTTGTTTGGCAAGAAACTCTCTGTCTACATTATCATCAAGTTTGATCTTTTTCAAGTGAACATCAAAGATCTGTCTTCTTTCGTGAAGTTCCGGAAGGTCTACATAGATAGAACGGTCAAAACGTCCTGCTCTCATCAAAGCTTTATCAAGGATATCCGCTCTGTTGGTTGCTGCCATTACGATAACGTTGGTATCTGTTCCGAAACCATCCATTTCAGTAAGAAGCTGGTTCAAGGTATTTTCTCTTTCGTCGTTTCCGCCGGAGAAATTATTTTTCCCTCTGGCACGTCCGATAGCATCAATCTCATCAATGAAGATAATGGCCGGAGATTTTGCTTTAGCCTGAGCAAAAAGGTCTCTTACTCTGGAAGCTCCTACTCCCACAAACATTTCAACGAAATCGGAACCTGAAAGTGAGAAAAACGGAACTTTAGCTTCCCCTGCAACAGCTTTCGCCAATAGGGTTTTACCAGTTCCCGGAGGCCCTACTAAAAGAACTCCTTTAGGAATTTTACCTCCCAGTTTTGTATATTTCTCGGAGTTTTTCAAGAAGTCTACTACTTCCTGAACTTCTTCTTTTGCTCCTTCCAATCCTGCAACATCTTTAAATGTCACCTGAATTCTTTCTTTTTCGTCGAAAAGTTTCGCTTTGGATTTTCCGATAGAGAAAATTTGTCCGCCAGGACCTCCGCCTCCACCCATCTTTCTGAAAAGAAGGAAGTAGAATAATCCTAAAATTGAAATCCAAACCAGCGCAGGGATTAAGATATCCATTAATGCGCTCTTCCCTGTACCGTAATCTTTGGTTGTTTTAATAACCGGATTGCTGGCTTTGACCTGTTCAAATTTCTGAAGGAAAAGTTGAAGATCTCCGTATTTCACAGAAAAATCTGCTTTTGGAGCCATTTCGAAGGCAGAAAGGGGGTTGTTTTCTTTTCCGGCTTTGGAAACCATTGCCGATTTTGCTTCTTTTGTTAGGAAAACATCAGCTTTCTCTATGTCTTTGTATATAATTATATTCTGGACTTTGCCCGCCTGCATTTCTCTAAAGAAACCATCTTCATCAATAGATTTTGCTGCATCACCTCCAAGGAAATTGGAGCCAAAGAATAGCAAAAGAGCTACGATTGCAATAGGAAAGAACCAGTTGAATCCTTTATTATTCATTTAGACTTTTTAAAATTTTTATTATTCATTTTCAATTCTGGTAATGACTGCGTCACCCCAAAGTTCTTCTATGTCGTAGTACTCACGTACCTGTTTCTGGAATATATGAACCACCACTGAAACGTAATCCACCAATACCCACATCGCATTTTCAGTACCTTCTACGTGCCAAGGTCTGTCCTGAAGTTCGTTTCTTACTTTCTTCTCTACACTTCCCGCTAATGCAGCTACCTGTGTATTTGAGTTTCCACTACATATCACGAACGTTTCTGCTACTGAGTTTTCGATGTTTGAAAGATCAAAGATCATAATGTCTTCTCCTTTTACATCCTGGATAGCTTCAACGATTTTATCTATTAACGCTTGTTTTTCTGCTGTTTTATTCATTAAAAAAATACTATAATCTGCAAATTTATTGTTTTTTCTTTACTTTAACCTTACTTTTACCCTCTTAATCTCTTAAAGTTTTCTTAAATGAGCCAACTCTTTTACCTGAAAGAATGTTCTTCTACTAATGACGAAATATCAAAGTTTTTACTTTACGGAGATTCAAATTTTATAGGGCTTCATACTTTTAATCAAACTAAAGGCCGTGGTCAGTATGGAAATATCTGGACTCAGACCGCCGGAAAAAATCTGGCTTATACGCTGGCAGTGAATACTCAGAACATCCTGTGCTCCGACTTTATGTTCAATTATTATACCGCAATGGTGATCCGGGATTTCCTTGCCATATTGTCTGACTCTGAGGTAAAAATCAAATGGCCGAATGATATCATCCTTAAAGGTAAAAAAATCGTTGGAATTTTAATAGAAAAGAAAAAAATTAATCAAAATAATTATTTCATCATAGGAGCCGGAATCAACATTCTGCAGGAAAATTTTGATGAAATATCCAATGCAGGATCACTTCTGACGCAGACAGGAATCCAATTTGACCTGGAAGAACTAGCCTTAAACCTTCATGAATATTTGTGTGAAAAGCTTAAAAACATACCTTCAGATCAGGAAGTCCTGGATGGATTTAATAAAAAACTTTTCAGAAAAGATCAGATATCGGTCTTTGAAATTGAAAAAGAGCGACAAAATGGCATTATCCGGCGTGCAGACGAAAAGGGTGAACTCTGGATCGAACTGGAAGACGGAATGCATTCCTTTTATCACAAAGAAGTAAAACTCCTTTACTGATTGGCTCTCTTGATATACAAATAAAGGGTAAGCGGCAAAAACACCATATTAGGCAGCCACATGGCTACAGCCGGAGACAAACTTTTATTTTCCGAAACCACTTTTAAGGCTTCGAATGAAAACACGAAAATGAAGGCCAATGAAATACCGATGGCTAGATTGACTCCTAATCCTCCTCTTTTCTTCTGTGATGACAGGGAAAGCGCCAGAAATGTCAGAATAATAATTGAAACAGGCATGGAAGTTCTCTGGTGAAGTTCATTCAGGTAAGAGTTCAGGTTGCTGTTTCCTCTTTCTTTTTCCCTTTCAATAAATTTCAAAAGTTCCGGAGTGGTTTTATTTTGTCCCAAAAGCTCATTCGGGAAAAGTTCTTCCGGAGAATGCCCGTAATTTTTCCTTAATTCTATTCCGTTACCGAGTTTTTCGGTATTGTCTTTATTGATTGTTTTTTCCAGATAGTTATTTAAAACAAACTGTTTTTTAGCTTTATCCCAATACACTTCACTTGCCTTCAGCTCATAGGTCATTTTTCTGTCTTTATCATATTTCTGATAGACAAAACTCGACCCTCTTTTTTCTCTTTTATTCCATGAATCGACAAAGATATACTCCGTTTTACTCAGCTGTGAAGAAGCAGGTGCTGTTCCTAAAATCTTTTCTTTATTGGCTGCATTATACGTATACGCTTCCAGTTCATTTTTCTTGATATTGGCCCATGGCAGCACCATATGGTACACCACAAGGGCGATCAATCCAATAAAAATGGAAGTAACCAGATAAGGTTTGGAAAACCTGTGGAAACTGGCTCCACTACTGATAATAGCAACAATTTCAGTATTATTTGCCATCCTGGAGGTAAAATAAATTACCGATATAAATACCAGAATGGAAAGGAAAGTCACCACAAGATTGATGATCCAGAAAGGATAAAAATGGATAAGGAAATAGGTCAGATCCAATTTCGGATCAATGGCCTTGGCATTTTCTATCCTTGGAATCTTCTGCTGAACATCGATTACCAATACGACTATAGACAATAATACCAACATGAAACTGAAAGTCCCAAGGTATTTTTTAATGATATATCTGTCTACAATTTTAAGCATATTCTCTTACAGTCTTTGTCTAAGAACCGGTACTACAGCGTTTTTCCATTCATAGAAATCACCTGCAATAATATGTTCTCGGGCTACTTTTACCAAATCAAGATAGAATGCAAGGTTATGAATCGAAGCAATCTGTTTTGCCAGATATTCTTTAGATACAAACAGGTGGCGAAGATACGCTTTTGAATATTCACGATCTACAAAACTGG
Organism: Chryseobacterium cucumeris; assembly: GCF_016775705.1. NCBI lineage: Bacteria > Pseudomonadati > Bacteroidota > Flavobacteriia > Flavobacteriales > Weeksellaceae > Chryseobacterium > Chryseobacterium cucumeris. Next base: position 841,768 of record NZ_CP068760.1, read on the forward strand.
TTCCAAATTCATCCAAAGGCGAAAAATCGCGTTTCCATTTTTCATTTTTAAGGTTCATTACCCCTTGCCATGTGAAAAGCATTGCATTTCTTGCATTTCTCGTTGGCATCACACAATCCATCATATCAATTCCCAGCCCGATCGATTCAAGGATATTCCACGGAGTTCCTACTCCCATCAGGTATCTTGGTTTCTCTTTTGGAAGGATATCTGTCACTTCGTCAGTGATTCTGTACATTTCTTCTTCAGGCTCTCCTACCGAAAGTCCTCCGATCGCGTTCCCTTCTGCCCCTGCTTCGGAAATCACTTCTGCAGAGATTTTTCTAAGATCAGAATAGGTAGATCCCTGAACAATCGGGAAAAGCCTTTGCTTATGTCCGTATAATTCAGGATTATCATTCGTCCAGTCAATACATCTTTTCAGCCAGCGGTGGGTAAGCTCCATCGATGATTTTGCCTGATTATAATCGCAAGGGTAAGGTGTACATTCATCAAAAGCCATGAAAATATCGGCTCCGATCTGTCTTTGAATTTCCATTGATCTTTCCGGAGAGAACATGTGGTAACTTCCGTCGATGTGAGATTTGAATCTCGCACCTTCTTCTGTCATCTTTCTGTTGCTTGCCAATGAAAATACCTGAAAACCTCCAGAATCAGTAAGGATAGGAAGATCCCAGTTCATGAATTTGTGCAAACCACCTGCATCCTGCATCGTTTCCATGCCCGGACGAAGGTAAAGGTGATAAGTATTTCCCAGAATAATCTGAGCTTTAATGTCTTCTTTTAATTCTCTCTGATGAACTGTTTTCACACTTGCTACAGTTCCCACAGGCATAAAAATAGGAGTTTGAATCTTCCCGTGATCTGTGGTAATTTCCCCTGCTCTTGCTTTTCCTTCAGAGGTCTTTTCTATATTAAAAAATTTCATCTCTATACTTGTTTAGACACTGTTTTACCAGTGATTTTTTGTATCGCAGAAACTTCTGTGTCCATTTTACCTTACTACAGGCATTACAGCACCATTCTGTTTCAGCTTATCCTTCACATATTTATCTGCTTTGGGATCTTTTTTCAGCAATATTTCCTGTGCATCATTAGCGATCCCGTCCATTTCTTCTTTAATTACATAGTATTTGAAACTGTCTACAAAATCATCCGGTTTTACCTTATATGATTTCAAAACAGCCCTTGTCCCTGCTTCCATATTTTTGTCAGGATAGATAAAGATAGCCTGATCGTTGATGGCAAGATCGGCAATGATTTCAGCCATCAAACCTTTATCGACCAGATTTTTGGGCTTATCAATATAATCGCCACACGAAAACAGGCTCAGCAAAACGAAAATAAAGATTAACTTTTTCATCAGTTTCATAATCTGTTGATGAGTGATTTCCATTTTAAGTTCAATACTCCAAAAACTGCTTCATGGATAATTCCGCCGTTCATTTTACTTTCTCCTAAAATCCTGTTGGTAAATATAATAGGAACTTCTACAATTCTGAAACCTTTTTTAAAAGCTCTGAATTTCATTTCAATCTGGAATCCGTATCCTTTCAGTTTTACGTTATCCAATCCTATTTCTTCCAGTACTTTTCTTGAAAAGCAGACAAATCCTGCTGTAGTATCATGAATTGGAAGGCCTAGTACAAACCTTACATATTTTGAGGCAAAGTAAGAAAGCAATACTCTTCCCATAGGCCAGTTCACTACATTTACTCCTTTTGAATAACGGGAGCCAATGGCCATATCTGCATTTCTGCAGGCATCAAAAAGTTTCGGCAGATCGTTAGGATTGTGTGAAAAATCGGCATCCATCTCAAAAATATAATCATATTTATTTTCGATGGCCCATTTAAATCCATGAATATAAGCTTTTCCCAGTCCATCTTTCACATGTCTTACCGACAAGTGGAGATAATGTGGATATTTCTTCTGCAATTCTTTCACAACTTCTGCTGTTCCGTCGGGAGAAGAATCATCTACTACTAAGATATGAAAGTCGTCTTCCAATGCAAAAACTGCGGAAATAATATTTTCAATATTTTCCTTTTCGTTATAGGTCGGGATGATGACGAGTTTTTTCATTTCAGTTTGCAAAGATAGTTTATTTAACCTTTTTATTTTATACAAAATAATCTATAATTTTGCAAAAATATTTCTCGGGGATTAAGCGGATGAAACAGATCCTTTTATTCAACAGATCTGAACAATACGTAAAATCGATGAGAGCAAATATTTTAACTGCAAATTCATGGATCTGGTGACAGGAAAATCTGTGCCGGCTGTGTTATCTGAAGTTAAATAATAAATAAAAAAATTAAATTTTGCCATCATCACAACACTTCATCAATCACGTAAGAATACCTGAAAATAATGATTGGGTAATCTTTATCCTTGTGGGTTGTATTTTTTTATACGTTTTTATGATGAACGTCATAGAAAGAGATGCCAGCCTCAGAGATTTTCTGCTTCAGAAATATTTTGATGCCAGCAATAATCTTCCCAGCTGGATCATCACCTCCTGTGTGACCACACTTACTCTGTCTGTATTAATTTCACAGTATGTACCTGTAGTACCGAAATATATTGCAGATCTTCAGCTTTTGGGATATCAGCTTAATAAATTGGGTTATACTTTGCTGGCAGTGCTGCTTTTTTATGTAATAAAATCAACATTAGGCTTTTTATTTTACCAAAGTATAGGGGATGGAAAAAAATGGACTATTTTTTATTTTACCTCCACAAAGTTTTATTTCATTCTTTCATTTTTGCTAATAATTCTTTGTGTAGCCCATTATTACTTCCCGATAGACAGAAATAAAATGTTTTTATATTATTTCTGCTTCTTCGCTTTTGTATTCATTTTCAAAGTTTTTTTCTATTTATTTCACAAGAACAAGATTCTTCCTGAAAAATGGTATTATAAATTTTTGTATATTTGCACCCTCCAAATCGCACCATTATTATTGCTTTGGAAGTTGTTATTTTTTTAATAAAAGTCAATGATGAGAATAAAGTCTATATTGGTTTCTCAACCAGCGCCTAGTGAGTCTTCTCCATATCTGGATATAGCGAAGAAGGAAAAAATAAAGATTGATTTCCGTCCATTTATCCACGTCGAAGGGGTTGACAATAAAGAGCTCAGAACACAGAAAATAGATCTGACGCAGTATACCGGTATTATTTTTACCAGTAAAAATGCGATTGACCATTACTTCAGGCTAGCAGAGGAATTGCGTTTTGCCGTTCCGGATACGATGAGATACATCTGCCAGTCGGAAGCAATTGCCAACTATCTTCAAAAGCATATCGTGTACAGAAAAAGAAAAATCAGCTTTGGGGAGAAGAACTTCTCGGACCTGCTTCCTCTTTTCAAAAAATTCCCGACTGAAAAATATCTGCTGCCATCTTCAGATGTTTTGAGCCCGGATATTGTAAAAACCATGGATGCATCTAATGTAGACTGGACAAGAGCAATTATGTACCGTACCGTATGCAGCGACCTTACAGATATCAATGTCAAAGATTATGACATGCTGATTTTCTTCAGTCCGCAGGGAATAAAATCGCTACAACAAAATTTCCCTGACTTCAAGCAGGATGAAACAAAGATCGGAGTTTTTGGAAACACGACTTTGGCAGCTGCAGAAGAAGCAGGATTAAAAGTAGATTTAATGGCACCTACGAAGGAAACTCCTTCTATGACAATGGCCCTTGAAAAGTATATTAAAGCACTTCACAAATAGTCTTTAATTATAAAAATACAATGAACCATCTTTTCAATAAAGGAAAGATGGTTTTTTTTTACCTAAATTTGAACAAAAATTAATATTGAAAGGATTTCTGCTTAAATTACTTACTTTCAGAAGAAAAAAGTATAAGAACATTCTATTCAATAAAAAAATAAAAATACCCCGGATGAAAGCTCCACAGGCAAAAAAAATTGAAAAAATACTAGAAAAACACGGCGATAGAAGAACTGATAATTACTTTTGGCTGAATGAAAGGGAAAACCCTGAAGTTATCCGATACATTGAGGAAGAAAATGCCTACGAAGAATTCATCATGAAAGATACGGAAGCTCTTCAGGAAGAGCTTTTCGAAGAGATGAAGGCCCGCTATAAAAAGGATGATGAGTCTCTGCCTTATTTCTTTAATGAGTACTGGTATATTGTGCGTTATGAAGAAGGCAAAGAATATCCTATCTTCTGCAGAAAGTATAAAAGCCTTGAGAATGATGAGGAAATTGTACTCGACGTTAATATTCTGGCAGACGGCAAAGAGTTTTTTGAAGTAGGAAGTGTAGCAGTAAGCCCCAGTAACGAACTGGCCTCTTTTTCTTCAGATGATGTAGGAAGAAGAATTTATACACTTAATTTTAAAAATTTAAAGACAGGAGAAATTTTGCCGGATACGATCCCTAATACCACAGGGAAAGCTGTTTGGGCGAATGATAACCAGCATATTTTTTACATCAGAAAAGACAAAAGTCTTCGGGCATTTCAGGTATACAGACATCAGCTGGGAACAGATTCAGTGGAAGATGTTCTGATTTTCCATGAAGAAGATGAGACTTTTGATGTCAATGTATTTAAGACAAAATCATTAGAGTATATTTTCATTGCAAGCTCAAGCACTATTTCGGATGAACACCGTTTTATCCCTTCTGACAATGTATTTGCAGAATGGACGGTGATCCAGCCAAGAATAGATGATCTTGAATATTCAGTAGAGCATTATAAAGACGAATTTTATATCATTACCAATGCGGATGATGCGATCAATTTCAAGATTGTAAAGACAAAGATTGATAACTGCGGTATGGAAAACTGGGTTGACGTGATTCCGCACCGTGCAGAAGTTTTACTGGAAGGTTTTGAAATTTTTAAAGATTATCTGGTTCTTGAGGAAAGAGAAAGAGGATTGCTTCAGATCAAAATCATTGATGAGAAAACACAGGAATCTTACTACTTACCTTTCTCCGATCCTACTTATACGGCTTATATCGGGATCAATCTGGAATTTGATACGGAAATTTTACGCTATGGATATACTTCTCTTACACAGCCTAGTTCCACATATGAGTACAACATGAAGGAAAAGACGACAAAACTTCTGAAACAACAGGAAGTTTTGGGTGGAAAGTTTGCTCCTGAAAATTATATTTCGGAGAGAATCTGGGCAGATTCAAGAGATGGAAAGACAAAAGTTCCTATTTCACTGGTATATCATAAAGACACTAAGAAATCACCTGACACTCCCCTTCTTTTATATGGATATGGAAGCTACGGACATACTGTTGATGCCAGCTTTTCCAATGTAAGATTGTCTTTGCTGGATAGAGGATTTATTTATGCTATTGCTCACATCCGTGGTGGAGAATATCTGGGAAGAGAATGGTATGAAGACGGGAAGATGCTGTTTAAGAAAAATACATTTTTTGATTTTATTGATGCCGGAAAATACCTGATCAGAGAAAATTATACTTCATCCAAACATATGTATGCCATGGGAGGAAGTGCCGGCGGATTGCTGGTAGGCGCTGTGGTAAATTATGAACCTCAGTTATTCAACGGAATTGTGGCACAGGTACCTTTTGTAGATGTTGTTACAACAATGTTGGATGATACGATTCCGTTGACAACCGGAGAATATGATGAGTGGGGAAATCCAAATGACGAGGAATATTACCATTATATGAAAGACTATTCTCCCTATGATAATGTAGAGGCTAAAGATTATCCTCACATGCTGATCACGACAGGATTTCATGATTCTCAGGTACAGTATTGGGAACCTGCAAAATGGACGGCAAAACTGAGAGAATTAAAAACAGATAATAATATTTTAGTCTTCAAAACCGACATGAGCTCCGGACACGGAGGGGCAAGCGGAAGATTTGAATCTCTGAAAGAAGATGCACTGGAGTATGCGTTTCTGTTAAAGATAAATAATAATTCATAAATGATAAATGATGGATAGCCCGGATTATAATACAATTTTTGCTCTTAAAACAAAGCAGCTAGCCATCATGATCATTAAAGAATTTTCTAAACTTCCACCTAATGAAGCCTTTTCTGTGATCAGAAAACAAATATTCCGGTCTTCTACTTCTATGGCTGCTAATTATAGAGCTATGTGCAGAGCAAGATCAAAAGCTGAGCGGTTTTCTAAAATATCTATCGTGATTGAAGAAACTGATGAAACTTTGTTTTGGCTTGAAATGTTAGAGGAACTGGAATATGTTCAAAAAGAAATTATAGCAGATATAAAAACAAAAACTGAAGAAATACTGAAAGTAACTTCTTCCTATAGAAAAATGCTAAAGAACTAACTTTATCATTGATCAACTATCATTTATCATTTAAATATATTATGAACGAATCCGAATATTGGAAAAAAATAGAACAGTTCTTCGAAGATAATTTTCAGACTGAGAAGAATCCGCCCATTGAAACCCTCTTATTTCTGATAGGGTTGCAGGAGCTGGGAAGCGGCCAGCAAAAATATACAAAAGAAGACAAAGTAAACCTGATTCATATTGCAGTCTGCAGATTGCTTGAGCCTTTTGGATATTATAAATTTACCCACTATGAAGACGGATGGCCCCACTTTGAAACTGTGGAAGAACTTCCGGAACTCAAACCTAATGAGCAGACTTTGCTTATGAAAAAGGCGATTATCCAGTATTTTCAGGAAGAAGAACTGATCTAAGCCGTAAATGCATCAATTTAGAGTTTTGATAAAAATTCCATGTAATAATTATCAAAACCTATCCAAATAACATTACTTTATTAACGAAATAGAGACAAGCCAAAAACTTGCCTCTATTTTTTTAAACAAAATCAATATGGCTATTTAAATTCTAAGTAAAAATTTAAACACTTATTTAAATTTTAAACCAATTCATTTCCAGGTCATTATCAGAATCCTTTCTTACAAATAGAACGTTTCTCACATAATATTTCTCATTTTGATTGGATGGTACCACATGAGAGTTGTATCTTAGTCACACTAAGACCACATTCTTTTGGCCCTTTTCTGCGGCCAATTTCCCTCAGATATTATGGTCATTTCTTCAAGATGTATAAGTCTGAAAAAACAACAAAGCAAATGATAACTCCGGTTCACATAATGAGTCGGGGAGGATAAAATTTGAATAAAAACTACACAAACCAAACAATTGAAAAACGATGTATTTCGAAAAAATTCTTCTGAAAAAAAACAGATTAAAATTTAAATAGAAATCAAACCATGAAAAAAATTAACACCTCTTTGATGTTGATCATTGTTAATTTAGCCTTTTCACAAGTAGGGGTTTCCAAAAACCCCACTGTTGAAATTCACAACAAGGCTATTTTACAGATAGACGGGAAATATGGGGGTAAAAATTTTGGTATGATGCTTCCTGAAGTATCTTCTCCAGACAATCTTCCTCTCTATGCACCAGCTGCCTCTGATCCAGAAATGACAGGGATGATGATGTTTGAAAAAACACATGCCACTTTTTACTCTTATGACGGAGCAAAATGGAACAATGAACCTACTGCTGCAGATTTCAAGATGAAGCAGTCCAGGTTTTTGTCTAATGCTGATGAAGAAATCAGTGTCGTTTGTGTTCTTCTCGGATGTGGAAGACATGTGGGGCTTGGGTTCAGTGCGCCTGTTGACGGGCAGAAATCTTACAACAATCTCGGTATAATAAGAGAAACTGCGGTTGTTCCGGGAGGAGGACTCTATACAGACCAGAGTTTTGACAATGCAAAATTCGTTATTAATCAGGCAGGTGTTTATGACATTTACTTAAATGTACCCTCCAAAACAGGAGGTGCCGTTTCTTTGACCAGCGGTCCGCAGTATCAGTTAAGAGCTTATCTTAAGCAGCCTGACAACAGTTTTAATGAAGTCAAACTAACCACCTTTTCGCCTGATTATTACGGAATCCTGGGAATTGGCGGAGATACCAACACGGCGGCATTTACAACAACCCGAATCCGATTGAATCCCGGTGATTATATTGTTTCCAGAATTCAATCTCCTCTTGCCACAGTATCTGTAGTTGTTACCTTAACTGCTGCTACAAATACTAATATCGCCTCATTCTATCCAAGAGAAATAATATTTACCAAAGTAAGTGATTAAGATGACAAAGAAAGCAATTGCACTCAACATATTAACTTTAACAGCCCTGGGAAGCCTGGGATATGCTCAGGTAAAAATGGGTGACAACCCGGAAAAAATTCATACAAGAGCCCAGTTACAGGTAGAAAGTAAGACAAAGGGAATCATACTTCCTGTTGTCGAAAATCATACCGAATTGCCTAATTATAATGCCTCTCATCCGGATTTATATGAGAACAACCCTAGTGATAATGGACTGGTATTTTATAACAAAGAAATAAAAGACGTTGTAAAATATGACGGCTACCGATGGCTGGCAGTTACCGAAAGGAGTATTAAAAATTATAAAAATCTAAGTATCCTGGGATCAAATGCAGCTGATCTGACTGTTGCCAATGTACTGGGAATTACCGGACGCCCCACTCTACAGTTCAACATTTTAAATGATGCTGACAGAAATAACATCAATAACCTTGGGCTTACTGTAAATAGCAATGGCGAGATTACCATTCCTTCTGATGGTTTTTACAGAATTAATCCTTCCGTAAAAACAAGCAGTGCAGGCGGTCTCTCTGTAGGAAATGCAGCTACAATTGTATCCCTGCAGGCGCTCTATGTAAATGCATTAGCAGATGGCTGGCAAAAAATTCATGAAAACAGTTTCTTACTTTATGGATTGGTGGTTACAGCAGGCAGCTCCAATTCTGTGAACAGCTTTTCTACCACCAAATATCTTCATGCAGGTGACCAGATCCGCCTAAGAGGCGGAATTCAGGCTGACACGGGTTTGAACCTCGGAACCGGAGTAAATTTTAAAATGAATGATAAAGACACTTATATCTATATCGAAAAACTGAACTAATATGATAAAGAAAACATATATATTCACACTTTTACTGATAGCATCAATATCCTTTTCTCAAGTCACAGTAGGCAGTAATGCAAGCTCAAGTGCCAATGCAATGTTCAGTGTAGTCAATAAGGAAGATAATGCAGCAAAATCTAAAGGGATGATGATCCCGACAGTAAATTATGAAACTGAACTACCTCTTTACAATGCCATTCAGCCAGATCACTTCAATGATGACCCAGGCATGCAGGGAATGATCTTATACAGAAAGGACATCAAAAGAGTGGTTGTCTATGATGGTGAGAAGTGGAAACCCACTTTTTATGAAAGCGGAGGAAGAACAACCCGCGCCAGTATGAATCCTGCAATGGCAGAAAGCGACTTCCCTTCTGTAACCTGTGTGCTTATCGGATGTGGAGAAAAAGATGTCCCGTTCGGATTTTATGACAATACACAGGATATGGATAAACTTGGGATCATTAATCCGCAGGGGATCGTAAATAGCAATTTCAACAACTTTACTTTTAAAGAATCAGGGCTCTACAGGGTGCTGATTAGTTTAAAAGTAAAAACTTCAGGGATACATGTCAGCCCGCCAACCATTTCTTTCAGAGCTTTGAAGAACGGAAATGTGCTTGCGAGAAATGATATTGCTTTAAATGAAGCCATATTAATTACTGCAGGAGCAAACAGGGTGGGAACCATGGAGTTTCTGTCTATGTTTGACAAAGGAGATCAGTTGAAAGTTCAGGTTTCAGGAGGAGTTTCTATTCTGACTGTGGCTGATGTCTATAAAATTGTTCCTACAGACGGAACTTTTATCAGTATAGAAAAACTGTAATTCAATAACAGAATAATAAAGAGGATGTTCATTGTAACATCCTCTTTATATAGTATAAAAATCTTTGTTATCATTACTTTTACATTTCAAAATCTTCAGATGGAAACTGTTTTACATTAACCTATTAATTCTTCCAATTGATTCAGTCCCATTTTAAAGCCTTCTTCAAATCCCATATCCATAAGCTTTTTCATCACTTCAGGAGAATGGTAATGGATATTGATGGTTACTTTAGTTCCTTCCTCCACTCCGGTAAAGCCAATCAGCCATTTTGACCTTGGGAAGTCTTCATTGATATTCCCTTTTTCATCACAGAAAGCACTCATCCAGTCAAGACTTCTGTGTTCTGTAATTTCTCCATATTGAGTTTGAGCATACATAGGTCCTTTTTCACCGTTCGGACCTACCATTGTGTACATCCAGATACCTCCTTCCTTGAAATCCTGACTTACCGTTTCACATTTCCACGGTTTAGGTCCCCACCATTGATCCAATAATCTTGCTTGTGTAAAATAGTTCCATACGGTTGAAACATCAGCCTTAAAAATCTTCATAACATAAGTACTTGATGCATCAAAATCTTTGTTGAAAATGATCGTAGATTCCATATATATTTATTTTTATTAAAGTTAGCATTTTATTTATTGAAAGGACTTTTCATATGACAAGTAAAAGATAATTCATAAATAATTGTTAAAAAACACTCTTTTAAGAAAAAAAAAACAATTTTTTGGCTCGTTTTTTGTTTATGTACTCTTAAAAAAATTAATTTTAACATTCATTTTTCCAAAACATATATATTTTAAATAATGAATAACAAATTCATCCCAATAATTTCAGTGTTTATGACGATCTCACTGATTGTCTTTGTAACGCTCCAATTTTATTGGTTGAAAGGCTATTACGGCGTACTGGAACAGGATTTTTCAAATAAAGTGTATGCGGTTTTGGAAAGTACTTCAAAAAGTATTGAAGAGATTGAAGCTGACAAATACCTGAATCAGGATTATAAAGATTTCAGAAAAAATATTCTTGCGAACAGCAAACAGCCATCTTTAACTACCATTCAGCAAGTAGAAGACTCCGGGACTCAAAGACAGATTATTTATTCCAAAAATATTATTGAAAAAACGCAGCTGCCTATTTCTCAAAAAGGAGATTCTATCAAGCTGACTACATTGTACACAGACGAAGCTGCTTATAAAATAAAAAGAGATACCACCAATCGCGAACTTTTAACGCAAGATATCAATCAGGAGATTGAGACGGGAGATTATTCCATGAAAGAGTTTGTGAAAGTATATGGAAACAACCTTCCTATTACTAAAAGAGTAGATCCGAAAACTCTTGACTCCGTTATTGCCAAAGAACTGAAAATAAGAGGTATCACTGCCAAGTTCGGATATGGAGTTCTGGATCGTAATAATAAGCTTACAAGCATTGCGAATAAGGCTTATAAAGAAAAGAAAGACAGTAATACCTACAGCTTTCCTCTTTTTGCCGATAAGAAAAATACTTTATACAGCCTTGCCCTGGTATTTCCTAAAAAAGAATATTCCCTGGCGATGAATAACTGGCCGATGCTTTTGGGAACATTCCTTTCTCTCCTTACCATTCTTGGGATTTATATTATTTCCATCAATTATATGATGAGGCAGAAAAAACTTGCTGAAGTAAAAACAGACTTCATCAACAACATGTCCCACGAGTTTAAGACGCCATTGGCAACTATTTCTGTTGCAACGGATTCATTGGCTAATGACAAAATTGCCACCAATCCGGATAAAGTAAAATACTATTCCGAACTGATCAAACAGGAGAATTTAAGGATGAAAAAACAGGTGGAAAATGTACTTAACATGTCCAAGCTTGAGCGAAATGAAGTGGAATTATTTTTAAAAGAGACCAACGTAAGAGAGCTGATCAAAAAAACAACAGAATCTTTCAATCTGATTGTACAGCAAAGAAACGGAACCCTTACGCAGAAGTTCACGGCCACTCAGTATAATTTTAAAATAGATGAATTCCACATCTCCAATATGCTGGTCAACTTACTGGATAATGCCAATAAATATTCTCCTGAAGCACCGGAAATACATGTGGAAACAAGAAATGAAGGACACTGGTATGTGATTGAAATTTCCGATAAAGGAATGGGAATGGATACACAGAATAAAACCAAAATTTTCGAAAAATTCTTCAGGGAAGAAACCGGAAATATTCACAACGTAAAAGGCCAGGGATTAGGTCTTTCTTACGTGAAGAAAATTGTAGAACTGCACAAGGGACAGATTATTGTAGACTCTCATAAAGGAAAAGGAAGTACGTTTACGATAAAACTGCCGATGAGCTAGAAAAATAAATGATAGATGATAAGCGATAAATGATACCGATTCTTTCACATCAGTTATCAATGATCATTCATCAATTATAAAGTTAAACCAAATATCAAAATATAGAAGATAGAGTGAGGAAGTTCATTCTTAATTGTTAATTTTTAATTATTAAAATTATGAGCAACAGAATATTATTAGTAGAGGACGATCAGAGTTTCGGGGCGGTGCTTAAAGATTATTTGACCATCAATAATTTTGAAGTGACTCTTGCCACTGACGGGGAGCAGGGACTTAAAGAATTTACAGAAAATGAATTCGATATCTGCATATTTGACGTAATGATGCCTAAAAAAGACGGATTTTCATTAGCGGAAGACGTAAAAAAGATTGATAAAAATACACCTATCATTTTCCTTACTGCAAGAAACATGAGAGAAGATATTCTGAAGGGATATCAGTTAGGTGCTGATGATTATATTACAAAACCTTTTGATACTGAGCTTCTTTTATACAAAATAAAAGCAATTCTTCAGAGAAGTTCTACCTTGGAAAATGAAGAACAGGAGCAGTTCAAAATCAGTAATATTTTCTTTGACTCTATGCTGAGACAGCTGAAAGTAGGTGATAAAGAATATAAACTTTCTCCTAAAGAAAATGAATTATTAAAACTTCTTTGCATCCATAGAAATGATTTCATGCCGAGAGATCTTGCTTTAAGAAAGATCTGGAAAAAAGAAAATTATTTTACAGCAAGAAGTATGGACGTTTATATTGCCAAGCTTCGTAAGTTGTTAAAAGACGACGAAGGATTGGAAATCATCAACGTTCACGGAGAAGGATTTAGACTTTTGGTAAAAAATTAATCCAAAAATCAAATTATAAGTATAAAATTAGCAAAACAATTGAAAATGTTTTGCTAATTTTGTTTCATACCCATGGATATGAAGAATACATTTATAGGTTTGATTGCCGTATCACTCTTAGCCGCATCCTGTAAAAAGGATGAAAGAGCTACTTACTTAAAAGAAGAAGCCAACGCTGGTCAGCCCAACGTAGCTCTAAATACCACCTCAAAAACCGCTCTGATGGAACAGGCAGGCATCCAGTCCAACGCTGCTCCTGCTCCTATGGCTACAGCTCCGGGAATGAATCCTCCACACGGGCAACCGGGGCACCGATGCGATATTCCGGTAGGACAACCTTTGAATGGGCAACCTTCCGCAGCTGCTCCTGCAACACAAAATGTAAATGTGAGCGGGGGCAATACCATCCAGATTGATCCAAATGCTATATCACCGGGAAAAATCACCCTTGATAATAACGGGAAACAGATAAAAACCGCACCAGGAATGAATCCTCCACATGGACAGCCTGGACACCGATGCGATATTCCTGTAGGACAGCCCTTAAACAGTAAGCCAGCTCCTGCGCCACAGGCAGTGCAAAATGCAGTTCAAGCAGCTCCAAGTCCGGCTCCTGCACCTGCAGCACAGAATCTCGCAATGGGAGAAAAACCGAAACTGAATCCCGCTCATGGTGAGCCATGGCACAGCTGTTCTCTAAAAGTTGGTGATCCTTTACCATAAATTTTGTATTTTTGCACAGATGAAGCTGTTTCACATACTTGCCATAGTTTTTTGTCTGGGAGTTTTTCTGATTCCCAAGGACTATTTCTATGCGCAGGAAATGCAGGAAACATGCTGTAAAGCAGAATCTTCCAAGAAAATGGACTGCTGTAAAAATCATTCTTCAAAAAAAGACAGCAAACATGATAACACAAAATCATGTAATGATGACTGCTGCTCATCATGCATTGCCTGCTATACTTTTATTGAAACCCCTTTTTCAAAAAATCTACGTCTGGAACTGTCTTATTACAAAGCGAATAAGAATCCTCAGTTTCAATATTCAGATCCTTATCTTTCAGACCGTTTGAAGGAAATCTGGCAACCGCCCAAGATAGGTTAATTAAATACCATGGGTTCATTATGCCTTATAATGAACTGTTTTTTAATTAATTAAAACTTTAAACAAAATGAAATTATATATTTCCAGGTTCATACTTGGTGCATTATTCCTATTTACACAATATATATCTGCTCAGACACTTTCAAAAAATCAGTTCAAGGTAAAAGGGAACTGTGAAATGTGCAAAACAAGAATTGAAAGTGCAGCAAAAAAAGCGGGTGCCAAAACAGCCGTTTACTCTGTTGATTTTCAAACACTAACCCTAGAAACAGATAAGGTATCTTCTGATGATATTCTGAAAAAAGTAGCAGAAGCAGGACATGACAATGAGAAATTCAAAGCTTCTGATACAACCTATGAAGGACTTCCGGGATGCTGTCATTACGACAGAGATCTGCAGCCTTCCCAGACAGAAACCCATCATAAGCACCATGCAGATGCTACTATTTCCCCTAAAAAAGAAAATGAATTCTACGTAAGAGGAAACTGTGCTTCATGTAAAGCCAGAATTGAAAAAGCATCCAAAGATGCCGGTGCCGATACTGCAGAATGGAATGCTGAAAAGCAAACGGTTACTTTACATTTTGATCCTTCAAAAACTTCATCAGATAAGATTTTAAAGGCTACTGCTGATGCAGGACATGATAATGAAAAATATAAGGCTTCAGATGCTGTTTACAATAGTCTTCCGGGATGCTGCCTCTATGACAGGGATTTTACTTTTGGTGAACCCAATCCAAAAATGCATTACGAAGAAGAAACAAAACATGAAGGTCGTAAAGACAATGAGACTTCATCTGATAAAGAAGATCATTCCCAGCACGAAAAAAGTATTGATGGTGTTGTGGTAACGGGTTCTAAGGCAGCAACAGCTTTAAGTAAGAAAGAAGCCGGACTTGTTTTTAATATTGATAAAAAAGAGCTGTTAAAGGCAGCTTGCTGTAATCTGTCTGAAAGCTTCGAAACCAATGCAACGGTAGATGTTTCTTTCAGCAATGCAGTTACGGGAACAAAACAGTTGAAAATGCTTGGGTTGGATCAGAAATACACGAGTTTGACAAAAGAACAGCTACCTGAGATCAGAGGTCTGGCTTCTGCCTATGGCTTAAATTTTATCCCGGGAAGATGGATTGAAAGTATTCAGCTTACCAAAGGAGGAAGTACCGTAACAAACGGTTATGAAAGTATCACAGGACAAATCAATACTGAGCTTTTAAAAAATGCCAAGACGCCTGAAACATCACTGAACCTTTTTTCTGACTTCAATGGAAGAGCGGAAATCAATATCACCAATGTTTCTCCTATCAACGATAAATGGTCGCAAACCTTTCTTCTTCACGGCAACGGAACATTTGGAAATACGGATATGAATGATGATGGTTTTCTGGACAGACCGAAAGGAACACAGATCAATGCAGCTTATTTGCTTAATTATAATGATCTTGAAAAGTCAGGATTCGGGTCTCATTTTGGAATTAATTTTATCAGAGATGAAAGAACGGCAGGACAAATTGGTTTTGATAAAAAACTGGGTCAGGACAAACAGCCTTTTTATGGAGTAGGAATTGATATTTCAAGATTTCAGGTCTGGAATAAAACAGGATATGTTTTTAAAGGAAAACCTTACCAGAGTATCGGCTGGATGAACCAGTATGTGTATCACCAACAGGATAGCTTCTTTGGATTGAGAAATTATGCGGGACAACAGCATACATACTATTCCAATTTAATCTTTGAAAGCATCATCGGAAACACCAACCACAAGTACAAGGCTGGTGCAAGTTTCTTATATGACGGATACAAAGAAACGTATTTGCTGGACGATATGAGAAGAAATGAAATTGTACCGGGCATTTTTGCCGAATATACTTTAACAGGTTTAAAATATACTTTGGTAGCAGGTTCCAGAGTAGATTTTCATAATCTGGCAGGAACACAGTTTACCCCAAGACTTAACTTTAAATATGACTTCACGCCT
Source organism: Chryseobacterium cucumeris (assembly GCF_016775705.1). Lineage (NCBI taxonomy): Bacteria > Pseudomonadati > Bacteroidota > Flavobacteriia > Flavobacteriales > Weeksellaceae > Chryseobacterium > Chryseobacterium cucumeris. The sequence goes on from NZ_CP068760.1 coordinate 857,862, forward strand.
CAGACTATTTTAAGACTTTCTGCGGGAAGAGGATTCAGAACTGCAAATGTTTTTGCGGAAAGCCAGCAGTATTTTGCATCGAACAGAGCGATTAATATTCTGCCTAACGGAGGAAATATTTATGGATTAAGACCTGAAATCGCATGGAATTATGGAGCGAGTTTACAACAGGAATTTAAGTTATTCGGAAGGAAATCGAGCATTGTTGCAGACTTCTTCAGAACAGATTTCCAGGATCAGGTATTGGTAGATCTGGATCAATCTCCTCAACAGCTGACATTTTATAATCTGGATGGAAAGTCTTTTGCGAATTCGTTCCAGACCCAATGGGATTTCATGCCTGTCAAAAATCTTGAAGTAAGATTGGCTTATAAATATTATGACGTGCAGGCTGATTATATCGGTGGAAGAAGAGAAGTTCCTTTTATGGCGAAGCACAGAGGGTTTGTGAATCTGGCCTATTCAACCAATAAAAATGATAATGGCGGATTCTGGAGTTTTGATACGACTTTAAACTGGGTCGGAAAGCAAAGACTCCCTGATACTTCAACGAATCCGGCAGAATTTCAGCTCCCAACTTATTCGGAATCATATGCAGTTCTTAATGCTCAGATCTCAAGAAATTTCAATAAAAAAATCAGAGCTTATGTAGGAGGAGAAAACCTGACTTCTTATTATCAGAAAAATGCGATTGTAGATTTTAAAAATCCTTTCGGAAGCTATTTTGACGGAGGAATGGTATATGCACCAATTATGAAGGCCAACTTCTATTTGGGACTGGATGTGACGTTTTAAAAGCAGGAAGTTGGAGGAATGATGCTGGGAGTGCTATTAGCCTATAAAGTTATTATGTGGGATAAACTACTGGTAAACGCTTAATAAGATGACGTTTTAAGGAGGGAAGATAGAAGATAGAAGCTGGGAGTGCCTACAAGCGAGTAAAGTTTTATTTTATTGAGGATAAAACCTAAATACACAAAAACCTTATAGGTTTCAGAAACCTATAAGGTTTATTTTTTGCCATTAGCAGATAAAATTCACCAGTAATAACGAAGGAAATCCAAGAGTTATGAAAACTTACAGAGACTTCCTTCTTCCAGCTTCAAGCTTCCTTACCAATAAAAAAAATCGGCTTCAAAAATTGAAGCCGATTCTTTTTATTTTATCTTCCAAAGTCATCCTGTACTCTTACGATATCATCTTCGTCTGAAGGATTGGACGCATCGGTGTGCTGCCAGATTTCAGCTACAATTCCCCAGCCTGCAAGACCAATTAATCTGTGTCTTTCTCCCTGCTGAAGTTTCACCTGATCTTTCGGACCATATTCTTTCAGTTCTCCTTCTTCATCGGTATTGCTTCTTTTGATTCCTACCGTTCCTTCTACAACCTGCCAGATTTCGGCTCTTCTGTGGTGATACTGCCAGCTCAATCTTGCTTCCGGAGCTACGATAAGGATTTTCGGGCTTAGCTTTCCTCCTATTCTCAGGCTGTCTACATCAATCCCGTCAAAATACTGGTTGGCAAAATCCTGTGCCTGTGTTTCATCAATCACAAAAAATCCTCCCCATGGTCTTGTATCATCTTTTGCAGCAATAGTAAAACCTTGTGTCTGCAGCATATTCTCTACTCTCTCGAATATTTCTTTTTTTTCTGTACTCATGCAGCTATATTTTTAATTTAAAAATTATTTATTTGATTCTTCTTTTGACATTGAATATGGGAAATCTTTTTCCTGTGTACCTCTTTCTTTATTAGGTTTGCTATCCATTTTAAAGTCTAACACAGCACCTTTCATCAATTCCTTGTGGCTTAGCCAGTTTTTGGAATAAAGCTGTTGGTTTACATTCAAAGATTTTACATATAAATTTTCCGCATTGTTTTCAGGAGCTTTTATTTCAATTTTCTTACCATTTTCAAGGTGAATGGTGGCTTCTTTAAATAATGGTGCTCCCAACACATACTGATCCGTTGCTGGTGTTACCGGATAAAACCCAAGGGCTGAGAAAATATACCATGCGGAAGTCTGTCCGTTATCTTCGTCACCGCAATATCCATCAGGAGTGGCATGATACAATTTATTCATCACCTGTCTCGCCCAATATTGAGTTTTGTAAGGTGCACCTGCATAGTTGTACAGATAAATCATGTGCTGAATAGGCTGATTTCCGTGGGCATACTGACCCATATTCATGATCTGCATTTCTCTGATCTCGTGGATCACGCCTCCATAATAACTGTCATCAAAAACCGGAGGCAATGAAAATACTTCATCTAATTTGGCTTCAAATTTCTTTTTCCCACCCATCAGTTCTGCCAAACCATCAATGTCCTGGAAAACCGACCATGTATAATGCCAGCTGTTTCCTTCCGTAAAAGCATCTCCCCATTTGAAAGGATTGAAAGGTTTCTGGAAGTTACCATCTTTATTTTTACCACGCATTAAACCTGTTTCCTTATCAAATACATTTTTGTAATTATAAGCTCTTTTCTTATAAATATCAATTTCTGAAGCAGGTCTTCCTAATGCTTTTCCTAACTGATAGATTGAAAAATCATCATAAGCGTATTCTAATGTTCTTGCTGCATTTTCATTGATCTTTACATCGTAAGGAACATAGCCCAATTCATTATAGTACTTTACTCCCGCGCGGCCCACAGCTTCTATAGGACCTTCATTGTTTGCTCCGTGTTTTACAGCCTGCCACAGCGCTTCTGTGTCATATCCGCGAAGTCCTTTGATGTAAGCATCTGCTACTACGGATGCGGAATTGTTTCCAATCATAATATCAGAATATCCGGGACTGCTCCACTCCGGTAAGAAACCTCCTTCTTTGTAAGCATTGGCCAGTCCTTCCTGCATTTCTACATTGATGCTTGGATAAACAAGATTCAGGAAAGGGTACAAAGCACGGAAAGTATCCCAGAAACCGGTTCCTGCAAACATTCTTCCGTCAACAATTTTCCCGTTGTAAGGGCTCCAGTGTTTTATTTTATTCTGAGCGTCCACTTCATATAGTTTCTGCGGGAAGAATAAAGTTCTGTATAAAGAGGAATAAAAGGTTCTCATCTGCTGATCGGTTCCCCCTTTTACATCTATTTTTCCTAATGTCTTGTTCCAGATATTTTTAGCATCAGTTTTTACCTGTTCAAAGTTTCTGTTTCCGATTTCTCTTTTAAGATTCAGTTCTGCCTGTTCAAAGCTGATGAATGAAGAGGCTACTTTTGCATACACCGTTTCTTTATTTTTAAGCTTAAACCCTACTACAGCACCTGTATGATCACTGGTAATTTCTAACTGATCATTCACCAGTTTATTGTCTTTCCAGGTTTTTGTGAGTTCAAAATCTTTATCAAACTGAATGACAAAGTAGTTTTTAAAATTATCATACTTCCCGGTAGAATATCTCGTGGTATATCCCAGGATTTTTCTTTCTTTCGGTAAAATTTTGATATAAGAACCTTTGTTCAGAGCATCAACCACTACGTAAGCACTGTCTGTCTTTGGAAAATCAAATTTAAAATAAGAAGCTCGTTCTGTAGGCGTAAATTCTGTTGTGACATTGATGTCAGCAAGATAAACGCTATAGAAATAAGGTGTGGTAACCTCAGCTTTATGGCTGAACCAGCTTGCTCTTTCGTCTTCTTTAAACTTCACTTTTCCAACTCCCGGCATGATGGCAAATGCGCCATAATCGTTCATCCATGGAGAGGGTTGGTGAGTCTGTTTAAATCCTTTTATTTTATCTGCATCGTAGGTATAGGCCCATCCGTCGCCCATTTTACCGGTCTGTGGTGTCCAGATATTCATTCCCCAGGGAAGTCCGACTGCCGGATAGGTATTTCCATTGGATAATGAAGGTTTGGATTGGGTTCCCATCAAAGGATTCACATAGTCTACGGGAGATACATTCTGACCTAAAGCCCAGGCCTGTAATAACAGTAAGCAAGTGGAAAATATAAACTTCATTGTATCTTTTCGTTTGTTAATTTATATACGCTTTTTTAATGCATAGCTGGCAGCTCCAAGAATGGCCGCATCTTCAAATATGGCCGAAATTTTAACCTGCAAGTTAATATTATTCTTTGTTAAATTCTGAATAAATCTTTGCTCAAAATGAGGATAAGCCTTGGCAATATTTCCTCCTATAACTAAAACTTCCGGTTTGTAATGATCGACATATTTCACGATAAATTCTGAGAAAGAGTCTGCATATTCATCAAACATTCTTTTTTGTATTTCTTTGGATTTATCCAGAAGGTCTTTGGTTCCTGAGATTTCTTCTCCGGTAAGTTCCTTATAATGATTCACAAACCAGCGGGTGGCCAGATAGTCTTCACTGATGGAATCTCTGAAGGGAGAATCCCATAAGTCTTCATCGGCAGCAAATTCCCCGTTGAAAAAAGTCGTTCCCAATCCTGTTCCAAGAGTCACTCCAAAAGCACTGTTGAATCCCTGAGCGCATCCTCCGAATACTTCACCTTCCATAAATGCAGCCGCATCATTTACAAAATGAATCTGCTTCTGAGAAATATCCAGCCTTTTTGCCAGTTCTTCTTTAATATTGACCTGATAGATATCTATAAATTTCCCCTGCTGCATGAGTGATATCCCTTTCTCATAATCGAAAGGTCCGGGCATTGCGATACCAATCAGAAGATCTTCTTTTACCAGATCATGAGCCACTTTATGAATGGCTGAAACCCAGGCGTTGAAAATAACTTCTTTGTTTTCGAAAGCATCTACATGTTCTCTTACATAGGTGGATGAAATGATTTCACGTTTTTGCGGATCTACCTGAGCCAGCGTGATATGCGACCCTCCAATATCGATTCCTACTATATTCTGCATTATTTTTTTATTTTAAATTCAAGTCTTCCTGTGACTGAAAAAACAGACAAACAGAAGTACACCTCTGTCTGCCTGCTTTGTATTTCAGACTCTATTTCATTAGTCCCGGTAACTATTTCATTATCTGAATTTTACTTCACAATAATTTTACCGGTTGATATTACTTTACTGTTTGTGGATGTAATTTTGTAAATATAAGTACCACTGATTAAATCCTGCGTATTGACTGCGTTATTATTTTGATTAATATTCTGTTTTTTGAACAATTTTCCTGAAGCATCATACAATGCTACTTCATTTGCTGCGCTGTCTGTAATGGCAAAATGAATGTCATTTCCTCGTTTCACAGGGTTTGGATAGACTGCACTGTTCTCTTTTACTGATTCTATATCTTTTACTGCAAGGGATGAAGCGCAGGCAACATCTGTTCTCCAGTTGGCATCTGTCATATTGATCAGGGTTGCAAAATGGGTATTGGCTGTAGCATCCAAAGCTCCCATTCCGCTTCCTTCATCCATTTTCCAGTTGGCTTCAAGACCTGTAGAATTGGCAGGAACATTACAGCTGTTACTTAAAATTTCCTGTGGTGTTAATGCTTTTTTCCAAACTCTGAATTCATCCAAGAAACCATTGATTGTACGGGAATTGTCATAGTTTCTTCCCAGATAAAGGATTCCGTTTGCTGTAAAGTTACCCGTTACTGCAAAACTGGCATCAAGGTTACCATTGACATAAATTTTCATGGCTGTTCCATCATAAGTAGCTGCTATATGATACCATGTATTGGTGTTGAATGCGGTATTGGTATTCAATTTCACCTGTGACGAACCAAAACTTAATATAAACTGCAGCTTATTATTCGCAAGGTTTCCATCTCCGAAACGAAGTATTGCCGAGTTGTTATCTCCTACTTCTATCCCCATTACCGATGAAATATACGGAAAGCCTGTTTTGAAAGCATTTACTTTTACCCAACCTTCAAATGTTACGGCATTTCCGCTCAGGTTAAATTGTCCTGCATTAAGGTAGTGAGTGCTTCCGTTGAAAGCAAGAGATCTTGCACCCGGACTTGTAACCGGAGCAAAACCACTGTTGAATGATCCTTCTCCTGAATAATTACTTGTAGTTCCTCCGGCACATGAAGCCTGTACTTTCCATACATAACTTGTGTTAGGTGTCAGGTTTTGTAATGAGTAAGAATTGGTGGTAATATTTGGAATTTCAGACCAGGTTGTTGCTGAAGTCGTTTTATATTGCAGTGTATATGAAGTGGCGTTGCCTGCATCCCATGACAGTTGGGTAGTATTACCAAGGAAACTTCCGGAAGTCAATCCTGATGGCGTAGTGCAGCCACTTCCGGAGTTAAACCTTGGTGCAAAAATATAAGTACTTGTTAATGTCGTTGAGCAGTTAGACTGGATTCTCCAATCGTAATTGGTATTCAGGGTAAGGTTGCTGATGACAATATTATTTCCAGAATAATTGCTGGCTACATTCGTCCATACTGTTGAATTGGCAGGTTTGTAATCAATATTGTAAGACTGAGATGCATTGGAAGTCCAGTTCAGTTGAGCTGAAGTTCCTGTCACGTTGGAGACATCAAGCCCCAATGGAGGATCACAAGCCTGTCCCTGTGACCATGAATATAATTGACCGCTTAAAAGTGTATTTTCATTATAAAGAATATTGGATCCTGTACTCAGGTAACTGGCTACATTGGTTCCCGGCAGATCGTACCACATAAACACGCCGTATTGATCATTCTTTGTACTGGTCGCTAAGCTTGCCAATGTAGTGGCAGAAGTTGAACTTGGATTCGAGTTTTGTATCCACGTTGCAGCTGCAGAAATTTTGGATTTATCAAGAGGCGGAACAACCGGAGCATTGTACGTACTGTACATGGCATTCCAGGTGTAATTGATATAATTTCCTGCTAAATCTCCATTATACGTTTGTCTGGTTGTAGCCGGACCGTAGTAATAGAATGTAATCAGTTTATCGGGCATTGCGGCTTTCAATTCCTGTAATAACATAACAAAAGAGCTGTTATTAGGCTGTCCTGTGCCGTTATTTCCGTATCCTGCGTATTCATCATCAAGGTCTACTCCATCCAGTCCGTAGGTGTAAACAGTGTGAGCCACCTGTAAGGCAAAATCTTTAGCCGCTTCACGGTTAGGGAAATTGGAAATTCCAGCTCCCTGGTGGTTTCCTAAAAGATCCAGTAATACTTTTATTCCTTTTTGCTGTAAAGGTTTTACATAGGTATTGACATCATTCAGAACTTTGGTAACGTTGTTATTGTTTGAGATATAAGCACGGTTTTTAGAAACATCATAGTTGATATTGGCTGCAAAAATAATGGCTACATCAAAAAGCTGTCTGTTGGTATTCTGTAAAGTATAGGAACCTGCATTCAGCATATTATTGTTGTTCACTTCTACATAGCAGACTCCCAAAGGATCAAGCTGCTGTGCTTTGAGTGCCGGAGCTGACTGAAGCATCAGGGCCATTAAGGGAATAAAAAAGGATTTTTTTCTCATAGTATATCAATTTTGTAGTAGAAAAAATCATTGGGCTTCGGCCCAATGACGGGGGTTATTATTTTACAATTAGTTTTTCGGATTGTTTCAGGCTTCCATCATGAGATTCAAACTGAACAATGTAGTTTCCTGCCGGAATTCTGCTCAATTCATATTGATTATCTCCTGAGTTCAGTGATTTTGTGTCTACGATTCTTCCGTTAAAATCATAAATTGTCAATTTTCCTTTGCTGTATTCATCAGGAACAGAAACTGTCAGTGATGAAGATTTGCTTGCCGGATTAGGATATAATTTGATTTGATTTTTAATGTTAGTCTCTCCCGTATTGATCGCCTTTTGCCCTGCAATTCTTGCTAATACTGAACTTCCTGTTGTACATGGCACATCTGTTCCCCAGTTAGAAGAATCAACTCCCGTTAACGTTAAAGTCACACCATTTCCTGAAGTATCCTGAACTGTAGAACCACTTCCTTCGTTAAACTTCCAATACGCAGCCAGTGAAGTTGCCGGAACGGATACATTACACATATTCTGACTGATTTCTGTCTGGCTTAATGCGCGTTTCCACACTCTTACCTCATCTATTTTTCCATTGAAGTTTCTGGAAGTATTATATAAATATCCTACATTGAATGCTCCTGTTGAATTCACACTTCCTGTTTGTGCTTTAGTGGCATCCAGAACACCGTTGATGTAAATTTTCATATTGGCACCGTCATAAGTAGCTGCCACATGATACCAGGTATTGGCATTCAAAGCTGTTGCAGAAGCCAGTTTTTGCTGTACATTATTAATACTTACCACAAACTGAAGTTTATTATTCGCCAGACTGGCATCTCCTAATCGTAAGAATGCAGAATTGCCGTCGCTTACTTCTGTTCCCATGATAGAAGAAATATATGGCGACGCAGATTTGAACGATGACGGTTTGATCCACCCTTCAAAAGACAATGCTGAGCCGCTTAGATTCATACTTCCGGCCGCTCCTGATTCAGTACTTCCATCCAAAGACAGAGCATAAGAACCTGTAGGCGTTGTTCCTGAAGTACTTGTAAATCTTGGCGCAAACATATAGGCACTTTTCACGCTGCAGTTGGTTCTGATTCTCCAGTCATATTCGGTGTTGGCTGTTAATCCGGAAATGGTTACAGAAGTGGAGCTTGTCGCTGAAACTGCATTTGTCCATGTTGTTGAAGAAGCTGGTTTATAATCAACATCATAGGTATTGCTTCCTACGGCTGACCAGTTTAGTTTTGCGCTTGTGCCTGTAAGGTTGCTTGTGTATAATCCGATAGGGGCGTCACAATTGGTTCCCTGTGTCCAGGATTGTAAAGTACCGCTTAAAACAGTAGGTTCTCCGTATAAGGTTTGAGTTCCTGCTGAAAGCTGTGTCGTTTCATTCGTTCCATGTAAATCATACCACATGAATACGCCGTAACCTCCATTTTTAGTTTGGGTAGCCAGGCTGGTGGTGGTAGAATTGGAAGTATTTCCCATCCATACGGCAGCAGGAGAGATTTGTGCTTTGGTAAGAGGTGGTACATTCGGAGCAGAGAATGTTCCGTACATCGCGTTCCAGCTGTAATTGACATTATCTCCTACTCTGGCTCCGTTCCAGGAAAGTCTTGAAGCGGCAGGACCATAATAATAGAATGAAATAATCTTATTGGGTAATAAAGCTCTGAGTTCCTGAACCAGCATTACAAAAGAGCTGTCATTAGGCTGCCCTGTTCCGTTATTTCCGTATTCAGAATATTCATCATCAAAATCAATTCCATCAAGACCGTAGGTATTCACTGTATTGGCAAGCTGCAGAGCAAAGTCTTTTGCGGCTTCACGGGTAGGAAAATTACAGATTCCCGCTCCCTGATGGTTTCCTAAAATAGTGAGTACGACTTTCATTCCTTTCTGCTGAAGAGGCTTTATGTAGGTATCTGCATTGGTAAGAACCTTGGTTACGTTATTATTCGAATACAGATAGGCTCTTCCACGGCTGGTATCATAATTAATATTGGCCGCAAAGATATTCACCACATTAAACAGGTAACTGTTCGATGTCTGCAGTTTGTACGCTCCTGCATTCAGGAGGTTGTTGTTATTCACTTCCACATAGCATATCCCTGTAGGGCTAAGCTGCTGTGCGTTGATCAGAGAACCAGACTGAAGCATCATGGCAATCAGTGCGGTAAAGATGGATTTTTTTTTCATTGTATAATTTTTTTAAGGTGTTTTGGTGTCTGAATTTTATATAGCAATCCCCTTATTCCTTCTTTTTCGGGAAGGAATCAATGATAAAAAAGCCATATAAAAGGGTGTGCTATGTCAGTAGCTCCGGGTTTTCGTTAAAGGTTTTCCATAACAATTCTCCAAATAAGGTATTGGCCCATGCAAACCATTCTCTGGTGAACTTTTTGGAGTCGTCTTTATGGAAGGATTCATGCATAAAGCCTGTTCCTCCATGCGTTTTCTGTAAGGTATCTATGCACCATCTGATCTCACTTTTGTCTTTGGTAGTGAGTGCCTTCATTATGATACTCATTGGCCAGATCATGTCAAGTCCGATATGCGGACCTCCTATTCCTTCTGCCAGCTTACCTTTGAAGAAGAACGGGTTGTTTTCTGACCACACAAATTTTCTTGTATTCAAATACACAGGGTCATCAGCTTTCACCGCATCCAGATAAGGCAGTCCCAGCAAGCTTGGACAGTTCGCATCATCCATCAGGTTGTAGCTTCCAAAGCCATTTACTTCAAAAGCATATATTTTTCCAAATTCAGGATGATTGTAAATTCCGTATTTTTTGATGGCTGTTTCTACCTCATGAGCAAGGCTGTTCAATTGTTGAGCCAACGTTTTTTCATTTTTAATCTGAGTAACCATTTCCGCAGCCTGGCGTAAGCTTACCACCGCAAATAAGTTGGAAGGGATCAGGAATCCGTAGATGGTAGCATCATCACTTGGACGGAACATAGAGCTGATCAATCCCACAGGTTTTGTTGGATAACCATATCCTCCCATAGGAACTCCATCTGTTGCCCAAGCCGTTGTACGCTCGAATTTGTAAGGACCCAGATCATTTTTTCTCTGCTGTTCTGTGAAAGTCTGCAGGGTAAGTTTGATTCCTTTCAGCCAGTTGGCATCGAAAGGTTTTGTATCTCCGGTTGTTTTCCAGAAGTGGTAGGCCAGACGGATAGGATAGCAAAGCGAGTCGATTTCCCATTTTCTTTCATGGGTTCCCGGCTTCATATCGGTATGGTCATATTCTTTCCATTTACTGATCTTCTGGTCATCGTTATAGAAAGCGTTTGCATAAGGATCTTTCAGGATGAAAGTAGTCTGTTTATGGATGACTCCTGAGATCAGCTTGTGCAGTTTTTCATCTTTCTTCGAGAACTGCAGATAAGGGAAAACCTGTGCGGAACTGTCACGAAGCCACATGGCATCAATATCCCCGGTGATCACATAGGTATCCGGCGTTCCGTTGGTTTCCGTATAATAAACAGTAGTATCCAATGTATTCGGGAAGCAGTTTTCAAAAAGCCAGCTCAGCTCTTTGTTTTTCACTTTCTTTTTAAACGCGGCAATAGCACTTTCTACAGATTCGCTGGTAAAATGTCTTTTATCTTTAGGAACACGGACAACAGGAAAATTGTCCAGCACTAAATTTTTAGCAAAAACATTTTGAGTAAACAGCAATCCGGCTCCTGCCAGTGCACTTGTTTTAATAAAATTTCTCCTTTCCATTGATACTTTGTTTCGTTTATTTTTATGAGTCTTATTTTACTGGTTTGCTTCCCATTACGAATCTCAATTCGCCACCGTTCATAATATCGCTATGGTTCAGCTCCCAGCTTTTGTATTCTTTTCCGTTCAGGAACATTTTCTGTACATAGATATTCTTGTCGGATATTTTGTCTGCAATTACCGTGAATGTTTTTCCATTTTCTAATTTTAATGACGCTTTCGGGAATTGTGGTGCTCCGATGGCATATACAGGTTTCCCAGGTGTCACAGGATAGAATCCTAATGATGAGAAAATATACCATGCTGACATTTGACCGCAGTCTTCATTATTCACAATTCCATCCGGCTTGGCTGCATACATATTGTCACGGATATATTTTACCATTTTCTGAGTCTTGTAAGGGCTTCCTGCATAATTGTACAGGTATGGAACATGATGACCCGGTTCATCCCCGAATCCTAAAGATCCGATGAATCCTGAGATATCTACGTGCTGCTCTCCTTCCATATGAAGCGCTTCTGTAAAGGTTTTATCCAGTTTTTCTTCAAATCCTTTTTTCCCTCCGTACAGATTCATCATTTCGTCAATCTGATGAGGAACAAAGAAATCATAGGCCCAGATGTTTCCGGAAACCCAGTGTGGCTGAAGTTTTTTCCAATCGTTAAGGGTGAAATCTGCTAAGAATTTACCGTCTTTTTGTCTTGGCCAGAAGTGGTTATTTTCTTTGTTGAAGGTATTCAGGAAGTTCATAGAACGTTTTTTATACACTTCCGATTCTTCTTTTTTGCCTAATTTTTCCGCAAGCTGTTGAATACACCAGTCGTCATATGAATATTCCAATGTTGCGGAAACAGAAGCTCCGTTTTCTGAAGGCGTATATCCTAATTTAATATAGTCGTTAAGACCTCCGCCTCCATCACTGCTGCTCATTTTATCTGTTAAAGAAGCATCTTTCATCGCAGCAAATGCTTTTTCGGCATCAATACCCGGAACTCCTTTGGAAATAGCATCCCAGATTACCGAAGCACTGTGATAACCCAGCATACAGAAGTTATCATATCCGCAAAGCTCCCAGATCGGCATATGATCTTTACGATCTGTATATCTGCTGATCAGGGAATTGGCAAATTCTTTTGTATGCTTCTGATCCATAATGGTCAATAGCGGGTGCGTTGCTCTGAATCCGTCCCAGTAAGAATACGTACTGTAGTTGGTGAACCATTTGGTATTCATGTTTTCCTGAGCGGCCACATAGTCTCCATTCACGTCCATGTATAAATTTGGTGCTATGAAGGTATGGTAAACTCCCGTGTAGAAAATTTTTCTCTGGCTCTCTGTACCTCCTGTCACCTGGAATCTTCCGATCAGATCTCTCCAGGTCTTTTGAGCGGTTTCTTTTGCTTTGGCAAAGTCAACATTTGTTGCTTCGGTATCAAAATTTTCCTGTGCATTTTCTGTACTCACCGGAGATAATGATACTTTTACTTCAATACTTTCCTGATCTTCGGTTGAAAATCTTACAAAAGCTTTAGCATCTTTGGCAAGGGCAATTTTTTCATCATTTTTGATTTTTCCGTCAGCATAAACACCGTAAGACTTAAACGGTTTGGAAAACTCCATCACGAAGTAAGCAAACCGTTTACCTCCCCAGCCATTGCTGTAACAGTATCCTTTGATTTTATTATTGCCTTCCACACTCACCAAAGTATGGTAGATATTTCCGAAGATTTTGTTGGTAGGATCAATAATGATATTGGCTTCACTACTTTTCGGGAAAGTATATTTATGAAATCCTACTCTTGGAGAAGCAGTAAGCTCTGCTTTAATTCCATAGCTGTCCAGCATTACGGAATAATATCCCGGAGAAGCGATTTCTTTATCATGCGTAAATTTTGAACGGTAACCCGTTTCCGGCTTGTCTTCAGATCCTGGAACCATTTTAACCTGTCCTACTGTAGGCATTACCAGAATATCTCCAAGGTCTGCCCATCCCGTTCCGCTCAAATGGTTATGGCTGAATCCCATGATGGTTTTGCTGCTGTAGTGGTATCCTGAGCACCAGTCCCAGTCGCCACTTTTTGTATTCTGATCCGGACTCAGCTGTATCATCCCGAATGGCGTGGTTGCCCCAGGAAAAGTATGCCCATGTCCTCCTGTGCCTATGAAAGGATCTACCCAGGATAAAACATCGTTTTTATTTTGCTGGGCACTGGCTACAGACATCAGGGTGGTAAAAAAGCAGATTAACAGTTCTTTTTTCATGATAAGAGAGGTATCGGAGATTGTTTTGTTTAAAAGTTGGTTTAAAAATAGGAAAACCATTATAAAATTCCCAGCAAACGGAAAAATTAAGATGATTAACCTATTTTCCTAAACTTTATATTACTGTATTAAATTGAATTCTTTTTCATAAAATCAATGATTTCTGAGATATATCCAAAGGCAATCGCAACCACGGTATCGGCAGCACCGTAATATACTGTTACTTTGTCTCCTTCAGTCAATGCTGCACAAGGGAAAACCACATTGGGTACATCTCCTGTCAGTTCATACAATTCTGCTGGCGCCAACAGATAAGGTTTCGTTCTGTACAATACTTTTGTAGGATCTTCAAGATCAAGCAAAGCTGCTCCCATTGAATATCTGAATCCTCTGCAGGTATTGATCACACCATGATAGAAAAGCAGCCATCCTTCTTCTGTTTTGATAGGAACCGGCCCTCCTCCGATTTTCGTACACTGCCAGGCACTGTCTTCAAAAGGCGTTACTTTCATCACGCAGCGGTGTTCTCCCCAATACTTCATATCTGGGCTGTAGCTGATGTAAATATCACCGAAAGGCGTATGTCCGTTATCACTCGGACGGCTCAACATAGCATATTTACCATTGATTTTTTCAGGGAACAAAACCCCGTTTCTGTTGAAGGGAAGAAAGGCATTTTCACACTGAAAAAACTCTTTAAAATCAAATGTATATCCGATTCCGATGGTAGGACCATTGTATCCGTTGCACCAGGTGATCCAGTAACGGTCTTCAATAAAAGTTACACGTGGATCGTATTTGTAATCGGATTCAATCATATCCGTATTTCCTGCCTGCATTTCAATAGGGTCATGATTGATATCCCAATTGATTCCGTCTTTACTGAAACCGGCAAAAATATTCATCTGTACTGCCTTGTTATCACAACGGAACACTCCGGCAAATCCGTCCTCAAAGGGAATTACGGCACTATTGAATATACTGTTGGATGTTGGTATCGCGTATCTGTTAATGATCGGGTTTTCGGAAAACCTCCACATGATATCATTACAACCTTCCGGGCGATCCTGCCAGGGGATCATTACTGATTGAGCTGTCATAAAGTATTTTTTACTTTTTATTTTTTTATTATTATGAATTGATTTGTTGTTCTTTCTGATTTTCAGGGTAAGGGAAAGGAACGAATACAGTGGCCAAAAATGCAGGAATGGTAGCAATCAGTACCCAGATAAAGAACATTTTGTATCCGATCCAGTCACTGATCATTCCACTGAACATTCCGGGAATCATTACGCCAAGATTCATAATCCCTGTTGCAAATGCGTAATGTGCCGTTTTGTGTTTTCCGGGTGCAATCTGCTGCATCATGTAGAGCATAAGCCCCACAAAACCAAATCCGTAACCGAAATATTCCACGACCACCGCAATTCCTACCGGTAAAAGATCTGCCGGCTGATAATAAGCCAGTAATGCATAGACCACAAATGGAATATTGAATGCACAGCATAGCCATATCAAAGATCTTTTCAATCCGCGGGCTGAGATAAAATATCCTGCCAGTACGGATCCTAAGATAAATGCTGCCGAACCGTATGTTCCGTAAATAAGTCCGATATCTGAAGTAGATAACCCTAATCCTCCCGACGTTCTTGGAGCTTTAAAAAATAAAGGCGCAATTTTGATGGCAAATCCTTCTGCAAAACGATATAGTATAATGAAGAGGATACACCACAGAATTTTCTTTTTGGTGAAGAAAGAAATAATCACTTCCAATAGTTCCTGACGAACGTTTCCAGCCGTTTTCTCTTCTTTATTTTCTTCCTTGTTTTCTTTCGGCAGAATGAAATAGTGATAAACTCCCAATACAAAAAACAACAATGCATAGATCACCATAATGATCATCCAGGCATGGGTTACGCCTTTTGTCTTTTCTAAAACCCCGGCAAAATAAACGAGTGCTCCACTGCTGATAATCTTCGCCAGGTTGTAAAAAGCACCTTGCCATCCAATATACTTTGCCTGCTCTTTATTGGTCAAAAACCCAATATACGTTCCGTCTGCTACCACATCATGGGTAGCTCCGCAAAATGCAACTATCGCAAAAAGGGCAATACTGTATTTGAAAAAATCATGCATTGGCAGGCTTAAGGCCACTAATGCAAACAGAATTCCTATCGCAAACTGAGTAAAAACAACGAAGAATTTTTTGGTTTTATAGATCTCCAGAAACGGGCTCCAAAGAGGTTTTAATGTCCAGGAGAACATGATAAGGGCAGTCCAGAAAGTAATCTGCGAGTCCGAAACCCCCATATCTTTATACATGATTCCTGAAACCGCATTAATGGTTACAAAGGGCACTCCCATTGCAAAATATAATGTTGAAATCCAAAGAATCGGCTGAATCCGACGGGTTCCGGAGTTGTTTTTTCCCATATTTAAAATAAGATTCTAAATAAAAGAGAACATCTCAAAAATACATTCAGGCTAAAAAAACGAAACTATAAATTTTTTGGAGATTCTACTCTATTCTCCCGCCTCAATGAATGTATCAAATAAATCTGATCTTGAGATGTCTCTTTACTGATGAGTGATTCTGAATATTTTTTATTTCTTATCCCACCAAAGCTTTGTTCCTCCGGTATCAGGACCGTTCAGCATTTGAGCAGCTTGCTGGTAATTATATAATGATGTTTTGGTATCAATAGTAAAAGGAATTCTCCTTATCATTGCTTCTGTACTGATGGCTCCGCCGCTGTCATTCTTTCTTACCTTGAAAAGAACCGGATAACCTGTTCTTCTCTGCTCAGCCCATGCTTCAGGTCCATTCGGATAAAGGGATAGCCATTTTTGGGTAATAATTCTTTCTAATTTTCTTTCGTTGGTATCGCCGTTATTCCATGCAATCGTAATGGTACTTAACTGAGGGTTTCCAACAAGTACGTTATTGTCTGCATTTTTCGGATCAATATAAGGTGCTTCAGTAGAAGTATTATCGGCAAGATAAGCAGCAACACTAGCACTTTTCCCCCATTCTCCGAAAGACTGCTGAACTCCGGTTGTATAGTTGGTTTGAATATCTCCTGCTCCTGCATATCCTCTCAAAGCAGCTTCAGCTCTAAGGAACCATGTTTCTGCAGCGGTGAATAATTTCATTTTACCATCGGTACCGGAAAAATAATCTCCGCTGGCAGATTTTGCCTGTGGCTGTGAGAACCCTCCGTACGTTGATTTACCATTTAATAAATCTATTCCCTGGCGGATTCCTATATATTTTCCCTGTAAGCTTGGATCAGATGCAGGAATAGCATAGGCAGGAAGTCTTGGGTCATTATATCCGTTCATATAAGCCATCAATGGCGCACCAATTAAACAATCTCCCCATGAATAGATGATAAAACTCAATTCTGACTGTCCTACACTGATCAACGCATTGTCCGCATTATCCGTAATCAATCCTGCAGGTGAAGCCAATGCTTCTTCTGCATATTGTTTAGATTTCGCAGGATCAGCATAGCTCATTCTCATGGCTAACCTCAGCTTTAATGAATTGGCAAATTTTGCCCATTGCGCCATATTTCCGCCGTATACTAAATCTGCTTTTTTCAATGCCGATTTATCTTCTACGTTCTGTGTCGCTGGCATGGCAATTACTTTCTGCAAATCGTTAATAGCTGCGCTAAGATCAGCAATAAAATAATTGTAAGCTTCCTGTTGAGAATCAAAATCTGTAACTCCATTCGGATTGGGCTTTTCATATTTGCTGTAGACTACCGGGCCGTGACTGTCTGAAACTCTTGCTGCCGTAATAACTTTCAGAATTTTTTTAACAGCAAATGTTCCTGTAAAATCTACACCTTTATAGATTTCCTTAGCCGTATTATCGATGATAAGGGAGTAATTGAAAATATCCTGTTGTCTGGCAATGATTCTGTTATTCCATCCGTCCATCATCGAATAAGTAAGATTATTTACCCCGCCATTAAATGGTGTTGCGGTACTGAACATTCCACTGTACATATCTGCACTCAGGTTAGGGTACAGCTGATAATCTGACTGTAATCCTCTCTGCATGGATTTCATGGGATCAACAACAGCGATGAAATCAGCGTAAAAATTTTCAGGACCTCCTGCTTTTTCCTGATTATACTGTTCAAAGTCATTTGTACATCCTGAAGCAGAAAATAACAGTACAGCTCCGAATGCCAATATTTTAATATGATTGATTTTCATTTTCTTAATTGTAAAAGTTAGAAGTTAGCTTTTAATGATAATCCAATAGATCGGGTAACCGGTAATCCGAATGAATCTACCCCTACTCCACCAGGTGTATTTCCTGATACCTGCTCAGGATCAAATGGTGCTTTTTTGTAGAAGAAAAATAAGTTGGTTCCTACTAAGCTTACGGTTGCGTTTCTCATATATTTAGATTGAATATCGAAAGTATATGAAATGGAAGCCTGGCGTAAACGTATTGTTGTAGCACTGTACAGATAGGCTTCATCAATACCTTTTCCAAACCCTTCTGTTGTTCCTACTGCTTTATAGTAATCTTTTGCATTGGTTAAACCCGTGTAAGCCTGTCCCGCATTTGGTGTTCCCGGTGCATATACTGCATTTGGAATAGATACACCTCCAGCATCTCTTGCATCAGCTGTAGACTGACTAACTCCATAGATATCGTTTGCTTTTTCTGTAAGGGAAAGTACCTTCCCTCCAAATTTACCATCAATAAGGAAAGAGATTCCCAGCTTACCAATATTAAAGGAGTTATTGAATCCCATAATAAACTTAGGATTCGGATTGCCAAGATAAGAAGGAGTACCTTCTGCTAATGGGATTCCTTTTTCATTCACTAAAATACGTCCCTGATCGTCTCTTTTAAACTTGATTCCGTAAAGATCACCAAAAGATCCTCCCAATTTCAGTTTGGTGTATTCCCCTCCTCCTGTTAATGAGAAAAGTTGGTTTTCTGATATAGGTAAACTTGGTGGAAACAATTCAACAATAGTATTTTTGTTAGCCGATGCATTTAATGTAGTTGTCCATCCAAATTTTTCTGAACTGAAGATCTTATATGACAATGAAGATTCAAAACCTGTATTTCGGATTTTTCCTGCGTTGATATAATATGATCCAGGAGCTATTCCTCCGAAATAAGAATCTATTTTTGTTTCTAACAATTGATTACTCGTATTGGAGTTGTAGTAAGTAATATCAAAACTTAATTTATTACTAAACATCCTTAGCTCTGTTCCAACTTCAAAAGTTTTATTAAATTCAGGTTTCGGAAACAGGTCTTTATACTTAGGATCAGTAATGAATGAACTCTTTGGAAACACAAGTGTTCCCGCATCTACACCAACAGTATATCCTTTATTATATTCAATCATAGCATTGGAAATATTGGTAGGCAACCCTAATCCTACCGTTGCATAAGATCCTCTTACTTTCCAGAAACTAATGACTTCCGGAAGTTTGAAAACAGAAGATAACACAGCATTAGCTCCTACAGATTCATAGTCAAATCCCGTTCTCCCTGTTAAGGCCAGACTGGAATCCCAGTCATTTCTAAAAGTCATGTCCACATAAAACATATTTTTATACCCTACTGTAGCACTTGCAAATACAGATTGTACCTGCTTCTTCATATTGGTATAGATATTATGATATCCATCACCAGGGGATCTTTTTTTACCCCATTCAAGATTACTCACAGTGAAAAGGTTAGGGTTTGTCAGATATGCGTTATCAATTTGTCCTATTTTATTTCTTGTTGTATTGATACTTCCTCCTAACGTAAAATCTAAAGAGAAAGACTCACTAATTTTAGGACTACCGATAAGCAACACGTCCCCATATGTTGAAGAGTTTTCATAGGTATTCTTAAGAATTCTTCCATTAATTCCTTCCTTAACAGCCAGTAAAGTAGGTGCTGAAAAAGCAGCAATATCACGCTGACTGTCTGAAATATTCCAGCTATAATTTCCTCTCACTCTTGCCGTTAACCAAGGATTGATCTGGTAAGATAATGAAAGCGCTCCATAGGTATTTTTATTGCTTACAGTAACCGGATTACGGTTTAAAATCCAATAAGGGTTCTGTGTTGGTGGGTTTCCTTTAAAACTTCCATCCGGATTAACCTCCCACCAGTTTTGAGCAGGTAAAAATCTTTCTTTATTTAAATAAGTGTAATTATCTGGACCATACTGATCAAAATCTACTCCTCTTGGCAACCAGTACAAACTCGTCAAAGGAGAAAAAGATGCTCCGGGAGTCTGTCTGTTCTTACTTTCCTGTAATGAACCGATGAAGTTGGCATCTAATGTTAACTTATCATCCAGAAACTTACTTGAATTTCTGAAAGAAACGTTATACTGATCAAAATAAGACATGGGAACCACTCCTTTGTTGGTGGTATTTCCGATTGAGAAATAACTTGTTGATCTCTCATTTCCTGACTGGAAAGAAAGGCTATTTACCCAAGTTGTTCCTGTCTGAAGGAAGTCTTTAAGATAATCTTTAGAAGATCCTTTTGCGCCCCAGCTTTCTACTGACTGTCCCGGCTGTGATCCCGATACAGAAGGGTCATAAGACAGATAACTGTGCTGTAGTTTTGGAAGACTATAAGCCCTGTCCACTGTAAGGCTGGAGCTGTAAGTAATTGAACTTTTCCCTGCACGTCCTTTTTTAGTTGTAATCAGGATAGCCCCATTACCTCCGGCAGAACCGTACAATGCAGAAGCAGAAGCTCCTTTCAGGAAGTTGATGCTTTCAATATCATCAGGATTGATGGAGCTCAATACATCCCCCGGATCCGGCATATTGGAATACTGTCCGATATCTGCTGATTTTCCTGTTCCGTTGATAATGGGAATACCATCAATCACATACAGTGGCTGTGCACTGTTGACAGACTTATCTCCTCTCATGACCACCCTTACGGAGCTACCTACACCATTGGTTCTGTTGATCTGCACATTGGAAACTTTTCCGTTGATCGAATTTAATAGATTGGGAGTTTTCACTTCTGTAAGCTCATCCCCGCCAATCTGCTGACTGGAATACGTCAAAGAGCGGGCCTGCCTTTTTATCCCCAAAGAGGTGACCACGACCTCCTCAATACTGGTTGTCTTCGTAGTATCGGCTGTTTTTTTCTCCTGTGCATTCGCAGTGAGTGAAAAAACAAACAGAACGGGTATAACTGCTTTTCTCATAAGGTATAGATTCGTTAGATTTAATTGAGAATCAATGACATTACTTTATTTTTTAATACAAAAAAAATTATTGTTCTTTCAGCAAAATTTTGCCGTTTATGTATTAAATTATTTAAAGTTTTGTTAAGATTTAATTCACATTCACAAATCTAAATTTTGTAACCAGTCTGATATAATACTATTTTATCATAAAACGATATTATTTTTTCAGCAATTAATTTTAAAAGACATTAAAACCCTATATATCAACATAATAAAACACTCTCCAAACATTAATAAAAAGAGGATTTATTCTGATATTCTGACAAAATAAAAGAAGATTTTTGCACAGAATTTTAGTGCAAAAAATAGTATGTTAAAAAGAAAAAATAAATTTTTAAAACGTATTATTCAATCTTTTTAACTCCTTTGAACTGTTCTCTAAATTCGGTTGGAGTTGTCTTTTTGATCGACTTAAATACTTTATTAAAGTTGGCGATATTATTAAAGCCAGCCTCAAAAGCAATTTCAAAAACAGTCAGATTCTTTTCCATCAACCAGCGTGCAGCATAGCTGATTCTTATCTCGTTAAGATAATTGATAAAGGTTTTTCCTGTTCTTTTTTTAATAAACCTATTGAACGTCACATTGCTCATATTCACCAATGATGCTGCATTATCCAGTGTAATTTTGTTTTCAAAATTTTTATGGACAAAATCATGAACCACTTTCATTTTATCATTATCTGCGAAAGTTTCAAGTTCAATACTATACGAAGATAAAAGTGTTTTATCCTCTGCCACAGCCAGTTCATTCAGAATCTTCATAATTTCTATGAAAGATTCAAAGCTGTTCATCTTTGAAAGATTGAGAAACGAATCTTTTAGTTTCTCGGCAGTTTCTGTAGAAAAAAGAATTCCCCGGATGGAATCTTTCATGAGATTATTGATAGGTTTCAGGATATTTTTCTCCATCAGTGACTGATTAAAGAAATCCTGATTGAATTGTATGGTAATTTCGTGGGTCTTTCTGTTCTTACATCTGTAATTAGCCCAGCAATGCGGTAAATTTGGGCCTACCAACACCAATTCTATATTTCCGATCTCTCCGGTATGATCTCCCACCATTCTTTTGTAGCCCTTCCCCTTATAAACAAAATTGATTTCTATTTCCGGGTGGTAATGATATGGAAAGTCAAATGAGGCTTTAATCCTGTCAAACACGAGAAAACTGTCCTCAGGAGATAGTGGAGTTATTTCTCTCAGAATATTTTCTAATTCGCTCATACAGGCAGTTATGAAAAAAAGTTAATACTTTTAGGTTACAATACAAATCTTTGTAAAAATGATAAAATAATATCAATGTAAAAACATATTTCCAATTTATTTTTATTTCAATTTTATATATCAAACATAAGAAATCATAGGTTGGATAATTTAATACGGATCAAATCATGCTTTTTTGTATCTTTAAACTAAAGTTAAAGGATGCCGCAACAGCTTATTTTTGAAGACCACTATAAAAGACTCGGACTGGAAGTATTTTCAGAAGAAAATCTGGAGAATTTCAACGGAAGTCGGTTCTCTTCAGATATTAAAGTATTTTTTATTCCTTCAGGATATGAACTTACAGTAGATTTTAATCATTATAAAACAAAGAAACCTTCACTTTTCTTCCTCACCAACCAACATTTGAGTATCCAAAAAGGCAAAGATGAATCTATTCTTCTTTTCTACAACCGCGATTTCTACTGTATCCAGATCCATGATAAGGAAGTGGCGTGTGACGGGCTTCTTTTTCATAATGTATTTGAAATTCCTTATGTGGAACTTGACAACTCAGAAGCCACACTTATAAAATCCCTGTTCCAGAATATTCAGGATGAACTTGAAGGGAAGGATTCTTCCGCAGAAGAAATGATCAGAACCTATGTAAAACAAATCATCATTAGGGCTACCCGCAAGTGGAAGAAACAAAATCTGGATAATGATACGCTCAGAATACCAGGCAGTGAGCTTGATATTTTCAGAGATTTCAGCAGACATCTGGAAATTCATTTCAGAGAAAAACATAATGTCGCTGATTATGCAGAGCTTCTTCACATCGCTCCGAAAACTTTAACTCATAAATTTAAAAACTTAAAGCTGGAGTCTCCCAACCAGTTTATCATTAACAGAATTTTATTAGAAGCAAAAAGGTTACTTTTTTATACGGATAAACCTGTCAAAGAAATTGCTTATGATCTGGGTTATGAAGATCCGGCTTATTTCAACCGCCTTTTCACCAATAAAACAGGAAGCACTCCCGCAAATTTCAAAAAAAACTATAACACGGGAAAAAAGTACAATATTTAAGTCTTTTTATCTATTGAAAACTCCTTATCACAGACATACCTTTGTAACATCAAAATCAAACAACAATACTAAATACAAAAAAACAAACATTATGAGACGTAACGCAACAGCCGTTTGGAACGGTACTATTAAAGAAGGAAAAGGACATTTAACGACTCAGAGTACAACTTTAAACCAGACTCAATATTCTTTCAACAGTCGTTTTGCGGATGGTGTAGGTACCAACCCCGAAGAATTACTGGCAGCAGCCCATGCAGGATGCTTCACGATGAAACTGGATGCCGAATTATCTCAGGCAGGTTATAATCCTGAAGAATTAAAGACGACTTCTGTCATTACCCTTGATCCCAATATTGGTAAGATTACAAAATCTGAATTGACATTAACCGCTAAAGTGCCGGGAATCTCAGAAGAGGAATTCCAGAAATTTGCGAAAATTGCAGAAGAAGGATGCCCTGTAAGCGCCGCATTTAACTTTGAAATTACACTGAATGCTACTTTGGAAAACTAATTTAAGTATTCATTCAATATCAATAGAAACGGGCTAAAAGTCCGTTTTTTTAATTTAAAAAAAATCCATTGGCTTCAGCCAAAACTTAAATCCAAAACATTCAAATTAATTATTCGTCCTCAATAAAAATATACCGAGTGGTATATTTTTGTATATTTGCATCATATTTAAACATTTATAATGTCAAAGGCAGAAAAAACAAAACAGCATATCATTGAGAAAACAGCAACTCTTTTTAATACCAAGGGTTATATTTCCACATCGCTGTCTGACATTACCCAAGCAACCGGATTGACGAAAGGCAGCATTTATGGAAATTTTGAAAACAAGGATGAAGTAGCCATTGAGGTTTATAAATACAATGCCGCCGTGTTGAGTAAAACCCTCAGCCGCTCCTTTGGCAATGAATTCCCTACGTCATTGGATAAGCTCCATGCATTTATAGATTTTTACCGAAAAAACTGGACGTTTGTCTTTGCCAACGGCGGATGTCCGCTGATGAATGCTGCTACGGAAGCTGATGATTCATTTCCTGCTTTAAAAACTCAGGTGAAAAGGTCTTTTACACAATGGATGACCAAAATATCAACTACTATCGCTGAGGGCCAAAATAAAGGTGAAATTGATCAAAAAATCAATGCTGAGCAATATGCTTCCCTGTTCATCATGCTTATTGAAGGTGGAATTCTGCTTTCAAAAACAATGGGAGATCAAAGTTATCTCAACCATGCCTTGGATAAGGTTGCCCAAATGATTGATCATGAACTCAATATTCTTCCATCATAAATTACACCATATGGAAACAAAAAAAGTGGCTATTGTAGGATACAACAGAATTCCTTTTGCCAGAATGAATACCGCTTATTCAGAGCAGGGAAATCAGGATCTTCTGCTTGCTTCTCTGAACGGATTAATAGACCGTTATCACTTAAAAGGAAAACGACTCGGAGAGGTTGCCGGCGGCGCAGTCATTAAACATATTTCCGAAAGCAACCTCATCAGGGAAACGGTGATGAATACAACGCTGGATCCCGCTACTCCTGCCTGTGATCTTCAGCAGGCATGTGATACAGGAATTGAAGCAGCTGTTTATATTGGGAATAAAATTGCCCTGGGTCAGATAGACTGTGGTATTGCATGCGGTGTGGAAGCCATGAGCAATATTCCATTTGAGTCTTCACCAAGGTTAAGAAAAGCCATGCTCAAAGCCAATAAAGAGAAATCAGCGTTTGGAAAAATAAAACAACTGCTAAGCCCGAAGCTGAAAGACTGGATGCCCATTCCTTATAGAGGGCAGGAACCCAAAACAGGTCTTGTGATGGGTGAACATACAGAAATTACTGCCCAATATTACAATATACCAAGAGAAGAACAAGATCAACTGGCATTAAAAAGCCATCAGAACATGGCAAAAGCTTATGATGAGGGATTTTTTGATGATATGATCACTCCAGCTTTTGGGCTGGATAAAGATAATAATCTGAGACGTGACAGCAGTATTGAAAAATTATCGCAGCTGAAACCTGCTTTTGATAAGCAAAACGGAACCTTAACGGCAGGAAATTCAACTCCTTTTACAGATGGTGCTTCTGCAGTTTTGCTGGCCAGCGAAGAATGGGCGATAGCCAATAATCTTCCCGTCTTAGCTTATATCACTTTTTTAGAGCTGGCAGGAATAGAATATGTTGAAAATAAACAGGATTTACTTCTAGCTCCTGTTTTTGCAGCAGAGAGAATGCTTAAAAAAGCAGGTATGAATTTGTCAGACTTTGATTACTACGAAATTCATGAAGCATTTGCAGCACAGGTCCTGGCTACCATAAAAATCTGGGAAAATGATGAGCTGGCCAAAAAGTTCGGATTGGAAAAAGCGCTGGGAAAAATAGACAGAAATAAACTGAATGTAAAAGGAGGAAGCCTTGCAGCCGCCCATCCTTTTGCTGCAACCGGAGGAAGAATTATCGCAACACTGGCAAAATTACTTCATGAAAAAGGCAGTGGAAAAGGGTTTATATCCATTTGTGCAGCCCGTGGGCAGGGAGTAACGATGATTTTGGAAAAGTAATAAAAGCCTCATCCTATATTCAAAAGAGCAGATTCTTTTATTATGCAGTAAATAATATGATTGATTATTCGTCTGCAGAGAAAGAAAATTGATAATATTGCAGTGCAAAAATTAGCTGATAAAAGAAGTAATTAAAATAAAACATGGGATAAACAGGGTTTATCTTATGAAAGTCTAATCTATTAAAAAATAGTAACTACATATGAAGAGAGTTGTCATTACAGGATTAGGTGCTGTGACACCTTTGGGAAATAATGTTGAAGATTTTTGGCAAAACAGTATTAAAGGAGTCAGCGGAGCAGGACTCATTACCCATTTCGATACGGAAAAATTTAAAGTACATTTTGCCTGTGAGGTAAAAGGCTTTGATCCAAAAGTATATCTGAATCATAACGAAATCAAGAGAAGTGATCTGTTTACACAATATGCCATGTATGCTTCTGCGGAAGCGATTCAGGATTCAGGCCTGGAGCTTGAAAAAATGGATCCCTTCGACACAGGAGTCATCTGGGGAACAGGACAGGGCGGAATGTGGACTTTTGAAAAGGAAGTGATGGATTTCGCTGCAGGTGATGGAACGCCACGTTTCAATCCTTTCTTTGTACCGAAGTTTATCGCCAATATGGCTTCGGGAATGATTTCTATGAAATATGGTCTTCAGGGAATCAATTATACAACAGTTTCTGCCTGTGCTACAGGAAATACGGCATTGATGGATGCCTTCAATTATATCCGTTTGGGAAAAGCCAAAGTAATCATCAGCGGTGGTTCTGAAGCAGCTATCACTCCGGCTTCTATCGGAGGGTTCTCTATTATGAAGGCCATGTCGACAAGAAATGATGATTTTACAACGGCCAGCCGACCTTACGATGCAGACAGAGACGGATTTGTAATGGGTGAAGGTGCAGGAGCCCTGGTGCTTGAAGAATATGAACATGCTGTTGCCAGAGGAGCAAAAATTTATGCAGAATTAGCAGGAGCCGCCATGACTGCAGACGCTTACCACATGACAGCACCTCATCCTGATGGCGTTGGAGCTATAAAAGCAATGCAGCTGGCAGTGAAAGAAGCAGGAGCCAATATGGAAGATATTGATTATATTAACCCTCATGCTACTTCCACTCCATTAGGAGATATGGTTGAATTAACAGCCATCAATAAAGCATTTAAGGGAAGTAAAAACCTTGATATCAGTGCCACAAAATCCATGACCGGCCACTTATTGGGTGCTGCAGGAGCGGTGGAAGCCATTCTTTCAATCAAAGCGATTCAGAATGGAATTATTCCTCCAACGATTAATCTTCACAATATTGATGAAAGTATTCCTAAGGATATCAATATCGTTTTCGGAGAAGCGAAAGAAAAGAACATCAATTTTGCGTTGAGTAATGCCTTTGGATTCGGAGGACATAATGCCACTGTAGTATTTAAGAAATTCAGCTAATCAGATTAAATAATTGAAAATCCCTGTATGAGAACCATGCAGGGATTTTTTATTTATTTTAAAATTTAAAAAGCAGCCAAAACTGACTGCTTCAAACATAACGAATTATATACCCCTTATAAAGAGATTGACTTGTAACTATTGAGCATCCGGGATAAAAAAATCATCGGCATTTTCAGCAATCGGAATATAGAGTCTCTCCCATTCTTTGCTTTTCACCATATCCCAGCTGTGGCCGGTTCCTTTAAGGTCTTCTGCAAGAAGAACTACTCCCGGTTTAATCATAAAAGTAGAACCATCTGTTACTTTAAATCGTATATTGCCCTTGATGGTAATCACATATTGTCTTCTGGGAGCCGGATGTGCATTTTTTTCCCACTCCTCCGTTTTATTGCTCATCCAGAATGTTGTGGTATTCATATGTTTAAGAGTAGGTATTTTCCCTTTCTCAAAAGAGCATGAGCCGTCAGGATTATTAATTAATCTTATGGCAGGAATAAACTCAGTGGAGCTCTCCGCAGTAACGCTCACATGGTTGTGTTTTTTATGTTGTGCATTCATAAATCCTACAGTACTTACTACTAAAACAAGGCTTAAGCCCTTAATGATGTTTTTCATTATAAATTTAAATTTTTATTTTTAATTATAAACAGTATCGTAAACCAGCATTCTGTCAAAGAATGGTTTATATTTCTGAACCAAAGCAAGATGTTCAGGAAGTTTCCCATACGCTTCAAGCTCTTCCAGACTATCGAATTCCATAGAAGCATTATAAGTAAATGTGCTGTCTAAAACGCTTCTCGGGCTGGAAGCTGCCGGCTTTCCGTAACGGAGATTCTTCTGATAAGGAAGCTTTTTAAGGCCTTCAAAAAAATTTTCAAACTCTTTTACTTCAGGCCCGGAAAGGTCTTTTCTAAGCCAGAACAACAAATAATGGAAGTACACTTTTTTCTTTTTTTTAGGATTAAACATGGGTAAAGCAGAGGCAAACATATTTCCTGAGATCAGCAGCAAAGCAGAAGCCTGGACTGAGCGAAATAAAAATTTTCTTCTTTCCATTGTCATTTATTTTAATTAAAATCTATTCTGTATTTAAGGACAAACTGCCATTTCCGATCAGAAACTACGGCATTGTTTGAAGGGTCATTGGTGTAAACAGGTCTGTTCTGAGCGTCAAAGGTTAAACGGGAAGACATTCCGTTCATCAGCAGAGATATTCCTGCATCATAGATCACAGCATTATCATGAAGTCCTTTCAGATCTGACAGCTGCATTCCTACGGCAGGCTGAAGCTGAAGACTTTTCTTTTCTTTGTCCAGATAAGGCAGGGTTCCTCCAAGTTGTACATAATATGTATTTCCGGTTCCGATAACAGGCATTGCATTTCCTGCTCCATTCAGACTCGCTTGTGTCACATCTACAGAAGTTGCAGGATTATTGGTACCAACATACCGGATATAATTGGGTCCGTAGTCGTTATGCATCGCCATCCCATAAGCGCTTATTGACGTTCCTTTTTCTTTATTCAGTGGTGCATCATAAAATAAATCTACTGCAAAGCTTTTCATATCATCATTCACTGTATTTTTACCGGAATCCAGATGCCATAATGCATTGTGAATATAATCAAACCCGGCTCCCAGACTCAGTACATTCTTCTTCCCTACATAAGTTCCTGCATTAAAGGGAGTGGAAATATTTTCCTTGTCCAAAAAAGCATATCTGAAATATCCTGAGAAGTCTTTTCCTGGGGAGTTTTTACTAAAGGAAGCTACATTCAGTTTCGGATCAGAAGTTGCCATGGTATAAGGATCAGCCAGTACCAGACGATAATCAAATCTTCCGAGCTGTCCTTTAATATAGGCACTCAATTCCCTTACGGTATAATCTGTTGCTCCCGCATTGGAGGTTGCATAAGCTGGCAGGTCGTATAACAGCGTATTCAAAGGTCCTGTAGTAAATCTTGAAAGGCCGCGCCATGTAGAACGTCCTGCCCCAAAAGCAATTTTATCATTAAAAGCGTATTCAGCATAAGCATCCAAAAGGTCAAAATAGTTACTTCCTTTTGCATTGACATTCACGTTGGTAGTTCCACCCTGCAATACAAACATCAGCTTTTCTGTTGGCTTATAAGTCATTTTTACACGAACCCTTCTAAGCGAAAGGTCAGACAGGTCTGATTTTGCTTCGTTATTGACAAGGCTTCCAGGGTTAAGCTGGGTATATCTGGCCCACAATTCTGCATATCCGCTAAAGGAAATATATCTTGAGTGATCTTCATTGAAATAATGAGTCAATCCGGGATTATTAAAATCATTTTTTTTCTGGGCTTCTAATTTCCCCATAAGTCCTAATAAGGAAAACAACGCAATTGCTGTTTTGAAAGAGGTAGTCTTCATATTTTTCTATTCTTATCTTTTGTTGATTTCAACGGGACAAAATTAGATTGCTAAAAGGCCGACAGGTATTAGAAATCTATTAGAAACCTTATAGAAAACTATTAAAAGGGGGAATGTTTTCTGATAAAAGAAAAATATAAAATACCTTTGTACAGTGCTTTGGGAATAAATGAAAGTCCGGCTTTTAAAATCAAAAAAACGTTTGAAAACCAACACCCTTATTCATCGTATTTCTTTATGAAAATTTTAATTGTAGAAGATAATTCACGCGTTTCAAGCCTTTTGAAAAGAGGGCTGGAAAGCCAGCAATATCAGGTTTATATTTCGGAAGATGCAGAAGATGCAATTGTCCTGCTGAATAAAATAACATTTGATCTGGCCATTACGGATATTATGCTCCCGAAAATGAGTGGTATTGATCTGTGCAAACTGATCAAACAGCAATATCCTGACCTCCCCATCATCATGCTTACCGCTCTTGGAACGATTGATGAAAAAATTGAAGGATTTGACGCCGGGGCAGATGACTATATGGTGAAACCTTTTGAGATTAGGGAGCTCTATGTGAGAATCAAAGCCATTCTGCAGAGAAGATCAATTAAAAATAAAGAAGCCTATCTGAACGATCTGGAATATTATGACCTGAAAATTGATAAGAAATTTAACAGGGTTTTCAGAAATGGAGCGGAAATAGAACTTACTCCCAAAGAATTTAAACTCCTGGTATTTCTGGTAAGCAATGCCGAAAGAATTCTTACCCGTGAAGAAATTGCAGAAAATGTATGGGGGAATCATTTCGACACAGGGACCAATTATATTGATGTCTATATTGCATATTTACGGAAAAAGATTGATAAAAATTTTGATCATAAACTGATTCATACCAAACCCGGAGTAGGATTTATTTTTGCTTCACAATTATGAAAATAGCAACCCGAACAGCACTCATTTATTCCATCCTTACGGCAGGCATCCTATTTTTGTTTGCCTACGTTCTTTATTTTGTTTCTGAAAAAAACAGAGAAGATGAATTCAATGACCGGCTGGGATACAAAGTGATCTGGCGTTCAGAATTTATATTTGATGCCAGAATCAGTGATGAAAAAATCCGTGAACTTCACCGGCGTAACCAAAAACTTCTGAATGAAGCAGACATCAGTGTCTATAACAGCAAAAAAGAGCTTACCTTCACAGATATTCCTCCTCTCAAAAGCAATGAAAAATATCTGGACAAAATTAGCCGGTCCCATAAAAACAGAATATTCTGGCAGCAGGGTGACCGTCAGTATATTGCCATGCAGTTTCCATCCAACGGAGAAAAATATTATATCATTGGAAGTGCAGTAGATGTTACGGGAAAAGCCCATATTTCTGAGTTTAAAAAAGATATTATCATCATCTACATCAGCTCCATTGTTATCATTTTTATTATAGGATTTCTTTTTTCCTATTATACGCTTAAGCCTTTAAAGGATATCATTCTCCAGATCCGTGATATTTCAGAGCACAACCTTAATAAACGGCTGGATATTCCCAAAGCAAAAGATGAGATTTATGAACTAACGGAAACTTTTAATTCTACCTTCAACAGACTTGAAAAATCCTTCAACAATCATAAGCAATTCGTCACCACTATTTCCCATGAGTTCCGGACACCTCTTTCTACCTTAATTGCAGAACTTGAGCTTGCCAAGGAACTTAACGTTACCTTGGATGACTATAAGCTTTCTATTGATAATGCTCTGCAGGATGCGAATGATGCTTCGGAACTATCTTCTGCTCTTTTGGATTTTGCCAGAGCCAGCTATGATGTATCACAAATCAGTTTTACCAATCTACGTCTGGATGAGATTTTGGCAGAAGCCAAGCTTGCATTGCTGCAGAAAAATGCCAGTTACAAAATCGGGATCAATTATATGAGCAATGCCTCAGATGATGATGAAAACAATTATGATTTTTATGGCAACCCTTACCTGCTGCAGGTTGCTTTTTCCAACTTAATAGAGAATGCCTGTAAATATTCGGCAGACAAAAGCTGTCATATCGAGATAGAAACCCAACAGGAACATATCAAAATTCATTTTATTGATCATGGGATCGGTATTTCAGAAAAGGATCTTTCAAAAATTTTTGATCTTTTTTACCGCGGTTCCAATAAGAGCTTCGAAAAAGGAAACGGAATCGGTCTTTCCATTGTAAAAAGAATTGTAGAAATACATGAAGGAAAATTGACTATCAATTCTGAAGTATCCAAAGGAAGTGTATTTACTGTGGAATTTCCTTCCAAAAATTAAAAAGCAGTCAAAAATGACTGCTTTTTTAATCTTACGCTTTCAACCATTCTGAGGAAGAAAGATAATTCTGATCAGGATAATAGATGAACAGACAGTTTTTGCCTTTAATCGTATTGATTATAGATTGTGTCAGTTCTCTTGGGACGGCAGGGCATCCCCAGCTTCTTCCGATTCTTTTGTGCATCGCAGCAAATGCATCACTCACATAATCCGCACCATGCATTACAATTGCTCTTCTGTATGCAGCATCATTAAAGCCCTTATCCATTCCCAATAATTTCAGAGAGTATCCGTTATCACCCTGATAGGTTGCATCCGTGATATAAAATCCCAGGCTGCTCTGCAGCGAACTTTCCTTGTTAGAAAAATTCGTCGCAAATTCTTCGCCGGTATTTTTTCCGTGTGCTACCAATGAGTTGAACAGAACTTTTTTGTCTTCGAGGTCAATGATCCAAAGTCTTTTTGTGTTAGAAGACATAGAAAAATCGCAGATAGTCAATAAATGCGAGTCCTGGGTAAGCAATCCTGCTTTTTTTAAATTTTCATAGCCAGTCAATGCTTTTGAGAACACTTCATAATTCAGTTCATGCCCCGGCTCAAATGCAATAGATTGGTACAGTGCTTCTGATGAAGACACTGCTGCAGTGTTCTTCTCAGATTTCGTTTCAGCTACTTTTTCAGTTTTCGTTGTTTTCACATTCTCACTTTTCGCCACCACTTTTGGGGAAATGTAGAATGAAGTCGTCACCATGTAAACAAGGCTTAATACGCTATAAAATCCTTTCATTCAATACTATATAAATCCAAATTAGTGGGGCAAAATTATAAAAACATAACTACCAAGGGGTTATAACTCTACAAAGTTTAACGCTATTTAAGAAACTTTAACGTCCTGATTTTGTGAATTAAAGTGGTTATTTTTGAGAATCCGGAACAAATTCCAGACTTATAGAATTCATACAATATCTTAATCCTGTAGGCTTCGGACCGTCATCAAAAACATGTCCCAGATGGGAATCACATCTTTTACAAAGTACCTCTACTCTATCCATACCGTACGACTGATCTCTTACATAATAGACTCCTTCTTTATCAGCTTCAAAGAAACTCGGCCAGCCGCAGCTGCTGGAAAATTTTGATGTCGAACGGAACAGATGATTTCCACATACCGCACAATAATATTCTCCTACCTCATCAAATTCGTTATATTTTCCTGTAAAAGCTCTTTCTGTTGCCGCTTCTCTGGCTATTGCGTATAGATCCGGAGCAAGGATTTTTTTCCATTCTTCATTGGAAACATTGAGTTTTGAAGTATCTGTTCTGGAGTAGTATGGATTGCTTTTTGCTTGTGTATTTTCCATAGGAGTTTTTTTAATAGGTTCATATTTCTGCGTACATGCCTGCAGAATAATTAATAGGGTTATTGAAATTAAAAATTTCATAGTAAATTTTAATTCTTTAACCACGAATGGTTTCATAACCAAATTTAGTAAATTTGAGAATATGAATGACGAAGCAAAAAGAAAACAACTTAGAAAATATAAAGCATTTGCCACCGGATTATTTATCCTGATGGCTGTTATTTTCATTGTTACCACTATTTTACAGAAGTCTGATAACTCTCACTGGATTGGCTATGTCCGGGCCTTTGCTGAAGCCGCTATGGTGGGTGCGCTTGCGGACTGGTTTGCGGTAACGGCCTTATTCCGGCATCCTCTCGGGCTTCCTATTCCCCATACCAACCTGATTGAAAACAGTAAGCAGAGACTGGGAGACAACCTTGGAAATTTCGTGGTGGGAAACTTCCTTTCACCTCAGAATATCCGCCCTTACATCCAAAAGCTTAAAGTATCCAATTTTGTGGGAGAATGGCTGGCCAAGGAAAAAAGCCAGGACATTTTGATTAAAAACCTTTCGGATATTGTTCTTGATATTCTCAATAAACTGGATGATTCTACGGTAAGCCAGTTTATCAGCAAAAAGGTTTCTGAAATGACAGATGATGTCAAGCTTAATAAAGTAGTAGGAAACGGAATCGGTTATATACTGGAAAAAAATGATCACCAGAGAATCATCACCAATCTTTCAAAACAGATCAAAGAATACATCATTGAAAACGATGAAATGATCCAGGAGAGAGTAAAAAAAGGCAGTTATTCCTTCATTCCATCTTTTGTAGATAACAAAATTGCTGATAAAATTGCCGACGGACTTTCTGATTTTTTCAAAGAAATAGAAGAAGATCCTCAGCATGAAGTAAGAGCATTGATCACTCAGAAAATTCATGAATTTTCCGTTGATCTGAAAGAAGATCCGAAATGGGATGAGGAATTTAAAACGATTAAAAACGGTCTTCTCAAAAATGATAAACTGGATGAATATTCCAATGATATCTGGGTTTCCATTAAAAGGACATTGATGAAAGAACTTCAGGAGGAGGAAAACTCGGCTTTGAAAAACTATCTTACTAAAAATTTGAATGAGTTTGCCCGGAATTTAAAAACAGATGAAAACCTTCAGAATAAAATTGACCATTGGGTTCGGGTGACAGCTTATAAATACATTCTGAAAAACACTCATCAATTCGGAAACCTCATCAGTACTACCGTTGGGAACTGGCAGGGAAAAGAGCTCAGTGAAAAACTGGAACTGGAAGTAGGAAAAGACCTGCAGTTTATCCGGGTTAACGGAACGCTGGTAGGAGGTCTGGTCGGTCTGATTATCTACACCATCGCACACTTCTTCATTTAAAAAACTCAAATCCACGATCACTCAGCCATGAAAAAAATTTTCAGTGTCTTCTTTTTTTGTTTCCTCACATTTGCTCTGTGTCAAAAAGTTGAATTAAAGAAAGTAACGGATTCTTCCCAGACCTTTACGGGAGAAATCGGAGGAATTCCGATTACCATAGAACTCAACTACACAGGTGTTGTAGACTGTGATCAGTATCAGCATTATGTGGATGGATGGTATTATTATAACAAATACAGAAAGAAAATCCCGCTTACCGGAATATATGATTACTATGGAAAACTGTATTTGTATAATTTTGGAGCAAAACAAAAACAGAATTCAAAGCTTTTGAAAGAGCAGATCACTTCTCTTCAGAAAGTGGAAAAGACGGATGAAATAGCCCAGAAATTAGCACCAAAGGAATCTATTGTATTTGAAAATAGCAGCCAGAATACCAACCCTGTTCCCGGATATTTTTATCTGGACAAAAAATCCCAGCCTGCAAAATTATTTACAGGCAATACGATGATCTACCGTCTCAACAATTATCTGTACTTACCCAATAATAAGAAAATCAACACCTATGATTTTATCAATAAAGCAGGTGGAAACGAGCTAATCTCCTATTCTTCAGGAGAAAATGGGAACAGGATTTTACTGTATTTTGAGGAAATATCAAATTTTAATGCCTGCGGGCAATGCGGTGCAAGCAATGGAGAGAAAGGCTACCGGGTTCTTTACTTCACAAAAGACTGGAATTATAAAAACTATGAAGAATTCCTGACTGAAAGCTGCCGCGAAAATATATATGACGTTACCAAAACGAAATCCAAAGACAAACAAACAATTATCTATAAAATCGGTAAATCCGAAAGCACTCCGCCCCATACGCTTACAGTAAATATTAAAAACGCATCCGTTGTAAAGTCAAAATAAAAAAGAGAGTCATATCAACTCTCTTTTATTTTATCTCGGTAATCTGCTGGCTCTTTTTAGTAATTCCTGATTGATGTCGTTGATCAGTTGCGGACCTTCATAAATAAATCCGGTATACAACTGAACCAGTGTAGCCCCTGCATCCAGCTTCTCCATCGCATCCTTAGCAGAGTGAATTCCTCCTACTCCAATGATTGGAAATGCCCTGTTGCTTTTATCGGAAAGGTATTTGATCATTTTTGTACTTCTCTCACGGATGGGCTTTCCGCTTAATCCACCATTTCCTATCTGTGCTAAAACTTCCGGAGAGGTTTTCAGGCCTTCTCTGTTCACGGATGTATTGGAAACTACAATACCATCTATTTTTGTTTCAGCGATCAGATCAATGATTTCGTCTAACTGATTGTTATTCAAATCCGGTGCAATTTTCAGTAATATAGGTTTCTGTACAGATTTTGACTGGTTTATTTTTTTCACTTCCGTAATCAGTTCTCTCAGATAGTCTACATCTTCCAGTTTCGCGTGGCTTCCTACGTTCGGGCAGCTCACATTCAATACAAAGTAATCTACATGAGGATGAAGACCTTCAAAACAGTCTAAGTAATCCTGCGTATAATTTTCCGGACTTGTATCTGTATTTTTCCCGATGTTTCCACCGATGATTATTTTTCCTTTATTGGATTTCAGTTTTTCAATAGCTGCTTCAAGACCATCATTATTGAATCCCATTCTGTTGATGATCCCACCATCTTCAATCAAACGGAACAATCTTTTCTTAGGATTTCCGGCTTGCGCTCTCGGGGTAACGGTTCCTATTTCTACAAATCCGAAACCAAGATCTCCCAATTCGTTAAATAACACTGCATTTTTATCGAAACCGGCAGCCAGTCCTACAGGATTTTTAAATTTCAATCCAAAGACTTCTCTTTCCAGACGTTTGTCTTCAATAGGTTTTGGTAAAAGCAGTTTGGTAAGAAATCCAAAATTTTTAAGCATTGAAAATGTAAAATGATGAACTTCTTCAGGATCAAATTTGAAAAGGATCGGACGAATGAGCGATTTGTACATTGAAAAAAAGTTTTACAAAATTACTCATTTTAAAATTAATGCTAGATTGATGTATGATATTTTATCGAAATATCTCATATACAGCATCTATAAGATATAAATATTGATGAGATCATTTTTTTCTAAACGCTACGATCGAAAAGAAAATAAAAGCTATTTATCAATAACTTTGCGAGCATTGCGTTAAAACAATATGTACAGAGAAATCTATGTTATCTGTTAAATGGAATGGGATACTTAGAAATCCCATCCTTGTCAAGGTTTAAAACCTTGACAAGGATATTTAAAATCTTAAAGTTTTCATGAAGAGTACACACTCAGATCAAAATTCAGGATATCTCCTACTCTTTTGAATTCCTCATCTATAGCGGCATTTATTGTAATTCTTTCTTTAGAAACAGGATGGTTAAAAATCAACTGATGGGCATGAAGCGTCATTTTGTTGATGTCAAATGTCTGAAGCCACAACTTATTTTGTTTGTTGCAGCCATGTTTGCGACAGCCCAGGATCGGATGCAAAATATGTTTAAAATGTTTTCTCAGCTGATGAAATCTTCCCGTTTCAGGAATGGCTTCTACCAAAGAATATCTCGAAGTCTGATGTTTTAAAAAAGGTAAATCTATTTCTGAAGTCTGCAACCGACGATAGTACGTAACAGCATTTTGTGTGACTTCATTTTCATTAACTAAATCATAATCAATGGTTTCTTCTTCTTTTGTCCAGCCACGAAGAATGGCCAGATATTTCTTCTCCACATCGCGTGATGCAAACTGCTCGCTCATGATTCTAAGAGTATCTTTATCCAGAGTAAACAGCAGAACCCCCGAAGTTTTCCGGTCCAACCGGTGTACGGGATACACTTTTTGCCCGATCTGTTTCTTCAATTCCTGAATAGCATAGGTATCAGCTTCTCCGGCATAAAAAGATTTATGAACCAGTAACCCGCTGGGTTTGTTGATGGCAATAAGATGCTCGTCACGATAAAGAATTTCTAACATCCGGCAAAAGTAAAGATTTTTCGATTGATATTATATGCTGCCATCTTTGTAAACCTAACAGGTTTAGACATTCCTTTATCAATAGCCCCGATCTGAGAGAAAATCCCGCAGTGAGGCGGCGGCGCGAAGCAGAGCCGCCGAGCGAGGAATTGCAACGGAGAGCGGGTTCCCGGCTCCTGAAAAATTAAATTGTCAATATTTATCTGTTTATTAACTGCTTTTTTTATTGAATCTCATGATTTTGGATCCAAATTGCTATTTTTGCATTTCAGACGTAAAAAAATTATGGCAAAGCAAGAAGATGTTTTCAAGAAAGTGATTTCTCACGCTAAAGAATATGGTTTTATTTTCCCATCGAGTGAGATCTATGATGGTTTATCCGCTGTTTATGATTATGGACAGAACGGTGCCGAACTAAAAAATAATATCAAACAATATTGGTGGAAAGCTATGGTACAGCTTAACGAAAATATTGTCGGCATTGATTCGGCGATCCTTATGCATCCTACAACCTGGAAGGCATCGGGCCACGTAGACGCTTTCAACGATCCATTGATTGATAATAAAGATTCTAAGAAACGTTTCAGAGCAGACGTTTTGGTGGAAGATTATTGTGCTAAAATTGAAGATAAAGAGAATAAGGAAATCGAAAAGGCAGCTAAAAGATTCGGTGAGGCTTTCGATAAAGATCAGTTTGTATCTACCAATCCAAAAATTATTGAATACAGAGCAAAAAGAGAGGCTATTCTTTCAAGACTGGCAAAATCTCTGGAAAATGAAGACCTTGCTGATGTAAAAGCTTTAATTGAGGAGCTTGAAATTGCAGATCCTGATACAGGTTCTAAAAACTGGACGGAAGTAAGACAGTTCAACCTGATGTTCGGGACAAAGCTTGGTGCTTCTGCTGACAGTGCTATGGATCTTTATCTGAGACCTGAAACGGCTCAGGGTATTTTCGTTAACTTCTTAAACGTACAGAAAACTTCACGTCACAAGCTTCCTTTCGGTATTGCACAGATCGGTAAAGCATTCAGAAATGAGATTGTTGCGAGACAGTTCATTTTCAGAATGCGTGAATTCGAACAGATGGAAATGCAGTTCTTTGTAGCTCCGGGAACAGAACTTGAATTCTACGAACAGTGGAAGCAGAAACGTCTGAACTGGCACAGAGCTTTAGGTTTGGGAGATGAGAACTACAGATTCCACGATCACGAAAAGCTTGCTCACTATGCTAATGCTGCGGCTGATATTGAGTTTAACTTCCCATTCGGATTTAAAGAACTGGAAGGTATTCACTCAAGAACAGATTTCGACTTAAAAGCTCATGAGAAACATTCCGGCAGAAAGTTACAGTTCTTCGATCCTGAAAGAAACGAAAATTATGTTCCTTATGTAGTGGAAACTTCAGTAGGTTTAGACAGATTATTCCTTTCCATATTCTCTCATTGTTTAAGAGACGAAGTGTTGGAAGACGGTTCAGAAAGAACGGTTTTATCTTTACCTCCGGCATTGGCACCCATTAAAGCAGCTATTCTTCCATTGATGAAGAGAGATGGTTTAGCAGAATATGCTGAAAAGATCTTCAATGATCTGAAATATGATTTCAACCTGTTCTATGAAGAGAAAGATGCCATCGGAAAACGTTACAGAAGACAGGATGCCATTGGTACTCCATACTGTATCACTGTGGATCACGATTCTCTTACAGATCACACGGTAACCATCAGAGACAGAGATACGATGCAGCAGGAAAGAGTTCCTGTTTCAGAGCTGAGAAGAATCATTGATGAAAAAACGAACTTCAGAAATTTACTTTCTCAATTATAGTTACAAAGCCCTGGTTTCAGGGCTTTTTTATTTTTCGCAACATATGGGTTAATTTATTATTTTTATCCCTCAAATTTTAACCATGAAAAAAATAACGCTGATGATGTTTGGTCTGATCCAGACATTTGCTTTTTCCCAAACTCAGGACCTGACAACTCTCGCTGCCGGCGACCATGTGGGGATGAATGCTCTATTCGATGATAAAGACAATCTGTACGGTTACGTTTCTCTCTATTCTTATGGTAAATCCGGTGACAAGACCAAGAAATTTGAGTATGTAATTCTTGATAAAAACCTCAACCCTGTTGCCAATAAAGAGTTTGAGGGAGATATCACGGCTGCTTCTTATCTGGGATATGTTGATTTTAAAGGTCAGATTATTTTAAAGCCTTCCATGATGGATTATTCTCTTGTGAAGAGCAAAGAAGTCTTTACTCCGGTTTCTATGGTAATCGATCCGAAAACCAACTCTATTACCCGAAAAATATATTATGATTATCTGGAAAACGGCACTTTCAAAGAGATCAACGAACCGAAGAGCTGGAAAGAACAACGTAAGGAAAACCGTGATGAGAAAAAAGAGAAAGGCTATAACTACGTTTCTGCGGTAGGAGAACTGAAAGAAGGCGGTTATTTTGCTGTTGAATACAAAGATTACGGCAAGTATGAAAACAGCAACAGCCTCATGAGGTTTGATGAAAACAAAAAGGAAATCTGGAGGTATCAATACAACACAGACGGCAGCAAAAAACTGTACACTACCCTTTCTGTTCTGGAAAGGGATGAGAACAATATGTACTGCATTATGAAAAAAGTGAATGACAAGCAGAAAACATTCAGCCTCATGGTTCTTGATATGAAAACCGGAAAAGAGAAATCCAGCAAACCCATCACCGGATTATCTGATGATACCATAGACAATATTGAATCTTTCTACTCCAATTACAGAAAGCTTGATAATGATAAAACCTTTGATGATAAAGTAGTTTTGCTGGGAAGAAACTATGATAACTCAGAATCAGTAGGGTTTGCGAGAATGCTCCTCAACAAATCCGATTTCTCTGTAGATACGAAAACAATTAATTATGAGCCCAACATCTCTGCTTTTCTCCCGAAGCTCAATAAAAATGGTATGGTAGAAAGCGGATACATGCTTCAGACTAAAGACATGTACTTTATGAATGATGGAAGTGTGGGTATTTTATCAGAAAAGTATAAGCCGGCCGGTCAGTATAACGCACCAAAGACGACTGATCTTGTGTACATCTACACGGATAAGGATTTTAAAGTGAAAAATGTTCAGGTTTTTGAAAAGGAAAAATCAAAATGGGTGAACAGCGATTATCTGTTTTCACAGTACCTTAACGGAGGAAAAGATGTGGTGTTTTTCTATCGTGACTATCAAAAAGATGAAGTCACCAAACAAAAAAGATGGAATCTGTTTATCAATACCATTATTGATGGAAAATTCAAACAGGAGATTATTCCGATCTCTGAAAAAGATAATTATGCAGTAACGCCATATGTAGGAAAAGAAGGTTATATCCTGCTTCGTGAGTATAACGAGAAAGAGAAATTCAATAAAATCCGTCTGGAGAAATTAAATTATTAAAATAATAAGAACCCTGACAAAACATCAGGGTTCTTTCTTTTGTGTTTAGGCTAAAGCCAGCGGAATTTTTATTATTTCAAAAACAGGCTCCCTTCTACTAAGCTCAGGACAATAGCCCATTCCTATCTTGATATTTCAATCATTTATAATTAAAATCAGTTTGCTTTTGCCAGCGTCTCATTCGTCTGATAAAAGTCTGCTATATTCTTTATTTCATCAAGGCTTAAGTTCCACATAAAGTTCAGAAACTGCTGGTAGCTTTCACTTTGATTTTTAGGCTCTATTCTATCCAGATACCGGTTCAGATTATAATTTTTTCTCGCCTCATATATTTTAGAGAAACATCTTCCCAGCCAGCTTTTATAATATTTTTCTTCCTCTTCATCCTGCAAAAACTGCATGGCAGCATAGATTCCCAGTCCATAATCTTCCGAATGAAAATAATTGGGTAAAATCTCCATCCTTGCAGTTTTTCTTAATGTTAAAAAAAGGTCTGAAGGTTTTTCCGGACTGACAGGAGTACCAAGCTCTGTAAAAGTCTTTTTAAGCGCTTCTATTCTTCTGGAAACTTCAGGATGCGATGCCAGAGAATCTTTGTTCAGCTTTTCTTTATAAAAGTTATAATTGTACAGGGAAAAATCTTCCTTTTTCATCCATTTCTCATTGAATGCCTGTCTGGGAAGATTAAACAGTTTTTTATAGGTTTCCACCTTTAATTCCCGGGGAGAGATCGTATCAAAATCCTGTAACCTCTGAAGAGCATTGATGAATTCTGTTTTCCTGAAATCACTGTTTTTAAAAATAACATACCCTAAAGAATCTGCCTGTATTTCATTTTGTCTTCTTTCCACGCTTTTCTTGTAGACTCTGTTTTTAAAAATATCGAAAGCCTTCTGG
Source organism: Chryseobacterium cucumeris (assembly GCF_016775705.1). NCBI lineage: Bacteria > Pseudomonadati > Bacteroidota > Flavobacteriia > Flavobacteriales > Weeksellaceae > Chryseobacterium > Chryseobacterium cucumeris. The sequence goes on from NZ_CP068760.1 coordinate 899,592, forward strand.
TTCTGGCTCTGGCTTCTGCTTGTCGTAGTGGATTTGATATTCTCAACCACCAGTTTATCCTGTTTATCCTGTTCTATAATTTTCAAAAAAGTCTTCAGGGAATGTTCCTCTATTTTATGTCCAAGCTCATGGGAAATCACTGCAGCAATCTGTTCCTCGTTATTCAGCCAGCTGTAAAGCCCCATATTGATGACAAAAGTTCCGTCAGCAAGGCAATAGGCATTGGGAGTGTTATCTTTGGCAATCAGAATTTTCAGATCGTGAGGAATTGTAGGATTATTCTTTTTAAGACGTTGAATCATAGACTGTATGCTGGTTTCAAATTCAGATTTAAAAATAAAATCATTATTCTTCACCTGCTTTTCGAAATCAGTTCCGAATTCTTTATAAATTTTGGATAATTCAGAGCCTGTTTTCCCGGAATATTGGGACTTTAACCTCTTTACAGTCGCTTCATTATTCCCTTCAAAACTCTTTAAAAATGCTTTTCTCTGTATATAATCTGCAGTATCTATCGGTTTATACATCTGGGCTGTTCCCAGGATTGAAAACAGGAAGTACCCCAATACAAAAATTTTTCTGGTCATAGTTTTCATCAATAAGAACAAAAATAACTTATTTGCTGATTCATTTTAAATTTTATAACCAAATTATTTTAAATTTGTTAAAGACCCATTCATAAACAATGAGAATACTAAAATATATGATAGGTGGGGCTGTAGCCGGTGCGGCAGCAGCTTATTTTCTGGGATATGATTATTTATTCAATGGCATTTCCAAAACCTATCTGAAAGGAAAATCAAGCGCCCATATTGATGATGGAAATCTTTTCCCGAGCAATCCTGTTGCAACAGAAGAACCCAAACTCTGGGAGGAAGATTCGGACTACAATAAAACAGAATTACCTAAACATTTAGTTGAAAACTTAAAACACTCCCGAACAGCTGCTTTGGTAGTGATAAGGAATGGAAAAATTCTTCATGAACAGTACTGGGATGGCTACAACCAGCTATCACAAACCAATTCTTTTTCTATGGCAAAAGCAGTGACGGTGATGCTTCTTGGAAAGGCATTGGAAGAAGGAATTATTCCAACTCTAGATGAAAAGTTCTCAGATTTTTATCCCGAATTTAAAAACAAACCCTTTGCAAATAAGGTTACCCTTAAGAATTTGGCCGAGATGGAAGCCGGACTGGACTGGAATGAAGATTACAACAATCCTTTTCTGCCCAATGCTAAAGCCTATTATGGAAAAAGCCTTGTAAAAGCTGTATTTTCCCGGAGATTTAAAGAAGAACCCGGTGTCAGATTTGAGTATCAAAGCGGCTCGACACAGCTTCTTGGTTTTGCACTCCGAAAAGCATTGAATCAATCACTAGCCGCCTATTTATCCGAAAAATTCTGGATTCCTCTGGGAATGGAACAGAATGCCAAATGGAGTACAGATGATCACGGTATGGAAAAAACCTATTGCTGCATTCATTCCAATGCAAGAGATTTTGCCAAACTTGGACAGCTTTTTCTGGATGATGGGAAAGCCGGAGATCATCAGATTCTCAATGCAGACTTCATTGAAGAGATGAGAACTCCTACAGCAAAGTCTGAAAACATTTATGGAATGGGACTTTGGATCAATCATGACAATCCTGTCAAACATTATTATTTCCTCGGATTACAGGGACAGTATATTATCATGGTTCCGGAGCATAATATGGTTATTGTAAAAACCGGAAGCTACTCCAACAATCCTAAGAATGACAGAGGAAGACCTGATCAGGTAAAATTCCTTGTGAATGAAATTGTAGAACTATTCTGATAAACAGTATGGAAAAACATAGCGTAAAAGTTGATGAATACATTGAAAAATCTCCCGATTTTGCAAAACCTATCTTAAATTATCTTCGTGAAATCATTCATGAAGCCTGCCCCGATGCGGAAGAAGCCATCAAATGGAAGTTTCCCACTTTCATGTATAAAGGGAAGATTTTATGTTCCATCACCGCTTTCAAGCAATATTGCAGCCTGGGATTCTGGCTGCATCAGGAAATGAAAACTTTACAGGAAATAGAAACAAATACTGAAAAAAGTTCAATGTTCAGTTTGGGAAAAATAACCCGTCTTGAAGATCTTCCATCCCAACCTCAGCTTAAAAGAGCGATTAAAGAAGCCATGGAGCTTACAGATATGGGCGTAACGATGAAAAAAGCACCCCCATCCAGGATAGAAATGGAAATTCCTGATTATTTTCAATCTGCTCTGGATGCCCAGCCGAAAGCAAAAGAAATTTTTGAAAAAGCTTCACCATCTTTCAGAAAAGAGTATATTGCATGGCTTACAGAAGCCAAAACAGAAGCTACCAGAAATAAAAGATTGGAACAGTCTTTGGAATGGATAGCCGAAGGTAAAGGCCGCAACTGGAAGTACCAGAAAAAATAAAAAACACACACAATGAAGAAAAAAATTATTCTCTTTTTCTTCCTGATTATTTCAATTTTTACATTCGCTCAGGAATTTGATTTTGAGGGACAATATAAGTATGCCCGTACACTATCGTCCAAAAATCCGGACAGCTCAGAAATTGTTCTGAATAAGATTATAGATTCTGCACGGAAAAGAAATCTGCCGGAATTTTTAGCAAAAGCTTATTATTTAAAGTCTTTCAACAGCTATCTGAGATCTGATGCTGAGAAAAGTCTTGATTTTGCAGATAAGGCGCTTAAAATAGCAATACAAAGCGATTACAGCATCGGAAAGGCGCTCGCATACAGAATGCAGGGAACTCAGTACGCAAAGCTCGGCCTGCTTAAAGAGTCTTCTGCCAGCCTCCGAAATGCACTCACTGAAGTAAAAAATAATAATACCGAGGAAGGACATGAGCTGAAAGGAATGATCTATAATTCTTTTTTGATCCTTCTTAACAAGGAACAGTATAAAGAGAAAGCGTATTATTCCAAAAGTGCCATCCAGGAATTTCAGAAGCTTAAAAATGTCAGCAGAAGAAATGAACTGTTGATTTCCGCTTATACCAATATGGGATATAATTTATCTGAGGTAAAAAAATTCAGGGAGGCTAAACCTTATTTTGTAAAAGCCCTTTCGCTGGTAGGGGAAAACAATTATTATCTTCGGGCAAACATCCTGAATGATATTGGATTTTCTTTTTCAAAACAGAATAAACCGGACAGTGCGGTGCTTTATTATCAGAAATCGCTGGCCATTGTAGATCGGTATGGATTCAATGAAAAAAAGATTGAGGTTACTAAAAATCTTGAAGAAGCCTACGCCCAGCTTCACGACGATACCAATACCGAAAAATATAAAATTGAAAATCTTACATTAAAAGACAGCATTGCTTATAACAAGGCCATGGCCGTCAACAAAACACTTTCTAAAAAAGAAGAGAGTTTTCATCAGCAGCTCAATGAAAGCCATTCTGTCTCAAAAGGGCTTATTATTGCGTGCCTTGCATTGTTAATTGTTTTAGGAGCTGTGATTTTCAATACCCTCCGTCTCCGTAAAAAACATAAAGAAGTTGTTGCCAGAATTTACAGAGAAGGCATTTCTCCTGTTATTTATGAGGAAGATCCACAGGAAATTTCTGAGGATATTCAGGCAAAAAATACCTCTACTCCAACAGAAATAAAAATTTCGCCGGAAGTAGAGGAAAACATATTACAGGGATTAAAAATATTTGAAGAAAACCTTGAGTTTAACAACAAAAACATTTCGCGTTACAATCTTGCCAACACATTGAATATCAATACAAAATACCTTTCAACGGTTATTAAGAAACATAAGAAATTCAATTTCAACCAATACATTAATCATCTGAGGATCAATTACATTGTTAACCAGTTGAAAAATGAACCTCAATACAGAAAGTATAAGATCAATCACCTTGCAGAAATTACGGGATATTCCTCCCACAGTGCTTTTTCTCTTGAGTTCAAAAAGATTACAGGACTTCACCCGTCTGCTTTTATCAAAACCCTTGATGAAATCTCCTGATTACTGTTCTGCTATGGTAAGATTATTATAGCCGCCCGTATTGTTGAGCGAAAAATTAGCGAGGTTTGAATTATTTAAATTAAACCAGATGTAAGGCATCAGCCTCTGCCCTGCTGTCATGTAGAATGAAGCGGTACAGTTACTTCCTGCATCAATATTTCCTACGCTGTTTGAGGACATGGTATTGGCACATTTCACGGTGTTGATAATATTGGTGACAGCCAGTCCGGCCGTATTATCATAAAGCTGCCAGATGGCTTCTATCTGAATAGGATTTAAAGGATCTGTTGTATAATTAATGGCCAGCGGAGCCAGATCTGTAGTGAAAGTGGCTACATAAATTCCATTTCTGGGAGCTGTAAAAATACCTGTCGCAGCATTAAAGCTCGTCCCGGAATTGCTTTCAAAAGTTTTACTCCAGTCTACAAGATAATTGCTCGCTCTGTTCTGTAAACCCGCAGTTATAGTGGGAGCAGCAGGAGTTGCCAGCTTTACATTATTTGTCGTTTTGGCTGCAATAACGATTACTTTGTTACTGGCAGGCTGTGCTGTGAGCAAAGGAAGCCATTCATTTCCATTGGAATATTCCACACCGTTGTTATACCGTATGGCACCCTCATCTGCGGCTGCGGCTGTAAGGGCAGATGTTCCAAAACCAATGGCTCCGTTTCCGGAATTTCTGGCATCCACTTTTACTGCCGGGTTCAAAGTTCCTGCTCCTATTTTCCCTGCACTGTTCACAAGGATATCATTACTCTGCTGGGCTGGAGTAAATACAGACCCTGAAGCAGGATTATCTTTTTGTCCGTCAATATGCAAAATGCCCTGCGGATTTGGGGTATTGATTCCAATTTGTGAAAATGCACACTGGAAGCTTAACGTCATTAAAATCAGTAAACAATTTTTTTTCATCATGTATGTTTTTATAATCCGAAAATACTTAAAGAGGTAAGCGTAGAATCGGTATCCAGGGTTTTTGAACTTCCCAGTTTCTGATTCAGGCTTACGGTAATATTATCACCCTGGTTCAGGTTGAAAATACCTGAGCAGTTTCCTGCAACGCGGTTTCCAATTGTATTGTTTCCGGGATAACTTCCTACACATTTGAAAACTTTACCGGTTGCGGAAGAGGTGGAATTGGTCTGGATCAAGGTTTCATATCTTGAATCGTCTGCAATACTTCCGGAAGCCAGTGAAAAGGTAAAGGATACAATATATACCCCAGCTTTTGAAGCTGTAAAAGTTCCTGTACCGGCATTAAAGCTGCTGTTCACATCTGTTTTTTTAGTCCAGCCCGTAACAGCAGTCTGTACTCCATTGCTGAAACTTTGTATGGAAGCATTTTCGGCATCCACAAAATCATTGGGAGCCTTATGAGCCAGTGCTACCCAAGCTGTTCCGTTGGAATAGCTCAGATCCTGAGTTCCGGAATTATACCTCATCGCTCCTGCCTTTGCTGCAGACGCAGATTGTGAAGTTCCTCCGATTCCTATGGCATTAAGGCGTTCCCCTGATCTCAGATCCAGTCTTGTTTTGGGAGTTTTTTTTCCTACTCCTACATTTCCGGAAGAAGTAATGACTACATCATCATAATAACTGGAAAGTATTGAGGTATTTGTATTTTTCTGTCCGTCAATATGTACTGCTCCTTCCGGGGAAGACATATTGATTCCTATCTGGGCCTTCATCGCTATGCTGCTGCAAATGATCAGGGCCAGTCCTAATTTTTTTATCATATCCAATGTGTTATTGTTCCAGAATAGAAAGATTTACAAAGCCATATTCATTGCTTGCAGAAGAAATATCGGTCCTCAGACTCAGGTTGCCATTATAAACAGACTGATAGATATACGGCTGAAGCGTGTCTCCCTTATTGAGCTGAACTCCTGCAACGCAGGATCCTGCCACCTGTGCCTGTTTTGAGATATTGGAGTAAGATTTCACGCATTTTTTTACGGTACTGCTTCCGTTTACAACATATCTTGCTTCTGAAAAATAGCCTGAAACAATAGGAATCCTTACAAAGTCATACGTAAAAGAAACAAGATATATTCCTGTTCTTGGCGCTGTAAAAACACCTGTTCCGGGAGTAAAGTTTCCTGTCGGATCGGAAACTTCTGTCCAGCCTGTAATACCTGTAGCAGCCTGATAGGGAATTTTAACGGCAAAGTTCGCAGCCTGAAGGTTGGCTACCACTACTGCCTTTGTTGGGGAAGAAATAAGATCCTGCCATACAATACCATCCGAATACTGCATCTTTCCACCATTCAGCGGATTATACCGTACAGCACCTCCGCCTGCAGCTGATGCTGTCTGACTGGTTTCTCCTATTCCGATTGCATTATCGGTATTGGTGGCTGAGCGCGTATCGATTCTGGTGGCTGGTGTTAAAGTTCCGATTCCTATTTCTCCGGAAGAAGTGATGACGACATCATTGGAAATTTGGGTAGAGGACGGAGCTCCGGATGAGGGATTATCTTTTGCCCCATCCACATGGAAAATAGTTTGAGGGCTTGAAGTATTAATACCTACTTGAGCTTTTGAATAGCTTATGGTAAAGCATAAGGGAACCAGAATTCCCTTCATCAAAATACTTAGATTTTTCATTTAATTTGTGGTTTTAAAACGAGTACATTTCTTGGTCAAAGATAAATGTAAAAGCACATCCCACACAATAGCCCCGCTTAAGACACAAATACTTAAAATATTGATAATAAGCAAAATAGAACATTATTTTACATTATCAAAATACGGAATTTTATTATTTTACCATAAAACTGAACCTTATTTCGTAAGAAATTTTAAGGATTTATGTTTTTTGATGAAAAAGATTATTTCAGAAAAGATTGGATGTCATTAATAAGTTCATCATATGATCTCCTATACTCCGATCTCAATATTGTTCCTGTTTCAGATTCCTCAATAATGACATCATAGCCATTGGTTTTAGAATAGTCGTATGCTGAAATATAAATAAGAACATTTCCCTTCTTCAGTCCTAAAACTGTAGTATCTGCGTCCCAGTAATCTACAAATTCATATCCGGAAAAGTCTTCCAGTTCAAGTTTATGTACTAAATTATTGATTTCAGGTATTTTATTTTCCATTTAATAAGAAATAATAAGGGGGGAAATAAACAGAGTTTTTGAATTAAAATAATGTCAATGAAAATTTAAAGTTAATATAAGAGATACTATTTAACTATTCTATGTCTTGGCAGCCCAATCTCATGTGCCTGTGGATAAGGTTTTCGAAAAGTCATACTCACATCTTCCTTAATCTGTCTGTGGATATCATATTGTTTTTCTTTATCATAAGCATATCTTGGGTCTGGGATCATTGGCATTTTGGCCATCTTATGAATCGTTACAGTTGGAAAATGAAAATCTACTTCTACTGTTCCCAGTAATAAATAGCAGCCGCCACCCTGAAAGTCATAATTTTTCAGGCTATCCGGAAAATGGGCTGTATCAAAGTAATCTCCATTTGCATCAATCCAGGTTCCGAAATACATCGTCCCTTTTTTGGTTGGAACATGTTTTCTTGAAATAAGATAGGCGAGCATCTTTACCTGTTTTTTATGATATTGCAGCAGATCTTTAACAAAAACAGAACCTCTGTATTGGGTCTGCAGTAAATCAAAAGGGCTGCATGAAACCGGAAAACCAATCAGTTCGATTTCATCGAAAGCATCTTCAAACTGTTCTCTTTTTAATTGCGGAAGTTTAAATTCCTGCACAGGTTCTTCAATCAGCATAAGTACTCTCTGTTCCGGTTTAAAATTGACTAATAGTAATCGGGCTTCCACCAACAGTTCATTTTTAGGTTTACCTGTGAATCTGAACGCGCCAATAAAAATAAGAATCTGTATTGTTTCAATACCAATGGGAATTCGTCTGATAAAATCTTCCAGCGATTTGTATACTCCGTTTTTTTCGCGTTCTTCAACAATACCATGTGCGACTCTTGTTTCGAGCCCTTCCAAAAGCATCAGCCCCAGGTAAATATCTGTTCCTTTAAGCGTTGTCTTATATTCACTGGTATTCACACAAGGAACCTGAACATTTCCACCTGACATTTTTGCTTCATGGATATAGACTTCGGTGCGGTAAAATCCACCTTGATTGTTAATCACAGAAACCATAAACTCCAACGGATAATATACTTTCAGATAAAGACTTTGGTAACTTTCCACGGCATAAGAAGCGGAGTGAGCTTTGCAGAAAGAATATCCGGCAAAAGACTCAATCTGTCTGTAAGCTTCAGCTGTCATTAGCTCCGAATGACCTTTCGTTTTACATGATGCAAAGAAATTCGCTTTTACCTCCTGAAGCTTTTTGATTGATCTTCCTTTTCCGCTCATTGCCCTACGTAAAATATCACCGTCTGCAAGAGACAGCCCTCCAAAATACTGGGCAATCTTCAGCACATCTTCCTGATAGACCATAATGCCATAAGTTTCCTTTAAGTGCTCTTCAAATATGGGATGAAAATATTCAAACTGCTCAGGATGATTATGTCTGAATATATACTCCCGCATCATACCGCTTTGTGCTACTCCAGGTCTGATAATAGAGGACGCGGCAACCAATATTCTGTAATTATCACATTTTAATCTTCTTAAGAGTCCTCTCATGGCCGGAGATTCAATATAGAAGCATCCGATAGTTCTTCCTATTGCCAAATATTCGTTAGCTTTCTGTTCATCTTTGGAAATCGTTGTATCCCAGATATTAATATCAATTCCTCTTGTTTTTTTTACAAGGTCTACGGTGTCTTTAATAGTACCCAGCCCACGTTGTGAGAGAATATCCAGTTTTTCCATTTTTATATCTTCTGCCACGTTCATATCAAACTGGGCAATCGGAAAACCTTTGGGGGGCATTTCTAATGCTGTGTAATGGGTAATGGGCTCTTCCGAAATAAAGATTCCACAGGCGTGCATACTTCTTTGATTAGGAAACTTTTCCAATAACTTACCATATTTCTGCACCTGTTCTACTACTGAATTCCGGTCATGAACTTCCATTGATTTACCTGCCAGATCATCCAACTCTTCCTTGGGCAGACCAAATACCTTTCCAACTTCCCTGAAAATTGATTTGTATTTGAATTCAACATTAGTTCCGCAAAAGGCGACATGGTCTTTTCTATACCTGTTGAAGATATACTCCAATATAGCATCTCTGTTCTGCCAGCTCCAGTCGATATCAAAATCGGGTGGTACCTGGCGGTTAAGATTAAGGAATCTTTCAAAATAAAGGTCAAGCTCCAGAGGGCAAATGTCTGTAATTCCCAGGCAGTAGCTTACAATGGAATTCGCTCCGCTTCCCCTGCCAACATGCATAAACCCCATGCTATTGCTGTAACGGATAATATCCCAGGTGATCAGAAAATGGGCGCAGAAATTCAGTTCATCAATAACTTTCAGCTCTTTTTCAACTCTTTCTTTTGCCGTCTCATGATCTTTTCCGTAACGTTTTTTCAATCCTAAATAGGCTAATCTTCTGAGAAGTTTTACATCAGACTCTTTGGATTTTTTATAGTGTTGCTTATTCTTTACTTTTCCAAAATCAAATTCAAAGTTACATTGTTCGAGGAGGCTTCTCGTATTTTCAATAATCCGGGGATATCTTTCAAATGCCTTTATCATCACCTGTTCGGAAATAAAATACTCAGATCTGCGGCACACTTCTCTTTTGGTCAGCTTAGACAGTAGTGTATTGTTGTCAATAGCCCGCAGAATTTTATGCAATTCGTATTCTTCATCGGAACTAAAGGTTACAGGATGAAAAACAACCATTTTAGCGATGTGTTTTTCATATTCGGGACGTATCAGAAAATTTAATTCTTCTATTCTTACTCCTATAAATTCATTGTCTTTCAATTCCCGAGGAATATTACTCATGGGATAAACAATAAATACATCTTTGAATTCAGGAGCAGCTTCAGTCAGTTCTTTACCATTACAATTATGATCTGTAATCATTTTGTTGATCTCACCAATTCCTGAGAATTTTCTGGCTATGCCTACATAAAGAAGTTTCCCCCCGTTTCTGACTTCAACACCGGGAATAGGTTTTATTCCCAGCTCTTCACAGGTTTTTTTAAAATCATAAATTCCTGTCACGGTATTGATATCAGTAAGCACCAGCTCTTCAATCCCTAAAGCTTTGGCTTGTGTTACTAATTCCTGTATGGATAATGTTCCATAACGAAGGCTGTGGAAAGAATGACAATTAATAAACATGTTAAAAGATTTAAAATTATTTCCCGAAGTCAAAACCGGAGGCACGCCCTACCGCATCAGACCCGAAGCGGTTTTTGATATCATCCATTGTCTGATATAAACTCATTTGTTCCTCGGTGTCTTCAAATAGATTCATCTGATGGTTTCCGTGTACTAATCCTGTAAATCTCAGCCCTACCAAACGAAGCCTCATTCTTCTAGTATATGCTTTATTGAACAATTCTAAAGCAACTCTTGACAAGGTGTGATCTGCAGAAGTATAAGATACTTTACATTGCCTGGTCTCGGTATCGAAATTGGCATATCTTATTTTTACCACCACTGTAGATGTCAGCCATTTTTCCTGTCTCAACTGATAGGCCAGCTGCTCTGCCATTCCCGATATCAGCCGTTTTAACTCGATAATATCCATGGTATCATTGGTAAAAGTTCTTTCGGTTGAGATAGACTTTCTTTCGGAATAAGGAACAACAGGATTTTCATCAATTCCATTGGCCTTTTTCCAGAGTTCCTTTCCGTTAACGCCGATCATTTGCTGCAGAACCAGTACCGGCATTTCAGATAAGGTATGAATCGTCCGGATTCCGATTCTTGATAATAACTGAAAGGTCTTGTCACCCACCATTGGAATTTTTTTGATGGATAAAGGGTTTAAAAATGGCTTCACTTCCATTTCTCTGATTTCCAGCCTTCCAACAGGCTTTGCTTCTCCGGTACCAATTTTTGAAACGGTCTTATTGGTTGACAGCGCAAAACTGATCGGAAGTCCTGTTTCTTTGGTAATTGCCTCTGCAATTTCTTTGGTCCATTGATAGCAGCCAAAAAACTTATCCATTCCTGATAAATCCAGATAAAATTCATCAATACTTGCTTTCTCCATCAGTGGAACTTTCTCCTGAATAATTTCGGTTACAGTATGTGATAAATTGGAATACATTTCATGATCGCCTTTAATAACTTTTGCATCAGGGCAAAGCCTCAGTGCCATACGAATTGGCATGGCTGAACGAACCCCAAACTTTCTTGCTTCATAGGAACATGAGGCTACCACTCCACGATCTCCACCTCCTATGATGAGAGGAATACCCTGAAGCTGCGAGTTATTACGCCTCTCACAGGATACGAAAAATGTATCAAGGTCCATATGTACAATTGCACGATTCACGTTACAAAATTAGAGACTATTTGTCCCAAAATCATTATATTTGCTGGTACAATTTGTCCCAATGTCAACTTTTGCAGATAACATAAGGTTTTTGAGAGTTAAGCGAGGATTATCCCAACATGCTTTTGCCAATGATATTCTTATCATCAGCAGAGATCGCTACTCCAAATATGAAAGTGGCCGTTCGGAAGCTCCTTACGAAGTTTTAATAAAGATTTCGAAGTACTTCAATATAAGCATTGATTTACTTCTGACAGTTGATATCCGAAAGTACCCGTTGGAAGATATTCTGAAGCTTCCTGACAATCGAATTGTCTTACCCGTTGTTGTAGATCAATTGGGAAACAACAGTATCGAAATCGTTCCGCAGAAAGCATCCATGGGATATTTATCCGGTTATAGTGATCCGGAATATATTGAAAGTCTGCAAAGGATTTCACTTCCTTTTTTAACCAACGGAAAATATAGAGCTTTTCCGGCTCAGGGAGACTCAATGCCTCCTTTTAAAGATGGTTCCTATATTATCGGAAAATATGTTGAAAATATTGATGACTTGAAACCGAATAAAAGTTATGTTTTTGTGACTTTGAATGATGGTATTTCTTACAAGAGATTGAAGACTAAAAAGAAAAAATCAATCACAGTGGTTTCTGACAATTCATTTTATAAGCCTTATGATATCCCTTTGGGAGAAATTATAGAGATATGGCAGTATGCATCAGGTATATTTCCTGAAGATTTTGATTCAACCAGTTTTGAAAATTATAATTTTAAAGATATATTTTCAGAACTAAAAAATAATATTACCGAATTAGAAAACAAAGTTCTTACTATAAAAAATCAAACCATGTAACTAATTATAGATTAAATCATCCTCAGCCGTTCTTCCTCGAGGTCGAGCTGGTACAGCTGGTGGCGGATAATTTCTTCATTGACGGAAATATCTTTATTCAGTTCTGAAAGAAACTGTCTCTGGCTTTCCAGCATTTCAAAAAAGATATCTTTGGTCTTTTCATTCATCCATTCGGTATTATTGGTCTGTATTTTTTCTTCCCATTGTTTCAGCATTCTTTCCAATCCTGCATGGCTGTTCAGTTCAGTTTCATGCTTGGCTTTAAGAAAATGGTAGACATGCTGCTTTAGTTTATATTTTATTTCTTCCCGTATCTTTTTATCTTTTTCTTCATCTGTGAAATCATCAAATACATGTCCATATTTTATAAAGTAAGGCAAAGTAAGTCCCTGTACGAGTAAGGTAAGCAAGATTACCACGAAAGTAATGAACAGGATAAGGTTTCTGTTGGGAAAAGGAAGTCCGTTTTCAAGGGTAATCGGAATGGCCAGGGCAGCAGCCAGTGAGACAACACCTCTCATTCCTGTCCATCCAAGCATCAAAGGCATCAGGAGACGTCTTCTTGCAGAAGAAGCACGGGGAGCAACACTTGGCCGGAAAATCAATGTAGCCAGCATGGCGGCATAAGAACTTATGATTCTGGCGGCAATCAGAATACCGGTCACCAACACTCCATATTGGATAGCAATTTTAAAAGGAATTCCTTCTGACCGCAGCCCTCCGACAATTTCAGGAAGCTCGAGCCCTATTATTAAGAATACGATGCCATTCAGAATAAATACGAAGCTTTCCCATACGCTATACCCCATGATACGGCTGGTACTGTTTAGAAATATCATTCGTTTTCCAGACATATACAACCCACCACAAACTACAGCTAAAACTCCGGAACAGTGAAACTGCTCTGCGACCCAATACATCAGATACGGTTCAATAAGGGTCAGGGCAATATCAGAAGCAGCTTCTGTAGAAAGCCGTTTGTGAGCCTGTACAAAAATCCATGCAAGTACTAACCCGATTCCTGCGCCTCCGATTACCATCCATAAAAAATCCAGAGAAGCTTCCTGCCATACGAACTGTCCGGTTCCTACAGCAATCAGAGCAAAACGGAATATAATAAGAGAGGAAGCGTCATTCAACAGACTCTCTCCTTCCAGAATCGCAGATGTAGTGGATGGTATTTTTACAAATTTCATAATGGCTCCTGTACTCACAGCATCCGGTGGAGACACAATACCTCCCAGCAAAAACCCGAGAGCAAGTGTAAATCCGGGAATAAAATAATTCGCTATCACCGCTACTGCCAGCGCTGTAAAAAAGACCACTAAAAAAGCAAAGCTTCCGATAATACGCCACCATCTTTTCATTTCTTTAAAGGAAATTGACCATGCAGCCTCAAATAGTAAAGGAGGCAGAAATATAAAAAAGATAAGATCCGGATTGATCTTTACAACCGGAAGACCTGGAATAAAGCTCACAAGCAATCCGAATACAACGAGTAAAACAGGATAAGCAATTTTTAATTTTGTAGCCCACATATTGAGCAGCACAATGGCTGCCACCATGGCCAATAAAAAAGGTAGGATCGTATGCATGTACTATTGTGTTTTATCCATCATATTTACCACTTCTATTTGATTTTTAAAAATTTAAAAACAATTTTTTCTTATTTTTTCGTTATACAGATCAATTTAACCATTTCACAATCTTTTCTATAAATCTTTTTCACCTGAAGTTGAATATTTATAAAATTTTAAATATAACACGTCAAGTTTCGTCGCATCCGCGCTATACTTTTGTTCTACAAGAAAATAAGAAATATGGACAAAGTAACCTTAGAACGGATTCAGAAACTTCACCCGTTGGTAAGAGATGAAGTGAAGCAAATTATACAGGAATGTGATGAAGCACTTACCGGAAGAGCCAAAGTGCGGATCACTCAGGGATTAAGATCTTTTGAAGAGCAGGAAAAGCTTTATGCAATCGGAAGAATTACTTCAGGAAAAAAAGTAACCAATGCCAAGGCAGGGCAAAGCATTCACAACTATGGCCTCGCAGTAGATATCTGTCTTATGATTGACGGAAAAACAGCAAGCTGGGATACGGCAAAAGACTGGGATAATGACAACGTTGCAGACTGGTACGAATGTGTAAAAATCTTTGCCCGCCACGGCTGGGATTGGGGCGGAAACTGGAAAACATTTAAAGACCTTCCCCACTTTGAAAAAAAGACAATTCCCTCTAAAAAAGGACCTGTAAAAATCAGCTGGAGAACGCTTTTGAAGATGCCAAAAGACCAGCAGAATTACGTTATTTTTTAGTCTCATTTATTTGAAATTAAATATAATACGACACGTTCTGTCGCTTCCCCAGACTACCTTTGCTTTATAAGAAAACAACAAAAAAAGCAATGAAATCTAAGTATGGAATCTCCACAATTTTTAAAATATTAAACAGATTCTGTAGATGTAAGATTGCATGTGTCCTTTTAACAAACCATTAAAAATATCACATGAAAAAGACAACCATTCTTTCTTTGGACGGAGGTGGAATAAGGGGAATTGTAACCTGCATTATTCTGCGTTACATAGAAGAACAGCTCCAGTATTATGATAAGCCTTCCGCCAAGCTGGGAGATTATTTTGATCTGGTAGCTGGCAGCAGCACCGGAGGTCTGATTGCTTCTATTATTCTCTCTCCTGATGAAACCCGAAAAGCAAAATATTCTATTCAGAAAGGATTGGAATTATATGCTGAAAAGGGCGGCGACATCTTCCAGGTTTCCTTTTGGGAAAAACTGGTTAATCCATTCGGATTATTGAATGAAAAAATTTCCCAGGAAGCTCTGGAAAAAAATTTACATGATTTCTTTGGAAATTTAGAATTAAAAGAATTAATAAAACCCTGTTTGATAACAAGTTATGATATAGAAAACAGAAGAGCAAAGCTTTTCAACTCCTGGAAAGCCAACCTCAGCACAGACAATTTCTATGTAAGAGATATCTGCAGAGCGACTTCAGCAGCTCCTACGTATTTCAGTCCTGTTCAGATTAAATCAATGTATGGCCAGATTTTCAGTCTGATTGATGGCGGTATGTTTGCCAATAATCCCGCATTGTGTGCTTATGCAGAGGCCAGAAAGATTCCTTTTGCAGAAGTTTTAAAAAATCATCAGAAAGCTAACCGTCCCACGGTAAACGATATGATAATAGTTTCCATCGGAACAGGGATCGAAGCAAGGCCCTACTCTTTTAAAAGACTGGAAAAAGCAGGAAAAATTGGCTGGGTAAGCCCTATTGTTGACATTTTGATGTCTGCCAATGCGGAAACAGTAGATTACCAGCTGGAACAGATGTTTCAGACTTTGGGACTTAGAAATCAAAAAAATTATTATCGTCTGAATCCTTCACTGAAAAATGCTTCTCCCGCCATGGATAATGTAAGAAGATCCAATATTGAGAATCTGATACAGGCCGGACTGAGCTATATTGATGATAACCGAGAAACTTTGAACCAGATTGTTCAGAAACTCATCAAAAATAAAATATAAGCTTTTTGCCTTATAACTACCTTATATAAGTTATTAAGATTATATTTAAAAATTAAAAAATCTTTTTTAAACACGTCAAGTTTTGTCGTTTCGCTCCACTACCTTTGGAGTATCAAAAAAGACACAGAACAACAATCTAAAAAACTTTAAGAAGCCTTTGAATTCAACATTTCCCTATGCTGAACAGCCTGAAATATGTTCAAAAAAATATAACCAACACCTTATCACACAAAACATGGAAACACCAGATCACAATACAGATATACTCATCGATGAAGATCTCTATACGATAGAATGGAGTGATATCGAAAATGCTGAGATGGATTATGAAAACTATCTCAACGACATTGAAAACTTCTTCAGAGAAGATTTTGAAAAAGGAATACCTGAAGAAGATATTTTTTAAATAAAATTAAAAAAACACGACAAGTTCTGACGCTGTCCGACATTACCTTTAAATCTCTGTAATATACGCACAGCAATCTCATTAAACAACCTCGAACACCTTTGAATTCACCATTCACAAAATGCTGGACAGCCAGAACTATGTCTTAAAATATAGCAATCATAAGCCTGTTATACCAAAATACAGGACATATAATCAATTTATTAACCAACAAATCACACAAGTTTTATGAAAACAAAACAAGAACTCAAGCTCTATTTTGAAAATGGAGATATCCCAAAACAGGAAGATTTTTGGGAATGGCAGGACGCTTACTGGCATAAGGATGAGAAAATCGATATGGCAAAAATCGCAGGTCTGGAAAACGGATTACCACGTTTTAATGACTTTTATGCTGAGATCGATGAAAATGGAAATGCTTCCCTGGCTCATTTACAAGTCAAAAGAGTATTTATTAAAGCAGGAACACTATCCATTCCTGAAAGGTTTCTCTTTAATACAGGGATATCGGAAATATCAATTCCTGACAGCGTTACTACCATTGGAAAAGATGCCTTCGGCAATAACCTTATTAAGTCTGTACATCTTCCCGCTCAGGTTAAAACCATCTATGATTATGCATTTTCTAACAATCAAATCACAACATTATCCTTATCTGAAGGTCTCATAGAAATTAAAAATTCAGCTTTTAGCTATAACAAAATCAGCTCTTTGTCTATTCCCTCTACGGTTGCCATGATTGGTTCCAAAGCATTTAGCAATAATCCTGATTTATTGTATGTAAGGCTGGATAACTCAACCCAATATTACGCTGATGCTTTTGATGCCCAAACAACAGTTGTGGGTGGAAGTTTAATCATTGACATGTAAATAACATTATGAAAACAAAACAAGAATTAAAACTCTATTTCGAAAATGGAGATATCCCAAAACAGGAAGAATTCTGGGAATGGCAGGACGCTTACTGGCATAAGGATGAGAAAATTGACATGCGCAAGATTGCAGGTCTGGAGAATGGTACATTCAACATACTCTATGCTGAAATGGATGCTGATAAAAATGCTTCATTAGCCTTCTTTTCAAAAAGAAAAATTGTGATAAAAGAAGGAACACTCACTATTCCCAAAAATTTCGCCGCAGGTCTGCAGGTAACTGATGTAGAAATCCCCGACTCCGTAACAAGTATCCAGGAAAGCGCATTTAGTAACGGAGGCCTAACAACCCTTACAATTCCTCCAAAGGTAACCGAAATTCCCAATTGGGCTTTTTACAATAACAGATTGACGTCTTTATTTATTCCGGACAGCGTTATCAACATTGGAATACAGGCATTTACAGCCAATCAGCTGAAAGAAGTTCGCCTTCCTAAAGGAATAACAATGATCTCACAGGGAGCCTTCTCTGTCAATAAACTGACATCTGTTGAGATTCCCGATGGAGTAACAGAAATTCACTCGGATGCTTTTGTCAGCAATCAACTCACCTCAGTAACCATTCCGGCCAGTGTACTCAAAATTGAAAACAATGCTTTCAGAGTTAACCAGCTTACAAAAGTAACATTAGGCCCTGAAACGACCTATTTACCTTATTCTTTTGACAGCACAGTGGAAATCGTGGGAGGAAAACTCATCAATTAAAATTTTTAAGCAAATGAAAACAAAACAAGAATTAAAAAAATATTTCGAAAACGGAGATATCCCGGTACAGGAAGAATTTTGGGAGTGGCATGATTCATACTGGCACAAAGATGAAAAAATTCCTGCAGCTCAATTAGATTATGATCTGTCACAAAAAGCAGATGCAAATGCATCCAATATAAATCCGCAGAATGCTCAGCTTTGGAAAGAAAAAATTGAAACGCAGACAGCTATTCAGGTTCCGCAATTAAATGGAAATATCTTAACGGTATTTTATACGGGTGAGAATGGGGTTCAGCAAAGCAAATCCGTAGATTTAAGCAGTTTGGTAACCCGTGATATCAGCATTCAAAACGCAGTATATGACGCCTCTCAAAATATCATTACCATTACCCAGAATGACGGCTCTGCCTTTCACATCAACCTTTCTGAATTCAGTATTATTCCCACCACCAATGTAGATGGAAGTGTTACATTGTCACAGGAAGGACAGGAAAAAGTTATCCTGAAAAAAGTAGCTGTAACAGGCAGCTATAATGACCTTTCTGACAAACCCACTTTTAGCGGGAATGATAATTTACAAAATGTCATCGACAGAGGTAACGGAACAACCAAGCCTATTATTTTTCAGCCAAGCCAGGGCAGAGCAGGCGAAATCAATTTCAGTCCTACAACGTATTCCTTCTGGTTTGGAAATTTGAACACGGATCACACCGGAGCTTACGGACTGGGAATTGGTTATAATACATTATCAAAATTAACCACCGGAGCAAATAACGTAGCACTTGGTTCTTATGCTTTAAATGAAACCACAACAGGAAGATGGAATACCGCAACCGGTGTTTCAAGCGGAGCTAAACTTACCACGGGTAATTTCAATGCTTTTTTCGGAACACAGGCGGGAACTGAAACAACAACAGGAAACGGAAATACGTATATCGGAGATGAGGCAGGAAACAAAAATATTGCCGGAACCAATAACACCGCGCTGGGTCTTGGAGCTGCTTATTCCTTAACTAATGGAACCCAGAATACTTTTTTAGGTGCTTTTGCAGGGTATATTCATGGAAAAGCGACGACTTCAGGTGCATGGGGTTCCAATACTTTCATCGGATACAATGCAGCGTCTACTACTCATGCAATGGGTGTTTGGGGAGATAACAACGTCGTTATCGGCTGTAATGCCCCGTTAGGAGGTTCAATATTTAACAAGCTGGTGATTGAATCCAATCCGGTAGCAAGACGTCACGATCTTGTCACTCCATTAATTGGTGGAGATTTTGCCGCAAGAACATTGGATTTTGATGCTGTAATCAGTGCAAGAAGAACTCCACTGGCCGATAATACCTATACAAAAGTAGCGGTCCTGAATGCCGGTAATGTATTGGGATATAAAAACCTTTCCGACTTCCAGAACTGCATTCCTCTCACAGGAACAGAAGTGAACAATCCCGTTTCCGGTCATATTCAGTTTGAGAATGCCGAAGCACCGGAAATTGAATCTCTTCTTTATAAAATCAATACTCAGGACGGAATTAAAAACCAGGTAGGTTTCTTTCCAAGCGGAGTTTTGATCACATCAGGCAGTGTAGATAATTCTATACAATCGAATTTAGATGTCAGTAAAGATTACGGTGTATTGGCAAGAGCTTATGGTGCAAAACTTAGTTTAAGTAATGCCGGAGCTTCTTTAACGAGCTTTACCGATCATTCTGACGGAAAAGGAATCATGGTAAGCAATTATCCAGATGAACCTGTTATGGTAGAGCATCAGGTATCAAATGCCAGAGGATTAAGTTCTAAAACTTATTTTGGAGACAACGCACAGGAAAATGATTACATCCAGAAACAATATGCAGACAAACAGCATTCCTACAGCACCAAAGAAGAGCTGACAGGCGGAAAATGGATCAACGGTAAGCCGGTTTATAAAAAGACCTTGTATCTGAATCAGATTCCGAGAACAGGTGAAATCGATTTAATACCTGAATTCCCGGATCTTGAAACCATTATCTCCAACGAAATGTTTACAGAATGGGATGATCTTAAAGCGGCATTTGCAGGGAACCAATGGAGAACAAAAACCTATATCACAATCGAAAGAGAAAGAGCCATTATTGAGCTGTTGAATGTACCTGATTACAATTATTCTCTTATCAATTCATTTACCCTAACCCTTGAATACACAAAAAAATAAGCAACCATGTCAACAAATAATACATCAACAGTAAAATCCGCATTTACTGTCGGAAAATCCTTAATAGGAGAAGGAATTATTAACTACAAAGAAACAAACCCTATGAATACCAATAACGCATCACAATCACTTTTCAGATTTGTAAGTCTGAGAAACCCTCAATTAACAGAAATTAAAGACAAAAACTTAGGATTTATCCACAGACCTAAAGGAGTAACCGGTGTCTTTGATACAGCAGTCGTTGGAAGACCTGCCAAAATTTTAAAATTTACAGCCATGAAAAGGGCTGCCGGTGAGTTTAACAATTCCGGATTCGAAAGCGAGAAGAAAATCGAAGAAGGAGCATTTAAAGACCTTCTGATGATCGGAAGAAAGCTTTCTAAAAAAGAAACATTAGAAAGCGCTGACTGGACGTTCGTTACGGATTATTACAAAAGCCTTATTAATACCAACAGACAGCTGAACGCAGAAGGAATTGCTATATTTTCCCAGCTTTGGAATAATTATATTTATCAGATTGTTACCCAGGGAGATTTCTATATTAAAGAAGCCATCAGCCACATTTTAATGGCTATTCAGCTTGGTTTTGCCAGCAACCAGGACCTTACAGATCAGGAAATCATCAAAATTAATGGAGAAAAACCATTGGAAAAAGCAATGGATGGAAAAATTATACTTCCTACCATTCTATTTTCAGAGGATACAGAAACGGCATCTTTAGTTTCATCTGCAAACGCTGAAGGTTCCGAACCGGCTTTGGCAGCAAGAACGGTTCAAAGATTAGAGTCTGAAGCAAGAGCTTCTTTTGTATCCAGCAAAGCGATCCACAGAAAAGAATCTCTGAACACACTGAATTCCGAGCTGGAAAAACTTCAGAAAAAGTTCTATAAATCCAGATATCAGGCCTACCAGGACGAGTATTCCAAATATATGGCAGAAAACAAAGAGCGTTTGGAACTCTATGACAGAAAGCTGGCCGAAGTAGACAGTAAAATCACTCCGGACATGTCCGAAGAAGAAAAAGAACGTCTTTACAGCACTTTGAAAGAATATGAAGTTGCTCCTTTCGTATTTACGTACAAAAATGAAATCAATTTGGAAGATTTGCAGGCAAAGCTTTCTCCAGAATCTTTCGACCTTTTTGTAGAACTTTTCGGTGAATCTACAACCAGCTTAACTTCTGTGGCAGAAGATACAGACAGTCTTCAGATCCTTTCGCACGACACCTTAAGAATGGGTGCTCAGACCATTGTTCTTGATGATGAGATTGAAAGCTATGCTGATGCTTTATTTGTTGTAAGAAACAATATCTCTGCTTCCATGGAGACCGCACTTCAAAATAGTCCTCTTCCGGAACAACAGTATGCCAATATCGGCGGAGCTTCAATACCTCTTATTCAGAATACAGCCAGAACACCGATGGCATACAGCTTATATGCTCACAGTGCTTACGTAGTAGCAGGCAGCAGAGGATTTGTTAATTTTTCTTTTGAAGTTGAAGATGTTTCGTGGAGCGTTGCCAATGCTAAAATTACGGCTACAACAGATGCTGCCGGAACTTTCGAAGAAAATTACAGCAATATTTCTGTAGTTGATAATAAAATTACCTTACCTGCGGCTTTGGTAAACAGATTCAGAACCAGCTTTAGTTTCAAAATAGAAATTATTTTTGATAACGGAAGCCAGGCCTATGGAGAAATTGCCACACAATATCTGAAAGAAGACTTAAATCTTACCGGAATGCTGACTTTAAAACGTGCAGCAGTTGAAAACCCAGGTACACCTGAACCAGGTACAACCCAAAAACGTAAAAACTTCGGGATCAAAAGATTGGGAGTAGCAGATTATATGAAGGTCGTGCAAAGTGTTCACGCTTATGTTCCGGGAGAGGTTTCCAATATTGAGAACGTTATGGCAAGCGAACTGAGACATAAGTCTTCCGTTTCCAGAGAGTACTCTGAAATTACGGATACAACTTCCAAATCTCAGGAAACAGAGAAGATGTCAGACACTTCCAAAACTTCCAGAACGGATATGCAGACCGAAGTTGCGAAAGAAATTGAAAAGCAGCAGAGTATTTCTGCCTACACAAGATTCAGCTATGGAAATGACAGTGCCATGAAGTTTGAAATCGGAGCAGATTATGCCAATAACTCAGCACAGCACGACAGTACAAGACAAGCCGTAATGAAATCTCAGGAAATTACAGAAAGAGCAATGGAAAGAGTTCTTACTAAAATTTCAGAAGAAAGAGTACAGAAAATCATCAAAGAATATACGGAAACCAATGTTCATGAATATGATAACAGAGGAAAGGTAACCAACACTGATAATGCTGAAGCTGCACAGCCTAAACACATTACCGGAGTTTACAGATGGATCGACAAGAAAATGAAAAACCAGATCTACAACTATGGTAAGCGTACAATGTTTGAATTTATGGTTCCTGAACCTTCAAGATTACACCGTCTGGCTCTTACTGTTGCCAAAGCTCAGGTACTTAAAGCTCCTGTAGATCCAAGAAAAGCACCGGAACCATGGTTAATGGCAGATCCAAAATCGGCAACGATTGTACAGATCCAGCATTGGGCTCAGGAATACGGAGTAACTTTAGAGGCATTCCCGGAAGCAACCAAACAAGTAATTCATACTGCTTCCAGCGTTCCTCAGACAAATGATGATTTTGGAATTGACTATACACAGTTTACCATCCCGGACAATTATGCCGGAAAAAATGCAAGCTTTGCCTGCAGATCAACCAGAAACAGAGGTGGTGGATGGTCAGGGTCACGTTATTCTGAAGTGATGTTCTCTAACTTAAAAGGAGATATGATTGGCCGTTCTGAACGTGGTGGAGACCTTAATTTTGACGACGGGTCATCTGGTTTCAATATCACAGGTAATGTATCTTTCCAGGTGAAGGGACACAACGTAAGAAGTTATACCATCAAAGTAGTGGTAAACTGTGAACTGAGCGATGCCTTTATCAACAAGTGGAAAACAGACAGTTTCAACGACATTATTAAAGCCTACGAAGCTGCTTATGCCAAATTCCAGGAAGATCAGGCAAGATTAGACGCAGAGCAAAAAGAAAAAGAAGCTCAGCTTAAAGAAAGACAGGATACTTTCTATCGATATATGGAACATGATGTCTTAAAGCACAACTGTATCGCTTATTTATTACAGGATTACCTTTATACGTTAGGCCAGGAAACAACCAACGGTGCCGATGAGAAAACAACCATGGATAATTTCCAGGTATACCTGAATGAAAATCTGGACAGATATACAGCCCTTGCCAAGTTTATGGAACAGGCATTCGAATGGGAAATCATGGATTACACCTTCTATCCTTACTATTGGGCTAACCGTAAGAGCTGGCAGGAATTCTATATCAGCGAAAGTATGGACCCATTGTTCAGAAGTTTCCTGCAGGCAGGTATGGCAAGGATTATCGTTACCGTAAAACCAGGTTTCGAAGCAGCTGTTCAGTTCTTCCTTGAAACAGGATTGATCTGGAATGGCGGTTCTGTTCCGGTAATCGGCGACCCAATGTATATGAGTATTGTGGACGAAATGAGACAGCCTACCGGAGAACCTCAGGGTAAATACTGGATCACCAGAATCCCTACTACCCTAACGATCCTTCAGGATAAATCTACAGGACTTCCGGTAAATCAGCCATTACCGATTTTCCCTGAAAATGCCCCTGAGAATTGTGAAAACCCATCAGAATTGGAGTTTGAAACAAGCTTCAGATTGGATGAAGATGCACAGTTACAGCATGGAGAAAAAGACACCAGCACTTTAGGCTAATATTTATTCAACAAAATGGCGGTTAATCCGCCATTTTATTTCTCATAACATTAAAAACTAAAAAGATGAGCACAATAAAAGCATTAAAAGTTCCAAAAATACAGGATATTTCCTCTCCATCTCAAATCATAAAAGCAATTCCTCCGCTAGGGCTACCCCCAAAAAAAACTGGTAAATATTCAGAAGATTTTTATGGATTAGAAAGAAATGAAAAAATTGATTTTTCTAAGATAGTTAAATACTTGAAGACTGGCACAGAAGAACCTTTAGACTGGACTAACTTTATTGCCCCAACAAAAATAATTAATGAAAGTGTTGTAATTGGTACAGATGGTGTGGTTGATGTAAAGAGAAAAGTTAATGAGACAATTCCTTTTTCTTATATCAACTCTTATAAACAGAAAATTACAACATCGATTAGCTGTGGTATCAATAGAAAAATAGATAATATTGACAGTACAATATCAATATCTTTTCAAATTGACAGCAACCAAGAACAAATTAAGTGTAAGGCAGCATACTTTTATAAAAATACAGAACATTATCGGAATTCTGTACAGTCAACAACTTCAGAAAATGCATTTAGCATTAATGATAAATATGTTGGCATTATGTTTTTCAGTGAAAACATTACGGATATATATTACTTAATCAAAGAGATCCAAGGAGATACCCCTGAATGGTTTCAACAATTAATTAACAACAAATATATTCCATTAATTGAAAGGACTACAGATATTAAACAACTTATTTGGTTATATGAAAACGCCCCTGATTTCACATTATCCAGCTTAAAACCTGAAGTCTTATGGAAAAACATTTGTTCTTTTTACAGCTATGATGTAAACGGTTTTTTCAGCTTTGTAAGAGATGCCAGTCCTGCGTTAATGAAAGCATTATTTGCATTTAACACTCCTCAACGAATCTCATTTTTGATGCAACAATTCAATAAAAACCAAAGTTTTGTAGTTAACCTCTATCATGCTTTGGATGATGAGATAGCTTTTATGGGCCAGGAGGTTCCTTGTAGAATGGCCTTTATAAGTATCATTAATTCATTCTCTCATATCGCAAAAGATAATTTCACTTTTACTAATCATCTTTTTTCAGTTGGAAAAAAATCTTTTGTAAGTCTGGAAAAAATAGAGTCCAATCTAAAAGAGGATAAAAACAAATACTATGTTCAACAAAAATATATTACAGACGAACAATTAATAGATACCGGAAGTGTTATCATGGATATTGGTAGTAATACCATTACAACAAGAGCAATAAAACTAAATCCACTTGATATTGTTATTGTTATAGAAGAAGAAACTCAAAGTCTCTTATTTGTACCTGCATTGTTTCTCTATGATAAACAGCATCAGAAAAACATGGAAGGACTGGCCAGTGCAATCAGAATTGGAATAAACATGCTGGCGATTGCATTAGCTGTAGAAACCCTTGGAACAAGTTTATTAGCTGCTGAAGGAGCCAGCTCTATTACATTTTGGGGAATGTTAGTAGCTGTAGACGGAGCCATCGCCTTAGGAGATTTGGGAATTCAATTAGCCAAAGATAACCTAACGAAAGAATTTCTGGATATATGGGAGAAAATTTATAAAACAGCAGGTTATGCAACAGCTACAACAGCCGTAGTACAACAATTATACAAAATAGGGGGAAAGATATTAGCCGAAGAAACCAGAGCAGAAGTAAAGAATTTTGTAATGAGCTGCATGGTAAAAGTAATGCTTGAAAGAGAAATTTCTAACTTTACCAAAAATACATTTAAGGTACTCCTGACAAACAAGGAATTAATAGATGCAACAAGAGGTCTTGTAAACGAAGCTAAATCAAAAATGCTAAATAAATATGGCATGTTCCTTATAGAAGGACAGTTCAAGACTCAAAGAATTGTAAAAAATAAGGTTGTAGAAGAAGTTAATAACGAGATTGCTATAGTATATAAAGGTGAAATAATTACAAGAGCTCAAAAATCCGAGTTTTATAAAGAGGCCAACAAGCTGTTGAAGCACCTTAATAACCCAAAGGAATTTATTAAAGCAGCTGAAGAACTTCTTACATATGGTAAAATATATCCTACAAGTAATTTAAAAGATTTACTTACTGAAGCAGAAGCTTATAATAAATATGGGGATTGGGGTAGAAGCCTCGTAGAAAAGGTGAATATAGATGCTGCCAAAATTCTTTCTACTTTCGATGCTGGTGTTATTTTCGAAAAAACAATGATAAGTGGTTTCATTTATGTAAAAAATGGAATAAGGTATATTTCAACTGAAACCAATTTTTTGAAAGCAGAAATAGGAAAAGGAAAAGGTGAAGTATATAAAAACTTCATTGATAATATCCACCCTACTCTTAAAATAAGGTTGGAAAAGCATATTGCCCGTTTAAAAATGAAAGGGGTTCCTGCTGAAGAAATTGACATATTAAGGGCTGGTGCAATGGGGTCTCATGGAGAGATCAGAGCATTAGATAGGCTGTTAACTACTATTGATCCTGAAGGAAAACTGGGAGAAGCAGTCTTTCATGATATTATCGGATACAACAGATATTTAAGAATTGCCGATAAATTACAACCTCCATGTGTCCATTGTTATTATTTAACCTCAGGAATTAGATTCATGGGATTTTAATAAATTTGTTTAATACATTAATCGAATAATCATGGCATTAAAAATAAAAGAAAGCGAGTTAACATGTAACCGTTTAGACGGCGGAGGAGTTCCTATATATTATCACAATGGCAGCCCTTTTACAGGTATTGTTTTACGATACTATGACACTGGCGAGCTTTTTTGCGAAGAGGAATATAAAGATGGCTATCAGGAAGGATGGTTCAGATCTTATCATAAAAACGGTAAAAAATACACAGAATACAAAGCCCATAACAACGTAGAATACGACGGCACTTATAAAAAATGGGATGAAAATGGTAATTTGACGGCATCCTTCTAATAAAAATAGAATAAATAAAAAATAAAACACGACACGTTTTGTCGCATGAACCGCATATATTTGTCTTATAAAACTTTACCATGAATGCAGCGTTGCTGCACCCTAAAAAATAGAGAAATGAAGAAAGATTTTTATCTGACAAGATATGCCTTAATTATTAAAAGATTAGAAAGTTCTCCGGCTACCTATTCACAGCTGGAGGACTATCTTTTAAACTCTTTTGAATTCCAGGATGCGGGAATCAAGAGCTACTCTATCCGTACCCTGCAGAGGGATATCCGGGAGATTTCCGATCTTTTTAACCTCTCTATTCACAACAAAAAAAAGGGTGACAACCGGTATTATATCGAGAGCCGCCCGATTATGGAAGTAGATGAATACAATCAAAAACTTCTTGAATCTTTCCAGGTAAGCAACGCCCTGAATCTTCATCCGGACTTTTCAGATTTTATCTTTTTTGAAAGCCGCAAACCAACCGGTGTGGAACATTTTTATGACCTGTTCTTTGCGATCAGAAATAAAAGAGTTGTGAGTTTTGAACACTACAATTACAAGAACAAACTGATGACCTCCAGAAAAGTGCATCCTTTGGCTTTAAAAGAATCTAAAGACCGATGGTATCTTATTGCTATTGATACCAAAGACAAAGTTTTAAAATCATTCGGGCTTGACAGGATCAATTATCTTGATGTGGCTAAAAATCAGTTCAGGGAAAAATACAAATACAACTTCAGAGAGCACTTTAAAAATGCATTCGGAGTGATGAACCTGACAGAACAGAATCCGCAGAACATTGTATTGAAATGCAGCCGCCATCAGGGAGAGTACATCAGAAGTTTCCCACTTCATCAGTCACAGAAAGAAACCAAAGAAACGCCGGAAGAGATCTATTTTGAGTTCTTCCTCCACCCTACTTATGATTTCATGCAGGAAATTCTTTCTTACGGAAAAGAAGTAACCGTTCTGGAACCGAAAACCTTAGTTGAAGAGATCCGCAATCATTTACAGGAATCTTTGAACCGTTATCTTGAAAGCTGATCATCAGGAATATATTTCATATTTTTTGTTATATTTACATAAATATACCATTATTGAAAACTTTATTCATTGGCATCAGCTGCTTTATCTCTTCCTTTTTTCTCGCACAGCAGAAAGAAGAGTTCAGGCTTGTAAAGAGTTATTATAACCAGCACAGAAATATGCTGAATAAAGAGTTTAAAAAGAAATTTGATGCAGAATCCAATACGGTAAAAAAAGCTGCGATAAAGGGAGACTTCCTTTTCTTCATGAAAAAAATGGATAGCATTGAAAACAATGCTCTGATCGGAGCTTTATTAAAAGTCAGGAATCTGGAGGACCTTCAAACCATCAAAAATCCCAGGCTCACCTCATCTGAAAAGTTTGCAGATGCTGAAAAGATTGCGGATTATCCCGGAGGTATCAATTCTTTAAGGCAGGAAGTCGCCAATCTGCTGTATGTTGACGGAGTATATTCTAAAGAGAAGATGATAAAAACGGATGTGGATTTTATTGTTGAAAAAGATGGAACAGTCAGCAATGTTCATGCACAGGGAGATAATTTTACCTTTAACAGACAGGCAGAAATTGCTTTATATTCTCTGGTGGAAAAATTTTCCCCGGCAATGCTGAAGGGCGACCCTACTATTTACCGCTTTAAACTTCCTTTAACTTTAACGATAACAGATTAATGTTTACCGACGAATATTATATGAAAATGGCGCTGCAGGAGGCAGAGGCCGCTTTAGAAAAAGATGAGGTCCCTATCGGATGTGTAGTGGTTTCCAACAACCGGATTATTGCAAGGGCCCATAATCTTACTGAAACACTGAACGATGTGACTGCCCATGCAGAAATGCAGGCCATCACCTCTGCTGCCAACTTTCTGGGAGGGAAATACCTGAAAGACTGTACGCTTTACGTAACGATGGAACCGTGTGTGATGTGCTCAGGAGCGCTTTCCTGGTCTCAGATTTCCAAGGTTGTTATTGGAGCGCGTGATGAGCAGAGAGGTTTTATCAACAAACATCTTTCTCTCCACCCTAAAACAGAAGTTATTACGGGAATCATGGAGACGGAATGCTCTTCTATTGTTAAAGAATTTTTTAAAAGTAAAAGATAATTAAAAACAAAAGCCGGAGGATAGTGATATTCTCCGGCTTTCAATTTTATAATAGTAAGACAATCTCTTTAGTCTTTTAAGATACAATATCTCACCAGATCAAAATATTCTCCGTCCTTTTTCACTTCTTTTATCAGAACAGCCTCCTGCTCCATTCCTACTTTCTCCATAATTCTTCCGGAAGCAGGATTGTGAGGAAAATGAGTAGCAAAAATTTTATTCAGCTTCAATTCATTAAAGCCAAAATCTATTATTGCTTTTGCAGCCTCGGTTACATACCCTTTGTTCCAGTAAGGAATTCCTATCCAGTAGCCAAGTTCAGCTTTGTCATCATCTCTGTCATGCAGCCCGATAGCTCCTATGATCTGATCCTCTTTATTCCGGATAGCAAACGTATACCCTGTATTATTTTCAAAAGCTTCTTTTGACATTTTCACCCAGGATCTGGCATCATTTTCCACGTATGGATAAGGAATATTGGAAGTAAGATCAGAAAAAATCCTATGCTGAAGAAGTTCAACGATAAAAGGAATATCCTTTTCTTCCAGCTGTGAAAGGATCAGTCTTTCGGTTTGTAGTACGGGAAATTTTTCCATTATATTAATTGTAAGATTGAGGAACTAAAGTATCAGCTGGATCCAACCTCAACCTTAATCATTTAATTTATAAATCTTTTCCGAGGAAATACAGACCTTTCAACGTATGAAGCCTGTCCATCACATGGATCTTATCCGTAAGGGGTTTGTAAACATGGGAAACACCTCCCGTTGCTACTACAAAACAATCGTCATTCACTTCTTCGTTGATACGGCTGACAAAGCCTTCTACCATTCCAAGAAAGCCATATACCATACCACTCTGCATACAGGTTACCGTATCCAGTCCCAAAACAGATTTGGGTTTCTTCAGTTCGATATCCGGGAGCTGTGCAGTCTGGTTGATCAGCGAATTCAGAGACGTAACAATTCCCGGTGCAATAATTACCCCTAAAGTTTCTCCTGTTTCAGCTACACAGCTTGCTGTAAGGGCTGTTCCGAAATCTATGACAATTTTCTTTCTGTTCGGGTACAGATTGTGTGCAGCTACAAGGTTGGCATAGATATCTGTTCCCATCTGCTTAGATTTTGCTTGTACTCCGGAAGGAGTATTTCTGTCAACAATCACAGGATTTGTTCCATGAATTTTTTTGATCCCTGAGCTCATTACTTTGGTAAGCTGAGGTACTACGGATCCGATAATTACCTTATCAATCTCTTTCGGATCAATTTTATAGGTTTGATAGAGCATCAGCATCTGTACATAAAGTTCATCTGCTGTTCTGTAAGGTTTTGTATTGATGACCCACGAAATATCACAATTATCGCCATTGAAAAGACCAAATCTGATATTGCTGTTTCCTACGTTTATTACGATTGAATTCATTGACATATTTTTCAGAAGAAATTCATTATGTATAATTGAAATTCCTACTAGAGTTTGAGGGACTAAATTTAATCATTTTTATAAAAACTACCCCCAATCTCCCATAAATTACAATGAACTTAATAATATCATTCATAGAATTCTCGGGGATCCGAAACAAACCTGTTTATAATCTGCACAACTCATTAGGAAGTTACAAATACTAGTGTTTTAGTCTTCCTGAGACTTCGGGAGGTTTAAAACAAGCTTGGGGGAGACTTCCGGAGATATCCGAAATGTTCCTGCAAGCTGCGGGAAACCAAATGAGGTTTCCAAAAATCTCTCGAAGGTCTGTTTGTAGCAAGACGAGATACATTTTAATTACTATGAGACACTTTGCTATCCACAGCATTCGTGGGCTTAAAAATATTTTAAAAAGTGTATTGTTAATTGATCAAAAAAAATTATTCTTGTAATAAGAATTTAAAAACACAAAAATGTATAGAAATTCAAAAGTGATAATATATTTTTTATTTCTGCTAATTGGCTTTAGTATGAAGGCACAGTCAAATTATACATTTGATTATAAATTTCTAATAAAAAGCAGTCTTAGCCCAATAAATCACAATTCCTCATAAGCTCTGAAAATCAAAACCATATCATGTATCAATATCAAGACAAAACAGCAAAGATATTTGATAATGAAAATAATAAATTTATAGAACTTCATCACAAAACAGAGTTTGACAAGAATATTTATCAATTCATTTCATCTCAAAAACTTACTGGAAGTCATTTTATAATTGATAATATTACCGTTGAAAAAATCGGAGAAAATAAATATTTAATAAAATGTTTCCGCAGTTTTGAAAATATTAAACAAGTGATTAAAATAACTGTAAAGTTAAAACCTTGGGATAAGGATTTAATCCGATTTTATTATTCAGACTTGGGTGGTGATGTTGATAAAAGGCTTATCTCAAGTTTAAAAGAAAAACTGAATGGAAATTATCATTACATTATAGAAAGTCATACTATAGATTATAAAAATGGATTTAAGATGACTAATTCAATAAAAGAGATAGAGAAAATTAAATTGCAAATAGCACTTCAAAATTAGAACAAAAGTGCAGAATATGCTATAGTCAAAACAAAAAGAGCTATCTCAAAATGAAACAGCTCTTTTTTATTGATTATTTTACTTCAACAAAATTATTTTCCATATTCACATCAGCAATTCTCTGGCTGAAATCGATTCCCAGGACAGACAATTGAGATTTTGTGTAAGGAATAGTAAGGGTATATTCTTTCTGAGTCCATGGCCAGTAAGGCATTGTTTTAAACTCACCATAGATATCTTTTTCTTTCCATGTATGGGTCATATTCATCGGAATCTGATAGGTAACGACTTTCTTATCGGTCGTCATCACACCAAAATCAATCGGCATCGGAACCTGGCCATTATTAACCAGGGTAATGGTGGTAGATTTCGCATCATACTTTACATCCTTAATTCCGTAATCGATAGTTTTTGTCGTATTGATCCAGTAATTATGGAACCATTTCAGATCCATCCCTGAAACTTTCTGTGCAATGTGAAGGAAATCCCTGTCTGAAGGATGCTTCATACTCCACAGGTCATAATATTGCTTTAAGGTTTCGGCAAGATTCTGCTCTCCCATAATATATCCAAGCTGCACCAGATACAATTCACCTTTTACATAGGATGCATAAGTGTAAGACGTTCCGTTATCATGATGATCTCCCAACCAAACGGCAGGTTCTTCAATTCCTTTTTTAACGAAGTTTCTGTAGGCATCCAATCTTTCAACAAAAGGATTCGGAAGATCTTCAGGGAATAACTGATACATGGTATAGCCTTCCGCATAGCTTGTAAAGCCTTCATCCATCCACGGACGTACAGATTCGTTAGTGGCAAGCATCTGCTGATACCATGAGTGAGCTCCCTCATGAGCCATTAATCCCATCAAATCTTTAACACTTTTAGCTTCCCCTAAAATCATAGTACACATCCCGTATTCCATTCCGCCGTCTCCTCCCTGGATAAATGCATAGGTAGGATATACATATTTCCCGAAGTGAGCATTCATGATCTGGAAATATTTCGTGATATAAGGCTGAGATTCACCCCATGCTTTCGTTTTATCATTTTTCTGATACACCAGGTATACTTTCGGGCCTTCCGGAACATTGAAGCTTTCTACAGAATAATCTCTGTCTGCACTCCATGCGAAATCAAGGATATTTTTTGCGGTCCATTTCCAGACCACTTTTTTGTCTTTTTCTGTTTTTATTTTGGCATTGGCATCGTAGCCTTTTACTTCTGTTGGATTTTCCAGAATTCCTCCTGCTCCTACGACATAATCTTTGTTGATTTTAATGGTAACATCAAAATCGGAGAAAGGTGCATGAAATTCTCTTCCCAGATAATCGAAAGTGGCCCAGCCATCATAATCGTATTCAGCAATTTTCGGATACCACTGCGTCATGGTCATGTCTACTCCTTCTCTGTTGTTTCTTCCGCTTCTTCTGATCTGCATAGGAATCACAGCATCCCAATCCATTGTAAAGGTAGTCGTAGAATTAGGTTTGATAGGTTCTGCCAGATACACTTTCATAATGGTTTCCTGAACTTCAAACTTAAGGTCTTTCCCGTTTTGCTTAATCCAGTGGATATTCTGAGCTCCTTCCTGATCTTTTGGAATGGAAGCGAGTCTTGAAATACCATCTTTCTGCAGTCTCCCGTCCCCATTTTTTCCCTGGGAAGCCACTCTCTGATCCATCATGGAATTAGGTTTGAAAGCATTCCAGTATAAGTGGAAATAAACCACATTCAGCTCATCGGGTGAATTATTGGTGTATTCTAAAGTTTGTTTTCCCTGATAGGTAAATTTTTCAGCATTGACATCAATATCCATCTTGTACTTCGCAGCCTGCTGATAATAAGCTCCTTGCTGAGCCTGAAATTGTGAAATGATAAACGCAAAAATGATTGCAGCCGATTTTCTCATTTAAAATTTTATTTTTTCTAAAGGTAGGTAATTTATATAAGAACCTCAAATAGGAGTTATCCCGAGGTTTTATTCTGTTTATTATGGTTTTAGATGGAAATTAATCTGAATTGTTAAATTCTTTTTTGAGCTTTCTTTCAATAATCCGATTTACAGTTTTTAAAAGTTGCTTCTCCTATTTTCATATGTTTTTAATATTTTTTTGATTAAAGTAATCTGTCCCAGATGATAATAGCTGTGTTCAATCATTCCATCGATATTTCTTCGGTAAGTTCCATATTTTTCATCAACGAAAACCTCATCCAGTTGGGAATCCGGCATCTGTTCCAATAATGTGGCAAACTTTTCAGAATCCGTCCAGAGTTTACTCAGCAAGTCTTCCCATTGTTGCTGAGATTCTATGGGAGGAAGATCAAAACTGAATTTGTCTTTAATCTCAAGAGCTCCTCCTTCAAAGACATTGATAATACCTGCAATATAATAATCGATGTGAAAAGTAAGCATCGCAATGGTATTCAAAGTATCTACTTTTGTTACCGCCTGTTCCCAGGTCACCTCTGAAAGCTGATCTTTAAAATTGGTATTGGCGATCCAGAAACCATCCAGCAAAACTTCTCTGAATCTTTTGGCGAGTTGTGAAACTGAACTCATGAATATATATTTATGTTTCCTAAAGATAGGTTTTTATTTAAACACAAATTTCACCAATGAAAACCACTATTTTAAACACAATAAAATAGTGCAATTTGTGAAATAAATTCGTGATATTTGTGTTTAACTAATTACAAAAAAACCTCAAATACAAAAGTATCTGAGGTTGATATTATAATGATTGAATTACAATTATTTTTTAGCCGAAGCTTCTTTCTTACCGCTTCTTAAAATCTTTTCAAGGATTCTTAAAGTGATCAGATACGTTGGTTTTACTCCTGTAAGACCCAGGCCTCCTGAAGACAGTGTGCTTCCCGTTTCCAACGGATTATCCGATGCATAATAAGCATACATGACAAACAAATCCGGTGAAATATGGTGTCTGATCTTGGATGCTACCTGAATAGCTTTCTGGTAGTGTGCTCCTTCCATTTCAAGACCAATAGCTTTCCATGAAGTATTCATAAAATAGGAAAGGATATCTTTATTCTGGAGAGAGGTTCCCAGCACCGTAATCATTGGTCCTTCAAAAGCTTTTAATTCATCATCTTTAAAATCTTCCAGTTTTAAGGCATTTTCAAAAGGATAGTTATCTGCAGTTCCTTCGAAAATATGAGAAGTAGGGATCATGATATCACCTTTCGCTCCGGTAAGAATACCTGCTTTACCCATGATGGAAACGGATTTTACATGCATCATGTATACTTCTCCTTTATGTTCAAAAGGTCTCAGCAATTCGTCCATTACTTCGAAAGCCTGCTCTCCGAAGGCATAGTCAAAAACCATTACTACATCATCACTTGAGAACTTGATGTCTGCAAATGGTGTATTTTTCAGATCTGTTTTGCTGAGGTCTATAATCTGAACGTCAATATTACTTCCACTCTTGTCAGCAATATGAATCATCCCTTCCTCCAAAGCATATTTTAAAACTTTATCACGAAGTTCTTTCTTATTGGAGATCTCTTCGTACAGTTTATAATCTACCTCGTGGTGCTGCTTCTTTTTAAGGGCATTATTGGCATACAGCATATTTTTCACCGAGTGCATATTGGCTGAAATAATGTGTAAAGGACGCATATGAAGATTGTTTTCAAATAAAACTTCCTTCACTTTGTTTGCCCATTTTTCTCCAAAATAATGGTGCCCTACTCTTTCTTTCAATATAGAACTGAAATGAATTTCTCTTTCTCTGCTACCTTTTGCATCATCAAGACTTACTTTTCCTAAGTTGTAAATGATTTTGAACAGACGGTCAGGATTATGATCGTCACCAAAAGTATTATAAGCTCTTAAAGTTTCATCAAAAGATCTTCCTATTAAAGAAGAAAGATGAATAAGTGCCACTTCTTTTTCTTTTCTGCTGAATTTCTTTTCTCCCTTCACTACTTCTTCAATAATTTTGAAGGCACGTGTCGGTTTCCAGTTTTCATCCTGGATGAATGCCAGATTACGGATTTTATCAGCTTCTATAAACAGGAAGGTAAGGTGGGTAAGAATGTCATAAATTTCAGAACGGCCCAAAAGAACCTCAATATTCATCTGGTGTTCGTCTATTCTATAACAGTTTCTTCTTCTTTTCTTGGGAACAATAGGTTCGAAACTTCCTTTATCAAACCCTTCATCAGATGTAAGATGAATAAAAGCACATTCTTCAATTCCTTCCGGAAGTCTGTCCAGTACATACATCAAACCGTCCAATTCCAATTTGCTCGGAATATTCATGGTTCCATAAATTTCCGGATTGATGGTCTTTAACAAACTTCTGATACTTTCTCCTGAAACTCCGCCCGGCTTGAAAAATCCTCTATAAAATAAGTGTCTCATAGAGATGTATAGTCTTTCAATAGCCTCTGTTGTTTCTCTTGCTCTAGAATTTGTCATAAAATAAATTTCACACAAATATACAAAATCTTTGCCCACTTTATTTTAACTGTCTTTTAACAAGTCGTTTAAAACATATCCTTCAGGCTGATGCCTATTTGTTTTTAATACGTCGAGATTTGGCGTCTTCCAAGCCTAAGTTTGTCATATATTCATAATTAAAACATATACAGATGAGCTATCCAAAAAGATTAGGGTTACATACCCAATATCCATCGATGAGAATTTCAAGTCTTGCAGAACAGGAAATATTAACAGTAAAAGATAGGGAAGACGCAGATGTTCTCTTTCTCAATAAAACAGAGCTTAATACGGTAAAAACTCTTTTTCAGATTCGTAATGCAAATTATTACAGAAAATATATTAAGCCCATTCAGTTATCTGATTATTCTACAGATATTTTCCCAAAAGAAAGAGTCTTTATTGTGGGAAAAATTTTTCCGGTAATTAATATTCTTTTCAACTACGTAGGGGTAAAAGATGTGGAGCAAAACATCAATCCACTTGTTATAGAAATTGTAGAAGGATCTTCTAGAGTAAAATACTTTGATTCTGCCATACATCATTCAAAATACATTAATATTGATGGGGGTAAAATTAAAATACTCCTTCCCAAAAATTATGTTGGTAATAATTTTCCTCAGTTGATGTATGATTTCCTCACCAACAAAAATTCTGTAGAAAAATATATTGGAGGAGAATTTCCCGATTATGAAACATACAAACTTGCTTTACGAAACAAAGCTATAAAAATAGAAGACTGGAAAGGACAGGATGGTTCATGGCTGACAAAAGACAGGGCAGAAAATAATGATACCTGGAGAAGAGCCTATTCTTATATTATTGAACACAAAATACCAGGAAGACTTGCCCCTTTCAAACAAATTTATGATTTTTACGAGGGCGTGGACTGGAATATTAAAAATCGATTCGGGCATGATGTAAAATGGTGCAAAGGCGCTAAAGGATTGGTAAAAGCATTATCAAACTCACTGGAAGGAGGGAATAGTTTTCTAGCAAATGATGTTGAAACTATTTTAAATGAATTAAATTTAGGGATCTGTGATTTTGCAATAACCAAATTTCATGAGCTTATGTATGGTCAATATGCTAAAACTCCTTTAAAAGGAGACGCCGCTTACCTCTGGGATAAAGAATTTATACAACATGAGCAAGGGGTTGTAGCTCCTCCCATTTATGGAAAAACAAGTTCATCAACTATATCCAGGTTTCAGAATATGGCAGACAAAGACCCTCAGGGTGGATGGCATGGAGCCGGAGCTCAGGCAATTAGTTGGTTCAACGACATTGTTCCGGCATTCGATGATTTTACACCTAATGCTAAAGTAACAGATTCACAGTTTAGAATAGACTTACCGTTATTAATGCTATATTTATACAAGCATAAACCAAAATGGTATGGGTTCAAGGGCAAACTAAATCCAGATGGAACAGTCAATAATGAAATTGTAAAAATTATTAAACCTTATGAAAAATAAATTAAACAGAATTTCTCTTTTTTGGAAAATATGGATTTGTCATATCTTTATATACTTTCCTATCAGAGCTTTATTTTTTTTGTTTCAGCTTGATGAAGCACCAAACCTTACCCAAATTATTAAATCAATTTTAATATCCCCTTTTGCAGGAATCTATGGATTATTTGATAAGTTCCCTTTGGTAATTCTCCTTCAAATGCTGACCATGTTCTTTGTAAACCAGGTGATTTCTTCTAAAAAAATATTACCATATCTCTTCATAACTTTTGGAACTCATGTTTTATTCTATGTATTTGATGTTTATGATATGGATTATTTTAGGCCTTTTCTCTATTCATTTTTTATTTTTCTGCCTATATTTTTATTTATTTTCAGAAAAAATCTCAAAAATTAAGTTAAATAATTGTAATTTTAATTTGATATATCCTGGAAGACAGCAAATACAATTGCTCTTTGCACCGTCCGGACAATTAGCTTCCATACTCCAAGTCCTTCTGAATACAAAACCACAAAACACCCCTGTAAAAAAACACCAAACAATTGTTTAGATTATATAAAATTTCAAACAACCCCTAAAATTTTTAGGGTTAAAATATTTTCAATTCATTTTTTTTGTAAATTTGCGCTGTAAAAAATCAACCCAATTATGTCAACCTTAAGATTCAAAGCATTAGAAACCCTTCCATTTAAGGATTTCAGAAAAGACAACTCTGTTGAGATCCCTGCGAAATTATCAGAGCTATTCTGTAAAAATGTTTTCTCAGAAGAAACCATGAGAGAATATTTAACAAAAGAAGCATTCGGTTCTATCATGGATGCTATTAAAAAAGGAACTAAAATTCAGAGACATATTGCAGACCAGGTAGCTGTAGCGATGAAAGACTGGGCAATGAGCAAAGGTGTAACACACTATACGCACTGGTTTCAGCCTTTGACGGGTACTACTGCAGAAAAGCACGATTCTTTCTTCACTCCAATCGAAGGAGGTAGAGCCATTGAAAGATTCAGTGGAAACATGCTTATCCAGCAGGAGCCGGATGCATCATCTTTCCCTAACGGAGGTATCAGAAATACTTTTGAAGCAAGAGGTTATACAGCTTGGGACCCTACGTCTCCGGCATTCATTATGGGAACTACATTATGTATTCCTTCCATCTTCATTTCTTATACAGGAGAAACGTTAGATTATAAAGCACCTCTTTTAAGAGCTTTGAACGCTGTGGATGAAGCTGCAACGAATGTAATGCAGTATTTTGACAAAAATGTAACGAAGGTAACTCCTACTTTGGGTTGGGAGCAGGAATATTTCCTTGTTGATTCAGCATTATACCAATCTCGTCCTGACCTTGTATTAACAGGTAAGACCTTATTAGGACATTCTCCTGCAAAAGGACAGCAATTGGACGACCACTATTTCGGTTCTATTCCTACGAGAGTAATGAACTTCATGAAAGAGCTGGAAATCGAATGTATGAAATTGGGAATTCCTGCCACAACAAGACATAACGAGGTTGCCCCTAACCAGTTCGAGCTTGCACCAATGTTTGAAGAAGTGAACGTTGCGGTAGACCACAACTCTCTGTTGATGGATATTATGGCAAGAGTAGCACACAAACACCACTTCCACATTCTTTTCCACGAGAAACCATTCGCTGGAGTAAACGGAAGCGGAAAACACAACAACTGGTCTTTAGCAACAGATACTGGTGAAAACCTGTTAAGCCCTGGAAAAAATCCAAAGAAAAACTTACAGTTCCTGACATTCTTTGTTAACACCATTAAAGCGGTTCACGAATATGCAGATCTTCTAAGAGCAAGTATCGCTTCTGCAAGCAATGACCACAGACTTGGTGCCAACGAAGCGCCGCCGGCAATTATTTCCGTATTCATCGGAAGCCAGCTGTTCAGTGTATTGGAAGAACTTGAAAAGGTAACCAGCGGAAAATTATCTCCGGAAGAGAAAACAGAATTAAAATTAAATGTAGTTGGTAAGATTCCTGAAATCCTGTTGGATAACACAGACAGAAACAGAACTTCACCATTTGCATTTACAGGAAATAAATTTGAGATCAGAGCGGTAGGTTCTTCTGCAAACTGTGCAGAGTCTATGACCGTAATGAACACAATTGCAGCTAAACAGCTTAATGATTTCAAGAAAGAAGTGGATGCTTTAATTGAAACCGGTCTTAAGAAAGACGAAGCGATCTTTAATGTATTGAGAGAATACATCAAGCAGTGTAAAAACATTATGTTTGAAGGTGACGGATATTCTGATGACTGGGCGAAAGAGGCTAAGAAAAGAGGATTGAACAACCTTAAGACGACTCCTGAAGCTTTAAAACAGGAAATGGACAAGAAATTCCTAGACCTTTATGAAGAGATGGGAATTTTCAACCACAGAGAAGTTGAAGCGAGAAACGAGATTAAATTAGAGAAATACTCTACTGTAATTGATATTGAAGCAAGAGTGCTAAGTGATATCGCCAGAAATCACATCATTCCATCTGCATTAAATTATCAGAACAGATTAATTGAAAACGTAAAAGGTCTTAAAGATATCTTTGGTGATAAAGAATTTAAAACGCTGGCAAAAGAGCAAATGAGTTTAATTACAAGCATTTCTGAAAATGTTTCTAAAATCAAGCTTGGTGTTGAAGATCTTATCAAAGCCAGAGAGGCTGCAAAAACCATATCAGACAGCCAAAAACAGGCAGAAAACTATTGTAACAAAGTAAAACCATTATTTGATCCTATCAGAGAAGCTTCTGATGCTTTGGAAATGATGGTGGATGATGAGCTTTGGCCAATGACAAAATACAGAGAAATGTTGTTTACCAAATAACACCTGTAAAGTTCCATATTAGTTTAAATTCCCCGGAAAACCGGGGAATTTTTTTGTTTTTTTAACAGCACTGAAAATTAAGACTTTGAATCACAAAACGTGATATATAGAAGAAAATCGAAGAAGTTTGTTAAAGAATCTTAATAAAAAAAACCGCACACTTACCAAAAACAGGCTGTTGCGGTTTATTTTTCTTTAACATATGTAAATTATATGTTAAAATGTGTTAAAATAAGATCCTGACAATTATCATATCAGGGGTCTTTTGCTCGGAATCTCTACTTTTGTAATGCTTTTGAAAATAAATATTCCTTTTTAACACGGATAATCAAATATATATGAAGAAAAGAGTTTTGTTTTATTTAGTTGCTTTAGTCTCTACAGTTTCATTGCAATCGTGTGCTACAAATTATGTGGTTTCAAAACCAGCAACTTACACAAAAGAATACAAAACAGATGCCAAACTAGCTTCTATAGATAACAAAAAAATGGAGCAGGATAAGCAAAAACTTATCGACTCATTCCTTGCAGAAAAGGCGGCATCTATCGCTAGTGCTAAAAAAGCAGTTAAGAATTCTGAGATTGCAAAAGCAATCAAACATAATAAAACCATTGACGGTATCCTTGAAGAAGCTGAAACATACCTTGGAACTCCTTACAGATATGGAGGAACAACCAGAAACGGTATAGATTGTTCAGCTTTTGTTCTTTCTGTATTCGGAGCAGCAGCAGGTCTTAGCTTACCCAGAGTAGCGGCGTCTCAGGCTCAGGAAGGTGAAAGAGTAGAAAGAGGAGAACTACAGAAGGGAGATTTGATTTTCTTTTCTCATGGAAGAAGAATTTCTCACGTAGGTATTGTAGAAAGTGTTACTGAAGAAGGTGAGATTAAATTTATCCACGCAGCAACATCAAAAGGAGTAATGATTTCTTCACTGAATGATTCTTATTGGGGACCTAAATTCAGATTCGCAAAAAGAGTGATCAACGAAGAAGGAGAAGCTTACAATAACTTAGCAGCAGCTACTCTTCCTACACCCGCAAATTTTTAATTTTATAAATAATTGATTTAAATAATGAAGCCATCAGAATCCTGATGGCTTTTTTATATACACTATTTCGACTAAATTCCAGCTAAGCCAGGTTAAATATTCAAGAAGGAAAAAAACGGGCTAAAACCCCTCTCCTATTATTTTAATATTGATAATTTATAAGCAAACAGAACTTAACCAAAGATATCAACTGTTCTTATCAATTTCAATATCCAGCTTATATAACAGTCCATGGATCTCAGAAAGCGAAAATCTGGCCTTTTTAAGCCTATTTAAAGCCGGATCTATCGAATAATTAACCGAAGTCCGGAAATCTGCTTTTTCCAGGTTTGTGCCGTCAAAAACAGCGCCCGACAGATCGCAGTTACTGAAGACTGCATTGGAAAGATCACACTCACTGAAATCTACCTCAATTAATTTTGAATTTTTGAAAACAGTTTTTTTAACGGATGTCTGATAAAAAACGGAATTGTTTAATGAACTTCCATCAAAAGTAAAGGATAATCCGAACGCATTGCAGTCATCAAACTGAAGTCCGAACATTTTACATTCTTTAAAGACAACCCGGTGAAATGCTGTTTTGATCAGTTTTACCATACTGAGACTGCATCCGATAAATTCACAGTCTGTAAAGCTGAAACCGGATAGGTTTCCGTATTCAAAATTACAGTTTCTGAACGTACAGTTTTCGTACTCACTTTTTTCTAAAGGAAGTTGCGTGAAATCTTTGCTCCCGAAATCTTCGTCTGAGAAATAGGATTGTTTCATACAAATTGTTGATGAAGTTGATTTTGAAGATGAATGATCAGCAGAACAATGATAAACTTCCATCATCCAGCTTCCAAACTCCCTCTTTTACACCAAACTGTTCTTATCAGAGTAATTAAGTTTAAAGAAAATAAAAGTCATCATAGAGAATGCCAGTAAAGAACTTCCTCCATAACTGAAATAAGGAAGCGGAATCCCAACTGTCGGGAAAAGCCCCATTACCATTCCCAGATTGATTGAAAAGTGCATCAACAGAATCGAGGCAAAGCAATATCCGAATACACGGTTAAAAGTTGATTTCTGCTGCTCTGCGAGATAATATATCCTTCCGATATAGACCATATAGCAAAAGATAAGAATTGCACTTCCTAAAAAGCCCCATTCTTCCCCAACTGTACAAAAAATATAATCGGTTTCCTGTTCCGGTACAAATTTCCCCTGGGTTACAGAGCCCTCACGGTATCCTTTTCCCCAAAGCCCGCCGGATCCGATCGCTGTTTTGGAATATAAAAGATTGTATCCTGAAGTATCTCTGAATGCCTTTTCCCCTTTGTAAAGAACTTCAATTCTTTCTCTCTGGTGCTTGGGCAATTTCTCTAAAATATAAGGAGATCCGAAAGCGAGTCCGCACAGTAAAAGAATAGAGCCTGCAATTCCTGAGATAGAAATCACATCCCATGACATTCTATGATAATTCATTGCAATCAGCACACCGGCAATCACCAAAACTGCAACCGCAACATAAACAGGAGGAATAGCCAGTGAGATCAGGAAAACTCCGGCAAAAATAAATCCTATACCAAATAAAAGCCCGCTCAGTCCTTCTCTATATAAAGCAATGAAAAATGCAATAAATACAAGCATGGAGCCCACATCCGGAATAGCAAGAACTACTGCTGCCGGAATACCAACAATGGCTAAAGTAGTCCATAAAGACTTTCTGTTTTTAAGATTAAAATCAGGTCCTGAAACATAATTAGCGAGCATTAAAGCGGTTCCTATTTTGGCGAACTCCACTGGCTGCATGGTAAAACTTCCGAATTTATACCAGTTCTTCTGGCCAAGGATTTCTTTACCAAACGGAAAAAGCCCTATCAGCAGCAACACACCGCCAATATAAATAATCCCTGCCATATTCTCGAAGAATTTACTTCTGCTGACAAAGATGATAAGCCCCACAAATAATGAGATACAGAAAAAGATCAACTGTTTCTCACCCAGTTTCTGGTCCACACTGTAAATATTTGCAATCGCGAAAATGCAAAGCAGGAAATACAGCCCAAGGCCAAGTTTATCTATTCCTTCTGTCCATTTCATTGCTTCGCAGTTTTTTTAGCAGTGTTATTCTTTTTAGTCTCTTCGTTTATTTTCTTTTGCAGCTTAGCCTTTTGCTGTTTTACCTGCTCCAGACTATCTTTTATTCTTTTCTGTCTGATTGAGTCAGGTTTAGGATCAATATATAAACCTTTACGTTTCAAATCAGCAATCCACTGCCTTTTGTATTCAGGCATGAAACTCGAGGTAATCATTTTTTTGTAAAGATGCTCTCTTTTCAGATCACCTGTAATATATTTTTCAGCAATCACGGTACAGGCTGGTCCTGCCCAGGTCGCTCCAAATCCTGCATGTTCCATTACCGCTACTACAACAATTTTAGGTTTATCAGCAGGAGCAATCAATACAAAGATGGAATTATCCTTTCCTTGCGGTACCTGTGCGGTACCTGTTTTTGCCAGTTGGGTAAAATCATTGGATTTCAGCCCTCTTGCAGTTCCTCTTAAAACTACAGCTTCCATTCCTTTTAAAACAGGTTCAAAATGTTTTGGATCAACCAGAGTTTTGTGTTTCACTTTAAATCTTGGGTCTGGATTTGGCTTTCCGTCAATTGCTTTTACGATATGAGGAGTATAATACCATCCTCTGTTAGCAATAGCCGCTACATAATTGGCCAGCTGAATAGGAGTTACCAAAACATCTCCCTGTCCCATTCCGTTATAAATGGCACCCGTAGACATTTCATCCCAGTTTTTAAAATCAGTTCTCTGGGAACCGCTTGCCTTCATGATCGCTTTAAATCTTTTCTCGTAAAAATCTCCTGAAGGTATTCTCCCCTTTGCTCCAACAGCAAAGTCATTATTTAAAAACTCCCCAACTCCGAAACTGCTCATGATTTTTTTCCACTCATCAACACCTTTTGAAGGGTTTCCCGGATATTTCTTGATAATGGCAATAAATGCGTAAGTGAAAAAACAGTTACTCGAAACCTGAATGGAAGGGATAAGCGGATCTGCTCCACCATGGCCTTTAATTCTTTTTCCTTTGTAGAAAAATCCGCCGCCACAAGGGAAGATCGTTTTCTCATCCATCACACCCATCTGCATGGCTGCTAAAGCAGTCAGCAGTTTGAAAGTGGATCCCGGAGGATATCCTGCCTGCAACGCACGGTCAAAAGTAGGTTTATTTTCATAAAGCGTATCTTTTGATAGGGCATATAGGTTTTTTGATTTATTAGGGCCTGTAAAAAGGTTCGGGTCAATGTCCGGTCCGGTTGCAGCGACTAAAACTTCTCCATTATTAGGATCTAACGCTACAATTGCACCATGTTTGTTGACCAGCATTTCTTCAGCTGTTCTCTGAAGATCATAATCAATGGTTAACGTAATATCCTTACCGGTAATCACATCTTTATCTAAAGACCCGTTCTTATAGGAACCAATATTTC
Source organism: Chryseobacterium cucumeris (assembly GCF_016775705.1). NCBI lineage: Bacteria > Pseudomonadati > Bacteroidota > Flavobacteriia > Flavobacteriales > Weeksellaceae > Chryseobacterium > Chryseobacterium cucumeris. Next base: position 944,426 of record NZ_CP068760.1, read on the forward strand.
GAAGCTTGATATCTTTCTGGATATATTTCACCCCTTTTACCCCGCGAAGTTCTTTTTCGTAAGATTTTTCAACCCCTGTTTTCCCGATGAAATCTCCCGGTAAATAGTAGAGAGAATCTTTTTTAATATCTCTTTCATTTACCTCACTGGTATAGCCAAGAAGATTTCCGGATGTGGAAACTTCGTACTGACGCTGAGGTCTTGATACAATATTAAATGCAGGATACTTAAAAATAATTTCCTGAACTCTGGCAATATCTTCTCTGCTGAGGTCCTTAATGAAAGTCATAGGGGTCAGCTTTGAGTAATATTTTTCTTTTTTGATAACATTGATTTTATTGATAAAATCCTGTTTTGTAATTTTCATTAAACTACAAAAAGCCAGCGTATCAAAATCAGGCTTCATCAAAGCCTGGGTAAACGAAATTTCATAAGCAGGCTGGTTTCCCACCATGATTTTACCATTTCTGTCAAAAATTACCCCACGCTGTGGAATAACATATTCTGTTTTAATGGAGGTGTTGGCCGCATTCAGTGCATAGCGGTCTGTAAACAGCTGCAAATAGGCAAGTCTCGCCACAAAAATAAGGGCGATGATAACGAGAATGGAAAAAATTTTTAAATAACGTGTGTTCAAACTTTTTGTTTGATTTTAAATATTAATGCGTAGATGACTATAAAGATAAATGAAATTACACTTGTTACCAACACATTAAATAATATTTCAAAAAACCTGCTGAACTTAAAGAACTCGATATATTGTACTAAAAGCTGATGCAGGAAAATACTTGAAAATAAAAACAGCAAAAACTGCGCCCATTGAAGGGACTGAAATGAGAAAAAGTCTGTAGACGTATCTGTGGAAGTCCTGAAGATCAACGTTCTGAAATAGGCAATTAACGTTGTTGCAAATGCATTGATTCCCCACGAATAAAGAAAACCGTCAATAGACAATCCTATTAAAAAGCTCAATGCCAGGAATTGAAATTTGTTTCTGAAAAACGGATAGAACATGACAAATACAGGATATAATACCGGAGTATATTTCCCGAAAAGAGTAATCCTGTTCAATACAAATATCTGTAATGCAACAAGAAAGATCATGATCAATATATCGGTAAATAAAGTCCTGCTAATCATTTTCCTTTTTTATTACAGCCTGCATAGTGTCCTGAATCTTCTGCACTTCTGCTTTCTTAAGATTCTTCACTACATACACTTTATTCAACGCTCCCATTTTTTCACTCAGCTCTACGGAAATATCCCAGAAGCCGGTTTTATTATCTACAGAGTATCCTGCAATGGTACCAATGGTAACTCCCTTAGGGAAAATAGCAGATTTACCGTCTGTAACAACAGTATCGCCTACTTTCAGGGCCACATATTTTGGAATATCTGCCAGGTGCATTACCCTTGAGTTATCTCCATTCCATGTTAAAGTACCAAAATACCCTGAGTTTTTAAGTGCTGCATTAATTCTGATCTTGTTAACACTTAACACGGATTGAACCAATGCATAACTATCTGTAGAATTGATTACAATTCCCGCAATACCTCTCGGCGCCATTACTCCCATTTGAGGAAAGACACCGTCTCTGCGTCCGCGGTTGATTGTAAAGTAGTTGTTTCTTCTGTTGATACTGTTGAAAACAATCTCTCCATCAACAAAAGTATAGATCTGCCCTCCACCAATGGTATCATGAACTCTTTTAAAAACAGGATTCTTTGACCCGTCTTTTCCATAGAGCTCAGTCATAAGGGCTTTATTCTGAACCACAAGATCTTCATTGATCTGTTTTAGCTTCAGATAAGAAACTCCTTCGTCAATATATCCGGACACCCAGGAATTGAACGCAGCCGTCTGGCCCGCAATCCAGGATCTCTGCATGGCATTTCTTGAGAATATCAAAACCAGAGCAATAATTTGCAGGAATATAAAGAAGACGAAAAGAGTATTCTTCGAAAATAATCTCAGCAAAAATCCCATTCAGATATAAAGTCGTAAAAAGTTAAAATTATTTAATTAAGAAATTGAACTTATCCATATTCTTAAGGGCAATACCTGTTCCGCGAACTACAGCTCTCAACGGATCTTCAGCAACAAATACCGGAAGACCGGTTTTTTTGTGAATTCTGTCAGCAAGACCTCTTAATAACGCTCCTCCTCCAGCTAGATAAATACCTGTTTTATAAATATCTGCAGCTAATTCCGGTGGGGTAAGAGATAATGTTTCCATTACAGCATCCTCGATTCTGATGATCGATTTGTCTAATGCACGTGCAATCTCTTTGTATCCAACCATAATTTCTTTAGGCTTACCTGTAATAAGGTCTCTACCCTGTACCGGGATATCTTCGATGTCTACATCAAGATCTTCTACTGCAGAACCTACTTCAATTTTGATTCTTTCAGCTGTTCTTTCCCCGATATAAAGGTTATGGTGAGTTCTTAAGTAATAAGCAATATCATTGGTAAATACGTCTCCTGCAATCTTCACAGACTTATCACATACGATACCTCCTAAAGCAACAACCGCAATTTCCGTAGTACCACCACCTATATCGATAATCATGTTACCTTCAGGTTTCTGTACGTCGATCCCAACTCCAATTGCAGCAGCCATTGGTTCGTAGATCAATCTTACTTCTTTTGCATTTACTTTCTGAGCAGAGTCTCTTACCGCTCTTTTTTCAACTTCAGTAATACCAGAAGGGATACAGATTACAATTCGTAATGCCGGTTGAATGAATTTACCTTTGATTCCAGGAATTTTCTTGATGAATTCCTTGATCATGTGCTCAGAAGCGTGGAAATCAGCAATAACCCCATCTTTCAAAGGACGGATGGTTTTGATATCCTCGTGAGTTTTACCCTGCATATGCTTGGCCTGCTCTCCGACGGCAATCGGCTTACCCGATGAACGTTCAATTGCAACAATTGAAGGTTGATCAATAACAATTTTATTATTATGGATGATTAGGGTATTAGCAGTTCCAAGGTCTATCGCAATTTCTTGCGTAAACATATCAAATAAACTCATATTTTTCTTCTGATTTTAAGATTACAAAGATATAAATTTAACACTAGTAAAGAAATTTCCCACCAACTTAATTTGGTTAAAATTTTATTAAAATTTATAATTCTTTATTAAGTTTTAGTTTAGACATTTACAGAGTTTGATTTCAACTAAAATTCATGGGATGTTAAAAGGGCTGAAAAGCGAATTAGCAAAAGGGTAAAAAGGCTAAGAAAGCTCAACAAAAAAGGCATAAATAAAACTTAAGAAGCGTAACAGCTTTCATACAATATGCATTTTTTGCCATTTTACAGTTTCACCTTTGCGGCATTCCCTTTTATAGTTTTTTACGATAATTATCATATACACTATCTGAGAAAGGTTAATGAAAAAAATCGTAAATTTGCCACTGCTTATGTTACAGTATTCCAACATTCATCGAACGTCAAATTTTGCCGTGCTTTCAATAAGCTACGAGAAAGCCGACGTAGAAACGAGAGGAAAGTTTGCATTCTTTGATGAGAACATCAAAAACTTTGTTTCCAGAGTCCATCAGGAAGATCTGGGTGATGCATTTGTGGTTTCCACTTGTAACAGGACCGAGATTTATACCACTTCTCCCAATTATCTTTTAGTAGCGGAAGAGTATTGCAAAACGATTGGAGTACAACTTACCGATTTTCTTCAGTTTGCAAATATTCTTACCAAAGAAGAAGCTCTGATTCATCTTTTCAGAGTAGCGGCAGGCCTTGAAAGCCAGATTATCGGAGACTTTGAAATTATCGGGCAGATAAAAAAAGCATATAGCCGTTTCAAAAAAGAAAGACAAAATTCGAATCCTTATCTGGAAAGAGCCATCAATGCTGCGATTCAGATTTCGAAAAGAATAAAAAATGAAACCGGCATTTCGAATGGTGCTGCTTCGGTTTCTTATGCGGCCGTTCATTATATTTTAAACAACCAGAAAAGGATTACTGAAAAAAACATCCTTCTTTTGGGGGTAGGTGAAATAGGACAGAATACCGTTGAAAACCTGGTAAAGCATGTCTACCAGCCGAAAATTAAAATTGCCAACAGAACTCAGGAGAAAGCCGAAAAAATTTCCCAGAAATATAATATTCCTCACGTTGATTATTCTGATTTTGACCAGGAATTAAAAAATACAGATATTCTTATTGTGGCAACAGGAGCCAAGCATCCTATTGTCAACCGGTCTCATTTCCCTAATGGAAAAGAAACACTGATCATTGACCTTTCCATTCCTCATAACGTTGAAAAGAATGTTACTGAAAATAAAAACGTAACTCTGATTGATGTGGATGAGCTTTCAAAACAGATTCAGGAAACGATTCAACAGCGCGAAAGAGAAATCCCGAAAGCTGAAAAAATCATTAAGGAACTGATGAAAGACTTTATTGAATGGGAGAAAAAGAGAAAACTTGCCCCTAATATTCATCATTTCAAAGCCGTTCTAAAGAACATGGAGCGTAATGAAATGCATAATTTCTACAAAAAAAATAAATACATAAACATCACGGACATGGAACTTTCTGATAAAATGATCCAGAAAATCACCAACCGTTTTGCAAAATATATCATCGATAATCCTTTAAAAGCCGAAGAAATTAGTAAATTAATGCACGAAATATTAGTTGAACAACCAAACAACGAATTCAATGAAAAGCATTAGAATCGGAACGAGAAATTCCGCACTTGCACTTTGGCAGGCTAGAGAGGTTGCGAGGCACCTTCAGAACAACAATTATTTAACGGAAATTGTTCCTATCGTTTCTTCTGGCGATAAGAACCTTAATCAGCCGCTTTATTCTTTAGGAATTACCGGGGTTTTCACAAGAGATCTTGATATTGCCCTATTGAATGATGAAATTGATATTGCCGTACATTCTTTAAAAGATGTTCCCACTCAATTGCCTCAAAATATTGAGATGATCGCTTATCTGGAAAGAGATTATCCACAGGATATTCTGATCAGAAAAGAATCTGCAAGGAATAAAGAATTCCATGAGCTTAAACTTGCCACCAGCAGTTTGAGAAGAAGAGCTTTCTGGCTGAGAAATTATCCTACCGCTGAGTTTTCGGATATCAGGGGAAATATTCAAACCAGACTTCAAAAACTGGAAGAAGGAGATTTCGATGCTACGATCTTATCTTTGGCAGGCATCAAAAGAATGAAAATGGAAATTGATTATGAAATGCTTCCATTAATGATCTCTGCCCCATCACAAGGCGTAATCTCTGTAGCCGGACATACTGACAAGCCGGAGATCAATGAAATTGTGCGCCAGATCAATCACCAACAGACTCAGATCTGTGTGGAAATTGAAAGAAACTTCCTGAGCACTTTAGAAGGAGGCTGTACTGCACCTATCGGAGCATTTGCAGAAATTATCGACGACCAGATCCGCTTCAAAGCAGCACTTTGCTCTCTGGACGGTAAAAACTGTATTGCTGTAGATGAAAACTTTGTCTATACTCCAAATGAGAATTTTGGAGAAAAGTTTGCAAAAGTTGTTCTTGAGAACGGAGGAAAAGAATTAATGGCAGAAATCAAAAGCCAGATCTGATAGTTCAGATTTACATTTTTATATTCCTTTAGCCACACTTTTTCATTTTCTTAATTTTACAGACATGAAAATCTTATTTACCAAAAATATAGACCCATCTATTATATCCAAAGAATTAGGAGAGGATATTTTGGTTGACTGTGTTGAGGTAATTAAGACCAGCCCTATTATGATCAATCCTTTTGATCTGAAAAACTACTCTCTGATTTTTACCAGCGTCAATGGAGTGGCTTCTTTTTTTAAAAACAGATTCAAACCCAATGAAGATTTTACCGCAAAAAACTATAACAAAATCTATTGTGTAGGTGAAAAGACCAAAAGAGAGCTGAGGAAACATGGTTTTGGAACATTTAAGGTACTGAAAAATGCTGAAACTCTTTCGCGATTCATTATCGGAAAATGCCAGCACGAGCAGTTCCTGCACTTCTGTGGCAATCTTGCCATCAATGTTCTGGACAAAGACCTTCCGTTACAAAACATTAAGTACAAAAAAGTTACCATTTATAATACTGAGGAAACTCATCCTGTAATAACTGAAAAATATCATGCTGCAGTATTTTTTAGTCCGAGCGGAGTTCGTAGTTTTGCAAGGCGAAATTCTCTGGAAGGCATGAAGCTTTTTTCCATTGGCGAAACCACTTCCGGTGAGCTGAGAAATTATACGCAGGAAGAAATTTTTACTTCAGAAGAAAATACTCTGACATCAATATTTGCATTGATCAGAAAAGAAATCGGAAGTAGGATTTAGAATATCTGTTACCGGATATTGCCGGTAATATTAGTTACAATAGATTATGATAAAAAACGACCTATATTTAAAAGCACTTCGCGGAGAAACCGTTGAAAGACCTCCTGTCTGGATGATGAGGCAGGCTGGAAGATATCTGCCGGAATTCATTGCTTTAAGAGATCAGTATGATTTCTTTACAAGATGTCAGACTCCTGAACTTGCCGCCGAGATCACCCTGCAGCCTATCCGCAGATTTCCTCTGGATGCCGCGATTCTGTTTTCTGATATCCTGGTAGTTCCGCAGGCAATGGGAATTGATTTCAAAATGAAAGAATCTGTTGGCCCTTGGCTGGATACTCCCATCAGAACGATGGAACAGGTTCAGAATATTGAAACTCCGGATGTGAATGACACTTTAGGTTACGTTTTTGATGCTATTGAACTTACCTTACAGAAGCTGGATAACGAAATCCCATTGATCGGTTTTGCCGGTTCTCCATGGACTATTCTTTGCTACTGTGTGGAAGGAAAAGGAAGCAAAGCATTTGACATTGCAAAATCTTTCTGTTTCCAACAGCCTGAAGCAGCACATTTATTATTACAAAAAATTACCGATACTACGATTGCTTATTTAAAGAGAAAAGTAGAAAAAGGAGTTTCTGCAGTACAGGTTTTTGATTCATGGGGAGGAATGCTTTCTCCTACGGATTATCAGGAGTTCTCATGGCAGTATATCAATCAGATTGTTGAAGCATTAAGCCCGCTTACTCACGTTGTCGTATTTGGGAAAGGATGCTGGTTCGCACTGGAAGACATGACAATGTCTAAAGCGTCTGCTCTTGGCGTAGACTGGACTATTAAGCCGGAATTCGCAAGAACACTGACCAACCATACGATGACACTACAGGGGAATTTTGATCCTGCAAGACTTCACTCAACACCTGAAACGATTAAGAAGATGGTGAATGAAATGATCAACCGTTTCGGAAAAGACAGATATATCGCCAATTTAGGGCACGGAATTCTCCCTAATGTGCCTGTAGAAAATGCTGAAGCATTCATCAGAGCGGTAGTAGACTGGAAACCGAATGTATAAGATTATTTCTTTTGAAAATATACAAAACCCTTATAGGCATTCTATAAGGGTTTTTTGTTAGAATTATTTTTTTAATGATTATTCCTTCATCACTTTCTTTTTAACAACTTTTCCATCAGGATTACTGATCATTATAATATAGACTCCTTTTGGCAGATCTGATAAGTCATAGGAATCAGATGCTTTATTAAATGTTTTCACAAGTTTTCCTGACTGGTCAATTACAGAAATCTTTTCAAACTTGCTCTGAGAGCTTTGTTTAATATAAAAATCCCCCTTAACCGGATTCGGATATACATCTATATGATCTGCATACGAAACTTCTGACGTTGCCAGAAGGCCACTTGTAATCTTTACATTATCTATTACAACACCATAAGAATAATCTCCGGCATCATCATAAACAAATCTTAATTTAAAAGCTGCGTTAGCATAAGGTGTCAGATCTATATTGGCGGCAGTATCATAACTGGTTACTACAAATGTAAAAGTATTAAAATCAAGGTCCCATATTCCTGCGTCACCTGAAAAAGTAAAAACCTGAATCCAGGAAGTTCCATTGAAAACTTCAACTTTTAAAGTAGAATCAAGATTATCAATCATATTAGCATAATTAAACGAGAGCTTTGGATTTACTACTCCGGCCAGGTTAATTACAGGAGAAATCAGTCTGGCATTCGTATTAACTACGGATGGTCCTGCATCATCATCATCAAAAAAAGCTGCTCCATCGGGAAAGCCAGCGAAACCATTCTGGACACCCACATTCCAGTTAAATGAATTATCCGGATTCTCTACCATCCACCCGGCCGGCAAAGCATTTCCGTTGAAATTTTCAGAAAAAACTTGTGCATCACACAGACCACAAATCGACAATAATAGAATAAAGAATTTTTTCATAATAAAATATTTGATGTTTATATAAAATTAGCGAAATATTTTTCATAAAACATTAATAATTATATATAAAATCAATACATTACATGAAATTATTAGAAAAGATCAGAATTTTATACTTAACCTTTAAATCGCATCATATGAAAAAATTAAACAAAGAAAAGATGAAAAGCATTATGGCAGGAGGAGAAATCTGTCTGGAATGTGCTATCGGCTATTATCAGGTCATTATTGAAGGCCGGTGCTATTGTATTTCAATAGATTAAAAAAAAGCAGCTCAACAGCTGCTTTTAATTGTATATCAGAGATCCAATATTGATTAGCTCAACATTCTCTGTGCTTTTTTAACACCTTCCACCAGAGCATCAATTTCTTCGAAAGTATTATAAACAGCAAAACTTGCCCTCACTGTTCCGGCAATATTAAAGAAGTTCATAATAGGCTGCGTACAGTGGTGTCCTGTTCTTACAGCGATTCCCATTTTATCAAGAATCATTCCTACATCAGAGGCAATTCCTACTCCTTCCAGATTAAAAGAAACAACCCCGGTTCTCTTCGCTTTTTCACCATAGATTCTAATACCATCTATTTCCAAAAGCTGTCTTTGCGCATATTCCAATAAAGCATTTTCATGATTCTGAATATGGGTATGACCTACTCTATTCATGAAATCAACAGCAGCACCTAAAGCAATATTTCCACCTACATTCGGCGTTCCTGCTTCATATTTGAATGGAAGACCTGCATAAGTGGTACCATCGAAAGAACATGTTGCAATCATCTCTCCTCCTCCGTGAAAAGGTGGTAAAGCTTCTAATATTTCTTGTTTTCCATATAAAATACCTGTTCCCATCGGAGCATACATTTTATGACCTGAGAACACAAAGAAATCACAATCCATCTTCTGTACGTCAATATTGAAATGCGGAGCAGACTGAGCTCCGTCTATCACAACATAAGCATCTGTATTCTTTCTTGTTTTGGCAATAATCTCTTCAATCGGATTCACAATACCTAATGCATTGGAAACTTGGTTTACAGAAACAACCTTCGTTTTTTCACTCAAAAACTGATCAAAATAATCCATCTGAAGGATTCCGTTCTCATCAATAGGAATCACGCGTAGTTTCGCTCCGGTTCTTTCACACAGCATCTGCCATGGAACAATATTGGAATGGTGCTCCAGATATGAAATAATGATTTCATCATCTTTCTGCAGTTTCTGTGTTAAAATATAAGCGATGAGGTTCAACCCTTCTGTTGTTCCCTTGGTAAAAATCACCTCAAAGTCATGTTCAGCATTAATGAATTTCTGAATCTTTCTTCTTGAAAGCTCCATTTCTTCTGTTGCCAGCTGGCTCAACGTATGAATCCCTCTGTGAACATTAGCATTAAGTTCTGTATAATATGCGTGACAGACTTCCAAAACTGAATTTGGTTTTTGGGATGTAGCTGCATTATCCAGATAAACCAAAGGCTTACCGTTCACTTCTCTGTCCAATATAGAAAACTGGCTTCTTATTTCCTGAATGTCAAACATTTATTTATTTTTTAAATTAAAACGTCCTTATTTAGAACTCTTCAAATTTACGGCTTTTTTTCCGAAAGGAAGCATGGGGTTGGGTACTGATCGCTATCTGTTGATAGAAATATTCAATAGGGTAAGGTGAAGAAAGCCAATAAAACAAAAGAGGAAATTACTAAAGGGCAAAAAGACAAAATTGAAAGCAGCCTACCAGATTGTTTAGGTATCCTGCTTACTCGTTACCAAATAAAAAACCCGCCATAACTGACGGGTTCTTATATTGTTTAAATAAGCAATTCTTATTCTGCTGCAGTTTCAGCTGCTGCTTCAGGAGCTGCACCTTCTTCAGTTGCAACTTCTTCATCCTCATCATCATCCTGCATTGCTGCACCTCCTTTCATTGCATTTCTAGACATCTTAACAGCAACTACTACTGCATTGTCAGGGTGCATGAAAGAATATCCTTCTGTTTTGATACCACCGATGTAAAGTTTGTTACCAATTCTTAATGGAGTAACATCAACTACTACTTCGTCAGGTAGGTTAGCAGGGATAGCTTTTACTTTTAGTTTTCTGAAAGACTGACGTAAAACACCACCAGCTACAACACCTTTTGAACGTCCTGTAATTCTTACCGGAACTTCCATGATCACTGGCTTATCGTCAGATAACTGATAGAAGTCAACGTGAAGAATTTTGTCAGTAATTGGGTGGAACTGAATATCCTGAAGAACAGCTGGAATTGTTTTTCCGTCAACCTCAATAGATACCGTGTGTGCTTCAGGAGTGTATACTAATCCTTTGAAAGCTCTCTCTTCAGCAGAGAAGTTCAAAGGTGCTTCACCTCCATAAACAACACAAGGAACTAATTCAGCATCACGTAAAGCTTTTGTAGACTTTTTGCCCACGCTTTCTCTTTTTGTACCTTGAATTGTAATAGATTTCATTTATAAAAAATTTAAAAAATTGTTCTAATTTTAATTTGCAATTTATTTAAAATCAATTAAATAACAAATTTACTACTAATTGATTTATGTTCATGAACCATTGTCATAACGTCTGCAAATAACGGGGCGCAAGATAGCACTTTTATTTTAGATGACAAATTATTTTTAACAGGAATTGAGTCAGTTACAATAACTTCCAGCAATTTTGAGTTCTCAATATTCTCGTAAGCCTTACCAGAAAGCACTCCGTGGGTAGCCATAGCTCTTACTGTTTTTGCTCCTTTTTCAATCAAGATACCTGCAGCTTTGCAAAGTGTACCTGCAGTATCAATCATATCATCAATAAGGATTACGTTTTTACCTGTAACATCACCAATAAGGAACATTTCTTCTACAACGTTTGCTTTTTTTCTTTCCTTATAAGCAATTACTACTTCAGCACCCAGGTGACCGGCATAGTTTTTCGCTCTTTTCGCACCTCCCATATCCGGAGAAGCAATGGTAAGATTATCAAGATTCAAAGACCTGATGTGGTCTACGAAAATAGTAGAGGCATACAGGTGATCTACCGGAATTTCGAAGAATCCCTGGATTTGATCTGCATGAAGGTCCATTGTCATGATTCTTGTTGCTCCTGCTGCAGTAAGAAGGTTGGCAACTAATTTTGCACCGATCGGCGCTCTTGGTTTGTCTTTTCTGTCCTGTCTGGCAAGACCAAAGTAAGGAATTACTACGGTGATGCTCTTTGCAGAAGCTCTTTTTGCTGCATCAATCATTAGAAGAAGTTCCAAAAGATTGTCTGCAGGAGGGAATGTAGATCCAATCAGGAAAACTCTTCCTCCTCTTACAGATTCGTCCAAAACAGGCTCAAATTCCCCATCACTGAACTCCTGAAAGTTGATTTTTCCTAATTCTTTCCCATAATTCTGGGCAATTTTCTCTGCCAAGTCCCTGCTGGTTCTTGTACAAAATAGATAACTTAACTGATCGGCCATTTTTACTTTTTAAAAGATTTTGCAAATTTAAAAAAAAACCACAAGATTTACTCCTGTGGTTTCTAAGTTTTTATTTTATCAATTATTAAGGGAATTTAACTCCTGAATATTTGTTCGGATCTACCTGTGGAAGTGTAGAGTTGTATTTAGCATTGATAGATTTAATAAATTCATTAGCAACAATACCATATCCGCGTCCTGTCAGATGAACTCCGTCTAAAGAGAAAGCTCCGCCGGTTACAAATGTCGCCGTATATTTTACTCCATCCCAAATAATTCCTGATTTAGAATTCAATTCCATCATTTTAGCGTCCATATCCACAAAGGCAAGACCTTTGTCTGTTGCTGCTTTTTTTATCGCTGTGTTATATCCTGCAGTAGCAGCAAGGACTTTTGCAGTCTCAGCTTCAGTAAGGACAAGCTTATCTTCTAATGGTACGGAAGTACCTCCTCCAGCCTGTGGAGTAAGAACTTTACTAGCTGGTAAAAGAATTAAATCCTTCGCTGTTGTTTGTCTGTATTTTGGAAGCCCCGGAACAGTTGACAGATCTTTATCTACAATTACAGCTCCGTTGACTGCTGCTCCGGCAGTAAATTTAATTAACCTTCTCTGATATTCAGCATCGCTGATCGCTCCTAAGGTTTTAGCCTGCAGCAATCCTGCGTTATACTGAGCATATCCTGTATTCAGCTGAGTTACCTGAGCATCTGTCAAACCTGTAAGAGGCATAGCAGGAATTCTCGTAAAGTAAGGGACATTGGTAACTGTAGGAATATTAGCAATAACACCTTTTCTTTTTGTACCGGCAGGGAATAGTTTATCTACTAAATAAGCATAGGTATTACTGAACCCTACCCCTACAGCACCATCTACTGGCGTAATCGGAACATTCGGATCAGCTCCTCCTGAAGTTGCATATAATAAAACATCATTATTTCCTATCCATAAAGAAATGAAGGTTGGGTCTTGTTTTAGGGCATCTTCTACTACTGAAGTTGTTGTTGATGACGCAAACCTTACGAAATATGGATTTGCAGTAGCAGGCGTAGAGATTAATCCGGCTGGATTCCCATATCCCGGAGCCAGTAAATGCGCTACTCTTGCTCCCGGAACTCCCATATTCTGGTAAGGACCACCAGCAGAAACATTATCTAATGCTGCTCCTGGAGCTGTTGGACCGGGAGTTAATGCTCCGTTCACCACACTTAACACATATTTACCTGCAAAATCTCCTGTTGCTGGGTTAAATAAATTGGTAAACCCTCCTGTGTCATTAGGCATCATTGGCTGTTTAAAAGCGCCTCCACCTGCTAATTGCATTTGCGCTGCAATCATGCTTGGATAAGATTCACTCTGTCCACTGCTGTAAAGAGCTCCATCTCTATAACCAGCAGTTAATGAGTTTCCTAACGAAATATATTTTGAAAAGTCTGCGTCTCCTTTTGTTACCGGGATATCTTTCACATCCGTATCGAAATCCGTATTACAGCTTACTGTAAAAAGAAGTGCAGAAACTGCCATTGTCGATATTATAATTTTTTTCATAGTCTTCTAAAATTAAAATGGATTATAAGAGAAACCTAGACCAAAGTAGAAAGCAGTTGCTTTTGACTGTCCGTTAAGCCCTATATTAACATTATTCACCTTTCTGTACTGAGGCATTGCATATCCTCCGGCAACATCAATTCCGAACTGCTTCAGCTTGAAGCCTACCCCACCTGTAACCACATAGGTATCATATGAAGGAGTTTCCGGTATAAAGTTATCCGTAGTATAAGGTGCTTCATCATAATAAGCTCCCAAACGTCCGTAGATCATATTGGTGAACGCATACTGGGTTCCCAGTCTGAAAGTTTTGGAGTTTTTGAAGTTCTTAGGATTGGTAAGAATAGTTGGGTCTGACGGATTGTTCCCGATAGGCGCATTCTCGAAATCCAATGTAAGCTTGCTGTATCTTTCCCATCCGTGATAGTTAAAGTCTGCAGAAACCTGCCACTTCGGTGTGATCTTATAGGTCAAACCAATGGTATATTCTTCAACCAATGGCAGCGTTGCTGAGAAACCATCTTGTCCTGCAGCATTCAGTTTTAGCTGATTATAAACAGATTGAGATGGGAACTGGAATGTAGCAGTTCCTGATTTAGCTTTCATATCGATTGCTGAACGATATGCAATACTCACATCTAATTTCGGGTCAGGCCTGAAATAGAAACCGAATCCATATCCGTGGCCGGTTGCATTATCGTCATTAATATTAACCTTTCCGTCAAATTGAGTCACTGCCTTGTCCCAATCTACTTTTCCTCTTGCGTAGATATAGCTGGCACCAAAAGATACCCATGGAGCCAATTTTACAGAGACCATTGGCTGGAAATAGAAACTTTTCAGTTCCATTTTCTGTACCAATTCCTTACCTTCCCAGTTATCAGGCCATTTGATTGTACTTCCAAAAGGCGTTGAAAAACTGAACCCTACGGTAAGTTTCTCTATGGGTCTATAAGTAATTGCAGCATATATAGGTGTTCCTATAGGGTTATCTGTTTCTGCACTTTGTAAAGTATTGAAGTTTTGAAAAGTAACTTTATTACTTGCACCAAACCCTCCTGCCACTACACTCAGCTTGGAAGGGATAAATGACATACCCGCCGGGTTAAAGAATGTCACACTCGCGTCTTCGGCATGAGCACTAGTATGCGCCATTGCCAATTGTTTTACCCCCTGCAGGGAAACTCTGAAGCCTCCTGCATAAGATAGAACTCCCGCCAATAAAGCAGTTGATACTAATATTTTTTTCATAGACTATTATTATATATAAGCCAAATATAAAATTATTTTGAATACATCTGTTAATATTTCCTAATATTTTAAACAATATTACAAAAGAAAACTATGTTTAAAATAACACCTCGAAGAAAATAAAATGCAAAATAATCATTATTAACTATTTAATACAGTTGATAAACCAAGTCATATTCATTGTTTAGTTTTAAACGGTTGTTTAAAACTAAACAATTATGCTCTGAAAAAGCAATACAGGAAAGTAAAAAGATAATAAATGTTAAAGGAAACAAATAGAATAAATATTAGCATCTGGTTAAGCCTACAGCCATCATTCTTAGGCAAAATATGAAAATGTTTTATGCCGAATTCAGCTTATTTAAGTATTTTAGAATCGCATAAAGATAAAAATACATAAATTTGCAGATTATAAATAATAGAAAATATGAGTTGTGGATGTAAAACATCCGGCGATTCTGCACATTCTTGCGGCCCTAAAAAAACCGCAAATGGCTGTGAAAATGTAAATACCTGCGGGAATAGTTATAAATTAAGTGTTTTTGACTGGCTTTCTAACATCAACAATCCGGCACCGAACAGGTGTGATTTTGTAGAAGTTAGGTTTAAAAATGACAGAAAATCGTTTTATAAAAATGTAAATAATATTCCTTTACATATAGGTAGCGTAATTACAGTAGAATCAAGTCCGGGACACGATGTAGGCGTAGTAAGCCTTACGGGAGAATTAGTAAAGATTCAGATGAAAAAGAAAAAGTTTTCTGAAGAATCGGCACTCAAAATATACAGACAGGCCAACCAAAAAGACCTTGAGGTATGGCAGGAAGCAAGAAAAAAAGAAGATGGCGTAAAGCTTGAAGCAAGAAAAATTGCACAAAGATTAGGTCTTGAAATGAAAGTTACTGATGTGGAATACCAGGGGGATGCTTCAAAAATCACCTTTTACTACACCGCTGATAACCGAGTGGATTTCAGACAATTAATCAAAGATTACGCCGGAGCTTTCCGTACTAAAATTGATATGAAACAGATTGGTTTCAGACAGGAGGCAGCCAAGGTGGGCGGAATCGGATCTTGCGGACGTGAGCTTTGCTGTTCTACATGGCTTACAGATTTCAGGTCTGTAAACACCAACGTTGCAAGATATCAACAACTGAGCATCAACCCTCAGAAACTTGCAGGACAGTGCGGTAAGCTTAAATGTTGTCTTAACTATGAGCTTGACAGCTATCTGGATGCGTTAAGCAACTTCCCTTCTTCTTCAACTACTTTGGAAACAGAAAAAGGAAAAGCATTCTGTATCAAAATTGATGTTTTCAAAAAGAAAATGTGGTTTGCTTATGTGGATAGTTCAATCGCATGGTATGATTTCGATATTGATCTTGTTAAAAAACTGATTTCAAAAAACAAAAGAGGTGAAAAAACTCTTCCTCTTGAAGATTTGAAACAGCCGGAAGCCTCTACTCATACTATTGACCTGATCCAGGAAAATAACGTGGACCGATTTGAGAAGAAAAACAGAGGAAACAGAAACAGGAATAAGCAGAATAACGGACAACAGGGATCACAAAACCAAGGTCAGGGACAAGGACAGAAAAGAAACAGACCGGAGAAAAACGAAAGGCCGGAAAGATCTGAAAAAACCGAAAACCCAAATGCCCAGTCTGCCAATCAGCCAAGACCTCAAAAGCAGCACCCGCAGCAAAAAGTAGCTGTGGAAAAAGCGGTGAACAACTCTGATGCTGATAAGAAACCACAGAACAATCCAAACAAGAAAAAATTCAAAAAGAGATACCCTCCAAAAAAAGATAATAATGCATAAAATTTTAGGATTACTTTCACTTATCCTTTTCTTTAGCTGCAACTCTTCCTCAGGAGGAGATGTCATTATGAATTCCGTTGATAACAAATGGAATAAGAAAAGTGAACAAAAATTTAATCTTGAAGTTTCAGATCCGCAGAATCCTAAAAATATTATATTTGTCGTAAGAAATAACAACACTTATCCTTACAGCAATATAAGGTTTATAGTGAATTTCACCAATCTACAGAACAAAAAAAAGGAAACAGACACTTTAAATTATGTTCTGGCTAAACCAAACGGAGAATGGCTTGGTACAGGGTTTGGTGATACGAAAGAAACTTTGTTTCAGTATAAAGTAAATTACCAGTTTCCAGGAAAAGGAAAATATGAAATCGGTCTTACCCAGGCGATGAGAAACGACAACCTTCCGGGAATTGAGGATATTGGGGTAAAAATAGAAACGGCTAAACCGTAACCATAAATGGAAGAAAACAAAAAAAATGCAGGAAATAAGGGGAAAACATTTCCTCTGCCTCCCAAGAAAAAGAAAGATACCTCCTGGAGAAAATGGGTTTCATTTATTTGGATAGGACTCATCGCGGTAGTTCTTGGAATTTCAGTACTTTTCTTTTCGGTTTCCCAAGGATTCCTTGGTGAAATGCCTGATGTAAAAGAACTTGAAAATCCGGACATCTTTGTTGCTTCTGAGATCATTTCTTCAGACGGAGTAACCTTGGGTAAATTCGAAAAAGAAAAAACTCAGCCCATTGTTTATAAGGACCTTCCTCCTTTCCTTATCTATGCGCTTCAGGCTAAAGAAGATGAGCGTTTCAAAGAACATTCAGGAATTGACCTTCAGTCTGTTGCCAGAGCAGTAGTTTTTGGTGGCGGCCGAGGTGGAGGATCTACCATTACCCAGCAGCTGGCAAAATTACTTTTCACAGGGAAAAGAGCAGATAATAAAATTAAGGCTGTTTTTCAAAAGCTGAAAGAATGGGTAGTGGCTGTAAGTCTTGAAAAGAGATATACCAAAGAAGAAATTGTAACATTGTATTTCAATAAGTTTGATTTCCTTTACAATGCCAACGGAATTGAAATGGCTTCCAAAATATACTTTAACAAGAAGACCTCCGAACTTACTTTACCCGAAGCAACCATGTTTGTTGCTATGCTTGAAAATCCGGTAAAAAACAACCCAATGAGAAATCCGGAAAGAGCAAAAGCGAGAAGAGATGTTGTTTTGGATCAAATGCTGAAAACAGGCTACATAGATCAGGCTACGTTTGACAAAGCAGTTGCAACACCTATTGCATTAGATTATCATCCAATCAAAAATATTAACGATGATTATTCTGCCTATTACAAGTTTTATCTGAGAAAAGAGATTGATAAATATCTTGAAACTCACGAAAAAGAAACCGGCAAAAAACTAAACCTTTACAAAGACGGTTTAAAAATATACGTTACCCTTGATTCTAAAATGCAGAAATATGCGGAAGAGGCAATTAAGGAGCACTTAACGGATCTTCAGAAAAGATTTGATGCGGAACAAAGAGGAAGAAAGAACAGACCTTTCTACTATCTGAACGACAAACAAATCAATGATGTGATGGTTCAGGCTATGAAAAGAACCGGAAGATACAAGATGTTGAAAGCAGACGGTATGCCTGATGATTCTATCATGATGGAATTCAAAAAACCTATCAAAACTTCAAGATTCACATGGAACGGAGAAGAAGAGATAGAAATGTCTCCATGGGATTCTATCAGATATCATAAACAAATTGCACAGGCAGGTTTAATGTCTATGGTTCCGGGAACAGGAGAAATCAAAGCATGGGTAGGTGGTATAGACTGGCAGCACTTCCAGTATGATCACATCAAGCAAGGTAAGAGACAGGTAGGATCCACATTTAAGCCTTTCGTATATGCCACTGCGATTATGAAACTCGGAATGACACCTTGTTCAGCTGTTTCTAACGGAACATACGATCATAACGGATGGCATGTACCGGGAAGAGGCGGAATGCTAACTTTAAAAGATGCATTGGCACATTCTCAAAACCCTGTTGCCGCAAGACTTATTGAAATGACAGGAGTAGACGCTGTAATCCAGACGGCAAGAGATCTGGGAGTAACAGAAGATATTCCAAGAAACAATACAATTGCTTTAGGTTCATCAGACATTACAATTTACGAAATGCTTGGTGCTTACAGTACTTTTGCCAACTATGGTAACTATAACAAACCAGAAATGATCTGGAGAATTGAAGATGCCAACGGTAGAGTCATCAAGGAAGTAAACGTGGAACCTAAGGAAGTAATGAACCCAATGTATGCTTACACCATGATTGAACTGATGAAAGGTGTTGCACAATACGGAACCGCTTCCGGAGAACTGGGAAGAAGAGGAATTTCAAAAGCAGTAGAAATTGCTGCCAAAACAGGAACAACTCAAAACAACTCTGATGGATGGTTTATGGGAATTACTCCAAAATTAGCAACCGGAGCATGGGTTGGATGGGAAGACAGAGCTACCCACTTTTATGGAACAGGTGAAGGTCAGGGTGCAAAAATGGCATTGCCAATCTGGGCTATATTCATGAAGAAAGTATGGGCAGATAAGAGCCTGGGAGTTACCCCTGATGATAAGTTTGTAAAACCTTCAGACTGGAAAGACGGATGTTCAAACCTTAAAGGATTAAGCGGAGGATATGGAGATGAAGGAAGCCTTCAAACCATTGATGAGATCAAAAATCCAAGGCCGGCAGATCCAACGCCTAAAAAACCAGCAGAAAAGAAAGAGGACAACATCAATGAAAACCTTCATTCCAATGATGAAGTAGATTTCAATAAATAATTTCTCTTTTAGAAATACATAAGACCTTTCAATAATCTGAAAGGTCTTTTCTTTTATAATTAATACCTTTGAAGGATGAATATCGAACGTATCAGACAGCCATTTATTGAAAATTTCCCGGGTGATTTCTCCAACAACCCAATGCAGAGAAATACCCCGAAGGTTTTATTTGCCACCATTAAACCCGCAGGCTTTGATAAACCTGAGTTGATAACTTTTAACGAAGCATTATCAGAGGAAATAGGCTTGGGAAAATATGAAGATAAAGACCTGGATTTTCTGGTTGGAAATCATCTTCCGGACAATATTCAAACCTATGCCACAGCATATGCAGGACATCAGTTCGGAAACTGGGCAGGACAACTTGGAGACGGAAGAGCCATTCTTGCCGGTGAAATTATCAATGAGGCAGGAAAAAAGACCGAGATTCAATGGAAAGGAGCCGGAGCAACACCCTACTCCAGACATGCCGATGGAAGAGCTGTGTTAAGATCTTCTGTACGTGAATACCTGATGAGTGAGGCCATGTATCATCTGGGCATTCCTACAACCAGAGCGCTTAGCCTGGCTTTCACAGGTGAAGATGTAATGCGTGACATCATGTATAACGGAAATCCAAAACTGGAAAAAGGTGCAGTGGTTATCAGAACTGCTGAAAGTTTCTTACGTTTCGGACATTTTGAACTCATGTCTGCCCAAAGAGAATACAACAATCTTCAGGAGCTTGCCGACTTTACCATTGAAAACTATTATCCGGAAATTACATCAACTGACGACAAAAAATACAGAGACTTCTTTGAAAATATATGTACCCGGACTGCCGACTTGATGGTTGAATGGTTCAGAGTAGGCTTTGTACACGGAGTGATGAATACAGACAACATGTCTGTTCTCGGATTAACGATTGATTACGGCCCCTATTCCATGATGGATGAATATGATTTGAATTTTACTCCCAACACTACAGATCTTCCAGGAAGAAGATATGCTTTCGGAAAACAGGGACAGATCGCTCAGTGGAATCTTTGGCAGCTGGCCAATGCTCTTCATCCATTAATCAAAGATGAAAAGTTTTTGGAAGATACTTTAAATAATTTTGGCACCTATTTTTGGGAAGCCCACGACCAGATGCTTTGCAGAAAGTTCGGATTTGATCAGCTGCGAAAAGAAGATGAGGATTTCTTCACCAACTGGCAAGGTCTTATGCAAGAGCTTCAGCTGGATTATACCCTGTTTTTCAATCAACTGGCAAAAACAACTCAAGAAACCAATATATCAGAGCACTTTAAAGAGGTCTCTTATATTATTTTGGACGAAAAAAAGTTGACAAAACTTAATAATTTCATCAAAAGTTATAGATCAAGATTAGAATTAAACTCTAATTCCAGAGAAGAATGTTTAGCCATGATGGAAAAAACAAACCCAAAATTTATTCTTAGAAATTATCTTCTTTACGAATGTATTGAAGAGATCAGCAACGGTAAAAAGGAAATGCTGGAAAAGCTTACCAAAGCTCTTGAAAATCCATATCAGGAAATCTACCCTGAATTCTCCGTCAAAAGGCCGTCGGGATATGATGATACAGCGGGATGTTCCACACTTTCATGTAGTTCATAATTGATTATTATTCATAAAAAATCAAAAAACATGTAATTATTTTCATTTTTTTATTACTTTTACTGTCAACTTTAAACGTAAACCAAATGAAAACAAAATTACTATTCATCTTCTTAGTCTCTTCTATATTGGGAAATGCGCAAACTCTACTTTCGGAAAATTTTGAAGGAACAACATTTCCTCCTGCAGGGTGGACAAAATCAAACACTAATGTATCCAGAGCATGGGACTTAACAGGCAATGTTTTTTCAGGTAGTTCCGCTTCTTCAATTGAATTAAAAACAAGGTTTACTATCGCGGGAAATAATTCAGCTACGATTGACTGGATATCAGGAGCTAATACAGCAAATCTTGTAAGCCCGGCATTCAGTCTGGTAGGAGCTACAAGCCCTACCTTTAGCTTTAAAGTAAAAGTTGGCTGGGGTTATATGATAAGTCTTAACCAGGGAAATCTTCTGGCACAGATTTCAACAGACGGAGGAACAAACTGGACGACTCTCTGGAACGAAGATAGCGAACCTGGTTTTACTGATGATGGTGATGGTAATATCGATACGGATTTCTACAACACAGTTACTGTACAGAAAAGTCTTGCTGCATATGTTGGGCAAGCTAACGTAAAAATACGGTTCCAATATGTTGCCAATGATGCAGATGCTGTTTCTATTGATGATGTACAGGTTATTGCTAACGGAACTCTTGGTACATCTGAAGTCTCAAAAACAAAAGTGGATAACCTTTCAGTTTATCCGAATCCTACAAAAGGTATAGTCAGCATTAAAACAGATAAAAAAATCAAAGCTACATCTGTAATTGATATCTCAGGTAAAACTATAAGTACAAACAATTCTGAAACTACAGATATTTCGTCACTTCCAAAAGGAACTTACTTACTAAAAGTAGACTTCTCTGATGGAACATCCAAAACCGAGAAAGTAATCAAACAGTAAGAACGTTTATACAAACTTTTACAACCACCAATTTTGGTGGTTTTTTTATTTTACTTTTGCAAAAAATTTGACACGTGTCTTCTATCAAAACAAAATTTATCCATTTTTTAAAACTGGTTTTCCCATCCACCTATACCGAACTGGCAGTATTTCTGTTTTTCATGATCTGTTATGGAATATTAGGATCTTATATAGCCCTGCATTATAGAATTATCTTTGACAATAGAATTCCATGGGACGCTTATTTCAGTTTTGATAATAAATCGATCCTTATGACAGGAGGCAGTTTTGAAAGACATCCCCTGTCCTACTATTTTTTTAACTGGGTAAGAGAATTTTCATTATTTGTTTCAGGAGGAAAAATGGATGCCAGCTTCAGACTCACGCTGGCATGGCTCAGCAATATCATCATCACATTGAATATTGTTCAGGTATTTAAATATGTAAAGAACATCATTTCCCTTCCTTTATGGTTATGCCTTTTAATCATATTATTCTTTGGAGCTTTTTCCACTAATATCATCTTGTCATTCACTCCGGAAAATTTTACCTACACTTTATTTTTACTCTCATTATACAACCACTATGCAGCAATAAAACTAAAGAAGGAAGAAAAAATACCTGCAACCGCCTTATCACTGGCTGGGATTACTATCGGAGGGCTTACCATTACAAACATTGTAAAAGTTTTCATCCCACTTTTATTTGAAAAAGGACTTTTCAGAAACTGGAAAAAATTCGGAAATGCAGCGCTTAGAGTGACAGTCTCTATGATCTGTTTTGTACTTCTTTATTTGAACAGAATTGATTTTAAATATCAGAATATCTTTTCAAAAACAAATCAGCAATATGAAAAGTTCTCCAATGTAAAGTCGATGCCGACATGGGATATGATTCTTTCGTTCTTTTTTGGAGGTAATATTCTTTTCCCCGGATTTATTATGTCAGACAAGCATAATATGAAAGGTTTTAATTTCAAGGGCCTATACATGGATCTTTATTCATCAGTGTTTCCTTACTTTTTTGTAATCCTGCTGTTGATCCTGATCATTTGGAGTTATTGTAAAAATTTCAAAAATAAATGGGTTCAGGTGATTGCCATTTCATTTTTCATTGACATTGCGATCCATTGTGTGATGAGATTTGGTCTTCATACTTCCTACATCTACGGAGGACATTTTGTCTTTGTATATCCTTTGCTGTTAGGATGGCTCTTTTTTGCTTACAGATCATCACCTAAAATCATGTCATTGCTAACATTAACGGTTGTAGTGTTATTCACTTATCTGCTCGCCGCCAATATTTTCAGAATGACAGAATTTTTCTGGTTTATGGAACATTATTACCAATAAAAAAAGCTGAGAATGTTTCTCAGCTTTTTGTTTTTCTATGTTGAAATAAATTCTTCTTATTTTGCTTCGGCACAGAAAATTCTATACTGTACTGCTACTGCAGATTTAAAGTATTCTCTGATTTTCGAAAGATCACTGGCAGCACTTTGTTTTGTGAAATAACTTCCGGCCAAAATCTTATAGTTGGGTCTTAAAGACGCATCTGTTTCCACTTTCAGGTTGGGAAATCTTTTTCTGAAATAAGACTTCACCTCGTTGGCTTCTTCATTACTTTTCACTGTTGTAATCTGAATTTTAAATCCTAAAATTCTAGGATTTTTCTTACAGATTTCAGCATTGGTAAGTTCTCTGCTTGGCACAAAGATCTTAGGTGGTTTTGTAGTTATTCCTGTAGAAATTCCACTATCATTATTACTGAAATCTCTGGAAGAATTTGTTGGCGCAGCTTTAGCACATTTCCCTTCAATTCCTTCCAAAGCAGCATTTATTTTGGAATCCATTGTCATTACAAGCTCTGTTCCTGACAGGGTGTCCTTTTTAACAACTTGCTGTGCTTCAATATTATAAAATCCAAATAATGATAATATCGAAAATATTTTGATTAGATTTCTCATTTAAACTTGTTTCCGCAAATTTATACAAATTAAAAAACTATACCAAACTGGTTATTTAGAATCAATACAAATTAAACGTAAATGATATTTTCCCTTTTCGATATACCGTTAAATTCCTGTTAAAAATATTATTTTTGCGGAATTGATTGAATGTTCAATAATTTACTAACATAAGATAATTTAAATGATTAGTTGGAGAAAGCATTATAAAAAAACGTTGATCGCGATAGGCTTATTGCTATCAACCAGTGCTTCATTTTACGGGCAAGACGGCGATCCTAAAAACGGAGAGAAACTTTTCAAAGCGAATTGTACTGCATGTCACGCGCTGGACAAACAAGTTGTAGGGCCACCATTAAAAGGGGTTGTAGAACGAGTAAAGACAGAAGGTGGTGTAGACAAAGATTGGCTTCACAAGTGGATCAAAGACAACAAAGCTCTGAGAGCTTCTGGGGATAAATACGCTAATGAGATTTTTGAAAAGTTTAATAAGACTGAAATGCAGGTCTTTCCGAATCTTACAGATAAGGATATTGACGACATTTTAGCTTTCACAACTAACCCTCCTGCTCCGGAGGAGAAAAAGCCGGAAGCAACTCCTGCAACTGACGCTACTGCGGCAGCACCTGCAGACAAAACTACTACAAACGTTGTAATCATTTCACTTTTAGCGATCGCAGGTTTACTGGTTTGGATCTTGGTTAAACTAAGACAATTGGTAAAACTAGGTCAGTCTGAAGATTTAGCCGGACTTAATGAAACAAGAGTTCGTTCTTTCAGTGAAATGTATGAGAAGTTCCACTTCATTGGTAAAGGTCTATTGGCAATCCTTGCTATTTTAGCTGCTTACGGAGTATGGAACTGGCTAATGTGGATCGGGGTTTACAAAGGGTACAAACCTGAGCAGCCTATCTACTTCTCTCACAAAATCCACGCCGGAGAACAGAAAATTGACTGTCAGTTATGTCACTCCAGTGCTAAATACGGAAAAGTATCTGAAATTCCTTCTATGAACGTTTGTATGAACTGTCACAGAACAATTTCTGAATACAACGCAGATCACTACATGGAGCCTGGAAAAGACAAGGCATTCTATGACGGTGAAATCCAGAAGATCTACGCAGCAACAGGTTGGGATCCTGCAAAACAACAGTACACAGGAAAAACACAGCCGGTTGAATGGACAAGAATCCACAACATGCCAGACTTCGTTTACTTCAACCACTCTCAGCACGTAATTGCTGGAGAACAGGCGATCATCAATTCTTTCAACAAAAAGAATCCTAACAACAAAATTGATGTTGTATGTAAAGCTTGTCATGGTAAAATTGATACAATGAATGTTGTTCAGATGGCTAACGACTTTACTATGGGATGGTGTATCGAGTGCCACAGAACGACTGAAGTTGATATGAACAACGGTTATAATAAAGAGTACTTCAAAAATCTACATGACAAGTTGAAAAAACAATATCCACAAGATGGAGGTAAGATCACTGTAGATGCAATTGGAGGTCTTGAGTGTGGTAAATGTCATTATTAATAACTAAAAAATTAGAAGTATAAATGGCTTCAAACAAAATACAATTCAGAAGTATTCATGAACTTAAAGATCCGGCTTTGAATAATAAGCTGGCTCAGAAAGAGTTTCAGGAAGAAATTCCGGTAGAAGATTTCCTTGGAGATGCTGAGAAAAACGGATCAAGTACTTCAAGAAGAGATTTCCTTAAATTACTAGGATTCTCTACAGCAGCAGTTACCTTAGCTGCCTGCGAAGCTCCGGTAATCAAAACGATTCCTTACGTGGTAAAACCGCATGATATTATTCCGGGAATCCCTAATTATTACGCTTCAACCTATTTTGACGGTTTCGACTTTGCTAGTGTTTTGGTAAAAACCCGTGAAGGTAGACCTATCAAAATTGAACCAAACCCAGCTGGAGGCGATTTAGGTAAAACTAACGCAAGAGCTCAGGCAAGTGTACTTTCTCTTTATGATAATGATAAAGTAAAGCAGCCTAAGCTGGATGGTAAAGATGAAACTTTCGACAAAGTAGACAGTTTTGTTATTAAAGGTTTGGAAGAAGCTAAAGCGTCTGGCAAAAAGATTGTGGTTTTATCACACTCTTTTGCTTCACCAACTTTCAAAAAGTTATTCGCTGAATTCAAAGCTAAATATCCTACAGCTGAATTAGTAACATATGATGCTTTCCCTTACTCTGCAGGATTAGATGCAGCTCAGGAAGTATTCGGACAAAGAGCATTACCTGTTTATGACCTTAAAGGTTCTGAATTGGTAGTTTCTTTCCAGGCTGATTTCTTAGGAGACTATAACGCTTCAAGCTTAGAAACTTCTTATGCAGCAGCTAGAAAGCCAGGACCAAACATGTTGAGACACATTCAGGTGGAATCTAACATGTCTTTAACCGGTGCTAATGCTGACTCAAGATACAGATTAAAACCAAGTGCTGTAAACAAAACTTTAGTTGAAGTTTACAACGCAATCGTAGGTGGCGGTACTTCTGATAAGACTGCAACTGAAATTGCTAACGAATTGAAAGCAAAAGGTAGCAAAGCTATAGTTTTTGCTGACGGTTCTAAAGGAGCACAGGTTTTAGCACACTTAATCAACCAGAAATTAGGTTCAGTAGCTTTCACAGGTAAAGCAAACTTCCTTAAAGAATTTGACGGAGCAAGATACCAGGAATTCCTGGGATGGGTAAACGGTGGACAAGTTGGTGTATTGGTTACCAACAACGTAGACCCTATTTATTCTCATCCAAAAGGAGAAGATTTCAAAAAATCTTTATCTAAAGTTCCTTATGTAATTGCTGTAGCAGATAAGAAAAATGAAATGTACAAAGCAGCGAAAGCTGTAATTCCTGTAGCTAACTGGCTGGAGTCTTGGGGAGATATCGAACCACAGACAGGAGTATATTCATTAATGCAGCCTACGATCCAGAAAATCTACAAATCAAGACAGATTGAAGAATCTCTATTGGTTTGGAAGAACGGAAAAAACAATGCAGCAAACAATTACTACGATTATTTAAAAGCAAACTCTGCTTCTCTTTTAGGTGGTACTTCTTTCAACAAAGCATTGTATAACGGTATCAACGCTTCTACCAACGCAACTACTTTAGCTTATGCAGGTGGAAACGCTGCTCAGGCTGTTGCTGAACTAGGAAACTTTAAAGCTTCTGAATTAGAATTAGTATTATACACTAAGACTTCAATGGGAGACGGTACTCAGGCAAACAACCCTTGGTTACAAGAATTACCTGATCCAATCACAAGAATGTCTTGGGATAACTATCTGACAATTTCTCCTAAAGATGCAGAGAAGTTTGCAATTGATAACGATCTTAACGCTAGAATGCAGTTAGATGGTTCTATCGTAAACCTTACTGTAAACGGAGTAACAATAAAAGACGTTCCTGTATTCGTACAACCTGGACAAGCTGAAGGATCTGTAGGTCTTGCACTTGGTTATGGTAAGAAAAACTCAGGAGCAACTGCTGATACCGGTGTAAATGCTTATCCTTTATTTGACGGTTCTAACCTTGTGCTTTCAGGTGTTAAAATTGAGAAAACAGGAGAAGATCACGAATTCGCAGGTATCCAGCTTCAAAATACATTGATGGGTCGTTATGAAATCGCGAAGGAAGTTCCTTTGGCAGATTTCATCAACGTAGCTTTCGATGATGAACACAAAGGATGGAACAAACCTTTGGAATACCACACGATCAGCGGAGCACTTCCAGCGAGAAAAATCGACCTTTGGGATGCTTTTGATGATACAGATGGTCCTCACTTCAACTTATCTATTGACCTGAACTCTTGTACTGGTTGTGGAGCATGTATCATTGCTTGTCAGGCAGAAAACAACGTTCCTGTAGTAGGTAAAGAAGAAGTAAGAATGTCCAGAGATATGTACTGGTTAAGAATTGACCGTTACTATTCTTCAAGACAAACGGTAGAAGTATACGAAGGGTTAAAAGAAGGAATGGCTGTACCAGAATTATACGGTACTGCATTCAACAAAGAAGGAGGTGCATTGAACCACCCTGCTGATAATCCGGATGTGATCTTCCAGCCAGTAATGTGTCAGCACTGTAACCACGCTCCATGTGAAACTGTATGTCCGGTAGCGGCTACTTCACACGGTAAGCAAGGTCAAAACCATATGGCTTACAACAGATGTATCGGTACAAGATATTGTGCAAACAACTGTCCATACAAAGTAAGACGTTTCAACTGGTTTACTTATAACCTAAATGACAAGTTCGATTTCAACATGAACAATGATTTAGGAAGAATGGTACTTAACCCGGACGTAGTTGTAAGAACTAGAGGGGTAATGGAGAAATGTTCAATGTGTATCCAAATGACTCAGAATACAATTCTTGAGGCTAAGAAAGAAGGAAGAAGAGTGAAGGATGGAGAATTCCAGACTGCTTGTTCTAAAGCTTGTTCTACTGGAGCAATGACATTTGGAGACATGAATGATAAAGATTCTTCGATCAGAGAGCAATATGCATCTAACAGAAGATATTATTTACTAGAGGAGATCGGAACAAAACCAAACGTGTTCTATCACACTAAAGTAAGAAACAGAGTAGAAAAATAAAGTTTAAATAATAAATAGGTAAAAAATGTCAGGACATTACGAAGCTCCGATAAGGGAACCTCTAATTATTGGTCACAAAACTTATCACGATATTACAGAAGATATCGCACGACCTATCGAAGAAAGAGCAGGTAAATTATGGTGGATCTCATTATATGCTGCACTAGTTCTATTCCTCTATGGATTCGGCTGTATCGCTTACACTATCGGGACAGGTATTGGAGCATGGGGGCTTAACAGAACTATTAACTGGGGTTGGGATATTACCAACTTCGTATGGTGGGTAGGTATCGGTCACGCCGGGACCCTAATCTCAGCAGTATTATTATTATTTAGACAGAGATGGAGAATGTCTGTAAACAGATCTGCAGAGGCGATGACGATCTTTGCGGTTGTACAGGCAGCAATCTTCCCTGTAATCCACATGGGTAGAGTTTGGGTTGGATACTGGGTATTCCCTTTACCAAACCAATTCGGTTCTCTTTGGGGGAACTTCAACTCTCCTCTACTTTGGGACGTATTTGCGATCTCTACATATTTCTCAGTATCAACTGTATTCTGGTTCATGGGACTAATCCCTGACTTTGCAATGATCAGAGATAGAGCGAAAACTCCTTGGACTAAGAAAATTTATACATTCCTTGCATTCGGTTGGGGTGGTAAAGCAAAACACTGGCAAAGATTCGAAGAACTTTCTTTGGTTCTTGCAGGTTTGGCAACTCCACTTGTATTCTCAGTACACACTACCGTATCTTTTGACTTCGCAACTTCGGTAATTAAAGGATGGCACTCAACAATCTATCCTCCTTATTTCGTTGCCGGTGCGATCTTCTCAGGATTTGCAATGGTACAGACCCTATTGTTGGTTGCAAGAAAAGTATGTCACTTAGAAGAATATATTACAATGTATCATATCGAAATTATGAACATCGTAATCATCTTAACGGGTGGTATGGTAACTGTAGCTTACGCAACTGAATATTTCATCGGATGGTACTCAGGATCCAGATTTGAAGATTTCACATATCTTTCTCCGGGTGCTGCTGTAGGACCTTACTGGTGGGCATTCTGGTCATTGATCATCTGTAACCTTGTTATTCCTGCTTCTTTCTGGTTCAAGAGACTAAGAACGAACATTATCTGGACATTCATTGTTGCATTAATCATCAACATCGGTATGTGGTTCGAGCGTTTTGATATCATCGTTATCAACCTTTCAAGAGACTACTTACCAGGATCATGGACTATGTTTAAGCCAACGATCATTGATGTGGGTGTATACTTAGGAACGATCGGATTCTTCTCTGTATTATTCTTATTATACGCAAGAACATTCCCTGTAATTGCACAGGCTGAATTAAAATCGATTTTGAAAATCTCAGGTGAAACTTATAAAGCAAAAGAAGGAGATGAGCACCACTAAAATTGTATACGGACTTTATGCTGACGACGACGATTTAATGAACGGCGTTAAAGCATTCAACGATAAAGGAATCGCAATCAACGAAGTTTATACTCCGTTTCCGGTTCACGGACTAGACAAAGCTTTAGGTTTAAAGAAAACCAGAATTTCTGATGCCGCTTTCATCTATGCTTGTTATGGTGTAACGATCGGTGCTACTCTTACCTGGTATGTGATGAATCACGACTGGCCTCAGAATATCGGTGGTAAACCAGCTTTTGACTGGGGGCACAACATGCCGGCATTCGTAGTTCCAATGTTCGAATTAATGGTATTCTGTGCAGCTCACATGATGTCTTTAACTTTCCTGGTTAGAAACAAAATGTATCCAGGAGCTCCTGCTCAGAACCCGGACCCAAGAACTACTGATGATAAATTCATGATGGAATTCGTAACTGAAGATGTAGAATCTGTAAAACAGTTGCTTATTGAAACTGGAGTTGAAGAAATAACTGTTAAAGACGCTTAAAATGAAAAAGAATGTATTAAAAATTACAGCGGTTTTAGGTTTAACAACAGTTTTACTTAACTCTTGCGGACCAAAGGAGAACACTCCGTTGGTATATTTCCCGGACATGTATTTTCCGGTAGCTTATGATCCGTTGATGAAAGCTCAGGATGCTTACTCAGATCATGAAAATGAAATTCCTGCTTTTGTTAAAAATAATGGTGCAACAGGTCTTTCTCCGGTAGAAGGATCAGTTGCTCAGAATAAAGATGGAGTTTTTGAAGAAAGCTTATTACCTAAAAATGTTGACGAGTACAACGCAGGGTATGAAGCCTCTAAAAAACTTACAGTATCTCCTTTGAACCCAGCTAATGCAGCGAAGGATCTTGAAAGAGGTAAAATATTGTTTGATCACACTTGTGCTGCATGTCACGGTACAGGAGGTGACGGACAAGGACCTATCGTACAAAGTGGAGCATTCTCCGGAGTGCCAAACTATGCTGACAGAGAACTTACTGTAGGATCTGTTCATTATGTATTAACAAACGGTAGAAATGCCATGGGATCTTATGCGGGACAATTGAACGCAGGAGACAGATGGAGAGTAGCAATGTATGTGATGAGTGCTTTCAAAAAAGGAGCAGCAGCACCGGCAGCAGCTACAGCGGCGGCACCAGCAACAACTGAAACGACTACCGAAACTAAAAAATAAGAAAAGAAATGTATAGTTTTTCACCAAAATTAAAATCAACTTCTATAATACTTCTTGTTGTAGGTTTAGTTCTTTTCGGTATTGGTTTCTTTTTGAACAAAGGAATTTCTACTGAGAAAATAGAACAAATGATGGAAGCTGTTCATGCTTCAGGTCATACTGCTCCTACACACTCAAGTGAAATGGTTGGACCTCAGGATCACGCGGCTCACCTTGAGCATGCTACATTGCAGGTACACAACCAGCCTTTAGCAGCAATACATTTTGTAGCTGTATTTTTCTTTGGAGTAAGCTGCTGCGTATTATTCTTCTATTCTATTCAGCACGCTGCCCACGCAGGATGGCCGATCATCATTACAAGAGTAATGGAAGCTATTGCTTCTTATATCCCTTACGGTGGTGCAATCCTGGTAATCCTTATGATCTTAAACATCACTCATAATGGTCACTTATTCCACTGGATGGACCCTGAATTGACAAACCCGGATTCTCCGCATTTTGATGTGATCTTATTTGAAAAGAAAAAATTCTTAAATATTCCTTTCTACGCAGTAAGAACTTTAATCTATGTGATTGGTGCTTCTTTCTTCGCTTGGAAATTAAAAGCTCAGTCTAAGAAAGTAGACGAAACTAAATCTAAAGTAGAGTATCAAATGCTTTACAGATGGGCAGTAGGATATATTGCATTCTTCGGATTTGCTTCTGCAGCTTGGGCTTGGGACTGGTTGATGTCTATTGACCCTCACTGGTATTCTACAATGTATATCTGGTATTCAATGGTTAGCTGCCTTTCAAGTGGTATCGCTGTAATCATTCTATTAAGTGTTTATCTTAAGAAAAATGGTTTCTTACCACAGTTCAATGACAACCACTTACACGATTTAGGGGTATTCCTTTTCGCTACAAGTATGCTTTGGACGTATACATGGTTTGCTCAGTTCATGTTGTACTGGTATGCCAACGTTCCGGAAGAGGTTAACTACTTCTTCGGTAGATTCCAGCACTACTCTCCTACTTTCTTACCAATGTTGATCATCAACTTCTTATTACCATTATTGGTATTAGTGAGCAGCAGCATCAAGAGAAACTACAAAGTAGTTACTACAATGGCAGTAGTAGTAATCTTAGGACACATCTTAGACTACTTCAACATGGTAATGCCGGGAACGGTAGGACCATACTGGAACACTCCTGAAGTATTCTTGTTAATCCTTGGAGCAATCTTATTCGTAGCCGGATTATTTATGTTTACTGTACTTTCAGCTTTATCTAAACTGAAGTTGATTCCTACAGGAAACCCATTCTTACACGAATCTGAAATTTATGAGTATCCTTTCTAAGGACTTGTAACAAAATAAAATGATAAAAGACTGATTGTTAAAACGATCAGTCTTTTTTTATGCACATCAATCAACAAACTTACTATGAAAACAAAACTTTGCCTTTACACATTCTTCCTTTTGCTATGTAGTTTTATTCAGGCTCAGACCATCACCTTTGTTTCTGAAAAAAATAACAACCCTCTTCCAAGAGTTTCTGTATTTGGAAAAGACGGAACTATTGTAGCCTATTCTGATATTGAAGGTAAGATAGACAAACAATCCCTCTCGCCTTCCCAGGAGAAATTTCAGCTTGTCTACAATAATTTTCCGGTGGCCACCTTATCTTACTCAGACTTTGATCAATCCGTTATAAAAATCAATGATCAGGTAAAGGAAATTGAAACTGTCGTTATCAAAAATAACAAACCGGCAAAATATATTTTCATTAAGGGAAATTTTAACGCCTATGTAACGGTAAACAATAAGCTTAACAGCTATGCCGATGGAATTGTAACTTACATTTTTGACAATAAAACAAAAAAACTGAAAAGCTCCAATGTAGAACAATACAGAGTTTTCAGACTGGCAGACTCTAAAAACGAGAAAAAAGAAACTTCATCATGGGATTATGGGAACTCTCTGCAAATCCCAAAACTTAAAAATGTAGGAAATCCTGAAGAGTATAAAACCAAAAGAAATATCATCAGAGAATTGAAAGGCGATCGTAAAGATCAGATTGAAGTGACAGGCGGCGCCCTTCAGGAAAAAGAATTTTCATTCTTCGGATATAGATTTTATGATATCAGAACCATATTGAATATGTCGTTTGAGAAAGGATCAGAAAAAACACTAAAAGATTTCCTCGAATATAACGAACTCGTTTTTGTTAAACTAAAACATAAAAGTGAACCTGAATACAATCAGATTGCACTTTACACTAATTTCTACCCTGCGGAACTTAGTTTCACTAATGACAACGATATTGAAAAGGTAAAATTCAATAAAGATAACAGCAGTTACCAGACGTCTTACTGGCAGAATCCTTCGTTCCCGAATATGCAGACCATCTTCAGTAATTTTTTTAAAGGAGACTTAAAAGAACAACCCAACAAAAAGTAAAAATAAGATTATGGCTC
Source organism: Chryseobacterium cucumeris (assembly GCF_016775705.1). Taxonomy (NCBI): domain Bacteria; kingdom Pseudomonadati; phylum Bacteroidota; class Flavobacteriia; order Flavobacteriales; family Weeksellaceae; genus Chryseobacterium; species Chryseobacterium cucumeris. The sequence continues at coordinate 977,921 of NZ_CP068760.1, forward strand.
CTGTGATAAAGAAATAAAATAAGTCATAAAACATAAAGTGAAAATAAAATCTAGTATTAATAAAGGTTTTATTAAATTTGCAACAAACCAAATAAAAATGAAAAAGTTTTCTTTTCTACTTGTTTTCAGTCTGTTGCTTTTTACAGCATGCAAGAAAGATCATGTAGATGCTACGAATACTAAAACACTGCAGTCAAGTATCAATGATATGACTTCCAGTTTACCAACCATTAAACAGATTAAGTTTAATGAAGCTCTTTACATCCTTAAAACATTTGGAGTAGAAGCTGATGGTGATATCAATGAGCTGAAAGCCCTGGGAAAACTGATCAACGGAAAAAAAGTTCCTGAAATCATGGCTCTGGCTGATGAAGTGGCTCAGAAAAACGGAATTGAATGGGCAAGTACTGCCCCACCATCACTGGGAGAAATGAATATCTTCGGGGATGATAAAGCAAAAGAAAGCGATCCTAATGATGTGAAAGCAGGATCACTAAGCCTTGTGACAAGACCTACAGGTGATGACGGAACCGGGGCGCCTACGGCCATTCAGATTGTTCCAAGACTTGTAGATGCAGCCGGAAACCCGGTATCTTTCACAGGTGCAGGTCTTGAAGCCACTCTTGAAGTATTCAGCAATGGTGTAAGACTAGCTACAGCTAAAAACCTGATGCAGGATAATAACTTTAAAGGATTCAATTTAAAATTCTCATCTATCCCTGCTTCAAAAGTGGTAGATAATAAAATTGACATCACGGTTTCCGTAAAAACTACGGCAAAAACTTTCAAAATGTCAAAAATCGGACTTGATGTGAATGCTGCAGCCTTAAAAGTACCTGCCATTCCAAAAACAGATTCAACCGCGCTGACAGAACAGCCAAGTGCAGTGGTGGATCCAAACAATCCTGCAGCTACACCTGCAGCAACGACTGATCCAACAGCTACTCCTGCTACACCAGCAGCTCCAAAGCAGCCCACAGCAGATCCTAAGAATACGGTAAGCAAGTTTCTGAACAATGTAAGTTCTCAGAATTTAAAAGCAGCATACGAAACGGCAAGCAATCCAAGCTGGGGAAGTTATGAGTCTTTCTCAAATCCTACTTCAGGTTTTGGATCGGTGAAGAATGTAAGTGTAAAAAATATTACAACTAACGGTACCACTGCCAACAGTGCAAGTGTAAACGCCACTTATGATGTGACGGATAAAAGCGGGAAGACAACTTCTTTAAAAGTAACTTTCGGGCTTAAAAATGTAAACGGAGACTGGAAAATTTCCAGCTATAAAATCAATTAATAAATGGCTTCAGCAGAACTGATCAAGAAATTAGAAGAAACAATTGAAAACATTCCTGATTTTCCGATTCCGGGAATACAGTTTAAGGATATTTCACCCATCTTTTTAAATCCAAAACTTTATGAAGACGTTATTGCAGATCTTGTAGCCTTCAGTAAAGGGAAAATCGATGCAGTCTGCGGAATTGAAAGCCGCGGTTACCTTTTTGGAATCGCTATCGCTGTGGCATTGGAAGTTCCATTCATCTTAATCAGAAAAGCGGGAAAACTTCCTCCTCCTGTCATTTCAGAAACATATGACCTGGAATATGGAAGCGCTATTATAGAAACCCGTGAAGGGCAGATAAAACCCGGACAAAGAGTTTTGATTCATGATGATCTTCTGGCAACCGGAGGAACTACTGAAGCTGCTGCCAAATTAGTAGAAAAGCAAGGCGCAATAGTTTCACAGTTCAGTTTCCTTATCGGTTTACAAGGCTTAAATGGAGATGAAAAACTGAAGAAATTCGGGGCAGAGATCTACCATATTTTAAGTTATTAAGATTGATCCTAACAAGATAAATGCTTCGGCTCCGCTCGGCATGACAATGGCTAATAATTTACTGTGAGATTAGAACAAGCAGTATCAGAAGTGTCATGCTGAGCATCTCGAAGCATCTTTTTTTAATAAATTCATCATTAACCATTAACAATTCACAAGATTTCGTCAATAATACTCACAAAGTATTTTGTAAATCTCTCAGAAACAATTAAATTTGCATTTCAATTTTTAAAAACTTATGGCAAAATTGGGAAAGAGTGCTCAGAACGAGCAAGAAGGTAAAGAAACGGTTGAGTTCTTTAAAGACCTTGACAGAGAGGCTTTAAACACTGAAAGATTTGTTGAAAAATATTCAAAGCCGCTTGGTTTTGTATTTGGAGCTTTGATTTTAGGAGTTTTAGGATTCTTTGCTTATAAGCAATTTGTAATTGCTCCAAAGAACACTGAGGCTGTAAAAAGTTTCCTTGCTGCTCAAAAGAACCTTACAGAAGGCAAAGATAAAGATGCTTTAGGTGGAAAATCTGCTGCTAATCCTGGTTTTATAGGTACAGCTAATGAATATTCTTCTACTGAGATTGGTAAACTTTCTGCTTACAATGCTGGTTTATTAAAATTCAAAGAAGGAAAATTCCAGGAAGCATATGATCTTTTGGATAAATTCTCTTCCAAAAACAAAACTTTGATGGCAATGAAGTATGGAGCAATGGCTGATGCAAAATCAGGTCTTAACAAAAATGATGAAGCTCTGTCCTTATTAGATCAGGCTGCTACAGCATCTGATGATCCTTATACAACGTATTATTTTACAAGAAAAGCAGGTATTGTTGCTTTAGGATTAAAGAAAAATGCAGAAGCTAAAAAATACTTCTCTGCAATTGACGAGAAATATCAGGACTACGACAACGGAATGTCTGATTCTTATATCGAAATGACTAAATATTATTAAAAAATGGCAACAGTTAATCTATCCGATTACAAGCCACTTCATATAACGAATGCCGAAGATTTTTCTATCGGCATTGTTTTTTCTGAGTGGAATGATTTTGTAACTTACAATCTTCGTGATGCAGCTTTGGAAATCCTTGAAAAAGAAGGGGTAAAACCTGAAAATATCAAACTTTTCCCTGTACCAGGAGCTTTCGAATTAAGCTATGCTAGTATGCAGCTTTGCAAAGAGAGAAAATATGATGCAGTAATTTCTATAGGATGTGTGATCCGCGGGGAAACTCCACATTTTGACTATGTATGCTCTGCAGTAGCGCAGGGAATCAAAGACTGTAACATCATGACGGACACCCCTACTATTTTCTGTGTATTAACAGATGATAACAAAGAACAATCTATTGCAAGAAGCGGTGGAGATCTTGGAAATAAAGGAGTGGAAGCAGCCGTTACAGCGCTAAGAATGATTGATTTCAAAAAGAAATTATCTGATAAAAAGGGGAATATCGGTTTCGGACACTCTTAACTTTTTATTCACTTTAACAATATAAAGGGGCTATTTTTAATAGTCCCTTTTTTATTAGTATATAAATAATTCATAAATCTTATTAATAAAAAGGATGTTTTTCTTTTTTTCCGTCAAAAGTTCCCTACAAAAACTATCTTTGTGAAAATTAATAAAGACAGACAATACATGTTTTTAAAAAAAATAAAACCCTTCCTGTATTTAGGAATTTTCTATCTTATTATTTCGTTGATAATAAGAACCGTATTCTTTTTTCATCCTATTACTACTGCTAGTTTTGGATTTTTCGAAGTTGTAAAAGTTTTGCTGATAGGTCTGGTGAATGACATTTTTGTTTTCATACTGGCCAGTTCCATTCTCGCTCTTTACTTCCTCTTTCTTTCCAATTCAAAATATAAAAAACCTTACGGACACATTATTCTGAGTGCTCTGGTTCTATTCTTCCTTTATATATGGCTTGTGCCGAACAATATTTTCAAGCAGTATGGAGGTTCCATCATGGAAATAGCCCTTGTTTTCGTAGGAATTAAGGCCCTTTTCTTCGGATTGATGCTGTTCCTTCCTGCACAGAGAATTAAGATCCGTAATATATTATATTTCATCACATTACTGTTATATGTTCTTCTGATCATTTTCAACGGGGTAAGTGAATATTTTTTCTATAATGAATTTGGAGTTCGTTATAATTTTATTGCTGTAGATTATCTTATCTATACCAATGAGGTGATTGGGAATATCATGGAAAGCTATCCGGTTATTCCGCTGTTTTCTGCCATCATGATTGTTACCCTGGTCATCACATGGTTTATTTATAAGAAAACAAAAGATGAGCTTCTGGAACTACCAGATTTTAAACAAAAAATGGTGCTGCTGGGTAGTTTTATGGTACTTTGTGCGTTGAGTGCACTGGCAATACCATCCTTGATGCAAATCAGATCCGACAATGTTTTCGCAGACGAAATTGAAGCCAACGGACTTCCTAAGTTCTACTGGGCGTTTACCCATAATGAACTGGATTATTTCCAGTTTTATTCACAGATTAACCAACAGCAGGCTGAAAAGAATTTCTTAAGCCAGTATCCACAACCTACTTTATCAAGAGCTGTTGTTGCAGAACAGCCTGAAGTGAAGAAAAACGTAGTATTGATCTCCATTGAAAGTCTTTCTGCAGATTTCATGGAACATTATGGCAATACCCAAAAAATTACTCCTTTCCTGGACAGTCTTGCTGATAAATCACTCATGTTTACCAATCTGTATGCAACCGGAAACAGAACAGTACGCGGACTGGAAGCTTTGACATTATGTATTCCTCCTACAGCAGGAGAAAGTATCATCAAGAGAGATGACAATAAGAATAAATTCACAACCGGAAGTGTTTTCAAGTCTAAAGGATATGATGTTAAATTTTTATACGGCGGATACAGCTATTTTGATAATATGCAGGATTTCTTCGGAGGAAACGGCTATGGTATCGTAGACAGAAATAACTTTAAACCTGAAGAAATTACTTTTGCCAATGTTTGGGGCGTTGCTGATGAAGATATGGCCAGAAAAGCTATTCAGATAATGAATGCTGAAGCTAAGTCAGGAAAACCGTTTTTCAATCATTGGATGACAGTTTCCAACCACAGACCATTTACCTATCCTGACGGAAGAATTGATATTCCGGGAACGGCAAAATCCCGTGAAGGGGGTGTAAAGTATACAGACTACTCTCTTAAGTTGTTCTTCGATATGGCTAAGAAACAAGACTGGTACAAGAATACGGTTTTTGTTATCATTGCAGACCATTGTGCATCCAGTGCGGGAAAAACGGAACTTCCGATGGATAAATACAGAATTCCTGCTATGGTATTTTCTGAAGGATTTATTCAGCCTCAGAAATTTGATGCGCTGATGTCGCAGATCGATATAATGCCGACCGTTTTGGGCTTATTAAACTTCAGCTATCAGTCTAAATTCCTGGGTCAGGATGTGTTCAAACCGGAATTCCAGCCTAAAGCTTATGTGGCAACCTATCAGGATCTTGGATTTATCAAAGGTGAACGTTTGACCATTATTTCGCCGGTAAAAAAGGTAAAACAATATTCTTTGGAACTGGAAAAAAGTGATCTGAAACCTGAGTTTAAACTATATTACGACGAAAAATTATTAAAAAATCCAGATCAGAAACTGGTGGATGATGCTGTATCAGCTTATCAGTCTACCTCTTACTGGCTAAAAACGAAACAACTCAACAGATAAATATCTAAATATTTTCGCTTATAATCTGGCGTAAAATATTTAAATTAACCCATAAATTTATTAGTATGAAATGGACAGACGACAGAGGCGGAAACGTTGATGACCGCCGTGGTTCAGGAGGCGGAAGTGGCGGTATGATTGTAGGAGGCGGACTCGGAACTTTAATTATAGCAGCCATCGTATTCTTTTTGGGAGGTGATCCATCCGGTATCTTGAATTCCGGAGGCATGCAGCCTTCAGGAAATTCCGGAGAACAGAGAGAGCTTACTGCCGATGAAAAACAAATCGGAGAAATGGTCAAAATGATGGACGCATGGAATAGCCAGACCTGGAATCAGATTTTCACAGAAAATGGCATGACCTATACCGATCCAGGAATTGTTCTTTTCGAAAATACAACATCTTCAGCATGCGGTACGGCTCAATCTGCCATGGGGCCATTCTATTGCCCGGCCGATCAGAAAGTCTATATGGATATGAGTTTTTTTGGTGAACTTCAGCAAAAATTCGGAGCTAAAGTAACAGAATTTACGGTAGCTTATGTTCTTGCGCATGAAGTAGGACACCATGTTCAGACCCTTTTGGGAACTACACAGAAAGTGGATGCGCTAAGAAGAAGCGGAAGATATTCCGAAGAGCAGATGAACAGAGTATCCGTTGCGACAGAATTACAGGCTGATTTCTATGCCGGAGTATGGGCAAAAAGAACCAATGACAGCAAACATATTCTGGAACCCGGAGATATTGAGTCTGCCATAGATGCTGCCGAAGCGGTTGGCGATGATAATATTCAGAAAAGAGCACAGGGATATGTGAATCAGGAAAGTTTTACCCACGGCTCTTCTGCACAGCGTAAAGAATGGTTTATGAAAGGGTACAACACCGGAGATATCAGACAGGGTGATACTTTCAACCAGCTATTAAAATAGTTTTTATCAAAAATTATAATGATATAAAAAAGCGGTCTTAAGTCAAGACCGCTTTTTTATTTATTGCAATTCGATCGGATTAGAATTTTTCTTAGCCTCTTCTTTCACCCTTTCTTCCATTCTTTTTCTCATATCAGCAGGATTTTGGTTTCCGCCGCCGGAGCCTCTTCCGCCTCCGCCTATTCTTATTGTATTAGAAAATCCACCTTGTCCACTGCCACTTTGGCTCATAAACGACATCGGATCAGCTTTAAATTTTTGCTGCTGTTTGATATAATCTGTTCTTTTTACTTTCAAAGTATTTCCAAACTGGTTCAAAGCCGGAAACTCAGCAATTTTATAGTTTTTCATAAGATCAAAAGAATAATCTCCTTTATCATCTTCCACTTTTACAATCAACCCCGGAAGTCCTCCGAACTTATAAGGTCCATCCTGATAAGGAAGATCTGTTGTAAACCATGCCGTCCATTTTCTTCCACCAAAATCAGTTTCAGCTTTCTGAACTTTATACTCGCCTATTTTTCTCGTTTCTGACTCTATTTTCCAGTTCAGTGGTCTGTCTTCTTCATACGAATAGAGATCACGCTCGATTCTGTCTTTAAAATAGGTCTTTTGATTGGTTTTATCTTTTTCAATGGAATAGCTGATATTCGTTTTCAATCCTTCCATCTGATCTCTGTTGATGCTTGCTCTTCCGCCTCCGCTCTGAAATGCTTTTTGCATAATAGAATCTCTTTTGATTCTGTTTTCAGAATAAAACACAGATTTTTCCGGAGAAATATCCAGATAAGCATTTTCAGTCTTGATATCTGTTTTATTTTCAGCATCAGGCTTCATCGTCACCTGATATACGAATCTGTTGGTTTGTGCAGAAACATTCTGTATGAAGAGCGCCAATGCGATAATACCTATTTTTTTCATTTATATTTTTATTTATTGAGCATTATTAAAAGAAAGATTTATTGTACTTTATTTTTGACAAGTTTTCTCCCTTATTGCTTGATTATATGTCTTCCTTATAGATTTAAAATACGATTCAAGGTTAAAATTATGAATAAAACCTTAACAGAAAACGGCTCAGTTTATCTTTTTTTAACATCATTTATCCTCTGATAAATTGCTATTAATATCATAATCATTAAAATAGACATCTTCGATTTGAGATTGCGGAAATTAGTTTGTATTTTTGCATCATTAAATCATTCTAAATAAATACAATGATAAAAGTATCAGACCATGCAAAGGAGAAAGCCATCCAGTTAATGACGGAAGATGGTTTTAACCCTGCTGAAGATTATATAAGAGTAGGGGTAAAAAGCGGCGGATGCTCTGGTTTAGAGTATGTTTTAAAGTTTGACAACGAAAAAACAGACACAGATCAGATTTTTGAAGATAATAACATTAAAATTATTATAGATAAAAAATCCATCCTTTATTTAGCAGGAACAACTCTTGAGTATTCAGGAGGATTGAACGGAAAAGGGTTTGTTTTTAACAACCCGAATGCATCCAGAACATGTGGATGTGGGGAATCATTTAGTCTTTAGAGAAAAGACATTAGATCCTAGATTTCAGACCTCAGAGCTATTCTGACTTCTGAAATCTAATCTGAAACCTAAAAAAAAATAATGAGTAAATATACAGAAGACGATCTAAGAGTCGATCTAGAAAATAAAAAATATGAATTCGGTTGGGAGACGAAGATTGATTATGAAGACTTCCCGACTGGTTTAAACGAGGATATCATCCGTGCGATCTCTGCTAAAAAAGAAGAGCCGGAATGGATGACTGAATGGCGATTGGAATCTTTCAAAATCTGGCAAAAAATGGTAGAGCCTGAGTGGGCTAATATCAAATATGAAAAACCGGATTTTCAGGCAATCCGTTACTATGCTGCTCCAAAAGTAAAGCCTGAACTGGCAAGCCTTGACGAAGTAGATCCTGAACTATTGAAAACATTCGAAAAGCTAGGGATTAATATCGAAGAGCAAAAAAGACTTTCAGGAGTTGCTGTAGATATCGTAATGGACTCAGTTTCTGTGAAAACCACTTTCCAGGATACACTGGCAGAAAAAGGAATTATTTTCTGCTCGATCTCTGAGGCTATTAAAAACCACCCTGATTTGGTAAGAAAATATCTTGGAAAAGTAGTTCCGAGAGGAGATAACTTCTATGCAGCATTGAATTCCGCAGTATTTTCTGACGGAAGTTTCTGTTATATTCCTAAAGGAGTAAAATGCCCGATGGAACTTTCTACTTATTTCCGTATCAATCAGGCAGGAACAGGACAGTTTGAAAGAACGCTTCTTGTAGCTGATGAAGGAAGTTATGTATCTTATCTTGAAGGATGTACAGCACCGTCAAGAGATGAAAACCAGCTTCACGCAGCGGTTGTAGAGCTTATCGCTTTAGATAATGCTGAAATTAAATATTCAACGGTACAGAACTGGTACCCGGGTAATGAAGAAGGTAAAGGAGGTGTATTCAACTTTGTAACGAAGAGAGGACTTTGCGAAAGAAATGCAAAAATCTCCTGGACACAGGTTGAAACAGGTTCAGCTGTAACATGGAAATATCCTTCTTGTATCTTAAAAGGAGACAATTCTATCGGAGAGTTCTACTCTATTGCGGTAACCAACAACCACCAATATGCAGATACAGGAACAAAAATGATCCACATTGGAAAGAATACCAAATCAACGATTATTTCAAAAGGTATTTCTGCCGGAAAATCACAAAACTCATACAGAGGACAGGTAAAAGTAATGCCTTCTGCAAAAGGAGCCAGAAACTTTTCACAATGTGACTCTTTATTGATGGGTAATGAATGTGGAGCTCATACTTTCCCTTATATTGAAATCAAAGACCCTACGGCACAGTTAGAGCACGAAGCTACGACTTCAAAAATCGGGGAAGACCAGATTTTCTACTGTAACCAGAGAGGTATTGACACAGAAAGAGCTATTGCTCTGATTGTAAATGGTTTCAGTAAAGAAGTTTTAAATAAACTTCCAATGGAATTTGCTATTGAAGCACAGAAACTACTTGAAATTTCACTAGAAGGTTCGGTAGGTTAATCTTTTAAAAGGATTTTCAGATAAAAACCAACTGATTTAAAGGCAAGGTTTTCAGAGTTTTTATCAGATGATCAACCGTTATCAACGGGAAATAAATTGTAATCTTCACAGGAGATTATTAGTAAAATAAAATATAAAAAGCTTCTATGTCCGCTGAGGAAATACTTCAGTTAAAGACAAAGTGAATACACAATGAGAAGCTCACACAATTATAAAGCAAAAGTTAGCAAGAATGTTACAAATTAAAGACCTTCACGCCAAAATTGAAGATGGCGCAGAAATATTAAAAGGGATTAATCTTGAAATAAAGCCGGGCGAAGTTCACGCTATCATGGGACCAAACGGAGCTGGTAAGTCTACCCTTTCTTCTGTAATCGCAGGAAAAGAAGATTACGAAGTGACTGGTGGAGAGATCCTTTTTGACGGACAGGACATCAGCGAAGATGCTCCTGAAGATAGAGCTCACAAAGGAATTTTCCTTTCTTTCCAGTATCCTGTAGAAATTCCAGGAGTTTCTGTAACGAACTTTATCAAAGCCGCTTTAAACGAAACAAGAAAAGCAAACGGACTGGAAGAAATGCCGGCAAAAGAAATGCTTGCTCTAATCCGTGAGAAATCTGAAAAACTGGGAATCAAAAAAGATTTTCTTTCAAGATCATTGAACGAAGGATTCTCCGGAGGTGAAAAGAAAAGAAACGAGATCTTCCAGATGATGATGCTTAATCCGAAATTGGCTATTCTTGATGAAACTGATTCAGGATTGGATATCGATGCTTTAAGAATCGTTGCAGATGGAGTAAACTACTTCAAAAATGAAGGAAATGCAGTTCTTCTGATTACCCACTATCAAAGATTGCTTAACTATATTCAGCCTGACTTCGTTCACGTGTTAGCAGACGGGAAAATCATCAAAACCGGTGATAAATCTTTAGCATTAGAACTTGAAGAAAAAGGTTACGACTGGCTTTTAAATTAATTTGAAATTTACTATTTGAGATTTGAAATTATGCCAACCATTTATGAAGTGCAGCAAATATGAATCTCTAAAGTAAAAATTGGATTCCTATTCCTCGGAATAACAATATTTTAGTTCAAAAAAAAGAAAAAATGGTGCAAACCACAGACATACCAGTAATGGCATTAAAAGAACAAATTATAGAGAACCATAGTGAATTTTTGGAGAGTCTTCGTCACAGATTTCTGGATGAGGAAAGAAAAACAGCGCTTCAAAAATTTGCAAACTTTGGTTTTCCTACTAAAAAAGACGAAGAATATAAATATACCAATCTAAAGGAGATCACGGAAAAAAGCTACAACTTCTTCCCGAAAGAGCACCACAATATCACTAAAGAGCAGTTTGATGAACTGCATCTTGGTGAAGAGAATTTTGATTGGATTGTTTTTGTAAACGGTAAACTTCACAAAGAGCTTTCTAAAGTTTCTATTGAAAATGTGGAGTTCCTTTCATTCAATTATGCATTGAATGATGAGAAACATAAGGAGGTTTTTGAAAAATATTTCAATACCATTGCTTCTAAAGAACAGGCTTTTACGAACCTGAACCTTGCTTACTGCAAATATGGCTTCTTCCTTAAAGTTCCTAAAAATGTAGTGATTGAAAAGCCAATCCACGTTTTTTATATTTCTCAGAATCAGGAAGAAAATACATTCTACAATACCAGAAACCTTTTGATCGTAGAAGAAGGAGCAAAAGTAGAAGTGATTGAAAGCCACCATAATTTTGACACCACTTACGTACTGACAAACTCTGTAACAGAGATCTTTACATACCCAAATGCGAAAGCTGACTGGCACAAACTTCAGAACGATAACAACACAACCTATCTTATCGATAATACTTTTGCAAAACAGGAGAAGGACAGCTTAACTACGGTAAACACATTCTCTTTCGGAGGTAAACTGGTAAGAAACAACCTTGATTTTATTCATAACGGATCCAATATCAATTCATTCATGAACGGAATTACCATTATCGGGAAAGATCAGTTGGTAGACCACCATACAGCAGTTCACCACAACTTCCCGAATTGTGAAAGTTACCAGAACTACAAAGGAATTTTTGATGGTAACGCCCATGGAGTTTTCAACGGAAAAGTTTTTGTGGACAAAATTGCTCAGAAGACAAATGCTTACCAGCAAAACAACAATGTATTGCTAAGCGAAGGGGCAAGTATTGATACAAAACCTCAGTTAGAAATTTTTGCAGACGATGTAAAATGTTCTCACGGATGTACAGTAGGACAATTGAATGAAGATGCTTTATTCTATCTGAGAGCCAGAGGAATTTCGAAAAAAGAAGCTCAGGCACTACTTTTATATGCTTTTGCGAATGATGCTATGCAGAATATTGATATAGAACCTCTAAAAGAGAAAATTTCAAAGCTGCTGGCTGAGAAATTAGAAGTTGATATAGAATTTTAAAACTTATATATATTGATAAAAAAGCACTTCAAATGAAGTGCTTTTTTTGTATTTACAGATTGTGTGTCTCTTATTTTTTCAACCAGCTTTGGTTATCTTTATTTTCTGAACGTTTCTTACCGTTATCAAAATTATACGCCAATCCTACGCCCAATGTCTGCTTCAGCTGGGTCTTCCATATCTGATTATGGTCATACAAAAGGTCAAGGGTAACGTTGGTAGAAATATATTTATTGATTTTCATGCTCAAAACTCCGCTATATCCAAGGACAAGCCTGTCCGGGTGATCAAGGTAGTTTGAGAATACAGAAGCCGTATTCAGTAAGGTTATATTCTCCATAATCTTCAGTTTGTACATTGCCGTTCCCAGGAAACCGAATTGGAAAAGAGAAGAATCTCCATCGTTTTTAAGACCGTAAGTTCCTGCTTTCTGAAGATCTTCGTCTAAAACAAAAGTCCATCTGGCATTCGCAGGCCGTAAAGTAACTGTAAGATTATCATTGGGACGGTATGTAACCCCTGCTCCTACACTCAGATATCCGGGAGCCATAAAATTGGAAATCTTTTTTGCATCAGGATTATTTCCATCTTCATAACCCGGAGCAAACTGAGTCTGAAGCCCCGCCCCTGCAGATAAATACCAATGTTTGGCAAATTCTCTACCATAGTTTGTAGAAAGATTAATGACATCCTGCGTTTTTCTAACTCCTGTTCCTTGTGTGTTATTTTGTCCGTACCCCAGAATGATAATATTTTCCCAAAGATCTTTCCCTTTTTCATAGGTCAGGTTGTAATTAACGCCAGCAAGCCAACCTACGTTGTTGGCTCCTCCACCTACCCAGTTTGAAAAGGCAGCCTGATTAAGCATTAATGTATTTTGTCCCTGAATAGACCATGCCTTAGCTGTGTCTGATACCGGAGCTTCCGTCTTAGCCTCCTGAGCGAGTGCTGCAGCCCCAAAAGAGATAGAACTGATCAATAAAAGTTTTTTCATAATGTTGATTTATTACAAATGTATAAATAATAATTTATGCCGACATAAAATTCACTTTAAAATGAATTTAACATAATTAAAAAATACATCATAATCAACTGAAAACAAAAGACTTGAAAAACAAAATTACGACTCACAAACTTAAGTCAACTTAAAATTCAGGCATTTTAAAAACAAAAAAACACCTCATTTCTGAAGTGTTTTAATTAAAATATAAGTATTCTGACTATTTTTTGATCCACCACTGGCTGTCTTTGCGATCAGAACGTTTTACACCATTTGCCAGCGTATAGGCAAATCCGATTCCAAGAGTTTGTTTCAGCTGTGTTTTCTCTATCTGATTATGATCGTATAGCAAATCAACGGTCACATTGGAGGAGATGTATTTATTTACCTTTAAGTTCAGCAAAGCTCCATAGGCAAGAACTAATCTGTCCGGGTGGTCAAGGTAATTCGAGAAGACAGACGCTGTATTGGTTAAATAAATATCTTCCATTATTTTCAATTTATATATTGCCGTTCCCAGAAAACCGAATTGTAATAAAGAAGTATCACCATCATTCTTTAAACCATAATTTCCTGCTGTCTGGAGATCTTTATCCAGTACAAATGTCCATCTGGCGTTGGTAGGACGTAACGTTACCGTGAGATCATCATTGGGCCTGTATGTGATACCCATCCCGACGTTCAGGTAGCCTGGCGCCATAAAATTGGATATCTTTTTTGCGTCAGGATTATTTCCATCTTCATATCCTGCAGCAAACTGTGATTGAAATCCTGCACCCATAGAGAAATACCAGCTTTTTGAAAATTTTCGCCCATAATTGGTAGAAACATTGATAACGTCCTGTGTTTTTCTGATTCCCTGGCCTTTTGTATCATTCTGCCCATATCCAAGAATAATGATATTTTCCCAAAGGTCTTTATCTTTTTCATAGGTCAGGTTGTAATTAACGCCAGCAAGCCAACCTACGTTGTTGGCTCCTCCACCTACCCAGTTTGAAAAGGCAGCCTGATTAATCATTAATGTGTTTTTTCCTAAAACCGACCAGTATTTTATGGTGTCTACCACTGCGGAATCTTTTTTCAATTCTTCTTGTGCACTTGCATACATTCCCATAAAAAAGGAAAGAATCAATAAAAACTTCTTCATTACTCTAAATAATTTTCAATGCAAAAATATTAATATAATTTTTTTTAAAGCTAAATTCAGCTTTAAAAGAACCAATTTCTATAAAGTTTAATTACCTCATAACAAGATATTTCTATAAAATCAATGCCAAATAATGAGTTCAAAAGTTAAATTTAATACCTTTTGTCTTAAAATCAGGCCGGTAGAAACTTATTCCTCGACAAATTTTCCGAAATTTATCATTGGCTTTTGATTTGACGTAAAATCCACATGTTCAAAAATGTAATTTCCAAAAGAGCGGTTATCTATCCATTGCTGATGCTTTCAGCAATGTGGTTCGGGTACTTTTTACAAATGCAGGGCTTCTTTCAAAGCTGTTTTGGAGCCATTATTCCCCTCTTACCCGAGGGATTGCTTGGCATTATTACCTCTCCCCTTTTACATGGAAATATCGATCATATTATAGGAAACTCCATTCCGATAGCAGCACTTATGTTTTTGCTGTATCAGTTTTATCCGGTAGTGGCCAACAAAGTCTTTATCATCGGCTGGCTGGCAACAGGACTATTGGTGTGGCTTCTTCCTCCTATTGATATTCTTACCGGTGAATATATGTACACCTGCACCATCGGGGCCAGCGGTGTGGTATATGTGCTTGCCTTTTTCCTTTTCTTCAGCGGCGTTTTTAAATGGAATACAAAACTTCTTACGATTTCAATGCTTGTTGTACTTTATTATGGCAGTCTGGTATGGGGAATGCTTCCGGAGGAACTGTTCTACAACATGCAGGAACCGAGTAAAATTTCATGGCAGGCCCATCTTTCCGGAGCTGTAGTAGGCAGTATTATCGCCTTTGCCTTTAAAAATGTGGGAGAAAAGAAGAAAAAATTTATCTGGGAGTTTCCGAATTATTACAGCGAAAAGGATGATAAATTATGGCAGGAATACAGGGAAAATCATCCTGAAGATTTTATGGATCTTCCCTACAAGAAAAAAGATGACATCTGGGATCATTTGGATGAATTAAGAAAAAGATAAAACTTATTTCATTACATTTGAAAAAAAACACACATGAATTCCGAAGAATACTTCTATGCCATCGCCCTCCGCGAGTGCAGCCAGATTGGTGATATCCATTTTCATAAGCTTGTCCATACTTTCGGAAGCGCCCAGGAGGTCTGGAAAAGAGCAAAAAAAGAGTATAAACAACTTGATGGAATAGGACAGAAAACAGTTTCAGATATTGGAAATACATCTCATTTGGAATTTGCAGAAGATGAATTAAATTTTTGCGAAAAAAATAATATTCAAATCAGGCTGAAACACCTTAAAGAAACGCCCTCCCTGCTTAACGAATGTAATGACGCACCGGCTATCCTTTATCAAAAAGGGAATATTGAAAATATACAACCTAAGGTAAGTATTGTAGGAACCCGGAATATGACAGCGTATGGGAAACAATTCCTTGACGATTTTTTCGAAGCGACACAATCTTCAAAATATGTAACGGTGAGCGGCCTCGCTTTGGGAATCGACAAAGAGGTTCACGAACAGTCTATTCGTCATCAAAAACCTACGGTGGCTGTTCTTGCCCATGGTTTTAAATATTTATATCCTGCCAAAAACAGAAAACTATCTGAAAAAATTTTACTGGAAGGTGGTGCATTAATCACGGAGTTTAGTTCATCCAGAAAACCGGATCGGGAAAACTTCATCCAGAGAAACAGAATTGTGGCAGGAATATCTCCGGCAACGATTGTAGTGGAAACCGGTTTTGGAGGAGGCTCTGTAAGCACCGCAGCTTTTGCTAATGATTATAACCGTGATGTTTTTGCACTGCCCGGAAAAATTACGGACAGCTCAAGCCAGGGTTGTAATCAACTGATTTTCCATAATAAAGCGACAGCCATTTCGACCCTGAAAGATCTTATCGGACTCCTTGGATTAAATGAACCCAAAGAAAAAATGGAAGAGTTATTTCCTTATAGCGAGACTATTCTCCAATTATCTGACAATCAGAATTTAATATATCAATCTATTAAAGACCAGCCTCAGATTTCTTTAGATGATCTGGCACAGAAAATTGATCTTCCTACCCACAAAATCTTACCAATAATTTTGGAATTGGAACTTTTAGGGAAAGTAAAATCATTTTCCGGGAGGCAATTCATCGCAATTAAAGATTTAACGATTTCTTAATACTGCATTATTTCACACATAACATTTCATTTTTAATAAAATTTGAACATAAATTATTAATTTAATAATATTACGAAACATTATTATTTAATTTTTAACAATGTTAAAATATAGTGTTGTGAATCTTGAAAAAAAAATTAAATTTGTTGACAATAATATTCAACCTTAATATATGGAACAATATAATATTGACCAGAAAATCCAAGAGTTTATTGCAAAAATTGAAGCAAAAAATCCTAACGAACCGGAATTTTTACAGGCTGTAAAAGAAGTTGCCGTAACCGTAATTCCATTCATTGCTACTAAAAAAGAATATACCGGAATGAAGCTGCTTGAAAGAATGGCTGAAGCTGAAAGAATTATTATTTTCAGAGTTCCATGGGTTGATGACAAAGGAGAAATTCAGGTTAACAGAGGTTTCAGAATTCAAATGAACTCTGCTATTGGACCATACAAAGGAGGAATCCGTTTCCACCCTACTGTAAACCTATCCGTTCTTAAATTCCTTGCTTTCGAGCAGGTATTCAAAAACTCTTTGACAACTCTTCCAATGGGAGGTGGTAAAGGAGGTTCAGATTTTGATCCACAAGGAAAATCTGATATGGAAGTAATGCGTTTCTGCCAGGCTTTCATGACAGAATTATGCAAGCACATCGGTCCTGAAACAGACGTACCTGCAGGAGATATCGGTGTTGGAGCAAGAGAAATCGGATATTTATTCGGACAATACAAGAAAATCAGAAACGAATTTACCGGTGTTCTTACAGGAAAAGGTCTTGCGTATGGAGGTTCATTAATCCGTCCTGAAGCTACAGGATATGGTGTAGTATACTTCGCTGAGCAGATGCTTAAAACGATCGGACAGGATTTCAAAGATAAAATTGTAACGGTATCAGGTTTCGGAAACGTAGCGTGGGGAGTGATCAAAAAAGCAACTGAACTAGGTGCTAAAGTTGTAACAATCTCTGGTCCTGACGGATATATCTACGATAAAGATGGTATCAGCGGAGAAAAGATCGATTATTTATTAGAACTTAGATCTTCAGGAAACAATAGAGCTGAAGACTATGCTAAAAAATATCCATCTGCTGAATTCCACGCTGGAAAACGTCCTTGGGATGTGAAGTGTGATGTTGCCTTCCCTTCTGCAACTCAAAACGAATTAGATTTAGATGATGCAAGAAAATTAGTTGAAAACGGATGTATCTGTGTAACTGAAGCGGCTAACATGCCTTCTACACTAGATGCGATCAACTATTTCTTAGACAATAAAGTATTATTCTCTCCTGGTAAGGCTTCCAATGCTGGAGGTGTTGCGACTTCAGGATTAGAAATGACCCAGAACTCTATCCGTCTGAACTGGACTTCTGAAGAAGTTGACGCAAGATTAAAGGAAATCATGATCGGTATCCACAAAGCTTGCAGAGACTATGGAAAAGACGAAGACGGTTATGTAAACTATGTAAAAGGTGCAAATATTGCCGGCTTCGTAAAAGTAGCAGAAGCAATGTTGGCTCAAGGAGTGGTGTAACAAAAAAAACAAAGGTTGGGAAAAAATCCCGACCTTTTTTGATATAGCCTGTTCCCGGGATAATGGGAAAAAAGTAAAAAGTGAAAGGAGAAAGCGCTGCTATATGCAGTGCTTTTTTTATTTTTATATCATGCAAAACACCTTTACAAATATTGATGAATATATTCTTCTGTTTCCGGTAGAAGTACAGAAGAAGCTTCAAGAACTTAGAAAAGTAATCCATCTACAGGTTCCGGATATTGAAGAATATATTGGGTATCAGATGCCCGCCTTCCGGTACAGAGGAAAACCTTTGGTTTATTTTGCCGGATATAAAAAGCATATCGGATTCTATCCGGGAGCTGAAGGCATCCGTACTTTTGAAACAGATTTTAAAGAGAGAAAATATAAATTCTCTAAAGGAGCCGTGCAATTTCCAATTCATGAAAATCTTCCGCTCGATCTGATCATTAAGATCATCCTGTTCAGGGCACAAGAAATTTGAACAAAAAAAATCCTGAAATACAAGATTTCAGGATCCGACTAGTGTTTGCTAAAGTGCTTACTTTTTCTTCTTTTTGTCTTTCTTTTCCTCTTTAGGAGTATCTGCAGGCTTTGTTGCATCAGTAGGTGTTGTACTTACTGACGGATCAGTTGCCGGTGCAGTTTCCATTGTAGTGGCAGGTGATTTGTCCTGTTGATTCTTTGGATCCGCAGGACTTGTAGTCTGCGTATTCGTTTGTTGGGTTTGAGTTGTCGTAGGGTTATTAGTAGAAGTATCGGCTGGCTTTTGTGGTGTTGACTGTGCTGATACTGCGATTACTCCGACTAATGTAAACGCTGCCGTTAAAAATAACTTTTTCATAATGTAATATTTAAATGATTGTTTAACTTAAACGAAGCATCATTTAGAAAATTATGCGTAAAAAGCTTATTTAACGTACTTTATAATTATTTAAGAGGAATTTGCAAAAATGAGTCCGGTTGAACTGACTGGAAGAGTAGCGCTTGAAACTGCAAGTTTTTTAGAGTAGAAATAACCAACGAGAAGAGTTCTCAGCCCCATCTTCCCTCTTCCTGCAAAGTTACTTCACTATATTCTTCATCATCTTTTCTACGAATTCAAATGCAGCCGGGCAGATTACCGTGTTTTTCAGCATCAGGTTATTGATCTGATAAATCTTCTTACGGTCTGTATGAGGATATTCACGACAGGCTTTCGGTCTTACGTCGTAGATAGAGCATGTATTATCACTGTTCAGAAAAAAGCAGGGAAGATTTTGCAGCACTTTGTCATTATCTTCATCCACTCTTAAAAACTTTGCTTCAAAGTCTGCGGACTTCATTCTGAGATGTTTGGCAATTCGCTCAATATCTTTTTCAGTATAAAGCGGGCCTGTTGTTTTGCAGCAATTGGCACACTGCAGGCAATCAATTTCCTCAAAAACTTCATCGTGGGTTTCCTGCACTACATAGTCGAGATTTTTGGGCGGTTTTTTCTTCAATCCGTCCAGAAATTTCTTGTGCTCTTTCTGCTTTTGTATCGCTTGTTTTTTATAAAAATCTAAATCCATTATTCTTTATTTCTCACTGATTCCGGAAGCTCTTCTTTCTTATATTCATTGATTTTATCCAGATCCAGTACTGTTGAAAGGTTTTCCTTATTTGGATAATACATCGGAACAAATTTGGCCCCATATACAATTTCTCCCGTTGTATATGAAGATCTTTGAACCACAGTGTTTGAAAATACTTCATCAAATGCGCGAACCTGCACAATAAGCTCAATATCCGTATTTTTAAAATCCTCTTCGGAAAAGCCATAAAACGGAGAGTTTTCATCAATTTTATGCACTACAGTCCAGTTGAGCGCCAGTGTATTGATCTTGCTCATCTGTGTTGTAAGCCGGTAAAAATTGCTTTTGGCGATTCCGTTTTCTATTACTTCTATAGCCACTGATACAATTACATCTGCATCCGTCAATGCATTGTTTTTATAGGGAGCAAGCCTGAACATTAATGCTGAAGATTCCTGAAAAGGAGCAATAACTGCTATATCAGAAAATCTAAGATATGCCCGGGGTCTTGAAAATCTTCCGTAGAAAAGCCCTGTTGCAATAGCAAAGGTAAGCAATCCCAGAAAAGCTTCAAATGTGGCTACAAGACTTGCCAAAAAGCCTACAGGAGCTATTCTTCCATATCCAACGGTGGTAAATGTCTGAGAACTGAAGAAAAAGACATCGATAAATTCATTGAGCGGATCACTCTTATCAATTCCGGTAAGATGCTCTACACCAATCAGATAATAAATCATTGCAAACAAAAGATTAATGATAATATAAGCGATAACCAGATAAGATATAAAACGGAATGAGGAGAGATTCAGCATGGTGTGGTACCAGCTTAGCCTGTTAAAAACATTCACTCCCCTTCTCTGAACATTCGGGAGGCCGTCTTTATTGATAAATCTTCCGGATGCATTGGTTCCGAAACCACTGTTTTCCGCATTTTTCTGACGGATTTTTTTTCTGAATCCTCCTGTCATTTTGTAATCATTTTGACTTTATTATATTATGATTGTCCGCTACCCATAAGCCCCTTAATAATCTGCTCATTCTTTCAACATATAAAAAGCAAAGTTAAGAATAGAATCCATTAAGATATCAATGCTTTTTAGTAATCATTTTTAAACTTTACTATTCAGATGGCAGATGGCTTTCTCAGTGGTTTAATTGAACTTTGTCCAGATAACAAAACACAAAAAACAGCAGACATTCAGAATTTCTGCTGTTTTTTTAATGTATATTAAAGTACTTTTAAATCCTTTGCGCAGGTGATTCCATTACCGTAACACTTACATTGCTGACAGATTTTACGATTCCTGACTCTCCATGTATATTGGTAAGAAAATCTGGAAAGCTTTCGATAGGAAAAGCCCAATAATAATGGCCATCTACGGGAGAAGGAAAGTTCGCCTGTAATCTTCCTTTTAATTTCATCGGTACAAAGTATTCAACGGATGATCCCTTCAATTTTGTAAGGACAGAAATTGTTTTTTTAGAATGAGCGGGCACAATGGTCTTGTAGCTACTGGTTTCGGTAATTTCTTCAGAATTTTCCGTACCTTCCGTTGTATCTCCTCCCACCACAACTTTTGTGCTTGCTGAAGCTTTTGCAACCAGTGGAATATCAACGGATACTGAAGCTGCCACTTCAAATGAGCCCGATACAGTACGTTTCCAGGAAGTAGAATATCCTTTTTTATAAGAATACGTTACGGTAATTTCACTTTCTCTGTCGCCATTGTTAATTGCCTCCGTAGTATAGGCATTGTCCGGTAGATCTGCACCGTCTGTTTTTATGGTTACCTCAGGAGTTCCCAAAACAATGGAAACATTAGGGTTTGGAGCTGTATTCCGGGCATCTCCATCTACAGAAAGGTCTGGATTAAATATAATTCCATCCGGAACCTGGCCGGAATAAGCAAAAACGTTTTTCAACCGTGTTCTTTCTCCGGAATAACTGACATCATATCCCATATCTTTCAGGTGATTTGCCTTGAAAGGGATTTCACGCTCTTCATTTGGCGAACTATAGCTGGCACCCAAACTATTATTCCCTGGTAATTTAAACTCATCTACAATTTTCCAGCCCTGCTGAAGCATCTCTGCCTCCGTCATCTGTGATTTTTTTACTTCAGAATAATTTATTTTTTCCGAATCATCATTAATAGCACTCACTTCATCCCTTGAACATGATACCGAAAACATCAGTAAGAGAATACAAATAGAATTGATTTTTTTGATCATTTTAATAATTTTTTAGTGTTTAATAATTAAATTTACAAAAAACGAATTCTTTTAAAGTCTTTTTTTGAGAATTAATCAAATTTTAATCTTTCATAATTTTTCATTGTATTATTTTATGTTGTGCTCTAAAATACTGTTTACATGAAATTTATCAATTTCCCGACTGAAATTTTTAATACGAATTGTACTAACTTTGAACTATGAAAAAGCTTGAATCAAGAGAAGATATTGAACACCTTGTCAATTCATTTTACAACAAAGTTGTTAAAGATGAAACTATTGGTTTCTTTTTTAATGATATCGCTAAGGTAGACTGGGATCAGCATCTTCCTAAAATGTATTCTTTCTGGGAGTCTATCCTTTTCGGACAGATGACTTATAAAGGAAATCCAATGGGTGTACACTTCCCGATTAACGAGATACAGGCTATGGAACAGAAACATTTTGACCGATGGCTGGAACTTTGGCGCAGCACTATTGAGGAAAACTTCGTAGGGGAAAATGCTGACATGGCGATTTACAAGTCAGAGAATATAGCAAAACTGATGGCTTTCAAAATGGAGCTGGCGAGAAGGTTGTAGTGATACGGGATTCGGGGTACGGGATATAGATATCGAGGTTAACTTCCTGGATTTCTTTTACAAATAAACATATATGTAATTTTGTACTTTTTCTTTTTATGGAACAATCACTGTAAAGATATAGGCTGCCAGATTCACCAAAAGAACGGTTCCGTAAAGAACATTTGTCTTACCCCGGCTTAATGAAAGCATTACGATAAATACGGATAAAGAAAGCAGAATAATGTCTTTTTTGTCCAATCCTAATACAAGCGGAATATTGTACATGATGCACACTACTGAAACCGCAGGAATAGTAAGACCGATACTTGCCAGTGCAGAACCCAATGCCAGATTTAAGCTGGACTGGATTTGATTGGCTCTTGCCGCACGGATCGCTGCCACCCCTTCAGGGAGGAGAACCACGGCAGCAATAATGACTCCCACCAGAGATTTCGGAGCTCCAAGGCTTTGTACCATTGCTTCTATGGTATCGGATAACCCTTTCGCCATCAGCACGACAATAACAAGACAAATTACCAGAAAAATAAAGCTGATAAGGGTTTTTGACAATGAAGGTATATAATGTTCTTCAGGATGCTCATCAGGAACAATAAAGTAGCTTCTGTGGCGAACGGTCTGCACCATCAGGAAAACCCCGTAAATGGCAAGACACGCAATGGATATAAAAATAAGCTGTGCTTCGTTATAGAATGGTCCGTTGACACTTGATGTAAAATTGGGAAGAACAAGGGTAAGTACCAGAATAGAAACAATACTCACCAGATAAGTGGTTGCTGAAGTCCTTGCAAAGAACTGCTCGTGATATTTAACGCCGCCTACCAGAATACATATCCCCAGAATTCCATTAAGAATAAGCATTACAGCAGCAAAAACGGTATCTCTGGCCAGCGTGATCGCCTGATCTCCGCCGGCAACCATCAGCGAGATGATAAGTGCCACTTCAATAATGGTGATACAAAGAGCCAGAATGATGGTTCCGAAAGGCTCCCCTACTTTATGAGCTACCACTTCAGCATGATGTACTGCGGACAAAACACTTCCGATTAATAAAATACCGGCAAGAATATCATATAGAACACCACTTCCCATCAAACCGGAAAAGTAGTATCCTACTGCCAGAATAGGAAAAATATAGGTATAATGTAAAAGTTCTTTTAGTCTCATATCGTGACTACAAAATACAAAAAATCTATAATAATTTCAATATTAAAAGAAAATATTAATAATATTTTAATGAGGCCAGAAGTTAAAATCCTGATAATCTGTGAACATATGAAACAGAAGCCCGATTCCTATTATCCTGATATTTCCTTTAAAGAACAGCAGCAAAAAATACACCGCAATGGCATAATAAGAATGTAAGAAATGAAAACCTATGCTTCCTCTTGAAGGATCAAAAATTGGATTGGCAAAAAGATGATCAAGATCTACCAGCATGGTAGCAAGAAGAATAAAATATGCCTTTTTCCAGTTTTTTCGATAAAAAATCAATGCAATAAAGACCGGAAAAATAAGATGCAAAAAATAATGCGTAAAAGTTTTGAGCAATGCGATATCTGATGGAGCCATTTAAGAAAATTTTATTCGGTTTCTATGCTTACCACCGTAAAATTAAGGGTAATTCTCCTTTCTTCGCTTTTATTTTTAGCCAATAATGACCAGACTGATTTCCATAGAATACATAATCTATATCCGATATGATCTTTTTTTCACTGGCTCTCAGCATTTTCAAAGAAGAATACAGCAAAGCATTATTTCTGATCATAATATAATTTTGCTTTAACCGACTGGATAATGATATCGGATTCCGGGTTGATTTTATCGTAACTCCTTTATTATTTGACGTGATTTTGTTAGGTTGAAAGGGAATTGCAGTGAATTGATTTTCGTTGTTGATCCACTTTTCGGACTGGAAATACTGCCAGGTTTTCTCAGGATCATTACTCAGAATATCGATCATATAGCTGGGCTGGGTAATCTTTTGAACCGTCTTTTTTTCAACTTCATTAAAATTATCATCATATTCATACGTGACGATGGTATCATTGATCTGTCTAAGATCTGCAGCAGCCTTTAAAGATGTTATCTGTGAAGAATCTGCTATACTTTTTTTGAAAAAACGGGTAAAATTCCTGATGTTTTCTTTGTCTAATTCAAGTTCCAGAAAATGATTTCCTTTCTCAGCTTTTGAAGCAATCATATTAAGAATCTCCGGATTTGAATTATTATTGATTTCAATTTCATCCTCCTTTAGCTCAATGGAAAAGTTTCGGATTTTCTGCCCTGAAATAAATGAAATGCTTCCCACTGTATTTTGAATAAAGCGGTCTGCCTCCCAAACATGATGTACAGAATTCTGAAGAAGTCTTTTTTGAAGGGTTTCAAAAGCAAGGTCAGAAGTTCCTGCAATGCAATGGTTCCCATTGATCATAAAGAAAAACTGATCTTTCTGAAAAAGGTTATTTCCTTTGGCTACAAAGTTTTGTTTCTTTAAATAGGTAATGAATTTTTGCGAATCTTTAAGCTCTAAAACACTGTACCATTCTGTAAATTTAGTGCCTTTAATATGAAATATCTGTAGAAAATCCGGAATTCTGATTCCTGAATCTTTCAGTGAACCGGAGCTTTTACTCTTTGCTTTTCTTCCGGACCATTTTGAAGGATGGGTTACTAAACTGAAGAGGTATTGTCCCGTTAATTTCTTCGTGTCGATTAAGACGACTGCATCTGCGCTATCAGGAATATATTGAAGACTTTTATCTTTGTGAAAAGCTATAAAATATACTGCAACAGCCAGCAATAAAAATAACGGGACAATAATCTTTTTTTTGTTCATCTATAAAATTTGAGGCTTCTTTTCTGTTTCTTTAGCTTTAAAAACCTGATCGAATATATCAAAGAAATACATTAAGCTGTTTTCCGAAGAATCTTTGATGTTATAGTTCATTTCAGTCTGGATACTTTCTCCTTTTAATTCCGTTTTATAATACAACTCTCCTACATTTTTTTTGATCGCCTCTAATGTTTTTCTTTCTTTCGGAGTTTTGAATTCTTTGTCTAATCCTGTTAAAAGTTTCTTGATATCCAATCTGCCGGATAAAGGATATTTAGCAGAGTCTTTTGCCCATTTTCTGGAAATATCAGATTGGTTTACCGGTAAATTATTATCTGCAGCACTCATTAAGTACACCACCCCATCTTTCACAGTAAAGAATAACTGATCAACATAACCGCCGTTTTTTTCTTCCTTAAAGGTGTACACATTTCCTTTTTTAGAGAATCTTTCAGAAAACTTTTTATTGGTGGTCAGCATATCAAAAATACGATTCCAATAGCCTTCATTCTCTGTTGCAAAAGCGAAAGTGAAGTTAGGAACAGCGATTTCTTTGGTTTTCTTTACTTCTTTTTCATTGAAATCAGCATCGTATTCATAATCGGTGTATTCTACGGTTTTGGATTTTAATTCATTCAAAACAAAGATTCCGTTTCCAGGTGCAATTTTGGCAATGGCTTCTTCATCCAGTACTATCTTCATAGTTTCCATGATCAGCTCCATTTCTTTTTTGTATTCATTTTCCCCGGAATTCTGAAGAAGGCTGTACATCATGTCGAAACATTTTGCCCCATTCACATTCATGGCATAGTAACCTACACTTTTTTCATTGATCAGCTCCAGCAGTTTTTTGTTTTTCTTCCCTTTATAAATGGCAGAAATATTCTTTTGAATGTCAGCATTTTTGTGCTGATAATTATTGACAAGTCTTACTTTATCTTTATCAAAATACAGATTGTATACATAATTGGAGTTGTACATGTTTTTGAAAAACTGTCCGTAGCCATAATACTTCGTCATTTTTCCATAGATCCCTTCATTTACAATCCTTCCATAGTCTGTGTACACAAAAACATCGGAATTGGCATCTCTGAATGAAAGCATTTCTTTAGGAACTTCAATCTCTAAATTTGAACTGAAATATTGGTCGAAACGATCTTCAGCGTTCTTTTTAACCACCTTAAAATTTTCTCTCCTGATAGAGTCCTGCTCTTTCTGATAGGCTTTATCTTCTTCCTCATCATATTCCGCATCAGGCATTTCCTCTCCATTTTCAGAATTCTCAGCACTTTCTTTCTCTGCAGGATATTTATGATGTTTTTCCAGGTATTTGATATCTTTCTGGATTCTTGCAATCTCGTTGTTATTTTCTTTAATACTTTCTTTCAGGTATTTGATATCTTCTTTCAGACTTTTAATTTCTTCTTTATAATCGAAAGGTTTTTCCGGTTCTTCGGTATACACTGTATCTCCTGGTTCTGCGTAAGCGGAGTCTACCACTGCAACTGCTGTACTGTCTGTAACTGCTTCCTCTGCCCAAAGGTCCTTATAAGGTTTTGTATAGCTGATCATACTGAGAACAGCACGGCTCCCGTTCCACGCTACAAAAATATCATCATTGATATCTACATAAGAATAATTCTTTCTGCCGGAAACTTCCTGTCCTTTTTTCTTTACAGAATTAATGAACTCCTGAAACTTTTCCTTATTATCAATGATAAAATGAGTATTGTAGGTCTTAATAGAATCATTAAAACTTGCGTAGTGGTATTGAACAGCGTCATATTTAATTCCTGTTTTGGAATAATCTGTCCAAGAAAGGTTTTCCTTGCTCTTTTTGCTGAGCTCATGCAGCAAAGGATTCAGTTTATTCCAGTTGATTTTATTATTAAGCTGCTTTCCGTTGACTTCCATATAAAATACAGCATCGGAAGGGATTTTCATACTGTTTTGGCCGAAAACCAATGTAAAGCCAAAGAGAACGAAAATAATGGTTTGCGTTTTTAATAAGATAGATTTCATGACTATAGTTTAGAAATTTATTGAAAAAGAATGGTATTTTGAATTTGCTTTTTTTGAAGGATGAGGTCCAGAATATCAGCTTCCAGTTTAAGAGCTTTTTTGTTGGGAGAAAGCACATAAGTAGTATTCGATTGTGATTTCACTGGAGTTTCAAACTGCATGATGGAAGTATATTTCGCATCAGTAAAAACCTCTTTGTCTGCCTTACTCATCTTGTCATAGTCAGCTTTGAAAGTATTGACTTTATTCCTTGTCAAGGTCTTTTTTTCAAGATTCTGACTGTAAACCTGGGTTGGAACCATTTTACCCAATATTTTCTGGGCTTTCAGTTTTTCCAGACCTGCATTAATGTTTTCAATCTTTTTGAAATTACAGCTCAGTTTGATGATGTAATTATCAAAATCCATGGAGGTTTTCACATTGCTGATTCCGGGAGTTCCTTTAAAAATTCTGGCAGCTTCATTGATTTTATTTTCAATTTCTGACTTTTTAGGAACTTTTTTTCCGTTGATGGTTTCCATTTTTGAGATGGAAGCCAGTCTTGTCTTGCTCTTACTGGCGTTAAGAATAATAGTATATTCTCCTGTACCATCAGCTTTTACGTTCACCTTATCCAGGATATCGAAGCAGCTTGTTAAAAAAAGCAGGGGAAGCAGAAGAAGAAATAGTTTTAATATTTTTTTCATGATCAGGTTAAAAGCACAAAATTACTTAATTCTGGCCTTACATCCTTATAATCTTTGATTTTTTGGGCATAAATAGCTGTTTCCCGGTACTTTTTCAGGGGAAAATACGGTATTGCTTCCGTATATTATTTTTTAAACACGCCCTTTAAGATAATCCTGGCGAAGATCTTCATCCAGCTTTTCAATAGCATACCGAAGACAGGTTCTGGGCATTTCTTTATAATATTGGTTCAGATAACCGATCAGCTCGCCTTCATTTTTATTTCCCATTTCTCTTAGCAGCCATCCGTTTGCTTTGTGCATCAGGTCATGGGAATGTTTCAGATTTCTGGTCACAAATTCTTTGGTCAGAGCAAATGATCCTTTTTTTATATAATGCATTGTTCCGACAACAGCAATCCTTTTATGCCACATCTCATCAGATTCCGAAAGTTGCTTAAGAAGGCCTTCTTTCTGATTTTCAAAAGCATATCTGCCTAAAATTTTATAGCAGGTAGAATCTACAAGATCCCAGTTGTTCACATAAGGAAGATGATCCAGATAAAAAGCGACCACTTCTTCTTTTACTGCCTTATCTTTTGTTTTCTCAAATTTTAAAATAAGCATAAAAAGAGCTGTCAGCCTATGTTCATGATATGTTGAAGAAAGTAATGTACTGAGTTCTTTTAAGCTTATTTTTGAGTAATATTCTTTTGCAACAGAGCGCTGATCCGGAACTTTTACGCCCAGAAACAAATCACCTTCGCCATATTCTCCTTTTCCTGTTTTGAAAAATCTCGGAAAAAACTCCGCCTTTTCAGGAATGGATAAAACAGCAAGCGCTTCCTGTATTTCTTTAACGATACTCATATTTATAATTGGCTGTCAGATCTACACTTTCTCCTCTACTGCAATATTCTCCTGTTCTTCTTCCTCTTTCGCGATCTTATTCGGATTGGCCACTTTAGCAATGGTAAGTCCCTGAACAATGATTGAGAATACGACAACACAATAGGTAATACTTAAAATAATTTCACTGTATTCACTTTTAGGAACAGACATCGCCAATGCAATGGAAACTCCGCCACGAATTCCTCCCCAAACAAGCACTTTCACCGTTTGCGGACTGAAACTTCTTCTCAGGGAAGTAAATTTTGTAGGTCCCCAGATCGAAATAAATCTTGCCAGCAAAACTACCACAATGGCCACTAAGCCAGGAATCATGAAATGTCTGAGATCTTTAATCATCAAAAGTTCAAACCCAATAAACAGGAATAATACAGCATTCAGGATTTCATCAATCAATTCCCAGAATTTGATCAGATAATCCTGGGTAACAGACTTCATTTTGAAACTTCTGTTGAAATTTCCCATAAATAATCCTGCCGCCACCATAGTCAATGGACCTGATATATGCATCTGACGGGCAATAAGATAACCTCCCATTACCACCGAAAGCGTTACTAATACGGAAATAATATAATCGTCCACTTCACGCATCAATCTTGAAGTAACCCATCCTAACAGAACCCCGAGTAAAAGACCTCCACCAGCTTCCTTAAGGAGAAGCAATCCTATCGTTTCAACACTCAGATCCACTTCTTTTCCGATCGCCAGCTGCAAAATCACTGTAAAGACCACAACTGCCATACCGTCATTGAAAAGAGACTCTCCGGCCACTTTTGTTTCCAGTGATTTGGATACATTGGCTTGCTTAAGGACACTCAGAACCGCTACCGGATCGGTAGGAGAAATCAAGGCACCGAAAACAAGACAGTAGATAAAAGGAAGTTTAACCCCCACATAAGGAAGCAGATAAAACATTCCAAATCCTACTACAAAAGTAGAAATCACAACCCCTACTGTGGAAAATATTACTACAGGTCTGAACTGTTCTTTGAGGTCATTAATATTAATATGAATTCCTCCTGCAAAGAGCAGAAAATTAAGCATGGCACCCATCAGAACTTCTGTAAAATCAATTCCGTTCATCAGGTTATGAAGATGTCCGAAAGTTCTGGGAAGAACCGTTTCTCCGAAAAGGACCAGAAAAATGGAAACCACAATGGCAATGACCATAATTCCGATGGTACTCGGAAGTTTTAAAAACCTATAGTTAAGATAGGCAAATATTGATGCTAATACGATTAATGCTGAAAATGAATAATATAATTCCACTAAGTGTTTTTATTTTAAGATTAATTGGTGAGTTCCAAATAGAGTATTTTGATATAAATCTGCTTCCCGTCCTTTTCCCATATATCAAACATCGCATCTTTAGAAGCTTTTGAACTCCTGGTATAATCCTGTCCTATATTCAGAATGTTGAGCAGAATATACTCATCTCCTACCGAATTGACGATATAGGCTGTTTTCTCGGATTTTCCGTCTCCGGAACTTCTTATTCCTTCGGTAAGGGTACGGAACTGATTCAGATGGTGTACAAAGTTATTTCCATCTTTTACCGAGTCGTAAGCCCTAAGAAGGATCAACAGAATATCCAGGTTGGTAGGATCCTTACCATACAAAGCTTTTCCCTGCTTGATACAGTCTGCAAAATTATTTTGCTTAAAGGCTTCTACAAGACTTTTAAAACTATCATCTGATGTACTTATTTTATCGTTTCTAAAATTTCTTCCATAATACAGATATTGAGCTTCTATGCTATCCAGAGACTTTGGGTATCCTTTAAATTTGAAAATAAGCTTCTCGTAATTGTACGGCGAATCGGAAGTCCTGAGACTTTTCTCAATAGCTTTTAAATCAATTTTTGATTTCTGGCTGAACCCAAAAACCGAAAACATGATGAATAAAAGGAAAAAGTGATACTTCATTAATTGTTGCTTTCTTCTTCGTCGTTGTCGAAATATTCGAAAAGAAAATCGTTGTATGGAAATCTGGAAATATGAATCTTCATGACCTCATCATAGATCATTTTCTTCATTTCCGGGAAGTTTTCTTTCGTTAATGCAGAGATGAAAACTGTCGGATACTTTGACTTTGCCATCCACGTCTTTTTCCATTCCTCAAGAGAAATATTTTTACGGGTTGAAGGCGTAAGATCATCTTCATCCTTTTTCTCATAGCTGAAATCGTCAATTTTATTAAAAACCATAATCATTGGCTTCTGATGAGCGTTGATTTCCATCAGGATATGATTTACAGATTCTATATGATCTTCAAAGCTTTCGTGAGAAATATCCACCACATGGATCAAAAGATCGGCTTCACGAACCTCATCCAATGTAGATTTAAAAGATTCTACCAGCTGAGTAGGAAGTTTTCTGATAAACCCTACGGTGTCTGTCAACAGAAACGGTAAATTTCCAATTACCACTTTTCTTACCGTGGTATCCAGCGTAGCGAATAATTTATTTTCAGCAAAAACTTCAGATTTTGAAATGGAATTCATCAGGGTAGATTTCCCTACGTTGGTATATCCTACCAAAGCAGCACGAACCACTTTCCCACGGTTGTTACGCTGGGTAGCCATCTGCTTGTCTATCGTCTTCAGTTTCTCTTTCAGCAATGTAATTCTGTCACGGATTATACGACGGTCAGTCTCAATCTCCGTTTCCCCGGGACCTCTCATCCCGATTCCCCCTTTCTGACGCTCAAGGTGGGTCCACATTCTTGTCAGTCGTGGTAAAAGATACTGGTATTGTGCCAGCTCCACCTGTGTTCTTGCATATGAAGTCTGTGCTCTCTGGGCAAAAATATCAAGAATAAGATTGGTACGGTCTAGGATTTTAACCTCCATTTCCCTTTCCAGGTTTTTAAGCTGTGAAGGAGAGAGTTCATCATCGAAAATTACGGTTCCGATCTCGTTTTCTTTTACATATTCTTTTATCTCGATGGCTTTTCCGCTACCGATAAAGGTTTTGGAATCAGGCTGAGTTAATTTTTGGGTAAAGCGCTTTTGTACGGTTGCTCCTGCTGTGAAAGCTAAAAACTCAAGTTCATCCAAATACTCCGTCAGTTTTTCTTCATCCTGATTCTGGGTAATAACACCCACCAGGACAGCTTTCTCATAGTTATGTTCTTTCTTTTCTAACATTAAGTTCTGTCTATGTTTATGATTTTTACAAGTTAATATTTTTCAGAAAAAAAACAAAATCAATTTTTACTTAATAACATATTTTAATATAAATTTAAGTTTACTGATGAATGATTTATAAAAAATCAATAACTTTATATAATAAATTTCTGATTTTTAATTATTTAAATCAAAAACTAATCTCCGGAATATCATGGTTACCCATATCAAATGTATGATTATTGATGATGATGAACTGGACAGGCTGGTTCTTCAGCATTATATCAGGCAATATCAAAACATTGAAATTGTTGCCACTTTCGACTCTGCTGAAAAGGCAGTTCCCTATCTTGATATTCCCGTTGATCTCCTGATTACCGAAACCAATTTAAGGGGTATGAACGGTCTTGAGTTCAGAAAGCTGGCCCATAAGATCCCTGCCTGTATTTTCGTAAGCTCTCATCCCGAACTGGCTGCCGGAGCTTTTGAGATTAATACTTTAGATTTTATTACCAAACCGCTTACCGCAGAACGATTTCATTATTCCATGGAAAAGCTTTTTGATTTTTTTGAAGTAAAAGAGAAATGTGAATGCTATGATGCCATGGTGGGAGAAAACTGCATCAAAATAAAAGAGGGTGGTCATGTTTTTCAGATTAAGATGAAAGATATTCTCTACCTGGAAGCTCTGAAAGATTACACCAGAATCATCACACTGGAAAAAAATCATTGTATTTTAAATTCGCTGGGAAATCTTCTGCAAAAAAGTTTTTTTAATTCTTTTGTCAGAATACACAGAAGCTATGCTGTCCCGCGTCATCTTATCCGCGGAAAAAGCTGTCACGAAATAGAACTTCCGCATCGTATAAAACTTCCTATTGGCCGAACTTACAAGGACAATCTTTCTTTTTTTAATCCTTAAAAATACATCATAATAATTCACCAATGCCATTGGTCGATTATTTCTGCCGTTGGTCTATTTTCCTGCCAATCAATGGAGATAGGTGGTAATTTAGTCTTCCCAAATTCCCCAAGAAAACACATCTATTAATCACCAAAACTGTTATCCATGGAAAGAATATCTATTTACTGTATTATTCTGTCTGTCTTTTCCATCCCCATACTGCACGCACAATCTGCAGTTTTGGCAACCGGACTGGATGCATCAGGAGCTAATGGTTTTGTTTCTTACAGTGTAGGCCAGACAACCTACCTCGAAAAAGGAACAGGACAGATTCTCGAAGGTGTTCAACAATCTTATGAGGTTGTTACGCTTACTACTCATGAAAACACATCGGAACTGAACGGCATTTTGCTTTATCCAAATCCTTTCAGAGATTATTTGTATTTGGATTTTACCTCAAATAATTTTAAAGGATCAGAATATCAGTTATTTGATGCTCAGGGCAAACTGGTAAAAAAAGACGAGATTTCACAATCAAAATCTGAGCTTAATTTCTCCTCACTTCCTTCTGCTATGTACATTATCAGAATTATCCAAAATGGGGAAAATATCAAAACTTTTAAAATCATTAAAAAATAAAACGCCATGAAAAAAATATTATCACTGTTTTGGATTCTGATAGGTTTCTTTATGGGACTTTCTCAGGCTCCGGAAAAAATGAGTTACCAGGCTGTCATGAGAAACGGATCCGGACAACTTTTAGTCAATCAGGCCATTGCTGTAAAAGTAAGCATATTACAGGGATCTCCTGCCGGAGCCGCAGTCTACTCTGAAAGACTCACCGGAAACACAAATGCCAACGGACTTATCAGCCTTGAAATAGGAACCGGAACTGTACTTACAGGAACATTCGCTACCATCAACTGGCCTGCAGGAAGCTATTATCTAAAAACAGAAACAGATCCTGCCGGAGGAACCAGCTATACCATAGTAGGAACCAGCCAGCTGTTAAGTGTTCCTTATGCAATGTATGCCAAATCTGCGGGTGGCGGCGGCGGAAGCTTTGCCATTCCTTACAGCACAACTGTTAATAATGCTTCGACTCTGTTTTCATTGATCAACGATGGAGATGGTACTTCTCTTGAGGGAGTAAGTAATGCTACCACATCCAATATTTCTGCAGTAAGAGGAATTGTAAACAGTGCTTCTCCCGGTGGATTTTCCAGTGCTGTACGTGGTATTAACAATGGTACAGGAGGACTTGGAGTCGGGGTTTACGGAAGCCAGGCCGGAAGCGGCTGGGGAGTATATGGTGTTACTCCGAACGGACTGGGTGTATATGGTAATGCCAGTGCCAACGGAACCGGGGTTTACGCCAACAGTAATACAGGAACAGGTCTTACTGCTACCAGTAATAACGGGATTCCCGCAAGTATTTCAATCTTTAATAATGCGAATAATAATGTTGCCCTCAGTGCATCCAGTGTAGGAAACGGTACGGTTATCAATGTTACCACTTCAGGAAACGGAGCCGGAGTCAGAAGTTCTACAGGAGCCGGATTCGGGCTGCATGGAATAACTTCCTCACAGACTTCCGCCGGTGTTGTAGGTGATAACAATGGTGGTGGTGAAGCTGTAGTGGGCAGAACCACCAGCGATATTGCCGGAGCAGTCGTAGGCCGTAATGACGGAGGCGGATATGGAGTAAGAGGATTTGTAGCGACCAATACAGCCGGAACGGGTATCGGTGTTTACGGTCAGGTAGGTTTAAATAACAGTACCGGACGTGCGGGAAGATTTGAAAATTTCAACAATACAAATACTGATGCTAATACTTTTGAAGTGGCATCTAACGGAAATGGAAACATCCCTGATAATACCAAAGGCAATGCTGCTTCTTTTGTACTCAATAATACCAATAGTGTTGGAGCTGCTGTAAGAGGGGAAGTCAATACTATTTTTGGAAATTTTGGTGCTGCCGCTATTTTTGGTGTTTCATCCGGAACCGGAGGGCGAGCCGGGCTATTTTACGCTTCCAATCCTGCCGGAAACGGATCATCACTGATCGCTTTGACAGACGGTAACGGTAACGCCATTACAGCCAATGCGGGTAAAGACGGCAATGGGGTTGAAACCAATATTGACGGTGCCGGAAATGCGCTTTATGCATGGGTTCCTACTTTTGCTACAGGACGTGCAGGAAGATTTAATATTTTCAATGAATCAAACACCAGCGATGTTATCACTGTAACCACTGTTGGAAACGGTATTGCAGGTAATTTCAAGGTAGATAAAGTGACCGGAACCTCTCCTGCAGTAAGAGGAGAAGTCAATTCTCAGTTTGCCAACTTCGGCACAGCAGGAATTTATGGAATATCTTCCGGAACCGGAGGATACGCAGGTCTATTCCACGCTTCCAATCCTGCCGGAAACGGCCCTGCCTTGATTGCCATTGCAGATGGTAACGGTAATGGTATCACCGCTAATGCATCCAACACTGGAGATGGTGTAGAAACCACTGCAGACGGAACAGGAAATGCTATCTATGCCTGGGTTCCTAATTTTAGTAATGGCCGGGCAGCCAGATTTGTTAATTTTAATACATCAAATACGAACCCTGCACTTACTGTAGAAACCCACAGCGCAGGATCTTTGGCTCTGTTTAAATCCGGAAACCCGGGAACCGTAAATGTTGCCCGTATCGATAATACCGGAAAAGGATTTTTCAATGGCGGTACACAAAACAGTGGTGCTGACGTTGCAGAAGCTTTTGACGTTAAAGGAAACATTTCCGAATATGAACCTGGTGATATTCTTGTTATTTCAACAAAAGCAGACAGAACGGTTGAAAAATCATCAACGCCCTATTCTACTCTTGTTGCAGGAGTGTATGCTACCAAACCGGGGGTACTGCTTACGGAAGAACACATCGACATTGATATTTCCAATAAAGCGCCAATGGGTGTTATTGGTGTTATTCCAACCAAAGTATGCCTTGAAAACGGAAAAATAAAAAGAGGGGATCTCCTGGTAACTTCATCTAAAGCAGGTGTTGCCATGAAAGCCAATATTAAAAAAGTAAAAATTGGTCAGGTAATCGGAAAAGCACTTCAGGATTATGACCAAAAAGAGATTGGAAAAATTCAAGTATTAGTCAACATAAAATAAACCGTCATGAAAATAGCATACATTATCCCATTATTATTTTTAAGCACTATTATCTATGCACAGGAAAATAAAAAGGTCGCTACGACAGAGGAAGATCAAACATTGGTTGTAAAACAGGCACAGGAACAGCAGGCTAAACTCATGCAGGAAGCTAAGGAAAATAATGAAAAGAAAACCGTAAACTCAGGTCTTGCTTCTGATCAAAGCCTTGAAGTAAAAAAACAGGAATCCAAAACCAAAGCAGCTGCAGACAATTCAGGCAAGCTTCTTCCCAACACAGCTAGTCTCGAAGACCTCAAAAAAACAATTCCCAACAGACAGGCATATCACAATACTACAAATTCTAGGAACACAAAAATGAATGTTACCGGGCTGCCTAACACAGCAACTCTGGAAGAAATAAAAAAAACGATTCCCAAAAACTAATAACTCTCAAAGGCTAATAACCTCAAAAAGCTGATAACCAAACTAGATTTTTCAATCAAAGAAGTCCGCTGCAAGGCGGACTTTTGTATGGTAAGGGAGCTTCATTAATCCCAATCAGCAGCTACAAATTTCATTGAATTTCCATGATCATCGGATAAACTCAAAAAATGCCCGTCAATAGAATAATGAGTCATCGTTTCTATTTTCTTCTGAAAAGACATTTCAAGATTCATATCCTGACAGGCTTTCATTGTACTCACTCCTTTTGAGATTTTCACATTTCCTCCTGTTTTAAATTCAGTCATAAAAGACATCCGGTTGCATCCCATATAAGAGCTCGCCTGAATTTTACCCTTTACCTTATTGGCTGTCAGATTGAATTCGGCTTTATTAGCCATTAATTGGTCTTTTGAAAAACCATCAAAAGAAACCAGCATCCATTGCCTTTGAAGAAAGGGATCTTTGGCGGGTACTGAAGAACAGTTCAAAACAACTCCTAAAAGTAAAACTGTAAAAAGTGGTAATAGTATCTTTTTCATGTGAATTATCATCCCATTTTCATACCATTCCGGGACAGAATCTCGTAAAAATTAGTAAATTAGCGACACAAAAATTATTTTATAAAATGAAAAGACTATTTCTACTATTCACTTTCTTACTGGGCTTTGCTCAGATGAGGGCGGATGAGGGGATGTGGCTGCTAATGCTCATCAAAAGACTTAACGGTGTTGATATGCAAAAAGAGGGTCTGCATCTTACGCCTGAAGAAATTTATTCAGTGAACAATTCAAGCTTAAAAGATGCTATCGTAAGTTTCGGTGGTTTCTGTACAGGGGAGATTGTTTCTGATAAAGGACTTATATTTACCAACCACCACTGTGGTTACGGTGCTGTTGCTGCGGCTTCTACACCAGAAAAAGATTATTTGAAGAACGGTTTCTGGGCAATGAAACAGAAAGACGAATTCAATGCAAAGGATCTTTATGTAAGATTTTTAGTAAGAATGGATGATGCTACGCAAAGAATCAATTCTAAGCTAAACAACAATATGACCGGAGCAGAGAGAAAAGCTGTTATCGATGCTGAAACTAAGGCTATCCAGACAGAAAACTCTGAAAACGGAAAATATACGGTAGTCGTAAAAGATTTCTTCAACGGAAATGAATTCTACTATTTTGTATACCAGGATTATAAAGATATCAGATTGGTAGGTGCTCCGCCTTCATCATTAGGAAAATTCGGAGGAGATACAGATAACTGGGAATGGCCAAGACACACTGCAGACTTTACCGTTTTCAGAGTGTATGCTGATGCTGCAGGAAATCCTGCTGAATATTCTCCAAGCAATACTCCGCTGAAGCCTAAGCATTTCCTTCCGGTTTCTCTTAAAGGAATTAAGCCTGGTGACTTCTCAATGATCTTAGGATACCCTGGAAGAACAAACCGTTACCTGACTTCTTACGGAATTCAGCAGATGGTAACTAAAGATTATCCGGCATGGGTTGAAGCTTCCAAATTGGCTATGGACGTTATGAAAAAGTACATGGACAAGGATAAGGCAACTCAGCTTAACTATGCTTCTCAATATGCTTCTGTAGCTAACTACTGGAAAAACAGACAAGGTACTATCGATGCCGTAGAGAAAAACGGAACTATTTCTGACAAACAAAAGATTGAGGAAACTTACAATAAGTGGGCTGCAATGCCAGGAAATGATCAGTACAATGGCGTTTTAGAAGATATTGGTATATACTACAAGCAGGTTTCTGATAGAAATGTTGAAAGAAACTATGCAACTCAGTTTACAAGAAATGCAAAATATATTACCCTTGCTGCTCAGGTCGGATCTGCTCTTAAAGCGTATGCTGCTCAGGATATGCAGGGAAGATTAGCGATGAAAGCTAAAACAGAAGCTGCTATCAAAGCTGCTTATGAAAACTTCAATCCTGCTTTGGAAGGAGAAATGCTTGCCGCTATGACCAGCCTTTACCAGGCAAGAGTTAAAAACCCGGACGTTGCTTCTGCTACTATTTTAGGACTGGATGCTAAAACGGTTTCTAATTTGGCGTATTCTTCAATCTTCGCCAATAAAACTTCTGCAACGAATTTTTTATTGAAT
Organism: Chryseobacterium cucumeris; assembly: GCF_016775705.1. Lineage (NCBI taxonomy): Bacteria > Pseudomonadati > Bacteroidota > Flavobacteriia > Flavobacteriales > Weeksellaceae > Chryseobacterium > Chryseobacterium cucumeris. The sequence goes on from NZ_CP068760.1 coordinate 1,016,319, forward strand.
CCGGATGCATTGAAGCTTGATGCTGACCCACTTTGGAAAGCAGCTAACGGAATTGTTGCTGATCAAAAGATAAGCACAGACAGATTTGTAAAAATAGATGACAACTTTGCAAAAAACAACCGTCTGTTCCTGGCTGGTTTAATGAAAGCTATGCCTGAGAAGAAATTCTACCCGGATGCAAACTCTACCATGAGATTAACATACGGAACGGTAGATAAATTACCAATCAGAAGTGACAGAAACTATTTCGGAGTTACTGATAATTACTATACAGATATGACCGGTCTTGTTGGAAAATACAAGAAAGGGGATGAAGAATTTGATCTTCCTCAAAGAGTGATTGATCTTTACAACCTTAAAGATTTCGGTCAGTATGCTGATGCTGCAGGTTACATGCCTGTAAACTTCCTTTCTAACAACGATATTACTGGAGGTAACTCTGGTTCTCCGGTAATTGACGGAGACGGGAACCTTATCGGTATTGCTTTCGACGGAAACAGCGAAGCATTAAGCGGTGATATCGTATTCGAGCCTGAATGGCAGAAAACCATCAATGTAGACGTTCGTTTTGTTCTTTGGACAATCGATAAGTTTGCGGGGGCAAGAAGATTAGTTGACGAGCTGAAGCTTGTAAGAGATGCCAATACTCCGGCGGATACAAAAACTAAAAACTCAGGTACTACAACAATGCCTAAGAAAGCTAAAAAATAATCATCTTAACCGATATATTTTTAAAACCGTGAAATTTACTTTCACGGTTTTTTTATTTTTGATTATTAAAAACAAAAAATATTTCATCATGGATGCAAAACCTATCCAATTCACAGCCATTATTCAACAGAACGGAGCAATGAATGCTGCGTTTGTAGAATTTCCATTTTCTACAGAAGAATTGTTTCATAAAAAAGGACAGGTAAAGATAAAAGCCCTGTTTGATGATAAAGTTGAATACCGTGGAAGCCTTGCCAAAATGAAATCCGATTGCCATATTTTAGGCTTGACACAGGAAATCAGGAAGAAACTGGGTAAAAGCTTCGGAGATGAGGTTTCCGTCTCCCTTATTGAAGATAAGGAGGAAAGAGTTATTGAAATTGCAGATGACATCGCCCTTGTTTTTAAGGAAAATCCTGAAGCAAAAGCTTTATTTGATGCAATGAGCTACACCCACAGAAAGGAATACATCCGTTGGATTGAGGAAGCCAGGAAACCGGAAACCAGAGAAAACCGAAAGATAAAAATGATTCAGATGATTCTGGACGGAAAAAAGGGAATATAATTGATTTTATTTTTCATTCTAAAAACTATACCTGAAAAAAAACTGAATTAAGAAAATATTTTTTGTCAGGATCACAAAAAGTAGCCGACTATAGTTACAGATATCAATTATAACTATAAAAATTTACTTTTATGAACAGGTTTATTTTCAGAACATCAGTTTTAGCAGCAGCTACTCTAGCTGCATTTACTCTTTCTTCATGCCGTGATTCGGATAATGCCATGATGACGGATACGGCTTTTCAAAGAACTATTACTTTTGAAAACATTGTAACTCCCAAAGATTTTGTGCAAAGCGGAAGTTTTCAGGGAACGGGAACTCCTCCTGTTATTATGCCCGGACAATCGGTTTCTGTTACATTCAGTGCAGGAAAAGCACAGGCTTTAATGTTTGCTACGATGTACGGAGCTTCAAAAGACTGGTTTTTTGCGTCCCAACAGCCGGGTATCAAATTGTTTGATGCTAATGGAAATGCTATTACCGGAGATGTTTCTTCAAGCGTCCGGTTATGGGATAACGGAACCAAAAATGATACCACCGGACAAGCTGAAAACAAGCCTGTCATGCAGGTTCCTAATGTCAATGCTTCCCAGCTTATGAAACTCAATCTCTCTTACAATGATGTAAGTTCGGAATTTACCCTCACGATTACCAATACATCCGGCGGAACGGCCAACGAAACTCCTTTTTCTCCAGGTGTATGGGCTGTTTCCAATTATAATGGCTCTCAACTTCTGAACAGTGCTCCGTTTTTTACTCCTGATGCTTTATCAAATCCTGAAATTACAGATATTGCTCAAATGGGAAATATAAGTAAAATGATGACGAAACTGAACGCAAACACAGGAATTATGACCGGGCTTTCTCCTGCCCTGGTGGTTGTGTACCGCGGCGATAAAAATCCAATTTATGAATTAGGCAAATCAGACAGCGGAATAGGTCTGAAAGACATTGCACAGTTTGGAAACGTAACCAAGCTTCAAAATAGTCTGAAATCTCTATCTGATGTGAAAGGTGTATATGTTGCGGGGAGTGCTCCTGTAGCACCGGGAAGCAAAGTAACAACAAGTTTTAATGCTGAGCCGGGCGATAAAATTGCCTACGTAACAATGTTCGGATTTTCCAATGACTGGTTCTATGCCAATGAACAAAATATTGATGCGGATACTAAAGGTGACCTTAGTTCAAAAACTTCACTATTTGATTCCGGGACGGGCATTGACCAATATCCGGGAGCCGGAAATCATCAGGCTCTGTTTGGGGGAACTCCACAAAGTGAAAACATGAGCATTTCCAAAGTAGGAACCCAATATCCTGTTCCTGCTGTACAGCATGTGATTAAAGTAACCATCAACTAATCTTCAGATAAGAAAAGGTCAGACAATACTGTTTGACCTTTTTTATTATGCTGTTCGGAAAATAAAAGTGTATCCGTTTTATTATTGTTTCAGGGCTCCTTCCAGATATTGTTTTCCTCCTCCATTGGTAACGGTTATAAAGCCTTCATAATGGCTTACCTTCACTCCCAGGTCGTTATTTATTTCTTTAAAATATCCAGCATTTTCTCTGTTATAGAACGTATCTCCCTGCCAGAGAAATTGTGCAGACTGTCCTGTTTTGTTTTGAATTGTAAGAACTCCCAATGGATTTACCAATCCCCGTGATTTAATATCCACCACTGCACTTTCATTAGCAGCGAAATCTTTTGACAATACAATAACGTCATTCATCTATCCTGTTTGGTTTTCAGTTAATTAAAAAAATGAAATAAGATTTTTTCATTACCCTGATACAAATATCCTGGTCCACTGCGACAAAACCTGACGTATTTGCTGAATAAAAATTAAAAGCCCAAACATATACTGTCTGGGCTTTTTCAATGATTCAATACTATTCAACCGGAATTCCGAGATATTTTAAGTAGGAATCCAGCATTTTTTTATCAAATACCGGTTCCTGAATACCTGATCCCTCCAGATACTGAATAACATTGGAACAATCCCATATATAAGTATTCTGGTAAAGTTCTACAGTAGATAAGCCTTCATGCATATTGTCCCTGAAAAGACTTGTCAATGGATACAATCGGTTTTTACTGTCATCTTCCCACTGCTTTCTCCATTCTTTATAAGGAAGATCTTTGAGTGTAAAAGGATAATATTTCTTCATGAGCCCAAAGAAATCTTCTAAAGTAAGATTGGTTTCAGGACGTGCAATCAGATTGAATTTTTTGCCTATCGCATCTTTATTTTTTGTAATATGAGCCATGGCTTTGGTCATATAATCTACAGTGATAAGACCTTCTCTAAGCTCTGTAAGTGCCGGGTAAGATTTGAACTCTATACAGTTTTTCACCAATCCGGACCACCATTGGTAAGAAGCACTTGCTCCTGTTTCGCTGTGGCACATGGCATATCCGAGACGGTAAGTAATCAATGGCAGTCCTTCTTTTGCTGCTAAATCGGCAACCGCTTCCATCACCCATTTACTTCTTACGTATCCGATATCTTTACTTACAGACATCAGGTTCTGCTCAATATCATCCGATTCAAGCATTACCGTTTTTCCTGTAAATATATGCCCCCAGCTGTATACGGAAATGGTTGACAGCAAGGCGAGACATTTTGTTCTTTCTGCTCCTGCCAGTTTTATGACTTCCCTTAGTCCTTCTACATTGGGAGCTTTCATATAGGAATAGGGTTCTATAAAGTTCACGGAACTTCCGGAATGATAAATCAGATCGGTTTGCCTGGCAAGCTTTGTAAATGTTTCTTGAGACAATCCTAAGGATGGCAGGGTCAGGTCTCCGATAACAGGAATGATCCGTGATTTCTGTTCCGGATTCTGTGGAATATGGTATTGTTTAAAGCATTTGTCAATCTTTTCCATCGCATAGAACTCATCCTGAGCTCTTACAAGGCAGTAAATATCAGCATTTGTAGTATCCAGAAGTTCCTGCAACAGGTGAATTCCTACAAATCCTGTAGCTCCCGTTAAAAATATAGCGGCAGGATTTTCCACCTGCTGACGATCAAATCCGCCGGCAAAAACAGTTCCGGGAGCGAGATACACATCTTTCTGAAGTTCTACATAGGGCTCTACATCTTCCACGGGGATAGCTTCTCTGGTTTCTCCGGATCTCTCAATAAGAACTTCCGACAGCTGCTGCAGTGCCGGATACTGATAGATATCCCGCAGATACACCTTCACATCCAGCTTTCTTTGTAAAGCTACTGCAACAACTGCAACCAGCAGTGAGTTTCCTCCGATATCAAAAAAATTATCTGTAATATTAATAACAGGCCGCTCCAATGCAGACGACCAGACATCTGTAATAATTCTCTCTGTCTCGTTAGTTGGCGGTTCAGATGAAACCAATTCTTTTACTTCTTTATCGGCCAGATTTTTTAATACCTGAATATCTGTTTTACCATTTGCTGTTAACGGGATTTTATCTATAAAAATAATCTGTGCAGGAACCATATACCCTGGAAGTTCTGCCTTGAGAGCATTCCGGATTGATGAAATATCTGTTGTCACGTGGGGTTTTAATACAACAAAAGCAATCAGGTATTTGGTACTTCCTTCCGTTTCCTTACCAATAACCACAGCTTCTTTAATATTTTCCTGCCGGATCAGTGAACGTTCTATCTCCCCAAGTTCAACCCTGAATCCCCGGATTTTTACCTGATTATCAATTCTTCCTAAGAATTCAATCTCACCATCCGGTTTCCATCTGGCCAGGTCTCCCGTACGGTACAGTTTTTCTTTTTCATTGAATGGGTTGGTAATAAATTTAGCATCCGTAAGTTCTTTATTATTAAGATACCCTTTTGCTAAAAGATTTCCTCCAATACAGAGTTCTCCAACAGCTCCTACGGGCAGCAATTCCTTGTTTTCACCTAAAATATAGGCTTTTGCATTGGCAATGGGTCTGCCAATAGATGAAACATATTTCCCGTTAATATCTTTCACTTTTTTATAAGTAGCGTATACGGTACATTCTGTGGGACCATAATAATCCACCAGCTCATAGCTTAATTCTGAAGTAAGTACCGGCTTTAGCTTCTCACCTGCTGTAAAGAGATATTTGAGCTTCAGGTCATTATAATTGCGGGTAATATCCACTACAGAAGGAGCCAGAACAGTAGGCACAAAGCCATGGGTAATATGATTTTTTCTGTAGTAATCTACCAACGCCTGAGCTTCTGTTCTATCCTCATTGTCTGCAATAAAAACCGTTGCACCTGAAGTAAGGGCCGACCATATTTCCCACACAGAAATGTCAAATGCCAATCCCGCCACAAGAGTCAGTTTTGAACTGTGATCCACATGAAAATGATGGTTGTGCCATGTTACCAGATGTTGTATGGCCTGATGGCTAATCATTACACCTTTGGGTTTACCCGTCGAGCCTGAAGTATAAATGGTATATGCAAGGGCATTCTGATGGATATTAATTCCTGGATATTCTGATGATAACTGATTAAGATTCTCCATATTGCTCAGACCAAATACTTTTACCTTTTCGGTTTCTGATAAAAGTTCTCCAAGAATTTGATTGGTAATGATAAGATCAGCAGTGGTGTCGGAAAGAATATATTCTACTCTTTTGACAGGATAAGCAGGGTCGATCGGAACATAGGCTGCACCTGTTTTGATAACTCCAAGTACAGCAATGATCCATTCTAAAGAGCGGTCCAGCCAGATGGGAACATATTTTCCTTCTTTGATACCATGGCTCAGTAATAAGTTGGCTACCTGATTGCTTCTCTGATCCAACTCTCCATACGTAATCTTCTGATTCTGATAAACCGCAGCAGTCTTATCAGGATGAAGGATTACCTGTTTCCGGAAAAGAGATTCCAGGGTTTCTTCATGATGATAATCCCAACTGGTTTTATTAAATCCGTTGAGCAATTTTTCTCTGTCTTCAGAAGACAGTAATACCGCTGAACCTATCGATAAGGTTCCTGATGAGGGAATTGTGTTTGACATAATAATTTGATTTGGATTGGTTTAAAAATTTGTGAGTGGAGTTTCAACTATAGAAAGCATTTAAAAAGTAAAGACATGAGGAATAACCACCGTTTATTTACTACATGTGTTTTCTTTATTCGTTTCTCAAAACTGGATGATACAGGTTATACACCGACCTCTGTATGAGTGGATCGGCATTCTGCATTCAAACGTTATGTATTTATTCAAAAAGAAGTAAGAATATATTTCTTCTATCCTTATAAATGAGGTACGCTTTCTATGCAGTATTTATGAATTTGACTTCCATAATATGATATTATAAATAATTTGGTAATCAAACTTAACATAATATTTCAACCTATGTGTTACATAATTCCTATGTTAAACTCACAGGTAAGAATTAAACTTATGAAAATAAAACTTAGTATTTAGTTTTAAATCAACGAAATAGAATAAAATCAACCATTCCAGAATTCACGGTCCAGACTTCTGTATTGTATAGCTTCAGAAATATGATGTGACAGGATATTTTCAGATCCTTCAAGATCGGCTATTGTTCTGGCAACTTTAAGGATCCTGTCATAAGCCCTTGCCGAAAGATTGAGTTTTTCCATAGCTAATTTGATAAGACCGAAAGAGGCTTCGTCCAGTTCACAATACGCTTCAATTTCCTTAGGTCCTATTTGCGCATTACTGCTGATATTGAGGTTTTGATATCTTTTATTCTGAATATCTCTTGCTTTCAGTACACGGTCTCTGATATCTTTACTCTTTTCACCTTTTCTTTTTTCGGAAAGCTGTTCAAATTCTACTTTCTGAACTTCAATATGAATGTCTATTCTATCTAAAAGAGGGCCTGAGAGTTTGTTCATGTACCGCTGCATTTCGTAAACAGATGAGGTATTATTAGGATCATCGGGAAAAAACCCGCTTGGGCTGGGGTTCATAGAAGCTACCAGCATAAAACTTGCCGGATAGTTTACAGTAAATCTGGCTCTTGAAATCGTTACTTCACGATCTTCCAAAGGCTGTCTCATGACTTCCAGCACCGTTCTTTTAAATTCGGGCATTTCGTCCAGAAACAAAACTCCGTTATGAGCAAGAGAGATTTCTCCTGGTTGTGGATAACTTCCTCCTCCTACCAGAGCAACATCTGAAATAGTATGATGTGGAGATCTGAAGGGACGAACAGTCATCAATGATGTTTCTGTTCCTATTTTCCCGGCTACAGAGTGAATTTTTGTTGTTTCCAGCGCTTCTTTCAATGTCAGAGGAGGTAAAATACTGGGAACTCTTTTGGCCAGCATTGTTTTCCCACTTCCCGGCGGGCCGATCAGAATAATATTATGTCCACCTGCTGCTGCCACTTCCATAGCTCTTTTGGCTGTTTCCTGGCCTTTAACTTCAGAGAAATCAAAAGGAAAATTATTGATCTTTTCATGAAATTCTTTTCGGGTATCCAATGTCACTTTTTCAAGCGCTTTTCCTTCGTTGAAAAAATCGATAACCTCTCTGATATTTTCTACTCCGTACACATCGAGGTCATTTACAATGGCTGCTTCTCTGGCATTTTGTTTTGGAAGAATGATTCCTTTAAACCCTTCTTCCCTGGCCTGGATCGCAATGGGCAAAACACCTTTAATCGGCTGTAAACTTCCGTCCAGGGAAAGTTCTCCCATAATAATAAAGTCTTTAACGTTCTCTGCCAATATCTGATCTGAGGCGGTTAGGATGCCAATAGCAATACTGAGATCATAAGCAGAGCCTTCTTTTCTAAGATCTGCAGGAGCCATATTAATGGTAATTTTCTTTCCGGGAATTTTAAATCCTACATTTTTCAATGCTGCAGAAATCCTGTAACTGCTTTCTTTAATAGCATTATCAGGAAGCCCCACAAGATGGTATCCTACCCCTCCGGTATCTACATTCACTTCAATAGTAATTGTCTGTGCAGCCACTCCATGAATGGCACTTCCATAAATTTTGATCAGCATGGTGTGTTTTTGAAGTAAAAGTAATGAATATACTATTTTGAAAATCCGGGTTTTATATTAACAGTATTCTAGCCAGACAGATATTTAAAAAAAGATTTTAAGAAAACAGATCCTCAGATATTTTTGTAGAAGCACGATGATGATAATAAAAAAACCGGTACAAATTTCTTTGTACCGACTCAACCATTATTAAAAACTAACGAAAAAGATTATGCCATCTGAATTACTGAACATTAAGTGTAAGTCAGGAAGCGGATGCCGGAAAGAGGAAATTCCTTTTTGGGGTAATTATGATCGTCATTAGATTAACAAGGATGAAAATGTATCTATGAGCGTAAAGTATTAAAATAAATCACTTCAGTTCTTCTTCAATACAAGGAACATCCCTCCACAGACATCCAATCTTCCTTCCCACAATCAATATTTTAGCATCTTCAGATTTTATAATCCTATTATTTTTTTATAAATCTGTTTTTATATTCTGTTCCGTCTGTGCTTCTGGAAACAATGATATAATTTCCGGGTACCAGACTGCTTACATCAATCGGCTGATTATATCTGTGGTCATTTTTCTTCAGAACAAGTTTCCCGGACATATCTATAATGATAACTTCTTTATAGATTTTATCAGATTCTTTCCCGATATAAAGGTGCTGCGCGGTAGGATTAGGATAAATTCTCAGATTATTATCTTTAATTTTTGTCTCTCCAGTTCCCAGATTGCTGCAGAATTCCCAATCTCCGAAAGTCACTTCAACAAAAGCAAACGGATCTAACATCTGGCACTGATCCGGACAATATTCCGTACATGCATAAAATCCGTATTTCCCCGAGCTTGTTGCAACATAAGTATCACCTACCACGCCAGCGATGATACAAGGATCTCCTGCTACCGGCGGATTGCTCCCTGGCACACATTTGAACCAGGTATGCTTGCCATACACTAAAGGAAATATATTGTCAAACTGTACAGAAGCTCCGTTGCAGACCTTCACTGTTCCCATATTTTCTTCATAGGTGCCCGGTGTATAAGTAGTCATCATTGCCGGCAGCCCATATACAAAGCCATCTGCAAATGCTGTAGGACTTTCCGCTGTACAGTCGCCTTGGGAAACAACTACCTTAAAATAATTCAGCTGGTCATTGCCACTAATGGTTAACTGTTGTGATGTCGCTCCCGGAATGGCTACCCATGGGTTGTTATTAGGGGTTTGCCAGGTCCATTCCTGTTTATACCACTGATAACTTGCGTAAGTCTGTGTCGTGGAAAGAACTTCATCTTCCGTATCACAGAATAAGATCGTTCCCGGATATTTTTGTCCGAGTCTCGCACTGGTAATTGTAGGCGTGCACTGTGCTTTTATATCCAAAATGGAGAATAATAAAACCACAAAAAAGATTAGTTTTGTTTTCATATATCAATTATTAAGTTTGGTGTTTTAAATTGGCTGCATTAATCCAGCAGCACTCTGATTCCGAATTTCATATTAAAATGAAGGGGCTTTTCTTTATAAATGGTATTCGGAGCATTCTCTTCTTTAAAGTGATATCCTATTCCCGGTTCTGCATAAATTCCAACCTTGTCAATGAGCTTCACCTGCAGGCCTGCTGCCGCATTAACAGAAAACTGGAAAGGTTTTGGCTCCAGACGTTCCTTTGAGGATTCCTTTATTTCATCATTCACAACATACGTTGTTGTAATATTTCCTGCTATCGGTTTTTCTACCAGGGCCCCGCCTGTAACATATCCTGTGAATCTTCCTTTTTGAATGACATTATAATTAACCTGTACCGGAATTCCCAGATAATGAACCGTCTGATCTCCTTTAATATAATTGTTGTCACTTCCGGAATGCAGTTCAGAAGACAGCTTGGTATAATTCAGTCCTGTTCCTATTCCCCATCTTTTCCCCAAATTATAGTATACAGAAAGGCCAAATGTAACCGGCACTTTATGTCTGATTCTTGCTTCTACCGGCTGACTTTGATTGGCCAGTAGTATAGCCGTAAGAGGATCATCATGATATTCGGAAGTCGTCCATACCTGCTCAACGTTCATCGCTTTTCCTGTGATTGAAGCATAGCCGGGAAACTGCTGTTCTGCAGAATTGGAAGCCATATTGCCTGTAAGCATACCCAGCATCCATGATTTTTTGTCTCTGGATTTTCTGGTATGATGGGTTGCATTTCCTGCATATACTTCTTTTATTTTTTCCTGCTTAAAAAGAACCTCATCATTTTTATTTTCCACAACCTGCTCTTTCGCTGTATCATCAACAGGAGATAATTTCTGAGCGATCTTACTTTCCTGCTGAAAAGATTCTGAAGCCGTTGGCAGTTTAATTATATCCTTTAGCTCATTTTTCCTTACGGGTTCAAAATATTTTCGGGTCTGTTCTTTCAACCAAGGTCCGGTATTCACTATATTTTCAGCTAATGGAGCTTCTGACACCGATGTCATTTCTTCTGCTGAAGCATGTTCGGCCCGTACAGGTTTTAAAGATTTTTTTTCTTTCTGCACGTTTGTCTGTCTCTGAGACAGCATTGTCTCTGTATCATTCTGTGGCCATAATTTTGTCAGCAAAAGCAGCAATGCAATAGCAGCAGCAATTCCTCCGATACGATAAAACAGGGATTTTTGCCCTCTGCCGGCTATCTTTTCTGCCTTTTCCGCTCCACCTTCATTCATTTCAGGAATAAATCCGGGAATACTGGTATTGTCTTCTCCCGAGAATAATTCATCTCTGATGTCATCCCACAATCCTTCCGGAACGTCCTCTTCATGGTCATCCATTCTGCTTCGCAGACTATTTAGCCATTCGTTATTCATACTGTGCTTTTTTTGACATTTTAAATTCTTTTATTTTCTGAACAAGCAGTCCTTTTGCACGGTGAAACTGTGATGCGGAAGAATTTTCTGCAATTCCCAGCAGCCCGGCAATTTCTTTATGGCTTTTTTTCTCAAATACAAACAGGTTAAAAACAGTCCGGTAGCCATCAGGAAGAGCTCTGATCATCATCATAATATCATCGCGGGGGATTTCTTCAAAATCCGGTTCTTCTTCATTAGGGATATCCGGAAGATCATTTACTTCAATTGCTGATTTAAAGTCACCTTTCTGTTTAATATGCTTCAAAGATTCATTGACTGTGATACGGGTCATCCAGGCTTTTAAAGAACCATTTCCTCTGTACTCAAAAGATTCTATCGAACGAAACATTTTTATAAAACTATTTTGAAGCACATCATGAACATCTTCTTTTTCTGCCAGATAACGGGAGCATACATAGGACAGATTTCCGGAATAAGCTCCAAAAAGCTCTTTCCAGGCAGCCTCTTCCTTTTTCAGAAGGTGCTTTACCAAAATCTGTTCTTTACTTTCTTCCATATGATGCAACTGCCTCCGTATCCACCGGGATGTTATAAAACTGTCAGGCAAAAATAGATTGCATCTTTTTAATAAAGCGCAATCTATTGATGTTACTATTATTTATTAATTTTTTATACAGAACGGGAAATTATAATCGATCACTTCATAAGGAGTAACCACTGTCCCGTCTACTGTAATTTTTTCTGCTGTGAGTGCATATCTAAGCGTTCTATCCATCCCTACATAATATCCTTTTTGCTTAGAAGCGAATTCCACAACCGTCTTTTTGTTGACTCCGTCTACCGGAATCTGAAGCTCCATTGTTTTTGGAGTAAGAGTAAGCTCTATCACATTATTTGCTGTATTGATCACTGCTGCATATTTAATATCATAGTTCACTTTTCCAAGTGATTTTATGGCAGTTTCAGCTTTTGCAGGATCCTTTACCACGGTTTTTACGATTTCACCTATTGGAAATTCGGCAAAAGAGATCGTATCTTTCTTTACTTTGAATTCTTTTATTCCTTCTCTTTTGGTAGTTCCTTGTACAATAATCATTTTTCCTTTATAGTTTCCTGGTAATTCTTCCATTTTTACAGGAGGAATGTCCGGTCCATCATTATCATTACATGAGAATAAGGTCAATCCTGCCAAAACCATTAAAACTGTTATAAAAAATCGGGGTACTGTCAATTTTTTCATTGCATTACATTTTCGTTAAACATTAATTATTTTCGAGTACTCATCTATATAAATCCTGTTTTCTGAAAATCTTGCATCCTTTTTTAGGAAAAAGAATAAAAAAAATTATAACCAATTGATTTTGTGTACATAAAATTTCATCTCTTCATTGCAAATTCCGTACCTGTTATATAATAGAGTTGTATTGATACGTCAAAACAGCAAAAAGGAAACTACATATATAGCTTCCTTTATTATTTTTTTAAGAAATATTCTACTGTACACCTCCGCCAAGTGCTCTGTAAAGATCAACCTCAGCATTTAATTTTTCAAGGGTAACATTGATGGTTTCCAGATCATTCTGAAGTTTATTATTCTGGGCAGTGATGACTTCCAGATAGGTTGCCATACCACTTTTATACAGTTTCAGTGCATCGTTGATTCCCTTGTCCAGAATTGCTGTTCTCTGTTCTAAAAGCTGCAGTCTTTCTGAAGAACCTTTAGACTTTGCCATAGCGTCGGAAACCTCTCCCACAGCAGTCATTACAGATTGTTTAAAATTGATGGCTGCTTTTTCCTGTTCAATCAAAGCTGTTTCATACGCTGTTTTCAATTCTTTTTTCTGGAAAACAGGCGCAGCAAGATTAGCAGCAACCGCTTTGGTAATAGATCCGGGAATATCAAACCATGAACTGAACTTATTGGAATTGACTCCTATTTGCGGGCTTAAACTGATACTCGGATACATGGCTGCTTTTGCCAGTCCGGTTTTTGAGTTGAGGTTAATTACGTTGAACTCTGCCATCTTCAGATCCGGTCTACGGCTCAGCAGTTGTGCCGGTAATCCTTCAGACAGTTTGTTTTCGGGAATCATTGTTTTAAGGGTTCCTTCTCTTTCTATCTTCGCCGGATATTCTCCGCAAAGGATACTCAATGCATTTTCCTGAATGGAAATATTCTGTTTTGCCAAAGGAATCAGCAGCTCAGCGGTTTTCTTCTGAGCTTCCGATTGCTGAACCGCCAATGAATTGATCTGTCCTGCTGTAAACTGAAGATTCATCATCCTGAGCGTGTTGTCGCTTAGTTCAATATTCTGTTCAGCAATTTTCAGCTGTTCATCAAGGCTGATAAGGTTGTAATATGCCTGCGCAACCTGAACGACAATCCTGCTTTTGATGGCATTTAAATTTTCCTTTTGTCCAAAATATTCTGCTGCTGCAGATTCTTTCTGCATTTTAGCTTTTCCCCAAATGTCAACTTCCCAGGAAAGTCTCAGTGCGGCACTGAAATCATCCATGTATTTTGTACCGACAAACTGTTCGTTCAGAGAGCCGTTAAGGGTATTTTTGGAAGCCCAGCTTCTGTTTGCTCCTGCAGTGAAATCCAGTGTTGGCATCAAACTAAGCTTAGCTTGCTTGTAGATCAGATCCAGCTGTTCTATATTTTTCAGGGCTACATTTACTTCATTGTTTCTTGAAAGGGCTTTATCTATTAAACCAATCAATTTTGGATCTTTGAAGAAAGTCTTCCATGGCAGGAGTACAGTATCTCCCGTTACCTGCACAGATTCTTTGTAGGTTTCAGGAATCTGAAGGTCTGTTCTTGTATATTTCTTCCCTACGGCACAAGACATCAGCAATGATGCCATTGCGCCTGAAATAAGGAAATTCTTTATATTAAATAGTGTCATTTGTCAATTGATTTTCTATCGTATTGTACTTCTTTTTGGTAGAGAACTTCTCATCCAGATACTGAAAGAACATGTAGAGTACAGGAATGACGAAAACTCCTAAAACCACTCCGCTCAACATTCCCATGGCTGCACTTGTACTGATGGATTTGTTTCCGGAAGCCATTCCTCCTGAAGAAACCATCAGTGGAACCATTCCCACAATAAAGGCTAATGAAGTCATGATAATAGGACGTAACCTCGCCTTTGCTCCTTCCAGTGCGGAGTCCAGAATCGAAAGACCTGCTTTTCGCCTTTGTATGGCAAATTCTACAATAAGGATCGCATTTTTGGCCAATAAACCAATAAGCATGATCAATCCTACCTGTACATAGATGTTGTTATCCAATCCGATGGCTTTTATTCCTAAAAATGCACCTACAATTCCTGTTGGGATGGAAAGCATTACCGCCAGAGGAAGAATATAACTTTCATATTGAGCTGCCAGTAGCAGATATACAAAAAGTAAACACAGTCCGAAGATGGCAATCGTCTGGTTACCTGCTGATTTTTCTTCCAAACTCAACCCTGTCCATTCGTAGCTGTAGTCAGATGGCAGTTTGCTTAAAGTCTGTTCCAGTTTACCCATCAATTCTCCATTACTTACGCCTGGTTTTGGAGATACGTTGATATTTAATGAATTGTAAAGGTTATATCGCTGAACGGATTCCGGACCGTAGACTTTTTTCAAAGTAATCAGCGTATTCACTGGTACCATATCTCCTTTTTCATTTTTTACAAAAATATCGTTGAAGGCCTGTTCATCCATTCTGAAAACACCGTCAGCTTTAATATTCACTCTATAGAACTTCCCGAATCTTGAAAAATTCTGAGACTGATCTCCTGAGAAATAGGTCTGAACAGTTCCCAACAGATTGGAAATGCTTACTCCCAACTGCTTTGCTTTATCTTCATTTACTTCAAGTTCCATCTGAGGATAATCTGCCCTGAACATGGTGTAGGCAAATGCTACTTCCGGAACCTGCATCAACTGACCGATAAGCTCATCTGCTTTGGCCTTAAGAGCCTGAGGATCTCTTCCCATACGGTCCTGCAGTACAATTTCGGCATCATTCGTCATTCCGTAACCTTCTACAGGAGGCATTCTGAAGGTCATTACACTTCCTTCTTTGATTACTCCCAATTTTGCATTTGCCATGTCTACCACTTCCTGAATATCCTGAACATCACCTCTTTCTTTTTTAGGTTTCAGCTTAACAAATCCCATAGCATAAGCAGGCCCTGCGCTGTTACTAAGCAGGTTGTAGCCTGTAATAGAAGTATTTTCCTGAACGGCTTCTACACCTTTTAAGATGTCATTGATTTTGTTGGAAACCTCTGTCGTTTTGGTCAATGCTGTTCCCGGAGGCATACTTAAAGTGTACATAAAGAATCCGTCGTCTTCCATTGGTACAAAACTTTTTGGCGTACTTGACATCAGCCAGCCTGCAACCCCGATAACGGCTATGATTAATCCTCCTGCAATCCATTTTCTTCCTATTAAAAATCTAACGCCTTTCGCATAACGATTGGTCATATTATTAAATCCTGCATTAAATGCCACAGCAAATCTTTGCCCGAATCCTTTTGGTTTTTTACCTTCTCCCGAGTGATTGTTTTTCAGAAACACGGCACACAAAGCCGGAGTTAATGTCAGTGCGTTAACCGCTGAAATAATAATGGCTATGGCCAATGTATACGCAAACTGCTTATAAAACAATCCTGCTGAACCGGACATAAATCCGATTGGGATAAATACCGCCGACATCACCAAAGTAATGGAGATAACCGCTCCTGTGATCTCGCTCATCGCTTTATGAGTTGCCTCTCTTCCGGAAAGGTCCGTTCCTTCCATATTACTGTGAACGGCTTCCACCACTACAATGGCATCATCCACCACAATACCGATGGCCAGTACAAGGGCAAAAAGGGTCAGTACGTTGATCGTAAATCCCAGGACCAGAAGGAAGAAGAAGGTACCGATAATCGCCACCGGAACCGCCACTGCCGGAATAATGGTAGATCTGAAATCCTGCAGGAATATAAATACCACAATAAATACAAGGATAAAAGCTTCTATAAGTGTTGATTTTACCTGTCCTGTAGCTTCATCCAATCTTTCTTTGGTACTCATTACCTTCGTATATTTGATACCAGGAGGGAATGATTTTGATAATTGGTCAAGAGCTTTGTTCACCCCAATTTCAATCTGGTTGGCGTTGGATCCTGTAGTCTGCATAATCGCTACAGTAACCGCATTTTTTCCATTGGAAAGGTTATCTCCGGTATTTGAAATCGCTCCGAATTCCACACGGGCAACATCTTTAAGCCTGATGATCTGACTTCCTATATTTTTAACAATAATATTTTCATATTGTTCCGGCTTGTTCTTTTTTCCTTTATAGCGGATTACATATTCTAAGGCTGCATCAGATTCCTCCCCAAGTTTTCCCGGAGCTGATTCCAAACTGTGGTCTGCGATCGCTCTGGAAACATCTGCCGGTTCAAGTCCGTAAGATGACATTTTCTGAGGGTTCAGCCATATTCTCATGGAATAATCTTTCAACCCGAAAACCATGGCCTGCCCTACTCCTTTTACTCTTTTAACCTGGGGAATAAGGTTGATATTCGCATAATTTTGAAGGAAAGTTTCATCATATTGTTTATTATCTTCCGTATAAATATTGAAAATCAATACCATACTGTTCTGCTGCTTGGAGGTGGTCAATCCCATTCTCACTACCTCCTGCGGTAGTATCGGGGTGGCCTGCTGTACTCTGTTTTGCACGTTTACGGCTGCCTGATCAGCATTCACTCCCTGTTTGAATATAATGGATATCGAGAATGTACCATCATTACTTGCTGTGGATTTCATGTATTCCATATCTTCCACTCCATTGATCTGCTCTTCCAGCGGTGTTACCACAGAACGGATCACGGTTTCACTGTTTCCTCCGGGATATGATCCTGAAACGGTAATCGTGGGCGGAGAGATGTCCGGAAATCTGGTCACCGCCAGCTGGTTTAATCCTATAATCCCTAAAATAACAATGATAAGGGATATTACCGTCGCCAGTACAGGACGGTCTATTATCTTTTTTAACATTTTTGAATTTTCTAAGAAAGGTTATACAACTATTTCAAAGGAACAGTGTGTGCCACCACCTGTGCTCCGTCTGTAAGGGCATCAATTCTGTTAATGGCAATCTTATCTCCTGCATTCACGCCTTCTTTGATAAAGTAATCCTGGGATGTACTTCCTGAAACGGTAATCTGTGTCATTTTCACTTTATCCTTACCATTCAGTTTATAAACAAAGAATCTGTCCTGAATATCTTTTACAGAGGTTTTCGGAAGTTTAATCACACCATTAAGGGCATTATGAATCATCACTCTGGCTGTTCCTCCGGCTCTTAATAATTTATCCGGATTCTGGAAAACAGCTTTCATCTGAATACTTCCGGTATTTCTGTCGAAGTTTCCGCTGGCATTTTCCAGTTTTCCTTTAAGAGAATAAGTGGAACCGTCTGCCAGGATAAGTTCTACATTTTCTGCTGTATTTCCTGATGCCGCAGCCTTGCTGTGTGCAATAAAATCAGCTTCGTTCATTGAAAAGTATACATTCACACTGTTGATGCTTGAAAGCGTGGTTAGTGGTGATGGATCAGACGGGCTGATAAGATTTCCTACTCTGTTCGGAATTCTGCCTATGTATCCGCTCACTGGCGCTTTGATATACGTAAAATTGGCGTTAATCTTTGAGGATCCCAATGATGACTGTGCCTGTGCAACCTGTGCTGATGCCGCTTTATAACTCGCCTGAGCGGTTTTCAGCTGCATATCGGAAACTACTTTTCCTTCTACAAGAGGTTTCAGTTTTTCTACTTCAAGTCTTGCTGATTCCTGTGCCGCCAGTGCTGATTTCAATGCTGCTTCATTGGTATTGACCTGCTCATTGTACACAGATGGATTTATTCTGAAAAGGGTCTGTCCTTTGCTTACATACTGTCCTTCTTTGATATATACTGCCTCCAGATATCCTGTTACCTGTGCTTTGATATCCACATTATCCTGTCCTTCTATGCTTCCCGGATATCCTGTAGACACATCTGCATCTCCGGATTTTACCTGAATAAAATCTGTAGGCAACGCCTGCTGCATCTGCTGGGCATTCTCCTGGCCGCTCCCGGAACCGCATGAGTACAATATGGCTGCAGCTGTAAGTGAAAGTACCAGATATCCTTTTCTGTAATTCATAACATTGGTTTTTAAATTTTACAGAAGCAAAATAACTTCATCTTACAGTGATATTCATTCAGAAGTTGGGTGAAGTGTCATTAATCGCAGATGAAACGTATGATAGGAAAAATGAAAAGAAAACCGCTATTTTCCTTTGTAATTATGACAAAAAAGAGATTTTTATGGGGAAATAAGAGTGAAACCATTAAGGATAAACATATGGATTTCACAAGTAAAACGAAAAAGAGGATGTCTCAAAAATGTCATTCTGAACACGGACTGAAAGTCTGCAAACGAAGTTCATAAATGTAGTGAAGAATCTCATGTATTGGGATATTGATGAGATTCTTCCTTCGTCAGAATGACATAGGTCAAATTATTTGATTTTTAAGACAGCTTTCTCTGTATTTTTTTTAGAATTAATAATCCATCCAGGATTTGAAAACGGAAGCTTTTTCCCGGCTTACAATCACTTCCATATCAGGCTGTTTCCTTAGTTCGAGCTTTAGTTTTCCATTAAAATGATTTAAAATCTGCTTAACGGAATTGATGTGGATGATAAATTGTCTGTTAGCGCGGAAAAAGAATTTGGGATCCAGCTGTTTTTCAAGCTCTTCCAGGGTTTGCGGAACATTCTCCACCACTCCGGTATTCAGCATGGCTTTGCTGATTCCCAATTCGGTATAAAAATAGAGGATATCTTCTGCCAGCACGGTCTTATATCCATCTCTATGGGCAATGAGAAAACGTTTTCTGTAATCTTTCGGCTGGATATAATTTAATAATCCTTCAATGGCTGTTCCTACTACCGGGACGGCTTCCATAAAGGTTTCATAGCGCTTTAATGCAGCATCCAGCTCTTCTTCTTCAATAGGTTTCAGGAGGTAATCTACACTATTGTATTTGAATGCCTGTACAGCATATTCATCGTATGCTGTTGTAAATATGACGGCACTTTTAACTTCATGCTTGTTAAATATTTCAAAGCTGAGGCCATCTGCAAGTCTTACATCCATCAGGATAACATCGGGAACCACATTATTTTCCAGCCAGTGTACTGTTGAGGTAATCGAGTCTTCCACAGACAGAATTTCGATATGGGGTCTTAACTTCAACAACAGTCTTTTTAACCTGTCTGCATTGGGTCTTTCGTCTTCAACGATTAAAACTTTATTAATCTTCATATCAATGGGAGTTTTACTATAAATTTATCTTCTGTTTTTTCAATCACAGGTTTAGGATATCCTAAGATTTCATATCGTGCAACGATATTGGTAAGCCCTACTCCTGAGGAATCCGGTTTGTTGATTAAAGGCAGAAATGTGTTGGAGACTACCAGCTCTCCTTCAGGGTTTGTATAAACGTGAATTTCCAGAGGGTTTACTTTGGATGTCTGATTATGCTTGATAGCATTTTCAACCAGCAACTGTAAAGACAGCGGAAGGGTAAATCTGGATCTGTACTCTTCCTGAATATCTATTTTGAATATAACGCCTTCCCCAATTCTTTTTTCAATCAAAAAGATATAGGATTCTAAAAATTTGAGTTCCTCTTCTACGGCGATAATGTCTTTTTTGGAATTCACCAATAAGTATCTGTATACTCTCGCAAATTTCTCAGAATAATCATACCCCAACTGCTGATCTTCAAGGATAAGTTCTGACAACACACTTAAGTTATTGAAAATAAAATGCGGGTCTATCTGAAGCTTAAGTGCCTGAAGTTCTGCCGCCATTGCAGCCTGCTTGTGTTTTGATGCCCTCAGTTTGTGCTGGGCAGCTTCTACTGCTGTTTTTTTCCAGTTTTCCAATAAATAATCAACGGTATTAAAAGCACTGATAATCAATGATATGACAATATTAGTAGCGATCCATTGTCCCAGAAGTGTATATTCTTTACGAGAATCCATTTCAGGTAATGTAACTGAAGTGCCATCCACGATTGCATTAATAATAATCACAATCAAAACACTTCCCACGATCTGAAGCAAACACTGAATAAATAATCGCTTTACGGTCCTGTTTCTCCAGGGAAGCCACTTATTGAGCGTCCTGTCTATAAATATACTTACCTCAGAAATGATGATGGAAAAAAAGACAATCCATGTGGCGTCTTCCATAATCATTTTTAAAGGAGCATCTAGGTAGCCTTTCCAAACGGGATCAAAGGGATCAATAAGATAGGAAAAAACACAGAAAGTGACCACTGCTAACGCCCAGATCACCAGCCTTCTTTTCATGGTGGAAAGAATCTTCTTATTCCGTACTATTTTTTTCCTGATGGCAGAAATCCTGTTCATATCCGGGACTTTATGAATGTAAATATAGAAATAGATTTTATATGAATATCTTCTATTTTGGACGAGACCGCCAAAACAATACCTGAAACGTAAAATAGCAGAGTTAAAATGGATGTGACGGTTCATCACCTGAAAAAGACATTTCATCATCATTTTATGCAACATCACAGTATTTTTATAATGAGGGAATAGCTGTCTATCATAGTTTTGTGGTATTAAATCCGGTACAATGAAAACAATAATTGTCTGCACAGATTTTTCCCACGAAGCTGAAAACGCCACTCATTATGCAGCATCTATGGCTAAAGAAAACAAATACAGGATTGTGCTTTTCAATCTTCAATCCGTTTCCATCCATGCCCTGAATGCACAGGCTTCAGCTGATTTTTTCTACACTCAAACGCTTAAAAATCAGAAAAAAATGGAGGATAAGGCGGCGGAGCTTAAAAGATTATATACTGTCGAAACCCAGCATCATCTGGCTTCCGGCAATTTTATTGAAGAGCTTGAAAACTGTATGCAGATTCACGATTGTGATTTTATTGTGATGGGAATGGCTGAAAAAACTCTGGAACAAAAGCTTTTGGGAAACAGTGTAACAAGAGCTATCCACAGAATTAAAAAACCGATACTCATTATTCCCGCACATATAGAATATACAGGAATCAGAAAAATTCTTTTCGCTTATGATACGCACAAAAGCATGACCTGGTCTGCCATGAATGATATTTACCACTTTATTAATGAATTCAACGCTGAGATTGAGGTATTCAATGTAAGTGAAAGATTAGAAGATTTTGCTGAGGTTATTCATGATATTGACCTGAATTCCGGGTACGATCTGGATGATATTAAATACAGCTTTAAAATGATTCAGTCCATTGAAGTCATCAAAGCGATTGAGGAGGAAATAAAACTGACCAGTCCGGATCTTTTAACCATGATTCCTTATAAATACAATCTTGTAGAATCTCTTTTCCATCGAAGCAAAACAGCCATAATGGCCTATAAGAATAAATTACCATTACTATCAATTCCCTTAAACATAGATTAAGAATCAATAAAAATCTGTTCACATTTGAATTATCCTTTTTGCCTGTAAAGGCTAAATTTTACACTTAATCTTGTTTAACAGGACCGGGAATAGATTTCCGGTCCTGTTTTTATTTTTACAGATTTACTATTACTTTTCCTGCAACGCGGCTGGTCTCAACCTCCAGCTGTGCCAGTGCTATGTCTTCAAACGGGAAAGTTTTATAAACAAATGGTTTCAATGCTTCCTGCTTCAATAAGCCCGCAATTGCTTCTGCAGTTTCTTTTTTAGACTGTACCATCATAAACTCAATATTCACATTTTTCTGCCTGGCTCTCAATGCAATATCCTCAGGAATCTCAGGCGTCGGAAGTGTTATAATAATACCATTCTCTTTTACAATATCTACCGAATCCGACAAAGCTTTTCCCTGAAGGGTATCAATGACGATATCTGCATCCTGCACCTTTTCATAAAAGTTTTCCGTTGTATAATCAATATGTTCATCAGCCCCAAGCGACAAAACAAATTCTTTATTTTTACCGGATGATATACCGATAACATACGCTCCGAAATGCTTCGCAATCTGAACAGCAAAATGGCCGACACCACCTGAAGCGGCATGGACCAGAACCCTGCTTCCTTTTTTAATTCCGGCAACATCTACCAATGCCTGATATGCCGTTGAAGCAGCCATTGAGGCCGCGGCAGCCTGCTGATGGGTAATGTTTTGAGGCTTTAATGCCAGATGAGCCGCCGGGGCAGCCACATATTCTGCATAGGCATTTCCTTTTCCAAAAAAATTGACCATTCCGAAGACTTCATCTCCCGGTTTAAAATCAGTTACACTTTTCCCGGTTTCTACGACTTCTCCCGAGATATCCCATCCTAAAATAACGGGCCTCTTTTCTTCAAAAATCCAGTTCAGAACTCCTTCATATGCTCTGGACTTTACATCTACAGGATTAATGCTTACCGATACTACTTTTACCAATACTTCATCATTTCCTATGACAGGCTTATCTATTTCCGTAAATTGAAGATTTTCAACGCCTCCTGCTTCGTTTACAATAACAGCTTTCATTTTTTTTGATTTTAATTATCGGGCAAATGTAGTCTCATCATATCTTTGCAGCAAGTATGTACTTTTTGGTAATCTACATACTAAAAATATACTAATACTGATTATCAAACCATTGAAAAAATGTTAAAAATAAAAAAAGTTACCAATGAGCCATCCTGTCCTGTTGATTATGCCTTTAAACGGATTGGAGGAAAGTACAAAGGCCGTATTTTATGGTATCTTCATCTGAAGACAGTTATGCGGTATGGCGAACTTCGTAAAACCCTTTCTGATATTACTCCTAAAATGCTTACCCAGACTGTCCGGGAGCTGGAAGATGACGGGCTTATCCATAGAGAAGTGTATCACGAAGTTCCTCCTAAGGTAGAATATTCTTTAACGGAAAACGGCACCGAGCTCATTCCTTTTATTGATTATCTGCGGCTATGGGGTGAAAAGCAGATTGAAAAAGAGAGAATAAAAAGGTAAACCGTTTCCTTCAAAACCATGAATGTTCATCATGGTTTTAATTTTATTACTGAAGGAGTACCATTGGATATTTTTAATTAAAAAGAACAAACCTCATAATTCATATTCAACTGAATATCAAAAAGTCGTAAATTTAGTAAAGGATAAAAACAGTGTTTTCACCCTTTTTTATAGTTGTGCCGTTCGCTAATTTTGTTCCATAAAATTAAAACCATAAAAATGAAAACTTCCTTTTTTACTAAGATTTTAAGTCCCTTATGTGCAGCTCTTATTCTGGCATTTTGTCTGCTTAGCTGCACCGAACCTCCTAAAGAACCTGTAAGCAACAGTTATAAAAAGAAACTGATCAGCTACCGTGAAGGGCGAGTTCTTTTTGATGAATACACCAGAACCAATCATGAAATTCTCATGAAGTACAGAAACGGTGAACCCGATTCGAGATGGTACTGGTTTTCGCTTGAAGATATGGAAGGCTATATTAAATATGTAAAAGAAAATGCCAGAAAACAAAAATTAAAAAATCCAGGAATCAGGATCTACATGGGAAAATATCCAATGAATCATCCTAAAAACAGAATGGCAAAACCTGAATATGCAGGTTACCAAACTATATTTTTAGTACCTACTGCCCAAAAAAGAGAAAGAGAGAAGGTTATGGCCAGATCAGCCACCACCGAAGAAAACACAGACGTTACTTCAATAGAATCTATGAATATGACCAATCTGGCCCCGCCACCAAAAACGTTATCGGAAACAATGCCTTAAAAAACACAGCATTATGAACTGGAATATTGAAACAGGGAAACAGATATCGATGACCATTTCCATTGTAGTGATGATTCTAATGGTCATAAAATACAGAAAAACCGGAAAGGAGAATTTATTTTTTATCATAGGATATCTGTTGTTTTCCCTGATTGATATTTCCTGTTATTTCTATTTCAAGCTGACCAATCTGCCTACGGACATCTTCTATGTAATTGGTTTTTTAATGATTGTATTTTTTCTGTACTTACTGTATTATTACCAATTATTATATGTTCCGCTGCTCAAAAAGATACAGACCATCATCCTGGTTCTTTTTGTCCTCAATATTGTTGTGATGTTTTATACGGAAGATGATCTGCTTCATCATTTTTCTTTTAATATGCTCTATGCAGATATTCTTCTGTTGTTGTTTTCAATTATTTTGTTCCTGTATCAAACCTTTAATTCTGACAAAATATTAGAAATTAAAAACTATTTACCCTTCTGGATATCAGTATCTCTAATGATATTTTTTATCGGAAGCATTCCGATACTTTTTTTCAGAACTACTGTTTCAGAGACTATTTATTTTTTTATTTTATTTATGCTGAATCTGATCAGTAATGGCATACTCATATTGGGTTTAATCTGGAACAAACAGGAAAGAACAAGATAAATGCTTTGCAGATATGGAAGAGAATAATCTGGTCATCATCTTTACGATTACTTTATTCATCGTTGTTTTGACAATGGTCTTCATCTATGCGGTTTTTATCAGGAAAAAAACAACCCTGCTGATTGAGCAGAAGGAAAAAGATCTTCGGTTTGAAAAGGAACTGGCGACTTCCCAGGTAGAAATGAAAGAACAGACTCTGAATTATATCGGGCAGGAATTACATGATGATCTGGGTCAAAAACTATCCGTAGTCCGCTTACGCCAGAACCAATTGATTACCAAACTCCAAAATACAGAAAAAGAAGATCTCATCGAACTCAATGAATTATTGGGAGAATGTATACAGGATATCAGAAACCTGTCTAAAACATTGATTACTGAACAGATTATTCATTTCGGACTGGCAGAATCCATTGAAAGAGAAGTGAAGAGAATTAAAAAACTGAAATTATTAAAAATAGAATTCATCACACAAAAGCAGGATATTGATATTTCGCCTAAACACGGACTGATCCTTTTCAGAATTATCCAGGAAAGTATCAATAATATTCTGAAACATTCCAAAGCCAAAAATGTTTCCATACACATGGAGGATGACTGTGAAAAATTACATATCAGTATCTCGGACAACGGAAGAGGCTTTGATATCAATAGTAATCAGGACGGCTCAGGATTGAAAAATATGGAACTGAGAGCCAAGCTGATTCATGCTGAACTGTCTATACAATCAGAACTGAATAAAGGAACACAAACTTTGATAACCTATCATAAAAATTTATTATGAAAACAATTCCCATAGCGATCGTTGATGATCATACCTTAATCTCCAAAGCACTGGAGAATATGATCACAGAAAACACTCAATATCGGGTCATTATGAATCATCCCAACGGAGAAGAATTTATTGCAGGCATGGAAAAAGCTTCTGAATTACCCGCTGTAGTCCTGATGGATGTCAATATGCCTTATAAAAATGGTATAGAAACTACAGAATGGCTTACAGAGCATTATCCTGATATTAAAGTCATTGCCCTTACCATGGATGATGATGAAAGAATATTGATTAAAATGCTGAAAGCAGGCGCTAAAGGCTATCTGCTGAAAGATATGCAGCCTTCCATTCTTTTCCAGGCTATTGAAACGGTATTTGAGAAAGGCAGCTTTTATACTGATTTTGTAGCCCAAAAGCTATTGAAAGTAAAAACAGAGGAAGCGAAAAATGCCTCCCTGCTTTCTGAGCTGAGAGACCGGGAGAAAGAATTTATCAAATGGGCCTGCAGCGAACTTACTTATAAGGAGATTGCTGACAAAATGTGCCTCAGTCCTAAAACCATTGATGGCTACAGAGATTCGGTTTTTGTGAAACTGGATATAAAAAACAGAGCGGGTCTGGTACTTTTTGCTTTGAAGCATGATTTGTGCTGACTTAATTTTTAATCTATTTATTCCCTGAAAAAATAAACATCTTTACATTCTATTGACGAATCCGGCAGCTTTTCAAGCTGCCGGATTTTTATTTCACAACTCGTTCATTTACAAACGAAAAGGTGTTTTTCCTTTTTCAAAATACGGTTTTCTCCTCTGTTTTTGCTCTTCTGAAAGATGGAATTTTGTCATAGAAAAAAAGCACAAAAAGGCAGCACCCGAAAAGCCGGAACAGAGTAGGGAATATTTTTAAAACTAATACAATGAAAAAAGCACTTATCGTAGGAATTAATGATTATGCACCCATCGGATACGGAGGTCCGGATCTTAACGGCTGTGTAAATGACGCGAGAGATATGGCCAATACATTGGTGATCTGTGGTTTTAGTCCGGCAAAGATTAAAATCCTGACCAATCAGAATGCTACAAGAGCGAATATATTGAACTATCTGAAATCCATGATCAGCACGAGTGTAAAAGGAGATTCTCTTGTTTTTTATTATTCAGGGCACGGAACCAGAGTGGCCAATATCGGATCGGATCTTGAACTGGATGGTTTGGACGAGGCTATTTGTCCGCATGATTATGCCAATAACGGTGTCATTCGTGATGATGATTTTAAAACCGTTCTCAGCAAGCTAAAAGCCGGAGTAAATATGGAAGTTATCTTCGACTGCTGTTATTCGGGAACAGGAACCAGAAAAATGGATCTGGGGCTGGAAGCTGATCTTCTCAACGAAACTGCCCGCTATATTCCTCCAATGCTTGAGGATGAATTTTATCTCACTTACGCCAGTGAAATGGAAACCTCTAAAAATTCAAAAAAATCAACCGTTCTCACTAAAGCGCTTGTGCCTGTTACCGGAATGAATCATACGTTATGGGCTGCAGCAAAAGACAATCAGGTGTCCATGGAAGGAAATATCAGCGGACAGATACGAGGCTATTTTACGTATCATTTCTGTAAAATATTACGTGCTACCAACGGTAATATTGTAAGAAAAACTCTTGATAAACAGGTTGCCATTGCCTTAGCGGCTATGGGAGCAGCCCAGATCAACCAGACAGAAAGCATCACTGGAGAATTTTCACAAAAAATATTCACTTAACTAATAACCATTACCGGCGGAATCCGAAAAGCCATCAAAAGAGTAGGAATATACCAGATTAAAATAATAATCATGTCAAAAACCGAAAACAACAACCCAATGACCGCTGAAGAAGTTCTAAGACTTAGAACTGTTAAAGCAAAATCAACTGAAAAACCAGAAGCAGTTGAAAAACTATTTAAGCAGGCTCCCGCTATGGAAACCATTAACGGAAGAACTTTTCCTAAAGGAATGAAAACAATAGGAATGCCTATGGACGAAAAAACAGCAGAAAACCGGGCACTGGAAACCGACCATTTCTATCCTACCCATGCTGATTTTGAGTACAATCCAAAGCTTGAACCGAAAAGAGACCGTAAACCTAAATTTATCGACAGGGATTCTTTCCTGACTCCTGAAAATGCAAGAACCATTTTTGGAGTCGATCAGAGAAAAGTATACAATTCTACAGCCTATCCGTGGAGATGTGTCGGCAGAGTAGAAAGTTCTCTGGGGTCTGGAAGCGGTGTGATGATCGGGCCTAGACACCTTCTTACCTGCTCTCACATTGTAGACTGGCAGCCTAATAATACAACAGGATGGCTGAAATTCACACCCATGTATTACAACGGAAGCGCTCCTTACGGAACTGCCTGGGGTACCTTAACGTATTACAAGTATAAAGTTGCAGGACCTTCTATTGATTCTACAGAGATACAATATGATTATGTGGTAATTGTATTGGACAGACCTATCGGAAACAGCACAGGCTGGTTAGGTTCAAAATCCTATTCAGATTCATGGGACGGTGGTGCCTACTGGACCCACGCAGGATATCCGGGAGACCTTACCGGAACGCAAAGACCTACCTACCAGACAGGTATCGCACTGGATGGAGATTTCTGGAGTGCTGATGACAACGAAAGCATGAGCCATAAAGCAGATATATGGCCTGGACAAAGCGGAGGTCCTTTCTGGGGATATTGGGATGGCTCTCCGTATGCTGTAGCAACCCAAAGCGCACATAATCCAAGCGATAATTTTGCAAGTGGCGGCTCAGATTTAGTCAATCTGGTCATCAGAGCGAGAAATGAACATCCTTAATTTATTTTTTTAGTTTAAATTAATATCCCGCTTTCAAAGCGGGATATTTTTTAAGAATCTTTTCTATATTCTTTTATTTAACACTCAAAAACCATTTTCTAAAAAGCGTAAAATTTAAATGCATCTGTTATTTAATAATAATCGTATTGTAATAATCTAAAACAATATCTTGTTCGAATGCATCTGTTGTACTATCTCTCCATCCTCGATCTCTACCTTCTTTTTTATGTATTTTATATTCTTCTGTTTTTTTAAATATCTGAAATAACCTTGCTTTATAATCCAAAATTTGTTCTAAATTAAAATGCTGGCTCATTACAATATTCCCTTTATTGATTTCAAAAAGGGCATTCTTCTCGTAGTTTACATTCATTTCATTCAATGTTCCCTTACCCGAAGTAAAAAGAACCAACCCCGAATACCAATCTATTTTCCTATCCGTTTTGGTTGGAAATATCTCATTAGTGATATTTGTATATAATCCATTATCTTCCTTTTTAAGAATCCAAAACTCCTTAACATAGATTTCATTGTTTTCTATTTCATAAACAGTATGATAGCCTTTAGGAGAGGCCAAAGTTTCAAACAAACCCTTTAGTTTTTTAGCTGGGTACAATTCAAAATAGCTTTTCATCAGATCTTTTTTCGCAAAATATCCCGTATTATTAATACTTATATTATCAAGGTATCTTCCATTTTCATAATAGTCATAGAGGTTAGTTTGGGCATAACCTTTACAAAAAAACAGCATAATAATGAAAATCAAACTTGTTTTTAGCATGTAATAAATTTTAAAGTTGAAACTCTACTAATAAAAAAATCTTGAATTTTATTTCCATTTTTAGTTTGGTTATGACTTTTACAGATTTATAGGATCGAAAAACCCATCTTGATCTTCTTCCAACTGTAATAATTTATTTTTATCCTTTTTATAAAGCATAATATTTTCTTCCACAGAAATAGCAGTCATCATTTTATACACATTTAGTGTATCTTTCTCAATAATAATAGGACCATTTCCTGCTAAAAAATTAGAAAAATCTTCTTTAATATTCTTTACCTGCCAATAAAACACCCACCCGAAAGGACGTTCTTCTGTAAGATGATCATATATGACAATATCTGGATCTCCTTCTTCATTCCAGATTATTAAATTATTCTGATAATCTACAAATCTTTGCATTTTTGCTCTTGCTTGCTCTTTTGTGTACATAATAGTTTTTTTAATTAATTTGTTGGTAAAAATTGATAATAATCATAGACTAATTTTGCTCTCTTACCAATTTGTCCATCAAGAAATTTAATCACTCCGTTTTCATTAATTACATTAAAGTAATGTCCCATATTTGTTCCTTCTTTATATCCAAAAATAATTCCTCTTTTACCTGGTTTTAAATCTCTTATTAAGTCATTTAAATTAGTTGTCCAATTTGAAAACTTAGTTCCGAATTCTTTTTCTAAAATTATAGGCTTTGTACCTTCATATAAAGAAACATAATTTTCCCAATTCCCATTTCTAAATCGTTTCTGAATTGTATAGGGTAATGCAGATGCCGGCTTTCCTGCTAATATAGCATCTGTTGCAATAGCACAGTTTGCACAATTAAATTTTCCTTCCTGCAAATTAACTTTCCAAATAGAAAATAATTTTTTACTTATTCCACCTCCTTCTATTTCATCTAAAGATTTTTTCTCTACATTTTTCTTCTTGTCTATTTCCTCCTGAATCCTCTTCTGCTTATCCTTCGCCATCTTCTGTTTTGGAGACAGACCATGATCTGCTACCTCTTCACCAAAACCAAAGACCTCATTTAAAATCTTTTCTAATTTAGAAAAAATTTCTTTTGATCCCTTTTTAAATTCCCGGAGAATCATTCGAATAAATTCTATTATCTTGGTCAGTCCATTCTCTGCTGTTGTAATTGCCTTGGTGATCTTTTCCAGTGGATTCAGTACAAAACTTTCTACGGATTTGGCCAGCTTGGCTACGGCCGCCGTTCCACCTGTAAGAAGTGTTTCCACAATAATATCGATGATAATCCCAATGATATATCCGTAATAATAAGCCCCTTTTTCCAGTGTGATCTGAGGAATCATTTCTTCCACCCAATTTACCAGACGGACAATGGTTTTTATCTGGAAGGTAATGCACTGCTTAAAGAATTCCACATAATCAAAAGTCAGAATGCCTTCCAGCAAATCTTCCATCAGTTCCAGGAACATTTCCCCATATTCCTCTTTTCTGTCATTTACTTTATCCATGGCAGCGACTGCTTTGAAGATAAAGCCGATGATGGAAAAGATTCCGGCAATAATATCAACCAGGCTGTTATAAATTCCACAAAGAAAAGCATTGGCAATCTGATAGTTTTTGTAGACAATATGCTGCATTCCGGTAAGTGGGTCTGCAATAAACTTCTCCAGCTTGTCGATCTGGTTAAAAAAGAAGGTCAGGGATTTGTTGATCTTTTTATAGATAAAAGCAGGGAAGAAAGTTTCAGCGTTGTTCAACAGGCTATTAAAATCTTCTTTTGCTTCATTGATGCTTTCAAAAAATGATTTTACAATTTTGGCATTGATTTTTTTCTGGCCAGCAAGATTTTCATAAGGATTCTGGGATGCTTTATGTTCATAGAAATCTTTTATCTCTTTATAAAATACTTCCGGAATAAATGCAGGATCATACTCTCCTTCTTTTGGATTGGGATTCCATCCGTTTTCTGAGATCCTTAGTTTGACTATGTTTTCGGCAATACCTTCTGTAAAAAAAGTTGAAGCGGCTTCCAAAGCTTCCTGTTTAAAAAAACTGAATATTTCTCCGATACTTTTATCTTTCAAACCCAGAAACCAGCTTATAAAATCTACTTTATTTCTGTAAATACCTTTTTCAATAAGATTTTTGAGTGATTTTGGTGTAACGGTTACCTCATGTTTTCTTGTAAAACCGAGAATGTCTGCAAAAGGCATATCCTTTTTATTTGTAAGCCCTGCTCCCGCTACAGCACGCATTACCGTATTATGATTGTAACGGTCATCAATTTCTAAAAATAGAATCAGTTCATTGCTATTGGGTAAAGCTTCCAAATAACGCTGTAAAAGAAAAGCTCCGTTTTTACTGGCAAAAAGAACAACATCAACTCCGGCTATGGTCTGGCTGAACCTGCTTTTATAGACAACAACTTCATCGATATTTCCTCCAAATACAGGATCATCCGAATAGATCTGAAATCCATTACCGTCCACAACCGGCTTTCCTCCATAGTAAGTATTTGCAATCTGCAGTGAGGTTTTTTGTTTTAATTCCGGAGGAGATTCCTGAACCGGAAAAATAGTCTTAATAAAATCAGGATTCTCATTTCCGGGAGAGAAATCCGTGATGTTCCTCAATAAAGGATTATTTAAAATTTCTAAACTCATTTTGTGATTTTTTAAGGTGAATAAAGGCAGGGTTTTAAGACCCTGCCAGTAATTAAAAAAGTTTAAGAAAGCTTGTCCAGCTGATCCTTGTGGTCTTTCACAAATTCATCAAGATAAGAGGCTAAAAGTTCAGTAAAGCCAGTCTTATTATTTTTCAACAACCAAAGCATATACTTATAGCTCTGAATTTTTACCTTATCCGTACGCACCTCCTCCGTAGGCTCAGCCAGAGGAAGCTCTACAGGATTATTACTACTATCACGAAGGTAGCTCCACGTATCTTTATAGATTACCCATTCCGGAGAAGGAAGTGAAATATTAATATCTTCTCCTGTTTCCTTGTCTTTCAGTATCTGCTTATATCTGAAACTGATGAACTGTTGTTCAGATTTAGCATCAATATCCAATACACGAATACTTCTTTGAAATTGTGGAAGCTTCGGATGTTCCTGAAGTGGAAGTTCTGCAAGGCTTAATGAAATATTC
This sequence comes from Chryseobacterium cucumeris, assembly GCF_016775705.1. Lineage (NCBI taxonomy): Bacteria > Pseudomonadati > Bacteroidota > Flavobacteriia > Flavobacteriales > Weeksellaceae > Chryseobacterium > Chryseobacterium cucumeris. The sequence goes on from NZ_CP068760.1 coordinate 1,048,416, forward strand.
TCTACATTATTAAGGATTTCTTTAATGTTTTCCGGTATAATTAAATGTTCGTTCATAATTTTTGTTTTTAAAATTTGTATAAATTGATAATATTTAACGATGTTGTTGCATTTCCTCCCATATTGTTGACGGCCATATTCAGGCTGTATTCAACGTCAGGAACAGAAATAATGGCCAGTGATGTAACTCCCCTTGCTGTCATAGAAACAGTCATTGAGGTTCCGTTTTTAACAATAATAACATTGATGGTCTCGTTGGTTCCGGTAGTCCCTGCACTAACGGCTCCCACTACTGTATTATTAAGATAATGAACTCTGTATCCTAAACTGTTTCCCAGTGTTCCTACTGTTTTCAAACGGGTAATTGTCTGATCCAATAATTCTACATTCGATGCATTATTCATCAGTCCTACATATTGTGTTTTTGAGGTCATATTAGCTGCATGCTGATAATTGACAGAAAATTCCAGATAAAAATTTTCTCCGGCATTATTAAGCTTTGAAGATTTAAGTGCTGCTACGATAGTAGGATCATCCGTACTGTAAGCTTTTACAGCAGAGTTGCTTTGATAAATAGCTGATCCTCCGCTACCAAATGTGTCGGGATTGGATGCATCATTATAAATTTTTTTGGTCCATGTCAATGCTGATACATCTGCAATCTGTAGATTCTGCACTACTGAAACTGTAAGGGGTGTCACATAATAAGCGACTCCATTCCATAGTCTTATCTTATACTGTCCTATGGGTAAATCCTTAAAGTTGTAATAGAATGTCAGGTCTAATCCATTGGTATATAATTGTACCTGTGAATTAGGAACAGTCGCTAATTTCGTAGAGCCGCCTTCATCCATGATATCTATGGAGAAAGATGTGGGAGGGAGGTTAAGGTTGGCTCCTCTTAAGCTGATCCAGTAGTTTTTATTCTGCCTATCCACAACCGGAGGAGTGATAACAGCAACACTCATAGTATTAGTCGTCCAGCCTCCGTTCATTGCTGTTTTCCATGCTGATTTCTCTGCTTCGGAAAGAGTAGCAGGCAAGCTTAAGAACGGCTGCTTTCCATTTGTTTTACCTACACGTCCTGAAGAGTTCTGAGATAAGAAAGTACTAAAGGTAGCATCATTGGAAACATCATTCAAGCCTGTGATCGAATAATAAAGTCCTGAAGTATCTAACGTCCAGTTGGCTCCTAATTTCAGTCCTGCTCCCACAACAGATGTAAGTGATGAATTGGCTATATTTTTTCCCAGATCACCGGCGGGAAGTTTGGCAACACTTCCGTTATCATTCATTCCTATGATTTTAGGATAATCCTGCGCATTTCCATCTGTCAGAGGAATTTCTAATTTTTTAGCTAATTTCTCTTGTGTCTTGATATTATATTGAGCCTGACTTGCCATTCCTTCTGCTACAAGATCCGCATTTGAAATACTGACATGACTATCAGCTAATTCCAGGGGAATGGTTCCATCAACAACGGCATGCGTTTTTAAATCTCCGTTTTCATCAACAGCATAATCTGTGTAAGTGGGAGAACCTAATGCAGCTACCTGATAGATCGCATTCGCTTCTCTTTCTCCAATGGGAGGCAATTCATTGACACGTATAATTTTTCCTATAATTGGCATTTTTTTTAATTTTTAAGGTTAATAATTATGTTATTTCCAGTCTCCCAAAATCACTTTCTGTCCTTCCAGCGATTCTACTCCAAGAAGGTTATTGTTAGGGGCGAAATTGAATCTATCCTCAGTAATTACTTCGGAAGGCACTTCAAAATCATCTGGATTCTCGGTAGTAAATGGTAATGCATGAGCGACTTTCAGTCCGATACTTTCTGCCTGAAGAATATTTAAGGTAGTAGGAAGTCTGGTAATCCATGCTTTTCCATGTTTTTTGCCTTTTGGCTGCTTCAATTCATCTACAATTGATAGATAAAGATCATCACCGATGACAGGAACTTCACCTCCATTCCAGATTTTTCCTGTTGCCAGATAAAATTGTACAGCACCTTCAAAGCCCGGACGCACCGTCACTACCACTCTGGCCATACCACTTTGTAAAAATGCTTTGAAAACAGGATCAGTATTCTCTGCTTTATACATTTCTACCCAGTTCTCTTTATTACCCCAATAGTAAGGATACAAGTGGTAGGATAAATTTTCCCATTCAAATGCCTGTTCCATAAATTTTACAAAAGCAGAGTATTTGTCTAGATTCTTAGAAAGTTTCGTTTCATAATCTGTAAATGAACTTCCTTGTGTTAAACCTGATAAGCCATAGCCATGAATTGAGTTTGAAGCTCTGTCTGCCATATAGGAAATACAGTTTTTTCTGAGAACAGTATTTTCAATCTGTCTGTAAAAATTCGGATTTGAAGCCTTAATTGCAGAAGCTTTATTATTCTCTTCAGATATAGCATTATTATATTCTGCCAAAGCCACTTCATATCCATTGATGATCGCATTAAAAGCTTCCTGTTGCCATTCTCTTTTTGCTTCCTGCGTTAGCTGACATGTTGCAATCAATGAACCTGAAATCCCTTTCATATCCCAAGAAATAAAAGAAACAGTAATTTTATCTTTTATAGAATTTAAAGCCATATCTACTGCAGTTCCGGATTCCTTACCACAAACATATACTGTATGTTTAGGATTCATTCCCTGTCCATCATTCATCGCTCCTGCACCTGCTCTTAAAGAGCCTTTTATATAAATAGCTTCATAATTTTCGGGAATTTTAAAGTCATTATTATGGTACACACCGGTCCATCTTCCTACTCCATATTCATTATCAACTCCAATATTTTTATCAGAAAATGCATTTGAAATATAAATAACAGGATCTAATCTTTTATCTGCAGTAATATTATATTTTCCTACCCAATATTTAAAGATGGTATCATCATCCAATGCCCCAGGGTCTTTCATTGTCATAGTTTGTGACGTTCTAGGATCTTCTGGCTTCACCAATGATTGGGTGTTTTTATTGGAAGATATTCCTAACAAATGGAGCTTTGCGGGTTCGGGTATCATAAATTCGAACATCATACGTTTCCCATAATCATAGATCTGGTTTTTCATCAGCTTATCCACCCATCTGTAAACACCTACGACATGTTTATCTCCTTTCTTGTTATCAAAGCCATGAGAATTGTTTTCTTCAAACTCTTCAATAATTTTCTCAATTCTTTCTTCGTGAACTTTTGAAACAATTCTGTCCATAGCTCTTGATGTAATATCCTGAGCCTGGGTAACTGCTTGTCTGGTACTTTCATCTCTCGAACTGTGGCTGGCGTTTCCCAATCCTAAACTCGTATTGATATTTGCATTTCCTGTTTTGTAGCTCGCATTTACCCCAAACTGAGTATTGCTGTCTGATGCTTCCTGCATCATTTTTGCAATTTCATTCTGCATTTCAAAACGGGTAGCTGTAGTAGTATCAGTAAGCTGCTCTCTTTCAGTATCGGAAGATGTTGTCGTAGTATTTTCACTTCTTCTTAACCTTCTGGTAGATTTCTCACGATATTCTCTAGCCATAATATTCTCAATATGGGCAACTTCTCCTTCAACATAGGCATGAGTTGTCTGCTCCACTTTCAAATAATCTGCAATACCGATTTGTTTGAATCCGAATCCTGATGGAATAAAATTATTTTCATCTTCAGTATCTACAGGTTCTTCTTCATCAACTTCAAGTAAAAAACGATCTGATAAACAAGTTCTTGCCTGTAGTTTACTGACATAAATATTAGCTGTTTTTCCATTAGTAAACATGATTTTTACACTTAAAGAGGCATCCTGTATGGTATTAAAATCTAATCCCGGCATACAAAGATCATTTAGAAAAATGATGTTTCCTGATCTTGATTTCACAAAATAATTACTGTTGAAAGCCGCAGAGCCATTATTAGGGGCTAAAGTATAAGAGAGTGCATTTACCTCCCATGATGAATCCGGAACTGTAAGTGCCGCATCAAATGTAAATCCTGTATAAACATACTTCGGACAGATCTGATAACTGAAAGGAACAGCAATGGTTCTTGCAACTGGAATCAAAACACCTCCTATACTGGTATATGCTTCATTATCTACATTGGTATTTTCAACAATGGTACTGGCGGCTTTTTCAACGGCTTGTTTTAATAGAGAATCAATCTCCAAAAAAGTACTTCTTCCTTCCAAAAGTATTGCAAGATCCGAGGAACTAAGTGCTGCAGACTTCTCTTGATTTGGTTCAGACTGAAAATTATGTCCTAAGATATCAAGCAACGCATCTAAGTTTTCAGGTTTTAATGCTCTTAATAAAGAATCCGGTTCTATTTCGGCTCTGAACTGAAAATTGAACTTTGGTAATACAGGTTCAGGAATACCCGGAATTTGTTGGCAGGGATCTAAAGGATCATATTTTACCTCAGGATTTCTTACCTGACAATAGTTTTGTTTATGGGCAGCCAGTTCTCTTTTATATCCTTCAAGAATTGAAGTAATTTCGCTTTGATGAATTTCTTCTTTTGCTGCATAATCTTTTTGATACTCTGCTTTATATAATCTTTCAATCGTAGAAAGGTTTTTCTTTAAAGCTTCATATCTTTCAAGTTTAATCTTTGCAGCAGAAATAAGTTGCTGACTTTTCATTTCTTCTGTTGGAGAAGTCTCTTTAGGTCCTTCAGAAGCCATTCTTGAAACAGTTTGTAATGTAGAAATACTCTCGTCTTCCATCATCAGTTCTTTGGGCAAAATAACTCTTGCAGCAAGTGCTGCTTTCATTTCTTCTTCATTGGATACAGAAAGAATATGATGAGCCAATAGCTGCTGCATAACAACTTCCTTAACATAAAAATCTTTCTGAGTTACTACCTGATAAATTAAATTATTCCATAAACCAATTAATGGCGGTGCTATTGAAGCTGCCTGTGGATCTGTTAATACTGCTCTTTTAGCAATAACCTCCTCATAGGTACATGTATTTTTATTTTTAGCCAACCAGGTTCCGAATGTATAATAAGCCTTATAAGTCCTTTTAAAACCTTCTAAACTATTCTGGCTGCTTGATTCTATTGAAATACGTTCTGGATTATTTACATAATTGGCTGCACAGGTCTGCAGCAGCTTTTGCTTAGCTTCGGTTCCATTAACAACCGGAACATAAAAAGCATTATTATTTTTAAGATCCTGAGGAATAACAATGAATCTCTTATCTTGCTTGGTATCATCGGAAAGTTCCGGGCTTCTGAGACTTACAAATCTGAAAAGTGTTTGTGATGGTGTATTTTCTACAGGTGCGCCTGTAGTATTATTTTCCATATCGTTCATTTTGTGTAATTTTGTGTAGGTTAAAATAGGTTAAGATTTTGAAGATCCTTTTTAGTAGAATGTCTTCAGGTTTTAGCCTTATTTTTTTAGGTGGTTTCCGGCAAAAGATGTCCACCTGGAATTTTTAAGTCAAGTTTCATATTGTGTTTTTTTCTTGAAGCAAAGATCACCCCCAGAAGCGACAGAACTCGTCGTATAAAAAAAAATTTATTTTTCTACTCTAAACCTTTGGAACAAAAACTATTGGTATTCTCAATATTTTAATACATTTGTTTAAAACATACTTCAGATGAATTTCGAGCAGATCAACTTACACCTTGAGGCTTACAAAGAACACAACCAGATTCTGGATGCAGCAAAATATCTGATCCATTCTTTTAATCTGGAACATGAAAACTTTGCGGGATTCGGGTTCAGGGAAGAGCTTTCTCCCACCTCGATGCTTCTGACAGCAGAAGGAGATCTGGGAGGCCCCCAGACCGTAATGATCCCACGAAATTTATTTGATTTTGACCTGAACCTTGTTCTGAATATGGTTGCCCACGAAATGCTTCATGTAAGACAAAAAGCACCCGGACAAGTTATTGAAGACAAAAATGAAAGGGAATTTCAGGCGTATTATGAAATGCTTTTTCACAAGGTTTTCCCACAGATTCCTGAAGTTTCGGATTTTCATAAAAAATTCTTTGGAGGAAAAGCATTGGAATACTACAAAAGAATGGGTGAAGGCTCAGTATTGCAGCAAAAGTATGCAGAACAGAAAACAGAAGTAGAACATCTAATTAACGAATTACCATGACAGTAAAACCAGACATCACCTGGGCAGATTTTGAAAAAATAGACATCAGATGCGGAACCATTCTTTCAGTGAATGATTTTGAAAAAGCAAGAAACCCATCGTACCAGCTGGAGATAGATTTTGGAGACTTAGGAATCAGAAAATCATCTGCACAAATTACCTCTCTTTATACCAAAGATGAATTGATAGGAAAACAGATTTTAGCCGTAGTGAATTTTCCTAAAAAGCAGATTGCTAATTTCTTCAGCGAATGTCTGGTGTTAGGGCTTTATGGTGAAGACAAAAAAGATGTCACTCTTTTAACGCCATCATTACCCACAAAAAACGGAATGCAGGTAGGATAACCCGCCAATAAAACATAAAAAAACCTTAGGAAGTCTTTCACTAAGGTTTTTTTATTTGATACTATTATTTATTGATGGAGGGTTTTTACCCCAAGATTGGTAACCTGACCAAAGCTTACTGATACATTGGGTGTATTTTCATCCATATATCCAGTGCTGTTTCCGGCATCGTAAGAAACGGTATAACTTCCTTGCGGAAGCCCTGAAAACATGAAAAATCCGTCAGGGTTAGGGATTGCCGTAGAAATCGTATCTGAAGCCATAATGGCGTGAACAACTGCCTGCGCCGCCTGAGGCTGCACATATCCTTTAATCTGTCCGTTGGTAAGTTCAGAGAACGCCCGTATCACCGGTTTTAAAATATATGATCCATTCCCTGTCGTTACAATAGATCTTCCGGCATCAAAATCAATCCACACGGTATATGCTCCGTTTGCTGATAATGTCTGATTCCAGTTGAATTTCAGTCCGCTCTGTTGAGCCGATGGGGTTTGCAGCGGATAAGTTACTCCGTTTACAACCACACTATTATTAGGACCCAGTACCATTCTCATCTGCGAAACATTTCCCTCAGGGAGCGTAGCCTGTCCTAAAACTACATCAGTTCCATTTTTAAAATTAAGAAGATTATAAACTCCCGGATTTGGAAAGTTTAATGCTGTCCATTCTCCATTGCTGTTAATTTCAATTTTTTGAATATCAATATTAACGGCATTATATGCAGCAGGGCCGTCTGTAAGCCTTACATTCACTGTAGCAGAACCTTTTTCATCGGAATCATTACATGATGCCAAGGATAATAAGCAGATACTGCTTCCTATAATGAATAAATTCTTCATAAGCTTAAAATTTATGTATAATAAAAAACGTTTTGGATAATTGATTTATTATGTCATATATTTCGGTTATAAAAAACAAAAAATGATCCAAAATATTCCTTTAGAAAGAATTTTATTTCTTGATATTGAAACGGTTCCACAATCCGCCTCCTGGAACGAGTTATCAGAAACAGAGCAATATCTGTGGGATAAAAAAACAAAATTTCAGAGAAAAGAAGATGTTACGGCTGAACAATTTTATGACAGAGCCGGTATTATGGCCGAGTTTGGAAAAATCATCTGTATTACCATTGGAATGGTTGAAAAGAATGAAACATTAAAAATAAAGAGTTTTTCCGGGCATGATGAAAAGAAAATGCTTCAGGAATTTGGAGAAATCTTCAACAGCCCACGGCTTTATAATGTGATTCTCTGTGCCCACAACGGAAAAGAATTTGATTTTCCCTGGATTGCCAGACGCTATCTCATCAATGGGATGCAGCCACCGGCACCGTTTCAGATGTTTGGGAAAAAGCCCTGGGAAATTCCGCATATAGATACTATGGAACTCTGGAAGTTCGGGGATTATAAAAGTTTTGTCTCCCTGGAATTACTGGCGCATGTCTTTGGTATTCCTACTCCGAAAGATGATATTGACGGCTCAATGGTTTCATCAATTTACTACATAGAAAAAGACTTGCAGAGAATTGTTGACTATTGTGAAAAAGATGTCTTAACTTTGGCAAATATTTTCCGGCGCATGCGTCAGGAAGATTTGTTGAAAAGGAATATCAATCTAGATTAAAAAATGAAATTTACAGACGATCAAATTGCTGACATTGGTGAGGAAATCATTGGTGTATTAAAAACCGTATATGACCCTGAAATTCCGGTAGATATCTACGAATTAGGGCTGATTTACGATGTCCAGATCTCCGATGATGCTGACGTAAAAATTATAATGACACTTACTACTCCCAACTGTCCTGTAGCAGAAACACTTCCTCAGGAAGTAAAAGATAAAGTAGCTGAAGTAGAGCATGTGAAAAGTGTAGATTTAGAGCTTACTTTCGAACCGAGCTGGAATAAGGATATGATGAGCGAAGAGGCGAAGTTTGAGCTGGGAATGCTTTAGAAATTACCTTTAACAATATAAAACCCCGAAGAAGTATTTTCGGGGTTTTTATTTTTAAATATCTTTTGCTATTTCCTTTCCTTCTCTCCTGCTCCATTCACTCCATGAACCTACATACAGATCCGGAACCGGAAATCCTGCATAATCCAGGGCTAAAATTGTATGGCATGCTGTAACACCTGATCCACAATGAATAATAAGGTGTTTAGGTTTATCTTTTAAGAATTGGCTGTATTTTTCTTTTAAGATTTCCGGGCTCAGAAAATTTCCGCTTTCATCAAGGTTTTCAGAAAAAGGAATATTGATCGCCCCCGGAATATGCCCCGCGACCAGATCAATCGGCTCAGATTCTCCTTTATACCGGTAGGCATCTCTTACATCAATAACTGTAGAAGAATCGTTTTCCAATTCATTTTCAACTACTTCCAGACTTGAAACCGGAAAACTCCAATGATCTTTTTTAATTAAAGAAGCTTTCTCAAAGATCTCTTCTCCTGAAGCAAATTCCAAACCTGCTTTTTCCGCTGCCTGCATTCCGCCATCAAGGACCTGAACATTTTTAAAGCCAAAAGATCTCAGCATCCACCAGGCACGTGCTGCTGCATTGGAAGCATTTTTGTCATCATAGACAACAAGATGAGAATTTGAAGCAATTCCAAGGTTTGAAAGGGTTTCAGCAAACTTGTCTACCGAAGGAAGCGGATGTCTTCCACCAAAAGCTGCATTCTCTCCTATTTCAGCCAGATCTTTATCCAGATCAATAAACCTTGCTCCTTTAATGTGCTTGTCAAGGTAGTTTTGTTTTACCTCTTTTCCGGTTCTTGCATCAAGAATAATAAGATTTTCACCAGGGATATTTTTGAGTTCGAATGATGAGATGATTGGAGACATGTTTGTTGATTTTGAGTTAATTTAATTACGTTTTGGTTAAAGCCATGTATATTTCAATATAGTAAAGCGGGCTAAAGCCCGCTCCTATTGATAGTTTTCTCGCAGATTCTGCTGATTAAGCAGATCTGCTTTTCTATCTGTGGGATTTGCAGAATCTGCGAGAAATTCATTCTTCTTAAAAATGAAAGATATCCTTCGCTTTGTTGTAAGAGCTCTCAAAGTTCAGAAGGTTCAGCTTATGTTCAGCTTTTTCCACACTCATAAAATTGATCACCTGTTCTGTAGGCATATTTCCTACAAGATCATCCTTAGCCATAGGACATCCTCCGATTCCTTTGATCGCACTGTCAAATCTTCGGCAGCCTTGATCGTAAGCGGCTTTTAATTTTGAATAAGAATCTTCATAGCGGTTATGAAAATGCCCTCCGAAGTTGATATCCGGATATTTTGAAGGTATTTTTTTAAACAAAAGGGCAATGGTTTCAGGAGTAGCCACTCCGGTAGTGTCTGATAATAAGATATCTTTTACTCCGATATCTGAGAATTTTTGTGCCCACTGATCAACATCTTCCCATTTCCACATTTCACCATACGGATTTCCAAAAGCCATAGAGAAATAGATATTAAGCTGCTTTCCTTCACTTTTTACCAGTTCAAGCATTTTAATGATTTCATTAAAAGCTTCCTCCTGGCTTTTATTGGTATTTCTGTGCTGAAACGTTTCAGAAATAGAAAACGGAAAGCCCAGAATATCTACTGACTCATGTTTCAATGCTTTTTCGGCACCTCTGTAATTACCTATAATGGCAGAAACTTTAGTCTTTGAGCGTGATTTGTCAATATTTTTTGCCACCTCATCAGAGTCAGCCATCTGCGGAATCGCTTTAGGAGAAACAAAACTCAGACAATCCAATACATCAAAACCAACATCCATCAAGGAGTTGATATAATCTATTTTTTTATCGGTAGGGATAAATTCTCCCCATCCCTGCATAGCATCTCTAGGACATTCGGTAAGAAACATTTTTACTTTTTGATTTTCTCAAATATAATAAAACTAAACTACTTGGTATACTGTACATACAAAGCTAACACTATTTTGATTTTCAAAGATTTATATCTGATTCATAATTTCAATAACTGATATTAAATCGCAAATAATGTATTCTCAGCACCAAATTTGCTAACTTTGTTAAAATTTATGATATCTGATGAGTACAATAGAATTCAACCCTTTGTGGAAAGAAAAATTACTGAACCGTTTTCTTAGCTATGTAAAAATATATTCTACCAGTGATGCAGAAAGTGAAACAACACCTTCTACTGAACGTCAGTGGGATATTGCCAACTATATTACAGAAGAACTTAAGACCATCGGCCTGGAAGATGTTTCTATAGACAGCAACGGCTATATCATGGGATATGTTCCTTCTAATCTGGAAAATGATGACAGACCTACCATAGGGTTTATTTCCCATTATGATACTTCACCGGACTTCAGCGGAGAAAATGTAAGGCCCCAGGTATGGGAAAACTATGATGGAAATGATCTTCTTTTGAACCAGACAACAGGATTCACATTGTCTCCATCAAGATTTGAAAGCTTGAAAAAATATGTTGGTCAGACATTAATTACTACTGACGGAAATACGCTTCTTGGTGCTGATGATAAAGCCGGCTGTGCAGAGATTGTAACAGCAGCTGAATATCTTATCGCGCATCCGGAAATCAAACATGGAAGAATTGCTATAGGATTTACTCCGGATGAAGAGATTGGAAGAGGAGCGCATAAATTTGATGTCGCTAAATTTGGTGCAGAATGGGCTTATACAATGGATGGCGGAGAAGTTGGAGAACTTGAATATGAGAACTTTAACGCTGCCGGAGCTGTGGTGAAAATCCACGGATTAAGTGTTCACCCAGGTTATGCTTACGGAAAAATGATCAATGCAGCTCTTTTAGCTGCTGAATTTGCTCAAATGCTTCCTGCGAACGAAACACCTGCAACGACAAAAGGTTTTGACGGATTCTACCATTTGATGGATATTACAGCTGATATTTCTGAAGCTAAACTTCAATATATCATCCGTGATCATGATGCAGATAAATTTGAAGCCAGAAAGAAATTCATGGAAGAAAAAGTAGCTGAGTTCAACCAAAAACATGGGGAAGGAACTGCAGAAGTAGAGATTAAAGAGCAGTACAGAAACATGAAGCAGCAGTTTGAAGGTAAAATGCATATTGTAGACCTTGCTGCAAAAGCAATGACTGAAGCAGGTATTGAGCCTAAAATCAAGGCAATCAGAGGAGGTACAGACGGCGCACAGCTTTCCTATATGGGACTTCCCTGCCCGAATATCTTCGCGGGAGGAATCAACTTCCACGGACCATATGAGTATGTAGCTTTGGAAAGCATGGAAAAAGCAACTGAAGTCATTATTAACATTGTAAAAGCATAACAAATCATGAAAAAGGTCTTAGCATCAGCATTCATTTTCACTTTTATTTTCAGCAGTGCCCAGATTTCTGAATTTCAGAGGGCAGACTCACGCTATGAAAGAAAGAAAACGGCTCTGTATAATAAATATCCTAAGCCTAATGATTTAAGAACCAAGAAAGAATGGCTTTTGACAGAGGATAAAATAACAGCCTACAAGACTGCTTTGGATAAAGCTTCTCTTGAGGATCAGAAAATGATCTCGGCAGACCCTCCTGTAAAAACAAAAGTAAGTAAGGACGCAGAATATGATAAAGGTAAGGCCGCTTTTCAAAAGCTTTTATATGAAGCTGTAGATCTTGACTTTTTGAACTTTTCTTCGGAAACCTACAAAGCAACAATAAGTTTTGTTGTAGATTCCAAAGGGAACGCCCTCAATCCCAATGTAAAAGGAAATAATGAAGATGTAAACGCATTCATCGAAGCCGCTTTTTACCGGATTAAAGATAAAGGCAAGTGGAAACCGGCAGAAGACAAAGGGAAACCCGTCTCTTCAAATGTTTCTGTTCCCTTAACAATGTCCTTTAAAAAATAATATACAGAACCCGCTATGATGATAGCGGGTTTTTATTTTTCATATAATAAAAACATAATTAAAGATCATTATGTTGTTGATATTAATTTAACACAATTCTTTTGTAAGTTTTAAATAATTCACCTAATTTTGATTAAAACTTAAAATCACTTTATATGAAAATGAAATCCAACCCTTTCAAAATCAACAGAAATTTTTGTTTTTCTTTCCTTGTATCTATTTTCTGTTTGTTTATTTTAACGTCTTGTTCTCAGGATGATCCTGCCGATCTGCCTGCTGAAAAACCTGCAGAGTCTGTTCAAATGAAGACTTTGGGAAATCTTACCTTACAGAAGAATGTTATTATTCTGAATGATGAATCAGTGAATGCAATTTCTGCTCATAATAACGGAGAAATTACGTTTAGCCGTACAACTCCTCAAACAGATAGCATTTCCGTAGGAACTGTTATTGTTGGGACTAAGATAGAAGGTGATCAGGTGAATACCATTCTTTCAAAAGTAAATTCTGTTTCAAAACTGAATAACCAATTCACCGTACAGACTTCCAGTGCAAAGCTTGAAGAATTTATCTACAGCGGAACTCTGAGCGGCGTGTATGATCCATCTGGCAAAGCTCCTGTCAATATTGATGGAAAAATGGTTAATTACGTTCCAGTAGAAGGAATGGTTTCAGAACAAATCAATCAGAGAATACTTTCTATTGAAGCTAAAAACCTTCAAAATCAGAAATTAATTACATTCAACCGTTATAATTTTAATAAAACCTTTTCGTTTCCTTTGACTTCAGCAGGAACATCCAGTGTTAACGTACAAGGAGGTTTTACCCCAAAAATTGATTATAATATCACCTTCTCATGGGGACATTTGTCCAACTTCTATGTTAACCTCATCATGGATGATATTAAACTTAAAAGCTCTGTCAGTATCACAGGAAGCCTGGGCTACACAGCAAGTACAACAGACTACCTGAATATTCCTATTGTTCCTATCGTTTTAGGACCTACAGGATTGATCTTAAGCCCTACTCTTTCTGCAGGTCCTTTCCTGGGAGTACAGGCTACAGGAAAAGTCCAGGCCCAGCTTTTGGATCTTGAAGGAAATGCCAACTTTTTAGTAAGCAAAAATCCAGAGATTAACATTAATCTTCAAAAGAAATCAGAACCTGTTATCACCGTTGCGGAGGGGAATTTATCTGCCGAAGGAGGTTTAGAAGCAAAAGGAGCTGTAGGATTAATGTTCCTTACCATTCCTATTGCTAATTCAGGTGTAAAAGGAAGAGCTTCTGCCCTTTCATCTTTAGGATTAACACTTGTTCCTCAAAGAAAAGGCGTGATTTCTGTAAAAGGAAAAATTCAGGCTGATATGTTCTATGGTTTTGGAATTGCTCCTTTACGATATGAAGGAACTATTCCTCTTTTCAAAAAAGAACGTATGCTGTATCAGAAGGAATTCAGTTTTTAAGATATCTTTACTAATCAACATAAGAAAGCCACTTTTACAGTGGCTTTTCTTTATTAAAGTTCCACATAAAATTCATTTACAACGCATTAAGTCAATTTTATTATATTTACAATTAGGTACAATTGTAAACAATAACATTAAAACCAATTATCATGAAAACAATGAAAAAACTTTTGAGAAAAGATTTATCTGCCATTCTGGGCAGCGGAGGAAATGAGTGCCATATGGGTGGAGATTCCTATAACTGCCAGAGTGACTGTGAGTGTGCATGGGGAAAAGCCTGTGAAATGTATGAAGACGGAACACCGGGGCAATGCATCGCTGTTGGCGGTGGTGGAAATCCTGGTGGTGGAGGCACTGGCGGATGCATTCCTCCTTCTATTTGTGAAGAACAGCCTTATTAAATAAAAAAACCGGAAGTAGTATTACTTCCGGTTTTATATTATTATCATTTATATTCAAAATGATACCTCTTCTATGGAATTTTGTCATTTATCTATGCAAAAATCTCAAAAAACACTCTTTATGGTCAAAAAAATGCGCTAGTACTTCTTTTATTTTTAAATCTAACAGTCTTAAAATCAAAATATTTTTAACAAAAAAAATCCTGTATAAGTGAATTTATATCAAATTTGAAATTACTTCAATTTTCTTTCGATTATAATCTTTTACATTATTATTTTTATTAAAAATCACAAAAATGAAAGTATTAAAATCTATTTTCTCATTAATTACATTCTTTTTCGCGGCCAATCTTGTATCGGCTTCAGGATCAGGCATTACCTGTAACGGAGAAACTTACAAAATTCCTCTTGCAGGAAATGCCTTTATAACCCGCCCGGTAAGTAATGGGACGGAGAAGATTACCGATTACGGACTGACAAACTGGACAAGTTCCCAAGCGGTAGTAAGCACCTATTTTAAAGTAAGCAGCAGCGGAACGTTAAACATTAAAGTAATCGCAAAAGTATTTTTTGATAAAAGCAGCACAATTAAGGTTACTGTCAATGGAGTTTCACACAAAATCTTTATGAAGGGAACCTCTTTTAATACTTATTCTGCAGGAAGCTTTTATGTACCCGCAGGATATGTAAAAGTAGATCTGCAGGGTGTCAGCAAAAACGGACTCTATTTCGGGCGCATATCTGATCTGCTGATTGACGGACCTGCAGCATCAGGAAATACTGTTTTCTCTAACAATCCGGATTACTATTATTGGGCAAGAAGAGGCCCTTCATGCCACTTGGGCTATGTTATTCCTACTTCTGAGAACGTTTCTTACTACTACAATGAAGTAACGGTGCCTGTTGGCCAGGATAAGGTGGGATCTTATTTTATGGTGAACGGTTTTGGAGAAGGATATTTTGGAATGCAGGTAAATAGTGCACAGGAAAGACGTATCTTATTTTCAGTATGGAGTCCCTTTGCAACAGACAACCCTGATTCAATTCCTGATGATAAAAAGATAAAATTAAACTGTAAAGGGGAGAATGTTACCATTGGAGAATTCGGTAATGAAGGCTCAGGAGGGCAAAGCTACCTGAAATTTCCATGGAAAGCCGGCCTTACCTATAAATTTCTGCTGAAAGCAAATCCGGATGGAGCAGCCAGTACAGATTATACAGCCTGGTTTTTTGAACCGACAGCCGGAAGCTGGAAACTGATTGCAAGCTGGAAAAGACCTTATACCAATACTTACTTAAAAGGATTTTACAGTTTTGTAGAAAATTTTGAGTCTGAAAATGGTTATCTGGGCAGAAGGGCTGAATTCGGCAACCAGTGGATAAGAACCGCACAGGGACAATGGATGCCGGTTTCAAAAGCGAATTTTACTGTGGATGCTACTTACACCGCCAATCAGAGAGTGGATGCTTCAGGAGGAACTGTAAATAATAAATTTTTCTTAAGAAACGGAGGATTTACCAATGAGTATACTCCGGTAAATACATTGCTGAGTGTTACTGCACCTGCACAGGCTCCGAATATTAATCTATCAGCTTTGCCGTACTGCAATAATACCGGCACCATACAACAGCGTTCTGCAGCGGCTCCTGAAAACACAGATCCTATCAGATTGTTCCCGAATCCTGCTCATAGCTTCATTCAGGTAAACGGACTGGAAGGTAAGCAGGCTTCGTACAGCATCATGAATGTGCAGGGTAAAATAATTAATACCGGACATACAAACGGAGAGGAAATATCAATCTCAACATTGCTGGATGGTATCTATATGCTCAATATATATGATGGTGCTACCATCAGAAAAAGTTTAAAGTTTATTAAAAATTAAATGGAAAGCGGGCTTAGTCTTTCCAATCAGAAACAAACACAGATATCACATATTTAACCACGTAAACACCTTGTAAGAAAGGCTGCGTTATTAAATAATAAAAACCGGGAGTATGACAACTTCCGGTTTTATTTTTCACCTAAAAACAGATCTTTGTCAAAGCATCTCTGCCATTCATCAAATAAAATTTAATTCCATCCTTCATAGTTGTTGTTTTGCATCAGATTTTTAACAATAATAAAATTATGAAGCAGCAATTTTTCGCTTTAAGTGCATTGATATTATGTATTTTTTGCAGTATGGAAACTAAAGCACAGCAGACTCCGGCTTTTCACATTGGGGTAAAGGGAGGGGCAAACTTTACAAAAACCTCCACGGAATCTTCTTTAGAAGGGAAATACGGATTCGGTTATCAGGCAGGTGTAATGACAAGAGTGGATATCGGAAAACTGTATGTGCAGGGAGAAGCTCTGTTCAACAAAAGAAAAACATCATACCAGTCCCAAGACGGAAGCTCTTCAAAACTTTCATGGAACGCTATTGATATTCCAGTGGTAGTAGGATATAAACTGATTAAAGCAGATGACTTTAATGTGAGAGTATTTGCCGGAGGCGTTTACAGCTATGCTTTCAACAATAAAGTGTCTGCGTCTCAGGCCCTTCATGAAGGATTTAAAAAGTTTGACAAATCCAATATTGGCATTACGGGAGGTGTAGGATTAGATTATAAGAACTTCACGGTAGATTTGAGATATGAAACCGGCCTTACAAGCATCAGTAAAGAATTTAAGTCCAAACCCCACAGTTTCTCCCTTGGGATAGGTTATTTCCTGTTCTAAAAAACTTAAATTATCTTTACCATTAGAAACTGTTTTCCCTGCAGTTTCTAATTTTTTTATCAACCTATTTCCAATTCCATGACAAAATCTTTTATTGTAAAAGAATACATATTTACTTTTATTTTCTGGCTTGTATTAGCGATTGTATTGTGGTTTAATTTCCAGAGTACAACAGAAAGTTACCTTGCGATGACCCAGGCTGCGATCATTGCGGCATTCTCGTTTACATTTACTCACTTTTTAACCAATAAGCTTCTTCCTAAAGCACTTCGGGAAAAGAAAATGAAACTGTTCCTGATACAGCTGGTCATGGTAATTTTCATGCTTAGTCTGGTTTTCTCTGTTATATTCACCTATCTTGAAGTGGAACCCAAAGATGAGCTTCCGGACAACTTCAGAGATCATTTACCCTTTTTGTGGAAAGGCTTTTATATGTCCCTGCCTGCCTCTTTTCTGATCAACGGAGCAGCGTGTGGTGTAAAATTTTATAATGAACATGGAAGAATAGAGCGTGATCATATTCTCCTTCAGCAGGCTCATCTGGAAAACCAGCTCAAGCTTCTGCAGGATCAGATCAACCCGCATGTGGTATTTAATATCCTGAATCATATTCATATCCTGATGAAAACGGATACCCAGCTTGCCGATTTTTTACTGATGAAATTTTCGGATATTCTACGGTACCAGCTGTATCATTGCAATCAGCCACTGGTTCCTTTGGATAAAGAGATTGAGTATCTCCAAAACCTTGTTGAGGTAGAAAAACTGAGGTGGGGAAACGAGCTGGACGTAAAAGCCCAATGGCAGATCAATAACAGAAAAGCTTCTATTGCTCCACTACTTTTGGTACCTTTCATAGAAAATGCATTTAAATACGTTTGCAGGCTTCCGGGACATAAAGGTTATGTGAAAATCTCCTGTAAAGAAAAGAATAACAGTCTGTATTTTTATGTCGAAAACTCCTATTCGGATATGGCAACCTATAAAAAGAAGGACGGAACGGGCGGAATCGGTCTTCAAAATGTAAAAAAACGTTTAAAATTACAATATCCGGACTCTTATGATCTGAAAATCGAATCCGATAATCACATCTTTAGAATAACATTAATACTAACATTATCTGACAGTTATGAGCTCTAATATTCCTAAAATGAAATGTCTTATTATTGATGATGAACCTCTGGCGAGATTCCATCTTAAAGAACTGGCCGGTCAGATTGATTTTTTATCGGTTGAAGGAACATGCGCAACAGCATTGGAAGCCGACGCAAAGGTAAAGGAGAGTGAAATAGACCTTCTTTTCCTTGATATCAATATGCCTTATCTTACGGGCCTTGAATTTCTGGAACAGCTTGAAAATCCTCCTTTATGTATTCTCACTACCGCTTATTCCGAATATGCGCTGGAAGGATTTCGGCTGCAGGTGGTTGATTATCTTTTAAAACCCATTGCCTTCAACCGGTTTTACCAGGCAGTAAATAAGGCTCAGCAGCAATTTATCATCAGTGAAAAGCTGAAAAAAAACACTTCGCTGGATGATCCTTTCCTGTATGTGAGACAGTCTGATACTTTCATTAAAGTTTCCTGGGTTGATATTCTGTACATTGAGAGTATGCAGAATTATACCAGGCTTCATTTTAAAGATAAATCATTGATTATTCATCAGACGATGAAAGCGATTGAAGAATCACTTCCTTCGGATCATTTTTTCAGGATTCATAAATCATACCTCATCAATATTACCCATATTGATATGATTTCCGGAGGACGTCTTTTTATTAATAAAATTGAGCTTCCCATCTCCCGGACCCGCAAAGAAGAATTGCTTAACCAAGTGGTTTATAAGAAATTAATCAGTAAGTAACTGAAAGAAGCCGGAAACGGGGAATGTAATAATTCCGGTTTCCGGCTTTTTTTAAGGCAGATTCCAGCGTAATGATACTGCAGCGTAAAATGTACTTGAAAATCTTGGATCAGCTATTTTTTTGTCTCTGAAAATGCTGCTGATTTTCCGGTCATTTTCACTAAAGCTTCTCAATATCGCTGTTCCTCCCGTGAGACGTACGGTGAGCCTGTCATTGATTTTTAATTCCGGCCTGAGCCCTGCGGTGATCTGCTGATACCCTAACAACATCGATTTTCCGTTTATACTTCTCTCTGCCGTCATTCCGTTCAGTTCTACAACGGTTTTTAAAGCAAATTTATCCGAGAAAAGATATCCGGCTTCCATTCCTTCCGGGAAGTTGATCTTGAATTTAATCTTTCCGTTGGTCTTCCAGTCGAAATAAATCCATGGTAAAATCATAGGGACCCCAAAAGCAGTAGTTAGCACCGGCCCGGCTCCTAACGAAAGGTTTGGATTAAAATGCCTGATAAACAAAATTCCGCCCTGCCCCAGTAAATCATCGAAATCTATTTTCTCAAGGTCTGTATACACTCCTACGGATGCCGTCATCATCATACTCCACTTTTTACCTAAAGGTCTCATATGCTGTATTCCGACCTGTGCGTTCAGCATCTGATCCGGAAATAATGCTGTTTCGTAATTTTTGTGAGTCATCTTTGCGTATGATCCGCTCAGCAGCATAGACCATGCCCTTACTTTTCCATCAGTATCTTTTTTTACAGATAAAGGAATGCTTAGATTCAGATCTACTCTTTTAAAATCGCTTTTGGAATTGGTCTTTGTACTGTCTTCCGGACGGATGTAATTGGATGCAGGAATGTATTCTGTTTTAAGCTCTGCAGAGAGCCCGGACTGTGCATTTATCCAGTATCCTAATGGTAATATACAGCATAAAGCTGTCAAAAGGGTTCTTTTCATATTTTAAATTTTATGCAAAGAGAACCCTTTGACCATTTTTTACAAAAATTACTTGATTAAGTGCCCGGATTGTATGACAACAGGATCAAATACAAGGATTAATTTCCAGGTTGGGCAACCAATGCTGCAGTCACTTTTTGAGTCTTAAAGATACAATACCCGAACCATACAGCAATCAACGCCATAGCAGAACGCGTTACCACCATTGGAATAATAGAATCCGCTTCCAAAAAGCCAAGTAAAGCTGACATTAAAAATGTAACCATCAGCTGCATAAAACCAAGTAATGCAGCAGCTGTTCCTCTTCCCTCTTTGAATGGCGATAAGGCATGAGCTGATGTGATGGGAAATAATATACCAATTGCCAGCAATGACAGATACAGCATTGCAATTTCAAATGCTACAGAAAGATTTTCAGCCGCAATCAATATGTGAAGTGTACATACCACCAGCAACACAATGGTAGCAGCGAATAAAAGGGTGGAATTGCTTATTCTTTTGATCAGTTTAGGCGTAATATAAGCTGCCGTTATCAATGCTAAAGAATTAAAAGCAAAAATAAAGCTGAATGTGCTGCTCGAAAACCCATGGATCTCCATGAATAAAAACGGGGCATTGGAAATATAAATAATCAAAGAGGCGAAAGCAATGCTTCCTACCATCGTACTGTTGATAAAATCCCTGTTGAAAATGATCATTTTCAGCTGATCCTTTAATCCTTTTTCATCCGGTATTTCATCATCGGAAAGCTTGATTCTGGTATTGGTTTCCGGTACATACTTATAGACCATGAAAAATGTGATCAGTCCCATGATGCATAAAAAAGCAAATGAACTGTTCCAGCCCCAGAATTTAAGGAATACACTTCCCAACAGCGGTGCCACAATCGGTGCTATTCCACTGATCTGCGACTGCTGCGAAAAGATGGTGACTGCTTTATGCTTATCATAGAGATCAATAATAATAGCCCTTCCGATCACAATCCCGGCACTTCCACCAAATGCCTGCAGAAAACGCATGGCCCACAAAACATAAATATCTGAGGTAAAATAGATGGCTGTAGCTCCGATAATAAAAAGCAAAAGCCCGCAATACAGCATTGGTTTACGCCCTTTTTTATCAGATAAAGGCCCCCACAAGAGCTGTCCGAATGCAAATCCGGCAAAGAACACCGAAATAGAGATCTGAATATGCCCGATATCCGTTTTAAAGATTTCGGCCATACTTGGGAAAGCGGGAAGATAAAGATCTATACTTAACGACTCCAGCGTGTTGAGCAGTGCTAGAATAAACACTACAATACTTAAATTCTTCTTCATAAATAACAATAAGCCTTCGCAGGCGATTTTTTCAGCTGCAAAATTGCTTTAAAAAGCATCGTTTTTCAATAAAAGAACTGAAGGAAGTATAGGACAAACTGAAGATTTAAATAGAACAACAAATGAAAAATATTAGTTTCACTCTATTATTGTGGTAAATATTGAGGATTATCTTTTTTCAATATTCTTAAAATTGTCGGGATTTTGCCCCGTATGTTTCTTGAAAAATCTTGAAAAATATGAAGCATCGTTAAATCCTAGTTTAAAAGCAATTTCCTTCACCGTGAGCGCTCCGAAGCTAAGCTCTCTTTTCGCCTCGAGGACAAGACGCTGAGAAATCATCTTTTTTACAGTCGTTCCTCTCAGATGGCGCACAATATCATTAAGATGATGGGTACTTATCTTTAACTGACCGGCATAAAAACCAGTCTCTTTATGCACGATATAATGTTTGTCGATAAGTCCCACCAGCTCCTGAATACGCTGGCGGTCATTCACTAAAGGCTCCTGAGGGATAATCTGCTCCCCGATGATGATACAGAATGCTTTCAGATAAGCCTTTAAAAGCGCTGTTCTTGATGTTGTTGTATACTCCTGCTCCATCAGAGATATGATTGTACTGCAGGTTTTTTCATTCTTTGGATGTAAAAAAAAGGGAAGCTCACCTCCGTTAAGTACTGATTCTATATCACATACTTCGCTGAAAATTTCCCTGCTTATCGCCATTGCATACCCTTCCTCTCCTTCCAGTTTCATATTGAATGCCTGCCCGGGTGCAATAATGCAGATCTGATTGTTCTGAAGCTGATAGCTTTCAAAGTCCAGCTCTAAACGGCTGTTTTCGTACACCTCCCTGAACCAGATGATTTCAAAAAAGTTATGCCGGTGAACATCATGAAAATTCTCCGGGCCCGCTGCACTCAGTGTGCTCATCTGAAACTCTTCAGAGGTCAGATGGTGAACGGGAATTTCTTTTTCAGGCGTAATCATTATTATGGTGTAAAATAATTAACTGGAAACAAAAACCACAGCAAAAAAAGTGCTGCGGTTTTCTTACAATATTTAAAATTAAATATAATTTTTCAATTTTATTGATATGCTTTTCCGGCCTACCTTTCGTTCAGCTGAAAACAAAATAATAAATTAAGCTCCAGATGCTCACAAAAAATAAGACAAAAACGAAAGACTCTTTCAAGTTCTGATTTCGTTTTTTTATGTAATGTTTATATAAAGTAACTATTACAAACGTTATAATTACTAAACATGGTAGTACTGTAAAAGTATACATTTTATTGGTTTAAAAAAGCATCCCATCCCTGAGCGGTGAGCGCTACCAGCTGGTTGGATCCTCTTGCTACCATAAAGTTTCCATCTTCTTTTTCTACGGCATGTCCTATAATGGTAAAATCCGGATGGTTTTTAATTTTATCAAAATCATTCGGTGAAATCGTGAACAGAAGTTCATAATCTTCACCACCGCTTAAAGCAGTCATTACCGGGTTTAAATTCATTTCATCTGCCGTAGAGATGGTAAGATTATCCAACGGAATTTTTTCCTCATACAATCTGAAACCTACTTTGGATTGGTCTGAAAGGTGAAGGATTTCGGAAGCCAGACCATCTGAAATATCAATCATAGAAGTTGGTTTAATATCCAGTTCTTCCAGGATTGTTTTAACGTCTGTTCTTGCTTCAGGTTTGAGCTGTCTTTCCAGGATATAATCATAGCCTTCCATTTCAGGCTGCATATTCGGATCAGCAAGGTAAACCGCATGTTCTCTTTCCAGAATCTGTAATCCCATATAGGCTCCACCTAAGTCTCCTGTTACTACAAGCAGATCATTCGGCTTTGCTCCGCTTCTTTTTACGATGTTTTCTTCATTTTCAATTCCTACAGCCGTAATGCTCATCACCAGCCCTGAATTGGAGCTTGTTGTATCACCTCCAACCAGATCAACTTTGTACCTTCCGCAAGCAGCCTGAATTCCTGAATAGATTTCTTCTAAAGCTTCCACCGGAAAACGGTTGGATACCGCAAGGGAAACCAATATCTGTGTAGGTGTCGCATTCATCGCAGCAATATCACTTAGGTTCACGACCACCGCTTTATATCCTAAATGCTTTAAAGGAACATAACCCAGATTAAAATGAACTCCTTCCGCCAGTACATCTGTTGTTAGAACTACTTTTTTGCTGTCTGGATTAATGACCGCCGCATCATCTCCTACTCCAAGTTCTGAAGATTCATTGGATAACGGAAAATACTCTGTCAAATGTTTAATAAGACCAAATTCTCCTAATTTTGAAATGGGCGTCAGCTCCTGTGATTTATCTTCAAACATGATTTTTTGTATTAATGTCCAATGTAAAAAGTATGAATGATGTAAAAATTGCTTCTCAAACTTTAAACATTAAACCTTGAATTTTAAACTTTGAATTATTGGGTAAGTTCTGCCGGGTCAATATTGTGCGGGTGGAAAGGAAACTTTTTGAAGTCTTCTTTCGATAATACAACAGTGTCCGGGGTTTTATACTTATTCATTGCTTCCACTACATCATCCGGTGGTGTGGTCATTTTTCTAAGCATCATATCAATCCATACGCCTGTAGCTTCTGCCGTGGCACAGTGCATTCCGTCAGGTGTATAGAATTTGTGTACGAAACGGTAGATGGAAGAATCCTCTGCACATCCGTCTATTTCCACACTTACGATTACCGTCTGATCAGCATAGATCTCTTTGAAGAAAGAATATCTTTCATGCAGGATCACCGGGCCGATTCCCCATCTGCTCAGCTGGGTAACCCCCATTTTCTCTTTAGTCATAAAAGCCATTCTGGCCTGTGCACAATATTGTACATATGATGAATTAGCCAGGTGCTTGTTGGCATCAAGATCGCTCCATCTTACTTCAAATTTATGGTAGAAAATCATATGAAAATCGTTTTTGATATAATTAAAATTATAATCTTCAAAAATACTCAAATAAGATGGTTTATAAAAATTGTACTTTTGAAAAAATAATCTTCCGCATAGGATTACCCATACATGAAACAGATCATTATTATCGGAGGCGGTGCTGCAGGCTTTTTCTGTGCATCTAATCTTGACGAAAAGAAATATACTATTACGATTTTAGAACAGAACTCAGATGTCCTTCAGAAAGTTAAAATTTCCGGAGGCGGACGCTGTAATGTGACGCACGCATGCTTTGATCCAAGAGAACTGGTTCAATTTTATCCCCGTGGAAATAAAGAATTGCTAAGTGTTTTTACTAAATTTCAGCCTGGTGATACCATGGAATGGTTTGACCAGCGTAATGTTCCTTTGAAAATTGAAAATGATAACAGAACTTTTCCTGAAAGTAACTCTTCCCAGACTATCATCAATACTTTCCTGAATGAAACTCAAAAGAAAAATGTCACTGTGCAGACAAGATGTACGGTAAAAGAGATTGAAAAACAGGACGAAAAATATATAGTGAAAACCAATTCAGGTGATTTTGAAGCAGATTATATCGTTTATACGACCGGAAGTTCGCCAAAATCGTTGAAAATCGTTGAAAATCTGGGTCATAAGATTGTAGACCTTGTCCCTTCCCTTTTTACTTTCAATATTAAAGATGAATTGCTGAAAGATCTTCCGGGAACAAGCTTTGAAAATGCAGGAATTTCTATTCCTAAGCTGAAAACTGAAGAAAGCGGACCTTTGCTTATTACGCATTGGGGGCTTTCCGGGCCTGCTGTTCTGAAAATTTCTGCATGGGAAGCGATAAGCCTGGCAAAGTTGAAATATAACTTTGAAATTGAAGTGAATTTCGTTTCTGTTGAAATAGATGAAGCGGAAGAAATGTTCCAGAATTTCAAGCAAAGCAATCCTAAAAAAACCATCGGACAATCTAAGATCTTTGATATTACCAACCGGTTCTGGCAGAAAATTTTAGAGATCTCAAAGGTTGATCTCAACAAACAGGTGGCTAATATTTCCGGAAAAGAAATGCAGAAAGTTCTGGAAAATCTTTGCAAAAAGAAGTTTCAAGTAACCGGAAAATCGACATTTAAAGACGAGTTCGTAACGGCCGGAGGCATTGATTTAAAGGAAATTAACTTCAAAAACATGTCTTCCAAATTACTTCCCAATTTCTATATTGCCGGAGAAGTTCTGAATATTGACGCCGTGACCGGAGGATTCAATTTCCAGGCATGCTGGAGTGAAGGATGGCTGATTGCACAGGATCTTAACAGCTTGTAAAAAATGATTACTTTTAATAAAAACTAAATACATGAAAAAAAATTTCGGTTTCTTTCTTTTACTCTGGTTCTTTTTAGGATACAGCCAGGAAAAAACAATCATCTCTAACTGGACATCATTCACACAAGCTGTCAATATAGAGCATAAACAGAATTGGAACTTCCGTATAACGGCAAAAATCAGAAAAGATAATGAGGATAATGGCTCCAATTGTGGATTATGGAGCAGAATAAATAATAAAGATGACTCTACAAGTTTCTTTGAAAATCAATATTATGGAATCCAGGTAACCCATGAATGGAAAACCTACGAAATAAAGGGAACCATCAATCCATCTGCGAAGACCATGACTATCGGAGCTTTTGCACAAAACAACGGCGATTTTTATTTTGACGATTTTAAGCTGGAAGTTAATGATGGAAAGTCAAAAAAGTGGATTGAAATCCCTTTGGAAAACTCAGGTTTTGAGAAAGATATCACATCCGGTGGCTGGTTTGAAGGAATCCATTCTCAGAACATAAAGCACGTAAAACATTTTACCATTGAAACTTCGGATTATCATCCATTCAGTGGCAACAAATCTTTGTTGATCAAAGGTCGTGGCATTATCGGAACAATGCCGGAAGGAAAATTTATGGATGTTAATGGTATCAAATTATATTATGAAGTCTATGGAGAAGGTGAGCCGGTTCTTATGCTTCATGGCAATGGCCAATCCATCAGTGCCTTTATGAACCAGAAGGACACCTTTGCTAAAAAATATAAAGTGATTATTGTCGATTGCCGTGAAAGGGGAAGGTCTACTTATGACAAAACAAAAGAACTTACTTTTGATATTCAGACAGAGGATATTAAGCAGTTTTTAGAGAAGCTCAACATCAAAAAAGCAAAAATTCTGGGCTGGAGTGACGGAGGAATTCTCGCACTGTCTATGGCCATGAAATACCCCGAAATGGTAGACAAAATTGCCTGTTCAGGAGCCAATATTTTTCCGGAAGGAGTGAAAGATCATGATTTAAAATCCATGAAAGAAATGCTTGTAAGCCTTACTAAAGAGAACAAAGACCATAAAAATGACATCTTTATTGATCTTCTGAATCTGGATTTGAAGTATCCTCAATGGAAATATGAAGACCTGAATAAAATTCAGTGCCCATCATTAATCATTGCTGGTGATAATGATCTTATAAAAACAGAACATACGGTAAAAATCGCAGAATCCATCCCAAAAGGACAATTAGCTATTATCCCCAATGCCAATCATTATGTTCCTGAAGAAAAACCGGAATTATTCAATGAATTAGTGCTTGATTTCTTTGAAAATAAATAACTAAAAACCAAATCATGAAAAAAATAATAACATTCATTTTATGTCTTGGATTTGGGTTCGCATTTTCTCAGGTAAAGGAAACTGAAATTCTACCGGCTAAAGATCAGTCTGAAGAGCATGTTTTGTCGAAAGACTCAAAGTCTGCAGAATATCCCGGAGGATGGATGGCACTTCGAAAAGATATTGCTGACAGAATAAGGACGAAAAAAATAAATGTGGGAGGAATAGAAGGAACAATCACAGCGAGGGCAAAGTTTATAGTTAATATCAAAGGTAAAATAGAAGATATCACAGTAACTGGTGATAATGCCGATTTCAATAAAGAAATAGAAAGAGCTATAAAATCTCTGAAAGCTAAATGGAAACCAGCAGAATCCAAGGGTCGTATTGCCCGTAGCTATTATACTTTTCCTCTTACGATAAAACTTGATTAACAGCCGATGCTCTCTGCCAAAAGAAATACTGCCTTTTTCTTTAAAACCCTTTTAGTTTTAGGGTTCGGGTATTTCTTTTGGCTGATGCTTGAGATTACATTAGAATATATTCCTTATAATCCTGAAGTCAGCTTTCTGATGATTAAACAGACAGAAGTATCGGAAAGACCGGAATATCTTTCTTTTTTCTATACTCATGTTTACACGAGCATTTTTGTGCTTCTTTCAGGTTTTCTTGCCATGCTCAGAAAGAATTTTGGACTCAAAAATTTCCACAGGAATATGGGAAAAGTTTATATTTTTCTCATTCTGATCTTTGCAGCACCTTCAGGAATTTACATGGGAATTTTTGCCAACGGAGGCCTTCTGTCAAAAATTTCTTTTGTTATTTTAGGATTTTTATGGTGGTTTTCAACGTTGAAAGCGTATCTGCTGGCGAGACAGAAAAGGTTCAAAGAACACAAACAATGGATGTGGCGGAGCTTTGCTTTTACTTTATCCGCTATTACTCTGAGAATGTGGAAGGTAATTATTGTATATTTATTTCATCCCAATCCTATGGATGTCTATCAGATCATTGCATGGCTGGGCTGGATTCCCAACATCCTTATTATTGAATATTTAATCACAAAAAAACTTATATGAAAATTCTAAATTACACATTGATTTCCCTGCTTACAGTTTCTCTGTTAAGCTGTAAAAAAGAGGGAAAGACTACTGAATCAGGAAAAGATTCTCTGACTGCAAAGAAAGACTCTGTGATAATCCCCGAGGTTCACAAAGAATATTACGGAATTTATACCGGTGAATTTGCCGGCATGGAAAAGGTTGTTGACCCAACAGACGGCTCAGAAT
This sequence comes from Chryseobacterium cucumeris, assembly GCF_016775705.1. Taxonomy (NCBI): domain Bacteria; kingdom Pseudomonadati; phylum Bacteroidota; class Flavobacteriia; order Flavobacteriales; family Weeksellaceae; genus Chryseobacterium; species Chryseobacterium cucumeris. The sequence continues at coordinate 1,076,352 of NZ_CP068760.1, forward strand.
ATGATGTCAGCAACTACAAGAGGATTTCTTTAAAGATCAACAGAATCACCCAGGATAGCGTATATGGACAAAGTATCGTAAATGGGAATCAGCGCCCGTTCAGAGGTGTTTTCAATGAATCCACGGCATCTTTTGTGCTTGATGAACCGGGCAATGACAAAACAGACGGAAGATTTGAAGTAAAATTAAAGGGAGACAGCTTAACCGGAAAGTGGAATGCTTTTGATAAAACAAGTGTTAAAGCACCTTCAAAAACGCTTAAACTGACTAAAAAAGAGTTTGTTTACAATCCGAATTTCATGCTGGATAAGGATTCTGACCTCGTAGACTGGTCAAACCCGAAAGAGTTTACCGAAAAGTATACCGATGAAGAAACCGGAAAAACAGAAAGCTATAAAACCTCTAAAAACCGTATAGCCTCTGAAGCAATTTTCAAGCTAAATGCATCTAAGCAGAAACTCACAGAAAAAGACCTTAAAAACTTAAGAAAACTGGATCTCGAGATCATCAAAAACTCTGTATTTGCAAGACATGGTTACTCTTTCAAAAAAGAAACCTACAGAAATTTCTTTGAGCAGACAGATTGGTATATCCCCGTTTCTAATAATGTGGACAATGATCTTTCTCCTCTGGAAAAAGAAAATGTGGCTTTACTGAACCGATTTACCAAATATGCAGAGGATAAATATGATAGTTTTGGCAGATAGAGAATAGGTTGTAGGGAATCAGGGATTAGGGGTTGAGGTTAAGCCATCACTGTTTGTCATCTTTACGAAAATATAGAGCAGCAGACAGCCTATGGCATAGCAAAGGTTGTCAATCCAGGAAAAAGAGTTTCCAATGACAATATACATCAGGCTTCCAGGACGGAAGCCTAGTTTTTCTGCAATATGGAAATACTGTGCAAATTCTACCGCAAAGGAAAAAATAAGAATTCCCGGGATCAGCTTCTGATCATTTACTTTTACAAAACTCTTTACAAACGTGTAAAGAAGCATGACCACAATAACATCTCCAAGATAAGCTCTCACAAAGAAAATATCATTAAGTTTGGTGGCAATCAGTACTTCTGCCAGAAAAATAAAAATTGTAAGAAGGAGATATTTCAGGCTGAATCGGAATTTCATTTCAAATTGGTATTAGGCATAAAAAATCGGTATTCAGGGAACACCGATTTATTTTTACAGGAACAAATATATTATTTCTTCACTTTAATTGTACATCCGATGGCTACAGTTTTAGATGTTTTCACCATTTCCCCCTTGATCAGAGCATTTACAGCATCCTGTGCATAATATTCTGATACATCATTCGGGTTATCATAATTATTATCGATAGCACCAATGTATTTTACGATATTCTTTCCGTTTTCTCTTTTCAGTACAAAAACATGCGGTGTCTTTGTTGCTCCGTACTGTGGATAAATTTTCTGCCCTTCATCTACAAGATAGGGAAAAGTAAATCCTTTCTGCTTTGCTCTTTCAATCATCTGCTGATAACCGTCTTCCGGCTGTACGTTGGGATCATTCGGATTGATGGCAATGACCGGATATCCCTGAGCTTTATACTTTTTGTCCAGCTCAATAATCCTGTCTTCATATTTCTTTGCGTACGGGCAATGATTGCAGGTAAATACTACAATGAATCCCTTTGCGCTTTTGAAATCACTTAACGAAACCATTTTCCCGTCAATATTTTTAAGCTTAAAATCAGTGGCTTCATCCCCTATTTCGTAGCCTTTTACAGATGAAACATTCACGCTCTTATCTGTAGTCTTATGATCATCTTTCGTTGTAAAGTTCAGTAATCCCAGCCCAACGACAAATGCGGTCATTACAATTTTCAGGTTTTTCATAATCGATTATTTATTACAGGTTTTCTTTAATTGTTTTTTCGAGATCTTCTTTGCTCATTTCACCGTCGTTGAAATAGATTTTTGATCCGTTTTTATAGAACAGCGTTACCGGAATATTCCCGTCCCAGTCTTTTTCAAACCTTGGAATCCAGGTATTCATTCTTTTGATATCATCCAACAGAAGTACTTCAGCAGTAAGGTTTTTATTTTTAATGAATTTAATTACTCTTTCTTTATCAGCTGACCTGTCCAATGAAACCAGAATCATCTTATACATCTGATTACCTGCATATTTAGTATTTACTTCCATAAAATGAGGCAGCTCTTTTACACATGGACCGCAGGTTGTAGACCAGAAGTTCACAACAAGCAATTTATCATGTTCCTGCTGAATACGCTTCTCCAGGTCTTCATATTTTACGACAGAAACTTCCGTCTGCTGGGCTTTGAAAACCGAGCAGCACACAAACAGGGCTGATATTTTTACTATATTTTTCATTTTTAAAATACAAACAACTACAAATCATCAATATACAAAAATAAAATTCACCTATTGGATCAATTTCTTACAAAAGAATAATTTATTTGTCCATTGATTCATTTTTTTGATATTTTTACGGCTTAAATTAAAACCATGAAAAAAGCTTATTTACTGCTGCCAGTTTTCTTTTTGGCATCCTGCTCAAGCAGCAATGATGATACAGATTCATCCAACAACAATCAAAATAATAATGATAACAGCCCGGTTTTAGTAACAAAAATGGTTGCTGACGGAGAGACCTCAACCTATACTTACAATGGCTCAAAAATCTCCCAGATTAAAAACATTACCAATGGTGAAGTGACCTCTTTCAGTTATTCAGGAGATCTGATTACCCAGCAGGTAACAACGGGTTCAAGCACCAGCTATAAAACAACCTATGTTTATGATGGAAGCAGCAGATTGAGCAAAAAAACATACAGTGAGACTTACCTTACGTCCGGAACTGTTTCTACGGTAGAAACCAATTATAACTATCTTTCCGGTAATAATGTAAAAATCACCTATACGGCAAGCTTTACAGGATCACCTGTAAGAACCGGCACTAAAAATGCTACATTAAATGCTGATGGCTCTCTTAGCAGCTGGACAGACACCGCATCAGTTCCTAATAATACAGGAGGTTTTTATAGTGCAACAGGTGCTTTACAGCCTATTGTGTATGACACCAAGAATGTACCTTTTAAAAATATAACAGGGTTTTTAAAAATTATTGACACGGAAGATGAAAACGGGTCCGTACACAATATACTAAGCTATAATTATGTCCTTAATTATAACAATGGAGCCGGAAGTGGTGAATGGACCATCTTTAAATCCGTTTATGAATATAATAGCAGCGGATATCCTACAAAGAATGTCAAAACATACTATAATAAAACAGGAACAGGAGTTACAAATAGTGAAATGAACACTTACGAATACAATCATTTATAATACAATGGAGCGCTTAAGGCGCTCTTTTTGTTTTCATTAACACATATGTTAATTTTATCACAATTGATAGAATTATATGAATGGTTTTGTATATTTGGGTTGAATCAAAAACTAAATTACCATGAAAAAACAAAACATTCAGCCCAAAAAGCTTTCAAAAAGTGAATTAAAAAAAATTAACGGAGGAGCATTTTCTCCAAGGTGTCTGCGTGGATTCTGCATGCTGCCTGACTCTGTTGAACCGGTACCTGGTCTTGTAGGAAAAGACGGTTTATGCTGTTAATGCATACAAATTAAATAAAACAATAACCCTAATCAAATCATCATGAAAAAATCAAACGCTCAGAAAAGAAAATTAACAAAAAGCGAACTGAAAGAAATTAACGGAGGTAACGGACCTGTTGTATGCCCGGAAGGACTTTGCGACAGAGGTGACGGTGAATATGTAATCGGGCCTGTAGGAAGAAACGGATACTGCTGTTAATAGCAAAAGCTTTGTTAGATACTAAAGATTGAGGCCGCACCTCAATCTTTTTTTTGAAGAAGAAATCTTTTGCAAAAAGTTAACAATTTGAATCACAACATTTTGTAGCTATTAAAATAACTTGTAAATTAGCTTTTACCAAATTAAAATTATTATGAAAAATTCAAAAAATCAGAAAAGAAAGCTTAGCAAAAATGAGCTGAAAGAGATCAGCGGAGGAGCCAACAGACCGATCTGCCCAAGAGTAATAAGCTGCACAGATCCGAATACCGGAGAAGAGCGATACGGAGTTCCCGGCATGCAGGATGGATTTTGTTGTTAACCAGGTTTATACTATTTAAACAAGGAATATGAAAAATTCAAACCTGAAAACGAGGAGACTCAACAAAGCTGAGCTCAAGGAAATCAACGGAGGGGCAGCTGCCTGCGCTGAAGGTTTATGCAAACTAAGAGGAGTCAGCCACTTCCTTATTATCGGCCCGAGGGGCAATGACGGTTACTGTTGCTAATCAGACTTTTAGCATTTAAAAAAAATGATTGGATTACCCTCCAATCATTTTTTTTATCGCATTCAGCTTCATTAAAGCTTCAATCGGTGTTAACGTATTGATATCTATTTTCGTCAGTTCTTCACGAATATTCTCCAGAACAGGATCATCGAGCTGGAAGAATGAAAGCTGCATATTTTCTTCTGTCACTCTTTTAATGCTTTCTGAAGTACTTCCACTTCCCTGAGTTCTGCTCGCTTCAAGTGTTTTAAGAATTTCATTGGCCCTGTTTACCACTTTAGCAGGCATCCCGGCCAGTTTTGCAACGTGGATACCGAAACTGTGTTCGCTTCCGCCCGGAACAAGCTTTCTCAGGAAAATGATATTTCCTTTGTTTTCCTGAATAGAAACGTGGAAATTTTTCACCCTTTCGAAATTGACGGTCATTTCGTTCAATTCGTGATAGTGCGTAGCAAATAATGTTTTTGCCTGCGTTGGATGTTGATGAAGATATTCTGCAATCGCCCATGCAATAGAAACTCCGTCATAAGTAGAAGTTCCACGGCCGATTTCATCTAATAAGATCAGGCTTCGTTCTGAAATATTGTTCAGAATATTGGCTGCCTCGTTCATTTCTACCATGAAAGTAGATTCTCCGGCAGAAATATTATCGGTAGCTCCTACCCTTGTAAAGATTTTATCCAGCATCCCGATCTCCGCATGTTTTGCAGGGACAAAACTTCCAATCTGTGCCAAAAGACATACAATAGCGGTCTGACGCAGAATTGCCGATTTACCGGCCATGTTCGGTCCGGTTACCATAATAATCTGCTGCGAATCCTTATCCAGGAAGATATCATTCGGGATATATTTTTCTCCTAACGGAAGTGCATTTTCAATGATCGGGTGTCTTGCTTCTTTTAAATCGATAGCATAACCGTCATTCAAAACGGGCTTTGTATAACTCTCAGATACAGCAAGTTCAGACAATCCCGCTGCCACATCAAGCTGGGCAATGATATTGGAATTCCCCTGGATCTGATCGATGTAAACCATTGTTTCACCACATACATTTCTGTAGAGTGAAGTTTCCAGAACACCTATTTTTTCTTCCGCACCAAGGATCTGATTTTCATATTCCTTTAATTCTTCGGTAATATATCTTTCAGCATTTACTAAAGTCTGCTTTCTTACCCAGTCATCAGGAACTTTATCTTTGTGAGTGTTCCGAACTTCAATATAGTATCCGAACACATTATTAAAATCAATTTTAAGGCTGGTAATTCCTGTTCTTTCAATCTCTCTCTGGCACATTTCATCTAAGAAACCCCGTCCTTTGCTCTGAAGATTTCTCAGTCGGTCCAGCTCTTCAGAAACGCCTTCTTTAATGATATTTCCTTTAGCAATACTTACCGGAAGTTCTTCATTAAGATGATTCTGCAGGAATTTAATCAGTTCTTCCAGATCAAATAAAGGCTCTAACCACGCCAGCACATCTGCATGAGGATGCAATAACGCTTTGATTTTATGAATATTAATTAAACTTTGGCGTAAATAACCAAGTTCTTTAGGTGAAATTTTCTCTGCGGCCAGTTTTCCCATTAATCTGTCAAGATCTGAAATTGATTTCAGAAGCTGGCAGATTTCATATTTCAGTGCATCGTTTTCATTTAAGAAATCAATCAGGGAAAGTCTCCTCATAATCTCATCCACAGATTTTAAAGGAAGGATAATTCTCCTTCTCAATAATCTTCCTCCCATCGGAGTAGATGTTTTATCAATGATATCCAGCAGAGATTTCCCCTGTGGGTTGCTTGGATAAACAATTTCAAGGTTTCTCAGGGTAAAATTATCCATCATCAGATAATCTTCCTGAGGAATGATCTGCAGTTTCGTAATATGAGCCAGCAGATTATGATGGGTATCTTCTACGAGATATGCAAAAATAGCTCCTGCTGCTGTAATCGCCAGTGGAAGACCTTCCACTCCAAACCCTTTTAATGAATTGGTTTTAAAGTGATTGGTTAATTTTTCATAGGCAAAATTATATTGGAAAGCCCAGTCTTCAAGCTTAAAAGCATTTTTATTTTTAATCTGCTCCGGAATCTGTGTGCTTCTCTGGAAAATAATTTCACTCGGGTCAAAAGTATTGACAATGTGCAAAAGCTTTTCCAGGTTTCCTTCACTTACCAGAAACTCTCCTGTGGAGATATCTACTAAAGCAATTCCATACTTCTCTTTTTCCTTATGTAATGAAAGGAGGAAGTTGTTCTTTTTGGAATTCAAAACCTGGTCATTGAAAGTAACGCCCGGTGTAACCAATTCAGTAACACCACGTTTTACAATTCCTTTCACCATTTTAGGATCTTCCAGCTGATCACAGATTGCAACCCTCATCCCGGCTCTTACCAGCTTGGGAAGATAAGAATCTATTGAGTGATGCGGAAATCCTGCAAGCTCTACACTGCCTTCTCCATTGTTTCTTTTGGTAAGAACAATACCCAGAATCTGGGATGTTTTCACGGCATCCTGCCCAAAAGTTTCATAAAAGTCTCCCACTCTGAAAAGTAAAAGCGCATCCGGATATTTACCCTTGATGGTATTATACTGAGTCATTAATGGAGTTTCCTTCTTCGTTTTTGCCATAGTAAAAAATGAGCCCCAAATTTAAAAAAATAAATTCAGGGTAATAGAATTGTTTAAGGGTTAATCTTCCCGACTTTTCTTTATCAGTAATTAATCGTACTTTTCGCCTGTCAAATCACATTATTTATGGAATTTCCTGTCTTAGAGACTGAAAGGCTTATTTTGCGCCAGCTTACTTTTAATGATACCCAGGACCTGTTTGAATACTTTTCTCTGGATGAAGTTATGGAATATTATGACCTGGAAACCTTCAAAACCGAAGATGATTCCCGGCGCATTATCCAGCATTTTAACAGTGAATTCGAAAAAGGAAAAGGTTTCAGATGGGCTCTGGAACTAAAATCCCATGGAAAAGTTATTGGAACCTGCGGCTATCACAACTGGTACAAAGAGCATTTCCGGGCTGAAATTGGTTATGAACTCAATCCCGAATTCTGGCAGCAATCCTATATGAAAGAAGCGATTCTTCCGATTCTGACCTATGGATTTGAAAGTATGAGGCTCCACCGTGTAGATGCTTTCATAGATCCTTCCAATATTTCTTCTGAAAGGCTGTTATCTTCTTTAAATTTCAGCAAAGAAGGAACGTTGAAAGATTATTTCTTTGAAAAAGGGAAATTTGTAGATGCAACGATCTTCGGTCTTATTAATAAATAAATTGATTTTAAATTTAATGCTAAGAAGCAAAGAAAATTGATATTGATGCTTCTTATTTTCGTTCGCAAAGGCATTTCATTTAGCAATTGAAGTGCTTTCCTCGCTGAGTGAAACGCCTTTGCGACCCTTTATAAACAGATAAGCATTAAACTAGCGTTCAATGCGTTAAAAATTATCTAAACTCTAATTCTTATCATTAAGAAAGGTGCTTTTCCAAAGCATCTGAACTTTTCTTATAGGCCCATTTCTGCTTGTAATTCACCCATTTAGCTTTGAAAAGTTTTCGCATCAGTTTATCTGTATACCTCATAATGAAGACATGGTACAGCATACTGGCAAAGACATTGGGCTTATTGGGAAGCGCTCTTAAAGAAAGGGAAAACCCAGGTTCAAGATATCTGTTGAAATGCCAGAATGCTCCTGGAATAAAGAGGGCATCACCATGCTCCATGAAGATTTCGTATCCTTTGGCATATTTCAGTGCCGGAAATTTCTCATAATCAGGATTTTCATAATCAACCTCGTAAATGGTATGCACAGACAAAGGAACTTTATATAAAAAGGGCGACTGCTTCTGATCAAATAATAAAATCCTTTTCTTTCCTTCAAAATGGATATGCATAAAATCACCTAAATCCACATCGTAATGCATTAAAACATGAGCCTCACTTCCACCGAAAAACAAAGTCGGCAGTCTTTTAAAGAACTTTATTCCAAGATCAGGATAGGTGAAATTTTTCAGTAACTCGGGAAGCCTGTCTGTGATGATATAGAAAAAAATTCGCAGATCTGAAGGTTTGCTTTTGATGGTATCAATATAGTCCTTCATTTTCATACGGGTCACCGGAGCATCAGAACTTTTGGCGGCATCAGCCGGTTTGTTATCATATAAAGGAACTTCCTGATCTCCTGCCTTTTCTTTGATATAGGCAAGATTCCATTTGTCAAAAGCCTCCCACCGGCTGGCAAAATTCTTAATTAAAAGAGGTTTCTGCTTTTTAAAATAATTCTTCTGAAAATCTTCTTTACTGATATCATCTACAATATCTACGTTTTCGAGGATCATGTACTTTGTATTTAATGCGAAATAAAAATAGTGTTTTTTTGAAACCTGAGAAAATTTAGATTAAAAGCGAGGGAAGCTGGAGGATAGATGCTGGAAGTTAATATTTGTCTGTAAACGCCTATACATCATTTCATAAAAAGATTTTATGAAATGACATAGACCTCTGTTCGGCTTCAATAACGTCCCTCTTCCTGCTTCATACTTCCTTACTTTATTGGCAGAGCTCATATGAAAAATTTATATTTGTAGTAATAAGTGCATTTATGAGAGTCTACAATACCAAACATTTCATTAAAATCCTTTTCAGCTTACACAAAAGTGATACTTTAAAAATTCTTTTTCCGAGTATGGTTCTTGTAGGGCTTTATTCATGGGGAATTCAGTATCTGGAAGTTGAATATCTGCACCTTACCACAAAATCAGGAGTGAGCAATGTAGGTATGATCCATTCTCTGCTGGGTTTTGTGCTTTCACTTTTGTTGGTTTTCAGAACGAATACGGCCTATGACAGATGGTGGGAAGGTCGAAAACTTTGGGGAAAACTGGTGAATGACACGAGAAACTTTGCGATAAAAATCAATACGATTCTTGGTGACAACCGCCAGGATGCTGAGCAGATTGCCAGATATTTAAAATATTTCCCGCACTTTTTAGCCAAACATCTTTCCAAGGAATCTACAAGGCTGGCTTTGGATGAAGATTATTCTGAAATTGAAAGCTCGTTGAAAAACCATGGACCAAGTGAAATTGTTATTCTGTTAAGCCATAAACTGAATCAATTAAAAAAAGAAGGAAAAGTTTCTGAAGTTGAAATGCTGTACTTAGACACCCAGCTTTCCGGATTTCTGGATGTATGCGGAGGTTGTGAAAGAATCAAAAATACTCCGATCCCTTACTCCTATTCTTCTTTCATCAAGAAGTTTATTATTCTGTATGTTTTTGCGCTGCCTATTGCTTACGTTATTACGATCGGGCTTTTTATGATTCCGCTTACTGTTTTTGTGTATTATGTTTTGATGAGCCTGGAGCTTATTGCAGAAGAAATTGAAGACCCGTTCAATAATGATGAAAATGATATTCCTATGGAAACCTTAGCTCAGAACATTGAGAAAAATGTACAGCAGATTATGATCAGAAAATAAAAAATCAAGCTTTTAAAGCTTGATTTCTTTAAGTTCACCGTCCTGTTTTATCTCTACAAATTTGCTTTCCCTGTTGGCAGCAGAATATCCGTAGAAAAATGTGCTGTATATAGGAGTGGAATACAGATAGGCTCCATAGCCGTTATAAGCATCTGAGGTTCCTGTCTGCTGCTGGTAACTTGCCGTTGCCGTAAAGTTGACAATGGTTTCAAGATAATATTTACCGGGTTTGAGTTTTTCAAATTTAAATCTCCCATGGTCATCGGTTAAAGCTTCCACTCTGTATTTAAAAGCCTCTTCTGACATATATACGGTGGTTTTTTTATTTTCATATTTCTTTCTCATGTTATAAAATTCCTCAAAATAAGGAGTAACAGGAAAAAGCATGACAACCGTACCTTTGGGAGCATAATGCTTTTCTCCAAGTAACGGTTTGATTCCCCAGTTGTTTTTTTGTTTGGTAGAAGCCACTCCTTCAATGGTAGAGTTTCCAAATCCAAGCATGTCTCTTGCGAGCTTTTTATCAAAAAAAGCTTGAGGATAATAAGTATTTTGTGCACTCAGGTAAATAAATCCCCATATTAATATGAATAATGTGAATAATTTTTTCATAGTATATTTTTGAGTCAAATATAAGTATTTTACTATTTTTGAATTAAAAATAGCTATGAAGCACCTATTTCTATTGTTTTTTTCCACTTCTGTCCTGATCACGGCACAGAAACCTTGTGGATATAAAGACGGATTACAGGAAGGAGCCTGTAAAGAATTTTATGACAATGGCCAGGTAAAAAATACTGTGGAATGGAAAAAAGGGAAACTGGATGGTGATGCTGTTTTTTATTATGATAACGGAAAAGTGCAGTCGAAAGGAGAATATAAAAAAGGATACAAAGTAAAAGAATGGTCGTATTTTGATAAAAATGGAGTTCTTACTTCCAGGGAAGTTTTCAGAAATGGGGAGAAGAATATTTATGATAACAGCCTTACCGCTACTTTTTATTCTCCTGCAGGTAAAATAACTGAAATTTCCAATTATAAATTCAATAAATTACAGGGAGAAAGCAAGACCTTTCATGAAGATGGGAAATCAATAAAAGATATTGGCCAGTATGACAACGGGCTGGCTACCGGAAAGTGGAAAGTCTTTTATCCATCAGGAAAATTACAGCGTGAAACTGAACTTGCCAACGATAAAAGAAACGGCAACAGAGTTCATTACCGTGAAGACGGAAGCATCGAAAAAACAGAGGTCTATAAAGACGGAAAATTAATCTCAACAAAATAATACAATTGGTACAGAAACTAAAACTGGAAGAACTTAACAGAATAGATGTAGAAACATTTAAGAAGGTTGAAAAAATTCCGTTGGTCATCATTTTAGATAATATCAGAAGTATGCACAATGTAGGTGCAGCTTTCAGAACGGCAGATGCGTTTTTAATTGAAAAAATAATCCTTTGCGGAATCACACCGCAGCCGCCCCATCGTGAGATTCATAAAGCGGCATTGGGAGCCACGGAAAGTGTAGACTGGTCTCATGACGCAGATACCAATAACGCGATTGCTGATCTGAAAAGCAAAGGATACGAAATCATCGGGATTGAGCAGACTACAGGAAGCCGGCTTATTACTGATTTCACCATCGACAGATCAAAAAAATATGCCTTAATTTTAGGAAACGAAGTGGAAGGAATCAGCGATGAGGTTCTCCCGAATATTGATGTTTTTTTAGAAATTCCTCAGCTTGGAACAAAGCATTCTCTTAATGTAAGTGTATGTGCCGGAATTGTGATGTGGGAATTTGCAAAAGCATTAAAATAAAAAAACTGCATATGTCCTTAGTAGACAGTGCAGTTTGAAATAAATCTAATAAAAAGTAAAAATGAAAGGCGACAAAGGTACTTTATTTTTTTTTACAAACAAATTTTGACGGCACTTTTTTTGTTTCATCTTAAAAAAAGTCGTGTTTTCAGAAAAAGTTTCATTTAATTTTTTATAAATTAGCACAATGTTTATCAAGGACTATATCTCAAAAGACTTTCCGTGTTTTAGCCTGTCTGACTCTATAGAGTCGGCCAGAAATATGTTGGAAGACTTTGGATATTCCCATGTTTTCATCAAAAAATCCCATCACTTCTACGGAGCTCTTGCTATGGATTTCCTGTATGAGGAAGATGGCGGAACACTGAAGGATCTGGAACACCAGATTGAACGTTTTGCCATTCTGGAGGACAATAATATTATGGACAGTATCCGTCTGTTTTATACCTTCAGCAGCAATGTGATTCCGGTGATTAATAAAAATGAGAAATATCTTGGGTATATTACCTGTGAAGATGTTTTTCAGGACCTTTCCCGTTATCCTTTATTTTCAGAAACAGGAGCTATTCTTACCGTAGAAACTCCGGCCAGAAAATATTCTATGACGGAGATTACCAACATTGTGGAAAGCAACAATTCGAAGTTTTACGGAGGGTTTATAAGCTTTATGTCTGAAGAGGTAGTTCAGGTCACCATAAAGATCAGCAATGAAAATCTGGCCTCGATAGACGCTACTTTTGACCGGTATGACTACAGAATCGTTGAAAAATATTATTCTGATGAGAAAACCGATCTGTTTAAAGACCGTTATGGTTTTTTACAAAAATTCATAGAAATATAACATGAAGGCAGCCATATATTCTCAGAAAAAGGATCTTGATACTTTTCTATATTTAAGTAAGTTTATCTCTGAACTTGAAGCAAGAGATGTAAAATCTGTTCTGTATGATGAAATGGCTGAAGCACTTCAGTTTTCAAAAATATTCGAAACTTTCAATTCCAAACAGGATCTTCTGGATAAGGAAGTGGATCTGTTTTTCACTTTTGGTGGAGACGGAACCATTGTAAACTCTCTGACATTTATTGAAGATCTTGAAATTCCGGTGGTAGGAGTGAATACAGGAAGGCTTGGATTTTTAGCTTTTTTCACGAAAGAAGAAGCCTTTAAGGAACTGGATTCCATCTTAAAAGGAAATGTAAAAACAAGCCGCCGTTCTGTCATTGAAGTGGTTTCTCCAAAACTGGAGGGAGTTTTTCCTTACGCTTTAAACGACGTTACCGTTTCCCGAAAAGAAACAACCTCCATGATCACCGTTGACTCATATATCAATGACGAGTTTTTGAATGTATTCTGGGGTGACGGCGTGATCATTTCAACACCTACAGGTTCTACCGCCTACTCTCTGAGCTGCGGAGGCCCTATCATTTCTCCCAATAACGAAAATTTTGTCATTACTCCTATTGCTCCTCACAATCTGAATGTGAGGCCGTTGGTTGTGAATGATAAAGTAGAAATAAAATTCAGGGTGGAAAGCCGTGTACCACAATACTCTCTTTCTTTAGACTCCCGACTGATACATATAGAAACCGACAAGGAAATCATCATTAAAAAGGCTAAATTCCAGCTTCTTCTGGTGCAGCCCAACAGTTTGAGTTTCTATGAAACCATCCGTCAGAAGCTCCTTTGGGGCAGAGATAAAAGAAACTAGTAATTTCTTAAAAATGATTACCTTTACACGAAATTAAAACACCTAATAAATTTATAATAAAAAGTAAAACATGAGCAGAATTTTTCCGGCAGGAGTTGCCACAGGTCAGTTAGTTACTGATATCTTTCAGTATGCTAAAGAAAACAAATTTGCATTACCTGCAGTAAACGTAATTGGATCAAGCAACATAAACGCTACGATGGAAACTGCAGCGAAATTAAACGCTCCTGTAATTATTCAGTTTTCAAATGGTGGAGCTTCTTTCAATGCAGGGAAAGGATTAAGCAATGACGGACAGAAGTCTGCTATCTTAGGAGCTATCGCTGGAGCAAAACATATTCATACGCTTGCAGAAGCTTACGGAGCAACTGTAATTCTACACACAGACCACTGTGCAAAGAAATTACTTCCCTGGATCGACGGATTGATGGATGCTAACGAAGAATTCTTCAAGCAGACAGGAAAATCCCTTTACTCTTCTCACATGTTAGACCTTTCTGAAGAGCCTTTAGAAGAAAACCTTGAAATTTCTGCTAAATATTTCGAAAGAATGGCTAAGCTACAGATGACTCTTGAAGTAGAAATCGGGGTAACAGGAGGTGAAGAAGATGGTGTTGACAACTCAGATGTTGATAACTCTAAACTATATACTCAGCCTGAAGATGTAGCTTATACATATGAAAAATTAAAAGCTATTTCTGATAACTTCACAATCGCTGCTGCTTTTGGTAACGTACACGGAGTTTACAAGCCGGGTAACGTAGTTCTTACGCCGAAAATCCTTGACAATTCTCAGAAATATGTTCAGGAAAAATTCGGAACAGCTGCCAAGCCTATCAACTTCGTATTCCATGGAGGTTCAGGATCTACTTTAGAGGAGATCAGAGAGGCTATCGACTACGGAGTTATCAAAATGAACATTGATACTGACCTTCAGTTTGCATACACAGAAGGTATCAGAGATTATATGGTAAACAATATTGATTATTTAAGAGCTCAGATCGGAAACCCTGAAGGAGAAGAAAAACCTAACAAAAAATTCTATGACCCAAGAGTTTGGGTAAGAAAAGGTGAGGACACATTCTCTGCAAGATTGGTGAAAGCATTTGAAGATTTAAATAACGTAGATACTTTAAAATAAGAACTGTACATTTGTACCAATGTAAAAAGTATTCATAGAAATGCATTTACATTGGTACTTTTTACATTTATACATTAATACAAGCAAAAATGGCATTCGACTGGTTTAAAAGAAAAGCAAAAAACATTACCACTTCTACTGATGAGAAAAAAGACGTTCCCAAAGGCCTTTGGCATCAGACTCCATCCGGAAAAGTAGTGGAACATGATGAACTAAAGAGAAATAACTATGTTTCTCCTGAAGACGGATTTCATGTAAGAATAGGAAGTGCAGAATTTTTTGACATCCTTTTTGACGGTGGTAAATTTACCGAACTGGATGCCAATGTTGAAAGTATTGATATCTTAAACTTCAAAGATACAAAGCCTTATAAAGACCGTCTGAAAGAAGTAAAAGCTAAAACAAAGCTTACAGACTCTATCAGAAACGCTGTAGGAACCGTAAAAGGAACTGAAATGGTAGTTTCATGTATGGATTTTGCTTTCATCGGTGGATCTTTGGGTTCTGTAATGGGAGAAAAGATCAGAAGAGCAGTAGATTACTGTATTGCACACAAACTTCCGTATATGATTATCTGTCAGTCCGGAGGAGCAAGAATGCAGGAAGCGACTTACTCTTTGATGCAGCTGGCAAAAGTTCAGGCTAAATTAGCTCAGCTTTCTGAAGCTGGACTTTTATACATCGCTTACCTTTGCGACCCTACATTCGGAGGAATCACTGCTTCTTTCGCAATGACCGCTGATATTATTATGGCAGAACCGGGAGCACTGATTGGTTTCGCAGGACCAAGAGTAATCCGTGAAACGATTGGTAGAGATCTACCGGAAGGATTCCAGACATCAGAATTCTTACAGGAAAAAGGATTTGTAGATTTCATCGTAAAAAGAACTGAAATTCAGGATACTGTTGCCAAAACAGTTAATTTATTAGCTGTAAAAGCATAGTATCTGTAACAAAAACAATACAATCTCTCTCTAATTAGGGAGAGATTTTTATTTATGAGGACTTTTAAGATATTTTTCAATACCATCAGAAGCATGAGTTTTAAAAAGATTATGCGTCTTTTATCACTGATCCTTCCCCATCCTCTTTTCGCTTTACTGAGTTTTTATGCAACAGTAAAAGCGTTTTCCATTGCACAGAAAAAATTCCCTGATACAGCCTCCAACAATGGAATTGGAAACGCCTTCAGACATGCGCTGTGGTGCTGCTTCATTATGATGTACTGCTGTAAAATTTCTTCTCCGAAAAAAGCACTGGATTTCTGCAAAAGAATAACAGATATGCATGAAGAGCTTTTTCCGAATGAACCTTTGGAAACCAAAATGGATCTCCATAACAACAAAATCGGAATGGATTATTTCATGGAAATTTTACCGGGAATTCACCGCCAGTTTTTTGAAAAAAGCTTCTTTGTAGATGCATTAATCAAAAAAATGGATGAAGCTAAGGTTCTGAAAAATCTGGATGATGATTTTGAAGGTCATCTTGTTTACCTGAAGGAGTAAATAAATCATTTTATTTTAAACGCTGAGGATCGCAAGGAAAATTTAAAAAATTTATGCATATTTCCGTCCGCAAGGGCATTTGATTCAGCTATGTTCCATGAATGACGTTCTCTTTGCTTAGTACTAACGCCTTTGCGTGCATTGCGTTAACAATATATTTTAAGATTAGAAGCCATCATTAGTTCTCTTTGGCACCGGAATAACAAAAGACTTTAGTTATTTTTGTGGTTTAAAGTATTTTTGATAAGTTTAAACAATTAAATCAATCAGATGGTTCTCAGCAGAATTTGGTCGGCTTTCATTATCATTGCCATTGCCATTGCCAGTATAAAATACGTTTCGTCAGGTAACTACAAAACCATTTTCAATGATATGGTGGTGGGAAAAGGAGGTGATACAGTAAAGATTGCATCACAACCTATGAGCAGCCTCTCTCCTGTTGTAAGAGACAGCCTGATGAAAAAGAATGATTTTGCAGACAGCAGAATTCATTATAAAACTGATTCTTTAAAACAAAATGTAAATGTTTATCGTGTTCAGGAAGCCGATGGAGTGATCGGAACTTCAGAAACAGCAGTGAAGATCTGTCTTGGTCTTATCGGAATCATGACTTTATTTATGGGATTCATGAGCATTGCTGAAAAAGCAGGTGGCATCAATCTTCTAAGCCGTCTGATTCAGCCTTTTTTCTCTAAGTTATTTCCTGATATTCCTAAAAACCACCCTGCATTCGGACATATGCTGATGAACTTCAGCGCCAATCTTCTGGGACTGGATAATGCAGCAACCCCTTTTGGTTTAAAAGCCATGGAAAGCCTTCAGACCTTAAATCCTAATAAAGATACCGCCAGCAATTCACAGATTATGTTTCTGTGTCTTCATGCCGGAGGTATGACCTTAATTCCCGTGTCAATTATTGCCATCAGAGCCTCAATGGGATCTAAAACCCCTACAGATATTTTCCTGCCATGTATGATTGCCACTTTTGCCGCTACACTGGCTGCAATGATTATCGTTTCTTTGTATCAGAAAATAAATCTTCTCCGTCCGGTAGTAATCGCTTATGTAGGCGGAATTTCGGCTATTATTGCCCTTTTGGTACTGTATCTTGTACAATTGAGTAAAGATGAACTGGATGATTTCAGTAAAGTATTAAGTAATGGTTTAATTCTGTTTATCTTCCTTGCGATTGTATTAGGAGCCGTTTATAAAAAGATCAACGTTTTTGATGCCTTTATAGAAGGGGCAAAAGAAGGGTTCACCACCTGTGTTAAGATTATTCCTTATCTGGTTGGAATGCTGATTGCGATTTCGTTACTAAGAACTTCCGGTGTATTTGATGTAATCATTGATGGAATGAAGTGGGTCGCCAATGTTGCCAATATGGATCCCAGATTTGTGGATGGACTTCCAACTGCATTGATCAAACCTTTATCCGGTTCAGGAGCCAGAGGAATGATGGTAGATACGATGACAACATTTGGAGCTGATAGTTTCCAGGGGAAATTAGCCGCAGTGCTTCAGGGAAGCTCAGATACGACGTTCTACGTGATTGCAGTATATTTTGGTGCCGTAGCCGTTAAGAATACAAGATACACGGTAATTGCCATGCTTCTGGCCGATTTAGTCGGCGTTATGACTGCCATTGCATTAGCTTACTTATTCTTTGCTTAATGAAATCTGCAGGTTGAGCAGATGCTATTAACTTTAAACATTAAACTTAAAACTTTAAATCCATTATGATCACAGATAAAGAATTCACCTTAAGACTCATCCGCCAATTAACCCAGGCATTGGAAAAATTGATTCTGGATAAACCTGAAGAAAGTCTAATGCAGAAAGAACTGGATTTTGACACATTGATGAGAGACATTTTTAAGATGAGCTTCACAGAGGTTGCTTCTAAAACCAAGGAAGAAATGATCGCGATTGTGAATGAAAGACAGGAAAGAGATCACAAAGATTATTATGAAATGCTGGGAAATCTTTTCTACTTTAACAGCAAACACGATCAAAACAAAGATTTTCAGGATAAAGCAAAGACATTCTACGAGCTTTATCTTCAGACAAGCGGTATTTTTGCCCTTCCGGTCATCAACAGAATAAATGAATTGAAAAAAGCACTTGAATAAAGTGCTTTTGTATTGTTAGAAGGTAATTTTGTAAGTTCCGGTTGAAGATGTATTGGCTTTTTCTGCTTTTACATATTTCTTAACCCAGGCCACAGATGTGGATGAGACACAAGGATCTGAAATCCCGCCGGCTCTTCTTGCGGATACTACATTCCCTGCTTTATCTACAGTGTAAGCAATGGTAATTGATCCGCTTGCTGTACAACTGTGTGAGGGCTGCGCTCCGCCTCTTCCCATTGTTCCCGGAATATAACCAACCAATTTTCTGTCGATTCCTACTTTACTGTCACCGTTTCCGTCACCGCCTAAAGGATCTCCCGCGTTTCCGATACCATCACCGGTTCCCTGGCTTCCGGCTTTAGTTCCTCTGCCTTTAATCAGGTTGCCTATGGCTGCGGTTCCTTTTCCGTCACCATTTCCTGTTTTTGAATTGGCAGTGGTCGCTCCGGATTTTTTAGTATTTTTAGAAGCACTTGTGCTGGTTGCTTCTTTTTTCTCAGCTTTTTTGGATTCCTCTTTTTTAGGAACGGTTGTTTTTGAATTGTTTCCTGTAATAACCTTCTCTTTAACCTCTGTTTTCTTTGGCTCCAGAGTTGGTACTGGTTCTGGTTTTATAACTGTTTTTGTTTCCGGAACCGGAGTTTCTGCAGGCTCGGGTGCCACTTCTTCAGTTGCAGCGGCAAGGCTTCCCGGCTGTTCGGCAGGTTCTTCAATTCCCTTTCCGTTTCTGTTATCTCCAAAGTTCACCAGCATGGTAGTAACCACCTCAGGATCTTTATCCAGTTCAGGTTTTAATTTATACAAAAAAACAAAAAGCAGAATAGCAGCCCAGATGAGAATAGAAAGCAATGCGCTCTTTACTCTGTCTTTATTTTCTTCGTTTCTGTTTGCTGTATAGCTTTTCATCTTAAAACGTAATTCTTTCCGGAAATCCGGATATGTTATTTGTCTTTAACGGTTGCAATAGCAATATTAAATTTATGTTTCTCAGCAATTTCCATCACAAAAACAACATCTTTATGCAATGTGTTTTCATCAGCTCTGATCGTAAATGATTTATTGGTCTGGCTGGCTAATTTATCTACAATAATTTGCTCCAATTCTCCTTTATTGGCAGGATTATCATCTACAAAAAATGAACCGTCCGGCTTGATGCTTACCGTTAAAGGATTGGGAATATTATCATCAACTGCTCCGGCTTTCGGAAGATTCACATCGATGGCGCTTTGATTGGCCGCCGAAGAGGTAATCATAAAGAAAATCAGCATCAACAGGATAACGTCTGTCATCGCTGCTAAACTGAATTCCGGATTCGCTTTATTTCTTCTTTGAATTTTCATCGTAAGAAAGATTTATAAAGGTTTGTTGATAAGGTCTAAAAATTCTCCTGACATATTCTGGGCTTTCAGGACAAATTTATCAATTCTTGTCAGTAGAATATTATAACAGAAGTTGGCGGGAATCGCTACAGCCAAACCTACAGCGGTCTGCCCTAAAGCGGTATAAATACCTTCTGAAAGTGTTTTCGGAGAGAATGATCCTGTTGCGTGAGATAGATTAAAGAAAGCAATAATCATCCCGATTACTGTTCCGAGAAGTCCCAGCATTGGTGCGATACTCGGTACGACAGCCAAAAGGTTCAGGTTTTTTTCCATATTGGCAACCTCTACCTGCGCCTGTGATTCCATAGCACTTACAATATCAGAAACGGGACGTCCTAATCTTGAAATTCCTTTTTCTAAAATTCTTCCTTCCGGAGAGTTCTGGGTTTTGCAGTAATCTGCTGCTGCCTCTATTTTTCCGGCCTTGATGAAGTCTTCGATATTGTTCATGAAGTTGGAATCTGTTTTTGATGTCAGCCTTTTGATAAAGAAAAACCTTTCAAAAAACAGGTATAGAGAAAACACTCCCAATAGTAATACAGTGACCATCACTATTTTAGCGAAAGCTCCTCCATGGAACATAATTTTCCAGAATGAGAACTCCAAGTTGTCTGCAGCAACTGCAGGGGTATTGATTTGTGCGAATAAAATCTGAGAAAGTTCCGTTAACAGCATTAAATGTAAATTTTATTAAATTTCAACGACAAATGTAGGAGAATATTATGAATTGAACTCTTAAAAATTGCTTAAAAACAACTTAAAATTTGTTACAGTTTTACAAACAGCAAATTTCTTTCCAAAAATAATTTGAAAAGAAATGTACAGTTAAAAAGGCAGAAGCTCGTTAGTCTTCTTCTACCTCAATATCATCTTGTTTAAATTCGCATTTTAATCTAAAAGGGATCGGTGTATCTGATCCGGTATAGAAATCATCAATAGTTCCTTTCCAGATAACCTGAAGCTCTCCTTCTTCGTTTTTTTCAAAAAGAAGCTCATTATCATAGATATAGGCATCTTCGTCATCAAAAAGGTCTACTTCTGTATAGGTTTCTTCATCAGAGTCATTGATGATGATGGTCTTCCCTTCTATTTCCGCCGATTCGATAGGAAAATCAAAAACTTCAAGTGAAAGCTGCGGAAAGTTGTACTGTAATGAATCATCGTCCACGTGATCCAAACTGTCATCCGTAATCACTTCAACCTCTAAAAAATGTTGCTGGTTGCTGTAAACGGCCTTACAATAAGTATTTCTGATATTGTATTTTAGCGTTTCGTCCGGATGGTAAATTTTTAAAATCCCTTTCATTTTTTCTTAAAAAAGAACTGTAATAATATGATTGTTAAACGTTTTAGACAAAGATAAAAAATTGATTCAAAGTTAAAAGGATTTTGAAAATAATTTTTTAAAATCAATGCATTCAATAAGCATGAATATCCCAATAATACTTACTTTTGTTTTCATAAAGATTGTGAGATGAAAAACATTTTATCAAAAAGTATTCTGGGATTAGGGTTGATGATTGGTCTTGCTTCCTGCAAAAAATCGGATTCTCCCCTTACAAAAGTGACACCCAGCAACCTGGATTCTATCGCTTCGAACTATTATGAGCAATATCTTAAGTTATATCCTTTAGATGCTACAGCACAGGGAGATACAAGATATAACGACCAGCTTCCGATTAATATTGATAAAGATTTTATCTCAGGAGAAGTAACATTCTACAATTCTGTACAGAAACAGCTGGAACATGTAGATTACAAAAGTCTTTCTGATGAGGATAAAGTGGTATATGATGTATTGGATTATACTTTAAAAGATAAAATTGAGGGCTATGCCTATCATCCGGAATATATTCCTTTCACTCAGTTTGGAGGGCTGCCGCTTACTTTTCCATTGTATGGAAGCGGACAGGGCAATCAGCCTTTTAAAACAGAAAAAGACTACAGCGACTGGCTGAAAAGAATGGAAAAATTTCCGGAGTGGATGAATGCAGCTGCGGACAACTTCCGTGAGGGAATCAACAATAAAATAGTGCTTCCTAAAAAACTGGTTGTCAAAATGATTCCTCAGATGAGAGCAGAGGAAATCACTACTTCCGATATGGAAAAGAATATTTTCTACGGACCTATTAAAAATTTCCCTAAAAACTTTACAGAGGCTCAGAAAGAAAAATTCTCAGCACTTTACAAAGATGCTATTACAAAAAAAATCATCCCGGCTTATACTAAAATGGGAACATTTTTAGAAAAAGAATACCTGCCAAAAGCAAGAGATACAGACGGATACAACAGCCTTCCTAACGGCAATGAAATCTACAACTATTATGTAAAAAGCTGGACTACCACAAAGAAATCACCTGAAGAGATCAATAAGATCGGGCTTCAACAGGTTGCAATGCTTCGCGCAGAAATGGAGAAAGTAAAACATCAGGTAGGCTTTACCGGATCTCTGGAAGAATTTATCACTTTTGTTAAGACGGATCCAAAGGCAATGACTTTTAAAACATCTAAGGAAGTTTTAAATGCATTCAACGGGATCTTAACGAAAATTACACCGAAGCTGAAAACAATGTTTAATGTAACGCCAAAAACAAAGTTTGAGATCAGACAGACGGAGAAATTCAGGGAAGCAAGTGCCAGCGCAGAATATATGCCGGGAACTCCGGATGGAAAAAGAGCAGGTATATTTTATGTTCCGCTTCCTGATCCTACCAAATTTAATGTTACTTCGGGAATGGAATCTCTTTTCCTTCATGAGGCGATTCCGGGGCATCACTATCAGGTTTCTCTTCAACAGGAAAATACAAGGCTTCCTAAATTCATGAGATTCGGATGGTTGGGAGCATATGGTGAAGGATGGGCTCATTATTGTGAAACATTAGGCCCTGAATTCGGTTTATATACTGATCCTTACCAGAAAATGGGATATTTAAGCGATCAGATGCTGAGAGCGGTAAGACTTGTAGTAGATACGGGACTTCATACCGGAAAAATGTCAAGAGAAGAAGCGATCAGATATTTCTTAAGCAACATTTCTTATGATGAAGCATCGGCCACTGCAGAAGTAGAAAGATATATGGCGATGCCGGGTCAGGCCTTAGGCTACAAAATAGGGTCTTTAAGAATCCGTGAGCTGAGAGAAAAATATCAGAAAGAACTGGGAAACAAATTCAATCTGGCAAGCTTCCATGATGAAGTTTTAAGCCAGGGATGTCTTCCGCTGGACGTTCTGAACAGAAAAATGGAGCTTTGGGCTCAAAAACAAAAATAGTTTCATATGAAACTATTTTTGTTTTTTTCAGGTATTTTATTGATGGCTTTGAGTTGTCAAAAAGAGCAGAATTTTGGAAATTTTACTGTTGATAGTAGCTTACCTAACCATGATAGTATTCTAGTTCTCTCAAAATATCCGGAACTGAAGCTTTATAATAGTGAAGTTGTTGAAAGCAAAACAAGAACAGCACATATTGTTCAAACTGCAAGTTATTCGGATGGCTTTCGTAAGGGAACGTTTTTATTCAATGATTATAAATGTAAAGCTCAATACCTGAATGACTCTCTTACTATCAAATTGAATAACAATAATGGATATTTTGGAAATGGTATTTTGATTAAAGTTTTTAATAATCAATTTTACATCAGAGATATTGATCCTAAAACCTTAAAAAAGGAAGAAAAATTCATAAAATCTGAAGTTTACAGTCAAAAATTAGTTCTTAACAGCCATAAATTCGCCACAAATGACAGCATATATGGTTTTATAGATTACAAATGCAATATTGACAGTTTGGTTGACAAACACTTTAAAGGATATTTTAAAACTATAATACAATAATAACTGGTATGATCACAGAAAGTCTAAGATCTCTTTACAACAGAGATTTAAATAAGTTAAAAACGGAACTGGAAGCCTATCAAAGCGAAGAAAATCTTTGGAAAACGGATAAAAACATTGCCAACTCTGCGGGTAACCTTGCCCTTCATCTGGTCGGAAATCTTAATCATTTTATCGGAACACACCTTGGAAACACAGGATACGTAAGACAGCGTGACCTTGAATTTTCGTCAAAGGATATTCCCAAAGCGGAACTTATTGAAAAGGTGAAAGCCACTGCGGCAATGATAGATTCGGTACTTTCCCAATTGTCCGATGAAGACCTGAAAAAAGAATATCCATTGGTTGTTTTTGAAAGTGCCATGACAACCGATTATTTTCTGATCCATCTGCTTGCTCATCTGGACTATCATCTGGGGCAGGTTAATTATCACAGAAGGCTGTTGGACATTTAATCTGATTTATTTATTTTTATTAAAACTAATTTATCCTGAAAACCCAATCATTATGAAGAAAATATTTGTTTTATCTTCAAATCCTGAAAAATTTTCTGGTGCCTTAGAACATTATACAGAGAGAAATTTTACACCTGAATTTATTGTCACAGATGAACATTTAAGTTTCACAGAAGGAATACAAAAGGTAATAAAAGAAAGTGATGATGAAGACTATATCATTATTTCAACCTCTCAACATCGGTTTTGTCCTAGTTTTTCACAAGATCATCTTGAAAAATGTATTGAAAAGGTAAAAAGACTTGACGGTAATTTATTGCTTGGAGGTCTCCTAAGCTTTGAAAAAGTGATCGAAGTTTCTGATCATATATTCTGGGTTGATGGTTTCAAGGGATCACAGTTCATGATTATTTTCAAAAAAACATATTCTCTTTTCTTGCAAAGGAATTTCAATACTAAGCTGCCTCTTGATGTTTTTTTATCATCACATCTGGAAGACGTCTTTGTAATACATCCATTCATTTCTCAGTTTGAAGATGACGGAAACCTTCAATCATTCGAAAACACCACTGATTTTCAATATATATATGACAATCCGGAAGTTTTTCTTGATGAACTTTCCCAAATAAAAAAATACTACAGCTATGAGCCATAATAACTTTTCAGAAATTATGATCCCCACTTACATTATCAATCTGAAACATAGAGAAGACAGAAGGGAAAGTGTGTTAAAAGAGTTTGAAGGCAGACCGGAATTTGGCTGCCAAATTGTAGAGGCATGTATGCATGAGAAAGGGAATGTAGGCCTCTGGGAAAGCATAAAAAAAACGGTATCTCTTGCTATTGAAAACGAAGATGATGTGATTATCATTGTAGAAGATGACCATGTTTTTACGGAACATTATGAAAGAGATGCGTTTATAAATAATATTATACAATCTAATGAGCAGGGTGCTGATATTCTGGCCGGAGGCATTGGAGGAGGCTTTAGATTTGTTGTTCCTATTACAGAAAACAGGTTTTGGATCAATCATTTCTGGTGTACCCAGTTTATGGTGGTATACAGTCGTTTTTTTGATCATATACTCAATGCAGACTTTGGCCCGGAAGACACTGCAGATAACTTTTTATCACAACTGTCAGCTCATAAAATGGTATTATATCCTTTTGTCTCCGTTCAGAAAGATTTCGGATATTCTGATATTACTGCAGAGAATAATATTAATGGAAATATTGAACATTATTTTAAAACAGCAGATCTTGCCCTTGGTATCTATCAAAAAAAGTACAAACAATTGGTTTTAAATAATAAAAAAGAGAGAACAATATAAGGTTCTCTCTTTTTCTTTTCATAAAATGATTAGCAACAGATCACTCCTGAAGGTCCACAATAAGCCTCCATACTCCCATGGACTAGACACATCACTGCCTGGCAGTTACATGATGTTGGGCCCGATCCTGCTTTAATAACTCTCATTTCCTTTCTGCTCATGTTATTCTTTATAACATTCATGCTCATTTTTTGTAATTTTTTCATGCTATTATTTTTTAATTAGTAGTACAGTAATTACCAATAAATTCTAGTGGGGCTTACATTATACCTGTTGGGGATTTTTGCAGGTACTTTTTCGGGGTTGTATACTTTTTTAAGCCAAAACATATGAAACATAATTGCCTCATATTTGTTTTTATAAATAACTTTTCCATTATCAAATTTTACTCTCCCCGTATAGCCCTCCATAAGAATAAAATCAAAATGAGTTCTGAGAATTCCTTCTCTTTCAGCATTTTTCATGATATGGGTAAAACTTTCAATTTCTGTTTCAATTTCGAAAATAGGAATACCTTCTGCTAGATCGTCCCAAACAAAATTACATTCATCAAAACAGAAGTGATCCGGCATAGAAAATACCTTTTTATAGTCTTTACTTCTTTTAAAGAATGTATTCATCAGTTCATTATTCCTGTACAGACCAAAGCATCCGGTGGTATAATCATCTCTTACACTGATATAATCATAGCTATCGAGAAATTCATTGGTAAAAAAAGCTCTTATATCTCCGTAAATAAGATCGAGATCACAGTGCCCCCAGAAATCATATCCTTCTATAAGTTCCGGAAACATAAAAGCATACGCAGGCTTAAAATCACACAGCTTATAAGGATAATCTATGTTGATTGGAAACCCAAGTTTATCAGATGTATCGCAGATGATATCTTTCAGATTTTTATGGACTATTTTTACATTTGAGGGTAAGTTTTTTACCTCCTCTGTATTATCAGTTATAATCACAAAATCTACACTTGGATTAAAAGCACAAGAATGCAGATAATAGGGCATATACCATGGATATTTACCATACCAGCATGTAATTAAAACTAAACTTGGTGTATTCATAGGTTAAAAAAATTCTGTAATTGCAGAATTGCAATTACAGAAAAAATATAAGTTATTTTTGATTGATTAGCAGCATTTTGCTGGCCATCCACCGCCACATATAGCTCTCATACCATTCATATAGCAGTACTGTGAGTTACAGTTACAAGTTCCTGGCTCACCTCCTGAACCCGCTTTAATAACTCTCATTTCGTTTCTGCTCATTTCGTTTTTCATAGCATTTAAGCTCAGCTTTTGTAATTTTTTCATAGAAATTTGTTTTAATTTGTTTGCCTACTCTTTAGATTTTCGGCTTCCTCTTTGTATAATTATTATAATAATTTTCTTCTTTTATCTGTATTCAACCTCCAATTCCTTTACAGAATCATGCTGTTCATTCCATTCGTCCTCAATAAGATCCGGCATAAATACTTCTATATACTTTTTATTAAGTCTTACAGGATATGCATAGTCGTTGATAAAGTAATGTGGTGTGAAAAACAGGTTATTCTGTAAATTTTCATAAGAAACAGAAACCAGTTTATTCAGTAGAAAGGTTCTGTTATCAAGAGTTGTACTATATTTTTTCAACCATTTCTCTGCCTGTCTGTGACTATACCAGTCATGAAGAGCTTCAATAAATTTGCCTTCGCCTTTTGTTTGATAAATGTTCAGGAGCTGGATCAACATCTCTTCTACTTCAGCAGTTACGACTCCTGTCATATTAAATCTGATTTTGATGTTGACCTGATTTTTATATTGGTTGTAAATTCTCTGCAAGAAATCATGCGCTTCTCTACAGTATCCGCACAAAGGGCTTGTAATAAAAGTAATTGTAACAGGAGCATTTGGATTTCCCAGCAGGATTGGCTCAGCTTTTAAAACAAGGGGTTCTGTGCTTGTAAGAATATTTTTAAAGTAAGGATAATGCCTTATATATCTTGAGTCAAACTCCGCATCCTTTTTCAGCACTGCATAGGTTATCAAAGCTTTTTTAATAAAAATATAGGTTCCGGAAAAAGCGATCACTACTGATGACAAAAGCAAAACTGTTAGGAGGTCAAGATGTACATTATTCAGTATCTCCGTCATGTTAAATGACAAATAGATAAGCTGTGCATAGATTACTCCTATAATACTCAAACATATTGGACACCACTTCTTTTCTACTTTCATCTGAAAATAAACAGAATATAATGTAAATGGTATACATCCCAGCAGTGAAAAACCAATTAAAAAATAATAATTATTGATAAGCTCCTTATTAAAAACAAGCAGTGAAAAAAGCTGAATCCCAAAAAGAAAAACACTTAGATCACTCAATTTGAACCCTGCAATTTTTCCTTTTTCAGAGTTGATAATCTGGCTGCAGCTTGACTTCTCATTTCCATCACAAAACTGCGCAGAAAAACCAGACTCCAGCCCCAGCTCTGTTTTTATAGCTTCAAAGGCTAAAAGCAACCCCACCATTGTAATCGCACCGAAACCACTTATAAACCAGCCTCCGATAAAATACAACACTACAAATACTGCACAAAAGATGAATGCTGGCAGGAGTTTATTGTAAAAGACATTAGACGGTTTTGTGATTTCTCCGTTATTTTCAGCGGCCAGTACCGCACCAGTCCACAAACTCTCCATTTCAGGAATGGAGATAGTCTTCTGCACACCCTCATGATCTGTATATAAAACCGATTGCTCCTTTTTTTCAATATATGATAAAATCAAATGCCCGTTTCCTATATCTAATATGGTTAGAAATGTTTCCGGTAAATGATCAAAATCCTGAAAATCAATCGTAAAGGCACCATTTGGAATACCAAAAAAACCAAGAGCATCACTAAAAGCCAGAAGACTAGGTGTCTCCGGATGCGATTCTACCTGATAGATGTAATCATTCTTATCAATTTTTACATCAATCGATTTCAGATATAAAAAAACAGCGTTAATTTCTTTTCTTAATTCCATGGTTATAGTTGAATTGTTGATACTATCTTTCGATGGTATTATCGTTTTCCCGGTGATATTTTTTTATTGATTCGGCCTGTTGATTCATCTTATTCATGATTTCCAGACTTTTACTAACATCTGCCATACTTTGCATCAAAACAGGCAAGGGATCATTTATGAAGTTTTCTTTATTTTTAATGTAGGCTTCTTTTGACATCAAACTCTCATCCATTACTGATTCTGTTTGCAATGTAGACCGGACATTTTTTTTACTGCCTTTCAATTTCCATTGATATTCATTATTAGCATCTTTCAGCTCTATAATCAACCCTGGAAGCCCCATAAAAACATAAGGACCATCAAAAACCGGAATATCCTGAGTAAACCATGCTATCCAATGTCTTCCTCCATAATTGGCTTCTGCTTTTTGTACTTGAAAAGTCCCGGTATTTTTTTTTTCCGGTAAAAGCTTCCAATGAAGATCAGGATATTCTTTATAGGAAATAACACCTATAAATAAATCATCTTTCAGAATAACTGATGAATTACCAAGATCTTTTATTACCTTAAAATTCATTGTTCCTAACGATAAAACTGGGGATTGTGTTGTGAAAAGAGAATCAGATTCCCACTTTTCTTTTCGAATGAATACAGACCTTTTATCAAGACTGTCCAGATAGAATATGTCGGTCTTTATCGTCTTATTTTTGGTAGAGGGTTTATAGGTAAGTTCATAATAAAACCGATGAACCTGCCCTTTACAGGCACAGGAATATAAAACTATAAAAAAAACGAAAAGGTTAATTTTTTTCATTTTGATTTTCATGGTACTGAGCCAAATATATCTCTTTTTATGGAAATACAATACTTCTGTAACAATTTACAGTAAAGAAAATTACGAAAAAGAAAACTATTGTCTCTAAATGATATTATAAATCAAGCAGATAAAGTTTTCTTTATGAAATAAAAGAATTATCGTGAAATTTTACAAATATCCTTTATTGGTGAAAAAAAAATTTAGAATTTAAATTATGAGATAAAAAAAAACACTATAAAATAGTGCTCTTCTTGTTCTATTTGTAACTGAAAATAGTTCTTAAAATCCTAAATAATGTTAAATTCTATTTTTCAAATAACATTTTTGTAATAAAATCTTTCTCTCCTTTTCCTCTTGCCGGAGAATATTCTCTTCCGTAGAAAATAATCTGAAGGTGAAGTTTATTCCATACTTCTTCAGGGAATAATTCCTTGGCATCGCGCTCTGTTTCCACCACGTTTTTTCCAGAGGTAAGTTTCCACTGTGTCATCAGACGATGAATGTGGGTATCTACCGGAAAAGCGGGAAATCCGAAACCCTGGCTCATCACCACTGAAGCAGTTTTATGCCCTACGCCCGGAAGGGCTTCCAATTCTTCATAAGTTTGCGGAACGATACCATTATGACGTTCCAGCAGAAGTTCTGCCATTCTTTTAAGGTTTTTGGCTTTGGTATTGGAAAGTCCGATTTCTTTGATGAGTTCTTTGATTTCAAATTCTTCCAGCCTGGCCATTCTTTGTGGAGTTCCTGCCACGGCAAAAAGATCAGGCGTAACCTGGTTAACTTTTCTATCTGTGGTCTGCGCGGAAAGTGCTACGGCCACCATTAATGTATACGGATCGGTGTGATCTAACGGAATAGGTGTAGTCGGATATAATTTATCCAGTTCTATCTGAATGAGCTCAGCTCTTTGTTTTTTTGTCATGTAACCCTTAAATTTGAACAAAATTAAATCATTATGCTGAAAGTTGGAGATAAATTACCTGAATTTGAAGGATTCAATCAAGATGGAGAAACGGTAACCTCATCAAAGTTAATAGGAAAAAAACTGGTTGTTTTCTTCTATCCGCAAGCGAATACACCAACCTGTACAGTGGAAGCCTGCAATCTGAGTGATAATTATTCCAAGCTTGAAAAAGCAGGGTAT
Source organism: Chryseobacterium cucumeris (assembly GCF_016775705.1). Classification (NCBI taxonomy): domain Bacteria; kingdom Pseudomonadati; phylum Bacteroidota; class Flavobacteriia; order Flavobacteriales; family Weeksellaceae; genus Chryseobacterium; species Chryseobacterium cucumeris. The sequence goes on from NZ_CP068760.1 coordinate 1,106,444, forward strand.
CAGTTACTGGGAGTAAGTGGTGACAGTGTAAAGAAACAGAAGAACTTTCACAGTAAATTCGCATTTCCTTATGATCTTATTGCTGATGAAAACCGAGATATCATTGAAAAATTCGGGGTCTGGCAGGAGAAAAAAACGTTTGGAAAAACGTATATGGGAATTGTAAGAACGACTTTTATTTTCGATGAAAATGGTGTCTGTACAAGAGTGATTGAAAAAGTAACGTCAAAGACTGCTGCTGAGCAGATTCTGGAAGGATAATTTTTTTTGAAACACAAATATCACAAATGCTTTCACAAATAACACGATTTACGATCTATACGTTATTTGTGAAAGCATTTTTAGAAGTTTTATTCGGTTTCGTAATAGTTGAGTTCTTCGGTTTCGCCTGGAAGTATGACGTGTTTTTTAAACCTCAACCCTAATTTTTCGATCAGTTTTTGGGAAGAAATATTATCCTTTGAAATAATGGCTGATATTTTTGTTAATCCGAAATCATCCATTCCAATAGACTTCACTTTCTGAGCTGCTTCGTAGGCATATCCCCTACCTTCGAACTCTTCCAGCAGAGAATATCCTATATCCACGATATCAAGACCTTCTCTTTCAAAGATTCCTACTGCCCCTACTTTTTCATTGCCTTCTTTGGTTATTAAAAGATAGTTTCCAAATCCAAGTCTTTCAATCTGGGGAGCAAATCTGTTGAGAATATAATTTTCGGCATCTTCAACAGAATTAACGTTGCGGTTGCCGATATGTTGAATGAATTTTGGCCTGTTATAAAGGTCAAAGACAAAATCTTTATCTTCACGGGACATGGGACGAAGGATTAATCGCTCAGTCTCATAGATATTATCTGCGTTTGGGTGTTTTTTTAGACTCATCTTTCTTGGGTTCTTCTTTTTTTTCGATTTTCAACAGTCTCGGGTTATTAGCACATTTTTTATTGTAAAGCTCAATATACGTTCCATTATCTTTTACATTGCTTATGGCACCGGTTGATTTATTTACCGTTACTGTATAATGTGTTTTCTGATAGGGGCATTCTTTCGAAGTGAGTTTTCCAAGATCCAGATAATAATTCGATTGATCTTCATGGTAATTGCCTGCAAGATCCTTGAATTCCTCATCCACCATATATCCTTCAGCAGCTAATACAACCGCAGCCTCCTGAGCATTATCAATTCTGTCAACAAATTTCTTCAATCCCTCTACATCCGTTACATAATTTACTTTACCTCCTTCTGAGTAAGCAATATAATAAAAGCTGTCTTCACTAGGGAAAAGATTGAATCCTGAGAACTGAGGAGTGTAATTTACCTTACCCGAAGTCTTTATTTCTTCACCTTTACCGTAGCTGTTGTATATCAGCACCCACGAGTCTACTCTGCTTCCTGGGTTGATCTGCTGCAAAACAGAAGGTATATTTGAAAACTTTTTCTTCTCCTGAGAATATCCTAAGATTCCCAGAAGTAAAAATGTAAGAATTGTAAATCGGGTTGCAGTGTTACTCATAATTTAAAAATCAGCAGAAATATACCAAATATTACATGAACTTCTCGCCTTTCTTAAAGTTTTTCAGATCAAGAACATAGTCTTTAATGAGCTGGTCATTATCACGCGGACAGATCAGAAGTGCCTTATCTGTATCTACAACAATATAGTTTTCAAGACCATCAATGATTACGGCCTTGTTATTATTCTTTAAACGGATGATATTTCCTTTTGAATTATAAGCAAGTAAATGTTTCAGTTTTACCGCGTTTCCGTCTTTATCTTTTTCTGTATTTTCATATACAGAAGTCCATGTTCCAAGATCGCTCCATCCCAAATCTGATGGAATCACATAAACATTCTTTGCTTTTTCTAAAATTCCGTTATCAATAGAAATCTTCTGAACCTTCGGATAAATGGTTTCAATACAGCTATTTTCTTTTTCTGAGTTGTACTCACAAGCCATAAAATGCTGCATCATTTCTGGAAGATAAAGATCAAAGGCATGATGGATACTTTTCACATTCCATACAAAAATTCCTGCATTCCAAAGGAAATCACCGCTTTCCAGAAAGCTTTGGGCAATTTCAAGGATAGGCTTTTCTGTGAATGTTTTCACTTTAAAATATTCCGAACCCTTTTTTTCTACAAACTGAATATATCCGTATCCGGTATCAGGCCTTGTAGGGGTAATCCCTAATGTTACCAGATAATCATTTTTTGAAGCCAGCTCAAATGCCAGCTCCACTTTCTCCAAAAATACATCTTCTTTAAGGATCAGATGATCTGCCGGCAATACAATCATCGTTGCATCCGGATTAATCTCAGCAATTTTGTTGGCCATATACAGATTACAAGCGGCTGTATTCTTCATCAAGGGCTCGCCCACAATATTCTCTTCAGGAATTTCCGGAAGCTGCTGATGGGAAACAGGAACATACTCTTTATTCGTAATTACGAATATCTGCTCTTTAGGAATTACCTTGCTGATTCTGTCATAGGTCTGCTGAATCATAGTGCGCCCGGTTCCTAAAATATCCTGAAACTGTTTTGGAAATTTTTGCGTACTCATCGGCCAGAACCGGCTCCCGATTCCTCCCGCCATTATAACGCAATATCTATCTGATTTTAACATTATTAGCTACATTTTTCTACCCTCGCTAAAGGCTTGAAAGAATACTTCCTTCCAGTAGCCAGGTTCTTACAAAGATAGTTTTTTTTAACCAGACCTTCTAATAAATACTTTTCGTTGCGATAGATAAAGAATTCTCCCTTTTTAAGCTCCTCGATAAAATGAAGACTATCATCCTGTTTCTCAGTATGAAAATATCTTACCAGATCAGGGCTTGCCATGAAATTGGCTTTAGGCGATTTTGAAAATTTTATAATGATAGGTTTGAGCTCTTCATCATATATTTCAAGGCTTTCCAGAAGCATATTTCTAAAAGTTTCTTTCCATTCGTTGCCGTGGGGCGAAATTCTCCGTCCATATTTTTCGAAAGCAATCAGATGTGCGAGCTCGTGAGTAAGCACAAAGAAAAAAAGTTGTGGGGTAAGGGTTGAATTTACCGTAATTTCATGCGAATTGTCCGGAAGTTTTCTGTAATCTCCCAGTTTTGAATTTCTGTTTCTTGTAACTTTTATATGTATATAGTAATCTGCAAACCAGATTCTTAAATATTTAAGTGTATTTTGAGGTAAGTATTTTTCTAATGATTGAATTGGCATTTTACAAACTTAATGGAATTCCTGCATAGAAATTCAATAGTTTAAGACTAAAAAGATAATTATATTTTGCCTGCGCTACTGATCCCTGTGCATTTGCATAATTATTTCTCGCCACATTGACGTCGTAGATGGTGGTTCTTCCGGCAGCATAACTTTTATCGGCAAAATCAAGAGCCAGTTTTGAGCTTTTTTCAGCTTCCACTGCAGCCAGATAGGTTTCATAATTGGCATCAGCATCAAACTGAGCTTTCTGAACATTTTGTCTTACCGTCTGTTTCTGTTGTTCTAGTGTATTTCTGGCTATACTCTCATTGACCTTAGACTGTTCTACCTGAAGTTTTGTTTTTCCTTTATTGAAGATAGGAATATTCAATGATAATCCAACATTTTGCCCGAACTGATCTTTATATTGTTCAAAAAAAGTTCCCTGCACAGTACCTGGCATAGGATCAAACTGCCTGTTATAGAAAGTGTTAAGACCCGCACTTGCCGTTAACGTTGGCCAGAATGCTGTTTTGGTTACTTCAGTTTGTGCTTCGGCAGATCTTATCCTGCTTTCGGCTGCTTTGATCTGAGGTTGTATCTCATACGCCGTTGTAAGCACTTCATCCACAGTATTAAGCTGTAAATCAAGTTTTTCCGGAACGTTTACATCTTCCACATCGAAACCTTTGTAATCTGAAAGCTGTAATAGCTGAGCGATGGCAAATAAAGCACGTCCAACATTTACTTCTGCCGTTTTAAGGTTTTGTTTCTCTCTTGCCAGCGCAGCTTCAGCCTCAGCTAGAACCGTCTGGGCAGTTGTCCCAACCTGGGTTGTGATCTTAGCTCTGTCAAACTGTTTCTGGGCATTATCCACAGCACTCTGAGAGATTTTAACAATCTCCTTATTCAACAAGGCTGTCAGATATTGTTGAGCAATCTGAAGAGAGATATCATTTTTAATGGTTTCAATGTCATATTGGCTTGCTTCTACATCAAACTGGGCTTTTCGTACATTTTTCTCTAATCTTCCATTATTATAGAGCAAAATATCGGCTCCCAGACCAACACTGTTATTGAATCTATCGTTTCTAAAACTTCCCGCTCCTAATGACCCTTGCCCGAAACTCACCCCATTCGTCATACTCCCCGATACAGATGGTAAATATTCTTTTTGGGCTGCTTTAAGATTATATTCCTGGTTTTGTTTGTTATACTCATTTTGGATAACCTGAAGATTATGCTCCACTGCATAGCTTACACATTCTTTTAAGGACCATTTCTTCTGAGCGCTTAAACCCAGATAACCTAATCCAAAAACGATGATCCAAACTTTTTTCATATGTATATGTTTATTTGTTTTTAATGGTCATATGGAACCGTGTCATCTTCATCAGTACTGTTATCTGTGAATCACAGCGATTTCATATTAAGATTTTTCAATATTAGACGAATTAAATATAAAAAAGTTACAGATTGAAAAATTATATTTTATTTTAAAAAAACTTTTGGGAATTTTGCACCATGACAAATGAACAATATCAGGAAGCTATCGACTGGCTTTTCGTACAGATGCCCAACTATCAGATAGATGGACAGAAGGCTTATAAACCTGGACTTGATAATATAACAAAGCTTTGTGCTTTTTTTGGAAATCCTCAGGATAAAATAAAGTGTATTCATATTGGCGGCACCAATGGAAAAGGTTCTTCAAGCAATATGCTGGCATCTGTTCTTCAGGAAGCCGGTTATAAAACAGGATTATACAATTCTCCACACCTTATAGACTTCACAGAGCGCATAAAGGTGAATGGAAAAAACTGTAATAAAGAATTTGTCTTTGATTTTATTCAAAAACTGAAAACGATTCCGGAAGACATCCGTCCCTCTTTCTTCGAGTTTACGACCATCATGGCTTTTGAATATTTTTATCAGCAGCAGGTAGATTTTGCCATTATTGAAGTTGGATTGGGAGGAAGACTGGATTCAACAAATATTATCAAACCGTTGATTTCGGCTATTACTAATGTTCAGCTGGATCATCAGAATATTCTTGGAGATACCATCGAAGAAATTGCATCAGAGAAGGCTGGAATTATTAAACAACATATCCCGATTATTTCCGGTGACGAAAATGAAGTTGTCAAAAATATCATTAAAAAGAAAGCTACGAAAGAAAATGCTGCTTTGATAGATGCCACTCTTATCAATACAGATCTGGAATCTGATCTGAAAGGGAATTACCAGAAGAAAAATGTCAGAGTCGTTCTGGCCGCTGTAGAAGAATTAAGGAAACTTAAAGTAAATATTTCTGATGAAGCATTGGAAAAAGGACTTCTCCATGTTCACCAGAATACAGGATTTATTGGCCGTTGGTTTGAATTTTCACAACATCCGCTTACGATTTGTGATACGGGACACAATCAGGCAGGTTTGGAGTATGTTTTTTCACAATTAAATTCAATTGACAGGCACAAGCATATTATTTTGGGGTTTGTGAACGACAAAAAAATAGATGATGTGATGAAATTACTTCCCGAAAATTCTGAGTTCTATTTTGCAAAACCATCCATCAACAGGGGAAGACACCCGGAAGATTATGAAAATCTGCTTCAGGAGGCGAAAATTTTTTATAAAATTTTTGATTCTGTACAGGAAGCGTATCTCTCTGCAAAAGAACGATGTACAAATGAAGAAATGATTTTTATCGGCGGAAGCAACTTTGTAGTGGGAGATTTTTTGGAAAAAAATTTGGAGATTAAAGAATAAGTCGTATATTTGCACCACTCTAAACAAGAGAACAAGTCTAGAGGGTTCTTAGCTCAGTTGGTTCAGAGCATCTGGTTTACACCCAGAGGGTCGGGGGTTCGAATCCCTCAGGACCCACAGAAAAGGAAACGAAACCTTTCAAAAAAATTCGGGTTCTTAGCTCAGTTGGTTCAGAGCATCTGGTTTACACCCAGAGGGTCGGGGGTTCGAATCCCTCAGGACCCACAAAAAATCTCTCAGATTTCTGGGAGATTTTTTTATTTTACCCCTAAGCAATTTATAAAGCTTCTCCTCCACTTTTCCTTATATTTATCTACCTTTGCCTACATCGAATAGCCGAACTTGAAGCAGCTCCACATCATATCATTCAATTATCCCTACCCTCCTTCCTATGGTGGAATCATTGATGTATATTATAAAATCAAGGCCATATCTGATATGGGAATAAAAATTCATCTTCACTGTTTCATAGATCAGATCCCTTCAACCATTGACAGAGAAATTAAAGAGATTACAGAAAATGTATTTTTTTACAAAAAGAAGAAGAATCCTCTGCTTTATTTTTCATCAACGCCTTTCGCTGCTGCGATCAGAAAATCTGAAGAACTTATTAAAAATCTGGACAGGAATAAAGCTCCCATCTTGTTTGAGGGTTTACAAACCACGCAAATTATACGGTTTTTGAGAGAGAATGACCACAAACTCTACCTCCGTTATCACAATAACGAAAAGGAGTACTATAAAGGTCTTTCCGGATCGGAGAACAACCTATTCAAAAAGATCATCTACTCCATTGAATCTTTAAAATATACAGGATATCAGAAAAAACTTTTAAAGAAATTTGACGCTGTATTCTGTCTGTCTGAGAAAGAATATCATGAAGTTGAATCCTATTCAAAGAATGCACACCTGATTCATATCTTTCACGGTAATGAATCGGTAAAGGAATTGGATCAAAAAGGAAAGTATTTTCTATTTCATGGAGATCTCACCACTGCAGACAATAAAAGAGCATTAAATGAGACTATCGGTTTATTTAAAACGCTTCCACAATATAAATTGATTGTTGCCTCCGATCGTGCCAGTGAAGATATTAAAAACAAAATCTCAGCCGTTGAAAATATCAGCCTTACTCCTATTCAAACCAGAGAGAACCTTTACCGTCTTCTGGAAGGTGCTCATGCCAATATTTTAATTTCTTACCAAAATTCAGGAACAAAAGTGAAGCTTTTCAATACGCTTTACAACAGCCGTTTCGTGATTATTAACGGGAATATTACAGATGATCCGGTTTTAACAAATTTATGCCTGTATAGCGATGATATGAGCCAAATCCGTCAGCAGATTATCATCTCGGCTGAAAAAGACTATGATGACAATGAAAAAAGAAAGAATATTTTAGAAGCAAGTCACTCTGACAAAGCTAAAGCAGAAGAAATAGTAAAGCTAATTTTTAAAAATTAACCCTGTCCACCACTTTCTGGATATTAAATTCTTCAAGACAGGCCCAGTCACCTCTGTAACATTCCTTATCTCCAAAGACAGAACATGGTCTGCAGCTCAGGTCTTTTACCTGAACAACATCTTCCTCACTTTGTCCAAATCCCAGAAATCCTGCATAAGGATGAGTAGCTCCCCAGATAGAAATACATCGGGTTCCCACAAGACTTGCGAGGTGCATATTGGCAGAATCCATAGATATCATCAGTTCCAGTCCGGCAATATAATTGAGCTCTTCCGTAAGATTTAATTTTCCGGCAAGATTTTCTGTATTAGGAATCTCTGCTTCCCATTTTTCTAGAGTTTCCGTTTCTTTTTTACCTCCTCCAAAGAAATACACCGTATGTTTCTGAGCAAGAATTCTTACCAGTTCATACGATTTCGCCAAAGGAAGCATTTTCCCTTTATGCTGGGCAAAAGGGGCAAAACCAATCCCGGATTTTTGCGCCGAAACCGGTCTTAATTGATGAGAGAGTTCAACTTTGAAGCCCATTTCACGGAAAACATCTGCATAACGTTCCACTGTTTTTTTCAGCTGTACCTTTTCCAGATTCCAGATATCTGTAAGATGTTCTTTTTCTTCCTTGCCTTTATCAATTTTAAAGACCTTGAGCCCTTTCCTCCTGTATATTCTGTCTAAAACCTTGGTTCGGATTACATCATGGAGATTGGCAATACAATCCGGATTAAATTCACGGATCAGTTCGTTACTCAGTTTTCTCAATCCGAAAAGACCTTTGTAATCATCCAGGTCAATCCCTTTAAAAGTTACATTGGAAATTCCAGTAAACAACGCCTCAAAATTTTTCCTGGAGACCATAATAATTTCCACACCGGGGTTCTGCTCCAGAAATTCTCTGAAAACAGGTACGGTCATCGCAACATCTCCGAATGCGGAAAAACGATATGCTAAAATTCTGGTCACGGTTATGATTTCAGTTGGTAAGCAACTGCATAAAACTTGATCTGCTTTGTCATCGCCATAAGTCCGTTGGCTCTGGAAGGTGAAAGAAACTCCTGTAGTCCTATTTCTCCGATAAAATCAAAATCAGAATCCAGGATTTCCTGAGTGGAATGTCCACTGTAAATACTTACTAAAAGAGAAACGATCCCTTTTGGTAGAATACCATCAGAATCTGCATTAAAGAAAAGTTTCCCGTCTTTAAATTCAGCATCAATCCAAACTTTGCTCTGGCAGCCTTTAATCAGATTTTCTTCTGTTTTCTTATCTTCAGCCAAGCCTTTCAGTTCTTTTCCAAGATCAATGATGTACTCATACTTTTGCTCCCAATCTTCAAGAAAAGCGAATTCATCTATTATTTCCTGCTGTTTTTCTTTAATGGTCATTTTAAATCAAATTTCTTTTGCAAAGATAACCAATTTTGTAAAAATTATTTACAGGATGCTTTTTCAAAAAGTTGGAGGATTTTTGTCTCTTCATTCTCCCAGCAAAATACATCTGCTGCCTTATTTAATTCGCTCTGATAATAATGTCTTCCTCTCTGAAGAACAAGATTGATTGCTTTTTCAATGGTTTCAGGCTGATGATCCGGAATAACTTCTCCTACATTAAATTGATTTTTTATCCTTTGCATTTCCGGAAAATTAATCATCACAAGCGGTACTCTCGATTGGATATAGTCACAAACCTTATTAGGAAGTGAATAATAGTAGCTTACTCCATTATTTTCTTCGAGACTGAATCCTGCATCAGCGGTTTTTGTTATTTCCCTGAGATTTTCCGGTTTCAGCTTACCCAGAAAAAAGACTTTATCCTGAAGTTTCTCCTGAATAACAAGTTCTTCGTATTCTTTTTTCTTCGGGCCGTCACCTGCAATTTTCAGAACAGCATCTTTAATATGATGCATGGCCACAATCATTTTTTCAATTCCCCTCGACTGATTAATCGCTCCCTGATACAGAATGATCTTTGGATGATTTTCAGGAATTTCCGGTGCTGAAAGAATTTTTCTCGGAATATTTCTAACCACTACCGGATTGACATTATACTGTTCATGAAACCATTCGGCATAGCTTTCACTTTCTGTCATCATCAGTTCCATATGGGGAACCAGCTTTCTTTCCAGCACTCTCCAGAATTTCTGAGAAAACCTGTTTTGAACCGATGGCATTTCCGTGAAAATTTCATGGCTGTCAAACACCAAAGGGATGTTCAGTTTTCTGGCAATGAGATAATTTGGCAGAAGTGCATCAATATCATTGGCATGGAGAATCGTATCTTTGTCCGCTTTTTTCTTCAGTTCTTTGTATAATTTCCAGTTGAATTCAAAATAAGCGGTCTTCAGGCTTTTAGACTTCAATCCTATTCTGGAAAAGGGATAAGGACGTTCCATTTTTTCATTTCCTTCCCAATCGTTACCAATCAGATCTATGGAATACCCGTTATCAAAAAGGGTTTTGCATACCTTCTCTATCCGTTGGTCAGTATACAGATTACTAAAAGCAGAAGTAATAATTTTTTTCCTCATCAATCTTTCTTGTCTAGTATTAAATAATAGATTTGAATGAAACAAATAAGCCCGTTTGGTATGATAACCGGCCAAAGCATTCCATTAAAGATACCATAAATGACAAAACAAATACAGCCAATCATGTTAACCACTCTGATTTTTTTTACATCTTTCAGTATGAAACTCAATACGATAAAAAGAGAAGCAGAATAGCCAATGTAAGTGGTAAGTTCAGGATTCATGGGGAAAATTTAAGGTTACAAACTTAATCATTTTCAATAAGATAATAAATTTTTTTCTGCCATAAAGTCATTAATTGATTTTTGGTAAAATATTTGTAATTTAGATAATGAATAAAAGGTAATGTTGCCTTTGTTCTAATGAGATATATTATGGATTATAAGTTTTCACAAGGTTTGAGCCAGGTGTTCAAACAAAGCAAAAGCGAAGCTAAAAGGCTGAAAAGTGAATTTCTTAATACAGAACATCTACTTTTAGGTATTATAAAAACGGAAAACTCTGCAAAAGAAATCCTTCAAAACCTTAATGCGGATTTAACACAAATCAGAAGAAAAATTGAAACTTTAAATACAGCAAGTCTTAATCCTATTTCTGAGGAGGTTACCAATATTTCTTTCACTAAGATGGCAGATCATGCGATCAAACGTGCAGAGTTAGAATGCCGACAGTATAAAAGCAATGAAATTAATACCGTTCACCTGCTTTTAGGTATTCTTTATAAATATGAGGACCCTACTTCAAATATTCTGGGAGCTTATGACATCGACTACGAAGGAGTTTCAAGAGAGTACCAGACTATGCTTAAAAATTCAGGCCAGTCTCCACAGATGAGTGCTTACGATGATGATGATGAGAGAGAGGAATTTGAGCAAATGAGAAAACCTACAGGAAATCTAGGTTCTGCAAAAAGTAAAACCCCTACATTGGACAACTTTGGTAGAGACCTTACTTCTTTGGCCAGAGACGGAAAACTGGACCCTGTGATCGGTCGTGAAAAAGAAATTGAGAGAGTTTCTCAGATCTTATCGCGTAGAAAGAAGAACAACCCGCTTCTTATCGGGGAGCCTGGAGTTGGTAAATCTGCGATCGCTGAAGGTTTAGCATTAAGAATTCAACAGAAAAAAGTGTCGAGAGTTCTTTACGGAAAACGTGTGATCACTTTAGACCTGGCAAGTTTAGTTGCCGGAACTAAGTACCGTGGTCAGTTTGAGGAAAGAATGAAGGCCATCATGACGGAACTGGAGAAAAACAGGGATGTCATCTTATTTATTGATGAGCTTCATACGATTGTAGGAGCTGGAAGTTCCACAGGAAGTTTAGATGCTTCCAATATGTTCAAACCGGCTTTGGCAAGAGGTGAAATTCAATGCATCGGGGCAACTACCCTGGATGAATACCGTCAGTATATTGAAAAAGACGGAGCTTTAGAAAGAAGATTCCAGAAAGTAATGGTGGAACCTACTTCTATTGATGAAACCATTCAGATTCTGAACCAGATCAAAGATAAGTATGAAGAGCATCACAATGTCATTTATACACCTGAAGCGATTGCGGCGTGTGTCAATTTGACATCAAGATATATAACAGACCGTTTCTTACCGGACAAAGCAATTGACGCAATGGACGAAGCCGGATCCCGTGTTTATATCAAAAACATGAAAGTTCCTACTGAAATTATTGATTTTGAAAAGAAAATCGAAGATATCAAAGAACTGAAACAGAAAGCGGTAAAAGCTCAGGACTATCTTGAAGCAAGAAAACTGAAAGATGAAGAGGAACGTCTTCAGATGGAACTGAATTCAGCTCAGGAAAAATGGGATAAGGATGTAAAAGAGAAAAAAGAAACCGTAACAGAAGAAAATGTAGCGGAAGTGGTTTCTATGATGAGCGGAGTTCCTGTAACGAAAGTTGGTAAGAACGAGCTTGACAAACTTGCCCAAATGGATGAGAAACTGAACGGAAAAGTAATCGGTCAGGAAGATGCTGTGAAGAAAGTTGTTAAAGCTATTCAAAGAAACAGAGCTGGTCTTAAAGATCCTAACCGCCCCATCGGTACCTTTATTTTCCTTGGAACAACCGGGGTTGGTAAAACCGAATTGGCAAAAGTAATGGCAAGAGAGCTTTTTGAATCCGATGAATCTCTGATCAGAATCGACATGAGCGAATACATGGAGAAATTTGCGGTGTCAAGATTAGTAGGTGCGCCTCCGGGATACGTAGGATACGAAGAAGGAGGTCAGCTGACAGAAGCGGTAAGAAGAAAGCCTTACGCAGTGGTTCTTTTGGATGAGATTGAAAAAGCTCACCCGGATGTATTCAATATCCTGCTACAGATTTTGGATGAAGGACACGTTACAGACAGCTTGGGAAGAAAAATTGATTTTAGAAATACCATCATTATTCTGACTTCAAACATCGGAACAAGAGATCTTAAAGACTTTGGAGACGGTGTAGGATTCGGAACTTCTGCGAAGAAAACCACTTCAGACTCAAGAGCGAGAAGTACCATTGAAAATGCCCTTAAAAAAGCATTTGCACCGGAATTCTTAAACAGAATTGATGATATTGTGATCTTCAACTCTCTTGTACAGGATGATATCAAGAAAATCATTGATATTGAACTGAATAAGCTTTATGGCAGACTTGAAAAATTAGGATATAAAGTGGATCTTACTGAAGAAGCAAAAGACTTTATTTCTGAAAAAGGATGGGATAAAGATTTCGGAGCAAGACCACTGAAACGTGCAATTCAGAAATATATTGAGGACTTATTGGCAGAAATGCTGGTAAACAAGCAATTGAGCGAAGGAGAAACCGTAATTCTTGATCTTAATGAAGCAAAAGACGGACTGATCGGGAAAACACAGAAAGCTAAGAAATCGGCTGAAAAGTCTTCTCAATCTTAATTAAATAAATAATTTAATTTCAAATAGAAAATCCCCGGGAAGTTTCCCGGGGATTTTTGTTTTGTAAGCTTTGGCTGAAGCCGGATGAATTTTGTTTTCTGACTAAACGGGTTAAAGCCCGTTCCTCTTGATAAATGAACCTTTAAAGCCCCACCACAAAACCAATAGTCGGGATCAGACCGCTGGAAAATACACTGGAATTCTGTTTCCAAAGCACATTGTACATTAACCCCAGCTGCATGAAGGAATTATTCCCGATCCGCTGCATATATCCTCCTCCAAGGTACAATGCATTTTCTTCCGTATTGTATTTATAATCGTAGTATTTATCCTTGTAATCAACAAAATAATGCTGATAGTTGGCTCCCACGTAAAATGATCTGGCAAAATAATAATTGACAAAAGGACCTACTCCAAACATAGTAGATTTATAGTAATCAGAAGTCTGCCACGAAACACTTCCTACCACACCGCCTTCAAAATCATCTGTAAACCTGTAACCTACTCTTGGTGAAGCCGACAGATTAAAGGCACTGTTGCTTCCAAATCCTAATCCAATACCTCCTCCGAAAGTCCATTTGCTGTTTTCCTGTACCGGTGCACCTACTGAAATTTGGGAAAATGCTGATCCTGAGCTTATCAGCATCATAGAAATAATAAACTTTTTCATATATACTATTTTTGTTTTTAAAGTTATGTTCTCCTCTGTTTCCGTCTGCAGAGAGACTGATAAAAGGTAATCAATATGCTATCGTTTTTATCAATGTTTAAAATTATGGTTTTTTTACGAATTTTTTAATTGTATTTTTGCCGCATCAAACTAAGAACTCCCGTTAAGAGTTTCGTAAAATTGAATACAATGAAAGTAGTAGTAGGCCTCTCTGGAGGTGTAGATTCTAGTGTTACAGCATATTTGCTGCAGCAGCAAGGCCATGACGTAGTGGCTTTATTTATGAGAAACTGGAACGATGCTTCCGTAACATTAGAAGATGAATGTCCCTGGATTGAGGACAGTAATGATGCTCTGATGGTAGCACAAAAACTTGGAATTCCTTTCCAGGTGATAGACATGAGTGAACTTTACAAGGAGCGTATCGTTGACTATATGTTTGCCGAATATGAAAAAGGCAGAACTCCCAACCCTGATGTATTGTGTAACAGAGAAGTAAAATTCGATGTGTTTATGAAGACCGCAATGTCTTTGGGCGCCGATAAGGTAGCAACAGGACATTATGCAAGGGTAAATTCTACTTTTGATGAAAACGGAAAAGAAATTTTCCATCTTCTGGCCGGAAAAGACAACAATAAGGATCAGTCTTACTTTCTTTGCCAGCTAAGCCAGGATCAGCTTTCAAAAGCGTTATTCCCAATTGGAGAACTTACAAAGCCTCAGGTAAGAGAAATTGCAAAAGAAATCGGACTGGTAACGGCAGATAAAAAAGATTCTCAGGGATTATGTTTTATCGGAAAAGTAAGTCTTCCCCAGTTTTTACAACAGCAATTGAAACCAAATGAAGGGGAAATCGTAGAAATTTTCAAGGATTCTCCTCTATTTTCGGAAGAAAAACCTGAATTCTCATCCAAAGAAGAAGAACTTGAATTTTTATCAAGAAAAATCCATTATAAAAAATCTGACGGAAAAGTAATCGGGAAACATCAGGGTGCCCAGTTTTTCACGATCGGACAAAGTAAAGGCCTTGGTATAGGCGGACACAAAGAAAGCTGTTTTATCATCTCCAGAGATATGGAAAATAACATCCTTTTCGTAGGAGAAGGAAGCCATTTCCCGGGTCTTCATAAAAAAGCTTTGAAAATAGACAATTCTGAACTGCACTGGGTTCGTGAGGATTTGAGACTTCAGAACGGAGGATCTATGGAAGTAATGGCCAGATTCAGATACAGACAGCCTTTGCAGAAAGCAACCCTGTATCAGTTTGAAAATGCTTTTTATATTGAATTTGATGAACTTCAGTCTGCTATTGCTGAAGGACAGTTTGCTTCATGGTATATTGATGAGGAGCTGATCGGCAGTGGTGTGATTTCGTAAGAGTTTCGGGTACGGGATTCGGGTGATTGAGATTGTTTTTTTTAAGAAAATATTTTTTTGAAATTTTTCTGTAACGTTTTTTAAGTTATCATACTTACGGAGTAAATAACAATAAAAAATACTACTATGAAAACATCTACAAAAAACCAGTATGCTTATGTAAACAATATTCTGATTGCAGTTGTATCCTCTATTTTCGGTTATAATCTTTATCAGGCCATTGTACATCCGGAAAACTCCAATATCGCGATCAGTCTTATTTTGGTAGTCCTGACTTCCGTTATGGTTCGAAAATATGGCTATCAGCCCGCAAAAGAAGAAAAGAAAGATATTTAATATCAACAACACATAATAAAGCCCGGAACATTTTTGTTTCGGGTTTGTTTTTAATAATAAATTTTATTTTATCTTTTCATTTACATAACCTGAGATAAAAACCAATGTAACAATACATTCTGCGATTAAGATCATAACAAGAAACCCAACAGGTTTTCCCAACAAGAACCCTCTGATAAGTTTGATAATTCCCAATAATAAAATAAATCCCGCAAAATAAAGTGTTGTACTCGAAATAGCTATTTTCAAAGACTTTAGAATAAAAAGCGAAGCATAAAATCCGAGGATCAGGATGAGATAGAACCTCAGAAAGTCAGGTCCTTTAAGAATAACCGGATTAAATGTCTGATGGACTGCCATAAGCCACATAAAGCCTATCACAACCGGAACTGAATAAATGATGAGTTTTTTCATAATGATTAGTTTTATTATCCTCCGCATCCCCCACAACCACCGCAGCCTCCTCCACAACCACCTCCTCCGCTGCAGCTTGATCCGCCACAACTTCCTCCGTCATTATTTTGTTTATCTTTTCTGTTAGGGTCAGAAACCTCCTGATCTCCTATGATTGAAACGATCGTTCCCAGAATAAAAATAATCCCAAATACAACTGCAGTAACTATTAACCCTGAAAAGTTATCTCCTTCTGTACACGAAAATAAAAGCAATAACACCAATATGGGAGCAAAGAAGGCCATTTTTCTAAGCCATGATTGCAATGTTGACTTTTTCTTACGCTCTCTCCAGATTTCTTCAGGTGCTTCTTGCCGGAAAATCTGCCGATAACCTGTTAAAGTATCTTCAAACCAGTTCTGATGTTTTTCTTTTTCCGCATAACCACCTTTGGATGGATGATGATGAAGTGGCCTTTTTAAGATATGGGGACAGAATTCCTCCCAATAATTTTGGGTGTAGATCAGATGCATATGCCAAACTTTGTCAACGATGTTACTGGGAGAAGCTCCATGCGGAAGAATACAGCAGAGATACACGAACTTTTTGTATTCTTCAATTGCTTTTCTGGCGAAATCAAGACTCCAGCGTTCTTCTTTTGCGAGTTTTTTTGAGAAAGGGAACTCAGCACCGGTAGCATCCAGAGAAAATTCCTGTATCCTGTTCCAAAGGGACTCATTTTGTAATAGCATTTTTGTTTCCATTGTTTTGATTTTTGTTTCTATTCAAATATCCATGGATTATATAATATAAAGGTCTTTCAAAAATCTTTTTTGGTTTGATAAAAGTCTTAAATTAGTCTTACAAATACACACCATGAAAAAGGAAGATATCCTGCATCTTGAGAAACTCATGAATTTCTTAAGCCGGCAATTTTTAAAGAAAAACCATTGGGAAGATGTTACCAAAACCGAATGGTCTTATATAACCGCTGAACTGAATGAGCTGATTATCAATGATCATTCAGAAAAACAGATCAAAAAAGAGCCAGATCTTCTGGGAACGAATTATCTGTATGAACATCTGATCATCAACAAACTGAAAAAATTTAAACAGAATGAAAATGCTGCTTTAAGCAGACCCAACCTTGCTAAACTGAGTTTAATCGTCAAAGTTTTAGGGTATTCCAATTATATAGATTTCATCAATTCAAATACGGAGGCATTCAATTTTAATGATTTGAGGATCGACATGAATAATGCCAATATGAATACGGCACTTTTAGACCGTTTAGTAGGCTGCTGGTATTCTTATAACAGAAATCTACCCGATAATCCTTTGATGGCAAAAGAAGACCGTATATGGCGCTCTGCGATGGAAATTTACAAGTCTGAAACCACCGGAGAATATTTTATTGAAAGAAGCGGCGGTGATCATCACAAATATTTCGGAAAGGTGACAGCCTATTCTGACTATGTTTTCATCATTATGAACAGCAATACTTTTATCCGTCAGAGGCATTTCATTTCAAGGATAAAGGATATTAAAGAAAAACTTAAAAACCCGGACTATAAACTCCACGAAATCCATTTCATAAGCACCTGCATCAGTTTCAACCAAGAGCCGATTGCCCTGTTTGAAATCTTCAGAAAAGCGGACAGAAAAAACTTCATTTCTGATTCCATCAGTTTTCCCATTGACAGTGACGAAATACCTGAATCAATTGTTAAACAACTTGAAGATACCGAATCTAACAGAATAGATTACAGATAGTTAAAAAAAATAAAGATTATCGGACAAAAAATAATTCAACAATAAACATCATCATCAATCTCTATACCATGGCCCCGGAATAAGACTATTTCGGGGTTTATTGTATTTCTCTTATGCCTGGAATATATTTAAACCTTAAAAATCAATTCATTACCGCAATAATTCTCTAACTTGATGGTTCTAAATATAAACCCTTCAATCGTCTTGCTATGGAATATTATGAATTGTATGAAGTTTTGAAAAATCATTTTGATTCCGAAAAAGACAGGGCTGAACTTCAGGAACTGAATGTAAGCATTGAATCAATTCCTTTTGAATCCAAGGTATGTGATCTGCTTTATGGCTCAGAGAAACAACAGTGCAACAAACATCAGCAAACCCTAGAAATCAACAAAAATGGTTATCTCTTATACAACCAACCTGCTGTAGACATCAAAGATTTTGATATTGAATGCAATAAAAGATTTGAATATCATATCCTGAAGCGGGCAGATATAGAAACAGCCGAAGGAGCTTTGTTTTTTTTCCATGGACTGAATGAAAAGAAATGGGATAAATATTTGCCATGGGCGTATGAATTGGCCCAAAAAACACAAAAGGCCATCATACTGTTCCCTATTGCGTTTCATATGGATCGAGCAGAACCTATCTGGAGTGACCGCCGTCACATGATGGAAGTGGTTAATTTCAGGAAAAAAAAGTATCCGGAAAACATGAATTATTCCTATGTAAATGCTGCGATAAGTTCCAGACTGGAAGCGCATCCGCAAAGAATATTCTGGTCCGGGCTACAGACCTATTCTGATATTACAGAAGTGGTAAAAGATATTAAAAAGGGTAAAATAAAGGGTATTTCTCCAGAAGCAGATCTGGATTTATTTGGGTATTCTATAGGATCATTTCTTGCTTTAATTATCAAAATGGCTGATCCTCATCATTATTTTACCCGATCAAAAGTATTTTGTTTTTGTGGAGGAATGACGATCGACAGGATGTTTCCTATATCCAAATACATCATGGATACTCAGGCAACAGTTAAAATGCAATCTGTTTTTACGGAATTGCTGAGCTCTGATTTTAAGTCAGATTCACGTCTGAAACATTATCAGAATGAAGCATTGCATCCACAGGAAAGCTGGTTCAAAAAAATGCTCCGCTACAATTATTTCCAGAAGGAAAGAGAGGAAAGAATTCAGGAAATCCAATCTCAGATCAAGGCTTATGTATTAGAGAAAGACAGTGTAGCTCCTCCGATAGAAGCACTCAATACGCTGCAGGGTGGCTACAGGAACATCAATGTAGATATTGAAATCAAAGATTTCCCCTTTGAATATTCCCATATGGTTCCATTTCCGCTTACCCACAAGCATTCAAAAGAAGTTACCGACGCATTCCACCAGTTTGTACAATCTGCCAGTGATTTCTATAATGCCTGATGATTAATTTTTCAGGGATAAAATAGAGAGAGAAATAGTTTAAAAATAAATAGAATAAGATCCATGGTGTTTGTTTTTAAGTTAATCTTTATCAACTGACCAACCAGTCTTTAAAATCTTTCACACGGTCTCTGCTGACCGTTATTTCTTCTTCAGGCTGAAACTCAAGGTCCACCTTATAGTAAGGCGAAGTATGGATGTTTTTGATATAATCCGAACTGATAATAAACTGTCTGTTCACCCGGAAAAACTTTTTCTCATCGAGTACATCTTCCAGCTCATCAAGTGTAAAATCTGATGGATAGGTACGGTCTTCCGTCTGAAGATAAACGATTTTATTCTCACTGAAAAAGCAGCTTATTTCCTGAGTCTGAATAATCTTAAGGTTGTATCCTATTTTCACCAGAACTCTGGAAAGCGTAGACTTTTCTTTTCGGATTAACTGTTTGATATCCTGAGAACCATTGGTATCGCTGGCAGGAATGAAAGATTTAAATTTCTCCACTGCTCCTTCCAGATCTTCATCAAGAATAGGTTTCAAAAGATAATCAATACTGTTCAGCTTAAAGGCTTTCAGGGTATATTGGTCAAATGCTGTTGTATAGATAATGAAACCTTTGGTTGGTGCTTTTTCAAAGATATCAAAAGACAGTCCGTCCCCCAAAACAATATCTGAAAAGATCAGCTGCGGATGTTCGTTTTCAGAAAACCAGGCAACACCTTCTTCCACCGATTCTATTTTGGCAACGATCTCTATTTCAGGAAAGTTATTCAGCATTCTCTCCAACTTCCTTGAAGCAGGTTTTTCATCTTCTATAATGACAGTTTTGATCATTGAGTTTAAGTTTTAGTTTTCAGATTTTAGGAAATAAATTTATATAAAAGTGGACAGATTTTAATAATTTATCGTTTTTTTCTCTTTTCTGAGTTCTTTTTCAATCATGTCCTTTTCCCATTCGGAATCAAAGAGAAATAGTTTTGCAGCTTTTACCAGAATTATAAATCCCCAGATTCCAAGGATGGTATATCTGTCAAACCAATTAAAGCTAATCATCTTTTCGCCAAAAATATCATCAGGAATGATCAGAACAGCAAATAGGGCAAATATAAAAAGGCTTTTATAGAATTTTCTGATATTGTTGGTTCTTGTGTGGGCAGTATCGTAATCCATGATGTTATAAGTTTTTATGTTATTGTTTATAATGTTTTTATTTTCTGTTTTTCATCCTTCTCCATCAGTTCTCTGATTTTTCTTTCTTCCCAGCTTTTACCAATCCCGAATACGCTTATGGCATGAAATGCAATTCCTACTCCCCATCCCAGTGCAGGCCATAGAAACCATAAATATCCGGGAGCAGTTACAATGTTCAGTATTGCTAAAAAAGGAATAATGATACAGTACGAGGTAAGGTTTCCATAAAATTCTTTCAGGTCTTTCACTCTTCTTGAAGCTTTTCTGTAAGCTATTGTTTCTTTGTCAGGTAAAATTTCCATAATGATTTGTTTTAAAGGTTAATTTGTTTTTTCTTGAATCAAAGGTAGCTCAGAAAAGTGCCATGAATCAATTTTATGTGCCCGAATGGTAGATTATGCTGTCTGAACTGTAAAAACCTGTCATTAATAAATAAAAGGGATCAATTTTTTGGTGCTTTTTCTGTATTCAATATATTCATCCCCAAACTGCTCTATCAGAGTCTGTTCTTCAATCTTAATCCTGTAAGCAAAGGCTAAAAACGGAGGAACAAAAGCAAAAATCAATGAAAGCCAGTTATTTAAATACAAACCGAGGCCAAGAGAAGTCAGCAGGGAAAAAGCATAGGAAGGATGC
The DNA here is from genome assembly GCF_016775705.1 of Chryseobacterium cucumeris. Taxonomy (NCBI): domain Bacteria; kingdom Pseudomonadati; phylum Bacteroidota; class Flavobacteriia; order Flavobacteriales; family Weeksellaceae; genus Chryseobacterium; species Chryseobacterium cucumeris. The sequence continues at coordinate 1,127,128 of NZ_CP068760.1, forward strand.
CTCAGATACTTATAAAATCCTTCTTTTTTGATTTTATGATCCTGTCTGATGGTTACATCTACCGTAAAATATTTTCCCAATGACCTGATGATCATGTATCTGACAATAATCCCAGCAAGAATAAAAAGCTCGCCCAGATAAAGTATCCAGACGCCATCAGCCATTGGAAAATGAGTCTGATAAGACACAAATACTGCACTTGCAATGGAAAAAGGAATGGCCAGCCATAGGATATTCAAAGTTGATTTATCCTTGTTCTTTTGATCTTTTTTGCCGGACTTCAGCATGTTCTTGTAAAGGAATTCCGTGAGAAACCAGGCAGCCATTGAAATGTAGAACAGCGTTGATAAGGTATTCATTGTAAAGAATTTTTTTAGATTAAAATTTCCTATTTAGTGATCTTTCTGTTTATCCATCAGTTCCTTGATCTTCTTATCTTCCCATTTCCTGATAAAATTAACCTGCGGCAGAAAAACGGTCACCGCGTGAGCTGCAAGCCCTATTCCCCAGAAAGTTGCCGTAAAAAAATTTTTAAACTGAAAATAGCTTTCACCAGGCTTCAGGTGCATACAATTATAGACAACAATCAGAGCATTCACTGCGATATAAGCGAATACATGTCCGTAAAATCCACGCAGTCTCTCTACCTGTCTTCTTGCACGTTGATATTCAATATTGTTTTCGTCAAATCTTCCCATGGTGTTATTTTTTTTGTTTGTTCATAATTTCACGAATCTTCTTTTCCTGCCATGATTCTCCTACTCCAAACACCTGAAATGCATGGGATGCAACGCCTATTCCCCATCCCAGTACGGGAAACCAGAACCAGTGATTTCTGCTGCTTGTAAAAAGATTAATAAAGATTAAAAAGGCGCTTACGGTACAGTAAGAAATAAGGTTCATATAAAAACTCTTAATCTCTTTTACTCTCTTTTGTGCCCTTTGGTAAGCAGCAGAATCATCTTCAGGTTTTGATGTAGAAATATGCGGTTTAGCCATCAGCATCGGAAGTTTTACTTTAAAATGGTCTTCGGATTTTTCAATGAAGACATTTCGCTCCGTAATAAGGGAATAACGCTGTACAATATTAGCCAGACCAATGCCTGAGCTTTCTTTGATCTGCTCCCTTACCTGAAGATTATTTTCAATACAAAGGGTATTTCCGTCTGAAAAAATTCTGATGACCAAAGGTTTTGATGACGTTGCAAAATTGTGTTTGATACAATTTTCCAGCAAGAGCTGCAAAGCCAGTGGAACTACATATTTTTGGTAATCCTCTTTAGCGACATCAAAGGTAAAATCTACACTGTCTTCAAACCTTGTTTTCAAAAGTTCACAATAGGTTTTTGCAAATTCTATCTCGTCTTCTACTGTTACCAGTTCTTTATCTTTTTGTTCAAGTACATATCGGTAAATCTTTGACATTGAAGCAGTAAACTTTTGTGCCTGTCGGGGATTTTCATCAATCAGAGAGCTTAAAACATTCAGGGAATTGAAAAGGAAATGCGGATCCAGCTGGTTCTTTAAACTTTCAAACTGGGCATTGGCGGATTTGGCGATAAGCTTCTGTTCCACCACTTCTTTTCGGGAAGTTTTCTTCAGCTCTTCCATGAAACTTCTGGCATGAAGGAAAGCGGATATCAACAATGCTATATTGATGGTAAACCAATTAAGGAAATTATATTTTCCAAGGAAAAACTCTTCTGTAGTAGCTGCTTTTTGAATAAGTACAAAATTGACATAATTGCAGAAATAGACCAGTACAAAATTGGCGACAATAATTGAAATAATACTGATAACCGCTCTTTTGGTTGTAGCCTCAGACCATGGGACTTTTTTATTCAGAAAACTGTTCAATAGCCCGTTTCCTCCTCCCAATACAAAAGAATAAATAAAAGAGATAAGCAGGGTATATAAAAAGTTTTCAAGATTCTTCTCTTCTGTAAAGACAAAAAAGAAAAACATGGAGACAGCAAGTGATACCCAGAATAGTACGATAAAGTTTTTCCGTTTCATGATCTGTTTTCTTGACTCAAAATTAGTTTTTATTAAAGGTATCAAAAATTAATTGTTACCGAAGGGCTGATTTTTCTTTCCGAATGGTATAAAAAAACCTTCACGAATGAAGGTCGATTGATTTGAAATACAAAGAAAACTACTTTGCTTTTTCTGCCGGTAAGCTTAGGAAATAATCGGCTTCTCCTCTTCCCCAGTTAGGATCTAAAGCTGTTTTAGGCTTATATGTTGTAAATTTTGCCTGAGCATCTTTAAATAGTTCCAATCCTTTGGTTTTGCTTCCTCCATACTGTTCAGGAGTAAAATAGACATCTTCTGCTTTGATCAATGCAATTCTTGGGTTTGCCGGGTCTAATTTTTCTGCAATATTAAGTTCCTCAGCAGCTCTTGCCCCGTCTGTCATATAACGCTGGGCAGGATTCACCATCATTCTCAGGGAATAAGACATTTTTTTCAACAGATGAATTTCCGCATTATCTGCTCCTGCAAGGTTCTGAGCCAATGAAAGACTTTTCTCTGCCTGATCTGCAATACCATCCAGTTCCTGCATTTTTCCGTCCCTCATCAGGGTTCTTCCTTTTTGGATATAAGAAAATGCTGCATAGTAAGCAGGTAACCACTTTGAGCTTTCCTTGCTTCCTATTCTCTGGAAATCATTTGCAAGAGCCTGGAAATCTTCCGGGGTTTTACAGGTTTCAATTTTCGCAATTTTCTCAGACATTATTTTATCGTAATCTGCCTGTGCAAAAGCCGTTAAGCTCACGAAAGCTAAAGCAAAACTTAAAAGGTATTTTTTCATGATATTAAATTTTAAAAGTTAGTTTATTGTGTGTTCTAAGATATGTTTTTTATAAATTATTATTGATGGCATCATCTGTTTTATCTACTCCAAAACTTATAAATGCTCCTATGAAAACAAAAGTATTGACTGGCGGAACAATAGCAGAGCTTCTGGAACCATTGGCTGAAAAATTATAGCCATATACATTCTTTGATCCTAAAATATTGCTGATGCTCAATACAAATACAGGAAAGGCTTTCGCATCTTTTTTACCGATATTCGGAAGATAATTAACACTGAAATTCAATGCGTTGTAATCCTTAAGTCTTCCTTCATTCCGGATAAAATTTACAGCTTTTCCATCTTTAAATGTAGAGGCAATGTCATAATAAGGCCGTCCTTTGGCGTAAGTATATGATAGATTGACTCCAAGTTTCCATTCCGGAATAAATCTTTTTGCAACGGCTGAAAAGGTATGTTCTGCTGCAAAACTCGGCTGCAGGCTTACCGGATAATTCAGGAAATCCCTCTTTGAATCCAGATAAGAGTAGCTGATCCAGTAATCAATATTTTCAAATGTCTTTTTATTATCTCTCCAGAAAAACTCCAGTCCTTTTGCATATCCGTAGCCATCATTATTTAAAGCGGTCTGAATCTGCTGATTTTGCTCTTTGTCCTGGGTAATATTGAACGTCTTAATCAGTTGGTCGTATTTCTTGTAAAATGCCTCAAAACGTAAAGTTCTGCCTTCTGAAGCTCTCTGAACCTGGAAAATATAATGCTGTGATTTCTGAAAACCAAGATTGGCAGGCCAATTGATGTATTTACTTTCAGGATTCTGATAAAAAATTCCGTAAGCTAATGAAGTGGTCCAGTCTTTTGCAAGACGGTAGGCAATCGCAAAACGAGGCGCAATATTATCCTTTCCTAAAAAAGAAGAATGCTCTGCTCTCACCCCTATTTTTGCTGACAATGCATTGCTGAAGCCAAGGTCTGTTTCCACGAAAGCAGAAGAGATCAGGTCTTTATAATGTTTCTGCACAGCTTCAAAATTCAGATTTTCATCGGTATTATTCAGTTCAATTCCTCCTCTTACGGCACTGATTCTGTTTATCTTTCTTTCAAGAACAGCTTTGAAATTCAGATAATTCCCATCAGTGAGAAGCTGGCTTCTGTTGGATTCAACATCATTGGTTTCTGTAGAAAAATGAAGATCCGATCTGTTGTAGGAATAAGAACCGCCCACATTAAGCAGATATTTTCCGAATTTTTGTTTAAAAGAAAGGTTGTGAAAAGTGTTTTTACCATTAAGTTTTACAAGGCTGAAATCGGATCCAGGTTCAAGGCTTTCCGACTTTACTCCCATTTTATTGGAATTGAACATTCCGTAATATTTGAAAAAGCCTCCTGATTTTGTTTTAAATCTGAAATTCAGATCTCCGTTGAGACCTTGCGGAGCTTCAACAAAATCTGTATTAAAATTAAAAACTTTCTGCATCAGGCTTAGCAGAGAATATCCTGCTGTAGCTCCGTAAGAATAGTTTTTATTATCTGATAACTTCTGAAAACCGGCATTCAGGAAAATAGGTGAAATCCCAATATTATAAGAAGTTTCATCCGGAAGATCCACACTTTCCAGCATTAAAGCTCCCGAAAGGGCCTGGCCGTACAACGCCGAATAACCACCACTTGAGAAGATATTTCCTTTAAAAAGCGAAGTATTGAACTGATCTCTTCCCGCAATTCCCGGAACTGAATTGGAAAAATAATTGTTGATAAGACTTCCGTCCATAAAGATTTTAGATTCGGTTCCTGTTCCTCCACGGATGAACAAACCTTCCGTTCCTCCTACTTTTTGAACTCCAGGAAGATAAGTCAATGCCGAAGAAATCTGTCCGTCTGCTCCTGCTGTGGTATAAATATCAATGGGAGTGAGTAATGCTGTTGCTCTTTTCTTATCGCTGGCTTCAATAGATCCTGCAGAAACCACCACTGCATCAATCTCACTGATCTGTTCTTTAAGATCAATATTCAAGGTAATATCCTGACTTTCAATAGAAACTGATCTTTCCACATTTTCATATTTCGGGTGGGTAAAAGTAATTGTATGAGCTCCTTTTTCTGAAGTTTCAAAGGTAAAATTACCCTGGGCATCTGTTGTAGTCCCATCATAGGTGTCTTTCAGTGTTACATTTATTTCGGCGACTCCTTTGTTTTTGAAGGATACTTTCCCCGATATTTTCACCTGGGAATATCCCATAATGGAAGTGAGAAGAAGAATCAGAAACAGTATGTTTTGTCCTTGTGTTTTCATTTTTATTGTTTTCTGGAATCAAAAATAGCATGAGAAATGCCTTTCTGTAAAAAAATTATTACTGAAAGGCATTCTTTTGCTCCCGAATGGTAATTAATGAACCGGAATGCAAAAATCCACGATCATTTTTCCTTCCGGATGTTCTTTAAAATTGGAATGATAGATTTCATAAGGGAAGGTTCTTCTCATGGTGTAATTGTTTTCATTCATCCATAAGAACAAAGAAACCCAACATTGTTCAAAATCATCCAATGTCACCTCTCCGCTTCCTACAATGTACTTTCCGCCTTCTAACGTTTCTGAAAATACTTCTCCCTCCTGCTGCTGAAGTTTTTCATCCAAAAGCATGCAGGCGTGAATCCTGACTTTATCGGGAGGTGTGATTTTACAGCTGTCGTGATAAACAGAAATCATTTTAAGATGTTGCCGTGGAAACAGGTTTTTCTTTTTTGCCCAGTCTATCAGGACATTAAAAGAAGGTTCTACGTTGCCCATTCCAAGGCTCATAACGGAAGCCAGATTCATTTCCGGCATTTCTTTTACTTCGATTTTTAAATTCATTTTAGTCCAGTTTAACAGGTTTTCAATATTGCAAATGTATTGGCTGAAAACCGTATCAACTTGTCCGTTCTTGCTTTGTGTTTGTAAAATCCTGTGAAATTTTTCCGGTGCTGATCTGCGAAATTCTGTGGGCGCGAGACCGTAATATTTTTTGAATGTTTTGCAGAAAACAGAATGATTGGAGAAACCAAGATCCCAATAGATCTCCTTGATCTCCATATTTTTATGTACCGCTAAATAGAGAGCACTTTTCTCTATTTTCTTTCTGATAATATAATTCTGAAGGGTTTCTCCCGTAACCAGCTTAAATATTCTGTGAAAATGAAACGGAGAATAATCACTTACCTCTGAAACTTTTTCCAGAGACAGCTCCGCATCAATATGGTTATCAATATATTGAATTGTTCTTACAATCCGTTTTTTATACTCTTCCACTTCAAAATTATTAGTTTACAAAGATATTTTTCCGGAATGAAAGTCTGTTGTCTTTTATTGCTATTGTCTGGAGGTCATTTCGCTTTTTTGTCACGAGATATCTTCTTCAAAACGTTTAAATAAAAGAACATCTTCTTTAATTTTCTGATCTGAAGATGCAATATATCCCTGATACTCTTCATGAATAAAAATTTCTCTGGTAAAAAACTTTTCTTTTTCAATCCTGCATTCGTTATTGATCACTTCAAAAGAATCCAGCGGAAGCATCATCCCTGCTCCATGAGCCTTTATTACAGCTTCCTTTCTTGCCCAATAAGTGAAGAATTCTTCCGTTTTATCCTCAGCATCATGAATTTCCTGAAGCTCTTTGGCCGTCATCTGAAATATAAAATCCTGATAAGTGATCTTCGGATCTCTGAATTCAACATCTATTCCCAAAGGATATTCTGCAATAGCACAGACCGCAAGCTCTTTGGAATGCGATATATTAAAATGAAGATGATGGTCTTTTAAGTAAGGCTTTTTATTGGGAAGAACTCCTGTTTCTACATCAGAAATATTATAATACGTTTTTAAACCATATTGTAAAAGCACCTTTCCCAGTAAAGAAAGCTGCACATCCTGCCATCTTCTGTATCGCAGGATATTCTGATTAACCTCCTGAGAAAAAGCAGGCAGGTATCGGTCTAAACGTGACTGATGTTTTTCTTCGCTAATGAATGTATACAGAATAATCATTTTTCTTTTCTTTCTCCAAGGATCAGATTATACACTGCTTCCCAGCTACTAAAATAAGCTTTTTTCTACCTCGTTTTAAATCAGTAAGCCTCAGAGCTAAGTTTCGGAATTTAAGGTTACAACAGCCTGTATTAAAGCAATCATTTAAACTAAGTTTTTCAAAAAAGAGTGAGATCATAAAGCGCTTTGGAAAATCTTTTTTAAATTTATCGTAAAATCACTATAAATCATTTAAAAAATGAAAGTACAAACATTAGCATTATTGGCGGGATTTGCAGTTTTTGCCGTTTCATGCGGAACCACAAAAACCTATTCTGTAAATGCCAAAAGCGGAACACAGACAGGAGGAACAGCGAAGTTTACTCAAAATGGAAATGAAGTAACAATGAAGCTTGACATCACCAACCTTACTCCTGGAATCCATGCCGTACACATTCATGAAAAAGGAGACTGCTCAGCTGCAGACGGAACGTCTACTGGCGGCCACTGGAATCCTTCGAAGAATGATCATGGTAAATGGGGTGCCGAACATTTCCATATGGGAGATATAGGAAACCTGGTTGCTGATCAGAACGGAACAGCGACATTGACTTTCAAGACAGACAAATGGTGTCTGGGCTGTACAGACGAGTCTAAGAACATTATCGGAAAAGGTCTTATTGTACACGCTGCTGCAGATGATTTCCATACTCAGCCTACCGGAAATGCAGGAGGAAGAGTGGGATGTATAGAAATTAAGTAATCAACTTTATTCAATAAAAAAACCGCTAATCTTTTAATTAGCGGTTTTTTTATGTTTAGGATTTAGCTCCCATGTCTGATACAATATTCATTGCTTCCTGCAGGTAAAGATCTTTTTTCAGATTCTTGATCCACATTTCAGATTTTTTCTTGAAAGCTTCGTCTTTTTTCTCTCTTTCAATTTCACTTGGATACATGATGAACTGAAGACCGTTTTCAAATTTTGTCAAAGCCTTGAACTTTTCAATCTGAGATTTTCTGTTCTTCATCAGCTCATTGAATTTTGTAATATTCAATGTGATATTTTCTTCTTTATCCAGTTTTTCTCTCCACTGAGCAGATTCTAATAGCAACTGATAATTGCTGTTTTTAGCCATTCTGTCTGCACTTGCCTTCTCCAGAGCCTGGATATTGAAATAATTCAGTTTCTGGAATTTTGTAGGCGAAATTTTGTCCCAGGCCAATGCATAATCATCATATCGCTCTCCTACTTCAGCATACGTAAAGAAATCCTTCATCTGAATATCAGAAACGATACCTTTTCTCTGGGTAGATTCTCCCGTTATTCTATAGAATTTCTGGATCGTCAGTTTTAAAGATCCGAAATCATCTTCTGTGTTCAGGAATCTGTTCAGATCCACAAAAGTCTGCACGGTTCCTTTTCCGAAAGACTGCGGAGATCCGATGATCATTGCTCTTCCATAATCCTGCATTACACCAGCAAGGATTTCTGAAGCGGAAGCGGAAAGTTCATTTTGCATAATGACAAGCGGACCAGTCCAGATAGGAGTTTCATTTTTATTTTTAAGCGTCTGTATTTTTCCATTTCCGTCTTTCACCTGAACATAAGGCCCGGCCTCCATGAAAAGTCCCATAATATCGCCTACTTCAGTTAAAGAACCTCCGCCATTATTTCTAAGGTCAAGAATAATTCCTTCAATATTCTGGGCTTTAAGCTTAATAATCTCATTTTTGATGTCATCAGAAGCATTTCTTCCTTTGGCATTTTCAAAGTCAGCATTAAAGCTTGGCAGGTTGATGAAACCGTATTTCTTACCATTTGGAGCATTCACTACAATACTTCTTGCAAATGTATCTTCGATAGCAACCTCTTCACGGATCATGGTTACATCTTTAATAGTACCATCTTTTTTCTGAACAGTTAAGGTTACCGGAGTTCCTTTTTCACCTCTGATTAATCTTACCGCTTCATCAGAAAGCATTCCTACCACATTTACAGCATCTTCTTTCGGTTTTGATCTTACTTTCAGGATTTTATCTCCTTCTGAAAGTTGTTTAGATTTCCATGCCGGTGCACCGATGGTAAGCGCTCCCAAGTAAAGATTCCCTTTTTTCTCCTGGATCAGCGCTCCGATACCAATTACTTTTCCTGTGAACTGGGTATCAAAATCTTCTTTATCTTTTGGAGAATAATAGTTGGTGTGCGGATCAAATACTTCAGTATACGCATTCATATACACGGTAAACCAATCCATTTTCTTTCTCTTTTTGAATCTCGTGAAAGTATCTTTTACAAGGTCTTTTACCTCATCAGTCGCTTTTTTGATCTTCTCGTCCTGAGTAAGTGGCTTAAACTTGATCGTATCTTTCAGTTTGTATTTCTGAACAGAGTCTTTCTTTTCTTTCTGAGCTTCTTCTTTGCTGTTCATCGACTCAACTTCCTGAAGGATGTTGTATTTGATGAATTTTTTCCACTCATTATACTGTTCCTGTTTGTTGGCAGGTACTTTTTTTAATTTGGGCTCAAGAGTAAGCGTTTCATCTTCCTGAAGATTGATGGGCTTGCTGAAGATATCCTGTGTGATTTTATCAATCTCATCTACTCTCTGGTATAGCCTGTCAATCGTAAGCTTATAGAATGTAAGATCACCTTGTCCGATATAGTCATCAAGCTTTGTTTCATGCTTGCTGAATTCATCCATATCAGATTGCAGAAAATATCTTTTCGCTGGATCTACCAATTCGAAATAATGCTTATAAACGTCCTTCGAATAGGCATCATTGATAGATTTCGGGCTATAATGCAGATAAGAAAGTGTGTTTTTTACGCTCACCATTATCGTCTGCATCTTTTCATCGTCATTCTGTGGCGAGTTGAAACAAAACATTAGACTGGTTAATGGAATCAGGAGTAAAAATTTATTCAGTTTGAAATTTTTCCACATAAACTGTCTTTATTTATTAATTTTTTTAAAATAAGTATAATAATTAGTAGCAGTAAGTTTGGTACTGTTACAAATGATCAAATTTAATACCTTATTTACAAATATCGACAGTTTTGATCATTTTTATTTAAAGAGATTTACAAATAATCAGGACAGTATGAGCCATTTCCTATTATCAGACAGTTTCGTTATAAAGTGATACAGATCAACCCTTTTTTTCAAACACACCTAAATTTTTAATTTTTAATCTAAAAACAGAAAACACATACCACAAAAATCAATTTTTAGCCATAAAGGCATAAAATATGCAGAGAATTAACCATACAAATTCAAAATATTAAGTCATGAAAAGTTTATTATGGTTAGTAGCAGTCATCTGCATCGTTGTTTGGCTATTGGGAATGCTAGGAGTCGTTCCCGGAATGAGCACAGGTTATTTAATTCACATTTTACTGGTTATTGCTATTATTGTTATTCTTTATAATATCATTTCCGGTAGAAAACCTCTCGACTAGTTTATTATTTTGTACGACCACTTAACATTAAAATTATCAGGCTTTACAGGTGTTCTTCACAGGATAACAAGAGATTTTCATGGGAGGCACCTGTAAAATTCTGAGTTTGATGAACTAAAATTCATATTAAAATTCCTTTATTTTAGTCAGATATTCTGCTTCTGGCATCTGTCTTTATTGGTGCATTGATCTTCACTCTCTGAAGCAAAAGCAGAAGGATTTTATTTCTATTTCACAACAGCCAATCCCAATCTGGTATTTTATGGCGTCTGATTTTTACCTACATTTGATGTGTTGAAAATCTATTTGTTCAATTCTGAAAATGAACAAACTCACTCTGTTTAAATAAAAAATTAAAGATAATTTATGGAAAGACCACTTATTCTGGTGACTAATGACGACGGAATTACAGCTCCTGGTATCAGAAATCTTGTAAATTTTATGAATGAAATCGGAGAAGTAGTGGTTGTTGCCCCCAATTCTCCTCAAAGTGGAAAAGGCCACGCTATTACCATTAATTCTACCCTAAGCTACGAAGAAGTTACTCTGGATGGCCCTCAGACAGATTTTTCCTGTAGCGGAACTCCTGTTGACTGTGTAAAAATGGCTCTTGATAAAATCCTGACCAGAAGACCCGATATTGTGGTTTCAGGAATCAATCACGGGGCAAATTCTTCTATCAATGTAATCTATTCAGGGACCATGTCGGCTGCAGTAGAAGCAGGTGTAGAAGGAATTCCTGCCATTGGATTCTCATTACTGGATTTCAGCTGGGAAGCAGATTTCACTCAGGCTAAAGAATTTATTCAGAATATTGTAAGAAGAACATTGGAAAACCCAATGCCAAAAGGAGTTGTACTGAACGTAAATATTCCTAAACTTCCGGCGGAAGAGATTAAAGGAGTAAAAGTCTGTAAACAGGCCAATGCCAAATGGGAAGAAAGCTTTGATGAGAGAGTAAATCCTCATGGTAAAAAATATTACTGGCTGACAGGTTATTTCAACAATATGGATGATTCTGAAGATGCTGATGAAACAGCATTGGCCAATGGATATATTTCTATTGTTCCGGTAAAGTTTGATCTTACTGCCTATGAATATATGAAAACATTGGAGAAAGTAATGACTTTTGAAGATGTAAAAGAAGTAAAATAACAAGGAAATAATAAAAGCGTGAAATTTCATTTCACGCTTTGTTTTTATATTGTTAAAATAATACTTTATCTTCTTTCCTGAGTTCTTCAAGATAAGCCTTTTTTTCATCTCTGTAAAAGAGGTTCATGGTTTCAAAAGGAATTAATTTCAGGTCTTTATTGACAATATGTACGCACGACTTCTTCACCGCTCTTACATCAAAATCATGAGCATCCATAAAGTTCATGATAATTATTCTGAAAAGGTTATCATAGTCGAGATCCGGAGCACAAACATCCGGCAGGCAGCACAGTAACTGATTGACTTTAGGCTGAACTTTATCTACGGAAATTCCGGTGCTGAAAATATCCAGCAGCTGCATATGCAATCCTTTATCCTGTTCATAAACAATGGTATTCCTTGATTCATTATTCAGAAGATCTGCAGGATTGATATACCGGGTTAAAGGGATTGTTTCGCCCTGCAGTTTCAAGATATATCCCATAGCCAGCGCATCCGGATTACATGGAACGGGAATAATATCATCAGAATTTAATAACGGAAACTGATTGATAATTTCCTGTCTTACTTCAGTTAAGGTAATTTTTTCATGAGCAGAATCTTCCCGGTTTCTTCCGGCAATTTCAACCGGCTGGAAGGTGATTCCTCTTACGCATTTCTGTTTCAGGGCAAATTCTATAATTTTTCCTATTTCATCAATATTTTTATCTTTTTGAAGAACAACCACCAATGTCGTAGAAAGGTTAAGTTCATTGAGTTTTTCCAGTGCTTTCATTCTGACAGCGGTAAGATCTTTCCCTCTGAAATCTTCCAGGACATCAGGTTTAAATGAATCAAACTGAAGGTAAATTTCAAACTCGGGAGCATAGGTCGCCAATCGTTCAGCAAATCCCGGATCATTGGCTATTCTGATTCCGTTGGTGTTCAGCATCAGATGTTTGATCGGTTTTGATTTGGCAATATCCATAATTTTGAAAAATTCCGGATGGATTGTAGGTTCTCCTCCACTGATCTGCACCACGTCCGGTTCCCCTTCATTTTTTACAATAACATCAAACATAGCCTCAATTTCTTCCAGGCTTCTGTGACTTCCATAATGGGGTGAGGACATTGCATAGCAGGTTGGACAGGTCAGATTACAACGATCTGTAACTTCTACGATAGAAAGACAGCTATGCTGTTCATGATCTACACATAGTCCACAATCATAGGGACATCCATATTCCACATCGGTTCCGAAATGAAAGGGCATTTCAGAGGCTTTATTATAGTTTCTTATATTTTTATAATACTGTACGTCAGAAGCTATTTTTGTTTTAAAAAATCCATGATCCGGACATCTTTTGGTCATAAAAACAGCTTCATCCTCAATAATGATTTTGGCACCTACCCTTTTAAGACATTCCGGGCAAAGACTGATGGTATAATCGTAATAAGTATAATTTCTTACGGGCATAGCAAATTTTTTAAAGTCCTCCGCAAATATAACCGCTGATTAATCCACAGATCAGAAGGGATATAAGCATGGTCTGGATAAATTGTTTTCTGGTGAATTTTCGGTCTCCTTTCCTTTCATAAATAAGTTTTGTAATAAAAGCGACGATGAGGGAAAAGAACAGTGCAGCTATAATAATCGCACCAATAATCATTACCACTACTCCAGCCAGATTGAGATTGCCTTCTAAAATAGTTAATTTTTTCATCTTGAATTTTTTAAATATAAAGATCCGGTATTTTTTATTTTATAAATGTAGTAAATAATTACACAGATACACACCATTTGAATCGTACCCATATTTCCAATGACTTCTACCCTTGGTTTTATAAAATCCAAAAGAAATCTGAATGTAAAATAGCTGAGCATAAACAGCTGAAAAATAAAACCGGAAGGGTATTTTTTACGATTCTGGATATACTTTAATCCCATCCACAGAAGAAGTAAAAAGGCTATTTCATACAAGGCAACAGGATGTCTGAGATATTGGTCCCCCAAATGCATTCCAAAAACAGAATCAGTAGGAATACCATATGTCTCTTCACCAATACCTGTAAGAAAACATCCTATTCTGCCTATAATCATGGCCAATATCAGAGGGAAAACAATAAGATCTCCAGTACTTTCTTTATGATGTACAATCTTTTTTGCCAGCTCTACTCCCAATAAACCAAAAGCCAGACCTCCTACAATAGTATTGTTTGACCAGACCTTTCTGAAGGAAAAATTTTCAAATAATGCATAAGGGTTTTCAAGATTACCGATCAGCTTGGAACCGATCAAAGCTCCGGCAGTAGCACCAATTAAAACCGCAGCAGAAGTATTGAAAGAAAGTTTTTCTTTAGCCTTACGTTTCAGATAAAAATAATATCTCATGCCCAAAAACATTCCGGCAGCCTCAAAAAGCGGATGCGCAAGGATTGTTTTGCCGAAAATATGAAATGTTACAGGAAAATCCATTATTTCAAAAATACACTATTTCATATTATTCACTACCTTTATTCTGACAAATAATTACAAAATGCGTATAGAATATGACATAAAACTGGGGTTCAAGGATGTAATGTTCCGCCCTAAGCGTTCTACTTTGAAATCCCGTTCGGAAGTTGATTTACTGAGAGAATTTACCTTTAAACATACCAGGAAAAGATGGACAGGAGTCCCCGTAATTGCAGCCAATATGGATACGGTAGGAACTTTTGAAATGGCAGTGGAACTGGCCAAGGAGAAAATTATTACCGCGGTTCATAAGCATTATACTCCTGAGGAATGGAGCAAGTTTCTCAACAGCCAGCCTGAAAGTATTCATCAGTATATTGCACTGAGTACCGGAACCGGAAAAGCTGATGAAGAGAAAATAAAACAGATTCTCAATAAGCACCCAAAAATTGAGTTTCTATGTATCGATGTAGCCAATGGCTATTCTGAACATTTCGTTGAATTTGTGAAGAAAGCAAGAGCCAATTTTCCGGATAAAATTATTATAGCAGGAAATGTGGTTACCGGAGAAATGGTAGAAGAACTTCTTCTGGTAGGTGCAGATATCATTAAAGTAGGTATTGGACCTGGGTCTGTGTGTACGACCAGAGTAAAAACAGGAGTGGGATATCCTCAACTTTCTGCGATTATTGAATGTGCAGATGCTGCACACGGTTTGGGAGGACATATTATTGCTGACGGCGGATGCAAAGTTCCCGGTGACGTAGCAAAAGCTTTCGGTGGCGGTGCAGATTTCGTCATGCTGGGCGGAATGTTTGCCGGACATGATGAAAGTGGTGGCGAAATGATTGAAGAAAACGGTAAAAAATATCGCCTTTTCTATGGAATGAGTTCTAAAACAGCCATGGATAAGCATTCCGGAGGTGTGGCAGAATATCGTGCTTCTGAAGGAAAAACAGTAAAAGTAGCTTATAAGGGTCCTGTTTCAGAAACGGTAAAGGATATTTTAGGAGGTGTACGATCTACTTGTACTTACGTAGGTGCTTCAAAGCTTAAAGAACTTTCCAAGAGAACTACTTTTATAAGAGTTCAGGAGCAGGAAAATCAGGTTTTTAACTAAAAAATCAAAGAAATATAAAAAGGCTGCATATCATTTATGCAGCCTTTTTATATTGTTATGTTAACATTCCACCGTCAACGTTTAACGTCTGTCCGGTAATGTATGCAGACATTTCGCTGCCTAAGAATACACATGCATTGGCGATATCCGCTGGCTGACCTCCTCTCTTCATTGGAATTTCTTCTCTCCATCCCTGAACGGTTTTTTCATCCAGAACAGCCGTCATTTCTGTTTCAATAAATCCGGGAGCAATAGCATTACATCTGATATTTCTTGATCCCAATTCCAATGCCACAGATTTTGTAAACCCGATCACTCCGGCTTTAGAAGCTGCATAGTTGGCTTGTCCGGCATTACCCTTCACACCTACTACAGAAGTCATATTAATGATAGATCCTGATCTTGCCTTCATCATCGGCTTAATTACTGCCTTTGTAAGGTTGAAAACTGAATCTAAGTTTACTTTGATTACTTTATCCCAATCTTCTTTGGACATTCTCAACAACAGGTTATCTTTTGTAATCCCTGCATTGTTTACCAAAATATCAATCTGCCCGAACTCTGCCATCACTTCCTCCACCAATTTCTGAGCAGCATCATAATCTGATGCGTCAGACTGATATCCTTTAATTTGGGTTACAGAACTTAAAGCTGCTTCTAATTCTTTTGCTTTGTCTACAGAGCCAGCGTAGGTAAATGCTACTTTTGCTCCCTGCTGAGCAAACATTTCAGCAATTCCCTTACCGATTCCTCTTGTAGCTCCGGTAATTAGTGCTACTTTTCCTTCTAATATTTTCATATCTATTGACAATTATTTTTTTATAACTCGTTCAGCTAGTGACAGCTGCCTCTTCATGTTTCTACAATTCCTTTCTGGAATTAAACGGTTTGCAAAGATATTATAAAATGTTATTCAACCCATTTAAATTGTCAAAATACTAGCTTTTTTTTGATGAATATCAGGATTTTCATTAAAGTTGAACATAATTATTTTTAAATCTGGTGAAATAAATAAAGTCTGTTTTTTTACTTTTATCCAGTCTTAATACCTCTTTCTGCCAGAAATATTTTTCATAAATAATGTCTTTCAAAGGCTCATTCTGAAAATTGGAAACCCCAAATTTTCCTTCTTTTTTCACGACAATTTCGTTTTCAGCATTTCCGAATGTGATAATATCTTCGTATACAAACGGTACAATTTCTGTTCCCTTCCCATCCAGGATTCCATAAAAGTTGTCTGTGTTTCTGCAGACCAAAGGTTTTGAATATTGATTAAGAGGATTAAAATAGTCAACATCTTCATTTTTAATCTCGCTGATATTTTTCAACTCAGATATAGAATGATCTTTTACAGAAAATCTATAATAGCGGTCCTGCTTTCCAATGATAAGATTGTCGGGATAAAACCCGAAAATCTGAACTCCGTCTCCTACAATATTTTTAAGATCTTTATCTAAGAATTGTTCTTCATTTTCTTTTTTAAGGTAAATAAAATCTTTTCCGGAAATAGTAAAACTTTTGATAAAATCGTATTCCTGAGGAAAAATAATGTTACCCTGCAGGTCTATAATGCCGGATTTTTTTGCTTTATCATTATAAACACTGAACAAATTACCCAATAAAGGATTTACATATTTAAAAGTCTGTGCATACAGCTTTCCGTCTTTCTTACTGAAAACTGTTGTCTTTCCGTTTTTTGTAAGATAGATATATTCTTTTTTGCCAAAATATTCCGGGGTGATATCGTTAAAGATTTCTTCGGCAATCGTATTGTCTTCTGCATCAATCAAACCGTACTTTCCTGTACTTTTATTTTTAGTAATCAGATAAGGATAAGCATTGATGTTTACAACCTGTTTAGAAAATTTATGCAGCGTTTGTCCGTTATTACCAATGATTTCACTTTCTCCATTTTCATTAATGATAAGTGCCCTGTCATCTTCAAAGCTGTAGTCTTCTTTAAATTCCCGCGTGCTGAGCTGTTTCCCGTTAAAATCATACAGAAACCATTTTTTATCTTTTAAAACAAAAAGTCTGTTCTTCCCTGAAAAACGGATTTTTTCCGAATAAGGAATGATTTCCTTTCCGTTAAAATCATAAACAGCTTCTGAATTCTGTTTTGATGAAATAATGCATTCTTCACTCCACCAGGGTGTATTAAATTCCTGATCGTTCAGAGGAATAAGTTCTTTTCCCTTTTCGTCAATAACAGCTGATTTTCTGCCATTTCCTTCCTCAGAATAAAGAATAAACCGGTTTTTGAAAACATGCAGAATACTTCCTTTGTAAGGAGATTCAAATGTAATAGTTCCCAAAGAATCCACAATTCCCTGTTTCTTATAATCAGTATCGTAGAATGTTCCATATCCTTCAGAATAAGAACTGATTTCTTTCCCCGTCTTTTTCGACAGGATCACCTTCATATATTGGTTAGTTTGTGCTGTACAGACTACAGAACACAATACAAAAACTAATTTTTTCAAAGAAAATTAAATAGAATTATTGACAATAAGGACGATCTCTCCTTTTAAAGTTTTACTCTTGGAGAACTCAATTAATTCATTGATTGTTCCTCTTTTAGTTTCTTCAAATTTCTTAGAAATCTCACGGCTTAAGCTTACTTTGGTTTCTTCTCCGAAGAATTCTTTGATCTGTTCCAGAGTGGTATTAATCTTATGAGGGCTCTCGTACAAAACGATGGTCTTTTTTTCTTCTGCAAGCTGCTTCAGTTTGGTTTGTCTTCCTTTTTTCTGCGGCAGAAATCCTGCGAATAGAAATTCATTATTAGGAAGCCCCGAAACAACAAGTGCCGGAATGAGCGCCGTAGCTCCGGGAAGGCAAATCATGTCAATATTATTATCTGCTCCTGCTTTGGCCAGCAAATATCCGGGATCTGAAATACCGGGAGTTCCTGCATCGGTAATAATAGCAATATTCTGCCCGTTTTTAAGGTCTGTAATCACTTTCTCCGTTGCCTGATGCTCATTATGTAAATGATAAGACTTTAAGGGCTTGGAAATCTCAAAATGTTTTAAAAGTATTCCTGAAGTTCTGGTGTCTTCACATAAAATATAATCTACTTCTTTCAGAACATTTACTGCCCTGAATGTCATATCTTCCAGATTCCCAACGGGTGTGGGAACAAAATATAGAATTCCGCTCAAAATTATAAGAATTTATTTTCCACCAATATCCAAAGTCTCTGTGCATATTCATCCACCTTATTCCATTTTCTGTCATAGTACAGATCACTCAGGTATTCTTTGGCTTCTTCCAGTGTTCTGAATTGGTTCAGCTGATAAACGGTATCATTCAGATCTGCCTGGCTTCCTTCAAAAAGCATCTTCGTGAAGGCAAGTCTGTCATTCAGATCCAGCTTAAATTCAGGTTTCAGCTTATCTGCTTCCATGAATTGGGTTGGAATATTGGATTTCAGAATACTTCCTGTATCTTCTTTAACAACAGGAGCTGTTTTTTCTTCCTTGGAAAGTTCCAGGTGGTCGTCATCAAAAAGTGACTGAACAGCCTTCATTCCTTTGATATTGGCTAATTTTATTTTTTTCTCCCGATGGTATTCTTCTAAATTTTCGAAGCTTTCATCGGAACGATGTTTATCTGTTTCTTCGGGAACAGACTTGTCGATTTCGACAATCTTTCTGCGATCATAGACTTCAGCAAGAATACTTTCTTCTTTTACAGGTTCTTCAGAGTGGTCATTTTTGATCTCACTCAGAATATTTTCTACATTGGAAGTCTCTGTAGCCATTTCTCCCTGTTCTATGGAAATGTTTGAAGCCACAAATTGTTCTTCGTTTTCTTCAATCAGTATTTCATCATCCAGCGTCTCTGTATCAAAAATGCTTGGAATGGTTTCTGTAACGGAAGATTTCACATCATCTGCTACCGCATACTCAGGTTCTTTCTTCGATTCCTCTCCGGAAATTAGTGATTCCTGTTCTTCTATTTCATGCAGCTGATTATTAAAAACCGCTTCTTCTGCTGTTACTTCATTATAAAACAGATCTTCGTTAAGATCTTCATCCGAATCCGGTGTAGAATCTGCAAGGATTTTATCCTCATCCACAAAACTCAGAACAGCTCTTTGTTCTTCTGAAATTTCATTTTCATCAATTTCATTCAGCTGATTATTAAAAACTGCTTCTTCTTCCAGCGTTTCATTTCCAAAATCCTGTTCCTGATTTTCAGGTGCGTTTTCAGTCTTATTTTCTTCTACAAAGCTTACGATATTTTCATGGAATTCGTTTTCAACAATTTCATTCAGCTGATTATTGAAAACGGCTTCTTCTTCAGATTCCTCAGAAAAAACTTCATTTTCATCAATTTCGTTCAGTTCATTATTGAAAATAGCCTCCTCTTCGGTTACTTCACTTCCTGTATCATGATGTTCTGTTTCTCCTGAAACAAAAGAGACATACTGATGCTCCGGATTTTGTGCCGTATTATCTGTTACGAAGTATTCGATATTTTTTTCCAGCAGTTTCAAAAAAGAAATCCTGTTAGCAAGCTCATCTACAAGATCTTGCTTGGAAAGTAATTCGTCTATATTACTTATTTTGTCCAGATTATCAATGATATTCATGGATTCAAAAAAAATCTTTTCCTTTAAATCTTGGATATTCTGCATAATAAGATTCTTATTAAAATTGCTTACTTTTGATGTTAAAAATATACGGCTAATTTAACAAATGTTTTTAGAAAATACAATTAATCATTCCAAACAAAGTGGTTGGATGGAAGTAATTTGTGGCTCTATGTTTTCCGGTAAAACCGAGGAACTTATCCGCAGATTGCGAAGAGCGGAAATGGCAGGACAGAATGTGGAAATTTTTAAACCCAAAATGGATGTACGGTATTCTGAAGAAGATGTAGTTTCCCATAATCAGAATAAAATCCGCAGTACAGCAGTAGAAAACCCTAATGAAATTCTTCTGCTGGCTTCCAATTGTGATGTAGTAGCCATTGATGAAGCTCAGTTTTTTGATGAAAGCATTGTTGATGTTGCCAACCAGCTCGCCAATAGCGGGATCAGAGTCGTTATTGCAGGATTGGATATGGATTTTTTGGGTCGTCCATTTGGACCAATGCCCAATTTGATGGCGACTGCAGAGTATGTTACAAAAGTGCATGCTATTTGTAAGAGAACCGGTAATCTTGCCAACTACTCGATGAGAACTTCACAGGGAGATAATCTGGTGGAACTGGGAGAAACAGAAAGTTATGAAGCAGTAAGCCGCCGTGTTTTTATTGACGAAGTACTTTCAAAAAGAAAATAATCGGATAAAGCAGACGACGAAATCACTAAATTGTAAAACTGTTTGCTATAAACCGTAAAATATATTCACTAATATAAAATGAAAAGCGAAAAAGCTACACTGTAAAATATTTAAAAAGGAAAAACCGGATGATGTCATAAATCTTAGCCCTTTTACTATTTTACCTTTTGCCGTTTCGCTAAAAAAAGCAGAAAGGGTACCAATGAATTATACAGTACAACACATTGCAGAGATCACCAATTCACAGTTCATTGGTGACGGAAGTTTATTGATCAAAAATATAGCATACGACAGCAGGATTATTTATTCTATCAAGAATACAGCTTTCATTGCGATCAATACTCACAAAAATTCCGGTGAAAAATTTATTGAGTCTGCAATGGACAAGGGAATCAATGTCATTATTTCTGAACATCATTATCCGGCGTTTGAAAATATAACCTGGATCATTGTTGAAAATTCTGTAGAGTTTCTTCAAAAGTTAGCAAAGTATCATTTTGAACATTCTCATTTACAATCCATCGGGATTACGGGAAGTAATGGTAAAACTATATTAAAAGAATGGCTCTATCAATGTCTGTGGAATGAATTTCCTACAGTGAAAAGCCCTAAGAGTTTTAATTCCCAGATCGGCCTTCCGCTGTCTCTTCTTCAAATCAACAATTCTCATCAACTGGGAATTTTTGAAGTGGGAATTTCAAAACCGCATGAAATGGAAAAACTTGAAAATATTTTCCACCCTCAGATCGGACTGCTCACGCATATCGGAACTGCTCACGCGGCCAACTTTTCTTCCGAGGAAGAATTGATTAATGAAAAAATTATTCTTTTCAAAAATTCTGAAGTGATCATTTATAATGGAGATAATTTTTTGGTTGATCAAAAAATTAAAAAATCCTATTCTGATAAAAAATTAATTTCTTACGGTTTTAAAAAAGAGAATCAGGTTTTCATCAAAAACAATATTTCCAAAGATGAAAACATCATTGTTGAATATTTGGGTGAAGAAATCAGTTTTCCTGCGCATCAGAGAGACGAAGCTACATTAACCAATGCTATGGCGCTTATCTCCGTGCTTAAGGAACTGAATATCGAAAATAAAAAGATCGTTGAAAAAATCAACCTTTTAAAAGCCGTTGAAATGAGGCTTGAAGCCATTGAAGGAATTAAAGGCAATATTATCATCAATGATTCTTTTAATCTTGACCTCGACTCTTTGAAGACTGCCCTGCAGTTTTTGAATGAATACAACAAATCTAAAAAATCACTGGTCTTAACAGATATTGTAGGAGTAAACTCCAACGCCAAAGAATTATATGAAGAAGTTTCTGAACTGGTGAATGAGCAAAATTTTGACTCTGTCTTCTTAATTGGTGATGAAATATCAAACTTTAGTGAATTATTTAAAACTAAAACATATACTTTTATTGATACTAAAGAGCTCATTGAAAGCAAACATCTTACTGAAATAGAAAATCAGATTATTCTGCTCAAAGGAGCCAGAAAATTTGAGATCGAAAAACTGAAAGATATTCTTGAACTCAGAAAGCATGATACGGTATTGGAAGTAAACCTTAATGCAATTCTTCACAATATCAACTATCATAAATCATTGCTGAAGCCGGGAACTAAAATGATGGCAATGGTGAAAGCCAACGCTTACGGGCTGGGAAGCTTTGAAGTATCAGAATTTCTTCAGCATCATCATATAGATTATCTTGGGGTAGCCTATGCAGATGAAGGTGTAGAGCTCAGAAAAAAAGGAATCACTACTCCTATTATTGTGATGAATCCCGAACAGCACAGTTATCAGACAATTATTGAATACAACCTTGAACCTGAAATCTACAGTTTCAGAGTTTTGGAATTATTCTATGAAGCGGTTCAGAAATCCGGATATGATAAGAAGTATCCAATCCATATCAAGTTGGAAACGGGAATGCACCGTCTTGGTTTTAAAGACTTTGAGCTGGATCAATTAAACGAAACTTTAAGCCATAAAAATGTAAAGGTTCAAAGTATGTTCAGTCATCTATCTTCTTCTGATATGCCTGAAGAAAAAGAATTCACTTTAAAACAACTGGAGGTTTTCGAAAAAAATTCCAGCTATCTTATTGAAAAATTAGGCTACACTCCTATACGCCACATCCTGAATTCAGCAGGAATCACAAGCTATAAAGATCATCAGCATGACATGGTAAGAATTGGTATCGGAATGCTTGGAGAATCTGCAGATCCTGAAATTCAGAAACAATTACGATCTGTGGTAAGCTTTAAAACCGTAATTTCACAGATATCAACCGTTGAAAATGGTGAATCTGTAGGCTACAGCAGAAGATATAAAGCAGATCATCCTACAAGAATTGCAACGATTCCTGTAGGATATGCAGACGGAATTCCAAGACTGATCGGAAATCAGGTAGGAAATGTCGGAATTAATAAAACACTGGCACCCATCGTTGGAAATATCTGCATGGATATGATGATGATTAATGTAGACCATATTCCCAACGTAAAAGAAGGTGATACCGTAACTGTTTTCAACGCCAAACCAAGCTTAAAAGAATTCGCAGGATACTGCAAAACGATAACCTATGAAGTATTAACCTCCATTTCCCCGCGGGTGAAACGGATTTATATAAAAGATTAACTATGAGAAAACTCCTGATTCTGCTTTTCATATTCCCACTGTTATTGATCCATTCTCAGGTAAAAAAAAATCTGGTAATTCCGAAGAATCCAAAAATAGGCCTGTCTCTGGCCGGTGGCGGAGCCAAAGGATTTTCACATGTTGGAGTTCTTAAAGTGCTGGATTCATTGGGAGTGAAAGTGGATTACATTTCCGGAACGAGTATGGGAGCCATCGTAGGCGGATTGTACGCCGCAGGCTATTCCGGAAAAGAAATAGAAAAAATAGTCATGGATACGGATTTCTATTCTCTTATTATGGATCCAAAGTCCCGGCAGGAAGCCAGCTTTTTCAATAAATCTGTAGACAAATATCTTTTATCCATTCCGCTCAAAAACGGTAAAATCACACTTCCTTCCTCTATCAGTACCGGACAAAGAAATGTTTATCTTCTGAAAGAACTTTTTAAAAACGTTTCCAATATTGAGGACTTTTCCAAAATGCCTATTCCTTTCCTTTGTGTCGCTACCAATCTTGAAAGCGGCAATATGCAGATTTTTGAAAAGGGAGATCTCGTACAGTCTATTATGGCGAGTTCTGCGTTCCCTTCTTTAATGGATCCGGTAAAAATTGGGGACAGCATTTATATTGACGGAGCGATGACGGTAAACTACCCCTCAAAGCCTTTAAAGGACAAAGGAATTGACATCGTCATTGGTGTGGACCTTAATCAGGATCTTTCTAAAAGAGAAGATTTAAACAATATTATAGCCATTCTGAACCAGGTCATAGATTTCGGTATCAAAAGAGATACCCGAAGACAATACAGATATACAGATATCAATATTAAACCCAATCTGAAAGGGATGTCCGCTACAAGCTACGATGATAAAAAGAAAATTCTGGACAGCGGATATGTGGAAGGTATGAAATATTCCCAGGTATTAGACCAGCTGCCAAAGAGATCATTTGACCGCCTCAGACAACAGGTGAACCCTATATATTCCAATGTTTATAAAATAGACAGTATTTCCATTGAAGGAAGCAAAATTTATGGTAAAAACTACACGCTGGGAAAAATGGGATTACGCCTTCCCTCTTTGCAGACCTATGGAAGCATTAATAAAATGATAGATAAACTGGTTGCTACCAACAACTACAAATTTATCAATTATGATATCGTTCAGGAGAATGACGCCAATTATCTGAAGCTTTACGTAACTGAAGATGATGCCCGTCATTTTTTAAAATTCGGATTGCATTATGACGAAGTTTTTAAAACGGGACTTCTTTTGAATTATTCTGCAAAAAGGCTTTTATTCAAAAATTCAAACCTTTCGGTTGATCTCGTTGTAGGAGACCGTCTCAGATATTACCTTAATTATTTTGTAGATAACGGATACATTCCGGGAGTTGGGCTCTATTCATCAGGAATGAGCTTTGATATAAAGAATGTAGATAATTATGTAGTAGACCGCTGGGAATGGATCAGAAATGAAGCTTATATACAGTCGACCTGGAAGGATAAATTTGCCATTGGCGGCGGTATTAGCCACGATTATTTTAAAGCAGAAAACAGCAATGGAGATAACAGGCGATACAGCCGTTTTCTGAACCCTTATGTTTTTATTAAGACCGACACTCAGGATGATAAGGAATTCCCTACAAAAGGGGTTTATTTTGCAGCAGAAGGAAAGGTTGTAGATCTTTTAAAGTCTGAAGTTGATAAAAGAATCATTCAGATCAAAGCGGACCTTAAGCTTAATATTCCGCTTAGCAAACAATTCAGCTATCGTCTCAATCTGTTTGGAGGAGTTACTATCGGTGAAAACCTTCCAGGCTATTACCAATACAGATTAGGCGGAATTTTTGAGCAGAATCTCATCAATTTTAAAAGCTTTGGTGGATTTTATTTCGCCCAGTTGTATACAAACAATGTAATACTGGCATCTAATGATATCCAGTTTAAGTTTAATAAAAACTATTTTATCAGCGGAAACTTTACCTTTGCCAACTTATCAAACGATATCAAGTTTGAGGATGCAGTTAAAGTAAATTATAGCTCACTGGGAATTACAGCTGGTTACAAATCTCCTTTCGGGCAGATAAAAGTAAACTTCAGCCACTCCCTAAAAAATAACCAAAAAGGTATATTCAGTGTTATTTTAGGACACTGGTTTTAAAAAAAATGATACAGTTCTTTTACGAAAACTTACCAGAGTCGGTAAGTACAGATTACAAAAAATGGCTGGAAGATCTTATTCTTTCAGAAGGAAAAAAATTAGGAGAAATCAATTACATTTTCTGTGATGACGAATATCTTCTTAAGATCAATCAGGATTATTTGCAGCATGATTATTATACAGATATCATCACTTTTGATTATGTAAAAGGTAAGACAATAAGCGCTGAGATTTTCGTATCTTTGCAGCGCATTTCTGATAACGCCTCTACCCTTTCCCGAGATTATGAAGAAGAATTAAGAAGGGTTTTAGCCCACGGTATTTTACACCTTGCAGGCTATAAAGATAAGACGGAAGAGGAAGAAAAAGAGATGCGGAGAATGGAAGATCTGTACCTGGATAAATACAGGGATTTAAAGTTTTAAAATTGAAGAATCACTTAAAGTCCCACATCTAAAGTACTCTATTCTAGCAACAATATAAGTTTACCTAGAGTACATTCTCCAAAAATGTTTCACGTGAAACATTGGTTATAAAGATAAGGTTTAAAGCTTAAAACAAGCGAGATAAAAATGATTTCAGAAATATATGATGTAATAGTAGTAGGTGCAGGACACGCAGGTTGTGAGGCAGCAGCAGCAGCAGCTAACCTGGGTTCAAAAACACTGCTTATTACAATGAATATGCAGACCATCGGACAGATGAGTTGCAACCCGGCAATGGGCGGAATCGCAAAAGGACAGATCGTAAGAGAGATTGATGCAATGGGAGGATATTCCGGAATTGTGGCAGACAAATCTGCGATCCAATTCAAAATGCTGAATCTTTCAAAAGGTCCTGCGATGTGGTCTCCGAGAACACAAAATGACAGAATGCTTTTTGCCGAAGAATGGCGTTTAGCATTAGAGAATACTCCCAATCTTGATTTCTTTCAGGATATGGTGAAACAACTGATTGTTGAAAATAATAAAGTAGCCGGAGTGGTTACTTCTTTAGGAATTGAGATTAAAGCAAAATCTGTAGTTCTTACAAACGGAACTTTTCTTAACGGATTAATCCATGTTGGAGATAAACAATTAGGAGGAGGAAGAATGGGTGAACCGAGAGCTTTTGGAATTACAGAACAACTGGTCACTTTAGGTTTCGAGGCAGGAAGAATGAAAACCGGTACTCCACCAAGAGTAGACGGAAGAAGTTTGGATTATTCAAAAATGGAAGAACAGAAAGGAGATGAAAATCCTCAAAAGTTCAGTTATCTTGACACTCCGAAACTAACAAAACAACTAAGCTGTCATATCGTATATACCAACGAAACGGTACACGATATTTTAAGAGAAGGTTTCGACAGAAGTCCAATGTTCAATGGAACGATTCAAAGTTTAGGCCCAAGATACTGTCCAAGCATTGAAGATAAAATTAACCGTTTCGCAGAAAGAAACAGACACCAGCTTTTCGTAGAACCGGAAGGATGGAAAACTGTGGAAATCTATGTCAACGGATTCAGTTCTTCTCTCCCGGAAGATGTACAGATCAAAGCGATGAAACATATACCAGGATTTGAAAATGTAAAAGTTTTCCGTCCGGGTTACGCTATTGAATATGATTACTTCCCTCCTACCCAATTGAAACATACGCTGGAAACTAAATTAATTGATAATTTATATTTCGCAGGACAGATCAATGGAACAACCGGATACGAAGAAGCAGCCGGCCAGGGATTAATTGCCGGAATCAATGCACATAATAAAGTACATGAAAAGGGAGATTTTATCCTAAACAGAGATGAAGCTTATATTGGAGTATTGATTGATGACTTAATCACAAAGGGAACTGAAGAACCTTATAGAATGTTTACTTCCCGTGCAGAATACAGACTCCTTTTAAGACAGGATAATGCCGATATCAGATTAACAGAAAAAGCATATCAGCTAGGACTGGCAAAAGAAGACAGATTAAGACGCGTCGAAACTAAAGTATCTGAAAGTCAATCACTTGAAGAATTCCTTCGAGAAACTTCTTTAAAACCAGGTATTATTAACCCTGTCCTGGAATCTATCGAAAGCAGCCCTGTTGATCAGGCGTACAGAGCAGCACAAATCCTTACCAGACCTAATATGACGTTAGAAAAACTGGATGAAATTGATTTTATTAAAGAAGTTTCTACCCAATATAATGATGAAGTAAGAGAGCAGGCAGAGATCAATATTAAGTATAAAGGATATATTGAGAAAGAAAAAGAAAACGTTGCAAAGCTGAATCGTCTGGAAAATATTAAAATTCCTGAAGATTTCGATTATACGAAGCTTTCCAGCCTTTCTGCAGAAGCAAAGCAGAAGATGTCTAACGTTCGTCCGAAGACTATTGCCCAGGCAGGAAGAATAAGTGGGGTTTCCCCAGCTGATATTAATGTTTTATTGGTTTATTTAGGTCGTTAATAAAAATGTTTCACGTGAAACATTAAAAAATAACAAACAAAAATTAAGGTATTTATAAGCGTAAAACACTTCTGAATATCTTAATTTTTTTATCATATAAAAGATATTTACTTCAATGAAAATAAAAGATCATTTTCTTTCACAGGAAATATTTGAAATTAAAGAAACAGAAACTAAAGGAGTTTTTAAAACTACTCCTATTCCATCCAATATTTCCAGATATTATGAAAGTGAAGATTATATTTCTCACCACCAGGATTCCGGAAGTTTAAAAGAGAAACTTTATAAATTTCTTCAGTCTTTTAATCTGCAGTATAAAAAAAATATACTGGTAGACAGAATAAAAAAAGGATCAAAAGTTTTGGACTATGGATGCGGCGCAGGAGAATTTGTAAAATATATTGAAAATGATTTTGAAACCTATGGATTTGAACCGGATTCTGATGCCAGAAAAGCAGCACAGGGAAAAATAACCAAGGCTTCTATTTTAGATGATATTAACAAAATTGAGGAAAATACCTTAGATGCTATTACACTATGGCATGTATTTGAGCACATCGAGAATCAGGACGAAATGCTTGCTGTTTTTCATCAAAAATTAAAAGAAAAAGGAATACTTGTTATTGCAGTACCCAACCCTACTTCCTATGATGCAAAACATTATAAAGAATATTGGGCCGCTTATGATGTTCCAAGACATATCTATCATTTTTCAAAGAACGGTATGGAAAACCTGATTTCCAAAAATCCTGACTGGAAAATGAGAAAGATCAAACCTTTGGTTCTTGATTCATATTATATCTCTATGTTGAGCGAAAAATACAAAAAATCACCCTTATTTTGGCTAAAAGCAGTGATCTTTGGAACAATTTCCAACGTAAAGGCATTATTTTCGAACGAATTTTCAAGTTTGATATACATTATCGAAAAAAGATAGAAAATCGATTTTTGACCTATTTATGAAGGTCAATTTTCAGCAATTTTAAACTTAAAAACAAAAAACTCAGGATTTTTTCTTCTGAGTTTTATTTTTTTATATCTATTCAATCAATAATTTCTTTACCAACTTTAAATGCATTTTTTTAATCTGATTATCTTTATTAAAATTAACAGACCTATCCCCTACTCTATTTTTAAAATATTCAAAGAACAATCCAAAATCAATCTAAAGTTGAAAATCACGTCACAATATTATACAATCTTTCTACGGGCATTAAAAGAGAAAAAAATATAAAAAAACAAATTATGAAAATAAAATTCCCCAAAAACAATAGTATTTCCTGCTAAAAATAAATCAGCATATAAATTCCCAAAAAAAACAGAAAATCGATTTTAAAGGCATTTATGAAGGTCAATTTTTCAGAGTTTCAGGCAAAAATAAAAACCAGCAGTCAGACAAGACATTTATTTTTAAATTGATTCAAAAGATGTAGGAAATGAAAATAAGAACTGCCCTACCCTTCTCATCAAGAATAATGACAAAATATAAAAATATCAGAAAACAATAAAGCGAGTTTGTAAAATTTTGTCAGAAATTAATTCTTAGAAAAATTTCAATGCTAAAAGTATTTCAAAAAACTACCTAATTTTTTCTTACTATAAATATCATAAGAAAATCTGGTAATTGGTTCATTTTACAGTACTTAAGAAATAATCAAAGCTAAATCAAACCATCTAAAAAACAAAATAAACAAGCTTATTTGTTGAAATTCAATAAAATACAGAGTCTTCACGATTATATGAAATAAGTTAGATATAAAATATTGTTTTAAGCAAGAAAGAAAAAGTAAATCTACCCTATTTCAAAAATAAAATCTATAGTTCAGTAATTAGGTTACCTACACCTATGAAAAAACTACCTGAAAAATAAATATCAAAATAAAAAACTATCAAAACTGCTTTTAAAATAGAGATCTGTCATCGGGTAAAATTTACCAGAAAATTGATCAATAAATTCCATTAACCTTTCTACAATTTTGATATTATAAAGCAAAAAAATGAGCCAATAATCTCCAAAAATTCTGTTTAAAGAATAGAAAAAAAAACAGTAAAATTCTGTAGATATCAAGCAAGATTCTGACAAGAGAAAATACTTTAAAATCCTAAGCAGTTGAAAGAGAATTCAATTTAATCACATATAACTAAAAGTTATATCTAAAATACAATGGAAATACCGATCAATAAAGGATTTTCTATATATTTCAGAAATAAAAAAAGCCTGCTAATTTAATTAGCAGGCTTTACAATATCTTGTCTTTTCTATTAATTATTGATTGCTGCTACCCCTGGTAACTCAAGTCCTTCAAGACTTTCAAGCATTGCTCCACCGCCGGTAGAAACATAACTTACCTGATCAGCATATCCGAATTGCTTAACAAAAGCAACACTGTCACCTCCTCCAACTAAAGAGAAAGCACCAAGTCTTGTTGCTTCAGCAATACTCTCTCCTAAAGCAACTGTACCACCAGCAAAGTTTGACATTTCAAAAACCCCGATAGGCCCGTTCCAAAGAATAGTCCTTGAATTCAACAATACATCATTAAACTGATCTCTCGATTTGTGACCCGCATCAAGTCCCATCCATCCTTCAGGGATTGCATAGATATCAGCTTCTTTTCTCTCCACATCATTACTAAAGCTTTCAGCAATGATAGCATCAGAAGGAAGATATACTTTTACTTTATGCTCTTTAGCTTTTCCTAAAATCTCAAGTGCCAAAGGAAGCTTATCTTCTTCTACAAGAGAATTACCAATTTTTCCTCCAAGTGCCTTAATAAAAGTAAATGCCATACCTCCACCAATGATCAGATTATCTACTGCAGGAAGAATATTTTCTATAATGGTAATTTTAGTTGAAACCTTAGAACCTCCTAAAATAGCTGTAACAGGTCTTTCCCCACTTTTCAATACTTTATCGATAGCCTGAAGCTCTTTAGCCATTAGCAAACCGAAATATTTAGTTGATGGAAAATACTGAGCGATTACTGCTGTGGAAGCATGAGCTCTGTGCGCTGTACCAAATGCATCATTTACATAAGCATCTCCTAACTTTGCAAGTTTCTCCGCAAATGCAGCATCCCCTTTTTCTTCTTCATTATGAAAACGTACATTTTCCAATAATAAGATTTCCCCAGGTTTTAAATCGGCAGCTGCCTGCTCTGCTTTCTCTCCGATACATTCATCCACAAACTTTACTTCCTGTCCTAAAACAGAAGAAACTTCGCCTACAATATGTTTAAGGGAAAATTCATCTTTAACCTCTCCCTTAGGTCTTCCAAGGTGTGTAATTAAGATGACAGAACCACCATCATTAAGGATCTTCTCCACTGTAGGTTTCACAGCAACAATTCTTGTATTGTCTGTCACTTTCAGTTGATCATCCTGCGGAACATTGAAGTCCACTCTTACCAGAGCCTTCTTATCTTTAAAATTAAGATCATTGATTGTTTTCATAAATAGATTTATTTTTTGCTAAGCCTTATGAGACCGTCCTGCAGAAATCCGTTTTAGCTTTTGGTAAAATCTCGCAAGAACAATTTCATAAATCTCATTGAATTTTTGTTTCACAAATGTAAGGTTTTAAACTTTTTCAACAGTTTGATTAAAATAAAAGTTTTCAAAAACTTTCCCCGAACCCAATCACCCATTAATCAACAATTTTTTCTCTTTTTAAAAAAAAAATAATGTAGTTGTTGTTGAGTGTTGTGAATTTCGGGGATAAGTTTTATGATAATAATTGATAACATTCAACTTGTATCTAATTCATATTTAACTCACAATATAAATTCCTGTAAACCCGCTATTTCAAACACTTATTAACAAATGTTGATAACTTTGAAATGAAGCCGTTATTAGTTATTTTATTATGGAAAAATCTGGGGATAGCTGAAGAAAACATCTGGAAAGTTGTGGTAAAAATCTTCGGAAAGAATTTCTATTACGAAATAAATTGATCTTTAAAAATAGAAAGTTGAGAAAAGTTTTCCACAGTTATTCACATACCTTTTCACAATTAACTCAGGGTTTACTAACACGAATTGTTATTATTCTTACCTTTGTAAGGAAATAGAATCTAATAAAGCTTAATAAGAGTATTATGAAAAGAAAAATTGCGATCGCAGCAGACCATGCCGGCTATGAATATAAGGAGATTGTTAAGAACTACCTTTCAGAAAGGTTTGAAGTTCAGGATTTTGGAACGTTTTCCACAAACAGTGTGGATTATCCGGACTTTGTACACCCTGCCGCAACCTCTGTGGAAAACGGAGAAAATGAGCTGGGAATCCTGATCTGTGGAAGCGGAAACGGAGTTCAGATCACTGCGAACAAACACCAGAAAATAAGATGTGCTTTGTGCTGGATGCCGGAGATTGCAACACTGGCAAGACAGCATAATGATGCCAATATGATTTCACTGCCGGCAAGATTTATAGCTAAAGAACTGGCGCTGGAAATTGTAGATCAATTTCTTTCAACAGACTTCGAAGGTGGAAGACACCAGAACAGAGTTGACAAAATTGCATTTTGCTAAATAAATAAAATAAGGCTTGTAAATCACTTTGCAAGCCTTATTTATTTTTTATTCGTACATTTGCAGTGTCCGATAGAAATTTATACTCTATTTTTCTCCAAAGCCTTTCTTATATTTGAAATATATTAATAGAAGGTTTTTCTCTTTTCTTCTCCAGAATTGTATTAAATTTATACAAAACTAAAGCTCCCGTTGTAAGTAAACTGAAAGATAATTTCTGATGATTTACGGAAAGATTCTAATGATGAAATTGAATGACCTTATACAAAGGAACGAATAAGGAAGATTTAGAAAAAGGTTTTATTTGAGATAAGACCAAAACAATTAAAAGAAAATTAAAATGCCAAAAAAAAGAAAATATATAAGTCATAAAAATGATTTAAAAATGATGGAGATCGGAAGAATGATCCTCCGTTTTATGAATGCAAATTCATCCAAAATTTATAATTATAAGCAGATCGCTGACGGAATAGATTACAAAAATCCAAGACAAAGAGAACTTGTGATCCAGGCACTGCATAAACTTCAGGGATCTGAAAAGATTAAAGAAGTGGAAAAAGGAAAGTATATCGTGAACCTGAAAATCGCAGGAACGCTTACCGGAACTATTGATTTCAACCAAAGTGGAAATGCTTATGTAAGTGTGGAAGGATTGGAAGATGATGTCTTCGTTCATTCCAAAAATGTGAAGGATGCGCTGCAGGGAGATAAGGTTCTTATTATAACTTATCATTATAAAGGAAAGAAGCTGGAAGGCTCTGTCCTGGAAGTTTTGGAGCGTACCAGAACAGAATTTGTAGGAACATTTCAGAAGGTTACCCACAAGGAATTTGGATTTGTGGTTTGTGATAAAAAAACAATCAACACAGATATCTTTATTCCGAAAGGAAAGTTCAACAATGCTGAAGATGGTGATAAGGTCATTGTAAAAATGACAGAATGGAGGCCGGGTGACAAAAATCCGGAAGGAGAAATCATTCAGGTGCTGGGTGCTCCGGGAGAACATGAAACAGAAATCCACTCTATTCTTGCAGAATATGGTCTTCCTTATGAGTTTCCACCGGAAGTAGAAGCAGACGCAGATAAAATCGACAGAAGCATCACAGATGAAGAAGTTGCAAAACGCTGGGATATGCGTGATATCTGTACTTTTACGATTGATCCTAAGGATGCGAAGGATTTTGATGATGCTTTATCTATAAGAAAGCTTGAAAACGGAAACTGGGAAATCGGGGTTCATATTGCAGACGTATCCCATTATGTAGTTCCGGGAACTATTCTGGATGATGAAGCTTATCAGAGAGCCACTTCGGTATATCTTGTTGACAGGGTTGTGCCGATGCTGCCGGAAGTATTGAGTAATGATGTCTGTTCACTTCGTCCCCATGAAGATAAATATACTTTTTCTGCAGTTTTTGAACTGAATGATAATGCTGAAATTCAAAAGCAGTGGTTCGGAAGAACGGTTATTCATTCAGACAGAAGATTTACTTATGAGGAAGCGCAGGAGCGTATCGAAACCGGACAGGGAGATCTGGCTGAAGAGATCAATACACTTGATAAGCTGGCCAAAATAATGCGTCATGAACGTGTGAGAAAAGGAGCCATTACTTTTGACAGAAGTGAAGTAAGATTCAATCTTGATGAAAATAATGAGCCGGTTGGGGTTTACTTTAAAATCAGTAAAGATTCCAATCACCTGATCGAAGAATTCATGCTTTTAGCCAATAAAAAAGTATCAGAATTTGTATCCCTTTCAAGAAAAGGTGAGATCACCAACAATACATTTATTTACAGGGTACACGATGATCCGGATCCTGCAAAACTGGAATCGTTGAGAGACTTCGTTGCTACTTTCGGATATAAAATGGATTTGGCCAATACCAAAAAAGTGGCTGCGTCTTTGAATAAACTTCTTCATGATGTAAAAGGAAAAGGGGAAGAAAATATGATTGAAACCCTTGCGATGAGAAGTATGAGCAAAGCGGTGTATTCTACAGAACCAATCGGTCACTATGGTTTAGGTTTTGAGTATTACAGTCACTTCACCTCTCCTATCCGTCGTTATCCCGATTTGCTGGCACACCGTCTTCTTCAGCATTATCTGGATGGAGGAAAATCTCCAAACAGAGGTGAGCTTGAAGAAAAGGCAAAACACTGCAGTGCTATGGAAAGATTGGCAGCAGATGCGGAAAGAGATTCCATTAAGTACATGCAGGTGAAATTCATGGAAAAACATCTGGGAGAAACATTCAGTGGAGTAATTTCCGGAGTGGCAGAGTTTGGTTTCTGGGTTGAAATTCCTGAGAATGGTGCTGAAGGTTTGATCAAATTAAGAGACCTTGTGGATGATTCCTATATGTATGATGCGAAAACCCATGCTGTATACGGAATAAGACATGGAAATAAATACCAGCTTGGAGATGAAGTTCAGATTAAGGTGGTGAAAGCCAATCTGATTCAGAAGCAGCTTGACTTCCAGATTGTGAAGTAAAGAATTAAGTCTTTAAGAAGACTGTTGATAAAATTATAAAGGCTGATGTGTTACCAAACCGTCAGCCTTTTATTTTCTAAATGTAAAAAGTATGAAATGTACTCTCCTCTACTCTCCTATTTCTTAATAAAAAATTACATTAAACTCTTATTAATATCCACTTGATATATCACAACTTTATTGAATAATTAAATCATAAAGTCTAACTTTGTATTAAACGAAATGAATTTTATTCATTTTAAAATACTACTTAATGCTAGAACTTGTACTATCTGCCGTCATATTAGGATTTATGCTAAGCCTGGTTTTCATAGGACCTATTTTTTTCCTGCTTATTGAAACCAGCTTTTCCAGAGGCCCCAGACATGCCTTGTCTCTGGATCTTGGCGTCATTACAGCAGATTTATTATGCATTGTAGCAGCCTATTATGCCAGTACAGATATTGTAACGTTAATAGATAAACATCCGGGATTCTACAGGATCACTTCTATTCTTATTTTTGTCTACGGGATTGTGATGCTGGTGACCAAAACAAAAATGCATATGCCCGGCGAAGAAAGGATTATTGGACAGAATTATATTAAGACATTTTTCAATGGTTTTTTCTTTAACCTTCTCAATGTGGGAGTCATTCTTTTCTGGCTGGTAACGGTAATTTCCGTAAGGAATCAATATCCGGACACCAGCAGTTTTGTTTTATACATCAGCATAGTTCTGGCCACTTACCTTTCTATAGATCTTGCCAAGATATTTCTTGCCAAGCAGTTTCATGATAAATTAACACAAAAACTGGCCAACCAGATCAGAAGAGTTGTTGGCTGTATTCTCATTATCTTCAGTTTCTTTATTTTCCTGCAGAGTTTCAAAAAATTCAATCAGTTTGAAAGACAACTGGAGGAAGCAGAAAAGAAAGAAGTAAAATATCAAAAAGCAAAATGAAAAAAATGATCTTTCCAAAGTCTCTTAAAAAAGGAGACAAAATAGCTGTTATTTCCCCTGCAGGAGCTGTAGATGCCACTCAACTGGAAAAGGGAATAGAAATGATTAAAAGCAGAGGTTTTGAACCCGTTCCCGGAGAACATCTCTACACTAAATTTTCAAACGGATATAATTATGCCGGAACAGAAAAGGAAAGAGCAAAAGATATCAACTGGGCTTTTAACGATAAGGAAATAAAAGCTGTATGGGCTTCAAGAGGAGGCTATGGTTGCCAGCATCTTATTCAGCATCTGAAGCTGAAAAATTTCTCAGAAAACCCGAAATGGTATATTGGATATTCTGATAATACAGTTATCCAAAGTTATCTGATGAAAAAAGGTTTTGTTTCCATCCATGGACAAACCATCAAAACATCCAGCTTTGGAGTTACCGGAGAAAGTTATGATCTTATTTTCGATATCCTGAAAGGGGAAAAGCCAAAATACAGCCTTAAATCTCACCCATTCAATAAAAAGGGGAATATTCAGGGAGAACTGGTCGGAGGGAATTTAGCCCTTATCTATGCCCTTCTTGGAACCAAATATTCATTTGACTTTAAAGACAAGATTCTGTTTATTGAAGATATCGGGGAAAACTTCTATGCACTGGACCGTATGATCATGAGTCTGGAGCTGGCAGGTGTTTTCAATAAAATCAAAGGATTGATTGTTGGTGGAATGACCAATATGGGTGATGAAAAGGAAAATCAAAGCTATGATGAAAGTTTTGATGAGTTCGTTTATAAACTGATCTCAGACAGAATTTCAAAATATAAATTTCCCGTAGTGTTTGCTTTCCCGAATGGACATATTAAGGACAACAGACCCCTTTTAATTGGTGCCAACGTGAAAATGAAAGTGGATGCTAATGTAAAAATAGATTTTTAAGGCACTACTACTCTCCCATCTCCAGACTCTTAACTATAAACTATGGCTCATCACAATGATTTTGGAAAAATAGCAGAGAATCTCGCTGCTGATTATCTTCAGAAAAATGGCTATAAAATTAAGGCCAGAAACTTTCGTTTTAAGCAAAACGAAATTGATATCATTGCTGAAAAAGATAATCTGATTATTATCGTGGAAGTGAAAGCAAGATCCACCGATGCGTTCATCCTTCCTCAGGAAGCTGTAACCAAAACAAAGATAAAATCTATTGTTTCTGCAGCTAATCATTATCTGGAGGAATGTAATAACGATCAGGAAGCCAGGTTTGACATTATTTCTGTTCTTCCCGATGAAAACAAAAATTTAGTAATTGACCATATCAAAGATGCTTTTCAGTCTTTTGATGCGAATTAATAAATCAATACAACAATGTTTGAATGTAACAGAATCATGACATTGATAGAGGAGTGCATTCGGACATTTAACAACCAATTTTATGAAGACAATATTAATCACCGGTGCAACTTCCGGTATAGGTAAAGCCACTGCAGAGCTTCTTGCAAAGCAAGGAAACAGAATTATTATTTGTGGAAGGAGAAGTGAGGTGCTGGAGTCTGTAAAAACAGAACTTTCTCAATACACCGAAATATTTAGTTTAATATATGATGTAAGAAATCTTGAAGAAGTGGAAGCAGCCATTAATTCTCTTCCTGAGAACTGGAAAGATATTGATGTTCTGATTAATAATGCCGGCAATGCTCATGGGTTAGATCCTCTCTCTGCTGGTAAGACGGACGACTGGGATTCTATGATTGACGGAAATGTGAAGGGATTACTGTATGTTTCCAAAATGATCATTCCAACTATGAAAACTAAAAATTTAGGTCATATTGTAAATATCAGTTCTGTAGCAGCAAGACAAACCTATGTGAATGGAGTAGTGTACTGTGCAACGAAGAAAGCAGTAGACGTTATTTCGGAAGGGATGAGATTGGAGCTTACGGAATTTGGAATCAAAGTAACCAACATCCAGCCGGGCGCTGTAGAAACAGATTTCTCTCTGGTAAGATTCAAGGGAGATAGTGAAAAAGCTTCAACGGTTTATGAAGGTTATGATGCTCTGAAGGCGGAAGATATTGCTGATGCTATTGCTTACTGTGTGAACGCACCGAAACACGTTACCATTTCAGATATGACCATCTATCCAAGTGCTCAGGCTGAACCAAGAACGATTTATAGAAAATAGTCCAAAATAATGGAGTAAATTTGTAGAATATTATAAAGCGATTTTGCTTTTCGCGATTTTGCTGTTTAGCTTTAAAACAAAAAAATGAAAATTCTATATCTGGAAACATCATCGAAAAACTGTTCAGTAGCCATATCAGATAATGAGAAGTTATTGTGCCTTTGTGAAGAAGTTTCTGAAAACTATAAACAGTCTGAAAGTCTTCACACTTATGTAGAGTGGGCATTGGAAGGAGCGGGGATAGCGCTTAAAGATATCGAAGCCGTTTCTTTAGGAAAAGGTCCCGGATCTTATACCGGCCTAA
This sequence comes from Chryseobacterium cucumeris, assembly GCF_016775705.1. NCBI lineage: Bacteria > Pseudomonadati > Bacteroidota > Flavobacteriia > Flavobacteriales > Weeksellaceae > Chryseobacterium > Chryseobacterium cucumeris. The sequence goes on from NZ_CP068760.1 coordinate 1,165,106, forward strand.
GAATCGGAGCAGCCTCAGCTAAAGGGTTTTGTTATGGACTCAGGGTGCCTCTGGTAGCAGTGAATTCTCTTGAAAGCATGATAGAGCCTTTTTTAGGCGATAACTATGACTTCGTTATCCCTTTGATCGATGCAAGGAGAATGGAGGTTTATACGGCCGTTTATGACGGTAAAACAGGGGAGGAGTTATCCAATACCGAAGCCAAGATTCTGGATGAAACATCTTTTAAAGAATTTAAAGATAAAAAAGTTCTGTTTATAGGGGATGGCGCTAAAAAAGCAAAAGAGATCGTAAATCTTCCGGATGCAGTTTTTAATGAAAACGTTTATCCGTCTTCCCAATATCTGATCAGAAAAACGCTGGAGAAAATAGAAAATAAAGAATTTGAAGATATGGCTTATTTTGAGCCTTTCTATCTGAAGGACTTCCACGGAGTAAAGAAAAAGAAAAGCGAAGAATAAATCTTCGCTTTTTTATTTTATTGAGGTCTTGGCGGGATCTTGGAACCCGATTTTGTTTCGTTTGGCTGTTTAGGACTTTGCTGTGGAGCAGTATTCGTATTAATGTTCTGCATCGTATCCAGCTTCTGTACTTTTCCACTATTCATTTGTGGAACTCCCGTATTTTGGGTGTTAGGTTGTACAGGTGCTCCTGACGGTTGTTGAGGAATATTATTTCCTTTGTTGTCCGTTGCCTGGAAGCTGAGGTCACTTTTCAGATAATTCAGCATTTCTTTAGCTCTTATTCCTTCAGGTGTTTTGGAATAATTCAGGGCAATCTGTTCCAGCTGGAGAATCATAACTTCTTTTCCACTTGATTTTCCTGCATTGAACGCATTTAATAAATACAGCTTAGGAACCAGAGCATCTTTCGGAAACTTCTGAATCGTCTGATCTATAATATCTTTACTTTCCACAAATTTTTCTGATTCAAATAGCGCATATGCCTTCTTATATTCGTTTTCAACTTCTTCAGTTGATTTTACAAATGATTTATTTTTAGGATTTCTGGCAAATTCAGCGTAAGAAGTATAAGGATAATCAGCTAAGAGAATTTGTTTTGCTCTTTCAGAAGCCTGTGGATTTTTCTCATAATTCATGGCAAAAATCTCATACAATGCCTGTAACATCACTTTTTCTTCCGGTTTTACATCTACAAGATCATAAAGCGTTTTCGTAGCCAGTGGAGTATTGGTAAAATAATTCTGATACATAATTCCCAGACCTAGTGAAGCAGTGTCTCTGTCCTTTTTTAACTGAGATAATTTCCCCTGATCCGTAGGAATCTGTTCAATATAGTACGCAGGCTCAAAACGTCTTGGATTAGGCGCAGAAGTTACTCCCAACGCTTCATTTTTCATATCTTCAATAGAGGCCATTTTCTTGGAAGAACGCCAGTTATCGGCCAGGGCACGGTCTCCCCAGATCTGCTTAAATGAAGAGGTTCCTTTGCTTACCGTTCCTGAATTGCTGAAATAAAAACCTTTTGTAGTGACTCCAAAGTCTTCAAAAGAATTGCCGCTATTGGCAAAAATAGAATTGGCACTGTAATCTCCGGTATCAAAACCTTTACTTCTTTCTGCACGTCTTCTTTCCTGCTCCTCTTTCTCTTCTTTAATCTTTAATTTGGCAATATATTTTGTGAAATAATCTGTTTTCTGACTGTCATTCATCTTTGCCAGCGTAAGGATACTGTCATTCTTTTTGATCAGATAGTAGTTTTTGGAAATCTTTTTAATGTATTCAGACTGGTCTTTTAACAGTATTTTTGAAGGTTCATAAGTCATTACAGCAAGTGCAGAATCATAATAACTTCCGGCTCCGATATAATCATTCTTATCAAGATAGCTTTTTCCTATTTCATAATAAGCCAATCCACGGATCTGAGGATCAGAAACCTTTTCAAACAGTGATTTTCTGAAGAATTGCTGCGCTTCATCCTTTTTGCCTGCTTTATTGGCCATTAATCCTAAAGCGTAGTAAAATTCGTTCTTTCTGGAGCCATACATTCCCTTTTTACTGATTCCTTCCAGGTAATTTTTTGCTCCTGCATAATCACCTTTGCCGTTAAAAGTTTTGGCGATGGCAACCTGAGATTTTACTTCAAATTCGAAATCACTGGCATATTTATACGCTGCAGCATAGCTTTCTCTTGCTTTATCATTCTGATTCAGATTTTCCAGCACCTGACCTCTCAGATAAGCGATTCTGCTTTTCAGTTTTCTGTTTGTATTGAGCTCAAAAGCATTGTCAAGTTCCTTGGCAGCTTCTTCTTTCTTACCGGCATCAAGAAGAGATTCGGAATAGTAAATGCTCAGCAGTTTTGCATAACTTTTACTGATATCTTCACTTTTCAGTTTGGCAAATGTTTCATGCGCTCTGTGATAATCTTTGATTTGATCATAAGCAAGCCCCTGATAGATTCTTGCAAGTGCAATTCTCTTATCATCTTTCATACGGGTGAAGACATAATTGAGAGCATCCAGGGCCTCCAGAGATTTACCACGGTAAATTCTTGCCTGCGCAAGGATCATGTAGGCATCAAAAATCTGCTTGTTTTTCTCTTCACCATTTCTGGTTACAGAATATTTATTAATTGCTTTTAAAGCTTTAGCTTCTGCAATTTCCAGAGTAGTGGCTCCTTTATTCTCTTCTCCGTCAGGTCTTGAAGGACCGTTTCTCTGAGGTCCGCCGGGAATATTCGGAATTCCTGAATTGCCTCTTCCTGAAGGTCTGTTGGCTACTTCTGCCATCTTCATCGAATTTTCGGCAAAAGCCTCAGTCTGTCCAAGATCACTTCCTAAAGGCTGTTCTTCATAAGTCAGAATAGGAATGTAGGGAGCATAAAAGTTGTCCTTATGCCCTTTGTCTCTGGTGGTAAACTCACTGTTTAATGCATCTTTTGCATTAAATAATGTGTTATAATATGTGGAAAATCCTTTCAATACTCTTGATCGCTGCTCCGGCTTTTTGGTTTTGGTAGCACAGGAAGCAACAAGACATATGACTAAAAGGAATAATATATTCTTTTTCATTATTCAATATAACTCGCTAATCTGCTTTTTATTATCAGCAGTTTGATGATTTTGTAAAAATAATAAAATTTTATAATGAATAATATTTATATTTCTGGTAGAAATATTTTATTTCTTCTTTAATGGGAGTTTCGAACCTGATAATCTTTTAAATCAGAGAAGATTCTTTCAGTATTTTATAAACAAGATGGGTAGGGAGCCCCATAATGGTATAATAACTTCCGGTAAGACTTGTGATCTTTGCCATTCCCAGCCATTCCTGAACACCATAGCTTCCGGCTTTGTCGAAAGGCTTATAGTTCTGAATATAATAGTTTATTTCATCATCCGAAAGCTTGTCCAGAGTAACATCAGCCACATCGGTTTCAGTGATCGATTTTCCGGCGGTTTTGATGGTAATTCCCGTATACACCTGATGCGTTCTTCCTGAAAGGTTTTGAAGCATTTTAAAGGCATCCGCTTCATCTTTAGGTTTACCAAGGATCTGATTGTCGATAGCAACTACCGTATCGGCAGTCAGAAGTACTTCACCCGCTTCAAGTTTTCTAAAGGCTGAAGCTTTTAAATCAGAAAGATAAGCTGCAGCATCTTCTATTTTGATGTTTTCCGGAATAATTTCTTCACAGTCTATTTTTACAACTTCAAATTCAAAGCCTAAACTCGAAAGAAGTTCTTTTCTTCTTGGGGATTGTGATGCTAAAAGTAATTTCATACAGATACTTATACAGATTGAGTATTATCGTCATGCCAGTTCCCCTGAACTTTCATTACCTGTTCAATGACATCACGAACCGCACCGGTTCCACCTTTTTTCGGGGAAATATAATCGGAAATTCCTTTTACTTCAGGAACCGCATTTTCAGGACATGCCGCAATAGCTGAATTTTCCATAATATGAATATCCGGAAGATCATCACCCATGGTTAGTATTTCTTCGTTCTTAAGATTGTATTTCTTCTTAAAGTCTTCAAAATCAATCATTTTGTTGTGGGACTTAGGGTAGTAGTCCTGAATACCCAGATAATTGATTCTGTGCTTTACCATTTCATCATTTCCTCCCGTAATAACCCCAATTAAATAATTGTTTTTTAAAGCTTTTACTACTGCATAACCGTCCAGGACATTCATTACCCTGCACATATTTCCTCCGGGAAGCAGATATACGCTTCCGTCTGTGAAAACTCCGTCAACATCAAATACAAATGCCTTAATATCTTTTAATTTCTCTTTATAGCTCATACATTTCCTGAATAGAATGATTCATTGTTTTATAAATTTCAAGACTTTCGTCTTTTAATAATTGTTCATGCAGCTGTAAAATTCTTACATCATTTCTTACTGCGGGGCCTGTTTGTACCATTTTAGGTTCAATTTCATGAATTTTCTGAACCGTTTCATCAATCAGCGGCAAGAAATAATCAAACGGAATTTCCTGAGAATCTGAAATTTCTTTAGCCCTTGAAAAAAGGTGATTCACAAAATTGCAGGCAAAAACAGCTGTCAGGTGAATATATTTTCTTTTCTCGTAGCTGCTTTTCATCACCCTTTCTGAAATTTTTGAAGCAAGATCGAACAGTATCTTTTGATCCTCTTCATTTCCGGCTTCTACGAAAAACGGAATTTTTTCATAGTCAAGTTCCTTGGATTTTGAAAAAGTCTGTAAAGGGTAGAAGCTGGATTTTCTATACTCACCAGCCAGAACTTCTTTTGGAAGAGATCCTGAGGTATGGGCCACCAGACAATCTTTTTTTGTAATAATTTTTGAGACTTCTTCCACAGAATGATCGCTTACACAAAGAATATAAAGATCTGCTTCTCCCAGATGATCCGTAGAGTAAGGAATATTTAATTCTTCAGAGATTTTACTTAATTCTTTTTCGTTCCTCCCAAATAGCTGCGCCACAGGAATGCTTTTCAACGTGAAAGCTTTTGCCATATGATAGGCAACATTTCCGGAACCGATGATTACAATTTGCATATAACAAATATAAGATTTTAAGCTGAGCCGGGAAAGGAAGATCACTTCAGAAATCAGGGACTGTAATCTAGGCACGTTTATTGCGTAAGTGTCTCATATTATTTTTAATATTTAAAATGAAAATTGAATTTTTAATTTAACTTTCAGCTATTTTTGTAATCTAAAACAATGAAGGCATCTTATGAAGATTAAGGACGCGGAAATTATTTCGTTGATGCAAAATCCACGAACCCAGGATAAAGGGGTTCGTGCCTTGATGGATGCCTATCAAAGCAGATTGTACTGGCACATACGAAGAATTATTGTGGACGGAGATCTTGCACAGGATACTTTGCAGGAAACTTTTATTAAAGCATATCAGAATTTTCATCAGTTTAAAAATGATAGCCAGTTGTATACCTGGTTGTACAGAATCGCTACCAACGAAGCACTACAACAGGTCAACAAAATGAAAAAAATGCAGAAAACGGATGAGGATCCGGAGTATCATATGCAGAATCTCGTCGCAGATAATACAGAAGGAGATGCTGAAGAAATACAGATTTTACTGCAGAACGCTATACAGAGCCTGCCCGAAAAGCAGAAACTGGTATTTATGATGCGGTATTATGATGATTTGCCCTACGAAGAAATATCAAAAATTGTGGATATGTCGGTAGGCACTTTAAAAACAAATTATCATTATGCCAAACAGAAAATAGAAGATTATATTAAAGAAAATTACGAAAAATAATTTTTGACCAACAAAGATGAAAGAGTTCGACATAGAAAAATTAGAGCGTAAAAACATTTACACAGTTCCTGATAATATGTTTGAAAATATTCAGGAGAACGTTATGAATGATATAAAGGCAAGTAAAAAAGCACCTGTCTTTAAGCTGAACTGGATGTATGCAGCAGCGGCATCGCTGGCTTTGATTTTTGGAGCAACTTATGTTTTTAATTCAGATAATGATTCCCCTGAACAGATGCTGAACTCTAAAACAGCTTATGCTGCCAATAACGGAGCACCGAAAACAGAAAGCGAGCTGGCTTATGAAACTTTAAAATCTGATTTAACTTCTGTTGAAAACAATGATCAAACAGTTGACAATCAAAAAAATAACAATGTCTACGCTTCTAAAAGTGTAAACGAAACCAAAAAAACTGCAGAGACCCCTGAACCGGTGAAAACTGTAAAGAAAAAAGAAGAAACACGAATGAATGAATATCTTGACTCGTTTTCTAATTCTGAAATTGCAGAGTTAGCAAGTAATTCGACTCAGGACGTTTATTTGGATATTTATAATTAAAAGAAAATGAAAAAGATATTATTGACGTTTTTGATTATTTATGGCTTTGGATTGAATGCCCAAAGAACGGATTATGATTGGAAAAAGATGGATCCTAAACAAAGGAAAGAAGTCATCAATAATCTTTCTCCGGAAGAGAGAAAAGAACTCCTGAAGAAATTCAGGGACAATATGATCATGGATAATCTTAATGTTGATCCGGATGATAAAGCCGAATTTACACAATTGTATAACGAATATCTGGATAGCCAGAGGCAGATAAAAAGTCAGTTTAATTCGAACTTTGATCCTGAATCCTTAACGGATGACGAGGCTAAAGCAAAATTGCAGCAAAGTTTTGAATTGGGACAGAAGTTATTGGATAACAGAAAGAAATACGCAGATAAAATGCAGCAGGTAATTCCCTGCCAGAAAGTTTTGAAGCTGTTTCAATCCGAGAAAATGATGAAGGATAAAATGGACGAAAGAAGACCTCACGGAAACCATAACAATGCTTCGGGATCCAAACAGAACCCATAATAGTTTATTTTTTTAATGTTGGACGGCTCTTACAGATCTTTCTGTGAGAGCCGTTTAATTTTTTTGTAAATTCCTATTTTTGATAAGTTAAACATAAATTATGAGAAACATTTTTTTCTTTTTAATGATTTCCGCTTTTGCATCAGCACAGAAAATAGAAACCATTGATCTTTCAAAATCCATTAAAGATGGCAAAAATTCTATCAAAAGTATTACAGTGATAGATCAAAGAGGTAATCAGGAAATCGGAATGGTGATGTACCATAAGGATGAGGTGAAAGTTATTTTCGAAAATAATGCCAGCAAAGACATACAGGATTGGTTTTATAAATACAATCCATCACGAGGAAATAATGATATGGTTTTTTTGCTTGAAGATTTAAGTATTTCAGAAGATAAAAAGGAAAAGTATTCTATTGGAAAGCTTGAATTAAAGGCAAGTACATTTATTAAGAAAGAAGACGGATATCATTTTATGGATAGAGTAGACACTGTCGCAACAGTCTCATCACGTACAACACCTTATCTGGCACAAAGTCTGGCAAGAAAAGTGACTTTAATTCTTACGGATCTTTTTAAAGATTCCTATAAAGCAACACCTTGGGAACTTAGCATTTCAGAAAATGAGTTTTCTGACTATGCCTCTGTATTAAAAGAAAAACTGAGCATCCTAAAAGCAAATGAACTTAAAGAAGGGGTTTACAAAGACTATTATAGCTTTTTTACTCACAATCCTGAACCCGGGTTTACTTTGCAGGCTAATGATAAGGGAATCATTACAAAGGCTGTAAAAGGAGATGAAAAAGCGGCAATAAGATATTTTTATGCTTTTGTCTATAAGGGCATCGCATACAAAAATATTCCTGTGGGTTACACTGAGATTTTCAAAGATGATAACGGGGTTTTTATAGAGGCAACAAAAGCAGAATTATTTCCTGAAACGGTTACAACTGGGGTTACAATTGGTGCTGCAGCGGGAGGTATGCTTGGAGGCGCTATTGGTGCAGTGATAGATGTCAGTTTATCAAAGAAAAGGAAGACCACTGGAGGGGCTAAAGTTTATCTTGATCCTTTTACGGGAAATTATCTGTTACCGGAAAACTTTGGCAAAACAAAATAATATTTGAAAAGAGGAAAAATTTTCCCTCTTTTCTTATTGTTATCTGTGTTTCAGTTAAAAGAAAGAATTAAGGATGAAAAATTCTCGTGCAATTTCTTATCTTTGCAAATTACAAGATTCTTAAATGAAAAACATACGAAATTTTTGCATAATCGCTCATATCGACCATGGTAAAAGTACCCTGGCAGACCGTCTATTGGAGTACACGAATACCGTTACCCAAAGAGAATTACAGTCTCAGACGCTTGATGATATGGATCTGGAGAAAGAACGTGGGATTACCATTAAATCGCACGCAATCCAGATGGATTATGAGTATAAAGGAGAAAAATATATTTTAAACCTTATTGATACCCCGGGACACGTTGACTTCTCTTATGAAGTTTCCCGTTCTATTGCTGCCTGTGAAGGAGCGCTTCTTATTGTAGATGCTGCACAAAGTATTCAGGCTCAGACTATTAGTAACCTGTATCTTGCGTTGGAAAATGATTTAACGATCATTCCGATTCTGAATAAAATTGACCTTCCGTCTGCAAATCCTGAAGAAGTAACCGATGAGATCATGAACCTTATCGGATGCGAATATGAAGATGTATTGAGAGTTTCCGGTAAAACAGGAGAAGGTGTTCATAACCTTTTAGAGCAGATTGTTGAAAGAATTCCTGCACCGGTAGGAGATCCTGACGGCCCACTGCAGGCTTTGATCTTTGACTCTGTATACAACCCGTTCAGAGGTATTGAAGCTTATTTTAAAGTAGTGAATGGAAGCATGACCAAAAATGAAAAGATCAAATTCTTCGCTACAGGAAAAGAATATGGAGCTGATGAGGTAGGTACCTTAAAACTGAAGCAGGTTCCCAAGAAAACAATCCATTGCGGAGATGTAGGATATCTTGTATCCGGTATTAAAGATGCCCGTGAAGTAAAAGTAGGAGATACCATCACTTCATTTGAAAAACCTGCGGATGCTCCGATTGATGGATTTGAGGAAGTAAAGCCAATGGTATTTGCCGGGATTTATCCAATTGATTCTGAAGATTTCGAAGAATTAAGATTCTCTCTTGAAAAATTAAGACTGAATGATGCTTCTCTGGTTTTCGAGCCGGAAAGTTCCGCCGCTCTTGGTTTTGGTTTCCGTTGCGGATTCTTGGGAATGCTACACATGGAAATTGTTCAGGAACGTCTTGACAGAGAGTTTAATATGAATGTAATCACTACGGTACCGAACGTTTCTTATTTTGGATATACTAAAAAAGAGCCTGAAGTTCCGATTTTGATCAACAACCCGTCTGAAATGATGGATCCTTCAACGATGGACAGAGTAGAAGAACCATTCATCAAGGCGTCTATCATTACAAAATCCGACTTCGTAGGAGCAGTAATGACTTTATGTATTGAAAAGAGAGGAGAAATTGTTAACCAGAGTTATCTGACATCAGAAAGAGTAGAGTTAATTTTCAATATGCCTCTTGCTGAGGTGGTATTCGACTTCTATGACAGATTAAAATCTATCTCTAAAGGATATGCTTCATTCGATTATCATCCAATCGGATTCAGAGCTTCCAAGCTTGTAAAAATGGATATCCTGATCAATGGTGATATGGTAGATGCATTATCTTCTTTGATTCACGATTCTAATGCTTATTATATCGGTAAAAGAATGTGTGAAAAGCTTCGTGAGCTGATCCCGAGACAACAGTTTGATATCGCTGTTCAGGCTGCATTAGGGACGAAAGTAATCGCAAGAGAAACTATTAAAGCCTTGAGAAAAGACGTTACCGCAAAATGTTACGGAGGGGATATTTCCAGAAAACGTAAACTATTGGAAAAGCAGAAAGAAGGTAAAAAGAAAATGAAGCAGATTGGTAGAGTAGAAGTACCACAATCAGCGTTCATGGCTGTACTAAAGTTAAATGATTAATTATTAATCTATTATAAAGTAAAACCGCTTCATCAGAAGCGGTTTTTTAATGCATTTATTTTTTACGCGTATATTTTATTTCCATCGTTTTATATTCCTTTCCGGTCTTGGAATCAGGGCCATACATTTCAAGCTTTTGAGTATTATCATCCACAAAGGTGAATACTTCTCTGAAATCACAGTCTTTTCCAGGTCTTGAAGGATCTGTCATTTTCCCTTTGAATTCAACTGATTTTGTGGAAGGGTTCCAGTCGCCTTCGCTATGCATGATTCCGGTTCCCATATTATCGATCCACGTACTGACAAACTTTTTCTTTGCGTTATCATATCCCACAATGCTCATTCCTTCAAAAGGCATTCCCATAAAGTCGCCTTTGTGATTTGTGATCTGATAACGTCCGCCAAGCATCATTTTATTGGTCGCTTCAGATTTACTCATCATAGGTTTGGCTCCGTTTTCCATCCACATTGTCGTTTCTCCATTCCAGGTTCCATCAGACTTTGCAAGCATTTTTTGCATTTCTCCCGGTGTTGAGTACGCCATCCAGTCTTTCATGGCGGTTGCGGAGTCTACTGGCTTCCATTCAGATGCAGATGCTGAATCTGTTTTATCAGAACCACTGGCTGCTGTTGTTTTTCCATTCTCACAAGCTATTAATAAAAAAGCTGCAGAAAGAATTGCTAATAAATTTTTCATAATAATTTAGTTTTAAGATGGTTAGAAAGATAACTTAAAGGTAAGAACTTTTATGTTAATTAAAATTTTTTTTAATACAGGCATAAATTGTAACTTTGTGTATTCATAACACAAATCAATTTATGGAGTCTCCAAAAAAATTACAGGATATAAAAGTGGCTGTAGATGCCGTTATTTTCGGATATTTTGATAAAAAAGATCTTCAGATCCTTCTGATTAAAAGAAATATTGAACCTTTTAAAGGAGGCTGGGCACTTCCGGGAGGGCTTGTTCTTGATGATGAAAGTGTAGATGATGCGGTAAAAAGAGAATTGTATGAAGAAGCCGGTATAAAGCCCGATTTTTTGGAACAACTGTATACTTTTGGTAATCTGGGCCGCGATCCGAGAAACAGAGTGGTTTCTGTGGCTTATTTGGGGCTTGTAAACCCATCTTATCATGAACTGTTTGCCGATTCAGATGCCGATGACGCACAATGGTTTAGTATTAATAAACTTCCATCAGTAGCATTTGATCACAAAACCATTATTGAGACAGCATTAAAAAGACTTCGCACAAAAATTCAATACCAGCCGATCGGCTTCAATCTTCTCAATGAAGAATTCCCTTTTTCAGATCTTGAAAACCTTTATAAAACAATTGTCGGACAGGAAATTGACAGAAGAAACTTCCGCAAGAAAATCATGAGCTACGGACTCCTGAACGAAACCAATAACGTTAAAAAAGAAGGCAGCGGCAGACCCGGAAAACTTTTTACTTTCAATAAAGAAAAATATAAAGAGCTGGAAGAGCAGGGCTTTTATTTTGAAATCAAATAGTTTGTTTTAAACACAAATTTCACAAATGTCTTGCACAAATATTCATTAATATTTACAGGCATTTTCGGAATGCACATTATACAGTATTAAGACATTCAATAGGAAATATCTAACTCCGGATTGTATTATCGGTCTTCTGTCATTCTAACGGAGGAAGAATCTCGTAATTGATTAGATTCTTCACTACACTGTTGAACTACGTTCGCAGACCTTCAGTCTGTGTTTAGAATGACATTGATGTAATAACAATTTTTAAGAACAAATTCCACCAGTTTTAGCTGAAACCTATCAAATTTGTGTCATTTGTGATTAAAATTTGTGTTATTCGTGTTTGTTAAGATTAATTTTTTATTGCTGGAAATCAATTAATTATATTTATTAGCGTAAAATTAACACAAATAAATTTGGTGTAAAAGCTGATATTCTTTTAAATTTGTGTCAAAATAACGCAATCATGAAATATACCTTACAAAATATTATAGAACGCTTTCAAAAAAAGGAAAGGATAAAATATCTCTTTTTCTGGGGACACACGGCAACAGATATTGTTACCAAATCATGTTTAAGCCAATGGTCTCCAGGAAGTTTTGAAGAAAACGGAATTACCTATAGAACAGCAGAACATTATATGATGGCTGCAAAAGCAAGATTATTTAATGATGCTGAAATGGAAAAGGAAATTTTAAAAGCCGCTACTCCGAATCAGGCAAAAGCTCTGGGTAGAAAAGTAAAAAACTTTGATCCGAAACAGTGGGATGAACATAAATATCAGATTGTAACTCAGGGAAATCTTTTGAAATTCTCTCAAAATCACAAATTTAAAGACTTTCTTTTATCAACCGGAGACAAAGTTTTAGTGGAGGCAAGCCCTTATGATAGAATCTGGGGAATCGGGATGCTGGAAACAGATAACAGAGCTGAAAATCCTTTATTATGGAACGGAGAAAACCTTTTAGGATTTGCTTTGATGGAAGTAAGGGATGAATTAAGAGGGTAAAAACACAACCAGGCACAAAATAGTAATGATGGAAAAAATAGAATTACACCCACAGATATTTCTGATTGAAAATTTTCTTACTGAGGCTGAATATGATCATTATATCAGTTTTTCACAGGAAAAAGTATTTGAAGAAGCAAAGATCAATGTATTCGGACGCCAGCAGATGAATAAGGGGATCAGAAATAATGACCGGTTGATGATTTTTGATAGGGCAATGGCTGAGGAACTTTTTGGCAAGGCTGTAAAGTTTCTTCCTCGGGAACGTGATGGATATCAGATTCTTAACTTTAATGAAATGCTCAGGGTTTATAAGTATGCTCCGGGTCAGCAGTTTAAAATGCATAAAGATGGAAGTTATATCCGAAATGAAAAGGAGAAAAGTTTCTACACTTTTATGATCTATCTGAATGATGATTTTGAAGGCGGAGAAACAGAATTTGAAAACCTGTTTGCAGTAGCTCCGAAGAAAGGAACAGCACTTATTTTTCATCATCCGCTGAGACACGAAGGAAAAACTTTAATTAGTGGAGTAAAGTATGTTTTAAGAACGGATATCATGTATTACTGGGAATAATCATTCTTAAAAGATAAGGGCATTACTATGTTTTGTTTAATTAGCGTAATATTAACACAAATAAAAATATTTGATCATGGAAGATGAATTAAAACCCAGATTTATCGAATCATTACAAAGAAATAATGATCAGATCAGAGAAGACCGTGCAAAAATCATCGGAGCAGATTCCGAACTGATTTACAGGCGCAGAGTCGAAGATATCGAATTAAAAATTAAAAGACTCGGGCGCGAACAGGAAGGGCTTATTGATATCAGTCCTTTAGACAGAAACAGTCTGACTTTTGCGGATTTCAATCCCGAAGCATTCGTTCAGAAAGACATGGAATTATCATTAACAATCAGAAATCTGAATATTCAGCTCGAAGTTACCCAAAAGAGATTTGAATATTTATTTGGAAAAAAATTATAGTCATGGGAAGTACAAGATATGATTTAGACGCTCGTTATGACAGAGCAAGAAAAGCAGGTTACGGAACAAAATCCGCAGGGGAAATTTTCACCCAGAATGCCAAAAGAATGGCTCATGAATCGATGAATCCACATGGAATTTCTTTCAGGGAATCCCGCGATTCGGAAGTTCACCCCAATTCAGTTCCCATTATTTTAGGATTAGATGTTACCGGAAGTATGGGACATATCCCGCACGAGTTAATCAGAGATGGATTGCCAAAACTGATGGGCGGAATCATCCAGGGAGGCGTTCCCGATCCGGCCTTATTGTTCCTTGGAATCGGAGATCATGAATGTGATGGTTATCCGCTACAGGTGGGGCAGTTCGAATCAGGAGATGCAGAACTGGATATGTGGCTTACCCGAACCTATATTGAATCCGGAGGAGGTGGAAATGCAGGTGAAAGTTATCTTTTAGCATGGTATTTTGCAGCATTTCACACCAGAACCGATGCGTTTGAAAAAAGAGGACAAAAAGGATTACTGTTTACCGTAGGTGATGAACCTTGTTTAAAAACACTTCCTGCTTCCGCCATCAGGGAAATTATGGGAAAAGGGCAGCAAACGTATACTCATTTTGAACTGCTGGAAGAAGCACAAAAAAAATATGAAGTATACCACATCAGTGTTTTACATTCCGATCAGGCACTGAGAGCAGACAGAGACTGGAAAGAATTATTAGGACAAAACTGTATTTCCATAGCAGATCACAGGGACATTCCGAATGTTATTGAAAACATTATCTGTGATAAATTTAAAGATCAAACCTTTAGGACAACAGGAGCAGAAGGATTGGATCAGTTTCAAATGCTTTAGAATTTCTGAATACCAGCAGTAAATTAAAGTGGTGATTAAGGTTTAAAAAAATAAAAAGAGATGAAAAAGGCGCAAATCGTAATAGGGCTTGGTTTTGGTGATGAAGGAAAAGGGATCACCACAGATTTTCTGGCTTCTCAGAATCCGGAGGCTGTTGTGATCAGATTTTCAGGAGGACAGCAGGCTGCCCATACCGTAATGATCGATGAAAGAAAGCATGTGCATTCCAGTTTTGCAAGCGGTGCACTTCGCGGTCTGCCTTCTTATTTTACCGGGCATTGTACCATTCATCCGGTTTTTCTACTCAATGAAAGAGAAGAATTAAAAGCAAAGAATAGAAATATTGAGATCCATATTCATCCACTTGCGAAGATTACTACTCCTTTTGATGTATGGCAGAACAGAAATAATGCAAGAAACCTGCAACACGGAACCTGCGGAAAAGGAGTAGGAGCCACGATGAAAAGACACGAAAGCCCTTATAAACTATTTGCTGCAGACCTGGTTGCGCCCAGAGAGATGCTGATGGAAAAGCTGAAAGGAATTGCCTATTATTATGGCTTTATAGATAAAAACGAAATTAGTGAACTTTTACAGCCTTTTTTAGATGCTATTGACAGTATGGATTGGAAAATAAGTGACTATAACTATCTGGCTAGCTTCGATCACCTTATTTTTGAAGGAAGTCAGGGTATTTTACTCGATATGGATCACGGCGTTTTTCCCAATGTGACCTATGCCCATACCACTTCAAAAAATGCCTTTGAGATCTGTAGGCTTTTAAAAATTGAAGACGTTGAAATGTATTATGTCACCAGAAGCTATTCTACCCGTCACGGAAATGGCTGGATGAGCAATGAAAAAGTAATGGATCTGAAAAATAATGAAGAAGAAACCTGTATATTCAATGAATATCAAAAGGAGCTAAGAACCGGAGAAATAGATTACAAACTGCTGAATTATGCCTTAAAACTGGATGGAGCTTATGCATTTCCGGTTAAAAAAAATCTTGTCATTACTTGTCTGGATCAGATTGATGAGGAATTTAAAGTAGAAAATCTTGATGAGGAATTTGATTTTGTCTATGGATCCTATTCTCCTTATTCTAAAGATTTTAAACGGATTTTTTAAATTCAGCAGTTAAAAATGTTAATTTTATTTGGAGAGGAGGAAATGATAGAGAATAAAAGTAAATAACCATGAAAACGATACAATATTTAAAAGGGGATGCTACGGTCCCACAGGCCAAAGGAATAAAGATCATCGCCCACATCTGCAATGATATCGGAGGTTGGGGAAAAGGTTTTGTACTGGCAGTTTCCAAAAGATGGGAAGAGCCGGAAAAAGAATATAGAAACTGGCACCGTTTCAGAAGTAAAAATAATTTTGCTTTAGGAGAAATTCAATTGGTTCAGGTTGAAAAATACATTTTTGTAGCCAATATAATCGGGCAAAAAGGAATAAAAACCGGAAGTAATGGTGTCCCTGTTCGGTATGATGCCATTGAAAAAGCTCTGGAAAAACTTTCCAACGAAGCTTTGCTGCTGAACGCAAGCGTTCACATGCCAAGAATCGGATGTGGACTGGCAGGAGGAAAATGGGAAGAAATTGAACCTATTATCGAAAGAACATTGCTTGTAAAGAATGTGGAGGTATATGTGTATGATTTTTAATAAATTAACCAACAATGAGAGAATTTGAAATAAGAGCAGATTATAAAAATGACACGCTGATTGTCTATCAGGCCTATAATAAAGCAATTGCAAAATCAGCCGTAGAGAATCAGAAATTTACAGCTCCTTTTTCATTCAACAGGATGACCTGGATAAAGCCTTCTTTTCTCTGGATGATGGAGCGCAGCAACTATGGACAGAAACCCAATCAGGAATGTACCCTGGCCATACATATTAAAAGAGAAGCCTGGGAGAAAGCTTTAAGCAAAGCAATTCTTACTTCACCTGAAAAAAGGGTTTATCCCGATCCCCGAAAATGGGAAAAAGATTTTGAAAATGCCGGAATATATGTGCAGTGGGATCCTGAAAGGAATATTAAAGGAGCAAAACTGAATTACCGTTCCATTCAGGTAGGAATCAGCCGCGCATTGATTGAGGAGTTCAATGAAGAATGGATTGTAAAAATAGAGGATTATTCTCCTTTGGTTAAGAAGATTCTGAATCTTACCAGGTCGGGAGAATTTGATAAGGCAAAAAAACTGCTGCCGGTAGAAAAAAACTATCCTCTGTCAAAAGAACTGGCTTACAGAATTGGAGCCACAGTATAACCAAATAAACGAACGTCATGAAAACAACAACATTATATAGACCAGTAGGAGAAAAAGAAATGATCTTGATTATGGAAAGCGGATTTAAAAAATTTCCTCCAAGACTGGAATGGCAGCCCATTTTTTACCCCGTTCTTAATGAAGAATATGCTTCAGAGATTGCGGAAAAATGGAACACCAGAGACGAAGCTGGAAACTATCTTGGTTTTGTAACCCGGTTTGAGGTGTTGGAAAAAGTGACGGATCAATATCCTGCACAGAATGTTGGGGCTAGAAATCACAATGAATTATGGGTTCCTTCTGAGGATCTTAACAGCTTTAATAAGGCAATTGTAGGAGATATCAAAGTAATCAAAGTCTTTATAGGAGATGACTTTAAGAAGGCCGCAAGCGCTGAGTTGGAAGATTTGATGATCAACATAAAAAAACTAACGATGACTAATAAAGGAATGGCAAAAGATACTTTGGATATCTTAGCTAAAAAATATTATATTAACGAACATAACGAAAAAATAAATATAGAAAACGAGCTGGAAATCAGTAAAAAAGAAACCTCTCTTTTCACTCCAGAGCAGCTTTCGGAAATGGCAGAATCTCCAATGCCGGAAGCCCTTTTTGAAACTAGGTTTGAAACAAGAAACTGCAGTTCTTTAAAAGCTATTTTACAATTGGCTGAAGAAGAAAATCAGGAAAAACTCATGTGTCTGAACTTCGCTTCGGCAAAAAATCCAGGAGGAGGATTTATCAATGGAGCAGAAGCACAGGAAGAAAGTCTGGCAAGAACTTCCGGACTGTATGAAAGCTTACTTCAGGCATGGGATTATTATACCATTCACCGTGCAATGGAATCCTGTTTTTATTCGGATACAATGATTTACAGCCCGAAAGTTCCGGTGTTCAGGAAAGACAAAGGAGAATTGATGGATAAGCCCGCTTTATGCAATTTTATCACTTCAGCAGCAGTGAATGCAGGCGTGGTAAAACGTAAGGAACCGGAAAGAGTACATGAAATTCTCCCTGCAATGGATATCAGAATGGATAAAATGCTTTCGCTGGCGTTACATGAAGGAAATGAAGTGTTAATCTTGGGTGCATGGGGCTGTGGAGTTTTCAAAAATGATCCAAAAGAAATTGCAGGATTATTTAAAAAACATCTTCAGGGAAAATATAAAAATAAATTTAAAAGAGTGGTTTTCGCAGTGCTTACCAAGAAAGAAGAAATGTTGAAACCATTTGAAGAAATACAATGAAAATTGAATTAATAAAAGGGGATATCACAAAAATCAAGGCCGATGCTATTGTCAACGCAGCCAATTCTTCCTTACTTGGTGGAGGAGGAGTTGATGGTGCCATTCATCGGGCAGGAGGTTCTAAGATATTGGAAGAATGCAGGGCAATCAGAAACAGGCAAGGAAAGTGTAATACTGGCGAAGCTGTCGTAACTACTGCCGGAAATCTTTCGGCAAAGTATGTTATTCATACGGTAGGCCCGGTTTGGAATGGTCATGCTGAGAAAGAATCAAAACTTCTTGCAAACTGCTATCATAATTCTTTGAAATTAGCGGAAAGCCTTGGTGTGAAAACCATTGCTTTTCCTAATATTAGTACAGGAGTCTATAGATTTCCAAAAGAACTGGCAGGAAAAATTGCGGTAGATGAAGTCAGAAAATTTCATTCAGATAGTTTTGAGAAAGTTATTTTTGTCTGTTTTGATGATGAAAATGAAAAGATTTATAAAGACCTTTTACAACTGTGAAAAAAAATAATTTCAGATTCGTAGATCAACCTGAAGATCCTAACGTGGGATTGGCAAATGAAGAAATTGCTTTTCTTCAGAAAGAATTGAATCTGCGGTTTCCTGAAAATTATATTTATTATCTTCAACATGCTGGAAAAGAATCAAATGTTTTCCCTGTGGAAAATGATATTGTAAAGCTGAAAAAATACCAAAATCAATTGAAAGATGCTTTGAAGCAAAGAGGCTTACTGAGCACCGAAAGTCTTTTTTGTTTTCAGTATAATATAGAGTATGAACCTCTGGTGGGACAGGATTTTGAAACCTTTTATTTTTTCAATTTATCACATCCTGAATCTCCCGATCTGTATATTTTTGGAGACTTTATGACCAATTTTGATTGGCGAGGATATGATAAAGAGCTTACAAATAAAGAAAATTTTGTAGATTTTATCAATTATAAAACGAAAGATAAATTTGGACCAAAGCGACTTAAAAGAATAGGAAATACCCTTTTAGGGATTCTGGTAGCTCCTTTTATTATAATCGTGCTTATTATTGTTGCGGGCCAAGTTTTAATAGAAAAAATTAAAAACCAATGAAAAAACTAACCATATTAAGCGGTGCAGGAATCAGTGCCGAAAGCGGAATAAAAACCTTCAGAGACGGAGACGGTCTCTGGGAAAATCATAATGTAACGGATGTGGCAAGTCCGGAAGGCTGGAAAAAGGACAGAGCTTTGGTTCTGGAATTTTACAACCAGAGAAGACGCCAGCTGCATGAAGTACAGCCCAACGAAGCTCATCGCTTACTGGCAGAGCTGGAAAAATATTTTGATGTTCAGATCATTACCCAGAATATTGATGACCTTCACGAAAGAGCAGGATCTACTAAGATTCTTCATATTCATGGAGAATTGTTCAAGTCATGTTCGAGTAATAATAAAAGCCTGATTTATGAACAAAAAGATGATATTAAAATTGGTGATAAAGCTGAAGATGGGGCACAATTAAGACCATTTATCGTTTGGTTTGGAGAAGATGTCCCTTTGTATCAAACGGCAAGAGAAATCGTAAAAGAATCGGATATTCTGCTGGTTATCGGGACTTCTTTGCAGGTATATCCCGCAGCAGGACTGATTCATGATATCAAAGACGATTGTCTTTTAATTGTCATCAATCCTAATGAAACGGGATTCGGATACGGACAGAGAGCTGTAGTAATGAAGGAAACAGCCACTCAGGGAATGAAAATATTATTTGATAAATTAGTCAATTTAGCTTGATGGAAAATAAGGTAAAAGCTGGAATTATGGGTGTTTGCATAGGTGACGCTCTTGGCGTTCCTGTAGAATTCAAAAAAAGAGAAGATTTAAAACGTTTTCCGGTAACGAAAATGCTGGAGTATATGTCATGGAACCAACCCAAAGGAACCTGGAGTGATGACAGCTCTCTTACACTTTGCCTTGCTGATGAACTTTCCAAAAGATATGATCTGGAAAAAATCGGACAGAGTTTCGTAAAATGGAATAAATACGGTCACTGGACTGCCCATGGAAGGCTTTTTGACATTGGAGGAACGACAAGACATTCTCTGGCGAGATTAATCAAAGGTGAGAGTGCACGATTTTCAGGAAATATTTTTGAAGAAGATAACGGGAATGGTTCTCTGATGAGAATTCTTCCCCTCGCTTTCTATCTTGAGAAGGAAAATGATATTCAGAAACTCTATCTGACGGTAAAAGAGGTTTCTGCAATAACTCACGGCCATTTCCGTTCTGTTTTTGCCTGTTTCATCTATGTCATTTTTGCCATTCAACTGTTGAAAGGAAAGAATAAAAAAGAAGCATATGAGCAAACACAGAATATCACTTTAAAATATGCTGAAGAACAAGGATTTAATCCTAATGAAATTGAACTTTTCAGAAGGATCTTAAAAAATGATATTTCCAAATATCCTGAAGATGAAATTAAGAGCGGCGGCTATGTTCTTCAAAGCCTGGAAGCCTCTCTATGGTGTTTTTTAAACTCAGAAACCTATTCTGAAGCTGTTTTGAAGGCTGTCAACCTCGGGGAAGATACCGATACAACGGGAGCTATCACAGGAGGAATTGCCGGAATTTATTATGGATATGAAAATATTCCACAAGAATGGATTTCTGAGCTGGTGAGAAAGGATGATATTGAAGCATTATGTGAGAAATTACACCAAAAATTAATGAACTAAAACACAACCCATGAACGAAATAGAAAAGAAAAAGATAAGTAAATTTTTAAGCCTGATCTTACGTCATCAGCCGGATAGTATAGGTCTTACCCTGGATGAAAATGGTTGGGCAGATGTGGAAGAGCTGAGAGCAAAATCAGCCCAAAAGAGAATATATTTTACCTCCGAAGAATTGGATGAGGTGGTAGAAACAAACAACAAAAAGCGTTTTGCTTTTAATGAAGATAAAACAATGATCAGAGCAAGTCAGGGACACTCTATTGATATTGACCTGGCTTTGGAAGCCAGACAGCCTCCGGAATTTCTGTACCATGGAACAGCAGAAGCCAATATTTCTTCTATTTTAGAAAAAGGAATTGAAAAAAGAAGCCGTCAGCATGTACACTTAAGTGCTGATAAAGAGACTGCTACCAAGGTTGGAATGAGACACGGTAAACCTGTGATTTTGACCATCAGAACCGGAACAATGCATCAGGAAGGATTATCTTTCTATCAGTCTGCAAACGGGGTTTGGTTAACAGATTTTGTAGATGCAAAATATATTTCAAAGTAAAATGAGCAGAACATTAGTGGTTGGAGACATTCACGGAGGATTTAAAGCCTTACGGCAGGTTCTTGAAAGAGCCGAGGTTACGCCAAATGATCAGCTGATTTTCCTGGGAGATTATGTAGACGGATGGAGTGAGTCTTCTGAAATAATACATTTTTTAATGGATCTCTCCAAAAAGCAGGAATGTATTTTCATCAAAGGAAACCACGATGCATGGTGCGAAGATTG
The DNA here is from genome assembly GCF_016775705.1 of Chryseobacterium cucumeris. Lineage (NCBI taxonomy): Bacteria > Pseudomonadati > Bacteroidota > Flavobacteriia > Flavobacteriales > Weeksellaceae > Chryseobacterium > Chryseobacterium cucumeris. The sequence goes on from NZ_CP068760.1 coordinate 1,186,348, forward strand.
GTTAACATCAGGCAAAAATCCTGATGTTTGGCTTTTCAACGGAGGAAAAAGTACTGTTGAGAGCTACAAAGAATATCTTCTGGAAGATCTGGATCTTCACCTTGAATTTTTTCAAAGGATGAAAAACTATCATATTGACGATCAGAACCGGTTGTTTATTCATGCCGGATATGCTTCCATGCACGGCCCCGAAAGAGAAGTATATTCCAGCAATTACCGCTGGGACAGAACCCTCTGGGAAACGGCTGTTGCAATGGATAAAAAACTGCAGAAAAACTCAGAGCTTTATCCTAAGAGACTGCTTTTGTACAATGAAATATTTATAGGGCATACACCGACTCTTGATATCGGAATTACAGTACCGGCCAACAAAGCCAATATCTGGAATATGGACACCGGAGCGGCTTATACCGGATCTTTATCTATCATGGATATCGATTCCAAAGAATTCTGGCAAAGCGATCCGCTTCCTTTCTTATATCCAAAAGAAAAAGGGCGAAATTAATACTGTTGAGAACAAACCTAACAGGTTTTCAAAACCTGTTAGGTTTCTATCTGCAAAACAATTTTACCTTTTGTAATTTTGACTGTCAACCCATCCCCGTTTCTCACAAAAGATGATTAATTTTAAAGTCTGAAAATATGACTTCAATGAAACTGAAATATCTTTTATTCACCCTGAGTTCTACCTTGTTTTTGGCTCAAAAATCATTTCAGACCCCTTTTGAAAAAGGAAACGGAAATCAAACTGTTACCTACGATGAAATGAATAGCTATTACCAGAATCTGGCTAAAAATTTCAATACCATTCAATACCTTAAAAAGGGAGAAGATGACAATGAAAAACCCATTTATGTAGTGGTTTATAATCCTTTTCCTGAAAAAGACCTTGAAAAATTAAGAAAAAACAAAGCCATTCTTTTTGTCAACAATGGAATTCACCCGGGAGAGCCGGATGGAATAGATGCTACCATGATGCTGATGAGAGATCTGGCGGCTAAAAAAATTAAAACTCCGCAGAACTTTATTATTGCTGCTATTTCCGCTTACAATGTCAGTGGAATGCTCAACAGAGGATCTTACTCGAGAGCCAATCAGAATGGACCGGAGCAGTACGGTTTCAGGGGAAATGCAAGAAATTATGATCTGAACAGAGATTTTATCAAGGCAGATTCCAAAAATGCCAGAAGCTTTCAGGAAATCTACCAGTGGTTAAAACCGGATGTTTTTATTGATAATCACGTCAGCAACGGAGCGGATTATCAATATACGTTTACCTATATTTCTACTTTTAAAGAACGTCTGGGCAATACTCTGGGGAATTACTTCTACAATCATTATCAGGCTAAAAATCTTGAAGATATGAAAAAGCTGGGGTATGAAAGTACACCTTACGTCAACATTCACGGAGATGTTCCGGAAGTAGGATTTGCCTCATTTGAAGACTCTCCCAGATATTCTACAGGATATACTTCGCTTTTCAATTCCTTAGGAACTGTTCCGGAAACCCATATGTTGAAGCCTTATGATAAAAGGGTAGATGCTACCTACAAATATATGTTGGTGAACCTGCAGAATTTGGATAAAGATTATCATACCATAAAGCAGCTCCGTATTGAAAATTTAAAACAGTATCAGGCCGGAAAACAATATGGAATCCGTTGGAAAATAGACTCCACAAAATTTTCAACGATGGATTTTAAGGGCTACGAAGGAAAGTACAAACCTAGTGAAGTTTCGGGGAAGCCAAGGCTGTATTATGACCGTAATAAGCCTTTTACAAAGAACATCAAGCTTTTTACAACAGCTGTTCCAACGGGATATATTACCATTCCGAAGTATTATGTCATTCCACAATCACAATATCGTGTAATTGAAGAATTGAAGAGAAACAATATTCAGATGAGTCCTTTGCAGAAAGACAGTACTTTGTCTGTTGAGTCCTATAAAATCAAAGATTTTAAAACCGTTAAAAACCCTTATGAAGGCCATTATCTGCACTTTGAAACGACGGTTGATGCTTCCCGTAAAAGTTTGCTGTTTTCGGCAGGGGATTATCTTGTTACTACCGATCAGCCAGGGGTAAAATATATTATAGAAACTCTTGAGCCTGAGGCATTAGATTCATTTTTCAACTGGAATTTCTTCGATGGAATTCTGGCGCAGAAAGAATACTATTCTGCTTATATTTTCGAAGATACAGCTGCCGAACTCCTGAAAAAAGATAAAAAGCTGAAAGAAGCCTTTGAAGCAGCGAAAGTGTCAGACAAAAAACTGTCCGAAGATGGAACTGCACAACTGGATTGGATCTACAGGCATTCTCCTTATTTTGAAGAGAAAACTTTCAGGCAGTATCCGGTTTACAGAGTATTGTAATTAATTGATAATAAAGAATTAAACTAAAACAGGCGTTTCCACGGAAACGCCTGTTTTTTAATTATCTTGGTAAGCCTCTTTTCAAAGCTATTTCTGCTCTTTTGATCGCCATTTTCTCCTTCCAGTCCATGTATTTCTTTTTGAAATTAGACTTCATGATATCGTCAAATTTACGCTGTACGGTAAGATTCCATAGGGAATGTGCTTTTACAGCCCATGATTTGTCCCAGGCTCTTAAAGAAATTGAGAAACTTCCGTCCAGATATTTCATCCAATGCCACCATCCGGTAGGCATGAACAATGTATCTCCATGTTCAAGGAAACACTCAATTCCTTCCACACCATCCAGTGCAGGGAACTTGGTGAAGTCAGGATTTTCAATATCATAATCTTCCAGGGCATAGGTTGCATACGGAATCTGATACAGCCTTTCTTTCCATTTGTAATCAAAAAGAAGAATATGTTTTCTTCCGTTGAAGTGAGTATGGAAAATATGAGCCATATCAATGTCAAAGTGAAGGAACGTCACTGATCCTTTTCCACCAAAGAACATATTCGGATATTTATCCAGGAATCCTCCCATCAGGTCTTTGGGAGAAATATAATCTTCCAGTAATTTCGGGGCATATTTTATAGGGTCGAAGAGAAAAATTCTAAGATCGGTTGGCTCTCGCTGGATAAGATCTATATAATCTCCAAACTTCATTTTTGCTGCTGATGCATTGATGGGAGCCGAAGGATCTGCCTTTGAGCTGTCGTATAGCGGAACCTCCACATCTCCTACAACTTCCTTCATATATTCCATCGTCCATTTTTGATAAGCAGGCCACTTTTTTGCCATATTTCTGATGACAACGGGCCTTCTTGGCTTCAGATATTTTTCGTAGAAATCTTCTTTAGAAATGTCTTCTACAACATCTATAGGCTTTAAAATAATTCCCATTTTATAAATTTTATGTTACAAAATTATTAAATATATATATATGTACGAGTGTTTAATTTTTTTTTAATCTATGATTCAAATCAGATTTTCCTATTTAGAATAAGTAAAAATATCAATTTTCTTACTTCCCTTTAAAATTGTTGTTTATGCCTTCATTAAGACAAAACCTATTCATATTATGTTACACAAATCAAAAATTAATTTAACTCTTCTTTTGCAGAATCTATATGCCAAAGATCATCTTATCATGAAATAGATATCATAAAAAAAAGGGCGAATCGTTTTGATTCTTTTTTAATATATTTCTTTTTCATAGAAAAACAAAAGTTTAAAAATTATCACTATGTTTGTAGTGATAAAGATTTAACCTTTAATCGTAAAACTCATCTTTATAAAAAGTGTAACAAAAAACAATAACCATTAACTAATTGAGCAAATAATAAGTATGAAAAAAAATATTTCTTTATTTCTGATGCTATTCTTTACTGTGCTTACTTTTGCGCAGAAAACGGTTTCAGGAAAGATCACCGATGATGATGGGGTCGCGATACCCAGTGCCAGTGTGACGATCGAAGAGCCCGGCAAAGACGCTATTCTTGCTTACGCTATTACGAACTCAAAAGGAGAATATAAAGTAACCTTCACTTCCGCTGAATCCAATGTGGATCTGAAAGTGAAAGCGTTCAATCAGAAACCTCTTACAAAGCAAATCAGTAACAGCGATCAGACTCTGAACTTTAAAATGCAGTCTGAAGCTACAGAAATTAAAGAAGTACAGCTGAAAACCAAAATGATCACCGCAAGAGGTGACACCATTTCTTATGATCTTAAGGCTTTCAATAGTAAAAATGACCGAACCCTTGCGGATGTAATGAAGAAGATTCCGGGAATTGAAGTAAACAAGGACGGAACAATTCTTTACCAGGGGAATGCCATCAATAAATTTTACGTCAATGGAAAAGACCTTATGGAAGGAGGTTATGGAACCATCAACAACTCTCTTCCTAAAGATGCGGTACAGAAAGTAGAAGTTCTGGAGAACCACCAGCCGGTAAAAATACTTCAGGATAAAGTACCTTCAGACCAGGCAGCCATCAATATTAAACTGAAAAACTCTGTCACCATGACCGGGAGAGGTGAAGTAGGAGTTGGTTTAGAACCTTTCCTCTGGAATGTAAAATTAACCCCCATGTTTTTCGGGCAGAAAAGCCAATGGGTTGTCAATTATAAAACCAATAACACGGGTGAGCAAGTGGAAAATGAAGGGAATATTCTGGCTTTTGGAAGCTCATGGGAAGGAAGAAGAAGTAACATCTCGCAAAATAATTGGCTAAGTGTAGAGAATGCAAGTACACCAAATTTACCGGTGAAAAGGTATTTGATGAATAATGTTCACTATTTATCTGCAAATTATTTAACTAATATTGATAAAAAGAAAGAATGGGAGTTAAAGGTTAATGCAAATTATACAAATAATGCGGTGGAAAGAGAGGATTATAATGAAACAACTTATTTTCCAACTAATGACAGACCCCAACAGTCCACTGTGGTAATGAGTACCAGAAATAATTTTTATACAGATAAACTGAAGGGAGAATTGATCTTTACCAAAAATGCTAAGAAAGGGTTCTTTAAAAATACCACAAGTTTCAGCCAGTTCTGGAATGCAGACAGAGCATTTGCTGAAAGAGCAGGAAGATCAGGAAATCAAGGAGTGGAATCTCCAACATCATCTTTCCAAAACTCATTGAGTACAATTATTCCATGGGGAGAAAAGATGGTAAATTTCAAATCATATATTAATTATCAGGATGATCAGCAGACACTGAAAGTAGATCCGGCAAGTTATTTACAACTGCCATACAAACTTCCAAAGGTAAACCCGAACGATCCCAACGAAAAAGATAAATATGGTATTGTAAATTTTGCACCAGGTACTTTAGCACTACAACAGTTCAGATTAAAAACTTTAGATACCTCACATTCAGCAAATATTAGTTTTTCTAAAAAAGGATGGACATTCACTCCTCAGGTGGGATTTGATTTCTCTACAGATAAGCTAAATACAAACTTTGATGGGCAAGCAATTCAAAATCCTTCTGTGCCGAATGATGTACCGCCAAATTTCAATGATGGTATTTATGAAAACAACCTGAAATTTACAGAAATTGTTCCTTCTGCTTCGCTAGGTGTTAATTATAAATCTGAAGCTTGGAGTATTTTTGCAAATTTTCCAGCAAATTTCAATAGCATTAAAGCTGAAGATGATTTAAGAGGAGTTTCAAAATCACTAAATAAGACAACGTTTACTCCAAATGCTTTTATTCAGTATTCATTTGCTTCATTCTGGAAAGCAAGTTTGAATGGAAACATCAGCAATAATTTTGGAGATATTCAAACGGCTTATGCAGGTTACATGTTATTAAGCCCTAGAGGATTTAATGTAATGGATCCTAATAACCCGATACCTCAAATAACGTCAAAAATGGCAGGATCTAGAATTGAATACAGAAACCCATTAAACAATCTATTCTTTAATATTAATTATTCATTGAGTGATAGTAAAAGAAATTTGCTTTCTTCTCCAATTTTGGATGCAGCAACGGGGTCTACTTTAATCCGATACATTGAAAGAGAAAATCATTCAAAGAGTAATAGATTTAATGTTGAGGTTGGTAAATACTTCCCAAAATTCAAGACCAATGCTTCTGTGAGCTATGGAAATACATTGACAAAAAGTGATGCGTTCTTGGATGACACTCAATATTTGAGCAAAAATAATACTCAGACTTATGGACTTAAGTTCAATAATACCTATTTTAGCTGGGCGAGTGTAGATTATACACTTAATTTATCAAGAAACAAACAAGATAATATAGGCTTGAGTTCTAATCAGAGCAGGCTCGGTGTCAATACAGGATTTAATCACAATCTGGCAGTTTATTTCTATCCTATAGAAGACCATACGATTGGATTCAATTGGGATCAGGTGAATACAAGTGATGGAAGTAATAAATATAAGAATGCGTTCTATGATATTTCTTACCAATTTTCATGGTCTAAAAAGAAAATTGATTTTGAAATTAAATGGTTGAATATTGCTAACAGAAAATTCTTTGAAACCTATAATATCAATCAAACAACAAATAGTTCTTCTTACACGAAAATTCAGCTCCGCCCTAGTCAAGTGATGTTTACTGTAAAATTCAACTTTAAATAAAACAAAAAACCAATCCATGCGGATTGGTTTTTTGTTGAGATATATTGAGATGTTAATTAAAAACTTTGCTGGTCTGCTGAAGGCCCATAGCTTCCCGGCAAAGGAATATTGTTCAGCCTGTAATACACTCCTAGTTGAGCCCTGTGATGAGTAATCTGGTTTAAGGCATGGCGTATTGCCCCATATTTGCTCCAGCTTGCCAGCTCATGGCCGTCATTTTTAATCGTCCAGCTGGGATTCAGATCGTTTTCTGTACTGTTTTCTAATGCTGTTTTTGCTGACTGGTAATCATCTTCCAGTTTTTTCATCAGTTCATCTCTTGTAGAAAGAATGGTAGGTTTATAATCTCCTTTGGCAAAATCCAGTTCAGAAGTTTTTAAAATTGTGTTCGGCCATTCAAAAACTTCTACAAGATGGGTGGCAAGGGGCATCATTTTCATACTTTTTTCATGTGGAGCATAATCATTTTTTCCTTCAGGGAATAGTTCAATAAATTTTTTTGTGGTTTGAAATTCTCCCTCCAGTTCGGATTTTAATTGAGATAAAGTGTCCATAATATTTTGTTTTTTAGAAACTTAAAGGTAAGCGTTTTAAAAATGAAACTGTTCTAACAGAATCATAATTTTTTAAGTAGTAAAGATTGAAAAGGAAGAATATTTTTTACTGGAAAATAAAATTTGAAAAAAACTGTAACAAAAGAAGACATATGATTACTAATTATATAAACTTGTTACAATGAAAAAGTTATTCTCTATATTTTTGATCACTCTGTTTGCTTTTGCAGGCGCTCAGGAGTCGAAAGAAACAGCCAACCGTTTCTTTTATGAACTGACTTTTAAGCCTAAGAAAGATTCAGCAAGAATGGATAAAATCATTACCATTCTTGATATCACGCCAAAAAAATCAATCTATCAGGATTATACAATGCCCGCTCAGGATTCTATCATTAAAGTTCAGATAGAAGAAATGGAGAAAACCAAATCTTTTAAGGATATGACCAAGTTGATTAGGTGGCCGAAATTTTCCTATAAAATTATTAAGACTTATCCTGACATGAAAGTACAGTATGTAGACAGAATCAGCAGAAATCTGTTTTCATATGAAGACGATCCGAAGCTGCAATGGAGTATTCTACCAGATAAACAAAAAATAGGCGCGTACAATGCTCAGAAAGCAACTACTGAATTTGGAGGAAGAACATGGACAGCATGGTTCAGTTCGGATATCCCTTTTCAGGATGGACCTTACAAATTTAAAGGACTTCCAGGGCTGATTGTAAAAATTGAAGATGGTGATAAAAATTACTCATGGCAGTTAAGCGGCAATAAAAAAATAGAAAACTACGAAGAATTATCTTATGCTGATAAGATTAATGCCAAAATGGGAATGATGAGCAATACAGTAACGCCTACATCAAAAGAAAAGTTTCTTAAATCTTATGAAGGATACAAAGCAGATCCTTTTGCAGAATCCCGTCCATATATGACTGCAGAGAATATGAGCAGACCAATGCCAGGAACAGATGGAACTGTAGGTGACTTTATGAAAAGACTTGAAAAACAAGTGAAAGATTTCTTCGGATCTAATGATAATCCAATAGAAAAAGAACAGCCTTCTGACAAGAAGAAAAAATAAGACTTCATATCAACTAAATTATATTTTGAATCACCCCAGATACAGCAATGTGTTTGGGGTGATTTCTTTTATGCTAAAACGTTATTTAGATTAAATTTAAATAGCGTATATTTGCAGGACTAAAAATTAGGCTTTGAAAGAGAAAGGATTACATAAATTAAGTGGATTCCCTAAAAACAAAATGGGGAAGATATTGGGATATGATAACGACCATCTTAAAATGCCCAATAAAATTATTGAAATGGGACTTCTTCCGGAGACCATTTTCAGAATTTTGTATCAGGCTCCGTTCAGCGGGCCAATGTATGTAGAATTTGGAGCAGAAAAAAGCCGGATTGCTCTTCGTGAGGAAGAAGGAGATTACATCATTGTTGAAGAATTGAATTAATGCAGGAAAACAAGAAAAAACAGATACTTTTAGTCGGGAATCCTAATGTAGGAAAGTCAACGGTTTTCAACACGCTTTGCAACAAAAAGCAGAAGACCGGTAACTACGCCGGCGTTACCGTTGCAAGTCATTCGGGGAACTATGTTTACAAAAACGAAGAAGTAGAGGTTATTGACCTTCCAGGTTCTTACAGTGTATACCCGAGTTCAGAAGATGAGGCTATTTTTTCCAAATATCTTATTGATGAGCAGAAAAACTATGCAGGAGTTGTTTATATTCTTGAAGCATTAAGTTTAAAAAGAGGACTGCTTCTGTTTCAGCAGATTCAGGATCTTGGAATTCCTATGATATTGATTGTCAATCAGATTGACCAGGCAGAAAGAAGAGGAATCACTATAGATATTCAAAAATTTTCCGAAGCATTAGGGATAAAAATTATTCAGACCAATGCCAAAGAACAGATCGGAATTGATACAGTAAGGGAAGCTGTTTATAATAACGAGTTTGTAAAAACAGATCAAGTTTCTTTCGAAACCCCGAATGAACACAGAGATTTTATTCAGAAACTGGCGGCACATAAAGGTTTCGATAATGAATATAAAGCCTGGATGAGCCTTTCATTGGGAACTGATCTTGGAAGAATCAGCGGAGTAATGGAACAGCTGAATGAACCGGATTCTAAAAGCTTAGTACCGAAAAGGCTGCAGGTTCAGGAAACCGTAAGAAGGTATCAGAATGTGGACAAAATTCTGGCTGATGTCATCTCTAAAAAGGCTCAGTTCAAAGAATTATTAACCGAAAAACTGGATAAAGTTTTAGTTCATAAATTCTGGGGTTATGTAGTCTTTTTAGCAATTCTGCTGATTATTTTCCAAAGTGTTTTCTTCCTTGCAGAATATCCGATGAGCTGGATTGAAGATGCATTCTCCTGGCTGGCTGCATTTACCAGCGAACATCTTCCTGAAGGCCCCATTAATTCATTGATTTCAAATGGAATTGTTCCTGGTATAGGAGGAATTGTGGTTTTTGCACCACAGATCGGAATTCTTTTGTATTTCCTTTACCTGCTCGAAGATTCAGGATATATGGCAAGAGTAGTATTCCTGATGGACAGACTGCTGCGCCCCTTCGGACTTAACGGTAAAAGTATAGTTCCGCTTGTATCAGGAACTGCCTGTGCAATTCCTGCGGTGATTTCTACAAGAAACATTGAAAATGTAAAAGAAAGATTGCTGACCATACTCGTAACACCATTCATGACATGTTCTGCGAGACTTCCGGTATACAGTATTATCATCGGACTGATTATTTCAGAAGGAACATTTTTAGGAATAAAATATAAGGCACTGGTATTGATGGGGATGTATCTTCTTGGCTTCCTGGTCGCTTTATTCTCCGCATCAATTCTCAAAAGATTTATTAAAAGCAAAGGAAAAACATATCTCGTAATGGATCTTCCTGCTTATAAAAAGCCGCTTTTCGGATATGATTTTAAAATGGTTTTAGGAAAAGTATGGGAATTCATTACGGGAGCCGGAAAAATAATTTTCATCGTAAGTATCATTATCTGGTTTTTAAGCTATTTCGGGCCAAGCCAAAAAACAAATGAGTTTGTAGCCACAGACGTTCACCTGGATCATTCTTACCTTGCTAAAATGGGTAAAGGAATAGAACCTGTAATTGCTCCTCTTGGTTACGACTGGAAAATGGGTGTAGGAATTCTTACAAGTTTCGTGGCAAGAGAAGTCTTTGTGGGAACAATGTCTACGCTCTATAGCCTGGAAGATGATGCTCCGGAAGTGAAAGTAATTGATAAAATGAGAAGAGATGTAAAACCCAACGGAGAAAAAGTCTTCAGTTTTGCAACCGGAATTTCGGTGCTTCTTTTCTACGCATTTGCAATGCAGTGTGTTTCTACACTTGCAGTAGTCTACAGAGAAACCAAAAGCTGGAAATGGACCAGTTTTCAGGTAGTCATGATGACAGGTTTGGCATATTTTGTGTCGATGATAGTATATCAGATTTTAAAGTAATGGACTCATCATTAATTATTCAGTACGTACTTATTTTTTTAATTGTAGCATTCGCCTGCTATTCTTTATTTAAAGTACTTAAAAAGAATTTCGCTCCAAAGAAATTCAGCTCCAAAAGAACCCACTGCGATAAAGATTGCGGCTGTTCTTAATATTGGGTTCAACGGATATTGAAAAAAATGTAGTAATTTCATTTTTTCTAATATAAATTATTCGGGTTGAACTTTTTAAAAGCAGGATCATTAATAGTATTTTCTTTACTGGGCATTTTCGGAAAGGCACAAACAGATACCATAAATACCAAGTCTTACGCAGACAAGGTAATGATTCGTGTGAATCTTGACACCAATATTGAAAGCTATGTTTTCTCATCAGGAGAAGGTAAGAATGCGTTCAATATGGACCTGTCTATCAACAATAAAACGAAAACATCGTTTTCAATTGATTATAGAATAATAAGTGTGACAATATCATTTGCTCCCAGATTTTTAGAGGGAAATAATGATGATGAAATGAAAGGGAGAAGTTCTTACTCCGACTTAAGCTTCAGATTTTTTCCGGGAAGATTTATCCAAAATGTTTATTATAAAAATGTAAAAGGCTTTTATGTGGAAAACATGAAAGAATTATCTCCGGAATGGCAGGAAGGAAGAGATACATACATTCAGTTTCCTGATTTAAGGGTACAAACCTTTGGCGGGTCTACATCCTATGTTCTCAATAAAAATTTTTCAGCAAGAAGTATCTATACACAAGGAGAATGGCAGAAGAAAAGCCGCGGAAGCTGGGTACCGTTTATAGATTATGATCTTACTATTTTCAGAAATACTATTGACGGAGTTAAAAGCAAGAATACACAATATAATATAGGAGGCAATATTGGATATTTCTATAATTGGGTTATTGGAAAAAAAGTAAATATTTCACCTCATCTGGCTGTTGGGATTGGAGGTAAATTCTCCAGTTACAGAGAGCTTGATAACGGATCAACAAAACAAAATGCCCAATATGCAACTATAAGAATGCAGGGCGGTCTTCATGTGGGTTATAATACTGACCGGTTTCTGTTCGGAGGTAAAATAAATTTTAAAAGCTATGCCTACGATCAGAAAAACAGCCAGAGTGTAGAGAATAATAACCTTTATGGACTGTTATATATAGGGTATCGTTTTGCGCCACCGAAAATTGTGAAAAATACCTATGATAAAGTCCAAAAAAAGATTCCGGTTTTATAAGTTGAAGGGTCTTTTAAGTATCTTTGCGTTGGAAAATTTAGAGAAAACAAAATAAATTAAAAAAACATCATGTCATTAATAAAATCTATTTCCGGAATTCGCGGAACCATTGGTGGTAAAGTAAATGATAACTTAACACCGCTGGATGTTGTAAAATTCGCATCCGCTTTCGGAACCTGGCTTCAAAATAATAAAAACAAAAAAGATCTTACTCTTATCATTGGAAGAGATGCCAGAATTTCCGGCCAAATGGTTTCTTCCTTAGTTACAGCTACATTACAGGGATTGGGGATTAATGTGATAGATCTTGGCCTTTCTACAACTCCGACTGTTGAAGTAATGGTGCCTGAGCTGAATGCAGACGGAGGAATTATCCTTACCGCTTCTCATAATCCAAAACAATGGAATGCCCTTAAATTATTAAACGAAAAAGGAGAATTCATCAGCGGTGAAAACGGTGCTGAAGTTCTGGCTCTTGCAGAAAGTGAAGACTTCAACTATGCAGAAGTTGATGATCTTGGAAAATATGAAACAAGAGACGATGCTTTCGATATCCATATTCAGCAGATCCTGGATTTGCCAATGGTAGATGTGGATGCCATCAAAGCGAAGAACTTTAAGGTTGTTCTGGATGCGGTAAACTCTACAGGAGGGATTGCTATTCCAATGCTTTTGGATAAATTAGGTTGTGAAACCGTTAAATTATATTGTGAGCCAACAGGCCACTTCCCACACAACCCTGAGCCTTTAAAAGAACATTTGGGAGATATCTGCGAATTGGTGAAGAAAGAAAATGCAGATTTGGGAATCGTTGTAGATCCGGATGTAGACAGATTGGCCCTGATTGATGAAAAAGGAGAAATGTTTGGGGAAGAATACACCCTGGTTGCCGTTGCAGATTACTTACTGAAACATAAAAATGGAGTAGCTGTTTCTAATCTTTCTTCAAGCCGTGCTCTGAGAGATGTGGCACAGACTCACAACTCAGAATACTTTGCGAGCGCTGTAGGAGAAGTAAATGTAGTTACTCTGATGAAAGAGAAAAATGCTGTCATTGGAGGAGAAGGAAATGGAGGAATTATCTACCCTGATTTACATTACGGAAGAGATTCTTTAGTGGGGGTTGCACTGTTCTTAACGCATCTAGCCAAAGAAAATAAAACTGTCTCTGAACTGAGAGCAGGATATCCGGGCTATTTCATGGGTAAAAAGAAAATAGAGCTGACACCGGAGATTGATGTAGATGCTATCTTAAGCAAAATGGAGCAGGAATACAAGAATGAAGAAGTTTCTACAGTAGATGGTGTAAAAATAGACTTTGAAAACAACTGGGTTCACCTTAGAAAATCCAATACAGAGCCAATCATCAGAATTTATACTGAAGCTCAATCTCAGGAAGAAGCCGATCAGTTGGGAGATGATATCATTGCTAAAATCAAGAGTTTAATCTAATAATATAGGAAGAACGGGCATATTGTCCGTTCTTTTTTATATCAGAAATGTTTGAACATATCAAAGACAGATTTCCTTTCCCCAAAGAAAAGTGGAGAAAATTCCTGGGCAGTTTCCAGCGTATGGAAGTCCCTGCCAAGACTTTGCTTTTAAAAGAAGGTGAAGTTTCCTGCAATGCCTATTATATTGAAAAAGGCATGGTAAGAGCCTGGTACAATAACGACGGAAAAGATGTTACCTTCCAGTTTTTTCTTGAAAGTACCATGTTTTCATCCCTTGAAAGTTTTAAAAAAGGCCTGCCGAGTATGGTGTCATTTGAGACCATAGAACCGTGTATTTTATACAGAATCAACAAACCTGATGTGGAAGCCTTCTTAGAAGAAGTTTATGAAAATCCAGAGCTTAGAAATTTCTTTATGGATGCTCTTTTTGAAAGAGTATTCGATTATATGAAACATTTCTTTTCATTCATTAAAGACTCACCACAGCAGCGATACCTGAACCTTGTCAGGCAAAAACCGGAAATTATCAAAAGAGTTCCGCAGCATTATATAGCTTCCTATCTTGGGATTACAACCGTACATCTCAGCAGAATCAAAAGTAAAATATTGAAAGAAAGATTGAAATAAGCGGGAAGATGGAAGCCGGAAGCCGGAAGTTTAAAAAGAAACTGCATAAATTCTGACTCATCTTAAATGCAATGTTCGCAAAGAATAATATGTATTGTTGAATACGATCGCAAAGGCGTTCCACTCAGTAAGGGTTGCTATTCTTTGCTGAACGAAGTGCCCTTGCGAACAAATAATAACAATATCATGTTTCCTAGCGACCGCAGCGTTTTAACTCTATTACCGTCTTTATAAACCCCCAGCTTCCTTTCCCAAAATCCAAAACTCATAACAAATGTTATCGCTTCGCAGCCTTCTTCCCTCCTAATTTTACGTAAAAATTAAAAAGAATGAAAGCAGCAGTAGTATTTGAAAAAGGAAGTATTCCACAATATGCAGATTTTCCGCCCCCTGAAGTAAAGGACAATGAAATTTTGATTTCTGTAAAAGCAGCGTCGATTAAAAACCTCGACAGGGCCAGAGCAGGTGGAAATCACTATTCAACTGAAAACCAGGAACACCAGCCGACAGTTATCGGAACAGATGGAGCAGGATATCTTCAAAACGGAGATAAAGTGTATTTTTTCAGCAAAAAAGGAACCGTAGCGGAAAAGGCAGTGGCTGATAAAAAAATGATCATTCCCATTCCTGAAAAACTGGACTTTTCTTTGGCGGCCGCATTACCCAATGCAATAATGGGATCCGCAATGGCCTTAAAATTCAAAGCAGGATTGCAACCGGGAAATACTGTACTGATTAACGGAGCAACTGGAATTACAGGGAAAATTGCCGTTCAGGTGGCCAGAATATATGGAGCAGGTAAAATTATTGTTACCGGTAGAAATGAAGAATCTCTGCAGTCTTTGCTTGAATTAGGTGCCGATGAGGTGATTTCGCTCAGGCTGGAAGATGATGATTGTAAGCAGAAAATAAAAGAAATTCATATGGAAACTCCTATAGATATTATTATAGACTATATCTGGGGGCATTCTGTAGAAGTTATACTATCAGCTCTTAAAGGAGACGGAACTTTTTCGCATAAAACAAAACTCATAACAATAGGAGGAATGAGCGGTGATATCGTTCAGCTGTCTTCACAGATCCTAAGAGGAACCGATATTCAGATTTCAGGATCAGGATTGGGAAGCTGGACTAAAGAAGAATCTCACCTCCTGTTCTCAAAAATCATCCCTGAAATGTTTCAGGCAGCAACAGAAGGAAAAATTAAAATGGAAACACAGGATGTTGATATTAAAAATATCGAAACTGTATGGAATGCTGAGATACAAAGTGGAAAACGCCTGGTCATAAGAATTTAACCCCAATTTCCGTTTTTTTATCCACAATCCTTTTATCGGTTTTCTTTTTTTACTATTTTTATAATAGAAATTTATGAAATGGAATATTCAAAAAAAAGTTGCAACTTTGCATAAATATTTGAATATCAGTTTCAGATATATTATTAATTAAACGTTTGCCGAGGTTTGTAAGCAAATTCAGACATCAGGCCGACAAAGAGGACACTATTGGAAGAGTATTTTGGAAATGAACTTGTAAAAAAGTTCGAGGAAATGATGGAAAACAATGACGAATTCTACTTTGATACAGAAGAGTTGGAAGATATCATTGTTTATTATTTGGAGCTTGGTGATTTTAATTACGCTGACATGGCTGTTAATTATGGACTGAAGCTTCACCCTAATTCGTTGGATATTAAGATCAAAAGACTTGAAATCCTTCTGGAATGGGAAGACTATAATACGGCGAAAGAACTTATTGACGAACTGAAAGGCGCTTCTATGGAGAATACAGACTTTTTGGTTTGTTACGCCAAGTATTATTCGAACCTAGGAAATCCCAGAAAATCCATTGAAATCTGCAAAAAAGCTTTGACATTAGAGGAAGAAGAAAACTTTCTCCACAACTTTATTGCGGACGAATATGTGAATCTCGGAGATCCTTTTAACGCTCTTAAACATTACAGGAAAGCACTGAAGGAAGATCCTACGGATGAATATTCGCTGGAAAATGCTATGGTATGCTTCAGTGACCTGAATAAGAGTGAGGAGGCTATTGCCTTTCTTAATGAATATTTAGATGAATTCCCTTATTCTGAAACCGCCTGGTTTGAATACGGACAATTCTATTTTAACAGAAAAAATTATGATGAAGCGATAAGAGGCTACGACTATTTACTGGCAATCAACTCAAACTCTGTAGGAGTATATGCCAATAAAGCAGCTTGTTATGAAGCTTTGGGACAATACCAGAAGGCGATCGAAACGTATGAAGAAATGCTGGAGCTGGAATACACAAAGGCATTTACTTTTTATAAGATCGGATTATGTAATAAGGCCTTAAAACAGCCTATTTTGGCTTTAAATGCATTCCAGAAATCATTAAGAGAAGACCCTCAGTTTTATCTTGCCATGATGGAACAGTCTTATCTTTACGAAGAAATGGGCGGAATGTCTGAAGCATTGCATTTTGCCAAAGAAGCTACCCAGCTGAATGAAAACAATCTTGATTATCAAAAGAGATTAGCGTTCTTATTCATCGATTCAGGAAAATTTGAAGAAAGCCTTTCCTGTCTTAAAAAACTGGTAGATGCAGAACCTTCAAGGTTTTACAACTGGTATGCCTATTCAGAAGTTTTGATGTTAGTAGGAGAGTATGAAGATGCGGTAACAGTCTTGAACAGAGCCATAAAAAAACATTACAGAGCAGAACTTTTTTATCAGCTGAGCAATTGCTATTACAATCTGAAAGATCAGGATAAAGGTTTTGAATCTCTTCAAAAAGCATTGGAACTTGATCCTTCTTTAGCAAAGGATATGCAGAAAAAATATCCTTTCATTAAAGATGAGGTGAAAAAGGTAAAAGCCAGTAAAGTGAAGAAAAAGAACTAGAATAACCTAAAATAAAAGAAAAACCTGCAGAAATGCAGGTTTTTTTATTGATAATTGTATTCGTAGAAAAACTTATCCGGGACACTGCTGTTCGGGTTTCCATTTGTATCAAGCGATTGCCTGCTTTCTTCAGATGGGTAACCGGCAGTATTAAAAGTTGTTGTATACTTATGCTGAGTTGTTCCGGTTGCTGTTCCCCCTCCGGCTGTAGTTTGGGTAAATTCTCCCTTATAAGCACTTAAGCTGTTCTTGATATTTGAGAATAACATGCTTATGCCATCGCTGCTCTCATTTCCATTAAAGATAATTTTGTCAAAACCTTTTACATTTTTGAAAGGATAGTTTTTATCCGTGTATGTATAAGTCTCTTTTTCTGTATAGTTAACGGTATTTCCATTGACAATTCCGGTTCCTGAGCCTGCATTGCTTACCATATTTCCATTATTATACGTGATTACACTGTTGATAATAGAAGAACCTGCCGCTCCTGAATTCGTTTGTTTTTTTACGCTGATTTCTGTAGTACTGGTATAGGTATAAGTAAATGTAACAGTGTTCTGTACGGTTCCGGTTGTAGAATATTCCTTCGTAACCGCTGTTGACATACGCCCGTTATTATATCCATATTCAACAGTGCTTTCAAGAATATTATTTTCGTAATGTTTAATGCCTGTAATATAATCATCGGTATACGTGAACTCAATTCTTTGCCCGTGATTAATATTGTTAATCATGCTGATGATTTTAGTTCCGTTGTAATTGATTTTCATGACAATCCCGTCCATTGTCATCTTCGTAGGAAGAATCACATTTTGATTAGAAGGATCACTGTTATCAAAAGGGGTATCATCAGAACTGGAGCATGATATTGCAGATAAGGCTACAGACCAAAAAAATAGAAGTTTTTTCATAGTTATAAGTTAAATCACCCAAATATAATTTAATTTATAATATGATTTTATTTTTTCGGATTGGTTCTTAAAAAGATGAGGCCGCCAATGATAATACCTGCACCTGTCAATTGTAAGTATGTCAGTTTCTCACCATCTATAATTCCCCAGATAATAGCCACAATAGGCATCACTAAAGTAACGGTGGATGCAAAAAGAGGGGAGGAAACTTTAAGTAAACGATAATTCATCATCATCGCCAGACCTGTTCCGAAAACGGATAACAGGCTGACAAACATAAGCCCCATCAGATTATCTTTCGAAAAACTGAATTCCGAAAAGAATCCTGTCCCTGTAAGCGCAAGAATGGAAGGCAGCAATAAAACAAAAGAGAATACAAAAGCAGATAAAACCGTAGAAGAGACTTCCATAAGCTTTGATTTTACAGTGGTTGTACTCAGTGCATAGCATAAAGTTGCCAATAACAGCAAGAGAATCGGAATCATTTTCAGTTCTGCGCTGTCACCACCTCCAAATGCCAGAATACAGACTCCTGTGAAGCTTATCAGCGTTCCTATAATCTGTTTTTTCGTGGTTTCGAACTTCCAGACCAGTGCTCCGACAATAATCACAAAAATAGGCATCATCGAGTTGATAATTCCGGCAATGCTGCTGCTTACTTCAGTTTCTGCAATCGGAAATAAAAACATAGGAATGAAATTTCCTGTAAAAGCAGCCAGAATTAACCACTTCAGATGTTTTCTGGGAAAAAGTTTATAATTGGAAATCGCGACCGGAAGTAAAATAATTCCGGCAATAAGAACCCGTAAAGAACCTACCTGAAACGGATTAAAATGTTCCAGTGATTTTTTGATCAAAATAAAAGATGATCCCCAGATAATACTCAGGACAATCAGAAGAACCCACTTTTCTTTATCTGCGTTCATTATTTTCGTGTAAGATTTTTAGAAATTCTTTTTTGGGAATCATTTTTGCCCCCAAGCTTTCCAGGTGTTCTGTATGGGATTGACAATCAATTAACTCAAGGCTGTTTTTATTGCTTTCCACAAAGTTGATAAAGCCCGCTTTTGAAGCATTACTTACCTTGGCAAACATGCTTTCTCCGCAGAATACATTTCCAATCTGCAACCCGTAAAAACCCCCTACAAGTTCTCCATCCTGCCATACTTCAATACTTTTGGCCAAACCGTATTGATGAAGCTGGATAAAAGACTCCATCAGTTCATCAGAAAGCCACGTTCCCGACTGCCCTTTTCTTGTAGCCTGCTGGCAATTTCTGATTACCTCCCTGAAATTCTTATTCTCGGAGAAAGTAAAAACATTTCTGTTGAGTATCTTTCTCATAGATTTTGAAACTTTTAATTCTTCAGGAATAAGCACAAACCTTGGATCGGGACACCACCAAAGGATTTCCTCTCCGGGGTTGTACCAGGGAAAAATACCGAGCTGATAAGCAAACCAGATACGCTCTACGGACAGGTCGCCACCAAAAGCAACCACTCCCTCATGGCCATCATACAGCTCCGGGTCGGGAAATGAAATCTCGTTTTCGTCTAATCGGACCATTTTTAGCAAAAAAATCCCACTTCAAAAAGCAGGATTTATAATTGATCTTTTATTCTTTAATTAGAAAGGTAAATCATCATCGTCGTCTCCGGCAAAAGGATTCTCATTAGAAACCGGGGATGCAGACTGCTGAGGCATTGCCTGAGTAGGTTCTGAAGCATTATCAAAAACTTTCTCTACTCTCCACCCTGTAATAGAGTTGAAGTATTTAGTTTCACCCTGCGGAGAAACCCATTCTCTACCTCTGATGTTGATTCCTACCTTTACGTTTTCTCCTTCTTTAAGGTTATCTAATAAACTGATTTTATCAGATAAAAATTCTATGTTTATCGGCTGTGGATACTGTTCCTGGGTCAAAATAACCATTTCTCTTTTTTGAAACCCGCTCGCAAATGTTTGAGCATCAAAAAGTTTCTTTACCGTTCCTTGTAATTCCATATCGTAAATATTAACGATGTAAAAGTAAGAAAATGAAATGTAATAAAAGAAGCTGTGAAAAAAAAATGTGGAAATTTTATTTTTTTTTCCTGAAAAGTTTGGTAGTAAAGGAAATTGTCCTATATTTGCACTCACAAAAACGAAGCAAGCTCTTTAAAACTTACAATATAAAAAACCAGCGGATGTGGTGTAATTGGTAGCCACGCCAGACTTAGGATCTGGTGCCGTGAGGCGTGGGGGTTCGAGTCCCTTCATCCGCACTATGCGAAAATAGCTCAGCTGGTAGAGCACAACCTTGCCAAGGTTGGGGTCGCGGGTTCGAATCCCGTTTTTCGCTCCACACCATGCCCTGGTGGTGGAACTGGTAGACACGCAGGACTTAAAATCCTGTGTCCGCAAGGACGTACGGGTTCAAGTCCCGTCTGGGGTACAAGACCCTCTGTAATATCTTACGGAGGGTTTTTTGTTTTAATAGAGAGTGTTCTTTAAATAAAAATCTTATATTTGTAAGAAATCAGGTTGAATCTGAGTATTCAGATCAGCGAATCAGCGGATGTGGTGTAATTGGTAGCCACGCCAGACTTAGGATCTGGTGCCGTGAGGCGTGGGGGTTCGAGTCCCTTCATCCGCACAATTCGAAAAGGGCTCTTTAGAGTCGTTAAGAAGGTTGGAACCTCTGGTTCGAATCTTTTTTTTTGCCCACACCATGCCCTGGTGGTGGAACTGGTAGACACGCAGGACTTAAAATCCTGTGTCCGCAAGGACGTACGGGTTCAAGTCCCGTCTGGGGTACAAAGCCCTCTGTAAAAGATTACGGAGGGCTTTTCTGTTTGTAACCTTTAGAGGATCTGACTGTTTCCCGTTTTCTTTTCCAGTCTTTCCAGTCTTTCAAAAATACCAGTGAAGATATTCTTGTTTCCTGTCGAAAAGTATCCTACAATCTTAAAGTATTCCTGATCGTTTTTGTTTTTTAGTTGATTATCTGTTGCGTATTGAAGGTTTCCATTGATATGAACCACTAGATTGCTAATGGAATCTGCTGCCAGATTTGTTTTATTCAGAAATAAAATATCACCGGATTGATATTGGGGAAGCAAAGTTTTTTCAGGAGAAAATTCATAGACCAGATCAACAGATGCTAATATTTTTTGCAATATTGCTGAGTTGGCATTATTTACGGACTGTGTTTTTTGTATTTCCAAATTAGTCTCCCCTGTTGATGCAGGGAAAAGTAAGGGCTGACTTGCACCAAGAGTACCTGCCAGCTGGTTTGCGTGTACTGGCTCAGTCAGTAATTTGTCAAGACTAAGGTTAAAGTGATTCGCAACTTTCAGTATGGTTTCAATTTTTGGCTCAGCACGTCCTTCCTCATATGAGCTTATTACGCCTCTGTTGAGAGCAAACAGATCTGCAAAAGCCTTTTGACTCAATCCTTTCACCTGTCTTATTTTCTTAATATTAATTCCAAATAAGCTCATCCTGTCCAATATTTTTTGCAAATATAGAAAATGTAAATAAATATTGCTAAATATATTTGCATTGATGCTATTTCTGATGGAGCTAATTTTTTAACAGAAAAAGATAAAGCACATTATATAAAAATCTGTACCCATAATATTATATAGTTCTGTATCTGTATCCACGATTAAATCCTCCATAATTTTGTTTAGCTAAAGAAGAAATATGGAAACAATCACTCAACAACAGAAACAGTTTCAATATGCTGAGGCTTATGTATCAGACATGTCGGTGCTGAAAAATATCTTTCTGGAAACACAGAATCTGAAAATAGCAGATCAGAATTTCGGACTTCCTTTTCTTTTGGCTAAAAACGGAAAAGAAACTGTTGCTTTTGCCAGTCTTATCATCAATGAAAAGGATGAAATATCTTTTAAAATCTATGATAAAAATAAGATGTCAGATACCGAAAAGAGAAATTTCTTTTCCTGCGCTGAAAGATATTTTAAAAATACTCATACCTCCAATTTTAAGGATCCGGAGCAATTAAAAAGCAGTATCAACAGTATGACCAGCTGGCTGAATCCCGAATAAAGACAGGATAAAATTGTACATTTACTTAAAACCCGGATTCTATGTCTAAAGATGTTCTGTACCTTAAAATAGCCAATTCTGTCACAGAGCAGATTAAAAGTGAAACTCTGCAGTTTGGGGACAGGCTTCCTTCATTGCGAAGTGCCCAGAAATTATATAATGTAAGTCTGAATACCATAAAACAGGCGTATATGGAACTCGAAAGCCGTTCGCTGGTAGAATCACGTCCGAAATATGGATATTATGTAAGCCAGACTTCTCAGCGAAAACTGGCGCTGCCTTCTGTGACACAGATGAAGGTTTCTGAAGGTAAAAATACCCCTCAGGATTTGATTGACAAGGTGTTCGGAAGTATCGGAGGAACAGATGTTACACAATTTGCTCTTGGAATTCCGGGGAAAAGTCTTCTTCCGGTAGCTAAGATGAAAAAATGCATGATTGATGTGATGAAAAGGAAAAGTGACAGCGGAACCAACTACGAACCCGTGCAGGGAAGCGAAGTGCTGCGCCGGGAAATTGCCAAATGGTCAATGGTTATGGAGGGGAAAATCACAGAAGATGATCTGGTCATCACTTCCGGAGCGATGAATGCCGTTTATAATTGTTTAATGGCCGTGACGCAACCGGGAGATTCGGTGGCAGTGGAAAGCCCTGTGTATTTTGGAATTCTTCAGGCCATCCAGTTATTAGGACTTAAGGCTGTGGAAATTCCTACGCATCCAATTACAGGAGTAGATCTGGATGAGTTAAAAAAGGTAATGCCAAAGCTTTCTGCGTGCTGTTTTGTGGTGAATTATAATAATCCGTTGGGATTTCAGATGCCTGATGATAACAAGAAAGAACTGGTAAAGATGCTTACTGAATATAATGTTCCTTTGGTGGAGGATGATGTCTATGGTAACATTTATTTCGGGGCGGGAAGACCCAAGCCGTGTAAATTTTATGATGAAGCAGGAATTGTGATGTGGGTAGGCTCGGTTTCCAAAACATTGGCACCGGGTTTCAGGGTTGGGTGGGTAGCTCCCGGAAAATTTAAAGAAAAAATTATCCGTCAGAAACTGGTTCAGACGGTAAGCGGACCTTCTTTGTTTTCTGATGTAATTACGGATTTTCTTGCCCACGGACGTTATGATCACCATCTCAGAATGTTCAGGAAAAAGCTGTACGCAAATTACCTTCAGATTCAAAAAGCGGTAACTGAGTATTTTCCGGATAATACAAAAATTTCAGAACCCAAAGGAGGCTTTATGCTTTGGCTGGAGCTGGATAAAAGAATTTGTACGGAAGATCTCTACGATGTGGCTTTTGAGCAGAAAATCAATTTTGCTCCCGGAAGAATGTTTTCACAGCATAATCAGTATCAGAACTGCATGCGTTTGAACTATGCACTGGAATGGACAGACAGGGTGGAAAATGATCTGGAAAAGCTTGGAAAAATGATAAAAAACAGAATTAAATAAACCTTATAGCGATGAATGATAACAATAATGAAGTAAAAATCGTAGCCTATGAACCTCAGTATAAAGAAGCTTTCAAAGCTTTGAATGAAGAATGGATCAAAACATACTTTGTCATGGAAGCCGGCGATTATAAACTGCTGGATAATCCTGAAGAGCATATCTTACATAAAGGAGGGCACATTGTTTTTGCTTTGCTGGATGGAGAAGCAGTAGGAACCTGTGCATTAGTAAAAACAGAAGACAGTCCCCTCACTTTTGAATTGTCAAAAATGGCAGTAAGTCCCAAAGCGCAAGGGAAAAAACTAGGTTACCTTTTGGGAAATACTTTAGTGGAAAAAGCAAAGGAATTAAAAGCTGAAAAAGTATTTTTGGTTACCAATTCTATACTGGTTCCGGCCATTACACTTTATGAAAAGCTGGGCTTTATCCATACTCCCATCAGCAATGCTGAGTATGACCGTGCCGATGTGCAGATGGAGCTGATTTTCAATAAATAAGAAAAAAAATATTAGAACTCGGATAGGAATATCCTTGTTCTAATATCAAAATTTAAATCTAATTGCTTTACTGTTTTATTTCTTGATGAATGTCTTGGTTAATGACTTTTTACTTCCATTGATTTTAATGAAATACACCCCAGCCGGAGGATTTCCGATATTGATTTTTTCATCGTAAAAACCTCTTGAAGACTTTAAATGGGTTGTTAAAACATTTGATCCTTTACTGTCGATGATTTCTGCTTTAATTTCCTTATCCTCACATTGATACTGGATTCCAAGGAATGTTGAAACTGGATTAGGATAAATTTTAAAATCTTCAATGATTGCTTTCGTTTCTTTTGCTGCCAATATTTCTTTGGAACATGCCGGAATTCTATTCACTCCATCTATTCCCCATGAAGACTGTACCGGAATACAAAGCCAGTTCAATACCGTAGGGAAATGATCCGTTTCTCTTGTCGTTGAGGTGTAATCATACACTTTAAAATTGTTAACAGTATTGGCATTATAAGTAGGAGAACCTGTCACAGTCATATGATTGGCGTTTGGACCAGAGTCTGTCAATGTAGTTCCTGAAGTTCCATTACACTTCCAGTTGGCTAATAATTGAGAATAATAAGGATGTGAAGTTGTAATATCCTGGTTCGCCCAATTCAAGATAACATCATTGGGAAGAGCAGATTTCCAGATTCTTACATCTTTATAAGAAGCCGCCAGATTAATTCCGTAAGCATTGGTTCCATCCTGATTTAAACTCAAAGGAAGCCCGGAATCAATATTTCCGATGGTATTCATTTTAGCAAAAGTTACCGGAACACCATCTTCATATAATGTTACAAGACCATCTCTGTCAAAGCTTGCCGCAATATGTTTCCATTTATTGGTTTCTACTTTTCCGCCAACAAGATCAATCCTGTTGGTTCCATCTCCAATATTCATTTTAAAAGTTTGTCCTGAATAGCCTGAGAAAACAAATCCTTTATTTTTCCCATTAGCCCAGTTTTTATTACTGATCATCACCGGATCACTGGAGTAAGCAGCATTAGGTTTCACCCAAAATTCAATCGTAAAATCCTGATTAGCTCCAAAATTAAAAGGAATCTGGCTTGCTGGCTTTGCATAAGTTCCTGCCGGGAAATTCAATTGATTGAATGTTTTATTGGATTCCAGAACAGTTTTGCTGATCTGCTGAGGAGTAAATCCAGGATTGGAATATACCGTAAAAATATTTCTTTCAGAAAGATTTCCTCCTCCATGAGAACTTTCAATAGCACCGTGATCTGTTGTCAATACTACCAGCCAGTCTTCGTTGTTATAAGAAGGCCTGTTTTTCATAGCTGCAACAATTTCTCCAATATAAGAGTCCGTAGTCTTAATAGAATTGACATATTGAGAAACAGTAGATGAGAATCCATAAGAATGTCCGGCATGGTCTACATCATCAAAATCTACAAAGAGAATATCCGGATTATCATTCTGTAAAGCTGTAACAGCTGCGTTTTTCACTGCAAGATCCGTTGCGAAATTACTTTTTACATCAGCGGTTTGAATGATGTTGTCGTTAATAGGCGACCAATGAGCCAGAGAGATAGTTCTTAAGCCAGGGTTGTAATTTTCTGCTCTTGTCAGAAAATCAGGGTAATTGACATAGTTCGGGCTTGTGAAATTATTGTCCTGAACATTATGTTTGGTGTGCCATACGCCGGTCAGCATGGTGCTCCATCCGTTTCCGCTCCAGGTTGTAGCAGCACAAAGCCCGTCGGTAGAATAGATCGATTGGCTGATAAGGTTTTGAATGTTGGGAGTAGGTGTAGACATCATGACATCTGCACGGCATCCGTCAATACCAATAAAAAGAACTTTTTTAGTCTGAGCTCCAAGGAAACAGCTCATTACAACAGCCATTGAGAATAGTTTTGTTTTCATGGGGAAAAGGGTTTTTAGAATTGTGAAAGTTTACAAATAGTAATTTATTTTTAATTATTGTAAAATTAGTTTACTATTTGTAAACATTCGTGAACTGAAAGTTAATTAATTGATAATTAAAAAGATCACCGAAAAAAGCTTAGATATTAACCACAAAAGCCACAAAAGAAAAATGACTCTGTTTATTTTAAGTTACATGCTTTGTGAATAGAAGATCAAAAAAGGTTTCTGGAAATATTGGTTATAACAAATACCTAATGATCCGTACTACATTCCCCTCCTCCGGAGGGGTGTCAAATTGGAAATTTGACGGGGTGGTAAAAACACAAACATTTCCAATAGAAAAACCATGAAAACATTTGTGTCAAGAAGTATTTAAAAATAATCTGAAAAAATGGATTAAAGGATTCCCTCAGCTTCAGAAATCGTATTCAGAATATAATCAGGAGCTGCCTTTTCAAGTTCTGATTGGGTCTGAGCTCCGGAAAGAACCGCCACTGTTAATCCGCAACCAGCATTTTTGCCCTCTTCAATATCAATCACAGAATCCCCTGCTTTTAATACTTTATGAGCTTCAGTGATATTGAATTTCTTCATGGCAAGATGAATCATTTCAGGGCTCGGGCGGCTTTCTGAAACATCATCAGCGGTAATTAAAGCATCAAAATGAATACTTTCTTTCCAGTTGAGTTTATCTAAAAGCTGATGGGCTATTTCTGAAGTATAGCCTGTATTCAAAACGATTTTCTTGTTTTGAGCTTTCATATTCAATAAGAAATCTTCCGTTCCGTTGATGGGTTTTACATCCAGATTTTGATAAGATTCTTTCAGTTGTTCAGAAAAATTCTCAAAAATAGCAGAAGCATCTTCTTCGTTCCCATTGATTTCTTTTAAAAGACTTGTGATGGCTTCCAGTTTTTCCATTCCGGCACAGCTGGATAATACTTTTTCCAGGCTTACCACATAGCCATAATCATTCACAGCGTTGGTAAGTGTTTTGTAAACTACATTATCCTCATCAATTGTTGTTCCGGCCATATCCAGAACGAGTAATTCTATATTTTTCATGTAAATGTTATGCGTAAATTTTTTCAATATTAAATTTGGAAAAGCCACCGCTTCCCGTCATTCCTTTTCCTCCGATCCCTGTTACAATATGAATATTGGCAGAAGGGCTGTGCTCAAAAATATCTTTCGTTTTGCACTGAGAATAGATTCCGAACCATCTTCTCTGAATTTCATACGTAGGAAGATCAATAATTTTCTTAGCCTCATGAATCATGAATTCATCAATCTCCATATTAAGATCATACCCCAAATCATCTGCATTTTTGGCATCTGCATATTCGTGAGAATCTCCTATAATGACAGAACCATCCAGAGTCTGTTTGAATAAAATATGAACTCCGTATTTCTTCTCAAACGAATTAGGATCTTCTAAAGCCTTGATTTTCTGAAAAGAAGGACATTCGCTGAAAGATTCATACCTTCTTACAGAAAGTCCAGTAAGGATATTTCCCTGAAGTGAATAGATTCCTTGTGGTTTGGTCTGAAGCATCTGCAGCTTACTCACTTCCAGATCACTGTCATTGAATACTTTAGTATATAAAGTTTTAAACTCGTGTCCACCGCAGATTATGATTTTGGAAGCGTTAAATTCCGTTCCATCAGCCGTTACCGCTGTACATTTCTGATCATCTTCATGGGTTTCCAGTACAGATGTATTGTAGAAGATCTGTAATCCCATTTTTTCCTGAAGCAGCTTGTGAAGCTTTACAATCATATCTGCAGAATCTACGGAAAGTTCCTGTGGGAAAAACAGACCTCCTTTGCAATAGTCTGAACGAAGACCATCAAACTTCTTGATGCAGTCGTTTTTAGATAATAAAACAGATTCATAATCATTATTTCTGTTGATTTCATATAGCTCTTCAATCAATTGAAGCTCTTCATCATTGGAAGCAATATAGATGGAGCCATTTTGCCTGATGGTAAGGTCTGCCTGATTATGAAGTTCATTGTATATGGCAAGACTTTCCCTTCCGAAATTCTGCCATTTAAGATCCATTCCGGAAGGTACTACCTGTCCGAAATTTCTTACCGTGGCACCCTGGGGAATAGAATTTCTTTCCAGTAAAGCTACCTTAAGATTTTTCTTCAGCGCATGATAAGCATGGAATGTTCCTAAAATTCCGCCTCCTACAACGAGTAAATCAAATTTTGTTGTCATTTTGCAAATATTTATAAGATTTTCGACGTATCGAAATTGATGAATTGATTAGATTTAGATTTGGGTTTTGACTTTTTTCTGAAAGCCAGAAGAGCAATCACGGAAAGAACGAAAACCGTTATGGTGATGATATAATTTAAGTTAATATAAAAATGTAACCACGAAGTTTTGGCCGAGCCAAAGTTTTTATACAGAAGAATCAAAACACTTCCCAGGTAACCAAAAGAATCTACAATATAGATCAGAAAACCTACATTTCCTTTGATTTCAAAGGCGGCGATCATCCGGTCAAAATAAATTCCGTTGAAAGGAATATAGCAGATATACATTCCGAAGCCGGAAATTGTCATCCATAAAAAAGGCGACAGAGAACCCTGCTGAAACAGATACGTAGAAAGTCCTACCGTAAGAATTCCTGCAAAAAGAATGTAATGATAATAGGCAAATGCCTTTTTATTATTCTTTACTTTTACCATAAAGCTTAAAATCACCAGAACCATTACGGCGATAGGAATTTCCGTTAAAGTGAAAATAGAACTGTCAAAAGTAAAGTTCAGTCCGTCCCAGATTTCACGATTAAAATTATCTCTGAAATCCCTTAAAACGGTTAAACTGATATATAAAAATATGATGCACACAATTGGAACAAAAAACTGTTGGATCAGGGCTTTTCTTTCTTTACCATTCAACGGCTGTCTCTTGTTTTTAAGCAAAATATCTTCTTCTGAAGGTTTGGGAATTCTTTCAAGAAGCAGCCCGAAAAGAACCAATGGAATTATGAAAACAAGTCCTGCTGAAAATGGCATCCAGAATTCTGAAATGGAGAAAGTATCCATTAGAAATTTTCCTACTGATTTTGTAAACCCTGAAGAAACCACAAAGCTTGAACATAAAAACAATCCGATGATTTCAGTGGCTTTCCGTCCTTCAATATACGAGAAAACAATTCCCCAGATCATTCCCAGTGGAATACCGTTGATAAACATAAACAGAATATTGTAAGGAGCAGGAACGGCTGCAAATCCTAACAATGCAAGCTCTGCAACAGTAATAAAAATAAAAAGATAAGTAAGTCTTTTCTGGGGTTTCAGCTCGGAAATAAATTTGATCCCGATGAATTTGGAAACAAAGTAGCCTACGGCCTGTGCAATGATAATCAGAATCTTATAATCTACCCCAAAATAAGAAAGTCCTGCGAAGGAAGTTACGGTAAAAGGTTTCCTGAAACCGTACATGCAGAAGTAAACACCGAAAGCAGCAAAAGCAGCCTTCAGTGTTACCAGTGTTTTTTGATTGATGGTTCTGGCCATGGTTCTGGTTTAGAAATTCAGTTTTACTCCAAGATTGAATCGGACTCCATAATATTCCACCTGTTCCGGACGGTCTTCGCTTTTACCGAAGTGATAGATCAGTGGTTTGTTCAGGATATTATTCACATCCGCATATAAAGTCAGGTATTTGGTAAACTGGTAAGAACCTCCGAAGTCCAGATTACTATACTTGCCATAGTAAGAATCATTGGTATCTTCCTCGGCATATTCTACAGCATATTTTCCTTTATAATTGTAAGCCAGCCTTGCATTGAATCCTTTTTTCTCAAAGAAAAGCTGCGCGTTGTACAACTCCTTTGCCTGATAGGGAAGGGCTACCGTTCTTCCGCTTGGCTTTTCCATTTCGGAAGTCATGAATGTGGCATTCAGCTGTACTCCGAAATACTGTAAAAACCCTGGAAGGAAATCGAATCTCTTATTAATTCCAAGCTCAATACCTCCCAGCCATGCAGCTTTTCCGTTATTGGGAGCGGTAAACTGTACTCCGTTGTTTCCGTTATAGTTTCCGATAAAAGAGTCCTGGAAAATAGGATCCGTAATGGATTTATAAAAAACGCCACCGCTTAGAATCCCTACGTTGGAAAAATAATATTCACCCATCAGGTCAAAATTCAAAGAATAGGTAGGGTTAAGGTTGGGATTTCCGCCTTTGAACTCGTTATCTGCTTCAATATAAGTTCCTCCCGGAGTCAGATCGCCAAAATTTGGTCTTGAAAAAGTTCTTGTCGCTGCAAAACGAAGATTAGCTTTATCATTTAAAGTATATTTTAAATGAATCATCGGAAGAACAGCCAGATAGTTTTTGGTGTTTTCTACCGGAGTCAGTACATTATCATTCACACTGTATCCCTTTACTTTGGTATTGGTATTTGATAATCTTATTCCTCCTAAAATGATGATTTTATCATTCAGTTTGTACGTTGCCATTCCATAAGCATCCGCATGTTTTTCAAACACATCAAAGTTTCTTCCTAGTGCTTTATTGTATTCCAGGGCTTCAGAATCTGCAGTATTGATCTTCAGATTACCCTGATTCTGGTACCAGAACTGATTCATTCCATTGGTGGAAAGTACGGGTCCGAAAGTATTGCCGATGTGTGCGTTCATTTCACTTAAATATTTAGGTCCGTTGGGCTGTGTTGTGATGTATTGTGAGAAATCAGACAGAAGAGGCGCTGTTCCGCTGGTCCAATTGTAGAAAATATCAGAGAATCTTGCATTACGTTCTTTATCTCTGTATTTAAAACCATATTTTAAAGTCAGTTTATCAGAAGCATTGATTTCATGGTTGAATGCTGCTACGATTTTATCCTTTTCCTCTACAAAAACCTTATAGAATTCAAGATCTGTAAATCTCATCTGAGAAGCGTCCATTTTAAAGTTCGGATCACTGTAGAAGCCAAACAATGCATCCGGATTTTTATAATCTAATTTTCCACCATCAGCTTTCCAATAAGCTCTGGGGCCATTTCCATGATTGGAAATATAATCAGGATTGATGCCTACACCAGATTGAGTGTACTTGATGACATAGTAAGAATTGTTTTGCTTATCAGGGATATTTCCATACTTGAATTGGTTGTTGTAGTAAGATAAATCCCAGTCGATTTTTCCTTTATTGAATTGATGAACTGCTCCCAAAGAAACAGAAGTAAGTTCTGTTATCAGTAAATTGTGGATATTCTGGAGCTCTACTCTTGCTGTATTATTAGCACTGCTGAATTTATCAAAACGGATTCTGTGTTTATAGTGGGTTTCATCATCCGATAAAGTACCATACATTCCTTTTAAATAGAAGGTTGTTTTTGGAGATAATACGTATTCGAAAGCAGTATTGATTCCTGTTGTTTTTCTGACTCCGTTATAATCGCGAAGTTCCAGCCTGAAAACTCCTTCATCGCCACTTCTTCTAGCCTCAAAATTATCTGTAGACCAGTTTCTTATGAAATGCGCAAAGTTGAATAAATACCCGAACTTTTTATTCTTCGTTCTTCCCCCATACAAAAATCCAAGGTTGTAAACTCCTTTATCAGACTTTGCATTATAACCGCTTCCCACAGTAGCTTTAAACTCTGTTTTCATCGGTGGAGTTTTGGTGATAAAATTGACACCGCCGCCTATTCCGTCAGCTTCCATATCTGGGGTAAAAGACTTGTTTACATGTACATAGGAGATCAGTTCTGTAGGAAAGAAATCAAATGCCGTTGCTCTGGAAGTCGTTTCTTCCTCTGCGGTGGGAAGTCTGTTTCCATTAATGGTTGTGGATGCCCAGAATGGCGGAAGTCCTCTCAGGGAAACAAATCTTCCTTCTCCCTGGTCTCTTTCAATAGAAACTCCCTGCACACGCTGTACGGTTTCTGCTGCATTTCTGTCCGGTAGCTTTCCGATTCCGTCTGAAGCGATGACATTGGTGATATTAATGGCATTTTTCTGAAGATTTAAAGCTCTCGCTTCCGTATTTTTTAACGTTCCGGTAACGACAATTTCGCCAATATTTTTTCTCGGTTGGGATAGTTTGATAATTCCTAAGTCAACCGTTTGTTCCGGTTTAAGATCTACATTGATATCTGAAGATTCATAACCAATGTAGCTGATTTGTAGAGTGTACTGGCCTTCTTTGATATCATTGATGGCAAATTTCCCTTCAATATCAGTCGTTATATTTTTAGATAAGCCTTTTATTTTGACTGTGGCCCCGGGGAGAGGCTGGCTGTCGTCAAGCACAGTTCCTATAATTAACTGTTTTTGCGCTGAAACAAAGACTATGAGACAGACAAAAACAAGGGTAAATAATTTCTCTAATTTTGTTTTCATTTTTACATATATTAAATTTTTTATGCAAATCAAGCTAATAATTTTAATATATATAAATATTTTGTGTTAAGTATTGTTTAACAAATAAGTTCTGTTTGTTACGTTTATTTTACCTTTAAATGTATTAATGCCATCCTTTAAAAACAGATCTAAACAATTTTTAAATTCACTGTTTCAGCATTTTCCACAAATATTTCCTGAAAATAAAAGGAATTGAAATTTCCCAAAAGCAGGCTTGATTTGGTTCATATTTCGTTCATCTTGGAAGAATGACGAAAACCAGAAGTTGCATATTTGTAAACTTTTGTGTGTGCTGTAAAGTCAAAAATTGAAGAATAATGTAAAAATTGAGATATGATGTAAATGCAAAGTTTAATAATTATAATGCTAAATTATAAGTGTGCAAAGGTTACGACGTTGTCGTTGAAGAAGCTTGATTATTATATGTGTATTTATAAGGAATCTACACTACAATTGTTATTCTGAATGAAATGAAATGTAATGAAGAATCTCGCGTTATTGAATGCAAATAAGAGATTCT
Source organism: Chryseobacterium cucumeris (assembly GCF_016775705.1). Classification (NCBI taxonomy): domain Bacteria; kingdom Pseudomonadati; phylum Bacteroidota; class Flavobacteriia; order Flavobacteriales; family Weeksellaceae; genus Chryseobacterium; species Chryseobacterium cucumeris. Next base: position 1,218,916 of record NZ_CP068760.1, read on the forward strand.
TCCTTCGTCAGAATGACAAAAGAAAAATAGTAAAAGCTTTGCGTTAAAAAAATGAATAGTTAAGCCGTATAAAAATAAAGAACAAGCATTACACAGCTTTCATTGCTGATGCTTACCGGAACGTGAGGAAACTTTCCGTTGAAATACAAAGAATCTCCTTCTTTTAAGATGACTTCTTCATTATCAATCACATATTTCACTTCTCCTTTCAGAATATATTTAAATTCCCAGGCATCCGTAATGACCTTTTCCCTTTTAGAATTAGGTTCAAGCGTCAGCAGAACGGCCTCAAAACCTAAAGAATGAAGGCTCTTGCTGAAGATGTGCATATATTTAAACCCCTCAGCTTCCACTTCTTTTTCTATAATTTGCTGGCTCTCCTTCGGGACATAAATGAATTTGGCATTGGACTTTTTTTCAACTCCTTCAAAAAAATAACTGGCATCAATCTCCAGCGACTGAATCAGATCCAATAACACAGGTAGTGAAGGAATCGTTCTTCCGTTTTCAATTCTGGAAACAAGTCCGTTGCTCACATTCGCTTTGAAGGCCAGCTCATTAATGGTTAAATTATTCTTTTTTCTAATATCCTTTAATCTCTTGCCGATACCTATTAAAAAGTCATTCATACTGTGTGTAATTTAACCTGAATTATATTCAAACAAAGGTAATATTATTCCATAGAGTTTGGATACAGGAGGGAATCAATTCATTGAAAATTATTATTTGCTACTTGACTCTCTGATATTCCTCGCTTTTTCTCCCAGGAAAATTTCCCTATTTTTGTAAAACTCCTTATTTCATCTATGAAAAAAATTATTCTTATCGAAGACGAAACCAGTGTGGTGTCCTTTATTAAAAAGGGGCTTCAGGAAAATGGATATGAAATTTCTGTAGCTTTTGACGGCCGTACAGGAGTTCAGCTGGTGCAGGCTAACGATTTTGATCTGGTAATTTTAGACATTATGCTTCCGGAAATGAACGGTCTGGATGTGTGCAAAGAAATAAGAAAAACCAATCAGAGCGTTCCTATTTTATTTCTGACTGCTTTGGGAACTTCTGAAAATATTGTTCTCGGCCTGGAAAGCGGTGGAGATGATTATCTGGTGAAGCCTTTTAAATTCATTGAACTGGTAGCCCGTGTAAAGTCTTTACTAAGGAGAAGCAACAACAACGGTCCACAGGAAATTGCCGAACCGGAGCCTGATAATGAACATGTATTCCAGTTTTCGGATCTGATGGTGAATGATTATACCAAGAAAGTAACCCGAGCCGGAGAAGATATTTCTCTTACTTCCACAGAGTATAAACTGCTGCTGTACTTCCTGAATAATCCGGAAAAAGTAATTTCGAGAGCAGAAATTCTGGATGCGGTCTGGGGCGTAAACTATGAACTGGGAACCAACGTGGTAGATGTTTATGTTAATTATTTAAGGAAAAAACTGGACAGCCAGGATGATAATAAACTGATTCATACCGTTATAGGAATGGGTTATGTGTTGAAAAAGACATAATGAATGTTTAACAGAGTCATTACAAATCAAACCAAAACGATGGTACTTTTGATGCTGGTTTTTACCGCCATCATTTTGCTATTCAGTGGTTTGGTGTATTTTTCTATCGTTAATTTTTCACATCAGAGGTTTTATGAACTGCTGAAGATAAGGACGGCAACCATTGTTCAGATCGAAAAAAGTAAAGATCATCTCGACCTTCCTGAAAACTATATTCTCAGCAACCTGAATGATGAGGAACTTCCGATGGAAAGAGACTATGTTTTTGCTGTTCCTGCCGATTCCAATTTCAAAAAAATATCTCAGGAAGTTCATATCCCCGATTATTTCTTTAAAAATATTATCAGAGAAGGAGAATCCAATTATAATGATGAAGAATTCTATTATATAGGACAAAGTTTCAGATATGATGATAAAGATTATATTGCCATCGCTTCTGCCAAAAACCATTATGTTGTTTATTATCTGGGCTTTTTAAAGAGAACACTGCTTACCTGTATTGTACTGTCTCTGTTTTTCAGTATGATTTTTTCTTTTTATCTGTCCAAAACCTTATTCAGGCCGATCTTAAAAATTACAGGAAAAGTAAAAGAAATCAGTTCTGAAAACCTTCACTTAAGATTGGAATCACATCCTGATAATAAAGAGCTTAATGAGTTGGTAGATACCTTTAATGATATGCTCAACCGCATTGAAACGTCTTTTGAAACCCAGAACCACCTGATTGGCAATGTTTCCCACGAATTGAGGACGCCTCTTACATCCATCATGGGAGAAGCCGATGTTGCGCTTTCTATCAGCAGAACGGCTGATGAATACAAAGAAACCCTCGGAATCATTCTGGATGAAGCTGAAAAGCTGGATAAAAAGATTAAAGCACTCTTAATGATTGCCCAAACCGGATTCGACGGGAAAATCCAGAAAATGGATAAGGTGAGAATTGATCAGCTTCTTTGGGACGTTATTGAAACCTTAAGGCGAATTGATTCCCGAAACAATATCTATCTTGATATCAGCATGCTTCCCGATAATCCTAAGAAATTAAAAGTTCAGGGGAATGAGCAGCTACTGCATCTTGCAGTGGCCAATATCATCAGTAATGGCTGTAAATATTCTAATTTTCAGCAGGTTAAAGTCTCTCTTGGCGCCACCAATACAGATGTCTACATCATTATAAAAGATAATGGGATCGGAATTCCTGAAGTGGAAATGAATAAAATCTACGATCCGTTTTTCAGAGCTTCCAATACCAATAATTATGAAGGCTACGGGATCGGACTTCCACTGGCAAGGAATATCGTCAGAATGCACCACGGTGAACTGATTGTAAGCTCTCACGAAAACCAGGGAACAACGGTACAAATGCGTTTTCCTAATTTCTACAGCACTCAGAAGGGGGAACAAGCCAAAGTGTAAACCAGAATAACAATAGGCAAAATCGCAAATTGACGAAAAAGCGAAATGGCAAAAATGCAAAGAGCTTTTCGCCATATTAATTCCCGTTAACAATTTTCTAATCTTATTTTAATCTCTTTAATCACATTTTAATTCCATTCCAAAGATCTTCTAATATGGTCGTTCTAGTTTTGTATCATCAAAAAAGATAAACACAATACAAAATAATAAGAACATGACTAAAACAATTTTAATTGCAACAGATTACTCTCTTGAGTCATTGAATATATTGAAAAAAGTACTTAAAGAGAAAGAAGCAGCAGAAGATCAGAACCAATATAACATTTTTCTGACTTCCGGGTATGATTCCGGAGATTCTATCAGAGATCTTTTGTTCAGTACCAAAACATCGGTATTCAATAAAATAAGACCTGCAGAATTCTGTGATGCTTTGGGAATTATCAGCAATAAATATCCTCATCTGGTCAATAAAATCATCTGCGACATTTTCACAGGAAGTTTCCAGAGAACATTCAACCAATATGTAAAGGCGGAAAACATTGAGGAAGCTTATTATTCTCCATCCATCAAAAGCAGAGGAAACGGAAAATTTGATCTGATTCCTTATATCAGGAAATGCAAAGAACTGAAATCTCATGAAATTACGGTCGAAGTAAGAGAAAAACTTCCGGAAAGAGGAAGGCTGGCAGAGATTTTTGTAGAAGTCTGAAAATTAAACACAATTTAAAAAAATAAAAAATGTTAAGAAATTATAGTAACAGCAGGACATTGGGAGACAACATCAGGTTGGGAACGCTGACTGCCTTCACGGCAGGTACTATAAACATTGCTTCCCTGTTGATATTCCTCTCTTTCACGTCAAACGTAACAGGACATTACGCTATTTTAGCGGCAGAAATCAGTAAAGGAAACTGGACACAGGTAGGAGTTGTAGGCGGATGGATCTTTTTGTTCTTCTTCGGAAGCTTCCTGTCCAACTTTATTGTTATCAATTTTAATAAGAAAAGTAAATATTTCGCCCATGCCATGCCGATTGTGCTGGAAATCATATGTCTTCTGTTTGTAGGAATATACGGACAGTTTTATTACCAGAAAACATTGGAAGAAACAGAATATTTAGTGGCTTTGATGCTTTTTGCCACCGGACTTCAGAACGGTCTTACCGCAAGTATTTCCAACTTCTCTGTGAAAACGACCCACCTTACCGGAACCACTACCGACCTGGGAATTCTGGTATCCATGTTTACCCAGAAAAAATACAGAAAAAACGGGGAGCTGATTGGCAGGGCAAAACTTCTCATGAGTATTATGCTTGCTTATGTAATGGGCGCTGTATTCTCGGGGTTAACATATTACTATCTGGAATTCAGAGTATTCTATGTGATCAGCATATGTCTTCTGATTGTCATCGGATATGATGCTTATAAAATTCATATTCGTCATTTCAACACAAAATACAGATACAGCAGGATTTATAAAAAACCTAATCTCTTTGCTTATCTGTATGATAAAATCCATGGAATTCCTAAAAGAGAAAAGAAAAGAAAGCTTGTCTTTGAGGATTAAAATATAAAACACACTATTAATTTTTTGTATAAACTAGCTGTAAGTGCCCTTATTTTATCATAGAATAGGGGCATTTTTCTTAAAAATTAATTTAATTATGTAAAAATGACTTGTTTTTGTCCTGTTTTTAACGATTGTTGAAATAAAGATTTCCGGATTGGAGCAATAAACTTGCTAACGCCCTTCATTACAAACATTAAAAAAACCGGTTGGGGATAAATAGGCAAAAATGTTGATAATTAAATATTAAATCACGATTTTAGTATTTTAATTCCCGTTTTCATTGACTATTTTTGTAAGTTGATTTACGTTTTTATGTCAGATATTATTCAGCTTTTACCGGATCATGTAGCCAACCAAATTGCAGCAGGAGAGGTGGTGCAGAGGCCTGCATCCATCGTGAAAGAACTTTTGGAAAATGCTATTGATGCAGATGCAACGAAAATTGAACTGATCATCAGAGATGCCGGGAAAAACCTTATCCAGGTGGTGGATGACGGAAAAGGAATGTCTGAAACAGATGCCCGTATGGCGTTTGAAAGGCATGCTACCTCAAAAATCAAAGGAACTGAAGATATCTTTAAGATAGCCACCAAAGGATTTCGTGGTGAAGCGCTGGCTTCTATAGCAGCAGTTTCCCAGGTGGAGCTCAGAACAAAACAGAAGGATACTTCCATTGGTACCAATATCTATATCGAAGGAGGGGTTTTCCAGTTTCAGGATCCGGTTCAGACAGCAGACGGATCAAATTTTTTAGTAAAAAATCTTTTCTACAATGTTCCTGCAAGAAGGAAATTTTTGAAAAATAATAATATTGAATTCAGACACGTAATTGATGAATTTCAGCGTGTTGCACTGGCTCATGAGAATCTGGAGTTTTCCCTTTTTCATGATGATGAAGCTGTTTTCAGACTGAGAAAAGGAAGCCAGATGCAGCGTATTGTGGATGTTTTCGGAAGAAAGCTTCAGCCGCTTCTGATTCCTATTAAAGAAGACATTATCTGGTGTAAACTTCATGGTTTTGTTGCTAAACCTGAAGGGGCCAAGAAAGCAAGAGGCGAGCAGTTCCTTTTTGTTAATGGAAGATACTTCAGAAGTGCATACTTCAATAAAGCAGTACAGGAAGCTTTTGAAGGCCTGCTTCAGCCTGGATATGTGCCATCCTTTTTCCTTTTTCTGGAACTTGATCCGGAGAAAATAGATGTTAACATCCATCCACAGAAAACTGAAGTGAAATTTGAAGATGAGCATCTTATTTTTGCTTTGCTTCGTTCAACCATTAAGAGATCTTTAGGGATTTACAATGTTTCTCCAAGCCTGGATTTCGACAGAGATCCCGAACTGGATGAAATGATGAATAAACCTATTCCGAGCAAAGGAAATGGAGGAGGATCCGGCGGAGGTGTTTTCAAAATGCCTGAAATCATTGTAGATAAAGACTATAATCCGTTTCTGGAAGAGAAAAATGTAGTACATCCGGAGGAAATTCAGAACCTTACGGAAATGTACCATCAGAATATTACAGCAGAGCCTTCAAAGATTAACCTGTTCGAAGATGAGGATTTTGATGAAGATCTGATGAGGCTTCCCAATGGATACTGGCTTTTTAACAAAGGAGATGTCACTTTAATGCTGGATCTGGGAAGAATGCACAGACTGTTGGTTTCTGAAGGAAACAAATCCACCAGAAAATCAAGCACAAACAGCCATGCTCTTCTTTTCTCTCTGGAGTATCATATGAATGAAATCGAAAAGACAAAATACAATTCGATCAAAAAATATCTCCCGGAATTAGGGTTTGACATGAAAATTGCTCATGAAAGTGTACTTCGAATAGATTCACTTCCGGAAGGGCTGAAAGAAACCCAGGCCATGAAATTCCTGGAGAACCTTTTTGAGATCCTGGATTACAAGACGGAAGAAGAATTCATGCAGTATTACCATAACCAATGGAATAAAATGCAGTCGAAATCCAGATTTGACTTTATTTATAAAAAAGATGCGGAACAACTGATCAAAGACTTTACAGCATTAGGCTTCCCGGAATTTTTACCGGATGGCAAAAGATGCTTTTATGAAGTTCCGTTTAATGACTTTAAAAACAAATTTTAAAAAATATGTTTAACAATATACCACCCATTACAAGGAACATTATTATTATCAACATTATTGTTTATTTGGTTGCTAATTTTATGCTTCCGAATTTATACGATACACTTTCTGGGTTTTATCCATTCTCTCCCAATTTTAAATCCTGGCAGGTTATTACCCATATGTTTATGCACGCTCCATTTAGAGAGCCTGGGGGTATAATGCATATTTTATTTAATATGTTTACATTATTTAGCTTTGGACCTATTCTGGAGCAAACATTGGGAGATAAAAAATATCTGATACTATATTTCGCAAGTGGACTAGGCTCGTTTTTCTTATTCAATCTTTGGAATTTTGTAGAAGCTCAGCAAATTATTTCTGGTTTACAAGATATGGGACTTAGCGCGGCCGAAATTTATCCAAAAGCCGCACTTGATTATGTGGGAAGTCTGAAGATCAGTGCTACAACAGTTGAAGGACAGGAATTATCCAGTCAATATTATAACCTGCTTATATCTCGTATGATGGGTGCTTCCGGCGCTATTTTCGGAGTAGTAGCAGCTTTTGCCACATTATATCCCGATGCTAAAATCGGAATTATGTTTATTCCTGTTCCGATTAAAGTAAAATATCTTTTACCAATTATTGTTGTAATTTCAATATATCTTGGAGTATCAGGAAACGGAGGAGGCATTGCCCACCTTGCTCACGTAGGAGGAGCTTTGGTTGGATGGCTTTTGGCAAGGATATGGAAAAAGCATTTATACAGATTCAACTAAAGTAACATTGTGAAGATTTTCCGACTCATAGTATTTATTATCCATCTGGGAATTTTGTTTCTGCTGCTGGGTAGTTTACTGAACGCTTACGTACCGCCAAAGATTTTTCCATGGTTTAATCTGCTGTCATTAGGATTCCCGGTTCTCATGATTTTATATATGATCCTGACCATATTCTGGGTATTAAGCTGGAAAAAAAGGGCTTTTGTATTTATGTTGGCGGGTTTGGCATTTATGAATCCTGTAAAAAGATGGGTTAACTATTCTGATCAGAAAGGAAACGCTGAAATAAAAGTGATTTCTTTTAATACAAGGGCTGGCAGAATAGGAAACAAAGAGGTAGGACCGTACCTGAAATCTCAGGATGCTGATGTTATTCTTTTACAGGAGGACGCGGGTATTAAATATCAGTTTGATGGTTATCAGAAAGCAAATCCCGGAGGCGGCTTAACAATTCTGACCAGGCATAAAATCATTAAACAGCAGATTATTGATCCTCAAGATGAAGAGGTAAGAATTCCCGGTGTGCTGGCTGATATAGAAATTAAAGGCAAAAACTACAGGTTCATTGATGTCTATCTCAATCCATTTCGCTTTCAAAAAGAGATGGTGAAACTTAACGGAGATACCGATAACGACGAACAAAAAATAAAAGATGTTGTTAAGAGACTCATTCCTACCTTTAAAAAACATCAGGATCAGGTAGCGCTTATTCGTGAAGTAATTGACAATTCGCCTTACCCTGTTATCCTTACAGGTGATTTCAATTCTGTTCCCAATTCTTACGAATATTATCATTTATCTGATGGGCTTGACGATGCATTTCTGACTGCAGGAAAAGGAAGTGCAACCAGTTTTCACGATTATAAATTCCCCATCAGGATCGACTATATTTTTTCTTCAAAGTCATTAAAGGCAATATCTTACGAAATTGACCGTTCTGTAAGTATTTCAGATCATTATCCTGTCGCAGTAACATTTTCTACGGAGAATAAATAATCATAAAAAGAGTTAAAATTGTCTGCTTGGTAGGATTTTTGTTGAAAGAAAATCGTACCAAGACCGTTTTTTCATGAAGTCGAACCAGATATTACTATTTATACATATCGTTGTTGCTGTTTTGCTGTTATGCACATTGGGGAATGCATGGATTCCACCAAACATTTTAGGCAACCTGAATCTTCTGTCTCTTGGTTTTCCTTATCTGATACTGGCACATGTAATTCTAACGCTGATCTGGATCTTCAAAAAAGAAAAAATAGCCATTGCTTTTGTATTAGGTACATTTATTTTCTATAATCCGATCAGACGATGGATCAACTTTTCCCCAAAAACAGAAAATTTAAAAACAATCCGTGATATTAAGGTATTGACTTTTAATGTGAAATATGGAGAATATGGCTGGGATAAAGTAAAAGATTATATCAAGGCACAGGATGCAGATATTATTCTTGTACAGGAAAAAGATACAAACCGTGTTATACAGCGTGATCTTATAAAATACCCGTCGGTTATTCTTAAAACCAAGCATAAAATTGTAAGACAAGCAGAGCTTATTGACGAGAAAGCACGTGGAAATTCATTTTATGCTGATATAGACATTAATGGAAAAGTAATCCGAATTATTAATGTGTATCTTGAACCCTTCAGACTTCATAAATCTATGTTTACGAAACTTGATAAACTAGGTTTGGGAAATGTATCAACGCTACTTTCTCATATGACTCCTACATTTCAGGCACATGAAGACCAGGTAAAAAGAATCAGAAAAATGATAGATTTATCTCCTTATCCTGTTATTCTGGCCGGAGATTTTAATTCTGTTCCCAATTCATATGAGTATTATAACCTTGGAAAAGACCTTCAGGACGCATTCCTGGTTGCCGGAAAGGGCAGTGCCAGCAGTTTCCATGATTATAAAGTGCCTTTGAGAATTGATTATATTTTCAGTTCGAAATCAATCATTCCGCTAAGCTATAAAGTAGACCAGTCTGTGAAATTATCGGATCACTATCCTGTAATTGCGGAATTTCTATTAAATTAGTTCCATGAAAAATTTACTGGCTGCGATTTTTATTTTTATCATTCTTTTTACTGCTTGTTCGAAGAAAGAATCACCGGGATTCGGGGCTGAGCAGGAAGTTAAAATAAGTTATGATACTACTGCTGTCGATTCCTTTTCTACAGGAGCCGTTTCAGTGGATATTGCACGCAAAATACGAATGTCTTCTCCCCAGTATATTGATTCTGTAAAACAGGCTAAAAAGCTTCAGGACGAAGAAAATAAAATTAAAGCCGAGCTCGAAAAAGAAAATAAAGCAAAACAGGAAGAAGAAAAGAAAAAAGCAGAAGCCGAAAAGAAACTAAAAACAGCAGAAAAGACGGCTGCGCAGGAAACTAAATCAGAATAAATCCAGATTCCATTAAAAAATAAACAATATGAAAAAACAAATTTTAGCTGCACTGGTGATCTCAGTATTCACGGTAGCATGTACAAAATCAACAACAAAAACAGAACAGGTAGAAAATCCTGACGGATCAGTTACCACTACAACCACTACCACTACAGAAACACCAAACGTTGTGGATACTGCAAAGATCAACAACGCTAAAGAAGATGTGAAAGATAAGGTAGATGAAGCGGGTAATAAGATTGATGATGCCGCACAGAAGGCAAAAGATAGGATTGATGCCACTGCAGATAAGACAAAACAGGATCTTAATAAAGCGGGTCAGGATATCAAAGCTGAGGCCAACAAAGTAGGGCAGGATGCAAAAGAGGCTGCCAAAAAAGGGGCTTCGAAAGTAGAAGAAGCCGCGAAAAAAGTAAAAGAAGATTTAAGCAAATAAATAATAAAAGCCGTAGTTCAACAGAATTACGGCTTTTTTATATGCAATTGAGAGTTAGGAGTCTTTCTCTCTTATTTATTCATTTCCAATAATGGATCAATATATTCTCTGTCATTGCTTAGTCTTGGTACCTTATTTTGTCCGCCTAGCTTTCCTTTAGCTTCCAGCCAGTGATAGAACAGATTTTCTTTGGCGATATGTACAATCGGCCTTTTCAGAGTCATATTGTTGTATCTTTTCGCTTCATAGTCTGAATTGATGGTCTTTAAGTGTTTGTCAAAAGCATCAATAAAGTGTTCCAGATCATCCGGGTGCTGGCTGAATTCAAAAATCCATTCATGAGCGCCTCCTTCGTTTCCTTTCATGAAAACCGGTGCTCCCGTGAAATCTGTGATCTGTGCTCCTGTTGCTTCGCAGGCTTTTGCAAGAGCAGATTCTACATTGGTAATCATCAGTTCTTCCCCAAAAGCATTGATATAGTGCTTTGTCCTTCCTGTTATTTTTATTCTGAACGGATTGATTGAGGTAAAGACAACGGTATCACCAATCAGGTATCTCCAGAGTCCTCCATTGGTCGTGATCACCATTGCATAATTTTTTCCTAATTCCACATCTTCCAGGCTTACGACCTTAGGATTTGAAAAATGGAACTGATCCATTGGAATAAACTCATAAAATATCCCATAATCCAGCATTAAAAGCATCTCATCACTGTCTGATCTGTCCTGGATACCGAAGAAGCCTTCGGAAGCATTGTAAATTTCGTAGTAATTGATGTTTTTTCCGATGATCTGTCTGAATTGTTCCCTGTAGGGCTTAAAGCTGATTCCACCGTGAAAAAACACCTCTAAATTAGGCCACAGCTCCGAAATACTTCCTACATTGGTTTCCTTTAATACTCTTTGCAGAAGAACCATCATCCAGCTTGGTACTCCAAGAATACTTCCCACGTCTTCATTTTTTACTTCGGATGTAATTGCTTTAAGCTTACTTTCCCATTCTCCCATCAAAGAAACTTTCTTGCTGGGAGTAGTGGTAATTTCTACCCAAAACGGAAGGTTGTCGATCAGGATCGCAGATAAATCTCCAAATTTTGTATTAAAATCCGCATAAAGCTCGGAACTTCCACCTAAGCGTAAGTTTTTATAATTAAAAAGCTGGTTTTCGGGATGGTTGTTGGCATAAATCGAAACCATGTCTTTTCCGGCTTTCATGTGGCAGTATTCAAGGCTTTCGGCAGAGATCGGAATGAATTTGCTTTTAGCATTGGTGGTACCCGATGATTTGGCAAAATGTTTAATAAGCCCCGGCCAGCTTACGTCTTTATGTCCCTGTCTTGCTTTTTCAATAAAAGGTTCCATTTCTTCATAGGTAACAATAGGAACTTTGTTTTTAAAATCCTGATAACTTGAGATAGAATTGAATCCGTATAATTTACCATATTCCGTATCTTCCGCATGAAACAGCTGAGAAAAGAGTATACCTTTCTGGGTTTCAATCGGATGGTCTATAAAATTCTGTATCTGATCAATCCTTTGACGGATAAACCAGTTAACTACGGTATTGAAAAGTGCTTTGGTTGCCATTTCAACAAATATAATGATATTTGAATTTTCAGAAAATTTTTTACGGTATTAAATAAAAAAACCGTTACAAAATTTGTAACGGTTTGGTATTTAGTTGATTGCTTATTAGCAATATTCGTCGTATGCTGCCTGAAGGTTAGCTGCAATAGCTCCTGCAGGGTTCCCTTCAATGTGATGTCTTTCCAGCATGTGAACCAATTCACCATCTTTGAAAAGCGCTACACATGGAGAACTTGGAGGGAATGGAGCAAGGTGTTTTCTTGCTTCTACTACTGCTTCAGTATCAAATCCTGCAAATACAGTCGTTAAATGATCTGGCTTTTTATCTCCTGTCAAAGAGTATACTACTCCTGGTCTTGCAGCACCTGCCGCACAACCACATACAGAGTTGATAACCAATAATGTGGTTCCGGACTGCTTCAAAGCTTCCTCTACCTGAGCCGGAGTTGTTAAATCCTGAAAACCTTTATCTGTAAGCTCTGCCTTCATAGGCATTACTAAATCTGTTGGATACATATATTTTGTTTTTTATCCCTACAAAGTTAAGCAATTCTTTGCGTTTGTTCAATATATAAAAACTATCAATTGATTAGTCATATAAAATTAACCGACTATTAATATTGTAATAATATTCTAAAAAACGTGAATTAACTATAGGAATATTGAAATATTATTATTAAATTTGAAATGATTCTGAAAAACAAACGACCGTGAAAAAACATTTAAAAGCTTTCCCTCAAGCAATCAACCACTTAAATACTCTCTGAAATATGATAGTAGCTTAATTCTTTTTCAGTTTAGAATTAAAAACTGATCAACAAACTTTAATATCCAAAGAAAGTGAAGCCCGGAACTGAAGAGTTCCGGGCTTCTTAATCAAATCGATATGCAAAGGTTGTATATCCTAAGTTATGGAATGAGACATAGTTTTGCAGGATTGAGATCAACTCAAAATCCCAAAACTAATCGCATTAAGAAAGGAGCTTTTTAGCCATCTCGGAAATGCTTTTTCCGTCTGATTTTCCGGCTAATGCTTTTGATGCAACTCCCATTACCTTCCCTAAATCTTTAACGGATTCAGCTCCGGTTTCAGAAATAATATTTTTAATTTCTGTTTCCAATTCTTCAGCAGAAAGCTGTTTTGGCAGAAACTGCTCGATAACTTTCATCTGAGCATCTTCGACTTCTGCAAGGTCATTTCTTCCCTGTGCCGTAAATTGGTCGTAAGAATCCTTACGTTGTTTTACCATTCTCTGAAGAATAGCAATTTCCTGTTCTGCTGTTACTTCGGCACCGATAGCCTCTGTTTTAAGCAGTAATATCTGAGATTTTACAGCACGCAGAGAATCCAAAGCCACTTTGTCTTTAGCTCTCATTGCTGTTTTTATAGCTTCGTTTATGGTATTTTCTAAACTCATTTTTTATATGCTTTATGCTTTATGCAATAAGCAGTAAGCTTTTGGATTCGGCCAGAATAGCCTATAGCTTACTGCGTATAGCTTATAGCGTTTAGTCTACATCTTTATTTAAAAATCTGTTTTCTCTGATCTGCATGGATCCATTGTTATCAGACAGGTAAGTATTGATATTCTGGTCTGAAGCATTGTTTCCGTCGATCGAAATATTTTTTCTTTTAAAAGCCGGAATAGATTCGAATTCACTTGTGCTGTCAAAATTCTGGTAGCGCGAGTTGAATTCTTTTAATTTATTTCTTCTTTCAATAACTCTGTCCTGATCAATCGTTTTATTCACGAAAGTGAATTCTGATTCTTCAGTTTTTGGAGTTTCAATTTCTGTTTTGTTTTCAAAAGCTGGTCTCGTTTCAACTTTTGGCTCTTCCTGTTTCTGATAGAAAGTTTCAATCTTTTGAGCTGGTTCAGCTACAGCGGCATTTGTAGGTGTATTAAACTCTGCTTTTGGCTGTCCGAAATCCGTATTAGGTTCATTTCTGATAGGCTCATTTACAAAGAAACTGAATTCAACAGGCTTTTCATTTGAAAACGAGTTGTTAAAAGGAGTTCCGGATTGTGGTTCTTCTTTTTTATTTTCAAAATCAAATGAGAAAGACTGGATCTCAAGATCATTAGGATCTTCACTCTCCTCATCAATAGAGAATAAGCTGTATTCTTCTTCTCCTTCCTCCTCATTTCTCCAGTTCTGTTCCGGAGTATTTACCGTACCTTCCTCTTTATCAAAGAATTTTATTTCAGTTCTTGGCTGTTCTTCTTCAATAATCATTTTTTTTTCAGTAGACGTCACATTGAACGGAGTGTCGTGTTCTTCGTCATCAAGTCTGAAAAGGTTTTTCCCACCAAAATCATGCGTTGCTTCAGGAGCTGATTCTCTTTCTTCTCTTGTTTTGAAAGGAGAATTTTTAGGTGCTTCAAAACTATCATTAAGACTGATTCTGATTTTCTCTGTAGGCCCTGCAAATTTTTTATTGTCATTAGAGAATCCAGTGGCGATCACAAGAACGCTTACCGCATCTCCTAATTCTTCATCTGCACCTACCCCGAAAATGATATCCGCTGTGTTTCCAGCTTCTTTCTGAATGTGGTCCATGATAATACCGATCTCATCCATGGTCACTTCCTCAGCACCACTTCTGATCAATAATAATACGTTTTTAGCACCTGTAATCTTGTTATCATTCAATAATGGAGAATCAAGGGCTTTTCTTACCGCTTCTTCAGCTTTATTTTCACCTGAAGCTGTTCCTGTAGACATCAATGCAGTACCTGAATTCTGAAGTACAGATTTAGCATCTCTAAAGTCAATGTTTACATCAAAGTAACCGGTAATAACCTCTGCCATACCTTTCGCAGCATTGGTTAACACTTCATCGGCTTTTGAGAATCCCTGCTTGAATCCAAGGTTTCCGAATTGCTGTCTTAGTTTATCATTGTTGATGACAATAAGTGAGTCAACATTGTTTCTTAATTTATCAAGACCGTTTTCTGCCTGTTCCAGTCTTCTTTTCCCTTCAAAGCTGAAAGGAACCGTAACAATACCTACGGTAAGAATTCCCATGTCTTTCGCTACTTTAGCAATGACAGGAGCGGCTCCGGTACCTGTACCACCACCCATTCCGGCAGTGATGAACACCATTTTGGTGTTTTGACCCATAGCAGCTTTGATATCTTCAATACTTTCGATGGCTGATTTTTCTCCTACTTCAGGATCGGCACCAGCTCCAAGACCTTCTGTGATAGAAGTTCCCAACTGAACTTTATTGGCTACCGGGTTATTATCTAAAGTCTGAGCATCCGTATTACAAATCACGAAATCTACTCCGTGGATTCCTTTCTCGTACATGTGCTTCAGAGCGTTATTTCCACCGCCCCCTACACCGATTACTTTTATAATGGATGAATTTCCTTTTGGTAAATCAAATGAAAATCCTTGTGTACCTATATTTTCCATAACTATACTTTTAATAATTGATAAGTGATAGATGATAATTGATGAATGATATTCGTCTTTAATTTAATAAATATTAATCTATTTCAGGTATCATTGATCATTAATCTTTTATCATTTATATTTATTTACTCTACTTCTTCAAAGAATTTTTTTACTTTTTCCATAAGCGACTGCCCGAAGGTCAATTTCGCTTTTCTGTTCTCTTGCTTTTCATTTTCGAAAGACTGCTGCTCCTGAACCGGGGCTGCCTGCTGAACAGGTTGAGCTGTTTCTGCCTGTGCTGCAGTAACTTCCGGTTTGGGTTGCTCTGTA
Source organism: Chryseobacterium cucumeris (assembly GCF_016775705.1). Classification (NCBI taxonomy): domain Bacteria; kingdom Pseudomonadati; phylum Bacteroidota; class Flavobacteriia; order Flavobacteriales; family Weeksellaceae; genus Chryseobacterium; species Chryseobacterium cucumeris. The sequence goes on from NZ_CP068760.1 coordinate 1,234,456, forward strand.
ACAACTTCTACAACTTCGTCAATATTCTGTTTTTTGTCTCTGATCTTTAAACTTTCCATCAGTAATCCGATAGAGGTAGCAAATTCAGGGCCTTTCAGATACTGATTTTTATCATTGGCGATATATTCATTCGCAAAACCGATTCTGCTGTCGAAACCTGTCGTATAATTGGCCAGCTGACGAAGGTGTTTCAGGTTTGAACCACCACCCGTAAGAACAATTCCGGCAATCAGTTTTTTCTTTTGTTCAAAAGCACCGTAAGCTTTCAGCTCTGTATTCACCATTTCCAAAACTTCTTCTACTCTTGCATTGATGATCTGCGCTAAAGTTTTTAAAGAAATCTCTTTGTCCGGTCTTCCGTGAAGTCCGGGAATGGTTACAAAAGTACTGTCTTTTTCTAATTCGGGAACAGCCGAACCAAACTTTACTTTCAGTTGTTCTGCATGTTTTTCTATGATGGAACAGCCTTCTTTGATATCTTCGGTAATAATTCCGCCTCCGTATGGAATCACACAGGTATGACGGATGATATTATCTTTAAAGATCGCAATATCTGTTGTACCACCACCAATATCAACAATGGCTACACCGGCTTCTTTTTCTTCTTTTGTTAGGACAGCTTCTGAAGATGCCAATGGCTCTAAAGTAAGGGCTTCCATTTCTAATCCGGCTTCACGAACACATCTTGCAATATTTCTGATGCTGCCCATTTGCCCAACTACAACGTGGAAGTTGGCTTCTAAACGTTTTCCGTGCATTCCGACAGGTTCCTGAATTTCCCCCTCGGAATCCACTTTATATTCTTGAGGAAGTACGTGGATAATTTCTTCTCCGGGAAGCATAACCAGCTTTTTTACCTGATCTTTTAATGCTTCGATGTCGTCGTCTGTAATAAATTTGTCAGGATGTTCACGCATAATATAATCGGAGTGCTGCAGAGAACGGATGTGTTTTCCTGCAATACCTACCGTAACTTTGCGGATAGGAACTCCGGCGCTGGATTGTGCTTCGGAGACTGCAGCCTTGATTGAATTAATGGTTTGTGAAATATTATTCACAATACCTTTATGAACACCAAGACTCTTAGCTTTTCCTACACCGAGAACTTCTATCTTCCCGTGTGCATTCCTTCTTCCGACAATCGCGACTATCTTCGTTGTCCCGATGTCCAGACCTACTGAATACTCTTGATTTTCCATTTTATATCGATTTGATTTTTTTCTACTTTTTTATCTATAAGGATAGTTTCCTATTTGTGTATTAAATGCCCTGAGGGACTTATTCTATTTTTACTTTTGCCTTAGGCTTGGACTGGGCCTTGACGGGTGGCTTTTTCTCCGCCTTTTTCGTTTCTTTTGTATGGGTTTTCGGCTTTGTACCCTCTTTCGGTTTTACTGTTGAGGAACCGGTTTTTTTTACCTCTGCAATTTTGGGGTTACCCTCCGTCTTTTTAGCGGCTGTTGGGGAAGGAACTTTTGCCAGTTCCATCTTTCCTGCCTTTAAAATACTGTCATTTTCTTTAAAATAAGGGTTTAAAGTAGTGACAATCTGATTCTGATATTTTACAGAAACCATGCTGTATTTCTGAGGGTCCTGATACACAAGGTATTTTTCCACAAACGTTTTAAATCCTCTTACTTTAAAATCAATATTATCAAGGTCTCCGATCTCAACTCTGTAGTTTCCTTCGCTGGTCAAAAGACTGTAACTGTCTTTACTTTTAGAGATTCCGATAAAATATTTTTTACTGAAATCATCTTTGTCAATCTTTTCTACCAGTTCTGCCAGTTTTTCATATTCATCCGGATGTACGTTTCCGGTTACCAGCATACATGGGTGCGAATAGGTTCTTGAAATTGGGAATTCAATTCCTTTTTCGTCCACATAAAAGTCTTTTCCGTCTTTGTTTAATCTGAAGACCGGAACCCTCTGTTTGATATCCAGGTTCAGTTTTCCGTTCAGGTTCAGATAAACATTGGCACTGTCTACTGCCGGTAAGGAATTGATCTTTTTTTCTAAAGCAGGAATATTAAGATCGCCTACTTTCCCTGATGGATTTTCTTTTTTTACAATTTCCCTGATGTCTTTTTCATCAACAAAATACACCGGTGTTTTCTCACTCATTTTTACAGAAATCTTATTGTCCGTAATCTGCTCACGGCTGAATCTCCTCAACGAGAAGCTCAGTAACAATCCCAGGATAATTACGGTGACAACAATTTTTAATATTCTGTATTTATTTTTCATACATTTTTTGTATTCATGTATTTATGTAAAATGTATTCATGAATACGTAAATACATTATTACTTTTTACAATTTATTTATCCATTCACAAATAGGATCATACAGGGTGTCTATATTTCCTGCACCTACAGTAAGAAGGATGTCAAAATCTTTTTCTTTTATTTTTTCAAAAGCATCGGATAAAGGCGATACCTCTTTTTTATCTAATGTTACTTTCTCCAGCAGCCAGTTTGAAGTGATTCCTTCAAAATTTTCCTGAAGTTCTCTTGCAGGATAAATATCAAGAAGAATGAGTTCATCTGCCTTACTTAAGCTTTCCGCAAATCCGTCTGCGAAATCTCTTGTTCTGCTGAAAAGGTGAGGCTGGAAGGCTACCAGAAGTTTTTTATCCGGATAAAATGTTCTGATTGAGCTCATTACAGCATTGATTTCTGTAGGGTGGTGAGCATAATCATCAATGTAAATTTTACCGTTTTGATAAATATGTTTGGTATATCTTCTTTTAATTCCCTTAAAATTGGCAATTGCTTTTTTCAGCGTATCAAAATCTGCGCCTAAATTATGCAGGATAGCCAGTGCTGCAGTGGCATTTTCCACATTATGAATTCCCGGTATTTCCCAGACAAAATCTTTCACTGTTTCAGTGGGGGTATGGAAGTCAAAATAAATCTTATCATGTTCCATACGCAGATTGTCTGAATAATAATCTGCCGGCTCATTCACTGCATAGGTTTGGTGCCCTCTGCCAATTTCCAGACCTTTTCTTACAAAAAGCTGTTTGTCCTGAGGTACTAAAGCTGCAAAGTGTCTGAAACCTTCTTCGATATGGCTCTTATCTCCATAAATATCAAGATGGTCTGCATCTGTAGAAGTTACTACTGCCCAGTCCGGAGAAAGGTTCAGGAAGCTTCTGTCATACTCATCTGCCTCTACTACAGAATAGGTAGAACCGTTGTACAGGAAGTTGGATTTAAAGTTTTCAGAAATTCCTCCCAAAAAGCATGAGAAAGGAAGATCGGCCTCTTTACACAAATGGGCTACAAGGGTAGACGTGGTGGTTTTCCCATGAGTTCCTGCAATGGCAATACAGTCTGTATTTTCAGTAATTAAGCCTAAAACTTTAGCACGTTTTAAAACTTCAAACTGATTTTGATTGAAATAATCCAATATTCCAAGCGTTTTGATAGCCGGAGTATAAATTACCAACGTATCTTCTTTCTGAAGGGATGTGATCCTTTCATCAATAAGATCTTCAAAAACAATATCAATGCCTTCATTCATCAGATTCTGAGTAAGCTTTGTATTGGTTTTGTCGTAACCCAATACTTTTTTTCCGGATGCATTGAAATAGCGTGCCAATGCACTCATTCCTATACCTCCGATTCCAACGAAGTAAAAAGTCTGATATGTTTGTAAAATGTTCATTTATATTTTAATCTTTAACCACTCTTGAATAAGCTCAGAGTTGTATTACTATATTTTGTATTAGGCTTTAATCAACTAACATCCACGCCCCTTTAATAAATTATATTTTAGCTGTGTGACCCTTCGACAAGCTCAGGGTGACAGCTCTAATACTAACTGTTTTATTTTACTCGTGTCAGGCTGAGCTTGTCAAAGCCTTCTAATCTTTCATCCTATTTTTTGATAGCAGTGGTAATAAATCCCAGTTATCATTTATTATTGCTTCTTTCTTTTTCCTACTCCAGCCTTTAACTTGTTTTTCAAATCTTATAGCTTGATTAACATCATTAAACTCATGGTAGAAAACAAGTTCCACAGGTTTTCTTGTATACGTGTAACTTTCAGAATTTAATCCGTCATTATGGTCGTTAATTCTTCTTTCCAAATCATTGGTAAAGCCTGTATAGTAAGAATTATCGGAACATTTTACAATGTATACATAATATATTTTCATTCATTAGTGTTTGCTTACTGGCCCTTCGACAAGCTCAGGGTGACACCTCTAATACTAACTGTTTTATTTACTCATGTCAGGCTGAGCTTGTCGAAGCCTTTCCTAACTATTTTATTACGTTAAAAATCTCGTCTACAATCTCTTTTGCAGCATTTGGCTTGGCAAAATATTTCAGATTGTCGGACATTTCTTTTCTTATCCTTTCATTTTCGCAGATTTCTGATAATGTATTCCAGAATTTTTCCTGCATTTCAGAGTCTTTTACCATTCTGGCAGCATTTTTTTCAACCAGGTTTATGGCATTTTTGGTTTGATGGTCTTCCGCTGCAAAAGGGAAAGGTACCAAAAGCACCGGCTTTTGTGCTACAGCCAACTCTGAAATGGCAATAGCTCCGGCTCTGGAAACAATGATATCAGCTGCAGAATACGCCAGTTCCATGTCTTTGATAAATTCTTTCAAATGAATGGAAACTGGAAGCTGGAGGCTGGAAGATAATTCTTTGTAATCCAACTTTCCTGTTTGCCAAATTAATTGATATCCTTTTTCTTTCAGATTCTCAATATTTTCTTTCCAGGCATTATTCAATGTTCTGGATCCCAAAGAACCTCCTACAGAAAGAATCGTAAGTTTATCTTTATCCAATCCCATTTTCTCTTTTGCCTGAGCGGTTTCCTGCATTCCTGAAACAATATTCTCACGAATCGGATTTCCCAGAAACTTTATTTTCTCTGTAGGAAAGCCTTCTACTTTTGGGTAGGCTGTGAAAACGGCTTTGGCTTTCTTGCTTAAAATTTTATTGGTTACCCCAGCGTGAGCGTTCTGTTCCTGTATGAAAATCGGAATTCCCATTTTGCTAGCTTCATAAAGAGCAGGTCCACTGGCAAATCCTCCTGTTCCTACAGCAAAATCAGGAGCGAAGTTTTTGATAATCTTTTTAGACTTTGATAAACTTTTCAGAATCTTAAAAGGAAGTCCCAGGTTGGATAACAGATTACCTCTGTCGATTCCTGCGATATCAATTCCTTCAATTTTATAGCCTGCCTGAGGAACTTTTTCCATTTCCATTTTTCCATTGGCACCAATGAACAAAAATTCTGCATCAGGAAATCTTTTTCTGATCTCATCAGCAATGGCAATGGCAGGGAAGATATGTCCTCCTGTTCCTCCGCCGGATAATAATATTCTTAATTTTTTGTCCATTTTAAGCGATATCGTTTATTTCTGCTATACTTTGTTTTTTGCCCATTCCTTCTTCATCATAAATCTGAATTCTTGAGCTTATATTTAAAATAATACCTAACTGTAAATAGGTCACCAGCATGGATGTTCCTCCATAACTAATTAAAGGCAGCGGCTGTCCTGTTACCGGGATGAGGTTTACAGCAACGGCAATATTTACCGAAAGCTGAATGAAGATCATTACCCCGAGACTGAGCACGAGCAACGATCCGAAAAATGCCGGCATTTTACTGGCGATCATCACAATCCTGATCATCATAATCAGGTACAAACTGATCAGAAAAGCGGCTCCAATCACCCCATATTCTTCTACAATCACTGCGAAAATAAAGTCGGAGGCAGATTGCGGAAGCATTTGTTTCAATGCACTTTTCCCTGGCCCCATTCCAGTAATTCCGCCGTGTACAATAGCTGCTTTGGCCTGCATTACCTGATAATTTTTTGCTTTTACACTTTCATCATCTACATCTGCTGTTTTGGCTTTGCTTGATGTAAAGGTTTCAATACGGCTCATCCATGTGTGAACACGGTTTCCACCGATCATATTGGTATTTAAGGCAATCAATAAAAAGAACACAATGGCTACAAATGATGCGGAGATAAATCCTGCAATGTATTTCCAGTGAAGCTGTCCTATTATGAGAACCACTACGGAAACCATTAAAATCATTAATGCCGTTGAACCGTTATCTTTGGCTACCAATACAAAAACAAGCAGGATAGGCCCGAAAATATACATGATATTCTCTATCGGAAGCCTTTCCCTGGTGATCTTTTTGGTCAGATACCTGCACAGATAGATGATCAGCATTAAAAAGGCAAATGATGAAGGCTGGAAAGAGATTGGTGTTCCCGGAATTTTCAGCCATCTGGAAGCACTTGCTCCATCAATGGTTTGTCCGGTAAACATGGTGACAATCAACAGAATAATCATCAGGCCGAGCAGGATACTGCTGAGCTTTCCGATGTATTCATATTTTATAGTTCCTACCAGTCTCATAATGGCTAGTCCCAGAACTACAAAGAACATATGTTTGATAACGTGGCCTGTTGTGGTCCCGTTATTGACAATGTATTCGAGATTTGAACTTGCAGAGTATACCGGGAAAATAGAGAAAATGGAGATCACAAGGATGACCATCCAAAGTACTTTATCGCCCTTTAGAAATTCAAATCTGTTTTCTGTGTTCTGTTCGTCCATATTTAATGCTATTGGCTAATGGCTAATGGCCATTGGCATTTAATACCTGTTCTTTAAACTGGCGTCCTCTGTCTTCATAGCTTTTGAACAAGTCAAAGCTTGCGCAGCACGGGGATAATAAGACCGTATCACCTTTTTTTGCCAGTGATTTTGAAATTCTCACGGCTTCTTCCATGCTTGAAGTATCATAAATAAGCTCTTTTTTATCTTTAAAGAAATCGATGATCTTCTTGTTATCTATTCCAAGACAAACAATTGCCTTTACTTTTCTTTTGACTAAATCTTCAATTTCGGTATAGTCATTTCCTTTATCTAATCCACCAACAATCCATACGGTTGGCGTTTTCATGCTTTCTAAGGCATAGTAAGTTGCATTTACATTGGTTGCTTTACTGTCGTTGATGTATTTTACGTTATCAATTTCAGTAACGAACTCTAATCTGTGCTCTACGGCCTGGAAGGTCATCAATGAATGTCTGATGCTTTCATTGTTGATTTTTAATATCTTACCGGCAATAGATGCTGCCAGGCTGTTAGCTACATTGTGATTTCCCAGCAGAGACAATTCATCAACTTTCATTGCGAATTCGTCTTTCATTTTTACCACAATTTCATCATCATTCACAAAACCTCCTTCCGTTAATTTCTCTTTGGTTGAGAAAGGAATCATTTTCGCCTTTATTTCAAGCTTTTCAAGAAGATTTTTACTCATTTCATCGTCCTTGTTGTAGATGAAGAAGTTATCATTCTCCTGATTTTCTGTGATTCGGAATTTGGCCAATGCATATTCTTCATAATTGTAGTTGTACTGATCCAGGTGATCCTGAGACAGATTCAACAATAAAGAGATATAAGGTCTGAAATTCTGAATATCATCCAGCTGGAAAGAGCTCACTTCCAATACATAGTATTCATGGTTTTCATCCGCCACCTGCTTCGCAAAGCTGTATCCGATATTTCCTCCTAAACCTACATTCAATCCGTCATTTTTCAGGATGTAGTAGATCAGTGAAGTTGTGGTTGTTTTTCCGTTGCTTCCGGTAATGGCAATGATCTTTGCATCTGTAAATTCTGAAGCAAATTCAATTTCAGAGGAAAGTCTGATTCCTTTTTCATGAATTCTATTGATGATATCAGCCTTTTTCGGAATTCCCGGGCTTTTTACGATCCAGTCAGCATTTAAAATCCTTTCTTCATCGTGGTTTCCTTCTTCAAATTCAATTTCATTTTCGGTAAGAAACTGCTTATAGTTATCCTTAATGGCTCCTTTATCTGAAAGAAATACTTCCAGACCTTTCTTTTTAGCCAGATAAGCAGCTCCGCATCCGCTTTCTCCACCTCCTAAAACAACTATTTTCATATTATAAAAGCTTTATGCTATAGGCTTTAAGCTTTAGGCTTATTGCTTACAGCTTTTATTTTTTATCTCATTTTTAATGTGATCAGACATACAATGGCCAATATTACTCCGATGATAATCATTCGGTTCACGATTTTACTCTCGTGGAAACCTTCTTTCTGATAATGATGGTGTAATGGTGACATTTTGAAGAGTCTGTTGTTTTGGGCATATTCCAGCCCGTATTTTCTTTTTCTGTATTTGAAAACAACTACCTGAAGCATTACAGAGAGGTTTTCAATTAAGAAGATTCCGCATAATACAGGAATCAGCAATTCTTTTCTTAAAATAATGGCTAAAACAGCAATTACGCCTCCCAGCATTAAGCTTCCGGTATCTCCCATGAAAACCTGCGCAGGATAAGTGTTGTACCAGAAGAATCCAATTACAGCACCTACCATTGCGACTGCAAAAATGGTGGTTTCTCCCATGTTGGGAAGGAACATGATATTGAGATAGTCTGCAAAGATGATGTTCCCGGAAAGGTACGCGAAAAGAGCCAGCGTGAGCAGTATAATAGCACTTGTTCCTGCTGCAAGACCATCAATTCCGTCGGTGATGTTAGCTCCATTGGAAACGGCTGTTACAATGAAGATTACAATGGGAATAAAGACAATCCATGCCCACTCATGGGCATCTTTATCATTCATCCAGAATAAAATTCCACTATAATCGAATTCATTATTTTTGGCAAAAGGAACAGTGGAAACGGTAATTTTTTCTGTAGGCATAAAGTTTTGCTCTACATTGTTCCTGTTCACTACTTTAGCATCTGCATATTTTCTTTTAACGGTAATATCCGGGTGGAAATACATTGTAATTCCGACAATTAGCCCTAATCCGACCTGACCAACAATTTTGAATTTACCACTTAAACCGTCTTTATTTTTTTTAATTTTCTTTAAGTAATCATCAAGGAAACCAATAGCACCCATCCAGAACATAGAAACCAACAACAGCACAATGTACACATTGGTAATTCTTGTAAACAGCAATACCGGAATGATGGTTGCCAAAATAATAATAAGCCCTCCCATGGTAGGAGTTCCTTCTTTTTGTTTCTGCCCATCCAATCCCAGATCACGCACCAATTCTCCCATTTGTTTAGTTCTCAGGTAATTGATTACTCTTTTTCCGTAGACAAGAGCAATAATCAATGAGAACAGTACAGCCATTCCGGCACGGAAGGAAATGTATTTTAACATTCCTAATCCCGGAACGTGAATTCCATGGTTGGTTAGATATTCGTATAGATAGTATAGCATAGTTTCAATTGTTAATAAATGATCATTGATAATTGATGAATGATTGAACAATTATTCTTTCAGTTATCATTTGTAATTTATTTGCTCATTAATTTCCAAAGCTCATTAATTACTTCTTTGTCGTCAAAATGATGTTTCACACCATTGATCTCCTGATAGTTTTCGTGGCCTTTTCCGGCAACTAAAACGATATCTTTAGGTTCTGCAAACTTGATGGCCATTTTTATGGCTTCTTTTCTGTCCGGAATTGAAGTGTATTTGCTGAAGTTCTGTGGTTCAACGCCTGCTTCAATTTCTTTGATGATCTGTGCAGGATCTTCTGTTCTCGGATTGTCTGAAGTGATGATTGCCAGGGTTGATTTTTTAGTGGCAATATTTCCCATTTCAGGTCTTTTGGAGTGATCTCTGTCTCCTCCGCAGCCGAATACGGTGATTAATCTTTCGTTTTTGGTTCTGATATCGTTGATGCTGTCCAGAATGTTTTCCAAAGCATCCGGAGTGTGTGCATAATCTACGATAAAGAAAATTCCCCCATCGGATTTGAAGGTTTCAAATCTTCCGGAAACCCTTTTTAATTTGCTGATAGCCTGAAGAATTTCGTCCTGCTCAAATCCTAGTTCAGCAGCAATTCCGAAGACAAGCAGTAAATTATATACATTAAATTTCCCGGTCAGTGTCGTCCAGAATTCTTTTCCGTTGAAGTTCAACAGCATTCCGTTGAAATCCACTTCCAATAATTTTCCGTGATAGTCTGCCGTGGTTTTCAAAGCGTAAGACTTCTTTTTAGCCTTGGTGTTCTGAAGCATGACATTCCCGTTTTTGTCATCCACATTGGTGATGGCAATGGCGGTATCTTCTAATTGATCGAAGAATCTTTTCTTTGTTTTTAAATATTCTTCGAACGTTTTATGATAATCTAAATGATCATGAGTAAGGTTGGTGAAGCCCGCTATTTTGAAGTGTAATCCTTCAATTCTGTTTTGGGAAATTCCATGTGAGCTTACTTCCATGAAAGCAAATTCACATCCTTTTTCTACGGCTTCAGCTAAAATCCTGTTGATGGTAATCACGTCAGGTGTAGTGTGGGTAGCCGGTATAATTTCTTCACCAATTCTGATTTCAACAGTAGAAAGTAACGCAGCAGGATAACCCAGGTTTTTAAAAACATCAAAAAGAAGGGTCGAAACGGATGTTTTTCCGTTAGTTCCTGTAACTCCTATCAGTTTTAATTTCTGAGAAGGATTTCCATAGAAGTTTGAAGCAAGATGACCAAGGGTTTTAGAAGAATCTTTTACCTGAACATAGGTTACATTTTCCACCAATGTTTCAGGGAGTTCTTCGCAAACAATTGCGGAAGCTCCTTTTTCAATAGCAGAGGCAATGAATGAATGCCCATCCACCACTGTTCCTCTCATGGCAATATAAAGAGAGTCTTCTGTAACCTTTCTGCTGTCGATCACCAATTCAGTTACCTCACGGTTGCTATCGCCGTGGATTTCCATTACTGGGATTCTGTTTACTAATTCTGTTATAATCATCTTTATCAATAAGGCTTTGCCTTATTTCGGTTTAAATGGTTCTTCCGAACCTCGTTTTTAATTTTGCAGAGATAAATAAATTCTCTGGTTTTTACTTATCGTGGTGCCTTCCAGAGGGAATTGTTCTTTGATTCTTCCTACTCCTTTATAATCGACACGGTAGCCTAAGTTTTCCAACTGCGGGATTACATTTTTTCCGATTAATCCTACCACATTAGGCATCTGTTTATCATTGACCGCTACTTTGACATTAGGCTCCACCATTTTGCTAAGGTTTACCTTTTTGTCTACAAGCATTTCTTTTTCAATATTCTGAGGCGTTTTCAGGAATGTTTTTCCTGCAATTTCCTTAAACACCGGCGCTGAAACGGAACCTCCATAAAATCCTTTTGCGGTATTGGGTTCACTGATCATGACATAGCATGTATATTTTGGGGCATCAGCCGGATAGAATCCTGCAAATGATGCACGGTACTTCATTGGGCCAGGCAGCCAGTATTCAAATCTTGCGGTTCCTGTTTTTCCTGCCATTTTCAGGTTAGGAGTAAAGATGCTTCGTCCGGTTCCTTTTTCTACTGCTTTGGTTAATGCACTGGTCATCATTTTAATAGCTTTCTCCGAAGCCATTTTGTTTACCATTACTTCAGGTTTTGCGCTGTACATCACTTTTCCGTCTTTCATGATTTTATCAATGAATAAGGGCTTAAGCATTTTTCCTCCGTTGGCAACTCCGTTGTAGAAGGTTGTCAGCTGCAGCAGGTTGATGTTGGAAGAATATCCGTAAGAAATAGAAGCCAGTGTTGCGGCATTCCATCTTTTATTTTGCGGTGTCACGATCTTCGGTTTTGTGATTCCCGGAAGCTCGATATCCATCTTATCGAATAATTTCCAACGTTTCAGGTGATCAAGAAAAATCTGTGGCTTTTCAGCATAATACTTTGTGATCAGTTTGGCTGTTCCTACGTTACTGGACTTCGCCAACACATCACTGATATCGTATGTTCCTCCTCCGTGGCCGTCAGAGATTCTCTGTTTTGCATAGACCCAAACTCCGTTTCCTACGTTTACCGTTGTGTTTTCATCGATAAATCCATCGTCCATTGCTGCCAGAAGCGAAATGGTTTTAAAAGTAGATCCGGGCTCGATATTATCTTTCAGCGCGTAGTTGTAAGAGTCTTCGTATTCTCCTTCTTCTGTTCTTCTTAAATTAACAAGAGCACGTACTTTTCCGGTTTCCACTTCCATGACAATTACGGTGCCGTGTTTGGCTTCGAAATTAATCAGCTGTTTCTCAAGGGCAGAGTGTGCAATGTCCTGAATTCTAAGATCTAAAGTCGTATAAACATCCTCACCGTCTACCGGTTCCTGAACCTTCCAGAAGTCGATAGGTTTCCACTGGGAAGAATTGATTCTTTGTTCGAGTCTTTTGCCGTCTGTCCCGGTTAAATATTTTGAGAAAGCACCTTCCAGCCCGGATTTAAGTTCTCCGTTGTCCATACCGATGGTTCCGGCTCCGATTTCTGATGTTGCTAACTCTCTTTTATAGTTTCTGTCAACGATAAATCCTCCTTTATTTTTACCTTTTTTGAAGATTGGGAACTTTCGTATTCTGTCATATTGATCAAAATCAAGTCCTTTCACCAAAGTGTAATACTGGTTTTTCTTTTTCTTCTGCTCGTCAAACTTTTGTCTGAATTCACTTCTTGGTTTTCCGAACATTTTGCTCAGAGAATCAGTAAGCGCTCCGATGTTGTTGGAGTACACGGTATCTTTCATCGTCTTGAAGTCAAGATAGATGTCATATCTCATTACCGTGGTGGCAAGGATAGAGCCGTCAGAGGCAAAAAGGTTTCCGCGGGCCGCTTTTAAAGTAGCTTCACGATAGTTTTTATTAATGTAATCATCTTTTATTTCCTGGACATTGGTATTCTGAAGGATGACAATCCTCGCCAAGAACATGACAAACACGCACAAAGCTACCACTGCAAAGAGGTAGCCCCATCGTAACGTTTTCTTACGTTTATTGTCGTATTCATTTTGCTTTTGCATCTGTACTATCCAGTTTTATTAGCAATTTGTGAGGGTGGTTTTCCAGGGTCATCAATGAATCCCGTGCAACCTCTTTCCCCAGCTCTGATTCCATTTTTACTTTGATCAGCTTACTTTGGGCGTAAGCGTTTCGTGATTTGTATTCTTCCGTTTCTTCCTTTAAGGCGTTTACAATTTTTATTTTTTTATTGACGAGATGGTTGGTATAAATCATTGCCATCATCAGAACAAACAAGAGGAGAAAATACTTGTAATGTATTTTGATCTCATCACGATTCAGAAAGTTTCCTTTTATAATGTCTATAAAAGTGAGTCTTTTCTGAGGGCGATTTGTTGTTCTTTTTGCCAATTTATTATGTCAATTTGCTTCGCAGTGAATTTACTTCGTGTCAATAGTCAATTTTATTTTGCCAAATGATTCACGATTCACTCATTCACATTTATACTTTAATTCCCGTTCTCATCTTGGCACTTCTTGCTCTTGAGTTTTCTTCAATCTCCTTTTCATCAGGAATGATCGCTTTACTCTTGATCAGTTCAAATGCCTTTTTATAATTTCCGTAGATATCTCTTTCCGGTTCTCCTTCGAACATTCCGTTTTTCAAAAATCTCTTTACCAGACGGTCTTCCAGAGAGTGGTAAGAAATAACCACTAATCTTCCTTCCGGTTTCAACACATTAAAAGCCTGAACCAACATTTCTTTCAATACTTCAAGCTCCTGGTTGACTTCAATTCTTACTGCCTGGAAGAGCTGGGCATAGAACTTATTCACTTTGTGAGGCGGAATGTAGCTGAACAATTTTTTCAGATCTTCCGTGGTTTCTATACTTTTTGTTTTTCTGTGGTGAACAATCTCTCTCGCCAGCTTTCTTGCTTCTCTCAATTCTCCGTAGTGATAAAAAATGTCTGCAAGTTCTTCTTCCTCATATTCATTAATCACTCTTTTGGCATCAAGATTCTGCATCACATTCATTCTCATATCCAAAGGAGCATTGCTTCTTGTGGAGAAACCCCTGTCTGCTTCATCAAACTGATGCGAAGACACGCCTAAGTCTGCCAAAACACCATCCACCTGTGAGATGCCATACATCAGCAAAGAGTTTTCCAAAAATCTGAAATTCTGATTCACTAATGTAAACCTTGGGTCATCAATTGTATTTTTAAGTGCATCCAGATCCTGATCAAAGCTGAACAATCTCCCTTTATCGGAAAGTCTGCTCAGGATTTCTCTTGAGTGGCCTCCGCCTCCAAAGGTGCAGTCCACATATATTCCGTCAGGATTCGTCACCAAATCATCAACACTCTGCTTCAACAAAACGGGGTTATGATACATGCTTAATTGTGTTTTTTATTTACTACTAATCAATTAATAACCTACTGCTATTATTCTTCATCGAAAGAGCCCATCACATCTTCGGCAAGGCTTGCAAAATCAGCTTCGTTGGTGGCAATTACCTTTTCATAGGCTTCTTTATCCCAAATCTCAAAGAGTTCTCCTGCACTGGTGATCACAATATCTTTCTGAAGATTTGCGAAAACCGTCAGGTCTTTCGAGATCTGTAATCGTCCTGCATTATCCAACTCTACTGTTTTTACTCCTGCCGTAAACATTCGTATGAAATCAGCATTCTTTTTTATGAATCTGTTCAGTTTATTAATTTTACCCATCAGTTTGTCCCATGCATTCATAGGATAAACTTCCAGACAAGGTTGGAACACAGATCTTTTGACTACAAACGCCTTATCGTCGAAGTTTTCCATCTGTTTGATTAAAGATGAAGGAACTTTTAAGCGGCCTTTGTCGTCAATTTTACACTCATATGTCCCAATGAAATTTTTCATTTGGGACAAATTTATATAATAATTTCCAAAATTTCCCACTTTTTCCCACTTTTTGACTCAATGTTAATAAGTTTTATTAAAGATTGAATTTCAATAATGTAAAATACTGATATGAAGAGACTTGTTGAAAGTGTTATTTAAGCCATAATAAAGAGGTTCTGAAAAAAAAAGTTAAAAAGGAGAATATTATATTATTTTTATCTTAAATTAGGATTATCAAAATTTTTTTGAGGTTTAATTTGTATTTTTGCAGGGCTTTATTAAGGCGTTTTATGATATTTAGTACAAAAAAAGAAAAGAAATATTCCTATGTAGAAGCGGGAGAAGGACATCCATTAGTGCTGTTGCACGGGTTAATGGGTGGTTTGAGTAATTTCGATAAAATGGTAGATTTTTTTTCGGATAGAGGCTTTAAAGTATATGTTCCTCAGCTGCCGATCTATGATCTGCCGGTACTCAATACGAATCTTACCACGATTGCAAAATATATTATCAAGTTTATAGAAAGTCATATTTCCGGTCCTGTAACTATTGTAGGAAACTCAATGGGTGGGCATGTAGGACTTATTTTGACTTTAGCAAGACCTGATCTGGTTAAGAATCTTGTTCTTACTGGAAGCTCCGGTCTTTATGAAAGAACTTTCGGAGATAGCTTTCCAAGAAAAAATGACCGTTCTTATATCAGAAAGAAAACGGAAGAAGTTTTCTATGATCCAAAGGTGGCCACAGAAGATCTTGTAGATGAAGTTTTTGCAGTCGTTAATGACAGAATGAAGGGAATAAAGACGGTAATGCTGGCAAGAAGTGCCATCAAACACAACATGCTGAATGATCTTCCGAAGATTGTGACACCTACCTGCCTGATCTGGGGTAAACAGGATAATGTTACTCCACCGGAAGTGGCAGAAGATATGCACAAGTTTATTCCGAATTCCGATTTATTCTGGATTGACAAATGCGGCCATGCTGCCATGATGGAAAAACCGGATGAATTCAATGAAATCCTGTACAACTGGATAAAAGATAAAGTTTAAAACATATAATGACCATTAAGAGCTTTTCTTAATGGTTTATTTTTCTAAAATACATTCAAAAATGATTATCAAAACAGCAGAGTTTGTAAAGAGCAGTGGAAAATGGCAGGAATGCCCTGAACCCAATATTCCCGAATATGCTTTTATCGGAAGGTCGAACGTAGGAAAGTCATCACTGATCAATGCCATGATGAATCATAAAGATCTGGCCAAGACATCGCAGACTCCCGGGAAGACCCAGCTGATCAATCATTTTTTAGTGAACGAGAACTGGTATCTTACCGATTTACCTGGATATGGTTATGCAAAGGTTTCAAAAGTCCAGCGAAAGGATTTTGAAAAGCTGATCACCAATTATATTCTGAACAGAAGAAATCTGGTCAACCTTTTTGTATTGGTAGATGTAAGGCATACTCCGCAGAAAATCGATCTGGAATTTATCCAGTGGTGTGGTGAAAGCGGAATACCGTTTTCGATTGTCTTCACAAAGGCAGATAAACTGAAACCGAATGCCGTTATCAAAAATGTTGAGGATTATAAAGCTGAACTTCATAAAACGTGGGAAGATCTTCCCGAATTGTATATCACCTCAGCAGAAAAGAAAGAAGGAGGAGATAAAATTCTTGACTTTATCCAAAAGACCAATGAGTTTTTAACTAATAATAATATAAGTTTCGATGAGTAATATGATCTGGAAAATCAAAACATTTGATGAGTTTACTGTTCCGGAATTATATGCAGTACTGAAAGCTCGTATTGATGTTTTCGTTATCGAGCAAAATTGTCCTTATCCTGATCTGGATAATTATGACCAGAAAGCCGTTCACATCTGGGCTGAAGAAGAGGGACAGGTGCTGGCCTACTGCCGGGTTTTTGATAAAGGGATAAAGTATGATGAAACTTCTATCGGAAGGGTTCTGACCACAGAGCTGGCGAGAGGTAAAAGTCTGGGTAAACAGTTGATACAATATGCCGTAGAAACCATAGAAAACCGTTTTCACACTTCTGAAATCAAAATATCCGCACAGGATTATCTTTTAAGATTTTACAGTGGGTTCGGATTTGTAGATACAGGGAAAAAATATCTGGAAGATGATATTCCGCATACGGAAATGATAAGAAAGTAAAAAGGTATCTCAGACGAGATACCTTTTTCGAACTGTATAAAATTATATTGGGTGTTATTAGTTTTTTTCATCATTTCTTACATCAAAAGTAAGTATATTGTGAAAAAGAACCTTACGGAAAACCGTAATTGACTTAAATTATTCCCAGATCTTTACAAAAAGCAACAAGCTGTTCATTACTTGTTATCTGAAGATCTTCTTTCATACTGTTGAGTTTTTTCTCTACGCTGCTTAAGCTGTTGGGCTTAATATCGTTATTCTGAAGATAAACTGGTATATTTTTCTGTAAAACTCCCTGCGATAAGAGAGACACCAAAGTGATGTCATAGTTGGAAAACTCATAATTGTTGAGCTTCTTTACTTCCTGTTTAAGATCCAGGGAAAGATAATTTTCATTCACATAGGTAGAAGCGATGGCTTTTTTCAGTTCTTTTGAATCATTTCTGGCCTTACGCACAAAACCATTGATTTTGTATTCATTAAAGAGGCTATCTATAATCCCGGATCTGTGCTCGGCTGAAAATACAATAACTTTCAGTGAAGGATGAAGCTCTCTAACGGTTTTTATCAGTTCTTTTCCATCTTTAAGATTCTGTATATTATGGTCTTCTTCAAAAGAAAGGTCTGTAATTAACAAATCATAAAGATCATCTTCACGAATAGATTTTTGAATTTTAGCTAATGCATCATCACAATAATAAACATAATCTGTGTTGGAAATATGAAGGTCTTCTAATGTTTTCTGTACAGAAATACTGCTGCTTTCGTGATCTTCAGCTATTAAAATTTTTTTGAACATTCTTTTTCTTTTTTAAGAAGCAGGAAATGAAATATAAATTTTCAATCCCTTTTCGGTTTCAGTGTCAAAAATAATTTCTCCATGAATAGTTTCAATACGGGAATCCGTATTTGTTAAACCATTTTTGTAGATAATTCCTCCCGGAATACCGATGCCATTGTCTGTATACTGAATTTGTATGATGTTATTTTTTCTTTCAAATTTAAAGGCAACAAGGGTGGCATGACTGTGTTTTTTCATGTTGATAAGAAGTTCCCGCATCACCTGATAGATTTCTTCCCGGGTAAAATCATTCAAGGTCTTCCATATAGTTTCGTCGTTTCCGGCAAGATAAGTTTTTACATTTTCATTATTAAACGATGCAATAAGGGTAGATATTCTTTTACTGAATTCCGGCTTATTTTCAGAAGCGGTCTTCTCATAAGAAATATCCCTGGACTTTTCGTAGACAAATTCCAGCTCATCAAGTACTCTTTCTTTGTCAAAATCTTCCTGATTTTCGATCTTCGTCATCACCTGGTAAATCCCATTGGCCACCACATCATGTACTTTTTTGGAAAGATGAAGTTGATTTTCTTTTATTCTTAATTCATTTTCCCGCTGCAGCCCTTTTTTTCTTCTCTTGTAAACAATCCAGCCGCCAATCAGAGTTAAAGACAGAATTCCTAAAACTACATTCTGCTTCAGAATCCTGTTTTGTTTTTGAACAGTAATAATTTTTAACTTTTGGTTTTCTGCGTTCTTCTTTTCTACATCAAATTCTATTAATGCAAATCTGTTTTTTGCTTTATCTTTAGATAGCTGGATGCTGTCATTCAGATACTGATATTCTGCAAAATAGTCTTGTAAGTTGCTTTTTGTATCACTTTTTACCAGAAATTCGATGGCTTCTATCCTGTCACCTGGGTTTTTGATTACTTTTGCTAAAAGATATTTTTGATGGTTATGATACAAGGCTTTTGATTTATCCGAGTGTAAGTAATACTCAGCAAGATGAGAATGACTGGATATCATACCCGCTTTATCGTTGATTTTTTGTCTGAGAGCAAAAGCTTTTAACAGATTGGGTTCTGCATTGTAGTTTTTGTTTTCAAGCCAGCTTATATAACTGTAATTATCTAAAATCCGGGCATAATCAATCTCATTTTTTTGCAGGTTTTTTTCCTTAAGAAGAGATTGATAGATATGAATTGCCTTCGGATAATTTTTCAGTTTTCCGTAGGTGTCTGCAATGTTATTTTTAATAGTGATTTTCTGAGAATTATCCGAACTCAGCTGTAAAGCTTTATGATACCAGTTGAGAGCCTCAGAATAATGCTTGAGATTTTTTTCAGATATTGCAAGGTTATTATAAATGGAAGGAAGATAGGCAGAGTCTCTGGGCAGTTTTAAAAAGGACAATGCATCGATAGCTCTTTCATTACTGCTAAGGTAATCTCCGATATCATTGAGGATAATAGCCTTGATAATTAAACACGATGCAATATCAGCTGAATCATTTTTTAGCTTATAAATGCTCTCTGCTTTAGATAGAAGGGTAAATGCCTTTTCATTATCATTATTATATAAAGCTGCCGCTTCATTATACATTTTGTCCGCTTCAGTGGAAGGGGCTTTTACCGGAGGATTTCTGTTTTCAGAAAAATTGCAGCTAATGAATAAAAGAAAAATTCCTACAAATTTAAAACCGGGATACATGATAGTAATTGATAACAACTAAAGATATTAAAAAAAGGACAATTTTCATTGCCCTTTTGTTTAATTATTTTTTTGGAGGCAAAATCTGCCCTGTTTCTCCACTGGTGTCTTCTGGAGCCATTCCTGTTTCGGTTGTAAAACTCATTGTAGAGGATTCGTAGTTATTGTTATCAGTTGCTGTTGTATTGGCATTATTATCTGAAAATGCTAAGCCTAATAGCATCATTATAATTTGGATCATTTCCTTTAAAATTTTCGAAATTGAAATCGTATTTCTTCCTCTCACGATGCATTGATCATGAGCTGTACACTGTTAAAATTTCGAAGCGCTTCTTAATTTTTTAGGGAAGTGAACCTTTAAAAACGGAGGCGAAACATCTGCTTCCCGATCCGGAGTTTAATCTCTGTTTTCTCTGGTTTTTTTGAAATCAGTTTTTGGTCATGTTTTGTTGATTTCTAAGGCAAATTTGCGGCAAAAAAGAATAGAGATGTTAGACAAAACATAGACATCAATAGACAGTAGTGAAGTGTGGAGTTATTACGGAAATCCGTAATGAGGTATGACTGAAAATCATCTACTTTGTAATGCCCGAAAACACTGTTTATGTCCAAGAAAAAACTACTGATTAATGAAGTATTTGAGCAGGCAAGAAAAGAGTCGGAGAAAACCACAAAAAGTGGATTGGCTTCTTATCTGCATCTTTGTTTTATTGATAATCTGAAATTCTATGATATTTCAGAGAAAACATTCATCCGATATTATGAAGACTTTGTAGAAGGGAACAGCTGCAGGAATATTGAGGCAGAGAGGCTCAACAAGATGAGCCAGTATATAGGCTATAAAGACTTCACTGATTTTTCAAGAACTTTTATCAGAAATGATGAAAAAAAGAATCTGACCACGGTAAAAATAAGTGTGGATCAGGATGAGGAGGTTATATCAGAGAGGCTGTCTAAAATCAATATTAATATCATTAATGAGCAACACTTTAAAATGCCGGAATTTGCCAGACAAAATAGTTTTGGTCTCTTAGGGATATTAATGCTTGGAGGATTTTTGATCGGAAATTATTACTGCTCATCAGGAAACAGAAATGTATATGAACCATTCGGTTTTTTGACTCTTCCCGCAATTGAAAAGAATTGTATGTACTGGGATCAAAATGAATATAAGCTTGCCGATTGCAATGAAGAAAATCTTGTATTGAATATTGTTCCTAAGGATGATATTCAGATTAAGTACTTTAAACGGGTTACAAGAAAAGATACACTTACAGTAGAAAATGCTTTGGGAAAAATGTGGTATTCAAAAGTCAGAGGAAAAGTTGAGTTTTTTACTATGGATGGAGTTGATCCGGAAAACAAAAAAGAATTAAAACCGGCCACAGAATACATCATCAGAAAATATTCGGGTAAAAATGAAATGATACAGGCAGAATAGAATTCCTTCACCAATATTTAAAATTCAACAGGAATGTTTCCCGGTATACGCATGTTTGCATCAAACAAGAAGCGAAGAGGTTCCTCTTCGCTTCTGTTATTTTTATATTGATTGTAAATGTCCGAATTACATTTTGTTTTATTCTGCGTTCAGCATTCCCAGTTCTCCGAAATGCTTTTTGAACTTCTGGATTTTTGGTCCCACTACAGCGCTGCAATACGGCTGTGTCGGATTTTCATTATAATACCCCTGATGATATTGTTCTGCCGGCCAGAATTTGTCGAATTTCGTTAATTCCGTTACATAGGTACCTGCCCATCTTCCCGATTCCTGAGATACCTTGATGGCTTCTTCAGCTTTTGCTTTTTCTGCATCATCTTTATAGTAAATAACAGAACGGTACTGGGTTCCGATATCATTTCCCTGTCTGTTCAATTGAGTAGGATCATGAAGGAAGAAAAACACATCCATCAGCTGTTCATAAGAAATAACTGACGGATCATAAGTAATCTGTACCACTTCCGCATGTCCGGTTTCTCCTGTACAGACTTCCTGATAAGTCGGATTGTCTTTATGTCCACCTGAATATCCTGAAATAGCAGATTGTACCCCTTTCAGCATATTGAAACAGCTCTCCACGCACCAGAAACATCCGCCTCCGAAAGTAATCTGTTCTAAATTATTATTGTCCATTGTAGGTAATTATATTGTTTTATGATCTCTTCCTTTATCCGGAAAAGCAGATCAAAAATAGGAAAAACTTTTTCATTTAAATACGATTTTACGTCTGAAACGTAAATTACGATGATAGATGTGACAAATGGTTTCAAAACACAAATAAGACCAATGTTTTCACAAATAGCCACAAGAAAATACAGGATAATCATCTGTAAAAATCCGAGCGATCTGTGGGAAATACTTTCACTACAAGATGTGAATGGCAGATATCCGGAACATTTTAAAGCAGCTGGTATTAGCGATGTCATGCTGAGCTTTGTCGAAGCATATTAATTGCGCTAATTTAATCTTAAACACAAATAAGACCAATGTTTTCACAAATCACCACAAGAAAATACAGAATAGTCATCTGTGAAAATCTGTGCGATCTTTGGGAAAAACAAAAAAAGCACCCTAAAAGGATGCTCTGAATTATTTACAATAGCGTTCAGTTATTTTTCCCAAACCAAAGCACTTGCCCCAAGAATGGCAGCATCTGCTTCGTCAAGCTCACTGAATACCAGTTTTACCTTATTTCTGAAAATAGGAAGAAGGTTTCTTTCCATATGCAGTTTAGCAGGCTTTAAGATAAAATCTCCCGCTTTGATTACTCCTCCAAACAGAAGAATAGCTTCCGGTGAAGAGAACATAACAAAATTAGCCAGGGCTTCACCCAGTTTCTGACCTGTATATCTGAAAACCTCAATCGCAATAGGATCTTCCTTGATAGCACATTCGTATACTGTTTTAGAATTGATCGCATCTTCAGGATATTGGTTCAACATGGATTCCGGGAATTCTGCCCTCATTTTTTTGGCTGTAATGGTAATTCCCGTAGCAGAAGCATAGGCTTCCAGACTTCCTTCTGATCCCGTGCTCCAGTGCTTTCTACCACCAGGTTTTACAATCGTATGACCCAATTCTCCGGCAAACCCGTCATGTCCATAGATTAAACTTCCATTGGCAATGATTCCGCTGCCTACCCCTGTTCCCAGTGTAATCATGATGAAATCCTTCATTCCTCTTGCTGCTCCGAAAAGCATTTCTCCAAGAGCTGCCGCATTGGCATCATTGGTTACTGTACAAGGCAGACTGAATTTTGCCGTCATCAGTTCAGCGAAAGGAATAACGCCTTTCCAGGGAAGGTTAGGAGCCAGTTCTATCGTTCCTTTGTAGTAGTTTGCATTAGGTGCGCCTACTCCAATTCCGTCAAAGTGTGCTTCAGTTCCATACTTTTCCATCATTGGATAAACATGTTCATATAAAGCATCAATGAAATCCTCAACTTTGTCATAAGCATCGGTTCTCAGGTTTCCTTTATCCAGAACTTCACCACGGTGGTTTACGATTCCGAATTTAGTATTGGTTCCGCCGATGTCAACTCCAAGGGCAACTTGTTTTGATAAATCTATTAATGACATTTCTATTATTAAATTCTAGGCGCTAAAATTATAAAAAAGATTGTATTAATGGATTATTAATAGGGTTTTATTTAATATGTTAAACCGTTTTTACTGTTTTTTTCTTTTTTCTGCCCCACCAGATCATAAATCCGGTAACCGGAAGCGAGGCACAAATGATACTTACAATAAATGCAATGATCTTGGTAGGAAGTCCCAGAATAGCACCTACGTGAATATCATAATTGGCGTTCACAACCTTTTCTCCGAAGTTTTTGTCTTTCGGGTCATGAGTGTGCAGCAATTCCCCTGAGTTTTCATCAAAGATTAAGCTGCTGCTTTTATGGTACGAATAAGAAAGATGCTTTACGTATACTTCAAAGTTGGGGTGCTCGTGGTCATCCATATGCGGATGTCCTAAATCAATGGCGAAACCATAAGATTCAGGATATTTTGTCTGTACTGTATTGATGATTTTATCCAGTGTTCCTTCTGTTCTCAATTCGATAGGTGCCTTTGTTTTAATATGTGAGAAGTCGGGATATTTTGTTTCTCCACCGGAAAATATCACATAGATCATCGCCTGCACCACAAAGAATGCATAGAAAAGTCCGGTGATGGAAAAGACCAGAGCAAAGATCGATGCGTAAAATCCCAGTACATTATGAAGGTCGTAGTTTTTTCGCTTCCAGCTTTTAATATTTTTCCATTTGAAGGCAAAACGCTGTTTTCTGGCTGCTTTGTTCTTGGGCCACCATAGAATGATCCCGGAGATCAGCATGATAATAAAAATAATAACAGGAATTCCCACTACATAAGTTCCCCAGTCCTGTTTCAAGAGGTAGCTCCAGTGGATCATTTTTACAATATTGAAGAATCCGTATTTCTCATCATAGACTCTCAGTACTTTTCCGGTGTATGGGTTTACATAAGCCTGTTTATAAATGGGAAATTCATCAAAATAGTTCCAGGCATCCGTATTATGTTCATACCAGAAGAACATATAGGACATTTTTTTATCAATAGGAACATTTACCCAGTGGATAGGGTATTTCTCTTTTATCTGTTCCGCAACAGCCTTTTCCATTACTCTGATGGGAAGGACCTGTTTCTGCTCTATATTTTGCTCGTGATGGTAGATGACATCTTTTCGGGTGATATTTTCCACTTCATCCTTAAAAACGTACAATGCTCCGGTAATAGAGATAATAAAGATCAGAAATCCTATTCCCAATCCGAACCACAGATGCAGTTTGGCAGACCATTTCTTAATGAACCCCGGCTTCTTTTTATGATGATGTTTTTTCTTCATATAACAATAAAAGTAAAGCAAATATATGCTTTACTTTTTATTTAGTTTAATTAAAATCTGTATTCAACCATGAATGTTCCTCTCAGTCCAAGAGCATTGGTAAAATCACTGTCTCTTGCTGTCCACCATGAAATGGCAGGCTGGTACAGTTTGTTGAAAATGTTTTCAATACCTAATGATACTCTCCAGTTGTTGTTAACCTCATAACTGGATTTGAAATTGAAAACAGTATACTCAGGTACATATCCTTCACCATAAGCATACAATCCTGTCTTGGCATTAGGTTCAAATCTGTTTTGCTGGAAAGAGTGAAGCATATCAAGACCAACGGATAAAGCTGGAACAGGTCTGGCCTGAACATATGCCAATACTTTAGGGGCAGAAATTCTGCTGTTGTTGATCTTTGTTGAATAATCACCGTCATCTTTTACAGAAGTAATTCCTTCCATCCAGCTGTAGCTTCCGCCAAACTGAATCCATTTTACCGGAGTAAAGTGTAAGAATCCTTCCACTCCGTACACGATTTCAGGAGATCGCTGAATCATTAATGCTCTGTCCGGACTTTGTACGAATGATGCTCCCAGTTTCGATGTGCTTACATAAGAAGTTAATTCATAATTCAACCAACTGGAAAGCTGTCCTGTTGCTCCCAATTCGTAATTATTAACGATGATCGGTTTCGTTTCCAGATTTTTGATCGTTTCAGAAGTTGAGGTTCTTAAAATTCTTCCTAACTCATTGATAGAGTAGGCCTGAGAGAAGCTACCAAAGAGGTTGATATAAGGCTCAATATTATAGCGGATACCAATATTTCCTACCAGTGCATTGTAGCTCAGTTTTCCACCTGCAACAGGAATACTTTTCGTGAAAGTTCCGTCACTTTTAAGGGTAGAAAGGGTATTGAAGTCATCTACATTTACTTTGATGTTTTCGTAACGAAGTCCTCCTTTGATGGTGAACTTTTTAAACAGATCTATTTTTGCCAGTACGAAAGGTGCAATATTGGTCATGTTCATATTGGGAGTCCAGAAACGTCCGTCTTCCAGTTTTTGTACCGTTTCATCATTCAGAATATCGGCTCCGTAGATAATTTCTCCCTGAGAATTGGCTGAGTTCCAAAGCTGGGTATCAAAATTGAATCTTGCTCCTGCCTTTTTTGAAATTACATTCGACTGCCCGCCGTTGAAAAAGGTGTCGCTGTAGCCGTAAACGGTTTTAAAATCCTGATAATAAAGGTTGATATTCAAAGACGTTCCTGCAAACAGGTTCTTGTTGTCGTAGCTTACTCTTATGTTGTGGTTTTTAGGAGTTCCCTGGGGAGTTGTTTCCAAACCTTTCCCAATTCCTTCACCAATCGTTGGCTTGATGCCGTATTTTCCTGTTTTTAATCCTACATTCAGATCTGATCTTGATGAATAGCCAATGTAAGAAGCCTCAATTCTCTGATTTTCGTTGATGTCATAACCTATTTTCAACAGTCCGTTGTAGTTGTCCATCTTCGCAATGCTATAGGTAGGACTTATCAAAACACCATCACCGTCTTTTGTATATCCTGTTCTTTCGTAGGCTAATGAAAGGGTATAATCAAACTTGTTGATCTTTCCGGATAAAAGCTGACTGGCTCTTACTCCTAAAGTACCTCCATAAGGCTGCCCTGTAAGCCCGATCTGTGAAATCCCGGAGATTTTTTTATCTGTTTTGCTTCTTTTTGTAATATAATTGATGATCCCTCCGTCTGCTCCGTTACCATAAATGGAAGAAGCTCCTTTGATTACCTCTATTCTTTCGATCGCTGAAGGGTCAATGGTTCTTAAATCTCTTGCTCCGTTACGAAGTGGGGTAGACTGTGGAATTCCATCAATCAAAACCAGAACCTGACGTCCTCTTAAGGTCTGTCCTGTATTGGATGTCTGTCCCGAATTGGTTCCTAAACTGGGAACGGTATACTGCAGGATGCTTGTGATATCTGAGTTAACGGTCAGCTGAGACTGAATCTGTTTCTCTCCTACCACCGTTACGGAGCTTGGAACTTCTTTTATGCTTTCCTTTTTTCTGGAAGCAGTCATGACAACCTCGTCTACATTTTTAGTTTGTAAACTATCTTTTACCTGAGCAAAAACAGTGGCAGTTCCTAAGCAGGCAGCTGATAAAAGCACTTTTTTCATTATATTTTCTTTCCTTTTTTCTTTCTTTTTCCCCACCAGACCAGAAATCCGGTTACAGGGAGCGATGTACATGTGAGGCCGGCTATAAACCAGATGACTTTTCCAATGATTCCGAAGTAGGAACCGGTATGGATGTCATAATTGGCGTTGGAATATTTCTCGGCAGTATTGAGATTGTGATGAGGTTTATTGGCGAGCAGTTTTCCGGAGTATTTGTCGAATGTCAGGATGTTTCTTTCACTGTATCTTCCATCCATCCCATAAACCGTTACCGGAAGATTCTTCAGTTCTTTTCCTTTTTTATTCTTTCCGTTCAAAGTAATTCTGAAGCTGGATGATTTTGCGT
Source organism: Chryseobacterium cucumeris (assembly GCF_016775705.1). Classification (NCBI taxonomy): domain Bacteria; kingdom Pseudomonadati; phylum Bacteroidota; class Flavobacteriia; order Flavobacteriales; family Weeksellaceae; genus Chryseobacterium; species Chryseobacterium cucumeris. Next base: position 1,261,194 of record NZ_CP068760.1, read on the forward strand.
ACAGCTTTTGAGTTTGTGTCGCAGCGAGATCAAAAACAGCTTCATTCTTTGCCATCAGAGAGTCCGGGGATTTTCTTTCTTTTTCCTTTGGCAGTTCCCATGAACCAGACAGTGCAAAAGTAAAAGTGTTTTTTACATAGGGATAGGCAAAATATAGTCCGGTAACACTCAGAAGCAGCGCAATAAATGATGCATAGAATCCAAGAACATTATGAAGATCATAGTTTTTACGCTTCCAGTTTTTTACATTTTCCCAATTGAACCAAAAACGTCCTTTTCTTGCATTTTTGTTTTTAGGCCACCATAAAATGATCCCTGTAATCAGCATAATGACGAAAATAACAGTTGGGATTCCTACAGTATACGGTCCCCATTCTGAATTAAGCAGAAGTCCCCAGTGGATATATTTCAGAATATTGAACACATCATACTTTTCATCATAAACTGCCAGGATTTGCCCGGTGTACTGATTCACATAGACTAGTTTGTTGATGTGTACCTGCTGAAAATAATTCCATCCCTTTTTGCTTTTGTCATAGTATTCAAACTGATAGGCTTTTGTTTTGTCTAAAGGAATTTCTACAGCACTTACGGGATATTTTTCATTAAGTTCCAGCGTAACTTTTTCACGAAGCAGATGAATAGACAATGGCTTTTTTCCGATATCCTCCTTTTTCAGGTAAATGGCTTCTTTGCGTAAGCTATTCTGTATTTCATCCTTAAAAACATATAAAGTCCCTGAAAGAGAGACTATAAATACAATGATTCCAACAGATAAACCCAGCCACAAATGCAGCTTTGCAGACCATTTTTTTGCGGGAGACACTTTCTTTTTATGATGATGCTTTTTTCTCATAGCAAAAAGTTAACCCCATGAGGGGCTAACCTTTGATTTTTTAAAATTTGTATGTAACAGATCCCAGTACATTGATTAACTTCTGTGGATTCGCTGTTGTATATCCAATCCAGTAATGCTGACTTGTAAAGTTGTCAACTTTTACTCCAACTCTGAATTTTCTGGCGTCGTAAAATGCATTGGCATTCATTACAAAATACTTAGGAAGAGTGAAAGTAGATACTCTGCTGGTTGCAGGATCTAATTGATTAAATATCTTGTTGGCATTAGCAAAATTTCCTCCTACTCCGAAACCAAGCCCTTTTAAATTTCCGTCCAGAAACTGGTAACTTGCGTTAAAATTAGCCAGCCATGGAGAACCTGCTGTAGCAGGTCTTAAGCCTGTAGCCATATCCGTAGTATCATTATAGGAAACACCACCTATTAAAGAGAATCCCTTGATTAAATATGCATTTACTTCCAATTCAACACCCTTACTTTGAATTTCACCTGCCTGAGTTTGTACTGATTTACCTGCCCCGGTATATTGTCCGGTAGCTACCAGCATATTTTTAACTCTGATATCATAATAACTTACGGAAGCATTAATTTTTCCATTGATCAGATTGGCTTTGAAACCTCCTTCAAACTGATTCGCTCTTTCCGGATCCGAAAGGGCTATACTTCCTGCAAGATCGGTGGTAAAATATCCGTTGCTTTTAAAACTGTTCTGATAATTTCCAAAAATTGAAAATTTGTCTTTAATAATCTGGTAAACTACACCAGCCTTAGGAGACCATGCAGATTGATTATAAGGGTCTACCGTGGACATAAAATATTTACCTTCCTTTGCATTATTGTTTTCATATCGGAGCCCCAATACAATGTTTAATCCTGAAAGTGGAGTAAAAACGTTGGAAATATATCCACTGTAAGTATTAAGATCTCCATCACTATCAAAATGCCCAACCTTGTTTGGGTCATTATATAAATCACCTAATGTAGTTCCGTTAAAACCAGAATAATCACCACCATTAGCCGGTACACTATCAAAATTTCCGCTCGCTAAATAAATATATCTTGATCTGTCTTTTGTTTTCAGATAATCAAAACCAGCTACGGTTCTGTTTCTCATTCCATTCCCGAAAGTGAAGTCAAAGTTAAAATTCTGCTGTATCTGGAAATATGATTTTCTACTATCTCTGGTCGCCTGGTCATTTCTGTCCACAAGAAGATTATTGCTGGCATCTACTCTTGCAGCGAAATAAGGTCCGAAACCATCTGAGTAACTGCTCGAAGAGTTGATGTTGGTAGATGATTTAATATGCTCGTTGATCTTATAATTTACCTGACCGAAGATATTATTTACTCTTGCCGTAGTATAGAGGTCATTTCCAAGATAAGATTCTCTGTAATTAAGTCCCTTTTTTTCAAGGTCTTTCATATTATCAATTCCTCCAAGGTTTTCAGGTGTCAGATAAAAGAAGAAAGGTTCACCAACCGCTCTGGTGTTGAACATTTCATATTCAACATTGAACTGAAGTTTATCATTTACATTATAAGTTAAAGATGGAGCAAAGGCAAAATAGGTGTTTTTAGCATCCGTTTTCTGAAATGTTCCTTCGTTTGTATAAGCTGTATTGATTCTGAAAAGCAGTTTATTATCTTTTGTAAGTGGAGCGTTGATGTCGGCTTGTGCTCTGTAAGTATTGTAACTCCCTCCAAAAAGACTTACCTGTCCTTCGAATCTTTCATATGGTTTTTTCGTAATTCGGTTAATTAAACCACCATAAGAAGCAACATTACTTCCGTATAAAGTTCCGGAAGGTCCTTTTAAAACCTCCAGTCTTTCAATATTAATGGCATCAATTGTAGTTGTAACCGGTGATACCAAACCGTTTCTCATTGAATTGTTGGAAGGGAAACCCCTTAAAACAATAAAAGAACCTCCGTCTCCGGCTCTGCTTGTTGCCGTCCACATTTTCTGAATCCCTGTAACATTTCTGTAGGCATCATCAACTGTAAAAATAGTCTGATTTTCTAAGACTGATCTGTTAATTGAGGAAAAAACCTGCGGATCTTCAATCGCTTTTAAAGGCATTTTGTTAGAATACTCACTATCTTTTTTGACATAGGTATTAATAATTACTTCATCAATATTTTTAGTGTTGGCAGAATCCTTTTTCTGAGCAAAAGTTAGTATAGAACCTAACATTGAGGCACAGATCAGTACATTTTTCATGAAACTCAAATTTTCTGCAAATATATTATTTTTAACTGTTCTAAATAAATAATAATATTGATATTTATCATAAAATTATTATATACTGAATAACAAAAAACCGCTATGGCCAATGCCAGAGCGGTTTTTAGATGATATTATTAAATTTTTCTTACGCTGGAATTTCTCCTTTATATAAGAAAGAAATAATTTCTTTGTTTAATTTATCGATCATTTCACTGAATAAGTGGAAAGATTCCTGCTTATAGATTACCAGTGGATCTTTCTGCTCATACACAGCTCCCTGTGATGATCTTCTCAAGTCGTCCATTTCACGAAGGTGAAGCTTCCAGTTTTCATCGATAATCGATAAAGTGATATTCTTTTCAAAATCATTCACTAAACTTTCACACTGAGTATCATATGCTTCTTTAAGATCAGCTACAATAGTCATTGTTTTGTGTCCGTCTGTGAAAGGAACCTGGATCATTTTGAACATTGAACCCTGATTTTGGTATACATTCTCAATGATAGGGAATGATTTTTCTTTCAACAGATTCAGCTTCATTCTATAATCCTCCTGAGCTGCTTTGAATAAGATATTGGTCAGATCCTGAACATTCTTATTATTAAAATCACTTTGTGAAACCGGAGATTCCATCGTAAATGTTTTAATGATTTCATATTCAAAATCTTTATAATTTCCTGAAGCTTTCCCTTTCGCAACGATAGAATTAGCTACATCAAAAATCATATTGGTGATGTCATACTTCAAGTGGTCTCCGAAAAGAGCATTCTTTCTTCTCTTGTAGATTACATCACGTTGTTTATTCATTACGTCATCATATTCAAGAAGTCTTTTTCTTGTTCCGAAGTTATTTTCTTCCACTTTCTTCTGAGCTCTTTCAATAGACTTACTGATCATAGAGTGCTGAATTACTTCTCCCTCTTTGTGACCCATTCTGTCCATCATTTTAGCAATTCTTTCAGAACCGAACAAACGCATTAAGTTATCTTCAAGAGATACATAGAACTGAGAACTTCCCGGATCTCCCTGACGTCCCGCTCTACCTCTTAGCTGTCTGTCAACACGTCTTGAATCGTGTCTTTCTGTACCGATGATGGCTAAACCTCCTGCATCTTTTACTTCTTTAGAAAGCTTAATATCGGTACCACGACCTGCCATGTTGGTTGCAATGGTTACAACTCCCGGCTGTCCTGCTCCAGCTACAATTTCCGCTTCTTTTTTGTGAAGCTTCGCGTTCAATACCTGGTGTGGGATCTTTCTTAATTGAAGTGCTTTTGATAGTAATTGAGAAATTTCAACAGAAGTCGTTCCTACAAGTACAGGTCTTTTCTGTGCTGTTAATTTTTCAATTTCTTCGATTACAGCATTATATTTTTCTCTGTTGGTTTTGAAAACCAAGTCTTGTTTGTCATGTCTTAAAATAGGACGGTTGGTAGGAATTACCACAACGTCTAATTTGTAGATTTCCCAAAGCTCTCCAGCTTCGGTTTCAGCAGTACCTGTCATCCCCGCAAGCTTGTTGTACATACGGAAATAGTTCTGAAGCGTGATGGTTGCAAAAGTTTGAGTAGCTGCCTCAATTTTTACATTCTCTTTCGCTTCAATTGCCTGGTGAAGACCGTCTGAATAACGACGTCCCTCCATAATACGTCCTGTCTGCTCATCAACGATTTTTACTTCACCATCAATCACCACATACTCATCATCTTTTTCAAATAGTGTGTAAGCTTTCAATAGCTGGCTCATCGTGTGAACTCGCTCAGATTTTTCGGCAAATTCAGCGAAAAGTTTTTCTTTAGCTTCGAATTCTTCTTCTTTGGAAAGATTTTTAGCTTCTACTTCAGCAATCTCAGTTCCGATATCCGGAAGTACGAAGAAGTTAGGATCAGAGTTTCCTTGAGACATGTATTCAACACCTTTGTCTGTAAGGTCAACCTGATTGTTTTTCTCCTCGATCACGAAGTAAAGATCTTTATCTACAATCGGCATATCACGGTTGTTGTCCTGCATGTATTGTGCTTCAACTTTCTGAAGCAATGCTCTGTTTCCGCTTTCCGATAAGAATTTGATTAATTGTCTGTTTTTTGGAAGACCTCTGTATGCCTGAAGTAATTTGAAACCACCTTCTTTTGTATTTCCTGCAGCGATTAATTTCTTCGCTTCATTGAAAATAGCAGAAACGGTTTTCTTTTGTACTTCAACAATTCTGTCGATAGAAGGCTTAAGAACATCAAACTCCTGTCTGTCTCCTTGAGGAACCGGACCTGAAATGATCAATGGCGTTCTTGCATCATCTACCAATACAGAGTCCACTTCATCCACGATAGCAAAGTTAAGTTCTCTTTGTACCAGTTCTGAAGGTGATGTCACCATGTTGTCTCTCAGATAATCGAAACCGAATTCGTTATTCGTTCCATAGGTAATATCCGAGTTGTATGCTTTTCTTCTTCCGTCCGAGTTCGGCTGGTGGTTATCAATACAATCGATAGACATACCGTGGAACTGATAAAGAGGTCCCATCCATGCCGAGTCTCTTTTTGCAAGATAATCGTTCACCGTTACAACGTGTACCCCTCTTTCAGGAAGTGAATTTAAATAAATAGGTAATGTTCCTACCAAAGTTTTACCTTCACCGGTTGCCATTTCGGCAATTTTACCACTGTGAAGAATAATCCCTCCGATAAACTGAACATCATAGTGGACCATATCCCAAACTACAGGAGTTCCGGCAGCGTCCCATGAGTTTTTCCAAACAGCTGTGTCTCCCTCAATACTGACGAAATCTTTCCCTGCAGCAGCCAGTTCTCTGTCCCAGTCACTAGCCGTTACACGGATTTCTCCATTCTGAGCCCATCTTCTTGCCGTTTCTTTGATCAATGCAAAAGCTTCGGGAAGAATCTGAACCAGAACTTTTTCTTCAATTTCGTAAGATTCTTTCTTTAAAGACTCAATTTTTGAGAAAAGAGCTTCTTTCTCGTCAACGTTGGTTGAATTTTTTATCTGCTCTTTTATCTGTTCTATTTGAGCGGTGATCTTGCTGGTTGCAGATTTTATATTCTCTTTAAACTCAGCCGTCTTTTGTCTCAACCCATCATCCGACAATTGTTGGATGTTAGGTTCTACTGCTCTGATTTTTGTTACAACTTTTTTTACTTCTTTTAGGTCCTGCGCTTTTTTGTCTCCCAAAAACCCTTTAAGAACTTTGTTTAAAAAACTCATAAATTTTTTGCTTTATGCTTAATGCAAAATGCTTTAAGCGTTTTAAATAACACTTATCGTGTAAATTATATATAAAAAGGGCAAAAAAGCTCTAAGCACGCAGCCTAAAGCTTATCGCTTTATTAATATTCGTCCTCGTTCCAAAGGAAATCCTCGTCAGTAGGATAGTCACTCCATACTTCTTCGATAGATTCATAAATTTCTCCTTCGTCCTCAATGGCCTGAAGGTTTTCTACTACTTCCATTGGTGCACCAGTTCTGATTGCGTAGTCAATAAGCTCTGCTTTTGTCATTGGCCAAGGTGCGTCACTTAGATATGAAGCTAATTCTAATGTCCAGTACATAATTTTCTAATTTTTTGCAAAAGTATAAAAATAGGTTGTATAATAAACTTTTTTATACTTGATTTTCAATTCTTTTTATAATATTTTCTTATAAATGGCTGTCACAAACTAACTGGCAGCTATGTCAGCCATTTACTTATTGTCGTTTTCTCAAAAACCATTCCACAAATTTTTTTATGCCATTTTGGAAGTCTGTGGCCGGATTATACCTTATCAAATCCTTTGCTTTTGTAATATCGGCATTCGTTTTTGTGACATCTCCCGGCTGCATTGGCAGAATTTTTTTGATGGCAGATTTTCCCAATGTCTTTTCAATAGTAGTCACCATTGCAGACAAAGTGATTACCTGGTTTTCACCCAGATTCACAATTTCATAAATTCCTGAATTGTTTTCCAGATAAAGAATAGATTTGGTAATTCCATCAATGATATCATCTATATAAGTGTAGTCTCTGGCAGTATTTCCGTCACCATAGAAAGGAATTTCCTGATTTTCCGAAATAAGCTTTGTGAACTTGTGTATGGCAAGGTCAGGTCTCTGTCTTGGTCCATATACTGTAAAAAACCTGAGCTGGATCATATCTATATGGTATAGATTATGGTAAACATGTCCTATAATTTCTCCGCTTTTCTTGGTAGCAGCATAAGGAGAGATAGGATTGTCTACATTATCTGTTTCCGCAAAGGGAATTTTCTCATTGTTTCCATAAACACTTGATGAAGATGCACAGATGAATTTTTTAATATGGAAATCCTTACACAGTTCCCAAAGATTCATAGTACCTCGTACATTCACTTCCTCGTACTCCAGAGGACGTTCAATAGAAGGGCGAACACCGGCAAGTGCAGCAAGATGGATCACCATGTCAATATGATGATTCTTAAAGATGTTTTCAAGGCCTTTTAGGTCCCTGATATCCTGCCAATAGAGGGAATATTGGTCTGAATGGGTGAGGGAAACCAAACGAGGAATATCCGTCTCTTTATCCGAGAACTCAAAATCCGAATTTTTACCGATTGACTCCAAAGTATTTTTAATTTTTACCTGATAGTCATAGAAATTATCAAAATTGTCAATGTTTATGACAGAATGTCCATTTCTTAATAATCGTTCAACTAAATGGGAACCGATGAACCCACTACCGCCTGTTACAAGATAAACCATTTGTATTTTTTATGATTACAAAAATATAAATTTTACTTTTTGAAAAATATAATCATTAAATTTACTTAAAAAAGTAATATAAATATAATATGCAGTTTCAAGGGCAAATTTTAAAGATGACAAGCTACGATGCTAAGCCAATCCAATACTACCTCAATCTTTCCGGGGATCTGATCCACATGAATGAGCTGTTTGGAAAGGAGTTAAGCATAAAACATACAGGATTCCAGTGCGTAAATTGTGGTGAAAATAAACCAGTTTACAGAATGGGCTTCTGCAAAAACTGTTTTTTTGAAAGCCCTTATGCAAGCGATACCATTATCCGCCCGGAACTTTCTACAGCACATTTAGATATTGCAGAACGCGATCTTGAGATCGAAAAACAAATTCAGCTACAGCCACACACTGTTTATCTGGCCTATACAGGAGATGTAAAAGTAGGGGTAACCAGAAATACACAGATTCCTACAAGATGGATTGATCAGGGTGCAACTTTTGCATTGCCTATCGCAAGAACAGAGAACCGTTACGAAGCAGGAATGATAGAAGTAGCTTTAAAAGAACATCTGGCAGATAAGACCAATTGGAGAAAGATGCTGCAGGATGATTTTGAAGGAGAAGTAGACCTTGCCGATTTCCGACAAAAGATAAAAGAATATTTTCCTGACGATTTCCAGAAATTTTACAGTGATGGTGAAGAGCTGTGGATGTTTGATTATCCTTTTGAAAAACCTGAAAAAGTTTCTTCATTTACTTTGGATAAAAAGCCTGAATTTACAGGAAGGCTTACCGGAATTAAAGGACAGTATCTGGGATTTGAAGGAGGGAACTTTATCAATGTAAGAGGACATGAGGGATATGTAATCGAGCTCGAAATAAAGAACTAGTATTAAATGATAGCCTTAACTTGAATCATAGATATCTTAAGCTAAGGCTATTAAAAGTGAAATTTTATCAGTGGGCATAATAATTTACCCCGCATTCAAGGAATTTTTTGAAATCCTCTTTAGGCATATATCCTGAAACAGGCGTGTTGATTACTTTACCATCAGGAGTAATTAAAACATAGTGAGGCTGAGAGTTGTTGTTAAAGTTCACCTGCTGGAATAAACTCCATCGGTCCCCGATGGTTTTTACCTTCTTGATCTGTCCGTCTCCAAGGTCGATTTTGGTTTTCTGATCCTCAGGAAGCTCTTCCTTATCGTCTACATAGAGAGAAGCCAGTACTACATCGTTCTGAAGAATCGGTAAGATATCTGGTTCGCTCCAAACAAATTCCTCCATTTTTCTACAGTTTTCACAACCGTATCCTGTAAAGTCGATCAGGATTGGTTTATCTTCTTTTTTGGCCAGTTCTACAGCTTTGAAGAAATCGTGCTCCGGATGCATTCCTAAAATTCCGTCTTTTTCATCATGGAAATAGCTTACATTGAGTGGAGGTAAAATTCCACTTAATAACTGAAGTTTCGGACGGTCAGATGGGATTAACCCTTGAACCAGATAGATCACGAAACCAATTCCCAATACCCCTAATATTTTTCTGGTGATAGAGATTTTAGGCTTTTTATCATCATGAGGGAATCTGATCAATCCTAATAAATAGATTGCTAATCCTAAGGCGATAATAATCCAGATGGCAATGAAAAGCTCTCTTTTTAAGAAGAATGTTTTGGATACAAGATCAGCTTTAGACAAGAATTTCAATGCCAATGCCAGTTCTACGAATCCTAAAACTACTTTTACCGTATTCATCCATCCTCCGGATTTCGGAAGGCTTTGTAATGCCTGCGGGAATAATGCCAGCAGTCCAAAAATAATCGCCCATGCCAGCCCGAATCCAGCCAAAGCAAAGGTCAGAAGCATAGGAACATTGGATGAACCTGTTACTGCACTTCCCAGTAAACTTCCTAAAATAGGTCCTGTACAGGAGAAAGAAACAATCACCAACGTTAATGCCATGAAGAAAATACCGATAATTCCTCCCGCTTCTTCCGCTTTGGAAGATTTGTTGGCGATAGAACTTGGCAGCGTGATATCATAATACCCGAAGAAACTTCCGGCAAAGAAGATGAATATGATGAAGAACGCAATGTTCAGCCATACACTTGTGGAAATTTCATTGAAGATATTTCCGGCAATTCCATCAATAATATGGAAAGGAATACTTAATAAAACAAAGATCAGAAGGATAAAAAAGCCATAAATAAGAGCGTCTCTTTTTCCTTTGGCTTTGTTTTTACTTCCTTTGGTAAAGAAAGAAACCGTTAATGGGATCATCGGGAACACACATGGCGTAAGCAAAGCGATTAATCCTCCGATAAATCCAAGGAATAGATACGTCCAGTAATTTTCATCCACTTTGGCAGACGCAGTACCGCAATCTGTCAATGGCTTTTTGAAATCGATGGTTGCAATTTTCAACTGCTTTGGATCCAGTTTTGAAGCTTCTGTGATCGCAGTTTCAGTTTTTGCAGGATTTTCAGTAACGGTCCCGGTAACTTTCACTGAATCCTTTACAGGCGCTGCGTTTTCCTCGGCTGCAGCCTCTTCCGCTGCCCCTTTTGGAGTAACTTTTTGATTGAATTCTAATGTATTGGGAGCCAGGCAAACTCTGTCATCACAAGTCTGATACGTAATCTCGGAAGTGACATCTGCAGGTTTTGTCGGATCTTTTAATTTAAATTTCTGCTTAAATCCGGCAGCATTGGAATAAAAAACAATAGTACCTCCGAATGCTTCAGAAAATTCTTCATGTTTTTTACCTACTTCGGTAAATTTTCCAATCAACTCAATATTCTTTCCTGTCACTTTATACTCCGTTGGAATTCCGGTATCTTCCGGTAAATCTTTGGAGTAAATATGCCATCCGCTTTCCATGGTAGCATTCAATACCGCTTCGTACTGATTGTTTCCCAGATCGTTGATGGTGAATTTAAACTTTACAGGATTTTTTATCTGCGCATTAATTCCTGTCGCTAAAAATAGTAGAATTAATAAAAACCAGTTTCTAAATTTCATTTTATTAAAATAATTTGAATATATGTGATTAATAACTGGTGCTAATACCCAAAGAAAGACCGGCACTCTCAGGAACAAATCTGCAAACACCGCCTACACAAAGCAATCCTCCTCTTTGTCTGCCATAAGAAGCCTGAATTCTTGTACTGTTTTTTCTAAAAACCAGCCCTCCTGTGTAATAGTGCATTTGCTTTTCTTTATCAGAATTTCCGTAATTATAAAGGTCATTGGCGAAGATCGACCAGTTTTTGTTAAAATTATATTCGAAAAGACCGGCAGCCCAATTTCCATGGTAACCGTTTGCCCATTGATGCTGCAGTTCCAGTTTCATAGAACTTTTGGAAAATCTGTAAATATTATCCAGAATAAGGGTCTGTGCTTTTACTTCTCCACTTGTTTCTTCGACTCTGTAGGTGTTGTAGTACTGGTTAATAAATACCAGGGCAACCTTCCATTTATCCTTCAGCCTGGTTCTGATATCAAGACTTTGGTCTGAGTAATATTTTTCTCCTAAAGCAAGAAAATCCGTTTTATAGTCACGGATATCATTAATGTATGATCTGTAGGTTCCCTTTAATCCATACCAGTTTGAAATATTCAGAGAAAGATCAGTTCCGTATTTTCCACCCAATAGTGTTCCCTTTTTTATCTTATAAAAGATGTCTAGCTGGGAACCTATTTCCCCGGATTTCTTTTGAGGAAGAAATGACAGCCTTGGTTGTGCCTGATAAACATAAATATTGGCCAGGCTATAGTCATATTGTTTGGTGAGTGAGGGGATATAATTCAGTACGGAATTATGATAAATATTTCCGATTTGGTCTCGTTGTGAATAAAAATTAAAGTTTTCCAGTCTTCTTAGTCCCGCAATGATTCCGAACCGGTCTGTAGCATAGGAAAGGTTAAGCAGAAAAGCATTGCCTGAAAATATATTATTCGGATCCAATACGTTTACCTGCTTGATATTGTCCTTGGTTTTGTAAAGGTATTCCAATTCCATTGCGAAATTTGAATATTCCATTTTCATTCTGGACGAATAGATACTTACGTTTTTAGGGAATTTGCTGTTTTCCTTATTGTCCTCATATTTATTGACATAGCTGAATCCGATACTGGTATGAAGGTCTTTTGCCTTTATCATATTGTCCAGTTTCAGTTCGCTATCCAGTCCTGTTATTAATCCGTCTGAAAGATTAAATCCTAACCTCTGTTTACCTATTAATGCTTTCATGATGACGGTTTGGCTGGGATCTGTATATTTTATTTTTCCTCCCAGCAGGGAATTTGCAATCCCAAGCTGTTTGTCTTCCCATACACGTAAAGCTAAACCGCTGCCGAACTGCTCATAAAAATGCCCTAATGTGACATCTACTCCCGCCTTTTCGTTATTATAATTAACAAAATAAGTTCCCAGGTTGGTTTTATTCAAAGCCGGTGAGTAATTGAGCAAGGCTTTTGGTTCATAAGCTTCAAGCTGTACCCCTGCTGTGAATTTGTTTAATTTATAGCTGATATTCAGGTAGTTGTTTGATCTTAGCCTTTGTTCTTTTTCGGTTTCGGAGAGTTTTACTTTGCTGTCATCAATATAATATTGTGAATTGGATTCAAGATTTACAGATAACTGGCTAAAAAGACGAATGCTGGTTAATAGAGCAGTTCCATAAATTATTTTTTTTCGCATAATTAATTGCTGGTATTGTATTCTTTAATCTTTTTGATCAGTTCATCTTCATCTCCGGGAGAGTAGCCCACATGAGAATATACCACTTTACCTTTATGGATGAGTATGGTGTGGGGGATACTGTTGATATTCAATGCTCTCTTAAGAGTCTGGTTAGAGTCCAGTAATACCGTGTAGGGCCACCCTTTGCTTTTGACAAGGGTTTTCACTTTTGAAACTGTACGGGCATCATCTGTAGCAGCTGCCAGCAGGGTAAACTTGCTTTCCTTCTTCCAATCTTCGTATTTGTCATTAATAGCAGTAAGTTCCTCCATGCAGGGAAGGCACCAGGTGGCCCAAAAGCTGACAATAACAGGATTGGAGGAATCTATTTTGGAAAAATCGATCCTGTCACCCGATATAGTATTTAAAGAGACATTAGGGATGTCCTGGGCATAAAAAAAGCTTAAGCAAAAAATAAAAAGCCCTGAAAAAGTCATTTTCATCATAAATATTATTTTTAATAATTAAACAAATATTATTTTGCTAATATATAATTAATTATGTAATTTTAATGCGAAATAATCATTAAAACAATCAAAATATTGATTTTATCAAAATTTTAATGTTTAAATTTTAAACTCATTTATTAACAACTCCATATAAAATTTTAGTTTTTATTTAAACCTATTAAAAAATTCAACAAACAATGAAAAAAAAGTTATTATTTCTAAATTGTGTGATTTTATTTTTTTTGTTATTGTCCTCCTGTAGCGGATCGGCAAGCGACGAAGGAGATACTGTTGCGACTTATCTTACCATTTCTTCAGAAGGAGGTAACGAAAAACTATTGGGAAAAAGCTTTACATTCAGAATAAAGGATAATCTCAATAATGACATTACTTCAGAAAGTGAAATTTTTGTCAATAATCAGCTTATAAACGGAAATATCTATACGCCTGTAGAGAAAGGAGCTTATACTATCAGTGCCCGATACAGAAACCTCCCTGCAAATCCTATATCTGTAAATGCTGTCATCAATGACGGAGTCAATTTTAAACATAGAATTTTATACGAAGATTTTACCGGTACATGGTGTGGAAACTGTACCCGTGCAGGGGCCAGAGCCAAAAATCTGAGACTGCAGACCGATGATGGTTTTGTCTTTATCGGGATTCATGGGCCTAGTGGGCAGGATCCGTGGTCGAATGCCGTAAGTGCTGAGGTAGAGCAGTTTAAAAATGTAACCGGGGTGGATCTTGGCTGGCCTACTATGTTTATTAACAGAAATACAATGTGGGATGACAGTGAAAATTATACCGATATGTCGTTACCGTTGTCTCAGTTAAAAGCCTTCAGTAAAATAGGGATAAGAATAGGCTCTGATATATCTGGCAATACTCTGAATGTTGATGCCCGGATTTCTTTTGCCCAAGCCTTTTTAGGACTTAAGCTGGCTGCGTTTATAGTAGAAGACGAGCTGGTGGGTAAACAAAAGAATTATGTTCCTGCTTTGGGGCCACCTACAATTTATGATTATGTACACCATAATGTTTTACGGGCTAAACTGACTTCATCTGTTGCAGGAGAAAATATTCCGGATTCCCAGACAGGAATTTCCAATGAATACTCCCGATCATTTCAATACTCTATTCCTTCAGATTACCATCGTGATCATCTTAAAATTATCGTGATGGTAATGGATAGTAATGGAATTGCACTGAACGTGAGAGAAGAAAAGATAGGCATATCCAATACTTATGAATTTTTATAAAACTATTATTTACTAAACTTAAATTTTTAAAACAAATGAAAAAGATTTTATTTTCGGTGCTTATCCTGATATTCGGGATACACTACTCACAGACTTATTACAGTCAGGATTTTAATACTGCAGGACTCAACGGATGGGTGAGTACTGATATTGACGGAGATGGGAAACAATGGACTAATATGAATGTTTCTAGTGTAAATGCAGGCTTTGGAAGCGGATCATTGACTTCCTTTTCTTATGTTAATGGAACCGGAGCACTTACGCCAAACAATCTGATCACTTCCCCGCTTATTAACTTAAGTACTGTTACTGCTTCTAATGCATATCTGGTCTATAATTTGGCAACATATTCTAATGATCCAAACGAAAAGTATTCAGTATATGTTACAACAACCAACGCTTCAGGAGCTATTACTGCTTCCACACCTGTGTATACAGAAACTGTGGCTGCAGGTGGCTTTCAAAACAGAGTGATCAATGTGAGTTCCTTTATTGGGCAGCAAGTTTATATTTCTTTCAGACATTATGATTGTACAGATCAGTATTACCTCATTTTGGATAATATCCAAGTCAAAAGTCTTGCAGATTATGATGTAGCTCTTACAAATTTATCTTTAAGTCGATATGGAGTGACCAATACGGATTATTTTATCAAAGCAACTGTAAAAAATAATGGGGCACAAAGTGTTAATAATGTCACCCTTAACTGGAATGATGGCACAGACCATTCTGCTGTAATACCCTTAGCGGCGCCTTTAGCTATTGGGCAGGAAAAAGAAATTACGCATTCAAATGCCGTAAACTATTCTACAGTCGTAAATAAAAATATTATTGTATCTGTTACCGGAGTCAACGGAGCAGCGGATGCTACTCCTGCAGACAATACATTGTCCACCCAATTTATAAGTGTAAGCCAGAATTCGCCTAAAAAAGTAGTGATTGAAGAAGGTACGGGAACATGGTGTGGTTATTGCCCTAGAGGGGCGGTTGCAATGCATAATGCTGAAAATAGTTTTCCTAATGATTTTATAGGAATTGCAGTACATAATAATGATCCTATGACTTTGGCTGAATATAATACAGGAGCAAACTTTAATAGCTTTCCAGGAATGAATGTGGACAGAAGTCTTCTGAGACAGAGTGTTAGTTCTGATTTCTCTGAGTTTATTAATGCAAGGAAATCATTGATTGTTCCTGTTGCACTAAATGCAACATCTTCCCTGGCAGGAAGAATTTTAACATTCAATGCATCTGCTGTTTTCAGAACCAACTTTACAAATGCTAACTTCAGATTCGTTGCTGTGGTTATAGAAGATGAAGTAAAAGGTACTACTTCGGGCTATAACCAGGCAAATTACTATGCTGGGAGCACTACATCTATGGGTGGATATGAAAGTAAACCCAACCCGGTGCCTGCTGCGGATATGGTTTATGATCATGTGGGCAGAATGCTGTTGGGAGGATATGCCGGGCAGGCAGGATCTATACCTTCCACCCTAACTGACGGTCAGGTTGTAAACTATACATTTACAGCAGATATTCCAACTGCATATAACCTGGATAAAATAAAAGTTGCTTTGCTTTTATTGGATGGTACAACCGGCGAAATTGTTAATGCAGCAGGGCCATTTGCCATAAACACAACATTAGGGGTTCATGCTGCTGAAAAGACAAACAATGAACATATGTTATATCCTAACCCCGCAAAAGACTATTTCAAAATTGACGGAAAAGGAAAGGCAGACATTAAAATTTTTGATGTCAGTGGAAGAACAATTCTTGAAAAAGAAAATGCAGAGCCTAATACTCCGATTTCTGTACACAACTTTGTAAAAGGAACTTATCTGGTTTCTATTAAAGAAAAAGATGCGGAACCGGTTATTAAAAAGTTAATTATTAAGTAATTTCTCACAATCCGGGAAGCTGTAGCGCGGCTTCCTGGTTTTATAAATTTAAAAATTATGAAAAATATTAATTACTACATGATATTTCTGTCTTTTCTTATCTCTTTTTATGGGAAAGCGCAGCTTAGTCTAGCAAGAGAAGATGAGACACCAATAAATGACGGAAGTGTTATTACTTATAACACTGTAGATGAAAATCTGGCAACCTTACACTATAAAATTAAAAATAACTCTGCTGTTCCGATTAATGTTCGTGCAAAAGTTATGAATATTATCAATGCTGACGGAAGTAGTTTTCAATTCTGTTACCAGAATACATGTCTGCCATTTATAATTTTAGGAGCAGTTTATCCCGGAAATTCCAAACCGGCAATCAATATTCCTGCAAATTCTGAAGTTTCAAGTGGGTATACTATGTGGAATGCAGATACAGGTTCCGGAACATTCCCAATTGACTATATAATAAAATATTATCTGGTGGATGATTTTAATAATGAATACGGAATGCCAGTAACATTTACTTACAGATATAATCCTAATGCAACATTAGCAGTACATGATATGGCAAAAGGTAAGTTGTCTTTTGCTGAAATTGATGCAACCCGCGTTAAGAATGTGATTAGTGTAATTTCCAAAGAAGATATATCCTATGTCTTATATACCGCTGACGGGCGAACTGCGTTGGCTGGAAACCTTAAGAATGGAAAAAATGTTATAGATGTTTCTCATCTGCAGCAGGGAAATTATATTGTTTTTTTTAAGAACAGACGAGGAGAAGCTGCGTCAAAAAAAATAGTAAAAGAATAATTAATTACTACAATAAACGAATGTTGTTTTTATTGACAAAAGACTATCTCAATTGAGATGGTCTTTTGCTGTTTTTAGAATGAAATATTTTCCTTTTTAAAGTGATAAATCATATTAATTTTATTATTACAAAGTGTAAACAAGTAAAAATTGCACTTAATAATCTTATATTTAAACTTACATTTAACAAGATCAGGATATGAATAGGTGGATTAAAAATTTACTCATAGGTTTCGGAGTTCTGGCAGGAATTATTCTTGCCGCGAATTTTGGTTTAAATATTTGGCTTAAAACCCAGCTTCCGGAATATATAAAAAAGAATACTGACTATCAGGTTTCCTACAAAACCCTAGATGTGGATTTAGGAACCGGAAATATTTTTGCTACTGGAATTTCAGTTAATAGTAAAGATCCGCAAAATACAGACGTTATTGGTTTGCAGGGAACTATTGATACCTTGAAAATAAGCCGTTTCGGAATTTATGATGCTGTTTTTAATAAAAGAATCAGCTCGTCAGACCTTTTGCTGGCTAAACCTAATTTGAATGTCATTCTTGCTAAACCTGTCGACCGCAAAACCGGAAAGAAAAGAAATCCGGTTTCATTTGAAAATATAAGAATTAACGATGGTAAAATTGCTGTTTTCAGGCATACAAAGCAGAAATTTCTATCTGTACAACAACTGGATCTGTTTGTAGAAAATTTACAGATGACAGAAGAATCTGTAGAAAATAAACTACCCGTCGTTTTTGACAAATACAGCATCAAAGGAGAAAAATTCTTTCTTCGTCCTGATGATACGTATGCGGTTACCATCAGTAGTATCAATACAAGTAACGGGCAGATGGCTGTTGAGAATTTCAGATTGACTCCGCTGCTCTCCTTTGCTCAGTTTAAAAAGTTTTATCCTAAAAAGGCTCGATTATTTGAATTTGCAGTTCCCAAAATGGATTTTACGGATGTTATTTTAAACAAAAATAAAGTTTCACTTACGAATGCAGAATTCCGGAATCCTGTTCTGACAGTCTATAATACAGGAGTAAAGACTAAGAAAGCTGAAAAAAAATCAAATTTTGAAGTTGATTTAAAAAATATAAAGCTGGATAATGCCATAGTAAAGATCACAAAACCGGATGGAAATAATCTTCTGTCAGTAGGGAATCTTAGTGTAAATATCAATCAGCTGATGTTTAATAAAGAAACTTCTGAACAGGTTATTCCGATAGGTTACAAAGATTTTACCATTGCCGGAAAGGATATTGAATACTCCAATGCTCAGAATATTACAATGCGAAGTCTTGCGCTGAAGCCTGCAAACGGTGAAGTCAGGGATGTCGTACTGACACCAGGGCATCCTGCAGAGAGAAAAGCAACAGTAGTGTTAAAAACAGATCATATTGCTTTTAATATCAATAAACTGGAATTCATTGACAAAAAGCTGAATGTTGATATCAAGGATCTTCTTGTAGAAAATGTAAACGGAACCTTTAAAGCAGGTGAAAAACCAGCCAGTAAATCTCCTGAGCCTGGTATTATTAAATCACTTATTATAAGAAAAACATCTTTAAAAAATTCAAACATTACTTATGATAAAGGAAAACAGCCCTTGACTTTCCACGATCTTAATGCAACGGTAAATAATATTGAATTATCACCTAAACCCAATCAGCCGGGAATGTCCTTCAAAGTGAAAGATTATTATATTACCACCAGAAACCTCGCTTATAAAACTCAGTTTTACAACATGAGCCTTGGGCTTCTTAAGCTGAATAAAAATAAGGTGCAGATTAACAATTTTGCCATGAAACCTCTCGTTTCAAGAGCGCAGTTTATCAAAATGATACCTGTTGAGAGAGATCTCTATGATATAAAAGCCGGACAAATTACCGCAGAAGGAGAATGGGATCTGTTTTCTCATAATAAAATGATACATGCTTCACAGGTAGGCATTGAGTCTGCAAATGCCAATATTTTCAGAAGTAAAATTCCTAAGGACGATCCAAAAATAAAAGCATTATATTCTAAAATGCTGCGTTCCATTAAGATTCCGATGACCATTCATAACCTGGATCTGAAAAACTCTGTCCTAGTCTACGAAGAAGATACTCCCGAAAGTATGGGACCGGGAAAATTGGCCTTTAGCAACTTTAATATGAACGTTAAAAACCTGAATTCAGCTAAAATTAAAGGAAAATCAACAAAAGTAGATATTAACATCAATTGTTCTTTCATGAACCTGTCACCACTTTCTGTCAACTGGAACTTTGATGTTGCAGATCATAATGATAGATTTGCAATTTCCGGAAAAACAACCGGTCTTCCGGCAAATGGAATCAATCCTTTTATCAGGCCTTACCTTCATGTGACAGCTACTGCAGGAACTATTCAGGAAATGCTTTTTAATTTCAAAGGAAATCCTGCGGGATTGCACGGAACCTTTAATCTTAAACATAAAGACTTAAAAATTGCCGTATTAAATAAGAATAATCATGAGAAGAAAGGTTTTCTGACTGTTGTTGCCAATGTTTTTCTGAGATCGGATTCAGGGCGCTTTCCGGAAGCCGTTACTGTAGAAAATGTGGAACGTGACCCCACAAAGTCTTTCTTTAATCTCTTCTGGAGAGGAATAGAGCAGGGATTGAAGAAAACCCTGATTGGTAAAAATGTTGAAAAAACAGAAAAGAAAGTCAAAGAAGCAGTTTCTTCTGTAAAGGATATGAAACAATCGGTAAAAGAAATAAAACAGGAAATAAAAAATAAAAAAGAAACTCCCAGTGCGGAAGGAGAGAAAAAAGAAAAGAAAGGCTTCCTGAATAATGTGTTCAGAAAAAAGGGAAAAACTGAAGAATAATTCTTTAAACCATTAAGACAGATCCTTTGGCTGCCAGTCATAACCACTGTACAGTTTTTAATTGAAAACAACCTTAATGGTTTAAAAAATTAATATGTGATTGAGTTGTTAAAAATTGAATTCATCACTTTCCTGAATAGGGATATCTCTTAAAAACTTATCAAATTCTTCACCTGGATAATTGCTGTCTGCACCATAGGAATCTATAATCATCCCACGATTTCCTGCATTGTCCTTCACTACATACAGTACGGCGTTATCATCAGGATTGCTGTCTCCCTCGAAGCGATAAGTTTTTAAAATGACCAGTTCAGAGGGTTGATACACTTTCTCAGAATTTTCAAACTTCATTTCACATTTTTCGTTCATTCTGAACTCTCTGTGTATTCCTCGTTCAGAAAGCGTTTTCATCACTTGGCTCAAGGTTGTCATTCTGTCAATGTTTTCTGGATTTTCCATAATAATATTTTTATTTTTAAGTACAATAATTAAACCATTGCTATCTTAAATATAAGAAAAATAGCAGATTGTAATTTTCCTAAAAATAAAGTTGAATGTTAACAAAATTTATAATTAAAAAAAATAAAATAGGTATGCTTTTTGCAATGGTATCAATAATAAATCAGAGAAAATATGAAAAAAGAAGTTGGAGTTTTACTGGCAGGAGGAGTTGGTCTTTTGGCAGTATTGAGTTTAATAAGCATTAAAAAAATTTTGACTAAAAAAGATAAAAAATATAGTGATTCCTATTCGGACTATCACAGACACTTTGATGAAAAAAATAATGATGATGAAACTCATGGAGTAGAATTATTCGCGCTGAAGTAGTAAAAAAATATATTTAATTATGTTTAAATCCAACGCTTTTGAAAGTGTTGGATTTTTTTGTGGAAAACTTTAATGTTAAAACTCATTATTTTATAAAAATTCCATTCTAATTTTACACCGGAATGCAAAACGAAAATTTCATAAAAGGTCAGGGAGCTCAGCGAAACGTTGTCAATCGTTTCGACAGGTATACCTATGAACCAGAAGATGAAGATTTCGAAACCGTAAAGACTTCTTTTACGGAAGTATTTCCCAAAAGCATTGTCAATCAGGTTAAAAGTGAAGACCTTCCAATGGAATATTCGATGAATCCTTATCAGGGATGCGAACATGGCTGTTCTTACTGCTTTGCAAGGCCAACCCACGAATACTGGGGTTATAGTGCCGGGGTTGATTTTGAAAGAAAAATCATGGTAAAGAAAAATGCCCCTGAGTTGCTGGAGAAATTTTTTCAGAAAAGAGGATACAAAGCTGCCCCGATTCTATTGTCCGGAAACACCGACTGCTATCAGCCGGCGGAAAGACAATTTGAAATTACCAGAAAATTACTGCAGGTATGTCTTGATTACAGACATCCTGTCAATATTCTGACAAAAAATGCGCTTGTGTTAAGAGATCTTGATATTTTAAAACCTATGGCAGAACAAAAACTAGTGTCAGTTTCTCTAAGCATTCCAACCATCAACGAAGAATTGAGACGAAAGATGGAGCCGAGAACGAGTTCTGCAAAAAATAAATTAAAAGCAGTGGAAATCCTTTCCCAAAACAATATTCCCGTACATGTTATGGTAGCGCCCATTATCCCGGGACTCAATAGTGATGAACCTTTAAATATATTGAAAGCCATTTCGGATGCCGGTGCTTTAGGTTTCGGATATACTTTGGTACGCTTAAATGATACCGTAGAACCTGTTTTTGTTAACTGGATTGAAGCTCATTTTCCGGACAGGGTACAAAAAGTTCTAAATCTCATCAGATCCATGCGGGGTGGAAAACTTGGAGATAAAAGATATTTTGAAAGACAAAAAGGAGAGGGAAATATTGCAGAAATGATTCATACCACCTTTAAGATCGGCAGAAAGAAGTTTTTTGAAGGCAAAGAATTTCCAAAGCTTTCAACATCCAACTTCACGGGAACCCGCGACCAGCAGCTTAGATTGTTTGATTAAGCTTATTTTATATATAGTATAAACTTGTTGCTATTTCTTCAAACCCGCCCACACTCCAACCCTCCAACTCTCGAACTTTATTAGGAGCTATTTCCTGCTATCCATTCATACTCCTCGCGCCCTCGCACTCCAACGCTCTCACCCTGAGCGAAGCCAAAAGGCCCCACACCAAAAACCCATCCACCCTCCGACGCAAGCTGCGGGGTAACCATTTCTATCAGGGCTAGGGGTAGGAGTCGTGAATGAAGAGTGATGAGGTTCGGGTTATTGAGTTGCGAGTTTCGGGTTTTTAGGTAGAAAAGGAACATTGGTATTGAATTTTCAGATTGTAGATTTCTATGGAAACTGGTTATTGAGTATCAATCCCTATTCCCTTGTATCATTCCGGAGGAATCCCAACTTCTTTACAAGAGCCTTAAAAGAAGTAAAATGACAGTATAATGTCTAAGATTTTTTTTAACAGTTAGTATTAGCCATGTCATGCTGAGCAGAGTCGAAGCATTTTAATTAATTACAGGTATAGGAGTTAAATCTTATTGCTCTATATTATATATAAATATACTCTTTAGTCTTCGTCGAAGAAAGTCAGCTCTCTTATATAATTTGGTCTCTATATAATATATACCTTATTTGATCATAGTTACCCCAAATCCTCGCATCCCGCACCCCGAATCATCCCTCTCTCCCCCTAAACACTCAAACTCTCCCACACTCCCACGCTCTCACCCCGATCTTCCAAACAAATGTTTAAAATTTTTCCCCCTGCTACCCAGTCCTTTAGGAACAAATATCACCGTAATGTAAAATTTATGTTAAATAAACTTGTTTTGCGTTGCAGGAAGTTACTATCTTTGCCCCACTGAAAACGAGAGTAGAACAGTAGCGCAGAAGCGCCTTTAGATAGGCAGGAACGATATTACTTCAAAAAAGAAACAGACAAAAAAAACTTTAAAACTTTTTGTAAAAAAAGTTGTCAGTTTAAAAAGAGTTTGTATCTTTGCAGTCCCAATTAGAGGGAGCGCAGGAGTATAGAGATTGAGGTTTTGAGAAGGGTTAAGGTTACTTAAAAAACTTTAAAATTTTCTTCAAAAACATTTGGTCATAAAAACCATCAGGATTTGTTTCAAAGAATTACAGAAAAAACAGGAATTAAAATGAAGGGATTGGTTGCTGTACAAAGAAAACTCTTGGAACTGATGTATATTTTATTTAAAAATAAAACTTTTTACCAGATAGATTTTGAAGAAAGTAGGGTAAAAATCAAAGACGTTCACCCTACGCAAGCTAACTCAAGGTCGCTTTTATAAATATAAATGTATAAAAAATATTTGGAAGTTAACACAGAATCTAAAGCCCATTTCTATTGATAGAATATTTACAACACTCTTTGAGCATGAAGATAGGCCTTATTCCAGTATTTTTCATTCAGGGATGAAATGATTACGCCTTTTGAGGTAGAAGCATGAATGAATTTCACTTCTCCATCAGGGCCAATATCATGAACAATTCCCACATGGGATACTCTGCTTCCTCCGGCTGTCGCAAAAAACAACAGATCACCCGGTTTTACGTCTTTGATATCAATATTCTTTCCGGCATCGGCCTGATCAGAAGATCTTCTGGGAAGATTAAAATTATTTTCTTCAAATACTTTTACCGTAAATCCCGAACAGTCAAATCCTGAAGAAGTATTTCCTCCAAATTTATATGGTGTTCCGATATACTTTTCTGCATCTTTCAAAATATCATTGATGGACCTGGAAACACTGCCATTAAATTTTGAATCCAGTTTTCTGAGATTTTCAGCCTTCGCTACGGCTTTTGTATTTGACTTTTTGCTCGCAGAAGCACTTTTCGAGGATCCACAGGAAACCATAAAAACAGCAGCTGCCAGGGTAACCACCAACTGCTTTACTTTTATTTTTTGTTGAAATAATTCCGCTCCCATATTCTTCTGATTTATAATTAATTAACAAAATTTACCACAAATATACATTTTATAATTTAATTATAGTATAACTATACTACAACTATATTATAAATATATGTTAAAATTTTGATTTTCATTATTTATTGGTATATTTGATTTCTATTTTAAAGATATGGCAACCTATGAAAGTGTAATCAAGATCACAGGAGCAGTAGGCGATCTGGTATTTTATACTCTGAATGGCAAAAATGTGGTTCGGAAGAAAAGCGGGTTTAATAAAGCTGCGTTTAAAAAGAATCCATCCTATGAGAAAGTAAGACAGAACAGTTCTGAATTCGGACACTGTTCCAAAATGGGGAAAATGATCCGGAAAAGTCTGGAAGTATATGTTAAAGAAACAGGTGATCCTCTACTCTACCAGAAATTTGCAAAGGTGATGACTGCTATCAAAGATTTAGATAACACTTCTGAAAGAGGAAAAAGAACGGTTGAAAACGGCTTAAAGACTGAAGAAGGAAGAAAACTCCTGAGAGATTTTCAATGGGGAACGGTCAGGAAGGTTTCAGATTGTGTAAGAATGGAAGATCAGGTTCTGTATAAAAATGACCATTGTACATCAGAATATACCGTGATTATGACGATGAAATTAGATTCTGAAAATTATAATATAGAAAGCAATGAAGAAATAATCAGCTGGAACACACAACATAATCCATCTTTTAAAAAGTATTTTTCTGAGGATGGTCTTCTCTATTTTATAGCATTAAAGGGTGAAAATGATAAAATTACCCATATGGGATTTGTTTAAATAAAAAAGTCTGCAGTATATTCTGCAGACTTCTTGTTTTATTTCTTTTCTCCTTTCCAGCTTCCTGATACAGCAGGTGCTGGAAGTGAGTTGGACCAGTTTCCGTTTCCTTTTTTTTCTGTGGTTAACGTTCCTTTGAAATCTCCTTGTGAAGGGAGCCCCACTCTGGCGTTAAGATCTCCTGTCTCACTTAAATTTCCGGTAATGCTGTAGTTTTCATTATTAACATCAGAATGCATTGTTCCTACCACTTTACCACTTTCATCTACCACAAAGTTCCAAACTCCTTTGTCTGCTCCTTCATAAGAACCAGACCATGTTCCTACATAATCATAAATAGTATCATCATCAGAGCTGCAACCGATAAATAAAAACGCCGTTAATAAAAGTAAAAAAAGTTTCTTCATAGTTTCAGTAGTTTTATAACCTAAAATTCTGTTATTCTCATCTGCTTCCTTCCAAAAGTACAGCTGAGTGAGAATGCTTAATATTTATTATTTTTTTGTTCCGTGCAAATCTACTAATTTTTTCATTCAAATTATCTGAATTTTAATCAGCGTTCAATATGTTTGTTAAAAAACAACATATTTCGGCTAAAATACAAATATTTTTCAAACATACAGAGACTGTACAAATTTGAGTTAATTAAAAATATAAGGTTAAAATTGGATAGTAATATGTTCAAAATTCGTTTACAATTACTTTATACTAGATTGCAGATCATTTGCGGTATGTTTTAAAGATATTTCTTACCTTAGTGAAAAATTTAACCTTTTTCAAAAAATAACATGAAAACAAAAACATTATTTTTGGCAGCACTTGCTATTTGTGGAAGTTCAACAGCGCAGGTTGGGATCAATACCGCCACTCCAAGTCATACTTTGGATGTGAATGGTCTGGTAAGAGTAAGAGGACTTTCAAATGCTGAAAAAAAGATTGTTGCGGCAGATGCACAAGGAGTTTTAACGCTTATTTCTCCAGAAGAAATTTTTGCGCCAAAGGCTATACTGAACACATCTACCTCTTCCAGTGAACAAAGATCGACTGTATACGAAGGAAAATGCTTCCAACCTGGCGACAATGCTTCTTCCTGTACCGTTTCTGTAAACCATTACTCTTCTTGTGCGGGATTCAGTAATCCTGTTGACACTCAAATTATTGTAGGGCAGGGAATTAATACAGGAAACGGACAATTTCTAGGAACATGGACAGCCCGATATGTTGATAATAAAGGGTTTGCCAATGCAACTGCTGTGGCTAATCAGACAGCACCTGACTATCCCAGAATCTCTTATCCAAGTACCAATACAGTGAACTATTTAGGAAGTGGAAATTTTGCGGGTCAATGTAATACAGATTTGGTTACTACCATCAATCAGGCCACCGGAGATATAAAAGTAGAGTCTGTAAAGCGAAGCATGTACGCACACCTTGTGTACCTTATTAATATTGCCCGCTCCAGATCTTTATAATAGTTGATATTTGATTTCAAAAAGGCAGCCACAATATTTTCATTGTGGCTGTTTTTTTGATACAACGAACCCTCTTTTTTGAAAAAAAGCCTCTAAAAAGAGGCTAGAAACTATTATTGGATGATGAAAAACTTATCCCAAATGTATGATATATTCGTCTCTGGTTTTATGAGTACAGTCATATTGAGAATTTTACAGTAACATGATTTCTGTTTATCAGAAATCATGTTACCGCTTGAAATAAAAGTAAACAAAAACTGCAAAGAATTAACCTCGCAGCTTTTGTTTTCATAGTATGTTTTTAGAATCTTTTCTGGTCTGATAACTATCCGGAATTTAATTTTGGAACTTTACAAAATCCAGATAAAAAGTAGGGTTCCCAACATTAAACCCAGATGGAACTACAAGATTAGTCTTATGAGCAACTATAGGGTAAACACCGGGGGCTGCAAAATATAATACTCTGGTTTGATCTCTTGGCACAAAATTAATAGGATCGGGACTGGCAGTTCCACAATATGTTTTCCATACTTCCCCTATCCCGGGAATGTAAAACCAGTAATCATTACAGGTAGAAGTTATTGTAATTCCTGAACGGAAAAAATACCATCCTTTAGCAGGAATATTCACAGAAATTCCTGTTGGCAGGTTATCTCCTCCTGAGTTTCCGGTAAAAGGATTAACCAGTGTTCCAGTGTAAGATGTCCAGTTATCAGCAAATGCTGTAGTAACAGTGGAAGACCATGTAGCCAGTCCGTTAGCATCACTGGTCAGCACATACCCCAGCTGCTGGGTGCCGTCCTTGATCTGAAGGGCACCATTGGTAGTTCCGTTATCAATAACAATTTTTGCACTGGCTGCTCCTGCAGGTACTGTATTGGTTCCCACTAGAACTTTTCCTGTACCGTTGATGCTTAAATTGTTTCCTGCTGTGGCAATATCTGTCGGCTGTGAAAGTGTTCCTCCTAATTTTACATCTGTACCGAATAAAGTAAGACCGTTACTTGCTGTAGTAGTAGTTGCCAAAGCACCTGCAGACATTTTTTCCCATGTAGAATTTGTTCCGGTGAGACCCGTGCTCACGAGTTCCACACTCTGATTGGCTGGTACTGAAATACTGGCATTTCCGTTAATTGTTTCCGGAGCTACAGCATTCACTGTGATCTTAAAATTTGTATTGTTTTTAATTCTGTAAATCCTCCCTTTGAAGTTTCCAACCCCACTGACAGAAGGTGGTAAACCAAATACAGCATCTGAACTCCCATTGTATGAAACATGAAAGTCTGATAATACTAAATTATAAGTGGCTGTAGTAACCGCTTTATAATTAGCTGCCAATGATCCGTTAATATCCATAGTAGAACCTGGATTCACTGTGTTGACCCCAACATTTCCTGCCTGGGCAAAAGCAATAGCCGGACTTAAGGCTATCATTGCAAAGATTAGTTTTGTAGAAATTTTAAACATTTATCATTATTTTATTTACATTAATAAACTCAATTGTTTAACATAATGTAAAAGTATCAGAATAAATTCTACAAGAAACATCACCAAGCGTAGAAAAAAACTAAGCAAATTGTAGAAAATTTTCTACACTCAAAAAATTGTTTTATTCATAAAATTCAGTATCAGGACATGTAAGCTTCATACAGTTTAATAAGATCAGCCAGATTACTTGTTTTCAGTTTTTTATGGATTCTTTTTTTATAAGTACTAATTGTAGACATTTGAATATCCATCTCATTTGAAATTTCCAGGTTTCCGTTTCCTTTTACCATGAGCATAAAAATTTCATATTCCCTTTCTGATAAACTCTTTACAGCATCCAGTGCGGACGGCTGCAATAGCTTATTGACAAATCCATTAGGATAATAATTTCCTTCTGAAAACATCTTCATGACTGCTTCAGAAATTGTATCTACTTTACTGAGTTTATTAATGTATCCATCTGCCCCTTCTTTGATATATTGTATGGCTATTTCCTCTTCATACGCCGAAAAAACAAGTATTTTCAAAGCAGGATCAAGCTGTTTGATTTCTGAGATCATTTTTTTGTTTCTGCTTTCAGGCATATTAATATCCAGAATAAGCAGATCAAATTTCTGTCTGGAAATTTTATCGAGGGCTTCAGGATAATCTGAAGCGGTATCTATCAGTACATCAGGAATGCGTGCTTCTAAAATGATAGCGGTTCCTGTTAATACAATATCATGATCATCTGCTATAAGGATCTTTTTAATCATTTTTTCGATTTTTTTATAATTAATTGGAAAGAAGTGCCTTTGTTCTCGTTTCTTCTGATTATAATTTTACTTTCCAGCATCTGGAGCAGCTGCAGGATGAGATGAAGTCCCATACCATATTTCTGCAATAGCAGCTTTTCATTTTCAATATTCTCCTGAAGTTTGGTATAATATTCAATTTTATGGTCGTCCATTCCGATTCCTGTATCTGTAATTTCCAGAATAACAGTTTCCGGCTCATCTGCCCCGATGATTGTAATCGTTCCGTTTCTTGTATATTTTACAGAATTATCCATTAAATTATGAATAATCACAGCAAGAATATTTTTACTGATTTTCACCATTAATTTTTCATCTACATTATTAACAATTGTCGTGTTGTGATTGGCTGCAATCTCATCAAAAAGGATTTTCTTTTCCTGCACCAGATCATAGAAAGAATACAGCTCTGTTTCATCAGTCCTGTATTCATTATAAATATCAGCATACTCTTTCAGTGTTTTTGTAAAATTGTACAGCTGGTTAGATGATTTGTAAATAGAATTAAGAATTCTTTCAGTACGGTATGCATTCTTTTCATCATAGTCCAAGGCTTCTTTGCTGGTTAAAGCAATAAATTTCAATGGTGTGGTAATATCATGGGTAATTGTTCCGATGAGCTTTTTCTGCTGTTCAATTTCTTTTCCCAGCTTTATCTGAGTGATTTCCAGATTTTCTACAGTTTCTGAAAGAGTTTTGGTTCTTAGGCGGATAATTTCTTCCAGCTCACGGTTTTTCTTTTTATGAAAGCTCGTCCTCCATCTTACGGATACATACAGTAAAAGAAGAAAGATAAAAACAATCAGTAGTTTAAACCATAATGTCTGATAAAAAAAGGGAGGAATGATAATTTTAATTTTTTTGAAAACGTATTCCTGCTTATCAGAAACGAGCATCCTTACGATAAGAAAATGGGTGCCATGGCCAAGATTATTGAGTAAAAATTTCCGGTCTTTTCCTACAGACAGCCATTTATTGATGCCATCGTCATCCAGTTTTGCTTCAATGACAATATTATCAGGGTTTGCATAGTAAGGGACATCGATAAACAGTTCAACCTGTCTGTTCTCCTGACTCAGTTTCAGAATATTTGTAAACAATCTTTCTTTATCATCAACGAGGACTCTTTCTATATACATCGCTGCGGGATAATAACTTTTAACTTTCAGCGGGTTAAAAAATACCAGTCCGCTTAATGAAGGCAAAACAAAATCTCCGTTTTTCAATTTGTTGCTATTGATATTACTTCCTCCATTAAACTCGTTGGTACTAAAGCCGGCTTCTTTTGAATATCTGTAATAGTTCAATTTAAAATTCCTGTTTTGCAGGTATTTTAAAAGCATGCTTTCTCTTATTTTATACAAGCCATTATTGGTTGGAATCCAGAAGTAACCATTAGGATCTTCCATCAGGGTATGCGGTGACAAAAGATTGCCTTCAGAATCACCCGGCAGCTTTATAAGACGGTTGTTTCTTAAAAGATAAAAACCTTTTCCAAGAGTGGTTACCCATATATTTCCGTCTGCAGTAAGTACAATATCACGAACTGATAATTCATTTTTACCGTTTAAACTATAGATTTTGTTATGATTGACGGATATTTTATACAATCCTTTTATTGTACCAACCAGAATATCTCCTGCTTCTGTCAATACCATTTTGGTAGGTTCTTTGGCAAACAGGTATTTTTTCTTTAATGACTTAAAAGGCCAGTTTTCATAAATGCTTAGTGTACCTGTGAACTCGGTATTTCCTTTTTTTTGTTTCACTGCCAGCACGTAATATTTCCCATTGGCAAAGAAGAAATCATTCACAGTGTCTTCTCCGGTGGAAATGCTTTGAAAATCTGTAAAATCAGACTTTTTACTGTATACAAAAAGAGTTTGTTCTCTCCGGGTTACAAGATTGCCCTGTCTGTCAAAATTTAAAAAGTACGATATACTTTTATCGAAGTTTTTGCTTTTAACCAATCCATAGCGGTTGTAGATTTCCCCTGCAGGATTAATTACACACGAATCATTATAAGGCTGGATCGCATAAAAAACAGCTGATGATTTTGGGATGTTCTTTTTCGAAGAGGTAAAATCTGTTAAGCTCACTATTTTGAGCCCGTCTGTACTGCTTCCAAGGTAAAGTTTTTTATATTTTTCATCATAATAAATGCACATCAGATTACTTTCGTCTATATGATCCAGCCGGATCAGTTTTGATAATTTAAGCGTTCCGCTATTGTAGATGCATCTGTAAAGGATATTATTATTCAGGACAAATCCTTGTCCATTGGTTCTGTTCCAGAAAATTTTGCTTCTGACATCCGCTACAATGGGCAGATCATAAGAACCGGTAATTTTCCCTTCTTCTATTTTTTTAACTTTTTTAGCATTCCGATCAATATAAAACAGAATATCTCCTATTGTAAAGGCATTTGGATCATTTTTAAAAAGCGGCTTCACGTCAAGTTTAACCTGTGATTTTGAAAGAAAATCTTCATAAACAAAGGAATTCTGTGTGATAAAATACCTTCCTTTTTTGAAGTCCATAAAAAAATAGACTCCCGGAGACGGACTGTAGCTGTAATTTGAAATACACAGATGATAGTTGATATTCTCCCTAACAATAATTGTTGGACATCTTTTTATGTTTTTAAATACTTTTGGAATTTTTTGATGGATTAAAACCGTTTTTCCATCATCTACCGCCGTAAAAATACTGTCCTTATCAGCATCACCATAAAAATAGGTAAACCGCTGGCTATTGAGTGGAAATTTTTTATGAACAAAAAAATTAAGCCCGTCATATCTTACAATTCCGTTTTCTGTAGTCAGCCAGATAAAACCATATTTATCTTTTATAATATCTTTTACACTATTCTGAGGCAGTCCGTTATCTGTATTGAAAAACTGCACCGTGTATTGTTGAGAATAAAACAAAAGAAAAGCAAACAGAAAACCAACCGTAAGAATATTTCTACACAAAACCAATCATTTTTACCAATAGTGTAAAGATAATTTATTTAAAACACTTTATTGCTAAAATATAAGACATTACCTATAAAGTAGGTATTTTTCATGCTAAATATTTCCACAGACCGTAAATGAAGTTCAAAGATCCCTTGTCTGGTTGATATCGGTAATCGCAAAGCCTTATGTATTCAAAACTGTTGATCACAAATCGGCATTTCTGGATTTCAGAAGTATATCTGGAAATAGGAATGATTTTAATAAGTTGCCCGATAAAGTATTTGCCGCATCAGAAAAGAAATAGTAAAAATTGGGCTATTGATCTCCGAAATAACGGAGGTGGAAACTCTATGCTTATTGATAAAATCTTGGAATATATTAAAGATCATCAAAAATAAATGCGGAGACTAATTGATAATCTCCCCATTATGGTTTTCCAGCTTTTCGCGGAATCTCTGAAGATCTTCAGGAGCTGGTCTGGTCCAATCTGTCACTTCTCCGATAATTTTCAAAGGCATTTCGGAACGATAAGAGCGGGTGGGATTTCCGGGAAATTTCTTATCGGTAACATTGGGATCATTCTCAAAATTTCCTGTTGGTTCTACAATATACACACGTTCTGTACCCTCTCCTTTTGCTAATGCAGCAGCGAGTCCTGCTCCGTTTACCAAAGCGGTAAAATAGATATGATTCATTTTCAGGTCAGACTGATAATTGGAACTTCCACCTGCTTTCAGTAAATCTCCAATTTTTAAATCTGCTTTTGTTCCGTGATAAAAAGGTCCTTTATCGGACGGATGGTTTTTTAACTGTAATGCCAGTTCAGCATTCTTTTTTGATATTTCTGTATCTCCCGACTTCTCCCAGCATTGAGCAATGTTCTGATAAAGAGCAGGCAACGCGCTTTTAACAGTGTCATCATTAATTTTTAAAGCAAATTCTAAAGAAGTTTCAAGCCATTTCAACTGATCCTCAGTTGTTTTCTGGTTACGTGACAGATAATAAGCTGCCAGAAACTTTTCGTGGTCATCCGTAGCTTCTTCCCAGGCTTGCAAAAATAATTCACCTGCTTTTTCATGCATTCCTTTGTCTTCAAAATTCATTCCTTGCAGACAAAGCTTAATCACAGGATTAAAAGGAGAAAATTCCATGTTTGATTTTTTATTTCAAATCTAGTGTATTCTGTTGGAATTACCGGGACAAAACATCAACCACAAAAAAGAGCTGTAACACATTATATTACAGCTCTTTAGTGGAGAATACGGGATTCGAACCCGTGACCTTTTGACTGCCAGTCAAACGCGCTAGCCAACTGCGCCAATCCCCCGTATTTTGTTTTTAAAGCGGTACAAAAGTAAGTATTTAAATGGTATTTGCAAATATTTTATCGTTTTTATTGAAATAAATTAGCTTTAATCTTCATAAAACTTGAATTGCCCATTGAATAACTACCAATTACCACTATTTTTGTCCGAAATTATATTACCTTATGCAGCTCTACACAGAAAGATTAGTTCTACGGGACATTACGATTGAGGATCAACAAGACATTTTCGACTACCGTTCCGATGCTGAAGCCAATAGATTTCAAGGCTGGATCCCTGAAACGCTGGAAGAGGTGGAAAATTTTATCCTGAGAAATACTAAAGAATTTAACCAGCCTGAAAGCTGGTATCAGCTGTTAATTACGGATAAAGAAACAAAAACGGTTATCGGAGATATCGGAGTTCATTTTACCGGAGATGAAAATGCACAGGTAGAACTGGGAATTACATTAAATACGTCTTTTCAGGGAAAAGGATATGCTTCTGAGTCTTTAAAAGGCATCATAAGTCACCTGTTTGATGATTTACATAAACACAGAATTACAGCGTCTGTGGATCCGGACAACACAGCTTCTATTCTATTGATGGAAAGAATCGGTTTACGAAAAGAAGGTCATTTTGTAAAAAGTCTGTTCTGGAAAAATAAATGGGTTGATGACGTTATTTATGCGATTCTTCGGGAAGAATGGCCTGCCAGATAAGAATACAACTCCTTTCCGGGGATCAATATCACCATCAACAGTTCCGGCCATCTATTTTTACAAAAGTAACAACAGAAATCAACTTACAGTACTGTATATTTTTCGTAAAATGGAGTGAGTTTTGTTCTTACGATAATTAAAGTGACTAAGTCATTGCATATTAAGCAGGATATGATCATTGTCCTGTACCATTCTTTAATTGTAACCGTAATCCAGTTATCATTTTCTACCAATGGATACCTCTCTTTTTTAAAATACATAATTACATGATCCTTCCTCTTTCCGTTGAGTGAAAATAAGTCTTTCATAATGTTTTTGTAATCTGGTTGCTCTTATTTTAGCAGGTGTTATGTTGGGCTTACTTCAGGCTTTAGTTTATTCCAAATATAGTGAAATAATTAAAATTTATTGTACAATATTCACCGTAAAGAATATTATTAACAAAATATTCACATAAAATACTTATTAAAAGAAATATTTTCTGAAACTTTAACTCAGAAAGAAAAGTCCAGATCATCTGCAGAAGGCCTGAAATTGGAATGCATAGCCGCGGTAAAATAATCGCAAAATATCTGGTACACTGCAGAATCAGTATCTGTAGCCCGGATTCCCAGCTGTGTATAAACAGTAAGGATCTGACGGGATAATTTTTGAACCATCTCTACTCCATACTGATGAATCACGTGTTGTTTATCCTCCGGAATCTCTTTGTGATCACCGAGTATATGTTCTACTTCTCTGGCTATGCTTAATACTTTTCCCAAATGTTTTTTAACAGACTCTGCGAAACTTTTGAAATGGATCTCAGGACGAATATATTCTGCTTCTTCAATAAAATGAGAAGCCATTCCCAAATAGTTGACCAACAGTGTCAAGTCTGCAAAAATCCGAAAAGGAATAGTGTCCAGAATATCATTCGTGAAAAAAATATCGTAAACAAAGCTGTAATCTTCACTGACAGTGACATTTTTAATGGCAAAGGAATAGGTTCCGCTGGCTTTCATTCCCATAGATTTCCAGTTGGGAATAACCTCAGCGTGTTCTTTCGAAATAATAAATGATCGAATTATTCCATTGCCATGACCATCCATTAAAGGTTTTCCGTTTTCTGTAATTTTTGCATTCAATGTAAAATGGGTAAGATGAGGTGCTCCTGTTGCAAAATTCCATGAACCGTTGATCAGATAAGTGCTGTCATCCTGTTTTTCTGCCGTCCCGCCAACCATTCCGCTTCCTCCAAAGCAGGTTTCAGAATGAGTGAAGAGTAACTGAGCAATTTCAGGCTTGATATTTCTGGAAAAGTAATTGGCACCGGCACAAAGTGTCAGCATCCAGCCAAAGCTTCCATCGGTTTCTGCACAGCCAAATAAGGCGTTAAGTCCTTCTTCAAAACGATAGCCGAGTCCTCCATATTTTTTGGGGACCCATATTTTAAGCAGTTCTTCTTCACGAATATGCTGCATTACTTTATCAGAAATTACAGGGGCTCCATGAAGTTCCCGTCTGATCTCTTTAGTACTCAGCATTAGCTTTCGATTTAATAATTTTTTGCCACTCTATATATCCGGAAATGGCTACTAAAAATAAGAATGACATCAAAACAGCATAGAGATACAATTCTTTATGAATCATTAAAGGAATAGAAATGATATTACTGACATTGAGTATCACCCAGTTTTCAATTTTCCGTCTCGCCATCAGCCACATTCCCGCCCAGGCAAAAGCACTCACCAGAGAATCCCAGATAGGAACATCCGAGTCTGTAAAATGGGTCAGAAAAGACCAGAATAAGATAAAAGTTCCCAGAACAATTCCTCCCGTAATCCATTTTTCTGTGGTGGTGGTAACAGAGATTTCCATTTCTGATTTCTGCTTTCCGAATTTCCAATATAACCATCCATAGATGCTCATGATCAGATAATAAAGATTTAAGGTAAATTCAGCGTACAGCTTGGAAGTAAGCATCACATACAGCGTAAGCAGAATACCTGCAATTCCGAAAAGATAGTTGTTGACATTGTTTTTACGGGCCAGTAAAACCTGGATTACTGAAAATAATACTCCGAACCATTCCGGTAAGGTAATTTGTTTTAAAATGTCCTGCATCATATTAATTATTAGAAATCAAATGATGAGATGATCAGTAAGCAATCCCTACGCCGGCATTATCCGGATCAGGTGTGGAAATACATTCCTGGGTATCATCTCAGCCACCGTTATCTGTAGCACCCCATTGTTGGGCAAAGGTGCAGCTTTTTGTTGAAAAAAGAAAGGACTTTAGCCTATTATTTTTGAGATATGATCAGGATTATAAAGAGTCCGTCAGGTAAGTTTTAATTTTATAGCTCACTTTAAAAATTATATTATGGATCATCAGCAGGAAATATCAGTACTTAATGACTTACTACACATTACCAACGACAGAAAGGAAGGCTTTGAAAAAGTTGAGGGAAAAGTATGGGAAATGTATCCGGATGTAAAAGATGAGTACGAACATATGATTTCGCAGTCGAAAATCATGAAAAATGAACTGATCAACCTCATCACAGAAAAGCAAGGCACTCCGGAGGACTCAACGTCCATGGCAGGAGCTGTTCACAGAACTTGGATTGACATTAAAAATTCTTTTACCATGGGAAATCTCATAGAATCTACATTAGAAAATGTGGTATTTGGCGAAAAAGCAGCTATTGAAGCTTATCAAAATGCCCTGGACACAGGTGAGCTCAGCCCAAAAAGTACTGAGATTGTGTCTGAACAGCTTCGTATCCTTAAAGATTCTTACAGACAATTCAAGAAAATTGAAGAATATAAAAAGAAAGAATAATCAAAAAACTCCTCTTAAAAAGAGGAGCTTACTATAATCAAGAACAAAATAATATTTAATCAATTCAAAATTATTAAATATTGTATGCTCATACTTATGATGCAGGTCATAAAAACTCAATATTATTTGACCACATTTTTAGCTTTTTCCGATTCCTGCAAATGATGTTCAAGTGTCGGAAGGGTTTTCGCTGCGAAAGATTTTAATGAGGCTTCTGTTCCTTCTGACACCTCTTTTTTGAATGCTTCTACATCTTCCTTGTGGTCACTGACCATTAAATCTGTATATTTTTTGTCAAAGTCTTTACCTTTCTTAGCTTTCAGGTCATCATACATCTTCTGCTTTTCGGCATCCAGACTTGTGGGTAAGGTATACCCTATTCCTGATGCCCAATTCTTAAGCTCGTCGTTCGCTTTGGAATGATCGGTTACCATCATTGCTCCCAAAGATTTTACCACTGAGTTTTCAGCGTTTGTTGCGGCCAGTTTTCCCATCATTACCTCCATCAGTCCTCCTATGGCTGCAGCATCCGCAAACTTTTTGTCCTGATCGCTGAGAGTACTTTTCTGATCTTTGGTGTCTGACATTTTGGTGGAGTCGCTTACCGTCATCCCGGATTCTGCAGGGGCAGACATTGTGGTACTTTCCTCAGATTGACTCGTGGTTGTCGGTTCGTTTTTTTTGCAGGCCGTTAAAGCAGCTAATGCAAAAATTGTTACTACAAGATTTTTCATAATAATAAATTTTAAGTGGTGATATTAATGAAGTCAAACAATGACTTTGTTTATAAATGCAACAATTTATCTGCCAAAAACCGATTACAACACTTCTAACCTAATCATAAAACATTATGAATAAATACCTTACAACTTATTAACCAACCGGAATGTAAGATTAATACGCTCCTTCATAGCGGTTAGAGACTTGGCAATACGATGTTCCCAGTTTTCCTGAAGGTCTCCTTTCATAATCAATAATGATCCGTGAGGAAGAGGCAGGCTGTATTTACTCTGATGATGGTCTTTTTTCCTGAAATCAAAATTTCTGGTCTGCCCCAGACTTACTGATGCAATCACCGGACGTTTCCCATATCTGCTTTCCTTATCCCGATGCCAGGCAACAGAATCGTTATGATCTCTGTAAAGGTTCAACAATACGGAATTGAATTGATAGCCAAATGTTTCTTCTATTCTTTGTTTTAAAGAAAACAGTTCGGGTGTCCAATGATGGGCATCCAGTTCATTGTCTGAAGGATAGGCATTTTTCTCATCTCCATACCAGGCGGTTAAGCGAGGTGTGAGAACCATCTTATCATACATTTTCTGGGTACGTTGTTTCCAGGGAGCTGTTTCAAGCAGATGAATTTTAAGGCGGTCAGCTTCTTCCTGATTCAGGAAATGTTCTCTGTATTCCAGAAGGTCTTTTGGAAATTCGTACAGATCTGCTGAGTCGAACAGGCTAAGTTGGGTCATTTTTAAACTTTATAAATGGTAGAATACAGTTTTCTTTTACAGTATAAGAGTTTTGTTATTCAATTACAGTTCATTTAAAAAAACTAAATTGATACAAATTATATCCACAAATATACTACAACTGATACAAAATCAACCAAGATAAAAATGTTGCATTTTAAACCTTTCCGGATTTCAATAAAAAGGAGACCTGATTTTTTCAGGTCTCCTTTTTAAAGATTGTATTTACATGGCTTTGCTGTTAAGATTGGTATCAGCAACTTTTGTAAGCAGTTCATCACATTTTTTTTCTTCTTCCAATGTGCTTAAAAAGTTTTTAAGACACTCTTCTTCCTTCAATACTTTTGCGAATGCTGCCAGTGTTCCATAAGTAGCAATTTCATAATGTTCAACTTTTTGCGCTGCTGCAATAATGCCCGCATCTCTTACTGCTCCCGGTTCTGTCTCTTCCATAATGCTCTTTCCTTCATCCAGCAATCCCTGCATAGCATCACATTTTTTTGCCTGGGCTTTTTTTCCTAATGCTTTAAAACATTCTTCCAGTCTTTCCACATGGCCTTCCGTTTCTGTGATGTGCTTATCGATGCCTTGCTTAAGCTTTTCACTGGTTGCATTTTTCATCATTGCCGGCAGCGCTTTCAATAGTGCTTTTTCAGCCCAGTAAATATCTTTCAGTGCATCTTCAAAAAGATCTTCCAAACTTTTGGCTGCATTTTTTTTAGCCGGAGTTTTTGCTGTTGTTTTTGCTGTTGTCGTTTTTTTGGCTGGTGATTTTTTGGTTGCCGTTTTAGTTTCCATAATATAATAATTTAGTGTTTGATTGGTGATAAATCTGCAACTATAAGACCATTTTTACCTGAAATGCCAAGATGTGGTATCTAAAATTATCAGCCTGAATATCTATTTTAAGATATAATATGAGAAGACTCATAAACATGAAAGTGCTTTTAGATGTACTTTTAATATCACTAAATCAATAATTAACATGGGAAAAAGAACCACTTTAAATCTTACGCTGAAAATCTGGCGGCAGAAAGACAGAAAAACAAAAGGAAAATTTGAAATGTATAAAGTATCCGGTATTTCTACAGATTCATCCTTCCTTGAAATGCTGGATATTCTCAATGAACAGCTGATTGATGAGAATAAAGAGCCTGTAGCTTTCGATCACGACTGCCGGGAAGGAATATGCGGAATGTGTTCTCTTTATATCAACGGAAGAGCACACGGCCCTGATACAGGAATCACAACCTGCCAGCTCCACATGAGAATGTTCAATGATGGCGAAACAATAGTTATTGAACCCTGGAGAAGTATTGCCTTTCCTGTCATCAAAGATCTCATTACAGACCGCAGTGCTTTTGACAGAATAATGGCTGCCGGAGGGTTTATTTCTGTAAATACTTCAGGGAATACATTAGACGCCAATGCGATTTTAGTTCCGAAAGAAGATGCCGATAAAGCCATGGATGCTGCAGCATGTATCAGTTGCGGAGCTTGTGTTGCCTGCTGTCCTAATGGCGCTGCAATGCTTTTTGTGGGAGCAAAGGTTTCCCACCTGGCATTACTTCCGCAGGGAAAAGTAGAAGCAAAAAGAAGAGTTCTGAACATGGTTCAGGCAATGGATGATGAAGGTTTCGGAAACTGTTCGGTAATCGGAGCCTGCGAAGTAGAGTGTCCGAAAAATATATCACTCGATAATATTGCAAGAATGAACAGAGAATATATGTCTGCCTGGATCAGTAAACCATAACCAATAATTTTAAACCGGAAACCATGGTATTAGTAACCGGAGCCACCGGAATTCTTGGCAGGGTAATCGTTCTGGAGCTTCTAAAAAAAGGCAGAACGGTAAGGGCATGCAAAAGAAAGTCAAGTGATCTCGAAGAGGTCAAAAGATCACTAAGTTACTACACAGAAAATGCAGCTATTCTTTTTGATAAAATTGAATGGGTAGATATCAGCCTTGATGACAAAAAAACCTTACAACAGGCGCTGCAAGGTGTAAAGGAAGTCTATCATTGCGCTGCTAAAGTGAGTTATGATCCTGATGACAGGGAAAAGGTAGAGCGTGTGAATGTGGAAGGAACACAAAACCTCTTAGAATGCTGTAAAAATTCAGGAATCAGCAAGTTTCTGTATGTAAGCTCTGCGGTTATTTTTAAAAAGGAAAGAATGGATAAGCCTGTTGATGAGCACTCTCCTCTTATTAATGATACAAACAATACAATATATGCTGTTTCCAAATATAAAGCTGATTCGGCTGTTTGTAAAGCTTTTAAAGAAGGATTGAATACCATTATCATCAATCCGGGAATGATCATAGGAAGCGGAAACTGGGATAAAAGCAGTGGAAAGTTCCTGCAGAATTTTATAAGGAGTTTTTACACTTTTTCAGGGCAAGCCGGATGTGCAGATGTAAGAGACGTGGCTTTCATTGCTACAGCACTAATGGATAAAAATGTTTTCGGAGAAAGGTTTCTTATTGCCTCTGAAAATATAAAATACAAAGAGCTGTCTGCTATCATTGCCGGGAATCTGCATAAAATAGAACCATTCGTATTGCCAAAAATTTTCTTAAACATAGGAAAATTCCTGAATATACTTTTGGGAGGGTTAGTGCCAAAGCTAAGGATGCTGACCACCCAAAACATTGAATTTCTAACCTCATCCCAAAATATATCCAATAAAAAAGTTGCTACTCTGCTGAAATACCATTTTATTCCGGTTAGAGAAAGTCTTTTATTCCATATTGATAACTTTCTCAGCGAAAAAAAATAGTTCTTCGATATTATAATTTCAGTTTTTTTTCACCCATACACTTACCGAACCAGGATTTACAGTAAACACCGCTTTCCCGTTTTTATCTGTATAAATTTCTTCATGACGGTTCTTTAAAAAATCGGTATAAACCGAATCCGCATGTTCTTTTCCCAATTCTATTTCTTTATAGCCTTCTTCGCTATTAGACATGATTACAATGCAACCCGGATGCTTTTCATCTCCTTTCCGTACAAAAGCTACGCAGTTCGGATGATCAAAATAATCGGTCTGCTTACCGTATGCAAAAAGCTTTCTTACTTCAAGCAGACCGGGAAGCTCTTCAACCTTCGGCATGATGATATGCACTTCCTGCTCATCCTTTGTGTCGATATAATCTGCACCAAAAAGATCGGGATAAAATATGCAGGGATAAGCTTCATCGGTAAGAAGAATAATAGCATAAGCCAAGGGTTTGAACCAGTCTTTCACCGCAGATTCAAGAGCCTGAAGCTGCTGTGTATCATGGTTTTCAACAAAAGAAACTGAGAATACCGGTTTCTTCTCCAGGAAGCTTCCTTTTAAAATCCGGCTCATATCGTAGTCTTTACCATCCTGTGATGCTTTGAAGAAATTATAATGCAGCGGAGCATCAAAACAAGAGATAAGATCAGACATTTTATCGGAAAAATACTCAATTTTTTCTGCCTCGTCTTTCCAGAATTCGCCCAAAACAAAACATTCAGGATTCACTTCTGTTTTAATATAGGAGATCCAGTCTTTCAAAAAGTCGGAGGAGATATGTTTTAAGGCATCCAATCTGATTCCGTCTACTTTCGTTGTTTCCATATACCATCTGATCCATTTTTTCATTTCCTCCACAACATAAGGATTACGGTACTCTATGTCAGCTCCCATCAGATAATCATAATTACCGAACTGATGACTTACGGCATCTGTCCACTCCTCACCATATTCATTATGGATTTTAAAAACACCCTTCATCTCCTCTCCTTCTCTGATCACATAATCAATACCGCTGAAACAGTGATGATCCCATATAAAATCCGAATACACTCCTTTTCTTCCCGGAAAAGTAAAT
Source organism: Chryseobacterium cucumeris (assembly GCF_016775705.1). Classification (NCBI taxonomy): domain Bacteria; kingdom Pseudomonadati; phylum Bacteroidota; class Flavobacteriia; order Flavobacteriales; family Weeksellaceae; genus Chryseobacterium; species Chryseobacterium cucumeris. The sequence goes on from NZ_CP068760.1 coordinate 1,302,656, forward strand.
TTCGTATAGGCTGAAACCTCCATATTTTCAGAGATTCTTTCATTACGGTTTTCTTCATTCAGCTGATGTACCATAATCTTTTCTTCTTCATCTCCTCCCATCCTATGGTTTAAAACAATATCTGCATATACAGACATTCCCGCTTCATGCGCTTTCTCTATAGCCATTAAATATTCAGCTTTCGTCCCGTACCGGGTTGGTATGCAACCTTTCTGATCAAATTCTCCCAAATCGTAAAGATCATAGACATCATAGCCACGGCCTTCCCTATTGAGACTGCATTTATTGGCAGGAGGAAACCATACGGCAGTAAATCCCAAATCTCTTAAATATTCTGCTTTTTCAGCAAATTCATTCCATAGGTTCCCGGGATGATACCAATGGAAAAACTGAATAATAACTCCGTTCATATCCGTTAAGATTAACCGTTAACAATTAAACCTCCATTAGGATGAAGAACCTGTCCCGTTATCTGTGATGAAGCATCTGTGGCAAGAAATAGAAAACTTGCTGCCACTTCTTCGGTAGAAGCATTACGTTCTAGCGGCGGTTTATTCTGACCTTCATCTTCTTCCCCGAATGTTTTTTCCGTGAGCGGCGTAGCTACCGGTCCGGGTGCAACAGCATTCACCCGTATTCCTTTAGGTTTAGCCTGCAGTGCCAATGAACGGGTGAACGAAACGATAGCGCCTTTGGTGGCTGAATAATCCAGTAATTCTTCATGTCCCAGATAGGCAGTAGCTGAAGTAGTATTGATAATAGAATCCCCTTGTTTTAAATGAGGGAATACGATCTTTGTCAGAAGGATCATTCCAATAATGTTGGAATCGAAAGTCTTGCGGATATCCTCCTCTTTAAGATTTTCTATACTTTCACAGGGAACCTGGGTTCCGGCATTATTGATCAGGATATCTATTCCGCCCAGTTTGGAAACGACTTCATTAACAACAGATTCACAAAATTTGCTGTCATTAATATCTCCTTCAAACGAAAGAACTTTTCTTCCTGTTTTTTTTATTTCATCCACTGTTTTCATGGCATCTTTGGCATCATGATAGTGTATGAAGGCAATATCAGCTCCTTCTTTAGCAAATAAAAGAGCGATGGCTTTACCAATTCCGCTGTCTGCTCCTGTAATAAGAACAGATTTATTTTTCAGTTGTAAATCTTTCATAGTGTGATTATAGTTTATTATTGAAATAGTTTTATTCTTTGTTTTTCCGGTTCTTATCCAGTTCCAGCTTAAAACATCCCAGGATGAATTCACTGTAATAGAGCTGGGCATTAACAGGCTTGGTTCTGGAATGCAGATCTAATTTCTCTGAAAGAACCACTTTTCCTTTGTGCACAATGGCAAAGTAAGCGAAGAGCTTCCCTTCTGATTCTTCCACCGGAGTGGCATATCCTGTTACTCCAATAGACCAGTCGGTTTTGTATAGTTTACCTGCCTGCAACGCCATTGTCTCAGCAATATGAGGAGATACAGAGTTATATTGTCTGGCTTCCAGAGCATCTACATCAAGAAGATTTACCTTTTCTTCTAAAGTGTACGCTGTCATGCCGCCTTTAAAAAATTGAGAGGCATCCTTCATCTGGGAAAACGAAAACTGCAAAAATCCGGCTGTAACACTTTCAGCCGTTGAAACGGTTTCCTGTCCGGAAAGAAGATACTCTCCGATACGTTTAAACAGTTTCTCGAGTTCTATGACGAAATACACCAGGGATTTCACTGACAGTGAATCAGCGTGGGCAATTTGAGAAGATTTTAAAATCATGCTATATATATATTATAATAGTATTAAGACTATTTTTGCACGGGATCCTGTGAATGTTCTTTTTCTTGAGATAGTTGTCCAAGTTTCTCATAATATTTGTGAAGCTTGTCCAGTTCTTCTTCCGTCAGATCTTCTATATCCACCAGCCTGTTGCTGGCCTTTTCATAGGATGCTATCAATTCGTTGAGTTTTATCTGAATAGCCTTAGAGTCTTTATTCTGGGTTTTTTGAATCAGAAATACCATCAGGAAAGTAATAATAGTGGTACCGGTATTGATAACAAGCTGCCAGGTTTCTGAATAATTGAAAACAGGTCCGCAAACAGCCCACACAACTACCAGTAAACTGGCTCCCATAAAAGCACCCGGACTTCCGGTTATACAGACAACACGATCTGAAAACCTTTCAAAAAAATTTTTTTTCATAAATAATACGATTTTGAATAAAATGGTAATACAAGTTATCAAAACAACAGTATAAAAATTATGATTCAAGTCATCTCTGACTTTTAATACATAGCTATTATTATAGTATATTTTCCAAGAATATTTAGTTTTATTTAAAAATATGGAGAAGCACATAATTATTTTTATCCGTTAAAAACAAGGCCTTTTTTTGATCAATCTCTTTTGTAACAAATTGTAAACGAAAGATGTGGAATAATTAACATATTCAAAAAAGCGGGAAATAAAGCATATTCAAAAAACTGAATAAAATCACTTCGTTAAGATTTAATACTTAATTAAAAAATAATTATCCATCTTTGCAGCCTTAAAAATCAAACACGCTAGTTTATTTCATGAGCATTACTTTTAAAAAGCGACTTATTATAGCGCTTGTATTACCTACGGCCGCCATATATTATGGGCAGAATACGAAGGATTCTTTAGAGAAATCCAAATCTATTGATGAGGTTATGTTGGTAGGTAGAAACCTTTCCCAAACAGCCAAAGAGAGAAAAACACCTGTTGCGGTTTCCAACATTAAGGCTGCAGAAATTCAGGAGAAACTGGGAAACAGAGAATTCCCTGAAATTATGAAGTCTACTCCATCCGTTTACGTGACGAAAGTAGGTGGAGGATTCGGAGACAGCAGAATCAACATGAGAGGTTTTGATGGTGCCAACATTGCGGTAATCATCAACGGACAGCCGGTGAATGACATGCAGGGAGGTACCGTGTATTGGTCCAACTGGACCGGTTTGGCTGATATTGCCAGCAATATTCAGATCCAGAGAGGATTGGGTGCTTCTAAATTTGTAGTACCTTCTGTTGGAGGAACCATCAATATTGTAACCAAAGCTACCGATTCTGAGCAAAAAGCAATGATCAAAGGAGAAGTCGGAAACGATAACTACTCCAGAATTTCCGCCATGTACTCATCAGGGTTAAAAAACAAGTGGGGAACAACCGTATTGCTTTCCCGCTGGCAAGGTGACGGATACATCAACGGAACCAAAGGAGAAGGTTATTCATGGTTTTTCTCAACAGGATTTAAGCCTAATGAAAAACATGCGTTCAATTTAATTGCAACCGGAGCACCACAGGTACACGATACGAGAAGATCTTCTGCAACTGGAGCCAATGTTGCCACTTTACAGCAATTTGAAACGTACGGAAGAAGATATAACCCTCAAACGGGAATGCTGAATGGTTCTCAATTCAATTTAGCTCCTAATTTCTATCATAAGCCTATCGCTTCTTTGAACTGGGACTGGACCATGAATGACAACCTGAAGTTATCTACAGTGGTTTACGGCTCATGGGGACGCGGCGGCGGCGGTACCGGACTTAACGGTTCTATCAAAAACGCTGCAGGACAAACCATGAATTTCATGAATTATGGTGCAGGAGGAGACGGTACCATCAACTGGGATATGATTTACCGTTATAACAGAGGCGGTATGGTGACGGATTATAATGGAAATACCTTCCAGAAATCTACCTTTACGGCACCTGCAGGATCTCCCGGTGATTATAACGGCCAATATGTCTCTACTCTGAACGGAACCACTGGTATCGTGAGAAAGCAGAGTATCAATGCTCATGATTGGTATGGTGTAATTGCAGACCTTAATTACAAAAAGAACAACTGGACTTTCAACGGAGGTATCGATCTTAAAACGTACAAAGGAGCATTGTATGACATTGTAACTGATATGTTAGGATCTGATGCGCTATTTGTTCCTTCTACAGCCAATGCGCCAAAAGGATATTATATTAATCAAACCGTAAAACCGGAACCGCTTACCAAGCTTAAAGATGCTCAGAAAGTATCCATACACAACGAAGGTCTTGTAAAATGGGCAGGGATCTACGGAATGGTTGAGTACAGCTCCGAAAAGTTAAGTGCATCCGTTCAGGGATCTGTTTCCGAGCAATATTACAAGAGACGAGATTATATGCTGTACACTCCAGGGAACCAGGAAACAAAATGGTATCACAAAACAGGTTATATTGTAAAAGGAGGTGCCAACTATAATATTGACGATCACCACAATGTATTTTTCAATACTGGAGTTATTTCAAGACAGCCTTTATTCAATGCTTTATTCCCTTCAAACCAGAATATTTACAATGATGCCAAGAATGAAAGGATCTTCTCTGTGGAATTAGGTTACGGTTTCAAATCCCGTTATGTGGATGTGAACATCAATGCGTACAGAACACAGTGGGATGACCGATTCATTTCAAGAACATTCAATGCTACGGCTGCAGATGTTGCCAAATTCTCTCAGCTAACCCTTGGAAATGCTTATTTCTATAATGCATTGAACGTTGGGCAACTACACCAGGGAATCGAATTGGAAGCAAAAGCAAGACCTTTCGCTAACCTTAGACTGAGAGGAATGGTATCATTGGGGAACTGGAAGTACAAAGGAAACGCTAACTTCAATATTCTTGATGTTCAGAACAACCAGGAAATAGCAGGAGCAACCGGAATGATCAATATCAAAGACCTGAAGGTTGGAGATGCGGCCCAGACAACAGCAAGCATCGGAGCAGATTACAATATTACCAAAGCTTTCAGTATCGATGCCAACTGGGAATATTATGACAAGCTGTATACTCAGTTCAACCCGATCAACTTCCTTACTGAAGCGGCAAGAGAAAAAGGAATTGTAAAACTGCCAAGCTATCATTTATTTGATGTAGGAGCTTCTTACAAATTCACGCTTGATGCAAAAAAATCTTTGACATTGAGAGCAAACGTATACAACTTATTCAACAAATATTATATTTCTGAATTAAGCTCCAATATCTTTGCAGGCGATAAAATTGCCAATGGTCCGGATGCCGGAAAAACGTATCAGGAAGCTGGCAGAGTGTATCAGGGTGTTGCAGACGGGAATACAGGATTCCTTGGTTTCGGAAGAACCTGGTCTGTTGCAGCGACTTTGAGATTCTAATACAATATCATTTCAATAATGAAACTATTAAACAGGCTGCTCCTTTTTGGAACAGCCTGTTTTTATATCTATTAATCATCAATAAGAAAATTAAAAGTTTTTCGGCTTCCTGTTCTGAGCGGCCTGTCTCGCGATTTCATCTATACGGTTTTTTCTCGTTTCCGGTCTTTTGGCCAACACAATCCATTGCAGCATCATTTTTTTTACAGACTTGCTCAAACTTTGAAAAAAGGCTTCAGAACCTTCATGAATTTTAAATGCTTCATTCAGATCTTCCGGGATTATCAGGTCTTCCACACTGTCTAAAATAGTCCAGGAGCCGTTTTCTTTGGCAATTCTGATGGTTTCAAATCCCGCTTTCATCATCAGATTACTTTTGATCAGCTTCTGAACCTTCTCTTTATTGATTTTAGACCATGTACTCTTCGGCTTGCGTCTGCTGAATAACTGCATAAACGAGCCTTCATCAATAGTCTTTCTTGTGCTGTCAATCCAGCCGAAACAAAGCGCTTCATCTACCAGTTCGCTCCAGGAAACATTGGGTAAATTGGATTTTCTGGTATTGCAGATCAGCCATACCGATTGTTCTGTATGATGATTCTCTTCCAGCCATTGCCGCCATTCTGCCCTGGTATTAACATTGAAAGTTTGTTTCTCTGCAATTTTTCCCATAGCTTTTATTTTATTGATGATGTAAAATTAAAATACTTTAGTGACAATAGTTTGTCAGTATTAAATATTTAATTTCATAATACGCAAACTTATCTTCAAGAAATAAATTATAAATTAGGCAAAATAAATCATTAAAAAACATTCTATTTTTTTCACTTGGATATGGACAGAGAAACTATAGATTATATTATCAGATATTTTAGCAAATTAATGACCAAGGATGAAGCTTTAGCACTGAATCATCATATGTATACTTTGAAGAGCTCTGAAAATACACGTATGAGAAATATAATGATTGAGCGAGGCTGGATAAATTCTGATCCTGAAGTCATACAACTATTAGAACATGGATATGAAGTTTTTGAACAAAATGTTGTAACCCGGATCATGAAAGAAACTCCTGAAAAAGTTTTTTTCAACAATTGTCCTAAATGCCACAAACTAGCCCGTACTCCACGTGCAAAGCAATGCAGATATTGTGGATATAACTGGCATCATTTAACGGTTGCTCAATTTCAACTCAATAATACATTTCAAGTTACAGGAAGAATTTTTTTCTTATTAGGACAAATTGCAGAAGGTAAAATAAAAGAAGGACAAAGAATAGATTTAAGAATATTGGGTCTTAATAAAAAGCCTAAAATTCAATCCATTGAATTTGCCCTTACACGTCAAGACGGAAAAGCATGGGAAGATATTGCACTGGGTATAGCTGAGTTAACTGCAGAAGATAAAGAATATTTAATAGGTATCACACCTGCCAGAGATCCGCTTGACATCATAGAATAATTATTTTTTCACATTCTTCACCTGCAACGCTCTCTGATAAAAAGACTGATTGGCAATTTTCTCTTCTGCTTCATCAATCGCAGCAAGCAGATTATTTTGATTGTCTGCGATATCTCCCAAAACCTGTGACATCAGTTCCCAAACGGGTTTCATTTTTTCAATGAGCGCCTGCCCTTTTGAAGTGAGTTTAAAAAGCCTTTTGCGTTCGTCCTGTTTATCTTTTTCCCATTGGATCAACTCCTGCTTTTCAATTTCTTTGAGCAGTGTTATGGTGGACGGATGAGTATAACCGATCTCGTTGGCTATTTCTACTACACTTGCTATTTCTTTTTTATAAATGGTAAAAATAACCGGAAACCATTTCAGCTCAAAATCGATTCCAAATGCTTTATAGATCAATGCTCCGTCTTTCCTCAATTGTTCACTGAGGCGGTGCAGCCTTGTGGATATGGCAAGAATTCCTGCTTCGTTGATTACATTCATATTCAGTCAAGATTTAAGTGGTAAAAAACATCATCGGCACTCATTAAAGGAAATTTTACGGGAAGATTGCTTTTCTCAATCTTTACAAATTCATTCCTTTCATAGAAACGCTGAGCTGCTTTCAGTACCGTTATGGTTCCCAGATATAGATCATCAATTCTGTTTTCACGGCAGAAAGAAATTAAAACTTCCAGTAATTTCTGGGCAATATTCAGTTCTTTTCCTCTGAATTCCTTTTTAACAAACATTTTTCTGATGGCTCCTGCCCTTTCGTCAAATTTAACCAATGCTATAGAACCTACCAGCTGATTATCTACAAAAGCACCCCAAAAGTTGCCTCCGGCTTCCATGTAAAAACTTTCTATCTGCAAAAGATCAGGCTGATCTTCTATGGTAATCGGAATATTAAACTCTTTTTGCTGGATCGTCAAAATCAGATCAATAGCCTGTTCCGAATAAGAATTTCCGATGGGTTGTATTTCTAATTTCATAGTGTTTACCTTTTAAAGTACAAAACTACGTAGTTGAATACATAAATACAAATCAATTCTTCTTTTTAAAAAATTTTAACACTAAATTTTCAAAGCCGGAATTTCTACATGATGATATTTATGTAATTTCCTCAAAAAAATAATACCATTCAAAACTTCACTTTAAAAATGAAAATAGAAAACATAAAACCTTTTAATGGTCAGCATTGTGAAACGACCGCTACGGGAACATTATTACATCAAATCGGGATCGAACTTTCCGAACCAATGCTTTTCGGATTGGGTGAAGGGCTGGGTTTTATCTATTGGAACATGAAAACAATGGACTTCCCTTTCATTGGAGGAAGGATAAAACCTGACCTGCTCACTCAAAATTTAGCCAGAAATCTGAATCTGGAATTAACCATAAAGGAAACTTCTTCACAACAAAAGGCCTGGGATCAGGTAAAAGAACTTCTCGATGACGGACAGGCAGTAGGATTGAAAATGGATTGCTATCATCTGGAATATTTCTCAAATCCTTTCCATTTTGCAGGACATTATGCCGCCATTTATGGTTATGATGATGAAAATGCTTTCCTGATTGATACCAGACAACAAGGCGGACAAGTACAAACATCTTTAAAAAGTCTGGCTATGGCCCGTTCTGAAAAAGGCCCGATGGCTTCCAAAAATATGTATTATACCCTCAGGAACACAGACAGAAAATTTGATCTGGAAAAAGCCATATCCGCCGCAATCAGAAATAATGCGGCCGAATACCTAAATCCACCCATTACCAATATTTCTTACAAAGGGATTTTAAAAACAAGTACTGAAATTGTCAAATGGTTCAATACAAGTAAAGATATTGAAGGAGAATTTAAGCAAGCGGCTTTACTAATGGAAAAAGCAGGAACCGGAGGTGCATTGTTCAGAAATTTATACCGTGATTTTTTGAAAGAAAGCTATGAACTCCTTCAGCTTGATCCTTTAAAATCAGGCTATGAAGCCTTCACTGAAATTGCCGGACTCTGGACAAATGTGTCTCAGCTGTTTGAAAAAGTAAGCCAGACAAAGGAAATTCAATATATTCATCAGGCTTCGGATATTTTAAAAGAGATATCTGGAAAAGAAAAAAGAACTATGGAGATATTGACAACTTTATAGCTGGAAAAGAAACGGGTACTCCTGTTATAATAAATTCACAAAATAATGAATAATATTAACACCCATCAACAAATCGATAAATAAAAACATACAAACACATAAAAAAAGCTAAAACAATAGATTATTAGTAAATTATATCGCGATTATATGAAAATAATTTATATTTTTATATAATAAATTTTAAATAATACAATGATGAAAAATCTAAAATTAATTGCAATCGCATTAGGGATGCTATCTCTGTCTTCATGTAACAGAAATGAAGAAGAACAAAATACTCAGCAGCCTAAGCAGGAAAATCAGGCAATGCGTTCCTTAGGAGCAATCCTGGTAGATGACAAAACTTACAGTTCATTTGCTAAAGCTGATATAGATGCATTAGCTATGAAATTCAAAGGCAAATCGGCAGAAACGCTTATAGCTTCTATTCCATCAAGTTATACCATACCCAACACTCCTCCAATAGCAAATCAGGGACAGGAAGGTTCATGCGTTGCATTTGCTACAGCTTATGCCGCTGCAAGTATTCTGGAATATAATTTTAAAGGAATAACAAACCCAAGAAGTCCTGAGTACGTATATAATCAGATAAAAGTAAATGGCTGTCCTAATGGAACCTATGCATCCAGTGGATTAAATTTAATAAAAGATCAGGGAGTTTGCAGCTGGGATGAAATGCCCTACACAGATGTAGAGTGCTCTACACAGCCCAATGCAACACAAAAAAGTGCAGCAAGTACTCATAAATTTACAACCTGGGCTACTGTAGATAAGACCAATATCACCAATATAAAGACACTTTTAAGCATGAATTTACCAATAATTATTACGGTGACGGTAGATGGAAGCTTTGATAGTTTAAGCTCGGCAAACAATTGGATATGGAAAAGTCATTCTGGTGCTGTAAGAGGAGGACATGCCATTTGTGTAGTGGGTTATGACGATGCTAAACAAGCTTTTAAAGTACAAAATTCCTGGGGTACCACATGGGGAAACAATGGATTTTTCTGGATAGACTATGCATTTTTTGCCAAGGCTAGAAAAGGAGCTATAAATGAATCTTATGTAGCCTATGTTCAATAAAAATTAACTTTGAGTAAGTCTCCTATGTTTGTATTGTCAGATATAGGAGACAGTCTCATTTTTATACTTTTAAAACCTGATCATTTATTTTTTACAAATAATAACACTGGTAAAATCAGATTAATATTGTCAATAAAAAAACGTATGCCATTCCTGACATACGTTTTTATGATATTACATTGCTGAAGCGGTTATTTCCAGCCTCCGCCCAAAGCCTGATAGAGCTCTACGGCTGCTTTCATTTTACTGTATCTTGCATTGGAAATGTTAAGTTCTGCATTCAATGAATTCACACTTGCATTCAATACTTCAAGATAGTTGGCCATCCCATAGTTCACCAGCTCCTGGGAATAGTCAACTGATTTTTTGTAGGCATCAAGTTCTTTTTGTTTCAATTCAATGAATGAATCCTGAACAGAGAAAACCCTGATGGCATCCGAAACTTCTTTTCCGGCAGTCAAAACTGTTTTTCTGAAGTTAAGATAAGCCGTTTCCTGATTGGCAAGACTTACGTCATAGTTGGTCTGAATCTGTCTTTTATTTAAAATCGGCTGAGCCAGTCCCGCCACTACATTTGCGAATAATGAATTTACACTGAATAAGTGGTCAATATCCACAGACTGCAATCCGCCGCTTCCTGTCAGTTTTAAAGTAGGATAAAACTGAGCTTTGGCAGCATTCGTCAGTTGGAAAGCATTCATTAAGTTAAACTCTGCTCTCATTACATCCGGGCGGTTGGCCAGAAGCTGAGTCGGGTAACCCAGTTTTAAATCGATCGGAAGTTTCTGCCCTTCCAATGTAGATCTTTCTATAGAATGAGAAGGCTCTCCCATCAAAAGGCTCATTGTATTTTCGAGCAGCTGGATCTGTGTATCAATATCAATCAGTAATGATTTGGCATTGAAAACAAGCGCTTCGCTTTGCTGAACTGCTACTTCAGTAAGAGACCCGGAAGCTTTTAAAGCTTTTGTGGCTTCAAGATTTTTCTCCCTTACAGCAATTGTTTCCGTGATAATTCTTTTCTGGGCATCAAAAGTCAGCAACTGATAATACGCAGAAGCAATGGAAGACACCAAGCTGCTTTTAACGGCTTTATGAGCGGCAACAGTTCCTAAATAAGTCGCAAGCTGGGCTTTTTCCTGTGCTTTCAATTTGCCCCAGATATCAGCTTCCCATCCGATACTTGCCGTAATGTCAAACTGGTTTACATAACGTCTTTCTCCGATGATCTGTCCAAACTGGGTATTGATAGACTGGGTCTGAAATGTATAGTTGGGTCCGATAGAAAGCGTCGGCTGATACGCTGCCTTACTCTGTTTAAGATAGGCTTCCGCAGAATTAATACTTTCCAAAGCAATTCTGATATCAAGATTGTTTTCCAGTGCCTTGGAAATATGCCCCTGCAATATCGGATCAGTGAATATTTCTTTCCATGAAATATCTGCAATATTCGTGCTGTCCGAAGGAAGCATGTCTGTACGAAAAAGCTTTTCGTCTACAACATTTTTCGGTCTTTCATATTCTTTTCTCGCCATACAGGATGAGATGGCTCCGAGTATGAAAACTGAAAAAGTGATCCCTTTTATGATGTTTAATAAACTCTTCATTATTTTTAATTAGAAGTTAGAGTTTAGAAGTTAGAAGTTAGTTTTTAGACTTATCTCTAATTGCTAACTTCTAATTTCTTAAATCTTAATTTTATTCTGCTAAATTGATATCTTCTTTTTTGATAGGTTTGATTTTTTCCTGCAGTGTTTCAAAAATCACATACAGAACCGGAATTACAAATAATCCCAAAACAGTTCCTATCAATAGTCCGATGGCCGCTCCCGTAGCGATAGATCTGTTACCTACTGCTCCGATTCCGCTTGCCAGTACCAACGGCAATAAACCGAAAATAAAGGCGAATGAGGTCATCAAAATAGGTCTTACCCTGGCTTTCGCTGCATTAATGGCCGACATCACAATCGTTTCTCCATGATGCCTTCTCTGGACAGCGAATTCAACAATAAGGATTGCGTTTTTCGCCAGTAGTCCCACGAGCATGATCAGGGCAATCTGGAAGTAAATATTATTTTCAAGTCCCATGATCTTCTGGCCGAAATAAGCTCCCATTACCCCAAGAGGAAGAGAAATAATAACAATCAGCGGAAGGATATAACTTTCATACTGTGCGGAAAGGATAAAGTAAACAAAGATCAAACTCAGTCCAAAAATCAAAAGCGTTTGAGATCCTGAATTTAATTCTTCTCTCGTTAACCCGGTAAATTCTACGGCATAGTTTTGATTCAGGGTTTCATCTGCCACCTGCTGCACCGCAGCAATGGCATCCCCAGAACTGTATCCGTCAGAGTTTGCTCCCGTTACCTTCACTGAAGTAAAGAGGTTGTAACGGCTTACGGATTGTGGTCCGTATGCTTTTGTCAATGTTACAAACTGTGAAATCGGAGTCATGATCCCTGATCCTGTTCTCACATAAAGCTGATTCAGGTTTTCAATATTCTTTCTGTTTTCAGGAAGAGCCTGAACCATCACTCTGAACTGCTTTCCATACTTGGTAAAGTCTGCAGTATAAATACCTCCGATATACCCCTGCATTGTAGCCAGAATTTCATTGACAGAAACTCCAAGCTGTTTGCTCAGAGGAACATTAATTTCCATCTGATACTGAGGATATTTGGTATTGAATGAAGTCTGTGCAAACTGAATTTCCGGTCTCTGCATCAGCTTACCGATGAATTCATTGGTTTTAGCATCCAGATCGGCATATTCTCCACCTGATTTATCAAGCAATACCATTTCAAAACCTGCACTGTTACCAAATCCCGGTACACTTGGCGGTTGGAAGAATACTACTTTAGCGTCAGGAACAGATCCTACAATTCCGAATAGTTTTTTGGTGATATCTTCAGAAGTCTGTCCGTCTTTTTTTCTTTCTTCGAATGGTTTCAGTTTAACAAAGGCAAGACCGTTGTTACTTCCGTTTCCGGACAAGAACCCTCTACCTGTTGAAATCGTTACGTTCTGTACGCCCGGAACTTTCAATGCTTTAGCCTGAAGAGTTTTCAATGCGTTGTAAGTTCTTTCCATAGAAGCTCCCGGAGGAAGCTGAACATCGGTAAAAATAATCCCTCTGTCTTCTGTAGGTACAAACCCTTTCTTCATGCTGCTGCTTGCCCAGAACAGAATACCTCCGGTAACAGCAAAAATTATCAGGGTTACCCATTTATGTCTCAACAGGAATACAAATCCTCTTCCGTAACGTTCAGTAGTTGTTTTAAAAGCAATATTAAACTTATAGAAAAACTTCTGTAACAGGTTCAGATTTTTATATTCTGCATGATGCGCTTCGTGAGGTTTTAAGAATAATGAACATAAAACCGGACTCAGGGTCAATGCATTAATCGCAGAAATGATGATGGCTATAATCAGCGTAATACCAAACTGCTGATAGAATACCCCTGTAGGACCTGTAATGAACGTCACCGGAATAAATACAGCTGCCATTACCAAAGTAATCGAAATAATAGCCCCTGTGATCTCATCCATTGCCTCTACGGTCGCTTTTTTAGCATCAGAAATACCATGTTCCATCTTGGCATGAACGGCCTCGACGACGACGATGGCATCATCCACTACAATACCAATGGCCAGTACCAATGCAAATAAAGTCAAGAGGTTCAATGAATATCCGAAGAGATTCAGGAAGAAGAATGCCCCCACAATAGATACCGGAACCGCGATAGCCGGGATCAGTGTAGACCTGAAGTCCTGAAGGAAAATATATACTACGATAAATACCAGAATGAAGGCTTCGATAAGGGTATGAACTACCTTTTCAATAGAAGCTTCCAGGAATTCGTTGGTATCGAAGTTGAAAGTATACTTGATTCCCTGTGGGAAAGTTCCCTCAGCAGATTTCAGATAGGCTTTGATATTTTTAATAATCTCCTGTGCGTTGGATCCCGGAGTCTGGAAGATCCCCATACTGATGGAAGGATTGTTTCCGTTCTCCCCGATTCCTGTGTAAGACTGTCCTGCAAGTTCCACTTTAGCAACGTCTTTCAGCATCAGGTTTTGTCCGTTTGCAAGAGATTTGATGATGATATTATCGTATTGTTCCTTATCGTTGAATTTCCCTACGTATTTGATGATATATTCAAAAGAACTACCGCTGTTTTGGCCGATAGAACCTGCCGCCGCTTCTCTACTCTGCTCATTGATGGCATTGGTAACATCAGTAGGCGTTACACTGTAGGCAGCCATTTTTGCAGGATCAAGCCAGATTCTCATCGAGTAGTTTTTACCACCGAAAACGTTCGCATCTCCAACACCATTTACCCTTTTCAGGTTAGGAATAATATTGATATTCAAAAAGTTCTGAAGGTATACGTCATCCAGGTCTTTATTTTCAGAATAGAAGGACATATACATCAGGGCACTGGTCTGCTGCTTCTGGGTTACTACCCCTGAACGCGTTACTTCGGCAGGTAAAAGCGGCGTAGCTCTCGCTACACGGTTCTGTACGTTTACCGCTGCAATATCCGGATCTATTCCCTGTTTGAAGAAAACCTGGATCTGGGCAGAACCGTCGTTTCCGGCACTGGAAGTGATATAATCCATACCTTCCACCCCATTGATCTGTTCTTCCAAAGGTACTACTACACTTTTCATTACCGTCTCGGCATTGGCTCCCGTATAGTTTGCGGAGACACTTACCGTAGGCGGCGCAATGTCCGGATACTGTGTAACCGGTAACGAGATCAGTCCCAGCACACCGAGAATCACAATCAGGATTGAGATTACGGTGGATAAAACCGGTCTGTTAATAAAGTTTTTTATCATTAGAATTTCGGTTTTATTGATTGAACAAGACTATCCATTTTAATTGGCTGCGGTTTCACGGCTGTTCCCGGTTTCAGACCTCCGATACCAGCTGCAATAACTCTTTCACCTTTATTAACTCCGGATTTGATAAGAGCCATATTGTCGATTCTGTCGATAACATTCACAACAACGTTTCTGGCAGTATCTCCTTTTTCTACTTTGTAAACGTAAACAATACCCTGCTGCTCATAAGTAGCACTTTCAGGTACTACAAGTACATTGTCATAATGCTGAGGGAACCTGATCGTTCCACTGTTCCCATTACTTAATAATTTCTGGGCATTCGAGAAAGCAACTCTGAACTGAATGGTTCCGGTTGTAGGATCAATCTGGCCGGTAATGGCTTCAATTCTCCCTTTTTCAGGATAAAGACTTCCGTTGGCTAACTGAAGTTCAACCATAGGTAAGTTTTTGATTTTCTCAGGCATAGAAGCTCCCGGAGATTTTTCAAGGAAATCAAAATATTCTTTTTCATTCATGGCAAAGTAAGCATAGATCTCAGAGGTATCAGAAATCGTTGTCAGAGGAGTCTGATCAGACGGCCCTACCAAACTTCCTACTTTCAATGGCAGTCTTCCGATTACCCCTGAAATAGGAGCACGGATAATAGAATATTCGATGTTGGCTTCTACTCCTTTATAGTTGGCTTCTGCCTGTCTTTTAGCAGCATTGGCCTGCTGAAGCTGTGCCTGTGCCTGTGACAGCTGAGCCTGAGCGGTCTGTAACTGTACGTTACTGATGATATTTTTCTGAACCAGTGGTTTAAGTTTGTTGACTTCAACCTGAGCTGCATTTACAGAAGCCTGCGCTGCGGCAACGCTTGATGCTGCAGCACCGATTCCTGCTTTGGAAGCAGCTGCATTTTCGGTCAGGATATTGGTTTCCAGACGAAACAATGGCTGTCCTTTTGTAACATATTGTCCTTCATCTACCAATACCTGGGTAATATATCCCTGTATTTTTGCACGTACATCATTGTTTACTCTACCCTGGATGGTAGCCGGAAACGTCTGATAACCCACTATATTTTTTGACTCCACTGAGATAACAGGATATGGCTTGGCACCATCCTGTTTCGGAGCTTCTTTTTTGCAGGCAGTCAGTGAAAGCGCTGCAATGGAAAGTATAACTAGCTTATTATTCATTTTATAGTTTATTAAGAGATTCCTGAATATTTTCTATGTTTTTATTTAAGAGTGCTTTGTAAACTTCTATTCTTTCGTTGTATCCATCGTCTTTACTTTTTTTAAAATTGTTTAAATCATCTAATAGTCTTAGTTCGTCCTGCATTTTCTGGACAATTTTCTCGAATCGTATTTTTTTGTATTCATCATTGATGAAAAAATACCGTTTCCGCTCATCCATTTTGTTATGGTCTACGATAAGCTGAGCATTCAGTAGTAATGAAATACTGGTGGAAACAGAACTTTTGCTCGCGGAGAGCACTTCAACGAACTCGTCAAAAGTAATTCCTACTTTCTCATAGTCAAAAAGAAGGTAGGAATAAATTTTTGATGCTAAAGGAGGTAAGCTGAACACAGTACCATAAAATTTTACGGCATCCTGAAAAATTTTTTCATCAATTTCTATACTTTGGTGCATAATATAAAAATTTGAACAAAAGTAGAAATTAGTTCAGAACCAAACGAACAAACCCGATAGAGTTTATAAATACTGGACGTTTTAAAAATTCAATGAAAGTTGATTTAACTTTTTGCCTAAATTATAATCTTCTCAAAAGCTTTCCTCATCCCGTCTCTTAAAAGAACCTCTCCACAATAGGAATACCCTCTGCCTTCAAGAATTTTCAGCATGGCGATATTATCATGGTTGGTATCTACTTTAATACTCTGAATTCCATGAGATTTGGTAAAATATTCAATCTGATCAAAAAGTTTCTTTACCATTCCCTGTCCGGCAAATTTTTCATCTACGGCCACTCTGTGAACCACAACAAATTCACCGTCACTTAGCCATGCTCCTTCAATGGTACTGTAAGCCGGTTCATCATTCAAAATCAGGGCTGCATATACTGCAATTTCTCCGTCTACGGTCAATACATGCCCGAATCCTTTCGCAATATCACTTTCTACCGTTCCTAGATTAGGGTATCCGTTCTGCCATTGGGTGCTTCCGTCCTGTCTTCTTCTTTCAATGGATTGCTGGATGATTTTCCAAATAATGTTTCTGTCTTCAATTTCCGCTTGTCTTAGTTTAATCTCTGGATTCATGTTATAAAATTTGATTAAAAGATTGAATGATTTAAGAATTTAAAATCAGAATTGCTGCTTTCCGTTCAATCTTTGAAATATTTATTTTTTGATGGGTTGCAATTAAAAAACCGAAAATTAATTAAAATTAATTTTCGGTTCGAAGTAGTAAAATTTAAAATTATGAAATTGTTTATTGATTTTCACTTTGTTGAAGGTAAGCATCAATAATTTCAAATGCTTTGGATTCATCTTCTAGATCTACCATTACCTTCAGCGAAGTGGCTGTTGGCGTTGTAGTAAATGTAAGATAGTTATTTTCAACCGTGTTTGTAATCTGTGCGTCATCCAATTTAGATTTAACCAACTGAATTTCTGAAGGGTTATCACTTTCATAAACTGATACTCTCGTACTTCTTTCCATATTCTAATTGTTTGAGTATCTAAATATACAATGTTTTTTTTAAAATTACAAATTCCGGATTTTAAATTTTATTAATATTGTTTTCAATTTTGTCTAAAGCAAGCTGGATTTCTTCTTTAGTAACATTCAAATGAGGTCTGAAACGAAGAGACTGATCCCCGCAAGGAAGAATAATCAATCCGTCATTGAAAAGCTCATTCATCAGGTGGTTTCTCTGTTCTGCAGTTGGCAGATCGATCGCACACATAAGCCCTCTTCCTCTTGCATTTGAAATTTTCTCAGGATATTTTTCTGCCAGAGCTTTTAAGCTTTCCAGTAAGAAATCTCCCACTACTCTTGCATTTTCTACAAGATTTTCTTTTTCGATCACCTCCATTACCAGCTGGAAACGAAGCATATCAATAAAGTTTCCTCCGAATGTTGAGTTGATTCTTGAACTTTCCCTGAAAACATTGTTTGGAACCTGATCAAATTTTTCCTTATTAGCCAGCACACCACAAACCTGAGCTTTTTTCCCGAAAGAAATAATGTCCGGTTTTGCTGTAAAATGCTGGAATGCCCACATTTTCCCTGTAATGGCAATTCCCGTCTGAACTTCATCAAAAATAAGTAAGATTTCGTTATCATCACAGATTCTTCTTAATCCCAGCAGGAATTCGTCTCTGAAATGATTGTCACCGCCTTCAGCCTGAATAGGTTCGATGATGATACACGCCACTTTATCGGGGTTCATCAAAATAGCCTCTTCAATCTGAAGTAAAGCAAGGTTTTCGTTTTTGATAGTTTCTTCAAGGTTTTCTTCTGTAATCGGGAACTTTAATTTGGGATTTAAAATTCTCGGCCAGTTGAACATCGGGAAATATTGGTATTTTCTCGGATCAGCAGTGTTTGTTAAACTTAAAGTATAACCACTTCTTCCGTGGAAAGCCTGTTTGAAATGAATACAGATTCCTGCTTCAGTGTCTAATCCTTTTGCAAAGTTTTTGCGGGTTTTCCAGTCGAAGCATGCTTTCATTGCATTTTCAACGCCCATCGTTCCGCCTTCGATAAAGAAAGCATATTGTAATTCTTCAGGGATAACCACTCTTTCGAATACTTCAAGGAAGTGAGCGTACTCTTCTGAGTAAACATCCGCAAGAGTAGGTTTATTAACAGCCATTCTTCCTAACCATTCTGATCTTTCAACAAGATAAGGGTGGTTGTATCCGATGGATGCAGATGCAAACATAGAGAACATATCCAGGTATTCTCTGTCTGTCAGTTTATCATAAAGCCATGATCCGTGTGACTTTTCAATATCCATCACAAAATCGAAACCGTCTGCCAACACATGTTTTCCTACTGTTTCTTTTACTTTATTTGCTTTTATATCTAATGTGTGTTCCATAATAAATTGTAGTGTGATTTAATAAATGAACGATTAAATGATCCAAAAATGAAGCCTTTAATCATTCAGGTTATTAAGTTTTATGTTTTTTGAGTGCTTTAAGTAAAGCTTTTATAAATCAAATTTAATTCCCTGTGCTAAAGGAAGTTGTGCGGTGTAATTGATAGTATTGGTTTGTCTTCTCATATAATACTTCCAGGCATCAGATCCTGACTCTCTTCCACCACCGGTTTCTTTTTCACCACCGAAAGCTCCACCAATTTCAGCACCGGATGTTCCGATATTGACGTTGGCAATTCCACAGTCTGAACCAGCGTGAGAAAGGAACAATTCTGCCTCTCTTAGATTCTGGGTCATGATTGCAGAAGACAATCCCTGAGGAACATCATTCTGAATAGCGATCGCTTCTTCTAATGTTTTGTATTTGATCAGATATAGGATTGGTGCAAAAGTTTCGTGCTGAACAATTTCATAAGAGTTTTTCACTTCAGCCACACAAGGTTTCACATAGCATCCGGATTCGTAATCTTTACCAGATAAAACTCCGCCTTCAACAACGAATTTTCCACCTTCTTTTTTACATTTTTTGATGGCTTCTTCGTATTGGTTTACAGCATCAGTATCAATAAGCGGTCCTACATGGTTTTTCTCATCCAATGGATTTCCGATTTTCAACTGGCCATAAGCTTTTGCCAATCTTGTTTTCACTTCATCATACACACTTTCGTGGATAATCAGTCTTCTTGTCGAAGTACATCTCTGGCCTGCAGTTCCTACAGCTCCGAAAACAGCTCCGATAATTGACATATCAATATCAGCTTCTTTTGTAATAATGATCGCATTGTTTCCACCCAATTCAAGGATAGACTTTCCGAATCTTTCAGCTACTTTAGAAGAAACCATTCTTCCAACTCTTGTAGATCCAGTGAAAGATACCAGCGCTACTCTTTTATCATCTACCAGTTTCTGCCCGATTTCGTGGTCCGATACCAATACACTTGAAATTCCTTCAGGAAGATTATTTTCCTTCAAAACTTCCATCATGATATTCTGGCATGCAATAGCACAAAGCGGTGTTTTCTCAGATGGCTTCCAAATGGTAACGTTACCACAGATCCATGCTAATGCAGTGTTCCAGGACCATACGGCTACCGGGAAGTTGAATGCGGTGATAATCCCAACAACTCCCAGCGGATGGTATTGCTCATACATTCTGTGTCCAGGTCTTTCAGAGTGCATAGTGTACCCCTGAAGCTGTCTTGAAAGTCCAACTGCAAAGTCACAGATATCGATCATCTCCTGAACTTCTCCAAGACCTTCCTGTAATGATTTACCCATTTCATAAGAAACAAGTTTACCCAGGTCGTCTTTATATTCTCTTAATTTTAAGCCCAGCTGTCTTACCATCTCTCCTCTTTTGGGAGCCGGAATCAGCCTGAATTCATGAAATGCCTTTTGAGCAGTTTCAATTACTTTGTCATAATCACTTTCTCCGGAAGTTTTTACTTTAGCAATCAACTTTCCGTCCACAGGAGAAATGCTTTCTATCACTTTTCCTGATGCGAAATATTTTCCGCCCACTGAAGTCCCTTTGTTCTCTTCTTTAATCCCAAGATTTCTGAGTGTTTTTTCGATTCCGAAATCTTTTACTTTTTTTGACATAAAATCTTACTTTTCGTTCTCTCTAAAGATAAAAATATTATGTGAACCTCAAAACTTTAATTTTTAATAGGCTTTTTATTTGGACTAATTATAAACATGCTTATCTTTGTAAAGTAATCATTTTGATAATCACCAATGGAAAATTCACAGGAAAACAACTCAAAGCTTAAAAAGTGGTTCAAGCGTGTGGGATGGGCAGGATTAGCTTTCTTTACCATTAAAGGCTTGATTTGGCTCGTCATATTCTACGTTGGAGCAGATAGTCTTCAAAGTTGTATACAATAAAAAAGCAGAGAAAATTTCTCTGCTTTCTTTTTTGGTATAAGATTAACTGAATTGTTATTTTTTTATTGAAAAGCTAAAAAAGAAGGTCTTTTTTATATTTTCTGTAATTTTAGAAAAGGGGGATATCATCATTTTTTGTGGGTATACTTCCCCAAAATATTATCATTCCTTCTCTATTCTTTCCTTTCATTTACTCTTTTTTCTTTCTCCCTGCGTTAACAAGACTCTGATGCAGCAGGTATTCTATCTGTCCGTTTACACTTCTGAATTCATCATTGGCCCACTTTTCAAGGAGTTTATAAGTAGACTCGTCTATTCTTATCACAAAGGATTTTTTGCCTTTGCTTTCTGAAGAGTTCTGAGCTTTTTCTGATTTCATTTTTTTAATTCTCTAACATTATTTACAGTTGCTGTCAGTATAGAAACTGTCTGTACCAAAAGCCCACTGTTAAATTTCTTAATTGTAAAGTGTTCCTGCATTTAGGATAGGTGTTGCCGCTTTTTCACCGCAAAGAACCACCATTAAATTGCTTACCATCGCCGCTTTTCTTTCATCATCCAGTTCAACGATATTATCTTCAGAAAGCTTTTTCAGGGCAAGGTCTACCATTCCTACCGCTCCTTCCACAATCTTGGTTCTTGCAGCAACAATCGCAGTAGCCTGCTGTCTCTGAAGCATTGCTCCCGCAATTTCTGAAGCATAAGCCAAATGGGTAATTCTCGCTTCCTGGATAATGATTCCTGCCGGTGCCAGTCTTTCTAATAATTCCTGCTCGAGAATTTTGTTGACCTGATCCCCACCGTCCCTTAAGGTAATGTTCGCATGTTCATCTTCAAGGTTATCATAAGGAAAGCTTACCGCAAGGTGTCTTACTGCGGCCTCACTCTGCATTCTTACATAATCCGTATATCTTTCTACTTCATAAGCTGCTTTGTAAGTATCTCCTACTTTCCATACAATTACGGCTGCAATTTCAATAGGATTCCCCATCTTATCATTTACTTTTAAAGTCTGCCCCTGAAGGTTTTCGGAACGAAGACTTATTTTCTGTGATGAATAAAGCGGGTTGATAAAGAAAAGTCCGTTTTCTTTTACCGTTCCAACATACTTTCCAAAAAAGTTAAGCACTCTTGAGTGGTTAGGCTGAATAATCATTAATCCTTTTAAGAAAAAGCATGATATCAGAAAACACAGCATAGCGAGCGCAACAAAAGTTATATTCTGGTCTACTCCGGTAATAAAAAAGTAGACAGCTGCGATAAACAAAGCCAGGCAAATAACCAATGTAAGATAGCCGGACATAGGTTTTAAGATTTTTTCCATGATTGAATTTTAATTTGATATTATTTTGATATCATAAAGATAGTGATGAATTATGAATTATGAATTATAAATTTTGATTTTTTTGAGGTACGAGTTTCGGGATCCGGGAATTTTTAACTAATGCAAAGTTCGGAAGTTTAATTTATTAGGATGTCTTATATTTTTGTTCGCAAAGCCAATTCGTTTAGCTAAGACCGCTAGTTCTTTGCTGAGTGAAACGCCTTTGGGAGCAATATTTAGTATCCCAAAATCATTGCGATCCTTAGCGTTAAAACAGCTGACCCTAATGCTAAAAACAATAGAAATAAAAAAATCCCGGAAAGTGAATTCCGGGATTTTAATTTATAGTTTCAGTATTTTATTTCTTTGTTAAAGCTTTAAACTTGATATAAGAAACAGCTGATAAAATAATCATTGTTGAGATTCCGATGTATACCCAGGCTGGTACAGGTACCGGATCTCCCGCTGCGTATGAGTGAAGTCCGCTTAAGTAATAGTTTACTCCAAAATAGGTCATTACCATTGAGCAGAATGCAAACATTGTTGCTACGTGGAATGCCCATCTGCTTCTCAATCCCGGTACTAATCGCATGTGCAGTACAAATGCATATACCATGATAGAGATGAAAGCCCATGTTTCTTTCGGATCCCAGCTCCAGTATCTTCCCCATGATTCGTTCGCCCAGATTCCTCCTAAGAAGTTTCCTACTGTTAAAGCAAATAATCCGATGGTTAATGACATTTCAGAAACAATTACCAGTTCCTTCAATGTCGTATCGTGGTGAATTTTATACGTTTCTTTATTAGAGATAATATAGAATACCAATGAGATTACAGCAATAATCATGGAGAGCGCGAAGAATCCGTAACTTGATGTAATAATAGCTACGTGAACAATTAACCAGTAAGATTTCAATACCGGAACAAGTGGTGTAATCTGCGGATCAAGAGCTGAACCTCCATGGGCAAATCCCATCATGATAACAGCTACCATAAATCCTGCTGCAGGAATCAATGCATTGGCATTTCTGTACAGGATCAAACCTGCCGTAATCCCTACCCAGGAGATAAAGATAATTGCTTCATATCCGTTACTCCAAGGTGCATGACCTGAAATATACCATCTTGCAACAAGTCCTAGGAAATGACACAGATATCCAATTAAACCAATTGCAATAATTACTTTAATTGCTTTATTTAATACTTTATTTGATTTGAATAATTCAACAAATCCTAAGATCAGAAGAAGACCGCCGATAAGCGTGTAGAAGATCAATAATTTGAAGTTAATATCTACTTTATTCATAAATACTTCAAGATCTACTTTGGATTTAGCAGGAACGACTGCTTTACCCCATTTCTGCTGATAGTCTGAAAGCTTTTTCAATTCTGCATCTGCTTTGCTCCAGTCACCGGTTTTTTGTGCCGTAAGCGCTTCTGCAAAATAAGGTCCCATTACCTGCTGAGATTCCATATCCGGTTCGAATTTCTGATCCAGCCATGAATGCCATGTGTGATTGGCATCATTTTTCACAGGAACAATTCTCATAAACTGACCGCTGAAGAACTCATTGAAGATCTGTACTCTTTCGTTTACAGCAATTACTTCTTTATCATAATTCGTTTGTTCAGCCGGTTTCTTACGGAATGCGGTATTGTAATCATGCTCAAGAATATAAGTAAGATTACCGTTTGCATCTGCCGGGAAAAGGTTCATCAGAGAAGTATAACCATCTTCATCTGCTTTTGTTTTATTCTTCAGCTCATCCCCTCCTTTAGTTCCTACTTTAATAATCGGAACCATTGTCCAGCTTGGAGTATCTGTATTGATAGAAAGGAACCATTGGTTGGCTGTAAGAGATTTTCCGTCTGTTCCTTTAAATTCGTCTTTCTTGTATAATTTTCTTAAAATATCGATTGCCTCTGTATTGATAGGAACAATTCTTCCTTCAAAGTTCTGAACCAAAAGATATCCGAATTTATCAGCATGTTCTTTACTGATTTTGTTTCTTGCAATGATCTCGTCCGGAGAAATAGTTCTCATTTTTCCCATTGGAGTTGCCAGAGAGTTCTGCTTCGGAGCAGCTCCATCAAGCGGCTGGGCAGACGGTGCCGGAGCATGGGAATGGTTGTCTCCTTCCACATGAATATGTTCTCTGCTTCCGTCGGTAGTTCCGTGAGTTTCGATTTTTTGTGCATGTAAACCTAAACTTAAGAACAATAAAAGTATACCTGCTGCTTTCTTTTTATTCACTTCAGCCAGCATTTTATTTAATTTCCAGAAATGTGTTCCTTTCCAGAAGAAAATGACAAACATTCCAAGGAATAAAAGTCCGTATCCGATGTAAGAAATCAAAGTTCCCCAGTAATCGTGGTTTACAGAAAGAACGGTTCCCATTCTGTCCGGATCAAAACTCGACTGGAAGAAACGGTATCCTTTATGGTTAAGAACGTGGTTCATATAGATTTTATAAGGAGTTTCTTTACCTTCGTCAATGATTTTTACGTGGCTTTCATAAGCACTTGGAGATGAACTTCCCGGATATGTTTCCATCACGAAATCATCCAGTTTCAATGCGAAAGGCGTGTTGTATACTTTAGGTCCGAAACCTACCATGATGTTTAAACCGTCCATAGTAACCTGCTTGTAAGCATTCGGGTTTCCTTTTTCAACCGAAAGGTCTACAATTTGTTTTGTTTTTGGTCCCTGAAGCTCAATCTGAAGCATATCAGGAACATTAGCATCTTTCTTTCTGTCGCCTTCAATAGCCATCAGTCTTCCTTTTTTAAGACCTTCAGGTACTACCAGCTTCAGCTCGTTGATGGTATATAAACTTCTTAATGCCAAAGGCTGAAACGCATCTTTCACTGTAGTTCCTGTTGCTTGTGTAGCCATGGTCATATAGCTGGCATCTACAGGAGTTTTGATGAATAATTTTCCGCCTTCATTTTTAAATTCAACAGCACCTTCAATAGCTCTGTTGAATGTCACCAAAGTACCGTTGATGGATTTTGTTTCTCCCGGTTTGATGTAAATATTCTGTCTTCCAGTATTTCCGGTAGAAACCAGATGAAGATACTCAGCACCATTTGGCTCAGCTACAAGGCTGTCTTTTTTTCTTTGGATGTATTCCTTGGCAAACACTTTCACTTCTTTTCCGTGGAAGTCATAAGTTGCTTTGAAATCTTTGTGTAACGGAGACATCAGATAAGGAACATCCTGATAATTCAGTACATCACCCTTTTCTTCGATCTGAATTTTAAAGAAATTTTTATCGGTTACGATTTCGTTGGACGTTTCACCTTCTCTGATGTGCATTGTTCCTTCAAAACTGATGTATCTGGTGATGGCACCACCGATAAAAATAAAAACAAAGGCAAGGTGGAAAACAAGAACCGGCCACTTATCTTTTTTCCACAGTCTGTATCTTCCGATATTTCCTATGAAATTGAGAATCAGTAAGACCATGATCAGTTCGAACCATTTAGCCTCATAAATTAATGCTTTTGCTGTAGGAGTTCCGTAGTCGTTTTCTAAGAACGTTGCATAAGCCATCGCGAATGCGTACACCAGCAACAATACAGCCATTGTCCTGGTTGAGATAAGAATATCTTGGAGCTTCTTCATGATTTATTGTACTTGACATGCAAAAATAAGCATGATAAACCACAAAGAGCTTAAAAAAAGCTGTTTTTTATCACTTTGGCCTTGGTTTTGCTTATTTTGAAACGTTCTTAATAAGCCCCAGAAACATTAAGAAAAATTCAATTTTTAAAAATGTAAATATCTGGATTTATATTGCCTATCCGACTGATTGAGAAACTCTATAACCAATTCCATATTCTCAACATAATCAACTCATATAAAACATTTTACGTATCCAAAGTATGATTCACCTCCATTTTTAATTTCAGCTTATTGATTAAAGTATCAATTCCGGTGAATGATCCATCCATTTTCTTAGCTTTTAAAAACAAATCCATTGCTTCCTGATACTCCATTTTTTTCATATGGTAAATTCCTAAATTTTTATAGGCATCAGCATTTTGCGAATCAAGCTTTAATGAATCTTCAATATCTTTACGTCCTTCTTCACAAAGGTTTAATTTAATTTTTGCCAGTCCGCGGTTATTATAGGAATATGAAAACTTTTTATCCACTGAAATAGCTTTGTTTAATAAAGGGATAGACTCTTCGTATTTTTCGAGGAGAATTAGTGTATACCCTTTATTATTTAAAGCAAATTTGTTGTCCGGATTTATTTTTAAGGCTTTATCATAATATTCAAGAGATTCTTCCAACGATCCTGTTTCAGTAAAGGTCAATGCAAAATTCGTCCAGTCATCCGTAGTCATGGAAGAATTATTTTCTTTGAATGTAATGGCTGTCTCTTTTGCTTTTTCAAAGTTCTTAGCATTAATATGAGATACTATTGCCATCCTGTAGATATCAAGATCTTTTGATTCCTGCAGTAAACTGTCAAAGATTGATGCCGCTTCACAATACTTCTTTTCGTTAAATTTATAGATTCCTTCTGTATATTCTTTAGGCAGTTTTTTCTGACGGATAAGATTGACAATAGCTTTTCCATCGTTAAATATTAATCTTCCATCACTCATATAAATAGGTTTGTGGCTCGGAAAAATATTGATCAAAAAATCAATTGCTGAAGAAACCATTAAGATGATGAAAAACAAAGTAAGAAATTGAGTATTTGAAATGATTAAATAAGAGAGTAAAGCCAGTAATAATGATGCAGCCGGCCCTCCAAATACATATAAAATATGCTTATTGACAGAAAATCTTTTTTCTTCACTTTCACAGAGTCCTCTTCCCCATTTAAGGGGATTTTTAAAAATATAAAAAGAAAAATCTTTGAAATTGATGAGAAAACTGTTATCCTTATCTCCGTAAGAACCCATAAAGACATGTACTTTCTTTCTTGTCACCAGCCAGGCGGTAACGGCATGCCCCATTTCATGAAAAAAGACTGTTAAAGGTCTGATCAATATTAAAAAGATGAAAATAAAAATTCCGGGGACACCAAAAAATTCCATTAAAAAGTCTTCAATCGGTTATTAATTATCATTCTTTATCCTAATCGGATACAAATCCTGATATGATAAAGAAAACTGTTGCAATATACTTATTTTTCCAATGACATTTTCCTCCTGATTTTGCTTAAAAACTCATGGGTAATTCCCAGATAGGATGCTACCTGCTGCTGGGTAATCCGTTGTTCCAATCCAGGATACTTTTCAAGGAATTCAAGATATCGTTTGTCTGCTGTTTTGCCCGTTAAGGAAAGAATTCTTCTCTGCAACGCTACCGAAGATTTCTGGTTCATGATTCTGAAAAGCTTTTCTATCTGCGGCATTGTTTTATACAGATTTTCTTTATCTTTTCTAGAAATCATCAAAACTTCACTGTCTTCAAGGGCTTCAATATTGAGAATACTGGGAACGGTATTGATGAGGCTGTCAATATCAGTAATCCACCAGCCTTCAACCGCAAAATATAAGGTTTGCTCCAATCCGTTTTCATTGAGATAATAGATTTTAAAACACCCGTTCAGAACAAATCCTTCAAAGAAACAATAATCTCCTTCTTTGAGCACCACCTCTTTCTTTTTAAATGTTTTGCGTTCAAAAGGCTTTGCAAACTTTTGAAAATCCTCTTCTGGAAGATTGATATATTGACTGATATTTTTAAAAAGTAAATCGGACATCGGATTATTTAAGCAAAATAAAGGTATCAAAATTATTGGCACCTTTATCAAATTAAGTTATGTTAAGCTGTTTTTATATTAAGCAAATGATCTTTTTAAATAAGTTTATTAGAAATCTTCGGTATTTGCTAAATAAAAAATATTAGAAAACGCAATGGCGCCAAGATTTTTTTGAAATATCAGCAGTTTTTAAGGCGCAAGGATTTTATCTATGATAAAATTTATTAGATTCATTTTGCTGGAAATCTTCGATTTCCTTGCGTCTTAAATTAAACAATACGTATGATAAAACTTTGCACCTTTGCGTTTACCCAACAAAAATTGAAGTTCATTGTACACGTTCCCTATCTAAAAAATAGCCTTATTTTAAAAGTTCATCAGTATTTATTACACGGGCATAAAGATTTCCAAGAGCAGAAATCCCGGCCAAAAAGGATCTTTGAACTTCTTCAGCCTTTATCACTTCCCCATTCAGTTCACGGTTTCTGGTTGCTGTAGCATCTCCGATAATGGTATTGGTAAACCCGAAATCAAAAGCAGCTCTGGTTGTAGATTCCACACAGACATCTGTCATCATTCCTGTAATCACCAGATTTTTAATTTTCTTTGACTGAAGATAACCTAGAAGATCCGTCTCTCTGAAGCTGTTGGGAAAATGCTTAACGATAACTTTTTCATCTTCCCTCGGTAAAACCAGATGATTGATTTTAGTGCCCTCTGTACCCGGAAGGAAAAACGTTGCACCATCATTGGTAGAAATATGCTGAATGTGAATGACAGGAAGATGATTGTTCCTGAAATATTCTAAAATTCTTCTGGTGTTTTCAGCGGCCTGTACGCTTTTTTCCAGTGTCATTTTTCCGCCCGGGAAATAATCGTTTTGTACGTCGATAATTAATAGCGCCGTGTGTTCCGTTTTTTGTTGTTGTGCGTTCATTGTAATCATTGAAATTAATATCAGACAAGAGGTCAGAATAGTTTTAAATTTATTTTTCATGAGTAAAATTGTATTGGCCAAAATTACAGAGGCTTTACGTCCTGACCTTTGAACTAGTTCAAAAAACACTGTTGCTATCTAAAAACTTTAATATTGTTAATTTTTTTCATCTCTGTCCGATTAAATCAAAAATTTTATTACCTTTTTAAAGAAAAACAACTCATAAACAGTTAATATAATTTAACGGTATCAGATTTGGATAAGCCAAAAAAATAACCTTATTTTATTCTGTCATAAGAGAAAATATTCTTAAAGTAAAAATTTTAAATACCCTTTATAAAAGCGGGATTACCAAAATGTTTTTTGGATAAAAAAGATTTATTTAGTGTTGAATAAAACATTAAATTTGCGACATTGATATTATGGATAAAAAGACACAAAAAAAACCGACTGAATCGCCTGAGAAAGGCAGAATCTTATCTAAGCCACGTATTTTTTTCGGGCTTACTTTTATACTTTTATCGGCTGTTCTTGCACTCTCATTCGTCTCTTATCTGATGAACTGGAAAGCAGATCAAAGCCAGGCCGGAACCATGCTGGACAAAAGCATAAAATCTTCCAATATCTTTGGCAAGGTAGGTGACTGGCTTGGAAATATTTTCATTTTTGAAAGTATTGGTATTGCTTCATTTATCATTGCATTTTTATTCCTTGTAGTGGGGACTCTGATCCTTAAGAAGAAAATCTTCAAACCGTGGAAAACGATCGGCCACTCTTTATTTTTCATCTGCTGGCTTCCTATTTTTATGGGGGCACTTACGAAAGGCCAGGGTGTTTTAGGCGGTGTTTATGGATATCAGATCATGGACTATCTTAACTCTATCATCGGAGCAGTAGGTCTGTGGACGGTATTAGCTGCAAGCATTCTTCTCTATTTTATTCTTGAATTCAATCTTCGTCCAAGTTCTATCAAAGCGAAACTGGATAAAATCAATGAAAATACGATTGGAAAAGTAAAATCTATGATGCCGGACTCCAATGATGATTTCGAAGCTGATGAGGAATTGAAAGAGGAAGCAGAGGAAGCGGAAGAAGAGACGCTTTCCAGAGTTACGGTGAGTGATGTTGCCAACAAGCCCGTTACAACTCCTGTCAATACAATGAAAGAACCAGAACCTGTAAGTGCTCCGAAAGGATTTCCTGAGGTTCCGGTTTCCAACGAAATAGAAACCATTTCTACGCCCAACCATACTTCTTTTGAAGCAGAGCCAAGAGATGTTTCTCAACAGGTAAGCTTAAACCTTTCTACCAAGCCCATTGTTCCGGTTTCAAGCCCGGAGGAAGCATTTGATATCAGACCTTCTACTCCGTCTCCGGCAGTAACCACTGCTTCGGCACAGGAAAATATTAAATTCAATGTAGAAGTGGCACAGGTGGTTGATGTTTTGGATGATTCTGATAAAAAGTCTCAGGAACTGGTAGAAAAGCATGGTTTATATGACCACAAGCTAGATCTGGCCAACTTCCAGATGCCACCTGTAGATTTGCTGAAAGATTACGGTAATGAAGAAATTTCTATCAATAAGGAAGAATTAGAAGAAAATAAAAACAAGATTGTCGGACTTCTTAAGAATTTCAATGTTGGAATCGCAGAGATTAAAGCAACAATCGGTCCTACAGTTACGCTGTATGAAATTGTTCCTGAAGCAGGAATCAGAGTAGCAGCGATTAAAAAACTGCAGGATGATATTGCGCTGAACCTTTCCGCATTAGGAATCAGAATTATAGCGCCAATGCCAGGAAAGGGAACAATCGGTATTGAAGTGCCAAGAAAGAATCCTACCATGGTTTCTATGCGTTCTGTTATCGCTTCCCAGAAATTCCAGAATACGGATATGGATCTTCCGGTAGTTTTCGGAAAGACCATTTCCAACGAAATCTTTATGGCTGACCTTTCAAAAATGCCTCACTTATTGATGGCAGGAGCAACAGGTCAGGGTAAGTCTGTTGGTATTAATGCTATCCTTACTTCCCTTCTTTATAAAAAACATCCGAGCGAACTGAAATTCGTCATGGTAGACCCTAAAAAAGTGGAACTTTCATTATATTCTAAAATTGAAAGACACTATCTGGCAAAACTACCGGATGCAGAAGAAGCCATCATCACAGACACCAATAAAGTAATCAATACACTGAACTCTCTTTGTATTGAAATGGATACCCGATATGATCTTCTGAAAAATGCTTTTTGTAAAAACTTAAAAGAGTATAATAAAAAGTTTACGGAAAGAAAATTAAATCCTGAAAACGGACATCGTTATTTACCGTATATCGTATTGGTAGTAGATGAGTTTGCAGATTTGATCATGACGGCAGGAAAAGAGGTTGAATTACCGATTGCCAGACTTGCACAGCTTGCAAGAGCCGTAGGAATCCACCTTATTGTAGCTACACAGAGACCTTCCGTTAATGTTATTACAGGTATGATCAAGGCTAACTTCCCTGCAAGAGCTGCCTTCAGGGTAATTTCCAGTGTTGACTCCAGAACCATCCTTGATTCTCCGGGAGCAGATCAGCTGATTGGTAAAGGAGATATGCTTTATTTCAACGGAAACGAGATCCTGAGACTTCAGTGTGCTTTCGTGGATACTCCGGAAGTGGAAAGATTGGCAGAGTTTATCGGAGAACAGAAAGGGTATTCTTCAGCATTATTACTTCCTGAATACGTATCTGAAGATTCATCAAGTACAGTAGGTGCTTTTGACCCGAACGAAAAAGATGCTTTATTTGAAGAAGCCGCAAGAATAATCGTTTCTACCCAGCAGGGATCTACTTCAATGCTTCAGAGACAATTGAAACTGGGCTATAACAGAGCCGGAAGAATTATGGATCAGCTGGAAGCAAGTGGTATTGTGGGAGGATTCAATGGTGCTAAAGCAAGAGAGGTTCTGATCAGTGATCTTCATTCTCTGGAACAGTTTCTTGAAGATTTAAGAAACTAATTATAAAAAATCATCAATACAAAGATTAATCCCGGATACTCCTGATTGGAGACCGGGATATAAAAAATTCACTAAAACTATTACCATGAAAATTACAGTAAAACAAACTATTGCATTGAGTCTTTTAGCATGTACATTAACATTCTCTTCATGCGCCTTAAGAACTGTTCCCAGTGATTATGCTTCTGTGAAACTGGACGTTATTGATAATAACACGCTGGGAAATGGCAAAGTCCTTATTTATAATGGTGCCGGAATTCTTCATAAAATGGATAACACGGCAAGACTCAATATCGGACTTGATGGCAAATCATTAGGACAAATCAGACCGAAAGAATATGTTATTGTTGATTTAGAGAAAGGAAAACATGAGTTTACGGTTCTTCATATAGATATGGTGAATATGAGAAGTAAACATCCGGTTGAAATCGATGAAAATACCAAAGTAATTAAAATTGAACCTACCATTACTTCCAATAAATTAACTGTCACCAATATGCTCCCTGAAAAATTTGATCAGTACATTGAAAGACCGGAGACAAGGTAATCTGTAAACAATATCTGCCAAACAGTATCCGGCATTGAAAGGTGGATTTTGGAACAGTTTTTGGAAGATCTGCGTAGTTAAAGGAAAAACACATCGTTTTAACCTTAAGAATTAAAGAAAATCTAACGATTATTAAATTAAGAAAATGAAAAATATTATTTCAAAAGTTATATTGGGAAGTTTTGTTGTAGGTGCAGTAGGTATGGCCAACGCTCAGAAGATTGATGCAAAAGCTAAAAAGATATTGGATGATATTACAGCCAACTACAATTCTAAAAAGAATTCTTACTTCAAATTTTCTTTTGGAAGCGGCCTTAACGGACAGGTGACCAAAACAGAACCTGGTATTTATTATGTTGCCGGAGAGAAATACAAACTGAAGATCATGGATACGGAACAGATCTTTGACGGAAATAAAATTTACAACATCAACGCCGATGATATGGAAGTTACCATTGCCAAGCCCAACGGAACCAGCACCATGTTCTCCCCTATCAACTACCTTACAACGTATAGAAACGATTATAATGTAACATACAACGGTAAGAAAATAGTGAATGGCGTGAATGCCGATTTTATTAAACTGACTCCAGTAAAAGCCAACGGAATAAAGTATGTATACCTTTTTGTCGATTCAGCGAAAAAGCAGATGGTAAAACTGGAACAGCACGGAAACAATAAAGATGTTGCAGTAATTGCTATTAAAGAATATAAAGAAAACCAGGAACTGGATCCTAATATGTTTGTTTTTGACAAAAATAAGTTTAAAAACTACATCGTTACAGAACTTTAAAAAGCTGAAAGTGAATCCGCAACTAAGTAAATTTACTTTTATCGTTAAAAAAATAAGAAAATATAAAAAGCCACAAGTAAACTTTGTGGCTTTTTGATTAATTTTGGCGCATGTTAAAAATACTAGACCGATATATCATAAAAACCTTCTTTGGACCGTTTTTCTTTATATTCAGCGTATTGTTTTTCATTTTTATTGTAAACATTATCTGGGTACAGTTGGGACAGTTTATGGGAAAAGGATTAAGCTACTGGCAGATCCTCAAACTTCTTTTTTATCTTGGGGTAAACGTCATCAGTATGGTGCTTCCGCTTACCATCCTCCTGGCCAGTATTATGTCGTTCGGTGAATTTGGAGAACGGTACGAGCTTGCAGCCATGAAAGCCGCAGGAATTCCACTGACCCGTGTAATGACTCCTCTTCTTGGAATTTCAACAGCCCTTGCTATCATGTTGTTTTTCTTTTCCAACAATATTATTCCGGATTTTCAGAAAAAAGCCAAGAATATGCTTTTTAATATTGCTCAGACCAAACCGGCCATCAACTTTACTCCGGGACAGTTTATTGATCAGATTCCCGGCTATATGGTAAAATTTGATAAAATATACGGAGAAAACGGAGAAAATATTGAAGGGGTTTTTGTTCATAAAAAAGCCAATGCTTACGAAAACCAGCAGTCTGTTGTTGCAGAAAAAGGAAAATTTGTTCCGGCAGTCAACAAGAACTTTCTAAAGCTGGTACTGTATAACGGCTATGTATTTGAAGATGCTTTTGCCGGAAAAGGTGATAATGTAAGACTGAAACAACCTGACCAGGCGATCAAATTCGATACACTGGTTTCCCACTTTGACATCAGCGAGATCATCAATAAAGCGATCGAAAAAGAACAGATTACGGATGACTACCGTTTCCAGACCTACAACCAGCTTGACGGAACGATTACCAAAACCAAAAAAGACAATAAACAGTTCTTTGACAATATAGGTTCGGAAGTTCTTAACCAGACCAATTCTGTGATTACCTATATGGATAAAGGGAATAAACATAAAGCTGCTCCGAAAACCCAGATCAAACTGGATACGGTAAAAGGTGAAAGAAAAATGGAAATCATTTATAATTCCTACACCAGGCTGGACAACCTGAAATCAACACTGGAATCCAAAAAGAATGAATACAGTTCTAATGTAAAATACTTCAGTAAGGTAGTGATTTACCAGCAGAGAATTGTTGCCTATTCTGTGACCTGTATCATCTTCTTTTTGATTGGATCAAGTTTAGGTTCTATCATCAGAAAAGGAGGAATGGGGCTTCCGGTCATCATCGCTATCGTTATTTTCATCATCTTTTATGTCATGAATGTCGGGGTGGAAAATATGTCATGGAGCGGGAAAATGAATCCTTATCTTGCAGCATGGCTTCCCAACCTGATCCTTCTTCCCTTTGGAGTCTGGATGACTTATAAAGCACTTACAGATTCGCAACTGTTTGATGCAGAAAAATACAAAGCATTGTTCAAACCTATCACCAAAAGGTTTACCAAAAGTAAGGAACATCAGAGATACCAATAATTCTGATTTTAAAATAAAATTAAAAGCTTCGGAGAAATTCCGGAGCTTTTTTGTTGATTATTATTACAATATTTAATTGATAATGATTTTGAATTTAAAAATTTATATTTGTGGGAATTTAAAACAAAACCATGAAGAAATTACTACTTATTGGCCTGTTCGGTCTTGTGTCACTCAATGCCCATGCTCAGGATCAGGATGAAACCGGAACCTACAACGGTGAAAAATACGGCTACATCATTGACAAATCCGGAAAGAAAATTGAAGGTGTTGTACATCTGCACGGCGGCTATTCAAGTCCGTGGCAAAATCAGTTAAAAGTAAAATTTGCGGCCATTGCTGATATTGACAAAGTAAAGAATAAGATAAAATTCAAAACCTACGACACAGACGATATCAAAGAATATATGTTGTATGAAGGTGACACTCCGAGGGTTTTCAAGTCTGTAAAATACTCAAACATGAGAGAAGCCTTGAACAGCTCTGAAAGTTCAACAGGATTATCGGCCGGCTTTAAGGCAATCAACAATCTGTCAAGAACAGAACAGTTTGCAGAAGTCGTAACGGAGGGCAAAATTACAGTTTATAAGCTTTATGGCTACCCTACGGCTCTTTCTGCAAACAGTACTCAGGCCATCACGCAGAGAGAAACAGACCGGTTAAGAGAGAATCCCAATTATATTTTTTCAAAGAAAGGAGGAAAAGCTGAAGAATTAACGCCCGCAAAAGCCAAAATTATCCTGGCAGACTGCCCTTACGTAAAAGCAAAAATAACAAAGGGAGAATATGGTTCCCTGAAAAACGAAGAGAAGAAAAGAAGCGGTCTTGGAAAATTCATCCGGGATGAAATCAACAATTCAACGGTGGATAAACTTTCAATTATCAATGAAGTGATCTATGATTACAATGAGAACTGTAAATAGAATATACAAAAAGAGGTTTCCGGTTGGAAACCTCTTTTTATTTTTAAAACTGATACACAAAAGCATTGATATTCATCCCTGCTCCTACTGAAGCAAATAACACAATATCATTTTTTTTGATTTTATGATGTTCAAGTTCATCCTGCAAAATCATCGTCAGCAAAGAAGGAATCGTAGCCACACTGCTGTTACCTAATTTATGAATAACCATAGGCATGATATTTTCCGGAACCGGTTTTCCATACAGCTGATAAAACCTGTTAACGATGGCTTCGTCCATTTTTTCATTCGCCTGATGAATAATAATCTTATTCAACTGATCAATGGAATATCCACTGTTGTCCAGACATTTTTTCATCGCATCCGGAACATTCACGAGAGCGAATTCATATATTTTACGACCATCCATCTTAATATACCGGGTATCCGGGCATCTTTCGTTGTTGTAAGATTTTCCAAAATACAGATAGTCTTTTTCTTCAAGGGTATAAGAAGCTGACAAATGGGATTTGATCCCGGCATCATCATCCTGATTTACTTCCAGAACAGCCGCCCCGGCACCGTCGGCATAGATCATACTGTCTCTGTCGTGGATATCTACCACACGGGAAAGTGTTTCTGCTCCAATAACCAGACATCGCTTCGCTATACCGGATTTGATAAACGCGTGAGCCTGTATTACCCCTTCAATCCATCCCGGACATCCGAAAAGCACATCATAGGCCACACAGAAATTATTTCTGATTCCCAATACATGTTTCACCCTTGCTGCAAGGCTGGGCACCGTATCAGACTGAACCGTTCCGAAGCGAACATCCCCAAAATTATGGGCAAATATAATATAGTCCAATGTTTCAGGATCGATCCCTGCATTTTCTATGGCTGCACGCGCCGCAATGACGCCCAGATCTGAAGTGACCTGTGTACTATGTGCATATCTCCTTTCTTCAATACCTGTAATCTTTTTAAGCTTATCCGTAATGGAAGCGTTATTCTCCTTTAATAAAATCCCTTCTTCATTAAGAAAAATATGTTTATCAAAAAATAAATTGGTTATGGTTTCCGATGGGATATAATTTCCTACCCCGATTATTTTTGTCATCATTATAGTATCTGTTTCCTGTTTTTTAATTAAACGTCAGGAATAATTCATTAAATATAATGAATGAACGTAAATACTTCACAATATAGTATAGAATAAGAATGCATTGCATTATAAAAAGTTTAAGCAATAGCTGAAAAGTAATAAAAAAAAGAGGTCTCACATCGGAAACCTCTTTACAAATATTTTAAAAACTGAAAATTATACTTTCATAATTTCAGCTTCTTTTGTCTTAAGATGCTCATCGCAAAGCTTAACGTATTTATCAGTGTAAGCCTGGATTTCTTCTTCCACGCCTTTTACGACATCTTCAGAAACTCCTTCCAGTTTTTTAAGTTCTTTCAAACCGTCCTGTCTTGCATTTCTTACCGTTACTTTAGTGTTCTCAGTTTCCACTTTAGCCTGTTTTGCAAGCTCCTTTCTTCTTTCCTCTGTTAAAGGCGGAACATTAAGG
Organism: Chryseobacterium cucumeris; assembly: GCF_016775705.1. Lineage (NCBI taxonomy): Bacteria > Pseudomonadati > Bacteroidota > Flavobacteriia > Flavobacteriales > Weeksellaceae > Chryseobacterium > Chryseobacterium cucumeris. The sequence continues at coordinate 1,339,741 of NZ_CP068760.1, forward strand.
ATAATGTTTTCTCCGTTGTTAGAAGGTGCAAAACCTAAGTTGGAATTAATGATTGCTTTTTCAATCGCATTGATTGCTGTTCTGTCCCAAGGTTGAATAGAGATTGTCATTGCATCCGGAACAGAAACATTCGCAACCTGGTTGATAGGAGTCATTGCTCCGTAGTATTCTACCATTACATCCTGAACCATTGTCGTAGAAGCACGTCCTGCTCTAATTCTTTGAAATGCGTGATCCAGGTGCTTTACCGCTGCATCCATATCCTGTTTTACAGATTCTAATATAAGATCTAATTCTTCCATTATTATAGTATAGTTTGATAAATTACACATCTATTAATCCATCTGAATATCAATCAATTAAAACTAAAAACACTGTAAACATCAGGGTTTTCTTATTATTTTAAATTATTTTTTACTATTCAGTGCTGCAAAAATAATGATTATTTCCATATTCTGGTAAGACTGCATTCTGTATTTTGTGAAAACGTTGATATTTTTGAATAGGACCCAATATAAAATTGTTTTATTGCAAGTCGTGATTTGTTGCTTGTTTTATTTAATTAGAATACAAATGCATATTTCTCGTACAATTCCTTATCATTAGTAACTAATTCTTCATTAATATATTCAAATAAACAATTCATTTCAGCTAAACATTTATAGTGCCTGTCTTCCAAATACAAAAAATGATAAAAAATCATTGCTGTTTCATATTCAGACAATTGTGATTTTATAAGATCAAAATATAACTTTTTATAATAAAATTCCTTATTGGTCGAAAGTTTAAATCGATCAACATAATCAAGAATCGACTGTATACCTCTATAATAATGCCCTAAAACATCCCAATTTTGTTTGTAGATATAGTGATAAACTTGCCTATTGAATTTTTTATCTTCAGGTAAAGCTTCAAGATATTCTCCATATATTCTTCCCATTAACTGAACACCTTTTACATTGTATTCTTCTGTTGTTCTTTGTACCCCTTTTTGAACTAACTTTTTATATGTCTTTTCTAAAGAAACTACTGTTTCTCTATGTAATTTAAGTAAATTAAAAAAGATTGCTTCAAAATTTTGGATTTTAGTATCTTCCTTCTGATTATTTATATCTTGTCTTTGTAATAAAATCGCGATTATAACACCCACAAATGATAATCCCGTAAAAAGGGCATTTGAAGCACCAAACATATCTCCAAACAATCCTTGATAGTCTTTTCCTAGATTTGATGCATAAACGTAATTTCTCCATAATACAAAGCTCATAAATGCCATAGATCCTAACCCAATAAGCCAGAAAACCAAATTATTCTTTTTCATTTATTTATTGTTTTTTGAGTGTCCAAAAAAATAACCTAGAATAAGCAAGAAAGCACTCTGTACAATTTGAATCGGATTTATTTTGTAAAACATCATTATGATTAAACTAATACCCATTAATAACAATAGGATTGCACCAACTATAGAGGCTACTGATTCTTTATCCAAAAATTTTAGAAAAATATTATACTTTTTTTCCATCATTTCTGTTCTATGCTTACTAAATTCAATTTCTTCAGCAAATAACACTTTTTTCTCCCCTATACTTGACAACTCGTCTTCTAGCCTTTTATTTGCTTCCTTTAATTCATTTATCTGATCTTCAAATCTTTCTTTCAAGTCTGAATCATTGATTTCTTCTACCAATTTTTCGATACTTTTAACAGATTGAGTTTGTTCGAGTTCAGTAATCCTCTTCATTATATAATCATGAGGTTTTTTAAGTTGATGAAAGATAGTAAACTTAAATCCAACAACACTGTCGTCCTCTCTAACTGTGTAATGAATATCTCTATCAAAATGTAGTTGGTGTGTTTGCAGGAATTCTTGGTTTAGAAATAATTCTCGAATTCGAATTTTAGACTCCTTTAACTCGTCTAAATCCATTTTTTCTAAAGACTTATCATCTAATTTATAGTACTCCAAAACAAATTGAAATGTTTCATAACTTTTATGTTTGAAATATTTTCTTGCTTCCGCCGAGGTGCCAAAAGCTATTAAATTTGTCATTAGATATAGTTTTCCGGCAAATATAACAAAAAGCCCTCTCAAAGAGAAGGCTTTAAACTTAAACAATGTAACATTAATTTTCCCAATCAATTTCTAATCTTACATTACAAGTTGGTATAAATTCTAGATCTTCATTGATTCTACAATAAGCACTTTTGTAATCAGTACCTGTTTTTGTAGAAACACTCAACAAGTCTATTTTACACACATCGGGTATGCTAATTTTTAGACCTTCTAAAGGAATTAACACTTTACTTAATAACTCTCCTAGCTTACTTATTTCAGCTCCTGCTTTTAAAATTTTCTCCATTTCAGGTTTTGTCATTAATACATTTATATCCTGCTTCATAACCCATATGCCATTTGGTTAGATGGCCTTATCTCTAATATGATGAATTTATTTTAGTTATGCAATAATTACATGATATTTTTTCCAATCTATTTTTCCAAAGCATGTATTTATTTCTTAATCTGTGCCTACATATTAATCCATGTGCTTGATACTTATTTTCTTCATTATATTATACACTTATCTCCTCTTTGAAACAAGAAACTTGTTTTTACCTAAAATCCAACTTCTAGCAAAAACTTCAGGTACAAATACCTACCGAATATTTTGGTTATTTCTACTTAGTGTGATATCATTTTTAATAACGTCCTTTACTCTATTCTTTTAAACGAAACGTCGGCAGGTATTTCAAACGGAAAACTTGCCGTAACAAACGGAAAGTCCTGGATAAGACATTTTGCAGAAATGAACAATTATAAACTAATTTAAACCCATCACATCATGACAAATCCATCTTTAGATGCCTATCAACAAGTTTTCGGTATGGCAGGTCTTGCCAACCGTGCCGGAGGCTACAACGGTTTTGGTATCCAACTGCAGCAACAGCTTCAGTATGATTTATCCTATTATTTTAACAATGTTCCTCCGGTTAAAATAATGGATCAGAAAACACCTTCCATAGCTAATCCTTCAGCAGTAGCGGAATTAGGAAACTGGGATCTGGTCTGGGGACCTGCCCTGATCGAAGAAAAAAATGAAAAGGGAGTTCCTACCGGAGTTGCAGATAATGCATTATATGTTGTTAAATCTGATGCTGTCGCATTTCCGGGAGGTCCTACATTGCCTACCTACGTTGTGGCTATTGCTGCCACTAATCCTTCCTCTCTTTACGATTGGGAAACAGAAGATTTCTCAGTGGCAGAAGTAGTAAACTGGACCACTTATAATCCTTCCAACTTTGCTCCATCAGCCTTTAACGGCATTGACCCTTATATTTCAAAAGGAACGGCTACCGGAGTCGGTATACTTCTGGGACTTATAAGTCCGGGTGATGCAGCCGCACCCAATACCACGCTTCAACAGTTTCTTGCCAGCTTAAGTCCGGATCCGGATACAGCCATCATATTCTGTGGACATAGCCTTGCCGGAGCATTATCTCCTACCCTTGCCCTTTATCTGAAAGAAAATAAAGATCTGGATGCTTTCGGGGTAACGCTTGTATATCCTACTGCCGGGCCAACGCCAGGTGAGGCAGCATTCGCCAATCTGTTCAATAGTAAATTCCCACCATTACCTCCGGGATGGCAGCAACAGACAGGTACTTATCAAAGCTGGAATACCATGCACTGGAACGATCTGGACGTTGTTCCTCATGCATGGCCGGTATCGGAACTGGGGAAAATTGCAACGATTTATGGCCAGGCTCCTACCTATATGACGGCAGCCTTATTAAACGCTTTACAAAAGATTGCAATTGCTGATTCTTCAAATTCAGGAGCCAGTTATACAAGAATACAGAACCAATCGCTGCCAGGCCGGCTCCAACACTCAAGTGCCTCCTCGGTGAGCATTAAGACACCTCCTGAGTCTTTGCAGGACTATATGCTGCAGCTATCCGTACAGCATGTAGGAATGTATAATGGCATTCCTGCGGAAGGATCCAATCCACAGGTAGAAGGACTTATTTTATCACAGCCATTACCAAAACCAGAGGTGAAGCTGGTACCGGGAGTAACTGCTGTCACGGAATTGGAGATGATTCTTAAAATAATAAATCAGATCATCGGATGGATTTCTTCCCGTTATGTTTTGGTTGAAAAGGAAAATGCCACACAGAATGTTGAAGCAGACAAATAAATACTTAAAACAATCATTAATAAAAAACACCTGTCACAATTACTGTAACAGGTGTTTTTATATTTTAAACGGTTAAACTGATTATAAATCAACTAAAGTCCCTACATTTTCTCCGTCTACGATTTTTTCTAAATTTCCATCTTTGTTCATATCGAATACAATGATTGGCAATTTATTTTCGTGGCTCAGAGTAAATGCGGTCATATCCATTACTTTAAGGTTTTTCTCAAATACTTCATCAAAAGATAATGAATTGTATTTTACAGCATCTGCATTCTTTTCAGGATCGCTGTCGTAGATTCCGTCTACCCTTGTTCCTTTTAAGATCACATCAGCTCCGATTTCGATCGCTCTTAAGGTAGCCGCTGTATCTGTCGTAAAATAAGGATTTCCTGTTCCTGCCCCAAAGATCACTACTCTTCCTTTTTCAAGGTGTCTTACCGCTCTTCTTTTGATGAAAGGTTCAGCTACTTTATCCATTTCGATAGCAGACTGAAGTCTTGTTTTAATTCCTGCATCTTCCAATGCTCCCTGCAAAGCCATTCCGTTGATTACCGTGGCCAGCATTCCCATATAATCTCCCTGCACTCTGTCCATTCCTTTGGCAGCTCCTGCAACACCACGGAAAATGTTTCCTCCTCCGATTACGATCGCTACTTCACAGCCTTTTTCAACTACCTTTTTGATCTCAGCTGCATATTCCTGCAGTCTTTCGTTGTCAATACCGTATTGTCTGTTTCCCATTAAGGCCTCACCGCTCAGTTTCAGAAGGATTCTTTTATATTTCATCTTTTATTTTTAATAACTTTTTATTAGTACCGGTTTCCCCGGAATTTGATTTTGCAAATATAATCATTAAAGATATTGATGAAAGAAAAATATTTAAATAGAAATAATGTCAGAAATATTTTGAAAAGTACGAAAAAGGATTATTTTTGCATTAATTATAAATTGAGTTGAAGAAAATTATCATTTTTTCATTATTTCTATCAGGAATTGTTTCTTATGCGCAAACAGGAACAAATGTTTATCCGTTCTTAAATGTACCTGTATCTGCAAGGCAGGCTGCTTTGGGCGGAGATGCAATTTCGGTAAGAGATTATGATGTTTCCTTTGCTATTGCAAACCCTGCCCTGTTAAATAAAGATTCTGACAAACAGCTTTCTGTAAACGCAACGGCTTACCTTGCCGACTCGAAATATGGAACGATTGCTTATGCCAAAGACTTTGAGAATGGCCATATGGCTACCATCAATGCAAGGTATATGAGCTATGGAAGTATTCCGAGGACGGATGAAAGCGGTTTCGAAAACGGAGAATTCAAAGCTTCAGATGTAGCGATTGGTGCAGGCTATGCCTACCAGTTTGAAGAAGACTGGACGATTGGTGGAGGACTTAATTTTATTACCTCAAAAATTGACAACTATACTTCTTCCGCGATCTCAGGAACAGCGGGAATTACCTATCATAATAAAAAGAGCAAGGAAGTCGTTTCACTGGTCATGAGAAACTTTGGGTTTCAGCTGAAATCCTTTAACGGGACAAGAGAAAATCTTCCTTTCAGAATCGATCTTGGATATACCAAAATCATCAAGAACTTCCCTCTTGCCATTACTATTACCGCACATGACCTTCAGAAGTTTGATATTTCTTCAGAAGAAAACCTGGACGGGCAGAAAGTGGGTGCCGGCAGAAAGATTGCCGATCACTTTTCTTTGGGAGCCGAATTGTTTCCGGAAAAGAATTTCAATATCAGGCTGGGATATAATGTAAAAAGAGGAAATGAGCTGGCGGTTTCGGATCAAAGAAATTTCTCGGGACTTTCTGCAGGATTTGGAGTTAAAGTTTCCAGATTCCGTATTGATTATGCCCACGTGAGATATCACAACTCTTCGAACGTCAATCAGATAGGAATTTCTATGGACCTTTCCAGCCACAGAGGAGAATAATCTTCCTGGCCGGAAATTTCTTAATTATTCCGAAAATTTCTTACTTCCTCTTGATTTTCTAAAAAAAATCTTGAAATTTGCAGTATGAAAAAACCTGTAATTGCTATCGATGGGTACTCGTCTACCGGAAAAAGTTCTATCTCTAAAATCATTGCTGATCAACTGGGACTTATTCATATGGATACAGGGGCACTTTACAGAGGAGTTACCTGGTATGCTTTGCAGCATTGTCTGAATGAAAACGGTGAGATTGATCTGAATACATTGTTCTCTTCTTTTAATCAGATCAAACTTGAATTTAAAAATAACGACGGCACCCTTATTCTTTTCCTGAATGACACAGATATCTCTACGGAAATCCGTACCAATATCGTATCAGACAACGTAAGTCTTGTTGCCAAGCAAAAAGAGGTGAGAGATTTCCTCCTGCAGTCACAGCGCACTTTGGCAGAAAAAGGTGGCGTTATTATGGACGGGCGTGACATCGGGACAGTAGTTCTGCCAGATGCAGACTATAAATTCTTTCTTACTGCCAGTATTGATGAAAGAACCAACAGAAGATTTCTGGAACTGAAAGGACTGGGAATTGAGGCGGATAAGGAACAGGTAAAGCAAAACCTTGTAGAACGCGATAAAATCGATAGTGAGCGTGAAATAGCCCCTTTGAAGCAGGCTGACGACGCTATTGTCATTGATAATTCGGCACTCACCAAAGAGGAAACCATACAGCTTATTTTATCTCACATCCAAAAGATTTAACAATTTTTAATAGGCTTCAGGCCTCCTTTGGTATACAAATTGTAAGTTTTATTACTGTAAAAACTAATCTATTATTAATTATTAAAAAACTTAAAATGTCTAGAAAAGGAAATAATACAGCAGGTATATTGGCAGGACTTCTTGCAGGTGCTGCGGCAGGTGTAATCTTAGGAATGTTATACGCACCGGAAGAAGGTAAAGAAACCAGAAAAAAAATCAAAACAAAGGCTAATGATCTTAAAGATCAGGCAAAAAACAAATACGGTGAGGTTTCTGAAAAAGTGAAAGACCAGTACAGCAATATTTCTTCTACTTTCAAGGAAACGGCGAACAGCGTAGCACATACTGTGAAAGACGGATATGACAAATACAAAGATCAGATTGTTTCTAAAACTGCAGATTTGGCAAAAGATGTAGAAGCAGAACTGAATGATCTGAAAAAATAAGTAATTTATCTTTTTAAGTAAATTACAGAAAGGAACTTTTGTGCGAAAGTTCCTTTTTTTGTAACTTTAAAAAAAAACAATGATAGAAACTATTAAAGAATACGCCTCCAAGAGAATCGATCTTCTGAAAATTGAAGCGACTGAAAAGTCGTCACTTTCTGCCGGGCTCATTACTTACTTTGTAGTACTGCTTGTTGCTTTTGCTTTTTTTATTATCCTTTTCAACTTTGGAATTGCTTTCCTTATCGGAAAAGCATTGGATAATTATTCCTATGGATTCTTAATTGTAGCTGCATTTTATGCGCTGATAATGGCTTTTGTGGTTGCCTTCAAAACAAAAATTGTGAATACTGTTGCAGATCAGGTTATTAAATTTTTAAATCATTAAACTATGGGTAGAAAATACGAGAGCATAGAAGAATTAAGAAGAAAGAAAAAACTGCTTCAGGGTGAAATAAGTGATCTTGAAAATCTTCTGACCTTCAAAAATACAAAAGAAAGCCTGAGTGCATTTACCAATGGTTTAACTGATCAGTATCTTCAGGAAAAGATTGATGAAGACGGTGATGAAAAAGTAGTCCTAAGGAAGGATGTCATTGCCAAACAGCTTACTTCAGAGGTGAAAGACCTTTTGATCAGCAAAAATACAGCTGTAGGAATTGCCAGCTCTGCTTTCAAAGGAGGAAATCTTACAGACGGGCTTGTAAAACTGGGGGTTACTGCTATCGTAGGGAATTATGCCAAAAAGAATATGAAAAGTTCCAACTGGAAGAAAAAACTGATTGGTGCTGCATTGATTTACCTTGCTCCTATTGCGCTGAAATATGTCAGAAAAAAAATAGAAGTATACCAGAAAAACAAAAGTGTTTCAAGTATGGAACAATTGATTTAAGGAATTAGGGCTTAGGATTTAGAAAATAGTTTTACATTTTCACTTCCTGGGCCCTAATTTCTGAATCTTATTTTGAAAATAACTGTCCTAAAATAATCCCGGCAGCCATTGACACATTGAGGCTTTCTGTAGACTGGGATTTTCCAAATCTAGGAATACTGATACTTTTTTGTACCAGTTTTTCCGTCTCAGGTCTCATTCCGTTTCCTTCATTTCCTAAAATAAGGTTTAGCTTTTCGGGTTTCTGGAAAGTATAAATATTCTCCCCTTCCATATCCGTTCCGATATTTACATTCTCTGTTTTGGAAAGATATTCCACCAGATCAGTATACACCACATTCACTCTGGTAAAAGATCCCATGGTTGCCTGAATGACTTTCGGATTGTACACATCTACGGTATCTTCACTACAGATGATCTGTTCAATACCAAACCAGTCTGCAAGACGTATAATGGTTCCCAGGTTTCCGGGATCCTGTATTCCATCCAAAACCAATTGTATATTCTTATCTTCCCATTTTTCTTCCTCGGCAAGATAACATACCGCCACGGAATCTTTTGGAGTTTTAAGAAAACTTATTTTTTTTAATTCATTTTCAGAGATATGGGTAACAGGAACGTCAGTACGGTCCAATTTTTGTGGATCGGTTGACAATATTTCTTTAACTTTAAAGTTAGAATTAGAAAGTTCACAAATGATTTTATTACCTTCAACCAAAAACAAATTGTATTTTTGTCTGAACTTCTTTTTATCTAAAGATTGTAAAACTTTTATTGTATGAGCTGTAAGCATTATAAGAATTCTCCTCAAAAATATTATAAAATTATCTCATTTGCAACATTTGTTGGTCTCCTTTATGCTTGTAGTACGACAAAAAAAGTTCCTGACGGCGAATATCTGCTTACCAAGAACAATTTAGAGTTCGAGGATAAGAAAGTATTTTTCGATGAGGAACTTAAAGATTATATTCAGCAGAAGCCCAATAAAAAGCAGTTTCTTTTCATGCCATTAAGTCTCCTTCTGTACAATATGGCGGATCCGAAATACGACACCATACTTAATGAATATATGACCTATCCCGGTGAGATGAGAAATCAGAAGCTGAGAGATTCTTTATTCCTTAAATATAATATGAAAAGCAGTGTCGGAAAAAGTCTTCTTTTCGACCGTTTACTGCACAACTGGGGAACACCGCCGGTTATTCTTGATCAGACAAGAAGTGAAAAAAGTGCTGAATCTATCAAGAAAAGACTTACCTACAGGGGATATTGGGATGCTGATGTCAATTTTAAACATACACTGGATTCAGCTTCCAAAAAAGCATCGGTTAATTATTCCATCAAACATAATGATCCTACACGTATCAAGGATTACTTCTATAATATTCCGGATCAGGGGATCAAAGGGTATTACAACTATAATCTGAACAGAAGTCTTGTAAGATCCGGACAGATCCTTGACCAGACCGTTCTGGAAAGAGAGGTTACCAGAATCACCGATCTGATGAGAGAGTTTGGTTTCTACAGGTTCAATGCTTCCAATGATGAAGTTTATTTCGTTGCAGATTCCCTTAAAAGTAGAAAACAGGTTCCTTTAACCCTGGAAATTCATAAAGATTCTCTGGATACTCCCTATAAAATAGCCACTTTTGGAAATATTGACGTTGCTATTGTGGATGAACCCGGTGATTATCCTAAAAATACCAAAAAAGACAGCTTAAGGAGAATAAGATTTCATACGATGAATGACAAATACAAACTTTCATCGGTTTGGAGAGCGATTATTCCGGACAGTAAAAAGGTTTTTGACCAAACGAAACTGGACGTAACCAAGAGAAATCTTTTATCGATGAATAACTTCAGCATCGTTAAAGCGAGAGACTCACTGAGACAAGGCGGAATGACCTCTCCTAACGACAGTATTGTTGATGTTTTGTATGTACTGAAACCACTTCCGAAATACGAACTTAAAGTGGGAACAGATATTAACTATTCTCAGGTTTTAAACCTGGGGATCTCTCCTTCTGTGGACCTTACCACCCGAAATGTTTTTAGAGGAGCGGAAAACCTTTCTACCAGTCTTTCAGGAACATTTGGTTCTATCAGAAGTACAAAAGATATCAGTAAAAGAGTTGCAGCCTACGAAATATCGGCTCAGGCATCCCTGAACTTCCCAAGACTGCTGCTTCCTTTTAATTATTATAAATTCATTCCAAAACGATACACACCTACATCATCTATTTTGCTGGGGGCGTCGATACAGAACAACATCGGTTTGGGAAGGTTGATTTTCAATACGGGACTGAATTATCAGGCAAGTGTTAATGATCAGGTGTATCACAAGCTTACTTTATTCAATACTCAGGTCAGTCTGACAAAAAATAAAGATGCGTACTATGACTACTTTGTGAATGACGGAAGGGTAAAAGATGAAGTTTTCGGAAATTATTTTATGTTTAGCCCGGAAACCGCGCAGACCGGACAAGATTACAAAGATGGAAAACTGAATGTAGATGAAGTTTCCAAAATGATTATTGAGAACGATGCTTACCGTGGAAGTCTTAATCAGCAGGGAAGAGATCTTTTAACGGCCTTTACCGGAACATTGGTCAACAAAGACAGACAGACCCAAGATGTCCTTATCTCTTCTATGATCTATAATTTTGTTTATAGTGAAATTGGAAAAAAGGAATATCCAAATGCCTTTTATTTTAACGGAAAAGTTGAGCTTGCGGGAAATATATTGAGTATATTCAATAAAAAGGATAACGGCGGAGGTATTGTTACCGGCCCGCAAGGAACTATTTTCGGACTGCCTTACGCACAGTTTGTAAAATTTGATATTGATACAAGAAAATATTTCAAGTTTAACGGAAACCAGACATTGGTGCTGCGCCAGTTTATCGGAGTTGGAATACCTTACGGAAACTCTCAGGATATGCCCATCATCAAGTCTTATTTCAACGGAGGTTCCAACGATATCAGAGCCTGGGTAGCCTTTGGAGGATTAGGTCCTGCAGATTCCCAGGTGGATGAAAGAGTTCGTACCTATATGACAGACAATCTAAAGCTTACCACTAATATTGAATATCGAATTCCTTTCAATAAAACTTATGAAGGCGCTTTATTTACCGATATCGGAAATACATGGAGTCTTCGTAACTATAACGATGGATATGGAGATGAATTTAAGTTCGGTAAGTTCTGGAAACAGGTGGGTATCGGAAGTGGATTCGGATTAAGATTAAATATTGCTTATGTAACGGCGAGAATTGACCTTGCGTATAAGATCTATGACCCGAATAAACCTGAAGGCGACCGATGGAGATTCAAATTCATCCAGCCTTTCAAACCAACAGTTAATATCGCGTTCGGATATCCTTTCTAATCCGGAGAAACGCCTAAAATAAAATAGACTACAGCAATCACACGGGCGAGGATTTCCCTCGTCTGGTTTCTGTAGAAACTCTCGGGTTTTGTGACATCCTGCGCATCAAACCCCAGGGCATTCATATCATTATTTCTTGCAAAAAACAATGCTCTCAGGTTGTGATATCCCTGAGATACAATAATGACATTCTTCTTCTTATAAACATCCTTACAACGCAGAATGCTTTTATAGGTATTGAACCCTTTCGGATCTTCTACAATAATATCTTCCGGAACACCTTCCTGGTTAACCAGATAATTTCTCATAGCTCCCGGCTCGTTATAACCTTTGCTTTTTTCCCCGCTTACTATAATTTTCTTGATTTTTCCATGATGGTAAAGAAGGGCAGTCGCATCCATTCTTTTGGTGAAATAAGGGTTTGATTTTCCTGATCTCATTTTTGGAGATGTCCCCAGAACCAGTGCAATTTCCCTTGGCGGAATTTTTGAGATTTTGGTATAAGTTCTTCCGTTGGTAAGCCCGAAAACCCACACATTACAGAAGCATATCATCAGAATTCCCAATTCCAGTGATATAAATCCAAGGTTAAATATGTTCCTAATAATTCTCAACTAAGATCAAAGTTAAGCTTTATTTTTTTACTTTTCACAATAGACATACAAGCTAAAATATGTCCCTGCTCCTCCTCTTTTTCGGTAAGATACTCATTCTCCAGCAGTTCTACTTCCCCTTCCTCCAGAGAACATTCACAGCTTCCACAGATTCCTGACTTGCAGGAATAAGGAACAGGGAATTTCTGCATCAAAAGCTGCTGTAAGATTTTATCCTTATTATCAGGCAGATAAGTGGTGTATTTCTTTCCAAGCATGGTAAATTCAACCTCTATATTTTCAATAAGAGGAAATTCTCTTTCCACAGGATAAATATCGTCATTAAATTCTTCAAAAAGTTCAAAATGGATATTCTTTTTCGGAATTCCGTGATGATAGCAGGCATTAGCCAAAGTTTTGATCATTTCACCTTTTCCACAGATCAGCACTTCGTCTACAGCATCCCAGATGGTAGATTCCTCGTCTGTATCATCCAAATGAAGGATCTGATTGATGATAAGATTCAGCTTTTTTTCATCAAGTCTTCCATAAAAAAACTGATCTGCCGTTTTCTCCTGAGAAAAAAAGTAAAATATCTGAAGTCTGTCACCACATGTTCTGGCAAGATTATCCAGCTGTTCGCGATAGACTAAATCTTCTGAACTTTTATTTCCAAAAAATAAGAACAGCCGTGTTCTGGGTTCGTTGTGGAGAATATTTTTAAAATGACTCAAAATGGGCGTAATCCCAATACCAGCAGCAAAAGCAACAATAGTTCTGAATTCGCTGGGCTTGGATACAATGGTAAATCTTCCGGCAGGTTCACTTACCCACAGTTCATCACCTTCGTTATAATTCTGAAATAACTGAGAAGTAGCTCCTTCAGAGGAATTCACCTTTATCCCCAGACATATTTTCCCTTCATAAGGAGCCGAAGTCATTGAATAATCATTAATAACCTCTTCCCCATGTGATTGAAATCGTATACTGACGAACTGCCCGGCTTCAAACCTGAAATTTTCTCTTAAATTCTCAGGAATTTCGAATTCCAGAGAAAAAGTATTTTTGGTCAGCTCTTCCTTTTTCGCTATTTTTAACGGATGAAACTGTATCAGTTTCCCTTTATAGATTTGTTGTTCCATAACTTCAATTCAAAAATAGATAAAAAATAATTTATGAAGAAGATAATTTTTTCCACGTTACTTCTTACTGCTCTCTACAGCTGTAAAAAAGAAGGTCAGAAAACTGAAGACACAGCTGGCACAGACCCTGTTTCTGTATCTCAAACTACAGAATCTGAAGGAAGTACAGCTATCCCCCAAGAACTTTCTCCTGAAAATGTAAGCCAGCATTTGGCCAAAAATAATGATACTTTATATGTAACCAATTTTTTTGCAACCTGGTGTGGTCCATGTATGAGAGAAATTCCAAGTTTTAAAAGTAAAATGGAAGAATTGAAAGGGAAACCTGTAAAATTCACTTTCGTCAACCTTGATGATAAGGCAGATTGGGCTGGTGCTGTTAAGAATTTTGCTGCAGAAAATAAATTGGGAGGCAGCATTATATTACTGGATGGACAAAAATTAGATCCAAACTTCTTTCACAACAACTTCAAACAATGGGACGGAGGTTCTATTCCTTTTACTTTCATGAGAAAAGGTGATAAAACCGACGAATATCTGGGAATGATGACGGAAGATGTTTTGAATTCTAAAATCGATTCTTTCCTAAAATAAATAGACTGAACTCTTTCTGAATCATGTCAAAAAGATTTAAAATCCTGTGTTTATTATTCGTGATTGCTATTATTGCAAGCGCAATTATTAATCTGAACACAGGATTTTTAAGTTTAAGCTTCCAGGATTTCTTTCAGGATTCTGCTCAGAATCAAATTGCTGAAATCCGTATCAACCGTGTTCTGGTGATGATGCTGGCTGGGATTTCCATTCCTACTTCTGGTTTCCTGATGCAGGAATATTTTCAAAACCCGCTAGCTGGGCCTGATATATTGGGGATAACATCAGTCGCCAGTTTATCAGTTGCCTTTTATATTTTCTTTTCCCATACTATTTCCCTTCCTGAATTTTTACAGAACAGTTTCCTGAGTTTATCAGCTATTGGGGGAAGTTTACTGCTAATGTTGATCCTGCTGTCAATGTCTAACAGATTTCAGGACAAATCATATCTTATTATCTTTGGATTTCTTGTCTCTGCTTTTGCCGGAGCTATTGTTTCTCTGCTTCAGTTTTATGCAGAAAATCAGAGTCTTAAAAACTATATTTTATGGTCTTTCGGAGCGAATAATATGGTAACGAGGAATCAGATCTATGTACTTTCCGTCCTGGTTTTAACCGGAATGTTGATCTGCTTCAGAGCGATAAAACCGCTCATTGGAAATTCTCTGGGCAATTCCTATGCACAAAGTTTAGGGGTCAATCTGAAACAGCTGAAACTCTTAATCATAGCAGCATCTTCTCTCCTATCTGCTTCTGTTACTGCATTTTTAGGACCTATTCTGTTTATTGGAATCATTGTGCCGCACTTTTGCAGACTTGTTTATAATCCATCCAGATTATGGCAGCAATGGATTCTTAATATGTTTCTGGGAATGCTGATTATGTTATTTTTCTCTGTCATTGCCGAAAAAACACAGATTCCTTTGAATGTAATAAGCTCTGTATTCGGAATTCCTGTGATTCTGATGATGCTGTTGAAACAGAATAAAGTGTGATTTTTTGTTGGATAAACGCAAAGGCGCAAAAAACTTTTAAAAATTTTATATTTTTAAGACGCAAAGATTTTATCTCCGATAAAATTGAGCACCTCATATTCTAAACAAAAAATTTCTCCAATATCTTGCTGAAAATCTTCGATTTTATCGCGCCTTAAAATATTACACAAAATATTAAAAGCCTTTGCGTCTTCGCGTTTACCCAACATTTCGCATCAATAGGCATACTATGTTCCAAAATCATTAGTAACAGTCTTTGTAATTATTAAGCAACTATTCATATATTTAAGTCCAACAAAACACCACAAATGACAGAAAATGAATTATCAAAAGTAGTTTTTGAAACAGGTTTAAAGATTCACAGAAAACTTGGAGCAGGATTATTTGAGCATGTGTACGAAGAATGCATGTTCTATGAGTTAACAAAAGCAGGATTTTTAGTAGAAAAGCAAAAGCTGCTTCCAATCATTTATGAAGATTTGAAAATAGAGAACGCTTTCAGACTCGATATGATTATTGAAAACAAAGTAATTCTGGAAATAAAAACAGTTGAGTATATATCACCTACTCATAAAGCGCAGCTTTTAACTTACTTAAAAATGACAAACTGTAAATTGGGATTATTACTTAACTTTCAATCTGATGTCTTCAAAAACGGAGTAACAAGAATTGTGAACAACTTATAAAATAAAACATGATAAAAATTTGACAAAGTCAAATTCCTTGCGTCTTAAAACATTATTTTTGTAAAAAACTTTGCGTCTTCGCGAAAACGAACAAAAACATGCATCTACAGATCAAACAGGCAGATATCGGCTACAATACAACTTTAATCTCCAATGCCAATGCAGATTTAAAGCTTGGTGATGTATGCCTGCTGATTGGTAATAACGGTGTAGGAAAAACAACATTAATCAAATCTATCCTGCATCAGCTCCCTTTACTGAATGGGGAAATTTCTATTAATGGAAAAAATGTAAAAAATCTTTCGGTAAAAGAGATTGCGGAGAATATTGCCATTGTCTTCTCAAAATCGGTAATTCCGCAGCATTATACTGTTGAAGATCTCATTTCTCTGGGAAAGTATATCTACTACCCTTTTTATTTTGAACTTAGAAAAGAGGATCGCGAAGAGGTTCGTCATATTATTGAAGAACTGGATCTTAATCAGTACCGATATACTCTTTTGAAAAACCTTTCTGACGGAAATCTTCAAAAAGCATTTATCGGACGGGCTATCACCCAAAATTCGCCTATTATCATTCTGGATGAGCCTACTACCCATCTGGATGAAAAAAATAAAATTATTATTCTTAAAACTTTAAGAAAGCTGGCTAAGGAACAGAACAAGCTTATCCTTTTTTCTTCCCATGACTGGCGACTGGCTAAAGAATTCGCAGACAAAATATGGTATGTAAAGGAAAATCATTTGTATTCCGGAATTGTTGAGGACATTTTGCTTCAGCATAATGAACTTACAAATGCTTCCTTATTTCAAATCAATGAGACCTTTATTCCGCCAGTAATCTCTGCACCGCAGTTTCACAAGGAAATGCTGTATTCTCTGCTTCAAAAAAACTTCCAAAAAGACCTGTCTGACCTGAATTTCGAATTTCAGAACCCATTTTGGGTAATTGCTAAGGATTCCTCCACCTATCAATGTGAATCTTTTGAAGAAATCATCATTTTAGTCTCAAACATTCATTAATACTTAATTTTCTTTGATTTATCCACATACTATGCATGCATAGTATTATGCTAATCATACAATTTAATCCATTTATTTACAGCCTATTAACAAAATTTAACGTTAATAAATATTATGCATGCATAATATTTATTAAATTTGGGTAAAACCATTGGCGCAAAAATGATGGATCATAATAAGGAAAAAATAGAAAACGTAGATTTAATTTTAAAACAGACCTGGTTGGCTGTTTCTAAAATGTACACAGAATTAGCCCAGGAACATGATTCCACAGCGGTACAGGCACTCACACTTTTAAAAATAGATCCTAAAGAAGGAACCCGAAGTACCAATCTTGGACCGAAGATGGCTATTGAACCCACTTCTTTAACAAGAATCATCAAACTTCTTGAAGATAACGGATACATCTATAAGGAGAAGACCACCACTGATAAAAGAGAGGTGATCATCAAACTTACAGATAAAGGATTAAACTCCAGAAATATGTCTAAGGAAGTCGTTGTGAATTTCAACAAGAAGGTGATGGAAAAAATTTCTCCGGAAAAACTGGAGGCTTTCAAAGATGTGATGGGTGAAATCATGAAAATAGCCAACGAATTATTAAATAACAGAAAATAAATTATGATGAAGCCTTCGGGTTCATATCATCTTATACAAATAAAAATTTACATATGAAAAGAAGAATCAAACATGTAACGGTTCTTGGTTCAGGAATTATGGGAAGCGGAATCGCTGCTCACTTCGCCAACATCGGCGTTGAAGTATCACTTTTGGATATTGTTCCTTTTGAACTTACTGAAGCTGAACAGAAAAAAGGTTTGACCAAAGATGACAAAGCAGTAAGAAACAGAATTGCTTCCGAAAACTTTGAAAAACTTAAAAAAGCAAGTCCTGCACTTCTTTATTCACCAAAGTTTGCAGACAGAATCAAAATCGGAAATTTCGATGATGATTTGCCGAAAATAAAAAATACCGACTGGATCATTGAAGTAGTCGTTGAAAGACTTGATATCAAGAAGTCTGTGTACGAAAAAATTGAACAGTTCAGAAAACCGGGGACATTAATTTCTTCCAATACATCCGGTATTCCTATTCATCTCCTTACAGAAGGGAGAAGCGAGGATTTCAAGAAGTACTTTGCGGGAACACACTTCTTCAACCCGGTAAGATATCTTCCCCTTTTAGAGATTATCCCAACCAACGATACAGCTCCTGAAATTATCGATTTCTACATGAATTACGGAGCAAAATTCTTAGGTAAAACGACTGTTTTAGCCAAAGATACACCAGCCTTCATCGCCAACAGAATCGGGGTGTTCTCCATGATGGATCTTCTTCACAATGTACAAAAATTAGGACTTACCGTTTCTGATGTTGATAAATTAACAGGTCCTGTAATCGGACGTCCAAAATCTGCTACATTCAGAACAGCCGACGTTGTAGGTCTTGATACTTTGGTAATGGTAGCCAATGGAGTTCGTCAAAGCGGTGCAGAAGCGAACGACTTTAATGATGTATTTGCCCTTCCTCCCTATATCCAGAAGATGATGGATAATAAATGGCTAGGTTCAAAAACAGAACAAGGTTTCTATAAAAAAGTGAAAAATGCAGAAGGAAAATCTGAAATTCACGGATTAAACCTTGATACTTTGGAGTATGAACTTCAAGGAAAATCATCCTTCCCTACTCTGGAATTAACAAAATCTATAGATAAACCGATTGACAGATTTAAAGTATTAATTGGTGGTAAAGATAAAGCTGGTGAATTGTACAGAAAGTCTTTAGGGGCATTATTCGCTTACGTTTCGCACAAAGTACCTGAAATCTCTGACGAGGTCTATAAAATTGACGATGCGATGAGAGCCGGTTTCGGATGGGAAAACGGTCCATTTGAAATCTGGGATGCCGTAGGTGTTCAGAAAGGTATTGAACTGGCAAAAGATGCAGGATACGAAGTTTCTGACTGGGTGAAAAATGTAGAAACCTTCTATAAAGTTAATGATGAAGGACAAAGTATCTATGTTGATAAAAATTCAGGAGAATACAACAAGATCCCTGGTCAGGATGCATTCATAATCTTAGATAATATCAGAAAAAATAAAACGCTTTGGAGTAATTCAGGGGCTGCAATTCAAGATTTAGGAGACGGAATTATCAACTTTGAGATCCGTTCAAAAATGAACTCTCTTGGAGGCGAAGTTCTTGACGGATTGAACAGAGCGATTGATTTGGCAGAAAAAGAATATGACGGATTAGTAGTTGGTAACCAGGGAGCTAATTTCTCTGTAGGTGCCAATCTTGCGATGATTCTTATGATGGCAATCGAACAGGATTGGGATGATCTGAATATGGCGATCGCTTACTTCCAGAAATCAATGATGAGAGTACGCTACTCTTCTATTCCTGTAGTAGTTGCTCCTCACGGAATGACTTTAGGTGGAGGATGCGAAATGACGATGCATGCAGACCGGGTGGTTGCCGCTGCAGAAACCTATATCGGACTTGTTGAAACCGGAGTTGGAGTAATTCCTGGTGGTGGAGGTACTAAAGAATTGACTTTAAGAACTTCCAGAGAATTCCACAACGATGATGTTAAAAATAACAGACTTCGTGATGCATTTATGAACATCGCCATGGGTAAAGTAGCTACTTCTGCCTACGAAGCTTACGATATGGGAATCCTTGAAAAAGGGAAAGACATCGTTTCCGTAAGCAAAAACAGACAGATTGCCGAGGCTAAAAAAGTAGCAAAACTATTAGCGGAACAAGGCTATACCCAGCCGATCGAGCAAAAAGTAAAAGTTCTTGGTAAAGACGCATTAGGAATGTTCTATGTAGGAACAGACCAGATGCTAACCGGAAATTTCATCTCTGCACACGATAAGAAAATTGCTGATAAACTAGCCAACGTGATGGTAGGTGGAAATCTATCAGAGCCAACAGTTGTAACGGAACAATATCTATTGAACCTTGAAAGAGAAACTTTCCTTCAGCTTTGTGGGGAAAGAAAAACTTTAGAGAGAATCCAGTACATGTTACAGAACGGAAAACCATTAAGAAACTAATACTTTCAAAAGTAATTAACAAACACTTTGTCATTCTGAAGGAATCCAAACATTGAATAGATGCTTCCAGCATGACAAACAGTATGGTTAATTTTTATAACAATTAATTAATAAAACAATGTCAAAGACAGCATATATAGTAAAAGGTTTTAGAACTGCCGTTGGAAAAGCTCCAAAAGGAAGTTTAAGATTTACAAGACCTGATGTCATGGCGGCTACCGTTATTGAAAAATTAATGGCTGAGCTACCCCAATTAGATAAAAACAGAATTGATGACCTTATCGTAGGAAATGCAATGCCGGAAGCTGAACAAGGGCTTAATGTGGCGCGTCTGATCTCTTTGATGGGGTTAAATACCGATAAAGTTCCGGGAGTTACCGTGAACAGATACTGTGCATCAGGAAGTGAGGCAATTGCTATTGCTTCTGCGAAAATTCAGGCTGGTATGGCAGATTGTATCATCGCTGGTGGTACAGAATCTATGTCATATATTCCTATGGGAGGTTATAAGCCGGTTCCTGAAACGGATATCGCAAAAACAAACCCTGATTACTACTGGGGAATGGGCTACACTGCGGAAGAAGTTGCAAAACAATATAATATTACAAGAGAAGAACAGGATCAGTTTGCTTTTGAATCTCATATGAAAGCTTTAAAGGCTAATCAGGAAGGTAAATTTGCCAACCAGATTGTTCCGATTCCTGTAGAGTATAATTTCCTGGACGAAAATCAGAAACTGCAGACTAAAAAGTTTGATTTTTCAGTAGATGAGGGGCCTAGAGCAGATACTTCTTTAGCAGGTTTAGCAAAACTAAGACCTGTATTTGCCAACGGAGGAAGCGTAACTGCCGGAAACTCTTCTCAAATGAGTGACGGAGCGGCTTTCGTAATGGTAATGAGTGAGGAAATGGTAAAAGAATTAGGACTGGAGCCTGAGGCAAGATTAGTGGCTTATGCTGCAGCCGGATTAGAACCAAGAATCATGGGAATGGGGCCAATTTATGCTATTCCAAAAGCATTGAAACAAGCTGGTTTAGAATTAAAAGATATCGATTTGATCGAGCTTAACGAAGCTTTCGCCTCTCAATCGGTTGCAATCAAAAAAGAATTAGGCTTAAATCCTGATATCTTAAACGTAAACGGAGGAGCAATCGCCCTTGGACACCCGCTTGGATGTACAGGAACAAAACTAACGGTACAACTTCTTGACGAAATGAGAAGACGCGGCAACAAGTACGGAATGGTTTCTATGTGCGTGGGAACAGGTCAAGGAGCGGCTTCTATTTTTGAACTTTTATAGTTGTATAATGTCCGTTGTACAATGTATAAAGTATTAAAACTTACATAATAATAATTTCATAAAAAAGTACAATGTACATTTTACATTATACTTTTTACAAAAAATAAAAAAAACAAATATGGCTACATTAAAAGGCGGGGAATTCCTGATCAAACAGATTCCTGCAAATGAAATTTTCAGTATTGAAGAACTGAATGAAGAACAAAAGATGCTTCGTGATTCTGCGAAGGAATTTATAGATAGAGAAGTAGTTCCTCAAAGAGAGCGTTTTGAGAAGAAAGATTACGCATTTACTGAAGAGACCATGCGTAAACTGGGAGAAATGGGAATGTTGGGAATTGCCGTTCCTGAAGAGTACGGAGGCCTTGGAATGGGCTTTGTGACTACAATGCTTGCTTGTGATTATCTATCAGGAACTACAGGTTCATTGGCTACAGCTTATGGAGCCCATACGGGAATCGGTACGCTTCCTATCGTTCTTTACGGAACTGAAGAACAGAAGAAAAAATACCTTCCGGATTTAGCAACAGGAACAAAATTCGGAGCTTACTGTCTGACAGAGCCTGATGCCGGTTCTGATGCCAATTCAGGAAAAACAAAAGCAAAACTCTCCGAAGACGGAAAACATTATATCATCAACGGTCAGAAAATGTGGATCTCTAATGCAGGATTTGCAGATACATTTACATTATTCGCTAAAATTGATGATGATAAAAATATCACTGGATTTGTCATCAACAGATCTGAACTTGAAAACCCTGAAAGCTTAACTTTCGGTGAGGAAGAGCATAAACTGGGTATCCGTGCTTCTTCTACCCGTCAGGTTTTCTTCAATGATATGAAGATTCCTGTGGAAAATCTTTTAGGAGAAAGAAACAATGGTTTCAAGATCGCTTTAAATGCATTAAACGTAGGCCGTATCAAATTGGCTGCCGCTTGTCTTGATGCACAAAGAAGAATCTTAAACCACTCTATCCAGTACTCTAACGAAAGAAAACAGTTTGGTGTTTCAATCGCTACTTTTGGAGCGATCAGAAAGAAACTGGCAGAAATGGCAACCGGAGTTTTCGTAAGTGAAGCAGGTTCTTACAGAGCCGCTAAAAATGTTCAGGATAAAATTGATGAGCTTGTTGCAGCAGGATTAAGCCATCAGGAAGCAGAATTAAAAGGTGTAGAAGAATTCGCTGTTGAATGTTCAATCCTTAAAGTTTTCGTTTCTGATCTAGCACAACACACCGCAGACGAAGGAATTCAGGTGTACGGAGGAATGGGATTCTCTGAAGACACTCCTATGGAAGCGGCTTGGAGGGATTCAAGAATTTCAAGAATCTATGAAGGTACCAACGAAATCAACAGATTGCTGGCTGTAGGAATGCTTATTAAGAGAGCCATGAAAGGTGAGCTGGATCTTTTATCTCCTGCAATGGCGATCAGCAAAGAATTGATGGGCATCCCTTCATTTGAAGTTCCTGATTATTCAGAATTCATGAGCGAAGAAAAAGCAATTATCGCCAATCTTAAGAAAGTATTCTTAATGGTTTCCGGAGCAGCTCTTCAGAAATATATGATGGATATTGAAAAACAGCAGCATTTATTACTGAATGCATCTGAAATCCTAAACCAGATCTATATGGCAGAATCCGCAGTATTAAGAGCAGAAAAACACTTCTCTCCTGAATCTGTAGAAGCAGCTATGGCTCAGTTAAACCTTTACAAAGCTGTGGAGAAAATCATTACTGCAGCTAAAGAAGGAATTGTTTCTTTTGCTGAAGGAGATGAGCAGAGAATGATGCTTTCAGGACTAAGAAGATTCACAAAATATACCAACCATCCAAATGTGGTAGCCCTTACTGAAAAAGTAGCAGCTCACTATATTGAGAAAGGAGCTTATTAGTCTTTAATAATATAAATTTGATTCAGCGTCCCAATTTTTGGGGCGCTTTTGTTTTTCACCCTTATTTATGATGATGATCATTGGATTTATTGACAGCCAATAAGTATATTCAAAAAAAATTATTATTTTTATTCTAAATTAAATAACACATGAAGAAATTATTATTTCCCCTGGTCCTCATTTCGGCTATGGTTACGGCACAAAAAAAAGACAATTTAGTCCCTGCTCCAAAGATTGATACAACAAAGATCATTTCTAAAGGAAAATTCCCGGGATATTCTGCTGTGAAGCCCGAGCATCCTCAAAAAGAATTTTACAGGATATTGACGTATATGCCTAAAGATACTGCCCTTTATCTGGCCTTAAAAGAGCCTTCAAAGGATTATTCACAATATAAAATTCTAAATTCGGTTACTCCTGATAAGCTTCAGGTAAGCCGAAAAAAGATAATACCGTCAAAATAAACACAATACAACCTAAAAACTATCACCATGGGAAAATTTATTATCTCTAAAAGAACAAACGGAGACTTCCAGTTTAATCTTAAAGCAGGAAACGGACAGGTCATTTTAACCAGTCAGGGATACAGTACCAAACCTTCCTGTGAAAGCGGAATCGGATCCGTAAAACTCAATGCACAGGAAGATGCAAAATTTGAAAGAAATACGGCCAATGACGGCAGATGCTATTTTAATCTAAAAGCCGGAAACGGGCAGATCATCGGAACCAGCCAGATGTATGAATCTGACAATGGTATGGAAAACGGAATAGAATCTGTAAAAAACAATGCTCCGCATGCTCATATAGAGGATGAAACAAACCTGTAAAATCATCTGAAAATATTCTTCATAAAAAATGCCTTAGTTCTTAAGGCATTTTTTATTTTTGTACTCTATTTTTCATTAGCAATGACAAAAGAAGAATTACTGAATAAAGCAATCAAAATCGCCGATAAGGCTCATAAAGGACAAACCGATAAATACCATGCTCCATACATTGCCCACGTAATGCGTGTGATGAACTATGGTAAAACACTGGATGAAAAAATCGTTGGAGTACTTCACGATGTTGTAGAAGACCATCCACAGGAGTTTAGTCTGGATTATTTAAGATCTGAGGGATTCCCTGAATATATTATTTTTGCCATCAGCTGCCTTACAAAGCTTGATCCGGAAGAAGATTATGATGAATTCATCAAAAGAACGGAACGATCTCTCCTTTCTGTAGCTGTAAAACTAAATGACCTTCGTGATAATATGGATCTCAGAAGAGTAAACAGAGAGCTTACTCCTAAAGATATCAAAAGATTCAATAAATATCTGAAAGCCTATCGTTATCTGATAGAGAAATACTAATCTGATAGAGAAATACTAAATAAAAAAAACACACATGACTAATAACCTACCCAAAATTTCATCAGCTTATCAATCTAAGCTGGTTTCTGCTATTGTATCCATTTCAGTTTTTTTCCTGATCTATCTGATACTTATACTCGCCTCACTCCTGATGATATTCTTATTAGGATACGGAGCAATAAAACTGTTAAGCATTTCTCTCAATTACTTTACCGTTTTTGGTGCAGCAGGATTATTAAGTGTTGGAATTTTTGTTTTTATTTTCCTTGTCAAATTTATTTTCAGAAAAAACCATTACAGTACGCGTCATTTGCTGGAGGTTAACAAATCCCATCAGCCTCAGCTTTTTGCTATTATTGATGAAATTGTGGCTGAAACAGGAGTGAAAGCTCCTCAAAAAGTTTTTCTTTCTCCGGACGTAAACGCCAGTGTAAGCTATAATTCTATTTTCTGGAGCATGTTTTTGCCGGTAAAGAAAAATCTGACGATTGGAGTTGGGTTGATCAATACTACAAGTGTAGGAGAATTGCGGACAATTCTGGCTCACGAATTTGGACATTTCTCTCAAAAAAGCATGAAAGTCGGCGGCTATGTAAGCCAGGCAGAAAAAATTATTTTTGAAACCGTTTACAATAACAAAGACTACGAAAACTTTATCATGGAATTTTCCGGAGGAAATGCTATCTTTAAAATTTTTGGTTTGATTTCAGTTAGTTTTATTAATGCATTTCAGTCCGTTCTTAAAGGCATGTCCAGTTTTCTTTTCAAAAATCATGCTTCCCTGCAAAGAGAAATGGAATATCATGCAGATGCTATTTCAACCTATATAACCAATCCTGATGAGCAGACATCATCTTTATTAAGACTGGAATTAAGTGATGTTGCTTTTATTGGTTCTTTTAATTTTTATATTGAAAATAATCAGAAATATCTTCCAAAGGATCTGTACAAGAATCAGATTTCTTTAATGAAAATTCTCTCCGAAAGGAATAACCATCCTTATATCAACGGACTTCCAAAAATAGATACTGAAGATCTTACACGTTATAATAAATCAAAAATAGAAATTGAAGATCAATGGACTTCACATCCGGATATTTTAAAAAGAATTGAAAGGATTAAAACAAACAAAACCAGAAATACAGCTGCAGACCACAGATATGCAAAGGAAATTATCAGCGGATTTGATAAAATTTGTGAAATTATGACCTCAAAATACCTGACATTACGCACGGTAAAAAATGTAGGTGAAGTGATAGAGGATGAAGCGTTCGTCAGACTGTATCTGGATCATAATATCTATCAGACCTTCAGTTCAGATTTTAACGGATATTACGAAAGACATAATCCTGTTATAGAAAACATTGAATCTGTTATTTCTGATATTCCAGCTCATCAGGGCGAAGATTTTTTCAGTGACAGAAAGGTATCTTTAGTTTACGAAAAATCAGGGATAGAAGGTGATATACAGATTTTGCATTATCTGGTTTCCCATCCTAAAGAAATAAAAACATTCAGATTTGACGGCACTTTATACAAAGCAAAAGATGCTGCAGGCCTCATCCCTCAACTGGAAAATAAACTGGCGAGAGTAAAAGAAGAACTTTTGGAAAATGACAAAGCTATTTTTCAGCATTACTATCATATCTCCAATGAAAACCTGAAAAAAGACCTTCTTAACAAATACAAAAAGTTTGCGTTAATCGATAAGGAATTCGATGATTTTCAAAAAGGCCTTAATGACTTTACACCCTATCTTCAGTTTATGGCTGTTACCTTACCTTTTGAAGAAATACGTAAACACAGGGCCAAACTATTGAAAGCAGAAGAACCTTTTAAACTGATAACCAAGCAACTGATTGAAAACTCGGCTTACCAGGATGCTTTAAAAGCTGAAGATAAAAACCTCTTACAGGAATTTGTAAACTCTGAATATATCTATTTCAACAAAGATAAATACCTTGAACATGAAGTAAATGCCATATCGTCAGTAATTGAAAAATATCAGACATTACTGAATGATCATTATCTTAATTCTAAACTCGAGCTGCTAAACTTTCAGGCCGATTTACATAATAATTAATCCGCACCCGGGAAATCGTAACTCTTCGTGTGATGATCTGTTCCATCGATGTTGATGTTTAAAGCAAGGTAAACGAAATGTAAATTTTTGTTCCCTTTTGCTTCAAATTCACGCTGCCACAGATATCCGCTCACGATTCCAAAATAATCATCGATCTGATAGCCGAAACCGCCATAGACTCTGTTTCTGGCGAAAGTAGGCTTCATCGGAGAGACAAAGAATACTTCGTCATAAGCATTGGCGAAAACAGTTCCTTTCTTGATGGTTTTGGCGTTTAAAGGAACACTTACATTCAGACGGTATCGGTAACGCATTCTCTGGGAAGTCTGATCTGTTTTCGGCTCATAGAACCAGCTCTTTTCAGCACGAAAACGGTTTTCAAACTTTACAATACCTTTTTTAACATCGATAACATCCTGAAGCCATACCCTGAACTCTTCTCTGCTCAGGCTATGTTCTTTATAGTTGACATATCTTCCCAGCCCAACAAAAGGTTTGTGGTTTTTGGTAAGATTATACCCTAATCCCCCTTTTATCTCATAATAATCGGGGTAAGTATAATCTTCGTTACCACGCAATTGCCCCTCTGCGTACAGGAAAAATTTCGGATGAAACTTATAGGTCAGAGTCACTGCATTGAAGCTGGAAATGTGTTCCTGTGCTTTAAAAAAAGATATTCCAAGTAATAAACCTAAGCCTATAAGACGTTTCATAAAAAATTTTTGCAAATGTATATTTTTTAACAATTTGTTAATATTAACTTTCATTAATATTAAATTAACACCTACTTAATATTAATTGTATAAGAAAACCCAATGTGGAACCACCTTTGCGGCATCCCGACACCAAAAGCTTCTGTATATTTTGTATTGGTCAAATTGTTAATCAACACATATACTGAGTAATCTTTTTTAGCAAAGCTCAGCTTCTCATCTACAAGATTATAGGTTCCCAGATTGACTCTTTCATTGTAACGGTAAACAAGCTCATTGGTAAAGTTTTTCAGGAATTTCACCTCTAACTTGGACACAAACTGATGCTTCAGATTGTCCAGAATATATCTTGAAACCACACCATCTTTTTTTTCATACTTACTGTCAATATAAGTATAGCCAACGGTATATTTTAACCAGTCTGTCGGTCTGTGGCTCCACTCTGCTTCAATTCCTTTGGTTTTGATATCACCTACGTTTTGGGCGTACCATATTTTATCGCTCAGATCTTTTTTTACCCAGTCAATAGAATTATTGGAGTTTCTTAGAAATCCACTGATTTTTGCTAAAATCCTGTTATTTAGATATTGATATCCCACCTCTGAAGAAATCGCATTTTCAGGCTGTAAATCCGGATTTCCCTGCTCCGTTTTACTCACATAATACAGTTCGGTAAAAGTGGGTACACGGTGTACTTTTGCAATATTTCCGTAGATTTTAGAATTAGCATTAAAGTTATAGCCTACATCAAGCCCCGGATAGAAGAAATTCCCTTCTTTAGAATAATTAGCCCATGAAATTCCCGGACTGATATTCAGTTTTTTATCCAGTAATGAAAAATGATGTTCAAAGAAAACCTGAGATACAAAACGGTTTCTGTCTCCTAAATTACTGCTGACCAGAAATTCTTTTCTAAGCTCAACACCAATTCCGGTTGTTCCCAACCCCCACTGATAGCTGGAATTTACCTCTCCACCTGCATTATTTCCAATGTGCATATTTCGGTAAAAATCCGGATTCCATCTGTCATAAAGGTACATATCCTGTCCTCTTCTCCAGTATACATTAGAATTAAGTTTCAGCTTTCCAAAAGTCTGCTGATGAGCTACACTTACGATAGAAGCCTGCGTTTCCTCATACTGCTTCGTTGCAGCACTGGAAGTATAAAAGCCATTGGCTCCGAATTTCTTTTCCGAAAAGCCGGCCTGAACTCTTACATCTCCGTTTTTGATATTCAGTTTTCCCTGATAAAATACATTTCTGATCTCATAATCAGTATTGAACATATACCCTTCTGATGAAGCTGAATTCGCCTGCAGGGAGTTCGTGAATTTTTCATTTCCGATCTGCGCGTTAAATCCCAGACCATAGCTGCCGTAATCTCCTCCCTCTGCGCTTATCTTCACTTTTTTCCCTGGAACACTTCTGGTGATGATATTGATAACACCGGCATAAGCATTCTGTCCGAAACGTCTTGCAGCCGGGCCTTTTATGATTTCTATCTTTTCTACTTCATCCAGATCTACCGGAATATTCATATTATTATGTCCGGTCTGGGAATCATTCATCCTGATTCCGTTCAATAACAAAAGAACCTGCTCAAAAGAACTACCACGGAAACCGATATCACTCTGCACTCCATTGGCTCCTCTCCTTCTGATATCCATTCCCGGCACCTGTTGAAGAATTTCGTCGATACTTTTAGCCGGAGAATTTACAATATCTTCTCTGGTGATAACGCTGATGTTCTGGTTAGCGCTTTTATAAGGTGTAGAGATAAATTTACCCTGAAATTCAATGCTTTCAATATCTGTTGTCTTTTCCTGTGCATTTACCCAAAGTAAAGATCCCAGAAAAAAAGCACTTCCTATCTTTTTGATCATAATCGTTTCCGTAGTTTTTTAAGAGAGTCCAAAAGTAAGGGAGTTCACGAAGAAAGGCAAATGATAGTTGTCATAAAAAAAGATGCAGCGTGAAGCTGCATCTTTCTGAGGGAGTAATTTCTATCTTTTTCTCATTAAATGTGTAACCAGATCTCTGAATAATTTTCTCATTTCTCTATTACATATTTATGAATGCAATTTTAAATAATTTTACAATATAAAACAA
This sequence comes from Chryseobacterium cucumeris, assembly GCF_016775705.1. Classification (NCBI taxonomy): domain Bacteria; kingdom Pseudomonadati; phylum Bacteroidota; class Flavobacteriia; order Flavobacteriales; family Weeksellaceae; genus Chryseobacterium; species Chryseobacterium cucumeris. Next base: position 1,368,922 of record NZ_CP068760.1, read on the forward strand.
TAGTTCAATAAAAAAACACAATATATTTTAAAAAATTATATAAAACACTGTAAAATAAACAGCAAAATAAAATTAAGTCCACAAAATATACACCTTTTCAGGTGGTTTTGAAAGCAAAATATGGGTTTAACCTGTTCAATGTAACGATCATTATAACAATTTTTAACAATAAGATAAGCGTAAATTTTTCGCTAAAATTTCGTAATTTTGTGGGTCTTAATTTTACGATGAAAGTATTCTATTTCAATAGTGATTTTGCCAGCATTTATAAAAATTGCAGCAACAGATTTCAGAGGAATCAGGATATATGTAAAAGTTCAATTGATACCGGCCACAGAATATTTGTAGCCAAACACCATTACTGACAGCCTTAATGCTGTGCAGTCTTTATATGAATAAACAAAATATGGCTAACACAACAGAAATAGATATAAAAAAGCAGATTTTCGTTAAGAATGCACATCTTAATAATCTGAAACATATAGACGTCCTTATTCCAAAGAACAAACTGATTGTTATTACAGGAGTTTCGGGAAGCGGTAAGTCATCTTTGGCTTTTGATACGATCTACGCAGAAGGACAGAGAAGATATGTTGAAAGTTTAAGTTCTTATGCCCGTCAGTTTTTGGGGAAATTAGAAAAACCAAAAGTAGATGATATCAAAGGACTCGCCCCTTCTATTGCCATCCAGCAGAAAGTAATTTCTTCCAACCCTCGTTCTACGGTAGGAACTTCAACAGAGATCTACGATTATATGAAGCTCTTGTTTGCAAGGATCGGGAAAACCTTTTCACCGGTTTCGGGAGAAGAAGTGAAGAAAGATTCGGTTTCTGATGTAGTCGACTTCATCAAGGCTTCAAAAAAAGATACTTCCTTTCTATTAACTGCTCCATTGGAATATGATGCAGACAATTTTAAAGAAACCCTGAATGTTTTAAAACTGGCAGGTTTCACAAGACTTGAAATTAATGGAAATGTAGCCGGGATTGAAGATCTGGAAAGTTTTGGTTTTGCCCCGGAAAAAGGAATGACGATCAACCTTGTCATCGACCGTTTTTCTTACGAAGAAGACGAAAGCTTTTTACAAAGACTTGCAGATTCTATTCAAATGGCATTCTATGAAGGACGCGGATATTGTTCATTAAAGAATACAAACACTGAGAAGGTAAAAGAATTTTCCAATAAATTTGAGCTGGACGGAATGGAGTTTCTTGAGCCCAACGTTCATTTTTTCAGCTTTAATAACCCCTACGGAGCATGTCCGGTATGTGAAGGATACGGAAAAGTGATCGGAATTGACGAAGATCTTGTAGTTCCTAATAAAACTCTTTCTATCTACGAAGATGCCGTTGTCTGCTGGCGGGGAGAAACCATGAGCGAATGGAAAAAGGATTTCATCAAAAAAGCAGGTGACTTCCCTATCCACAAACCTTATCATCAATTAACAAAAGAACAGAAAAACTTCCTTTGGAAAGGTGACGGAAGGAGTAATTTCCCGTGCATCAACAATTTCTTCAAGATGCTTGAAGAAAACCTTTATAAAATCCAGTACAGAGTAATGCTTTCCCGTTACAGAGGAAAAACCCTTTGCCCGACATGTGAAGGCTTGAGACTTCGTGAAGAAACAAGCTGGGTAAAAGTAGACGGACACAATATCCAGTCGATGATTGAACTTCCTTTGGATGAATTGGCTCCGGTGATCAACGGATTAAAACTTTCAGATCATGACAAAGAAGTCGCCAAAAGACTGATTTACGAAATCACCACCCGTCTGGAATTTTTATTAAAAGTAGGATTAGGTTATTTAACATTAAACAGAACATCGAATACCCTTTCAGGAGGAGAAAGTCAGAGAATCAACCTGGCAACAAGCTTAGGAAGTTCTTTGGTAGGTTCTATTTACATTCTGGATGAGCCTTCTATCGGGCTGCATTCTAAAGATACGGAAAACCTGATCGAAGTATTGAAAAATCTTCGTGACCTTGGAAATACCGTGATTGTAGTAGAACATGACGAGGATGTAATGAGAGCGGCTGACTATATTATTGATATTGGCCCGGAAGCAGGTTATCTTGGCGGGAAACTGGTATTTGCCGGAGATTATAAGGATCTGAAAAAAGCCAATACACTTACTTCAGAATACCTTACCGGAAGACTTGAAATAGAAGTTCCGAAGAAAAGAAGAAAAGCAAAAGAATGGATTTACATTAAAGGAGCCCGTCAGAACAATCTCAAAAATATAGATGTAGACGTTCCTTTGGAAAGTCTGGTAGTCATTTCCGGAGTTTCAGGAAGTGGAAAATCTACTTTGATGAAAGAAATTCTTACCAATGACATCCAAATCCAGTTAGGAATGGGCGGTAAAAAAGGAGATTATGATGCTGTAGAATTTCCAAAAAAACTGATCGAAAACATTGAACTGATTGACCAGAACCCTATTGGAAAATCATCCCGTTCAAATCCTGTAACTTATCTAAAGGCTTACGACGATATCCGTGATCTTTTTGCCAAGCAGAAAGTAGCCAAAATGATGGGTTATAAGCCTAAACACTTCTCTTTCAACGTAGATGGCGGAAGATGTGATGAATGCAAAGGAGAAGGAGTGATCAATGTTTCCATGCAGTTTATGGCGGATATCGAGCTTGAATGTGAGGTATGTAAAGGAACACGATTCAAAAATGAGATCCTTGAAGTAAAATTTGATGAGAAAAACATCTCTGATATTCTTCATATGACCGTAGATGAAGCATTGGAGTTCTTTAAAGATAATAATGAGGAGAAAATAGTTACGAAGCTGAGACCTTTGCAGGAAGTAGGTTTAGGTTATTTACAGCTGGGACAAAGCTCTTCTACCCTTTCCGGAGGTGAGGCACAGCGTGTGAAGCTGGCTTCATTCCTTGTAAAAGGAGTAACAACTGATAAAACGTTATTCATTTTTGATGAACCTTCCACAGGGCTTCACTTCCATGATATTCAAAAATTACTGAAGTCATTACAGGCGTTGATTGATCTCGGACATTCGGTGATTGTTATTGAGCATCAGCCTGATATTATCAAATGTGCCGATTATATTATCGATATCGGTCCGGAAGCCGGAAAACATGGTGGCGAAGTTGTATTTGCAGGAACACCGGAAGATCTGACAAAAAATAAAAAGTCCTATACGGCAAAATACATCAAAGAAAAACTGGAACAATAAATACAACCGGCTGTTTAAAAACAGCCGGTTTTTTATTGAGATTACTTATCTTTATTCAACTTATCAACCCATTACAAAATTATTATTTATGCCCTGGAATCCCGAATTATATGATCAGTACAAAGATGTACGTTATAAGCCATTTTATGATTTAGCAGCGTTAATCAAGCCTGAAAACAATATTAAAGCTATTGACTTAGGCTGTGGAACCGGAGAACAGACTTCTATTCTTACGGAAAAACTCACAGGTTCTACATTCTTAGGAATAGATTCATCAGCAGAAATGCTTGAAAAATCGAAGAAATATGAAAACGATCATTTACACTTTAAGCTTCAGAGCATTGAAGAAACAGCGCAGTCTGACGAGAAATGGGATCTTGTCTTCAGTAATGCCGCTTTACAGTGGGCTGATGATCACGAAACTTTATTTCCCAAAATCATTGGATTACTTTCAGAGAATGGACAGTTAGCAATACAAATGCCGGTTCAGAAAGAAAATATCCTCAATCAGATTTTAACAGAAATGGCAGGTGAAGAACCCTACGCATCCCAACTAAATCATTTCAACCGTGATTCTCCGGTACTTTCAATGGATGACTATGCACAGATATTATTTGATAACGGAATTCAGGATATTGAAATATTTCAGAAGGTATACCCTATTATTGCGGATGATCACGAGGCTTTATACACCTTTATTTCAGGAACAGCATTGTTACCTTATTTAGAACGCATGGAAGGAGAACAGAAAGAACAATTCATCTCCGAATTTAAATCGCGTATCGCCAAAAGGTTTACAAAATATCCGGCTATCTATGCATTCAAGCGCATCCTGATGTATGGCCGTAAGAAATAGAAAACCTTAACGCCCAATAAAAAACTGCCACAATTGTCATTCTTACGAAGGAAGAATCTCATTAATAACCAATGATATGAGATTCTTCATTACACTTCGTTTCATTCAGAATGACAAAATTGCGACAGCTGCTTCTGTTTATTAATAAAATAGTTACTCTTTCAGATTATACAAAAACGGACTTTTCCTGATATACTCAGAATTTTCAATCTGAGAAACCAGAAAATCCGCCAGATCTGTAGCACTGATGCTTTCTCCTTTACAGTCTGTAGGATTTGTCTCCGTTGGAAAGCTTTCCTCTGTAAGATGAATGAGTGGTAATCTTACCAATGTCCAGTCCAGATGGCTTTCCAGAAGAAGTTCATATTCTTTCTGCTTATCAGCGGTTGTCTCAGGATAGTTCTGATACATCCAGCCTGTAGCCATTTTTACCTTTTCATTTTTATGATCGGACGGTGTATTTACACTCAAGCCTGTAGTTACAATATAACGACCGATTCCATGATGACTCATTGCAGAAATGATATTTTTTGTAGCATCACTAAAAATAGACTTCTCTCCTTTTGGCTGCCCTAAAGTACTCATGACAAGATCAGTTCCTAGAATCAATTTATCGATCGCTGTTGTATCCCTTGCATCTCCTTTTACCACTTCAATTAATGGATTTTGAAGGGTGAAATTCTTGGGATGCCTTAATAAAAGTTTAAGATGATATCCTTTCTCAAGAAGGTTTTGTACCAGATATTGTCCGGATTTTCCGGTTCCGCCGATGACGGCAATTTTATGGATTTTCATAATGATTTTTTTTAATATTAAATATCAATAATCAGCAGCTGATTCACCGCTAATGACCATTAGTATTATAAAAGATGAATTGTCTTTTCTTTAGATAAGAATAATAGCTATATAGGGTTCAGAAAATTGAACCTAAGATGTTCAGGCTTAAAAGTAACACCTGACTCATAGTAATATGTATTACGAGATTTTAATCAATTAAAGTTACATTTTTTCCCTCAAAAAAAATCAAAAATTTATGATTTTGACAACATGTATTAAAAGAGAAAGTTTTTAACTTTGATAACTATCTTACTGTCAGTATTTTCCTTAAAACAAACTTACACCCAATAAAATATCATAATATGGAACCATTTACAGTAAACATACCCGAATCGGTTATAACCGATCTTAAAAACCGTCTGCAAAATGTCCGCTGGCCGGGAGAACCGGAAGGATCCGGCTGGAACTACGGCACCAGTGAAACATACCTGAAAGAACTTACCCGCTATTGGATCAATGATTACGACTGGAAGATGCACGAACAGCAATTGAATCAGCATCCACAGTATGTCACCCGGATTGACGGAATTTTGATTCATTTTCAATACATCAGAGGAAAAGGGTCAAATCCTAAACCGCTGATTCTTACTCATGGCTGGCCAGACAGCTATTACCGCTTTCATAAAATTATTCCACTGCTTACGGAAGGTGAACAGAGTTTTGATCTGGTTATTCCTTCCATTCCGGGATTTGGCTTTTCTGATAAAACAGCGGTCAGCAGTGAAAAGGTGGCAGATCTGTGGAAACAACTGATGACTGAAGTCCTAGGTTATGAAAAATTCTGTGCTGCCGGAGGAGATATCGGAATGGGAGTCGTAAAGGCATTGACTTCAAAATATCCTGAAGCCCTGGAAGCTGTTCACCTTACAGATGTTGGCTACCCCACCGGCCAGGAAGACCCTGCTACAATGAGTGAAGAGGAACAGAAATTCGCACAGTTTGTTCAGCAATGGTGGTACAGTGAAGGAGCTTACGCCATGGTACAGTCTACCAAACCTCAATCTTTGGCCTATGGTCTCAACGACTCTCCTGTCGGACTGGCAGGCTGGATCATAAGTTTTATCAATGCAGGCGCACCACCTGAAATGATTGAAACAGCATTTGGCGGAAAAGATGAGTTGCTTACCAATATTATGATTTATTGGGTAACCCAAACCATTGGTTCTTCTGCAAGAATGTATAAGGAAGATGCAGCCGCTATATGGAGCGGAACACATTTGCATCAAAAGAGCAATATTCCGGCTGGAGTGCTTGTATTTCCCCGTGAAGCTCAGTTTCCGAAAGAATGGGCAGAACGTTTCGTGAATGTCACCAGCTTTAAAAAGATGAATGAAGGTGGCCATTTTGCGGCCCTGGAATTACCTCATTTATTTGCAGATGAACTGAGATCATTTTTTTATTCTGCCACATAAACAATTCATGAGCTACAATCGGTCCTGCCTTTTTGCAGCTCCTTTTTGATGGTAAAATGTTAATCCTTCTAAACCATTACTAAAATATTGTTAATAGAGTATAAAGTTGTTGGCAAGTTTTTTATTTTAGCCAAAATTAATAACTATGAAAAAATTGTCCTTCACGATTATAGCAGCATTTCTATTCTGCTCAGTGCAAGCTCAGATACAAAATGCCGGTTTTGAGAACATGACCGATGGATTACCCAATCACTGGAATATAAAAAAAGCAGATTCGTACGAAGGAAAAGTAGATTATACCCAATATTTTGGAGGAAAAGCCTCTATGCAGCTTATAGGAAAGGCTGATCATTCCAAAGACTTTCAATCTTTTTCTCAAAAAATACCTCTTGATATTCAGCAATTGCAAAAAATAGAAATCAGTGCCTATGTAAAATCTGAGAACACCAATGGGAAAATCAATCTATGGACACAGGTGAAGGATGAGAAGGGGCAGATGATAGACTTTGGAAACTCAGAGTCACAACAAAAGTCCATTGCATTGAATAAAGACTGGACAAAATATTCTTTAATTTTCACTGTTGATAAAAATGTAAAAAGCCTTCTTCTTGGAGGCGTATTCTCAGGAAACGGAACGGTTTGGTTTGACCACTTTGAACTGAACAGAATTGCATTTTCAAATGAAGAACCTTCGAAAAAATCTGCAAAATATATTCAGGAGTTTAAAGATATTGTGAAAAAGAATTCAATCTTTTCAGACCAACTGGACTGGAAAAATATTGAAACCAACCTTCAATATCTTTCAAAAGGCATGAAAACCATTGATGATACAGACCCTGCATTGAGCTATATTATACAAAATCTAAGACAGGTTGGTGATAACCATTCATTTATTTCCGGCAAAGAACGTTCAGAAAAACAAAAGAAAAGCAACACCAATGAGGCAAAGCCCGATTCCAGACTAATTGATCAGAGTATTGGCTATATTTCTGTTCCCGGCTTTGGTTCCGTCAACACAGAAGTTGGAAATGATTTTGCCCTGCAGATTCACAATATGATTAAAAAACTGGACTCTGAAAATACGATTAAAGGCTGGATTGTAGATCTGAGAGGCAATACAGGAGGAAATATGTATCCTATGATCGGAGGTCTCGGAAGTCTGATTGGAGAAGGAACTTTGGGATATTTTGTATATAAGGATAAAAAAACTCCATGGATTTATAAAGACAGGAAGTTTGGTTCCAATAAAATTACAGAACCTTATAATCTTAAAAGCGGACAATCTAAAATTGCAGTTCTGATAGGTCCAAACACGGCCAGTTCAGGAGAAGCTACAACAATTGCATTTATTGGAAAAAGCAATGTAAAACTCTTTGGAAAACCATCTGCGGGCTATACTTCGGCCAATAGGATTTATCCGTTAAGTGATGGTAGAAGCTTTGCTCTGGCTTCTTCTTATGAAATGGACCGAAACGGGAAAGTCTACTACGGGAAAATTGATCCGGACGTTCCGGTAGAATCCAAAGAAGGCCAGGATATGGATCTGGAGACTGCAAAAAACTGGATTTTAAATTAGCTTCAGACTTATCCACAAAAAAATGTGGATAACTTGTGAATTTTAACATTTAATTCATATTTCGTATTAAAATAATTACTACATTTACTATGTAATAAACATCGAAGTGGAAACTTTATTTGCTTTTCTTACTACTCTTGAAATTGCAATTAAATTTGAAATAAAAATTTAAGCACAGCATTGTCGGCTGTGCTTTTTATTGTTGTCTAATTAAAAAAATGAGATGTATTTATCTACTGGATCTGCCTCTAAAGGGCAGATTCTTTTATCCTACATCCTTTTATAGAAGTATTTTCGCATATTTGCTATAAAATGTACAAAACGGTACAAACATCTTTGCCAGTCTCCATTCTCTGCATTAATTGTTGATTATTAAAATTAAATAATTTGTATTTTTATGAATCAAACCAAGGCCTCATAGTTCAATGGATAGAATAGAAGTTTCCTAAACTTTAGATCCAGGTTCGATTCCTGGTGAGGCCACAAATTTGCCAAATGGCACTAGCTAAATAAGATATATTATTTTATTTTCTTTCTATTTTAAGAAGAAATCAAGTCCTGTTTTTTCATCATTTCTAAACGATAATATATTTTTTGAGTACTTCAAGAAGGTCCGCCTGCTTTACAGGTTTGGGAAGGAAATCATTCATTCCGGCTTCAAGGCACTTTTCTTTTTCACCCAGCACATTTCCAGCTGTAACACCTATGATAGGTATATGTTCATACCCCGGAAGCATTCTAATATTTCGTGTTGCCTCAATACCGCTCATTACCGGCATCTGTACATCCATCATAATAATGGAAAACTGTTTTTTCCTACATTCTTCCAAAGCCTGCAACCCATTAACGGCTTCCGTTAGATGTATACCAGGTGCAAGAGATCTCATTATTCTATTATTCAGGACCATATTCACTACGTTATCATCAACCAAAAGCACTTCTAATTCCGAATCAAATACATGCGAAGTTTTCTCAGGCTGATCCTTATTAATTTTCACTGTATAACTTTGGTCTACCTTTTTTAAGGTTTTGTATAGATCATGAGATTTGATGGGTTTCAATAATAAATGTGCATTTTCTATTTTTCTAACTGAGCTAAGTATGCCCAGTTCTTCAGAAGAAGAAGAAAGTACTATAAATGGAGAAGTCTCATTTCGCTGATTGAACAGTCCTGTTATTTTATCTATTGTTTCCAATCCGGACATAACAGGCATATGATAATCCATCAGGATCACATCGAACCGCTCACCTTTCAACAGGATCTCTAAGGCTTCCATCCCATTAGAAGCCAAGGTAGACTTGATATTTTTATAGGTAAGCATATGCTCAAGAATGATCCTGTTGGTTTCATTATCATCAACCACTAAGGCTGTTTTAATAGTTATCTCCTCCTCGTCTCTCAATGGAGGGATCTCGTAAGGAATCTCAATGTCAAAGAAAAATACAGACCCTTTTTCCTTTACGCTGCTCAGCGACAAATGGCTTCCCATATATCCCAGGATATTGTTTGAAATCGTAAGTCCCAGACCCGTGCCACCATATTGTTTACTAATGGAACTGTTTTCCTGTGTAAAGGCATTAAAAATGTATTTTTGTTTCTCAATAGGGATGCCAATCCCAGTATCTCTTACTGAGAAGCGCAAAGCAATAGTACGATCATCCATGCGCAATTTCTCAACTTTCAGCTCAATCTCTCCCTTTTCTGTGAACTTCACAGCATTCCCGAGAAGGTTGATCAGGATCTGTTTTAACCTTGCTTCATCCATAAAAAGTATTTTGGGAAGACCCGGCTCAATATTGAGCAGAAGTTCAATATCTTTTTTCTGGGATTGATAAATAATCACATTGATCACCTGGCTCAACATATCATAAACATCACATTTTTCAATCAAGAGCTCCATTTTTCCGGATTCTATTTTAGAAAAATCCAATATATCATTGATGATGCTAAGAAGATTTTCCCCAGACTCATTGATGTAATTCAGATATTGCATCTGGGTTTCATTCAGCGGTGTCGTGAGGAGAAGGTCTGAAAAACCTATAACTCCGTTTAAAGGAGTCCTGATCTCATGACTCATATTGGCAAGAAATTCGGATTTTGCTTGGCTGGCTGTATCTGCTGTTTCTTTGGCATTTTTCAGTTCTTCATTGATCTTAACAGCATTGGTAATATTCTGTATGGAAATAATGACACCGCCTACTTCATTTTTTGTAAGATACCAAGGTCCCACTTTAAGGTCGTAATGCTGAATTTCTTCTTTTCCTTCCACCTTTAACGTAAAATCACCGTTGATGTACGTTTTTCCCAACAGCGCATTCTTATAGATCTCTTTTCCTTCTTCGGGAATATTAGGTGATATTGTGAAAAGATTATTACCGATAAGATCTATATCATTCATATTAAATTCCTCTCTCCATCTGCTGCTTACAGCAATATAGTTAAGGTCTTTATCAAACATAGCCAAAGGAACAGGAACATCAGTGGCAAAAGACTGCATTATAGCCTCCTTTCGGGTAACTTCAAGAAACATTTTTTTGAAGGCATCAATGTCCTGAATGATTCCGAAAACTCTTTTACAACTATCACCTTCAAATTCGGGAATGCCTTTTACTCTTACCCAGATCGTAGCGCCATCATTACGCAATAGCTGAAGCTCCTCATCAAAAGGAATTCCTTGTTGTATTGCCCTGTTAAAAAGATATTTTATTCTATCCCCGCTTTTTCCTTTGTAAAATCCAAGGGCATTTTCAAAAGTAGGCTGGAAATTATTTTCTATTTTGTGAATTTCTCTTGTACTTTGAGACCAGAAAAGCTTTCCCGTCTTCATATTAGCTTCCCAGCCTCCCACCTGGGCTACTGAACCTGTTTCCTCAAGCATTTCTTTAGTATAAGACAGGTCGTTTTCTAACTTACTACGACGAATAAGGTCAGATTTTAGTTGTATATAAACAAAAAGGGTTACACCGATAGCTGCAACAGCAGAAAAGATGATGAATAAAACAGTCCGATTGGAAGATTTGTTCAGATCTTCATTTTTTATGGCAAGTTGAACTTCCTCAAGTTTTACAAATTTCTGAACGAGCATGCGGCATCTATCCATAGCCTCCTTGTTTTGTACAAGTTCTGCCGGACTCATTACAATTCCTTTTTTACGATTCTCAATAAGCAAGGCATATTCTTTCATCAACACCTCTGAAGTATACAGCAGTTCATTTAGGATATTAATCTGATCTTTATCTCTAAGATTAAGCCTATCTTTGTGAGAGACAAACTGCGGATATTCATTCTTGCTTTTATTGAAAGGTTCAAGAAAATTCTCCTTCCCGGTAAGCTGATATCCCCGATTTCCAGTTTCAGCATTTAAAAGAGTACTTAAGATATCTTTTGCTAAGCTTATAGATTCCTTATTTTTTAATAACTCTTTCCTATTCTCCATCTGCTTATGTATGCTGATATAAGATGCTATGGAACTAGCAATCAGAAGCATCAAAGAAATTACTACTCCAATTTGAAGATTTCTAATAATTTTTTTTGGCATTTAATCGTATTTTGGCAATAAAATACTAAAAATAGGTCATTTTGTAATATTAACAAATTAATTTAAAAATTTGTCAGCAGATATTGGAAAATGAGTACAATTAAAGTGTTAAAGATGGGTTTATCAATTTTATAAAAGTTTACTTTGTATATCATCTTTCTCCATTGGTGTTTATTTTAAAAAACATGATTACAAGAGATATTCGATTAAAAAATAAAATTTTTATACTTGTAAAGCTTTTGCGACCAGCTCAAAAGTTTAACGTAAATTTTGGAGAGTAAGTGAAAATGATTTCCCGGGCATCGTAGTTTTATTAAAAATCAATTCCTAACATCTTACCATTTCCGGTCATTAATTTGCTAAAAAGCAATTTCTTTACTTCTATAGTTGATTTTTACCCTAAATTATGAAAAGAAAAATCCCCGGATCTCGCCGGGGAAAAAATCAAGTCAATATAACAAAAATATGTTATTTTTTTATTAATATATGGACGTTTATTAATGTATATTCCTGCATACGATCTAAATTCTATTTTCTTATTATAGATTATTTCCTAAAATAAAGTCTTTTTATGAATTTATAAACCTCAAACCACAGTACGGAAACTGAAGCAGTGAGCAGTGCCAGTCCAAGTTCTTCTATGCTGAGAGCGGTTACGCTGAAAAACCCGGAAACAGGAGCTGCATAGAGAATAATCAGAAGGAAAATTACAACCAATACTGAAATCCCGGCAAGCAGGACGTTTCGGTTCTTAAAACACTCCAACATGCTGTAATAGAAAGAACGGTTCACCAGACTTAGCAGTATATTGGAAAATATAAGCGTAGTGAAAACCAATGCTCTGGTTTTAGCTTCACCATTTCCATGACTGACAGAGTACTGATACAGCCATAATATCCCTGCGGTAATGATGATCCCCTGAATAATGCTTATTGTGAGTTCTCTCCAGTTCAGAAAAGTATCTGTCAGTGCTCTTGGAGGTCTTTTCATTGCATTTTTTTCCATTGGCTCATTTTCATAAACAATGGAACAGGTTGGCCCCATAACCAATTCCAGAAAAATAACATGTACCGGAGTGAATATATGTGGAAATACCCAGCCCAGAAATAAAGGCAAAGAAACGGTGAGTATAATGGGAATATGAATAGAAATAATATACTGGACCGCTTTTTTTATATTGGCATAAATTCTTCTTCCAGCAGCAACACCAATTACGAGCTTATCCAGATCGTCATTGGTGATGACCAGTGCTGCGGCTGATTTGGCAATTTCAGTCCCTTTATTTCCCATGGCCACTCCAATATGAGCTGCCTTTAAAGCTGGCCCGTCATTCACACCATCTCCCAGCATTGCTACTACGCGGCCTTGAGCTTTCAAGGCAGAGACCACTTCCAGCTTTGCTTCGGGAAACATTCTTGTAAACAAAGTAGTCTCTTCAGAAAGTTTTATAAGATCTGATTCTGAACACGCGGCTATTTCACTTCCATTAACGGGCGGAGTATTGTTTACTATTCCTGCCTGCAATGCAATGGCTTTAGTAGTATCTGCATTATCTCCTGTAATGACTTTTACCTGAATACCGGCGTCGTAAATATGTTTAAATACTTCTTTTATTCCTTTTTTAGGAGGATCATAAAATACAGTCAATCCTAAAAAGTCAAATTTAAAATCCTGCTGTTTATCAGGAAAATCATTTCCTTCAAAATGAGATCTGGCAACACCGAGAACTCTGTATCCTTGTTCTCCGAAATTCTTTATTAACGTTCTTATTTTATTTTTTTCTTCTTCTGAAAGACTGGAAACACTTATAATGGCTTCCGGAGCTCCTTTAGCTGCTATAATTCTGTCTTTGTGCTCATTTTCAAAAAGATGGGTCATCATCGGAGGCTTGCCTTCCAGCGGGTACTCATGAAACAGCTGATAGTCTTTTCTTTGATCAGGCTTACGATTCTGTTCATAGACCTTATGTAGTGTTATTTCCATAGGTTCAAAAGGTACAGGTTCACTACTCCACATTGCATAATCAATAAGTTCATATAGTTCTCTTGTTTCAAACTCTGTTTCTTCATAAATTCTGTCAGAACGGTAATCATAAAGATGCTTCAACTGCATGGAGTTTTCCGTAATCGTTCCTGTCTTATCAGTACAGATTACAGAAACGCTTCCCAGCGTTTCTACAATACTGCTTCGTTTAATAATAATTCCTTCCCGCATCAGTTTCCATGCACCCAAGGCCATAAAGGTCGTAAAGGCTACAGGAATTTCTTCAGGAAGAACAGACATTGCTAATGTAAGCCCACTCAATAAACTGGTCACAAAATCTCCTGTTTTGACAAAGCTGAAGATGCATACTGCCAGGAAGATGATGAGCCCGATAACAGCCATCCCCTTTACAAAGTTCCTGATCTGAAGCTGTAAAGGCGATATTTCTATTTTTATATTGAGTATGGACTGTCCTATTTTTCCTACTCTTGTTTCCTTTCCAATATTTTCAACCTCAAAAACCGCAAGTCCGGAAACCGTAATTGTTCCGCTATAGACTTTATTATCTTCAGATTTGCTGTCCTTGAAAACAGAAAAGCTCTCTCCGGTAAGGGAAGATTCGTTGACAGAAAAATCGTTGCTGTAAACAATTCTTCCGTCCGCATTGATGAGGCTGCCTTCTTCGGTAATGCACAGATCTCCGACTGCTATCTCAAAAGTAGGAATATCTATAATCTTTGAATCCCTGATGACCTTACTTAAAGGTTCATTCAATTTTTCAAGTTCTTCCAGTGCCTTTTTGCTCCGGTTATCCTGGTAAAAAGAAATTGCAGTAACTCCAACAATAGCAGCAAACATAAATAAAGCCTCGCCATAATCTCCTGTAAGCACATAAATGAAGGAAACACATATAAGAAGAATCAGCATCGGCTCTTTCAGGATATTGAGAAGAAGATCTGCCCATGATTCTTTCTTAACTGCTTCGAGACGGTTGTATCCGTATTTTTTTCTGGAAGCGGCTACTTCAGATTCTGTAAGCCCTTTCAAATCTTCCGGTATATTGTAATTCATACGAAATGGATATGATATTAAATTTACTGATTGTTTTTGTTATATCAGAATACTATTTCTTTTTTTAACAACCTGCTATTCAATCTGCTTTTTGGTTTCTTTTACCCACTGTTCTATTTCTGACTTTTGGGTATCAGACAACTTTGCATTCTGATGAAGAACGGTATAGGATGTAAGGGGCATCTCTCCCTCTCTGATGGTTTCTGCAACCTCATCAAGTTTCTTTAATTTTTTTTCTTTCGAATAGCTGTTAAATTCATCAAAATTGAAATGCCGTTTTCCTGAGTTCACATGATCTGCCAGCCACCATTTTATAGGCTGTATGTTATTGTACCACGGATAAGCTGTAGTGTTGGAATGACAGTCATAACAGCTTGCTTTTAATAATCCCTGTATATGATCCGGAACCTGGTAATGCTTTTCAATAGCATTTTCTGAAGGAGCTGCCGCTATATTTTTATCAGTATCAAAAAACTGAATTGTAATCAGAAACAAGACTATAAAACCTGCTCCTGTTTTTAATAAAGATGATGTTTTCATAATTTGTATTTATTTATAAGTTCTTTTATTTTACTATAATTTTTATTCATCTGCAGTGTTCTTAAGTTTCATAAGAAGTGTATAAGCATTTTTGATGACTATCTTTTTATTTTTAAAATCATCTGTATTCATAATCTGTACGAATCCGTTTTCTGTTTCACCTAACGTTACAGGAGTCAATCGGTAGGTCTGTTTCTTTTCTTCAACGAAGACAAAGTCTTTTCCTTCGAAATTGACAATACTCTCTTCAGAAACAGCATTGGAAAAAGAAGTACTGGTTTCGATCTCTGCATTCATATACATTCCCGGTACAAGGCTCTGGTCATATTTTTCAAAATGACAGTGTACTTCAGCCCATCCGCCCGGGCTCACATCTTTGCTGATCAGCAGAATTTCACCGTAGTATTTTTTATCGGGTTCAGTATTGGTATACGCAGCAAATCTTTGCCCCTTCTTCAGATTAGCCAGATCTTTTTCATATACTTTAAGATTAAGATGAATATCTTCCGGATTAATGAGTTCAAAAAGAACATCGGAAGGATTGACATATTTACCGATGTTCACGTTGACTTTGCTTACAAAGCCATTGATACTGCTGTAAACCGGTACGCTTTTCTGAATATTTCCCGAATTGAGAGATTCAGGATTGATATTGATAAGGCGGAGCTGCTGAGCCAGGGAGTTCATCAGAATTTTCTGACTGTTCATTTCAGACTGAGCCTGCTGCATTACCTTATCGCTGGTGGCCTGGCTTTGGTTAAGGGTTTTCTGGCGGTTATAATCCAATTGGGCAAAATGATTTTTAGATTTTGCCATTAAATAATCCTGCTGAAGCTGAATAAACTGTGGATTTTCTATCACTGCAATCACCTGCCCTTTTGATACCGGCTTTCCCGGAAGCAGGCTGCTCGATTTCAGGTATCCGCCTAAAGGAATACTGACAGAAACCAGATTTTGCGGTGGTACATCTATCATTCCGTTAAGTTTTAAAACAGAGGAAATCTTCTGTAAAGAAAGTACCGTTGTTACGACAGGTGCATTTTTCAGTTGAGCATCCGTAAGCGTTACAACATTTTCATCTTTAGAAGATACTGCGGCTGGTGCCGGCTTGGCTTTTCCATGGTCTTGACACTCATAAAACATGAGCAATCCTATTATTGACAGGGAATATGATATAATTTTAAATGTACGTTTCATTGTTATGGATTTAAAGTGAGATATTCCAGCTCTATAGCACTCTGATTTAGTTTCCAGACTGCATCGGTATAGCTGTTTTTTAAAGTAACCGCCTGATTGATCAGGATGACAAATTCCAGATAATTGATTTCGCCGGCAAGAAACTGTTTTTTAGCTGTTTCAGTGATGATATCGGCATTTTTCAGTTCCGAGTTTTCATATTGCGAAACAATATCAAGGTTAGCCTGATAAATTCCGGATGCCTTTCTGTATTGATTCTGCAGGTTGAATTCCATATTGGCAATATCACTGTCCACAACAGATTCAGCAATTTTTGCGGCCTGAATTCTGGCTTTCTGTCCGCCTGAAAAAACAGGAACCGAAACCCCAAGCTGTACAGAATGAAACTGTGGTGCACCGTTGTAGACTTTTTCATCAGCACCCGTCCCTCTAAAGCTGTTGAGGTTGTAGGCCAGCTGAAGTCCGGGAAGCATTTTTGCTTTTTCAAGGGCAATCTGCTGTTCAGAAATATTTTTCTGTTGCTGTAATACTTTAATAGCCGGATGCAAGCTAAGCTCCTCTTTAAAACCTCCATGGTAAATTTTCTGATCTTCAGGAAGAAAATCTGTTTCTGTATTTAAAAGCCACTGAAGCTGATATCCCAGCACAGTAAGCTCCTGGCGCAATTGCTTCAGCTGAATTTCAATAGAAGATTTCTGATTGGAAGCCGTAGTTTTTTCCAGAATATTGCTTTCTCCTGCTTTCAGACGGATATTTGCCTTATTGAGAAAATCAGTGTACAGCTTTAATGTTTCCTGAAGCAGCTTTTCTTTTTGTTTCGCATACAGGATATTATAAAAAGTAAGACTCACCGCTTTCTTCAGTTCATATTCCTTAAGAGAAACGTTCAGCAGAGACTTTTTCCATTCTTCCGTGTATACATTCTTCTGCTTTTTATACACAGTCGGAAATGCTATATTCTGTGAAATTCCGAATTTCATATCCGTCAGTGCACTGTTGATCTGACCATAATCTACTGTTACTCCCGTTTGAGGAATATCAGATGATGACCTGATAAGGGCTTTTGTATATTCTGATTTTAATTTTTCATTTTTAAGATTTCTGTTATTTTTCAAAGCAATATCAACAGCATCCTGCAATGTAACGGAAGTCTGGGAGTTTACCTGCCCCGCAAAACCGAAACATATAATAAAGACCAGAACGGAAATCTGTTTTTTATTTTTTATTTTTTTCATTTTTAAATCCTTTTTCAATAGTTACATACAATAATGGTAAGACGAACAGAGTAAGAAAAGTTGCGACCATCAGACCCCCAATAACCACTGTGGCCAAAGGTCTTTGTACTTCTGCTCCAGCTCCGTTGCTGACCGCCATCGGAATAAATCCTAATGAAGCAACAAAAGCCGTCATCAAAACCGGACGAAGCCTCGATTCTCCACCATCTATAATGATTCTTACAATATTTTTAATTCCTCTCTTTTGAAGACGGTTGAACTCTGAGATCAGCACAATTCCATTGAGCACTGCCACTCCGAAGAGCGCAATAAATCCCACACCCGCACTGATGCTGAAAGGCATTCCTCTAAGTGCCATCAGAAATACACCACCAATAATAGAAAGTGGAATCGCGGTGTAAATTAACAAGCTTTCTTTAACGGAATTAAAGGCAAGGAAAAGCATTACGAAAATAAGAGCCAGAGCAATGGGAACTGCTATCATGAGACGCTGTTTGGCATTATTGAGGTTTTCAAACGAACCTCCATACGTCATATAATATCCTGTAGGAAGTTTCATCTTCTGATCTACCTTCTGCTGAAGTTCTTCTACAATACTCTGAACATCCCTGCCTTTGATATTAAAACCTACTACAATTCTTCGTTGGGCATTTTCCCTCTGAATCTGATTGGGACCATTCTTCACTTCTACTTTAGCAAGCTGAGACAGCGGAATCTGATTTCCAAACGGTGTAGGAACCAAAAGATTTTTAATATCGGTCACATTTTTCCTGTCTTTGTTATCCAGGCGTACGACCATATCAAAGCGTTTTTCACCTTCAAAAACCAATCCGGTACTTTGCCCCGCAAATGCGGTATTAACCACCCGGTTGATATCTGAAACAGATAAATGGTACTGAGCGATCAGAGGGCGGTTATATTCAATGATTACCTGCGGCATTCCCGAAACAGGCTCTATATAGAGATTCTGGGTTCCTTCCACTGTTTCTATAATCTTCCCGAGCTTCTGTGCATTTTGGGAAAGTATATCAAGGTCTTCCCCAAAAATTTTGATCACGACGTCCTGTCTTGCCCCGGTCATCAGTTCATTAAAACGCATCTGAACAGGATATTGGAAGCTGGCAGTAATTCCTGGTACATCCTGCAGTTGTTTCCCCATTTTATCAGCCAGCTCCGGAAAAGTGGACGCTGAAGTCCATTCTTTTTTATCTTTTAGAATAACCATCATATCAGAAGCATCCATCGGCATCGGGTCTGTAGGAACTTCCCCGCTTCCAATTTTTGTGACCACTTTTTCCACTTCAGGAAATCTGGATTTGAGAATGTGTGCTGCTTTCTGGGTACTTTCGATAGTTGTCGTCAGATTACTTCCAGGTAAAACCCTGGTATCTACTGCAAAATCACCTTCTTCAAGGGAAGGAATAAATTCACCACCCATTTTGGACAAAATGAAAACAGCAGTTATAAATAAGACTGCCACTATCCCAAAAACTATTTTGGGCACTCTGAGAAGTTTGAGCAAAACTGCCAGGTATACCTTCTCTACCTTTTTCATCATTCTGTCTGATAATGTAGGCTTACCGCTTCTTTTTCTAAGCAATAACGCGCTCATCATTGGAATATAGGTCAGTGAGAGCAAAAATGCTCCCAGCAGTGCAAAAGCTACGGTCTGGGCCATAGGCTTAAACATTTTGCCTTCAATTCCCTGCAGGGTAAGGATCGGGAGATAGACAATCAAAATGATAATCTGTCCGAAAACAGCGCTGTTCATCATTTTTCCTGCAGATTCTATAACGACGGTATCCATTTCTGATTTTCCGACAGAGAAAATCTTTTTAAACTTTGAATTATGACTAAACTGATGTAAAACAGATTCCACAATAATCACTGCTCCATCAATAATCAGCCCGAAATCCAAAGCCCCAAGACTCATCAGATTCCCGCTGACTCCAAAGAGGTTCATCATACATATTGCAAAAAGCATCGCCAAAGGAATAACAGAGGCAACCAGCAACCCTGCTCTTATATTCCCAAGAAATAAAACCAGTACGAAGACTACAATCAATGCCCCTTCTGTAAGGTTTTTTTCTACTGTTCCTATGGCATTGTTCACCATTTTGGTTCTGTCCAGAAATGGCTCTATCACCACTCCCTTCGGAAGCGATTTCTGAACCTGGGCAATTTTTTCCTTTACATTTTTTATGACTTGATTACTGTTCTCACCTTTGAGCATCATTACTACAGCACCTGACACTTCTCCCTCATCATTAAAAGTCATCGCTCCATAACGCGTAGCAAACCCCGGCTTTACCTCAGCAATATCCCGTATAAACAGCGGAACATCATTTGTTTTTGTCGCAATAGAAATATTGTTGATTTCTTCAATACTTCCTACTAACCCTTCACTCCTGATGTACAGAACAGTAGGCCCTTTCTCAATATAGGCACCTCCTGTATTCTGATTGTTGGCCTGCAATGCATCAAATACGTCATTGATTGTTATTCCATAGGCATTAAGCCTGTCTGGATTTACAGCAATTTCATATTGTTTCAGCTTGCCTCCGAAGCTGCTCACCTCTGCCACTCCTTTTACTCCCAAAAGCTGTCTTCTTACAATCCAGTCCTGAATGGTGCGGAGTTCTGTGATATTGTATTTTTTTTCGTATCCCTTTTCAGGTCTTACTACATACTGGAAAATTTCACCAAGCCCTGTAGAAATAGGCCCAAGCTGTGGATTTCCTATTCCCTGCGGAATAACAGCCTGTATCTGCTGAAGTCTTTCGGCAACCTGCTGCCTCGCCCAGTAAATGTCAACATCATCTTCAAAGACAATAGTCACCAGGGAAAGTCCAAACCTGGAGAAACTTCTGATTTCCTTTAATCCTGAAATATTATTGTTGGCCTGCTCTATAGGAAAAGTAACAAGCCGTTCTATATCTGTTGCACCAAATGATGGCGCAGTGGTAATAACCTGTACCTGATTGTTGGTAATATCCGGTACCGCATCTATCGGCAGTCTGGTAACCTGATAGGCGCCTACACCAATAAGTCCCAATACCAACAATGCAATAATGAGTTTATTCTTTACAGAAAACTCAATGATTTTTGTAAGCATATAATGATTAATTAATCTTAATTATCGTAATAAAATTCTGGTATTCTGACGCATAGACTCAATGCATCCGCATGACATACAGATACAGAATACCTTTCCGGTCAAAAAATGACTGGGAAAACAGATTAAGATTGACAAAATCTTGGCGGCTGCCAGATAGAATTAAGAATTTCCTTGTTATAAAGTGCGTTTTTGTAAAAGGTCTTTTTTATTTCAATAGGATTACAAACCTTTTCTATACAATGAAAATCTAAGGAAGAATTAATAGTGAAAACCACAGCTAGCAGGTTTGCATGTGAAACAAAAGGTAATCTCTGGTCCTGATCGTGGTCACTGTCTTTTACAGGATGATCGTAATGGGTTTTCAGAAATGCAGTAAATGACATTTCAGGATTCAGGTCTTTATGCTGAATGTAATGCTCAATGAGCAACGGCATTTTCAAAAGCTGATAAAGTTCGGTTGTAGAAACCAAATACAATGTTAACAACAGTATGGAAATCAGCTTTTTCACTCTATCAAAATTACAACTTTTTTCATTAAGAATGATTTTAAATAACAGGTTCTATAGCTCATAATAAAGATTTCTGAAGCAAAGCAGTCAGTTCATCCTTTAATTTTCCAGTTTCAGCATTTTATTTCATCATATTAAACTTAATATTTATTTTCTTTGTATAAATGATTAAAAACGAAGGAAAAATATATTTTTACAGTTCACTATTGATTACTTTAGTAGTCAATTCAGCTAAACTCATGGCACTTAACACGAATGGAATTATTGCCCGCTACTGGCACTTCAATATTTGGGAATATAGTTTTCAGTTTCTTTACAACTTCGTATTTTGTCTTCTGCTGTTTTATTTTAATCTTTCCCGCAACAGATTTTTTGGCATATTCAGAGAAAACAAACAATGGATCAGGTTCTATCTGGCAAATACTTTTCTTATTGCTGTTTTTTTTATTGCCGGAAGTACTATCCATTATATATTTTTCGGTACAGTGCATCTTCCGGGGACTATGATCAGAGGATATTTTGCCAGGTTTTTACTCAGTACCATTATGATTGCTGTAGTCATCCGGCTAATTCTGCTGATGCGGGAGAGCAGAAATAAGGACCAGATTAATGAGCAACTGCAAACAGCCTATCTTCAGGCCCAGCTCAGACAGCTTCAGGAGCAGCTTAATCCTCATTTTCTTTTCAATACCCTCAGCAGTCTGTCTGCCATTGTCCGGGAAAATCCCCAACAGGCACAATCCTATATTGTACATCTGTCTAAAGTTTTCCGATACACATTGGTACACACGGGTAATGATTTGGTAACTATCAATCAGGAACTTCTGCATCTTTCTTCCTATACCCAACTGCTTAGCATGCGTCTGGAAAATAGTTTCCAAATCAACATCGCCATAAGCCAGGAGACTTTACAGCGGGAGATTCCGCATTTATCCTTGCAGCCATTGGTTGAAAATGCGGTTAAGCATAATATTGCTACAATTTCACAACCTTTGTGTATTGATATTTATAATGAAAACAACAGTCTGGTTGTCCGAAACAATCTTCAGCCTTTACCTCATGAGACGGAAGGTACTGGACTTGGGTTAATTAATCTGGGTGAAAGATACAAGCTGCAAATACAACATGAGATAGAAATTCATACAACAAAAGAATATTTTATTGTAAAACTACCCTTATTATGAGCCAGCAACTTCGCATCGTAATTATTGAAGATGAGGCTGCCACAGCAAGAGATCTTGAGTTTATTTTAAAAGAAATCAATTCTGGTTTTGAGATTACAGTCATTTTACAAACTGTCCGGGAGTCAGTACTGTGGCTTTCTTCAAACGAGGATCACTATGATCTTATATTTTCGGACATCCATCTCTCGGATGGTCTCTCATTTGAAATTTTCCGGCAGATTCTTATCCTGAAACCCGTTATTTTTGTGACAGCTTATGATGGTTATGCATTGGAAGCTTTCAGGAATAATGGTATTGGTTATATTTTAAAACCTTTTGATAAAGAAGAAATCAACCGTTCTTTACTGAAATATATAACGCTGACTGCTACTGATAATGGTCTGGAACAATCAAAACTACTTGCCTTATTACAACAGCTACAATCTTCTGTGAGTCGTTATAAAAAAACATTTCTTATCCATTACTGCGGAAAGCTGATTCCTGTTGAAGCTTCTAAAATTTATTGGTTTCAAACTTCCAATGAAATGGTATATGCCCAGCTGGAGAACGGACAAAAATATATTGTAGAATATACTTTAGAACAACTTGAGCAGCAACTGAACCCGGAGCTTTTTTTCCGTGCCAATCGTCAGTTTATAATTAATAAGAAGGCTATTGATTCTATTGAGTATTTTTTCAATGGAAGGTTATCCGTTATAATACATCCTGCTCCGGAGGAACAAGTACTTATAAGTAAAGCAAAAGCACCAGCTTTTCGAAAATGGATGGATCAGTAACAATTTCACCCCCGGATTTAGTCGGTTGACCCTTTTTTTTCTTTATAAAATCTACCTGCATTATTACATTTGTTTCATTAAAAACTAAAACTTATCAAATATGCATGTAAAAACAATAAAGAAAATGCTTCTGTTTACTGCAGTTATATTATGTATACCCTTTACAGTATCTGCACAAAGTAAAAGCCTCAAACAAGCTACCCCTGAACAGAGGGCAAAAATGCAGACTGAATGGATGCGAACGAAGCTTGCATTAAACACGATACAAGTTAAACAGGTATATGCTCTTAACCTTCAGTATGCCCAAAAGAATGATCCCATTATTCAAAGTAAGGAGGGCAATTTTTTTAAATTCAAAAAGATGAAAGCTTTACAGAATGAAAAATCTAATGCCCTAAGCCAAATTCTGGATGCAGGACAATATAGAAAATATCTGGAAGCTAAAGATCAGATGATTCATAATATTAAAGACAAAAAACAATGAAAAAACTATTTTATCCATGGGTAATGATAATGTTTATTACCACTTCGGCATGCTCTCAGAGTAATAACGATACTGAGGAAGGCTCTTCTCAACAATCCAAGCTCACCAACAGTCTTCAGGGACCTATACAAAAACCTGCATCAGGGTATGGCTCAGATGGAAATTATGAAGTTGCTGAAATTGATTTTAATAATCCGCAATACGCAGGAACACAAGTTTCAATTTTCTATCCAAAAGGGATTACTTCACCCAGACCCACTATATTCTTTTCACATCCCTTTGGTGGTGAAGAAAAGGATTACAATATAGAGCTGTATCATTTTATCGCCAAGAAAGGCTATGTTGTGGTATTTGTACCATACCGTACCGTAGATATAAGTGTTGATCACCGTTACCAGACACTTTGGGAAGGATTTATAAAAGCTGCAACAGATTATCCCAACATCATAGATACGCAGAAAGTAGGTTTTATGGGACATTCTTTTGGTGGTGGGGCCAGCATAGATCTTGCCTATAAAGCATTTACAGAAAAAGGATGGGGACAAAATGCACGCTTTCTTTTTACCATGGCACCCTGGTATTCTTTTAACTGGAACAGCCCGTTAACCACACAACAGCAACTGCAGAATTTTCCGGCCAATACCAAAATGATTACCCAGGTTTATGATGAAGATACTGTAAATGATCACAGAATGGCAATTGATATATTTAAAAACATTAATATTTCTACAACTGAAAAAGATTTTATTTATTTTAAATCGTCTGCTATTAATGGATACAATTACATCACTGATCATGCTATGCCAAGTTCACGGAAAGCTTTTGATGCCTTGGATTATTATGGGGTATACCGTCTTCTGGATGCCATGATGGATTATAGCTTTAATGGAAATGTCAATGCCAAGAATGTTGCTTTAGGTAATGGTTCAACGGCACAGGTTACTATGCCGTCCTACAACGGACAGATAATGGCCCCACTCGAAGTCACAGATAATCCTACCCCGAAGTATTTGCAAAGTAAATATCAGTTTTTCTGCGGAAGCAATACCAATCCACGAAACAATTATTGTAATTGAAATTGAAAGAAGAATATCCGATATATCTCATTAAATAATCCTAAAAAATATCAACAATAAAGAGAGGTTTTGTTCCTGAAGGAAAAAGGCCTCTCTTATTTTATGCTTTCTGTTATATTATTATATAGACCTGAACTTTATCAGCAAGAAACGTACTGTGGAGAATTGGAAAAATTCATTGTGGTTCACTTTTATCTTTATGGACACCATTTCAGTGGCAATGCGGTTTATCATTTAAAATAATAATTTCCTATTCCGCTTGTGCTAAAATACTTTCTTCATCTTTTTTAAGAATCTTAACCGGGATCTGAAGTTCCGTCTGGATTTTTACCCTGAGGGCTTCCAATGCAGACAGCTCACCATGGACAAGCATGACCTGCTTTGGAGGAATTTTATATTTTCTGATCCATTCCAATAATTCAGCCTGATCTGCATGAGCGGATAACCCTGTAATTTCTGCAATATGGGCT
This sequence comes from Chryseobacterium cucumeris, assembly GCF_016775705.1. Classification (NCBI taxonomy): domain Bacteria; kingdom Pseudomonadati; phylum Bacteroidota; class Flavobacteriia; order Flavobacteriales; family Weeksellaceae; genus Chryseobacterium; species Chryseobacterium cucumeris. The sequence continues at coordinate 1,393,984 of NZ_CP068760.1, forward strand.
CTGACCTCATAGTATTTTCCGTGCATTTTAAGTTCATGAGATTGATTTAACAATGCCCGGCCCCTCGTACCTTCAGCCTGAAATCCAACGATCAGCACTGTATTTCTCCTGTCGCCGATATAGTGTTTCAGATATTCAAGCACTCTTCCGCCTGTAATCATACCACTTCCTGCAATGACAATTTTTGATTGCTTTTCTGCAATTATTTCCTGGGTTTCAGTATAATCTTTTGTTATGCAAATCTTTTCCATAATATCATTCCATTGCTGCCTCTCAACTAATGTATAATCTGAGTATCTTACCATAATTTCGGTAGCAGCAGCTGCCATAGGACTATCCAGAACCACTGGAATACTGACCGGGATTTTATTCTTGTTTTTAAGTTCCTGAAGGATATAAATGATTTCCTGTGCCCGCCCCACTGCAAAACAGGGAATAATTATATTTCCCCGGTCTTTTACAGTCTTATTAATCCAATATTCCAACTGATCAGATAAATCTTTATTTTCGTGGAGTCTGTCTCCGTAAGTTGATTCCATAACCAAAAAATCAGCCTGTGTAAAAAAATCGGGAGGAGCTAAAACTGCGCTGTGATTTCTTCCTATATCTCCTGAGAAAACTATTATTTTCCCAAAGCAGGTAATTCTCACAGAACAGGCTCCTATAATATGCCCACAGGGTTTAAACATACAGCTTATATGCTCGCTTAGCTTAATTTCCTTATTCTCATCAATCACAAAAAACTGTTTGAAAGATCTTTCTGCATCATTTACCGTATACAGAGGTTTTGCCGGATGATGTTTTGTATAATGATGACGGTTGGCTTTTTCGGCATCTTCTTCCTGAAGTTTGGCGCTGTCAAGTAATATCAGTTTTGTAAGTTCCTTAGTAGGGCCGCTCATGTAAATTTTACCTTTAAACCCATTTTTTACGATAAGCGGAATATATCCGCAATGATCAAGGTGGGCATGGGTAAGAATAATGGCATCTATTTCCGAAACATCGGTATCCAGCTGCATCCAGTTTTGCTCTCTAAGGTATTTTACGCCCTGAAACAGACCACAATCAATAAGAATAGTAAGTTCAGGAGTTTTTAATAAATGTTTCGATCCGGTAACTGTTTCTGCACCGCCAAGTGATTTTAAAGTAATCGTTTTCATTTTGATATAATTTACTGGACCTTTACTTTTTTATTCATCTGTTTTACGGTATTGGCTTTACCCATTTTAATGTACAGCCGGCCATTTTTATAGTGGGCTTTGATATTACTGATATCAATACCTTCCGGAAGCCTGAAACTTCTTGCAAGAGAAGAGGTTAAAAATTCTTTTCTTACATAATTTTTTTTAATTTCTTCTTTTTTATCTGATGTATAAGCCTGAATGTTCAAAACGCCGTTTTCTATCTTTATCTTAAATTCATCTTTCTTAAAGCCGGGAGCATTAACCTGTATCTTGTAATTTCCGTTTTTATCAATGATATTGACTGAATGTTCTATTTTAGCAGGCTGGTTAACAATTTCGTTTTTACTCCAGAACTCTTCTGTTAATAGTTTTACTGCAGATTGTTTTTGGGCTAAAGTTTTCATAATAACCGTTTTTGATTAGATATCAAAGGTACCATAAGACGTATTCAGAAACCGTGACAGTGATTGCACTTAATTGTGATCGTCATCATCCTTCTGCCACCTATTGATAATATTGATAACTTCCCAGGCACCGGACGGATCTGCATTTCTGATAAATGTCCATCGTAAACTGTCATTCCGTATTCCGGGCACATCATCTTTTAAAGGGTCGTTAAGCCATGCTATAATATATCTGACTCCTAATGAAATAAGAATTTCAAAAATAGAGGGCGAAACAGAACAGGCGTCACCGGTAATGATAACAACATCCTTTGCCTGGGCAAAATATACTGTTGCTTCATCCAACGGGACGCTGATGATGGTCATTTTATGTCTTTTATGATTGGCTAAAGCAAGAAATTGTTTGTCAATCTGACTTATATTATATGCGATCACTTTCATAGCTTCTGTTCATTCATCAAATGTATTGAAGAATAAAAAAGCCAGCCGTGTGCAAAATCATTATTAAAGATGATCTGTATTTTAATTTTTCATTTTCTGTAATCGGCTAATGTCCAAAATTGTAATTCTCCCTGCATTTCTATCAATAAGACCTTCTTCTTTAAAGTCTCCGAGTATCCTGCTTACTGTCTCGATAGCCATACCGGCCATAGAAGCGAGATTCTCCCTGGAAATTTCAAAATTTCCCGTCTCCGGATGCACCTGATATAATCTGCTGAGAATTTCTGCCATCCTTTTTCTTACTGAAAAATAAGCGAGATGTAAAAGCTGCTGTTCATGATTGACCACATTTTGTGCAAGAATTTTAATAAACTTTTCTGCCACATCAGGATATTTACAGATCAGCTGATCCAGCTCTTCTCTGGGAATAGAACATAAGGCAGCATCTTCAAGTACTTCGGCCGTTTCTTTATACTCTCTTCCTGTAAACAATGAAGTAATTCCAAAATATTCGTCAGGATAATATACACATGTCATCAGCTCCTTTCCCTCCTCCGTCATTTTTGTAGTCTTTACCGACCCTGAAAGTATGAGATAAACAGCATTTGCCGTATCACCTTCAGTGTATATAATCTGTTTCTTTTTGAGAGTTTTTATTTTGCGAACATCAAAAGATCTTTTCAGTTCTTCAAGGCCGCTTACAGATCGGAACAAATGATTCATCTGATCATCATTGGTGCTATAAGACTTTTTCTGATGCTCTCTTTTCTTAAGCCTGCTCTCAATAGCATTTAAAAGTTCAATATCATCAAACGGCTTTGTCAGATAATCATCAGCTCCCATTTCTATTCCCCTGCGTATTTCTGCCCTGTCCGCTTTAGCTGTAATAAAGACAAAGGGGATCAGTGAAGTTTCTTCTCTTTTGCTTAAAAGATATAATACTCCATACCCATCGAGCTCCGGCATCATAATATCACACAATATAATGTCAGGTATATATCTGATGGCCAACTCCACTCCCTGTCTGCCATTTTTTGCCTGCAAAACCTCATAGCCGGCCAGTGTCAGAATTTCAGAAGTGCTTTCCCGGATGTCATCATGATCCTCAATGATCAATATTTTTGTTTTTTCCATACATAATGAACTTATTTTCTTGTAAAAGACAACGTAAACTGAGTTCCTTTACCAGGTTCGCTATTAAAATCTATATTCCCGTTCATCAGATTAACATACCGGAGAACAATATTTAGTCCCAGCCCGGTTCCCGGAATATTACCAATGTTATGAGCCCTGAAAAAAGGCTGGAAGAGCCCTGCATGATCATCTTCAGGAATGCCTATTCCATTGTCTTTTACCGTCATTAGGTAATATTCTTTATTTATTTCCGTACAAAACTCAATAAGTGTATTTTCCCCGGAATACTTTATGGCATTACTGATCAGATTCATGAGACAGTTTCTTAATAAATTCTGATCCAGATTGACAATATTTTCTACTCCGGTATGCTGATAAATTATAATTTGATTGTCTTTGGTAATCAGCTGCATTTCTTCCACAAGTTCTTCTGAGAATTTTATAATATCAAACTCATTATAAGCCGGGGTTACCATACCCGCTTCCAGTTTTTCCAGGGAAAGAAAATCATTAAGAATCCCGTTGAGACCAGCAATTGCATTTTTTATTTTATGAAGATGTTTCAGGATTTGAGAATGATCAGCAAGCTGAAGGTATTTTTCAATAAGAACGACAGAAAGCTGCATAGAGCTTAAAGGGGTACGGAATTCATGCGAAGCCATAGATACAAAACGGCTTTTCATCCGGTTAAGCTCCTTTTCTTTTTCAAGGGAAAGATTCGCTTCTTCTTTTGCTTTTTCCAAAGCACTTAGCATCTCCTGAAGAGATTTTGTTCTCTTTTCAACCAGGTCTTCAAGTTCTCCGGTGTATTTTTTAAGGAATTCCTCAGCTTCTTTCTCTTTAGACAAGTCGTGGATAAACCCGGTATAAATAACCCTGTCCTGGAGCTGGACTTCGCTTACAGCAAGCCTGAATGGAAACTGGGTGCCATCTTTCCTAAGCCCTTTTACTTCTCTGCCTTTACCAATTATTTTTTTCTCTCCTGTCTGCTGATAGCGCAGAAGATAGCCATCATGTCTGCTATGATCGGGTTCCGGCATTAACACAGAAATATTTTTACCAATTAATTCTTCTTCTCTATACCCAAATATCTTTAACGCAGAAGGATTTAAATTTTCAATCTTACCCTGACTGTCAATAGTAATAATTCCGTCTATTGCTGTTTCTATAATTGCTTGTAAGAGTCTGGCGCTTTCCATAAAAAATAAATACTTACCCTTATTAAAGATAAGTATTTTAAATCAATTTTCTATGAAACACTGTAATATGTTAACAAATAAATATTTTTTAATTATTATTTTTATCAATATTTTGGAATCTAAAAATAGATGTGCCCTCCTTCCGGAATAATCAATAAAGGAATCTGTAAATCGTGAGCTTGTCTGGCTGCATGACTACCGGCAATAAGCCTGCTTATAAAGCTTTTTTGCTGATGACCCATCACCAGCATATCGATGCTTTTCTCTTTTAAAATGTTCAGTCCTGCATCAATGCTCTCACTTTCAATATAATTATAACAGATTTTTCCTTCAAGATCTCTAAAAAAAGTATCTTTCTTCTGCTGATAGGATGTATTATCTATAAGATCAACAGCGGTGTCTGTGATATGGGTTATAAGCAGTTCAGCATTGAAATACTTCGCAAATTTGATCAGCGCATGTGATATTTTTATATCCTGTATATTCAAATCTGTGGCAAATGCAATCTTTTTCAGGTCCTGATATTGATATCCTGCCGGTATGAGAAGTAATGGATATTCAGTATGCTCAATCATTTTGATACTGTTGCTCCCCAGAAGAAACCGTGCAAGATTGCTTGCTCCTTTCATTCCCATTACCACCAGTAATGTTCTGTTTCTAGCCGCTGTATCGTTGATCAGCCGTATGGGATCTCCTGTTTCGCATGTATAATAGATGGAAGGATGAAAAGGAAAAGAATCCTCTCCCCACAAATGCTTTTCTTTATATTCAATACTTTTTACCTCTTTCTTCAATTCATCCTCATATTCTTTCTTTAGTACAGGATATTCATATAAAGTCCATGCGGTCTGTCCGAGCATGGGCTCTTCAACAGGTATATGGAAGGCATGACACAGTTCTATATTACTTTTTAATGTATGTGCCAGGTGAAGAGCATATTCTGCGGCAGCTCTGGCGGGCTCTGAAAAATCGGTGGGTACTACAATTGTTCTCATTATTTTAGTTATTAAAATTGAAGTTTACGTTCCAGGATAGGATCAAGATTATAAATATCATTATAGAATACCAGCTTTCCGTTTTTGATAAGACAGGTAAGGTAAGCAATCATGATAGGAACCGGTTGTTTTAAAACAAAATCTTTTCTTTCATAACGATCCATAAAAGATTTCATAAGCGGGATCTCTTTTTCAGCTCCATCATATTTCAGCAGCTGGGCAGCCAGGTCTCCTGCATTTTCTACACGGATGCATCCATGGCTTAAGGCCCGCTGCGTCTTTTCAAATAATTGTTTCTGAGAGGTATCATGAAGGTATACCCCATAGGAGTTTGAAAATCTGAAAACGACAGCTCCAAGCGCATTATCACAGCCGGAAGACTGCCTTATACTGTATTGATACGGGTTTTTATATATTTGTTTCAAATTTGAAGAAGTAGCAGGTATTGCTTTTCCTGATCTGTCATACAGTGAATAATGATGATCTTCGAGATACCGGCTGTTTTTTACTATTTTAGGAAGCATTTCTTTTATGAATATATTTTGAGGAACTTTCCAGTCAGGAGCAGTTGTAAAATAATCAACGGTACTCTTTAAAACAGGACTTGGCGTAGAGGGTTTTCCTACAATCACCTTATAATTGAGTATCCTGTCTTTCTGAACGAAATCCAGGGAATAAGCAGGAATATTCACCAACAGATAAGTATCTCTGCTTGCGTCCATCCAGCGCAAACGCTCCATATTGATAGCTATCTTTTTAAATTCTTCTTCCCGGCTTTTAACACCATCGCCATAATTCACATTCAGATAATTCTGAAAATCAACGTATTCCTTAATTTCAGGCTGAACATCCAGAACTGTTTTTTGTAAATCATCTTTCTGTAATGCCTGATGCAATATCTCTACTGCCTTAAAACCTTCTATATTATTACCATCAATAAAAGACGAACTGTAAAAAGGATTGTATTTTCCAAAGTGCAGGTAATTGATATAAGTAATAAGAGCATCTGTCATTAAAATATCAGTTACAGCATTTTCTTTGGTATCTGTATATTGAGTTTGCTCTGCAACAATATTTAAAATTTCCGGGGTAAGACTCTGTCCATGGTAATCTTTGGAAGACAATCCCCTTTTACCGGTATCTTTCAATAAAAGAATGGCATCCTGAAGCAGGCTCTTCTTTACAGAAGGATTGATCCAGACATATTCAAACCCGTGTTGATGATAAAACTGGTTTACAGATTTTGGAAAGTGCAGTTCCGTAAGTTCAGCTTTATCACGGAGTACAATTGCTATTTGATTGGCAGCACTTATATCTTGTCCGTGGAAAAATGTAATACTGAAAATAACAGTTATCCAATTCAATAAAGTCTTCATAATCCTTAATTTATGAATGTAAAGTTCCAAATTCATTGCCTGATGAATAATGACCCTTATCACATAAAAAAATGACATAATCCTGTACTCTATTTTTCTTATATGAATACAGCAATCATCTGTTTTGATAAATCAACTTAAAAATTATATGCACAACCATCATATGATCAACATCATTTTTCAGAATGACTGCCATCATTCCTTTAACTGTAAGTCTTCCTGAACTTTGAAGTATAAAATTGACTACAGATGAAAACAAACGAACAATTACAGCAAGATGTACAGGATGCCATCAAGTGGGAACCTCTGCTCCACCCTGCAGAAATAGGAGTTACGGCAGCAGATGGGGTTGTATCTTTAACCGGAACTGTTGATAGCTTTTCGAAAAAGAAACAGGCAGAAAATGCAGCCAGAAATGTAGCCGGAGTAAGGGTACTGGTCGAAAACATCCAGGTAAAACTTCCGGATTCAAAGGTAAAAACGGATGCTGAAATTGGTGCTGAAATCATCAGTGCTTTTGCTTCCAATGTTATTATTCCTCAGGATAAGATAAAGGTTAAGGTAGAAAACGGATGGGTAGATCTGGATGGTGAGCTTCCCTGGGATTATCAGAGAGAGATTACTGAAAATGCAGTACAATTCCTCCCCGGAATAAAAGGTATCTTTAATAATATCACCATCAATCCCGATACTGATGATACGGTCAGTAAAAATAAAGTAGAAGAAGCATTGAAAAGAAGTGCTGTTGATGAAAGAGAAATAACGGTCTCTGTAACTGGTACAACAGTAACCCTGACAGGAACTGTCCATTCATGGCAGCAAAAGGAAGAAGCAGGCCGGATTGCCTGGAAAACTCCTGGTATTAAACATTTAAAAAACAAACTGGAAGTCGATTATGAATACAATGTATAAGTAAACGATTCCGGTTATCAGAAATTAAACAGAATATTGTGAAATCTTTTCTTACAAAAAGCTTTGCTATTGCAGGCAATATTGCCTCCTTTTCTGCCCGGTTTTTCAGAGAAATGGTGAAATCCGGTTTTGAATATAAAGAGTTTACCAGACAATGTTTTGTTGTGGGATATCAGTCATTACCTCTGGTAACCGTAACTGCTTTTATCATGGGGCTGGTACTTACCATTCAGTCACGTCCGGCGATGTCCAGATTTGGGGCTGAATCCTGGATACCGGGTATGGTTTCCCTTTCATTAATAAGAGAAATTGCTCCGGTTATTACCGCTCTGATCTGTGCAGGAAGAGTTTCATCCGGAATAGGTGCCGAGCTTGGGTCTATGAAGGTTACCGAACAGATTGATGCTATGGAGGTTTCTGCCATTAATCCTTACCGTTATCTTGTTGTAACAAGAACTCTTGCCACAACATTAATGATCCCTGTCCTGGTAATTTTTGCCGATCTGGTGGGAATTCTGGGAGGTTTTATAGGAATCAATATTCACGGAGATAATAGTATCAGTCACTATTTTTCCCATGTTTTTGAGTCACTGGAATTTGCCGATCTTCTTCCGGCAACCCTGAAAACATTTTTTTTCGGTTTTTTTATCGGAATTATCGGCTGTTATCATGGTTTTAGTGCTGAAGGAGGAACAAAAAGTGTAGGAAAAGCTGCCAACACAGCCGTAGTTTCAGCTTCCCTGATGATTTTTATTATTGATTTGCTCGCAGTACAGATCGCGGATTTATTTTTTGAATTGTAATGAAAACATATGAAAACCTTAACGCTGAATTTACCTTACCTCAGATTAACGGACCGCTAATCGAGTTTAAGAATGTATGCAAATCTTATGGCAATAATAAGGTATTGGACGGGATCAGCTTTCAGGTTAAAAAAGGAGAAAATCTGGTGATATTAGGAAGATCAGGTTCAGGAAAGTCCGTTACGGTAAAATGCCTTGTAGGTCTTACCAAAATTGATGAAGGAGAAATCTATATTGGCGGAAAAGCAATAACCAGCCTTAATGAAGAAGAGCTTAACAAGGTGAGGAAAAAAATTGGTTTTCTGTTTCAAAGCGGAGCTTTATATGATTCTATGACGGTGAGACAAAATTTAGCATTCACCTTACAGCATCATAATAAAAATCTGAGTGAAGAAACAATATATCAAGCCATTACAGAAGCGCTAAGCAATGTTGGCCTTGAAGAAGCCATCGACAAAATGCCATCGGAACTTTCAGGAGGAATGCGCAAAAGAATAGGCCTCGCAAGAGCTCTGATCATCAAGCCTGAAATAATGATCTATGACGAACCAACCGGAGGGCTGGATACGATTACTGCCAAAGAAATTATAGAACTGATACGCAGCATTAAGCAGAAGTTCAATACAACTTCTATCATTATCACCCATGATTTATTATGTGCAAAGTATACCAGTGACCGGGTTATTGTACTGAAAGATGGAAAGGTCAATATGGAAGGAACCTATCAATCTATTGAAAGCAATATGGACAGCTGGATAAAATCATTTTTTGAAAAATAAACGGAGGAAGTCATGAAAAACGAATCATCAAATAATCTGAAATTAGGAATCTTTGTTATCGCAGGGATCATCCTCTTTATATTGACCATTTATTTTATTGGCCTTAAAAGAAATATATTTGGTTCTAACTTTATTCTGCGTTCAGAATTCGAAAATGTAAGCGGATTAAAACAAGGCAGCAATGTACGCCTTTCCGGGATCAATATCGGAACTGTCAGTAAAATAGATTTTATTTCTGATTCACTGGTTATGGTAAAAATGAGCATCAAAAAAGATGTTCAGCAGTATATTAAGACAGATGCGGTTGCAAGCATCGCTTCAGACGGATTGGTTGGTGATAAAGTACTTGTTATTTCTCCGGGAACAGGTTCTGCCAATGTAGTTGGTAATAATACTGTAATTGCTTCATACAAAAGCACGGAAATTGAAGATGTCCTTTTCAGCATTAAGAAAAGCGCAGACAATATCCGAACCGTTACCACCGGACTGGTTGATTTCACAGCCAAGATGAACAATAAGGACGGTTTACTGGTAAAAATAATGACCAGTAAGGATTTTGCGAACCGTATAGACAAAACGGTACAGAATCTTCAGACAAGCATGAATGATTTCGCTTCATTCACTCCTGTTCTCCACAATAAGGATGGAATTATCTACAGGGTATTTGCTGATAAAAGTCTGAGCGATAATATGGAAAGCAGTATTCTTGATTTAAAAAACAGTGCAGGGCAGATCAGCCTTTTCGCTGCGAAACTCAATGATAAGAACAATATACTTTCTCAAATAACGACAAATGATACTTTAGCGGCCTCACTGGAAAAAACATTGACAAATCTGGAGAAATCTTCTGAGGATCTGAAAAAATTCACTACAAAGATCAACAATGACGAAAATGTAGTTTCCAAATTGGTTGATAATCCAAGATTGGGAAGGTCTGTAGATTCTACCATCAATAATATCGGTAAAGGGGTTGATGAACTCAGGGAATTAGAGGCTGCGGCCCGAAACAACTTTTTATTGAGAGGATATTTCAAAAAAAAGACTAGGAATAAGTGAGAGCCTGTTTTAATAGATTCAAATACTCACCTACTACTTTCATACACTATATTCAATAATAATCGATTATAATTTAAATTTATCAATCTTTATGATAAAATAATTCATTAGTTGATGAAAATTACTTATTTTAGTAGTAAACTTAAAACTAAAACCAACGCAAATGTGTAAAATATTTATAGCCGACGATAATAATTTCTTTGGAGAAATGTTAAAATATCATCTCCCGCTAAATCCCGATTACGAAGTCCTGCTATTCAGAAATACAAAAAACTGCATTTCAACCCCATACAAATATCCTGGTATAATTTGTACTGACTTTCGATTACCTGACATTCAAGATGGTGAACTCTTTAAACAGATTAAAGCCATCTAAAAGAAATAGGAAAATCAATTATTTATAAGCGATTAATAACCTTGAAACAGCAATAATTACATGAAAGTTGCCAAATTACTTTTTATAAACGGAGATTTCAAATCAGAAAGAAATGAAGAAAAGCTTGACTATCACGAAGTGCAGCTCGTCATAGGATTTGGAACCAGAAATATTATAGAAAAAGAGGACTTTTTTATTCTTTTAAAGAAAAAGTTTCCGAATGCAGAGATCGCCCTCTCCTCTTCCTCAGGAGAAATTTTTTGTAATGAAGTGTATGATGGAACAGTTGTTTTAACCGCAATCAGTTTTTCAACATCTTTCATAAAAACGTCACAAATTGATATTGAAAATTTTTCAGACAGCTATGACGCAGGAAAAAAATTAATTGAAAATCTGCCTTCAGAAGGGCTTAGATGGGTATTCATCCTTTCAGATGGCAACAAGGTAAATGGCAGCCAGCTGGTACATGGACTTAACGCCAGCCGTCCGGAAAAAGTTTTGATCTCAGGGGGACTTGCCGGAGATGGGGATAAATTTGAAAAAACAGTGGTTGGACTCAATCAGGTTCCCCAGCCCAATAAAATTCTTGCTGTTGGATTTTATGGAGAACATCTTGAATTATCACATTCTTCAATCGGAGGCTGGGAAAGCTTTGGACTTGAAAGGATAGTTACAAAATCACAAAATAATCTTCTTTACGAGATTGATAATAAAAACGCACTGGATCTCTATAAAAAATATCTGGGAAAATATGCTGAAGAGCTTCCCGGCTCTGCCCTGCTTTTTCCATTATCGCTTAAGCTATCCAAAGATCCGTCATCAGTAGTAAGAACGATTCTGTCCATTAAAGATGACACAATGATTTTTGCGGGAGATTTACCGGAAGGAAGCAAAGTAAGGTTTATGAAAGCCAATATGGACAGGCTTATTGATGCAGCAAATGACGCAGCCAATGAATGCCTACGGATGACCCAACATAACATTAAACTGGGAATCATTATCAGCTGCGTGGGAAGAAAGATCGTACTGGGTGACAGAGTGTATGAAGAAGCAGATATTGTTCGGGATGTTTTCAAATCAGATACGGTACTGACCGGATTTTATTCATATGGAGAATTATCTCCTTTAAGCCCGTTTGGCAACTGTGCTCTGCACAATCAAACGATTACCATTACCACAGTGAATGAAATTGAATAGCTATGGAAATCAAATTACACAATTTGCTTGAAAGGCAGATTAATAAATACCTTACGGACGACTGTAAAAATCATTCCCAGTTTACTAATTTCATCAATGCAGTTAATGAATCCTACAAATCATTTGACAGGGATAAGGAACTCATGGACTACGCTTTCAAACAAAGTGAAGAAGAATATCAGGAGCTTTATCAAAATCTTAAAGATGAAAATACCCTTAAACAGGAATCTATCAGCAATTTATACGAGTCATTAAAGATTATTGACTCCGATATTGAAATAAAAAAATCAGAAGACCTTAAAGAATTATCCCTGTATCTTTCTGAACAGCTGAGAAAAAGAAAAAGGGCCGAAGATTACATAAAGCAACAGGAAGAAAAATACCGTAATATTATTGCTAATATGAATTTAGGGCTCATTGAAGTAGATAATCATGAAATTATCCGCTACGCTAATCAGAGTTTTTGTGATGTTTCAGGGTTTTCACTGGATGAAGTCATTGGCAAAAATCCCAGTGAACTTTTCCTGTATGGAGAAAATAATATCCGTTTCATACAAGATCAGATAGAATTAAGAAAAAAAGGAGTTTCTAGTGTGTATCAGCTTCCTGTCAGGAATAAGAAGGGGGAAACAAGATGGTGGGCCATAAGTGGAGCTCCCAGTTATGATGATCAGGGAAATTTATTAGGGTCCATAGGAATACATCTTGACATAACCGACCAAAAAAAACTGGAAGACGAATTAAAACTTGAAAAAGCAAAAGCCCTGGAGGCCTCAAAAGCAAAAGAGGTTTTTCTGGCCAATATGAGCCACGAAATCCGAACTCCTCTTAATGGCATCATTGGTTTTTTGCGTGAACTTAAAAGAAGCCACCTGTCTTCAGATCAGCAAGAATTTGTAGAAAACAGCTATAATGCTTCACAACATTTATTATCAATTATCAATAACATACTGGATATCTCTAAAATTGAATCGGGAGAAATGTCTCTGGAAAACAAAAGTTTTTCTTTAAAAGACAGCATTCAAAAGGTGATTTCTGTTCTTAAACCAAAAGCGGATGAGAAAAAACTCAAACTGATTACCTATTTTTCACCTGATATTTTTTCTGTTTTAAAAGGTGATTCGTTAAGGCTTGAACAGGTTCTGTATAATATTATTGGGAATTCCCTAAAATTCACCAATGAGGGCCAGATCAGAGTTGAATCCAAGGTCCTGAAAAGTTTCCCCGACCAACAGACCATTTCAATCAGCATTACGGACACAGGAATTGGAATGAGCGAAGAATATGTACGTGATATATTCAAAAAATTCAATCAGGAAGACAGTTCAATTTCGAGAAAATATGGAGGTACTGGTCTTGGAATGTCTATTACACGGGAACTTATTTACCTTATGAAGGGTGAAATTAATGTAGAAAGTGAAAAAAATACAGGTACATCTATTACAATAACTTTACTTCTGGACAGAGGCAGTGAAGAGGATCTGAAAAAAAATGACTGGAAAAATCAACATATTTCCATCGCCGGCACAAGAGTTCTTTTGGTGGAAGATAATGCCCTTAATCAGCTAGTTGCCGAAAAATCACTACATCATTTTAAATGCAGCGTCGCCAAAGCCGAAAATGGTAAAATAGCCATAGAAATTTTAAAAAGAGAAGAATTTGACATTATTTTGATGGACCTGCAAATGCCGGAAATGGATGGTATCGAAGCAACTAAAATAGTAAGAAAGGAACTTGGAATTAAGACTCCCGTAATAGCACTTACGGCCAATGCTTTTAAAACAGAAATAGATCATTGCATTAACGCGGGAATGAATGATTATATCACTAAGCCTTTTAATGAAGAAAATTTACTGAATATCATTTATAAGTATGTCAAAATTCATGAAAAAACTGCAGAGACAGTATCTGATACAGATGAAAAAAGCCTCTACAACCTGAAAAAGATACAAGCACTCAGCAGGGGTGATAAAGAATTTATACAGAAAATGATCTCATTATTTATTGTGCAGACCGAGACAATAATTCCATTGGTGGAAAAAGCGTTTGAAGAGAAAAACTACACCGAAATTGCAACACTGATGGATAAAATCAGACCGGGCATACAGTCTATTGGAATAGTTTCTATTGAGGATGTTGTAAAACAGCTTGAATTACTTGCAAAGGAACAAAATAAGGAATTTCCTGAACTGTATTCCTTATTTGAAAAAATAAAAAAGACCCTTGAAATAGTTGTGATTCAATTGAAAGATGAGATTAAATAGCCTCATCTGTCTGAGTCGGAAGTATGATTGATCTTATTTTCAGATTGCAATCTTCCTGTCAATCCATAATATCATAAAACAGTCTTCCAAAGCCTGCTTCCCTGGTTGAATCTGATATACCAAATTATACAATGAAAAATCCCCGGATCTCTCCGGGGATAAAACTTATAAAAAAAATTTGATTAACATTTCAAAATTAATAAATCTCCATAAATTGAGTTATGATTATGGTCATAAAAAAACCTCCCTGAGGAGGCTAAAAAAACTTTCTGTACTTATTGTTATTTAAAACTTTGTAAATATACGGATAAGCTGTAATCATTCTCTACGGGAAACCGTAATGTTAGCGTTTAATTATTTGTATTTTAGGAAAATAAATAATAATCATGAAACAAATTGTACATTGTTATACTTAAATTTTTTCAACAAAAAACCTCCCGAATCACTGAGAGGTTATACTGTAATTTGTCAGAAATATGAAATTTTCAATGGCCAAATATAATAAAGTGCCAATACCGTCGAATATGATCTCAATCATATACCGGATAAAACAGTACAAAGAATTCTGATAATCCTTTAAACTTTAGCTGTAACTTTAATTTCCACTTTCTGTCCGGGAAGTGCCAGCTCAGTCACTCCGACAATGGTACTGGCAACCATACAGAACTCACCATAAAATTCTTTTCCTAAAACCTTTCTGCTTTCAAAGCCTTCCTGCATATCGGTAACATAGATGACTTCTTCTGTAATATGGCCGGCATTTAATCCAAATTCACTCAGCAACTTGCCTATATTCTGATAGGTCTGTCTGAACTGGTTCTCCATTCCTTCTGCAAGATTTCCCTGCATATCGTGGCCCAATTGTCCGGAAATCCACACTGTGTCACCGCTTTTTACAGATTGCACATAGCCATATGCCTTTTCCCAGGGCATATCAAAAGTTCTGAATTCTTTAGTATTCATAATGTATTTATTTTTACAATAATCTATAATCAATAAACAGGCACAAAATCATAATACATTGATTATAAACTTATTTAAATGGAGTCACCAAAAAATACTATACGAAATACCGTAGTTTTATAAGTGCTTTATTTCATATCAGTGCTTATCAATATTGCTGCAAACCCAAATAGACAATCATTTCGATCCGGTAAATGGTAGTTGGAACTGAATTATTTTAATTTTTAAAGAAAACATCACCTACTTTTTCTTCATCATTCAATTTTTATCAAATTAAATTGTACATTTGTTTTCTATTATGCAAAAATTTCTCAGGGTCTTTTTTGTTTTTTCTTTACTTCTGATATTTGTTTCAAATGTCAGCGGGGTAACCACGTGTCTTGATCATGCCAGACACGCCAAAAGTAAAGTGATCTATAAAAAAGGGTCAAAAGAAGAGAAAATTCTTTCCTTTTCTCAGGACGACGAATGTCAGTGTGCCCTTCATATGCATATGACACAAATTCTTCTTCCTGACTCTTTGAACATGGATTTTGCCATTGACACAACCAGTGATAATGAAATGCCGCAGCCAAAAGCCATTTCATATCGTTGTCTTCTTGACTTTTTCAGCTCCAGAGCTCCCCCAGCCTTATTTTCCGCGGTAGCTTAATCGATGCTGCCTTAATATTTCGTTTACAGATTTTTTGGTCTGTACTGTAATTCCGTGGATACCTGTGTCTTTACACAATTAAGGATATCCTTTTATTAATGGGCCATTCGCTGCCCGTACATGCTTATTCATGACTACCAGTAATTTTAATTATTCGGGAATAATTTATTGTATTTCCCCAAATCCTGTAAAGCTTTTCAGCACAGGCTTTATCACAGTCTCATCACTTCTTTGTGCTCAGTCACGTCCGGAAGATTCGTTATCTACAGTGGTACAAACTGTTGAGGTTATCGGAAGAAAGTCTAAAGATTATACTTCCGACTACTCTTTTGCCGCCACCAAGATCGCAACGAAAAACAAAGATCTGCCTTTAACACTTAATACCGTTACCAAAGAACTGATCACCGACCGCCAGGCTTTTCAGCTTGGAGATGTCATGAAAAATGTGAACGGTATTTCTCCTTCAAGCTATTATAATCAATACAACATCCGTGGGATCAGCCAGAATGAAGAAGGACAGATCATCAATGGAATGCGCACAAGGCAATATTATTTTTTACAGCCGATGACTTCCAATATAGAACGTGTGGAGGTTTTCAAAGGGCCGGCAAGTATTACCATGTCCAGTGTAGATCCCGGAGGAACGATCAATATGGTTACCAAAAAGCCATTATCAAACCCTCGCCACGAAATCAGTTTATCAGGTGGAAGCTTTGAAACTTACCGTGTCACTACAGATCTTACAGGTCCTTTAAATAAGAGCAAAACTTTATTATTCCGTTTTAACGGAGCGTATCAGAATGCCCGTTCATTCAGAGATCATATTAAAAACAGCGGTATCCTGATCTCTCCTTCTATCACCTTTGTTCCGAATGAAAAAACATCCGTGAATGTAGAAATGATTTTCAATGATCTCTATGGAAATCTGGATCGTGGGCAGCCTATTTTCGGGGCAGCGGCTGGAAAAACAGATTTATACAGCACTCCACGATCTTTGAACCTGGGAGCTCCTGATGATTTTTTTAAAACAAGAGAGCTGATGCTGATGGGAACGGTTGCCCATCATTTTAACCAATATATCAGCTTTAATGCATCTTATATGAAGCAATACTGGAGGGAAAATCTTCAGGAGCACAGAACTACCAATTCTTTTGTTCCGGATATGAACAATATCCCGGTTTCCAGCCTTGCCATGATGCAGTTTGTTCAAAGAAAACAAAACTGGGCAACAGATAATATCAATGCGTATTTCAATTTTAAATTCAAAACGGGTTCTGTTCAGCATCAGGCTCTGATAGGTTACGACAGCCAGATCTGGGAGAAACGCAAAGGCGGACAGCAGAAAGCAGCAAGAGGTTTTCTTTTAAAGAATGGCTCTGTGATTTCCTCTTATAATCCTGCAAATGCTTCGGATTATCAGACCATCAATTATAATGGAACAATTATTCCCAGACCTAATGTAACACCATTTGACCTGAATCCCGGTGCGGCCAATTATCAGGGTACTGATTTTAATACGCTTAATGTGATCACCCCTCTGCCTTCTGCTCTTACCACAACGCATGCTGCTTATATCCAGCATCTTCTTACCTGGAAAAAGTTGACAATATTATCGGGAATACGTCAGGAATGGTTTCAGGATATCACCAATTTCAAAGAAGCCAATGAGTCATCGTTCAAAAATAATAAACTGCTGTACAGATTCGGGATTACCTACAGTGTAACGGATCATATTAATCTGTACGGAACTTATTTAACCGGGTATCAACCTCAGTCCAATACGGTAACGCTGATGCCCAATACCTCAGTCCTCACCGGATCTGCAGCAAGATTTAAGCCTCTGACTTCTGATCTTAAAGAACTGGGAATCAAAGCGCAGCTTTTTGGTAGAATTTCATTGAATCTTGCAGTGTATGAAATCAAACAAAGAAATATAATCATCAATGCCAATAATCCTTCAGAACCTGATGAACTTGTACAGCGTGGTGCTGACCGAAGCCGTGGATTTGAAGCTGAATTTTCCGGACATATCCTTCCTCAATGGCATATTTACGGAGGCTACAGCTATATTGATGCTACAATACTGGATGATACCAACCGTGATCTTGTCGGAAAAAGAAAGGAAAACACTTCTAAAAATTCGGTGAATTTCTGGACACGCTACAACTTTTCAACTATTAAATTCCTCAAAGGCTTCGGAATCGGTGTCGGAATACTGCATCAAAGCTCTAAAATCCCCTGGTTTACAAGAAGCTTTGAACTTCCCGCCTATACGACATTGGATGCAGCATTGTATTACACTCCGGCAAAAACGGTCCAGCTTTCTTTTAATCTGAATAATATAACCAACAAAGTCTATTGGATCGGGGCTCAGAACTACTTAAGACTGTTTCCGGGAACTCCGAGAAATTATCTGCTAACTGCTACTTATAAATTTTAAACTATGGCTATTTCTAATTTACAACTGATGGTGAGAAAAACCTGGCAGGATTTGTTTAAAGGAAAACAAAATCTGTTCACCACGATTGCCGTACTCCTGTTCTGTATGCTGAGTATTGGCATAGGATATACAAAATACACCGATTCTTTTTCGAAAATAAAAGAATACCGGAAGGAAGTCCGGGAAAACTGGGAACACAGACCGGATAAGCATCCGCACCGTATGGCTCACTATGGCTATCTGGTTTTCAGAATCGGACATCCGCTGAATATTTTTGACAACGGACTGGATGACTTTCTGGGAAATGTCATATTTCTGGAGGCTCATAAACAGAATACCGCCAATCTGTCGGAAGCGGGAAGCTCGGGTACTTTGGTAAGATTCGGAGCGTTCAGCAGTGCATTTATTCTGCAGAGCATTGTCCCGTTGATTATTCTCTTTTCAGGATTTGGGTTAATTGTACAGGAACGTGAGAATGCCACTTTAAAAATCATCAGTGTCCAGGGAACTTCCGGAAGAGCGATTATCTGGGGCAAAATTCTGGGACTCTGGCTGTTTTCTCTCTGTTTTCTTATTCCTGTAATTCCTGTTGTTTTCGTCGCTGCACTGATGTCCGAGACAACAGATTCTGCGGATATTCTATTACGTTTGTCATTACTGCTGCCTGCTTACATGATTTATTATTTTTTTATCTGCACATTAACCGTTGTCGTATCGGCAAACAGTAAACGTACCTCATCAGCATTGATCAGCCTTATCGGGTTCTGGCTTCTTTTTATTATCGTTCTGCCTAAAGGAATTCAGTTTGCAGCACAGAATTTATATCCTGCACCTTCCCGGATTGCTTTTGAAACGAGCCTGGAAAAGGATATTTTAAAGTCTGGAGACAGCCATAATCCTGATGATCCGCATTTCAAAAAAATCAAGGATTCTTTACTGGCAAAATATCAGGTAAAAACAACCAATGAACTTCCTTTCAACTATGGCGGATTCGTTATGAAGGAAGGGGAAAAAATAAGTTCACATATCTATATCAGACATCAGAAAGAACTGCAGAACATTTACAGTAAACAGCAAAATCTGACTGATATTTCAGGATTCATTAATCCCGCTATTGCCATTAAAAACTTTTCCATGACTGCTGCAGGAACAGATTTCTTTGCTTATAACCAGTTTCAGAAACAGGCAGAAGAATATCGCTATAAAATGGCTCAGCACTTAAATGATTTACAAATTGAGCACATCAGCAATATTAAACCGGAAAACGGCGGACCAGCTGCTGTCATCGACAGGCACAACTGGGAAAAGTTTCCGGATTTTCAGTATCAGTATTCTTCTGTTCTGAAAAGTTTAAAGCAACAGCCAATACCTGCTGCTGCATTAGTTCTGTGGATGGTTATCTGCATCATTGCTATCGAAATAAGTGGAAGAAAATTAAAACTCATCTAAATGAACCGTTATTTATATATCCAATTTTACCGTAATAAATCGTACATCATTGCACTTCTGTTTCTGTTGATGGCAGGGCTTATGGCTATCTATACAGGAAAAAAATTCCTGGACAGGAACGAAGACATCATCTCCCGAAGCGGAGCATTTCAGAAAGAAAGTATTGAAAGAAATACAAAATTTCATAAGGATGATCTGGGACTGGTTCTTTATTATATTAAATTCAATCTGGTGAATGAAACACCCAAATTGGCTGCTTTAAATATCGGAATGCGTGACCTGAATCCTTCTATTCAGGGAGTAACCATCCGAAATCTCGAGGAACAGCGCTACAATGCTGATTTTTATAATCCAGCCAATGCCGCAGTTGGAAATTTTGACTTTAGTTTCGTTGTTGTTTTCCTGTTTCCACTGGTGATTGTTGCATTCTGCTATAATCTGATTTCTGAGGAAGAAGAAAGAGGAACCTGGAAGCTGCTGTCGGTTCAGAGCGGTAATTTACAAAAGCTTCTGGATCATAAGATGTTCATCCGTCTTTTGGCTGTTACAGTTGTATATTTTGTATTAATTATCATCGCTTCGGTCTGGATAAAAATACCTTTAGACTCGTACTATATTGCTTTTATGGTCAGTGGTTGGTTGTATATTCTGATCTGGTTTTCCCTGTGCAGATGGATTGTGTCTTTTCGGAAATCATCGGCTCAAAACGCATTAATTCTTCTGATTGTATGGGTGGGCATCAATTTTATTATCCCGATGAGCAGTAATATTCTGATACAGAAGCTTTATCCGGTTCATGAGTCCCTTAAAGCTGTGATGGAACAGAGAGAAGGCTATCACAACAAATGGGATGAAGACAAACGTCCTACCATGGAAAAGTTTTACAAAGCCTATCCACAATACAGCAATTTCACTGTAGAAGAAAATGATGCATTCACCTGGACCTGGTATTATGCCATGCAGCATATGGGAGACCTGGAATCTGCAAAATCATCCGAACTGTATACGGAAAAAATGCAGAAACGAAATCAGGCAGCAACCTATTTAGGTTATTTCCTTCCCAATCTACATACTCAGCTTGTAGAAAGTCATCTGGCAAAATCTGATCTGCAGAATCATTTGCAGTATGCTGAATCACTCAAAAAATTCCATGAGAAAAAAAGATTGTTCTTCTACCCTCTTATTTTCTCAGGTAAGAGTGCGGAATCTGTCAACTGGGCACAGCAAACGATAGAGGTTTTCAAATTCTCTTCCACTATCAAATGGATACAGATACTTCTTCCCTATCTCATCTTCATTGCTTTATTCATCATTCTTTCACAATATAAATACAGAAAACTATGTTAAAAACAGTCAATCTACATAAAAAATACAACGATTTTACCGCACTTCATTCTCTTAATCTGGAAGTAAAAAAAGGTGAAATTTTTGCACTGCTCGGACAAAACGGAGCTGGAAAAAGTACAACGATCAATATTCTTTTGGGACTCATTAAAGCAACATCCGGAGATGCTTTCATTAATAATATTTCGGTAAAGGAGGAACCTCAGAAAATTAAAAGACATCTTGCCTATATCCCTGAAACCGTTCTTTTATATCCTCATCTTACAGGAATAGAAAACCTTGATTTTTTCTCCAAAATTGCAGGTTTTGATTACCAGAAAGATGAACTGTCTGCGCTCCTTAAACGTACCGGTTTGCAGGAAACCGCCCATCATAAAGCATTGGGCGGTTATTCCAAGGGGATGCGCCAGAAAGTTGGAATTGCCATTGCCCTGGCCAAAGATGCCAAAGTGCTTCTTCTGGATGAGCCTACCAGCGGCCTGGATCCGATTGCTACTGCAGAATTTACAGAAATTGTAAGGCAGCTGGGTAAAGAAGGCAGAACTGTTTTAATGGCAACTCATGATATTTTCAATGCGGTAAGTGTTGCTACCAATATCGGTATTATGAAACAGGGAGAACTTGTCCAGAATTTACCTTCCAAAGCGTTTACAGCACAGGAATTACAGGAGCTGTATCTGAAAACAATCTGATGATTCCGTTACTTCTGTAAGTAACTTTTCATATTAATATCAATTGGTTGATGCCCGGTGACAATTTGTTACCGGGCATTTTGTTGATACCTGATATTTATGCCAAAGCTTTTTTGTATTCGGATAAAGCTCTTTCGCGGGCAAAGGTGTGTTCTACAATAGGTGATGGATATGCTGGTGTATTCCATTCAGGGAGCCATTTTTTGATGTACAGTAAGTCTTTATCAAATTTTTCTGTCTGAGCCGTTGGATTAAAAACCCTGAAATAAGGTGCTGCATCACATCCCGAGCCTGCAGCCCACTGCCAGTTTCCATTGTTGGCAGACAGATCATAATCATTCAGTTTTAATGCAAAATACGCTTCCCCCCAACGCCAGTCGATCAACAGATGTTTGCATAAAAAGCTCGCGACAATCATTCTTACCCGGTTATGCATATAGCCTGTCTCATTCAGCTCCCTCATTCCGGCATCTACAATCGGATACCCTGTGGTTCCTTCACACCAGTGCTTAAACTCTTTTTCATTATTCCGCCAGTGGATATTATCATACTGCTTTTTGAAAGACTGATGAACTACCTGTGGGAAATGATATAAAATCTGCATAAAAAATTCACGCCAGATCAGCTCGGACAGCCATACCGTATTATGTTTTAATGCAAAACCCACACACTTTCTGATGCTGATGGTTCCAAAGCGTAAAGCAATTCCGAGCTGTGTGGTATGCTGTAATGCGGGAAAATCACGGTACTTATCGTAATCATCAATAATAGACGCATCCAGAACCGGTTTTTTAAAATCAAAATCTGTTTTTTTGAAACCTATTTCCTTTAATGCCATAATCTCAGAATATTCCTGTGGAAAGAGGTTCTTACAATCCAATTCAACAGATTGATAATGTTCAGGAGTTAAAGTTTCCCGCCACTTTTTGGCAAAAGGAGTGTAAACCGTGTAAGGCAAACCGTCTTTTTTAACAATCTGATCCTTATCAAAAATCACCTGATCTTTACAGGCTTTAAAAGGAATATTCTTTTCTTTGAAAAAATAATAGATTTCCTTATCTCTTTCAATCGCCTGAGGTTCATAATCTCTGTTGCAGAAAACACTTTTGATAGTGTATTCTTCAAACAACTTTCTGAATATCTCTATAGGTTTACCATGATAGGTATTGATTTTTGAATGATACTTTTTTAATGAAATATTGATATCCGTCAAAGCCTGGTGGATATAATCAACCCTGCGGTCTTCTTTATCTTCCAGCTTCCCGAGAATATCAGTATCAAATATAAAAATGGGTAGTACCGGTGCATCAGACTGCAGAGCGTGGTGAAGTCCGATATTATCTTCCAATCTCAGGTCACGCCTGAACCAGAAAATGGTGATTGTATCTTTCATAATTGCTTAATTCAAATTCATTGATCATTCCTGCTTTGAAATGACTCCATAACTAAGGATAAATATACAGATTTACTCCATTAATATTTTTAACAATTTGCATAATCCGGCTTTATCATTACAGTTTATATGATGATATGAATTAAAATTTTCCGACATTTGCTCCAATTATAATAGAAGCTTACGCATGGAAGAATTTGAAGTACCGGTAACCTATAAGGGTAAAGATCTGCTTTTCAACGGAAAGCTTGCCACATTCTCTTATGGATACAAACTGTACGTGGATGTAGACGGAACTGAAGTCGTTATTGAGCGTGATGATCACGGTGACTTAAGAGCTCTTCTCCCCGATGCTGCTTCCGAAAAAAATGTAGATAAAGGACTTATTGAAGCCATTATAGAAGTATTTAAAGAGCTTCAGGTTTTATGATTTGTTAAATTCATTATGATTTTCTGAATACTTTCATCTGTCCGGCCATAATAGCCAGTAATATTCCAAAGCAGGCAAAAAGACCATATGAATACCTAAGATCAAAGCTTTCTGCAATATATCCGATAAGAGGCGGCCCCATCAGAAATCCTAAAAATGATATGCTGGAAACAAATGATAAAGCAATACTCGGAGCTACTGTACTCACTTTTCCTACTGTACTGTAAACGGAAGGCACACTCAGGGAACTTCCAAGGCCAATGATCATAAAAGCAATGATGCAGATCCACAGTTCCGGAAAGAAAACACTTAGAAAAAGTCCGCTGCTCATCAATAGCCCACAGCACTGCAGAACAATCTTTTTTCCATATTTTTCAATGATTTTATTCCCGATAAAACGACCTAAAGTCATCATTAAGATAAAACTTGTATATCCCAGTATGACAAGGTTTTCAGGTGCTTTAACTATAGTTTGAAAATAAACCCCGCTCCAGTCGAACATCGCTCCTTCAATCGCCATACTCAGAAAGCCTATAATTCCCAAACCAATCAGTGTAGGATTCACTGCTTTGAAAATTGAACGGGTCTGCGGTTCTGCTTTATGAATAATATTGGTCAGATTTTTTGTACTGTACAACCAAAGTATTCCTACCAGAAGGAAAATAACAGCAAAATGATAAAAAGTTCCTACATGGAGATTAATCATCAGCAAACCTATGACTGCCCCCGTAAGCCCTGCAAAGCACCATGCTCCGTGATAAGAAGAAAGAAGAGTTCTTTTCGTAATAGATTCTATCTCAATTGCTTGTGTATTGATGGCAATATTGCACATATTCCCGGACACACCGAAAAAGAACAGAACAGCCCCTAAAGTCCAGTAAGAAGGTGATAAACCAATTAAGAGAAGAAAAAAAGGATACAGCATAAAGCATCTTTTAATAATTCCGCTGCTTCCGTAGATGCTGATCAGTTTTCCGGCCAGAACCATCGTCGACAGCTGTCCTATCGGCATCAGAAGCAACAGCGTTCCCAACTGTGCTTCAGTAATGGAAAGAGCAGTTTTAATGATAGGAATCCGGCTCGCCCAGGAGGAAAAAACAAGCCCGTGGGCAAAGAATAGTAAAAAACAGGCGGTCGGCATTTTTGCATTAAAAGATGGGGTCTCGTTCATTATAACAGGGTAATAAAAATCCTTTTTGCAAATTTAGACACGCTGCGCTATTAAAATGTAGTTCATTTTTGTCATTTTTATGTTCCATTTTGACCAATTAATGAAATTGCCGACCTCATTATGGTGGAAAATCACATTATTTTTTGAACACAAATTTTTATTTTCAAGTCTGTTTAAACTTAACCACAAAAGTCACAAAAGTTTTTATTTTCTAAACACTTTGGTATACTTTAGAAAGTTTAAGTAAATACCGTGTAATTAAGCTCACATAAGATGAAAATCTTTGATTTTCAACAAAACTTTAGGATACTTTTATACACAAAGCATATAACTTTAAATAGTTTAAGTGTTTAAAAAGCTTTTGTGTCTTTTGTGGTTTTATAACGTTTAAATAACTTTTTCATTAATTTCGTTGTATAAATAATGAGCCATGAAAGAAAAATGGATTGCTTATCCCACCATTTTGGAAGGGGAAACAGTTGAATTAATTCCTCTTGAAAAACAGCATTTTGAAGAATTATATACTGCCGCATCAGATAAAGAACTTTGGGAACTCATTCCTACTGACTGTTCAGAGGAGACGATGTTTTATAAAACTTATGAATTCGCTTTATCAGAAAGAGAAACCGGAAATCAGTACCCGTTTGTCATACGACATAAAGAAACCGGAAAATTGATCGGCTCCACCCGCTTTTTTGAAATATATCCAGCAGACAGAAAACTGGAAATCGGATGGACATGGATCATCAAAGAGTTCTGGGAACAGCCATCAACCTGGAATGCAAATTACTACTGCTCACCTTCTGCTTTGATGTACTGAAAACAAACAGGGTACAGTTGAAAACGAAAGACGATAATTTCAGATCACGAAAAGCAATCGAAAAAATCGGTGGTGTATTTGAAGGTATTTTACGTAAAGACAAAGTCCTCAGGGATGGAAGCACAAGAAATGCGGCTTATTACAGTATTTTGGATAATGAATGGGCAGCCGCAAAATGCAAAATTGAAGCTTTGATCAAAGAAAAGCAAAGTATTGGCTAAAAGTATACCATAAAAAACACCCGATATTTGAAACGGGTGTTTGTATTTATTTAATTGAAAGACTGTCTGTAACTCAGCGGTGTTTTATCGGTTTTCTTTTTAAAGAGCTTGTTGAATGACTGCGGATGTTCAAATCCGAGAGCATATGCTACTTCAGAAACAGAAAAGCCTGTCGTAGTAAGGTATTCTTTTGCCTTCTCGATCAGTTTTTCGTGAATATGCTGCTGGGCGTTTAATCCGGTAAGGTTACGAAGCATATCACTCAGATAATGGGGTGACAGATTGAGTGTGGATGCCAGAAATTCCACCGTTGGAAGCCCTTTATTTAATGTTTCCTGCTCGTTAAAATACTTTTCCAGCACCACATCCATTTTAGCCAGCACATCATTATTAACTGCCTTTCTGGTAATAAACTGTCTTTTATAAAAACGGTTGCTGTAATTGAGAAGAACATCAATATAAGAAACAATAACATCCTGGCTTACTTCATCAATGGCTGTATTCAGTTCATTTCCAATATAATCAAGAAGCCCCGTTATTGTTGTTTTTTCCTGATCCGATAAATGCAGTGCTTCATTTGTATCATAAGAAAAGAAACCGAAGTTTTTGATATTCTTTGCCAAAGGATAACTTCTGATGAAATCCGGATGTACCAGCAAAGTATACCCGCAGTATTCTGCATTCTCATCGGTGGAAAGAACCTGTCCGGGTGCTGTGAACATCATGCCTCCTTCATTGAAGTCGTAATATCCCTGCCCGTAACCCATTTTCCCGACCGTGGAATATTTATATGAGATCTTATAAAAATTCAGGATAAAGCTTCTCTTCAGCATATCTTTTCTGATACTCATTTTCGTATTATCCACAAGGCTTACCAACGGATGAAGCGGCTTGGGCAGCTGCAGCATATCGTGCAATTCTGATATGGATGAGATCTTCAGCGGAATATTATCTTTCTTTTCCATGATATAAAATTATAAATTATTGGAGTAAAAAGACAGTACAATGTAATTTACTTTATACTGTCTTTCAAAAATCTGATTACATAAACTGTTTTCCGAACTGCTCTCTGAATGCTTCATCACCTAGTTCAAGACGCTGTGCATAGATGGCTTTAGCATCTTCTCCGGCCACATATCTCAATTGTTTTTTACCATCTGTTGCAGCCTCATAGACTACTGCTGCAATCTGTTCCGGTGTAGAAGCCGCTTCCATCATTCCTTCCATTTTAGAAAACAGAGAATTCGTCATGTCTTCATAAGCAGGACTGGATGCTGAGTCCAGAGAACGGCTTACAAAATCCGTTTTGATTCCTCCGGGAGAAACAGTTTTAATATCAATTCCCAAAGTATTAAGCTCAAAAGCTAAGCTTTCACTCCACCCTTCAAGCGCCCACTTGGTTGCGTGATAAGTAGAACCTAATGGGAATGCTACCAGTCCTCCTATAGACGTTGTAGAAATGAACATTCCTTTTTTCTGTTCTCTGAAGTAAGGAATAAATGCCTGTGTAACGCGTATAACTCCTAATAAATTCGTGTCCAGCTGTTTGACGATCTGATCATCAGAAAGCGCTTCCAAAGGTCCTATAAGGCCATATCCCGCGTTATTATACACCACATCGATGTCTCCAAGTTCAAGAGCCTGCTGTACAGTAGACTTAATCTGTTCCGGATTGGTAACATCCAGCGGAAGTACAGTTACATTCTCCAAAGCCGCAAGATCAGCTGCTGCTTCAGGGGTTCTCATAGTCGCGATTACTTTCCATCCGTTGTTTTGAAATAATTGGGCAGCTGCTTTTCCTAATCCTGTAGAAGCACCTGTTATAAAAATTGTTTTCATTTTTCCTGGTTTAAAATTACAGGACAAAGTTCTGCATTACAACAAACGCCGGAGTTGCCAAAATGGGGTAAGGTGTAGCCAAAACGGATTCTTCAATATATTTGTTTTTTGTAAGTTTGTCCCGATCTATTTTTATGGCAGAATATATTCTTGACAACATCAATATCAGTACACTTTCCGTATATGACCTGCTGAAACATACCTCAGACAGCGCATTTATCGGAATCAGGGATTTTCGTGAGATCTATCCTGTTGCTATTGAAAACAATACAGGAATATTTACAAAAGAGTCTTCATTACAGAATTTTCCGGTAGTTACCATCAGCAAAATAAACAGCACTCTGCTTTGTTCATGCACTTGCAGCAATGAAAAGAACCAGCTTTGTTCTCATCAGGCAGAAATAATCCACTGCATTATTGAAGATAAAAACTATCGCCTGTTTTTTGATGAAACACTCCGCAAAAAAAACTTTCTTCCTAAAGCAAAAGAATATGGGCTGGAAAATGAGCCGGATCTGGATCAGTATTTTGAACTGGAATATACTGAAGGTAAAATTAAAATACTGCCCAGAATCAAAGAAATGCTTCCTGCAGATGATGTGATGTTGACAAGGGATCTTCTTCCTCAGCTTCCTTCTAAACTGGATGAGCTGGCAGTATTGGAATCGGATAAAAAGCAAATATTGGTTATCGGTAAACACCGTTATTACAATCATATGACCTTCTCACTGATGGAGGCAGAAATAACTCAGACAGGAAAGCTCAAAAATCCCGTAACTCCTGTAGATGCCATGCAGCTTATCTGGAAAGCAGAAAAACCTGCAGACATCAAATTTTATACTGCCATTACTACTTTTCAGAACAACTATAATGAAGATTACAATACGGCAGAACTGGAAGCTTTAAAGCTCATTGTACAGAATCCTCTGGAGCTTGAGGTCTATTATCATGACAGGGAAATCGCAGAAACCGTTTCCTCAAAGTCACTTTCCTTTATTGAATTAAATACTTTAGATGCGGAGGTTCAATTATCTGTATTTAAGAAAGATCCGTTTTTTGAAATCACCGGAGAGCTGTTGTTTAATGACATTGCTCTTCCATTTAAAAATATAGTTCTCAGAAATGAGTATTTTGTGTATAACCGAAACATTTTCAGCTTTGTAGACAATCCGGACATGCTCAGAATCATCCGGTTCTTTAAGGCTCATAATGAAATTTTACTGGTTCATTCTTCAAAATATGAAGCTTTCATGCAGGACATTCTGTCTGCTTTAGAAGAACGTATCCATATTAATTACAGCTACATACAACCTGCAACGAAAGTACAGCTTGAAGACAAGAATTATCATACTGAAAAAGTCATTTATCTCCGTCAGCAGGAAAATTATATAGGAATTACTCCCGTCATGAAATACGGTGATGTGGAAGTTCCGGTCTATTCCAGGAAGCAGCTTTTTGATACAGATCAGAATGGAAATCCGTTTAAAATAGAAAGAAATGAATCAGCCGAAGCCCGCTTTACTTCTTTGGTGATGCAGCAGCATCCTGATTTTGAGGAACAGATGGACGGCTATCAGTATTTTTATCTTCACAGGGATAAGTTCCTTGATAACAACTGGTTTCTTGAAGTATTTGAGACCTGGAGAAACGAAGGGATCATTATACTTGGCTTTAACGAATTAAAAAACAATAAATTAAACCCTCACCGGGCAAAAATCAATATTCAGATTACCAGCGGACTGGATTGGTTTAATGCTAAGCTGAAAGTGGGATTTGGTCCCAAAGAAGCTTCTCTGAAACAGCTTCACCGGGCCATCCGGAATAAGAGTAAATTCGTCCAGCTGGATGACGGCAGCATGGGAATTCTTCCCGAAGAGTGGATGGAAAAGATAGCTGCTTATTTCAGAGCAGGAGAAATTGATGAAGAGCTTTTAAAGATTCCGAAAATCAATTTTTCGGAGGTAACGTCACTGTTTGAAAAAGAAATTCTGAGCAAGGAGATTCAGGAAGAACTTACCTCCTATTCCACAAAATTTTCAAAAGTAAAAAACATTCCTGAAGTAGCTGTTCCCGCTGAACTGAATGCTGAACTGAGGGATTATCAGCATGACGGACTGAACTGGCTTAATTTTCTTGACAGTTTCAACTTCGGAGGATGTCTTGCAGATGATATGGGACTTGGAAAAACCATTCAGATCATTGCTTTTATTCTTTCGCAGAGGGAAAAAAGAGGCCATACCACCAACCTGATTGTGGTTCCTACTTCCCTGCTCTTCAACTGGCAGGAAGAGATCAGCAGATTTGCACCTTCCATAAAAGTTCTGCTTCATTATGGTGCAGACCGACCGAAAACAACAGCTCATATGCCTGACTATGAAGTGGTTCTTACTACGTATGGGATGCTGCTTTCGGACATTCAATTTTTGAAAAATTTTAATTTCAATTATGTATTTCTGGATGAATCACAGGTGATTAAAAATCCTAATTCAGAAAGATACAAAGCCGCAAGACTTCTTCAATCAAGAAACAGAATTGTTCTGACCGGAACTCCTGTCGAAAACAGCACTTTTGATCTTTACAGCCAGCTTTCTTTTGCCTGTCCCGGATTATTGGGAAGCAAACAGTATTTTAAGGATATTTATGCCATTCCAATTGATAAATTTGAGTACAGCAAACGTGCCGTGGAGCTTCAGCAAAAGATAAAACCATTCATTCTCAGAAGAACCAAAAAGCAGGTTGCTAAAGAACTTCCGGATAAAACAGAAACAGTGATCTACTGTGAAATGAATACGGAACAGCGTAAAATTTATGATGCTTATGAAAAGGAGCTTCGGGAATTTATTGCCGCCAATGATGACGATGATCTGAACAAAAACAGCATGCACGTCCTTACAGGGCTTACGAGGCTCAGACAGATCTGTAATTCCCCTGTTCTGATGAAGGAGGGATATTCCGGAGAAAATGCCGTTAAAATCGAAATTCTGATGGAGCAAATCCTTGGAAAATCCAAAGATCATAAAATCCTTGTTTTCTCACAATTTGTAGGCATGCTTGATTTGATCAAGACTGAGCTGGAACGCCACAATATTCAGTTTGAATATTTAACAGGTCAAACGAAAGACAGAGGTGAAAAAGTTGCTCATTTTCAGAACAATGAAGATATCCGTGTATTTTTGATCAGCTTAAAGGCCGGAGGTGTCGGTCTCAATCTTACCCAGGCAGATTATATTTATCTTGTTGACCCATGGTGGAATCCTGCAGCTGAAAACCAGGCTATTGACCGAAGTTACCGTATAGGACAGACCAAAAATGTAATTGCGGTGAGGATGATCTGCTCCAATACTGTAGAAGAAAAGATTCTTACCCTTCAAAAGAAGAAAAAAGAACTGGCTCAGAATCTGCTGACTACAGATGGAAAGAAACTCCAGGGATTGTCTAAACAGGATTTGATGAATTTACTGGGATCTGAATCGTAATATAAAAGCTTAAAACCAGCAAAAAAAACCGACAGGTAAAGGACCTGTCGATTAAAAAACAAAAATTGATATGGATATGATTTAGATATGATGTGTCTATTTTTTAATAATCTTTTCTGTGACTGTTTTCTGATTTTTTGTATGAATTTTGATCAGATAAGTTCCTGGAACAAAACGGTCCATTGAAATCGTCATCGAATTACCTTCCAGCATCTTTTGTCCGGACATGTTATAAATTTCATATTTCTCCAATCCTTCTTTCATCTTGATTGTTATAGAATTAGCGGTAGGATTTGGATATATGGCAACAAGAGTTGATGCCTCTTTGGAAACTTCAAGGGTTGAAAGACTCTCAGGCTGAATATTTATAGTATAATCTTCTGCCTGGCCGATAAACCAATCTGAAGGACACGGAAGATTCTTCAAAGCACCCATCCAGGAATTGGATTCATAGGCTTTTACCAGTCTGAAACGGGTTTCTCCCAACTGTGCTCCTGCCGGAATGGTGATATTTCCCGTTGTCACCCCGGACTGCTGGCCAGGAACCGGATTGGAATTATCCAGATAGCCCAGATTAAACTGCTCATCGGCATCAAACTGATTATTATGGTTAAAATCAATATAAGCATAAGCGGATACGGTGGTTTGGCCATGGGTACCGCCTGTAATATTTATTGGATAGCTATTTCCACGGTTCACATTGAAAACTGTTGCTGTGAAGTTTTCAAGCACATCGGAATTTCCATCCAATGCACTGTTTCTAACAACTCCGGCAAATTCTACCGTACTGATCTCACTCACGGTTGAACTTGTAATATTTTCAGTACCGCAATAAGGAGCCGGGAAACTCGCCGTATTTCCTATGATATTCACTGTATAATCTTCCGTCTGCCCTGCTCTTAAACTGCTGTCGCAAGCTGAGCTTATAGAATTAGCGGCTGCCGGATCGGAATAAGCCTGAACATTGGTATTTTTAAGAACCCTCATTCTTGTACTTCCGATGGCAGCATTGGCCGGGATTGCTATGGTATTATTTACTGTAAAAGCATTGGCCGGATTAGCAGCATCAAGTCTTCCGATATAAAAGCTTTCTCCTGCATCATCAAAATTTCCGTTCTGATTAAAGTCTATAAAAACAACTACATCGCTGGGAAATGTACTGGATGGCCCTTGCACGGATATCGGATAGGAATTTCCCAAGTGCAGGTCTGTAGATATTGCAGTAAAATTCTCATAAATTTGCACATTTGCAGATTGTACTGACGATGAATTATTAATCGTTCCGAAAGTCACATTACTGATCATGTTGCTGTCAGCTCCATACTGAAAGGTTGGCATACAATATTGCAGCTGCGCATTCGTCAGGGATGCAAGTACAATACCAGAAAGAGTAGTTATTTTTTTCATTTTCTTTGTTCAATTTCCTGAGACAAATTTATATTTATTTAGAATGAATAAAAATAAGAATGTAATGATATTTGTCAGTTTAATAAAAATAGAGCTTTAACCTTTCGTCTGTAATCATTGAATATTCTGTTTTACCAATGGATAATCAATCTGTTACCAACGCAAAAGATCCTTCTCAAATTTAACTTTAAGAAAGATCTTTTTTAATATAATAATTGGAATCTAAAGTATTTTATCCCTTTTAGCCTATACTTTCAATAAGAACGGCGGAAGCGCCTCCTCCTCCATTACAGATGGCGGCAATTCCATACTTTCCTTTTTCCTGGCGTAAAACATTCACTAAAGTGGTCATAATTCTTGCTCCTGAAGCACCGATCGGATGTCCCAATGCCACTGCTCCTCCGTATACATTTACCTTGCTGATATCATATCCTAGAATTTTCTGATTGGATAGAATTACTGAGGAATACGCTTCATTAATCTCGAAAAAGTCGATATCAGACAGGCTAAGACCGGTTTGTTTCAACAATTTCTGAATAGCGATGGAAGGTGAAGTGGTAAACCATTCCGGTGCCTGCGCGGCATCTGCATAGGCAATTATTTTTGCCAGTGGTTTTAAATTATGTTGCTCTATTGCTTCAGAGGACGCTAGTAAAAGGGCTGCAGCCCCATCATTCAGATTGCTGGAATTGGCTGCTGTGAGTGTTCCGTCGGCTTCAAATGCAGGTTTCAAAAGGGAAATTTTCTCTGGGATCAGTTTATCAATATCCTCGTCTTTACTAACGATTGTAGTTCCTTTTTTACTTTCAATCGATATTGGGATCAATTCGTTGCCAATCTTGTCGTTTTTTGCCGCTTCCTGAGCTCTCTGGTATGAGAGAAGGGCATAATCATCAAGTTCCTGTCTGGTAAGTCCATATTTTTTCACGCCTAATTCCGCTGCACTTCCCATGTGGAAATCATTGTAGACATCCCATAGCCCGTCTTTAATCAATCCATCAGTAAGATTCGTATCTCCCAGTTTTATTCCCCGGCGGATTTTGACATAATGCGGAACGTTGCTCATGCTTTCCATTCCTCCCGTCATAACAATATGATCCATTCCAAGCTGAATCTGCTGTGCACCTATCATCGCCGATTTCATTCCGGAAGCACAAACTTTGTTGATTGTTGTGGCGTCTTTATCTACAGGAATTCCGGCAAAAATAGCCGCCTGCCTTGCTGGTGACTGTCCCAATCCGGCGCTCAGCACATTTCCCATATATACACTGTCTATATGTTCCGGAGCAAGTCCGATACTTTCGTAAGCATTCTGAATGGCCAAAGCCCCCAGCTGAGGCGCTGTAAATCCTGACAGACTTCCCATAAAACCACCAATCGGGGTTCGTTTTGCTGCTACTATAAATATTTCTTTCATAGATTTTATTTTTAAATATACCGACCGGTATATTATTATTTAAAAAAAATCCTTTTCATTTTTAAAAGGAAACTATAGCAAAGATAGTTAAAATATACCAATCGGTATATTATTAAATGATAAAAAATCTTACTTTCTGGGTAAGATTTTATTATTTATGCTCTGCTTAGCTGATCAAGTTTTTTTAATAATGTAGGAATCCTGTAAGCGCCATGCATTTGCTCTACTTTCGACTGAACTTCATCTACACTCATTCCTCTGGCAGTAACAAATAGCGGAGTCTTGCTTTCTCCACGAAATACGCTTCTCCGCTGGAAATCCGGCGTTGTAAATTCATTTTTTGCAATCCCAACTATAGGATACTTTTCTTCCAGTTCTTCATACAGATGACCACCCAGGCCAATTTTCCCGTGATCATCCAAAGTGACGTATCCATCCACAATAATGATATCTCCGGATTTTAATGTAATTTTCTTCAGTAGGCTTACAATACAGGGTAATTCTCTTTTATAGAAGGCTCCGCTTTCATATTCTGAACTCACAGGGGTTTGTTCTATAAACGTTTCCACTTCTTTTTCAGAGGTCCAGTCTTCAAATGCAATACAAACGGTATTGGCATAATCCTCATAATAATAGGTATCAAATGCGTAAATCATATTTATTTCTTAAAAAACTCACCGAAGTGCCACAATATTCCTGAAGGATCATGTACAAAGCACTCTTTCCCCCAATCCATTGTTCTTACAGGAGTAAGCCTCACATTTTCATATTTTTCTGTAAGCTCCAGAGACAAGAGTTCTTTCCAGAATTCATCTGTATTGGCAACTTCCATAAAGATCATGGTATTATCCACCCAGTCTTTTGCATAATAATCCTGGAGATAAAAACCGATTTCTTCTCTTGTAAATAAAGACAATTTAGATTCCAGAACTACTTCTTGAAATCCCATATCTCTGTAAAAATTTCTGCTGATCTCAAAGTTTTGCGCTCCGATAAAAGGTCTGATGGATTTCAGTTTTGGTGTCATAATTTTTTATTTTTCCAGTTTTCAGAACTCATTTGAAACTTGATTTCTCCTTTTCCATGGGGTCCAGCTTCCTTCCATCCAGATTTTCTGTAAAAGATTTCAGCCCTTGTTCCAGGTGAAGTACCCAGCCATACGGAATCTTTATTTTGTTCAAAATACCAGTCCAGCATAATATCATGGAGTTTCCTGCCTATTCCAAGGTTTTCAAAATCCGGATGCACAAAGAGTGCCCAGATATTGTTTTCTTTCAGATCTGCAATGGAAAAACCAACGATCTGATCTTTCATCTCACAAACCCAACCTTTTCCTCTTTGGAATAGAAATTCCTCACAATCTTTATCGGTAACCAATCCAGGATCTGACAGCGTGTTTTCTTTCACGGAGTTTCTCACAATCTGTATTTGTGGGATATCTTCTGGCTTTGCTTCCCGGATTATTGTTTTCATGGTAATGTTTTTGCTGGCAGTTTACAGGAATGATATTTTTTTAACCTTATCAAGGTTTAAAAAAATATCATTCCAATTAAAATTAATAATTATTTTCTGTCAACCACAATTCTTTCTTCTCTGTTGGCAATATCCCATGCAGTGGTAAAAATAAGCTGGGTTCTTTTCTCCAGCAACTGATAATCAATTTTTTCAGGATCATCACCTGGTTTGTGATAATCTTCATGAATACCGTCAAAGAAAAATGCTACAGGAATATTATGCTTGGCAAAATTATAGTGGTCCGAACGGTAATACAATTGTTCAGGGTCATTCAAGTCATCGTATTTGTAATTCAGTTCCAGGTTGTTGGTTCTTTTGTTCGCCGCTTCGTTGATTACTTTAAGTTGGGAGCTCAACATTTCAGAACCAATCACATAGACATATTGCTTACCTCTGTTGGCAGGATCATCACGTCCGATCATATCAATATTAAGGTCAACAACGGTATTGGCTAATGGAAAAACAGGGTTTTCGGAATAATATTCTGAACCGAAAAGTCCATGTTCTTCTCCTGTAACATGGAGAAACAGGATTGATCTTTTAGGCCCTTTTCCTGCTTTTTTAGCTTGCTGAAATGCTTTGGCTATTTCCATTACAGCAACGGTTCCGCTTCCGTCATCATCTGCTCCGTTGTATACCACTCCATTTTTTGTACCTACATGGTCATAATGTGCTGAAACCACTACAATCTCGTCCGGCTTTTCACTTCCTTCAATAAACGCTAAAATATTTTCAGAATCAGGAAGATTGCCACCACCTCTTTTCTTCATGAATTCAGACGGCACTTTCTGATAGTAAGATCCTAATGCTTTAGGAGCTGCAATACCCAGATTTTTGTAATAATTAATCATATACTCACCCGCTTTTTTCTGCCCCTTGCTTCCGGTATCGCGCCCTTCCATATCATCTGCTGCAATAACGTACAGGTTTTTCTTTAAATCCTCTGCATTAATCTCTTTATAGGCATTGTTAAATGCTTTGTTATGTTTTGTTGAAACAGAATGTGGCGCGCTTCCGTCAGCTATTTTTGCCGTTCCGCAACTGGTTACTACCGCCATGGCCAATAACGGGATAAGTATTTTTTTCATAAAGAATAAATTTCTTAAAAATAACAATTTTTATTGAATCCCCGCATTGATAATCAACAGGACAAAATAATATGCAGTTCATTACAAATCTACCAACACATAGGCCTAAGTATAATTTTGATATTAAAATTTTATTATATTTGATAAAAATACAAAATAAGTGAAAGAAATTTACGGATTTACTCATTATTCCTTTTTTACGGAAATGTCCGAGCTGGCAGCCAGGCACGGAAGCTTTGATCTTTCTCTGGGACTTCCCGATTTTGATATTGATGAACGCCTGAAAGTATTTTTAAAGGAAGCTGCTGAGCACAACACGCATCACTATGAACCTCTTGCAGGCAATCCTCTGCTGATGGAGAGCATTATCAGATTCAATGCAAAACGAATTCATCAAATAACGGTTACCACAAAGGAAATCACGATTGTACCCTGTGCAACCTTTGCTTTATATACTGCACTTAAATCAATTCTGAATCAAGGTAATGAAGTTATCATTATTCAACCTTCATACTACACTTATGGGCCAGCTGTTGTTATGAATGGAGGAATTCCTGTTTATTATGATCTTGATGGTGATTTTACCATAGATTGGGATCTGTTTAAAGACTGTATTACTGAAAAGACAAGAGCAGTCATTGTCAACTCTCCCCAGAATCCAACCGGAAAAATATGGAAAAAAGAAGACTGGAATCAGCTCTATGAACTGATCAAAGACCGTGATATTTATTTGATTTCAGAAGAAATATATGATACTTATTGTTATGATGAAACTGAACATTACAGTTCTTTCATCCATCCTGAACTCAGGAAAAAGACTTTCTGTATTTTTTCTTTTGGTAAAATGTTTCATACTTCGGGATGGAAAGTGAGTTATATGCTTGCTTCAGAAGTTTTAACAACAAGATTTCAATGTCATCAACAGTATATTTCTTACAGTGCCAATGCTCCTGCACAATATGCTATCGCAAAATATCTCGACGTATTTGATCCGGATCTCAATAAAAAACTCATGCAGAAAAAAAGAGATATTTTTAATGAAATGATTAAAGAAACACCGCTTCAGATCGAACAACAAGCGGAAGGAAGTGTTTTTCAGGTTGTTAATTTCAGGACTATTTCTAAAAGCATGACAGATGTAGAGTTTTCAAAATGGCTTACCATTGATAAGAAGGTTTCCTGTCTTCCACTTTCTGCATTTTATAATTCAAGGGAGAATTCTGATTATGTCAGGTTTAGTTTTGCTAAAAAAGATGAATTGATTATTCAGGCTTTGGAGCATTTGAAAAGAAGTCTTTAATTTTTCTGGATTTGCTTTTCCCAAAGATCACACAGATTTTCACAGATGATGGTGGATATTTTTAGACTGTATTTATAATACAAAAGCACCGCCATAGCGATGCTTTTGTACTATTTTCACATTTATTTTAAAGAGCCAATACTCTTACATCAATTCTTCTGTTTTTTGCTTTGCATTCATCAGTATCATTAGCTTCACAAACAGGATGCTGTGAACCATATCCTTCTGCTTCTATTCTGTCTCCGGAAATACCTAGTTCGAGCAGTTTAAGTTTGGCTGTCTGCGCTCTCAGATTGGATAATTTAAGGTTACTGTCCTCGTTACCACTGTTGTCTGTATATCCGCCCAATTTTATTTTCAGATCAGGATAAGCATTTAAAATTTCCGCCAGTGTATTAAGCTGAAGCGCGGATTCTGCTTTCAGATCGCTGGAACCTGTTTCAAAATAAAGGTTTTCAATGGTGTACCATTTATTGGGATCTAAAGCCGATTTATCTTTTTGTTTCACCACATTATAAAGCTGGTAAAGCTGGCTTCCATCCCCTATGGCAATTGTTTTACCTCCATTCAGTTTTATTTTCTGGATATTTCCTGTTTCATACACAAAGTCCCCGTTTTCGTTAAGATATCCCTTAATTTCTCCGGGAACAGCAGTAATGATCGGAGTCTCGCCACTTGCAGCTGTTGTCATACCGGAAACTCCTGTAAGGCTTTCAATTTTTGCTTTTCTGTTAGCTTCAATTTTATCTTTATGCAAAACAGCCAAAGTAGGTGCAATCACCAGAGAAACGATTGACATTAATTTGATCAGGATGTTCATCGAAGGTCCTGATGTA
The DNA here is from genome assembly GCF_016775705.1 of Chryseobacterium cucumeris. Taxonomy (NCBI): domain Bacteria; kingdom Pseudomonadati; phylum Bacteroidota; class Flavobacteriia; order Flavobacteriales; family Weeksellaceae; genus Chryseobacterium; species Chryseobacterium cucumeris. Next base: position 1,432,557 of record NZ_CP068760.1, read on the forward strand.
TCTTTAAACGGATCTCCCACCGTATCACCTGTTACAGATGCTTTGTGTGGTTCTGAACCTTTATAATACGTCTGTCCATTAATATCAACTCCTTTTTCGAAGGATTTTTTCGCATTGTCCCACGCGCCTCCTGCGTTATTCTGAAACATTCCCATTAAGACACCACATACTGTAGCTCCCGCCAGGAATCCTCCTAATACTTCAGGTCCGAAAATAAAACCGATTAATAAAGGAGAAACGATAGCAATCGCACCAGGCAGCATCATTTTTCTGATGGACGCATCGGTAGAAATGGCTACACATTTTTCATATTCCGGTTGCGCTTTCCCTTCCAGAATTCCCGGAATTTCACGGAATTGTCTTCTTACTTCTTCTACCATTGCCATAGCAGCCTGTCCTACTGCGGTAATCGCCAATGAGGAGAAGATAAACGGAATCATCCCACCTACAAAAAGTCCGGCAAGAACATCTGCTCTGTAAATATCAATACCATCAATTCCTGCAATTCCTACAAAAGCAGCAAATAAGGCCAATGCTGTTAAAGCAGCTGAAGCAATGGCAAATCCTTTTCCTGTAGCAGCCGTTGTATTTCCTACGGCATCCAGAATATCTGTTTTTTCACGTACTTCTTTGGGAAGTTCACTCATCTCAGCAATACCTCCGGCATTATCTGCGATAGGTCCAAAAGCATCAATAGCAAGCTGCATGGCTGTGGTAGCCATCATTCCAGCTGCGGCAATTGCCACTCCATAAAGCCCGGCACACAGATAAGAACCATAAATTCCTCCCGCCAATACAATAATAGGAAGCAAAGTAGATTCCATTCCCACGGAAAGCCCACCGATAATATTGGTTGCATGCCCTGTAGAAGATTGTCTCACAATACTGGAAACGGGTCTTTTCCCCATGGCAGTGTAATATTCTGTAATAATGCTCATTAAAGTTCCCACTACCAGACCTACCATGATAGCTCCGAATACACCCATTTTCGTAAACTCATGACCTCTGAGAACCATTTTTTCAGGAAGGATATACGTTACCAGGAAATAGGAAGCAATAGCCGTAATCACAATACTTCCCCAGTTTCCAAGATTTAATGCATTTTGTACGCTGGAAGTGGATGCCCCTTCATTGTCATTAATTTTCACAAATAAAGTTCCGATCATTGAAAATATAATTCCTGTTCCTGCAATCAGCATCGGCAAAAGAATCGGGGCAAAACCTCCGAAAGCATCATCAGAAACAGTTTCTCTACCTAATACCATTGTGGCAAGAACTGTCGCCACATACGATCCAAAGAGGTCTGCACCCATTCCTGCAACATCTCCTACATTGTCTCCAACGTTATCTGCAATGGTAGCCGGGTTTCGGGGATCGTCTTCGGGAATTCCGGCCTCCACTTTTCCCACAAGGTCAGCACCTACGTCTGCCGCTTTTGTATAAATACCGCCTCCTACTCTTGCAAAAAGGGCGATAGATTCAGCACCAAGAGAAAATCCGGTGAGAATTTCAATGGTTCTTTCCATTTCGTGGGAATCTACGGTAGCTTCAGGGGCAAAAATCTGCTTAATGATCAGAAATAAAGCACCTAATCCTAAAACAGCAAGACCAGCGACTCCCATTCCCATCACAGAACCTCCGGTAAAAGATACTTTAAGGGCTTTTGACAGTGAAGTTCTTGCCGCTTCAGCTGTTCTGACATTAGCTTTGGTAGCGATTTTCATTCCGATAAAACCTGCACATGCTGAGAAAATAGCACCTACTACAAAGGCAATTCCTATACTCCAGTGTGAATTTGCATTACTTGATCCCATCACTGCCAGTAAAATGGCAACGACTACAACAAAGTACGTTAAGATTTTGTATTCAGCCTTTAGAAAAGCCATTGCACCATCTGCAATGTGGCCGCTGATTGTTTTCATTTTTTCATTTCCGGCATTCTGTTTATTGACCCAGTTGCTCTGAAGAAATGTATAAAGCAAAGCTATGACACCAAAAATTGGCACTAACACAAATAGATCCATAGTTTATTATTTTATATTAAAAAATTGAGATTAGTCTTATAAATATAATGAAATTATAAACACGTAATAAAATTCACTAATAATAATCTATTATTTTGTAAATTTGTTTCTCACTACAATTTGAATTAATTATTTATGAAAAGGATTTTATATACTCTTTTTTTATCTGTAAGCATAAGCAGTTGCCACAATAAGATACCTAAAGAAAAAGCTGAAATTCTCTATTTCGGAGGTCCTATTATAACAATGGAGGATTCTTCTCCTCAAGTTGAAGCAGTAGCAGTTAAAGATGGGAAAATACTTTTTGCCGGAACAAGACCGGAGGCAGAGCATTTCTCGGAACCTGCCACCAAAATGATTAATTTAAATGGAAAAACTCTTCTTCCCGGTTTTATAGATGTTCATGGGCATCTTACTTCAAGAGCCGGGATCATGGATGCTGTAGATCTTTCTCCCGAACCCTATGGCACGGTGAATTCAATCAAAGATTTGCAGAATACAATTAAAAACTATATCAAAAACAATAAAATTAACGGTCAGCAGCCCATTATCGGAAATGGGTATGATGATGCGATTATGGCAGAACACCGTCATCCTACAAAAACAGAACTTGATGCCATCAGCAAAACCAATCCTATTATTGTTATTCATGCTTCGGGCCATGCCAGCGTGGCAAACAGCGCCATGCTGCAATTGCTGGGAATAACAGAAGCATCAAAAGATCCTGAAGGAGGACACATTGGCAGGGACAAAAAAACAGGAAAACTGAACGGAAAACTAGAAGAGAATGCCAGTTTCACTGCTTTATTGACCTTAACGGAAAAAATGAATACAGGCAAAGATCCTCAGGCTCACGCCATGGAAAACCTGATGAAGGCTCAGGATGAATGGCTCAGCTATGGACAGACTACCATTTGTGATGGGAGAACAATGGGCGAAAGTGTTGCTCTGTTAGAAAAGGCAGCATCTCAACATCTTTTTAAAGCTGATGTTGTATACTTTCCCGATTATGAATATTTCAAAAAGGATTTCAACAGTTTCAGACCAAAATATATGAAATATGAAAACCGCTTGAAACTGGCCGGGTTCAAATTTTCTGATGACGGTTCTCCACAAGGTAAAACGGCCTGGCTCACTCAGCCTTATTTAGTTCCACCTGAAGGTCAATCTACAGATTACAAAGGATTTCCCATCTTTACGGATGAAACGTTATATAACGACCTGAAAACACTTTTCCAGAATCATATAACCGCACAGCTTCATGTGAATGGAGATGCTGCAATAGATCAGGCTATACGGGTTATTAAAAGGTTAAAAGATGAAAATATTTACCATCCGGAATTGCGGGCAACCTTAATTCATGTACAAAACAGCCGCCCGGATCACATTCAAAAAATAAAAGAATTGGGGGTAATTCCTTCTTACTTTTCTACTCATGCGTATTTATGGGGAGACTGGCATTATTCAAGTGTTTTCGGCCCTGAAAGAGCTTCTTTTATAAGCCCGGCAAATTCAGCATTAAAAGCAGGAATTATTTTTACCATTCATCATGACGCTCCGGTTACACCACCCGATCTGATTACCGCAGTTTATGCAGCAGTGAATAGAAAGACGCGTTCGGGAATGATCTTAGGACCTAATGAAAGAATCACTCCCATGGAAGCTTTAAAAGCGATTACCATTAACGGAGCCTATCAGTTGCAGGAAGAAAATAAAAAAGGTTCTATTAAAGCAGGTAAAATGGCTGACTTTGTTATTCTTGATCAGAATCCTTTAACGATAAGCCCTGAAAATCTCAGAAATATTAAGGTGCTTGAAACGATAAAAGAAGGAAATTCCGTATACAAAAGAAACTGAATTTATTGATATCATAAAATATTCACAAAGAAAAAGCAGATGAATTTTCATCTGCTTTTTTGTATGCGTTGGGAAGAAAATCTTATCCTCCGAATTTTTCTGCGTAATCAGCCTGAGAAGCTTTGATCACTTTTCTTGCGTGCTCAGCTCCGTAAACTTCCTGGATTCTGCATTTTGCAGGCTCATCCGGTAAGTTTTTATAGGTAAGGAAGTAGTGCATTAATCTTTTTACTTCTGCTTCCGGTAATTCAGAAATATCTCTGAAGTGTCCGAAAGCGTGGTCATTGATCATTACAGCAACAATTTTATCATCCGCTTCACCACCGTCGATCATTTTGAAACCACCGATTGGAATAGCTTCCATCAATAAACCTCCTGCATGGATGTTGTGAGAACTTAAAACACAGATATCAAGCGGGTCATGATCTCCCATCGTTACATCATCAGCTCCAGCCTCTATAGCAAGTTTCATTACTTCATTGTGGCAGTAAGTTCTAGGAACAAAACCATATAAAGCAGGGATAATGTTAGAGAATTTCTGCGGCCTGTCTACCTTTAAATATCCTGTTTCTTTATCTACTTCATATTTAATAGTATCTGAAGGAACAATTTCCACAAATACGTTTACAACATTTGGCGCATCTTCTCCTGCAGAAATTCCGTGCCATGGATGTGCTTTAAAATTTGGAATCATTATTTATCTGTTAATTTTTAAGTTATTATTAAAATTTCTTTTCTTAAATCTTCAATGGTTTCAGCAATATAGTCGTTGCCTTCCATATAGTTCATGATGAAAATCGTTTTGAATTCATCCAGCTGAACTTCTCCTTTTAACCCGTCATAAGTTTTATGAAGCAGTTCTATAATTGCATTTTTTGAGTCTACGATATTCTTCCAGGAGTTTTTTGTAATGTATAACTGCTGTGAAGAGTTGTATTCAAATTCTTCATTGATCGCCTTTTCAGTCAGGAAAATAAACTCATGAACAGCCAGTCCCCTGTCGAACCTCTGTATAAGGTTTGATGGTTTCATTCTGTCCAGAAACAAGGTCATTCTTTCATAGGAATGTGCTTTGTTCTCTGAATTGGATTTCACACTAAGTAATTTGATTTCCTGGTTCTTAAGAGTAATATATGAGTGTACAAATTGTCTGAGCAAAACCAGAAAAGGAATTGCAATAATCAATGCAAATGCATAGGGTAAATATCCTGATAGACTCGTCATAATTTTAGACTGCAAAATTACTAATTATTTTCCGTCTTCTAAAGAGTTTTTAAAGATATCCACTTTAGAAATTTGTATATAGACCAATGCAAGGATAATTATAAGATAAAAGCCAAGCATCATCCTGTTTACCAGAGACGGAAAAACCAAAAATCTCAGCATGACAGTTGTGTAAATAACAGCGAAAAACAAGAGCTGAGCCTGGTTCTTTTTATTGTAAAATGAGAAACGATTGGCTAAAATGATTACAATAAAAATCAATAAGATTGGAAAGTAGGAAGAATTGAACTCTAACATTACATTACTTTTAATAAAGTGAATATAATCTTCAAAGGAAAACGGATCAGGCTGTGACACAGGATAAATCTGAACTTTGGTAAACTGATTCATAAAGAGTGCAGACCAAGAAACCTGATTAAAAGCCTGTATTAAAAAGAAGGAAAGAAATATATATCCGTATGCTACCAGTAATGAACCTGTTTTAATCTGAAAGTTATTTCTATAAAAATAAATAAGGGCGTACAGGAATGAATAGAATATAAAATATTCCGGCCTCGTAAGCACACACAGCATAGCCAATATGCTTGCGAAAAAGAAATTTTTTCTCACTAAAAATACATAAAAGCTCAAAAGAAGCAGCAAGCATGATAAGGAATCTGCTGAAACATGCCGGGCCGATTCCGGCAAAGGCTTGAACAGTGAAATTAAAACAGTAAGGATAAAGGCAAGAGGATAATTTCTCAGAATTTTTATCAAAAAGCTGAAAATCAGAACTAGAATCAAAGCATAAGAGATAACTGAAATCAAAGAGATGGAAGCAGAAGCACTGAAACCTAATTTGAATAATGACCAGCTTATAAAATTATAAAAAGGTTTCACCACAAAAAGCTGCAGCTCTTCTTCGTAGGCTTTGGGATTTTGCGAGATGATTTTATAGTAAGTGCTCTCCCCTTTTGCTACTTCCTCAGCCATTGGATTAACAGGACCAAGTCCCGCGAAATCAGGACTTTTTTCTCTCAGTTCGTCATATACCTTCTGATGAATTTCTTCAATTTTCATTTCAGGACATTCCGTTTTATAGATGAGTCCCATATAGGCTTCCATATCAGTATTGTAGTAATGATGGGTATACAGGTAGTATGACATCATGCATACATAGATTGAAAATATAAAAACAAGAATATTCTTCTTTTTTCCCATACACTGATATTAAGGATACAAATGTAAAAAAACTATCATTTAAAATGCCTAAAGAAAGTTTTTATGAAAGTTCCCTAAAGTTCAAACAGGGCGGGTCTTTGTGTTACTTCATGATAGCACACACTATTTTCATCAAAAAAATGATAGACAAGACTTTTCCTCGTTCTGTTCTTATCTGTGTGAGGTTCTCCGCCATGAAGAATATTGGCGTGCCAGATCAGTAGATCTCCTTTTTTGGCTTTAAAAATTTCTTTCTGTAAGCCTAATTCTTTTACTTTATCTTCCAGAAAGGTTTCATAGGCTCTGTAGCTTTTCTTTCCTATTTTCAGGGCTGTGCCTTCATTATCATAATCGGAATTCAGGAAATAAGGAAGCTTATGACTTTTAGGAATATAATGAAGCGCTCCGTTACTTTCGTCTACATCTTCCAGGGCAATCCATACTCCAAGCAGTCCTCCCAATGGATAAGTAGTCATGTGAATACTGTCAGAATGGGTTTTCTGCTGGCTGCCGTTGATGAAGTTGATACTTTGGAAAAGCTTGGATTTTCCGTCCAGTAAAACAGATAAAAAGTCTAACAGTTCTTGATCACTTCCAATATTTTTAATGATTTCTGAATGATGGATTGCAAACATCAGTTTTCCTCCGTAAATAAATTTCAAAGTCCCGTCCTTCATCAGTTTATCAATTTCAGTATTGATTTGATCTGCTGTTTCCGGACTAAGGAAATTTCTCAGAATCATATACCCATTCTCATCATACTGAAGAGCACTTTCTTTATTTTCTTCAGAAAGCTTCTTAAAAAAAGGGGTTTCCTTCAATTTTGTATAATCCAGTGTTCTTTCACTAGTTGGAAGATGAGCAAAATCTTTGCTTGAAATACTTGAAAAATAGTTCTTATTGATTCCGTATTTTTTATATAATGGAATATTATGCTTTAATTTATTCTTTTTAAACAAGTTATAAAGCATGTATGATAATTTGTACTGACGAATCTGTTGTAACATAACTGTTTTACTAAGGATTTTATAAAGTTACGGAATATTACTTAATTAGAACCAATCTAAACAATGCTTTTCATCATAAAAAAGACTTTCCTCTTAATATAAGATACCCTAACTTTTTGAAAAGGTTCTTTTTTGAATTCTCAATAATTCCGTAAGGCCTTAATTCCGGCCGGAATCCGCGGAAAAATTCCTCAATATTGGGGAGTTCTCCTCCTTCAAAATCAAATATATGAGTTTCAATATTCTCTTTAATGACATGATCAATCAATACGGATGCTCCTGATAATCTGACATAATTTTTATCATTAAAATTTCCTAAAAGCGCTACCATATCACAGTCCGTATAGGTAGCAATTACATTGATGATCTTATGCTGATAGTAAAATGCCGTAAATTTGAGGTAACCAAGATGATGAAAACTTTCAAATATCCTCATGAATTCTCCAAGATCATTTTCTTTGCTCAGCCCTATAGTATTCGCTTCAATAAAAGCTTTAGCTTTATCGTAAGTGATTGTTTTAATTTCTGATTCTTTTAAAACACCTTCATCTAACCGAAGTTTTCTTTTTCTTTTGGGTGAGTATCTCGAATATACTTTCTCATAAGCATCAGGATACAGTAAAAAATTTTTCTTGATTCTGATCTTTGTACGAAGCTGATTGACATCATTGAAAGGATATGCCCTGATCATATAGTTTTTTTCCAGATATTCCAGAAAAGCCTCATTAAGATCCACATCATCTTTAACGGAAAAAACACCAAGCTGCTGACAAAGCTTAGGGTTGTGCACGATTTTCATTCCATATTTTCTTACGAAAGGAACAGGCATTACTGCTTGGTAATCTTTATAAACAAGAATTTCCCAGGGCATTGTAGAAGTAGTATCTAAGAAATGCTTTGTAGCAGAATATTTTCTCTGCTCGGAATTTTCTAAACACTGAGCATATTTTACAAAGTCAATTTCATGGTATTTTAATCTTCTAATCATAACAATCCTGCGTCCGAGAAACTAAAATAAGCATCCTGCGTGACAATAATATGGTCTAAAAGCTGAATACTTAGTGTATTTCCTGCTTCTTTTATTTTCTGTGTGATATTGATGTCTTCCCGGCTTGGTTTTAAGCTTCCGGAAGGGTGATTGTGGGCAATGATAATGCCGGTTGAAAAATGATCCAGTGCGGCTTTATAAAGAGTTCTTACATCTACAATAGACTGGCTGATTCCTCCCTGGGTAAGCTGGGAAACATGAATCACTTTATTACTGTTGTTAAGGAAAATCGCCCAGAATTCTTCTGTTCTCAGGTCAGAGAGCTGGTTTCTGAGAATGACATAGGCATCGTGACTGTTTCCAATCACCGTTTTTTCAGGAATTTCCTGAACAGCTCTTCTTTTTCCGATCTCTAAAGCTGTAATGATTGAAATAGCTTTTGCAGCACCAATTCCTTTGAATTTCATCAGGTCTTTAACGGATAGCAAACTTAGCTGATGCCAGTTGTTATTGACAGAATTCAGAATTTTTCTTGCAAGCTCTACAGCATTCTCATCCCTGTTTCCACTTCCCATAATAATTGCCAACAGCTCAGAATCCGAAAGTGAGCTCTTGCCTTTCTGCAAAAACTTTTCTCTGGGTCTGTCATCTTCTGCAAGAAATTTTATAGCCATGGAAAGGAATTATAAGTTAATAGAATGCATATAAGATGATCGGCTTCTTCGACTGATCAATATATTTTGCCGTCTCTTTAAAAGCATTTACCGAAAGCATAGGACAGCCTAAACTTAAACATGCAGGATTCCGGGATTCAGTATCCGGAATACATCCGTACGAATGGAGAACAATGGCTCTCTGCATAGCATTACTGTTGGTAGAATCCAGACCTGCCAGCCGATACGCTTTACCAAATTTTCCTACATAGCTTTCTCCAATAGCATATTTTCCAAGGGATGACTGGTAAGATCCTTCAATATTACTGAATTTTAAAGCATCTGACTTTGGAGTCACTGAACCTGAACCATGGGAGACTATAGCCTGCTGTACGATTGTATTGTTTTTCAGGTTATAAATAAAATAGCGATACTTTCCTGAAGGGATTTTAAAGTTGATAAAAACAGCCAGTTCCTGATTGTATTCTTTTCCTTTAATATAATTTTTAATCTCCGAAATCCTTGCCTGAGGAATACCCAATGGATTCAACTGCTGGGAGTCAGCTTTTGAACAGGAAATTACTATTAAAAAAAGAAAAACAAAGTGTTTCATCATCCGGTTTTTATACTGCTATTCTATGATCATTCCATCTTTCATAACAAGCTTACGGTCTGTAATTTCTGCAAGATTAGGGTTATGGGTTACAATGACAAAAGTCTGGTTATATTTGTCTCTAAGATCAAAAAACAATCTGTGAAGATCGTCCGCATTCTTGGAATCAAGGTTACCTGTAGGCTCATCTGCAAAAATGATTTTCGGTGAATTGATTAAAGCCCTTGCCACCGCTACTCTTTGCGCTTCTCCACCAGAAAGTTGGTTGGGTTTATGATTCAGTCTTTGCTCTATCTTCAGATCTTCAAATAAAGCATAAGCCTTTTCGATAGCTTCTCTTTCGTTGGCTCCTGCTATTTTTGTCGGAAGCAATACGTTTTCCAACGCGGTAAACTCCGGAAGAAGCTGATGAAACTGAAATACGAAACCGATATTCTGATTTCTGAATTTTGAAAGCTGCTTATCATTCATATTGATAAATGATTCACCTGCTATTTCAATTTCAGTATCGTATTTCCCGGACTGGGTGGGATGATCCAGTGTTCCTAAAATCTGCAGCAGTGTAGATTTACCTGCTCCCGATTCTCCTACAATAGAAACCACTTCTCCTGTTTTGATATGAATATCAACTCCTTTCAGTACCTCTAAATTCCCATAAGATTTATGGATATTTCTTGCTTTAATCATGATTCAAAAATAGTGAATTGCCTGCAAATAAAAAACCGCTTTTTGAAGCGGTTTGTATTTTATTTTACTTTTTGAATGTTTAGATTCCGGCAATCTACTTATACAGTTCTTTTCTATTAATTTTTTAAATTATTACAGTCTTATTTTTTATAAAAATATTTGTACCAGAAGCTTTTTCTAAACCTATAAGGTTTGTCATTCATCATCATTTCCATTTACCCAAAAAAACAAAAAAACCTCCCAGTCCGGGAGGTTTCAATATTTTCAATTCAGAAAATTACAGTAACAATGTTAATGGACTTTCTAAATAGGTTCTTAAAGTTTGTAAGAACTGAGCACCCGTAGCACCGTCTACCACTCTGTGGTCACAAGCCAATGAAAGTTTCATGGTGTTTCCAACTACGATCTGACCATCTTTAACGATAGGCTTCTCGATAATCGCTCCTACTGAAAGGATAGCAGAGTTTGGCTGATTGATGATACTTGTAAATGTTTCAATTCCGAACATTCCTAAGTTAGAAATAGAGAATGTAGATCCTTCCATTTCATTAGCCTTAAGACCTTTACTCTTAGCTCTTGATGCCATATCTTTTACAGCTGCGGAAATCTGGGTATACGTCATCTGATCTGTATTTTTCAATACAGGAACTACCAATCCGTCCGGAATAGCTACTGCTACACCAATATTGATATTTCCTCTGTGGATGATCTTATCACCAGCCCAGCTTGAATTTACCTGAGGGTGTTTTCTTAAAGCAATTGCAGTGGCTTTAATGATCATATCATTGAAAGAGATCTTGGTATCCGGTAAAGAATTGATTTCTTTTCTGGCCTCAATTGCCTTATCCATATTGATCTCAACCATCAGATAGTAGTGAGGGGCAGTGAATTTACTTTCAGAAAGACGTTTTGCAATAATATTTCTTACCTGAGAGTTTGGAGTTTCTGTATCTTCACCCTGTACAAAGCTTACTGCGACAGGAGCAGCGCTTGCTGCAGGAGCTGAAGCAGCTTGTTTTACAGCTGGCTGATAGTTTTCAATATCTTTTTTAACGATTCTTCCGTTTTCACCAGATCCCTGAACACTGCTGATATCAACTCCTTTATCCTGAGCCATTTTCTTAGCCAGTGGAGAAATTGCCACTCTGTCAGAAGATGAAGAATTGGCAGCCGGAGCAGCTTTTTCTTCTGGTTTAGCTTCTGTTTTTTGTTCAGCTGGTTTTTCAGTTGACTGACCCGCAGCTTTTGGAGCCCCTACAGCGGAAACATCTGTTCCTGCAGGGCCAATGATTGCTAATACGGAATCAACCGGAGCAGCACCTCCTTCTTCTACACCTTGCTTCAATAGTACTCCATTGAATTCAGATTCGAAATCCTGTACCGCTTTATCTGTTTCGATCTCAGCAAGAAGATCTCCTTCTTTTACTGTATCACCTACATTTTTGTGCCATTTAGCCACCTTACCTTCTGTCATTGTATCAGAAAGTCTCGGCATTGTAATAATTTCAACTCCTGCCGGAACTTCTGCAGCAGCAGGCGCAGCAGTTTCTGCTTTAGGCTGTTCTTCTGATTTTTTTTCTTCAGTTGCAGCAGCGGGAGCAGCAGCCCCACCTGTCAATCCTGAAATATCTTCTCCTTCATTCCCGATAATAGCTAAAACAGAGTCTACAGCAGCAGCAGATCCTTCTTCTACACCTACGTATAAAAGAGTACCTTCTATTTCAGATTCGAAATCCTGAACTGCTTTATCAGTTTCAATTTCAGCTAAAATATCTCCTTCTTTTACTTTATCTCCTACTTTTTTATGCCATTTGGCCACCTTACCTTCCGTCATTGTGTCGGACAGGCGGGGCATCGTAATTACTTCTGCCATAATCTATATTGATTTGAGATTCGAGATTTGAGATTTGAGATTTCAGAAATTTCAAACTTCAAATTTCAAATTAATTTTTATTTTTTAGTTTTCTAATTTGTCTAGGAATGGATAGTCTTCCTGAGCATATACATACTCATAGATTTTTTCTGCATCAGGATACGGAGAGTTTTCCATAAATTCGATACACTCTTCAACAAAGTCTCTGGACTTGTTATCGATAGCTTCCAATTCTGTTTCTGTAGCCCATCCGCTTTCTAAAATTCTATGTTTTATCAATTCGATCGGGTCATCATTTTTATGAAGAGCTACTTCTTCTTTAGATCTGTATGGCTCAGCATCAGACATTGAGTGTCCTCTGTAACGGTAAGTTCTTGCTTCAATAAATGTAGGTCCGTCTCCTCTTCTTGCTCTTTCAATAGCTTCGTAAGCAGCTTCTGCTACTTTCTCAGGATCCATTGCATCTACAGCAAGGCAAGGCATTTCGTATCCTAAACCTAATTTATAGATATCTTCGTGGTTGGCAGTTCTTTTTACAGAAGTTCCCATTGCATATTGGTTGTTTTCCACAACAAATACTACCGGAAGTTTCCAGTTCATTGCCATATTGAAAGTTTCATGTAAAGAACCTTGTCTTGCAGCACCATCTCCAAAGAAACAGATGTTTACAGCTTTTCTGTCGAAATATTTATCAGCAAAAGCAATACCTGCACCTAAAGGAATTTGTCCTCCAACGATACCATGTCCTCCGTAAAAACGGTGTTCTTTACTGAAAATGTGCATAGATCCACCCATACCTCCGGATGTCCCTGTAGCTTTACCACAAAGTTCTGCCATGATTCTTTTAGGATCCACACCCATCGCCATTGGATGAATGTGACATCTGTAAGCAGTAATCATACTGTCCTTTGTCAGATCCATTGCATGTGTAAACCCGGCAGGGATAGCTTCCTGACCGTTATACAAATGTAAAAATCCTCTGATCTTTTGTTTTAGGTAAAGAGAACGGCATTTGTCTTCAAACCTTCTCCACATTGTCATATCTTCATACCACTTCAGGTATACCTCTTTAGAAAATTCTTTCATGTGTTAGCTCTTGCTTTTTTATGATGAAATAGTTGAGCAAAATTATGAAAAAAACTTTGTTTTTATTCTATACATAGATAACTTTTCGATTTTTCTGTAAAATCTACTTGCAGGCCGGACGGATTATTCTTAATTTTCGAGCCTTTGAAACTCTCATAAAGCAACCTTTTATTAATCATTTTCTTATCATGACAGCTAAGCAATCAGCCTGTTAATGTGGCTTTTCCGAAATTACAATCAAGATAAAAATACAGGGAAATGATTATGCTTCACTCTCCATTTCCTTCCCCTTTAATTATCGTTAATATATCTTTTGGTTATTTCAATAGCTTTTTTTTCGGAGAAAAACCGGTAAGTTTGAGCGTTCTGTCTTCAATTTCATTAACAAAATTGCCATATTGGCTGGCTGTTCTTGCTTTAATTTCCTTCCATTCCTGATCTGCCAAAAATCCTTCCCAGGCCGTTTTCATAGTGGCTTCATCTTTCCATTCAAGCAGATAAACAAATTCTGTTTTATCTTTAAATTCCGACTCCCAGATAGACACAATGGTAAACCCATATTTTTTCATTATTCTCAGAGCATGATCTCTGAAACGGTCCAGAAAAACCTGCTTGTTCTCTTTGGGAATTTCATAAATTCTTAATTGATGTACAGGTGGCGGCGAAGAAATATTTTTCCGTGAAAACCTTTTGTCCGAAAGTAAAAAATCCTAAGATAACCAATACGAATGTGAATAGGTGCTTCATGATAGTGATGATTAAACTGATCAATTAAAAATAAAACATTTCCTGCAAAATTTAATATTAATCTAAAAAAGTAAAAAAAAGGTTATCGCATCAAAACCTATTAATAATGAATTATTTTCTCAATTTATCCATCAACTTCAGACGGCTTCTTCCCCTTGTTTTTTGAGGTTATAATAGTATATTTGGTTTTTAAACTTGATTATGGAAGAAAAGCAGTCTTCATTATTACACAAAATTTCAAAAGTCATTTCTGATTTTTTTAATCCTTTGGTCTCTCTGATCATTTTCTTTACCTACATGAGCATCAGGGAATATTCTCTTAAGGATTCTATGCTGTATTTTCTGCCTGTATTATTAATGATCATTATTCCGGTTGTTGTATGGCTGGTATGGAATGTGAAAACGGGAAGATATACCAATATGGATGTCTCCAATCGTGTTCAAAGGAAAACCCTGTATATATTTATTGCAGTCTGCGTGATCATTTATCTTCTTTTCAATTATATTAAAAACGGATATATTGATCTTGTCATGCTATTTATTCTGGTGCTGCTTTTCGCCCTTCAGATCAGTAATCTTTTTATCAAAAGCTCGATGCATACAGCATTCAATATATTTGTAGCAGCATTATTTTTCTCACTCGACTGGAAAATGGGTCTTGCGTGGCTGGGAATTGCTGTTTTGGTCGGAATTACCCGTATCATTTTAAAAAGACATACCGTAAAAGAAGTATTTATGGGGGCTGGAATAGCTTTTTTGGTATCTTTTATCTATCTTTATTGCAATATTCAATTTCAACATTAGAATACTCTATGAAAATAAATCATCTTACTGCCGCAGAAGAAAACTTTATGAAGCTGTTTTGGAAAATGGAATCTTTCTATCTGAAGGACGTTATGGAGCAGCATCCGGAACCGAAACCACACCAGAATACGGTTTCCACTTATTTGAAAATATTAGTTGAAAAAGGCTATCTGTCTACTGTAAAAGAAGGAAGAATCTTCAAATACAGCGTGCTTGTTCCTTTAGAAGAGTATAAAAAATTCCTGTTAAAAGAGCTTTCGCATAACTTTTTTAATCATTCAGGGAAAGAAATTCTAGAGCTTTTATTAAGTGAAAAATTAATTTCCCAGGAAGATATGAAAGGCTATTTTGATCTTAAAATCGAAATAAAGCCGGCAAAAATTGAAGAACCTAAGTTCGAAGTAGCTGAAGAAATCCTGAATCCCAAAAAAGAAAAGAAAACCAAAGGAAAGGAAAAAGAGAAAGACAAGGACAAAAAGAAGAAAAAGAAAAAAGATTAATTTAAATTCAAAAAACACCAAATCATGAAAACAAAATTCCAGGAAACTCTAAGCCGGGCCAATGAAGCCATTTTCCGATATCCAATGGTTTTGGTAATGGCTTTATTAGCTTCTGCCGGTGCCATATGTATTGCGGAAACAGATCGCTTTGAAATCACTTCTTATATCAAATTTACCATATGTGCCTGTTTGGGAATTTCCCTGATGTTTGCATTAAAAATGCTGTCACAAAGAATCGGAAAAGAATTATTATTGCACGTATCCGGCGTTATCTTTCTCATCGGTTTTTATTGTATTCTCCCTGACAGAAAGGAAAGTTTTACAGAAGTGCATGCTTATCTTATTGCTGTTACCGCTCTTCTTTCCCATTTACTCGTATCATTTATTCCGTTTCTGGAGAGAGACAGAGAGCTCAGGTTCTGGCAGTACAACAAAAATCTTTTTATCAATATCTTTCTTACTGCCGTATTTACAGGAGTTTTGACTGGTGGCGTTGAATTGGCAATTCTGGCCATTGATAAACTTTTTGATTTTAACTTTCATGACAGAATTTACAGAGATACTTTCTTTGTTCTCGCTATTTTCGGGAGCAGTTTTATTTTCCTTTTATTTAATGATAAAGGCTTAAACAACCTTGAAAAAGATGGTACCTATCCCGTCGTTCTGAAGTTTTTCACTCAGTTTATTTTAATTCCTTTACTCCTGATCTATGTAACGATCCTTTATTTCTATTCTGTTAAAATAGTCATCAACTGGCAGCTTCCGAGAGGCTGGGTTTCTTATCTTGTTTTAGCGTACAGCATTGTGGGTATCCTTGCATTACTTCTTGTACATCCTCTGAAGCAGGAAAACGCAAAATCCTGGGTCAGGATATTCTCAAAAGTATTCTATTATACAATACTACCTTTGATTGCTCTGCTTTTCACTGCAATTTTCACCAGAATTTTAGAATATGGCTATACAGAACCAAGGTACTTTGTTCTCCTGCTTGCTTTATGGCTGTCAAGCATAGTTGTCTACTTTATTTTCAACAAAAAAGCCACCATAAAATTCATTCCTGTCAGCTTATTTTTATTTGGTGTTTTTGCATTGATTTTCCCTTACCTTAATGCTTTTAGCGTGGCTAAAAGAAGTCAGAAAACGGAATTAATGAATATCTTAAAACAACATCAGCTGATCAGTGCCGGCAAGATTAATTTCCAGAAAAAGGTTACAGATACAATCCGTACTGAAATTGCCAATAAATTTGAATTTCTGGCTGAAAGAAAACAAGAGGCATTCCTATCGGGTTTACTGAATGAAAAAGATCAGGCTGAATTGTCAGAAAATATTGAAAAAGGTTCCTTTTACAGTATCAATTACAGCATTCAGAATAAGTTTTCAGATGTGAATGTCACTGTAAAAAACAGGGCGTACGAAATGAACAGACTCGTTCTTGTTCGTGAAGAAAAGGCTGTAGGAATCGGGAATTATCAATATTTAATTTCTTTCCATCGGTATAGCAGAGATCCACAACAACTGAATAATGACCAGTTTGAGCTTACAGACCAACTGACAGAAAAATCCTCATTGAAACTCAGTTTAAATGATCAGGAAGAAGTAGATTTCGGACCACAGATCATTAAACTATTTGAGGAAAATAAAAACAAAACAGGAAACGTAAAACTTCCTGAAATTGCGATGGAATCTGACTTAGGCAAGTATCACGTTAAACTTATCTTCAATGAGATTACAAAGGAAAAATACTCTGAAAATGACACTGCCGATATTTATTACGAAAACGTTTACATTCTTATAAAATTAAAATAACGTTCCAATAAAAAAGAGACTACCTTCTGGATAGTCTCTTTTATTTATCTGAGTTGTATAATTTATCTGTTCGTTCCGGAACTCCAAAGCGGAGAGTTTCTTCCGTAGATCACAAGATTTCCGTCATCCTGAACGGACAACTTGTTTGCTCCTTTACCACCTGTATTTGAACTGAAGGCAACGCCATTTCCACGGGTATACACTACCAGATTACCATCTTCCTTGAAAATTGCTCTTACTCCTCTGCTGGTTGTCTTTGCTTCCCATACAGGAACACCGGATTTGTTATAAAATACCACAACATTTCACCCCAAAATTATAATTAAATGATTTACTGGAAATAAAATTTCCATAAAAAAAGCGGCTTAAAAGCCGCTTTATATTTTTACCAACGATTTCCGCCTCCGCCACGGTTGTTACCATAGCCTCCGCCTCTATTGTTGTTGTTACCATAACCTCCACCTCTGTTGTTATCGAAGCTTCTTCTTGGTTTTTCTTCTCTTGGTTTAGCTTCAGATACGTTTAGAGTTTTTCCGTTGAATTCTTTTTGGTTAAGAGCTTCAATAGCTTGCTTTCCTTCTTCATCACCCATCTCTACGAAACCGAAACCTCTGGAACGACCAGTTTCTCTGTCTGTAACGATTTTAGCTGATGATACATCTCCAAATTCTGCGAATAGATCGTGCAACTCATACTCTTTAGTTGCGTAATTGATGTTTGAAACAAAAATGTTCATTTTAAATAAATTAAAAAATTAATAAAAATTTGGTATATAAAAGAAAAACAACATAAATTAATGAACAAATATTGATTCCAAATATAAACGTATGCAAGATACAATTAAAAATTTCAAATCAAAGCTTTTTTTACATATTTCTCACATTATGTTGAGTACAAGCTATCAAAAAGTATATAAAAACAATTTAAATAACTGAAAATCAAACAATTAAATACTGTATTATCATTTAGTTAATTTATTTAACATTTGACGTAAAAAACAACCTTTATCCAACTTAATCCCGCATTTATATTGACGCACTTATTTTCATTTTAAATTCGAAAAAACATCAAATCATCAACATATGAAACAGCATACCACCAATTACACAGATACTCTTATTGAAATTGCTGAAGACTGTCCGGTTTCCCAGGCACAGATTCCTCCGGAAAAGAAAACAAAGACACTCGCCAACCTTCAATATGAGAAGCTGATAAAACAGCCTTATCAATACTCGTCCGATGATCTTATTTTTGAATGTTATGCAATTAAAAATGATCTATCAGAAAGCGAAAAACAAAGTGAAAGAGAAAAATTCTTTTCCAAAGGCCAGCCCTGCCTCCGGTGCTCTCCTCTTGCAAAAAAATACGGATTCGGATTTCATCACAATTCCGAAGGAAAAGTTGCCCTGATTCCTGTGGAGAGTGAAGAATATCAGATATTGCTAAATGACCGTTCTGTAGCAAAAACAAAAGCCATGCGTTCCAAAAAAAAATGATTGAGAAAATGAATGATTCTTTTCAGTTCAATGAATACTATTCTTTTGAAAAGATCAGCTTTTAACACTAAATTTGTACTTCAAATTATTAAAAGATATGAACTACCATACCAGAAAATGGGTGAAGCCCGAAGATTTAAACCCCAACCATTCACTTTTCGGAGGAAGACTTCTTCAATGGATTGACGAAGAAGCGGCATTGTATGCTATTATCCAATTGGAAAACACAAAAGTAGTAACCAAATTTATCTCTGAAATCAACTTCGTGAGCTCCGCCAAACAGGGAGATATTATAGAAATAGGAATTGAAGCTACTCATTTCGGTTCTTCTTCTATTACTTTGAGATGTGATGTGAGAAACAAAATGACTCATCAGACGATTATTACTGTAGAAAGAATTGTTATGGTCAACCTTGATGCGGAAGGTAATCCTGCTCCTCATGGCAAGACCCAGATTGAATTCGTAAAAGACAGGTTAAACAAAAGCTTATGAAAATATTCATAAAGAATATGGTCTGCAACAGATGTATTGCAGCGGTAGAAAATATTTTCCGTAATGCAGATGTAAGGATAAGCAATATCTTATTAGGTGAAGTAGAAACAGAGAATGAAATTTCACCTGAAAAAATCCAGATTATTGAAAAGGAATTGCTTGACACAGGTTTTGAAAGGATCATGGATTCTGCACATCAGACCGTAGAAAAAATCAAAAACCTCATTATTGTAAAAATAAGCGACCTTGATATCCCGGAAGACTTTCTGCTTTCAGAATTTTTAAGTTCAAAATTTCACAAGGATTACAGCGCTCTTTCAAAAACATTTTCGCAAAACGAAAATATCACATTAGAGCAGTTCTTCATTCTTCAGAAAATTGAAAAAGTAAAAGAACTTCTTTTGTACAATGAATTCAATCTTACCGAAATTGCAGGAAAACTAGGCTACAAAAGTGTTCAGCATCTTTCTTCCCAATTCCGCAATATAACCGGATTTACTCCCACAGAGTTCAAAAAACTTAAGGAACACCATCGCAAGGCTCTTGACAATCTTTAATACGTTTGAGTGTTTGAGGAGTGAAGGAATTAAGTATCCCTATCACACTTACAAACTCTCAAACGCTCAAATCCTACAACTCTACAACTCTACAACTCTACAACTCTACAACTCTCAAACTCTCTTACTCTTATACTCTCAAACTCACCCACTCCACCTAATTTTATAACTATTATCCTTAAATTTATAACAACCTTAGTTTTCCATTTTGGAAATTTGTAGTATAAATTTAAGAATCATGGAACAACAGTATAAAATACTCGGAATGACCTGTTCCGGCTGCCAGAAAAAGATATCCAACCAACTAAACAGTGTTGATGGTGTTAAAGCCGATGTAAATCTGGAAACCCATACCGCCACCATCACTTCTGATCATGGAGTGAAACTTTCAGTTTTGAATAACGCTTTGGCAGAGATAGGAAAATACAGACTTGAAGATCCTGATAATCCTGAGAAAACTTTTATAAAACCTCAGGACCGTGTATCTCCGTCTTCAGTATACTATTGTCCGATGGAATGTGAAGGCGATAAAGTTTATTTCAAGCAGGGCGAAAGATGTCCTGTCTGCAAAATGTATCTGGTTCCTATTGAAGAAAAGCTGGCTAAGGATCCTAATCATAAACCAACCTATTCATCAACCAACCTTCCTGAAAACTTTAAAGACAGCATAGGAAAATACTATTGTCCGATGTTTTGCGAAGGGGATAAAGTATACGATGAGAAAGGCAGCTGCCCTGTTTGTCATATGGATTTGGAGCCTATCACTGAAGAACTTGTACAAAATGTAAGCTCACATCAGCATCACGCTCATTCGCATACTGCTCACAACCATCACGATCACCATCACAGCCATCATCACGAAGCACCAAAAGTGACTGATGAAATGGCCGGCAGATATTACTGTCCGATGTACTGTGAAGGCGACAAAACCTACGATTCCAATGTAGGATGTCCCGTTTGTGGAATGGACCTTGTAAAATATCCTGAAAAGAAAACTGCAAAATACACCTGTCCTATGCATCCGGAAATCATCCGTAACGAACCGGGAGACTGCCCGATCTGTGGAATGGATCTCGTGAGAATGCCAGACAGCGGTGATAACGAGGAAGATGAAACCTATACCATATTAAAGAGAAAATTCATTACCTCACTGATATTTACGATTCCGGTTTTCATTCTTTCTATGGGAGGAATGCTGATCAATTTCCCTTTTTCTCATCAGGTTCAGGGATTTATTGAGCTTGCTTTAACGCTTCCGGTCATGTTTTATTCAGGATGGTTTCTGTTGAAAAGAGGCTGGGTTTCCTTCAAAACATGGAACCTCAATATGTTCAGTCTTATTGCTCTGGGAGTTGCTGCTGCATTTATTTTCAGTATTGTTGCTCTGATATTTCCAGACATTATTCCACATGAAATTCGTGGACACAATCATGAAATCCCATTGTATTTTGAGGCAGTCTGTGTGATTTTAACCCTTGTTATTTTAGGTCAGCTGATGGAAGCAGCAGCTCATAAAAAAACAGGAAATGCCATCAAAGAATTAATGAACCTTTCACCTGATGAAGCCAATCTTATGGTAAATGGTGAGGAAAAGAAAGTTTTGCTCTCTCAGGTAAAAATAGGTGATTTATTAAAAGTAAAACCGGGTGAAAAAATTCCCGTAGACGGAAAAATCATTGAAGGAAATTCTATCGTAGATGAAAGTATGATTACCGGAGAGCCTGTTCCCGTTGAAAAAAATGTAGACGATAAAGTATCTTCCGGAACCATCAACGGTAATCAGGTATTCATTATGAAGGCAGAAAAGGTAGGTGATGAAACACTGCTTTCCCAGATCATTAAAATGGTGAATGAAGCCAGCCGCAGCAAAGCTCCTATCCAGAAGCTTACCGATAAAGTTTCTAAAGTATTTGTTCCTGTAGTCATTCTTATTGCTGTGCTTACTTTTATTCTGTGGCAGTTTTTCGGTCCGGAAGGGAAAAGAACCTTATTTGCTTTTGTGAATGCTGTTGCAGTTCTTATTGTGGCTTGTCCCTGTGCCCTTGGGCTGGCAACTCCAATGTCTTTAATGGTTGGAATCGGAAAAGGTGCTAAAAATGGAATTCTGATCAAAAATGCAGAAGCTCTTGAACAGATGAATAAAGTAAATGTTCTGATTACCGATAAAACAGGAACTTTAACAGAAGGAAAACCTTCAGTAGAACATATTGAAACGGTAAACGGAGATGAAAATCACATTTTAAAACTGGCTTTTTCTCTGAACCAGAATTCTGAACACCCGCTTTCCAATGCCATCATAAAAAGAGCAAAAGAAGAGAATGTAAGTGCTGAAAAAGTAGATCAATTTGAAAACATATCCGGAAAAGGAGTCAAAGGAAATATCAATGGCAAGACCGCTTATCTTGGAAATGAAAGTCTATTGACCTCGCATCAGATTATGATTCCGGAGAGCTTAAAACAGAAAGCAGTAGAAGTTCAGTCTAAAGCCCATACTATTTCTTATATCGCACAGGAACAACAGGTGCTGGGATTCGTAAGCTTTACGGATAAAATCAAAGAAAGCTCTAAGAAAGCCGTAAAACAGCTGATGAGCGAAGGAATAGACGTCATCATGATGACCGGAGACAATGAACATACCGCCAAAGCTGTTGCAGATGAGTTAGGAATCAAACATTTCAAAGCCAACTGTCTTCCTGAAGACAAGCTGAATGAGGTAAAAAAACTACAGCAGCAGGGCAAAATTGTAGCGATGACGGGAGACGGAATCAACGACTCTCCTGCTCTTGCACAGTCTGATGTGGGCATTGCCATGGGAACAGGAACAGATGTTGCCATTGAAAGTGCTGAAATTACTTTATTAAAAGGCGATATCCTAGGTGTTGCAAAAGCTAAATTACTGAGTGAAAAGCTTCTCAAAAACATTAAGGAAAATCTGTTCTTCGCATTCATCTATAATGTACTGGGCGTTCCGGTTGCGGCAGGATTATTGTATCCATTCTTTGGAATTCTTTTATCACCAATGATTGCAGCTGCTGCGATGAGCTTCAGTTCCCTGTCTGTGATACTGAATTCATTGAGATTAAACTCCGTGGATCTGGATATAAAATAATAACATGACAAAAGAAAATCTTTACATAGGGTGCTCGGGATTTTATAATAATGACTGGAAAGGGTCTTTATATCCTGAAAATGCCCCAAGTAAAGATTTTCTTTCTTTATACTCAAAAACGTACAATGCCGTAGAAATCAATTCTACTTTTTATAGGAAGCCAACCTCAAAAACACTGTTAAAGTGGCATGATGAAACACCCGAGGGATTCAGATTTTT
The DNA here is from genome assembly GCF_016775705.1 of Chryseobacterium cucumeris. NCBI lineage: Bacteria > Pseudomonadati > Bacteroidota > Flavobacteriia > Flavobacteriales > Weeksellaceae > Chryseobacterium > Chryseobacterium cucumeris. Next base: position 1,455,503 of record NZ_CP068760.1, read on the forward strand.
CATTAAAATTCCAAAGGCCATTACGCATCAAAACCTGTTTGAAAATTCCAAAGACGAGATTGCTGTATTCTGTGACCACATTCAGGACAGTCTGAAAGATAAACTTTCCGGATTTCTGTATCAGCTTCCTCCTTCCTTTAAAAATACGGCAGAGAATACAGAGCGGATTATCAACAGTATTGATCCCCGATTTCTGAACGTCATTGAATTCCGGCACAGCTCATGGTGGCAAGAAGAAATATTCGATCTTTTAAAACAACACGATATTGTCTTCTCAGGCGTAAGTTTTCCAGGCAATCTTCCTGAAGACCTTATTATTAATCATCCGGAAATACTGTATTACAGGCTTCATGGAAAACCTGTTCTTTACAAATCAGAATATAGTAAAGATTTCATGGATGCATTAGCTGAAAAGATTAAAAATGCCTCTCAAACCTCTTTTATTTTCTTTAATAATACCTGGGGAACGGCAGCTATTAAAAATTCGCTGTATCTAAAACATATTTTGGAATAACACTCCGGCAGAATAATTTGATTTTGTTAAAATAAAATAATTCCCTTTCAATTGAAGAATATTGAAATCTTAACAAACATAGAAAAATACTATCGTTTTCATATTTATAAATGTTAAATTTTAAAGAAAAGAAAATCATAAATTTACAACTTGTCAGGTAATGGAAATTTCCCTTAAAATAAAGTTCTTAAAATAAACTTAAAAAGAAAAAACACTGTACAGCTTGGCATATAATTTGTTAATTTTCAACTGTTATTTTTAACGATTTTTAACAATTTAAAATTCCATTATTTTTATGAGAAAAATTTTTGCGGGAAAGTCAAAAAATATGACTTTTCTTGGGATGGTTGCATTGATGAGTGCAACTTCAGCATTACTGAACAGCTGTAATTTCAAAAACGAAGTGAATAATGACCCCGTCGTCAGTTCACAGGAACATCCTTCCGCAGAAATAGTCCCCGATAATAATGAAGAAGAAGTAGACCCTGATAAAAGAGTGATTTATCTTACCTTTGATGACGGCCCCAACCAGGGAACCGAAAATCTTTTAAAAATCCTTGACAAAAGAAACGTTTGCGCAACTGCCTTTCTGGTTGGTAAACATGCTTATGGAAGTAAAAGACAAAAAGATGATTTTCAGCTTTTGAAGCAAAATCCTCTTATAGAACTGGCCAATCACAGTTTCACGCATGCTCATAACAAATACACTGATTTTTATAAAAATGCTGACGCTGTAGTTCATGATTTTGATATCGCCAAAGACAGTCTGAAGCTTACTGATAAAATAGCAAGAACTCCGGGAAGAAATATCTGGAGACTCAACAATATTAACGTAACAGATATCAAAAGCTCAACAGCAGCTGCAGACGGCCTTAAAAAAGCCGGCTATAAAGTAATCGGTTGGGATCTTGAATGGAGACCTTCACAAAAAATGACTTTAAAAGGAAGTCATGAAGCCATGATCAAGAAAGTAGACAGTATTTTCTTAAATGATCTTGAGAAGACATCAAGACACCTTGTATTCCTTACCCACGACCAGTATCTTAGAGATGCAGACTCTATCAATGAACTGGATATGTTTATTGAGAAACTGCAGAAGAGCAACAAGTTTGTGTTCAGAAAAATATCTCAATATCCTAAAATCAATGAGGTTTTGAATTAATAAACCCTGCAAACCTGATATCACTAAGCTTTGAACATTCAGAGAATTTTCGGACATTTGTATTATGAGTATTAAAGAGAACTACAACACTATAAAAAACCAGCTGCCATCCACTGTGCAGCTGGTTGCCGTTTCTAAAACCCATCCGGTTTCTGCAGTACAGGAAGTCTATGATCTCGGACAGAAGGTTTTTGGAGAAAACAAGGTTCAGGAACTGATGGAAAAAGCTCCTCTCCTTCCTCAGGATATCCAATGGCACCTGATCGGACACTTACAGACCAACAAAGTAAAGTACATTGCTCCTTTCATAGATACCATACAAAGTGTGGATTCTGAAAGATTATTAACAGAAATCAATAAAGAAGCAGAAAAAAATAACAGAATCATCAAAGTCCTTCTGCAGGTAAAAATTGCAGCTGAGGATAGCAAGTTCGGGCTTGAAATTTCTGAAGCAAAAGATCTTTTCCAGCAATACATTGAGGGTAAATTTCCGCATGTTGAAATTACCGGCCTCATGGGAATGGCCACATTCACCGATGAGGAGCAGCAGGTTAGAAATGAGTTTTTAACCCTAAAGAAGCTTTTTGATGAATTAAATCAATCAAAAACATTAAATACCCTATCAATGGGAATGAGTGATGATTTCCCGATAGCGATCGAGTGTGGGGCCAACTCTGTGAGGGTCGGATCTGCCATTTTCGGGAGAAGAGACTACTCCAAATAGAATATTTAGGTACAGTTTTTGCTAATAATTGAAACAAAAAATTTAAATTTGCAACTATGCAAAAAATCCTTATAGTAGAAGACGAAAAAGCAATCTCGGGAGTACTTCACAGTATTCTTTCGGATGAACTCACCGATTATGAATTTGTTATTGCCGAAGATGGCCTTGAAGGTTACAAACAGGTGGAAAAAGAAGATTTCGCATTGGTGATTTCTGATATCAAGATGCCTAAGCTTTCAGGAACCGAGCTTTTGAAACAAAGTCTTGCCTTAAAACCGGAAACTACTTTTATCATGATCTCAGGCCACGCAGACATCGATTCTGCTGTTTCCTGCCTGAAAGAGGGTGCATATGATTTTATTTCCAAGCCCATTGACATCAACAGACTTATTACAAGTGTGAAAAATGCATTGGTAAAAGAAACCCTGAAGAAAGAAAACAAAAACCTTCAGACAGAAAATAAAACCTTAAAGAAAAAAGTAAGTAAAAAATACCAGATGATCGGTACCTCTCCTGCTCTTCAAAAGATTCAGGATATGATTGAAAAGGTAGCTGCTTCTGATGCCAGAGTTCTGATCACCGGGCCTAACGGTGCAGGAAAGGAATTGGTGGCTCATGCGATCCACAATCAAAGTGAGCGTGCAAGAGGTCCTATGGTAGAGGTAAACTGTGCTGCGATTCCGTCTGAACTTATTGAGTCTGAACTTTTCGGACACGTAAAAGGATCTTTTACAGGTGCTATTAAAGATAAGCAGGGAAAATTTGAACAGGCTAATGGTGGAACCATTTTCCTTGATGAGATTGGAGATATGAGCCTTATTGCTCAGGCTAAGGTATTAAGAGCACTTCAGGAAAGCAAAGTTTCTCCTGTGGGAAGTGATAAAGAAATTAAAGTTGACGTAAGAGTAATTGCGGCAACCAATAAAAATATGCAGAAAGAAATTGAGGAAGGAAAATTCAGAGAAGACCTTTATCACAGACTTTCTGTTATTGAAATCTATGTTCCGCCATTGGATGAAAGAAAAGAAGATATCAAATTATTGGTTGAGCACTTTTCAGGAATGATTGCTGATGAGCATGGTACTGCTGCGAAAAAGTTTGACGATAAAGCTATTGATGCTTTAAAAGCGCTTTCGTGGACTGGAAATATCCGAGAATTAAGGAATGTTGTTGAAAGATTGATTATTCTTGGTGGAAACACTGTTTCCGAAGGTGACGTTGCAAGTTTTGTAAGGAAATAATAAGCTATTATTTACCATATTATAAAAATTTGCAGTGTTACCACTGCAAATTTTTTTTTGACCCTATTTGAATGATAAACTATATGAATCTTAAAATATTATGAACTTTTTAAACAAAAATTATACGAAAGAATGCCTGACTTTGGCTCTGCCTGTGATGCTTACCCAGGTGGGGCAGGTTTCAGTAAACTTATTCGATAATATTATTGTCGGAAAATTGTTGGGTGCCGATGCGCTGGCATCCGTTTCGTTGGGAAATGCTGTATTTTTCTCGATATTTGTACTAGCCCTGGGCTTTTCATTTGCGATTCCTCCATTGGTTTCGGAAGCACATTCCAGAGAGGATCATGCTACGATCAACTCTGTTTTCAGCCACGGTTTTATTATCAATATGTCTGTAGGGATTATCCTGATGGTCATCTTATTGTTGGGAATGCCGCTACTCTATCATTCCGGACAGCCTGCCAAGATCATTCCTGATACGGTAAGCTTCCTGAGCATAATGGTAGTGAGTATGATTCCGTTCATGGCATTTCAGACCCTTCGTGAAGTTTCTGAAGGACTTTCTTATACGATTGGAGTTACCAAAGCAACTATTATTGCCAATATCATCAATATTGCCCTAAACTACGTATTTATCAAAGGACTTTGGGGAATTCCTCCAATGGGAGTTAAAGGATCTGCTTTGGCAACTTTGATTTCCAGAATTTTCATGGTGGTTTTCCTTTATTTTGTATTGCTTAAAGAAAAAAGAACAAGACGTTATATCAAAGATTTTTCTTTAAAAATTCAGAATTTTTCAAAGCAGATGTTTGATAAAATGGTAAAACTGGGATTGCCTACAGCGTTACAGATGTTCTTTGAAGTAACCGCTTTTGCCGGAGCCGCGTTTATCTGTGGATTGATCTCTGCTCATGATATTGCTTCCCATCAGATCGCTTTAAGTATGGCTTCATTTACCTTCAACCTGTGTGTCGGTTTCAGTGTTGCATCTACCGTGATGATTGGCAGAAAACTGGGTGAACAGAACTTTGTTGAATTGAGAAAAGTAGGAATCAACAATCTGAAAATTGCTTTTATTTTCATGTGTATCTGTGGACTGGTATTTATTTTAGGCAGAAACATACTTCCGACTTTCTTTACCAAAAAAGAAGAAGTGGAAGTGATTACACTGGCTGCGAAATTAATGATCATCGCCGCTTTATTCCAGCTTTCTGATGGAATTCAGGTGACAGCTTTGGGAATGCTCAGAGGTTTGCAGGATGTGAAAATTCCTTCTATTTATACCTTTATTGCATACTGGGTGATTACCATTCCTTTGGGATATTTCTTCTGTGTTACTTTAGAAATGGGCGCATTCGGAATGTGGATCGCACTTGGACTGGGATTAACGGTCTCCGCTGTTTTCCTGGTAAAACGATTCCTGAATATGTCTGCAAAAAGAATTAAGCAGAATTCATAAAAACAAAAAAGCTGTTTCAATATTTGAGACAGCTTTTTTTATTCTTTTTACAGCAGAACATGATTGATGCCCTTTCTCACATCTACAGGATTATGTGTATTTTCTAAACACCAATAGCACAAATTAATTAACAAATAGACACAAGGTATTTATTTTCATGTTCTATTTAATCTATCCTCTTTCCTAAAATCTTCAGACTTCTTTCCACACCATCCAGAATGGCTACATTAGGAAGGCTTCCCCAATCTTCAAATCCAAAGTGTCTGAATAACTTCAAACTTGGCTCATTATGAAGGAAAATAAGGGCTACAAGGTTTTTTACTCCAAATTTTCCGGCGTTATCAATACAGTACTGAAGAATGGTTTTTCCGTATCCTTTTCCTCTTGAGGTTTCGTCCAGATAAATACTTACTTCTACCGTACCGTTATATGCTGCCCTTTCATGGAATGAACTGAAACTGACCCAACCAACGGTTTGATTCTGGTCATCTTCAACTACCCAAAGCGGCCTTGTCTGGGGATTGTGCTCTTCAAACCATTTTAACTTGCTTTCCACAGAAACTTCTTCCATATCTGCAGTCACCATTCTTGAGGCAATTGTTGAATTATATATAGCTACGATTTTATTTAAATCTGCCAACTCAGCATTTCTGAATTTTAATTTTTCCATGAATATTAGATTCAACTAATTCTAATACAAAAATACAAAATTTTAAAAACACCCTATAGATTTAATATATTTTATCCAAATTTTAATATTAAAACAGAAAAACCCCTTGTAATAACACCAACACTCGCATCTGTTTTAATATTTTTTTTTGGAATACGCAAAGGCGCAATAAGATTGAAAGCTAGAATATTTTTAAGGCGCAACGATTTTATCTTCGATAAAATTAAATTCTGATCATTTTATTGCTTGAGGATTATGCTGATTAAAATTGCTAGTGAAAAATCTACGCAATCTCTTCATTCTGCGGGAAAAATTACCGTAATTCCATTAGCATATTCAACAAAATTATTTCAAATCTTTTAAAATTCTATTTAAACTTCTTACTGCAATTCCGAGATAGGCTGCCATATCTTCTTTGGAAATTTGAATATTTTGCTTAGACTGTATTTGAAGCAACTGTTTCAAAGTATGTTCTACCGTGTAGAGTTGCTGATAGGATGCTCTGCTGGAAGTATTGATAATTCGCTCTGCAAAAGACTCTAAAAGAAGGTGGTTCAGGGCAAGATCATTTTTAATCAAAGCTTTAAAAAACGGAATCTTTACTGCATATACTGTCACTTCATTGAGGGCTTCAATACTGCACAGACAGTTTATATTTTTGATTAATTCCACTTCCCCGATGATTTCACCGCTTCCCAGAAACTCAACGATGTATTCTTTTCCGTTTTCTTCAGCCAGAAAGCATTTGACAATCCCTTCTTTAATCATCATGACATGAGAAAGCTGATGATCCTGTACCAGTATTTGATCCCCTGTAGAAAAAGATTTTACTAGAATATCGTCACTCGTGTTCTGCTTTTTGTGCAGTTCATCAAGATAGTTTAAAAATGTCTGATTCGTCCTTAACATATTCTCCCGGGACAAATGTCCTTTTCTTATTGAGTTTTTATACTGAATTTTACGGACAGAAAATTACAAAACAAAAATGAATAATCATATTACAACCATTGCTTTTGATGCGGATGATACACTTTGGATCAACGAACCTTATTTTCAGGAAGCAGAAAAAGAATTCTGTGTACTTCTTGAAGATTATCTTCCACAACATTCGGTATCACAGGAATTGTTTAAAACAGAAATGCAGAATCTTCATCTGTACGGTTATGGAGTAAAAGGATTTATGCTTTGTATGGTTGAAACCATATCCAGAATATCCAACAATACAGCCTCATTAGAATTGGTTAACAAAGCTATTCAGCTAGGCCGGGAGCTTCTGCAGAAACCTATTGAATTGTTGGATGGCGTTACAGAAACCCTTGAAAGTTTAAAAGGAAAATACAGGCTGGTTGTTGCTACGAAAGGAGATCTGCTTGATCAGGAACGTAAATTGAAAAACTCCGGTTTACAGGAGTACTTCCACCACATTGAAATCATGAGTGACAAGAAAGAAAATGACTATAAAAAACTGCTGAAACATCTGGACTGCCAGCCTGAAAACTTTCTGATGCTTGGAAATTCCATCAAATCAGATATTTTACCGGTACTGGAAATCGGAGGTTTTGCAGCACATATTCCTTACCATGTCACATGGAGCCATGAACAGCATGATGTTACTTTGGAGCATCCGAATTTTATGGAGCTTACAAGTGTTGATGAGATCCTGAAGCATCTTACCATTTAAACCGTTAAGATTGATTAAGCAGGTAAGATTATTAAGGTGAGCTTCACTGTAAGAAATTTTACGTCCCCATTATATTTTAAGTAAAAAAAGAGACTGTTTGCTATAAACAGTCTCTTTTGTCATTTATTTCTTCAAACACTTTTCAAGGAACTGATCCTGTTCCCATAAAAGGTGTAAGATATTTTCTTTAGCCTGGTATCCGTGTGCTTCTTTTGGAAGAAGAACCATTTTTACCGGAGCACCCAGATTTTTCAATGCCTGGAAGTATCTCTCCGTCTGCAAAGTAAATGTTCCCGGGTTATTATCTGCATCACCGTGAATCAGAAGAAGCGGTGTCTTCATTTTGTCCGCATGCATGAACGGAGACATCGTATTATAGATTTCCGGCACATCCCAATAGTTTCTTTGTTCACTCTGGAATCCGAATGGTGTTAATGTTCTGTTATAAGCACCACTTCTTGCAATTCCACATGCAAAAAGATTAGAATGGGTCAAAAGATTTGCGGTCATGAAGGCACCGTAAGAATGTCCTCCTACAGCCACTTTCTTTTTGTCGATATATCCCAGATGATCCACGGCATCGATAGCAGCCGCAGCATTGGCTACCAATTGCGTAATGAAGGTATCATTAGGCTCTGTTTTTCCTTCACCGATAATCGGGAAAGCGGCATCATCCAGAACAGCATATCCTTTCGTTGTCCAATACACAAAAGATCCGTAATACGGGAATGTAAAGTCATTCGAGTTTTGGGTATTCTGTCCTGCTGTATTTTTATCTTTATATTCAGTTGGATAAGCCCAGATTAGCAACGGAAGCTTCTCTTTTTTTGCTTTTCTGTCGTAATTAGCCGGAAGATAAAGAGTTCCTGTTAAGGTAACACCATCATTTCTCTTGTAGGTAATCACTTCTTTGTAAACGTCTTTGATACTTTCAAAAGGATTGGCAAAATTCGTTACAGCTTCTGCTTTATTAGATTTAATATTCTTTCTGAAGTAATTCGGATAAAGACTTGGTGATTGCTGAGTTGTAAGGACTTCACCCTTTGAGGCATTAAGGATATCAATGATTTCTTCTTTACCGTTTTTTATATTAGACGTGTAGAGTCTTTTCTTTTTCAGTGATTTAACATCCATTTCGTCAATAAATGGGTGCTGGCCGTCTTTGGAAAATCCGTCCCCGATCAGATAGGCTTTTCCACCTTTCATATCGATTACATATCTCCCGTATTGGTTTTTCGTTGTGTTAAATCTTCCCGGATCGCTGTATACATCCTGATAATTTCTGTCATCAAAAACTTTGGATTCTCCGTTGTTAATATCTATCAGGTAAGATTTTGTATTTCGTGTGTCATACCAGCCTTCAGAAACAATTGCATAATGATCATTGGTCCAGACTACATCTTCATATCTCTGTCTGGTTTTAAAGAAGGATTTTGGAGCGGCTGTAAACGGAGCTTCCCAGGTAAATATTTCATCTCTGTAATCTGCTTTTTTAGACTGGTCTCCTCCATCCAAAGCTTCAGCATAGGTAAGTGTAGCAGGAGCATCACTTCTCCATGCCATATCTCTTTTTCCGGTTCTTACAGAAGAAAATCCTTTCGGCATGATTTCATTCAGAGGAACATCATTTACTGTTTTCACAATATTTCCTTTCCTATCGTAGACAACCGTTGTGGATGGGAACCTATTAAGCGGAACGATATAGGAAAAAGGTTTCTTGATCATGGTAGCCATCAGATAGTTTCCGTCCGGAGAAAAACTTAAGCCGGCATACATATCCTGCTCTTTCAGTTTCTTAAGATTTCCTGTAAGATCTACGTTGTAAAGTTCGGAAGCTGTAAGGGTCTCAAAGTTTTTTTCGTCCTGAGGATTCTTCAAAAGATCCTGATACGTTCTGTTCTGGGACACTTTACCGTCTGCTGTTGAAACAATCGGGCCTGTAGGAAGATCTTTAGCGGCATCAATAAGAGCAGCTCTGTTTTGCGGAAGTGTTCTGATCAGGAAGCTTTGAGAGTCATTATACCATACATAAGGCATTCCCAGATTGGCATTCAGATTATCTGCTGTAATTTTTTTAGCAGATGCAGTTTCCATATCCACTACCCAAAGCTCCACTCCTTTAGCGGTTGTATTGGTAAAAGCCAGTTTTTTTTCATCCGGTGAAAATGAAACATAGGCAATTTTTGGATTGGAAGGCAGATTTTTTACCTGAATCTCATTTTTATCATTGATCTTTCTGATCTTCAGATTATTTGAGTAGGTCATGCTGCTTGAAATATTAGTAACCGGGTTGATTCTAAGTCCACCAAGCTTCATTTCACTCTGGCTGAGATCTTCTAATGTTTTATATGTTGGACGATAGGTAAAAACTACCCAGTCTTTTTTGCTGTTCATCAGAACACCTGGAGGTCTGTCATAATCTGCCAGTTTTAAAATCTCAGCAGAAGGCTTTTGATACGTAATATTTTCCTGTGCATCATAAAAATTGAGAAATGCCAGAAGGCAAATAGTCAGTTTTATCTTCATATATATTCATTTTCTACGAATGTAGTGAATTTTAAAAGAATTTAACATTAAAAAGTCACTTATCACATTGCAATTATAAACAGAAAGGCACTTCATTTCCTGAAGTGCCTTTTATTTATTGTGTTGTAAAATTACCAGTCTGAAGCTCTTTTTCTTCTTTCTATCATATGATCTACTGAAACTTTCCCGGCTCCGGTTACCATGAGTAGAAGATAAACAGAAAGATAGACAAGTGCCATTTCTCTTTTTTCAAAAGGATCTGCTCCGTGTACTGCAAAAGCAGCAATGATCATGGTAAAGATCAGGAAGCCTAAAGAAACTCTTGTAAAAAGCCCTAAAATAAGTAGTATCGAACATACAAATTCAGCAAAAACCGTAAGAATCAGTGAAATCTGAGGGCCAAGTCCCATAAAATCGAAAAACTCAATTTTACCGCCTGTCAACAGCATCTGAAGTTTTGGAAAACCATGGGACAGCATGGCAAAACCAACAAACACTCTCACTGCTAATAATATAATATCTTTAGGTATTGAGCTCCAATTTGAATTATTATAGTTCATCTACTAAAAAATTTATACTAAGGTAATAAAAATCTTTTAATACAACGGGATTCCGGCTATTTTAGTTTATCTGTAACCGAAATTTTTAAGATCTCTGTCGTTCTTTCTCCAGTCTTTTTTCACTTTCACAAATAAGTTCAAATGAATTTTTTTGGTGAAAAACTTCTCCAGATCTATTCTTGCTTCAGTTCCTACTTTCTTAATCGCTTCTCCTTTGTGCCCGATAATAATTCCCTTCTGAGTATCTCTTTCAACATAGATAATTGAATCGATAAAGATAATTCCTTCTTTCTCCTTGAACTGTTCTGTTACCACTTCTACAGAATAGGGAATTTCCTTATCATAATTCAAAAGGATTTTCTCACGAATGGCCTCATTTACGAAAAATCTTTCCGGTTTATCGGTGTACTGATCTTTATCATAGTAAGGAGGGTTTTCGGGAAGTAAAGATTTTATTTTAGGTAAAATAACTTCTGTGTTGAAGGCATTCAGGGCAGAAATAGGCAGAATTTCAGCTTTTGGAATTCTGTTGTGCCATTCTTCTACCAATTTTTCAAGGCCTGCCTGATCGGTTTGGTCTACTTTATTCAAGAGAAGAAGTACAGGTACAGGGATTTTATTCAGTTTATCAATTAAAAATTCTGATGGTTCCGCTTTATCGGTAACGTCTACAATAAACAGGAAAACGTCAGCATCCTGCAAAGAATCCTTTACAAAATCCATCATTTTTTCCTGCAGTCCGTATTTTGGATCCAATACTCCCGGAGTATCAGAAAATACAATCTGAAGGTCATCTTCATTATAAATACCAAAAATTCTGTGGCGGGTTGTCTGAGCTTTCTGCGTTACAATCGCCAGCTTCTCCCCCATTAATTGGTTGAGCAAGGTCGATTTTCCAGCATTGGGCTTTCCAACTATATTTACAAATCCTGCTTTGTGCATAAAAATAATATTACGAACTGCAAAGTTAGTAAAACAAAATTGGTCTTTACGGTTAATCTTAATTTTTAAAGGAAAAAAGAGAGTTATAGTTTGAAATAAGGGATGTTGAAGAGGAAATATAAAGGGATTCGATGGCTGAGCTAACCACCCCGTCAAAAATTCTTTGAGTTTTCGCCACTCGTCCAGAGGAGGGGAATTTGCTATTTTCGTTGTAATATTGACAGTAAATAAACTGAATCCGGAAGAATTTTGATCGTAATCATTACAAGATTTCTGACAAAAATTAAGGGATAATTTTGTATTGCATTACTTAAAACTGATATTTTTGAATATTAGAATTCATCTTTATGAATATAGACCAGATTCTTGATAAGGTTTACCTTCTTCCTGAAGCATCAAAAAACAGCTTAAAAGAGCATATTACTGAAGTTTCCTATCCTAAAGGATTTTGTCTGATGGAAGCCGACAAAGTGATTCCTTATCTTTATTTTATACGAAAAGGTATTGCGAGAGCCTATTCTTCAACAGCTGACAATGATATTACCTTCTGGTTCGGAAGCGAAGGTCAATGCATTCTCTCGATGAAAAGCTATGTGAAAGATCAACCCGGTTACGAGAGCATCGAGCTTCTGGAAGACTGCGACCTCTATCGAATGGAAACGGAAAGCCTCAGAAAACTGTTCAATGAAGATATTCATATTGCCAACTGGGGGCGAAAGCTTGCTGAAGCAGAAATGATAAAATCCGAAGAGCTGATTATTTCAAGACAGTTTAAAACTTCTCTGGAACGCTACAAAGATATTATGACCTATCAGCCTGAGCTTCTTAAAAGAGTACAGCTGGGTTATATTGCGTCTTATCTGGGGATTACGCAGGTGAGTTTAAGTAGAATCAGGGGGGAGATTAAATAAATTTAAAGATTCAAAGATTTAAGAATTGAAAGATTTAAATATTCTTATGTTTTGGTTAAAGCCAACGGAATGATTTTTTATATTATAAGCGGACTAAAGTCCGCTCCTATTGATATGAGGCAATCTTTTCTTTTTTCTTGCAGCTTACTATTCAAATCCTCCAGCTTCCAGCTTGCTTTTATTTTTTAACAATTGTAAAATTTTTTCTCCTGTCAAATTCTGAACTTTGCAGTAGAAAAATTTAAAAAATGAATTGGTTACTATTAGTTATCGCAGGATTATTTGAAGTTGCCTTCGCATCATGTCTGGGAAAGGCAAAGGAAACGTCAGGAACTGAAATGTACCTGTGGTACGCGGGATTTCTGATCACCATGACGATCAGTATGCTTTTGCTGATTAAAGCGACTCAAACGCTGCCTATCGGGACTGCTTATGCAGTATGGACAGGCATCGGAGCAGTGGGAACTGCCTTAATGGGAATTATCTTTTTTAAGGATCCTGTAAGTTTTTGGAGGGTATTTTTTATTGTAACACTTATCGGTTCTGTGGTAGGATTAAAGGCTGTATCTTCATCACACTAGAAATCGCATAAACTTCTATCAATATTTAAAAATGGGCCGTCTTCGTCATGAAGGCGGTTTTTGTTTGTCTTAATTTTCATCTTGATGATCCTTATAAAAGAGCAAACAGTAAGTAATTCTTTTTATATCTTTACCGGAAACTTTTAACCTATGAAAAAAATTCTATTCCTTTTAGCAGGTGGTTTACTGACTGCCCAGCAAACTTCTGAACTGCTTTCCAATAATTGGTATATTTCCAAAATGGTGACCAGTAGCGGGCAGACCACCAACACACCTGTAATAGATAATGGAGTGCCTGCTACTACATTTAATTCGGCAGGAGGTACAAGCTATGTTATCAATTCAAGGTATTACAATACATCCATGATGAGTTTTGGAGTTATGCCTGGAAGTAACAATCTTATCAAAACAGCCAGCTCGTGTACTCTTTTGTTTTATAATGGCGGAAATGCTCCAGCCGTTCGGGCCTACGATCAGAAAAACTGTGACACTTACGTTTCGGGAGCCTATGCATCTATATACAGCTATCAGATTATTACAAATGGCAACCTCAAAACGCTGATAATAACGGATCCTTCAGGAAATAAGGTCTATTACAACAATAATACTGCACAAATGAGTACGAAAGAAACTGATGCCGTTGCAAAAACGTTTAAAGCATATCCAAATCCTGTAAAAGAGATTTTACATCTTGAAAATATTGAGAGAAACCTTTCTCTTAAGATCTACGATCTGTCAGGAAAACTGGTATCAGAAACGACAACTAACGGCAGCAAAACGTCAATTGATACAAGCAGTTTACAGAAAGGACAATATATGATCAAGATAGAAAATTATAAGTCATATCCTTTTGTCAAAGAATAACAACTGACTTTTCAATTATACAAAACCCGTTTCAAAAGTTGAAACGGGTTTTTATTTTATTTTTTATAAACTACCGGTAAGATTTCGTTATGTCTTAACCCGTACTTTTTTATTTCTTCTTCAGAGAATTTCTGTGAATAGAAGTTGGGTTCTATTTCAAAGCCAGCTTTTCTTAAACGGTCGAAATAATCCATTCCGTACCAGCGAACGTGATCATACTGCCCGAAATGCTTCTGACGTTCCTTTGGATCTTTAATGGTAAAATCTTCATAGGTTTTCTCCAGTGAGTTTTTCATCGGAACCTGAAGAATTCCCCATCCGCCGGGTTTCATTACCCTGTATAGCTCGCTCATTGCTTTTGCATCGTCTTCAATATGTTCCAGAACATGGTTACAGAAAACAATGTCAAAGCTGTCATTTTCAAAAGGCAAATCCAGAATATCAGCTTTCACATCTACAATCGGAGAATATAAGTCTGCCGATATATAATTCAGGTTGCTCATTCTCTTGAATTTTCTTAAAAATTCCTGTTCAGGAGCGATATGCAGAACTTTATAATTTTTAATAAAAAAATCGGTTTCGTTCTGAAGATACAGCCACATCTGGCGGTGTCTTTCCAAACTTAACGTTCCCGGAGAGAGTGCATTTTCTCTTTGTTTTCCATATCCGTACGGAAGGAATTTTCTGTAAGATCTTCCGTCAATGGGATCTAAAAACTGATCTCCTTTGAAAAACTGATAAATAAGCGGTCTTGCCCAGATGCTCATTTTAATAAGCATAGGACGTGGAATTTTATTCAGTAAAAGCTTAGTTACCTTTTTCATTAAAAATCCAGTTGGAACTGCTTTTCTTCATCACTTACAATCCCTAAAGCTTCATATACATAATCAAATGTTGAAAGCAATACCGGCTTACCATTGATCACTGCTACATCATGTTCGAAGTGAGCAGATGGCATGTTATCTAACGTTGTTACCGTCCAGCCGTCGTTATGGAACTTCACTTTTTCAGTTCCCATGTTCACCATCGGTTCAATAGCAATTGCTAAACCGTCTTTAATGACTTTTCCGCTTCCCTGTCTTCCATAGTTCGGAACCTGCGGATCTTCGTGCATTTTTCTGCCTAATCCATGGCCTACAAGCTCTCTTACCACTCCATATCCTTCTTTTTCACAATGTGCCTGAATCGCATGGGAGATATCTCCGATCCTCTTTCCTCTGACACACTGCTCAATCCCTTTGTACAGAGATTCTTTGGTAACCTGTAGTAATTTTTTAATCTCAGGCTTTACTTCCCCGATTTCAAAAGTGTAGGCATGATCTCCTACAAAACCGTTTAGAATAACTCCACAGTCTACAGAAAGAACATCTCCTTCTTTTACCACATCATTGTTTGGGAAACCATGAACAACCTGCTCATTCGGAGAGATACAAAGAGAGTTTGGAAATCCTCCGTATCCTAAAAATGCAGGTTCAGCACCATGATCTTTAATAAAATCATGAGCCAGTTTATCTAAATATAAGGTAGTAATCCCCGGTTTAATTTCTTTTGCCAACATTCCCAATGTTTTAGAAACCAATCGGGCACTCTCCTTCATCAGACGTAATTCGTCTATCGTTTTTAATTGAATCATTGTATTAATTTACCAATGTATTAATAGATCAGTGTAACAATATGGATTGGTAAATTGGTACACTGTTAAATTTAAATTGTTTTATTCTACCAGAAAAGTCCTTTTTTCTTTTCTTTTTTAAGTTTTGAATAGGCAAGAACCTCTTTTCCTTCCACACGGAATTCTATTCTTTCCTGAATGATGTTGTAGATTTCACCCCATCCCGGGAATCCTCCTAAATTTCTGTCGTCAATAAACCAGTCTGCATCTAATTTTCTGGACTGATTTTCAGGATCAAAAACTTCTCCTTCAAAGCTTGAGTTCACAGCATAAAATTCTATTCCGTTTTTTTTGCAGAATTCTACCGCTTCATCTAATGTTTTTCCGTGTCTGTATGTCCAAAGTATCAATCTGAATCCTTCAGACTGAAGTCTTTTCAAAGTTTCGAATGCAAAAGTTTTCGGTTTTCCAATTGCCGGGTAAGCATCGTCAACAATAGTCCCGTCAAAGTCAACAGCAATCTTTTTATTATTTAACATTTTGTCTTTTTTTAGCTTTGCAAAGATAAGAAATAAAAAGAGTGCCAAAAAGAAAGGCACTCAATACTTTTATATTTTAATAATAATAAAGATCGTATTAGCTTTTTACCCAGCTAAACTGGAACTGAAGATCGGGAGTAGAAACTCTGTCTGTGATCTTCTGCAGCCTTGCAGGAAGCTTCATCAGGTATTCCTGAGCTTTTTCAGCTTTTTCTGTAAGTCCTTTTACGTGCTCAATTTTCCATTCATCTAAAAGGTCTTTCATAATGTTGATATAATCCTGGCCTGTGTACACCATACATCTTTGTGCAGCATCTGAGAAATGCCCCCAAAGTTCACCTGCTTTTTGTCCTGACTGTCTCATTAAGTGAGCAGGCATTACAATTTTTTTACGCATCATATCTTCAAACGCAAGAATCATTTCCGAAGGGTCTACTTCAAGGATTTTTGCTACGAAATGTTTGTATGCTTTAGCGTGTCTTGCTTCATCTGCAGCAATCACACCACACATTTTTGCCAATTTTCCGTTTCCGGATTGTTTAGCCAATGTTCCTACTCTTCTGTGAGAAATATTGGTAGCCGTTTCCTGGAAACTCGTATAAATGAAGTTTCTGTATGGGTCCATACTTGTTCCCAGATCGAATCCGTCATTGATCAGGTATTGGGTAGTGATTTCCACTTCTCTCATGTTTACTCTTCCACACAGATAAAGATATTTGTTTAATAAATCTCCGTGTCTGTTTTCCTCAGCGGTCCACGCTCTTACCCAATTGGCCCAGCCTACTTTTTCTTCCTGATTGATTCCATCAACTCCCATTAACCAAGACTCATAAGATGGAAGTGCCTCTTCCGTGATACAGTCACCGATTAATGTTACAAAAAGATCATAAGGCATTTCGCGGGCAAAAGTCTGAATTTCTTCTAAGTCGTGTTTAAATTCTTCACTTGAAGGATCTGGTAAATAATCGGAAGGCTGCCATATTTTTTCAATTGGCGTTAAAAATTTATCAAGAAAAGAACCTACTTCCTTTTCCAATAATCCCATTACTTCTTTCCTAACAAGCTTTTGATACATTTTACTATTCAGTTTTAATTTACAAAGATATGATTTATTTATTATTTAACGCATAATAAAGTATGACTTGCATACTTTATCTGACATAAATCATAAAAAAAATGCCGCTACTAAAGCATAACGGCATTTTTTTAACAATATTATTGAATATTAATTAACCAAAACTTCTCCAGTCATTGCATCTGGTATTTCCACATCCATTACTTTAAGGATTGTAGGGGCTACATCGCCCAGTTTTCCTGGTTTTAAATTCCATGTATGGTCTTTATCCATCACAATAAAAGGAACCAGGTTTGTGGAGTGCTGGGTATTTGGAGTTCCGTCCGGATTGATCATTACATCTGAGTTTCCGTGATCGGCAAGAATGAAAACAGCATATCCGTTTTCATAGGCTGCTGTAGCCACTTTTTCTATACATTGATCTACCACTTCTGCTGCCTTCACTGCTGCTTCAAAAACACCTGTATGGCCTACCATATCTGTATTGGCGAAATTTAAGCAGACAAAATCAGCTGTTCCCTGCTCCAGTTCGGGTACTATAGCATTGGTAATATCATAGGCCGACATTTCCGGTTTCAGATCGTAGGTAGGAACATCTTTCGGGCTTGGGCAAAGCAGTCTTCTTTCTCCTGTAAATTCCTCTTCCCTTCCTCCTGAGAAGAAGAAAGTAACGTGAGGATATTTTTCTGTTTCTGCAATTCTGATCTGGGTTTTTCCATTTTTCTCCAGAATTTCACCCATGGTTTCTGTCAGTACGTTTTCATCAAAAACAACCTGCACATTCTGGAATGTTTTATCATAGTTCGTCAATGTGATATAATAAAGGTTCAGCTTCTTCATTCCAAATTCCGGGAAATCTTTCTGGGAAAGAACTTCTGTAATTTCTCTTCCTCTGTCTGTACGGAAATTGAAGCAGATCACCACATCATCTTCAATGATTCTTGCTACCGGTACTACATTTCCTGTAGCAGTAGTATTCACTAAAATAATAGGCTTCAGGAACTCATCGGTTACATTATTATCATAATACATCTTGATTGTTGCCAAAGCATCCGTTGTCTGTTCTCCTATTCCTTCCACAAGGGCACCGTACGCTAATTTTACACGCTCCCATCTTTTATCTCTGTCCATGGCATAGTATCTTCCTACCACTGTTGCCAGCTTTCCGGTAGTTGCTTCCATATGTTTCTGAAGTTCATCGATAAACCCTAATCCGGAATGCGGATCACAGTCTCTGCCATCGGTAAATGCGTGAACAAAAACATTCTCATTTAAACCGAATTCTTTAGCAGCGGTCAGTAATCCTTTTAAGTGATTGATATGTGAGTGTACACCTCCGTTGGAAACCAATCCGATGAAATGTACTTTTTTATTTTCTTTTTTGGCGTATTCAAAGGCATCCTGAATCACTTTTTCCTGACCCAGTGTTCCTTTTTCGACGGCCATGTTCAGTTTTACCAGGTTTTGGTATACTACTCTTCCGGCTCCCAGGTTCATGTGTCCTACTTCAGAATTTCCCATCTGTCCGGCTGGTAAACCTACCGCCAGCCCGCTTGCTTCAAGGGTGGTATGTGGAAATTTCTGGTAACAGCTGTCTATGAATGGTGTATTTGCTTTATCTATTGCAGAAACGTTAGGGTTTGTTCCCAATCCCCATCCGTCAAGAATGGCCAGTATTGCTTTTTTCGACATTTTGTAAAACTTTTGTTAGACAAATTTACCTAATTTCCTATGAATAGAAGAATTTGAAGTCTTGAATTTTATGGACTGCTGATGATTAGTCAATTAATTTTGAAATTTTAACCGTGTCAAGGTTTAAAACCTTGACACGGTTCGTATAATGATGAACTTTTAAATTGCCAGCAGTATTCCATTTTATTCTTTAAAAAAATCTTCAAAACTGCTATTATTTTGCTTCACATATTCTCTGATATACCGATCCAAAAGGCCACTCTCTTTAAGAAACAGAAGAGGATTCTGAATATGTAAGATATCGTCAATAGCTTTATGCTTATCTGACTGTTTATTAAAATATGCCTCAGAAATATTATACCCAATCCAGTAGCCCAGATCGTTCGGTCTGTTGTCTTTTTTGCTGGTTCCGTAAAGCCAGTCTGTAGGATCATTTTTCTTGAGTACCGTTACAAATTCTTTGTATAATTGATCAGAATGAGCCTCTCCATATTGATAAAACGGGCTGTTATGGCTTTCTCCGGACACCAGCTCACTGATAAAATCAGCACTACCTTCGCTTAATGTGTATTTTAAAAGGTTATCAGTTCCTTTGATATCCTGTTGAAAGTGAATCGTCTCATGTGAAACAAGTCCTGCAATTCCATCCAGATTCTGAAGAGTTTCGGTACCGATCATAATGCCGTCTTTAGAAAATGTTCCTCCCGTATTAAATCTTCCGTATACAAAATATATGGGTGGAAATTTTGCCTGCGGATACCAGTATTTCAATGCGCTGTACACCGCTCTGATTCTTTTTTCTTTTTGATTGATTCCTGACAGAACATTCCGGCTTTTAAGATAATCTTCTTTTCTCTTTTTTACCATTGTATATAACGAATCAGCATTGATTATGCGGTATTCCATAAAACCTTTTACGCCC
This sequence comes from Chryseobacterium cucumeris, assembly GCF_016775705.1. Taxonomy (NCBI): domain Bacteria; kingdom Pseudomonadati; phylum Bacteroidota; class Flavobacteriia; order Flavobacteriales; family Weeksellaceae; genus Chryseobacterium; species Chryseobacterium cucumeris. The sequence continues at coordinate 1,475,181 of NZ_CP068760.1, forward strand.
GGAGATCCGTTACTGATATAATCTCTAAAAGGATTTTCTTTTGAAGCCTCCATTTTATCGAATGCTTTCCAGAACCGGTCTGTATCTCTGGTTTCAAATACAGCGTTCAATGGATCAGTGGAGAAACCTGTCTGTGCTTTTGCAATTCCGGAGGCTAAAAGAAGACATGTAAAAATATATCTGGTTTTCATATTAGTTTTTAAAGATATCTTATCAAACGGCTAAAAATATAAAAACTTATACAGAATAGAAATAAACGCTGTCAAGGTTTGAACCTGACAGGGTTGAAAAATTAAAATTTCGTTGATTATTTCAGTTCATTAATCGCTAATTCTTTTTAATTTTGCGGTATGGATTTACGAGATCAATTGAAGAATCTTTTTCCTGATCATGAAGAGCAGGATTTTGAGATGCCTGAAGAAGAATTCAAGCAGAAAGAGCCATTGGTATGCAAATTTGAGAAAAAAGGAAGAAACGGTAAGCCTGTAACGATTGTTGAAGGCTGGGAAGGCAGCGAGGAAGACCTGAAAAAAATCTCAAAGAAAATAAAAACCACCTTGGGTATAGGCGGCTCTGAGAAGGATGGAACGATTATCATTCAAGGAGATAACCGTGATAAAATCATGAATATCCTTAAAGAAATGGGATATAAAACCAAACGTGTTGGCGGATAGTTCTAGAAATAGATCTGGGTTTCCGGCAGTAAGGTTTTTAAGTTTTCAATTTTAGATTTTTCTATAGGATTTCCTGTAAGAATCAATGTTTTCAGATTTTTAAGCTGTTTGATTTCTACAGGAATGTCTTTCAGATCATTATTGGCCAGATTCATGCTGACGATATTTTTCAGCCCTTTTACTTTGGGCGATATTTCTGTGATATGATTTCCGCTTACATTCAGAAATTCAAGCTTCTTTGCTTTAAAAAGGTTTTCCGGAAGCCTCATAATAGCATTCTGCTGCAGTTCAAGATATTTTAAATTTTCCGGAAAAGACAGATTTCCAAGATCATTGATCTGGTTATTTGAAAGGTTGAGAAATTTCAGATTTTTGATCTGATCCAGTTTGTCTGCAATAAAACTTATCTGGTTTCCCTGAAGATTGATTTCTTCCAACGCGGGAATTTCCATAAGGGCTTCGGGAAATATATTTAGATTATTAGCATCAAAATGTACCACTTTTAAGTTCTGAAGCTTTGCAAGATTAGGATTAATGCTTGTCAAGCTGTTCAGATTCATAGAAAAAGTAGTCAGTTTCTTCAGATTGCTTACCTCATCAGGAATAAATTTAATGCTGTTTTCATTCACATTTAAAATTTCCAGTTCTTTTAAAGCAAAAAGTTCCTGATCCATTTTCTCAAGCTTATTCGCCATAATATTCAAAAAGAATAATGAATCCAGTTTTACAATCTGAGGAGGAAGATTAAAAAGACCTTTTTCTCTGAAACTTATACTGTAAACCGCTTTTTTACTTTTTAAAGCATCTTCAATATTGGTAAATGTAGGATATTTCACCGGATCAATCTGTGCTTTGATCTGAGAAAGTGAGATGACGGAAATCAATAAGAAAAGCTTTTTCATAAAAATAAAAGGTCTGCCAGCAACCAAAGCTGCCGACAGACAAGAATTATAAATAATTTATTTCTTTACAAGTTTAACTGTTTTCTGGAATCCTCCTTCAGCTTCAATATTTAAAACTAAAACTCGTGATCCTTCCAACTGTTGTGTGAAATCAAGATCCAATGCTTTATTGGTTCCGTTGAATTTCTTCGTGTAAACGATTTTCCCGTCCATGCTGTAAGCTGTTACAGAAATATCTTTCAATCCTTTTACAGAATTGATTTTTACCACTCCTGAAGTTGGGTTCGGTGCTACCGTTACTGTATTCTCTTCAATTTTGGTATCAATAGTCCCTAAAGTTCCTTCAGTTCCAAGATTATTTTTAAGGGCAATAACAACTGTTGCTGATTTCCCTCTGTAATCAATCGTATTTCCTGTTGCATCTACGTCTGTAGAAATCGTAGAATCCGGATGCTGGATAGAGAAGAAACCAAATTTATGATCAGGAGTAAATGTCAATCCTGTAGGTTCCGAACCAGCCGGCATAGAAGCAAATAGTCTTACTTTCGGATTGGCCTGTGTATGATCCGGAGCAATGACCCAGATATAGTTTTTACCACCATCCTGAAGTACCCAAAGGTTTCCAAGTTCATCGAAAGTAAGGTTGTCATTTCCGTCTCCCCAGGCTTCAGATTTCATTCCCTGAGCTGTATTGAAAGAATATACAGAAGAACTTCCACCTACAAATGTTTCTACCTGAGAAGCAGTAGTTCCGTTATCCTGTAAACGGTATACTCTGTCTAATCCTTTGGCTGTAAAATAGATTTTACCATCCAGCGGGCTGATATCAACATCTTCTACCCCGTTGAATTTTGTTCCACCTAATGACAGGGCGTTGGTATTGGTATTATTCTGATCTGCTTTTTCTTTATTCGGAACCTGAATCCATGTCGCTGTAGTTCCTACCGGATCTCCTGCAGCCGTTAATCCCTGATCCAGTTTTAATACGTAAAGGTTTCCAGAAGAGAGATCATTAGGAGTATCCATTACATATTTGTACACCAAGTGAGTTCCACCGTCTTCTCCATAATATGCTATAGTTCCCGCATTATTGATCACCACGTTCTCGTGGTTCATGATTCCCATCTGCCAAAGCTTACCTTTTGTCCCGTTAGGGTTTTTAGATATAACCTGAGCAGTAGCAGGATCAATCTCTACCAGCCAGCCATAATCTTTATAACCGTCATTGTTCACATCATTGGAAGTTACAGATTCTTCTGCAGTGACTATAGTTCCCCACGGCGTAACTCCTCCGGAACAGTTCCTGATCGTCTGTACCAAACTTGGATCTGAGAAACTTACCGCTCTTGATTTTGTCAGCTGCCAAAGTTTTGAAGTCGCGTTATAGTTGATTTCTGCCATGGTAACTCCTCCGGGATTCGTTTCATGATTGACAGAAAGGTATCCGTTGGTACTACTTCCTGTTTTTGGAACATAACCGGTAAAGTCATTCTGACCTCCTACCAATCCTCCGCCTTCGGTATAGCTGTCTCCTTCTTTTAAAATAAGCTGGTATTTGTGTTCAGCAGGAATAATTAACTTATTGGTTTGTGCTGTAGGAACAATTGAAGTAAAACAACTGATATGCGTTCCGTTACAAGCTACAGGAATAGTTGTATTGGTAGTCGTTTTCAGATAAGCATCAATTCTTAAGTCTGAACTGGTTGTACTTCTGTTATGTAATTCAATAGAAAATCTGTTAACACCGTTTACAAATTTTGATTTTGGAATTGAAAAAATGTTATAAACACTCTCTGCTGCCCCGTCAATAGTAGTACTGGAGAAAGTATTGAATGTAACAGCACCTGCAGGCATATTATCTCTTACAACTTCTTCTCCGTTAAGGTATACAATAATACCATCATCTCTCATCACACCAAACTCTATAGTATCGGAAAGCGTTGAAAGATCTACCGTAAAATCTTTAGCAAAATAGGCTGTAGTAAGCCCTGAATTGATGGTAGTAGTTACAGGATCTCCATATCCCAACGGACCGTTTCCTACTGCCCATGTTGAAATATCATAGGTTTGGGCATTCCAACCGGCTGGCTGCGCCTGGTTGTTATCTTTATAGCTCCATGACGCATTCTTATTGAATATCAAGGTCTGCGCCTGAAGACCAGAACTGGCCAGTATAGCCAAAGCTCCCACTGCTAGTAGTTTTTTCTTCATTTTTTATTTGATTTATTAGACCTTGCAAAACTATTTTTTTAGCGCTTTTTCTCTGTTAATAGGATTTTAAATCTAAATCATCGAATATTAACTTATCAAAAACCTAATGTTAAGTGGATTAATTTTTTGTTACAAAAGCATAAGGTCCCAACCTTTTTTTCGGAACACAAGTATCTGAAATCCTAATTAAGATTATAAAATTTTAGAAAAAGGACAATCAAAAAAATAAGGTATGCCAACTGACATACCCTATAAATCAAATATTGTTTTTAAAATTTATTTAATGATGAATTTTTCCCGAGATGTATCGGTTTTAGATAGATAGGATGCTATATATGATCCCTTAGGAAGGTTCAGCATAATGTTTTCTTCAGATTTTAAACTGAATATTTCTGCTACTTTTTTACCGGACATATCATAAATAATTAATTGTGAGCCCACCCACGCTTTTGGTACGCGGACTGAGATTGGAGTGCCCTGAGCAGAAGGGTTGGGAACAATTCTTGGCAACTGATTTTTCACAACCTCGGAATTAACTCTGGATAATGTAGAAGAAGAATTGGTTAGAAAAAACTGACTGAAAGAATTTACATTTAAATTTGTGTTAAAAGTAACCTTTGTGTTAAGACCTGTACCGGAAACCTGATCTGCATTATCGACGCTTGTTCCCCAGGTGCTTCCAAAGTCATTGCTCCCTCTTTTGAAGAGACTGTAAGAAGATGGATTCAGATAATTGCCAAATCCTGTATTTTTATAAAATGATAAGGAGGCAAGCGGTGAAAATGCAAGGTTTGTCCCATAATTGTTTATAATCGTATAGAAGCCGAAATTAGTATCTGTATTTGGTAGTTGATCCGGATTAATTGTACCTCTTGATATCCATACATCACCATTCGGATATGTACCTGAGTTAAACTCCATAGAAATCCCGGAAGCTGTAAAATCTTTCACACCAGAAGACGTAATATTCATTTTTTCGCTTACTCCTTCAAAAACAGGAGCATTTGAAGCTAATCTTGTATATCCTGTTCCCTGATAGGATGCAAAAGTTCCTGAGTTGTTTTTATTAACCGTAATATTCCCGGCCGATTCATTGAACTGAAGATAATACACCAATCCATTTAAAATAGGATCTCCGGCAATACTTTTTGTCAAGTGTCTCCATTGTCTGATTTCATCAATGGATAGCGGCCTATTCCAGATGGCAACTTCATCCATTTCCAATTGGGTAAATCTGTTCGTATAACCTCTTCCATAGCTTCCTAAAAACAAGACGTTGAAAACTTCAGACGGTAATGCTGTATTATTTACACTTTCTTTTCCGTTAACATATATTTTTACATTCGTTCCGTTGCTTACCAATGCGATGTGTGACCATTGCCCTACCGGAGCCTGTAACCCGGAAGACCAGCTCCAGTCCGGGTGAAAGCCGATAGTGTTGTTGCCTTCTCTGAAATTCATTCCAAATGGATTACTGCCATCCTGAGACATAAAAACACCGCTGTAATCGGTCTGGATACCGTTGGGTTTTATCCAGCAAGAGAATGTAAAAGAATTTTTATTAAGGTTGGTGTTATCTACTTTAATATAATCGCCTGTGGTTTGACCTGTAAGTTTTATGCTGTTTCCAGGGATTTTGTCCGGCTGGCCAGTTCCACACTGATTATTGATTTCGATAAAATTATTGAGTGTCTGCGTGCTTGTTCCATATTGATCTGTCACCGTTAAAGTTACGGGATAGGTTCCGTTCGCTGCTCCCGCATAAGAAACCAATGGGTTTTCTAATGTGGAAGTGGAAGGAGTACCTCCCGGAAAGCTCCATTGCCATGTAGCACTTGCATTATGTACAACGGAATAATCTTTAAACTGGACTTTTTCTGCAGCCGGACAGCTAATTTTATTATTTCCCACTGATATTAAAGCACTGGGAGGACTTATCTCATATAAAGCATGCTCAAATGCACCTCTGGATGTTCCTATTTTTAATTTATTTTCATTGTAATTGATAAACATAAAACGGACATCACACATGGGCAAGCCATTACCCAGCATTACCCAATTCTGCATCACATTATTTCTGTAAAATATTCCTGCTTTATTGCCTACATACACACCGCCGTTTGATCCTCTCTGGAAAATAATTTTCGTAATAGGAGAAGTAGTGAGTACAGAAGAACTGAGATTAGTCCAGGTTGCTCCTCCGTCACCCGACTTTAATACTTTGCATGAAGACTGAACACCGCTGTAAGTTATCCATATTTTGTCTGGATCATCATCTCCAATGGCAATATCTGATATATTGGTTTGTCCGGAAGTTACCGTGGTATTAGGGGTAATATCAGTCCACGTAAGCCCGGCGTCTGTCGTCTTCCAAAGTTTATTATTGGTTAAACCTTCAACAACAATCATTACATTGGGATTTTTAGCAGAAATCTTTTCTCTGAATACCTGATTGCCAAAGGTTTTTACAATAGATATACTATTTCCGTTGTCTTCGGTTTTAATAAGAGAATTTTTCCATGTTGCCAAATTCGGGTTGCCTGTCGGATATTGACCTGCATGATGGGTAATCATGGTATAGTATTTATTGGGATGGAATTCTATGGAATTAAAATAAGCATAAATTCCTCCTAAATCCAGAAAATTAGGTTCATTAATCAGTGTATTCACGCCGGTCCTGAAATACCGGTAATTACTATATCCCTGGCTGTAAATATACCGGTCATCTAACGGATTAACGTCTGTATTCCCTTGATCTGCCCCTGTTCCGTTATACCAATCAAAACCATTGGCACTTTCCTTAATCATTACGGGGCCATGATTATTTCCCGATGCAACCAGATTGGTTTTGAAAGCACTTCCGAAACCCCAAAGCTCATGATTACCAATACTGTTGGTTAAAGTAGTTATTGTGACTCCCAAATTGCCGGATGCTGCCATTTCCCCATCACTGCCTGTTACAAATTTTCCGTTCACGAAATCCATGGATCTGATATCAGGATGGGTATATGACGCAGGAGTAGTAAAGGTAACTCCATTATCTGTGGAAATCCTGATTTGATCCACTCCATAAGTTCCATATACAATCTTATTTTCATCATTACGGTCCATTTGTATGTCGCCATGATGCAGACTGTTAATTCCTCCGGAACCGGGAACCATATTGATTCTGGAATTTTCAACTGCTCCGGTTGTCTTATTAAATTTATAAAGATGAACCGCCTGATGCCCATAAGCATTAGCACCGCTACCTGCTGCTACATAGAACGAAGAAGTATTATTTGTGGGCAAAAAGACTTTAACCCAGCCAATAATTTGCCCATTGGCAGTAGTATCCAGGGTAGTAGAATTTAATTGGGTAAAGCTAACTCCCTTATTAGTTGATTTATAAACTTTGAAAATATTATTGTTTGATGAACTGCCAAAATAAACCGAATTCTCATCATTCGGATCCCATTCCAAAGATTCACTCTGCGTTGAAGAATCCCCAATCTGATAATCTGCAGGAAGACCGGTTTGAACGGCACTCCAGGTATTTCCGCCATCACTCGTTCTGTACAATGAGGTTCCCCAGTGAACCACAGCAATATTGGCATTTGAAGGAGAAACTGCAATATCATAAGCTTTTCCGGAATAGTTTGCGGAAGTCATCGTGGTGGCAGTCCAGTTAAGTCCGCCATCTATAGATTTAATGAGCTGGGTATTGCTTAATGCATACACTGTTTGCGGGTTGGCAATACATACGTCAATGTCATTATATTTAGAATCAGGAAAACCATTGTCTACCAGATTCCAGGACGTTCCTCCATCTATGGTACGCCATAGCCCTCCGGTTACGAAGGATACAAACATCTTTTGAGCATTGGTAGGATCTATCCTGGTTAAAAATACATACCCTCCGTGATTATACTTGTTGGAATAATTTGTACTCGCACTATTCACCGGCCCTATTATTGTCCAATCACCAACTTGTGTTTGTGTGGGTAATAAGGCAATATTTTTTACTTTAGGTTGATTAAACAATAAAGGTTCTGGGGTAACTTTCCCTTGATTGTCCAAATAAAACAATTTTGTTCTTAGCCAGTCTTCACCAATGCTTCTCGGCTTGCTTTTTTCCCATCTGTGATTCCCAAAATATTTGTCGAAACTGGCTTTTACTTTAAAGTAATCGGCATTGTCTTTCATTTCAGAAAACCAGGGCTGAGACTTGTGCCTTAATTCGTATTCAATGTCTTCATCCTCCTCAGTCTCGTTTCTTGCTGCCGGAAGATTTTGGGTATGGTAAAGTGCTGAGATCAGCAATGTAGGTAAAAGAAGTCGTTTTATTTTCATCATTATTATTATTTAAATATTACATTAATATTATTGAAGTAAATTTAAACAATAACAATAATACCTATATGAAATACGAATATTTTACTAATATTTTACATTTTCAATTAATACAATAAAAATATATAACATTGGCTCTTCAGTTGTTTATCTTGCACCTAGACAAGCTTCAATAGATTTAAGGTATACAAAAGTCTAAGAACATTTTATGTAAAAAAAGAACAATTAAAGAAAAAGAAATTTGATAATAGTAAAGAAAATGAACAAATACTACGGGTTTCAGGGTTCGGATATGTGATGTAAGGCACAATTATTTCATATTCTTCTTGGATACTTATCTTTATTAAATTTGTTAATTGATTCAAAACAAGTCATATTCAGTAAGCTAAACCAGTCGAAAAAGAGAAATTTTATTTAGAAACAAGAATATTTTAGAAGGTAATTTATTTTAAAAACGAGTTTTATTCTTATCTCTTAAAACTTTATATTTGTTATTATGATTGACACAGCTATGCAAAATAAAAAAATACATCAAGGCAAAAATATTAAACGTTTCCGTGAAATGCTGGGTATCAAGCAGGAGGCCTTAGCTTTCGAATTAGGTGACGACTGGAATCAGAAGAAAATCTCTCTTTTAGAACAAAAAGAAACAGTAGAATCTGATATTCTCGCTCAGGTGGCTCAGATTCTTAAAGTTCCTGCAGAAGCAATTGAAAATTTTGATGAAGAACAAGCGATAAACATTATTTCTAATACGGCCTCTTTTGATAATTGTCAACAACCGGCTTTTTTTAATAATCAACCCACTTTCAACCCCCTCGACAAAATGGTTGAACTCTATGAGCGTATGCTTAAACAACAACAAGAGATGATTGATAAGCTGGAAAAGCTGATTCAAAACAAATAAACAAACAGATTGATCCGATCTGTAAAATAACTTAAGACTAAATTCTAAAACGAAGGTAGATTACATTTACACCCGTTTCAGAATTTAGCCTGTTTTTATTAAAACCATATCATTCCTACTGAATCTCGTTCCTCAGAACCCCTAATCTCTACCCTCCCACTCTAAAACTCTCAAACCCTCCAACCCATCTACTTCGCTTTACTCACATCCGTAAGGGCATTCAGAAAGGCGATGATCTGTTTTATTTCTGCTTCGGTGAGGTTCAATTTATCGGGTGCCAGCGTCTGATTTTTCATTTTTAATCCTAAACCTTCTCCTCCGCCTTCATTATAAAAATCAAGAACTTCTTCCAGGGTGTTGAAAGCTCCGTTATGGAAATAGGGCTTTGTAAGTGCGATATTTCTCACTGTCACGGTTTTAAAAGAGTAATCATAAATCCATGACTTTTCTTTTTTCACCGGGCTGTTTCCTCTTCCTAAGTCCTGATCAAGTTCTACCGGAAACTGTTTGATCGGCCTGGTAGTTACTCCCAGTACTTCGGATTCATTTTCATTAAAAAACGGCGGTACCAATCCGGAAAAGGTAGGTCCAAAATGGCAGGTTGCACAATTGGCTTTTCCCATAAAGAGGTTGAATCCTTTTTTCACATCATCGGAAACATTTTTTTCATTCCTCATAAAACGGTCAAAATCGCTGTCAAATGAATACAATGAAGCCACATAAGAACTTAATGCTTTGGAGAAGTTTTCTTTACTGATTTTTCCGTCTTTAAATGCAGTACGGAACGCTTTTTTATACTCAGGTTTTGTTTTTAATTTCTGGATAATGCTTTCATAGCTGGTATTGAATTCCTGCTCATTATAAATAACGTGTTCTGCCTGCTGTTCAAGATAGAAAGCACGAAGATCATAGAAAAATCTCCTGGCAAAAACAGCATTATATAAAGAGGGCGAATTTCTCAACACTGTTTTCCCTTCCACATTACTTTGTGATTTTGCTTTCAGATCTGTAAAAGCATTTTCCTGAAGGTGGCATGTGGCACAGCTCATTTTCCCGTTACCACTTAAGTTCTGATCGTAGAAAATGGATTTTCCAAGATTTCGGAGTTCCGGACTGTCTTCCGAAGATTTCAATAAGGTATAAAAATAAGGATCTAAAAAATCACTGCTGAAAAAGTTCTTATTCCCCACATTCCAGCCTGAAAATTCTTTAAGGTCATCCGGTCTGCCATCCCATTTCCCAAGTTCTTCATATAAAGGCTGCACGTATTTTTTATAAAACTCAATCCTGTCAAAGGTTTCAAAGTCGGTGTTTTTTGAAAGATAACTGATGGCTTCTGTTAAAATCTGATTGGCTTTCTGAGTATTATAATTTTTAAAATAAAGATCATCATTAATGTACTTCTGAATTCCTGCAAGTGCATGACTGGTTTCTTCGGAAATATTCAAAGATCCTGGTGTATCAAAACCTGAAACACCCAGTGAGTAGATCCTGATCAACTCTATTCGCAAAGGCAGTGTTTTGTTATTTCCTTTGCTCAACCCATTTTTTAAAGCACTTAAATAAAACCCGGAAAAGCTGTTATACAAAAAGGTAGTGATGGTTTTGATCTTTTCTTTTTCATTTCCTGCTTCCTCTGAAAATATAAGTTCATCAAGCACCTGCAATCCTTCAGGAGGAAGTGTATATGACGATGTCCCAGCTGCTTCGATGTGAAACAATGGCGCTGCATTAAGGTGGCTTTTGGTAAATTCAGGATAATGGTAAGCAATATAAAATTCTATTTCCTTGAATGAGTTTCTTGTACTGCTCAGCGATTTTTGCAGTTCTTCCAGAGAAATACGGTCTTCAGAGAACTTATCAACATCAGATTTCAATTGTTCAAGCTTTATTCTAAAGTCGGACAGCCCTTTATTGACAAATGTATTTTCGTTTTCTCTTCCTTTGTAAACAGGATTAAAGGACATTACTGCAAATCCTATCAGAAGGACAATTACAAGCAGTGGATAAGATCTCATGAATTTTTAGCGGCAAAACTATTGATCTGATGTTATCTGAGTTTTAATAAGAGATTAAATAATGTTTATATTTCTGATATCATATTTTTCACTAATTTTAAACCCCGAAATCAAATTCATTATTCTAAAGAGAACGGTTCTTCGAAATACCGGAAAATAATGGCGGGAGATTATTGGGAGAGGATTTTTTAAATTAAATTCAACACATCAAAAAAACTAAATAGGAGTATGAAAACAAAACTATGGTTTGCTGTTATGGCAAGTTTCCTTTCTATGACGGCATTTTCCCAGAAAAAAAAGCAACCGGAAAAACAACCTGAAAAGAAACAGGAAATGGCTGTTTATGCTGAGAAAAGAGGTTCTGATTATTATTTGGTCCGCCTGGAAAAAGATAAAAATATTCCCAATGTCTATGTACATTCCAATGGGGTAACCAAGCCTTATAAAAATTATTCTGACCTGAAAGATATTGTTACAGAGTTCCCGGGAATGATGACTTCCAACAATTCCACAAAGGAAGAACTGATTTCTATTCTTAAAAAAGAGGATCACTTCTATGAAATCACTTCACAGAGAAAAGATCCTAAAAATATTGAAAAAACCGTTGTTACCGTATATGAAGTAATGAACGGCCAGAAAAGAATTGTAGAAGAATACAATGACATCTACGAAGTGATGGCATCTCCTTATAAAGAGGCCATTATGATTAATTAAAAAACAAAAAATATACATATTATGCTAAACAAACTTGCTGCCTCAGAACTTGTTCTGAATGAAGACGGAAGTGTATACCACCTGAATCTTTTACCTGAAGATATCGCTGACAAAATCATCCTTGTGGGTGATCCTGACAGAGTGGCAAAAGTTTCAAAATACTTCGATACCGTAGAAATCAAAAAAAATAAAAGAGAATTCTATACGCATACAGGAACGCTTCGTGGAGAAAGAATTACCGTAATGTCTACAGGTATCGGAACTGAAAACATCGATATCGTGATGAACGAACTGGATGCTTTGGTGAACATTGATCTTCAGAACAAAGAATTCAAGACTGAGCACAAAGCGCTTGAGCTTTTCCGTATGGGAACCTGTGGAAGTGTAAACCCTGACGTACAGGTGGACAATATGCTTGTAACTCAAAATGTAGTTGGATTAGACGGACTGATGCATTTCTACCAGGACTACAACTTCGAAAATGAGTTTTCTAAGAGTTTCCTTGAAAAATTTCCCTACGAAAGAATCAAGCCAATGCTTTATTTCTCAGACTGGGCAGAAGAAATGGGAGCATACTACAAAGATGCCAAATACCACGGAAATACAGCAACATTCCCGGGATTCTATGCTCCACAGGGAAGACAGCTTCGTTTGAAAGCGGTAGATGACCAATTCCTGGAAACATTGAATGATCTTGGAATTACCAATTTTGAGATGGAGACCTCTGCGATCTATGCTCTTTCAAAATTATTAGGACACAAAGCCATTACCGTAAATAACGTTATTGCCAATAGAAGACGCGGTGAGTTCTCTGCAGATCACCATGCATCTGAGAAAAACCTTATTGAATGGGTGTTGGAAAGAATTATCAAGTAATTTTTATTTGATAAAAACTAAAACCTCCGGAAACTGTTTCCGGAGGTTTTTTATTAGGTTTTGGCTAAAGCCAATGGAATTTTTATCTATTTTTTAACGGGCTAAAGCCCGTTCCTAATGAATTGTATCTTGCTGAAAATATTGATTCTTTTACGATGAACAAAGCTTACCACTCACCTTATCATTCCCTAGGAATCTAAATACAAAACTTTAAAAACAGCGTAGAGATTCCTGCGGAATTACAGAGTTGTCAATAGAAATCTTGTAAGTAAAATAGTTAAAGGCCGATAATCATTAATACAAATGCCATGATTACAAATGAAAACTCCTCGGATCCGGATATTGAAATGTATACTCCAGTTCTGAAATGAGTTTTGAAGACATTACTTTCTTCCCTTTCACTTCAAACTCTTCTTCATCAAGTAGATTTTTCTGTGCGTTAATCACCTGACTTTTCGCAGGATGTACAGGAGCCGTAACATTATAAAGTTTTGATTCACTTTTCTGTTCAATCATTTCTGAGATAATCCTGCTGATATCAGCATAATGAATATGATTTACCGCATGGTCCAGATTACCTACATTATAATTTTTTAAAAGTCTGTTATCTCCCATCAACCCTCCAAGTCTCAGAATATTCAGTTGGGGATATTTATTTCTCAACATTCTTTCGCCTGATATTTTCTCCAAAGGGACATCTTCTTCTGTAAATTCTTTAGCAATATCGGGATAAACACCTGTAGAACTCATCAGAAACATCTGCCCTTTAAAGTCTCCTATAAAAGCTGACAAATTCTGAATCCTGTTATACAATGAGCTTACACAACAGCTTTTTTCAGAAACAGGAATTGTAATAATCAGAACATCCATATTTTTAATTTCCTCCCATTGGGAAAAAGATTCTGTCAACTGATAATCTGGGAAAGAAGCTATTACAGCAGTGATTCCTCTATTATTGAGATCTTCTGCTTTATTTTCCGTTGTGGTTGTTGCGGACAGATTATATTTTCCGGATAAGGAAGATGCAAGTCTCTCTCCCAGCCAGCCATAGCCGATAATTCCTATTTTCTTCATATTTCAACAGAGGTTTTCACTTTTTTGATGATACAAAAATATCAATAAGTTATCATTTTCTTATAAAACAGCTTTTTAAATGATCATTAATCATTCCGGTGGCCTGCATATGAGCATACATTACTGTAGAACCAACAAATTTGAATCCTCTTTTTTTAAGGTCTTTAGAGACGAGATCGGAAATCTCTGTTGTGGCAGGAACATCAGACAATTTTTCGGGTTTGTTATCGATTGGCTTTCCATCTACAAAACCCCAGATATAGTTGGAAAAGCTTCCAAACTCTTTCTGAACTTCCATAAATCTTTGAGCATTGGTAACCGCTGCAAGAATTTTAAGTCTGTTTCTTATAATTCCTGGGTTGTTCATTAATTCTTCAATCTTTTTATCAGAATAGGCAGCTACTTTTTTATAATCAAAATGATCAAAGGCCTTCCTGAAATTTTCCCTTTTGGATAAAATGGTATACCAGCTCAGGCCGGCCTGAAAGCACTCCAGAATCAGGAACTCAAATATTGTTTCATCATCATAAACAGGTCTTCCCCATTCTTCATCATGATACTTTCTGTAGAGATCATCTTTTTCGCACCAGCCACAGCGGATTTTTTCCATAATTATGATATTTTACAGGTTAAAGTTACTATTGATTTTGAAAAGTATAACAAAATATTATGAAAAGTTTAACAATGACCTTCAGTTTTAGGAATGGTTATTGTTTAATTAGTATTACCAAATTAAAATTTATACTATTATGAACAATTCAGAGTACAACAAAGCGGAAAATGCAGTAAACAATGTAGAAAATTCTTTACAGAATGCAACGGACAAAGCCAAATGGAAAATCGATGAATTGGCAGATAAGGCTAAAGATTATATTAATGAGAAAAGGAATAATGATCAGGAAGCAAGCCAGGAAGACTGGCTAGACAGGGTAAAAGCTAATGTATCCGATGCCTGGGAAGATATTAAGGATAAAGCAGATGAGGCATGGGAAAAAACCAAAGATGCGGCGGAAGATGTAAAGGCAGAATGGAATAAGAAAACCAATTAGTATTTCAGTCATATAAATATTTTCAATAAAATGGAGTCTTAAATTGATAAGGCTCCATTTTTTATTATGCCATAAGCACAATTATTGTTACATTTGTATTATAATAAACATTAAAAAATTATGTCATACGGTTTACTTAAAGGCAAAAAGGGAATTATTTTTGGAGCCCTTAATGAACAATCTATCGCATGGAAAGTTGCTGAAAGATGCCATGAGGAAGGTGCTGAATTTATCTTATCTAATGCTCCTATAGCATTAAGAATGGGAGAACTTAATGGTTTAGCAGAAAAAACAGGTTCTGAAGTAATAGGTGCTGATGCTACTTCTGTAGAAGATCTTGAAAAACTTTTTGATGCCGCTGTTGCAAAATTTGGAAAAATCGACTTTATCCTTCACTCTATCGGTATGTCTATCAACGTAAGAAAAGGAAAACACTATACAGAAATGAATTACGACTGGTTGGAAAAAGGCTGGGATATTTCCGCTGTTTCTTTCCATAAAGTAATGCGTGTAGCATGGGAAAAAGACTGTATGAACGAATGGGGAAGCATTTTGGCGCTTACTTATATTGCAGCTCAGAGAACATTCCCGGATTACAACGATATGTCTGATAACAAAGCGTACCTTGAAAGTATTGCAAGAACTTTCGGAAACTACTGGGGAGAAAGAAAAGTACGTGTAAATACAGTTTCTCAGTCTCCTACAATGACTACTGCCGGAAGCGGTGTGAAAGGTTTCGGAGGATTCCTTGGATATGCAGAAGATATGTCTCCACTGGGAAATGCTACTGCTCTTGAATGTGCAGACTACTGTGTAACGTTATTCTCTGATCTTACTAAAAAGGTAACGATGCAGAACCTGTTCCATGACGGAGGTTTCAGCAGCTCAGGAGTTACTCAGAAAGTGATCAGTAAATATGACGCTGAAAAATAATGAACTGATAAAGTTTCATTTACAATACATAAGACCCATGAAGTTTTTTCATGGGTTTTCTATTTTTATCATCTGAAGACAAATAAAAATCCGGCGGCCTCAAAGAGGCCGCCGGATCTGTCAAAAATAATATTAATATGATATTACAAAATTACGGTCTGTATAGAGTGCGCAGGAGCATTCAGTTTGGCAGCCATACCTTCTATCCATAGATTCGTTTCAATATCATTGTCTGAATCGTTCATGATAACGGTTACCAGCTGGCCGTTTTCATTCATAAAAGCAGAAGATGTAAGCGCTGCTCTGTTGGAAGAGCTTCCGATTCTCTGCGCATTGGGTTTGATATATTTTGAAACATGGCCTATATAATAGTATTCATAGGTATAGAAAACCTCACCGGTTTTGGTATCTGCAATAATCGGGGCAAAGCAGAAGTTTCCCTTATGGTTAGGTCCTCCGGTTTCATCCAATAGAATATTCCAGTCAGTCCATAAAGCATTTCCTTTGTTAAAATCGTTCAGCATATTTTTGCTGTAAAGTTCCCCCAGACTTACATCATAGATTTTATCCATATTGAACTGTTCTTTACATCCTTCCGTAAAAGCCAGGAATTTATCAGGAAATGCTCTGTGTGTTTCTGCCAGATTGTCAAAAAGCTGCGTTTTATTATTCCATGTTTCATACCAGTGATACCCAATACCGCTGGCATATTTTGAGGTTTCAGGATCACTTAATGTAGTGGTTGCTCTTTGATAAATAAGGTCTCTGTTGTGGTCCCAGATCATAACTTTTTTATCTTTGTAACCGTTTTTCCAAAGCGTTGGCCCCAGGTTCTTTTTCAGGAATTCTCCTTCTTCTTCGGCAGTATAGATGCATGATTCCCAGCTTTGGGTAGCCATTGGTTCATTCTGAACGGTTAACCCCCAGATGTTGATTCCTCTCTTTTCGTATTCTTTGATGAATTTGATATAATAATCTGCCCATGTCTGGTAGTATTGATTTTCCAATCTTCCTCCTTTGTACAAACTTTTGTTGGATTTCATCCAGGCTGGCGGGCTCCAAGGCGAGAAATAGAATGTGAAGTTATTACCAATGGCTTTCTGAGCTTCTTTAATCATCGGAATTTTATACTTCTCATCATGAACAACGTTAAATGTCTTCAGAGAAGTATCATTATCCTCTACATAGGTATACGAATCGCTGGAGAAATCACAGGAATTCATATTGGTACGAACCACTGTGTATCCCAATCCGTTTTTTCCGAAATAAGCATCCAGAATTTCTTTCTGCTTATTCTTTGGCATTTTATAAAAAGTCTCTGCTGAAGCGTCTGTAATAGCACCTCCGATTCCTATCAGTTTCTGATATTTAAAACGGGGAGCCACAAAAATACAGGCCTCAGTTTCTTTAGGCTGTCCGAACTGTTCAAATGTAACGGTTCCTTTATCCGCCATCTTCTCATTCACTTTCGAGTTGGTAAGGATTACTTTAGCTGTTTTTCCTGCATTCTTCTTCCAGTAATTCTGAGCATTAACATTGATGAAAACGCCTACTACAAAACAACTTACAATTAATTTTCTCATGATTTTTTCTGTTTCCGGACCCTTCTGGTCCTCATTTTCATTATTTATTTTGATAGACTCTTACGTAGTCTATATAATACTTCTGTGGAAATACAGCATCATCAATGCCTTCTTTCCCACCCCAAAATCCACCTACTGCCAGATTTAAAATGATAAAGTAAGGTCTGTCAAAAGGCCATGCTTCATCGTTTTTCTCTCTGTTCACATACGTGAAAAATTTTTTATCATCTACATAAACATCAATCTTTTCAGGAGTCCAGTCTGCCTTATAGACATGGAATTTTTCGCTGGCATCTTTTACAAACAAGGTATCTGTTTTCTGTGTTCCCTGGATATGGTTGTATTTTTTGGTGTGAACAGAAGCATGTATAAATCCCTGATTGTATCCTACATGTTCCATAATATCCAGTTCACCGTCATCCGGCCATTTCTTCATATTTTCACTCATCATCCAGATGGCAGGCCATGTTCCACGTCCTTTGGGAAGCTTTGCTCTAACTTCTACTGTTCCATACTGAAAGGCAAATTTTCCTTTGGTTAAAAGCCTGGCAGAAGTGTATTTATTATTTTCCCAATTTTCTTTTCTGGCTTCAATGATAAGGTTTCCCTTTTCCATTCTGACATTCTCAGTTCTGTTTTTGGTATAAAACTGAGCTTCTTCATTTCCAAAACCTCCTCCTCCTACATCGTAATTCCATTTTGATGAATCAGGTAGCCCTTTACCGTTAAACTCATCACTCCATATCAGCGTTCTGCGGGCTTCAGGTTTTTGCGAAGCGCAATTCAAAACAGTAAGGAAAAAAATTCCTGCTGCGCATATTTTGATGATATTTTTAGCTTTGAGATTCATGCATAAGTAGATTTAAGTTTTGGCTAAAGTCATTTTTTTTCTGACTTTTGATTAAGCGGGCTAAAGCCCACTCCTATTGAATTGAATTGAATTCAATTTATTTTGTCCAGGTGATTCTTTTGGTCTGAACATGTTGAGAATCCGTCCCGACCATAATGTCAAATTCCCCGCCTTCCCAATCAAAATTCAAGTTATCATCATAGAATTTCAGATCTTCGGGAGTCAGTTTAAAATCGATCTTTTTGCTTTCTCCTTTTTTGATGAATACTTTCTGGAAGCCTTTCAATTCTTTTACCGGTCTGACTACTTTCCCGAAAAGATCCCTGATATACAGCTGTACCACTTCTTCTCCGTCATATTTTCCTGTGTTGGAAACCGTAACGCTGATATTCAAGGTCTGATTTCCTGTAAGGTTTGTGGAATTTAAAACCATATCAGAATATTTGAAATCCGTATAGCTTAAACCATATCCAAATGGGTATTTGGGATCATTATCAAGATCTATATACGCGGAAACATAGTTTCTGTCTGTATTATTTTTTGCTGGTCTTCCTGTATTGTAATGATTGTAGTACACAGGAATCTGACCTTCTGTTCTTGGGAAAGTCATTGGAAGCTTTCCACCGGGATTCACTGTCCCGAACAAAACATCTGCAATAGAGTTTCCTGCTTCTGTTCCCAGCCACCATGTGTACATAATGGCAGGAATATTGTCTGATGCCCAGTTGAAAATCAGAGGCCTTCCGGCATTGATCATCAGGATGATTGGCTTACCTGTTTTGGCAATTTCTTTCAATAAATCTTCCTGAACACCTGTAAAACCAATATTACTTCTGCTTTTTGCTTCTCCACTCATCGCATGGCCTTCACCCAGCGTCATGATGACAACATCTGCTTTTTTCGCCGTTTCTACTGCTTCGGCAAACTGGCTTTTATTCTGATCGTCAACATTGCAGCCTTTTGCATATAATAAAGTAGCGTTTTTATCCAGCTGGTTTTTAATTCCGTCAAATTGAGAAACAATTCTTTGGCTGTCATCTTTGAAAGCAACAGACCAGAAACCGTGATTCGCTACCGTTTCTTTCCCGAAAGGACCAATCAGCGCAACTGTTTTTACACTTTTCGAAAGCGGAAGAATATTTCCCTGGTTTTTAAGAAGAACAATACTTTTAGAACCGAATTCTCTTCCGAATTTTCTGTTTCCCTGATTATCGGTCTGTTCTTTTTGTCTTTTCTCATTGCTGAATCTGTAAGGATCATCGAAAAGTCCCATTTCGAATTTCTTGGTTAAAATTCTACCCGCTGCATCATCTACCAGTTTTGCATCTACTTTTCCTTCTTTCACCAGTTTTGGAAGCTCTGCCATATACACACGGCTTTCCATATCCATATCACTTCCACCCTGTATTGCTCTTTCAGCAGCTTCAGCTCCATCTTTGGCATAACCGTGAGGAACCATTTCCCCGATACTTCCCCAGTCTGACACCACAAAACCTTTATAATTCCATTTTCCTTTTAAGAGGTTTCTCTGTATATATTGGTTGGCCGTTGCAGGAATTCCGTTAATATCATTGAAGGAGTTCATAAAAGTGGCTACTCCTGCCTCCGCAGCGGCTTTGAAAGGAGGAAGATAAGTTTCATTCAATTGTCTGAGACTCATATCTACAGAATTGTAATCTCTTCCGCCTACAGCAGCTCCATATGCCGCGAAATGTTTTGCACAGGCCATCACTGCATCAAGACTTCCCAGACCTCTACCCTGAAATCCTTTAATTCTTGCCAGTCCTATTTTTGTTCCAAGGTAAGTATCTTCTCCTGAACCTTCCATTACTCTTCCCCATCTCGGATCTCTGGCAATATCCACCATCGGAGCAAACGTCCAGTGAATACCGTAAGCGGCAGCTTCTGTAGCAGCAATTCTTTCTGATTTTTCAATCATGGCCAGATCCCAACTTGCAGCCTGTCCAAGATTGACAGGGAATGTGGTACGATAGCCATGGATAACGTCCTGCCCGAACAATAAAGGAATTTTCAGCCTGGACTGCATGGCCAGTTTCTGAAAAGCTCTGGTTTCTTCAGAACCTGCTACATTCAACATGGAACCTACTTTTCCTTTTTTAATTTCTTCTAAAACAGCTGCAGAGTTGGACTGCTGGGGTCCTGTAGCATATTCAAAACCACTATATTGCACCATCTGCCCTACCTTTTCTTCCAGGGTCATTTTAGACAGCAGCTCTGCTACTTTCTGATCAATGGTCTTCTGTCCGTAAGCATTCAATCCCAATGCAGAAAATGCCAGTAAGAAATAAACTCTTTTCATAGTATCAAATTAAAAAATATAGGTTGCTGTAGAACGTCCCGAAATTGTTACAGCAGCGGTTTTCCCGGCAAATTTAATATTAAAATTTTCATCTGCCTGATTATCGTTCTGCACAATTAAAACTATTTTCCCAAATTGAGTCTTAAAGGCAGCCGTTGAAAGCTTATCAGTCTGAGTGGAAGCGATACGCTGAGATCCTGCCGGAATAAATTTTGAAGCGTGTGCAATGATATAGTAAGAAACATTTCTGGTGAAATTCTCACTGTCGGAAACCGTTATGGCTCCTTTACACTCCGTACATCCGCCATCTGTATGAGGGGCAAATTTTGGATCGTTGGCAAGATTCCATTCCAAAGCTGTTTTGCTCCAGTTTCTCATAGAGCCTATGATTACATTTTTCGTATGCCAGTTCAGGTCTTCGGTAAAAGTGCCTTTTGAACCTGTCCATTGTTCAGTAAAGTATAAATTCTTACCCGGAAAAGCATTATGTACCGTACTTAATGCAGAAATATCGCCTTCGTACAGATGAAAAGCAGATCCATCTATATATTTGCCAGCTTCAGAATCTTTTAAAATATCAAGAGCATATTCAGGTTTGTTGCAATTGTGATCATACACAACAATTTTAGTAGTGATTCCGTTGGCTTTAAAAACCGGACCAAGATGGTTCTTAATAAAATCTCCCTGCTGCTCAGACGGCATATACAAACTTGGATTATTTCCGGGATGTAAAGGTTCATTCTGAGGAGTTACGGCATCAATGGTGATCCCTTCTTTTTTCATGCCCTGGATATATTTTACAAAATATTGAGCATACGTTCCATAGAATTCAGGCTTTAAACTCCCTCCTTTTGATTTACCGTTGTCTTTCATCCAAACCGGAGGAGACCACGGGGCAGCAATGATTTTAATGGAAGGATTAATTGCTAAAATTTCCTTCAACATCCCAATCAAAGCCTTGTCTTTTGCCAGATTGAATTTTGAAAGAGAAGGATCAGTCTGTCCTTCAGGCAGATCATCGTACGAGAATACTTCTCCATCAAGATCGGAAGCGCCAATACTCAGTCTTAAATAGCTGATGGATATTGAATTTTTATCATTTCCAAAAAGTTCGTTAAGCAGTGCTTTTCTTTTGGAAGGCGACAACCGGTTGATTACCTCAACACTTCCTCCTGTTAATGTATAGCCAAAGCCATCAATATATTGAAACTTTTGAGTATCATCAATTTCAATATTCTGAAAGCTGTTGGAGCTGTTTACAAATTTAACGGAAACCTGCTGTTGTAATTTTACACTTTCATCCCCTTTTGTAAGCCAGTACTGCACTTCATTTTCTTTATTGGAAGCCACTGAGGTACAAGATAAAGAAAAAAGGGCCACACCACTAAGCAGTGCGGCACCTCTAAAGAAACTATATAAGTTGTGAAACTTCATATTTTAGTAACCAGGATTTTGTTTTAAAGCTGTATTCGGCAATTCATTGAAAGGAATTGGAAGAATTTCATTTTTATTGGCTTTAAATCCTTTGAATGCAAGTACTGATGGAGCATCTCCCCATCTTACAAGGTCAAACCATCTGTGTCCTTCTCCGGCAAGCTCTCTTCTTCTTTCATCTTTAATAGCCTGTAAAGAAACAGGAACTGATGGTAACCCAACTCTTGCTCTTACTGCATCTAATAATGCCTGTGCTCTTGCTCCGGTTGCACCTAATGCTTCAGCCTCCATTAAATAAGTATCCGCCAATCTGATGGCAATATAATTTTGCCTGAAATTAAGCTCAGGAGGCCCTGGAAGTGATGTTTTTAAAGCGTTTGTAGGTAAATACTTGTTGAGGAAGTATCCGGTATCTGCAAAAGCAGGCGTATAAGTAACCTTACCCTCTGTCACCAGTTTTTTTGCATTGAAAACGGTAACGTCCAGTCTTGGATCTCCCTGCATAAAAGTGACAAAGTTCTCTGTTACGGTATTAAATGCCCAACCGGAATAGATATCCGGAGCATTGTTATTCGGGATATCTTTTAAGAAATAAGAACGAGGTCCTACCATCACATTGATAGAGTTTCCTTCGTCTTTTCCCTGTCCCCAGAATCCCCAGTCAGAGCTTCCTTTATTGGTATGCATTACTTCAAGGATAGATTCTGATAAGAATTTGTATTTATTGGGATCCTGATCAGTTTCCAAGGCAACTTTAAATAAATCTGCATAATCTGCCACAAGTTTGTAGCCATACTGACTGGTTCCTCCTGGCGTACCATTTACTTCAGCAAACTGTGCGGCTGCCTGAGGCATTTTCTTATCATAAAGATAAATTTTACCTAATATAGCTCTGGCCGTTCCCTGCGTGATTCGCCCCTTATCACTGATACTTGGCGTCATCATAAGGTCGGGAATAGCAGCAACGATATCGCTTTCTATCTGTGCATACACATCTTCCGGCTTGGCCTGTGGAACGTTCCAGTAATCATCATCAAACTTTATGGTATTAAGAATCAAAGGAATATTTCCAAACATTCTTAGTAATTCAAAATAATATAAAGAACGAAGGACTTTAGCTTCTGCAATATATCTTTTTTTAAGATCCTCATTCATATTTGCCCCCGGAACTCTTTCTATTAAAAGATTAGCACGGGCAACTCCCTGATAGTAATCTCTCCAATAGCTGGCTGGCATTGTATTGGCGTTGATCATATAGTTATTCATTCCCTGGATACCCGCTCCGTCATTGGAATTTCCCCCACCGGAATAAAAATCATCAGATCCTGCATTAAAGAATGTTACGGTATTTTCAAATCCAGCCGAATACTTTCTTAAAGGATCATATACGGAGATCAATGCACTGAAAGACTGCTGCTCATTCTGAAAATATAAATCTGTATTAAAAGATCCTGAATTCTTTACATCATCCAGATAGGAATCACTACAACCGATATTGGTAAAACTCAGACCTGTCAGAAACGCTACGGCAAGTCCTTTATATATTAAATTCTTATTTTTCATTTTGTTGGTCATTAAAATTGAATATTAGCTCCTATAAGGAATGTTCTGGCTTGTGGATAGTAAGCTCTGTCTACACCGATAATATCCTGCTCAGAATTATTTCTTCCCGCAATTTCAGGGTCATATCCTGTATATTTTGTAAAAGTAACCAGGTTCTCTCCTGTGATGTACAGTCTTACCTTGCTCATTCCAAAACGTTGAGTAACATCCTGAGGAATAGTATATCCTAGCTGAACAATTTTCAGACGCACATAATCTCCTTTCTGAAGGTAATAGTTAGACATCCATGAATAGTTGTGGTTAGAATCAGTGCGGGTAAGTCTTGGATTATCATTGGTAGATCCCTCACCTGTCCATCTGTCTAAGATTCTTGTCTGGTAGTTGGCATCAGGCAAATCCAATCTTCTTAACCCCTGGAAAATCTTGTTACCAGCCTGTCCTTGCGCAAACATCATCAGATCAAAATTCTTATAGCTCATATTCACGGTAAGTCCGAAAGTATATTTTGGGATAGAGCTTCCTAAGTTTACTTTATCATTGTCATCAATTTTACCATCTCCATTATTATCCTGCCAGATAAAGTCCCCAGGTTTTGCATCGGGTAATAATTTTACACCATTGGCATTTACATAATTGTCAATTTGTGCCTGATTCTGGAAAACCCCACTATATGTTTGTCCGTAAAATGATCCGTAGGGCTGCCCTACCGCTACTCTGGATACCGCTCCCATGGTCTGGAAAGAAGCCAGGTTGAAGTATTCAATATCATCTTCTAGTCTAAGGACTTTGTTTTTTATCGTAGCGAAGTTACCATTAACCGAAATGCTGAAATCTTCCCAATTTTTCTTGTAGCCTAATTCAAGTTCAACACCTGAGTTTTCCATATCTCCTACATTTGCCCAAGGTGAAACCGGAACTCCTACATAACCAGGGATATTGATTTGTCTGAGAATATCTGTTGTTTTCTTTTTGTACCAGTCTGCTGTAAGGGTAAAATTGTTGAATAATTTCAGATCTGCAGCAATATTCAGCTGGCTGGTCTGTTCCCATTTCAGATTAGGGTTTTCCAGAGTACTTTTCGCATAACCAATGATAATATTATTACTGGAGTTGGTATAATTACTACCGGAAACCATGAAACTTGCAAATCTGAAGTTATCCATTTCATCATTCCCTAACACTCCGTAACCTCCTCTTAATTTTAAGTTATTAACGACATTGTTCTCCGGCCAGAAGTTTTCTTTATGAACGTTCCATCCCAGTGACATAGACGGGAAAGTTCCCCAGTGCTGGTTGGTAGCAAATTTTGAAGAACCGTCTCTACGGATTGTACCTGTAAATAAGTATTTATCTGCATAATCATAAATGATTCTACCAAAATAAGATGCTTTACGGGTCTCGATACCGTCCCATCCTTTTGCTGTAATATTTTCCCTGGGAATATCAAAGTTGAAGGAAGCATCCTGCCAGTTATCAATAGGAAGGTTACTGTAAGTCAAACTGGCACCGCCGGCAATGTTGTATCGGTAAACACCCTGTCCAACCATAATATTGATATTGTGATCACCAAACTTATTCTGATAGGTCAATGTATTTTCCATGCTCCATTCGAACTTATTTTCATCCACCTTATTCAAACTGTTAAAACCGGTATTATTAAAATTTGGGCTTAAATAATATTTCGGTGTAAAGGAGCGGCTTCCCCAATAGGATTTTTTACCATTTAAACTTGTTTTGAATGTAAAGTGATCAAGAAACTTGAGTTCTGCAAAGACATTCCCCACAAAATCATCAGACCAGTTATAATTGCCTTGTTGTATGTGACGGAAAGCCTGCGGATTGGTCATCTCGTTATTTACATATGGGGAAATTCCATATGGACGGCCTTCAGAATCACGGATGATATAAGGACTTTTATAACCGTCCGAATCTACCATTGACCAATCTGTCACGACAACCGGAGTGATAGGATCCAGGTTTACTGCTGAAGCCAACGGTCCTCCAAATTCTTCGTTTGCACTTACTCCCTGAGACTTCACATGGGTATACGCAAAAGTTTGCCCTATGGTCAGGTAATCTGTCACTTTATGGGTTGAGTTAAATCTTGCATTGATTCTTTTGTAATAAGAAATATCACTCATTACAATACCAGTCTGATCAAAATATCCGAAAGAGGTATAGTAGGTGGATTTTTCATTCCCTCCGGTAATACTTACTTCGTGAGACGATTTTTCACCGGTTCCGAAAATAGCATCCTGCCAGTTGGTACCTTTCCCAAATGATTCAGGATTAGAAAATCTGGGTGCCTTTCCGTCATTAACAAAACCTTCATTAATAATTTTGGCATATTGTGTAGCATCTAAGAGATCCAGTTTTTTGGATGCATTTGAGAAACCATAAAACCCGTTATAAGAAAGACTAAGTTTTCCTCTCTTCCCTTTTTTGGTTGTCACCAGGATTACTCCTTTTGCTGCAGAGACTCCATAGATTGCAGATGATGCTCCGTCCTTTAGCACTTCTATACTTTCTATATCCGATTGGTTAAGCCATCCGATATTGTCTACCACAATACCATCTACTACCCACAATGGGCTGTTGCTTCCAGCTCCAAAACTGGTAATCCCTCTTACACGTACAGTAGCAGCAGCACCAGGCTGTCCCGAATTCGTAACAACAGAAACACCGGCAGCTCTACCCTGCAATACCTGTTCAGGCTTACCTGCCGGTATGTTTTCAATGTCACTGGCTTTAATACTCGCGATAGCTCCTGTTACATTACTCTTTTTCTGAGTACCGTAACCGATGACTACCACTTCGTCTATTTTGTTTTCTTTCGCAATTGTGTCCTTCGCCTTGGTGGTCTGGGCACTGAAGTTGGCCGTAAAATAGAGGACGGCAACCACTCCTACGCTTCTTGATATTCTTACATTCATATACAGTTATTGTTTAATTCTCAAATTGAGACAATAAAAATATATTTTTTTTCAATTAATTAACATTCTATTCATAAAAATTTTAATTTTTCTTTTATTTTTCAGGGTTAGAAGCCCTATCTTAGCATCAATATTTCATAAAATTTCATAAAAAATTAATAAAGTTATCTCCCAAAATGATCGTCAAGCCTTCAAAAATTTCTCTTCCGTTAAAACTTACCTTTCTCATTTTTTCAATGGTTCTAAACTGTATGGGACTGGTGATTCTGCAGTTGTCAGAAGAGAAAATCACCTATGGAGAACTGGGACTTTTAGAATCTTTTAAAGATCTACCTATTGCTTTTATTTCGCTTTTTGCAGTGAGCTTTATCAACAAGACAGGACCTAAAAAGGCATTGATCCTTGCCTTGGCCATTGTTGGATTCTGTTCCTGCCTTCTTCCTTTTGTAAAGGTTTTCTGGTTTTATAAACTGTGGTTTGCGATTATAGGAGCCTGTTTCGCTATTGGTAAAATCTGTGTTTTTGGAATTATCAGGAATAATATTTCGGATGAAAAATCCCTGGCAAAGACCATGAATAATGTAGAAGCCTCTTTTATGATCGGAATTTTCGTGGTTAATACCGGTTTTGGGTGGATAATTTCCAGCCAGTACTCGGAATTCTGGAAGTTTGGTTTCCTGATGATTGCTTTATTATCAGCATTTACCATTTTTCTGCTGTCAAAGATAGAAGTAGCAGATTCCAGGCCTATGGAAAACAAAAGCATTCTCTCAGAACTTTCCGGGTTTACCACACCTACGGTAGCTTTATTTTTAGGAGTGATCTTTTTTATCGTCTTTGTAGAGCAGGGATTCAATTCATGGCTTCCTTCTTTTTATAAAAACCATTTGAAGGTCAATTCTTTTTTTGCGCTTCAGGCCACTTCTTTTCTATCCGTCTTTTCTTATGCCGGACGAACGGTTACTGCCAATATCATCAAAAGGTTTTCATTGCCCAGATATTATATTACATGTATGGCTCTTATTATCACCTTACTGATTATTATACTGGGGATACAGTATTTTGATTCGGAGGATTCCAGCTATTTACTTTTTTTATTTCCGGTTATTGGTTTGTTTCTTTCCCCCCTCTACCCTGTAATCAACTCAAAAATGATTGCACAGGTGGATAAAGACAAGATTAATCTTTTCACCTCGCTTATTGTTATTTTTTCTTCTCTGGGCAGCTCTGTAAGCTCTATCATTATGGCTGTTTTATTTGAAAAACAGCTGTTGAATTATTATTCATTATACATCTTATCTTCTGTAATTCTGCTTTTTGTGATTAGTTTTATATATTTTACTGTCACAAATAGAAAATAGTTTTATTTTTACTGCCATGAAAATTAAAGACACAAAAAGTAAAGAAACGCTACAGGAACTCATTGACACGAAAGATTTCGTAGCGCATATTTCCGTTGACTGCACCATATTCGGCTTTCATAATAACATTCTGAAAGTTTTGCTTTTAAAATATCATGATCTGGATCTATGGTCACTTCCGGGTGGTTTTGTTTTTAATGATGAGGACCTGAGAGAAGCTGCTGAAAGGGTTTTGTTTGAAAGAACCCATCTTAAAGGATTATTTTTGAAACAGTTTCACACCTTTGGAAGAATAGACCGTACGGAGAATAATGTACATCAGATCCTTCTTAAAAATAAAGGAATAACCGTTCCTGAAGATCACTGGATATTCCAGCGTTTTGTTACAGTAGGTTACTGCAGCCTCATTGATTTTTCACTGGCTGATACTTTCCCTGATGCTTTCAATGAAAGCTGTGAATGGTTTGAAGTCAACAACCTGCCTAAAATGGCATTCGACCACGACAGAATTATAGAGACAGGTCTTGAATACCTGAGAATGAATATCAATACAGAGGTTGCAGCAAGTAACCTGCTTCCTGAAAAATTTACCATGAAAGATCTTCAGGCTCTTTATGAAACTATTTTAGGACAGAAATTCAGAAGAAATAATTTTCAGCGGAAAATTTTAAGTTTAAATATTCTGGACAGAATGGAAAAACTCTATGACGGCTCGGCCAATAAAGCTCCTTATCTGTATAAATTTAAAACTAAAGTTCATAATTCTACCAATCAGTATCCCATCTCTAATGATGAGGAATCATAAAAATATAAATTTAACTCAAATTATCAACAAAGTAGCAGTAGCCCCCTGAAAATCAATAGTAAAACAAGTTTTTAAAAAAATTTTCAGAACATCACGAAAAATGTTACTTTTAACCAAATCAAAAAATCATGTCATATTATCCTCTTACAAGCATCCCTGATTATTATGGAATTGATGCTTTACTTACTGAAGAACATAAACTAATCCGCCAATCTGTGAGAGACTGGGTTGAAAGTTTTGTAATGCCGCAGATAGATCAGGCCGCTCAAAATCATACAGATCTTCCTAATCTTATGAGAGAATTGGGGAAAATCGGAGCATTGGGACCTTATATCCCGGTTGAGTATGGCGGTTCAGGATTAGACCAGATTTCTTATGGTCTGATTATGCAGGAGCTGGAAAGAGGAGATTCTGCAGTACGTTCTGCTGCTTCGGTACAGAGTTCATTGGTGATGTTCCCTATTAACGAATTTGGTTCTGAAGAACAGAAAAAGAAATACCTTCCAAAGCTTGCTGCGGGAGAAATGATCGGATCTTTTGGATTGACTGAGCCTAACCACGGTTCTGATCCTGGTTCTATGGAAACTTATTTTAAAGATATGGGAGATCATTATCTTTTAAATGGGGCAAAAATGTGGATCACCAACTCTCCTTTATGCGACATCGCTGTAGTATGGGCAAAAAATGAGGAAGGCAAAGTACAGGGATTGATCGTTGAAAGAGGTATGGAAGGTTTCACCACTCCTGAAACTCACAATAAATGGAGCTTGAGAGCATCCAAAACCGGAGAACTGGTATTTAACAACGTAAAAGTTCCCAAAGAAAACCTGCTTCCGGGAGTAACAGGACTGAAAGGACCTTTATCTTGTCTGAATTCTGCAAGATATGGAATTTCCTGGGGAGTAATAGGTGCTGCTATTGACTGTTACTGTACTGCCGTTCAGTATTCCAAAGAAAGAAAACAGTTTGGAAAACCAATCGGTTCTTACCAGCTTCAGCAGAAAAAATTAGCTGAATTCTTAACAGAGATTACAAAAGCTCAGTTACTGTGTCTTCAGCTAGGAAACCTTAAAAACGACCATAAGGCAACTCCGGCCCAGATTTCAATGGCTAAACGTAACAACGTGAAAATGGCAATTGACATTGCAAGAGAATCAAGACAAATCCTAGGAGGTATGGGAATTATGGGTGAATTCCCGATGATGAGACATGCCGCAAACCTGGAATCTGTAATTACTTATGAAGGAACACATGACGTTCATTTACTGATCACTGGATTGGACATCACAGGAATCAACGCTTTCTAAAAAATATACCAATATAAATAATAAAGAGTCTGGCCAATGGTCAGACTCTTTTGTTTACTCACTTTGCAGGGATTTTATATTCAATGAATAATTATTGATCTTATAAAGTTTTTGTTGTTTTATTAAATTTATTACTTTAATACCACGCAAAAACAAACAATATGAAAAAAATCACAACTTTTTTACTAAGTCTTACAGCTCCATTTTACTTTGCACAGCAGGCGGGTGATGTTGTAAGTGCCGAACAGAAACTGGATTTAACACCACAGGGAGTCATCAATTTTATAGCCAATAATCTTGGCGATCAGAATGCTCCTGAGTTTGCCAATTACCTGAACAGTTTCAATATCGGGCTGAAAGGATACAAAATCACTTATTACACCAAAAATGAAAACAATGTTCTTGTAAAAGCTACAGGACTATTGATGTACCCTAACGTACCTTTCAAACTCTCAACAGTAGTATCTGACCATGGAACTACAGACAGCAGGCACAATGTTCCGTCTAATTTCAAAGGGGCTTTAACAGCAGGATTTGTGGTCGAATTATCCTATGTACTCAACGGGTATATTCTGATGGCCCCTGATTACGTAGGGATGGGAACCGGGGACGGAACTCACCCATATGTAGATTATGCCACAGAAGCCGGAGCTACCATAGATTTCATTACCGCTGCCAATAAAGTACTGGCACAACTGAACATCAAACGTTATGATGAATATTTCCTGGCCGGATATTCTCAGGGCGCACATGCTGCAATGTCTACCTTAAAAAGATTAAGCATTTCAAATCCTGATAATATCAAATTCAAATATGCTTACATGGGCGACGGCCCTTATGATTTTTCAGGAGTAACTTTAAATAAAGGAGTCCTTGAAAAAGATATTTATCCTTTCACCTCATTCCTGGCGAATGTCCTTCATACCTGCAACAATACGGGATATAAAACCTATAATAATGACATTTCAGAAGTTATTTCTGCAGAATATCTGGACAAATACAACTATCATGTCGTTCAGGATAACGGCGGACTTTTGTGGGGCCCTGTTATATGGAGAAAGCTCTTTACCACCAGCTTTGTAAACGATGTCACCAATAATCCCAATAACAAGCTCAGACAATGCATGAAACCTAAGGATGTGTATGACTGGTACAATAAAACGCCTATGACACTGGGTCATTCAACTGTCGATTTAGCCATTCCGCCTGAAAATACCTCCAAAACTATTGATGTTCAGCGGGGTTACTATCCATGGTGGGATCTGAACAAGTATAAACTGGATTCCTTCTACTGGGGACCGCTAGGACATGTAGGTGGAATTCTGCCTTTCACTTTAGCTTCCAATGCAAAGTTCAATACCCTGAGAAGCGGCGGCCTTCTTAATGAATGGGCGATTGCAGGTTCAATTTTCGGTAAGCAACCGGAGAAAACTTCTGAAAAACCTTCCCTTCTGTCTTCACAGATAAAACCGGACCTAGGCAGTATGCAGCTGGTTGAAATTACAGATTTCAATAAAGAAAAAGCCCAGAGCAGAACAGCCGGTAGTCAAAATTTATCTGATTTAAAAGACGGAGTTTATTTATTGAAAGTATCGGAAAACAATGAAGATAAAATAATTCCATACATCAAAAATACCCCAAAAGAAGTTGCTGAAAATGAAATTATACAATCTTCCAATGCATCAATATTGCAATTGAAAGTAGATCAGGACGAACTTACTGCTGTGAATATTTTTGATGAAAATAAAACCCTGATCAGAAGTATTTCCTCAAAACAATATCGGGAGGCCGGAGGAATCAATATTCAGAATCTTGAAAACAAAAACTATACGTTTGAAGTTGTTACTCCATACTATAACCTTCAGTTCAGTAAATCGGCTGGCAGCATATTATCATCAGAAAACAGTACTGATATTTACACCCAGAGACAACAGATTGTGGCTAAATCCGGGAATGATATTAAGAACATCAGCATTTACAGTATATCTGGCTCTCTGATCGTTCAACAGGACGTTAATAAACCGGTGTTTGAGTCGAGAAACCTGGAACCGGGAATATATCTGGTGCAGATCACTCTTTCTAATGGAAAAATTATCAATAAAAAAGTAAAACTATAAATCAATCACTCCTCTATATCTTTATTTCAAGTTAATTTTTGGCACTTCAGCAATGAAGTGCCTTTTTGCGTCGATAATTTAAAAGCATTATAAATGGAGCATATCCTTAAAACTTAAATCCGACACTAAAATATATTCTTGAAAAATCAAGCTGGCTGTTTCTGGAAATATTCAAACCAATAGGCCCTATAAGCGATTCATAGCCAAGATTTACTCCGTAGCCGAACATATCAAAACTGTTATTGAAAGGAGAAAACTCTTCACTTACCTTTCCATAACTGAATGATGGGGTAAGATAGAGCTTTTTCATAATTCTGTACTGAAATGAGATGGCCGCCTTAGCAACTGAAGTCATCGGAAGCTCTTTCTGACGAAGTCCATTGAATTCCGGGCTTAGCAGGTCGTAATTATACTCACTGCCTCCAAGATTATACTTTTGGTTCAGGAACAGATACGGAACCTGATCTTCTTTTTTGGCACCAAAGCTCGTACCGAGAAACACATTTGCTTTTACGGTCAGTCTTCTTGTAATCGGGTAGAAAAAGTTCTCATTCAGTGTAAATGAAACGAGATTTTTAGGCTCATAATAGTAAGAGTCTTTCGGGTTAAGAATCTGATAAAGAAGAGGCTGTACCACGTTCAGGTCATAAAGCTCATACTGATCTCCATAGTAAAATCTTGTGCTCACCTGAAGATGATTCCCCCTGCTTGTAAAATACCTTTTATTAAGATTATTCTGTTCAAATTTCAGGAAAGTATTGAAATTGCTGTGGTTATACAGCTTTTTGCTGTAATTATCTACTTTTGACTGATCTACTTTATCCAGTAAACTGTACATTCTTTCCGTACTGAATTCCGTTCCAAGAGACAGGTAAGAATTGGGATTGATATTATAATTCAGTGCAATTTTTCCGGTTATGTTACGGTACATATGGTTCGGAAAACGGTCGCCGCCATCTTCACTTATATCATACAGCCTGAAGTTCAGGTCATTACTTTTAAGATGAACCATTTTAGCTTCCAGATCCAGCCATAAACGTTTACCACTGTCTAAGAACTGCTGGTAAGCAACTTTAGCTTTAAAACGTTCGGAAATATCTACTGTTGCCAGAAACCTGGATCTGTTCAGGAGAATGTTTCTGTACGTATAATTGACAATAATTCCTACGGACTGTTCCGTATCATAGTGCAAAGCCAGTTTAAACGCTCCTTTTTTCGCTCTTTTCACAAAAACATTCATCACAAGACCGTCGTTTACATTTGTGTAGGTATAATACACCTTTACATACTGCCGCATTCCGAAGACCCTGTCTATGGCTTCATTAACGGTTTTTACATCGTAATACTTCCCTTCCGTAAGCCCCATCTGCTTTTTCAGCACTTCAATTTCTGCAGCATCTGTAATGGGTGTTCCGTCTTCTTCGTTAAAAGTAAATTTTGTTGTAGGCAGTTTCACTTCTTCAATCATTGTATGCTCATACGTAATTCCGGCTTTGCGCTGAGCTTCTGCCAGGGCGACAAACTCAGGAAGATGCTTTCTCGCCTCCATCTCTCCTATTTTTATGATCCTTCTGAATTTGGCAAAATCTTTCGTTGTAATTTCTCCCAGTGGATCTACAAAGTCGACCAGAATATTTGATAATTCTTTCTGATGTTTAAAATCTTCTACAGAGCGGATGGCATGAGTCTGATAGATCATCTTCATCGGATTTTCAATCTCTTTTTTCGTAAAAAGTCTGAATCCGGTGTAGCCTCCGATCACAAAACCGGCACCCATCTCACGAACTTCATTGGCCGGATAATTACGATCCAGACCGCCATCAACCAAAAGCTTTCCATCAATATAAACAGGAGCAAAGGCGGCAGGAATAGCCAGCGTAGATCGAATAGCCAGTGGTAATGATCCTTCTTTCTGCATCACCAGACCGCCATTTTCAATATCGGAAGATGTAAGCTGCACAGGAATTCTCAGTTTACTGAAATCGTTGATATGCTTTGCGTTGAAAGTAAGCGTATTAAGAACTTCTCCCATGTACTGCCCTTCAATATAAGAACTTGGAAGTGTGGGAAATCCTTTGACTACTGGAAATTCAAGGATATATTTGTCGTATTCATCTTTTTCACTGATATTGACTTTGTTATAAGGAATTTTATTACTCAGAATTCTGTTCCAGTCCATTTTATAAATGGTATGCTTCATCTGGTCAGCATTATATCCCATTGCATATAAGCCTCCCAGAATCCCTCCCATACTGGTTCCTGTGATATAATCGACTTTGATTCCCAATGAATCGATCATTTTTAAAATCCCGATGTGTGCAAATCCCTTTGCCCCGCCGCCACTGAGTGCAAGACCAAACTTAGTATCTTTGGTTACATTTTGAAGCGCAATATTCAGGGAATCATTTTTTTGCTGAGATTTGATAATAAGAGAAAAAGCAATAGCTAAAAATATCAGGATCTTTTTCATTGGTGCTGCTTAATGTATCTGATTTAAACTTTATAAGTTTTTAATAAGTAGTAAAGATACACAAAAAGTTACCTGCTTTATCACAACATTTCGTGAAGTAAACGATTCTAAGCCAGCTTATTTATTAAGAATAAACAGAGAGAAAAAATATACTAAGACTAAAATTTTTAATATGTTTTTATCGTTTCCACGAAATTGATATCCGGATTCAGGATTTCAAGAATAAGGCTTTTCACAGATTTCATGGCATCATCAATATTTCCTTTATCAAACTGCAGGGCAACCATTCCCTTTTTAGCATCTGCAAAACTCCAGATTCCGGTTTCAATCGGGAAACCCCAAAACTCAGGAAGGTGCTGTACTACGTAATGGTAAATACAAAGCTGAAGGGCCTGTTTCCTGTCGCTGTTATGGAAATATTCATCTACGTTATCCTGATCAATCTTTACAGTAAGATTTTTAGTCCTGGCGGTTTTATAATCAATAATTCTCAGAGTACCGTTCAGTTTATCAATCCTGTCAATGAATCCAAAGAAAGAAATTTTATCATTTCCATCGAGAGGAAAATCGATGTTTTCAAACCTTCTTTCGATATCAATAATCTCCAGTTTATTACCTTGCTTTATGAGTTCAAGATCATGATTCAGCACATTTTCAATGACCTTTTTAGCAATGGCCTTATGGATATAATTCATCCCTTTTTCATAAAATTCCGGCTGGTGTTTCAGTTTTTCAATAGCAATATTTATATATTCATCTACTGCTTTAACTGAATTCTTTAAATCACTTTCTTTTAAAACCTTACCCTTTAACACCTCATACACTTCTTGAAGTGAATAATGGACCAGATTTCCGTAATTTTTTATCGAAAGTTCTTCTTCAATTTCATCTGTTTCCGAAGTGTTTAAAATCTTGGAAAGGTAGAAATCAATCGGATTGTAAAGATAACTCGTCAGGTGGGAAGCAGATACTTTTTCCTTCCATTTCTGAAGACGTTCCTGTACAATTTGTGTCTTGGAAATTTCAATCGGTTTGGTGGCAATAGGTTCAGAGGAATTTTCAATAATGAGATGTTCAATCTCATGAGAACTCTCCATTTCAATTTGGGTAATGAAACGGCTCTTCTCTCCGGTATTCACTCCGGAGCTTAAAGCATTATACAGCAAATGGACATTCTTCGCATCCTGAATCAGCCTGTAAAAGTGATAGGCATAAATGCTGTCATTTTCAAGAAAAGTATGGAGATCAAAGAATCTTCGGATATCAAAAGGAATATAGGTATTCTGTGAGTTTCCAAGCGGGAGTTTCCCTTCGTTGACAGAAAGCAGAATAACGTTTTCAAAGTTCAGGAGACGCGTTTCCAGTAATCCCATGATCTGAAGTCCTTTTAATGGTTCACCCTGAAAATCGATACTTTCAGAATTGATATGCTGGTTAATCAGGATTTCCAGCGTTTCCATTTTAATCTCAATATT
This sequence comes from Chryseobacterium cucumeris, assembly GCF_016775705.1. Taxonomy (NCBI): domain Bacteria; kingdom Pseudomonadati; phylum Bacteroidota; class Flavobacteriia; order Flavobacteriales; family Weeksellaceae; genus Chryseobacterium; species Chryseobacterium cucumeris. Next base: position 1,511,089 of record NZ_CP068760.1, read on the forward strand.
GTAGGGAGTCAGCTGGTTTTTGATGATTCTGAATGCATTTTCAAAGTGAGAGACATTCTCATACTGAATATCATCTATTTCGAGCCATTTTACCTGCTGGCAGAACTCAATAAGCATATTCAGGTAGCCGTTGGTTCCAGTTGCTTTTTGAAGAAGACCATAATAAGACAGTCCGCTCAGCAGTTCATGTAAAAGTTTTCTGGAAATATACACAATATTCCTCTCTTCTACTTTGGCTTTAAAATCATTGATAATCTGTTCATCTTCTGCTGATTTCGGCAGCTCTTCCAAAATGGGGAAAACATCTCTGTAATAGTAAGACAGTTTGTTTTTTTCCAATTGCTTCTGCAGGTAGAAAAGACGTTTCACGGCATTGGAGAAAGATAAATTCTTCAACGGGAATCCCATTGTAATATTCAAATTATCAACGCCATGCATCACATCAAGACTGGCTGGAAGAAGGTTTTCATCCAGCAGTACAACTGCCGTATTGGAGTAGGTTTTATTATTGATCTCTTTAAAGATCTCAGGCAGTACTTTGGTCTGGGTTACATTCCCGGACACTTCGTATACCTTAATTTTTTTAGGTTGATTAAAATCGTCTTCTATCCATTGAAAAGCTCTGTTATCATCAAATTCTTTCCATGTTTTATGATTTCTAAGGAATTTTCCGGCTTCCTGTCTTTCATCATTAAAATAATAACGGTCTGCCTGAAAGAAACACTGCGCTTTATTCCACTGTAAAAGGCTTCTTACAAGCTTTTCTTCTACCGGAGTAAAGGCATTGAAGCCACAAAAAACAAATTCTTCTTTGGTATTTTTCGCAAAATCAGCAATTCTGGCTTTAGCCGCCTCATGAATCATTCCGGAAGTAGCCCAGTTTCTCTCCTGCAGTCTCTCCTTTAAAACCGGGAGAAAAACATTCATATTCTGCCAGAAATTAAGAAACTTCTTTCTTGGAACATCGTCATCCTCACCAAGGTCCTGAGCCCATTCTTTGATTCTTTCTTCATCAAACATATACTGCAGAACTGCCTGGTCGCTATCTGAGAATTTCAGGATATCATCCCAATCCTTCTGTAAGGTGGGAAACCATTTCAGAAAATCGGAAAAATCATCTCTGGGAATAAGATTCAGGCTTCGGTACACATCAAAAGAGAAAAGCCACAGCGGAATTCCCTGAATCGTCTGTTGATCGGCAATTTTATTGATGAGTTCCTCTATTGTAAAAAAGTTAGGAAGAAATCCTGAGTAATTATTTTCTTCCAGGATCTGTCTGATAAACACAATGGGACGTTTTCCGGGCAGAATGATATTAAACGCAGAAAGATCAGGGTTTTGTGCTAACAGTTCGTGGATGATCTTATTGAGGAATTTCAAAGGGTTTTATAGCTTTTTAAGTTGTCGAGTTGTTCAGAAATCGACTGATTATATTCGGTTTGTTTTTCTTTATCAAGCCCATGACGGGTTTCTCTGTCGTAGGCCATCTGGAAATTCTTATAATCAACGGATATCCCATCGTAAATTGCTCTGAAATATTTGTTGTAGTCTCCTGAATTTTTGATTTTTTCAGCAACTGCTTTTCTGAATTTTCTTACAAACAATTCTGCAATATCAAAATGCTTCTGCTCATGAAGGAGAATATAATCATTCATTCTTTTGGCATCTTTCCATGATTTATCTTCATGAAACAGTGTTTTGATAGTAATGGCAACCGGTGCTTTGGGATCGGAAGATTTTTCAGCATAAAATTCCCATCCACAATGGGTGTATGCTGCCACATCAGGATTCTTTTTTTTGTTAACCGGACTTTTAAAGTTATCCCAGGTTAGCTTTTTGCCTTCCTCCCAGAAAATTTTCTGCCCGTACACCACCTGCGCTGCCAGTAAACACAATACGAAAGTCAACTTCATTATTTTACTACAATGGTTTTTGTAATCCAGCTGTTTCCTCCATTCCAGAATTTAAAAGTATAGGTTCCTTTGCTTTGCGGGCTGAAATTAATCTGATTTGCTCCCACATATTTCCCTTGTGTACAAGGGCCGTTGGTAATATATTTATAGGAAGTAACTGTTCTTTCCAGGTTATTATTGTAAACATAATCATATCCGTAAAAGCCTTCACAGTGAGACGGATAGGTGGAATACGTTTTTATGCTCTGTATCGCGTAAACGTCCATGGTATCATTAACAATTTTTACGCTGTCTATCTTGATTTTATCAATAGATTCGATGGTATGGTAATCATCATCATTACACGAAACCAGAAGCACGCCCAACAGGAATACTGAAGATCCAATATTTAAAAGTTTTTTCATAACCTTTACTTTTCTGATTATTAACAAATATTAGCAAAAATTATTCCTTATTTACATAAAAATCAGGAATTAAAATTACCTTTTGATACATAAACTACTTTCTTGGTATCAAAAAATTCTTCATCAAAATAGTGTTTAAGATTGAATATTTCACATTTAATTCCGGCAAGTTCTTCAGCAAGATCACCGCCTTTTAAATATAAAATTCCGTTGTGTTTAGGATTAAACTGTTCTTTTTCAAATTTCCCTTTCAGCCATCTTAAAAATTCCGGCATCTGGGTTACTGCTCTGCTGACTACAAAATGGAATTTTTCTTTCAGCTTCTCTGCTCTTCCATGAATAGCGGTAACATTAGTTAATCCAACTCCGTCTGCCACAGCCTGTACTACACTGATTTTCTTCCCAATAGAATCAATCAGGGTAAATTCTACTTCAGGAAAAAGGATCGCCAGAGGAATCCCCGGAAAACCACCTCCGGTTCCGATATCCAAAACTTTGGTTCCCGGTGCGAATTCCATCACTTTTGCAATTCCCAAAGAGTGCAGAATGTGCTTTTCATACAGTGATTCCATATCTTTTCTGGAAATTACATTGATCTTTTCATTCCATTCATTGTACAGATTTTCCAATTTGGAGAACTGTTCTTTCTGTTTTTCAGTAAGATCCGGGAAATATTTTAATAGTAACGATGCAGACATGTGAATTATTATAAACCGCAAAAATAAGTTTTATTTCTCTTGTATTCAAATCAACTTTTCCTGATCCTGATGTAAATTCTGGTTTTCAGCAAAATCCGTCACTTTGCAATTCCTGGTATAACAGGGACACTCAGGTTTCCTGACGGGCTCACGCTCTGTACAGCGAAAATATAATTGTCTTTAGAAAGCGGAATCTTCATAGAAAGTCCTGTGGTGAATATTTTTTTCTGCCACAACGCACTGTCTGTTTCCCTTGCCAGCACATAATATCCTGCAGGGATTCCGGATTTTGGCGTTTCCCAATGTAAAGTGGTGGAATTCGTCAGCTCTTTTACATCCATTTCAACTTTCTCCGGTTTTGAAGGAGATTTTGCAAGATTGGCAAGAACAGCAATATTGGCAGCAACATTCTTTTTCAGATATTTAAAATCTATAAATTCGGTAAGATCACCGTACTGTTTATTGTTTTCTGTTCTTATATCCTGATGCTGATGGTCGTAATTTTCATAATACTCGGTCAGTCTTACGGCAGGAAATCCATTATTCACAAAACTGGTGTGATCTCCTCCGCGCAGAAACCTGTCATTTCTATAGATCAGTTTAATCTCCAGCCCCTTCACGTATTCTTCCGTAACTTCTTTGATATAGCGGGCCAACTGTCTGGATTCACTATCGTTTTCAAAACCAAGATTTCTGATCGTCATCGCTTTTTTATCCAGATCTTTGTAAGGCAGGCCTTCACTGAATACACGAAGAATGCGGGTATTGATCTCTCCTGTTTCTCCTGCTTTTGGATTGCCGATCATATCATTATTAAGAACCGCTTCCAGCTGCAGATTTTCTCTTTTCATTTTTTCAGCCAACTGTTTAGATCCCAACAGCGACTGTTCTTCACCGGAAAATGCTACAAAAATAATCGAACCAGGAAATGAAGATCTGCTCAATATTCTGGCCGACTCTATGACAGCACTTACCCCGCTGCCGTCATCATTGGCTCCCGGTGCTGCGGAAGTTCTGTTCATCACATCAGTCACTCTTGAGTCAAGATGTCCTCCGATCAGGAAAATTCTTTTGTCATTCGGATCTGTTCCTTTCAGAAAAGCAACAGCATTTCCAAGGTTTACTATTTTATCAATTCGCTTTCCATCCGGCTGAATGTCTTCCTGCTGTAGATACACTTCCATTCTTCCACCCGAATTTTTAGCATAATCATTGAATTTTCTGATCACCCAGTTCCTTGCCGCACCTATTCCCTTCTTTGGATCATCGATCGAACTCAAGGTATGCCGGGTTTCAAAGCTTACCAACTTTCCGATATATGATTTTAATGAATCTTCATTCACCTGCGAGACATATTTTTTCACTTCATCATCTTTTGAATATCTCTGCGAGAAAACACTACAGGAAATCAGTAATAAAAAAACGGAATATTTCATAGGACAGATCTTAGGTTGTTAAAGATACAAAACCTACGCTGCAAAATTATTCCCTACAATAATTTATTTTGAATTACTGTTTTTTGGCTAAAATAAGATTGAAATCAATCTCTTACTTCAAAATAAAACATTTTTATAACCCAAAAGACAATTTGACAAAAACCTGATAAAAATCTTTAAAACACCCTTATTTTTATTACCTCCACACCACGTTTTTATTATATATTTGTTAAAATTCAAAAAATAGATGGATAAACTTTCAGATAGAGTAAAAAGATTAGGATACTCACAGACATTTGTTATGTCAAACAAAGCCAGAGAAATGAAAGCCAACGGAATAGATGTGATCAGTTTAACTCTTGGCGAGCCGGATTTCGATGTTCCGGACAATATCAAACAGGCAGCATTCGATGCCATCAATCAAAATTACAGCCACTATTCTCCGGTTCCGGGATTTCTGGAATTGCGTGAGGCTATTGCTTATAAATTAAAAAGGGATAATAATCTGGAATACAAACCTTCCCAGATCTGTGTTTCCAACGGAGCCAAACAGGCTATTATCAATGTTCTGGCAGCTATTATCAATGATGGCGATGAAGTTCTTCTTCCAGCACCTTACTGGGTAAGTTATGATGAAATGGTAAGAATGATGGGTGGAACTTCCGTAATACTTCCTACCTCGTATGTTACCGATTTCAAAGTGACTGCCGAACAGCTTGAAGAAGCTATTACAGAGAAAACCAAAGCGGTACTTTTCAGCTCGCCATGTAATCCGTCAGGAGGATACTACACTTATGATGAATTGAAATCGATCGCCAAAGTAATTGCCAAATACCCTCAGATAACGATCATTTCTGATGAGATTTATGAATACATCAATTACGAAACGAATACCACTTCGATTGCCCAGTTTCCTGAAGTCTATGAACAGACAGCCGTAATCAACGGAATGTCAAAGGCTTTCGCTATGACAGGATGGAGAATCGGGTATTCCGCATGTCCTGAATGGCTGGCAAAAGCTTGTGAAAAAGTACAGGGACAGATGACCAGCGGGGCCAATACGGTAGCACAGAGAGCGTCTATCGTTGCTTTGAAAGCAGATCCTTCCGAATACAGATACATGATTGATGCCTTCAAAAAAAGAAGAGATCTTGTCTATGAACTGATCAAAGAAATCCCGGGATTCAAAGTTGTGCTTCCAAAGGCAGCCTTCTATTTCTTCCCTGATATTTCGTATTATATCGGAAAAAACCTAGATGGAACAGAAATTAAAAATTCTGACGACTTTGCCATGTTCATCCTGGAAAATGCTCATGTTGGATGTGTAGGCGGATTCTCTTTCGGAAGTCCGGAATGTATCAGATTCTCTTATGCTGCTTCTGAAGAAGATTTAAGAGAGGCTATGAAACGAATTAAAGACTTATTGGAGAAATTCAATTAACAAAAAACTAATAACCCCAAATAAAACGACAGCAATGAATCTGTTAAAAAAACTAACCATCGCTACAAGTATTGCCGCTGCAAGTTTTGCCGGATATGCTTTTGGCCAGGATTTCCAGTGGAAAGAAGCTACTTCAAACGGCTACAAGTACAGGTACGTAACCAATGACCCTACTTCTGCAAGGTATTACACTTTGAAAAACGGATTAACGGTTATTTTAAGTCCGACCAACAAGGATCCGAGAATCCAGACGTATATCGCCACAAAAGCAGGAAGTAAAACAGATCCTGCTGACCACACCGGCCTTGCCCATTATCTGGAGCATATGCTTTTTAAAGGAACGAATCAGTTCGGATCTAAAGACTGGGCAAAGGAAAAGCCTCTTTTAGACCAGATTGATGCTCTCTACGAAAAGTACAATCAGACTAAGGACGAAGCCAAAAGAAAAGAAATCTATAAAGAAATTGACAGGGTTTCAGGAGAAGCGGCAAAATTTGCAATTGCCAATGAATATGATAAAATGATGGCCGGTATGGGAGCTGATGGCACCAATGCCTTCACTTCTTTTGAACAAACGGTGTACACGGAAGATGTACCTGCGAATGTTCTTGACAAATTCCTTGCAGTACAGGCTGAACGATTCAGGGAACCGGTTCTGAGGCTTTTCCACACAGAGCTTGAGGCCGTATACGAAGAAAAAAACAGATCTCTGGATGATGACGGAGATAAGGTTTTCGATACGATGTTTGCCAACCTTTTCCCTAACAACAATTACGGAAAGCAAACCACCATCGGAACCATTGAGCACCTGAAAAACCCTTCTCTGCATGCCATCAGAGAATATTATAACAATTATTATGTTCCTAATAACATGGGAATCATCATGTCCGGAGATTTTAATCCGGATGAAGTGATTGCAAAAATTGACAAGGCTTTCTCTTATATGAAGCCTAAAGCAATCCCTGAATATAAAGTTGGACAGGAAAAACCGATCACTGCTCCGGTTGTAAAAGAAGTGGTAGGACCTAATCCTGAAAACGTAATGCTTGGTTTCAGATTTCCGGGAGCTTCTACCAAAGACGCCAGAATGCTGAATCTTGTTGGAAACATGCTTACTAATGGACAAGCAGGATTGATCGATCTTGATCTGGTAAAAAAACAGAAATTACTGGGTGCATATGCTGGTTCTTATGCATTGAAGGATTACTCCGTTCTGCTTTTACAGGGTAAACCCACTGAAGGGCAATCTCTGGATGAAGTAAAAAATCTTCTTCTTCAGGAAATTGATAAACTGAGAAAGGGCGAGTTTTCGGACGACCTGATTCAGTCTATCGTTAACAATGAGAAGAAAGGGATCATTCAGAAAGATGAAAAATACTCAACCAGAGCAAGTATTCTGATGGATGAATTCACTTCGGACGTTGACCACAAAACATCGCTGGAATATGTGGACGAAATTTCAAAACTGACGAAAAAAGATATCATGGATTTTGCATCCAAGTATCTTCAGAACAATAACTACGTTGCAGTTTACAAAAGAAAAGGGGAAGATAAGAGCATTGTAAAAGTTGATAAACCAACGATTACCCCGGTTTCCGTTAACAGAGAAGACCAGTCTCCTTTCCTTAAAAAAATCGACGAGATGCCTGAAAACCCTATCGCTCCGGTATGGTTGAATTATGACAAAGACATTGCTAAAAACAAATTAGCTGATGTGGATGTACTTTCTGTAAAAAATACAGACAATGCGCTGTTCAGAATGTATTACCACTTTGATTCAGGAAAATGGAACAATAAAATTCTTCCATTGGCAGCAGAATATCTTCAGTACCTGGGAACGAAAGACAAATCTTCGGAGATCATCAGTAAGGAATTCTATAAACTTGCCTCAAGCTTCAATGTGAGTGCAGGAAACGAGGAAACTTACGTATCACTGGAAGGTCTGAATGAAAACTTTGATAAAACCATTTCTTTATTTGAAGATTTAATCAAAAACTGTCAGGCAGATCAGGCAGCTCTTGATGCTTACAAAGTTAGGCTGAAGAAAGCCAGAGCGAACGCAAAACAGAATAAAGGAGTAATTATGGCCGGATTGAGAAGTTATGCCCAATACGGTCCTCAAAACCCTTTCAACAATGTACTGAGCGATGCTGAGCTTGATGCATTGAAAGCAGAAGACTTAATTAATGTTCTTCATGATCTGTTCAATTTCAAACACAAAGTACTGTATTACGGGCCCAAATCAGGAAATGAAGTGGTAGCAGCTTTGAAACCTGTCCACAAACTTCCTGCAACCCTGAAAGATCTGCCTAAGTCTAAAACTTTTGCACAGATCCCGACAGACAAGAACAAAGTATTGTTTGCCCATTATGACATGGTGCAGGCTGAAATCTTCTGGGTAAGAAATTCTGACCAATACAATCCATCTGCTACTCCAACGGTAAGTTTATTCAATAACTATTTCGGAGGAGGAATGGGATCTATTGTTTTCCAGACCATCAGAGAATCTAAGGCGCTTGCCTACTCCACGTATTCTTACTTTGCCCTTCCAAGCAAGAAAACAGACAAAGATATGATCATGGCCTATGTAGGAACACAGGCAGACAAATTCAATGAGTCTACAACAGCCATGAATGAGCTCCTGACTACCCTTCCGAAATCTGAGCAGTTATTCGAAACAGCGAAAAGCGGATTGAAAAAATCTATTGCCTCTGAAAGAATCACACAGGACGGAATCATCTTCTCTTATCTGAAATCTCAAAAGCTTGGAAACAACTTTGATATGAGAAAGAATGTTTATGAGCAGGCTCCAAAACTGTCTTTCACAGATATCAATTCTTTCCACGATAAAGAGATGAAAAATAAAAACTACACCTACTGTCTTGTCGCTTCTCAGGACAAAGTGAATGAGGCCGATATGCAGAAATTAGGCGAAGTAAAAAAACTTAATTTAACTGAAATATTTGGTTATTAAAATAAACAAAAAGTCCTGTTAAACAGGGCTTTTTTATTTAACAACACGCCAAAAACAATTATAGATTTTATTTATCAACTTTAGTTTGTTCGATAGATGAATCTTTTATATATTTGCATAAGAAATTTAAATATAAAAACAGAAAAATTATGTCTTTAGTAGGAAAAAAATTCCCAAACTTAACAATTGACGCAATGTCTGAGATGGGTGACGATTTAAGAATCAACATCCTTGATGAAGCAGTAAACAACCAGCAAAAAGTTCTTTTATTCTGGTACCCTAAAGATTTCACTTTCGTATGCCCTACTGAGCTTCACGCTTTTCAGGAGGCTTTAGGTGAGTTCGAAAAAAGAAACACTAAAGTAATCGGTGCATCTTGTGATACCAACGAAGTACACTTCGCTTGGTTGAACACACCAAAAGATAACGGAGGAATTGAAGGAGTAACTTACCCGCTTTTAGCTGATACTCACAGACAATTGGCTAACACATTAGGAATTGTTGATCAGGATTTTGAATATGATGAAGATGGAAACGAAGTTTTCACAGGTTCTAACGTAACTTACAGAGCAACTTACCTTATCGACGAAACCGGAAAAATTTTCCACGAAGCGGTAAACGATATGCCTTTGGGAAGAAACGTAAAAGAATTCTTAAGATTAATCGACGCTTACACTCACGTACAGAAACATGGTGAAGTATGCCCTGCAAACTGGGAAGAAGGAAAAGAAGCAATGAAAGCTGACAGAAATTCTACTGCAGAATACTTAGCAAAAAATTAATATCTTAATTTAAATATAACAATGTAACAATCTAACAGTATAACAATTTGAAAAGTCATTTCTTGAATTGTTAGATTGGTCAATTTTTTAGATTGTTACATTGTTTATTTTTTAAAAAAATAAACTTATGTACACAGAATTAACCGAAGATACATTACAGAATATAGTGAACGAAAACGAAAAAGTAGTGGTTCAATATGGCGCAACATGGTGCGGAAACTGCAGAATCATGAAGCCGAAATTCAAAAAATTAGCATCTGAAAATGATTCTATTCCATTTTTATATGTAGATGCAGAAAAGCTTCCTGAAAGCAGAAAATTAGCAAAAGTAGACAACTTACCTACTTTCGCCATCTTTAAAAACGGAGAACTGGTGAACCAGGTTCAATCTAACCAGGCAGAAAGTTTAATTAACCTTTTTAATGAATTAGCATAATGAAATTACCCGTAATCAGACAGTTTTATCAGAATCAGACTCCTGAAAACCTTGAAAAAACATTAGAAGTACTGGAAAGTTTCTGCGAGTTCAGAGGAACAAGTGAAGAAGATCTGAATGTTGCAGGAGAATTGATTACCAACATCTGCGGAGCGCTGGAAGTTCACGCCAACGTACAAAACGGAATGAGCGAGAAAGATGCATTAAACTCTTTTGCTCAGAAGGTTTTAGGATCAATTGACAAGTAACATCTTTCGGTTATTTTTAACCAAAAGAATGTAAAAACACAAACTACACAATACCTGAGGTTTTCCTCATTACTATACTTTTTCTATTCTTTAAGAATCTTTTTATTTCAACTTAAAATGTACTTCAAAGGACTTTAACCGGTCACATGAAGCTGGAAGTTGTATGAAAAATTGTAAAGAATAACCAATTAAAATCCCGGTGATATTTTCATCAGGATTTTTTGGGTTTTTGGTTTACAACACAAATAGCACAAATAAAGATACGCAAGCATCCGTGTTAATCTGTGGAATCTGTGGGCAAAAATATATTTAAATATTATTATAAGTTTCGGCTGAAGCCGTTGGAAAAGATTTATTTAAAGTAAAACGGGCTAAAGCCCGTTCCTATTGATATTAGTAAATTGTGTTTATTCGTGAAAACATTTGTGACATTTGTGTTTACATAAAAAAAGAAATCCCGATGAAAAATCACCGGGACTATATTTTAAAGCTAAGACAACTTATCAGTTAGTTTCTTCTGCTCATCAGAATACTCAGAATATACCAGAATAAAAGCATAATCGAAGCAAAAAGCTGCAATGCTGCTCCTACATATTGGTTGGTTCCAAATGAATCCTTTAATTTGCTTGTCTGATATAGAATAGTAGCTGATGCTAAAATTACCATTCCTACCGAAAACCACAGTCCAAGGTTAAAACCAAAGATCATCCCTCCTACAATCAGTCCGATGGAAATAAATCCACCGATTACAATGATATTTCTTAGGAAAGAAAAATCTCTTTTAGAAGTGAATGCTACTGCAGAAATACCCGCAAACATCGCAATTGTTAAAGTAGCAGCCTGAAAGATTACATTTGAACCGCCTGTCATATTGGTTGCAATAAAAAGCAGAGGCAAAAAGATAATTGCTTCCAATAAAATATAAAATCCTAATCCCAGATACTGAGTAGATTTACTTTGTGAAAGGGACCATTTGGAAGCCAAAACAGAAGCCAGCCAGAAAACCCCGATAATTAATAGCCAGATATATCTCTGACCAAACATCATCGCAATCAATTCTACCGGAACCGTTTTTAATAATATAGTTTCCACTCCAATAAATGCAAGAATCGATAAAGCAACATGCAAATAGGTCTTCTTGTAAAAATTCGCCTTCTCCACGTCCGAAGAATGGGCGACTAAAACATCTGTCATCATAGTTAATATTTTTTTGTTAATCGAAAATAAATTTCATCTATTTCGCAGGCAAAACCCCCAGAATCTTACCATCATCTTCAAATACCGCTGTAATCGCTTCTTTGGAAGATTCTCCTGCGTATTTATATTTAATACTTGGATGATTGGTACCATCCATTGTTTTATAATATCCTGCTTTTAAAATTTCAAGCTTTTTATTGGGATCAATACCGTCTTTGACCTTCTTAAGAACGTCATCCGTCACAATTTCCTTTACTTTCTCAGAAAGCAAGCCATCAATAGTCTTACGGTCAGAAGCCTGTAAGGCATCAACAAACTTAAGAAAGTTATCATTATACAAATTAACCTTCTCCTTGCTTATACTGGCCTGCTGCTCTTTTTTAGGACTGTTTTCAACTTTTGCACCCGTTACTTTCTGTGCAAAAATCAACTGTGTGCCCACAAGAGCCAGTCCCATCAATAATTTTTTCATAGTATTCATTTTTGTTCTGGTGAAATAAGTGATGGAAGATACGAAAATCAGACCAGTTCTAAAAATTTCATTGTATCTACATTATCTGCATAGGTATCCAGACCCGGATTTTGTGCTTCTCCAAACGGAATCGCATTCATTTCCAACTCTTCTTTTGCCACAACGCACTGAATATTTTCTTCATTTTCTGCAATAAAGCTTTTCACATCATTCAGCGATTCATATCTGCTGAAATTAATTACAGAAAGCGGACTGAACAGCTTATCATCCTCTTTCAGCATCACAAAATTATTATCCCAGAATTTATCCTGATTTAAAAGATAAACCGCTCTGTTATAATCATAATTGTTGGCATATTTGTTATGATTGATAATATCCTGGAATCCTAAGAAGTTCTCAAACAGCCTGTCAATCACAAAATCCTGCGGAATGAAGATTCTTGTCACATTTCTGCATCCCAATCCAAAATACTGGAAAATATCTTTCGCCAGAAGCTGCAGTTCTTCATCCGTTTCATCTCCCTTCAACACCGCCACAGAAGTTCTGTTCTTACGGATAATATTTAAGTGATTTTTAAAATAATATTCCAGATATCTCGCTGTATTATTACTTCCTGTTGCAATAACGGCATCAAAATTTTCTAATTTTTCAACAAACTCAAAAGCTACATTTTCATTGGAAAACTCATTCCATTTCTTCAATAAAAACGGAATCATATACTTATCTTTTGAAGACAGCTTAATGACAGGAATATGGTTGGCCAGAATTACAGAAATTACATCATGAAACCCTACTAAAGGAATATTTCCTGCTAAAATAAGTCCAACTCTTTTTGAAATTTTAGAGATTGAATAATTTCCAAGCCAGTTTTTGATGTTTTCTTCAGTCAGAAGATCTGTCCATTGCTGTAAAGCAAATTTCTGATTATCAATAGTAAACCACGGATTCTCTATTTCTGACCTTTTCAACAATAATTCAATATCAGAATCATCTTCATTGTGATCTTCTGGTTTCTTCGCTAAAAACGCTTTTATATAATCACTTAATTTAATAAGTCCTAAAACTTGATTTTCGGTATTCATAATTACTGTAAAATTGGGTAAAATTTTGTAATTTTGTGCAAATTTAAAAAAAATTAGCGATGGCTATTAAAATAACTGATGAATGCATTAACTGTGGGGCTTGTGAACCTGAATGCCCAAACAATGCAATATATGAAGGAGCTGTAGATTGGAAAGCTTCTGACGGTACGGCTCTTCAAGGTACAATTACTCTGCCGTCCGGACTTACTGTAGATGCTAATGCACCACAGGAACCTGTAAGTGATGATGTCTATTTCATTGTAACAGATAAATGTACAGAATGTAAAGGATTCCACGAAGAACCTCAGTGTGCAGCTGTATGTCCGGTAGACTGCTGTGTGCCAGACGAAGATCATGTAGAATCTGAAGAAGCTCTTCTTAATAAAAAAGCATTCTTACACGGCGAATAAAAAATTCCGTCTCATTTCCGTGAGGCGGTTTTTTTGACCCAAAATCCAATAAATCAAAATAAAGCTGAAGGATATTGAAATCCCAAAGCACCCAAAAAATAAAAATATGAACAAAAAGCACAACTTCAGCGCAGGACCATGTATTTTACCACAGGAGGTATTTGAAAAATCAGCACAGGCTATCCTTGACTTTAACGGCATCGGATTGTCTCTTCTTGAAATTTCTCACAGAAGCAAGGATTTCGTTGCGGTAATGGACGAAGCGCGTGCCATTGTAAAAAGATTGATGAATCTTGGTGATGATTATGAGGTACTTTATTTAGGAGGCGGAGCCAGCCTGCAGTTTGCAATGGTTCCTTACAACCTGATGAAAGTAGGTGGAAAAGCCGCTTACCTGGATACAGGAACATGGGCAGCAGGAGCCATCAAAGAAGCTAAAAAAGTAGGAACGGTAGATGTGGTAGGTTCTTCAAAAGAAGAAAATTATTCTTTTATTCCTAAAGATTATACTGTTGGTTCAGAATACGATTATTTTCACTGTACTTCCAACAATACCATCTACGGAACTCAAATGAAATCTTTCCCTGAAGTGGATACGCTGATGGTATGTGATATGAGTTCTGATATTTTCTCAAGACAGCTGGATTTTTCAAAATTTGACCTGATCTATGCCGGTGCTCAGAAGAATATGGGACCTGCAGGCGTTACTTTAGTGGTTATTAAAAAAGAAATTCTTGGTAAAACAGGAAGAGAAAATATGTTCTCTATTCTGGATTATTCCCAGCACATTGCTAAGGAATCCATGTACAATACGCCACCGGTATTTCCTGTATATGCCTCTTTGCTTACCCTTCAGTATCTTGAAAGAAACGGAGGAATTGCTGCTGCAGAACAAAGAAACGAAGCTAAAGCCAAACTTTTATATGATGAAATCGACAACAATCCGTTATTCGAAACTTTCTGCGTAAAAGAAGACCGTTCACTCATGAATGTTTCCTTCAAAATTACAGACGAAAGCAAGAAAGAAGAATTTGACAATTCATGGAAAGCAGCAGGGATCAGCGGGTTAAACGGACACAGAAGCCTGGGCGGATACAGAGCAAGTTTATACAACGCTCTGCCTATTGAAAGCGTACAGGTTTTGGTAGATGTAATGAAGTCTTTCAAATAAATTAAATAGTAAAAAATTCAAAGATTGAAAGAATTAAAGGCAGTTCATTAAAATTTATTAATTTGCGCCCCAGTTTTAAAATGTTGAAATGGCAATTCTTTCAATCTTTAAATCAAATAATTCATGAAAGTTTTAGCAAACGACGGAATTTCAAAAGCAGGAGAACACACTTTAAAAGAAGCCGGAATTGAAATTCTGGACAATAGAGTGGCTCAGGATCACGTTATTAATTTTATCAACGATAATAATGTGGATGTTCTTCTGGTAAGAAGTGCAACGAAAGTGAGACAAGATCTGATTGATGCGTGCCCCGGCCTTAAAATCATTGGAAGAGGCGGCATCGGAATGGATAATATTGATGTGGAATATGCCAGAAGTAAAGGTATTAAAGTAATCAACACCCCCACAGCATCCTCAAAATCAGTGGCAGAACTTGTTTTTGGCCACTTTATTTCACTGGCAAGATTCCTTCACGAATCCAACAGACTGATGCCTCTGGAAGGAGAAACTCATTTCAACGCCATGAAAAAGTCTTTCAGTAATGCGTATGAACTTTCAGGAAAAACATTAGGAGTAATCGGCTTTGGAAGTATTGGCCAGGAAGTTGTAAAAATAGGAATCGCTTTAGGAATGAAAGTAACTGTTCTGACCAGAAGCCCGAAAACAGAAGTTCTTACATTGAACTTCTTCAACGGACAGTCTGTGAACTTTGAAATCACTTCCACCAATGATATAGATGCATTCCTTAAAGATTCAGACTTTATCAGTATCAATACGCCGAAAACGAATGAGTATATTATAGACACCCCTCAGTTTGAAAAAATGAAAGATGGAGTCTATATTGTAAATACTGCAAGAGGCGGTGTCATCAATGAAGTGGCACTTATCGATTTTATCGAGTCGGGAAAAGTAGCCGGAGCGGCACTGGATGTTTTTGAAAACGAACCCAATCCGGAACTGCCTTTACTGATGAATCCTGCATTATCACTTTCCCCTCATGTAGGAGGCAATACAGTGGATGCGCAAGAGAAAATCGGTATCGAACTTGCAGAACAAATTATTAAGCTACAAAAAGAAACTATAAGATAAATATGCCTGTTTTTAAACCTTTCCGTGGAATAAGACCTCATAGAGACTTTGAGAGTACTTTCCCTACCCATCCACTGGATAATTTCACCCAGGAAGAGATTGCGGAGAAAGCTCAAGTTGAAAATACTTACATCAATATGATTAAACCCTATGTTGTAAGTAAATCTAAAGATATTGACCGGAACCTGCGAAAGATCCGTTCTACCTTTGAAGAACTTCTGGAAGAAAAGAAATTGGTCCAGGACAATTCATCCTACTATCTTTATGAGCAGATCTATCCCAACAAACAGATGTTCAGAGGACTTCTGGGATTGGCAAGTATCGAAGATTTCTGGAATGGAAAAATAAAAAGACATGAAAGTACCATCCCGCAGAAAAAGGAGAAACTGGCTCACTACCTTGAAAAAGTAAATCTGCAGGCAGAACCTGTACTTCTTACCTACCCTGCCAATTCAAAAATTGAATTGCTGATGAATCATGAAGAAAAAAATGTTCCTATCTTCAACCATGTGGATTCTATGGGTATCAGACATAAAATCTGGAGAATAGATAATCGTCTGAAACTTCAGCAGTTTAAAGAAGTGATTGATCAGATTGATTCGTTCTACATTGCCGACGGGCACCACAGAATTGGTTCCACAGCAATGAATGCCAAATACCATAAGGAGAAAAACAAAAAACATAATGGTACAGAGCTTTACAACTTTGTGTATAGTTTCATTGTTTCCAACCAGTCAATAAAGATTCACGACTACAACAGAATCTTACACGATCTGAATGGTATTTCTCCGGAAGATTTCCTGAAGGAACTTGAAAAATATTTCCTGATTCACGAAAAAGGGGAAACATCGTACTACCCTTCTCAGAAATTCCATATCTCAATGTATATGGATGGGAAATTCTACTCTCTTCACGTAAAGCACGATCTCCGTTCGAAAGAAATGTCTCTGGATAACCTGGATCACCACCTTTTGGACAAATATATTTTCAAAAATATCCTTAAAATTGAAGATCCGGACAGCTCTGAACTTATTTCATATGTAAAAGGAACTTCCAACATCAACGGAATCAATCTTTTGAAAGAAAAAGTAGACAATGGTGAAGGTAAAGTTGGCTTTGGAATTTATCCTGTAAGTTTTAATGATATGATTAAAATTTCAGACCTGAAATTAAGTATGCCTCCAAAATGTACATTTATTGAGCCAAAATTAATTACAGCCTTGTTAATGTACGACATGAAACCTTAATAAATTACTATTTTTTTCCTACTTTTATCAATGGAAAAGATAAGTAAATAATAAATGAAAAAAATATTCATTATACTTCCACTCTTTTTGAGTGGATTTTTATTTTCTCAAAAAAAACCACAAAAAGGCCCGGCAAAAAAAGGTACTGTTGCCAGATTTAATTATCACGATGAGTTCAGAAAAATTTCAGATGAAATTATGACCAACGGTACCGCTTATGATAATCTCGGAGAACTTACCAAAAGAATCGGTCCCCGCTTCAGCGCCACTCCCGGGTATGCAAAAGCTGTAGAATGGGCTGAAAAAAAGTTCAAGGAAATTGGTATTAATATGATCTGGAGACAGGAAGCTAAAGCACCGGTCTGGATCAGAGGAAAAGAATCTTTACAGATCAAAGCCGGAAATGGAGATTGGAAAAATATCAGAATGCTTTCTTTCGGAAACTCTGAAGGAACAGGAGGAAAAGATCTGACAGGTGAAGTTGTTTTAATCAATTCCACATCAGAACTTAATGCCATGTCGCTGGGACAGTTAAAAGACAAAATAGTTTTTGTAAATGTTCCTATGGAACCGAGAGTTATCAATACAAGCGATTCTTATTTACAGGCAGCAAAATCAAAATTAATTTCCGCTTCAGTAATTGCAAAGACAGGTGCAAAAGCCTTAATTATAAGATCACTGACCACTGCCAATGATGATACTCCTCATGCCAAAATGATCTACTACGAACCAGATGATAAAATTAAAATTCCGGCTTTATCAATTGGCGTAAGATCTGCAGATGAGCTGGAAAAAACATTGAAAAAACAGAAAGTGACTGCGAAAATCAATATGACCGCAGAATCAAAAGGTGACACTACAAATCCTAATATTATTGCTGAAATTCAGGGTAAAAAAGATTCTAAAGTAATTGTTTTAGGCGCTCAGCTTGATTCATGGGATATTGGCGAAGGTGCCGTGGATGATGGAACAGGCGTTGTGCAATGTATTGAAGTACTAAGAACACTGAAAGCGCTTGGATATGAAAACAACCACACCATCCGTGTAGTTTTGTATGCCAACAGTGAAAACGGAGGGCAAGGTCGTGAGATGTATGCAGCATATGTAAAAAAGAAAGACGAAAAACACGTATTTGCCTTAGGAACTGATGCCGGAGGATATTCTCCCCGTGGGTTTTCATTAGATATGTCCCCGCAGAGAAGAAGACTGGTTTATCCCTGGAAAGAATATTTTCTGCCTTATGGCGTCTATGATTTTGACCAGACAGAAGCCATTCAGGATATTTCGCCTTTGAAAAAACTGGATATTCCTTTAGCAGAGCTTGTGGTAGACACCCAGAGATATTTTGATTATCACCACTCCGAACAGGATACTTTTGACAAAGTAAATAAAAGAGAGCTTCTTCTTGGAGCTGTCGCCATAACACAGATGATTTTTATGGTTGATAAAAACTGGTAACCATGAAAAAGATAACAGGAACTTTATTACTTCTTTTTGGAATGGCCGCATTTGGTCAGTCTAAAGAAGATTCTGTCCAGTTCAGAAAAATCTCCACAGAAATTCTGAACAACGGAAAAGGATACAATGAACTGAGAGAACTTACCAAAACTATAGGAAACCGTCTCAGCGGGTCAGAAGCGTATGAAAAATCAGTTCAGTGGGCGGCACAGAAACTTCGTGATGCCGGAGCTGATAAAGTATGGCTTCAGGAAGTGATGATTCCGGTTTGGGTAAGAGGAAAAGAATCATTACAGATTAAAACTTCTAATGGAAAATGGAAAAGTGTAAAAATGCTTTCCCTTGGAAATTCTGAAGGAACCGGAGGAAAAGATGTTTCCGGAGAAATCATCATGGTAAAATCACTGGAAGAATATGACAGACTTCCTGCTGAAAAAGTGAAAGATAAAATTGTGTTTTTCAACTATTCTTTTAGTCAGGAAAATGTACAGACATTCATTTCTTATCGTGATGCAAACCCCTACAGAAGAACTGCCGCTTCATTAACGGCTAAAAAAGGAGGAAAATTTGCCATCGTCAGGTCTCTTTCCTCTGCTTTCGATGATGTTCCGCACACAGGAAACATGCGCTATGACGAAAATATTTCCAAAATACCAGCCATAACAATCGGAAATACATCAGCTGATGAACTTGAGGCATTATTAAAGAATCATCAGGTTACGGCTAAACTCAATTCCAACTGTGGTATGAAAGGAGAAAAACTTTCCCATTCTGTGATCGGAGAAATTACCGGTAAAAAAGACCAAAGTGTTATTGTTGTTGGTGGGCATTTAGATTCCTGGGATGTCGGCGAAGGAGCCCATGATGACGGAGCTGGCATTGTTCAAAGTATTGAGGTCTTAAGAACCTTTAAAAAATTAGGAATTCAGAATAATCATACGATCCGCGCCGTTTGTTTTGCCAACGAAGAAAACGGAACAAAAGGCGGAAAACAATATGGTAAAATGGTCAAAGAAAACAACGAGAAACATATTTTCGCCATTGAATCTGATGCCGGAGGTTTTTCACCACGCGGAATTTCCCTCGAAATGGATGAGCCTCAAAGAAACCAGATCAAAAGCTGGGTGAATCTGTTTTTGCCTTATGGCGTTTACAACTTTGAAGGAAAATATTCAGGGTCGGATATTGCCCCGCTTCACGAAATGGGAGTTCCCACAGCTGAACTCGTGCCGGACCCGCAACGTTATTTTGATATTCACCATACCGAAGAAGACACATTTGAAAAAGTCAGCCGGAGAGAATTATTATTGGGTTCTACGGTAATGACACAACTTATTTATATGATTGACAAAAATTGGTAAACAATGAAAAAGATATTAGGAACTTCATTATTACTTTTTGGAATGGCTGCATTTGGCCAGTCTAAAGAAGATTCAGTCCAGTTCAGAAAAATCTCTACAGAAATCCTGAACAACGGAAAAGGATATACAGAGCTTAGAGAGCTTACAAAAAATATAGGCCACCGCTTAAGCGGATCCGAAGCCTATGAAAAGTCTGTAAAATGGGCAGAACAGAAACTTCGTGATGCCGGAGCTGATAAAGTATGGCTTCAGGAAGTCATGATCCCGGTTTGGGTAAGAGGAAAAGAATCTCTGAACATCCAGACTTCCAACGGAAAATGGAAAACCCTTAAAATGCTTTCCCTTGGGAATTCTGAAGGAACAGGAGGAAAAGATGTTTCGGGAGAAATCATCATGGTAAAATCTATGGAAGAATATGACAGACTTCCTGCTGAAAAAGTGAAAGATAAAATCGTGTTCTTCAACTACCCTTTCAGCCAGTCATTTGTAGAGACTTTCAAAGCCTATGGTGATGCCGCCAAATACAGAACAACTGCAGCTTCTTTAACCGCTAAAAAAGGAGGCAAATTTGCCATCGTAAGATCACTGTCCTCTGCTTTTGATGATGTGCCTCACACCGGAGCAATGCGTTATGAAGACAAAGTTTCCAAAATCCCTGCGGTAGCCATCGGAAGCACGACTGCAGATGAACTGGAAGCTTTACTGAAAAGCCAGAAAGTTAATGCAAAACTAAACTCCAACTGCGGAATGAAAGGAGAAAAGCTCTCCCACTCTGTTATTGGGGAAATCACAGGTAAAAAAGACCAGAGTGTTATTGTTGTCGGTGGACACCTTGATTCCTGGGATGTAGGTGAAGGAGCCCACGATGACGGAGCCGGAATTGTACAAAGCATTGAGGTTTTAAGAACCTTTAAAAAGCTGGGTATTCAAAATAACCACACCATCAGGGTTGTTTGTTTCGCCAATGAAGAAAACGGAGTAAAAGGTGGAATCCAGTATGGTAAAACGGTAAAAGAGAAAAACGAAAAACATCTTTTTGCTATTGAAACAGATGCCGGAGGCTTTGCCCCAAGAGGCATTGCTCTGGATATGGACGATGCGAAAAGAAATCAGATTAAAAGCTGGTCGAATTTATTCCTTCCTTACGGAGTTTATAATTTTGAAGAGCGGTTTTCAGGAACAGACCTTTATCCGCTTCACGACATGGGAATTCCCGCCGCTGAGCTGATGCCGGATTCGCAGCGATATTTCGATATTCACCACACAGAAGAAGATACTTTTGAAAAGGTGAACCGAAGAGAGCTTTTATTGGGTGCCACTGCTTTGACTCAGATTATTTATATGATTGATAAAAACTGGTAAAATATGAAACCGTCTTTCTAAAGGCGGTTTTTTATTTTAATAGTAATGCATAATAAATTTCACAGTATTCCATTAGTGAAATTTGTGAAAAATATTGGTGGTATTTATGATTCTTACAATTAAACACAAATGACACGAATGATTTTACAAATAACACAAATTCAAAAGGAATGGGGCTTAACCTAAACTTAAGATTTTTATAACCACTGATTTCACAGATTGACACGGATGATTGCGTGTAATTTATTTGTATTATTTGTGAAGGAATATTTGTGTTACTTGTGGTTCTTACAATTAAACACAAATGACACGAATGATTTCACGAATAACACGAACTCACTAACATCAATAGGAATGGCAGTAATCCAGAGCGTAGACGAAGGAAGCCTGTTTTATATTTTATGGATACCTTTAAAACGGCTTTAGCTGGAAATTATAAGTATCCCTTTGATTCCACAGATTGACACGGATGCTTATATATATTTATCTGTTTTATTTGTGAAAGAATATTTGTGTTACTTGTGGTTTTTAAAATTAAACACAAATGTCACAAATGTTTTCACGAATAACACGAACTGAATAATTGATATTACAGGATGCGAATGATCTTAGCCAATTTTTTTTTAACTGTCTGTTGTATTTGTGAAATTTGTGCAAAAAACATTTGCGTTATTCGTGATTTATTTTAAATACATAAAAACACTTCTCGTCCGTAATATTTTCTTCGTTCATTAGCATTAGCTTTAAAAAATAGAAAATTTTTCTATGTTTAAGGAAATAACAGAAGAAAAAACGCTTCACCACTGCTCTCATCAATCCTGTGAAACAAAGTGTTAATCGCAAATTCCGAACTTTGGCATGATATTAGCATGTTATTTCTTGAGAAAAAATTAAAAAAACACTAAGGATGAGAAAAAAGGTTTTCTGTGGATTTTCAGTTTTTCCACTGATTCAAGTTCATATCTAGTATATGAATCCTTTTTTTTCTACGATGCCGTAAAAGATACGGGCTCGTGATTAATTAACCCCCGTTAGTTTTTCACAGCAGTTTTGCACCCGTATCTGACTGGTATCACAATAACCAGGAATCATTGATTGATTCAAAAAAAACAAAAATATCCCGGACTTTCAGCCCGGTATTGGGATATAAATAAATGGCAAAGTCATCGTGAACCTTAGCCCAGTAAAAGAACATATTCTTTTTACCGTGATGAGTGCGCCTTTATGCTATAAATTAATGTATAACCCTTAAAATGTTAGTAATGATGAGAGCCTTTTTTGAAATGATTTTTAAGAGAAATGAAGATGCTGCAAAATTGCATATATGGAGCCTGTTGATGGTGTTAAGTTTTGCTGCATTTTCAGTGTTGGTATACGCCTTAAAACCTAGCTTTAACAGCTTAATTATATACCTGACGGCATTTGCCGCTTATATCGGGTTTGGCCTTGTATTCATCAGTTCCCTGGCCGGAACGCGTATGAAGAAAAGATAACAGAACATATAACTTTTCAATTTATTTTACTGAGAAAACCGCCCCGTTTGGGGGCGGTTTTTTTGTGTTATTCAAAAAAATGCCGATGTATATCTTGTAAGAATTCTACTTCTTTTTTATTAATCCCCTTTTCTTTAGATCCTTCATGGGCAAGTTGATTACGATATGAGTTAAAAAAAGAAATCCATTTCAAAACGTCTTTTTTATTCTTTCCTTGGCCAATATCAATTGCAAAATGCTTTTCAAAACTTTTAAAATCACCAGAAGCATTTGCTGGAACTTTTGTCCAATAATTTTCAATGATGGTTTTGTAATCATTTATATTAAACATCTCCGTCCACTCTACTCTTTTATCTATATTTTCTTTATAATTTTTTTCATTTTCATCATTTGCTCTTTGCTGACAAGCCGTTTTAATTTTATTAATTTCTAATTCCCAATTATTACCAAAAAGCTCTTTTAAATTATCAAGTACAGTAACCTTCATGTACCTTTCAACATCTTTTATATATGCCCTGCCTTTACTTTGATACTCTTCATTCTGTCTCTCATTCCAATCTATAAGTTCTATAGGGTTATATTCAGGAAAGTTATTATTTATTATACTTTGAAAAAATCTAAGCCACTTAATATCCGCTCCCGAACCAAATAAAGACATTTGTTTCTCTTCTTCTTCTTGTGAAATCTTATTAATTCCTTCCAATAAAGCTTGCAAATATTTTCTTATTGCTTCAAATCTTTCTGATTTTGATGAATTTATACTAACTATATTTTTCTCTGTTAAGAATTTGTTTAAGCTTCCTAACAACGAAATAAAAGCAAAAGTTCCTCTATTTGATAAAATAAAATATTTTTCTCTATTAAAAATATCATAATATTCAGCTTCAACAAACTCATAGCAAGAAATTATAAAATCGACTATCTTTTCTTTAGCATTATTCATTTCTTTATCATAATCGTCAGCAGAAATATCATAAAGACTTCCTATTAAACTATCCTCATTATATTTATTTCCTTTTGCCACAGGTAATAAACCAGAATTATTAAGAGCTGACATGAAAGGTTTAAATGTCAAAACAGCTTTATCTTCACCGACAGAAATTTTATTAAATAGGGGGCTTCTTTCGGAATTAGCCAATTTTTTTGTGATTGATGATTTTAACGCTAACAGCCTAGAATCAGCCCTGTCAGAATCCCAATTTAAATCTTCAACTAAGTCAAGCCTTAGACTAGGGCTTACTGCTTTTTGATTTTCATTGATATCCATAAATATTTCTAACTGTTCCATACTTGCCATATTTACAAAAGCAACTACAGGAATAGTATTATTTTCTCGAAACTCAGAGTTTGCATAGCCATAAACCCTATGCTGTCCATCAATTATATATGCTATTCCATAAGAATTTGGAATTTTTAAGGTTCCTGAACAAGAAGAAGAATTAATATCTCTGGAATTAGCTTCAAAATGAATTTTGTGTTTTTTTGAATTAAAATTTAAAATAATAGAGTTAGGAAAATATCCTCCATTATTAATAAATTTTGTAATTCCAGCCAACCTACTTGGTACAAGCAACCTTTGATAAGTTGGAAACTCAGATTCATTAGCTCGTGTTCTATGGAGTATAAACCCCATTTTCAATAAAAAAGAAGGTTCAATTGAAAACATATAGTAATCTTTTTTGCCCATTTTACCCCTTACACTTGGAATTTCAATCTTATTATTGTTAATCAGTTCATTTTTAAAAATCAATCCAATAAATTGATAAAACGCAGCATGCTTATAGCTTTTAATTAAACTATTAACATAATCATAAGTATTATTATTATAATAAAAAGAATTTGTTTTTTCTAATTTTTCAAGATGTTCACTTTCAGAAGAAATTCTAAGATTTCGAGTAGCAAAAATATATTTAACCTTTTTATCTCTCCCAAATATTTGCCAAAGAGCCTTCTTTATCCCATCTAAATGAATACTCAAATTATCAAATTCGTCCTTAGAAAACTTACCCGTTGAAAATTTATCACTTGATTTACATTGGATTAATAAAATAGTTTCGTTATTAATAGCAATAATATCAAAAGATTTTACATCCTCATTTCTTTTAGAATATGGTAAATAAAAAGATTCACTTGAATTAAAACATCGATATCCTAGATCATAAAATTGACACCAAATATCATCTTTAAATTTTTGTTCATGTGTTTTCTTTTTTCTTAGAGTAGTCTTAGTTTTCAAAGGATTCCCATAAATCTCCCAACCCTCTCTTAAAAACTCATCAACCTTTGAATATTCAACTCTTATAGTTTGATAATCATTATTTTTAACTTTGTACATTTTTCCAAGTAAAGATACATCGTCTAATAAATTATCCTCAATCTCTTTAATTTGATCATCATTTAAAAAAGCCATTATTTTTCTATATTAGTTATTAAAATTTCTTTATAATTAGTTCTTATAGCTCCCTTACCGCCTATAGTACTAGATCTTATCAAAGGTATTTTACTTCCAGTTGTATAAATCTCTTTTATTGAATTGTGATAGGCATTCGTAATGATAAAATAAATTTGGTCATTATTTAATTTTTCAGACAATTTTGAAAGTTGTATTTGATTTTCCCAAGAAAAAATTGATTGATTATATTGTACAAAACCATTATTTTCATGAGCTACAGTATATGGAGGATCCAAGAAAATCAAGTCTTTAGCTTTAGCTTTTTTACAACTTTCTTTAAAGTCCCTAACTGAAAAAAAAGTATTTTGCAGTTGATCAGCAACCTTTAGCAAGTTATCAAACTCAAATAAGTCTTTAATCTTTCTATAACCAAATGGTACATTATAAATTCCTTTTCTATTAACTCTATATATTCCGTTAAAAGACGTTTTATTCAAATAAATAAATCTTGCCGCATTTTCTAAATTGTTATCAAAAGTAGTCTCCCTAACTTTATAATAGAATTTTTCATTATTTTCAAAACTTTCTAATTTATTTATCAAATCTTCAGAGTTACTCTTAATTATCCTATAAGCATTAATAAGTTCAGCATTTGTATCTGATAAGTAAGCTTTCTTTTTTATAATTCCTTTTGACTTCAAAAACAAAAACATTGAGCCTCCTCCAACAAAAGGTTCGTAATAATTTTCAAAACTTTCTGGTAAAAAAGTTTCAATATATTTGGTCAACCACGTTTTACCGCCCGCCCATCTTAAAAATGGTTTAACTCTGCTCATTATTGAATTATTAGAAACACTTCATAATAATTCAAAAATAAACGCTATAGAAATATCTTCCTTACGGGTATCCGTAAAAACCACAATATTTTCCAACAAAAAAGCCACTCCTTCCGGGGCAGCTTCCGATAACAAAGTTATCTTAACATCGTAAAAACTTATTCTTTAAACAGATCCTTCATCATTTCTTCAAGGATCTTCTTTGTTTTTTCTTCAATCATTTTCCCTGACTTTTCAACGAGTTCTTCTCTGAATGGTTCACAGCAGGCTTTTATTCCAAAACCTTCATCTGTTTTTACAAATTCCGGATGCCTACTGTGTTCTTTGCATACTTCAGATTCTATTTCCTTCTTTATCTGGTCGTAATTCAGGTCAAACATATTTTTTTATTTTGTTTTTTTAAGTGCATGATAAAGATAGAAGTAATAAATTCATACCGAAATCCGTATTTCTACGGTATTTTCAGGAAACAAAAAACCGTCTTTTTCGGGACGGTACGATTCAATGTAAAAATTAATGTTTATTCTTTAGAACTTATCCAGAATTTTCTTGGGTAAAATCTTCACCAGTTCTTTTTTATATTCTTTTTCAAGAATAACAAATTTCCATGTCTTTTTATCTTTTGAAACCGCACAGGCTTTCATAGCGGCGTTGATGAGATATGAGCCTTCACTGGCGACATATTTCACATTATTTGCTCCGTATTTGGCTGTCAAAGCACCGTTCATTTTCTTTTTCATATCATCATTTAATGAACTGACATTGCATTTCAGTTTCAAAAAATAAGGGGTAATAGAAAAATATTCCCCGGTTATGAGTTCAGGCTTTTCAATATTTCCAAACTTCAGATCTTCTACTTCAATTTTCATAAATGGATTATTGTAAGTCATATTCAAAATCTGTGTCATCTGCTCTTTTGACACTATGGTGAAGAATTTTGGATATATGCCGCTTACCGCCTGATCTATCTGTTTGGATTGAATGCTGTTGACAAAATAAGTAAGTGATTTTCTGATTGCTGCATCGTCAGGATTTGCTTTAGTCTGGGAAAAAGCCATCAACGACAGCATAATGAACAGAAACAGAAGTGATTTGGTTTTCATTTTCTTGATTATTGTTACAAGTTTAAAATAATTCGTATCAGAAAAACAGTGAGCCTTTCCGGATAGTAAATGGGTCGTACCATTTACGCAGATCGTTACAGAATATCTCTCAGCAGAATAAAAAAAGCCATCCTTACGGACGGCTTTGATACTATTGTGAAATTCAATTATTTTACTTTTACAAGCTCAACATCGAAAACCAACCATGAGTTTGGCGGGATCACTCCTCCTGCTCCTCTTTCTCCGTAAGCCATTGCAGGCGGGATCAGTAATGTAGCAGTTTCACCTTCTTTCAATAACAGGATACCTTCATCCCATCCTTTGATTACTCTTCCCATTCCGATTGGAATTTCGATAGGCTCGTTTCTCTTGAATGAAGAATCGAATTCAGTTCCGTCTACCAATTTACCTGCATAGTGTACAGATACATTGTCACCAGCTTTTGGAGCTTTACCGTCAGCTGTTTTTGTAATTTTATAGTAAAGGCCTGATTCAGTTTTTTGCATACCAGCTTTTAGGTTTTCAACCAATTTCTCCTGGTTAGCTTTGAATTCTTCTTCTCTTTTCTTTTTTTCAGCTTCTTCTTTAGCGATGAAAGCTTTATTGTTTTCTGCGATTTTAGCCTTTCCTTCATTGAAAGTTTTAGCTGCATCGTAATGCTTGTACTCATCACCTTTGCTGAAAACAGAAACTTTTTCTAAAACAATATCTGTTTTAGGTTTATCCTGAGCTCCTTTTTCAACGTTAGCAATCGCATCAATTACCTCATTTCCTTTTACCACTTTTCCGAAGATCGTATGTCTTCCATCTAACCAAGGGGTAGCCACTTCAGTAATAAAGAATTGAGAACCGTTGGTATTTGGTCCTGAATTCGCCATAGAAAGAATACCTTTCCCTGTGTGTTTAAGGTCGTTTCTTTCGTCTTCGAATTTATATCCGGGATCTCCCATTCCTGTTCCCTGAGGATCACCTCCCTGGATCATGAAGTCTTTGATTACTCTGTGGAAAATAGTTCCGTCATAGTAAGGAACTCCTTTAGCCTTAGCTTTGTTGTCGATTTTCCCTTCTGCAAGACCGATAAAGTTGGCTACAGTTACTGGTGCTTTCTTGTCTTCAAATTTTACAATCAGGTTACCTTTTGTAGTTTGAAGATTGGCATAAAGTCCGTCATTAAGACCTTCGTAAGTTTCTTTGTCTACGTTCATTTTTTTATAAATTGGGGTACAACTCATCAGCGAAATACTTGCCGCTGCCAGAATTATATTCTTGTTAAACAATTTCATGTATTTATAAAGCTTTTAATTTTATGATTAATGGAATGTCGTTGTCTATTTTCTTTTCGTCTCCGTAAGTTCCGTAGGCCAAAGAAGACGGTACCAAAAGTGTTACTTCCTCTCCATCATGTATAAAACGCAAAGCGTTCTCCACTGCTCTCAGTTCATCAAAGTGTCCGAATCTGGCATCTCTTCTCTCAAAAGGCTGATCATAGATTTTAGTCTGGTCAAAATCATACAGATCATAAGAATAGGAAATGGTTGTTTCGTCTTTCCTTCTTTCTCTCTGATCATAGCCTTCCACGGTTACCCAATAATTAAGCTGCGTAGGATAGTATTTTACAGACTGGCCGCTGATCCAGTCCTGAATCTGGCCACGTTCTATAACATTTAAATTTTTCATCCTGTTTTTAGAAACATCCAGATCTTTCTGGCTCAAAACCCCGCCTACAGGGGGATGCACCGTCTGTGTATTTCTGTTGCAGCTCAACAGGCTTATGGCTGATATGAAGAGTATTTTTTTCATAAACTTTTGCGAAAATACACATTTCGCGAATCAATTACAAAACTTGACACAGAAATATGTGAATGTTGTAACGCATTGATCTTAGCCAAAAAGTCTTCGTGCATTTTACGTGAATACACAGGTACGAAAAAGCCGGGAAAAACCCGGCTTTCATATCGTTATATCAATAGTATTATACTGTTTCCAATACGTGACCTACCATCACTCTCCATCCGAACGGATCTTCAGACAAATTGGTTTGTAAGTCTACCAGATCTTTCTTAAGGATAGCCGCATAGCTTTCTTCATCAGATAATCTCGGAAGCGCAAGTTTTTCTCCCTGATATCCCAAAGCCTGGAATTGAGTGGTTACTACTGCTGTACCTACTCCCCATACTTCTTTAAGTTCACCGTTCTTTAAAGCTTCGATTACAGTTTTAACCGCAATCGGTTCAATTTTCACTTCGATACCTCTTTTCTTCGCTAACTGAATGAAGCTGTCTCTCGTTACTCCGTCAAGGATTTTCTCAGATGTTGGCGGCGTATAGATCGTATCGTTGATTCTAACAAATACGTTCATTGTACCACTCTCTTCGAAATATTCGTGTGTAGCATCATCCGTCCAGATGATTTGCTCATACCCTTCTTCAATGGCCAATTGTGTAGGATAGAAAGAAGCCGCATAGTTACCTGCAGCCTTTGCAGAACCTACCCCTCCGTTTGCCGCTCTTGAATAGTGATCAGAGATCTTTACAGATACCGGTTCTGAATAATAACTCTGTGCCGGTGTTGCAACGATGGCAAACATATATTTATTAGCAACTCTTGCTTTCAAAGCTTCCTCTGTAGCAAAAATCAAAGGTCTGATATAAAGCGACATTCCTTCCCCCTGTGGAATCCACTCTCTGTCAATATCTACCAAAGCTTTCAATCCGTCTAAAAACATTTCTTCAGTCACTTCCGGCATAGCAAGACGTTTCGCTGACTTGTTGATACGTTCAAAATTCTTTTCAGGCCTGAAAAGGAAAACCTGCCCGTCTTTGTCTTTATAGGCTTTCATACCTTCAAAACAAGCTTGTCCGTAGTTTACTCCCATCATAGCAGGCGTAAATGGAATCGGACCGTAAGGAACTAATTTTACATCACCCCATTTTCCGTTTTCATACTCACAAATGATCATATGATCTATGAAAGTACTACCAAATGAAAAATTGTTAGGGTCAAATGTAGAAATTCTGGAGTTTTCAGTTTTTTGAATTATCATTTTTTAAAATTTTTACGATGTTCTACAAATTTAACATAATTTTCTAAATATAAAAATTTTAGAGTAAATTTGACAAAAAATTAGCTTGAAAAGAGAGATTAAGACCACAAACGACGGAAGTAAAACATTGTTTATCAATGATTTAAATGAGAACTACCATTCTCATCATGGAGCCCTGCAGGAAGCTGAACACGTGTTTATCAAAAATGGACTGAATTTAATAAATGATTGCGAAATTAATATTTTAGAACTCGGTTTTGGAACAGGTTTGAATGTTTTGGTAACAATTAATGAATATTTAAAAACTGACAAAAATCATGTCATCAATTATTTTTCGCTCGAAAAATACCCCATAAATGAATCCGAAGTTAAGGATTTAGCTTACTTTGAACTTTTTGATAACCCAGAGTTTAAAAATATTTATCAGAAAATTCATCTGGCAGATTGGGAAAAGTCAGTAGAAATTATTAGTGGATTCAATTTAAAAAAGATAGAATGTGATTTTTTCGACCTGAAAGACATTGATCTGCCTAAAATTAATCTTGTTTACTTTGACTGTTTTGGAGCCAGAGTACAGCCAGACCTTTGGGAAAAGCCATTGTTTGAACTGGTTGCTGACAAAATGGCCATTAACGGATTATTAACCACCTACTCTTCTAAAGGCAGCGTAAGAAGAATTCTTCAGGAACTGAATTTCCAGGTGGAGAAAAAACAAGGACCTCCGGGAAAAAGAGAGATGATTAATGCAATTAAGTTGTAGAAGGAAGCCGGAAGATGGAAGCTGGATGTTTACAGCCGGGTGCTTAATTAATTTTGATTTTTTATTTTAAAATAATAATCAATATATAAGATACGTTGGTTCAATATTATTAGAAACAGATAGTATTAAACTTCCAGCTTCACGCTTCCAACTTCCGGCTTTTTCCAACAAAATTCCTTACATTAGCTATACAAAATATTATACATTATATATATGATAGACAAGATCAACATTAGAGTGTATGCCTGTGCGGTAAAAGATAAACAAGTTTTAACCTTATTTGAAGAATATGCCGGCGAACCTTTAATGAAATTTCCGGGCGGCGGATTGGAATACGGTGAAGGAGTCCTGGAATGTCTGCATCGTGAGTTTGATGAAGAGCTTAATGTCAAAATCAATATTCTGGAACATTTTTATACTCAGGAAAATTTTCTGGTATCGCGTTTCAGAGAAAACGAACAGCTCCTTACCATATATTATATAGTAGATATCGTTAACGAGGAAGACTTTATTATTCTGGATCCCTGTATTGAAAAAACAGAATGGATTGATATCGACAGACCGGACAATCCTTTTCCTCTTCCTATAGATAAAATTGTATTTGATAAATTAAAAGAAAAATTCCTGTAAGCATTCTTACAGGAATTTATATTATTTCTTTACTTTAAAATCATTAGCTCCGGGATAAGGCTGCAGATAACCTGAGTTCCAGTTGGACTGCAGTAATGATTCTATAAATTCATCACTTCTGTTGGTGTGGGGATCATAGCGTTCTTTCAGGTCAATATCAGCCATTTTTCCTTTTACATTCCACCAGAAAGCACTCCATCCACCTCTTAATTCTTTGATAATCTCAAATACATTTTTTCCGGTTGCCCTGTTCATCAGTTTTGCAAAAACCTGTCCTTCGGTAGTCGTAAGATCTCTCAATTGTTTTTCATATTGGTCAGCCAGTATATTCTGTCTTTCTCTTACAAACTTTCTTTTGGCTTTGCTGTCCAGATCATTCATATCTTTCTGGATATCTCTGTACTGCTGCAATGCAGTCACAAATAACGGATATACCCTGTACAGCTTTTTGTTGAGAAAATAATAGTAATTCTTATCCAGCTGGTTATTAAATCTCGGTTTATTCACTAAAACCAACTCATCCAATACGACTACAGGCTCTCCATTGATTTCATACACCTTAATCTTCTGCTGTTCATCATAATAATATTTATTACCAAATTCATCCACTTTCAGAGATTCAGGCGGGTACTGATTGAGTGGTTTCGCCACTATCCCATCCTTCTGACCGAAAACACTTACTCCAAAAAAGAGAATAAAAAGGCAGATAATCTTACTAAAATTCATTATTTTTACACTTATAAGAAGAAAAATTAAACGCAAAAATCATTCCTTTTTATGAAATTTGAAAAGAAATCTTTGAAATTTTTAGAGAAATATTTAAACACATCATCTCCAACAGGTTACGAACATAAAGGTCAGGAAGTCTGGATGGATTACATCAGACCTTACGTAGATAAAATTGAAGTAGACCATTATGGAACCTGCTATGGGATCATCAATCCGGAAGCTGAATTCAAAGTAGTGATTGAAGCACACGCTGATGAGATATCATGGTATGTCAATTATATTACAGATGACGGATTGATCTACGTCATCCGAAACGGAGGTTCTGATCAGACGATTGCTCCTTCAAAAGTTGTCCATATCCATGGTGAAAACGGAATTGTAAAAGGGGTATTCGGATGGCCGGCTATTCATACAAGAACCAATCAGAATGAGCCTACGCCTAAAATTGAAAATATCTTCATCGACTGTGGTGCGACTTCTAAAAAAGAAGTGGAAGAAATGGGAATTTTTGTAGGTTGTATGATCACCTACCCGGATGAATTCTTTGAAATGAACGACAGATATTTTGTCTGCAGAGCTCTGGACAACAGAATCGGCGGTTTCATGATTGCTGAAGTTGCCAGGCTGCTAAAAGAAAATAAAAAATCTATACCGTTCGGACTTTATATTACCAATTCTGTACAGGAAGAAGTAGGTTTATACGGAGCAGACATGATTGCTGACACCATCAAACCGAATATTGCCATTGTAACGGATGTTACCCACGACACTACAACTCCGATGATTGAAAAGAAAAAAGAAGGAGATCAGAAATGTGGTGCCGGACCAGTAGTATTCTTTGCTCCAAGCGTTCATCATACTATCAGAGAACTGATTATTGATACTGCAAAAACCAAGAAAATTCCTTTCCAGAGAGCTGCCGCCAGCAGAGCTACCGGAACTGATACAGATGCCTTCGCCCATTCCAACGGCGGAGTACCAAGTGCTTTAATTTCCTTACCTTTGCGTTATATGCATACTACGGTAGAAATGGTCTCTAAAGAAGATGTAGGTAATGTTATTAAACTTATCTATGAAACAGTTCTTAAGATCAAGCCGGAAATGAAACTGAAGTATCATTAATTAAAATGAAGGCTATTTCTGATTTAATAAAAAGACCAACCTTTATCTCTATTGTATTTATTACACTTGTAGTGCTAGGGATTCCTTTAATTGTCTATCAATTATTTACATCCAATCCCAGTGGAAGCTTAGGAATTACAATAGAAATAATTTTCTTTTTAGTACTGTTTGGACTGCTTGTAATCGACAGATTTCTACTCATAAATATTAACAATAAAAAGTTATCTGTCATAGAAGTGGTGTTAATAACAGGATATCTAGCCATTTATTACTTCACCCATGACCATTCATTTTCAATAGGATAATAAAAGTAAAAGTATAAAAAGTAAAAATGAAAACGAAGCTTATTGCTCCATCCCTTTTATCAGCAGACTTTGGGAATCTGCAAAGAGACATTGAAATGCTGAATAATTCTCAGGCCGACTGGTTCCACATTGATGTCATGGACGGAAGATTTGTTCCTAACATTTCTTTTGGTTTTCCGGTGATGAAAACTGTTCAGCAGCATGCTAAAAAATTTGTGGATGTTCACCTGATGATCGTGGAACCTGAAAAATATGTTGATGAATTCATCAATCATGGTGCTGACCTTGTTTCTGTTCATTATGAAGCATGTACCCACCTTCACAGAACTATTCACCATATTCAGAGCAAGGGAGCAAAAGCAGGTGTTGTTTTAAATCCTTCTACTCCTGTATTGATGCTTGAAGATATTATTGCAGATGTGGATCTTGTATTGTTAATGAGCGTAAATCCGGGATTCGGAGGGCAGAAGTTCATTGAAAATACTTACAAAAAGATTGCAGAAACCAAGGATCTGATCTTAAGTAACAACTCAACTGCACTTATCGAGGTAGACGGAGGAGTAAATCTTGATAACGCTTCCAAATTATTTGAAGCAGGTGCCGATGTTCTTGTTGCGGGAAATGCTGTTTTCTCAGCTGAAAGCCCGGAAAGAACAATCGAGCTTTTAAAAATCTAAAGAAACTATCTTTATGATAAACAAAAGGCAGCCATTGGCTGCCTTTTCTCTTGTTTGGAAATTTAAGTCGTCCTGGTTATAATCTTTTTTTCAACATATTGAAATGTTTAAAATGGTCTTGCTAACAACACAAAGATCTGAATAAAACCAGACGTACACATCGGTAGAAATACGTAATTTAATAGTAGGTATTTTCACTTAATCCTTTATAATTCTTTATTCCAGACACAGGCACAGACTACAAAAAGGATGGTAATGACGGAAAAAACAGTTCTTATATTATTGAGAAAATTCCATCTGTTTTCAAAATTTTCCCGCATCTGTCTGATCGCTTCTGCTGTAGAATTAGAGATATTAAATTTATCCAAAGTATCATTCATCGGAACATTTCCGGCAACCGTTACCCCAAAAACTCCAATCAGATAAGCCAGTGCAGCAAGAAGAAGAAAAATAAAAACAGGCTGCTGTCCGCGGAGCAAAAATGTAGATAAGGGAAGAAGAACCACCGTTCCCATAAAACTCATAAAGAATACAGGATTCAGGATTTCCCTGTTGATATTCTGCATTGCGTTCAGGTATTCTGTATCAGAAAGTTTTCCCAGGCCGAGAACAACTGAGCATGAATACGCATAGAAAAGTCCTCCTATCAAAGCAGTGAGGACAGCGGTAATGATCAATACTAATGTTATCATTTTCATATAATTTGATTTTGGTTATCAGGATAGAATAATTAATAAGGATTCCACTTTTTAATGATATTCTGCGCTGTAAGGATCATTTCAGCGTCCCAGTTTTGTGTTTTAAAATAATGAAAGTCCAGATCTTTAATAGCCTTCACATCTGTATGATCATAAAGAAGTTTTGTGAGTTTCGACTGTTCTTCATACAAAAGCAGGTCTTCCAAAGGTTTTTCGGAAAGTTTCACTTCCTTTTTACACCAACGTTTATTTTCTTTGAATTTCAGGTCTGAAGTTTCAATTATTGTTCTGACTTTATTAAAATCATCCAGAAAATCATTTCTTTCTTCTTCGGTTTTTAAGGTATGCCCCAATCTTTCAATAATAATGTATTCCAGATTTGGACATTGTGTAAGAACCGAGGGTAAAACAGAGAGAATTTCTTCAGGAATAACATCATCATGAGTATCTCTCCTCACCTGCTTATTTCCATACGCACTCTCCTGCCAGCTGCCGCCTGAAAGATGAATTTCTTTTATTTTATGGAGTGGATACAAGTTTATTATTTCCTGAAGACCAACTTCAAAATTACAGGACTGGCAGTAAATATTATGCAGATCGAGGATCAGGAAACCATCGGTATCTTCTATCAGTTTGTCAAGGAAAACCCCTTGCTCTTTCACATCATCAATGGAAAACGAGAATGCCAGATTTTCCACGCCTACAGGAATATTGACAGCTTCCTGAAGTCTGTATAACCTGTCTTTCCCAATCTGTAGGGTTTCCGGCCCCAGAGAGACCGGCAAAGGAACTCCCTGATGAAAATTTTCAGTATTCATGAAGCCAAAATGTTCCGTGATATGATTGTATTTCCGCAGACTGACTTCTTCTTTCAATTTCTTCAGCCATTCTTCCTGTCTTGCTGTCCATCTTGCATCAAATAAAGAATAATATACTCCATGCCCTATTAAACGGTTATTTTCTGCATAAAAATTCAACAGATCCCGAAGCCATTCCGGTTCATTGGTATGATAAAGGGTATCAAAAGACCATTCCATCACTTCGATGGAATTATTCTGCAACAATGGCAAAACAGCAGAAACAAAATCCGCCTCTGCCATCATTGATACTCCTAACATCGGCTTTCTCATCTTCTATCCCATTCCACAGGCCGGACAACCATATTCGCGGAGTACAAGGGTATCTTTTTTAACTACCGGCTTAGGGGCTCCCGGTTTTTTCTTTTCAACGGTATCCGCGGAAGTGGCTTTCTTTATTTTTTTGACAGGCTTTTTTGTTTTAGTTTCTGGTTTAGTGGTCTGTGCAGAAACACTTACCGCTAATAAACTTGCCATTAATATTGCTGGAATTTTCATAATTGCTTTTTCGGGTAAATTTTACAATAAACGTTCCATTTATAAAAATACAATAATAAGAAACGTTTTGACAACAATTATCATTAAATATCACAAACTATTCTACACTATAATGTTTTCTTTATCTATATTTAATGTTAAAATAAAACATATATGAAAAACAGTCTGATTAAAGCTGTTTTCCTTGGATTGATATTATCTGTAAGTAGTATCGACGCACAGGTTCAGACAGTTGACAACAGCAAAAAAATGGAATGGTTTAAAAATGCCAAACTGGGAATTTTTATTCATTGGGGAATCTATTCGGTTAATGGAATCTCAGAATCATGGTCATTCTTCAATAATTATATCAATCACGAAAACTATATGAAACAGCTGAATGGTTTTTCAGCTTCAAAATACCAGCCGCAACAATGGGTGGATCTGATAAAAGAATCCGGAGCAAAATATGCGGTCATTACCACAAAACATCATGACGGAGTTTCATTGTGGAATTCAAAGGCAGAAAAAGCCACTACCATCCCTAAAAATTCTCTGGCCGGAAAAGATGTGTTAACTCCATTTGTTTCAGCACTGAAAAAGTCAGGATTAAAAACAGGACTTTATTTCTCTCTGCCGGATTGGAGCCATCCGTATTATGATGTCAATACCCGTACAAAAAAGCGCTACGAAATCAAAAGTCATCCGGCACGCTGGCAGAATTTCATCAGCTATTATCAGGGTCAGCTTAATGAACTTTCTACCCAATATTCACCAGACCTTCTCTGGTTTGATGGAGACTGGGAACATACTTCTGATGAATGGAAAGCTTCTCAAACCCTGGATTTACTCAGGAAATACAATTCCAATATCATTATTAACTCAAGACTCAATAATCATGGTGATTACGATACTCCCGAACAGGGCATTCCGGTAGTTCCGCCCCAAAATCAATATTGGGAACTTTGTTATACCATGAATGATTCCTGGGGGTATCAGCCTTTTGACAAAAATTATAAAACACCCAATATGATTGTAAGGACTTTGGCAGATGTGATCAGCATGGGAGGAAATCTTTTGCTTGATATCGGTCCGAAATCAGACGGCACTATTCCGGAAGAGCAAATTGAAATTCTGAAAAACCTGGGCAGATGGACATCCAAAAATGAACATGCCATCTATGAAACAACACGTGGAATTTCTTTTGACAACTACAAAGGAAAATCAGCGTTTTCAACCTCGAAAAAATCTTTGTTTCTTTATCTTGAAGAAGCTAAAAAACTTACAAAAATCTATGGACTGGCTACAAAACCCCTTTCTGTAAAAATCATTGGAGATGCATCTGCTGTTGTTACGATGGATTATAATGCCGAGAAAACACTGAATTTGAATTTCTCCAAAGTAAAATTTGACAAGGATGTCACGGTGGCAGAACTTACTTTTGAGACTCCTCCTGCGTTTTTGAACGATTTTAAGAAGGAAAAATATTCTCTTCCCGAAATACTGGAAAGCAAAAATACCCAGGAAGCCGTCTATGATATGAGCAACGCATTGCATAACGGAAATAATCTACTTAACAATGAAGGCTTAACCTCCGATGGTCTTGACATGAAAATACAGAAAACACCTTCAACAAACCCGGAAACACTGCAATGGATAAGTAAGCATGCAGAAGCGTTTTTTGAGACCGGAAAAGGACTGCCGGAAGGTCATTTCTCAGGAATGAGCGCTCTGTCAAAAGACAAACAGACTCTATATCTTTTTGTGGAAGGAATTCCTACGGGACCTATTGCTCTGAAAGGAATAAAAAATGACATTGCCAGAATAAGAATCGTAGGAGAAGGCAGTATGCTCAATCATACGATCTATAATAAACTTTACTGGAGTGACCGTCCGGGAATTATTTATATTGATGTCCCTAAAGAAAGACTGGATAAACAACTGACGGTGATCGCAGTTTTGCTTAATAAACCTGTTGAGCTGTACAGAGAAAAAGTGGGAGCTATTGAAAATAATCTTTAAATAATCCTATAAAAAACAAAATCCGGAGAAAATTCTCCGGATTTTTTATTTTGTAAGATGATTTTCTTAGAAAATCTCTCTTCCTGAAAAATGGAATTGAGCTTCGATTAATGCATTCTCGTCAGAATCTGAACCGTGAACAGCATTTTCTCCGATGCTTCTTGCAAACATTTTTCTGATTGTACCTTCTGCAGCTTCTGCAGGGTTAGTAGAACCGATTAATGTTCTGAAGTCTTCAACTGCATTGTCTTTTTCTAAAACTGCTGCAACGATAGGACCAGAGCTCATGAATTCTACTAATTCTCCATAAAATGGTCTCTCAGCATGTACTTCATAGAATTTTTTTGCATCAGCAACTGTAAGCTGAGTTAATTTTAAAGCTTTGATCTTAAAACCTCCTTCAGCAATCTTACCCAATATAGCACCGATATGTCCGTCAGCAACTGCATCAGGCTTAATCATAGTGAATGTAATGTTAGACATAAATGTATATTTTTTTAATGGCGCAAAATTACAAAAAATATCTTTGATTTTTATTTTAATTTTTTTTTAACATAAAAATAACTTTTATTAAGAAATTGTAACACAAACTTTGGCACAGTAATTGTTTATTCTATTGCGATTCTCATGTTTAATTTGAGTTTTCATGGTTATTAGTTTTTACCCAGCTTCGGCTGGGTTTTTTATTTGCAAAAAATAAAGGCATTTTTTATTAATTATGTAATTTTTTAATTAATATTTAATCATATTTAACGATTTTGTTCTTTTAATTGCAATTGGTGAAATAATTTTATTTTTTGAAAATCCAATCTCATGGTGGTCAGAAATATGACAAAAGTGGAGTTATCTGCCAAAATTGTAAAGTTGAAAAGTAGAGTTATTTAAAAACGAATATTTTTTCATGTAAAAATCAAAAAAATAAATTACAAAAAATAAAATATCCAGAATACATTAAATTGATCTTTAAAAAAAATAATAACAGTAAATATTATTCTTTAGCAGCAAAAGAAAGTGTTACCCTTGTCAAGGTTTCAAACCTTGACAAGGGTGTCATTTCGGTAAAAGGGTTTTAAAAATAAAAAGAGACCATCCAATGATAGTCTCTAGATTATTTCTGACAAATTTGTCCTGTTACATAAAGATTGTATGATTATTTCTGAGAAGCTTCTTCTGCCTCGTCCATCAGTTTAATGTAAGTAGCATAGCGCGAATGCTGAATTTCTCCTGTTTCAAGAGCATCGATAACAGCACATTTAGGTTCATTGATGTGAAGGCAGTTGTGAAATTTACATTCTTCTCTCTTTTTAAAAATTTCAGGAAAGTAATGCTGTACTTCTTCTTTTTCAATATCAATCATTGCAAATTCACGAACCCCGGGAGTATCGATAACATTTCCTCCAAAATCCCAGAAATGCATCTGGGCAAAAGTTGTTGTATGCTTACCTTTCAGGTGGGTATCTGAAATTTCAGAAGTTTTTAAATTCAATCCCGGCTGCAAAGCATTCACTAAGGTAGATTTTCCACAACCTGAGTGGCCAAAGAATACGGAAGTTTTATCTTTAAGAATTTCCTGAAGCTGATCCAGATTCAATTTAGAATAGGACGAAATTTCCAGAGTATCATATCCTATCTCCTGATATAGGAATTCAATATCTTTTACAATTTCAATTTCTTCTTCGTGCAATACATCAATCTTATTAAAAAGAATCAGTGGGGTAATATTATAAGCTTCACAGCATGCCAGGAACCTGTCAAGAAATCCTAATGATGTTTCAGGATGTTTCAGCGTAAAGATAAAGCACGCCAAATCGATATTGGAAGCAATAATATGAGCTTCTTTGGAAAGATTTACGGATTTTCTGATCAGATAATTAGAGCGGGGTTCAATTTTCGTGATCCAGGCAATGTCATCCTGTTCCAGTTGGAACTCAACAAAATCTCCTACAGCAAGTGGATTGGTAAGTCTGGTTTTTATTAATTTGAATTTCCCCCTGATTCTGGCCTCGAAAATTTTATTTGTTTCCAATTCCAAAACCTGGTACCAACTGCCTGTAGATTTAATGATTTTTCCTTTCATAGATAATGCTGATGCAAATATACGCAATTAGGGCTTAGCATTCAGAAAATAGGGTTAAAAACACATGTTTCAATTCTCCTAAATACTGATGGCCAAGCCCTGATTTATTTTTTTACTGTATATATAGTAAAAATTATACTACTCTTACTATTATCCGCAATTTATCTCTCGATCATAATATTATTCTGAACTTCAATAGATTCTTCGTGAATCGCTTTGAATACTTTTTCAATAAACTCCTGAGACATTCCTGTTTCTTTTGCTTTTTGGGTAGCGTATTCTGTGATTACTTTCCAACGTTCAGGCTGGAAGATCGCAATGTCATTTTCTTTTTTAAGCTTACCGATCTTTTCAGAAATTTTCATTCTTTGAGAAAGAAGTTCAATTAACTGGAAGTCAAGATCGGAGATTAAAGTTCTGTGTCTTCCCATTTCTCCTTCAAAACCGGCAAGATTAGAGCTTCTCACTTTCAGATTTCCGATAAGATCTGCAAGAACTTCAGGAGTGATCTGCTGGGAAGCATCGCTCCATGCTTCATCAGGATTACAGTGAGATTCAATGATCGCTCCCTGGTATCCTACGTTAAGTGCCTCCTGTGTAATATCTGCAAGACCTGTTCTGTTTCCGCAGATGTGAG
Source organism: Chryseobacterium cucumeris (assembly GCF_016775705.1). Lineage (NCBI taxonomy): Bacteria > Pseudomonadati > Bacteroidota > Flavobacteriia > Flavobacteriales > Weeksellaceae > Chryseobacterium > Chryseobacterium cucumeris. Next base: position 1,552,128 of record NZ_CP068760.1, read on the forward strand.
AAGGGTCGATTAACATTGGAATATTTGGAAACTGGCTCTTGAAATCAAGGGCAATCTGCCAGTTTGGATTGTTTCTGTATTTTGTTTTCTGGTAGGTTGAAAATCCTCTGTGAATAACTCCAAGGTTTTTAATGTCCTGTCCTAAAAGTCTTTCCAAAGCTCCGATCCATAAAGCAAGATCCGGATTTACAGGGTTTTTCACAAATACCGGTTTATCAGTTCCTCTTAAAGCCATTGCAATTTCCTGTACCGTAAATGGATTCACTGTAGAACGCGCTCCGATCCAAAGAACATCTACGTCTGCTTCTAAAGCTGCAAATACGTGGTGTGCATTGGCTACCTCAGTTGCTGTTTTAAAACCGTATTCTTCTTTTACTTTTTTCAGCCAGTTCAAACCGATCACTCCTACACCTTCGAAACCGTTGGGTTTGGTACGCGGTTTCCAGATTCCGGCACGGAAAACGGATACATTGGCATTGGATTCCTTAATTCTCCTGGCCGTTTCAAGCATCTGAGCTTCACTTTCCGCACTACATGGTCCTGCAATCATTAGTGGCTGTGTAAGCCCATCGATCCACTCATTTTTTAAATCATTTAAATTCATTATTCTAAATTTTATTGTTTTTTTATATTATTTATTCATTGACAGCAATAGCCCTTTGGATTATAAAATTTAATTTATAATTCTTTTCAAAAAATGCCGTTCAAAATTGTTTAAAGGAATCAGGAAAATAATAGGGCTCTACTTCTCCTGTATTTTTTGGAAAGAAATTCAGTTAACAGTACCAATAAAATCGGTAATACGTTCTGAAATTTCTATAATAAGAAGCAGAAAAACTAAAATAACCGCTAAAAAAATAATTAGCGGGTGCAAAAAAAGACTGATATGTGTTAATCAATTTTTCCATTATATCTGGAAATGTCTTGTTTTAGCGTTTCTGGTTTAATTTGTTTTTGTCAGAAACTTATTTCTGACAGAAATATTTGACAAATATATAAAAATTATGTCAAATCAAACTTCATTAAATCATCAAGATCTTTCAAAAGTGGATTTTTTTCTATAAACTTTTCAAATAATTTTCTCTTCGTCACCACCTCAATCTTCAGATTTTCAACGTCTCTGACGTATTCTACCTCAATAATATGATTCTGAATTTTTCTTTTAAAATGATTAAAAAATTCTCCACTTATTTTATCAAATTCCACTTTTGCAGAGTCTGACGGGAACAAAACTTTGATTTTATGCTCTTCAGCTTTTACCAGTTTAAAGGTTTTTACCGCATTAAATACAAAGTTATTTTTTACCTGAAGCTGTTTAAGCATAATTTTCCATTCCGTCTGCAGATCTGTATCTGTAAAATGGTTTTGAGGAAGATTTTCAGTTCTCACCACAACATCTTCTGCTGTTTCCACTTTATCTTCTTTATTCAAAAAGGAATTGATGCTGAAACCGGAGGATATTCCCGGTCTTGACAAAGGCTTGGTAGTTTTGGTCACAGAAACTTCCTGAACCATCTGAGTAGTAACAGACAGCTGTTCTGTTTTAACTTCTTTTTTCTCCGGAGTTTTTTCCGGCATTTTCACCTCCTGTTTCTCACTGAGAAACGGAGCCAGTATCAGGAATTTTTTTTTTTAGTATCGCCTAAATTAGCTGTCAGTGAAGCCAGCTGCATTAATGCAATTTCAACCGTAAGTCTAGGGTTTTTGGAATTCTTATAATTAATATCTGCATGGTTGCAGATTTCAATACCATCAATAAGCTGCTGGGCGGCCCATTTCTGTCCCTGCTCTACAAACCTGGCCTTGGTCTTCTCTCCTACTTCAATGAGTTCCATGGTGGAAGCATTCTGTGCCATCATCAGGTCTCTGAAATGATTTCCTAATCCGGCAATGAAAATATGAGGATCAAAACCTTTCTTTACAATCTCATTAAATGCGAAAAGCACTTCAGGAATTTTGTTTTCCCTGGCAAGATCCACAATATTCAGATATTGATCGTAATCCAGAATATTGAGCACTTCGGCGGCTTTTGCCAGTGTAATATTTTTCTGGGAGAAAGTCGAAAGTCTGTCGAAGATAGAAAGTGCATCTCTTAATGCACCGTCTGCCTTCTGAGCAATCAGGTACAGGGCATCATCTTCATACTGGATATTTTCTTTCTGGGCAATGTTTCTCAGATGGCTCTGTATGTCTTCGATGACGATTCTTTTGAAGTCATAAATCTGACAACGGGATAAAATTGTTGGAATAATTTTATGTTTCTCCGTGGTAGCCAAAATAAAAATAGCATGCGCAGGCGGCTCTTCCAGCGTTTTAAGGAATGCATTGAAAGCGGCAGAAGACAGCATATGAACCTCATCAATGATATATACTTTGTATTTACCCACCTGAGGTGCAAAGCGTACCTGATCTATAAGTTCTCTGATATCATCAACAGAGTTATTGGATGCAGCATCCAATTCATAGATATTGTAAGCAAAACCATCTTCTGAAACCGAGCCATCTTTCTCATTGATCTTTCTTGCCAGAATTCTGGCACAAGTAGTTTTACCCACACCACGAGGACCGCAAAAAAGTAATGCCTGAGCTAATTGACTTTCTTCAATTGCATGTTCTAAAGTATCCGTAATATGGGATTGTCCTACAACCGTATCAAACTCCTGAGGACGATATTTTCTTGCAGATACTATAAAATTTTCCATTGGTCAAAAATAAGAAATATAGTTTTAATTTGAAAATTAAAAGTTTTCAAATATCAACAAAAACATATTTCTGTTCAAATCGGAAAACTTTTAACCTCTATTTCTTTTTGCTGTATGCAAAGTCAATCAACTCAACAATAGCGCCTTCAATCTCTTTTCGCCCTTCTTCAGTTTTCAGGTCAATACCGCAGAACTTGTTTGCGTTATATCCTGTATAAAGGTTAAGATAGTAAGCTCCGGAAACAATCAGAGCCATAATTGCCCTGTGTCTTGTTGCTACTCCTTCACCAAAGTAAGGATCTGAGATGTTTCCAAATAAAACTTCTCCAACTTCTTCACGTTGTTCAACTAATTTCTTAAGAATAGGCTTGCTTTCTGAAAGCTCCCAAAGGATAATCTTCTGAAGTTCTTTATTTTTCTTCAGGTTTTCGAACTGATTCAAGACAACCATTTTAGTAAGCTCGTGTCCACCGTCCGAGAAATCCATATCAACATCCTGGTTGACCTGGCTCCAGTAATCCTGAGACTTGATATATTCATCGATCAGCTTATCAGTACTTCCAAAGTACTCATAGATCAATTTTTTATCAAATCCGGCTACGGCAGCTATTTTGCTTACTTTTAATCCGGAATATCCTTTTACTCTTAAAATTTTACCAACTGCAGCAAGCAGTTTCTGCTTTGTTTTTTCTTTGTCCCTAATGGGGCCCTGCACTACTTTTCTAGGCATAATTATTATTTTTTCGCAATATGCAATTTTTTATTAATATCATCAAACGCATTAAGCGTTTTATCGAGATGTTCTTTTTCGTGTCTTGCCGTCACACTCATCCTGATACGCGCATCTTTTCGGGGTACAGCCGGGTACAGAATCGGATTGGTATAGATTCCTTTTTCTATTAGTAGTTTTCCGGCTTCTCCTGTTACATAAGGGTCTCCTATTTTTACAGGGATAATTGCAGAGCAGGTAACGCCTGTATCCAACCCTAAGTCGTCAAGCCCTTTTTTGAAATAATTGATGTTATCCCAGAGTTTCTGTCTCCAGATGGGTTCTTCGTCAATTAAATCAATGGCTTTAACTATTCCTGCTGATGATGGTGGAGCTGTCGCTGAGAAAATCTGCTGACGGGAATGGAATCTGATGAATGCTGCTATTTTTTTATCTGCAATGACATATCCACCCAGATTTCCAAATGTTTTGCTGAATGTACCTGTGATAAGGTCTACTTTATCCAATAACCCGGCCTGTTCCAAAGTACCTCTTCCGGATTCTCCAAGGATACCGACACCATGTACGTCGTCTACCATCAGAAAGGCATTATACTTCTTCACAAGGTCATAGATCTCATTAATACGGGAGGTATCACCATCCTGGGAATACACTCCATCCACAATAACGAGTTTCGTACGGTACAGATTTTCAGATACCTTCAAAATGTGTTCCAAAGATTCCAAATTATTGTGCGGAAATGTTTTTTTATTGGTAAAAGCACATCCTTCGTGCACACTGGCATGTACAGCCATATCTAAAATAGCCAGGTCTTCTTTCTGCATCAGGCATTGTAAAGAAGCACTATTAGCTGTATAACCCGTAGTAAATACTACAGCTTCATCTTCTGTTCTTTTAAAAAAACCTGAGATTTTTTTTTCTAATGCATTGTGGTAATCAAAATATCCTCCGATAAGAGGAGTAGCTCCTGTTCCTGTACCATATTTTTCGATTCCTTCAATGGCAGCCTGTTTTACTTTTGGGTGCTGCGTAAATCCTAAATAATCACTTGATACAAAACTAACAAATTCTCTGTTGTGATCTGCAATATTTACATTCAGTACTGCATTGGTTCCTGAAGTATTCTTCAGTCTGTAGTTCATGTGGCCATTAGACTTTACAAAGTCTAAATATTCATAAAAAATTTCAGCTCTTTGAGCCATATCATTGTCTGGTATATTCTCAAAGTCTTTAATGGTTGCTGTTGTGAAATTGATGCTCATCCTTAATCTTGTTTGTTGTGTGTGGTTTAAAAAAAAACAAATATATAACTATTTGAAGGGCTTAAGCTCCCATATTAAGATTAAATATTATTAAAGACACAATAATTTATTCTTATCCCCTGGAAACCAAACTTAATACCATATACCGGTTTCTTTTAACATTTATGTGTATTGAATTAATTAGTTTTTTCTTACCTAAATTTAATAAAAAAACTAAACAATAAAGAAATATTAATAGATAAATAATAAAAAATGACCGTTATTTTTTACAACCATCTCATTTATAAAAGATTATTTTCTATAAATTTTAACATTATAATTCACTAAATTGTCTTTTACAGCAGGAATTCAGTATGATTAAATCCCTACCCGGAGACGAAAAATGCCTCGAAACTCCTGTGACAGGAATTTTAAAGAATAAAAAAGTCAGTTTTAAACGGAATGGGAATCTCTGAATTTTCCGGGAGTAAAACCGGTCATTTTTTTAAAAAATTTTGAAAAATTGGAAGGGTCGTAAGTAAAAATACGGGCAACTTCTGCTACAGATTTATCCGTAACAATGAGCATCTTTTTGGCCTGTTCAATAATTTTTTCATCATAATAAAAACAGGGATGCTGTCCGGTTTCCTTTTTAATGGTATCAGTAAGATGTTTATGAGAAACAGCAAGTTCCCTGGCAATTTCATTCAGTTCCATAAATTCAGGTACAGTTCCGGAAATCACCTTCTGGATGTGCTGATCTAAAAAGGTAAAATACTGACGGGTAATTTCTTCACTTCTTTTCATCATATGGATCTTGCTAATCTGTATTCAAGTTATAAAATTAATCATAAGATACAAAATAACATGGTGAACTTTTCGGATATTCCAGGATGAATGTTTAATAAAAACTATCCTTAAAGGCTTGTGTAGAATTTTTTACTTTTAACTTTTCCAGTATATTCTGACGGTGTCTGTTTACGGTATTGATGCTTATAGAAAGAAGATCTGCAATTTCTTTGCTTGCATACCCTTCCCCTATAAATTTTAAAACTTCCAGTTCCCTTGGGCTTAAAATATTTCTATAATCAAGCTTATCTTTTACAACCACCTCCCCTTTTTCGGTATTCACAATCATAAAACCGGAAGCATTAGAGGGAGTCAGAGCCATATTATAAAGGCAAAGAGCCAACCTCAACCGTCCGTTATCAGGAGAATAAACATAAAACATGCGGTGTTTTACCCATCTGTAGTTCTCATTTTTATCCTTCATTCTTATTTTTGATACAACACTGTATGCTGCGCGCTGCTCTATCTGCATAGCATCCAGTAATTTAAAGAAACGGAGTTCATGGATGTACTTTTTCAGACGGTCATCGGGATGTATTCTTTTCAGCATCTCTTCTTCCCAGATGGAGTTTATTTCTGCAGGATTTTCCTCCATCTTAAGTCCAAGTTCATATGCGGCTGCAGATTTATAAATAAAGCTTTTATTCTCCTGCATATCACTCAGCACACATATTGCACTTTCCATCTGAGAATATGCCAACGCCTGCTGTTTATAGACTCCGATGTCAAGCCTGCATTTTTTCGGGGTGTTGTCCAGTAATTGATCACTAAGCTGTTTACGGATTTCCATAATGGTTATTTATCAGTATTGACGCAAATAAGGTTTAATAATACTTTTGCTAAAATAATAATTTACGCTTAGAACTTATCCCAAAGAGAATGAAGAAAATGATTTTCGGCTTTTGCGCCTTATTCCTGATTCAAAAGTTTTCCGCCCAGAGCCTGGAAAAAATGACCTGGTTTAATGAACCTGAAAAATGGGAAATCAAAAACAACAGTCTTTCCATGTTCGTAACCCCACAAAGTGATTACTGGAGGGTTTCACATTATGGATTTACGGTAGATGACGCTCCTTTCTATTATGCTACCTATGGTGGTGAATTTGAAGCAAAAGTAAAAATAACAGGCAATTATAAAGCAAGATTTGACCAGATGGGCCTTATGCTGAGAACAGATCAGGAACATTATATCAAAGCCGGAGTAGAATTTGTAGATGGCAAATACAATCTCAGCACTGTAGTAACCCAAAACAAAAGTGACTGGAGTGTCATTACATTGGAAAAAACACCTCCTGCCCTATGGATAAAGGCAGTGAGAAGGCTGGATGCTGTGGAAATATTTTATTCTTTTGATGATAAAAATTATATCATGATGCGGAATGCTCCTCTTCAGGACAACACTCCTGTAATGGTTGGCTTAATGGCAGCCTGTCCTGACGGAGAAGGATTCAATGCTGTTTTTGAAAACTTTAAAGTAAAACATCTGCCAGACCAGCGCAGGCTGAAGTGGCTTGAAACTCACCAATAACGATTGAATTACACTTCAATATACAGTCAATTTTATTCACCTCCCATCATTTCCGGGAGGTTTTTTGTTTAGAAAAGATTATCTTCGAGAAAAAACAAAATAATTACCATGAAAGCCTATACTTTCTATGTTTTATCTTCAATATTGGAAATTCAATAGGGCCGGGCTTTAGCCCGGTCTAAAATAAGACGTTTTCATCTGGCTTCAGCCGAAACTTAAATAACAGAAGACTACATCTATCATTTATTCAACTCTATATATTCTGAGTGCTGGTAATAAAAAGAGACTGTTTACTTTAAGTACAGCCTCTTTTGTTTTCTTGAGATAAAAACCGTTTGTGTTCTTAGAATCATTATTTGGGTAATAAATCTTCTTTAATAGTTATGAGAATATTTTGCAAAAATATGAATATCCATAGGCAACGGCAAAGTTATCATGTAGAATAAACCTGTATTTTTTGTCAAACTATTACTACAAAAAAACACATAACAAAATATTCAGCCATTAATTAAAAAAATATTAAAAATTTCCAAACACAACATTATTTACCATTTATAAAATTCTAAAAATAATCACAAATCCAGCATAATACTGAGATCTATAGGCGAGAATTTAAAATAAATCTTACATTAATTTATCACTTATTATTGAAATACGATAATATTTGTAAAAACCCGGAATGATGTATTGTCTGCAAAACATGATAAAACTTAGAGAAAACAAAATATGCAATACTAATTTATCGCCATAATTTCACTATTTTTACACGATCAAAAAATATAAAACACAAAAGACCAGAAAACTTCAATGATAAAAATTTATTCTCAATCGTTCCTGCCTTTTAAAAAAACTTTGACTTGTACAAATACCATTATTAACCGTCTATTGCATTAGCAGCAGATATAGATAAGTTTTGCACATATATGAGAGTTTGGGCATTTATTTTTGCTTGCATCTATCTAAACATTTCCGGACAGCACTATACCTCTATGTGGTACAACATAGACAATGGGCTTCCACAAAGCAGTGCAAAGGCCATTGTCAAAGACAAATATGGCTTTATCTGGATTTCTACCGAAAACGGGCTGGTGAGGTATGACGGCAGTTCTTTTATTACCTTCAGTAATTTCAGGGTAAATAATCTGCATTTTGGTGAATTTATAGGAGATCCCTGTCTTGATAGTATAACGGTTCTTAATAATTTTCAGGAAAGTAAAATCATTATTAAAAACAGGTTTCCCAAAATCGCAAGGCTCACTGCCCATGATAAAATGACCTATTGCAATGGTACCGATATCCTGCACCGTATTGCCAATAATATCATTACATCGGATTTCTATAATGACGTCCAGTATTTTATTCAGCTTAAGAATTCTGTTTATCATTTTACCGAAAAAAATGCCATCATTTATAAGGAAGGAAACAAGGAAATAAAGATTACACTGCCTTTTACCAATAAAGACCTGAATTACATTTTTGTACTGAATAACCACCTTTTCATCAATGATCTGAAAAAAAGAAAAACCTACTCTATCTACAAGGGAAATCTTTCTGTTTCTGATCAACCAACACTTTTTAACCATCCTGATACGAAAATATACTGGCAGCAGATTACCAATCAGACTTTTATTATTAACCACGACAATATTTACCTTTTAGAAGGCAACGAAAAGGATCTCCGTTTAAAATTTCTTGTCAATTTTGAAGAAATCGGAAATCATTCCTACTGTTCGATGTTCTATGATAAAGCGTTCAACAAATTGTACCTGGGAACGCTTAATAACGGTCTGAATGTTCTTCAGCTTTCCAGTTTCTATGTATCAAGAAAAAAAGCTGATTTTTCCAGCAATGTATATTTCGCATCTCTTCCTTTCAGCCAAAGCACAATCATTGCTGAGGACGGAACAGAATTCGGAAGAAACGGAATTGTAAACAGCCACCTTTTCGGAAACAATGACAATTATCTCATGATGTATGACAATTCCGGAAATATTCTGATCAAAAAGAGAAACCATATTGTCAGGTTTTATAAAAATTCGGGCTATAAAAAGAAGGATTCCACTTTTGTTAAAAAGGGGCTTGAAACATTTATGAAAAGCGGAACTCTTTACGGCACTACTTTCACAGATCTTTCGGGCACTCAGCTTCATTTATACAAAAAGGATATATTCAGCCAGCCGGATTACACCTATACTTTTAAAAGTTTTGTCAATATTTTTCATCAATATAATGAGAATGAAATTCTGACCGGAAACAGCGACGGCCTTTATTCCATAGCACTGCGAAGCAATACCATAACTCCTTTGATCAAAAATATCCATGTCAAAAGCATTATCAGGACAAAAGATAATCTGATATGGATTACGACGGAGAAAAGCGGCTTTTATCTTTTTAGAAATCATAAGCTTGTCAAGATGCCAAACGACATCAACGATTATCTTCAGTCAGCTCATTATATTCTTGAAGACAAAAAGGGATATTACTGGATTTCTTCAAACAATGGGATGTTTAAAGTTTCCAAAAAGCAATTGCTGCGCTATGCAGACCATAAAAACACTCCGGTTTTCTATTATCGTTTCACTAAAAAGGATGGTTTTCTGACCAATGAATTTAATGGAAGTTCAGAACCTAACGCCTATGCTCTTGAGAATGGGGATTTTGTATTCCCTTCAATGGATGGTTTTGTGTTTTTCAATCCGGAAAATATTCAGACGTATTATCCGGGAAGAAATAACATTTATATAGAAAGGGTAAAAATCGGTAATTCTGAGCCTCAGTATTTCCATCAGATCCTTGATTTGAAAAATGATTACAAAACAGCGGATGTCTTTATTGATATTCCTTATTTTTCCAATCCGGAAAACCTTTATATTGAAGCTAAAATATTCGGAAAAGAAAATACCGGATGGGAAAAGATCGCAACAGGGAAAGAATTAAAATACACCATCAGCAATCTTTCTCCAGGGGATTACACCTTGAGGGTAAGGGTATTGATATCTGCTGACGGGAAATATGAAGAAAAAACAGTACGTTTCAAAATTCAGCCTCTTTTTTATCAGACATTGCTGTTCAGAGTGTCTGCCTCCATCATTATCCTTATTATCATCATCGTTATCGTTCAGTTAACCACAAATTTTCTAAGGATAAAAAATAAAGCTTTAAAACAGATTGTCCATAATAAAAACTCTGAACTGAAGGAAACCTCTCTTCACCTGGAGGTCGTAAAAAATAACCTTCAGAAAGAAACGGAATACCAGAAAAAACTGGTGGAAACCATCAGCCACGACATTACCACTCCGATCAGATTTATAGCTATGCTTTCCCAGAAACTTCATGAGTCTGATGATGTGGAACTTCAGAAAAAGTACTTTGACAGTATCTATAAATCATCAGAGCAGCTTTACCAGTTTACGCTGAATCTGAAAGAGTATACCGAACTTTATAAGGCAGAAAATATTTTTGAAGAAAAGGAATATCCCATCAACAGAATCCTGGAAACCAAGAACAAGCTGTTCTGTGAAATTGCTAAAGAAAAAGGAACTACGATTACCAATCTTACTGAGGGTGTCATCTATTCCAGGGTAAATGAAAGTATTTTAACAGCCATCATTCATAACCTCCTTGATAATGCTGTGAAGAATACCTCCCAGGGAAATATCACCCTTATGATTACCGAAAATCCACAAAAATCCACAATAATAATTAGTGACACAGGAACAGGAATGTCTGAAGAACAGATTGCTGTTTATATGAACCTGTTCAGAAATCCTAAACTGGAAACTCCCAGCTTTAAAGGAAAAGGATTGGGTCTGCATATGGTTATCCATCTGGTAAAAAAGATCAATGCTGAAATGAATTTCAGGCAAAACCATCCTAAGGGAACTGTTGTGGAAGTAACGCTCAAAAAAAACTAATCTTTATGAATGAAAAAATTTTAATTGCTGATGATCATTATGTAGTAAGGGCAGGAACCTGTTTGGTTCTTGAAACTGCTTATCCGGGTCTGAATATAGATTTTGCTGAAAATTATGACCAGGTGAAAAAGAAACTTGAAGATCAGCGGTATGACCTTATTATTTTAGACATTGATATGCCGGGAACCCAATATAAAAAAATGGTTCCAGAGCTTAAAGATATACAGAATGACCTTAAAATTCTCATATTCTCAGGATATGATAAAGATGTAGCCATCCAATATATCAGGGAAGGGGCTGAAGGCTATCTGAATAAACAAAGCAGTGAAGAGGAAATTAAAAATGCGGTGAAAACGGTCATTGAAAAGGGATATTTCTACCCCGCAGAGCTGATTGGTCTTATTATTCAAAACAAAAGAAATAATCCCGTAGAGAAGTTATCATCCAGGGAATACGAAATTTTTAAACTTCTGGCGGACGGCAACGGTAATCTGGAAATTGCCAACAGGCTCAATATTCAGATGTCTACAGTAAGTACGTATAAAAAAAGAATCTTTCAAAAGCTTAATGTCGGAAATATTGCAGAGCTGATTAAAGTCTATGAAATGATGCATTAAGAAAACGGGGCCGGAATTTAAAGTATTCCTGCCCCGAAAAAACACAAATCTCATGAGATTTTAATAGCTAACCCATTGATTTTTTATGCGTTATTTTTTATCATTGTATTTTTAGAATCATCTGTCGGTGTACTAGTACAGTCTCTGTACCGAGAGAAATAACTCCCTTGTATTATCAGAAGTATTGGAATCTGTGGTTGTAGCATCGCTGCTTCCTGTTGTAGATTTATTATCTACACGGAATGCATAATACACTCTGTACCATCTTGGCTCCGGTTCCTGTACGGTAATATCAAATGTTACCGTCTCATTATGGGTCTGGGTAAGATAAACACCATCATCAAATTGTCTGTAAGCTCCCGGTGATAATTTAATATTTCCATTATCAGAATCACCGGTATGGGTAGACATTTCCGAAACCCAGATTTTCACATCTGAAGTTCCTACATTGTAAAGTCTCGGATTAAAAGTGGTAGCCGCTCCCGTACCTGCTGAACTGCTGTTAAACTGGGCATCAAGTCTCAGGAAACCTCCCAAAACCGGAAGATCGGTAAGATAAGTACTGGCCAATGTACTGGCTCCTGAAGTACCTGCAGGAATGCTCCCGTGATAATAGATTAAATCTCCAATGGGAATATCATTATCCTGTCCTCCAAAAGCAAATTTCCAGGTAGTTCCGTTGAACATATAATAGCCGGCTTTATCTACTTTTGCAGTTTTTACAGAAGGAATAGTTACCGCCTGGGTTACATAGACCAAAGCTCCGGTCTGAGCTGCCAGATAAACATTATCTTTAGCTCTTAACTGGTCTCCTGTCATTCGGGGAGCCATCACTCCATCAGCAGCAGTAGCCACGTCCGGTTTTCCTTCTACATGTAATGTTACTTTAGGAGAATCTGTATTGATCCCAACCTGGGAAAATGCCGCAATTGAAAAACACATCATAATGCTGGCAAGAGGTAATTTTATTTTTTTCATTTTAGTATATTTGTTTAAAAATTATTTGATTTATTTAAAAATTGAATAAATCGTTTAGGGGTTAATTGAAAGATCATCAATCAGCCTTTGTTGAGCTAGCTGATGCAAAGTTATCCGCGCTGATAAATCAAATCCATCAATAATCAATGAAAAACAGGAAACAGCTCATAAAACACAAATTTCTAATAACCAGAAAGTTAAACCAGTCATTTTCTGAAATCTGACTGTTAAGAGAAAATATTGGAATGATTTAAAATTACCTTCTGCCACAAATGACCACCGAAAAAGACATAAAAATTGAACAGTACAAAAGACAACTGGTGTATTATTATAATATTCTGATGTCTGTTATTCTTGCCCTATTTGGTTTAATATTTACTTTTATTATTCCCGATAAAATAATGGCCTGGTATCTTTTCGGAGGACTTTTTTTAATGGTCTATACGTATCTGATTGTACGCAAAACCTACTCGGTGAATGTCATGGTACATTCCTACATCATTATTGCGACGCTTTATAATTTTTACATTATGCTGGCTTTCTGGAACAATTCTATAGCGAGTTTTGTCTGGCTTATTCCGATTCCGCTGGCAGCCTATGTTTTCTTTCAAAGAAAATATGTTTTTATTTACAGCATATATGTTTTGCTGAATATTATAGCGGGATACCTTATTTCTAAATCTTTCAGCTTTAAATTCCCGATACACCAACCAGAAGATGTGAGAATTACCGATACCATCCTTATGATTTCCAATGTAGCAGTCATTGCACTCCTGCTCTATTTTAAGGATAAAATAAAACGGGTTGAAATTTACCACGAAATTGAGGAGAAAGCCCAGAGTACAGCAATACAGCCGGTTCCTACAGCAGACAAAGCTCCTTTTGCGGATGAACTGTTTGACAAAATTGAATCTGTGATGAGAGAAAAACAGCTGTATAAAGATGTTAATTTCAATATTTCAAAGCTTTCCACAGAAATGGAAATCAACAGTAGTTATATCTCAAAATCAATTCGTGCAAAAGGATATCCCAACTTCAATAATTACCTGAATATGCACAGGATTGAATGTGTAAAAAAACTGCTTAATGAAAATGACCTTGAAAAGGTAACCCTCATGTATATCTATACTGAGGCCGGATTCTCTAACCAGTCTACCTTCAACAGGGTTTTCAAGCAGATGGAAAATATTACCCCTTCCGAGTATATCAGCAGCCTTCAGCTTCATTGATTTGTATCACCAATCCACATCATTGAGATAATAATTTTTAAGTTCGGAAAATAATCAGGAAATTTACAAGACAAATTTTCTGTAAAACCATTGCATTGTAATTGCAAAAAAATCATGAATTCATCTGAAAAAGCCATTCAGGGAAGCTTACGTTTCCGATATATAAAACTTTGTATTTTTTTTTCAGGACTTTCGGTTTTTGCACAACTTTATCTTTTCCAGCCGATGCTGCCTATGGCTGCGGAACAGTTTGGGGTATCCGTAGGTGATACTTCCCTGCTGGTATCTTCATCCACGATAGGTATGGCATTAGGCTTATTATTTTTTGCCTTTAAAGCTGACAGTTATTCCAGAAAAAGCCTCATTGTTTTTTCTTTGATTTCTTCTGCGAGCCTTACTGTTATTTCTACCTGGATACCCGATTTAACACTCCTGATTGCCGTTGGAGTATTGAAAGGTTTTGTTGTTTCCGGGGTTTCTGCAGTTGCTCTGGCCTATCTTACGGAAGAAGTGGATGCTCTGGCAGTACCAGCAGCCATCAGTATGTATCTCAGCGGTAATACCATTGGAGGAATGAGCGGAAGAATAATGGCTACTTTGTTTGCGGGGGAATTCGGATGGCGTAATGCCGTTCTTCTGATTGGCATAGAAAGTTTAATCCTAGGCGCTGTATTCTGGAAACTGTTTCCGGAATCAAAGTTCTTCAATCCACAGAAAACAGACTATCATCTTAAGGTAAAACAGATGAAATTTTTCCTTACCAACCCTTATATGCTTCGGTTATACTGTACAGCAGCATTGCTGATGGGAGTTTTCGTGAGTGTTTATAATTACCTGACATTCAGACTGGAAGCAAAACCTTTTTCGTTAAGCCATTTTATTATAGCCTTTATCTTTCTGATGTATATTTTTGGAGTCTTCGGAACGATGATCGTAGGCCGTCTTTCCAGAAGGTTTCCGATGAATAGTATCCTGAAAGCTTCTATCCTGTGCATGCTTACCGGAGCTGCCCTTCTATTATCTGAAAATATTTATATCCTTATTTTCGGGCTCGGGCTTTTCACCCTTTCATTTTTCGCTGCTCATACTATGGCCAGCCAGATGACTGCATTGTATGCAAGGCGGGGAAAATCTTCAGCCACTTCTATTTACTGGCTTTTTTATTATTTTGGTTCAAGTATTCTGGGAAGCGGTACCGGTTATCTGCTTCATGCCTTTTCATGGAATGTTTTCATAGCAGTTCTTATGATAAGTGTTATAACCGCTCTTCTTCTTACCACTTTTAATACCAATCCAAAAGCGGGAATAAAAAACTAATACCACATAGATACCACATCCGGTACTTCATGATTATGTGATAATTCACGTATAGTGTACTATTTTAACGTATTGTTAATTTTTTATATCAAAAATTTAACCTAATATCCTTCAAAACAAGATTTAACAATGCAATGTCGGGCATACTATTTGCTATTTTACTAAAGACCATATCACCATTTAAAATCAAAATATTATGAACGTAGCAGATCTAAAAATCAAGAACTTGGTTGAGTATAAAAATCAGATTTATACCATTGCTGAGATCTTTCAAAATGTCGAACAGGCTTATTTTGTTAAAATTGAAAATGATATTCAAAGTATTTCGGTCCCGGCAACATCCATTAAACCGATTAAAATAACGGAAGAATGGCTTGAAAAGCTCGGCTTTTCACGAACAGACAGTTCAGATCAGAGTATACGGTATGAAAGACCGGAAGCTTTTATAAAATATGATATAGACCTGAGTTCCAGAAAAATACTGGAAGGGCTGAAAATATACGGGAACGCCATAAAGTGTAAATATATCCATGAGTTTCAGAATATTTTCTCAAGCTTATTCGGAAAGGAAACTGTTTTACATTATGGTTATTTGAAAACAGAATCGTAGTTAAATAGTTCTTAGTTGAGGAAGACCACAATTTACATGATAAATTGTGGTCTTCTTATGTATAATTGTTTCATCTTACTTCCGTAATTTAATATTTGCGTAAATTTGTGTCTATACGTACAAAATCTAATGATGGATACAGATACAATAGTTTCACAACTCATAGAACACTTTAGAGAAATTGTCTCTTTAAAAGATAATGATATTGACTGTATTAGTTCCAAATTAGAAATTATACAACTTAAAAAGAAAGATTATCTGCTTCGCGAAGGACAGGTTTCCAGACATATGCGTTTCATTGCACAGGGCAGCCTCTATGCGTACCATATTGATGAAAAAGGAAAAGAAAATACCACTCAGCTGGGTATTGAAAACTGGTGGGTGAATGATCTTTACAGCTATCTTAGCGAACTGCCTTCAAGAATGTTTATTCAGGCTAATGAAGATACCACCATCATACAGATCAGTAAAAATAATCTGGAATCATTGTACAAAGAAGTTCCGGCTGTCTCAGAGTTCTGGCGTCTGAAGATGCAGAGTGCCTATGTTACGTTACAGGAAAGAACCTTTGAACATTCCCGTGTTGATGCTTATACCAAATACCGCACATTTATCACTGCTTACCGTAATATCGAACAGCGTTTTCCTCAATACATGATCGCTTCCTACCTCGGAATCACCGTAGAATATCTGAGCTATCTGAGAAAAAAACACCTGTCTGACGTTTCTTAAGATTTCTTAAGTTTATTCCCCTCCAGCCCGAATAATTTTGCTCACAGAAATTTAATGAGTGAAATATGAAGGCAAAAATTATCGCTGTAACAGTTCTTGCATCAGCTTTTCTAAATCTGAATGCACAGAAACTTTCCTATACCCCGGATCTTGTTTTAGGGCATCGCTCCTATACTTATATGCACAATATCAATTATCAGCTGAATGAACAGCTGAAACTGAACAATCTTACCCTATTTGATACAGAATACACCAAAGATAAAGAAAACATATTCTTCATCAGAAATACGCTCTCGTATAATCTTACCAAAAGACTGAGTGCCAATGCGGCATTTGGAATGAAAAATCCCGGCGCATTTTTCAGTATTTATCTGCAATATAAAATCATTCAGTCCTCCTATTCACTTTCCTACTCTATAGGAACTACGTATCAGAAAGGGGTTTCTCTGGAACAGTCTGTATCATTTGAATACACCCCTTATCTGACAGAAAATGTAAAGGGATATTTCAGTGTGCTCGCTATTGGAAACCTCGATGACAGCGGATATCCCAGAGGGCTGCAGTTTATCAGACTGGGCCTGAAACAGGATAAAATGATGTACGGGCTGGCTTCCAATTTCGACCAGTTTAATAATGGAAAAAAGACCCTGGAAAATATCGGGGCATTTGTAAAATATAACTTTTAAAATAATTATAAGAAATGAAAAAGAACATTGATTCAGGATTACTTATCACCAGAATAGCAATTGCATTTCCAATGTCGGTTTATGGAATCAATAAAGTGATCCATGGAGTTGGTTTTATTGAAGATATGATGAGCATGCATAGCTTACCGTCATTCTTTGCGTATGGCGTGTTTGCAGGAGAAATTATTGCACCTCTCATGCTGATTATAGGATTTCGGGCTCGTCTAGCAGGCCTGATCTTTGCAGCCAATTGCTTCACGGCTACGATTCTTGCACAAACAGCCAATATTTTCAAGCTTAATGAATTCGGAGGCTGGGCTTTGGAACTGCTTGTCATCTATATGCTTGTAAGCTTAAGCTTTTTCTTTACCGGCGCAGGAAAATATGCAGTTTCAACCCAAAATAAATGGGATTAATCCAAATGAAATACATAAAGTAAACTCAATAAAATGCCTCCCGATCAACAACCGGAAGGCTTTTATAATGATTGATCATTTACTGTGTTGAGAAAAAATTCTCTTTTCCGATAAGATAAATATTGATCAGCTCCTGCCTGTTGATATCAACAATATCTCCATTCTTGAACTTATATTTCTTTTGAAGAGGCTTCTCATTAAAGTAAACCTTACCTGAAGCAAGCAAGAGGTTCAGTTTAGATGATGAAAGCCCTAAACATGTCCGGATTACTGTTGAGACTCTCATATTAAAATCAAAAGAAGACTGTATTTGAAAAGAAATGAACTCATCTTCCCTATTCATAAGATCTTCTACAGGAAAATTTGGGTATAGAATTTCATATTCCACACTTTCCCAGTCGGCTTCCACATTATTTTTTCTTCTTATTTCCTGTGAGAAAGCGTATTGCCAGGCAGTTTCGGCATGGTTTTCTGAGAATTTACGGAATATTTCTTTACTGATTGATTCTGTTCTGATTCTTGAAAATACGGTCATATTATAGGTATTGCTGCATTTTACACACCGGTAAATCAGCCATATATCAATATTCTTTTTCTGGGCATTCAGTCTGAATTTATCACTGCATTGAAATCTGTCGCTGCTACATTGATTGCATTTCTTTTTGAGTAAGGGAGTATTTTTCGCTTTTACCTCCCAGATATATTGGGTATTCATTACTTATAATCGTGCTTAATATTCTTTTTGGATTTTTTCCATATTATTCACGCATTACAGAAAGGTATACCTCTGTAGTATAATTCAAAGATGAGGTAAGCTATAGTTTCTCTATGTAGTAAAGTTTTGATCAATAGCATTGGTCAAAGCCGGAATAGCAGAGATAAAGTCACCTTTAACAGTGAATACGACAAATAATAGGATGAAATAAAAACCTGTTCGGGCAGAATTACCCAAACGAAAGAACGATCAGCCTGTGGTTACTGAGACTGATACTAAGCGAAAATAAGTTTAAGAGTTGTTCTCAAAACGTTTTATTTACTTGGTTATGATAAAAGTAGTCAATTTTATTGGAGAACGGAACTTTTTACGGATAAATTCAAAAATAAAATGAACAAGCTTTACAATGGACCATACAACAAAGAAAAATTGAGCTTTACAACAAACCTCTCTTTTTCGTTTCTGCCGAAATTTGTGGTATTAAAATCATCAAAAAT
Organism: Chryseobacterium cucumeris; assembly: GCF_016775705.1. Lineage (NCBI taxonomy): Bacteria > Pseudomonadati > Bacteroidota > Flavobacteriia > Flavobacteriales > Weeksellaceae > Chryseobacterium > Chryseobacterium cucumeris. The sequence continues at coordinate 1,570,888 of NZ_CP068760.1, forward strand.
GAATCAGATTAATAAAATTTACATCAACGGCGAATTTGTTACGCCAAGAGGAACAGAAACTTTTGATCTTATCAATCCCGTTACTAACCAAAAAACCGGAGAAGTGGTTCTGGGAAATGAAGAAGATACCAGAATGGCCATTGCAGCAGCAAAGAAAGCTTTTACAACTTTTTCAAAAACAACAAAGGAAGAAAGGATCCATTTTCTCAGAAAACTGCACGATGCTGTAAGCAAAAGAGAAGATGAGTTGGTTGCTGTTATGGTGAATGAATATGGAGGAACTTTACAGTTCAGCAGAATGAGTGTCCAAAATGCAGTCTCTGCCTTTACAGCCACCATCAATACTTTGGAATCTTATGATTTCGAAAGAACGGTGGGACATTCCAAAGTACGTTTTGAATCTTTAGGTGTAGTTGGAATCATTACCCCATGGAATGCCAGCAATAGCTTTATCTGTAATAAACTTGCCACTGCCATTGCTGCCGGGTGTACCGCTGTTATCAAACCCAGCGAAATGAGTGCGGCACAAACCCAGCTGCTTACTGAATGTTTCCACGAAGCCGGCCTTCCGGAAGGAGTTTTCAATATCGTCAACGGATTAGGAAATGTAGTTGGAAATGAAATTACTCAGCATCCTGATATCGCAAAAATCTCTTTCACCGGATCTACACTTACAGGAAAAGCGATTGCCAAAGGAGCTGTAGACACCATGAAAAGGGTAACCCTGGAACTTGGAGGGAAGTCTCCTAATATCATTCTTGAAGATGCCGATTTTGAAAAAGCAATTCCTATGGCTGTTTTCGGGGCTTATATGAATAATGGTCAGGCCTGCATCGCCCCTACCCGATTATTGGTTCCGCAAAACAGACTGGAGGAGGTAAATGAACTGGCTAAAAAAGCAGCCGGACAGGTAAAAGTAGGAAATCCTGCTGAAGAAGATACTCTTGTAGGACCTATGGTGAGTGTAAAACAATTTGAAAGAGTACAAAGTTATATCCGTCTGGGACAGGAAGAAGGAGCCGTTCTGCTTGCAGGTGGTGAAGGAAAACCGGAAGGTCTTGAAAGCGGTAATTTTGTAAAAGCAACCATCTTTACCAATGTCCGTAATGATATGCGTATCGCGCAGGAAGAGATTTTCGGGCCTGTACTGTCTATTATTCCTTATGCTGATGAGGAAGAAGCAATTGCCATTGCCAATGACACTACTTATGGTCTTGCTGCTTATATCAGTTCTGATAATCATGAACATGCGGAACGTGTAGCTGCACAGATTGATGCCGGAAGAATCTGTATTAACGGGTTTGCCCACGATCCATACGCTCCTTTCGGTGGTTTCAAGCAAAGCGGTATTGGGCGTGAGTTTGGTGTATTCGGACTGGAAGCTTACCTGGAACCCAAAACGATTCTGGCTTAATATGATCTCTTCACAGCAAAAATATTCTCAGCATTGCTTTGCTGTGGAGATTCTATGATCCTGAAAAGTTTTGTAAGTTTGAATAAGAATTGATCAAGAAACAACTATCTGAGCTATGAGCGAAAATAATATTCCTTTTCCCATCAATTACTCCTGTCATTTTTCAGAATTCAGGGAAGGAGAACAGTTTGCCCGGATTCACAGCCTCGGCCTGGTGCTTTCCGGGGAAATGGAACTTAATGATGGCATCACAAAAACGATATTTAAAGAAGGAGAACTCTATTCTGCCAGAAAAAACCATTTATTAAAATTTGCAAAATATCCACCCAAAAACGGGGAAATCAGAACTATATCCATCTATTTTGACGATGCCATGCTTCATGATTTCAGCCGAGAATATGGGTATCAGGCAGAAAAAAAGGACAATGTTCAGGCCTATATAAAACCAGAGCAAAAGGCATTACATTCTTTTATGTACTCATTATTACCGTATGAAGATCTTCCTGCTTCCGAAGAAATCTTGAGGCTTAAACAAAAAGAAGCTCTCCTTTTACTGTTGAATTACGATCCGGATCTTAAGGATATTCTGTTTGATTTTTCCGAGCCTTATAAAATAGATATTGAAGCTTTTATGAATAAAAACTTTCACTTCAATGTTAATGTAGAGCGTTTTGCTTATTTAACGGGGCGCAGTTTATCTGCATTTAAAAGGGATTTTCAAAAGATATTCGGAATTCCGCCAAGACAATGGCTTCAGCTTCGAAGATTAAAGGAAGCCCATTTTCTGCTAAGCCAAAAAGGAAAGTCCGTTTCTGATATTTATTTAGATCTTGGATTTGAAAATTTATCCCATTTCTCATTTGCCTTTAAAAAACAATTCGGCTATCCGCCAAGTGCTTTACAGGCAAAATAACTTAGATTTTGAACCATTAAGATCCTATCAGAACGATTTTCAACTACTTTATTCTTCAAAAATTTTAATAGTTTAAAAATAACAGATCGTGCCATGAAAATCATAACACGATCTGAATAATTGAATCTAATTATTGTAAAAGTTTTCTAAAGTGCATATTCTACAGAAGCTTCTTTGGCAGCAGCCACCATTGCGATTAAAGCTTTTTCGGTTTCTTCCCAGTGTCTTGTCTTCAGTCCGCAATCAGGATTTACCCAGAGCTGATTGGCAGGAATGACATTCTGAGCCTTTCTCAGCAGTTCAGTCATTTCTTCTTTCGATGGTACTCTTGGTGAGTGAATATCGTATATTCCCGGACCAATTTCATTCGGATATTTGAAATCGGCGAAAGCATTCAGCAGCTCCATCTGAGAACGTGAACATTCTATCGTAATGACATCGGCATCCATATCAGCAATATTTTCAATAATATCGTTAAATTCAGAATAACACATATGCGTATGGATTTGAGTGGCATCTTCTACTCCGCTTGCTGAAATTCTGAAAGCTTCTACGGCCCATTTCAAATAGTTCTGCCAATCTGTTTTTCTTAATGGAAGACCTTCTCTTATGGCAGGCTCATCAATCTGAATAATTCTGATTCCTGCTTTTTCCAGATCCACTACCTCGTCACGAATTGCCAAAGCAATCTGCTTACAAGTTTCTGAACGAGGCTGATCATCACGTACAAAAGACCACTGTAAAATGGTAACCGGACCTGTCAACATTCCTTTTACCCATTTTTCAGTCTGAGATTGGGCATATTGAGACCAGTACACCGTCATCGGTGTTGGGCGGGAAACATCACCGAAGATCACAGGAGGTTTCACACAACGGCTTCCGTAGCTTTGTACCCAACCGTTTCGGGTGAATACAAATCCTTCCAGCTGTTCTCCGAAGTATTCCACCATGTCGTTACGCTCAAATTCTCCGTGAACCAATACATCAATTCCGATGTCTTCCTGCCAGCGGATTGTTCTTTGCGTTTCCTCTTTCAGTAAGGTATCATATTGTTCTGCTGTCAGTTCTCCTTTTTTGAATTTGGCTCTCCAGCTTCTCACTTCTGAGGTTTGCGGGAATGATCCGATCGTAGTGGTTGGGAACAAAGGAAGCTGCAATACTTCCTGTTGCTCTTTTTTACGGATTTTGAAGGTGTTTATTCTCTGAGCATCTTTTTCAGTAACAGCATTGGCTCTTTGCTTCACTTCTTTATTATGGATAAGAGAAGAAGTTCTTCTGCTTTCAATTGCTTTTTTATTTTCTTCAAATGCTTCAAAAATCTGTTCATTTTCCGTTCCGGAAGCCAGTTGTTTAAGCGTTACGACTTCCTTTACTTTTTGTTTTGCAAAAGCCAGCCAGTTTTTAATTTCCGGGTTAAGACTGGTTTCAAAATCCAGGTCACAGGGTGAATGAAGCAATGAACATGATGGTGCAATGAAAATTCTTTCAGATCCTAGTTTTTCAACCGCTTTACTGATAAAAGACAGCGACTTTTCGTAATCATTTTTCCAGATATTTCTACCGTCAACAACTCCTAATGAAAGGCTTACACTTTCAGGAATGCTATTCAGAATATCATCCAGCTGCTCAGGACTTCTAACCAGATCAACATGCAATGTATTGACAGGAAGTGAAACGGCAAGTGAAGTATTGTCTTTTAATCCGTCAAAATAAGTGGCAACGATAAATTTCAGTTTCGGAAAACGTTTTCTGATTTCGGCATACACAGAAAGATACGTTTCTTTGGCTTTCTCATTTAAATCCAGGGCCAGAAAAGGTTCATCAAACTGAATCCATTCCGCACCCTGATCCTGAAGTTTGGTTAAAATCTCGATATAGACTGGAAGAAGATTTACTGCCAAATCCAGCTTATCAAATCCCTCTTCTTTTTCTTTTCCTAATAACAGATAAGAAACCAGTCCGATAATCATCGGTTTTGCATTGATTCCCGCTTGTTTTGCTCCGGCAAATTCATTGAAAATCTTATCTGAACTGAGCTTAAACTGTTGATTTTTATAAAATTCCGGAACGATGTAGTGATAGTTGGTATCGAACCACTTGGTCATTTCCATGGCAGTGATATCCAATCCGTCTTTCTGATATCCTCTTGCCATTGCAAAATAAAGATCCAGCTCAGTATTGTTTTTTTTAAGCACCACTTCATGATACCGTGTTGGAATAGCACCTACGACAAGGCTCATATCCAATACCTGATCATAGTATGAAAAATCATTACACGGGATAAGGTCTATCCCTGCTTCTTTCTGGATATTCCAGTTTTGGTTACAGATAGTTCTTCCGGTATTCAGAAGTTCTTCCAAAAGGATTTTACCTGACCAGTACTGCTCGCAGGCTTTTTTGAGTTCTCTTTTGCTACCAATACGCGGATAGCCAAGAATGTGAGTTTGCATTTTTTTAAACTTTTTAATTAAACTTATTGGGAAAGTTCTTTAAAAGGCTTCGTAATATTTTATCGGAAGAATTTTCAGGAAAGTCATGACATGGCAGACAGCGTAATTTCCTTTACAAAGGAAAATACTCGAATCTGATATATCATCTATATGACCCCAAAGCTTCAGACCGCGAAAGCATTGTCAATTCAGTAAAGGCAGGTCTCCTGACTTGTAACAGTTTCCGTCATCCTTCCCGCTTTTGGCAGTGGAGCTGCAAGGACAAAAACTTTTGGTGTGTTTACTTACAGTTGCGCGACAGCTCGTGATTTTCACACGATTCCCTATTAATCTACCTTAAGTAAAACCTTTCCTGTTTGATGAAGTATCTGTAAAGAACTATACTTTTACCTTTAACAAAGGTTGTCAGTAAAAGCTTTTAATTTTGTGTAAAATTAGTAATACAGAATAAAACCACAATTGAAAACAAATAATTAAGCAAATTAAACTTAAAAAAGTAAAAATAAAAGCATATAATTCTGTACATTTGACTGTTTTAATTAATTAAAAGAATAATATTCTGTGGAACAACTCGATGATAAGGATGTACAGCTGCTCAGGCTCCTCCAGAAAAACGCCAAACTCACCGTTAAAGAACTTGCTAAAGAAGTGAACCTTTCTACTTCACCGGTTTTTGAAAGGGTAAAAAGGCTTGAACAGGAAGGTTTTATTAAAAGATATGCGGCAGTTCTTGATGCTGAAAAACTGAACCGCGGATTTACGGTTTTCTGCCAGATCAAACTCAAAATTCACGACCGGTCTGTGGGGTATGATTTTGTAAAAGAAATTTTAGAAATTGAAGAAGTTGCCGAATGCTATAATATTTCCGGAGATTTTGATTTCCTTCTGAAAGTGCAGGTGCGGGATATGAAGCATTATCAGGATTTTGTATTTAACAAGCTGGGATCCGTAGATTCTATCGGCAGCACGCATAGTACTTTTGTGATGGCTGAGGTGAAAAACAACCATGGACTGACGATATAGATTTCTTTTAAAGTTAACGCCGTCTGAGGATAAAAAAATCCGTCAATAATGACGGATACTATTATTGTTTTGTTTTTTAGTACTTAATTGGCAGCCGGATCCCTAAGTTCTGTTGTTAAACCTATTGATTTTAACAGGTTCTTACTGTCGAAAAGCAATGTTGTATAATGTTTGCCTTTTTTAAAAACCAGTTTTGACCCTCCAGGAAATTCACTGTCTGCTCCCGATTTTTGTATTTTGGCATTGTACTTACCGAACTTCGTTTTACTGTCCTGTAATGTACTTTTATTCAGAACAAGACCAAAAGGAAGCCCTTCCACAATGACAGATTTATTGTCTGAAGTCACAAAAAACATCTCATTGATACTATTGTCTTTTCCCAGGCTGCAATAAAGCTCCAGTCCTGTTTTCATAGGCCATTTTGCATATTTTTCTTCGTTGGCATCTTCATAAAAAACAGTTTTTACGTTCAACGCTTTTGAAATTTTATCCGGAGTCTGTGGGAATATGAATTCTGAGTTTTTGTCCAGTAAAGAACCCAACACGGCTGTTTTCTGTGAAAATGCAGTTGCACTTAATACCAGAAAAAAGATGGTGACAATGAAATGGAATGGTCTCGTCTGCATAAAAATATTTTAAATTGTAATGATTTGATGGCTAAAGATATTAAAATTTTGGGCAAAGCTCTATTTTAAGCAATTTTTTACATCGCACTTCTGTTTTTGGCTATTTTCTTTCCTGTAAATTGAACACGGTACCGGCAGGATCGGTAATCCAGTGCATATTTTCAGGAAGCTCTTCTATTTCGTCACAGGTTTCCACACCGTTTGACAGCAGATATTGTGTAGCAGCTTCTACATCGGGAACGGTAAGCTGGAGCCATGTTTCAGAATGGGTATAGTTATCAACACAATCCAGCCATATGATATTATTCCCGAATTTCACCTCGTGGGTTCTGGAAACAGTGGGATTTTTTATCGGCTTTTCCTCAACTTTCAATTTTAAAATATCCCTGTAAAAAGCAACCGTTTTTTCGTATTTATTTTTGGGAATTTTGATAGCGATATTAATTCCTGCCTCAAATTTTGTATTCATAGTATAGATTTTGAACTTTATAAACAGATTTCAATTCTTTGATGGCATTCTATTATTTCAAAAAAACATTCAGATAATTCACAATCATTGCCGTCTGCATCATCAGGCTTACATGGGTTTGTCCGGGAGCGATAGCCAGCTGGGACTTTGGTAATTCGCCCATATCTGCAAAAACATCACCTCCCAATAATTTATAGGTTTTTGAAAGTTCTGTTTTATCCAATCCGTCATTATCACCAGCTATGATTAAGACAGGCACCGGAATTTTAGAGATATTATCATCACCCAGGTCAAAAGGCTGTCCGGCAGAAGCCATCATCTGCTCCAGAAATGGTTTCCATTTTGTTTTATCAGGTGCTACAGCATTATAGGCAGTATGCATAGGGCTGTTTGTGAAGAGTTCAGGTTTCATTCCTTCAAGAGCTTTATTTACTTCGGGCAGCCATCCGTTAGTTTTATAGGTTGATGAAATGATAACCAGTTTGTTCAGTCTTTCCGGACTTTGAATAGCCAGTTTATAGGCCACTTCACCTCCAAAGCTGTACCCTGCCACATCTGCCTTGTCTATTTTCAGATAGTCCATTACCTTTGTAACATCACTGGCTAAAGTAGCATGCGATAATTTCCTTTCTGAAAAAGGCGTGTGACCATGTCCCTGTAATTCAAGAGCTATTACTTTTCTGTTTTTGGACAATTCCGGGATCAATTCACCCCAGTTCAAATCAATCGTCATGAAAGCGCCATGTAACAGTACAAGAGGCTTTCCTTTGCCATAGACTTCATAATAAACTTTGATGCCATTAACAGGTGCATAACCACTTTCAGAAGGTTTTATTTTTTGTCCATATACCGGAGAGGAGGCAAGGATAATAATAAAGAACAATACTGCAGAGAATTTGAATAGACTTTTCATAATATTATCAGATTTGGTGGATTAATTTTAAGTCAAAGTTACCAACCCGATCGGAAAACGGACTTGTCACAGGGCAAGATTTTATAGAAATGAGAGGAATAGTTTAAGGATTGGTTTAAACTTATTCCCAAAAAACATTTTACTTCATTACATAAAATAAACTTTAATCATTCTACAATTAAGCAACTAAAAAATAAAAATTTTACAATAATTCTATCATGGTTGATAAAATTTTATTAATTTCGAATTGAACTAAACGTACAATTTATTATGAAAAATTTAAAGAAAATCGAAAGAAAAGAATTGAAAACAATTAAGGGAGGAATTGACTGCAGAGGTGGTCAACTTTGTTTAATCGGTGGTAAGTGGCAATGTATGCCTTACGACGGATGCGGTGGCGGAAACCAGCCTTAATTTCAGTGTAATTCAATTACTTGACTATGAAAAATGTAAAAAAAATTTCAAGAGACCAGTTGAGGAATATTAATGGCGGAGCGACAAGCTGCTCTGAAGCCTGCTGCCCACCTCCGGGAATCAAAAGATGTCCATGGGTGATCTGTGTTGCGCCATGTGATATTTTAAGTTAAAAGACTGTATTCTCAAAATAAGCCCTGCAATTCATATGAGTTGCAGGGTTTTATTTTATAGTATAAAGTAAAAACTCTCATTATTATGTTTCTTTATTATTATATATAAAACTTAGTTTCCAGCTATTTAAATCTAAAAAATTAAATTTATTGGATAAACGTTTAACCTAAATTTAATCTCTACATTCAATAAGTTAACAATTTATTCATATTGAAAAAAGACAACAATAAAGTAAAACGCTGATAATGAAGATGTTGGTTATTTTTAAAAAAAGTGCGAAATTACATATTTTTCGGAAACCACCAAAAAAAACAGCTATTGTTTTTTTACTATTTTCTGAAATATTTTTGTGCATTAAAAAAATAAAATGAAAAGGTCTTCCATAAAAGATATTGCTAAACTGGCAGGAGTTTCCGTAGCCACCGTATCTTATGTTCTTAACAGAAAGGAAGGACAGCGTATCAGTGAGGAGACCCGGAAAAAAATTTTTGAAATTGCTGAAACGATTAACTACACTCCGAATAAGATTGCAAAAAGTTTGAAAACCAATAAAACAAAGCTTCTTGGATTAATCGTGGCGGATATCTCCAATGACTTCTATTCCCATATGGCAAGAAATCTTGAAGATAAAGCTTTAAAGTTGGGTTATACCCTGATCATCGGCAGTTCTGATGAGAATGCAGAAAAATTTAAAAAACTTACCGAACTCTTTTCACAGCAGCAGGTAGACGGAATGATCGTTGCCCCCGTAGCAGGGTCAGAAAAGACACTAGAAAACCTTATTCATATTAAATATCCTGTTGTAACGATCGACAGATATCTTAAAGGGGTTTCTGTTCCCGGAATTACCATTGATAATCAGGAGATCGCAGAAAGTACAGCCAGCCTTCTTCTTAATAAGAACTTTGACAAAATGATCTACGTTGGCTATGAAACTGATCTTCCACACCTTCTGGACCGCCAGCATGGCTTTGAGAAAGCGGTAAGCTCTTCCAGCAAAACAGTTGAAATTCAATATCTTCTGGTAGGATTGGAAAATATTGTACAGGAGGTACATTCTAAGCTTGAAAGTACGTTGGGGAAAACTCCAGAAAATACTGCGTTATATTTTTCCAGTAATAAACTTGCGGTAGCAGGGCTTTCCTATCTCGTTAAAAACAATATAAAAGTTCCGGAACAGGTCTCAGTATTGGCATTTGATGAAACGGATGCCTATGACCTCTTCCCTACGGAGATTACCTACATCCAGCAGCCGATTGAAGAAATGGCTGAAGAGGCTATCAAGCTTCTGGACGGGCAAATCACTGATTATACAGCAACCGGAAAAAGAATAACATTATCCGCCAAACTGATTGCCAAAGCATCTTTAAAATAATCAAATCTATATCAATCATTTTTTTAAACAACAACTTAAACGTTTAACCTATTATGATAAAAAATAAATTAAATCACGTGGTATGTTTCGGAGAGGTTCTGTGGGACATCTTCCCTTCCGGATCCAGAGCTGGTGGTGCGCCATTTAATGTTGCCTACAATCTTTTTAAAATGGGAATCGACACCAAAATGCTAAGCCGTATAGGAAATGATGAATTAGGGCACCGTCTTCTTAACCAAATTCAGGATTGGGGAATAACAACAGATTTTATCCAGGTAGACCAGGAAAAGGCTACAGGAACTGTAATTGCTGATTTTGATGAGCATGGAGAAGCTGTATATGACATTGTAAAGGAAGTTGCCTGGGACTATATCCAACCTCTGCCGGAACATAAAGAACTGATTCAAAATTCAGAAGCATTTGTTTTTGGAAGTCTGATCACAAGAAGTGAAGCTTCCCAAAATACACTATTGCAACTTTTGGAATATTCAAAGTTCAGGGTTTTTGATGTTAATTTCCGCCCTCCTTTCATCGATTTTGAATTCATTAAAAAACTATTGCACAAATCTGACCTTGTTAAAATGAATAAGGCAGAGCTCAGAACAATTCTTGAATATCTCGGTGAAGACTATATTGATGAAGATACCAGCATCAAACATCTTCAGGCTTATTTCAACCTGAATGAAATTGTCCTGACCAAAGGAAGTAAAGGCGCCAGATACTTTGTGGGGAATATTGCGTATGATTTTCCGGCAGTTCATATTGAAATTGCAGATACTGTGGGCAGTGGGGATTCTTTTCTTGCCGGGTTTCTGTCTAAAAGAATTCAGGGAAAATCGCCGGAAGAGATCATGAAACAGGCAACTTCACTGGGAGCCTTTATCACATCGAAATCAGGAGCATGTCCGGATTATACCTATGAAGAATTCAAGGCATTCAGAGAAAAAAACAGCTGTAAAACCTCTTAAAAACATACGATATGAATACTCCAAAATTTACAGATAAGAAATACTATATCATCCTGTCCTTTGTTACCTCTTTATTCTTTTTCTGGGCTATTGCCCTTACCATGGGTGATGTTCTGAATAAGCATTTCCAGAACGTTCTTCACATTTCAAAGTCCAAATCAGGGCTGGTACAGCTTTCCATTTTTGGGGCATATGCATTGATGGGCGTTCCGGCAGGTCTGTTTATGAAAAGATTTGGTTATAAATTAGGAGTCATCCTGGGTCTTTCATTGTTTGCACTGGGAGCCTTTCTGTTTATTCCGGCCGCCGACACTTCCTCATTTAACTTTTTCAGACTAGCTCTTTTTGTTCTTGCGATGGGAATGGCAACCCTTGAAACGGTAGCCCATCCTTTTGTAGCCGCTTTGGGGGATGAAAGGACGAGTGATCAGAGGGTTAATTTTGCCCAGTCTTTTAATGGTCTGGGAGCTATTATCGGTCCTCTTTTAGGCGGATATTTTATTTTCGGAACTCCTGATTCCGGATCTGGATCACTGGATTCAGTAAAAAATCTTTATACCTGGATTGGGATTGTCATTCTTGCGATTACTATTATTTTCAGCTTTATCAGGGTTCCTGATCTGAAAGACCCTCATGCGGAAGATATCATCATTTCAGAAAATGAAAAAGGAGAAGACCAGTCTGTATCAGATCCGCACGCACCGCTCTACAAGCAGAGACATTTTATATTTGCAGTTATTGCCCAGTTTTTTAATATTGCCGCACAGGGCGGAACCTGGGCTTATTTTATCAATTACGGGGTAGAAAAAATGCACCTTCCGGAAATACAGGCTTCCTATTACTTTTCTTTAAGTATGGCCATGATGATGATCGGAAGATTTATCGGGACTTTCCTGATGAGATTCATTGCTCCCAACAAACTGCTGGCTATTTTTACCGCATGTAATATCGTTCTGTGCCTGATTATTTCCCAAAGTTTCGGATGGGTATCATTTGTAAGCCTTATTTTGCTCAACCTTTTCCTCAGTGTGATGTATCCTACCATATTCAGTCTTGGGCTTAAAAGATTAGGATCTAAAGTTCAGCAGGCTTCCTCATTCCTGGTTATGGCAATGTTTGGAGGAGCTGTTTTCCCACCGATCATGGGGAGAATTGCTGAAAAAGATATTGCACATGCATATCTGCTTCCTATTCTATGCTATGTTGTTATTTTATTATTTGCATTAAAGTACTACAAGCCTAAAACACTTAAATAATCCCTATGAAAACAAAGCTTTTATTAGCCTGGCTCATGTTACTTACATGTGCTGGCAGGGAAATTAATGCCCAGATCACGATAACCAATAAAAAATTTTCCTTCGGAACAACCGGAAGAATCGGAGCCGGTTATTCTCCGAATGCCGATGGAAAAACAGGAAGACAGCTGAATCTGAACAACCAGGGATCTTTAGGAGGCAGAATGGATCAGGGAGATTATGTAGATTTCTTACCAGCCTTCCATTTTAGCCCGGTGGTGAATGGTGACAGTACAAAAAGTACAAAGATCGATATGCAGGCAAGACTGAGCTTTTATTCAGGAGGGACTTTTCTGGGAAATGTAGACTCAAAATCCAATCAGGGAATGATTGTTGCCTTGCCGGAAGCCTTTGTTGAAGCAAGAAATATTATGGGAAGTGACTGGGATGTCTGGGCGGGATCAAGATGGCTGAGATATGATGACATTCACATTGCAGATTACTTTTATTTTGATGACCATTCCGCAACCGGTTGGGGACTAAGACATAAAAACACAAGGTTTTCAATGTTTTTCCCGGCAGCTATTGATACTGCAGCCAGTAACTCCACTCCATATTCATACACCAATGTCATCAGCGGATCAAAAAACCTGATCTACAGACAGAGAGAAGTTTTTGTCCTTGAGCAGACCCTTCCCTTTAAAAATACAAAGCACAAGCTGAAATTACTGGCAGAATTTCATCATGTAGAAAAATCAGGGGAAAATTCTGTAGAGCAATATCCATCGGATCAGGGCTTGGTTTTTGGAGCTAAATTAAATTCAGATATTCCAACAACAATTTCGGGTTCATTCAATCAGATTTCTGTAAGATACGGGACAGGAATTGCCAATGGAGGTGATAATGGTAATACACAGACCTGGCGAACCTACGGAGCTCCTGATGAGGTCACAAAAACGTATAAAGGAGCTTACTCTTTTACGGTTGTTGAACATTTCCTGTGGAATATATCAAACCGCTGGTCACTTAATCCCTATGCCGTTTTCACCAAAAGTAAAGGAGGATCAACCAGTACTGATAAAGCGATGGACTATTATAACCGTGAAATTTTCAACAGAAAAACAGAGTTTAATACGGGAATCAGAGCCACCTATTATTACAACAACTGGTTTCATATTCTCTCTGAATTTCACTATGCAACCCGTAAAAACGGAATCCAGGATGCGGCATCAATGATGAAGCTTGTTCTGGCTCCCACCATTGTTCCTACGGCGGAAAGAAGTGTCTGGGCAAGACCTCACATCCGTTTTATTGCAGAAGTATCAAGATATAATGATGAGGCTATGAAAAGTCTTTACTCACCGTTTTTACAACAGTCAGGAGCCAAAAGATACGGGACTTATTTCGGAATACGAACAGAATGGTGGATTTTTTAAATTAAAATAAAGAAATATGATGAATATAAAATTAGGGGCTTCCCTACTCTCCTGGATCACTCCGCTATGGAATGCGGAATCAGGAAAATATGCGATAGAAAAAACGGCTCAGGCTGGCTTTGATCTGATCGAAATTCTGCTGCCCGGATCAATGGATTTTGATGCCAAAACCGTAAAAAAACAACTGAAAGACAACCATCTGGAAGCAGTATGCTCACTGAACCTTCCCAAAGATACTCACATTGCGTTTTATCCCAAAGCAGCGGAAAAGTTTATCAAAAAAGCCATCGATAAAGTATATGAACTGGAAACCCATCTTCTGGCTGGTGTCCTGCATGGCGGAATCGGTGTTTTTACCGGAAAACCACTCACAGAAAACGAAAAAGAAATCATTGCTGATGTATGGTCTAATGTGGCGGATTACGCCCAAACCAAAAGTATCGATATTGCCATAGAGCCTATTAACCGCTATGAATCTTATGTCTGCAATACGGCAGAAAATGTCCTGGAACTTATTAAGAAAACGGGCCGAAATAATCTCTTCCTTCACCTTGATACCTTCCATATGAATATCGAGGAAGATAATTTTTATGATCCGATTATCACTTCCGGAAAAATGCTGAAGCATATTCATGTGACAGAGTCTCACCGGGGCATGCTTGGAGAAGGGACCATCAATTGGGAAGAATTTTTCTCAGCATTGAAAAAAATCAATTTTGAAGGAAATCTGGTTCTTGAAAATTTCTCTTCTTCAATTGCCGGAATGCAGGAACAGGTTTCTTTGTGGCAGAAATCACCTTATGATGCGCAGGAGCTGGCTGAAGGCAGTCTTGATTTTTTAAGGAAGCATCTCTGCAGTTGATAAAATTATGTGCTATATTATTTTGAAACTTATGGAAAGTGGAAATTGTCCGCTTTTCACCGACTGATTCTGCCCGTTCATCGAAATTCCAAGCCGTTTTGGTGCGTTATTGAAGACCTTTACATCAGAAAAAAGCAATAATGCTCAACTAAAATCTTATTATTATGAAAACAAAAATCGGAATTACAGAAAAAAACACAGAAGCTGTTGCAGAACAATTAGCAAAACTATTAGCAGATGAAACACTGCTTTACATCAAAACAAGAAATGCCCACTGGAACGTTACCGGAAATAACTTCCATGCCAATCATATTTTCTTTGAAGAACAGTACAAACAACTGGATGAACTGATTGACAGCGTGGCAGAAAGAATGCGTAAAATCGGGCACTATGCACCTGCCACGATGAAAATCTATCTTGAACTGACTCATTTAACGGAATACAGTGAAAGAACCAATGACGGTTTGGGATATATGAAAGACTTGTTAAGTGATCATGAAAGCATTATCGAATCTCTCCGCGGAAATATCACTCCATTTGCAGAAAAGTATAAAGATTACGGTACCAGCGATTTTATTACAGGTCTGATGGAAACCCATGAGGAAATGGCATGGATGATCCGTTCCTATTTCAGATAACACAAAATAAAAAAGTTATAATTATCTTTGTGTAAACCATAAACAACTATACCTATGAAAGCCTTAATCGTGGATGATAATGATATTGCAAGAACAACATTAGCACACCTTGCCAAACAGGTTCCGGATCTTTCCATTGTCAGCGAATTTTCCAATGCTATAGAAGCTTATCATTATCTTCAGTCCAATTCCGTCGATCTGATATTTCTCGATATAGAAATGCCGGAAATGACAGGAATTGAACTCACGAAAACGCTTTCCGGTAAAGAGACCATCATCATTTTCACGACCTCAAAAAAGGAATATGCACTGGAAGCCTTTGAGCTTAATATTGCAGATTACCTTCTGAAGCCCATTATGCCGGTCAGATTTCTGCAGGCAGTAAGCAAAGCACAGACGATTCTTGAAAGCAGAAAAGAGAATGTGGAAATCACAAGGGATGAGTTTCTTTTCGTGAGAGATTCCAATATTACAAGGCGCTTAAAACTGGATGATATTTTCTATGCTGAAGCCATGGGTGATTATGTAAAGTTTTATACCAAAGAAAAGATGTTTGCCATTCACGGTAAAATGAAAACAGCTGAAGAACGTCTTCCTAAAGATCATTTTATAAGAGTTCACCGTTCCTATATTGTTTCTGTGGGTAAAATTGACACTCTTCAGGACGGCGGTATTATGATCAACGGTAAATTCATTCCTGTAGCAGATGCCTACAGGAAAGCACTCAACATGAGAATGAATGTCTTTTAGCCTTTGCCGGCCATCAGAAATCTGACTTCCTTTTTTGATCTCAATCCCTGAACAGTTTAGGGTTTAATCAACCTTTATCTGCATTTTATTTAAATCAGACCGTTATTATGAAAAATATATCTTCAGTAATGGATAACAAGCGATTCAGCTATTTTATTATCCTGACATTTATTGCAGGCTCACTCCTGCTGATAGCTGTTCAGCTCAATTCTGCAGGAAATACCAAGGCACTGATTCAGAATAACAATACCTTGCTGAGCGAATTACGTTCCAGCAATCACTTAAGGGAGATTGACCGTGATATTCTGGGGGTGGAAAGCAGAATCAGAGCTTCTATTGCAACAAATGACACCACGCATCTCGAAGGCATTGATCAAAAAATCAGTCAGATTGAAAATTTCCTGGATTCTCTGTCCAAAGACAATGTAAATGCTGAAGAAGAAAAGCTGATCCACCGGCTAAGCGTTCTTGCCATGGAAAAGAAAACAACCAAAGATAAACTCCTGCACCGTTATCTTTCTGTTGGAAACATGGACGATAATACCTCCATTGCCAATCCGCGTGCAAGAAAAATTTCTAATGAAATCACCAGCATCACGGCTAAAATATATGAAAGCAGAAAACTGAATATGGTTGAGCTCAGCCAGAAAAGTGAGGAAATGGGGCAAAAAGCAAGATTCTACGACATCTCAATACTGATCTTACTGATTTTGGGCGGGTCTGTTGTTGGATATCACATTCTCAGACAGTTTAAACGCCAGAGATTACTTATAAGCGAACTTGATATTGCCGAGAAAAAAGCGTTGGTAGCAGCACAGACCAAAGAAAATTTCCTTGCCAATATGAGCCATGAAATCAGAACTCCTTTAAGCGGAATTCTCGGGTTTACCAATCTGCTGCAAAAACGTCCACTGGACGAAACCTCAGCAGAATTTGTTTCTTCAATACAGCGTTCCGGAGAAAACCTGATGGCCATCATTAATGACATTCTTGATTTATCCAAAATAGAAGCAGGAATGATGCGCATTACCCCGGGAATTTTCAGCATCAACGGTCTGGTTAATTCCGTGGAAACATTTTTTACAGAACGGGCCAAAGAGAAAGGACTTACCATTTCCAGTACGATTGATCCTTCCATTCCTGACACATTGGTGGGAGATGCCACAAGACTGACCCAGATTCTAGTGAACCTCATCGGAAATGCCATAAAATTTACCCATCAGGGAAATATTTCTGTTGAAATCTACAGTAAACAGCAAACAGAGAAGGAAGCCGTTCTGAGATTTAAAATTTCAGATACGGGAATTGGAATTGACAAAGAAAAGCTCACTGAAATCTTCGAAAGATTCAACCAGGGAGAAGATTCGACCACAAGAAATTACGGCGGAACAGGATTAGGCTTATCCATCGTGAAAAGCCTGATTGTACTGCAAAACGGAAACATCGAAGTAAGCAGTGAACAGGGCAAAGGAACTACATTTCATTTCTATATTCCTTACGGAATTGCTGAGGAACAGCTTACTGTCATTCCAGCTGTTGATCCCCACTATTTTAAAGATAAATCCAATACGCCCCTGAAAGTACTGGTGGTTGATGATAATGTGATCAATCAAAGCCTGATGAAACATCTGCTCTCCCAGTGGAATATTGATTTTCATATTGCATCGAATGGTCTTGAAGGAGTAAGTTATCTCAAAAGCAATGCATGTGATCTGGTTTTAATGGATATACAGATGCCGCAGATGGATGGATATGCTGCCACCCAAAAAATACGGGAAGAACTCAGACTGGATATTCCGATCATCGCAATGACCGCCCATGCGCTGGCAGGGGAAAGAGAAAGATGCCTGAGCCGTGGGATGAGCGAATATATTCCTAAGCCTGTCAATGAAGAAGAGTTGTTTATGCTGATTTCGAAACTCGGGTTTAAAGAAAATAATAAAAACGAAAAGAAAACCGAAAACCCATCATCTGACTATCAGTATATTGATCTCACTTATATGCAGACGGTAAGCGGCGGCGATAAAAGCTTCGAACAAATGGTCACTCAACAGTTTATTGAGAATATCCCCAATCATCTACAGAAATTGACAACAGCTTATGAAAACCGGGATTTTCCAGGGATGAAACTGTGGGCTCATGATCTGAAATCCAGCATTGCCATCATGGGATTACATCCTCTGTTAAAGGAAAAACTTGATATTCTTGAAACAGCATCAGCAGAAAACCCTGATCTGCAAAAAATACTGACAGAAGTACAGAACGTTTTGTTGAAAGCCGTTTCTGAAGCTGAAGCATTTTCAAAAACAATTTAAAAATAAGAAAAAATGAATTTATTTTCACCCATACACATTCGCAGTCTTACCTTAAAGAACAGGATTGCACTATCTCCTATGCAGCAATACAGCGCTAAAAACGGAGTTCCCGGCAACTGGCATCTCGTTCACCTTGGAAGCAGGGCTGTTGGCGGTGCAGGGTTGATCCTTACCGAATGTACAGCCGTTTCAGAAGAAGGTCTGGCTACATTATCCGATGTAGGGATCTGGAACGATGAACAGAAAAATGCCTGGAAAAACATCGTAAATTTTGTGCATGAACAGGATGCCAAGATAGGGGTTCAACTCTGGCATGCAGGAGGAAAAGGCAGCCTGAAACATCCCAATGAAAGAATGAAACCTCTCACTCCGGAAGAAGGAGGCTGGACGGTAAAATCATCTTCTGCCCAGGAATTCAACGGAGTTTTTGCAGAAGAGCTCACCATTGATGAGATCCAGGAACTAAAGACGAAATTCGTTAAAGCAGCCCTTCGTGCCATTGAAGCAGGCTTTGATACCATTGAACTGCATGCAGCGCATGGTTACCTGTTCCATCAGTTTTATTCTGCGGTGATCAACAAAAGACAGGATGAATATGGCGGAAGTTTTGAAAACAGGATCCGTTTTCTTGTGGAAACCGTTCAGGAAATCAGAAAAGCTATTCCTGCTGAGACACCTCTGTTCGTAAGAATTTCTTCTACTGACTATATAGAATCGGAGGAAGCCTGGACTCTGGAAGACAGTATCAGGCTTTCGGAAATCCTTAAAGAAAACGGTGTAGATTTCATTACGGCATCCGGCGGCGGATTTACCAATGTAAGCAAGGATAAGGTATTTCCGGGATATCAGGTTCCTTTTGCAAAATCCATTAAAGAAAAGACCGGGATCCTGACAGGAGCTGTGGGAATGATTACAGAAGCAGAACAGGCCGATACGATTATTACCAATGGAGATGCAGATCTGGTGATTATCGCCCGGGAACATCTTAGAGATCCTTATTTTGCCATTCATTCAGCCAGAGCATTAGGTGTTGAAACAGAAATTCCGTGGCAGTATAAAAGGGCATATTAAATTAACCAATAAAAAATCAGTTATGGAAAATCAGGGTGCCTCCGTAGTGATTACCCATCATATTCTGGATGGAAAACAATCACAGTATGAAAAATGGCTGGACGAAATTGTGCCTGTCACCAAACATTCTGAAGGCTTTATTGATCTGCAGATTATTCGGCCGATTCCCGATCTGACTTTTGTGTATACCGTCATTATCCGTTTTGATACGATTAACCATCTTAAAAACTGGATGGAGTCGGATAACCGGAAAAAGCTTATTGAGAAAGCGAATCCACTGTTCAGAAAAAACGATCATTACCAGATCAGATCCGGGCTTGATTTTCTTTTTACGACAGAAAATGAAGGGAATAAAGTTCCGGTACGCTGGAAACAGTTTCTGGCAACCTGGTCTGCCATTTATCCGCTGTCGGTTCTTATTCCTGCTTTGATCATTCCTTTTTTACGGTTTTTACATATTCCACCCAATCATTATTCTGATGGATTTATCAATTCCGGAATCATTGTTTTTCTGATGGTGTTTGCCGTGATGCCCAATTATACCAGGCTGATCAAAAAATGGCTGTATCAATAACCCTATTTAAAAATTATCCTTCATCAATCACTGTAAACCACAGTGATTTTTTTGTTTTCAGGAACCTCGTCCTGTTACCATTTGAACACCACCAGCTTATTCAACGATACTTTCCGCCTGTTGAGCGAACGGCAGGCAAAATTAAAATGACCGGTTTGTAGCTTTACATCATCAATAACATAACAATCAAAATCAACAACTATGGAAATCTTACAAACTCCCGAAAATGCCTTATCGCATTCAAGTGTAAACGCCATCATCAATGCACCCATTGAAAAAGTAGATATCGCAGACTGGCTGCTTAATCTGCCGGATGCGGAATACCAACGCTGCTCTACCCAGCATATCGGAGCTGCTATTTCAGTTACTTTTGACGGCAAACCAGTGTCTTTGAACGTAGAAACGATTGGAGATGCACTGATGGTTCAGCATTATGTTGCAGATGTTCACCGTCCCGATTACTGCCGCATGCTTTCCATCTCGGATTCAATTACCAAAAACGGGCGCACAAAAGTTCAGGTGTTATGGGAACTGAAAGTGACAAAGATTGACGAAAATACCTGCCTTTACACCAATGAAATTCATGCGACAGCCACTTCCGAAATGTTTGAATATCTGAAAGAACACGGGATCAACCTTGCAGATGCCGCTGCATCCAGACAGGCCGCTTCAGATGCCCATAATCATGAGGAAACCCCGAATTTTGCAAAAAGCATTGAAAATAAAGCACTGACAGGGCAATACAACCAGCCTTTTTAAAAAAGTGGCAACCCTCTATATCCTCAACGACTCATTTTGCCTTTTCACCGAATGACATCAAGAAAAAGTAAAATTCAGAAGTAGTTTTACAATAGCAAAAACAAAGAGAATTAATCACAAAAAAATAATACTATGAATCCATCATCATTAAGTTTCAGATACGAATTAGAAAAAAAAGAACCGCGTACCAGTGACGGTGGTACAACAAGAGGTGCTTCCGTAAAAGAATTCCCTGCTTCTGTAGGTATTGCCGGAGTTTCCATGAGGTTACAGCCCGGAAGTATGAGAGAACTTCACTGGCATGCCAATGCCGCAGAATGGGCGTATGTGATTTCAGGAACGGTACGTACAACGATTATTCATCCGGACGGACGAAGTTATACTGATAATTTTGAACCCGGTGACGTATGGTATTTCCCGAAAGGCTACGGACATTCCATCCAGGCTACCGGAACAGAGGAATGTCATTTCATTCTGATTTTTGACAATGGTAATTTTTCCGAAGACCATACCTTCAGCGTTACAGATTTTGTGTCAAGTATGCCTCCTGAAATCGTTGCACAGAATTTAGGACTAAGCCTTGAAGAAGTAGCAGAACTTCCACAGAAAGAGGTTTACTTCGCAGCGGGAGTCGTTCCGGATGAACTCTCTGTGAATGCTGCAGCCCGTCCAGAGGAATCAGACATTGAACTGACAAGCCTGCACCGATATCCTCTACATTCCCAGCAGCCAAGAATCATTCCCGGCGGCGGTCTCCAAAGATTGGTTACTAGTAAGGAATTTCCGATCAGCACCACAATGGCCGGTTCTGTGCTGGAGCTGCAGCCCGGTGCTTTAAGAGAAATGCACTGGCATCCGAATGCGGATGAGTGGCAGTATTTTATATCCGGACAGGCAGAAATGTCGGTATTCCTGGCAGAAGGAGTTTCTGTTACAGAACAGTTCAATGCCGGTGATGTAGGTTATGTACCTATGGGAGCCGGGCACTATATCAAAAATACCGGAGATACCGTCTGTAAAGTATTGATCGGATTTAATAGCGGCACCTATGAATCCATTGATATCAGCGAATGGCTGGCAGGAAACCCTAAAGATGTGATCATTACGAATTTCGGACTGAAGGAAGGAGAAATAGAAAAATTTCCGGAAAAGAAAGTATTCATAAAACCTGGAAAATAGCGCCTGTGATTCCGGAAACAAAAATCCTGCTCCCTGACAAGACCGTCAGAACACAGGAGAAACTGGCAGTATTCCTTGCTTTTATCGCAGGATATACAGATGCCACAGGACTGATACGATGGAAAACCTACGTTTCTTTTATGAGTGGCAATACGACTCAGTTAGGTGCAGCGGTTTTTAGTGGAAAATATGGTGTTATCATCAGTTCTGTCATTGTAATCATCTTTTTTCTGGTGGGGATTTATACAGGAACGTGTCTATCATTATCAAAGAAGTTCAGAAGTACAAAGATGATCTTCTACACGGTTTCCGGCATCATGATCCTTTACAGTATTACTGATTATTATGAGCATATTGCCAATGAAGTGTCTATAGCTGTTATCGGTTTTTCAATGGGCCTTATGAATACCATTATCACATCGGTAGGTAACCAAAAGATCAATACCGATTTTGTGACAGGAACTTTAAACAGTCTGGCAAGAACAGCTGCTCTGTTTGTCATGAGTAATCAGGCAGAGGAGCGGAAGGAATACAAAATAAATATCTTTCATTTGTTATTCTTATGGATGGGCTTTCTCTCCGGTGCTTCAGCAGCTCCTTTCCTGCTCTCTTATTCAGGAAACTGGACGTTGATGTTTCCGGCAGCCTTACTGCTCATCTGTGCATTCACAATACCAATTACAACGATTAAAAACTAATCCTATGCTAGAAAAAAATACGGTTGCCCCTGATTTTACATTATTTGCAACCCCGGACCAGAAGATTACCTTATCCGAATTCAGAGGACGAAACGTTATCCTTGCATTTTACCCGGCAGACTGGAGCCCGGTGTGCAGTGACCAGATGGCATTGTACAACGAAATGCTGAAGTATTTCAAAAAATATGATGCGGAGATTTTCGGAATTTCCGTAGACAGCAAATGGTGCCATCTGGCATTTTCACAATCCAGAAACCTGCACTTCCCACTGCTTGCAGACTTTGAAGCCAAAGGAGAAACAGCCAGGAAATATGGTGTTTACAATGACGAAGAAGGAGAATGCAACAGAGCCCTTTTTGTCATCAATAAAGACGGTCTCATCGAATGGAGCTACCTCTCCCCCACCGCCATCAATCCTGGCGCAGACGGAATTTTAGAAGCATTAGAAAACCTTAACATGAAATAATTATGTCACTTAAACCATCAGTCAGCAATGCTGACCATACTCAGGGCAACTCAGATGCCAGCTTAGTCATTGTAGAATACGGGGATTATCAGTGTCCTTACTGCGGAGCAGCCTATCCGGTTCTTAAAGAATTAATGAAAGAATTCGGAGATCAGATCAGATTTGTATTCAGAAATTTTCCGCTGTCAGAAATGCATCAGTATGCAAGAACGGCAGCACTGACAGCAGAAGCGGCAGCTTTGCAGGGAAAATTCTGGGAAATGCATGATGCTATTTATGAAAACCAGGAATACCTGAATGCTGATCTTCCGTTAAAGCTTGCAGAAAAACTGGGATTAAATATTTCCCAATTCAAAGTTGATATTCATAAGAAGGAATTAGCAGAAAAGGTAGATACAGACTTTGAAAGCGGTATCATCAGCGGAGTGAACGGAACCCCTTCATTTTTCATTAACGGAAATAAATTCAATGGCGGTGCAGAAGACCTTTTCCAGTTGGTACGTGAAAATACTGCCTATTAATCAGAAAAATATTTAAACAAAATCAATTCATAACATTAAAAATAAACAACATGAGCACATTAACATTAAAAGACGGAACAGAAATTTTTTACAAAGATCAGGGACAAGGCCCGGTATTAATGTTTCACCACGGATGGCCTTTATCATCTGACGATTGGGATGCACAGGTAATCTTCTTCCTGCAGAAAGGCTACAGAGTGGTTACTCACGACAGAAGAGGCCACGGACGCTCCAGCCAGAATATCTACAATCACACTATTGAGCAATACGCTTCTGATGCCGCAGAACTGGTTGAATTCTTAGATCTGAAAGATGTTGTACACATCGGGCATTCAACAGGTGGCGGTGAAGTGATCCGTTATGTGAATAAATACTCGAATGGAAGAGCTAAGAAAGCAGTTCTGATCAGCGCCATTCCACCGGTAATGGTGAAAAGTGAGAATAATCCTGACGGTGTTCCTATGGAAGTTTTCGACAATATCAGGGAACAGACGATGAACAACAGAAATCAGTTTTATTATGATCTGACTTTCCCTTTCTACGGCTACAACAGAGAAGGTGCCAATATAAAAGACGGTGTTCAGAGAAATTGGTGGAGACAGGGATTAATGGGCGGAATTGTTGCTCATTATGATGGGATTAAAGCTTTTTCAGAAACAGATTTAACGGAAGATTTAAAAGCTGTTGACATTCCTGTTCTGGTGATGCATGGTGAAGATGACCAGATCGTTCCTATTGCCAATGCGGCATTAAAATCAATTAAATTATTAAAGAACGGAAAGCTGATCACGTATCCGGGATTCCCTCATGGTATGCCGACTACAGAGCATGAGACGATCAACAAAGACCTTTTGGAATTTATCAGATCTTAAAAACAATCTCTTTTCAATATACTGAAGATGAACTTTAATGGTTCATCTTTTTTATTTCAGGTATTGTACCACTCACATGCAGATCTTTTTCAATTTTTACTATCTTTAAACTTTCAAGTAAGAATTTTCTATGAGTAAGCCTTCTGATCCCAATGCAGAAATGATGAAACGCCTGCAGGAAATGCAGAAAGAACAGCTTATGATTTCCCGTTTAACCAAAGAGTTGTCTACCATTTTAGATAAGAAACAGCTTCAGCTTGTTATCAATACATCTTTCAAAACTGAACTGGGATTCAATGATTGTATGATGATCAGGGATGTAAAAGGAAATATTGAAATACTCAGCAGCCGGAATGAAAATCAGAACCATACCACAGATCAACAGCTTGACAGGTATGTAAAAAACTGTCTTGATTCTGCGGAGCCTCTTCTTTTTGATCTGAAAGAATTGTCACCGCTTCCTTCCTGTTTTACCGAAGCTAAAAATTCGGGAATGCGGATGGCTGTCGGATTGGGACTGCCGGCTGTCAGTGAAAGTAAAAATGTACTTTTCCTTTTCTACAGAAGCTTTATTTCAAGAGATACAATTCCGGAAAGAATTTTAAACGGTATTTCTACCCAGCTTTCCATTACCCTTCATAACATTGATGTTCAGGAGCAGTTGAAAACATTTCAGGGAAATATCCGGGACTTTCCAAAAGAAACTGAAGAAGAAAAGGAAAGCAGACACGGCTTTCATGGAATTGTGGGGCAAAGTGAAGCCATGCAGCTCATTTTCGAAAGGATCTCACAGGCAGCTCCATCACAATCCAATGTGATTATCTTTGGAGAAACGGGCACGGGAAAAGAGCTTATAGCACAGGCAGTTCATGAACTTTCAGAATTTTCGGGAAAGAAGATGATCAGAATAAATTGTGCGGCCATTCCTGCCAACTTAATAGAATCTGAACTGTTCGGACACGAAAAAGGAAGCTTCACAGGAGCAACAGAGCAAAGAAAAGGAAAGTTTGAACAGGCTCACAACAGCACCATTTTCCTGGATGAAATTGGTGAACTTCCCCTGGAATTACAAGCCAGGCTTCTGAGGGTTCTTCAGGAAAAAGAAATTGAAAGAATCGGCGGAAACAAAAGGATTAAGGTGAATGTACGGATCATTACGGCCACCAACAGGAATCTTGAAAAAGAAGTAGCGGAAGGCCGGTTCAGAAGTGATCTTTTTTACAGGCTGAATGTATTTCCTATCCATCTTCCTGCCTTGCGGGAAAGAAAAGAGGATATTCCTTTACTGGCAGACTATTTCCTAAAGAAATTATACCCGAAAACTGGCAAAAAGATTAATGGTTTTTCTCAGAACGTAGTAAAAATGATGATTACCAATCCATGGCTGGGTAATATCCGCGAGCTGGAAAACATGGTTGAAAGAAGCATGCTGACAGCAAAAGGAGATATGATCAGGGAAATGGATTTTCCGAAAGTTATTAACTCTCAAAACACGGATCAGGATTTTCAGGTTAAAACACTGCAGGAATTTGAAAAGGAATATATTTTAAAAATAATCAAAAAATGTAACGGCCGTATTTTCGGGGAAACAGGCGCTGCGAAACTGCTGGGATTACCACCAACCACGCTTATTTCCAAAATGCAGAAACTTGGAATAGAGAAGGAACATTATTATAATAAATAATCAATATGGAAATAGAGCTTTTAAAATATTTACAGAGTAATCCGGCAGCATATCCCAATAATCAGGAATATGAAGGAAGGATAAAACCAATTTCGCTTATAGAAATACAACAGCTTGAAGTAAAATATAACAATGGACAAGCTTTTCCAAAAGTTTTAAAAGAGCTTTTATTTCTTGCAGGAAACTATTGTTATGTTCTGGATTATAATATTTTTGATACTCAGGAAGAACTTCAAGATGCTGCCAGGTCGTGGTTATTGTTCTATAATAGAAATATCAACAGAAACTTTTTTGTTGTCGATGCCTATAATGCAGGGGATCAATTTTTATTTATATATCTGGATGAAGGAGATGATCCAATAATAAGACAAGCCTATTTACCGTCAAGGAGTGATATCCAATTTATTACGTCCCTTTTAAACAAGACTCTCTCTCAATATATAGAAGATCAGATTGATGATGTAAAACAGGGACATAATCCTTTTTAATCAACCATTTCTATTTTCCCAGAAGACAATGCCCAGAAAATCCAAAGTCCTAAAATGATCAGCAGCGACAAGGCCGGGATCCAGAACGACAGGATTAATGCCATAACATAAATAGGAAGTCCATACAAGTAGTTGTTGTGGATCTTTTTTATAGCCGCATCAGTAATACCCGGGCGCAAAAGCTTTTTGTTACGGGTTGCCAGAAACCATAATAAATTGTAAGCAAGATTGATCAGGACAAAAATACCGGTATAAAGTGCCACGACAACAGAAGAGGCTTCACCGTCAAAATACCTTGCCAGCAAAGCGGTAGGATAAGAAACTGCTGAAACCAGAAAAAGGATAAGCCCATTCGCAAACATAATCGCCGAATTCCGGCTGTAGATCTGTTTGAAGATCTTATGATGGTTCACCCACATGATGAAAATGCTGAAAAATGAAAGGATAAATGCCAGAAATGCCGGCCATTGATTCTTCAGAAAGACCAGAAGATCATTCCCGTTTTGTATTGAGTTCTCTTCAGGGAAGTGAAGATCCAGCACCAAAAGCGTAACGGCTATTGCAAAAACACCATCACTGAATCCTTCTATTCTGAGTGTTTCTTTTTCCATAATTACCTGATTGATTTATTATTGTAAGGCATAATAATTTTATCCTCAAACTATTTGAAGAGTGATTATTAAAAAATTGAAATAAAAAATGAGCTTACGTTTTTTCTCAAAGCAGCTCCAGATTATTTATACCCTTTGTCAATTCCTAACTTCTTCATTTTGGAATATAAAGTCTGAGGCTGTATTTTCAACAGCTCTGCAGCACCGCCCGGCCCGGAAACTTTTCCGCCGGAAGACTGAAGTGCATTCATAATATGATCTCTTTCCATATCTTCCAATGATTTCAGCGGTCCTTGTGTTTCTGTAGGTTTTTCAACGATTTTAGGCAGATCAAAACTTTCTATTTCTGAGGTTTTGGTCAAAAGAACACTTCGTTCGATCAAATGCTCCAGTTCACGGATATTTCCCGGCCAGTGATAATTCAGCAGCTGTTCCAGTGCTTTTTCACTGATGGATGTGATATTTCTTCTTGAGGCAGCGGCATATTTATTCAGGAAAAAATGGGCCAGCAATACGATATCTTCCTTTCTTTCTCTCAACGGAGGCAGTTCAATAGGGAAAACATTCAAACGGTAATACAAATCCAGCCTGAATCTTCCTTCCGCCACTTCTTTTTCCAGGGAACGGTTGGTCGCTGCCACAATTCTTACGTTCACTTTAACCGTATTATTTCCTCCAAGCCGTTCGATTTCTTTTTCCTGTAAAACTCTCAGTAATTTAACCTGTGAATCCAGTGGCAACTCTCCTATTTCATCCAGGAAGACTGTTCCTCCGTTGGCCTGTTCAAACTTTCCGATCCTCAATGTATTGGCTCCGGTAAAGCTTCCTTTTTCGTGTCCGAAAAGCTCGGATTCGATAAGCGCATGCGGCAGTGCGGCACAGTTGACTACAACAATAGGATGAGCGCTGCGGTCTGAAAGCTCATGAACGGAATGAGCCACTTTTTCCTTACCCGTTCCGCTTTCCCCGACCACCAGAACAGAGGTATCTGTAGGAGCGACTATTCTTATTTTTTCAACAACATCCTGAAGTACCTTGCTTTTCCCGATAATTCCTTCTATGACTTCATTATTTCCGGTATCAGTGCACAATTCACAGCCTCTTTCCATATCATAACGGTATCTGGCAATGTCAAGCATCACAATCATATCACGCTCCCGGAAGGGTTTTACCATAAATCCGTAGGGCTGTGTTTCTTTCACTGCTTCCAGGGTAGACTGGTTGGTATTGGCTGAAATATAAAGAAAAGGCAGGTGCATTTCACGCAGTTCCCAGGCGAGATCAATTCCTGTGAGATCACCTTTTAAGATGATATCAAGAAGTACCCAATCCGGCTTATTATCTGCAATCAGTTTTCTGGCCTGAACCACTGAAGATGCAATTCCTGTAACCTGATAACCGGCCTTCATCAGCATCAGTTTGAGATCATTGGCTACAATAAATTCATCTTCTACAATTAATATTTTTTCTTTCATGGTAATCAGCCTTTAATTTGAAGGAGTTATTTCTGTATTTTTTCTGAAGGTAATCGTGACTTTTAAGCCACCTTTATTTTCGAGATGGAAAGTTCCGTCCAGCTGATCGGTAAGCCCGCGCATCAGATTCATTCCCAAAGAATCTGTTTCTTCGATATTAAAATCTTCGGGAAGTCCTACTCCATTATCTGAGATCCTCAGTTCACAAAGGTCATCACCAATATTTTTAAATGAAACGAAAACTTCCCCTTTCCGGTCATCCGGAAATGCATATTTTACGGTATTGTTGACTGCTTCATTGACGATCAGTCCCATAGGAACCGCCTGGGCCACATCAAGAAACACTTTATCAGTATCTACTGTAAAGTTGATTTTCCTGTCAGATGAATAACATTCTTTGATATAGGTAATCAGCTCATAAATATACCACGACATATCAATCATTGAAAGATTATCAGACTGATAAAGCTTCTGGTGGATCAGGGACATGGCATGCATTCTGTGCTGGCTGTTCTGGATGGCCATCAAAGCATCTTCATTGTCAAGATAAGCCGATTGTGTATTAAGTAAACTGATCACAATCTGCAGGTTATTTTTAACCCTGTGATGGATTTCCTTTAAGAGCCATTCTTTCTCGGAAAGTAATTTCTTCAGCTGTTCGTTCTGTTCATCAATCTGCTTACGTTTCAGTTCCAGGTTTTTATTGGCATTGCTTTTTAATCTTGAGCGGTTATACAGCAAAGCAGCAAAAAGGATCAGTGCCAGAATGCTTCCGATGAAGACATATCTGATAAAGGTATCATTGGCAATCTTAATATCCTGCAGTTTTGCTTTCTGGGTCAGCAGCTGAATATTTTTATCTTTCTGTTCTGTCTCAAACTGAATTTTAAGACTGTTGATCTGCTTGCTTTTTTCACCGTTAAAAACAGAATCGGAAAGCTTTTTGTACAGCTGATAATGCTGTATGGCATCAAGGTATTTTCCCTGTATGGAATCTGCTTTGAACCACATTAAATGGTTTTCCGAACGAAGCATATCATTTCCGTTATTTTTGGCTATCGAATCAAAAAGTCTGGCTTCACGATACATTTTATCAAAGTTCCGGGTCTGGTAATGATAGAAAACAAAGCTTCGCAGCAATGAGGCCTGCTGATTATTTTTTTCTGCATTTTCACCATAATAGGCCACCAGTTTTTTGTAGTAGGCTTCAGCTTCATTAAACTGCTTTAAAATAGTATAGGTGCTGAACAGGATATAGTTTTCTGACATTTCAAAATCCTTGTCTACTATGGGGTAACGTTCTCTGTACTCTTGTATCATGGTAATGGCCTGCTTAAACTTTTTCTGCCTGATCAGCATGGTAGAAATATTATTGGCCACCGTTCTGATGTAGGTGTTATCTTTGTTTTTCTTTGCTGTGGCCAGTGATTTTTCCCAATACTTCATGGCATCATCATTTTTACGGAGATAATAATATACCATTCCGATATTGCTGTAAATAGAGCACATCTGCAAAGAATAATCATTCACACTTTCGGCTGTTTTTTCTGCCAGAAGACCATAACGGAGTGCTTCCTCATAATCCGCTTTCTGAATTTCAACCTGAGAGATAAGATTATAAACACTCTGTAATTCTCTGAATTTAACGGACTTATAAACAGACAGGGATTGTTTGAGCAAGCCCAGAGCCTTATCAGCATTTTCCTTGATGTAGTAAAGCTCACCCAGATCTTTTAAAACACCTGCCTGATTCAGTTTTGATCCTGAATTCTTAAACAGTTCCAATGCTTTTTCTTTCAGTTTGATTTTAGTATCAAAATATTCGGGGTTATTGTCATACATATATGATAATTCATTGTATGCTTCTCCGGCCTGCTCTTTAAAATGATTTTTTTCAAAATAAGAAAGCGCCTGTTTCATGTTGGAAAAAGCAATCGTTTTACGGCCTCTTTCTTTATCTATTTTAGCCTCCAGAAATATGATTTTTCCGGCAGACAGCAGATCTCCGGATTTCACATTGAGTGCTTTTGCCTGTCTGTTCAGAATAGCGGCACTGTCGAGGTCAGCTTTCAGCTCTCCTTTTTTGGTAATGTAATAGTTACTCAGACGCAGCAATAAAGTGATTTTCTGAGT
Source organism: Chryseobacterium cucumeris (assembly GCF_016775705.1). NCBI lineage: Bacteria > Pseudomonadati > Bacteroidota > Flavobacteriia > Flavobacteriales > Weeksellaceae > Chryseobacterium > Chryseobacterium cucumeris. The sequence goes on from NZ_CP068760.1 coordinate 1,601,394, forward strand.
AGTATTGGCGGAAGAGGAAATCTGTTTTCTCAACAGTGCAGGATTTTCCTGGGTCTGTGCTTTTATACTGTATGAAAACATCAAAACCAACGAAAAACATACTATCTTTAGTAGATTTTTAGATAAAAAATAAAGGCTGAAATTCATTTTTTAAAGGTAATCTATTATCCTGTAATCTGCCATAGTCCAGAGCTAGTTTTTACGGTGGTAAAAATAGCAGATTATCATTGCCAGTCCCGGTAAAATCAGTGTTACCAGCCCATATTGTTTTCCTGCATAAGCTCCTAAAAAACAACCAACCAGAAATCCAAGAATGGTAATCAGCTGTTTCTTCAGGCTTGCCCATGCTTCAGGGTGGTGAAAGCCGCTTGACAGAAGCGTTCCGAAATCCAGGGAAGCCTGGGTTACATTTCCTGTCATCATGGTAGTCGGGCCATGGGTTTCCTTTGCATAAAGTTTTCCGAAAGCATTCTGAAGCCCCATTGCAAAAACGGTAATCATAGCCACAGTATACATGATGACTTCTGAAAACATTCCGTAGTAACTGAGAACAGCAACAATAATTCCGGCTAAAAAGAGCAACGCTCCTTCCCAGAATAGCAGCGTATAATGATTGATAACCTTTCCGGCGATTCTTCCTCCTGCCATAACCGCAAGAATAAAGACCGGAAAAGTAAGCAGCTTTACCCAGGCGTGAATATCCGATCCCTTCACAAACTGATAGGCAAAGACAATAAAGTTTCCCGTAACATGCGCCGAAAAAAGGGCATCTGCCGATACAAAAGTCACGGTATCGCAATATCCGGCAATCATGGTTAACAATAAGGTGACAAAACCGATATTATGATTTACTTCCATTTTTCTATTTTAAATGTGAACGCAGCATCCAGGCCATTTTCTCATGGGTTTCCAGCAATCCGGTAATATAGTCGCTTGTCCCTGAATCACGGAATTCAACAGCGAAGTTTTCAATATTTTCACGAAGATGAATGATGATACTTTCGTGGTCGGAAAGAAGTGTTCTGATGTAAGTCAGACTGTCGTTCGATTCCAGATGATGTTCGGACAGATGCGTTAATGCCAGGTACTCCCTTAAAGTGGCCGGTGCATAATGCCCCAGCGTTCTGATTCTTTCCGCCAGATCATCGATGATGTCGTCCAGCTGCCCGTATTGTGCTTCAAAAAACAGATGTTTATTATAAAAGTCGTGACCTTCGACATTCCAATGTGCTTTTCTTGTTTTGGTATACAATACAAATTCATCTGCTAAAGTGGTAACAAGCACTTCAGCAACTTTTGCTAAATTTTCGTTTTTAATTCCGATTGAAGTTTTCATTTTATAAAATATTTAATAAGTAATAATCAAGTGAATATCTTCCTGCTCCCAAGGCAAGAATCAGTAACAGGGACAGCGTATACATGAAAGGAACGTCCCGTACTTCCGGTGAATCTTTTCTGTGAACCACAAAATATCCGATAGCCGTTACCCCGATTGTCGGTAAAACGGCAAGCCTGGTTCCCAATCCTGAAATAATCAGAAACGGAACCACCAGATCAGCAAATGAAGCCACTATGGCATTGAGTTGATCAGGCAATCCCAGAGGGTTTGGAATCACTTCCCTTTGTCCGTTTTCCAGCCTGAATTTCTTTAAGCCATGGACTCTGAACAGCTGAACGGCAAGGAGTACCCGGAAAACCAGGAATGAAGCATCATTGAATGGTGAACCTAAATCTGATGAAAGGATCTGTTTTAAAATTTCCATGTGTATTGATAGTTAAAAAGCAAAGCACGAACAGCCTAAAGCTCCCCAGAATGTATGGTAATTATTAACGGGCACATTGCTCATTCTTGCCTGGTTATGGTTATGATGATGGATATCGCAGCTTCCTCCACAGCTATGAATTTGTGAGGTCAGCGGTGCTTTTAAATCCTGTTTCGCATTTTTCTCAATTTCTTTCTGAAAATGTCCGCCTGCAGGGTAATATCCGTTATAAAGATTGGTGGGAGACCAATCCGGAAGCACAGGAATAGATGGTGGTGCATAGGATGAGAATGTTCCTTTGGCATATACTATTTTCCCGTCTACAATGGTCATTTCTGCTTCAATATTTTTAATCTCTTCATCATCAATCGTGAAATAATCCTGATCAAGAACTGCCAGATCGGCAAACATTCCTACTCTGATATCACCTTTTTTCTGCTGTTCCTGAGAGAACCATGCGCTGCCTTTTGTGTACAGTTCTAATGCGGTTGCTCTGTCCAGCTTTGTTTCGTGGTACAATTGAAGTCCGCCAACAGTTTTTCCTGCGGTCAGCCAGTACATGGAAACCCACGGATTGTAGCTGCTTACTCTTGTGGCATCCGAACCTCCACCTACAGGAACTCCCATTTCCAGCATTTTTTTCACGGGCGGCGTACTTTCTGCCGCTGCGAAACCATAACGGTCTGCAAAATATTCTCCCTGGTAAGCCATTCTGCTCTGGATAGCAATTCCGCCGCCAAGCATTTTCACCCTTTCAATATTTTTTTCATCAATGGTTTCCGCATGATCAAAAATCCATGGCAGGCCGTTGAAGGGAATATCCCGGTTTACTTTTTCAAAAACATTTAAAAAGCGGGTGATGCTTTCATTATAAGTTGCGTGAAGTCTGAATGGCCAGCGGTTTTCTACCAGTAAACGGACTACTTTTTCAAGATCTGCTTCCATGTTTTCAGGCAGATCCGGTCTTGGCTGAAGAAAATCTTCAAAATCGGCTGCCGAAAATACCAGCATCTCTCCTGCCCCGTTGTGGCGGTACATGTCATCGCCCTGGTATAATTTTACAGTATCGATCCAATCGCTGAAATCTTCAAATTCATGCTTAGGTTTCTGGGTAAAAAGATTATAGGCAATTCTTACGGTAAGCTGTTTTTTTTCATTCAGTTCGTTCACCACCTGATAGTCGTCCGGGAAATTCTGGAATCCTCCTCCGGCATCAATGACGCTGGTAATTCCGAAGCGGTTCAGTTCTGTCATAAAATGCCTTGTCGAATTCAGCTGGTGTTCGTAAGAAAGTTTCGGGCCTTTTGCCAGTGTTGAGTATAAGATCATGGCGTTGGGTGTCGCAATAATCAGCCCTGTGGGTTCACCATTAGCATCTCTTTCAATATGTCCGCCTGCCGGAGCCGGGGTATCTTTGGTAAATCCTACCGCTTTCAATGCTGCCCTGTTCATTAAAGCCCTGTCGTATAAATGCAGGATAAAAACAGGTGTTTCCGGAGCAATGGCATTAATTTCCTCCAAAGTAGGCATCCTTCTTTCTGCAAACTGGAATTCGGACCATCCTCCCACTACACGTACCCATTGCGGTGAAGGCGTACGGTCTACCTGGTCTTTTAACATTCTGAGCGCATCAGCCAGTGAGGGAACACCATCCCATCTTAATTCCAGGTTGTAATTCAATCCGCCACGAATCAAATGGATGTGAGAATCATTGATTCCCGGCACCACTCTTTTCTTTTTAAGATCAATCAGTTCCGTGGCTTCATCTGCGAACTGGTCTGCCAGTCCGTCATTTCCGACCGCGATAATTTTCCCGTCTTTAATGGCCACTGCAGAAACTTCCGGAGTTTCTTTATTGAAAGTGTGTATTTTTCCGTTGTATACGATAAGATCTGCTTTCATTTGTAATTATTTGGTGTTCAACTTCGAAATAGCTTCCTGAATTCCTCCTCCGGCAATGGTGAAAAATGATGGTCCGGCCAACAGAATCAGTTTTTTCAGTTTCAATTTATCGGATAGGTGCTGAGTGTTTAAATAAGACTGTGTACGATAGGCATCAAAAGCACCCAAAACCACATTTTCTGCTACTAAAGCGGTTGGAGAATCAATTCCTGCATCTTTGATATCGCTGGCAAATGATACGGTATGTACCTGTAGTTTCAAAGCTTCTCTCATCGCAACACTTCCTACTTCTTTCATCAATTCAGCATCGAAAGAGTTTCTGTTTCCCAGGCCGATCAACAGCAGTTTTCCGGAGGCAAGGCTTCCTTTCGGAGGATTAATTAATAAGGTTTCCAAAGCGTGTCCTTTGAACTGTCCTTTTTTACGGACTTCTGTAATAATTCCTTTTAATGCTTCATCCAGATGAACCATTCCGTTCAGTTCTTTGGGAAGCGCCGGCGGATTGAAAATATCTCCTTCCGTATACTCGAAAACACAGGCGATCTGTAAATCTGCTTTGGCGGCAGAAGGCCCCTGAACCAGTCCTACAACAGAAATACCGTCAACGGTTCCCCATGTTTTTGAGGTTCCAATAGCTGTTTTTTCTGCGGCAGCCTGTGCTGAAACGAAGTGGGTTCCCGCAGTTGCCAACATCAATGCTATAAAGAATGCTTTTGACCAATTGATGTATTTTGAAATTGAATTTTGCATAATAAATGATTTAGTAATGATTAAAATTTGAATCCCAGCCTGATATTCCAGAAAACACCGCTTTTTGCATCCTGAATGATATCTTCAATAAAAGGTCCTTTGTGGAAATACTGAAGTCCGCTCACCAAAGAGAAATGTTTGTTGAAATTATAGGTAAAGCTGGTTAAATAAGCCGTTCCGATATACCTTTTATCTGAACTGCTTCCGGGACGGTTCAATGCTCCGCTTGGCCGGTAAACTCCGTCGTTCAGGGAATATCGCCAGTTGAAGACAACATCCATCTGCATTTTGAGTTTGGAAGTCAGATCAAGGGTCATATACGGATGAATATCAATTAAATTGACAGGTCCCACCTGCGGGCTGAAGCCGAAATACCCTCCTTTCGGATATAAAGGATTAAAGGTATTGAGCCTTCCGTCATTTTTTGAATGATCTCCTGATATATAATCGTTTCTCAGATTGATGCTTGGCTTGAATGTGAAGTTTTCAAAGAGATATCCTACATCCACAGAGCCCGTCCAGGCACTGATCTTTTCGTTTCCAAAACGTCCGAACTGATAGGCTGCTTCCAGGTTATAGATAAATCCGCCGCCATATTTCCAGAGCCTTCCGCCAATTGTGTGACGCTTTTCCCTGGCTGTTCCGGCTTCAAAAACAGATTCATCTCTACGGATTCCGAGGTAATATAGATCCAGATTTCCGGCTTCAGGAATAATAATTTTGGAATAAAGTCCCCAAAGGTTAAGCTGCTTTGAAATGGTATTATCAAAAACGCCGGTCTTGACAGAGTCTGCCATCATCGCAAAAGCATCTACGGAAACATTTTTATAGGAATACATGATTTTAGCTCCTGTAAAAGACAACCTTGCATTCGGTCCTTCCCTTACAGAAATTAATCTGCCGGAACCGTAGTCCAGCTCCTGTCTTCCCAGTCTCACTATCAGCTTCTGATCATCCTTATTCACCAAACCTACATCCAGAAAGAGATTCTGAATACTCAGCTGATCTTCATCAATGCCTCTTGAACCGTTTTTTCTTCCGTTTTGCAAAGCACTTCTGATCTGTGAAAATATTCTGAAGTTTTTCCCGAAATGCCAGTCTGCATAAAGGTCATAGCGCTGCAGGAAAAAGTCGTTGTGTCCTATGTTAAGCCGTCCCCAATCTTCGTTGTTGAAATCCACATATTCATACCTTGCCTCGCCACCCAATGAGAGATAGATATCTTTCTTTTCATTGAGAGGGAGATATTTAATTTTGTCATAAAAGCTTTTGGTGGAATCTTTCAGATATTCATAATTTTCGTCATACCTCAGAAGTTTAAAGCTCTGGGAGGATAAAGTTTCAGAACATAAAAGAACTGTTATGAAAAAAGCTTTTAAAAACAGTATTGAAGGTGCAGATTTCAACATTGAAAATGGTATATAGATTTTAATGATTCAGCATATGGTGGGCATAATGGATCCCTAATCCGTAAGAAGCCCCATATTTTTTCATCAGATCAGTTACAGGGCCATAGGTTTCCTGACGTGCCCAATCTCTCTGAAGCTCCAGAATATACTGAATGGAAGTCATAGGCTTTACTCCGGAATGGATCATTCTCTGTACTGCTCTTTCGTGAGCCTCATCACTCACATCACCACAGGCATCGGTAATGACATATACATCATAGCCTTCCTCAAGTGCAGACAAAGCCGGTCCTACGATACATACACCTGTCCAAAGCCCTGCGAAAACCAGTTTTTGCTTCTGTGTTCCCACAATTGCCTTATAAGCGGCTTCATCTTCCCATGTATTCATAGTAGTTCTGTCAATATATCCTGAAGTTGCCATAGGAAATGCTTCCTCAATTTCAGGGAAAACGGGACCTGAAAAACTTTGTTCAGCAACTGTGGTAACGATAGTCGGAACATTGAATATTTTAGAAGCTCCACACAGTACTGCAACGTTATTGCGCAGCTCATTCATTGAGATACTTTTGGTGGCAAATGCCATTTGTCCTTCAAAATCAATCAGTACCAGTGCATGATTTTCAGGAGAAAGTAGTTTTGATGATGGTTTCATAAAGTTTATTTTATTAAATAATTTGGATTAAGTTAATGGGATGATAGTTTTCTGATGAGTTCTGTACTTACAGTATCCGCATAGATTCCGTAAGCGCTCGTCAGGATGCCTTTTACAGAATACTTGTCGGAAGCGATGCCGTAGACTACTTCTTCATCTCCCTGATCGGTATCTCCTTCAAAGCGGAATGTATATCGTATTTTAAAGTCTTCCGGAGAGACATCAAGAAAATTATTGAGCCTGATGCAATCATTTTTAAGGTTAAAATCTTCTGTATATCCGTTTTGATTAAGCCACTGAACGGCCTCAGTCAACGTATCAAAAGCTGGCTGTATCGTATTCATTTGTAAAGAATGCTTATTATTCTGTGATAAAAGCTAAAATATCTTTGTTGATGGTTGGATGCTCTGTAGTCGGCATACCGTGAGGGAAACCAGGATAGGTAATCAGTTTTCCGTTCTTCAGTAATTTGGCTGATTTTATCGCTGAATTTTCAATCGGTACAATCTGGTCATCCTCACCGTGAAGAACCAATACCGGAATATCAACTGCTTTTAAATCTTCGGTTAAATCTGTTTCTGAAAAGGCTTTGATTCCATCATAATGAGCAACAATTCCTCCCATCAGTCCCTGTCTCCACCAGTTTCTCTGTACTCCGTCCTTTACGTTCGCACCTTCTCTGTTGTAGCCGTAGAAAGGAATAGTAAGGTCATAGTAAAACTGGTTTCTGTTGTTCATCGTCTGTTCCCTGATATTGTCGAAAACTTCCATAGGAACACCGTCAGCATTGTTTTCACTTTTCACCATTACCGGTGGAATGGCGCTGATCAGAACCGCTTTCTTAGCTCTTCCGTTTGCATACTTGTTAACATAACGGATTACTTCACCACCGCCTGTTGAATGCCCGATGTGTACGACATCTTTCAGGCCAAGGAATTCAACCAGTTCTGCAGCATCAGAAGCGTATTGCTCAATAGTGTGATTGTAGATATTCTGGCTGGAACGCCCGTGACCTCTTCTGTCGTGGGTAACCACTCTGTAGCCTTTCTGCAGGAAGAAGATTACCTGTGCATCCCAATCGTCAGATGATAAAGGCCATCCGTGGTGAAACATTAATACAGGTCCTTCTCCCTGATCTTTGTAAAAAATTTCTGTTCCGTCTTTTAATGTTAATGTGCTCATTGTTGTAGTATTTTTTGAATTAAACTTATGAGCATAATGCCAAAAAATAACCCAAAACAATAAAGAATTTGATTTTCAACACATTAATAAAAACAGACAGTAAATTATACTACGAAATACCGTAGTTTTATGATTTACCCTTTACCTTTTATATAAAAAACATATAAAATTTAACAATAGAAACTGTCAAAATTGAAGCTTGCCACGATGAATAACAAAAAAAAATCAGACTCAGGTCTGATTTTTTTTGTTAATAAGTAACATTAATATCTTAATCTGCTGAAAGTTGCTATGATAGCCGTTATTCCGTCTTTATTTGTGACAGATCAAGGCCCATTTTTGTAAATTCTTCCTGTCCTTTATCAGTAATATAATAGTTACGATCTGCAGGATTTTCCTTGGCAATCCAGCCTTTCTCAACAAATTGTTCTAAAAGAAGCTGTCCTAATTTTCCGCCGATATGCTCATAGCATGTTTTGGCTGGCTTTCTGCCGGTTGATGTATTCATATTATTAGTTTAATTGGTGTTATTTGGATGCATTAATTCAGATGCAGATAATCTTTAATGGTTTTCAGAACCCCGAAGCTGTCGTTGGTGCATGCTTCAAAATTGGCTACCTGTTTTACATTGGGATGGGCATTTTGCATCGCGTAAGAATATTTGGCATTCTTCAGCATTTCTATATCGTTCATATAATCCCCGAAAGCCATCGTATTTTCAGGAGAAATGCCCAGCGATTTCTGAAGGATTTTCAAAGCATTTCCTTTATTGATATCTTTATTCATAACATCCAGCCAATACGCTCCTGAAACCACTACTTCCAGACCGAATTCTTCAAATTTTTTCAGTGCCGGATACAGATGTTTTTCAGAACCTTCAGGATGATAAACTGCTATTTTAAAGGCGGTATCATCAATTTTTTCTGTCAGATCATCCTTCTTCATGTTTTCGGTGTAATATTTTGAGAAAAAATCCACAAACTGCTGATCTTCGGTTTCGTAATACGCCATCTTTTTGGCTGATAATACGGCTTTGGCACCGGGTATTTCACGGACCGCTTTAATAATCTCAACGATATATTTGTATTCCAGCGTATCAGCGAAAAGTTCCTGGTCTTTATAGATCACGTATCCTCCGTTTTCAGCAATAAAACCGATCTCACTTTCTATTTCTCCGAAATAATGGGTAATGCCCGGCATCTGTCTTCCGCTTGCCGGGACAAATACAATGTTTCTCTTTTTCAGTTCTTTATAAACTTCTGAAAACTCAGGGCTCATTTCATGGCTGGAGTTAAGAAACGTCCCATCCATGTCCGTCACAATTAATTTAATCTGTTCCATAATTTTATTGGGAAAAGCGAAATTCTGTACGTAGCAGAATCATAATTTGCTTATTCTTTTCAAAGATATTGATTTATTATTTTTTCTTGTAATGAATGGTGGAAAGGTTTCTTAATATTGCGGCACTTTGTTCGGGGGTAATGTCCCGTTGAGGCTCTGCAAGCATTTCATATCCTACCATAAATTTTTTTATTTCCGCACTTCTGAGCAACGGCGGATAAAAGTGCATATGAAAATGCCATTCAGGATGCTCTTTTCCGTCTGTTGGAGATTGATGAATTCCCGCAGAATAAGGAAATGACGTTTCAAAAAGGTTATCATATATTGTGGTCAGATCCTTGAGGACAGCAGCAAAAGATTCTTTTTCCGCTTCAGAAAATTCCGCAATATTTTCTCTTTTCTGTTTGCTGATCATCATTGTTTCGTAAGGCCAAGACGCCCAAAACGGCACCAATGCGGCAAAGTGTTCATTTTCTGTGACGATGCGCTCACCAGCCGTGATTTCCTGCCGAAGATAGTCTTCCAGCAATGTCCTTTTATTCTTTTCAAAATACGATTTCAGCTGATCCTGGGTTTTCTGAACCATTGCCGGAATGGACGACTGCGCCCATATCTGACCATGCGGATGCGGGTTGCTGCAGCCCATGATGCTTCCTTTATTTTCAAAAATCTGAACATAGTTGATATGGTCCAGAGCGGCCAGCTCATTGAACTGCTCCTGCCATACATCCACCACATTTTTGATGTGTTCCAAAGACATTTCCGGCAAAGTAAGGCTGTGGTTTTCAGAAAAACAAACCACCCTGTTGATTCCTCGTTCCGGAAGTAGAGTAAAAAATCCTGACTGTTGTTCAGAAAAATCAACTTCTTCATTCAGCAATGCTCCAAAATCATTGTTAAAGACATAGGTTCCTTTATATTCAGGGTTACGGTCTCCATTAGCACGAATATTTCCTGAGCAGAGATAGCAGTCCGGGGCATATTCAGGACGGTTTTCTGTTACTGTTTCTTCTCTCTGCCCCTGCCATGGCCTGTTTGCCCGTTGTGGGGAAACGAGTATCCATTCATCCAAAAGAGGATTGTATCTTCTGTGGGGATGTTTTTTAGGGTCAAATAATGTATTCATTGGTGTATTCTTTTATCCCGTCTGAAATTTTAACCTGGTAAACTTTCATCTCAATATTAAAGTGTTCAAAATATTTTTCACTGATGGCCTGAATTACTTCCTCAACTTTATCTTCCTGAATCAGGTTGATGCTGCAGCCTCCGAAACCTCCTCCCATCATTCTTGCTCCCAGTACACCTCCCTGCTGCAATGTGTTTTCAACCAAAAAATCAAGTTCTTCGCAGCTGACTTCAAATTCAGTGGACAGCCCGGCGTGAGTTTCCGTGAGAAGTCTTCCCAGATGCTCAACATTTCCTTCTGAAATAGCTTTTGCCGCCATTTCTACCCTCTTTATTTCTTTCAGTAAGTAGAGACATCTTTTATGTGAAACACTTCCCATTTTCTCTTTAACACTGTCAAGCATAGTTGTGGTAAAATCCCGGAACTTCTCTACTTCGGGGAATTTTTCCCATAAAACTTTTTTTCCATGCTCAACATCTTTACGCCTTTCATTATAGCCGGATGTCAGATGACTATGTTTTACACAGCTGTCAAAAAGCAATAAGCTGTATCCTTTAAGGTCAGCATCAAAATATTGATGTTCCAGGGAATTGCAATCAAGCATAATGACCTTATTTTCCTTTCCGAAAACGGAGGCAAACTGATCCATAATTCCGCACTGAACTCCTGCAAAAGTATGTTCGGATTTTTGCCCGATCACCGCGATTTCTTTTTTTGACAGCCGCAGATCAAAAAGTTCATTAAGGATATAGGCAAAACCGCATTCAAGAGCGGCCGAAGAGGAAAGCCCGGATCCCATCGGGATGGTACTGCTGAAAACAATTTCCATTCCGCAAAATTGATTTTCGGGTTTCTGCAGCTGACTGAAAACGCCTAGAATATAGTTCATCCACATCTGCTGTACCGGTTTTACCTCTTTTGTAACATCAAATGTATATTCTTCTCCAAGATCCTTGGCTATGATCCTGCACAAATTGGTCTGTGGCCGTCTGCGGACAGCAAAACAGATGTATTTGTCTATGGCAGCAGGCAATACAAAGCCGTCGCTATAGTCTACATGCTCACCAATAATATTAATTCTTCCGGGAGAAAGGAAAATATGTTCAGGCTCTTCTTTGAATTCGGTCCTAAACTTTTGCAGGGTTGGGTTGATTAACTGTTCATCCATATCAATCTTTTCTGATCAAACAGATCCTGGGGATCTTAAGTATAAAACTACTGAATTTATAACAGAGAAATTATACTTTTAAACATTATTATAAGTGTTAAATATACACTTAAATTTCAATACATTCCAACACAGCAATTTATTTTTAAACCCGACTGTGAATTACTCCATAAAATAATTAAATTCTTTTCTGTACTGAGAAGGGCTTTTACTGATATACTCTTTAAAAGTCCTGTTAAAATAGCTGAAGTTATTGAACCCCGATTCAAAGCAGACTTCCGTAATACTCAAAGGCTGTTCTGCCAGAAGCTTAAGAGCATGGGTAATTCTGTATTCGTTGACAAACTGTGTAAAGGTTTTATTGGTAATTTTTTTAAAATACCGGCAGAAAGACGGCACTTTCATATTGGCAAGATCAGCCATCTCCTCGAGGGTTATGGCTTCTTTGAAATGATCTTTAACGTAATTGAATATAAGATTGATTCTTTCATTATCTTCAATCTGTGTCTGAAGGTAATATTTCCCTGCATTTAAAATCCTGTAATCCTGGGTAACAGACAGTTCATCCAATATTTTCAGAAATCTGCACAGCTTGTCGAGGGAGGAAGCATCATGCATCTCCGTAATCTCTTTCCCGATTGTTTTCTTCACTTCTTCCCCGAATACGATTCCTGCTTTTGACTTTTCCAGCAGTGCAGAAATCCTTTGCATCTCCGGAATATTCCAGATCGGTTCTCCTAAAAAATCAGGCTTAAACTGAATCACCATTTCATACTCATTATGTGTACTTTCATTGGTCAGTCCACAATGTGGAAGGTTACTTCCTATCAGTACAAGATCTCCCTCTGAAAAATAAGTGATACTGCTTCCGATCTGTCTTTTCCCGGAGCCTTTGCATACAAAAATCAGCTCAACCTCGGGATGGTAATGCCAGACATGAGATTTTATATTCTCATTAGTCAGAAATTTAAGGCTGGTAAAACTGCTTCCTATAGTAGGTCTTACCGCCTCAAAAGAAGGATTTACATGTTTCATAGGCCAAATACAAATAATTTCATATGCAAAATTAACAAATAATACACTAATATCATTAAACAAGGTTAATATAGTACATTAATATGAAAATTTAATTATAGCCTGAGAATTATTGCTGCCATAGCTTTGCAGTATTAATCCTAAAAGCCTTAACCCATGAGCACATTATTAAAAGCCGTATTTTTTGCAGGAGCCTTATTGTTTTCAGCAAATGTAATGAGTAAGGACAGAGATTTTTCCCTTTCCTTTGGAAACGTACAAGACAAAACCTTGAATTTTGAGCTTTCAAATGCTAAAAGTGTTTCTGTTTTTGTCTATAACACTGCACATGACGAACTATTTTCCGAAAATCTTGCAGATGGAGATCATGTGATCAAGACTTATGACTTCCAGAGCTTTACACCGGGGACGTATTATCTGGTAGCAGAATCAGAAGCAAAGATCGAAAAATACAAGATTAAAATCAATGCTGATAATGTAATGGAGGTGGAAAAAACACCTGTAAGCGCTGTGCATAAGCCTGAATATACAATTTCCGGGCATATGGCCAAACTTCACATGTCTGATGTAAAAGGACCGGTAAGCATTTCAGTATATGACCTTTCCAATACAACATATTATACTTCGAATAAAAAATATGCTGACGGCAAGGTGGATATCACTTTTGATCTTGATCCTAAAACAGCAGATCAGTATATCATCCAGGTTGAAGAAAACGGAAATGTTTTTAATAAGATAATTTCTCTCCGATAAAACGGAATATACAGATAGATTGATCTATCGATCATTCCAATTATTTTGGATTAAAATTTTACTTACAGTTTATTGTTTTGAGGCAGCTCCATTTCCTAACAGAAAAAGAGCTGCCTCATTTTTTAATTTTAATTGTGATGACCCATGTTCAGTTTAATCTTTTTCAGATCTTCCAGTTCGTGAACAGGCCGTTCTATATCATAAGGTATAGGTTTTTTGGAAAAAGTCTGGAAATACAGCAGGCAGGCATCTTTCCACCACACCGCATCCTTAGATTGAATTTTAAGCTTTGACTGAACATCAGCAAACCTTTGTTTATCAATATAAGGTTCCATTCTATTCCAGACTTTCTGATAGTCCCTTACCTTCTTCACCCCGGAATCATAGGTATAACACAGCTCATCCCACAAAGATTTTCCGTCTTTCATTGTATAATCCCATGGAACATGATGAAACCACAGGATAAGATTTTCCGGGCAGGTTGAGATGTTTCCATATCTTTCATTAAGCGGTGGAAAATACTGTGAAACCGCATTGCTTCCTGTTTTTGTTCTGTTAAAACCTACCCCTTTAGCATCAGCCTGATGGTAATAGACAGGGGACCAGTCTGGTCTTCCGCCTTTATAATCTCCCCATGGTTCAGGGCCGTAGTGATGACCTCCCGCAAAGATATGGTGTAATCCTAATGGCATCATATAATCCACGGCAGTTTCTCTGGAAGAAAGCATGATCTCCTTTACCGGATTCAGAAAGTTTTGATCGTCTGTGAAGGTCATTTTAATCCATTCATCTGCAATCTGCTCTGAGGTCACCTGATGGTTCCATGCTAATCTCCCGAATGCATACCAGTTGGCCTGAGCAAAATGATGTCCCGTCCAGTTCGTATCTTCCCCGATATTGGCAACGGCTGAAATGGCTGTCAATTTTGCGGGTCTTAAAGTACCGTCTGTTATTTTAGCAATCGTAGAGCCTTGGCCGTCAGAATAAGTATCGCTGTCCAGAGTTTCCTTGAATAATGGAGCCAGGAAAACGAGATGGTTTGAAAAGCCCAGATATTCCTGGGTGATCTGAAATTCTACCATTTCAGAAGTTTTTCTTAAAGCTCCGAAGAGTGGATTGAACGCTTCGCGAGGCTGGAAATCAATCGGTCCGTTTTTGATCTGAATAATTACATTATCCCTGAATTTACCATCCAGAGGAACAAATTCAAGATAAGCCTGTTTGGCTCTGTCGTCTTTGCTTGGACTGTAAACAAAGGCTCTCCACATCACGATCCCGTTGTAAGGTTTCAGGGCATCAGCCATCATATTGGCTCCATCTGCATGGGTTCTTCCGTAATCCTGAGGGCCCGGCTGCCCTTCGGAATTGGCTTTCACCAAAAATCCGCCAAAATCGGGAATTAACTTGTAAATTTCAGCCGCTTTATCCTTCCACCATTTTTTTACGTCTTTATTCAACGGATCTGAATTTTGTAATCCGCCCAGCACTTTAGGTGAAGAAAAATTCACGGAAAGATATACCTTGATGCCGTAAGGTCTGAAAATATCAGCCAAAACCCTTACTTTTTTAAGATAATCTTCCCTAAGCATATTGGGCGATGCATTCACATTATTCAAAACAACGGAATTGATTCCTACAGAAGCATTGGCTCTTGCATATTCTTCATAACGCGGCGAAACTTTCCCGGGTAAATCTTCCCATTTCCAGAGTGATCTTCCGGCATAGCCTCTTTCAATACTTCCATCCAGATTATCCCAATGATCCAGAACCCTTACATCGTATGAGGGCTTTTCTATCGTATTTAAATGAGACAGGTCGGCTTTTGTCTGCTGTAATCTTAAAATATGATAGACTCCATACAACAGTCCTATTTCTTTACCCGCAGAAATAACAATTTTTTCAGGCGTGGAAACAATCCTGTAACCGTCTTTCAGGTTTTTCTCTTTGTTTTCGGTACGAAGTTCCACCGTCTGTCCCTGCCAGTGGCTGCCCAGCTCTTTTCTGGCAATATTCAGGGTTGGACTGCTGCCTTTGGAAATAATTTGATCTGCCGATATTCCGTTTTTTGCAGGAAACCGAAGCCAGAGCTGACTTCCGTCCTCCGCGAAAACCAGCAAAGGAAATATCAGAAAAAATAGAATGTTGAGTCTCAGATATCGCATTGAAAAATTTTAAATTATTAAAGATGGCTATGACTGATCTTCCAGACCTTCAATCGTTTTGATTTTGCCTTCGTTATCGTATTCCAGTTCAATCACTTTCATACTTCTCAGCCATGTTTTACCACCACTTGGTACAGAATCATGGAAAAACAGATACCATTTTCCTTTGAACTCCACGATGCTGTGATGGGTAGTCCATCCTACCACCGGAGTAAGAATTTCACCCTGAAAAGTAAACGGACCGTAAGGATTATCCCCGGTTGCATAGCAAATCAGGTGGGTGTCCCCTGTAGAATAAGAAAAATAATATTTGCCATTGTACTGATGCATCCATGAAGCTTCAAAAAAGCGGTGCTTATCTCCATGAAGCAGCGGTTTTCCGTTTTCATCGATGATGATAACATCTTTAGGTGCTTCGGCAAACTCAAGCATATTATCGCTCAGCAGAGCCACTTTTGAATGGATTGCGGGTTCATCATTTTCTGGAATTATAGCAGATTCAAGTGCCTTATTATCTCTGTAACGCTGTAATTGTCCGCCCCAGATCCCTCCGAAGTACATATAATATTTACCTTTATCTTCAAAAATGCAGGGATCGATGCTGTAACTTCCCATCATCGGATGTTTTTCAGGAATGAAAGGCCCGTAAGGTTTATCACTCACTGCAACACCGATTCTGAAGATATCATTCTGATCTTTAAGAGGAAAGTACATATAATATTTGCCGTCTTTAAAGGCCACATCGCAATCCCAAAGCTGTCTCCCCGCCCATGGGATATCTTTTACCGAAAGGACTACACCATGATCTTTAATTTCTCCGCTGTCCACATCATCCATTGAGAAAACATGGTAATCATTCATATCGAAGTGATCCCCGTTATCGTTTTCTTCAATTCCGCTTTCGCGGTCGTGAGAAGGATAGATATAGATTTTATCTTCAAAAACATGAACGGAAGGATCTGCCATATAATCTTCCGGGAATAAATATTTTGATTTTTTCATTAAGTAAAAATTCTATTGATTTTAATTTTTCTCTGCCAATTTTATTATTTTTTGTACCACAGGTTTCTCCTGGTCTTTCCTGTTAAACAGCAACGGGTAATCTGTTCTTCCTTTTACCGGAAAATCGTTTTTCCAGGACTGCTTATCGGTAACTCCCCATAAGGTCACCCTTCTTATTTTATCTTTATGTTGCAAGAACAAGCCAAAGAAATCAAGGTAACGTTTTTCCCATTTCATTTCTACTTCTTTGGGAAGTCCTTTGGTGTAGGGATTCATTTCTTTCTGATAGGCAACAGTGTCCGAAACATTGGCAGAGCTTCCCCATGGAGAAGGCAGTGCACTGATTTCAAGTTCTGTAATATTGACTTTAACTCCTGCATTGGAATAGGCCAGAATTGCTTTCCCGTATTCATCTATGGAAGGGTTATCCATCCCGACATGGGCCTGCATTCCTACTCCATCAATACGGATTCCTCTTGATTTAAGTTTCTCAACCATTGCAATGACTGTTTTTACCTTTTCAGGATACCATTCATTATAATCGTTGTAATATAATTCTGCATTGGGATCAGCTTCCTGTGCATACTGAAATGCCAAAGGAATAAAATCTTCACCCAGGATTTCGTAAAACTTACTTTTCCTGTAGGTTCCGTCTTCAAGAATGGCTTCATTCACCACATCCCATCCTTTTACTTTCCCTTTGTAACGGGAAACTACGGTTGTAATGTGGTTTTTCATGCGCTGTTTCAATACTTCAGGAGAAACATCCTTTGCATTTTTATCTGTAAAAAACCATTTTGGAAGCTGGGAATGCCAGATTAACGTATGCCCAATGATGAACATATTGTTTTTTATTCCGAAATCAACAAATTTATCGGCATCATCAAAGAAGAACTTTCCTTCCTGAGGCTGCAGGAACATCGATTTCATACAGTTTTCAGCAACAACAGAGCTGAATTGTTTTTTGATAATCGCTGCAGCTTTCTGATCTGCGCCGTCAATCTGGGGAAGGCTCATGGCAGTTCCGATATAGAATTTGTCCTGAAATGCTTTTTTTAAAGTACCATCGGATTTCTGCGCCGACAGCCCGGAAGCGGTAAGAGCCGCCAAACCAATTAAAATACGTTTCATAGTAATTTTTTTATTTTCTTCTTTCAGCCAGATCTTTTTCAATCTGAACTTCCATTTTTTTGTTGATTTTGTAAAATAAAAGCAGTCCGCAGGCAATGAAGAACGGAATGGACGGGAATATACTCACGAGCATCTTCGCTCCTGCTGCCACTGTTTCAGGCTGAATCACCTGTTCGGTCCCGTGTACTGAAATGTATCCGTATTTTCCAATGATCAAAGCTACCAGAGAGCTTCCGATGCTTAGACCTACTTTCAGTCCTACCATCATGGCAGAGAAAATAATAGCCGTTGCCCTGCGGTTGTTCTTCCATTCCGAATAATCGGCCACATCGGCAATCATCGCCCACAAAAGCGGCGTGCTGATTCCATAAAAGAATCCGTGTAAAATCTGTGACAGGAACATAATTCCAACTGCTTTCGGAGGATAAAATATAAAGAACAGGATAAACAATGTAGAAATGAATAATGAAGCGATAAAAGTATCTCTTTTTCCAAATCTGTCTGCCAGTTTTTTAGAGAAGGTAATGCCGACGATCATCATCACAATTCCTCCTGCATTAAATAGTCCGAACCCAGCAGACTTGGGATCTTCCCCAAAGAAATTCATTCCTGCAGAATTAAAGAATGCTGTAATGGGTGAGATAAAACTTTTGAGAGCATTTTCATCTACATAGTTGTTAAAATAATATACATAAGATCCACCTTTCATAGCCAGTGTGATAAATATAAATGCAGTCACAGTAAGCATAATAATCCAGGGTCTGTTCTGGAATAAATCTTTTAAATCCTCTTTCAGACTTGATTTCTGCTCCGGTTTGGGAATGATTCTTTCTTTGGTGGTAAAAAAGGTAATCAGTAACATGACGGATCCGATCACCGCCAGCCATGTCATAACGGTCTCGATCCCCTGTGCTTTATCTCCGTGTCCTACATATAGAATGATTGGCAACATAAATACCTGTACAAAGAACTGGGCAAACATCACCGCTACAAAACGGTACGAAGAAATACTGTTTCTTTCTCCCATATCCCCTGTAATCACACCGCTCAGAGCAGCATATGGTAAGTTATTGGAAGCATATAATAACAATAATAATGAATAGGTAACCGCAGCATAGATCATTTTACCCTGGTAGGAAAAGTGAGGCGTGCTGAAGGCCAAAAGTGCTGCAATACCAAGCGGTACAGCGGTAAATAAAATCCATGGACGGAATTTCCCCCATCGTGAGCTTGTACGGTCTGCCAGTGCTCCGATAAGCGGATTAAAGCCAAACCCGGCAATTAAACCTACAGTAAGGGTAATGACAGAAGCATCTTCTGCTTTGAGTCCGTAAATATCTGTATAAAAATAGGTCAGGTAGGTGACTAAGGTCTGAAAAACAAGGTTGGCTGCCAGATCTCCCAGGCTATACCCTACTTTTTCTATTACCGATATTTTTTGTGGTTGATGATCCATTGATTCTAATAAGGTTTCTATGTTAAATTAATTTTTTTCTGTTGTAAAAGGTGAAGCCGGAAGCCCGCTTTTATTTTTAAGATTGCCGTCTGGGTTGTCTGCCCAGTCGTAACGTACATTGACAGGACTGGTGACCTGATCATTCCAGACAACGACTTTATTACCTTTTGCTTCTGCTTTTGCCCATTGATAACGGCCGTCTTTCTGCTGTATGGCAAAACCTGTAAGGCTTCCCTGTACCAGATCATCTGTTCCGGTTTTAAAGGATAAAATAATGGTATTGCCTTCTGTTTTCATCGACTGATAAACAGGTCCGTCAGCTATGATTTTTTTGCCTTCCCCTACTTTCAGGGCCTGTAAAGCCAGCCTGTCACCCACTGTTTTTTTATTGAGCGGATGAATATCGTTCCATTCTCCCACATCAATCGTTACCGCAAGTCCTGAATAAGGAACATTCAGAGAAACCTGTCTCTGCTGTTCTCTCAGCTCAGCCCAGTTGCTTTCAATCGGTTCATCCTTTTTCTCCATAAAATTAGCCAGCTGTACAATGAAGAACGGCAAATCAGTCTTGTTCCATTTTGAACGCCAATCTAAAATCATTGTTGAAAGCAAATCTCCGTATTCTTTTGGTTTCCCGGTATTACTTTCACCCTGATACCAGATAAATCCTTTGATTTTATAATTGATCAGCGGATTAATCATGGCATTGTAAAGCCCTACCGGTTTCCAGCGGATAAATGTCTGTCCGGGAGCCATTTTTTCCATTTTTGTACCTATTTTATATTTCCACTCGCCTTTAAGGTCTGTTTTTTGACCGTCGATTTCCAGATAATATGGCTTATCAGCGATAAACTGTCCTTTTCCGCTGCCGTTGATGACTCTTACCGTGATGATGTTCTTTCCTTCTTTTAAAACACCTTTCGGAATGTCATACCATCTCGGCGGATATTCATAGGTTACATTTCCTACTTTGATCCCATTAATGTAAGTAATATCAGCATCTTTTATCCTTCCCAGATTGAGAAATGCTGTTTTCTGATCCACTCCTTTGGGCAGAATAATTTCTTTACGGAACCATACCGAACCGTCAAACGGAGCTTCCTGATCTTCCCATGATCCCGGTACCATCATGGTTTTCCACCCGGAATCATTCCCGTTATCTTTTTCCCAGTGTTGGTTGAAACCAATATCACTCTGATCCAGCTCTGCATACCAGGCTTTGCTTAATGATCTTTCCTGGGATTCTGTAGATTGTATCAGATCATCGTTTTTCCATTTTTCTGCTTCAGCCAGGTATTCCGGGTATTTTTTCAGTGATTTTTCATCCATCCAGGCCTGAACCGGAGAACCTCCCAGACTGGTATGAATGATTCCTACAGGAACTTTGTTTTTGTCATTCAGTTCTTTCGCAAAAAAATAAGCAACGCCTGAAAAATCAAGAATAGTCTGAGGATTGGTACTTTCCCACTTCCCTCCGTCAAGATCATTTTGCGGAGCTTTAAAATTATATTTCTGCGGAACCGTGAAGAATCTTATATTCTGATTATTGGCGTTTTTAATTTCATTTTCATACAAAGGTGTCAGCCTGCGCATCGGAAGTTCCATATTGGATTGTCCTGAGGCTACCCATACATCACCAATAAGAATATCTTTAAGGGTGATCTCATTAATCATCATGGTATATGGACCTCCGGCATTAAGCTTTGGAATCATAAGAGACCAGTTTCCCCTTTGGTCTGCTGTGGCATTATAGGTTTTATTGATAAACTTAATTGTAATTTTTTCTCCTGCATCTGCATATCCCCAGATTTTAAGATCCTGATTTCTCTGAAGGATCATTCCGTCTGAAACCAATGCGGGAAGCCTTACCTTTGCATGAAAACTGCAAATAGCTGCAAGAAAAAATAATAAATATAGAGTTCTGTTCTTCATGGAAAAAATCTGTTTTTAATGTTGGTTCAGCTTTATTTCTTTTCGTAATTTTCTGTCAGTAAACGGACTTCAATGACTTTAGCGGTCATGAGTTTTTCATCTGCAAGGAATTTTACACTAAGATTTTCTTTATTCTTTTCTGAATCCGGAATCGGAACAATCAGATATTGAGGTAAACTTCCGGACTTTCCTTCCAGATTTTGGGTAATGATTTTTTTATCGTTGATCTCAATATTCAGCGTACGGCTGGTATTCGCATCAAAGTACAGCAGGTAAAGGTATGAAGCATTTTTTCCGGTATTTTTAATCCGGTAACTGAACCAGCCTTTGGCATCACGGAAATGGCGGTCTTCCATATATCCTGTACCAGAGTCTTTGCTTTCTATAAAATGGTCTGATTCCGGCTGCTGTTCGCCCAATTGGATCTTATCTGCGGTGATCATATCCAGCTTTCTGGTTTCTGCTTCTTCTTTTGCCCTTTGCTTCAAAATATTTTCTATTCCGTTTTTATCAGCCTGAGGCCAGTATAAAATATATCTTTCTGCCTGAATACTGTAAAACGGCACAAGACTGAGCCCTTTCCCGAATTTTTCAGACGGATAAAGACCTGTAACGGTAAAGTTGAGCGGTTTATTGTTCGAAGGCTCAGCATGACTGACAACTTCTGAAGAATTTCCGAGGATAACAGGAATTTCGTTTAAAGGAATCTGCGGACCATGAGCAATATGGCCTCCTCTGCTATCGTCCGCAAGAAGTCCCTGTTGGTTTTCGGTCCCGTATTTTGCGGCAAGCACCACAGGGCCGTATTTAAATGCATAATAACTGGAGCGGTCAGGCAGCTGTTCTGCGGAAAGATGCATAGGTAAAATCATTTTCACGACATCACCTTTTTTCCATTTTTTAGTCAGCGTAAAATAACCGTCAGAACCTCGCTGTACTTTTTCCTGTTTTCCGTTGATCAGAATTTTTACTTCCGAAGGTGTAGTCCATTCGGGACATCTAAGTTTTACATCAAATTCTGATTTTCCTGCAGCATCAAAGATCAATGTTGTTTCAGGAACTTCCGGGAAGTTATTGACCTGGCGGAGCACTACTTTTTGCTGTTTCCATGTCAATGTGGAAGGGATAAATAAGTTCACATATAAATCCTTATCCGACCGGGCATAAATCATTTCTCCATATTTGGCATGGTTTTCCATTCCGGATCCTACACAGCACCAGAAGCTGGTCTGAGGCTGCGAATACACACGGTAATGTCCGGGACGCATTGGCGTAAAGTACACAAAGCCTCCCTGATCATGATTTTCTGTGGAAAGAATATGATTGTATAAAGCTTTTTCGTAATAATCTATATAATACGATTCGGGCTGCGTTGCATAAAGCTCTTTGGTCAGCTTCAGCATATTATAGGTATTGCAGGTTTCGGGACCTTCAATACTTTTGATCATGCTGCTGAAATCATTGACAGGGTTAAAGTGCTCACTAACACTGTTTCCGCCAATAACTGAAGATCTTTTCTCTGTAACGTTATGCCAGAAAAAATCAGCGGCATTACTCCAGGACGTATTATTCTCAAGATCGGCAATACGTTTATAGCCGATTACTTTTGGAATCTGTGTATTGGCATGCAGTCCTGTAAGTTTATCTTCTCCTGATAAAAGCGGTGTAAGAATAGCCTGATGGGAAAAACGGTGAGCCAGTTTCAGATACTTTTTATCATGAGTGATATCGTAAACATCTGCAAAAACTTCGTTGAGCCCTCCATGTTCACTGCGCAGCATATCCTGTATCTGTTCATCAGAAAGATCCGACACTTCATTCATCATCCAATCTGTAAGCTTTACAAGCATTGCCTTTGCTTTTTCATTTTTGGCATACCAATACGCATCGCGCAGCCCTGAGTAAAGTTTGTGAATATTATATAAAGGTACCCAGCGGTCGTTCAAACCGAAGCCTGAAGTGCGAATATTTCCCTGTTTTATTTCTTTCCAGATTCTTTTCCCGTTAGGAATCCCTGAAATGTATCCGGCCGGAGAGGTTTTCTGGCACCGTTCCAGTTCATTGATCATATAATCAATTCTCTGTTGTATCGCAGTATCTCCTGTAGAAGCATACATCAGGGATAATGCGGAAATATAATGTCCTCCTATGTGACCGTCCAGTCCTGTATTTTCCCAATTGGGATAATTATCTGCCCTGGGTTTCAACCCGGCTTCTTTAAGATAAGGAGCCAGCAGCCTGTCAGGTTCCATTGCCATGAGATATTGACGGTCTGCCATCATAGCTTTATTGAAAACACTCTCTGATAACTTTACAGTTTCCAAAGGGAAATAATGAATTTTCTTATTCATCTGCGCTGAGGCAAATGAAGCAAAACACAATAAAATAACCGAAAGTTTTGGGGTCATGGATAAATGTTAATTCAACATTTCTAAAATAACAGAAAGAATCTATATACGAAACATTTCCTGAGTCTGTTTGACTAATTTTTTCATTTAAAACTTTCAATAAAGCCCTGAAAACAACAAAAAACACACTACCTTATCATAAAAAATAAGATAATTAATTCACAGAAAAACAAAATCTTAAAACCATATGATTCCCTATGAAAATGAATTCAGAACATGTTTTGGCAAAAATTTCAAAGATATAGCAAATACCTTATCGTATTTTTAACGTTAAGTCCCTTTTCTTGACTATTATCAATCTTATTTTTAATTTTAACACAATTTTAACATTCAATTCATGTATTATTAACCTGATTTCTGTGATATTTTCCGGTTTTGATAACGGTTTTACCTCCCAAAATATCCTTTAGGAATAATTTTAATGAAATAAATCATTCAGATTAAAAAGTGTATGAATCACATTTATATAATATCATATTCATAAAAGCTTTACCTTTGTAGTAAAATATAAAAGATGACTGAGGATTACTCCCAATATCCCAAACACCTTGTTGCCGTTGACTGTATCATTTTCGGTTTTGACGGCGAAAATCTTAAAATACTTTTGGTAAAAAGAAATTTTGAACCTCAAATGGGCGAATGGTCGTTGATGGGTGGCTTCGTTGGCAGTGAGGAAACCTCTGATGAGGCGGCCAACAGAGTTCTGTGTACATTGACCGGTCTTGAAAATATTTATCTTGAACAGCTGAAATGTTATACGGAAATTAACCGTGAGCCGACAGCCAGAATCATGTCTATCTCCTATTATGCACTGATCAATATTGAGAAAAACATCCAGATCAATGAGCAGTACAGTGCAAAATGGGTGGAACTGCAGAAAGCTCCTGACCTTATTTTCGATCATAACGAAATGGTAAAGGATGCTGTAGCAAGATTAAGAAGAAGAGCTTCCACAGGACCTATAGGATTTGAGCTTCTTCCTGAAAAGTTCACAATGAAAGATCTTCAGAATCTTTATGAAGCTATTTTTAATGAAAAATTTGACAAGCGGAATTTTACCAGCAAGATCAACAGTATGGATATCCTTGTGAATACGAATAAAAAGGATATGACTTCATCCAGAAAAGGGTCTTTTCTTTACCGGTTCGATGAAAAAAAATACAATAAAAAAATCTCGCGGGGATTTATGTTTAAAATCTGATAGACCAACCTGTTTAATTTTGGAAAAAGTATTCCAGAAAATTAACAATTTAGAATGATAGAAAATTCAGCATACTCTTATTAAAATCTCACTTTTGTGAGATTTTTTTTGTGTTCCTGGCGGAAATTTCAAGCAAGCCAAACAGTTATTTGGTCTTTTTTCAGAATGATCGTAATAAAAATTTATGATAAGGTTTTTTCTTTTCTCCTACCACACAATGTATTATAATTATATGGTTTATAATCTTATTTATGATATGTAATTTTTTGTTAATTTTTAATAAAATATTGATTTATATTTAATATTATATGTATTTTTATACAAAACTAATAACCATATTTAACAACAACTCAAATTTTCACAAGCCCCGAACTTAACTTCGCGGGAACCAGAAAAAAGAGAGAAAAAGAATTTCCAATTGCAAACTGAATAGAAATGATTCCAGTATTCTACCTAAAACCGGTATTTAGGTAAGGAGATATGGAGACAAACAGGTTAAACGGTTTAGTAATCTGAAATCAATCCTTATTCAAATCCACCGTTAATAAAAATTAAGAAGTTTTACTTATCTGCGCAATACTCCTGCGCGGGATGGAGAATCAAAATATTAACGGCTAAAAAATAAGACCAAACTTTAAATATATCAAATTATGAAAACAAACAAAATGTGGCTTTTTCTGGCCTTTCTGTTAATCATTCTTTCCAGCTGTTCTACGATGGATGAAAAAAATTTACTAGAAGACCCTGACACCAACTTAAGTGTCGGCGCTAGCGCAAGAGCGTTGGCAGCAACACCAATGCTGCATGTCGGAGGCAGATACCTTAAAGATCCCTGTGACAATAATGTTGTCTTACATGGTGTCGCCATAACTCCCAGCCCCTGGTTCAATGGCTGTCAGTATGGGGCTAATTCCGGCTACTGTACCTGGGATAATTACAATGTACAGGGCGCACTGAACTATAATAAAGCTGTCATGAACAAGCTCACCAGTGCTGCTGATGGCTGGTATCTCAATTACATCCGCCTCCATATTGATCCGTATTGGACCAATGATCCCGGACCGGCTATCCCAGAGAACGATATCTCAAGATTCAATTATAACCGCCTGGTAACTTATACAGATCAGGTGATAATCCCGCTGATTAACCATGCCCGCAGCCTGGGAATGTATGTCATCCTACGTCCGCCAGGCGTATGTCCAAATCGTATTGCTGTGAACGATGCCTATCATAGCTATCTTAAAACCGTATGGACCTTTTTGTCGCAACATCCGGGGCTAAAGAACGCTGACAATGTGATGTTCGAATTAGCCAACGAACCTGTTGAGATTCTGGGCACAAATGGCACATGGGGATCGACAGGAAACGAGCACTTTGCAGCACTTAAAAACTTCTTCCAGCCATTGGTTAACATTATTCGCAACAATGGAGCCAATAATGTTTGCTGGATACCGGGTACAGGATGGCAATCCCATTATCAAGGCTATGTCAGTAACCAGATTACAGGTGGTAATATTGGTTATGCTGTTCATATCTATCCGGCTTACTGGGGCGGTCTCAGCAACTATCAAGCCTTTCAGAACGCATGGAATATCAATGTTAAACCAATCGCAGACATTGCACCAATTGCCATTACCGAGACCGACTGGGCCCCGCAGGGCTATGGTACCTTCGGCATCGGTACAACAGGTACCGCAGGCGGAAGCGGATTTGGCGCCAATTTAAAATATATCGTGGATCAGTCAGGCAATGTAAGCTGGAATGTTCTTGCCCCGGATAACCTCCTCCACAAAGGCGATCCTAATGCAGGAACAGCCTACAACAACGATTGGGAAGCCTGCGCCGCACCAGTTAAACAGTGGTTCCAGCAATATGCATCCTCCAATTATCCTGTTGGAAACTGTAATACAACCAGCAACCTAGTTAATAATGGTATTTACGAGATCGAGTTTCAGACCGATGCCAATAAAGTAGTTGATCTAAAATCCGGAGAGGATGCCAATGGCGCAGTGTTAAGACCATGGACAAGGAATGGTGCTGCTGCACAACGCTGGGTTGCAATTGACGCCGGCAATGGTTACTGGCGTTTTGTATCCAAAGCGAGTGCAACCAATCGCTGCATTGACTTAGCCAGTAACAGCAATACACTGGGAACCTCGATCAGGCTTTGGCAGAACTATGGTAATGATGCACAAGCCTGGCAGGTAGTTGCTGTCTCCAATGGTTATTATAAAATCCTGTCCAAGGTGGACCCTACACGTGGCTGGGATATTCCCAACTGTACCATGGATGGCAATTCAAACTTACACCTTTGGGATTATTACGGTACTTCATGTCAATTGTTCAAGTTTAAATATATTGGAATGAACTGATATCAATAAAAAAACAGGGTGCTTTTTAAGCATCCTGTTTTTTTATTGTATGTGAAAAGTCAATTTTGCTTCGCAGTCAATGGTGAATTTCTAAAATTGACAAGTGAAACGAATTCACTATTGACTATTCACTTATAACATATTTCTACGTTTACCAAAATCTTACATACAAGGCGGTCAGTAAAAGCAGCGTCATCACAATCAAAACTAATGTCCTGTTGTCTACTTTAAACATTGCTACATCAATGGCAAAGGCTTTAGGGTTTACTTTTGGACCTGCAAGACTGATCAGGATCATGGCAATTATGGTGATAAAAAACGACCATCCCATATTGATCAGGAAAGGAATTTCGGTAATGGTATGAACCACCCCATTTTCCAGCTTTTCATAAGTGAATGCTGTGTACATCCACGTCTCTTTCCCGAAAATTTCAACGGCAAAACTGTTGAAGAAAATAGCCAGGACAAATCCTAAAATCACCCCTACCAAAGCAGCTATGCCAGTCGTTCTTTTCCAGAACATCCCCAGAAGGAACATGGCAAAAACTCCCGGACTGATAAAGCCTGTATATTTCTGGATAAATGTGAAACCTCCTTCACCACCAATTCCTAAAACATCTGTCCAGGTAAAGGCCAGTGCTGCCATCATGGCGATAATAATTACCCAGCGGCCTGTTCTCACCATCTGAATTTCGGTGGCATCTGTTTTAAGGTATTTTTTATAGATATCCAACGTAAAAATGGTTGAAATACTGTTTACTTTTCCTGCCAGTGAAGCTACAATCGCTGCCGTCAAAGCGGCAATAGCCAATCCTTTCAATCCTACTGGTAAGAATCCCAATATTGCAGAATATGCCCCATCTTTCACTCCGTTGAATCCAGGAAGGTGTCCTTTGGAATATAAAACATAAGCAGCAATTCCCGGAAGCATTACGATTACAGGCATGAATAATTTCAGAAAACCTGCAAACAGAATTCCTGTTCTGGCTGTTTTCAGATCTGCTCCCAAAGCTCTTTGGGTGATGTACTGATTACAGCCCCAATAGTTCAGGTTAACAATCCACTGACCGGCAAAATACATGGCCAGACCCGGTAACACCACATATTTCTGTACCTCAAGGTTCTGAGGCATTGCCAAAGTAGTAGTCGTAGTTGTTGGTTTTTGAAGAATCAGCTTAAAGTGCTGCGGAGCCTCATTGATCAGGGTATTGAATCCTGCCAGCGCATTTCCTACAGCGGCTCCGTTGATTCTCTGATCCACGATCTGCAACGCCATATACACCGTTGCAAAACCTCCGATAATAAGGACAGCCACCTGTATAACGTCTGTATATCCAATTACTTTCATTCCTCCGAGACCAATCAGAAGGGCCATAAGCAAAAGAGCGATCATAATACCGTGAAGATGTTCTCCTCCTAATAAAGTATCAATGGCAAGAGCTCCAAGGTAAAGAATGGAAGTAAGATTCACGATAACATACAGAAACAGCCAGAATACTGCCATGATGAGTGAAACAGATTTGTTATACCTTCTTTCCAGAAACTGGGGCATGGTATAAATCTTATTTTTAAGATAGATCGGAATAAACCAGACTGCGATAATGATCAGTGCAACGGCAGCAATCCATTCGTAAGCGGCAACAGCGATTCCGACAAAGAAACCTTCACCGCTCATTCCAATAAACTGCTCAGCGGAAATATTGGAGGCAATTAAGCTGGCTCCGATCGCCCACCATGTCAAAGATCCTTCCGCAAGGAAATAATCCTTACTTCCTGTAGATTCGGATTTTTTCTTTTTATAGATCCATAATCCGTAAGAAGCTACCACTACAAAATAGATCAGGAATATGATGATATCAATAGTTGCTAATTTTCCCATAGTTTACTTTTTTACGGAGAATTTATAGATGGTTTTCGAGTGGTATTTCTGTCCGGGCTTCAATTCTGTAGAAGGAAAAGAAGGCTGGTTCGGTGAATCCGGGAAGTGCTGTGTTTCTAAGCAGAACCCTGTTCTGAATTCATTTTTACCACCGGTTTTGGTATCAAACTTTCCGTCAAGAAAATTTCCGGAATAAAACTGCACACCGGGTTCATCTGTGAAGACTTCCATTAATCTTCCTGTTCCCTGGTGATACACTTTTGCGATACTTCTCAAACCTTTTCCATTCAAAATCCAGTTATGGTCATATCCTTTTCCTTTTTTCAGCTGATCATCATCTGCACTGATATCTTTTCCGATAGACTTTGAAACCGTAAAATCAAAAGGAGTTCCTTTTACTGCTTTCTGTTCACCGGTAGGAATCAAGGTTTCATTCACCGGAAGAAAATGATCTGCATTAATCTGCAGTTCATGATCGGTAATCGTTTTAGTAAAATTTCCTGACAGGTTAAAATAGGAATGCTGGGTAAGATTCACTACAGTAGGCTTATCTGTTTCAGCTTCATACGAAATTTCCAATGCATTGTCGTCTGTAAGCGTGTAAAAAACGGTTGTTGTTAATTTCCCCGGATATCCTTCTTCACCATCTGCACTGGTATAAGATAATTTCAATGTCGGAAATTTTGCATCTTTTACGACTTCAATATTCCAGAATCTGGTGTGAAACCCTTCTTTTCCTCCGTGAAGGCTGTTAGGGCCATCATTTTTGTTGATTTCATAGGTTTTGCCATCGAGTGTAAATTGGGCATTGGCAATTCTGTTGCCGTATCTTCCGATCAAAGCACCGAAATAATAAGGGTTTCCATCGAAATATCCTTCAGGTTTTGTAAAACCCAGAACCACGTCTTCATATTTCCCGTTCTTATCAGGAGCAGTTAAAGAAGTGATAATCCCGCCGAAGTTGATGACTTCAACTTTCATCCCGTTTTTATTGCTTAATGTGTATTTTTTAATAGAATCGCCTTTGGGCGTCACTCCATAGTCTGAAGTTTGAACATTCTCCATTTTTCCTGAAATATCCTGTTTGTTATTTTCTTTTCTGCAGCCGAAAATAATTAAAAATAATAAAATAAAAATGCCGTTATATGTTGTTTTTTTCATAATTATTTACATATTTTTTACAATTAATTAACGATAATACATTTCATTCCAACGAAGTGTATTTTTAAAATCACGCATTCTGGTATCTTCATCAATGACTAATGATTCAATTCCTGCTATTTCAGCAAAATCTTCCAGCTGTTCTGCCGAAATATTTTCACTGTAACATGTATGGTGTGCCCCTCCTGCCAATATCCAGGCTTCTGCGGCTGTGTATAAATCAGGAAGAGGTTTCCATAAGACTCTTGCTACCGGAAGTTCTGGCAGCTCTTCTGTAATTTCCAATGCTCTGGTTTTGTTGATCAGCAGCCTGAAATGGTTTCCAAAGTCCATCAGGGCAGCGTTCAGGGAATCAATATTTCCTCGGGAATTAAAAACAAGACGAACCGGATCTGCTTTTCCTCCGATTCCCAGCGGATGTATCTCACATGAAGGTTTCCCGGCGGCCAGCACAGGATCTACTTCCAGCATATGGGAGCCTAAAATAGAAGGATTGGAAGGGTCTAAATGATAGGTATAATCTTCCATAAAGGCATTCCCACCTTCAAGACCCTGTCCCATTGTTTTCATGGCACGTACGAGCGCTGCGGTTTTCCAGTCTCCTTCGCCTGCAAATCCGTATCCTTTCTGCATCAGGCGCTGTACGGCAATTCCAGGCAGCTGTTCCAGCCCGTGAAGGTCTTCAAAAGTATCAGAGAATCCTTTAAATCCACCGTCTTTTAAAAACTTCTCAAGGCCCAATTCAATTTTTGCAGCGGTGTGCAGCGAACTTCTGTTGGCTCCTCCTTCCAAAAGAGATGCAGCCATGTGATAAGAAGATTCATATTCTTCCATCAGGCTTTTTATTTCTCCTTCGCTTACTGAATTGATAACTCCGACAAGATCACCAATTCCCCAGGTATTGACTGAAAAACCGAACCGGGTTTCAGCTTCCACTTTATCTCCATCTGTAACAGCTACAAATCGCATATTATCTCCGAAACGTGCAAATTTAGCTCCCTGCCAGTCGTCCCAGCCTGCAGCAACGCGGCTCCAGTCACCGATCTGCTTCTGAACTCTTTCTTCTGACCAGTGCCCTACCACTACTTTTCTGTTTTTTCTGAGTCTGCTCACCATAAAACCAAATTCACGGTCTCCGTGAGCAGCCTGGTTAAGATTCATAAAATCCATATCCATGGTAGACCACGGAATATCTCTGTTGAATTGGGTATGCAGATGCAGAAGAGGCTTCTGTAAAATTTTTAGCCCTCTGATCCACATTTTAGCGGGTGAAAAAGTATGCATCCACGTAATTACTCCTATACAGTTTTCTGCATGATTGGCTGCTGCAATGGTTTCAAATATCTCTTCGGTAGTTTTTACCGTTGGCTTTACAATAACTTTTACCGGGATGAAAGAAGATTTTTCAAGTTCTGCCACAATTTTCTGTGAGTGTTCTGCTACCTGTGCCAGTGTTTCTGGTCCGTATAAATGCTGACTTCCTGTGATGAACCAGACTTCTTTGGTATTGAGAGGTGTTAACATAGTTTTGTTGATCGTTAATAGTTGTTTATCTTAAAGTGTTTAGTGTTTAAATTCCTGTCCGTAGTAGGCATTCTTGCCGTGCTTACGTTCATAATGTTTTTTGATAAGTGAGTCTTTCAGACGTTCCGCCTCAGGATTGATCTGTCTGGTGAGATAAGCCATTTCGGCAATGGTCTCCAGCACTTTGCTGTTGTAGACTGCTTTCTCAGCATTTTTTCCCCAGGTAAACGGACCGTGATTGCCGATAAGAACCATTTCCACTTCTTCCGGAGAGAGCTGTTTTTCTTTAAAGCATTCCAGAATCTGTATTCCTGTGTTGTATTCGTAGTTTCCTTCGATCAGCTCATCCCGCATCGGTGGAGCGCAGGGAATATCTGTTGTTAAATGGTCTGCATGGGTGGTCCCGAAAACAGGAATATCCATTTGTGCCTGTGCCCACGCCACGGAATAGATCGCATGAGTGTGGGAAATTCCACCGATGTTTTCCCAGTTTTTGTACAGGTAAGCATGGGTCTTGGTATCGGAAGAAGGTCTGAGCCTGCCTTCAATGACATTGGCATCAAAATCTAAAATCACCATATCTTCCGGCTTTAAAATATCATAAGGTACACCGCTTGGTTTAATGGCAAAAATCCCCTTATCGCGGTCTACAGCGCTTACATTTCCGAAGGTATAGACCACCAGCTTCAGGGCATCCAGCTGCATATTCGCTTCATAACATTCTCTTTGGAGTTCTTTATAGGTATTCATTTTGAGTATTATTCAAAAGGTTAAAATGGAAAATCAGGAGTTCTGAAGTTCTTTCCTGTTGTTTTTCAGTCTGGTATTATATTCTACAAAATCAGCAAGCTTCTGGTATTGCTGCATTAGTTCTCTGTAGTGCTGCACTTCTTCGGCTTTCGGCTGGTATTCCGCTTCAAATCCGGAGCCCATTTTCATACTGGCTTCCTGTACAGTCGGATAAATTCCTGCTGATACAGCTGCATAAACTGCGGCTCCCAAAGCAGGAGTCTGGTCTGAAGCAGCTACTGCAATAGGCATATCCAGAACATTAGCGAGTGTCTGCATAATAAATGGTGATTTCCTTGCCACTCCTCCAATTCCGATCACTTTATTGATTTTCACACCTTCCTCCTCAAAACGGTCAACGATCTTCTTAGCTCCGAAACAAATAGCATTGACTAAAGCTTTGAAAATATGGGGTGCTTTTGTTCCCAGAGAAAGCTGGCTGATCGCTGCCTTAAGTTCCTGATCTGCATCCGGTGTTCTTCTTCCGTTTACCCAGTCCAAGGCAACCGGAACGGCATCGGAAAGAGGAATTTTTTCTGCTTCAAGGGTTAATTTTCTGATAAGTCCGGCCTCCATTTCTTCAGCGAGCTTTGTCTTCTGCTCCTCTGAAATACTTTCGGAATGTATCATCACCTGGTGAACCGGCCACATCAGAATATCTTTATACCATGCCAGAACATCTCCAAAGGCGGACTGCCCTGCTTCAAGTCCTATCAATCCGGGAATTACGGAGCCATCAACCTGACCGCAGATTCCTTTTACGGTTGTATCTCCAATAGCTTCTTGTGAGGCCACCATAATGTCACAGGTGGAAGTTCCCATGATCCTGATCAGTGTATTTTCTTCCACCTTTGCTCCCACTGCGCCTGAATGGGCATCAAAAGTTCCTACCGTAATAATGGTTTTGGTGGTAAGACCGGTTTTTGCGGCCCATTCTTCATTCAGGTAGCCGGCAATTTCATCTGAAGTATAGGTTTCACGGTATAATCTTCCTCTGAGCGCTCCCAGAGAAGGATCTAGCCTGTTGAGAAATTCTTCGGAAGGCAGGCCGTCCCACGACTCATGCCACATGGCTTTGTGACCGGCAGCACAACGGCTTCTTTTGAATGTTGCCAGGTCTTTATGATCTGATAAAAGGAAAGTCAGATAATCACAGTGCTCCATCCAGCTATAAGCAGCATTTTTTACCCCTGCATCCACTCTGCTGATGTGCAGTATTTTGGCCCAGAACCATTCTGAGGAGTAAATACCGCCTTCATATTTTGTATAATCTTCTCCACCCCAGGTTCTTGCAAGGGTATTGATTTCTTCAGCTTCGCGGATAGCGGTATGGTCTTTCCATAAAACCATCATGGCATTCGGATTCTCTTCAAATCCCGGAACCAGTGCTAAGGCTACTCCATCACTTGTTACTGGTAACGGTGAAGAGCCTGTAGTATCAATGCAGATACTAACAATCTGCTCTGCCGGTATCCCGCTTTCTCTTACAACTTCTGAAATAGTTTTCTCCAGACCTTCAATATGATCTGAAGGATGCTGTCTGAAACTATTAGCTGAGGGATTACAGAATTTACCTTCTTTCCATCTTTGATAATAGCTGACTGAAGAAGTTATTTCAGAACCGTTTTCAGTGTCAATAAGAACGGCCCGTACGGAATCTGTACCGTAGTCCAGCCCGATAACATATTTTTTCATGGTGGTGAAACGTTTTTGATTATTGAGATTTTAAATTCTCCTGATGAGATAAAAACAAATATAAGATTCTATTTTAAATAAATGTAAAAAACACACTTATTTTTTATAACATACTATAAAACAGTATATTAAATTATTTTTACCTTTAAAACAACCAAAGAATTGGCCGGAATTTCTGTTGAAATTTCACCTTTTTTAGCTTCTGAATTCTCCTCTTTGGGTTTCACAGGTTCAGCATCGAAGTTATTTTCACTAGAAAGCTGCGGGGCAGACAGAAGGATTTTGGTTATTTTCTTACCTATTTTCAAAGTTCCGGGGTTTATATTTACCGTTTTAGCCTGATTATCAGCATTGACCATTTTTATAATGATCTCATGAGTTTTTGCATCTTTTACTGCCGTAGCGTATAATTTTTCCTGGCCGGATACCGCTTTTCCGTTCCTTTCTATTTTCAGTACATCCGTTCCTTTATTGTTGGAGAATAATTTCTGAACATAATAATTCGGGGTCGCGTAGGATTTCAGATTATTGAACCAGATGAGATCGGGTGTCCACTGCCAGCCGTCAGCATGGGCAAAAAGCGGTGCGTAGGAAGTCATATAAACCACATCTGCATTTCTTTCAAGACCGGTCATAAAAGCGGCTTCTGAAAGGGCCGTCAGCCAATTATTTTTGTTATCAGGTTTTACCACGCCTACAGACTGGGCAGCATATTCTCCGGCAAAAACTTTTGGACCGGAACGGTCATACTGGTCGTATCTGCCTGCATTTTTCATAAACCATTCGGGAGAGTTGTAATAATGTTCATCTACAATCTGTGCGTTAAGCTGCTTCAACTCTTTCCATCCATATTCGAAGAACTCGCCGTCGGGTGACGGTCCACTTCCGGAGATAATCTTAATGTCAGGATATTTTGCATGAATGGCTTTTTCAAATACTTTATAACGTTCGATATAATCTGCTCCCCATTGTTCATTTCCTACTCCGATAAATTTTAAATTAAAAGGCTTCGGATGTCCCATTTCAGTACGGATTCTCCCCCATTTTGTTCCGGAATCTCCGTTGGCAAATTCAATCAGGTCAAGGGCATCCTGAATATAAGGATCAAGGTCTTCCATTTTCACCAGCTCTGCGGTATTGAACTGGCATGCCATTCCGCAGCTCAGAATAGGAACAGGTTCTGCAGCCAGATCTTCGGAAAGCTGGAAATATTCATAAAATCCTAACCCGAAAGACTGCCCGTAATCCGGTGTAAGCCTGTGCGGAAATCCTGTACTCCATTTATTGATAAGGTATTCACGGTCTGCTATATTTCCTATTGTTTTTTTCCACTGATAGCGTTCTGCCAAAGTTCTTCCTTCTACAATACAGCCTCCAGGAAATCTCAAAAACCCGGGCTGCAGATCATATAGTTTCTGAACGAGGTCTTTTCGTAAACCTCCTTTTCTGCCTTTCCAGGTATCCTGCGGGAAGAGGGAGATCATATCCATGTTCACGATGCCATTTCCGGTAAATGTAATCCGCAGTTTTGCTTTTTCTACAGTTTGTGGTGATTTGAAAACGGCTGTATACTTCTGCCATCCCTTTCCTTTTATGAGTGTAGAAACTGAAGAAATTTCCTTTCCATTTTCATCAACAAGACTTGCATTTACCGTAGCAATATTTCCTGAAACATTCTCGAGATCAAAACTGAAATCATAATTTTCACCCTGATGAATACCTATTCCTCTGAATCCTTCATTTTCGAGAATATAATTTTTATCGTTCAGAACAGTAATTCTTGCGTAATTTTTATTGGTTTTGGCAGGGTCAGAATAAATGGTCAGAAACCCGGAATCCAGGTTAGGAGAAAGTGTTTTTGTGTTGGGCTGTTTCCATCCTGTAAATGGTTCGTCAAATTCAAAACTGCGGTTTTTAATCAGTTCAGCATACAATCCGCCATCTGCTGCAAAATTGATGTCTTCAAAAAAAATCCCGTACATGGTGGGCTGTATTTTAATAGGTGTAGAGGTTTCTTTCAGATCCAGGTTAAAGGTACGGACCGTATTATTCTGAGCCGAAAAAAAAGCAGCACTGAGGGAAATCGCGATGGAAAATATTTTATTTTTGGTTGTCATAGATCGTTATTTTGAAAACTAAAGCATGTCTCAATTTGTCTTGAATCAATTTTTATTTTACTGTTAATGGAATGCTTTTCAACACGGCATCATCAGAAGTTCCGCCATAAAAAATGGTATAATCGCCGGGTTTTGAAACCAGATCATCTGCTTTTTCATCATAGAAGGCAAATGAATCTTTGGAGAGGGTCAGCTGAATATTTTTTGTTTCTTTAGATCTGATTAAAGTCCTCTCAAAAGCCCTTAACGTTTTTACCGGTGCCTGGGTATCATTATTTCTTTTGATATAGACCTGAGCGACTTCTTCGCCATCCCTTTCTGAAACATTGGTTACCGGAATTGTGATCGTCACATTTTCGTTGGTATTGATAGTATTTTTGCTGAGTTTTGAATCTCCATAAACAAATTTTGAATAGCTCAGGCCATGCCCGAACGGATAAAGAGGTTTTTCCGTCATATAACGGTAGGTTCTTCCCTGCATATCATAATTCTCAAATCCTTCGTGTTTGCTTGTCTTTGAAAGAGCGTTATCCAGCTGCTCAAGGTTTTTGTAAAAGGTAATGGGTAATTTTCCTGAAGGGTTATAATCCCCTGCCAAAACATCTGCTACGGCCGTTCCTCCTGATTGTCCGCCATACCAGGCATTCAACAGGGCATCATAATTTTTCTCATCCTGTTCCAATCCCAGAGCACTTCCGGTACAAAGAACAAAAACAACAGGTTTTCCGGTTTTTCTAAGCTCCGCTAACAGTTCCCGTTGCACTTTAGGAAGGGCAATCGAAGTTTTGTCACCTCCTCTGAAGCCTTCTGCATTTACCATCATCTCTTCACCTTCCAGACTTGGAGAAAGTCCGCCTGCAAAGACAATAACGTCTGCATTTTTCACCTTTTCCCTCACCGAAACAAAATTAACAGGGTCTTTTCTGTACACTTCAAAAGTGATACTCACATATTTTCCTTTTTGTGTATGACGCAGTTCTATCTTGTATTCTTCTTTTTCCATTTTTACAGGAAACTCTGAAGGATGTCTTGCATCAGGTCCTTTTCTTGTGGCAATTTCTTTTCCGTCCACGAAAAGGGTATAGACATCGGAAGTGGAAGCAGAAAACACAACCTCTCCTGTATAGGTACTTTTAAAAATCCCTGAAATGATGGCTGAGGTATTTTCTCTTCCTACATTGGGTGCAAGCTGGGTTCCTCCAAAACTGTTGTAGCTGATGGCGGTGGGATTTACGGAAACATTGGCCGGCTGCCCTTTGAATTCATTGTTATTAAAAAACGTTACTTTCATTCCTTTCACGCCGTTTTTCTGACTGATGAAATTCTGATAGAGTGACGTTCTGGACGAAGGATCTGTTACTTCGCTTCCTTTTTCGTAGATAATCTCAGTATTTGGAAATTTGGTTTTGATTCCTTCTAAAATCGTTACAATGGAAGAAGGGGTTCCATTATAGTTTCCTAACTGCATCAATCCGTCATCAGCATTTGGTCCTACAACGGCAATTTTTTTAATATTTCTGCTGAGAGGCAGAATATTATTTTCGTTTTTCATCAGCACAATTGACTTTTGTGCCATTTTCAGTGCCTGCTTTTTATGGTCTTCAGAATCGACTACAGAATACGGAATGGTATTCCAGTGAACGGAAGATTTCGGATCAAGCATTCCCAGCTCCAACCAGCCTTTCAGGATTCTGCGCATCGACTCATCAATATCCTTTTCGGTAATCAGTCCGCTGGCCAGAGATTTATTCAGATTGTTATAAGTATCTCCACATTCCAGATCCGTGGAATGTTTCAAGGCATCTGCTGCGGTTGTTTTTTCGTCAGGATGGGTGCCATGGTATTTTTTCTGAAAGAAATCGGCCAGTGCCCAGCAGTCTGAGACTACCATTCCGTCATACTTCCATTTTCCACGGAGAATTTCTGTAAGTAAAGTATTGTTTGCACAACATGGCTGCCCGTCAAAAGCATTGTAAGCGCACATTACTTCTCTTACATTCCCTTCCCGAACCAATGCTTTGAAAGCGGGAAGATAGGTCTCATACAGATCTCTTTTTGAAATTTCTGCATTGTAGGAATGGCGGTTCCATTCCGGTCCGCTATGTACTGCAAAATGTTTGGCGCAGGCGTGGGTTTTAAAAAATTTCGGGTCGTTTCCCTGCAAACCTTTTACTGCAGCAACCCCCAGAACAGAGGTCAGATAAGGATCTTCACCGTAGGTTTCCTGGCCTCTTCCCCATCTTGGGTCACGGAAAATATTGATATTGGGTGTCCAGAAGGTAAGTCCTTCGTACCGCCCTGTTTTCAGAGCTTCATCAAAAGATCTGTTGTATTTTGCCCGTGCTTCATCAGAGATCATTTCAAAGGTTTTAAAATGCTCCGGAACATCCCATGTGGCTGCCATCCCGATCGCCTGAGGGAAAACAGTAGCTGTTCCTGCTCTGGCCACTCCGTGAAGTGCTTCATTCCACCATCCGTAGGCTGGAATTTCCAAACGGGGAACTGCCTGGGAATTATCCATCATCATTCCTATCTTTTCTTCTGTTGTCAGTAAAGTAAGAAGGTTCTCTATTCTTTCATTAACCGGAAGATCCGGGTTTCTGAATGGG
Organism: Chryseobacterium cucumeris; assembly: GCF_016775705.1. Taxonomy (NCBI): domain Bacteria; kingdom Pseudomonadati; phylum Bacteroidota; class Flavobacteriia; order Flavobacteriales; family Weeksellaceae; genus Chryseobacterium; species Chryseobacterium cucumeris. The sequence goes on from NZ_CP068760.1 coordinate 1,639,913, forward strand.
TATTTATAATGGCTCTGGGCAAAAAATAAAGGTGCTGCAAGGGTTGCACATAGGATTATTACAATTCTTTTCATAGGTATATGGTTTCAATATAGTCCTAAGACTTTGTGGATTCTGTAATTAATGATTTTCTAACCACAGATTTCACGGATTTTCACAGATGACTGCGCATATTTCTTTATAAGAATTAGGGATCAGTAAAGTCCTAAAACTTTTGTGGATTCTGTAATTAATGATTTTCTAACCACAGATTTCACGGATTTTCACAGATGACTGCGCATATTTCTTTATAAGAATGGGGTTAGCAAAGTCCGAAAAATGGCTGTTGATTTTGTGATTAATCATTTTCAACCCACTGATTTTACAGATTTTTACGGATAATTATATTTTCATTCTTATTTTATACAAATTGCCAGTATTATTCAGCAACAATGCAATGAAAAACAAATATAACGTTCTATTTTAAATAAATGTAAATAATACACTTAAATTAAGAATAAATCCTACTTACTTTTGGTTTTCATCTACCAAATTGTGGAAATAAAGCCACCATAAGCAATGCTCATGATGGCTTAGGATTCAATTTATTCTTTGATTAATTTTTGTTTTACGACTGTATTATTTTTTTGAGCAACCTCAATAAAGTAAATACCCGCGGGGAAATCTCCCACATTAATTTGGTTTTTCCCTGAATTTATTTTTACTCCGGCTCTGATGACACCACCTCTTCCGTCAAAAATGGTTGCCGTAGCTTCTGAGAGATCAGAATCAATGAAAAGATCTACTTTTACCAGATTAGGATATATTTTCACTTCTTGTCTTTTGGATTCAGCAAGAATATTTCTGACGCCTAATGATCCAAAATTTAAAGGAAGAACGTTGGCAGAATAGGCATTTTCTTCTGTAAGATATGCTTTGAAAGATCCTATTACAGGCTCACTTCCGGCTGTTACTTTATAGAAGCCTGTTACTCCGTTTTCAGTTTTCAGCACATAAGCATTCGCCGGAACTTTGATGCTCTGGTAAACTCCGTTCATCTGATTGACCGTGATTGCTTTGGGTGTGGAAACGTTTCCTGTACCGTTGAAAGTAATATTTCCTGTCGCATTGATGATTACCGGAGTGTTTGCTGGAATGATTCCATTTGAAATTGCGGTACAACTGATATTACTGACATTCGGAGACATCAGATAAGCAGTAACCCCGGACGGTATATTAGCCTGGAATGGCAGGATCAGCACATCGTAACCATTAAAAGTACGGCTGTAAGAGGCTGTATTGGCTGTAAAGTTAAATGGCACCTGAAAATCCATACCCTGACCGGAAAGAACAAGATTTGAACAAGCTGTCCCTGAGATCACATTATTGGCAGATGAACTTACGTTTGAATTCACATAATAAATGCTGTTAGAATTAGCGCTCATAGGCTGCCAGTTATTGGAGGAAGTAACTCCCGCAGCATTTCTGAAGTCTACAGAAGTGTAGTAGCCATTTTCCAGTGCATCCATCAGATAGCTGTCGCTTGCGGAATAGGTACTTCCGAATTTTGAAGCAATTTCATTACCTACATTGAAATAAACATCACCCAGATTAAGCGTAAGCACAGAGCTGTAATTGGAATTTCTCAGTCCTAAAATTCCTTTGCATCCGTCTGTAAGCACCTGTCTTGAAATATCTAAGGTGATATCGAAGTTTCCTCCCTGCGGAAAATTAATCTTGCCGTAATTATATGATTTCGTTACGCCCTGACTGTTGATGTAATATAAAGTCGTATTGTCTGAATAGCTTTGTCCCGCTGTTGTATAGCTGTTTACATGCAGGATCAGTTTATTGTACCGGTCATTAAGCTGAAGATATCCGTTAGCCGCAGTCATATTATTACTGATAAGAGGGCTTGGATTAGAGAACGTCACCGTTGTATTGCTGATATTGAATCCTGTCCCAAAAGCTGTACTGGTAGCAGTTTGTGTTTCAATTTTATTATAATGGATATCACCGCCTGTCATGAGAGAAGCAGGCCTGTCGCCACTTTTATTAAAAACAAAAGTCATAACACTGAAAGGGCTGATATCAGCAGTAGGCCGAAATGTTGCCGTACTCATAGTGATAGGTGTGCTGACCATATTGGATTGCGTATTGGTCAGTACTTTTGTTCCTGAAGTCGTGTAAAAAGGAAGATCAACCTTCAGACTATAAGTATTCTGAGAAGGATTAATCACCATAAGAACAACCTGATTTCCATCCTGGGAAATATAGGAAGAGCCTTGCAATACTCCGGTTTTGTCATCCCATTTGGCTTCTATTCTCGTCTTTCCTGTTGTGTACTTGGCATAATGGGAAAGGATATAGCCTCTTTTGGTCATTAGGCCTGCGGTGGTTCCATAAGTTCCGTCACCCATTAACCCGTAATACCTTTTGGCAGAGTAATGAATCCAGGCATTGATATTTCCCAGTAATGCATTGTTGACACTGCTGGCAAAAGTAAAAGCATCTGTATTCCAGCTGAAATCTCGTGCCGGCTGGGTGGATGAAGAGTTCCAGTTGATCAAATACTCTGTCTGCCAGATTTCTTTGTTGTAATTCTGGAATTGTTTGTAGGCAGACTGCATAAGCCCGTATTGATGCCCCCCATAAACTTCAAAATTGGCCATTGCCGCAGGATCCAGCAAAGCACTGGCAAAATTATCCGTAAATCCTACACTTTCTGGGGCAATCACTTTACAATTGATAAGCTGTCCGTAATTTTTGATGAAGGTGGTAATTTGCGCAGGAGTCCAGATACATCCCTGATACTGTGCCATTTCATCCGGTTCATTTTGAATGGAGATATAATCAAGATCTACTCCATTGTTCTGGAGATAGGTAACAAAGCTGTTAAGATAAAGCGCATAATCCTGATAGTTTTCCTGCTTTAAATATCCGATCTGCTGTACTCCGTTCGCATCAGTATACACTGCATTCACATGGTTATTGGTTTTCCAAGCTGCGGGCATGGTCCAAGGCGAAGCAAAAATGGTAAGCCCCATAGATTTGGCGAGTTGCGCTGTAGCCAGTACGGAACTCCAGTTGCTGCTGTTTTCGGGAATATACAATCTCATAATATTATACCCGCCTTCACTGGAAGCCCCCCAAAGGGTCTGAATCTCTGATGTAGACATATGGTTATACGCAAACTGGGGACTGCAGACAAATCCTCCGAATCCTCTTATTTTCTGATAAGCAGTATTCTTATCAATTTTTACCGTAGTAAGCTGCCCATGCAACAGACAGCTGAAAAGCAAACATATAGAATGAATGCTGAGAAGTTTTAAATTTTTTTTCATAATGGTTTAGTTTTAGATAGTCGTGATTTTGATTGAAGACAATTAATGTAAGGGCAATAGATTCCCCATCAAGACGGTTCATTTTCAAAAACCGTCAGGAAAATACCCTGAATGATATCAGGCAGCGATCTGTTAAATAAAGTTGCTTACAAAATCATTCGCTGTTCTTTCTCTTCATTCTCTGTGAGGGAACTGTATTTCAGATTGGAATTTGAATTAAGATTAATGTTTCATAATTAAAGTGTTGTTTGTGATGAGTATCGGGCCACTCAGCGAAGCATTTCGCTTTCGGGAGCGCCCAGGTAAGAGGGTTTTAATCCTCCGGTGTTGATCAGTATCTTTTCAAGGACAATGCCGGGTTCCAGCACTCTGAAACGTAACATGTGCTTTCCAGCCTGCTGAACCGAATGCTTTGTAATAGATTTAATAATATGTTCGGACTGCCATCTTCCCAATTCTCCTTTGTAATAGCCATTGAAGTTGACAATTTGCGGAGTTTCGTTGTCAAAAGAAATTTCGTAACGCAATCCTTTATTATGATTAAAATTTAAAGTCGGAGCTAATAATAACTGGACTTCAAACTCCCCTTTTGATTCAAAATTGATATCATATTCCAGCCAGATATTTTCATCGGCTTTTGGATAGGCATTCTGCGGAAACGTTGTCACTCCCGACTTTGTTATTCCAAAATCAGGAATCACTTCCCAATGGATTCGGTCAGAATTGCTCATTCTTGCAAAATTTTCTGCTTCAATGGAAACATAGCCGTTTTTCTCCTGAAATATTTTTTCTTTGGGAACCTCAGCTTCAGAAATATAGGTGACTTCAGGCATTATATTTTCTTTTCCGTCTGCCCAGCTTTTATATCCTATCCTCATCTGATCCATCATATGCTTCCATTTCCCGCCGGCAATCACATTATTGTATTGATTATCCAGATAAGCGTTTCTTTCAAAACATGCCTTCACTTTATCTGCGTAGAAATTGGCTTCAGGATCTTTTTTTGCTGCCAGTTCCCTGTTTTTTGCCACCGCATAGTACATTTCGTATAAATTACTGCATGCATCAATCGGATACAGAACCAACTGATAATACGCATCCTGATAATCGGCAGGAATCTGTTCTTTTAACCGTAAAGCTTCTACGGCCAATGCTCTGTAATCATTTAAAACCGTTTCAAATTCATGATAATTTTCAAGGCTGTACGTTTTGCTGTCAAGGGTTTCAGGCGTTACTCTTCTGTTGTATTTGGAATATAGGTTAATCATCCGGGCAATTTCCCCGGCATGTTTTTCACCAAACTGCTGAGCGGTCCATTTCTCAGTATATTCAAAAAGATTTTTAGCATTAAACTGCTTTGGATTCCAGGCCATTTCCAGGAAAAAACTGATCGGAAACTCCATCGGTTTTAAATCTCCTACATTCACGACCCAGAGCTTATCTACTTTATGTTCATAGGAAAGATTCATCTGTTCCCAGACTCTTTGGATCGGGCTTATGTTGATCCATTTGGAATTTCTCGGGCCGCCTACATAATCAAAATGGTAATAGATTCCATAGCCTCCTTTATGCAAAGGTTTTGAAAGATCAGGGAGCTTTCTTACATTTCCCCAGTTATCATCACAGAACAGCAGGATCACATCATCCGGAACCCTCATTCCTTTATCATAATAGTCCTGAACTTCTTTATACAATGCCCAAACCTGAGGTGTTTTCTCTGCTTTCTTTCCGGTAACATCAGCGATGATTTTACGCTGGTCTTTTACAATTTTCTCCAGCAGGGAAATATTGGTTCCCTCTCCCATCGCTTCATCACCATCACCGCGCATTCCTACTGTTACGAGTTTTTCCCAGTTTTTGCTTCTCTCCATTCCGGATCTCCAGAATTTCTGTAAAACTTCTGCATTTTTAGCATAATCCCAGACATTCGGGAGGTTATTTTTTTTGATATACCTGTGCCAGTCGGTTTGTGCCAAAGCCATAGGTTCATGGTGGGAAGTTCCCATGACAATACCCATTTCATTTGCTAAAGGGCCACTCAGAGGATCGTCGTCATAGAATGCTTTTCCCCACATTGCCGGCCAGATATAATTTCCTTTAAGACGTAGAATCAGTTCAAAAACTTTTTCGTAAAATTTAGAATTAACTCCGCCAAAAGTTGCTCTTGCCCAGCCTCCCAGTGAAGGTTCTTCATCATTAAGGAAAATACCGCGATACTCTACAGCAGGCTCACCATAAGTATATATTCCTTTTTTAAAGTATATATTATCTTTTTTCTCAACCGGAACATCTGCCCAATAATACCATGGTGAAACACCTATCTGCTGAGACATTTCATAGATTCCATAAATGGTTCCCCTTTTATCACTTCCTGCAATCACGATGGCTTCAGAAACGCCCGGAAAAGGATTGCTGATATTCTGAATGATATATTTTTCTCTTTTCCCTGTTAATGCTTTTCCATCCAGCTTTTTTTGACGAATTAAATTATCAATGGTCTTGCTTTTACTTGCTTCACCAATAATGATGATCATTCCGTTCACACCAGAGTTTTGGGAAACCAGATTAGGCTGAAAACCAGTTACTTTTTGAAAATCAGATTGAAGATTCGCAACGGCACGCAGAATTCCTTTATCCGAATCGCTGTCTGAAAACAGTGTCAAACCTGAATTGCGTTCTTTCAATACCATCGAATTTTCTGTCTTAGCAAAAGAAATAAATGGTTCGGTTGCTTTTACAAAAAATATAAACAACAACGTAAGAAACAGCGAAATGTTTTTTGTAAAATTCATACTATATCTTTTTGATTTTAATTTTTAAATAAGTTCAGATCCACAAATTCTCCCATTCTCCTGTAGCCCGATTCATTGGGGTGAAGGAAATCATGATCGTGCATATCATTTAAGATGACTTCCGGATTTTCACTTTGCATTTGTTTTGCAAAATCGATGACGGCATCAAACTTCCCGCTGTTCCTGATCCAGTCGTTTACTTTTTTCCATGCCTCGATACGGAAAGGTTTGTCGTAGAATGACTTTCCGAAAGGAAGAATCGTTGCTCCGTACACTTTGATTCCGTTAGCATGTGCCTTATTGATCATCACCTGGTAAGCGGCAATCAGTTCTTCTATTCTTTTGGAGGCATCATTAGCATCTCTTGTTCCTCCCAGATCATTCACTCCTTCCAGAATGATCAGCCATTTTACGCCCTGCTGATTGAGGATGTTATAATCGAAACGGTCTAATGCTGTAGGACCCAAACCGCCACGCACCACACAATTCCCACCAATCCCGAAATTAAGGACACTTACATTCCTGGTTGAAGGATTCGCCAGTAACCGCTGCGAAAAAATATCCGGCCAGCGATTCTGTTTATTGGTTCCCGATCCTCTTCCGTCGGTAATGGAATTTCCCATAATAGAGACCGCATACGAGGGTTCACCTGTCTTTACATCGATGTTAAAAAGCGAATACCAATGATCTGTTTTTACAGGATTTTTAAATATAGCAGCACTCGCTTGCACACCTTTAACAATAAAAGAGGTTGTTCGTGAACCCGGATGCCCGGTGACAGATTGGGTTACTTTTGCATAGGAAATCGTAATGGCCAGCAGCGAATTAGCCTTCAGGTTAAAGTTCACTTCATCAGAATAAATATCAGATCCGGGAGCAATTTTAAAACTGTTTTTCTTCTCAAACGTTAATGATCTGATGGTAGCTGCATCCACATTGCTGCTATCGGACGGCACAGCAATGGAAACCGCTTTTACCTCCAGGCTATCCATGGAATATTTGTTGGAGAAACGTAACCGCAGTTTTTTCCCACCCACAGATACACGCACAATCTGACGCAAGGTATTTCCTGAAAGTCCCGGTTCCGGCGGAAGATTCTTGGGTTCCACCAGTTGGGGAGCCGTTGCCCAGGTAGTGAGCCACTGGTCTTTGGAAGACTGTTTTTCCAGACTCTGTGAGGAAGAGCAGGAAACCAAAAATCCCGAAATGATAAAGATATATAAGTTTTTGAAGCGCATTTTTCCTGTTTTATTATATTAATCTCTAATTTCTTATTACAAATCCTCCGTTCGGCTGAATTTCAATTGTAAAGTCGCCTTTTGCATTTACTTTCACTTCTTTCTCTGATGTATTTCCTTTTGCATCATCATTGATAAGTTGCAAGTTTTTCCCGGCGAACATCGGAAGTTTTATTTTCAGTTTTTGGGATTGCTTTTCGGCATTTACCCCTGCCACATACCATCGATCCGCATGTCTTCTCGCAAGTACAGCATATTTCCCGGGATAGCCGTCTATGAAAACTGTTTCATCCCAAAGTGTCGGAACTTCTTTCATGAAGCTGAGCTGAAATTCCGGAGCATCGGTCAGGTTATTCGGCATGATGCCAAACATCTGAACGGGATTCTGAAACAGGACTGCTGTAGCAAGTTGAAAGCCGTCCGTAGTATGTCTTTTATTTTTATCCTTGTTGGATTTCGTTAAATATTTGTTGAGGAAAGTTCCGCCAAACTCCATACTTCCCACTGTATTTCTGATGAAAGGATGAAGTGTGGCAAAAAAAGCTTCCTGTTTCCGTACATCTTCTGAGAAATAGAGCATTTCTGAGGCAAGAACGGCCTCACTTCCTGCATAATTCGGGTACATTACTTCCCAGCCTCTCGGTAAAGTAGCTCCATGGAAAATAATGGTTAATCCAAAATCATTGGCGTCGGAAAGAATATCTTCGTACAGACGCATGGTTTCCTGTTTGTCTCCTCCGAAGAAATCCACTTTCAGTCCTTTTACGCCTGCTTCTTTCAGCCATTTCATTTCCTTTTTCCGTTCAATGGATGAGCTCATTTTATTTCTAGGTCCCATGGGTGCATCATTCGCAGCACCGTTGGAATTATACCAGAGTAATACCCCGACATTTTTAGATTTTGCATATTGAATAAGCTCTTTCATGCGGTCTTTTCCTATGTTTTTATCCCAAAGCGCATCCATAAGAATAAACTGATATTTCAGTGCAGCAGCAAGGTCTATAAATTTCACCTGATCATCATAATTCATACTGTTATCCTGCCACAGAATCCAGCTCCAGGTAGATTTTCCGAACTGATACTCCTGTGACGGCTCATACATCGGATCTACCACATCAAAAGGAATGGTAGTTTCTACGATGGGTTTCAGGGAGCTGCCTACTGTAATTGTTCTCCACGGTGTTTTTCCGGGAAGAGAAACAGCAGCTCCGGTACTTCCGAAGCCGTTATTTTCAGCAATGTTCGGATAAGCGACTTTGTAAAGGCTTTTTTCTGCTGTGGTTTCAAGGTGTGAAGCACAATACGAACTGTTCACTCCAGTCTCGGAAAGTAATACCCAGCCTTCATTTCCGATATGGAAAAGACCCGGGAAAACGTATCCGTAATCAGATGGCATTCCCAGCTCAGCATCAGCTTTATAACCACTTTCATAACTTGGCGCTGTACGGGCAAATCCCGTCATCGGCTTCATCATAGGTGAAAGAAAAGTAGTGGTCTGTGACGGAAATCTGTACCCTGTGGTTTCTGACTGTACCACAACACTCAGCCGTTCTTTCATCGGTAGAATATTGTACCGGAAAGCAATATTGTTATTGCTCACCTGAAATTCAATGCCTATCTGGTGTTGGTCTGCATTGCTGAAGTTAACCAATAAAGTATTGGCCTTATAATCAATCTCAGATTTTTTGATTTTTTCGTTCGTATATTTCTTAGAAATGATATCTTTTTTGCTGTCCAAAAATTTCAGATTCTTTGAAAAGTCGGACTCGTTGGTTACCAGGCCCAGCGGAGATTTTTCAAGCATTGCTTTTCCCTGAAGGATAACATTATACGATGCTTTTCCCTCTTCTGAAAAAACCTGAAGCTTCAGATACCCGTCCGGACTTGAAATTTCTGCTACCTGTGCAAAACCTTTGCTGATCAGAAACAGGCTGAATACGATATATAAAACTTTTTTTCTCATAATTAATTATTTTCAAGAAAGGTCCAGTAATCAAAATACATAATATCTGTTGAGGCTTTTCCATTGAATACAAAATACAGATCATGAATACCGGTAATTTTTTCAGTCAACTGAACTTTTACGGTTTCCCAGCGGTCATCACCGCCCGTCAGCGGAACCTTTACCGTTGCAGCAACTGGTCCGTTCACAGCATCCAGATGAATAGTCATTGTGACGTCACTGTTATGGGTAGTTCCTACTCTTGCAGAGAAAGAACCAGCTCCATTTTTCCGGAAATCAACATTCTTTACACTGGTATAAGCCCCATTTTTCTTTGCTTTGATGAAAACACCAGCCTCTTTATTCTGATATGATTTTACATTTTCCGACCAGGCAATCATTTCTGCCTGATTGAATGAATAAGGATTAACTGTTGCGATAGCTCTTGTAATTCCGTTGGTCATTTTAAATGGCGAAATGGATCCGTCTTTATTGAAGGTAAGCTCTTCCAGACTTACTGATCTTGTAAACCCGCTTCCGCCCGGCAATGCGCCATTGTGATAAAAGAAATAGGTTTTCCCCCGGAAATCAATAACACCGGGATGATTGGTGAATGACTTCCCCTCAGTAGGCATTACAATTCCTCCATATTTCCAGGGTCCCTGTGCTGTTTTACCTGTAGAATATCCTATGAATTCAGGAAGCGGACCTCCCGGCCAGAAAAGATAATACAGGTTTTTCCTTTTGTACAGCCACGGCCCTTCCTCGTATTTTGTGGGTCTTTCCGGGTTAGGCATTCCGTCCCTTTTTCCAAATGATTCTTCGGTCATCGGAACTTCTGTAATATTTCCGGAATAGGAGATCATATCTTCATTCAGCTTTACGTATTTTAATTTAGGATTTCCCCAATACATATGAGCCTGTCCGTCATCATCCACAAAAACGGTGGGATCAATATCTCCCCATTCGCTCTGAACAAGAGGTTTTCCCAGCGGATCATGAAAAGGCCCCAACGGACTGTCGCCAACAGCAACCCCTATAGCGCCTTTATTATTGGTTTTGGACCACATCGGAACGTATAAAAAAAACTTTCCGTTTCTTTCTAAACATTGTGCGGCCCAGGCATCGCGTTTTGCCCAGTCGAAATCTTTATACGAGAGAATTGTTCCGTGATCAGTCCAGTTCACCATATCGTTGGTGGAATACACTTTCCAGTCGTTCATGGTAAACCAGGTAGAATCATCTTCATCGTGAGTGGTATACACATACAGCCTGTCATTGTAGACCATTGGTGCCGGATCTGCAGTGTAATTGGTCTGAATAATAGGGTTCTGCGCAGTTCCCATTGAAAATAAACCTATCAGCGAAATGAAACTTATATGTATTGTACGGATATTCATAGAAATTTGGATTTAAAACTTTAATCCTATATTTATTGTGACTTCAGAATACGATTGACCTCGTCCTGATTGACAGGTTTGAAAAGCAGTTGCGAGAACAGATACAAATCATTTTTCCACACTTTGAAATCGTGACCGCCCGGTTCTATATAAAAAATATGGGGAATTTTATTGTCTGTAAGATAGTCACTCGTTCTTTTACTGAAAGGCATTAGCCTGTCCTGGTCTCCGCATGAGATCCAGAGAAGTTGTAAATCTTTAGCTTTGGATGGATCCGGGAGAAGAACTTGAGGTTCTTTTGTATTTGGAGCTGCGGAAAAGGCTCCCACCCATGCGAACTTATCGATATTTCCCAGTCCGAAATTCAGGGTCTGTCCGCCACCCATGGAAAGTCCGGCAATCGCTCTGTCAATTCTGTTTTTTTTAACCGGATATTTTTTTTCTACAAAGGGAATCAGATCATTCAGCAGGTCTTTTTCAAAGGTTGCAAAAGCTTCTACTTTATCCTTTGCCATGATGTCTCCGGTTGCCCTGTCATCCTTCATCGCCCGGCCGTTGGGAAGTACAACGATCATGGGAGAAAGTTTTCCTTTGGCATAGAGATTATCTAAAATAATTTGCGGAGTTCCATTTTTAAACCACTCTTTTTCATCTCCTCCAATACCGTGTAGCAGATATAGAACGGGATATTGAGCACCTTTTTTATATCCGGGAGGCGTATATACCAAAGCTTTACGTGTAGTTCCAACCGTTGCCGAAGAATACTGTATAGTATCAATTTTTCCGTGTGGAATTTCCTTTTTTTCTGTATCGAAATCCTGTGGTACTTTTTTATCAAAAACCTGTGCAGAAATAAAAACTCCTGACAGCATGAAACCTAATGCTAATACAACTGACTTATTCATGATTTTTATTTGTAGTTTTAACACTTATTATTTCAGTTAAAAAAATAATAGCGTACTATTTCTTTGCTTATTTATCACACATTTTCTGTGCTTCTGCTTATTATTTTCCAGTTTCATTGATCCTAAAAAAATCAACATCTACGAAGCCTCCGGTATTTTTAGTGGCATAATTGAAAACTGCGAATTTTGATCCCATAAAAAATCTACGGTAATCAAAGATCATTTTGTAATCTTTTGCCATTTCCGTCCAGTTCTTCTGATCAGTACTGTAATAAAAGTCTGCAAGATCTTTCCCGAGGTTAAAATCAGCATCAATACGGAGAAAAACCTTATCTGAATTGAGAGGAATCCGTTTTTTTTCTTCTTTTTTAACTCCAGTAATGGCTTTTGTTTTATTGTCCAGGCTCACTTCGTTGGTTGAAAAAACAATGAATTTTTCTCCAGCTTCCTTCACTACTGACAAGATCCCGGAATCCCCGTTGAAGGCACTGAAACCAGCTATATCTCCATCTTTCATTCCTTTAAGGTCAATGGCGACAACCGCTGAAGAAGTCGGACCTTCCATTCTCTGGGTCAAAGTGTTGGGAGCTGCGTACAGATTGTCTACTACTCTGCTGGTTTTCAGTGTCAGAAAGCCTTTTCTATCAGATAAAGACCACGCTTCATTCACCGGATTATGATTCCATTGCCACTGGATTTTCATTGTTTTATCAGAGAATTCATCGCTTTCCACCAGATGATTTTTGGGTTTGAACGGCGGAAGCGGAACTTCTCCTTTCAAAGTAACTTTTCCGTTATCCCCCAATACCGGCCAGTCATTTTCCCATTGTACAGGCAGAAGCAGCGGAACGCGTCCCACTCCGTTTCTGTCCTGGAAAATAAGGGAATACCAGTTTCCGTTTTTATCATCTATCAAAGCACCCTGACCTGCATAGGAAAATCCTAAAAAATTATCTTCCAGAATTACTTTTTTCTCGTAAGGTCCTGTCACTTTATCTGCTCTGTAGACGACCTGGCGGCGTTTTCCGTTTTTGGGCCAGGATATCATCATCATATAATATTTCCCGTTTCTTTTGATGATCTGGTTTCCTTCAAGAAGTCCGGTTTCCGAAGCATCTTTCTGAAATACCTCAGTTCCATCCGGATTTCCGATAACCTCTTTGAAATCGGGACTCAGTTCAAAAACTTTGTTGGAAGTAAAAACGTATATCCTGTCATCATCAAAAAATAAAGACGCATCATGAAAATGCCGTGTTCTGGTGATGAGTTTCCATTTTCCCTTTTCAGGATGATCAGTTACATAGAAATAAGATTTGAAAGGTTCATCATTCGGAGAGAATAAAACGTAATATTTTCCTTTATGATAACGGATTGAAGAAGCCCATTGACCCCTGCCGTAAACGGTTCCGTTCAATAAATCATATTTCGAGTTGTCATTCAAAGTATCGAAAACATAACCAGACATTTCCCAATGTACCAAATCCCTGGAATGCATTACCGGAGCTCCCGGCATCAGATGCATGGTGGTACTGATCAGGTAAAAATCATTTCCGTTTCTGGTAATGGATAAATCCGGTGCATCTGCCCAGATGATGGGATTGGTAAATGCGGTACTCTGTTTTCCGGAAGGATTTACCTGGGCTGAAAGAAGATTCAGCCCGATAAATCCCAATAAAGAAACTATATAAGATTTTTTGATTTTCAAGGTTTTGATATTTTGGTTCGATTTAATTCTTTACAATCTTAAAAGGAACACTTCGACAAGCTCAGTGTGACATTGCTAATACTAACTTAATTCGGTACAATATCATTGGAAGATGTACTGTAAAGCCCGATAAGGCTTCCTGTAAAGCCTCCCGCTATATCAGTAGAAAGAATATCTCCTGAAACCGGTCCTCCCAAATTTTTATAATTCGTGCCATCCAGTGAATAATTAAAGCTATGTTCATCTTTATCGGCAACAACCTGCAGTTTAACCGGTTTGGATAATGAAATCTTCTCGCTGGCGATCAGCTTTGATTGCCCTTTTTCTGTTCTTTCCAATACGATGTAGAAATCTTTATCTTTTTTTGTGATTCCGAAAACATAATTGAATGTTTCACTTTGATAACAGGTAATTCCTGCCAGCTCTTTTCCTGATTTAGGCTTAAAATCCAAGGTTACAGAGGTTTCAAAATCTTCGTGTTGTAATCTGTGGAATAATGCCGAAACCGGGGCCAATGCTTTGATATTGGTTGCAAAAGGGTTTACTTTTACACCATTTTTTGTTGCAGTAATGAAGTTTTCACGAGGACCACGCATGGCAATCCAACGGAAATCGAGGTTTTTATCGGTTAGTTTATCGTTGTATGTAAAGTTGCCGTTCGGGAAAAATCCGGTTTGTCCGGTTTGATTCTGAACACCTTGTGGCATTTTCAATTTTGGTTTCATCGGAACCAGGCCATTTTGGAAAACAGGATACGTTCCGCTCCAGTCTACAGGAAGAATGAACGTTTCACGGCCTTTGTTAACACGGTTGCTGACATTCGGACGAATTGCTAAAAATACGCCATACCATTGTCCGTTCGGACCTTCCACTAAATCTGCATGACCTGCCCAATCCACTTTTTCCTTTCTGTCTCTCGGAAAATATCTTTGCGTAAGAATTGGATTATTTTTAGCGGGAACAAACGGTCCTTTCGGAGAATCTGCCATAAAAATCACTTCGCTATGGTTGCCTCCGGTTCCGCCTTCTGCACACATCAGGTAGTATTTACCGTTCTTTTTGTAAATATGGGGACCTTCAATCCAGATCGGTTTTTGGGAAAGATCCACGCCTCCGTTTACAATAATCTTATCCGAGCCCGCAACTACCTGGTCTTTTTCGAGATCATAGTCCCAAATCTTAATAACACGGTGGCCGTTGTACTGCTCAGTACCTTTCGGCGGAGCATCATTGTGAACGATATATGCTTTTCCATCATCATCAAAGAAAACAGAGGGATCAATACCGTCAAAGTTTAGCTTTTGGACTTCGCTCCATCCTTTTGACGGATCTTTGGTTTTTACGACCATATTTCCGATACCACCTGCAAACTGGGTAGTAATCATATAAAAAGTATCGTTGTGCTTATTGTATTTGATATCCGGTGCATAAATTCCATGCGAAACGCCCGAATTTTCAACTTTAAGCTGGGAAGGTCTGTCTAAAACGTGCCCTACCTGCTTCCAGTTTACCAGATCTTTAGACGTAAAAATCGGAACGCCCGGAAACATTGAGAAAGAAGAGTTTACCAGATAATAATCGTCGCCTTTTTTTGTAATGCTTGGATCGGGATAACAGCCCTGTAAAATCGGAGAATAAAATTCGTCCGGTTTAAGAGGGTTGTCATTATATATTTTATCGTTTCCACGGTAATTAAAGTCTGAGAATGTCTGGGCAGAAATCGAAGTCACCGATAGCAAAGCAGCTGCTGCAAGGATATTCGTTTTATTTCTGAAGAAAGCTAAATTCATTATATTCTGTTTCATTGTTATTCTTTTTTTATAGTTTTTAAAATGTATATTTTTGAATAGGTGTTGTTCTTTTTAACGCTAAGTCCGCAAATTTTTTAACTACATCCTTAATAAGGTTCACAAGGGCGTTACACTCAGCAATGCGTATCATATTTTATTATTATAATCGATTACAGATCATTATTTAATAGTTTTTATAAGGTTTTCTTGCGGTTGATTATTTTAATCAATCCCCAGGCTGTAACATAGGATATTCCGGCTATGAAAAATATAATGTTGTAGCCCCCGTTGATGTTTCCTGATTTTTTAAAAGCGTCGAGAACAATTCCAATAAAAAGCGGAAAAATAATTCCTGCCGCTGAGCCCAGCATTCCGCCAAAACCAATGACAGAACTGACATAATTATTAGGCAACTGATCTCCGACCGTAGTCATAAGATTGGCTCCCCATCCTTGATGCGCAGCTGTTGCCAAGGCAATGATGATCGTGATCATCCACATATTATCTACATATTTTGAGAACATGACCGGAACCACCATTAATGCAAATAATAACATTGTAATACTTCTGGCCCTTCCAATGGCCCAGCCTTTTTTGATCAGAAATGATGAGAGATAACCTCCGCCAATACTTCCGATGGTAGTTCCGCTGTAAATAATAATCAATGGAAGGGATGGTTTTGTTAAATCCATTTTGAATACATCCGAGAAATACGCCGGAAGCCAGAACATGAAGAAATACCAGATAGGATCGGTTAACATTTTACCGATGGCAAATGACCATGTTACTTTATATTTCAGTAATTCCGATAAAGGAATTTTGGTTTTTTCCTCTGCTTTTTCAGCCTGATCGCTTTTTATGTACTGCAATTCTTCCTTGCTGATATTTTTGGCTTTTTCCGGTATGGTATAAAATTTCCACCAAAGAATAATCCAAACCATGCCCAAAGCACCAATCCATACAAAGGTCTGTCTCCAGCCGTAATGCCCAAGAATGAACGGAACCAATAGCGGCGCCAAAATAGCTCCCACCGTCGCTCCTGAGTTAAAAATTCCCGTAGCCAGTGCTCTTTCTTTTTTGGGAAACCATTCAGCCACTGATTTGATGGCAGCAGGGAAATTTCCTGCTTCACTAATACCTAAGGTACTTCTCGCAATGATAAACCCGATGGTACTTTTTACAAAACCATGTCCTATTGAGGCAAGACTCCATACAATAAGGGAAACCGCATACCCGATTTTGGTTCCTACCCTGTCTATAAACCTTCCCATGGCCATATACCCGATGGCATAAGTCGTGGTAAAGGCCATGACGATATAACTGTAATCTTTTTCATCCCAGCTGAATTCTTTTTCCAGCACAGGTTTCAGCAAACCCATTACCTGACGGTCAAGATAATTGATCGTAGTGGCGAGGAAGACAAGAGACAGCATCCACCATCTTATATTGCGGTTTTGAGGAGCCTGCATTGAGTTATTGATTAAGTTGTTGTAATAATTTTTTTGTTTTCAGAGTCAGTTCATCTTCATTATTATCTTTTCCGATGAGAGAGCTTCCCAGCCCTGCTGCTATGGCACCTCCATTGAGCCATTCACTGATATCTTCAGTTTCAGCATGGATTCCTCCGGTGGGCATGAAATTCATTCCCGGAAAAACAGGCTGTACCGATTTGATGTAGTTCTTCCCTAAAGAATCAGCCGGGAATATTTTAACCAGTTTTAAACCCTTCTGATAGGCAATATTGATATCGGAAGGGGTAAAACAGCCCGGAATCAGAAGTATATTTTTTTCAAAGGCATGTTTTACCAATGCTTCACTGATCACTGGTGTAATGATAAAATCTGCTTTTGCATGAGCATAATCATCCATTTCTTTTATGTTTTTCACCGTTCCGATTCCTAACAGAAGACCAGGAAATTCTGTATGGGAAATTTCTTTCAGCTTAGTGAAATTTTCCAATGCCTGATGGCCGCGGTTGGTATATTCTATCACACGGATTCCTGCTTCGTATAAAGCTTTTACGATAATTTTTGAGACCTCAAACGATTCGTTATAGAATAACGGAACTATTTTCTGGTCTTTTATTTTTTGTAGTATTTCACTCATAATGTTTCGATATTAATGCTTTCATCAATGGTATCTCCCTTTACAAAAAGTTTTTTAAAAGCAACTTTTGTCGCATCCTCAAGGATCTGCTCATCAGAATTTCCTTTTAAAATTCCATGAATCAAGGCGGCCATAAAAGAATCACCGCTTCCTACCCTTTCATCGATTTTATCTGAATTATATTTTTCTGAAATCAAAAGCTGTCCATCAGCAAATAAGGTGGCAAAGTAATTCACCTGTTCTCCGTTTGTAAAGCGGAAGGTATTCGCAACTTTTTCCACCTCCGGGAATTGTCTTCTGATTTCCAATGCTGTTTTTTCGGCCTGTTTCAGAAGATTTTCATCATCAAATTTTCCGTTAAGTTCATATTCAACCTGAATATCCAGGAACTGCCCGACAGCCCAGATATTTCCCATGAGAACATTCACAAAAGGCATCAGCTCTTTAATTTTGTGAGGGTTCTGATTTTGCCAAAGCAACGCCCTGTAATTCAGGTCGAGGGAAACCGTAATATTTCTTGCTCTGGCTTCTTTCATGATTTGCAGACATTTGCGGAATGCGTTGTCACTCAATGCCGGTGTGATGGTACTGATATGCAGCCATTTTACCTCTGAAAATAGTTCATCATCACTGAAAGTTTCAAAATCCGATTGGGTAAAAACAGACGGAAAGCGGTCGTACACTACTGAAGCGTTCTGCATATCTCCATCAGAAGAAAGGTAAAATGTTCCTATTCTCCCTTGAGTTTTTTCTGCAAGGACTTCTATTCCTTTATTGTTAAGCTGGGATTCCAGCTGGTTTCCTACGAAATTTTCCGGTAAAGCTGATAATAATTTCACAGGATTCTTCCACTGGGAAAGTGCTGCTGCCACATTATATTCAGCGCCGCCAACATACATCTTCAGAGACTGCTCATTCAACCAGTTTCCTTCGGAATCCGGGGCAAAGTGGAGAAGCAGTTCCCCGAAACATAGTATTTTAGCTGAATTCTGCATGGTATTAGATTTCAAAATAGTTTTTTGTATTATGATAACAGATATCCTGAATGATCTTTCCTACCCATTTTTCATCATCGGGAAGAAGACCTCTTTCCATTTCACTTCCGAACAGATTGCACAAAAGCCTTCTGAAATAATCATGTCTTGAGAATGACAGCAGGCTTCGGGAATCGGTCAGCATGCCGACAAAAGTGCTGATCAGACCGATATTGGAAAGTGTATTCATCTGTTTCGTCATCCCGTCGAGCTGATCGAGAAACCACCAGGCTGCTCCAAACTGTACTTTGGATTTAATGCCTCCTTCATTGAAATTTCCGGCAAGTGCTGCCAGAACTTCATTACATGCCGGATTCAGATTGTATATGATGGTTTTGGCCAGTTTTCCTTCTGAATTCAATGCATCCAGCAAAACGCTCAACCGCTGTGCATAATAGGGTTCTCCAATGGCATCGTATCCTGCATTGGCACCCATTTTTTTGAACATTTCTGAATTGTTGTTTCGGGTTGCCCCTACATGAAACTGCTGTACCCAGCCTTTTTCTGCGTACATTTTGCAAAGCTCTTTCAGCATATAGCCGCATAATGCATCGGGATCGGAAAATGTCGAAATATTCCCTTTCAGGAATTCGGAAAACTCTTTTTCAAGGTTTTGATTCCACTTTGTGGTATCCGGAAAATATTCAAAGCCGTGATCAGCAACTTTTGCCCCTGCTTCCACAAAATAATTGATTCTGCCCTGAAGTGCATTCAACAGATCAGAAGCTGATGTGATTGAAAACCCACAGACTTTTTCAAGCTTTTTAATTCCTGAAATATACTGTTCGGGATTGATTATATTGATATAGGCATCAGGGCGGAAAGCCGGAAGAACAGCTGTTTTAAATCCACTGTTTTTTAATGCTTTATGATGAACCAGATCATCAGCAGGATCATCTGTAGTACATAAGGCTTCTACTTTAAAATTTTCAATAATGGATTGTGGTAAAAAACCAGGTGTCTGCAGACTTTCATTCATCTGATGATACACCGTATCTGCATTTTTGGGTGATAAATACTCGCTGATTCCAAAAGGATTTTTGAGTTCCAGATGAGTCCAGTGAAACAAGGGATTGCGAAGAGTATAAGGCACCACTTCGGCCCATTTCATGAATTTTTCATAATCTGAAGCATTTCCGGAAATATACTGTTCATCAATGCCAAAATTTCTCATGGCTCTCCATTTGTAATGATCACCATCCAGCCAGATAGCGTTTGGAGAACGGAAATTCTGATTAGCAGAAATAACATCCGGTTCCAGGTGATTGTGATAATCGATCACCGGCATGTCTTTGGCATATCCGAAATACAGATTCTCTGCCTTTGCTGATTCAAGCAGAAACAATTCTCCGAAAACGTTTTTATTTTTAATGGAATTACTCATTATTTATTTTTACAATCCTGGATTTTAATTAACTTGTTTACACTCTGCAAAACCACAAAGTCACAAAAGCTTTGTTTTTAGAACACTTCAATTATGATTATGCAGAAAAGTTCACATAAGATGAAAATCAATGATTTTCACAACACTTAGGTGTCTACATTTAAAAACAGAACCCTTAATGAAACCACTAAGGTTCTGTTTGATGATATGAAGAAATTAGCTTTTTATACTCCGCTGAATGCGCTGAAACCTCCATCAACAGGAATCAGTGCTCCTGTGATAAAACTTGCTGCACCGGAACACAGAAACTGTACAACCCCGCTCAGTTCTTCTACTTCTCCAAATCTCTGCATGGGTGTTTTCGCCATTACTTTTTTACTTCTTTCCGTTAAGCTTCCATCCGGATTCAGAAGGATTGCGCGGTTCTGATCTCCAATGAAAAATCCGGGAGCCACGGCATTAACGCGTATTTTATCTCCAAATTTCAATGCCAGGTCAGAAGCCAGCCATTGCGTAAAATTGGTAATTGCTGATTTGGCGGCAGAATATCCGGCCACTCTTGTAATTGCTGAATACGCAGCCATGGAAGAAATATTAATAATGTTTCCGCTCCCCTGCTCAGCCATTACTTTTCCGAAAACATAGCTGGGGTAAACGGTTCCGTTGATATTCAGATCGGTAACCTCTGCCCATCCTTTCATATCCATATCAAAAAATGACTGTTCGGGAGATAAGGTGGCTGCCGGAATATTTCCACCCGCTATATTGAGCAGAATATCAATACGTCCATACTTTTCCTTTATTTTCACTGAAGCGGCTTCAAGGCTTTCAATATCCATCACATTGGCTTCTACAGCAAGTGTATCCCCACCCAAATCTGTCAGTTCTTTTACCCGGGCATCCAATGTTTCCTGGTTTCTTCCCAGTGCAACAACTTTTGCTCCGGCCTCTATAAAACTTTTGGCAAGGCTGCCTCCCAAAACGCCCGAAGCCCCTGTGATGACTGCTACTTTGTTTTCAATACTAAACAGGTCTTTCATTTTACTTTTTATTATTTATTACAAACGCAGATTAATTTTTTTGTAATTCCGACTGTACTGCAGCCATTACTCCTTCGATCTGGCCCAATGCCAGCATTCTTCCTAAAAATGAATAGCCGGGATTATATCCTTTGTCAATATCTTCCGTTAAAAGTCTTCCATGGTCAATTCTCATCGGAAGATCAGGATTTTCTTTTTCGAATACACGGATTACTTCAATGAGCTTTCCTCTTCCTCCCAGATGATGAGCCTCGATAAAATCACCGTTTTCAAAGACATTTGTACTTCTCAGGTGAACGAATTTGGTACGGTGAGCAAATTTTTGCGCAAGCTTTGGAACATCATTCTGAAGGTTGGCGCTTAAAGATCCGGCACAGAATGTTAATCCGTTGTGAGGATTATCAACAGCTTTCAGAAGCCAGTCGATATCTTCTTCATTGGTTACTATTCTGGGTAAGCCCAGTAATGAAAAAGGCGGATCATCAGGATGTACACACATCTGGATATTCCATTTTTCGCATACAGGCATTATTTTTTCAAGGAAATATTTCATGTTCTGACGAAGCTGATGCTTATCTATACCATCGTACAAAGCCAGCAGACTGTTGAACTTTTCTACAGGATTCAATTCGCCTTCTTTGATATTTCCATTCACGAATCCCTGTGTTTTTACAATGACTGAGTCTATCAGGTCATGATTATCTTTTTCTGTTAATGTATTTTTTAATTCTTCTACTTTTTGAAGGATTTCAGGGTCATAATCGTGTTCTGCTCCTTCTCTTTTAAGGATATGAATTTCGAAGTACGCAAACTTGGCTTTGTCAAAATAAAGTGAGGATGACCCATCTTCCCATTCGTGAAAGAGGTCGGTTCTTGCCCAGTCGAGAACGGGCATGAAGTTGTAGCAAACTGTTGTAACACCTGCTTTACCAAGATTTTCAAGGCTTATGATATAATTTTCTATTAAAGAGTCACGGTCTTCACCTCCGTATTTGATGGCTTCGCTCACGGGAAGACTTTCCACAACAGACCAGCGAAGTCCGTGGCTTTCTATATAGTTTTTATAATCATTGATGGCCTCTGAATTCCAGATTTCTCCGTTTGGGATATCGTGCAGGGCAGAAACAATTCCTTCTACTCCTATTTGACGAAGTGTGCTGAGTGCTATTTTGTCTTTTTTGCCAAACCAACGCCAGGTTTTTTCCATAGTTTTAAAATTTAATTCAGATAAACAAAGCAGGTGCTTTTCACACCTACTCTGTTACTGATATGAATGTAGAATGAAATTAATTGTATCCCGGATTCTGATATTTTGCTTTAATATCTGCTGATACTTCCATCGCATCAATCTGATTCTGAGGAATCGGTCTCAGATAATGAAAAGGTTTTATTGTTCTTGTCACCGTCTGTGGATCATGATCTCCATAAGAAGCTCCTCCAATCTGATAACTTGCCGCATAATCTCCCCACTTCTGTGTACGTACCAGATCATACCATCTGTAGAATTCTCCGTAATATTCACGGGATCTTTCTGCAAGGATATAATCAATGGTAATTACAGATGGCGTAGCAGCCGTCATCGCTGCACTGTTATCCGCTACATAAGCGGTATTCTGTGCATTATTGAACTTCCATTTTCCGGCACGGGCACGGATGACGTTGATAAGATCTCTGGCTGTCATAGCTCCTGAAGCTCCTTTTACAGCTGCTTCTGCAGCAATAAAATAGAATTCTGAAAATTTGGCAACACTGAAAGGACGGGTTAATCCTGCATTCGGATATCCTAAACCATTTGGATCATCGGTACGGTAAGTTCCTATTTTCCAAAGACCCGGATATACAATTCTACTGATTCCGTTCGGTGCGATCACCCAGTCTGCTCTTCCCGGAAGGGTTCCTGCTCCTACACCGCTTTGTCCGGATCCTGTAGGATAAGAAGGCGTCTGGCTGTCATCATTCAGGAAGCTTAAGATTGCTCCTCCCGGCTGTACAGGTAAATTATTGGCATTATAAAGTACAGGAACCGTTGTAAGGCCTGTTCCATTCTTGTTCCAGTTTCCTCTGTAGGTGGTTACAAAAGTTCCATCATAACGGGAATCGTTGGTTTTATCTGCAAAAGTATTTTTGATAACACCTAAGGTAGGACACATACGCACCCATGGACGTCCCAATGGCTGTGCTGCTTCTCTCTGTACGGCGCTTACAACGTCCGCTCCTTCCCAAGCTGTGGTTTTACTGCTTTTGATGGCAGTATAGTTCCAGGTCTGCATCCATGCTGCAAAATTGTCCGGTGCCCAGCCTGATCCAAATCCTACAGGATCACTTTCGTTGTAGTATGTACTTGACTGTGTATGGTCTGCATACAGCATAGATTCGGTATTTCTGTCATTGGAACCTACATTCACATCATAGAAGGTAGGCTGAAGCGCATAAGGTCCGGGATTGTTGATTCCTTCCATGGCGATATCATAAGCCTGCTGAAAATACCACTGGGCATTGTGCCCGTCAGGATCAGTTCTTGTCACTTCAGGATAAGTTGGAATGCTGTTGGGATTCTGCAGCCACCATCCATAAGTAAGGTAAGCTTTGGCAAGCATCAGTCTTGCAACATTTTTGGTTACACCTCCCGTTACCCTTGGTGATGCAGGTAAATTTTCTATTGCTTTTTTAAGGTCAGCAAAAACAGTTTTTGTATATACTTCCGGTACGTTATTTCTTACGGAAGAGGTGGAAGGTAAAGTGTTATATTTCAATTCTCCTGCACCTAAATCCAGAGGAACTCCTCCATAGGTCTGTACGAGCATGAAGTAGTAAAATCCGCGGAAGAAACGGGCTTCAGAGATCATAGATTCTGCAATTCCGAATCCAGGTCCTTTTTCAATGATTCCGTTGGCAGTATTGATATACGGAAATACGGAGTTCCAGACCATACTTGTAGGAAAAGTATTGGAATTGATAATACCGTTTCCGGACATATCCAATTCTTTGAAGTTTCCATCCGCACTTTGTGCCCAGGTAGATTCGTCAGTTCCGTTCTGACAATTGCTCATAAAGTAGCCATTGCCATACAGTAATCTCATCTGTCTGTATAAAGCCGTAAATCCCTGATTAACTCCATCCGGTGTATTAAAATAGTCAGCTGTATAGATTGCTCTTGGCTGCTCATCAAGAATTTCACTACAACCTGTAAATGTTAAGGATAAAAAGATTGCTCCTAATAGCAGTTTTTTGTTAAAATTTATCATGACAGTACAGTTTTAAAAGGTTAAGTTAAGTCCCATTAAGTAATTTCTTGTGGAAGGGTTGTTCGTTCCTATGACAAGCTGGCGGTTTGGATATCCGCTTACTGCCTGGTTTTCATTTCCGAAAGAGTTTGGTTCCGGATCCATTCCTGAGAACTTATGATAAGGTGAGAATAGTACAACAGGATTGGTTACCGTAAAGTAAATTCTTAAGCTGGTAATTTTCAGATCCTTTAAAAAATCTTTATTGACATTATAGCCTAATGTAATGGTACGAAGCTTAAGGTAAGAAGCATCAAACATTGCTAAAGTAGAAGAATACTTCGGATTATCGCCGCTCAAATGACGTCCCGGACGCGGAAAATAAGCACCGGTATTATCTTCTGTCCAGTAATCCACATCCACGTTATTCCCTCTACCCGTTAATCTGTTAAGATAACTTGCAGATCCGTAAATCGTACTCACAAGGATTCCTCCGTGCTGGAAAGCTCCTACTGTGCTCAGTTCAAAGTTCTTGTAGGCAAAGCGCATATTAAATCCTCCCTGGAATTTCGGAGCGGTATCAAAAATCTGTCTGTCATCCGGTCCTATTGCTCTTACCGGAGTTCCGTCAGCATTATAGCCTCCGGTGTAAAGAACCTTGATAGATCCTATAACATCCGCAGCAGTTCCCGGCTCCAGAATGCTCTGATACGGGTCGCCAGCCTGCCAAAGACCGATGTACTGATAATCATACAATGAATTGATATTATGCCCTACAAACCATGAGTTATTGATGTCCCGTTGTGTTCCGGATGCAAGAGATAAAATTTTGTTTTTATTGGTGTAAAAATTAACTCCGGCTTCCCATGTAAACCCATCCGGGTTATCAAAAATAACTCCGTTCAAGGAAATTTCCACCCCTTTATTTTCCGTTTCGGCTACATTGGAAACGATGGATGACCAACCGCTTGTTGCCGGAAGACTTTTTTGTGTCAGCAGGTCAAATGTATGGGTTTTGTAATATTCCACACTTCCCGTAAGGCGGTTGTTCAGGATCCCGAAGTCTACCCCGTAGTTTTGTGTTTTTGAATATTCCCATCCAAGGTTTGGATTAGGCGGCTGATTTCCATAGATTCCTGCACTTCCTGCGCTTCCGTAGTTATAAGGAGCCACGTTAAATCTTCCCATCGTAGTGTATGGATCTACTGCCTGATTGGAAGTCTGCCCCCATCCTGCTCTGAATTTCAGAAGATTAATCGCTTTGATATTCTCCATGAAGGATTCGTTGGTAACATTCCATCCTAGTGATAATGCGGGATAGGTATGCCATTTGTTACCCGGTGCCAGTCTGGAAGATCCGTCGGCACGGAGTGTGGCTGTAAGCATGTACCTGTTATCATACGTATACATGATTCTTCCCATCGCTGAAAGCAGGCCTGTTTTCCAGTACGCCTGGTCTTCAGGTCTTACTGTAATATCTGCCTGAGGAGACTGTCCCAGGTTATAATACTGAAAAAAGTCTGCAGGGACATTTTTTGCACTCATGTATGAACTTGTATACTTGTTCTGTTCTGCAGAGTATAATGCTACAGCGTTGATCTTATGTTTTCCGAATGTACGGTCGTACGTCAGGAGGTTTTCCAATACCCAGTGATAAGTCTGGTTATTCCCTTTTCCTGCCGCTGACGGTCCCAGAGGATTTGTATTGAAAACTCCTACACCACTATAGTTTCCACTGTTTGAAGTACGGAAATCCAACCCTACATTTAACCTGTATTTCAATCCTTTGACTGGAAGGCTGACTTCTCCGTAAAGGTTGTTATAGGATGCAAAAGATTTGGTTTCATCAATATATTTCTCTGCCAGGCTCTCCAGGCTTCTTCTGGTATAAATCCATGTCTGATCGATACCGCCTGCGGTGCTCATTACTCTTTTCGGGCTTCCGTCCGCATTGTAAGGATTGGCAATCGGAGAATATCCCAGAACCGCTCCCGGATTTACTCCGTTTCCTTCAGAGACAGAATAGTTTGTATTGGTTGTAAAACCAAACTTAAAGACAGATCCTACCTGCTGGTCAATCGCCATTCTCAGGGCAAATCTTTCGTAACTCTGAATAGGAATTAATGCATTTTGTTTAAAATAGGATAATCCTACATTATAATTTCCACCTTCTGTTCCTCCTGAAACCCCTACATCGTGACTGGTCATCATCGCCGGCTTATAAAACAGGCTTTGCCAGTCAGTATTGACGCTGTTATTTTCATCAGCCCCGTTGGAATACAATGGCGTTTTATTTCCCGCAGGAATGGCATAAGCACGCAGTTTTGCAAACTTAGGACCATCCATCATCGGATATTTTGAAAACAAGGTCTGAACTCCTGTAAAGGTGTTATAGGTAAATTTAGGCCTCTGCCCTTTTGCTCCTCTGTTGGTTGTAACGAGAATAACACCGTTTGCTCCTCTTGACCCGTAGATGGCTGTAGCAGAAGCATCTTTCAGGATGTCAATACTTTTGATATCACTTGAGCTGATGTCTCCCAGTGATCCTACGAAAGGAATACCATCCAATACAATCAATGGGTTATTATCTCCTGTCAGAGATCGTGTTCCCCTGATACGGATCTGCATGGCAGCACCCGGTTTAGTGGAGGTTTGCGAGATATCTACCCCTGCCGTTCTTCCCTGTAATGCCTGGGTAATGTTGGCAGAAGGTACTTCACGCAGGGCATCTCCTTTTACAGTGGCTACAGAACCTGTTACAGCCTCTTTTCTCTGGGTTCCATATCCTATCACAACAACTTCATCTATTTTATTTTCTTTAGCTACTGTATCTTTCTTAACCTGTGAATATGCTATGCCGCAAGGCAATAGAGTCATTGCAAAAAACAGTGCTGCTCTATTGCTTTTATTGAAATAAAATCGGTTCATAATTATTATTTTAGTATTAGTTGTTGAATAAAAGTCTCTTTAATAATTATTGTGTATAAAAATCCTTAGTGTTGATAAGCCTTTTATTTTTAATTATATATACATATTCACGATGGCTTCAAACAATTCCTGTTTTCCGCTTTTTGGCTGTGGTTCGCCGATTTCGTGAGCTATTCTCTGCAGATCTTCCAGTGTAAGTGAACCTTCTTCAAATGCTTTTCCGTTTCCGTTATCAAAAGAAGCATAACGGTCTGTCCTCAGCTTTTTGTAATCTGAATTTTCAAGGATATCAGCCGCTGCAAGAAGACCTTTTGCGAATACATCCATTCCTGAGATGTGGGAAATGAACAGATCTTCAGCATCAATAGAATTTCTTCTGATTTTGGCATCAAAATTCACCCCTCCGGTTCCCAGACCTCCTGCCGGAAGCAGCACCAGCCACGCCTGAACCATGTCGTAATAATCAATTGGGAACTGGTCTGTATCCCATCCGTTCTGATAATCTCCCCTGTTGGCATCAATGCTTCCTAAAAGTCCTGCATCTACTGCAACCTGAAGCTCATGTTCGAATGTGTGACCTGCCAATGTAGCGTGATTCACTTCGATATTCAGTTTAAAATCCTTATCTAATCCGTAATGTCTAAGGAATCCGATTACTGTTTCAGAATCATAATCGTACTGATGCTTGGTAGGCTCCATTGGTTTAGGTTCAATCAGGAAAGTTCCTTTAAAACCTTGCTGGCGTGCATAGTCTCTTGACATGGAAAGGAAACGGGCAAGGTGATCTTTTTCACGCTTCATGTCTGTGTTCAAAAGGCTCATATATCCTTCTCTTCCACCCCAGAAAACATAATTTTCACCACCAAGCGCTATGGTTGCATCTATTGAATTTTTCACCTGAGTTCCTGCACAGGCTACTACATCAAAATTCGGATTGGTAGAAGCACCGTTCATGTATCTTTCATGAGTGAAAACATTGGCTGTTCCCCATAAAAGCTTAATTCCTGTTTCCTGCTGTTTTTGTTTTGCATATTCCACAATAGTCTGCATATTTTTCTCGTAGTCCTTCCAGTTGTTGGCAGGGTCTACCAGATCGATATCATGGAAGCAGTAGTAATTGAATCCCATTTTAGACATGAATTCGAAACCTGCATCCATTTTGTGCATTGCTCTTGTTACCGGATCGTTTCCGATATCCCACGGGTGGTGAATGGTAGGTCCTCCGAACGGATCGCTTCCGTTGGCACATAAGGTGTGCCACCATGCCATCGCAAATCTTGTCCAGTCTTTCATAGGTTTTCCCATCACGATCTTTTCCGCATCATAGTAACGGAACGCCAACGGGTTCTTACTTTCCTTCCCTTCAAACTTAATTTTTTCAATACCTGTAAAAAACTCTTTTGTACCTGTTAAAGTGTTCATATTTATTTGATTATTTTTATTTTTGTTTTTAATTTTTTGCGTAGAAATTCCCTTCTCACTGATTCTGAAAAGTCAGTAAGAGGATGAAAAATGCTGTTGTAATGGTCCTAGATTATTTCGTTAAGATGATGTTTCCATCTGGCATAGGCTTCTAAATATTGTTCCTGTTTTTCGTGTTCGGGCTCTATCACCGCTATTTTTTCGAGTGAAGAGAATGCTTCTCTGGAATCTGAATAAAATCCTATTCCCATTCCTGCAGCTCTTGCTGCTCCTACCGCTCCATCGGTATCATAAAGTTCAATAACCGCGTTGCTGACACTGGATAGCGACTGGCGAAAGATTGAACTTAAAAACATATTGGCATTTCCTGCACGGATCACCTGGATATCCATGCCTATATTTCTCATGATATCCATTCCATATTCATAAGAGAATACAATACCTTCCTGTGCTGCACGAAGAATATCGCCTTTTGAATGGATATTGAAGTTTATTCCGTGAATTGAACAGCTTGTATCCTTATTTTCCAGCACTCTTTCCGCTCCGTTTCCAAAAGGAATGATGCTTAATCCTTTAGATCCGATGGGTGAAAGTGAAGCCATATCATTCATATCACCATAGGAAGAAAGCGAAGTTGCAAAATTGTGCTTCAGCCAGGAATTTAAAATTCCGGTTCCGTTGATACACAGTAAAACCCCAAGCCTGATCTGTTCCGGTGTGTAATTGACATGGGCAAATGTATTGACCCTTGATAATTTATCATATTCCAGCTGGTCCAGCACTCCATAAACCACTCCTGAAGTTCCTGCTGTAGAGGCAATTTCTCCAGGGTTAAAGACATTCAGGGAAAGCGCATTGTTGGGCTGGTCTCCCGCTCTGTAAGAAATAGGTGTACCTTCCTTTAAGCCTAATTCTTCCGCTGCTGCCCTTGAAACTGTTGCCTGAATACCAAATGTAGGTACAATTTCCGGGAAGAAACTTTCAGGAATTCCATAGTGGTTAATGATATCTTCCGAAATGCAGTTGTTTTTAAAATCCCAGAATATTCCTTCTGATAATCCTTCAATGGTCATTCCTATCTGTCCTGAAAGTCTCATGGCAATATAGTCCCCGGGAAGCATTATTTTATCTATCTTTTCAAAGATCTCAGGTTCGTTTTCTTTTACCCAGGCAAGCTTTGATGCTGTAAAGTTTCCCGGTGAATTCAACAGATGTGAAAGACATTTTTCTTCTCCTATGGTTTTGAAAGCCTTTTCACCATGAGGTACAGCACGGCTGTCGCACCAGATAATGGATGGTCTTAAAAGGTTCTGATCTTTGTCTACAAGAATCAACCCATGCATCTGCCAGGTAATTCCGATTCCTTTAATATCTTCTGCATGTACTCCGGATTCATGCATGACAGCTTCGTGTGCCAACTTCAGATTGATCCACCAGTCTACCGGATTTTGCTCTGCCCATCCGGGATTTATAGCAGTGATTTTCATCTCTTTTTTGGGAGAAAATTCAGAAGCAATCACTTTTCCGCTGGACGCCTCAATGAGACACACTTTCACAGAAGAACTGCCAATGTCATAGCCTAGTAAGTACATAATTTTTTAAAAGGGTTATTTTATAAGTTTTGTATTGTTTTTCTTGTAGATCTTAGCATCAAATCGGTAATATCTTGCTGCGCGGTGTGATACATCTTTTTGAATTTCATCCAATGGAACGATATAGGGGAATGAGGATATTTTTTTATGAAAATTCTTAATATCAATATTCTTTTCATTTAGAGCACTGTACAGCTGATAAAGCTGTCTTATGGTGAATCTTTTAGGCAGCAGCTCAAAAATAATGGAGAAATCAGATTCAATCCATTTTCTGATCTCCATTAAAGATTCAGTGATAATTTTGTTATGATCAAAAGGCAGTACCGGAACCTCATCAATAGGATACCAGTCTACGGTATCATATTTTGTACTGTTGATTTTATGATCTATTTTACAAAGAGAAAGATAGGCCACCGTAATAATCCTGTCTATATGATGTTTGTATTCCTGATCCATCCATTTGATATCATGGGCATTGCTCGCTCTCATGGGATCGGCAAAGCATTTGAACTGTTTGAGAACCATTTTTTTAATCCCTGTCAGTTCATGAAGTACCCTTTGTGCTGCATCATCTACATCCTCATCGCTGAAAATCAGACTTCCAGGAAGTTTGATCTGCTTTTCCAACGGAACGTCATCAACATGGCGTTGTACTAGTAATATATTCAACCTGTTTTCATGGTCAAATCCAAAGACAACACAATCTACAGAGACATAGGTATGAATAAAGTTCTGATTCATTAGTTTGTTAACATTTTGGTAACATTACAAATATAAAAATTCATCTGAATAAAAAAAATAAATCCGCTATTATCTACTGCTTATCAATGATTTACATATCGAATTTTTATGATATCAATTGTATAAAAAATATGATAAGGTTATCATTAATTTTACACTTACTTATTTCATAAGACATGAATTCACAATCAATTGCAATTTCACAATACCCTTAAAAAGATTATTTTTTTTTGAATAAATATTATGATAAGAACAATTATTTTTTTTTTCATTTTGCACGAAAAAAAAATGTAAAAAGCACACTTTTCATTATTAAAAAAGAGGCAAATCATCATTTTCGATTACCATTTTTTACGCTCTAACTACAAATAATTACGAAACAGTCAGCCTAAACAATAATATGATATAAGAATGTAAACATGAAAACACTCCACAAAACAGCACCTGGAAACACCTGAAAATTTCGGAAATCAGAGAACAAAAAAACCTGCAAAAATGGGATTCTGCAGGATTAGATGAAAGTTACGTTTTCCCAATCTTGAACTTAAAAATATCTGAAAGATTTACATTAACGAATCACCTGCTTTCTAATAATGTATATTTTCTTTTCTTGATCCTAAAAAATGCTTAAGATTTTCCGGCCTATGGAATTAATTAAAGATACCGATCTGAATATGACTGAAATTACCTATGAAATTGGGTACTCCCATATTGCCGCTTTCAGCAATAATTTTTATCAACTTACCAATATGAGACCTACCGAATTCAGGACAATGTCCAGAATATGAAAAATCATTTATCAGATGTGATTCTAAGGAATTGCTCTTTAGAATGATGAGCAATAAAAAAATCCTTGAATCATTTGATTCAAGGATTTTTGCGGAGAGTGAGGGATTCGAACCCCCGGACCTGTTACAGTCAACAGTTTTCAAGACTGCCGCAATCGACCACTCTGCCAACTCTCCTTAAACTCTGGTAGCACCGTTGTTTTCAGTGGTGCAAATATAGAAAGTTTTTTATTACTGACAAAATATTTTTTCAATAAAATTCGTATTTCTGCAACTTTGCAGAAAACTTTATTTTCTCAAGTTTGTCAAACATAAACATTAAGAACTCACCATCAGCTATTTATCCTTACACAGAAAGTATTAAGCTTTAAATACTATCCGTAGTAATATTCAGTGGTGATATCTCCACTAAAAGCAGGATGCATGTCCTGTTTCTGCATATTCAGTTCAAATAATCTTTCACCATTTTTATTTCCGCCCCTTATTTTTAAGGAGTACCACCCGTTTTCAAGAGAAAGGGTAACACTGTTTTCTTCACTGATGGCAGCGATATCCTTCAGATATCCAATGCCGACAATTTTTACTTCATTATTCGCCGTCTGAAATATCCAGCCTTTTGATTCCACCTCTACTTCTTCATCACTCAGAATCTTTTCATCATTCACAGAAACACGGAATGCATAATAATCTTCTTCTACCCCTATTATCGGAATAGCAATTCCCGACTTTGTTATTTCATCGCCATGTTCATTTTCTACGAAATATTTTAAAATATTAGTACCTGAAAGCTGATGATCCTGCAGATACTGCGCTAAAAGCTGTGGACTGAATATCACGAAACCTTTAAGTTCAGAGAATATTTTTTTCATAATATATTTGAATTGGATTTGGATTACATATTATTTTTTATTCTAATGATTTAATAAACTTTACAATACTTGCCTCAAAAACTAAGAACTGTCCGAGCAGATTTCTGAAAATCCGTATCATTAAGTAACTTCTTTAGTATTTCATTTCTTTCATCTATGTCAGAAGTTTTTTTGATAACGTCAAAAGCATTATAACGTATATCAATATCTTCATCTATGTTTAAAACCAGATTTTTTGCGACAGTTCTTATTTGAGAATATTCTACAAAATTTACCATCGCACTTGTTGCATAGTTTTTAACATCGTAATCTTCTGTATTTTCGATAACTCCAATGAGGGTTTTCGTAATCTTGTCTTTTATATGAATCGGAATTTCAGCAATTTCTAAAATTTTCGATGCTTCAGTACGGGCTAAATCATAATCTTCTTCATCTTGAATAATATGATCCAATAATTCCCATTTGGATGGCTCATCTTCAAATTCAATTTTCTTTAAAAATTCTACCCGATCCCAGTCATGTAAATTGAAGTACTCAGATTTGATTGACATTACTATAGTTTTTATTCAGTTTAATGCTCGATCTCGTTCAGCCTGCTTCACTTTAATCAATAACTTCCTCAAGCCAATCAAGATACCAACGTTCAAAAGATATTGCCAAGCCATCATCATCCAGTAAAGGATTTATGCCTCCATAATCAGCTCTGTCATCAGTCCAAATTTTTCCACGTTCACTTCCGTTTACAACCAAAAGATATGTACATCCATGCCCAATATGACAAATCTGTAAACATCCATTTATATGGCCAGTATCCATATATGGATTTAATTGGTCTTCATTTGGCCGCTCTCCACCATCCCAATCAATATCAAAAATCCAATCTTCATTCCAGCTTTCAGAATAAGGAAAAGGTATTGATAAATCAATCGCAGGTTTTGTTCTGAGCTTAAAGTCAATCATTGATTCCTGTAATGATAAAAGGCCATAATCAGGCCCAATGCAACCATTCCCTATTTTCGTAATAAAATCTCTGTAATCTTCAGGAAACTTAATTTTATTGTTATTTTCAATAGAAAAAACTTCTGATTCGGGGATAACAGGATTAAGAAAAAACTCTTTTGGTACTATTGTATTCAATTTCCCTGGATTGGCTTTAAGAAAATTTAATTTTTCTTTTATGTAATTTATGTTCATTATATACTATATAGTATTTATTTATATCCTTTAAATGTAACTTCACCACCTTCCCATTTATAAGATATATCCATTTCATGTTTATTTGCGAAAGCTTCAAGTCCCTTCAAACATCTATCGCAGGGAGGCAAAGTAGATAGCTGTCCTTTTCCTCCTTTTGTCATTTGTCCCATTGATATAATTTCCAAATTAGTTCCTTTTAAATTCCCTCCTTTAGTGCTTTCCAAATGTTCTAATAATTTTGCCTCACTATGTCCTCTAGCTCCAAAGCCATTAAAAGGAGCTTTTGATGACCCCGGAGTACTATACCATGAATAACCACCTTTAGGAGTTGTTACAGGAACTCCATCAAGGGAACCTATTACTTCATGTAAACCAAAAACATCAATCCAAGCATTTGTATCTTTCACATATCCATATAGTGTAGGATTATTTCCTAAAAGACCTATTGGATCTTTACTTATATAATTTCCGCTTTGAATATCATAGTATCTAAAACGATTATAATAAAGCCCATCTATTTCTACATCTTCATACTGCCCAAGCTGTCTAAAAGGAATAAAATATCTATTTCCTTTTAAGTTTTTAAGGTTTCCATAGGCATCATATTCTGTACTCCATACGGTTTGCTCTCCTTCATCAAAAGCCTGAACAGGTCTGCCTATATAGTCAGAAACAATGCAGTAACTTTCTCCATTGATAATTTTGGCACATGGTATATAGGAATATCGCTCATACACCCAGGTCACCACATTCTCCACAGGTTCTTTTCCAACGCTGACATTTCCGTCATCATCTACAACCGTTACAGGAACTTCTTCTGCATCATAGCTCCATTCATGCAGGAGAACGTTACCATCCCAAATATAACGAGTTATTTTCTTCAGACCAATTTTTGAGGTTCTTCTTCCGAGGGCATCATACTCAAAACTTACTTCTTTCCCGTCGGGGCGCTTTACTTTGGCCAGCATTCCGTTGGCATTCCAGGAATATGCCCAGTCTCCGGCAGACCATTCCGGGCTTTGAATTTCTGTTGGAGAGTCTTCGGTTACATTGGGTAAATCGGCTCCATCCGGCAGTTTCGGGCTATTCAGCCAATCTGAAGCAATGGTTTTATAATAAGGATGTGTATTCTCTTGTTCTTCTTTATGCTCCGGCTTGGCATCGTTGATTGGCCGTTTACTTTTTAACAATAAATTTCCTTCTTCATCGTAATGGTAGAACCAGTTTTTATCACGCATCAGCTTTCCTCCTTTGTCGTAGACGCGGTCAGTCTGCCGGGCGCTTTCATATAAACATCCCGTAGCATCCGGATTTTTGTACTGCACCTCTCCGTTCGAATATTCTGCAGCAACAAGGCTTCCGAAAGCATCGTAATCAAATCTTGTTCTTCCGCCCGTCACCCTGTCCAGGGTATGCAGCAACCGGTTTCCGGCTCCCCAGCTGTAGTCTTTATGGAAGGTAGTATTGGTTTTATTCACTGTTACTTTCTGACTTACCGGCATTCCGATATGGTCAAATTCAAAAATGCTTTCCACCCCGCCGGTCATTTCACGGGAATGCATCTGCCCATTCCGGCTGATCTCAAGATTCATCTGCCAGGGTGCATGCACTTCCGGAGTTGCGGCAGTTACCGTTTTAAGCTGTCCCAGATCATTATAAGAATAGTCTACTTCGGCTCCCAGACTGCTTTTCAAACCGATCAGATTTGCCTGACTGTCATATTCATATTGAATCGTATGCTCACCCTGTTTTTCACTGGTGACCTGTCCTAATTTATTTCTCTGAAAAGCGACACTGCTGTTTTCATTATCTGCTTTAACCAATAATCCTGAAGTGTCATACTGATAGGCTTCCCAGGTTCCGTCGGGATAATGGGTCTGTGTCAATCTTCCGCCCAGATCATATTCATGAAAAATATCTTTTCCCTGAGACGTCCTGGTTTGGGTAACCATTCCGTCTTTATCTCTTACAAAGAACTTTTTCTGGCCGTCAAACCCTATTTCACCAATGATATCATTATTATTATTTCTTTCAAAAGAATAGACTTCTCCTTTCTCATTGGTAATGCTCATTAAATTTTCATAAGCATCATACCCGAAAAACAATGTTTCTTCTTTTTTATGGGAAAGAGCATTCCTGCGGACCTGACGTTTTAGGCTTCCCATCGGCGTATAGCTCATGAGCCATTCTGCACGCCCGTCGGTAGCATACACCGGAAGATCATAGGCATCATAACGGAATTTTAACGGGAATTGCCCCTGCTCGCTCACTTCAACCACTCTTCCCATTTTATCCCTGTTCCAGAGGGTTCTGTTCAAAGGGCCCGGACTGAACACCGTCAGCCTTCCATACTCATCATATTTCCAGTACTGCTCGGCTCCGGCAGTGTTGGTGAGCTGAGTAAGCTGGCCTCTCTGGTTATATTTATAATAAGTAGCAATCTCTTCTCTGCTGCTTCTTTCAGGAATTCTTTCACCGTCTGCATATTCATAGTATACACTTTCTTCAGCAGGGTCGGTATAGCTGATCAGTTTTCCCTCTTCATCATAACTCCACGTTTCCGAAGCTCCCGAAGGAGAGAAACGGGCAATTACCTGTCCGAATTCATTGTATTGATAATGGTATTCTTCTCCATCCGGGGTATGGAAGATTTTAATATTTCCCATTTCATCATAGGTATATCCCTGAACTCTTCCTTCCGGGGACCCCGTCATTTTCAACTCGTTGTGGGCTGTATAATCGTACCAGGTTTCTCCACCTTCTCCATTTACTTTTTTGTAAACCAGAAAGTTTTCATCATAATGATATTCCTCGGTTTTATTGTTTTGCTTTGGATAGATAACTTCTGTGTAACCTTCCTCATCATGGTAATGAAGTCTTCCTTCCATATATCCATCCGTACCTTTGGTATGAACTACTCTTCCGTTTTTATCATATTCCCATTGATAGCTCATCCCGTTCCGGTTGGTTCTTTTCACAACATGGTTTTCTCCATCATAGTCAAACACAATGGCCTTTTTGTGAATATCCCAGACATGGGTAAGGTTGCCACGTTCATCATAGTCGTACCTAACCTGCAGATCTCTCTGGTTTTTATAACAATAGTAAACTTCTGTTACTTTTTTATATGTCGGGTGAATTACAGTTTCTATACTGCAGCCAGTTTTTACATCTTTTATACTTTTCAGTACAATGTTCCTGGCTTCATACTCATATTCCCTGATTGTTCCGTCACCATATTCAATACGGGTTACCTTATAAACAACTCCTTCCGAAATATGATGAAAACGTTTATATGTATAAACATCAGTTCCTTTACGAACAATCCAGATACTGCTATTGGGTCTGTACTGCCATATTTTCTGATCTCTGAAATAAGTCATTTCTTCTCCAATCTCCGGTGCAGGAATCAGCATTGCCATATTTTCGTCCGGATGCATCCAGCCTGCAAACTTATTATCTTCATCAGGAAGAATAAACAGATCATGATTATTGAAAACGCCATTTCCAAGAGGTCCGAAATCATAAGGCCGGTCGCTGTGCCAGATATTTTTCCAGCTTAAAGGTGTACTGCCCTGAATTATAAAATCATCCCATTCAAAAACCATGGCACCGGTTGCAAAATTTACAGGTTCAAGGCCGTAATGACATAATTTTTTGGATAATGCATTGGCTAATTTGAATTTATTGAAAGGTGCCTTTTTAAGAACACTGTTATTTAGCTTTTTTAAACCGTTAGCACCAAGTTTTCCTAATTTCTTGGTTAAACTTCTCATTAAAAACATTCCGGCAAGACGCATCACCATTTCTCCGGGTGTATAAACATGGGGTACAAAAGCGCCTCCTACCAATACAGGTCCACCCGTATTGATCTGAATATACATGCTTGAAAAGTTATTGTAGAAAGCAAAATAGGCCAGCGGATTTTTCTTCGGCTTATCAGGCATTGCGGGCAGCATTGTCATTCCGAAAGGAAATCCCATACAGGTTAATACCTGCTGAGGCTGGTTACCGCTCATTTTACTTCCCTGCGCCAGAACGGTCTGCGAACCGTAATACACTTCTCCTTCGTGTGGAGCTTCCTGAGGAAAAGGAATGATATACACCGGAATAAGCGATGTGACATGTCTGAACGGAATGACCACTCCCATCACACTGGTTGTGGTGGTTGCTTTGTGCCTTCCATGAACATATATAGAGCCACCCAGCAGAATATTTTCCGGAAGAGAAGGCATCAGATTTCTGGCAAATTGCGGAATCGGAATTTTAATGGTTATATAATCCATTATATCAAAAACAATCCCGATAAACGGATGAGGCAGCGGCAATGGAATAAACATGAATGAAGGAGGCGGCGGAATTAGAGTCCAGTGGATATCAATGGCCAGTACAATATCAAAATGTTTACTTGTATGCTGAATGGCTGTGGAAGGCATTGCAGGATTATTAACCTTAATCAGTTTCACTTTGCTTTCCGGAGCGGCCTTTTCTACTGTCACGGCACTGTCGCCACCTCCACCTCCGCCTCCACTGCTTTTTTCCGGCTGTCCGGCATCTCCTCCCACTATAGATTTGGCCATGGAAACGGGATTCAGGGAATCGAAATTATTTTTCATTCCGTTCTTCCATCCCTGTTTGGTTTTATCCCAGCTTACCGAAGTAACATCTGTATTTACCTTCCATGAGCGGTCTGGGTTCATGTCCGGTTTTGCTACTTTAATGGGTTTTACTGTTTTTTTATTCAGATCTGCCATGATTCTTTTAATTTGAGATTACCCTGCTTTTGGTTTTTCCACGCTCACCTTCCAGTCATCACCAAAATAAGTCTTCATTTCACTATCCAGTTTTGTTTTTTTATCAGTATCGCCTTCATATTTGAGAATAAGCATTGAGGCAACAAACCTCAGACTGCTCTGTTCTCTTGCTGAAGGATCCATCAGTTTTGCTATATCCAGACATTTTTCAAAATACCGGATCATTTTATCTTTTGTCAGCACCGTATCATTCAATGTAGCGATGATCCTGTAACACTCAATCGCCATTGCATATTCTCCTATTTTATGAGCCGTCTCTGCGGCTTTTTCAAATGCTTTTTCTGCCCTGGACTTTTTGGAGTTGCCTAATAAATGGCTGCCATAATTCATATACATCTGAACTTCCAGAGGAGTATCAGGTTCTACTTTTTCAAATATTGTCCGATAGGTATCTTCTGCCCTATCCTTCTTCCTGTCCGCTATATATGCCTGGGTAAGCATAAAATAGGCAGAAATTTCGCCCTGTTTATTTTTTTGTTCTCCGGCGAGCTTCACCGCCTTTTTCAATGCGTGCTCTGCTTCTTTGAATCTTTCTTTGCTTAAATGATTACTCGCTATAAGAATCTGCTGCTGGAAGTCTGTATCCGGGCTGTTCTTCTTACGGTTGGTATGAGCGGCAGTATTCTGCATTAACTGATGAATGTCTACCTCTATTCTGAAGCTATGGGCTGAAGAGATACCGGGCAGAGTCCTGTAATGGTGATGTTCCGCCCAAACCAGTTTAATATCTTTATTTCCCGTTGCTTCACAGATCCTGCACCATTCTTTCACCCATAAAGAAAGTTCTTCGGTATCATTAATCCTGAGCGGAGCAATGTAGATATAGATTTTAGAATCCTTAATATTCGGGAAGTTTTTCTTTAGTTCCAGCAAAGGGTAAAAAGCTTTGTAAGCATCTGTTTTAAAACTTTCATCCGGCTTTTCCAGATTCCAATGGGGAATATCTGCCTCGCTTTTCCTCAGCATTTCATAGAACTCAGTCCATTCATCCAATAAGGTTTGTCCGAAGGAGTTCATTCCGTTAAATTCCTGGTAATGGAGTAAAAAAACATCATCTCCTTCTTCATCTTCAGAAAGCTTCGATTTGATAAATCCATCAAAAAGATCGGTTTCATGTTTTTCTCCCAAACAGATCAGCATAGGCTTTTCTTCATTCTTTGAAACCACTTTCTGCCATTGTCTTTTTAATTTTACCAACTCCAAATCTACGGGATTCATTAATTCAGTTTTACAGTTCCACTTACAATATTCGTTTCGCTTCCTCCACCGACATTGATTTTTCCTCCACTGCTGAGATTGGCTTCAGTATCACCTCTCATGGAAAGCGTATTGGTTCCGATATCCAGTGTATCGGATTTGATTCCGACACCTGAAGTAGGTTCACCGTCTTCAGGCCCTACTCCAACTCCGATACTCGTTGTTCCGCCAACACCAATATTAACTCCCTGTATAAATATTTCTTTTCCTTTAATCTGAATATTTCCCTCTTTATCCATATAAATCGAGCTGCTTCCGCAATTCAGTGTAATGGAAATTTTGCTGTCTATGCTTATATTTCCTGCTCCATCCAGAAAAACAGAATTTTGATCTTTATCTTTTACGGTAATTCCACCGGCATCATCCAGACTCATGGTATGTCCGCTTTTACTGCTTAAGCTTTTAATATTATTTCCGGCACCGCCGCCACCGCCAACTCCGCCATGGAACATTCCTCCCATCACAAACGGACGGTCAGGATGCTGGTGTGCAAAATTGACCACTACCTGATCTCCTTCCTCCGGAATCGCCATAAATCCACGATTTTTACTCACTTTTTCGCTGCCTCCGCCATCAGGAGTCATCACTCTGATATATTCTGTTGTAGTAGAGCCATTCTGCCAGTCGAACTGCACTTTCACTCTTCCCTGGTTTAAAGGATCTGCATTGGAAATCACTTTGGCAAACTGGGCATCTGCTTTTGGAGTATGAAACTCCGGGCGGGGAATAAATCCGGTATCAGAAGCTATAGCCTCAAAAGTTCCGGTATAATATCCTCTGGCATCTACCTCATGATACATATCTGTAATCATTAATTTGGTAAAATAGGTTGTTTCGCTGCTTTCGGCTTTTCTCATTTCAATATCAGCGATACAGCCGGGATAAAGGAATGGTACTGTTGTAACTCCTGAAATAACAAAGACTTCAGCAGCTTTACTTCCGGCAGTTCCTTTCTGGGAAGTTTCCACATCCATGAAAGACACCGCTTTTATAGGAGCTACCCTCAGTGATGGAGTGGTAAATGTTTTTTCTGAAATTTCGTAGGCTCTCTTCGCAATATCTGAGGTATGATTAATCTTTGAGCTTCCTGCCGTTAATTTTTCATTTTTACTGCTGTTGTAACCGTAAAATGACGGATTCACGTGCTGTGCCTTCATTTTTATCTTGACATCACTCACACTGCTGCCATAGGTTAGCTTTACAGGTTTTTCCTGAGGTGGAAGTTTCCCGAAATGCAGTACTTCGCCATCGTAATAAAACTGTTCACCGTAGGCTTCCGCAATCCGGGCCAGATAGTTATAATGAGTTTCTTCATATTGTGAGCTGTAAGAAACATTTCCATGGGCCGCGTCTACTCTGAAATCGAACGTATTTTGTCCCAGACCTTCTTTGATCACCTGATCTGCGATACTGTTCAGACTGATTTCCTGGGCTCCGCCAAAACTTTGAATATGGGGTGCTGCATCTAAAAGAACCGTAGGGCTGGATCCTGTAAGAACGATATTTCCCAGGCTTCCTTTTTCCTGGCTGAAACCTACTTCTGTGATGACTCCAACGAAATTTCTTTCCGGCCCGTCTTCAACATCTTTATATCTGAAAATAACAGTAATTCTTTTTCCCAGAAAGTTCTGAGCTTCTTCCAGATTGTGGTTTTCGGAATTCCCCAGACTATCGTGAGCCAGCATCAGATCAAATTCATGATGCTTTACAGCACTTTGTTTTAACTGAAAATGCTTGAAATGTTTAATGACCTTTCCGTCAATTACGATTTCAAGTTTTACCACACGGTTAATTCCGGCTACCTGATTTCCAGGTATCGTACTGGCATTATAAATTCCTGAAGTTGGCTGTTTAGCCCATACTTTATCTTCTACCAGTGTGGGAGGGTTGGATTGTTTAACCTGGTTCATAAACATTTGAGACCCGTTTTGAGCCATCCCTGTATAGGCCTGGGCCTGAGCCATTTTTTCTGAAGCTTT
Source organism: Chryseobacterium cucumeris (assembly GCF_016775705.1). Taxonomy (NCBI): domain Bacteria; kingdom Pseudomonadati; phylum Bacteroidota; class Flavobacteriia; order Flavobacteriales; family Weeksellaceae; genus Chryseobacterium; species Chryseobacterium cucumeris. Next base: position 1,681,383 of record NZ_CP068760.1, read on the forward strand.
TTTAATGGTTCCACTCGATTTTTCCTGTACTTCCTGAGCAGCTTTATGAACGGCCTCATCCGTCAATGTTTGTTTAACATTCTTTACAGCTGAAATTTTATCTTTGGAAACAGGCAATTTGGGTGAATGATCGTCCTGAAACATAATGGTAATATTTTGATTGATTGGGTGTCAGATTTTTTTAAGCTGAAAGTGATCCGAACCATAAAGTTCAGATCATTTCACTATCCGTGCTTCATCTGTAAAGAGGAATCCGGATATTGAGGTCGTAACAGGGTGTTAAAAGGAAAAGCACAACTATAAGTTTACTTTGTATCCCTGTTGAAATTCAGGATTTCACCTGATTTTATTGTCGTAATATGCAGATTGTAATCATTATTAATTTTTTGTCATTGGATTGGTGGTATTACAAAGATAAAGCGGTAATTGCTATTCAGGAAATTTTCAATGGATAATCTGAAATTTTGTCGTAGTTCTACGACTTTTCATCAATAATTCCAAAATAAATGATTAAAAAAAAGAAATAAATACCTCTATATCAAATAAATATTTAACATTTTTTAATAAATGAAAATGATAAATTTATCACTTAAAATAGAAATAATCTAAAATATTATTATAAAAAACCAGCTGCAAAAAATAAATTTACAGCTGGCTTTATACGTGTGAAAAACTTTTTATTGTTTTCTAAGTTCTGCTACTTTTTTCAGATAAACATCGGTCTGATGAAGAAATTCCTGATCGGTCTGCTGTATTGTCACGTGAGGAATAATCCCCTGCCCTCTCTTCTGATCAGGAAGATTTTGAGCATCCTGAATGACGTGAACAATAGAAAATCCTGTCTGGATTCCGGTATTGGGAAGTTCATACACCAAAGGAAGATGGCCATTATGTTCATAATAGCCTCCTACCGTTTCTTTTCCAATCACAACAGCATTGGTATAGGATTTAATAAGGGAAGCAAGGTGTGAAGCTGCAGAAGCTACCCTTTGATCAACAAGCAGATAAAGCTGTCCTTTAAAAGTTCTTTCATTAGGCAAAACGGATGGATTCTTGTCATCTGCCCAGTAATATTTTCCCTGAATACTTTTAGGGTAAAGCTGTTTCAGATAGGCATTAAGCCCGTGTTTATCCTGTACTCCGTTAGAGAGAAAAAGAGGAGTTATAATGAGTTTTTCCTCCAAAGGAACTTCATTGAATTGGGTGTAAGCATAGTGACTGTCACGGAAAGGTCTTTGTGTAAGATAAGAGAATACTTTTTCATAAAGAGCTCCTGTGCCTCCTGTATTTCCTCTGAGATCAATGATCAGATTCTGTATTTTTTCCTTTTCCAGAGTATCCATCATCTGATCAAGAAAAACACTGAATTTTTTATAGGCCGGATCTTCTTTTCCGGTGGCAAAATCAAATCCTCTCAAAGATAATCTGTAAATTCCTTCTCCTTCTTTGCTGAAGCTATATTTTTCAGACAGCAGTTTTTTGTCAAAGGCAAGCGAATATCTTGATTCCTGAAGTTTTTTGAAACTTTCCAATGGTATTCCTTCCAGAGAAACTTCTTTTACGGCACCATTCCATTTATATCGGATCACATAATTTTTATGGTTTCCGAATTCCATATAAAATTTATCCAGCATTCCTCTTTCAAAACCTGTTGTTTCCTTGTAAGGCATGGAATAGCCATCAGAAAAATAGTATTGAGAGAAACGGCTGATCATTTCTTTTGCAGGAACTCCGTTGATGGAAAGAATTTCGGCACCAAGAGGTATTACTGCCTCTTTTGAATCCTGAAGCAGGCGTCCGTCAATATTCTTCAGAGTGATGGGCAGATATTCAGGTTTCTGGGTGAGATAATAGGAGGCATGATTGGGTAAATCCGTATAATTATGGCAGCTTCCTTCAAATCCGGTAAGTCTGGCAATGATTTTATAGAAATCAAAAATATTTTTACTGTTTCTGGCTTCCGCTTCTGCCTGCTGGTAGATGCTGTCTATCTGCTTTTTACTTCTGTACACATAGAGTCCGGAATTTGCTTTTTCCCTGATCAGGCGGAATGTTCTGAGATCTTCCACAAACTGATCGGAACTGAACTGGCCGTTCAGAACAGGTACGCTTTTAGATTCAGCAATAGATACTTTTACGATTTTACTTTTTTCAAGATAAGATTTAGCCCAGATCTTTACTTCATATTTCTTTCCTTTTTCAGGAGTAAAATACAGGCGCTCGATACTTTTTATTCCTCTGGAATCATCCTGTTCTTTCAGTTTCTTTCCATCCATGAACAAAGCAATTCCCAGATTAGCATCAGCCGACTGTACCGAAATCCATGATGGTTTGTGGGCTTGTTGTGAATATTTCAGGGTGTCTCCCGGTTTAAGCTCCAGATGAGTCTGTGCATATGCACTGTTTAAGAATAGCAAAAGAGGAATGATAAGAGGTCTGGTCATTATTATTTTTTTGAATGGGCTAATATACAAATTAACCTCAACCGATTGAATATTCTTCGGCTATTCCCTTTCAGCACTATAGTTTCACACTCATATCCTGTACTTCTTCTGCAGAAAATCCATAGATCTGTGGTGTTTTTACATCCAGAAGGTTCAGATAGATATATAATTCTGCCCTGTGGTGGATTTCATGTTCTATCATAGCCCGGAGCCATTTCCACACAGAAATTTCATGATTGGCAGGAGTAAGGCATTTCCTGGTAAGATCCTCATCTGAAAGCCCTGTGATGATTTCAAGCGTCTGCCTATGCATTTCGTTAAAAAACTTAACGGTATCCCCATAGCCGTCGGCAAGGTCTTTACCACAACCCGGATAAGCACTTTTCCTTCCTGATATGGTTTCGCCGTACATATACCTTTCGATGGCTGCAATATGTCTTATCTGATCTCCAATGGTAAATTTTCCCGGTTTATAGGAAAAATCAATATGCTCAGGAGGAACAACTTCAATAATGCAGTTGGTTCTCTCTCTTATTTTTTCATAATAATCAATGAATGACTGTACAGTTTTTATTTCCATATCTTTTGCCTGATTTTTATATAAAGTGAATATAAGAAATCTGACTTAGTGTTTCATCATAAACCATTCAGAATAAAAAAATCCCCGATAAGTGAGACTAAAATTTGGATGCCTGGTAAATAACCTATATTTTAGTTAAAAATAACCATGATGAAAAGAGGAATCTGCTTGTGTATTATTCTATTAAGCTTTAAAAATCTTACTGCCCAGTCTGCAAAAATTGATACTGAAAAACTTCTTGAGTATTATGAAACACAACGTTATGCTGATGCAGCTACTTATCTTCAGAGTATATATCCCGGAGATACACAGGATATAAAAGCTCTGTCACAAATAGCCTATTGTAATATGATGGCCGGAAAACTACCGGAAGCAGAAAAAAATTATCTGAAGATCAACACCATTCAACCCGACAGTGTGCCCACCTTATTCAGTTTGGCCAGTATCAATTCCAGACGGGGAAATGTTTCCAATGCCAAAACGTATCTTCAACAAATTATACGGCTGGACAGTCTTAATTTCAGTGCTTATAAACAGCTTGCTGCTTATGCAGAAACTCCTGAATCCAGACTTTCTTACCTCAAAAAAGCCAATACCCTTAATTCTGCAGATCCCGATGTAGCTTATGATCTTTCTGCAACTTACATCAGCCTCAAACAATACCAATCTGCATATGATATATTGAAAACAGCCATTGCAGCCGATACTGAGAACTTTACTTTACTGCAGGCTCTACTGCCGGCTGCCAACCAACTCCACAAATATCCGGAAGTGATTGAAACAGGTGAAAAGCTCCTGAAAAACCATGCTGATGTCAATGTAATGAATGATCTCGGACAGGCCTATTTTTATGTAAAGGATTATCAGAAGTGTATCACGCTTTATAAAATACTGGAAGATATGGGAGTACAAAATGAAGGTACATTATATTTTATGGCCCTGAGCTATCGTGAACTGAAAGATTATAACAATGCTGCCCTCTATGCACAAAAGACTATTGACGAAGCTGTTTCAGACCACACCAACCTTTATTATGCTGCACTGGCAGGCATTTATGAAGCTAAAAACCAGTATAATGATGCTGTGACAGCTTATAAAAGAGGATTAACTTTTGGTACCAGCAATATTATTTATTACCGTTTGGGGCTTCTTTATGATCTCAATCTGAAGCAGTCTAAGAATGCCGCAACATATTATCAGATGTACCTTAAAAACAATCCTGACCAAGACAAGGAAAAAGAGCAGATTGCCTATGCAAAAGGAAGAATTCCTGCTTTAAAATAGATAAGCTTTTGTGATTATAGTCACAAGAAGAATCTCCGGTGATCCGTTAATTTTGTATAGACAATAAACAGAATATTATGGACAATACAACGCAAAACATAGCAGAACGATTTATCCAATATCTAAACGAAGAAAATTTTGATAAGGCAGAAAACTGTCTTGATCCTGATTTTAAATTTATAGGGGTAATGGGAAAGAGAGAAGGAGCCTCTGTTTACATCAAAGATATGAAGCAGATGAAGTTTAAGTATGAGATTCTTAAGACTTTTACTTCCGGTGAAGATGTTTGTTTCTGGTACAATATTGATATGGGAGAAAAAACAATAGAATCTTCGGGATGGTATCACGTAAAGGATGGAAAGATCCGTACTTTAAAAGTTCTGTTTGATCCGAGACCTTTATTAAAAGAGTCTTAAATCCATCCTGTTTTTTTCCTCCAGGCGGTATATTCAGCGTCTTTGCCATCAATTTCCGGAATGTCCTGGACCTCCGGGATTTTATTGATATCTGATTCGGAAAGGACCCGCAGATTTACCTTTTCGCGTTCTGTATTTAAGTTTTCTTTGTTTTCTACGGGATAAATTATTCCTTCAGAGGTCAGCTGGGTACCATACTTTTGAGGTTTACCCTGAAAAACCTGAATCCTGTCGTATAAATAGGCTTTATGGATAGGATTAATATCATTGCAATGCTTTTCCATCATAGCGTAGCTTGTTTTCATAAATTCGGGTTCGCCGATAGCATGCTGGATGATCAGCCATGCTGCATCATTAGCTTCCTCACCTACTTTTGAGATGGTAGGATAACCGATTTCTGCTATAATTTCCCGCAGCCGTTGTGCATTGGCTCTATGAATAGTTTCCATTTCGGGATGATAACCTCCGGAAAGCGCTCCTGATTTCAATAGTTTTTCTCTTATGGACAGGTCTTTGTCAGCAAGTTCAATCAGTTCTTTTTCAAAAGGAAGATGGTTCATACTTGATAATTGATAATCGATGAGTGATAATTAATAGGTGATGAAAAATACTTTATATGAGCCTGTCAAGGATAAAACGGGCTCTGTTTTCTACTGAAATTTTTGGGACTTCTATGATATTGTAACCATATTCCTGATAAATTTCGTTCATACATTCAAAGGTAAGCATAGATTTCTCGAAGGTTTGTTTTCTTTCAGGGTCATTTTCGTAAATCTCTTTCCATGGCGGCAGAATGAAAACATTGTTATGATAAATCATTTCTCTTGCTTTAACCTCCATAGATTCCGGAACAGCAATATTTTCAAGTTTCATATAACCAAGTGTATCCAGTATTCCACGGTCAAAGAAAACAGGTTTTGCAGAAGTTGTCTGACTTATTCCCAGGTAGGTTTTTACGGATTCTTCGAACATCAGTTCTGCAAAAAGTTCTTTGTTAAGCCATGGAAGCCCTTCTCCACCGGAATCCATCTGTTCTTTAATGATTCTCCTTCCTTCTTCAGGTACAGTTATCAGTTCACGGTGGCTTAATTCATCCAGCAACGTTGTTTTTCCTGCTCCCGGACCTCCGGTAATGATATAGAATGTTGAAATATTCTGTTTCATGGGTTTGAATTATAGTATAAAACTCCACCATACAGCAGAATTTCATACTGCGGAGTTTATCTGTTATTTTTAATGATACTTTTATACGTGTTGATGCGGTCTTCTTCCCGGTACATATTACACAATATCAGGAGATCATCGGTATTGTACTTTTGGGCAATTTCATCTAATCTCTGGTTAACAGATCCCGGTGTTTCTATAATAATTCTGTTTAAAACCGTATAGAATTCTTCTTCATCCTTGGTTCCCAGAATCTTCTGTTCCACCACTTCCGGAGAAAGAACCGCATCCGGACTTTCTAATTTCCGGGACTGTAAAAACTGATAGGCCATTCCGTACGCATTCCGTCTGGCATCTTCTATTGTATCTGCTACTGATACCGATACGGCAACCTGCAGAGAAGGCCGGGAAAAATATTGTGTTATGTCAAATTCTCTGAGATAAGTATCTGTATTTTCCTTTCCGTTCTCACTATTCATAAAAGCAGCGAATGAATATCCAACTCCATGCTTTGCAGCTTCCCGGGCGGAGGTCATTCCTGAGCCCAGCCACATAATTTCCGGAATATGCTGTACATGAGTCGGCTGTGCAATAAGTCCATCATAAACTCCTTCTTCGTCCTTTATGAATTGAATGATCTCTTCCAGCTTTGTTTCCATATTGGATAAAACTACCGGTTTATGATTGTTCAGTGCCATGACAGCATCTTTTAAACCTCCGGGAGCTTTTCCCAGGCCGAGAATAAAGCGTTCAGGATATAGTGTTGATAACATTTTAGTCCATTCTGCAATCTTATAGGCAGAATAGTTTCTCATCATGATTCCGGCAGTTCCTATTTTAATCCGGTTTGTTTTGCTGAGAGCAATTGCAGCTAAAAGCTCGGGACTGGAACTTCCATAAGCTTCTACTCCATGATGTTCGGAATACATGATGCTGTGAAACCCTGTTTCTTCAGCCATTACAGCAAGATTAAGACTGTTTTTCAATGCAGATGCCGCACTGCCGCCCATGGTAGCGGGTGACTGATCTAATATCCCTAATTTCAGCTTCATACTGTTGGATCAATTTTATGGTGAAGGTATAAAAAAAGCTTTATGTAACAGAAAATGAAGTGTTATCATTCTTTAGGCGGGAAGACAATTCCCTCATCCTTAATCAGATCGTAACCAAATTTCATGATAGTTTCAATAACCGGAATGGCTTTCTCTCCTTTCTTTGTAAGACTATACTCTACTTTTGGAGGAATTACGGGAAATACTTCCCTGTGAATCATCTCTTTAGCTTCCAGCTCACGCAGCTGACTGGTGAGCATTTTATCTGTAATATGAGGAATATCCTTTTTAAGCTCGCTAAAACGGAGTGGCTTCTCCTGCAGTCTCCACAAAATCGGCATCTTCCATGTTCCGCCGATATGGCTTAACGCAAATTCAATAGGGGTATAATACAGTCTTTTATCATGGAAAAATTCAGGCATAACAACGTTTTTTAGATTTACACTTTCAGAAAGGTAAGTATAGAACTAAAAGGTAAGTATATAGTTTTCTGATAGTCTATTCTGCAAATTTGCAAAAAAATAATGAATATGAACAGAAATCTTTATGTACTGGCACTAGGTGTTTTCGGAATTACCACTACAGAGTTCGGAGTGATTGGAGTATTACCCGAACTTGCTTCCGCATTCCGGGTTTCCATTGAAAAAGCGGGATGGCTGCTGAGTGCATTTGCATTGATCGTTGCTGTTTTCGGGCCGTTCATGCTTCTTATATTGTCTTCTTTCAAAAGGAAAAACTTATTGATTTTTTCTTTATCGGTTTTTGTTGCTGCCAATATCCTGTCTGCATTTATTACCAATTTTTATCTCCTTCTCATCGTTAGAATGATTCCTGCATTTTTTCATCCGTTATACTGGTCCATTGCTTTATCTGTCGCCGGGCAAACCTCAGATCCTGCAGAGAAATCCAGGGCTGTTAGTATTATTTTTTCCGGACTTACACTAGCAACGGTTTTAGGAGTGCCATTGGCAACATTTATGTCTGACCTGCTTTCCTGGCAATCCTCTTTTTTACTTACCGCTTCCATTAATGGAGTTGCTCTGGCGGGAGTATGGTTTTATCTGCCATCCATTCAGAATCCGGAAACATCTTCAGGTAAATTTCCCATTAAAATATTCCGGAATAAACATCTATGGAACGGGCTTTTTCTGGCATTCTTCATCATTGCAGCCATGTATTCAACTTATGGTTATATGGCAGATTTTTTAAAGAATGTCACCCAAATGAACGGGAAACAGATCAGTATACTATTTTTTCTGTTTGGAACCGCAGGAATTGCAGGAAACAGAATTGCAGGAAAATATATGAGCAGGTTTCCGTTTCAGACTACTTTTGTGTTCCTGATTTTATTATCCGGAATTCACCTTCTGGTTGGGCATTACGGAAGTTATTTTACACCGATGATTTTTATTGTAACTTTTTGGGGGCTTATTCATTCCGGAGGTTTTCTGATCAGCAATATCAATGTAACGTCTTCCTCATCAGAGACCTCTGAGTTCATCAACAGTATTTTTACTTCCTGCGGGAATTTTGCGGTTACTGCAGGTACTCTTTTGGGAGGTTTTTGGATTGACCGTTATGGTCTAGAAAATATAATGTGGTCAAGTATTGCCGGTCTTGTTCTTGCCATGATTGTACTGCTTGTTAAAAGGAACAGACATTAAGTTGTAATAAAAAGCAAAGCTTTCCATGAAATGGAAGGCTTTGTTTATAGAAATAATTATGCACATAAAATATTTCCACAGCCGCCACCGCCACCGTTTCCATTAAGATAATAACAGATGGTTGTTGGACAGCCACATGCTATACATTCACTGGCTGCGGCAGGACGGCCACCCGTAATTGTTTTTAAACTTCCTCTCGCGATTTTCTTTAAATTTTTCATAATAAATAAGTTATTGGTTTGAAAGGACAAAATAGTGAAAAAATAGCAAAGCACATTTAGCACAAACTGTTAAATAGTATTAAATTTTATAATGAATAATTTTCCCCCCATAAATCGTCTGAAAAATATTAAAACAATAACCCTCGCTGTTCAGCAAGGGTCTATTATTATTGTATCATTGAAAAGCTTCTATATTACTCCTGCATAATCTTTTGAACTTCATGAAATTCACTTTCAATCACAGGATCAGGGTTATAAGTCAATAAAGAAACGATCACATTAGTTAGTAAAGAAAGTACAAACCCAGGAATGATTTCGTACCAGTCTTTCAGCGGATGTTGCAGATAAACCCAGGCTAACACTGTAATTCCCCCTACCATCATCCCGGCAAAGCCTCCCTGCCATGTTGCCTTTTTCCATAAAAGCGACAGCAGGATCAGGGGCCCGAATGCAGAGCCAAAGCCTGCCCATGCATTTCCCACCAGATTAAGAATACTATCCTTAGGATTAAGAGATAAAAGTACCGCAATGACAGCTACCAGTAAAACAGAAAGCCTGCTTGCTATTAATAATTGCCTTGAAGTTGCTTTTTTATTCAGAAAAGCTTTGTAAATATCTTCTGTTAACGAGCTTGAAGTCACCAATAACTGGGAAGAAATCGTACTCATTACCGCAGCAAGAATGGCTGTAAGTAAAAATCCTGCAATAAACGGGTGGAATAATATACGGGAGAAATAGATGAAAATAGTTTCTGCTTCCGTCTTTGATCCGTCAAACTTCATCATGGTATTCATATCGAACTTTTGCAAATAAGCGATTCCTACCAATCCTATGGCCAGAGCTCCTGCAACAGTAAATATCATCCATGTAATCCCGATGCGTCTTGCTTTGATCAGATCTTTCGGTTTATCAATGGCCATAAAACGTACCAGAATATGCGGCTGGCCGCAGTATCCCAATCCCCATGCCAATAAAGAAACAATACTTACAGTCGTTGTTCCTCTGAACAGATCCAGATATTTTGGATTTTTTGCTTCAATCAGAGAAAACGTCTCTCCCACGCTTCCGATCTGGGTAATGGCTACAATCGGAACGATCACCAATGCAAGCACCATGATGGTGCCCTGCACAAAATCAGTAAGACTTACGGCCAGAAAACCACCTAAAAATGTATACAGCACTACTACCAGACTTGTCAGGAGTAAGCCTGCCGTATAATCCATTCCAAAAGCTGATTCGAATAATTTTCCTCCGGATACCATTCCCGCAGAAGTGTACAGGGTAAAAAATACCAGAATGAAAATAGACGATGTAATTTTCAGGAGCTGATTTTTATTTTTGAACCTGTTTTCAAAAAATACAGGTAACGTAATGGCATTCTGTGCCACCTCGGTATAAATTCTGAGTCTTGGTGCTACAATAATATAATTGAGATAAGCACCAATGGTTAATCCTATGGCAATCCACGAACTTGAAATTCCGGACAGATACATTGCTCCCGGAACCCCCATCAAAAGCCATCCGCTCATATCGGCTGCTCCTGCAGACAATGCTGTTACGGCAGCTCCCATTTTCCGGCCGCCAATTAAAAATTCTTCTGAATTACTTGTTGATTTTCTATAAGAATATATGCCTATACCTATCATTAATAACAGGTACAACCCCACAGAAATCCCTTCATATACTTGCATATCATTATTTTTACGAAGCCGAATATAATGATTTTCTAATGAATGGAATTACGCAAAGCAAACTAAGCTTTTACTATTGCAGCTTTTTTCGAACTCTGCCAAACAACAAATGATAATATAAAACCGAGCCCCATAAACAGAACAGGAATATATTTACCCCAAACTTTCTGTAATACTGAAAGATCCAATAACAATCAAAAAGCAAACTATTGAAACTGTATATAAAAGCTGGTTATCGCTCATTTGTAATCAAACTATTTTTCCCTCGTTTTAAATTTTATAACCAGGTTTTCATCTTTCAGAGGGTATCCTTCTTTAGACCTGAAACTTTTATTGGTAAGTATAAATTCATATTCTTTGCCGGGCTTTACATCTACTCCCAAGACCAACGTTTTATCATTATTTTCCATTCCTTTCACTTTGGTCATCGGCATATATTCTTTTCCTTTATCTGAAAGATTGAAAGAATAGTATCCGGGTACCATTTCCTGTGAAAAAGTAATTTTAAGTTCTTTTATATCAGTACTTACGCTCGCAGAGCCATTTTCAGGATCTATTTTTACAACATATGGCTGTTTCTTACGATATTCTTTCAAAAGATCAGCGGTTTTTTCCTTGAAAAACTTTGATTTGCCCAGGAAATCTTCAACAGCTTTATTATCATCATAATTCAGCTCAATAATATCTTTGATGGCCTGCTTTTTATCTTTTGCATTCTGGTAGTACATTTTACTGATCACATAGCCTACATAATATCCTAAATCCGCACCCTCTCCTTTTTGTCTTCCATTATAAAACCAGTTGGGAAGATTACCGCTAAACATTTCTTTTTTAAACTGAGCTTTAATTTCAGCTTCGTGAGCCATTCCGTATGAAATATATTTCCTTTTCAAAGGTTCATTCATCACAAGTTCGGCAATCAGATCACATGATCCTTCCTTTATAGCCTGGTTTAAAACCCTGTTTTGATTTCCGCTCTGCTGGGTATGGATATATTCATGAATATTCAGGGAAACGATATTATCCGGAGACTGATTGGCAAAAACACCCTTCAGCCATTCATCTTTAAATTCTGAGACCTCTGTTGCTTCTGTTCCGCTGGCAAGTTCTGCACCTACCAATACCATATTTCCGCTCACAGTTCCGCCAGAGTTAAGTGCCCCAATTGTAAAATACATTTCGGCATCTTTAAGTTCAGGATACAATTGCTTCAGCCTGACAACACCAGCTTCCAACTCTTTGGTCTTGGTTTTTATTATTAAGGTATTCGGCCTTACTGAATTCCAGAATTTAGGGTATTTTTCTATGACTTTTACATATACACTATCGTTATAATCTCTGGCATCCATAAAAGCTTTTAACCCTTTTGTTGCTTTATCAGTATAGAGTCGTTTGATAAGATCAAGCTTTCCGGAATAATCATTTGTTTTTTGAATGCTGTCATAAGCCATCCAAAAATTATCAATATCTGAAGTAAAAATCCTTGTTGATTTCTGTGAAAAAGCACTTGCAAATACAAGCAAAAGAAGAATAGTCGAAATACGCTTCATGGCTGTTTTTAATAAAACAATGATACATACAATTATTGTATTCTACAAATATCGTTTATCGTTTGCACACAATAGAATTAAAAGAATAACAGAAACATCCTCATCATAATAACTCCAAAAAAGTAAGGTGTAAATCTGCATTTTACTCTTTATTTATATTAATTCCAAATAATTTTAATTCTTTCCATCTTTTTATCACAAATATTTAATACTTTAGCTTAATAATTTGAACGAATGGGAATAATCCTTAAACCAATTGATATTGTAGATGACATTTCACAGGAAGATTTCCGTGAAAAATATCTAAAGCCATGTAAGCCGGTGGTAATCAGAAATATGGCAAGAAAGTGGCCCGCTTATCAGAAATGGACGATGGATTACATGAAAGAAGTAGTAGGCGATGTTGAAGTTCCCCTTTATGATAGTTCCAAAGCAGATCCTGCCGCTCCTATCAATACTCCGACGACGAAAATGCCTTTTCGTGATTATGTTGACCTTATTCAGAAAGAGCCTACTGATCTGAGAATTTTTTTCTTTGACCCTATAAAATTTGCTCCGAAACTGTTAGACGATTATGTTCCGCCAAAGAATCTTATGGGTGGATTTTTAGATAAATATCCCAGTATGTTTTTCGGAGGCAAAGGGTCTGTGACTTTCCTTCATTACGATATTGATATGCCGCATATTTTCCATACCCATTTCAATGGAAGAAAGCATGTTCTTCTGTTTGAATACAAATGGAAAACACGTCTGTATAAACTTCCTTATGCCACCTATGCACTGGAAGACTATGATATTGCCAATCCTGACTTTGAAAAGTTTCCTGCATTGGATGGTATTGAAGGTATTGAATGTTTTCTGGAACACGGAGATACCTTATTTATGCCAACAGGCTGGTGGCACTGGATGAAATATCTGGACGGATCTTTCTCTATTTCCCTGCGTGCCTGGGATAAAAGCTGGGCGGTAAAAGCACATTCTCTCTGGAATCTTGCTGTTCAGCGTAATTTTGATAACTTTATGAAAGCCCGATACAAAAAAAGGTATATGGACTGGAAAGAAGGAAAAGCAGTAGAAAAAGCTCATATTGCTTTGAAAAAAGGACTGCCAAAATAAAATAAAAGTGGATGATTCTGAACGAATCATCCACTTTTTTTATTCACTTTTGAGGTGTATTGCAAAAAATAATTAAATTGCAAACGTTCCCTAAATACAAAAATACACATACATGTTTGAAAAATTAATCGATAGCTTTGAGAAGCTGTGCCTTCAGATTATTATTGAAATTTTACTGGTTCCTGTAACGATCTTCAAATTGTTTCAGGATCCGCGACGCTGTTATGACCTGTCTGTTCATGAGATGGAAAAAGAAGAGGCTGAACGTTTTCACGACTACCTATCTCCTATCAAACTATCTGTATATACCTCCGTGATTGTCTCTGTAATTTTAATGGATTTTGGTGGTGAGCACAATATTATTTCAAAAATCAAAGGGCTCAGTATGGTAGAAAAAGCGCTCTTTATATTTTTGATGAATAATATTACTGCAGTCATATTCACTGTTGCTTTGTTATGGTACAAAAAAGAAAAAGTGAATACAGTCACCTTCCGGACGTTATTATTTTCTTTTATTTATACAACCGTCTACACCTCTACTCCTTTTTTTATATTAATCACCTCGGCTATGTTTCTGGGACAAACTTTGAATGTAGATGCTTATATACAAAACCTGGACAAGATAAATAATTATGGAACAAGAGAATATTTGTTCTTTCTGGTTTTTCTGGTTTTTATTATCATTGGAATTATCGGGATCTTCAAGCTTTTCAAAGCTTTACACTATATCCTGAAGAATAATTTCAGCTACCATCCTTATATCGTATGGTTTTTCACCGTATTATTCTTCGTTATTCAGCTTTATTATGCCAGAGGTTTTATTTAAAATTAATGCTCTTTTTCAAACATACCGGTCTGTTTATTTTCTACATTTGTAAAAATTTCACATTATGCCTAAACCTCGCGAAAGAATAGTAAGCACTGCTATGGTTCTCTTCCATAGACAAGGTTATAACAATACGGGCATCAATCAAATCATTGAGGAGTCTAAAGTATCCAAGGCAAGCTTTTACCAGCATTTTAAATCTAAAGATGATCTTTGTATAGAATTTCTCAATAAAAGATATGATTACTGGGTGTCCGAACTTGAAAAATTCACATCTGAAGCAGAAACACTGCAGGAAAAATTCCGTAAATCCTTTGATTTTCTGATCCATATGAATGAAAGAGAAGACTTCAGGGGATGCAGCTTTCTGAATATTTTGTCGGAAATTCCTGCAGATAAGGAAGATATCCACAAGGTAATCCGGGATCATAAAATTAAACTGAGAGAATCCTTCAATGAAGATATCCAAAACGATATGATTTCAGCCCATATCTATCTTCTTTTTGAAAGTTCAATACTGACCAGCCAGCTTTACAGATCGAATGAACTGATTGAAAAATCTAAAATAATCGTAGAGGATCTCCTGAACGACTCCCATTAATCCTTCGGCCATGCACATTCCGGATCTTCATTCTTTTTTGAAAGCTGACCTTCATTTATCCACTGAAGTTACTTATCCTGCTAAAACGATCCTGCTTGAAGAAGGAAAAATTTCTGATAAGATGTTCCTGGTAAAAAAAGGAGCATTGAGAGTATTCTTCTATCAGGACGGAAAAGAACTTACCCTGGAATTTATAACAGAAAACCAGGCTGTTTCATCGTTTGACAGCTTCCTGAATAGCAATCCCAGCGATTTTGTTATTGAAACTCTGGAATCAACCACTGTTTATGAATTACACGCTGAAACTTTTCACAGGCTCATGGAAAATGAGGAATTCCAGCACACTTTCCAGCCGCTTTTTTACAAACGTTTCAGTGAAATTAATAAACGGCTGATTTCTTTTATCAGAGATTCACCTCAGGAAAGGTATCAGCAGCTTCTCAAAAACAGACCGGAGCTTCTTCTACGCTTTCCACAGCATTATATTGCCTCTTATCTCGGAATCACAAGTGTTTCATTAAGCAGAATACGCAACCGTAGGTAATTTCTTTACAATTGTTATCGTTCAGTCATGAGTCAGTAAGGTAATTTTGCTTCAAAATAATAAAGTTATGAAGCATTTTATCCGGCAGTTATTCAACGATGTACTAGAAAATCCGGTATTTGACGAATTATTAATTGAGAAATATTTTTCAAAAGAATACATTCAGATTGTTGATCATTCTCAGCTTACTTATGATGAATTTGTTCTTCACATCAGAAAACTGAAAGAAAAAGTGGCTGAACAAAAGCTTGATATCATCAGTCACGCTGAAAATGGGAATATCATATTTACCCACCACATAGCAAAATCCACCCTAAAAGATGGAAGTAAGGTGGTACATAAAGTATTGGCAGAATTTACCATCCGGAACCATCAGATTATACGATGTAATGAATTGACTTTGCTCGTAGAGGGAAATGCTGTTGAGAGGAATTTAGGTTCTGAAAGATAGAGTTTTTAATTGATTATATGCCATTATGGAAAACCGTAAAAAGACTATCGTTTTACTGTTTAATTTTGACATGTAAACAATAAAACAATAATCATGGCTTGGAGCTATAGAAAAAGGATCAAGGTAATTCCCGGAGTACATCTTAATTTTAGTAAAAGAGGTATATCTACTACAATAGGTGTAAAAGGTGCCAGTATTAATTTCAACAAATCCGGTACAACATTAAGTACTTCTATCCTTGGCTTTTCTAGTCGACAAAAATTATCTACTCCTAAGTCAGCATCCAAAAGCAGTTCAAAATCCCAATATCAACCAGTTTCACAGTATCCGGAAAATCCTATCAACAATTTTTATTATGACGAAAATATTTTCAGTGCTGATATTCATGAAATCACAAGTCAGAATATGCAGGGAATTAAAGAATCTATCATTTTAGCTCATCAACAAAAAAAGGAATTAATTACTGATCTTAAAAAAACTTCAAGAACGCTCTTTTTAACAAAGACAAAAAAAATTTTGAGCTTTGTATTTCTTTATGGTTTTGTTAATAAGAATATTCCGCAAAATTCTGATAGAGATATAAAAGCTCAAAAGCAAGCTATTGAACAGATAAAAATGATGATTGAAAAATGTTATGTTAACCTTGAAATTGATTTTGATAATGAAATTAAAAAAAAATTTGAACTGGTGCATGAAGCTTTCAAGAAACTTACAACCTCTCACAAGATATGGGATATTACAAGTTCTCATTACCAAGACAGGGTGGCAATGCGCTCCTCAGCAAGTACAATAGTAAAGAGACGCGAAGTACATTTTGCATTGAAATCAATTCCTTATATCAAGTCAGATTACCAGGCATTATATCTGAAAAATGCAAATGGACCAGACTTTTATATCTATCCAACATTTATTGTTATGTATAACAATGAAAACAATTTTGCAATTATAGGGATTGACGAGCTTAATTTTCATCAAACCTATACGAGATTTACTGAAACATCAACTGTTCCCAGAGACTCCAAAATCATAGGCCAAACCTGGGCAAAAGTTAATAAAAATGGCAGCCGTGATAAAAGATTTAAAAGTAATTATCAAATTCCTGTCGTACGCTATGGAAACATTCGATTTTCCACTCAAACGGGTGTACTTGAAGAATATGAATTAAGCAATTATGAACTAACAGAAGAGTTTGGCAAAACTTTTAGAGAATTTCAAACCCTGTTCAGATAGCATTTTTTAAATTTAATAGATAAAATTTCGGATATCAGGATCTGTATATTAACAATTCTTAAGATATTCTTAATTTTCTCTTCAACGCATTTACCAAACAGGCGTTTAATTTTGCTGTTATTTTTATCTAAAATATTAAAAGTGAAGAAAATTTTTACGTCTGTTTTGTTTTGTGCCTCTATTTTTTTCTATGCACAAAACGGTTCTTTGTCCGGAAATATCAATGATGATTCAAAGATAGCCCTGCCTGGAGCCAAGATCTCACTAAGTCCGGGAAATATATATACCACTTCGGATGAGCACGGAAACTTTGTATTTCTGAATGTTCCTCCGGGAAGTTATACCATGAAAATCGACTACCTGGGTTATGGTGTGCATGAGTATACTGTAACGGTAGAACCTGAAAAAAACACCCGTCAGAATATTATTTTCGACAAGAAAGAGACATCCATTGCAGCCATTGTAGTTTCGGGAGCGACTCTGAAAAATCAGGCAAGAGCCTTGAATAAACAAAGAAATAACGCCAATATTACCAATGTGATTTCTTCTGATCAGATCGGACGTTTTCCGGATGCCAATATCGGAGATGCTTTGAAACGTGTCCCGGGAATTACGATACAAAATGATCAGGGTGAAGCCAGAAATCTTATTATCAGAGGACTTGCTCCCAATCTGAACTCCGTTACGCTGAATGGTGACAGGATTCCGTCTGCTGAAGGAGATAACCGTAATGTACAGATGGATCTGATTCCTTCTGATATGATTTCTACTATAGAAGTTAATAAGACTTTAACTCCGGATATGGATGCCGATGCCATCGGAGGTTCCGTAAACCTGATTACCAGGGCTTCCCCGAACGGACAGAGGATTTCCGCAACCGTTGCCGGAGGATACAATCCCATCCGTGAAAAAGGAAATTACACTGCCGGATTTGTGTACGGAAACCGTTTTCTGGATAAAAAATTAGGCGCGGTATTCAGTTTTTCCTATAACAACAACAATTTTGGTTCGGACAATATAGAACCCGTATGGAGCCAGGCCAATGATCTTGCCCAAACGGTTTATGTAAGCAAAATGGGAGTTCGCTATTATAATGAACACCGTATCAGACATAGTTTTGATCTCAACATGGATTATGAGTTCAATTCCAAAAATAAGATCTATGCTTCTGCGATGTACAACTTCAGGAATGATAAGGAAACCAGATTTGCTTTAGGATATAAAATAAAACCTGTTTATAATGCTGATGAAACTGAGATTACAGACTGGAAAGGAAGTATCACAAGACAAAACAAAGGAGGTGATGCCGATAATGACAATACCCGTCTGGAAAAACAAAAAGTTCAGAACTATGCTTTACGAGGAGAACATTTATTAGGTTCTAAAGTTGACCTCGACTGGGCTGTCAATTACGCCATCGCAAGTGAAGATAAGCCTCATCAGCGTTATATAGAGTTTGAAAACAGCAAAATGAACTTCGCTCCTGACCTTAGCAATCCTGAAAAACCAATGTTCAATCTTCTCGCAGCAGACAATCCGGGAAGCTATAAACTGAGTGATCTTTCGGATGCCAATAACTTTACTCAGGAAAAAGAATTAGGCGCAAAAGTAAATGTACGTTTTCCGTTTTCCGTGATTGATGGTCAGAAAGGAAGACTTCGTACCGGTTTCCGGATGCGTTTGAAGAAAAAGGAAAGAGAGAATGATTTCTACGCTTTTACACCTGTTAACAATATGGGAAGTCTTTTATCGGTGCCAACCATACACCTTAATGGTGAAAACTTCCAGCCGGGAAATTATGTTCCGGGAACATTTGTTGATCCTTCTTTCCTTGGCGGATTGGATTTATTCAATCCAACTTTATTTAACGGTAAGTTGAAACCTGAAAAGTATCTTTCCAGCAATTACAATGCAAAAGAGCAGATTTATGCAGGTTATATCCGCTGGGATCAGGATTTTAATGATAAACTATCGATGATCGTTGGAGCCCGTATTGAAACAACCCAGATTGATTACACCGGAAATTATGTCATGAATGAGAAGGATTTGGTAGGGCAAATCAATAATACCAATACATATACCAATGTCCTTCCGAATATTTCCTTCAAATATGTTCCGGTGCAGGATCTTGTCCTTCGTGCAGCATTTACTACCGCTCTTGCCCGCCCTAACTATTATTCTTTAGTTCCTTACCTGAATGTTATTTCAGAAGATGAAATTGTTGCAGCAGGAAATCCGAATCTGAAGGCAACCTATGCCTACAATTTTGATTTCATGGCAGAGAAATATTTCAAGTCTGTAGGGATTCTTTCCGGAGGTGTTTTCTATAAAAATCTTAACGATTTCATTTATACGTATTCCAAAAGAAATTATACCGCGAACGACTTTGCCAATGATTTTTGGGGACAAACCAACCCAATTCCGGCCGGAGAAAGCAACTGGAAATTTACCCAGCAGCGTAATGGTGACAATGTAGATATTTATGGGTTTGAAGTTGCTTTGCAAAGACAGCTTGATTTCATTCCCGGAGCTTTCTGGAAAGGACTTGGAGTGTATGTCAACTATACTTATACTAAATCCAAAGCAAAAGGAATTACCAATGAAGAAGGCATTGAAAGAACAGATGTAGGGTTTCCGGGATCTGCTCCTCATATGTTCAACGGATCTCTTTCATGGGAAAACAAACGTTTTTCAGCAAGAGTTTCCATGAACTATGCTTCTCATTATATTGATGAGCTTGGTGGCAAGGCATTTGATGACCGTTATTACGACAAACAGTTTTTCCTTGATGCTAATGCTTCCTACAAGATTACGACCCAGCTCAGAGTTTTTGCAGAAGCCAATAATCTGACGAACCAGCCGTTAAGATACTACCAGGGAATCCCAAGCAGAACCGCACAGGCTGAATATTACAGACCAAGGTTTACAATGGGAGTGAAATTTGATTTTTAAAATAAACATGAAAAACCTACATTATATACTGGCTCTTTCAGTTCTTCCTTTTGTGGTCAGCTGTACAGGGCAGAAAGAAGTTATAGAAAAATTAAAACCTACCGTTATTACAGAAACAGTGATTCATGATACAGATGATCCTGCCATATGGATCAATTCTCAGGATCCTTCAAAAAGTATTATCATCGGAACAGATAAAGATACAGATGGAGGTTTGTACGCCTTTGATCTTAACGGAAAAATCATCCATAAAGTATTAGGATTGAAGCGTCCCAACAATGTTGATCTTGAATATGGTTTTATTTTAAATGGAAAGAAAACAGACATCGCTGCCGTAACGGAAAGGGAAACGAACAAAGTAAAATTATATTCGCTTCCTGAACTGAAAGAAGTGGGAGAAATCTCAGTATTTGAAGGAGAAACAGAACGTGGTCCGATGGGAGTTTCCATGTATAAAAATCCGCAGACAGAAGAAATATTTGTCATTGTAGGAAGAAAATCTGGTCCTGCTGACGGCTACCTATGGCAATATAAGCTTACGGAGAAAAATGGCTCTATCACCGGAGAAGTTGTCCGTAAATTCGGAAAATACAGTGGCCTGAAAGAGATTGAAAGCATTGCTGTAGATGACGAAATGGGCTATATCTACTATTCTGATGAGCAGTTTGGAGTTCATAAATACTATGCTGATCCGGAAAAAGGTAATGAGGAATTAGCTGTTTTCGGAAAAGGTGATTTTAAATCTGATGTGGAAGGAATTTCCATCTATCCTACTGATAAAGGGAAAGGTTATATTCTGGTTTCGAATCAGCAGAATGATACCTTTAATGTCTACTTAAGAGAAGACCAATCAAAGGGGAGAATTGCAGAAATTCCGGTTTCTACATTAGAAAGTGATGGTTCTGAAGTGACCCATATTAACTTGGGTCCAAAATTCCCGAAAGGCGTTTTTGTTGCGATGAGCAATGGCAGAGTATTTCATTATTATGACTGGAGAGTGATTGAAAAAGCCATTAAATCAGCGATAAAGGCTGGAAAATAAAAGAATCTTGAACCATTAAGGCTGATAAGGTTTTAGGAGCATTAAGTTGAACTATACTGTCATTGCGAACCATAGGTGAAGCAATCTCATGGTTAAGTTCAACTTAATGCTTTTCTTTTGTTTTTATTGGATATGTTTTCTCAAAAACTCTGCAGTGAATGATTTTTTATTTTTCAAAAGATCCACCGGAGTTCCTTCAAACAATACTTCACCTCCAAATTTCCCTGCGCCCGGTCCCATATCAATAATCCAGTCTGCCTGGGAAATAATATCAAGATTGTGTTCGATAACAATCAGCGTATTATTCTGATCTGCAAGACCATTAAAAAACCTAAGAAGCTTTTGAGTATCACTTGGATGCAGTCCTGTGCTCGGTTCATCAAGAATAATGATCTGATTGGTATTTTTCAGTTCTCTTGTCAGCTTCAGGCGCTGTCTCTCGCCTCCGGAAAAGCTGTCCAGTCTTTGTCCCAATGTCAGATAATCAAGTCCTAATTGTATCAGGAGGTCAAAATTTCTGAGCACCAATTCTTCCTTAAAAAAATCAGAGGCCTCAGAAACTGTCATGCTCATGACTTCTGCAATTGTTTTTCCGCTGTAGGTATATTGCAGTACATCAGGATCAAATCCTGAACCTCCGCAAACCTCGCATGGCTGATCAATATCATCCATAAAAGCCAGGTCAATCTTTTCTATTCCCAAACCTTTACAGTTTTTGCAGGCTCCGTCACTGTTTCTGCTGAAGAGTTTATCTGAAACATGGTTAGATTGTGCAAAAAGCTTACGTACAATATCTGATATTCCGAGATAAGTAAGCAAATTGGAGCGGGCACTTGCAGCAAACAAAGATTGATCAATAATAGTTACATCCGGATAGAGTTCCGGGAGAATACGATTTATCAGGGTACTTTTGCCGGATCCTGCAACACCGGTTACGACTGTAATTACTCCTGTCGGAATATTTACCGTCACATTTTTAAGATTATATCTGTTGGCATTTTTAATTTCCAGATAGCCATCAGGTTTTCTGAATTCTTGTTTGATGGAAGGTTTTGTTGCGAAATAAGAACCTGTTTTACCTGCCGATTTTTTTAAATCTTTAAACGCCCCGTCAAAAATCACTTCTCCTCCGTTTCTTCCTGAACCGGGGCCAATATCAATCACCCTGTCCGCCATTTTGATCAGATCCGGATCATGCTCAACGATTAAAACAGAGTTTCCTTTGTCTCTGATCTGCTGAATGATAGTGATGATATTCTGCAGATCCTTCGGATGAAGTCCAATACTGGGTTCATCAAAAATATACAACAGATCTACCAGGCTGTTTCCCAAACTCCTCACCATTTTTATACGCTGAGATTCTCCTCCAGAAAGCGTGTTGGTACTTCTGTCAAGAGTCAGATACTGCAATCCTATCGTAATGATATTCTGTAGCTTTGCGGAAAGCTCTTTGATGACGACTTCATATGCTTTTGAATCCAGTGAGGTAATAAACTCAAGCAGTTCATCCACTGAAAGGGTCATACAATCTGCAATACTTTTACCTTCGATTTTACAGGACAGTATTTTTTCGTTCAGACGTTTTCCCTGGCAAGACGGACAGGTCTTGGTAATCACAATATTCTTCAGAGCATCTTTTCTTGTAATGTTTTCTTTAGAATCTTTTTTTAAAAATGCTTTTTCAATCCTTGGAACAATTCCTTCATATTTTACCGTTTTTCCCCATTCTTTATCAGGATGTTTCGGTTTGTGTTCCTGTGCATACAACAGGGTTTCCCATTCTTTATCGGTGAAATCCTTCAACTTTTTATCATTATCGAAATAACCGGACAAAGTATATCTTGTTAAACGCCATCCTCCAGGCTGAAATGTAGGGAAGCGAATGGCTCCTTCATGTAAGGATTTTTCACGATCAATCAAGGTATTCACATTCAAAGTTTGTACAAATCCTAATCCCTCACATTCAGGACACATTCCCTGCGGGTGATTGAATGAAAATACATTGGAATATCCTACAAACGGCTCTCCCATTCTGGAAAACAAAAGTCTTAAAGAAGCAGACACGTCCGCTGCCGTTCCTACCGTAGATCTGGCATTTCCGCCCAACCGTTTTTGATTGATAATGATTGGAACATTAAGGTTTTCAATTTTATCTACATCCGGAAGGCCATAATGCTGCAGGCGGTTTCTGATAAAGCTGTTCTGGGTCTCATTAATCTGTCTTTGTGCTTCAGCTCCAATCGTTTCAAAGACCAAAGATGATTTTCCGGATCCCGATACTCCCGTAAAAACCACGATCTTGTACTTTGGAATTTTTATGGAAATATTTTTGAGATTATTCTGACGAGCGTTCGTAATTTCTATATTTTCCATGATAAAAATGTTTAACTTTGTTAATATTTAACTAAGTTAAGCATATTTGTAATGAAACTCATTGAAAAAGAATTTTTTAACACATTTACTGATTTCCAATGTCTTATTCTGGCTCACATGAACCGGGGTGACATTAACGGAGTAACTGCTGCTCATTATAATATTATTGAATTTATTATGAGGAAAGGAACAGCAACAGGAAGGGAAATATCACTGGCTTTCAACATTAGCCAGGCAGCCATTTCAAAACAGCTGAAATTTCTGATCGGTCAAGATTTGATTGTCCGGGAACAAGAGAAAGCAGACCACAGGAAATTCAATCTTTCAGTAACGGATAAAGGAAGGTTTATTGTAGATAATTCTGAAACTTTCCGTAAGGCTATCACTCATCAGACGGCTTCCATACTTACCTCTGAAGAATTAAAAAATTTTAATTATCTGCTGGGTAAAGTTTTGAATAATATAAAACTGTAGTACCCATAGTTACTTATACGTCCCGAATAACCTGTCCCAGATCGAAGTATAAAACCCAAAGTTTTTACTTTCATCCAAATGGTGCTGGTTATGAAACCTCGTTGTTCCTACAAAAAAGCGGTCAAAAGACGCCGGAAAAAACTCTCTGTTCAAGTGTCCTATCGTTCCCCAGATGAGATTAAGCAAAAGATATATTGAAATCGAAATCACAGAAAAATCATGGCCTACAAGTAAAACCAGAATCATCAGTCCGAACCCTATGGTTTCCAAAGGATGCAGAACAAAAAGACTTAAAAAGTTGGTACTGATATGTTCATGGTGTTTTCCGTGTAGAACTTTATAGACCAAAGGTAAATGTGCTGCAAAATGAAATAAATACATCAGAAAATCCATTAAGAGGAGTAAAACAGCTACTTCCGCTATTATTCCAATTACTGATTCTGTCTGCCCCGGCACAATCCATCCTTTTTTCCATAAAAAAGCCCCCAAAAGCATAACAAAACTGTTACATCCTATGGTAAGCAGACTAAGATAAAAGTCAGATCGGGTAACAGGATGATTCTTCTCCTGCAACTGACTTTTACGGCAAGTCTTTTCGATAAAAATATACAACCCTATCGAAAACAGATATAGGAAAATATTAACGATCAGACTGAATATCAACCATTGTGGCCAGGAAAACTGCCAGAATACCTGTAAATAACCGGAAAGTTCTGTTGGGTTAAAATTCATAAGTTTTTCATCCTTCAGCTTAATGGTCATAAAGGTATAAATTTCACCGTAAAACCAACCGATAAAGTACATTCCGGGCTTTATTTCTGTCTATCCTTTCTTCTGAGCTCCCTAAGTCTTGACGTGAGCTTTTTTCTCAAATCGTTATGATAGGCACGGTAGTTTTTGATGCTGTTTTCCAAATTTTTCTTGTTAAGCAGATACTCTTCGTACAGATGTCCCAGTTCTGAAATCTGAGTAATAACCTCTGAAGGCTGGCTTTCAGGATCTTCTGCAGCTTCTATCAGCAGACGGTAATATTCAATACGGCTGGTCAGGTTCATGTGAAGTTTTGGTTCTATTCCCTGCATGATTTTATCATTTTAGTTATTTTGTGAATGGGTAAAGGATAAAGATATTTTTTATATTATTTTTTGTTTTTTGAATCCAGCTTATTTCTCCATCATAACCGGAGGCACGTCACTCTGAAATAAAATTTTGATATTTCCATTCTTTTCGTGGTCTGCTGATTTGAAATAACCTCCGTTAAGTGCAGAAGAAATAAGGGTTTCATTGGGATCTCCTAAAGGTAATAATGGCAGTCCGGCAAATTCATTAACATTGCTCTGCGGGGAAATTCCACTACTGTATTCTCCGGCTCCGCTGGCATTAAAGACTTTATAAATCACAGGATGAATCTGCCAGGAAATTTTTCTGGGTTTACGCTTGTCTTCCACTACAAATCCGGCCATATCTTTCCCCAGCGTAGTATCTCCTATCTGAATCACCTGCATATAAGGTTTGAGATTATTCACAACAATTTCAGCAGCTGATGCCGTACTGTTCGATGTGAGAATACATACTTTCTGTAATCCCAGCGCATTCGCACGCAACGTTGCAAAGTCCAGCGCTTTGGGATCATAGGCAATTTGCTGGGAAAATGTTCTTTTTACTTCACCTCCATTTTTATTTCCTTTAAAAATGATGAACGGCGAGGCGGATGATAGTCCTGAAGGAATCAGTGAACAAAGTGCAGCAGCAGATGACACCGAGCCTCCATAGTTATAACGGAGATCGAGAATCAGCTCCTGTACTCCTGCCATTTTGAATTCTCCAAACTTTTGATACAACGTCTGCGTCATTCCGTCAGGGAAATCATAGATGTACAGATAACCTACTTTTTTACCATTTTTCTCAAAAATTTTCGATAAAACCGGCTGCTCAAAAGAAAAACCATAATAAACGGTAATACTTTTTTCATCAGTTACCGATCCGTTTTGCCACTTTCCAACGGTAAGTTCTACAACGGTCTGATCTTTAATGGATGAAGCCATTGCTTCGGCATTTGCTGCTGTCATTGCTTTTCCATTCACTTTGGTAATGATCATTCCCCTTTCCAGCCCTGCATTGAAAGCCGGGGAATTTTGGAGCACCAGCTTCACTACAGTAACCACTTCATTATTAGCAAGCTGAACAATGGTATAATCAAAACCGTACATATTCCTTATCGAACGTGGATAAGAAGAAGAATCTTCCGTATTCACCATAAAAGAAAACCGATCTTTGGGAGACAGCAGACTTTTGAAAAAATCTTTTACAGGAAGCTGATAATCCGGTTTTGCAGGCATCTCATCTGCCCAGTAATAATACCGTTTCATACTGTCCTGAACCCATAGATTCACAAATTCTGTACTTCCCTCCGGAAAAACGGGTGCGCTTTCGTCATTATTATTGGTACACGAAATAAGAAAGACTGCGGCCGCAATACATTGAAGTTTTAAAAAGCTTTTCATATGCAAATCACAGATACTCTGCTATATCGATATCTCCTTTTACCCCCCATTCTCCATTTTCCATTTTTTCCTGAAGTACAATCATATTAGCGCCCGTATGTTGTTTTAATTTTACCTGAATCATTTTAGATCCCGCATAAGGCTCCGTTGTTCCCGGCTTGTATAATTCAAGATATATGGGAGCTGTTGAGCTGAAAAAACTATAGATTTTCACTGCCGTAAAGTTGTCTTTTCCAATATTATCAAACTCGGCAAGCACCACTCCGTTTTCTCTTTTCAAAATACCTTTTACCTCTTTCAGAGAGGTTCCGGAAAATTCACCCAGGTTGGGAAAAATAAACTCAAAACCTACTTTCCCCAGATTCACCTGGGGTTTTACGGCATAGGTCTGCAGATAGATTCCGGGAAGATTAAAAAAGTAGAGGTTTTTATAATCATTTATATTGTCATAGGTAATATTGTATTTTGCAATTTCAGCGCCTGTTTCATGATTATAGACAGACAATTTATTAGTTTCTTCCTGATCCAGAACAAACTGAAGCTGGGTTTCAATTTTATTGGTGTAAGATGCTTTTCCATCAATAGATACAGGTTGCCCGTTCAACCTCAACTGAAGGACATCAGGTTTGGAAAATCCTTTGATATTTACCTCTCCGGGTTTCTGCACTTTATCATACAGCTCCATCGTATTGCTGTCTGTACATGAAAAAAGTGCAGTGAAAAACAGTAGTAATGCGAAGATTTTATTCATCTTTCTTCAATTATTTCTTGTAAAACTTAAAAATATTGCCCGGCCCGTGGGCCGGGCAATATATAATTATAAAAAAACTAGTTGGATATGTTCCGGATAGCTTTTTCAAAGACTCTCCGTTATTTATTTAAAATTTCATGGTGTTCCTAAAATCAGATTCCAAGGGGATAGAATGATTATTTTTTAATAAACTTCAGCCTTTCCGTAGTCTTTCCATCTGTAATTTCTGCGATATACGCTCCTGATGTAAGCCCTTCTGTGTTGATCGCTTTAGAATACTGAGTGGTAAGAACTTTCTGTCCTGCTGCGCTGTAAATGTTAACTACGGTTGTATTTTCTTTCAACGCCGGATTAAGCTGCAGCTGTAAAGATTCTCTTACCGGATTTTCTGCTATTTGTGTTACAATTTTGTTTCTTTTTACATCCTTAGTTCCCAAAAATGAAGTAGCATAAATTCCGATTTCATCAATATTGATGTTCTGGACATTATTTCCGCTTGTTTTTCTGTTTGACCACATTCCGATATAGATCTTTTTTCCCGCAAAAGCAGAAAGATCTACAAGAGATTCTACAAACTGGGTAAGATCTGCCGGAAAAGGATTGGCTGAGTCACCTACCTGTATTTTATACATACTCTGAACATCATTTCCGTTTGCATCTACAGTCATCGCCTGGAAGTCCGATAATGTAGGAACCTCTTTCTGCGGTGTGCTTACATAGATAAAAAGTTCTCTGGCAACAATCGTGTGAGTAGATCTCTGTCTCCCGATATAGGCGGCCAACGTAATGCTTCCTGCAGTATTGGTAAGGTCAATCTGAGGAGAAATAATCCAGTCATTTTCTGTGGTAAATCCGTTAGCATTTCCATTTGGAACCAAATTGATAGAATGGCGTAGAACACCTGCAGTTCCATAGGCCAAGGTAGTTCCGTTGTGATAGATGTTTTCTCCCTGTACCCATCCGTTTCCATTGCTATTAAGGTCATGAAAAGTCCAGCCCTGAAGATCGGCAGGAGTATCAAACGAATTTCCCCATACCAGAGACTGTGCTGCAGCCAGGTGGGATAAAAACAGAACAGATGATAAAATTATTTTTTTCATAATGCTGATGATTAATGTTTTTGAAGTAAAAGCAAGGAAGCAGCATAAGCTGTTCCCTGCTTTTTAAAGTTTTTATTATTCTACAATAGAGAAATTGTATTTTGTCCAAAGTCCCTGGAAGTTTCCACAGTTTCTTGGAGATACATTCCAACCACCTTCGTTGAAGAAAGGCTGGCTCATACCCCATAGAGATGCAGGAGTACCAGTTAACAGATTAGCTGCAGGGATTCCTGCTGTACCTGTACCTGTAACTGAAGTAGTAAATCCGTGAACCTGGATGGTGCTGTATGCTGAAGCTGAAGAAAGTTCAGAACCTGTACCTTCTACTTTGATTCCAACAGGATATCCTGTAACGACAGCGTTATTTAATGTTAATCTTCCGTGTCTTCTGATGTGGATACCGTTTTCATATAAAGCACCTTTAGTAGAGTTCTTAGAACCAACGATAGTAAGGTTGTTGATCACCGGATGAGTCAACAATGTTGTAGAAGAACCTTCTGCGTTGTTATCAAGCTCGATACCGTTAGAATCCGGGCTTGATCCGCTAAGACTGTGTGTAGAGTTGTAATCTGCCAAAGCTAATGCACAAGTGATTGTTCCTGTATATCCGTTATCGAAGTCGAAGTTATCATCATCTGCAGCAAAAGAAACAAGGTTTGAAGCGTTTACAGTACCTCCGAAGAATTCAAAAGAGTCATCTTTCCCGAAAGAAACCTGAATATGATCCAAAGTAGTTCCGTTTCCTACTCCTCCTAACGTAAGACCGTTGATTTCGTTACCTGAATTCGGAGCTAAAAGATCATATCCTGCAAACTCGATACGAACATATTTTAATGTTCCTCCGTTATGGGAAGCATTGGTACCTCCGTAATAGAAATCAGGACCGGATAATCCTTCAATTGTTTTTGTGAATGGAGTGTTTGTAGGCGCATCACCTAATATAACAACACCTCCGAAGTCACCAGGAGCAGCAGTTGTATCTTCGTTTCCGTCTAACAATTTGTAGCTGGTGAAAATAATAGGCTGAGCCTCTGTACCCGCTGCATTGATTTTTCCTGTTTTAGCAATTACCAAAACTCCGGTAGCTGTATTGTTTGCGCTTGGCTTGGCTTTAATGAATGTACCCGGCTGGATTGTTAATGTAGCCCCATTTTTTACTGTTACAATTCCATCTAATTCAACTACTCCACTCCATGTAGTATTTGAAGTAATAGCACCACTTACGGTAGTTACCGGAAGAGCAGAAGCTGTAAGGTACTCAGCAGAAGTAGATTTCATTTCGAATGGAGAAGATGAATCTGCCAGTTGATCATTTTGACAAGCTGTAAGAGATAATGCTGCCACTGCAATTAGAGTTAGTCTTTTCATTGTTATAATTTTTAATAAATCCGGCTGTATTATTTTTATACCAGATCAGTTTTTTATTCAGGAATATCTTCCTCTCTATTCCTTCGATTTGTTTTTTGGTGTTCATCCCATCGCTGCAGGAGGAACTGCATTGCGGGCGTTCCCATGAGAATCGTTAATGCCTGGGAAAAGCTGTTAACGTCCGGTTTTTTCAGAACTGTACTGCTGTGCACATCATCAGTATTCTTCAGTTTTTGATCAGGTTCCCGAAACCTGTACGCTTCTATATTTAAGATATCTTTCTGTATCGCTGGTATACTTCTTTAAAAAGTATAATTCACACTCAGGCTGAACATTCTTCCACTGTATGCCCTGAACATGATCTTGTCAATATTTTTATCATATCTGTCTGTTGCTCCCGGAAGCAGATCCCAGGCTTCTCTTTCTGTCCCTACATTACTTCCTCCTCCATCTTTTGCAGCCAGATAAGAATTGAAATTGTTATAATATTCTTTTACCCTGTTAAAAATGTTTCTTACATTTAATTTTACTTCCAGATTTCTGTTACGAAGTAATTTATAAGAGATCTGAGCGTCTGCCACTGCATAAGGCCGCTGGATTTCTTCTCCTTTGTACGCATATCCTACTGTGATGTACTGGTCTCCTTTTGCGTTATACAAAAAACTCATCCCTAAACGGTTTCCATCATAGATCAGTCCAAGATTGTAAGCATAAGGAGTCTGTCCGTAAAGCGGGCGTTTCACTTCATAGGTTTCATCATTATCACCTGTTTTGTACAGATCTTTAAAAGCAACTACTTTGGTATGGTTATACGTAAAATTTCCGCTTATGAAAAGCTTTTCCAGAAAAGTTACGTCAGCAATAAAGCCTAAACTTTTTCTTACCTCAGCCTCTACTCCTATCAGTTTTGCATTTTTTGAATTTCCATTATACAGGAAAAGATTTCCCTCGCTGGAAATATGGCCTTCACGTTCGATAGGTCTGTCTATATTTTTATAATACAATCCTGCCGAAAATATTTCTCCCAATCCTGGAAACCATTCAAATTTGAAATCATAATTATTAATGACAGAAGAAGTCATTTCCGTATTGTAAATCAAACCGTTGGCCACCGGATCGAAATAAGGAAGTCCTGTTCTTTCATTGAACTGAGGGCGGATAACAGATCTGTTGTAAGCAAGCCTTAGATTAATTTTATTGGTAGGACTGTAGGTAAAGTTCGCTGAGGGCATCCATTGCCACGGTTTATCTTCAACGGCTGCTCTTTCCACATTCTTTGTATCATTTGGATCTAATTGTTGTGAGATAAGATCATATTTAAAGTACTCTGCACGAAGGCCCCAGACTAACCTTAATTTCTTCCAACGGTTATCAAACATGACAAAAACCGCATGTTGATTAACCTCTCCTTCATACTTGTCATTTTTATACAATGCTTTGGTTTCCCAGCCAATACCACCCGGAACATAATGGGAGCCATTAAACCAGTCAGCAAGTGAACCATACATCGTCAAATAGTTCTTCTCGCTGTTCGGAACGTCACGGTTTTCGTCAACACGAAGAAAAAACTTCTGTTGCTGGTTGGTATTGTTTTTTATAGCACCGGCATATCCTGTTTTAATGGTATTTTTAAAGCTTCCTGCATCCATATCCCACTTAACAGACGCACCGTAATTGTAATCTGTTTCTTTGTTTTCTATATATCCTCTGTAAAAATCGGCTCCGGAATTATAGATCTTATGAAATGTGAGAATTTCATTTCCGATAAAGTCGTACCTGGTAATATACTGTGTGTAGTCTTTAGTATCAGAAGCTACTCCTGTACGGGCCGCAAACCAACTGATCTCTGTATTTCCTATTTTATGGCTTCCTTCCAGTTTATTTTGTAAAAGGGTCTGAAAAATCGGGTAATTGGTATTATCGGTATAAGGCCTGTCTAAGTTTTTGATCTGAGCCGGATCATTATTGGGGATGACACCGTTATAAAAATAATTATAAGCTAATTCTGCATTGGATGCCATTCCACTACCCGTTGAGTATTCGTTCCAGCCTGTTACTCTTGTGAGCGTATTATCAAAAATATGGGTATATGAATTACGGAATGAGATTCTGTTTTTCCCAAGTTGCAATCCAAAATTAAGCATTCCTGCCAGTGTCGAATTGTAATTATAGGAGGCCCCACTGTTTTTGAAATTATAGAATGGAATCTCTCCGTTTGCATCAGGCATTCCAGTAGTATCCAGCCAGTTTCCTCTTCCCGTATGGTCAATATCCAGTTTATTCTGTTCATTTCTGATGACAAATGCTCCGGCAAATCCCCATTTATTATTGTTTTTAAGAGCATATGTCCTTCCTAATGCCAGCTGTATATTAGATCCCATATCACCTCTGGTTGTATAGGTGCTGAAATTGTCATTGGTAAACTGCCTGGACTGTTCAAAAAACCTTGGATCTGTCCAGTTCATCGGCTCCAGTCCTTTGGGAAAATCTCTTGTTCCGTCATCATATCCGAAATAATCGTACTTTCCTCGCTTGCGGGTCAGAAATTCTTTGAAGGCCGACTGATCGTTATATGAAGTTCCTAATGTAACGGTTGTAAAGTTTTCATTGGGAATATCCTTGGTTCTCACTTCTACGTAACCTCCTGCAAAGCTGGCATTCATATCAGGAGTGGCAGATTTGCTTACCACCACACTTTCTACCATTGCCGTAGGAATAATGTCAAATGAAAAGTTCTGATTATACGCTTCCGTGCTTGGCAGGTTAATTCCGTCCATGGCCGCGGTGTTCCAACGTTCTCCCATGGATCTTACCACTACATATTTATTATCAATGGTAGTAATTCCTGTTACCCTTTTCAAAGTTCCTCCTACATCGCTATCCGGTGTTTTGGAAATCTGTTCCGCTGAAATA
This sequence comes from Chryseobacterium cucumeris, assembly GCF_016775705.1. Taxonomy (NCBI): domain Bacteria; kingdom Pseudomonadati; phylum Bacteroidota; class Flavobacteriia; order Flavobacteriales; family Weeksellaceae; genus Chryseobacterium; species Chryseobacterium cucumeris. The sequence goes on from NZ_CP068760.1 coordinate 1,713,694, forward strand.
CCATCACTCATCTGGGCTGCTTTCTTCTGCTGGGCAAGAAGTCCCGCCTGAGTATCTGCTTTACGGGCTGCCGTAATCACAACTTCTTTGATATCTGTAATTTTATCAGAAGCTTTGTTTAAAGCAAATGAAACAGAACTGGTTTCGTTATTGATAACAGACAATTTTTCAACTCTCAGCGTATTATATTTAGGAGCTTTTATGGTCAGATTATAAGTTCCGGAAGGAAGATCTATGGTAAAATCTCCGTTATTGTCTGTTACCACAGTTTTCTGAGCAATATTAACTTCTGCTCCGGTAACGGGATTTCCCACCTCATCCACTATTTTACCGGAAATACGTCCCTTTCCCGGTACGGAAATATTTGAACTTTCATATTTTATCGAAATAAGATCACCATGCAGTCGGTATATAACGGGAAGCCCATTGGTAATGTCCTTCAGACAGTTGTTGACAGAAGTATTTTCACATTTCACTCCTTTTACCTTCAGCTCTTTAATGTCTACCTTGGAATATGCCAGTCTCATTCCCGTTTTTCCGGCAAATTCTTCCAAAACTTCAATCAACGGCCTGTTGGCAGGTACAGAAAATGTTACTTTCTGAACCAGCTCCTGAGCTTCTGCGGCTACAGTAAAAAATAAGGCTGCTATGGTAATCCCACATTTCAAACTTTTCATACTTAATAGTGTTCTCTTGATTATGATTATTTATTTTTTATAATGATTTATTTCTTAAGGATATAGGTATTTTCTTTTTTCTGTACTTCCAGTCCCAGGATGAAAGCCAGTGATTCAATATTTTCTCCGACCGTTCCTCCCGTAAAATCAGCAGTAATTTTTTTATCTTCAGCTTCCTTAGGATATTGAACCTTTGTATGATAATTGCTTTCCAGGACCGTCACTACTTCCTTTAAAGGAACATCGTTAAAACTCAGAGACAATATTGACGTAATTCTGCCTGCTGAATTTTTTACAGGTTTCAGGGAAATAACTGCTGTAGTATGAGCAACTCCGAAGTTGGTCCACTTCTGATTAGGCTTAAGGAAAGAAACCGGAACCCCGGGAGTGGATACAGCCACCTTTCCTTCGTAAAGAGCAACCGCTTTTTTCTCACCTGACTGTGAAATCTTAAATACCGTTCCCAATACTTTGGTACTAAAACCATCCGCACGAACGATGAATGGATGTTTTTTAGATTTTGCCACAGAGAATATTGCATCGCCTTTTAAATCCACGACTCTGGTGGACGCAGGAAAAGATTTCTCTACAGTCAGTACAGCGCCTGGTAAAAGAGTAACCACAGATCCGTCTTCAAGACGAACAATACTATTTCCGGATTTTGCAAGATAAACATCTGGCTTAATGAATAAGGAGTAGGTAAAAACTCCGCCCAATGTTAAAAGCAGAATAATAACCGCCGCAATTTTATAAAGATGTGTTCTAAAGCTTTTTGTTGACGGGATAGATACAATATCTTTTTGAGAAAAGTAATTTTCCAGTCCGGACAATACCCTTTCTCTGGATTCTTTAAGATGAACAATGTCCAGATCTTTTTCTGCAAGATTTTTCCACTGTTTTAAAAGTTCATTTTCTTTTTCGGAAATTGAGTCTTCCGAAACTTCCCGTTCCCAAAGTCTGAAAACAAAGGCTTCAATATTTTTATATGGTAAAAGTTTTTTCATAGGGGTCTTTCATGTATTCACAGATACTTCTATCTATAAGACAGTGAAAATGAAAAACTTCCCTGGGGCATTCTTAATGTTATATTCACATTAGAACCAAATTGTTAATAATTTTCGTCATATTTCACATTTACTCAACATTAACGTTCAATTTTCGGCCTGTTTTTCAGAAATATTTAATCTTATCACACCCAAAGTTCACAAAAAGTTAATTTTCCTTTAGGTAATTTTGTATCACAATATGAGCCCAACAGACTATATATTATTAAAGAAAATAAAATCAGGCGACCGCCCTGCATTTATGCTGCTGTATGACCGGTATTGGGATAGTCTGTATCGCTTTGTTTATGTACGGACACGGGATAAGGAAGTTTCTGAAGAAATCCTCCAGAACCTGTGGATGAAGATTCTTGAGAATACGGATGCCATACAAACCGATGATACAGAAAGTGCCAAAGGCTACCTTCTCCGTCATCTTCATTACCGGATTATTGATTTTTATAACAGCTACAAAAAAGCGCCTCCTACGCTGAGTATTGATGAGTTTGATATTGCGAATGAAATAGAAATTGCAGATTCCGAGTATTTCGAAATCCTTGAAGAAAATGAGATCAGTGCTTTATTGACTATGATTGATGAAGTAGTTTCCCAGCTTCCCTCAACGGAACAGCAGGTATACAATATGAGAATCAGGAAAAATATGTCTGTGAATGAAACAGCAGAAGCGCTGGGGCTCAGCAATAAAACAGTAAGTAATAAGCTAAGCAAAGCTTTGGGAGAAATCCGTGAACAGCTTAGTCCGGAGTATAAGTCGTCTAAAAAGCTGGTTTCTATTTTGTTGTTGATGGAGGTGTTGACGAAGTATTGATTTTGGGGTTCGGGATGCGAGATGCGAGGAAATGTCAATGGTCAATTTGCTGCGCAGTCAATAGTCCATTTTGTAACATCATTTAACATTCACAGCGGAGCGGATTCACTATTCACTATTCACTATTCACTATTCACTATTCAACAAATAACGGCAGAAAAACTGTATTAAAATTCAGGATTTTAAAATCGGCAAGGTTTGAATCTATATTTTCGTCATTATTGGTGAAAATTATAGTCTGCATTCCGGCTTCTTTTGCCGCTTTTAATCCTGACTGGCTGTCTTCAATAGCTATACAGTCTTCCGGAGAAACTCCCAAATTTTTTGCAGAAGTAAGATATACGGCAGGATGAGGTTTTCCCTGATTTTCAAACTCTGATGAGTGAATGGTATCAAACAGGTCATGAATCTGAAGCTTTTCAAGCACCGCATGTGCTACACGTAAAGGAGCATTGGTAGCCAGCCCTATTTTGTAGTCCTTGTTCTTAAGATTTTTAATAAACTTCTCTACACCAGACATAGTACAGTTTTCGGTCTGTATCATTTCGATTACTCTTGTAACCACTTTATTTTCCAGATCAGAGGCATCAAAATTTTCCCAGGGAAATCTTTTATACCAGAATTCGGTTACTTCCTGAGTCGTCATATATCTGGTTTGTGCCGCAAGATCATCCGTAACCTGCACTCCATAAGATGAAAATACATCCAGTTCTGCCTGGGTCCAGAATTTTTCTGAGTCTACCAGAACACCGTCCATATCAAATATTACTGCTTTTAAAGCCATTTTGAATGATAAATTATAAGCGATGAATGATTAATTATTGGCTGATTTTATACACACAACGCTGCCCTCCGGAAATAATATGATCTATTCTTTCCACTGTATACTCCTTTCCTATCAGGGATTGGAAATTGGATAGCTCTGCACGGCAGAAACCCTGGCATTCTGTTGCTGCAGCGCATATCGGACAATGATTTTCAATCAGATAATAGTCTTCCCCTTCTTTTTTCCATTCCGCCATATAGCCTTCATCACTACGTACTTTTGAAAGAGATTCGAGGCGCTGTTCCAGTGATTCTGCCTTTGAAAGTACTTTTTCATAACGCTCATGGGTATTTTTCTCCCGGTCGCTGATTAATAAATCCAATGCATTTTCACCCAAAAGATTTTTCACGGATTTCAAAATCTGAACTGTAACATCTGCATGGGTATCCGGAAATTGAGCCAGTCCTTTCTCTGTAAGAGTATAGTATGTAGATGGACGCCCAACCCCTTCGCTCTTCACCGAAGACCGGATCAATCCTTCCTGAGCAAGATTCAGTAAATGCTTTCTTGCCCCTTCTTTGGTGATCGACAATTCTTCAGCAATAAGAAGTGATGTAGCCTCACCTCTCATCTTTAAAAACATCAGAATACGATCCGCAGACGGCTTCTTCATTTGACAATATTTAGGTTGTTTTATTTTTCAACAACAAATATAGTCATTTTCTATAACCATATAAAATCAATGATAAAATAAAGATTTACAACATTTTACTTATATTCATCAGAAAATAAATAAAACAACCATAAAGTTGTTTTATTTAAATATATTTCTACCTTTGTGAGACATTAATCAAAAAAAATAAATACAATGACTCCATTTACATTACCACAGTTACCTTATGCTTACGATGCTTTGGCGCCTTTTATAGATAAAGAAACGATGACCATTCACCATCAGAAACATCATCAGGCTTATGTAGATAATCTGAATGCAGCACTGGCACAAACCAATGAAACCAATCCTGACCTTGATTCATTACTGCAAAGAATAAGTGAATACAGTCCTGCTGTCAGAAATAATGGTGGCGGCCACTATAACCATTCTTTATTCTGGGAAATTATTTCTCCACAACCCAAGCTGAATCCTGAAGGCATGCTTCATGACGATATCACAGCCACTTTCGGAAGCCTCGACAATCTAAAAGCAGAAATGAAGAAGACAGGTTTGTCGCAATTTGGTTCAGGATGGGTATGGCTTTTTGTAAAATTCAACGGCTCACTGGCCATCAGTTCTACTCCTAATCAGGATAATCCGATGATGGATATTCTCTCCACCAACAGAGGTTTTCCGATTCTTGGAATAGATGTCTGGGAACATGCCTATTATCTGAATTATCAAAATAAACGCGCAGATTATTTGGATGCTTTCTGGTCTGTACTGGATTGGTCTGCTGTTGAAAGAAAATATGAAGAAGCTTTGTCAAAAGTAAGATAAATAATACTGAAAGTAAACGAATTATGACTGAGGAAAATTTTATCAATAAAGCAAAGGCTTCAGGTATTATTGCTCTTGACCTTTCAGATTACAAACCGACTACGGAAATTGTAGAACTGGATATCAAAGAACATCTTTTTATGGGAATGATTGTTAAGGAGAAAGAATTTAAAGAATCAATTGCTGCGGTGGATTTTTCTGTTTACAATGAAAAAGCAGTAGCGATCATCTGTTCTACGGATGCTATTATTCCACCCTGGGCTTATATGCTGATTATGGAAAAATTGTCTCCTTACGCTTCTTATGCTGATTTAAACAATGCAGAAACTGTTCTGCTGGATCTATGGAAACGCCGTCTCATCTATGCTGATCTGAAACAGTATAAAAATCAGAAAGTGGTTGTCCGCGCAAGTACTCATCATGATCCTTCATTGTATTTATTAGCAGCAGGATTACTGAAACCGCTGGTGAAAACACTGATGTATGGTGAAATAGGTTTACCTAAAGTAATTTTTAAACAATAAAAAAATGAAAGCTATCATATTCAACGGATCACTGGAAAGAAGAACTTTATCTACTTCCGGACTGATTTCGGATTATTTTTCTGAGCGCCTGAAAATGTTGGGAATTCAGACTGATATTTTTACACTTGCTGACTCCGGCATTCCTCTATTCGATGTCACACTTACCAAAACTCCTTTGGCCGTAGAGCGTATGGCTCAAATGTTTACAGATGCTGATCTGCATATCTGGCTGGCTCCGCTTTACCACGGCAGCATTCCGGGAGTAATGAAAAACTGTCTGGACTGGCTTGAAGTAACCGCCAACTGGTACGAGCCCTATCTCACAGATAAAACTGTAGGGCTGGTATGCTGGGCTGATGGTCTCCAGGCCATGCAGGGAATTAACGCCATGGATTCTATAGCCAAATCATTGCGTGCCTGGCCATTGCCATTCAGTGTTCCGATTGTCAGGTCTTCATTATTTAAGGCAGAACAACCCTCTCAGATTTCGGATCTGTATTCCGGTAAGTTTGATAAGCTTATCAGCATTGCAGCTTCTAAAAAAATAACCATTATTGACTAAGTATCGGCAGAAATTACTGCATATTAATGATTTAAAATAAAAAATAGCACACTTTATGCTGCTTATTTTCAAAGAACAGTGTTGAACTGCTGTAATTAAGTTTAGCGGGGATTTCCGAACTGTTCAACGTTGACGAAATCCCTTTTTTAAACCCTTTAAATTCAAACAATATGGCTATAAAAATAACAGATGCCTGTATCAACTGTGGAGCCTGCGAACCGGAATGTCCCAACTCAGCCATTTACGAAGGTGCTATTGACTGGCGCTGGAAAGACAAAACCAAACTTTCAGGACATATCATATTTCCTGACGGTATGGAAGGTGATGCCGATGCTTATCATCAGGCAGTCTCGGATGAAGTGTATTATATAGTATCCGGAAAATGTACGGAGTGTAAAGGGTTTCATGAGGAGCCTCAATGTAAGGCGGTATGCCCTGTAGACTGCTGTGTAGATGATCCTGAACATCGGGAAACTGAAGAAATATTATTAAACCGGCAAAAATTTATGCACAGTGCCTAAGTACCCGATTGAGTCTTCTGATAAACGCTATGAAGCAAGAAAGCGACTAAAAAAGTTCTATCTTTTATATTTAATTTTCAATGGAGGCGGGCTTTAGCCCGCCTTCTTATATTTTCTTTCCCATCAACTTTCGCCTACACTTATTTTTTCTTTAATCTCGGTGTAAATTTTTTGAGTAAAAGGAGTTTCTACCCCTACTTCAGAACCATATTTCAATACAGCACCTGCAAACAATTCCAGCTCATTATCCTTTTTTCCGGAATTAATATCAAGCTGTAAGGAAGTTGGAGTCTCAAAAGGAAATGTTGAGGCTTTTTCAAATGTTTTAGCAATGATATCTTCCTGAAGATAGATTCCTTTCTTATCAGCGATCTGTTTGATTTCTTTCATAATTTCAGCCGCTTCTTTCTGCTGTTGTTCATCGGTACATACAGTTCCAATAGATGAATTATGCTTTGCTGTTACCAATCCGAAGCTGGCAATAAAAATAAATTTCGTCCAGATATCTGATAATGAATTATCTTTAAAATCAAAGTCGATTTTACTTTCACTCAATAGCTCTGTAATCCATTCTACCGGGGCAGAAAAATGCTCAGGATCTCTTCCCACAATCATTTTCCCGGCTTTTCCTTTATGTTCCACTACTCCTCTTTCTTTAATATGGGAAGCTACGTAGATACAGGTTGGAAGAATAGTGTGTTCCGGAATTATTTTACGGATTCTGTCATAAATATCTGCTCCGTTCATCATCGGAAGCAATACAGTATCTTTATTAATAACTTCCTGCAACTGCTTACAGACATTTTCAAGATCGTACTCTTTTACACAGATCAAAACCAGGTCAGGATTTTTGATCTCACTGATATTCTGCACGATATCATCAGGACGGGTCTGTGAATCAGAATGCTCGGGAGATAATAAAGTCAAGCCGTTTTCTTTCACTTTCTCATACGTTTCTCCACGGGCAACAAAAGAAATGGTATATTTTTCCGTGGTTTCATTATTCTGATTTATTTTAAATCCAAAATAACCGCCTACACCACCTAATCCTACTACAACAATATGTTTTTTGTTCATGAAATTATTTTTAAGCAAAGATGAGCGATGATTCCTGAACTATCACTTGACAAATGAAAAGAAATTACAATTTATAAATATCCCTTCTGATCCTGCTCAGGGAACTGTCCTTGATACCAAGGTAAGAAGCAATCACCTTCAAAGGAACATGTTGAAAAATATCCGGATCTTTTTTCATCAGGTTAAAATATCTCGTGGAAGCCTTCTGACTCGCCATTTCGATGAGCCGGTCATGGATCGTATAATAATTAAGAACAAAAAGAAGCCTGCTGAACTCTCTGAATTCAGGAATATTATGAAAATTATGCTGGACATTTTCCAATCCGGTCTCCCAAAAGACACATTCGGTGATCGTCTGATATATTTCTTTGGTAGGCTGCTGTCTGAAAAAGGACAGAAAATCATTAACGAAGCAGGGAGCTGTATAAATATTGGTGGTAATCTCCTCATTATCTTCATTCAGGATATAAGACCGCACATAGCCTTTTTCCAGGAAGTAGGTTTTGGTACTGATCGTATCTTTATCCAGCAAAACAGTATTTGCTTTTACCTCAAAATGACTGAATTTTTCAGTAATTTTTTCAACTACTTCAGCTTGGATACTGAATAAAGAATGGAAATAGGTGTTAAGTGATGATTTGTCCATAAAGTAAAAGCTGCAGCATATTTGTTTTTAAATCTCTCCTGACAAAAATAGCATTTATAACCTATTAAAATAAACTATATTCTTTTTTAATAGATCAGATGTATTTTGTAATTTTCTTCTTTAAAAAACACAAGGCATTACTATGGAGAATGACTTCACTTACGTTTTCATAGAACCTGATAAAGAGATTGCAGATTTCGTTGAAAATCTGGGCACTTTTCAGAATCTTTCGGATGAAGCTAAAGAGGTTGTGATTATTCCTGACGGAAGAATTGATTTATTTTTCTCACAGTCGGCTTCAGAATCTTTTCATATTACCCTTCTCGGATTGGAAACTTATCCTGAACAAAGATTTATTGCTCCGCATACGAACGCTTTTGTTGTAAGCTTCAAACCTCTTGCAGTTGAATACATTCTGAATACCTCCATTGCTGATTTATTGAATATCGGAAAAGAGCTTTCTCCTGATTTCTGGAATTTTAAAGCTGATGATATAAAGGATTTCAGCCATTGCTGTACGAAAGCAACCCAAAAAATAAAAGAACTGCTCCCACTGAAAGTAGATGAAAGAAAACGGAAACTTTTTGAGCTGGTATATACCTCAAAAGGAGAAATGAGCGTGCAGGAACTTTCTGAAAAAACAGGCTGGAGCAGCAGACAAATTAACCGGTACTTTACCAAACAACTTGGCCTGTCATTAAAAGCCTACTCTACTATTTTGCGTTTCAGAGCATCATTGGAACATATTGCCCAAGGGAGGCTTTTCCCGGAACTCAATTATACAGACCAGAACCATTTCATCAAAGAAGTAAAGAAGTTTTCCGGGGTTGCTCCCAAAGAATTATCCAAAAATGAAAACGACCGATTTGTACTATTATCCGTGTTGAAAGGAAGGTAAATTTGCCTTGTAAAATTTAAATCAACAATGCTGATAGACAATAAATCAATAGCAATCGTTGGTGGCGGTCCGGCAGGACTTACACTGGCAAGACTTTTACAATTGAAAGGCGCAGATGTAAAAGTATATGAAAGAGACTTCAACAAAAATGCACGCGTACAGGGTTCTCCACTCGATATGCATGAAGATTCAGGTTTGGCAGCCATCCGTAAAGCGGAACTTCTGGAAGAGTTTAAACAGGCTTTCCGTCCCGGCGCAGACAGAACGCTGATCATGAATGAAAAGGCAGAAATATTTTTTAATGATCACGAGACGAAACCTGAAGAGGATTTTGGTCATGAACATTTCCGCCCTGAAATAGACCGCGGCCCGTTACGAAATATGCTGTTAGAATCTTTGCATCCTGAAACGGTAATCTGGAACAGTCATTTTCTTTCTATGGAACGCCAGAATGAAGGATGGCTGCTGCATTTTAAAAACGGGAAATCAGTGTATGCTGATATTGTGATTGCTTCAGATGGTGCCAATTCTAAAATCCGTCCGTATCTCCATACCCATAAACCTGTTTACTCCGGAATCATTATGCTGGAAGGAAATGTTTCAAAAGAAAATGCACCTCAGATTGATGCATTGATTAAAGGTGGAAAAATAATGGCATTCGGAAATTCTCAAAATATTTTAATGGGGCAAAAAGGCAATGGGGATCTCGGATTTTATGCAAGCTTTAAAGCTGATGAAAACTGGCCTGCCACCAGCGGTCTTGATTTCTCTGATCAGGCACAGATGCTGAAATGGTTCAAAACAGAATATTCCGAATGGGCTTCTATCTGGGAAGAATTGTTTGAAAATGCAATGACTCCTTTTATTCCACGTCTGATTTACTCTATGCCCCTGGATCAGACCTGGGAAACACAGCCTAACCTGACTCTGATTGGTGACGCAGCACATGTGATGCCTCCTTTTGCAGGAGAAGGTGCCAATATGGCGATGCTGGATGCCCTGGAACTGAGCGAGCATTTAACAGGTAATAATTATACTACTGTAAAGGAAGCTATTTCCGCCTACGAACACCACATGCGTAAGAGAGCTGCCGCTACCACACAGGAATCCCTTGAAAACGGAGAACGGATGCATTCTGAAAAATCATTAACCACCATGCTTGATTTTTTTAACAGTCACCTGGCTTCATAAGTAAAACAAAAGGCTGCTCCAATCCAGAGACAGCCTTTTTAAGTTTAATAAACTCTTTTTCTCTCCGCTTTTAGATCCGGGTGCGGAGGTTCATATGTGTTATTTCTTGATCAATTTGGTATTATAAGTATTTTTATCTTCTTTTATTGTAATCACATACATTCCTTTGACCAGAGAAGCTACATTGATTTTTCCATCAATCTTACCTTCCTGAACCAGTCTTCCATCTGCACTGTAGATTTTATAGTCACCTTTACCTTTAAGGTTTTTCACTTCTACAAATGTATCTGCAGGATTAGGATAAACAGAAACCTCTGATGATTTTGTATCTACCGTTTCTCTCACAGCAAGTGTACTCGCAGTAATTTTCACAGGAAGATCCATAATACCTCCAGCCTGGCTTGCCAACTCACCACATACGCTATTCAAGGCACTCGTTGCGAATTTACCAACGACTCTCATTCTTAATGTCTTATCTCCGGAGTAAGTGGTAGCAGGAACGGTGAAGTTAAAACCTGATAATCCTATATTACCTGCATTTGCTGTCGCTGAAGTCTGTCCTACCCTTTCTGTAGATTCAAATACTCCGTTTCTATTGTAATCAATCCAGGCAGATACATTTACCGGAAGTCCGTTTTGCAACAAATTCCCTATTCTAGGTGTAAGCGTATAGCTACTGCCTTGTGTCAAGTTAACAATTTTAGTAAGATCTTCGCTTAAATCTTTATAGGATTTTGCTGTAAGATCACTATAATCAAGATTCGCAACGGTAACTTTTAAGATGGCTCCTACATAAGGTGAACCTGAATTTAAAAGGCAGTAATCAGCTCCTGTCTTTAATCCTTTTGTTTTAAATGTATAATTATTAGAGAAAGTTCCGGGAACTGAATTTACCACAGCTGCTACCTGAACTTCGTAATTGGTTTCATCTTCTAAATTATTCAGAACTACAGAATTTGCCTGGCTAGCAACATTAGACCAGCTGGCCGTTCCTGCTTTTCTGTAATTAACAGAGTAAGCAGCTCCGGGAACACTATTCCAGGATACCCTTGCTGTTGTTTTGAAAACCTCAGTATCTATCGTGGAAACTCCTGTAGGCGCTGATGCAGTCGAAGTAGGTGCACTTCCCACAGTAACAGCAGGAGACACTGCATAAAAGATATTCCCTATAGCTGACACTCTTAATTTTACTGCTCCGCTTATATTACCCGGCATTTGTACACTATAGCTTCCGATGTTTGGAGTTGAAGCTACAAGATTTGTCCAGGTTGCACCGTTATTTGTAGTATAATCTATTTTCACGCTCGCTGTATTATAAGGGGCTGCATTTGTATTGGCAACCTCCCAATAGATAGTGTTTAGTGCATCATTATACAATACTGAAGATGTGGTCAGTCCGTTGAATTTGAATGGCCCGTCATTCCCTACAGTCACTGTGGTTGTTGAGCTTGAAACCATAGGACGCTGAGCGTTCAGATCCCGTACCGTTACCGCATAGTTCAATGTGCGCGGGATATATGATACTGTTTCCCATCTCTGTTTGTCTGTCAGGATTCCATTCATCACACTTGCAAAGTTGGGAAAATACCTTCTTCCGTTTGCTGTTCCGGGAACTGATCTTGCCAAAGCTCCTTTTGGATTGTATCCCCATCCGCTGTCGCCGGAAATGGTAGAAAATTCATCTGTACTGTCATTCTGTTCCCAGGAATAGTTCACAGAATCATTTTCAGCATCTGTAGCTGAAGCTTCAAGATAATAAGCAGTTCCTTTAGGAATACTATAAGCAGCTAAAGGATTAATGGCTGGAGCAGTATTGTTGATAATATTTTGAGAGGCTCCGCAATTAACTTTACTTTCTAAATTAGTTAATACCTGATCAATGGATTTATAATGGAAGTATCCATCAGCGTTAGCCTGCACATTATCATAGGTAATTCCGGCATAGCCCATAATAGTAGTACCTCCTCCAGGCTCTACATTGGCTCCCTGATTGGCATCTGTGACAGAAGTATTTGAAAATGTGTGATTAGCTCCCAATTGATGTCCCATTTCATGAGCTGCAGTAAAGTCAAAAACTTCACCTACAGGAACAGGTCCCTGGGTATAAGCTGAACCTTTTTTTATTTCAGTATTAGTGGCCGGATCTACACAGACAATTCCGATTCCCCCTGCATTTCCGCTTCTTTCTGCATTTTGATTAAGAACATGCCCGATATCATAATTGGCATTTCCTACTACAGAAGTAAGGGTCTGTTGCAACTGTAAATTTAAATTATTAGAATAAGGATCTGTAGCCGGATCAAGATAGATGATATCCGGAAGATTCTGAACGGTCAGATGAGCTCCGAAATCACGTTCAAAAACTCCGTTTATGCGGGTCATCGTATTATTCATGGCGGCCAGTACAACACCTTTTTTTACGTCGTCGGTCGCATTGGCCGGAGTTCCTGCCGCTGTTAACTGATATTGGCTGTATTCTCCTGTAACGGACAATCCCATTCTAAAATCTCTGTATTTTGTATTGGTAGGTCTGCTGGCAATCCCCACTCCGGAAAGCATTTTTTTACCATTCTCTACCAATTTATTAATACTCTTAAAATCATGTTCTCCTGTATCACATTTAAAGCCGTGTTCTCCTTCATTCTTTGATTTATAGAATACACCGTAAGTCTGTTTATCAGCACTTATTGGTTCTATAAACTGAAATATACCATTTTTAATGATCATAGACTGCATATCATAGGGAGAGGTACTGAATCTCAAATATTTAGACGGATCATCTACGCCCACTCCTACATATGACCCAAGCTGATATCTTTCGGCCAGGGATTTATCAAGTACAGGATTGCTATAAACAGCAAACTTTTCAATCTTTCCTTCAACCGTGGGTAAAGAAATAATAACCGGCGTTGCTCCTTTCCCGGTTTCTTCAGCATTTTTCAGCATTTCGCGAAGAGATTTCAGATCCACTCTATAAGAATGTTGTACTTCTACTCCTTCTCTTATCTGTGAAGTTTTCTGAGAGACAGCTTCCCACCTCTGAGCATTGAAAACTGTAAAACAAGATGCTAATGCACAAACGAATAAAATTCTTTTTTTCATAGATTTATTTAAAATTACTTTGGTTGTATGATTCTAGGTAGCTCATTTTTTATCAAAAGATCATTTTGGATTCTGATAAATCCACTCAAGTATTATCATAAGTTCAACAAAATCAAATCAATGATGAAAAATTCACAACAAATCGCTTCACAAAACTTGTATATTCCCAATAAAAAACAAAAATAAATGATACTACTCGTATACAACAGCATTTACAATTAATTAATTATCAGCCAATTACATTTTACATTCAATTTTATCTTGCTAAATTCTGTTTTTATAAGTAAGGATGAATACAATTCCAAGCTAAAAAACGGATGAAAAAACATATTGAAAATCAACTAAAAAAGAAGAAGTAAAAAAGAGAAATAATCAGAAATACAGTATAAAAAAGGAGAAACGTCCAAAGAACTACTGCTATTTTTCATAAAAGGATTAACAAATTAAGAAAATATCATAATTATTTAAATATCAGATATTTAAAATCAAAATATAACATGTAGTATCCGTGTAGTATCGTATTTTTTCATGTTTCCGTCAAAAATTTTCATATTTGAGCACTGAGACCACTAAAAAAAGACCGGGTGGTGAAAAGAGAATATTTCGAGTACTGTCTGACCTGATGAATCAGACAGTTTTTTTTTGATTATTGTAAGGTGTCAAAGAAATGATAAATATCTGTTTCCCCGGGAATATTCAATTTTTTTCTGATCCTGTATTTTTTCTGCTGAATACTTCTATGCTGAACCATCGTATAGTTTGCTATTTCTTTAGAAGAAAAATGTAATTTAAGCATCGCACAGAAAACCAGTTCGGAATTTTCAAGGTTGGGGTTAATCATAAAAAGCTGAGCGATAAATTCAGGGTAAGTTTCTTTAAAACGATCCAGAAACTCAGGATCATTCTTTTTACCAAGTTCTATAATTTCCTCCTGCTTATTGTCATTCATTCTTATTTTCAGATTTTCAGCTTCCCGGGCAAGAATTTTTTTTCGTTTTCTCAAGGCAATACTAATTCTCCAGGCATATACCCCCAGCAGGCAAAGCCCCAAAAACGACAGGGAAACAATCCAGTATATTTTGCTTTTATGCTGATCCGCATCCTGTTGGCTGACTGTAATAAAAGACTCCATATCCTGATTAATGGTAGCCAGCAAAGAGGTGTTGGTTCTGTCGAAAGCCTCTGTATAGGCTTTCAAATAAAAATAGGCCTTCTCTTTATCTCCGGTACGTTCATATAACATTCTGAGATCGTTATAGATATACTTACCATAATAAACATAGATACGTTTTGTTTTATTATTGATTTTCAATGCTTTAATCAGAGCCTGTTCCGCCTTATCATATTGTTTATCATAAAGAAAATATTCCCCCAAAATGGTATTGGCATAGAGGGCTATTCCATCTTCTTTACCTCTTAGATTGGCTTTATTATAAGCAATGGTTATATACTTATATGCAGAATCTTTGTCTTTATGCATATAGACATAATCGCTTATTGCACAATCTGCAAGACCGGTATCGTCCAGCCGTTTTGCTTTATGGAAATACCCGAGTGCTTTTTGGTATTGCTTTTTTTGAACAAGATAAATAGCCTGTCTGAAATAAATACTGAAAAGGATATCGTCTTTAAGTGGGGAATGATCACTTTTCCTGATAAGACTCATTGCTTCATTATTATACTGAAAAGCTTTATCAAGCCTTCGGAGCTCTACATTGAAGCGGCCATACACGTTGTAAAATCTTGCTTTGTGCAGGTTGTCTTCCGAATCATCCAGAATTTCCTTTGCATTATCAAAAAGAATCTGCGCCTTCTGGAAGTTTTCAAGCGATATATTAAGTTCTGCCAGATTGATATAGCACAGTGCCTTCCCATCCGGATAATTCATTTTATCAGCCTGTTTGTAATATTTTTTATTAAGACTAATGAGTGAATCATATTCTCCACCAAGTCTGAACTTTTCATTCTGTTTCAATAAAGCAACGTCAAATTTCTTTTCAGCCTCTTTCTTTGAATGGGAATGGCACGAAACTAAAACAAAAAGTAACACAAAAAGAAAAATACGCATCATATGTCTCTCTAATTAAGCTAAATTCATGTATATATTATGATTAAATAATGATTTCTCCAGAGAAAAAACAGTCTGTATAATTTTAAAATTCTCAATGGTTATTTCTGCTGAGATCAACAATAAATCTTTTCATAAAACAGAATCATTCTGCTTTTATTGTGATGTATTTCTTTATTCTGCCAGGTTATCAAAAAAATCGTAAATATCTGTTTCTCCGGGAATATTCAGTCTTTTTCTGATCCTGTATTTCTTTTGTTGAACAGATTTATGCTGTACAAAAGTATAATCTGCAATCTCTTTGGATGAAAAACGTAATTTCAGCATTGCACAGAAAGCCAGTTCTGAATTTTCAAGATCCGGATTGATCGCCAGCAGCGATTTAATAAATTCAGGAAAGAGCTCTTTAAATTTCAGCAGGAAAGAAGAATCATTTCTTTTAGCAAGTTCAGTCACCTCCTGAAGCTGTTTTGTCTGAACGTGATTTTTAAGTGCGTCGGTTTGTTCTTTTAAAGTATTCTTCTTCTTTTGTAATCTGTTAATCATTTTCCGTACATATACTCCTGAAACAGTAAGTACTGTGATAGACAATGCAATAAACAACGGAAGATCGTTTTTATGCCAGTCCGATTCCTGCTTCATTTCCGAAATAAAATCTTCGGTAGCTTTATTCATGACGGCAAATCGTTCTGCATCAAATCTTCCCTCCTCCTCCATATATTTCTTCAGATAAAAATAGGCCTTCCCTCCGTCATTTTTTTTCTTATATAATTCTGCAAGTGATTTATAAACTTCTTTGATATGTGAAGAATAGGTCCGTCTTGTCTTAATATTGATTTCCAGTGCTTTTTTTAGTGCTTTTTCAGCCTGTTCGCTATTTTCAATTTCATTATAGTAGTATCCCATTGTATAATACACCCAAAGAGATTCCACATCTGTAGTTTTCTGACTGATCATTTTTTCATCTGCTTTGCTGATGTATATACCGGCAGAATCAGGTTTATGAGTAAATAAATAGTATTGTGCCACCATACAATTGGTGTACGCCGAATTTTCCAACACATTTGCTTTTGTAAAGCATTTCAGAGAAGTTCCCAGCCATCCTTTCCATGCATAATAAATTCCTTTGTTTACATAAAGTCTGGGTAGAAGTTTTTGGCTAAGCTTTGTTTTTCCAGCCTGTTTGAGATAATAAAATGCCTTGTTGTTGCATTCTATAGCCTTATCGTTTAATTTAAGATGAGAATAATAGAGACTGTAATCATCATAGAATACTGCTTTATGGTAAGCATTTCCTGAATTAATCAGATCTTTTTCTGCTTTATTGAAAAAAAAACGGGCTTTTTCATAATTTCCTGCAGAAACATTTACGCCTGCCATATTCAGATAGCAGAGACCTTTTCCTGCTGTATATTTTATTTTTGCCGCTTTCTTCAGGTATTCTTTATTAAGCTTAACAAAAGCCTCATATTCACCAGACAGCTGAAGCTCAGAGCTTTGGGTCAACAGGGATATATCAAAATTTTCCCGGTCTGTATTATCAGTTTCCTTATGACATGAAAACATAACCAGAAGCAGCCCCACGAAGATTGTAAAGGCTATTATCTCTTTGATAGCCTTTGAGCGGATCGTTTTATTTTTAAAAATGATTACATTAATTTTTCCCATCAGCACCACTTTTCCCTGTATATCTACATATCTACCTATTCACTTACTTAAAAATAAGTTGATAATTTTCTATCGTTATTCTAATATTATTCCCCAATCAGTGTTATAAATATACATAAATTATCATGTTCATTGTGAAATAAACAGGTTATTTCGCAAAAATGTAACATTCAGATAAAATATTGTAATATTTCTCATTTAAACAAACACTTTTTACCATTTAAAGACTGCTTTTATGAACTTTCTGTCAAAAAGTATATGCTTTATTTTAATAAGACTACCTGAAACGATATTTGTTACAAGCAGATAAGGTTGTTTTATAATTTTTGATAAATTATTTTGACAAACAAATTATCTCCATATTTGTATATTGATCATATGAAAAATCTTATCAGCATGAATAATATCAGCTATCGCAAACTTCTTCCTGAAGAAAGTAAGGCATATCGGGCAATCCGTCTGGAAAGTCTGGAACAGTTTCCTGGGTCATTTTGCGCAACCTATCAGGAAGCCCGGAAAATTGAAAAATTTCAGATGGAAAACGACATTGAAGAACAGACTTTTGGAAAATTTGTAGTGGGTGCATTCGCAGATGATCTGCTTATAGGAATCTGTGCTTTTGTTAAAAGTAACGAAAACTCAGGTACCCTTTACCAGATGTATGTAAAAAGAGTGTTCCAGGGAAAGAATATTGGTCAGGGATTGATTGAAGCTGTTATTCATGAAGCAGGCAGACAGTTTAATGATATTGAAATTTTCCTGGAAGTTACACCCGGAAATGACAAAGCGTACAATTTATACAGAAAAACAGGATTTTTGGAAGTAAAAAATACCTCTGCCAAAGATCCCAGTAATTATATTGTAATGAAATATACACCTGAATAAAAGCTGGATAACTTTCAAAATCATGATACAGAAACCTGGTACTGCATAGTTAAATATGATAAAGGAATCAGGGGATTTATTAAATTTAACAGAGAAAAGGGATACAGTTTAATTTATAACGTATCATTAATTTTTTAAGTTAAATTGAAACATGAAAACGGAAAATTTTGAAACAGTATGTGAAGACGGTGTAAAGCTTAAAGGCATTCTTCTTATTCCGGAGCATCCGAAGGCAGTGATCCAGTTTAACTGCGGCACCGCAACTAGAAAAGAATTTTATCTGTCTTTCCTCACCTATCTTGCTGAACATGATTTTCTGTGCTGTCTTTGGGACTACAGAGGAAGCGGAGATTCTTCTTCCTGCAATCTGAGATCCTGCGAGTTTACTTTTTCAGATTATGGAGTAAAAGATATGCCCGCCATCAAAAATTTTCTGAATAACAGATTTCCTGATCTTCCGTTTATGATTGTTGGGCACAGTGCCGGCGGACAGCAAATAGGATTTATGAAAAACCTGGAGAATGTAAAAGGAATGGTCAATTTTGCGGTATCAGCAGGTTATTACAGGAATATGCCGCCTTATTACAGGATGAAGGCTTATTTCTATTTTTACATTTTTGCGCCGATAAGTGTTTTCATGACTGGCTATGTGAAAGCCAAAACCTTTGGATTAATGGAAAACCTACCCAGGAATGTAGTGTTTGAATGGCGTACCTGGCTTGAAAAGAAAGATTATTTTTTCGATGCTCAATTTTATGGTACAAGTGTACCTGTAGGGCATTTCAAGAATTATACATTCCCCATTCATTTATTCTGGACTACCGATGATACTATTTCAAGCCAGAAAAACACAGAAACGTACTGGCAGCATATTGACAGTAAAAAAGAGATCACCTTCACAAAATTAGTTCCTTCGGAATTAGGATTGAAAAAAATTGATCATTTCGGTTTTTTCAAAAAAAATATGAAAGACAGGCTTTGGGCTAATGTGGTAGAAAAGTTAAACGGTTTTCTTTAAACCATTTAACCCTGATCATTTTTTAAAGTCTTTACAAATTTCTCAAACTGTCGATCTGTATTTCGTAAGACCGGTCCGTGGCCAAAGCAGATAGTAGCCGGATTCAATTCTGCCAGTTTCTGAAGCGATTTGATATTGCGCTGCTGATCTGTGGTGAACATATTGGGAGGAAGCCGAAGTCCCGGCACTGTCGTAAGCAGGTTCATATTGGTAGCGGCATCCCCAATGATCAGTAATCCATCCTGCTCACGGAACAAGGAAATATGACCTCCCGCATGTCCTGGGGTTTCTATTACCTGAAAATTTCCGATTTTATCGTTTTCAACGATGGTCTGCCCTACTTTATGTCCCTGACCTGCCCAGTATTTTTGCTGAAGCTTTGCCAGCCAATGCTGCGGAGCCGGATAGTCGTTGGTTACGAGACCTGTTTCAGTCCTGAAAACTTCATTGGGATGGCAGAGCAGGGGTATATTGAACTCTGCACATATATGATCACTGCAGCCCTGGTGGTCTGCATGGGCATGGGTTAGTACATGTTGATGGACGGGGAATTTCTGCAGGACTTTCTTTATGGTTGTGTACGAACTTCGTATTCCCGAGTCTACCAGAACACCTTCAATAATATAGCAATTGATACTGTTTCGCGGCATGAGTGGAATATGGAATACTTCAGGAGCAATTTGACGTAGCATAATTTTTTTCTGCAAATCTACATTGCCGATCAGTATGGTATAAGGACATTTGTCCTATAATATGCCGGGTCTGTGGATTTGTCCCTTCGCCCTGGTAAGCGATCGCTGTGTGATTCCAAGATATGAAGCCAGATCCTGTGTCGATATCCGTTTTACGAGCATCGGTTCATCAAATAAGACATGACGGTATTTGTCTACAGCGGATTTATTATTGTAATTCAGAAGATAACGTTCCTTTTGAATATACTCCTGTTCAATCACCGATTTTATAACTCCGTTCAGAGCAGCCACCTTTTCCAGCAGCTGCTGATAGTCTGGATAACTTATTCTATAGATTATGCTGTCTTCTAAAGCCCTGAAGCTTTTTCCGGATTTCTCCTGCGCTATAAACCCGGGAAATGAGGTGACAAATTCATTTTCAAACTTGAAGCAGGTTATATTTTCCTTACCTTCTTGATCGGTAGCATATGCTTTTACAGCGCCACTGGCAATAAATCCGATATAACGGCAGATTTCATCTTCATGAATAAAAAAATCACCTTTTTTTAAGTGAACCGGTTTGAAGAACTGTGAAGAAAAGTTGACTTCATCGGGTGATAACCCTCCTGTTGAGGACAGATAATTTTCAAATATATTAGTCATCCTGCAGTCTGTTTAGTCTTTATTTTCCTGCAAATCACACATCAGATCCGGTAATTTTGAAGGAATTAATTATAAAAATAAGGTTCGGTTAATTATCATTTTTAAATATTAAGAACCCTTAAATACATACTCATCATACACCGTATTGATCAGCTCATCAGGATTGATATTCCGTGAAAAAATAGGATAATGAAAGCGATCCAGTTTATTAAGAATACGGATCAGTTCCATCTTCTCGTAATGGTTGAGATTTCCGGCAACGATATTGGTAGCCTGCCTGATCTTTTCCATCTGGTTTTCCAGAACCTGTAATCCTCTTTCGGTAATACGGATTAATTTACTGCGTTTATCTAAATCAGAATCTGTCTGTTCTATAAGTCCCTGACGCAAAAGTCTTGCGATAATAAGCATTCCCACCGGCTTATCATGGATATTTTTTTTGATAAGCGCCATTTTTGACATTTCCCCAAAAGCTTTAAGATTAATCAGATAAATAAAATCTTCCTGAGTAGAAAATTCAGAATGTGAGATGGCAGACTTTGAATAGGTTTTTGCATACCGGTTAAGATGAACAAGTAATGTACTGATGGCACTCTCCGGCGTTCTTCCATTCTCCTTGCCTTCCCAGTAGGGCTCTTCAGGATGATGTGCTTCAATATTCCCTTTACCAGAAATCCATGCTTTAAAGCCCTGAATAGTCACCGGATAAGACTCCGGGCTATTACTGACTTCTGTTTCAAACTCTTCCAGCAGGTCTATATAATCTTTAATAAGCGTGTAATTCATTTCTATTAAATAGTTTACAAATATACTAAATCTACCTCATACATAAGCAAGATTAAAGCAAATAGAATAGATTCTGTGAACAATGGTGAACGGGTATTTCCTGTATAATACTTTGTTTTTTATCTTCTCCAAATCTGGAATAAAAAGAAATGATAATCTGATCATTTTGGTTATCAAAGTTTTCCAATCAATTGTTGTGTGGTATTACGATATAACACGGTATAATAATTGTTGGAAAATAGACAGGAGTAAAATAAGCGTATGGATCATATAGAAACCGAACCAATAGATTTGGTAAGAGATAAAGATTATGTTGATAAATACTTCAGTTTAACTATAAAAAAGGAATTGAATATAGACATCAATGTGAGCAGTGAGTATATTACTGCACAAAATATTGTTTCCCGAAAATTAATTCTGGTGAAAACATTTTCAGATGCTGTCATGGGAAATCCTGAGCTGTACCTTTTATTGGCTTCTCTCATTCATGATGTCAATACCCACTCTTTAACAAAGGGACAGATCATCAGAGCACTGGAAAAAGAATAAAGATCTCTCAAAAGCCTGAGAGATCTTTTATTTTTTAATGTAACCGGATATTATACCTGTTCTTTCAAATGTTTCGCAACCATTGCTTCCAGATCATCAAGATTAAAAGGTTTTGAAACATAATCATCAGCTTTTGCTTCTGAGGCCAAAGCAACAATATCATTATTGGCTGTAACATAAATGACCGGAATATGTTTAAATTCTTCGGTGCTTTTGAGAAGTTTTGTAGCTTCTACCCCTCCTATTTTAGGAATCCAGTTATCCATGAGAATAACATCCGGCTTGTAGTCTGCCACTTTCTCAAGGATATCGTGTGAAGTTTCTGAGATTCTGACATCATATCCGTTTTCTTCAAATATGATGGTGATCACTTCTAAGATAGTCGCTTCATCATCAAAAATTAAAATCTTCTTTTTACTCATATTATGTAGATTATTCTATTCTGAAATATTATAATTGTTTTATATAATCCGCTAAACCGGCGGGCGTGATAATTAAATCATATTCAATTTCTTCTATGGCATGTTTCGGCATAAATTCCACTTCTGCTGTTTCCGGATCCTGAATCCATACCTGCCCGTTATTTTTTTTAATATAACTTAAGCCTTCTACTCCATCGGCATTAGCTCCCGATAAAAGGATACCGATCAGATTTTCCCCATAAATTTCTGCTGCAGACCTGAAAGTAACATCTATAGAGGGACGGGAATAATTCATTTTTTCCGAGCTGTCCAATGACATCCATTGCATATTCTCAAACAACAAATGATAGTCTGCGGGAACAATATATATGGTGTTACCAGCAACCTCCGTTTTATCTTCAACCTCTATGACAGGTATTCTGGTAAACTGCTGCAGTAAAGTGCGCAGAATATCTCCCGATTGAGCTTTACGATGCATCACCAGTACAATGGGAGCAGGGATGGTATTACCCAGGTTTTTGATCATTTCTATGATGACCTGCAAACTTCCTGCTGATCCGCCGATAACGATTAATTCTGTATTGGTCTGTGATTTCATTCCGCTCATTACTAGTGGTGATCAATTTTTTTCCAGATTTTCTGATCTTCAACCTGATGGTAATTTTTGTCGATAGCAGAAAACCGAAGAGTTTCTTTTGCTCCCAATGCGAGAAAACCTAAATTTTCCAGGCTGTTATCAAAAAGTCTGAATACCCTTTCCTGAAGTTCTCTGTCGAAATAAATCAGTACATTCCTGCACACAATCAGCTGAAAACTATTGAAAGAGCTGTCTGACACAAGGTTATGTGTTGATAAAATCAGTTTTTCCTGTAAGCTTTTATCAAATCTTACACTATCATAATTGGCAGTATAATAATCCGAAAAGTCTTTTAATCCGCCTGAAAGCATGTAGTTTTCCGAATACAGTTTCATCTGCTGCAAAGGGAAAATACCTGCTCTGGCTGTTTCAAGAACAGCGGGGTTCAAATCGGTTCCATAAATCAGAGACTTACTGTAAAGACCGGCTTCTTTCAGCAGAATGGCTATAGAATATGCTTCTTCTCCTGTTGAACATCCTGCAATCCAGACCCTGATGAGCGGATAGGTTCCCAACTGAGGCAATATATTATCCCGCAGTGCTTTAAAAAAGGAAGGATCCCGGAACATTTCCGTAACATTTACTGTAACTTCTTCTACAAAACGTTTTAAATACTCTGTATCATTCATCACAGTGTATCTGAGCTCTGCAAAACTGGTAAACCTGTCTAAAAGACATATACGGTTAACTCTTCTTTTAAATGAAGCCCTGCTATAACCTGAAAAGTCATAGCCATACCTGTCATACACATCTCTGATGAGATATTCTACTTCTTCATCTTTTATGATACTTGGTTCCAGCATCTATGAAAGTTTTTCTATTGCCGTTATTAAAAGATCCACATCAATGGGTTTTGTTACGTAATCATCAGCTCCGGCTTCCAGACATTTCTGGCGATCTTCGGGCATTGCCTGTGCGGTGACAGCAATCACCGGAACATGTTTGATTTCCTGAGTATCCCTTATCATTTTTACAGCTTCATATCCGTCTATGCCAGGCATCATCATGTCCATAAGAACAACGGAAAACAGAGGATCAGACTTCATCATTTCCAGGGCATCCTGTGCCATTGTACATGATTCTACTGTGTATCCACGGGCTTTAAGAGTTAGTTTTAAAGCAAATATATTGCGTGGGTCATCATCCACGATTAAAATTTTCTTATTCATCAGAATTTTATCTGTTTAACTTTCATACAACCAAACACGAAGGAGTGATAATAGCTGATCTATATCGACAGGTTTTGAAATATAGTCTGAAGCTCCTGCTGTAATACATTTCTCCCTTTCTCCAATCATTGATTTAGCGGTAATAGCTATAATAGGCAGTCTTTTAAATGCCGGCATTTTTCTTATTTCCTTAATTGTTTCATAGCCATCCATTTCCGGCATCATCATATCCATCAGAATAACATCTACATCCGGATTGTGGCTGATTTGCTCCAAAGCATGTTTTCCATCCATCGCTACAATGACCTCAACTTTATATTTTTCCAGTGCTTTGGTTAAAGAAAAAATATTGCGGACATCATCATCAGTAATGAGTACTTTTTTACCACTCAGCACTTCTGTTAAAGAACCCAGCATTCTGCCTGTATTACCTTCGGCCGAACTGTTTTTTTCTTCCACCAAATGTAAGAATAAACCAACCTCATCTAAAACTCTTTGATAGGAATGTGCAGTTTTTACAACAATAGAATCTGCATATTGCTTTATTTTCAATTCTTCTTCCTTAGACAAATGATGCTCTGTAAAAATAATGATCGGTAGATTTTCCAGTCCCTCATAGCTTTTGATTGATTCTATGACGTGATAATCATTGGCTTTCGTGCTTCCGATATCCAGAATTACACAGTCGACAAGGTCTGAAGTAAGTGCTTTTACACTATCCTCCACATTATGTTCCACTGATAAGGAAATATTAAAATTACTCAGGAAATAAGACAATGCGCTGGCATGTTTGGCATTTTCTTCAACAATTAAAACTTTTTGAGGCCCTTTTTGTAATGCCTCTTCAATTTTCCTGAATACATCCGTCATTTTATCCAGAGCCACAGGCTTATTGATAAAGTCTACCGCTCCTTTCAACAGGCTTTCTTTTTTCACATGCAGCGCAGACATCATATGTACCGGAATATGTTTTACCTGAGGATCAGACTTCAACTCATCCATGACTTCCCAGCCATCTTTTACAGGAAGCTGAATATCCAGTAAAATGGCGTGAGGATGATATTTCTGAGCCGCCGAAAGACCATAATCTCCTCTTACGACCACTACCCCTTTATAGTTCTGTAAGCGGGCATATTTCAATAGAGCTTTTGCAAAATTGGTATCATCTTCAATGATAAGGATGATTTTGTCCCCTTCCTGAATATTCTCTCTGTCGTCCTCCACATCTTCAGGAATTTCCAATGTGTTCGTTTTAACAGTTTCTCCTTCATCAAGGATATTTTGAATTTCTTCAACATCTTCCCGTATAATTTCCACCAGATCCTGATCCGTTTCGGAATGAACAATTTCAGTTACCTGATGTACAGGAATAATAAAGCTGAATTCACTTCCTTTATTGAGTTCACTTTTCAGAACAAGTTCACCTCCTAAAAGTCTTGCAATTTCACGGCTTATTGAAAGTCCCAGACCTGTACCTCCAAATTTTCTTTTTGTAGATCCGTCAGCCTGCTGAAATGCTTCAAAGATAATTTTCTGCTTATCCTCAGCTATTCCGACACCGGTATCTTTTACTGAAAATATAATAAAATCAGGTTTTTCAGAATGTTTTTTAATCAATAAACTGATGCTTCCTTTTGTTGTAAACTTTAAAGCATTGGACAGCAGGTTCCTTAATACCTGATCTATTCTGAGACGGTCACTTTCAATAACACGCTGTACGTTTGAATCAATTTCTATATTGAAAGGAAGGGCTTTTTCCTGAAATACAGGATTAAACAGGCTCTTCAGATCTTTTACAATTTCTTCAATAACCACTTCCTGATATTCAAGAGTCATTTTACCGGATTCTATTTTGGCCAGGTCAAGAATTTCATCTATTAATGTTAATAAGCTTGTTCCTGAACTTTGAATAACTTTGGCAGATTCCACCTGGTCTTCGTTAAGGTTTTCATCCGGATTTTCAGCCATTAACCGCGATAACAGAAGGATTGAATTAAGCGGTGTACGCAGTTCATGAGACATATTGGCTAAAAACTCAGACTTGTATTTGGTGCTGAGTGCCAGTTCCTCTACTTTTTTCTGAATCTCATTATTACGTTCAGCAATCAAATGATTCTTTTCTTCGAGCAATCGTGAGCGTTCCTCCAATTCGGCATTGGCCTGCATCAGCTCTTCCTGCTGTACCTTCAATTCTTCTTCTGAAGCCTGAAGCTTCTGCGTTTGTGCTTCCAGTTCAGTATTGAGGTTTTCAAGCTCAGAATGCTGTACCTGTAATTCTTCAGACTGTGCCTGGGTTTCTTCCAGCAGCTGCTGTTCTTTTTCTCTTCCTTTTGCCGCATTCAGGGCTATTCCTATATTGATGCAGCACTCTTCAAAATAGCTGATTCTGTCTTCTTCAAAATTAGAGGTAGATCCTAATTCCAGGACTCCTATGGCATGGCCGTCTGAAAAAACAGGTATCAGAATAATGCCATAGATCTTAATGGTACTGCTGGCAAAGGTTACTACAAAATCATCTTCATGAAGATTATTGTACACCTGTGTTTTAGCATTCATAAAAGCCTGCCCCACCATTCCTTCACCCGGCTCAAAAGTCTGTTTCATATTGGCTTCCAGACCAAATGCTTTGTTGAGCTTCAGGACACCTTCGTCAAAAAGATATAATGAACCGTTGATACAGTTTCCGTATTCAATCAACTGA
The DNA here is from genome assembly GCF_016775705.1 of Chryseobacterium cucumeris. Classification (NCBI taxonomy): domain Bacteria; kingdom Pseudomonadati; phylum Bacteroidota; class Flavobacteriia; order Flavobacteriales; family Weeksellaceae; genus Chryseobacterium; species Chryseobacterium cucumeris. The sequence goes on from NZ_CP068760.1 coordinate 1,740,262, forward strand.
TGTAAAGCCCTGCCGGCAACCTCTTTTACTGATTTATTTCCGACAAGGGACTCATTCAGTAAAGCAAGACCTTTCTGGCGCCAGTCGCTTTTATTAATTTTTTCAAAAGATGTTTTAAGAGATTCGGTCATGTGGTTCAATGATTCTACAAGATCTCCGAGATCATCCTCTGCATTATCCACAGCTTTCTCACTGTAATCACCATTGGCTACTCTGTTTGCAATTTTTTGAATGGCACTTACACGGCGCGTCATTTCCTGATCTTTATCCCTCAGCATTTTTTCCAGCTCATCTCTTCTGATGAGATCTGCCCTCATTTTAAAATAGAAAAATGTGGTCACAACTACCGCAGCCAGTGCAGAAAAAACAATAAAAAGAACGGTCGTTTCTGATGAGCGTGTTAAATCTTTGTTTTTGATTTCAACTTGGCTCTCTTCATACTGCACAAAATCTTTTACAATTTTACGGCACTCGTCCATATAAGCTTTACCGGTAACGATTTGCTGCTGGGTCATCACAATACCCTTCCGTCTGTTTTCCACCAGATTTTTCAGGTTATCCATCACCTGGCTCACCGCTACTTTTAATCCGGCAAGTCTTTCCTGTTGGTTTTTATCCTTCAATCCCAATGATTCTGCAAGCACCAGCGCTTTGGAGTATTCTCTTAATCCGCGTTTATAGGGTTCGAGAAAATCTTCTCTTCCGGTCAGCTGATAGCCCCTGTTTCCTGTTTCAGCATCCAGCAAGGCTACCAGAACATCCTTAACAGCTGTTACAGAACGCCTGCTTTTGGAAAGACTCTCACGGTGATTCATTTGATTTTGAATACTCCAGTATGAAGCTATCGAACTGGCTATCAATATCAAAAGCGAAAGACCTATTCCAAACTGGAGATTTCGTATAATTTTTTTCGGCATGAAAATTAATTTAATGGTAAGGTAAAATAAAACGTAGATCCTTCATCTACAATACTGGAAACACCAACACTTCCGTGGTGCTGTTTGATGATTTCAGAGCATATAAACAGACCGATTCCCATTCCCTGGAACTGCAGTGAAGATTCTTCCACACGATAGAACTTCTTGAATACGGCCTCCTGTTTAAAGTCAGGAATTCCGATTCCAAAATCTGTAACATTCACTCTCACCTCCTGAGCTTCTTCATCCACAAAGGTGGTTACAATCACCTGGTTATTATGAGGGGAATATTTGATCGCATTGGTCAGGAAATTAATCAGCACCTGCTCGATACGGATTTCATCCAGGGGAATTAAAATATCAGGTTTTACCCCATGGCGTTCAATTTTCACCTGCCGTTCATGGGTTTGTTTTATGGTTTCAATGGCATTACTGATCACATTTTCCAGATTCACCGGCTTTTTATTGATTTTCAGTTTTCCGTTTTCAATTTTTGAAACATCAAGAAGATCCGTGATGAGTGTATTCAGCTTTTCAATCTGGCTCTGGACTTTTGTAACAAATCCTGCTTCGGAGCTGTCTTTATCTAATTTCAGCTTTCTTTCCAATAGCTGAACATAGGCTTTAATACTGGTTAAAGGGGTTTTTAATTCGTGGCTTGCAATACTTAAGAATTCATCTTTTTCTTTTTCCACTTTTTTCTGATCGTCAATATCGGTAAATGTTCCTACCCAGTTTTTAATACGGTGTTCATCATATACAGGGGTTACCCTAAGCAAATGATAACGGTAATGGCCCGAAATAACATTTTTAATTCTGATCTCCAATTCAAGAGCTTTTCCTTTTTTTCTGCATCTTTCCAGTTCTTCGCTGATCTTATGATCATCAGGGTGTGTTTCCGGAAAATCCTGTTCATTGTCTGAATATTGGTACCACTTACCATTAACAAAATCAACTGCACCTTCTTCATTCAGAGTAAATGCAATCTGTGGAAGAGACTCCAGCATAAGATGAAAATGGTCTATCTGGGATTTCATGGTCACCTGAGATTCCCGTCTTCCTTTTACTTCCAGTTCCAGATTCTGCTGTGTTTTTTTCATAGCAATATTCTGCTCCTGGAGATTATAAAAAGTTTTCACTTTAAGCAGAAGAATTTCAGGATCCACGGGCTTGGTTACGTAATCTTTACCACCAGAAGCGTAACCTTGGGTAATGAATTTTTTATCGGTATTAACAGCGGATAAAAATATAATAGGAACATCTTTGGTTTTACTGTAGTCTGCAAGAGTTTCTGCAACTTCAAAGCCATCCATATCAGGCATCTGAACATCTAAAATAATTAAGGCATAGTCATTTTTCAATGCTTTGCCGAGAGCCTCTTCACCGGAGCTGGCCGTTTCAACCTGGAAATCTTTAGATTCAAGTAATTTTTGAAGCGAATAAAGATTACTTTGGTTGTCATCAACAATTAAAATCATAGAAGTTAAAATCAATAATTAGTTACGGATACTTTAGCTTCAAAAATACTCACAATATTTGAAAAAACAGTAATTTTTAAAGGTTTATGCATAAGGATTTCGTACCACATTTTTTAAGAAAAACAGCAATGGCATAATGATTGAAATTATTTACAATATTTTTAAAGATTCTCTCTAATTTTCAGAAAAACCATAATTATGAAAAAAACAATAAGCTGTATGAATATCGATCAGGAGATCCTTTACTCGTTCGGGGGTGAAAAAGTCATCTATAAGGCTAAAGAGTTTATTTTCAAAGAAGGTGATTATTCACAATATTATTTTCAGATTATCAGCGGAAAAGTAAAGCTGAACACCTTTACTGAAAATGGAAAAGAATTTATTCATAATATATTAGGTAAAAATCAAAGTTTTGGAGATCCGCTTCTTTTTATTGAAAAAGTATATCCTACCAATGCCATCAGCTTACAGATCACAGAAATTATAAGAATGCCTAAAGATAATTTTATGCAAATGCTTAAAAGTAATCCGGATATTTCCCTGGATATGAACATGTGTTTATCACAAAGACTGTATTATAATAATTTAATGGTCCGCAATCTGGCATTAGCAGATCCCATTCAACGGCTGAAAGGTGTAATGGATTATCTGAAAAGCTACCATGACGGAGACTGCCAGCACTGTTTTCCTATAGAACTTACCCGTCAGCAAATTGCTGATCTTACAGGGCTGAGAGTTGAAACCGTCATCAGAACGATAAAAAAAATGGTGAATAATAAAATAATAAAACTTGAGGGGCGCAGGATTTTATACTAACTGTATATTGATTGCATTATCATAAACTCATCTTATTTCTTTAAATATAGATTATAAATAAACCATAAAACAAAACAGATGGCCGGAATTTAAAAATTCTGGCCATCTGTTTTAAACTAACCTTAATTTGTTTTTTTCCTCCATTCTGCCTTCACATCTTCAGCGGCATCCTTCGTGCTTTCCCATGCTTCATCTGCCTTATCCTTGATATCTTCCCACGCATCTGAGACGTTTGATTTTACTCTGTCCAACCAGTCTTCCTGAGTTGCTTCCTGATCATTATTTCTTTTTTCATTGATATAATCTTTAGCTTTATCCGCTAATTCACTGATTTTCCATTTTGCATTATCAGCTGCATTTTTTAAAGAGTTTTCTGTTTGGTCTACTGCATTTTCTGCTTTGTTGTAATCTGAATTATTCATAATATAATATTTAGGTATTTGGTATATAAATAAACAATGTTCATGCCTAAAAAACAGACATTATGTTAAAATATTCTTAAAATTAAGATTTTTTCTTCCCGCTAAGGCTTCTGATCATTCCTTTGAAGATAAATCCATGAAATGGCAGCACCATGAACCAGTACAATCTTCCCCAAAGACCTTTTGGACGAAATACAGCTTTTTGCCAGATCTTATTTCTGTAAATTTTAAACATCAGCCAGGCTTCTCCGGGCAGTTTCATCTCAGCCAATAATATAAGCTTGCCTTCTTTACGGTCAGCATATAAAACCCGCCAGAAGTCTAATGCATCTCCATCTTTAAGGTCTGAAGGATGCCTGCGCCCTCTTCTCAGTCCAGGACCACCAACAAGTTTATCAAAAAGGCCTCTTATTTTCCAAAGATTCTGCCCATACCATCCATGCTCGCCTCCCAACTGAAAGACCCGGCTCATACAGGCTTCCCTGTCATCATACTCTTCACTCCGGAGGTCCGTAAAACAACCGTATTTCGGTACATCCTGGTATTCTTTCAAGGTTGAATCATGACGGCTGCTGATGAAACTGTCTTTCCAGCTGGAAATGATTTCATTGGCCTGAATTTTTGCAAGAGTTCTCTTCAGTGCTGTGTCATATGAAAACGGCTGCACACCGGTAATTAATTTGATCTCAGCAAGACTTTCGGGACGGCAGACCACCTCTACCTTCATGCTTCCAACCAAAGCTTTGGCCAGGTTATAAGAGGTTGAAGTAATAAAATAGAGCCAGTACGAAGACAGTCTGGGCGTCATTACAGGTAGTGTAAAAATCTTTCTTTTAAGGCCTCTTACTTGTGCAAACTGCAACAGCATGTCTTTGTAAGTCAGCACATCATCACATCCAATGTCAAAATTTTTCTGATAAGCAGCTTCTTTAAACAAAACAAAAATCAGGAAATCGAGCACGTTGGCAATTCCTATTGGCTGACATTGTGTATACAGCCATTTGGGAGCCACCATGACAGGCAGTTTTTCAACGAGATCCCTTATAATTTCAAATGATGCACTTCCTGACCCGATGATAATTCCTGCGCGAAGAACTGTCGCGGGAACCCTGCATTCCATCAGAATTTTTTCAACTTCGTACCTTGAATTCAAATGCTTTGACAGTTCTTTTTCATTCACCAGCCCCGAAAGATAGACAATATGTTTACATTGCGTCTTCTCAATATAATCAGAAAAGTTGGCGGCACATTTTTTTTCCGAGTCTTCATAATCAGCAGTATTGCTCATGGAATGCATCAGATAGTAAGCCCCTGCAATATCTTCGGGAATATTTTTAAGTGTTTCCGGCTTTAGAAAATCAACTTCAATAACTTCAATGAGCTGTTCGTCGATATCCATGTCTCTTGTAAAACGACCGGTATCCCTGCAGCAGCAAACGACTTTATATCCCTGCGCAGCAATCACACTGATCATTCTTTTACCGATATAGCCGGTTGCTCCTGTAAGCAGTATTTTTTCCATAATTATTGGATTAAACAGATCAATAAATATCCTGACGTCTGAAATCTATTATATTTTTTCTAAGAAATGGCCAAAATAGTCTTTCTTTTTAATAAGATAACCTGCATTGATCTCATTGGAATCAATTTCCAAAGGAATCCTGCTTTTGAGAATGATTCTGCTGTTCTCAACAGATTTAATCTTGTCAGGATTATTGGTTAACAGATTGATTTCTTTCACATCCAGCAGATTCAGCATTTCCACTGCCATATCAAAATTTCTTCCGTCAGCGGGCAAACCAAGTCTGAGATTAGCTTCAACAGTATCTAATCCTTGTTCCTGAAGTGCATATGCTTTCAGTTTATTGATGATTCCAATATTCCTTCCCTCCTGGCGGAGATAAACGATCATTCCTCCTTTTTCAGACATATATTTCATCGCTGCATCAAGCTGCTGACCGCATTCACATTTTTTAGAATGAAAAACTTCTCCGGTAATGCACTCAGAATGAAAGCGGACATTAACAGTCTTATCATAATCTGTATTTTCTGCTACCAGAACCAAATGCGGGCTCCAGTCTTTTTCATTTTCTGAGAATGCATATATAGTGAATAGTCCGTAATCTGTGGGTATTTTTGATTGCGCCTGTATTGTAAGCATACGTTTCGATTTTAATTAAATTTGAGAATTTATTTATCAAAAGGACTTTTCTTATCCTGCTTCACCCAGATGAGCTTAGAGGTATCATACCCTATTTCCTGCGCCTTGCTGATAAATTTCTGCTTTATATTTTCAGGAATAGTTTTTTCACGGGAAAGAATCCAGAGATAATCCAGATTTTTTCCTGCAATCAGTGCATATTTGTACTCTTCAAGAGCAACTACATTATACCCGGCATAAAAAGGTCCGAAAAAACTCACTTTCAGAGCTGCCACATTTTTTTCTCCTCTGAATTTAGCAGTACCATTGGCGGAAACCCATTTATCCTTTTTAAAATTATATCCGCTGTTGACTACGTTTACATTTCCGTCTTCAGTAAGGCTATACTGGGCGATTGCATTGTCAAGGTCTTTTTCAAAGCGATAATCAAATCTGGCAATCTCGTACCATGTCCCCAAATACCGGTTCACATCAAACTGATCAACAGGCTGCGCTTTTTCGGGCATGGAAGAACAGGAAGTCAAGCTGTTTAACAGCCCTAAGCTTAGTAATAATGTAAGAATGATTCTATTTTTCATTTTTAGTTATTTTTTTAAAGAAGTAAATATTGAGTAAAAACTGACTGTAACCATAGACAGCATCTTCAACAGGAATAGTCCCCATTCTGACGCCTAAAAAGTCACCAGGATTGTAGTTTACAACAGGTGACGGAATAAAAGATCCCGTCAGGATTCCATTCACTGCAAAAAATCCGGGCATCAAAACCAGATATACAAAACTTGCTTTACCGATCCATTCTTTTTTGGCAATAAAATGCAGGTAAGAAAGGGTAAGCACTGTTACAATAACGGTCAGCAAGGTATAGATTCTGTCGTAATAAAGAAGTCCCACAACACTGAGAACAATAACTGAGGTAAAAACAATCAGATTATTAAAGAGGTCTGCCCGATTGAATGTAAAAAATTTTTCCAGACAATAGTACGTAAAGACACAGGCAAAAGGAATACAGTAAAAGAACAGCCATTCTTCCAGGGGAAGGCCTGCCATTTTAAATCCTAATGTGTAACGGTAATCAAACCACCACACTCCTTTTGTGGTGAACCATATATCCCATAGGATAAAAGGAACTGCTACAATAGTGGACGACAGGAAAAACTTCAGGAAAAGCTTATTAAACTGTATCCTACGGTCAAAAGAAGCCAAAAAGCAGATGATGACGGTGAAAAAATTGATCAGTATGTAAGTGTATTGCATCATTTTTTATTGAAATACATTTTAAAATAAATCATAGGAACCCACAAAAATCCGAAGCACTCTCCTTTTTCTTTCCCCAAATGTTTGTGGTGCTGTTTATGGGCACGCCTGATGGCAAGAAAATACGGATTCTTTGTTTTGGTAAAAACTTTTGCTCTCTGATGAATAAAAATATCATGAACAAAGAAATAGGCCATCCCATAAAGGCTTATGCCTAAACCGACAAAAAACAGATAATTGAATTCCTGCCTTACTCCTGCATATAACAAAGCAATAGCAGGGCTGGCAAAAATGAAAAAGAACAGGTCATTTCTTTCAAGTTTCCCTTCGTTGCTATGATCATGATGATCCTTATGCAGATTCCACAGAAAACCGTGCATAATATACCTATGAATAAGCCATGTGGCTCCTTCCATGGAAATAAAAACGAGTAAAACGATCAGGAAATTCATGTTAATGATGTTTACGGTTAAAAAGATCATTCAGAACGCTGTATCTGAAATCGAAAATGTTTTTGAGCTTTTTTTTAACAAATAAACCATGAGCAGCCCTTCCAAGAACCCCCAACGGAAGTTCATAAAATACAGTATCTTTCATTAATACCCCGTTCTGATCAGGAATGAACTCATGAAAATGGTTCCAATGCTTATAAGGTCCTTCTTTCTGATAATCTGTAAAGCTTCTGCCTTCTTTTACCTGGCTGATAATCGTTTTCCATTTCATCGGGATTCCCAATACCGGAGAGACGGTATAATCTATTTCCATTCCTTCAAAAATAGATTCGTCCTGTATATCTGAAAGCACCACAAAATTCATGCTTTTTGGTGTTATTTCAGATAAATTATGAGGAGAGGAAAAGAATTTCCATGCGGTCTCGATATCACAATTCAAATGTTGTTCTCTATATAATCTGTACATCGTTATTTTTTTATTGATTTATAAATTCTAAAGAATCTTCCAAACAAATGAGTGATCAGAAATAAGCAGATTTATATCTTATATAGCTTTTAAATGCTACCAATAATTTCTGTGAATTAGCAATCCTGATTCTTTGCTGCAAAATATGCTGCGAACTTGTTTTCTTGATCTTTTCAAATAATGACAGATAGTACCTGTATGCGAGATACACTCCAAACTTAGAAGAACCCGGAAGTTTCCTGATACCCTGCAATGCTTCTTTAAATTCTTCTTCAATTTCTTTTTCGATCTGAGCTTTAACGGTATTATCAAAGACAGACATATTCAATGATGGAAAATAAGTTCTGCCCAAAATCTGGTAATCATCTTTCAGATCACGTAAAAAATTAACCTTTTGAAAAGCGGAACCCAGTTTCATAGCGAATGGTTTAAGTTTTTCAAATTGCTGCTTATCACCTCCTGTAAATATCTGCAGACACATGAGTCCCACTACTTCAGCAGAGCCGTAGATATATTCATTATAGAGATCTGAATTGTAGTCTATTTTCTGCAGATCCATTTCCATGCTGTGCAGGAACTGATCGATCAATTGAATATTGATATCATACTGACGCACGGTTTCCTGAAAAGAATGTAAAATAGGATTGAGTGATATTCCCTGCTGTAATGCATCATACGTTTCTGCTTTTAATCTTTTCAATAGCTTTTCTTTATCATATCCATGAAAGCTATCAACAATTTCATCCGCAAGGCGTACATACCCATAAACAGCATAAATGGCAGGTCTTATAGAAGGCTTCAGAGCCAATATCCCTAATGAAAAACTGGTACTGTATTTTTGAGTAGTGCACTTACTGACCTTGTAAGACAATTCATCAAACAACTTTTTCATATTATTTTATTTTAGTTTATTAACCTCTTGCGCTACTATCTTCCCGGAGATAACGGATGGAGGAACTCCGGGCCCCGGAACCGTTAACTGCCCGGTATAAAAAAGATTGCTTACCTTTTTGTTTCTTATTTTAGGTTTCAGAACAGCAGTCTGCGATAAAGTATTGGACAGTCCGTAGGCATTCCCCTGATAAGCATTATAATCCGAAATAAAATCACTCACACAGTAGCTTCTTTTGTATTCAATCCTGGAAATAAGGTCGGTTTCTCCTGTATGTTTTTCGATTCTTTCAAGCATTTCCTTCAGGTATTTTTCTCTTATAGCCTCTTCATCATGTATTCCAGGTGCAAGCGGCAGCAGTAAAAAGAGATTTTCACAGCCTTCCGGAGCTACATCGGGATCTGTTTTTGAAGGACAGCATGCATAAAAAAGAGGTCTGGAAGGCCATTTTTTATTAACATAAATACAGTCTATATGGTTATCAAGCTCATTTTCAAAGAATAGCGTATGGTGTTTTAAATGAGAGATTTTTCCTTTGATGCCGAGGTAATAAATCAGACATGAAGGTGCAAAGGTTTTTGTCTTCCAGTAGGCATCATTATAGTTTCTCAGAGATTTAGGAATTAATGTTTCCGTATGATGGTAATCTGATGAAGCAATAACTGCATCAAATTCATAGTCTTTATCCCCTACTGTTAAAGACATCACTTTCCCGTCTTCTGTATTCAGCTTCTGAACATCATGATTAAAATGAAAGGTCACTCCCTGCTTTTCGGCTACGTCCTTCATAGCCATAACAAGCTGATAAAAACCTCCCATAGGATATTTTGTTCCCAATACATATCCTCCATAATTCATAAGGCTGTAAAGTGCCGGAATATTACGGGGTGAAGCGCCCAGAAATATCACCGGAAATTCCATCAGCGATCTGAGTTTTGGATCAGAAAAATATCCTGAAACATATTTCCTGAAATTACTTAAAAGATCAAGCTTCAATGCACTGCCCGCTATTTTTAAAGAAGCAAATTCCAGCCAGCTGTAACAGGGTTTTGTCACAAAGTCTTTCATCCCGACCTCATACTTAAACTGAGCAGACTGCATAAATTGATCATACTTTTTACCTGATCCGGCCTCTGTATTTTCAAATAACTCACGGATGTCTTCATTTTTTTCAGGAACTGAAATCTTTTCTTCTGAAAAAACCATTTCAAACTGAGGGTCTAAGGATACCAGTTTAAAATAATCAGCTGCTTTACAGTCAAAATCATTGAAAAATCTTTCAATGATATCAGGCATCCAATACCAGCTCGGCCCCATATCAAACACATAGCCTTCTTCCGTTTTAAATTGCCTTGCACGTCCTCCCGGTTGATTATGTTTTTCAAAAACATGTACTTCATTTCCGGCCTTTGCCGCATAAGCAGCCGCAGAGAGCCCGGAGAACCCTGAACCTATTACCGCTATTCTCTTTCTTGAATTTTCAGTACTCATCGTCATTTTTTTAACAGTTGTTTAAAGACATTTTCACTACGCAATCAGTTTAACTTTTTATATACGGTGTTCAGCAGATCCCTTGTTTCCAGATTCATACGGTAAAAAGAATCATGAAATTCATCCAATTTGGAAAGCACTGCAATGAGGAGCATTTGTTCAGCATGGGTAAGATTTCCTACGACAGCCCTGGAAGCCCTGCGGATTTCCTCCATATGTTCATCCAGTATCGCCAGCCCTTTCTCTGTTATCTGTATATTTTTTATTCTTTTATCTTTTGGGGAAACTGCCTGTTCAATCCAGCCATTATGGAGCAGCCGGTTAATAATAAGTATACCTGAAGATTTCTCATGTACATTATGTTTTATCAGCTCCATTTTTGACATCGCTCCCATGTTCTTCAAACTGATAAGATAAATGAAGTCATCCTGGCTGGAAAAAACCGAACTGCCTACTGCTGATCTTGAATAAGACTTTGCATATCTGTTCATTCTGATCAGCAAAGTATTTATAATACTGTCTGAGCTTCTTCCTGATTCCTTCCCTATCCAGTCAGGATTTCCAAGATCCTGCTGATGAGCAGCATTGATCCATTCTGTAAAACCATGAAGATCATTGCTATATAGAGCCTTACCTTCATTTTGTTCCATAAATTGCTGAACGAGTTCTACCACTGATTTTATAAGTTCAAAATTCATATCAAACAAATTAGTACACAAATATACTTATATAAGTTTACAAATAAACTATTTTTTGTTTTTTATTTTAATTTTTACATTTTGAACAGCATTTAACGGTAATAAAAAACGACATTATTTCAGTAATACACCTTTAGATCTCCATTATGATTCTGCTCATATCACTGTCAGGGTTAAATACCGAAATTTGGCTTCACTCTATACACAAAACAAAATCCTATGAAAAAATTAGTTTTATCAATAGCAGCAGCCAGTTTTATGATTTTGGCCTGTAAAAAGAAGGACACAACAAGTAGTACCCCCGTTGCCGATTCAGTCAACATGCAAAGAAATTATTCTGATACAGCAGCATCTGCGGTCAGGGATACTCAAGACAATACAACAGGTAATGACAGTATTAATACAAAAAATCACGTTGGGGGAAGAAAAACGAGCAATAATAATACGGGTAATGGCACAGCCAATATCAATGCAGCAGTTTCAGACAGTGCGCACAATACGCAGGGAAGATCCGGCAATGTAAAAAAGTAGTTATTGGACCACAATAGCATTACAATATACAACCGATATAAAAACAAAAATTGCTATTTATATCTGTTGTATGATGTTCGTTATGGATGCTTTTATTATTAAAATATCGTGGAATAGCTTCGAATTGCAACATACATTTGGCAGACAACAAATAACGAAAAATAAAAAGGACAAACCATTCATAAAAATGATTTGTCCTGTTATGTGACCCGGCTGGGATTCGAACCCAGGACCCATACATTAAAAGTGTATTGCTCTACCAGCTGAGCTACCGAGTCGGCCCTTACTTTTTCAAGTAAATCCCTTTCTGTAAGGGACTGCAAAGATAGAAACTTTTTCTTTATTTACAATACTTTCCGGACATTTTATGCCTATGATTCCGCTAACTTTTACAATATCAGACACAAAAATTTCACACGCCTGAGGAGGTTCTGAATGTAAATTTCAAAAATGGACCAAAAAGGCTTCAATAAAAAATTGAGAAATGCAGTGAATCCCTTTGTTTCTCGTGGTCCGATTAACAAAACAATCTTATTTTCATAAAATTTGAAACAACTTTACTATCAATAATTTGTTTTTTTCAAATAAATTCACTATATTGATATATGAAAAAAAATGAACGTCAGGACAATATAACACACGCTGGCAAAGTTAACGAAAGAACAAAAGCATTGGAAGTCCTTGAAAAAGCAAAAAAAGTACAAGGAAAAATTACATTTCTCCGCCAGGGAGTCGGGAGAAATTTTAAACCCAAAAATGAAGAGTAAAGATATTGCTGACTTCAATGGCAATAGAACGAGAACAATCAAACGGATCAGTTAATTCAAATTTATAATAACCGGCCATTTGAAACATTATAGCAAAAACTATAAATAAAAAAACCTGCAAAAATAATTTGCAGGTTTTTTTGTATTTTTCTGATGCTTTATTTTTGCATCTTAATATTGTGACCCGGCTGGGATTCGAACCCAGGACCCATACATTAAAAGTGTATTGCTCTACCAGCTGAGCTACCGAGTCGGCTACTTACTTTTTCAAGTAAATCCCTTTGTTTAAGGGACTGCAAAGATAGGAAAACCCTCATTAAATCCAAATTATTTGAAGCTTTTTTATCATAAAATTTGCAACAAAAAAGTCAAACACCTGTTTATAAATTAATTACGCTGTTATTTTTTTTAATTCAAATTCCCAGCATTAATAGTAGCTGACGGATAATATCATTTTTTGAGCAAAAAATTTATTTTGATAAATCAAAAAACAATAATATCTTAGCAACTAAGATAATTATAAAATAATTTAATTAATGACTAAAAATAATATACAAAATTTCCGTGAAGCCAGCAGAGCCTATTCTGACGCTTCAATCTTTATGCATGAGGCCATTGCCAGAAAAGCAGGGCTTTCCAGCACAGATCATAAATATCTGGGACTTATTCTGCAGTACGAATCCATAACAGCAGGTGAAATATCTAAGCTGACAGGTCTTACAACCGGCGCTGTTACGGGTTTAATTGACCGGCTGGAGAAAAAAGAACTTCTTAAAAGACAGTTTATTAAAGAAGACCGCAGAAAAGTAATGATCATCCCGAATACAGAAAACAGCATGAAATTACTCGGTCCTATTTTTGAAGAGCTGCAGCAAAAAACCATGAAACTCGTTTCCACTTTTTCTAAAAAGGAAATAGAAACTATTGAACGTTATTTCAGGGAAGCCACAGTTCTTATGAAAGAAACAACATACCATTTAAATAACCCATAAATCAATACAATACCATGGAAAGTTTAACAGCAACCTATATAACCCGCGCAGAAATCTGGCTTTGCATCACAACATTACTTTATTTTCTTATGAACGGGGCACAGATTTTCGAAACCCTCCTCTTTGTACCAAAATGGGCTTCTTCCCCACCCGATACATTGAAGCTGCTTCAGGACGGAAATGGAGTAAGCCTGAAGTTTTTTTGGATCATCCTTCACTCTTTGCATGAAATAACCTTTATCCTTGCGATTGCTTTTTGCTGGAAAATTGATCCGGTAAGGAACTGGCTTTTGATTTTACTCATTATTCACGCAGCTGTAAGATTCTGGACATTAGCTTTTTTTGCTCCGAACATTATACAGTTTCAGAACCTAGCATCCGCCTCTTCTGTTTCACAGGAAATCATAAACAGAATTTCACTTTGGAAAACCCTTAACTATATTCGGGTTGCTGTTTATATTGCGGTATCAATTGGTTTCATTCCTCTTTGTATTAAAGTACTCAGTTTTCGTCAGTAGACCACAATCTAAAATATAAATTTCGCCGATCTCTGATCGGCGAAATTTGCAAATCAACAGATTCTCTTTTACGCTAAGTTTCCAGATTTTACATTCTGATATTCAAAAATCTCTATAATGGTGTTCATTGTTTTCTGTCCGAGATGTTTTCCAACCAGATAAAGAGCGGCATCTATCCCGGCTGTGATACCTGCCGTGGTTATCAGGCTGCCCTGGTCAATATATCGTATATTCCTGATTACATTGGTTTCCGGATTATGCTGTTCAAGGGCATCCAGTAACATATGATGCGTAGTAACATCATAATCAGCAAGCATTTCTGTCCCTGACAGAAGCATACTTCCGGTACATACTGTAAATACTATTGTTCCTGCATCATAATGATTTTCAACCCATTTCAGAACAGTTTCCCGAAAATCCCCGTCCTCAATATATTTCATAATGTATTCAGGATTTGCTCCCGGAACGACAATCATATCCGGTTGAGGGCATGTATGGATATCGTAGATAGGAATAAGAGCCATTGTGTCCGCCTCCATATTTACCGGATCTTTTGTTTTCCCTACTGTAAAGCAATTGTAGCTGCCGGGTTCCAGAACATTCGCTTTAACAAAAACATCTAAAGGGCCATTTAAATCAAGTGCTTCCACCTGATCATAGATTAAAAATGCAACATTCATTGTCTTGCTGTTTGGTACGTGATTCATAATTTTATTATTTAAGATTATTATTTTCAGATCATGGCACAGGTCTTCCCTGCTGACAATTGATGATTGCCAGTTTTATGTAAAATCAATAAGAAAAAGCTATTATCCTGTAGTCTTGAATGCCTTCCTGTACTGTGCCGGAGAGAGGGAAATGTTTTTAAGAAATAAGCGGCTGAGAGAAACAGCATTACTAAATCCGCATTTATCAGCTATCATATCGATGCTCATATCAGTATATTCCAGCATATTTTTAGCCTGATCCAGCCTCATTTTTTCGAGAAATCTGCCGGGAGTCATTCCTGACTCTTTTACAAATACCCTGGAAAAGTTACGGACACTCATGTTCAGGAACTCTGCCATATACTCCACCGTAATAGCTTCTCCAAGCTTATCTTTCAATAAATCACGGATTTGTTTTGTAAAAGGAGACATTATTTCATATTCCGGCAATGCATTTCCAAACTGAGACTGTGCTCCGGATCTTTTTAAATACAGGACGAGATGACGGGCAACTTCGGCCGCCAAAGGTTTTCCAAAGTCTTCTTCCAATAGAGCCAATGCAAGATCCATCCCTGAAGAAACACCTCCTGAAGTATAAATTGGCCTGTCACGGATAAAAAAAGGATTAATATTCACATCCAATTTTGGATAAGATTTCTGTAAAGTATCTGCGAACTTCCAGTGAGTCGTTACCTGTTTGCCATCCAACAGACCCGCTTTGGCAAGGATGAACGCTCCTACACAGACAGATCCCATTCGTCTCACGCCGGGAGCTATATTTTGAAGGTAGTGATAAATGTCCGGATTGACCTCATCCAGTACATTCAACGTGGTACCTGCCACCAGTAAAGTGTCTACAGGAAAATCAATATCATATATAGTATGGCTGCATGATAAAGGCATTCCTGAACCTGAATATATTATTTTTTCTGAAGTTCCTGATACCAGATACACATGATAACCGGAATCCTGTTTATCATTTAAAAAACGGTTTGCTGATGTAAAAACATCCCATGGTCCGGCAATATCAAGCAGCTGTACCTCCGGCAATGCTAAAAGCACTATATTTTTAATTCCTGTTTTTCGCCTTTCTTTCTTCATATCTCGTTCTGTATGAGTACAAATGTAGAAAGAAAGGATTTTGTCTGCAATGACAAAAAACATACAATTCCGGCCAGAAGTAATTACTATTCTTTATCAAAATAAAAGAGACTGCCTTATCAGACAGTCTCAGCACTCTACTATAAAATTAGCTACAAGCTATACTTTTTCGATGATTAGCATTAAAATTCTCTTTACGCAGGAGATAATCTGCGTGATTTTAAATAAAGAGCAGTGCGGTTAAGATATGGGAAAAGGAAAATCAATAACAGTGAGGCGGCAAGAAGCCATACCATCATTTCATAATAATCCATCGCAAAACGGACATGATCCTGAACATTCATTCTGCCAATCAATAGCTTATTGGCAGCTTTAACAGCCTTATCTTCCGGCATTCCGCGAGCAATAAGCTTAGCAGTCTGCTGATGGAGAAAGCTTTTAACTTCCGGATCGACAGCACTTAAATGATCCTGAAAGGCATTATAATGACGGCTTTTCTCAAACAGTTCAAAAAAATTGATCAGGGCAATACTGATACAAAATCCAAGATACCGTATTGCTAATGCTGTTGCCGCAGCAGAAGGGCCAATGGCTGCAGGAACTGACGAAATAATAAAGATAATCGTCGGAACCATAATCAATCCCACACCCAATCCCTGAATAAATAACGGGATATAATAATTAAACTCATCAGCCTGAACATCAAAGGAATAATACATGACCGCATGAAAAATGAGCAGCATTAAAAAACCCGGTCCCCAGATATACCGTATATTTTTCTTCTGCAAAACCATACAGCAGGCAATAATGACTCCCATAACCAACCCTGTAAGATTGAAAATATTAATATAGGAAATATGAAATGGGTCCAGATGCAGCTCCGATGCAAAATAGGTATTGACAATTCCTGAAGCAAAACGGCATATATACATCACAAAAAGAATCAGCAGACCTACTTTAAAATTCCGGTATCTGAAAACACGCAGATCAATATAAGGCCTTTTAATAGCCTGCTGGCGAAATACTGATATTCCACCCAGGACAATAATTCCAATGACACTTCCCAAAATCCTGTTATCCTCCAGCCAATAATATTCCTGCCCGAAAATGGTTATATATCCTATGAGCACCAGCATCGTACTGAACAGTCCAAAACTCTGCCAGTCGAGTTTATAGAGATGAAATCTTGCATGGGTTCTGTAATTGCTCATCGCCAGGGTGAGGAAAATAAGTCCCGGAAGATAGGAGAAGATGGCTGTTTTATAGACAATATTAAAATTATACGAATCTATGAGGTCGGCGGTTATAAGGTTATTAAATGGCAAAGCACAAATTAAGATCCCGAAAAACACTGAAAAGCTGATCTCCCGGCCCCTTTCACTGCTCAGCCGGGTGAAAATAAGGGTTAGTGACAGGTTTACATTCCCGGCAAACAACATTCCCTGCATAAAACGCACCGGAAACAGGATATAAATTTCACGGGTAGAATAGCATAGCAGACAGGCCAGAATTTGCAGTGTGGTAAAAAGAAGAAAATATTCTTTTGCAGCCAGAAAACTGAAAAATCGTCTTTCCAGGCTATAAAAACCTACATACCCGGCATAAAATAATGCTACCGAAAACTGAATGTCTGCCGGCTCACTTCCGTAATATCCTGCTGCTGCATTTATATTGGCTAAAGGGAGAAAAAAGATAATAATTCCAGGAAGTGTCATTGAAAAAAGAATGATTTTCACCAACCATTCCGGAGCCCATTTTTTGAAATAGGGCATTTGTCTTTTAGCCATTGGAATGCTTTTTATTAGCATAAACATTTACATTCATTCCCACTTTCAGAACATCAATCTGGCTTCTTTGCCCATCCAGTCTTATTCTCACAGGAATACGCTGTACAATCTTGACATAATTCCCGGTAGAGTTATCCGGTGGAAGCAAAGAAAAACTTGAACCTGTTGCAGGAGAAAGGGAAATAATCGTTCCCTGGAATTCTTTGTCCGGATAAGAATCAGCAACAATTTTCACATGATCGCCGATATGCATATCCCTGATCTGGGTTTCTTTATAATTAGCCACTACCCATTTATCAGTTTCATTATTGACAATGAATGCCAGCGTTTCTCCGGCATCAATCATCTGCCCTACTTCTACGGTTCGTCGTCCCATTCTTCCATCATAAGCAGCAGTAACAGCGGTATAGCTTACGTCTAGTTTGTGACGGTCCAGCAATGCTTCCAGTCTTGCAATTTCTGCCAGAACAACGGCTTTTTCTGCCCTTATATCATTAATCTTGGATACAGAAGCTGCATAATTATCCTGCGAAGATTTATAATCACTTTCGTTGACATCCAGTGTTGCTTTCACATCTTCAAGTCGCTGTCTGGTAGCAGATTCTTCATCATACAGCTTTTTATACCTGTTATAATCAAGCTGCTGTTTCCAGACTTTTGCTTTATTGGCATCCACCTGGGCCATCGCTGCGGCAGCTTCCTTTTCTGTAGTTCCTGTAGTACTTTCCAATACTCTCAGCTGGGCACGGGCTTTCTGAAGGGCTGCCTGAGTCTGTTTTTCCTGAAGGACATATTCACGGTTATCAATAATTAAAAGAGTATCGCCCTTTTTTACTTCCTGATTTTCTTCAAATTTCACGGCAACAATAAATCCTCCGGCTCTTGAAATAATAGGATTTACATATTCCTGAACCTGTGCATCATTGGTCTGCTCATAGGCATAATAATTTTTTAGGGTAAACCCGCCCCACACTGCAAGTGCAGCAACGATTACAACTGAAATCCATCCTGTGATCTTCGTGATCATTCTATCGGTGGGAGTGTATTTTTTTTTCATTGTTTTATAAAACGCCTGTAATATTTTGTAATAAATAATAATTGTTCTGTGCCATAATTTTAGCCGCTTCCAGTTCAAATTTTGTCTGAAGCAGCTGTATATCTGCATCCAGCAATTCTGTAATAAGAGAAGTCTGGCTGAAGTAAGTATTTTTGATAATACGTGCATTTTCCTTTGCCTGAGCTACATTGGCTTCTGCCACTTTTATCTGTTCCAAAGCTTCCTGATAACGCAGATAAGCTTCTTTCACCTGTTGTCTTACTTTATCTTCAGTATCCCTGTGCACTTCCTCTTCTTTTTCAAACTCCAACTGGGCGGCCTTTACTTTATGGGTGTTATGGTAAAGGGAAGAGATGGAAAATGATGCTTTAATTCCAACGATTCCCAGCGAATACCAATAAGGATTATAGGGATAAAGGAAAATCTGCGGATTGGCGTAATAAAATTCGCCATACATCCCTACCTTAGGTCTTACATTCGCTTTTACCTGTTTCAGTTTGATAATACTCAGCGCTGTCTGCTGTTCAGAAACATGGTAATCAAAAGAATGATCCAGTGCCAGTTTCAGGTATTCGTTGTACGTTGTATTCTCATTCCACTGATTAAACGGCGCTTCAGGAATAACAACCTGTTCATCCGGAATTCCAAGAATAATATTCAGTTTCTGCATGGCGATGAGGATATCATTTTCTATGGTCACCAGTGCCATTTTTCGTTTTGAAAGTTCAAGTTCAATCCTTAAAACATCACTTTTTAAAACCACTCCGTTTTTATAAAGAGTCTGTATTTCTTTTAATTGTGTTTTCTGATCATCAATATCCTGCTTGATAAGATCTCTGAAAATTAAGGTTTTCTGTAATTCCAGATAAAGTGATGCTGTTTTGTAGTGAATATCTGAAACGGACTGTTCTTTCCGGATATCCTTAATTTTCTGAAGCGTTTGATTTTCCTTAATCTTAAGATTCAGTTTGTTTCCGTTATAAATATTCAGATAAAAATCTGCTCCGGCTCTGTAAAGCGTATGGATAACTTCATGCTGGGTTGGTTTGGAAAAGATTCCGTTTTCATAGATAGGAATGTTGGAAGCTTTTTCTGCAGAACCTTTAATTTCTATTTCCGGGAGTCGCTCTCTTTTAGCGTCTTTTACTTCGGCTTCGGCAATGTCTACGTTGATTGTATTGATTCTGATATGGCGGCTGTTTTCCTCCGCTTTCTGCCATGCTTCCTTCAGGGAGAGTCGTATGGTATCCTTTGCTGGACTGCCGGTCTGCGCTGATACGATGGAGAAAACTCCAAACATCAGCAATCCGGCGACATAAATTTTCATTTGAATTTTTGAATTATTGCACTGCAAATTTATTGGCAATCCGGAAATTTTATTTATCTAAAATAGTCAACTTTTACATGATTCCGGCCAAATGATTATATTTGTATTCTTATTGGTATTTTAAATTTTTATGGGATTAATTGCTGCGCTTCCTGATATTGATAAAGACGATAAAAGTGTATTTGTCATGCACGAAAAATCTGAAAAACTGATTCCTTTTCACAAGCATACAAAAGGACAGCTGAGCTATGTGGAAGGCGGCATCGCCTATATAACGATTGATAACAGAACCTATGTGGTACCGGCAAGACACTTTTTCTGGATTCCGCAGGGAATGGAGCACATTTTAGAGATCGGACATACAGCCACAGTCCTGCGTTCCCTTTATTTTTATGCCCACGATGATTTTTCAGATCCTTTTTATAACAGATTAGGAATATACCCTGCATCCGAACTGCTGATTCAGATGATCAAATATTCTGAAATATGGGATGAAAAGCATGTAACTGCAAAAGATGAAAACTTTGAATTTCTGGTAGCATTAAAAAAGATCCTTCCCAAAACCCATCAACAGCCATTACCTATTATTCTTCCTGCCACTCATAACAAACAGATGATGAAAATCGTATCTTATCTGGAATGGAATATCGGAGAAAAACTGACTCTGGTTAATGTAAGCAGTAAATTTGGTTTGAGTGAACGCTCTTTGTCGCGTCTTTTCAAAGCGGATATGGACATTTCTTTTCTGCAGTACCTGAAAACATTAAGAATCATTAAAGCCATTGAACTGCTTTTAAATACCGATAAGCCTATCAATGAAATAGCGGATGACGTTGGATACAGCTCTATCAGTGCCTTTAGCGACACCTTCCATGAGTTTACCCAATCCAGACCTTCTGATTTAAGGAAGAGCAATAAAGCCATTCAGAATTTTACAGATTAAATTGGACCCTGAATTAAATAAAAGCCTTTAAACATTATGCTTAAAGGCTTTATCACTGATTATTACTGTGTCACTTTCATCATCACATTGGTAATCTCAATTTCTTTTTTCCTGGAATAGGTGGAATCAAAGGGCTCCATAACATTGAATAAATACTGATAAAAGGGAGCGATCTGGCGTATATTTTCAGCTTCTTTCCCTGCTCTTTCTTTGTCCATCTGCTGCAGACCTTTTATGAAGATATTGAATTTTTTGTCGATAGGCTCCATTGCTTTTAAAAGATACGCATGTGCTTTTTCATTTTGCCCAAGCTTTTTGTAGCCTTCAGTAACAGCAGAAACCACCAATGCATATTCCATCGGCTTGGACCTCATCTGTCTTTTCGCCATTGCTTTAAATGAAGGAGAAAGATTCTGGTAATAATCATATTCTTCAAATATTCCTTTTTTGAGCATTTCTGCAAGCTGAAGACCTTTTTGCTCCTGCCCTGCAACAATATATCCGGTAACCATGGCGCTCAGTGAACGTGGATCGTTGTATTTTTCAGCAGGAATTTCTTTTGCAGCAAGTTCCAGTAACTCGAGTGCTTTCGCTTTCTGCCCGCTTGCCACAAGTGCAGATACAGCTCTGCTCACCGACATTCTGTAGCCCAAAATATTTGACGTAGCTGTTTCATCATAATAAATACTCAGATCTTTAAAATTTCCCCATCTGAAATTTTTCACCAACTGATAAAGAGATTGGGCATCTACCCTTCCTTTATCTCCATCAGGTCCCTGAGGCGTATGAATGGGAACCAATCTGTAGCTGAAACCGTCAAACTGCAGATATTCATCCAGATAAAAAATATTTTCGCTTTCATACATTCCGCCTGAAGAGAAACTGATCGGGCGCTTCCAGTCGAAATTGGCCAGCATATCCAGCACTATCAGATTGCTTTTGTAAAGGGTATTCGCTTCATAATTGATCATGATCTGATCTACAGCATCCGGAAGATCGGACTGATTAATAATTCCTGCTTTTACGGCATTTTCTTTGTTGACGGGAAGGATAAATTTACTGACTGGAATAATATTGTATTTTTCATATTGTTTTTCGCCGAAGTACATTTTCAGCAGTTCATCTTTTTCAGACGATTGTAATTTCAGAAATTTTATAGCATCCTTCAGGATCATTGAATCCTGAGTCAGATATTTTCTGAACTCCTGGAAAGCCGTTTCCGGCGCTCCCTGTTCTTTCAGCATCTGGAAAAGTCCTTCCCAATCTTCTTTTTTCATCAGATACACCTGATCATTGACACCGTCTCTATATTCTTCATGGGTCAGCTCACCCGGAATTCCCATGGCATTGTAGGTTCTTCTTTTCACCTGATCAATATTCCATGGAGTGGCTAAAAGGGTAAAATTGACCGTTTTCACATCATCCCTGAATCTTTCTGTTTCCTGAATAGCCCACACCGGAAAAGTATCATTATCACCATAAATAAAAATGATATCATCTTTAGGCAATGACCGTAAAAATGAATAGGCATAATCGCGGGCTGCAGTTTTTTTGCTTCTGTCATGGGAAGTATAATTCTGGAATCCCATCATAAAAGGGATTCCCAGCAATACAACTCCCAGTATAATGTTGGCTGCATTGGATTTAATCTTGGACTGAATCAGCCAAAGGATGGCTCCGGCTCCCAGACCAATCCACACGGCAAAGGCATAGAATGAACCTACCATGGCATAGTCTCTTTCCCGCACTTCAAACGGTTTTACTCCGGTATAGAAAACAATTCCCACACTGGTCAGAATAAACAGTGAAAGTATGGCATAAAATCTTCCAAAATCTCTGTTCAGCTGGAAAAAGAAACCAATCAAACCCAGAATCAATGGTAAAAAGAAAAACTTTACGGTACTTTCATTTTTAAATTGAGCAGGCATATGATCCTGATCACCCAACAGAGCATTATCAATAAAAGAAAATCCTGAAATCCAGTTCCCGTTGGTATTTTCCATATGTCCCTGAAGATCGTTCTGTCTTCCAACAAAATTCCACATCAGGTATCGCACAAAATAATATCCGTTCTGGAAAGAAATAAAATAATCCATATTCTGAGCAAATGAAGGGCGCTGTACCTTAATCAGATCATAAGGTTTTACTTTCAGATAATCTTCTGCAGTGATAGAATCTCCTTCATATTTTGCTCTCAGTTCTTCAAAAATACGTTTAGCCTCAGGATTGTCTGCCACATCTTCATTATCGTAATTGAAGGTAAAATCAGGAGCTCCATACAATGAGATATAATTAGCCATCACTTCTTTATCTTCATTGAACATCCTTGGCATAAAACTTATGTGAGATTTATTAAAAACATAGTTGAATCTTTCTCCGGTTTTTCTGTAAGTTCCGGTTTTTTCATCTTTTTCATAAATATCTCCGGTGATGTCTCTTTTATAACTTCCGTCTTCCTCTTTTTCCAGCCCGTTTTTGTCGAGAAAAGCGGTATAATTCTGCCCGTAAATCGTAGGCCAGTCACCATATTGAACCCTGTTATAATAATCTCTCATTCCGATCGCGGTATCCGGATCATTAAGATTCATCGGTGGATTCGCATTGGCTCTGATGGGAATCACCAGCCAGCAGGAGAAACCAATGATCATGTAAACAAGGGATAAAACCACAGTCTGGTATACCTTCTTTTTTGTTTTTCCAGCATACTTAATTAAGAAATAACTTATTGCGGCCATAAAAACAAACGCCGCAATTGTCCCTGAATGGAAAGGAAGCCCTAAACCGTTCACAAAGAAAATTTCAAGCTGTCCAAAGAGGGTCATAATCAAGGGGAAAATAATCTTGAACACGAAGGCAAGAATTCCCAAAGTAACAAGATTCGCTATGATAAAACTTTTCCACGAAAAGGTATAATTCCGGGCGTAAAACACCAGACATATGGCCGGAAGAGCCAGCATACACATCATATGTACTCCTACGGAAAGACCTGTGATAAAGAAAATAAGGATGATCCATCTCTCACTGTCAATCGCTTTATATTCGTTTTCCCATTTTGTAATGAGCCATACCAGCAACGCAATAAACAGCGAAGCCATTGCATACACCTCACCTTCTACAGCCGAAAACCAAAAGGTATCTGAAAAGGTAAAGCATAAGGCCCCGATAGCTCCTGCAAAAAGGATAGAGATTTCCTGATGTTTTGTAATCTCTTCAAAGTCTCTATGCAAAAGCCGTCTTAAAAAATGGGTGATCGTCCAGAACAGCAACAGAATGGTAAATGCACTGAATAACGCTGACATGGCATTGATCACCACAGAATAATTTTCAGTATTTCCCAATGCAAAAATACTCGCTGCCGCTCCCACGATCTGGAATAAAGCGGCTCCCGGAGCATGAGTTACCTCCAGCTTTACAGCTGAAGAAATATATTCCCCGCAGTCCCAGAAACTCAAAGAATGTTCTATCGTTGAAAGATAAGTAATAAGCGCAATAGCGAAAAGGAACCATCCCAGTACGGTGTTCCATTTTTTAAAAGACCAGTTTTTCATATCATATTTTCCAATATGTATATGACAACTGGGGGAAAGGGTTTATTACATTTACCTTATTTTATTCTCAAACCACAAAAGTCATAAAAGTCTTAGCGTAGTTTAATTAAGTTAAAAAACAATGCTGCAAAAAGTTCATATAAGAAGAAGTAAAGCAAAGATTTCAAATAACTTAAGTGTACTTTAACACTCAAAATAGAAAGCTTAGAAACAAATTCAAAAACTTTTGTGACTTTTGCGGTTTAAAAGAATTTATATTTCCTAAATGGTAAAGTTTTAATACGTATTATTCAATCCTCCATCCAAAGGAATACTTGTTCCGGTAAGATAATTTGAATATTCAGAAGCCAGAAAAGCCACGAGATGTCCATATTCCTCAGGCTGTCCGAATCTTTTCATCGGAATCTTATTTTCCCTCGCCTTTTTTATTTCTTCTTCAGCATTGCCACTTTGCTGAGCTTCATGAGCTACCAGTTTCTGAATTCTTTCAGTATCAAAGTATCCTGTTAAGACATTATTTATCGTGATATTGTGTTGTGCAATTTCGTTGGAAAGCGTTTTGGCCCAAGCAATTACTGCTGAACGGATAGAATTGGACAAGGCCAGATTTCCGATCGGTTCTTTTACTGAAAGTGATGAAACATTAATAATACGCCCTTTTTTCTGTTGGATCATGTGAGGCAAAGCCAATAATGTTGTTTCGCAAACAGTTTTAAACAGCAAATCAAATGCTTTCTGATAATCATCGGCATTTTTATCCAGTGCTAAACCAGGTTCAGGACCATTGGTATTATTCACCAGAATATCTATCGAATGATCATAAAAAAATCCTCCTATAATTTTCTTATAACTTTCAAAATCTGAAAAATCTGCTACCAGATACCCATGTTTCTGATCAGTATTGATAACCGGCAGAGATGAAACAAAGTCTTTAAGTTTGGCTTCATTACGGGCCATAACGGTAACATTAGCACCGCATTTTGCCAGTTCAACAGCTATTCCGGCACCGATTCCCTGGGTTGCCCCTCCTACTAAAGCATTTTTTGAAAAAAGTTGGATATTCATAAGATTTTTGGATATTGTAATTGGTATAGATAAATGTAAGAAAAAACCTTCAGATTATATTTTGAAGGTTTAATTTTTAAGTTCAATGATCATTTATTTTACGACGGTAGCTTCAAGCTCCACTTTTAAAGTTTCAAACAAACCTTTCACTTCAAGCATCGTTACAGCCTGCTGAATTGCATGTGTGGCAATCCACTCCTGAAGAATAGGAAAATGTGGCCAAAGCTCTTCCGTAGAAGTTGTATAAATATTTAATCTTACAATACCGCCACATTCATATCCTGCAGTACTGATTACTTCTTCCAGATTGGCAATAGCCTGTTCCAGCTGCGATTTCATATCCTTATTACTGGATGTTCCATCGGGGTCAATAGCTGCCTGTCCCGAGCAATATAAAGTACTTTGCACATTTTTTACCTCTACCGCCTGTGAATAGCTTCTTTCATCCTGCCATTTCCAAGGATTAACCGTTTTTTTTTCCATTGTCTTGAATTTGTTATTTGTTACTGTACAAAATTGCAGAACAAATACAGCAAATTCCTGTGATACGGATCACGATTATAGTGTGAGTTTGATCACAGCGTTACAGAGGCAGACGGCTTAAGGTTTCTCTGGACACCCCTAAATAAGCAGCCAAAAGAGATTTCGGAACACGCTGAACAAGAGAAGGATATTTTTCCAAAAGCTGCTCATAGCGTTCTTTTATTCCTGTTGTCATCATGGAAATGGTACGCTGTTGAGCCGTAATAAATCCCATATATGCTTTTTCAAGGAAGAAATGCTCCAGCTTTGGAAGTTGAGCGCAAAGTTTTCTGTAATCGTCCAGCTTAATACACAGTACTTCCGTATCTTCAATACATTCCAGAGACATT
The DNA here is from genome assembly GCF_016775705.1 of Chryseobacterium cucumeris. Lineage (NCBI taxonomy): Bacteria > Pseudomonadati > Bacteroidota > Flavobacteriia > Flavobacteriales > Weeksellaceae > Chryseobacterium > Chryseobacterium cucumeris. The sequence continues at coordinate 1,766,524 of NZ_CP068760.1, forward strand.
GTTGCTGCCGTTTGCTGATAATAAGCGGGAAAATCTGTTTCCCACCAGTCTTCCATGGCAAATCCAACAATATGTTCTTTTCCGGTTTCGTCAGAATAAACCAGCTTCAGCAAGCCTTTCAGGACAAAATAATTATAGGGAACCGTTTCCCCTTCCTGTACCAGAAACTGATGTTTCTTATATTTTTTATAAGTAAAGCAGGATGATATGAATTCAAATTCATCATCATTAAGAGGAATTATTTTTTCAATATGGGTTCTTAGCTGATGCAGCATATTCTGTTTCTTATGGTAAAAGTATTCTTTTTTCACTTAGACATTTACATTCATTGCTGATAAAACCAGCGTTACAATGTAAACGGATACACATCACTTAATGTGGGATGAATCGTATTCAGGGTTTTATAGAACTCCAGACGAACCGGCTCAGTGATATGGTCATATTGATCAAAACATTGATCCAACTGACGGATAATGATTGCCATTTGCAGCCATTCTTCAAAATTAATATGCATCGGCTTCAGCTTCCCGTCATCATCATGATCATAGAAAAAAACCTTCTGATCCCTATCCAGAAACCATCGGTCACCTTGTCCGTTGCCAGCAAAACACCAGTACTCCGGCAAGTTAAATTCTTTATTTTCATTGACTGCATCCACTGAATTGTACAGAATGGTCTCAGAAGAGATTTCTGTTGTTTTTATTTGAGTAACCAGCGTTTTATAGCTTTCAGAGAAAGGAAATACTATAACCTTTGGAAAATTCTGCACGGTGCTTTTTTCTTTAAGGATTTCAGTTTCTATTTCTGCAAGAACAGGCAGTATAAAGAGAATCATCATTATTAAAAATTATGGCTTTTCGTTCAACAGTTCATCAATCTGTTTATAAAAGGAATCTTTGCTATAATCTGCCACTCCTGTATGCTGCATGCGGATTTTTCCTTTTTTATCCAGTACAACAGTGGTTGGTAAAGATCCGCTATACAATATATCAGGAATATTTCCAGCCGGTGTAAGAAAAGGAACCGTAAAGCCTTTCTCTTTTAAATAAGATTTTCCCAGACTGACATTATCATCCAGATTTACTGTAAGAAATACCATATCCGGATTATTTTTATACTGATCATACAGCTTCTGCACAGATGGAAATTCAGCCCTGCAGGGAGGGCACCATGACGCCCAGAAGTTAATAAAGACCACTTTATTCTGTAAAGCAGAAGTATCTACAATCTTTCCTTCTTCATTTTTCAGCATCAGCCCGGTATAGGAAACTTTGGCTGCATTATTCTGTTTTTTTTGTGGTTCTGATATGCTGGAATTGAGAATTCCGGTGGAAGCCACCTGCCTCATCAGCCATGCCTTTGCATCTTTATTCACCAAAACGATAATAAATAATACGGTAAGTACTGCCGTAGAAGCATTTTTTCTTAACCAAATTTTCAGATTTTCCATATTCTTCCGCTTAATTCCCAGCCAATATAAGGTTAATATTCCGATCAATATTCCCAAAAAGATAGTTTTTAATGTAAAAAAGCCTTTAAATTCTAAGATTTAAAAGACTTTCCTCTCCATTTATTTCAAGTTAAGATCATAGTCATATTTTTTATAGCTAAATCCTGTTCAGCAATTTCTTTCTGAAAAAGAAAAGTAGCGAACTGAAAAATGTCAGATAGGCAATATTGAATATGGCACCTCCTACCCATCCTGAAAAAGGAAGCGGTAAAAGATTTTTTATAGGAAAGATAAACAAAGTAAGGGCAAATGGTGTCAGCAGAGCCATCCACCCCGGCAACAGAGTTTTATTGAAAAGAATACAAACAGCAAAGGAAATCCATCCGACTGCCAGTACACCAATAGCTGTTCCCCAGGCAATGTTAAGCATTTTCATAAAACCTCTTCCCGTCTCCAGAAGATAAGGGTGAGAGGCAGAGTCTGTATGATAAACTGCTTTATAAATCTCCCCAACATAGAAGAATCCGGCATGTCCTAAAGGTGATAAAACCGCTCCTGCCAGTAAGACCCAATACACAAAGACTGCATACCATTTTTGAGTATCTTTGAAAAACTGATACACCAGCCACGTAGCAGGAAGCAGTAAAGGCCCCGTAAGAGCACCAATCAAAGCACCAAACATCAATCTCGGAGTGGAACCTTCCAGCATTAAAGTTGCAAATTCCAGATTTACCTGATCTGCATAGGTTTTTGAAAACAAAGGATAATCTGATGGATCCGGATCAAATCCGGCAACGTAAATATCACCAATAATCCAACATATTGACACTGCTATTGCTGCCGCAAAAGACCAGTTTATTTTACCTGAATATTTCATAATTTTTAATAATTAATTTGTATAAGATGCACATCGTTTCATTATTTCTTTCTTTTATTTAAAAGTAATTTAATTATTAAGAATGATTCTAAATAATTATTACCTTTGTGCAAACTTACTCTAAACATTCAACAGAAAGGGTCTGTAAAACGGAATAAAAAGTCCGTAAAAAGGAAATTCAAACAAACAAAAGGAAATGACAGTACGGCTATATGATGAAAACTTTGGAAACATGCTTATGGAGCGGGATTATCCTTCCTCTTATTTCTTAGATGATGGAGGCATCCAGGAATCCATTACCCAGCTGACTCCTCCTTATGGAAATGGTTTTTATCACGAAATAAGCTTTACCCATGTCCACATCAGTTTTGGGAATATTGTATTGAATAAACCGCTTCAATTGTACCTTGAGAGTGATTTTGATTCGGTAGAAATGCATTTTACCCTGAAAGGAAAAAGCAAAGCCATTTCGGGTAACTTTCAAAAAACAATAGTGTTTGATAACTACCAGCACAATATTATTTATGCCCATCATATGGAAGGCAGGATGGAATTCGAAGGTCCGGAAATGTATGTATTCGAAATCAATCTTGCTCCTGAGTTCTTTAAAAAATTTCTACCTGAGTATTCAGGACTGTTTGAAATATTCAGAAATTCGATTGATAAGCAGAATTCATCGCTCATACAGGCCGGGCATAACCGCATTACCCATGATATGTATCAGATTCTGAACGACATCATTCTCTGCAACAGAAAAGGGACTTTCAAACGAATTTATCTTGAAGCTAAAGTAAATGAACTTCTTCTGTTGCAGCTTGAACAGTTTGTTGACAGTGAATCCTCATCTTCTTCTCTCCAGAAAAAAGATATAGAGAAAATGTACGCTGTGAGGGATTATATTGTAAAGAACCTGAATGCAGATAGTTCCCTGAATGATCTTGCCCATCTGGTAGGAACCAACGAATTTACTTTAAAGAAAGGATTCAAAGAGCTCTTCGGGACTACCGTTTTCGGATTCTGGAATGATCTCAAAATGGAGCAGGCCAAAAAAATGCTTCTCGACAGCGACCTGAATATCAGTGAAATTTCTGACCATATCGGCTATAAAAATCCGAGACATTTTTCATCAGCATTTAAACGAAAATTCAATATCCTGCCAAGCCAGCTCAGAAGCAGATAGCATCGTGCAGTTTTATAAAAGCTCATTTGTGTCTTTTTTAATACCGTATAATAATAAAAATTAAATAACGGTCGTTAATAATTTGTTTTTCAATAAAATCTACCAAAAAACAACAATAAATTAATATCCAATGCATAATACTGCTTTTTATCTGACAGTCCTCTTTTATCCTTGCCATTATCATTTCCGGAAGTCTGCTTTTCCCATGGATTTATTTCATAATTAATTTGTTACCTGTAACAAATCCCCTATTCATCCAACTCATTGAACATCATCAAAACATTAACTCATAGACAAGAGATCTACTACTTTAAAATAAACTAATGCAAACATCCTTTCTAAAAATTACCGCTGCCACCGCTGCGCTCTGCTTCAGTACACTGGCAATGGCCCAACAAACGTATTCCGTAAGTGGAACCGTGAAAGACAAAAAAAACGGGGAATTGCTCATCGGAGTCTCTGTAAAAGTAAGCGAAGATCCCACCATCAATGTTGTTGCCAACGAATATGGATTTTATTCCCTTTCATTACCCGAAGGAAATTATACCCTGGTTATTTCCTACCCGGGATATCAGGATTTTGAGCAGAAGATCAATGTAGATCAGAATATAAAACTCGATCTTCCGCTGCTTCCATCAGAATCTGTAGAAAAAGCCATTGATGAGGTGGTGATAACGGGTATCAAAAAGGATAAAAACCTGACCTCAGCTCAAATGGGAGCAGAAACGTTAAGTATTAAAAATATAGAGAAACTTCCTGTACTTTTTGGTGAAAAAGATGTCATGAAAACCATACAGCTTTTACCCGGGATCAAAAGTAACGGTGAAGGAAGCAGCGGGTTCAGTGTAAGAGGAGGTGCTACCGACCAAAACCTGATCCTGCTGGATGAAGCTCCTGTTTATAATGCCTCTCACCTTCTTGGTTTTTTCAGTACATTCAACAGTGACGCCCTGAAAGATGCCAGCATTATCAAAGGAAACAGCCCCGCACAATACGGAGGACGTCTTTCTTCTGTATTGGATGTTAAAATGAAGGACGGAAACAACAAAGATTATAACGTTAACGGAGGAATCGGACTTATCAGCAGCAGGCTGAGTGTGGAAGGGCCTATTCAAAAGGAAAAATCATCATTCATTGTTTCGGGAAGAAGAACGTATGCGGATCTTTTTCTTAAAGCCAATAAAGATTATAAAGACAACAAATTATATTTTTACGATCTGAATCTGAAAGCCAATTATCAGATCAACGAAAATAACCGTATTTACCTGTCCGGGTATTTTGGAAGAGATGTTCTGGGATTGGGAGATACTTTCAATACAGACTGGGGAAATACGACGGCCACTTTGAGATGGAACAGCATCATCAGCAGTAAGCTATTCTCCAATACTTCATTTATTTACAGTAATTATGACTATAAGATCAGTCTGAAAAATGATGATACGGTATTTGATTTAAATTCAAAAATCCGTGACTGGAATCTTAAGCAGGATTTTACCTGGTTTGCCGGAAATAAGCATTCTGTACGTTTCGGTCTGCAGTCTATTTATCATACCCTTACTCCGAGCAGTGCTTCCGGTACCACCGTGAGCAGTTTTGCCAGAAATCCGAGATACTCGTGGGAAAATGCCGTTTACATTAATGATGATTATAAAGCAACGGAAAAACTGACCATCAATTATGGAGCAAGGCTTTCCATGTTCAGTGTACTGGGAGGTGACACATTCAATACTTATGAGAATGGCGTACTAACCGACAGTAAATTTTTAGAGAAAGGAAAATTCGGGAAGACCTATGTGAATATTGAACCGCGTATCAGCGCCAACTACCGCATCAACGAAGTGAGCAGTGTAAAAGCAGGTTATTCCAGGAACACTCAGAATCTTCACCTCTTAAGCAACAGCAACAGTGGAAATCCTACCGATCAGTGGATAGGAAGCAGCTATACGGTAAAACCGGAAATTGCAGATCAGATCAGTTTAGGATACAGCAGAAACTTCAACAACAATAATTACGAATTGAACGCTGAGGTCTATTATAAAGACATGAAAAACCAGATCGATTTCAAAAATGGTGCTCAGATTGGTTTTGACACAGGAGCTGATGTAGAAAGCGAGTTGCTGTTCGGAAAAGGAAGAGCCTACGGTCTGGAACTTATCGCCAAAAAGAAGAGCGGAAAACTGACAGGATGGATCTCCTATACCCTTTCTAAAACAGAAAGAAAGATCAACGGAATCAATAATAATGAATGGTATAACGCCAGAATGGATAAAACCCACGATTTATCCGTCGTTGCAACGTATCAGCTTAATCCGAAATGGAGTTTTTCAGGATTATTTGTATACAGTACCGGAAATGCAGTTACCTTCCCTACCGGAAAATATGAGCTGAACGGACAAACAGTCTTCCAGTACAGCAACAGAAATGCTGACAGAATGCCTGCATACCACAGAATGGATCTGAGCGCTACTTACGAACCAAGTTCCAATAAGCGGTTCCGCGGTTCATGGACCTTTGGTATTTACAACCTGTACGGCAGAGAAAATGCTTATACCATCAATTTTGAAGACAATCCTGACCGCCCGGGAACAACACGTGCCATGCAGACCTCTTTATTCCGATGGGTCCCTAATATCACTTATAATTTCAAATTCTAACTCATGAAAAATACTTTTTATATCATAGTTTCCCTCTTTGCATTAACCTCCTGTGAAAAGGAAATTAACCTGGATCTGAACGATCAGAGCGGGAATATTGTTATTGAAGGCAATGTAACCAATCAATCAGGGCCTTATACTGTAAAAATCACAAAGTCCGTTGGATTTTCAGAACCTAATCAGTATCCGGCAGTAACCGGAGCCCAGGTGGTTTTAAGCGATGATACAGGCCAGACTGAAACGCTTCACTATACAGGAAACGGAATGTATCAGACCACTACTTTTGTAGGTACGCCCGGAAAAACGTATACATTAAAAATACAGGCAGAAGGAAAACAATATACAGCTCAGAGTACAATGCCTGAGGTAGTATATTTTGACGGACTGCAACAGAGTTCTTTTAAATTTGGTGATAAGACCACCTACACTCTTTTACCACTCTTTACAGACCCGATGCCACTAGGAAACCGTTATCTTTTTAGTTTTACGATTAATGATTTGCCTAAAAAATACATGAATACTTTTTCAGACAATGTCAATAACGGCTTACCGAACCAACAGCCTCTGATTCTTCCCAATGACGATAACAAGGGCCGCGACCATGAAGTAGTGCCGGGAGACAAAATCCATGTGGAAATGCAGTCTATCGACACCAATGTGTTCACTTATTACAGTGCATTGCTTCAGATTTCGGGCGGCAACGGCGGAACTGCTACTCCAGCTAATCCTCCGAGTAATATCAGCAACGGAGCATTAGGCTATTTTTCAGCCCACACAACAGATACGGAAACTTTTGTGATCCAGCCTGTAACGCCATAAATTTAAAAAGGATATTCCCAACAACGGAATATCCTTCTTTTATTGTATTCTATCTGAATTTCCTTTTTAAAGCGTAATACCGGTACAGGAACTTATCATACCTGATTACGCCAAAGAGCAATCCCGCAGTTACAAGCAGCGTTTTAAGCTGAATCATGCTGTACACAAAACCGCCAATCATACATCCTGCAAAAAAGCAGGCGATAATCACCAGTTTCAGGGCGATATTTTTTTTAAGCTGCCTCTTTTCGTTTTCCCTTTCCTTAAAAAAAAGTTTTGAAAGCTCTATTCCCAGATCAGTAAATAACCCCGTAAGATGAGTAGTTCTTACCACAGATTGTGATACTCTTGTTACCAGTGAGTTCTGAACCCCCATTGCAAAAAGCAAAAGCCCGGCAATTGCATAATGAGATATTGAGATTTTCAATGTTTGGTCACCTGTTATTCCCACAAAACCTAAAATCAGAATTTCGGTGATCAAAGGAATGAGATGCGGACGGAACATTTTGTGTCCGGACGAAAACTCAACCATAAAACTGGATGAAAATGCTCCTCCCAGAAAACATATAATAAAGATAAAATAAGTGAGTGCCTTGTTGTAATGATCGATAAGAATTTCTTCAGAAAAGAAGGCAAAATGTCCGGTTATATTCGTAGTAAGCACTTTCACAGATAAAACACCTGCAATATTCACTATCCCTGCAACAAATGAAAGTACTGATGCAAGCTTAAGATTGTGAAAATAGGTTCTGTTTTTCCCTCTGTGTCTGAACATTTTAAATTTCTATAGGGGCTTCTCCTTCAGGAAAAGAACAACCGGATAAAATAAATAAGTAAAAAAAATAATTAGAAATGTCAGCGTCAAACTGTGAAAAACATGTCCGCTTAAATATTTATCCAGTGTTCTTTATAGGTCTACTATTTCCCCTTTAACGTAAAATCCTATTTTTTAGTAATAAATAATGATTCTGAAAAGGCTTCAAGGCCTCTGTGAGATCTTCTTTTTCTTATTTCAGAATCAATTTCATTACTTTTGTAAAAGTAATTCGTTCAGGAAAAAAATCTTGTGATTTAGATCGGTTTAAAATGTGATTTAAGTTAAAAACTGAACGTACACCCAATATCCTGTATAGAAAAATTATGATCTCAAAATTTATTTTTAACAATCAGTATCTTTTTGATGAACTCCCTGAGTATGATAAAAATCTTCTTACAGGAGCTATGAAAACCAGGAACTATCGTAAAAATGAACCCATATTTACTGACGGAACGAAACCCAATGGCGTTTACTACCTGAACGAAGGTAAAATAAAGAAATACAAGGTTGATAATGACGGAAGGGAGCAGATTATTTACATTTACAGTTCCGGTGAATTTTTCGGATATTCTGCTATTCTGAGCAATGAATCTTACGGAGATACGACCTCAACCCTTGAAAATTCTGTGATCTCATTTATTTCAAAAGACAGTTTTCTGGATATTCTGAGTCAGTCATCAGTGCTTTCGAGGCTGCTGCTGAAATCTTTAAGCCATGAATTCAGCGTAATGGCGAACCTTATTGCAGTTTTATCCCACCGTACAGTCCGTGAAAGAGCTGCTCTCAGTTTACTGATTCTTCATGATAAGTATACATCAAATGACACACCTGACCATGAAGTATTCATTACCCTTTCCCGTGTGGATCTTGCCAATATGGTGGGAACAGCAAGAGAAACCTTAGCCCGTATCATCAATGATTTCAAGCAGGAAAAACTGATCAGATCTGAAGGACGGAAAATACAAATTACTGATATTAAGCGATTAATTCATATCGCTAATTTTTATTAATCATATTTGAGATTAAAGAGCTCGATTTCTACTGACAAGCTGTTGTCATAAACACCTGTTACCTTTGTTTAAAATTAGTTTAAACAAATAGTATCCTTATGAAACTTACCTCATTAAGAATGATCAGCAAAGACATCAAAGCAACAGTAGCATTTTATGAACAGATTACCGGATTTTCTGCCACATGGTATACAGAAGATTTTGCAGAACTCTCTACTGATTCTATCACAATTGCTATCGGAAGTACCCGGACCATGCAAATGTTCTCAGAAGATCTTACAGATTTCGCAGGAACAAAATCAACTATTATTGAATTTATGGTTAAAAATGTTGACGAAGAATACGAAAGGATTAAAAGTATGACTTCCCGAATTATTCAGGAGCCGACAACGATGCCATGGGGAAACAGATCTTTCCTGTTCTGTGATCCGGATGGCAATATGATTAACTTTTTTACTCCGGTAAGTGAAGAGGCTGTGAAGAAATTCGGCTAAATCCTGATATCAATAAAAAAAGACTCGCTGTTCATCAGCGGGTCTTCTTGTTATAATTTTTTAAGAACATATTTATTTTCCAAGGAATTCTGTAGCTTTCGCAACAAATGTATCGTGATATTGATAAAAAGAAGCGTGTCCTGAATCCGGGAAGATCACCAGTTCTGCATGGTCTAAATGCTGAGCCATATTTTTTGCATTCTGAACAGATACCGGAAGATCATTTTCACCATGCACAATCAGTACGGGATTTTTAATCTTCTCTATTTCTGTAAGCGCATCAGCATCAGGCTGAGCCCAGCTCAATACTGCAGTAAACTGAGCACCGGAGGCAGCATCACTTAACGGAAGATCTCTGTCCGTCGTACGAAGCTGAACTCTTGCAAAAGAAGCTTTTCCTTCCGCAATACTCTGAGCAGATTCTGTAAAACCAAATTTCAGGTATGAAGCTTCAGGACTTAAGCCAGCGGTTCCGGCAATAATATTGGGAAGATTAGACAAGCCTATAGCTCCCTGAGGGCCTGTACCTGTTAAAATCACTTTATTAATCAGTGACGGATTGGTAAGCACTATTCGCTGTGCGACGAATCCTCCCATAGAAAATCCCATGATATTCACTTTGGTCAGGTTCAAAGCCTTAATAAAGTCTACCGCATCGTCGGCCATCGCCTGAACCGTGTTGGGAGTGGTTCCTTTGGAGGAAGAGACTCCTTTGTTATCAAATATAATGACTTTGTAGTTTTTAGCCAGTCCATCCGTCACTGCAGGATCCCAGTCATCCATTGAGCCGCCTAATCCCGGAAGGAGAACCAAAGGAATCCCGTCTTCTTTTCCTAAAACACGGTATGCGATGGCATTTCCTTTAACGGTTATGAATTGGGTTTTGGCAGTCTGGTGGTTTCTGTTTTGTATCTCCTGCGTCGTGGGAGGTTCATTTTCTTCAGTACAGGAAACTGTTACTACAGTAAAAAGAGTTAAACATAATAAGCTTAAGGCTGAGATTTTTCTGATTGTTTTCATTGTTGTTTATTTTTGTATGATTATGGTGCAAACATAAAACACAAAAACAGGCAGAACACTCAATTTCATTATCAAGAGGACATTTTAGCAACTCAAATAGACATTTTAAAAGGTGAAATAAAATTTCTCCAAAAAATTATTTTACAGCTTCTGAGCCGATCTCAATGCATAAAGGGCATCCATCGCTTTTTCAGCATCTTTTCGGGCTACAAATATATGATCATGGAAGTAAGCGGCAACGACATTACAGCTGATATTTTCCTTTTTCAGGGCATTGGCAAAAGCTGCAGTAAGCCCTACGGCTTCAAGAGAAGAGTGAATTGTAAGAGTAATCCATGAAGAAATATAGCTGTAATTCATATTCCATTCATCTGCTACTGCTTTTTCTACCACAATGGTAACGGCTTCATTTTCCCGGAAAAAAAACAGAACCTTTTCGAGGTCCGGTATTGCAGCTAAAGTTTCAACAGTACAAAATACATATTCTCCGGTATTCAATACTGGTTCCATATTCTGAATCAGTATGGCCAAGTCTTTTTCTCCTGACATCTTTTTTGATACAAAAATAAGAGATGGAGAGCCGTATTTTTTTATCATTTGATAAAAAACACAAAAGGAGGCTGTATGCCTCCTTTTTGTGTTTGTACTGTAACCTGTTAACTGAACCTCACTATATGTGTTTGTGTTTTTTTCTGATCATTTGGCTTTTTTAAGAAGTCCGTTTAAGGTTATTCATACACTTCTTTAATTTCATCAGTGTTTTTTAATTTTTCATCATTTGTGTTTCTAATAACCACCATTTATTGAGTTATCATCATTTGTTGTTTTTGCTTGTGAAACTTAAGAAGTTAAAAAACATTTCTCAGTTGTTTTTCATTACTTAAATTTTACACTACAAAGGAACAACATTTCCAAATAAAATTCTCTATAAATCCCATCGATACATGTCGATCGACTTATAGATATTTATCGATGAAATATAATACTCTGACAATAAGAAGTGGAGATCACCTTAAAAAACACTATAGTTTATGGTGGGTTTTGACAAGGTCCACAAGCTCAACCATATTTTCAATCTTGAGTTTTTCAAAGATATTTTTTTTGATTGTGCTTACTGTATTTTGTTTGATATTCAGACTGTTTGAAATTTCCAGGTTTCCATATCCTTCAGCATAAAGTTCTGCAATCTGCATTTCTCTTTTGGTTAAACTGTTGAGCGGGCTTATCAGATCCGGATTGTAAACAAACTGTACCAGCAGGTTTCTCAGAAGATCAGAGAAGTACTCTCCTTTTTCGATGAAGGTTGTAATTGCTTTTCTTACGTCTTCTTCCTCACTCAGTTTACTCAGGTAGCCATCAGCACCGGCTTTAATAAATTTAAGGCCGTGCAGCTCTTCTTCAAGTCCTGTAAAAATCAAAATTTTAATATCAGGATTTACGCTTTTCATCTGTGGCAAAATATGAAGACTGTTTCCGTCCGGGAAATGGGCATCAATAACAGCGATCTCGATTCCTTTCGATTCTATCAGTTCCAATACCTGATGTAAGGATGAAGTTTGATAAACTTTAGCGTTAGGAACAATATCGCTGATAACAATCTCCATTCCCTGGCGTACAATGCTGTGATCGTCTGCCAGAAGGAATATAATCTCTTTATTTTGTATTGGTGTTTCCATTATTATTAATATTTAAATTGATCCTGAATGTCACTTTAGTTCCTTTATGTAATTTGCTTTCAACCGATATATTACCGTCAAAAAGCTCTACAATTTCTTTTACAAGGTTAAGCCCAAGTCCTGCTCCCAGATTATCTACTTCATCAGAAACCATCCCCTGATAATAAGGATCAAAAATTTTACCAAGATCAGATTCTGATATTCCTACTCCCGTATCTGCTACTGTTGTGATCAGGCAAATTTTATTTTCTCCAAGGGATTCTGTAGCCAATACAAGATCAATCTGTCCGTTTTCTGTAAACTTGTTGGCATTCCCCAGAATATTCATAAAAATCTGATTGATTCTGATATTATCCGAATAGACCACCAGATTTTCAGGGATTCTGTCTGTCACAGCAAACCTGTTGTTTCTCGTTTCCAGATAAGGGGTAATGACCTTTACAATAGAGCTGATTTCATCTTTAAGATTGAAGACCGACTGTATAAGCTCTTTTTCAGCATTCTCGTTTTTGGTATATTCCAGAATCTGATTAGACTGCAGAAGCAAGGTACTGTTGGTGAACTTGATGGATTTAAGATAATCCTTTATCGTTTCATCTTCGGTGGTTCTGTGGATTTTGTCAATGAAAATATTGATGATTTTCAAAGGAGACCTCAGGTCATGACTTAACATTCCCAGAATCCTGTTTTTGAAATTAAGATTCTTTTTAATCTCTTTATTGGCAGCATCCAGTTTCTGTTCATAAATAAACGCCATTCTTGTAAAATACATAATCAGAATAGAAACAATAAACATCAGAATCATCAGTCCCAATACCAGATAGGTTCTTATCTTGTTATTATTAGAGCTTTGGTCGTTGTATTCTTTTTCCAGTTCAGATTGAAAATCCTTGATGGCATTTTCGTAAACCTCTATTAAGTTATTACTATATACCAGCAGCTTACTGAAATTGCTGTAAAACTGTAAATTATTCTTCTGACTAATGGCCGCAAGCAGCTGAACCTTTTTTACTTCGGCAGCGTAATGCTTGTCCATAGATTTTAGGGTATTGTCCATTTTGGATTTTACCTGAGAAATATCCAGAGTCTTGTTATTGGTCATTGTGATTACAGTACTCTCCTTCTGAACATCCACTTTCCCTGTTACCGCATCTTTCAGACGCCCGAAAAAGCCTTTCTTTTTAATGGTATCCGCATAAGTACGGGTCTGAATATTGAAATCTTCAAAATCGTTTTTATACTTGGCAGGTTCATATTGTTTGTCCTCAATTTTTGCCGGCGGATTGAGGGATGTCTGGTACACTGAATCTATTAACGTCTTCAGTTTTGCGGTCTTTAAGGTATCCTTACTACGAATAGCCAGATTTTTTTTCAATCTTGGACTTGTATTTTCGTATTCACCAATTTTATCAAAATTAGTTTTAAGTTTTCTCAGCGACTGGAAATAGAGCTGCAGATCATCATTATCCTGAGTAGCCATATATTTCTGAAGATGATCCTGTGCATCCATGAAATCTTTCCTGGAATTATCAGTTAATCCTCCCAGGGCACGGCTTTCTTCAAGCTGATCTTTTATAAACTTCAGCTTTTTCCCGTTGACAAATTCGTTGTAGAAAAATATGGCAATAATCACCTGTATCAGTAAAATACAAAGGATCAAGGAATAATGAACAAGTTTTCTCAATTTAAAATTTAAGAATTTATTTTTCATATTTGTTTATCAGTTAAATTAATTTCCTGACTACATAAGTCCATTAGATATTAGTCTTCAACAATATAGCATTATTTTCAACAATTTCATAATAGCCATATATTACCTAACTGGCAAAGTTAAAGTAATTTTTGTCTTCTTACTAATAATGAATATTTGATAAAACACAGAGAATTTAATTCTTTTTACAATTAAAACGGCTTGTCAACATTCAGTTTTATGTATGTAAATCTATTTTTTTAGATCAATAGCAAAAAAGTTGGCTTCCGGTAAAATGTTCTTTTTCTGTTTATTTCATTCCAAAAAACAATTCAAACATTTGAAAATAAACACATTAGAAACTCACAAAACTTTGATAAAGTTCAGATGTAAAATTCACAGTAAGCAAAAAAGCCCAGAATTATATTTCGATTCCATATTATAATCATTAGTATTTTCTATTTTTCTAAGGGAATCATGAGGTGATATTTTCCTAACTTTTCAGTTTGAAAGGAATTAAAGAATACTTCAGACCATTCACCGAATTCTCTGAAATGTTCAAAAGCAATTAACTGCAAAAACCGCTTTATCATCTTATGACAGATAAAAATTTTAATCCCGGAAAAGGCTTGATATTCAGCAAACATGTGCCGGAGGAATTATCACATTTTGAGCGTGTCTTTGATGTTTTCAAAGATCTGCTTACCCATACCTCCGGAGATATTGAAGAAGCCTTCGACTGGCTGGACATGCTTGATCAGGAATATGATATTTTCAATGATGAGTATACCCTTCAGGATTTTGAAGAGGATTTGAAAAAACGAGGTTATATCAGGGAAGAAGACCCTGAAAAAGGCAATACGGGAAGTGGAAAAGGTAAAAATATATTAACCCCTAAACTGGAAGCTGCCCTTCGTGAATATGCGTTGGATCAGATCTTTGGTAAACTGAAGAAAAACGGAGCCGGAAATCACCGTACCCATAAAACAGGAATCGGAGATGAACGTGATGGCGAAAACCGTTCTTTCCAATACGGGGATGATCTTGCTGCTGTGAACATGACCGAAAGTTTAAAGAATGCACAGATCAACAACGGAATCTCAGACCTTCGTCTCACAGAAGATGATCTGATCGTAGAGGAAACCAAGCATAAGGCACAGATGAGTACTGTTCTGATGATTGATATCAGCCATTCAATGATTTTATATGGTGAAGACAGGATTACTCCGGCCAAAAAAGTAGCCATGGCACTCGTGGAATTGATTAAAAGAAAATATCCTAAAGATTCCATTGATATTATTGTTTTTGGAAACGAGGCATGGCCCATTAAGATCAAAGACCTTCCCTATTTAAAAGTTGGTCCTTATCATACCAATACCGTAGCAGGTCTGGAACTCGCCATGGATATCCTTCGCAGAAAAAGAAATACCAACAAGCAGATTTTTATGATCACCGACGGAAAACCCAGCTGTATTCAGTTGCCCAGCGGTGAGTTTTATATGAATAGCTTTGGGCTGGATGAAAAAATTGTCAACCAGTGTTTCAACAGAGCAGCACAGGCAAGAAAACTGAAAATTCCTATCACGACTTTCATGATTGCCCAGGATCCTTATCTGCGTCAGTTTGTGGAAGAGTTTACAGCCCAGAATAAAGGAAAGGCCTTCCTGACCGGACTATCAGGATTAGGGCAGATGATTTTTGAAGATTACGAAAAAAACAGAATAAGAAGAATATAAAGATCAGATTTAAATGATTTAAAATAAAAACCTGATCTGATAAATAGTATTACAAGACAATGAAAAACGATATTACATTCAAAGAATTAAAAAAATCCGGCTATACTCATAAAACAATTAATGAGGAAATCCAGGCCAATCTGATTGCCAGAATTAAATCTAAAGAACCTGTATTTGAAGGGCTTTGGGGCTATGAAGACACTGTTGTTCCCCAACTGAAAAAGGCAATTCTTGCCGGACACCACATCAATTTACTGGGACTGCGCGGACAGGCAAAAACCAGGATTGCAAGAAGCATGGTAAATCTTCTTGATGAATATATACCTATCGTAAAAGGGTCTGAAATCAATGACAGCCCGTTTCAGCCCATTTCAAAATTTGCCAAAGACCTGATTGCTGAACTGGGTGATGAAACTCCGATTTCATGGGTACACCGTTCTCACCGTTTCTATGAAAAACTGGCCACTCCCGATGTAAATGTGGCTGACTTAATCGGTGACATTGATCCTATTAAAGCAGCAACCCTGAAACTTCCTTATTCCGACGAACGGGTCCTCCATTATGGAATGATTCCGCGTGCCAACCGTTCTATTTTTGTTTTAAATGAATTACCGGATCTGCAGGCAAGAATCCAGGTTTCTTTGTTTAATATTTTACAGGAAGGAGATATTCAGATCCGCGGATTCCAGCTGAGAATGCCGCTTGATATTCAGTTTGTCTTTACCGCCAATCCGGAAGATTATACGAACAGAGGAAGTATTGTAACGCCGCTGAAAGATAGAATAGGATCTCAGATCTTCACCCATTATCCCAAAACAATAGCACTTGCCAGACAGATTACAGAACAGGAAGCATTGATTTCTGCTGAAGATAAAGAACAGATCCTGATTCCTGATCTGGCAAAAGATCTTTTGGAAGAGGTTGCTTTTGCAGCCCGTATCAGCGAATATGTGGATGCAAAAAGCGGTGTCAGTGCCCGTTTGACCATCAGTGCCATGGAAAATTTAGTGGCAGCGGCGAAATTACGTTTAATTGAATCCGGAGCAGAAAGAACCACTGTACGTCTGCTTGATTTTATGTCAATTATACCATCCATCACAGGGAAAATTGAGCTGGTCTATGAAGGAGAACAGGAAGGAGCAGATTATGTGGCCAAAATATTAATTGACAAAGCCGTAATGACACAATTTGAAAGCCTGTTCCCACGTATTTCAAAACTGGAAAAAGAAGGCATCAAAACTCCATACACTGACCTGATCAGATGGTTTAACAAAAATCATTTAGAACTTAACTACAATGATACGGATGAAGAATTTTATGCTAAACTTGACAAGATAGAACCTTTGACAACTGTGGTGGAAGAAAATGCCTCTGAATTGAGCAGAGAAGATCAGAATTTCTGCAAAGAGCTTGTATTATGGGCATTAACCATCAGCAATAAAATTGATAAATCTGAAAATCAGAATGCTTTCACTTTCGATTCTCCCGGAATCGGCCAATTCTTACGCAACTAAAATCAGTAAAATAATATAAAAGTAAAACCTTCAGTTCTTCTGAAGGTTTTTTATTTGTTTGTCTCGTCCTGAAAAAGGTTGACTAAAAAACCATAAAATTAGTCACCCTTATGAATCTAAAAAAAACATCGTCCCCTGTCCAAGAATACAGTGAGGCATTCAAACGACAAGTTGTCTCTGAATGGTATATATTATATAGAGACCAAATTATATAAGAGAGCTGACTTTCTTCGACGAAGACTAAAGAGTATATTTATATATAATATAGAGCAATAAGATTTAACTCCTATACCTGTAATTAATTAAAATGTTTCGGCTCAGCTTAGGATGACATGCCTAATACTAACTGTTAAAAGGCCTTAGACATTATACTGGCATTTCACTTCCTTTCAGACTCTCGTAAAGAAGCTTGGATTCCTGCGGAATGACACAATGAGATAGAGATTTAGACTCACTAACCACCTTTCATAGAAATCAGAAATATTGAAAACGCAATACTAATGTTACTGCTCTACCCGGCAATCCGAAACCCGCGACACAATAACCTCAGCCCCTGTACCCTCTTACCCCAAAACCATCATTCATCATTCATCATTCATCATTAACGACTCCTACCCTAGCCCTGATAGTAATGGTTACCCCGCAGCTTGGGTTAGAGGGTGGGTGGGTTTTAGGTGTGGGGGCCTTCGGCTTCGCTCAGGGTGAGAGCGCTGGAATGCGCGGGCGCGAGGAGTATGAATGGATAGCAGGAAATAGCTCCTAATAAAGTTCGAGAGTTGGAGGGTTGGAGGGTTTGAGAGTGGAAAAGTTTGAGGGTTTGGAATGAAGAATTAAAAAACTTATTTCTTTCTGCATAGCTGATTCTTGCTTATAATTCACTTTTTCAACCGCAGTAATAGATGTAATAATGATAAAAAAGGATCAACATTTTTTTTGAATCCTTACATTTGTAGTCCATTCCGGTTTCTAAGGAATGAAATGAGTTTTATATGACAGACAGAAAATATAAGGAAACGGTACATACAGATAAAAACCAATACGAATATATTACGGTAGCCCATGACGAAAATAACGTCAGAATCTATACTTTGAACAATGGATTAAAGGTTTTTCTTGCTCAGAATTTTGATGCTCCGAGAATACAGACCTTCATTCCGGTAAGAACAGGAAGTAATAATGACCCGGCTGATAATACGGGGCTGGCTCATTATCTTGAGCATATGATGTTTAAAGGGACTTCAAAAATCGGAACTCAGAACTGGGAAAAGGAAAAAGAACTTCTTGATCAGATCTCGGCTTTATATGAAGAACATAAAGCGGAACAGAATCCTGAAAAGAAAAGGGAAATCTACAAGAAGATCGATGAAGTTTCCCAGGAAGCCAGCCAATATGCCATTGCCAATGAATATGATAAAGCGATTTCTTCTCTGGGAGCCAGTGGTACCAATGCGCATACCTGGTTTGATGAAACGGTTTACAAAAACAATATTCCGAATAACGAACTTGAAAAATGGCTGAAAATAGAGAAGGAAAGGTTCTCTGAAATTGTACTTCGCCTTTTCCATACTGAGCTGGAATCGGTGTATGAGGAGTTCAACAGGGCGCAGGACAATGACACAAGACTTGTGAGTTATGAACTTATGGATGCTCTTTTCCCGACTCATCCCAACGGGCAGCAAACCACGCTGGGAAAACCGGAACACCTGAAAAATCCATCGATGAAGGCTATTCACAAGTATTTTGATGAATATTATGTTCCCAATAATTATGCTATGGTATTGGTTGGGGATCTTGATTTCGATGAAACGATCCAATTAATTGATCAGTATTTTGGGACTTTACCTTATAAAGAGCTTCCTGCAAAAACACCCATTACTGAACAGCCTATTACAGAAGTTGTAGCCAGAACAGTAAAAAGCCCTACTACTCCACGTACTCAGCTTGCATGGAGAACAGATAGCTATGGAACAAGAGAAGCAATGCTGGCTGATATAGTTGCCAATATTCTCAGCAACAGAGGAGAAGCCGGATTATTGGATTTACACATTAACCAGACGCAGAAGATGCTTTGGGCTCAAGCCTTTTCTGTAGGACTAAGACAGTATGGATATTTCTCCATTGTTGCGGTTCCTAAGGAAACACAGACTCTGGAGGAAGCAAAGAATATGGTATTGGATGAAATTGAGCTGATCAAGAAAGGAGATTTTCCGGACTGGATGCTGCCAGCCATCATCAATGATTTCAAACTTCAGAGAATGAAAGGTCTTGAAACCGCCGAAGGCCTTGCCACCAATCTTTACGATTCTTATATAAAAGGAAGAACCTGGGAAGAGGAACTGAATGAAATGGATGAGTATGCCTCTTTCACCAAAGATGACGTAGTGAATTTTGCCAATGAGTTTTTCAAGGAAAACTATGTGGTTGTGAATAAAGAAAAAGGGGTAAACGACAAACTGATCAGAGTTGAGAATCCAGGTATCACTCCTGTTAAGATCAACCGTGATACGCAGTCAGAGTTTCTGAAAGAGATTTTAGCGGATAAAACTGAGGATATCAAGCCTGAATTTATTGATTATCAAAAAGAAATCGTTACAGATCAGCTTAACGGAAAGAAATTAAGTTTCGTAAAGAATAAATACAACGATATTGCTCAGGTACATTTCATTTTCTCTTTTGGAAGTGATCATGACAGAGATTTAGGGGTTTCAACTCAGCTTCTTCAGTATTTGGGAACTGATACCCTTTCGCCGGAGGATTTAAAAAAGGAATTTTTCAAAATCGGAATCAGCAATGATTTTAAAACAACGAACAATCAGCTGACCATCTCGCTGAGCGGACTGGAAGAGAATATAGAAAAAGGAATTGCCCTTCTGCAGCATTGGATGCGAGATGTACAGCCTGATCAGGAAATCTATAATCAGTTTGTGGGAACAGTACTGGAAAACCGTCAGGCCATGAAGAAAGATAAAAACCGGATTATAACAGCCCTGAACAATTATACAAAGCTGGGTAGCAACTCACGTTTTACGGATGTTATTTCTAAGGAAGAGCTTGAAAACAGCAGTGCTGAAGTTTTTACAGACAGAATGAAAAAGCTTTTCCAATATCCTTATCAGGTATTTTTCTATGGTAAAAATTTTGAAACCTTTACAAAATACATTGGTGAATACATAGAACCTGAAAGCCTTCAGATACCAGCTGCCAAACTGTATCCGGAACCGGCAACCGGAGGAAACGTGTATTTCATCAACTATGATATGGTTCAGATGGAAATGAGCAAGATTGGTAAAGGAAACAAGGTGAACCCGCTTCATTTTGGAAAAATCAATGTTTTCAATGAATATTTTGGAAGAGGGTTATCTTCCATTGTTTTCCAGGAGATGCGGGAAAGTAAAAGTCTTGCCTACTCTGCTTATGTTTCTTATGCCGCGAACTCGGAACTGAACCATCCCGATTATGTAACGACCTATATCGGAACCCAGCCTGACAAGCTTATGATCGCTGTAGATACCCTGAATGAACTGATGAACGAGCTTCCGGAAGTTCCTATTCAGTTTGAGAATGCCAGAAATGCAGCTTTGAAACAGATTGCTTCAACAAGGGTTACCCGAAACAATATATTCTTCAATACCTTAAGACTGCAGAAATTAAATATCTATCATGATTTCAGAAAAGATATTTATGAACAGATCCAGCACTTGGCATTTGAGGATATCAAGCATTTTTATCAGACAGAAGTCAAATCAATACATTTTAACACCGCTATTATCGGCAAAAAAGAGAATCTTGATATGGAAGCTGTCAACAAAATGGGGATATTTAAAGAAGTAAGTCTGAAAGATATTTTTGGACATTAAAAAACAAACCGCCTGATCATTCTATCGGGCGGTTTGTTTTTTTATAAGTAATGAATGATAATTGATCACGTGTAGCTCATCCTTCATCATTCATCATTCATCATTCATCATTCTATTACGTCATCATGCAATCTCCGTCACCATCCTGATAGTTTGGGTTAAAATGACCGGGAAGCAATTCCAAAAGATTTTTATGAAACAGGTACTCCCTTTTAAAATCACGTTCATAGATAGGGGAAAATACTTTTGACTGTTGTATTTCCCTGTTTAGTACGGTTTGATAAGAAGTAAAGCCTTTTACTTTATGACGCACGATGAAATACTGTAAAAACCGGATAACCTCATCGAAATTACCGTCCGTAAAAAGGTAAGGTATTTTAAGATAGCCATCACGGAGCTGCAGCAGAAAACAGGATGTAATCTTGTTATTTTTATTTAAAATTTTGATCCAGAAATATTTAAAGCTGTCGGCAAAACTTGAAAACAGGTATTTTTCATCTTTTTTGCCTTCCAAAACCCAGGGATTTTCTATAAAAGAATTGATTTCGTCTGCATTGCGCATCCCGGGAAACCTGTTCATAAAATCTGCACTTTCTTTGTCGATATGATCCAGAATTTCATATTTAAAATCTGGTTTTGGTGCGGCCAGGTTCTTTATTGAGATCACTCCATTGGCAGCGGCATCCAGAATTTGAAAAAGAGGTTTCAACGGTTGTGTTCCCGGTTTCTTTTCAGGAATCATTTTAGCGGCATCGGTTCTGAAGTAGTAGCGTTTGCCTTCTTTGGGAAAGACATATTCAAAAACACCCATAATATTGTAGAGTGCTTCTGCTTCTTTGGTAAATTCTGTAATGGCAATCCGGCCTTCGTATTGTTCAAAAACTTTTTTCAGCAATGCTTTCGCCGGTCTTTTTTTTCTGTATTCCGGGTTTACATACAGGGTACTGAGCCAGGCATAGCGGATTTCTTTTCCATCAATGATAAAACAATCCGGAAAACATCCCACATAACCGATCAGTTTATCTTCATAAAAAGCAAGAATAAGAAGTGCATCTTCGTCTGCTGCTTTTGGATTCTGAATATGAGACAGCGCACGGTGTCTGGTAACCGGAAGAAAATCATACTGCCGGAAAGCTCCGGAGGATATAAAATCTTCCAGTTCTTTTCTATTGAATGTTTTCAGCGTTATCATTTTCTCACAATCGTATTTTTATTCATCAGGCTTTTCAATCTGAAGTAAGCTGTTTCTTTTTTCAATATCTGTGCTCCGCTCTCTCCCATTTCCATTGGAATTCTTTGAAAGTTTCTCTTCACACTGTCCAGTTTTATACCGGCACACCCAAAGCTGCAGTAGATCTCTTCATTTTTATAAAGTTCATCAAAAAAATCTTTCTTTACTTCAAAATCGGTAAAAGGGAATGCAAAACTTTCGTACAAAAAACCATTTTCTTTTAAATAGGCAAAGGTTCTGTCGGTTGTTGTCATCTGTTCTTTCAAAGACAGATCGCCATATTTGGGATGATCCCAGCTGTGCGAAGAGATTCCGAAACCTTTACGGGTCAGTTCCTGTAATTCTTCTGTATTTAAGTAAGGTTGATATTCTTTTGAATAGGCTTTAAAATCTACCTCAAGTTTTTCACCAAGCTGATCCAGAATATCTTTTTCCTGATAATTTATGGATAAAATTTTCTTTTGTAAAACCCTTCTATCCATATTTTTCAACGACAGGATAAAATAAATTTCGGGATCTATGGTTTTTATTTTTTCAGCAGCATCGGCAAGAAGGCTCGCTTTGCACCTGAACATCATCTCTTTATTGTCTATGAAAGCCGGATTGATAAAATTACAGGCATATATTCCTTTTCGTTCCAGAATGGGAGCCGCAATATCGTAAAACTCTCTGAAACCATCATCAAAAGTTAAAAGGGCAATTTTTTTTGAAGGTTTAAAACTTCCGGCCCTATAATCCTTAAACTCCTGCCAGTTCACAAACTGAAAATTACTGGCCATGTGATCCAGATCGTCTTCAAACTGCTGAGTTGTTTTATAACGGATCACATGTTTTAAATGAGGAAGTTCTTTGTCGGAAACACTGTGATAAAGTGGCAAACAATAGTCCAGCGGAAATGATTTTCCGATATTCCCAGTTTCAAAAGCTGCCAAAACATTGATGATGCTGTCTTTCATCCTATTGTAAATAAAAAGAATCTATTCAAAATTAAATTCAAATAGATTCTTAAAGGTATAACTTTTAAAATTATTTTATGATCTTCATTTCATCAACAAGCCATCTTGAGTCTGCGAACTTATCAATGATGAAAAGGATATATTTTGTATCTACCATGATGTTTCTGCTGAAACGCGGATCATAGTTGATATCACTCATTGTTCCTTCCCACTGTCTGTCGAAATTCAATCCGACAAGGTTTCCGTTAGCATCAAGAGCCGGGCTTCCTGAGTTTCCTCCGGTTGTATGGTTGGTAGCAGTGAATCCTACAGGAACATCACCTGTTTTATCTTTATAGATTCCGAAATCTTTTTTGTTGTAAAGATCAATCAGTTTCTTTGGAACATCAAATTCGTAATCTCCGGGAACATACTTTTCCATTACTCCTGCAAGGTGAGTCTGGTATCCGTAAGAAACGGCATCTCTAGGAGTGGAACCTTTCACTTTACCGTAAGTTACACGAAGCGTTGAGTTGGCATCCGGGAAGAATTTTCTGTCTTTATCCGTCTTCATCTGCTGCGCCATGAATTTTTTCTGCAAAGCATCAATTTTTGCCTGCATTGAAGTGTATTGCGGATCTGCAGTTTTCATATAGGTTTCTTTCATCGAAACATATAATTGATAAATAGGGTCTTTCTTTAAAGTTCTGATCAGTTTATCCTGATTAGAAAATGCTTTATCAATATCAGCAGTTAAAGTTCCTCCGTTTACAGCAGTTCTTCCTGTAATGACAGAGTTTTTAGACATATCTTCTACAACAGGAATATTAGCGTTCTCATCTTTATATTTGCTGAATCCTGCCGGTAAAAACTGTGGTGCTGTTTTATTAACGTACAAAGCCAATAGTTTTGCAGTTACTTTTGCATCAAGCTCAGCACTGTAATCTTTATAGAAAGAAGTTAATTTCGTTTTCAGCTTTGATAGTTCTTTTTCATCCATTCTTCCTGCTTCTACAGACGCAACGAAATCATAATAATCACCAGCTAATTTCAAAGTCTCCGCATTTTTGATTACTTCTGTATAGTAAGCGTTGTTTAATGCATAAGGAGCCTGATCGTTGTACAGTTTATTCAGCTGATCCAAAGTAGTCTTGATCTCAGGATTTTTAGCGACCAAAGAACCTTCATACATTACTTTCTTTTCTACAGCATTGGATTTTTTCAATCCTTCTACTTCACCGATCCATTTTTTCCAGTAGTTGGCTACTGAAGCATATTTTGAAGCATATTTGATACGGGTTTCATTGTCAACACGCATTTTTTCGTCCAACGTTTTCAGAGCCACATCACGTACCGCAATTCTTGCAGGGTCAATATCTTTCATGATCTTCTCTACAGCGATTGCAGGAAGGTATTCTGTAGTTCTTCCCGGGAATCCGAAAACAAAAGTAAAATCGTTCTCGTTTTTATCTTTGATAGAAACCGGTAAATAGTGCTTTGGAACGTATGGTACATTGTCTTTTGAATATTCTGCAGGTTTGTTGTTCTTGTCTGCATAAATTCTGAACATCGAGAAATCTCCGGTGTGTCTCGGCCAAACCCAGTTGTCTGTGTCGCTTCCGAATTTACCGATGCTTTGAGGAGGAGCTCCTACAAGACGGATATCTTTATACGTTTCGATGGTATAAGCATAGTATTTGTTTCCATAATACATTGGTTTTACCATGATCGACTGGTAAGATTCAATTTTCTGAGAGTTTTTATACACCTCAATATTGTTGTTGATCTTTTTAGTAAGTTCAGGTTCTGTAAGATTGTCCGTACCTTCTAAAATAGGATCAGTAACTTCTTTTATATCTACAATAAAATCTACTTTTACTCCCGGATTAGGAAGTTCACCTTCTGTATTTTTTGCCCAAAATCCGTTTGAAAGAAGATCATTCTGAACGGTAGAGTGTGCCTGAATCTGCCCAAAACCACAGTGATGGTTCGTTAAAAGCAATCCTTTAGGCGAAATAATTTCTGCAGTACATCCGCCGTTAAACTGTACAACCGCATCTTTAATGCTTGGTTTCTGAGGATTGAAAATATCTTTTGCAGAAATCTTCATTCCTAAATCCTTCATTTCCTTTTCATTCAGCTCTGTAGGAATCCACATTCCTCCATATTGTTGCGCAAATGCCATTGCAGCTGGCAAAAGAAATACAGATAAAAGTATCTTTTTTGTCATAATCAAAATTTTGCCCCAATTTACAAAGAAAAATAGGAACAGGCTTTATAAAACGGGTGGAAAAGTTACTAAGAGTTCGTTTTTGGAAAATAGTGATGGTCAATAGTGAATCTTGCTTCACAAGTGAATAGTGAATTTTTATAATCAAACAGTAAGTAAATTCATTAAAAATTGACAAGCGGAGCGAAATTGACTATTCACCATTGCTCAATCTGCTGTTCAATGTTCTTCTGGCTCAATTTTTGTTGATTGGAAGTAACTTTATTATTAAAAACATCCTTAAATTAATTATTATGATGAAAAGTAAAATGCTCATGTTGGGAATGGCATCAGCTCTGTTCCTTGCTTCATGTTCTAAAAAAGAAACCACTGAAACAACAGCGACTACAGATTCTGCTACGGCTGTACAACCTGTTGCTGCAGACAGCATCACTAAAGCTACTCCTACAGCTGCTGGTGATACGTCTGAAAATGCTCTGGACTGGGCCGGAACTTATGAAGCAACAGTTCCTTGTGCAGACTGTCCGGGAATCAAGACTTCTTTAACATTGAATGATGATAAAACATTCAGTATCACGGAGGAATATCTTGAGAGGAATTCAAAAAATCAGGATAAAGGCACTTTTGAATGGGATGCTACAGGAAGCATGATTACTTTAAAAGGGAAAACAGCCCAATATAAATATAAAGTGGGTGAGAATATGTTGATCCAACTGGATATGGAAGGAAAAGAGATCGATGGCCCTAACAAAGATCTTTATGTATTCAAGAAAAAATAAAAATAAAGGCTCCGGCCTTTATTTTTTTGCTCTTTTACGGTCTAAAACTGATACGCTTTAATTTTCGGATCATCCACCAGACTGCTGATGACTTCCTCATGATGGCTATTTTTTCCGGTAAGCCTCCATATAACGGTAAAGCTTTCCTGGGAATATTGCTGTTTGAGCATCTGATATCTTAAATGATTTTCTTTAAATATATTTTCACAATATTTAATATCCTGCGAGTCTGTTACGGCAATTTTGTATTCCCTTACTTTATTATAATTATCAATAAAATTCTGGAGATAAGTCAGGGCACTTAAAATAAGTAATACCAACGTTGTCCCCAACAATGCAATATAAACATAGCCGGAACCTACAGCCATTCCAATAGAAGCAGTTGCCCAGATAGTGGTTGCTGTGGTAATCCCTTCAATTTTATTATCGCCTTTGAAAATGACTCCTGCGCCCAGAAATCCGATTCCTGTAATAATATTGGCGGCAAGACGATCCGGATTTTCCACACCTATTTTTATAGAAAGTATCGTAAAAAGGCAGGCACCGAAGCAAACGAGAATAAAGGTCCTGAGACCGGCCGACTTATTACGGTATTCACGTTCAGCACCAATAAACAGTCCTAGAATAACTGAAATAAGGATCAGCAGCAATTCATTTTTAATAATATAATGGTCCTGAAGAAAATCCATCTTTTATAATTTAAACAGAGAATAAATTTACAATAAATCCTATTAAGGAACTATCTTTGCTGAGGAGATTTTGCGTTGCTGCCCCAAAAATTTGTTTCACGAAAAACTTTTGTAATGTTACATTTTAATTGCGGAAATTTTCTTGTATAAAAGGGATATTCATCAACACGGGAAAATGTCACTTAAAAAAAATCAAAAAAAATAATACTTATATACAATTATGGATAAAGAAATTTCACACTTCTGGTTAGGATATTTCAAGAATGAAGAAGATTTTTATAGCTTCATAGAAGAGGATGAAAACTACTATATAGAGGAAGAAACTGATGATCAGTATGTTTCCAGGTTTGCAGAATCACAGAGCATCAAATGGTTTGATGATGATTTTATAGAATATGGTTTTGAGGATGAAAGCCTTAGTCTTTATGATAAGTTTGCAGAGTATTCTTATGCTGACCAATGGCTTCCGGTTCTGGAAAACAAATTAAACGAACTCAGTCTGGATACGCCCGTAAATGCTATTATTTTTGCGACAAGATTTGTGATTCCTAATCCGGTTTCTGTAGAAAATGATGATTTTTCACTGCATTATGTGGGAGAAATAGAATACGATATTTAATAACCAAAGCAAAACTGCTTTCTCAACACCGGCAACAAGTGATTTCATGAGACGTGTGATCACTTGTTGCTATTTTTATACCTATAATGAGGATGAAATAAGGTTACATTAAAAAAATAAATCTATTTTAGCATGTAATGAATTTATATTCTACTCTACAAATCGGAGATTATCATATTAATCATTGTGAAGATGATCTTCTCATCAAAAAAATCAGTTCTGATAAGATTTTGTGTGCTGTGATGGATGGATGCTCTACAGCTATGGACAGTCATTTTGCGTCAACACTTACTGGAAAGATTTTACGTAAAATCATTATTGAAAACGGTTACAAGGCTTTATATGAAAAAGGCAGCCAGCAGAGTCTGGAAGAAGAGCTCAAAAAAATCATAAAAGGTTTATTCAATGAACTCAAATTTGTAAAAAATCATCTGATGCTGGACGAAAAAGAGTTGTTATCTAGTCTTATAATCCTGGTTTACGACATCACAAAGGACGAAGGATTCATCCTAACCATTGGTGACGGAGTTGTCTGTATCAATGGAAATATCACAGAATTTGACCGTAATAATAGACCGGATTATTTAGCTTATCATCTTTATGAAGACTTTGAAGAATGGTATCCCCGTCAGTCTCAGAAATTATTTTTTGATTGTCTGGATGATGTTTCCATTGCTACTGATGGTATTTTGAGCTTTTCAAAAATTAAAAAAACGAATTCTGAAGAAATGATCAATTTTGCTGAATATTTAATGATAGACCGTCAGAATAGCGAAACTGAAGAAATGCTTAACAGGAAACTAAAGCAGTTGGAACATCAATACGGAGTAAAACCTACAGATGATTTAGCCATGATAAGAATGATAAAATAATCCAGATATTTGAACATCATGAAAGAATTCAAACTTAATCAGTTCTACTCTTTTCTGAAGAGGTGGCTCATTATTACCATCTTTATTTCAGTGGTTACATTCTTACAATTTTACTGGTCAATGGGAACCCTTTCAGAACGTGTTTCAAGCGGCTGTATAGACTGTTCATTTTTTGAAGATGCGGTGTATATATCCCTTATAGCCGGTGGGTTCTTATCAATTGTCTTTTCTCTGCTTTTCTTTGTTAAAAAGATTGTCTTCAAGGCTTCAGTCGAATTCCTGTTCCTGATCTTTGTCTGGTTATTTTGGAACTACACCCTATTTGTAGACAGGGAATCTTCCTGGAGTACTTACGACTTCAATTCAGAAATCCAATATACAGTTTCACTTTCCTTTCTTCCTGTTACCGTACTGGGATGTTTATGTGTCATAATTTTACATTATCAGGAAATAAAAGCTAGATTTGTATCTTAAAAAACAAACCATTGAAAAAAATCTTTTCTACTTTACTTTTTGCTTCTTTAATTGCTTATTCATGTAACAAAACCAAAACACAGACTCCGAAAAACTCTTCGGGCATTATAAAAAAGGATATGGCACCAGTTCAGAAGGAGCAGTTGACAGCAGGAAAACAAGTCTCAGATTTTGTATCCAGTCAATATGAAATTCAATACGAAACCGAAGGTGATCTCAACCAGGACGGACTTCCTGATAAAGCATTGATTCTTAGAAAAAAAGACGACACTTTAGCACAGAGAACCATGATAGTCCTTCTAAAGAATCCTGACAAAACATACCGGTTATTTAAAAGTTCTGAAACCGTTCTTCCCGATGAATACAATGAATCTGGCTATAAAATACACGATCCTGAAGACATCAGTATTGAAAAAGGAACATTGAATATCAATCTCTATGATATCGGACCTTATGGTAATCAGTTCAGTAAATTCAAATATGTGAATGACAACCTGATTCTTACCTATATTGAAACGTATAATATGGGTGCGGGTTCCCACTCTGCCCTCTATTATGAGCCTATGAAAGGTAAAGTAATACTGGAAACGGTAAATACCATGGAACAAGAAATGCCATCAGAAACTAAAAAAGTACAGGTAAAAAAAGAAAGATTTTTATTTGAAAATGTTTCTCCTGATGATGTTGTCACCAATGTTTACAATTCTGTAGAACAAGAGTAAGCTGTCCAGTTCTAACAAAATAAAACTTCCGCCTACAAGACGGAAGTTTTTTATTTAAAGTATGATTTACAGTATTGATTAATGTGCTTCTAACCAGTTATCTCCTACTCCAATTTCTACCAATAGCGGAACCTGTGTTTTTAAGGCACTTTCCATTTCAGTTTTGATTAGTTTTGAGGCTGTATCAATCTCATCTACCGGAGATTCGAACACCAATTCGTCATGTACCTGAAGCAGCATCTTTGTTTTAAGCTGTTGCTCTTCAAGTTCTCTGTCTATTTTAATCATGGCAAGCTTTACAACATCTGCTGCACTTCCCTGAACTGGTGCGTTTACAGCATTTCTTTCCGCATGACCTCTTACCACAAAATTATTGGAATTAATATCTTTCAAATGACGTTTTCTTCCTAAAATAGTTTCAACATATCCTACCTGGCGTGCTTTGTTCACCTGCTCAGCCATGTACTCCTTCAGTTTCGGATAGGTTTCAAAGTAAGCTTCGATCATCTGTTTGGCTTCTGTACGGGATAATCCGGTTTGTTCTGCCAAAGCAAAAGCTCCTTGTCCATAGATAATTCCAAAGTTTACGGTTTTAGCCTGACTTCTCTGAGTTTTGGATACCTCAGCCAAATGAATTTTAAAGAGTTTTGCGGCGGTAGAAGCGTGGATATCTTCTCCATCCTGAAAAGCTTTGATCATATTATCCTCTCCGGAAATCTCAGCAATCAAACGAAGTTCAATCTGTGAATAATCGGCAGAAATAATCTTCTTTCCTTCTCCGGAAACAAATGCTCCACGGATCTGCTGCCCTCTCACCGTTCGGATCGGAATATTCTGCAGGTTAGGGTTTACACTCGCCAAACGGCCTGTAGCAGCTGTAGTCTGTGAGAAGTTGGTATGTACTCTGTTATCTTTTTTCTCAATCTGTGAAGGCAATGCATCCACATAAGTTGATTTTAATTTCTGATAGGTTCTGTATTCCAGGATATGCTTGATAATTTCATGTTTTGAACTTAATTTTTGAAGCACATCTTCTGATGTTGCATATTGCCCTGTTTTTGTTTTCTTCGCTTTTGGATCGAGCTGTAATTTTTCAAACAGAATCTCTCCCAGCTGCTTCGGTGAATTCATATTGAATTCTTCTCCTGAAAGTTCAAAAATCTTTGTTTCAAGCTGTTTCAGATCATTCTCAAGGTCAACACTTTCCTGTGCCAACCATTTTTCATCCAAAGAAATCCCTGAAAGTTCCATTTTTGCAAGTACTTCCATCAGAGGCATTTCAATGTTAAAGAAAAGCTCTTCCAGGTTCTCCTTTTTCAGCTGTGGTGCGAATAGCTCATACAACTGGAAAGTTACATCTGCATCTTCTGCTGCATAATCTGTTTGTGTTCTCAGATCAGCATCTCTGAAATTCCCCTGTTTTTTCCCTTTTTTTCCGATAATGGTTTCAATGGATACCGGTTTATAGTTCAGATATACTTCTGAGAGATAATCCATCCCGTGTCTTCCGTCCGGGTTCAGGAGGTAGTGGGCAATCATGGTATCAAACATGGCGCCTTTCACGGTGATGTCGTATTGTTTTAAAACTTTGTAATCAAATTTAAGGTTGTGCGCTACTTTCAGCAGGTCTTCTTTTTCGAAAAACGGTCTGAAAATCTCCAGGGTCTGCAACACTTCTTCCTTGTTTTCAGAGAACGGAATATAGTAAGCAAGTCCTTTTTTATAAGAGAAGCTCATTCCTACCAGTTCTGCTTCAAGCTCGTTTAATGATGTCGTTTCCGTATCGAAACATACCACTTTCTGCTGCAGCAGATTGTCAACCAGTTTTTTCTGTGCTTTCGGGTTATTGATAAACTGATACAGATGATCATTATTCTCAATCGTAGACTTTGTAGAAGTTGCCTGATCCAGTTCCTCAAAATTGGCAAAAAGATCAAGCTGCATAACCTGTCCTTTTACTTCGGTTCCGGCCGGAGTCTGTTTTACTTCTACTTCACTTACAACCACTGTTTCTACAGCTGCAGGAGCGAAAGCCCTGTAAAGGTTTTCGTATAGTCTTCTGAATTCTATTTCGTCAAAGACCTCTTTTACTTTTTCAAAATCCGGAGTTTCCAGGTCGTATTGTTCCTGATGGAATTCTACAGGAGCATCACAGATGATAGTGGCTAATTTTTTAGACATAATACCACGTTCTGCGGAAGCTTCTACTTTTTCTTTCAGTTTTCCTTTCAGTTTATCCGTATTGGCTAATAAATTTTCAATGCTGCCGAATTCTTTCAGGAATTTCATAGCAGTTTTCTCTCCTACTCCTTCCAATCCAGGAATATTATCTACTGCATCTCCCATCATGGCAAGGAAATCAATCACCTGCTTAGGATCATCAATCTCATATTTTGCCTTTACTTCTTCTACTCCTAAAATTTCAATGTCACCGCCTTTTAAACCTGGCTTATAAATTTTAATTTTATCCGTAACCAGCTGTGCAAAATCTTTATCCGGTGTCACCATGAAGGTGGTGTATCCTTCTTTTTCGGCTTTGCATGCAATAGTCCCAATGACATCATCGGCTTCATATCCTTCTACCCCAAGAATCGGGATATGCATTGCTTCCAGAATTTTGTGGATATATGGAATCGCAATTTTGATTGCTTCGGGAGTTTCGCTTCTGTTGGCTTTATATTCTGAGAAATCATCAGTTCTTACACTGGCCTGTCCAACATCAAAAACTACTGCCAGGTGTGTTGGTTTTTCTCTTCTGATCAATTCGATGAGAGAATTGGTAAAACCGAAGATGGCAGAAGTATCCAGACCTTTGCTGGTGAGTCTCGGATTCCTGATTAATGCGTAATATCCTCTGAAAATCATCGCATAAGCATCGATGAGAAACAGCCTTTTATCTTGTGTTGCGTCCATATTTTGAATAATGAACAAATATAAGAAAATAGGAGTAAAAGTTGATAGTTTGAGGAAGGGTTTCGGGGTATCGGGATGCGAGGTTCGGGATGGGGTTAAAAAAACAAAACAGCATACCCGAAGGTACACTGTTCCTTTTTTTATTTAAGTTTATGGGATTATTTACCTGAAGAAGGCCATAGTCCTGCGTACTGAGAAGTACCGTAATCAATGGTTTCAGCACTTACTACGAAGCTGATCAGCATACTGTTGCTGTCTACTGCATCGAAATCTACTTCGTGCTGGATTACGTATCCGTTCTCCCATTTCAAAGTGATCAGTGTTCCTTCTTCGTGAGATTTGTTGAAAGTGATCTCTCCTACTGTCGGCTTGTATTTACCGTTTAGTAAGCTTTCAAGGATGTCTGACTTTTCAGTAGCTTCTACTGTCACCTTGATTAATGCATTGGAAGGATCTGATGCTACACGTCCTGAAACGTCTGTAGATCTTGATACACTGTAGTTCATTTTTAACAGTTTCTGCCCTTCACCGTTGTTGAATTTTAAGATTCCTCTTGAGTTTCTTTCTGCCATGATTGTAAATTTTAATCGTTAGTAATAAATTGTAATTCAATAATTATATAACAAAGATAAAGCCCCTGGTTTTGAAAAAAAAGCAATTGAAAGGAAATCTGAAAAAGTGTCGTAATTGTACGATTTGATGTCGTAGTTCTACGATTTATTGTCGTAATTCTACGACATTAGATTTAAAAACAGAATATAAATACCTTATAACAAATATATTAAGGGCATAAACAGAAATTTATTATTACACCTTAAAGAGATATATTACTTTGATATGATTTTAAAAATTCTGATCCTGCTAAATAAAAAACAGAACAGCGTCTCTTGTCCGCTGTTCTGTACCAATTTTATTTTTACTAAGATGATGAATAGGCTTATTTACCTGCTGAAGGCCATAGCCCTGCGTACTGGGAAGTACCGTAGTCGATGGTTTCAGCACTTACCACGAAGCTGATCAGCATACTGTTGCTGTCAATAGCATCGAAGTCTACTTCGTGTTGGATTACGTATCCGTTCTCCCATTTCAAAGTGATCAGTGTTCCTTCTTCGTGAGATTTGTTGAAAGTAATTTCTCCTACTGTCGGCTTGTATTTACCGTTCAGTAAGCTTTCAAGGATGTCTGATTTTTCAGTAGCTTCTACTGTAACTTTGATCAAAGCGTTGGAAGGATCTGATGCTACACGTCCTGAAACGTCTGTAGATCTTGATACGCTGTAGTTCATTTTTAACAGCTTCTGTCCTTCTCCGTTGTTGAATTTTAAGATTCCTCTTGAATTTCTTTCGGCCATGATTGTAAATTTTAATCGTTAATATTGTTATTCAGTGATTGTGTTAGCAAATATAGAAGCTCTTTACGGCTTAAAAAAAATTTTGAATATAAAACTGAAAAAGTGTCGTAATTCTACGATTTATTGTCGTAATTCTACGACAATGGATTTAAATACCAAATTAACACACTAGTTATAAACACGTTACATCAAAAACAGAAAATCTTTGAAATTAAAATATTTCATACGTCAAAGACAAAAAATCGTCCGGAATAATCATGTTATAAACACTGTCATTTTCCTTTAACTCTGTTTAAATCTTCCTGATAAAGATTTTCTCCGTAATTTTTTTTGAAATTCACGGATAGCTTATCTTTAGAACTTAAAGATTCATACTGTCTTATTCTAAGTTTTGCTTCTTCTATTGTGTCTTTTTTATACGGGAACGCTACATTATATTGATCAACCAGCTGTTTTTTAATTCCGAATAATTTTTGATAATAAGGAGAGTCTGGCAGATTACGGTCACTTTTCTGCTTTTCCTTATACTGAATATAATCTGCCATTGGGCAAAGGTCTGTTCCTTTTATTTTAGGCAATCCTCCTTTGGACAGAAAGTATTCTGCCATATCCAGATCATCCCTGGCTGCACTTTCCATAATGTTGCTTCCGTTATAAGAAACATTATTGATGTCAGCGCCATTCTGAAGTAAGTAATCAATCATTTTCTTTTCGGTACTTTCCTCAC
Source organism: Chryseobacterium cucumeris (assembly GCF_016775705.1). Lineage (NCBI taxonomy): Bacteria > Pseudomonadati > Bacteroidota > Flavobacteriia > Flavobacteriales > Weeksellaceae > Chryseobacterium > Chryseobacterium cucumeris. The sequence goes on from NZ_CP068760.1 coordinate 1,800,860, forward strand.
CTCCAAGGGTCATTGCATCAGATAACGGGGAATTCCCTACAGCTGGGTTAGGACTGGCTTTATATTTGAAAAGTAATTGCAGCATTTCGTAATTATTAAGTGCTACAGCATGATTCAGAGGAGACTCAAAACCTTCATGAGGTATTATAATATTGGGATCAGCTCCCAGCTCTAAAAGCTTTTCCATAGCTTTCAAATCTTCAATAATAGAAGCATACATCAGTAAGGTATACCCTGTGTTCTCCTGTAATTTATTGATATCAATATTTTTTTCCTTAATAATTTCTTCCATGCCTTTCAGATCTCCATCAAACATTTTCTGGGCAGCTGATAAACCGTCTCCTGTAAACATTCTTGAAGGAGGATATTGATTTCTATTTTCGTTTTTACGCGACCTAAGATTAAAATCTGAACAGGAAAAAAGTGTCATGATAGAAAGTATTATTAAAATAAATGGTTTCATATTATATATTATTAGCTACAACATCAGTATTTATAGTGGCCAGCATCGCCTGAAACGCATCGTTGTATGCGCTATGTCCGCTTCCAATGGTTTTTAGGCCAAGCCCTTCATTATCCTCAATGTACCCGAAGATTTCATTCTGTTCTCCCAGCGCTCTCGGAACACCTCCTGTAAGACCTCCGAAAATTGCAATTTTGTTGAGCCCCGGAATTCTGGATAAAGCCAATGTAGAGAGCAGACCTTCCCTGTTATTTTGCAGCCCGTTAAGAATATCATTACTTGTACTGTAATTGATAATTCCGGAAGTTGATTTTACGGCTCCTTTTTTATCGAGATAATCGAGTGTATTGCCATGTACTCCTCTTGCATTGAAGGTATATCCCGGAAGTCCTGTGTAATAGGAAGCCATGGCACTGTTTCCTCCTCCTAATGAGTGTCCGGTAAATTTCACTTTTCCTCCGGTCGCATTATCCATTTTTTCCGCAAGCATTCTCGTTTTTTCTATCTGAGGCGTTGCAAAACCAAGAGCCTGTCCTCCATCTTCGATGAACCAGTCATGATAAAACTGCATTCCTTTAGGTTCTGAACCTCTGAATGCCACAAAATAATCTCCTGTTTCTTTATTATAATACAAAGAGGAAAAGAAGCCGTTATCTTTATTGGTATTGAAATCTTTGCTGGTTAACACGCCCGGACCGAACAGCTTGTCCAGCTCAGCCTGATCATCTGTATTGATTCGTGTGTACCCATCAATACTGGTATTCTTCCCGTTATTATCCTCGTAAGAATCCTGGGCCATTCTACTGGCAATAGAGGCTTCCTGCAGCTGGGCAACAGGTAAATGAAAGGTGATTTTACCTCCTATGAAACAGTGTAGACTGGAATTTTGCAACAGAGGTTTTTTATTTTCAATTTTTACTTTTGGATGGGTATTTTGCCAGTCGCTTCCCTTGCATAGAAATGAACAGATATTGAGGCAGTCATCTATGAGGGCACTTCCTGCCCAGGCGGCTGCCGCTAAAACAAAAAGCCCACCGGAGAAAGCTGCCGCTACTGCTACCCCTGTTAATGCTCCTGCCATCATCATTTCAGGACAGATAAAATTGTCTTTAAAACGGTCCTTTTCCGTGGCCATCAGCTTAGCTCCTTTTTTCAATTTTACGGAAGACTGGGAACTGACTCCAATTCCTATAAGTCTTCGGCCTTTACTACAAGTAAGCGGAGTATCCTGTGCGATATATAATTGACTCATAGTGATCGTATTAATTGTTATTTTTCACTTAACCTTATATGGTACCTGCACACATAGATCATCTTTTCATTCAGTTCTTCTTTCACATGAAATATGACCTCTGACAATACAGAATCTTCATTATAAATATACTCTCCCTCAATGGCATACTTATATTCCAGAGCATTTCCGAGCGTTCTCTGATATTTATCTTTATAAATACTTTCAAAGCGGGACTGATTTCCTTTACTTTTTCCATCCAGTTTCACAGTGAAGCCTCCTTCTTTGTTTTTTAAAATTTTATACGAGGAACTATATTCAAGTTCTTCTCCCGGAAAAAGGGTTGACAAAGCTGTTCTTACAGGAATTTCATCTGTAAAACTTCCCCCGCTGAATGCCGGTAAAGGATAAAACATGATCTGATACAAAAAGTTTTGTCTGATATTACGATCTATATTGTTAAATTCTTTATCATAGATCTGAATAAATACCTTATAACTTTCTTTTACCAGCTCAAAAAAATGCAGATCCTTCTTTATCTCTTCCCACCTTCTTACAATTTCACCTTTATTGGTTACTTCGTGGATACTTTTATCCGTATTTAAAGATAATTCAACAACCTCAGTCGCTTTATTTATTTTTTCAAGAATTTCATAAAATGGCTGCATCTGCCCGTCTGCCTGAATATATCGCTGGGTAGAAGACTGTATGGTAATATGATTATATTCTCCCGGTATTACTACCCAGTCTTCTTCTATTTCCGTCTGGTTGGCTTTTCCTGTCCCTAAAGTAAGATAGGATTTTATATTGATATTATATTCTCTTTTTTTGTACCAGGCATATTTGAATCCTGCCAGCTGGTCATTTTTTTCAACTTTATTCGGTTCCAAAGTCATGTTTTAATACGTTTTAGAATATATTCGCGGCATCAGTTGATATCAACATTACTTCCGGTAATAAATATATCTCCTGTAGCATTCATTGAAGTGACTGCTTTACTGTGAATACTCAGGTTATCCTGTGTTACCAGTAATGCATTTTTTAATGAATTCAAATCCAGCATTCCTTCTTTTGCAGATATAGTAATCCCTTCTTTAGTGATTGTGATACTGTTTTCACCAACTCTTAATTCAATTTTTGTTTTTCCTTCCAGAGCAATATTTCCGGCTGCGTCCATTGTCAGGACTGAATTGGCTGCCCCGCCTTCTTTTCCTCCGACATTAATAGAATTTGTACTGCCGGCATTTACCGTATTATTATTTCCTACGTTAACCGTTTTATTGTTATTGGCATTCGTCTGGGCATTTCCAGCCCCGTCAAACTTCATGTTGGCCCCGCCCTGATCCGTCAGAAATACAGAGCCTTCACCATCATTTAATTCTAATTTATTTCCACTTCTGCTGCTCAGGCTTTTGATATTGTTACCGGCTCCGCCACCGCCACCTATTCCCCCATGGAACATTCCTCCCATCACAAACGGACGGTCCGGGTGCTGATGTACAAAATTGACAATAACCTGGTCTCCCACTTCCGGAACAGCCATAAATCCTCTGTTCTTATTTACTTTATCACTGCTTCCTGCATCCGGGGTCATTACGCGGACAAATTCAGTAGTATCAGGTCCGCTTTGCCAATCGAACTGCACACGTACTCTTCCCTGATTTAAAGGATCTGTATTTGAAATCACTTTTCCAAACTGGGCTTCTGCTTTGGGCATCTGAAATTCGGGACGAGGAATAAATCCTGTATCTGCTGCAATTGCTTCAAATTTGCCATCATAATAGCCTCTGGCATCCACTTCGTGAGAAACTTCAATAATCATCAGTTTTGTAAAATAAGAGGTTTCATTACTCTCTGTTTTACGCATTTCGATATCTGCGATACATCCCGGATATAAGAAAGGAACTGTTGTAGTTCCCGAAGTAACGAAAACTTCTGCAGCCTTGCTTCCTGCGGTTCCCTTCTGGGAAGCATTAATATCCATAAAGGAAGATGCTTTAATAGGCGCCACTCTCAAAGAAGGAGTGGTAAAAGTTTTTTCTGATATTTCGTAAGCACGTCTTGCAATATCTGAAGTATGGTTAATTTTCGAACTGCCAGCTGTCAGCTTCTCATTTTTACTGCTGTTATAACCATAAAAAGTAGGACTTACATGCTGGGCCTTCATTTTGATGGCAATATCACTTACACTGCTTCCATAAGTAAGCCTGACAGGTTTCTCCTGTGGCGGCAGCTTTCCAAAGTGCAGAACTTCTCCATCATAATAAAACTGCTCTCCATAAGCTTCTGCCATTCTTGCGAGATAATTATAATGGGTTTCTTCATACTGTGAGCTGTACGATATATTTCCATGCTGGGCATCTACTCTGAAATCAAATTTATGCTGTCCCAGCCCTTCTTTAATTACCTGATCAGCAATACTGTTCAAACTTACAGGCTGGCTTCCTCCAAAGCTCTGAATATGAGGGGCTGCATCCAAAAGTACAGTTGGGCTGTAGCCTTTGATGATAATATTTCCAAGGCTTCCTTTCTCCTGGCTGAAGCCTACTTCTGTAACCACTCCTACAAAATTACGTTCGGCTCCTTTCTCAATATCTTTATATTTGAAAACAACTGTGATTCTTTTTCCTAAAAACTTCTGAGCTTCTTCCAGATTGTGATTTTCCGGTTTACCCAAAGTATCATGAGCCAGTATCAGACTGAACTCATGGTGTCTGGTAGCACTCTGTACCAGCTTAAAATGCTTGAAATGATTAATGATCTCACCTTCTATGATTACATCAAGCTTGATAACCCGGTTGATTCCTGCTATATAGCTCTGAGAAATCGCTTCTACATTATGTATTTTTGAAGTAGGCTGTTTGGCCCATACTTTTGTCTCAACAACGGAAGGGTCGTTAGAAACCAGCGTTTGATTCAGAAACTTTCCTGTTTCCTGTGCTGAATTTAAATGCTGTGCCGCTTCTGCTGTCTTTTTTATTTTATTCCCTGCCTCGTTTACCTTTTCATCTGCTTTCGTAACCGCATTTTCCTGCGCAGTTTTTTTGATCGTCTCTGTATCCTGGCTGATAGATTGCTGAGAATTCTTTACTCTAATTTTATCATCTTGAAACATAGTGTTACGTGTTTTTAAGTTAATAAATGTTGAATTGATGCTGTAGGTATCATTACAGGCTTTGTAAATTCCAGATATTGGTTTCTGTAAGGATTATTTATCTGAAACTTATTGTAAAGCAGAAAACAGAACAGCAAACTTTTACAAGGGCTGTTCTGTACCAATTTTATTTTTACTAAGATGATGAATAGGCTTATTTACCTGCTGAAGGCCATAGTCCTGCGTACTGGGAAGTACCGTAGTCGATGGTTTCAGCGCTTACTACGAAGCTGATCAGCATACTGTTGCTGTCGATAGCATCGAAGTCTACTTCGTGCTGGATTACGTATCCGTTCTCCCATTTCAAAGTGATCAGTGTTCCTTCTTCGTGAGATTTGTTGAAAGTAATTTCTCCTACGGTCGGCTTGTATTTACCGTTCAGTAAGCTTTCAAGGATGTCTGACTTTTCAGTAGCTTCTACTGTAACTTTGATCAAAGCGTTGGAAGGATCTGATGCTACACGTCCTGAAACGTCTGTAGATCTTGATACGCTGTAGTTCATTTTTAACAGCTTTTGTCCTTCTCCGTTGTTGAATTTTAAGATTCCTCTTGAATTTCTTTCGGCCATGATTGTAAATTTTAATCGTTAATATTTTGTGATTCGGTGATTGTGTTAGCAAATATAGAGGCTCTTTTCCGCTAAACAAAGCATTTGAATGGAAATCTGAAAATTTGTAGTAATTCTACGATTTCTTGTCGTAATTCTACGACATTGGATTTAAAAAACCTACCACAAACCCTATTAACAAAGGATTTAACTCATTAAAAAGAAGTATAAAAAATCAATAATTTTCCACATCATTGAGAAATATTAAGATTTCATTAGTAAAAAATTGGTCTGTTTTTAACAGATTGTACAATAAAAAAAGCAATCAGTTTTGCTGATTGCTTTTTTATATCGTTGATATATTTTACTGCTGAATTTTTCCTCCTTCTTTTAGGGAGCGAACCAATATTTTATTTTTCCTTAGCAGAAAGTCCGGCATCAGATCCATCGGAAGATAGAATGGGCTTTCTCCTTTTTTCTGAAGCTCTTCCATAATTCCGGGATTCCAGGCAAGAATTTTATCCACTTCTACATTCAGTTCAGCGGCGACAATATTAAGGTTGAATCCTGCATTGATCTCCGTTTCTGAAAGCGCTGCAGCAGTCTCTTTCCGGTCTCCCTGAAAGAAAATCTTATTGATTCTTGCAGAGTTATAATTATTCAGTACACTCTGAAGTTCTCCTGTGGCATAGCATGCATTAAGATATTTCTTTACATGATTAATGGTTTCCCCCGGAAGGTATTTATAAAATTCATGGTATTGGGTAGAACCTGCAGCTTCCATCGCTTTGGCAATATTCCCTTCTCCGCAGTTGTAAGCAGCGACTACTGTCACCCAGTTATTGTACTTTTTATAAAGATTACTCAGTGAAATAGCAGCTGTTTTGGTACTTTTATAAATATCGGTACGTCCCTGCTCGGTAAGTCCGTATTGGTTGGCATGTGCTGTCATAAACTGCCAGATCCCTACTGCTCCGGCTCCTGAGGTAATATTTCTGTCAAAATGGGATTCAATCAGGGCCAGGTTTCTCAAATGTTTGGGAAGACCTTTCTGAAGGAGTAACTGTTCAATAAATTCTACAAGATCTTTATTGGCATTAATAATACCCTTATACTTCTTCACACTGCTTTCCGAGGTGTCGGAAGCAGCAAGAAACTGTCCGTTGATCATAATCACGGATCCTAATAATAGAAAACCTGTAAAGATATTTCTGACAATTGTTTTCATTTTAATTTTATTTATAAGCAAAAGGGTAAAAGCTGGCTGCAAATACCCTTTGCTTTATACTTAATCTACTTTCCAGCTTAGTTTTTCTTCGTCTTTATTCCAGTCTACATGAATAGTCTGGCCGGATTTTACTTCTTCTCTCACAATCATTTTAGAGATCGGTCTTGCAAGCTGTGCACGGATGACTCCAGAGATCTGTCTTGCTCCATATTTGCTGCTGAATCCTCCTAATGCAAGATTTTTAACCGCTTCATCAGTAATTTTTAAAGCAATTCCCAATCTTGTTAATGAAGTATGAAGTGACTTCAGCTGAATGTTAAAGATTCTTTCTGCAATGGATTCCGTGATCGGTGCAAAAGGAATGATTTCTGTAATTCTTGCCAGAAACTCAGGTCTGAATCGTCCGGAGTTTGACATAATCTGCATCAGTGAAGATGATTCCGGAATTTTTCCTTCTTCGAACTGTTTTACAATTTCTTCACTTCCGATATTAGAGGTAAACAGGATCAGTGCATTGCTGAAATCTCCTTCCTTACCTAATTTATCATGAACTTTTCCTTCATCCATAATCTGAAGGAATACATCAAAAACGGAATGGTGAGCTTTTTCAATCTCGTCAAATAACACAACGGTATAAGGCTGTTGTCTGATTTTGTTTACCAGCATACCACCCTCTTCGTATCCTACGTATCCCGGAGGCGCTCCGTATAGCAAAGCTGCGGAATGCTCTTCTTTAAATTCTGACATATCAAAGCGTACCATGGCTTTCTCGTCATTGAACAGTAATTCTGCCATTGATTTCGCCAGTTCTGTTTTACCGGTTCCGGTAGGTCCCAGAAGGAAGAAGGATCCGATAGGCTGTCCCGGTTTATTCAATCCGCTTCGGTTTTCAACAATAGCGTCGGAAAGGATTTTCAATGCATGGTCCTGTCCTACGACTCTGTTCAACAGAAGAGATTCCATATTCAGGAGTTTTTCTTTTTCCTGAGCCTGGATTTTTCCGATCGGAATATTGGTTTTGGCGGCCATTACAGCAGCAAGCTCCAGTCTGTCTACTTTTTCTCTTTTTTTGGCGGCATGCTGTAAAAGTTCTGCGTAAGTATCTTCAATAATCTTCTGGATCTGATCTACGGGCATAGAGTTGTCGATGGACGGCTGCTCACTCAGTGATCCCCAGAGAATCGGACTTATTTTGTCTCTCAGCAGGTTGTAAGTCCAGATCAGTTCATCCGCTTTATCTTTGCTGTCGGCATATTCTTCTGTTAAAATCGCATCATAACTTTCTTTCCAGCTTTCAAGTTCTTTTTCGGAAAGTTCATCAAGCATTTTGATGGCTGCCATTGTTCTGTCTAATAAGTCAATAGCGGCATCCGGTAATTTTTTACCTTTGGCATATCTTTTTGCCAGACGTACACATTCGGGAAGGGCAGTTTTTTCCACTTCAATACCATGGTGTTTTTTGTAGCCTTCCAATAGGACATCAATCATTTTGACACAGGTCTTCTCATCCGGTTCAAGAACGGTTAACACTTCAAAACGACGGTTGAAAGCCTGTTCCGGCTCTATAATTTTTCTGTATTCTTCCTGCGTTGTAGCTCCGATTACGGTAATTTCACCTCTCGCAAGTTCAGGCTTAAGGAGATTAGCAACATTTCCAATACTTCCTTTCGGGTCTAAAAGGGTGTGGATTTCATCAATAAAGAGAATGGCTTTTTCAATTTTCTTACATTCATTGATTACTTTTTTCAGGCGGTCTTCAATTTCACCTTTATAAGAAGTTCCCGCCAGTAATGCTCCGGTGTCCAGTTCTAAAAGGGTACCGTTTTTAAGCATTTCAGGAACATTTCCTTTAATAATTTCTGTAGCAAAACCTTCTACCAAAGCTGTTTTTCCTACTCCCGGCTCCCCGATGATGATCACATTCGGTTTGCTTCTTCGGCAAAGGATTTCCACCAGCATTCTGAGTTCTTTGTCCCTGCCGATGATATTTTCGATTTCTCCTTTTCTCGCCTGCGCCGTTCTGTCTACACAATAGCTTTTAATGGAAGGAAAGGAAGAGTCTGAATAATCTGCTGAACCATTTGAAAATAATGATGAAAAATCTCCTTCTTCTGAAACAGTAAACGGAGTATCTTTTCTGTACAGATTGAAGATCTCATGTTCTCTCAGCGGAAGTGATTTTAACTGTTGAAGAGAAAATACAACCTGTGGTTTTACAATGGCTGTCAGAATACAGATAGGAGTAATCTCATCCAGTCCAAGCTTTAAACGGATATCATCAGCTTCTTCAATAAGGGTATCTACCGCTTCATCCTGTCCTACTTCATCGGGAAGATGGCTGGTTTTCGGATATTCTTCGATACGAACATCTGCCCATTCATAGAAATAACCCGGATCTTTATCTATACTTTTCAGGAATTCATTAAGGCCGATATCTTTATGCATTAAAGCCTGCAGGATATGCGGGCCTCCATAAGTTCCATTATAGTTTTCCTTCGCTATCGACTGAGCAATATGAAATAGTTGCTTTACTGTTTCGTTGGTTACTAGTACTCCCATTTATAATTTTCTTATATTAATATATTTGCGTTCTGTTTATTATGCAGATTTGATGATTTTGATCTTTATTTTTCATTCATTTTACCAAGACATAAAAAATCGTTCTTTTTGTGATGCTAAAATTAATTATTTTATTCTAAACGATATAAAGATAGTTAATTCTTCAATTAGAGAAGTAACAACGGTGTTTTTTGTTTTAAGACTGATTTTGAAGGTCCATTTTTATGGCAAATTACCCCCCTACTTGAATAGTATGGTTAAGTTTTTATTGAAAATGATAGGATTCACCATTTTCAAGATAAGGTTTGTAAGCTCTTAACCATATTCCAGTTTCCATATATTTTGCAATCCCCGTTTTACTATCAACCCATATTCCACTTGTTGAAGCTTCTGGAACTTTCGGATGAAAATAAGAGGTAAAAACATAATTATTGTCTATTATAAAGAAGCTATAAGATTCAGGTTTCTTATTATTTTTTATAGCAAAAGCTGCTTGAATCTGTTTTGCTTCGTCAGGTTTTATGTTTGCAGTATTAATAAAATCTTCTGCTTCCTTAGTCTCATAAAGAATTACTTTATGATTATCCAAAAATTTTTGCTCTTTACTTTTGCATCCTAACAATGAAAATAAACTACATATTAATGCCATGTAAATTAATTTTTTCATAACTACCTAATTTATAAAAAGAATCTCCATGATAAATACTTATTCTGTATACAGCTTTAGAAGCAGAAAAGATTTCTTTTCTTTCCTATGGAGTTTCAATACATCTGTCATCATCTTTTTCTTAGAATTCTGTATAGTAATCTTTTCAAATTCATTAGTAATTTTTGGAATCATTGTCTTTTGTAATTCCTGCGATTGAAATTGAGTAAAAAAAACTAACCCAGCTAATATTATTATTTTATTCATAATATTCTTTTTGTACATTGATTGTTTTTCAATAATACAGTGTATATGTTAATGACATTCAAAATGTAATTCCCACTGTTAGTTCATAACTAAAAAATCAATTGTTTATAAATTCTGACTCTCTTCTTGAAATTACTTTACCGGAAATACCATCCAAAATTATATTTTCAACACGATTCGACTTCTTTAACCATTCTATTTCCCAAATAGGTTTTTCATTTTCTATTCTTCTTGAAATTATAGTATGAAAACCTGTACTTTGTAATACCGGACCTTTTGTAATGGGAATAGCTTCTTTTTCACAGAATTTTAAAATATCTTCAAATGTATATTTGTAAGGCTTATCATAATCAATCTCTTTAATCAGCTTTCCATTTTCATCAAAACCATACCAAATTCCTTTTTGAAAAGGAGCTCCCCAAGGAACATTAAACATGATACCTTTATCTTTTATATTTCCACTGGTGTAATAAGATTTAGATATCATAAAATAGGAATCTTTATATGATTCGGTATAATATTTACCAGAGTTTGCCATACTCATTTCAATATAGTTTCCATTGGGCAGAAACTCTCTTACAACATCAGTTTCTTTTTTTGTTGATTTACTAAATTTATCTATATCAAACTTTTCAAATTTGTTACTAATTTTAGGGATCATTGTCTTTTGTAATTCCTGAGATTGAAATTGAGTAAAAAGACCCAACCCAACTAATATTATTATTTTATTCACAATATTTTTTATAGGTTATTGTTTTTTTACATTGGGAAAAATAAAAGTATAACAGTAAAAAAAAACTTTTAATTTCATAATTTAAAAGCTACTTAACTTCATCAAAAAAAAGCTGGTTATACTTTTCTATCGTTTTATCATCTGAAATATTATTAGCTTTATAAAAATCGTTTTTTGGCATCAATGTTTTCATAAATCCATGATGCTTAACCACATCTGATTCTCTTCCGATATAAATAACATTTATACTATTATTTTCTTCATTCAAATAAATATGATTAATATGATCATTTGCATTTCTCATTACATTTTCAAATTTCAATATATTAACTAATGAATCTTTATAAGAAACATAAAGTTCATAGGTAGCACCTGCTTCCGTTTCTGCATTTATGTCATATTCTTTTCCTAAAAACAATAATGTATTTTCAGTTTTTGCTCCTCTATCATCTATCTTTATGATATTAATTTTAGTATTCTTCAATATATCTTCTTTTCCAAATACTTTAAATGTTTGTTCATTCATTTTTGTACAAGCTACAGTAGTTATTAATAATAATTGTAAGAAAACCTTAACGATGGTTGTTGAAAATCCCTTGATGTGTTGATTTAATAAGTTTTCCATTTTTATAGCAATTCATATTGTTAACTTTTAAATATCTTACCATACCAGCCGTTCTTTTTTCATCAAGGCTTCTTGCTAAATTAAATGCTCTAGTAATCTGTTCATAAAAGTATTAGCAATTATGGGTTATAAAAAGGTACTGTATTCTTTTGAAGCTCTTTTCCTGTTTTACCATCCAGAATGACTTCTTCTATTTTGTCGCCAGCAATTTGATGAGAAATCCGCCATACTTTTTTGCCTTCCAAATCTCGTTTTAGTACTCTTGTCTGATAACCTGAATCATGATAGCCTTTTGGGAGATTAATTTTATTTTTTTCGCAGTATGAAATAACATTTTCAGGTTTAAAATCGTAACCTTCATCCGTGTTTTCCTTCTTCACAAGTTTACCAGATTCATCATAGTAAAACCATATGCCTATTTCAGTACCATTATTGAACGTAATTCCTTTTTCCTTAATTTTCCCAGTCGGGTAATATAGGACGGTATGACAAAAAATATCATCTTTCTTGTATACCTGTTTTATAAATCCATATGATTGTTTATCCTCTAAGACAGTAGCATTATTAGACTTTAAAATCAAGGTTCCTCTTACAGAATTTTTTTGAAAATTTTCAATATCAAATTTTTCATACTTATTGTCAACAATTGGTATCATATACTTATCTATTTTTTGAGACTGGCATTGTATAAATATACTCAACCACATTAACATTATTATTTTATTCATAACTATCTATTTTATAGATGAATTGGCTTTTTTCCATTGCCAGTAATATAATGAACATCGCTTATTATCATTTCCTCCATGATGCGAATAGTCCAGTAAATTATCTGTCTTTTTATATTCATAAGTATATAACGCATGAGAAGACGCTTCTTTATTGGAAAATGTATGGGCTAAATTCATAGAATGAAGAAACTCATGGGCTGCAGTCTGATCATTTTTGCTTTTAAATACCACTACATAATCCGCTCCATAATTTGAATAGCCAGAGACATGTCCTCCTCCTGCATTGTAACCATGTTCTGCAAAATAAAAAGCTTTGAAATGCTTAGTATATTTCTTGGGATAGACTTTTTCCAATTGAACTTTCAAATAATCCTGCAATTCTTTTCCACTGCTCTTTTTATCAGAATCTACTTCTCCATTGGTTACAAAATCAACAAAATTTTTGTCTGTCGTTAAATCTAATTCAACAATATCAGAGTCATTAGATAACTTGATATATGCTTGCTCGAGATACTGATTAATCCTATTTTTCTCATCATTTATTGAGGGCTTTTCTTCTTTTTTTGAAGATATAGCGGGAGTTTTTATTTCCACAAATACAACATCTTTTTTCTTTTGTTTAGTATTATCATTTGCCCAGACATTTAGTTTTCCTACAATAGCCTCAATGGTTTTCCCATCTTCAGTTTTAAAAGCTTTTAACTCTATAGTTTGGTTACTTGTAAACTCCTTTATGCATTTGATTGTCACTTCATAATCATTCAAAGATATTTTCTTTTTCCCTTTTATCTCTATTTTATTTGGAGTAAAAGTAAAATAATCAGACTTTGTAAATTCCAAATAATCAGCCTCCTGTTGAATTTCTGCAAAAAAAGTGATCTTAACTTCTTTATCTTTTATAATGGACAACCATGGTATAAAATATTCTTCCGGAATATCTTTTCCAGTATTTTTATCTTTTTTCGTTTTCCATAAAATAGAGAAAGGATTATATTCTTTTTTAAGGTTATTAAACATTGTTTCATCAATCTTAAAATATCCCTTATATTTATTACCATCTTTTACTTTCGTAGTAAATTTAGCATCCTCATACTGATAAGCTATAATATCACTAAACTTTTGATCATTAAAAAGACTGGTATCACCTATTCTCATCCAATCAAACCCAAATTCTCCTTTCCATCCCTTATTAGGTCTGAACTGAACAATAAGTTGAATGGGCTGAGGAGCTAATGGAGGAGATTGTGGCGTATTATGACTCACTCCTTTATCATTACCCTTTTCAGAAATCCATTTCATGGCACGTGAAATAATACTCTCCTGAGAATACATATTATGATTTTCATGAGAGATTTTGTTGTAGGTGCCTTTTACAATTCTCGTTCTGCTCATAATTAATAGGCTTTAGATCTTTCTCCGCTGTTGTTTTGTACTTCTTGCTGGGCGTGTTTATTGATGGAAGCATTGGAGGTAATGTTAATTTCTTTTTCAGAAATTTCATTTCTTTCCTTCTTTGTTTCGCTGTATACATCTCCTTCAATAATTTCAGTAAGTTTACCCGTAATGAATGTACTTACATTTCCTATAACCGAAGTAAGTTTCATAGCGCCTACAGTCTCAGTATTATTTAATCCGATACTATCAGACTTATTCATTCCCACCGTCGTCGTCATATTCTCTCCTACATTAATATTCATATTCTTACAGTTCAGGGTCATGGTTTCCGGTGCCGTGATATTGATATTACTGCCCGTCGTATCCAGATGGATCTCATTGCCGCTTTTGTCTGTAATAATGATACTTTCATCTTCTGTGAAAACGATTCTGTGGCCGCTTCTTGTCTGAATAGATTTCACACGGTTTTCAGCTCCTCCACCAAGGCCTATTCCGCCATGAAACATTCCTCCCATTACAAATGGTCTGTCCGGATGACTGTGTACGAAATTAACCATCACCTGATCGCCTACCTCGGGAATAGCTACATAACCACGATTTTGAGTGATCTGATCGGTTCCTCCTGCATCGGGGCTCATTACTCTTACAAAGTGAGTGGTATCATTCATCTGCCAGTCGAATCTTACCTGAACTCTTCCCTGTCCTTCCGGATCAGTATTGGAAATTACCGTTGCAATCTGTGGCTGAGCAGCCGGTACCGTAAATTCCGGTTTGGGCAGAAAACCCGTGTCTGCTGCAATGGATTCGAAAGTTCCTGTGTAATGTCCGATCGTATCAATTTCATGAACGGCTTCTGTCACCATAACCTTCGTAAAATAAGATGTTTCACTGCTGTCCGGTTTTCTCATATGAATATCAGCAATACATCCGGGATGCAAAAAAGGAACGGTTGTAGATCCGGAAACCGAAAATACATTAACCGCTTCACTTCCTGACGCGCTTCTTTGAGAATGCTCCACATCCAGGTGTGTTGTTGCTTTAATAGGTGCAACCTGCAGTGCCGGAGTTTTATATATTTTATTGTTATGGCTATATGCTGTACGGGCCAGATCACTTAAATGGTCAACCGGAGTTTCCCCGGAAGTCAGTTTTTCATGTTTACTGCTGTTATAGCCATAATACTGAGGTTTTGTATGAACCGCTTTTAGTTCTACCCTGATATGATCCGCATTGCTCCCATATAATAATTTTATAGGTTTATTTTGTGGAGGAAGCTTTCCAAAATGCAAAACTTCGCCATCATAGTAAAATTGTTCTCCATAAGCTTCTGCCATTCTCGACAGATAATTATAATGGGTTTCGTTATACTGGCTGCTGTAAATGATCTGGGAATAATCATTGGTATCGACTCTTATATCAAACCGTTCTTTATCTATTCCCTGCTGTATTACTTCTTTGGCTATGATTCCCATATTAACGGGCTGGCTGCCGCCAAAGCTCTGGATATGCGGAGCACCGTCCAGCAGGATCGTCGGGCTGTATCCGGAAAGCACAATATTTCCCAGACTCATTTTTTCCTGACTGAATCCTACTTTGGTAATAACCCCAACAAAATTCCTTTCCGGACTTTTCTCAATATCTTTGTAGGAAATAACAGCTGTAAGACGTTTTCCCAGAAATTTATTGGCTTCCTCAAGGGTATGGCTCTGCCGGTCTCCCAATGCATCGTGAGCGAGAATAAGGTTGAATTCGTGATGGTGACCCGCTTTCTGTTTAAGAGTGAAATGCTTATAGTACTTAATAATTTTACCTTCTACAACCAGTGATAATTTGACCAGCCGGTTGATCCCTGCGTGATGATTCGCGGATATCCCGTCCGCATTCTGAGATGGACGGAAAGAAGATCCTTTGGTCTTTGATTCGGTTTTCATATGCTTTGTGTTTGTGTTTAGTATTAAAGATAACAATATTTTATATAACAGACATTATATAAACACGTTATAAAATAAAATTCTCAGGTTATAATTTTTCTTTCAGGCAAAAAAAGACCGTCTTAAATAGGGACAGTCTTTCTTCTTATGAATGTTGATAATGTGTGTCAGTATTTAGCTGGATGGCCATAGCCCAGCGTATTGAGAAGTACCATAGTCTATTGTTTCAGCACTGATTACGAAGCTGATCAGCATACTGTTGCTGTCGATGGCGTCGAAATCTACCTGATGCTGGATTACATATCCGTTCTGCCATTTCAGTGTAATCAATGTTCCTTCTTCGTGAGATTTGTTAAAAGTAATCTCTCCTACAGTCGGCTTATATTTACCGTTCAGCAAGCTTTCAAGGATATCTGATTTTTCAGTAGCTTCTACTGTAACCTTGATTAATGCGTTGGAAGGATCTGATGCTACACGTCCTGAAACATCTGTAGATCTGGAAACGCTGTAATTCATTTTTAACAGCTTTTGCCCTTCTCCATTATTGAATTTTAAGATTCCTCTTGAATTTCTTTCGGCCATGATTAGTAAATTTAATCGTTAGTAATATTTTGTGATTCGGTGATTGTGTTAGCAAATATAGAGGCTCTTTTCCGCTAAAAAAAACTTTTCCCTATAAATCTGAGATTTTGTAGTAGTTCTACGATTTCTTGTCGTAATTCTACGACAATGGATTTATCAACCTTACGATAACAACCATAAATACAGCGTTTTAAATTATTTCTCTTTTTTTAGATAAAAAATAATTTTACACATCAAAGAGAAATAACAAGGGTTCAAAGTTTAAAAATTTAAGATTTAAGGTTTGTTGATCTGTCTTTATACTACAAAAAAAGCAGAAGTATATACTCCTGCTTTTGATATCATAAAAAAATGTTTTTAATGCTTTGTGTATTCCGGTTGTTCTGTTGGAATTCTGGATGGAGTAAAGTACTCATTAAGCCAGTAGAAAGTTTGTCCGTTCTGCTGAATTTTTACAGCAGGGTTGTTTCTGTTGGCAAGCATTCTGTCCGCTAAGTTTTTATAGTGCTGGAAATAATTTTTTACCGTTTCACTAGGAACGACTTTTGATTTTTTCCAACCTTTCAGCTTATATTTAGCCATCAATTCTTCTTCAGAAAGATCAAATCCGGTACTCATTCCGATCGCATAAGACATTGGCAGCTCATAAAGCGCTCCTTTATCCAAGAATTTTATCGTAGGATTGTACTTCTTCAGTAATTTAACATATTCTTTAATGGCTCTTCCCTGATTAAAATCTGCACGATCTGCCTGAGTATTTCTGTATACTTCCGTGTAGAAAGCTTTTAAGTTATCATATTCCGATTCAGAAATAAGGATTCCCTTTTCTATTGCCGGAGTAAAATCTTTCAGATCTTTTGGAATATATCCTTTTACAAGGAATGGGCTTCCATAGTTGATCAGCTGTGCGGCAATTCCTGCAGAAACCGGATTGGTAAGTCCCGGATACAGG
This sequence comes from Chryseobacterium cucumeris, assembly GCF_016775705.1. NCBI lineage: Bacteria > Pseudomonadati > Bacteroidota > Flavobacteriia > Flavobacteriales > Weeksellaceae > Chryseobacterium > Chryseobacterium cucumeris. The sequence goes on from NZ_CP068760.1 coordinate 1,817,904, forward strand.
TATTTATATTTTAAATCCACATCTGTTCTACCTGCTCCTACGGATGAATGGAAATATTCATTAAGAGATTTATCAATAGTCTGATTATCCAGAGTAACCTGTGCAATAAGGCTGTCAACAGATTTTTTCAGGAATCCCGGAGTCGTAATGTCTCCTTTCTTAGGGAAAATAACGAATCCCTGAGACATACTCTGTTTAGGGTAAGCTAAAGAGAAGAATCCTGTATCTCCTTCCACAAGGCTGAAATTATTCTTGGTAAGCACATCATTTTGGTTGATGATCTTTTGTTTTTTAAGTTCAGCAATATTTTTGGCTGTATTGGTAACCACATTTTCCGCCATCAATACAAAATCATTGTAGGTATCTGATGATCTTGCACTGGTCTGGAACATGATCAGTCTTGCCTGAGCCTGGGTAAGAGAACTGATTACACTGTACATATTTCCGCTTTGGTTGGCAGAAGTTCCTACAGTAACAACGATATTGGTTTCATCAGGAACATTGGAAAGAAGGTTTCCTGCTGCCGTAAGAGCTTCTCCTACCGGCTGATAGCCGCTATTGCTGGCACAGTTCATTTCATTCGTTTTCTGATCAATAAATGATGAAATCTTACTGTAATCTGTACTTAAGCTGGAGACAGAAACATTATCTCCGCAAGGATTGTTCTTGTATAAAACCGCTCCATATTTAACATTGCTAAAATAAGAAGGTTTTTCAAACCTAAGCTGAAGATCCTGTAATAATGATTTTACAATAGGTGCATAAGGCGCATTACCGGCACTTACATCTAATGCAAAGACAATATTGATGTTTTTATCTTTTTCCGTGATCTCTCTGTAACGGTCGAAATAAATCGGTTCACCCAGTACATTGGATACGAAATTCTTGCTGTAATCTAAAATATTGGTGAAATATTTTGTCTTGGTATCAGGAGTCGGAGCTTCTTCTAAAGGAAGATTTACCGGAAAGATATTTTCCAGCTGTGTTCTCTTATTCACATCGGTAAGAAGAATAGCTGTTTTGTTGGACGCATCCGATGCTGATCCACCCGGATACCCTTCATGAATTCCCAGCGTTGTATCGGTAATTCCTGTTGTATTTTTAAGTCTGATAGCGGAACGTTCTCCCCAGGTGGAGATTACATTGGAGCTTACCCACCCGTAAAGTCCTTTATTGATACTGTCCATATCAACAGACGGTTTTTTACCTACCAGAAAACGTTTGTTATTTTCGGCCATCTTGTACACATATACAATTTGTCCGTTAGGAATTTTTACATTGGCTGTTTCAATAAGGCTTGGTGAGTTGAACACCATAATAGAGTCGTTTTTATAGTATCTTTCAGCATTTCTGATGACTTCGCTGTTATTAGGTACTACTGCCACTCTTACAGGATAACCTGTCTTTTCACTTTTTAAAGCGTTATTCCAGAGAAGGAGATCAGACTCCTGAATCCAGCCATATGTTTTGATCGATTTTGACGAAACTTTCTTCATTAAAGCATCCGGAACATATTCCGCTACTTTTACCATTCCGTCTCTATGTTTTAAAACCATTAAAGGTTCAAGGAATTTTACTTCTTTGTAAGACTTCTCATCATCTTTATCCAGATAAGCCGTATTTCTTGACCGGTCTGAAATAACGATCCATGGCACTGACTTTTTCGGATATCCGTTAACGACAGGGGATGCATCCACCTGCCCATACTGTGAAGGCTCCGGGGTTTTCTTTGACGGCAGTTTTACCTGACAACTCGTCAATAATACTGTTAACCCTATATAATATGCTGCTAGAGGAAATTTATTTTTCATCCTATTTAATCTTTTTATGATTGGTACATCCGTAAGACCGGATGAAATTATTTGCTTTGATTAATATCTACTTTAGTTACACAGTTCTGTGTGTCGTCCAGGTTTACTTTTACCGTCTGAATCACTGTATTCTTGTCAAACTGAAGGCCTGCACAATACATGTAGAAGTTATTCACTTTGCTGTCATTTACTTTTACCACTGTATTTTCATTGTTACACAGATAGGTTTTCAGCAGGTAATTGTAGTGCATATTGAAACTGTTTCCGTTGGCAATCTGCTGCAGGTGATATTTAAAATCATTATCTACTTTGGCATAAGAGTCTTCCACTGAAACTTCATCTTCAGCAAGAGCATCATAAGCAGGAAGAATTTTAATACGGTGATAAATAGGATCCTGGCTTTGTTCTGTGTAAAGAGTCACCAGATACTCTCCAGGTTTTTTATAGGAATAGATGGTAAATTTGTCCTTAGCATCTGTATTTCCGGACTCACCGAATTTCCATGCAAACTGTTTTGCATCAGAAATAGCACGGAAGGTCACATTTTCATTTTGCATTGCCTGACTTACGGCTTCGATAGTTGTTTTTGCCGTTGCAGTATCTTTTGGTTTCTGAACGCTTCTTGCGCTTACCATTACAGGGAAAGATTTCGTGTACTTGTTGTCGACGATCAAAATCACCTGATAATATCCCGGTTTATTATAGAAGTGAATACCACTGTTTTTATCTGAAGTTGTCCCATCTCCGAAATTCCATCTTTTGGTTTTGGCAAACTGGGTTTTATCTTCGAATAAAAGCGTGTCTCCTACCGCCAGTGAAGACGGATAAACCACCCCAACAATATCATCTGCTGAATGTATTACCTTTTTCTGCAGCCACAGAGCAACCAATGCTGCGATCAGCAAAGTTGCAATAACACCGATAATAATGTTTTTCTTGTTCTTTTGAAAATAATTCATAGTTAGTAATTGTGATGTGTTTTATGTATGTTCCTAGTATTTATTTGCTTACTGCATTCTTGCTTTCAGATCCTGCTCGCGCTGATAAAGCTTATTCTGCTTATCTTTAAATCCGATTCTGCATTCATCCACCTGTTTCTGGAAAATTTTAATGTCTTCAGAAGTTGTTGAAATGACTTTTTTGTCATCAAAATACATTTTATAGAATTTCGCGATCTGCGGATAGGCATCTTTACGGATATCCACAACATCGGTACTGTTGAAATAGCTGTTAAGGTCGTTAACGCCCAGCTGGATATTATTTTCGATAAAAGGCTGTGGTCCGTCATCAGTAAGCTTGGTGATCATGGTGTAGGTACTGTCCATGATAGGAAGAACAACTTTCTGGTGTTGTTCAAATTCGGCTTTCTGCTCAAGATTCTGAATACCTCTTACATCTTCATCAGAAAAAGGGGATTCAAATCCTTTCAGAAAGATCACTCCTAAAAATAACATGGCAGTCACCAGCATCAGTATTAAATAAAAAAACTGATAATGCCTCTCTTTCTTCGATAATGTGATTTGTCCTTGCATATCTTTTCTTTTTATCTTCTTCTTCTACTTCCTGTGAAATTTCTCGTAGGGTCTTTCCGAAGTTCGTTGTTGGTTACTTTAATCTTGCCCATGCATTCATCAAGATCCCGTAAAACGGTCTTTTTCTGATACTCTACTTCGATGATCTTTGCTTTTAAAGTCATCATCGGTACAATCTGCTTCATCAGTACGGCATAATGTTTAAAGCTCTGCACACTGTCTTTACCCATAATATTTTTGGCATCTCTCACATTATCCATAATACTGGTTCTCAGAAATACCTCATTCTCCACCTTATTGATGCTAAGCTGGTTCATTTTGTCGTAAATATCATCAATGTGATCCTTAAGCACGTCACTTCGAAGCATCAGTTCTTTATACGCTTCAGCTTCACGGCTGATTCCTTCCCGCTGTATATCATAACTCTTAAAGAAGAGAAATAAGCAAGCAAAAGATACAACCGACAAAACGACAAATGACATAATAAACTTCCAAATGCCCGTTCTGACGTCAGATTTGTTTAATTTTTTTTCCCTGTTAGAAGACATAATTTGCGATTTGTTTGGCCTGTGAAAATATAAAAAAAAAATTTTATGCACAATACGTAATTTCCCCAACCCTGTTTCGTGAAAACCCTGATTAAATTAATATTAATTTTCACTTTGATAAGTTTTTCATAAATTAGACCTCTGAATTTTAAATATCATTCGCCAAATCGATATTAAGAATGAGTAAAATATTATCTAATACCGTACGTTTTTCCATTGCTGACAGTGATTTTTATTTTAAAAAAATAATGATCAAAACACTTATGGAAAATCCTTTCTATATGCTTCTGAATGATTGTAACAATGGGCATGAGCTGGTAAACAGAATCTACAGAAGACAGGAAGATGTGTTCATTATTGAACTCTTTATGCCGGTATTAAGTGGAATTGAAGCTATTAAGTATATCAGAAAAAACAATACTGAAACCCCTATTATTACGTATTCCGGCACTTATCAGGAAGATATGGCGGAAATCCTTTCAAAGATTCCCAATATCTATTACTGTCAGAAAAAAAGCACCATTATAAAGGATATTATTAAAGGAAGTATTGCGTCTGACGACTTCGACTATCAGGCTTATTCCAAAGAATGGGAACAGCAGCCGCTTGCCGTACAGGAATATATGGACAGGCAGAAAAAAGGACAGGAAGAACTTTCCCCATCTGAAATACAGCTCATGAGGTTCTGCTATGAAGGATTCAGCAATAAAGAAATTGCAGAAAAGCTCAATCTCAGTACCAGAACAATCGATACCTATATCAACAGACTTACTGAAAAGCTGGGATTGAAAACCAAACTTCATCTTATCCGCTTCTGCGTAGAAAACGGATATTATAATTCCAGTTTATAAAAAATCTGATTTCAATTGAAAAATTCAATTCCAGGAGGCTCGATAAGGGCAGATAAAGAATCTCAAAAATAGTATACTAAGGACCATAAAGCGCTGCCAGACCTGTTATAACCAGCATTTATTAAATTTTGTTCATCAATTTTTTGTACCTTTATCCGGTTACATTATTTTATTGTTAAATTATCACTATCCTGCCTTAATATAGTGTATACATAAAAAGTCCAACTCTTTGAATAAAAATATTTTGCCACTAATTTGCTAGTATTCAATTTTTTTAACTAAATTTGCACACCTAAAATTTAAAATTAAAATAAGGAAATGACAAAGGCAGAATTGGTAAACACCATCTCAAATAAGTTGGGAACAGAAAAGAATGAAACACAGAAAGTTGTAGAAGCTTTTATGCAGGAGATCAGAACTTCTATGTATAATGGGGATAACGTTTATCTAAGAGGTTTTGGATCTTTTATCATTAAAACAAGAGCTGCTAAAACAGGAAGAAATATTTCTAAAAACACTGCAATTGAGATTCCTGCTCATAACATTCCTGCTTTCAAACCTTCAAAATCTTTTGTTGAGAAAGTAAAAACTAAAGTTGCAGTAAAATAAGAACATTAACTGAATATTAACTAGTTACTAAAAAATTAAAATTATGCCAAGCGGAAAGAAAAGAAAAAGACACAAGGTTGCGACTCACAAAAGAAAGAAAAGGAGAAGAGCAAACAGACATAAGAAAAAATAATCTCTTTTTCTCGAGATTTACAATATAATAATATAGTTGGTGGATTTAAATTTTTAAAGTTCACTAACTATATTTTTGTTTGCAACTATAAGATTCCGCGGAAAACGGAGGGTTTCAAATATTATTTTAATAAAAATATAATGGTTTTCATTCAAAATCCTTATATTTAATAGATGAATTAATCGATAAAAAACATCCACTTCCTATAATCTTAACAATTTTATCTTATTAAAAAATGAAGAAAGAACTAATAGTTTCGCATGAAGATGATCTTACAAAGATTGCGCTGCTGGAAGACGGAAGACTATGTGAACTTCATGAGCAAGAAGACAAAAGCGATTTTATAGTTGGAGATCTGTTTATAGGAAAAGTAAAAAAACTTGCCCCAAACCTGAATGCAGCATTCGTCAATATCGGATATGACAAAGATGCATTTCTGCATTATCAGGATCTGGGACCTCAGTATCTTACGTACAGAAAGTTTTTAAAAGATACTATTTCTAAAAAACAAAGCACTTCGAGCTTAAAAAATTTCGAGATACAACCCGAAATAGACAAAAACGGAACGGTAGACAAAGTAATTGCCAAGGACGATCTTGTTCTGTTACAAATTACCAAAGAACCTATTTCTACCAAAGGTCCAAGAATTTCTACCCAGATTTCATTAACAGGACGTTTCCTGGTTTTAATTCCTTTTGACAATAAAGTTTCTATTTCCAAAAAAATCAGAAGCTCTGAGGAAAAAGAAAGACTGAGAACCCTTATCGACAGTATTAAGCCTGAAGGATTCGGAGTGATCATCAGAACAGTGGCAGAAGGAAAAAAAGTAGCCGACCTGCATAATGACATGAACCAGCTGGTTCAGAAATGGGAAAGTACTTTCAAAAACATCCAGAGAAATAAAGTTCCGTCTAAAGTTTTAAGCGAAGAAGACAAAGCTTCAGCTATTTTAAGAGACAATTTTAATCAGGACTTCGTCAATATCATTTGCGATGATGAGCAAATGGTGAACGAAATGAAAAATTACATTGAAGTAATTGCCCCTGAAAAGAAAAATATTGTCCAGTTTTATGATTCCCATATTCCACTTCTGGAATATTACAATGTTGAAAAACAGCTTAAACAGAGCTTCGGAAAACACGTCAACATTCCGAGTTCCAAAGGAGCCTATCTTGTTATTGAGCACACAGAAGCACTTCACGTAGTGGACGTCAACTCCGGAAACAATATTACAACCGGAGCAGCTGTCAACAAAGAGCATGCACTGAAAGTGAACAAAATGGCTGCTACAGAAATCGCAAGACAACTTCGCCTCCGCGATATGGGAGGGATCATCGTTATCGATTTCATAGATATGCCGAATTCTGATCACAGAAGAGATCTTTACGAGCATCTTAAAGAGGAAATGAAGCGCGACAAAGCACGCCACAAAATCCTTCCTCCAAGTAAATTTGGTCTGATCCAGATCACCAGACAGAGAAACCGTCCGGAAAAACAGATCGACACCAAAGAAGAAAACCCGAACAAAGACGGAGAAATTGTAGCTCCTATTGTTATCGTAGAAAGAATGGGTGAAACCTTAAGAAATATCCTGCAGAAAGAAAAAGGAAAAATCTACCTGCACGTACACCCATTTGTGGAAGCCTACCTTACAAAAGGCATTAAAAGTATCCAGATGAAATGGTTTATCAAATACAAAAAGTGGGTAACCATTGTTCCAAGGGATTCTTTTAAATATTTAGAATACAAAATCTACAATGCCAAAAAAGAAGAATTGATAGAATTCTCTAATTAAAAAATTTAAAACCTTCAGTTTTCTGGAGGTTTTTTTATTACCTTTCTTGCTATAAGTTTCGGCTAAAGCCAATAGATGTTTTTTGTTTATGTAGGCGGGCTAAAGCCCACCCCTATTGAATTTTAACAGCAAGATCTTTTATCTTTTATCTTTTATCTTTTATCTTTTATCTTTAAAATATGAAAAATCACCATTACAAAATTACCATCCAGTGGACGGGAAACCAGGGAACAGGAACCAGCGGTTACAGAGATTACGGGAGAAGCCATACTATTTCAGCAGAGAATAAAGTTGTGATTGAAGGATCATCTGATCCGGCATTCCGTGGCGACCGGACGAAATATAATCCTGAAGAAATGTTTTTATCTTCACTTTCTTCCTGTCACATGCTTTGGTACCTTCATTTCTGTTCTGAAGCAGGCATTATTGTTACAGATTACACTGACGAAGCAACGGGCATCATGGCAGAGACAGCCGGTGGCAGCGGCCACTTCACAGAAGTAACTTTGCATCCTAAGGTAACTGTTGCAGCAGAATCCATGAAAGAAAAAGCAGAACAGCTTCATCATAAAGCCAACGAATATTGTTTCATTGCCAATTCCGTCAATTTTCCGGTACAACATCTCCCTGTTATTTCAGTTAAATAATTACCCTGTCAGATTAAGGGTTTAAAGCTTTAAATCCTGATATTTCACAGGTTAATTAATGTTAAGGCATTTATTTCTTCGAGATATATTGCTAAATTTGAGCTATGGAAAATTTTGGAAAAGATTTATTGAGAAAAATAAAAAGCGTGGAACTTCCCGGTGAACACGCCCATGGAGTATTTTCACCTCCCTACCGCCCCGTTTTTACGTATGATGAAGTATTGTCAAAGAATCCCAAATTTGCGGCGGTTAATATTGTTTTATATCTGAAAGACAACGAGTGGTATTTTCCATTGATCCAAAGGACGATTAATGAACACGACAGACACAGCGGACAGATATCTCTGCCCGGAGGAAAGCGTGAGGAAATGGACAGGGATTTTGCTGAAACGGCAGTTCGGGAAACCTCCGAAGAAATCGGAATAGATAAACATTATGTAAGAATCATCAGGGAAATGTCTCCGATTTATATTCCACCAAGCAATTTTTATGTCTATCCCTATATTTCTTATACAATAAAGAATCCTGCTTTCGTTCTTCAACAGACGGAAGCTGTGGAAACCATAGAATTTCCGATCACTTCCTTTTTAAACCTGTCGGACACCCCGGAAATCATGGCTTTGCCAAGTGCAGGCGGACATGAAGTGCCCGTGATTAATTTCAACGGATACATTATCTGGGGAGCTACAGCGATGATATTAAGTGAATTCAGTCAGTTGCTGAAAAAAATGTAACTTTGCACTACCGTGTTTAATTGAGAGATGGCGAAGAAAAATATTTTCACCGATGCATTCGGAACTCCTTATTTTTTGAAAAGGTTTATTATTTTTATTTTAGGAATTGTATCTTACAGAAGATTCAATGGCTTTAATAAGTTAAAAATAACCGGTACAGAACACCTTGTGGATCTTCCGGACTCTAACGTACTGTTTGTATCCAACCATCAGACCTATTTTGCAGATGTGGCGGCCATGTACCATGCCTTCTGTGCTGTGAACAACGGATATCTCAATACAATAAAAAACCCGATCTATCTTTTGAATCCGAAGATCGATTTTTACTATGTGGCAGCAGAGGAAACCATGAACAAAGGTATTCTTCCCAAAATTTTCAAAATTGCAGGAGCTGTAACGGTAAAAAGAACATGGAGATCTGAAGGGAAAAATGTCAACAGAATGGTAGACATGAGCGAGGTAGATAATATTATGAAAGCATTGGACAATGGCTGGGTAGCTACTTTCCCTCAAGGAACTACATCGGCTTTTGCACAGGGACGAAGAGGAACTGCCAAACTGGTAAAAAATCAGCGTCCTATTGTAATTCCAATCAAAATAAACGGATTCAGAAGAGCTTTTGATAAAAAAGGACTCCGCGTAAAGGTAACCGGTGTAAAACCTACGATGGAATTCAAAGCTCCTTTGGATATTGATTATGATAATGAAAAAGCACCGGAAATTTTATTGAAAATTATGACTGCCATTGAGCAGACAGAAGATTTCAATCTATTACACAGTTATGATGAAGAACTTAAAGCTAAAAAATTAGAACAAAAGGACTCAAATAATTAAAGTAAATAGAAAAATTATGAAAAAAATACTTGGAGTATTATTCGCAATCATAGTATTAGTTTCATGCAACAGCCAGAAAGTATATTCGGATTTTGATATCAGTTATTCGAAAAGCGGAGGCTTTGCTCCTGTATATGAAAATCTTCTGATCAAAGGGAATAATGTACACTACTCTTTTGAAGGCCAGGGAAAAAAATATAAACAGGATTTTAAAATTTCAGATGAAGATTTAAAGAAACTGGATCAGGTTCTTTCTCAGAATAATTTCAGAAGAATACAGGAAGACCGTAAAAAATTGTACGACAATATTTCAACGTCCATCAATGTCAAGAAAGGTCCCAATGAAGGCAGTAAATCGGATGCGAGTATGATCATTCCGAATTATCAGACCAATTGGAACAATATTCTTGAAGCTTTCCAGCAGATCATTAATATTAATGTTAAAAAACAGTAAATACAATTGAAAACCCACTTCATTGCCATTGGCGGAAGCGCCATGCATAATCTCGCCATCGCATTAAAAGACAAAGGATATCAGGTTACAGGTTCTGATGATGCTATTTTTGAGCCTTCAAAAACCCGTTTGGAAAAGAAAGGAATTCTGCCTCAGGAAATGGGCTGGTTCCCGGAAAAGATTACTCCGGATATTGATGCTGTTATTCTCGGGATGCATGCCCACCAGGATAATCCTGAGCTGGCAAGAGCAAAAGAACTGGGCCTGAAAATATATTCTTATCCTGAATTCCTGTACGAACAGTCTAAAAACAAGACAAGAGTTGTTATTGCAGGATCACATGGTAAAACAACCATTACGTCAATGATTCTCCACGTTTTGAATTTCCATCAGAAAGATGTGGACTTCATGGTAGGTGCGCAGCTTGAAGGTTTCGACTGTATGGTAAAACTGACTCAGGATAATGATTTCATGGTACTGGAAGGTGATGAATACCTTTCCTCTCCTATTGATCTACGTTCTAAGTTTTTACTGTATCAGCCGAATATTGCTTTAATGAGCGGCATTGCATGGGATCACATCAATGTATTCAAAACATTTGATGATTATATTGATCAGTTCAGAAAGTTTGTGGCAAGCATTACGGCAGGCGGAGTTCTTGTGTATAATGAAGAAGATCCGGAAGTAGTGAAAGTAGTGGAAAATGCAGAAAATTATTTCAGAAAAATCCCTTACAAAACTCCTGAATACGAAATCAATAATGGTAAAGTATATTTAAAAACTGAAATGGGAGATGTTCCGCTTTCTGTTTTTGGAGCACACAACCTGCTGAACCTTGAAGGAGCAAGACATATCTGCCAGCAGTTGGGAATTATGGATGAAGATTTCTATGAGGCGATCATGAGCTTCAAAGGAGCATCAAAACGTCTTGAAAAAGTGGAAAGAGAAGATAAGGGAATTCTTTACAAAGATTTTGCCCATGCACCAAGTAAGGTAAAGGCTGCGGTAAAAGCCTTTGCCGAGCAATTTAAAAATAATAAGAAATACGGATTCCTGGAGCTTCATACCTATTCCAGCTTAAATCCTGCTTTCCTTGAGCAGTATGACCACGCCATGGATGGTTTGGAGGAAGCCATTGTTTTCTATTCTGAAGATGCTTTGAAGATTAAAAGAATGGAACCTATATCTCCTGAATTCATCAAGCAAAAATTCAGAAATGACAATTTAAAGGTTTTCACCAATGCTGAAGATCTGCATGCTTACTGGAATACATTAGATAAAACAGATGGTGTTTATCTCATGATGAGCTCCGGAAATTTTGGTGGATTAGACTTAACAAAATAAATAAAAAGCTTCAGAAATTCAATCTGAAGCTTTTTTATTACGTATACTAATTATCATTCAATTTTTTGTTATTGGTCAGTTCGATACTTTTTATGGAACCTATCGGAGCTATTTTTATCGTTTTATTTCCTTTAGCAAGATAAATATAATACATACTGTTGGATCCTATCAGATGTACCTGATCAAAGCTTTCATCTCCATAGTTTAATTTATAGTCATATTTAAGCTTATTCTCCTTGATCTTCCTGGTGAGCCCAAGACCTTCCCCCCATCCTATTCCTACAAAGAAAGACAATAACATCATGGCAAGAAATCTCACAAACATATTGGTAAAATGATTCTCAATAGCTTCTTTACTCATGTTTTCATGTTCTTTAAGAGATGCCATTTGTAATGCCCAACGTTTATTTTTATTAGCTTGTTTCGATAAAAAAGAGGGAAAAGCAAATGAAAATACAACAACCCCAATCAGGGCAATCAATATAATAGGATGAGCTGTTAAAGTAGCAATCGGACTTATCAGAATGTCCATGATTGTTGAATACTTGAGAATATTGATATTGATCTGATAGTAGAATACACTTTCTTTTAGTATTCCCATTATGACGAGAAAAAGATATCCGAATGGAAGTGATCTCTGAATTCCTTCTGAATATTTCATGGATATATTGGCTGGTTTTAGTTTTTATATTTCACGAAAATAGAAAATTACCAGCAAATGGAAAACATATGGATCTACATTTCACATTCTTTGATCAGTTTCTTTAAAATTTCCTCTGTAGACTGTTCGCTGTACTGGTGAATAGACTGTCCCACCCAGATTCCTGCAAACTCTGGATTTTGCAGAGCTTTAGCTGCTTTTCGTAAGGCATTGGTCAGTTTGTTCTGATAAGGATATGGTAAAATATATTCTGAATTTTCAACCGTTTCTATAAATTTGTTTTTCACTCCTCTTGCATACCGCCCGGAAAAGCTCTTCGTGAGAACAATTTCTTCTTCTCTTACCCTTTTCAATCTTTCTTTTTCAAAAGGCAATAAAGCGCTTTCCTGAGAAGCCAGCAAAAGATTACCCACCTGAAAACCCTGGGCACCTAAGTCTTTAACGGCTTGTAATGTTTTTGCTCCATAAATTCCTCCCGCATAGATCAAAGGAACATTTACCTGATCGTAGATCTGTGACAATAAAGATAATCCTCCGATCTGAGGAATATTTTCAGATTCAAAACTACCTCTGTGGCCACCAGCTTCTATTCCCTGCACACAAATAATATCAATACCGGATTTTTCAAGCAACAAAGCTTCCTTCACAGAAGTACAGGTACCAATAAGAGTCACTCCGTTTTCATGTAATTTCTGAATACTTTTATCATCAAGATTTCCGAATGTAAAGCTTACAATTTTACATCCTTCTTCAATAATGGCATCAACCTGTTCATGATAGCTGTTGACACTGATTTCTTCGATGTCGGGAAGATTTACTTCTATATTATTTTCTCTGGCCAGCTCTTCAATAAACTGCTTGGTTTTGCTATATTTTTCTTTTAAATCGTCCGTCACTTCAGGAATGTGATGGACAAATATATTGGCAGCAAACGGCTTATCAGTCAGTTCTTTTGTTTCCCTGATCAATTCCACAGAATGATCTGCCGAAAGATCAGCCAGTGCCAGTGATCCCAGACAGCCTGCTTTTGCAGCGGCAACAGCCATTTGTACAGTACTTACCCCAAACATCGGAGCCTGAATGAGAGGATATTGTATTCCTAGTTTTTTACTGATTGTATCGGGCCAGAACATAAAAAATTATTTTAATTAAAAGGTACAAAAAATAAGAGCACCTCATTTTCAACAGGATATGATATTCCTCACCCTGAATGAAAATACAATTCCCACAGATCACACGAATGTCACAGATCGTAATCTGAACTAGTGAAAACTGCGGGAATATTTTGATTCTTTATTTTTATTAAATATCTGCTACAGAATTTAGCATTTTTTGTTCCCATTCAGGATCTTTAGGATCAAAGAACAATCTTTTTCCAGTATCTAAAGAACGGACAACATTCATTTCATCTTCTGTCAGCTCAAAATCAAATACGTTAAAGTTTTCTTCAATTCTTGATGGTGTCACAGATTTTGGAATCACAACGAAACCTTCCTGAAGGTGCCATCTCAAGATTACCTGAGCTACGGTTTTACCATATTTTTCGGCAATAGCTTTCAGTTCAGGATTGCTTAAAAGATTAGCGTTACCATTTCCCAGCGGGCTCCATGGCTGTGTTATGATATTATTTTCTCTGTCATACACCTGCAGTTCTTTCTGCTGAAATACAGGATGCAGCTCAATCTGATTGATAACCGGTAAAACAGTTGAATTTGCTTTTAATTCTTCAAGTTTTTCGACGGTAAAATTACATACTCCAATTGCTTTGATCTTCCCCTCCTGATAAAGCTCTTCCAAAGCTTTCCATGTTCCCAGAAAATCTCCATACGGCCAGTGGATAAGATACATATCAAGATAATCCATCTGTAATCTGTCCAATGTTCTCTGAAAAGCGCTTTTCGCCTTTTCGTATCCATGATCCTGAACCCATACTTTGGAGGTGATAAACAGTTCGTCTCTGTTTACACCACTATTTTTTACGGCTGTACCTACTGCAGTTTCATTCTGATAAATAGCAGCGGTATCGATCATTCTATATCCTGTCTGAATAGCTTTGATTACTGCATTTTCACATTCTTTCAGATCTTCCATCTGCCATACTCCAAATCCTAAGGCCGGAATATCCACACCGTTATTTAATGTTACCACAGGTTGTCCTGTATAGGTTTTCTTTTGCATAAATCTTTATTTTAATGATTAATATAAAGTGATAAACAAATTTGCAATAAAAAATTGAAAATTCTGCCTACCATTTTTACTGTTTCTGTTAAAAAATTCTTATTCATAAGGTTTAAGATGATGTATAAACTACCCGTCTTTTTGCTTCACAAAAATCCACCTCTTCAGAGAAGGGGAATGTCTGTAGTCGATAAAACCTACTATGTTAACTTCTAACTTCTAACTTCTAACTTCTAACTTCTAACTTCCAGCTTCCAGCCTCAAAATTCACCCTTCTCCTGGCATCTCACCTCTATTTTCCCTATTTTTGCTCAAAATTTAAAAATCATGTCACAACATATCAGATTGGCTACAGCAGAGGATTATCCGAGAATTATGGAAATATGGGAATCAGCAGTAAAAGCAACACACGATTTTCTTGCTGAGGAAGATTTCAATTATTTTAAAGAAGTCATTCCAAGAGACTATCTTCCTAATCTGGAAGTGTATTTAATTACTGAAGATCATGAAACTAAAGGATTTGCTTCCGTAGCAGAAGGCAACCTGGAAATGCTTTTCATCCACAACGATACACGTGGAAAAGGCTATGGTAAAACACTTTATCAGTTTATGAAAGAAAAAACCGGACTGACCAAAGTAGATGTCAATGAACAAAACCCTCAGGCTATCGGTTTTTATGAAAAAATGGGTTTCAAAAAAGTCGGAAGATCTGAAAAAGATGGTTCAGGAAAAGATTATCCACTTATTCATATGAGTCTGTAATGGAAGATTTCACTTTTCATCAATTAAATTCCGATTCGGAAATTCCCTATCATCTCCTGTTATTGGCTGATGAAACCAAGGAAGCGATTAATCAATATATTTTCAATTCCGATATTTATCTTTTGCATAACGGTACTGAAAACATTGCAGTGATGGCATTGTACAGAAAAAGTGATACTGAACTGGAAATTAAAAATGTTGCCGTCATTGAAAGCTACCGTAGCAAAGGAATCGGAAGTATCCTGATGAACAAGGCTAAAGAAATTGCCAAAGAAAACCACTATAAAATACTGACTGTCGGAACCTCGGATACGGGATTCCAACAGATCAGATTTTATGAGAAAAACGGATTCATCAGAAGTGGAATTCTGAAAGACTTTTTTATTAAAAATTATCCTGATCCAATCTATGAAAACGGTTTACAGATGCGCGATATGGTTGTCTTAAGCCATCACCTGGCGGAATAAACCTTTAATGTGTTCTATTTCAGCCTGGTAATTGGTTTTCTTACGACATCCGAAATACAGTGTGTTTTCCAGTTTCTTTTTTCCTTCCCAGATCAGCTGTACTTCACCGCTTTCGATATCATTCCTGCAAAGAAAATCAGGTACAACAGCTAATCCTGTTCCTCCCTTCAGACAGCGGATAATTGAATTCAGGTTGGGAACGATATAATTGGGGCGGAAATTCGGTTTATGACCAAAATTTAAGGTCCAGAACTGGAAAAGGTGTTCCATATCTCCGGTGGTTCCATACCATTTTTCATTCTTCAGCCACTCTTCAATCTGCTCTGCATCTTTTGTTTTCAACACTTTATTGAAAGCTGCTTTATCTACATCTTTCCCCCCAACCAGAATAATTTGTTCCGAAGAGAAGGCTTCATGCTCGATATTGGGTGAAGACCCTTTTTTAGGAGTGATGATCAGATCGAGAATTCCCTTATCCAATTGATCCAGCATTTCGGGGTATTCTCCAAAACTGATGATCAGATTAAAAGGTAATGAAGAAACATATTGCTCCAGAGTAGTCTGAAAAGTCTCAAAACACATCCCTACACTGATGGTAGGCGTATGTTTCTCTGTAGATTTCTGAAAATTCTTTTCTACATCTTCCAGCTTAGTGAGCGGTTCAGCAACTGCATTAAACAATACTTTACCACGCTCTGTCGGAATCATTTTCCTACCGGTCCTGTCAAACAGCTTGTAACCCACATAAGCTTCCAGAGAACTTAAGTGAAGGCTTACTCCCGGCTGTGATATGAATAAGGCATCAGCTGCACCTGTCAATGTCCCGGTTTTATAGATCGCCTTAAAAGTACGATACCATTCTAAATTAACCATGACTTAATTATTAATATTATAATGCAAAGTTACAAAATAATTATAATATTAATACATTTTCATTCTTCAGAAACGAAGCATAATAATCCGGAATCCCGCTTTCATGTATCTGGCGGATAGTTTCATCAATCGGATAAGATAACTGTACAATTTCAGGGGTGATTTTTTCTTCATCCAAAGTCAGTACCAGATAAGAAGCCAGTCTGTTTTCTTCTTTGGAGCGGCCTACAGAACCGCAATTAACGGCCCATGTATTATTTCCGAACTGTTTTTTAAATGATAAATGGGTATGTCCCATTACGATCAGATCGGCTTTTGCCCATTCCAGCATAGATGTAAAAACCTCATCATTTTCTGATTCATACAAATAAGTATCATTGCTTTCAAGACTGGAATGAACCAGCTGGATGTTCCAGTGCTTTTTACCTGTTTTGTAATTTAACTTTAAGTGAAAAGGCAACCCGGAAAGAAACTTTTTATTCGGTTCTGTAATATATTTTTTAGAATGATCTATAGCAATAAAGCGGGCAGTAGTTTCTTCTTCTGAATGCTTAGGCAAAGGAACAACAGGAATATCAAAAGCAATTCTTTCATCGTGATTTCCCATCAGACATGGAATGTTCAGACTCCTTATTTTTTCTATTACTTCATTTCCCCAGGGTGCAAAATCTACCAGATCTCCCAGGCAGAACTTCTGGCTTATTCCTCTCTGCTCAATATCCTTCAACACCACTTCCAGTGCAGGAAGATTTCCATGCACATCACTAAAAACAGCTATCTGTATCATTGTCCTTCAATTTGTTAGGCAAATTTACCTGTCGGAAAATAATTCCGGTTCAGGGATTATATGATATTTTACCATGAAAGGGGAAATTGTCAATCGTCAATTTTTGCTTCGCAAAGTCAATAGTGAATGATTAACTGCTGATTAGAAATACCTGTATATACAAACAAATCGGCTGCACTTAATCCAGGACCACGTACCCCAAAACTCGTAAAAAATTCACAAGCGAAGCGTATTGACCATTGACCATTCACATATATAACCTTACCTCCAAACTATAATTTAAATAATAATTCCCTATAATTTATATTATTTTTATTATACAATAATCTGATCTAACTTTGCAGAGTAAAATTTAAACAATCATAAAAAAATGAAAAAAGTACTAATCATCAACGGAGGACAGAATTTCGGACATTCCGGAGGAAAATATAATCAGACTATCGCAGACAATACATTAGCCGTTCTTAAAGAATTTGAAAATGTAGAAGTAAAGATAACGAATGTAAGTGAAAATTATGACAAACATGAAGAAGTGCAGAAGTTTGTCTGGGCAGATTACATCATTTACCACACTCCTATCTGGTGGTTCCAGCTTCCGAACGGATTGAAAAAATATATTGACGAAGTCTTCACGGCAGGTCATGCAAAAGGAATTTATATGAGCGACGGAAGAAAGGCTGAGAGTCCTGAAATCAACTATGGTACAGGAGGAATGCTTGGCGGGAGAAAATATATGTTAACAACAAGCTGGAATGCTCCTGCAACTGCTTTCACACTTCCCGGAGAATTCTTTAATGAAAAAAGCGTGGACGAAGGTCCTTTATTTGGATTCCACAGAATGAATGCCTTTGTTTCAATGGAAAAAATGGAAAGCTTCCACTTCCACGATGTGGAGAAAAACGCCAATATAGAACGCGATATGAAGCTTTACAAAGAACATGTGAGAAATGTTTTTGAAAAAGAATTAAGATCTGAACTGGTATCATGAAAAAAATACTGATCACAGGTATTACCGGCTATATAGGCGGAACTATCGCAAAAAAACTCCTCGACAGGAATTATGAAGTGACAGGACTAGTTCGTAATGAAACCCATGTGCAGGAACTGGAATCATTAGGAATCAAAACCATTGTGGGAAATATTCATGAGGAAGACCTCATCAGAACAGCGGTTTCTGATATTGATGCTGTGATCCATAATGCAGATTCAGCAGATGATGCGTATGCAGCAGATAACTTTATCAAAGCTCTGGAAGGAAGTCAGAAAACCTTTATATTCACTTCAGGCTCTGCCATTTTTGGTGGAAAAGAGAATGGTAAAAAAAGTGACTTTATATTCAGAGAAGATTTCCCTTTGCAGCCAAGACTGGAAATGGCATCAAGAGTATTGATCAACAATTACGTCCTGCAATCTGCCAGCAAAGGCATACGAAGTATTGTTATTGTTCCTACCATGGTTTACGGAGAAGGTTTAGGAATTAAAAAAGACAGCATTCAGATTCCGGCTCTTATCAACTTTTCTAAGGAGAAAGGGCATGGAGTTTATTTTGGTGAAGGTGAAAATATCTGGTCCAACTTACATATTGAAGATCTCGCAGATCTGTATGTACTCGCATTGGAAAAAGCAAAAGGAGGCTCTATCTATTATGCAGAAAACGGTTCATCTTCTCTGAAAAACATTGCAGAAAAGATCAGTAAAAAATATAACTTACAATCAGCTAAATCATTAAGCATACAGGATGCGGTTGACAAATTTGGTCCTGCAGGAGGTTATTTCGGTTTTGCATCCAACAGCAGATGCAGTTCAGATAAAGCTAAAGCAGAACTGGATTGGAAACCTATCTATAACTCTATTGAAAATTTTATTTAATTATGAAAATTCATCTTACAGCCATTATAAAATCCAAGGAAGAACATCAGGCAGAAGTACTGGAAGTTCTTCAGAATATGGTAAAAGAAACAAGAAAAGAAGAAGCTTGCGAGCTTTACAGCCTTCACCAGGGAATTGAAGACAAAAATGAATTTGTTTTCTACGAAATCTGGAAAAGTAAAGAAGGACTGGATCAGCACAATCAGCAGCCTTATATCCAGGCTTTCGGAGCTTTGGTTGAGGAGAAACTTCAGGAAAAACCACAGATTTATACCACCAATCTTATTTAACAATGAAAAAATTAGTGTTTTTAATGCTTGCGGTCTTTACGATAGGATTCGTACAGGCACAAACCAAAAAATCAAAGAATATGAAAAAGAAAATATTATTCGTCGTAACCAGTCATGACAAAAAAGGCAGTACAGGTGAAGATACAGGATATTATCTGGGTGAAGTTTCTCATCCGTGGGAAGTTCTTCACAAGGCAGGATATGAAATAGACTTTGTAAGTCCGAAAGGCGGAACTCCTCCGGTAGACGGCTTCGATTTGAAAGATCCTGTCAACAAAGAATTCTGGGAGAACAAGGAATATAAAAACAAAATTGATCACTCAATGACTCCGTCACAGGTCGATCCTAAAGAATATTCAACCATCTTTTATGCAGGAGGACACGGAGCAATGTGGGATTTTGCAGACAATAAGGAACTTTCAGATATCGCTTCCAAAATTTATGAAAACGGAGGTATTGTTGCCGGAGTATGTCATGGTCCCGCAGGTTTGGTGAATATCAAACTGAATAACGGGAAATATCTTGTAGACGGTAAAAAAATCAATGCTTTTACCAATGAAGAGGAATCTGAAGTAAAATTAACAAACGTTGTTCCATTCTTACTGGAAGATAAACTGAAAGAAAGAGGAGCAAAATTTGAAAAATCCGGGCTTTGGCAGAATCATGTGGTAACCGATCAGAGAGTGATCACAGGACAGAATCCACAGTCAGCAAAAAGCGTTGGAGAAGCTATCGTAAAGGAATTAAATAAGTAACAAACAATTTTTAACCACAAAAGTCACAACAGTTTTCAGTCACTTAAGTAAAAAAAGATGCTATTCAGAATACAGAGAAGAACACTTAAGTTCTTTTTAAATCCGAAAAGTTCTTAGAAGTGTCACTATTGAAACAGCGAGAATTCCCCTCCTCCGGAGGGGTGGCGAAAATTCAAAGAATTTTTGACGGGGTGGTTTAACACAACAACAATTTTTAAACAAACAAAAATGGAATATAGAAAATTAGGAAACACCGATTTAGAATTATCAGCAATCACACACGGAGCTTTTGCCATCGGTGGAAACATGTGGGGCGGTAATGAAAAACAGGATTCTATCAATTCTATTCACGCATCATTAGATCATGGTGTAACTTCTATCGACACGGCTCCATTCTATGGTTTCGGACTGAGTGAAGAAATGATCGGTGAAGCTATCAAAGGAAAAGACCGTTCAAAAATTCAGCTTTTAACAAAATTTGGATTGGTATGGGACGGAAGCAACAACGGAAAAGGAGAATTTTTCTTTGATGCAGAAGATGAAGGAAAAACACTTCCGGTTTATAAGCTGGCTTCAAAAGAAAACATCATCAAAGAAGTTGAAGAGAGTTTAAAAAGATTAGGTACAGATTATATTGACCTTTTACAGCTTCACTGGCCTGACAGCACAACGCCTATCTCTGAAACTATGGAAGCAATGGAACTATTGATCCAGCAGGGAAAAATCCGTGCTGCTGGAGTAAGCAACTACAGCGTGGCTCAGATGGAAGAAGCTAACAGGACTTTAAACCTTGCCAGCAACCAGGTTTCTTACAGTATGCTAAACCGTGCAATCGAAAATGATCTTGTTCCGTATTCTCTGGAAAACAATTCTGGAATTATCGTGTACAGCCCGATGGAAAGAGGTCTTTTAACCGGTAAATATTTCAAGGAAACCCAATTGAAAGATAACGACCACAGAAACGGATATTTCTCTCAGTTTGATCTGAATAAGGTAAAAACTTTCTTAGAAAAAATTGAGCCTATTGCACAGGAAAAAGGAGCCAGCCTTTCTCAACTGGTATTAAGATGGACTACGTTACAACCAGCTATTACAGTTGTATTGGCAGGAGCAAGAAATGCACACCAAGCCATCGAAAACGCAAAGGCAATGTCTATCGACCTTTCACAGGAAGAATTGAGCTACATCAATTCAGCTTTAAGCGAAATTTAATGTAAAGGCAGGAAGATGGAGGATGGAAGCTGGAAGCTATATTAGGTTTCTATTGCACTATTTTGCAGGTAACAAAAGAGATTCCTCCTAAGTCGGAATGACGATTGAAGTTAAATTGCATTGATTATCCGACGTCAATAACTTCCCTCTTCCAGCTTCCAGCTTCCTTTCTTTTAACCTCAATCCTTATAAAAATGAAAAATAATCTGATCAGAATGTTCGGGTTAGCTACACTATTGACTATCAACAGCATTAATTTAAAAGCTCAGACACTCGTCAATCCTGAAGATAAATCATGGTATCCTTCGGCTTACGGTACGAAAGATGAGATTGGAGCAGCCAATCTGTTAACACCGGAAGTTGTAAAACAAGCACTAGGACTGGTAAAACAAGGTAAAACGTTAGCACTTGCCGTTCCTATTGATAAAAACCTGCCTGCTTTCAGACACAGAAGTTTTAATTTATACAATATCCAACCCGGAGAACAGGGCGGAAAAAGCATAGGTCCTAATAAATTCACCTTCAATGATGAATTAGTAAACGGATGGACCGGAGTTGGAACACAACTGAACGGTATCGGACACATTGGTATTGACAACACTTACTATAACGGGAACAAGGCAACAGATTTCGTAACCGTAGAAGGCGTAAAAAAACTGGGTGTTGAAAAAGTACCTCCTTTCGTTACCCGAGGTGTAGTGCTTGATATGACTGCTCATTATGGAAAATCAATTGTGCCGGGAGGAACAGAATTTACGGTTGAAGACATTAAATCCGTTTTAAAGAAACAAGGACTTACTCTGCGAAAAGGTGATATCGTTCTTTTCAACACCGGATGGCTTGAATTGATCGGTAAAAACAACCAGCAATTTCTGGAAACAGAACCCGGAATAGGAATGGATGCCGCAAAATGGCTTGCCGACCAGGGAATCGTAGCTTTTGGTGGCGACACCTGGGCTTCTGAAGTCTATCCTAACCCAAAAAGTAAGGAAGAATTTCCCATCAATCAGTTTATGCTGGCTAAAAAAGGAATTTATAACCTGGAGCTGATAGACAGCCGTCCTTTGGTAAAACAAAAAGTCTGGGAATTTCTATTTGTGCTGGGACAGCCTTTGTATGTAGGTTCTACTCAGGTGAATGTAAATCCTGTGGCGATTTATTAATTTAAATGCTTACAGTAGGTTGTTTAAAATTTTATATTTATTATTTTAACCACAAAAGGCACAAAAGTTTTTTCAGAACCAAGCCTCATACGTAATAAGTACACCTTAGTTTTGTGAAAATCTCTGATTTTCATCTTGTGTGAACTTTTCTGCAGTATCATTTCAAACTTACTTAAGTGAACTCAAGTGTTTTAAAATGAACCCTTTTGTGACTTTTGTGGTTTGGTAAAATTCAAACAACTTTTATATCCGAGAAACGAAGAGACAATGTAGTTCTGTTTAAAAAAATAAAATTAACCTTAGAATTTATTTTTAGAATTAATACCCAAACTGTGTTACATTGTCAATTTGAATTTTACATTAAAACGGCCTTTCAAAAATTTGAAAGGCCGTTTTGATAAAAAGTAAACATCCGTAATTACGCAGACTTCATCAACTTCCATCTTCCATCACCCAACTTCCTGACTCCGTTATTTTGCAATCGGAATATGCGTGCTCACTGCAATTCTGTTCCAGGCATTGATGGTAATAATCGCCATAATAATCTGAGCGATCTGGTGATCATCAAAGAATTTTTTAGCCTTCTGGAAAGTTTCTTCTGATAATCCGTTTTGACTGATCAGTGTAATTTCCTCTGTCATTGCCAAAAGTACCTGCTCTTCTTCAGTGAAAAATTCTTTCGCTTCTGTCCATCCGTTCAGAATAAAGATTCTTTGAGGATTTTCACCGTATTTGATGGCATCTTTGGTGTGCATATCAAGGCAGAACGCACATTTATTGATCTGTGAAGCCCTGATTTTAATTAATTCCTTCTGAATATGGGTTAAAGAAGTGGTCTGTAAGTATGCTTCTAATCCCATCATTGCTTTGTAAGCTGCTGAATCTACTGTTGCAATATTTAATCTTGCGCTCATAATATGTATTATTTTTTGGTTAATTGATCTATACTTAAAGAATAATGCTGCTGTACCGCCAGTAAAAGAGCGGCTGCACTTCCCACCCATACAGAATAGTTTAGTGGGGCTTTGGAACCTGATGCAATGGTCATAGAGATGGCAAAAACGAGTAGCAGTGCACTGCTTCCATAGGCTGCAAACTTTGTTTTAAATCCAAAAATAAGCATCAAAGGAAAAAGAATTTCTAAAAAGGTTGCGGTATACGCTGAAACCGTACTCAAAGCTTCCGGAAGAAAAAAGGTAAGCTGTCTTGTGTATTCTTTAAAACGCTCCATGTTTCCCCATGAAGAATTTTCTTTGCTCCATAATCCGAACCTGTCTGCTACTGCAGAAAGCATCGTAACGGCGAGAGCCAGTCTTAAAAAAAGTTGCGGAAATTGATATTTTTGATCTGTCATTGCATTAACTTTTAATCACATGACAAATTTCCGTCTTCTGATCCGTAAAAAACTTAAACTGGTTTAAGATCGTAATTTTGCTCTGATTTCACTCAGATATTCCGGAGTAAGATTCAAAAAAGAAGCTATAAGATATTGAGGAATCCTTTGAATAAACCACGGATACAATGTACTGAAATGCATATAAAGTTCTTCTCTGGACATTTCATACAAATAACGGATCCTGCGTTCCGCAGCAGCATATGCCCGCTGGTAGATCATGCGGAAATACCTTTCCATAACAGGATGCTTTTGTAATAATTCTTCCTGACGGTCCAGATCAATCATCAAAACAGAAGAATGTTCCACCGCCTGTATCGAAAAGTTAGTTTGTATCTGCCTTTCGTAAGCAAACGTATCTGTAATCCACCAGTTTTCAATGGCAAATTCCGTTGTCTGCTCTACCCCTTTTTCATTGATAAAAAACTTTCTCAGACATCCTTTCACTACAAAATACATGGTCCGGCAGACTTCACCTTCCAGCACCAGATTTTGCTTCTTTTTCACATCCATTACCTCGAAAAATGATACAATAGAAGTATATTCCTCGTCAGTTACCGTAATAAATTTGTTTAAATGTGATTTGAATAAGTCCATGGTAAGAATTAATACTCAAACTTAACTTTATTTTTTTAGTTTTACAATGAGAAAAATATTGAATCATGGAAATCGTTGCTAAAATTCTGATCGCTGTCGTTGCACTGGAACACCTTTATATTCTTTGGATGGAAATGTTCGCATGGGAAACCAAAGGAAAAGAAGTTTTTAAAGCAGCTCTGCCTGCAGAAATGTTTAAACCAACGAAAGGACTTGCTGCCAACCAGGGACTTTACAATGGTTTCCTGGCTGCCGGACTGATCTGGTCATTCCTGATTAAAGATCCGCAATGGCAGACCAATGTGGCATTATTCTTTTTAGGATGTGTAGCCGTTGCAGGAATCTATGGAGCAATCTCTGCCACTAAAAAAATATTCTTCGTACAGGCACTGCCTGCCATTCTTGCTATTATTGCCGTTTTATTGAAATAATCTTACAGGTTATCTTTTAAAATAATTACCATATCCATCTGCTCTTACCTTTAATGATAAGAGAAAAATTCGTCATGAAATCACCTCTTTAAAACTATATTGAAAATCAACAATTTACATAAGTAAAAATCCATTTAATATAAAATTCGTAAATTTGCACCGTCATAAAAAATTGATATACAGTTTTTTGATGCTGGCAAGCATTTTGATGAAATGTAGCCATTCAAGTTGTTCAGTATACATATCTTTAATTACCTCATCAGTAATTTAATTGTAGAATCTATGTAAAAGATCAGTTTCTTTTTACATAATACACTCTTTTTCTAGAGTATAATCTATTGAAATATTTAAAATAAACATAAGGCCAGCAGGTCTTTATGCTATTATTTTTTTGTTTAAAGCTTTTATCACCAAAGGCTTGGCAATTTATTTTATCCTATTGCCAACAGCAGAACAACGAAAGCTAAATATATATAATGAATTGGTGTACAATTTTTTATATCAAATTATTAATTGAAAAATTCTGAATATGGAAAAAAATGAAAACACTCGAAAAGTAAAACTTAAAGTGGAAGACCTGACGATTATCTTTGGTAAAAACAAAGAAAAGGCACAGGAACTTCTGGACAAAGGTTTTTCCAAAAAGGAAATTCTTGAAAAAACAGGCTGCACCATAGGAATCAACAAAGCCAGTTTTGAAATCTATGAAGGAGAATTCTTTGTGATCATGGGACTTTCAGGAAGTGGAAAATCAACTTTACTGCGCTGTTTGAACAGACTGAATGAACCCACGTCAGGAAAAGTATTCATCAATGACGATGATATTACCGGGAAAAACAACAAAGAACTGCTGGAAGTAAGAAGAACAGAAATGAGTATGGTATTTCAGAAATTCGGATTACTGCCTCATCATACAATTCTCGACAATGCTGGTTTCGGGCTGGAAATAAGAGGAGAAGACAAAGCTTCACGCGATAAAAAAGCACAGAAAGCGCTGGATATCGTTGGATTAACTGGTTTTGAAAATCAATATCCTTCACAGCTTTCCGGAGGAATGCAGCAGAGAGTAGGATTGGCAAGAGCGTTGGCCAATGATCCTGAAGTTTTGCTTATGGATGAAGCATTCTCTGCACTGGATCCGCTGATAAAATCTGAAATGCAGGATCAGATGCTTGAACTGCAGAATACCTTACAAAAAACCATTGTCTTTATTACGCACGATCTGGATGAAGCCATTAAAATCGGAGACCGCATCGTCATCATGAAAGATGGTGTCATAGAACAGATAGGAACTGCTGAAGATATTCTAACCAATCCGGCAAGTGATTATGTAAAAGCGTTCGTAGAGAAAGTAGACCGTAAAACGATTATTACCGCCAGATCTTTAATGTTTGACAAAGCGACAGTTGTACGTTTCAGAAAAGACGGTCCTGAAGGAGCTTTAAGAAAAATGAGAGCTACGGGGCTGGAAAACTTACCTGTAGTAGATTTTCAAAATAAATTTCTGGGTTTTGTAACCCTTAATGATGTTGTCCGCATTGCCAAAAAGAAAGAACCTACGGTAGAATCCATTATCAACAGTAATGTTCCTTCGGTTTATCCTGAAGTAACGGTAGAGGAAATGCTGCCGCTGATCTCAGAAAATAAATCGTCCATTGCTGTTATTGATGAAGACAATAAATTTTTAGGTCTTGTCACCCAGTTATCTCTGGTCATAGAAGCGACCAAATTTAACGAAGAAGAGATTATTGAATTAAAAGAAATCGCAAACAACCAATAAGATGAATAAAACTATAGATATAGGTCAATATGTAGAAACTGCAATCAATTGGCTCACAGAAAACGGAAAACCTGTATTCGATGTTATAAAACACTTAGGAAATGCCTCTATTATGGGGATTGAATGGGTTTTAACAAACACACCTTTTTATGTAATCATTCTCTTTTTTACCCTGCTGGCGTTATGGAAAGCCGGAAAAGGCATTGCTGTAGTAACGGCTACCGGATTAAGTTTAATATTTTTAATGGGTCTATGGAAAGAAACCATGGAAACGCTGGCACTTATCTTTGTATCCACCATTACCGCTCTTATTCTTTCTATTCCTTTGGGAATTTTAGCAGCTAAAAGCAAAATAGCCGACAAAATCATTCGTCCTTTACTGGATCTGATGCAGACCATGCCCGCTTTTGTCTACCTGATCCCGGCTGTACTGTTTTTCAGTATCGGTAAAGTACCGGGTGCTTTTGCAACCATCATTTTCGCCATGCCGCCAGCAGTTCGATTAACGACATTGGGAATTGAAGCCGTTCCCAAAGATATTGTGGAAGCTGCCAGAGCTTTTGGAGCCACCAACCGTCAGATCCTGTTCAAAGTAGAGCTTCCTTTAGCGATGAAAACGATTTTAACGGGAATCAATCAGACAATCTTGTTATCATTATCCATGGTCGTTATTGCAGGAATGATTGCTGCAGGCGGTTTAGGAGAGAAAGTACTGGAGGGAATTAATAATCTGGATATCGGATTAGGATTTGAAAGTGGTTTATCCGTAGTGATATTGGCCATTATCCTCGACCGTATTACCCAGGGATTTGTAAAGAAAAAGCAATAAGATGAAACAATTTAAATATCTGTTTTTGCCCGTTTTAATGTTACTATTTACAGCATTAAGTTCGTGTGAAAACATAAAAAACTCAAAATACATTACCATAGGAATGGTAGATGGCTGGGCAGAAGATGTTGCGATGACGCATGTTGCAAAAGCCATTCTGGACGAGCAGGGATACCACGTTATTATTCAAAAAGCTTCTACGGATATGATCCTGGCTTCGATGAATAATGAAGATACAGACCTTTTCATGGGAGTCTGGCTTCCTTATACTCATGCTAAAAAACTGGCTAAATTTCCGGAATTAGTTCGTCTGGGAACCAATTACGACAATGGACGTATAGGACTGGTGGTTCCTGATTACGTTCCTGTTAACTCCATTGAGGAGCTCAATCAATATAAAAAACAGTTCAATCACAGAATTATTGGGATTGAAAAAGGAGCCGGGCTAACCACCGGAACGGATAAAGCTATTGTTGACTATAAACTGGATTACCAACAGATCAATTCCTCTACGATTGCCATGATCACCGAATTACAGAATGCTATTCAACGTAAAGAATGGATTGTGGTAACCGGATGGCAGCCTCACTGGATGTTTGGAAAAATGAAGCTTAAGTTTCTTGACGATCCCAAAAAGATATTTGGTGAAGCAGAACAGATTAAAACTTACTCCAGAAAAAGCTTTGCAAAAGATCATCCTGAGCTGGCCAAATTCTTTTCAAAACTCCATTTTGATGATGAAAATATGTCTGATCTTTTAATGAAAATGGAACAGAGTAAAAATAAAGAAGCCACCGCCAAAGAATGGGTGAAAGATCACCCGGAACTGGTACAGTCCTGGCTAGATAAAAATTAATAAACAGTTTGGTATTATTTAAAAATCCTCAACTCAACATGGGCTGAGGATTTTTTATCGACATAGATTAGTTGATTTTTTCTCTATGAAGCCATATTATTAGTAATCGCAAAGACGCAAAGAAATTTAATAACATACTGCTTTAAGGCGCAAGAAAATCAAAGATTTTCAGCAAGTTTGTTTCAGTTAAAATTCAACAGAATTAAATTTTATCAAAGATAAAATCCTTGCGCCTTAAGGCATATTTAAAAGAAAATTGTTGCGTCTTTGCGTTTTTCAATATCTCATAACGATCCCATTGATTCTTTGATTTTCTCACGATGAAGGATCCCCCAATTCACCAATGTTTCTGTGACCGGAAATACAGATTTCCCGTATTCGGTCACCGCATACGTTACCGTAATCGGCTTTGTATCCTGAATGGTTCTGGTGATCAGGAGATTCGTTTCCAGTTCTTTTAATTCTTTGCTTAACATTTTCGCAGAGATACCTTCTATACTGCGTTCCAACTTTTTAAAATGAATCATCTGATCCGGTCTGTTCGTCAGATACCGTAAAATCATCAGTTTCCATTTTCCTCCCAAAACGTCCAGACTGTCGCGCATCGCGAACAATTCCTCTGTGCAGCTGGCCTCTCTTTCAATGCCGTTTTCAATGATTTTTGCCATAATAGTTTCATGAAGGTAACTAGTTACCATTGGTTAACTAGTAGCAAATATAAACTATTCCCGCTTTACATTTGTGTATCAAATTTTAAAGTATGAAAACAGTTATTTTAAATAAAAACGGAAAGTTGGAAGACGGATTTGCAGAACAGCCAAAACCCAAAGGCAATGAAGTTTTAATTCAGATTAAAGCAAGTGGTTTCAACCCCATCGATTATCAGATGCTGGAAAATGAATTGGAACGGAAACTGATCAGTTCCCCGATATTAGGAAGAGAACTATCCGGAATTGTAGTGGATAAAGGTTCAGGAGTTAAAGAATTCAATATTGGAGATGAAGTCTATTGTGGCAGCGGTTCCATGGGAAGCAACGGCACTTACGCTGAATATATTGCAGTTCCTGAAGCCATTGTTTCCTTTAAACCAAAAAATATTTCTTTTGAACAGGCGGCTGCCATTCCTTCAGCAGGGCTTACTTCTTTACAAATTTTTAATCGTCTGAAATTAAACCCCGAAAATACAGTTTTGGTAACAGGAGCAACCGGAGGAGTCGGTTCATTTCTGATCAAACTTTTATTAGCACATAATATCCGACAGATCACAACCACAGTGGGCAGTGAAGAAAACAGACAGATCCTTCTCAATCTGGGATTGAAAAATCATCAGATCATCAACTATAAAGAAGAAAATCTTATCAGTAATATTCTAAAAGCCAATAATGATCAACCTTTCGAATATGGAATTGATCTGGTGGGAAACTATATGTCTGAAATCACCGCAGAAGTTTTAAAAATCAACGGAACGTATGTGGATGTGACAGCCTTGGTCACTAGAGATGCTCATGAAACCCTTTTCAACAAAGGAACTATGATTATGAATATCTCCAATTATATGTATGGAATGGTAAAAAAATACGAGTATTATAAAAACAGTTTGCTTACCATCAAAACACTTATTGAAAACGGAATGATTCTCCCTCCACAATATAGAACCGTTGGAAATCTTTCTTTGGATACAGTTCTACAGGCACATTCTATTCTAAAAAATAATCAGACTCAAGGTCATAAACTTATTATGAAACATTAATCTATGAATAAAATACCAAGACGAATCGTAACAGGAATAAAAGACGGAAAATCCGTTATTACTGAAGATCAACAAGTAGAAAACGCTGTGGAACACTTCCCGGGGCTCATCATTTCAGATGTATGGAATACCCATACAATGCCGGCCAGCCTGGACTTTGAAACCCAAATTCCCAATACCGGATTTCCACAAACTCCTAAAAATGGTACTTACTTCCGATATGTAGTAGTTCCTCCTGATAAAGATTTAGGTATAGAATGGAAAAAGAACGAACCTCATCCGATGATGCATCAAACCCCAACACTGGATTATATCATTATTCTTTCCGGCGAACTTTACCTTATCTTGGAAGAAGAAGAAACGCT
The DNA here is from genome assembly GCF_016775705.1 of Chryseobacterium cucumeris. NCBI lineage: Bacteria > Pseudomonadati > Bacteroidota > Flavobacteriia > Flavobacteriales > Weeksellaceae > Chryseobacterium > Chryseobacterium cucumeris. The sequence goes on from NZ_CP068760.1 coordinate 1,848,214, forward strand.
TCTGAAGCCAGGCGACATCGTCATTCAAAGAGGAACAAATCATGCTTGGAGCAACCGGTCTAATGAACCTTGCATTCAGCTAGCTGTTTTGATTGATGCAGAAATTTAATTTGTTGGAAAAACGCAAAGACGCAAGGATAAATAAATAATGTATTGTTTTTAAGGCGCAAGAAAATCAAAGATTTTCAGCAAGGATTAATGCATATAGTATTAGAATTAGACAATTTTATCGCAGATAAAATCCTTGCGCCTTACAGCATAATAATAGAAAATACTTTGCGCCCCTGCGCTTTCCAATAAAAACTCCCAATTTACAAAGCAGAAATCTCCAACAGTTTCTGCTTCATTTTTTCAGTCGTCATCTGCCCTTCCTGATAATACACCAGATTCTGATGCTTATCCAGGAATATCCACAAAGGATAAACAGGCTGATTTTTATTTTTAGACAATGCCAGCGCCAGCTCATGAATTCCCGAATTTCCATTCTGCAGATATTCAAAATCCTGGTTCTGAAAATGAATGGTCTCCTTCGTTTTCTCTGCCTCAAAGTTGATAAAATAAAAGTGATCATTGACCATATTCACCAACTCCTGATCTTTATTCATACGGAAAGACTCAATCTTACAGACCGCACACCAATCTGTATATAGATGGATCACAACCGGTTTAGGATTTTCTTTCTGCTGAACCTCAAGATCAGAAAAAGTGCCTGTCTTCATCTGAGACAGATAAAAACAGGGCACTAACATTAAAAATAAAGCTATTTTTTTCATTTCAAAGTATATTTTACACCCAGAAATCCTCTGATTCCCTGCATCGGGGCGTAACCGTATGCCGTATCAAAAGTATAGTGATTAGGATTGTTGACAGGATCATCAACATATTTATCAAACGGGTCAAACGGTCTCATCAAAGGATCTTTAGGTCTGAAATTGAATAGGTTTTTTATTCCGCAATACACTTCAAATCCGGATTTAAAGCTCTTAGACACCTGAATATTGGCCAGAGAATAAAACGGTGAATATTCAGGGCGGTAGTCGTTTACCAGAACAGGAAGCCTCATGGGCCCGTAGAATTGTCCTGTAAAATCGATGGTCAGATTATTGGCGAACTTATATGTCAGATTATAAGTACCACTCCATTTCGGAGCATGCAATTGCTGTGTTTTTTGATTTTCATTATCAAATTTCTGATAGACATCCAGATACGTCACTCCCAGATTGACACTAAGAGGGAATTGAAAACTAAAATCCACATTCAGGGAAGCTCCCCGTGAAATTCCGTACCCATGAAGATTGTCATAAATAATTTTATCAGGGTCCGAATCAAAATCTCCCACGATTTTATTACTGAAATACGTATAAAATGCCGACGCATCAAGATTCACCATTCGGTTTCCTACAGGAATTTTCCAGATATAATTCAAGTTTCCGTTGATCGATCTTTCGGGCTTCAGGTCAGATTTTACCACCACTTCCCTTGAACCTGTCAAAGCAGCATGATCTTCCGTAAACAAATTCACTACTCGGAAGCCTGTTCCAAAGTTAAAACGTAAGGTATGGTATGGATTAGGATTAAATTTCCATGCAAACCTCGGTGAATGTACGGAATGATGCACTTTATCATAATCATATCTGTATCCAATCAGCAAAGTATTTTTATCATTGATTTCCCACTGATCCTGGATAAAAGCTCCCCAGATCGGTGATTTCATCGGCGCATTAGTGATACCATCCGCAGCTAATGTTCCCGGAGTATTATCATCGTAAAAAGTTCTTTTGAAAGTAAGTCCGGCCGTGATATCATGTTTCCCGAAACTTCTGTCCCAATACGTCTGTATGAAAGCTACTTTCTGTGTCGCATTGAATGGATTGGAGCCATAAAATGAATTCTGGTCATGGTAATTATAAGAAAACTGAGTTACAATATGTTCTTTCATCGGCCATTCGTACAATCCGAAAACCTCTGCTCTGTTCGTATAAATACTTTCTCCGTATACTTCATCACTGCCACGGAAAGATTTATTCCACTGCATTTCACCGCCAAAGCGGTCTTCATACAGATATCTCATGGCAAAACTTGCCTGTCTGTTTTCCTTTCTTTTAAAATTCCACTTATTGAAAACCGAAATTCTGCTTTGTAAAGTAGCATCGGTGAAATTATCTTTATTCTGATCTATTCTTTCCTGAAAACTGAAATAATTTAAACTTAATAAAGAAGCAGCTTTCTTTCCTACGTTGAATTTGGTGGAAAGATCCAGATTATTTTCAAACCAGCTCGATGTCATCAGGTCAACACTTAATTTAGGAGCAGTCAGTGCATTTTTGGTGATAATATTAATGACCCCTCCCATGGCTTCAGAACCATAAATAGAAGATGCAGGACCTTTTACAACTTCAATTCTGTCTACCAGACTATTGGGGATTCCGCTTAATCCATATACGGTGGAAAGCGAACTTACAATCGGCATTCCGTCAATCAGAATCATGGTATATGGCCCTTCCAATCCATTAATATGGATATCTCCCGTATTGCACACAGAACAGTTCAGCTGAGGTTTTACTCCATTCACCATGGCAATGGCCTCAAAAATACTGGGAGTAGGATTTTTCTGGAAAAATTTCTGACTATAAATCTCTACAGCGACAGGACTTTTCGACCTGCTCATCGGTTTTATGGTTCCGGTAACTACTACATCTTCAATGTTACTGGTCTTGAATTCCCTCTTCATAACTTTTGCAGAATCCTGCCTTTTAGACTGCTGTAAACTCAAACTGTCCGTCTCCTGCGCAAAGCAATAGCTAGATAAAAAAGTAATAGAAAATAATATTCGCTTCATGAAATTAAAATTGTTAGACAAATCTAACAATTATTTTTCAAATACAAAACTTCTTCAAAAAAATATAGATGGATTGAATTCATGAAAAATGATTAAATTTGAGAAACTACATATGAAAGTAAAATGAGATATCATCAATTGGGAAATATCCCACAAAAAAGGCATACGATCTTTAAGTCTCCGGAAGATAAATTTTACTATGAACAGCTTTTCGGTACAGAAGGCTTCCATGGTATTTCTTCTCTGTTATATCATATCCACCGCCCTACACAAATCAAATCTATCGGTGAACCGAAAGATGTTACTCCAAAAATCGCTGTGGAAAAAAATGTGGCTCCGAGAATGTTTAAAGGAATGAACGTCACTCCTGAAGATGATTTTATGGACAGCCGAAAGATCCTTTTGATGAATAATGACCTGAAAATGGGACTGGCCAAGCCAAGAAAATCGATGGATTACTTCTACAAAAATGCAGAATGTGATGAACTTTTATATGTTCACCAAGGAAACGGAATCTTAAAAACATTTGTAGGTGATCTTGAATTCGTAACCGGAGATTATCTTATTATTCCGCGAGGAACTATCTATCAGGTAGAACTAAAGTCTGATGACATTGTGTTTTTCGTATTGGAAAGCCACTCTCCTATTTACACTCCGAAAAGATACAGAAACGAATTCGGGCAGCTTTTGGAACATTCTCCATTCTGCGAAAGAGATATAATTGCTCCTACTTACAGAGAACCCATCGATGAAAAGGGAGAATTCTTAATTAAAGTAAAAAAAGAAAACCAGATTACCGATTTCATCTACGCGACTCACCCGTTTGATGTAGTAGGCTGGGACGGATATTTTTATCCTTATAAATTCAACATTAAAAACTTCGAACCGATTACCGGAAGAATTCACCAACCACCACCTGTTCACCAGAATTTTGAGGGACACAATTTTGTAGTCTGCTCATTCTGTGCAAGAATGTATGATTATCACCCACAGGCGATTCCGGCACCTTACAACCACTCCAATATTGACTCTGATGAGGTATTATTCTATACGGAAGGAGACTTCATGAGCCGTAATCATATTGATTTGATGGACTTCACCCTTCACCCGGGAGGAATTGTACACGGACCTCATCCAGGTGCTATGGAAAGAAGTATCGGAAAAAAATTCACAGAAGAATATGCCGTAATGGTAGACCCTTTCCGCCCTTTGAAAATTACTGAAGAAGCTTTAAAAGTGGAAGATCCTTCCTATAAAACTTCATGGCTGGAATAGTCTACAAAGAATTAAAACAGTTTTAAACTTTACTATCAACCACAAAAGTCACAAAAGATATAAACACTAAAGGTTTATAGGTGAATCTTTATTAATTATAAAGAACACAAAAGTCTTGAAAATCGAAGATTTTCCTCTAATGTAAACTTTATGCAGTATTAATATTGGCTTTTTCATTAAACAAGAGTATTTAACCAAGCTTTGTGACTTTTGTGGTTGAAAATTCAAATAGATTTATCTAATATTAAAAAAGTCTATTAAGTTCATATTAAAAAGTATTACTGAATACATACAAAAGACGCTTTAAATCCTTTATTTAAAGCGTCTTTTTTTGTAAATTTGTGAGGTATGGTTACCATATTGGCCATCATTATTTTTCATGACGCATCCTAAGTAATGGTGGTTTAAAACAAAATCAATATTACATGTTAGAAAGAATCAGATTAGAAAGTCTACGCGAAAAAGTAACTACCGCTGAAAACGCAGTAAAAATCATTAAAGACGGTATGACCATCGGGTCCAGCGGCTTTACGAAAGCAGGTGACAGCAAAGCCATTTTGCCGGCACTGGCAGAAAGAGGAAAAACCGAAGACCTTAAAGTCACTTTAATGACGGGAGCTTCACTAGGCCACGGTACCGATGGAAAGCTGGCTGAAGCCAATGTTCTGAAGAAAAGGATGCCTTTCCAGGTAGATCCTGTTTTAAGAAATAAAATTAACAATGGCGAAATTCTATTCATCGACCAGCATTTAAGTGAAAGTGCCGAACTCCTTCACACCAAAAATCTTCAGAGTATTGACGTAGCTATTATTGAAGCGGCCTATATTGAAAGAGACGGAAGTATTGTTCCTACCACTTCTGTAGGAAATTCGGTGACATTTGCTGCTTTGGCTAAAAAAGTGATTATTGAAATCAATACCGAAGTTCCAGAAGAAGTTTACGGAATCCACGATATTTACCAGGCTGAAGATTATCCTTACAGAAATGTTATTCCAATCGTAGCGCCATGGAATAAAATCGGGAGAAAAAGCATTCCTGTAGATCCTGAAAAGATTGAAGCTATTGTATTTACCAACCGTAAAGACAGTCCGGCAGATATTGCAGAACCTGACGAAAAAACAACAGCAATCGCCAAACATCTTCTTGCGTTCTTTGAAAATGAAGTTCTTTTGGGACGACTTACCGACAGACTACTTCCTCTTCAGGCAGGTATTGGTAAAGTAGCCAACGCTGTTCTGACAGGTTTCAAAGACAGTAATTTTTATGATCTGACAATGTTTTCCGAAGTACTTCAGGACAGTACCTTCGATCTGATCGATTCCGGTAAGCTAAGCTTTGCCTCAGCATCTTCCATTACCGTTTCTCAGGAATGCTACGAAAGAGTATTAGGAAATCTTTCAAAATATAAAGACAAATTCGTTTTAAGACCTCAGAATATTTCCAATACACCGGGACTGATCCGAAGATTGGGAGTGATTGCCATCAATACCGCCATTGAATTTGATATCTATGGAAATGTAAACTCCACTCATATCGGAGGAACCAAAATCATGAACGGAATCGGAGGTTCCGGAGACTTCGCGAGAAATGCTTATTTAAGTATTTTCGTAACTCAGGCTGCTTCAAAAGGCAACAATATTTCTCACGTCCTTCCAATGGTTTCTCATACCGACCATACGGAACATGATGTTGATATTCTGGTAACAGATGTCGGATTGGCTGATTTAAGAGGTTTAGCTCCCAGAGAAAGGGCACAGAAAATCATTGACAACTGTGTTCACCCGGATTATAAAGAAGAATTACAATCTTATTTCGACAGAGCCTGCGAAAAAGGAGGTCATACTCCTCATTTATTACAGGAAGCCTTCAGCTGGCATTTACGATTTGCAGAAACCGGAAGTATGAAACAGAAAACAGCTGTAGAAGCCGCTAATTAAGATTTTCATCAAAGATCAAATAAAACAAAAAGGACTGAATGCCAATGCATTTGGTCCTTGTTATTTTAAATCAAAATTGGTTTATTCATATGACAAAAATCTGTTCAATATCCTTAAAAAATTTATATGAACATAAAATTATAAAGATTATCTTTGAAAGAAGAGCGGTATTTTTATGAGATTTAAAATACGTTGAGCACCCTTTTAAAAAAGACAAAATATGAATAATTACATCAGCGCAGAAGAAGCAATATATACAATAAAAAGCGGAAACCGTGTGTTCTTTCATGGCAGTGCGTGTACCCCGAATTATCTGATTGACGAGTTGGCAAGACAGTCCGGCCGGCTGCAAAATGTGGAAATGGTTTCCATTACCCAACAGGGAAATGTGGAAATTGCAAAACCACAATACAAAGACAGCTTTTTCATCAATTCTTTATTTGTTTCAACGCCTGTGCGTGATGCTGTGAATTCTGACCGCGGAGACTTTGTTCCCGTTTTCTTAAGTGAAATTCCTATTTTATTCAGAAAAAACATCCTGCCACTGGATGTGGCGATCGTCACCGTTTCTCCACCAGATCAACACGGTTTTTGTACGTTGGGAACTTCAGTCGATATTGCGAGAGCTGCTGTAGATACGGCAAAAATCATTGTAGCCATCGTTAACCCAAGAATGCCAAGAACCCATGGAGACGGGATGATCCACATCAGCAGAATTCACAAGCTGGTATGGCATGAAGAGGAACTCCCAACAGTAGATTACGGTTCCAAAGTAGGCCCCGAAGAAATGCTGGTAGGAAAAAATGTTGCGGAGCTTATTGAAGACAGATCGACCCTTCAGATGGGTATCGGAACCATTCCTGATGCAGTTCTGAAATGCCTTACCAATCACAAAGATCTGGGAATTCACACAGAAATGCTGAGCGACGGTGTTATCGATCTGATTCAGAATGATGTGATCAATAATAAATACAAAGGCTACAACGATAACAAAACCATCACAAGTTTCTGTTTCGGAACCCGGAAACTCTATGATTATGTGGATGATAACACCGTTTTTGCTTTCAGGGATGTAAGCGAGGTTAATTTTCCTATCAATATCATGAGAAACAAAAAGATGGTTGCCATCAATTCTGCCATTGAAATAGACCTCACAGGACAGGTATGTGCCGACTCTATCGGAACGCTCCAGTACAGTGGAATCGGAGGACAAATGGATTTTATGCGCGGTGCTGCTTTAAGTGACGACGGGAAACCTATCATAGCCATTACCGCAAGAACAAAAAAAGGAGTTTCCAGAATTGTTCCCTTTCTTAAGCAGGGTGCTGGTGTAGTTACTACAAGAGGGCATATTCATTATGTAGTAACTGAATACGGAACAGCTTATCTGTACGGAAAAAACCTTCGCCAGAGAGCACAGGAACTTATCAGCATTGCCCATCCGGATGACAGAGAAATGCTGGAAAGAGCTGCTTTTGAAAGATTTAAACATTGATAATCAAACCATAAAGTTTTCAAAACTTTTTTTGCTATAAAAATTAAAACAAATTTTGAATTTAACATCATAGAATCATATGAAAATATTAATTTTTTGGCAGTATATTTGATAAAATTCATTCAAAAACAAGGAAATTGAAAACTATATATAATTCGATACGAGACGAAATTGTAAAACATTCCAAGGTAAGGAATTCTGTTTTGGGGAATGTGAATGAATGGAAGAGAAGCCACTATATTATTCTTTCCGAAATCATCAAAGATGAACTCTCTGAGGCTGAAGAACTGAAGGGAGGAAAAAAATTTGAAATCGGAAATACCATTTCCCATGTTACCCTTCAACGATTTTTTGAAAACGATTATCAGGATAAAACCCACAGTGATCTCAGATTTTTAAAAACACTGGATAAAATCTGTATCTTTTTAGGATATAAAGATCTTAATGATTACATCCTTACGGTAAGGTACAGAAAAGAGAATGATGAGGGAACAGATGACCAATCCTATCTTACACAGATGGTATATGATTACTGTGCTGCCGTTTTTGAATTTTATAAGCTGTTTCCGACTCACAATACCGAACTTTTAAAAGGTCTGGTATTTGACAACTCTCCTTTTCTGGAAAGAGCTTCACAGTTTAGTAAAGAGTTGTGTGATAAAGATTTTCACCTGGTTACAAAAAACAACAGATCCAATTATGAAGTATTTGATATTCACGTTGTCACAGACGAACCGGACAAAAAAATACTGGAGTCTCAGGAATTCTGGAATCTTCTGTTCAAAGTGGGAGAAACCGGCGAAGAACATTTCGTGAATCAACTCAGTACCCAGATCTATTTTATCCGAAAAATAAATGATACCTGGAAGATATGGGATAATTATAATCCCGACGCAGGAATGCTCAACCGAAAAATTGAAACAATCTAAAATAAAAAGCCGCAGAGAAATCTACGGCTTTCATGTTTCGAAATATTTTTTTTTCACTTGTCTTTTTGTATAACAAATGTAGGCAGACGATTTTAAACTTATGAAACTTAAATATACTTAAGTAAACTCTTCTTTAACGTTATGTTAAATATATTCAATGAATCCGGGGGAATATTTTCGCAATGTCTAAGAATTTTGTAATTTGCATACCAATAAAATAAAAGTAAAAGAGAAAATATGTCAACACTTACATTTGCCGAAAAAATAGCTCAAGCAGAAAATTTCTTACCAATTAATGGTACAGATTATATTGAGTTTTATGTAGGAAATGCAAAACAGGCTGCCCATTATTACAAAACCGCTTTCGGTTTTCAGTCTGTAGCTTATGCGGGTCCTGAAACAGGAGTAAGAGACCGTGCATCTTATGTGCTTCAACAAGGAAAAATCAGATTGGTATTAACAACAGGACTTAAATCTGACTCTCCTATCAGTGAGCACGTAAAAAAACATGGTGACGGAGTAAAAATTTTGGCACTTTGGGTAGATGACGCTTATGCAGCTTTCGAAGAAACAACTAAAAGAGGAGGAAAACCTTATTTAGAGCCTGTAACGTTAACTGATGAGCAGGGTGAGGTAAGAATGTCCGGTATCTACACCTATGGAGAAACCGTTCACATGTTTGTGGAAAGAAAAAATTATAACGGAGCTTTCATGCCTGGTTACGAAAAGTGGGAAAGTGATTATAAGCCTGAAGAAGCAGGTTTATTATACGTAGACCACTGTGTAGGAAATGTTGACTGGAACAGAATGATCCCAACCGTAGAATGGTATGAAAAAGTAATGGGATTTGTAAACATCCTTTCTTTTGATGATAAGCAGATCAACACAGAATATTCTGCACTGATGTCTAAAGTAATGTCAAACGGAAACGGATATGCAAAATTCCCGATCAACGAACCTGCAGAAGGGAAAAAGAAATCTCAGGTAGAAGAATATCTTGATTTCTATGAAGGAGAAGGGGTACAGCACATTGCTGTAGCGACGAAAGATATTATCCATACCGTAACTGAATTGAAGAAGCGTGGTGTTGAATTCCTTTCTGCTCCACCGGAAGCTTATTACGACATGGTTCCTGAAAGAGTAGGTCATATTGATGAAGATCTTAAAAAACTTCAGGAGTTAGGTATACTTATTGATCATGATGAAGAAGGGTATTTATTACAGATCTTTACGAAGCCTGTAGAAGACCGCCCTACTCTATTCTTCGAAATTATTGAAAGACACGGTGCACAAAGTTTTGGTGCCGGAAATTTCAAGGCGTTATTCGAAGCATTAGAAAGAGAACAGGAAAGAAGAGGTAATCTTTAATTTTACAATAAAATATAAGTTTTGTCAGAATACTGTATTCTGGCAAAACTTTTTTATAAAACACAGTATATGAGAAAACTTTTTATCGGGATTTTCCTTCTGGGAACCTTAGGGCTTAAAGCCCAATATGGAACTTTGAATGAAATCCTTAACCGACTTGAACAAAGAAAAGGTATCAATCAGCATCTTGAAAATGTAAATATTGATAACAAAAAGTTTGTTTTCATCAAAGATGAAGCCGATCATACGGAACGGGACTTTATTATCATCAAAGGGAATAATGCCACGTATGTAGAAGTTTTCGATGATAAAGCAACAGGAGAAAGCAGTTCCAATGTTTTCACCGGTGATATCATCAGGAAAAAAAATATTATTTCTTTACGGGCAGACATGCTTGAAAACAAAAAAATCCCAATGCCTGTCACGAAGACTTTACTGCTGACACAACAGGACAATATTTTATACCTCATCGATGTCAATACCAGAGACAGATGGATAGATGAAGCATCTTACTCAAAAAAGGCCAAATAAATGTTCCGGGGAATTCTCCGGATGATATTGAATCTAACTAAAATCTAAACTTATGAAATCATTTGTAGACTATTCCTCAAATTCGGATTTTTCTATACACAATATTCCTTTCGGAGTCGCAGTTTTTAACAAAGAATATATCGGATGCTGTACAAGAATCGGAGATCAGGTCATTGACCTTGCTACATTGTACGATCTTGGGTATTTTGAAGATATTGAAGGATTAGACGACAATGTTTTTGAAGCGTATACCATCAACGAATTTATCGAGCTGGGTAAACCTGTTACCAATGCTGTTCGTATTAAAATCCAAACCTTATTACAGGAAGGATCCACTTTATCAAAAGATCAGAAAACTATTGAAGAGGCTTTCTATGACCTGGATAAAGTAAAAATGATGATGCCTGTTCACATCCCGAATTATACAGACTTCTATAGCAGCATCGAACATGCTACCAATGTTGGAAAAATGTTCCGTGATCCTGCAAACGCATTATTACCCAACTGGAAACACTTACCGGTAGGTTACCACGGAAGAGCATCCTCTATTGTAGTTTCCGGAACGGAGATCAACCGTCCGAAAGGTCAGACAAAGCCTGCCGATGCAGATAAACCGTTTTTCGGACCATCTAAACAACTGGATTTCGAACTGGAAATGGCTTTCATCATCAATAAAAATACAGAGATGGGAGAAAGTATTTCTACTAAAGACGCTGAAGATGCCATCTTTGGAATGGTCGTTTTCAACGACTGGTCTGCAAGAGATATCCAATCCTGGGAATATGTTCCGTTAGGGCCTTTCCTTGCGAAAAACTTCGGTTCATCCATTTCTCCATGGGTAGTTACCCTTGAAGCTTTGGAGCCGTTCAGAACCGCTTCCCCGGTGCAGGATCCTGAGGTTTTAGACTATTTAAAATTTGAAGGTGATAAAAATTACGATATCAACCTTGAAGTATATATCCAACCTGAAAACGGAGATCAAAATCTGATCTGTGAAAGCAACTACAAACACATGTACTGGAATATGACCCAGCAACTGGCACACCACACCGTAAACGGTTGCAACGTAGAAGTTGGTGATATGTACGCCAGTGGAACCATTTCCGGAAGTGACCCGAAATCTTTCGGTTCTATGCTTGAACTTACATGGAGAGGACAAAATCCTTTGTCATTAAGCAACGGAGAAGAAAGAAAATTCATTGAAGATAATGATACGGTTACCATGAAGGCCTGGGCTGAAAAAGACGGTGTGAGAGTAGGTTTCGGTGAAGTTTCAGGTAAAATCATTCCAGCACTTTAACTTTTTTTTACCACAATAGTCACAAAAGAATTTATGATTACGCAATCATTTTTAACAGATCTTACCTATAAAATAAATGGTGCTTGTATAGAAGTTCACAAAATTTTAGGGCCTGGTTTATTGGAAAGCGTATATCATAAATGTCTGGAAGAAGAATTTAGATTAAGAAATATTAATTTTAAATCTGAATTGAAAGTTCCTGTACATTACAAAGGAAAAGAAATTAACTGTGATTTCTTTTGTGACTTTTTAATTGAAGACCTAATTGTGGTAGAATTAAAGTCAGTTGCGAAGCTTAATGATATTCATAGAGCTCAACTTCTTAACTATATTAACTTAATGAAGAAACCCAAAGGCATTTTAGTCAATTTTAATGTAAAAAACCTATATCACGAAGGGCAAGAAACCTTTGTAAATCAATATTACGATATGCTTTTTTAAACTTTAATGATTAAAAGTATTTTACTTAAAACTTTTGTGCCTTTTGTGGTTAAATAGAATATGAAAACAGTAATCCCCTCCGAGATAACCTCCGTACAACTACAGACCATTATGCAGACCGCCGTTTCACCACGACCGATTGCACTGGCATCTACTGTAGATAAAGACGGTAATAATAACTTATCTCCTTTCAGTTTTTTTAATATGTTCAGTACGGTTCCTCCGATTTTGATTTTTTCACCATCGAGAAGAGTTCGTGATAATACCACCAAGCATACGCTGGAAAATGTTCTTGAAGTACCGGAAGTAGTCATCGGAACAGTAAACTTTCCGATTGTACAACAGATCTCTTTAGCCTCTACAGAATATGAAACCGGAGTGAATGAGTTTATCAAATCCGGTCTTACCATGAAAGAGGCAGATCTTGTACAACCTAAGCTGATTGAAGAATGCCCTGTTAACTTTGAATGCAAAGTTTTAGAAGTAAAATCATTGGGTGATCAGGGCGGTGCAGGAAATCTGGTGATCTGTGAAGTTCAGAAAATTCATATCAGGGAAGAATATCTGAATGAAGCAGGAAATCTGGATCAGAAAAAACTGGATATGGTAGCCCGTTTAGGCAGCAACTGGTATTCCAGAAGCAATGAAAACAGTCTTTTTGAAGTACCTAAACCTTTGGTAACAAAAGGAATCGGTTTTGATCTGCTGCCGGATTCTATCAAATATAGTAAAGTATTTACAGGAAATGACCTTGGAATGCTTGCCAATACGGAAGTATTGCCTGAAGGTGACTTTCATGCTGGTGAAAATATTCATCTCGACGCACAGAAATTACTTCTGGAAAGCAAAGTGGAAGAAGCGTGGGTTTTGCTCACTATTAAATAAAAAAATAAGCCTGAAATTTCAGGCTTATTTTTTTATGCTGGAAGTAAGAAGCTGGAAGTATATAAGGTCTTATGAATAGATTTTTGTCCAAATTAATACCCTTTGGAAAATAGTTCCATTTTGATTTCAATAGATACTGAATACTATTATCTTCCAGCTTCTTGTTTACTTTCTTATTTTGCTTTCAGTGATTCTGAGACCGTAATTTTCCCTTTTTCAGCAAATTCTGTTATCTTGCCGTTTTTATCTATGGAAACATTCAGATTATCATTTTTAGCATCGTAATAAATGCTTGTCGCGTATCCCGGACAATCGTGCTGTTTACATCCTGTCAGTTTGTAGATTCCATTTTCTGATACAACAGGACTTTCCACATTGAAATTCTTTACCATCTCATCATACTGAGCACCAGTAAGTTTTTTAAGTCTTTCTGAAATACCTTTATCTTCAAAGAATTTAATATCATGAGGATATTTCCCAACGTTTTTGGTAATAACATTATCCGGAGCAGGAGCAGAAGGAGCTGCAGTTGCTGCTGAATCTGTTTTTGGAGTTGTTGCGGAATCCTTAGGCATTACCGTTGCCAAAGTATCACTGCTTACAGAAGATTCTGTTTTTGTTTCTTTTTTACATGAAACAACACATAATGAAAGCGCAAATGCGCCTGCAATAATTTTTTTCATAAATATATTTTTATGGTGGTTACCATATAATAACGTAGTTTTAAACGTTTTATTTCAATTTTTCATTGATAAAATCAATGCATTTTTCAGTTACAGTATGGAGATCTTTTGGTAGATCATTTTCTTCCCATGGTTCTTTTGCCCCGAAAGTATGGTTGGCATTTTCAATAAGAAACAATTCAGAATTGGGGTGGAGAATATGAAGATGTTCAGCCTGTTTTACTTCTACCGCTTCATCTTCTGTTCCATGAATAATCAGCATATGAGCTTTAGCCATTTCTGTAGCTCGTTCTACATCAAAACGGTGAATATCCTTTTCATAGTCTTCATAAAACTGATAATAATGAGGCATTTCTTGTTTTGTACGGCCGTTCAGCGCATAATACACTCCATTATTTTTCCAGTTCTCAAAGGCTTCTCCTTTTGGAAAACGATCTAAAGTATCCACACTGGCCACCGTAATCAACCCGTTAATCCTTTCATCTTCAAAAGTTTTAACAATAGAAATTCCTCCTCCTCTGCTGTGCCCGATCAGCACAATCTTTTCATCATCCACATGGGGATCTTTACTAAAGTGATCAATCACTACGCCAAGATCTGAAAGTTCTTTAGAATAATTATTATTTCCAAAAGCTTCAAGATCTCCGAAGTTGAGCGGATCATCGGTTGTTGTCCCGTTATGTGAAAAATTAAACTTGACAAAGAAAAAGCCAGCTTCCGCAAACTTTTCAGCCATCAGATTCCAGGCTCCCCAATCTTTATACCCTTTATATCCGTGAACAAATATGATCAGGGGAAGTTTTTTTTGACTGTCTTTATAAAAAGCATCAGCAAGAAAACCTTTTGTTTCTTTATTTTCTAAGTATATATTCTTTTCTATAATCAAATTCATAAAACAAATGGGTTTTACTTAATATTATTTATATTTATAGGATGAATTCAAACTGAAATTTATGAAAAAAACTCTACTTTTTTTATCTTTAATTACATTTTCTTTCATCCTGAGCCAGACGACCAAAAGGGTATTCTTTATTGGAAACAGTTATACTTATGTTAACAATTTACCTGGCCTTATTCAAAGCATTGCTGCATCTAATGGTGATGTATTCGAGCATCACAGCCAGACTCCGGGAGGTGCTACCCTGCAGGATCATGCCAACAATCCGAATGTCACTACAGACATTAATCAGGGAAACTGGGATTACGTGGTATTGCAGGAACAGAGCCAGCTTCCTTCGTTTCCTGATTCGCAGGTACAAAACCAGGTGTATCCTTATGCGCTTCAGCTTTCCAATTTAATTAAAACAGCCAATCCTTGTGGAAATGTTATTTTCTATATGACCTGGGGCCGTAAAAACGGAGATGCTACGAACTGTCCCGGGCTTCCGGCTGTCTGTACCTATCAGGGAATGGACATGCAAATTTATAACCGATACATGGAAATGGCTATGAACAATGAAGGCATTGTCTCTCCTGTAGGTAAAGTCTGGAGAACAATCAGAGAACAAAACCCGGCCATTGAATTGTATGATCAGGACGAATCGCACCCGAGCTACATTGGTTCTATGGCGGCTGCGTATACATTTTATACTATTATTTTCAAAAAAGATCCGACCCAGATTCCTTTTAATGGAAATCTTACTCCGGCACAGGCTCAGTTGATCAAAGAAATTGTGAAAACAGAGGTCTATAACCAGCCTGGTCAATGGTATGTAACCAACAATGATGTTCACAGCAGATTCACTTATCAGCTTACCGGAGCAGGAACCGTTCAGTTTACTAATACAACACAGAATGCAGCTTCTTATTTATGGGATTTTGGTGATGGTACAACATCTACTTTGGAAAATCCGACGCATACCTATACTGCAGTAGGAAATTATAATGTTAAACTGACAACCGATGCCTGCGGAGCAACAACTACCAAAACAAAACTGGTGGTTATAAATACATTAAATACTGCGGAAACAACTATAGAAAACGGAATTCAAATCTATCCAAATCCTGTTCAAAACCTTATTAACATTGTTTCTAAAAAGAAATTTGAAGTAATTTCCCTTACAGAAGCTTCAGGAAAAATCATTCCTTATCATTTGAATAAAACAGAGACTGGCTACAGTATTTCACTTCAGCATCTGACCAGCGGAGTTTATTTCCTGCAATATAAAACAGGTGAAAAGGAATTCACTAAAAAAATTATTAAAAAATAAGCTTATTTTTGCTGCATGCAGAATTTAAGAACTGTAACCGTGATGCGTTACATTCTGCCCCTGAGAGAAGGAGGATCTCTTCCGGCTCTGGCAGAAGCTGATGATGATTTCAAATATGTATTAAAATTCCGTGGTGCAGGCCATGGGGTAAAAATGCTGATCTCCGAACTTTTGGGCGGGAAAATTACCGAAGCTTTGGGACTTAAAATTCCTGAACTTGTTTTCGTTAATCTTGACGCCGATTTCGGAAGAACGGAAGCCGATGAGGAAATACAGGATCTTCTTAAGTTTTCCGAAGGACTGAATCTTGGGCTGCATTATCTTTCCGGTTCTATCACCTATGACCCGGGAGTAAGTGTTGACCCGCTTCTGGCGTCAAAAATAGTATGGCTGGATGCATTCATTACCAACATCGACCGTACTTTTAAAAATACGAATATGCTGATGTGGCATAAAGAACTTTGGATCATCGATAATGGTGCTTCGTTCTACTTCCACCACTCCTGGCAGAATTTTGATGCAGCGGCTAAAACGCCTTTCAAATATGTGAAAGATCATGTGCTTCTTCCTAAGGCCAAAATGCTTGACGAAGCGGATAAATTTGCTCATGAAGTTTTGAATGATACTCTTTTCAGAGACATTGTGAATATGATTCCTGGAGACTGGCTGCACTGGAATGATGCCGACGAAACACCGGAAGAAATCCGTGAGATCTATTTTCAGTTTATGAAAACCAGATTAGAAAATTCTCAAATCTTTGTAAACGAAGCGAAAAATGCAAGAGGATAAAATATATGAATATGCGGTAATACGCCTGGTACCTAAAGTTGAAAGAGAAGAATTTTTCAATATCGGGCTGGTGATGTTTTCCAAAAAGGAAAAATTCATCAGAGTGGAATTCTATTTGTGTCCGGACAAATTCAAACTGATGCATAGCAAACTGGATTACAATGATATCATCCACAATCTTGAAAGCTTTCAAAAAATTGCTAACGGTGAGAAAGATGGCGGTCCTATTGCTTTTCTTGATATTCCGGAACGTTTCCGATGGCTGACAGCGGTAAGAAGTTCTGTAGTCCAGACCTCAAGACCTCATCCGGGAAAATCAAAGGATCTGAATGCCACTTTTGGTAAGCTTTTTGAGGAGTTAGTAAAATAACACTCCTTAAAAATTTATTATGAAATTACACATCAACAACATATCAACATACAGGTTTTTCACAAACCTGTTTTTTATTTTATTTTTAAGCTTTACAAATTTATTTTTTTCACAAGACCTACCATTAAGACCAAACAAACCTTCTGCTGTAAAAAGTACATTACTTCCTGAAATTGCAACAGTTTCCGAAGATATCGTGTACAAAACAAACAGAAAGGGCAAACCTCTCGCTCTTGATCTCTATACACCCAAGAATGCCACCACTGAAAAACTTCCGGTATTGATCTACGTTCATGGAGGCGGATGGGTAGAAGGTGACAAAGTGGTAAATGCAGATAATTATCTTGAAACAACTGTAAAAAAACTAATAGACAAACAGTATGCGGTGATCAGTATCAATTATACGCTTTTAAGTGACAGCATTCATTTTCCTCTGCCGTTGGAAGATACCAAAGATGCCATAAGATGGGTAAGAAAAAATGCTGAAAAATATAACCTTGACACCAACAATATCGGACTTTTCGGGGCTTCAGCCGGAGCCCATCTTTCTCTGATGGCAGCCTATACACCAGACAATACTTATCTTGGTAATCCTGAACTTTCCTCTTATTCGGCTAAAGTGAATTATGTGATTGATCATTATGGCCCTGCAGACCTCAACAAACTTTTCCATACAAGATTAGGAACAATTCCGGTGGGAATGATAGGATTAATGTCTAAAAAAATTGTCGGTTTACAGGAAAATCTTGTCAAAGGAATTTCCGGATATAATATCAGAAAAGATCAGGACAGCGCTATTGACTATCTTAAAACGATTTCCCCTGTCTATTTTGTTTCCGGAGGAGTTCCAACTTTAATTGTCCAGGGGAATAATGATAAAATTGTTCCTTTAAGCCAGTCTAAAAAGCTCCACCGAAAATTAAACAGAGCCAAAATACAGAACTCCCTGATCGTCGTTGATGGCGGAGTGCATGGCTTTGGCACTACTGATAAAGCTTATCTGGACCAACTTACAGATAAGATGGTAGATTTTGTTCTTTCACAAAAGAAATAAGATATATATTTATCTATCAGAGTACAATACAAAATCCTATAAATCAAATTAATAACATAAAGAACAAATACAAATTTGCTAGATTGATATACATATTATTACTTTTTCATTGAGAATTAATTACCTTGGCTATTGTTTAAATTATTAACAACAAAAACACCAATAGTTTAATTTTTTATCAACAAAAATAAGCAGTATGGAATCTTTAAACAATATCAATGCACTTACACTCATCTTTGTATCTGTTCTTCTTTTTGCGATAGCTTACCGTTTTTACGGTATTTTCATTGCCAATAAAGTTCTCCGGCTTAATGACGGGAATACAACACCTGCTGTAGAATTTGCAGATGGTAAAGATTATGTGGCTACCAATAAAAATGTACTTTTCGGGCATCATTTTGCAGCTATTGCAGCTGCGGGACCTTTGGTAGGCCCTGTTTTGGCGGCACAATTCGGGTATCTTCCCGGCGCATTATGGATATTGATAGGATGCGTACTGGGAGGCGGAGTGCATGACATGATCGTTCTTTTTGCTTCAGTGAGGCATAAAGGGCAAAGTCTAGCCACGATTGCTTCCAAAGAAATCGGGAAAGCAACGGGTACGGTAGCAGGTTTTGCGATCCTCTTCATTTTGATTCTTACACTGGCAGGTCTATCTTTAGCTTGCATCAACGCGATGCATGAAGCTTCATGGTCTCTTTTTACCGTTGTGATTACGATGCCTATTGCGATCATTATGGGTCTGATTATGCGTTATAAAAAGAATAGTGTCCTGTTTGCAAGTATTTTGGGAGGTATTCTTTTGGTTGCAGGAATTATCGGAGGACATACCCTCATGCAGAATCCTACGATGAATGGTTTATTTTCCTGGGATATTAAAACCATTTCTATTGCCATTCCTCTGTATGGTTTTATTGCTTCGGTATTACCCGTATGGCTTCTTTTGGTTCCCAGGGATTATCTATCGACTTATTTAAAGATCGGAACGATTATCATGCTGGCTATAGGGGTAATCGTTATCCATCCAACGATACAGATGCCGGCTATCACAGCATTTGTTAATGGCGGCGGCCCTATTATTGGCGGTCCGGTACTTCCTTTTATCTTCATTGTAATTGCCTGCGGAGCGATTTCCGGGTTCCATGCGGTGATTGCTACGGGAACCACTCCGAAAATGCTTAATAAAGAAAGAGAAATTCTTTTTGTTGGTTACGGAGCCATGCTGGTAGAAGGTTTTGTCGCATTAATGGCGCTTATCGCAGCCTGTACACTGATGCCGGGTGATTATTTTGCCATCAACACGCCCAAAGAAGCCTATGATTCATTTCTGGCAGCGCATCCTTCTTTGCACGGAGTGGATATTGATTATTACTCCCAGAAAATAGGTATTGATCTGTATGGCAGAACCGGAGGTGCAGTATCTCTGGCCGTGGGAATGGCCCATATCTTTAATAAAATCCCGTATATGGATCAGCTTACCGCGTATTGGTATAATTTCGCGATTATGTTTGAAGCGGTATTTATTCTTACAGCCATTGATGCAGGAACAAGAGTCGGACGCTTCTTCTTACAGGAAATGCTGGGGTCCGTAGTTCCAAAGTTTAATGATAAAAACTGGATTCCGGGAATCATTATCAGCAGTCTTCTTTTCACTTTTGCCTGGGGATATCTGGTATATACAGGAAATGTAAACAGTATCTGGCCGTTATTCGGAATCAGTAACCAATTGCTGGCAGCCTGCGGGCTTATTGTCTGTACAACGATGCTGATCAGAATGAACAGGGGAAAATATGCTTTATGCTCGGCTATTCCGGGTGTATTCATGGCTGGAATTACCTTCTGGGCGGGTTATATTCAGGTGACCGCCATTTACATTCCTAAAGGGCAGTATTTGCTGGCTGCTTTAGCGGTGACAGCCATGGTTCTGATGCTTATTGTATTTGCAGGAGCTTTCAGAAAGTGGTATCAGCTGCTTCAAATCAAAACAACTGAAATTGACCATTATGGTGAACCAGTGAAAGAACTGGTAGAAAGATAAAATTCAAATTTTATACAGAAAAAACAGTTCAGGATTTCTGAACTGTTTTTTTAAGCATTATCTTTTGTTTTATTTAAAAATTGAAATTCAATCTTGCAAAAACATATCTTCCATTCTGCCCAAACTGTGAAGTAGATCTTGAATAGATGAATTGGTCATTATTGGTAGAAGCGGTAAGGTTTTTCGTTGGATAGATATCAAACAAATTGTTTACTCCTAAAGTCAGTCCTACATTTTTAGTAAACTGATAAGCAGCAGATAAATCCGTAATGATCTTATCTCCGATCTGCTGATGTTCGTTAAAATCAATGATTCCGTCTCCGTTTACATCAATAATATCAGCGCCTGTTACTTTTCCGAAATAGGTATTTCTGAGATATAAACTTGCATTCTTCCATGAAAGCGTATGAGAAAGACTGGCTTTCACTCTAGGTACCGCTTCTTCCAGATACACTCTTGATTTTTCAGAAAAATAAATCTTTTCAAGCGAAGGAGACTGCAGCAGCCCGGCCGAATGAATTTCTCCTACCTGTTTGGTTTGGTTCAGATTAATCGCAAAGTTATTGTCCAGTTTTATTCCTGAAAATCTCACATTATGGGAAATTACCACATCTAAACCTTTTGTTTCTGTATCGATAGCATTTGTGAAGAACTGGGCACCATTCACATTTAATTTATCATATTCTTTTTGTGCATCTGAAGGTACATCTTTTCTTAAAAACTGATCAGTAAGAATGATACGGTTATCAATTCTCGTAAAATATCCGTCCGCGGTAAAGCTAAGCCCGGCCGAAGGAATTCTGTAAGTAAATCCTACACTTGCTGATTTGGAAGTTTCCTGCTTCAGTTTTGGCATACCCAGCAGTCCTGCCAGCTGAGAATCATTACTGAAAGTTCCTACTTCCAACAGTTGATTATTGGTGAACAACGTAGAGGTTACATTATAATAGATCTGGTGGATAGATGGTGCTCTGAATCCTGTAGATCCCGCAAATCTTACATTGAAATTAGGAGCTACTTTGATTCTTGAAGCCAGTTTATAATTGAATGTAGATCCAAAATCTGAATAGTTTTCATATCTCGCTGCTGCATCTACCAATAACCAATTGGTAAAGTTGAATTCAACATCTGCATACGCTGCTACCGACTGTCTGTTTTTATCGACTGCATTTCCAGGCCTGAATCCGTTGAATACCTGAGAACCTCCCGGCAAGGGTTGTCCAAAAAAGTCTGTGGCTCTCTGGCTTGGATCTCCGTTCCAGATATTTCCAAACTGGTCATATGTCTGATAGGAAGCTTCTTCTCCTTGGGTAATTTTAAAATTCTCATAACGGTGCTCACCTCCAAAGGCTACATTAATTCCTTCCCATACATCATATTTCTTAGAAAAATCTAAATTGATCGTATTTTGAGAAAATCTTAAACCACCTGCATTAAACTCCCTTGGTGAAGCAAAACGCAAAGAGGTATTTCCTGTATTCTGAATATTATAGGTAAATGAATTCTGTCCGTACGTATTACTGAAATCAATATTCCAGCCTTCCCATTTTCCTTTGATTCCCGCTGCCAATGAGATATCCTGAATATCTGTTCCGATCTGTGGAAGATAACCGTTAGGATACAATCCCGTAAACGTTCTGCTTTCTCTCGGTCTTCTGTAAAATCCTCCGGAAGTTCCATGTCTTAAACTGTATCCTCCAAAAGTATATACTTTCCAGTTATCACTTACAGGAATTTCAGCATTCACAAAAAGCTGGTGATTGTTAAGTTTAGACTGTCCTACCTGCATATTAAAATCCTTTCTGACCTGTCCTCTGTAAGCCAGTTCCTGATCTGTCACATCGGCACTCAATAAAGACCAAAGTCCTTTCTGAAGAACATTTCCTGAAGCATCCGTAATGTCTTTAAATGTATTTGCATTTTGTATGTCAGAGAGCTGAGTTGCACTAAAATAGTTCACTCCCTGAGCATACTGATGTACATAATCAATAATCTGCTGTGAATTGGGAGTATTATTTATATTGGTAAAAAGAGAAGAAAGATTGACTCCGTCATTCAAGGCACGTTGTTCTATCGCATTATAAGCATTGTAGATTTTTCCACTTTCAGTACCGGCGCGGTAGGTAGGATTTCTGAATTGTGAAGACCAGGTAATATTAAAGAACCCTCCTTTGGTTCCGATTTTATTTCCATAGTTCAAATCCAGCTGAATATTCTGACCGTCAAAATCTCCGGTATGATCATTAGCCGTTGGCGTAAGGTTTCCTCCATAGCTTATCTGTCCTGCCAGTTTTCCTGTATCTCTTTTCAGGTCAAGGTTGATAACACCGGCAATGGCATCAGATCCGTATTGTGCGGCAGCTCCGTCTCTTAATACTTCAATCCTGTTCAAAGCGAAAGATGGAATGGCATTCAAATCGGTTCCTACGGTACCTCTTCCAGGTGTTCCGTTGACGTTCACCAATGCTGAAGTATGTCTTCTTTTTCCATTCACCAAAACCAAAACCTGGTCTGGCCCCAAGCCTCTCAGCTGTGCAGGATCCAGGTGATCTGTTCCATCTGAATTCGTTTGAATGGTAGAAGTAAATGAAGGAGCAACCGCATTCAGAATCTGCCCGATATTGGTTTGCGGGAGTATAACTGAAGATTCTTTAACATTAAATACATCTACAGGAACCGGACTATCTGTTTTGGATCTCGCCCCGGCTCTGGAACCCAGTACGACTACTTCTTCTACATTATTGGTTTTTATGGTGTCTTTATTTGCTTTTATGCTGTCTTTTTCCTGTCCATAAGTAAATACACCGAGGAAAAATAAAACAGAGGCCGAAAGAATAGTTTTCTTATTTTTCATAGTTTAGAATTTTGATAACATTTATGTTTTTACAGGGTGCAAATGTAAAATTTATTTATTAGTCTACAAAACAGATAGACTTTGTTTTTATAAAAAATAGTTATCGTTTCTTTCTATCCCTTATTTAAAGTTATGATAATTTAAGAACATTTCAATAAAAAAACATTGTTTTATAGAAGGTTAACAGTAAAATAAATTTTGAAAAAACGCTATGTGCGCTAAGAAATTCTTACTTAGTGATTATTTTTACGATCGCAACGGCATCTCCGTTCAGCAATAAAAATCATCTCTGCTAAGTGAAACGCCCTTGCGAAAAAAAAAAATAGCAGATCCAGATAATCACATTGCGAACTTTGTATTTAAAAATAAAAACGGATCCAAAAATTGAATCCGTTTCTTTGTATCTTTATTTTTAAATTTAAATCTTAGTCAGTTTAGCATATTTCAGAATCAGATTTTTTTCTCCTTCATGCATGAAAACTACTTTTGCTTTGATATTCTGAGGATCTGTTCCATCCAGGAAAGTCACTTCTCCAATTCCGAAACGATCGTGTCTCACTTTATCACCCACTTCAATATCCTGAGAAGAAGCTCCGCTTGGATTGATAATTTTAGCCGTACTTACCGGTTTCAGTTTTCTGACTTCAGGAGCAGGTTTGGAAGTATCTCCTCTGTCGATGGTCTTTTTCTCAACCTTTTTGAAAGATCTCATTTCAGATGGATGCTCATCAAAGATATTGGATTTCACTCCTGAATTATTGATAAACCTTTTTTCCAAAGCCGGATTAAGGAATTCAATATATTCATCATCAATTTCGCTTAAGAATCTTGAAGGTTCAGCATCTGTAATTTTTCCCCATTGAAAACGGGAAACCGCATAAGAAAAGAAGGCTTGTTTTTCCGCTCTTGTCAATGCCACATAGAATAATCTTCTCTCCTCTTCCAGGTCTTCTCTGGTTGCAGAGCTCATAAAGCTAGGGAAAAGGTTTTCTTCAAGTCCTACCAGGTGAACCACCGGGAACTCCAGCCCTTTTGAAAGGTGAATCGTCATTAAAGAAACCATGTCATCTTCCAGATCTTTATCCTGAGTATCTGCAGAAAGGGCAATATTTTCAAGGAAGTTGGAAAGACTAGGATCTCCGTCCTCAAGCTGCATCTGTTCTTCAATGAAACCCTGCATGGAGTTCATCAATTCCTGAACGTTTTCTACTCTGGAAATTCCTTCCGGAGTCTGATCATCTTTTAAAAACTTGATTAAACCGCTTCGCTTTGCCACTTCCATAGCCACGCTGTAAGCTGTTTCTGTTTTCAGCAATACCTGAAAAGCTTTGATCATGGACCAGAAGTCATTCAGTTTGTTTAAAACTCCATTATTCAAACCTAGCTGCGGTGCATACATCGGAAGGTTCTCCAATACCTTTGAAACAGCAATATTGTGGGCATCAGCAAAAACGATCAGTTTATTCTGAGTCGTTTCTCCAATTCCTCTTGCAGGATAATTGATAATCCTCATCAATGCTTCAGAATCATTTTCATTGATCAGCAGACGAAGGTATCCAATAAGATCTTTTACTTCTTTTCTTTGGTAGAAAGAAAGTCCTCCATACACTTTGTACGGAATATTTTTACGTCTCAGCGCATCTTCAAAAGCACGTGTCTGAGAGTTGGTTCTGTATAAAATAGCAAAATCGCTGTATTTTCTCTGGTCACGGTTACGAAGTTCCCAGATATTTCCTGCCACAAAATTCGCTTCATCAGCATCGGAAAGGGAACGGTATATTTTGATCTTGTCTCCTTCTTCATTATCACTGAAAACATTTTTCTTAAACTGCTGAAGGTTTTTAGCAATAACAACATTAGCCGCATTTACAATATTCTGGGTGGAACGGTAATTCTGCTCCAGAGATACCGTTATAGCATCCGGATAATCTTTTTTAAAGTTTAAGATATTGTAGATATTCGCTCCACGGAAAGAGTAAATAGACTGTGCGTCGTCTCCTACCACACAGATATTTTCAAATTTCGAAGCCAGAGCTTTTACGATAAGATACTGAGAGTGGTTGGTATCCTGATACTCATCTACCATGATGTATCTGAATCTGTCCTGATATTTTGCCAGTACTTCCGGGAAACGGGTCAATAGTTCATTGGTTTTCAATAAAAGATCATCAAAATCCATAGATCCGTTTCTGAAACACTGATCTACGTATTTCTGATAAATCTGCCCGATGAATTTCATATTCGCTTTTTCATCCGCTTCCATCAGTTCCGGATTGTTGAAATAAGCTTTTACTGTAATCAGATTATTTTTGTATGTTGAAATTCTTGCCTGAACTTTTTTAGGTTTATAAAGATCAGCATCAATATTCATATCCTTC
Source organism: Chryseobacterium cucumeris (assembly GCF_016775705.1). NCBI lineage: Bacteria > Pseudomonadati > Bacteroidota > Flavobacteriia > Flavobacteriales > Weeksellaceae > Chryseobacterium > Chryseobacterium cucumeris. The sequence goes on from NZ_CP068760.1 coordinate 1,873,590, forward strand.
AGTACTTTTTTAATCACATTCAGGGCATCCTGCTGATCATAAATGGTAAAATTGGAAGGATACCCAAGATAATGGGCTTCAATTCTTAAAATTCTTGCAAAAACCGAGTGAAAGGTTCCCATCCAAAGGCTTCTTGCATTGCTGTCCCCTACTACTTTGGCGATACGTTCTTTCATCTCACGTGCTGCTTTATTGGTAAAGGTAAGAGCCAGAATATTGAAAGGGTCTATTCCGTTGTGTATCAAATGGGCAATACGCATGGTCAATACACGCGTTTTACCGGAACCTGCTCCGGCAAGCACCATCAAAGGTCCCTGTAAAGAGGTAACAGCTTCATATTGTGATTCGTTGAGTCCTTTCAAATAGTCCATACAGCAAAAAAATTTGGGAACACAAAATTAAGGTATTCAGAGGAGAATTCAAACTTTCATAGAGAAGTTAGGGATATGAAGCATTAAGACTGTATTGATAGCATTTGTCAATGGTCAATTTTGCTTCGCAAGTAAATCGTAAATGGTTATTCTTAATCTCAAATCCCGCAACCCGAATCACGTAACCTCATTGATAAGCGAAGCGAATTCACCATTCACTACTCACATTTACCTATCTATTTTATACATTCTGTAACATTTAATTCACTTTTCATACTAATTGGTAAACAATTTCTAAATTTTATGAAAAAGCGACTTCTTTCTGCTGCTGCCGTAGCTTTCTTCGGGCTCATGCTGAATGCACAGCAAATCAAATTCGAAGAGTATGACCTTCCCAATGGTCTGCATGTAATTCTTCATCAGGATAATTCGGCACCGGTGGTAACGACAGGTGTAATGTATCATGTAGGTGCAAAAGATGAAGTAAAAGGCAGAACAGGTTTTGCTCACTTCTTTGAACACCTTTTATTCGAAGGAACTCCTAACATCAAGAGAGGAGACTGGTTTAAAATCGTTTCTTCAAACGGAGGGCAGAACAACGCCAACACGACCAATGACAGAACGTATTACTATGAAACATTCCCTTCCAACAATGAACAGCTTGGTCTTTGGATGGAGGCAGAAAGAATGCGTCACGCTGTTATCAACCAAATTGGTGTAGATACCCAGAGAGAGGTTGTAAAAGAAGAGAAAAGATTAAGAATGGATAACCAGCCTTATGGGAATCTTTTCACGACTATTCAGAAAAATTTATTCACAAACCACCCATACAACTGGCCGACAATCGGTTCAATGGAAGATTTAAACTCTGCTAAACTAGAGGAATTCCAGGCGTTTTATAAAAAATATTACGTTCCGAATAATGCTACTTTAGTGGTTGCAGGAGATATCAAACCCGAGCAGACAAAAAAATGGATCGAAACCTACTATGGAGGCATTCCAAAAGGAACCCTTTATCCAAAAGATTTCCCGAAAGAAACACCTATCACTCAGGAAAAAGAAGTAACTGCTACAGATCCCAACATCCAGCTTCCGGCTTATGTGTTCGCATATAGAACTCCGGCTAACAAAGAGAAAGATGCTTATGTTTTAGATATGCTTTCTTCTTATTTAAGCAGCGGTAAATCTTCGGTTTTATATAAAAAATTAGTAGACCAGGACAAAAAAGCACTTCAGGTGGCTGCTTTCAACCAGGGACTTGAAGATTACAGTATTTTTGCCTTCTTCGCAATTCCAATGGGACAAACTACAAAACAGGCTTTACAGACTGACATTGATGCTGAAATCAAAAAGCTTCAGACTACTTTAATTTCTGAAGAGGATTATCAAAAACTTCAAAACCAGTACGAAAACCAGTTTGTAAATGCCAATTCAAGCATTCAGGGAATTGCCGCTTCATTGGCAACCAACCACGTATTGATGGGTGATACGAATCTGATCAACAAAGAAATCGACATTTACAGATCTATCACAAGACAGGATCTTCAAAATGCTGCTAAAAAGTATCTTAATTCCAACCAAAGAATAATCATCAATTACGTACCTGAGAAAAAGTAATCATGTTCAACTTTCAGGTTACCTTATGATTATTAAAAATTAAATTTTTACAAATGAAAAAGCAATTAACATATATAGCTGCAGCATTTTTCTTTACAGGAATGGTTTCAGCACAAAAAATAGATCTTAATGCAATGCCAAAACCAGGACCTACTCCTGCGATTAACATTGCGAAGCCAAAAACTTTCCAGCTAAGCAACGGCCTTACGGTAATGGTGGTTGAGAACAACAAATTACCAAGAGTAAGTGCCAGCCTTTCTATGGACAGACCTCCATACAACGAAGGAGCAGTAACCGGAGTAAGCGAAATTATGGCTGAGCAGTTCGAAAACGGAACTACCAATATCAGCAAAGATGACTTCAACAAAAAAGTGGATTATCTTGGAGCAAACCTTAATTTCTCTTCGGGAGGTGCTTCTGCCAATTCACTTTCAAAATATTTCCCTGAAGTTTTAGGTTTAATGGCTGATGCCATCATTAATCCTAAATTCTCTGCTGAAGAAATTCAAAACTCTAAGGAGAGAACGATTGAAGGATTAAAAGCTGACGAAAAAAATGCTTCTTCTATTGCTGAAAGAGTATCCAACGCTTTGATGTATGGAAAAAATACTTCAAGAGGTGAGTTTGAAACGGTTGAATCTATCAACAAAATCCAGCTTGCTGACGTACAAAATGTTTATAAAAAATACTACGCTCCGGATAATGCTTATTTAGTAATTGTAGGAGACGTAAAGTTTGACCAGGTAAAACCTTTGATCGAAAAAGCTTTCAGTGGCTGGAAAAAAGCAAACACTCCTATTACACCATTGGAACCTGCTTCTAACGTTGCCAAAACGGAGATCAATGTAGTAGACGTTCCTTCGGCTGTACAGTCTGTTGTTTCTTTAAACAACCTGAACACCCTGAAAATGAAAGACGCCAACTACTTCCCTGCTACAATCGCCAATTACATCCTTGGTGGTGGCGGTGAAGCCAGACTTTTCATGAACCTTCGTGAGAAAAACGGATTTACCTATGGGGCTTACTCAGAAATGGTGGCCAGCAAGTATTCTCCACAATTCTCTGCGAGTGCAAGTGTAAGAAATGAGGTTACAGACAAAGCCGTTAAGGAATTCATGAATGAACTTAATGCGATTTCTACCATAAAACCAGAAGAATTAGCGAACGCTAAAGCTAAATTAAAAGGAGCTTTCATTCTTGCCCTGGAACAACCTGCCAATATCGCAAGATTTGCTTTAAACCTGAAGGTTCAGGATTTACCTGCTGATTTTTATACCAATTACTTAAAATCTATTGATAAGGTAACTGCAGCAGATGTTTCCAATGCTGTAAAAGCTACAATTTTGCCCAACCAGAGCAGAATTTTCATCGCTGGTAAGGCATCTGATATTTCTGAAGGATTGGAAAAACTGGGTTATCCTGTAAAATATTTCGATAAAGAAGCCAACCCCGTTGCAAAACCAACTGTACAAAAAGTGGATGCCAATGTAACCGTTGCATCTGTTGTTGACAAATACATCAATGCTATCGGAGGAAAAGCTAATCTGGCGAAAATCACTTCTTATACAACCAACGCCTCAATGTCTATGCAAGGACAAAACATCGATTTTAAAATCGTTAAAGCACAGGGCGGAAAAGAGCTTACCACGGTAACGGCAATGGGACAGGTTGTTCAGAAGCAGGTATTCGACGGGAAAACCGGCTATTCTATGCAAATGGGACAAAAGGTTGACATCACACCGGAGGAAATTGCCGAAAAACAAAAAAATCCTGAGATTTTCGAAGAATTGGGATTTGCAAAATCTCCCGATTATAAATTAGGAGGAATTGAGAAAATCGGCGGGGAAGATTCTTATGCTATTAAAGGTGGAAATACAACCTATTACTACAGTGTGGCAACGGGATTAAAAACCGGAGAAACTAAAAAAATAAAAGCTAAAGGTCAGGAAATGACCATTCCGACAACCTACTCTAATTATAAAGATGTAGAAGGCGTAAAAATGCCTTTCACGATCTCTGTAAGCCAGATGGGAATGGATATGACCATGAATGTAAAGTCTTATGAGATCAATAAGGCTACAGATGCTGATTTTAAATAATAACATCCTATTTTTATAGAAAAAACGGCAACAAATGTTGCCGTTTTTATTTTTATCAACATTTGGCGATATCTTTTTTTGTAATTCAGTAAAAAAAGATTAAATTTGCCCATTCAAAAAGATATCAGAATTAATGGATACTATATTTACACTATTGATGGTTCTTATTATGATTGCCAGTGTCTTATTGGTAATTATTGTTATGGCACAAAATCCAAAAGGAGGAGGCCTTTCCAGTACATTCGGAGGTGCATCATCTGCACAGTTCGGGGTACAGAGAACCAATGATTTCATGGAAAAGGCAACATGGACTCTGGGCGGAACTATCATCGTTCTTATCCTTTTAAGCGTTGTTATTACAGGTAAGCCTTCTCAGGCACTTCCTACACAACAGCCTGCTAAGAAAGAAGCTCCGGCAAAACAGTCAGCTCCTGCTTCTTCCACAACTACTCCGGCACAGACTCCTGCACCGGCAAAATAAGAAGAATATCATCTTACATACAACAAAAGCAACTCAGATTGAGTTGCTTTTTTATTTTAACCTGATCTTTTCAATCTGATGCCGAAGCTTTAATCCTGCCTTTAAAAATGAATACTGTACAGGCTTCGATTCTTTATAGTATTTATCAATAAAGATCTGCATGGCTCCGTAAAATCTGTTGAGGTATACTTCATCTTTAATGGTACTTTCCCCTTTGTGATGAAGAATTGAAACTTTCCCGTAATAGAAGTTTTGATATCCGTTTCTTAAAAAGGTATAACAAAGATCAATATCTTCTCCATACATAAAATAAGCTTCATCCAATCCTCCTATTCTCTCGTAAACGTCTTTTTTAGCCAATAAAAATGCTCCGGTGATTACTTCCACTTCAGCAATAGCATTTTCTTCTATATCGTTTCTGTAATAGGATTTCGAGTTGTTCTTTTTAAAATTGGTAAACAGCTTTTCAAATGAATTGAACATATCCGGAACCGATCGCTTGCTTTCAGGAAGGAAATTTCCTCCGGCATCATGCATTCTCACCCCCAGACATCCGAATGAAGGCTGTGCATCTGCAAAATCCAGCAGTTCTTTCATATAAAACCCTTCAAATTCAGTATCAGGATTCAAAAGCAAAATATATTCTCCTTTTGCCTTCCGGACAGCCTGATTATTCGCTTTTGAAAACCCGCCATTTGTTGCAGAAGATATAAAATGTACGTTGGGAAATTCAGAAATAAGATCTCGCCATGAGCTATCTGCAGAAGCATTATCAATGACAATCACCTCATAATCTATATCCTGTATATACTTCCGGAGCGACAGGAGGCAGCTTCTGAGCAATTGGGTAACATTGTAATTAACTATAATAACAGATAACTTCATATTAATCCTTTTCGTTGTAAGGCAGTCTGTTGATAATAGATCTTCCTAAAGAAATTTCATCTGCATATTCCAGTTCATCTCCTACAGAAATTCCTCTTGCAATGCTGGAAAAATTCACATTGAAATTTTTAAATTTTTTGTAAATATAATAGGCGGTGGTATCTCCTTCCATCGTAGCACTCAGTGCGAAAATAAATTCCTTTACCTGTCCGTCATTCAGTTTCTTTTCTATGCTTGGAATATTCAGCTGGCCTGGCCCTACTCCTTCCATGGGAGAAATTTTCCCACCGAGAATCAGATATTTTCCTGTATACTTTCCTGTATTTTCGATCGCAATCACATCCCTTACATCTTCAACGATACAAATCAGTTCGCCATTTCTCTTTTCATTGCTGCATATTTCACAGATGTCAAAATCTGAAAAATTATGACATTCTTTACAATATTTTATTTCATTGACAAGATTAATCAGGGAGTTGCCAAGGCTTACAGCTCTTGAATTGGGCTGCTTCAGCAAATGTAATGCTAATCTCAGAGCCGTTTTCCTGCCAATCCCAGGCAATCCCGAAATCTCATCTACTGCTTTTGCCAATACTTTACTAGGGTAATCCATAAGTACAAAAATAAGGATTAAAGTTGATAATTGATAGTGAATCGTGAATGGTCAATTCACTTCGTTTGTGAATTTGTATAAAGTGATTATTGACTATTGACTTTGCGCAGTAAAATTGACAATTGACCATGAAATTAATGTCCCATTATGATATTTTATATTTCCCGTGTATCTGAGAACACTAAAAAAACCTTTATATTTGCGGCTTAAATTAAATATGAAAAAAATAAACTGATATGGTACTTAACAATCTTAATTATCCTCTGGATTTCAAATTCAAAATCACTACTTTAGCAAGTGACTTCAACATTACTGACAAAAACGGAAATTATGTGGCATATGTCCGTCAGAAAATGTTCAAGTTAAAAGAAGATGTTATTGTTTTTAATGATGAAAGCAAGTCTAAGGAACTTTTCAGAATTAAAGCTAACCAATGGATTGATTTCAACGCTTCTTATTCTTTGAACGACCTCATCGACAACAAAAACTTCGGCAGGCTGGCAAGAAAAGGAATGCGTTCTCTGTGGAAAGCAAGTTATGATATCCTGGATGCACATGATCAGCCTAAGTTTAAAATTCAGGAAGATAGTGCATGGGTAAGATTCTGGGACAGCTTTGTAGGAGAACTTCCTATCATCGGGATGTTTACAGGATATTTCCTTAATCCGTCCTATACTGTGACAGGGATTGATGGAAAGGCTTATTTTAAGCTAAAAAAAATGCCTTCATTCTTCGGAAGAAGATTTCAGCTGGACAGACTGATCGATATTGATGATGAGGAAGAAAGCCTGGTAATCCTTTCTTTATTGATGATGACACTTCTTGAAAGAGCAAGAGGATAAACAAATAATAAAACCACAAAGACATGAAATATGTAATCATTGTATTTTCCGCATTTCTACTGGTAGCCTGTAAAAAGCAAAAAGAAACTGTGTCAGGTTCTGCTCCTGCTGATTCTTTACATATCACTAAAGATACTGCTTCTATCGGACCTTCTTCAGGAAATATTCTGGTGGGAACCATTCCGTTTCCAAAAGAAATCAAAGAATGTTCCTGCTATTTTGCAGCCAGCAAATCTGATTTTGAAAATGAAAGATATATCTATGCGGATGATGCCGGAAAAACAGCATACATGATGCTTGACGGTAAAAGACTGGCGATGAACCTCATTTCATCAAGTGACATGGAAGTAGATGAATTGCTGACCAAGGAAATAGAAAATGATGATTATAAAATTTCTGTAAAAGGTAAAAAAATAAAGGGCGAAGAAGCTTTGCTGTTTGAAGGAACTCTGACTATAGAGAAACCGGACGGAACTACATTTACCACTCCGATCTATGGAGAATGCGGATGTTAATAAAGCTAAATCCTACAAAAATGCTTCTGTATCTCACGGAAGCATTTTTTATTTCGTAAATTTGAGAAAAATAAATTTCAATGGAATTATCTAATATAGAACCGCAGATTATATGGAAAAATTTCTCCAGATTAAATGCTGTTCCGAGACCTTCAAAAAAGGAGGAAAAAGTAATAGCTTTTATCAAAGGATTTGGTGAAAATTTAGGACTGGAAACTACGGTAGATGAAGTAGGAAACGTTATTATCAAGAAACCAGCCACGGCAGGAATGGAAAACCGTAAATCGATCGTGCTTCAATCGCACCTTGATATGGTTTGCCAGAAAAACAATGATGTGAATTTCGATTTTGAAACGGAAGGAATCAAAATGGAAATTGATGGTGACTGGGTTAAGGCTAAAGGAACTACTTTGGGCGCTGATAATGGTTTAGGAGTAGCAACCATCATGTCTATCCTTGAGAGTTCTGATATTCCACACCCTGCATTGGAAGCTCTTTTCACGATTGATGAAGAGACCGGAATGACAGGTGCTTTAGGATTAAAACCAGGACAATTGACAGGACAAATCCTATTGAATCTTGATACGGAAGAGGATGATGAAATTGATATCGGCTGTGCAGGAGGTGTAGACGTGACAATCACTCAAACCTATGCTGCAGAAGCTTCAAAAGGACAAATTGTAAGACTTGAAGTAAAAGGTCTTCAGGGAGGACACTCCGGAATGGATATCCATAAAGGTTTCGGAAATGCCAATATCATTCTGGGAAGACTTCTTTACAGCGGATTGGACAACCAAAATATTGAACTGGTTTCTATCGACAGCGGAGGTTTGAGAAACGCTATTCCAAGAGAAGGAGTTGCTATAATCTCAGTGAGAAATGCTCAGGAGTTTATTGAAAATGTAACGGTTCTTAAAAAAGAGATCTTAGAAGAATTTGCTGCTGTAGAACCGGGAATCCAGATCAATATTGAAAACTCTACGTCTTCCGACAAAGCTATTTCAGAAGCAGATTCCAGAAAAGTGATCCTTACTTTAAAGGCTCTTCACAACGGAGTTTACAGAATGAGCCCGGACGTAAAAGATCTTGTAGAAGCGTCCAACAATGTAGCAAGAGTAGAACTGAAAGGTGGAGAACTTAAGATCTTAAACCTTACGAGATCTTCTGTAGATTCTTCCAAATATTCAGTGGCAGAACAATTGAAATCGGTAGCAGAGCTTGCTGGAATGAATGTTGAATTCAGCGGTTCATATCCTGGATGGAAGCCAAAACCTGGTTCAGAGATTGTACAGCTGATGGAGAAACTTTATATTGAAAAGTTCACTGAAAAACCTCATGTAGTAGCATGCCACGCAGGTCTTGAATGTGGTATCATCGGTGCCAACTATCCTGAAATGGAAATGGTAAGCTTCGGACCTACTATCAGAGGCGCACACTCTCCTGATGAAAGAGCGAATATTCCTTCAACTCAGAAATTCTGGAGCTTCCTGAAAGATATTTTAGCGAATATTCCTCAGAAATAGAACATTAAAATTGCTATATTCAATATCCAAAGTCTTATGATTTTGGATATTTTAATTTTTTTAAAGATGAAAATAAAATTACTCTTATTACTTTATTTGATCGTTTGTATTAAAACTTATTCTCAGTCACAGAGATTAATGGGCGAATGGATTTTAGATAAAATTGTACAACCTGATGGGAAAAATTTAGAAATAAATAATCCCAAGTATTCCTTCAGTCTTTTTTACAAAATTAATCAAGATGAATTTGTAATTTCTAAGCAAAAATTCAAAGCGAAGTTTTATACTGACAAGATTATTCTTGAAAATCGTACTTTCAAATACTGGTTTGAAGATAATTATCTAGTCCTACAAGAAGGAAATGAAATATCTTTATTATTAAAGGAAGGAGATTTTATAAAAAAGTTTCCGGAATTTAAACCCAAAATCGAAGTAAGAAACAACGATAGCTTATTGATTGCTAATCAGGTAATTCGTCCAATATTTAATCATGAAAAAAGTTTTGATGACTTCATAATACCCTTAATGAAACAAGAAAACTCAAAAGATATGGATGACTTATATTTTAAAATTGAATATATTTTAACAAAAGATAATAAGATTACTAGTATTAAAATACTTGACAAGCGTACCCCTCAATATGATACACAATTTGTGCAAGCATTAATGCAGGCAGAAAAATATTTTAAAAATCCTTATGGAATAAATATGTTAGTAACTGAAGAAAACTATTTTTTAAAATGGTATCAGGATTTGAGCGATAAATCAGAGAAAGATTTATATCATATTATTGGGAATGGTTTTGAATACTATAATAACAATCAATTTGATAAAGCGATTGAAAACCTCAGTAAGTTGGACAAATTACAAATTAAAGATAATCGCTTCATCTCGAGATTTCGTGAGGGCTATATTAAACTAGGAATATCATATCTTGCAGTTGGAAAAATTGAACAGGCATGTACAAACTTCAAAAAAGCTGGAGGTTTAACAGATTTTGAAGTTAGAAACTATTTAATTGATTTTTGCAAATAATATGAAAAGTATCACCATATTCTGCGGCTCAAGCTTCGGCACAGATAAAATATATGAAGAGCAAGCATTTCTGCTGGGGCAAACCTTAGCAAAACAAAATATACAACTGGTTTATGGTGGTTCGGAAACTGGTTTAATGGGAACAATTGCTAACGGTGCTTTAAGTGAAAAAAGTAAAGTAACAGGAGTCTTACCCCAGTTTTTACAGTCTAAAGAAATTGCTCACAAAAACCTGACAGAGCTTATCATCGTGGAAACCATGCACGAAAGAAAAACCAAAATGAATGACCTTTGTGATGGGGTTATCGTTCTTCCCGGCGGATATGGTACATTAGAAGAATTCTTTGAGATGATCACGTGGGCACAGCTCGGGCTTCACAAAAAACCGATTGGGATTTTGAATATTGACGGATTTTATGATGATCTGATCAAACTGGTTCAGACGATGGTCGATAAAGGATTTTTAAAGCAAATAAACAGAGATATGCTGCTGATCAGCAATACCATTGACGACCTGCTGGAAAAGATGAGAAATTATCAGGCTCCTACGGTTGGAAAATGGATTTCTAAGGAAGAAATTTAAGTTTTATAGTCTTTCACATGAATAACTACAACGTTAATAAAGAAATGCTCGGAGTTGCCACAGCATTTGTAACTATATTCGTTATTGTTCCTGCTCTTTCTTCTTATTTTATGGAAGATTGTAAGACTGCGATGGAAAGAGTTAAGAAGCAAAAATGTAAAATTAGAGTCGAAAGTATTGAAGGTATAAAATCTCTTAAATTAAAGGGAACTATTCCTGAAAGCATTCAACCTTGTGAATGTTATGAAAACGGCCAATGGTGGGTTTCCTATAAAGATGAAATAGAACCGGGAGATTACTTTATAAAGAATGAAGGTGAAAGTTACTTAGAAATCATTAAAGAAGACACTCTAATCAGACACGAGTATATATGTTCTCAGAAATAAATATAAAAACAAAACCCGTCCGAAAAATCCGGACGGGTTTCTTATTAAGATTAAAAAATATTTTCTAAGGATAAGGAGCAATTTCCACTTCGAGCCCTTCCATAGCATCGGCAATATGTAACTGGCATCCCAATCTGCTGTTGTCTTTCACATGGAAAGCTTCAGCCAGCATGGCATCTTCTTCATCTCCCATCGGTTCCAGACCCGGATCATTGATTACATATACCTGGCATGAAGCGCACATCGCCATTCCTCCGCATACCCCAATAGTACCTTCTTCTGCCAATTCATAGGAACGGATAATTTCCATTAAATTCATGGACATATCCGTAGGCGCTACGACATCATGGGTTACCCCTTCTCTGTCGGTGATTTTAATATTAACGTCTGACATAATTCTGCAAAATTAGTCAATTTTTTTCACAACTGCCTTCTCAGCTTCTTTACGGCTTCCGTCAAATCCGTCTACACCACTTACCGTTGTATATTTTAATACGAATTTTTTACCAGGATTTAGTCTGTTGTACACACTCTGACACATTAAAGTAGCTTCGTGGAAACCACAAAGGATCAACTTCAGTTTTCCGGGGTATGTATTGATATCTCCGATAGCGTAGATCCCATCAATGTTAGTTTGATAATCAAGAGCATTGTTTACAACGATTGCATTTTTTTCGATATTTAATCCCCAGTTTCCGATCTCACCCAATTTTGGTGTCAATCCGAATAAAGGAATGAAATAATCTGTTTCAATATCGTAAGCTTCCTGGCCTTCTACTTCTACAGTAATCGCTTCTACTTTTCCGTCACCTTTAATACCGGTAACTTCAGCAGGCGTAATTAGTTTGATTTTCCCCTGGTTTTTCAGATCCTGAACTTTCTCTACAGAATCCAAAGCTCCTCTGAACTCGTTTCTTCTGTGGATCAAAGTTACTTCACTGGCAACATTGGAAAGGAAGATACTCCAGTCTAACGCGGAGTCACCTCCACCAGCAATCACCACTTTTTTATTTCTGAAGTGTTCAGGTTCTTTAACGAAATATTCAAGACCTTTTTCTTCATAGTCAGCGATATTTTCAAACGTAGGTTTTCTTGGCTCAAAAGTCCCTAAACCTCCTGCGATGGCAATCGCTTTACATCTGTGAACGGTTCCTTTGTTGGTAATCACCTCAAACCATTCATCATCTATTTTTGTATAAGAAACAGCGGTTTCCCCTAAGGTAAATCCAGGCTGGAACTGCTTGATCTGCTCCATCAGATTATCCACCAATTCTCCTGCATTCACAGAAGGATAACCAGGGATATCGAAAATAGGTTTTTTAGGATAAAGTTCAGCCAATTGCCCTCCCGGCTGAGGAAGCGCATCAATAATATGGCACTTCATTTTTAATAAACCAGCTTCAAAAACTGCAAAAAGTCCTGTAGGTCCCGCACCTATGATCAATATATCAGTGGTTATCATAATCTTTAAGATAATTTAATTATACATGTAACTGCAAATTTACTAATTTTAATGCGAAGCATATTTAATTGATTCTAAATAAAAACCTGAGATTTGTCAAATATCTATCTTTTAAGATTTTAAATTTGGCAATATTTTTGTAAATGTCTTGTTATGAATAAACTTTTGAACCTTTTTGCTGTATTTATATTCTTTTTAGGCTCTGCCCAGATTGATAATATCGCAGATGGCGAATCTATTACTCTTAGAATCCACTATGGTTTCCTTAATGCAGGAACTGCCAATCTTACGACCAAACAAACTACCTACAAAGGAGTTCCTCATCTTTATGTAAAAGGGACAGGACAAACTACAGGTGCCGTAAAAGCATTCTTCAAAGTAGAAGATTTATATGAAAGTTTCATCAATACACAGACGGGATTACCAAGCTTTTATGTCAGAAATGTACGTGAAGGAAGTTACCGCCAGCATTTTGAAACCGTTTTTAATCACGATAACAACACTTTAATTTTAACAGATAAAAAGACACCAGCCAATGGTTCTAAAGTTCTGAAATCAGTAAAAGGTGTTCAGGATATGCTTTCCTGCTTTTATTATTTAAGAAGTAAAAGCCCGGATGAACTGAAAGTGGGAACTGTTATTAATATGAATGTATGGATTGATGATGAAATGTTTCCTTTTCAGCTGAAAGTAACAGGAACAGAAAATTTAAAAACCAAATTTGGAACTATTAACTGTTTAAAAATTATTCCGTCTGTAAAAAGCGGAAGAGTGTTTAAGGAAAAAGAAGGCGTAACCATGTGGGTTTCCAATGATTCCAACCACATTCCTATGCTGTTGAAGGCTGAGCTTGCAGTAGGATCACTGAAAGCCAGTATTGATGATTATAAAAATGTGAAGTATCCTTTAAAGTTTAGTAAATAACAATCCACAGTTGTAAAGATAAAACCTGTCTCAAAAGTCAAATAATTTGATTTTTGTCATTGACTACGTCGAATCTTCGATTTCTGACGAAGGAAGAATCTCATCGATAATTAATAACCTGAGATTCTTCACTCCATTCCATTTCGTTCAGAATGACACTTTTGAGACAGGCTTTTTTATTTTCAATGTAATATATTCCTGCTACAGATTGTCTTTATAATAGAGGCAGACAAAGAGCTGCAGCATGTCAATACTTCATTTGAGGTACCTGGCGGTTCCGAACCGAAGTATGGGCATAAGAAACAGACACGTGTAAATTTTTCAATAAGATCAGTTTTTAATTACGTTTTGTTTCTTAGGTCAGTAATTAAAAACAAAAAACCTCCGGAGCTCCGGAGGTTTGATTTTTTATAGCGTTTTGAATTGTTCAAGTGTTCTGATATCATTTTCGAAGAACATTCTGATGTCACTCATCTGGTAAAGAAGCATCGTGATTCTTTCAATACCCATTCCGAATGCATATCCTGAATATTTCTCAGCATCGATATTCACATTTTTCAGTACGGCAGGGTCTACCATTCCGCATCCCATAATTTCCAGCCATCCTGTACCTTTTGTGATTCTGTAATCTGTTTCTGAGTTTAATCCCCAATACACATCAATTTCAGCACTTGGCTCTGTGAAAGGGAAGAAAGAAGGTCTCATTCTGATTTTGGATTTTCCGAAAAGTTCAGTGGTAAAGAACTGAATGGTTTGCTTCAGATCAGCAAAGCTCACATTTTCGTCAATATATAATCCTTCAATCTGATGGAAAATACAGTGAGAACGTGAAGAAATAGCTTCATTTCTGAACACTCTTCCCGGAGATAAAATTCTGATAGGCGGCTGGTTTTCTTCCATATAACGTGTTTGTACGGAAGAAGTATGCGTTCTTAAAAGAATATCCGGATTCTGTTCAATGAAGAATGTATCCTGCATATCTCTTGCCGGGTGATATTCCGGAAGGTTTAGCGCGGTAAAGTTATGCCAGTCATCTTCAATCTCTGGTCCGTCTGCTACTGCAAAACCAATAGATTTGAAGATTTCAATAATTCTGTTTTTTACCAGGTTGATCGGATGTCTTGAACCCAATTCCAATGGAAAAGCAGGTCTTGTAAGATCTTCTTTTTCAATCACAACAGAAGATGCGGAAGCATTTTTCAAATCCTCCAGTTTTACAGCAACTGCCTGCTTCAAAGTGTTGATCTTCTGTCCGAATTCTTTCTTTTGATCGTTAGGAACTTCTTTAAATTTTTCAAAAAAATCATTCAGAACCCCTTTTTTACCATTGTATTTGATTCGGAAGTTTTCGATCTCTTCCTTAGAGGTAGCATTGAAGCCATTTACTTCGACCAGTAATTCTTCTATCTTTTCTATCATTGTTTTACCCTTTCAAAATGTTTTGCAAAAATACGATTTTAAGTTGAATAATAAGTCCGTCAAAAAAAAATCTGCCTCTTTTTCGGGAGGCAGACTTCAATCACTTATTTCACTTAAATAAAAAAATTATTTCTTTTCTAAAGCTTTAACGCTGATCTGAAGAGTTACTTCGTCTTTAATCACGCCGTTTTCAGCAGGAGCCTGAAACTTTACTCCAAACTCTTCTCTCTTTATATCTTTTGGCTCAGTAGCTACACTTACTTCTCCATCTTTCACAGAAACATTAGCTTTAAACTGAACAGGTTTTGTAATTCCTTTAATGGTTAAATTACCATCCAAAAGAGTATTATAATCACCTTCTGCAGCAGGAGTTACCTTTGTAATTTCATAAGAAGCTGTCGGGAATTTTTCAACTTCAAAGAAATCACCACTTTTCAGGTGGCCATTTAATTTTCCTAAATCTTCCGGGCTGTCTTTCAGGTCCACAGAAGTTAAAGAGTTCATATCAGCAACGAATTTTCCGCTTTCCAGTTTTCCGTCTTTCACCGTCACATCTCCGCTTTCAAACCTGATGGTTCCAAAATGGCTTGTATTCTCAGATTTAAATACTTTATATCCCTTCCATTCAACCTTACTGTTTAGCGTATCCAGAGTGAACTGGCTACCTTCTTTAGTAGTCGTCACCTCATTACTTTCACTCGTAAGTGGTTTGTCTTTTTTACAAGAAACCACTACAGCAGCAATAAATAATGCAGGAATAGCTAACGAAAACAGTTTTTTTCTCATTTTTGATTTATTTTTATTAGTTCCGCTAATATAATAAAAAAAATTATGTTTTCATAAAAACCTTACATTTGTAATATGCTATTAGAAATAAACAATTTATTTTTCTCTCATAACAAAGAAAATCCCCTGTTTCAGAACCTTAATCTAAGGTTTGAAGAAAACAGAATTATAGCGCTGGCCGGTGAAAGCGGATGTGGAAAATCTACTCTTCTCAACCTGATTTATGGTCTTTTGGATTGGGAAAGCGGAGAGATTATTTTTAACGGAACAAAGCTTTTGGGACCGAAAGGAAATCTTGTTCCAGGAGAACCGGAAATGAAATTCGTAGCGCAGAATTTTGATCTTATGCCCTACGCTACAGTGGCTGAAAACGTAGGAAAATTTATTTCTAATATCAATTTAAAACAAAAAAAAGAAACTGTAACGGAGCTTCTTGAGGTGGTAGGGCTTCAGGAATTTGCGAATGTACTTCCAAAATACTTAAGCGGCGGACAACAGCAAAGAGTGGCTATTGCCAGAGCATTGTCTGTACTTCCCAAGCTTCTTATTTTAGATGAACCCTTCAGTAATCTTGATTTTCCGAGAAAAATTGAACTGAGGGAAAGACTTTTCAGATATGTAAAACAACATGGCGTTTCTCTGATTATTTCCACTCATGAACTTCAGGATATCATGCCATGGCTGGACCAGATTGTTATTCTGCAGGATGGAAGACTGATTCAGAATGACAGCCCGGAAGAAACCTACAGAAATCCTTACAACTCTTATGTTGCTAAGCTATTTGGGGAAGTGAATATTTTCAGTGAAGCAGAAGCTGAAGATTTCCAGCTTACCAAATTCTCTTATTATCCCAAAGAAATCAGAATTACAGAAACTGGTCTCGAAGCCGAAGTTTTTGAAAGCAGATTTGCAGGAAATTATTATTGGAATAAATTAAAGACAAAAGGAAAGGAACTCATTGTGTATACGGATGAGAAAATTTCAGGAACCATAAATGTTTCGTTTATTTAAGCGAAAAGACTTAACAGAAAAAGAGAAACACTCCATTCTCTATGAGCCCGTTTTAACTTTCAATATTCGCTGCATAACTCATACATTTACTTACACTTATCAATAAAAAAATACAAACATAAGAATCTGTATATGAAACTTTTTCTTACATTTGTATTTCTAAAGTATAAGGAAATTTTTGGTTAATTCTCTTTCTGCCTTCCAGACGGACATTAGCAATCTTGCAATTAAGTCTGTTGAAAGATTACACTGTCCAATTTTTTCCTTTTCTTTATTTTCAGGGCATAGAAAAACAAAGTTTTCTTATGCTTTCTTTACAAATTCTGACTTAAGAGCCATTGCTCCGAAACCATCAATTTTACAGTCAATATTGTGATCACTTCCCGGTCTCAAACGGATATTTTTCACTTTAGTTCCGGCTTTTACCGGTTTTGGTGCTCCCTTTACAGGTAAATCTTTTATTACCACTACAGAATCACCATCCTGAAGTTCATTTCCGTTGGAATCCAGGATTTTTCCTTCATTTGCGGCTTCAGCAGCGGCTTCTGCCGGATCCCATTCGTAGAAACACTGGGAACATACCATCATATTATCGCTCGGGTATGTAAACTCAGAGCTGCATTTTGGACAAATTACTGTGTCACTCATATTTTTATTTTTTGCAAAGGTAGAACTTTTTAGAGGTTGAAGTCAATAGATAAAGCTCAGTATAGTAGATCATAAGCTCCTGTTAATTTTACACATATAGGTGAATTAACACAAATTAAATAAACTTGCTGCAAAGAAAATAAAGTATAGTAATAAACAGTGTATATTTTGTCAGCAAATATTTTTCATTAAGCAAAAAACACAGGTTTATCTGTCTTAGAGAAAAGGCTATCGTCAACAAATAAAAAATATAAATAATCGGAAAATCTTTACAATTCAGCATTAAAATTTATTTCTACCATGTAAAAAATTAATAAACATACAGGCCATTCACTACTGAATCTCAGATTGTCAATAGTCAGTTTTTGCTTTGCAAAGTGAATCGTGAATGCGCAACCTTCCATTAGAAAACTGATCTGTACAATATATAATTACTCAAACCTCTCAACCGGAAACCGAAAATTCACAAGCGAAGCGAATTGATCATTCACAATTCACAACCCTTCATCAACTCTCCCACCCCAAATTCCAAACTCTCAATTAAAAGTCGTATTTTTGCAGATTCAAACAGCGAAGCAAATTTATGGAACTTATTCACAGAAACTTGGCAATCGGAATTCACGATGCCTTACAGGAGACATTTTTTGAGAAAAACAAATATGCCGATAAAGTTATTGAAAGACTTTTGAAAGCAAACAGAAAATGGGGAAGCCAGGACAGAGCTGTTGTTTCTGAAATTTTTTACAATATTATCCGTTGGAAGAAACGCCTTGAATACTATATGGGTGAAGGTGTAAAACCCAACAATATCTACAAACTGATTATTGCGTATTTACTCTGGAGTAAAACCAATTATAAAAAATTCGAAGAATTTGACGGAATCAAAATCGCCGATATTCTTACCAAACTTAAAAAGAATACTGTTCCTACAAAAGCAATAGAACACTCTATTCCTGAATGGCTGGCTGAAACTCTTGAAAAAGAACTTGGTGCCAGCTGGGAAAGAGAAATGATTGCCTTAAACGAGCAGGCTCCTACGGTTTTACGAGCAAACTCTTTAAGAACAACCACTAAAGAACTTATCTCTGATCTTTCAGATGAGGGTGTTGTTTCTTATCCTGTTAAAGGTTATCCTGATGCTGTTCAGCTGGAAGAAAAGAAAAATGTTTTCCTTACTACCGCTTTCAAAGAAGGATTATTTGAAGTTCAGGATGCTTCTTCTCAGAAAATCGGGTATTTTCTTGATGTAAAAGAAGGACAAAGAGTAGTAGACGCATGTGCAGGTGCAGGAGGAAAAACATTGCACTTAGCCGCATTAATGAAAAACAAAGGTCAGATCGTAGCATTAGACATCTTTGAATGGAAGCTTGCAGAACTGAAGCGTCGTGCCAAAAGAGCCGGAGCACACAACATTGAAACCCGTATGATTTCCGATAACAAGGTGATCAAACGACTTCATGAAAAGGCTGACAGACTTCTGATTGATGCACCATGTTCAGGTCTTGGTGTTTTGAAAAGAAACCCGGACAGCAAGTGGAAAATTGATCAGGACTTTATTGACAGAATTAAAAAGGAACAACAACAAATTCTTCAGGACTATTCTAAAATGCTTAAAAAAGGAGGAAAAATGGTATACGCTACCTGTTCTATCCTTCCATCTGAAAACAATCTTCAGGTAGATGAGTTCATCAAAAACAATCCTGGATTCAAGATGATTAAAGATGAAAAAGTAATGCCTAGCGAAGGGTATGACGGATTCTATATGGCTTTGATTGAGAGAATTTCTTAATTTAAATCCTCTAAACGATATTTAAACTACTCTATTTTCTGGAGTAGTTTTTTTTTATTTAAATCTTTCAAAAAAAAATGTAACATTTTTTGTAACATTTACAGTACGTTTTCTACTAACTGTATAGATTAAACCGGTTTGACGCTGTGAGAAGTTAAGAGTAACTTTGCAGTAAACTCATTTATTTATGCATACAAGACTTGTCTTCAATTTTCTGGCTGTTTTTTTATATTGTCTGTTTTCTGCACAGACCTATGAAATTCAGTACTCCAGTTCTTATAACGGAAAAGCATTAACAGATCAGCCTTCTACAATTATCTGGGTCAATGAAAAAGAAAACTTCATTCTTAACAGCACGATCAAAGAACAAAAAAGCAGCTATCCTTATGAAATCACTAAGGTGGAAAAGCCATCCAATACTATAGTTTCTTATGCCTTTTTAAAACCCGGCTCAATCATCTCAACCTCAGATGCTGAATCTGTAGGAAAACAGGATTTTGAACTGACTAATGAAACGAAAAAGATCTTAGGGTACAACTGTAAAAAAGCCTTTACGAAAATCAATTCAAATACCATTGAAGTCTGGTATACGAATGATCTGAAACTAAAAGGCGGCCCATCTGTATTGGGGCAGAATTTAGGATTAGTTCTGGAAGTGGAAAGAAATAAGAACTCTTTAACGACTGCCGCTTCAATCAAAAAAATAAAGAACACAGGGATTGAAAACATATTGAAAGGAAACATACAAATAACCGATCAGCTGGGATATAAAGATCTCCTGTGGAAAAGCAGATTTACCACGCTGAATGTTTTTGAAAACGAAATCATCAATTTCTCTGATGCCTCAAAATCTGACGGCCAAATAAAAAGATACGCCAAGGGAACTATTATCCTAAAAAAAGTAAAATTTCCTGCTATTACAGAAGGAGAGACTATTTTTGCAGAACTAAAACAGCAATCAAATGGTGATGCCTATGACAGAACCGGAACTGTATTTTTCATTCCGCAGGATAAAGAAAAGTCTTTTTTTGACGGCCTGGAAAAGGGGGCAAAAACACTTCCTCTTTACGAAAACGGAAATGGAAAACAATATTACGGGGTAACGGCTACCGGCAGCTACAGCCCTGCCATGGAAATGATGCGGTTCTTTACCGCTTTTGGCATTCAGAAATTTAATCATATTCAGCTTAAGGGAAAAGACTGGCAGACCATCAGCCCTTACCGGCAGGATATTACAGAATTGAAGCCTGCTCTATCCGGAAAAGAGCTTTGGATAGGAACTTTTATTGGAAATTATGATAAAGGAGGACACAAAGTAAGTCTTGATATTACGATTCATAAAAGCGATCAAAACGTTAATAAAAATAATGTAGCCATCCCGTTATTCAACACTTTAAACATTATGGAAATGGCCGGACAGGACTATTCTACTATGTTCAGTCAGGATAAAGGCCTTCTTGTTGATTTCACTTTGGATAAAGATCTGAAAAACGCTCAGCTAAGATATACCACAACAGGACATGGCGGTTGGGAAAATGGTGATGAATTTGTTCCAAAAACCAATTCTATATTGGTGGATGGAAAACCCGTTTTTTCATTTGTACCCTGGAGAACAGACTGTGGTTCATACCGTTTATACAATCCGGCCTCCGGAAATTTCCAGGATGGTCTTTCGTCATCAGACCTCAGCAGATCAAACTGGTGCCCGGGAACGGTTACCAATCCTGATTTCATTCCTCTTGGGGATCTGAAAGCAGGAAAGCATACGATTCAGGTAAAAATTCCGCAAGGTCCTACTGAAGGAACAAGCTTCAGTTCATGGAATGTTTCCGGAGTATTACTGGGGGTTCAATAAAAACAAAACCTTCTTGCATGAGAATTGCAAGAAGGTAAAAACACAAATGATGAAAAAAAATTATTTCGAGCCACAAAGTAAGGGGTAAAATTCATATAATTACTTACCATAGATTAATAAATATGTCATTTTTATTTCGTATGGAGATTATGCAATTTTAGTCGCGACGAAAAAAATTAATCAAAAACATCATAATTCAAATAAATAGTTAAAATTTTTAACTTCAAAACATAAATTGATTAAAAATTTTCTCATTTAAACATTTTTAATTGTTATTTATAAACATCACTTCTACTTTTGTCTCATAAATAATAAAAAATTATGTGTGGAATTGTATGTTTATTTGACGCCAAGCAAAAAACTGAAGTATTAAGACCTCAGGTATTGGAAATGTCAAAAAAAATCCGTCACAGAGGACCGGATTGGAGTGGAGTTTTCCAGGATGAGAAAGTCATTTTTTCTCATGAAAGACTTGCCATTGTAGATCCAACTTCTGGGAAACAACCTTTATTTACGAAAGACGGAAAAGTAGTATTAGCCGTAAACGGTGAAATCTACAACCATAGAGAATTAAAAGTAGAATTTCCTGATTATGAGTTTCAGACTCAGTCGGACTGTGAGGTGATCCTTGCACTATACAGAAAATATGGAAAAGATTTCGTAGAGAAACTCAACGGAATTTTTGCCTTCGCTTTATATGATACTGAAAATGATGTTTATCTTATTGCCCGCGATCATATGGGAATCTGCCCGCTTTATCAGGGTTGGGACAAAAACGGAAACTATTATGTCGCTTCAGAATTAAAAGCTCTTGAAGGGGTATGTAAAAAAATAGAAACATTCCTGCCCGGTCATTTCGTTTACAGCAAAGATGGCGCTGAGCTTCAGCAATGGTACACAAGAGACTGGGACAGCTTTGATCATGTAAAAGACAATGAAACTGATATTTCAAAACTGAGAAAAGGTCTAGAAGATGCCGTTCACAGACAACTGATGAGTGATGTTCCTTATGGAGTACTTCTTTCGGGAGGTTTAGATTCATCGGTCATTTCCGCTATTACTGCAAAATTTGCCCGCCAGAGAATTGAAAGCGGCGATACACAGGAAGCGTGGTATCCGAGACTTCACAGTTTCGCCGTAGGATTGGTTGGTTCTCCCGATCTGGCAGCAGCTCAGAAAGCTGCAGAACACATCGGATCTGTACACCATGAGGTTAACTTTACCGTACAGGAAGGACTGGACGCTGTACGTGACGTTATTTACCACCTTGAAACCTATGATGTTACCACCATCAGAGCATCCACCCCAATGTACCTTTTAGCAAGAGTGATCAAATCTATGGGGATTAAAATGGTTCTTTCAGGAGAAGGTTCTGATGAATTGTTCGGCGGCTATTTGTATTTCCATAAGGCGCCTGATGCAAAAGAATTCCACGATGAAACAGTGAGAAAACTGGGCAAACTTCACCTTTATGACTGTTTAAGAGCCAACAAAGCGTTGATGAGCTGGGGAATTGAAGGAAGAGTTCCTTTCCTTGACAAAGAATTCATGGATATTGCAATGACGATTAACCCTCAGGATAAAATGATCAGTACTGCTGAAGGAAAAATTGAAAAATGGGTATTGAGAAAAGCTTTTGAAGACCTTCTTCCAGATTCTATTGTCTGGAGACAGAAAGAACAGTTCTCGGATGGTGTGGGATATTCATGGATAGATACCTTAAAAGAGGTAGCTGAAAGAGAAGTAACAGACGAAATGATGGCGAATGCAAGATTCAGATTCCCGCTAAACACACCTCAGAACAAAGAAGAATACCGATACAGAACTATTTTTGAAGAACATTTCCCGAGTGAAACTGCAGCTGCTACCGTTCCATCAGTTCCTTCTGTTGCATGCTCCACTCCTATTGCTCTGGAATGGGATGAAGCGTTCAAAAAAATGAATGATCCAAGTGGAAGAGCGGTGAAGGTACATGAAACTTCATATTAGGAAGGGATGATGAATAGTCAATCGTCAATTCGCTTCGCTTGTCAATTTGTTGCGGGATTCGGGTTACGGGATTACAGGTTTATTATTCACTTGCAAAGCAAAATTCACTAATGACATGTATATTTTTCACATTCAAACGTATAACTCCTTCTGTTATAATTTATCAATCCTGTAGCAATACAGGATTTTTTCTTGAATTAACAATAACAATATGGCATAATTTAACTCACAATCCAAAATAATATCTAATAAATAATTATATTTGGAAAACGAAAATATCAATTATAAAAAAATGAGAAGAAACCTTACTGTTTTATTTGCCTTATTAGCGATTAGTTTTGCTTTTGGACAAGGGAAATATGGCAAATATCTGAATTCAAAGAAGCTTGCTTTGGCTTATAAGAGTGTGAAAGACCAGGATAAGGATGACTACTATCAACAATTCTACTGGCTGGTAAAAGCAGAGCAACTGAAAACTTATCCTCACCTTAAAGATATAAAACCTGTCGTTTTATATGAATTTGTAAAATACGTAAACCCTCAGAATCCGACCAAAAAACTGGATGCAAGAGGCAAAGAACTGAGAGCAACTGCAGAATTATCATTAAATCAATATTTTAAAAATAAAAAATTTGAAAACAATTCTGTATTAATGTACAATCTTGAAACGTATGTAGATCCTTCAAAAGGGCAATATTATACTAAGGTTGATCCGGAAAAAATCAAAGAGCTTGTACCAAAGGAATTATTTGCTTTCAACTCGTTCAACAGAAATATAGGAGAAGAAAAAACCTATTATCTCTGGATTGACAAGAAAAAAGATGATCTTAATATTGTAGATATCATTCCTAGCGAAAAA
The DNA here is from genome assembly GCF_016775705.1 of Chryseobacterium cucumeris. Lineage (NCBI taxonomy): Bacteria > Pseudomonadati > Bacteroidota > Flavobacteriia > Flavobacteriales > Weeksellaceae > Chryseobacterium > Chryseobacterium cucumeris. The sequence goes on from NZ_CP068760.1 coordinate 1,897,282, forward strand.
GAAGACAAAGCTTTTTATACCAGATTAAGACAATATCTTCCAAGCTATAAATTCTCAAAATATGTTCCTACTGTAAAAAAAGGGAACAAGTCTGACAAAACGGATATCGAATATTATTATATCATGCCTTTTGAACAGAATACCGATAACATCGAATACAAAACAAAGGATTTCAAAACTTTCACTTTAAGCCAGTACAGAAAAGCCGGTGATGAATGGAAAGGAGTAGAAAAGCCTAGAAAATAAATCAAAAAGTCCTGTGAAATTTCACAGGACTTTTTTAATTTTATATAGATTTCTTTATCTAAGAATCAAAACGCTTAGAGTAAGCGGTTCTTCAAATCAAATAAGTCTGGGGATTTTTTATAACCCAGCCGGTACAAAATGACAGAAGCAAATACACAACAGACCTCCGTAAAAAAAATACTTCCCTTAATTCTGGCCACTGCTATTTTCATGCAAATGCTGGATTCCACGATTCTGAATACTTCCCTGCCTGCTATTGCAAAAGATCTGAATGAATCTCCCCTCAATATGCAGAACGCTATCATCAGTTATGTTCTGACCCTTGCTGTTTTTATGCCCGCCAGCGGATTTCTTGCCGACCGGTTTGGAACAAAAAAAATATTTATATTTTCTCTGGTATTATTCAGTCTGGGCTCGCTATTTTGTTCTTTGTCTCAAAACCTCACCCATCTTGTTATTTCAAGGGTCGTTCAGGGAGTTGGAGGAAGCCTGATGACTCCTGTCGGAAAACTGGCACTCATTAAAACATTTGATAAAAACGAACTGCTCAAAGCCATGAACTTTGCCATCATTCCTGCTCTTATCGGACCTGTATTGGGACCATTGGTCGGAGGTTATATGGTAGATTATCTTTCATGGCACTGGATATTCCTGATCAATATTCCGATTGGAGTTCTGGGAATTCTTTTAGGATTAAAATTCATGCCCAATTATAAATCCGATGATGTTGATTTTGATTTAAAGGGTTTCCTGATTTTTGCCGCAGCCTCTCTCCTGCTTTCTGTTTCACTGGAACTTTTCGGAGACATTCAGAATATCACACCTGTCTTATTGGTATTTATCATGGGATTTTTGTTCCTGTACTATTATTATAAACATGCAAAAAGAGGCGGAAATCCTATTTTCCCATTAAATCTGTTTCAGGTAAGAACTTTCCGTGTGGGTATTGTGGGCAATCTGGCGACCAGATTGGGAATCAGCTCCGTTCCGTTATTACTTCCGCTAATGATTCAGATTGCCTATAAACAGTCTGCAGTCACTTCGGGCTGGATCATTGCTCCTATGGCTTTGACGGCTATCTTCGGAAAATCATATGTTATTAAAATTTTAGATAAATATGGCTACCGCCAGACTTTGATGATTAATACATTCATCATCGGAACGCTGATATGCCTGCTTGCCATACCTGATATACACACATCTTTGTACTGGTTTGTTCCGATCATCGCAATATTAGGTTTTTTCAACTCTATACAGTTCACTTCCATGAATACTATTTCTATTGCCGATCTTCGTAACTTTCAGACCAGCAGCGGAAACTCTTTACTCTCAGTCAATCAACAGCTGGCGATAGGCTTCGGAATTGCCTTCGGACTGATTGTTTTAAAGTTATTTGAAAATACAGATCTTATTAATGGTGAAATCCATAATGCCTTCCGGTTAACCTTTCTCACGGTAGGAATATTAACAATTCTATCAGGATTGGTGTTCAGAAGACTCCATATTTCGGATGGAAAGAATATGAAGTCCAAGGAAGATTAAACAGATCTGATCGCAGCTTCATCCTTTTCCACGAACTTAACACAGATCAATGCTTTTCGCATATAACAATGGTAATTTTGTTTACATAAATCAACAATGTGATGGCAACTAAAAAAATAGAAATCGTAGTATCTCCAAAACCTGCGCACTTTGTAGGCGATGGGTTCAGGGTTCACAATTTCATTCCGGGAGTTCCTGGATTGGATATGAAAAGAATGGATCCGTTCATTATGCTTGATTATAATTCAAAATTTCATTTCAATGGTTCAGACAGACCAAGAGGTGTAGGAGTACATCCGCACAGAGGTTTTGAAACAGTAACGATAGCGTATAGCGGAAAAGTAGAACACCATGACAGCGCTGGCGGCGGCGGTGTGATCGGAGAAGGTGATGTTCAGTGGATGACTGCAGCCAAAGGAGTTCTTCACAAGGAATATCATGAAACAGAATGGGCAAAAGAAGGAGGAATTTTTCAGATGGTTCAGCTTTGGGTGAATCTTCCGGCAAAAGATAAAATGAGCTGCCCAAAATACCAGGCTATTGAAAACTCCAAAATGGAAAGAGTTGATCTCGGTGATAATGGTTTTATTGAAGTAATTGCCGGAGACTATGATGGTCATAAAGGACCTGCAAGCACTTTCACTCCGGTTCACATGATGAACGCAAAACTTAAAGCAGGAGGAAAAGCAGAATTTAGTTTCCCTGCTCATTTCAATACCGCGGCTTTGGTGATTGAGGGAAGTATTATTATTAATGGAGAAGAGAATGTTAAATCCGATCATTTTGTATTGTTTAAAAATGAAGGCGAAACATTTACCATCGAAGCAAAGGAAGATGCTGTTGTTTTAATCATCAGTGGTGAGCCTATCAATGAACCTATTTACCCTCATGGTCCTTTTGTGATGAATTCCAGAGAAGAAATTATGCAGGCTTTTGAGGATTTTAATACCGGAAAATTCGGATACCTGGAAGATTAAAAGATTTAAATTTATCTTAATCTTTGATTATTCCTTTTTTATTAACTTTATATAATGGCAAACCTTATAGGTTTTATGAACCTATAAGGTTTAATTGTCTTAACAAGCAATTTCCTGCATTTATAGGAAATGCAGCACCCTTAGTACAAATATTATGAAACCAGAATTTGAAAATATACCTCTTGTAAAAGCCGAAAAAAGATTTGAAATAGAATTCAACGGACATTATGCATTCATCGATTACCGTGAAACCATGCACCAGATTTCTTTGATACATACAGAGGCAGAACCGGAACTGGCAGGAACCGGCGCAGCAGCTGCGGTAGTAGAAAAAACTTTGAATTTTATTGAGGAAAGCGGAAAAAAACTTCTTCCCTTCTGTCCTTATGTTTTCGCCTTTATTAAGAAACACCCTGAATGGAAACGTATCGTGGATGAGAGATTTGAAGGCTACGACAAACTTTAAACCTTCATCAGAACTCATCAATTTATTTAAATAACATTTTAAAAAGTATCACATCATTATGTCAAATATTGGACTTATTATTGAAGAAAAAGCAGCAGATATCGGAAATTTCCTGGTAGGAAGACTTCTTCCTTTCCGTGAGAAAAGAGCCGTTGGACCTTTTGTTTTTATCGACCACATGGGGCCTTCAGAATTAAAAGATTATCAGAATCTTGATGTTCCGCCACATCCGCATATCGGATTATCTACCTTAACTTACCTGTTGGAAGGGTCTATCTTTCACAGAGACAGCATTGGAAGTGCTATAGAAATAAAACCGGGTGCCGTCAACTGGATGACTGCCGGAAAAGGAGTGGTACATTCAGAAAGAACGCCTGAATATTTAAGACACAGTGATAAAAGGCTTCACGGATTTCAGATCTGGGTGGGTCTTCCAAAGCATCTTGAGCAGTCTGAGCCTACTTTTCATCATATTGAAGCGGATGAAATTCCGGTCTGGGAAGAAGATGGTATTCAGTATAAATTAATTGCCGGTGAAGCATTCGGAAGAACATCTGCAGTTCCGGTACACAGCAAATTATTTTTCCTTGAAATTAAAACAAAAGAAGCAAGAAAAATCAGCATTGGAAAAGATCTTTATGGAGAAGCAGCCATGTATGTTCTGGATGGAACTGTAACCACCGATGGAAACTCTTATGGTTCCAAACAGCTGATGATTGCCAAAGATACCAAGCTTTGCGAATTTGAAATGAGCGAAAACGGAACGGTTTATCTTTTTGGTGGTGAGCCATTCGATGAAGAGCGTTTTATATTCTGGAATTTTGTTAACTCTGACAAAGAATTAATTGAACAGGCAAAGGTAAACTGGAATGATCAGAATCACGAAGCATTTCCTCTGGTTCCAGGTGACGAAAATGAATATGTGCCGCTTCCTAAGGCTATTTTAAACAGAAAATAACTTCAGTTCAGATTATTAACTATGAAAATATTAGCATTTGCCGGAAGTACATCTTCCACGTCTATCAACAGGGAACTGGTAAAATTTGTTCTGAAAGATTTTCAGGATGAGGAAATCAATCTGATTGACCTCAACGATTTTACGATGCCCGTATTCTCTGTAGACCTTGAAAAGAAAGGTTTTCCGGATGAAGCGCATCAGTTTTTAAAAGCGATTGAGGAATGTGATGTGATCATCTGCTCTCTTGCTGAGCACAACCGTTCTTACAGTGCAGCTTTTAAAAATGTTTTTGACTGGGCTTCAAGAATTAACGTAAAAGTATTTCAGAATAAACCCATGCTTCTGATGAGCACTTCTCCAGGAGGCTATGGCGGCGGAAATGTGATGAATACGGCAAAAACATTTTTCCCACAGTTTGCGGCAGACATTAAGGATACTTTTTCATTGCCAAAATTCTATGAAAATTTTGATCTGGAAAGCGGGGTCATCAATCCGGATATGCTGAATGATCTGAAAGGTAAAATACAAAACTTTAAAAATCAGATAAAGTAAATGAACAAAGGAAGACTGGAGGCGTTCAGTGATGGTGTCCTTGCTATTATTATCACCATTATGGTACTTGAACTGAAAGTACCTGAAGGAAATAGCTGGGCCAGTGTCAAACCTCTTCTTCCTAAGTTTCTGGCTTATATTTTCAGTTTTATATATGTAGGAATCTACTGGAACAATCATCATCATTTGTTCCAGACAGTAAAGAAAGTAAATGGCAGCATTCTCTGGGCCAATCTTCACCTTCTGTTCTGGCTTTCTCTGATGCCTGTTGCTACGGAATGGATCGGGACAACAAATTTTGCAAAAAATCCCGTTGCAGTCTATGGTATCGGGCTCATTATGTCGGCTATTGCCTATACTATTCTGGAACATGTTATTATCCGTTGTGAAGGGGAAGATTCAAAACTGAAAGAAGCCATCCATTCGAAATATAAAGAGTATATCTCAATTGTATTTTATGTCCTGGGAATCGCTACTTCATTTTTTTATCCTTATATTGCCATAGGTTTTTATTATATCGTGGCTCTTATATGGCTGATTCCAGACAGAAGAATCGAAAAAACATTAAAAGAAAATTGATATGGAAACACACGAATATCCTAATGGAAACATTACTGTCATCTGGCAGCCTAAGAAATGCATCCACTCTGCCATATGTGTAAAAACACTTCCAAAAGTCTATAATCCTAAAGAAAGACCGTGGATAAAAGCAGAAAACGCAAGTCCTGAAGAACTCAAAAATCAAATAGACTTATGCCCTTCAGGTGCATTAAGTTATAAATTCAATACAGAAAAATAATGGCGGTAACGGTAAAAGCAAGTTTAGGAAAAACAAAATATTATACAGAAGTAACAGCCGGCGAAAACACAATCATTACGGATGAACCGATTGATAAAGGCGGACAGAACAAGGGTTTCAATCCGCTGGAAATTTTGGCTACGTCATTGGCAAGCTGTACCGCAGCTACATTGAGAATGTATATTGAAAGAAAAGAATGGGATGTGGAAAACATCAATGTAGAAGTAGAGCTTGAAAATTTCCCATTAACAAAAAGAGCTGTTTTCAAAAGAGATATCAGCTTTGAAGGTATTCTGGATGATGAGCAGCGTAAAAGGCTGCACACTATTGCAGACGCATGCCCTGTTCACAAAATATTAACCAACGACATAGAAATACTAACTAAATTCTCATAATATGATCGAAGTAAAACAAAACAACGACGAAAAACACGGAAGTTTTGAAGCTTTCATAGATGGAAGACGCGCAGGAATGATGACGTATACCTGGGCCGGAGAAGAAAGATTTATTATAGACCACACCGAGGTGGAAGAAGCTTACAACGGAAAAGGCGTAGGCAAGGAAATGCTTCTGGCAGCCGTAGATTTTGCCAGAAAAAATGACAAGAAGATTATTCCCCTCTGCCCTTTCGCTAAGGCAAGTTTCCAGAAAAGTGAGGAACTTCAGGATGTTTTAGTGAATTAGTCACTGTATTACCCTTACGATACAACCCTTCCGGACAGTCTCTGGAAGGGTTTTTATTTTTAATGAAAAACATTGGCTGAAAGTAAATTAACAATTGTAATCTGCCAGGAAATGAACAGGTTTTTAAATTCATGATTCACGACTGATCTTTTTTATATATTTGCTAAAATTTAAAAATCAAGAATGAATCCAGGAACTATCCTTTTGTTATTTGTTTTCGTCTATTTTATCGGTCTTTTGGTGATTTCTTATTTCACCAGCCGGAATTCTGACAACCAGTCTTTTTTTATCGGTAACAAAAAGAGTAAATGGTGGCTCGTAGCATTCGGAATGATAGGAACCAGCTTAAGCGGGGTTACTTTTATTTCAGTTCCGGGAACCGTCGGAAAAATGACCGGCTCCGAATATATTTACGGAGGTTTTGAGTACTATATGATGGTGATCGGTTTCTTCATCGGATATTTTATTGTAGCAGCGATACTTTTACCGCTTTATTACAAGATGAATCTAACCTCTATTTATACGTATCTGGGGAAAAGATTCAATGTGGAGGCGCATAAAATCGGTTCTATCTTTTTTATTATTTCAAGAGCAATTGGAGCTACCGCAAGATTATACCTGGTAGTGAATGTTTTACAGATATTTTTACTTGAAGGATTGGGAGTTCCGTTTTGGGTAACTTCCCTTGTACTTCTGCTGATGGTACTTCTGTACACTTTTGAAGGCGGTGTAAAAACGATTGTTATTACAGATACCCTGCAGACTTCATTTATGATCATCAGCCTTGTAGCATGTATCGTTTATATTTTATCTAATCTGAATTTATCATTCGGTGAAGCTTATACGATTCTGGAACAGAAAAACTATACGCATTTCATCAATTTTGATCCTAATTCCAAAACCTTTTTCCTGAAAACCATTCTGGGAGGAATTTTCATTACCATTGCTATGACGGGACTGGATCAGGAAATGATGCAGAAAAATATATCAGTAGACAATCTTAAGAATTCAAAGAAAAATATGCTGACCTTCGCCGGAACACTTCTTATCGTGAACCTTGCATTCCTATTCCTGGGAGGGTTGCTATACCTTTTTGCGCTGCAGCATGGAGCGGAATATGGGACTATAAACGGTGAAACAGTAACAAATATTTTCGGATTTAAAGACCCTTCAGGAAACATTAAAAATGTAATGGGAGACGATCTTTTCCCGGCTTTATCGCTTCAGGGATATTTTCCTATGGCTATTTCCGTTATTTTCATCATCGGATTAATTTCAGCCTTATTTCCTTCTGCAGACGGTGCTTTAACAGCTGTAACAAGCTCATATTGTGTAGATTTATTAAACCTTAATGAGGATAAAACCAAAACTGAAAAAGAGAAGAAACGTCTTCGTATGAAAGTGCATTTAACTTTCACTGTCGTTTTCTTTATTCTGATCATGGTTTTCAAGGCATTAAATGATAAATCCATTGTGTACCTGATCATGGAAATTGCAGGATATACCTATGGACCGCTTTTAGGACTTTTCGCCTTTGGAATTTTCACCAGGTTCCAGATTTCAAGAAAATATTCAATTCTTGCGGTAACTATTTTTGCCCCTATCCTGACCTATTTAATCAATCTTGCTGTTACCACGTATACAGATTACAGAATCGGTGTAGAACTGATTGTTCTTAACGGATTGCTGACCTTCATTGGTCTGTGGCTGGTAAAAAACAAGCAGCACTTAAAAGTCGTTTAACACTTATAAAAACATAAAAAAGGCTGTTTTCAATGAAGACAGCCTTTTTCTTTTTATTGGAATCAATGAAATAGATTATTCTTTAATCCACTTAATTGTTCTCTCCAGATTCTTAGATTTAACTTTAATCAGATAATCTCCCTGGACAAGGTGTGACAAGTCAAAAGTACCTGTTTTATCATGATTCAATTTGTTAGCAGCCTGCGTGAACACTAATTTTCCGCTTACATCGTATACAGTAATATCATATACTTCATTTGAATTGGTAAATTTCACATTCAGTAATCCTTTACTTGGATTAGGATATACGACAAATACGTCTTTATTGGCAGCAGTCTCGTTCACACCTAATGTCTGGGTAATGGTGAAGTTGACAGGGTTAATGTTGTAGAATACGTTCGTTTCTGCAGCCACCATAATTCTTGCCTGTGTTGTATTTACGTTAGGAATAGTAACAGCTTCAGAACCATCATTCGGAGTAGAAGCCAGGATCAGTGTAGGATAGGTAAGACCGCCGTCTGTTGAAAGATAAATATTCACAGTAGCAGCATTCACAGGAAATGCCGTTGTATTGGCGACATCCCATGTTACCGTCTGAGTGGAATTACCAGCCCAGCTTACCGCTGTAGCAGGTGCAGTTACATTGAAAGGTCCGGAATTTCCATCAACGGTAATAACAGCATCATCATTGGCTACCCCGGCGCAACCCGCATTATTATCTCTTACGGTCAGTCTGAACTCCATCGTTCTTGCATAAGATGGTCTAACTTCTCCTTTGGAAATCGTACCATTGATTACATCTGTAAGTTTTGGGAAATATCTGTAAGGAACGGTTACAGGTACATATGATCTGAACAGAGGTGCATTTCCGGTAGGAGCATTCCAGTCGCCTGCCGGGCCTACATCATTCTGCTCCCAGCTGTACGTAAGCGGATTATTATCAATATCTGTCGCAGAACCTTCCAATCTGAATGGTGTACTCTTCGGGATGGTATAATCACCTCCAGCGTTTACTGTTGGAGCAAAATTATTAACAGGAAGCGTAACCTGACATGTTGTTGACTGAACTTTTGTTGTGATAGACTGATATGATTTGGTATGGAAAGTCGGAATACTGTTAGGAGCCAGGTTATTGGTACTTCCACAAATTCCGGCGTAAGCCATTATGGTAATTCCGCTTCCAGGTTCTACGGCATTAGATGCACTACGGTTACCATTACAACTCCCTGTAATGGCATTAAATGTATGCGGACCACCAAACTGATGCCCTACTTCATGGGCTACATAATCAATATCATAAGGATCTCCAACAGGATTAGGTGAACCGGTAATCCCTCTACCTTTATTGGTTGCATTACAGATTACTCCCAATCCGGCTAATCCTCCGCCACCCGTACTGAAGGTGTGTCCGATATCATAATTTGCATTTCCTATCAATAAATCAATCTGAGTCTGGCTCTCATTAATTAACGTGCTGGCATTGTTATTTCCGTTAAACGGATCTGTAGCGGCATTTGTAAAGACCACATTGGCTTCATTATCCACCAGTACCAATCTTGAAGCAACTTCCTGTTCGTAGACTCCATTCACCCTGTTTACGGAGGTTACTATGGCTGAAAGTGTCTGTGCTACAGTAGGTGTAGCGGTACCCGTTGCTGCTACAGCATATTCTCCTGTACAAGCCACCGCAAGTCTGAAAACTCTAATCTGATTTCCTACGCTTGGTGCTACGGTCTTTTGAGCGTTTTTTTTTCCCAGTGGAGAGTCGTCCTCATCCTTTACTCCACAAGACCTTGGGTTTTTATCAATCAAATCACTTTTTTTATAAATGATATAATTGCTGATATCCTGTTTTGCATAGGGGTCAATATAAGAATCTCCGGCTACTATAGATTTTATCTGTGCATGGAATCCAAGCTCTGTAAAATCCAGTTTTATGGTGGCGTACTTGTCGTCAATTCCCTGTCCTGTAAAAGTAACAATCTGAGGAAACTGGCTGGCTAACCCGGGAGCCATCACTGAAGATTTCCAGATTCTGAATTTTGCTTTGGTGCCGTCAGGCATTGGCAGAACAATAATAGGAGCATTGTCTTTACGATCGCTGTCTTTTAACTCCGGAACGGAATTAAAATAACTTTTCATTCCGGCTACATCCAGTGTGTACGTTAGTGCCTTTTCCGGTTGTACTGTTCTGTTTTTAGGGTCTGCTTTAATGGATCTTTCACTAATTACTGTAAAAAAATCCTGTGCTTTCCCGGAGGAAACGGATATTATAAATATCCCCAGATAAAATAATTGTTTAATTTTCATATATAATGGTTTGTAATTTTTATTCATTCAAATAATAAGGCCAAAGCTAAAAGATAATTAACCAAGGAATAATAATTCAAATAATCTGGAATTATAAAATTAATTAAATTAATCAGATTATTACATACAAAAAGTAAAAATTTAAATATAAACCTATAGAAAATGTAAAAATTCGCCTGTATAAAGGCATTAAGCTAAAACAAATTAATTATAATTTTTTCTTTTATTTACACAGATACTTTTACGATTTTAATATCTTTGAAATGTATAAAATAAACAGAATTAAAAATTAATCAAAATAAAAAATACAAACCTAAAAACCATGAAAAAAATTATCTCATTTTTCGCTTTCCTATTAACATTCAGTTTTATGAGCGCTCAGGACAATTTTGAACTATCAACATTAAGAATCGGGCCGTTTAAAGTCTTTATGCCGAAGGCTGAAGCCGAAAAAATTGCAGGAACAAAGCTGGTTAACACGGGTGGAGAGAAAAAAAACATGGTAAAGTATAATGGAGAAACCATACAGATTGATCTTTTTGATAATTACATTAATGAGGCCAATCCAAGTGTTCCTTCAATTACCTATATGACAACAACTAGTAAAAAGTTTAAAACCAAAAGCGGAATCGGAGTTGGAAGCACCCGCGACGACCTGATCAATGCCTACAGAAATTACCCCAACTTTAGTGTACGCCCGGATTGGGACTCTAATGGCAAACCGATTAAAGACACCGGTTATTTTAATCTTGAAGACAGCCAGGCAGGAACGCTGTTAAGCTTTAAATTTGTTAATAATATAGTCACCGAAATCTCCGTTTACCTTAATGAAGGTTGTTAAAAGCAGAAAAATATTAAAATCATACAAAAATCCGAGTTTTATCTCCGGGCTTTTGCATTTCCGTAAGCCGGTAAAAAATTGTAAATTCGCATACAAATAAATCAGATATAATGAGTAAAAGTATTGAGGAGTTAAAGACTCTTACTACGCAGATCAGAAGAGACATTTTAAGAATGGTTCACGCTGTTAATTCAGGACACCCGGGTGGAAGCTTAGGTTGTACAGAATTCTTTACAGCCCTTTATGGTAAAGTGATGAACTATAAGCTTCCTTTCACAATGGAAGGCAAAAATGAAGATCATTTTTATCTATCAAACGGACATATTTCTCCGGTATTCTATTCTACTTTAGCAAGATTTGGTTTCTTCCCTGTTGAAGAACTGAGCACTTTCAGAAAATTAGATTCAAGATTACAGGGACACCCAACTACACATGAAGGACTTCCGGGAGTCAGAATCGCTTCAGGTTCTCTTGGACAAGGGCTTTCTGTTGCACTTGGAGTAGCTCAGGGTAAAAAATTAGATGGTGATCAGTCTCTTGTTTACTCTCTTCACGGAGATGGTGAGCTTCAGGAAGGTCAGATCTGGGAGGCATTGATGTATGCTTCTGCTAAAAAAGTAGATAACATCATTTCTACTATTGATTACAACGGACGCCAGATTGACGGAGATACCGATGATGTATTAAGCTTAGGAAATCTTCATGCAAAACTGGAAGCATTCGGATGGACTGTTTTGGAAGAAAAAAACGGTAATGATCTTGAAGCGGTCATTGCAATTCTTGAGAAAGCAAAAACAGAAACCGGAAAAGGAAAACCTGTTGCCATCCTTCTTCATACAGAAATGGGGTACGGAATTGATTATATGATGGGATCTCATGCGTGGCATGGTAAAGCTCCTAATGATGAGCAGTTAGACACGGCATTCAAGCAATTGTACCTGGAAGCTCCGGCTGATTATTAATTATAAATGATAAATTATTATTGATAAATGATACTCCTGGAACTTTATAATATGATTAATCACTCATCATTTATCAATGATCAAAAACTTTAGTAAAAAATGAAATATACATATACAGAAAAAAAGGACACTCGTTCAGGATTCGGAGCAGGATTAGCAGAATTAGCGGACAAAAATCCTAATGTAGTAGCACTTTGTGCAGACCTTATCGGTTCTTTGAAGATGGAGAAATTCATTGAAAAGGCTCCTGAAAGATTCTTTCAGATCGGTATTGCAGAAGCGAACATGATGGGAATTGCTGCAGGTCTTAGTATTACAGGAAAAATTCCTTTTACAGGAACTTTCGCGAACTTCTCTACTTCAAGAGTATATGATCAGATCCGTCAGTCTATTGCTTATTCTGACAAAAATGTAAAAATCTGTGCATCTCACGCAGGTCTTACTTTAGGAGAAGATGGGGCTACTCACCAGGTTCTTGAAGATATCGGTATGATGAAAATGCTTCCCGGAATGACCGTGATCAACACTTGTGATTACAACCAGACTAAAGCTGCTACCCTGGCGATTGCAGATTTTGAAGGTCCTGTATATTTAAGATTCGGAAGACCTGTGGTTCCTGTATTCATCCCTGAAGATATGCCTTTCGAAATCGGAAAAGGAATCATGCTTCAGGAAGGTACTGATGTAACGATTGTTGCAACAGGACATCTTGTATGGGAATCTCTTGTAGCGGCTGATGAACTTGAGAAAGAAGGTATTTCTTGTGAGGTGATCAACATTCACACGATCAAGCCTCTTGATGAAGAGATCATTTTAAAATCTGTAGAAAAAACAGGTAAAATTGTAACCGCTGAAGAGCACAACTATCTTGGCGGTTTAGGAGAATCTGTTGCAGGTATGCTTGCAAGAAGAAGACCTACAAAACAGGAATTTGTGGCGGTAAACGATACTTTCGGAGAGTCTGCAACACCAGCAGAATTGATGAAAAAGTATCAAATTGACGCGGCTGCAGTAAAAGAAGCTGTAAAGAGAATTTTAGCTTAAAATAAGGTATTATATAGACAAACTCCGGCGGTTTCTTCGAAACCGCCGGAGTTTTTTGCTGGCAGATTTGTGAAAATCTGTTTTTTGTGATGTATCAACCACCCCGTAAAAAATTCTTTGAATTTTTGCCACCCTTCCGGAGGAGGTGAATGGTTATACACCCATTCTTCATTGTATTAGTTTTTACCCTGATTATTATTGTTCCGGTTGATTCAAAGGAATTCCAACAGCGATGAGAACGGGAGATAAAATTTCTTTGATGTATTCATCTTCTCTTCTTTCGGAAGCTTTAGATCCGGAAAAGTAATTGCTGATTCTGTAGTTTTTCACAAACTGATTTCTTTTCTTCCCGATGGAATAGTAATACCCACCTCTTTCATCATTAATAAAATAGGTCATTTCATCAAAGTTCATCAGCTTTTTGGAAAGTAACAGTTTTCTGTAAATACACTTTTCTGATTTATCAAAAATATATTTCACAGGAATTATGAAAAGAAGGTCAAACAGGAAATAAATCATATAAACAGCCCATAAGCCCATTGCTATTTTAAACTGGTCGCCAGACATCTTATCCATAAAATAATACACAATAACAGGAAGTGCAATCACTCCCAGTCCCAGCCACCATACCAGAGTGCGTAGGAAACTGTAATTCGGCATAAAGCTTATTTCACTTCCGTTTTCTTCAAATCTATAACGGTCTCTGATATCCATTCTCAGGACTATTAAGGTTCATTATATCTTCCGTCTCATTGACCATTTTCTGAATTCCTTTCTGAGTAAGTGCCTGGCCTATGGTAAGTTGCTTTTCTTTTCCATCTACTTCAAAATACATAGACAACATTACATTTGTGGTGATAAAACCCATGTATTTTGTAGCCAAAACATGAAAATTTCTGAAATTTTCTATGGGATAGGTCTTTACCGGAACAAAAATGGAGTGTTTTCCCGTAACTGTTTTACGGTCCATATCAATAATGAATTTCTTGGTAAAAAAATTGATCATAATAAGTACTACTGTAGCAATAATAACATAACTGAAAGTTCTTAGGCTATTAAAGAGTAATGCTGCTACAATCAGGAAAATAATACAAAGCACGGATACAAATACCGGCTGATTTTTAAAAATATATTGGTTTCCTTCCTGTTTATAAAATTGGTAGTTGTTCATAATGAATGTAATTGTTCTTTATATTTTGGTTGGTGGTTGAGTCTAATGCTTAAGAGATTGCAATGTATAAGAGGCTTCTGAGACAATTATTTTATCGGGCTTCATATGTATATATTTAAAGTGTTTTTTTATGCGTCATATTTTTAATTGCCCCAGGCAGCCATCCAGTTCAGATATTCACTTTTGTATTTATTATCGTTAAGTCTGACGATAAGATCTTTTAGCTCTTCCTTCTCAAACTCATAGTCTGAGACCGTGAAAATCAGGAAAATATCTTTGCCTGTGATCTTTGTGAAAAAGTTTTCATTTTTAAGTTTCTCCAGCACTTCAATACAGGTGGAATACAACTTCGTCTGAAAACCTTCAAACCAATGACCATCGTCGTCATGTTTAGTAAGCTCTGCTCTCAATTGGGTACAGATCTCATCAAATTCTTTATCGGCTCCTTCCATTTCGTAGGTCCATTCTGCCGGTTCATATTTATAATAAAGAGCATCTTCGTCATCTGTATTCTCCATTGCTTTCAATGTATTGGCAGCAGGGCAAACCGTCATTGCTCCCTCATCGCTGTACAAAGCAAAACTGTAAATACCTTCTGCTCCATGCTTTTCATACACTTCTAAAAAAGCTTTCCTTGCAGCGTCTTCAATTTGCTGTTTCAAAATTTCAAAATCCATACTTCTTTTCTTTTTTAAAATGGGCGTTAAAATTACCTTTATCCTGTCAAATCAGCGCATTATATTCTTTATAAGATCAGCCAGTTTCATGATTATAGCTATTCTATTTTATCATTTTTTTAGCGTTCTGATTTTATTATCGTCAAAATGGTCTTTTGTACCTGTTAATCATCAGATATTATCTAATGAAAGAAAACTTATCTTCAAACATTTTTCCGATCAACGGTAAAGGTTTTTCAACATTGTTGGCTGCATTAATAATCCCGATAATCATCAACACCAAAGGAATCAAACCCAATATTCCCAGAATTCCGATTTTAGTAACCATCAATACAATATTGAGAATGATAGATAAAAAAATAGAAAAAAGAATTAATCCCAATGATTGTTTCAGATGGTATTTTAAAAGGCTGTTCGACTTTTCTTTTCCGATAAAGAAGGATATCAGCCATCCGAAAAGCGTAATGTAAGAAACAATTGATAAGGTTTTGTTGTCCATAGCTGTAAAATTTTTAATTAATATTCTTTGATTTTTTCCGGTCCAAAATTGCAGAAGAAAAAGATCCCAGTCTTCTTTTATGCAACTACAAAACATCTTCAATTCAGATTACGGATGACTACAAAATGTCTACAAAAACAATTAAAAATCTAATATTCAACAAATTACAAACAATACATAGTTCTACTTTTTCAGACAGGAAATTGACAGGTGTCTACAATTTTTGTACTTTCACCTTATGAAATTAAAGTACTTACTTTTATACTGTATACTTTTTATCTGCCCATTATATCCCGCACAGAATACATTTATTGATGGTCTTAAGAACCAGTTGAATGAAGATCATATTTCTACTGCAGAAAAATTCAGAATTTACAATGAACTTACCGAATATTACAGAGTCAGCGATCAATATTCTACAGCTGAAAAATATGTTCAGCAGCAACTTGATCTTGCTAAAAAAGAAAATGATTATGCTGAAGAAGTAAAAGCTCTCAGTCAAAAAGGAGTCATTAAGCTTAATCAGTCTGAATATGATAAGATTCCTCCTATTCTGGATGCTGCGAATGCAATTGTTCAAAAGAGTCAAAATAAAACTGCGGAACTATATGCCACTTATCTGAATATCTACTACAGAAATGCACTTGGCGAACTTGAAAATACAATCAGGCTTGTTCAGAAAGTTCTTCCCACCGTTGAAAAACAACCTTCTGAAATCTTATTAAACGCAAAGCTCAATTATCTTCTCTATGGAATCTATACAGAATGGAACGATGCTGACAATGCCACCAGATATGCCAAGAAATCCATAGAGCTTGCTGAAAAGGCGGGAAACAAAAATTTACTCAGCTCTACCTATTCGGCGCTGGCTGTCTGCTACTCCTTTCAATATGAGAAAAGCGGGAACTCAAAAGATCTGAAACCCGTCATTGAGATGTGTAAGAAAGCTGTTGGCCTGTACCATCAATTTCCCGGTCATGTCTCAGCCCATGTACATGCAATGGCCTTACTGAATCTTACAAACTATTATCTGAGCTATCCGGTTATGACTCCCGAAATCCGTGAGGAAATTCAGAATAACGCCCACGAAATCCTGACCCTTACCCAGCATACGACTCTTAATCAGAGTATGCAGGCAGGTGCACTTGGTGTTTTGAGCAATCTTGCATCACGGGATCAGAATGATGCTTTATCAGAGCAGTATCTTCTGAAAGCTGAACAGATTCTGCTTACCCAGCAGCCGGTTTATTATCACGTGATGATCAATGTGGTAAAAAATCTTGCAGAGCTTTATGCAAAACAGAAAAATTACCGGAAAGCTTATGAGTACGAGACAAAAGTAACAGAATACAGCAATCTTCTCTTTGATGAAGGCCAGGCTGAAACTGCAAAAAGGTTGGAAGCTCAGTATCAATCGCAGAAAAAAGAATCTGAACTCAGATCTCTCACCGAAAAAACGGCCAGTCTGAAAAAGGAAAAACTTCTTTATATTATACTGGGAATCATAGGATTGATTGGAGCCTTCTTTATGTTCCGTTCTTATCATTTTAAACTGCGGTATTCTATAGAAAGGGAAAATAAGCTTGATACAGAAAAGCATGAAGCAGAAATGCAGGTCAAACTTCAGGAGGAAGAGCAGGCCCGATTAAGGGCAGAACAGGAACTACTTACCCTTCAGCAGCAAAAACTTCAAAGTGAGGTACTGGCGAGCCAGCTTCATATTCAGCATAAGAATGAGGTTCTGCAGCAGCTTCAGACCCAGCTTTCCGATACGGATATTAATATTCATCAGGTGGTAAAAGGAGAAAATCGGGTTGACAATGATTTTGAAAAAATCAGATTCACCATTCAGGAACTGCATCCTGATTTCTTCAAAAATATCAATGAAAAAGCTAAACAAAAGCTTACTGCTCTGGATTTGAAATACTGTGCTTACCTCTATCTGGGAATGGACACCAAACAAATTGCCAACCTCCTCAATGTAGAACCCAAAAGTGTAAGAATGACCAAATACCGGTTGAAGAAAAAGTTCGGACTCGACGAGAATACTGCTTTAGAATCTTTTTTCCAGGGGGTGTTTTCTGAGTAACAATATATATTTTATTTTTATACTCAATTGAAAGCTTTTCATCTTAAGATTGAAAAGCTTTTTTTATACTTAAAATTCATTTGTTAATATCCAAAGTTTTAAAATCAGAGGTTTTTTTATAAAAACTGAGGGGATACTTACGTGGTTTTTGGTGCTAAAAAAGTTGATTTTAAATAAAACAAATCATAAGAAGCATACAAATAGTACCCAAAACAAGTTATTCAACATCTTATTTCCAGGCTTACATCACTTATTTTCCGGTATTGTACAATAGAAAATATTACCGTACAAACTATTGTTAAAGTCAGTAGCTTTCTTTTTATAGCCGGTATGTAATTTATACTTTTTCGAATTTCAAATATTTCACCAAAGCCCAGCTCCTATTCAGAGTAAAATTTGCATTTGTACACAAAGCAAAATACAAATCATTTACACATTTTATCCCTATAAAGTGATCTAAATATTTATAGTTTTATCCCATCAACGTTGACAAAATGTATTCTTCAAATTTAAAATGCAAGTGTACAGTGTATAATAAATAGGAAGAATTATTCACCCAAAGTCAAGGGTTAATTTGACACAAATGATTTATATAAAAACAATTAAAAATTACACACATGAAAAAATTAAATGGAATGAAGAGTGGCTTCTCTTCTACAGAAAACAAGAAATTACAAAGAAAGGATCTAAAATCTATTTTAGGTGGAGATGGTTATAAATATGTAGAAACAGATTGTGGTTCTACATGTTATGATAAAGAAACATGGAAAGATGGGACTCTTATCAGTACTTTAAAAATAGATACCAGCCTTAATTAGTATTATCACAGATAGAGGGTTATCCCTCTATCTCTTTTATCATCACACCATATTCGTTAGAGAATTTATGAAAAAGGATATTTGGAACTATGCTTCATATGGTTTAATAGCTATAATTTTCACTCTCATAGCTTGCAAGAGCAGAAATTTGAACTATATAACCTATTATAATAGAATCAATGAAATCGACAGTATATTTCGTTTACAAAAGGATACAATATTTACAATTAAGCAGTACAAAAAAATATTCAGCCAATATCCTCCCAAAAACCAGGAACGGAGGGAGGAATATGAAAATTACATAAAGCTTGCAGATCAACATCACAAAAATTTCGGAGGGAAAAAAAGTCTTTACAAGCTTATTCCGTTAGTTGCACATAATTGGAAATATAAAAAGCAAGACTCCAGCTTCATACAGCTCTATCAAAAATATGGTATTGGCAGGCAGGAAATGGAATTGAAAGTTGAGGAATGGAAAAGAGGACTTAATCAAAAACTTGTAGATTCTTTTACAGTCGCGTTTAAACGTGATCAAGACAGCCGTATTGATTCAAATTATGCAGATATCAATAAAAATGATAAAAAGAATGCTGAACTTCTGAGGTGGATGTTTGAGAATTATGGTTTCCCAAGTCTGCAAAAAATTGGTTTATCAAATGGTGATTTCTTTATGCCATCAGGACCTATATTACTACACATGGCAGATTATGAAGAGTATTACCCATATTTGAAAATAAAGCTATTAGAGTATGTAAAATCTGGTGAATGTCCCCCAAGAGACTACGCAGCTATGGTAGATAGAAATAATTTACACCATAAAGTACCTTATACTTATGGCGTTTATCAAGGATATGAAAATATAAAAGACTCCGCAACCGTCAATCGTAATCGCAAAAACATAGGGCTGCCAAGCTTAAAGCATGCTCAGTTGATTACAAAAGATTTTTTCAAAAAAATAAAAAAGAAAAATTGATACTGATCATTTCTCAAAATAACGAGATAACCACTACAGAAGTCATTAAATGGCTACAAAAATTGGATAAAAGCTTTATCCGGGTGCATGAAGATGAAATTTTTGATATTAAAATCCAAGAAAAACGGATTTATCTAGAAAGCCCGAGAAATTGTTTTTTTATTGATGAAATTAGCAGTGTATGGTATAGAAGAGGTAGACTGAAGTTTAACCGCCTGTACTATAAAAATGAAGCGATTAACCTCCATATGAATGAATATCAACACTGGCTGGAAGATTATGTAATAAAGGTTTTAGAGTCAAAAAAACATATTAATAAACAAAGCAATTGTGATATCAATAAACTTCTTGTGCTTGAAGAGGCCCAAAAGGCTGGATTAGATGTTCCGTCTTATTTTCTGGCTGACAACACAGATCATGTTACTTTAAATAAAACAATCATCAAAACCATTGGTGGCAACCCAAGAATGGAAAGCATACTCAAGGATTCCAGTGGGATGATGTATACAACAGTTGTTCAAGAAAATGAAAATAAAAATTTTTTAATCACTTTTTTTCAGGAAAAAATCGAAAAAAACTTCGAGATCAGAAGCTTTTATCTAAATGGTAAAGTTTGGTCTACAGCCATCTTTTCGCAAAATGATAACCAAACTAAAATTGACTTTAGGAAATACAATGATGAAAAACCCAATAGAAAAGTACCTTATAATCTTCCGAAAAATATTGAGCAAAAAATACATCTGTTAATGCAGTCATTAGATCTTAATTCCGGTTCTCTTGATTTCATCAAAAATGATGGTAAATACTATTTTTTAGAAGTCAATCCAGTAGGCCAGTTTTTGGGAATATCAGTAATATGTAATTATTTATTGGAAAAAGAAATAGCTGATTATTTATGAAAAGAGATTTTACTAACAAAGAAAAACATAAACTTCCCCTCACCTTTAAATATATTGACGTTGTAAAAAACAAAATTCGTGAGAAAAAACATTTTAGCATCACCATTCCATGCGAAAAATACTATACTGATTCTTACGCAAAACTTAATCCTTATAAATTTCTGACGAGATTATTATGAACTATTTCAGCCTATTTGCCAACATCCTTATCACCAAAGGAGCCACCAGAATTCTCATTTCAGATCTACAGAGAAATATATCAGAACTGTATCCGTTGGAGTTGTATGAAATTATAGAAGAGCTGAAAAACAAATCCGTTGAAGATACAATGACAAGTTATGATGAAGAATCCAAAGTAATTATTCAGGAATACATCCATCTTCTGTTGGAAAAAGAATATGGATTTATTACAGAGAATGACTGGGATAGAAATTTTCCTCCCCTTTCTTTTGAACATCATGAGCCCAGCGCTATCACCAATCTCTTTATTGAAATGGACGATATCGGGATCATAAAGAAGATATTTCCGTCAATAGAAAACCTTGGGATTAAGCATTTGGTTATTTACAGCTCAAAACCTTTACCCTTAAAAGATTGTATAGAAATTGATGAAATTTTTAAAACCTCAGTGTTATCAGGAATAGAAATTTTCTCACCGTTTCACCAGGAAGTCAACCTCTCTTTTATACAGGCTCTTCAAAAAAATACGGTCAGAATATACAGTCTTATTTTTTACAATTGTCCGGAGTCTCCTTTCAAAGCTAAAGATGAATATAGATTCTCACTGAATTTGCTGAAAGATGATCTGAAAATATCTGCCTGTGGAAAAGTGGAACTGAAATACTTCAACACGAATATTACTAAAGTTATAGAAGCAGTGAACCACAATTCCTGCCTGCATAAAAAGATAGGCATTGATAGAAAAGGTAATATTAAAAACTGTCCACTGATGAATGAAAGCTTTGGAAACATCCATAAATACAGTCTTGAAGAAGCTATCAATCAACCTGATTTCAGAAAATACTGGGATCTTACTAAAGACCAAATTGAAATATGCAAAGACTGTGAGTTCCGTTATGTCTGCACAGACTGCAGGGCATATACGGAAAACACATTAAAAAACAAAAAAGGCCTGAATATATCAAAACCTCTGAAATGCGGCTATAATCCTTATACGGGCGTTTGGGATGACTGGTCAAAAAACCCTTTAAAACAAGAAATTTTTAATTCCCTGGTACTCAGATAATTTTTTTTCATAATCCCTGTTAATTGAAAACCGCTTTTAAATTAGATTTAAAAGCGGTTTATTATCTTATCGTATTGATTACATTTTATTTAAAAAACTTCCATTTTGGGATAATGGCAAGCATTCCAAATCCTGTAAACAGGAAGAGATTGGTTACATCCGTATACAAAAATGTAGACAGGTAGTAATTGTGCATAAAGAAATGCAGCACCAGTAAAGCCGGAAACATAAAGATTCCTGCCTTTTTGTAGAAGAACATCAGCACAAGCCCTATCATCATCAGTATGTCAATAGAAAAAATCACATAGAAGTACCACCTCGGAATCTGAAGGTATTCATGCTGCAGATATTCATCCACATCGATACCAAGTCCCATAATAGTAAACAACATCAAGGCTGCAAACGCCAAAATAAATCCCCATCCTTTCTTTGGGTCTTCGTCAAAATAGCTGTATTCTTCCATACCTACAAAAATAAAGAACTTATGAGAGATTTCATAAGTTCTTTTATAATTATTCGTTTAAAATTTGACTTACACAGAGATTGCGTTGATCAGTCTGTTTTTGTCACTTAAGAATTCCTCCATAGAGATCATACTTTCAGTTCTCATTACATCCTGAATGTCGTCGATCTGGTAAATAATTCTTTTGGCATCATCAGTATTCTTAGCTCTTACTTTACAGAAAATATTATATTTTCCTGAAATAACGCTAGCCTCGATTACGTTAGGAATAGTTGACAATTCTTTCAATACTTCCTGAGTACGGTTTGATTTTGTCAAAAGGATACCTATGAAAGCTGTAAAGTGATAATCCAGCTTACCATAATCGATGTTAAGAGATGATCCCAAAATAATACCTGCATCTTCCATCTTTTTCACTCTTACGTGAATTGTTCCAGCAGAAACATCCATCTGCTTTGCAATTTCAGTAAAAGGCATTCTTGTGTTTTCTACTAAGAAATCAAGAATCTTCTTGTCTATTTCGTCCAGTTGATAGTTCATATTAGTTAAATTACAATTTCTTTAAAAAATCTATGTATTTTTTGCAAATTTACGAAAAATAATTTAACTAAAAAATATATATCAAATATTAACAATAATTAACACAGATGATAAAAATCATTAAAATATTCTAATTATTTACCATTCGATTTTATAGAATCTGTTTTTATTTCACCTTTTGCGTCTGAAGTTTTTTTGTCTTTTTTCTTCTTTTTAAACAAAGAATTGAAGCTTTTACTCCACACTACCCCTCCGCCATAAGCTTGATTAGCAGAACCGTTTGTACTCACCATTCCGATGTTTGTAGGCTTGGAATACGCACGTATCACCAATGAGCCATCATTCTTTTTAGACAGATCATATTCTACAGATCCTTCCGTGGAAAGATAATTGTTTTGTGCACCATCCGTTTTTGATAAAGGAATACCTAAACCGGTCTTGATATTGACTCTCGGGGAAAGGGCTACACTTACTCCCGCATTGGCTCTGTCTCCATAATTTGAGTTCTGATCTCCTTTCACATAATTAAGGTCAATCTGAAATTCGTTACTCATCGTATTAAGAACAGATCCCAACTGCTTCAGAAGTATATTATATCCTGAGGATTCCGCTACATTTCCTACATTTACATCGAATCCACCTGTATTGGATACGTTAAAGGTACTCAATAGCAATACAGATCCGAACTGGAGAACCTTCTCTCCTTCCTGGCTCATTTTCGCAGCTAGTGTTTCTCTTACCTGGCTGGATACATCCATTGCCGTCACATTAAGATCAATCTGGGGGTCTACCAACGACTGGGTGATATGGGCCTGCAGCAGAATACTGATAGGCTGCAGTTTCCCCATACTAAGATATTCTCCCGCATTGGAAACCATTCTGATGTAGTTGGCATTAATATCCAGCATTGGTTTCATCGCATCACCATCCCACCTTATACTGCTGTTTCTTTCGATCTGGAATGTTTTATTAAGAATGGCCTTAGAGACAAATGTTCCGTTATCTACTTTATAGGTACCGCTCATCGCAATATTCCCCTGTCTGTTCATATGGAACCTCAACGGATCAGCTGATCCTTTTACCGTAATATTTCCCACATCGTCTCCTACCAGTACATTTACGGTGGTTCCTTTATCTACCGCCAGATTGAAGTCAATATTCATATTGGCTCCTGTTTTCTTCTTTTCTTCAAGTGTAATCAGACCATCTTTTCCTTCTTTCAGGAACCTCAGCATTTTAAATTCTTCTACATTGGACGTTGAGCTGGAATTAAAGGTAAAGGTACTTCCGTTAAGCGCCTTCATATTAGGAGTGGTTATACTTAATCCTGATACAGGTCCGTCCACGTACAGATCTCCCTGTCCGTAAACTCTTCCCCAGAAAAGGTCAAAATCTTTTTGCGTGGTATTCAGCATCAACAGGTTGTCTGCTCTCATTACAAGAGATACCCCCATGGAAGAAAGGGTTTCAAACTGAATCGCTCCGGAGATATTCCCTTTGGAATTGGTTCTTCCGTCGTGTACTTCAATATTATTGAGGATAGCAAGTCCTTTGGAAAGCTGAATCACAGTATCATCAAAAGAATAATCTACCCCGGTAAACAATAGTTTTAATCCAAAATCTTTTAATGCAATATCTCCGCTATAATCAAGATTGTTAAGCTTTCCATTGATTTTAAGATCCCCTGTTGCCTTTCCGCGAAGGTTTCCGAAAATAGTCTGCACAAACTGCTGCGTAAATGCCAGGTCAAAATCACGCATTTCCGCAGTAAGATCAATAATCGGAGAAGAAGTATTATTATTAACCGTTCCTGTAAGGTTAAGGCTGTTGTTTCCAAGTACGCCGGCAGAGTGAACTTTCACATCAATATCATACACATTCAGCGAGAATCCATTGGTGGCAGAAATAGAGATATCCCCCATATCATCACCATTCATCTTAATATCATCAATGTTAAGATCTACCAGCGGCTGAAGTGTACTTTTATCCATTTTGATCTTAACGCTTCCGTTGGCAAGACCTTTAATATCCATAGTATTTCCTCCGGACTGCATTTCAAGAAGCTTCTCTACCGCAAAATCGTTGATGTCTGCATCTACGTAAAAGTCTTTTGCTGACTTAAACTGGGCTTCCTTAATAAACAAAGCACTTTTATCGGAATATACCCTCAGATTCCTGATATCAAAATCTCCGGTTTTCTTTCTGTAGGTAATAGAGTGATTCAGTTCAGGACTTGTATCTATAGCCCAGGTAACTTCATTGAATTTTACCTCGGTAGGTTCAAACCTGAATACATAATCACCAGCTGCATCCGTGGACTGATCTACATTGATTGCATATTCCTTAAGCTTTTCGTTAAGCTCATCATCAGGACTTCCATGCTTGAACACGGTTGCTAAATGAAGTGTATTTCCATTTTCATTATTCCCTTTAAGCTCAAAATCTTTAATTACATTTTTATTATAAATGACCCTGTTGATCTTAGCATACAATTGCTGGTTAAGGTCACCTGTGTTAATTCTCACTTTAACACTATCCACCATTGCACTGTCTCTGCTGAGATTTTTTCGGTCATTAATTTTATAATCAGGATTTGAAGATGCCAGCGCCTGATCAGCATCTGTAATCTCCTCTTCCTTGGTCATTATATATTTTAAAGATGCCGCATCAAGATTCAGGATCAGGTTGTTGGAATTCCCATCATATTCCCCTTCTACAAGAGCTCCCTGTGGTAATCTCAATTCGGGTAAGAAATAATTAACAAGGCCCTGCTGGACATCAAACTTCAACGCAAAATTCTGTCCACGGTATAATTTTCTTGGCGGCGGTCCCACCAATATTTTCCCTACTCCATTTTCTACCATTCCTGCAAGATCTGCAAGGTTATATTTTCCTGAGATTTTACCTGTCGCTGCTCCCGGAGCATCTACATCAATGACACGACCTCCTGCTTCAACAAACGTTTTTAACCTGGCATTCGGAATATTATATTTTTGAGTAGCTGAAGCAAAGTGAAGGTTATTGGCATTCACATCTAAAGTAAGATCGTTGATAGAAGACATGGCCATTTTCCCTTCAACCTGACCACTTACCACCTGAGTGCCGGGCTTGTTGGTAAAGTAATTCATGTTCAGGTAAGTAACGTCTGCATTAACGTCCATAGCGATTCTTGAAGTACTGAAATCGATCAATCCTTTGACCGTAGCTTTAGCCTGCTCATCATTAACAGTGATGAGTCCGTTATATTTTTTATGATCCAATAAACCATCCAGATACAGATTATTGATCGTTTTATCCATAATTTCAATACTGGCAATCTGAGATTTCGTAGTCAGACGCATGGTATTGACGTCAAAACTTTGTCCGTTAAGATCAAATTTACCGGAAATTAAGCCTACCGATTTATTCTTAGTGATGACTGAGGTATTGAGATCTTTTACATCAAGATAACCGGAATATTTTGGCATTGCAGTGCTGTAGCCTGTCAGAGTAAGTTTCGAAATTTTCGCCTGCCCGATTCCTGTCATTAAATTACCATTATCCACATAAATTTGCTCAGGATTCACTTTTGCGGTTCCGTTATATTTCAGTTTTCCGAAATCATCTGCAAAGTTCTTCATCTTTTTGGAGATGAATGAAGGCATCATGGCTTTTAAATCCTTGTACGTAAAATCTGTTGAAAGATCTTTTGTTTCAATAGCAAAATTTCCTTTCAGCAGATTGTCAACCTTCATCGTTTTGGTAGCAATATTGACGTCAGGATTTCTGATCAGAAAGTTCTCCAGGTGGAATTTATTCAATGGCCCTGTCATTACCCCGGAAAGATTGAAGGGTTTGATATTATCCCAGTTGGTTACAAAATAACTGATATCATATCCGCTTAGCTGGCTTCCCTGTTTAATATTCATATCCCAGCGTACTTTGTCTGCAAAATCTGCCCAGGATCCGTCGTGAAGATTAAATTTGATATCTCCCTGAAGTAAGGTATGATCCGTATTCAGGGTAAGGTCTTTTAACGACAAAAACTGCTTCGTTAGAGAAAGTTCTGTTGAAAAGGTATCCACAAAGTGAGATTTTCCCCACCTTGAAGTTACAAATGACATATTATTAATCAACGCCGAAACATTCGGTCCGTTGACTTTTACGTTCGGTGCTTTTAAATTGAATTTTGTTGCGGTAAGCCATTTTCCCTGTTCTCCGGGAGAATTTTCATTAACGATGGAAACCTTAGAATCAATAATCTGAATTCTGGAATTCAGTTGAAAAGGAGGTTTCTTGGGATCTCTTTTCTTACCATTGTCAAAGAGTTCTACAAACCTTACAAAATTGGATATACTGTCTCCTTTATAAGTAATCACCTTTACATCGGCATTCACAAGAGCCAGAGAGTTAAAACTTAGAGAATTGCTGCTTCCTGAGATGGCATTTACTGCCAGAGATATCCAGTCTGAATCTGCGCGAAACTCACGGGCTGTAATAAAATCAAAACCTTTATAATCTTTTACTTTTAAGCCTTTAATGGTTACATCACCGAAGTAATTTACATCTACACTTTCTGTAGAAAAATCAGATTTAAAATCGTTATTAACAAGCTTCAGAGCCTGATCAGCAGCCCATCTTTTTGTTACCGGAAGGTTGATGGCAATAAGGACTCCACCTACAAGGAAAATACCCAGCCAAAAGAGAATCAGGAGCAGTTTTGCCCACCAGGTATAGCTGGTAACATCCTTTACAGCCTGTTTCCCAAATTCTTCAGCTGTTTCTACAGGATGATGTATCGCATCCGAAGCAAGCTCAGAGGCTTCTTTTACTGTTTCCCTTACTTTTCCCTCTACATTTTCAACAGTTTTCTGTACCTGATCCCCTAGGTTTTCAGCTACTGATTTTTTATTCTCATTCTCGTTATTATTCTCTAACTTTGCCATTATTATGAGCGACTCTATAATTTTAGGTATTGAATCGTCCTGTGACGACACCTCAGCAGCTATCATCAAGGGAAATTCTATTCTTTCAAACATTGCCGCGAACCAGGCCATCCACAAAGAATATGGCGGCGTTGTCCCTGAATTGGCTTCACGAGCCCATCAGCAAAATATTATCCCCGTTGTTGAAAAATCTTTTTCTAAAGCAAATATACAACAAAATGCTATCTCTGCTATAGGATTTACTCGCGGACCGGGACTTTTAGGATCTCTTCTTGTAGGAACATCATTTGCTAAGTCTTTGGCGATGAGCCTGAATGTACCTTTGATTGAAGTAAATCACCTTCAAGCCCACATTCTGGCCCATTTCATCGAGGATGCAAATCCTGTGCCGCCTACCTTTCCTTTTTTATGCCTTACCGTAAGCGGCGGACATACCATGATTGTATTGGTAAAAGACTATTTTGATATGGAAATCATCGGCAAAACCATTGATGATGCAGCAGGAGAAGCTTTTGATAAAATCGGAAAGATTTTTGACCTTGATTACCCTGCAGGCCCCATCATCGACAGATTGGCTAAGGAAGGAAATCCCGATGCTTTTACATTCAACAAACCGAAACTGGAAAACTACGATTATTCTTTCAGCGGTATTAAAACTTCCGTGCTGTATTTCATTCAGAAAGAAGTCAGAAAAAACCCGGAATTCATCAAGGAAAATCTTAATGATCTATGTGCATCTGTACAGAAATCCATCATTGAAATCCTGATGAATAAACTTGAAAAAGCAGCCAAAGATCTCGATGTAAATCAGGTCGCTATTGCAGGAGGTGTATCTGCCAATTCCGCACTTAGAAAAGCAATGGAAGACAACAAAGAAAGACTGGGATGGAGTATTTATATTCCAAAATTCGAATATACTACAGATAATGCAGCCATGATTGCCATGGTAGCAAAACTGAAGTTTGAACGTGGAGAATTTACCGATCTGAGAACTTCCGCAACGGCAAAATACGATTTATGAAAATACTCTTAGAAGAAAAAGTACTGGGAACACATTCTAAAAAGAACTCAAAATATTACTGGGTATTGGAAACTATCACAGGAAGACATGAGGGCTCAGAAACTTTTTCAGAGTTTAACGGAGAAAGTTCTGAGACTGGATATATTCAGGATATCAAAGAAGAAGTTTTAAAATTAATTAATTCTGAACATCTTTTTAGTTTTCCCTATATTCCAAAAGAAGGAGATTATTTATCCATCAAAAATAATTTGAGAAAACAGGAATATTTAAATCTGATTTTCATTAATAATGTATGGATAGAAGAAATATACATGTGTTCTTACCGGGAATGTGATACAGATATATATACAACCATCAAAACAGGAGTAGCATTTATAAACCAGGATATATGAAACTATTCTACGGAGACATCAACAGAAATAAAGTTATAATCAACGACGAAGAACAGCAGCATATTGTAAAAGTTCTTCGCATGAGAGATGGTGAAACGATTCACGTGACGGATGGAAAGGGAAAACTGGCTTCCGGAAAACTGATTATAGAAGGCAAGAAAGCGGGGATTGAAGTTTCTGAGATCAAAGAAAATCTGCCGGAATTCAATCCTCAACTTCATATTGCGATTGCTCCCACCAAGAATATTGACAGAATTGAATTTTTTGTGGAAAAAGCGGTGGAAATGGGGATTTCAGAAATAAGCATTATTATCACTGAAAAAACGGAGCGTAAAAACATCAACATCGATAAAATCAGGAAACAGGCTGTTGCAGCATCCAAGCAGAGCCTGAGATTTCATTTTCCGGTGATCAATGATGCTGTAAAACTGACGGATTTTCTGAAAAATATTGATCCGGAGCATACCTTTGTAGCGCATTGCCATCAGAATCTGGAAAGAATTGATCTTAAAAATATTCCTCAGCTGAAGCAGCTTACTTTTTTAATAGGCCCCGAAGGTGATTTTTCTGAAAAGGAGATTGCATTTCTGGCAGAAAACAAAGTAAGAGCGGTTTCTCTAGGAAGTCAAAGACTGAGAACGGAAACGGCGGGAGTTTTTGTGGCCGCATGGAATTATTACAATATGATATAAATACAAAACGAGAAGGCACAAAACCTTCTCATTTTTATTTCAGATTACTATTTCCAGTCAATATTATTTTCTCTCAGATATTTTTCAAAAATCTGCTGTCCGCTTCTGATTGAATTGACAGCCCAAAGGATTTGCATCCTTAAAAGTTTTTCTTCATTCAGTTTATAATCAATCCCAGACTTTATCAGCTTTTGTTTCAGTTCGTACATACAAATGGAAGCCGCTACAGAAACATTGAAGCTTCTTGTAAAGCCATACATTGGGATGGCCAGTGTTTCATCAGCAAAATCTAAAATCTCCTGGGAAACGCCCTCCATTTCAGTTCCAAAAACCAAAGCAATGGGTTCTGTTATTTCATATTCAGGTAACATTTTAGCGTTCTTTTCCAGCGAAACAACCACTATTTTATATCCGCGGTCTTTAATATTCTGGAAAGATTCCATATTTCGGGGAAGTTTTTCTACCTCAACCCAGGTATCAGCTCCTTTTGTTACACGAAGATTGGGTTCAAAACTGTATTCTTCCTGCAAAGCCACTACTTTATGGAAACCACAGGCTTCCACAGAACGTACAATGGCTGCTGCATTTCTAAACTGATAGATATCTTCC
The DNA here is from genome assembly GCF_016775705.1 of Chryseobacterium cucumeris. Lineage (NCBI taxonomy): Bacteria > Pseudomonadati > Bacteroidota > Flavobacteriia > Flavobacteriales > Weeksellaceae > Chryseobacterium > Chryseobacterium cucumeris. The sequence goes on from NZ_CP068760.1 coordinate 1,927,420, forward strand.
ACCACCGGAAGGACAAAGTCTGAACTTTCCTGAGAAAAATGTTCAATTTTCTCGAGCCTTTCTTCGGTTAAAAACTGTTTTAAATATTCAAAGGTTTGCGCTAAATCTTTCATCCGCATTTAGTTATTTTTTCAATAGCCTTATGAAACATCAGTCATTTTCATTTTATTTTTATAAAATTTCATGATAAGCGTTTCATTCATTTTCAAATCTTTGCAAATTAACGTAATTTTGACCTATGAACCCTAATCGGGGGCCAATTCTTAATAAATTAGTACATGAAGCGAAAAGTCCTGCTCATCTATACCGGTGGAACCATCGGAATGGAAAAAGATTATGAAACCGGAAGTCTCCGTGCCTTTGATTTTGGAAATATATTCGAAAAGATGCCTGAAATGAGGCTTATGGAATGCGAAGTCTTTGTACATCCTTTCGCCAAACCGCTGGACTCTTCGGATATGGGACCTGAAGAATGGAGAGTGATCGCTAATTATATTCACAAAAATTATAACGACTACGATGGCTTCCTGATTCTTCACGGAACGGATACCATGTCTTATACGGCATCAGCATTAAGTTTCATGCTGAAGGGATTAAGAAAGCCTGTCATCATGACCGGCTCCCAGCTTCCGATTGGAGACCTGAGGACGGATGCCAAGGAAAATCTTCTGACCAGCCTTTATTATGCCAGCCTTTATGAAAATGACGAAGCAGTCATTCAGGAGGTTGCCATTTATTTTGAGTACAAATTATTAAGAGGAAACAGAACGTTGAAATATTCCGCAGAATATTTTGATGCTTACGCAAGCCCGAATTACCCTATTCTAGGACAGTCCGGAGTTCATCTGAATATTATTAAAGATAACCTTTTCCGCTGTGACCCGACAGTAGAATTTCATGTGGATGAACATATTTCCGAAGATATTTTATTTTGGAGGATTTTTCCGGGAATGCATCTGAGCCACTTCAGGGAAATTCCTAAAATGAAGGTTCTTATTCTTCAGGTGTTTGGCTCGGGAACCATTTTCAGCAGCGCCAAAACGCAGGAAACACTTCAGGAAATCCGGGATAACGGGACTGAAATTGTAGTGGTAAGTCAATGTATTTCAGGAGGCATCTCATTCGGAAAGTATGAAAACAGTAATATTTTCTCCAGAATCGGAGCGATCAGCGGAAGAGACATGACAGCGGAAACAGCGATTACCAAAGCCATGCACTTAATTGATAATCCAAGTTACTCCGGAAGCTTTGCCGATAACTTCACCAGAAGTCTTTGTGGAGAAATTACAGATTAATTTGTAAGAATAATTTGGATATTCCAGAAAATACACTATTTTTGCAATCTCAAAAAGAAAGGTGTCCGAGTGGTTGAAGGAGCTACCCTGGAAAGGTAGTATACGGGTAACTGTATCGAGGGTTCGAATCCCTTCCTTTCTGCAAGAAAGTAAAGCCTGTGCTATTAAATAGTACAGGCTTTTTTATGATCAAGATTCTTGATTATTTTACATTCGTTCCTATAAGTATTTATACTCAGTTTAATAATTGGTCATTTATACGCTACTGCAGGTGCCTTGTTCTTCGTTACTTTGATACACAATCTAACAAACTAAAAACCAAACCAAAATGACATCAACAAGTGTAAATGCAAATTCTTCAGGTCAGTTAGTACTTGGAAACGGAGCACAATTCTGGGTGTATCTTTCCCCACAAAACGATACCTCTAAAATGATTTCTACATGGCGTGTAACTTTTTCACAAGGAGACTGGAGCGACTTCATCTCAAGTGAAAATCCTACCAAACAGATTCAAACGCCCAATCTTTCGGGAATCTTCGAAATTAAAGTAGAATTATTAAGCGGTTCAACAGGTACATGGCGCCAGATTCCACCTCAGGCTGGAAGTCATAATGAAATAGGCTGTAATTCCAACTGTGCTTCTATGGTAGGAATTGTTGCAGACAGTACAAATCCTCCTATCGGAGCTATTAATGCCCATTTCTGGACAACATGGGATGCTATGTGCGGAGTAAGACAGAATTAATAGTAAATAAACCAGTCCATAAACCAAATTGCCACAGTATTTATATTGTGGCAATTTACTTTATATACCATACAAAATCAAATAATTACACAGTAAACCAATAAATACATAGTGCTTTTCCACAAACTACTAACAAGTTACTCACATTTTATCCACAATTAAAATATTATTACAACATTAAGTTTTCCATTAGAATCTTATTCCTAATTCTATCCTAAATCAGGCCTTTACTTTGTCTTGTTTTTAAACAGTATTAAAAGATTTTGAATAAACATTCTATGAACAAAGCCTCTAATTTTGCTATTATAAAGTATTCTCTCTGCGTATCAACAGTATTCTTATCCGTCTCATGGTTTCGCAGCTATTTAAGATTAACAGTAAAACAGTTATCCATACTATTGAGCATGAAGAAATTTTTTGCAGGATTATTTTTATTGGGATGTATAGGAACATCGATCAAAGCGCAGATCAGTCCACCTGGACTGGGAGATGCCAACAATGCATTCTGGGGAGCCTTCGGAGTGAAGCGACAACTCGACTCTTTGGGTAAAAAACAGGCTTTGAGCTACGTAGCCATCGGGAGAAAAAGCAGTCCGGATGATCATAATCTGTTTTCGAAGCAGGCGATCATTGTTTTAAATCATGAAGTTTATCATTCATTTGCGCCACACCAGCAATATAGTTATGCATTAAGTTATCGGCGTCAGCCACAGTATGAAAGTACAGCTCCTTATGATAAAGAAAGTACGGAACAGGAATTCAGAATTTACGGAAGATATGCCTATACTTTTGATCTCGGCAGGAAATGGAAACTTAAAAGTACCATACGCCAGGAATTCAGGAAGTTTTTCGATGCAGACTTTCATAAAGTCGAAGAGGATTTTCAGTTGAGAACACGGATCAAGAATCAGCTCATCTATAATTTATCTCCAAAAAACAATCAGAAACTGGCCTTGAGTGCAGAAGCCCTGTTTTCTATAAGCCATCTCAATGAGCCGGATTCTGAATGGAATTCGTTTGGATATCGTGAAATGCGTATTGCGGCGTACTATATGTTTACAATTCCGAACTCTCCTTTTACTGTAGACATAGGATATATGGACGATCTGATCAGAGACAGCAGAAGTATTCATCATGGTGGCGTTCATTATCTGGCAGCCGACCTGGTATGGAATATTCCTTATAAAAAAAACAAGTAATACACATAAGCAAGTATTCATACAATTGCAATACAAAATCCCGATCATTACTGACCGGGATTTTTGGTTGAAAACATAAGTTTTCCGCAATATAATTAAGTATGAATGTTTGGTGTAAAATTTAGTTGCACAAAGTCAGAAACTGACGGCTCAACTGCACATTGAATTTGGCTTCCGCTCTTGAGCGTGCATAAATAGTCTGTTTAAAAGCATGCACAGTTTTTAATTTCTGGTCTATAAACTCTGCAATTTGAACAACAGAAAAAAGAAAATCCCTGTATACTGCCATATTAACGGTCTGTCCATAATAGGGAAGATAAGCTTTTAAAAATGGAATGGCTTTCTGATGACGGTTGTAGCTGATACAATACCCTACTCCTTCCATTGAAGTAATAATACTGTAATTATTAATATAGTCCTGAATATTTTTACTGCCATCAAGAGCATGAGCATTTTTTGAACAAAACTTATTGATCTTATCCAGAATATGCTGGGCATACTCCATCATGGAGATATTTTTAAATTCAAATACCTGATTCATTCCATTGGATGGAGAAGTTTCACTATCACAATCAATACAGAAAGAGATTCCGATTTTTTCATGATAAGGAAAAAAGCAGTCTTTCACTTCAATGGAAGCATCGGGCTTTAGCATGTCATCTGCAAAGTTATAATACACATAGGGGCGATAAAGCTCTGCAAGCGCTTTCAGGTAATCTGTTTCGCTGGTATTATGATATTCTTCAAACCATTTTTCAAGGTTATCGTAATAATTACTTTCAAAGTCGTTAAAGTTTAAGTAAAATGGCAATTCCATAGCTCTGTAATTTTGATATGACAAAGCTATAGCCGTAATGCGACAAAACTTGACGTAATATATTTTTTTGTAAAAAGATTTTTGTCAATGGTCAATTTTTGCTTCGCAAAGTCAATCGTCAATCATAATTAAAGCTAAAGTTCGCAAGGTCTATTAATATACAGAATTTATCAGTTCACAAAGGCACTCCGTTCAGCCAAGACATTAGTGTGTACATTGCTGAGTGAAACGCCTTCGCGATCGTTTTTTATAATAAAATATCGTAGCGGACTTTGTGTTAAAATCTATGTAAGTGTATCAAAAACTTGACGCAATATATTTTTTGTGAAAAAGATTTTTGTCAATGGTCAATTTTTGCTTCACAAAGTCAATCGTCAATCATAATTAAAGCTAAAATTCCCAAGGTTTATTAATATACAGAATTTATCAGTTCGCAAAGGGCACTCCGTTCAGCCAAAGACCTTAGTGTGTACATTGCTGAATGAAACGCCTCTGCGGTCGAAAAAAAGTAAACATCATAAAAACTTTGCGAACACCACGTTCAATTATATACGAGCTTATAAAATTCACAAGCGCAGCGATTTGACCATTCACCATTGACACTTATTTATCATAATTCTTCATAATGTACTCAAAGTAGTGGATCATTTTCAGATAGTTTTCAATACTAAGATATTCATTGGTACTGTGAATACTCTGCTGCTCGGCACTGTTGATCTTAATCGGCATGAACCTGTAGACGTTTTTGCTTACAATTTCATATTTACCGGCATCGGTTCCAGCCATAGTAAGATAAGGGGTAACAATGGCTCCTGGATGAATTTCTTTCACTCCGGCTTCTATCATTTTAAAAGCTCTTGTATTGGTTGGGGAAATAGCAGAAGCTTCCCTTGTATTATCAATTTCTTCTACCTCAACATCAAAACCTTCAGTCGATTTAGCAATATGATCTCTTACATCTTTCACCGAATTTCCGGGAAGTAATCTGAAATTAACCACAAATTCCACTTCTGGAGAAAGGACGTTAGTTCCATCACTTCCTTTCATCATCGTTAAAGCTGTTGTGGTTCTCACCAAAGCATTGGTTGTATTATTTTTGGTAAGCTGGGAAATCAGTACCGGTTTTAAAAGCCATTGATTCGCCAGTGCCATTCTTGTGGCAAAAGGCATTTCACCTCCGATATTCGTAAAAAATTCTTGGATTAAAGGGGTAATAACAGGTTTCATCTGGTGATCTTCCAGACGCTGCATGATAACAGCAGCTTTTCCGATTGCGCTTTCCATAGGAGGCATAGAAGAATGTCCGCCCAGCCCTTTTACTTTGATTTTTGCAGAAAGAAAACCTTTTTCAGCACATCCTACTACGGCAACGTCTGTATCAATTCCGGCTACATTTCCTTTTCTCATAATCAATCCTCCTTCGTCATAAACAGCATCGAATTTCAATCCCTTTTTCTTAAAATAATCGGCAATCTGAATCGCTCCTTTCTTTCCGCCTACTTCTTCATCAAAACCGAAAGCCAGATAAATATCACGCTGTGGAATCTGTTTGTTTTTAATCATAGAATTCATGGATTCCATCAAGGAAAAAAGCATTCCCTTCATATCTATGGCACCTCTTCCGTAGATCCTTCCGTTGGCAACAGCTCCTGAAAAGGGGGCAAATTCCCAATCTTCTGCGACTTTTGAAACGGGTTCTAAAGGTTTATCATCCGGACGGAATACATTTGGATCATTATTCTTTATATCAGCATCTCCGGGAGGAACTACGTCCATATGGGAAAGAAATAAAATGGGTTCCAGAGCAGGATTGCTTCCTTTAAGCCTGAACACCAGTCCATATTGGTTCACCTCAACATTTTCCGTATTTTGATAGACCAATGGATAGGATGTTTTCAGATAGGTTTTAAACTGATCAAACGGAGCATAGTCGAATTCACCCAAACTCCCTGTAGAAACGGTGGGTACTTTTATTCCTCCTGAAAGTCTCATGACTGCAGAATCATTTTTTACCGGTTTCCAGCCCTCGCCTGCCCCGATATTATTTTTTTTAAATGGATAGGTGTAGGTTTTGATTAATACGACAGCAGCCAGAATGACAACGATTCCCAAAAGGATTAAAAGAAATTTTTTCATAGTGAATAGTTTGTGAGGTGATTTTATTCTATAAATATAACAAAGTATTTTATGCCCAACAATTTAAAGCCTGGTTTTTTCATCAATGGAACATTTACAACAGATTCTTTTGGGTATAAGATGACGGATCGTTTTTATAGTAAACGTAAAGTTTTATATTCCTAAAACTGAATATAAGAGAGCTAAGCAGTAATCAACAAGTTGATTCGATGAAGCTTTGAGTCTTTCTAGTACTTTGTGTTTTTTCTTTAACGCAAGGACACAAAGTTTTTTATTACTGATATATTTAAGGCAATCGTTTTCACACCGTTGCGGTTTCTTTTAATCCAGGATTTCGTTCATTTCGGTTAAAATGATAGGTTTTCCATCAGTAATTACAATGGTATGCTCATGCTGGGCCATGTAACCGCCTTTATTACCTACCATAGTCCATCCGTCTTTTAATTCTACAGCAATATTGGAATCGGTGGAGATAAATGTTTCAATAGCCACGACAGAGTTTTTCTTAAAACGTCTGAAATCATAACGGTTTCTGTAGTTCAGCAATTCGTCAGGCTGTTCGTGTAAGCTTCTCCCTACTCCGTGGCCTGCAAGATTCTTAATAACTTTAAGACCTCTTTTCTTCGCTTCTGTTTCCATTAAATGCCCTATGTCTGCTATTTTGACACCACCTTTGATATTGTCGATAGCTTTTCTCAGGATATCCTTGGAAGCTTCCACCAGTTTCTGATGTCCGTGAATATCTTTTCCGATCACAAAAGAACCTCCATTATCTGCCCAATATCCGTCCAGTTCTGCTGAAACATCAATATTGATCAGATCGCCTTCTTTCAAAATCCTTTGATCTGTTGGAATCCCATGGCAGAATTCATCATCCACGCTGATACACGTCCAGCCTGGAAATCCATACGTCAGATAAGGTGCTGATTTTGCTCCGAAACCTTCCAGTATTTGGGCTCCATATTCGTCCAGATCTTTTGTGGTCATGCCGGGTTCAGCATAATCCATCATTTTCTTCAATGTATAGGCAACAGCTTCACTTACTTTTTGCATTCCCAGCATCTGATCTTCGTTGGTGATTGACATAGTTTTGTTTTGATTGTTATTGAGAACTACAAAGTTAGGAAATTAAAACGTTCTGAGATGACCTGTTTCCATTTAACACGATCCTCCAACTGGCGCGGCCGCAACGACAAAAACATGTTGCTTAAAAATAAAAAAGGGCCAACTCAAAAGAATTGACCCTTCCAAAAAACATTAACTGTTTATTGATAGAATTATGATGTTTTATTTCCAGCCTCCACCTAAACTTTTATAGATGTCAACTACTGTGCTGAGCTGTTTCTGTTTTGCCTCAATAAGTTCCATTTTAGCATCCAAAGCATCTCTTTGGTTCAAAAGAACCTCAAGATAATCTGCTCTTGAATTTCGGAATAACTGATTGGCAATATCAATAGACTGATCCAGGGCTTTCGTTTCCTGAGATTTCAGTTGATAATACTGATCTATATTTTTAACCTTTGACATCAGATTGGCAACGTCCAGATAAGCATTCAAAATCGTTTTGTCATATTCGTACAATGCCTGAACCTGTTTTGCATCTGCTGTCTGAAAATTCGCTTTTATGGCACTTTTGTTAATTAATGGTCCTGCTAATTCACCCACAAGATTGTAAGCTATTGATTCCGGCATTTTAACAAGGTATGAAGGTTTGAAAGCCTCCAGGCCTAATGTTGCCGAGATTTCCAGGGAAGGATAAAACTCTTTTCTTGCCGCTTCCACATCCAGTTTTGAAGCTTTTAATTCCAGCTCGGCCTGTTTGATATCAGGACGGTTGGCTAATAACTGAGATGGTATTCCGGTATAAACCGTCGGAGGAATGGTAGACATAAAGTTTTCCTTCGTTCTCACAATCGGCTGTGGATATCTTCCCAGCAAAGCATTGATTTCATTTTCTTTCTCAGTAATCTGCTGGCGGATGGTATATTCTGCCGCTTTGGATTTTGCCAGTTCTGCTTCAAATTTCTTCACCGCCAATTCTGTTGCAGCAGCGGCTTCTTTCTGAATTTTAGAAATTTCCAGTGCTTTTTGCTGAAGCTTGATATACTGCTGTATAATATCCAATTGATTATCCAGCGCCAGCAATTCATAATAATTATCGGCAACTTCTTCAATAAGATTAGATAAAACAAAGTTTTTCCCTTCTACTGTAGAAAGATAATGGGCTACGGCAGATTCTTTTTCCGTTCTGAGCTTTTTCCAGATGTCAATCTCCCAGCTGGCATTTAATCCTGCTTCAAAATTTCCAAGCGGATCTGGCATTTCCTTTCCCGGTTCAATTTCTGTGGTAGCATCACCTGCTCCTTCGCTGGTATAGCGTCCGGATTTTTTCAGTCCTGCTCCTACTCCTGCAGACACCGTTGGGGTTAATCTTCCTTTTTTAGCTAAAACACCACTTTTAGCAATCTCAATCTCCTGAAGAGTAATCAGCAGCTCCTGATTATTTTTTAAAGCCGTTTCAATAAGAGTTACCAGGTTTGGATCCGTAAAGAACTGTCTCCAGGGTGTGGTTCCGCTGTTATTGTTGGCATCCTGCTGCTCTTCCTGATTAAAGTTCTGAGGAATATTTTCTTTTACCTCATCTTTTATAACAGTCGCCATCGGCGCCTTACAACTTGCAAGTACAAGTGATAAGGTAATGGCTGTGATTATATTTTTAGTCTTCGAATTTTCCATCATGTTCATAAGGTTCAGTTTGTTCTGTTAAAGGATTCTCTTCTTCATATCTTGCCAATCGTGACTTATCAGCAATGGTTCCGAAGATATAATACAATCCGGGGATAATCATCAATCCGAAAATGGTTCCGATTAGCATTCCTCCTGCTGCTGCTGTACCAATGGTTCTGTTACCAATTGCTCCCGGCCCCGTTGCAATCACCAATGGAATTAATCCGGCAATGAAGGCAAATGAAGTCATCAAAATCGGACGGAAACGGATGGCAGCACCTTCAATAGCAGCTTTTGCCACTGGGATTCCTTCTTCGGCTTTCTTCTGTACGGCAAATTCAACGATCAACACTGCATTTTTACCCAAAAGTCCGATCAGCATGACCATCGCCACCTGTGCATAAATGTTATTCTCCAGTCCTAAGAGTTTTAAGCATAAAAAGGCTCCAAAAATACCTGTAGGCAGAGATAAAATAACCGGAAGCGGAAGGATGAAACTTTCATACTGTGCAGAAAGAATGAGATAAACAAATCCTAAACAAACCAGGAAGATAAATATGGCTTCATTACCACGGCTTACTTCGTCTTTAGAGATACCCGCCCAGTCGATACCAAAACCTCTTGGAAGTGTTTTATCTGCAACTTCCTGAATCGCTTTGATTGCCTGGCCACTACTGTATCCGGGAGCAGGCGTTCCACTTACTTCTGCAGAGTTATACATATTGTGTCTTGTAATCTCCGATAGTCCGTATACTTTTTCAAGCCTCATAAAATCTGAGTAGGGAACCATCTGGTCTTTATCATTTTTAACATACAGCTTCAACAGGTCGGTTGGGAGTGCACGATATTGAGGGCCAGCCTGAACAATGACCTTATACGGCCTGTCAAAGCGGATGAAACTCGTTTCATAGTTGGAACCAATCAATGTAGATAGATTATCCATTGCTTTTTCAATGGTTACTCCTTTTTGCTCTGCAAGATCATTGTCTATCCTAAGCATATATTGCGGGAAACTCGCAGAATAGAATGTAAATGCCGAACCAAGTTCCGGGCGTTTTTTAAGCTCCTTCACAAAGTCATTACTTACCTGTTCCATTTTATGATAATCTCCACTTCCTGCTTTATCCAGCAGACGAAGCTCGAAACCTCCTGCAGCTCCATATCCCGGAACGGAAGGCGGTTGGAAGAATTCAATATTGGCTCCCGGAATATTTTTGGCTTTTTCCTCAAGCTTTTCAATAATTTCTGCAGCTGATTCTTTACGTTCTTCCCAGCTTTTAAGGTTGATCAGACAGGTTCCTGAATTGGATCCGGTACCTTCAGTCAAAATCTCATATCCTGCAAGAGAAGAAACGGATTGTACTCCATCAATATCTTCAGATTCTCTCAAAAGCTCTCTGGCGATCTGATTGGTCCTTTCCAATGTAGAACCCGGAGGCGTCTGAATAATGGCATAGATCATCCCCTGATCCTCGGCCGGAATAAATCCTGAAGGTAAAGAATTGCTCAGGAAGAATGTGCAGGCACAAAATGCCAATAACAATGGTAGTGTTATTGTCTTTTTTGTCACTGTTTTATTCAGAAGCTTCTCATATCTTCCGGCTCCTTTTGTAAACAGGTTATTGAATTTATCAAGGAAAATAGTAATTGGAGTTTTCTTTTTAGCTTTTCCATGATTATTTCTTAAAATCAAAGCACATAAAGCCGGTGTCAAAGTAAGTGCCACTACCCCTGATAAAATAATGGATGAAGCCATTGTAATAGAGAACTGGCGGTAGAATACCCCAACCGGGCCGGACATAAATGCAATCGGGATAAATACCGATGCCATTACAAGTGTAATTGCGATAATTGCTCCACTGATCTCATGCATGGCCTCCTCTGTGGCTTTTAATGGTGAAAGATGTTTTTCTTCCATCTTGGCGTGAACAGCTTCAATAACTACAATCGCATCATCTACCACAACCCCGATGGCCATTACCAGGGCAAATAGAGAAATCATATTCAGGGTAATTCCGAAGGCGGACATGACGGCAAATGTTCCTACTAATGAAACCGGAACGGCTAAAGCAGGAATCAAGGTTGAACGCCAGTCTCCAAGGAACAGGAATACTACGATAGCAACCAGGATGAAGGCCTCAAACAATGTGTGGATAACTTTTTCCATGGAGGCATCCAGGAATCTTGATACGTCATAACTGATATCGTAATGCATTCCTTTCGGGAAGTTATTTTTTTCAAGATCCTTCATCAATGCTTTTACATTTTTGATAACGTCACTTGCATTGGATCCGTAGGATTGTTTTACGGTGATCGCTGCGGAAGGTTTTCCGTTCAATGTAGAATAAATGTCATACATGGAACTTCCGAATTCTATATCCGCTACATCTTTTAATCTTACAGATTCTCCGTTTGGTTTTGCTTTTAAAATAATGTTTCCATAATCTTTTTCGTTATTAAAACGTCCGGGATATTTTAATACATATTCGAAAGACTGTGAACGTTTTCCGGAGCTTTCCCCTGTTTTTCCGGGAGAAGCTTCCAAACTCTGCTCATTCAGAGATTCCATTACTTCATCTGCTGAGATGTTATAGGCGGTTAATCTATCCGGTTTAAGCCAGATACGCATGGCATATTCACGGGTTCCCAGGATATCTGCAAAACCTACACCGCTTACCCTTCTCAATTCAGACATTACGTTGATATCTGCATAGTTGAAAAGGAATTTCTGGTCAGCTTTAGGATCATCACTGTACAGGTTAATATACATCAACATGTTAGGTTCTTCACGCGTGATCTTTACTCCTTCACGTACTACCAAAGGCGGAAGTTTATTGACCACCGAAGATACACGGTTCTGCACGTTTACTGCAGCTACATTGGGATCCGTTCCCAGATCAAATACAATCTGAATGGAAGCTTCCCCGTCATTTCCGGCATCTGAAGTCATGTATTTCATACCGGGAACTCCATTTAATCCTCTTTCTAAGGGGATTACTACGGATTTAATCAACAGTTCGTTGTTGGCTCCGGGATATTCTGCGGTGATATTTACTTTAGGCGGAGAAATGGAGGGAAACTGTGTCACCGGAAGTTTTACCAATGACAATATTCCCATAAATACAATAATCAATGAGATTACTATGGACAGAACTGGTCTGCGAATGAATTTCTTAAACATACTGTTTCGTTTTAGAGACCACTACTCTGCTTTTAGTTTCAATGATTGAAGAACTTTCTTAGGATCCTGGAATTTTGTTTTCACTTTCTGATCATCCTTTACTTTCTGAACTCCTTCCAAAAGAATCTGATCTCCTTTTGAAATTCCTGATGCCACTACATACAAGTCCGGAAGTTCATAGGCTACTTTGATATTTCTGGATTTTGCTACTCCATTTTTATCAATCACGAATACATATTTCTGATCCTGGATTTCATAGGTTGCTTTCTGTGGAATGATCAATGCATTATGAACCGGCATTGACATCTGTACTTTCCCGGTTTCTCCGTTTCTCAGAAGTTTATCAGGATTAGGGAATTTCGCTCGGAAAGCAATATTTCCTGTTTCATTATCAAATTCTCCTTCAATCGTCTGAATTTCTCCTTTTTGTGTATACATTTCTCCATTGGCTGTAATCAGAGAAACCTGATTGCTTCCACGATCTGCAGCATGAGTCTGATAGCTCAGATATTCAGGTTCAGAAACATTGAAATAGGTATAGATACTTGTATTGTCTGACAATGAAGTCAGCAGATCACCTTCATCTACAAGACTTCCCAGCTTCAAAGGAATTCTGTTGATAATACCGGAAAACGGTGCTTTGATGTCAGTAAAGGAAAGATGGATCTGAGCTAGCTTCATTTCTGCATTGGCAGCATCCAGCTTGGCTTTTGCCATTGCTCTTTCATTTTTAGAAACGATATTGTTTCCTGCTAATGTACTTGCGTTTTTCAGCTCAATGGAAGCCTGTTCCACTTCTGCTTTTGCTTTTAATAATTCTGCCTGATACAATTTAGGCATGATCCGGAACAATGTTTGTCCGGCCTGTACGTACTGGCCTTCATCTACAAAGATTTTTTCCAGGAAACCTTTTTCCTGAGCTCTCACTTCAATGTTTTTTACAGATTGAATCTGGGCTACATATTCTTTATTGATTACGGTATCCATTACCACAGGAGATGTCACCGGATATACGGTAACTTCTTCTTTTTCTTCTTTTTTCTTATTGCAGCCAACTGCCAACAGAAGGACACTCAGCGCAATTCCCGAAACAACTCTCTTTATCATAATTCTAGAGTTTATATAAATCGTTAATGTTTTGATAGAATAAAACGGTAATAAAAGCGGTACGATGTGATGATTACCGGCATACACAGCGTAAAGTATTTCTACCTGGAATCAGGCAGAAAATCAATAAAAACGGGGAATTCTTAAATTCTAATGGAACGGATAAGAATGAATCTTTTGGTAGATAGGCCAAGAACAAAACCATGAATATCCGGTTTTGACCGCTTACAACTTTTCAATCCAAAAATATAAACAAGACTGAAAACTCCGGCAAAAACAACAATAGCCTGCCATACATCAGACAGCTGGAAATCGTTTTCGGTAAGTTCTAAAGTGGAATTGTCTACATTGTCTGCCATTTGCTGAATAGAGAGCTTTTCAAAAGTCTGATTCAGGCGGTTGGCTCTTTTGGGCATATGATGAGAAACATGACCGGAATAGTCATTTCGAAGCGTTTTAACGTTGAGTCTGCTTTCCACTACAAAGAGCAGAAAAAGACCGGTTAAAAAGTATACTATAAAGTTTCTCATTTTGAAGTTGCAAATGTACACCCAGATTATGATACTATCATAGCAGATTAACAAAATTTAACTCTCCTTTAAAATACCTGAAAATAAAAGAATGAAAAGTATTTAACATTTCCTTTATTTAAGCATAATTCAAGCAATCCTAATCTTTCATCTGTGCCCATTTAAATTTTCAAATATTAAGCCACTTTTTTGGATTTAAGGAAATTTTAATTTTAATGCTGTTGCTTTTTTGAACATTTCCAAGTGTCCCGGTATTCTATTCTGCCCCCTCCCTTATCCAAAACTAAACTTCATCATAATTTCAGATTATTAACATTAACTTATTGTTCTTCTCTTCTTTTTGAGTTATTTTTGCCAAAAATTTACACAACAAATGAAAAATGAAGAAAAACTACTTTATCCTTCTGGAAAAAAATCCTTTTAAAAATCCTGAATTAACAAGGTTTATCCTAAATTTTCCACAATAATTATTACTTTCTGTTTCGTGAATTCTGTTTCAAAAAACTGTGAGTTAAATGAGCTAATATTTTAATTATCTGTTAGTTTATGAAAAATTAACACATATTTATTAAAAATATTTGTAAATTTATATAGCATTAATATCATAATTCATGAAACACTTTAAAATCACTTATCACTATGAAAAATTTATTAGTACCAATCCTTTTCGGATTGACCCTTATTTCCCTAACAGCGTGTAAGCATCCCGGAAAAGAAGCTGAAACCATTACCGCTGCTGCCCCAGAAAATACAGATGACATTTCAAAAAATGTGTATGTTGACAGTTATGGAGAAAAAATAGAAGTGACCATCAACAATACCAAAAATACAGCAACAATACATTTAAACGGTAAAACTTTTGACCTTAAAAAAAGTGATGCCTTACCTGAATATACAGCCTCTAATGAAGAGTATCAATATTCTGATATTAAAGGCAATATCACTTTCCTGAAAAAGAATGTAGATATGGTTCTGTTTCATCTTAAACAGGCAAAAAAAGAGTCTGGTCCTGCAAAAATGGCATCGTATTAGCATAGGGATTAGCAATTCTAATTAAAAAAATAAACATTATGAAAAGTTTATATTATTATTTTTCGGCACTTGTTATCGCAACATTTTTAGTTGTTTCGTGTAAAACACAAAATGCTCAAAAAGCGACAACTGATATTACAGGAAAAACGTGGAAACTTACAGAGCTTAACGGGAAACCGATTGAACTGAAGAATCCTAAAAACAATCCTTATTTCAAACTTGAAATGGATGGAATGAGATATCAGGGACATGCCGGATGTAATGGCTTGGGAGGAACATTTGAGATCAAACCTGAGGTAATGAGAATTAAGTTCAATCAGGGAATGTCTACCATGATGGCTTGTGAAGATCTTGATATTGAAAATCAATTTACGAAAGCAATCCTGGCAGCAGATAATTACTCTGTAAACGGAAATACCCTTACTTTAAACAAAGCAAGAATGGCCCCTTTAGCTAAATTTGTTCTTCAATAATTAAATTTCACTTACATAAAAAAATACGCTTCATCATGATGAGGCGTATTTTTTTATTTTTTTTTATTGTACATCATATAGCATATCAGAAGACTGATATTGACCAGAACAGCAAATGCATTGGACAAAATAATGGGAAGCTCGTCTTTTTCAAAGCCATACCACACCCATAAAGAGAGTCCTGAAATAAGAACCAGGAGCATAAGTAAGGAAATATCTTCCACATTTTTTTCTCTGATTACTTTGACAAGCTGTGGAATCATCGAAATAGAAGTAAGAACGCCGGCAACGATACCTAATATATTTTCATCCATAGATTTTCAGTTTGGAAATTAACACTAAGATACACTATTGAAATCTTTTCAATGAAACTTCTTCATGCAATGGAATATCCTGTTCAATAAAACGGAATAAATCTCTTGCAAAATAGCAGCCGTTGAGGATACCACGGGCACCAAGCCCGTTAAAAACGTAAAGATTACCGAATGTTTCATGTCTTCCAATGATGGGTCTTCTGTCTTTTACTGTGGGGCGGAATCCAAAATGTACTTCTTCCACTTCAAAATCATAAGGATAAAATTCTGAAAGTCCCTTCACCAATTGGTCAACTGCTGATTCATCAATGTGATGGTGAAGCTGCTCTCTGTCATAAGTGCCTCCGTAAAAATACAGTCCGTTTCCGGTTGGAAATAAAAAGTGTTTTTTCTTAATGGTTATGTTTTCAGGAATTGGCTGGGAAAGTTTCACCCTGATGTGGTGGCCTTTGTTAGGATTCACGGTGATCTCTGAAAAATAGGGATTGTCTTTCACACCCATTCCTTCACAGAAAATAATATTTTTGAAGGTATAATCTTTATAAGTGGATTCAGATGGATTTAATTTTGAATAATCAAATTTTTCCTTTACCAATTGATCATTTTTTTCAAAATAATCGAATAAACCGCTAAAAAATCCATTAACATTCAATCTAGCAGATTGATTCACCTTTCCTGTAAGAAAGTCGTTTTTTACTACCTCTAAACGATCAAAATTCTGATCAAGAAAATTCGACAATTCTTCATTTGCGGATTTTTTCAGCCATAAATTCTGTTCATTCTCATCATGAAAAATTCTGTGAATAGGAGCATTGATCAGATAATTTTCCCCTGTATATGATTCTATTTCTTTAAGACTGTCTTTAAGAAAATCTATTTGTTCCTGCGCTTTCCAGAATGTGGTAAACTTCTTCAGGACCACAGGATTGATAATTCCTGCTGAGACCTGGGAAGCACTTTTTCGTCCTTCAGTAAAAATGACGAAAGATTTATCATTTTTAATTAGCTGATGGGCCACAAAAAGCCCTGCATATCCGTCTCCTACAATAATATAATCTACATGCTTCATATGAGAAATTTCATTTGTTTAAAGGTCATATGTGATCGCCTGTGTCATTGGTTATTGTTCGGTATAAACAAAGGGCGATTTTATCATAAAAAAACCTGAGTAAAAATACTCAGGTTTTCTATAAATATCAAGTGAAATTTAGTAATTCCACATATCATTTTCCATGTCAAGAATCTGTGCTTTGATTCTGTCGCTTTCTTCCAGCTGCTCTTCAGCATTTCTAGGAATATAGTCTTTGATAGTACCATCTCCTAAACCGCTTGAAGATTTGTAGATAATAGAAGAGAACCTTCTTGCATTGATGACATCATCGAAAGATAAGTCAGCAGAAGAATTTTTTCTATTGAAAACATAGTTGTTTGCTAAAATATCACGAGCACTTGGATAGTAAATCCAGAACAAATCGATCAGTTCATCAGCACCAGCTAAAGGTTGACCATCAGGACCAATTCTTCCAACAGATGTCGGATCCGGACCCATAGCTGCGATACCAAGCGGTCTGTATTTCATCTGACCATCTCTTTTATCGATAAACCACATACCCATCACTTTAAGAACTTTTACTTTATCAGTAGTTGTTCTGATGATATCTGTTAATCTTTTCTTCTCGTCTTCTGTAAGTGTTCTTCCAGAGTTAAGGATATCGATAGCTTCTTCGTCAAGTCTTACACTTTCCAATCTTTTCTGAATGGCTTCCGGTGAAAGTCTGGTAACGAAGTTTTCGTCATCATAAACTTCTTTGATGTCACCTTTAAGGGCTCCATCAAGTAATAATTGATATAATGATCTTGTAGAGCTGGAAAGAAGACCATCCGGATTGTCATAATAAAACGGCTGGTTGATCTTATCATTCATATCAATGATTTCCCAAACAAACATACTTTTGTAAATATCCTTGTCATCAACGAAACCATATTCAAGAGGCTTTACTTTATTGCTGATAACAGTATCCCCTGCTTTTCTCATTGATTCAGCTCTCATTTGTCTGAATTCCTCAGGAGAAGCAGCATTCAGAATAGTCTGGGAAAAAGCGAATCCCGAAACTAAAACTAAAAGGGTGCTAATATATTTTTTCATAATATGATTTTACAAATTAACCTTATTGAACATTAATAATTACAGGTGAAATTTCCTTAAGTCTCTGGTTACCCAATCCTGTAGCCGTAGCCTGAATATCATAAATCTGAACTACATCACCAGGTCTAAGGTTTCTAAGCATACCTTCTGCTCCTGATAGTGAGCTACCTTGAATCAGAGTACCTGCTTTTCCTGGAAGCTTAATAATAAAGCTATTAACAGTGAATGAAACAGGGAAGTCAAAGTCTGGTAAAGTAGCAGAAACAATCTGGTTAGGAATAGAACCTACCGGCATAAAGTTTACAGCTTTACCTCTGATCTGACCTTGTGGTCTAGGGATATTCTTAATTCTATATTCAAATACCTGAGAAACTGTTTTACCATATGGATCTGTTCCTGATAATGTTAACTTCACTACATTTCCTGTTGTAGGAGTAACATTCCATTTACCCTGACCTGTACTCTTCACAGTAGCTCCTGCTGCAGATAATGAAAGTTTAGAATTGTCAGCACCTAAGATTGATCCTGAAACAGGGTTCTCAAGTCCTCTATACATTACATTCATCTTATCGGCAGAAAGTAATAATCCTTTTTCAAGTTTTACTTCTCTTGGTCCTGCAATTACATTATAAGTATGTGTCCAAGGGAAAGACTGAGGTTTCCCTGAAGCATCTGTTAATGTAATCGTACCTCCTAATTTATGTTCGCCAATTCCAGAACCTGAAATTTGCATAACACCTTTACCGTTTTCTACTCTGCTTACTCCAGAGATGCTGATCTTGTTACTGTTAGAATAAGTTCCCAGCATTACTTTTACTTCAGCCTGTTTTCCTGCCTGGATATCTACCGGACCTGAAACAATAGGCTCATAGCTTGAGAATTTGATATTCGCATCTACTTTTTCCTGAAGTAATAGTGCCAATGCATCAGACTGAACGTTTCTGGCATCATTTTGGATAATTTCCAAATTAGATATCGCAGCGATTAGCGGCTGATGGTAAAATTTATTCTGAAACCAGGTCTTTTCATTGGGAGATGTTCCTTTAGGATACTCCGCAATAAGAGACTTATTGGCTCTTGCTACTAAATCCTGTAACTGGGCATTGCTTCCGAAAGTAGCATTGATGTAGTTTCTTACATCATCAATTTTAGCTTTCAGATCCAGTGCATTCTTTGATGGAGTATTTTCATCTCCTTCCTTAAAGAAATATTCAGTAGTCGCTTCATTATTGTTCAATGCAGCAAAGTTTTCACTTACATCAATATCTTTTCCTGTTTTAGGATCCTTATCGTGAAACTCAGATTGTTTTTTCAATAGATCTTTAACATCCTGAGCAGATTTCACCAACGCATCAATTTTGGTTTTCAATACTTTGTACTGAGCCCAAGGCTGTGCGTAAGTATCAGGAACTTGCTGAGCTTTAGCTTCCAACGTTCTCTCAAAGATCTTCTCGTTCTTTCTTTCTGTTAAAGTTCTGGTTTCATTTAATGCTCTGGTAGAGTCATAGTATGATCTGATGATTTCTGCATCAATATTTAGGGCCATCATCGCGATGAACACCAAATACATCAGGTTGATCATCTTCTGACGAGGGGTCTGTTTTCCTTGTGCCATTCTCTTTTCTTTGTTTTTTGATTAAGTAGTTAATTTAGAAATGGTTAGGAATTAAGACTTCATAGCAGTTAGCATACCACCATAAACTCTATTTAAGTTATTAAGATTAGATGTTAAACCTTGTAGCTCTTGGTTGAATTTCTCAGATTGCTCTGCAGATTTCTGCATATCAGCAACATACTTGTTAGCAAATTCAGATTGTCTCTTACCGCTTTCAAGCTGCATTGCATAAAGTGCATTCATACTTTCCATATGCTGAGCTGCTTTATTCAACTGGTCGTTATATTTATGAGTAGAAGCAGATACGTCAACAGTCTGATTAATCTGATCAACAGAGTTTGAGAATTTATCAATTCCTGTTCTTAATCTTTCAAATAATTGAACGTCTAATCTGGCATCTTCAAGCATTTTATCCAATTTGCTGGAAAGAGAGTTTTCCAATTCAGCAAATTGAGCGCTTGTATTTTTAGTTGTTACATTAGAATGTAAAGGGTTTGGATTCGCATGTTTATCTAATAACTCAGGATAAACATTTTCCCAGGCATAAGACTCTTCAGTTTTTGGAGGGTCAAATGCAAAGATGATAAAGATAATAGCCTCAGTAATAAGTCCTACAGTAAGCGCGATGTTACCATTAATAGGTCCTAAGGTAATGTGAGTAATTTTAAGCCAAGCTCCAAGAATTACAATTGCAGCACCGAATGAATAAAAGAAATTCATCCAAGCATCTTTAGTCTTAAACATATTGAGTTAGTTTTTTTAATGTTAAATAAAATTGTTATTGAAAATTGTCTGATTAGTTATCTGTTAACTCTTCTTGGTTTAACGGCTGCTTCAGGAATGTCCTGTACAGTTCTGAATCCGATATAGCTTCTTGCGGAATCTTTTCTTTCCCAATCTCTCGCACCTGTCATCAGTGCATATCCTATATCTTTCCAAGATCCACCTCTTACGGATTTCTTCGTATCCTTTTTATCCTTAGTAGAAGGATTTAATGTAGAAGTGAATCCAGCTGAAGAGTTGTTAAAAGAAGATAATGTCCATTCAGAAACGTTTCCAGCCATATCAAATAACCCAAACCCATTTTTCTTAAATTTCTTAACTGGAGCTGTATATGTATAAGTACCTTTTTTCTCGTCTTCCATGTAGTTACCTCTCTTAGGCTTGAAGTTGGCAAGGTAGCAACCTCTGTCATCCATTAAATATGGACCACCCCAAGGGTAAGTAGCATTTTGCATACCACCTCTGGCAGCATATTCCCATTCAGTTTCTGTTGGAAGACGAAATACTAATGGTTTTTGTTTTTTTCTTTTTAAACTTTCGTTGTAATCTGATTTCAATTTAGATCTGAAGTTACAATAAGCCCTTGCCTGATCCCAGGTAACCCCGACAACAGGATAGTCTTTATAAGCCTTGTGCCAGAAATACTGTTCAAACAATGGCTCATTGTAAGCAAAGTGGAAATCTTTTACCCAAACTGTAGTATCAGGATAGATCGCGATACTTTCACTTTTCAGGTAGTTAGCTCCTCTTTCGTTATCTGCAACAGCAGCGTCCATATCTCCCCAACGGTAAGTATATTTCAGCTTACTTACATCTAAAATTCTTTCGTTTCCAATTCTTGAAGAAGAAGGCAGATACATAGATTCTAAAACTTCTGCGTATTCTACATCCGGATATTTTGATGTACTCCAGTGTAAAGGGATTTTCCAATCTAATCTTTTGCTGGCATCATAGCTTCCGTCTTCACGGCCGCCCTGGCCTTCCATATATTCTTGATAAGGTGTTAAATTTTCTTCTTTTTTAGCAAGGTATGCGTAATCTCCTATGCTTGCTCCTTTACGTCCACCTTCGTCACCACCTTCTCCGGCAGCTTCAGCTAGTAAAGTTCTTGCGATAGAGTCTCTTACATAATTGATAAATACTCTGTACTCCGCATTGGTAGTTTCTGCTTCATCCATGAAGAAAGAAGAAACAGTAACTGTCTTCAATGATGCTTTTTCAGGTGTATTCGTCGGATCCTGGTCTGCTAAACCAGCAACAAACGAACCTGCAGGAATTGCGACCATTCCGTATGGTCTTTCCGCAACAAATGATTTAGTTTTTTCTCTTGGTATCAATTCTCCTTTTGTTCCTGGCTTCCCTACAGAAGAGCTGCCACCACCTGAACAAGATACCGATGCTACCGACGCAGACAATAATAAAAGAAATATCCTTTTCATGTTAATTTTTATAATTAAGCCGTAAATATATAATTTTTTTAAGAAACTTTTAAGATTTTTTTTGAAATAACGGAAGAAATCTAAATTTATTTTATTTACAACAACTTTTTATTCCACGGTAACAGATTTTGCAAGGTTTCTCGGTTGATCTACGTTGGCTCCTCTATATACTGCAATATAATAAGCAAGCAGTTGAAGAGGTACGGAAGCAACGATTGGAGAGAAACATTCTGAAGTTTCAGGGATTTCGATAACATAATCTGCCATTTCGCTCACCTGACGGTCTCCTTTATTTACTACAGCGATAATTTTTCCTTTTCTCGCTTTAATTTCCTGAACGTTACTCACAATTTTATCATAGTGGCCTTTTCTAGGTGCTATAATTACAATCGGCATGTTTTCGTCGATCAGGGCAATCGGACCGTGCTTCATTTCTGCAGCCGGGTATCCTTCTGCATGGATATAAGAAATTTCTTTTAATTTTAAGGCTCCTTCCAGGGCTGCAGGATAATTGTATCCTCTTCCCAGGTAAAGGAAATTGGTAGCTTTCACAAAATCTTTTGCAATATTCTGCGTAAGCTCATGAGTGGTATTTAACACATCTTCAATTTTCTTAGGAATAGCATCAAGCTCAGCAATTAAGCTCATAAATTCAGCGTTTCCTAAGTTTCCGTTGTGCTTTCCTAATTTAAAGGCAATTAAAGTAAGAATGGTAAGCTGTGCTGTAAATGCTTTGGTAGAAGCAACCCCGATTTCCGGGCCAGCATGGGTATAAGAACCTGCATCTGTGATTCTTGCAATGGAAGAATCTACAACATTACATATACCATATATAAATGCACCTTTTTCTTTTGCTAATTTTAAAGCAGCCATTGTATCAGCCGTTTCTCCGGACTGAGAAATAGCAATTACCACATCTTTATCAGTAATAATCGGGTTTCTGTATCTGAACTCTGACGCATATTCTACTTCAACAGGGATTCTTGCATATTCTTCAATCAGATATTCTCCGATAAGACCTGCATGCCATGAAGTACCGCAGGCAATGATAATAATCCTGTTGGCATTTTTGAATTTCTCAACATGATCCCAGATTCCAGCCATTTTAATAACTCCTTCATCTACAAGAAGTCTACCTCTCATTGTATCGTGTACAGATTTAGGCTGCTCGAAGATTTCTTTAAGCATGAAATGCTCGTAACCCCCTTTTTCAATCTGTTCAAGACTTAATTTAAGCTCCTGAATTTCAGGCTCAATTTTAGAGTTTTCATTGATGGTTCTGATATCTACTCCGTTTTCAAGAGAGATCGTTGCCATATGTCCTTCTTCAAGATAAATAGCTTCTTTTGTAAATTCCACGAATGGAGAAGCATCAGAAGCGATAAAATATTCTTTATCACCGATTCCGATTGCAAGAGGAGAACCTAATCTTCCTACGACCAATACCCCTGGATAATCTTCATGAAGTACAGTGATGGCATATGCTCCATATACTTCATTCAATGCATATCTCACTGCTGTAGGGAAATCAATTTCAGGATTAAGATCCATAAAATACTGGATAAGGTTTACCAATACTTCAGTATCTGTCTCTGATTTGAAAGTGAATCCTTTTTCAGTAAGCATTGTTTTAATAGTATCATAGTTTTCAATAATACCATTGTGTACAATTGCAATTTTACCGTTGTTTGACAAGTGCGGATGGGAGTTTCTGTCACTTGGAACTCCATGGGTTGCCCAACGGGTGTGTCCCATTCCAATTTTAGACTTTCCTTTTAGCTCTTTGGAAATATTCACCAAATCCTCCACTTTACCTTTTGTTTTTTCTACTTCCAGCTTGTTATCTGAACCTTCTAAAACAATTCCGGCACTGTCATACCCTCTATATTCCAATCTTCTAAGACCATTAATTACAATTTCATAAGCGTCTTGAAATCCTGTATATCCTACTATTCCGCACATATTTTATTTTGTATAGTGTTGTTTGTTGTTCTATTTTTTCGTTCCGTAAGTCACCAATAACTGGATTCTCTTCGGATTCGTATTGGTTTTATCTACTCCTGTAAGAATAATTCTGTTCATATCAAATGCTCTTGTTGTATTACGAACTCCTAAAAGGGTTCCTGTAGCATTGGCAGCAAATGTTCCTGCACTGATTATTAAAGGTTTATTAACAACCAGCTGTTCAACTCCATCTACTGTTTCTTTCTTCCCTTCTACAAGATCCTTAACTGTTTTTGTTACGACAAAATCATAATAACCTGGTTCAGGTTTATCTTTAAAATAATATAATCCAAGCCCGTTGGTAAGATCTGAAGTAAACGCCAGTTTTTTGTAGTCAATTTTACCACCAGCATCTAATGTATTGGTTAAAAGTGAAAATCTGCGGTCTTCAGTAGAACCTGTATTTTTCCACGTTGCAGCATCAAGATAGATTCTGATTTTAGCACTTACAATACCTGCTTTATCTTTAACAAAAATATCCTTAAGCTTTGCAATCGTCTCATCTTTAATCTTAACTACCACAGATGGTCCTCCCATTCCCTGAACAAAAAGTCTTTCATCTCCTTCACTAGGGTTACTTGCAGCCAATGCAGCCGCAACAGATGATCCGGATCTGCTGTATTCATACAGCCCGAGATGCGCATTAGAACCTCCTAAGTTGAAATTAAGGGTTGTCTGCGGTCTTGTTGTTGTTCCGTTCTCTGTTTTATCATATTTATAATACATGATAAGCTGCAAATCATTAGGAGAGAACTGGTAAAGATATTTATCCGTTTCATCTACAGAAATTTTTATTCCTTTAAAATATCTGATGAAGTTGGAAGCATCCTGAAGCTCAGGTTTTCCTTTTTTATCAAGAATATGAGTCTGGAAAAAGTCTGTATTACTCAACTTCATTCTGAATCCTAAGTTTCCGGTAAATACAACTGAGTTGTCAGATTTTTTAGTGATAGATGTAGAACTGATAGTACCGTCAAATACTCCTGATCCCAGCAGTTCACCAGTACTTATTGTTTTATTGGAACGTTTGAAACTGTCATCATTTGCATCTATGAACGTGGTTACTTCATGTACATTGATTTTCATTGATTTTGAACCTGCTGTTTTACCGTATTTACGAACAGGGTACATTTTCTTTTCAATGGAAACCGCTGTAGCAACTCCATCTACCGGGAAATCAGTTTTCTCAAATGTTTTTGTTTTTAATGAATCGCCTTCAAAAAAGTAGGTATTCGCGGCAGTATTTGCAGGTGGTCTCACTACAAGAACTACAGAATCTACTTTTGGATTCGCTCCGTTAAAATCATAATTATCTACCGGCATTCTCAGCTGAGTAACATAAGAAGCTCTCTGCATTCCAAACTGGTTTTCAGTAAATGCTCCAAGAACACCTACATAGGAAGCCGAACCAGATTCGCTCACCCCACTGATCAGTCTGGCAGCATCACTTCTGATTGAATCGTTGTTACTGTAATTGTATGCGATAACGGGATATGCAATTTCATTACCTTGTGCTGCATCATCATTAAACAACTGCTCGCCAAGAGAATCCGGATCCGGTTCGCAGTTATGAAGGAATGTACTTCCGAAAAACGCCATCAAAAGTATGGCGAAGGTCCTTTTAAGATTATAAGTCATTAAAAATGTGTTTTTTAATAAAGTTGATTTATTGAATCTATGTCCAGATACTCTGATTTTTGGGTAGCAGTTTCATTGAAAGCTTTATCCAGATCTTCATCCAGAAACTCGTCACCTTTCACAACGGCATCTACATAGTTCATACTTTCGATAACAAAACTTTTAATCGTTGGGTTATCTAACGCTTTTAATCCTGAAATATTATCAAACTGCAGTTTTTCGTCAATCTTTTTATCCAGGTCAGCATCTTTCTCATTGTAAAGAGAAAGTATAATTTTCGCGTCTTTGAAATAAGTATCTGATTCGTAGTACGTTTTAAGATAAATTGGAACAAAAGAAGACATCCATCCATTTAAATGGATAACATCCGGCACCCAGTTTAGTTTCTTAATGGTTTCAATAACTCCTCTTGCAAAGAAAATAGCTCTTTCGTCATTGTCTTCAAAAGGGTTTCCTTCATCGTCGAAATAATATTGTTTTCTTTTGAAGTATTCTTCATTGTCAATAAAGTAAACCTGAAGTCTTTCCCCCGGAAGAGACGCTACTTTAATGATCAGAGGCTGGTCCAGATCATTGATAATAATATTCATCCCTGAAAGACGGATTACTTCATGAAGCTGGAATTTTCTCTCACTTATTTGTCCAAATCTTGGCATAAAAACTCTTACATCATTGCCTTCTTGGTGCATCTTAAGTGCCATTTTGTTTACCACTGCAGCCATATTTGTATCTTCCTGATATGGATACATCTCTGTAGTAATGTACAGTATTTTTTGATTCGGCATAAACTTTCTATCTAATTTTTGTAAAAATGCTTTAATGTGCAAAATTACAAAAAAACATCCAACATTATTTTAATTAACATTTTTTTACGAAAATTCCCTTTTCAAATTATTAAAACCACATATTATTATGCGATATTTTTAGTATTTTTGAAATAGTATTAAAATAAACTATGGAAGTTCTAAAAAACAGAAAAGTCCTTCAGGATTTCATTGAAAGACAGAAAGAAATGGGAAAAAGAATTGGCTTTGCCCCTACCATGGGTGCCCTGCACAAAGGCCATCTTTCTCTGTATGAAGAGGCAAGAAAGGAAAATGATCTTGTTATTTCTTCAATTTTTGTAAATCCAACTCAATTTAACAATCCTGAAGATCTTGAAAAATATCCAAGAGATGTCAACAGAGATATATTGATTCTTCAGAATTCTGGTCTTGTAGATGCAGTTTATATTCCGGAGGTAGCAGATATTTACCCTGAGAAAGCCGAAAGCCTGCGATATGATTTTGACGGACTGGAAAATGAGATGGAAGGAAAATCAAGACCGGGTCATTTTGATGGTGTAGGAACTGTTGTAGAAGAACTTTTCAGACAGGTAAAGCCTGATAATGCTTATTTTGGTGAAAAAGATTTCCAGCAGCTTGCTATTATTAAAAAAATGGTAGAGAAAAAGCATCTTCCCGTTAAAATAACCGGAGTTCCTATTTACAGGGCAGAAAACGGATTGGCGCTAAGCTCAAGAAATCAAAGACTTCATGAAGACCGGAGAGAAGCCTCTAAAGTAATTTATGAGACTTTAAAAAAAGTAAACGACTGGTTCAGAACTGTTACCATTCCGGAAATCAAGGAAAGAGTAGCTGATATTTTTGATGACCAGCAGGGAATGAAACTGGAATATTTCCTGATTGCTGATGAAAAAACATTACAGGAGACTGATTTTTTCTATAAAGACAGAAGCTTCAGAGCATTTATTGTAGTGGTAGTAGATGGTGTAAGATTAATTGACAATATGCATCTGGATTAATCTTTCCAGATTTAAATATCAGATCCCTGACTTAGGTCGGGGATTTTTTTATTGATATTGAATAAAGTAAGGCTAACACCATTCACAACCTTGATTCATACAAAAATCAAAGGCCTCCTGAAGGAAGCCTTTGAAACACCAAATCACAAAATATTAATATGAAAAAAATTTACTTTTCAGTAAACTTGTGACCCGGCTGGGATTCGAACCCAGGACCCATACATTAAAAGTGTATTGCTCTACCAGCTGAGCTACCGAGTCGGCCACAATTAAAATGAAATAAATTTCAATATTAATTATAAAATTTTCTTTGCAGTGCCTGCGACTGGACTCGAACCAGCACATCCTTAGGAAACCACCCCCTCAAGATGGCGTGTCTACCAATTTCACCACGCAGGCAATAAAATCACAAATTAAGTAATTATTATTGCTAGTGACCCGGCTGGGATTCGAACCCAGGACCCATACATTAAAAGTGTATTGCTCTACCAGCTGAGCTACCGAGTCGGCCACTTGTGCAACAAGTTTTCATTTAAGTAATGTCCCTTGTTTTAAGTGGTGCAAAGATATGACTTTTTTCTTTATCTCAAAACTTTTTCGCAAATTTGTTTAAAAAAAATTCATGGTAATTTCATTGATCGGATACATGGGAAGTGGCAAATCGCACATTTCCAAAATATTAAGCGAAAAAATCGATTTTAAATTAATTGACCTCGATAAAGAGATTTCCAGAAGAAATAAATTAACCATCCCTGAAATTTTCGAGAAAAAGGGAGAGATTTACTTTAGAAAACTGGAAAGGGAGGCACTTGAAGAGATATTGGCTTCTGAAGAAAATGTAGTTTTAAGTCTTGGCGGAGGAACCCCGGTGTATTATAATAATATGGAGATCATTAATCACAACTCCAAGAGCGTTTTTTTAAGAACCGGAGTGGGAACACTGGTGGAAAGACTTTCAAAGCAGAAAGAAAAAAGGCCACTGATTGCCAATATATCAGATGAAGACCTGCCGGAATTTATTGCCAAACATTTATTTGAAAGAAATCAGTTTTACAGCAAAGCACAATTCACTGTCGGGACAGATTCCAGAGAACCGGAAGACATCGTTAACGAAATAGTAGAAAAGCTCTATCTCTAGAGCTTTTTTACTTTTTATATTAATCTTCATCCTCACCTTCACCGCCAGTCTCTCCGAAGAAATCATCCCAGTCTGTAAAATCGGAGTCGATATCGTTGCCTACATATTCATCCATTTCTCTTCTGTCTTTTTTGGTAGGTCTTCCCTCTCCTTTGTTTCTGTAATAGTCCTGTGACATTTTACGAAGTTTCAGTAATTCGTATTGCTCTTTATCTGTGACGTCCTGAATGTGAAGAGGCACCAGCTTTGCTCCAATTCTGCTTTTAGGAATCTGAATTACCTTTATTTTATAATCAATCTGATTCTTACGGATTTTGATCGTATCTCCTTCTTTTACTTCTTTAGACGACTTTACGGCAGACGTTCCTATAGAAACTCTGTTCTTTTTAATCTCCTCTGCTGCAATACTTCTCGTCTTATAAAAACGAATGCTCCATAAAAATTTATCTATTCTCATATTTTTTTATACTTTTGCCGTTATATTATTTGTAAAGTAATTAAAGTTTTTTGAAATGAAAAAAATATTTTTATATATCCTTGCAGGATCTTTGTGTTTTTCTGCTTGTAAGAAAGATGATGATGTATCAACCTATGTAGAGCCGGAAGATGTTGCTACGCAAAACACGTATGATGATCAGGCCATTAAGAAGTTCATGGATGAGAATTATCTGGATGCACAGGGTAATATAAAAGCTTTCAGTTCTACAGATACTGCGGATGATACTGAAAAGAAGCTGTCTGAACTGAGTCCCATAACACTACCTTCGGGAACTATCTACATTATGAGAGACGGAGCTCAGCCACCCGCTGCCTCTGCAAAAACCATTGGAGATACTGATATTATTAAAATCATGGGAAGAGCATACTCTTACCTGGCAGTTAATTCTGACGGAAACACTTCATTTACATCAAAAACCGCTTTTTTAAATACTATTGATGGAACAGGTGTTCCTGTTATTGATCCTACGTATTATTATGTAAAAAAATCAATACTGGAAGCTGGTACAACTGATGCTGCAAAAAAAGCAAAATATTATCAAATCCCTGGGTTCAGAGAAGCTTTACAGAAGTTCAAAGCATACAATAATCTTTCCAGCGAGGCACCTTACAACCTACAGGGAGTAATCATTGTTCCTTCCAGAGCTGCTTTTGCAAGAAACCCTCATTATCCATATTTAAACATGTCTTACAGAAACAGGACTTTTGTATTCAACTTTCAGATTTATGGAAGAGAGGACAGACCTGATAGTGATAAACAGACAACAGAACAACAACAATAAAAAATATTCATACAATAAAAAAACACCGCATAAATGGCGGTGTTTTTGTTATATGTAATGTTGATTACGATCTTGCTTTCTGTTTTACATTTCCTAAAATATCCGGGAAATAAAGATCTGCAAGGTGGTCAAACTCATCTCCTCTCATAAACATGGTGGCGTCTACTTCTTCATAAGAACTTCTTCCTGCAGCCGCAATGAGTTCATTGCAGGTGTGAAGTGTATTTTTATGGAAGTGATACACTCTTTCTGCCTTATCTGTTACATCGAGTCCTTTAATAAGCATTTTATCCTGTGTAGCAACTCCTGTAGGACAATTGTTGGAGTTACATCTCAGGGCCTGGATACATCCCAAAGAGAACATAAATCCTCTGGCATTGTTACACATATCGGCTCCCATGGCAATGGCTCTCAGAATATCAAGACTGGTAAGAACTTTACCACTGGCAATCACTCTTAATTTACTTCTCAGGTTATAGTTATTAAGCGTTCTGTTCACAAAGATCAAAGCAGGTTCCAACGGCATCCCTACTCCATCTGAAAACTCCGGTGGTGCAGCTCCTGTTCCTCCTTCTGCACCATCTATGGTAATGAAATCAGGATAAATTTTCAATACATTCATCTGTACACAGATATCTTCAAATTCTTTGGTATCACCGATACAAAGTTTAAAACCAATTGGCTTTCCTCCTGAAAGTTCTCTTAACTGCTGTACAAACCTCAGCAATCCGCCAGCATCAGAAAAAGCGCTATGGGATGGTGGTGAAATAACAGTCATTCCCGGTGTGACATGACGAATCGCTGCAATTTCCGGTGTATTTTTTACTCCCGGAAGCACTCCTCCGTGTCCTGGTTTTGCTCCCTGTGATAATTTGATTTCAATCATTTTAACATTAGGAAGCGTGGAATATTTTGTAAATAATTCAGGGTTGAATTTCCCTTCCTCGTCACGGCATCCGAAATATCCTGTTCCGATCTGCCAGCAAAGATCTCCTCCTTCCAGGTGATAAGGTGAAATTCCTCCTTCCCCTGTATTATGATAGAAGTTTCCTTTTTTGGCTCCTCTGTTCAGTGAGATCTGTGCTCTGTCACTCAAGGCCCCGAAACTCATTGCTGAGATGTTAAATAAAGAAGCATGATAAGGCTGTGTACATTGTTCTCCTCCAACCCATACTCTCGGAAGTTCTTCTGATGGTGATTTTGCATAAATAGAATGCTTGATCCCTTCATACTTTCTGTGATTTACTTCCAGCTGCGTACCAAAAGCTACCGTATCACTTAAATTTTTTGCACGTCTGTATACTGCAGAACGCTGGTTTCTTGGAAATGGTTTCCCATCTGTTTCCCTTTCAATAAAGTATTGTTGCATTTCGGGTGAAATACTTTCGAAAAAATACCTGAAGTATCCCAATACAGGAAAGTTCCTCAAAATAGCATGTTTCGATTGGTAAGCATTGTAAACACCCAATGCATAAATTGCGGATAACAGCGTAGGTATCCAATAATGCGCTCTGATCAGTATTGCTACAATCCATGTAGCAGCTACTAATACAATTCCCCAAGATAAAAACTTATCTCTCATGAATGTAGTATTTAAAAGTTTAAAAATAAATTTAGTAGAATTTTTGCAAAGAGCCTATGCTTTTGCTAAAAAATTTTGGTAAGAAGATTGCACAGAAACCGTGCCATCTGACAGGATTTTTTCTAAATTTAGAAATTCAATTTGATTGATGGATGCAGGATCAAAGTCTTTCTGGACTCTCACATAGTTTTCTGTGAAGCCGAACATTTTCCCGTCTTTATTTTCGTGCTCCCAAAGAACAGGCAGCGTTTTTCCCAATTGGGTCTGATAAAATGCCATTTTCTTCTTTTCAGAAAGAATTCTCAGCATTTTATTACGTTTTTTTCTTTCTGCTACGGGAACTACTCCGTCCATAGCTGCAGCTTCCGTATTTTCTCTTTCAGAATAGGTAAATACGTGAAGGTAAGTGATAGGAAGTTCATTAAGGAAATTATAGGTTTCCATAAATCTTTCTTCTGTTTCTCCCGGGAATCCTACAATAACATCTACTCCGATAGCCGCATCAGGCATTACCTCGCGGATCTTGTTCACTCTGTCATTATACAGTTTGGTCAGGTAACGACGTTTCATCCTTTTCAAAAGATCATCGCTTCCGGATTGTAACGGGATGTGAAAATGCGGAACAAAGCTTTTGCTTTTAGAAACCAGTTCAATACTTTCATCTTTCAAAAGATTGGGTTCAATAGAAGAGATACGGATTCTTTCTATTCCTTCTACCTTATCCAGTTCTGAAATAAGATCAAGGAAAGTATGCTCGTGTTTTTTATTTCCAAATTCTCCTTTACCATAATCACCGATATTCACCCCTGTAAGAACAATTTCTTTGATATCTTTCGCAGCGATCTCCGTGGCATTTCTAAGAACATTTTCGATGGTATCAGAACGTGAAATTCCTCTTGCTAACGGAATGGTACAGTAGGTACATTTATAATCACAGCCGTCTTGTACTTTCAGGAAAGCTCTGGTTCTGTCCCCAATAGAATAACTTCCGATAAAGAAATCGGTTTCTTCAATTTCACATGAATGCACTACGCCTTCATTCTCAGATTTCTCCAAATCATCAAGGTAGCTCAGAATATTGAATTTTTCTTTTGCTCCTAAAACCAGGTCCACTCCTTCAATCTGTGAAATTTCTTCAGGTTTTAGCTGTGCATAGCATCCTACAATAACGACCAGTCCTTCCGGATTGGCTTTCATTGCTCTTTTCACGTGAAGTTTACATTCACGGTCAGCATTTTCTGTCACGGAACATGTATTGATAACATACACATTCGCTTTTTCATCAAAGCTTACCTTATCATAACCTGCATCTGTTAATTGACGGGCAATAGTAGATGTTTCTGCAAAGTTTAATTTGCAGCCCAGTGTATGAAACGCGGCAGTTCTGTGAAAAGTAGACATTTGTTACTCCTGAATTTTATGGGTGCAAAGATAGTAATTTTAATAAGAACTCAAGATTGATTCAATCTATTGTTTATATTCATCTCTTACATCGGGGCTGTTTTGAAAGCAGACGGGCGACGAATTGGAAGCTGTATCCTGACCTGAAAATTTGGTTTTCATTTCTGTATTAAATTCCTGAGATCGGTTTCTGGCAATTGAAAGTGTACTCCAGTCTTCATTTTTTATCATTTTAGCAATATAAACAATCTGTCCGATGTGGTAAGGATAGTGAGCCAATTGACGAAGAACGGCATCAATAACAGGATGTGCTTCTCCTCTGATGTACGTTGTGGAATAGAGATTCTCCTCGTTTATTTTATCAAGAGCATCAAAAAAGCATTCCCAACCCTGTTCCCAAAAATCAAGAACCTGTTGTTTAGTAGTAAATGTATTGACAAATTCTCCGTCACGGTTACGCCAGGATTTCTCACCATCTTCGGTAAGGAAATTAGTCCATCGTGAAAGCATATTTCCTGCAAGATGTTTCACAATCACAGCAATAGAATTACTTTCTTCATTATACTGCCAGAACATCTGGTCATCTGTTAACTGTTCAAAGGTTTTATCACCAAGAGATTTATAGTATTCAAAACGTTTTACAAACAGGTCTTTCATTCTTTCTATTTTATTTCCTAATTTAATAATTTTTAAAACTAAAAACCACCTCAATTGAAGTGGTTTTTTCTATCTGTTTTATTATTATTCTCTGTTTTTCACCAGAACCCAGCCTGTATATTT
The DNA here is from genome assembly GCF_016775705.1 of Chryseobacterium cucumeris. Classification (NCBI taxonomy): domain Bacteria; kingdom Pseudomonadati; phylum Bacteroidota; class Flavobacteriia; order Flavobacteriales; family Weeksellaceae; genus Chryseobacterium; species Chryseobacterium cucumeris. The sequence continues at coordinate 1,960,586 of NZ_CP068760.1, forward strand.
AATGGCCGTATTCTTTTTATCATTTTCATTCCATGTGATAGAATACCAGTATGTCCCTGTAGGTACTCTTCTTCCACCCTGGGTTCCATCCCATTTGTAGCCGTTGGATCGGTCTGCCTGGAAAATTTTATTTCCATAACGATCGAAAACATTCATGATCAGATTTTGTTTGTTGGCAAGGGCTGAATAGTCGATCACATCATTTATTCCATCTGCATTAGGGGTTATCACATTAATCAAATTAGGTACAACGATTCCAATTTCTATCGGATCACAATCATAGGCATCTTTTACATATACTTTATGATCTCCTCTGGAAAGGTTATTGAAAACATTGGAATCCTGCCAGATGATATTATCTATTGAATATTTATAAGCCGGAGTTCCACCTATTACGGATACTGTGATTGTATTGTTCGAAATATCAATCCCGGAAACAACCGGCTGCTCGGAAGGAAGCACTTTTACCGTTTGTGTCGTCACACATTCTCCTGTTTTAAGTTTTACCCAATATACTCCTATTCCTGCTTTAATGCTTTGCGTAGTAGCTCCTGTACTCCACTCGTAGCTTTTAAATCCGGGTCCTGCATCCAGCGTAGTCTGGTCTTCTGCACAAATTGTCACATCTTTGAGCTTATCAGAATATACAGGCGGAATAACGATTAAAGTAACTTTAGCCACATTATAACAACCCTGAGCATTAGAAACTCTTATATACACAAAGCCATTAGGTGCAATGTAGTTATTGGGATTCAGGATTTCATTGGTCTGGTTAACAGCATCTGTCAATGAAGGATAATATTTTTTTGTCGGATTAGTTTGACCAGTTACTGAAGCATTGACAAGATTGAAAGAAGCGGTGGCTGGACTGGATTCGATGAAGCATGATCTCAAAGTCGTTTCATTTACGACTACAACGGGATAAAATTTCAACGTAATCTGTGCCACTGCAGTACAGCCAAATTCTGATATTACCTTTACGTAAATAACTCCTTCTGCAGAGACAAATGCCATTGGGTTGGTAATCTCATTGGTTCCGGCATTGAGATCCGCCATTGTAGGATAATATTTCTTAGTAACATTAGGGTTTGCAATAACATCTGCTGTGGTTAAATCAAATAAAGCTGTCCCTGCATTATTATTGTTACACTGGGTCAAAGTTGCGTTTGTTGCTGTGATAGAACCATTTTTAAATTTAAATGTTCCAACCTGCTTACATTTGTTGAGCGGATTAGATGCATTGGCCGGATCGGTATAATTGATACTGTAATAATAGACCGTTGTTGTATTGACTGTAATAGGAACTGTAATATGGTTATTCCCCGTTAAGGCATCATTCTGGCTCAGATGATAACTTACCCCAAAGTTTTGATTTCCATTAAGAATTCCTGAGGATAATGTAGAAAAATCAAATAAAGCTGTTGCAGAACATATGACAACTTCTCTTGGGTCAGCAGGATTGGCAGCCGGAATTCCGGGAGGATTAAATGGCTGGGTCTGAATAGCCGGATCAGTAAATGGTGAAGCCAGTGTTGCAGTTCCTCCCCACGTTAAAGAAAACGGTGCTGTAGTGGAACTGGTACTGCTCACCCAGTTGTCAATAAACAAGTAATAGGTTTGCCCTGGTAAAACATCAAGATATCTGCAATAAGGAGTCAGAGAGCCTCCTGCAGCGCTTAAAAGTGTGCTTGTCATATTCAATCCTGTAGCAGGACCTGGTCCGATAACTGTTGCAGCATTACAACGGATTGGTGATCCTAAACTTCCACAGGTTACATTAGGACCAAAAATCGCCCAGTCATAATCGGCATCCGGATTATTCGGGACAAGGTCGAAGGTAAGTGTACCTCCTGTAGCGATTGTAATTTTATACCAGATTGAGTTGTGTTCTCCCGTAAAATCTATACAGCTCCCGGAATTGACCAGTTCCTTTATGTTGCCATATCCGGTAGGACTATACGTGATATTTGAATTTCCGCAAACGGAAAGTGCAGTAGCACAGTCAGCCTGGGCATAGAAAGTATGAGAGAGACAAAGAAGTATGAAAAGTAAAAGTTTCCTCATAGATTTAATGTTTTTATGGTTATATCAGTTACACATTGCATTGATAATCAACACACATCAAATATAACCTTATTTTAATTAAAAACAATAAAATCTAAACAATTTTAAACTATTACAAATTAAAACATAGAATAATTTAAAATAATCTACATTATATCAAATTATACAGCAAATAATCAAATACACATCCTATTTATTTTATACTTGTAATATTTCCACAAAGATTTTCCAGGTGAAATATTTTATGGAAAGGGCTTTTTACTTCTTTCAAATGTTCCTTATCCTGAATGAAGGTATATCTTGAGGCAATAGAATTCATATCGGAAACAATCACCAGCCAGCATTCATCTACTGACGTATCATAATAAGGGAATTTTTCGTTCTTCTTTTCAATAAGTTCCAGAATCTTTTCGGAGCACAGTTCATCAAACAGATTCATGCTGTACTCATGGGTTATGAATACATTTCTGCGATGGAAAGATTTTCTCAGACTTTTTACACAGCCTACAGCCTTATTTTTTTTAATGCTTTTATAAATACTGATAACGTTTTCCTGTTGTATTTCCAGATTATCAAATTTGGTTGCCGGGTGGAATTCTAAAAAATAAACACCACGATATTTCGTAGTGTCTTCCTGTTCTAATAATATTTCTGCCTGACGGAACATCTTGTTTAAAGTGCTTTCCACTTTTTTCATTTCCAGATGGTTGATTACTTCGGTCAGTTCTATTCCGATTTTTTTGTCGTTCAGTTTGGCGATAAAGTCCGGACTCTCGCAGGTAAGGTTTTCAAATTTCACTTCGGGAAAATGATGCATAAAAGAGTTGAGAAGAAGAATCTCGGATTTCTTTCTGTATTTTTCACGGTCGTGCAGCGGAGATTCGTCTATGGTACGGTGATACTTCTCTATGGGCTTTTTTTTCAAATGCCTGTTCAGGTAATATAAACTCAGATTCTTGATCAGATCTTCATCAGAAAATGTCTTTTTCATGTGTGATTTTTTTATTTAAATTAAAGAACACATGCAGCCATTGGCTTTCATCATTAAAAGTTTTTGATAATCAAAAATTTACACTCTTAAAGATAAGTAAAAAAACAATTCAACACTTAGTTTTTAATTAATTTATCGATTAATTAATGTAAAGTTTATTTTCATAATTAATACCTTTGCCTTTTTAAACACAAACCCACATTTATGGATTTCAGGAATTTCAGAATACCTTACACGATTAATCCTCAATATTCAAAAAAAGCCGTTTATTTCTCAATGGAATTTGCTCTTGAGCAGGTACTTAAAATATATTCGGGAGGACTTGGCTTTCTGGCAGGCTCTCATATGAGAAGTGCCTATAACCTTAAGCAGGATCTTATTGGAATCGGTATCCTATGGAAATTTGGTTATTATGACCAGGCAAGAAACCACGATCAGACTTTACAACCTGTATGGACGAGAAAAATGTACAGTTTTCTTGAGGACACAGGAATAAAATTTCAAATCGAAATCCACAGTGCTCCGGTTTGGGTAAAAGTATGGTATCTTGATCCTGAAATCTTCAATACGGCACCCATGTTTTTCCTTTCTACAGATGTTCCGGAAAATGATCACGTTTCAAAAACAATCTGTCACAAGCTGTATGATGCGAATGAATCTACAAAACTTGCTCAATATATTTTATTGGGAAAAGGAGGAGCCAAGCTATTGGATGAAATGAACATTGAGAGAGAAGTTTACCATCTTAACGAAGCCCATGGGCTTCCGGCAGCTTTTTATCTCCTGAGAAAATATAACGGAGATCTGAATAAAGTTAAAGAAAAACTGGTTTTCACCACTCACACTCCTGAAGAAGCTGGTAATGAAAAGCACAGCTTCAGATTATGTTATGACATGTCCTATTTTTCAGGATACAGCATGGAAGAAGTGAAAAAGATTGAAGGATCTGATGATGACCGTTTCAATCATTCTCTTTGTGCATTGAGAATGGCAAGAATGGCCAATGGAGTTTCCCAGCTTCATGGGGTTGTTTCCAGAGCCATGTGGAATAAATATCCGGGAATCTGTGAAATCACATCTATCACCAATGCTCAGGAATTTAAATACTGGTCTGATAAACCTTTATACAATGCAAAAGATGAAAACGACGCAACTGTTTTTGATTTCCGTAAGAAATATCTGAAGAAAAAACTGTTCAGCATTGTTGCAGATCAGACAGGAAATTTATTTAACCCTAATGTCTTTACCATGGTCTGGGCAAGAAGATTTGCCGGCTACAAAAGAGCAGAACTTCTTCTCCATGACAAAGAAAGATTCTACAGACTTCTGAACAATCCAAAATATCCGGTACAGATTATCTGGGCAGGAAAACCTTACCCAATGGACTACTCTGCTATTTCTACATTCAATACCCTGGTAGAAGAAAGTAAAAATCATAAAAATATGGCTGTTCTTACGGGTTATGAGCTTTCTTTAAGCAAGTCTTTAAAACAGGGCTCTGATGTATGGCTTAATAACCCAAGGGTTCCAAGGGAAGCTTCAGGAACTTCCGGTATGACGGCTGCCATGAACGGATCTGTCAATTTATCTACAGATGACGGCTGGATCCCGGAATTTGCAAAACATGGAGACAACTCTTTCGTAGTTCCCAAAGCAGATTATCTGAATATGAGTATTTACGAACAGGATAATTATGATTTAAATAAGTTGTATGAAATTCTTGAAAATGAAATTCTTCCCACCTATTACGACCGCCCTGATGAATGGAGAAAAATCCAGCACAATGCAATGGATGATGTGAAAGATCATTTCAACAGTGACAGAATGGCGGATGAATACTACAGAATCCTCTATAATAATCAAAAATAGAATTAATGAGCAATGTCTTGAACACACCTGAATCCGGTATGTTCAAGACTTGTATCAGGACTGCTTTTCATACGTCTGGCCACCCTGTATCCACTGCAGTAACTATCATTGCATAAAAAGCTTCCTCCCCGAAGACTGCGTTTAACACTATACGGTTCCTGAGGGTCATAAGATCTGTCAGCGCCCTGAGGATTTAAAACCAGTCTGCCTTCCAGTTTTTTATAGTAATCATAATTGTATAAATCGCTGCACCATTCCCAAACGTTTCCAGCCATATCATACAATCCATATCCGTTGGCTTTAAATGATTGTACAGGGGCAAGGGTACCATAGCCGTCTTTCTTTTCATTGAGGTACGGAAACTTTCCTTCCCAGCTGTTTGCTTTAGGAATTCCTTCATTGATGGGTTCATTGCCCCACGGATAGATATTATTTTTTAATCCGCCCCGTGCTGCAAATTCCCATTCTGCTTCTGTGGGCAAACGTTTACCGGACCATTTACAATATGCCTGTGCATCATCCCAGCTTATATGTACTACGGGATAATTGTCTTTCCCTTCAATATTGCTTGCCGGCCCCTGGGGATGTTTCCAGCTCGCACCTTTTACCCATTTCCACCATTGGCTGAAATCATTCAGATTCACAGGCTTGGTTGTTGGTTTAAACACCAATGAAGCAGCTACCAACAAACTATCCGGAGGTTTTGGAGTACCCTTAGGAAGGTTTTTCTTTAATTCGTCCCAATCGGGTTTACGTTCTGCCGTTGTGATATAGCCTGTAGCATTTACAAATTTATTGAACTGTGCATTCGTCACTTCTGTTATATCCATATAAAACGGAGAAACCTTCACTCTATGTTTAGGGTATTCATCTGGATCAGCCTGACTATTATCGCCTCCCATATCAAACTCTCCTCCGGGGATTAGCACCATTGCTTCCAGAGAAGTTTTTCCATTAAAACTGATATGAGAAGAATCTGTTGTCCCTAATCTCTTCGGAATAGTCATGCAGGTATGCCCGGGTTTATTTCCCACAGGTTCTACGGCTTTATTTTTATTACAGGAACATACCAAACTTAATACTCCTGTACAAATTATCATTTTTATGGAAAACATCATCTTTATCTGAATATTTACAGTTTTTTATGATTTCGGTTTACTGTATCTCCATCCTTTTTTCAACTGAAGTGAAAGCTGATTGACTATTTTTTTAGAAGGAACTTCTTCAGCAATATTTATATTTTCGTCAGGATCATTTTTATGATCATAGAGCTCTCGGGCCAGATAAGCTCCGGGCTTTTCAGTCTCTTTATTCCATTCGAACCATTCTACATATCGATACCTGTCGGTACGGATGGCATATCCCATTCTTTCTACATTTTGTCCCCCTTTGGCTTTTACCCCGTATCTTCCCAATAAAAACTGACTGTAGGCTGCTGTTTTCCATTTACGGTCAGAATCCGAAAGCAGAGGTTTCATACTCGTTCCCTGAAGATAATCTGGAATTTTTATTCCGCTCATATCACATAAAGTAGGATAAATATCAACAAACTCTGTAAGTGCATTGCTGGATTTTCCTTTTGCTTTCACTCCTGCCCCACTGATAATAAGCGGTACTCTGGTATCAATCTCATAGTTGCTCTGTTTGCACCAGCTGTTATGCTCTCCCAGTTTCCAGCCATGATCTCCCCACAATACAATAATGGTATTTTCACTCAGTCCTAATTCATCCAAGGCTTTTAAAAGCCTGCCTATCTGAGCATCTGTATAAGAGACAGAGGCATAGTAGGCATGGAGAATTTCCTTTTGCTTTTCCAGATCATATGGCTTTTCCGATGGTAAAGGCAGGTCTGATCTGTCCGTATACCCTCTCAGTTCAGCATCACCATGTACGGCAAATTCCGGAGCATTTTCAGGTATGAATTGATTTTTCGCAAGAGGTATGTCGTTTCTGTTATACAAGTCCCAGTATTTTTTAGGAGCGTTAAATGGTAAATGCGGACGGTAATAACCTACTGAAAAAAAGAAAGGCTTATCTTTTCCTTTTAATTCTTTCAACTTTTGAATGGCCATGGTTGTTTGCGCTCCATCATAATAGGCATCATCATCAACGTCTGCCATTTCAACAGAATTAGCCTTTGTATAGATAAATCCATAAGCATCCGGTTTTCCTTTTCCTATTTTCTCAAGGGCAAGCTCCTTTTCTTTCTGAATCAGTTTGTTTTTCTCCAGCTGATATACTGCGTCCGGATCAAAAGGGTATCCATTTACATGAAGTTCTTCATTCCAGGACTTATCATCAGGTAAAGTATTATGAAAGGTTTTTCCGATTCCTACCGTATAATACCCGTTATTCTTGAATACCTGCGGAAGAGTGATTACATCCGGCAGGTTTTTCCTGAAATCTGTCTGAAGATCCCATACACGAACAGAATCTGGTCTCAAACCTGTAAGGAGGCTTGCCCGTGAGGGGTTGCATACAGCCTGCTGGCAATAGGCTCTATTAAAAACAACTCCTCTTGCTGCAAGTTTGTCCATATTAGGAGTTTTTATAACAGTGTTTCCATAGCAGCCCATTTCAGGTCTTAAATCATCAATAGGAATAAACAGGATATTGGGTCTTGTTTGCTTGATAGCGGATCTTACACTTTTTTTAGGTTTGGGATTATCCTTATTAAAGCTTACACCTCCCACCGCTATGCAATTACAAATCAATATAATGAATACTATTTTTAAAAAGTTGAAATTCTTCATGAGGTATAATTTTCTTTTATTGATAAGACTTATTTGTTATCAGCTTATTTCTCACTTCCTTCCATCCTTTTTTACGTTGTTCAGAAAGCTTGTCAAGGATGTCTTTATTTTCGGGATACACTGCAATATTGAAATTTTCTTTCGGATCTGAGGTAAGATTATAAAGTTCCCGTGCCACAAGTTCTCCCGGCTTTTGGGTTACTTTATCCCAGTAGTACCACTCTATCAGGTGATAATTTTTAGTCACCATTGAATATCCCATATAATTTTTTTTGTTAAGGTCTATCCCTTCTCCTGCCGGACGCAGAAACTGGCTGAATACGGCTCCTTTCCATTCCACGCTGTTTTCATTCAGAAGTTTTTTAAAGCTCGTTCCTTGCAGATAAGCAGGAGTTTCTATTCCTGCAAGATCACAAAGGGTTGGATAAAGATCTACCATCTCTACCAGTTCATTGCTCTTACTTCCCGGATTTTTCATTCCAGGTGCATATACAATAAGAGGAACCCGGGTATCATTTACATAATTAGTCTGCTTACCCCATGCATTATGTTCTCCTAATTTCCAGCCGTGGTCTCCCCATAAAACAATAATAGTATTATCTATTAATTTTTGTTTTTCAAGCTCATCTACGAGTCGTCCAATACAGGCATCAACATAGCTTACAGAAGCATAATACCCATGTTTCAGAATTCTGGCTTCTTTTTCCGGCATTCTGAAGTAGGCAGGATGTTTTACATATTCAAGATCATAACAAGCAGTCATCTCCCTTTGGTTATACATGGCCATGCTTGGTGCATTAAACGGAATAAAGCTGTTATCTGCCATTGGTATTTCCATAGGGTCATAAAGATCCCAGTACTTTTTGGGAGCTACAAAAGGTAAATGCGGCCTGAAATACCCCAGTGCCATGAAGAAGGGTTTCTTTTTATTTTTAATACGGTTGATGGTCTGAATAGCAAGTGATGTCTGAGCTCCGTCATACAGCGAATCATCAGGACAGTCTGCAACTTCTACAGAACGTCCGTATGCCCAGCCATTCCCATATTTTTTAGGATCTTTGGCTAATCTTTCCAATCTTTTGGCAGCAAGCTCAGCTTTAAGTTCACCACTGAAATAAAAAGATTCGGGATCTCTGTCTCTCATATTTTTAACGGCATATCCTTCAGGGCGAAGATCCGGCTCGCGGAAAGAGATAGAATCAGGCATGTGATTATGAAAAATCTTTCCGATGGATACTGTATGATAATTGAATTTTTCGAACTGCTGTGGAATCGTTACCACATCAGGATGTATTTTACGAAATTCTTCTCCCAGCACCCACACTTTGGTGGAATCCGGCCGCAAACCTGTTAAAGCACTGGCTCTGGAAGGAGCACAAACAGCTACCTGGCAATATGCGTTTGTAAAAGTTGTACCTCTTCTTGCCAGCTTATCAATATTGGGTGTTTTAATGATGGAATTACCATAAATCCCCAGTTCCGGCCTCAGGTCATCAACGACAATAAAAATTACATTGGGTTTGGACTTTTTTTGTGCTTGTCCTGCAATTATTGTAAATGATAAAATCAATAGAAGAATATAAACTGATTTTAAAGTTGAAACACTGAACATATCAATTAGTTTTAAAACCAGCCTTGTAAGAATGTGAGTTGCATTGCAGCAGTAAAGAAAAGATCTCCAAGGCTGTTATTGATTAATATTGAAAAAATAAAACTTTAAACATCCACAAAACATTAAGAATTCTTTTTCATCATTTGTGTTTTGTATTGAAATAAGATATAATGAGTTATGGATGTGATGCGAATTTGCAACAAAAAAGAATAAACTCTTGCAAAGTAAACTACATCACATATACATCAATAACACAAGATTCACATTTACAGTATTTTATAAATCACAAAATGATCAAAACATAGAAAAAATTATAGTTTAGGAAAACAAATCAGCTGATTTTCCATGTACTCCATTTATCTCACTTCATCTCGAAATTTCGAATTAGATAAAAAAAATCCGGAAAGTTGAGCTTTCCGGATGATGAATTACATATTTTTCTTTTTTGATGGTACTTTCATACCTTTTTCCCGCGCTTCAGAAATACCGATGGCTACGGCTTGTTTTCTGCTTGTCACTTTCTTTCCGGAAGAAGACTTTAATTTTCCTTCCTTGAATTCGTGCATTACCTTTCCTACTTTGTCCTGAGCTTTTTCTGAATATTTAGTCTTGCTCATGATCAGATTTTTTTTTTAAGATTTTGGCAGGGATACCCCTAATTCATAAACACAGGCATGTTTCAAATATTTTGAACGCTCTCTCGATGTTACCGATTCAAAATGATCGTTTTTGATCACAATAATCGGGTCTTCCGCATTTTCAATCTCAAAATTGGCTAAATATCTTTCATCCGGTGGAGATTGTTGCAGTTTTGCTTTTATTTTCTGCAGCTCATCTGCATATTTTCTAAATCCCGGATCTGAGGAATGGATAAATTTATACTCATCGCCTGCATACACATAGTAATGAATTTTTTTCTCTATCAACCCCGCCTCATCAGTAATTTCGGGATTATCATTTCCGTCTCTAAAAACTACTTCCACTAATGTTCCTCCTTTTTTATGAGCACATTCTTCAGCGTCTTTAAAACTGGAAAAACCTGTATAAACAATCTGATCGTTTAATACATAACGGTTCAGTTTCTGGTTGTATGCATTCGTTTCCATAATTATTATTTGATTTGATTATAAGGTATGATATTCAATTTTTTTGCCAAAAAGCTTATTTGAAAAGCTTTTTTATACATTTAATAAAATTATTATCTTTGAAATCCATTACTATTAGAAATGAAAAAATTACTCTTAACTCTTACTGTTGCGGCGGTATTCCAAAATGTGTCGGCACAGGAAATCACTTTAGATAAAATATACTCAGGATATTACCGTGGAAAAGGGATCGCAGGGATCACTTCAATGAAAAACGGAGAAAATTATCTGATCATTGAACCGTCAGGAATTGCAAAATATTCTTACAAAACTTCACAAAAAGAAGGGAATCTTGTAGATGGAAAATTTGAAAGCTATATTTTTTCTGATGATGAATCTAAAATTCTTTTACAGGTTGAAAGCCAGCCTATTTACAGACATTCTTTTCTGGGGAAATTTGATGTAAAAGATTTAAAATCCGGGAAAGTAATCAGCCTGAATGAAGGGAAACCTGTTCAGGAGCCTGCGTTTTCACCGGATGCTACGAAAGTGGCCTTTATTTCTGACAATAATCTTTTTTATCAGGACCTTAATTCAGGAAAAATCACACAGATTACAACGGATGGTAAAAAGAATTCAATCCTGAATGGTTTGGCAGACTGGGTATATGAGGAAGAATTCGGGCATGCAAAACAATATGAATGGACAAAAAATTCTGATGCCATCGTATTTGTGAAGTCTGATGAAAGCCAGGTTCCGGAAATCTATATTCCTATCTATGGAAAAACGCTTTATCCTACAGAAATGCGTTATAAATATCCAAAAGCAGGTGAGAAAAACTCTGTAGTTTCAGCACAGCTATACCGTCTTGATAACGGGAAAACAATGCAGTTGAACCTGGGTTCTTTCAAAAATTATTACATCCCGAATGTATTTCAGACTGCAAAGCCGGACGAAATGGTTCTGATCACTTCTGAAAGGATACAAAATGCTTCTGATATTTTAAAAGTGAACACAAAAACCGGAGCAGTTCAGAAGTTATTTACAGAAACAGATGAAAAATGGGTAGATACAGACAGCCCTACTCTTGAATTCCTTGAAGATGACTCCTTCCTTTGGGCTTCTGAGAGAGACGGGAACCGTCACCTGTACTGGTATGACAAAGATGGTAAGTTGAAAAAACAGATAACAAAAGGAAACTGGGAGGTAACCGATTATTATGGGTTTAATCCAAAGTCCAAAGAAATTTATGTTCAGACTACTGAAAAAGGAAGTATCAATAAAGTCATTTCCAAAGTCAATATTGAAAACGGAAAGACCCAGCTGATCTCTAATGCAGAAGGAAACAACTCCGCAAACTTCAGTAAAAACTATAATTATTTCATTGAAACATCTTCTACAGCAGCTAAACCTTATACCTATGTTTTAAAAGACGGTAATGGAAAAGCAGTAAAAGAGCTTCAGAACAACAATGACCAGTTACAGAAACTAAAAGCTGATAATTTTGTTGAAAAAGAATTCATTACGATTCCAAACGCTGTAGGTGATCAGATGAATGCCTGGATTATGAAGCCTAAAAATTTCGATCCTAATAAAAAATATCCGCTGTTTATGTTCCAGTATTCAGGCCCGGGATCTCAGCAGGTAGCCAACTCATGGGATAACGGAAATGCTATTTGGTTCAATCATCTTGTACAAAAAGGATATATTGTTGCTTGTGTAGACGGCCGTGGAACAGGCTATAAAGGAGCAAAATATAAGAAAGTAACTTATATGAATTTAGGAAAATATGAGATTGAAGATCAGATCACAGCAGCCAAGTGGTTCGGAAGCCAATCTTATATTGATAAAAGCAGAATCGGAATGTTCGGATGGAGCTTCGGTGGTTATATGACCAGTTTAGCCATGACGAAAGGAGCTGATGTCTTCAAAGTAGGAATTGCTGTAGCACCGGTAACCAACTGGAGATATTACGACTCTGTATACACAGAAAGATTTATGAGAACACCTCAGGAAAACCCGGATGGATATGATAAAAATTCTCCTACGGAATATGCTAATCTGTTGAAGGGGAAATTCCTTCTGATTCACGGAACGGCTGATGATAACGTTCACTTCCAGAATTCTATGGAGTTCTCTGAAGCTTTGATTCAAAACAAAAAACAGTTTGATTTCATGGCTTATCCTGATAAAAACCACGGAATTTACGGTGGACAAACAAGACCTCAGTTATACCAGAAAATGACGGATTTCATCCTGAATAATCTATAATATTAAATTTATAACTCATAAAAAATCCCTTTCAGAAATTCTGAAAGGGATTTTTATTATTTAGGGTATTTCACCGCTTTATCCAGTTCTATAGGATTATTAAAGGCTTTTAACTTTTTTCTTTCGTTGGCTTCTGCGGGTTTCAGCTGTTCTTTGGAGAGAATTGTACCATCATCAAGCTGCAATTTTTGTCCTTCGCGCATGGTCAGATTTCCATTCAAGACATATTTAAAGGGATTGGAATAGAGGTCCAGCCTTAGTTTATTTAAATCTTTCTGAGTAACGGGAATTGCTCTGGATATAGAGGCATTTAATGAATTACGTTGATATTCATCCGGAATCTTTTCACTCTTAATTACATTAAAATAATAATTCTTTTTTGTATCATACAATTCCATAATCAATCCCGGTAATCCGTTAAACTTATAAGGTCCGTAGGGCATTGGGATATCTTTAGTAAACCATGCGATCCAGTTTCTTCCTCCGAACTGTGTAGTAGCTTTTTGAAGTTGGAAATTACTGAAAATCTTTATACTGTCTGTAATATTCCAATGTTGCTTCGTTTCTTCAGACAGTCTATAAAAATTCACATCTCCAATATATTCATAGTTTTGGTATATATTATCATCCTTCTTTTTTATTAAAAAAGAAGTCAATCTATTACCTTTAAATCCATAGTGCCCGGTAGCAGTAAATACTGAATCATTAATATAATTCAGTCTGTTGTAATACGCTATATCCTCTTTTGTGATATCCAGATAATAATTTTCCCTGGTAATATCTTTTGAGGTTGAATCTTTCTTGTATTTCACCTCATAGATGAACCTGTTGTTCTGGGAAAAAAACATTACAGTTCCCAGCAATATAAATAATAAGCTTTTCATAACAATTTAATTTTCGGATAATAATTCCGGGATAAAGAATTCCAGATCTGCTCTTTCATACTGAACCGGGTATTCCGTGTCATTGATAAAGATATTGGGTGTAAAATGCACCCCATTGCTGCTTACCCATTCTTCATGTCCTTTTAATAATGCAAGTGCATTCTCTGAACTTCCAAAATATTTAGAATACTTATGATACCAGCCACTTTTGTCTTCATTATAGCCCTGAACATCATACCAGCTGCTCAACGCTTCCAGAAATTCTATTTTATTTTCACTATTGATATAAATATTGGTAAGGTTGACATGAACCGTTCTATTATCAAGATCATCCCTGCTAAGATCTATATCAAAGAAAATATTGATTCTCAAATCATTAGAATACTTTTTTACCAGCTTTAGAAAAACAGGATAAAATTCTTTGCAATGTTTACAAAAAGGATTGGTAATAAAGGTTAAAGTTTGATCTGCTTTTTCATTTCCAAACACAAAAGCGTTCGAAAAATCTTTATTCTCAACTTTTTTCTGTAAAGACAAATTATTTTTGAAAAACTGATAGTTTCTCCTGAATTTCAGATTTCTTTTTAGGGTATTTTCATCTTTCTGTCCCTTCTTATTTTTTATCCTAAAATTCATCAAAACAATGAGCGAACCTAAACTTCCTATTAGAAACAGAACAACAGTTATGTCCGGTTTTTTACTGGTAAATGAGATAAGATTGGCAGCCACCAGCTGAATACATACTGAGGTTATGATTACCATGCAGACAGGACAATACTTTTTAACAACAAATACCTGATAGAATAAGGATAAGAAAGCAACGGGTATGAATGCAAATAATCCATATTGATAGATCTCAAAAAAGAATTCAATATTTTTTATCAGACTCAATAAAATAAAACACACGATCTGACTGGTAAAAAACAGCAGTGAAATCTCAGATAAATCTATTTTATTAAAAATCTTCCATTTTTTCGAATTAAAAACCAGGTCACAATCCGTATTCAGATAATTGCTTTTACATACTCCAACCGGTATGAATGTTCCTTTCCCATGCGTTTTTTTGTAGGCTTCACGGGCAAATATGAATCCGATAAGTCCTGTAGCCGCAAAGATCAGTTTCAAAACCAGATTGGAATCATCATAAACGAAAAGGAACAGAAACAGCAGCGTTACAATTCCCCAGTTAATGTATGTATAATCTAGTTTTGATTTTGTATTGAACTGCTCCTCAGGCTTTTCTATAATAAGTATTATATTTTCCCATTCTGAAAAAAAATCTTCCGTTTGAGAACCATTGACTGTTATTTTATCACCTATATTATTCACCACTGCCAATTCTCCTTTTACTAAAGCCAGAAAATCCTCAGGTAAAATATCTTTTTCATCATTATCAATTCTGTAACTGTAATTTTCAATATTGAAAAAATGTAAAGCATCAGAAAATGCCAGAAGGCTTGGAAAATTGGGATGCCCTTCCAATTGAAGTTCAAACTCATCCTTATCAATATGTATTTTATTATCATCCAGGTAATTGATAACAGCAGTATAGCTTTTGCGTGTCATTTTACTATAACTTTTTGTATTTAAAAAAAATAGCAACAGTTTCCTGTTGCCATTTTAAAAGATTTACTTTAATTACCCACAACAAAAAGTACCGTTGCAATACGAATCACCATTCCCATTATGAGTATTTGCACATGCTGCATTGGTACATGCACATCCTGCATCCGAAATAGGATCTTCCTCTCTTAATCCCCCTTTAATGGTTTTCAACTCATTTCGGGATAAACTTCCTTTCATCTTTTTTAAATTGATCTTTTTCATAATAAATGTTTTTTTAATTACGTGTCACTATTGACATAGGCGAAAATAGAAAACAAATATCACTCACAAAGGAAATACATATGCATATTTTATGTTTATTCATTGTATTTTAATTTGTGAAATATGTACAAGTTTTTAAATAAAGAAAACCTGTCTGCACATTCATTTTTCTTATTTATTTCATTAATCATTTACGCAGCTATTATTTATTTTATCAATTAAAATTAAAAAGCTATTTTTGGGAAATTTGAAAATTGATTATATGAAGACTAAACATCCTAAAGGGCTGCCCTATCTATTCTTTACAGAAATGTGGGAGCGTTTCGGGTATTACCTGATTCTTGGAATCTTTGTTCTATATGTTATTGAGCCTACGGGCATGAAAGGCGGACTTGGACTTCCGGATAAAACTGCTGATGACATTTTCGGAACTTATATTGCTTTAACTTATCTGACTCCCTTTATTGGAGGATTCCTGGCAGACAGAGTGTTAGGATATATCAAATCTATTTATCTTGGAGGTTTTTTAATGGCTGCAGGATATATAGGTATGGGAGTTTTTAAAGATTTACCCCTGTTTTATACCTCTCTGGCATTAATTATTATTGGAAACGGTTTCTTTAAGCCTACTATTTCCACATTATTAGGAAACCTTTATTCAGAAGAACCTTATAAAGCTAATAAAGACTCTGGGTATAATATTTTCTATATGGGAATCAATATCGGGGCATTTATCTGTAATATTATTGCCGCTTTCATGCGTAATAAATTCGGTTGGGGTGAAGCTTTTATCACTGCGGGTGTAGGAATGCTTATCGGAATGGTTATTTTTACCATCGGAAGAAAGCATTACATTCATGCTGCACAGATGAAACCTGTACAGGAAGGTGATACAAAACTTTCAGAGATTCTGATCAAAGTATTTGTTCCTGCTATCGTTGCCGGAGCAATAGGTTGGTTTATCCCTGATAATATTTTTGGAAGTGACAGTACGGATGCCTTTATTTTTGCGTGTGTACCTGTTATTTATTTCTATGCATCCCTTTACTTTAAGGCTAAACCTGATGAAAAAGCCTCTATCGGAGCATTACTTTCTGTATTCCTGATCAGTATGTTCTTCTGGGCGGTTTTCAAACAAAACGGTACAGCATTGACAAGATGGGCTAATTATTACACGGACAGAAGTGTTCCTGCTTCTCTTGAAAAGCCATTGGAAGGTATCTATATGGTAGATGGGAAGAGCTATGAAGACAAAGAAACTCCTGTCTATGATAATCAGTTCCGTTCTCAGAAAGATGATAATGGGGAGACTAAAAAAGAAATGGGAAAAGATGTATACTTTAAAAACATATCCCCAGAGCAGCGTGCGACTCTTGAGAAAAACCCTGAAAACAAAGTTTATCTGTACAATACAGAACTGTTTCAGTCTATCAATCCGTTCTGGGTTATTGCGCTAACTCCGGTTATTGTAGGATTCTGGGCATTGTTGAGAAGAAAAGGAAAAGAACCATTAACGCCTACCAAGATCGTTTTAGGTTTATTTATTTCAGGACTTTCCTGCCTTGTCATGGTGTTAGCCGTAATGGCCGGAGACAATGGCGCTGTAAAAGTATCTCCTCTATGGCTGGTTGCCAGCTACGGAGTCATTACTATCGGTGAGCTGTGCCTGTCTCCAATGGGGCTTTCTTTTGTTTCCAAACTTTCTCCTGCAAGGATTACAGCATTGATGATGGGAGGATTTTTCCTGGCCAACTCTGTGGGAAATAAGCTTTCAGGAATCCTGGCAAGTACATGGTACAATTATGAAAACAAAACGAATTATTTCCTTGTTAATTTCGCTTTGTTAATATTTGCTACACTTTTAGGTCTTTCTATGTTAAAAAGGCTGAATAAGATTATGACAGAAAAAGGGCATTAAAATGCTCAATATGATAAAGATAACTAAGCTGCGGAATAGTCCCGCAGCTTTTTTATTTAAAAATAAAATTAAAACCTTGCCAAAAACCCAAAATAAACTATATTTGTCAGTCTTAACAAAAATTAACAATAGAAATGGATAATATTGAAGCATTGAGTCCGAAACCGGATGAATTTGTAGAGAATAAGAATTCCAGGCATCCTAAAGGATTATGGGTTCTTTTCGGAACAGAAATGTGGGAGCGTTTCAACTTTTATGGAATGAGAGCTCTTTTGACGCTCTTCATGGTAAATTCCTTATTGATAAAAGAAGCTGATGCAGCGATCATCTATGGTGGATTTCTAGCTTTATGTTATTTAACACCTCTTTTGGGAGGATTTATTGCTGATAAATATATCGGAAACAGATATGCGATCATCATTGGTGGATCGTTAATGGCTATTGGCCAGTTCTTATTATTCATCAGTGCCTCAACTTTTTCAGCGGATATTGGTAGTGCCAAACTTATCATGTGGCTGGCATTATTCGTGATCATTTTTGGTAACGGATTCTTCAAACCGAATATTTCTTCAATGGTGGGAAGCCTTTATCCAAAACAGGAAAAGTCTAAACTGGATTCTGCCTTCACTATTTTCTACATGGGGATCAACATCGGGGCTTTCCTTGGTCAGTTCATCTGTCCATACGTAGGAGACGTAAAAGATGCAGCAACAGGAGTAAGAGATATCTTCGCTTTCAAATGGGGATTCCTGGCAGCTTCTATTGCCATGGTAATCGGAACGGTAACATTCTTTATCCTTAAAAACAAATATGTAGTAACTCCGGAAGGAAGACCTATCGGAGGATTACCGAAAAACAATACAAGTGCTGACTTTGAAGAAGGAGAAACGCAGACTGCTAAATTCTCTGGCCAGGCTTTAGGAATCACTGGTGGAATATTTGTAGTTTTATTCTTCCTTTTCAGATATCTTCTTGTAGGTGAGTTTGGATTCAATTCTTTAGAAATGGGGCAATTGATTAAAGGAATCATTTATCCATTCATCTATTCAGCTGGTATTTCTCTTGCCTTCTTAATTATGTCTTCTGCTGAAAATAAAGTTGAAAGACAGAGAATCTGGGTAATTTATATCGTATCATTCTTTATTATTTTCTTCTGGGCTGCGTTCGAACAGGCAGGATCTTCATTAACATTTATTGCAGATAACCAAACAGACAGAAACATTTTAGGATGGAATATGCCGCCTTCAATGGTTCAGATCTTCAACGGAATCTTCGTTGTTATTCTGGCAGTTCCTTTCAGTTTAATCTGGGATAAATTAAGAGCTAAAGGAAAAGAACCGGTATCTCCGTTCAAACAGGCAATGGGATTAGCTTTGATCGCTCTTTCTTATTTCATCATTGCACACAATGTAAAAGATCTTGGAAACTCAGGTTTATTAGCCATCAAATGGTTAATGCTACTATACTTCATCCAGACATGTGGTGAGCTTTGTCTTTCTCCAATTGGTTTATCATTGGTTGGTAAGCTGGCTCCGAAAAGATTTGCTTCATTACTATATGGTGTTTTCTTTATTTCTAACGCTGCCGGTTATGCATTAGCCGGTTCATTGGGAGCACTTATCCCTGCAACAGGTGATAAATTCAAGAAAGCTGAAGAAATGGGTGTTAATCTACAGGATGTTTTGGATAAAAAAGTAACCCTGACAGCGGATCAGGTAGCTGCTTTTGATAAAGCTCAGTTACCATTACACAACCCTACTTTTGTAGGATTCGAAATCCATAACTTATTTGAATTCTTCATGGTATTCGTAGTACTTTGTGGGATTGCTGCTGTAATTTTAGGATTAATTTCACCTATCTTAAAGAAAATGATGCATGGTGTAAACTAATTGTATCAACAAAATATCATAAAACCTCTGCCAAGTCAGAGGTTTTTTTTATTTTCGTATGATGGAAATTTCCGAAGATTCTTTATTCCAATCCGTAAAGGAAATCATTAGGCAGTCGCGCGAAAAAGTGTTTCGTATAGCGAATTCTACTCTACTGCTCACTTACTGGCAGATTGGAAAATTGATTGTTGAAGATGAACAACAAGGAAAAGAACGCGCAGAATACGGAAAATATACGCTGAAAAAACTTTCTCAGAAACTTACCTTAGAATTTGGAAAAGGATTTGATGAAAGTAACTTAAGAAACATGCGCTCTTTTTATCATGCATTTCCAATATGTGACGCATTGCGTCACGAATTGAGCTGGACCCATTACAGATTACTGATAAGGCTTGACAATGCTGATAAAATGAATTACTATATCAATGAATCCGTTCAAAATAACTGGAATTACAGAGATCTTAAAAGACAAATCAATTCCCTTGCTTATGAACGCGTTTTAGAACATAAAAAATCTTCTCCGGAAACTATTCACAGTGTTTTAAAAGATCCTTATATTTTTGAGTTTCTCGGTCTAAAAGCTGATGAACAATTTTCTGAAAAAGAAATTGAAACAGCCATTATTGACCATATTCAAAAGTTTTTGCTTGAATTTGGGAAAGGATTCGCTTTTGTAGCCAGACAACAACATATTTCAACAGATACATCGGATTTTTATATCGACCTTGTCTTCTATAATTACATTTTAAAATGCTTTGTCATCATTGACTTGAAAACCGGCGAACTCTCTCATCAGGATATCGGACAGATTGATATGTATGTAAGAATGTATGATGATCTGAAACGCGGTGAAGGTGATAATCCGACCATCGGAATTTTATTATGTTCAGAAAAAGATGAGACCATTGTAAAATACTCCGTTTTGAATGATAAAAACAATTTATTTGCCAGCAAATACCTGCTGTACCTCCCAAAAGAAGAAGAATTAAAACAAATTATTGACCAGGACAGAATCCGTTTTGAACTGGATCAGGAAAATAAAAACCCTTAATTAGAACTTAATCATATATCATTATGAGCTTAACTTTAGATGAAATACAAAATTTCAAAGGAAAATATCCCAGACAAATCTGGAGCCTGTTTTTCTCTGAAATGTGGGAACGTTTCTGTTTCTACGGAATGCGTGGAATGCTGGTCTTCTTCATGATCTCACAGCTTAATTTCCATGAAAAAGAAGCCAACCTTCAATACGGTGCCACTCAGGCCTTTGTATATGCCTTTACCTTTGTGGGAGGTCTTTTTGCTGATAAAATTTTAGGATTCCGAAAATCCCTGTTCTGGGGCGGGCTGCTAATGATCGTAGGAAGTTTAATCCTGGCTACCGATCCCCATAAATTCTTTTTCTTAGGAATAGCTTTCACTGTCGTAGGAACAGGTTTCTTCAAACCTAATATTTCATCTATGGTAGGACAGCTTTACAAACCTAATGATTCAAGAGCAGATGCCGGATTCTCACTTTTTTATGCAGGAATTAATCTCGGAGCATTGCTAGGCGGTTATTTATGTATTGCCATTGGTAAAGGAGAATTCTTAAGCAACATTATTGCAGAAGAAATGAGGTGGCATATTGCTTTTGGTCTTGCTGCAATAGTAATGGTTGTAAGCTTAATTAATTTTGTATTTACACAGAGAACACTAGGAACTATCGGTTTACAGCCGGGACACTCTTTAGCAGAGGTAAAAGCAGCTCCAATTCCAAAATGGAAAGAATACGGAGTATATGTTTTGTCATTGGTTTTTGTACCCATCATCATGACCATGGTAGCCAAGACTGAGTATACAGATTATTTTATGTGGACCATCGGACCTTTAACTTTAATCTATCTGTTCTATGAAATGTCTAAAGTAACGGCATCTGAACGTAAAAAACTTTGGGCAGCTTTGGTTTTCATTATATTTTCAATCATATTCTGGGGAATCTATGAGCAAAGCGGAGGTTCTTTGAGCATTTTCGCAGCTAAAAACCTGAATAAAGATCTTTTTGGATTAGACCCAAATGGAGTGAATAACTCAGGAGGAGCTTTCTTCATTATTTTTCTTGCCCCATTGATCGGACTTCTATGGATCTGGCTGAACAAAAGAAAAATTGAACCCAACACGATTATCA
The DNA here is from genome assembly GCF_016775705.1 of Chryseobacterium cucumeris. Classification (NCBI taxonomy): domain Bacteria; kingdom Pseudomonadati; phylum Bacteroidota; class Flavobacteriia; order Flavobacteriales; family Weeksellaceae; genus Chryseobacterium; species Chryseobacterium cucumeris. The sequence goes on from NZ_CP068760.1 coordinate 1,981,916, forward strand.
AATTCGGATTAGGATTTATTTTCTTAGGATTAGGATATTATGTTTTATTTGCAACGCGCCTCTTCGCAGACCTTCAGGGAATCACTTCACTGAACTTCTTCACACTGGCATTGCTTATCATTACCCTTGGGGAATTATGCCTTTCTCCTATCGGTTTATCCATCATGACCAAGCTTTCTACCAAGAATCTTCAGGGAATGATGATGGGAATGTGGTTTCTTGCATCAGCGTATGGGCAGTATGTTGCAGGAATTATTGGGGCCAGTCTTGCCACAGCCAAAGAAGGTTCTACCAACTATGATGAATTGATCACTTATACCGATGGATATAAACAATTAGGATTATATGCGGTAATTGCCGGAGTGGTATTAATTTTGATATCTCCGTACGTGAAAAAATTAATGCAAGATGTAAAATAAAAAATAAGTAATCATGCTTATTTTTATCCAAATATCACAATATGAAGAAAATTTTAAGCATAACACTCTTATTTTTATTAAATTTTAGTTTTGCACAAGTAAAGTGGATGACCATTGAAGAAGCTTTAAAAGCCCAAAAGGAAAGTCCCAAAAAAATATTAATTGATTTCTACGCAGACTGGTGTGGTCCATGCAAAATCATGGATAAAAAAACGTACGGCCACCCTGTACTGGCTCAGATATTAAATGAGAATTATTATCCTGTAAAGTTTAATGCAGAAGAAAAAAAGAGCATTGAAATTTTCGGAAGAACATTTTCCAATCCCAATACTGAACATAGAAAGGGAAAAAATTCTCTGCATGAGTTTACCCAGTATATGAATGTAGGAGCCGTTCCAAGTACAGTATTTCTGGATGAGCATGGCGATCCCATCACCATTCTTCAGGGAGAATTGTCTGCCAAAGAACTGGAACCTTATCTGGAACTGATTTCCAAAGATCTGTTTAAAAAGATTAAGACCAGAGAACAATGGGAGGATTACCAGAAAAAATTCAAATCTAAAATCAAAAATTAATTCAGAACTTTGAAACACCGATTTTCTGTTTCAATGCTAAAAAATTCATTATAGAGACTTCCAATTTTTTTGGAAGTCTTTTTTATTTTACCGAAATTCGGACCTTTATTTTTATTATCCGAAATAAGAATCAAAAAGTTCGAAAAACAGTATCCTGAAACCTGACAATGAATCTCGAAACCTCCATAGAATATGTAAAAGGAATAGGTCCGGAAAGAGCCAAACTCATCAAAAGTGTGTTGGGCTTATCTACTGTGGAAGATATGTTGAATTTCTACCCTATCCGTTATCTGGACAAAAGTAAAATCTATACTGTTTCTCAGCTTAGAGAAGAGACCAGTCAGGAAATACAGCTGAAGGGTAGAATTACTCAGGTACAGGAAATTCAGACCGGTAAAACCAAGCGATTATCTGCAAAGTTCAATGATGAAACAGGTAGTATAGATCTGGTTTGGTTTCAATATTCCAAGTGGTTGAAAGAACAGCTTCCCATCAACAGGGAAGTTTATATCTTCGGAAAGATTAATGTTTTCAACCGCCAGTTTTCCATGCCGCATCCGGAAATTGAAGCGGAAGAAAAAAAAGAGGGTGACACCCGCCTTAAACCTATTTATCCAAGTTCTGAAAAACTAACCAAAAGAGGATTAAACCAACGATTTTTCCAGAATGTTTTAAGAAATATCTGCAGAGAGATTCCGAGTCTTATTGAAGAAAATTTTCCGGAATATCTGATGAAAACCTTTAAATTCATGTCCAGGCAGCATGCTTTTCTGAATGTACATTTTCCAAAAGATCAGGAGCATTTTGATAAAGCAGATTACAGACTGAAATTTGAAGAATCATTTTTCTTTCAGTTAGGATACGGTTTAAAGAAGCTTCATCATAAAACACAATCCCACGGTAATCCTTTCCCTATTATTGGAGATCACTTCAATGATTTTTATGAAAACCATCTTCCTTTTGAGCTTACCAATGCACAAAAAAGAGTTTTAAAGGAAATTCGTATGGATATGAAAAGGCCGATTCAGATGAACAGGCTTTTACAGGGAGATGTAGGATCAGGAAAAACAATGGTTGCCCTTCTTACCATGCTTATCGCAATGGACAATGGGTTTCAGAGCTGCCTGATGGCTCCAACGGAGATTCTTGCCCAGCAGCATTACAATGGTATCAAAGAGCTGTTGGAAAAAACAGGAATCAATATCCGCCTCCTCACAGGTTCTACCAAAGCAGCAGAAAGAAGAATTATCCATGAAGAACTGGAAAGTGGTACACTTTCTATTTTGGTAGGAACTCATGCCGTTTTAGAAGATAAAGTTAAATTTAAAAATCTGGGATTAGCCATTATTGATGAGCAGCATAGATTCGGAGTTGCTCAAAGGGCTAAACTCTGGGCTAAAAATAAGATTCCGCCTCATATTCTGGTGATGACCGCCACACCAATTCCAAGAACTCTGGCCATGAGTTTTTATTCTGATCTGGATGTTTCGGTAATTGATGAAATGCCTGTGGGAAGAAAGCCTATTATTACAGCCCACCGCCGGGAAAAAGACAGACTGTATGTATATAACTTTTGTAAAGATGAAATAAAAAAAGGAAGACAGGTTTATTTCGTATATCCTCTCATCGAAGAATCAGAAACGCTGGATTATAAAAACCTTATGGAAGGTTTGGAGCATGTGATGGATTATTTTTCAGAATATAATGTCACTATGCTTCACGGGAAAATGAAACCGGATGAAAAAGATGCTGCCATGGCTTATTTTGCTTCAGGAAAAGCTGAAATAATGGTTGCAACCACAGTAATTGAAGTTGGGGTAAATGTTCCGAATGCTTCGGTAATGGTGATTGAAAGTTCTGAAAGGTTCGGACTATCACAGCTTCACCAGCTCAGAGGACGTGTAGGAAGAGGTGCTGAACAAAGTTACTGTATCCTGATGACTTCCGATAAATTATCAAAAGAAAGCCGAACACGTATTAAAACAATGACTGAAACCAATGATGGTTTTAAAATTTCTGAGGTAGATATGCAGCTTCGCGGGCCCGGAGATATACTGGGAACCCAGCAAAGTGGTGTGGTAGATTTTAAAAGACTGGATCTTATTAATGACTCGGCGATCATCAAAACAACAAAAAATACGGTAGAAAGAATACTGGAAGCTGATCCTATGCTTTCAAGACCTGACAATCTGATCATCAAAAATTATTATATCAGATACTACAAAGGAAAAAATAAGTGGAGTAAAATATCATAAAAAAACCGCAGAAAAAAACTTCCTGCGGCCCCCTTATAAAACTGTTATTTAGAAGAAATTACTTTTTGGTATGTCCAAAAAAATTTATTTTAATAGTTCAGGTTTAATATTTTGTGATGTGGTGTGAAAATATTTATATAACAATATAATAATGAGCTAAAACCATTACTATTAAAATAAATTATAAAAAAACAAAATGAATTATTTTTTCCAACTTGCTTATTATAAAAACTAACTGTGTTTCGATGGAGATGAGGGAATGAAACGAATAAAAATACCTCCAACTACTTATTGAGTTTTCATGATTGTACCGTTTTGTTTAAAGATCTTCTGTGCTTTAAAATTGGAAAATTAGTATAATTCATTTTGTTTAACTAACATCGTGATTTATATAATTTTTTTATTTTTAGAAACAATTACTTCTCATTCATCTGTATCTTGTACTATATAATAAATTTGTGTCTGAGTTTACTTTTACAAATGTCCGTATATTAATTCAGATGCCTTTTATATTATTTTAATGATTAGTTATAAAATTTTCACCTATTTGTGAATAGTATGCAATAAATACGATTTTTAAATTATTAACATTAAATTAATAAATCCTTTATTCATCATACTTTCAGGATTAAATTATCTTTATTCAAACCCGACGTGTGATACTGCCAGTTGATGGTAATAACTTCTGTAAGAACCTTTCTGAGTTTATCAAAACAGTCCGGTTTTTTCATAAAAATGTGAGCACCTTTCACAAAAATTTCTTCTACTTCATTTTCCGGAATCGGATCAGAAAAAATGGCTGTCACCATGTTGTTGAATTTTGCATTCGAACTGATATCTTCCAGACATTCCATGCTCTCTTTTCCGGGAATCATATAATTTATAAAAACAAGTTCCGGAACTACGGCATCATCATTATTCAGGTATTCCATCAGGCTGTTCCCGTTACTGAAACATTGAACTTTTATAGAGATTTTCAACTCTTTCAGAATTTTTTTAAAAAAAATCAAGATGTTTTCATCGTTATCTGCTACTATTACGTTCAGAAATTCTTTATTCATACTGCATTTTAGGGTTTATTACCGTGCTTTGTACTCTTCTTCGCCTGCCAATAATTTTTTGAAACTGGGATGGAGTAATTCCTGTTGTATTTTTAAATTGGGTACTTAAATGCGCCACACTGGAATAGTTCAGCTTATGGGCAATTTCTGTAAGGCTTTGTTTGTTTCTTATGATAAGAGCCTTCGCATGCTCTATCTTCTGCAGAATAATAAAATTCTCAATAGAGGTAAAAGCAACTTCTGAAAACAGATTGGAAAGGTATCCATAGCTGTGATTAAGTTTTTCAGAAATATAGATAGATGCTTTTACAGGTATAATTTCATCAGAAAAGACAAGCTCTACAATAGCATCTTTGATTTTCTGTACCAACGCGTTTTTTTGGCTTTCTATGATCTCGATACCATAATCTTCAAGATTTTTCTTAAAAAGATTGTGCTGTTCCTGAGTAAGGGGCTCATAGAATTCCACCTCACCGAAGTTCAGTAACCTGTACTTCAGCCCGTGTTCTTTAAGTTTCTCGTCCAATACCTTTTTACAAAGAGCATTGAAATCAAATTTAACATACATTTTCATCCTAGTATATATAAGCCAATTTATGGAGTAAATATAATAATTTATTTCAAGTAAATGTGAAATAGGTATATATTTTTAATATTTTACTATAAATACGAAAAAACTCCTGTATTTTAGAATACAGGAATTTAAACACTAAGGATGAAAAAAATATACTGATAAAAAGCTTTTCAGCTCAAAACCAAGCATATGAATGTATTGTATAAGTGATTTGGTTCTGAAGCAAAGATGAATCAAAAAAAGAAATCACTTGTTATAGAATTACAGGATAAAGTTACAAAATTTTAAGTCATTTATCTGTGAATTAGATATTCCATAAGAAAATCATCCATCACAAAACCGTTACCAATATCAAAGACACCTTCGTCATACACTCTATATCCCTGGGATTCGTAGAAGTTTCTGGCTGAATTGTATTTATTGACATTCAGGATAATTCTGTTGTTTCCGTTTTCAGAAACTTTCTCATTCAGAAACTGAAGTGCTCCTTTCCCAAATCCTTTTCCTTTACTCTCAGGAACCAGATAAATCCTGTGTAACTTTGTGGTTTCCTCTTCATAGTTGTGCTCATATCCGATAAAGCCTTCACAAGTATTATTATTTTCATCCTGAATAAGATAATAATGATAATTCGGATTTTGGAAATGATGTAAAATTTCATTTTCAGAATACATTTCTGAGAGCATAAACTCCATTTGTTCTTTGGAAAGAATGTCTGCATAGGCATTTTCCCATGATCGTCTTGCAAGATCCTGAATCAACGGGATGTCTGCAGCTGTTGCCTGTTGTAATTTCATGATTGGTTATATTATGATGATTAAAAAAAGTGAAAAGCCTAAACTTTTCACTCTTTATATTGTTCAATGATATTGATGAGTTTTAACATGATTAAAATTCATTTTGTCAGATCATTATTAAATCTTAGCCATTTCAGCTTTAATTTTTGCATGAAGACCTTCAGAAGCTTTTACCAAAGGAAGTCTAAGATAATTTTTGATGATTCCTTTTTCAGCCAATATTACCTTAATACCACAAGGATTACCTTCAGCAAAAATCAGGCGGGTAATATCTACCAGTTTGTTGTGAATTTCATAAGCTTCCTTTACTTTACCTTCGAAAGCCAGCTGTACCATTGTTGAAAATTCTTTAGGATACGCCTGTCCGATTACGGAAATTACACCATCTCCACCGGCTAATGTTACAGGTAATGTATATTCATCATCTCCTGAAACTAAAGAAAATCCTTCAGGTTTCTTTCTCAGAATATCAAAATACTGAAGAATGTTAGGAGAAGCTTCTTTAATCAAAAACAAATTCGGGAATTCCTTTGCAAGACGAAGTGTAGTATCAGCTTCTACATTTTGCCCTGTTCTTGACGGAACATTATAAATGATAATATTTTTTCCTGTGGAAGCTAATGCCTTATAATGCTGATAAAGCCCTTCCTGGTTCGGTTTATTATAATATGGAGATACTGAAAGTACTGCTTCAAATGCAGAAAGATCAGCTTCTTCAATCTGTTTCTTGACTTCAAGAGTATTGTTGCCGCCAATTCCCAAAACCAATGGAAGACGTTTATTATTCACCTTAATGATATGCTCAATTACCTGTTTCTTCTCCTCTGCAGAAAGCGTTGCGGCTTCTGCCGTTGTTCCCAATACTACCAAATAATTGGTTCCGTTTTCGATATTGTACTCCACAAGTTTTGTTAAACTGTCGAAGTCTACGGATAAATCTTCATTAAAGGGCGTTACCAATGCAACACCTACTCCTTTTAAAATGCTCATCTGTTAGAATTATTTTTGCCAAATTTAATCATTTACGGTAAGAATTTGTAATAAATAATAATGTTTTATTATACATATAGTTATATTTGCATATACTAAAAGAGATTATGAAAAATAAATTCTTGTTATTAGGAATTGCTCTGGTGTCGCTTACTGCATGCAAAACGGCTTCTGTGCCGCAGCTTGTGAATGTAAAGACCCAGAAAAATATTTCTATTAATAATGAGCTAAAGAATGATGAGGAGTTTGTAAAATTGATCGAACCTTATAAGCAGAAACTGGATCAAGAAATGAACCAGAAGATTTCACATACCAATGTGGATCTTACCAAACAGGGCGATAACAGCAATCTGGGTAATCTTTTAGCTGACTATACGTTTGAAGGAGGTAATGAGTGGATCAAAACTCATCTTAAGCAAAATGTAGACGCTGCACTGATCAATATCGGAGGGATCCGTACCACTATCGGAAAAGGAGATATTTTACTTAAAAATGTATTTGAGGTAATGCCTTTCGAAAATGAAGTAGTGATTGTGAAAATGAAGGGAGCAGATTTACAGGGTCTTTTTGAGTATTATGCAAAAACGCAGGTCAACAATCCTGTTTCTCATTTATACATTGAAACAAAAAACGGACAGGTAACCAAAGCCTTAATCAACGGCAACACAGTAGATCCGGCTAAAGATTATTATATTGCCACTTCAGACTATCTTGCCCTGGGCGGAGACAATATGAAATTCTTTGCTAAAGGAGAAACCATTGCAACAGGGATTAAAATGAGAGATATGTTTATCGATTATTTTAAAAAATCACCTGAAGTGGTGGTTAATTCGGATGTTCGTTTAAATTTTATCGGGAAGTAATAATGGATAGAAAAAGTTTTTTAAAAGCAATAGGAGGCGGATCTTTAGCAATGGCTTTAGCTCCCAATATGATGATGGCGGAGGAATTAAAAATTCTTAATTTAAAATCTGCAAATAAACTGACTATTCTTCATACCAATGACCAACATAGCAGAATAGAGCCTTTTGACGCGAGCTATACCAAAAATCCCAATCAGGGAGGTTTTGCAAGAAGGGCAAGCTTAATCCAACAGATCAGAAACCAGGAAAGCAATGTTCTTCTTCTTGATTCAGGGGATATTTTTCAGGGAACACCTTATTTTAATTTCTTTGGAGGTGAGCTGGAATTCAAATTAATGTCTATGATGAAATATGACGCCTCTACCATGGGAAATCATGATTTCGACAATGGACTTGATGGATTTTTAAAGGTGCTTCCAAATGCGAAGTTTCCATTTATCTGTTCCAACTATGACTTTAAAAATACCATTCTTGACGGGAAAACCTCTCCTTATCAGATATTCAACAAAAATGGAATCAAAGTAGGGATTTTCGGGGTGGGAATCCAGCTGGATGGTCTTGTAGGTAAAAAACAGTACGGGGAAACTGTTTATTCCAACCCGATTGATGTAGCACAGCATTATTCAAATTTTCTGAAAAAAGATCAGAAATGTGATCTGGTGATTTGTCTTTCGCACATCGGATACGACTACAGAGACGAACCGGATAAAATAAGTGATAAAATTTTAGCGGCCAATACAGAAAATATTGATATTATCTTAGGAGGCCATACTCATACATTCTTACCGGAACCACAATCCTTTACCAACAGACAAGGCAAAAATGTTCTTGTCAATCAGGTGGGATGGGCTGGTCTTCTTTTAGGTAGGATAGATTTTTATTTTGATACAAACAAAAACGTACAGCATATTTCCTGGAACAATCAGGTGATAGATAGCAGCATAACCGCATAATATGAAAAAACTTTCTCTAATTTCTCTTGGTATTTTAGCATCCCTGCAGCTGACAAAAGCACAGGTTATTTCATCAAAAAAATGGGCAGATCTGTTTTCCTATAATAATGTCTTAGCCATGAAAGAAGACAATGGAAAAATCATTGCAGCCACCCAAAACGGAATATTCTATTATACAATATCAACCGGAGAAATTACGAAGTTATCTAAAGCCAACGGGCTGCATAATATCGGAATCACAGCTTTTGATTATAATCCACAGACTAAAACAGGACTTATCGGTTATGAAAACGGTTCTATGGATGTTATTACGCCTCAGGAGATCAAATATATTGTTGATATTCCCATTGCTACAGGATATAATGGGGACAAAAAGATCAACCACATTTCCATAACCGGAGATCAGGCTGTCATTTCTGTTGGGTATGGAGTTTCCATCTTTAACCTTCAGAATAAAGAATTTGGTGATTCTGCATTTTTCCTGACCGGTGGGATTTATCAGGCAAGTAATGAAGCCACCATATTTGGGAATAAAGTATATTCTGTAACGGATACAGGTTTGAAAAGCCATCAAATGAATACTACATTTCCTGTATTTTCTACATGGACAACGGAAGCTCCCGGAGCTTTCAAACATATAGATTCAGAATCAGAACTGGTTTTCTCAACGGCTACAGCAGCTTATATTTATAATAACGGTACCCCGACACAACTTCCTACTACTTTTGAAAAAATCAGGGATGTTGTTATTACCTCCAATAGCATTGTCGTTACAGATAACAGAGTATATACTTATGGAATCAATGGAGTATCACAAAATGCGGTAAGTCTTGGTGAAGAATGCAATACTGCATTAACAGCTGGCGGAAAGATTTTAGGAGGAACGGTATTATCGGGAATTAAGGATGAAAGTAACAATACTTTTAAACCTTCCGGACCTTACTTCAATTTTGCTTATAATATCAATCTTTTTGATAATAACCAACTTCTGGTTTCTACCGGAGCAAGAGCGAATAACTATAACGAACCGGTTAGTAATCCTAAAAAACCTGGATTTTACTATTTTACTGGTACAGAATGGGTGTATCCTTCTTTTTTTGTTAATAACCCACAGTCTATCAATGTACTGGATGCTACATTAAGTCCTTTTAGTAATAATGAAGTATTTTTCACCAATTATACGATGTTTGATAATGGGGTCTACAAAATGAAGTACAATGCTACCAGCAAGGATTTTGAACTGGTAAAGTATTATAATCTTGGAGCACAGCCTTATTACAGACGCCCTGTAGGTTTTGCCACAGACTCTCAGAGTAATCTTTTTGTATCTTTTGGTTTCAATGATGGGAATCCATCTATAGGAATTTACGATAAAGCAGCAGATGATTTTGTTATTAAGAAAATAGTTCTGGCCAGTGATGGTACTCAAAAACCGGTTTTCCACGAAAATATGTTGTGGACTCCGCTGCCAAGATCCAATAACTTCTGGGTATATGATTATAAAAATGCTCTTAACCTTTCCGATGATTCAGATTATATTCTGGGAACATCTAATGGATTTAACAGTTCAGGAGGAATTTTATCTGTAGCCTTTGATAAGGCTGGTGATGCATGGATTGGTACGGACGGAGGTCTGAGGATCATGTCAAACTCAGCATCAGAAATAAAAAGTGCCCAGCCTAAAGTAGAACCTATAGTGATAGAGCAGAATGGTTTGGGTGAAGAGCTTTTCAGAGAATCAGCAATTCTTCAGATTGCAGTAGATGGAGGTGATTATAAATGGGTATCCGTTGACGGCGGCGGTGTTTACTATCTGTCTTCAGACGGTCAGAGAACCATAAAACATTTTACAAAGGAAAATTCACCTCTTCCTACCAATAGTGTTACTGATATCAAAATTGATAAAAAAACAGGCAAGGTGTATTTTGTAACGTATAATGGTATTGTAACCTATCAGGGCGATGTTGCTGATGTAACATCCAATTTCGGTGATGTTGTAGTATATCCTAATCCTGTTGTTTATTCAAACTTTAAAGGAAAAGTAACGATAAAAGGTCTTGCAGAAAAAACCAATATAAGAATCGTGGATGCTGCAGGAAATGTAGTACACTCTGCCGTTGCACGTGGAGGTTATTATGAATGGGATCTCAATAATCAGAAAGGAACAAGAGTAGCTTCAGGGATTTATTTTGTCCTGATGACGAACGAAGACGGATCTGATAAAGCTACCGCCAAAATAGGAGTGGTTAATTAATGAATTCACAAAACGGTTTTTTACTTTCATTTATCAAATACGGGGAAAATGATGCGGTATTGCATTGTTTTACAGAAGAAGAGGGTTTTCAAAGCTATTTTCTGAAAGGAATTTATTCCAAAAAGAACAAAAAGAAAGCCCTGCTTCAGCCGCTGAGCCATCTCAATTTTTCCATTAATCCAGCACGGGGCAACGGAATCCCGACTGTTTCAAAATTTGAATTGGTAAAAAACAATGACATTTATACAGATATAAAGGTCAATACTGTCATTTTCTTTATCTCGGATTTTCTGAGTCATATTCTTAAGCATGAGAATAAAAATATTCCCGTCTATTCCGGTATTGATCATCTTATCACTGAGCTGAACAATAGAAATTATCAGGCACATCTTCTGTTTTTACTGGCTTTTTTAAAAATTCAGGGTGTAGCTCCATTATTGAGTGAAGGTAATTTCTTAGATCCGGAAACCGGCACTTTTTCTCCGGGAATAAGTCATCAGCTTTTTAATGAAGAGATTTCAATGATATGGAAAGAAGCTCTTTGTGCAGAAGATTTTTATGCCACAAAAATCCGTTCTTCTTTGAGAAAAGATTTCCTTGACAGTCTTTTGGTGTACTATCATTATCATATCACGGACTTCAAAACTCCGGCCTCACTTGAAATTATACAGCAGATATTTGAATAAACCAACTTATTGTTTTTCTGCATTATCCGGCATTTCAGTTTCGGATTCTGCCATTTCTTTTTTGGAAAATCTGGGCTGAAGAATCTTAGCAATAAGTCCCGTCCAGCCTGTCTGATGGGAAGCTCCTACTCCACGGCCGTTGTCTCCATGGAAATATTCATAGAAAAGGATATAATCTTTAAAATCCGGATCGGTCTGAAATCTTTCATACTGTCCATGAACCGGGCGTTTACCATTTTCATCCTTTAAAAATATTTTCGCGAGTCTCTTATTTAAGGCATCTGCAATCTGATCAAGGTCTGAATAATTACCGCTGCCCGTAGGATATTCTACCAAAAAATCCGGACTGTAATAGAAGAAAAAACGCTGAAGACTGTCAATAATAAGAAAATTGATCGGAAACCATACGGGGCCGCGCCAGTTGCTGTTTCCACCAAACAAGCCGCTGTCACTTTCAGCAGGGGTATATTTAACAGTAAAATCCGTTTCATTCAGAGTTAAAGTATAAGGATTTCTTTCATACTCTTTGGATAAAGCTCTTACTCCGTAATCACTTAGAAACTCATCCGGATTCAACATCCGGTTTAACAACCTTTTCAGACGATGTCCCCGAAGCAGAGATAAAAGATGTTTTGAATCCTGTCCTTTCACTTCCCATCTTGAAACCAGAGAAGCCAGTTCAGGTTTATTATCCAGTACCCATTTCATTCTTTTTTTGAAATTGGGAAGGTTTTCAATCATTTCATCATCAATAACCTCAACAGCAAACATCGGGATCAACCCAACGATGGTTCTTAATTTCAAATACATATGAGTTCCGTCACTGGAAGTAATTGCATCATAGAAAAATTCATCCTGCTCATCCCAAAGACTGAAATTCTCATCCCCCATATTATCCAATGAATGGGCAATCGACAGGAAATGTTCAAAGAATTTCATCGCCATCTCCTCATACACCTTATTGTAAAGGGCCAGTTCCAGGGCAATTCTCATCATATTGAGGGCAAACATAGCCATCCAGCTCGTTCCGTCCGACTGTTCCAGCTGTTCTCCGTTGGGTAAAACAGAATTCCTGTCAAAAACACCGATATTATCAAGCCCCAGGAATCCTCCTTCAAAGATATTATTACCGTTAAGGTCTTTTTTGTTAACCCACCAGGTAAAATTCATGAGCAGTTTTTGGAAAGCACTTTCCAGAAATTCCAGGTCCGGTTTGTCTTTTAAATATTCATCAATTTTAAATACCCTGAAAACCGCCCAGGCATGTACAGGAGGATTCACATCACTCAGGTTCCATTCGTAGGCAGGAAGCTGTCCGTTGGGATGCATATACCATTCAAACAGGAAAAGCTTTAACTGATGTTTGGCAAAATCCGGATCTATCAGTGAAAAGCTGATGGTGTGAAATGCAAGATCCCACGTTGCATACCATGGATATTCCCATTTATCAGGCATTGAAATGATATGCTCATTGTTCAGATGTTTCCAGTCGTAGTTTCTTATCGTTTCCCGGGATTTTGGCGGAGGCATTTCGGAAGGATCACCTTTCAGCCATTTTTCTACATTGTAATGGTAAAACATTTTATTCCAAAGCATTCCTGCAAAAGCCTGTCTCTGAACCAGTTTTTCATCTTCCGAAGCAATTCCTTTCTGGATTTCTGCATAAAACTCGTCTGCTTCTTTTTGTCTTTGTTTAAAAAGAATATCGAAATCTTTAAAAGGTTCTCTTATATCTTTATCTGAAAGCATGAATTCAAATATTTTTGATTCTCCCGCTTTAAAATCTTCATCAATAAAGAAAGAAGCTTTGGTTCCTGCATTTTGTGGATTTACAGACTGGGAATTTCCCGTCATCACAAAATTATTTATTCCATCTTTACAGTATTTTGAATCATTAGAACATTGATAAAGCTTTTCATTATTGGTTTCATTATTACAAAACAAGGTCTTTAAGGACTGTTTTGCATACACATTTTTAATCTCAATATCCTGATGATTGACTTTAATATGGTCAGCATCTTCCGCAGACAATTGGGGTTTATAATCATCATATCCCCATTTCCAGGTATTTCTGAACCAAACTGTCGGCAAAATGACCAGAGATGCTTCTTTTTCAGATTTATTGATAATTGTTAATCTTACTAGAATATCATTCTGACTTTCCTTTGCATATTCTATAAAAATATCAAAATAGTCATTCTGATCAAAAATTCCTGTATCAATCAGCTCATATTCCGGATCCTCTTTTCCTCTTTCAGCATTTATTTTTACAAGCTGCTCATAAGGAAATGCATTCTGAGGGTACTTATACAGCATCTTCATATAAGAATGTGTAGGAGTAGAATCAAGATAATAGAAATATTCCTTTACATCTTCACCATGATTTCCTTGTCCGTTGGTGAGTCCAAAGAACCGCTCTTTCACCATTTTATCCTTTTTATTCCAGAAACCTACAGAGAATACAAGTTTCTGAAGATCGTCACAGATTCCGCATATCCCTTCTTCACCCCAACGGTATGTTTTGGCTTCTGCCGTATCGTGGCCTGTGTAATTCCAGGCATCTCCGTCTTCACTGTAGTCTTCACGAACAAGTCCCCATTCACGGTTACTGACATAGGGGCCCCATTTTTTCCATGAAACATCTGAAATTCTCTGTTTTTCCGTCATAAGCAATAATTATGAGTAATGAATACTAAGTAATGAGTAATATTTTAATTCCGTTTCAAACTCTAAGAACAACTTCAAAACTTTAAACCTTGAACATTAAACTTTGAACTTCGAATTCCTTTATCCTCCGGTAGAAAAACTCTCAAACGTAGTCATTCCACCATCCACGAAAATGCTTGTTCCTGTGATATAATCTGCAAGGTCACTGGCAAGGAACGCAGCTAAGTTTCCGATATCCTGCGGTTGTCCGATTCTGTTATAAGGAATAAGGCTGAGAAGAGAATTAAGAGCTTCCGGAGTATCCCATGCATTCTGGTTAATCGGCGTCTGAATCGCTCCCGGACAAATGGAATTGACACGGATTTTGTCCGCACCATATTCCTGAGCAAGCGTTTGCATCAACATTCTGATTGCCCCTTTACTGGAAGCGTAATTAGCATGCCCGGCCCATGGAATAATTTCATGCACTGAACTGATATGAATAATTTTCCCACATGCAACAGAGCGGGAAGTGTCGATTCCTCTTCGCAGAAATTCTTTAATGGCTTCTTTGGCGCATAGAAATTGTCCCGTCAGATTAACTCCTATGACCGCATTCCATTGGTCAAGAGTCATTTCAGTAAATTTCGCGTCTTTCTGAATCCCTGCATTATTGATCAGAATATCTACAGTCTGGTACTCAGCAATGACATCCTGAAACATTCTGATGACCTGATCTTCTTTGGAAACATCACATTGGTAGGTCATTCCTTTCCCTCCGGCATCCGTTATTTCCTTTAAAACAGCTTTGGCTTCATCTGTAGATCTTTCTGAGGAATGGTTGACAATGACCGTTGCTCCTGCTCCGGCCAATGATTTTGCAATTCCTGAACCGATTCCACTGGAAGCTCCTGTGACTACAGCCACCTGATTCTGAAGTGATATTTCCATGTTTTGTAATTTGATGTTACTCAAAGTTATGGAAAGATATCAGCAGATAAAAAATTATGATTTTAAAATTTTATTAAAGTTTTTTGTACATCAGATATTGAGGTCGGCTTCTTCCGATTCTGGTCTTACCGTCGTAAATGTATCCTGCCTTAAGGTAAATATGGTAAGCAGAATCGTTTTTCTGATTGACGGCCAATACAATTTCATCGCAGGTTTTAAAGTGGTTTCTGACAAAATCACTTAGTTCAAGCATCGCCGCTTTTCCAATTCCTTTGCCCTGCATCCCGGGATTCACAGATAAAGATCGTAACAACGTTGAGTTTTCATTATCAGTAATTTCCAGTTTATCTTTCCCGAAATCAAGGACAAAAAAGCCTGCAGGCAGATCGTTGTAAAATATAGTCACGGGAAATGCATCGTTATCATCCCGCTCACTGATGCTTTGCAAAGCCTGTTGAGCAGTCGCTGTAAATCTCATCTGATTTTCATCCAAAGCATAGCTGACCCCGGAAAGATCTTCTGGTTTAAAGAATTCTAAATGTATCATAGTATTAGTGATGGTAAATATCTTCATACATTACCCCTGCACGGATTTCCACGGGAAGCTTATTTTCCTCCGGAACAATCGGGCAGTTGTAATCATAAGCATTATAAGCACAGAACGGATGGTAAGATTGATTAAAATCAAGCACAATGGTATTTCCTTTCGGAATCTTGAGATCCATATATTTTCCTCCTCCATACGTTTCTTTTTCATTGGTTGCATCACGGAACGGAAGGAAAAGATAGTCTTTGTATTTTTCCTGTTTGATAAGATCCAGGCTTTGGTATAACGTTACAGTATACGGCTTACCATCCAATGTAAAGGTTGCTTTTCCATATTCCCGATACGTTTTTGTTTTCCCTGAAGACGTAGGAAGTTCAAAGGGTTTTGTATCTTCTGATTTTACAAATTGTGCAGTAACTCTGTATTTAGCATCAAAAGGAAAGAAAGGATGTCCTTTAAAATTTTTAAAATTATCACCTCTTAATGGAGTTTCCTTTGGGTTAAGATATTCTGCATTGAGTTCTTTCTGAAACTTCTGTACCTCTTTCTCTTCCTTTGATATCTTTTTCTGAGAAAAAACCCATAGAGGAAGCAGTAAAAAGAGTATGATATATTTTTTCATGAATTTAAAATTATAAGTAAAGCTATGAATTTTCATTCCAACAAAAGTTAAAATTGTAATAAAAAATATAATCTGTTTTAAATAAAATTCACCTCTGATAATCTAGCATACTTTTTGAAAAACAAAGCTCATGGACAGAAAAAGCTTCATAAAGACCAGTGTTCTGGCAATATCAGGATTTTATTTTCTTCAATCCGAATTATTTCATGCAGCGGAACGAAGAAACAATCAGATCGTGGAAAACAATGATGTTCCCATTGTTATTATTGGCAGTGGATATGGCGGAGCGGTTTCAGCTCTGCGTCTTTGTGAAGCCGGAAAAAAAGTAGTGCTGCTGGAGATGGGTCTTAACTGGGAAAAAGCAGGAATTCCGTTTTCCAATTTGCTGAAACCCGGGAAAAGCTCTGCATGGCTGAAAAACAAAAGCATTGCTCCCTTTATGAATATTTTTTCTCTGACTCCTTTTACCGGAACTCTGGACCGTCTGGATTTTGATCATATTAAAATCTGGGTAGGAAGAGGGGTTGGCGGAGGTTCTCTGGTGAATGGCGGAATGGCTGTCACTCCCAAAGAAAGCTATTTCAGAGAGGTTTTCCCTGATCTTGATGCTGAAAAGTTTTATAATCATTATTTTCCTCTGGTACGGGAAGAACTCAGGGTAAATGTTATTGATGAACAGTTTCTGAAAGACTGTCCTTACTATAAATTCACCCGGATAGGTGAAGCAGAAGCTCACAAAGCTGGCTTTAAAACCATTCGGGTTCCCAATGTGTATGATTTTAAATATATGGAAAAAGAGTTCAGAAATGAAGTTCCCCGCTCTGCTCTCAATACTGAAGTGATTTATGGAAATAACCACGGAAAAAACAGTTTAGATAAAACCTATCTCAAAAAAGCACTGGAAACAGGAAATTTAGAAATCCTTGACCTCCATCGGGTCCAGACTATTCAACTGAATGATGACAAAAGCTATACATTGAATGTCCGGCAGACGGATACTTCCGGAGCTATGATTGCGGACAAAGTTTTCCACTGCAAAAAGCTGATTCTTTCCGCAGGAACAATGGGTACTTTGCAGCTTCTGTTACAGTCTCATGCAGAGAACGGATTTCCCATCCATGAAAAGATTGGTAAAAACTGGGGAAACAATGGAAATTTCATGACCGGAAGAAACTGGGTTAAGCCATTGTCTGGCGGCACCGGAGCTAAGCAATCCACTATTCCGGTAGGAGGAATTGATAACTGGGATGATCCGGAACATCCGTTTTTCACAGAAATTGCTCCTCTGCCCATGGGAATGGATGTGGCTACTTCTTTATATCTGCTCATCAACAGGGTTGATAAAAAGGGAGAAGTTGCCTATCATAAAGCCAGCCAATCCCTGACATTAAACTGGGATGAAAGCAATACCGCTAAAATGAGAGAAAATGCCCAATATTTTATCCGTAAAATGAATAAGGCTAATGGCGGTACAAGAAGCCATTTACTTTTTAATAATGGGTTTGGGGCAGATATCTGTTATCATCCGCTTGGAGGGTGTGTTCTTGGTGAAGCTACCAACGAATATGGAAAGCTAAAAGATCACGAGAATCTGTTTGTGCTGGATGGTTCTTTAATTCCGGGAACCATTGGTGTTAATCCGTTTGTTACGATTACTGCGATTGCTGAATATTGTATTGAAAATCTTATTAAACAGAATGAATTTGCCTGAAATTAAGGCATCTTCCTTACTTCATTAAGATAGTTCCTGATATCATACTCCAACTTTGAAGGGTACATACAATGAAGCTTTTCTGCCAGTGAAGTTCCCAGCTCATGAACCACATCTGCATAGGCAAACAATGCATTCCAGTTTTCTTCAATATCGCTGCCGGAGAAAGTTTTTTCCACTTTATTCCATAAATCAGATGAGAGATATTTTTTGAAGAGTCTTCCGTGTTTATTGGTTGTGATATTATTCCAGTCATGATTTTCGGCAATATACCATTCAATCAAAGGGACAAGATAATCTGTACGCAGGATATTTTCAGACATAAATTTGGCGTAAAAAATGTCTCCGCGTTTCAGGCATTTTGCAACATAAGTTGTATCCCACCAGAAGTCATTCATCCGCTGCTGAAATTCTTTTTCTGTCGGCTGCTGAATCATTATTGACTGATAGGTAGGCGGTTTCATACTATTGGTCAGGTTATCTTTATCTATTAAAACCTTGTATCCTACATCCCAGTCTTCGGGAAGGTTTTCCTGATTGATTTCTTCAATAAATTCCGATACCTGATACAGCTTAAAATCCACTTTTACATGATCTTTATATAAGACCATTTTCATAGCATGCTTTCCGTCAAAAACACGATCATCTTCTTCAATCATGGAAATAGGATCACCAAAAAGGCTGATCCATTTATTTTCCGACTCATAGGATGATCTGTTACCAAAAACAAGCTCCACATCAAGATCACTGAAATCATCTACCGGAGCATAAGGGTTTACCAATGAACTGGTCAGGAGAACAGCACGGATATCAGGATTGTTTTCAGCCCATTGAATAATCTGTTTCAGTTTTTCTTCCCTTGCGCTCATACTTACTTAATAAGACTCTGATATTTTGACGCGATACACATCAGAAGAGTTTCTTTTAATTGATTCTACAAAGAATCCTCCTTCCTCAGGAATAACTTCTTTCAGATCAAAACTTTTGCAGTCTTTTGGCAGCCCGGAAAAGATCAGGGTAAACCAAAAGTCCTTCATAAAGGGAACCGGTGTCCAGTATGGAGAAATTGAAATGTTTTCCGCATGAATCATTTTGCTTCTATGCTCAGACTGATTGTCAAAAAGATAGGTTGAATGCCAGATTCTGATCAGGTTTCCTAAGAATGGAGATGCCGGAAAGCAACAGTGTACAATAACCTGCCTCTCCTCTTCTGTTTTCGCCTGAAGAGATTCAAGGAGTTCCTTGGCAATGACTGGTTTTACAATTACTTCTTCCACCTTTTTATAAGTAATAAGTAATGAGCAATAAATAATAAGATTACTTATTGCTCATTATGGATGTTAATATTCTAATTCTAATTTTTCTTTGGTGTAATTTCTTACTTCCTGGGTCAGTTCAGGGTTATCAGCCAGTTTTTGACCATAGGAAGGAACCATTTCAAGCAGCTTTGCTTTCCATTCTCCATGCAGTTTTTCAGGGAAGCATTTTTCCAGCACATTCAGCATGGCATATACTGCTGTGGATGCACCCGGTGAAGCTCCCAACAGAGAAGCAATCGTTCCGCTCTTGTTTACGACCACCTCAGTTCCGAATTCCAGTTTACCACCTTCTTTTTCATCTTTTTTGATGATCTGAACTCTCTGTCCTGCTACTTTCAGTTCCCAGTCTTCTTCTTTAGCATCTTTGATAAATTCTCTCAAATGCTGCATTCTCTGAGACTTTGTCATGGCAACCTGCTGAATCAGATATTTTGTAAGCGGAATATTATGCCACCATGCCCCGAAAAGTGACCTTAAATTCTTCGTATTTACACTTTCAGGAAGGTCAAGATAACTTCCTTCTCTTAGAAATTTGGTTGAGAATCCTGCAAAAGGCCCGAAAAGAAGCGCTTTTTTTCCATCAATAATCCTAAGATCAAGGTGTGGAACAGACATTGGCGGAGCATCTACCGTAGCCTGAGTATATACTTTAGCATGGTGCTTTTCCACCAGTTCCTGATTATGACTTACCAGCCACTGCCCTGAAACCGGGAAGCCTCCGTATCCTTCACTTTCTTTAATATCTGAGCTGTCCAGTAGCGGAAGCGCGTATCCTCCCGCACCGATAAATACAAAATCTGCTACCACTTCCTGTTTGTGGCTATGGATTCTGTCTTTCACTTTCATTTCCCATGTACCGTTTTCTCTAGGGCTGATATCTTTCACCTCGTGGTATAAGAAAACCTCAACATTAGAATCTTCCAGAAGATGTCTTCCCATTTTTCTCGTCAATGTTCCGAAGTTTACATCTGTTCCCATATCCATCTTCGTTGCAGCCATTACTTCAGACTGGTTTCTTTTACTCATCACCAGAGGAATCCATTCTTTCAGTTTTTCGTGATCTGTAGAAAATTCCATTCCTGAAAAAAGAACAGATTCTGCCATTTTATCGTGGCGTTTTTTAAGGTATTCAGCATCTTTTTCTCCGAATACAAGACTCATATGAGCACAGGAATTGATAAATTCTTTAGGTTCACGGATATATCCTTTGGTAATCAGATAAGACCAGAATTGTTTTGAAATTTCAAACTGCTCTGCAATGCTTTCGGCTTTGGTAATATCAATAGATCCGTCCGGTTTTTCAGGGGTATAGTTGAGCTCACAAAAAGCGGAGTGGCCTGTTCCGGCGTTGTTCCATGCAGCTGTACTTTCTTTGGCAAACCTTCCGAGTCTTTCGAAGATAGCGATTTCAAGATTTGGATCAAATTCATGAAGCAGCGTTGCTAAAGTGGCGCTCATGATTCCGCCGCCTATCAGTACAACGTCGTATTTAGGTTTCGGTGTTCTGCTTGTAAGCGATTGTGACATAATTTTAAAATTTTACTTCAAATTTCGGGAAAAGTTTTAAAAATCAGCACGATTTAATCCGTTATTTTTTTGCTCAGAGGACTTCTTGAGTACACAACAAAAAACCATGGAAAATTTCAATAAAGTACCATTGAAATGATTGATAATATAAAATAGCAGTACGGGTCGCTGCCAGGATTAGTCAATAAAAAAACTTAAGCATTTACTGCCTAAGTTTTTCTATGTATGTTTAACGGGCTTTTATTCCAGCTCCATTTTAATTCAATTTTGCGGTCAGTTTTTTAAACTGCTTTTCAGCATTTTTACCTTCATACAAAATAGCATATACCGTATCAATAATCGGGAGTTTAAGGTTTTTCTGTTTCGCTGTCTTATAAATGGAATCTGCTGCGTAATATCCTTCTGCTACCATGTTCATGGACTGAATGGCAGACTTCACGGTATATCCTTTTCCGATCAGGTTTCCAAGGTTTCTGTTTCTTGAGAAAAGTGAATACGCCGTTACCAAAAGGTCACCCAGATAGGCACTTTCGTTCACATCTCTTGGTGCTTCATAAATCGCTTCCAGGAAAGTTTCCATTTCACGGATTGCGTTGGAAACAAATACTGCCGTAAAGTTATCTCCATATCCTAATCCACTGGCAATTCCTGCTCCTATGGCAAAAATGTTCTTAAGGATCGCACTGTACTCATTTCCTAAAATATCTTTGCTTGTATGCACTTTGATAAAATCTGAACTGAATATTCCTTCAAGTTTTTCAGCGGTTTCATCTTCTACTGCTGCAATCGTAAGATAAGAAAGTCTTTCCATGGCAACCTCTTCGGCATGACAAGGTCCTGCAATAACAGCCTGGTTTCTGAAACCAATTTTAAATTCATCACGAAGATAATGCGCCACCACATCATTTACTTTTGGAATAATTCCTTTAATTGCAGAGATAAAGATCTTGTCTGAATAATCGCACGTCATTTTATCCAGTGTATCAGACAGGTAAATAGACGGCGTTGCCAGCACAATAACATCACAGGCAGATACCAGTTCGTTAATATCTGTTGTCAGTTTTAAACTTTTAAGATTAAAATGTGCCGCCGTAAGATAGGTTGGGTTATGCCCACGAAGCTCAATAGCCCCTTTTACAAATTCATTTCTTACGCACCAGTGTACAACTTTGCAGTTTTCAACAAGCATTTTTACGATAGCGGTTGCAAAACTTCCGCTTCCTACAACTCCTACAGAAATATCCTTTTTATTCTTTTTTGGATTCGAAGATTCTGAAATAATTTTCTTTTTAGCCATAATTGGAATGTGAACTGCAAAGATATTAAAACAAAGACGTAACGCGGGCTTTGAAACTATGATAAAAGCCATTTTCTGAAAAAATTAACACTTCAACACAATTAAATAGTTAATTAGCCGTTAAATACAGAAAAAACTGAATTTTAAATAAAAATAACTCACAAAACTTATTTTTATTTAAATTTGCAGCTTCAAAACCGTTTTAAATTGACTAAGAGAAGAAATATGAAAAAATTTCTAAGCAGCAAGAAGAACGTAAACATTCTCCTGGGAGGACTTTTACTAGTAGTTTTTGCACAGGGTGTCTTCATTGCCAAGCTCTTTTCTGAAAGAGATGACAAAACCTACGAAGTGAACCTTGTAAAAATAAACACTGAAAAAGACAGTGTAGATTATCTAAAAATGAAAACTGATCTTACTCTTGTAGATCAGACTGTTGCCCAGCTCAACTCTTTCCTGAAGTCCAAAGACATTACCAACGAAAAGCTGATGATGCTCAACCAGGACAGTATTTCAAATTCTATTTATCTTTCCAAGCAGGCTAACCGATACAGCCAGTATCTGATGGATCTTCAGAAAAAACTGATGCAGGTTCCTCTAGGAATGCCTACTGACGGCTATATTTCGTCCAATTTCGGGATAAGAAAAAATCCTATCCCGTTCAAAACTGTTTTTGCTTCGGTAAAATCTGGTGCAGCGACTGAGACAAAGCCAGCTGCCGTTGCAGCTGCAAAACCAGAAGTAAAAGCCGAACCCGTTGAGAAAATTGTAGAGCTTACTGACAGCTATGGAAATAAAAGAGAAGTAAAGGTGATGGTTACTCCGAAAGCAAGTCCTGTGGCTGCTGCTCCAGCTCCTTCTACAACGAAAACCGTTGCGGGTATTGCTGCAAAAACTACCATTGCTGAAAAAAACAATCCACCTGCTGAAGCTGATCAGATGCAGTTTCATAAAGGACTGGATATTGCTGTGGCCTATGGTTCCGATGTAAGAGCCGCCGCTGCCGGAACAGTCATTTTCTCCGGACAAAAAGGAGGCTATGGAAACTGTGTAATTGTTTCTCACGGAAACGGACTGGCCACACTATACGGACATTTATCTGAACTTGTTGCTAAGGTGAATGATAAAGTAAAAGTAGGCCAGGTCATTGCGAAATCCGGAAATTCAGGGCGTTCTACAGGACCTCATCTGCATTATGAAGTACACAAAAACAATACTCCGATTAACCCGAAATTGTTTATGAATCTATAAAAAGAAAACTGTCTTATGAGAGGCAGTTTTTTGGTTTTAAAAATTAAAGTATTCATTTAGAGGTCTTTTTTAAACACGAAGAGCACGAATATAACGAATCACGAATATAATTCTCATGATCATAGATCTTCAAAATCTATAAAATCTGCGAGAGAATATTTTAATTCAAAGTTTTTAATTTGCTTTCTTTTGATTCTAAGGAGGCAAAGTTGGAATCAGCAAGCTGATTTAATGAAGCTTAAGGATATTTTCATTGTTAATTCTTATGATATAAAAAAACAGCTGCATTGGCAGCTGTTTTTTTACTTTAAGATTTTAAGCGTTCCTTTCGGATGGGTGAATGTACCGTCCGGACCTGCAATATTTGAATACACGATATTTTTATTATAATCCTGAATATGGGTTACATTGAAACCAAGGTGCGGCTCATGCCAGTATACCATAAAAACATTTTTTGCTACTTCTACTGCAGTATATTCTACAGTGTCCGTACTGTTTTTTGAACTTCCTTCTGTTCCTGTAAACGTCATGGTTTTGTTATCTTTAAAA
This sequence comes from Chryseobacterium cucumeris, assembly GCF_016775705.1. Taxonomy (NCBI): domain Bacteria; kingdom Pseudomonadati; phylum Bacteroidota; class Flavobacteriia; order Flavobacteriales; family Weeksellaceae; genus Chryseobacterium; species Chryseobacterium cucumeris. Next base: position 2,005,763 of record NZ_CP068760.1, read on the forward strand.
TCAAGAATGAATTTAACTTCTCCAAAGTCCACTTCCACTTTACTTCCGATTACCGGATAGGGTGATTTAAGATCCCAGTCCATTTCTTTAAGATAAACCTTTACTCCCATTTCAAGTTCTTCTTTTCCTGGCAGATCAGGGTATTTTTTTACCATAAAATCTACAATTGCAGATGTAGTTTTGTTCTCTGTTACTGCCTGTTTATAATTTTCCAGATAGTTTTTCACAAAATCAAGAGATTGTGGTGATGTGGAAAGTTCTGCAAAATGAGAAGGAATAACTTTTTCCGGTTTCAAACCTTTCATAGCATCAATCTGCCCTATCCATTGATCAATGGCTTTTACATTCTGAGTGTCTGCCATCCAGAGATGTGAGCCAACAGAAACTGAAATCCCGCCGGCAATGGTTTTAATGGAAGGAATCCACAGAAAACTGTGTGCCGGATCTTCCGGGTTTTGTCTGATTTCAATTTTATTTCCTTCAAGATCAGGAATTGAAGTAACTGCTTCAGGAATTATAATTTCCGATGGTGCATCTGCCTTCAACTGTGGTTTCCACACTCCCATTTTATCATCTTTTGAAGCTGATATAAGATAAGCAGTCTGTGCCGTTGAGATAATTTTAGCATTAGGAAAAGCTTTTCTAATCACATCCAATCCAAAATAAAAATCCGGATCACTGTGAGAAATAAAAACGGTTTTCAGGTTCTTTCCTGTTGCTTTTATTTCTTTTACCAGCTGTTCTGCATACTGTTTCTGAAACTGAGCATCTACAAGTATCGCATCTTTATCTCCATAAATAATGGTAGACGTAATAGGAAAAATAGCTTTGGCTCCCGGATTATAAACTTTCACTTTGAGATTCCCTGCAAATATGCTGATAAATCCCAATAGTGCTAATAACGACCATAATTTTTTTTGTATCATTTCTGTTCTTTTATTGATTAGTAAGCTGCTGTAAAACGTTCACGGATATGGTTGTTCTGCTCCAATTCATCTACCAGAACTACTGCTACATCTTCTACAGAAAGACGGCTTCTTCCGTTTTCATCAAATACCGGAGTTTCCAGTGAAGTCCTGTATTTTCCTGTTCTTTCTCCTACATTAGCCTGATTCATTTCGATAGCAGGGCTGAAGAATGTCCAATCCAACGTATTATTCTCTTTGATCTTGTTTAAATAATCTCTTGCCGCTGTTGCCCCTGGTTTGTAAGCTTCCGGGAAATCAGGAGTATCTACAATCTGTACGTTATCCGGTGTGTAAAGGCTTCCTGCTCCACCTACTACAATCAGTCTTTTTACTCCCGACTGTTCTACAGCTTTTTCAATGTTCTCGGAACCGTTTAAAAAATCGTTGTAAAGGTTAGGGTTGGTCCATCCTGCATTGAATGTACTGATTACGGCATCGCTTCCTTTCAATGTCTCAGCCAGTTCGTTTACATTGTTTACATCAACACTTTTTGCAGTTACATTTTCCTGTGTTTTCACTTTTGATGCATCTCTTACCAATGCTTCTACAGCATATCCTCTGTCTGCTAATTCTGATACTACGTGTGCTCCTACAAATCCTGTTGCACCGATTACTGCTACTTTTTTCATAATGTTTTATTTTTAATTAAATTGTAATAAATTTTGTTACATTTAAGGTTAAAAAATTTTTATTCAAACTGGTCAGTGAATTCCTGTAATGACTTGTCTCCTAAAAAGTTTACCACCAATTGATCTGTTTCTTCAAATAATGTATTTAAATGATTGTTGATCTCTTTTCCAACACTGCATGCCGGATTGGGATTCTGATTTTTTTTACCTAATACTTCTGTATTTTTTACTGCTTTATAGATCTCGGAAATAGTGATCGTTTCAGCATTCTTTGCAAGCTGGCTTCCTCCCTCTTTTCCCTGTCTGCTGATAATAAGGCCTGCTTCTCTCAATACGCTGATCTCCTTTCGGATAATCACCGGATTCACATTGATACTACCGGCCATCCAGTCAGAAGTAAGCCACTCCTGAGGACTTTTCGCCAATAATGTCATAATATGTACTGCCGTAGCAAATCTTGTATTGTTCATTGTAATTACAGGGCAAAGATACACATTTTTTAAATGTAACAAAATTTATTACAGTTAAATTTTTCTTAAAGGATCAGTTTATCCAGATCCAGTAACAGATAATTGATATTCTGATTAATGGTACGGGTTGCCGACTGCATCTGATTCAGCATAGCAGCGCGGTTATGAAGATCATCAGCCCTGTAAAACCCGCCATCACTGAAAATCACAGATTTATCCGCCGCTTCCTTACTATCATCAAACTGGTAATGCAGCCACCTCTGTTTCATATTCCCTATAATGGAATGCTCTTCTTTATTGGAAAACTTTTTCTCTGTGTACATATACCAGATAAAAGGGGGAAAATTCGGAGACTCTAATTTTTCTTTCCAGATATCTCTCAAAAGGTTTCTCTGGTGAATAAACTCTACCTTTTTCCCTTTTGGATTAAGGGTTGCCAGTCCAAAACCTGCTCCCAGAACCCCTCCGCCAATATCGATGGCATTACTCCAGCCTTGATCATGTACAATTCCTCCTGCTATTGAAGCTGCTGCTCCTGCAACAATTGAATATAAAATAAGCTTATTATTTCTTGATGAATTTAAGTTATCCACATAATTTCCAATCTGGGCTACTCTTTCTCCTTCACAGTCGAACTCTGCGGCTACTGCATCCAGTTCCGTAAGAGCAATCGTTATTTTGCTGTTTATTTTTGTCTTCAACTGTAAAACTTTAACCTGGGAAGCAAGGGATGAATCTTTTTTAAGATCAATAATCTGATGAACTTCATCCAGATTATCCAGTGCGTTTAAGATAAGAATACTCTGATCAGAAAATACTTCTTTTAATTCTTTATTGGCTGCCAATATAGAATCTGAATTATAAGACGGAAGTTTGTTGCTGTAGTTATATTTGAACGGCGCTTTACAGTAGCTGTCTTTCAGGGTGAGAATATTCTGCTGAATAGCCTGATTCTTCCTGGAAACACAGGAAGTAAGAAGCCCGAAAACAATCAATAGGTAAAAAAGTTTTTTCATTCAGTGATTTTTTGTGTTATCAGGTATATTGCAAAATAAATTTCTCCATTTTCCCAATTCTCCTATACGAATATAATACAAATAAAAAAATTTACCTGAAATCAGGTAAATTTTTAATCTATTTTTAAGAAGGATTATTTAATATCCAGCAGTTCAACTTCAAAAACAAGCGTACTGTTAGGCCCGATTTCTTTGCTGATTTCCTGATCGCCATACGCTAAGTGTGGAGGAATGATTAATCTCCATTTGCTGCCAACAGTCATTAACTGAAGTGCTTCCGTCCATCCTGAAATCACTCTGTTCAAAGGGAAAGATGCAGGTGTACCTCTTTTTACAGAACTGTCGAATACTTTCCCGGAAATAGTAGTTCCGTGGTAGTGGCATTTTACAGTAGATTTGGGTCCTGGTTTCGGGCCGTCGCCTTCTGTAATGATTTCATACTGTAAGCCGCTTGGTAACTGCACAACGCTTTCTCTTTTACCATACTCTTCCATATATTCTTTACCGTCTTTCAGGTTTTTTTCTGCTAATTCTTTTTTACGTTTAAATAACATATCTGCTACTCCCATATTATAATTTTTTACAAAGATAAGGCTTTTTGGGTTTGGAAGATGGGAGCACGATAAGCGAAGTTTAAAAGCCTGAAGAATTTTCCTCTCAAACAAAGTGACTTTAATTCATTCTCATTAAAAATAAATAAACACTAATAATCAACAAGTTAAAAAGATTATTTTTCAATATTCATTAATCATATAGTCTTACATTTTTGATTTTCAAAGAGCTTTTCCACAAAATTCAAATATTTGTAATACTTATTTAACACAGATTTCGAAACTTGGCGTTATAATTGGATTTTAAAAACTAAATGCCAAATCCACTAAAATATAATAAGAAGTTTGATGAACTGAATGAAGAGGAAAAAAAGCTTCTGGAAATCAATAAAAAAACAATAGCAGATTTTGTTGAACAATCCTCTTCCATCAGCGATGTCAACTATGCTACCAGAAATGCCCATGCCAAAACGTATGCGGTAGCAAAAGGTACATTCAGGATAGAATCTGATATTCCGGAATCACTGCAGCCTTTTTTTGATAAGGAAAAATTTGATCTTACTATACGGTTTTCCAATGCTCAGCTGAAAATTAAGAATACAAGAAAGGATATTCCTGCCTACGGCTTTGCAGTGCAGATCAAGAATGAAAACGGTGGGCTTCTTGCCAATTATCCATTGGTGAATTTTCCCCTGTTTCCTATAAATTCTGTTTCAAATTTTTTGAAACTGTTTACGGCGGTCAACAGATTTTACACCAAAAAATGGAGCAGTTTGTTTACCCTGCTGCTTCAGATGATTAAAATGACTCCTTCCCTGCTAACAGCTGATATGGTTCGTAATATGATTCAACTTCTTCGTAAAAGAAATGATTTTATTCTTTCCTTCGACTATCATTCTATAGGAGCTTACCGGCTTGGAGATCATATCATCAAAATAAAACTGTCTCCTCAATCTGTGGATAAGAACATTGGAAAAAAACAAAAGGTCAAGGATTCTTTAAAAAACTATCTGCAAACCCATGATTTTAAAGCCGATGTTTTAGTGCAGATCTGTTATGACCTGAAAGATCAGCCGATCAACAGACTGAATGTTGAGTGGAGAAATTCTCCTTTTATTAAAATCGGTGAGGTCAGAATCAATAAAAATTCTTTGCTGGATGCGCGGGACTGTACCAATGAATTGCTTTCATTCAATCCTTTTGAAAGTAAAATATTTTTTCAGCCTATAGGAAAAATACAAAAGCTGCGTGATGAAGCTTATAAAGTTTCTGTGCAGACCAGAAGGAAAATTAATAAGTTACTGCATGGGAAAAACAGTTAAAATAATGATGAGTTATGAATGATGAATTTTTGCATGTGATGTGAAAAAGATTGATCCAACTAAAAAATAAAAGACTGTTGTGACAACAGTCTTTACATCTTATTTAAACTTTCGTTCTTCTTCTTTGATAGCCAGATCATTGATACTGGCATATCTTTTTGCCATGAGCCCGTTCTCATCGAACTCCCAGTTTTCATTCCCATAAGCCCTGAACCATTTCCCTTCCTTGGTTTGGTACTCATATTCAAAACGAACGGCAATACGATTGTCGGTGTGTGCCCAATATTCCTTTTTAAGCTTATAATGAAGCTCTTTTTCCCATTTTTTCTGCAGAAATACTACAATCTCTTCTCTCCCATTCACAAAGGTATCTCTGTTTCTCCATTCGCTGTCGATGGTATATGCTTTGGAAACCTTTTCAGGATCCTGACTGTTCCAGGCATCTTCTGCGAGTTGAATTTTTTCCAGGGCCGTTTCAAGAGTGAAAGGCGGAAGCGGATGTTTCTGTTCCATAACTTATTGTATTAAATTGGTCACTATTTTTTTTGATTTTTCAATGAGTTCATTGGATTTGAAAAGCTGGCTTTCTATGATACTGCTTTCAAAAAGCATGTAGACATGATCCGAAAATTCATTATCATCGAGCAATTCTAAAAAAAAATTTCTCAGATCTGCTTTATGAGACTGAATAACGCTCAGTATTTTAGTATTATCCATGGGGATCTCCGACAGAATATTCAGAAAGCTGCAACCTCTGAAATTTTCCTTTTCGTTCATATACACGAGGAAATCGAAAGCATTGATGATCTTGGATTTTAAGCTTTTTTCTTTTGCTATAAAGTGATTGAGCTCACCAAACCAATATTCATGTCTTACCTTCAGAAATTCTACACACAGATCTTCTTTGGATTTAAAATGCTGATAAAAGCTTGCCTTGGCAACTTCAGCTTCGGAAATAATCTGATTGATTCCGGTAGAATTATACCCTTGTTTTGCAAACAATTCGAAGGTTATTTCTACTATTCTTTCTCTTGGAGATTTCATATGCTTTTCTTTTCTGGAACAAATGTATGAAAAAAAATTACATACAGACCAGTCTGTCTGTTTTTATTTTTAATTTTTTTTTTGAGAATTTTTGAAAGCGCAAAGGCGCTAAATTTTTATAGATTTAACATATTTAAGGCGCAAAGATTTTATCTCCGATAAAACTTAATAATGCTAAGAAAGGCTTTGAATGAAACCGGTAATTGCGCAGTAATCTTGCTGAAAATCTTCGATTTTCTTGTGTCTTAAAAGCAGCATAATTTTTATCTTCTTTGCGCCTTTGCGTTGTCCAACTAAGAATATGAATAGAAAAAGCCTCCAGAAATAGATTCCAGAGGCTTGATAGTATATTTTAAATAGGATTACTCTTCCAGTTCTTCTTTCTTCTCTTCTTCTTTTTCAGGGAAGATAACGGATAAAAGAACAGAGATCACCAATACACCTCCTACGATTCCTAATGAAACCGGAGACGGAATATGGATCCATGGCGCAATAAGCATCTTAACTCCAATGAAGGACAGGATAATCGCCAATCCATATGGAAGTTTGCTGAACATATGAATAAAGTTCGCTAACAGGAAATATAATGATCTTAATCCTAAAATAGCAAAGATATTTGATGTATAAAGGATAAACGGGTCATTTGAGATTGCAAAGATCGCCGGGATGGAGTCTACAGCGAAAAGAACGTCCGTAAATTCAATAACACCCACTACTACTAAAAGAGGAGTTGCCATTTTAATTCCGTTTTGGATGGTGAAGAACTTATCTCCATCGTAGTTATCTGAAACTTTCCAGAAACTCTTGATCAGTTTTGCTCCTGCTGTATTACTGTAATCTTCATCGTCACCATCATCACCGTCACCCCATGATTTGATCCCTGCATAGACAAGGAATAATCCGAATAAGGTCATGACTACGTTGATTTTCACTGCTTCACCGAAGATATTCATTTCAGGAAGATAGGTAAGATTAATCAGTCCTACTCCTGCAAAAATGAATATAGCTCTGAAGATCAGCGCTCCGATAATCCCCCAGAAAAGGACTTTGTGATGAAGATATTTCGGAACTTTAAAGAACCCGAAAACGAGGATAAATACAAATAAATTATCCACAGACAAGGCTTTTTCAATCCAATAAGCAGCCTGATACTGTGTAAATTTCTCTACTGCCAAAGCATGGCTTTCAGGGCTTCCGTCGGTATTGAATACCCAATATACCACCCCTGAAAAAACCATGGAAAGCGAAATCCATACGATAGACCAGATGGTAGCTTCTTTGGAAGAGACTTCATGACTTTTTTTATTAAATACCCCTAAGTCCAGGAGCAGCATGATAACAACCGTTACTGCGAATCCCCACACCAGACCAGGGTGCAGTTCTAAAATACTTTGATGTTCCACTTGAGTTATGTTATTATATGATAAAAGCAATAGATGCACAGAGTACAAATATTGCTATTTTATTTATCTTTTGATTGACAATTGATTATAAGTAATTCATCTGCACTGTCTGGATCGTCTGCTCCAGCTTTTTATCTGCTGTAGGATCTCCGATCGCATTGAATTTCCATTCTCCGTTTCTCTTGTAGAAAACCCCCATTACCATGGCAACATGTCCGCTGAAAGAAGCATCATTCGCAATATCATATTTTGCAAAAACTTCTCTCACATTGGTAGGTGATCCTTCATAAATACGGATAGAAGCAAAAGGAATAGTTCCGAAATCCTGGCCTCTGTAGCTGTTCAAAACCATTGCCACATGCTCAACATTCGGTTCCAGCTGGCTGAAATCTACCGTGATTACTTCATTATCCAATCCGTCATCTCCGTTTACGTCACCGGTAAGGTCGTCTCCACTGTGTCTTACAGATCCGTTTCTTGATTTAAGATTTCCGAAATAGATTACTTCTGTAACGTTTTTGTTTGAATCATATAAAATACAGCTTCCGTCCAAGTCTACTGCTTCTTTCTTTGTTCCGAAAAATCCTTTCTTTTCGATTGCTCCCCAGTTGATTCCTACACAAGCCTGGGAAAGCTCAGCTCCATTTTCTTTTTTAAGGTTAATTCTCTGACCTTTTTGTAAGTTGATAGCCATCTTTCTATGTTTAGTTGTTATTTACTTTTTTGCAAAAAAGATAATCTTCTTTGCTTTTCAAATTTCGTTCTAATTATTATTCAAATTCAAATTAAGCATTGCCCGCAGAATATTCGTTTCTTCGTCGAAGTCAAAGATTTTACTCATAATATCCATATTTTCCAGGTTTTTAATATAATCTTTCAGAACGCCTTCCACTTCAGCTGGCAAAGTACGCTTTCTTTCGTTCATACTATGTTCCAGCTGCTCATTTTTACTTCTCAGCTGATCAATAATGGAACTCTGATTAGACTGATTCTCGGAAATATCCAGCTTATCCAGTTCTTTGTCGAAAAGATACAATTTCTTTTCGTCTACACTGAAAATAAAATAATCATCAGACTGAAAGATTTTAAAAAGTTCATAATCGTGGGTTCCGATAAGGTAACCACATACGAAACGGACTTTAAACCCCTGTATATTAAGCCTTCCCAACAGTTTCCTTTCAATGGAATATTCTTTATACTGATAGGAAGGAAAAGAATCAGTTTTCAGCAGTGTTTCATCTGCCTCCGATCTGTAAAATTCCTGGGCATATTTTTTATGAAAGTACAGTACATTGTCCCAATTGGCCGTAAAACGATCTTCCGTCAGGTCTTTATACACTGTTTTTAAGTGTTGGGAAAAGACACCGCTATACATTTTTCTGTCGGTCTCAAAACTATCTACCTTTCTTTCTTCAAAACCTGAAATATATTTACTGTTGATGTTAATTTCATTGATGACCGCCAGCATGTCATTTTCCTTCTGCTTTTTAATTTTAGTCAGAAGTTCTATAAGGCTGTCGGTATACTGCAGGTGGAAAAGTTCCAGTTTATTATAATCTAAAGCCGTATTTTCCTGGAACAGATTGTGGATAATATCCGTTTTGATGTAAATAGATATAATATCAATATGTTCAAAAAAATTAGCGAGAAGCTTAAGCTTTGTTAACCTTCTTTTGCTTTGCGACAATATGGTTGCGGCATCATCCCCCACCTTGGTATCCTATAAATTAACCTCTGACATTTGCTTTTAGTTCGTGCTCCAATGTCTGAAGATCCTGATCCAGTTTTCTTCTGTTGTCAGCTCCTTGTTTCTGGATTTGTTTCACTTCATTCAATGTATTGATCAGCATTGATGTTGTTTCTCTCAATGTTTCCACCGATACGATAGTCTGCTCATTGGCTCTGGCAACGTTCACTGAATTCTGGCCAAGACGCTCTGCATTCTTTCTTAAAATCTCTTCTGTAGTAGAAGATACTTTTTGCTGGATTTCAATATTCTGCTGCTGTCTGTACATCGCTACCGCAAGGGAAAGCTGGTTTTTCCAAACCGGAAGTGTAGTGGTAAGAATCGTCTGTGCCTTTTCAGCAATAGAAACGTTGTTGTTCTGTACGAGTCTGATCTGAGGAAGTGACTGCATCATAATCACACGCACCACTTTAAGATCAGCCATTCTCCTGTCTAGCCTCGCAATGAAATCTCTTTTATCTGCAATCTGATAATCCTGATAAATCTGCGGATTCGCTTCCATCTGAGCAAGCTCGCCTGCAGCTCTTTCCATTCTGATATTACCTGCAATGACAAGCTCTTCAATCTGCTTGATAGAATTCACATTACTTTCAAAAATAGTCTGAAGTACAGCGTTATCTTTTGTAGAGGTGATAATTCCCGCATTTACTTTATAAGAAATCTGCTCGATATTATTGATGATCTTATCGTATTTTGCAAAAAGATTTTCCACCTGAGTCATTACCTTTTTCATGAATGGCAATTTGCTCAGGAAGCTTTTCACTTTATTTCCGTTAAGTTCTTCTACATCTACATAGTTAAGCTCTACCAAAAGGTCGTTGATAAGCCCACCAACTTCTCCTGAGTTTGATCTTCTTACATTTCCTAAGAAGCTGTCACTCTGGTTGGTTAATGTTTTCTGAAGCTCTGCCCCGAAATTAACGATTGAACCAGGGTTGGTCTCGTCAATAGAGTTCGCAAGAACTTCATATTTCTGACGTTCTTCTGACTGCAGCTGTGTCAGATTTACATTTCCCTCTCTATCCACAAGAACAGCCGGCGCCGCATTCTGAGCGGGCTGAGCCGGAGTAGGAGGAGCCATTGGAGTCGGCTCAAAAGTTTTAAGGGGTTCTATTGATCCCAGCGGATCTATGGGTTGATTTTCCTGATTGTCCATGATTACTTTTGATAAATTGATACAAATTTCTCAAGGCCGTCTCTCTGTCCTGCACCTACAGCCTCAAATTTCCATTCTCCGTTTCTGTTGTAGATTCTTCCGAATTCTACAGCGGTTTCGATTGAGAAATCTTCGTCTAATTCGTATTTTAAGATCTCTTCATTCGTATCTGTATTGAAAATTCTGATGAAAGAATTTCTTACCTGTCCAAAGTTTTGCTTTCTTGAATCAGCCTCGTGAATCGTTACGACTACTGTAATTTCTTTGATAGCACTGTCAATTTTAGTAAGATCAATTTTGATCTGCTCATCGTCACCTGCTCCTTCCCCGGTAAGGTTATCTCCTGTGTGGATCACAGATTTGTCCGGAGACTCAAGGTTGTTATAGAAAATAAAGTGATTATCTGAAACTAATTTTTTGTCGTCTCCTAGCAAAAACAAAGAGGCATCAAGGTCGAAAGCGGTTCCTGTAGAAGTATTATTGATATCCCATCCTAAACCTACAGTAAATTTAGGTGCGTTAATGTTTTCTCTTTGTCCTTTTTGTAAGTTAATAGCCATAATATAATTCCGTTTGTGTTAAAGTATTGATGTTATTTTCGTATTCTTTTATTAAATGATAATTGTTACTGATCGCCAACTCCAAAAGCAGGTCCATCTGTTCCTTTTTTACTTGAGACGTAAGATAGTCAAAATTACTTGATTCCAGGCCTAAAATATATTTTACAATCCTTGTATTGAACTGAAAACTTTCTTTATTCATCACTTCTGCAACATGTTTTACATTTTTTACGGCATAGTAGTTGAAAAAGTTTTCAATTTTCGGGTCAAGGTCAAAATTCATCAGTTCTGCATAATACAGGAACATAAAGTCAGCCTCCACGTTATATTCATTCAGGATTCTGTTGACAGTATATTCATGACTTCCCGTGATTTTTATATCGTCTATAAAAATACAAAGTTTTCCTCTCAAAAAGTCCTTATCGATATAATAAGTGTCATTGGCGATCAGATTTTTGCGGTCTTCAAAATTGAGATTCCCGTAATCTGTGATATAGGTATGATTACGATTGATTTTCGACAGAATACTTGACTTTTTTCCTTTTTGAAACAGATAAAAATCCAGGTGTTTTTTAAAGTAAAAACATAAAAAGTTGGATGCAGTAGGAATCGCCATATAGGGGCTTGGAAGCACTACAATCTCTTTATCTGTATTTAAAAGCTCTTCATTTGCGGAAATAAATCCGTCGAATAATTCTCTTGCAAATTTTTCAGCATACGACTTATCGCCATACTTGAAATAACTGTATTCCGCAGGTGAGAACGTAAACTCATCTGCCGAATGAATGTGGTGTAAGCTGTATCTTTTATTCATGTTTATTTTAGTGTTTAAGTAAATGGGCACTGAAGCCAAAGTTCTTTGCTCCCTGATAATCTGCCACCGGATTATCTCCGATATGCAGGATCTGATTCATAGCCAAATTCTGATCTTTAATCTTATTCTTCACTTCCTGAAAAATAAGCGGATTCGGTTTGGAACAGTTGATTTCATCAGAATAGATATGGAAATCTATGTACTGATCCAGGTTTTCATGAATCAGGAATTTCCTCATTGTTTTTCCTTTGATAAATCCAGTGTTGCTTAGAATATTTATGGTCTTTCCCTGATTTTTAATATCCTCAAAAAAATCGTGAATATTTTCAAAAATCACCACCGGCTTGTATTCCAGAAACAATTCTTCACTCTTGTTGTAAAACTCATTGAGATTTTCTTTATTCAATTGTTTTACATCCACATCCAGCGAACCGAGAATCATCAGATAGATCTCAAAAGTATCGATATTACCACCTGTTACTTCATTAATGGTATTGCAAAGATCATCATAATACTTTACGGTTTTCGCAACCTGTTCTATAGGCTTATCTACGTTAAAAAATGAGGAGAACAGCTCAACTCTTTTTGCTTTAAATTCAGGATGAGATTTGATTAAAGTGAGCCACAGGTCAAAGGAAAAATGACTGTGGTTATGGATGTCGATATCTGTTTTCAATAGGTTTTAAGTTAAAAGTTTTTATCTAGCTTCTTGAAAAAGATTTAAAATTTTTTAATCATCAAAAAGTGTTCACGATACTATTCTTCCCAAAGATAAAATATTTATCATAAAAGCATTACGTTCAAGATCTGTTTTAAGATATTTTTATGAAAATCCAAGGTTTTGAAAGGTTCACAGAAGATGATTGATGAAGCGTTTAAAAAAAATATTTTCAAAAATTCTTTGGAAATCAAAAAAAAATTATAATTTCGCAACCGATTAACAATCAACAATGTCAACAAAAATGATAAATATTATAACGTTAAGCAATCCTGTCAGAGCTGTGTTCTTTGGCAGCACTGAATATTTATCTGAATAGTTCTATAGATCTTTTATACCCAAAAATATATTGAAGACCTGTCTATTCGGATAGGTCTTTTTTGCTGCCCTATTTTCAGACTTTAACAAATCCAAAAACTTCTGTTGTTTGTTAAGATCTCTGAAATTTTCCTTTGATACGAAATACGAAAAATGTTTTACCGGCTTTATAAGACCGGAGTGTATTTTGTGCTTATTTTTTTCAGAACCTTTTCCAAAAACAGATCTAAAAATCAACAATTTAAATTAAAAAAAATGAAATACAACACACGAAATATAGGGATTATAGCACACGTAGATGCAGGAAAAACAACGTTATCAGAAAGACTTTTGTATTACACAGGACTTATTCATAAAATCGGTAATGTAGATGATGGAAATACCACCATGGATAAAGACATCCAGGAAAGAAACAGAGGAATTACCATTTCATCGGCTGCAGTTTCCACACAATGGAAAAAAGATAACAATGTTTATAATATCAACATTATTGATACGCCGGGACACATTGATTTTGCAGTAGAAGTAGAACGCTCTCTAAGAGTTCTGGACAGTGTAATCGCAGTTTTCTGTGCTTCATCAGGAGTTCAGCCACAGACTGAAAACGTTTGGTTCCAGGCTGAAAAACACGGCACATCCAAAATCTGTTTCATCAATAAAATGGACAGAATGGGTGCAGACTTCTTTGCTGTTCTTAATGAAATAAAAACCAAGCTGAATGCTGTTCCATTGGCCATTCAGATTCCGATTGGAGCTGAAAACGATTTTGAAGGCGTTATTGATCTTATCAAAATGAAAGCCTTATACTGGACAGATGAAAATGGAGAAACCATTATGGAAAAGAAAATTCCTGCTGCTTCTATGACAGAAGCCCATGAATACAGAGTTAAATTAATGGAAACTCTGGCAGAGAATGATGAGATGTTCTTTGAAGTTTTTATGGATACTGAACAGATTGCCACTGTTGAAATGATTTCAGAAGCTATACAAAGAGTCTGCAGATCCGGATCAGCTGTTCCTGTTTTATGTGGTTCAGCCTTTAAAAATAAGGGAATCCAGCCTCTTCTTGATGCTGTCGTAACGTATCTTCCGGCACCGGATCAGCTTGCTGACCTCCAGGGAAGAGATCCTCAAACGGAAGAAACGGTAACACTGGAAAGAAATGAGGAAGCTGCTTTTTCAGGACTTGTTTTCAAAGTGATAATTGATAAACATATGGGAAGACTGGCTATGCTTCGTGTCTATTCCGGAAAAATCAAATCCGGAGATACGATACTGAATGTAAGAACGGGTGAAAGCTTCAGGATTTCGAGAATTTTACAGATGCAGTCTGATAAAACATTATCAATGGATGAAGCTAAAGCAGGAGATATTGTTGCTTTGACAGGAATAAAAGATGCCAAGACCGGTGATTCTCTATCTTCTCTTGAAAAGCCGATATTACTGGAAGCCATTACCATTCCAACTCCTGTGATCAGAGTTGCTATCGAGCCGAAAACCAATGGTGATGAGAAGTCTTTCGGTTTGGTATTGGCCAAAATACAGGAAGAAGATCCTTCTTTGGTGGTTGAAAGAGACCCGCAGACCGGAGAAACTTTATTAAGCGGCTTGGGAGAACTTCATTTGGAGGTTACATTGGAAAAAATCCGTCTGAATCATGGTATTGAAATCAATCAGGGGAAACCTAAAGTTTCTTATCGTGAGATTTTAACGGAAACCAAAGTTCACCGAGAAAAACTTTCCAAACAAAACGGAGGAAGCGGCCAGTTCGCTGATATCACGTTTGAGATTGGCCCGGGAAATGACAATGGATTGGAATTTATCAATATGATCAAAGGTGGAGTTATTCCGACTGAATTTATTCCTTCTGTTGAAAAAGGATTCAGAGAAGCTATGGAGTATGGACCTTTGAACGGATATCCTCTGGAAAACATGAAGATCACTCTTCTTGACGGTTCCTTCCACGCTCAGGATTCTGCAGCATTCGATTTTGAGATTGCAGCAAGAGAAGGATTCAAAACTGCAGCAAAAGGATGTAGCCCTAAGCTGATGGAGCCTGTCATGCAGATAGAAATTCAAAGTATTGAAGAATACACGGGTGCTGTCACAGCAGATATCAACAGAAGAAGAGGAATGATCACTTCTATTGATGAAAAATCCGGAAGAAAGATTTTTGCAGCGGAAGTTCCGTTAGCTTCAACGTTCGGATACATTTCGGATCTGAGAACACTGACAAGCGGAAGAGCTTCCATCAGCATGAAATTATCACACTATGCTTTAGTGCCTGATTTTATCGCCAATACATTAATAACCTAAACAAGGGAGGACTGTAGATTTTTTTCTTACAGTCCTTGTCTTATTTGTGAATGGTCAATTGTCAATTCGCTGCGCTTGTCAATTTTTTTTACTATAAAAATTCACCATTCACTTGCGAAGCAAAATTCATTCATTGACTCCTTTCCTATTTTTCCGGCATCACCTTATAGGTAGGATCTTCCTGGATATTAACTTCCACTACTGCTTCTGCATTTCTTAATATTTTTCTGCAATCTTCGCTGAGATGGCGCAGATATACCGTTTTATTCTGCTGCTTATAACGTTTGGACAATTTGTCCAAAGCATCTATGGCACTCATATCTACAATACGGCTTTCTTTAAAATCAATAACCACCTGATCCGGGTCATTCACAGGATCGAATTTATCCGTAAATGCTGTTACTGAACCGAAAAACAAAGGCCCATATATTTCATAGTATTTCACACCGTTTTCATCCACATGTTTTCTCGCTCTGATTCTTTTAGCATTATCCCAGGCAAAAACCAATGCTGAAATGATCACTCCAACCAATACTGCTAAAGCAAGATTGTGTAAAATAACAGTAATCAGCGCTACAGTAACGCCTACAAAAATGTCCGATTTCGGCATTTTATTCACAATCCTGATCGATACCCACTGGAAAGTGCTGATAGCAACCATCATCATCACTCCGACTAAAGCAGCCATGGGAATTTTCTCTATGACAGGTGCACCAACCAGAATAATTATCAAAATAAGCAGTGATGCTACAATCCCTGATAGTCTTGCTCTGGAGCCTGCATTAAGATTTACCAATGTCTGTGCTACCATTGCACATCCACCCATTCCACCAAAAAAGCCGTTGGTAATATTAGCCAATCCCTGAGCGACAGACTCTTTATTGGCACTTCCCTTGGTATTCGTGATTTCATCTACCATGGATAATGTCAGAAGAGATTCAATAAGACCTACTCCGGCCATAATTAAAGCATATGGAAAAATAATCTGTAAAGTTTCCAGAGAAAAAGGGACCTTCGGAATATGAAAACCCGGAAGGTTTCCACTGATATGAGCAATATCTGCAACCGTTTTTGTTGGAATATTAAATCCGAGAACTACTGCAAATAAGATGATAATAGCTACCAGAGAGGCAGGAACCACTTTTGTGATTTTTGGAAAAAAGTAAACGATAGCAATTGTAAGGGCAGTTAAGCCAGCCATGATGTATAGAGGCATTCCCTGCAGCCAACTTACTCCTCCATTACTGTCTGTGATTTTGAACTGTTCAACCTGTGCCATGAAAATAATAATAGCCAATCCATTCAGAAATCCGTACATAACAGGTTGCGGAATCAGTCTTACAAATTTTCCAAGTTTAAAGATTCCTACCATCATCTGAAAGATTCCGGCAAGTGCTACAGTAGCAAACAGATATTCTGTTCCATGAGAATGTATCAAAGCAATCAGTACAACGATGGTTGCTCCTGCTCCTCCGGAAACCATACCAGGACGTCCTCCTAAAACTGCGGTTACAAGTCCCATCATAAATGCAGCATACAGTCCTGTAAGCGGAGACAAACCAGCCAGAATAGCGAATGAAAGGGATTCAGGAATCATAGTCATTGCTACCGTAAAGCCAGCCAGCAGTTCGTTCTTATAGTTGATTTTCTTCGAAAAGTCGAATAAGCTTATAGTATTTTTCATTGATATGCAAATGTATGGACTGTGCAAATGGTATACAATTTTTTCTTTTTATGATTTTTCATGATTACGGTGATCGCTTTAAACAATTTACATATCGACTTTTATAATATGTTAATTTTACTTAAAATAAACAGATAAAGTATGATTTTTACATTTCTAACTGTTTTTACTTCTTATTTTTGTTTACATTTGAAAACGAATAAGCGATTATTTGGTACTAATTAAAAGATTCGATGCGCAAAAAGCTGTTTATCAACACATCAACAGCCCCAGCTCACAGAATTCTATAAAAACCTTAATAGGTTATATATTATTTTACACAAATGGCAGGAAGAGAGTTTGAAAGAGAAGAAGAAAAGACCCCATTGAAAATAAAGAATATATCCAAATTATATTAAGGTGATCCCTACCCGCCTGTTTTACAATATTTGGTAAGTTACAATGCGTTTCTAAGATAGAGTCTTACGAAAGGTATTTTTTGATATTTTTCAATCATAATCCATTTTCTTCACCAATTTCAAGCTATCATCAGCTATTTAACACCTCACAAAATAATACACATCACCTATTATTCGTTTTTTATATATAAGTTTAAACAAAAGAATAATATTCAGTAAAAATGTTATATAAAGAAATCCATATTGGGAAATTTATTAAGGAGAGAGTTGATGAAAACGAAATAACAGTAGAGAGAATATGCAAATTTTTAGGCAAAGATGAGGAAACTGTTGAGATGATGTACGACAGCAGCTCAATGGATACTGATCTTCTTTTAAGATGGAGCAAATTACTGGAATATGATTTTTTCAGACTCTACAGTTCACATTTAATTTTATACGCACCGCCTTCTGCAATTAACAAAAACAGCCAAAAGTCTGAAAAGACGCCTTATTTCAGGAAAAATATTTACACTCAGGAAATCAAAGATTTTATTATGAAAAGGATTATTTCCGGTGAAATGACCCAAAGCGAAGTTATCAAGGAATATTCAATTCCGAAAAGTACGCTTCACAGATGGCTTCAGAAGAGCGATAATGCCAACTGATAAAGAGATAAAACATGCGCCCAAATTACAAAAGAATTTATCAGGATATGCTAAAGATGGAATATCCTGAAAAGCTGAAAGATCCGAAAATCAAAGAACTTCTTGAAAAGCTTCACACCAGTGATGATGTACTTAAGTTCAATGAAAAGCTGTTCAAGCAGTCCAGAGAAAATCAGAAACTGAAAACCTATGACAGGCAGACGATGTTAAAACTGCTTCAGTATCAGAAAAAACATGGCCACTCAACAAGCTATATGTCAAGGAAATATAAAATAAGCCGGACTACTCTTTCAAAATGGAAAGGAATGTTTGAAAAAGAGCTTGAAGATACAATGAAAAGTGCCGGTACATAATCTACCGGCATTTTTTAAAGGTAATAATAAGGAAAAAACCGGGCTGTCGTTTGCCGGAGTCGAACCGGATAACCTTGCCGGAGTAACCGGCTTCGCTATTCCTCCCGTCATTATAGTGCGATGTATTTTTTCCTGACGACACTTCAGATGGTCATATAAAGAAGCTGGAAGTGGAAAGAAGAAAGATGGCAAGCCTGAGATTCCTCCGGCTTTATAGAAAATTACGATACAAAGATCTTTCAACGTCCCACTTCCGACTCCTCATATGATGAAATCAAGACAATAAGCGAAAAATGCAGTCGTGCTCTAACCAGCTGAGCTACTCTTCCTATATAAACTGTGTTTTTTGTTGTGGAAGAGACGGGACTCGAACCCGTGACCCCGTCGTGATGAGCGAAGTAACATTTTTCTACGGCACTTGTTTGTTTTTATTTTCCTTCTTCAGCAATATATGTTTTGACAATAGGATGAATGCTGGCATTCTCTGAATAATAATTTAAACCGAAACTCCTCCATCCACAAGACCAATAGAGAATCCTTTCTTTCAGATAAGGAATATCTTTGGTTTCATCATACTTAAAATTTTCATCAAATATATACTTTACCTCATCAATAAGTTGCGGATAAAACATTTGGTCTTCTTCATCAAAGACCTCAATATGGATATTAAGATGGTTACCTATTTCATTTAATAAATAAGTTCTAAAATCCCAACCCATAACAATAATATCGGAAGATCCCATAGAAATAATCGGTTTCCATTTAAGATTCTCATCACTTACAATATATCGGAGACCAGTTAATGGTAAAAGAGCTGGAACATGAGAAAACCATTCTTCAAAAACTTCTATTCTCTTTTCCAAAGATGCAGATTTTATTCCCCATGAATTAAGCCACACCTGGCTCTTCTCATTCACATCGTGCTTCATCCAATTATAAGAACCTTTTATTATTTCCTCAACTTCCTTTTCATCAGCAAGCCAATTATAAAAAAAATCACGTTCTTCAGTAATTAATTCTCCATCATATTCATATTCAACAATTTCTTTTTTATCAATCGCATGAAGAATCTTTAAAAATTCTTTATGCTCAGGAATAAAACTGATCTTATATTTTTTCTCAACCTGATCAATCTGTTCTTCAGAAAGCCCTTGCCATTTGGCTCCGTAAAATCCTTTAGGACAATTTTCATCATCCACAGACCACAGTTTTTCTGTGCGTTCTTTGACCCAGTATAAAAATTCAGTCAGATTACTTGGTATATGCATGGTTATTAAATTTTAAAATAAAAAGAGGCAGGATTCGAAAAGACTTGTACAAGATCACTTTCATGACCTTCTGGAGTCGAACCAAATCAAACCGAAGCAGGTCTTTTCTACGGCACTCTTTTACAAATCAAGGTAATATTTTTCAGAATCTTCCGTGCATTTGCTCTACCTGCTGAGCTACCTCTCCTTTTCGGGGGAGAAGGCAGGATTCGAACCTGCGACCCAATGCTTACTCAATCTCGAAGTATGATTCTAAGACGACACTTGATTTTAATTATTCATGGTTATTAGTTTTCTTTTTACAAAATCATACTGCTACTACGTAATCTATTTACGTAGTATAATTTTATTTAAATTTTGTTCGTTTTGCCTTGAAGCAAAAGAACCAAAAGTTCAAGACCTGGAAACTCCGACTAAAAATAATCTACACTCACTAAAAATTCTAAAACTTGCGCGAATGTAATGTGACTTCTTCGTTTCAATTTCTGTGTCGCGCTTCAAACAATAGAATTTTCTTAACGTTCGCATAGCTTATTTTCTTAACGCCTCCGTTTCCTATGTCACATTTCCATAGGTTTTATTTTTAAAAGCAGTGCCTGTTACAGCACTACTTTCTGAATCATTTTTACTGCAGACTTTTTGTCTTCCAACGCGTTCAGTACATCGAAAATTTTGTCTGACCAACCAGCAATAAGATGTACATCATCCTTCCTGATATCAAGCGGCTGTGTACCATAACCTGCAAGGTCAAAAATATACAGCTTTGCATGAGGCGCGATGGCTTTGTACTTTTTCCACACGTCTTCGAAAGAGTTTCTGTTTCCTGTGCTATCCCACATCTGGGTATCAGTGAAAAGCATTACTTTATCCACCTGCTCTTTTCTTTTGATAAGGTCTTCCATCACCAGATAACCGTTGGTGGAATATCCTACTTCACCTTCACGTTTGTAGAAGGCATCTACATTCCTTAAAATACCATTTTTCGGCATTGGAACTCTTAGCCAACGGTCACCGAAGATACCCGTTACCACGTTTTTACACTGTGACTGGAGGATCATAGACATCAGCAAACCGATATCATACAGCAAAATTTTACTTTTGCTGGAAACTGCTTTCTGCATAGAACCTGACACGTCGGCAGCGATCACCACTGATGTCTCAAAACCAAAACCTTTGATGTTTCTGGCACTTACCAAAACAGCACTTTCCAGAGCTTCCACTACGGAGGACAGATAAGGAGAATCAAAGTTTTTTAATTCTCTGTAAGCCGCCAGGAATCGGAATGGGAGCTGTTTTGAATTGGTTACAGCTCTTTCATCGGAAAGGTATCTGCACACTTTGTTCATCGCATCAGACGATACATTAGCTTCCAGAATATTCCTCAGGTTTCTCATGGTTGCCATATAACCCAGTTTGTTGCTGAAGATCAGCTCTTCCCATTTGTTTTTGAAAGCCAGTTTTCTTTCTGCATCATTAGCAAACTTTGTCTGGCCTAGAACGGAAAGTTCCACTTCCCACGTATAAGGAGTTTCCAGTGTATTGTTGGCAATTTTGTTGAAAACTGCTTGTTGGTTTTCATCCTTAGCTTTCGGGTGAACCAGAAATAATGCATCTTTCAGCGTTACTTCTGCTTTTCTGTTGTATTTGGCAAACTGATATTCATCAAATTTATTGAATGATTTTACCAGTCCTTTCTGAATCTGCTTGGATAGTTTGTTCAGCTTCTTTGTATCGGTTCTTTTATTGGCAAGCTGGTAGTACGCCAGCAATTCTGTGATTTCATCCGCTCTCTGCACGACTCCATCTACTGTTTTGCTTACAAGGTCTGTACCGGAAATCTGCTTTGCCAGTTCAGTTGTCAAAACCAATGGAATAGACCTTAAGTACATATCTTTTCTTGCATATACGGCCAGCTTTGCCACAAATTCAGGATCATTTTTTTTGATCAGAGACTGGATTCTTCCTAATCTGTCATTTCCTTTTTCGTAGTTGGCATCTGACAGTCCTGTTGTAACAACAGCACTATACAGTTCTTCTGCAGGTGTCATGGCATATGCTTTTGTACCTTCGTAGTTTGGTACTACTTTAGTTTCTTTTTTTAAAAAATTAAATTTCATGGTTACTGTTTTTATTGTTAAACATGGGAAGAATTGATACTTCCTCTCTGATTTCTGATGCAAAGTAAAAACAGTATTACGTAATCTTTTTGCGCAGGAAATTTTTCTTTGATTTTTTTATTTTTAATCTGATTCTCGCAGATTTTAAGTTTTGGTTAAAGCCGACTGAAAGGTGCTATATTTGAAAGGCGGGCTAAAACCAACTCTATTGTGTACTATATTGAAATTATTATAACACAGAAAACACAGATGCTGTAGGAATAAAATTGAATTCTTCATTCATCATTTATAATTCATCATTATAAAATCCTTCTATTATTCATTTTAATTAAAGAAATCGTCTATGCGGAATTTTCAGATAAGAGTTTTCTAGCTTTGTTTTATTAAAATTAAGCTATGATTAAAGGAATATACGAGACTCATATTCAGGTGAGCAATCTGGAAAATGCAATACAGTTTTACACGGAAGTATTAGGATTAAAACTGGCTCACAAAGATGAAACCAGACCTATTGCTTTTCTATGGGCGGGAGAAGGAAAACAATTTATGCTGGGGCTTTGGGAGCAAAAGGAGAATCTTCAGACCAGACATTTTGCTTTTTCCAGCAGTAAAGAAGATATTTTGAATTATTCTGTAGAATTTCTTGAAAAAAAGGATTTAAAACCTTACAATTTTCTAAAAAACGGAACTGTAGAGCCTATGGTATTTGCATGGATGCCTGCATTGGCAATTTACTTTAATGATCCAGATGGAAATCAGCTTGAATTTATTTCTATTCTGGAGGGTGAAGGCAGACCGGAACTGGGAGTACTGAGCTATGAGGAATGGATGAAGCAGACTGGTAATTAATAAGACACTACTACAACACAGTGGCGCAAGATGTTGCGCCTTTGTGCTGCTCAACAAAATGATAAGATGAGCATCAGCAGTATTTAAACATTAACCAGTTTTTTCACTGCCAATACATGTTTACAGGGACCTCTTTCCCCCTGATATTTACTGAACCACTCACAGGTACAGCGTTCTTTTTCTTCCTGAATGATTACTGTATGATGTACACCGGTTCCTCTTACTCTGGCTTCTGTTCTTTCTTTATTATTATTCAAGATTTCTACTTTTCCGTCTTCAATCAATTTTTCCGCATTTTTTATGCGGGGATTAAGCCCGATAATCCGGCTTAATTTAAATGGAAGTCTGCGATAGAAAAATTCCCTGTCATCAAGATCGTAACCGAGTAATCCCATTGCAGCAAGCCTGCCGGTACTATTTTCAACTTTGTCAAAACTGATATTCTCTTCCAGAGCAAGCGTGGCAGGATTAAAGGACTGGTTGGCATAGGCATATTTATCCAAGGCGTCAATCCATTCGTCGGGAACATCCGAAATCAGGCTATCTAACACTGCGCCTTCCCCTGAGAAACCTCTCCAGCATTCTCTAGATAAAGAAAAACTGAAACGGATATTCCCCATACTGAGCTGCCATGTTACGGACTGCATGTTGGCATGTGCAAATACCTGCATAGAATCAATATAAGGAAGAAGAGGCTCTAAAAGACGAAGCCTGTGAATTCCTCCTATGCAAACAGAATCTGTAGATTGTACCGGAGAAAAGATGGGTTTATTTCCGCGTACAATTAAGTAATAATCTGACTTTACCACTCCTTTCGGCATTCCTCTAAACAATTGCTGCGTCTGGATTCTATTGAAGGTGTAGCGTTTCACTGATTCTGATAAATAGACCTGAACGGTCCCCAATCCTTTGATCCATTTTACAGGCAATGGGACTTTTCTTTCTATTATTTTATTTTCTTCCTGATAAATCCCAACTTCTTTTTGCCCTACAGAAAGCATAATTTTTCCATTCGGACGGATACTTCCCAAAGCATTTATCATAGGCTGATTGAAATCCACATTTGTTGTTCCGTTTTCAAGAAACTCTCCATCCAATCCATCAGGCAGTACATCTACTCTTGCATACACTCCTGCACAATGAGAAAAGCCTTCAAATCGTACTCTCCCATTTCCTGCTGTCACTATAGGATCTTTAAGGTGTGCCATCTGAAGCGGCGACAGATTAAAACTGGATTTCACAATGTTGGAAAGTGTGATCAGACATCGGGCCAAAATAAAGGGCTGCCCTACATTTCCCCAAAAGAAACAGGGCGCATCAGTATTTTTATATACCTCATTGTATTTGGCGAGGAACAACTCTTCAAGCGCACCTGTCCTAACTAAAGAGGATGCTCCTGAATAGTTGTAAATAAGCGTATCTTCCATGATCTATTTTTTCAGGAGTAGATTACAGATTTTTTTAAGGCTAGAGTTTTCTTTCCAGTGGTTTAATTTTTCAAGTACTTCTTTAGGAACCAATGAATGATTCAATGCCAATACTTCATGGTAAATTTCCAGAATTCTTTTCAGATTGGTAACCGGTTCTTCCATTTGAAGTACAATATTGGTAATCAATTCCTCGAGAGCAGTATTATGATTTTTGCTTACATTCAGCATGTGATGCTGCATAAGATCTGTCAATCTTTTCACCGGCGCCCACTCCAGTTTTTCGTGCAGACCAATCACTCTTCCCAGCCTTGCGTTATCCATCATCTGACAGGAAACATGTTCAAGCCAGATTTCAGCAGCAGTTCCTCGGATGGTTTTATCACCATCCAGGAAAATAGTCCCAAGAAACAGATAACCAATTTCATCCAGAGGTTTCTTGATCTGATACAGTGTATTGGCAGTATTCAAAACAAGGTTTCTTTCAAAAACTTCTGCAATTCCTGAATAGAAAAGACAGTACTTGATAACTTTCGCCAGAGCATTGGCAGGCGTATTGGGAAAGCACAGCATCAGTGCAGGAATTTCATTAAGCTCTTTCTGCTCTGCTACAAAATATTCCAGGAACAAAGGTTCTTTTCTTTTTTCGAGATGATATTTTGGAATCGTAATATTCAGCTCTACCGGATAGTATGAGTTTTTCTTATTGTCAATGGTCTTCCATTGGTAAGCCCCTGAAAAGAATTCCACAGGAATATTTTCATATCCGAAACTTCTGAATTCTTCAAAAACAGTGTCAGGTGAACGTGTAATTCCGGCTGTCATCCACCATGAAGGATGTATAAACTTGCCTTCCGGTTTTTCATTTTTACCAAAGAAGAAAAGCAACAATTCTCTATATTCACCCTTTAGTCTTTTCTCTGTTTCTGCAACAGCTTCTGAAGTATCATCCAAAGCACAGCGCTGCAGGGCCAGCTGAATATCCAGATGATGAGGCTCTGTATTACTATTCTGATAATTCTCTAATCTCTCAACGAGAGTCACAGGGGAAATCCAGCATGGCGCGTGGGTGATAGGAAATAACAAAGGCAGTTTATCCCCGGATTTTATTTTTTCAACAGCATATACAGCGATCTCTTTAAAAGCCTGTCTTGCAGGACAATCTGCTCCAACATCTTCTATCGGGCCCAGTTTCTTCTGATAATTGGAATAAGACTCTCTTGTTATTTCTTCCTCCCTTGTTTTCTGATATATTTTTTCCAGATTCTTTAACTGAACCGGATATTTTTCCATTAATACCAGCCCATAATTGATAATAGCATTGCACAGCAAAACATTCAGATAAGGAACTTCCCATTTTGCAATGGTTTTACAGGCCTTTAAAAATACAGGTTCCATCAGTTTCACAGAATCTTCATCCACATCTCCGGCAAACCTGATAAATCCAGTCAAAGCAATATCACAATGATAGCTATACGGATCGTCCATTGCCAAAGGCAGATAGAACATCAGATCTTCAAAATT
This sequence comes from Chryseobacterium cucumeris, assembly GCF_016775705.1. NCBI lineage: Bacteria > Pseudomonadati > Bacteroidota > Flavobacteriia > Flavobacteriales > Weeksellaceae > Chryseobacterium > Chryseobacterium cucumeris. The sequence continues at coordinate 2,031,062 of NZ_CP068760.1, forward strand.
CTGAAGTACCTGCACTGCATTTTCATCTGTAGCCAGCAATCGTTTTTCCGAAGCTATAGCTTCCAGTTCCGGCTGTTTTTCTTCAATATATTTTACTAAAAGCGGACGTACATTCGTCAATATATTATCTGAATAGTGAGAAAGTGCCTCAATCATATTTTCTGAAGCCGGTATGTATTTAAGAATGATCTTTGCTGCTTTTGACTGTATGCCATCATCTTTACTAACAAACGCTGTACTTAAAGCCACTCCGAGCATATCCGGATCTACCTTCTTTCTCTGAAATATTTTTTCAGTAAGTCCCAGGCTGGAAACCACCACTGTTTTTACTTCTGAACTCAGCAAATTCGGAAGGTAATGCGAAAATTCTTCATTTTTAAATTCAGCAGCCCCAACAATTTTTTTCAGGTGGGATAATATTGTATTCACGGCTTTTGACTGTGAAGAAACAAGGCCTGCAAGCAGTTCATCCTGCAGATCAGATAATTCTTCTTCTGTTGGTTTTAATGATGTAAAAGCATCCATAAACCAGCCCGTGACATTTTTATTAAAGTTTCTGTTGGAAGCCAGAAGGCATTCTTTCAGGAATCTTTTCCTTTCAATTTTCTTCTCAGCAATGAGCTTTTGAACAATGGGAAACCATTCTTTACGGAAGGGTAAAGATTTGGAAGGAAATTCACATAAATACCAGAAATGTGTATTCAGTGTTTCAGGATAACGGTCAAGATCAGCTGGATAATTACTCAGGTGATGTCCCAATAATTCAGGTTTGGGCTGTACATATCCTTTCTCTGACCATCCTAAAATATCTTTATAATTGAAGGCTGTAAATTCTGCTTCAACCGATTCATTGATAAAGTCTGAAAACCAGTCCGGGCATCCCCATTCCAATATCTGCTCGGTCTGTTCTGCATTGCGGAAAAGGCTCCAGTAATTTTTACCAAAATTCTTTTTGTCCATACATACAAAAGAAGCTATATCTATAATGGAATGCTGGTTCACAGATCCTGCCGTGTGGTAGGAGTTTTTAGTCATTACAATTTTACTGATCTCACGGTCCATTTTCTTGATAGAGGGTATCAGTGTTTTCCTTTCTTCAATGCTAAGCTCTTTTAGAAAGGGAATAATCTCATGTACTTTTTCCTCATTAAGGATCTCATAAAGTCTTTCTTTCATGGGCTTTAATTTGATGTATAAATTTGTTTCAGGTTATTCGTTTTATTCCATTCTTCAGGCAGTTTGATAAGAGCTTTCTCTGGTTCAAACCCATTATACTTTAACAGTTCATGATAGAGCCCGTACTTTTTGTTATTAAAAACCGTTTTCCCAGCTGCTGAAAGAATGGAGGTCAGCAGTTTTCCTTTATATTTTTTAAAATTGTTTGAAGACCGCTTGTTAAAAAGGGTCTCAAAAGCCGTAACACAGGGAGTTTCATATTTATTAAACAGTCCCGGAGACAGAAATAAATAAGGCCTCTCCATGAAAAGTAAATTCATCTTCATTTCAACATTTAAAACTATTTCAAATCCTTCACTACAACATTAATACACAGTATTTTATAACAGCAGTTTTTTCCTGTGAAAACAAAGTCTTTAAAACAGGAAGTCCTATATAAAATTGTCATCAGTCCATCATCTTAAAGATCCGGACAAAAATTGAATAAATTATTTAATAAAAAATGTTTTCAGGGGTGTAACTTTTAAAGAATCCGATGGCAAAATCAAATGATATCTTGTCTATCCGGATTTTTCTTTGTACTCATGACCTGCTTTGCAGCCAATAACAGTTTAAATATTTTACCTTAAAACTTTCATTACTAAACATCCATTTATTCTCATTGGCTAAAATAAAAAAAAATGACTGACAGACAGTAAATTATCCCATAAAAGTGATTTTTTTAACAAATATTAAGTTAATAAAACAATAGTTGATAACGCTCTCAGTACAATAAAAATAATTCCCTGTTTAAAGATATAAAATTAAAAAAAATAGCTAAAAGCTCTATATTGTGATATTTACACAACATTTGGTGTCTTATTTTTAGTATTGATGATGGCTTACAACAAAATTATCTTACCGTACCGATACGTTAATTTTATTTAAAATAATAAATAGAGGATAGCCATTCAATAAATTTTATATATTTGCAAAACAAAATACTTGACAACTCAAACACTTTTCAATGATAAGCACAGAATTATTACTTTTAATAAACATCAATAAACTACAGTCCGTAATTGCCAGAAAATTTGACTCTCTGAGTGTTCATGGTCTGGGATTCAATGACTTTGTTATTCTTTATGTGCTCTATTCTTCCTCTGAGAGCAGAATGAGGAGAATAGATCTTGCTGAAAGAATAGGTCTTACGGCATCGGGAGTCACCCGGTTATTGAATCCATTGGAAAAAATCGGACTGGTATCCAGAGAAAGCAACGAAAGAGATGCCCGCGTAAGTTATGTGGTCATCACTCCTAATGGTAAAAAGATATTTGAAGAAGCTAAGCTAAGCGCAGAAAATATTACTAAAGAAATTCTTTCTTCCAAAAAAGGTAAATCTCTACGCATGGTCAATGAGCTTTTATTTGATTTGGGAGGAAATATCCAATAATGAAAAGATGAAAAATGCATTAAAAAAACAACTAAGAGAAAAAGCAAAAGACCATACAACAACAATGGGAGTTCTTGCTGTTACCAACAAATTAAATGGTAAACAATATGTTCAGGCTTCTTTACATCTGGAAGCGCTGGTGAATAAGATGAAATTTCTGCTAAACGGAGGCATGTTTACAAATCCTCAGTTACAGAAGGAATGGACAGAATCGGGAAGTGATTCTTTTACCTTTGAGTTTGCAGTTGTTGTTCCGGATCAGAACAATGAATTTATCAACTACCGAAAAGAGGTTCAAAAGGCTGAACAGTCTTATATTTCCGGACTCACTACAGGATTATATTAAAGTGATGTCAAAAAAATATCTATCTCCAACTTTTGAGGCAGGTAAACATCTGTTTACTAAAAATATAGAAGGAGCCATTATTAACCTCAATCTGATCAGATTAAAAAAAGAAGCAGATTATTCAGACTATCCGGATCTGAAGCCCAATGAAAAATCAAGCGGTTTGGATGCCTATCTTACCTATATCAGGGAAACCGAACCTTATTTAAAGGAAAGCGGCGGAGAAATTTTGTTTATTGGAAAAGGAGATCAGTTTCTGATAGGTCCTGAAAGTGAATATTGGGATCTGTGCCTCTTAATCAAACAAAAAAGTGTTAATGATTTTTTCGGTTTCGAAAAAAATGAAGCTTATATGAAAATAATGGGTCACAGAATGGCTGCAGTAGAGGATTCAAGGCTTTTACCATTGGAAGAAATAGTATTAAATACACAAAGGGATTAAATGAAAACAGTCAAAATGAATGAGGTGGAATTATGCTATGAGGTATTGGGTGAGAAAAATCCTGATACCATTGTATTAATTTCCGGATTGGGAAGTCAGATGATCCGTTGGGATCATACATTCTGTGATCTTTTGGTTGAAAAAGGATTCAGGGTTATCCGGTTTGATAACAGAGATTCGGGGAGTTCTGTTTTTAATACAAAAAGGGAAATACCTTCTGATAAAAGCATTGAAGAGATTTTTGCGATGCTCAGTAAAGAAGGGATTCCTTATTCTTTAATGAATATGGCGGATGATGTTATCGGTCTTCTTAATCATTTAAATATTGAAAAAGCTCATATTGCAGGACGTTCCATGGGAGGAATTATTGCACAGCTTTTAGGTTCCTATTATCCTGAAAGAGTTTTATCATTGACGATCATCATGTCTACTTCTATGAATCCTTCCCTTCCCAAACCTGATCCGGAAGTGATGGCTATGATGACACAGGTGTCTGCTGATCCTGTTCTTCAGAAAGAAGAGTATCTAAGAGAAAAGATCCGTTTTGCAAAAAAAATATCGGGTTCGGGATATATTTTTGATTCGAATCAGGAAAAAGCTTTGCTTGAAGAGGAACTTATACGTTCCAGAACCAAAAACGGAATTATCCGGCAGCTTTTAGCAATGGGTTCCTTTCAGTATAATCCTGAAGTGCCAAAGAAAATAACTGCTCCAACTTTAATCATTCATGGAACAGACGATCTGATCTTTCATCCTGATTGCGGAAAAGATATTGCGGATTCTATTCCGGGTGCCGAATGGCTTCTTATTGAAGGGATGGGACATTCTATTCCGAGGGAGCTTTATGTCTTCATCATTGAAAGAATCTTTGATTTAACAAAATAAAAAAAGACTGCCTCATCATTTTGAGACAGTCTTCATTTTTAAATATCTGTTTCTATTTTCATTATTTAATAATTCTTCAGGCACCAATGCAGAATCTTTGCAATGTTTTTGGCATCGTCTACACCTCTGTGGTGGGTACCTTCTAAAGTCATACCCAATTCGCCCAAAGCTCTGTTCATTCCGACACTTTTCCTGATCGTAGGATGAATTTCACCAAATAATGTCTTCACATTGATGTGATCATCACTCATTGGATAATCTGTGTAGAATCTTCTTGCCTGGTTTTGAAGCATATTCAGATCATAGTTTCCGTAGCTTGCCCATGTCAGTTCTTCGGAATCATATTCTGCCCTCAGGATATCAAAAGCATCATCCAGCATAATGCCTTCATGATCCAGCATATTTTGGGTAATTGTAGTCAATTCCGTACAGAATGGACTCACTTTTGAATGCTGGGGTTTGATTAAAATCCCTTCATTTTTAGAGATCTTACCCGTTTTTGCATTCATGATGCATACTCCGATTTCAATGATCTCACTTTCCTGACCTCTTGGCGGCCGGTTTTCCCAACATGTTGCTTCAAGGTCTACTATTAATATATTTTCTGTTGTTTTCACTTGTTTAAAATTTAATTGTTAAAGATTGGAAGAGAGATGCAGAAAGAGGAAAGTTTTAATAGTATCTCATTTACTTTCAGCCTCCAGCCTCTGTCCTCCAGCTTATTGACTATTTACAGAATCTTACTTAAAATTCTGGCTGTATTATAAGCATCGTCTGCTCCGCTGTGATGGGTGCCTTCAAAACTCATATTCAAATAACTTAAAGCTCTTTTAAGCCCTATTTGTTTATGTAATTTGAAATGTCTTTTAAATTCATGCATCACATTCATATAATTTTCTGAAAAAGGATTGGTTATCCCGAGCCAGTCACATTGTTCTATGATCTGCTCTCCGTCGAAGTTTCCATAACCTGCCCAGGTAAGCAGTACAGAATGGTATTGATCTCTGATTATTTCACAGGCTTCTTCGAAATAGATTCCTTTTTCTTCTATCAGTTGTGGCGTAATTCCTGTCAATTGTGTACAGAATCTGTTGATCTCTGACCGCTCCGGAATGACATAGATGCTTTGTTTCTGCGAAATCGCTTTTGATGTTAAGTTTAATTTGCAAATTCCTATTTCTATAATATCGACCTGCTGCCCAATGGGAATTCTGTCGTTTTCCCAGCATGTAGCTTCCAGATCGATAATGATTATCTCATTGGTTGTTTTCATGATTTTATTCTTAGAAATTAGAAGTTAGAGGTTAGAGGTTAGAATTTAGTTTGGTTTATACTTCTCATATCCTCAAGCTTCATTTTCATTGTTAATTGTTAATTCCTGGGAGCAAATGGAGGCGTCCATTTTTTTCTCTTCATTATTTCTTTAACTTCTTCGTAGGAAACCGGATAAAAATTGTGACAGTCTACCCCAACGTCAAAACTGAGTGCCATTTCATCATCCGGCAATGTTCCGTGCGAGTGACCGTATAATTGCCAGACCCCACGGTGGGAGCCATTCCAGGTACGCATGGCGTAATGGAAAAGAATGATTTTCTGTTTGCCATTATTTTGATCCGGTTCATCAATTCTCAGTTCGTGGTAATCTCTGATGGAAGCAAATCGTTTGGGATACGTTAAAGCAGCTCCTTCATGATTGCCTTTGATCAGATGGATATTACCATGTAAGTGATCTAGAATTTCTTTTGTAAAATCCGGTTTTCCTAAACTCATATCTCCTAAGTGGTATACCGTATCACCGGGCTCAATTTTCTCATTCCATCTTTTAATGAGTTCTTCATTCATATGGTCCAGAGATTCAAAAGGCCGCTCTGAAAATTTTATAATATTCTCATGACCAAAATGATGGTCTGCTGTAAAAAATATATTGGGTTTCATTTTTTTAATTGTTTTTTCTTTTTTAAACCACCCCGTCAAAAATTCTAAATTTTCGCCACCCCTCCAAATGATGGGAATTGCCACACTTTTATGAGCCCTGTTTCCTCTTTAATACAATGAAGTGTTTTTGTTCTTCTGACTTTGATGGTTGCTTATTATACATAAAAAAGTTTCGGTAAAAAATTACCGAAACTATACTTTGAGAGTCATCAACTCTTCTTTTATAAAATCAATGACTAAAGAATTCAACTTTTTATTGATCCTTTTCTGCTCTTCTTTTTCAATAGTGGCAAAAGCTGCCGGGAAGTCTTTCTGGAAATCCTCTAAAATATCCTGTGAAAAAAGACCAATTACCTTACCTATCATTTTAGGTTCGAATTCACCGATTTTGCTCACCACATTATTCAGTCTGTTGGCTGTAGCATATTTTTGGATTTCCTCCCAGATCTCCAGAGCTTTTTCACTGAAATGAACTTGTTTCTGAACAGTTTTCGCTTGTTTTTTAACCATTTTCGCTTTTTCGACCCATTTTTCATTCTTGTTTTTCAGAATGATTCTTGCGCCGTTCCCAAAGTATTTGGTCTTCAAAGTTTTTACAATAGTTCCTTCACACCTATTGTTCTCTAATTCAGGTAATCCAAGCCAGGCTGGAATGTATGAATTGAAAACATTGGGGAATCTCAAAGCGTCTTCCAGAGTTCCCTGAAACAAGATTCTAGCATAGAAAAATCCTGTCTCTTCAAAAATCTGATTGACAACGTCTGTATCCAGATAGGTGATTCCATTCAGTTTAATATCGAAAGCGTAAAATTCATTGTGAGGGGCATATTCAATACCTTTCTGTACTTTCACAGCATCTTTTACGGATTCTACTTCTTTATGCTGGTAACCGCCACCGAACAATTCACCGTAGATCACTACAGTTTCAACATCCGGGTGGATGGTCTTTACTTTCTGAAACACTTCTATTACATTATTTCTGTAGCGTTCCAAAACCTGATGGGCATTGAAAAATTTTTCATCTTTTTCGATGAAAGCAGTTCTCTTCGCTATTTTAATTTCCTTTCCGTCGGTAAAGAAAGAGAAATTAGCGCCGTGAACTTTTTCCTGTACGATGAAAACCTCATCCCCAAAACCCTGCATTCTGATCTGTTCGATCACGCGGGCCTGGTAAGCATTTTCTATAGCGTTATATGTTTTGAAAATCATTTTGTTTTAGTTTTTAATCGTTTCTGATTCGTTTTTTTCCATCTGGGTAATGTGTCTTTGGGCATGGAGTGAAAGAAAATAAATATATTCATATACATTGATTTTCCCCAGTTCATTCACTGTCATTGTAGTTTTATACAAAACGCCTTCGCCATTTTTCATTACCTCAAGATAGTTTAAGCATTGAAGAAATTGTTGGCCTATTAAGCTTCGGATTTCATCTAAGCTTAATTCTCCTTTCGGCTCCATATGTTCTGGTCTTATCCATTCAAAAGCACCATATTCACCTACTTTGTCAAAATTTTCTTTATTGAAACTGTAGTTTTTTATTTCAGATTCCAGATCAAGTTCTAAAGAATTCTTCATTGCTTTTTTGGACCCTTTTTCGATAAGGATGAGCAGATAAAAATTCGTAAGATAAATGTGCTCTAAAATCTGCTGAATCGTCCAGCCTCCGTTTGAAGGCTGATGATTCAACGTTTTTTTATCTTTTTGAAACCATCCGTCTACATTATCAAATGTGAGCTTCAGATGTGCTTTTATATCTTCAATAAATCTAAAAATGTCCATTACAATTCTTTAAAGTTTTGCAGCAGGTTTAGGATATTTTCCTTTCCTACCGGATTCATGGAGTGGCAATAGAATTTCGGAAGATCCAGATAATGATCCATACAATATTCTACCAGCCATTTGGCGCAGTCGTATCCTGTTTTCTCAACAAATTCCTGAGAATTCTGTTTCAAATAGTGTTCGTCTGCAAGATCATGGTCAAAAGATATCATTTCCGGGAGTCCTTTTTCCAAGATCCTGTTGACAAACTGTTCGTAATTCCGAACAATGTGCCAGTCACTTCTGAGGAAAATATCCTGTTGGGTATAATGATAAGCCTCGATCGGATATCTTATATCATCCAGAAATAATAATCTTTTTGTTTTTTCCATTGTTAATTTTTTTAAATTCTTTAAACTTCCAGCTCCCAACATCCCTCTTCCATCTTTCTTACACCATCATATCAGCACAATTGGAACTTGCGAAAGCGTAAGGCTTTGCTTTAAACACATATCCCATTCCCAGAATATATCCCATAGCATCTTTTAATGCTACATTGGATTTAAAATCCGGGTCGGTATTAATGTCTGCGTGTACCTCCATTTCCACACCATAAGCATCCAGCACAGAACAGATCGCGTATGCAATTTCAACGGATTTATTGACTTCATTCAGCATTCGCTCCTTGATACTGATACTCTGTATTTCTCTTTCTTTTCTGATAAAGGTAAACGCTCCTTTTCCCTCACGAATAAACACTACTGCCGTGGCATAACTGATGGCATCTCCGTATACGTGGGAGTCTGATCCCACACATACTTTCAAACGGTGTCCGTTGGCCTGTTCGCGAATGATGGCTTCTTCTACCAGCTGTGTGATAGAGTGCTGGAAAATTTTTCCACTCATATTCTGCCATATTTGTTGTTGCGTTTCCATTTTTTCTACATGTTTTAAATTTTGTTTTAAATTAATTTGTGAATTGTGAATCGTCAATTAGTTTTCACTGTCAATATTTTTAAATTCATTTGCAAAGCAAAATTCACTATTGACTATTCACTTTGCACTCCGAACCGGACTTGAACCGATACCATCAGTTTTGGAGACTGAGATGCTATCATTACACCATCAGAGTAAAATTGTTGATTCATTAGGACTCGAACCTAAACTCCAAGAATCAAAATCTTGTGTGCTGCCATTACACTATGAATCAATTTTATAATTGATAAATGTTGATTGATAATTGATGAAGTGCTCAGCAATCATTGATCATTAATCTCTTATCATTTATGTTTTTGTACGGGAAGAGGGACTCGAACCCCCAAAAGCTTGATCCTAAATCAAGAGTGTCTGCCATTCCACCATTCCCGCAGGTTTTTATAAGTAATGAGTAATATTTTCTATTTTTATTATTACTCATTGCTCATTACTTATTATTCATATCCTGTACCTCTCCCCAGATTCGAACTGGGACTTTACGGGGTTTAAAGCCGTTTTCTCTGCCAATTGGAATAGAGAGGCGTTATTTTTATGAGTAATGAGTAATTGGTAATACTTTCTATTTTCATTATTACTCATTGCTCATTACTTATTACTCATATTATGTCTAGGTTTGAGAAAGCTCTGTCTGTTTATAAATTATGCCTGCTAGTATTTGTAAAGATCTTCTGCTCTCGACAAACCTTTCTCATTTCCTAATGTATTTTGTTTAAAAAAGTAAAAGGCTGTCTGTTTTTATTGACTAAAGATCTTCTGCGCTCGACAGTCCTTTTTTCTCTTTTCTTCTTTTTTGTGTGAATGATAACTGGCCAATTTTTAAAAACAATCTGAACTTTCATGGTATTAAATCAATTCAATATTGACCAGTTATTCACATCCAGTACTCTATAAGGGAATCGAACCCTTGTTTTCTGCTCGAAAGGCAGGCGTCCTCACCGTTAGACGAATAGAGCGTTAATCCACAAACCAGGAATCGAACCTGGACAACAAGAGTACATTTCCTGCATGCTGCCATTACATTATCTGTGGTTGGTGGAAGTAGTAGGATTCGAACCTACTCAGCAATGAAGCAACAGATTTACAGTCTGCCCCGACTCTCCAACTTCGGCGTACTTCCCTGTTTTATGAGCAATTAGTAATTCATAAGTAATTCCTCATTTTTCCTTTTTGAAAAGAAAAGGTCTGTCTTTATATTGAATGTTTGGTTAAAGATCTTCTGCGCTCGACAGCCTTTTTCTTTTATTAATAAAGGATATTCTTTGTTATAGATGATAAAAGATCATTGATAAATGATTCTTTATATCTCCTATAATTTTTACATTGAGATGGCTATGGGATTCAAACCCACTCAGTTGACACAACGGTTTTGCAGACCGCCCCGACTCTTCTACTTCGGCGAACCATCAGATTAAAAAATAAAGTCTGTCTTCATTTATTTGATAAAGAACTTCTGCGCCTGACAAACTTTATTTTACCTAAAAATTTATAAATGATATTCTTTAACTTTTAATTCATCCGGAGAGAAGAAAAGCCTGTCTGTATTTTTCGTGTTTGGCGTAAGATCTTCTGCTCTCGACAAACTTTACTTTTTCTCCTGAAACAATTAACAATTAGTTACCTGCGATTCTGGAAAGACTCGAACTTTCAACTTCCGGCTTAACAGACCGGTGCTCTGCCATTGAGCTACAAAATCATTGTAATTCCGGAAGGACTCGAACCTTCAACCTCCGGTGTATCAGACCGACACTCTAACCACTTGAGCTACGAAATCATTTGTATTCCATAAGGGGATCGAACCCTTGTCGTCCGGTAGAAAGCCGGATGCACTTGCCACTATGCTAATGGAACCAATTGTCTGGAAAGCAAGATTCGAACTTGCGACCTCCCGCGTCCAAGACGGGTAAACAACCACCGTTATCTTTCCAGCTTTGGGGTTCACTTCTGTTTCTTTTCCGGGAGACAGCCGGATAGGAAATTTTCCATGAACCTTTGGTGATTCCGAGAGGACTCGAACCTCTAACCCTGGGTTTAGAAAACCCATGCTCTGTCCAGTTGAGCTACGGAACCGTTTTTTGTAATCCCAGAAAGATTTGAACTTTCAACCCCCGGTTTAAAAGACCGGTGCTCTAACCGATTGAGCTATGAGATTATTTTAAAGTCGTGAATAGTCAATAAGCAATTCGCTTCGCTTGTCAATTTTAAAATTCACATTCTTTGTAATCTCAGAAGGACTCGAACCTTCAACCTTCGGTGCCGTAAACCGACGCTCTATCCAATTGAGCCATGAGATTTTCTCCTTTGGGTATCTCCGGGAATCGAACCCTGTTCTCCGGTTCCACAGACCGGCGCTTTACCAAATAAGCTAAAGAAACCATAAAAAAAGCGCCTCTTTTCGGGAGGCGCTTCATATATTTAAACGTAAGAGATCATTAGCTGACCCACGTATATAAGCACCTTTTATCCACAATTTCACTTTCAAGAATACATGCAACACCTGTCGGCTTCTGTCCGAATAGTCTTGAATATTGATTGAATATGTTGTGTAACTGTTTCATTTTATTTTTGTTTGTTTCTAAATTATTTTTAACTGAATCCTGAAAACCTGTTGCTTTCAATTTTCGGTTGCAAAGTAAATATGAATTTTTGGAATCCGCAAATAAATTTTCAAATTAAAATACTGATAATCAATTTGTTATGCGCTATTTTTAGCATAGAGAATTTCTGTCCGCAATATTTTGCAGATATCTTAATTACCTAAATGACTGTCTCTCACCGGGTTGCTTATCACTCTATTTTATCGTATTAAAGTTTCATTGTTAATTAAAAATTTTTCATGTTTATGGTTATTTTTTTTCATTCTAAATAATTTCTGACCTAAAAAACAAAAAACGCCTCGGTTTTCCGAGGCGTTTCTGTTGTATTTTGATTAATTTTTTACGGGTTTACAGTAAATAATTTCCAAAGTCAGCACATTTCGCCTCATTCCATATCACCTCATCATATCCGAATAATCCTTTGTTAGAAGGACTTTCGCATAGTTCTACATTGATATGTGCTCTTTGTATTGTCATAATTTTCTGGTGCAAAGATAAATCTTTTTTGATATTATTTTATAATATTCACAATTTCGGGAAAGTTTTAGATAAGCAAAGGGATGTAAAGGAATCAATTAAAAATTGATTTGATAAAGCTGAATTTTCTTTAATTTTTAAATTCCTGAATCTTTAAAATTTAATTCCTGAACATTTTATTTCTTGCTGTTTTGAATCTCGAAATGTCCTTTAGAATTACGTCATCACCGGGATTAAAATATTTCAGTTCATTGACAATTTCTGAGCGTGTATCTACTTTTTCCGCGATAATTTCATAGGCTATATTTCTGATTGCAGCCTGCAATTCCGGATCTTTTTTGAATTCATACTTCATGGATTCCAGGTAAGTGATCTTTTTATGATCCGGAGTTTTCTCATACAAATCTTTTATTTCTGATTCCAGCTTTTTAACATCAAAAATATTGGCAAAATAGTTATTCAGACAGTTGAAGGCATCTTTATCCTCTTCCCATCCCTTCAACAATATTTTCTGCGCTTCCTCCGGCTTTTCCATTTTCTTACGGTATACCAAAGAAGCTTTCACCATCTGATTATTTCCGGTATAATCATCTGCAACGATCTGATAATAATAATGGGCATTTTTAAGATCGTTTATTTCTTTGTAAAGATCGCCCACTTTTTCTTTCTGCTCCATTTCTTTATAAAGCTCAATAGCTTTTTTATGCTGCTTTGCCTTTTCATAGCAAACCGCGGCATCGGATTTATTATTCAGTTTTTTAAGATATACTACCGCTGCTTCATTATAAAGCCCTCCATTTTCCAGTGTTTTTGCACCTCTGTAATTATCCTGCAGCAGGTTCATATAGACTCTTGCTGCCTTTTTGTAATCTTTTTCGGCAATGTATTTTTCGGCAAGCTCTTCATATTTACTGCGAATTCTGTCGAAAAGTGAATTTTCCAGATAGAAACTGCCGCTTCTGCTTCCTTTTCTTCCTGCGGAATTTCTGTTGTTCTGCTCTTTATCTTTTAAAGAAGTGATCACCAGAAGAATAATGAAGGCAACCACCAGGAAAATGGCTAATGTACCCATCACACTCCAGAAGCTTTCATGGAATAACTGGGCAACAATTCCGACAACCTTAAACATCGCCAGCAGTACGAATGCTGCTATAAATTTGTCTATAAATTTCTGTCTATTCATCATCATCGGATTTTAAAATGGTTTTATCTTCCCTGAAAAGACGATAAAGGAGCAACAACACACAAATTACCAGAACCCACACAAACCAGTTGTATCCAAACATTTTGACCAGCGGATAAAATAAGTACACAAGCATGGCTACAAGGATAGCAATTAAAATAACCTTCACCCAGACAGGGACATTATCACCACCCACATTCAAAGATTTATTTTTAAACAGGAAAGAATACAATCCTACTCCCGCAATCATCAGAATCACCATATACAGGATGTCCGAGACAGGAGCCTTTTTTTCCAATGGTGTACCTTCCGTACCTATTGCCTTTACTTTAGCTTTGTCAATGGACGCCGAAGACGGATCCATCATATCTAACGTCCCGTAAAGTTTCCCTAATGAATCAGCCATTAACGCCTTTCTCTTTTTCAGAAGATATTTTACAACATCACCATTCACAGGCTTTCCTTTGGTGTATTGCTTTAAAGAATCTGAAATTTTACGTTTCAGGTTTTCTGTTTTCTGTTCTAAGTGTTTTGTAATTTTTTTGGTGTAAATGATTTTAAGAGAATCTCTGCTCTGTTTTTCTTTATTGACAAGCTTTTCAATATCCTTTCCTATTTCGCCGACCTCTCTGCCGCCAGCTTTTTTATAATTCTCCTTGTCTTTTTTTGTTTTGGATTCTATGATTCCGGCGTGAATAAGTTCCTGGGATAATCCTTTTCTCTCCCGATGATACATAGAATCTATCTTCAGATCAATTTCAGAGGTTCCGGACTGGAAAGCAATCATATCTGAGGGAGCTTTTACCGCATTGCCAGCTATTTTTCCTGAAGAAGGCATGTTTTCTTCCTGTACAGAATTACTTTTATCAGAGGGTAAGGCAACCCTTAACACAATCGCTGCAATAATGAGTGCCCAGAATACCCTGCGGAAATTTTTTGTTCCTGCACTTTCATTTTTTCCATTGGCGCCCCGACCAAATAATACTTCCAGCCATGTAAATTTAGCAAAACCATCTCCCCGGGAAGTTCCCATAACATCAAGAGAAACGCCTAGTTCTACTGCGCGTTCGGGATACTTTTCAATATACTGTAAATATTTTTCTATTTCTTTTTTGTTCCCTGCCATTACTTTTTTAAGGTCAAACGGCAGATTGTTCATCCATTCTTCTTCGGTTTGTTTGGGCTGTAATGTTTCCATAACCTGTTCATCATCCACTTCAACCGTATAGCTTTCTATTTTTTGAGGAATTGAAACACCATTCAATGGTTTTCTAATGGTTTCTTTGATCATTTCCGGTTGTTGAATCAGAGAAAGCCAATCAATTTCTTCAGACAGTTTTACCAGTCCGAATTCAGGATGCATAATCAGAAAACGGGAATCAAGCTGAGCCCAGTCTTCGGTGTTTATTTTAGGATAAAAGATGGTATTTTCCGGGAGGAAAAGTCTGTCGTCCACACTTTGAAAGTACGCGTTTCTGCCTATTTCCTGTGGAGCATGATCTTTAAAAACAAGAAAACACCCATACAGCACATTGGGACGATCAGCCGGAATCGCAAAAGACTGTACCTGATTTAAATGAATTCCCAGCGTTTCCATTTCCTGAAGCCACACCACAGGCGAAGAACCTCTGATCAAAAGTCCTTTTTTAGGATAGCTGTTTTTCGGGAAAGGTTTTATTCTAAGCTCCATAATCCACAATCTGTTCTATAAACGGTTTTAAAAACCTGTCACACATATCATCCATTGTTCTTACTTTCAACAGGGCATGTTCCGGAAGATAATATTCTGATCCTCCAAATTCCGTATAGGTAGCCAGCGAGAGAAATCCTCCCAATGTAGAAGGAATGAAGAATTCTTCAATACTCTTGTTACTGCTTCGGAAAGTCAGCATTCCCCGTGAATCGGTTATAACTTCGCTTCCATCAGGAAATGTAAATTTATTTTTATTCTGCTCTGCAAAGATTCTTACATCATATTTATTCTTAGAAAAGTTCAGCGTATTTTCAGAAGCACTGTATAATTCATTTCCGGAAACGACCAGATTTTCATGCTGATTAATTCCGATTTTATTGAAATTATTGATGATCTTCAATCCGCTTCCTTTAAGCTTGGCGACTTCGGCTTCGGCTTTTATATTATTTTTTTCAAATTCTTTCTCTTTTCCGGTAATAGGTTCTACGGAAATATTTCCATCAATATTAATTTTGTAATGGGTAACATTATCAGGATGATGGAGATAAAAATTCCGTCCGAAATAAATCAGCTGAAAATATTCCGGAATATTCAGTCCTGTAAGGTTTTGGTCGGAATACTCTCCTGTATTAAGATTTAGCTTTGAAATCAGTTTCTGATCAGACTGATACTGACATAAAATAAAGTGCTGCTGCCTGTTTTTTGACAAGGCAAACTGTCCTTTGGGTTTTATGGAAATTTTATCAAACAACACTTCACAGCCATGATGGGTTTTATAATAATCATAGGAATGTCTGTCATAATAGTTATCGGAAAGATAAGTCTTCAGCAATTGTTTTTTTGAACTCAGAATGAAAAACTCTCCATCATACAGAAACTTAGCAATTTTATTAACAGGTGTAGGGAACAAGATCGGATAGTTTTGCGGAAGATCTGTTTTCTTTCCGTTAAAGTTTTGAACGGATTGTTTTTGCTGTGGCGGATTGGCCCACAGTTCCTGCAATGGAAGTTTTATTTTCTGGATATGCTTTCTTGCTCCTTTGTGATGTTTGTAAAAATTGATTTCACCATCCGAGGCTGTCGTTACCAAAAACTTCAGCTGGTCCCTGTTCTGATGTACAACCCGCTGAATCTTCTCATCAGCCATGTTATCCTGATGGGTAATGAAAAAAACTTCAATATCCTTTTCTGAGTGATTTTCATTAAAAAACTTCTCCAGTGCTTCTGAAACTTCCAGAACAGCACTTACCTGATTAAGATTTTCCACTACTTCTTCCACTTTGTTCAGCGCAATGGGAGTAGCAGCCTGTCCTAAAGCGAAGATTTTACATTCAGAATGGGCTTTTGGGTGTTTGACAACCGCTATTGCTGAGGCATAGGCCAGTACTTTGGGAGTTCCCCAGTTTCTGAGAGAAGTGTCAATCAGGATAATTCTTTCAAAAATATTTTGTTCAGGCGGAATTTCTCTTTGCATATACAATGCCTCGTTATTCGCAACACGATTCATAAAGACATCGTCTTCGTTGGCAAATTCGGAAAGAAGCATCTGGTGAAAATCACCTTTGTTGGTCATATCAGAAATTCCTCCGATAGGCTGTTCACCGGGAGAAAGATGGCGCATTGGAATTTTCAGCCCGCTCCATATTCTTTTGATCAGGCTTCCTATCTGAAAGGTCTTTGGCTCATCAGTCAATTCTTTGATAAAATCTTTATCCGTATCTGCTGTTGTCTCTTCTTGTACTACCTCATCATCCAGTTCCGGCTCATCAACCAGGCCTTTCATGGCGTCAATGACAGACTGTACTGTAGGAAATTTTTCATTCAGATTCAAAGCACTCAGATCTTTGTTTAAAGCTATTGAACCTTCGTCTTGTTTTTCTGCACTGATCTCTAGTTCCTGCGGTCGTTTATAATAGATCTTTAAATAAATATCCGCATGAAGAGAGGCCACCCTGTTATGGCTATTGCTGAACAAAGTCTGGAGCAATACAATTCTGTTCTGTTTCTCCTTATAAACTTTGGGTAGTGATTTTATTTTTTCAAGGAATTCAATTGGCTTTTCCGCGTTGAACTCAAAATCTTCACCGCTATAAAACTCAGCTGTACGTCTTAGCGGGCCTGCAAAGTCCGTATATCCATCCTGCATCGCATACAAAACCATAAGCAATGCCCCGAACGCAGGCCATCCCTGCGGCTGAAGCTCTTTCAGTATCTCCATTAGATAAGGCCTGTAAGCTATGGCTCCTACTCCGGGAATGGAGAGGAGATTGTTTTCATGATAACCGGAATCACCGGGAACATCTTCATCAGTTTTCCATTCCCAAAAATAATTTTCATAGGACTGGAAATAAGCCTTTAATTCCATTCTCTTGATTTTTCAGTAAGGCGGAATGAGCTTACGGATAATGGACGGAAGTCTGTTTCTTTTATTGAAAGATAATTCCCATTTCCATCCCACAGCAGCCATCCTTCCTCTTGATTATATTTTTGCTGCAACAGTGTGCTCAAATTTTTAAATTCAAAATCCAGACCTGCAGGCAATAAATGTCTGTCCTTTGTCCAGTAGGTCTTTCCGGGAAAGCTCAATAATGGAGTTCCCATAAACAGGGCTTTATCGCCCAGAATTGTCCATTTTATTTTTTTAAGCTTAAACTTCGGTAATGCAGCGATACTGTTTCTAATATCGGCAATATTACTCAGCAGAGCGATAACCGACTGTTCTTCATTGCTTTCTTTTAAGTTCACCTTAACCTGTTCGTGAATTCCAAAATAGTTTTGGTTTGAAGGTGGAAAACTAAGCTGCAATGCTTTGTCTATGGGAATCCAGAGCAAAGCTGTCCGCATTTTTTTGCTTGGAACCAAAGCATCTTTTCTGAATAAAAGCCCATCACGAAGTTCATACAGAATAAAGTCCGGCAATTGTTGTATTTCCGGAGCTGCCGCCTGTTCCTCGGTAAAGCCTTTCAGCCAGACCGTATCGTCATCGATGGCCATCTGAATATTTTTCCAGTCTCTGATCGAGCCCAGAAAATCTTCATCTGCCCGGGGAATTTCTGCCCGGAATTCTTTTAAACGCTTTGAAGAATCTTCTGCCATAAGCTTTCAATTTCCTGCTGAATATATTGTTTCTGTTCCGCATTTCTGATCCAGTCGCAACGGGTCTGCAGATATCTCAGTTTATCTTTAATCACATTTTGCTCTTCAAAGCTCAGCATTCCGCCATCCCATTTCTCCACCAGAATTTTTACGTCTTTCATGACTTCTTCAGGGTTGGGAGTTTTGTTCTGCATAGCCTGAGGATGAGAATCCGGATGATTATCTTTCTCAATCGTTCTGTTGATAATTCCTTCCAGAATTTCAATCTGTTCTTCTGTATCCCAGATATGTTTCAAAACCCACAGATCGGAAAGTACAGCTTCTTTTCTTCCGCAGATCAGTGCACTTGCAGCAATCAGATTCTGAAGCTTCACCGCTCTACGATCGGAAATGGCAATACCTGTATTTCTAAGGTTCATAATGGTATTCAGATAGACTTCATAGATGGGTTTCAGATCTATTGTTTTGCACAGCTTCTGAAGTTGTCTGATCTCATCAGCATGAATTTCCGGAATTTCCGTTTCTTCTTCATTTTCCAGCTTTCTCCCTGCCAGAAGAACTTGCTGTAAAAGTTCAGGATTCACATAGTCTACATTGATTCTTACCAGAAAACGGTCAAATAATGCATTCAATGCTTCATCTTCCGGAAGAACGTTACTTGCTCCCACAAACATCAGTGCAGGTAAGTGCTTTGTTTCTTTTCCTCTTTTAAAAATCTTCTCATTGAGCGCCATCAAAAGGGAGTTCAGAATAGCAGAATTGGCATTGAAAATCTCATCCAGAAAAACCATGGAAGCCTCAGGCATCATTCCTTCCGTATTGGTAAGAAGTTCCCCTTCTTTCAATTTTCTGATATCAAAAGGTCCGAAAATCTCGTTCGGTTCTGTAAAACGGGTTAGTAAATATTCAAAGTTTTTTCCGTCTTTCACGGTTTTTGCCAGGGTTCTGACAATGGCTGATTTTGCAGTACCCGGAGGACCATATAAAAAGGCATTTTCTCTTGCCAAAAGGCAGATCCCCAACAGATCTACGACATCATTTTTGCCTACAAAAGTTTCTTTTACGTAGTTTAGAACTGTATTAAGCTGATTTATATTCTGGTTCATTGACTTAAAAAATTAAAATTTCCACCATTTTTTCTTTTGGGGTTTCTGTTCTTCTTTACTTTCTGCCTGTTCATTTCTTTTGCTGAATGAAAAGGCCATTCTCTTATAAGGATCTTTGATATCAAAGTACAATTGAGATCCGTCATCAAGAGTAAGTGCATCCATGATCTTATTTCCATCCCTGACCAGACTTTGTGAAATATCCTGTTTATTGAAATGATGTCTGATCAGATCTCTTTCGTCGGAAATTCTTGTAATAATATAGGGAGAATCCCTGGTTCCGTCTCCTGTTTTTTCAAGGCATTCAAAAATAAGCTGTGCTATTGTCATTTCAATACTTCGTCCTTTATCTTCGCCCAGTTCTTTGTACGCAAAATATTTATAAATATGGGCTCTCGGACTCAGCAAAATATTGACGTTTACATATTGTATAACCTCTTCAAACTTTCCTTCATTGAGTAGATCCTGCATGTTTTCAATATCTTCCGAATAGGGATCATATTCAGGATCATTGATTACTAACTCACGGCATTTCAGGAACGTTTCTTTGGTGG
The DNA here is from genome assembly GCF_016775705.1 of Chryseobacterium cucumeris. Classification (NCBI taxonomy): domain Bacteria; kingdom Pseudomonadati; phylum Bacteroidota; class Flavobacteriia; order Flavobacteriales; family Weeksellaceae; genus Chryseobacterium; species Chryseobacterium cucumeris. Next base: position 2,050,735 of record NZ_CP068760.1, read on the forward strand.
GGTCCGCTAAAAATTCAAATACTTTCTCATACGTTTTCATTATTATCTTCGGTTATAGTTTTTAATTCTCGCCAGAATGCGTCTTTGTGCATTCCGAATTCGGCAATCAGTTGTTTATTGATAAACGGAATTTCTGCCAGTTTATCATCTTTTTTTTCAACAATTCTTTCCAGATATAGCTTTCTGTAGGTACTGTCTTTCAGTTCTTCAGGCCAATTTACGTTTTTCAGATCAAGATCATATCCTATTCCGGAATAGTGAAACTGTGTCAGAATATTTTCCAGCATGGGGATTAAAGCATCTTCGGGATCCACAGTATGTAAAGCAGTCATTACCTGTGGCAAAAATCTGAGTGACATATCTGCGGATAAGATGGAAGGAATATCCCGTGTTCCTTTGAATCCGGGAATAAGATTTTCAATATCCTTTTCTGTATTTTCTCTAATGAGATAAAGCTGTGCACTGTGATAGAGAATCTTGGCGGCCCATACGGCTGTCTGTTTGTTACAGATTAACCGGTCTGATAAAAATTCAAGTCTTTCTTTTTCGAATTCTGTTTCAAAATAATCTCCTGCTTCCGCCTCTTCCTGAGGGGAGATTTGCTGTAAGCTTGAAAAAAGAGTGATACATTCTTCCTTACGAAGCAAAAAGATCGTGTCTAAAAACGGTGACTTGGTTTCCATGATCTAACAAAAATAAAATTATTTCGGTGAGAATAAAACTTTTGTGAGGAAGATTCTTCTTAAATATGGAATTAAAGTGTTGGAAAACGCAAAGATGCAAAGGTTATAAGCATTATGCCGTTTTTAAGGTGCAAGAAAATCTTACAATCTAAACCTTATAGGTTTTAAAAACCTATAAGGTTTGAAATTACGTATTCATTACTACTAAAGATTGCTTCGGCGCTAAAGCTCCTCGCAATGACTTACTGTGATACAATTTCGATAATATTATTTTCAGGATCAAGGATGACGCTTTCATAATAGCCGTCCCCGGTGGTACGCGGTTCTCCAGCCACTTTATATCCATCTTTTCTCAGTATTTCTGTAAGTTCGTCTACTTTTTGTTTATTGTCTACAGAAAATGCGAGATGGATAATCCCGTACTGTTGAGATTCGTAAGAGTTTTCAGTTTCTCTGATATCCGGTCTGGTCATAATTTCAAGGCGACAGCCGTTCTCAAAACTTAAAAAATAGGATTGAAAATTTTTAACAGGATTGTGATACTTTTCATTGGAAACGGCTCCGAAATATTTCTGATAAAATGCTCTGGATCTTTCAAGATCTTTCACCCAAATAGCGATATGTTCAATTGTCATAGTTTCAATTTTTACGGTTTGACTGTTGCAAAAGTAGCCGCTGGCCTTTAACGATACCCGCTCCACATTATTCTTTTATTGTTCTGTATTTACCAGGTGACATTTTGAATTATACAAAAGACTTTAATTAAAATCTTATTTAAAGCATTTATTGATAAGATCTTATACTGTCTGTAAATGAGAGAAGGCTTCATTGTTTCCATTTTCGTAATGGCTGAAACAAACTAAAAGTTATTATCTTTGTCCCATTCAAAATAACATTATGAGTATTCACATCAGTGCAAAAAAAGGAGAAATTGCTAAAGTAGTATTGCAGCCGGGGGATCCACTTCGTGCACAGTATATTGCTGAAAATTATTTAGAAAATGCTAAACTGGTAAGTAAAACCAGAGGAATTTTTTATTATACAGGTCTTTATAAAGGGAAGAAAATCACTGTAGGAGCAAGTGGAATGGGTTTTCCAAGTATCGGAATCTATTCTTTTGAACTGTTCACAGAGTATGAAGTAGACACGATCATCAGAATCGGGACTTGTGGTGCTTACAATACTGATCTTCAACTTTTTGATATTTTAAATATTGATAAAGCGGCCAGCGAAAGTACGTACGCCAAATATGCATGGGGAATTGAAGAAGAAATCCTTTCTCACCAGGGGAATATCTTTAATACCATCAACGAAACGGCTAAAGATTTATCATTGAATGCTAAAGCCATCAATATCCACAGTAGTGATATTTTCTACAGAAAAGATCCTGCTACTCCTGAAATTGCAACAAAATACAACTGTCCTGCGGTAGAAATGGAAGCTTTTGGTTTATTTGCCAATGCTCAGCATTTAGGAAAAAATGCAGCGACTATTCTTACGGTAACTGACATTATCCCAACCCACGAAAAAATCTCTGCTGATGAAAGAGAAACAGCTTTGAATCCAATGATGGAGCTGGCTTTGGAATCGGCGATAAAGAGTTTATAAGAGCCAATACATTATAAGAAAAGAGCTTTACTTCATCAGTAGAGCTCTTTTTTATAGTCTGAAAAAATTTCTGGCCGTTTCTGTGATCTCGTCTGCGACTTCGGAAATGCTGATCTTCTTCAGGTGGGCAATCGTTTGTGCTACATAAGGTAAAAACGAAGGTTCATTTCTTCTGTTCTGCATTCCGGGCATATTTTTCGGAAGCATAAAGGGAGCATCGGTTTCAATCATCATTCTATCAAGAGGTACATATTGTATGACGTCTTCCAGATGTTTAAATCTTTTGTCATCACTTATGGCTCCGGTAAATCCTAAATAAAATCCTTTATCCAGATATGTTTTTGCTTCCTCCAATGTTCCGGTAAAGCAATGTACAACGGCTTCGGGTAATCGGGTAAGGTATTCATCCGTGATGTCATTAAACTTTTTAAATGCAGCTCTTTCATGAAGGAAAAGTGGTTTATTAACTTCTATCGCAAGCTCCAGCTGTGCTTTATAACATTTTTCCTGGATCGTTCTCGGAGAGAAATCACGGTCAAAATCCAGCCCGCATTCGCCTACTGAAACCACATGATCCTGCTTTAATAGTTTTCTGAGCTCATCAATACTTTGTCCATTAAAAGATTTGGCATCATGGGGATGAATTCCGGCTGTTGAAAATAAAATTTCGGGATATTCTTCGGCAATTTCAGAAGATTCTTTACTTCCTCTTACGCTGGTTCCGGTGAGAATCATATGCTCAACTCCGTGATCCAAGGCACGGTTGATAATTTCTTCGTGTTCATTATAGAACTGTTTATTGGTCAGATTAATGCCAATATCAATATAAGTGTTCATATATTTTTTACTTTTTATTCGATGTTAATTTCTAAATATAAAATGGAAACTGGTAGAATTCTGTTAGAAAAACTTTTGTTCTCATTGATTCGTAGCTTATGTTTTATATCTACAAAACTAGAAGTATGGTACGCAATGTTTTTACGCAGTTAAAAAGAAGAAAAGTAAAAAGACAAAATACTTTACGATTAAAAAATCTTCTTGTCTGCGGGAGTTTTTATTTTCCCACCGATTTCACAGATGGTGCAGATGTTTGTGGATACTCTATTCGTTGATAAATTTTTCGAGAAAGCCGATCAGTTTTATTCCGCCGTGGCTCCAGCGGATTCCGTGACCTTCTTTTTCCCGGACTTCAAAGACCAGCTCATGTTTATAATGAAAGAAGACATTCCACCAGGTTTTATTGTCAAGAATTTCATAGATTTTTGCCATGACCTTCTCCTGTTTCTGCTGATTGTTCCCTTTTATTTCGCCCCAGAAATCATCCATTCTTCCAATGTGTTTTTCCCAGGCTCTTTGTGCAATGGTAATTTCGTTATTGAAAGGTTCCTGACAGGCATTGAGCAGCATGGTTTTCAACGGTGGAATGCCATTTTCATCGCGGATGCTTGCAGAGGTTAATCTTTGTCCTAAAATATTCAGCCAGTGTTCAAAAGGAATTGCTTCCAGCGATGCTGCTTTTACCTCATCAGAATCGTTACTTTCCAGAATGGGAATGAATTTTCCAAAGCTTTCCTGCCTGTCAATAATTATTTCTTCATTAAAATAAGGCAGCTGCAATTCTAAAGTATTCTGCTTAAACCTATGAATATTTTCCTCCAGAGTTTCCAGGTGTTCTTCTGCTAAAAGGGCTTTGTATTTACCCTTCCATACTTCTGAAAACAGTGGAATATAAGGTTCAAACATATTCATACTTACTTTGTTTTGATAAGATTAACAGAAAGATTTTCTTCACTGATCAGATAACCAATAAGATTGAACCATTCTTTGCAGTGATCGAGAATCCAGGCATCAGAAGAAATAATGATTCCCGAACTTTCTGCCAGAAATTTATCAGGATTAAACTGAAGATCAGCTTCCCAGTTGAGTCGATTCTGCTCAGCATATTCAAGAACAAGCTGTTTGATTCTTCCACTGTTGGAAACCGGTTGATCAAAAATCCATACAAGTTTCTGAATATGATTTTTCCGGTAAAAAGAAGCAATCAATTCAACTGCTCTTAAGGTTTGATTAACTCTTTTATAAGTTCCATGCACTCCTGAAAGGTCACGGATACAGCCATCCAATCCTTCAAAAACATAAGCTTCAGAAAGCAGACTTTCCAATAAAATAATAACATTGAAACCATCAAGATATATTGTTTTCTCTTTTAAATCTGAAATATCAACATGCTTCAACTGTCTGTTATGAAGCTGTACATCGGATGCCGACATTCCTCTCAAAGCTTGTATCTGACGGGTTTTCAGACGGTACCTGTTACCAACGAGATCCGAAGTCGCTTTTTCCGGATAATCTCTGCTCAGCAGGTACTGCATGTCTTCAACGGCCAGTTTTAGCTTACTGACCTGTTTCTCTGAACCGAATAAAGTATCATCGCCGGTATTTTTTCCACGGTTTCTGTTATTCATATTCAAAAATAAAGTTTTTGGTGGATGTTAGAAACCACCCCGTCAAAAATTCTTTGAATTTTTGACACCCCTCCAAAGGATGGGAATTTCACACCTTTGATTGTTAAATTTGTCAATGATATCATTTTTCTCATTCTGAATTGGGATCTGTTATGTTTTTTACAACAAAAGAGATATTTTGTACAACGCCGTGATATTTATTAGAAATAAGTTTGCAAAGACTTAAAAAATACTTTTATGAATACACTGAAAAAATTATGTTATCTTTCTGCAGCGGTGCTGTTATCAGCGTCTTTCGTTTCATGCTCGAGTGATGACAATGAAATCATTATTGAACAGCAGACTCCCTCACAAGTACTGTCTTCTACGCCATGGGAAACTACCGGAGCTAAAGATAAAAACGGAAATAATGTTGCCCTTACTGATGCCAGTGTAGCCGGATATGTAGGGTTTGCTTATTTCAAGGCAGACGGAAAGTTTGCGATCTACAACCTTACAGATGTATTGAGATCTATGGGAACATGGTCTGTAGATGCTCAGGGTAAAACAAGAACTATTGCTGCATTAAACCCGGATGGAACCACTATTTTCACCCGTGATGTTGAAATTCTTGTGTTGAACAGAAATGAATTCACCTACAGAATCCGTCCTAATTCCAGTGATCCGTCTGTGTATTATGATATTATCCATACGAAAACTTCTCACGCTGAGCCAACGAACGGGCAGCTTACTTTAGCTTCTACTCCATGGGAAACAACAGGTGCCAGGGATAAAAGCGGAAATAATGTTGCTCTTACTGATACCAGTGTAGCCGGATATGTAGGATATTCTTACTTCAAAGCTAACGGAACTTTTAAAATTTTCGGTTTAAATGATATACTGCGATCTGAAGGAACATGGTCTATTTCTCCTGATGGAAAGAAGAGAACGCTTACGACTCCAACTTTTACGCGTGTTGTGGATATTCTGCTTCTGAACGAAACAACATTTACTTACAGAATTACTCCAGATGCGGCTAACCCAGCTGTATTTTACGATATTATCCATACAAAAGTCAACCATAAGGAGCCTTTGTAATGATTATTTTTTTTATAATAAGGAAGAACCTGCTCAGTAACGGGCAGGTTTTTATATGTTTTAATTAAAGGAATGTTCCGTTAGTAACTTATCATTTGTATTCTTCCCACCATTTTTTCCAGTTTACTTTTCCCAGCTGATCCAGATTTACTTTTTCCCCGATCATCGGAAGGGTAACCGGGATATTGTTTTCTTCAGCATGTTTTGAAGCCAGCTCTAAAGGTTCGTACCAGATATGCTGTGCAAGCTTGAATTTGGAATTGTGTACCGGGATAAAGTTTTGGGCTTTTAATTCTTTTATTTCTTTCATCAGCTGGTCCGGCAATGTATGGATATAAGGCCACTTTTCGTTATACTGTCCATTTTCCATTACTGCCAGATCAAATGGCCCGAATTTCTCTCCGATTTCTGTAAAATGATTCCCATAACCGCTATCTCCTCCTAAAAACAGATTTTTGGAAGGTGTTTTTAAAACGAAGGAGGTCCAGAGCGAGATATTACGGTTCAATAATCTTCCTGAAAAGTGTCTTGCCGGAGTAAGCGTGATTCTGAAGCCTTCTGCAATATCTATACTTTCCCACCAGTTCTTTTCAATAATTGTATCAAATGTCCAGCCCCAGTATTCAAAATGCTGTCCGGTCCCTAGCCCGCAAATAACTTTTCCTACTTTATCTTTTAATTGCTGAACGGTTTTATAATCCAGATGATCCCAATGGTCATGTGAAATAAGAAGGAAGTCAATCTCTGGCATATGTTCCGGTTTGTAATAATCGGATCCCTGAAAAGCTTTTATTGAACCCGGCATCGGAGAGGCATTTCCACTGAAAACTGGATCTATTAAGAATGTCTTTCCATCAACTTGTATGAAATAAGAACTATGCCCAAACCATATCAGCACATTTTCATCCGGTTGAAGATTTTTAAGATCAGTCTCTACAAAAGGGAGCGTTGTTTTGGGTGATGTGTTTTCTATTTTGCATAGGCTTTGAAGGAGTAATTTAGTCATACTCTCTCCTTCTAACAGTGCCGGGGTTGTCAATATATTCTGAAACCGGCCGTTCAGATAATTGGGCAGTGTACTGAAATATTCTTTTCTTTTTTCATCGGGAAACTGTCCCAGCTGCTTTTTTAAACTTTTCATTTATTTTATTTTAAATCCATCCCGGTTTCTAAAGAAATGCTCTTTATCTTATTGGGGTGTGAAACTTTACTATAAAATAAATATAAGCATAAGATTCTGAGATGTGAAAATAAAGGATGTTGAAATTTTAATTCTTTATGATTTAATGAAAACTATTCTTAAAAAATCCATTTAACCAGTCCAAGTACAAAGATTCCTAACACTATGCAACCTATTATCATTAAAGCAAAAGTCTGCGCAAATTCTGTCCAATACTTTTTTTTATCGAAAGTAAAATCACTGTGGTTGATATAATAGACGTCATATACCAAAGGATCTATGCGCAAATCCGGCCGAAAATGTACAATTCCCTGGATATATCTTCTTCGTAGAGCTTTTAAATTTCCGATATAGTAGCTGTAACCGGCATCAGTTCCGTCAAAATCTACATCTGCTGCCGAACCATTGTGCTTTACATTCAATACATAAATCTTGTTTCGTGGGCTGATACTTACATCATATACATCCGGAAGGTTATATTTTTCCAGATCATGATAAAGAATTTGATCTATTGTTCCATCGGCTCTTTCGTAATGAATTCCTTTATCATCAACCTGTATCTTTCGGACTACTCTTTTTCTGATTCTCTTCTGATACCTGAAGAAACGGTATAAACCAAAAGCAAGAGCCGGATAGTATAATATTGCCACAATAATAAATATGAACAGTTTATCACTCACCACAACGGGTAATCCCAATACCAGCAGAAATGCCGTCAACAATAAAAGCACTCCAAAAGTCCTGGTTATCCAGGTCATGAAGCACCATGTTTCAGATGTTAATGGCAAAAAATCTTTTCTTGAATCCTCTTGCATCTGTTTAATATACGAAAAAAGTAAATAATACAAAAGAGTCACAGCGGCACCATGACTCTTTTTTATCAAATTGAAAATAAGATATAATTAAATTGAAACTATGAAATCGTATAGGTCTTTTCTGTAGTGGTATTGTAGGTATCGGAAACCACATTGTCTACAAACCTCCACTCTGCAGTAGAACTTCCGGTGGTAAATTTCACATGCAGATATCCTCTTTTATAAAGATTGGCATATTCCAGGTCATCAATCAATAATGAAAATGCCTGAGCCAGTTCTATCGCTTTGGCAGGATCCGAAGTGATTCCCAGATATCCTTCAAGGCCGGGAGAAGAAACGGAACTGCAGGCAAGTTCTGTCCCGATAAATTTACCCTGTGCATCAGTCAGTTTTCCTAACCATGCATTGTGGGTGTCTCCTGCCAGTACCACTACATTTTTTCCTGCAAGAACAGAATAAAGCTGTTCTCTTTCTATGAAATATCCATCCCATGCATCCAGATTGTATGGTAAAGTCGTTGTGATTCTTGCAATTTCCTGCGGTGTCAATGTAGGATCCTGTTGTTGATGTCTTGTTTTAAGAATAATCAACTGAGTGATGGTATTCTGAAACACCTGCATAGTAGCCGGCTGTGCACTTCCATACTGTTTAATTTCCGCAAGAATCTGATTCAGCAGCATCAAAAGCTCTGCAGGAACCATCATTTTCGTCATTAAAATCTGTTGTCCAAGCACTTTCCATTTGGCTGTATCACCATTGATCTGGGCATTCAGCCATGACATCTGCTCGTTTCCGATCAGTTTTCTGCTGGTGCTTAAGAAATCTGTTTTAAACTGTGTCTGATTAAAACTTCCTGTATTATCAAGATAATCCGAATATTCCATTTGTTTATCCCTTGCAATCACCCTTGTATCCATCATGTAAAGGGAAACGATATTCCCGAAGCTGAAACTTCTGTAAATTCTCATATCTTTCCCTGTTTTAAGAGGAATATATTCGCTGTATGCCTGAAATGCAGCCATTTTTCTTGCCTGAAAATCTCCTTCGTTCGGCTGATGGTTTTCTGCTCCTGTTTTATAGGTATCATTGGCAAACTCATGATCATCCCAGACACAGATGAAAGGCTTTTTCTGGTGAAGAAGCTGAAGATTTTTATCTCCTCTGTACTGCCTGTATCGTTCCCTGTAATCATTGAGGGTAAGGATTTCCTTTGCCGGCTGATGCGCTCTTCCCAGCTGATTGGTGTAGGGGTTTGTTCCATATTGTCCGGGAGCATATTCATAAATATAGTCTCCAAGGTGTACGACAACATCTGCTTCAGATTTTGCAATCGCACCATACACATTGAAAAGTCCTGCAGGAAAGTTGGAACAAGATACGACAGCCATTTTTACTTCACTTACAGCATCAGATTTTGAAGGTAAAGTAAGGGTTTCTCCTGTTACGCTGACTTCCTTAGTTGTATTGTTATAGAATCTGTAATAATATTTTGTATTGGAAGAGATATTCTGTACATCTACCGCTATAGTAAAATCATTTACCAGTGCAGCATTTGCCTGACCTCTTCTTACTACTTCTGAAAAATTGCTGTTTTTACTGATTTCCCATGTAATCTCTGCATCTGTTCCTTTTGAATACCGGGTCCAGATAATAATTCCTGTTGCGCTGGGATCAAAACTTGCTACCCCGGATTCAAAACCTCCGTTTTGGAGATTATCGGGGGCATTTCCATTTTCAGTAAAATCGTCGCTGCAGCTTTCAATTAAAGGAGCTAAGAAAATTCCTCCGGCAGCCAATAGTGAATTTTTAAGAAACCTTCTTCTGTTGAGTGGATTGTTGTTTTCCATCATTACTTTTTTTGCAAAGCAACGGTATCCGGAGAAGACGGCTGTTAACTGTGTTTTAAATATATTTTATGATTTTTTAAACAAATGTTTAATGTTATGCATAAGAAATTAAATCATGACACATATTGCTGTAATGGGCAAACACAAAAGGAAACCTTTCCGGCTTCCTTTTTTAACAAGCTCCATAGAAGAAACTTTGTTTTCATCAAATATATTATTTAAGGTCTTCTTTTATTCTCCCAATTCCAGCTGGTTTCTGACCAAATTAAAATATTCTCCTTTTTTGGATACTAATTCCTGGTGGTTACCCTGCTCTACAACTTCGCCCTTTTTCAAAACAATAATATTGTCTGCACTTTTTACTGTGGATAAACGGTGTGCAATGATAACAACAGTTCTTCCCTTAAAAAACTCCTGTAAATTATCATGTATAATTTTTTCATTTTCTGCATCCAGTGCAGAAGTAGCTTCATCAAAGAAAATAAAATCCGGATTTTTATATACAGCCCTTGCAATAAGAATACGTTGTTTCTGTCCTCCGCTTAAATCATCTCCTGCGGCTCCTATTTTGGTATCAAATCCTAAAGGAAGACTTTGAATCATTTCGTATATATTGGCTAATTTACAGGCACTGATCAATAATTTTTCATCTGCGTCTTCCTGCATGGCAATATTCTCCCTTATGGTTCCGCTGAATATGTATGAGTCCTGAAGAACAACTCCACAATTGCTTCTCCACCAATCATGATTGATCTGAAACAGCCCTTCCTGCCCGATGTTCAGATCTCCTTCTGAAGAGGGATAAAATCCCAGAAGAAGTTTGGATAATGTGGTTTTCCCACTTCCGCTTTCTCCAACTATGGCAAGAACTTTCCCGTTAGGAATTTTAAAATTGATATTTTTTAAAACATAGGGCTGATGTCCCCCCGGATATTTGAACCATACATTATTTAAACTAATATCCTTACTCAGCAGAGCCTGATTTCCCTCTTTTAAATTAAGGTTTTCATCGGTTTGCTGTAGAATTTCCTGAACTCTTTTATACACTAAACTTGAATCCTGAAATGAGCGGAAAAACGCGACCAGATTTTCTATGGGTGCGGAAGCAATACCTATAATATATCCTATACTCAGCATCTCACCAACCGTCATTTTCCCAAGTGATACCCAATACACGCAAAAAAAGGTAGTTGAAAATATAAATAACTGTTTAATAATGCTGGTAACATTGGTTTGATAAATATCCAGGATAAGACTTTTTACTTTGGTCTTATATATTTTTTTCTGCAGCTCTTCCCACTTTGATATCCTTGAAATATGAGCATTACTAATTTTAACAGAAACCATCCCGGTAATCATCTCAACAAGATGATTTTTGCTTTCTGAATTTAATTTAAAGGCATAATAATCTATAATCCTTCTTTTATTATGAAACAAGTAAATCCATACAGTGGAAAAAACGGCAATTCCCAGAAACCCCAATGCTATATACTGGTTATATATTAAAAGCCTTATTATAAGTACAATCAGTAAAAAAACTGATAAAATATTCGATAACAATTGTCTGGTTAATAACTGTTCTATTTTTGACTGTTCTTCTATTTTCTGTAATAGGTCTGTATATAATCTGTTTTCAAAAAAAGAGACGGGAAGTCTGACTGTTTTCTGCAGCAAGTCATTCAGCATTTTAATGCTTACCTGTGAGCTAAAGTGTACTCCTACAAAATTCTGAAGGATATTGATGAGTATCTGCCCTCCATACAAAAGCATCTGAAATCCAAAAATTCCAATGATCACTTTTCCTTCTTTCGACTTCATTCCTTCGTCAAACATTTTCTGAATCAGCTGAGGAAAGATATAGGAAATAACAGAACTTATGGTAATTAAAAAAATCAGCAGTCCAATTTTGAAATTTTGTTTTTCTAAAACTGAACGAATATAGCTTTTGAAAATTTTTAAATCCTGCTGTTCAAAAGGAGGTTTAAACTCAACAAACTCTTCTTTCGGGATTAATTGTAATCCAATCCCTTCGTTATCTGCGGACGAAATCCAAAGCTTTACAAACTGCTCTTTTTTAAGCTTTAGTCTGCCATATTTGGGATCTGAGATATAATAAAAATTATTTTTGATTTTATAGAGTACAACAAAATGCTCCTGCTCCCAATGTAAAATGCAGGGTAAATGAACATCCTCGTTCAGTGTAGACAAAGGAACCTTAAAGGGAGTTGTATGAAAATACAGCTTTTTACCGGCATCATTAATATCTGCCAGAGTAACCCCGGAGCGGGTAACTTCAGTAAGGTTTCTCAGATATACCAGGTCACAATCTTTACCGTAATATTTTAGAATAATCTTAAGGCAAACCGGACCGCAATCCATCTGTTCTATTTGGGAATAAAAGGGAAATTTGTTGAACACAATAATAAGTTAAATTGTTATGCCTAGTGTTTTTAGCTTTTTAGTAAATTCTTCATCATTTACTAATTGCTGGTTATTGGATATTTTATCTAAATAATTTTCTATTATAATTTTCACTAATTTTTGCGGAGAACTTTTGATATGAGAAAAATTCTCGTTCAGATAATCTAAAAAATCTTCATCTTCAATTTTGTCGATACAACGCATGGTTATCAGTAAATTTTCCTGATCGCCTGAAAATTCATTTTGCTTTAGCAGAGCATTAAAGATCTGCTGAAATATCAGTCTTGTTTTTTTCTCATCCTGCGAAGATTTAAGAATGGCGATATAAGAGTTGTTTATAATATGTTTTATCATCCCCTGCTTATCAATAAGGGGAAGATCTTCAGCCAGGTTTTTGCAGCTCTCGTTTTCATGTTGGTTAAACATGAAAAAAGCCAATATCTTCATGACTTCTGTCTTATACCGCTCTTCATTTTGAGTACGTGCAAAAATTCTGATTTTATTAAGTGATTGTTCTCCAATAATTATGGCAAAATAAGGAAACGTGTTACTCTGAACTAAAGCACTTTCAATAGCCCTGTCAATATTTTCCTCTGCCAGTACAAAATCATTTTCCACATAATTTTTATACGCAAGCAAAGCATAGTCTAAGCTTATCATCCCCTGATGAATAGGCTCAATGAAATAGGTATTCATACTTTGCATTTTTGAATAAAGGTAATTTCCTAAGGTGGTATTCCCTGTACGAAAAGCAGAAAGTGATTTTTCAGACAGGTTCATATAGTAAAACAACCCTGCCTGGATATCTTCCGGAATATCTTTTCTAAATTCTTCAATCAGATTTTCGAAAATATGTCTTGGTTTTTTCACCTCATATTCCCGGAATTCTACTGTTTTTATTTTGTCTAAAATTATTGTTTCCATACATCATCTATTAAGAAAGCACAGCTTGTTCATTAATATATCTCTGAAGAAGAATTCTGTCGTCAATATTAAATTTGAAGGAAGGACACGCCGGGATATTATCATACCAGTTTTTCGGACATGCTCCACCACACAGAGGAAGGAATTTACAGCTTTTGCACCATGAGTTATTGTCCGGTATTTCATTAAACCAGTTTCTCATGACAACATTTTTGCTGTCTACATCTTTATCTTTCACAATGTTTCCGGCATAAAACTCAGAGTTATCATATTTTGGAGTGTATGGAATTTCCCAACATGTGGAGACATTTCCAAAAGCGTCAAATACTTCTGAGGTCTGGCTTACTACCATACAAGGTTTAGTAACTCTTTCAGGAATAATCTGTGTTTTAAATTTTGCTTTTGATTGCAGAAGCTTCATATAAACTTCTATTTCAAGCTCAGCAAATTCTTCTTTTGACACGCCTTTAATAGTAGCTTTGTTATCACCCCAATCGTGGATAGGAGCAAGATAGAAACTTACATGCTGAAGGATTCCTTCTGCTTCCAGATAATCAATAAAATCTATCACATTGTAGCTGTTCTCTTTATCCACATTACATCTGATATTGAAACTTGCTTCTTTTTGATATAATTCGGAATTAACAATTTCTTTGATATTTTTAATGATAATATCAAAACTGTTAGAACCATTTTTCAGATATCTTCTCTTATCATGGAATTCCTGAGTTCCGTCAATTGTGATCTGATATTCTGTAACCCTGTAATTTTTTACCAGTTTTTCAAAAAGAGAATATTTAAGACTTAAAGCATTTGTAATAATTCTTGAAGAATATTTTAAATTTTTCTCTTCACAAAGGCTGATTAAACGGGTAGATAAATTAGAGATAGCCGAAAGACCTGTTAACGGCTCTCCTCCATACCATGTAATACTCAAATGCTCCAGGTCGTTTGACAAACTTTCCATTTTAGTAATGATTCTGTCATAGGTAAGATCTAAAACTTCTTTTGACATACTTTTGTTAGTATGCAGCTGGCCGCAATAGTGACATCCCAGCTGGCAGTTTCCTGAAGGCTGAATCACATAAGAAAGTGTTTTCAGATCCTGATGATCTACAGACATAATGTTGTCTGAAAGGATTTCTCTTAACTCATCTTCAAACTCAGGTACATAAAATTCATTTTTTATCAGGTTGATAAAAATTTCTTCGGGAATCTGAGTGGTTTCAAGATTACATATTTTTTCATATAACCCTTTTTTCACTTCAATGGAGGTTCCGGAACGGGTAGAAAAAAGAATGACATGATCATCTAAAATTTCTTCGTTTTCTATGGTATGGATATATCTTGATAATTTGTATTTCATAATTATTTTATTTTAATATTAAATAGAGTAGCACGAATGCTACTCTACTTTTTACTTTAGTTGTAACTCCAACATTCGTTACCACTGCAAGTTTGTGTACCTCCGAATCCCCAGCAGTCATTCTGACTTGTGCACGTTGCCGCTAGCTCTAAAGGTAACTTACCTCCTTTGATTGTCTTTACTGAACTTTCGCTCATTCCCTGTAGCTTGTTTTCAGTGATTTTTTTAGACAATTCAAACAATTTTTTGTTTTTCATCACAATAAATCTTAGGTTAATTTTTTCTCTTGTAAAGTTTTAATTCCACACAAGACCCTGCAGAACATAAATTTGTGGAATCAGAGTTCTATTAGTTATAACTCCAGCAGCTGTTACCACTGCAAGTAGCTGTACCTCCGAATCCCCAGCAGCTGTTCTGACTTGTACAGTCTGCTGCTAATTCCAAAGGAAGTCTACCTCCTTTGATTGTCTTTACTGAATTCTCGCTCATTCCCTGTAGCTTGTTTTCAGTAATTTTTTTAGACAATTCAAACAATTTTTTGTTTTTCATGACAATAAATTTTCATGGTTAATAATTCTCCTGAACAGTTTTAATTCCACACAGGACTATACAGAATACAAATTTCTTTATGAAAAGCTCCAGCAATTAGGATCTACGTGCAGATCCGGCCTGCACCAACTACAGGTACATTGGCTACAATGGTAAGCGAGTAAGCCACCGGTAATAAATACAAGGCCCTCTTTTTGCAGTTTTTTCATTTTGACATTTGTGATTTTCTGAGAAATCATTTTAAGCTTTTTGTTTTTCATAGAAGTAAGTTTTTTATGTTTATTACGAATCTTAACTCTATAAAAATTAATCAAGCCTATGTGGGCGAATTATTGGTCAAAATAAGCCCAACAACTGTTTGATGCACATGGGCTGGTTCCATAACCCCAACATGCATTTGCACCGAAACATGCACAGTCTGATATAATCTCTTTTTGTATTCCTCCCTTAATAACTTCAACTGATTCTCTTTTCATTCCTGGGATTTTGTTCTCAGTAATTTTTTTAGACAATTCAAACAGCTTTTTGTTTTTCATCACAATAAGTTTTCATGGTTAATAGTTTGCTGAAAAGTTCCGGCTTCAGAGAAGGTTCAGTAAAAATTTTTATGAAAAGCTCCAACAATCATTCGTCGAGCAGATAAACGGACCACAGTATGTATTACAATCAGGATGTCCATAGCAATCTCCAGTAATATTCTTTCCTGCGTAGATTGTTAAAACTTCTTGTTTTTCTAATTTTTTGATCTTACCGAGGGTTATCTTTTTGGATAACTCCACAAGTTTTTTGTTTTTCATGGTTATTAGTTTTATTCTTAGTGTATTAGTTTTGCAGTAAAAAAAACAGGATTACAGCCGGGGGTTTTCATTTTGAGTTCTCCCCTTGTCTATATCTCCGGTATTCACCTTTTTTACTTTGTTGTTTCCAAATGTTTTGGATATGCTGAGTGATATGGATCTTAAATTTGATTGCGAAAGAGTTTCAATATATCCGTCATTATTATATAGTGTATTGCGGGAGTTTGAAAGATTCAGCAGATCTTTTACAGAAAGCTTGAACTTAAAATCTTTATAACTCTTTGAAACCTCAAGCTGATTATTGATAAAATAACCGTTTTTCTTATTAACTAATGTATATGGAGAGGTGTAACCAAAGTTATAGCTTATGTTCCAGCCTTTATTCCAAAGATTATTTCCACTAATTGTAACGGAAGAGTTATTATACCAAGAACTAGGATGAACATCATAGATATCTGCATTATTGATATAATACATTCCTGTTGAAAGATTAAACATCCATTTGTTTTCAAACAATGGTTTATTATAGTTCAATCCCACATAAAGACGCTTTACATTACCTTCAAAGTTTTTGGGTCTTGTAATGGAAACATTATCTACAACCTCTGTATAAGGAAGAATAGGATTTTTTACAATTCCGAAATTACTTACAAACACCCAGGTTCTTTTTATGCTGTAGCTCGCATTAAATAAATACATCTTTGCCACATTAAGGTCAGGATTTCCGGTTTCCCACCAGGTTTCATTGTTTTTATAAATAAATGGGTTTAAATCATCTACATAAGGTCTCCATAATGCAGTTCTGTATCCTAGAGAAACTCTGTTGTTCTTATTGATCATATAAGAAAGGTTGATGCTGGGTACAATATTGTTGTAACTTCTGGAAAAGTTCTCACTAACCGTATTTTGTTTTGCGTTGATATTTGTGTTTTCATAACGCACCCCTAAGTTGACGTCCAGCACAGAAAAGATTTTTTTCTTAATATTAGTATATAACGCGTTTATATTTTCATGATACGTGAAATTATTAGAAAATAGGGTATTCAATGTACCGTCTGCGTTGTAATAAGCATAAGGGTTATCCGTAGAAAGCCAATTAAGTTTTCCTCCTGCTTCGAAACTAAGTTTTAATTTTTCGAAAGTCTTGGAATAATCTACTCTTACCGTATAATTGTCCTTCTTATAATCATTATATATTAAGTTTGAATATGGGCTGGTCAAATTGAAAAACTCTGTCGTATTATCTCTGTGATGGGTGTAATAATCAAAGTTGATATCCAATCGCTTGGATTTTTTATCATCATTAAAGCTGTAATAAACATTTCCTCCGAAAAGGTTCAGCTTATCATTTTGTGTATTTACCGTTCTGTTTTCAAAAATTCCTCCTGTAGTATCATAGTATATATTCCTGTTTTCAAGTGAAGATTCAGGTGTTTTGTGATAATATTCCAGAATACCTCCTATGCTGCTTCTTTCATTAAGCTCGTAATCAAAACCTGTATTTCCTCCAAAGTTGGTTTCTTTAATCAGCGTACTTCCTATAATCTGATTTCTGCTGAATTTTGAGCTATAGTTATCAATACTGTTTCTTTGCAGGTCATTATTATTTTCAAAAAACAACATGGTATTATTTGAAAATCTGTTTTTATGATAATTTAAGGCAATATTTGCCTGCTGGCTGTTTTTTCTGTTTTGCTTATCTGTAATGGTAAAACTTCCTTTCAGTCCATCTGTTTCCAGTTTCTTCAGCTTCAGATTAATAATCATTGCATCCTCCAGATCATATTTTGAGGAAGGATTGGTAACCAGCTCTATCTTTACCAGATTAGAAGCCGGCATAGCATTAAGATATTGTATTAAATCTTTGCCTTTAAGAACTGATTTTCTGTCATTGATGTAAACAGAGGCGTTCGTTCCCAGAAGAGTTATTTTATTATCATCTAATTTTAATAATGGTGTTTGAGAGAGAACTTCGGATATGTGATTTCCTACAACCAAATCGCTATTTTCAACATTAAAAACAAAACGGTCATCCTTTTGTTCAAAAAAAGGTTTTTTACCATTCACTTTTATTTCTGCAATTTGTTTTTCTATAACTGTTTTAATGGAATCTTTCTTCTCTTGAGAGAAACCCAACAAGGGAAGCACAACACTTACACATATTAATATTTTCCTCATTTACTTTCAATATTTCTGATGCAAACATCATGATTATACTCAAAGTCTACAAGATTAGTAATCCAAAATTGATCAATACCGGTATATCCTTTTCCAAAAATTTACAAATTCCCGACTCATAGAGATCAATATACAACTGATAAACAAATACTTATATTTCATTGATAAAAATTCGATGATAATTCATAAATTTGCAGTGTATTTAGAAATATGAAGAAGTTTCATTTAATTATTTTAACTGTTTTCCCTGTTTTTTTCTTTTCTCAAAGCATAAAGGGACTAAAAATTCCAGACTCGTTAAAGAATAAAAGTTATAAGTATATTAATGATGCTTACAATAAAGTATTCCAGGTTGACAACGATAAAGCTGAGCTTTTAGCCAATTACATTCTATTAAAAGGAAAGAAAGAAAATAATAGGGACATCCTGTTTGATGGATATTATAATATAGCACGGGTAAAAAATCTGAAGAATGAAAACGGGCATCCCTTTGCAGATTCACTCATCTCTGCCTCAAAAAACGTTAATAACTACGATTACCCGGCAAAATCTTATATATTAAAGGGTATTTTATTCAACAATGAAGGGAAATACAAAGAGGCTTTAGATGAATATACTATAGCTATTAATCACAACAAAGCTGAAAATAAAGAACAGTTTTTTTATATAAACAAGCTCATTGCTATCCTAAAAACAGCCACAGAAGAATATCAGGAAGCACTTCCTCTCTTTTTGAAATACTATAAGTATGAAAAAGATAAAATAAAAGACAACAATGTAGATGCTAAAAACTATATTGCTTCTATTTTTTCTTTAGCTAATATTTATACCAAATGTAAGGACTATAAAAAAGGTATTGAATTTGCAGATCTGGGGCTTACAGAATGTAAGAAATACAATAATTATTCTTATTACAGCTATCTGCTTATGATAAAAGGGATTAGCCTCTTTTATGTAAAAGATTATTCGCTGTCTTATAAAATCCTGCTGGAAGTACAAAAAGGATTGATAACAAATAAAGATTATAGTAATCTAGGAGTTTTATATTACTATCTGGGAAAAATAAAATATGCAACCCGCAGTGAAAACGAAGCTATAGAATTTTTTAAAAAGGCAGATTCAATTTCTTTTACTTTCAACAGTTTTGAACCTATAAAAAGAGAGGGATATGAAATTCTGATAGACTTTTATAAAAAGAAAGGCGATTTAAAAAAACAACTAAAATACATTGACAACCTGATGTATAGTGACAGTATAATAGCTGTGAACCGAAAAAATCTTTCAAAAGAAATTCTGAAAAAATATGACACCCCTTTGCTTATGAAAGAAAAGGTAAGTGTAATTGAAAGACTGAACCATCAGAATGCCTGGCTGATAGCGTGTTTGCTTATGATTACTTTAGCTTTCATATTTGTAATCAGGAAAAACAGGAAGAAAATAAAAGAATACGAAAAGCAGGCAAAAGTATTATCAGAAAAACCTTTGAGCACCCCTGTGCTGGAAAAAGAGCAAAAGAATGAAACTCCCATTACAAATGATCCTTCCATTATCATTGAAAGAAAGGAAAAAGCTACGAAAAGTGACCTTTCTTCTAATCCAAAATTTAAAATACTCATTGATAAAATAGAACAGTTTGAAAAGACTAATAGTTTTCTCAATAAAAATATTACTTTAGATTCTCTGTCAAAAGAATTTGATACAAACAGAGATTATCTCTCAAAGCTAGTCAATGAATTAAAGGGTAAAAACTTTTCCCAATATCTGAACGAGCTTAGGATCAACTATATTGTTGAAGAATTAAAATCTAACGAAAAAATAAGAAAGCATACCATTGCTGCTATTGCTGATGATATTGGCTACAACAATGCTGAGTCTTTCACGAATGCCTTCAAAAAAATAACAGGAACACTTCCTTCTTATTATATAAAAGCACTCAATTAAAACAAAATTATAAACTGCTAAAAATTAATATTTTACATGTAAATCTCACCGAAATTTATCAATTTCGGTATATATAAATTCTTTATTTACAGGAATAGAATTTCCTTTGTACTTCAATTTATTTAAAAATCTTAAAATTACTTCAGCAGTGAAAAAAATTAAAAAAACAGAAAAAAGATTATCCCTAAACAAAGTTCAAATGTCTAAAATAAAAGGAGGGATTAGCTCCGGAGGAGGTGATCAAATGCTTTTGAATGGTGGTAATGATACGGTCTTAGACAAAACATTAGATACTCTAGATGTGACAGTAAAAAATTAATGACAATTTTAACATTTTATCAGTAATTTTGAGAAAAATTACTGATTTTTTATTTTTATGAAGTACCTGTTAGCCCTATCTTTTTTCATTACATTCAATATTTCTTTTTCTCAGAAAATAAGTATTAAACATTTTAATGAATACAATATTGAAAAACTGCAGCCTTTAATTTCTTATTTAAATTCTGAAATACAAAAGAATTATAAAGAAAAAGACAAGGCGGTAAAGTATGATAATCTTTTCAGAGTAAGTATGGCAGCACAAAACTATGATACTGCTTTAAGTCAGCTAGATTCAGTACGCAGTGTTTACAGAAAAAGTAATCCCATTATTTCTTACGCCATGGGAACACAGTATGAAATTTACATAAATGCTCAAAAAAATAAAAATTCGCACAAAAATTTTCAGGAAAAATATAAAGAAGAATTTCTCAAAAAATATGAAAGTCTGGCTATAAAAACACAGATCATACTTCCCCGCTATTTCAATGGTGATACCGAGAAAACAAAAAAGGAAATTCTGGCTACTCTTAAAAATGATTTTGAGAACAAAGACAGCGTAGATCTGAAAAAAGCTTTACAACTATGCAGAAGTTATAACTCATATATAACAGGACCTACATTTGATATTGCTAAAAATTATTTAAAAGAACTCGACTCCAGGAACTTTGAGGTAAAAGACAGTTTATTAATCAATAATGAAATTAGTATAAGGGTTGTTTTAAATAAAAAAATAGCTAGTCCGGAATCTACCATCCTGGTCAATTCCATCTATCCTGATGCAGAAGATGCGAATGATCAAAAAGTACAGGCAAGCTATGGTTATCATTCTGTTTACATATATCCCAGAGGAAAATATACGAGTAACGCTGCCATAGAACCTTTTGAGCATGAGCAGGAAGATATTAATAAGGTCATTGACTGGATTACAAAACAGCCCTGGAGCAATGGCAAAGTAGGAATGATCGGAGGCAGTTATCTGGGATTCAGCCAATGGGCAGCAGCTAAAAATGTTCATCCGGCTCTAAAAACTATTATTCCACAGGCCTCTGTAGGAATTGGCGTAGTAGATTTCCCCATGAATAATAACATCTTTGCCTCCTATTCTCTTCGTTGGATTAACTATGTTACCAATAATAAAATGCTTGATGCGGGATTCAAAGATGAGGATCATTGGAATTCTGTTTTTAAAAAATGGTATGAAGGTGGTGAGGCATTTAACAAGTTGGATTCTATTGCCGGTAAAAAAAATATCATATTTCAGCGCTGGTTAAAGCATCCGGCATTTGACAGCTATTGGCAGAAAATGATTCCTTACAAAAAGGAATATTCTAATATCAACATCCCGGTTTTAACCATTACGGGATATTATGATTCTGATCAGCTGGGAGCGTTATACTATTTCAGAAATCACTATAAATACAACAAAAACGCTAATCATTATTTGATTATCGGGCCCTATGATCATTCGGGAGCTCAGGGTTATATCAAAAATAATCTAAAAGGATATACTATTGATTCTGAAGCCAATATGGATATCGCAAATATAACAATGGAATGGTTTGATTATATTCTGAAGGGTAAATTAAAACCAGCTTTCTTAAAAGATAAAATTAATTATCAGGTAATGGGAACCAATGAATGGAAAAGTACCTCCGGCATTGATGATTTTGATAAAAATAAATTAAAATTCTATATCACAAACCAACATCAGCTTTCTCTAGCAAAAGATAAAGATAAAGACTTCACACCACTTACGGTAGATTTAAAAGATCGTACCAATGCAGATGAGCTTTTTAAGCAAAAAGATAATGTGCTGGATAGTAAAATTTACAGTCCAGACGCCGTTGTATTTTCATCAGGGCCATTTGAAAAACCGGTGGAATTTACAGGAAATTTTGTGGGTAATCTGAAATTATCTGTTAATAAAAAGGATGTTGATGTATATATGAAACTTTATGAAAAGACCAAAGAAGATAAATATTTTCTGTTATCCACCTATTATGGAAGAGCAAGCTATGCTAAAAGCTCAGAGAAAAGAAAATTGCTGTGTGAGAACAAAGAAACAAGTATAACTGTTACCAACAATGAATTTGTAAGTAAAAAAATGGAAAAAGGAAGTAAACTGGTTTTAGTATTAGGAGCTATAAAAAATCCACTTATGCAGATAAATTATGGAACAGGAAAAGATGTAAGCGAAGAAACCATCAAGGATGCTGCAGTTCCTATGGAAATAAAATTTTACAATAACAGCTTTATAGAAATCCCTATTTCACTTAATTAATGCCACGTTTTCCATTTCAGTTTTTTGATACATTTGTTGTCAGATCACCTATTTTTTCATACAAAGAATTTCAGGATAATTTCTCTGGTGAAAACTTCGCCAAGGGATCTTTAGAAAAATATTGCAACCATACAATTTTTAGAGAAGCTATTTATTTAGCTTCTCTTTCCTTATATGATGAGATAGAGAAATTGATGGATCGTGAACATACAACGTCTAATTTGCCAAATGAAAAAACAAAGATTTCATTATTAAAATATTATAACCGCTCAAGTACCCGCTGTACCCCATTTGGTTTATTTTCAGGAGTAAGTACTGGAAAATTTGAAAAAGAGACTCTATTTCCGATATTCTCAGAGCCTACAAAAGTAAGAGATACAAAGCTGGATATGCATTTTTTAGTAGCGCTATCAGAGCAGCTTCTTTTAATTCCGTCCATTAAAAATAGTATCTCTTTTTTTCCTAACAACAGTATTCATAGGGTTGGAAATAAAATTCGCTTTGTAGAATATGAAAATACAGGAGGAAAAAGAGATTACATCATTTCTTCCGCTCCCATTTCCAAAGAGTTAGAACTTATACTACAGTTTTCAGAAACGGGTAAAACAATTGACCAGCTTGCCACCTCTCTTGTTCATGAAGATATATCCTTTGAAGAAGCCCGGGAATTTATTGATGAGCTTATCGGAAATCAGGTTTTAATAAGTGAAATTAATCCAACAGTTTCGGGAGGAGATTTTCTGGAACGATTAATTTATATGCTAAACAAAATTGGCAGGCATCAGGAAAAAGATATTTTGGTGGCTATTAAAAACAAGATCAGTGAACTTGATTTACATTTTGGAAATACGGCAGAAGCATATTCTGAAATTGAGGAACTCATCAAAAAGCTGAATGTACAATATGAAAAGAAATATCTTTTTCAGACAGATCTTTATTTTGAAGATGAAACAAATTTATCCTATCAATGGAAAAAAGAACTGAAGAAAGGAATCTCTTTTCTGAATAAAATTGCTATTCCTTACAAAGAATCTGCCTTAGAAAAATTCAAAAAAGCCTTTTATGAAAGATTTGATAATGAAGAAGTTCCATTATCTTATGCTTTAGATCCGGAAATAGGAATTGGCTATTTACAAGATATTCCGGCCAAAGGAGTTCATCCTTATATTGAAGATTTAATCCTGCCCTATTCTAATCAGAAACAAGAAATTCAGGTAAATCTTAATCCAGTACAAATTATTCTCAATCGTAAATTACAAAAAGCTTATTGGAATAAAGATCATGTAATACATTTAACTGATGATGATTTTAATGGTTTTGAGGAACAGTGGAATCAACTGCCAGATACATTGTCCGTTATGGCCGAAATCATTTCAGAAAATCAGCAGGAAAAATTATTTTTAAAATCTGCCGGTGGAAATGCCGGAAAATTATTGGGCAGATTCTGTTCAGAAAAATCATCTATAAAAGATTTGGTGAAAGCCATTGCTGAAAAAGAACAGGAACTTAATCCGGACAAAATTTTAGCAGAAATTGTACACTTACCCGAATCCAGAATTGGAAATGTGATCAGAAGACCTTCTATAAGAGAATATGAAATTCCTTATCTGGCGAGCTCTGCATTAGAAGAAGACAATCAAATTTTTGTGGAAGACTTATACCTGTCCATAAAGAATAACCAGTTATTCCTAAGGTCAAAGAAGCACAATAAAGAAATTATTCCTCATCTTACGAATGCCCATAATTATTTAAAGAACTCTTTACCTGTCTACCATTTTTTATGCGATTATAATAATCAGAATGTAAAACCTTACTTATCATTTAACTGGGGGGGATTATCCCAAATTTATGACTTCCTTCCAAGAGTTGAATATCAAAATATAATTCTGTCTAAAGCACAGTGGAAAATTGATCCTGAACAAATTCATTATTTTGATTCTATTCTTCAATCTGGTAAAAGAGATCTTCTGTTTCAAAATATTGAAGAGTGGAGAAAATTAAAACAAATTCCACAATGGATACAGTGGGTAAAAGGAGATAATACACTGACGGTCAATCTGAAAAATTACGATTTAATTCAAATGTTTTTATTATCCGTAAAAAATGAGAAACTAATTTTTATTGAGGAGTTCCTGTATAATGATCAGTCAGATTATATTCATCAATTCGTTTTCTCTCTTTATAAAGATCTATAAATAAGATGATAACCAGAAAATTTCATCCGGGAAGTGAATGGCTTTATTTCAAAGTTTACACCGGGATCAAAACTTCAGATACTATTTTACAGGAAGTTATAGAACCATTAGTTGAGCAATTACAAATTCAAAACCTTATTGATCAATGGTTTTTTATACGATATAACGATCCTAAACCCCACCTGAGAATAAGATTAAACCTTAAAAATATAACTGCCTGTAGTATGATCCTGGGAATGATCAATTCCTTATTTAAGGACTATCTTGAATCGGGAGAAGTCGCTTCTATCATTATGGATACCTACTCAAGAGAACTTGAACGTTACGGTGAAAACACGATAGAATACGCGGAAGACTTCTTTTTTAAAAGCAGTCAATTGATTTTAAACTTTCTGGAATACAGTGATGAAGAAAAGATCATTACTTCTTTATTTTATATAGATCAAATTTTATCAGCATTCAACCTACCTCCTGAAAAGAAAATAGAGTTTGCGAAGCGTTCTGAAAATGCTTTCAAATCAGAATTCAATGCAGATAAGAACTTAAATAATCAGTTAAAGAAAAAGTATAATGAGTTTTATCCTCATTACTTTGAATTTATTACCTCTGAGGAATATGAAGAAATCAGAAATTTAATAAAAAGTAATATCACTGAAATTGCATTAAAGCCTGAAGAACTTTCAAAATTGGAAAATGACAATGTATTAAAAATAAAACCAAAAGATTTCTTCAAAAGTATTTTTCATATGCATATTAACCGATTGTTTATTTCCCATCAAAGATTATTCGAGATGGTGGTTTATGATCACTTATTCCGTCTTTATAAAACAAACAGAGCCTATTCTCTGAAAAAATAAATTTGAATTTTGTAAAAAATAAACAACCGCTCACATGATGTAAGCGGTTGTTTTTCTGTGGTCCCACCTGGGCTCGAACCAGGGACCACCTGATTATGAGTCAGGTGCTCTAACCAACTGAGCTATAGGACCTCAAAACTTGGTTAAATTTTGTGTTTGCAAAAATAGTAAAATTTCTTTCACTACAAAATTTTTTATTGCTTTTCTTGGCAAAGTTCTACCAGCACGCCGTTGGTAGACTTCGGATGAAGGAATACAACTAATTTGTTATCAGCACCTTCTTTCGGTTCTTCGGAGATAAACTGAAATCCTTCTTTTTTTAACCTTTTTACTTCCTCAAGAATATTTTCAACCCCAAATGCGAGATGATGGATGCCCTCTCCCTTTTTATCAATAAATTTAGAGATCGGGCTTTCAGGATTACTGGCTTCCAGAAGTTCAATTTTACTTTCTCCTGTTTCGTAAAAAGAAGTCACCACACCTTCTCTTTCAACCGTTTCTTTTTTATAGGATTCTTTTCCTAATAGTTTTGCAAAAAGTTCATCAGAAACGCCTAAAGATTTTACGGCAATACCAATATGTTCTAGCTTCATAAATAGTAATCAATATAATTAAATCGTAAATTTGATACTACAGTTGAATTTCAAAGTATCAATTCAAACAAAAGTACTAAATTTGCAGAAATTATGGAAAGTAACAGACAAAGAAAAGTAGCACAGATCATTCAGGAAGACTTCGCGGAGCTTTTCCGCAAACAGGCTGCAGAAAGCAAACAGAGCATATTGGTATCTGTTTCAGATGTAAAAGTAACTGCCGACTTAGGAATTGCCAAAATTTATTTAAGCATTTTTCCACAGGAATTCCGTACCGCTGTGATGAAGGAAATTGAAGAAAACAAACCTCAATACAGAAATTTCATTGGCCAGAAAATGGCAAAGCAGGTGCGTATTATTCCACAACTTAACTTTTACCTGGATACCGCTCTTGATGATGTTGAAAGACTGGAAAGAGAATTAAGAGGCGAAGGCGACAATCCTGTTTTATAGATCTTGAAGAATATTGCATTTTACATAGCATCCAGATACCTTTTGGCTAAAAAAGGAAGTACTGCCGTTACGTTCATTACGTGGCTGGCCGTAGGTGCCATGACGGTTGCTGTGGCTGCAATGTTCGTCATTATTTCGGTATTTTCAGGACTTGAAGACCTGAATAAAGACCTCATTTCCAATCTTCATGCTGATCTTACTTTAAAAAGCACTTCCGGAAAAACAATTAAAAATCTGGATAATGTCACAAAAACTCTCATCAGCAACAAAGAAATCAGCAGTTTCTCCCGTGTTATTGAAGAAAAAGTTTACATCAGCTTCAATGGAAAGGGTGACATTGCCTATTTAAGGGGGGTAGATTCTGCCTATGTAAAGGTAAATCCTATCAATAAAGAGGTATTCTACGGAACCTATCCAAGTTTCAGATACTCCAATGAGGTATTGATGGAGAACAGTCTGGATAACAGACTTTCAATTCCTGTAGATTCTTCCAATCATTATGCAACAGTCTTCATGCCCAAACCGGGAACAGGGATTATTACCAAAGAAGAAGACATCTATAATAAAAGAGATATTCTGGTAACGGGTGTTTTCCCCGGAAAAGATCAGCTGGACAATTATATCGTTTCTCCAATTGAGCTTACGGAAGAATTACTTAGTCTTCCTAAAAATTCGGCTTACCAGATTGTTATTAAATTGAAAAATCCGGAAAATGCAGATGCAGTAAAACAAAGTCTGCTTTCTTCACTGGGAAAAAATATTGAGATCAAAACCAAGGAAGAAGAGAATGCTGCTTTCTGGAAAATGATCAACACTGAAAAGCTTTTTATTTACCTGATCTTTGCATTGGTTATCTTTATTACCACCTTTAATCTTGCCGGAGCCATTATCATCCTTCAGCTTGATAAAAAAGAGCAGGCAAAATCATTGATATCACTCGGCTTTCCTTTAAGCCATTTAAGAATGACCTATTTCTACACCGGACTCCTGATTGTTATTTCCGGAGTAATTACCGGATTAATTTTTGGAACAGCACTTTGCTATTTCCAGCTTTACACAGAATTCTTCAGAGCCAATGAGGTTCTGCCATTCCCGGTAAAAATTGTAGGAAAGAACTATCTTATTGTAGCCCTTACGGCTTCCTTATTTGGAATCACTATTTCTTGGTTCTTTTCAAAAATCAGCAAAGAATATATTACTAAAAACTAATATTTTAAGTTTATATATTACACACAATTAATATACTTGGGCTTCATTTTTTCGTACCTTTACGCCCCAATTTTAAAAAATGAAACAAATTTTATCTTTTTTTCTTTTAAGCGTTGCATTTATGAGCGCTTTGGCACAGGCTCCGGCTGGATATTATAACCAATCGCCAACCTTAACAGGTGCAGCTCTGAAAACAGCTCTGAAAACTATTATCAGCAACGGACATATAGACAATGGCTATGGAGGTTTATGGACTGGCTATGCCACTACTGACCGTGATTATTTTTATGAAAATGACGGAACAATTCTGGATATTTATTCTGAAAACCCCAATGGAACGGATCAGTATAATTTCACCCTGGGAACCAGTCAGTGCGGATCTGCCGGATATTCTAATGAAGGTGACTGCTACAACAGAGAGCACGTTGTTCCTCAAAGTTTGTTCAACAATGCTTCCCCAATGGTCGCTGACATTCATTTTATTCGTGCTACAGACGGAAAAGTAAACGGAATGAGATCCAACTATCCTTTCGGAATTGTAGGAACCCCTTCTTTTACTTCGAAAAACGGATCAAAATTAGGAAATTCTGTATCAGCAGGATATGCAGGTACCGTATTTGAACCCATTGATGCTTTCAAAGGAGACATCGCAAGAATGATTCTTTATTTTGTAACAAGATATGAGGATAAACTTCCTAACTTCACTTCCGGTGATATGCTTGGCAACACAGCATTTCCGGGATTACAGCCCTGGGCACTTAATCAGTATTTAGCGTGGAATGCAATGGATCCGGTATCGCCGGAAGAAATTGCCAGAAACAATGCTTCTTATACTTACCAGGGAAACAGAAACCCTTTCATTGATCACCCTGAATATGTTACCCAGATCTGGGGAGCTCCGGTTATTGACAGCCAGGCTCCTACAGCAGCAACCAACCTTGTTGCCAGCAATCCAACTTCAAACTCTATTGCTTTAAGCTGGACAGCTGCAACAGATAACGTGGGAGTAACTTCTTACCAGATTTACGCCAACGGAACATTAAAAGCTACTGTTTCAGGGACAACTACATCTACTATTGTTTCAGGATTATCTCCGCTTACTCAATATACATTCTATATCATTGCTAAAGATGCTTTCTCAAACTCTTCTCCACAAAGCACAACCGCTACAGAAACTACTCTTGATACACCTGCCGGAGGAGGAAGCTGCGGAACTGAAAATTTTGAAATGATCACCGGCCCTGTAAATACATACATGACAGTAAACTGGACCAACAATGGAATTTCATGGACTGCTACAGACGCAAGAGTTGACCAGACCATCAATAATAAAGCTATTACCATAAAAAATGGAACTTTAACAAGTTCAACTTTCTCAGGTGGAGTTCAGAGTTTAACATTAACAACTCAATTGAAATTCTCCGGAAGCGCAGGATACTTCAATGTTCTTGTAAACGACGTCAATGTAGGAACTATTCCTTACAGTAATGTTGTTACTACAACTACCATTAATAATATAAATGTAAGCGGAAATGCTGTCATTAAACTGACAAATTCTTCTCTTACCAACAGAGTGGCTCTGGATGACCTAAGCTGGACATGTTTCGGAACTACTTTGGCTACTGCTGAAAACCAAAAGGACAAATCAGACTTCACTATCTACCCTAACCCGGTAAGAAATAATGAATTATTTGTAAAAGGAGAAAACCTTAGCAAAATTTCAAAAGCTGATATCTATGATCTTTCCGGAAAATTAATTGAAACGATCGCCAACCCTTTCAGACATTCAAATAGGATCAGCCTTAAAGGTTTGCTTAAAGGAACTTACATTCTGAAAACAGATAATTTCTCTACTAAATTTATCGTAGATTAATTATTAAAAAATATTTCAAATTAAAAGACTGGATTTATCCGGTCTTTTTTTTACTTTTGATAGATGGATTCCAATAAAAAATTAGGATTGATAGGACGAAACATTTCCTATTCTTTTTCTAAAAAATTCTTCGAAAACAAGTTCCAAAAGCTCATGCTGAAGAACTTCTCCTACGATATTTTTGATCTGAACGAAATTAATGAAGTAGAAAACCTTTTTGCTTCTCCGGACCTTTTAGGTTTCAATGTAACGATTCCTTACAAAGAAAAAATAATAGATTATCTGGATGAATTAAGTGATGAAGCGGAGAAAATAGGCGCCGTAAACTGCGTTCTTATTCAGGATGGTAAGAAAACCGGCTATAATACAGATGCATTCGGTTTTGAAAAGACGCTTCTTTTGCACAGAAAACCTTCACAGGATAAAGCTTTGATTTTAGGAAACGGAGGAGCTGCAAAAGCCGTAAAATATGCATTGGACAAACACAGTATTCCTTCAGTCACCATTTCCAGAAGTACGGAAATCAATTTTGAAAATCTTGATCAGGAAACTGTTGCTGAACATAAAATTATCATTCAGTGTACGCCGGTAGGTACTTTTCCCAATGTGAAAGACTGTCTTAATTTTCCTTTTGACGGGCTTTCTTCAGATCATCTGGTTATCGACCTGATTTACAATCCCAATTACACCCAATTCATTATCAATGCCTCTGAAAAAGGAGCAAAAACTGTGAATGGCTATTATATGCTTGAACAGCAAGCAGAAAAAGCCTGGGAAATTTGGAATTTTCAAAAAAAATAACATAAATTAGTACTTTAATTGGCCTTACAGCTATATTTAAAGGATATTAATGCCACTCACATAAAAGATTTGCTATGACTACAGAAAACAATCTTTCTGAAAACGAAGAAAAGAAAAATCCTAACGAAGTATCTCAGGACACATCAGAAAACACGGTTTCTCATGATGCAAACCACCATGACGATGATACAGAACATCTGGATGAACATGAAGAAGAAATTTCCCTTGCCGATGCTTTAAAGGAAATGGAAAAAATCATCAACACTCCCAACGCCGGTGAGAATTTCAAAAGATTCAATCAGCTGAAGGAAAAAGCAAGTCATTATATCCATGATGAAGTGGAAGATAAAAAGCATGAATATGTAGAAGCCGGAAATCCTGCTGAAAATTTCAGCTATGAACATCCATCTCAGGCAAAATATTCTGCATTGGTTAATATCTTCAAGGAAAAACATGATGACTTCCAGAAAGGACAGGAAGAAGAACAAAAGAAGAATCTGGACCACCGCCAAAGTATTATCGAAAGACTTAAAAATCTATACACAAGCTCTGAACCGGGAATCAATCTTTTCAAATCTATTCGCGAGATTAAAGAAGACTGGTCAAAAGCCGGACAGGTTGCCAAGTCTGAATTCAAAATTCTTAATAATAATTATTTCCACCATCTGAATCAGTTTTATCAGATGCTGGATCTGAATAAAGAATTTCTGGAACAGGAATACAGCCACAACCTGGAAAAGAGAGAGCATATCATTGCCCGTGCCAAAGAGCTTGAAAATGAGCCTGTAATTCAGAAAGCGTTAAACGAGCTTCAATATCTTCATAAACTCTGGAAAGAAGAAGCAGAGCCTGTTGCTGAAGAGTTCCGCGAAAAAACATGGGAGGAATTCAAAGAAATTTCCAACAAAATTCACGAAAGGAAGTCTGAACTTTCCGCATCCATTGAAAAAGAACAGACTGTAAACCTTGAAAAGAAGAATGAGATCATCGCTGAGATCAAGAAACTGTCTGAACCTTCGGAAACGCCCAACCACAACTACTGGCAGAATGCCATCAAAAGAGTGGAAGATCTGCGTTCTGAATTCTTAAAAACAGGAAGCGTTCCAAGAAAACTTTCCAATCAAAACTGGAATGATTTCAAAACGACACTAAGAGGCTTTAATACAACGAAAAATAATTACTACAAATCGTTGAAAGGTTCTCAACAGGCGAATCTTGAAGAAAAATTAAAACTGATCCAGACTGCACAGGACAATATGAATAACGAGGAATGGGATATCGCCGTTCCGTTATTCAAAAAACTTCAGGAAGACTGGAAAAAAATCGGCCACGTTCCAAAGAGCATGACAAATAAGATATGGGATGAATTCCGTGACGCCTGTAATGCATTCTTCAACAATTACAGAGAGAAGAGCAATACTTCTACCGACAACTGGAAGGAAAACTATAAAAACAAGAAAGCACTTCTTGATGAACTGAAAGAAGTTTCCAATGAAGAAGGAAGCATCGAAAGAATTGAGCAGATCAAAACTTCATGGAATAACATCGGAAAAGTTCCGAGAGACAAAATTTCAATCAACTCTGAATTCAACAAAACATTAAGAGAGAAACTGAAAATAAATAAAATCAACGAGCTTGAACTGAAAGAAGAAGGTTTATCTGAAAATCAGCTTACCGATAAAGCAAGAAAGATCAAAAATCAAATCTCTGACCTTGAGGCAGAAATCGTTAAACTGGAAAACAACCTTTCTTTCTTCAACAAACCTTCGAGAGAAAACCCTCTGTTGAAAGATACTTACAACACGATTGATGAGAAAAAGGCTCATCTTGAAACATTAAAACAAAATCTCCACAGCATTATCAGCGGAGAATAATACATAACAAAATGAATAAAGGCGGAGCAAAGCAATTTGTCTTCGCTTTTTCTTTTTATAAAACATGAACAACGACGAATTTTATATTAAAAGATGTATCGAGCTGGCTCAAAAAGCTCTTGGCAACACGTATCCCAATCCTCTTGTAGGAAGCGTCATAGTGTATAATGGGGAAATTATAGGTGAAGGATATCATCATAAGGCGGGAGAAAACCACGCAGAAATCAATGCCATCAATTCCGTTAAAAATAAAGATCTGATCCCGGAATCAACGATCTATGTATCTCTCGAACCGTGCGCCCATTATGGCAAGACACCGCCTTGTGCTTTAAAGATTAAAGAACTGGGCTTTAAAAAAGTGGTGATTGGTGCTATGGATTCCCATGACAAAGTGAACGGCAAGGGAAAAAAAATCATTCAGGATGCTGGAATTGAAGCCGTATCAGGAATTCTTGAAAAAGAATGCATTGAACTGAACAAAAGATTTTTCACCTACCACGAAAAGAAAAGACCCTATATCATTTTAAAATGGGCAGAATCCGGTGATGGTTTTCTTGATAAAGATTTTAAACCGACTGCTGTTTCAAACTCGTTAGTGAATCAGTTTGTTCACCAGTTAAGAGCTGACGAGCATGCCATTTTAGTAGGAACTCAAACTGCATTAAATGACAATCCAAGCCTTACCGTAAGAAATGCAGAAGGAGTAAACCCTGTCCGGATTTTAATTGATTTTGATCTAAAAGTTCCTGCCAGCTTCAATATTTATAACAATGAAGCAAGAACATTGGTTTTAAATTCTGTGAAAGAAGGTTCTGAAGGACATATTCAATTCATTAAAATCAACAAGGCTGATTTTCTGGCTGAACTCACCGAGGTATTGTATAAAGAACAGATACAGTCAGTTATTATCGAGGGCGGCCGTTTTACGCTGCAGGAATTTATTAATGCAGGTCTCTGGGATGAAGCAATAGTGATAAAAAATAAAAATCTTATCCTTGAAAATGGTACAAAAGCCCCCGAATTCAATTATACACCTACTAAAGTTGAAAACTTCAGAGATAATACGATCTCATTTTTCAAACAAAAATAAAAGAAAAGCCGTCTAAACTGACGGCTTAATTTATGATCATGGTGCAGAATCGTAAAGCATTTAATATTTTTGCATCAACAAAGCAGGAACCTCCAATGACGTTTGAATATAAAACCATAGAAAAACCCATAGAAAATACTCTTTTAAAAGAAAAAGGGAGCAAATTCATCGGATTTGCTTTCCCGGTAACCAATGAAAAAGAATTAAAGAGTGCGCTGGAAAAGATCAGAGAAGAACATCCGAAAGCTACTCATCACTGCTATGCCTTCAGAATGGGATTAAATGGTGAAAATTACCGTGCCAATGATGATGGTGAGCCTTCCGGAAGTGCAGGTTTGCCAATTTACAACCAGCTTCTGGCTAATGAAATCACGAATGTGCTTGTCATTGTTGTCCGTTATTACGGGGGAACCAAATTAGGGGTTTCAGGATTGGTAAAAACCTATAAAGAATCGGCAAAGATCACATTGGAAGAAGCCAGCATCATTACCAGAGAACTGGAAATAGAAGTAGAGATCAGGTTCAACTTCAATCAGCAGAATACGATTTTCACCTTGCTTTCAAAATTTGATGCTAAAGTTTTGAACTTCGATGCGAATGAAAACTGTATTCTTACCGCTTCACTGAAACTGGCACAAAAAGAAAGCATCTCAGAAAAGCTTTCCGAGATGCAATATGTTTCATTTGAATTTAATGATTAATCCCTTCTTCCTCCAAGAAGCAAAGATGCCCAGTAAAGAAGCTGTGCCAGAGAGCCTAAGGCTGCCACCACGTAAGTTCTTGCTGCCCATTTCAAACTATCCTGTACTCCAACAAATTCTTCTGCAGTTACAGTTCCCGTGTCTTTAAGCCACTTCATTGCCCTGTTACTCGCATCGTATTCTACAGGAAGCGTTACAAAAGCAAAAAGAGTGGTCATCGCAAACATTGCTACTCCGATGGCAAGAACAGTCGTATTTCCATTTGGGTTTTCAATTGTTCTTGATGCCGCCATTACTGCGATACCCGCAATAAGAACAAACTGCATCAGATTAGAACTAATATTTACAATCGGAACCAGTTTTGAACGTAAATTCAGCATAGAATATCCTACCGCATGCTGCACTGCATGTCCGCACTCGTGAGCTGCTACTGCCGCTGCCGCTGCATTTCTCTGCATATAAACTCCTTCCGAAAGGTTCACTGTTTTATCTGCCGGATTATAGTGGTCCGTCAACTGCCCGGGTACTGATATTACCTGAACATCATTTATCCCGTTATCTCTCAACATCTTTTCCGCTACTTCTTTGCCTGAAAGGCCATTTCGAAGGTGTACATTGGAATAATATTCAAATTTCGATTTCAATCTGGACGAAACCCACCAGCTCACCAACATTGAAATACCAATAATGATATAATAACCCACCATTTTATATAAATTTTGTGTTTAATTTTACCCATAATCATATAAAAACTGTGCCAAAGTATACGATATTATTATTTATATTTGTCCTTTAATTCCTCTCAAAAAACATGTCTACAGTTTCAATTATTGAAGTAAAAACAGCGGGTCAGCTCAAGCAATTCGTAAAGTTTCCGATGGATTTGTATAAAAACAATCCCTACTATGTTCCGTCTTTTATCAATGACGAAATCAACATCTGGAATGCTGATGAAAATCCTGCGCTTCAATATTCTGAGGCAAAACAGTATCTTGCCTATAAGAATGACAGGATTGTAGGAAGAATTGCCGTTCTGATCAATCATAAGGAAGAGAGAGAATTAGGAATTAAAAAAGTTCGTTTCGGATGGATTGACTTTATTGATGATGCTGAAGTTTCAAAGGCATTAATTCAAAAAGCAGTTGATTACGCTAAAGAAAAAAGTATTGACAAAATTGAAGGGCCTATGGGCTTCACCAATCTTGATAAAGCTGGAATGCTGGTAAAAGGTTTCGACCAGCTTGCAACCATGATTGGAATTTACAACCATGCTTATTATCCTCAGCATCTTGAAAACCTGGGGTTAATCAAAGAAAAAGAATGGGTGGAGTTTGAAATCATTTTCCCTGAAACCTTGCCTGAAAAAATCCACAAGTTCAATCAGCTTATTTCTGAAAAGTACAAACTGAGAGTTTTAAAATTCAAAACGAAAGAAGAGATTATTCAGTATGTAGATCCTATGTTTGATCTTCTGGATGAGACTTACAAACATCTTTCTACTTACACTCCGATTTCTGATGAACAGCGTAAAACCTATAAAGAGAAATATTTCAAACTTATTGATAAAGATTTCATTGTTTGTATTGCTGATGAACACAATAATCTGATCTCCTTTGCTATTACAATGCCTTCTTATTCCAAAGCTCTGCAGAAGTCCGGTGGAAAACTACTTCCTTTTGGCTGGTGGCATTTCTTACAAGCAGGAAAGAAAAATGACAGAGCGAACTTCTACCTGATCGGAATTCATCCGGATTATCAGAGAAGAGGAGTAACTTCTATTATTTTTAAAGAAATCTGGGATATTTTCAGAAAAAAAGGAGTAAAGTACCTTGAAACCAACCCGGAACTCGAAGAAAACAAAAGTATTCAGCTGTTGTGGCAGGATTACAATCCGGTAAATCATAAAAGAAGAAGAACGTATTCAATGAAACTCAAGTAAGTGATAATCTATCTTATATAACACCTAAACTTTGAATTTTATGAAACCACAGCTCATTATATTTGCTATTTTAATTGCTGGATTTATCAGTTATAATATCTTTTTCCAGTCACCTGATGACAAAACAAACACCGTAATCAATATTCTTTTTGCTAGTATTCTTTTTGGATATATTTCCTTTATGGCCTATACTCTTTTGAAAAAAATGAAAAAATAGACGATAACCATAGCCCAATAGGTCATTTAATCACTTGTTTTTATTCCTCAATAAATAAATTCAAAATATCCACGATATACATGATGGGATGCAATTTTTCCAGAGTTACTACAAAAAAAGGGGAAAAACACCACAAAAAAATAATCATAAAAAGCTAATTTTTATTGATTCTAAATTACCGGTTTAGCTCATTTTAATCCGACTTTTAAGCTGATAAATTTCATGCTTTCTTGTTTATTCGCTAAATTTGCAAATTGAGATAATAATGCAAAAATGAATTTACCTGAAAGTTATATTCCAATCCTTATCCAGGCTGGTGTAGCAGTAGGATTTGTAGCGGTTTCTTTGCTTGGAGCACATTTCTTAGGTCCACAGCAGAAAAAAGGAAACTCTGTAAAAAACCAAAGCTGGGAATGTGGGGTTCCTGTAGAAGGAAACGCCAGAACACCGTTTTCTATCAAGTACTTCCTGACTGCGGTATTGTTCGTACTATTCGATATTGAAATCGTATTCTTTTATCCTTACGCTGTAAACTTCAGAGAATTCGGTATGGAAGGTTTCCTTGCCGTGCTTACATTCGTTGCGATCTTCTTCGTAGCGTTTTTCTATGTCTGGAAACGAGGCGCACTGGATTGGGATAAATAAATTTTAACATTAAAAGATTGAATAATTTAATCATTTAAAAACAGAGATGATTAAATTTATAAAAGTTTTAATCTTTAAATATCAACAAAAGAAAATGTCAGATAAAAAACCAGTAATAAGAACAGATGCACCTGCTCCCGAAGGCTATGAAGGAGAAGGGTTTTTCGCAACAAAACTGAGCAGTGTAATCGGGATGGCAAGAAAGTTTTCACTTTGGCCGTTACCCTTTGCAACCTCTTGTTGTGGTATCGAGTTTATGGCTACCCTGAACCCGACATATGATGCTTCAAGATTTGGTATGGAAAGAAACTCTTTCTCTCCAAGACAGGCAGATATGCTGATGGTTTGCGGAACTATATCAAAGAAATTAGGACCTGTCCTGAAAGAAGTGTACACTCAGATGGCTGAGCCGAAATGGGTGGTAGCAGTTGGAGCTTGTGCTTCCAGCGGTGGTATTTTTGATACGTATTCTGTACTTCAGGGAATTGACAAGATTATTCCGGTAGACGTTTACGTTCCCGGATGTCCTCCAAGACCTGAACAGATCATTGAAGGTGTAATGCAGGTACAGGCTCTTGCAGAAAGCGAAAGCATCAGAAGAAGAGACATGCCTGAATATCAGAAATTATTAGATTCTTACAACATAAGCAACTAAACGGAAATGACAAACGAATTTGTATTAGAAGCAATCACAAGAGAATTTCCGGAATCTGTTATTTCAAGTTCAGAACCTTATGGAATGTTGACTATTGAAGTGAAGAAAGAAGATATTAAGAAAATCATTCACTATCTGAAAGATTCATCACTGGAATTTAATTTCCTTACGGATATCTGCGGTATTCACTATCCTGAATTCCCTGAAAAGGAAATTGGTGTTGTATATCATTTGCATAATATGATGGCCAATTTCAGATTACGTCTGAAAATCTTTATGTCCAGAGAAAATATTGAAGTAGACTCTCTTGTAGATCTGTATGTAGGAGCTAACTGGATGGAAAGAGAAACGTTTGATTTTTATGGGATTAAATTTAAAGGACACCCGGATCTGAGACCTATCCTGAATATGGAAGACCTGGGATACCACCCAATGTTGAAGGAATATCGCCTTGAAGACGGTACAAGAACCGACAAGAACGATAGTATGTTCGGAAGATAAAAAAGCGAATGGCCAATGGCAGCTAGCCAATAGCCAGAAGCAAATAGCTAAAAGCAATCATTATGAAAGATAACTCATTATCTAATATACTAAACCAGTACGAAAGTAAGGAACAGATTGACGGACAATTATACACCCTGAATCTGGGACCTACCCACCCTGCTACTCACGGGATTTTCCAGAATATCTTAACGATGGACGGAGAAAGAATCCTTCACGCAGAGCAAACCGTAGGATATATCCACAGAGCATTTGAGAAAATTTCTGAAAGAAGAAACTATTCTCAGATCACTACCCTTACGGACCGTATGAATTACTGTTCTGCACCCATCAATAACTTAGGCTGGCACATGACAGTAGAAAAACTGATTGGCGTAGAAGTTCCAAAACGCGTAGACTATATGCGCGTTATCCTGATGGAGCTTGCCAGAATCGGTGACCACCTGATCTGTAACGGGGTAACCGGAATGGACTCAGGAGCTATTACAGGTCTTACTTATATGTTCATCGAAAGAGAACGTATTTATGATATGTATGAGCAAATCTGCGGAGCCAGAATGACAACCAATATGGGAAGAATCGGAGGTTTTGAAAGAGATTTCACTCCTAAATTCCATGAGCTGATCAAGGATTTCTTAAAAACTTTCCCACCAAGATTCAAAGAATTCTGTACTTTATTAGAAAGAAACAGAATTTTCATGGACAGAACCATCGGTACAGGAGCTATTTCTGCCGAAAGAGCTTTAAGCTACGGTTTCACAGGTCCTAACTTACGTGCAGCAGGGGTAGATTACGATGTACGAGTTGCGCAGCCTTATTCTTCATATCAGGATTTCGACTTCATTATTCCGGTAGGAACTTCAGGAGATACTTACGACCGTTTCATGGTTCGTCAGCAGGAAGTCTGGGAATCAATCAAAATTATCAAACAAGCATACGAAAATCTTCCGGAAGGACCATTCCATGCGGATGTCCCTGATTTCTATCTTCCTGAAAAGGCAGATGTATACCAGAAAATGGAAGCATTGATCTACCATTTCAAAATCGTAATGGGAGAAACCGATGTACCGAAAGGAGAAGTTTACCATGCTGTAGAAGGTGGAAACGGAGAATTAGGTTTCTATCTTGTGAGTGACGGAGGAAGAAGCCCTTACAGACTTCACTTCAGAAG
Source organism: Chryseobacterium cucumeris (assembly GCF_016775705.1). NCBI lineage: Bacteria > Pseudomonadati > Bacteroidota > Flavobacteriia > Flavobacteriales > Weeksellaceae > Chryseobacterium > Chryseobacterium cucumeris. The sequence continues at coordinate 2,089,962 of NZ_CP068760.1, forward strand.
ACCATGCTTCATCTACTATCAAGCATACCCTGAAATGATTACAGGTTCTGTAATTTCAGATGCCATTGTAACGATGTGTAGTATGAATATTATTGCAGGAGAATTAGACGCATAAAAAGAAGATGTCAGACATCAGATTTCAGATGTTAGACTCTTCGCTTTATATATAAATTTAAAATCTGATGTCTGAAATCTGGCATCTGAAATCTTAGATAAAAAATGAGCGAAACAATAGCTTTTAAACCGGAAAGTTTAGCACAGGTACACAAAATTATCGCAAGATATCCTGAAGGAAGACAAAAATCTGCTCTTCTTCCTGTACTTCACTTGGCACAGAAAGAATTCGGAGGATGGTTAGATGTTCCTGTGATGGATTATGTTGCCGGACTATTAAGTATCCAACCGATCGAAGTATATGAAGTGGCTACTTTCTATACGATGTTCAATATGAAGCCGGTAGGTAAATATGTACTGGAAGTTTGCAGAACAGGACCTTGTATGGTTTGTGGAAGCGAAAAAATTCTGGATCATATCAGAACCAAACTGAACATTAAGGATGGAGAAACTACTGAAGATGGTATGTTTACTTTAAAACCAGCTGAATGTCTTGGAGCATGCGGATACGCACCCATGATGCAGCTAGGGAAATTCTTTCATGAAAATTTAACGATAGAAAAAGTAGATGAAATCCTTGATCTTTGCAGACAGGGACAAGTTGCTTTAGACTAATAGAAATTTTAAATTCTACATTTTAGATTTTAAATTATTCAGTTATTTTCTTTAATAATTATAAAAAGCTAGAAGCCAATGGCCAATAGCGAAAAGCATAATAAACAATGAGTAAAAAACTTTTACTTAAAGACGCACATATAGAAGGTATCCGCTACTTTGAGACTTACCGTAAACAGGGAGGTTATACAGCAGCTGAAAAAGCCTTGAAGATGACTCCGGACGAAATTCTTGAAGAAGTAAAAGCTTCAGGACTGAGAGGTCGTGGTGGAGCTGGATTCCCAACAGGAATGAAATGGAGCTTTCTGGCCAAACCTGAAGGTGTTCCAAGACACCTTGTTGTGAATGCGGATGAATCTGAACCTGGAACATTCAAGGACAGATATCTGATGGAGTTCCTTCCTCATTTATTGATTGAGGGAATGCTAATTTCTTCTTACTGTTTAGGATCCAATACTTCTTATATCTACATCCGTGGAGAATATTCGTGGATTCCGGATATCCTTGAAGAAGCTATTGAAGAAGCTAAAGCAGCAGGATTTTTAGGTAAAAATATTTTAGGAACCGGTTTCGATCTTGAAATCTATGTACAGAGAGGTGGTGGAGCATACATCTGCGGTGAAGAAACGGCATTGCTTGAGTCCCTTGAAGGAAAAAGAGGTAACCCGAGATTAAAACCACCATTCCCGGCTGTAAAAGGTCTTTGGGAAAGACCAACAGTGGTAAACAACGTTGAATCCATTGCGGCAGTAGTTCCGATCATTGATATTACAGGTGCTGAGTATGCTAAAATCGGAGTGGGAAGATCTACAGGTACGAAATTGATTTCTGCTTGTGGGAACATCAACAAACCGGGTGTATACGAAATCGATATGACGATCACTGTAGAGGAATTCATTTATTCTGATGAATATTGCGGTGGTATTAAGGATGGTAAAAAATTAAAGGCTTGTATTCCTGGAGGAAGTTCTGTTCCGATTGTTCCAGCAAATCTATTGCTAAGAACCGTGAACGGAGAGCCAAGATATATGAATTATGAATCATTGGCAGATGGTGGTTTTGCTACCGGAACCATGATGGGTTCAGGAGGTTTCATCGTTTTGGATGAAGACCAGTGTATTGTAGAACACACCATGACATTGGCGAGATTCTACAATCACGAAAGCTGCGGACAATGTACACCTTGCCGTGAAGGAACGGGATGGATGTACAAGATTTTAAAGAAAATCGAGAAAGGAGAAGGAAAAATGGAAGATATCGATCTGCTTTGGGATATCCAGAGAAAAATCGAAGGAAATACGATTTGTCCGTTGGGTGATGCAGCAGCTTGGCCGGTTGCAGCAGCGATCCGTCACTTCAGAGATGAATTTGAGTGGCACGTAAAAAACCCAGAGTTGTCTCAGACACAAAATTATGGATTGGCACATTATGCTGACCCTATCCCGGCTGTTGAAAAGAACGCATAAGTAAAAGATGAAAAAATTATTGGTGGTCGGCTTAATGATGTCGAATTTTGTATTTGCACAGAATAAAAAAACTGATACTGCAAATTATAACAGATCCATTGAAGAGGATTTATCATATTTAGTAAGTGAGAAAGAGCAGATTAAAGCTGAGAGAAAAGAAAAGCCTTTACCATTAAGCAAAAAAGGTCAGGTTTTCGTATTTTACGGTTGGAACAGAGCCGCTTACAGCAATTCTGACATCCACTTTACTGGAAACGGATACGATTTTCAGCTGAATAATGTAAAGGCACAGGACAGACCTACAAAATTTGGAATTGTCTATTTTGATCCGAGCTGGTTTACTGTAACACAGTATAACTTCAGAATAGGATATTTTATTAAAGACAATTTAGCATTGGTACTTGGGATAGACCACATGAAATATGTAATGGATCAGAACCAGACTGTAGGTTTCAAAGGTCATATTTCAGATCCTGAGTATGCAGCAATGGTTCAGAACGGGCAGGTTAATCTTGCAGATGAGAAGTTCCTTACTTTCGAACATACAGACGGGCTTAATTATGAAAACTTAGGTCTAGAGAAATACAAAAATCTTGTTCATAAGAAAAATATAGATTTAGTATGGTCTTATGGAGCCGGAATCGGATTTATGTTTCCGAAAAGTAATGTAAAACTTTTTGGTAACGAAAGAAGTGACCGTTTCCACGTTGCAGGTATGGGAACCGATATCAGATCCAGTCTTAACCTTGTATTCTGGAAAAACTGGATGCTGAGATTAGAAGGAAAAGCCGGTTATATCAATATGTGGGATATTAAAACTACATTAAATAACAAACCGGACAAAGCACGTCAGGATTTTGTTTTCGGACAGGTTCTTGGAGGAATTGGATATACATTTAATACAAAGAAATATAAATAACAAAGCCTATTGCTTAACGCATAAAGCTTAAAGCATATCATATGAGCGAAGAAGTTAAAAAATTCAAAATAACTATAGACGGACAGACTACCGAAGTTTTGCCTGGTACTTCTATTCTGGAAGCTGCAAGACAAATTGGTGGTAAATCTGTGCCTCCTGCAATGTGCTACTACAGCAAGTTGGAAACCAGTGGAGGGAGATGTAGAACTTGTCTGGTAGAAGTTTCTAAAGGATCTGAAGCAGATCCTCGTCCTATGCCAAAATTAGTAGCAAGCTGCAGAACTAATGTAATGGACGGTATGGAAGTAAAAAATCTTACTTCTGAGAAAGCTCAGGAAGGAAGAAAAGCCGTTACCGAATTCCTATTGGTAAACCACCCGCTTGACTGCCCTATCTGTGACCAGGCAGGAGAATGTCATCTTCAGGACTTAGGATATGAGCATGGTGTTGAAAATACAAGAACAGAATTCGAAAGAAATACTTACGAAGCTGATGATCTTGGACCGAACATCAAATTAAATATGAACCGTTGTATTCTTTGCGCAAGATGTGTACTGACAGCCAACCAGCTTACAGAAACAAGAGAACACGGTATCCTTTTCAGAGGAGATCACGCTGAAATTTCAACGTATTTAAATAAAGCTTTAGACAATGACTTCATCGGAAACGTTATCGATGTTTGTCCTGTAGGAGCATTAACAGACAGAACAGCCCGTTTTGCCAGCAGAGTTTGGTTTACAAAACCAATGAACGCTTCTTGTAAATGTGATAAGTGTTCAGGAAAAGCTGTAGTATGGATGAAAGGTGACGAAATTGTAAGAGTTACTGCCAGAAAAGACCAGTGGGGAGAAGTGGAAGAATTCATCTGCGATACATGCCGTTTCGAAAGAAAATCTTTATCAGACTGGAATATCGAAGGTCCTAGACATATCGACAGACATTCTGTAATTTCATTGAACCACTACGAAAAGCCAAAAGACGAACTAAGAGTTTTAGACAATCCGATGGCTAAAGAAATCAGTGAAAAAGACGAAAAATAATTAATAAGACATCAGATTTCAGATACCAGACTTCAGACAGCAAATTAAATCTGACATCTAGCATCTGACATCTTAATATCTAAATAAAAATGGATTTACTTACATTTAAACTTATACTTGTACTAGCACTTTTTCTGCTGTCACTTACGATTGCAGCCTACTCTACCTGGGCAGAAAGAAAAGTTGCCTCTATTATGCAGGATAGAATTGGTCCCAACAGAGCCGGACCTTTCGGATTGCTGCAGCCTCTTGCTGACGGTGGAAAGTTTTTCTTCAAAGAAGACTTTACACCTGCCAATGCAGAAAAATTCCTTTTCGTATTAGGACCAGCGCTGGTAATGTTTATTTCATTGATTACAGGAGCTGTTATTCCTTGGGGTAAAAGTTTAAATATTGCAGGTACTTCTTTTGATCTTCAGGTAGCAAACATCGATGTTGGTGTACTTTTCATCATCGGTATGGCTTCCATCGGGGTTTACGGAATTATGATCGGAGGTTGGGCTTCGAACAACAAATATTCATTACTAGGTGCTATCCGTGCTTCTTCTCAGATGATTTCTTATGAATTGGCGATGGGATTAGCACTTCTTTCTATCATTATGATGTCTGGAAGTTTGGATTTAAAAGAAATCACTGAAAGTCAGACTACAGGAAAATTATGGGGAGTTATTCCATGGGTTTCAGGATTGAACTGGAACATTTTCTACCAGCCGATTGCATTCCTTGTTTTCTTTGTAGCTGCTTTGGCAGAAACCAACAGACACCCGTTCGATTTACCTGAGTGTGAATCTGAATTGGTAACAGGATACTCTACAGAGTACTCTTCCATGAAGTTAGGTTTATATATGTTCGGAGAATATGTGAACATGTTTATTTCCAATGCGTTCATGGTAGTTCTTTTCTTCGGAGGATATAACTATCCTGGTATTGAATGGGTAACTCAGAACTGGGGTGAAAATGCTGCAGGAATCTTAAGTATCGTAGCATTCCTTACGAAAACAGTAATCGGAATTCTGATCTTCATGTGGATCAGATGGACACTTCCAAGATTCAGATATGACCAGCTAATGCACTTAGGATGGAAAACACTAATCCCTATGGCATTGGTAAACCTATTAATTACAGGAGCTGTAATTTTAGCGTTTGGAAATTAAATTATCTAAACCTAACAGGTTTTTGAAACCTGTTAGGTTTGTGTGAATATTGAATATTAAAAATTAAGATAACAGACAAGATTAGTCTAAAATCTGGTGTCTAACATCTAATATCTATAATTAAATGAAACTTACAAACAGATCAAAAGTTGTTTCCAATAAAGAAATGACCCTTGCTGAAAAAATCTACCTTCCTGCGATCTTTACAGGAATGGGGATTACATTTAAGCATGCTGTAAGAACCGTGATAAAGGGTGCTCCCGCAGTATATTCGTATCCGGAAGTACAGAAGCCAAGAACCACCATCTGGAGAGGCCAGCACGTTTTGAAAAGAGACGAAGAAGGCAGAGAAAGATGTACAGCTTGCGGACTTTGTGCGGTAGCTTGTCCTGCAGAAGCCATTACAATGACTGCTGCTGAAAGAACTAAAGAGGAAAAACATCTTTACAGAGAAGAGAAATACGCTTCAGTATATGAAATCAATATGCTAAGATGTATTTTCTGCGGTATGTGTGAAGAAGCTTGTCCTAAATCTGCCATCTATCTTACCGACAGGTTGGTAGACGTAGAAACCAACAGAGGTTCTTTCATTTACGGAAAAGATAAATTAGTTGAAAAAATAAATGAAAGGATTGATATCACCACAAGACAATCCGAGAAACAAAAAAATGCGGTAAAATAATGGATCAGTTTTTATTTTTCTTGGTGGCGTTTTTAGCTGTGGCAAGTGCAGTTTATTTTGTATTTGCAAGAAATCCTCTATATGCTATTTTGTCATTAATTGTTACGATGTTTTCAATTGCCGGAATGTACATTCTTCTCAATGCACAGTTCCTGGCAATCATCCAGATTATTGTTTACGCAGGTGCCATCATGGTACTTTTCCTTTACATCTTAATGATGCTTAACCTTAATAAACAAGACGAAAGTAAGAAGAACAATACTTTAAAATTTGTTGGAGTTTTTACTGCATGTCTTTTATTAATTGGAGTTTTAGGGGTATTCAGAGGAATTCAGGACCACCACATTGTTGTTGAAAATGTAGACAGAGGGGTAGGTCTTACGAAAAATCTGGGTAGACTTTTGTTTAATGAATATGTTTTACCGTTTGAGCTTGCTTCCATCCTAATTCTGGCAGGTATTGTAGGCGCGGTATTAATCGGTAAAAAAGATTTATAAAATTATGGGAGAAGTAAATACATTTATACAAAGCATCCCTTTGGACTACTTCATCATTCTTTCATCAGTATTATTCTGTTTGGGAGTAATGGGAGTATTGCTTAGAAAAAATGCTATTGTGATTCTGGGCTGTGTAGAGCTTATGCTGAATTCTGTAAACCTTTTATTGGCAGCTTTTTCAGCGTATAAAGGCAACGGCGACGGACAACTTTTAGTTTTCTTCATTATGGTGGTAGCAGCGGCTGAAGTAGCAGTAGGTCTGGCAATTATTGCTATGCTATATAGAAACACCCGTTCTGTAGATGTGAGTATATTTAATAAATTAAGAGGATAAGAATGGAGAATCTAGTATATGCAATAGTACTTTTACCACTTTTAGGGTTTCTTATTAACGGGCTGTTCGGGAAAAATCTTCCAAAAATATTGGTAGGATCTCTGGCTACTGCTGTAGTTTTCGGATCTTTCTGTATTGCAGTAAGCCTTTTCATGAATTTCAATTCTGAAAGCCAGCCTGTCATTGTAAAAGCTTTTGAATGGTTTAGAGTCAACGGAGTTCAGATTAATTTTGGATTCCAGATTGATCAGCTTTCTTTAATGATGGTAATGATCATTACGGGTATCGGTTCACTGATCCACTTATACTCTATCGGATATATGAGTCATGATAAAGGATTCTACAAGTTTTTTACTTACCTGAATCTTTTCATCTTCTCGATGTTACTTTTAGTAATGGGAAGCAACTACCTTATCCTGTTCATTGGATGGGAAGGTGTAGGTCTTTGTTCTTACCTGTTGATCGGATTCTGGTATACCAACGAAGAATATGGTAAAGCAGCAAGAAAAGCTTTCATCATGAACAGAATTGGTGACCTTGCGTTATTGATCGGTATCTTCATGATCGCTTCTCAAACCAATGCTGTAGATTATCTTTCTGTAGCAGAAAACGCTTCAAAATTTGAATTAGACGGAACAGTGATTATCTTTATCACAGCGAGTTTATTCATCGGTGCTACCGGTAAATCTGCTCAGGTTCCATTATATACATGGTTACCGGATGCGATGGCGGGACCAACTCCTGTATCAGCGTTGATCCACGCGGCAACGATGGTAACAGCAGGTATCTATTTGGTAGTAAGATCCAATTTCTTATTTACTTTAGCACCAACTGTACAGGGAGGAATTTTATTCATCGGCTTCTTAACCGCTGCTTTGGCAGGGTTCTATGCACTTCGTCAAAACGATATCAAAAAAGTGTTGGCTTATTCTACTGTTTCACAGCTTGGATTTATGTTCATCGCTTTAGGTCTTGGTGCCTATACAACAGCAATGTTCCACGTAATGACACACGCATTCTTTAAAGCGTTATTATTCTTAGGTGCAGGTTCTGTAATCCATGCTATGAGCAACGAACAGGATATGCGTTTCATGGGAGGCCTTAAAAAATATATTCCTCTTACCCACGCTACATTCCTTATCGGAACATTAGCCATCTCAGGTTTCCCTTTATTATCGGGTATGATCTCTAAAGACGAAATTTTAGTAGCAGCTTTCGCTAAAAACCCGATTTACTGGGTAATCTTATTTGTTTTAGCGGCAATGACTGCAACGTATATGTTCAGACTATACTACCTGACATTCCATGGAGAATTCAGAGGTACTGAAGAACAGAAACACCACTTACATGAAAGTCCGTCAAATATGACATTACCATTGATCGTATTGGCAATTCTTTCTGTAATCGGAGGTTTTATCAACCTGCCACACTTCATCGGTCACGGGCATTATGCCAAACTGATGGAATGGTTAAAGCCGGTTCTTACGGAACAAAGCTACAGCCAGATGGAAGCTACTCTTTCAGGAGTACCTTTCAATACTGAAATGATCTTATTAGCAGCTACAGTCTTGATGTTTTTCACTGTATGGTTCATCGTTAGAAATACTTATGTAAGTAAGAAAAAGATGGCTGTTGCAGAGGAAAACTATACCGGATGGGAAAAGCTTTCTGCTAAGAAATTATACGTTGACGAACTTTACAACGCATTGATTGTAAAAACTGTTGAAGGATTAGGACGCGGAGGAAAAATGTTTGATAAGGGTATCTTAGACCGTTTTGTAAACTTTGTAGGTGATGGTGCTGAAGACAGCGGAAAAGCTATGAAGCGTTTACAGAACGGAAATGTAGAGACATATATCCTTATCATGTCTTTAGCGGTGGGAATTATATTAATTGTTAACTTTTTATTACAATAATAATGTCTTGTTTGTTATTAACATTATTACTATTACCTCTAGTAGGTTCGGGATTAGTTTTTGCCTGGAAGAATAATTCCAGCAAATATTTGGCGCTTGGAATTGCATTGGTACAAATGCTCCTTACGTTCTACGTACTTTCGGATTTTGATTTTACTCCGACAGTAGACAGCGTATTGCAGCATGAGATCAATTATCCATGGTCACAATTTATGAAGAGCTCTCTTCACTTCGGTATCGATGGAATGAGCATGCTTCTTTTATTACTGACCAATATTCTGGCTCCAATCATTATTTTATCATCTTTCAACGAAAATCTAAACTATAGAAATACATTCTACGGACTGATTCTATTGATGCAGTTTGGTCTTGTAGGAGTATTCACTTCTTTAGACGGATTGTTATTCTACATTTTCTGGGAAGTAACTTTGATTCCAATTTGGTTCATTGCCGGACTTTGGGGACAAGAGAATAAAAGGTTTGAGTTCACTACGAAATTCTTCGTATATACATTCGTGGGATCATTATTTATGTTAGCCGGATTGATCTATGTGTACAACCACTCTGCATCATTCGCTTTAACTGATCTATACAATGCACAGCTTAACGAAGTACAGCAGACTGTGGTATTCTGGTTTATTTTCTTTGCTTTTGCAGTGAAATTACCGGTATTCCCTTTCCATACATGGCAGCCTGACACCTATACCTACTCTCCTACTCAGGGATCCATGTTATTATCAGGGATCATGCTGAAGATGGCAGTATATGGTGTAATGCGTTATTTACTTCCAATCACTCCGCTTCCGATTGCCGGAATTTCCGGACAGATCGTAATTATTCTTGCTATTGTAGGAATTGTTCACGGAGCTTTGATCGCTATTATCCAGACGGATATGAAGAGAATCATTGCATACTCTTCCTTCTCTCACGTAGGATTGATGGTAGCAGGGATCTTCGCTTCAGCAGTAGTTACTTTAAGAGGAACTTTCAATGTAGAAGGTGCTGAAGGAGCTTTGGTACAGACATTTGCTCACGGTATCAACGTGGTAGGATTATTCTACTGTTGTGATATTTTATATAAGAGATTTAAATCAAGAGACATCAGACAAATGGGTGGTCTAGCTAAAGTAGCACCTAAGTTTGCGGTGTTGTTCCTGATCATTATATTAGGTTCAATGGGAGTTCCATTAACCAATGGATTCATCGGGGAATTTATTTTGTTGAAATCGGTTTATGATTTTAACGGAACAGCAGCAGTAATTGCTGGTCTTACGGTAATTCTTTGTGCGGTATATTTATTAAGATTCTACGGAAAAGCAATGTTTGGAGAAGGAGATGAAGCCGTTTTAAGTACAGCAAAAGATTTATCAGGCGTAGAATTTTCTGTATTGGCAAGTTTAGCGGTTTTTGTGATTTTACTAGGTATTTTCCCACAACCGGTAATCGACATGGTGAGTAGTTCGGTGAAGTTTATCTACCAATCAATGGTAAGTTAATTTGATATTTTAAGAAATGAGTGTTTTAATTATTGTTTTCCTAACGGCAGTTATTGCGTTATTTTCAGGAGTTTTTGAACAAGGAAAATTCGCAAGATACATTGGGATTTTGGGATTAATCATCGCATTGTACGTAAGTTTTATGCCGGAATGTTCGTTTTTCGACCATTACAAGCATATGTATGAGTACAGTGACAATACCGCATTATTCACTAAAATATCAATCGTAACAACATTATTGTTATTCTTCCTGGGCGGTTTTGCTTTCAGCAACCACAGAAGCCACCAGTCAGAATTATATGCATTGATGCTATTCGCATTATGTGGAGGGATCATCCTTTTCGGATACCAGAACCTGGTGACGATGTTCTTAGGAGTTGAGATCCTTTCTATTCCATTATATGTAATGGCTGGAGCTAACAAAACGGATTTAAGATCCAACGAAGCTTCTATTAAATATTTCCTTATGGGTGCATTCGCAACAGGTTTCTTACTGTTCGGGATTGCGTTCATCTATGGAAGTGCAGGAAGTTTTGATCTGTACAAAATCCACGATTTCGGGGTAGCCAATTCAGGGAATGTAATGTTCATCTTAGGAGTATTACTAATTCTTTGCGCATTGGCATTCAAGGTAGCTTTAGCACCTTTCCATATGTGGAGCCCTGATGTATATGCAGGTTCTCCTTCATTAATCACAGCTTTCATGGCGAGTGTAGTAAAGATCTCAGGATTCTTTGCCCTGTTCAGATTGATGACGCTTGGTTTCGCTGGGGTAACTCACGAGTGGATTAATGTTTTAGGTGTATTCTTAATCATTACATTACTTTTGGCAAACGTTATGGGTCTTGCTCAGACGAATGCAAAAAGAATGCTGGCATACTCTTCAGTATCTCACGCAGGATATATCGGATTGGTATTCTTCGGAATGACAAGCCTTTCTACTTATAACCTTGCCTTCTATCTGTTTGCTTACTCTTTATCTACAGTAGGAGTTTTCATGTGTCTGATCTGGGTAGAGAAATTAAAGAGAGAAACGTCTTTCGGAGCTTTCAAAGGATTGGCGAAAACTGAACCTTTATTAGCAACAGCTGCAACAATCTCTATGCTTTCAATGGCAGGAGTTCCGTTAACAGCTGGTTTCATGGGGAAATTTGCTTTATTCTCCCAGGCTATGAACGGTGCAGCTTTCTTAGTATTGGTAGCAGTATTAGGTTCTGCCCTGTCTATTGCTTACTATTTAAGACTGATCATTGCGATGTTCTTCTTTAAAGAATCAACATTCAAATCATCAGAAAAAGTAACTCTTACATACAATATCATTGCAGTAATTGTTATTGCTCTGATCATCATCCTAGGAATTTTCCCGGATTTATTTGCAAGAATGTTTGAATTGTAAAATCTGAATTTTAAAATATAAAAAGCACAACTCTTCGGTTGTGCTTTTTTATTATCCTTCAAATAATGAACATCTCATCCCAAAAACTTTAATTTTTATTTATCAATAAATCTATAATCTGTCTGTATAAAAAACAGTAAAGAATTATAAAATACCTTGCAGAGTTTCCCAAAGCACCTGCAAATTATGTACAATAAAATAAAAATTACACACGATCAATATTCTGCTTTTTTCATAACTTTACTTTAAATTTTTCAGCTCTTGGCTAATCTCTATAAAAAAGACTCTCCCTTTCAGGTTTATATATCATTCAAAAAATATTTGGATGTTCTGGAACATATCCGGTATAATGACAGACTGGAATACAGGGTCAATTATGCAGAGTCATTACTAGAGAGCACCAGAAATTTTAAAGACCTTAGAGAAGGCTTTCAGGATACAGCCCTTCTTGAAAAATACGAAGACCTCATCAGGCTGCTTCTTGCAGACCTTTTCCCGACAGGCCTCACCAGAAACGAAATAAAAGCGGCAAGTATTCCGCTTTCCAACATTACCTTTAACTATACCGAAAGATTTAAAGATATTCTGAAAGATGCAGGAAAAGATTTCGAAATAGAACTCAGGAATATTTCAGATAACGAATTCTATGTATTTTGCTGCTGTCTGATTCTTCAGAGCTATTTCAAAAAAGATATTAAAAGTACAATTCCGTTTTATTATGACATCCCGAATAAGCAGGGAATCATGAAGCATTATAAAATTACGGTCAATTCAGATTTTACGGAAATTACTCCTACAGAAGATGCCAAAATTCCATCTGATGATATTCTGGATATGCTTTTGGAAAATCTTGATGATTTTAAACTCTGGAAAAAGTATTTCCCTTCACAATCGTGGATACTGAAAGGATTTACCATCATTTCACTGGTAGACTGTACCTCTGAAGTGGCCCTTTCCGATCTGAAATCCAGCATGATTGAAATTGATCCGGAAAATATGAATCCCAATGAAAATCTGACTGAAATTTTCAAATCCTATTTTGATGTTCCGGAACTCAACTTCGGGTTGATGACGTTCAACAAAAAGGAACAGAAACTTGATAAACTTCCGATTTACGAAAGTCTTCTCACAAATCACATCCTTGATTTCTGGATCAATGCATTTGATGAAGAAACCCGTAAGAGTACCTTCAATAATTTAAATCATAATTCAAAGCCTGTAGTTGTTTCCAATGTAAACAACCTGGAAGAGAATGTCAAGCTGCTTCCTTCCTTCAGTATTTTAAAAGACAATAATGTCAACAGTTTCATGGTAATTCCTATCATGAAAGATGGAGAACTCCTTGCGATCATGGAATTCACCTCTCCGATTGCCGGAAGTTTCAATGGCTTAAAACTTAAAAAACTGGAGTTTTTCACTGATATGGTTCTCTTCTCTCTGAACAGGTTTTACTTTGAGAAAAACTATCAGATAGAAGCCATTATTCAGCGTGAGTATACAACCATCCACGACAGTGTGGTCTGGAAGTTCAGAAATGAAGCTGAGAAATATTTTACGGCATCGCTCGGAAAAAAAATATATACTTTAAAACAGATTGCATTCAAAAATCTTACCCCGTTGTTTGGGGTTTCGGATATCCGTTCTTCTTCTGAAAAGCGTTTTAATCTGATGCTGCAGGATCTCAACCAGCAGATTGAATGGCTGAACGAAATTCTGACACTCACCAACTCGGATTCCGAAAAATTTATACTTGCACTGGATGTTTTTGAAAATGAGATCAACAATGAGATCAAAGCGGATACGGAACAACGTTTTCAGAGATTATTAAGGGAAGAAATTCATCCTTTTTTACAGGGAAAACTGGAAGTAAGAACCTCCAGAGAAATAAAAACAAAAATTAAAGACTACTTTTCACATATCTTTACTTCTACGGATCTGTTTTATCACCACAGAAAAAACCTTGATGATTCTATTACGCTTGTTAACCGGAAACTGGCAGATATGCTGGATGAAAGCCAGGTAAAAGCACAGGAAATTTTTCCGCATTATTATGAAAGGTTTAAATCTGACGGTGTGGAACATAATCTGTATATTGGTTCTACCATCGCTCCTGAGCTGCACTATACTTCAAAAGTAGTCCACAAACTGAGATACTGGCAATTGAAAACCATCTGTAAAATGGAACTTGAATTTCAGTCGTTCAAAAAGTATCTTCCGGTACCACTTGATATTGCTTCACTGATTTTCGTCTATAATGAAAAAATAGACATCCGTTTCAGAATGGATGAAAAACGTTTTGATGTAGACGGAGCCTACAATTCCTATTACGAGATTATTAAAAAACGTCTGGATAAAGCCCATGTGAAAGATTCTTCCGAGCGTATCACCGCTCCCGGAAAAATCACCATTGTCTATTTCGGAATGGAAAATCAGAAGGAATATTTAGATTATATTTCGAAACTCCAGAAAAAAGAGGTTTTGCAGCATGACGTAGAATTTTTAAGAGTAGAGGATCTTCAGGGAATCACTGGATTGCTGGCGTTAAGGGTTTCTTTTACACTTCCGCAGGAATAAAAATGATGCTTCTTTAATCCACAAAATAAGTATCCGGCTTCTTCAATTCCCCTTGAGGAATTCCTGCCTGCTCAAAAATAGAAAACTCAATCGTACGGCAGATGCTGTTCAGGGCAAGGTCATTTTCCTCTTCACCAAAAGGTTCACCAATCTCCTGAATAATGGCATCAAGAGCAATAAAGGTATAGCTGATCAGCAGAACGATCAATGGCATCATCCATCCCAACGTATCTACCAGCCCGAAAGGAAGCCAGAAACAATATAAATAAACGGTACGATGCAGCAAAACACTGTAAGCAAAGGGTAATGGTGTATTGTAAATCCTCTCACACCCACCGGAAATATTGGAAAACTGGTTCAGCTGATGATCCATGGAAGTCATGACAATGGTATCTATATTTCCTTTTTTATTCTGTTCGCTAAGCCAGTCTGCAATAAAACCAAGAATACTGTTGGGAATGAATTTTTTGTTCTTTACTTTTTCCAATTGTTCTGATGAAAGCAGTCTCTCAAGATGTTCTGTACCAGATTTATCTCTCAGCTGAAAGTTCAGTGACCATGCAAATGCAGAGATCAGCTTGATGATTTTCTCTTTTTCCTCTTTAGCTTCAGGCGAAGAATCCTTTACCAGCGATAGGATCTGTCTTGTAAGGGATCTGGTTTCAATGACCAGTAATCCCCAGAGTTTCCGCCCTTCCCAGAAACGGTCATAGCTTGCAGAATTACAGAATCCCATAAAAATGGCAAGTGCCAGTCCTATCAATGTAAAAATGGTAGGATTAAGATGCACTTTATAGTCAAAGATTTTTCCTTTGAAAAAGTAAATAGCCAGGGAAAACAGCGTGATAATGGTAAGCTGAACAACAATTTTCTTTAATACGGATCCTCTCCATATAAATAACATTTTCAGCCAATTCGTACGCTCTCTGACGATCATTTGTGTGGATGTTTATTAATTAAAGACTAAGAAAAGCCACCCCGAAAGATAAAACGGAAATAATAATTCCAGCCATAAAAATCTTGTAGGTAATGGATAAAAGCCTGTACTTCCTGTTAAGAACTTTCCCGAGAAAATACAAATCCTTCACCATTGAGTCATAAATATAATCTCGGTCTTTAATAAGGTCTTTCATCGCATTATTATAATCGTCAAACAACATCTGATGAAAGTTTCCAAAGAACAGCAGGTTTACTTTTCTGTTGGCAATATCCTGAGAAGTAAATGTTGATTTTGTTACATTCGGTTTCGTAGACAAAATCGCAAATATGATCGTCAGTACACTTGACAGCAATAGTATGAAACTTGGAAGAATCAGATGTGAATTTTTAGGAGCATCCAGCTTCGGCACAAGCACGGAAAGACACACTGAAATAATAATGGCATTTACCGATAAAAGAATATTGGCTTTGCTGTCTGCAATGTCACTTAGTCTCGTATGATTGTTCAGTGTCACCCTGAATAAGGTATCTACACTTCTGTCCGATTTTTCTTTTTCTTTTTTACCTTCCGAAGCCTCCTTTTTGTTTTCTTTTTTCTCTTCTTCTTTTTCCAGCTTCTTTTCGATTTTTTTAATATTTTTCTTTTTCAGGGGTTCCCAGTTTTCTTTAGCATAATCCGTATAAAAAGTATGCTTATTTTTTAACATATCCAGATTTCCAGCATTCCATTCTTCATTGGAAAAACATCTTACATTCGTTAGTTCCCATTCTTTTCTCAAAGCATCAGAAATATCACTATAATCATGACCTGCAAAATGGCTGAAGTCAGCATCTTTTACAATTTTTTCCAGTAAATTCTGGGGTTCGTAATGAATTTTCGTAGCCAGAATCAGTTTTTCAACATCTGCAATATAGTTTTCAGGATAATTTTCCTGATGTAAAAAGGCTTTCATCACCTCCACACTTCTTTCTTCATGGTTCAGGGCACATTCTATATACCCTGTATCATGAAACCATAATGCAACAAGAACCTTTTCCTGATCCTCTTCAGAAACAGGAGTATTTTTCATGATTTCCTCAGCCTTATTAACGGTATAGGCAGTATGGATAAAATTATGATAAAAATATACTGAAGATAACTTATCTTTGAATAAGATTTCAACATAATTTTTAGCTTTTTGTAAAATGCTCATCCCTGAAATTTTGTTAATGTAAATTTATGAATTTATCCTTTAAAACTCATCTAAAAAATACTTCTATTGTTCTTCGAACGGTAATGTCCGCAGGAGCTCTTTATTCCTGTGCTACATATAACGTACAAAAGGGCAAAAACTTATTTGAAGTAAAAGATTCCGAAATAAAATCTGAAAGTGATTTTAAACTTTTTCTGATTGGAGATGCAGGAAATGCAGATGAACCTCAGGCACAAAAAACACTGAATTTACTGAAAAGTAAGCTGGATTCTGCCGACAGCAATTCTATGCTGATCTTTTTGGGCGATAATATCTACCCTAATGGTATGCCCAAAGAAACAGATAAAGATTATGCCCTGGCAAAACAAAAACTGGAAAATCAGCTAGCTATCACCAAAAATTTCAAGGGAAAAACATTAGTAATTCCCGGGAATCATGACTGGTACAATGGACTGGAAGGATTGAATACCCAGGAAGGACTGGTTAAAAAATATCTTGATGATAAAAAAGCTTTCCTTCCGAAAAATGGCTGCCCTATTGATGATATCAATGTTTCTAAAGATATAAAGCTTATTGCCATTGATACAAAATGGGTGATAGCAAACTGGGATAATTATCCTGGAATCAACAAAAACTGTAACATCAAAACCCGTGAAGATTTTTTCACCGAGTTTAAAGACCTGATCATTAAAAATCAGGGCAAAAAAATAATTGTTGCTTTACACCATCCTATCATCAGCAGCGGAACACATGCAGGTTTTAATTCTGCAAGATCTCATCTTTTTCCTTTAAAGAGTAAAATTCCTGTACCTGTAGTGGCCAGTGTCATCAATATATTAAGGAGTTCCTCAGGAGCCAGCCCCGAAGATATCAATAATCAACATTATTCAGATCTGGCCAACCGACTGAAAAGTATTGTTCAGGATAAGGAAAACATTATTTTCGTATCCGGTCATGATCATAATCTGCAATATCACGAAGATGGAAATTTAAGACAGATTATTAGTGGCGCAGGCTCTAAAACAGACCCGTCTACCATTGTAGAAAAAACAGACTTTTCCTACGGAGGAAGTGGTTTTGCGGTTTTAAATTTCAGAAAAGATGAAAGTACAGATGTTGAGTATTTTTCAACCAAAGATGCCCAACTTCAAAAGCTCACTCATATTTCCGTGATTTCCAAACCGGATGTATTCGTCAATAATTTCCCTAATTCTTTTCCTGCCACATTTTCTTCCACCATTTACCCGGTACAGCTAACTGAAAAAAGAAAGTTTTACCGCTGGCTTTGGGGCGATCATTACAGAAGATTCTACGGAATTCCTATTGAAGCACCAACCGCCAATCTTTCGGAATTGAACGGAGGGTATATTCCTTTCAGGGAAGGTGGAGGAAATCAATCCAACAGTTTACGACTGAAGTCTGCAGATGGACAGGAGTTTGTAATGCGCGGTGTGAAAAAAAGTGCGATCCGCTTTCTTAACAATATGGCTTTTCAGAAAAGTACATTAGGAGAAGAACTTGCAGATACATTTCCTGAGAAATTCCTGCTGGATTTTTACACAACCAATCATCCGTTTACCCCTTTTACGATTGGAAACATGTCGGAAAAGCTGGGTATTTTCCATAGTAATCCAAAGCTGTATTATATTCCTAAGCAGCAAGCTTTGGGAAGGTATAATGAAAACTACGGGGACGAAATGTACATGATTGAAGAGCGTTTTTCTTCAGATCCTAAAACATTGGCTTATCTGGATCATGCAAAAGATATCGTTTCTACAGATGATGTACTAAAAAATCTTAACAAAAGCGATAAATATTCTGTTGACAGAGAATCTTATATCAGAGCAAGGTTGTTTGATATGCTTATTGGTGACTGGGACAGACATTCGGACCAGTGGAAATGGGCAGAATATGAAGCGGGTGATAAAGTAATCTATAAACCTATTCCTAAAGACAGGGATCAGGCATTCAGTAAATATGATGGTGCAGCCTTCAAAATCATTATGAATGTTCCTGCCATTCGTCACATGAAAACCTTTACAGAAGATATCAGCAGTGTAAAATGGCTCGCTATGGAACCTTATCCGATGGATCTTGTGTTCTTAAAAGGGGCAGACCAGAATGAATGGGAAACCCAGGCAAAATATATTCAGGAGCATCTGACTGATGCGGATATTGATGAAGCTTTCCACAATCTTCCGAAAGAAGTGCAGGATGAAACCATCGATGAAATTCAGAGAAAACTGAAAATAAGAAAGACAAAACTACAGAGCTATGCCGCTCAGTATTATGATGTACTGCAGAAAAAAGTTCCTTTGGCAGGAACGGTAAATCCTGATAAGTTTGTCATCACCAAAAACGGACATTCCGTCCTTGTGCAGCAATATAAGCTGGGTAAGAATAAAGATCAGAATGAACTTGTTTTTGAAAAAACCTATCATGATTCAAAAACAAAGGAATTATGGATTTACGGACTGGAAGATGATGATACCTATGTAGTAACCGGAAGCGGAAATCCTAAAATGACGATCCGGCTGATTGGTGGATATAATCATGATACCTATAACGTTGCTGATGGAAGAAAAGTGAAGATTTATGATTTTAAATCTCAGAAAAACACCTATAATGCCGGTAATGCAACCAAGAATATTACAGATGATTATGACATTAACAGCTATAATTATAAGCATCCTAAATATAATTCCGTTGCAGGATATCCAAACCTGGATTACAACCCGGATGACGGTGTGATCGTAGGCGTCCTGGCCAATTACACAGTAAATAATTTTATCCGCGACCCATTTACTCAGAGGCACAGTTTAAAAGCTAATTTTTATACAGCTACAGCAGGATTTAGCCTTACCTACAAAGGAGTATTTAAAAAAGCCATCTCAGGCTGGGATATTAACCTTGATGCATTTTATACGACTCCAAGGTTCTCTCAAAACTTCTTTGGACTTTCCAATGAAAGTGAGTATGATAAGGAAGAAACAGAAAGAGAATATAACAGAGCCAGAATTTCCAAGTTCAACTTTGCTCCATCCATCTCTCAAAAGAGCTGGATGAATCTCAGCCACCAGTTTCAATTGACTTTTGAAGATAATAAAGTACAAAGAAAAGCTGGCCGTTTCATCAACCAGTCTCCGGACGTGAGACCCGGAGTATTCAACAGCCAGCAGTTTGTTGGAGCCAATTATACTTTTGGTTATAAAAATGCTGATAATACGGCCTTCCCTACTCTGGGACTGGAATTTATGCTGAATGCAGACTGGAAAGCAACTCTTTCTGATTTTAATAAGAATTTCGTAACGGTAAAAGGAAAACTGGCCATTGACCACAGGATTGATAAAAAAGGAAAATTTGTATTCGCCAATTCCAGCAATGTAATGTGGATCAATAACAATAATTTTGAATTTTATCAGGCTGCGGCTATCGGAGGTAATAATGGAATGAGAGCCTTCAGAAACGAAAGATTCTCAGGAAGATCCTATTTTACCAATAACTCAGAAATCCGATGGGATTTTGGAAGGGTAAGAAATAATATTGCTCCTGCCAACATGGGTATTCTTATCGGATATGATATCGGCCGTGTATGGAATGACCATGAAAATTCCAGAAAATGGCATCAGTCTGCCGGAGCTGGAGTATGGCTGAGTATTGTAGAAATGATGTCTGCAAGATTAAATTATTTCTATGGTTCAGATGGTGGAAGGATTTCTGCCGGAGTAGGAATGAAATTTTAAGTTTTACACATGAAATAGTTAATGATGAGCTTTATAGCCTCAAATCAGTTTTAATAAAATTTAATCATTCAAATTTTGACTCATATTTTTTACCGATAAAACAAATATGGCTTTTATTGAAAAGCCATATTTTTCATTTATATAGGTACTATTTACATTTCTTATTCTCCTGAAAACTTCATACTGATACATTAAATGTATAAGAGTTTCTAGGTAATATAATTTGATGATTTTAACATTGATTAAAAAAAGGAATAGATACCAATCTGTTTATAATTGCAAATTGGGTAGATAAATATCTACAAAAAAATATAAAAATCACAAAATAGTGATATTTAAAAAAAATAATTAAGTTGCATAATTATTTCAAGCCTTTTTGATACATGTAAATCATCCTATCACTCAATTCTATTCACTTCTTTGCAAATCACGGATTATAAAAAAAAAATAATTTTGTTCTCTATAATCACAAAATATACATCCGATGATCAAAAGATTATTTCTTACATTGTTTCTAATCACAGCATTTTCTGCCAATGCACAGATCGGGATCTTGACATCTACTCCACAGAGAACACTGCATGTCAACGGTTCGTTACAGCTGGTAAAAGAATTAAATGTAGGAGGTTCTGAAAATGTACAGGGTACTGCAGGAAAGGAGGGAGAGTTTTTAAGTTCTAATGGAGCCGGTACATCACCAACCTGGCGAACGATAGAATCCCAAAGTTTTTTAAAGATTGTTTTTACGGGGCAAAAAACAAATATCTCACCTGGTACCGGTAGTTATACAGGAAGCAGCAGCGCAACAAACTATGAAGCACCATCCAGGAACTATATCTATAATATCGTCAATAAAATAGATAATAATTATATATCGTATGATGCCAATACAGGGATATTTACTGTTAGCAGAGCCGGATATTATAACATTTCAACTTATTTATCATATAACCTGAGTTTAAACGGAACCAATCAGACAGCAGGAACGGCAATATCCAGACTTGAGAGAAGTTCAGATACGAGTGATTATATTTCAGCAATGTCGACAGGACATGGAGAAAGAACAGAAAGTATATATCATCAACTGACAGGTATCAAGTTTCTTAATTCCGGAGAAACCTTTTCTCTCAGATGTGTTTATACCCAGAACTTCAGATTAGCATCAGGAAATATCAGCATTTCTTATCTGCTGCCTTAAAATTGAAAACACAAATATTTAGCACTACCAACAACAAATACTCAATCCAATGAAAAAAAATTTATTACTGACATTGTTTTTAGTCATGTCATTTTTAGCCAATGCACAAGTTGGGATATTAACACCAACTCCCCAGAGAACATTGCATGTCAACGGCTCACTGCAGCTGGTAAAAGAATTGAACGTAGGAGGCTCTGAAAATATACAGGGTACCGCAGGTAGAGAAGGCGAATTTTTAAGTTCAAATGGTGCAGGAACAGCTCCTACCTGGCGAACTATAGAATCTCAGAATTTTTTAAAAGTAGTCTTTGTAGCCAATAAGGACGATATATCACCAAATACAGGAAGCTATGCAGGAAGCCATTTAACCGGAACCTTTGAAAACTTTGCTCAAAATTTTATTTATAATATCGTTAACAAAATAGATAATAATTTTATTGCCTACGATGCAAACACCGGGATATTTACTGTCAAGAAAGCAGGTTTCTACAATGTAGCAACCTATTTTACATATGATTTAAACCTCAACGGAACTAATCAGACAGCAGGAACTGCAACGTCACAACTACAGAGAGAGGCTGATACCCAAAACTTAGTTTCAGCAGTATCAACAGGACATGGAGAGAGGACAACACAAGTATATCATCAGCTTGCGGGCATACAGCCTTTTGCTGCCGGAGAAACTTTCAGGCTAAGATGTAAATATACCCAGGATTTTAGATTATCAAAAGGTAATATCAGTATCTCCTATCTTACTCAGTAAACAATAGAACATCAATTACTTCCATAACATTCATTTATTTTAAAAACCCTTCAGATTTCTCTGTAGGGTTTTACTTGGTGTGTTATGGAAACGGAAAGTATAATAATACCTGGCCATTCTGATCATAATTATAAGTCCATTTTGATTTGGATATTTCCGGCTGCGGAGGTATACCGGTATCAGGATAATCAGCATATTCAGTCACTGATTCCTTAGCTCTAAAATTATTTTTTGATAAACTCTTTTCATAAAAATCATCATTAATCAAAAATAATTTTTTAAATGGATTTTTAGCATTGTCAAAATCTGAATATACAGTAGTTGTGAACTGTTTATCCTTACCAGTATCCTTTTCTAATGTTTCACTTTTAGAAAGGTTACTATTTCCATCAAAATAATATGTTGTAAAAAACTCCTGATAACCACGCTTAGTATATACACTTATTGTATTGGATCCATACGTATAGGTCCTTGTCATCTCCAGTTCGGCAAAACTTCCATTCTTATAATACTTTTCAGCCTTAACAGGTCTGTTATTTTCCGTCAGATAAGAAGTTGTTCTATACCCGGAAGTCGTTTCCGATTCAAAATAATCTACCTGTATCTTATTGTTTGTATAAGTTAACTGAGTAACTATATCAGGATAAAAAACTTGGGTATTTGCTGTTACAAAATAGTTCCTTCCGCGCATTTTCTGTAAACGTCCGTTTTCATAGAAAAACTGATAATATTTTTCCGGACTGCGTAGTGTTGTGCGCTGATCCATCTCAAAAATGTATCCTTTATCAGGTTGTAAATCTTCAGTTTGATTTTCATTTACAGTTATAGATTCATCATTAGTACTACTGCAAGAGGAAAAACCAAGTACCAACAGGATATACAATATTTTTTTCATAGTTATTTAATCGGCTGTAAAGATAAGGCTTATAATGAAAAACTGTACACATTTCCTCCTTCATCTTTCCCTTTCTCATCTGCGATCATTAATGTTTTATCATCAAAGAATACAATAGCTTCCTTCTGGGAATTATGGTTCAAAGGAATTTTTTGAATTTTAGCAGAATTAAAATCGTTAGCAGTAAATCCGGTAAGAACGTGAACATTTTTATGGGTAAGCAAGACAATTTTATCTTTTGTACTGTTGATACTGGCAGAGGTAATAGCTGCATCATTATATCCTCCATCAAGCTTTAATTTTCCTATTAGCTTAGCTTCAAAATCCCCCTCTTTGTTAGGTATCTGGAATATAAGAAAGGTTCCATCAAAACCTTTGCTTCTGTTTTTGGTGAATAAGTAAAAATTCCCGTCCATTTCAACAAAACCTTCACAGTCGTACAACAGGTTCGACTTTTTCGGAGGAAATTCTGTCTGCCCCTGATAATGAAATTTTGTAGTCTGAACAACTTTGGTAACAATTTGTTTGCTGTCTTTCAAATCTGTTTTTAAGATCGCCAGATCCTGTCGGTTATTATCATTATTACCAAAATCTCCGATATAAATATTTCCCTGAGAATCGGATATAATGTCTTCCCAGTCGGTGTTTTCAGCATTTTCCACCGGTATTTTTGCCAGCATGTCACCTTTATCACTCAGACCATATATTGCATTTTTATTTCCTTTGTCTTCTATCGCCCAGATGGTTTTCTTATCTTTTGACAAAGTAATTCCGGAAACTTCCTTCAACTTTTTAGGTAAGGTAAACTGGACTTTCAGTTCATCCTCCTTAGTAGGGGAATTCTGAGCTTTTGGATTGCAGCTCAATAAAAGCAAAGCAGGTAAAATAAGAAAACGTAACATATTTATTTTTTATTTTTTTAACTGAATATAAGAAGCATTAATTGTTCCAATCGGGAACTATGAAAGTTTTTTTGCTTTTTCCCAGAGAACATCCATTTCTTCCAGTGACAGATCTGCCAGTTTCAGATCCTGTTCTTCAGCAAGACCTTCCATTTTCTGAAATCTTGAAATAAATTTTAGATTGGTTCTTTCCAATGCAGAATCCGGATTGATTCCTGAAGTTCTGGCATAGTTGATCAGAGAGAAGAAAACATCACCCAGCTCCTGTTCTTTCTTATCCAAATCTGTTTCAGCATGGAACTCCTGAATCTCCTCATCTACTTTTTTCCATGCGTCTTCTGCATCATGAAATTCAAAACCTATCCCTTTTACCTTATCCTGAATTCTATACGCTTTTACCAAACTTGGCAGACTTTTAGGAACTCCGCCTAAAATAGACTTATTACCTTCTTTTAACTTTAATTTCTCCCAGTTCTGCTTCACTTCTTCTTCATCCTTCACTTCAGTATCTCCATAGATATGAGGATGGCGGAAAATCAGTTTTTCATTCAGGGAATTGATAACATCTGCAATGTCAAAACTTCCTTTTTCAGAACCTATTTTAGCATAAAAAACAAGGTGAAGCAGGACATCGCCCAGCTCTTTCTTTATTTCCTGTAAATCATTTTGCAAAATAGCATCTGAAAGTTCATACGTCTCTTCAAGGGTAAGATGACGAAGGGACTCTAACGTCTGTTTCTGATCCCATGGGCATTTTTCACGCAAATCATCCATAATATCCAGTAATCTTCCGAAGGCCTCCAGTTTCTCTTGTTTCGTATTCATAAATAATGGGAAATTCAATCTTATACAAATGTAAGGGTTATTCGGGCATCATTACAAACGTTGGGAACAAAAGTTGCAGAGTGCAGAATTCCGGATAGATTTGATATGTAAACCAAACAGGTTTCGAAAACCTGTTTGGTTTTGGGATATTAACACCAAATTATTTACTGCCTGAAAACAAAAAACCTTGTCCGGAATTCCCAGACAAGGTTTTATATTTTTAATTCAAATGAATTATCCCTGTTTTCTGTGTGTACTCTTTGGAGCTGATTTTGCTGCTGAAGTCGCTTTTACTTTCGGAGCAGCAGGTTTCTCTGCTTTTGGAGCTTTTTTAGCTTCTTTTTCAATGCTTACTTCCTCAGCTGGCTCACCATCTAAAGTTTCAGGTTCTGCTTTCACAAAGCTTTCAGGCGTAATATATCCTGCCTTTTGAAGGATGTTGTACCACTGAGCCAATTTCTTGATATCAGAAGAATATACTCTTTCTGTGTCATAGTTTGGAAGAGAAGCCAGCATAAAATCTTTCAGATCTGCATCAGAAGATTTGTGAGAGATTGTTTCCTTATAATCGTTGTTTTTAGCAATATTTTCAAATACTTCAAACAAAGGAACTTCTTTCTCAAATGTAAACATGGCGATATTGTCCAATAAACTTACCTGGCTTGAGTTTCCAATGCTTACTTTTTTCTTTGAGGTAACATCTTCAATGATGAATCCGTTTCTTAATTGAGAAACTAATTTGAAAAGTCCTGGTTTTCCAGAAATTGAAATTATTTTTTCTAACAGCATAATTTTATTTTTTGTAAATTCTGCAATCAGCACTAGCTTTTTGCTTTTTATTATTTCTTTTTAATCCTTGTTTAATTATTTTGGAAATCTCATTTTGTAACCGATGTTTACGTCACCCTGAGAGATTTTCGTCAGCTTACCTTTTACCAGTTTCTTCTTCAGAGCACTCAGGTGGTCGGTAAATAAAATCCCTTCAATGTGGTCATATTCATGCTGAATTACGCGGGCTCTAATATCGGAAAAAGTTTCTGTATGTTTCACAAAATTTTCGTCATAATACTCAATAACGATTGTTCCTTTTCTTTTCACATCTTCTCTTACATCCGGAATAGAAAGGCAGCCCTCATTGAACTTCCATTCTTCACCTGATTCTTCAAGAATCTGAGCGTTGATAAATACTTTTTTGAACTCTGCCAACTCATCTTTAATATCTTCATAATCCTCATCTTCTGCAAGAGGCGTCACATCTATTACAAACAGACGGATGTCCAAACCAATCTGTGGCGCTGCAAGACCTATGCCATTTGCGCTGTACATGGTTTCGAACATGTTATCTATCAGTTCCTGTAATTCGGGATAGTCTTTGTCTATATCTTTTCCTACTTTTCTCAAAACAGGATCCCCAAAAGCTCTTATCGGTAATATCATCTTAATCTTTGTTCTAAAAAATTTTGCAATATAATTGTTGCGCTTACTTTATCTATTAATCCTTTTTCCTGCCTCTTTTTCTTGTTTTTTCCACTTTGGGAAATAAAAAAAGAAGCCATTTTGGATGTAAATCTTTCATCGAAACGGTGAACTGCAATATCCGAAAATTCTTTTTTAAACTCTTCTATAAATTTTAAAATATCGGTTTCCACTTCCGAAACATTTCCTTTCAAATCTATGGGAAGTCCAATCACTACTTCATCTACCTTATTTTCACTGAAATATTTTTTCAAAAATTCCATTAAAAAACGGTTCTCTACAGTCTCCAGTCCACTGGCTATAATCTGCATATCATCGGTTGCAGCGATACCACAACGAGCCTTTCCGTAGTCTATTGCAAGGATTTGTCCCATAAGTCTGCAAATTTAGTAAAATTTACTGATTTTATTCATAACGCAGTTTTTTTATATAAATCATGTTTTATTCCATTATTTTTTTTATAATTTTAATCTTCCAAAAAACAATTATATGAAGAAACTCATCCTCGTAAGACATGCGAAAAGCGACTGGCCGGAGGAAACGGAGGACTTTGACAGACCTTTGGCAGACAAAGGTTTGGAGGATGCTATGCACATGTCCAGATTCCTGAAAAGCAATAATATTTCTATTGATCATTTTGTGTCCAGCCCTGCGGTACGTGCACTGAATACCTGTAAAATTTTCAATCAGGCCTATCAACTGAACTGTGCTACTGATGAAAAATTGTATAATCCTTCTGAAAGAAGCTTTGAATCTGTAATTTATGATCTGGATGACAACCTGAATTCGGTTGCATTCTTCTCTCACAATAATGGAATTTCCAATTTTGCCAATTCTATTTCTGAGGATATTTTCCATTTTCCCACCTGCGGAGTGGCGGGTTTTGAGGTAGACTGTGATTCCTGGTCAGAGTTCGACGGTGCCAAAAAGAAACTGCTATTCTTTTATGAGCCCGGGAAAATATAACTTTACTTCTTTACTTTTTTATGTCTCAATATTGATCCTTCTTTTCTCATGTCAGAAACAGAAGAAAACCTACTATGAATCTATTGCACTGAATGATATAAAACTTTCCTCTTCTCCAAAACCCGGAAGCTGGCGGTATAATCATGAGGAACATTTCCAGACATTTGCAGATTTTCAGAAATTAAAAAAGATAAAACCTGCACCTGGAAAGAACACCATTTATCTTCAGCCCATTGGGAAGTTTGATGAACTTCAGAAAAAAGAAATAGCACTTACCCAACACTATTTAAAAATCTATTTTCAGCTGGAAACAAAGGTTCTTCCTGTTTTGCCCAATACTATTTTCCCTGAAAAAGTTAAAAGAATTTCAAAGGAAGGACATGAACAGGTTCTTGCAGGATATGTACTGGACAGTATTCTGATCAAAAGAAAACCTAAAGATGCTATTGTATTAATGGGTATTACGGAGAAAGACCTTTTTCCATTACCGGAATGGAATTACGTATTCGGACTGGCTTCATATGAGGATGGTGTAGGAGTAACCTCTATATACCGATTTGCAGACGGACAATTAACAGATTCTAATTTTAATAAAAGTCTTTTAAGATTAATAAAAATCAGTTCGCACGAGATCGGGCATATGTTTGGAATCAGCCATTGCCTGAATGCAAATTGTGTGATGAACGGAACCAATTCATTAACGGAAACGGATTATCATCTTGCCAGAGCATGCTCACTCTGCCAGAGAAAACTCAATTCAAGTATCCATTATGACAACAAAAAAAGACTTCTTGAGCTGAAAAATTTCTTTGAAAAGCAACATCTTAACACAGAACTTACGTTAGCAAATCAGGATCTGAATCTTGTACAATAAACCAGCATTCCTATTACCGACTGCCTATTCCCCTCCACCGGAGGGGTGGCGAAAATTCAAAGAATTTTTGACGGGGTGGTCTTTCGGCTAAAGCCACTATCGTTGTAAACATGAAAAACGGGCTTCCTTCTTGAACTGGTGTTCGTAACCTTTCAGCTTATGCTCAGGATGATAGCCCTTTCCTATTGAATCATTTCAGTTCTCATTTTCAATAATCATTAAATTAGTGGTATCTGCGAATAAATTAGTGGCATTCGTGGTTAACAAACAAAAAAAGAACGGACCCAGGCCCGTTCTCCATAGAATATTTTATAATCTCTATTTTATTTCTTCTTCAAATCCAGATCATCAAAATCAAAACTGAAATCTGTTACATCAGAAATCGCCTTCAATTTTGCAGATTCTGCTTTTCCGTTTTCATCATAGCTGAAAATAATATAGGCATCCGCATCATAGCTTCTGTCGTCCCATTTGATAATGAAAGAATTATTGGAATAAGGAAGCAGCTCTCCTTTTAATCTTGGAGAGTTTTTGCACGAAATTCTGTAGGTATTTCCCTGTTGTGTAATTTCTACATCACCAAACCATACATCATTGTAAGTTCCTGTAAACTGTTCTGCTTTTGGCTGTAGAGATTTTTCTTTTTTGAAGGCTTCAGATTTTGCAAAAGCAACTTTCTTTTGTTTGCTGAATTCGGCTTCCATTTTAGACATTCTTTCACTATAGGTTTTCAGCCAGTTTCTGTCTGCTACCCCAAGATAAGAATCTTTCACGGTATTGGTAATTGTGTTGAAAGCGGCTCCCGACTGTTGGTTCGTCAATACTACAATTCCCAGTTTCATATCCGGAATTAATGTAAACTGTGTTACCGTTCCGATCAATCCACCGGTATGTTGTACCTGTTTATGTCCTTTCACATCACTCAGAAACCATCCTAAACCGTATCCATAGAAACTTGTATCATAAGGATTTTTCGCAGCCACCCTATCCGGAATCTGAAGGCTCCAAAGTTGTTGAACATTCTTATCCGAAACCAGTTTTTTACCATCTTTTGTGGTGAAATTATTTAGGAGACATTCCGCCCACGTGGTCATGTCTTTAATGTTACTCATAATTCCGCCTGCAGCATTGCCCGTTTCGTTCCAGTCGTGGGGAACAGCAATTGCTTTTCCGTCTACCGGAGCATGTGCATCAATTTTATTGGCAACAGCCTTTGCTCTGCTGTAGCTTCCGAAACTTGAAGTCATTCCTACAGGTTTCATAATTCGCTGTTCAATAAATTCCGCCCAGCTTAATCCGGAAATTCTGTGGATAACTTCTCCGGCTACAATAAACATGATATTGTTATAATCCAGTTTTGTTCTGAAAGGATTTTCCGGTTTCAGATACCTCACATTATGCACAATATCATTAACGGTTAAATTTCCTCCTTCCGGAAAAAACATAAGATCTCCCTGTCCAAGTCCTAATCCGGCTCTGTGGGTAACAAGATCCTTGATCGTTATATTTTGAGAAACATAAGGATCATACATTTGAAACTCAGGAATATATTTTGAAACTTTATCATCCCAGTTCAGTTTTCCTTCATCTGCTAAGATGGCTAATGCTGTACAGGTAAAGCCTTTTGAGTTGGAAGCAATCCCTACCAGCGTATTGTCATCCATTGGCTGCTTTGTTGTAAGAGAACGTACCCCAAACCCTTTGGAATAGATCATTTTGCCATCTTTCACAATGCCTACCGACATTCCCGGTACATCAAAGGTTTTCAGGGTATTTTGGATCAGTTCGTCCAGTTTTTTTTCTTCAACCTGCGCATTGGCTAATCCTACGGTTAAAAGAAAAATGAAAAAAGAAAGTTTCTGTTTCATTGTTTATTTTAATTTTCCCAAATTTACTAAATATTAAGAGATGCTAATTTTAGCGTTGTTAAAACTTTACAATAAATCAGTTGTATTCATGAAAAAGCCTATTTGTATCTGTATTTTCTTTCTTTTCACAGTCAGCGGTATCAAAGCCCAGGACAGAACTGCCAATCCTTTGCTTTTGCAAACCTGGAATCTCAGTAAAATGGATACTTATATTTATACTTATGAAAAACAGGATGGTTTTGAATCGAGAAGAGAAGGAATCAGATTTCAGAAAAACGGAAAAATTACAGGAAATCTGATTAAATCAACCTTAAGATATGATACGCTGGAAGAGCCTGTTACCAAAAAAAATGAAAAGCCGGACCGTTACATCGGAAGCTGGAAAAAAGCTTCAGACTCTACAGTAACGTTAGTTTTTCCTTCTAATACTAATATGACCGGCACTTTTGTTATTTCAAAGCTTACGGAGAATCAACTGAAACTGAAAAAGGTTTTCAGTGCGGATATAGAAAAGAAACTGGATTCCATCAGGAAAACAAGAAATATTACCGATTAGGATCTCCTATAAATTGATAAAAGCTTCTTTATATTTGCACTCTTAAAAATGGCAGTACATGACAAAAATTCTTCTTCTTTCCGATTCCCATTCTTATATTGATGACCGTATCCTGGAATATGCTTCTCAGGCTGACGAAGTATGGCATTGCGGAGATTTCGGAAGTCTGGATGTCATTGAACAGCTGGAAAAAATAAAACCTCTGAAGGGCGTTTACGGAAACATTGATAATGCCAAAATCCAGGCTGAATTTCCGGAAGTGAACCGTTTCTTTTGTGAAAAGCTGGAAGTTCTGATGATTCACATCGGAGGGTATCCGGGAAAATATACACCACTTACTAAAAAAGAAATGGCAGAAAAGGCTCCGAAATTATTTATTTCCGGTCATTCTCATATTTTGAAAGCGATGTATGATGAAAAAAATGAGCTCCTCCATCTGAATCCCGGAGCCTGTGGAAAACAAGGCTGGCATAAAGTGAGAACAATGATGCGCTTTGTGGTGGATGGTGAAGAAATCAGAGATCTTGAAGTGATTGAACTGGGACCGAGAGTGTGACAGACGAAAGGGTTTGAGAGTTTGAGGGTTTAAAGGTAAAGGAGTTTGTGTTCATCCATTTTACTTTCTACCTTTGCACAAATATTGGTTCATACAAACCTTTAAAAAATTATGAAGATCGGTGATAAGGTTTCGGTAGTAGACGAGGATTTAAGCGGGGTAATTACTTCCGTGAAGGGTAATATTGTCGTTTTTAAAGATGAATATGGCTTTACCCATCAATATCCCAAAGAAAAACTGGTTCCGAAAGATGCTGATCTGTATGAAAATATAAGAGTTGTAAGAAAAGCAGAACCTAAAAAAATCATTTCCAAGAAACATCAGAAAAATCATTTGGTTTTAGACCTGCATTTTCATAATTTGGTAAAGAATCCCAATGACTATGACAGCTTTGAAAGATTGTTTATACAAAAGGAAAAACTGATTGAAGTGATTGAGTTTTGCAGAAAAAACAACCTGAAGAGACTGGAAATTGTTCACGGTATTGGTGACGGTACTTTACAGAGGATGGTTCGGGATGTATTGGAAAGCCAGGTTAATATTGATTTTTATAATAAGGAAATACTTCACCATCAATCGGGTGCGGTAATGGTAGAATTTCACTAAATTTGCAGGAATTGAAATATGAACGTACTTAATTTACTTTTTACCAAAGACGGATTGATCTGCCAGATTGTTAAAAACAAAAACATTCTGGAGGAAAAGTCTTATTTCGTTACTGAAGAGACACCAGCCAATCTTATTGACCAAAAGCTGGACGAAGTTCTTATTAAGCAGCGCTACGACGAGATCCATGTGATTTCAGCATTGAATCATTTTACCCTGATGCCGGAAGGCTTCTCTGAGCATGAGGCAGGATTTGATCTGATTGCTTTCAACGCTCCGACTGACAGAGAAAAAGAAGAGCTGATGCTTTCGATCAACAAAAAATTCAATATTCAGTTTTATTATACTTTCCCGAAAAACTATTATAAGAAAATAAAAGAGCTGGCATTACCGGTTCATTTTAATTTCTCCGGGGAAAAGTTTCTAAGTTCGATCAATAATAAAACCAGTAAGGAAATTCATATTAATCTGTACCATAACCAGTGTGAATTTTTTGCGATCGATAATAAGAAAATTATTCTTTATAATAACCTGGATGTCAATTCTGAAGTAGATTTCCTTTACTTCATTATGTTTACATTGAGCAAGATAGGTTTCGGAATCAATGAAACCAGTTTTTATGCTTATGGAGAAACTACGGAAAATGAAACGTTTATTTCCGAACTTCAGAAATTTGTTAAAAACCTGAAAATTGTTTTTGACAATATTCCCAACAAAAATTTTATACTTAATTAGGTTACAGGCTGCAGGTAACAGCAATTAAAACACATTCACCTGCCTCCTATAATCTACTACCTAAACCCTAACAACAATATGTTCAGAATCATATCAGGCAAATGGAAAGCCAAAAAAATTGCCGCTCCTAAAAACTTTGAAGTAAGACCTACCACCGATTTTGCGAAAGAGGCTTTATTCAGCATTCTGGAAAATAAATACGATATGCAGTCGATTTCCGTACTTGATCTTTTTGCAGGAATTGGCTCTATCACCTTTGAATTTGCTTCCAGAGGATGTCAAAATGTAACGTCTGTAGAATTGAATCCGAAGCATACCGCCTTTATAAACACCACTGCATCTGAGCTTGACATGGCACTTCAGATCAATGTACAGCGAGGAGATGTTTTCGACTGGCTAAAAAAATTCAGAAATAAAAAATCTTTTGAGATTGTTTTTTCTGATGCTCCTTTTGAAATGGAAGAGAAAAAATACCACGAGCTGATTTCTCTTGTTTTAAACAATAAATACCTTAAGGAAAACGGAGTTCTTATTGTAGAGCACCAAAGTCGTATGAAACTTGACCATCCCAATTTAATAGATACCCGAAAATACGGAAATGTAAGTTTCAGTTTTTTTGAACCCAATAAAGAAGATAATCAGGAACTTTAATTCCTGATTATTTTTTTTGAGATGACCGGAGATTCTTCGCCCCATTTTGTTATAGCTTCCAAAACAGGTAAAAGCGTCTTTCCAAAGTCCGTTAATTCATATTCTACCACTAAAGGAGGTTTTTCTGTAAAAACTTTTCTGTCAACAATTCCATCTTCCTCCAATTGCTTTAGCTGCAAACTCAATGTTCTTTCCGTAATAGTAGGAATGGATTTTCTTATTTCATTATAACGCTTCGCTCCTCCAATAAGGTGGTGTAAAATTACTGCTTTCCATTTCCCTCCGATAAATTTCATCGTAACGCTGGTACAGCAGGGATAGGATTTATTATCTATTGTATACATTTTTATACTATCATTTTTTACCGTTATTGCAAAGTTAGGAAACTTAAATTAATTTTGTAACTATAAAAATGATAGTATAAAATTATGAACTTTTTAGACCAAATGAAAAACAGGTATACTGTAAAAAAGTATAATCCACAGGGAAAAATCAGTGAAGAACAAATTGCAATGCTTCAGGAGATTTTAAACTTAAGTCCTTCCTCCATTAACAGCCAGCCATGGAATTTTATTTTCGTTAATGATCCGCAACTGAAAAAGGAATTGGGTGACAAGTCTTATTTTAATAAAGAAAAAGTACTGGATAGTAGTCATGTAATTGTTTTTCAAGTGATCAGAAATATAGAAAACTTTGAAAAGCAAATTGAAGAAAACCTTCCTGAAGGTTCTGTTAATTATTACCGAACGATGGTAAAACCTAAGGGAGAAGAAGCAATAAAATCATGGCTTGGTCATCAGGTATATTTATCATTAGGAGTTCTTTTGTCTGCATGCGCAGCAATGGGAATAGATTCTACTCCAATGGAAGGAATTGAACCGGAGGGTTATGATGCTGTTCTGAATAATGAAAAATATGAAACCTTATTTGCCGTAGCCATCGGACAGAGAGATGAAGCAGATGCTAATCAGCCGAAATTCAATCCGAAGAAAAGGCTGAATGCTGAAAAAGTAATTATAGAGGCGTAACATAAACACAAATTTCACAATCTCTTTCACAAAGGCCTAATAAAAAAGTCTGCTTCAATATGAGGCAGACTTTTTATTTATAATACTTTCAATTCTAAGTCAATGGATTTTCCGAAGAACTTCTTTGAAATTTTCTCAAAATTCTTGGTAATATCCGAAAGATAGAAATGATAATTAGGCTTTGAGTTATGATCATGTAAAAGATTATACTTATCAAGAATGATCTTCAGATGATTGGCTACAATATTCGGAGAGTCAATAACACGGACTCTGTTTCCATAATACTGTTTAATCTCATCAATTAAAAGAGGATAATGCGTACAGCCAAGAATCAGAGTTTCAATATTTTTTAATTTATTATTACTTAAATAATTATAAATAATAGCATGGGTGATGGGATGGTTTTTAAACCCTTCTTCAATAGCAGGAACCAATAATGGTGTTGCCAGTTCGTCTACTTTGATCCATTTATTATGCTTTCGGATACTCTTTTTGTAGAGCCCTGAATTTACGGTTGCTTTGGTAGCAATTACGCCTACATTATTATGGATTTCATATGATACTTTTTCGGCCACAGGATTAATAACGTCTATGACAGGAACTCTTCCTGCAACGGACTGCATCACTTCATTCAAAGCATTTGCCGTTGCCGTATTACAGGCAATTACAATCGCTTTACAGTTCTGCTCAAGCAGGAAATTGGTGATCTTTGTAGAATATTCAATAATCGCATCTTTGGATTTTTCTCCATAAGGAAGGTGCTTTGTATCTCCAAAATAGATCAGATCTTCGTTAGGAAGAAGTCTCTTGATTTCTTTGGCAACGGTAAGACCTCCTACTCCGCTGTCGAAAATTCCGATAGGCTGGTTGGGTGAAAGATGTGAATAATCTTGTTTTTTTGTTTTCAAATGAGTTGAAATTTTATGCAAAAATAGTGAATTTTATGGCATGCTGTATACATACAAACATTATACAATAAACAAATCCGAAGCAATTCCGTCTGCCATAAACCAATGTTTTTCAGGAATTTTTAAATGTTCATTCTCAATGATTAAAATACCTTCCTCCATTTTAGCTTTGATTTCTCTATGAAAATGTTCTAACAATCTCTCTGAAAATTTATTTTTTAAACTTTCCAGATCTACACCCCAGATGGTTCGTAAGCCTATCATAATCATTTCATTAAACTGATCTTCCTGGGAAAGAATTTCTTCTTCTTTGGCAAGAAGTTTATCATTCAGTTTTTTGATGTACTGCTGATTATTGGCGACATTCCAGCTTCGGACATCAAATCCGTTATAGGAATGTGCTGACGGTCCTATTCCAAGATATTCATTGTATTTCCAGTAAGCAGAATTGTGGCGTGAGTAAAAGCCAGGTTTGGCAAAATTGGAAACTTCATAATGTTCAAAACCATGATCTTTTAAAAAGTCGGATAGATAATAGAATTCCCTGTTTTGCTCTTCTTCCCGGGGACTTTTTATTTTCCCTTTGGAGATCCAGTTTTCTAAAGCTGTTTTAGGCTCAACAGTTAATGCATAAGATGAAATATGAGGAACTTCTAAAGCAATTGTCTTATTCAGGTTTTCTTTCCAGATTTCAAGATTGGATGTGGGTGAACCATAGATCAGATCAATACTCAGATTTTCAAAGCCGGAATCCTGTGCCCGCTTGATGGAACTTTCTGCTTCAGAAGCACTGTGAGCTCTGTTCATCAGTTTCAGATCTTCTTCAAAAAAGCTTTGTGTGCCAATGGACAATCTGTTTACAGGTGTTCCGGCAAGCTGTTTTAAAAAGGTTTTATCCAGATCATCGGGATTAGCTTCCAGAGTAACTTCTATATCTTTTTCAAAACTGAAGTACTTCAGAACATCATCTATTAAAGAACTGATCTCATCCACAGAAAGAATAGAAGGAGTTCCTCCTCCGAAATACAGGGATTTCAGGTTTTTGTTCTGCAATTCATCTTTTCTCAGCAGTATTTCAGTTTTCATGGCACGAAGCATTTCATCCTTGAAATTCAGGGATGTTGAAAAATGAAAGTTACAATAGCTGCATTTTTGTTTACAGAACGGAATGTGAATATATATCATAAAAAAAGCTCTGAAAAATTTCAGAGCTCAAATTTATTTAAATTAAATTAATTAGTATCTAAATCCTCTAGCATTAATAAAGTTGTCGAAGTTATATCCAAGACCGATCATGAAGCTGTTTCCTCCATAGCTCTGGATATCAGATAATCCAAGGTTATAAGTAGCTCCGATCATGAATTTGTTGAATCTTACCTTTACAATTGGAGAGATACTCAGGTCCTGATTGTCAAATCTGTTCTGAACCGTTCTGTAGCTTACCCCGAAAGAGAATGCGTTGATATCGTTAGAGAATGTCGCCATCAGGTTCCAGTCGATCATTCTTGTTGAATTTGTGTTAAGGTTGATCAATGCTGACGGTGCAATGGTAATATTATCAGCAATGTTCCAGTTGTATCCTAAATTTAAGAAGAATTTAATTGGAGAAGGCTCGTAGTTGTTTACGATAGAGGCATCATTACTTAATGCGATATCATTTACGGAAACACCCCCGAATAATCCTCTGTAGGTAGCGGCCAAACCGAAGTTGGCATACACCATGAAGATGTTACTTTCTTCACCTCTCAATAATGGGTCTCCTCCTTCTTCAGTATTGATTTTTGAATAATCAAAATTCATGTTATAGAAGTTAACACTTGTACCGAAAGAGAACTGGTCTTTTCTGTCTCCTTCACTACTTAGCGGAATAAAATATGAAGCACCAGCCGTGATACCACCCGCAGAGATCGGTCCGTTACTGTCTCTGAACACGGAAATACCAGCACCTACTCTATCAAAGATATTCGCATTGATCCCGATTGACTGCACATTCGGAGAATTACTGAATTTTGAAAATTGTTGTTGATAATTGGCGTTGAGCTGTACGTAATCTGTTTTTCCGTATTGAGCTGGGTTGAACAGGAACTCACCATCCAAAAGATATTGCTGATAGTATGGTAGTGATTCTTGTGCTTTGTATGCATTTGACAAAAGAGCTAAACATACGATAGCATATAGTTTTCTCATAACAAATCTTGATTTCAATTCAACAAATATAAAAAAAATCTCAATATATTTTTAGTTTTCCAAATAATTTCTCCATTTTTTTACAGCATCCGCCATATCTTTGGGCATTGGGCTCTCAAAATACAATTCCTTCTTTGTTGTTGGGTGTATAAATCCAAGGGTATGGGCATGAAGGGCATGTCTTGGCAAAATTTCAAAAACATTTTTAATAAATTGCTTGTATTTGGGAAGATTTACCCCTCTCAAAGGTGTATGTCCCTCATATCTTTCATCATTAAACAAAGTATGGCCAATATGTCTGAAATGCGCTCTGATCTGATGGGTTCTCCCCGTTTCCAGCTTACATTCTACCCAGGTCATATATTTGAATCTCTCAAGGACTTTATAATGGGTCACAGCGTGTTTCCCCTGGCTGCCGTCTTCATAAACGGACATCTGCATTCTGTTTTTAGGATGTCTTCCGATGTGGCCTCTGATGGTCCCCTCATCATCCTGCATATTTCCCCACACAAAAGCCCAGTACAGTCTCTTTGTAGTTCTGTTAAAGAACTGTTTGGCAAGGAAGCTCAATGCATATTCATTCTTGGCAATCACCAACAGTCCTGATGTATCTTTATCAATCCTGTGTACAAGCCCTACTCTGTCAAGATCGGATTTCTCTCCGTTCTTTTCAAAATGGAAAGCAAGCGCATTCACCAATGTTCCGTCCCAGTTTCCGAATCCGGGGTGTACTACCATTCCTGCTTCTTTATCTACTACTACAAGATCATCATCTTCATAAACAATATTCACCGGAATATCCTGTGGAATAATGACATTTTCTCTTGGAGGGTGCGTAAGCAAAACTGAAATCTGATCTCCCGGTTTCACACGGTAATTCTGTTTCACCGCAGTTCCGTTCACGATAACATTTCCGGCTCTGCAGGTCTGTGAAATTTTATTCCTTGAAGAATTCTGTCTGTATATTAAAAGGAACTTATCAATTCTTAATGGTTCCTGTTTACTGTCAACAGTGATATTAAGATGTTCATATAAACCTTTATTTTCCTCATCAATATCGATGTTTTCGATACTGTTGGAATCTAATAATTCTTCATCTAAAAAATCTTCGTTATCTTCTGACATTGTTTTATATTTTTTACACAAAAGGCCTCAACATTTTGCAGTTGAAGCCTGTATTTTTGATATTAATCTGATTTTATTCTACGACAACCTTCTTAGCTTTTGGCTTTTGAGCAGGCTGTTGTGTTGTTGTTGCAGCCGGCTTGGCTGTACTTCCTGCTGCAGAGGTAGTGGTGGAAGTTTTAGGCTTCTCTGTACTTTGGGCTGCAGGTTTAGAAGTGGTAGTCTGAGGTTTTGGAGTCTCAGTTTTCGGTACTTCAGGTTTTGGAGTTTCTCTTCTAGGAGCTGGTACTACCGGAGCTTCATAATTTGGCTCACTATGTACTTCTTCATATCGTACCGGAGGAAGTGAAGTATCTACTTTCATACGATAGATAGAATTCAGCTGCTCTACTTTAGCTCTTAATTCGGCAGGAGTCCTCTTACTTGCCCAAAGATCGATCTGCATTCCCTGATCACGAACATCACCGGAAGCAGGATCCTGATAATAGATAATATCAGACTCATCTTTACCTCCATCTTCATGCTCTACCAATCCTACTTCAAACATACTTTTGGTAATGACAGCTCTTGCTTCTTTTACTGTAAGTCCTACAACATTAGGAATCGAGATATTTCTCATCGGCCCGGATCCTACTACCACATCAATAGTAGAGAATCTTGGTAAACGGGTACCCGGATTTACCGCATTTCCTTTATATAATATTCTTAAAAGAGCATCTTTCTGAATACTAGGCTCATAAATCGTATCTCCGATTTTAAGGCCTACCTGATCCAATCTCTGGAATGCCAGTCCTGAATATTTATTGATCACATTCGGCACCGCAATAGGAGCCCATGTTCTCGGATTTACTTTTAGCGTTACCGTTCTTCCGTCTTTTACACGGGAACCTGGCGCAGGATATACCTGCAATACCTGGAATGGTCTGTATTTAGGATCATAATTGGCACTGTCTACTTCATATTCCAGCCCCGTATCATCTAATATTTTAACGGCATCATGCACCGATTTATTTACAACATTGGGAACAGGAATTTCCTGACCGTGATTAGTATGGTACTCTAACCAGCGAAATGTAAGCCATACAAGCCCCACGAAAACACCGATGGCTACTACTAAATTCAGTAAAACTTTCCAATTGAAAAGTGATTTAAGCATACTTAAAAATACTTTAATTATAACCGCAAATATAGCTAATAATTTTAGAATGGACTTTTTATTTAACACAATTCATTTTTGATTTTAAAATTTGCCGATTTCCCATATTGCATTGCATAAAATGATTAAATTTGCCTTAATTGATACTATATGGTTATGAATAAAAAAAGTGTTGCCGTAGTAATGGGAGGCTATTCCGATGAATATGTTGTTTCCTTAAAAAGCGGACAATTGATTTATGATTCTCTGGACAGAAATCTCTATGATGTATATAAGGTAGTAGTCCTTAAAGATGAATGGTATTTTTTAGGGGAAAATGACACAAAATATGCCATCAACAGAGGAGATTTTTCTGTGACTTTAGATAATGGTGAAAACTTAAAATTTGATGTTTGTTTCAATATCATCCACGGAACCCCGGGAGAAAACGGAATTCTTCAGGCATATTGGGATGCTATTGGACAAAAATATACAGGCTGCGATTTTTATCAGAGTGCTCTTACTTTCAATAAAAAAGACACTCTTGCCGTATTATCAAAATACGGAATTCCTTCTGCTAAAAGTATTTATTTAAGAAAAGGGGAAGACATCAATGTGGATAAAATTGTAGCAGAATTGAATCTCCCACTATTTGTAAAACCTAACCAGTCCGGTTCTTCTCTGGGAATTTCAAAAGTAAAAGAAAAATCAGAACTTATTGCTGCCACTGAAATTGCATTCAAGGAAGATGACGAAATCCTGATCGAAAGTTTCCTGGATGGAATGGAAGTCTCCGTAGGCGTTATTGATTTTAAAGGAGAAACCATTGTTTTGGGAATCACAGAAATTGTTCCTACCAATGAGTTTTTTGATTACGAGGCAAAATATGAAGGTGCTTCTGAAGAAATTACACCGGCAAGAATTGACGAGGAAACCACAAAAAGAGTGGAAGAAATCGCTAAAAGAGCTTATAATTCATTAGGAATGAGTGGTTTTTCGAGAAGTGAATACATTCTGATGAACGGAATTCCTTATATGCTTGAAATGAATACCAACCCAGGATTCTCTCCTGCAAGTATTCTCCCTCAACAGGCAAGACATTATGGAATTTCCATCATGGATCTTTGTGGAAATGAAGTTGAAAAAGCACTTAATAAATAAATAGAAGTTAGAAATTAGAGGTTAGAAGTTAGAGATTGAATACACTTTTAACAAATAATCACTACTCAAAATCATAAC
This sequence comes from Chryseobacterium cucumeris, assembly GCF_016775705.1. Lineage (NCBI taxonomy): Bacteria > Pseudomonadati > Bacteroidota > Flavobacteriia > Flavobacteriales > Weeksellaceae > Chryseobacterium > Chryseobacterium cucumeris. The sequence goes on from NZ_CP068760.1 coordinate 2,130,533, forward strand.
TCGTACAACATGAAAATTGCTGTTTTCCCTGGGTCTTTTGACCCGATTACACTAGGACATTACGACATTATAGAAAGAGCGGCACCACTATTTGATAAATTAATCATTGCTATAGGGCAAAACTCTCAGAAAAAATATATGTTCCCTCTTGAAAAAAGAATGGAATTTATCCAGAACTCTGTAGCAGAATTCCCCAATGTGGAAGTAGATTATTTTGAAGGACTTACCGTTGATTACTGTTTTGAAAAAAACGCACAATACATTATCAGAGGTCTGAGAAACCCGGCTGATTTCGAGTTTGAAAAAGCAATTGCCCATACCAACAGAACTTTAGCCCACAAAAAACTGGAAACAGTATTCTTACTGACCTCTTCAGGAAAATCTTTCATCAGCAGCAGTATTGTAAGAGAGATCCTTAACCATGGAGGGGAATACGAACTATTGGTTCCTGAATCCGTGAGAGTAGAGCGATAAAAAAATATAATTGATGAGCGATAAATGATAATTGATATAATGGCCAAGAATTTGCTTAAGCAGAAATCATTCATCAATTATCATTTATCAACAATCATTTATAATTATATATGCACGAACAGTTCAATTTTGCAATAGAAGTCCTTGGGACCATTGCCTTTTCCATGTCCGGAAGTTTTGCAGCAATGCAGAAACGGCTGGATCCGTTCGGGGTGCTTATTATTGCATTTGTAACTTCTGTAGGAGGAGGAACTGTAAGAGACCTGCTGCTTGATATCCCTGTTTTCTGGATGCATGATATTCTGATGTGTACCCTGATTCTGGTGACCAGTATTTTTTCAATGATCTTCAAATCTCTTGAGAAAAACTTTAAAGTCACTTTATTTATCTTCGACAGCTTCGGGCTCGGATTATTTACCATAATTGGTGTACAAAAAGGTTTAAATGCAGGAATTCACCCCATGATCTGTATTGCATTAGGAACCATAACCGGCTGTTTTGGCGGTATCATCCGGGATATATTGCTCAACAGGATTCCTTTGATTTTCAGAAAGGAAATTTATGCTACAGCATGTATTGTGGGAGGAGCTGTATTTCTGTTGATGACCAAATATTCTGTACTTTCCTATACTTTTGTACAAATTCTCACCATTCTCCTTATTGTTGCCATACGGACACTTGCTGTAAAATACCACTGGCAGATGCCTAAATTTTACGGCTATGATCATAATAATTCGGAAATGTAATTTAAAAAGACACTTTTTATCTCCACTATAAAAAACAAAAAGTCCTGAAAAATTCAGGACTTTTATAGTATATGTTAGGAGACTAGAAGAATTTTCCTCTGTTTCTCATATTCGGGTTATGCATATGCTTCTGCATGGTTGGCATTTTCAGCTGCTCTTTCATCATTTTAATCTGATCCGTCATCATTCCCGCGCTGTCTAGTCTTTTTGCTTCCTCTAGGAGCTTCTGCCCCTCCTGCTTTCTTCCTTTAGAAATAGCTGCTGCCGCCAGATTCAAAGTAGCCATTGCTCTGTCGTGTTTCATATTCAAACCATATTCCAAAGCTTTCTTCATGAAAGGTTCTACTTTTGCAGGATGATCCTGAGCTTGTGTCAACCCTGATAAATAGTGGAAATATCCGTATTGAGTCTTATGAAGCTGTGTTTTATAGTCTGTAATTTTTGATAACCATTCTCCGGCTTTCTCCATATTCTGCTTTCTTAATTGCCAGAATGCCAAAAGGATATATTCATTTTTAAAGAATAGCAAGATGGGAAATGCAGCCAAAAGAAAAACAACAATACCCCATCCCAGATTTCTTGTGAAAATCATCATATAAAGTCCTAACAGGATAAGAAGTACTGCTACTGCAATTTTTATGTATTTATTCATTATTAAATTTTAGAAGTGCAAAGATAATAAATTTAAGGCTTAAAGTTCAAAAAGTCAATGGTGAATGGTCAATTCGCTGTGCCTGTTAATTTTTATAGCTGTGAGAAATTCACGTTTCACTTTGCAAAGCAAAAATTGACTATTGGCTCTACGCTTCGCTTTTTATTTTTTCAAACGTCTGGAAACAGAAATCATAACCGTTCTTTTCATCTTTCTCATGGCAGATTTCGTTGGTCATTTTCCAGATTTTCGGATCTATTTTCGGAAAGAATGTATCAGCCTGAAGATCTGCTTTCACCAAAGTAACTTCAAGTTTGTCCACTACATCCATAGTCTGCTCATAGATATTTCCGCCACCAATAACAAAAACTTCTTCATCAATCTTCCTGGCAAATTTCAATGCTTCTTTGATGCTTCCTACAATAAGGATTCCTTCTTCAAACCAGTCTTTCTTTCTTGACACAACAATGTTGGTACGGTTTGGAAGGGCTTTCCCAATACTTTCGTATGTTTTTCTTCCCATAATAACCGGATGCCCTGAAGTAATCTCTTTAAAATGTTTCAAATCTTTGGGAAGATGCCAAAGCAACTGGTTTTCAAAACCAATTTCATTTTTCTCTCCCATTGCCACCACTATTGTTGTCATTCAAATAATTTTTTACAAAATTAGCACATAATTTGTATATTTGGTTAGCACAAAAAATTTAAAAAAATAAACTATGAAAAATAAAGGATGTCTGGGCGCAGGAACCATTGGTATTGCCCTTCTTATTATTGTTGCAATTCTATTCTTCTGGGGAAAAAGCGGATATAACAGTTTTGTTAACAAAGAACAGACAGTAAATGCAAAATGGTCTAATGTAGAGACTGTTTATCAGAAAAGAGCCAACCTTATTCCTAACCTGGAAAGAACCGTAAAATCGTATTCAAAATTTGAGCAGGAAACTTTAACTCAAGTTGTGGAAGCCCGTTCCAAAGCGACTTCTATCAATATTGATCCTACGAATATGACCGAAGCTGATCTGGCTAAATTCCAGGCAGCACAAGGAGAATTATCGGGTGCATTAAGCAGATTGATGGCCGTGGTGGAATCTTATCCTAACCTGAAAGCAGACCAGCAGTATATCAACTTCCAGAGAGAATACACTGCTATTGAAAATAGTATCAGAACTGAAACGGTTTACTATAATGATGCTGCAAAGGATTATAATACTTCCATCAAGACTTTCCCGAATAATATTCTGGCGAATTTCACCAACTTCAAAGAAAAACCTTATTTCAAAGCTGACGCAGGCGCTCAAAAAGCTCCTGAAGTATTCAAATAATAATGGGTAATTTCCTAACAAATCAACAGATCGCTTCCCTTGTGGAAGCGATTCAGTCTGCGGAAGATCATTCTACGGGAGAGATCAGAGTGCATATTGATTCCAATACGGAAAACCGCGATGCCAAGACTGCATTTGAAGTTTTCAAAAAACTGGCTATGGATAAAACAGCAGACAGAAATGCAGTACTCTTCCATGTCAATTTTGAACAGAAATATCTTACCATCATTGGAGATACCGGCATTCATGAAAAAGTAAAACAGTCTTACTGGGATCATCTTCACGATTATATCACCGCAGAATTTGCCAAAGGAAATTATTATCAGGCTCTGAAAAGTGCCATCCTGGAAACAGGACTTGAACTCAAAAAACATTTTCCTGTAGAAGGAGAAAACCCAAACCAACTTCCAAATGAAATTACGTTCTCTTAAAATAGTATTTTCATTTTTACTGCTCTGCTTTTACACTTTTGTATCAGCACAATATACCATTCCTGAAAAGCCAGCAGTGCTTTATCCTGTTTTTGATGAAGCCGGATTACTTTCCCAACAGGAAAAAGATGCACTTAATCATAAACTGATCAAGTTTGCAGATTCTACCTCAACGGAAATTGAAGTTGTCATCATCCGTTCTACCAAAGGAGAAGATGTAAATTTTCTGGCCACCATGTTTGGTGAAAAATGGAAAATCGGAAAAAAAGGAGTAGACAACGGAGTGGTTTTCCTTATCGCAACAGAAGACAGAACGATGTCTATCCAACAGGGGCGTGCCGTAGAGCAATACCTTACCGCTTCAGTAGCTGGACAGATCTTAGATTACATCGTCACCCCAAATTTCAAAAAAGGACTTTGGTATGAAGGGATCAATGGTGGAACCTCAGCGATTATGGAGGCTGTTGAGGGAAAATTCAAACCTGTAGCTACAACGGCTCCTTCCGGTAATGGAAGTGCCTTTAAAGTTCTTATCATTGCTTTTATTATTTTCATCATCATTGCTATCCTTTTTGGAAACAGAGGTGGTGGACGTGGCGGAAATAATGACGACGATGATGATGTGATCATCACCAGAAGAGGACGCAGAAATTATCCTGGCGGTTTCTTCCCATTCCCTGGCAGCTTCGGAGGAGGTGGCTTTGGCGGTGGAAGTTCAGGTGGCGGAGGCGGATTCGGAGGCTTCGGCGGCGGTGGAAGTTTCGGAGGAGGCGGTGCATCCGGTGGATGGTAATCAAGAAATATTCAAAAATGATATAGAATCAGATCATCACGATCTGATTTTTTTTATTTAAAAACCAAAATAATACTGATTTATTAACTTTTATTAATGTTAAATTGATATTTAGCTGTTAAAAAGTTAATAAAACATCATAAAAACCACCTTTTATTCAATATTTTTTCACTATATTTACGGAAAACAGGATTATGAAGAAGACGCTGGTAGTATTTGCACACCCTTATCTGGAGCACTCCAATTCGAATGTAGAGCTCATCAATTTCTACGTTCGCCACCAGCATTATACCCTGAGAGATCTTTACGAAGAATATCCTGACTTTCATATCGCAGCTTTCCGGGAAAGGAAACGCCTTAAAAACTATGAACGTTTTATCTTCCAGTTTCCCCTGATATGGTTCGGAATGCCTCCTCTTCTCAGATTATGGATTGATGAAGTTTTCGACAGAGACTGGCTGAAAGAGGGCGAACATAATCCACTCGAAGGAAAAGAAGTCTATATTCTGGTAACCACCGGCGGAAAAGAAAGATCTTTCAGCAAAACCGGAACTTATCAATATACCATAGATGAACTCATCAGCGGGCTTATTGTTTCATTAAAAGTTTTTAAAGCGGATATCAAACATATCAAAATTGTATACGAAGCCAATAAGCTCTCTAAAAAAGAAATTATTTTACACAAAAAAGAATTTACAGAACTACTCAATCAATAGCATATGGAATCCAGCTTAGCGATGAACACATTAATTTTCCTGGGTGTAGCCATTATCATGGTTCCATTGGCCAGGAAATTAGGGCTGAGTTCTGTCATCGGTTATATTTTAGGAGGAATTATCATAGGCCCTTATGTCCTTAAACTTACAGGAAACAATGTTAACGATATTATGCATGCCAGCGAGTTTGGCGTGATCATGCTTTTATTTTTGGTAGGTTTGGAACTGGAGCCACGGAAGTTCTGGGAAATGCGAAAGAAGATAATGGGATTGGGACTGTCACAGATGGCTCTTACCATTCTGCTGCTTTTCCTGGTATTCACAAGCGTAGGCTGGAGAGTAGACAAAGCCATTGCTATTGCCATGTGTTTTGCCCTATCTTCTACAGCTATTGTTCTGCAGACTTTACAAGAAAAAAACAACCTCAAGACTACCGCTGGAGAAGCTTCATTTTCTACCCTGCTGTTTCAGGATATTTCGGTAATTCCTATTCTGGCCATATTGCCTATTCTGGCCAATTATAAAGCCAAGCATCATGACAATGAAATTCAGATTCTGATCCAGAAACTCCCGGAATGGCTTCAGGCCGGGACGGTTATTTTCGGAGTAGCATTGCTTATTTTATTGGGGCGATATGTATTTGTTCCTTTTCTGCGCTATGTTTCAAAATCGGGAATGTCAGAGCTATTGACTGCTTCTTCATTATTTCTGGTTATTGGGGTTTCGGAGCTGATGGTGGTGATCGGCCTTTCACCTGCTTTAGGTGCTTTCCTGGCAGGAGTAATGCTTGCCAACAGTGAATTCCGTCATGAGCTGGAAGCACAGATTGATCCGTTCAAAGGCTTGCTTTTAGCTGTTTTCTTTGTGAGTGTAGGGTCTACCATTAATTTTAATATTATCCAGCAAGATCCCTTATTTATCTTCAGTACTGTTTTTGCCGTGCTGGCTGTAAAATTCGTGGTTTTATACACCATTGGAAAATTCTTCAGGATAGATACTCCCCAAAGTCTTTTTTATGCATTTGCCCTTTCTCAGGTAGGAGAATTTGCATTTGTACTGCTTAATTATGCATCGGATCTTTATCTTTTAGGGCCGGAGATGAATGCACAGATGATGGCTGTTACGGCAATTACCATGTGTATCACTCCTATTCTTCTCATCATCAATGACAAATTTATTACTCCGACATTTATCAAAGAAATTCCTGAAGAGGAACATGACTATAATATTCTTGACAGCAATGTTACTCAAAAGAAAATCATCATTGTAGGTTTCGGGCATTTTGGAAGTACCGTAGGACGTCTTTTAAAAGCCAATAAAATATCAGCTACCGTTTTGGACCGGGATTCTGACCGTGTGAAGCTTCTCAGAAGCTATGGTTTTAAAGTCTATTACGGTGACGCAACGAGAATTCCTATTTTAAGAGCGGCAGGAATTGAAGATGCTGAAATTCTCGTTTTATGTCTGGATGATCCGGATGATAATAAGTTTATTGCAGAACTTGTCCGTGAACATTATCCCAATGTGAAAATTTTTGTAAGGGCAAAAAACAGGATTGATGCTTATGATTATCTGAACAGCGGAGTCAATCACATTTACCGTGAAACATTAGGAACGGCTGTGGATATGGCTGTGGATGTACTTCATGAAACGGGAATGAGAAAATACGCAGCAAGACGTCTCGGACAAAGATTTATGGCTATTGATAAAGCGTCAATCCGGAAGCTGGCAAAAATGAAGGAAAATGATGAAGACATTACCCTGTTTACCACAAAAGAAATCCTCCAGCGAGAGGAGGAATTATTAGCTTATGATAATCTTAATTTTGAAAATAAAAACTGGGAAGGTTCCTCATCCGCAGATGAAGAAGATGAGGAAGAAACCCAGGATTAATTTATTGGATGTTTACGCTTCCACCGCTGCTTTCGTCTTTTATCACGCTCTTAAGCTCTCCTTTTTTCGAGATATCCACACTTCCACCAGATGATGCCCCGGCATTTACACTGGAAACAGCACTTATATGTATACTTGCTCCACTGGAAGCATCTGCCTCTACATCATCAGCGATAACTCCTTTAGCAGAAACGCTGCTCCCTGAAGAAGCACTCACGTCTACTTTTTTTGCTTTACCGGAGAGATCAAGAGTTGATCCTGATGAAGATTCAATATCAAGGTTTACGGCCCATATTTTACCATCGAAACTACTGCTGCTGCTTACATTGATATCCATATCATTCGCTTCAAGGTCTCCGGAAATACTTCCTGCACTTGATGCTTCGATATCTGTTTTTTCCTGGGTAAATTTATCTTTTACAATAATTCTTGCTGCTGAATCGGCAAGGAGTTTTTTAAAGTCTTTTGCATAAATCTTCGCTGTCACTTTACTGATATTCATCACTCTGATCCCCGGCTTATAATGAATGTGCAGTTTCCCGCCATCATTTTCTACCAGAATTTCATCAATGATACTTTGAGGGGCTGAGATTTCAACCTTCTCAGTTTCAGATTTTATAATTTCTGCTTCAATGGCCTGTGAAACCTGAATTTCATCAAAATCACCATTAAATTCCTTATGCTGTATCGGGCCGCTTTCTTTGCTCACTACTTTCTCTACCCAATTACTTTTGTCTCCTTCACGGTCTCTGTTTCTGTTCTCATGTTTATCATTACATGAGGCTAAAGCCACTAAGGCTGAAAAAATAAATAAAGTACTTGTTTTCATGCTTATTCCTTTTGTTAATTTTTTTATTGATTTCTTTATTTAAATAACAACTAATTTATAAAAAATATTACATTACATTTGAAAATACTGTAAATACCACAAAGGGCTTAAAGAAATACATCCGCCGAAATATGTTCTATGATACAAGTTTTTAATATCTTTATGCTTTAATAACAACTATATTTATGAAGAATATTTCATCGGTATTATTAATTTCTGCCTTGGCGTTCAATCAATCTTGTACTACAATGAAACAGACCGATATTCAGCAGGAGCTACCTGCACCTGACCCCTCTTTAGCTTCCAATCCTTTTATGAAGAAGAGTAAGCTTCAATACGAAGCTCCGGAGTTTGACAAAATCAAAAACGAACACTTCAAACCAGCTTTCAATTATGGTTTAAAGCAACATGAAGCTGAAATTATAAAAATTGCCAACAATCCGGCTGCCCCTACTTTTGAAAATACCATCGTTGCATTGGAAAAAAGTGGTGAAGTACTGAGAAGAGCACAAATTGTGTTTTCAAATCTTACCAGCGCGAACACAAACCCTACTTTACAGGCTCTGGATGAAGAATATGCCCCTGTTTTTGCTGCCCATTCTGATAAACTGTACCTGAATGAAAATCTTTTCAAAAGAATACAATCCATCAAAGAAGATGGTCTGGATTCTGAAAGCAAAAGACTTTTACAATATTATAAGCAGAATTTTGAAATCGCGGGAGCAAATCTTTCCGCAGCGGATAAAGAAAAATTAAAGCAACTCAATCAGGAACTGGCTTCTCTTTCTACTCAATATGCCAACAAATTACTGGAAGCAAGAAAGCAGGGAGGCGTATTTTTCTCTGATGCGAAAGAACTGGAAGGACTTTCTGCTGATGAAATTGCAGCTGCTGCAGCTGATGCCAAAACGGCAGGACAACCCGGAAAATATCTTCTGGCTTTACAGAATACAACACAGCAGCCTCTTTTACAAAATTTAAAAAACAGAGCAACCAGAGAAAAGCTATTTAAAGCTTCATGGACAAGAGCTGAGAAAGGAGATGCTAATGATACGAGATCAACCATCGAGCAGCTTGCTAAACTAAGATTGAAGAAAGCACAGATTTTAGGCAAGAAAAACTTTGCTGAATGGAAACTTCAGGATCAGATGGCAAAAACCCCTGAAGCAGCTACTAAACTGATGAACCAGATTGCTACTCCTGCAGTAGAAACGGCAAGACGTGAAGCAAAAGATATTCAGGATCTTATTGATCAGCAGAAAGGAGGCTTCAAAGTAGAACCGTGGGACTGGAATTTCTATGCTGAACAGGTAAGAAAAGCTAAGTTTGACCTTGATGAAAGTGAAATTAAACCTTATTTTGAAATTACAACCGTTCTTGAAAAAGGAGTTTTCTTTGCTGCTGAAAAATTCTACGGACTGACTTTCAAAAAGAGAACAGACCTTCCGGTTTATCATCCGGACGTAGTAACGTATGAAGTTTTCGATCATGATGGAAAATCTATTGCCATTTACTATCTGGATTTCTATACTAGGGATTCTAAAAACGGTGGTGCATGGATGAGTAATTTTGTAGAACAGTCTTATTTATTAGGAACAAAACCTGTAATCGTGAACTGTTACAATTACCAGAAACCCGCTCCGGGGAAACCTTCATTAATCAGTTATGATGATGTTTCAACTATCTTCCATGAATTTGGTCACTCTATTCACGGAATGTTTGCCAGCCAGAAATATCCTTCACTTTCAGGAACAAATGTACCGAGAGACTTCGTGGAATTCCCATCCCAGATTAATGAGCACTGGGCTTTAGATCCGGTTGTTCTGAAGAATTATGCTGTACATTATGAAACAAAACAGCCTATTCCGCAGGCTTTGGTAGATAAAATCAAAAAGGCCGCTACATTCAATCAGGGTTATATGACTACAGAATTGGTTTCGGCCGCTGAACTTGATATGGATTGGCATACGGTAAGCAATGAAAATCAGTTCATTCCTGTTTTAGACTTTGAAAAGCAGTCTTTAGCCAGCCATGGATTTAATCTGGCTACAGTTCCGCCAAGGTATCACACGCCTTATTTCGCCCACATCTGGGGAGGTGGATATTCTGCAGGATACTATGCTTATTTATGGTCTGAAACATTGGATAACGATGCATGGGAATGGATCAGTAAAAATGGCGGATTGACCAGAGAAAATGGTGACCGTTTCAGAAAATATATTCTTTCAGTTGGAAATTCTGTAGATCTGAACCAGGCATTCAGAGACTTCACAGGACACGATCCGGATATCAAACCTTTATTGAGAAACAGAGGGTTTATTAAATAAATCAAGGGAAGCATTCTTTAATCAGAGTGCTTCTTTTTTATACCTATCTGTGATAAATAAAATTTTCTATGTTTCGGCTAAAGCCGGTGGATTTTTGTTTATTTATTTTGAACGGGCTAAAGCCCGTTTCTATTGAATATAGAACAATTCAACATATTAATTCCATTATAAAATTCAAATAGGCAGAACTCCTTTCTAATGAGATTCATTATTTTTGCAGTTCAAAATTTAAAATACAATATAATGGACTGTCCGTGCTGTTCAGGAAAATCATATGAAGAATGCTGCAAACCTTATCACACAGGAGAAAAACATGCTCCTACCGCTGAAGCTCTGATGCGTTCAAGATTCTCCGCTTTTGCCATTCCGAATGGTGAATACCTGATGGAGACTACCCTACCGGGAAAAAGAAAATACCACAATAAAAAAGATCTGCAGGAATGGGGAGAGATCAACCAATGGACGAAACTGGAAATCATCAGAACTTCGGCTTTAAACCATGTAGAATTTAAGGCTTATTATACCGATCAGGACGGACATCCGCAAGTTCATCATGAGTTTTCTGTTTTTCAGAAGATGCACGAACGCTGGTATTATGTTTCCGGGGAGTTTTTGGATGAGGAAACGGATTGAGAAAATAAATTTAGTGATGCTTTGCGTATAGAACCACCCCGTCAAAAATTCTTTGAATTTTTGCCACCCCTCCACCGGAGGGGAATGCCAAGCAACCAATACCTATTTATCAATAAAAATGAGCCACAGGATTATCTGTGGCTCATTTTCTTATCTGAAACATGTCCGAAAAAATCGGGCATTTATATTTTTAGTGACCTTCAGTACCGTCAATTCCGTGAGCATGACCATGCGCCAGCTCTTCTTCAGTTGCCGGACGAGTGCTTAAAACTTCCACGTCGAAATCTAATACTTTCCCAGCCATCGGGTGGTTAAGATCTGCTACTACAACTTCCGGAGTAATTTCTACTACAAAAGCCTGGAAATTATTCCCCTGATTGTCTGATAAAGGAAGAATAGCTCCTACAGGCGGAAGTCCTGATTCTTTAAACATTTCCACTGGTAACTGTGCAATGGCATCCGGCTGTCTTTCACCGTAAGCTTCTTCAGGCTGAATTACAAAAGCCGCTTTGTCGCCAGCTTTTAAACCTAAGATATTCTGTTCAAATTTTGGAATCATCATTCCCACACCATACAAAAATGTAAGTGGATTTTCTGTTGTTGTTTCTTCTACAAGAATCTTACTTCCATCTGGTTCGATCGTATGAAGTATATACTTTACAGCTACAACGTGATTGTTTTCGATTGTCATATTTTTTCTTTTTTTCGTGATTTTCTTTCACGATTAATCATACAAATATACTCTTTTTGAAATGATTCAGTGAGCCTGGTGGCTGGAGGTTGGAAGAAGGAAGCTATGAAAGGCATAAAGAAATGGAGATTTTCTTTTTACAGCCTTTATTTTTTTCTACTTTCGTCTCTCTTTTTTTGTCTTAGCATAAAGAGATACAAGCTCTCGACTTTTGTTCTAGCCCACGGTGTTTTCCGCAGAAATTTAAGGGAAGAACTTATGCTTGGGTTATCTGTAAAACATTTAATATTGATCTGCTCGCCCAACCTTTCAAAACCTTTATAATATTCTACCAGTTCTTCCAGGATAGCATCAAGTCTTTTTCCGTGTAGAGGATCTTTGAACTGCTGTTCCATCTTTTTTTTACAAAATTAATTGATTATAAGTTTATATGGAAATCTACACCTCTTCTTCCTTTTTTGTTTCTTATTTTTGAAGAAGCTATTCCTTACCCATAAAAATTATCCGTTACAAAACATGAGCAAAAACAACGAAGCGAACAGGAAGAAAAATAAAAAGAAAATTGATCAGAAAAAACGTAAAATACAAAATGCAGAAGCTGAAAGAAAAGCAAGGTTAAAACAAATCCGGGAAGATTTCAAAGCAAGAGAAGCTGACAATAAGCTATAATTGTCTTGATCCGAAGTAAGGGAAACCTTAATTTTTAAAATGAAGTATTCTCTATCTTTACATTGTAATAACATCAAAATAATTCTCTGCGAAACAACTTGAAAATTACGCTGCATATATTCTTTTTAATTCTCAAATTTACATTATGAAAATCCTCCACACTGCCGACTGGCATTTGGGTAAGCGCCTCGACCGTTTTTCAAGACTTGAAGAACAGGTTTTGGTTATGAATGAAATTGTTAAGATGGCCGATGAGCAAAATGTTGATTTAGTTCTCATTGCCGGTGATCTTTTCGATAATTTTAATCCAGGTGTTGAGGCTGCTGAACTTTTTTATAAAACATTAAAACGTTTATCCCTGAACGGAAAACGTCCTGTAATTGCTATTTCCGGTAATCATGATTCTCCCAGCTTAATCAATGCTCCCGATCCTCTGGCAAGAGAGTGCGGAATTATTTTAATTGGTCATCCCAAAGCGGAAATTGTGCCTTTCGGTACGGAACATTTTAGTATCATCAACTCGAAAGAAGGTTTTATAGAGCTGAAAATTGATGGGATCAACTTTCCTGTAAGAATTCTTCATACTCCTTTTGCGAATGAGGTCCGGTTAAAGGAATACTTTGGTGAAAATAAAGAAGAAGAAATTAACAAAGTACTTGCACAGGAATGGAAAAATCTTGCGGATCAGTTTTGTGATGATTCCGGAGTGAATCTTCTGACAGCTCATTTGTATATGAATAAAAGAGGTGCAGAAATTCTGGAAGAACCCGAAGGAGAAAAACCTATTAAAATTGGAAATGCAGATCTGATTTTTTCGGACAGTATTCCTGAGCAGATTCAATATACGGCATTAGGTCACCTTCATGGCTTTCAGAATATAGGAACGAAGGAAAAGCCTGTGATTTATTCATCCTCTCCTCTGTGCTATAGTTTCAGTGAAGCGGGACAGACGAAGTATGTTTCCATTATTGACGCAGAACCTGGAAAAACAGTTTCCTACGAGAAGAAACTTTTGAAAAGCGGGAGAGCTTTAGTCCGAAAAACATTTACCGCCATTGATGATGCTGTTCAGTGGCTGGGTGAAAATCCCAATACATTTATTGAACTTACGCTGGAAAGTGAGACTTTTTTAACGGCAGACGAAAGAAGATTAATCTACCAGTCTCACAACGGAATTGTACACCTTATCCCTAAAATAAAAAATATGGAATTGGCAGAAAATCAAAACCAGGAGATCAATTTAAGCCAGGATATTGATATTTTATTCAAGGATTATTTTAAATCCAAAAACGGCGGGCAGGAAGCCAATGAAGAACTGATGAATTTGTTTAACGAAATTTTAAATGCATAAGCCATGATCCCTGTTCAATTAACTATCGAAGGACTTTACTCGTACCGGGAACGCCAGACCATTGATTTCAGAAATCTCACTGAGGCGGGTCTGTTTGGGATTTTCGGAGCTGTGGGTTCCGGAAAATCATCAGTTCTTGAGGCCATTTCGTTTGCTTTATACAGTGAAACGGAACGTCTGAATATGCGCGATAAAAGGGCTTATAACATGATGAATTTAAAATCAAACAGTTCTTATATTGAATTTGATTTTATCAATTATGAGAATAAACTTTTCCGTGCTTCCCGTGATTTTAAGCGAAATTCAAAGAAATTTGAAGAAGTAAAGCCTAACGCGGTTACATTTTATGAAAACATCAATGGCAAATGGATTCCTTTGGATCACTCGAATGCAGAACCTATTATTGGATTAAGCTATTCCAACTTCAAAAGAACCATCATTATTCCGCAGGGACAGTTCAAAGAATTCCTTGAATTGGGCGCTGCAGAAAGAACGAACATGATGAAGGAAATTTTTAACCTTCAGAAATTTGACCTCCAGAACAATGTTTCTGTACTCAATGTAAAAAACAGATCTGAACTGGATCAGCTGGAAGGACAGTTAAAAGGTTTCGAAGAAATCAATGAAGAGAAGATCCGGATTCAAAAAGAGCAGCTTGCAGAGGAACAAAAAAAGCTCTCCGAATCCAATGAAAAACTGGAAAAGGTTTCCCAGACCTATCAACAGCTAAAAAACCTGAAAAGTGACTTTGACAGTTTACAGCAAAACAAAGAAAAATTCAGTAAACTCTCAGAAGAAAAGCCTCAGATGGATGCTCTGGAAATGCAGGCAGAATTATACGACAGGATTTTCAGAATTTTCAACCCTTTGATTATTGAGAAAAATAAACTCTCAAAAGAAATTGCTTCAAAACGAAACGAAAAGGAGCAGCAAATCAAAGACTGGCAGGAAACTGAAAGGGCTTTTAATACTGTAAAAGAGCAGCTCATGACTCTTGAACCACAGTTTAAGGCATTAGAGCAATCCAGAATTCAGGAAAATGATCTGAACCTTATTATTCAGATCCTGAAATTTTCTGAAGAAATCAAGATCCTGAACGAAAGAACCCGGAAAGGTTCTGAAAAAGTAAAAGAAGTAAATCTTCATAAAGAGAAAATTCAAAAGACTATTGATGAGCTTTCCGCACAGATTAAAACCTTAAAAGAACAAAAACTGGATTCTGCCCTGCTTTCTGAAGTGGGCAACTGGTTTATTCAGCAAAAGAATTTAAAAAAATCGCTTCAGGAACAAGCTGAAAAGATCGGGAAACATCAAAAGCAGATCGGAGAAATTACAGAAGAATTAAAGCCTTTTGCTTATACCGAAAATTATAAAGAAGATTTCAGAATCAGAAAAGAAACCTTAGAGGCTCAAAAAAAGGAACTTTCCCAGAAACTGGATCATCTCAAAATACAAAAAGAACTTTCCCGTTTTGCCAGTGAACTTCATGACGGAGAAAACTGCCCGCTCTGTGGTTCTAAAGAACATCCGCATATTGTGGAATTTCATGATGTAAATACTGAACTGCAGGAAATTCAGGAGAAAATAGCATCGCTTGAACAGGAAGCAACAGGACTTCAAAAGCAGGAGGCTGAAATTGACAAGATTCTGGACCGTAAAAAGATCTTTGAGGAACAGCTTTTTTCGGAACAAAAAATACTGCTGCAGATTCAGAAGGATATTGAAAATCATCTGCTGAATTTCACCTGGAAACAATTTGCTTCCAACCAGGAAGAGGAATTTGAGAAAAAACGCTCAGACTCGTTTACGCTGGAGAAAAAGATTGAAGAAACGGAACGGAATATCGCTTTAGCAAGGGAAAATTTTGACAGAGAATCCAAAACACTGGAAAAATATAAGAGTGCTCTTGAAGCTTTCCGTCTGGAAGAAGTTTCGAAGCAGGAGCAAATTAATATCAGCCGTTCCGGTCTTAAAATTCTCGAATGGGATCTGTATGCTCAAAAGGAAATAAAAGAAATTGAAGAATCATATCAAAAGCTTGCTTATTCTAATAAAGAGATTGAAGAGAATTACCTGAAAACTGTAGAACAGGAAAAAATTCTTTCTCCGAAACTGGCAGAGCAAAAGGCTATTGTGAGCCAATCTGAAAAGCAGATTACAGAGCTGGAGAAGGAAATTTCAGGGAATGAAGAAGCAGTTGTCAAAGCATTGGCTGATCAAAATTTCACAGAATTTAAAGAAGTTGAGAATATTTTACTTCAGGAAATTAATGTTGAGCTGGTGAGGACTAAAGTTCAGCTTTTCAAAGTTGAATTTGAAGCTTTAAAGAAATTCATCGGAGAGCTGGAGTTAAAACTGAAAGGCCTTTCGTTCAATAACGAACAGTTTTCTATCGCTGAACAGCAGTTCACCGAAGCACAAACCGAACAAAAGCAGATTAGTGATTCTGTAGTCACAAAAACTGCTGAAATAGATCGTCTGGAAAAGGAATTTGTAAAAAAAGAGGAACTTCTGAAAGAACTTGCACAACTTCAAAAACGCTCAGAAAATTTAAAAATCATGATGAATCTTTTTAAAGGTGCGGGTTTTGTACAATATGTTTCATCTATTTATCTGAGACAGCTTTGTGATCATGCTAATGTGCGTTTTCACCGGATGACCAGAAATCAGCTGAGCCTCCAGCTGAATGAGAATAACGATTTTGAAATTATTGATTACCTCAACGAAGGAAAAAGCAGAAGTGTCAAAACACTTTCCGGAGGCCAGGCATTTCAGGTATCTTTAAGTCTGGCTCTGGCTCTTGCAGAAAGTGTTCAGGCCAATGCGCAGGCCGATAAAAATTTCTTCTTTATTGATGAAGGTTTTGGAACTCAGGATACGGAATCTGTGAATATCGTTTTTGAAACGCTCACCAACCTGATGAAAGAAAACAGGATTGTAGGAATTATTTCGCACGTGGAAGAACTGAAAGAGAAAATTCCTACAGCACTCAATATTATTAAAGACGAAGAAAGAGGAAGTCTGATTGAGATTGTTTAATACTATATTTAAAACAACAAAAGCCACAAAAGAAACAGATCTTTCGTGGCTTTCACACCTCACAAACTTTCCTGTTACAGTCCTTTTATAACAGGCTTCACTTCATTTCCAAACAATTCTATCGATTTCATCATCACATCATGAGCAGGATCTCCTACATCCATGTGGCCGATAAATCTTGTAATTCCGAAAATTTCTTTCATATAAGCAATCTTGTCTGCTACTTCCGCCGGACTTCCGATAAATAATGCACCATCTTTACTTCTTCCACCTTCATATTGTGCTTTTGTATAAGGAGCCCAACCTCTTGAAACTCCAATTCTGTCCATCTGTGATTTATAATTATGGAAATATCCATCCACTACTTTCTGATCATCACTCACAAAAGTATGGGAGTGAATTGCGATCTGCATTTTTGAAACATCATGTCCCGCTTTTTGGTATTCCTGCTTATAAAACTCGATCAGATTTCTAAACTGGATTGGCATTCCTCCAATAATAGCTACCACTAATGGCATTCCCAATTGTGCTGCACTCAAAACAGACTGCGGCGTTCCCCCAACGGCTCTCCAGATGGAAATTTTTCCGTCATTTTTTGCTCTTGGGTATACCGTCTGATTCTGCATCGGTGCACGAAGTTTTCCTGACCAGCTTACATTTTCTTCAGAATTGATTTTCAGTAATAATTCCAGTTTTTCATCAAATAGCTGTTCATAATCATTCAGTGAATAGCCATACAAAGGAAATGATTCGATGAAACTTCCACGTCCGACAAAGATCTCTGCTCTTCCGTCTGAAATTAAATCCAGCGTTGAAAAATCCTCATACACTTTTACCGGCTCCGAAGAACTCAAAACAGTAACTCCACTGGCCAGTTTTATATTTTTTGTAATGCTTGCTGCTGCTGCCAAAACAATCTCCGGAGAGGAAACAGCATAATCCGGACGGTGATGTTCTCCCATAGCAAAAACATCAATTCCTACCTCATCCATCAATTTTACCTGATCCAGTATTTCACGGATCTTAATTCCTGCATCTCTATATTTCCCGGTTGACTGGTCAAAAGCCAGATCACCGAACATTCCTATTCCTAATTCCATATTGTTGATTTTAGTGATACAAAGTTACCACTATGGAAAATCAAAAACATTGATGTTTGTTAAGATCGGAAGGGCTGTTGAATACTGATGATTCTTTTGTTGGAAAACGCAAAGGCGCAAGGAATTTTTATTTTTATGATTTTTTAAGGCGCAAGAAAATCAAAGATTTTCAGCAAAGGCAGAATGATATTTAGATTAAATTTTATCCCAAATCAAGCAGATTACGCAGATTTCCATTGCATCTGCTTAATCTGCAAAATCAGCGTGAAATAAAATTACAAATCATAAAATTTTATCGCAGATAAAATCCTTGCGTCTTACAACATAACCTATTTAATAATCTTGCGCCCTTGCGTTTTCCAAAAAACATAATACTTGTGTAGCAAAAACAAAAAATCCAGCCTTTCCGACTGGATTGTATTATTATTTCTTCAGATACAAATCAAAATAATCTGTAATTTTCTGCATCAGGTGAACTCTGTCTTTCCCGATCACATTATGCGGATGTCCCGGATAAGTAAAGTAATCCAGCTGAACTCCGTTATCAACAGCAGATTTGATGAATTTAATAGAATGCTGCCATACGACTACATCATCCTGTGCACCGTGAATCATCAGTAATTTTCCTTTCAGGTTCTGAACTTTATCCAATAGATTTGCAGCCGCATAACCTTGTGGATTTTCCTGCGGAGTATCCATATATCTTTCTCCGTACATGATCTCGTACATGCTCCAGTCGATTACAGGTCCTCCTGCTACACCCACTTTGAATACATCCGGCTTACGAAGCATAAAACTTGTTGTCATAAATCCTCCGAAGCTCCATCCATGAATTCCCATTTTATCTCCGTCTACATAAGGAAGAGATTTTAAGTACTCTACACCTTTCATCTGGTCGTTCATTTCTGTAGTTCCCAGGTTTCTGAATACAGCCTGCTCAAACTTCATTCCACGGTTAGAAGAACCTCTTCCGTCCATTGTAAAAATAATGTATCCGTTCTGAGCCATATATTCATACCAAAGGTTTCCTGAGGCCGGAAAGCTGTTCGTGATCAGCTGTAAGTGTGGTCCGTTGTACAGATAAACAATAGTCGGATATTTTTTGTTCGGATCAAAATTGGTTGGAAGAATAATTTTTCCATACAAAGGAGTTCCGTCATCAGCCTTTAACACTACGTTTTTAATTTCCGGTCTCTGATAATTTTTTAATGGATTTTCAGAAGTAAGGATATTCGTAGTTTTTAAATTAGCTGTATTGATAATGTTGGCAACTCTCGGTGAATTCGCATTGCTGTAAGCATCATACAGATAATTCCCATCGCCGCTCAAAGTTCCGATGTGCATTCCTTCTGCATTATCAAGCTTTTGCATTTTGAAGTTGGTCCAGTTGATTCTGTATAAATGTCTTTCCAAAGGAGTCTCTTTTGTTGAGGTGAAGTAGATCTCCTTTTTCTTTTCATTGAATCCTAAAATATCAGTTACCAGCCAATCTCCTTTTGTAATCTGAGCTACCAGTCCTTTTTCAAGACTATAATGGAACAAATGATTATATCCTGTTCTCTGGCTCTGCCAGATAAAGTCCGTATTAGAATTCGGGAAGAAAGTAAGCGGGTGCTGCGGCTCTACATATTTGCTGTCTGTTTCTTCAAATAATGTTTTTACCAATTCTCCTGTTACAGCATCATACTGATTCATTTTCATATGATTCTGGCCTCTGTTCAGAACCCCTACAAAGATATATTTTGAATCCGGGCTCCATGTAACCGCTGTCAGATATTGGTCTTTTTCTCCCTCCACCTTTAAGAAAGTGGTAGATTGGGTTTTAAGATTGAAAACGCCTAATGTCACCTGATGAGAAGTCTGACCAGCCATCGGGTATTTGATATTGTTGTTTACAGCAGGTGTTACAGACCAATCGATGATCGGGTAATCTGCTACCATGCTCTGATCCATTTTATAGAAAGCTACACTCTCAGAATTCGGGGCAGGAAAAATTCCGGTATCAATTCCGAATTCATTTCTATGAACTGCCTGACCACTGATTATATTTTCGTTGGCTTCGTTAGTTACAGCAATCGTTTTTCCGCTCTTGTTTACAAACAAATTATTCTTTACTGTGAAGGCAAAAGTCTGGTTATCACCAAACATTTTTAGGTTGGCGGCATCCTGATCAATGACAGCTGTACTTTTTATTTTCCAGTCATTTCCTGATTTTTCAATCCATGACATTTTACCTTCTGTAGTAAAGTATCCTTTAGAATTCCCTGTAAATTTGATTGCGGGAACAGTTTTAAGCTTATCAGCAGAAAGGTTTCTGTTCAGCTGACTCAAGGAGATCAGGGTATCCTGTTTGTTGGTCTTCAAATCTGTGATCAGATAACCGCCTTTCACCGCCTGGATATAAGATTTTCCGTCTGCAGCCCATGAAAACTGAGAGATATTTTTCACAGCAAGGTTGGTTCTCATCCCATTTACAGCCTCCGCCATGGTAAACTTCTGGGTTTGGGCAAATGCTGAACTGCCTACAACCAGCATCAATAAAGAAAATTTATGTAATTTCATTGTATAAAATTGAATCCTTCAAAAATAAGAAATAAAAATCATTCGTTAAGAAATGTTAAATTAAAACATTGATAAAATGGAATTCATGTATTCAAAGGAATTATTCCTTAACTTAATAGTAGAATTTTTAACGGGATTAGGATAGGTGAATTGTGAATAGTCAATCCGCTGCGCTGTCAATTGGATGTTGAAATAAATTCACCATTCACTTGCGAAGCGAAATTCACCATTGATTATTAAATGAGTCAATCATGAACTGTCAATCCGCTGCGCTTGTCAATTTGGATGTTGGAATAAATTCACCATTCCTTGCGAAGCAAAATTCATCATTGATTATTAAATGAGTCAATCGTGAACTGTCAATCCGCTTCGCTTGTCAATTGGATGTTGAAATAAATTCACCATTCACTTCCGGAGCAAAATTGACGATTGACAAAAAAACTCATTTCTTATCCTATATCAATGACTTGTATAGGTACGCTGTCCTAAATTTGCATTATTAATAACAAACAAAAAATACGAAATACAATGGCAACAAAATGGATTTTAGACCCTACGCATAGTGAAATTACTTTCAAAGTAAAACACATGATGATCTCTAACGTAAAAGGAAGCTTCAGAACTTTCACTGCTGAAATTGACTCTGAAGATGAGTTTTTTGCAAATGCTAAAACTACTGCTACTATCCAGACGGATTCTGTATTCACCAACAATACAGACAGAGACAATCACTTAAAGTCGGCGGAGTTCTTCAATGCTGAAGTTCACCCTACGATCACATTTGAATCTCAGGCATTAAACAATACTGTTGTAGGTAATCTTACCATCAATGGAATTACAAAACCTATAACACTTGATGTAGATTTCGGAGGAATTAATGTAGACCCATGGGGAAATACAAAAGCAGGTTTCTCTTTTGAAGGAAAAATCAGCAGAAAAGATTTCGGATTAAACTGGAATGCTGCTCTTGAAGCAGGAGGTGTAATGGTAAGTGATGATGTAAAAGTAGCTGGTGAATTACAGTTTGTAAAGCAAGCATAGTTAATAACATATATTTTAAAAGGTTCAGGGATTTTTCTAAAAGCCTTGAACCTTTTATTTTTTATAATCTTCAATATTTATGAACCTCAACGATCTTCAAAACATTAGCGACGGTTTTAAAAGTACACAGAGAATGCCTGTTTTATTTCTTGGACATGGTTCACCAATGAATGCCATTGAAGAGAATCAATTTGTACAGGGTTTCCGGAAAGCAGCCTCAGAAATTCCAAAGCCCAATGCAATTCTTTGTATTTCTGCCCACTGGTATACGGACGGAACTTTTGTAACGGCTATGGATATGCCGAAAACCATTCATGATTTTTACGGTTTTCCCAAAGCCCTTTTTGATGTGCAGTACCCTGCACCGGGAAATCCCGAACTGGCAAGAGAAACTGCAGAGTTACTTCTTCCTGTAGATGTGGAAGAAGATCATAGCTGGGGACTTGATCATGGGGCATGGTCTGTGATCAAACATATGTATCCTGATGCAGATATTCCGGTGATCCAGCTGAGTATTGATTATACAAAACCTCCTCAGTATCATTATGATCTGGCAAAAAGACTGAACAAACTTCGTGAAAAAGGTATCCTGATCATCGGAAGTGGAAATATTGTTCATAATCTTCGTCTTATTGACTGGAAAAACATCAATACAGTAGGAGCCGGCTGGGACTGGGCAGTGGAAGCCCGTGAAAAAACCAACAACTGGCTTCTGGATGGCAATTTTCAGAATATCATAGATTACCAGAAACAGGGTACGTTCTTACAATATGCTGTTCCTACTCCTGATCATTATCTCCCTCTATTATATACTTTAGGATTGAAAGATCAGGCTGAAGAGCTTACTTTATTCAATGATGAGCTTATCGGGGGTTCATTGAGTATGACAAGTGTAAGGATTGGATAGCCTTCTCTATATTAAAACAAAAAGGAAATACCTCAGCTGAGATATTTCCTTTTTTTTATAGGGTTATTATTTTATTGTACAGCTTTTAAAACATTGATATTTCCATAGCCATAGCTTGAATTAACATTTGGATAGTAGGTTGAAGCCTGTCTCATTTTAGTAAGAACCTGGTCTCTTGTCCATGATGGATTTTTAGCCCAAACGAGTGCCGCAATTCCCGCTGTAGCTGCTGTAGCCACTGAAGAACCACCCACATAATCTGCCTGACCATTGTAATAGCTCAATACAGGAACGGTATTTCCTGAAGATCTCTCCATCTGGAAGGTAAAATCAATCTGACTTCCCGAGTGGCACACATCACATTTCTGATTGGAAGTATTTTCTTTCACTCCCGTTATAGCCTGAGTTTCCGGCATGGATGCAGGGAAAATTACTCCGACAAAGCTGGTAAAGCTGGTTGAGGTACCTCCGGCGCAGAAAATCAGTTTTCCTTTAGAATAAGCATATTTAACACCGTCTTCAATTTTTCCAACGGAAAAGATGTGTCCCATCGACATAGAAATGATTTTTACATTGGTATTGTTACCCAATTCAGTGAAAGCCGTTTTTACAGCAGTTTGCTCACTGGATGTTTCAAGAACAACATTTTCTGCGGCTCTGTAAGCGATCAGATTGGCATTATAAGCTACTCCTACAGGTAATCCTGCATTATTTCTCGGAGCTGCTATTACAGAAGCCATTTTTGTTCCATGCCCGCACTGATCTCCTGATCCATCTGAATTATACACTCCGTATTTGCTGATTGTTCTTCCTGAAGAAGCTCCATTATTAAAACTTCCACCCAATAAAGTCTGTTCAGGAGAAACACCTGTATCAATAAGCCCGATGGTTACGCCTGCTCCGGTACTATAGCCCCAGGCTTCAGGAATGCTGTGTTTAGTAAAAGCCCACGGTATTTTTGCACCTGGCGTTGTTGAGGTATAGTCTGCAGTACTTAATGTAGATGATGAAAATCCACACCCTGACGAACCGCTTCCTGAAGATTTTGCAGCTGCATTATATTGAGCTTCAAATTCAAAATAATGATAATCTGCCGGTTCTACATATCGGATGTTCTTCATTTGGCGAAGTGCGGAAACAGTTTCCTCATTTTCAATGACAACATCCATCTGATTAAGATACTGATCTGAAAGAAGAAGGAAATTTCTTTCGTCTTTTCCTTCATACTTTTTGATCACAGAAAGAACTTCTTTTTCGATATCATTGCTGTTTGGAGATTTACTTCTATCGAAATCATCTTTAGAAGTTCCAAAACCGATCGATACCATTTTATTTCCGCGGAAAATAGCACTCCATACGAAATGATCGGATTCATTCTTCCAATTGAAAGTACCGTCCGTTTTAATCGCCTGATTGATCCTTTCGTTGATTTGTTTTGCAGTCAACGGATCTTTCTGGGACATTTCGGTTTTTACATTTTCGTTCTGAAGATCTTCTCTGGTGCACGAGTTTAAGGCAAAAAATATTGCCAGTAGGAATACAGTTTTTTTCATATGTTATAATTTTGGTTGAGACCACAATATAACACTTTAACGGGAATTAAAAATTGAAAAAAAATGAATTTAGCATTACATGAATATTAAATTACAATACTTTCTCGTAGCACACACTTTGCTCTATTCCAACGTATTGACCATAATTAGGTATTTTGTAAAAACCACTTTTTTCATACACCGAGATGGCACTCTTAAGGTCCCTGGAAGTTTCCAATACAGCTTTTGTAAAGTTCAATTCTGTTGCCCAGCTTTGAAGTTCTTTCACAATAGCGGAACCTAATCCTTTTTTTCTGAAATCAGGATGGGTAAACATTCTTTTTATTTCTATGGTATCTTCTGAAAATGGTTTGAATGCTCCGCAGGCTGCTGGAATATCATCTATATAGGCTACGATACAGTTTTTGATAGTATCTATTGTATTGAACTGAGCAAAGAAGTCATCATTTTCTCCATTATGTTCGGATAAAGTAGCGTCAAGGGATTTTACAAGAGTTTGAAAATCTGTATTGGCAGAATCTGTTCTGAGTATATTCATCTAGTTGATTTAACGATTTAAAAATTGAAGGATTTAAAGATTTGTGAAAACAAAAAGCTCCCTTCCGGAAGCTTTCAAGTATTTTGTATTAGTTGACAACAAATTTTCGTTCGTTAATCAATTCTGCAATGGCCAGCATATCTTTACCGATCAGTCTGTCATCTTCAAGCTTGGCAACTTTAGAACGAAGAATTGCAAAGTTTTCTTCAATTACTTTAGAGCATTTCGCAGGTCTCCTGAATTCAAGTCCCTGAGCGGCAAACATCAGCTCAACAGACAGAATATTCACAAGATTTCCCAGAACCTGATTGAATTTTCTTCCTGAAATACTTCCCATAGAAACATGGTCTTCCTGTCCTAAACTTGTTGGAATAGAATCTGCCGACGCCGGGAAGCATAATGTTTTATTTTCTGTAACCAAGGCTGCTGAAGTGTACTGAGGGATCATAAATCCGGAATTCAATCCTGAGCTTTCCGTTAATAATCTTGGAAGTCCATATTTTCCTTCTAATAATAAGTAGCTTCTTCTGTCTGAAATATTCCCTAGCTCTGCAGCTGCTAATGTAGCATAATCTAAAGGTAATGCCATCAGCTGTCCATGGAAGTTTCCACCTGAAATAGATTCTTCAGCACTTAATACGATCGGATTATCCGTAACGGAATTCAATTCTGTTTCTGCCATTCCTCTAAGATGCTCAAAAGCATTTCTGCTGGCTCCGTGAACCTGTGGTACACATCGCATGGAATAAGGATCCTGCACTCTTTCACAGTCTTCGTGAGCTTTCAAGTTTTCTGATCCCTTTAAGAACTTAAGCATTCTTGCCGCTACTTTTTTACTGCCTTCAAACGGTCTGATCTCATGAAGTTCTTTTTTGAAAGGGCTTGCAGAACCTCTGTACGCTTCAATACTCATAGCTGCCGTCATATCCGCCAGATCCAGTAAGTATTCAAATTTTTCAAGTCCTTTGATGGCATGGGCAAGGATAAACTGTGTTCCGTTGATCAGCCCTAATCCTTCTTTCGGACCTAAAGCCAGTGGTTCAAGGTCATGCTTTTTCAACACTTCCATGGTATCGGAAACCATATCTCCTTCCCAAACCTGTCCTAAGCCAAGTAAAGGCAATACGAGATGCGCTAATGGAGCAAGGTCTCCGGAAGCTCCTACAGATCCCTGTTCAGGAACCACAGGAATAATATCTTTCTCAAGCATCAGAATCATTCTTTCAATCACCTCCAGGGAAACTCCTGAAAATCCTTTAGAAAGAGCATGTACCTTAGCAATCATCATGATTTTGGAAAGTTCTTTATCAATAGGCTTTCCAACACCCACCGCATGAGAAATGATCAGGTTATATTGTAACTGAGCGGTTTCATCCGCTGAAATTTTCGTGTCACATAATGGCCCGAATCCTGTATTGATTCCATATACACATCTGTCTGACTCTACTATTTTCTGTACGTTTTTCTGAGATTTTAAAATTTGTTCTTTTGCAGCTTTGTTCAGCTTCGCTTTATTTGGTTTTTTACATATTTCCAGAACATCATGGAAAGTAAAAACATCTACCCCGTATATCATTTCTAAAAAATTTCCTTAAAATTACGCATTTAACAATAATTGGAAAAGCTAAATTTCAATCTTCTATATTTTTATAAAACAAGCGAATTAATTTACTACATTTAGCCCCGAAAATTAAAAACAATAATACATGAGACTGAAAACTCTACTCCTTGCTTTATGTGTAGCAAGCACAGCTGCTTTCGCCCAGAAAGTAAAATATTCAAAAGAAGAAAGAAAAGAAATGAACCGCTATCTGTTTAACGAAGGTTTCAATACCGCAACAGATAAAAAAGTTTCCACCATTATTTTAAAGGATAATACAGAACATCAGGGTTACAGCAAATCCTGGGAAAAACAGAGGGGACAGATTCTTTCCATCACCATTGAGGATGTTGATACCAGAAAGCCTATAAAATTCGAAGCAGCCGATATTGCTGAAATGTATTTATATGCGACAGAGACTGAAAAGTCGATGAAAGCGGCAAAGTTTATTTCAAACATGAGAAATTACAGCACAAAAAAGTACGGCAAATCTGTCACCGACGATGCCATTCCTTACGAAAACCAGATTGTTTCTTTAAAAAACAAGAAAGAGCCAAGAGCTTTTTTAATGCAGGTCATCAATCCTGAATTTAATGAGCTTATTACGGTTTATCATGATCCGTTTGCTTCAGAAACAGTGAGTACCGGGTTTGCTGGCGCACCTGCATTTGGCGGAGGTGTTATTAAATCCTATTATGTAAAGAAAGGCAATAAAGTAATGTGGCTTCACAAAGATGATTTTGAAGACAACTATGACTTTTTATTTGGTGACAATCCTGAATTCATGAAAAAATATCCAAAAAATTCTGTAGAGTGGAATTATTTAAGCTTTCTCATCTATCAGTATACCGAAATGAACCACGGATAGGATACACTGTCAAAATACCGGAACCTGTAGAATTATCTGCAGGTTTTTTCTTTTTTTAAATAGGGAAAGTTTCCTTAATTTTGTTATATGAATCCTTCTTTAGAATTACAGCTCAAAACCTTACCATCCGAACCCGGCGTTTATCGTTATTATGATAAAAACGAACAGCTTTTGTATGTGGGAAAAGCTAAAAATCTGAAAAAGAGGGTACTCTCCTATTTCAACAAAAACCTCTCAGGATACAGGATCAAAATAATGGTCAGCAAAATCCAGCGATTGGAAACGACGATTGTAAACAGCGAGTATGATGCACTTTTATTGGAAAATAATCTGATTAAAGAGTACCAGCCGTTTTATAATGTTATGTTGAAGGATGACAAGACCTATCCATGGATCTGCATCAAAAATGAAGATTTTCCAAGAATTTTTCTGACCAGAAATATGATTAAAGACGGATCCGAATATTATGGTCCGTATGCAAAAGTACGTCCTGCAAAAATATTGCTGGATACTATAAAACACATTTATAAGCTTAGAACCTGTAATCTGAATCTTTCCCCATCCAAAATTGCGGAAGGCAAATATAAAGTCTGCCTGGAATATCATATCAAAAACTGCGAAGGGCCCTGTGAAGATCTTGAAAGCAAGGAAGATTATGACGAAAAAATAGATGCCATCCGCGGAATTATTAAAGGGGATTTCCGTAAGGCAAAGGATTATCTGGTGAATCAGATGATGAAGCTGGCTTCCAATCTTAAATTTGAAGAAGCTCAGATCATTAAGGAAAGACTGGATATTCTTGAGGATTATCAGGCTAAAAATACCGTTGTAAATCCGAATATTGATGATGTAGATGTTTTCGGGATGACCAGTGATGAGACCGCTGCTTATGTCAATTTCTTTAAAATCAGAAACGGAAATATCATCCAGAGTTTTACCACCGAGATTAAAAAGATTCTTGAGGAAACGGATGAAGATATTATGGAAGAAGCTTTGATTGAGATCCGTCAGAAGTTTTCTTCCGATTCTAAAGAAGTTCTTTTACCGTTTCACCTTTCTGTAGAAATTCCCAATGTAAAACTGATTGTTCCTAAGGTTGGAGACAAAAAAAGAATTGTAGAACTTTCTGAAAAGAATGCTAAAGAATACCGTCTGGAAAAGCTGAAACAGGTTCAGATTGTAGATCCTGAAAGACATACCAACAGAATCATGGCAGAAATGCAGAAATTGTTGAGAATGCCTGTTGAACCAAGGCATATTGAAGGTTTTGATAACTCAAACATTCAGGGAACCAATCCTGTGTCTGCATGTGTTGTTTTTAAAGATGGAAAACCGAGCAAAGCAGATTACAGAATTTTCCATCCTAAAACGGTAGAAGGACCTAACGATTTTGCTACGATGGAAGAAGTAATCTACCGCCGTTACAAAAGAATGCTTGATGAGGGAGAAAGTCTTCCCCAGCTGATTCTGATAGATGGAGGAAAAGGACAGCTTTCTTCTGCTGTAAAAAGTCTCAGGTTATTGGGACTTTATGGAAAAATTACCATTGTAGGAATCGCCAAGAGGCTGGAAGAAATATTCTTTCCGGAAGATCCTATTCCTTTATATCTGGACAAAAAATCTGAAACGTTGAAAATCCTTCAGCGTGTTCGTGATGAAGCTCACCGGTTTGGGGTAAAACATCACAGAACGAGAAGAAAAAACTCTACGATAAAATCTGAACTTGAAGAAATTCCTGGAGTTGGAGAAAAAACAATCGAATTGCTTTTGTCTAAACTGAAGTCTGTAAAACGCATCAAAGAAGCCAATTTTGAAACTCTTGAAGAAATTCTGGGAAAAAGCAAAGCTAAAGTGATTTGGGAATTTTTTAATGCTAACTGATAAATTGATGCACTACGGCAGCTAATTTATCACAAACAAAATGAAGTTTTCATACAAAACTCATATACTTTTTTTATTTCCTCAATAAGAGACAAAAACCAACAATCCCCATTACAAAAAGGAAATTTATCAATGAAAAACACAAACGAATAAATATTTCATTAAATATTAGTATTATTTATATTTTTTCCATAAATTAGTATTATCAACTAATGACAATAATACTATGAAAATTCTTCTCTTTTTTATAAATCTATTCACATTTTCATTTGCTATTTGATACCCCAATTACTTTCATATCTATAGGGCTCTGTCTAAAATACTAAAAGAATGAAAAACACATCAACATATATATTATAAAAGGCTCTTTTTAAGAGCCTTTTATGTATTTTGTTATGTACAATTTATTTTGCAATAAAAACTTCTTTGGAAAATTTGCCATCGGCCTGGGGAATATCAATCACAATACTTCCATTTTCAAAATATCCTATTGTAGTAGTTGCGTCAGCTAGTTTAACTATGAAAACAGAATTCTTAGAAGTTGATTTGAAAACAGCAAATGGTACGGAACTTCCGGATTTTGCCAAAATAAACTGATTAGAGTCAATCTGTATTTTCTGAAGATCAAGTTTCCCGTTTGAATAGTTATTCGCCTCCGGAGTTATTGCAGATACAACGGTTTCAGAAACTGTATTCTGTACGTTTTCAGTAGCATCTGACATTTTAGCAGGTTTCATTTCTACCGGGCTGGAAAGTGGAACATGTGTCAAAGCCTGCTTTAAAGCATCAGGAAATCCTTCTTCAAATTCTTTTATATCTGAGCGCCCTTTAGATTCTAAAATGACCTTTTTATTGCAATCTTTGAACTGCAAAATCACTTTATTTGTAAATAAGCTCTTATCATTCAGCACTTCAGCATTAATTACATTACAGGAATTATTTCTAGCCTCAGATGGCCATTTGTCCATTGCCTCAGTTAAAATTTCATACTTCTTTCCCTGCAGCCCTTTAGCCAGATAAGCTTCCAATCCAAAACTGCTGTTTTTAAAGGTTTTAAATTTTTCGGGAATCACTACATATTTATAATCTGAAACCTTCTGCGTAAAAGCCATTGTTGAGCTTATTACCAACATCAGCATTAATAACTTTTTCATTTTTATAATTTTAATCGTTTCTAAATGCTCCCATATCCAGTTTTAAGGAGAAGAAATTGGAATAGAAATTAGATCCGCCAATCCCTGAATTTGTAATGGCATAATCCAGTGTAAGCCCTCTGTATCTTATTCCAAGACCTGCACTTGGCTGGAAAGAAACTTTTCTTTTAAGATCTTCTATATCTGTAATAGACTGGAATCTGTTGATCCCCAATCTCACAAAAATCATTTTCTGGTATCCCAGCTCAGCTCCTGCGTAAGGACTGATACTGGCAAAGTCTGTAGAAATTAAGGATGCTGTTTTAGCAAAATCCACATTTATACCTGCTTCCGGCAATACATATACGCTGCTGTTGATTTCGAATAATTTGCTGGCCCCTACATTCAGTTTAGGCATTGTAAGTTCCAGTTTATCTTTGGGAGCAGGGTTAAATTCTTCTCCATTTACAACAGTAGAAAGTTCTTTCTGATTGACCGTCCAGAAGTTGACAGTAGTTGTAATATCTCTCACCATCCCCCCGAACTTCCATCCGTTATCTGCTTTATAAATCGCCCCAACATCGAAACCAAAACCATAACCATTAGCAAATTTACCCACATTTCTATATACAATCTTAGCATTTATCCCGACATCTAATTTTGGATTTCCTCCTGGTCTGAATGCATAAGAAAGAATTGCAGCATAATCGGATTGAGAGAACTTTGTAATTTTATCATAATCAATATTCCCTTCAGAATCGATCATCTGGGTTGTATTTAAAATATTATCTACTCCCAGTCTTACTACGGAAACCCCAAAAACACCTTCCTCAAGTACTTTTGCATAAGCCAGATAGTCATATTTTGCAATAGACTCAAAGTATTCTGCGTGCATTGCTGCTCCCTGCCAGTCTCTTTCGATAGACATTAAACCTGCGGGATTCCACATAGGAGAATATACATCATCCTGGTTGGTAATTACCGCTCCTCCCATTGCAAGTCCTCTTGCTCCGGCTCCGATATTTAAAAATTCATTGGAATATTTTCTGATAATCTGAGATTGAGAAAGCCCAAACAACAGTGAAAATGCAAGTAAAAAATATTTTTTCATCATATAAATTTGATGCTTAGTTTAAGTTTTTAGTTTTTCTGGCTTTTATTAATCCGTTTGCAATGATTGCCAGTATCATAACACCTGAAGCGACATAAAATACAGGGCTCATATGTTCTGATTCCCCAAAGATAAAAAAAGCTAGTATAATTCCGTAGACAGGTTCTAAATTAACTGTTAAAATTAAAGTAAAAGGTGATATATATTTCATTAAATTCACAGATTCCAGCATGGGAAAAGCAGTAAAAACACTGGCTAACAAGCATATTAACGCCAGATCCCTGTAGTTTATTTCATTCATCTGAAAAATTTGCCCCGAAAGCAGATAAAATATCATTAAAATAAACCAACCACAGAAGATTTCATAAAAAATAATGTTTCCCGAACTTGTTTTCCCAAACATCTTACCATTAAAAACCGAAAAAACAGTCCCGAATATCGCACAAAGAATTCCATAAATAATACCTTCTTTAAAATGAAATTCTGTTTTAAAAATCAATAATATACAGGCCACAATAACAGTTCCCATTACCACTTCAGATATATCAATTTTCCTTTTGAAAATAATGGGTTCCAGAATCGAGGCAAAAAGCGTCGATAAGGAAAGGCAGCTTAAGGCAATTGAAACATTGGAAACTTTAATAGAATAAAAGAAACAATACCAGTGAAGTGCCATTGCAAAGCCTATAGCAGCCAGCTGAAAGAATATTTTCCTGGAAACCTTAATGCTTTCCTTTTTGAAGAATCTGATAAATACATACAAAAAGATTGAGGCAAACAACATTCTGTAAAACACAAGAATCTGAGCATTGGCCTGAATCAGTTTTCCTAAAATTGCGGTGAATCCCCATAAAAAAACTATTAAATGTAACCTGAAAAGCGCCAATTTATGCATAACCTATCCCCTTTTGATTTTAACGTGCAAATTTACAAATACGCTTTTATAAATCTTACAAAAAAAC
This sequence comes from Chryseobacterium cucumeris, assembly GCF_016775705.1. NCBI lineage: Bacteria > Pseudomonadati > Bacteroidota > Flavobacteriia > Flavobacteriales > Weeksellaceae > Chryseobacterium > Chryseobacterium cucumeris. The sequence goes on from NZ_CP068760.1 coordinate 2,162,358, forward strand.
ATAAATTTATATTAATAAAAAGATGATAAATAATGTTTTTAATAGTTTTTACTCTTAATTCAGGACGTTTTATAATAATTTAGTAAAAATCAAAACCAATATGATATTAAGACAGGATTGAAATCAAAACAACATCTGACCAAAACGGTCTCGTAAATATCATATAGAAAGTATTACTGGCAAACGCATATAGATGTAAAAAACCCTGAAAATTTGTTAAACTTTCAGGGCCTTCAAATAATAAACTATTAAAAAAATAAACTAGGAACTTAGAGTATTTTGCAGAGAATATCACCTCTGTTACTCTAGTGTAAAGTTAGAAAAAATATAAATTATTTAAAAATATTTTTTAGTTAAAAATTTCACAATTTACTAGAAACCAAATAATTAAACATCTGTTTTACTTCCAATTTATATTCCTCATAAAAATAGTATCTTTAAGCGTAAAAAATTGAAAATTTTATGGACATCGAATTCAATAAACGGGAGGATCAGAACAGATTAAAATTATCTGAAATAAATCGCTTACTCACTGAGATTAAAAAAGGAGGTGGTGAGAAAAGGCTTCAAAAGCTTCGTGATGAAGGAAAAATGACAGCAAGAGAAAGAATAGATTATCTTCTCGATAAAGATTCAGATTCCATAGAAATTGGAGCATTTGCAGGATATGAAATGTATCAGGAGCATGGAGGATGTCCTAGCGGAGGTGTTGTAGTTGTTATTGGCTACGTTTCCGGAAGACAATGTATTATTGTCGCTAATGATGCATCTGTAAAAGCCGGTGCATGGTTTCCTATCACAGGAAAGAAAAACCTGAGAGCACAGGAAATTGCTATGGAAAACAAGCTTCCCATCATTTATTTAGTAGATTCTGCAGGTGTTTATCTTCCTATGCAGGATGAGATCTTCCCGGACAAGGAACATTTTGGACGAATTTTCAGAAATAATGCTAAAATGAGTTCTATGGGAATCATCCAGATCTCTGCCGTTATGGGGAGTTGTGTAGCTGGAGGAGCTTACTTACCCATCATGAGTGATGAAGCTATGATTGTGGATAAAACAGGCTCTATTTTCCTTGCAGGAAGTTATCTGGTAAAAGCAGCTATCGGAGAAAGTATTGATAATGAAACACTGGGTGGGGCAACCACTCACTGCTCTATTTCAGGAGTAACGGATTATAAAGCTAAAGATGATAAAGATGCTCTGAACAGAATCAAAAACATCATGAAATCTGTCGGAACTACTGAAAAAGCAGGCTTTGACAGAATAGAAAGTTTCCCGCCAAAAGAAAATCCTGAGAATATTTTCGGAATTATGCCGGTCTCAAGAGCTGAACAATATGATACCTACGAAATTATCAAATGTATTGTGGATAACTCCGAATATGAAGAATACAAACCAGACTATGGTAAAAGTATTATCTGTGCAACAGCAAGAGTTGACGGCTGGTCCGTAGGGATTGTAGCCAATCAGAGAAAGCTGGTTAAAAGCGGTAAAGGAGAAATGCAGTTCGGAGGAGTGATCTACTCTGATTCTGCGGATAAAGCAACCCGATTTATTGCCAACTGTAATCAAAGAAAAATTCCTTTAATTTTCTTACAGGATGTCACCGGATTCATGGTGGGTTCAAAATCAGAACATGGCGGAATTATTAAAGATGGCGCCAAAATGGTAAATGCGGTTTCCAATTCCGTAGTTCCTAAATTCACTATTATAACAGGAAATTCTTATGGAGCAGGAAATTATGCAATGTGTGGAAAAGCTTATGATCCCAGATTAATTGTTGCATGGCCCTGGGCAGATTTAGCAGTAATGGGTGGTGCACAGGCAGCAAAAGTACTGGCTCAGATTCAGGAATCTACTTTAAAGAAGCAAGGAAAAAATATCTCTGAAGAAGAGCATAACGAAATTCTGGATACCATCTCAAAGAAATATCAGAAACAAACTGAATCTACCTATGCAGCAGCAAGATTATGGACTGATGCCATCATCAATCCTGCTGATACCAGAAAATGGATTTCTATGGGGATTGAAGCAGCAAACCACTCTCCTATCACTGAGAAGTTCAATCTTGGAGTAATACAGGTCTGATAAATAACCCCGGCTATTTTAATTTGAAATAGCCGGGGTTGTTTTTTTAATTATATGATATAATTAGTTGCCGTATTCCTCTTTACAAAATTCTTCAGGCCCACCAAGTTTCATACAGCATTGATATTTGCTTAAACAGATTCCATTTGGCCATCCCGGAGGATAGCACATTCCAAACGCCGGATCATCCGGACATCCAGGCCCTCCGCTTCCTTTTAGTGATTTTAAACTCTCCCTTGAAATCTTTACTAGATTTTTCATAGTTATTTAGCTTTTGATAATTCCTACTCTATTACAGCTTTTCGGATTCCACTTCCTCTAAAATACTATTTTTTCTATACATAGTGAAATTTAAGTGAAAATTTTTAATCTAAAAATATAATTAATAATACAATTTAAAATAAATTGTTTGCTTAGGCTCCTAAGGAATTACATTGCTTATGCGTGGTAGGATTTAAAGGAAAAAACATCCCTTATCACATTGGTAAGGGATTTTTTATATCCATTCTAGAAATTGACAATAAAAGTACTTTATAACCCTTTATTTAACAGACAAAAAGCTTATATCATATAAAAAAAGCAAAAAAAATAAAATTCACAGATAAGTAATATATGATCTTTTTTTATATTTTCAATATTGTCAATTGCAGAATATTATACATTAAAATCAACATTAAACAATAAAAAAACAAAACATTAATCACTGATAACCAACATCTTATATTTAAATTTATAATATTCGTGCCATATTTTTTTTTAATATTGCAGTAATAAGCAAATGATGAACAAAATGAAACAATTAAGTACAAGACTTCCCTTGGCTGTTGGTGTTTTTTGTTTTCTATTGGGTACAAACCACCTAAGTGGTCAAAATTCAAAGAAGGATTCTATAAAGAATAAACAAATTGATGAAGTTGTTGTTACTGCACTTGGGATAAAAAGAGATCAGAGAAAACTAGGCTATGCCATTACCAAAGTTGAGACCAAAGACATTACCCAGGCTGGTGTCGTTAACCCCATGGAGGCTCTTCAGGGAAAACTTCCTGGTGTGGAAATAACAGCAGGATCCGGAGGTCCGCAGTCCAGTGCCAGAATACAAATCCGTGGAAATACATCATTAGGCAACAATAACCAGCCGCTGATAGTAGTTGATGGAGTAATTATTGACAATGGAGTAACCGGTGCGGATTCCTGGGGTTCCGGTTACGATTTCGGTAATGAAATGAAAAACCTTAACTCAGATGTTTTTGAGTCCGTTTCCATATTAAGAGGTGCTGCAGCATCTGCACTTTATGGTTCACGGGCTGCTAACGGGGTTATTGTCATTACAACCAAGAAAGGAAAAGGTACGAATGGATTAGGTGTCAGGATAAATTCTTCTCTTACTACACAGCACGTCTATAGCAGCCCCAGGTTTCAGAATGAATTTGGTGCCGGTTTTGGATCCAACTTTTCAACGGATACTAATGGAAACCGTTTTATAGATCCCAACAATTTTTTTTACAGCTACGGGCCAAAATTTGACGGAAAACCTGTACAGGATATTGATGGAAGAACAATTCTATGGAATCCTCAGCCGGATAATTATAAGGATATTTATCAGGTAGGATTTGATCGTAAAAATTCATTCGAACTCTCCGGAGGAAATGATAAATCTACTATTCTGTTGAGTTATACCAATCAGGAAGCTGAAGGTATTCTTCCCCGTAATAAGTTTATAAAAAACGCTTATTTTATCCGTGCAACCCATCAGTTTAGTAAATATTTGCAGGTAGATGCAAGTTTCAACTATAACCGGTCTTTCGGGCAGAACCCCGTACCTCAGGGAGGAAATGAAAGTCCTCTCTTCAGTTTTATATATGGCACTCCAAGAAGTTTTGATGCTGTTTATTGGAAAAACAATTATCTGGATCCTGTAAATGGGGGAAGGAAACAAGACAGTGCGGATCCTTATGGTATGACGTCTACTTATTTTAACATTTTCCAGAACACAAGAACCCAGAAAGAAAACAATTATATAGGCAGGCTTGAGCTCAAATCTCAGTTAACAGACTGGTTAAACTTAATGATATCAGGCAACTTCAATAATTTTGATTTTCTGAATGAATCTAAAATACTTGGAGAAAACCCCGGATTCAATGGCGGTGGGTATAGCATTTTGGAAGGGAGAAAGGAGCAGTATACAACGAAATTTCTACTGAATGCCAACTTTAAATTAACAGAAAATCTTACCCTTAACGCCTCTTTTGGTGGAGAAGATTTCAGATCCAAATATAAAGCCACAAGGCAATGGACTAATGGAGGACTTAATTCTCCGGGCGTTTTCCAGATCCAGAACTCAATAGATCCGGCAGGAAGCGAGGCCTATTATACCGATGGGAATCAGTCCCCGAAAAGAATTCAGGGGTTGTATGCTTTTGCTAATTTCGCCTGGAAAGATCAGCTATTCATTGACATTACAGGTCGCAACGACTGGTCTTCCACATTGGCATACCCTGATGGACATGGAAGTATAAGCTACTTCTATCCTTCATTTGTTGGAAACTGGATATTTTCTAATTCTTTTAAGCTTCCAAAATGGATCAATTCCGGAAGTTTGAGAGGAAGTCTGGCATGGGTGGGAAGAGATACTTCGCCATACAACACAAGCTCCGGCCTCTATTACAGACACGACCCTTCTGCTTATAATTCCCCTGATGGCGTGCGCATTCCGTTAGTGGGTTTCAATAGTAATTCTCTTGCGAATTTAAATTTAAAAAATGAATTGAGCAGATCCATAGAATTTGGATTAAATATGGCCTTTTTCAATAACCGGCTGGATTTTGATGTTTCTTTTTATAAGACCAATACTACCAATCAGCTGTTAACACTTCCTTTACCACAAGAATCAGGACTCAGTCAGCAGCAGATTAATGCCGGAAATCTGCAAAATCAAGGCATAGAGGTAATTGTCAACGCAATTCCGGTGAAACTACCTAACTTCAAATGGAATACCACAGTTACATTTTCTCAAAACAGGGATAAACTTATTGAGCTCTATCCAGGAGTTACGGAATATGTCCTGAACTGGGCCATGGGCACTGACGTAAAAAGTATAGCAATACCTGGCCAGCAATACGGTTTGATACAGACCAAATATGCCTATGCAAGATATCAGGCATTAGATGCGAATGGTAATAAAATTGATGATCCCAGAAATGGAATGAAAGTTCTGAAAGCTGATGGCTCTTACATGAGATCAGATTCTTACCAAAACCAGGGATATACTACAGTAGGAAAGTTAACTCCCGATTTTTTAGCCAGCTTCAGAAATACTTTCAGGTATAAAAATTTATCTTTAAGTCTACTGATTGATGCAAGAGTAGGGGGTGATATTCTTTCTGCCACATACAATTATGGTGTTCAGTTTGGCAACCTTTCATCCACATTAAAGTACAGAGATGAAGAAAGAGGTGGAATCAAATATATTGATTCGCAGGGCAACACTCAATACGGGGTAATTCCCGATGGAGTATTCGGCCAGAATTCTATCATAAAGGATAAACAAGGAGTCACCAGAGATGTAAGCGGTATGACTTATCAGGAAGCTTATGAAAAAGGGTGGATCAATCCCGTAAAAACATCTTCCTACTACAACAGATTAGCCTCATGGGGAAATGGTATCCGGGAGCAGGCTGTATTTGAAAATACATGGGTTTCCCTACGTGAAGCACGCCTGACCTATTCTTTTAAACCGGAGATGATTAAATCTCTTGGAGTCAATACTCTCAACCTCTCCCTTATCGGCAGAAACTTATTCTATATCTACAATAAATTACCGGATGGGATAAATCCTGAAGGAAAATATTCCAACAGCGCAGGCAGCTTTGCGGAGTACGGAGGTGCACCTATGTCAAGGTATATAGGATTTAACCTGGATTTCTCATTCTAGCTATTTATTATTCTAAAAATTAACAAAAATGAAAAAAATACTTATACTTACGCTGTCGATTTCTCTGTTTGTATCTTGTACCAGTGATTTTGCTCAGATTAACACCAATCCGGTAGATCAAATAAAAGCTACACCAGAAGAACTTCTGCCTTTAGCAATGATGAAAGGATTTGATGGCAGCTTTGAATATTATTATGATTACTACCGCAGAATTATGCCCTGGACTCAGACGTTGGTTCCCAGCACAGGCAATTCTCCTCAGTTTATGGCTGACGGCTCCAATATGAATCAAAGAAAAGATATCTTTTATGGAGATCATGGTGCTTTACTTACAGACATTATATACAAAATTGATCATATGCCGGCTGAAGATCAAAAAAAATACGTGAACATTAAAAGTATTGCCACGATTTTAAAAGTTTATTATGCATGGTATGTAACAGATGTGAATGGAAGTATAGCTTATACAGAAGCATTTCAGGCCCGTTACGGGGGAACACAAACTCCTAAATATGAAACACAGGAACAATTGTATGATATTTTTGACAAGCAGTTAGACAATATATATACTGCAATTCAAAGTGCTGATCAATCTGTACAGGTAAATCCGGGAGATAAAGACTTATTCTTTAAGGGTGATATAAGCAAATGGAAACGGGTAGCTAATTCACTCAGATTAAAAATTGCGTCAAGACTCATGAAAAGGAATCCTGCCAGACTGACTGCCATTGCTGTGCAGGTTTTATCAAGGGATGAGATTAGCAGTACAGCAGAGAGCTTCATGTTACGGACTAAAAGGCTAACGGAGCATGGTAATTTCAATCCTGCAGGTATGTCTGCTGCAAAACCTATGGTTGACTTTATGAATGAAAGCAAAGATCCCAGAATATCGATATTTTTCCAGCAAAATGATTATTCCCAGGAAAACATAGATAAGCTGGTAGCAGCCGGTAAAATGAAAAAAGCTACGGAAAGCCAGCGTTATGTTGGTGGTTTTGTCAGCCCTAACATGGTTTCAGCGGATATGAGCCGTTATTATACTTCAGCAAAAAGATTATTAAACGGAGTGAATTATGATACCATTTCCAGATTACAATATAGAATATGGAGGCCGGAAAATACTTCAAAAGGTATCATTGGGACAGGAAATGCTATATTCCCAATTCTTACCTATGCTGATTATTCACTGTTGAAAGCAGAACTGTCTGCAAGAAATCTTATTCCTGGTAATGTAAAAGATCTTTATGAACAAGGAATCAGAGCATCTATTGAAACCTATAATTATATTGCCAAAGAAGCATTGGTAGATGATTATAAAACAGCCTATGATACCGATATTTTAGCTTATCTAAACCAGCCTCAAATCAAATTTGATCCATCATTAGCCCTGGAACAGATTATCATTCAGGAATATTTAAACTATTTCAAGCAACCCAATGAAGTATGGGCATTGATTAAAAGAACAGGATTGCCTAATGTATCGACTGCGCTTAAACTGGAAAATCCATTCAGTGAATCCGGAGTTCTGTTGATAATGCCAAGAAGAATTGTTCTTCCCACTCCTTCAAAAGATAATCTAAATTATCAAAATCAAAAGGAAGCACTGGACCAAATGAAGCAGGATCCTGAATTTGGAACCAGTGAAAGCGATATACAAGGCCGAATTTGGTGGGATAAAAAATAATTCCATTAATATCCACTTTTATTTTGTAATACGGAAAAGTGCAGCATAACATCATCATAGCTATTCAGTTAATTGAAAGATTATTCAAACAGATAAAATTTATCTATTAGCAATAGAATTTTTACAATTTTTAAGTCATCCTTAGGGTCCAAGCGTCATACTTTACAATCTTCATTATTTTAGGCTCTTGGATCTAGAGGATGATAATTTGAATTATGGAGATTAACAAAATAAATGAAAGATGCTATCAGGAGCTGTTTCCCGCTATCCATTCATACTCCTCGCGCCTGCGCTCCCGCCCTGAGCAAAGCCGCAGGGTCCCACGCTCCAACCCATTCACCCTCCAACCCAGCTGCGGGGTAACCATTCCTATCGGGGCTAGGATGGTGAATGAATCATCAATGATAAATTATAAAATGATGTAACGAAGTCCGGGATACCGATTCCGTGTTTATCTTTCAATGGAGTTATTGGTTGCAATGGCGTCTTTCTTTTTATTTGGCCTGCTTCTTTCCTACTGTGTCATTCCGCAGGAATCCAGCCTCCTTTATTAGAGTCTTTATGATTTTTTTAACTCACAAGTGCATATGAAAAATAACGTGAAATTAAAAACATACAAAAAACAAAATCAGAATAGGAAAATTCCTACTCTGATTTAAGTATATTTGAAATATTAAACTAGTCAACCTTTTTCAGGACTAGTCAGTTTCTGAAAGACTTTATCCCCACCCTTGTCAAGGTTTAAAACCTTGACAAGGGTACAATTATTTCAGAATTTATACCAGATTGTCATTTTTAAGCACAGCAGAACCGAAAGGATTGTCAACCAGCCACAGCCACTCTCCTTCTTCATTTTTTTTCATGATACAGGAAGTATTGCCTGTCATATGAATAGAATGCCCATCCGGAGCAGTTCCCGTTATTTCCCACTGATCCTGCCACATCGCCAGATCATTTACAACAGTGATATGTGGAGTTTCACCTTGAATATCCAGTTGTAAGCGGCAAATCTCATTCATTGCCCTTTCTATCTGCTCAAACCCTCTCCACTCTCTTCCATCGCGGTCTATGTAGACTGCTTCAGGATGAAAACAACTTAATGCTCCTTTTACATCTCCGTTTCTGATGCAATGCCGAAAATAGGCTACAGCACCAGTTTCTGTTTTTCTGTTAAATTCCTGCATTACTTCACATTTCTGGAGTCCATTTCCCTTTTCAAGCCTTTCTTACCTTTATTCCAGCTGTTGGCCACAAAAAAAGCAAGAAGTATCGGTAAAAAAGTAGTGAAACTGACCCCTTTGGTTATGGTACTATAAATAGCAATTCCAGCCAATACCCCCAGGATGATAGCATTCACAACATTTCTGGATTCAATAGTTCTTTTTTTCTCTATCAGCTCCTGATCCGTTAATTCTGACAAATCTTTTTCCATATTTAATAGTATTTCTTGGTTTTTCGTTTTAGAGCGGTAAAATTCATTTTTTTTAAATCTATTTTTACCGAAAGCTAAATTACAATATTGTCAAGATATTTTTTTATTTCTTTTATTTGTAATTTATTTCATATCACCAGTTTCTGAAAAAGTTCAATGCTTATGGAAGACAACCTGAATTGTATTTACAGAGTTATCAATTTTATGGAGAAGAATTACGACCAGCCTGTTTCTGTAAAGGAACTGGAAGACATTTCTCATTATTCTTACCGGAATATCCAGCGCATTTTCAAGTACAGCTGTGGGGAGACAATAGGTACTTTCCAGCAAAGATTAAAAGTAGAAAATGCCTATAAACGCATTCTTTATACTCAGGAAAATCTTACCTCCATTGCCATTGAAGTTGGTTTTGCCAATATCGCTTCCTTTTCCAAAGCTTTTAAACAACATTTTGGGATTTCCCCTAAAGCTGCAAGACAAAGTAAGGAACAACTCCTTTGTGGAGGTGCCATCATTCCTGTTACCTCAGAGGTCTTGCTGGAACCCGAAATTGTTTATCTGAAACCTGTCCAGGTATATTATCAGAGCATTAACACCTGTTATAACAATGAAGAGATTGAAGTGCTGTGGGAAAAGTTCATGGAAAATGATTTTCCTGACTCCGGGATAGAATATTTTGGAGTTATAGCCGATGAACCATTAATAAAAACAGAAATCAACTGCCGCTATGATGCATGCTCATCCGTTCAGTCCGGAAATAAAAAGCTACCTTCAAAAATGATGTTCGGAGGTAAATATGCCCGTTTTACCCATCATGGAAGCTACGAAACAATAGACGACACGTATACGAAGATCTATTCACGCTGGATTTTCAATTCAGGTCTTGAGTTTTCACACACTCCTATCATTGAAAAGTATGAAAATCATGCTGAAAACGAAGATGATCAGGAAAAACAACTGACCTATATTTTATTACCTTTGAAGTAAGTTGTCAATTTGGGACAACTTTAAGAAAAACAATCGATCTAATTTTGCCCTGTTAAAAATAGATCAGTTATGCAAAAAAAGAAAATCATGTTCCCATTATTACCTCTTCTTCTATTATCCTGCTCATCAGCGGACTTAACAGAATTACCGGGTACGGTAAATCCGGAAACCATTGTTTACAAAATGCCTGAAGAATCAGCTCCACATGAAGGAACCTGGCTTCAATGGCCTCATCAGTATCAGTATGGAGTGACTTACCGCAACAGACTGGATGCCACCTGGGTAGCGATGACCAAAGAACTTGTACAAAGTGAAAAAGTTCACATTATTGCTTATGATGGTGCAGAAAAGAATCGTATTATAGGCCTGCTCAACAATGCTGGAGTTTCCCTCACCAATATCAACTTCAAAATTTATCCAACGGATGACTTCTGGGTAAGAGACAATGGTCCTATCTATGTAAAAGACCAGAACGGGCAGTTATTCATTCAGGACTGGGGATTTAACGGTTGGGGAAACAAAGCCGATTACAGCAAATGTAACGTAATACCTTCTAAAATAGCAGCCGATACCAATATACCAAAAATCAATCTTAACTCAGTGATGATCAATGAAGGCGGAAGTGTGGAAATTGACGGAAACGGAGTGTTGATGGCTTGTAAAAGTTCTATCCTGAATAATAACAGAAATCCGGGAATGACGCAACAACAGGCAGAGGCTATATTTACTAAAAACCTAGGAGTAACCAAATTTATCTGGCTGAATGGAAAAGCCGGTCTTGATATTACCGATATGCACATTGATGGTTTTGCCCGGTTTGCCAATTCTTCTACCATTATTACAATGAGTCCTGATGATCTGGCCTACTGGCAGGTACCGGACGGAGATATTGATAAACTGTATGATGCTACTGCGAAAAACGGTTCTCCATATCAGTTTGTAAAAGTGCCTTTAACAAGAAATGATGTGATTACTACGTACGGAAAAAATGTAGGGCGTGCTTCTTACATCAATTATTATATTGCGAATAACCGTGTATTGGTTCCTAATTATAACGACCCTAACGATGCAGTTGCCAACAATATTATCCAACAGCTTTATCCTGGCAAACAGGTGGTTGGTATAGACTGCCGGAATTTATTTGCCAATGGCGGAATGGTACATTGTGTCACCCAGCAACAACCTCAATAAAATAATCGTAAGAATAAAGCCTGCTCATTTCAGCAGGCTTTACTGATAGACAGCTTCAGTCGTCAAAAAAATAGCGTAAATTTGCCCTGTCCATCCCGAAAAAGATGGTTTTCTATTATACGTATTATGAAAAAAACAGCACTTTCTTTATTGGTTCTTCTGAATATGGTTTGCCAGGCACAGAATTTTGATGTAATTCCCTTAGGAATATATGGTGGTGAGCAGGAAGACAATTTATCAGCCTATCTGGTAGGCGCTCCGAAAGACAATGCATTTCTCTGCCTTGATGCCGGTACGGTAAATGCCGGAATCCGGAAAGCAATCGAAATGAAAAGCCTTGAAGGAACTACAGAAACAGTTTTGAAGGATCAGATCAAAGGATATTTTGTATCTCATGGCCACCTGGATCATTTATCAGGGCTCATCATCAATTCTCCGGCTGATTCGAAGAAAGATATTTTTGCGATAGCTCCTGTGATTCAGATTCTTCAGAATCACTACTTTATCACGGATACCTGGATCAATTTTGCTGATCAGGGGCAAAAACCTATCCTTGGAAAATACCATTATAATGAACTGCAGGAAGGAAGTGAAATTCCCGCCCCAAAAACCCCCTTTTTTATAACCGGCTATGAACTAAGCCATGTAAATCCTTATAAGAGCAGTGCAGCCTTGGTAAGAAGAGATGATCACTATCTGCTTTATCTTGGAGATACGGGCGCTGATCGTATAGAAAAATCTGACCGCCTGGATCAACTTTGGAACGAAGCAGCTCCACTTGTTAAGAAAAAACAGCTCAATACGATATTAATTGAAGTTTCCTTCCCTAACAGCCAGCCGGAACATCTGCTGTTCGGACACCTTACTCCTAATCTGCTGACTGAGGAATTGAGTAAACTTAAAGAAAAGACCGGACAAAGCAGCCTTGAAGGCCTTAATATTGTGGTTACTCATAGAAAGCCGACAGGTGATAATCCAGAATTGATCAAAAAGGAATTATTAGAGAACAATCCTCTAAAAGTGAGGTATATCTTCCCGGAACAGGGTAAAAAGATTAGTTTACCCTAACAATAAATTAAAAGATGAAGCGGAAACAGGCTTCATCTTTTTTGATTTACAACTGTATCATTCATAACAAAACAATTTTAATATACTGAAATTCAATAATTTAATTTTATTTATCTGAAATTAATAAGTTTTTTCATGGTTATATTAATTTATCATCGTAATATTGCAATATAAAATTACAACAATGGGAGTTACTAAAACAGACTTTTATACTGAAGAACAAAATAAGCTGGCTTCTCTGCTTAAAGTTTTGGGACATCCGGCAAGAATCGCTATTTTACAGTACATCATTAATCAAAAAGCGTGTATCTGTAATGATCTTGTTGAAGAACTAGGATTGGCACAGGCCACTATTTCGCAGCATTTAAAAGAGCTTAAGAATATAGGAATCATCAAAGGTTCCATTGAAGGAAAGTCTGTATGTTACTGCATTAATGAAAGTACATGGAAACAGTTTCAGAATGAATTCAACCTGTTTTTTAATCAGGATGTTACTATAAAACAATGCTGTTAAGGCATTTTTTTGAACACAAACATCGTAATATTGCAATATGTCATTACAAAATTATAACACTAAATTTTAATCTACTATGAGACTATCAGAAATCAAAGAAATTCTTCCTGCATTGGAAAATGTTGAATTTCAATTAGAAAACGGAAATTTTGTTCCAGAACATTTCCACGTAACAGAAGTGGGTCAGATCACAAAAAATTTCATCGACTGCGGCGGGGTCATCAGAAATGAAAAAGTGGTTAATTTTCAACTTTGGGATGCTGATGATTACGAACATCGTCTAAAACCTGGAAAGTTACTTCATATCATTCAGCTTTCCGAAGAAAAGCTTGGAATAGAAGACTCGGAAATTGAAGTTGAATATCAGGGAGAAACCATTGGTAAATATGACCTTGAATTTAACGGAAAAAACTTCGTACTGAAAAGCAAAACAACAGCATGTCTTGCTCAGGACGCCTGCGGAATTCCTTCCGAAAAACAAAAGAAAAATCTGTCTGAACTATCTGTAACCCCAACATCGGCCTGCACTCCGGGATCCGGCTGCTGTTAATTTTTATTAATTATGTATCAGGAATTATTAAACACGATTCAATCTCTGAAATGGGAAAGTATAGATGCCGACAGAAAAGAAGTTCTGGAGCCTTTGATCAGTTTTATCCAGCAAAAGGTGGATGACCGCAAAGAAATCAACCTGAATTTTATCTGTACCCACAATTCACGCCGGAGCCATCTGGCACAAGTTTGGGCACAGACAGCGGCTTCTTTGTTTGCCATTCCGGAAGTTCACTGCTATTCCGGAGGCACGGAAACAACGGCATTATTTCCTAAAGTCGCGGAAGTCCTGGCGAAACAAGGCTTTTCGGTTTTCAGCATTGCTGAGACCACCAATTCTGTATATGCTGTAAAATATGATGACAACAGTCTTCCGGTAATTGGTTTTTCAAAAAAATATGACAGTCCGTTCAATCCTGTATCTGATTTTGCAGCAATTATGACCTGTTCGCAGGCAGATGACGGATGTCCTTTTATCCCTGGTGCGGAAAAAAGAATTCCGATCACCTTTGAAGATCCAAAGATTTCAGATAATACACCGGAACAGTCAGCAATATATACTAAAAGAAGCTTACAAATTGCAGAAGAAATGTTGTATGTTTTTTCTAAAATCAAAAAATAATCATGCAGCCCAGACTAAAATTCTTAGACCGTTATCTTACCTTATGGATCTTTCTGGCTATGGGGACAGGGATTGCTTTGGGGCATTTTTTCCCGGCTATACCTGATATTATCAATTCACAGTCTCTTGGAACCACTAATATTCCTCTGGCCATCGGTCTCATTCTGATGATGTATCCGCCACTGGCAAAGGTTGATTATACTCTCCTGCCCTTGGCTTTCAGGGATAAAAAAGTAATCGGCATTTCTTTATTGCTCAACTGGATTATTGGTCCGGTTCTGATGTTTGTTCTCGCTATTCTTTTTTTAAGACATGAACCTGATTATATGTCCGGATTAATCCTCATTGGACTGGCCAGATGTATTGCTATGGTGATTGTCTGGAATGACCTCGCTAAAGGAAACAGAGAATATGCGGCATTGCTGGTTGCTTTAAACAGTATCTTTCAGGTATTCACCTATAGCTTCCTGGTATGGCTGTTTATCAATGTCCTTCCCGATCAGTTAGGTCTTGCAAGCTTTAATGTGAGTGTTTCTATGCAGGATATCACAGAAAGTGTATTGATCTACCTTGGAATTCCTTTTCTTGCAGGTTTTCTTACCCGATATGTCCTGATCAAATCAAAAGGTGCTGAGTGGTACAACAGAAAATTTGCACCTAAAATTTCTCCTGTGACATTGTACGCTCTGTTATTTACCATCGTACTCATGTTTAGTTTGAAAGGCTCTAAAATACTGGAATTGCCAATGGATGTCATTAAGGTAGCAGTCCCCTTGGTAATCTATTTTGTTCTGATGTTTTTTGTAAGTTTTATCATCAATAAAACATTAAAAATTCCTTATGATAAAAATGCATCCATAGCCTTTACTGCTACCGGAAATAATTTTGAACTGGCTATTGCTGTGGCCATCTCAGTCTTTGGTATTCATTCGCCTCAGGCATTTGTAGGGGTGATTGGTCCATTGGTAGAGGTTCCAGTATTAATACTTCTCGTAAAAGCCAGTTTATTTATGAAAAAGAAATGGTATCATTAATTTCATTACCAAAACAAGAAGCATCGCCGAAACAGTGATGCTTTTTTTATGGATATCAGTTCTTACTCAATTTATAATTTCCACTGCCTTCATCTTTAGTGATTGTATAACCATGCTTCAGTTCAAGAGTCCATCCGTCACCTGACACTTTTCTATTTTCAGTTTTCACTGGATTGGATATTGAAATTTTATCCCAGTTTGGACTCATTAATGCTCCGTCTTCAATTGTCAGAATACCCCACAAATCAGTAATCCGGATATTGGGATATACTGTCCCTAGATCTTCTACAGGCATAATATTTCTCGGATCAAAGGAAACATTCATTTTTTCAAATTTGATTTCAAAATGAGGCTGTTGAATGAATTTCAGCTTGTATTCAGCAATAAGCCTCTTAGTTTGTTCTTCTCTTTCGGTTTCCTCCTTTATAATTGATTGTCCGTTATAATGATCAGATCGTTTCTTAACTTCTTTTTGCAGGTCAGCCTGAATTCTTATATCGAGTGCTTTACTGAAATAGCTGGTCAAGTTAGTTTTTGCATCAATTTTTTTATTCCAGTCCGGATCTTTTTGATACAGCAAATATCCATAAACAGGTGTTGTATAATAAGCAAATGAACGTACAAATGTGGGATTTTTCATAAAACCATCAATACCATTCAAAAGAGAAGACCTTGCCTGCTCTTTATTTCTGCCGCTCACAATGAGCCCCGTAAACTCAGCAATTCCTTCATTCAGTTCCAGCAGATTTTCTGTTGTTTCAGAACCTTTGTAAAGTGTATTCCTGTATTTCCTAAAAGTAAAGGCACTGGTGAGATGCTGCTTCATTTCTTTTTCTGAATTTGAGCGGATTGCCTGCTTTAGCGCTTCCAATTCGAGACGCAGGTAAATCCTGCCCTTCTTCTGATCCAGATGATTATTTTCCGCATTGTTAAGCGTAAATCCCAATGAAGGCTGAATGCTATGAAAAGATTCATGAGCCAAAAGATTAATCCTGTTTTCTTTATTTTCAGAAAGGGGGAGCATAGCCATTGCCCATCTTTTTCCACCCCAATTGACCGCGGTATTGGCAATATTGACAGCAGCAGGTAAAATTCCAGAATAAGTAGTACCGTTACCTTTCAGAATGCCCTCCAAATCCGGCTCATTGGCAAAAAGCTCCCTGGTTTTCGGATCAATTAAAATCATAGGACCATATAAATCTTTGTTCCAAAGTCCGATATTCTTCTTTGAAGCTGTTTTTAACTCATCGAAAAAAATAGAAACTGTATCAGGGGAAGTAGATTGCGTTTGTGCTTTTACACCTAATACAAACAAGAAAAAGAAAGCTGTAGCAACAGTCTGCTTCATGGTTAAATTCTTTATGGTTAAGTTTTTCTCTAAAATAGATGGCTGCATCTACAATAGTACGCACATGATAAATGCAAATTAAATACTTTAGAAAGCTAATATAATGAATTATAGCAATCAAGAACAATTACAGCCCCAAAAAACATCTGTAAGAAAATGGCCATCCGGTTGTGGAAAAATTATTACAAACCGGAGAACGAAGGAATAAATATTTATCTGTATAAGAAAATAAATCAGAGACCATTAAATGTTGTATGGAATTATAGACAAATAAGGACTTTATCTCAGAAATAGATTATCTTTATAGGGAACGAAATTTTTATTAATAATGAAGTTAGAATTATATCAGATAGATGCTTTTACAGAATCTGTTTTCCATGGAAATCCGGCATGTGTTGTGCCATTAAAAAACTGGTTACCCGATGAAATCCTTTTAAAAATAGCCCGTGAAAATGCAGTGGCAGAAACCGCCTTTTTCATTGATAACGGTGATAGCATTCACCTGAGATGGTTTACCCCTGAAATTAATCTTGATCCGGGTGGTGTTATTGTAACATCGGAAGGTACCGACAGTGATTTTGTTTCAAGGTATTTTACCCCGCAGTCCTCCATTCTTGAAGATCCGGTTACCGGCTCTGCACACTGTTCACTTATTCCCTTCTGGTCATCAAGGTTAGGAAAAGATCAGCTTTTTGCCCGTCAAATCTCTGAAAGAGGCGGACAGCTCTATTGTGAGAACAAAAAAGAAAGGGTCATTGTGGCGGGGAAAGCCCAAACATATTCTGTCGGACATTTCCGGGTAGAGTAAGAGAAGAGAATACAATACTGCAATATTAATAATAAAAACCTTGAATCATTCGATTCAAAGATTTAAGTTGATCTGCATTTTCAAAAATTATAAAAAAAATTGGCTACTCTTTTGGTAGCCAATTTTGTAATTATTTCTATGATATTTCAATCATTCTTGGTGGTTTCTGCTTCGCATCTTCTTTTTTCGGGATGGTTAACATTAAAAGGCCATTTTCATATTTTGCATTAATATTATCCTGATCCACAACATCTTTTGGAAGCTCAAAACTTCTCTGGAAAGATTGGTAACTGAATTCTCTTCGTGTGAAGTTTTCATCTTTTGTCTCTTTACGATCTTCCTTCGTTGATGAAATAGTAAGCAGGTTACCATCCAGCCTGATCTGAAAATCATTTTTATCCATACCTGGTGCTGCAACCTGAACTTCATAAGCTTCTCCGTTCTCCTTTATATTGACCGATGGTACGGTTGTACTGGTAGATGAGTAATTGTTATTGCCCCAGTTAAAAAGTTCACGACCAAAAAAATCATCAAAGACACTTGAAAAGCCCAAGTTGCTGTTTCCGTTTCTTCTTATTAGATTATTCATAGCAATCATTTTTAATTAAGTTTAACAATCATTAAAAAACACGTCAGCTGGCCAGCTGTACATAAAAATTTACAAAAAAAATACCATTTGAGTACGAATGAAATTTTTTCCGGTTTTCTGTCATTTTTTCAGAATTTCTGACACAAAACACTGATCCTGAGAACATTCACCACTTTTAATAGTAGTCATGCAACCCTAAAGTTCAAAGAGGAAGAATTTTTTCAAAAAATTCGAAAATTACTTTGGAAAAGATATGATTAAACTGCATAAACTTAAATAATATTTCTAATAATAGTCTATTTCTAAAATATAAAATAAACTAAAGTGTGATGCATTGTATTTTTATATTTCAAAAGTACTTTATCTTCATTTTATTTGTAATTTAACAATATTAGATAAGTGTCACATATAGAATAACTTGGTACAAACCTGAGATATATCCATATTGTAACAAGAAAAAGATAATTAAAGAATTGCAATAAAATAATACCATGATAAAATCTTTCAATATCAAATTGTTATTAGTTCTTCTGTCCATTGTTTTTGCATTTGATTTAGTATTTATTGCTATGGATCATAGTTCCTGGCGGTTTTTTACCAAGCCACTGTTGTTACCTATTATTATCTGGTTTTATTTTACTTATTCTAAGCAAAACGTATGTCTGATCAACAAATGGTTTTTATCTGGATTAATTCTGAGCTTTTTGGGTGATGTGTTTTTGTTATTTGGATGGGGATTTATGCCCGGTTTGGGAAGCTTTTTGTTGGCTCATATTTGTTACATCGTTTATTTTTTAAGGATTAAAAAGAAAAATGTCTGGATTTGGCTTCCCTTTGTTTTGCTTTATTTAGGCTCATTTATTTACTATATATTTCCTTATTTAAACGAAATGAAAATACCCGTGGTGATTTATGGAATTACCATTGCTACGATGCTGTATTTTAGTATCAGAACTTATTCTTTATTATTAATCCTGGGAGCTGTTTTGTTTGTAATATCAGATTCCGTATTAGCCATTAATATGTTTGTACAGCGTAGTATTGGGAAAGAACTTGTTGTGATGATTACTTATGTTTTAGCCCAATTGATTTTGGT
This sequence comes from Chryseobacterium cucumeris, assembly GCF_016775705.1. Lineage (NCBI taxonomy): Bacteria > Pseudomonadati > Bacteroidota > Flavobacteriia > Flavobacteriales > Weeksellaceae > Chryseobacterium > Chryseobacterium cucumeris. The sequence goes on from NZ_CP068760.1 coordinate 2,181,305, forward strand.
GTTGGGAGTGGTTGGTATTGAAAAAAAGAACAGAATTATCCGATAAAATCAAGACTTATGAAAAGAAAAGATAACCGGTTTTTTCATAGTATTGCCCTATTCTATCCATTGGATTTTACTGATCCTGTTACTTATTTTATTCCTGTGTTTATCTTGTTGATAGTAGGGGAAATATTTTTGTATCAGATTCCTCAAAAAGTATTCACCAAAAGACTCATCAAAGATAATGTATCGAGTATCGGATTGGGGATAGGGGCAGTAATGTTAGACTTTGGGATGAAAGCTATTTCATTATCCTACTTTTTTTGGATTTACAATCATTTTAGGCTTACTGATATTTTCGGGATCAAAGATTTCAATAAATTCTTCACTTTACAATGGCATGCAGATCACTGGTGGCTTTGGTTATTGGTTATGATTGTTCAGGACTTTGGCTTTTACTGGCATCATCGGTTGAGTCATAAAATCAGATTGTTCTGGACAGGTCATGTCAATCATCATTCGGCTACTCATTTGAGTCTTGCTATTGCATTGCGTCAGGGATGGTTTGAAATTATATATCGGGACATTTGGTATATCCCTTTTATCATTATTGGTTTTCATCCTATTATGATGGCTATGATGCATCAATTTAACCTGATTTTTCAATTTTGGCCGCATACCAATGCTATTGGAAAATTAGGGTGGTTCGATAAGGTATTCAATTCTCCATCCAACCATCGGGTACATCATTCCCGAAAAATTGAGGATTTAGATAATAATTATGGGGGTATTTTGATGATTTGGGATCATCTTTTCGGCACGTACAAAGCGGAAGAAAAGAAAACGACGGATTACGGAATCTATCATAACATTCATACTTATAATGTTTTTCATATCGTCTTTGATGAGTTTGGAAATATGATAAAGGATGTCCGGAATGCACCGACATGGAAAGCGAAACTGGGGTATATATTCAATGCTCCGGGCTGGCATCATAACGATAAAGATGAGCGGATTTCTACTTTGAAGCGGGAATTAGAAGAAAAGATGAATTGACCGGAAATCAAGCCATTTAGGACATAAAAAAAGGAGACGTTAATAAATAAACGTCCCCTAAGCGGAGAGTGAGGGATTCGAACCCCCGGACCTGTTACAGTCAACAGTTTTCAAGACTGCCGCAATCGACCACTCTGCCAACTCTCCCTAAACTCCGGCTATACCGTTGTTTTCAGTGGTGCAAATATAGAACGATTTTTAATTTCTGCAAAACTTTTCCCCCACAAATTTTAACAAAACTTAATAATAGACTAGGAATCAGGGGAATTATTTTTCACTCTTTCGCTAAAGTTTCAATATAAAAATCTAAAACACCCATGTTTTGGGGAATCCCATCATAGAAAGGCTTTTGTATGACAAAACTTACAGCTATATTTACAAACACACATATTTTTCACTACATTTGTAAAAACACAGGTATCCTATGACAATGGAAAAACTAAGAACTTTAAGAAAGCAGAAAGGCTATACTCAGCAGCAGATTGCTGATCTTCTTGCCACCGATGTCTCCAACTACAGCAGAAAAGAAAATGGAGATGTCAGAATATTTGATGACGAATGGGAGAAACTGGCTAAAGCTTTGGAGGTTTCTGTAGAAGATATTAAAGAAGAGAAAGAACCGAATGTTGTACAGAAAAATGAAAACATAACATTTAATGACACTAGTTCTTTTCACCAGTCTGGTATTTATAATTGTAATGTTCCCAATTACTTATTAGAAAACCAACAGGAATACATTAATCTTCTGAAAGAGCAGATTAAAGCTTTAAAAAAAGAAAATGAAAAACTAAAAAAGGGATAATCACCACCACATAAAGAACAAAACGGCTTCCAATGGAAGCCGTTTTTATTTTATACCTGTAAAAGCTACCTATTCCCGATCAACAATGGAAATAAAACTGTTTTTTAAAAAATCAGACGGATATACAAACTGATCTCCATCTTCTCCCTTTACTACAATTGCGCCCTGTTCATCATTAAGGCATTTGTCCAGCTGGGTTTTCATGTCATTAAGGGCTCCATTGGTAACTTCAATGATGTAAGTTCCGGTAACGTGTGTAACTTTTATGATTTTTGTTTCCATTTTGTTTTTGATTACGGGCTAATTTAGGGATTTTACTTTACGCAAAACAAGATGATCATAATAACTTAACTATCACTTTTACTCAATTGTATAGTTTTAACCACCCCGTCAAAAATTCTTTGAATTTTTGCCACCCCTCCACAGGAGGGGAATGTGTACGTCTTCAGTTGTTATATATGTGGTCATGAGGATTTTGGAAATATTTCTGGAAAATAAAGCTATTTATCTAATTTCTTAGCGAATATTGGGTATGGAGAGATGTTAAATGTTGTAAGTGCAAAGGCGCAAGTAATATTAAAAAAAGACTGTTATAAGGTGCAGAGATTTTATCTCCGATAAAATTGATAACGTATATTCTTTACTGAAAATCTCATATTGAGCGAAGTCGAAATGTTCTTACACCTTAAAATCATACATAAAGTGAAAAAAAACTTTGCGACATTGCGATTACCCAACAAAGCTCAGGTATATAGGAACAAAAAAGCGCACCCTTCGGGTACGCTTTGTATTGTATACACTGAATACTATCCGTGTAATTCAGCTAAATATTTTTCTGCATCCATTGCCGCCATACATCCGCTTCCCGCAGCTGTAATAGCCTGTCTGTAGATATGATCCTGAACATCTCCGGCAGCAAATACACCCGGAAGATTGGTTCTTGAAGACCCTTTTTCAGTCACAATATATCCGTTTTCATCAAGATCTACCTGACCCACAAAGATATCTGTATTCGGTTTGTGACCAATGGCAATAAAGATTCCTTCAACATCTACTGTAGATTTCTCCTGAGTCTGATTGTTGATGATTACCGCTCTTTCTACAAGGCTGTTTTCTCCTTCAATCCCGATTAATTCATGGTGGAATTTCACTTCGATATTCGGCGTATTTTCCACTCTGTGAACCATTGCCTTTGACGCTCTGAAAACATCTTTTCTCACCAACAATGTTACTTTTTTACAAAGTTTGGCAAGGTAAGTAGCCTCTTCAGCAGCTGTATCTCCCGCTCCTACTACCACCACGTCTTTTCCTCTGTAGAAGAAACCATCACACGTAGCACAAGCTGATACACCGCCTCCTGCATATTTTTTCTCATCTTCAAGACCTAAATACTTTGCTGTAGCTCCTGTAGAGATAATAACTGTTCTGGCAAGGATCTCTTTGTTTCCTGCATATAATTTGTGAACACCGCCTGTTTCCTTAGAGAATTCAGCTTTAGTGATCATTTCGTAATGAACTTTGGTATCAAATCTTTCTGCCTGTTTTTGCAGATCCATCATCATTTCAGGACCTGTAATCCCGGCTGGATACCCTGGGAAGTTATCCACTTCAGTAGTGGTTGTTAATTGTCCGCCCGGCTCCAAACCTGTATACAATTCAGGTTTTAAGTCTGCTCTTGCTGCGTAGATAGCAGCTGTGAAACCAGAAGGCCCAGATCCAACGATCACACAATCTAAAATGTTTTGCTCCATAATTTGCTTTGTTCGAAAAGATTTAATTTGAATTAGACCGCTAATTTCGGAATTTTTAATTTCTTTTTAAAGTTATTTTAATGATACTTGTCAATATCTGATATGTTGTATTTCGATGGTAACTGTTGTGGGGTGATTTCCGGGGTCCGGGGTTCGGGATTCGGGGTTCGGGTTATTGTGTTACGGAATTAGATTGGCAGAAAATTTAAAACTTTTTTAATGTCCTTTACCCATCATATCCCGAATCTCACTATCTCGCAACACGCATCACGCAACACGCAACACGCTACCTCGCATCACGCGACTCGCTACCTCGCAACTCGCCTCACACCTTCATCTTAATCTTATCTACATTGATAATCTTATACACAAGTTCCCGAATCAGCTCAGCTTCTCCCATATTTACCGCTCCGAGCCCTTTACCTTTCATATCGAATTCACGGAGAATAGAAATCACTCTTGTAGCATGTTTCAAAGGGTAAAGTCTGGCACTTTCCGCATAGTCTTTGATAAAATAAGGGTTCACTCCCATTTGCGAAGCAATCGTCTGTGGAGACTGCCCTGCCATGGTCTGATAAATAATAACGTTGGAAAAATAATTATAAAGGCTTGCCAGCATCATGACAAAAGGATTATTCTTCGGGTTTTTACCCATAAAATGAGCAATCTTAAAGGCTGCATTGGCATTTTTAGTTCCTAAAGCCTTCTGGAGCTCAAAAATATTATATTCTTTGCTGATCCCGATATGATTTTCAACGATGGTTCCGTCAAGGATTTCACCTTCTTTAAGGATCATCTTCAGCTTGTTCAGCTCGTTGGCAATTCTGGACAGGTCATTTCCCAGATATTCTGCCAGCAGATGGGAAATATTGGGAGCTGTATTGATTTTAAGCTTTACACACTCATCTGAAATCCATTTCGGCAGATTGCTTTCCTTTACAGATTCGCTAAGGAAAAGAACTTTGGCTTTATCTAAAGCTTTGGCAGCCTTTTTTCTGCTATCCAGTTTCTTGTGTTTATGAGCAAAAACCAATACCGTTGAAGGAACGGGATTTTCTACATAGGCTTCCAGAATTCTGTTTTCCTCTTCATTGAATCGTAAATCCTGAGCTTCTTTCACAATAATCACCTGTTTGTCTCCCATCATCGGAAACTGTCTTGCCAGGGAAAGAACTTCCTGATAAGAAGTATCTTTTCCATAAGTAACTGTCTGGTTGAAAGCTTTTTCATCTTCTTCCAAAAAGTTATGTTCAAGAGCCTTTACAGCGACATCAATAAAGTAAGCTTCTTCTCCGTGGAAAAAATAAATAGGTAAAACTTCTTTATTTTTAATATTTTTGAGGATTAAATCTAATTCTTTCATCTTATTAATGGAACTTCCAAAACTGAATTTTCAGGAAACTTTTGATTTTAAATTCAAGAAAGACAAAGATAAGTTTTTTATTTATGATTTGGTCCGCAAAACTTATCTTCTGCTCACTCCTGAGGAATGGGTCAGACAACATTGGGTACATTATTATCTTACTGTAAAATCCTACTCAACATCGGCTCTGATTACCGAAAAAAAGATTATCCTGAATGGTCTTACCAAAAGAATTGACCTTCTGGTTACTGAAAAAACCGAACCCATAATTCTGATTGAATGTAAAGCTCCGCAGATCAAATTAACGGAAAAAACTTTTGAACAGACTGCCCGATACAATTCTATTATCGGTGCCAGGGAAATTATTTTAACAAACGGTTTGCAGCACATTAATGCCTATTATGAAAATGAGCAATACCAGTTTTACAAACCTGAGTAAGGCTTATAACATCAGATAATTTCTGAAAAGTATTAAATAATATTCTATTAATATTCTTTCTGAGTTATTTTTATTAATTTCGATAAGATTTCTTTTCAACACTAATATCACAAATTTTTACACGAGAATTGCACAATTGTTATTGGTTGTATTTGTGAAAAGGATTAGTGTACTAATCTGTATTAAAATTAAATTACAAAATATGATACGTTCCATCTTATTAACTGCAATGATTATGGCTTCAGGAAATCTTTTCAGTCAGAAACTTAAACCTGTTTCCTACCAGGACGGTTCCCAGAAACTTAATGGTCTCATCACTTCCAATGCCGGAAAAAAACTTCCCGGAGTACTGATTCTTCCAGCCTGGAAAGGTATTGACGAAGAAGCTAAAACAGCCGCTATTGAACTCGAAAAGCAAGGGTATATTGCTTTTATTGCTGATATTTACGGTGAAGGGAAAATTCCTGCAGATAACGAATCTGCTGCAAAAAGCTCAGGGTATTACAAACAGAATTATCAGGAGTACCAGAAAAGAATTTCGCTGGCGTTGGAACAACTGAAGAAAAACGGAGCCATTTCTGATAAGGTAGCGGTAATCGGCTACTGTTTCGGAGGTACGGGAGCATTGGAATCCGCAAGAGGTCATCTTCCTGTAGCGGGTGTTGTTTCCATCCACGGAAGTCTGGGCAGAGATCAGAGCAGAAAAAATGAAGCTTTGACGGCCAAAATTCTTGTTGAAAATCCGGCTGATGATAAAAGTGTAACTCCTGAGGATTATAATAACCTCATCAAAGAAATGAATGAAGGAAATGCCGACTGGCAGATTATCACGTATGCCCATTCCAAACATACTTTCACAGATCCGAAATCACCGGATTATAATCCGGCAATGGCCAAAAGAGCATGGAACCACACATTGCTGTTCCTGAAAGAAATTTTGAAATAAACATAAAAAAGGCAAATTCGTGAATCAATGAATTTGCCTTTATTTTTTACCTGAATCAATTATGGTTGAGCCTCCAGCTCAACATCATATTTTTTTGGAGAATATTTGGTAAGAGAACCTGTTGCAGCATCAATTCCCACTCCTATTGCTCCTCCAAGAATAATATTGAGTAAAGTTACGGCATTAAAAGTTTTTGTCAGTTTTACTTCTTTCTTCTCAAATCCTTCTTTTTCAAATGTAACCATTTGCTTACCCAAACCTCTTGGAATTTTGGTTGTACAAGGTGTTGTACATTTTTCAATTCCCTTGTGAAATACTTTTGCCCCTTCAGGGTTTGAAGTAAAAGCTATTGGATCCTGAGTTCCTGTAAAAATGGTTGCACATGAAGTGGTAGAAAGCGCAATACTCAGGGACAGCACAATTGATAATTTGTTTTTCATAGATCTTAGTCGTTCATTTTTTAAGTCCGCGAACTTACAAAATAATTCAAAAATCAGTACTATCAATCAGAACAAATATTTCAAAAAATATAGTATTAACCTATGTTCTCATTACCTGCTTCCTGAAATCTGATCTCAAAAGACCCAATACCATACAATTGCATCGTCTTTTGAAAATTGGGAATAAAAAAACAAACCCACTGATATGCAGATTTGCTTTTATATTTTTTTAACAGCTTTTTTAGTCTACGCCTTCCTCTTCCCTATGCACCAATTCCATAGAAAATGCAGGAAGGCAAATCGCAAGATATTCACATGGTTCTGAAAACGGATTACTATAACGGATTCTTGCTCCTTTTTCAATAAGGATGCTCTGTCCTTTTTCAAGAACAACAATTTCTCCGTCTATTTCAAATTGCTTTTTTCCTGAAATAATGTAGGTAAATTCATCAAACTCAGGAGTCTGGTGAGGCTCACTCCAATCCGGAGGTGCTACCATATGAGCAATGGAAACAGTAGAATTTCCTGTAGAGTTTCCCCAGTGTTCTTCAATCAGTTTTCCGTCTGTAGTAGGAACTACAAATGGTGACTGCTGGATTTTATATTTTTTCATATCCAATCTTCTTTTTTAATTTCATACACGAAATTGGTTCTTGTAGGTTCTGCAAAATAAGCCACTTCTTCTTCAGCAATCTTTTGACCTCCCAGTCTTTCCAAAGCTGTCTGCGAACGGTAATTCTCTTTTCCAATGTGAAAATGAACTTTGTCTACAAACTGGAAGATATAATCCAGCATCAGCTTTTTAACCTTAGGATTAATGCCTTTTCCCCATGATTTTGTTCCGTAGAAAGTATATCCAATGAAAATATGATTGTTCTCTTCATCAAAATCATAATAACGGCTGCTTCCCAATACATCTCCGGTAGCTTTCTCCATAATTTTGAAAGCACCTTTACTCTCCATAGCTCCTGTGAAAAAGTTTTCAAAAACTTCTCTCTTATAACGGTCTTTGTTAGGATGCTGTTCCCAGACTTTAGGATCGGAAGCCACTTCATATAAAGATTCAAAATCCCCTTGCTGTAAGGGGATTAATTGAAATTCTTCATTCTCTAAAACAGGCTGAACAGAAAAATTCATTGCTTAGCCTTTTTTAGTAGAATCTGATTCTATTTTCTTGATTTCTTTCAACTTGTCGGAAATCTTGATGACAGTGTCTAATTTGGACGGTTTCAAAGGAACTTCTGCCTGAGCCATATCCCATTTGATAACCAGGTTTCCTGAGTTTTCATCTGTAGGATTTAAAGTGATTTCAAACCATTCCTGTTTGTCTGTCAGTTTGTTAACCGGTACCGTAACGTCTACTACATCCTGTTTTGGATCGTAAGTATAAGCTCCCCATTGCTGGAAATCTTTATTAAGGATAACTTTCCATTCTTTTTCTGTAGGAACGATGAACAATCCGTATGTTCCTGCAGGCACTGTTTTCCCACCGAAGTTAACGGCCTGTCCGAAAGTAATTTTTGTAGAAGAGTTCGCTCCCGCTCTCCAAACCTGGCCATAAGGAACCAGTTCTCCGAAAATTTTACGTCCCTTCACTCCCGGTCTCCCATAATCAATGGTAATTTTAGACATTGAAAACTGCTGCTCAACCTTCTGGCGCGGACTTGCTGCCGGCACAGAATAATCCTGAGCAAAACTGAATGCTGAAACTGAAATGCAAACTGCTGCTAGTAACTTTTTCACGTGTAAATTTTTGTTTAAAATTACAAAATTCAGAGCGAATTAGCTTTCATAAACTTCGTTAAAATTTGTTTTACCGATATTTTTCTATACAGGTATTTTTTAACCAAATCCTTTTTAAAATTAAATAATCAACTATTAAATATTTTACTTTTCTTAATCGTTTTCCCTTTTCTTAGTTGAATGGAATGAAAAACAGAAGGAACATCATTCGTCCAGGTTTTCAATATAAAAAGAATAGCAATAATCTCTGCCCTTGTAAGCAGGCCAACCCAAAAACAAAGGTTGAACAGAATGACAGACTGACATTGTAAAAATAACCTGAATTAATGTTCCAAAAAGTAATAAAGTCCAGATCTTGGCACCAATAGAATGGGTAGCAACTTCTTTTCTGAATTTTAAAAAGCTTACCAGATAAATAAGAGCTTCGGCTCCTGCCAGAATACTTATTTTGTAAACATGGGTTTCAAAGAAAACAGGGCACTGGATATACGTAGCCACTCCCACTGATATAAAAAATATCTGGTCAACTGTAGAATCAAGACGTCTGAGTTTCTGAGTTGAGACATCAAGATATCTTGCTATAATCCCATCAAAGATATCAGTCAGTAAGCCTATGGATAAAAGGACGGCAGCAATTATCTGATAATTTTCTACCTTAATAAGGCTTAAAGAAATGATGATAAAGCCAATTATGAGTCTTGCAAAAATGAGAATTACCGGAATTTTCGATTTCATAAAAAGATGGAAAACGTTTTGTAGCAGCGAAAGATAAGAATAAATTACTTTTTATATTTCTAAAATAATATAGCCTTTTCCAATTCCAGCAGCTTTTGTTTTCTCCAGATTCCACCTCCATAGCCTGTTAATTGCCCGTTGCTGCCAATTACGCGATGACAAGGGATTATAATGGATATCTTATTCAGACCATTAGCATTGGCTACAGCTCTTACGGATTTAGGATTTCCCAAAATATCTGCCTGTTCCTGATAACTTCTTGTTGCACCATAAGGAATTTCCTGAAGAATAGCCCAGACTTCTTTCTGAAAAGCTGTTCCTACAGGGGAAATAGGAACTGTAAATGCGGTTCTTTTTCCTTCAAAGTACTCTTTTAATTCTTCTTCCAGAGTAATAAAATGAGGATTTTCTCCTTGTATAATATTTGCTTTAAAATATTCCGCAACACTTTTTAATTCTGTTGGAAGCGCTTTTCTGTCGGAAAATTCTAAAAGACAGATTCCATGTTCATCGGCACAGGCTATCATTGTTCCCAGCATGGTTTCTATTCTCTTCAGATCAATGATCTTTTCCATGGAATTATTCTTAGGTGATACTCCAAAAATATTTTTAAAACTCTCATTAAAACCACTCAGACTTTCATATCCTGTGTCAAATGCAACTTCTGTAACCGATTCTCCCTGTTGAAGTTTTTTAAATGCTGTATTGAGTTTTGACATTCTCTGGAAAGCATGAAACGTAATCCCATGGTGTTTCAGAAACCATCTGCGGACTGTTGCGGGTTCCAATCCTCTTTTTACAAGATCATAATCTTTAAGCTTTAATGTGGGGTCGTCGGCAATTTCTTTCAATAAATTTTTGATATACGGAGGTGTGGCGTTGAGATTTTCCAAAGGTCTGCACACTTTACACGGGCGATATCCTTTGAGCATTGCATCTTTGGTATTGGAAAAAAACTCTACATTTTCAAATTTCGGTTTCCGTGCAGTACAGGTCGGTCTGCAGAATATTCCTGTGGTTTTTACACCCATCCAGAATATCCCTTCAAATGAAACATCTTTGATATAAGATGCCTCGTACATTATTTTTTCTGTAAGTTCCATCATGAGATAAAAAGAGGTGAAAAACTTCTTACGTTTGTAATTTCCTGACTTGCTTTTTCGAGCTCTCGGTAGATATGTCTGTACATAAAAGCACCTGAAGTAACTCTTTTTACCCCTAATGCTTTAAGCGTATCAAAATCGGGTAAATCAGGAAGAGCCATAACATTCACGGGAAGAAAAGTAGCTTCTGTAATAGTTCTGATCTCCTTTTCAGCTGTCATGCCCGGAATGAAAACGCCATCGGCTTTAAGTTCTTCAAACAGTTTGATTCTCTCTAAAGTTTCTTCCAGCGCATTTTCAATATTCAGTAAAAAAGGATCTGTGCGTACATTGATAAATACCTTATCTCTGTTTTCTCCTAATTTGATAAAAATATCTTTTAATTTTTCATAGAAAACATCTCTGTTTATGAGTTCTCGTATTCCGTCAATAACGTTGGTATCTTCAATATTAATCCCCGATATTCCAATTTCTATAAGTTTCATGATATTTGAAACTACCGTATCATTTTCAATACCATATCCGGATTCCAGATCTACCGACAAAGGAATTGAAACGGAAGCTCTGATTCTCTTGATGATATAAAAATATTCTTCAAAGGTCATCTCTTCTCCATCTTCATATCCTAAACTCAGTGCGACTGCCGAACTTGAGGTTGCCAATGCTTTATAGCCCAGCTTTTCGTATACCTTTGCGCTTTCTACATTCCATACATTACCCAAAAGTAACGGTTCTTCACCATGATGTAACTGTTTAAAACTGATCATAATTTTTTTATTCAAAAGTAGAAAGATTACTACCTGTTCTACAACCGAAAAATGAACACCTATTTTTTATAATTCTCCGAATGTAAATTTTGGTTTAAAATAAGATGGCCTTTTCAAGCTCCAGCAGTTTTTGTTTTCTCCAGATTCCTCCTGCATAGCCTACCAATTCACCGTTTGAGCCTATCACACGATGACAGGGAATCAAAATCGCAATTTTATTGATTCCATTGGCTGTTCCTACGGCACGTATCGCCTTGGGGTTTCCCAGTATTTCTGACTGCTGCTTGTAGGTTCTTATCTCTCCCATCGGAATTTCACGCAGCAGCTGCCAGACCTTCTCCTGAAACTCTGTTCCGGTAGTAAACAACGGAACTTCAAAACGGGTTCTTCTTCCCTCAAAATATTCTTTCAGTTCCTTCTCCAGCTGTACAAAATGAAAATGTTCTCTTTCTACAATATCAGCTTTTAAAACTTTTGACAGTGCCTTCAGCTGTTTTTCGATATTCTTCCGGTCTGTAAATTCAAGCAGACAGATTCCCTGATCCACGGCACAGGCAATCATTTCACCCAAAGGGGTTGATATATTTTTTTGGTGTATCATTTCCATTCGTTTAAAAGTAAGCATTTTTGGAAATCATACTTGTTTTTAATCCGTTAAAATTCTTTTTATCTGTTCAACATGCCTTTGATTGTGGTAAATAACAAACCGGAAAGTATCTCCCAACTTCAATTTGATCAGCTTTGAGATACTGATATTTGTTTTTGTCTTTTCCAGATCAACGTTTTGTGCTTCTTCCAATAACTCAAGCATTTTTGTCTGCTGTTTTATGAATGTATCCACTACACCTTTATCCAGATTACTGTGGATAGGATTCATGGCTTTAAGCGTTTTCATTGTATTCAATTTTTCTTTGGGAAGCATGCTTTTAGCAAAATAGTTCCCGAGAATTCCGGGCTTAAAAAATGTTGATGAGGACTTTCCGGCAGAAGAAATAGCACGGCTTATTTCAGGAATATAGAAATCACCATAGCGGTTGAGATGTTCCAGGCATTCCAATATACTCCAGCTGTCTGCGGAAGTTCTGAAATTCAGATCATGTTCAGTCTTTGAAGACAACATTTCAGCAAACTGTAAATGCTGCTTTGTTCTGTTTTTTAACTCATCCAGTAATTCTGAGGTTGAAATTTTCATTACGTTTTTTATGCAAATATGCTGATCTGGTTGTTCTTAAATCTTGACTGAACTCAAGATTTTTTCAGTCTGGACAAGGTTTCCGGTGACATTCTCAGATAATTGGCGATATATTTATTGGGAACTTCCTGAAACAGCTTCGGACTTCGTTTTAAAACTCTTTCAAAGCGTTCTCCGGGAGCATTGATCAGCAGATCTTTTTCTCTTTCAAGCTGCTGTAATACGAGATCTTCAAGGACATTCATCCAGAATTTCATATGTTCTTCGTCCGATTGTACGAACGCATAGAAATCCTGTTTTGAAGCTATTCTTACCGTTGTTTTCTTAATCGCCTGAATATAAAGATCCGAAGGCTTTCCCGATAAAAAAGAATCCAGGCTGACAATAATATTTCCTGTGTATCCGAAACGAATGATCCTTTCTTCATTTTCATCCATCATATAAATCCGGACACTTCCATTTTCTATACAATAAATAGAGGTATCTGTACTGCCTGAAATCTTCAGGAACTCATTTCGTCTGAATGCTTTCTTTTCCCAATGGATTCCACTTTGAAGCAATTTTTCAACCATTTCATTTTATTATTTGCTTTTCCAAAGATAATAGGTAATTTTAAAGTTTTAAAACACTAATCACTGATAATGCTCAAAAGAACAGTACTTTTCATACTGCTTTCTGCCGGATTGTATGGTATGAAAGCACAGCAGACCATCCCCTTCCGGATCACAAAACACAATAATATCATTGTAAAGACCCTTGTCAACAAAAAAGATTCGCTCAATCTCATGTTCCAGATTGCCATGAAAGATTATGCAATTTCTCCTGATGGCAAACAGAAAGCAGCACATATTATTTTCAATAAAGAAGAACTCAGCGATAATAATACTGTTGAGATCGGAAAGATCATCCAGGAAAATGTGCGTTTTTTTGACAATCAGCTGACAGGTCATGAAGCAGACGGAAAAATCGGGACCGGAATTTTTGAAGGGAAAGCCTTTAAAATTGATTATGACAACAACCAGTTTGTGATCTACGACAAAATGCCGGATCTGAAAGACTACCAACCCATCAATATCATTCTGGATCATGAAGGGTTTTATCTTGCTGCAGACAATATCCTTGAAGGCGATCAGCAGCAGGAAACCTATTTTGTTTTACAATCCGGGTTTTCAGGAGCTATTCTTTATAGTAATGAGTTTGCTGAAGAAAAACATCTGGAGAAAAAACTAAAGGTAACAGGAGAAAAAACACTAAAGAATTCTCAAGGTAAAACGTTAACGACCAAACAAGCTGTTCTACCCTATTTCAAATTGGGAAATAGCGTGTTCAAAGATGTTTTCGTAGGATATTTCTCCGGGGAACTGAAAATACAAAATGTAAGTTATCTCGGTGCTGATATGCTTCGCAGATTCATCTGGATCTTTGATGCTGAAAGGAAAATGGCTTACATTAAACCCAGCAAATATTTTTCAGAACCTTATTACAAAATGAATTAGAATATGATAAACACTTTAATGCTAAAAAAGATTATAAAACCCCAAACCGTCGCTGCGCTTTTATTTTTGCCATTGGCTATTGTAAGCTGTAAGAAAGAAGAAAAAAAAACTGTTACCACAGAAACACATCTGACGAATGATTCTGTAAAAACGGTAAAAACTGAAGAGAAAATAGATTATACGGATTTTAATATTTTCAGTCTGTCTGTCATTTCATCCGCAGAAAAAGATTCTGATATGGATATTTTCATTTCTGTTTCGGATATCTATAAGGGAGTACAGCCTGTACCTGAAGCTATTATGAAAAACCAGAAACATATGACTTATGAGGAACGCCAGCATTTTGAACTGGATGCTCCCAGCAGAAAAAAACTGCTTGAAGGAATTCATCTCACAGAAAATGATTCTCTGTACATCTATGAGTATCGTTCTAATCAACTTCAAAAAATGCCAGTCAGCCAATTAAAAGCCGTGGCTTATTTAAGTCCTTATTCCGATGATCAGGATTTAGACCCGGATTCTTATATGATGGGATTCCAGGTAGCCACTCATCAAAAAACAACAGAATACGACCGTTATACTAATGCTATCGCTTATTTTGGGAATAAAAATCCTTTCGTAAACCATAAAATGAAAGCTGTGAAATGGCAAAAAGCTGATGCGGCCAGTTCAGGAAAATATTTTAGTCAGTCCAAACTTACCAAGGGAAAAACCTACCAGGCACAATATGAAAATCTGACCTATTATCTTCAGGATTATCTTGAAGAAGGAAATATCACAGAACGTAAGCTTGCGGTCATCAATGATCGTAAGGAAAAAATTGCGGAAAAGACCTTCAGCCTTGCAGGAAGTGATGGCGGAGAGTTTCTTCCTCTGTATGGAATAGATGCTGATGAAGCCAATGTTTTCCAATATACCGGCCACCTGTTCAAAGGAAAGCCTCCTGTTATTTTTGGATTCATGGCACAGTCGTTTGGCTGTCCTTCCATCAGCTTTTTAGATCAAAAGGAGAAGGATTTCCCGATTAATTGTGATAACAGGCATTAATTCACTGAAAAATTATTCAGATTTCTACCGGAATAATCCATTATACACTCAGTTGTCCATTCCGTAGGAATCTATACTCTTATCATCTAAATAAAAGAAATCGGAATGACAAACTGTGAGGATAGTTCTTTAGAATAAATCTGCTTTAGCCAAAGCTTACTTTAGAATCAAGATATAAAAAACCAAATCTGTTGGTAAACGGATTTGGTTTTTATTTTCAATGCATTATTGCTCAGGATAATAGTTGTCTTTCAGATTCATAAAATAAGTTTCGGGCTCTTTAAAACCATTACTTTTCATAAATTTGATCACTACATTCAGATAGGCCTCTGAAGGAATAAAATCTGTTCCCATCTTTTCGGAAAACTTTTTATAGTCTTCTTCAAGCAGTTTGGGATTTTTGGCAAGTTGTTTTATATCGGTTCTGAAACCTTTGAATATAAACTTTAATGCTTCATAATTTCCGGGATAGGAAACAGTTCCGTGGGTTTCTCCTTCGAAAAAGCTATGTTTATAGTTTAATGATCCGTTTTTTTCTATCATTCCTTTAAATTCTTCAATAGCCTGGGTCATATCGGAGTTCCAGTTTTTCTGCTGTTCTTCATTGTCTGCCTGAGAAACATACAAAGATTTTTTTGCAGGAAAGTTCTTATTCTTTTCCAGATACTCTTTCGTTCTTTTGATGGTTACTTTATTGTCCCACCATAAACTGGGATCATTCGCAACATAAGCATTGAAATAATCCGGATGTAAAAGGAAGGTATTGATCGCAAACAGACCTCCGAAAGAATGGCCTACCAACACTGAATAATCCTGTGTTCTGTAGTTTTTATTAACGAATGGCTTCAATTCTTCCTGCATGAATTTCAGAAAGTCTTCACTTCCGCCACTGTCTGCAAAAAGAGTGACATTAGGGTTTACAGGACTTTTCTTTTCAGACTTTGTCGGGGTAAGATCTCTTGTTCTTTCTGTATTTTTTATGCCTATCACAATACATTCAGGAATGTCGGCATAGGGAGTTCTGGCAATGAAATCCGTTAATCCTGTGTAATATTCAAAATTGATTTCTCCATCCAGAAGATAGATCACCGGATATTTAGCAGGATTGATAGTATTGTCGTTATAGGTTTTAGGAAGATGAATCCAGATTTCTCTGTTTTCGTTTAAAACTTTTGAAAATAGTTTTTGTTTTTCTCCTATCACCAGTTTGTCCTGAGCTTTTCCGGAAGTAAATACTAAAAGTAGTGAGAGGGCAATAATTTTAAACCAGCTGTTCATGGTGCGAATCTTTTCTGTGTTGATGAATGTTCTTAATTTCTTTATTCTTTTTGGGCGATTTGTTTCCTCTGCCCCACCAGATCAGGAATCCGGTAACCGGCAGACTTGTACAGATGATTCCGATAATGAATGTGAATATTTTACCGAACATTCCGCCCCAATACCCTACATGAAGGTCAAAGTTCATGTGCTCTATCACTTCGTGCTTCTGTACTTCTTCAGGATAATCAATTTCTTTTCCGGTGTATTTGTTGGTTTCCATCCTTTTTCCGTTGATAAGGCTTTTCAGACCAATAAACTGAGCTGCCACCACATGATAGACCGTTGCAGAATCATTTCTCGGAATACTCATTCTGAACTGTTTTGCATCAGGAAACTCCTTAAATTTTCTGTCAAGAAAATCAGTATAGGTCAGAGCTTTTTTCTCCGGATCAAACTTAGGTTCATATTTTTCTGCAATGGTATGGGCATCCACGGCTCCTCCGAAAGCCTGCTGGGTAAGATCGGTTAAGACCTTGTATGCCATAATCAATCCTGTAATGGTAATAAACACAGCCGGAAGCAATGAATAAAACCCAAAGACATTATGGAAATCGTAGTTTTTCCTGCGCCATTTCGTTCCGGATTTGATTTTAAAAGCAGTTGTTCTGGTTGTTTTGTTCCATTTTTTTGGCCACCAAAGAATCAGTCCACCGATAAGCTGAACAAAAAAGATGATGGAAGCAACGCCAACCACCGTTTTCCCAAACTTTCCTGCCAATAGCTGCGCATGAATATGGGCTACAACATAGAAAAACTCATAGCTTTTGGTAGAACCGATTACTTTTCCGGTGTAAGGGTCAAGATAATGATAGGCAAATACACCTCGTGGACCACGGCCTTTTTTCTTTGGTTTGTCTGCCTTGTCCGCACTTTTATCTTTAGGAGGCTTCGTTGCTGAAGCTACTCTGAAACTTCTGTCAGCATCTTTGTAGGTATCAAAATAGAACGCTTTTCTGTCCGGAACCTGCTGGTGAAAGTGGGCAAGCAACTCTTCGGGGGTCATTTTTTCTGCATTAGCCGGAGCCTGGACATATTTTGCGCTTCCGCCGCACAGATCAATGATTTCGTCACAGAAGACAAATACAGTTCCCGAAAGAGTAACAGTAAGCACAATGATTCCGGAAACCAGGCCGAGCCATAGATGCAGCCAGCCGGTGATCCTTTTGGTAAGGGATTTACCCTGCTTTTTTTTAGGATTCGTTTTATTATTTTTCATATCTGTTTTCATCCAATCAACAATGTAAGTGTAGAAAATGCAAAGGCGCAATTGTATTTATAATGGCGTGTTTGTAAAGTGAAAAGAGTTATTTCTGCTGCCGTTTACTTTAGCATATTTCAAGGCTTCAGAAATAGATATATTATAAATCAAAGCTTTGCACCTTTGCGGTTTTCCTCCTTATATTTTCGTTGAGATTATTTTTGTTTTTTTAGATTTAAAATTTGAATGCAAAATTGGCAAGAATTTCTCTTGGCTTCTGTGGCTGTCCGTAGAAGTTCCAGTATTTTTCATTCAGCGCATTATTCATTTTCAGACCGATTCTGTATTTTTTCCTGTCATAAAAAACTGTAGCACCTACCGTAGTATAAGAAGGAGCAAGAAAATGATTGGTGATGTTGATATAGGTCTGGTCTACAAAATTAAATCCGGCTCCGAAACCAAGTCCTTCATATGCACCATCCATAATTTTGTAGCTTGTCCATAGATTGGCAACATGTTTTGGAGTCCAGGCAATTCTTTTTCCGCTGTCTTTGCTGCGGTCATCATATTTGTTATCGTTATAACCATATCCGGCAACGATATTCCATCCTTTGAAAGGGTTGGCAATGATGCCTATTTCCAGTCCCTGACTTTTGATATTCCCATCCTGAATACTTCCTATTCCGCCTGGATCTGCAACCAGTCTGTTTTTAACATTAATATTATAGTAACTCACGGTCGTCAGTAGTTTTTTATGGAACAGATCCACTTTAAAACCAGTTTCAATCTGATTTCCCTGTTCAGGATCCCACTTTGTCAGGATACCCACTTCATTCAGTGATGGAGCATAGTTTTTAAATCCATTCACATAATTGGCAAAGAATGAGATCTGATCTTTTACAATTTCATACACCAATCCGAACTTTGGTGAAAACTGGGTCTGGCTGTAACCGGAAACTTTATTTTCAGGATATCCGTTTTTGGTAGAGATCTCTACACCATTTACCACCATATCATCATTTTTATAGCTGTCTACTCTCAAACTGGCCATTACCAGCAAATTATCTGTGATATTTAAAACATTGGAAATATAACCGCTGATGGTTCTGAATCTTGTAATATCCGATTCTGTGGATTTTCTTTCCTTATTCATGAATTTGTTTCTTGAGATAGGATCCCATGCGGAAGAGCTGTCGAGATTCACTTTATCATAAGGCATGAAAACATTACTGTATCCGTTGGCCTCATAGTAAGGGAACTGATATTTTGTTGTTTGCTGGAAGTAATCTATTCCTACTACCAGACGGTTTCTTAACCCTGCTATTTTAAAATCTCCTGTAAAATTCTGCTGGATATTGTCTGTGGTCACTTTAAAGCTGTCAAAAGGACGGATCATTCTTTCTACCTGATTATTATTCAGATATCTGAGTACTAAAAAGATAGATTCGCTTTCATTGGCTTCTCCTCTTTGGTAAGATGTCCTTGACGTCCACTGGTCATTGAATTTATGGGTAACCTCAGCCATCGTTACAAAGTTGGTTCTTTTGGAGCCGATATCATTACTAGTAAACGCTCTTTTGTAGGCTACTTCCAGGTCTTTCATGGAGTGTAAGGTCAGCTTTTCTGAGTTTCTTACATAAGCATTCAATGTTTTATCCGGAGCATGGAACTCGGTATCAAGTGTCACTGTGGTTTTGTCGCTTACTTTATACAGAACGCTTCCGGAGAAGAATAATCCTTTGTTATACCCTGCATCCTGAAAAGAATCCTGGGAATAGGCTGCCACATTGAATCTTGCCAAAGCTGTTTTTTCTTTGTTCAAAGGGGTGTTTACATCGGCTGTGATTCTGTTCATTCCCCAGCTTCCGGTGGTATAATTGATAATTCCTCCGAAATTTTCCTGTGGTTTTTTCGTAACGATATTCACCACACCGCCATAATTGGCTAATGTTCCTCCGAATAAAGTTCCGGATGGACCTTTTATTACTTCTACTCTCTCGATATTAGCGATCTCAGACTGCACTCTTGGGTTTTGAGTCAGTCCGTTTCTGAAACTGGCATTGGAACTGAAACCTCTCATAAAAATATCATTTCCACTGTCGTTTACACTATTGCTTACGACCACTCCTGGAGCAGAAGCCATCGCTGTGTTGAAATCCATGGCTCCCATTTCACTGATGATTTCTTTGGGAACAAGATTATAAACAGTAGGGTTTTCAAGATTTTCCAGAGGAAGCCTTGCGATAGATTCAGATTTTTTTGTTCTGTAATTGTGAGTTCCCTGGAGCGATACGGATTGAATTTCAGCCACTTTAATGGTATCTGTTTGCTGGGCACTCAGCATCGTTACGGCTAATAGAGCTGCAGAAATAATAGTTTTTTTCATGTTTATAATTAAGTTAGTTCTACAAAATTATTTTATTTTTATTAATTCTAAATAAAAACATGACACAAATCATAAAACTTCTACCATAGAATAGCCTATAAATAAAGGGTTTTCGAAAATTCCGAAAACCCTTTATTCAATCAATATATAAGTTTTTTTATTTATTTTTCCAATTTTTAATCATTTTCATATAGCGATCAATATTAATTTTTTCCTCCCGCAAAACATTACCTTCTATTTCTTTTGCGTTTGTATTATCCGCATACACAATTGTTTTGCCCAATACGGGATATATAATGAATAATGAGTCAAAAGTTTTGCCACAGCTTTCATTATAATAATTTTTCTCAATAACAATCTTCTTTATTTTTTCATTTTCAGAAAAAAAATATCTTTTGGTATTTTCTCCACATTCTGGATGATTATTAAACTCAAGACCTTTTAATTTTCCATCTTTAAGATAGGCATAAGCAGGATGTAAAATATCACCATTGGATAAAACCTGATCAGAATCAAAAACAAATTTTTCAAATTCTTTTTTGTAATTTTTGCTAACAGGATTACATTGAAATAGTAATAGCAGTCCGAAAATACTCAGGACACAATTCTTTTTTACCATAAGGCCAATAAAAATAAAGGTAACTTATTGCTAAAGTTTTAATTTAACTGTCTTATATAACAGCAGCGGCCATCATCGACATATAATAATTGGCGCAATGCAGTGCATTAATTAAAACGATTTCTTTTTCCGGAAGGGTTTCATAGGCATCAGAGGTGGTGATCTGGTATTCGTAATTCATAGAAGTCCATTTCAGATGGGGTTTTATGATCATCAGCTCGATGCCGTCCTGAGCTGTAAGGACAAATGATTCTTTAAAAATGCCTCTGTGTTTAAAAAGATAGCCATTCTTCACGCCGTCAAAATAAGTCTGCACTACAATTTCCCCGTTCCAGTTCATTCTGAATTTCAGAAGGACTCTTTCCTGATCTTTCAGCTCAATGGTAGTTCCCCAAAAACCTTTCGGCTCTACCTGATAGATCTTACCATTTGCAATTTCAATGACAGCATTAAATTTAAACCAACTTGTGTAAGCAAGTTTCCCAATTAATTTTTCTTCTTTTGTAATTTCAAAAGTTAAAGAATTGCTTGATTTTGCATAATATTCTGCCATGGTTATATTTTGATTTGGTGGAATTGTATTAGTTTTTAAATAATAATAACAGCTTGAATTTTAACGCTCTAATTTATAAATAATTCGGCAAACATAAATGCATTTTTAGGTTGATGTGATTAAAATAATTGATAATTAATCGAAAGTTGTGTGTTTTCAATCAAGTTTTTCATAATAATGGTTTGAATCTGCATTTAGACTAATTTTAGGCTTTTCAAAAATCCCATTTAAAAAATAGGTTTTGTAAGCAGCTGGTTGACCAAAATCAGTATAATGAAGTTCTATTTCAGGATTTATTCCATTATATAATTTATATGTACCCATTCCATAAAATTTACTTCTAAATGTATTGTCTTCATATAAAACTAAAGTATCAGCAGTGTGAGGAGCTTCCACACAGCAAATTGGCTTATCAAAATTCATGTTAATATATTTTCCATAGATATCCTGCTTTTTTAATGGAAAATTGATATTGAGAATACATATAACTCCTAATACAAAAGTGAGCGCAAATAGTGTTTTTTTCATAGAATAATTGATAATACCACAATATTCTTTTTAACCGAAATATTGACTAAACTAAATTATAGAATTTATATAGAAAAACCTCATAAATTGCTGAAATGTATGAGGTTTAAACTGTTTTTCAGATCAATTTCATTTAATCTTTGTAAGTGTCATTGTTTCATCATGATCTATACTTTCAGGCCGTTTCCCATTCATGTTGATCAGCATAAGGAATTTTGAATCGTTAACAGGTACGATAATTCCTAGCAGTCTTCCTTTTTCCTGATTATCTTTTAGTGCAATAAAATCAATATGAATTGGTGTCGTTTCCACATCAATTTTATATTTGAGTTCACCCTTTTGTCCATTATTAGGACCTCCGTGAATGATAAAATTCTTGCCGTCAATTTCTTCCCCGTTAATTGTAATAGATACATATCCATCTTTAGTAAAGCCTGCTTTGCCTTTACTCTTCCAGTAATCAATGGATTCCCAGTTTCCAACAATATTAAACTGGGATTTTTGAGCTTTGGCCTGAAAACCCATAATAAGTATAAACGCTATTACGCTTTTTAGAAAAGTCTGTTTTATTTTCAAATAAAAATTCATAGTAAACTTTTAATTAATTTTATAAACATAACCCTTACTGATATATCTGCTTTTATTTATTAATTCTGAAGGATAAAAAATGGTTCCATTAATCTCAACACTTTTAATCCTATATCTCCAACTACCATTATGGCTTGTGTAAATTTTTGTTGTTGAATTTGGATAAAGTTCAAGGACAATGGAAGAATCTTTTATTTCTATTTTTTCAAGAGACTTTGGATTTTTGATTTTATAGAAAGATCGAGGGGACAATATTCTATTTTCATAATTAAATGCAAAGCTATTAACCTCATTATCAATTGATTTTGAGATAGGATAACTGTAATTGATCTTAATTATTTTTTTAGATCCAGTCAGGTTTTGAATATAGAAATCAGTTATCCAGGAACATCCTGAAAGCACTGTTATGAAAATACAACATAGAAATCCTATCGTAATTGATTTTATACTCATTATATTGAAGTTTAAATGGCTTTTGCAAAAATAAACAGAATCCTCTCTGTTTAGATTAAATGATAAAAAAATTCCGCAAGAAAACTTGCGGAATTTAAGTATTTATTCTGGCTCGAAATTACATTGTCTCCATTTTGAAGCTCATGCTTTCGATTACTTTTAGAATTGCTTCTACCGTATCCATTGAAGTTAAACAAGGAACACCGTTTTCCACACTCATTCTTCTGATCTGGAATCCGTCTCTTTCTGCCTGCTTACCTTTTGTAGTGGTATTCACAACATACTGAACTTTTCCTTTCTGGATCAGGTCGATAAGATTTACACTTTCTTCTCCTATTTTGTATCCGATCTTGCAAGGGATTCCTTTTTCTTCGAAGAACTTCGCAGTACCTTCCGTAGCCCAGATTCTGAATCCAACTTCATGGAATCTTGCTGCAAGAGCTGCTGCTTCATCTTTATGCTTATCAGCTACTGTGAACAGGATAGATCCGTGCATAGGAACTTTTCTTCCCGCTGCTACCAATCCTTTGTAAAGTGCTTTTTCAAGGGTTGTATCTTTTCCCATAACTTCTCCTGTAGACTTCATTTCAGGGCCTAAAGAGATATCAACTTTCGTTAGTTTTGAGAAAGAGAATACCGGCACTTTTACAAATACTCCTTCTTTGTTTGGAACTAATCCGTTTTCGTAGCCTAAATCTTTCAGTTTTTGTCCCAGAATTGCCTTTGTAGCAAGATTCGCCATTGGAACTTCTGTGATTTTAGATAAGAAAGGAACTGTTCTTGAAGAACGAGGGTTTACTTCGATTACATATACATTTCCTTCGAAAAGAACGTACTGGATATTCATTAATCCGATAACATTCAGTCCTTTTGCCAGTCTCTGCGTATAATCTACCAAAGTATCGATTTCACTCTGAGAGATATTCTGTGGAGGATATACCGCGATTGAGTCTCCGGAGTGAACCCCTGCTCTTTCGATGTGCTCCATAATTCCAGGAATCACTACCGTTTCACCGTCACAGATTGCATCTACTTCAATTTCCTTTCCTACCATGTATTTGTCTACCAATACAGGGTGCTCAGGGCTTGCTTCTACTGCATTTTCCATGTAGTGAGCCAGTTCTGCTTCTGCGTATACAATTTCCATTGCTCTACCTCCAAGAACGTAGCTTGGACGTACCAATACCGGATATCCGATTTCGTTGGCAATTTTTATAGCTTCTTCTTTCGAAGTTGAAGTTCTTCCTTTTGGCTGAGGAATTCCAAGCTCCTGAAGTGCTTTTTCAAACTTATCTCTGTTTTCAGCTCTGTCAAGATCTTCCAGTGAAGTTCCTAAGATCTGTACTCCGTGAGCGGCTAGTTTATCGGCAAGGTTAATCGCTGTCTGCCCTCCGAACTGTACCACTACTCCTTTTGGTTTTTCAAGCTCGATGATGTTCATTACATCTTCTTCTGTAAGCGGTTCGAAGTAAAGTTTATCTGAAATTGAGAAGTCTGTAGAAACTGTCTCAGGGTTGTTGTTGATGATAATCGCTTCGTAACCCATTTCTTTGATTGCCCATACCGAGTGAACGGTTGCGTAATCAAACTCAACACCTTGTCCGATTCTGATAGGTCCTGAACCTAGTACGATGATTTTTTCTTTGTCTGAAACAACACTTTCGTTTTCTTCTTCGTAGGTTCCATAGAAGTAAGGTGTTTCACTTTCAAATTCAGCAGCACAAGTGTCTACCATTTTGTAAACCGGCATGATTCCGTTTTCTTTTCTGAAGTTGAAAACCTCACGCTCTTTTACATCCCAAAGAACAGCGATATTGATGTCTGCGAAACCTAATCTCTTCGCTTCAATCAGGGTTTCTTTATCAAATTTGTTGTCAGCGATTACTTTTTCGAAATCAACCAGTTTTTTTAGTTTCCAGATAAAGAACTTGTCGATTTTACTCCATTCTACAATCTGCTCCCAGTCGTATCCTCTTCTTAAAGCATCTCCGATGATGAATAATCTTTCGTCATCACATACTCTGATTCTTCTTTCGATTTCTTCAGCAGTAAGTGCCTGAGCCTGCTTTGTTTTTAATCCTAAATGTTTGATTCCTGTTTCTAATGAACGGATCGCTTTTTGTAAAGATTCTTCCAGGTTTCTTCCGATCGCCATTACTTCACCAGTTGCTTTCATCTGAGTAGAAAGTCTTCTGTCTGCCGTTTCGAATTTATCGAATGGGAATCTTGGGAATTTCGTTACCACATAGTCAAGAGCCGGCTCAAAACATGCGTATGTTTTTCCTGTTACCGGGTTCATGATTTCATCCAGAGTTAATCCAACTGCGATCTTCGCAGCAATCTTTGCAATCGGGTAACCTGTTGCTTTACTTGCCAATGCTGATGAACGGGAAACTCTAGGGTTTACTTCGATGATATAGTAATCGAATGAATGCGGATCCAAAGCTAACTGTACGTTACATCCACCTTCAATTCCTAATGCTCTGATGATTTTCAGTGAAGCATTTCTCAGTAACTGATATTCTCTGTCTGAAAGCGTCTGAGAAGGTGCTACTACGATTGAATCTCCTGTGTGAACACCTACAGGGTCTATATTTTCCATGTTACAAACCACAATGGCGTTGTCGTTTGCATCACGCATTACTTCGTATTCAATTTCTTTGAAACCTGCGATTGATTTTTCGATAAGACACTGTGTAACCGGGCTGTGTTTTAATCCCAATTCAGCGATTTCTTTCAATTCAGCTTCTGTGGAAGCGATACCACCTCCGGTACCACCCATTGTAAAGGCAGGACGAACAATTACAGGATATCCGATTTCATCTGCGAAAGCAAGCGCTCCTTCTACCGTATTGACAATATCAGATTCCGGTACCGGCTCGTTCAGTTCTCTCATCAGCTCACGGAAAAGGTCTCTGTCTTCTGCTCTGTTGATGGCAGAAAGCTTGGTTCCCAATACTTCCACTTTGCACTCTTCAAGAATTCCTGATTTCTCCAGTTCTACCGCCATATTCAGACCTGTCTGGCCTCCAAGAGTTGGTAATAAAGCATCCGGACGTTCTTTTCTGATGATGTGGCTTACAAACTGTAATGAAATCGGCTCGATATATACTTTATCAGCGATTTCCACATCCGTCATGATCGTTGCAGGGTTTGAGTTGATCAAAATTACCTTGTAGCCTTCTTCTTTCAGAGACAGACAAGCCTGCGTTCCTGCGTAATCAAATTCAGCAGCCTGACCAATGATGATAGGTCCTGAACCGATTACTAAAATTGTTTTTATATCTGTACGTTTTGCCATTTTTCTTTTTTTAGATACAAGATGTTAGATGTCAGATTTCAGACTTCCAACAGGTTGTTTTACTTTTTTAAATTAGATTTGAATGTATAAATCATTCTTTGAATTTCATTTAGATTTGATATTAAACCATTAACATTTTCTGCTTCAAGTAAATTTAATTCTCTAGTTAAAATTAACTGGGTCTGTAACTCAAAGGAGGATGCATTTGCTATTCCAAGAAAATGATAAAATTCTCTATCATTATTTCTTCCTGCACCTTCAGCTATATTTGAAGGAATAGAGATTACAGATCTTTTAAATTTGAGAAATCAAACCAAACTTTTCATCTTTAGGTAACTCTGCACAAATGATATAAACCTGTTTTGCAAGTTCAATAGATTTCTGCCAAAAGACTAATTTTTCAAAATTATGCATGATAAAGTCTGCTATCTGATGTCTAATATCTGAAGTCACTCTTATTTCTTAAAGTCCTCCATCATTTGAATAAACTCATCAAACAGGTAGTTTGCATCTTCAGGACCAGGGCTCGCTTCAGGGTGATACTGAACGGAGAAGCAAGGGTGGATTTTGTGTTTTAATCCTTCGTTTGTTCTGTCATTCAGGGCGATGTGCGTTTCGATAAGGTCTGTCCCTTTTAAACTTTCCTGATCTACCGCATATCCGTGGTTTTGAGAAGTAATGGCTACTGTATTTTTCTCCAGATCCAATACCGGGTGGTTTCCTCCTCTGTGTCCGAATTTCAGTTTGAAAGTTTTGGCTCCACAAGCAAGACCAATTAACTGGTGTCCTAAACAGATTCCGAAGATTGGGACTTTTCCTAATAATCCTCTGATCATGTCTAAAGCATGGGGTACATCTTCAGGGTCACCAGGACCGTTTGACAACATAATTCCGTCCGGATTCATCAACAGGATTTCTTCTGCTGTGGTATCCTGAGAAACCACGATGATGTCACAGTTTCTCTGAGACAGTTCTCTGATAATTCCCAGTTTGGCTCCGAAATCTACCAATACTACTTTGAAACCTCTGTTTGGATTAGCATAAGGTGTTTTTGTAGAAACCTCCTCAACCTGATTGGTAGGGAAAGTTGTTGATTTCAATTCAGAAGCTACTGCCGTTTCGTCAGCATCAGCATTTACAATTTTTCCTTTTACTACTCCATGGTTACGAAGAACTCTTGTCAGTCTTCTGGTGTCGATTCCTGAAATTCCTGAAAGGTTTTTCTTTTTAAATAATTCATCTAAAGTGATCTGAGTACGGAAATTGGAAGGAAGATCGCAAAGTTCTTTTACGATAAGCCCTTTGATTGCCGGCTCGATACTTTCATAATCATCACGGTTAATACCATAATTCCCGATAAGCGGATAGGTCATACAAACTATCTGACCGCAATACGATGGGTCAGAAATCAATTCCTGATACCCTGTCATTCCGGTATTGAAAACTACTTCCCCTGCAGTTTCCAATTCTGCTCCGAAACCTTCTCCATGAAACACTTCACCGGACTCCAGTATTAATTTTTTCTTCATTTTAAACTTTTATCTCTTATTATTTTATTATACGTCATTAACAGGTCGCCCTTACAGGGCTCTTTACCTTTTTACTTTTTACTTTTTACTTTCACCTTGGCTCTTTCACCTTGGCTCTTATTTAAAAGTATACCCTTTGCTTTCCAATGCTCCTTTTAAGATGGCCATTCTTGCGAATACTCCGTTTTGCATTTGCTTGAAAACTCTTGATCTTTCGCATTCCACAAGATCCGAATCTATTTCCACTCCTCTGTTGATGGGAGCCGGATGCATGATGATCGCTTCTTTTTTCATCGCCTTTTCTCTTTCTTTCGTCAGACCATATCTTTTATGGTATTCTGAAGCGGTGAAGCTCATTGCGGAATCATGTCTTTCGTGCTGGATTCTTAATAGCATTAACACATCCACTTCGCCGATCAGTTCATCTACCGACATATAAGTTCCGTTGATCAAAGCTCCTTCGTCAAACCACTGTTCCGGTCCTGAGAAGTATACTTTGGCTCCCAGTCTTCTTAGCGCCTCTGCATTTGAGTTGGCTACACGGCTGTGTTTTACATCTCCTACAATTCCTACTTTCAATCCTTCAAACTTTCCGAATTCCTGATAGATAGTCAGCAAATCCAGCATACATTGTGAAGGGTGGTTTCCTGTTCCGTCTCCTCCGTTGATCACCGGAATGTTAATATTTTTCAGTTCTTCAAAGTATCTGTCTTTCTTATCGCGGATTACTACAAGGTTCACTCCTATACTTTCAATAGTCTTTACAGTGTCATAAAGACTCTCCCCTTTGTTTACCGAACTGTGTGATGCATCAAAAGGAACTACCTGAAGTCCCAGTTTTCTTTCTGCAAGATCAAAACTTGTTTTTGTTCTTGTACTGTCTTCGAAGAAAAGATTTGAGCAAAAAACTTCTCCTTCAATTTTAGCAGTTTTACCGTTTGCAAAAGCCAGTGCTTCTGTCAGTATACTGTTGATTCTCTCGGTGCTTAGTTCTGTAATCGTAAACATATTTCTAATTTTTGGGCATAAAAAAAGCGAAGACAACAATCTTCGCTAATAACAATAAATATCGTAAAGGGCGCTTTCGCCCGGTAAATCTAATGATATAAATGCTTTTTTATTCATTAGGTGCAAAGATACAACAATTTTATGAACTGGCAAAAATTATGTTTAAAATAAATTAAAAACTTCAGTCTTCCCTTATTCTCATTTAAAATTAATATTTTTGTTAACACTCAAATTTATTCTATGGATTTAAAAGACAAAATGATTCTCAGCATTATTCAGGAAGACTCTACATTATCGGTAAAAGAAATTTCCGAAAAGATAGGTCTTACCTTTACTCCTACGTATGAGCGAATCAAACAACTGGAGAAACAGGGGATCATTCAGAAGTATGTGGGACTTTTAAACCGTGAAAAACTGGGTTTAAATATTGTAGTCTATTGTAATGTGCGTCTCAAGGAACAATCCAAGAAAGTTTTGGAAACTTTTGAGAACCATATCGGAAAATATGATGAAGTACAGGAAATCATCAGTCTTTCCGGAGAGTACGACTATATGTTGAAGATTATTGCCAAGGACATCAATTCTTATAACGAATTTGCGGTTAATGTTATTTCAAACATTCCCAATATCGGGCAGTACCACAGTTCCATTGTCCTTCACGAGGTAAAAAAATCTACCAAATTTAAAATTGATCTGGAATAATCCCTTCTATTTTAAACTCATTATTCATTCCTATTTCAATTGCTGAAAATCTTTGATTTTCTTGCGTCTTAAAAGAGTAATATTTATTATACAATTCCTTGCGCCTTTGCGTATACCAACCTTTTCATTTCTACTATTTTGTTAGAAAACGCAAAGACGCAAAAGAAATTTATAAACTTTATGCTGTAAGGCGCAAAGATTTTATCTCCGGTAAAATTTTATACAGCAGATTTAATCTCAATTTCCAACCATAGTCAGTTTAAAGATCAATCATCAAATTCAAAGAGCAGAGTAAAATCCAACCATTAAGATCACTTAAGCAGATAAGATTTAAGATTAAGGCTTCCACAACGAAAAGACAGCAGGCTAAAATAATTTTAGAAATTCTACTGATTTTTGCCTAAGTTTTGATGACCTTAATGGCTTAGATTCTAACCCAATAATTTATTTTTCAGTTTATTGAACTGATATTCTATTTTATCCAGACAAAGATTTCCTATACTTCCCTGATGGGTATGTTCAAGATTTCCGGGTTCAAATTCAAACGTATTGTTTTCAATCTCCTGCCCTACTTTTACATAAGCATCACGGAAAGAGCTTCCGCTTTTCACCTCTTCATTGATCTTTTCCACACTGAAAAGGTATTTGTATTTCTCGTCCTCCAGAATCCCGTCTTTCACCTTAATATTCGGTAAAGTATAGCTTAAGATTTCCAGACATTCCTTTAAAGAATCTATCGCAGGGAAAAGAATTTCTTTTGTCAGCTGTACATCTCTGTGATATCCTGAAGGCAGATTGCTTGTTAAAAGGATCAGTTCGTTTGGAAGTGACTGAATTCTGTTGCATCGTGCACGAACCAGCTCAAAGATATCCGGATTTTTTTTGTGCGGCATAATACTGCTTCCCGTAGTAAATTCTTTTGGAAAACTGATAAAATCAAAGTTCTGGCTCAGATAAAGACATACATCATAAGCGAACTTGCCAAGCGTTCCCGCTAAAGTAGCCATCGCCATGGCCAGCATTTTTTCTGACTTTCCACGGGTCATCTGAGCATATACAGAGTTGTAATTCATGGACTGGAAGCCTAAGTTATAGGTGGTACTTTCACGATTGATCGGAAAAGACGAACCATAACCAGCTGCTGATCCCAGTGGATTTTTATTAATGATATTCTTCACTGAAAACAGCATTTCCACATCATCCAAAAGCGCTTCTGCATAAGCTCCGAACCACAACCCAAATGATGAAGGCATCGCAATCTGAAAATGGGTGTATCCCGGAAGCAGAACATTTTTATGCTGATCTGCCAGCTGAATTAAAATCTGAAAAAACTCGTCTGTAAGGGCTGTAATTTCACGGATTTCATCCAATAAATACAATTTGATATCCAGTAAAACCTGATCATTTCTTGATCGTGCCGTATGGATTTTCTTTCCCGTATCTCCTAATTCTTCAATCAGGATCGCTTCTACCTGAGAATGGATATCCTCAGCTTCTTTATCAATTTCAAAAGTCCCATCCTCAATTTGATTTAAAATACTATTTAAAACAGATAACATCTGCTCTGATTCTTCTTTTGTAATAATGCCGGTTTCTGCCAGCATTTTACAATGTGCCATAGAACCTTTAACGTCATATTTGGCTAAACGCTCGTCGAAGTCAAGATCTTTACCGACTGTAAATTGATTGACTAATATATTGGTGGCAAGGTCATCCTTCTGCCATATTTTTTTCATGATAATATTTGATTTAAATATTTGTTGGTTTTGACATGCCCGGCAAGGCAATCCTTATTACTAATAACTATAAAAAAACATTTCCTTATGTAAAGCTTTCATTTTTAATTTTCTTTTTGCATAAATCTTATTAAAAACTGAACTTCTAGAGCCTGCCGGACGGAGTCAAAACATATATTGAGCTGGAAGCCTGAGGCTGGAGGCAGGAAGCTAATAACATACTGCAAAAACTTCCCTCTTCCTACACCCATCTTCCATTTTTATAACACTTTTTCTAAAATGCTGATGTAAATTTCTATTCCTTCTTCTATTTCATGGATATAGATAAATTCATCTGCTGTATGAGAGCGCCTGCTGTCTCCAGGACCTATTTTCACTGATGTACATGGAATAATCGCCTGATCTGAGGAAGTAGGTGAACCATAGGTTGTCCTTCCGACTTCAATTCCTGCTTTTACAAACGGGTGATCCATTTCGATCTTGGAGGAATTCAGCCTGAACGATCTTGCTTTTAATGTAGATTTCATCTGAGACTGAATGATTTCAAATGCTTCCTGATTGGAATATTCATCCGTTACCCTCACATCCAATGTAAAATTGCACGATTCCGGAACCACATTATGCTGTACTCCTGCATGGATTCCTGATAAAGTAACTTTAACTTCGCCCAGATATTCTGAAACCTTCGGAAATTTAAAGGAAAGAATATTCTGCAGATCCTGCATACATTTTACAATTGAGTTATCATCATTAGGATGAGCGGCGTGAGAAGGAGTACCTTTCATTTCTCCATCAATCACAAGAAGTCCTTTTTCTGCAATCGCCAGGTTCATCTGCGTGGGTTCTCCTACAATGGCGAGTTCTACGTTGGGTAGCTGCGGAAATAAGGCTTCGATTCCATCAAATCCTGAAATCTCCTCCTCTGCCGTCAAAGCAATAACTAAATTATATTTTAAATCTTCTTTATCATAAAAATGTAAAAAAACCTGTGCCATAGAAACCAGAGAAGCTCCTGCATCATTGCTTCCCAATCCGAACAGTTTACCTTCTTTTTCGATCGGTACAAACGGATCAAGTGTATAAGCTTTATTAGGCTTTACCGTATCATGATGGGTATTCAGTAAAACAGAAGGCTTAAACACATCAAAGTGTTTGTTCACCGCCCAGATATTGTTTTTAAAACGTTTGGTAGGAATCTGATGTTTTTTGAAAAAATTTTCAATCTCTACCGACGTATTGAATTCATCTTTACTGAATGAAGGAATCTCAATCAAATTTTTAAGCAATCCGACCGCGTTATTCAACAGTTCTTCTTTATTATAAACAGATTTCAGTTCCTGCATGATGATTTTCTATATGGTTTTTCAGTTCTGTTTCTTTGATCAGAAACACTTTATTTACATTATTTTTTATCGCTCCAAGAGCATTTTCAAGTTTGGGTAAAATCCCTTTATGAAGTTTTCCTTCTTCTTTTAATACCGTGAATTCTTCTTCATTGACACTTCTGATCACCGATTCCGGATCATTCACATCTTCCAAAACACCTTCTTTATCAAAACAATACAACAGTTCAACTTCATATTTCTCAGACAAAGCCTGCGCCATCACAGAAGCAATGGTATCTGCATTGGTATTGAAAAGATTTCCTTTTCTGTCGTGGGTAATCGCAGAAAATACAGGAACAAGATCCAGTTTGATGAGTTTTGAAACCAGCTTTCTGTTTACACTTTTCTTGGTAATATCCCCCACAAATCCAAAATCGATTTCAGGATGTTCTCTTTTCTTAGCTTTAATTAAATTTCCGTCTGCCCCCGAGAATCCTATGGCATTGCATTTTTTCTGCTGCAGCTTTTCAACAATATTTTTATTAATTCCTCCCGCATACACCATCGTTACAATGTCCAAAGTTTCTTTATCCGTAATCCTCCTGCCATTGATCATTTTCTGCTCAATGCCCAGTCTATCAGCCAGCGTTGTTGCCAGCTTGCCACCGCCATGAACAAGGATTTTCTTTTCAGTAATTTCAGAAAACTGTTCTAAGAATTGGCTTAATAATTCCTCATCATCAATTAAAGCTCCGCCAATTTTTATGATGTATAACTTTTCTTTCATTGTAAACATTTTGGGATACTTGATCTTTTCTATCCTTGTCAAGGTTTTGAACCTTGACAAGGATTATTTTAAGCTTTTAATTCATCTAAAATTTCACTGAATACGGCTTGTGCAGAGAAAATCCGGTTTTTTGCCTGCTGATAAATGATAGAATGGTCTCCATCCATCACCTCATCACTCAATTCTACATTACGGCGAACCGGAAGGCAGTGCATTACTTTCGCATTATTGGTATTGGCTAATTTTTCATTCGTGAGCATCCAGTTTCCCCTCACTTCTGGCATTGCAGCATAATCATCAAAAGAAGACCAGTTCTTCACATAGATAAAGTCTGCATCTTTCAACGCTTCATCCTGATCATGGATTACTTTCACATCTTTGGTAAAGTTTTTATCTAAATCATACCCTTCGGGATTAGCAATCACCAATTCCACATCCATTTCCTGCATCCATTCTGCGAAAGAATTTCCAACAGCATGAGCGATAGGCTTGATGTGTGGCGCCCATGTTAATACTACTTTTGGTTTATAGTCTTTTTTCCAGTTTTCTGTAATGGTGATGCAATCTGCAAGACTTTGTAAAGGATGGCGTGTAGCTGATTCCAGAGAAATGACAGGTACTTTTGCATGCTTTTCAAACTGGCTCAGGATGCTTTCATTCACATCATCTTCTTTGCTCTTCATCCCTGCAAAACAACGTACCGCAATGATATCACAATATTGATTTAACACTTCAATAGCATCTTTGATATGTTCTACCGTGTCTCCGTTCATTACCGCTCCATCAGCAAATTCAAGATTCCAGGCTTCCTGTGCTGCATTTAACGTCAATACATTCAACCCAAGATTTTGAGCTGCAATCTGACTGCTCAGACGGGTTCTCAAACTTGAATTTAAAAATACAAGTCCGATTGTTTTTCCCTTTCCTTTTTGTGTTTCAGTAAGGGGGTCTGCTTTTATCTGTAAAGCTTTTTTTATGATTTCCTGTAAGTTTTCTACATCACTTACAGAGGTAAATTTTTTCATTTTAAACTAATTTTAAAGATTGTGTTTACACATTGATTGTTGATCTAACCACAAAAGGCACAAAAGTTTTTACTAAAACACTTTAGAACACTTAAGTTTTAAAAGTTGATTATTTTGAAAATATATAAGCTCACAGAAGAAGAAAATCAAAGATTTTCGAAAACTTAAGTGCACTTCTTAAGCCTGTAGTATTTTCTTAAAATCACTTAAGTGTTTAAATTCTTTTGTGACTTTTATGGTTTAAATATTTCCAAGCACTGCTTTCAAAGCATTGATGAAAAGATCCGTTTCCTCTTTTTTGATATTCAGTGCCGGAAGAATCCTCAACACGGTTTTATCATTAGAGTTTCCTGTAAAAATATAATGATCAAAAAGGAGTTCTTTCCTTACTTCTGAACAGTCTCTGTCGAGTTCTATTCCGATCATCAATCCTTTCCTTCGGATAGATTTAATATGTGGTAAATCTTTAATTTCATTTTCAATATACTCACCCATCTGTTGCGCATTTTCAAGAAGATTTTCATCTTTCATGACATCCAGCACAGCAATAGAAGCGGCACAGGCAAGGTGGTTTCCTCCAAATGTCGTTCCCAGCAAACCGTTGCTTGCCTGGAATTTAGGATGGATTAAAACTCCGCCCACAGGGAAACCATTCCCCATTCCTTTTGCTGTAGTAATAATGTCTGCCTCAACACCAAATTCCTGATGGGCAAAGAAATATCCACTTCTCCCATACCCGGACTGC
Organism: Chryseobacterium cucumeris; assembly: GCF_016775705.1. Classification (NCBI taxonomy): domain Bacteria; kingdom Pseudomonadati; phylum Bacteroidota; class Flavobacteriia; order Flavobacteriales; family Weeksellaceae; genus Chryseobacterium; species Chryseobacterium cucumeris. The sequence continues at coordinate 2,215,970 of NZ_CP068760.1, forward strand.
ACTTCATCCAAAATAAGAACAGTATCATATTTTTCACATAATTCTTTGATTTTAGATAAAAATTCCGGTGTTGGAATCATAATTCCTCCTACTCCCTGAATTCCTTCGATGATTACAGATGAAATTTCATTTCCAAATTTTTCAAAGGTTTCTTCAAGCTCTTGTATATCATTCCATTCTGATTTGATAAATCTTTCAGAAAAATTAACCGGAGCTACAATTTTCGGATTATCAGTCACTGAAACCGCTGCAGAGGTTCTGCCGTGAAATGAGCCTGAAAAGTAAAGCACTTTGCTTTTTCCGTTATGAAATGAAGCCAGCTTCAATGCATTTTCATTGGCTTCTGCTCCGGAATTACACAGGAAAAGGTTATAATCTTCATATCCTGAAAGTTTACCCAGTTTTTCCGCTAACTCCGTCTGCAATTCATTCTGAACAGAATTGGAATAGAAAGAAATTTTTTCAAGCTGATCTTTCAGCTTATTCTGATAGTGTGGATGGTTGTGCCCGATAGAAATCACAGCATGACCTCCGTAAAAATCAAGATATTGCTCTCCTTTGTCATCCCACAGAAAAGATCCCTGTGCTTTAACCGGATTTATGTTGAATAATGGATATACGTTGAATAAATTCATTTTTTTATTTTTTATTTTTCTTTTGTCTTAAAACAAAAGAAACAAAAGTTCAAGACCTGGAAACTTCCGCTAAAAATTAGTTCTATTCACTAAAAATTCTAAAACTTGTGCGAAATTCGAATTGGTTCTTCGGTTCTCTATTTTCCTCGCACTTCGAACAGTAGAATTTTCTTAACGTTCATAGAATTAATTTTCTTAACGCTCCATTTTCCTAAGTCGGATTTACTTTCTGTTAAAATTCTCAATTACTTACCGTCAATTTAAAATGCTATCGGTTTCAGGTTTAATCCTGCATTTTCCTCCCAGTTCATAGCCAGATTCATATTCTGTACGGCCTGCCCCGAAGCACCTTTTAACAAATTGTCAATCGCTGAGTGAATAACGACCACATTTCCACTCTTTTCGATTTGAATCACACAGCCATTGGTATTGACAACCTGCTTTAAATCCACTGCCTTCCTGCTTACTGTAACAAAAGGCTCCTCTGCATAAAAATCCTGATACAACTGTTCTATTTCCTCCAGCTCCAGATCCGTCTTCATGGTGGAACTTGTAAAAATCCCTCTTGCAAAATCTCCTCTCCAAGGAACAAAGTTCAGGTTTACTTCTTTATTATTGAATGAAATCAGCTGCTGTAAAATCTCATCCACATGTTGATGTGTTAAGGTTTTATAGGCTGAGACATTATCATTTCTCCAGGTAAAATGAGTCGTTGCCTGCAGAGACTGCCCGGCTCCTGTAGAACCCGTAATCCCTGTGGTAAAGACTTCATTCAACACTCCTTTTTCCGCCAATGGCAGCAAGGCCAACTGAATAGCCGTAGCAAAACATCCCGGGTTGGCAATACTCTTAGCACCCGTTAGTTGTTTTTTATTAATTTCAGGCAATCCGTAGATAAAATCTCTTTTTCCGAAATTTCCTTCTAAACGAAAATCGTTTCCAAGATCAATCACCAGCGTTTCATCTTTGACAGGGTTCTGCGTTAACCAGTTTTGACTTTCTTTATGTGGAAGACACAGAAAAAGAATATCTACGTCTTCAGGCTTATCCGTCAAAACCATTTCACAAACCGTCGTTAAATCCGGGTACAGATCCGAAATTCTTGTTCCCGAATTCGAACGACTATATAAAAAACTCAATGTCACATGGGGATGAAAAGCCAGTAAGCGTATCAGCTCACTTCCTGTATAACCGTTGGCACCAATAATTCCTACTGTTTTCTTCATTTTAATTCTGACAGCATTTTGTTCTGCCTTTCATTACATCGTCCTTGCGGAACTAGTTGATATTTTGGTTAATCTGGTGGTAAATATTTAAAGAATTGCTTACAATCTTCGTATATCCTTTTACATCTTCTCCCGTCCATGCTCTGTTCGCTTCTCCATAGCTTCCGAATTTGTCGGACATCAGATCATGATCAGATTCAATTCCATTCAAAATAAATCTGTAAGGATGAAGGGTTACAAATACTTTCCCGGTTACTGTTTTCTGAGAATCTACCAGGAAAGACTCAATATTTCTCATGACAGGATCTAAGAAAAGTGCTTCATGAAGCCAGTTTCCATACCAGTCGGATAACTGCGACTTCATCATTTGCTGATATTTTGAAAGCGTATGTTTTTCTAATAAATGATGCGCTTTGATAATCACCGATGCTGCAGCTGCTTCAAACCCCACACGTCCTTTAATTCCAACAATAGTATCACCTACATGGATATCACGGCCAATCCCATATGCTGAAGCTAATTCTTCTATTTTTTGAATGGCATATACAGAGTGCTCAAAGTTTTCTCCATTGACAGCTATAACCTCTCCGTTTTTAAACTCAATTTCAAGTTCTGAAGGCTGAGTTTCTTTAATCTGGGATGGAAAAGCTTCTTCCGGCAGGTAATTTCTGGATGTCAGTGTTTCTTTACCACCTACTGAAGTTCCCCAAAGGCCTTTATTGACAGAATACTGCGCCTTCTGGAATTCCATTTCATAACCGTGTTCTTTCAAAAACTCAATTTCTTCCTCACGGGACAAAGCCATATCACGAATTGGAGTAATAATTTCAATATTTGGACACATCACCTGGAAAATCAAGTCAAAACGAACCTGATCGTTCCCTGCTCCTGTACTTCCGTGAGCAATGGCATCTGCCTGTACTTCAATGGCATATTTTGCAATCTCTTGCGCCTGAATAGTACGTTCAGCACTTACCGATAGAGGATATGTATTATTTTTCAATACATTCCCGAAAATCAAATATTTCACACATGAATTATAGTAATCTTCCTGAGCGTCTACACACCTGTACTCTTTTACTCCAAGGTTTAAGGCTTTTCTTTCCAACTCTTTTTCTTCTTCTTTTGAAAAACCTCCGGTGTTTACAGTAACAGCATACACATCATACCCTAGTGTTTCACTAAGATATTTAGCACAGTAGGAAGTATCTAAACCTCCGCTAAACGCTAAGATGACTTTCTTTTTCATCTGGACTCTTTTTATTATTATTAATGGTCGCGTGGAATTCATCAATTTTTTTTTGAATCATTACATCATATTTATTTTCAGGCAGATTATTCACTACCTCCTCTTTTTTTTTATCATTTTCAGGAACAAATAACATAGCTGTACACAGACAGTTTTTGCGCTCCTTCATCATTAAAATCTCATAGTTCACGCAGTTTTTGCAGCCGTTCCAGAATTCTTCATCCTGAGTCAGTTCAGAATAGATCACGGGTTTATATCCCAAATCACTATTTATTTTCATTACTGCCAAACCTGTTGTTAATCCAAATACTTTTGCATCCGGATATTTATCTCTAGATAACTGGAAAACTTTCTGCTTGATCTGAGTCGCTACTCCCCCGTTCCTGAATTTCGGTGATACAATCAGGCCCGAATTGGCCACAAACTTCCCGTGCGACCAGGTCTCTATATAACAGAAACCTACCCACTCACCGTTTTCAGTGGCTACCACAGCATTGCCTTCTGAAATCTTCTTACTCAAATATTCTATGGAACGTTTTGCGATACCCGTTCCTCTACGCTGTGCAGAATCATACATTTCCTGCTGTATTTCACTCACATACATTAGATGTTCGCATGAGGAAATTTCTATTTCCATTTATTTATCTAAATTTTTTGGCAAATTTAAAATATAATTTCTTTTAAATCCAAATAAAAAAGATATTTTTTTTGTTTTAAAATTTTAAACAGGTAAAATTATCTTTATTGAAAAATATACATTTGCTAATTTATTATATATTTGCTAAAATAATATAGTTATGGAAAATACCTGTCCTAAATGCAAGAGTATCAAAGTAGTAAAAAGCGGCATTATCAACAATAAACAGCGCTTCCACTGCAAAGACTGCAATTATTATTTTACCGTTAAAAAACTGGGAAAGCAAATTGACGATTACTACGTAACCAAAGCTCTTCAGCTTTATCTGGAAGGCTTAAGTTACCGTGAAATTGAAAGAATTATCGGGGTTTCCCATGTTACCATAAGCTCATGGATTAAAAAATACAATATCACCAGACCGCCCCATTCTGAATTCCATCCTGTTTATAAGATACTAAAGCAAAGCGAACTGATTGAATATATCGCCCAGGAAGAGAATATTAAAAACTCCGGAATTATCATCACCCAATTTGCCGATAAGTATATGCTGATTAAGTGGGAACGGTTTAAGAAGTAGTACGGGGTACGGGGTACGGGGTACGAGTTACGGGGTGCGGGGTTTCGGGATGCGAGTCATGAGGTTTAAAAACAGAGGTAAAAATACTCTTATAAATAACTGTATATCAAATATTTAAAAAAAAGTATGATTTTAAAATCTTAAACACCAAACCTCGAACCCCGAATCCCGAAAATCAAAGTCTATCAAATACCAACTATACTATTACCACTAATATATATTAAATTTTCATAAATAAATTATTAATTACAATTTGGCATTCACAAAAAACAACGCCAAAAATTGATAATTTATGAAGAAATTACTTACATTCATTGGATTAGCTTTAATCAGTAGTTCCTTATACTCACAAGGTTCTCCTGATTATGGCAGTGGCTTAAAACTTAACCTCAACCAAAACGGGGATAAATTCGTCAGATTTATTTTATGGGACCAGTTTTGGGTAAGAAATACATCTATGAACCCCGGAACCATGGTAGGCGGTGAACCCACTGACAACTCATGGAGTCTGGGAAACAGAAGGTTACGTGCATTAACATACGCACAGATCTCTAAGAGATATATGATCCTGCTCCATTTCGGAATTAATAATCAGACTTTCATCAATGGCGGCGCTTCAGGCACCTCAGGAACAGGAGGTTATGGAAACGGAAAGAAAACCCAGCTGTTCTTTCATGATGCCTGGAACGAATATGCAGTTATTTTACCTGGAGAAGCGGGAAAATTCAGTTTAACTTTAGGGGCCGGACTACACTACTATATGGGGCTTTCCCGTATGACCATGGCTTCCACGCTTAACTTCCTTACATTAGATTCTCCTGTTTTTTCATGGCCTTTGATTGATAATTCAGATCAGTTTGCAAGACAGCTTGGAATGTTTGCCAAAGGAAAGTACGGAAAACTGGAATATCGTTTCAGTTTAAATAAACCTTTCGCCACAGATCTTGTTCCTGTGAATGTAACAGATCCTTCAAAAGCAGTAGCCGTAGACAATAATGGAAATCCAAGTTTTTCAAAAGCAGGGTATGTTGAATATCAGTTCCTTGATGAAGAATCCAACACACTTCCTTTTAAAGTTGGATCTTACCTGGGAACAAAAAAAGTCTTCAATGTAGGTGCCGGTTTTTATCATCAGGCTGACGGAACAAGAACTTCTGTCAATTCAAACATTGAAAAACATGATATTACCCTTTTTGCTGTAGATGCGTTTGCAGATATTCCTTTGGGTGAGGCAAAAAATAAAATGGCCGTTTCTGCCTATGCCGGATATTATAATTACAATTTCGGACCGAACTATGTAAGAAATCTGGGAACCATGAATATTGGCGCCTCTGATCCTAATTTTATAGGGAATAAAGCCATTGCAGGACCAGGAAATCTACAGCCAACCATTGGAACAGGTAATATTATCTACGCTCAGGCAGGTTTACTATTACCGAGTCAGGCAGAAAAGCCAAAAATCAGAATACAGCCTTTTGCTGCTTATACTCATAAAAGTTTTGAGGCTTTTGATAAATCTTCATCTCAGTTTGATGTCGGAGCCAATTGGTTTATAGACGGACATCACGCAAAAATAACGACACAGTATTCCACAAGACCTGTTTATACAAATCCTACGGAAAGTCCTTCTTCTAAAGGAGAATTTATTGTACAGTTTCAAATCTACCTTTAAAATTTGAACCATTAAGAATTAAGATGGATTGGGAATTGACTAAGTCGAATCTTCGATTTCTGACGAATGAAGAATCTTACTGACATCCAGACACACATGAGATTCTTCATTACATTTCATTTCATTCAGAATGACACTTTTTTGAAATAGTTTCATTCAAAGCCCTTAACGGTTCAAAAAATTCAAATTAATAATCCTATTCCACTAACATCAAAAACTAATCAATATGAGCGAAAATCATCACGAAAGCTACGAAAATATGACCGACAGGCAGAAAAACCGCACCATCTGGAGTGTGATCACTGCCTCATCTCTCGGAACATTGATAGAATGGTATGACTTCTATATCTTTGGAAGTCTGGCCGTTGTTTTAGCCACCAAATTTTTCCCTGCGGATAATCCTACTGCCGCATTTTTATCTACCCTGGCCACTTTTGCTGCCGGATTTGTAGTAAGACCTTTCGGGGCATTATTTTTCGGGAGACTGGGAGATCTTATCGGAAGAAAATATACTTTCCTGGTTACGTTACTGATTATGGGATTTTCAACTTTCCTGATCGGATGTATTCCAAGTTATGAAACCATTGGATTTCTGGCGCCGGTTTTGGTTTTAATTTTAAGATTACTTCAGGGGCTTGCTTTAGGAGGTGAATACGGAGGTGCTGCCACGTATGTCGCAGAATACGCACAACCTCATCGCCGCGGATACTGGACCTCCTGGATCCAGACTACAGCAACAGCCGGACTTTTCATTTCATTAATTGTTATTCTGATCACCAAGACCACTCTTTCTGCAGAAGAATTTGATACGTGGGGATGGAGAGTTCCATTCTGGATCTCCATTTTGATGGTGGCCGTATCTTACATTATCAGAAAGAACATGAAAGAATCTCCTCTTTTTGCGAAAGCCAAAAGTGAGGGAAAAACATCCAAAAACCCTTTAAAGGAAAGTTTCGGAAACAAATACAATTTCAAATTTGTACTATTGGCTTTATTCGGGGCTGCGATGGGACAAGGTGTGATCTGGTATACAGGACAATTCTATGCCATGAGTTTCCTTCAAAAGGTCATGAATGTAGAATCAGCGCAGGTAGATTCATTGATGGCTACGGCTTTATTTTTAGGAACACCCTTCTTTGTATTCTTTGGATGGCTTTCTGACAAAATCGGCAGAAAAGCAGTGATGATGACCGGAATGCTGATCGCTATTTTAGCGTACAGACCTATTTACGACAGCATGTTTAAAAGTGTAAACCTCGAAAACAAAACAATTGCAGCAAATGGAATTACAGAAAAAAGAACGGCGAAAATCCACAATGATATTGCGACAGACAGCCTGGTGACTTTTCACAAAGAAACACTTTATACAGACGGAACTTTAATTAAAAAAGACAGCGTAGTTCATTGGTCTCCATCAGGAGTTGCTATGAAAGACGGAAAACCGGAGGAAGCCAAAGTTTCTCAAAGTTTAAAATTAAGTGACAACACCAAATGGTACCTGGTATTCCTTGTTTTCATCCAGGTGATCTTTGTAACCATGGTTTACGGACCTATCGCGGCTTTCCTTGTTGAAATGTTCCCTGTGAGAATCCGTTACACCTCAATGTCATTACCTTATCATATTGGAAACGGGGTATTCGGAGGACTTCTTCCGGCGGTAGCCACTTATCTGGTAACTACAGGAAAAGAAGCAGGACATACAACATGGTATCTGGAAGGACTCTGGTACCCGATTGGAGTCGCTGCCGTATGTTTGATCATCGGATTATTTTATCTTAAAAATAAGAACAATAATCTTCACGATTAGGTACTGAATCACTCAAATTTTTATTAATTTTAAAACTACTAAAATGAACGGACTAAAAAAAATATTAGGCATTCTCTGGATCGCAATAGCAGTAATTGTGGGTTACTTCGGAATTACCGTACTGGGAATCCCGAAAATAACTTCCGGAAAACAGGAAGATCTGGTTTTTGGCATCATCATTCTTTTTGTACTGATGCCGATTATCTCAGGCGGAATGGCAGTTTTCGGTTATTACGCCTTAAAAGGAGAATATTCTGACGATAAAATTTAAAAGCAAAAAACAGATCATTGATGAATGCGGCATTCATCAATGATCTGTTATCAATTATAAAAAAATGGATATCACGATTAAAGCAATTCCCCGTCCTTCTCAGGATAAGAACGTTATTAACCTCATCTGCAGATTAAATACTTCTCTTATTACAATCTCTGGTGAGAGTGGAAGCAAAAGTGCAAACCTTGATGACTTTTCTCAGGAGAAAGCTTTGTTCCTCATTGCTGTAAGTGATGAAAAACCCATAGCCTGTGGAGGTTTTCGCCCCCTTTCACCAGAAATATGTGAAATTAAACGCATGTTCTCCCTGGAAAAAAACATAGGCCTGGGCGGAAAGATTCTCTCGGCGTTAGAAAAAGCCGCAAAACAATTCGACTATAAATACATCTATCTGGAAACCCGTAAAAAAAATGACAATGCCGTAAAGTTTTATCTGAAAAACGAATATAATGTCATTGAAAATTATGGAATTTACATCGGACGTGAAGAAGCGATATGCTTCAGTAAGGAAATAAAATAATTATGAAAAAAAGACACGAACAAAAACTTATCATACTGAGCGTAGGGCTTATGATTGCTTTCAGCATTCCTATTTCACTGCTTTTCAATAGTGACAGGGAAGTTTTGGGCTATCCTATGATCCTTATTTACCTGTTCGTGGTCTGGATGATTTCCATTGTGATTTCTTTTGTAATTGTAAAAAGACATGATGAGTAGTTTCGCATTATTTTTTGTCGTTCTGTTTTATCTGGCCCTCCTTTTCTTAGTTGCCTACCTGGCAGAGAAGAAAAGAAGCAAGCTTTGGATCAATAATCCATACATCTATGCTTTATCTCTTGCTGTATATTGTACTGCCTGGACGTATTATGGAAGTATCGGTGTGGCAGCGACAAGCGGATTAAACTATTTGCCAATTTACATTGGACCTATTATGATTATTCCGGCATGGATCTATATCAATACCCGGATTGTAAGAATTTCAAGGGTCAACAAAATAAGCAGCCTGGCCGATTTCATTTCATTGAGATACGGGAACAGCAGAAGCCTGAGTGCCATTATCACGATAGTCTGCCTTCTGGCGATAGTTCCTTATATCGGCCTGCAGATTAAAGCCATTTCTGAAACCTTCCATCTGGTAACTGAAACTCCGATGTCGAAAGACATTCTGACTGATAATGCAACTTTCGTGGTAATTTTAATCGCTTTATTTTCTTCTTATTATGGAACACGATATGTAGATGCTTCAGAAAAAAGGCTTGGAATTATCTCCGCCATTGCTCTGGAAAGTTTTTTAAAGCTATTTTTTATTATTATTCTCGGATTTTTTGTCATTTATTATGTTTTTGATGGTTTCTCAGATATTTATGAGAAAGCCAGTAAATTTGAAGATTTTAAAGAAAAAAACACCTTCAACGGAATTGAAGGTGCCCTGAACTGGATGGTTCTCTGCATGATTTCCGCAACAGCGATCTGCATTCTCCCAAGACAGTTCCACACTGCTATTGTTGAAAACAGGCAGGAAAAGCACATCAGAACAGCTATTTGGTTTTTTCCACTTTACCTTCTAATCTTTACTGTATTTATTTTCCCGATTGCCTGGGGAGGAAGATTAATTTTTGACGGACAGAAAGTAAATCCTGAGTTCTACTCTATTCTGATTCCACAACATTTCGACAATACTTTGATCACAGTATTCGTCTTTCTTGGAGGATTAAGCTCATGTATCTCCATGATCATTATCTCTGCCATTACTTTATCCATCATGCTTTCCAACAACCTCATCATTCCATACGGATTGCTGGGAAAATTAAAATCTGAAAGCGAGGAGCAAAATACAAGAATCATCACCAATATCAGGAAGTTCAGTATTTTCGCATTGATCATTATGGCTTTTGCCTTCTACAAGTATTTCATTTTGAAAACTTCCCTGGATTCGGTAGGATTAATCTCATTTGTCGTGATTGCACAGCTGGCACCTGCATTTTTCGGAGCTTTATTCTGGAGAAGAGGAAGCTATAAAGGTGCTGTTACAGGACTTTTAGCCGGATTGGTAATATGCTATTTCGGGTTGATTATTCCCCAGTATTATTTTTCGTACAATCAGGAATTTAAAGGGGTATTGAGGGATATGTATAATGCTTTCGGTTTTTTTACCATTCCTTATTTAGGAAGAATTCCACAGATCTTTTTCTGGTCGATGCTGGTCAATACAAGCCTGTTTACCATTGTTTCCGTAAGTTCAAAAGGAAATTACCGTGAAAGAAACTTTGCTGAGCTTTATGTAGACATCGATAAGTACATTCAGAATCACGAAAATGCTTTTATCTGGCGCGGAACAGCCTACATATCTGATATTCAGAATATTCTGGAACGTTTCTTAGGTAAGAATAAAACGGAACAGGCCTTAAGGATTTTTAATTTAAAATATAACATCGACTCCAATACTGAGACTGCCGATTCAAGGTTTATCAAATTCTCAGAAAACCTTTTGGCCGGAAGAATCGGTACAGCTTCCGCAAAAATATTGATTGAAGGAGTAACCAAGGAAGATAAAATATCTTTAAAAGAAGTTTTAAACATTCTCGAAGAATCGCAGGAAAATATCAGCTTGAATAAAAAGCTTACCGAACAGTCTGCAGAACTTCAGAAACTGTCTAATGATCTGAGGACTGCCAATGAAAGTCTGATTATTAAAGACCGTCAAAAAGACGATTTTCTGGATTCTGTCGCTCACGAGCTAAGAACTCCGATTACGGCCATCCGTTCAGCAGGAGAAATTTTAGCGGATGACGATGATATCCCTTTTGACATCAAACAGGAGTTTTTAAACAACATCATCACAGAATCCGACAGATTAAGCGAAATCATCAATGATATTCTTTATCTGGATAAATTGCAGCATGGTGAAATCTCTTTGCATATTCAGGAAAATAATATTGTTGACACGTATAAAAAAGCATTGAGTCCGCTCCTTCACCTGATACAGCAGAAAAATATTCATTTAAGTGAAGTTAATCTCCTGAATCAGTCTATATTTGAATATGATGAAGCAAGAATGATTCAGCTGTTTCAGAATATCTGGGGAAATGCTTTAAAATTTACGGAAGAACACGGCACCATTCAGACCAAATTGTTTGAAAAAGATCAGCAGCTGATCATTACCATCTTCAATACCGGAAAGCATATTCCGGAAGAGGATCTGGAAATGATTTTTGATAAATTTTATCAATCGAAAAACCAAAACATATTAAAGCCTACAGGAAGCGGACTGGGATTAGCCATTTCCAAAAAAATTGTAGAGGCACATGGAGGAAGTATAAAAGCAGAAAACAGCGGGCTGGGCGTAACTTTCACCATCAACATTCCCAAAAAAACTAAAAAAGAGATTACAGATGAAGTTGAACACCATTAAAACCTTCTTATGAGAAAGATAATCATTGCGGATGACGAACACAAAATATTGATGTCGTTGGAATACAGCTTTAAGAAAAACGGATATGATGTTTATATTGCCCGTGACGGAATGGAAGTCCTTGACTTTTTGAAAACCATGGTTCCGGATGTGATTCTTCTCGATATTATGATGCCGAATCTGGATGGCTACAGCACCTTGGATCTTATTAAACAGGATGAAAAACTGAAAGACACCAAAGTGATTTTTCTAAGTGCTAAAAATAACCCAAGAGATATTGAAAAAGGATTGGAAATGGGAGCTGACGCTTACGTTACAAAACCCTACTCGATTAAGAAACTGATGCAGCAGATTGAGGAGATGTTTTAAGAGATTGCTTCGCCTGCGGCTCGCAATGACATGCAGACACTAAACACAACTATTGACCTTGATATTGATATGAATAAAGATACCTTATTTAAACAAAGCATAGAAAACAAAGAAGACTTCTGGAAGGAACAGGCCGGGAAAATACAATGGTTTGAATTTCCGCAGCAGATTCTTTCCAATGGTAAGAACGATTACCCACAGTGGTTTTCTGACGGAAAGCTCAATATGTGTTACTTATGCATTGACAGACATATTGAAGACGGCTTCGGAGATCAGGTTGCGATCGTTTATGATTCTCCTGTAACCCATCAGAAGAAAACCTACACATTTCATCATGCAAAAGAGGAAATAGCAAAACTGGCTGGAGGATTGGTTTCTTTAGGATTAAAAAAAGGAGACACAGCGGTTATTTATATGCCTATGATTCCGCAGACGCTCTTTGCCATGCTGGCATGTGCAAGAATCGGAGTTATTCATAATGTGGTTTTCGGAGGCTTTGCTCCTCACGAGCTTGTTGTCAGAATTGATGACTGCAAACCGAAAGTTTTAATCACAGCCACGGCAGGTGTCGAAATTGCAAAGAGAATCCCCTATCTGCCGCTGGTAGAAAAAGCGATCGAGCTGGCTCAGGACAAAGTAGACAATATCGTTGTATACAACAGAAAATTAGTAGATAATCAGGATGAGATGTTTGACGGATTGATTGATTATGAAGAACTGTTAGAAAAATCAGCTCCTGCGGACTGCGTTTCTGTAGAATCCACTCATCCGCTTTACCTTCTTTACACCTCAGGAACTACCGGAAAGCCTAAAGGGATCGTTCGTGACACGGGAGGTTATGCCACTGCATTACAATTCTCAATGACTTATATCTATGGTGTAGAACCGGGAGAAACGTATTGGGCTGCTTCAGACTTCGGATGGGCGGTTGGCCATAGCTTTTCCGTGTACGGACCCTTAATCAATAGAAACACGACTGTTATTTTTGAAGGAAAACCCATCATGACTCCTGATGCAGGAACTTTCTGGAGAATTATCTCAGAATATAAAGTTTCGGTGATGTTTACGGCCCCTACTGCTATCAGAGCTATTAAAAAAGAAGATCCGAACGGAGAACTGGTAAAAAAATACGATTTAACCCATTTTAAAAAACAGTTTCTCGCTGGTGAAAGATGCGATGTTGCCACTTTGGACTGGTTTGCAGAACATATTGGTGTTCCGGCAATAGACCATTGGTGGCAGACAGAATCCGGCTGGCCAATGCTGGGGTTGTTGACTCATGATGAAAATTATCAGATCAAAAGAGCATCTGCAGGAAAGCCTGTTCCGGGATATGATATTAAAATATTTGATGAAAACGGTTACGAACTCAATCCTCATCATGAAGGTTATCTGGTGATCAAACTTCCCCTCCCACCTGGCGCCATGCTTGGAATATGGAAAGACTACGCCCGTTTTGAAAGCAGTTACCTGTCTCAGTATAAAGGGTATTATTTTTCGGGAGACGGTGCTATTCAGGATGAAGACGGCTATATTTTCATTACAGGAAGAGTGGATGATGTGATTAATGTAGCAGGACACAGGCTTTCGACCTCTGAAATGGAAGAAATTGTTTCCTCACATCCTGATGTTGCCGAATGTGCCGTTGTAGGTATTGATGATGATTTAAAAGGACAGGTTCCTTTTGCCACAGTGGTTTTGAAAAACGGCTCGGCGATTTCTGAAGAAGATATTGAAAAAGATATCGTTCAGATGGTTCGCAACAAAATCGGAGCAGTTGCTTTTTTAAAAAACGTAATGGTTGTCAAACGTTTACCCAAGACGAGATCCGGAAAAATTTTAAGAAAGCTGATCCGGACACTGCTGGACGGTAAAGATTTTCAGATTCCATCCACTATTGATGATGAAAAAATCATTGAGGAAATCCAGGAAAAAATCCAGGTTTATAGAGCTTAAATAGGAAATTAAACATAAATTTAAAATATAATAAATTCAAATTTCAAAAAACGATAGGGATATGAGAAATTACTTAATAGAAGATTTACCACAATATTTTGAAGACTATAAGAAGTCTATCAAAAATCCTAAAAAATTCTGGGATAAAGTTGCAGATCAAAACTTCGTGTGGTATCAGAGATGGAGCAAGGTTGTTAAGTACGACATGAATGAAGCGAAGATCACCTGGTTTAAAAATGCGAAACTCAATATTACCAAAAACTGTCTCGACAGACATCTTACCATCAGAGGAGAAAAAACAGCAATCATCTGGGAACCCAACGATCCTAAGGAAGAAGCACAGTATATTTCTTACAGCGAATTATACACCCGGGTGAATAAAACGGCCAATGTTTTGCGCGATATGGGTATTGAAAAAGGAGACAGGGTCTGTATTTATCTTCCTATGATTCCTGAACTGGCTGTTACGATGCTTGCCTGTGCAAAACTGGGAGCTGTTCATTCTGTTATTTTTGCAGGATTCTCAGCTTCAGCAGTGGCTTCAAGGGTCAATGACTGTGAAGCCAAAATGGTTATCACATCGGACGGAAGCTACAGAGGTAATAAAGTTCTGGATCTGAAAAGCATTGTAGATGATGCGCTGGAAAAAACGCCGACCGTGGAAAAAGTTCTTGTGGTAAAAAGAACCCACAACGAAATTAAAATGCAAGAAGGAAGAGATTACTGGATGGCCGATCTGTATGAAAAAGCTTCTCCTGATTTTGTTACTGTCATTATGGATTCTGAAGATCCTCTTTTCATTCTTTATACTTCCGGATCTACAGGAAAACCTAAAGGAATGCTGCACACCTGCGCCGGGTATATGGTGTACACCGCATATACTTTTAAAAATGTATTCAACTATAAAGAAAATGACATTTACTGGTGTACGGCAGATATCGGATGGATCACAGGACACTCCTATATTCTTTACGGGCCGCTGCTGAATGGTGCTACTACAGTGATCTTTGAAGGCGTTCCTACTTATCCGGAACCGGACCGTTTCTGGGAAGTGATTGAAAAACACAAGATCACTCAGTTTTATACGGCACCTACTGCGATCCGTTCCTTAGCAAAAGAAAGTGCTGAATGGGTGGATAAGCATGATCTGAGTTCTCTGAAAGTCATTGGTTCTGTAGGTGAGCCCATCAACGATGAAGCATGGCACTGGTTCAACGATCATGTGGGAAAGAAAAAATGTCCGATTGTAGATACATGGTGGCAAACGGAAACCGGAGGAATTATGATTTCACCTCTTCCTTTTGTGACGCCTACAAAGCCTACTTATGCTACTCTTCCACTTCCAGGTGTACAACCCGTTCTGATGGATGATAAGCGCAATGAAATCACAGGAAATCAGGTGACAGGAAATCTTTGTATCCGTTTTCCATGGCCGGGAATCGCAAGAACCATCTGGGGAGACCACCAAAGATATAAAGAAACTTATTTTACAGCTTTCCCTGGAAAATATTTTACAGGAGACGGAGCTTTGAGAGATGAAGTGGGCTATTACAGAATTACCGGGCGTGTAGATGATGTAATTATCGTTTCAGGGCATAATCTTGGGACAGCTCCTATTGAAGACAGCATCAACCAGCATCCGGCTGTTGCAGAATCCGCCATTGTAGGTTACCCTCATGACATCAAAGGAAATGCGCTGTATGGCTATGTAATGCTTAAAGAAACCGGAGAAGGACGTGATAAGGAAAATCTTAAAAAGGAGATCAATCAGTTAATTTCGGATCAGATCGGACCCATTGCGAAACTGGATAAGATACAGTTTGTTTCCGGGCTTCCGAAAACCCGTTCCGGAAAGATCATGCGTAGAATTCTAAGAAAAATTGCCGAAGGTGACTTCAGTAATTTTGGAGATATCAGTACGCTTTTAAATCCTGAAATTGTAGAAGAAATTAAAAACGAAAGAATTTAATTAATCATTATTTAACCAATGGAAGCCCCGGAATTTATTTCGGGGCTTTTTATTATAGTACAGTAAATAAAGGAATTTAAATACATCATCATCCGATGCTATTGTCTATTATCCAATTGTTAAAATTAAACACCCGTTCAATAATTATTTTTAAATATTATCTTTTTCTATTAAAAACAGAATGTTAATTAACAAATTATATTGCCTTAAATGCAATGATAATCAGAAAATTATTAGTAACTTTAATGGGAACTTAAAACCAATTAACTATGTCACATATATTAGCTGGAGTATTTGGTCATCACAGCGACTACAAAAAACTGGAAAGTGATCTGGAAAATTCAGGATTTGAAAACTCAGATTATATTGTATACCTTACTGATGGTTCCGGTAATTCTCAATTTCTGGCAAGTGTTACCGTAAATGACCTTAATCAGATTGATCTTGCACGTAATGCATTTATTCAGAATGCTGCATTGAAATCCTATTTATTTGAAAACATGAAGATCAATGAAACCAATTATGATACCATCAAAAAATATATTGATGCAAGAAACAGAGCAGAAATCCACAGCAGCCCTGATATTAAAATCAAAACGTCAAGTGACGGTATGAATTCTGAAGTGAAATTCTAATCGATATAAAATCTAATAGCCGGAGATCCGTAGTGTTATACTGCGGATCTTTTATATTTGAAAAAAGTAAAAAATTTCGTATTTTCGTCTAATTATAGGCATGTGCACAAATGAGCTACGATTTAGAACAAGAGAATAAAGAGATCCTTGCCAGATATAAGGACCTGATCTCTAATACATACAGAACATTGGATGAGGAAAATAACAAGCTCATCCGAAAGGCATTCGATATCGCGCTGGATGCTCACAAGGATCAAAGGAGAAAATCCGGAGAACCTTACATCTACCACCCTATTGCTGTTGCTAAAATTGTAGCAACAGAGATTGGTCTGGGTGCTACTTCTATTGCCTGTGCACTTCTGCACGATGTGATTGAAGATTCTGATTATACCTACGAAGATCTGAAAAAAATCTTTGGTGAGAAGATTGCCAATATCGTGAATGGACTGACGAAAATTTCCATCATGAACCACCAGAATATCTCTGTGCAGTCTGAAAACTACAGAAAACTCTTACTGACATTATCTGAGGATTTCAGAGTGATTCTGATTAAAATTGCAGACCGTCTCCATAATATGAGGACTCTGGAAAGCATGGCTCCGGATAAGCAGAAAAAAATTGCTTCGGAAACAGTGTATATCTATGCTCCCATGGCTCACCGTCTTGGATTGTATAATATCAAATCTGAGCTTGAAGATCTTTCTTTAAAGTATAATAATCCGGAAGTCTATAACGAGATCACGGAGAAATTGGAACTGGCCAAGGAAAGCCGTGAAAGGTATATTGAAGAATTTAAGAAGGAAGTATCCGAAAGACTTCATGAAGAAGGCTTAAATTTTAAAATCAAAGGCCGCGCGAAAGCTATTTCTTCCATCTACAGAAAAATGCTGAAACAGGGAGTTTCCTTTGAAGAGGTTTTTGACAACTACGCCATCAGAATTATTTATAAATCGGATGCGAAAAATGAAAAATTCCTGGCCTGGAAAATTTACTCTATTGTTACGGATGTATACCACAGTAACCCATCCAGAATGCGTGACTGGATTACCCAGCCCCGCTCTACAGGATACGAAAGTTTACATTTAACGGTTTTAGGTCCTGATAAAAAGTGGATTGAAGTACAGATCCGTTCCGAAAGAATGGATGAAATTGCTGAGAAAGGGGTTGCTGCACACTATAAATACAAAGAAGGTTACAAACAGAGTTCTGATGACAGAAATTTTGAAAAATGGGTAACTGAGATCCGTGAAGTACTGGAACAGCAGCAGAATCTTTCCACCTCGGAGCTTCTGGATAACATTAAGCTTAACTTATATTCCAAAGAAGTATTTGTCTTTACGCCAAAAGGAGAAATTAAAATCCTTCCGACTAATGCTACCGCTCTGGATTTTGCCTTCTCTGTTCACTCCGATCTGGGAATGAAATGCTTAGGTGCCAAGATCAATGGAAAACTGGTTCCTATTTCCTACATCCTTCAAAACGGAGATCAGGTAGACATCCTGTCTTCTCAGAACCAGAAACCTAAATCGGACTGGCTGGAATTTGTTGTGACATCTAAGGCCAAATCCAAGATTAAAAGTTATCTGAACTCTCAGAAAAACCAATTGGTGGAAGAAGGAAAAGAAATTCTGCAGAGAAAACTTCGTCATGCCAAAATCAATTTTAATGATGAAGAAATTAATAAACTGCAAAAGTTCTTTAATTTAAAATCATCTCAGGAGCTCTTCCTTAAATTCCAAAGTAATGAACTGGATGTAAGCAGCCTGAGAAAATATATAGAAAGTAAAAACGTATTCAACAACTTACTTTCAAGATTCAGAAAATCGCCCAACAAAAATCTGCATTTTGACGATCCGAAAGAGGAAAACCTTGATATGATTGTGTTTGGGAAGGACGAAGAGAAACTTAACTACACGTATGCAAAATGCTGTACCGTAATTCCGGGAGACAAAATCTTCGGATTCATCACGATTTCAGACGGAATCAAAGTGCATAGTGACAACTGCCCGAATGCCATCAATCTGAGAGCTCAGTATGATTACCGTGTTATTCCTGCCAAGTGGGTGAATGCGGAAAGCTTCAAAAACAGAGTAAAAATTGAAATTGAAGGGCTGGACAGAATGGGGATGATTAATGATATCACCACTGTCATCAGCGGAAGTATGGGGATGGATATGAAAAGTATGTCTATTGAATCCAACAATGGTGTTTTCACGGGAAATATCAACCTCGAAGTCAAAAATAAAGGTCAGTTAGAAGAGACCTTTAGAAAACTTAAAAATATTAATGGTGTTTCCAGAGTGAGACGGGTACAATCGTAAACATGAATTTATCTCTTTATTTTAAAAAATTTTTCAACAACAGTCAGTCCTCAGGAATTATTCTTATTTTCTGTGTGCTTATTTCATTGCTTATTGCCAATTCGTCTGCTGCAGAAAACTTTCAGCATTTTTTAGACCAGGAAGTGGGCACTCATCTTTTTGGGTTGGAATATCCTGTCAGCATCTGGATCAATGACGGATTAATGGCAGTTTTCTTCCTTCTGGTTGGCCTTGAAATAAAACGGGAATTGGTAGAAGGTGAGCTTTCTTCTTTTAAAAATGCCTCCCTTCCTATTTTTGCAGCCGTAGGCGGAATGCTTATTCCCGCTGTTATCTACAGCATTTTCAATACAGGAACGGAATACAGCAATGGCTGGGGAATTCCTATGGCAACCGATATTGCCTTTTCTCTGGCTATCATTTCGATGTTGGGTAAAAAAATTCCCAACTCTATTAAGATATTTTTAGCGGCATTAGCTATTGTAGATGATCTGGGAGCGATCCTCGTGATTGCTATTTTCTATACAGAGCAAATTCACTGGAGCTATCTCCTGCTATCTTTTGGGGTAACAGCCTTACTTTTTATTTTAAACTTTTTAAAAGTAACTAAAACAATATTGTACATCATCCCGGGACTGTTTTTATGGTATTTCCTTCATCATTCCGGAATTCATGCAACCATAGCAGGTGTTTTGCTGGCGTTCTCCATTCCTACCAATGCTTCGAATGTAGAAATTTCACCTCTGGAAAAACTGGAGCATCAGCTTCATATTCCGGTAAGTTTTCTGATCATGCCGATATTTGCTTTAACGAATACCAATATCACTTTTTCCAGTGAAATGGTGGCAGGAGTTACAAGCACATTAGGATTGGGAATTATCTGTGGATTGGTATTGGGTAAACTGATTGGGATCAATCTGTTTTCATTGATTGCTATTAAATTAAAGCTCAGTTCACTGCCTCAAAACAGCAACTGGCTTCAGATGATTGGTGTAGGATTGCTGGCCGGAATCGGGTTTACTATGTCTATTTTTATTGCATTGCTTTCTTTCAAAGAAGAAATTCCGATTCAGGATGAAGCGAAGTTTGCAATTCTGATTGCGTCCTTTATCGCCGCCATTGCCGGATTTATCATACTTAGTCTAAGTTCAAAAGAAAACCCTGAACTGGAAGAGAATTAATCTTCCTTCCGGTTCTCCAATTTTCTTTTGTGTTCCTCATCACTATCAAAGTCCGGTTCAGTAATCTGTGCATGATATTCTGAGGCTTCTTTCTTAATCTCATCAGACAGCAGCTTTTCTATTCTGAGTTTTCGGATCGCCATATTCAGCTCATTTCCGAATAAAAGGAGATATACATTTACATTTACCCAAACCATCAGTAGAATCATACTGCCAATGGATCCGTAAAGAACATTATACCGGGCGATATCCTTTACATAAATCGCAAAAATATACGTTGTAACCACAAATAATACTGTAGTCAGAATAGCTCCCGGAACCGCTTGTCGGAACCTTGTAATCTTCACGGTACCCAACCAGTAAAATAAGGTCAGAAGTATAAAATAAAAAAGCGGAAAAGAAACAAACCCGATAATTTTGGAAAGGTTGTCTACAAGCCACGTTACATCATAAGCCGGCGTAAAAAGCTTCATTACAACCTCTGCGTAATACACTCCAAACAGTGTTAAAAAAACGATGGTAATAAAGCCTATCGTGATAAAAAACGAAAGAATAAACTCTTTTACGTCACTTAATTTTTCATCTGTATTTTCATTAAATCCGTTGATCAGGGAAAATGTACCGTTCGTTGCAAAAACAAGAGCCAGAAGAATGGTCAGGTTACTGATTCCTTTCATATTTGGTATGATATTGCTTACAATGTATCCTTTTACATCTCCTTCCATGTTGGATGGAAAAACATTATGCATCAGCACATCAAAAATATAGAACTGAAGCTCATCATACAGCGGCATATGAGGCAGTACAGAAAGCAAAAACAGAATAAACGGAAACAGACTTATGGTAAAACTCCACGAAATAGCAGCCGCTTTTCTCCCTATTTTGCCTTTAAAAATCCCGGAGATATAAATCTGAAACATCTGCCAAAGTGATATTCCCAAAACAGGAATATGGATGCTGTCAAAAAAATCTTGAATCTTTAAAATAAATTTAGGAACCTTTACACTCATCGATCTGTTTGTCTTTATACAAAGGTAGGGGAATTAAATTAAATGGGGAAAAGATAGGTGGCAGATATTAGGTAGCAGGTGGCAGGTTTTAGGGATTAGGGATTTGAGAGTGGGAGAATTTGAGAGTTTAACGTTGAGAGTCAAAGGTTCATGATAACCCGCAACTAATATAACCTACAACTCGAATCCCGAAACCCGAAACAAATAACCTTGAATCCCGAAACTGCAACCCAAAAACCGGCAACAAATTAACCGGGAAACCCTATCTTTGCCCTCTGAAACTTCTTACAATGCGAATCAGCTTACTTTGTATCGGAAAAACAGATGATAAGGAAATTACCTCTTTAATCAATTATTATCTCAACCGTTTACCCAAACACTGGAATTTTGAAATTACAGAAATTCCGGATGTGAAAAATGCCAAAAACCTATCCCCAGACCTTCTTAAAAAGGAAGAAGCCAAATTATTCTTAAACCATATTGACAAAAACGATCTGGTGGTAATTCTTGATGAAAAAGGAAAACAGTTTACCAGCCGCGAGTTTTCACAGAAAATTGACACCTGGATGAATTCTTCTGTCAAGAAAGTACATATTCTGATCGGAGGCGCTTATGGCTTCGCCGAAGAAATCTACAGCAGAGCCAATGAAAAAATGTCTTTATCCAAAATGACTTTTACCCATCAGATGATCCGTCTGTTTATTGTAGAACAGCTTTACCGCGCTGACCAGATTTTGCAGGGCAAACCTTATCATAACGATTAAAACAAAAGGTATTATCTCAAAAGTCAAATAATTGTTTTTTGTCATTGACTACGTCGAATCTTCGATTTCTGACGAAGGAAGAATCTCATTGACAAACTGAAACATGAGATTCTTTATTACATTTCTGAACTACGTTCGCAGACTTTCAGTCTGTGTTCAGAATGACATTTCTGAAACAACCTCTTTTTTATTTCAGACTGATCTGCCTCTTGGCTTCACCCACCACAAAAGCAACGGAATTGGCAATATTAAAGCTCCTGATGAGTTTTGACATAGGAATGGTCAGATGATTTTCAAAACGGTCCAGAACCTCTTTACTCAATCCTACACTCTCCTTTCCGAAAACCAGCCAGTCTCCGTCCTGAAAATCAGTTTCAAGATATGATTTTTCGGCATGGGAGCTCATTAGAAAAACCCTTGATCTGTCAGGGATTGTACTGATCCATTCATCCACATCTGCATATTCAGAAACATCCAGATGCACCCAATAGTCCAATCCGGAACGCTTCAGGTTTTTATCATTAATTACAAATCCAAACGGATGAACAAGGTGTAATCTGCTTTCAGTTCCTACACACAATCTTCCGATATTTCCTGTATTATTGGGTATTTCGGGCTCTACAAGAACAATATTTAACATCTCTTTCTATCTCTTTATTTGTTTTAGTGTGGATTTATTTAATGATTTGGCAGAGTATTTTTTTAAATTTATTTCTTTACACATTTAGCATAAGAATCACTGAGGATGGCTTTTTCATAGCCTAAAGCCACTGCTTTATCCAGGTTTTCACAGGCTTCCTTAAGTTTGGAAGTGTCCATCAGAATCATGGCTTTGCTTACATAAGACTGGGCAAATTTCGGATCTATGGAAATTGCTTTATTAGCATCTGCCAGCGCTTCCTTATATTTTTTCATTTTAAAATATACGTCTGATCTTCCGTTATAAAGTAATGATTCCGGTTTTTCAGCAAGAAGTTGATTATAATCTTTCAACGCTCCATCCAGGTCACCACTATTTTTTTTCAGATTGGCAAGCCCTGTTTTTGCAAAAATGTTATCCGGAGCAAAAGTGAGAATCTGATTAAGGTCTTTGATGGCAAGGTCTTTTTTTCCCTGGTTGTCGTATATTTTGGAACGGGTAAGATACAAATCAGCTGTTTCAGGATTTACTTTGAGTCCTTTCTCTACATATTCCAATGCCTTTACTTTGTTTCCTTTCTGGCTGTAAAGCGATGACAGATTCACATATACAGAAATAGACATAGGGTTTGCTTTTAAAGCAGAATCATAAGACTTAAAAGCCTGAGTCGTTTTTCCAAGTCTTCTCTGAGCTGTTCCGAGGTAATTGTAATATTCAGATTGAAATTTTTGGATCTGTTCTTTTTCTGCCAGTTTTAAATACTGTTCTTCTGCACATTTATAATCAGCTTTTTGGAAACATTCTTCAGCCAGTTTTTTATTCTGGGTATAGAAATTAAGGGATAAACAGAGGGAAGTTACTACCAGTAAAGTTTTTTTCATGAGTTTATAGTTTGTTTGTTGATCACTTTTTTGGCGAGTGCACCAAATATCACTCCCAATAAAGATCCAACAAACGCCCCCACCAAAATATCTATCGGGAAATGCACTCCTAAATATATCCGGCTGTAGGAAACCACCAGAGCCCATACAAATATAGCATATGGAAACCATTTAAGCTTATTTTTTAATAAAATACTTAAAAAGGATGCCAAAAAGAATGTATTGGAAGCATGAGCAGAATAAAAACCATATTGCCCACCGCATTTCACGATTCTCATATGATGTTCCAGTGTAGGGTCATGACAGGGTCTCAACCTTGCTACACCATATTTGAAAACACTGGCCAGCTGATCAGAAACCGTCGCACCGATGGCCAGAAATATAAGGATAAAAACTAATGATCTTAGTTGATGGTTTTTGTATAAAAAATAAAGAAATATAATATAGAGAGGTACCCAGATCCAGGTACTTGAAATCAGCATCCAAAACTGATCAAAAGATGAATCCCCCAAATTATTAAGGTAAAGAAATACCTTCTTATCTTCCTGAATGATTTCCTCCATGATTATCTGCTTACAGGTCCTTCATAAGTCTCATCATCTGCAGGCTTCGGTTTTGGAGGCTCATTGGAAGCAACAGAAGAAGAAGGTTCCGTCAGAATATTTTTTTGAATATCATTCATCGGATTGAAATCCTTTGCAGCATCTTTTACCTTCTCAATCTCACGTTTGATTTCAGAAACAGGGTTATCTGTTTCTTTCATAATTTCAGTTTTAATATCTTCCACTGCTCCACGCATCTTTCTAACGCCTGCACCTAAGTCACGCGCAATCTGGGGCAGCTTATCCGGACCGAATAATACAACGATTGCAATGGCAATGAGTGCCATTTCTCCAATGCTTAATTCCATGGCGTAAAATTACGAAAGATTATTGCATTTATGGACTGTAAACTAAAAATTTAAACAAATTTTAAGATTTTATAATGAAGTTCAGGATTCAAGGTTCAAGGTTCAAGGTTCAAGGTTCAAGGTTCAAGGTTCAAGGTTTAATGTTTTGTAGACGGGTTGCGGGTTTCGCTATTATTTGGTGCAGGTTGCTTGGTAGCGAGTTTTTGGTGTTGTTACAAGGGGCGAGTTGCTGGTTCTTTTTATTCCTGTTTACCCACAAACTTGAACTTAGAACCTGAACCCTCAGACTCTTCCACTCTCAAACTTAGATACCTAACATCTGCAACCTCCACTTATTAATTAACAAATATTTAATTCAAAACATAGAGAATTAAGTAATAATTATGTATATTTATAATACACAACCAAATCAATATTCATTATGAAAAAACTAGTGACTACTTTTAAAGTTTTCGCCGTATTATCGGTAATGGCACTCTACAGCTGCCAGAATGAAAACAATGAAATGAACCAACAGGAAGCTGTTCAGGCTAAGACAACCATCGATGAGCTGAAAAAAGAAATTACTCCTTCGTCTTCTCAACTTATTCCTGAAGCAGTACAGCTTCAACTGAATGAATCCACCAAAAATCTTGAAACGTATTTAAAAAATGATTTACAGATTGTGGGAGTGGCTGTATTGGGAAAAATTTCAACCCAACAAGGGGTAGAACTGTCTAAAAAACTGATTACGGATAAAGATCAGTTCATTGCTTCCGGAAATATTTTGGATCCATCCTCTGTAAAAATCGGAAAAATTGGAGATTTATATCATGGTGAGGATTTAACAATCGCCCAACAAGGATTAAAAGAAGCCATCACCGGAGAAGTAAAAGCGGGCACCCAGGTTATGGAAGTAACATGGAACGGCAAAAACGGAAAATTTACCACCTTATGTTTTTATGGAGATTCAGGGATTATCTGGGACAATATCTTCGGAGGACTTGTGATGATGGATACCCGAGGAAATTCAGAAACATCTGACAGAGAAGCTTCAAAAGTAGCTTCTACATGGTATAAACAGTGGTGGACAGCCAATTGGCTTTGGGGTTCTAAACGAGGTGAAGCCGGATATAAGATTACCATTTACTATTCAGGATCCACCGTTTCCAATGCAGATGTAAGTGATTGGGGCTATATAAGCTTAGGGAAAGCAAAAAGCGAAAGTAAAATAACCAAAAAGACAGGAGCTTACGGGCAATGTCGCTATGCACTGGGGCTTTGTACACCAACAGGTTCTTTAAGCTTTAACTCCACTAATTTCTCTGTATCATTCTCCGGATTAGGCAGCAATATTGTAAGTAACGGGACAAAATCCCTTTATCCATAGTTATTTTCATAAAAATCAGATTTTAATCAAAACGGGAAGCTCACTGAGCTTCCCGTTTATTATATTTTATAAGTCTTACCAGATTCTGACTTTTGACTTTAGTGCTTCTATTGCATTTTCTTTAAGGCCGAAAGTATTCATCAGTATTTCATAAAGCTGTACATCATTTTCTATCGCTACAGCTTCTTTTTCACCATCGCCGGAGCGTATATTCAGTACATGATCCGTATAGGTATAGCGGGCATTTTCATCTACTTTTGAAAGAATCAGTCTGTTTTTAAAATGGGAATCCGGATGGGTAGACAGATACCAGTTGGAAATATCAAGATCAATTGGTTCTACATGCTCAGGAATAAACCGGTACACCGGAAGCCATTGCTCTTTCCACATCCAGAGTGTATAGGTTTCCTCCTTGTGGGAAACTTTAAATATTCCGTTGGGTGTTTGCTGCTGATCTTCTTTATTTAAAAGTATGGGTGAAGTAAGCGTAGCTGTTCCAAATCCGCAATCCACTATATATTGATCACCATCAAAATCCACAATAAGCAAGAGATGAGTCTGTGCCGCAATACTGTCTTCCTCTCTTCCCCACACTACCCTTCCAAGCTGAAGCTTTACATTGAAACCTAATGTTTTCAAAACTTCACTTAAAAGCAGGTTTTGTTCATAGCAATATCCGCCTCTGGATTCGATCACCAGTTTTCTGAAAACATCATTTAACTTTAAAGAAGGAACCTTCCCTGTATAAGGGTCAATATTCTCAAAGGGTATATGTTTCGGATGGAGCTGATGGATCCTTTTTAATGTTTCCATGCTCAATTCCGGAGTTCCGGAGAAATGAATCCGTTCCAAATACTTTTCCAGATCTGATGTATTCATAATTTGGTTTTTTGTTTCAAAATAAATAAAAAATACTTGTAAAATTATTGAAAGATAACCCGAAAATCAATTATAGCTCATCAATAGACCTATGACTTATGAAAATCCTTTTCCGAGGTTACATCAACTAAATTTTTATTTTTTTTCTGAAAAGCAGAATACGTAATCACGACACTGACTGCCATTAAAATAAAGGCTAAAAAGAAAGGTGCACCGGAAAATTTGAACGGTGCTTCATCATGCGTGAAATAGTAAAACAAGTTCGTCATCATCGGAGGTCCGATAATGGATGTAGCACTCATTAAACTCGTTAATGCTCCCTGAAGTTCTCCCTGTTCATTAGAAGGAACACTTTTCGTGATAACCGATTGTAAAGCCGGCCCACAGATTCCTCCCAGGCAGTAAGGCACCAGAAACACAAACATCATCCAGCCTTCTGAAGCAAAGGCAAACAATAGCATTCCTATTGCATAGAAAGCCAATCCGTAATAAATACTTTTTTGTTCTCCCAGCCTTGGAGTTGTATATCGGATAAGGCCACCCTGTACAAGGCCTACCAATAAACCTACTACACCTAATGAAATCCCAACCATTCTTTCTGTCCAGCTGAATTTATACATCGTAAAGAAGCTCCAGTTACTCTGTACCGCATGGCCTGCAATATAGATCAATATCAACGAAACAATCAAACCTGAAATTTCAGGGTGCTTGCCTAAAAACTTAAATGAACCAATAGGGTTGGCACGTTTCCAGTCGAATTCTCTTCTTTTATCTTTATCAAGACTTTCGGGAAGGATAAAATAACCGTAAAGGAAATTAAGTAAGCACAGACCTGCAGCAGCATAGAAAGGAACTCTTGCTCCATAATGCCCGAGAACTCCGCCCAGAACAGGCCCAATGATAAATCCAAGACCAAAGGCTGCCCCTATCAGTCCAAAATTCTTGGCACGGTCTTCATCAGTGGAAATATCGGCAATATAAGCACTGGCCGTAGTGACACTTGCTCCTGTGATCCCTGCAATGATTCTTCCTAAAAACAGCCACCAGATCGTTGGAGCCAGCGCAAGGAAAATATAATCGATTGCAAATCCGAAAAGAGAAATCAGAATGATGGGTCTTCTTCCGTATTTGTCACTAAGATTTCCGACTAACGGAGAGAATATAAATTGCGTAAATGCATAGGCAAATCCAAGCCAGCCACCATATTTTGCTGCCTCACTGATATCTGCGTGAATAAGTTCCTCTATTAATTTGGGAACAACAGGAATGATGATTCCCCATCCCGTAATATCGATCAGTAAAGTAATAAATATGAAGCCTATAGCTGCTTTTTTCTTTGAATTTTCCATGATGGTGCAAAATTAATCAAATCTGAAAAATAATGATTCTAAATTATCAATAGTTAATATGTATACTAAAAAAAGTAAAGCAATACGAGCACGAACAGCTGACCACTATTTGTGCTTTCATTAAAAAAAGGCCGTTTCTTTCGAAACGGCCCTTACTAATTTATTGTAGTTTGTATTACTTAGAAGCGAGTTCTTCTTTAGCAGAAGTAGATTTTCCATGTACCTCTTCTTCTTTCCCAGTCTTAAGGAAGTCATAAGCAATTGCAGACGCCACAAAGATGGATGAATAAGTACCAAATCCAATACCGATTAGCATCGCAAACATGAATCCTCTTAAGTTATCACCTCCGAATATGAAGATCGCAAGGATCACCAAAATCGTAGTGAATGAAGTGTTGAATGTTCTACCCAACGTACTTGAAATAGAGTCATCAAACAGACCAGCTAGTGTTAATGATTTTTTCTCTCTCAGGTATTCTCTGATTCTGTCGAAGATAATTACCGTATCGTTAATTGAATATCCTAACACAGTAAGAATCGCAGCAATGAAGTCCTGATTGATCTCCATGTTGAACGGCATATATTTGTGAAGCAATGAATATGCTCCTAAAATAATTACCGCATCGTGGAATAGAGCAGCAACTGCTCCAAGAGAGAACTGCCATTTTCTAAATCTTACAAGAATATAGATGAAGATCATTGCTAATGCAGCTAATACCGCATAGATACCGTGAGTCTGGATATCATCAGCAACAGAAGGTCCTACTTTCTCAGAAGAAATGATTCCTGCGTGGTCTTTATCAGCAGATTTGAAATCTTTCAATGTCGTTCCTGCCGGTAAGTTTGATTTTAAACCTTCAAATAATTTCTGTTCGATAATCTGGTCAGCTTTTAAAGATTCATCTTCGATAAGGTAATCTGTAGAGATCTTTAATTGTTTGTTGTTTCCGAAAGTTTTAGCTTCTACAGAAGAGTTCTTACCGTCTTCAGTTTTGAATAATGCTACTAATTTTTCTTCAACATCTTCAGCTTTTACATCTTTATCAAATCTAACGACATAGTTTCTACCACCGGTAAAGTCGATACCGTATTTGAAACCGTGTGTTGCGATAGAAATAATACATACAACTGTAAGAACAGCAGAAACGATGTAAGCATATTTTCTCTTTCCGATGAAATCGATCCAGGTATTTCTGAACAGGTTCTTCGTTGCCGGAGTCCATACAGAAAGTCCTTTTCCTTTATTTAATCTTGAGAAGATCATTACTCTTGAAAGCAATACAGACGTGAATAATGTCATTAAGATACCGATCATTAACGTCAATGCAAAACCTTTAATAGGCCCTGTTCCGAAGAAGAACAATACAACTGCCGTTAGGAAAGTCGTAGTGTGACCGTCAATAATCGCGTTTAATGCATGTTTGAAACCATCTTTGTAAGCTTCAAGAATACTTTTCCCGGCGAATAATTCTTCTTTAGTTCTTTCATAAATGATAACGTTCGTATCCACCGCTACTGCCATGGTAAGAACGATACCCGCGATACCTGGAAGCGTAAGGGTAAAGTCACCCGAATCCATAATACCGAAAATATAGAATAAGTTGATCACCATCGCAATTACCGCGTATACACCAGCTCCACCGTAGTAGAAAATGATATAAACAATGATAATAGCAAATGCAATGATAAACGACATTAAACCAGAATCAATAGCCTCTTGTCCTAAAGATGGACCTACAACGGTAGCCTGAACTACTTTTGCACCTGCAGGCAATTTACCGGCACCTAACACGTCTACCAGTTCTTTAGCCTCTTCCTGAGAGAAGTTACCAGAGATCTGGGTTCTACCGTTAGGGATAGCATTAACAACGTTAGGAGCTGTGTATACTCTGTTATCAAGAGTTACAGCAACTGGTTTTCCAACGTTTTTCTCGGTTAATGTTTTCCATTCTTTAGCTCCTTTAGAGTCCATCTGCATATCTACCACTACTCTGCTTAGTTCATCGTAGCCGATGTTTGCAGTTTCAACAGCACCGTCTACCGGAGCTTTTTGGTTGATGTTACCTCTGATCGCATACAATACTAAACTTTCAGTATCGGTAGCTTCAGGCTTGTAACCCCACATGAACTGTGTATATTTAATGTTAGCCGGACGTAAAGACTGACCTACTTTGCTGTTTAAGATTTTGTTTACAACAGCAGTATCGGATAATTTTACGTTGGCAACACCATTCGTTCTTAATTTGTCAAGCTGTAAAAGGCTCATGAAGTTCACATTCTTTGCAACTCCCATAGAATCTCCTTTTGCAGCAACCATAGTTGTCAAAGTCTGGAAATAAGGCGCAATTTCAGGAACCTGCTGTACTTCCCAGAACTGAAGTTTTGCAGAAGTCTGAAGCATTTTCTTCACTTTATCGATGTCCTTCATACCAGGCATTTCTACAGAAATTCTCGCAGTACCAGGTACTCTCTGAACGTTTGGCTGGATCGCTCCAAGCTTGTCAATTCTCGTTCTGATTACCTCGAAAGCAGTTCCTACAGATGCATCGATTTTTCTTTTAACAATGCTTTTTACCTGATCATCAGGCGTGTTGTACTTCACTTCAGTAAGCGTTGTATTTCCGAAAATTTCCGGATCAGCCAACTTCAGGTTGGTACCTTTAGCTTTATTAATTACATCGAACTGCTCGAAGAAGTTGTCGATGTAAGGTTTAGTAGAATTCTTCTGTGCTTCATCAGTTTTGTTTAAAGCCTCAATAAGAACAGGATTTGTAGAATAATTAGTTAAATCATTCACAAGATCTCTTTGGTTAATTTCCAAAAGAACGTTGATCCCTCCTTTCAGGTCAAGACCAAGTTTCATTTCCTTGTCTTTGGCTTTAGTGTAATAAAGTTTTGTGAATCCTAAGTTCAAAGTATCCTTAGAAAGTCTTGCGATTTCTTTCTGATACTTCTCCGGATTGTCTCCTGCAAAAGCAGTCGCCTGCTTTTCAATTTTGCTGGCGTACCATGTTGGTAATAGCTCGTTTAAGCAAATCAACCCTAGTACAATAGCGACAATTGTAATAAGTCCTTTTCCTTGCATTTTGTTATAACTACGTTAAATTAAGTCGGCAAATATAATGATTTTCTTGTATTT
Source organism: Chryseobacterium cucumeris (assembly GCF_016775705.1). NCBI lineage: Bacteria > Pseudomonadati > Bacteroidota > Flavobacteriia > Flavobacteriales > Weeksellaceae > Chryseobacterium > Chryseobacterium cucumeris. The sequence goes on from NZ_CP068760.1 coordinate 2,246,831, forward strand.
TATGAATTTTTAACAACAGAAATGGTTTATTTCCAGATATATTGGTGTGGTGATTTCTATTTAAGATTTAACAATTTTTTCATACGATCATAATGAAGTCTTCAAAATCGATTGGTATAAAATTTTCATTTACTTTTCCAACACACTAACTCTCAAAATATTATGAAAAAATTACTTTTTTGCATCAGTGTTTTTTCTTCCTTAATTGTCAATTCTCAAAGCATTAATTTGGAAGAATTTGCCACAGGACTTACGAGTCCTGTAGAGATTACGAATGCCAATGACAGCCGTCTTTTTGTGGTTCAACAGAACGGTATCATTAAAATTATTCAACCCAATGGGACAATTAACGCTACCAATTTCCTCAATATCGGAACAAAGATCATTTTTGGCGGCGAAAGAGGCCTTCTTGGTCTTGCATTTCATCCTCAATACTCTGCTAACGGGTATTTTTTTGTGTACTACAACAACCCTTCGGGGAATATTATTGTTGCAAGATACAGTGTGAGTTCTACAGACCCAAACGTAGCAGATCCTGCTTCTGAAAAAATTCTGCTGAACATTCCCAAGCCATTCGACAACCACAATGGAGGAAGTATTCATTTTGCTCCTGACGGAAAACTCTGGATTATCACCGGAGACGGAGGAAGTGGTGGTGACCCGAATAATAATGCCCAAAATAAAAATGTTTTATTAGGGAAAATGTTGAGAATAGATGTAGATGCTACAGGCCCCTATAACATTCCTCCTGACAATCCTTTTGCAGGAGCCGGAGTGGATGGTGCAGACGAGATCTGGGCTTACGGACTCAGAAACGCCTGGAAGTTTTCGTTTGATCTTACAACTGGAAACGCCATGATTGCTGATGTCGGACAGGGAGCAATAGAGGAAATCAATAAAATGCCTATTACCCAGGGTGGCTTAAACTACGGCTGGCGCTGCTATGAAGGTAATAATACATACAACCCTGCAGGATGCGCTGCACAGTCCACCATGACCTTCCCTGTTGCCGTATACGACCATTCCGGTGGCAAATGTTCCATCACGGGTGGTTATGTCTACAGAGGAACGCAGTATCCTTCACTTCAGGGAAAATATTTTTTTGCAGATTACTGTTCTACCCAGATCGGAATTCTGGATAGCAATAATGCCATCACATGGACAACTCCTTATTCCGGAAATAACTTTTCCACTTTCGGAGAAGACTACCAAAAAGGATTGTACGTAGCTGCCGTAAACAGTGGAAAGATTTTTAAAATAACCGCTGGTACTTTGGGAACCCAGGAAAATAATGCTTTTGGAAATATAAAAGTTTATCCTAATCCGGCTTCCAAAGAAGTTTTCATTGATGGGGTGAAAGATAAAAAAGCAACCCTGGAAATCATCAGTGCAGACGGAAGAAAAGTGATGGAAACGGATCAGATTATTAATGGCAAAGGAATTAATATTTCAGGGATTCCTGCCGGAGTGTATTATATTAATCTGAAATCCGGGGAACTGAAATCATATAGTCAGAAATTGATTATCAAATAGTAATAGCCGGTTTTAAGCGCAGACGAAACGCTAAGGTTTTCACATTCTGTGAAAAAGGATCGCAAAGGCATTTCACTAAGCAAAAAACATTGGATATTTCTTAAACCATTAAGAAGGATTTAACGAGTAAAGCATCGTTAAGTTAAAATAAATCATTCTGATTTTTAAGCTTAAAGCGAAGCTCATCTTAATACTCTAAACACTTTACTACAATCTTAATGTTTCAAAAAAGTTTAAACAAGTTCAAAATAAGCCATAGGTCAATAAAAAAGCGGTTCAGAACTGAACCGCTTTTGCTTATATTGTCATAGAGAAAATCCTGGTTTCAGGTTTATTTCTCATCATTCTCAGGTCAAAAACCATGGCAACGTTCCTTGTGAATGCTCTTCCGGCTTCTGTAATTTTAACTTCAGTTCCATTGATCTCAACCAAACCGTCATTTTCCATTTCTTTCAGCATTTCCAGTGCATTTTCAAGCTCAGGGAAAGAGTTGTTGATATCAAAAGTGGTTTCAAGCTGGCACATCAGATTCAGAATATGTCTTCTTACTGTAAGATCCTCTTCGCTCAGAACATGTCCTTTTACAACAGGAATTTCACCTTCTTCAACCATTTTCTGGTATTCCTCAACTGTTTTTACATTCTGGGCAAAAGCATACCATGAATCTGAAATAGCAGACATCCCAAGTCCTACCATCAGCTGGGTTTTGCTTGATGTATATCCCATGAAATTTCTGTGAAGTTTTTTATGAATAAGAGACTGATACAGATCATCATGCTCAAGAGAGAAGTGATCCATCCCAACCTCAATATATCCTAAATCCTGAAGCAGCTTTTTACCATCTTCATACAAACGACGCTTCTCTTCTCCACTTGGGAGGTCATTTTCATCAAATCCTCTTTGTCCGACACCTTTCACCCATGGAACGTGTGCGTAAGAATAAAATGCAAGTCTGTCCGGCTTCAGTTCCATTGTTTTTCTGATGGTATGTTCCATTGCTTCCCAATTCTGGTGTGGCAATCCGAAAACCAGATCATGGCTGATTCCTCTGTACCCTATTTCCTTCGCCCATTCCGTAACGTTTTTCACATTTTCAAAAGGCTGGATTCTGTTGATGGCTTTCTGAACTTTAGGATCGTAATCCTGAACTCCAAAGCTCACTCTTCTGAAACCAAGGTCGTATAAAGTCTGAAGATGTTCCTTCGTCGTATTGTTTGGATGTCCCTCGAAAGAAAATTCAGGATGCTCTGCAATATCCACTGATGAAAAGATACCTTCCAGCAATGTTCTTAAATTTTCAGGTGAGAAGAACGTGGGTGTTCCTCCTCCAAGGTGCAATTCTTTCAGTTTAGGTCTTTCAGTGAAAAGATCAAGATATAATTTCCATTCTTTTAAAACACTTTCAAGATAAGGAACTTCAACACTGTGCTGTTTGGTGATACGCTTATGGCATGCACAAAATGTACACAATGCCTCACAGAAAGGCAAATGGATATAAATAGAAATTCCCTCCTCTGCATTGCTTTCATGAAAAGACCTGATTACGGTTTCCTTCCATTTTTCCGGTGAAAATGTTGATTCATCCCAATACGGAACGGTAGGATAAGAAGTGTAACGCGGTCCGGGAATATTATACTTATCTATTAAAGAGTTCATTGTGAAAATTAAATTTTATAAGGGTATGAAATTTAACATAATTAAAATTCATCTTACAAAATTAACCATTAGTTATGAATTTTAACCTATGAATTATATTAGGTTCTATTTTATAATGAGTCTAAATACGTATGATCAGGCTTTTGGCCAATAGTGATAAATTCTATTCCTGCTATTTAAAATTTTAATTTCATGACGGCAATTTTGCTATTTCCTGCAAGAACAATATTATTCCTATCAATCCATTGGCAGACAAAGAAGCCTTTTTCATCAGAAATCTTTTTCCAGGTCTTCCCAAAATCTGAAGAATAGCTGATGTGTTTGTCTCCTACGGCAATGATTTCTTTTCCTTTTGATCCCGGTTTAATTTTCACACAGGTTGTATATCCTGCGTTCTGCCCTGAAGCCTGAATCTGCCAGGTCTCGCCGGCATCAGTTGTGGTTGCGATATTATTGATATTAGCATCCTGTTTGGTATAATCTCCTCCTGCTGCTATTCCGAAACGGTCTTCAAAAAAATCAATGGAATACATTCCCTGCGAAGGTTCTCCTTGTATGATTGGAGTGTTGAATACTTCTATTTTATCATCTTTCAGGTTCATTCTTAAGATTCTTGAAGCTTTTCCTCCAGTCGCAATCCATAAGTATTTTTTAGAGGATGAAATATTGGTATTGCTGGCGGCAAAAGCAGCTTCGCCATCATTTAACGTTACATTATTTTTAAACATGTTCCATTTCCCATCCTTATATACTGCCAGTTTCAGCAGGTGATCTTTATCTGCGTCACTGAAGGTATAGGCAAGTTTATCATTCACAAAATGCAAAGCATCATAAAACGCTGTTTTTGCAGTATCTTTAAAAATCACCTGTGATTTCAGATCTTTTTTATCAATTTTGAAAAAACGTGCCGGACTTTCAATATTGATTGCATAGAAAGAAGTTTTATTCTGTCCTAGTGTTCTGAACTGAAGTTTTTCTTCAGATAGCCTGATCTGTTTCTGGTTTTTATAGTTTTTAAGATCTACAAACCCGAATTTGGAATCCGTACCGCTGTACCAGACCTTGTTGTCATATAGTTCAAGAGCCCTGATACTGATTTTATCGTTAAGAATGGTTTCAAGGCTTTCCACCTGCTGGGAAAACGCGGTAATTCCTACGGAAAGGAGGACAATGGAAAAAAGTTTTTTCATAGAAATAGTATTGTGACAAAAAAAACCGCCGAAGCGGTTTATATTATTATTAATCCTGATTCTGATATTTTTCAGGGTTATTAAGCTTACTGTTTGATTTTCCGTAAAGGAAGTATACCAAACCTCCTAAGAATAACCATACTGCAGAAAGTTCCAATGCATGGGCACTTAGGTTAAAGATCAAATATAGGTTGATAATTACTCCTAATGCCACTACGATTTTATAAGCAGGAACTTTGAAAGGTCTGATCAGGTTAGGTTCTTTCTTTCTCATCACCCAAACTGCGATACAAACCAGTGTAAATGCAAACAGGGTTCCGAAACTTGTCATATCTGCCAATGTAGAAATTGGTGTAAATGCAGCGATTAAAGCTACTACAATTCCCAACAGGATAATTCCTTTGTAAGGTGTTTTTGTTTTTGGGTGAAGCTGTCCGAAGAATTTAGGAATCAAGCCGTCTTTTGCCATACCGATGAAGATTCTGGACTGCCCCATCATCATTACCATTACAACAGAAATCAACCCTACAGTAGCAGCAATCGTTACGATATTACTCGCCCAGTGCTTTCCTGCAATTTCAAAAGCATACGCAACAGGCGCTTTGATGGCATCCGGATATCTTCCTTCAGGATTAAAGTCTGTATAATGCATCATCCCTGTCAATACAAGAGATACACAGATATACAATGCTGTACAGATCAATAGTGAAGCGATGATAGCGAAAGGTACATCTTTTTTAGGGTTAATAGCTTCTCCAGCCTGTGTAGAAACAGCATCAAAACCGATATAAGCAAAGAAAATAGCTGCTGCTCCGGAAATAATCCCTTTAATACCATATGCCGAGACCATATCGCCCTCGGAATTCTTGATCTTTATCGGATCCGGAATAAAAGGCTTCCAGTTTTTAACCCCATCTACAGCGTTATAAAGATCTGTATTAGAGAAGATGATATATACTCCGGCGATAATTACAAAGATAACCGCTGAAGTTTTCATTAAAACGATCAGGTTATTCGCTCCTGCTGCCTCTTTAGTTCCTTTTACCAATAATGCAGTAATTAAAAGAACCAGAATAAATGCTGGCAGGTTCATAGAAAAACCATCTCCTGTATAACTTGCCGGGTCTGATGTCAGATAGGCAGGCAAATGAATATTAAAAATCTTCAAAAATTTATTAAAATAACCGGACCAACTCACGGAGACGGCCATACTCGCCATCGCGTACTCGAGGATGAGACACCATCCCATGGCCCATGCAAAAATTTCTCCTACTGTTCCATATGCATAAGCATAAGCTGAACCCTCTACAGGAATAATGGATGCAAACTCTGCATAGCATAATGCAGCAAAAACGCAGGCGATCCCTGCGATGATAAAGGAAATGGCAAGTGCTGGTCCTGCGTGATAATAGGCTCCTGTTCCTGTAAGAACAAAGATTCCACCACCGATGATAGCACCTACTCCAATTGCTGTTAAACTCCATTTTCCAAGGACTTTTTTCAGCTCACTTTTCTTCATATCTGCCTCATAGGCACTTAGTGGCTTTTTAACCCAAATTTTCGACATGTTTTTTTATTTATTAAGGATTTACGAAAATATAAAAAATTTAGGAACTCCCACGTTTATCGTTAAACTTTCCTCATTTATTTTACATTAAAGGTTTAAAAACCTGAACAACACATTATATAATCCATTTTAAAAAGTCCATATTTTTGCTTATTTTTGATTGCATGAATTTATATGATCTTTTTGTAAAGCCTTATGAAAGCTATGATTCTTTACAAATTATGTTGGAAGCATCAGGTGCAATTTTCGGAATACTGAGCGTATTTTTTTCCATAAAGAAAAATATATGGGTGTATCCTACCGGCATTATTTCAACGCTGATCTATGTATATCTTCTTTTCAATGCCGGGCTGCTTGGAGACTGTATGATTAACGTCTATTATACTGTCATGAGTATTTATGGATGGGTTCTATGGGCAAGAAATTCTGAAGATCATGTTCACGTAGAAGTTACATGGGCTACCCGAAAAGAATGGATACATGCAAGTATTCTTTTTGTGCTGAGTTTGGCATTTGTTACTTTTATTTATTATTGCAAACCTTATATTGATCATTTAGAAGGTGGTTATTTGGGATTGTATCATCTCGACTGGGCCAATTGGATGGATATTTTTACCACGTCCATATTTTTAGTAGGAATGTGGTTGATGGCCAAACAGCGCATTGAGAGCTGGATTTTCTGGATTCTCGGAGATCTTATTTGTATTCCTATGATGATTTTTAAGGGACTTGGAATCACTTCGGTTCAATATTTGGTATTTACTATAATGGCGATCTTAGGATACGTCAATTGGAAAAAAAGTTTTAAAGAAAAAAAAGTACAATAAAGTCATGAAAAATTTATTTAAAATAGCAGTCAGTATTTTTGCTATTACCAGTTTAACCTCTTGTTTAGCATATACCGACGGATACGGAAGCAATAGTGGTTACGGATATGGTGATCCCTACTACAACAACGGGTATTATTATGCTCCTTCAGGATACTACGGAAGCGGAGGATATTGGGGCAATGATGGCTATTATTACAGAAACAACGTTAATTATTACTATGATAATGGCATTCCTTATTATTATGACAATTATAATAACTCCAGAAGAAAAGTCTATGTAGAAAGAAGATCATCTTCTTCTTCAAGACCTCAAAACGGATTCCAGAATACGCGTACAACGAACAGTAACGGTTCATATAATAACGGAGGATTCAATAATAATAGAAACTCTAACAGCAACAGCGGATTCAGAAACCAGAATAGTGGTTATCAAAACAATCAGGGAAATCAGAACAACAGTGGTTTCAGAAACTCCAACAGTAACAGTGGATTCAGAAATCAAAACAGCAGTAATCAGAACAACCAGGGAAACCAGAATAACAGTGGTTTCAGAAATTCCGGAGGCAGCAGATCAGAGTCTTCCGGCGGTGGATTCAGGAATAGCTCGGGCAGCCAAAGCACCAGTTCAAGCAGACAGCAGAGCGGCGGTGGCGGCTTTAGATAAAACGATTATAAATAAGGAAACGAACAGCTAACACTGTTCGTTTTTCATTTAAAATATAGTAATTTTGCTTCTTCATTTAACAAAAAAATATGGAATTTTATAAATATCAGGGAACAGGGAATGATTTTGTAATGGTAGATAACCGTGATCTCCAATTTACTAAAGATAAAGATAGCATTGAAAAATTATGTGACAGACGTTTCGGAATAGGTGCTGACGGTCTTATTCTATTGGAAAACGATCCTCATTATGACTTCAAAATGGTGTACTACAATTCTGATGGCGGAGAAAGTACAATGTGCGGAAACGGAGGAAGATGCCTTGTCGCTTTTGCTTTTTTCCTTGACATCTTTGAAGACAAATGCAAATTCATTGCGACAGATGGTGAACATGAAGCTGAAATCCATAACGGAATCATTAAATTAAAAATGATCAATGTGGATACTATCTCCCAAGACGGAAATGATTTTGTTCTGAATACCGGATCTCCTCATTATGTAAAATATGTTGACAATCTGAAAGATTATCACGTTTATGACGAAGGATATGGCATCAGAAATTCAGAAAAATATAAAGAAAAAGGAATCAATGTGAACTTTGTAGAAAAAATTTCCGATAATGAAATTTTTGTAAGAACCTATGAACGAGGCGTTGAGGACGAAACTTACAGTTGCGGAACAGGAGTTACAGCTTCTGCTTTAACTTTTCTGCAAAAACATAATCTAACCTCTGTAAAAGTTAAAACTTTAGGTGGAAACCTTAAAGTACATGCTGAAAAAAGCGGTGATGCATTCCAGAATATTTGGCTGGAGGGTCCTGCAAAGCAAGTTTTTAGAGGTAAGACAGATCTTCTTTAAAAACAAAAAACTTTTAATCAACATTGATAAGAATGAAAAAAGCAATTCTCATTGTCATTCTGCTGGTTTTTGTAGTGGCAGGATTTTTTGGTTTGAGATTTTATAATAAATATTTAGGAAATAACGTAGAAAAGGATGGTTATGTTCTGATTCCTCATAGAGCAGGATTTAAACAGATCCTGGATTCTATTGCTCCTTATATTAAAGACAGGGAATCTTTTGAAGCTGTAGCTAAGGAAAAAGGCCTTGATACGAATTTTAAAGCAGGGCGATATCATATTCAGAGCGGAACAGGTAACAAAAACCTTGTCAATATGATCAAAGCAGGTAACCAGACTGCAAACTCTTACAGAATCGGGGATTTTGGAGATATGTATCAGATGATTGGTAAGGTGACCAAAAAAACGGAAATTGATTCATTACATTTTGTGAATGATCTGGATGCCGTGGCACAGGAGAAAGGCTATAAAAATGTTGAAGATTTAAAAAAATATTTTTTCATCGATACGTATAATTTTTTCTGGACAGTAAGTCCGAGAGAATTTTTTGCGAAGTTCGAAAATCAGTATAATGATTTCTGGACGAGTGAAAGAAAGAACAAGGAGCAGCAGTCCGGGCTTACAAGAGATCAGATTTATGCTTTAGCTTCCATTGTTTATAAAGAATCAGGAGGGAAAAAGGATGAAATGAAAACCATTGCAGGATTATATTTAAACCGTTACAGAAAAGGAATGAAGCTTCAGTCCGATCCTACGGTAATCTATGCGATTAATAAACAGACCAATTTTAAAGAACCTATAAAAAGAGTATTATATAAGCATTTATCGACACCTTCACCTTATAACACTTATGCCAATGCAGGTATTCCTCCGGGCCCCATCTGTGTAGTGGATAAAAACTCAATAGATGCTGTTTTAAATGCTGAAAACAACAATTATATATTTATGTGTGCTGATCCGGCAAGATTCGGATACCACAAGTTTACGGCAAGTGCAGAAGAACATGCTGTAAATGCGAAGGCTTATCAGGATTGGCTTAACTCGAAAAATATAAAATAAGCTTAGAAAAAGCACCAGGAAACTTATACAGTTAGAAAACAACAAACAACCATAATGTTTTGGCTATCAAATTGATATGGATATTCAAAATATTAAGGGTTATTCTTTCACGATCTTATACAAAAAAATAACCTATGAAGAATAAGACAGAAATTGTCACTATTTTCACCAGAAAAACTTTAGGACTTACATTAGTACTTTCAGCAGCAGCGATGGCTTTTGCACAGGAGAAGGCTGGAATTTCAGGAATCATTGTCAACAAAAAAAATCAACCGGTTCCTTACGCTTCTGTAACTTTCAGCAATAAGGCCAACAAAACATTAAGTGATGCCGTACTGACTGATGAAAAAGGACAGTATCAGCTGCAACTTATGCCCGGCGATTACGAAATTACAGTAGAAGCTATTGATTACAAAAAAAGTGTAGTCAGCAAAAATATTGCAACAGCAGGTAATATCGGTGCATTATCTATTGAAGCAGAGCCCTCTTCTACGGTTGATGGCAAAACAAAAGAAATTCAGGGTGTTGTTATTACTGCTTCAGCAGCAAAACCTTATAAAGTAGAGCTTGACAAGAAAACATATGATCCTTCACAGGACATTGTGAGCAAAGGAGGAAATCTTCAGGATGTTTTAACCAATGTTCCTTCAGTATCTGTGGATACGGACGGAACAGTTTCGATGAGAGGAAGTACCAATGTAAAGTTTCTGATCAATGGAAAGCCTTCTGCCCTTCTTGGGATAGATGACGGCGCTAATGCATTGCAGAGTATTCCGGCTGACCAGATTGAAAGAATCGAAGTAATTACCAATCCTTCTTCTAAATTTGAAGCAAGCGGAACATCCGGTATCCTGAATATCATCCTTAAAAAGAACAAAAAGGTAGGATTTAATGGTAGTGTGGTAGGGTCACTGGGATATTTTCCAAGAACATCCCTTAATACGAACCTTAGCTGGAGAAAAAACAACTGGACCTGGTTCCTGAATGGTGGCGGCGGTTACACGGAAAACAAGACGAAGAATAATTCGGAAACAACCTATCACAATCTCACATTTCCCAATGTGATTCCTTTCCAGCAGCCTAATGATGTTCTTGAACATCAATTGCAAAACTCCGAGAATAAAACGTATAATAAAAATTATAATGTAAGTGCAGGTTTTGTCTATGATTTATCTGATAAGACTTCAATCAATTTTACGGGATTGGTAAGAACATTTGAAGGAGACGGAAATGAACTTCTTGATACGTATGACAGTTTTTACAGGTTTTTCAGAGATTCACCGGATCCAAGTACTACAGCAGGAAAATGGAATTTATTAAATCCGTATGGAAGGAGAGATTCTAAAAGCGTCTTCAATAACCTTGCTTTCCAGGGAGATCTGGGATTAGATCACAAATTTGATGATAACGGGCAAAATTTATCCGTATCATTAAGTCTGCAAAGAAACAGAAGTAACAATAATGCGGATATTCTGGAAACATACGACCTTCGTCCTGATGTACAGGATATTACCAGAAGATATTCACTAAGTAAAACAATCATTGGTAAAGCTGACTATGAGCTGCCAATAGGAGAACAATCCAGGCTTGAAGCAGGATACAGATTGGATGTGAATGATAATACTTACGATAATTTTGTAAGCAGTACTTCCAACAATCCTTTTATTCCAAGCTACAATAACAATACAGATTATAAAGAAGTATTCAATGCTTTCTATCTGCAATTTAAGAGTAAAATCGGTGAAAAATTTGCTTATCAGCTAGGCTTAAGAGATGAACTTTCCAATGTAAAGATCAATTACATCAATCAAAATCCTAATGATCCGCAATTAAATAAAACAAAGAACTACAACAATTTATTTCCAAGTGTATTCTTAAGCTATGACGTATCTAAAAATAATCAGATTTTGCTTAATTATTCCCGTAGAATAGACAGACCAAGGTCATTCTTTATGGTTCCTTTCCCGAATTACAGCAACAGCCAGAATATTTTTGAAGGAAACATAGACCTGAATCCATCGTACGTAGATTCATTTGAAGTAGGATATAATATTACCAGAAAAAAATTTACGGTTAATCCTACCCTATACTACAGACACGCCACTGATGATACCAAAATGCTGGTATACAGACCTGATGAGAGCTTGGGTGTATTTTATACAAAACCAATCAACTTAGGAAATGATGACCGTTATGGATTGGATCTGAACTTTACTTATGATCCATTTGCATGGTTGAAAATCATGGGAAGTCTGGATATGTTCGGATATAAAACAAGTGGAATTGCTTATTATGATGCCATTGATAAAAATAAGCTGCAGCAAACCCGCAGTATGGATTTCACAGGAAACGGATTTTCTACCAGAGCCCGTCTTAATACAACATTTAAACTTGACAAAACTTTAAGTGTACAATTACAGGGATTCTATAGAGGAGCACAGAAAACAGCCAGCCAGAATACAGAGGATATGTATGCTCTGAATCTTGGTGCCTCCAAGACAATCTGGAAAGGAGACGGAACAATTTCCTTCAATATCCAGGATATATTCAATACAAGAAGCAGAGAAGTATTCAGTTTCAATGATGATTATACACGAAGAAACTATATGCAGTGGCAGCCAAGACAGTTTGCTATTTCCTTAACTTACAGATTTAAACAGGGAGAAAAAATCGAACAGCCTAAAAAGAAAAAGGATATCAATTCCAATGCAACAGGTGATGATCAGCAAGGCGGTCCAATGTAATACAACAAAGATCCCGAAAGTAACTTTCGGGATTTTTTATTGTTGTTATTTTACAGGTTCTGCTTTCGAATATTTTTCTTTTTCAGCTTCGTAGATCCTTCTTCTCAGATCACTGGTGGAAAACCTATGGTCTCTCTTGTTGAAAAAAATTTCAATTCCTTTTTCTTCACAGTATTTTTTACCTGTAAAGTCTTTGTCCATATAATCATCTCCTATGATTCTTACATCAATTACAAATGATTTAAGAATATCCAAAAGGTCTTCTTCCGTGTAATAAGGAATGATCTCATCCACAGCATTCACAGCTTTCAGTTGAATATATCTTTCAACAATAGTCTGGCTTGGCTTATTTTTAGTAGGACGGTCGTGGGACGGATCAATTTGAAGTCCGACGATTAAATAGTCACATACAGTTTTAGCTTCTTCAAGCATTTTGATGTGACCCGCATGTAATAAGTCAAATGACGAAAATGTAATACCTATTCTCTGTGTCTTCATACTAATTTAAAATTAAAGCTTCACTGAATTCAATGTTTTTAGGATAACACTTACTCTTCAGGAAAATGTTTTGTAATTTGTTTTATGATCGTTTAAATTGTTGTTTTGATGCAATTATTTCTCAATGCTAATTTACGAATTTCTGGTGTTCAGATATTTCTGCCATTCCCAAACTGTTCTCAAAGCCTCTTCCAGAGACGTTTCAGACTTCCAGTTGAGTTCTTTCTCTGCTTTTCCGGGGTTGGCATACGCTATAGTAATATCCCCTTCTCTTCTCGCACAGATCTGATATGGCACTTCCACATCATTGGCTTTTTCAAATGCTTTTACCACTTCCAGTACGGATGAGCCTTTTCCTGTTCCCAGATTGTAGGTATCAATCACCACATCATATGAAGAATCTTCTATCAGTTTCTTTAATGCTGCAACGTGCGCTTTTGCCAGGTCAACAACATAGATATAATCACGAACAGCAGTTCCATCCACTGTAGGGTAATCATCGCCCCAGATATTCAGTTTCTCACGCACTCCTGAAGCCGTCTGCATTACATAAGGCACTAAATTATTAGGAATTCCGATTGGCAATTCTCCCAACTTTCCGGAAGGATGCGCTCCGATTGGGTTAAAATACCTTAACAGTGATATTTTACTTTGATAGGCTTTGGCAAAATCAATAAGGATCTGTTCGCCCATTTGTTTTGTTTTCCCATAGACACTTTCAGGGGTTTTCAACGGAGTATTTTCATCGATCGGCATTACATCTGCCTGTCCGTATACCGTACATGATGAGCTGAAAATAAAGTTTGAGATCTTTCTTGTTTTAAATTCCTGAAGAATATTAATCAAGGAAAACAGATTATTCTCATAATAATCTACAGGTATTACCTGACTCTCTCCTACTGCTTTAGAAGCTGCAAAATTGATACAACCATCGATCCGATGAGCATCAAAAACCTGGGTAAGAAGCTCTTTTCTTCTCAGATCAAAAGGATAAAAAACAGGTTTCTTACCCGTAATTTCCTCAATATTATTTAAAATAAACCTTTCCGTATTGGATAAATCATCTACAATAACCACTTCAAAGCCGTTATTAATAAGTTCTACCACTGTGTGAGAACCAATATATCCAAGTCCGCCGGTAACAAGTATTGCCATTTTTATTTTTTAATCTTCGTGTTTTCCTATAAACTCAATGCTTTCATAATGTAGTTCTTTGTATCTAAATTTATTTATTAATACAATTAAAAATACAACAGCACCTATTGTTAAATAATTTTCCAATGAAATATTTTCTTCCACATCATTAAACTTTCGCAAAAGCAGTGACGCTAAAAGTCCAAAAGCGAGAAAACCATAAAATATATTCAGAATTAGTATACTTCTTGAAGATCTTGCTATAACCATTATTAAACCTATACAAGCTAATAAAAACATAAAAACTCCAATCGATAATACTGCATATACTTTGAGCGTGATATTGTTTGTCTCACTTTTAAAAAGGTTATAAGTATCATAAGTCCCAAATCCAATTATAAAAATCATCAAAAAATTGAAGATAATTACAAGTGCATTTATGATCTTATATCTAAATAACCTCTTGTTCATAAATCTATCCCATAAACTCAAGCACTGCATCCGTAATATACTTCAGCTGCTCTTCGTCTAATTCCGTATGCATCGGTAAAGAAATTACCTGATCCAAAAGCTTATCTGTATTCACAAAATCTGCAGCATTACTTTCCTGGAAGTACGCTTTTTGCTTTCTTAATGCTACCGGATAATAGATCATTGCAGGAATATCTTTTTCTGATAAAAACTTCTGAAGCTCATTACGCTTTCCGTTCAGAATTCTTAAGGTATACTGGTGGAATACGTGAGTAGAGTTTTCCGCTCTTTTTGGAGTCAGGATATTCGGGTGACCAGCAAATGCTTCATCATAAAAATCTGCTGCTTTTCTTCTTGCTTCGTTGTAAGAATCCAAATGAGGAAGTTTTTTTCTTAAAACTGCTGCCTGAATGCTGTCCAGACGTGAGTTTACCCCTACCTCGTCATGGTAATATCTTTCATACATTCCGTGGTTTACAATTCCTCTTAAACGGTGGGCTAATTTATCATTATTGGTAAAAATAGCACCTCCGTCTCCGTAGCATCCCAGGTTTTTGGAAGGAAAGAAAGAAGTTGTTCCCACTGTTGCCATTGTTCCTGCCTGTTTTACTGTTCCATCGGAGAAAGTATATTCTGAACCGATTGCCTGGGCATTATCTTCAATAACATATAAATTATGCTCTTCAGCAATTTTTAAAATTTCTTCCATATTGGCACACTGTCCGAAAATGTGTACTGGAATAATTGCCTTTGTTTTGGGCGTAATTGCTTTTTTAATCTGTTCAGTAGAGATTGTGAATGTATCATAATCTACATCTACCAGTACAGACTTTAACTTAAGCAGATGAATTACTTCTACTGTTGCAGCAAAAGTAAAATCAGCCGTGATAATTTCGTCTCCTTCTTTCAGGTCCAAAGCCATCAGGGCAATCTGTAATGCATCTGTACCATTGGCACACGGAATCACATGTTTTACGTCTAAATAAGACTCCAATTCATTCTGGAAAGACTTTACTTCAGGACCGTTAATAAATGCCGCAGAATCCATTACATTCAAAACTGCATTGTCTACATCATTCTTTATTTTGTAATACTGACTTTGCAAATCAACCATCTGAATTTTTTTCATATACTAAATATTTCTGTAAAAATAAGGAATTTAAAATCCTATCAAAAATTTTATTGATTTTGTTTTTATCTTTATACAAATAAATTTTATGAAAAAACTTTTACTCTTTTGTTTCCTAACAGGTTACCTGACCGTTTCCGCACAAACGGAGCTCGTTTTTGTTTACTTCACGGATAAGCCTAATAAAGCTGCTTTTTATGCAAATCCGTTGTCAGAACTCAGCCAGAAATCACTCAACAGGCGTACCGCACTGGGAATTCCGCTTAATGATCAGGATGCCCCTATTGAACAGTCTTATCTTCAGAATCTTCAAAATCTGGGATTTGTTGTGACAGATTATTCAAAATGGCTTAACGGAGCTGCGGTAAATGCTACTCCGGCACAAAAAACTTTATTACAGGCTCAATCTTATGTTTTGTCTGTTGAAAGTTTTGCCAGAAACAGTTCTACTACCGTGAAAACAGCACCAGGAAAATGGAAAGACGATGCAAGTATCAATAAAACACTTACTAACTTCAATTATGGTTCAGGGGCCGGACAAATTGATCAGGTCAATATCCGGCCGCTTCATCTGGCAGGTTATACAGGCACAGGAGTTTCCATTGCGGTAATTGATGCCGGATTCCCAACGGTGAATACAGGAACTGCTTTTGCAAGATTATGGACCAATAATCACATCAAAGCTTCCTATGATTTTGTTACCAAAACCGGAGATATTTATAATACTTCACTCAGCACACATGGTTCTGTCGTGTTAGGAGTTATAGGAGGATATCTGCAGAATGTTTTTGTAGGAGCGGCACCGGATGCTGATTTTTATCTTTACCGCAGTGAAAATGCGGCTGTAGAAATTCCCGAAGAAGAGCTATACTGGATTGAAGCAGCTGAGGAAGCAGATCGTAAAGGAGTTGACATTATCACCTCATCATTGGGATATAATGTTTTTGATGAAAGCCGTTATAATTATACATATGCCAATATGAATGGTAACACTTCCTTCATTGCCCGCGGAGCCGGTATTGCTGCTGAAAAAGGTATTTTTGTTCTTGCTGCTGCCGGTAACTCCGGACAACAGCCGTGGCATTACCTTATGACACCGGCTGATAACGCTAAAGTATTTTCTATCGGATCTTTAGATTCTGCCGGAAATGCTTCAGCTTTTTCTTCTTTCGGGCCTAATGCTCTCGGGGTGGTAAAACCGGACGGAAGTACCCAGGGAACCGGTACGACAACCGTTTATGATAATGCTACCTTAATCGTGAATGGAACTTCAATTGCTACTCCTATTGCTGCCGGCGGTGTTGCATGTCTTATTCAGGCATTCCCAGCGATGAACAGAGAGCAGATGAGAGCAAAGCTGAGACAAACGGCTTCACTATATCCTGCCCATACCGATCAGATGGGATATGGTATTCTTAATTTCGGAAGTTTATATAATCTCGTTCTGAATACCTCTGAGACTGTAAAAAAAGACAGGTTCTCCATATTCCCGAATCCTGCAAAAAATATCCTGAATATTGCATCAGAGCTAGAAGTGGAATCGTTAGAAATATATGATAACCTTGGAAGACTCATCAGAAAAAGCAACAACCAGAAATCTATAAAAGTGGAAGATTTTTCCAAAGGAACTTATTATCTGAAGATTCAGATGAAGGACAAGGTTTTCTACGAAAAATTCTTAAAGGAGTAATTTTTTATTTCCCTCAGATTGTGCAGATTGATTAACATAAACATCTGTGCAATCTGTGGGAGATATATTACTATTTGGGTCTTACTACAAAATAAATTTGAGCTAAAGCTCATTGAATGGTTTATAATAAAAAAACGGGCTAAAGCCCGTTTCTATTGATATTGATTATCATTTCGTTATGATCATTCTTATTTTTAAATAGCTTATGCCGAATTTCTGCTGGCATTAATATTCCCAAATAAAGAACGGGTCACCAGCTTTTCATAAGCTTCTTTATTTCCTTCTCCTTTCTGGATTTTCATTAAGGCATATTGCTGAATACTTAACAACGGAAGTACAATCTTTTCACGGATCTTCACCGATTTTCTGGAAAGCGGGTCTTCTTCCTGAAGCATTTTAAATCCTGTCAGTTCCAGCATAATGTCTCTGGAAAGCTCATATTCATTGAAAAGCACATTCCAGAAAGCACCGAACTTCGGATTATTTTTGATATAGTAAGTCAATGGGAAGTAAGACTTGTTCATACTCATCATGGAGTTCAGAACTAAAGTCTTAAAGAAATCTGAACCTTTATACAGCTCTCTTACTTCTTCAAATCTGCCCTCTTCTTTCATCTTTTGCATCGCATATCCAAAACCGAAGAACCCAGGTACGTTTTGCTTCAGTTGTGACCATGATCCTACAAACGGGATGGCTCTCAGATCTTCAAATTTCAGTTCGCTTCCGTTTCCTCTTTTGGATGGACGGCTTCCGATATTCGTTTTTCCGTAATATTCAAGCGTACTCATTTCCTGCAGATAGGGAACAAACATAGGGTGCGCTTTCAGATCTGAATATTTTTTATAGCTCATATCCGCCAACTCAATAATCAAAGCTCTTTCTTTTTCAGTAAGTTCTTTTTTTGAATTTTTGAATACATCATTTTCAACACCAGCGGTCAGAAGCTGTTCAAAGTTGTATTTTGCCTGCTCTTTGTTTCCAAAAATACTGGTAATGGTCTGCCCCTG
Source organism: Chryseobacterium cucumeris (assembly GCF_016775705.1). Lineage (NCBI taxonomy): Bacteria > Pseudomonadati > Bacteroidota > Flavobacteriia > Flavobacteriales > Weeksellaceae > Chryseobacterium > Chryseobacterium cucumeris. The sequence continues at coordinate 2,264,859 of NZ_CP068760.1, forward strand.
AATGGTTAATTCAATCTTATTATTGGCAATTGTTTTTCCCTGAGAAGCATAGAAATCGTGGGTTTTTCCACCTCCTCTTGCCGGCGGACCTCCTCTGCCATCGAAAAATACGACTTTGATATTATTCTGCTCGGAAAGTTTTGTCAGTACTTCTTTGGCTTTATAAATTTCCCAGTTGGCTTTTAAATAACCTCCGTCTTTGGTTCCATCAGAGAATCCGAGCATGATCGTCTGCTGATTTCCTCTTTTTTCAAGATGCTTTTTATAAACAGGATTATGATACAGCTCATTCATTACATTTTCTGCATTGGCAAGTCCTTCCATGGTTTCAAAAAGCGGAACAATATCCATATTGATCGCTTCATCCTGATAACCGCAGATTTTAAAGAAGGCATATACATTCATAACATCTTTTACGGCATCAGAATTGGAAATAATATAGCGGTTCATTCCTCTTAATCCGTTCAGATGCTGGATATCCTTAACCTGTGAAACCGTTAACAAAGTATCTTTCACAATGTCTTCAAAATCTTCAGCAGCTACCGTTTCTGAAATCTGAATAAGCTTATTGAATTTTTGTTCATAATCAGCCTCTTCATTTCCGTATACTTTTGCATAAACCTCATCAATAACTTTCTGATGAATTCTGCTGTCCTGGCGGATATCCAGCGTTGCAAAGTGAGTTCCGAAGATCATCACACGATCCCTGAAATTCACCAAAAGATCTAAAAACAAAGAGTTATGTTCGTTGACCAGTATTTTTTCTGCCTCATCGGCTTTATTTAAAATATCTTCTGCTTTAATGCTCTTTCCGTCAAAAATGGCTGCATACAATTCTTCACTTAATTGGGTTAAAACTTCAGAAACACCTCTGAAACTCAATCTTCTCCTGATAAATTTCAAATGACTGTAGTATGATTTCAGAATCGCTGAACGAAGTTCTTCCGCTACTCTTTTCGTTACATCCGCTGTTACAAAAGGATTTCCGTCCCTGTCTCCTCCCGGCCAGAAACCAAGCTGGATAATATCTTCATGAAGATGAAAATGGCCATTTCCGAAAGTCTTTTTGATCTTCGTAAACAATTCCCCAATGGTATCATAATATACATATCTCAGGTAAGAAATAATACTCAGCGCTTCATCTATCGGAGTCGGTTTTTCTTTATTGACAAAAGGAGTCTTGCCCAGCTGCTGAAGAAGCATATCAATCTGGGTAACCGAATCACTGGTAATAGCCCCTCTCAAATCCTGAATAATTCTTTGTACCGAACTTGGATAAAACTGGGTCGGGTGTGCCGTAAATACGACCTTAACGCTAAAGTCTTTTAATTTCTCGCGTACTTTTTCAATTTTATGATCCTGAAAAGAACGTTCAAAAAGATTGGTTACTGTTCCATTATCACTTTCTGAATGGAGATTAGGAAATGCAGCATCCTCAATACTGTCAAACAAAACGACCTGTCTTTCTATATATTGTATGATCTTGAAAAGCAATTCCAGTTTCTGCTCTTCCGTCTGGAGATCGGTATGGTTTTTAAAAAATTCTTCGACGATATTTTCAGGAGTTTTTCCTGCTTCATAGCCGGTTCTGCTTTCCTCATAAAGAAATGGAAGCAGCATTCCGATATTCGTCATTTTATCATAAGGCAGGCTCATAAATAATGAATTATAGATCTGGAACTTATTTTCCACAATCTGCCTGAATTTTTCTGCGCGTTGGTCATGTATCATACTAACAAATGTAAGCGATTTTCAAATTAGTTGGGTTGACAAATGGCAAAAATTAAAGACGAAAATCAAAAAAACATATTTACATTTTATAAATACTTTTCAGAATAAACGAACGATTAACCATGAAATATTGTACAGGTTTAAAAACATAGAAATCCGTTTTACTCATTCAGGATTAATATAATTTTGATTAACTTTACTGTTAACACTATCCATCATCCATGAAAAAAATATTGACTTTCTTACTTATTACCCTTCTGTTCATCTCTTGTGAAAAAGATTGTTACAATGCACCATTACCTGTCATTTTTGAGTTCGTCAATTCCAATAATGAAAATCTTATCACCAATGGAACATTGACGTCCTATTCCATTCAGGATGAAAATAATGTCAGTGTACAATTATCCAAAACATCCGATGACAAAGTTCTTTTAGAAAATGTAGGTGCCTATAACGGAATAAAAAATTATAAATTTTATTCTAATATTAAAGACATTGACTTTTCCATCCAGTCATCGGAGTTTAATGGAGGCTGTGATGGTTATCAGATCAATAAACTGACTTTTACAGGTATAGATATTGATGTAACTGCTGAAAAAGGATATTATAAAATTGTACTGGAATAATTCTCTTTCTTACATTTGCACCGGAAACCCACTCTCTATGAAAGTAATCATCACATTTTTCCTGATTCTCTCCAATCTGCTTTACAGCCAGATCAAGGTTCCCGATGATTATAAAAAAATTCCTGATATTCTTGATACTGCAGAATACCTCTACCCTTTCATTATTCCTGATAAAGAGTATGCTTACTGGCGTGTTCTCAGCAATGATATGGATTATGAAAAAGCAATTATCTATGAAAGCCAGGCTCCTGATTTTATGACGATCAATGAACCTGTTCCAGAAAGAGGCTTTTTCCAGAAATGTATCGGGAACAACTGTTTTTCATACATTCTGGCGTGTAAGAATGAAAGATCAGTTTATTTTTCCAATGAACAACAGTTGAGAGATTTTATCGGAACGGTAGACAATCTTCCGGAGGCTATTTTACTGGCAAAAACATATGGGTATTCGGTGGATACAAGTAACCGATTTACCGGATCATATAAAATTGAAGACCGTCATATTTCAATGTACCTTATGCAATCTAAGGGTTGTCCGGCTGTGAAAGAATCTTTTTGGGTTAAAATCAACAGAAAAACAGGAAAACTGGAGGCAAAAAGCAATGGCGTGTATGCGAAGGATGAAAACTGTAATTCTTTGTGATTCTTTTGAAAATGCAAATAAACCATTAAGATTTTTTAAGTTGATAAGAAAGTTAAGGAATAGCTAAGCTATTTTTCAGCGATCCGCTTTATCTTCCATCAAAGATGGATCTTAATTATTCTTATTGTCTTCATTAACCTTAATGGTTTAATTTCTTATATATTAATAGCTCCCTGCCCAGATGCAATCAGGTAAGCTTCCTTCAATGTTTCAGAATAGGTTGGATGAGCATAAGAAATACGGAACATATCTTCAGCAGTTACTTCATACTCCTGAGCTATGACACCCTGTGCAATCAGATCGGCAGCTCTGGCTCCAATGATGTGAACTCCCAGCACTTCGCCATATTTCGGATCCACCAAAACTTTCGCAAAACCTTCCATATCCATTGAAGCGCGGGCCCTTGCACTGGCAGAAAATGGAAATTTCCCTACATTGTATGCAATGTTATTTTGTTTCAGGTAATCTTCGGTGTAGCCTACTGAAGCTACTTCAGGCCAGGTATACACCACTGAAGGAATACGGTTATAGTGAATGGGTCGTTTGTGCCCGTTAATGGTTTCAACTACAAAAACACCTTCTTCCTCAGCTTTGTGAGCCAGCATTGCACCACCAATAACATCACCAATCGCATAGATATTGGATGCGGAAGTCCGGCTGTTTTCATCCACTTTAATAAATCCTCTCTCATCCTGCTGTACATCAGTATTTTCAAGACCAAGACCTTTTACATAAGGGCTTCTTCCCACCGCTACCAATACATAATCTGCTTCCAGCTCACCTTCTGTTCCGTTTTTATCTTTAAAAAACACTTTAGCAGCAGATCCGGTATTCTCGGTTTTATACACTGCATGATTAAGGCGGATATCAATTCCTCCTTTTTTCAGGATTTTCTGAAGGCTTTTCCCCAATTCATGATCCATAGCAGCGATCAGATGATCAGCATATTCAAGGATAGTCACTTTCGTTCCGATGCGGTTGAAAACAGAAGCCATTTCCACCCCGATTACTCCCCCGCCGATAATCACCATAGATTCAGGTTTTTCCTTTAATGATAATGCTTCTGTGGAAGTAATAATTCTTTTTTTATCAATTTCCACTCCGGGAATAGTGGATGGTTTCGAACCTGTAGCAATGATATAATATCGGGCCGTTATTTCTTTAACTTCAGATCCGTTTACAACTCTGATGGTAGAATTATTGATAAATCCAGCCGTTCCCTGTAGTCTTGTAATATTATTTTTACTCATTAAAAAATCCAGACCTCCTGTATTTTTTGAAACTACATCTGCTTTTCTTCTGTACATCTGAGAAAAGTCCAGTTCTATATGATCCAGCTTAATCCCATGTTCATTGAATTGATGCTTTGCTTCTGAATAATGATGCGTACTGTCTAATAAAGCTTTAGTCGGAATACAGCCCACATTGGTACATGTTCCTCCCAGTGTATCATATTTCTCGATAATCACGGTTTTATATCCCAGCTGGGCGCTTCTTATCGCCGCTACATATCCGCCGGGTCCTGAGCCGATTACGGCAATGTCATAATGATCCATTTGATTTATTAATTTTTTATGATTAAATTTACTTGCAAAACAAAAGCAAATTTAAATTAAACACTTTCAATTTGCAAGTATTATTTTTAAATTAACAAAATGAGTAAAAAAAGATCAGACTGCCCCATCAGCTGTTCATTGGAAATGTGGGGTGATAAATGGTCCCTGCTCATCATAAGAGACCTTATGCTGAAAAAGGAATGCACTTACGGAGACTTCCTTAAGGCTGATGAAAAAATTGCAACGAATATTCTGGCTGCAAGACTTCAAAACCTGTTGGACAATGGAATCATTGATAAAAAAGGCCATCCGGACAGTAAGCTGAAAATTCTTTATTTTCTGACTCAGAAAGGAATTGACCTTATTCCCGTAATCGTTGAAATCAATCTTTGGGGTGAGCAGTATCTTACGATTCCTGATGACCGGAAAAAATTGCTGGACCAGATTAAAAAGGATAAGGAAGGTTTTATAAAAAGAGCAAAGGCCTTTCTTTCTTCTTAGATATAAATAAATGTTACAAGAGAATCGGAAATAGGAATCGGAAAAGCTAAAAGCAATAGCTTTCATAAAATGGAATAATAGCAATTTTAAAATTTCATTAACCTACTTTTCTTTTTTCATTCCGTAAATTTGACTAAAATAAATATAGAACAATGCTTAATTTCGAGTTTAAAAACCCTACAAAAATACTTTTCGGGAAAGGCGAAATCGCTAAAATTTCCAAAGAAATCCCCAAAGACGCAAGAATATTAATGATTTACGGTGGCGGAAGCATCAAAAACAATGGTGTTTATGATCAGGTAAAAGAAGCTTTAAAAGATCATGAATTATACGAGTTTGGCGGAGTTCCTGCCAACCCTGAATATGAAGTTCTGATCAATGCTTTAAGCTTTATTAAAGAGAAAAACATAACTTACCTTCTTGCTGTAGGCGGTGGATCTGTGATTGACGGCACAAAATTCCTTTCTGCAGCAGCCAATTATGACGGTGAGCCATGGGATATCCTGAGAAAATCAGTAAGAACATTTGAAGGGGAAGGAATGCCTTTCGGAAGTATTTTAACACTGCCTGCAACGGGATCAGAAATGAATTCCGGATATGTCATCTCAAGAAGGGAAACCCATGAGAAATTATCTTCAGGAGGACCGGGACTTTTCCCGCAATTTTCTGTACTGGATCCGGAGGTAATCAGATCTATTCCAAAAAATCAGATTGTGAACGGAATCACAGATGCCTATACTCACGTATTGGAACAATATATGACCGCTCCTTCTTCCGCCGACCTTCAGGAAAGAATTGCAGAAAGCATCCTGATCAGCCTGCAGGAAACTGCTCCAAAAGTATTGGCTGATGATTTCAACTACGATGCTGCAGGAAACTTTATGTGGTGCTGTACCATGGCGTTAAACGGACTGATCCAGAAAGGAGTTATTACAGACTGGGCCGTACATGCAATGGGACATGAGCTAACCGCTTATTTCGGAATTGATCATGCAAGAACACTGGCCATTATTGCTCCTTCTCATTACCGTTACAACTTTGAAGATAAAAAAGGAAAACTGGCTCAGTACGCTGAAAGAGTTTGGGGAATCAAAGACGGAAGTGTAGAGGAAAAAGCTGAACTGGGCATTAAAAAACTGGAGGAATTCTTCCACAGCCTTCATATCAAAACCAGGCTTTCCGAATATACGGAGGACTTTAAAGGAACCGCTGAAAAGGTTGAAAAAGCCTTTACAGACAGAAAGTGGCTAGGCCTTGGAGAATATAAAAAACTGACTCCGCAGGATGCTTATAAGATTGTAGAGATGAGCTATTAAGGGATTCGGGGTACGAGGTTTGAGCTATGCTGTTTCAAGATTCGGATGAAGCGCTTATCTTCATTTTCAGTTTGAAAATATATAACCCGAAACTCGCATCCCGTATTGCAACCTCTATAAAATTATTTAATTTACAAACATTCGTTTAAAAATTCACTATTTCATTACAGATATTTCAAATTTATTTATATTTTAGCATATTCTTAAATTTGTGAAAATGAAAAAACAGCTACTTTTATTTGCCTTTTCTGCCTTGGCACTTACTTCTTGTAAAGATGACAATCTCGAAGCTTATGATATGGAAATCATGAAGGGAGATTGGAAGGAAGTTAAAAGGGAAGTAATTTCCGGAAAAGATAATAAAACAGTGCTCTATACTGAAACTTTAACAGGATGTGCAGCTAAAAATACTCTTTTCTTCAGAACAGATTATTATGTAAGCTATACAGCGTATACGGGAGAAGGTGCAGACTGTACCCCATCGCCAAAAACTGAAGGAACATTTACCTACGATGCCGATTCAAAAATCATTGGAATTAAACTTGGTGATGAAGGATCAGTAAACTACAGAATTGATATTCTGACAGCCAAAGATCTTAAACTTGCCCAGCAGTCAGGAATCTTTGATATGGATGGAGATAAAATACCGGATGTCCCTTACGTTACCTACAAAAGATAAATTATAACTCCCGCTAATCGGGAGTTTTTTATTACTTTTATATCTAATTTAAAACTGAATATAATGAAGAAGATTCTATCAGCATTTCTATTGCTGTATTTTGCTATTGCTTTTTCTCAGGAGAAAAAACCGATGTTCTGGCAGGACATTCAGGAATTTAAAAAGCTGGACCAGCAAAACCCGCCTCAAAAGGATGCTATTTTATTTATTGGAAGTTCATCATTCACCAAATGGACTGATGTAGCAGATTATTTTCCTGGTAAAACCATTATCAACAGAGGGTTTGGAGGATCAAGACTTACAGATCTTAATGATTTTTCGAATGACCTTTTAGCGCCTTATCAGCCCAAACAGATCATTATTTACTGTGGCGAAAATGATTTTGCAGATAATCATAAGCTAAAAGCCAAAGTAGTTGTTGACCGATTCAAAGCTTTTTACAAAAAAATCCGTGAGAGGTTTCCTGATATTGAAGTAGATTATATCTCCATCAAATATTCGCCGAGCCGAGAAGTGATCTGGCCGCAGATGAAGGTTGCCAACAAAAAAATTGCTGCTTTTATGAAAAAGGAACCAAACGCGGAATTTATTGATGTTACCAAAGCAATGGAAGATGCTAATGGAAATGTAAGAAAAGATATTTTTGTGGAAGACATGCTTCATTTTAAGCCGGAAGGATATAAAATCTGGGCTAAGGTGATCACTCCTTATATGAAGTAAACTCAATCCATGATAAAAACAATAATATCAAATTCGATTAAAAATAAAAAACGATTCCTGAAATGGGAATCGTTTTTTTATTTTATTTCTTTCTTTTCGATTTCGAAATTGCTTTCTGCTGCGCTCTGTTGGCTCCAAATTTCTTAGGTGCTTTTCTTTTGGAAGGTCCACCCCAGTTTTCTTTGGTATTTTTAGCTTTTTTCTCGTGGAAAGCTCCTCCTCCTTCGTTCAGTTTTACCTGTACAGGATTTTTCATGACTACCTGATCTTCTTCGGCAGCAATCTTTTTAGGATTGATTTTAACTTCCTCAGGGAATTCATTAAATTTCAATTCCTTATCCATCAACAGCTCAATATCAAGAAGCAAAGGTTCTTCTTTTTTCGTTACAAAAACCAAAGCTTTCCCTTCTTTGTCTGCTCTACCTGTTCTACCGATTCTGTGGATATACTGCTCCGGAATATCAGGCGTTTCAAAATTGATGACGTGTGTAATGTTCGAGATATCCAGACCTCTTGCCATGACATCTGTGGTAATCAAACCTCTGATCTCTTCATTCTCAAACCTCTTCATCGCTTTCAGTCTGTAATTCTGCGATTTATTGGAATGAATCACATCAAACTGTTCAGGGAAAAGCTCATCGATTTTAGTAAAGAGAAGGTCTGCATGTCTTTTATTGTTATTGAAGATCAGTACTTTGGACATGTCTGCATCACTTTTAAGCAAATGCTCCAGTAAATTGATCTTGGTATTAAAGTTTTCTACTTTGTAACCAATCTGCTCGATTTTCTCAAGTGGTGTTCCTGATTTAGCCAATGAAATTTCAATCGGATTGGCAAAATAAACATCCAGCATTTCATCTACCGCTTCCGTCATGGTTGCAGAGAAAAGAATATTCTGTCTCTTCTCCTTCATCATTTCAAAAATGTGGGTAAGCTGTGGTCTGAAACCAAGATTAAGCATCTCGTCAAACTCATCGATGATCAGTTTCTGAACCTCTTTCAGAGAAATCGCGTTGTCTATGGAAAGATCCATCACTCGTCCCGGTGTTCCTACCAGAATATCACAGCCATCATTAAACAATAGTTTTTGAGTATTGATATTTTTTCCACCGTATATTCCGATTACTCTTGCCGTAATATTTTCTGTCAGTTTTTCAAGGATTTCTGTTACCTGTACCACCAGTTCTCTTGTAGGAACAAGCACCAAAACAGTTGGATTTCCTGTCTTGCTGTATTTCCATGTTTTAAGAACAGGTAAAAGATAAGCTAATGTTTTCCCGGTTCCTGTCTGCGCAATTCCCATTACATCTCTTCCCGAAAGTATAGGCTTTAAGCTCTTCTCCTGAATTGGAGTAGGTTCAAATAATTCCAGATCTGCTAAAACATCGAGAATTTTAACCGGAAGGTCAAAATCCGCAAAAGTGAGTTTTTCCATTTTGCAAAGATAGGTATTTAATTTTGTAGTATGGAAGCACGAAGTCTTAAGCTGGAAGATTATCAAACGTTCTTTTAATTTTTTGAATGCATAATGAAACAGATCAATATATTAATACAGGTCATTTCCTTCCCTCTTCCAGCCTCAAGCGATTGTAATCAATTCACTTTTACACTTTTACTACTGATTTTAATATCATCATCTTCCCATTTGCTGGAGGTAACAATAACATATCCTTTCTTTTTCGGATCTTTTTTAATAGGAAACTGATCTTCTTCCCACTGATTACAATGGGTTGAGATAGAAGGCAATAATGGCTTCCAACCCGTTTTACCTAATGTATACACATAGAACGGATGCCAGCAGCTGGTGCACCAATTGGGATAAAAGCCGATCTCTTCTTTTCCGTCACCATTAAGATCTCCTAAATTATACAAACTTCCCTGGTTTGCAGGAGTAATGGTGATCGGCTGTATATTTTTATCGCTGAAATAAATGGTGGTTTCACACTTTCCTTCACATTCGTCGCCACAGTCGCTGACTTTTGTGTAAGCGTATTCTTTTGTTCCGTTTCCGTCAAAATCTCCCTGAAGCTTCTCTTCATTTCCTTGTTGAGCCATACAAAGTGTGCTGAATAAGGTAATGGATGTTATAATAAGTGTTTTCATTGTTTTTGGTTTAAATACAGGGTGGCGGGATTCGGGTTACGGGTTACGGGTTACGGGGTGGCGGGATTAGCGTTTATACATTCTTCGGGTTCAAAGTCAACTTCCTTTTTATTTTCTGGTTACTCTTAGCAGAAGGATAATGACTAAAAGAATTGAAAAAATAAAACCTAAAACTGCAACTAACGACAGTTCTCCGATTCTTGGTCCGGATTCTGAGGAAAACACGATAGCCGTGGCAATGATATTCGCTCCTAAAACCATGGCCAGAATCAGATTGATGACACTGGATTTGATGAGCTGGTTGGTCTTCTCTATATTTTTGATTTCGCTGGAAACCGTAAATTTATTTTCATCCAGTTTTTGAAGAACGGAACGAAGTTCTTTCGGAATTTCATCTACATTATCCGTGAAATTCATCATACGGTCCATTCCTGTTTTCAAAAGATTTTTAGGACTGATTTTCTTGGTGAAAATCTTTTTGGTGTAAGGGTGAAGACTTTTAACAATATCAAGATCAGGATTAATGCTCCTTCCCACTCCTTCTATCAGACTGATTCCTTTGAACAGAAGATAGAAATAATCCGGCATATAAAGCCTGTTGTCTTTCAGTATATCCTTCATCTTGTTGATAATCACCTGTACATTGATATCCTGTAATGACGAGCTGTGAACAAAATTCAGAATATCATCCACATCATTTTCAAACCTTCTTTCGTCCGGAATTTCATAGCTTATGGCCATTTTTTTGAGTGAACGGACTATTTTATGCGAATTTTTAGCAACAAAACTGACAATAAGATTTTCAAGAATTTCTTTATCATTAGGCTGAATTTTCCCTACTGCTCCGAAATCAATGAAAACAATTCTGCCGTCTTTTCTTACTAAAATATTTCCGGCATGAGGATCGGCATGGAAAAACCCATAGTCTAAAATCTGTGATACAAAGAGTCTCAATCCTGTTTCTGAAACCTTTACAGGATCGATATCATTGGCCAAAAGAACAGATTTATCGGTTACTTTGATTCCATCAATAAATTCCATACAAAGAATATTGTTGTTGGAAAATTCTTCGTACACTTTAGGAACGTATGTTTCTTTATTGTTCTTAAAATTCAGACGGAATTGCTGGATATTGTTTTTTTCATTAATCAAAGAAACTTCTTCCAGTAAAGATTTTTCAAAGGTAGAAATGGCCTGTTTCAGATTGAGTTTTTCTCCTATCTCCGAATAAGCGGATATCAGTTTTTCAATATCTTTAATCAACAGTAAATCATCTTCAATGACAGACTGGACATCAGGTTTTCTCAACTTTAAAATTACCGGACTGCCATCCAGCAGAACAGCTTTATAAACCTGAGCAATGGAAGCTGTAGCCAAAGGCTTTTTCTGAATTTCACGGAAATAATCTTTCACGGAAATATTAAATTCACTTTCCAGTGCTTCCTCCACATTCATATCTACTGTTTCCACTTTGTCCTGAAGTTTCTGCAGTTCCTGGATCATTTCCGGCGGCAATAAATCTTCCCTGTTACTGAATGTCTGACCCAATTTTACAAAGGTAGGCCCCAGCTCTTCAAGAGCCAGTCTGATTCTTTCGTAAACGGTTCCTTTTGAGATGATTTCATCTGAATGACCGGAAGCTTCTTCCTGCTTATTTCCGTTCATTCTGGCCAGAAGATCTTTGAATCCATATTTACTGAGTACGGAAATCAGTCTTGCGGATCTTTTCAGTTTTCTTTGAGGTTTATCAAACATAGTGTATCAATAGTAGGTGCAATTTACTCCAAAAATTGTTCCTTTATGAAAACAATTATGACAACAACGCCAACAAATAAAATTAAAAATAACAACACATAATCAGTATTTTAAAGAATAAAATACACCAATATCAATAAAAACACATCATATATTGTAAAAATTAATATATTTACAATGTACAAATTAAAACAAATCAAAAATATTAGAACATGAAAAATTTACGCAACAACAAACTTTCAAGAGAGCAATTAAAAGGAATTGCAGGAAACGGAATTATTATCGGAAACTGCTCAAACCAATGCTGCCCTACAGACGGAAGACCAAAATGTCCTGGACTGATCTGCCCTGCTGTAGTATGCCCTCAGTATATGTAAGATCAGATTTTATACAGAATTATACAGTACCCGAAGAAATATTCTTCGGGTATTTTTTTTGCCCTAAAAAATGCCTACGTACCTCAATTTCTGGCACATTATTTCTATCTGGAAGAACAAAAAAAATTTATAATATTTAAATACAACACTATGTTAAAAAAAATTATTTCAGCTGGTCTTATTGTATCAGCAGTTCTGTTTACAACACAAATAAAAGCTCAGGTAGCATCAGCTCGTTCTATTGCCGAAGTAGCCACAAAAGAAATGAGTTATTTGGGACTTACAGAGTCGCAGGTGAATAAAGTTGCAGAGATCAATAATACTACAGCAGATGCACTTATTGCTCTTGATAACAAAGCCGGTAACAATAACAGCCCTGAAAACAACAAGATTATTGCTGACGAATTTGTAAGCATCATTGCCCAACGTCACCAGGCGATGGAACAGATTCTTACTCCTGAGCAAATGGCAGTGGTAAAGCAAGACAGAGCAGAAAAGATTGCTCTTTTCAGAACATTGATTATGGTTCCTATCCTGGATCTGACCGAAAGACAGGTTGAGCAGGCTTATGAGATCAACTTTAAAGGAGTACAGAAGGTTCAGAAAGACTTTGGAAAGCGTCTTAACAAGAAAAATGCAGGTCCTGAAGATGCTGACAGTAATAAAGCCAAAAAGGTTATTATCAGTGATTTTAAAACACTGGACAAAGATTTTAAAAAGATACTAAGTCCTGAGCAATATAAAGTGTATAAAAATAACCAGGATTTAATCAGGGAATCTGTTAAAAAAGGATAATTCAGTTTGTGTTAATACTTAAAACTTCGGGGCGGCTCCTATGGAGCCGCCCCGAAGTTTTATTATTTAAGATAAGTTTCGTAAAGATCTTTTCTCCGGTCTTTCATGACCTGAACAGAACCGTTGTGATGAAGATCTTTCAACAGGTTCAGATCTACATCCACAATCAGGGTCATTTCGGTGTTTGGAGTAGCTTCTCCTTTTACGGCATTGGATGGGAAGGCAAAATCGGAAGGGGTAAATACAGCAGCCTGTCCGAACTGAATATCCATATTGTTTACCTTCGGAAGGTTTCCTACACAACCGGCAATGGCAACGTAGCATTCGTTTTCAATGGCTCTTGCTGCGGCACAGTGGCGTACTCTCATGTAGGCATTCTGAGTGTCTGTAAGATAAGGAACAAACAGAATTTTCATTCCCTGATCAGCCAGAATTCTTGGTAACTCCGGAAATTCCACGTCATAGCAGATGACAAGACCTATTTTTCCGCAGTCGGTATCAAAAACTTTGATTTCATTTCCGCCTTTCATTCCATAATATCTCTTTTCGTTCGGAGTAATATGAATTTTTCTGTATTCATCCATACGGCCGTCACGGTGAAGAAGATAGCTTACGTTGTACAGTTCATTATTTTCAAAAACAGGCATGCTTCCCGAAATAATATTGACGTTGTAACTGATGGCCAGCTCTGAAATTTTTTCTTTGATTTCCTCTGTCAGCTTAGCCAGCTCTATCATACTGTCCCTTTCGGAAAGATTATTGAAGGGTGCCAGCAAAGGTGTGTTGAACAGCTCCGGGAAAAGGACAAAATCAGATTTGTAATCTCCCATTACGTTTACAAAGAATTCTACCTGCTCGTAAAAAGCTTCAATATCTTTAAAATGCCTCATCTGCCATTGCACCAATCCGAGACGGATAATGCTGTCCTGCATGGTATTCGGTTTTCTGCTGTAATAAATATTGTTCCATTGCAAAAGAACTGCATTTTCTCTTGAAGCTTCATCTTCCGGAAGATATTTTTTCAGGATTTTTATCGGAAGAAAATTATTGGAAAGCTGGAAAGACAATACCGGATCATAGATCTCTTTATCTCTTACTTTTCGGATATAATTTCTTGCAGAAAGTTCGTGGCTGTATTTGTGATAATTGGGGATTCTGCCTCCTAGAATAATCGATTTCAGGTTTAATAACTCACAAAGTTCTTTTCGTGCATCGTAAAGCCTTCTTCCCAAACGTAACTCACGAAACTCAGGATCTACAAAAACTTCAATTCCGTAGAGAACATTCCCCGTTGAAGTATGGGTATTGAATGTATAATTTCCTGTAATATCACTATAGGTATGGTCGTCCCCGAATTCTTCATAATTGACGATAATGGAAAGCGCTACAGCAGCGAGTTTTCCGTCAACCGTAATACAAATTTGTCCGTTAGGGAATATTTTTGTCAGTTTATCAATACTTTTTTTGGACCATATAGACTCCGACATCTGTGGGTAGGCCCTTTTCATCGTTTCCGCCAGTTCATCATAATCCTGAAGGGTCAGGTTTCTTGTTTCTATTTGCATTTGATGTAATTTTACTTAAATTTAGTGAAAATATTTTACTTAAATCCTTATAGATAACTACTTCCCCAACTATTTATACAAAATTTAACAGTGGATATCACCGAAACTTTACAAGCAGCAGTTCACTCAAATAATTACTGGAAACATTCTGATTTCAGTTCTGTAATCGAGATGCTTTCATTTCCTTATCACACTGATATAGAAAAGGAAACAGAAAAAATTGCTATTCTAAATTTGGGAAATAAAACTGTGGGATATATCTGTCTGAATTATCCTCTGATTTTTATAGAAAAGCTATATGCTTTACAGGTAAAAAATATTCTGCATACATTTCATGATATAGAATACATTATTGTCGATACACTATCTAATCCATATTTGACTGTAGATCCTGGTATTTATAATGCTTATTTTGATTTTATGGAAAACCTGAATGCTTTTTCTGCGGAAGATTTTTATTTTTACAATGTAAATTAAAAATCATTCTTGTCCGATTAACCTAAAACTTAATTAGCAGGTCGCTCCTCTGGAGCTTTGTTTTTATGGGAACTTCTTTTTTTCTACTAACAGCAGATCCCGACGGGATCAAATCCAGCTCCACTGGGAGCTAACTGTTAATAGAACATATTTGTTTTAAAATTATAGCTCCGGAGGAGCGACCTGTTAATTCATGATGTAAATATTGATATTTTCAATGTATTTATACTTTTTATCGGACAATAATGATCATATTAAATTTTTATTAGCTAATGAAACCATACGCAGTAATTTTACTCATAAGCGTCACCATTATTTTTATTTTAAGAATCTTTTATGCTGATACGTCAGTCAATGTTTCGCATAATTTAAACTTGTTTTCAGCATCTGAAATAAAGCCTCAGGAAGCGAAAAGTTTTATTTACTTTTATTTAATAGGTACTATGTTAACAAGTTATGTCATTTTTCATAAACATATACTCTTCAAGCTGATATATTGCTTGTTAATTGCTTTAAATATTTTACTGATCATTTCTTCATTGAAACAGTTTTAACAAAAAAATCCCACCCAAAAACGGGCAGGATTTATATTTTAAATTCAAGTCAAAAATTATTCCCACTCAATCGTTGCAGGCGGTTTGCTTGAAATATCGTAAGCTACTCTGTTGATTCCTCTTACTTCGTTGATGATTCTGCTGGAAACGGTATCCAGGAACTCGTAAGGAAGTCTGCTCCATGTTGCTGTCATGAAATCGATGGTATTGGCAGAACGAACTACAGCAGTGTATTCATATGTTCTTTCATCCCCCATTACTCCTACAGATTTTACAGGAAGAAGGACTACAAATGCCTGAGATACTTTTTCGTAAAGATCATTTTTGTATAATTCTTCGATGAAGATATCATCAGCTTCCTGAAGGATTCGTACTTTCTCAGCATCCACAGCTCCCAATACTCTGATTCCTAATCCAGGACCTGGGAAAGGGTGTCTGTATACCAGATGATGAGGAATACCCAATTCTTCTCCTACTCTTCTTACTTCGTCCTTGAAAAGCTCTCTTAATGGCTCCAATAACTCGAATTCCATATCTTCAGGAAGTCCTCCCACATTGTGGTGAGACTTGATTACTGCAGATGGTCCGTTGACAGACTGGCTTTCGATAACGTCAGGATAAATGGTTCCCTGAGCTAAGAACTTAGCACCTTCAATCTTGTGAGATTCTTCGTCAAATACGTGGATGAATTCGTTTCCGATGATTTTTCTCTTTGCTTCCGGATCGTCTACTCCGGCTAGTTTTGAAAGGAATCTTTCTTTAGCATCCACCATTTTAATGTTCATATGGAAATGCTCTCCATACTGATCCATTACTTTCTTCCCTTCATCCTTTCTTAATAATCCCGTATCTACGAAAATACAAGTCAACTGATCACCGATGGCTTTGTGGATTAAAACAGCGGCTACAGAAGAGTCTACACCTCCTGAAAGTCCAAGGATTACTTTGTTGTCTCCTACTTTCTCACGGATTTCCTCAACTGTTTTTTCGATATAGTTAGTCAGTTTCCAGTTTTTCTCTGAGTTACAGATTCCGAAAACAAAATTTTCAAGCATCTTTCCTCCTTCTTCTGTATGAGAAACTTCCGGGTGGAACTGGACGCAGAAGATTTTTTTATCTTCATTGGAGATAGAAGCAATTACCCCTGATTTTGCATTTAATTCAAAACCTGCAGGCAATTCTCCTACTTCGTCAAAGTGGCTCATCCAAACGACAGAGTTCTGAGTTACTCCTTTTAATAAAGAGCTTTCTTTAACGATCTCTAAATTGGCTTTACCATATTCTCCTTTCTCTCCTTTGTTTACTTTTCCTCCTAAAAGGTGCGCCGTCATCTGCATTCCGTAGCAGATTCCCAATACAGGAACTCCCTGCTCATATAATTCTTTTTCAACCAGGTGGGCATTTTCTGCATTTACAGAACTTGGTCCACCGGAAAGGATGATCCCTTTTGGCTGTTTTGCTAAAATATCTTGTAATGGTGTATTGTAAGGCAAGATTTCAGAGTACACACCCATCTCACGGATTCTTCTTCCGATAAGCTGGTTGTACTGGGATCCGAAATCTAAAATAATAATACCGTTGTTCATTTTTGATAATTGATAAATGATGATTAAATTAAAAGCTTTAAGCTATAGGCTTCATGCTATAAACTTTCTATACTGCAATAAACATATTGCCTGTAGCCTAAAGCTTATCGCTTACTTAACTGTTTTACAAAAAAAGACTTGGAATGACTCCAAATCTTTTTTCGCGATTTTTATTAAAACTTTCCGATGTCTTCTCTGTAGAAGCCGTAATCGAAATGTACGTGCGCTGCATCTTCGTAAACTTTTTTGCGGGCATCTTCGTAGGTAGCTCCTGTAGCCACAATGTTCAGTACTCTACCGCCATTGGAAACCACTTTATCACCTTTCGTGACTGCTCCTGCATATAAAAGTTTACTATGTTTCAGTTTGTCTTCTCCTGTAATTTCGAAACCTATTTCGATATTTCTCGGATACCCTCCTGAACACATAACAAGGCAAACTGCTTTTTCGTCTTTAAACTTAAGCTCAATGTCTTTCCCTTCCATACAGTCCTGGATAACATCTAAAAGATTGTTTTCCATTAATGCCATCAACACCTGAGTTTCAGGATCTCCGAATCTCATGTTGTATTCAAGAAGGTAAGCTCCGTTTTTCGTCACCATCAATCCGAAGAAGATGATTCCTTTAAATCCGAAACCTTCAGCTTTAAGACCTTTAACAGTAGGTTCCAGAATATTTTTCTCAAAATCTGCGTAGTGCTCCTGAGTAAATTCCGGACTTGGCGCTACTGAACCCATACCTCCTGTGTTAGGTCCTGTATCTCCGTTTCCAGCTTTTTTATAATCTTTTGCCGCTACACAAGGGAATAATTTTTCCCCGTTAGAGAAAGCAATAATAGACGCTTCAAAACCTTGTAAATATTCTTCGATAACTAAACGAATACCGGCATCACCATAGATTCTTCTGATCATGAAATCGTGGATTGTAGCTTCCGCCTCTTCAAGAGTATCACAGATTACCACACCTTTTCCGCCTGCTAAACCACTAGCTTTGATTACCAAAGGATACTGCTGTGTCTGCACATATTCTTTAGCATCATTGTATGAATCAAATACGACAGCCTTCGCTGTTTTGATATCATAGGTCTGCATAAATTTCTTAGAGAAAGCTTTACTTCCTTCCAGGCTCGCTACTTTCTGAGTAGGCCCGAAAACTTTAAGATCATGCTTTTTAAATTCGTCCTTGATACCCGCTACAAGAGGAGCTTCAGGACCTACGATCGTAAGATCAATTTTTTCTTTAATCGCGAAATCTCTAAGTTCTTTGATTTCTGATAAATGAACATTTTTCCCTATTACATCGGTAGTAGCATTCCCGTTGGCAAAAAACATTTTAGAAATTCTTGGGTCATTCTGAAGCTTTGCCGCTAAAGCAGATTCTCTACCGCCTTCACCTATGATTAATATTCTCATACTTTATTTATTATCTAGTCTTATTTTACAAATATATAATTTTGAATGCTAAAAATACAATCCCTAATTATTTTTTAATTCTATTTTAATTAGTGGAAAAAGTGTCTGACACCTGTAAACATCATCGGGATTTTGTGCTCGTTGGCAGCCTCAATACTATCCTGATCTTTTACACTTCCACCCGGCTGAATAATCGCCTTGATACCTTCCTGAGCGCAGAAATCCACTACATCACGGAAAGGGAAAAATGCATCTGAAGCCAATACCAGATCTCCGGAGAATTTTTCTTTTGCTCTTTCGATAGCCTGCTGGGTTGCCCAGATTCTGTTTACCTGACCGCCTCCGATTCCGAATG
Source organism: Chryseobacterium cucumeris (assembly GCF_016775705.1). Classification (NCBI taxonomy): domain Bacteria; kingdom Pseudomonadati; phylum Bacteroidota; class Flavobacteriia; order Flavobacteriales; family Weeksellaceae; genus Chryseobacterium; species Chryseobacterium cucumeris. The sequence continues at coordinate 2,283,610 of NZ_CP068760.1, forward strand.
CCTGAATTCCGTTGGAAACTACAATCGCATTTGACTTCACATATTTTACTACTCTCTGAGAGAAAAGTAATGCTTTTTTCTGTTCTTCTGTAGGCTGTACTTCAGTTACCACTTTGATATCATCTGAGAAGTGAAGGTCATTATCCTGAACAAGGATACCTCCGTCTACTTTCACCCAGGTCTGTTTGTCTGAAACAGGGTTTACGATTTTGATAATTCTCAGGTTTTTCTTTTTTCTTAAAATTTCAAGAGCTTCTTCATCAAATTCAGGAGCCATTACAATTTCAAGGAAAGTTTTATTTAATTCTTCAGCTGTAGCTGCATCAATTGTATAGTTCATTGCAACAATTCCGCCAAAGATGGAAACCGGATCACATTCGAATGTTTTCTGATAAGTTTCCAAAGCTGAAGTTCCGATCGCAACGCCACAAGGGGTAGAGTGTTTTACGGCGCAACAAGCCATTTCTTCTTTGAACTCAGTGACTACTTTCCAGCAAAGGTCCATATCACGAAGATTGTTGAAAGAAAGTTCTTTACCTCCAAGCTGTTCGAAATCTTTCATCGCTCCGTTTTCGAAAGTAGAAACATAGTAAGCTGCTGTCTGGTGAGGATTCTCTCCATATCTTAGATCTGCTACTTTTTTATAAGAAGCATTCAGATAAGTAGGATATTCTTCATCTAAAAGCATTCTGGAAATAGCCGCATCGTACGCAGAGGTAAGGTTGAATACTTTTCCTGCAAGCTTTTTACGGGTTTCGATGTATGTATCACCGTTTTGCTCCATTTCGATTTTCACTGCTGCATAATCTTCAACATCAGTAATTACCGTTACAGAATCAAAGTTTTTCGCTGCAGAACGAAGCATTGAAGGGCCTCCGATATCGATAAACTCTACTTTTTCATGTAAAGAAATGTCTTTGTTTACATTTTCAAAGAAAGGGTAAAGGTTTACGATCACCATGTCAATCAGACCAATTCCGTGTTCCTGAACGGTTTTCATGTGCTCTTCATTGTTACGAACAGCCAGCAATCCACCGTGAACTTTCGGGTGTAAAGTTTTCACTCTTCCATCCAACATTTCAGGGAAATTGGTAACCTCATCAATCTGAATAGGATTTAAACCAGCGTCTTTCAAATGTTTGAACGTTCCTCCTGTAGAGATCAACTCATAATTCTGAGCTTCCAAAAACTGCGCGAATTCAATTAATCCACTTTTGTCAGAAACACTGATTAAAACTCTCTTTTTACTCATTTTACTTTCAATTTTTTACTTTTTACAGCTATTTCAAACTGTGTCCGGGTCTTTCACCTCCGAACTTACTTTTATTTTACTTAGATTTCTTTTTATTAATGTAACAATGTATCAGTCCAGCAATGTAACAATACCTTCAACATTGGTAAATTGGTACACTGGTACATTGTTATATTTATTCATTTCCCAGGACCTTATTGATCGCGATCGGGAATATTTCATATTCAATCTGGTGAACTTTCTGAGCCAGCGTTTCAGGAGTATCCTCTGCGGTTACTTCGAAAGACTTCTGAAGAATAGCTTCTCCTTCATCAATCCCTGGTGTCACAAAATGTACAGTTGCCCCACTCTCTACTTCTTTGGCTTCAATAACTGCATTGTGAACGTTCATTCCCCACATTCCTTTTCCTCCGAATTTCGGAAGCAAAGCCGGGTGAATATTGATTATTTTACCATTCCAGTTTTCACAGAATTCAGATTTTAAGATGGATAAGAATCCTGCCAATACAATCAGATCTGTATTTTCAGGGATTACTTTGGCCAATTCGCTGCTGAAATTCTTTCCTCTTGGAATCAGTATGTTTTCTATATTGTGATTCTTTGCTCTTTCCAGTCCGAAACATTCTCTGTCTGCTACCACCAGAGTTACTTTTGCATTCTGGATTTCTCCTGAGTCAATAGTATCAATGATTCTCTGCAGATTGGTTCCTGAACCGGATACGAGTACAACAATGTTCTTCATTATTCAGATGTTAGATGTCAGATTAAAGATTACAGACTTACGTCTGATATTTAAGATCTGAAATCTGATGTCATTTAAAATTTCAAATTAATTTTCTCTGCTCCTTCAGTGATTTCTCCGATTTCGTAAGCATCATCTAAAAGGTGCAATACTTTTTCAGCATGTTCAGCATCTACAACGATTACCATTCCTACGCCCATATTGAATGTTCCGTGCATTTCTTTACGTGCCACTCCACCTCTTTTTTCAAGTTCAAGCATCACACTAGGAATTCTGATTTTTGATTCGTCGATAGAAGCACAAAGTCCTTCCGGAATAATTCTTGGAACGTTTTCGTAAAGACCACCTCCTGTGATGTGGGCAATTCCTTCTACTCTTACTTCTTCCAATACTTTGTGAATATCTTTGTAGTATAGTCTTGTAGGAACTAAAAGCGTCTCGTATAATGGTTTTCCTTCAAACTCTTCCTCAAAATCCGGGAATACTTTTCTTACTAAAGAGAATCCGTTTGAGTGGAATCCTGAGCTTGGTAATGCAATAATTTTGTTTCCAGCTTTGATCTTAGAACCGTCAATGATCTGGTCTTTTTCTACGATTCCTACACAGAATCCGGCAACATCGTAATCTCCAGGCTGGTACATTCCGGGCATTTCAGCAGTTTCTCCTCCAATCAGTGCACAGTTGTTATCCTTACAAGCGGCAACCATTCCTAAAACGATTTCTGCAGCGATTTCCGAATCCAGCTTTCCGCAAGCCAGATAATCCAGGAAGAATAAAGGTTTAGCACCGTGGCAAAGAATATCGTTGGCACACATTGCGAAGCAATCTACCCCGATAGAATCATATTTTTTAGTATCTAAAGCTACTTTCAGCTTTGTTCCTACTCCATCTGTTCCTGATACAAGAACCGGATTTTTGTATCCTCCGATTTCATAGAAAGCACCAAAACTTCCCAAGTGGTTCAGTACATTGGAATTGTGGGTTTCACCGACCGCTTTTTTGATCTTGTCAACCGTTTTGTATCCTTCTTCTTTGTCTACTCCTGCTGATTTGTAAGTGTTGCTCATGTCTGCTTAGATTTTTAGATATAGGATTTCAGATCTCAGATTTCAGATGATTCTTATCTTGTATCTGACGTCTTGCGTCTTCTTATCTTTTAATATTTCAATTACTTTTATACTCGATTTTAGAAAACAAAAAAGCCGACAATCTTTTCAGATTATCGGCCGTTATTTTATCTCAGAATTTCAGAGCCCACAACTTTCCCTTTATGAGAAAAACATTGTTTATAGGAGGTCTGAATTTTCATCTCTTTTCTTTTTGCAAAAATAGTAATTTTAAATGAATATTCAAATTCTATTTTTCAAGGATTGTTTCAATGACTGCAATCTTCTTAATTTTTTCTTTTAACTCACTGTCTTTCTCTTCATTAGAAATTTTCTGAGCGGCTTTATCAAAGTTATCATTAAAGAAAGGAAGTGAAAATGTTTCCACCACATTTCCTCCGTGGAAAGGGAAACGCTTTGATGCTGCTTCCAAAACACCTGCACCACCTCTACCGCCCGGAGATGTAGACATCAATAGCATTGGTACTTCGTTCCAGACTGTTCTGTCTTTGATTCTGGATACCCAGTCGAACACATTTTTGAATGCTGTAGAATACGTTCCGTTGTGCTCTCCCAAAGAAACAAGTAATACATCAGCACCGTCAATTTTTGCTGCGAAATCATGAGCTTCCTGTGGAACACCGCCTGCTAATTCTCTTTCGTGTTTATAGATAGGCATTTCGAAAGGGTTTAAATCGATTACTTCTACTTCTGCATTTTCAAATAACGTTGATGCATAGGCTACCAACTGCTTGTTCATTGAAACTTCTGAATTACTTCCTGCTATTGCTAAAATTTTCATAGGTGAGGTTTATTTTTAAGATTACAAATTTAGTTTTTTATTTAAGATAAGACGGTAATTCCATTGGTACTTCCATTAATAATACTTCAGTGTCTTCTACCGCTTCAATATTAAAGCTCTGTGTATCCCAGATTCCTAATCCGTCTCTTTCATTCAGGACACGGTCTCCGATTTTTGCGCTTCCTTTTAAAACAAACGCATACACTCCGTTTCCTTTTTTGTTGAGCATATAATTTTTACCGTTTCCTTTTTTAAAGTTGGCCAGATTGAACCATGCATCCTGATGAATCCAAACTCCGTCATCATTTTTATTGGGAGATAAAATCTGCTGGAATCCATTGATTTTTTCCCCTTCTTTGATACTTTTCTGATCGTATCTCGGTTCAACATTCTGTTCTTTTGGGAACACCCAGATCTGAAGGAATTTTACTTCTTCATCTTTATTTTTATTGTATTCGCTGTGCATAACACCGGTTCCGGCACTCATCACCTGAATTTCTCCTTTTCTGATCACCGCTGTGGTTCCCATGGAGTCTTTATGTTCCAGATCTCCTTCCAAAGGAATGGATATAATTTCCATATCTCTGTGCGGGTGTGTCTCGAAGCCCATTCCCTGCGAAACGGTGTCATCGTTCAATACTCTTAAAACGCCGAAGTTGGTTCTATCTCTGTTTTGATAGTTGGCAAAACTGAATGTATGGTAAGAATTTAACCATCCGTGGTTGGCATGGCCTCTTGAATCTGCTTTATGATATACTGTTTTCATTTTCTGTGATTATTTATGGTACAAATGTACGGGATGTGGGTGTTTAAAAAGTTGATGTAGGTTAAGAAAGGAAATTGGAGAAGTAAAAAGGGTGAAAAAGTGAAAATATAGGCTAGGTTGGATTACGCAAAGACGCGATTTTTTGCATTTGATATGTTTTTAGGGCGCAAGGATTTTATCTGGGATAAAATTTTATACTGGATATTTTTTCTTCCAATGATTAAACAAGTGCAAGCATCTGTGATATCTGTGAAAATCTGCGGGAGATTATTGCAATCTTAAGATCAAAAAATAATAAGCATACGAAGGATAGGTTTTAAGTTTTGGCTCTAAAGCCAATTGATGGATGTTTAAAAAGAAAGCGGGCTAAAGCCCGCTTCTATTGAATTTCATTATAGTATTAAATCTAAATTAAAGTTTTCAATGCAACTTCTAATTTCTAACTTCTAATTTCTAGCTTCTAACTTCTAATTTCTAGTTAAAAATGTACCTGCTTGATTTCTTCTTCAATTTCCTTAGCGGTTTCATCTTCAGATTTCACAAAAATCATGGTCACTACAGCTCCAATCAGCATGCAAACGCCTCCTACCACAACATAATCCATCGCCTGTTTTCCGAAAATCCCGCTTACGATGGGACCTCCGAACAAACCATTGATGATCTGAGGAATCACAATAAAGAAATTGAATATTCCCATATAAACGCCCATTTTCCGTTGTGGAATCACCTCAATAAGCATTGCATAAGGCATTGCTAAAATACTTGCCCAGGCAAAGCCTAATCCGATCATTGAGATCCATAAATTGTTGACATCTTTAATGAAATACATGGAAACCAATCCCAAACCTCCACATAATAAAGCTAAAGCATGAGTCTGCTTTTTACCAATCTTTTTTGCTATTGGAGTCAGCAGAAATGCGAACGGAATCGCCCAGAGATTGTACATTCCGAAGAGCTTTCCGGTAAGGTCACCTGCATCATTGAATGCCTTGGAATGGGTATCTTCCGGGGAAAGTCCGAAATGATGAGTGGCCAGAGCACTGGTGGTAAATACCCACATGGTAAACAATGCGAACCATGAGAAAAACTGAACAATTCCCAGCTTTTTCATCTGCAAAGGAATTGCTGCAAAATCTTTGAAAATATCTGAAAACTTAGAATTATGTTGGTCTGCGTCTTTTCCATCTTCAAAATCAGCAAATTCCTGTGGAGAATATTCTCTGGTTGTCATGATCGTGTATAGAATTGATATGATAAGCAATCCCGCGCCAATATAAAAAGAGTAAATAACATTATCTGCTACAAATCCTGCCGGTGCTTCATTGGAAATCCCCATTTTTGTTAACCAGTCCGGAAGATAAGAGCCTAATACCGCTCCGATTCCAATCAGAATTGTTTGTACAGAAAATCCTATCGTACCCTGATGTTTCGGGAGCATATCTCCTACCAAAGCCCGGAAAGGTTCCATGGCAATATTCACTGAAGCATCCATCATGGCTAAAAATATTACCGCTAACAAAAGTGCATTGGCGGCAAACATCTGAGTAACGGATGCTGCATTTGGAAGGAGAACCAATCCTATCGCACACAAAACAGCGCCAATAAGGAAATAAGGCTTTCTCCTTCCCAACGGACTCCATGTATTATCACCCATATGGCCGATAATAGGTTGAACAATGAGTCCTGTAATAGGAGCCACCAGCCAGAACCAGGATAATTCGTGAACATCTGCTCCTAAATTCCCCAGAATACGGCTCGCATTTCCATTCTGTAATCCGAATGCCATCTGAATTCCCAGGAATCCCATGCTCATATTGATAATCTGGAGCATGGATAAGTCTGGCTTTTTCCTTTTTCCTACCTTCCCAGTATCGTCTTTCCCCATCATTATTGCCATTACGACTTCAGTTTTTGAATTAATGCATCTTCGATAGGGGCCTTCTCAATAACCACTTTATCAACAACCTCATTAGGCACTGTCACAGAAAGAACATATTGTTTTACCTTCCAGCTTCCGTTGATTTTCTCTACCACTCCTGAGCCTCTGCAGATCTTCATCTGTGTATCCAGCAATTCGTCAAACCAGGCCAGTTTTCCGTCTTTGCTGAAGTAAATATTTCTTTTAAGGGCTTTAAAATTCCAGGTTTTCTTTTTGTCAAAATAAGGTTTTGCCCATACCATAAATGCTTTTTTGTCCCAGATTTCAGTAGCGTCTGTACCGATAAAGGTAGATTCATCTGCAAACAGATTAAAATAGGCATCATAATCTGCTTTTGCCGCCATTGCATTGAAGGTATCAAGCATGGTAGTGATTTCCGATTTTTCTTTTTCAAATCCGGTCTTCGACTGTGCTGTAAGTAAAGAAACCCCCAGTAAAAAAAGGATTAATGTATAAGCAGTCGTTAGTTTTTTCATAGGTAATTATTATTTTTCTAGTTCAATGATGAATGGCGTTTTTGCCGGAATATTCATGCTCTTTTGCAATGAAATTTCTTTGTCTGAAATAATTTCTTTTCCTTTTGTATATCCATTCAGCGATTCTGCAAACCGTTTCAGATCTAACGTCTGATCTTTTTCATTATTGTTGACCACCACCATTACCGTTTCTTTTTCATTATATCTGAAATAAACAAAAACACCATCCTGAGGAACGAAATTTTTAGTTTTTCCATGATGTATCACGTCTTTACCTTTTCTCCAGTTCAATAACTTCTGAGTAAACCGGAAAAATTCTTTCTGCTCCGCAGTTTGAGCGGATGGATTGAAAGCGTTTTGTGTGTCAGATTTCCAGCCACCAGGAAAGTCTCTGCGGATATCTGCGTCACCACCGGTCTTTTTATCTCCTCTCATTCCTATTTCAGATCCGTAATAAATCTGAGGAATTCCTCTTACTGTCGAGATCAGAGTGAGCGCCATTTTATAGGCATCTGGATTTGCATTAAAGATTTCGTTCCATCTTTCGGTATCATGATTTTCAAAGAAAACAAGGGTATTATTGATATCCGGATAAAGGAAATCGCTGGTAAAAGAATCGTAAATACGAATCATTCCTTTATCCCAGCTTTCTTTTTCTTTGAGTGCTTTAGGCATATTTTCAAACAGCATAAAATCCATCACAGAAGGTAAATTTGAATTGTACCCTTCTATTTCTCCTATCTTCGAATTTTTCTGCCATGCTGCAATTTGAGCTGCTGTATACAGCCATGTTTCCCCTACGATATTGAATTTCGGATATTCATCGGTGATCGCTTTGGCCCATTTTGCCATGGCATCTTTATCATTGTAGGGATAAGTATCTACACGAAATCCTCCCAGTTCTGCATATTCTATCCACCAGATTGCATTTTGAATCAGATACTTCAGAACCAATGGATTTTTTTGGTTGATATCAGGCATGGTCGTATCAAACCATCCGTCCAGTGCATATTTTTTATCAATATCTGAAGCATTGGTATCAAACTGTGTTGTCGTTTTATAATTGGAACGTTTAAACCCTTTCTCTCCTTCATCAAACCAATGAATCCAGTCTTTTGAAGGAAGGTCTTTGATCATCCAGTGTGATCCGCCCCAGTGGTTGGTTACATAATCCATCACCAGCTTCATATTTCGCTTATTCAACTCCTGGGATAATGTTTTATAGTCTTCATTGGTGCCGTAGCGGCCATCTATTTTATAGAGATCAGTCTGGGCATAGCCGTGGTAGGAATACACTTTTTCGTTATCCTCATTCACAGGAGTAAGCCAGACCGCTGTAGCCCCCAGATTCTGAATATAATCAAGGTTGTTGATAATTCCACGAAGATCTCCACCATGCCTGCCGTTGGGAAGACTACGATCTGCTTTTTCGGTAAGTTCCGGTTTTGAATCATTCTTTTCATCCCCGTTGGCAAATCGGTCCGGCATGATCAGATACATAAAGTCTTTTGAAGTAAAAGACTCGCGGCTCGCAGATCCGGGATTTCTTTGCTTTAATTCATAAGTGTATGAACCAAGATTCTTTTTACCTTTTTTAATATTGATAGCAAACTTCGGAACGTTTATTTCGTTGGTATTGACTGTAATAAAAACATAGTTAGGATTATCTACTTTCCTGATGTCTTTGATCTGTATGCCATCAGAAAGCGTAATCTCGTTATTAGCCACTTCTTTTCCGTATACAAGAATCTGAAGTTCAGGATTTTTCATTCCCTTCCACCAGAAAGCCGGTTCTACTCTTTCCAGGTTTTTCTGGGAAAAAGCGAAAGAAGCTATAGAAATGGCGAATGCTGCATATATTGTCTTCATATTAGTGTTCAATTTAGCATTAAATTTTTATATATACATCGAAAAATATAAGAGAAAGTCTATTTTTTGACATCTTTTTACAACAACGATAAGATTACGTATCTTCATATAGATTTCATCATGAATAATTGGATTTGGACAAAATGGGAAAATCAGCCAGATAGCGAATAAATATTAAAAAAATACCCCGGAACATTAAAAAATCAATGAACCGGGGCACCTTAGTGTATCTTACAATTATTTTACTGGTTTAATAGAAATTGCGAAACCGCCGCTTCTTGCCATTTTAAAATTAATTTTCGATTTTCCTGTAATCTCTTTCTTATAGATATTATAACTTTGAGGATTATCGATATAATCGGCATCTTTTCCATCTTCATAGATGGTTGCCTCATATTTCTTTCCTTTGTCCAGGAATGAGAAATCTACTGTATATTCACGTTTGTTTTCATCGGTAATACCTCCTACAAACCAGTTTTCAGTTCCTTTTGCTTTTCTTGCTGTCACCACATAATCACCAGGTTCTGCAGATAAGATTTTGGTATCATCCCAATCTGCTGCCACATCCTTGATAAACTGGAACGCATCCATATGCTTTTTGTAGTTTTCAGGAAGGTCTGCAGCCATCTGAAGCGGCATATACATCGTTACATAAAGCGCCAGCTGTTTTACCAAAGTAGTTTTTACGAAACGGTTATCTCCAGGGAAATAATAATCTAGTTTCGTCTGGAAAATTCCCGGTGTATAGTCCATAGAACCTCCCATCCATCTTGTAAACGGAAGAACGGTCTGGTGGTCCGGTTTATTTCCTCCGAATGCTTCATATTCCGTTCCACGGGCTGCTTCTGCAGAGATATAGTTCGGATAGGTACGGCTTTCTCCTGTTGGACGTACAGATTCGTGAGAATTCACCATGATTTTATAGTCATTTGCTTTTTCAGCAATTCTATAATAATGGTTAATGGTCCATTGAGAGTAATGGTGTTCTCCTCTAGGAATGATATCTCCTACATATCCTGTTTTTACGGCATCATAACCATATTTGTTCATCGTCTGGAAAGCTTTATCAGCCCATCTTTCATAGTTCGTGGCAGAACCAGAAGTTTCATGGTGCATGATTAGCTTAATCCCTTTTGAATGGGCATATTCATTCAACATTTTGATGTCAAAGTCCGGGTAAGGAGTAATGAAATCAAAAACAAACTCTTTTGAATGTCCGAACCAGTCTTCCCAACCGATGTTCCATCCTTCGATCAACAATCCCTGGAATCCGTTTTCTGCCGCAAAGTCAATGTATTCCTTAACTTTTGTATTGTTGGCTGCATGCTTTCCGTTTGGAGTAAGCTTAGCAAAATCTGTTTTACCTAAATGAACATTTTCAGCAGTAGAATATGCCCACTGAGATTTTCCGATGATCATTTCCCACCAGACTCCCATGTATTTTGTAGGGTGAATGTAAGAAGTGTCGGTATATTTTGTAGGCTCATTAAGATTGAAGATCATTTTAGAATCCATCACCTGTTCAGCTTTCGGAGCTACAATAATCGTTCTCCACGGAGTTACTGACGGTGTCTGAATATATCCTTTTGCTCCCTGTCTGTCAGCAGTCAAATGCGTTTTGAATTTATAATTCTGTGCATCTACTTCAAGATGTGAAGCAGGATAATCCAATACAGCAGCTTCAGCAACGTTGATATACAAAGGCTCTTTTCCTTCTTTTTTAAGCATTAAAGGAGACTGAACTGCATTTTTCACCAATGACTGTGAAGCGTTGGCATCATATGCTTTATCCCATTTTGAAGGGATTTCAGATACTTTTGTTTCCTGATACTGATACTCCTGAGAGTCATAATCTGCAACCATCCACCATGCCTTCATATCGGTAGGGAAATCGATTTCAGAATCTTCTTCTCTGATCACAAAGTAATTAAGATTTTTCTGCTGTGGGAATTCATATCTGAAACCCAATCCATCATTGAATAATCTGAACTTTACCACAATACTTCTGTCTGTAGAAGCCTGATTCAGGGTGACTGCCAGTTCGTTGTAATGGTTGATATAATTTTTCTTTTCTCCTAAAACCGGCTGCCAGGTTTCATTTTTGGAGTCTCTTTTTTCATCTGTCTTTGCAAAACCGTTGTTCAGATCGTATTTTGCATCTTCTGGTTTGGCAATCTCAGAAGCGAATTTTATGGCTGTGTCTTTAAATAATCTCAATCCCAATTTAGAATCTTCCACCACTACTGCCCCATTGTATTTCAGGTTATAGTAAGGTACTCCTTCTTTCAGCTGAAAGTTCATTTCGAACTTTCCGTCCGGAGACTTTAAAGATTGGGCTTTCACACCTGTAAACATCATTGAGAGCAAAAGCGCTCCAACTGTAATTTTCTTCATAATGACTATTTATTAACTTAAAAAATAAAGTGCTGCGGTAAAGCAGCACTTTGCTTTATTTGAGTTTGATTTCTAATTGTTTTAAAATATTGGAATTGCCGAATATTCCGCAGTTATATCGTTGAAATATACGTCATACTTAAAGGTTTCACTTACCGGAATATTTCCTCCGCTGAGCTCAGCTACACCAAAAAACTCCTGAGCTTTCCCCCAGTTTGTTCCCCAATCATGATTTGCTCTGAACTTGAACTCACCTGAATTCAAAGTAACATTTTTCTTAACCCAAATGTGAGAATCAAAAGTTGACTTCTGTAAATCCAGATCTGTATTCCAATCTCCTGATGCAGTTCCGATCATTGAAATCGTATTATAGGTAACTGTTGGAGATCCAATTGAAGTAAAGGTATATGTTAAAGTATTGGTATCAACTGTCAGTTTATAATATCCAGCAGCAGATACAGAAATATTTCCTGAAGTACCGCTTGTACTTAATGTACCTACAGTGCCCATTCCATATTGAGTATTCCAGGATCCTGGAGTTTTAATCATTTTAAAACCGCCTTGTGCAAAATATCCGGTATAAGAATACACTCCTGCTGCAGCTGTTTTTTGTAATGGAAGAAACTTCGTATTTGTATCTGTATTATCCCATCCTGCCGATGTAGCATCTCCAATCAGATATAGATCATTAAAATTGTAAACCGGCCCTAAAAGATAGGGCGTTACTGTTAAGGTCTTAACATCAGAATAGAAAGGTGCAGCACCAACCAAAGTTCTTAGCCGAACTTCAATCTCAGCAGCTACATTAGTAGCAGCTCCTAATCCTAATGCTATATTATTAAGCTGTTTATTAGTAAAGCTCAGGGGAGAAGTTGTCACTTCCATTGTAGAAGCATCCTTAAAGTTTTTGCCTTTTATTGCAAATTGTAACTGTTGTGTATAAACTACAGGTACGTTAAAGGTTGATTTATTCCAAGTGATATTTAGAGCTACATTGTCAGGATTAGCCTTATCTAAAACAATAGTTGTCTTATCTGGTGTAATCTTACTTTTTACAGTTTCTGTAATAATTACCTGATCTTCATCTTTTTCACATGAAATAACAAAAATTCCAATACATGCTATTGCTAAAATTTTAAAAAAATTTTTCATTTTTAGATTCTGTTTAAAAGTTAATATCCAGGGTTTTGAACCAAGTTAGGATTAGCCACTATATCATTTGCCGGTATAGGGAAAAGATTTCTATATTCATCTACACCTTTACCTTCCTTTACACCACCTTTCCAAGGCCATAGATATGAACCTGACGTAAATTTACCATAACGAATCAGGTCTGTTCTTCTCGTTGCTTCCCAAGACATTTCTCTAGATCTTTCGTCTAAGAAAAAATCGGTATTAACTGAAGCAACAGTAGTTCCCCCCGCTCTCGTCCTTAAGGCATTTACATATCCTAGTGCAGTGGCTGCGTCTCCTCCTGATCCACCTCTTGAAACAGCTTCACCATACATAAGATAAATATCCGCTAAACGATATAAAGGAATATCCGCGTCAACAAAATTACCTGATACATCTGATCCAGGAGCACCATTAGAATACTTTATATTTTTATATTTAATAAACGCATAGCCATCTGTAAATGTTGATATATTATTTATTTCTAAATTTTGACCATTTGTATAGAAATTTCCTCTTTTGTCGCTTGGGGAACCAGCAAATAGATTAACAAAAGATTTTGTAGTTCTTATACCACCCCAACCTCCATTGATTCCGAATTCAGAAGCAGGCATAGAACCTCCAACTGCAGCGTGTACCATAAAAGTTGAACCTCCGTAAGTTTTTGTACTTGTACCATCGTAGTTTACAGATAAAATAACCTCAGGATTATTTACATTATTATCTGCCATAAATAATGATGAATAGTTTGACTTTAATGAATATCCAGCATTTATTACTTTATTACAGTATGTGATACAATCCGTATACCTTGCTGTGCCCGTATAAACTTGTGCATTTAAATATAGTCTTGCTAATAAAGACCAAGCAGCAGCTTTATCCGCTCTGCCATATTCATTACTTCTTGCATCTTTAAGATCATTTGCACAAGCTAAAAGCTCAGACTCTATATATTTAAATAATTCTGCTCTTGCAATTCTCGGAGGAGGTGTATTAATGATATCAGTAGCCTCAGTTACCATTGGTACATTTCCAAACAAATCCATTGCATGATAGTAAGATTGAGCTCTTAGAAAACGAGCTTCAGCTCGCATATATTTCGCTTCTGTAAGATTACTTCCGGTGATTCCGTTTGTGGAAAGTTTTTCGTCAGTCGTATTTTTAATAAATTCATTACTTACAGCAATTACATTGAATATTCTATAGTATATTGCTGCAACAAAAGGATTGGAAGCATTCCAAGTCATATTATGCATATCTGGAAGACCTGCATCAGCCCAAGCAATAACAGCTTCGTCTGTTGTTAAAACCTGCATACTGTACATTTGACGAAGATAGTTTGAGAAACCACCGTCGATTCCACCTATATCCGTATTTCCATCTGCATTATTTTGATCTCCCTGCCCCCCGATTGCTAGCCCTGCATAAATTTTAGCTAAGGCAGGTTTATAGTTACTAAAATCTTTGTATAACACGGTAGCTGTTAATCCTAAACTTGGTTCTCTTTCAAGATCTTGTGTACAAGAACCTGCAAAGAATAGAGCCCCTAGAGTAATAGACCCTATTATTATTTTTTTATATAAATATTTATTTCTCATGTTGATTAAAATTGGAAGTTAAACCCTACTGAATACACTTTCGGTCTTTGATAGAAACCATTGTCAATTCCTCCAAATACCTCAGGATCTACACCTTTATATTTTGTAATTACAAAAACATTTTGTGCCATTGCATTTACTCTTAAATTTGTTCCTTTTCCCATAAATTCTCCTGCATTATAAGCAATTGATAAATTATCCATTCTAAGAAAGGATGCATCTTCAATAAACATATCCGAGAAAAGTTGTGTTGTAGCAAACTGTGTTGTTAGAACACTTGAATTTGTATTGCTCAAGAAATTATTCGCCTGAATATTTGCAATTGAACTATTAGATGCAGAATTATTATAAACGTAATTTCCTAAAACAGCTCTAAGCGATGTGCTAAATTCCCATTTTTTTACACTTACCTTTGTAGAAAAGCCCAAGATTACATCAGGATTTGGAGATTTATAGAAATATTTATCATCTTCAGTAGATTTTCCATCACCATTTCTGTCAACATAAGCTCCTTCTAAAGGCTTTCCATTACTATCATAAACTTGCTGGTAAACATAAAATGCATTAAGGGGCTGACCCACTGTAATTGCTTGAATATAGTTATTAATACCGGTAAGTGTCCCTACTTGAATTTTATATGATGAATCTACATATTGAGATAAGCTTGTAACCCTAGGATTAAATCTAGTAGCATTAAGATTTACATCCCAGGTTATACTTTCATTTTTTACAGGAACCAAATTCAAGTTAGCTTCAAAACCTTTGTTGGCAATAATTCCAACATTTTTAATATTAAAGTTACTTAAATCACCTGCCCAAGTAGGTACTTTTGCAATAAGGTTTTCAGATTTTTTATCAAAATAATCTATTGAACCACTAATTCTATTATTTAAAATCGCAAAGTCTAAACCTAAGTTTTTAGTAGTTGTTGTTTCCCAAACCAAGTTTGGATTGTAAACATCCGGACGAAGTAATGTATAGAAACTATTACCAAACTGATACTGTGCAGTACTACTATTACTATAAGAATAAGAACCAAATGCAGGATAGAAATTACCGGTCTCTTGCTGACCGGTCTTACCCCAACCTGCTCTTATTTTTAATGAATTAATCGATGAAATACTTTTTAAGAAATTTTCTTCATTAATTTTCCATGCAACTGACACTGCTGGGAAATTACCCCATAACTGGTTCTTATCTGCTCCATTCCAGAATGTTGAAGAACCGTCTCTTCTGATAGAACCATTGATAATATACTTATCTGCTATGGTAAAAATACCTCTGGCGTAAAAAGATAGTAAAGTTCTCTGCGTATCTCCAGCAGTTGAAAAATCGGTCTTTTGACCATTTCCATAATATGTAGGAGCTGCTGGAGTAATCGATCGTGTATCTTGATAAGAGTAACCACCAATTATATCTACAGTGGTATTAATCGCATTAATCTTTTTTACATAATTTAGATAAGATTCAAATAATTTACTTTTAATTTCCTGAGAATATGAACGATAAGATCCTAAAGTTCCAATACCTTGAGCGTATTCTTTATATGTGTTAACAGAACCATCACTTTTTGCATAATCATAAGATCCTGTTATGTTCAATCTTAATTCAGGTAAAAAATGAAACTTATAATCTAGTTGTAAACTTGGAATAATCCTAAAGACAGATGAAATATCTCTTTTACCATATAATAAACCTAATGGATTTCTTGTTCCATTTACGTTTAAACCTGTAGCAGTATTGGCAGGATCTAACCATTCATAATATCCTCCATACTTAGAATTCCCTGAATATACTGGTTGCGTTGGATCAAAATAAATAGAAGCGCCGATAGCTCCAGCATCTGGGAATCTGTTCTCAGAAAAAGTTCCTTTAAAATTACCATTAACAGTTAAATGATTATCAAAAAATTTTGGCGAAAAATTTAACCCTAATGAAGTTCTTCTGAATTCATTTGTCCTTACGATCCCGTTTTGCTCATTGTACCCCAAAGATACTCTATATGGCAAACCTTTTACACCACCTGAAAATGCGACATTATTATCTGTTCCCCAGGCTTGTTGATAAATTTTATCCTGCCAATTAGTATTTGCAGTACCGAGATAAGACTTCTGAACATTTGTACCAAAAGTATTCACAAAACTTCTAAACTGATCTGCATCCAAAACATCTGCATTACCCATTTTTGTAGACACAGAAAAATTAGTATTGAAATTAACTTTGAATTTACCTGCGGTACCTTTTTTCGTTGTAATTAATATAACCCCGTTCGAAGCTCTATTACCGTAAATAGCTGCAGAAGATGCATCTTTTAAAATATCAAATGTCTCGATGTCATTTGGATTAATCAATGATAACGGATTTGTTGCTCCACTTAAATTGTTAAAATCAATAGGAACACCATCAATAACAATTAGCGGATCATTATTAATAAATGAAGAACCTCCTCTTACTCTAATTGTAGAACCTGAGCCAGGAGCACCGCTGTTGCCGGTAATTTGTACCCCAGGAGTTTTACCAACAATCAGTTGATCAGCAGTAGCTGCTCCACCATTGAAATCTTTTGATGTCACAGAAGAAATAGATCCTGTAAGATCTGTTTTTTTCTGCTTACCATATCCAATCAAGACAACCTCGTCAATCTTCTTCTCCTGAGGAAGAGAATCTTTTTTCTGCGCATGTATTACTGTACTGGCCAGTAAAAAAGCGGGCGCGATTTTTAATACTGTTGTAAAATTCTTCACAATCTTATTTTTTTATAGTTTCGTTTTTTTAGTCATGTTCAGGCTTCAAGCCAGACTCGCAATTTAAAAAAAAATTAGAATTATTATAAATTTAATATAATTTTAGTTAAAATTATGTATATTACGAAACCCATTTTAGTTAGTTTTTTAAGATACAATATTTTACAACGTCTTATGCATTACATAATATTTGTTTTAATTTAAGAAAATGTTAAACAATTGTTTAACTTAATTTGGTGTTCGCCCCTTAAAATTTGTATTCTGCAGCATAATAACACCACCAATAGCGGTATTCAACAGATATTCCTTATCTTTGCAGTCAAAACTTTACTATAAATGTCAAACAGAAAGATGATTACGGCAGCTTTGCCTTACGCAAACGGGCCGGTTCATATAGGACATTTGGCAGGTGTTTATATTCCTGCGGATGTTTACGCAAGATTTCAGAGAAGATTAGGAAAAGATGTAGCGTTTATCTGTGGTTCAGATGAGCACGGGATTCCTATCACCATAAGAGCTAAAAAAGAAGGAGTAACTCCTCAGGATATCGTGGACAAATATCACGAAATCATCAAAAAGTCTTTTTCTGATCTGGGAATTTCATTTGATGAATATTCCCGAACAACATCTAAGAAGCATTATGAAACCAGCCAGGATTTCTTCAAGGTTTTATACGAGAAAGGAAAATTCACGGAAGAAGTTTCTGAGCAGTATTTTGATGAGCAGGCAGGAGAATTCCTTGCTGACCGTTATATTGTAGGAACATGTCCTAATTGTGGTAACGAAAACGCTTATGGAGACCAGTGTGAGAAATGTGGTTCTACCCTTTCTCCTTCTGAGCTGATCAATCCGAAATCAATGCTTAGCGGAAATGTTCCTATCCTTAAAGAAACAAAAAACTGGTATCTTCCATTAAATGAATACGAAGACTTTTTAAATGAGTGGATCATTGAAGGTCATAAAGACGATTGGAAGCCTAACGTATACGGACAGGTTAAATCTTGGTTAAATGACGGTCTTAAGCCTCGTGCCATGACCAGAGACCTGAACTGGGGAGTTCCGGTTCCTCTTCCGAATGCTGAAGGAAAAGTATTATATGTATGGTTTGATGCTCCTATCGGGTATATCTCTTTCACCAAAGAATGGGCAGAGAAAAACGGAAAAGACTGGAAAGACTACTGGCAGAGTCCAGAAAGTGATCTGGTACATTTTATCGGAAAGGATAATATTGTATTCCACTGTATTATTTTCCCTTCGATGATGAAAGCACACGGAGATTATATCATGCCGGCTAATGTTCCTGCTTTTGAATTCCTGAACCTTGAGAACGATAAGATCTCAACATCAAGAAACTGGGCAGTTTGGGCTCATGAATATGTGGAAGACTTCCCCGGACAGCAGGATGTTTTAAGATATGCGCTTCTTTCATCTGCTCCGGAAACAAAGGATAACAACTTTACATGGAAAGATTTCCAGACTAAGAATAATTCTGAATTGGTAGGGATCTTCGGAAACTTTATCAACAGAGTTGCTGTTCTTATTCATAAATATTATGACGGTATTGTTCCGCAAGGAGATGTAAACAGCCCTGAACTGCAGGAAATAAGTAAATCTGCAAAAGAAATTTCAGGATTCCTTGAAAATTACGAGTTCAGAAATTCATTAACAGCCTTAATGAACCTTGCCCGTTTTGGAAACCAGTATCTTCAGACTGAAGAGCCTTGGAAAACCATCAAGGACAACCCTGAAAAAGCGGCTCAATCTTTATTCGTTGGGGCGCAAATAGCTGTTGCTTTAGCTCAGTTATGCGAACCTTTCATGCCATTCAGCTCTGAAAAGCTATTGAACATGTTCAATGTTGAGAAGAAAGACTGGAACTCTATTGAAAACCAATCAGTATTGATTGAAACAGGGCACAAAATCAACGAATCTTCCCTTCTTTTCTCAAAAATTGAAGACGATGTCATCGAGGCTCAGATCCAAAAACTGGAAAACACAAAACAAAACAATAAAAAAACAAACCCTAACGCAAACCCTATGAAAGAGGAGATCACGTTTGATGACTTTACTAAAATAGACCTTAGAACAGCAACCATTTTAGAAGCTGAAAAAGTAGAAAAAGCAGACAAATTATTAAAGCTTACTGTAGATACAGGGGTAGATGTAAGAACTGTTGTTTCCGGAATTGCAGAAAGTTTCACTCCTGAGGAATTAATCGGGAAGCAGGTAATGATCCTTCTGAACCTTGCCCCAAGAAAAATCAGAGGAATTGAATCTCAGGGAATGTTATTATTAACAACAAAACCAGACGGAAAATTATCTTTCGTTACACCGGACGACAGCAATGTTGAAAACGGTATTGAAATCGGATAATGACCATCTTTATAAGATCACAGGCTGTTTCTCTGGAAGCAGCCTTTCTTTTATCTACAGCTTATGGTTAACAAAAATGTTTTAAGAAAGCTTTCCAATCTGGAATTAGAAGGATATTTAAAAGAAGGCAACCGCTTTGTTCCGGAGGCTGTTCAGGCAGCTTTGGAAATTCTGGAAGAAAGAGGATGGGTTTTCAGCGAGCAGGAAAAAACGGCTGTTCAGCAGTTGATTCAACGTAAAAAAGAAGAAGAGAAAGCAAAACATGCAGAAGAAGTAGAGGTCTGGAAAGATTATATTACAGAAGATCCGGATGCTATCAGGCTTTATTCACGAATGACTATTTTTGTCAGCAGTATTCTTTTCAGTACAATTCCCGGAGCTATTCTACTCGCGTTTAATTTAATCAAACTCAAAAAATACTTTCCTGCGTTTCTTACGGTGGTATTTGGCTTCCTTTTTTTAATATTTCAGAAGTACGTTCTGGTTTCTCATTTTAATTTTGGTACAACTTCCCGATACAGTCCCGAAATTGGGGTCATTGCAGCAGGAGCTTTGGGTTTACTTGTCATCAGCGTTTTAGTAACTCCTCAAAAACTCCCTTACCGTGCAAAATCCTATGTATTTCCGGTAATTTTATGTGCAGTAACTGTTGTTATGATGTATTTCTATTTCCCGGAATGGTTTTCTTTTTATCCGCTGGCAACGGTTATCAATATATTCAGACAATAATTAAGAAGCTGATTCCCGCTATCAACTTTTACTCCTCGCTCCCGGCCGTCACCCTGAGCGTAGTCGAAGGGCCTCTTCTTTGCTGTGGGGTAACCGTTTCTATCGCGGCTAGGATAAGTACAAAAAGTCATCCCGGTGTACAGAATGACAATGTATGAATTCATGAGATTGCTTCGCTTTCAGCTCGCAATGACTTGTATAAAAATTATTTTTTGGTCAGTTTTGCCAGGTAAGAATCTTCATCTTTCAATACTCTTTCTATTTTGAAACCATTATTTATGGCAGCATTTTTCAAGGTATTAAAATCAAGATACAGCCAGGTAATCGGTTCCTCAGATTCTCCTTTATAATGAACCACATAATCCAGCTCGCCATAATATCCGCCTGCAGGAATGTACACTCCGCCATCTTTATCACGATCGAACATATAAAGAATATCCGTACTATCAATTAAAACCTGTCCGCCATCATTCAGTAATGTATGCAGTTTCTGAAGATAGGTATCTATTTTTGCCAGGCTTTCAAAAACTCCGGTACCGTTCATCAGCAATAAAATAGTATCAAAAGTTTCTCCGGAGAAATCAAGCATATTTTCGCAAACTGCCTTTTTAATTCCTCTCAGCTTACAAACCTCAACAGATTTTGGTGAAATATCCAATGCCGTCACCTCAAGATTTCTTTCATTCTGAAGGTATAAAGAATGAGAACCCGCACCTGCTCCGATGTCTAAAACCTTTCCTTCGGATAACTGCAGTGCTTTCTGCTCAATATCATTCATTTCTTCAAAATCTCTGAATAAATAATCCACCGGAAGTTCATCCAGCTCAGAAATTGACGTTTCAGTCTGCAGATCCTCCGGATTTTCATTGTGGTAATAATCCCAGATCGCTCTGCCCATTAAATCTTTCATAGTGCAAAGATAATAGTTCAATGTTCAATGTTCAAAGTTTTTGGTTGAATGTTGCGGGTTTGCGAGGTACGGGTCACGAGTTTCGAGGTACAAGATTCGGTGTTCCTACAACCTTAAACCTTAAACCTTAAACCTTAAACCTTAAACCTTGAACTTTAAATCCTTGCCTTCTACTCCATCGATTCCTTCTCCTTATGTCTGTCTGCCTGAGATTCGTTTTCTGCTACACCTGCCTTCCAGTAAGAATAGGCGTACAATTCCTGTGAAGTCCAGTTTTTCTCTTTTCTTAGATAAGTTCGGATTTCTTTTACACTTGAAAACTCACAGGCAACGTAACCGAATTTTGAAGTTTCAGGGATCTCAATACTTTTTACCGCATGGGTAATTTCACTGCTGATCTGAGGCTGCGCATTGTGCAGCCACTTAAAATCAATCTGTGCTTTAGTTTCAAGCAGCTGTTCGTCTTCTTTTCCATGAACTTCAATAATACAGGTTCCTTTTGCTGTTTCGGGAAGTGTTTCCAGAATAGCGCTGATCACCGGAATGGCCGTAGCATCACCGGCCAGCAGGTACCAATCTGCTGCAGGGTACAGCTCTTTACCTTCCATGCGCATCATCACTCCCAGTTTGGAGCCTACTTCAGCTTCTCTTACCCATCTGGAAGCAGGTCCGCCGTCTCCATGATCTACAAAATCGATGATCAGCTCATTTTTTTCCAGATCAATTCCTCTGTGGGTATAGGTTCTGATGGAAGGAGCCACATCTTTTGGCGGATACACCCACTGATGGTTTTCATCCAGCGTCGGAAAATGAATCTCATTGAGACCAGCCGGAGGAACTGCAATTTTATTATTATCACCCACCACCGTATTTTTGAATACCTGAACTTCCGGCGAGTAGAGATACACTCTGATAAAATGGTCAGTAATGTATTCTTTTCTGGTGACTTCGGCAACGATCTGCCCTGTTGAAATTTTAGCCATAACTGATTTTTTAAATTAAAATCCGGTTTCCGATCAAACTCAGAAACCGGATTTGAAATACAATATGTTTTCAGATCAGGGTATTTTAAATCCCGATCATTTTTTTAAAATTCAAAAGTGTAGGAAAGGTTGAATGTTCTTCCTCTTCCTTTATAATTAAACAATTCCGGAAGTCCGTAAGTAGCATATAAAACCTGAGAACGTTTGCTCCAGATCGTCTGGTAATCGGTATTAAACAGGTTCTGAATTCCTAAGTTGAATTTTCCCCAGTTGAAACGGTATCCCATCATCAGATCTGATGTATTATAGCCTTCCACTACATTATTAAGCTCGTCTTTCTGCGTGAAATTCTGTAACGACTGGAATCTGAATGACCAGTTCTTAATATTATACCCGATATACGTCACAAATTTGGAAGGGGAAGCATTGTAAATTTCCTGCTTCTGCCATTCTCCTTCCTTGTCTACCTCAGATTTGATCAAAAGTCCGCTGGCACCGAAATACACTCCATTGCTTAAAGAATAGGAAACCTCAGCTTCAATTCCCATGTTTCTTAATTTCAAATCATTCACAAGAATCTGGAACGTCTTTTTATCTACAGCAACGGTTTTGTCTGAATTACTCAAAAATCCGGCAATCTGCGCTCTTAGACCTCCTCTGTTCACACGGTATCCTACTTCAAACTGATTGGTTTTGATAGCCTGAAGCGGTTGTTCTTTCACATTGATACTGGATACTACATCCCAGTTTGTTCCTACCAATTTGTACTGTCCTATTCCATAAAATTTGGCAGGATCTGCTAAGCTTGCTCCCTGGGAAAATGTTCCCCAAACCTGATGCTGCTCATTGAATTTATATAATAAACCTGCATTAGCTAAAGTCACATTATAAGAACTTTCACCTCCCGGAATTGCAGATGCTGAACTTCCATAGCCCATTGCAATTTGGGTCTGCTGTTCAGAACCTACAAAATCATCCATTTTTACGTTAATATGCTGATAACGGATTCCGGCATTCAGTTGTAATTTGGGAAGAATATTGTATTTTGCCTGAACATATCCTGCATAACTCTGTGAATGATTGGTTGGATATCTGCCAAGGCTGTATTTTGTTTCATTGATTAAACCTCCACTGGACATTGTTTTGGCCATATCATAAACAGACTGTGTTCCTTCAAATTTTTCAAAATCGAAATCTGCTCCGTAAGTAACATTTAAGCCTCTCCATGATTTTGACAACAAAGCTTTAATCCCGGAATAATAAGTATCTTGCTGAGAAGAAGACATATAAGGTATTTTTCCCGTCTGTAAGGTAACATTTCCCGGGAATGGATAGAATCCTAACTTTTCACCTCGGGTAGCCAATTGCACATATAAATCCTGGCCGCCTAAAATTCCGTTTCCGTTATACGCTACGGTTGCCATATAACGTTCCGTTCCTACATTTTTATCGGATGAGAAACCATCTCTCATTTCCAGCAATGAAGCATTTTTTGTAGTAAATGCACTTAAATTTTCACCTAGAAATAAGCTTCTGTCTCCATTAAATTTAGAGTTGTAATACTGAACAGAGGCTGTTATTTTATGTTTATTGTTAAACTGATATCCTCCCGTAGCCAAAATGTCAATAGACTGATTATACTGAAGGTCAGTCTGGGTAATATCAGTAAAAAGCTGTTTCTGATCTGCCCCGTACACACCTCCATTCTGCTGATAGGCTAATCCCAATCTTCCAAAGAACTTATCTCCTTTAGCCGCAATAGACTGAGCAGCACGGAAGTCATGGTCATCTTTTCCCATAAATCCTGTACGTACACCCAGTTCAGTTTCACCGCTGATTCCTTTTTTGGAAGGTGTTTTTGTAATGATATTGATAATACCACCGGTAGCGTTACCTCCATAAATTGAACTTGCTCCTGAAAGCACTTCAATTCTTTCGATATTAAAAGGATCAATAGCATCCAGCTGACGGCTGATCGCACGGATACTGTTCAGAGAAACGCCGTCTATCATCACCAGGGCAGAACGTCCTCTCATATTCTGACCATAATTGGTTCTTCCCTGCGGACCAATATCCATGGAAGGTATCAGAATTGATAACATTTCTTTGATCGGAACTCCGCTTTTGGCCTGTTCCTGAATCTTTTCTTTCTGTACTACCCAGACCGTTCCCGGAACTTCAGAGATTTTTGTAGGTTTTCTGGAGGCTACGATTACCACATCTTCAATACCTTTGGAGGCAATAGAATCTTTTACGGTCTGGGAAAGCATTAGTCCCGAAACTAAAAGACCTATGAATGCATACTGCTTTTTCATTCTTTCTACTCAACGTTTTATAATTCTACAAAGATAATTCTTATTTAGAAAGAATAAAAATAACCAAACATGAAATTTTCCCTTATTTTATGATAGTAAACCTCTTTTACAGAAAAGTTTTCTAAATCCGGATATATATACACCATTAAGAATGGATTTAAGGAATAAAGTATACTTAAGATAAATCATTCTGATTTTTAAGCTTAAGGCGAAGCTCATCTTAATACTCTAAACACCTTACTATAATCTTAATATTTCAAAAAAGTTTAAAATTTGATATCTTCTTAAAACGTAAAATCCCAGCCCAACTAAGGACCAGGATTTTACTGGTAAAAACAAGGTTTCTTTTTATACTGCAGGACCTGCAGCATCTTTTATTTCTTCTAATAATTTTTTTCTTTCGCGAAGTCTTCTTCTCGCAATGACCGATTTACCGCCAAGAACTCTTACAAATCTGAAATACTGGAATCGTTTTGCTCCGAAATGATGAGTCGCAACATAAATCAGCACTCCCAATCCCACCAGAATAATATATCCGAATATCTTCTTGGTGGCGATGATAATGGCATTAAGCTGAATGGCTTTCATATTGGCTGCTACATTCTGAGGAGTCACCGTCATTCCATCCATATAAACAGCAAGATCTCCTATTGCCGTAACCTGAAAACGGTATTGAAACCAGGAATATAAAGTTGAAAAAATTCCTACGGCGAGGAAGGTTCTCCAAACCAATACAAGCCCGATGGCCGCCAGCATTTCATCCATTTCAAGCTTATCCAGTGTATAAAACCATACGGAGATAAACAATGAACACATTCCGTAGCCTTTTAAAAACATAGGCAGATACCAGTTGTCATAACTGAACTCCAGCACCATGGAAAAATACATAATAATAGCATATCCAACCATAGCGGCAAAACCGGAAAAAATATACATTTTCAATGGCTTTTCTTTTTTGAACCAGAAAATAGCAAGAGCTCCGGCTAAGATAATTCCGGGAATCATCAG
Source organism: Chryseobacterium cucumeris (assembly GCF_016775705.1). Taxonomy (NCBI): domain Bacteria; kingdom Pseudomonadati; phylum Bacteroidota; class Flavobacteriia; order Flavobacteriales; family Weeksellaceae; genus Chryseobacterium; species Chryseobacterium cucumeris. Next base: position 2,308,789 of record NZ_CP068760.1, read on the forward strand.
TAGACTCAGCCTGGTATTGGTCAATTGATCATATCCCAAAACTCCTACCGCAAACGTATTCTGAATAGAAGCTGTTCCCAGAAACATTCCCAGCCAGAAAAGCATGAACAAACCGTGCTGCACATTATTTTTTGTGAAAATTTTAAACGAAAGGTAGGGGCGTTTTAAAGTCAACTGACGGATAGAAAGTAGTGCAAAACTGACAAAAGCTGCAATACTTCCATAGATGATATTCCTGGAGTTGAACCAGTCCTGCTGTCTTCCAAATGAATACACATAAGCCGAAAACATGAATGTTGAAATGAAAAGCAAAATACTCAGCCAGTCAATATAGTGCAGCGGTACTTTTAATGCAAAATATTTGTCATGCATAAAAATCCAGTGTATCAATGCTAAAATAAAGCATAAAACAGCTGTAAGCAGGTAGAACTGCTGCCAGTTGTAAAGAAGGGCAAACTCAGCAGCATAATAGGTTGCCACCTGGTTCATTACAAGAACGAAGGTATAGAAAGCTCCGTAAAATACTCCACGATTTCCGATCATAACCATTAATGGCAGAAACAGTTCTATGGTAACCATCATTTTCATAAAGCCAATCATTAAAGAAGTAAAAATAAAAATCATTGGCTGTAAAGTAGTCCCGTTCACGTAGCTCAGCAACCCTAAAAGCACCAGAAGCAACACCATCTTGTCCCTTACTTTGAATCTCATTTTGATTCTCAGAACAACAGGCATGCAAGCTCCCATCCCAATGGTAGTGGCGTAATTGGCCCACATAAAATATTCTGTCATGGCGCCGGTACCGCTTACCAGAGAACTGATATTTCCTGTATACACCCCGCCGATGGGCATTACCACAGCAAGCAGTAATACAATCAGCAGCAGCTGTACGGGTTTCGGTACCCAATCGCTATATAATCCTTTGTTGTACATGATTTTTTAGGGAATAGATTTCAGATATCAGATGGCAGACTTTCAACATTCAGCGTTAGCTTTCCATACGCATAATACCCGGCATCTGATATCTTTCATCTTTTAGTCTTTATTAATATTCACATTCATATTCATTCCGGCGCTCAGCTTATCCAGATCTTCTTTTTTGTTAGAAGCTGTAAACTCAATTCTTACAGGGATTCTCTGTTGTACTTTGATAAAGTTTCCGGTAGAATTGTCTGTAGGCACGCTTGAGTATCTTGATCCGGTAGCCGCTGAAACAGCAGTCACAATTCCTTCGAATTGTTTCCCTCCTAAAGCATCCGCTGTCATAGAAATTTTTTCTCCTACTTTGATATTCGGCATCTGGCTTTCCAGGAAATTGGCAGTTACCCACTTCTGGCCGTTCAGAACGATTGTCGCAACCTGCTGTCCTGGTTGGATGAGCTGGCCTTCAGAAATAGTTCTTCTTCCCATTACTCCATCATAAGGCGCTGTAATCACAGTATACGAAAGATTGATCCTCGCCATATCCAAAGCAGATTTTGTTCTTTTAATTTCAGCATCATTGATTCCCAATCTGCTTTTTACTTCAGTTGTAGAAAGGTTTGCAGATTGCTTTTGATTGACTAAGGTTTCATAAGCAGCCTTCTGAGCATCATATTCTGTCTTCACCTGATCATATTGTTGTCTCGTAACGGCTTCGGCTGCCAAAAGATTTTTATATCGGTTTAAATTCTGTTCGGCATTCCACAATCTTGCTTTTGCTCCTGCAATATTGGACTGCATCACATTGATATTGTTGGAAACTGTGTTTACAGAAGAGCTGGTCGCTGTTTTTTGAGCCATAGCATTCTGATAGGCGGCTTCAGCCTGTCCCAGTTGCGTAAGGATTTCACGGTCGTCAAGAATGACCAAAGTATCGCCTTTTTTTACACGCTGATGTTCAATAAATTTAATTTCTTTGATATAGGCAGAAACTCTGGTATTGATAGGATTGATAAATTCTTCTACCTGTGCTGCTTCCGTATAGGTTTTACTTCCGATATGAAAGTATTCTCGTATTAACCAGAATAATCCGAAACCGATCACCAGAAAAACGATGATATTGGATATAATGGCTCTGATTTTATTGGTTTTATTTTTCTTTTTCTTATGCTCTGCAGCAGATGTTGCCGGAGTAGGTGTTGTATTTTGAGTAGTTTGTCCCTTGTTTTCCATTGTGTTGATTTTCAGTTTTAAATTAAAGTGTTCCTGTAGATTTCAAAAGGTTGTAATACTGATATAAAACATTGATTTCAGCATTGGCGTAATCAAGCTCTGCCTGCAGTTTCTGGTTCTGTGCATCAATCATTTCCGCCTGCACGGCCAGCTGATTCAGATATTTGGCTTCCGTAATCTTGTAGTTTTCTTCCGCCAGTCTTTTGGAATCATTCAGAATATCTGCCTGCTGAATCGCTTCCTGATATTTGGTATAGGCAGCATTCACTGCCATATCTACATTCTGCTGCACCAGAGTCATGGCATCATTTGCCTGATTCTTTTGCAGTTCTCCTAATTTTACTTTTTCTTTTGTTTTATAGAGAGTATCAATGTTGTAACTCAGAGAAACCCCAGTCTGCCAGCCCCCTGAGTACATATCCAAAACAGGATTTCTCGTCGTGATCGGTCTTTGCAGCGTATATCCGCCAAATCCGGCCAGCGTAGGTGAATTGTCTGTTTTGATGATTTCAATATTCTTATCTGCTACCGCAATGTTTTTTTGAGCAGATTTCAGCAAAGGATTGCTTTCGTGTGCAAGATCTGTGTAGTAATCCATACCTATTCCTGCTTCTTTAGTCTCCAGACTTTCTGTAGGCACGATCTCTGTGTCAGAAGCTAAACCTAAAGCAATATTCAGATTATAATTAAGGATTTTTTTATTGTTGGTAAGGGTAAGAATCCCCTGATCCAGGTTTTTGATGGCCAATTCTCCACGAATCACTTCGTTTCGCGTTACCATTCCCTGCTGATAGAACTTCTGGATATTTTTCAGACGTTCCAGAGCCAGTTTTTTGTTATTCTGAAATACTTCTTCCTGATTGATGATTTTATAGACATCCAGATAATTGGAAATCACTAAAAATTTCACATCCTGTTTATTTTTCTCTAAATCCAGTTCCGAAAGCTGTTCGCGAAGCCCAGCCATTTCAATAGATTTATTCACCAATCCTCCTTTGAAGATCAGCTGTGTTGCCTGTACCGCATACGAACTTCCGTAATGTGGCATCGGAACGTTTGTAGAATTTGAAAAATCTTTATCAATGGCTACTGCATCTCCTAAATAGAACTGGCTTGTAGAAGCTGTAATGGTAGGAAGTTTCTGAAGCTTAACCACATTGGTGTTCTGCTTTGCAATATCAATATTCTGTGCGGAGACTTTGAGCTGCTGGTGATTCTGAACAGCGAGTTCCGTCACCTCACCTGCGGTCATCTGTTTGATCTGTTGTGAAAAAAACAGCGCAGGAAAAGCTGCTATCAATACTGATAGTGCTGTTTTTATTTTCTTTGTCATTTTACCTTGTTTTACAGATGCAAAGTTAGGTCAGCAACAAAATCAATCAAATGTTTGATTTTTGGAAAAAGATGTTCAAATGTAAGATTTTAATTTTCGAACTGATGTCTGTACTGTCTAGGGCTTACCTCAAGATGCTTCTTAAAAAAATGAGAAAATGAGTATTGATCGCTGAATCCGAGAATTGAGGAAATCTCCGAAACCGGTTTATTGGAAGAGTTTAAGAGCACTTTCGCTTCATTAATAACAATTAAAGCAATGATCTGACTTGCAGATTTTCCCGTAATGGTCTTTACTACAGAAGAAAGATGTCTGGTTGTAATTGACTGCCGTTCGGCATAGAATTCAACGGTTCTTTCAGTAAGATGATGCTCTGCAAGATCGGTAAGAAAGACAAATACAATTTCTTCCTGTCTGGACATCTGGTTCATAGAGCTGTTATCCTCCTTGGAAATAATTCCTGCCATCTGATAGCAGAAAACAGAAAAAAGGTGCTCTACCATTTCCTTCTTATAAAGCATTTCGGTATCAGAATCCAGGATATATTTCAGGAAATTGACGCTTTTCCAAACGACTTCCATTTCGTCTTCAGGAAAAGGAACTCCTTTATTCATCTGCTGTCTGAAATATCGGTAAGTAATCAGACGATTAAATTTTAATGATAAGGCAGAAATAAATTCTCTTTTATAAGAAACCATCCTCGACTGAAAGTCAGCCGTTACTCCTACCACTTCATAAATAGTTTGGGGATCGGTTACCATAAACATGTTGGCAGAAACCTCCAGATCACTGAAGTGCTGGCGAAGTTTTATAGTTCCTGATTTAATAAATATAAATGCAGGATTTTCGGGACGAAACGGTTTACCTACAGCTATTCGCTCGAAAATATTCCGTTCCGTAAAAATATCGACGCCAAATTTTTCCAGGGCAGACATAAGACAAATGTAAGCAATCTTACCAGTGATTACAAAATTTTATTATTTTAGCAGGAATCCAATTTCCCTTTAGTATGAGAAAGGTTGATCTATTATTTGCAGAATACAGTAAAAGCCATAGAAACCCGACCAACAAGTTCATTCACTGGATTTGTGTACCCTTAATTTTCTGGACGATTCTGGGGTTCGCCTCCCTGATTCCTTCCCCTCATTTCTGCGCTTCCTATTTCGGATGTGCCAGTATCGTAAGCCTTATTGTGATTATTCTGATCACCCTTTTCTATATAAGGCTGTCTTTATTGATCGCTGTTATCATGATCGTGGTCATGCTCATGATGGAACATTTCATCTATCTGGCCAATATCAGTTTCGGAAGACAATCATGGATGGTTTACCTTTCTGTGTTTATCATCACATGGATTTTTCAGTTTATTGGGCATAAAATTGAAGGAAAAAAGCCTACTTTCCTTAAAGATCTCCAGTTTCTTCTGATAGGACCCATATGGCTTTTAGGCTTTGTTCTTAAAAAGACAGGAATCAGATATTAATCTTCCAGCGCATATACCGCAAAACTGGCCAGCCAGTGATCCCCGCCATAATTTCCCTGAAAAAGTAATGGTAATCCATTATTGAGAAATACATCAGCTGTTTTCTTAAAATCTTTTTTCAGGGGATGATTAGCGGGAAGTGCATTTGAGATTCCTTTCATACACCATGCTTTAGAAAAAGATAGCCCTACAAGATGAACGGTTTGGTAATCGCTCAGATCACTTACTACAGGAATTTTTTCAACATTTTCAAGACTTCTCTTTTCGTAGAAAGCATTCAGCCACTGTACAAATTCTTTTTGAGGAAGCACTCTTCGCATCAGGTCTGCAATTTCAAGACTTGGCGAAAAGAAATCGGATCCGTCCGGTTCCAGATAAGCAGGTGTTTTCTGTTCTTTCAAGAAAAAGTATTTTGCCTTTTCCGTCAACTGGCTTTCAAACTCCTTATCTTTATTGGCTCTGGCCCAATCGATGGCAAAAGACATGGCAAATGCCGTGTTAGGATGAACTCCGGTTCTGTTAGGATATGTTTGCTTTGGAAGATAAGTTTTCCATGATTTCAGGATCTGATCTGTCAGCGGTTTCAGATTTTGGTGCCATATTTTAGCTTTCGGATGATCCCAGGTTGTGAGTTCTTCATCTAGTTTTAAGATCCACGCCCAGCCATAGGTTCTTTCAAAAGTTCCTGTCAGCTGATATTTTGTAAAGTAATCTGCTTCTGTCTGAAGTTTTTCTTTTTGAAATGATTCATCCAGAATTTTTTCAATCTCTTTGGCATTGGAGAGATTGGGTTTCGTTTTCAAAAGTCTGGTCAGCATCCAATGACCGTGAACAGAGCTATGCCAGTCGAAACATCCATAAAAACTAGGGTGAAGATCTTTTGGAGTCAAAGGAACTTCGCCTGCATTATTGATGATATGGGCAGTTTTATTAGGATATTCCTGGTTGATACAGTGAAGAGGCTTGTCGGATAATTTCATTGCCATTTCGTCTGTAAGTTTCGGAGCTTCCTGGGCATACATCAGAAATGGAGAAAACGCTAATGCTAAAAGACTTTTTTTCATGAATTAAAAATAGAAATTATTTACCAGTCTCAGCAATTTTCAGATTGGTTTTACAGCGAATTATTTTTAAATTTTAATCAATCTTACCTTATAATCATTTTTGAGCACACTTTTTGATCATACCCATAAAAAACTAATTAACCCATGAAAAAAATTATTTTCCTGTTATCAGGTCTTATTCTGATCAACTGCAGCAAATCAGGCGGCGAAAAACACGAAGCGAAAGCCGACATGATGGAAGTTATAACCGAGGATAAAGCGCCTTCTTCCGCAGCTTCATATTCACCAATTTCTGTTTCCGAAAAGCTGGTATCTGATGAAAATGGAACCAACAAAGACGTTTATACCCCTAAGAAAACAGATACGGTATCCAAAAAAATTATCAAAAACGGTGATATGAAGATTCAGGTGGGCGATATACAAAAAGCACAGAAACAGGTCAATGAAATTATCAGGAAAAACAGTGCTTATATCCAGAAAGAAGAATTTCAAAATACGGATATGGATGATAACCTTAGTCTGATTATCCGTGTACCTCATAAAAATTTTGATGCTCTGATCAATTCTTTTTCAGATGGCGTAGGAACTGTTTTATCTAAAAATATTTCATCCAATGATGTCACAGAGGAATATACCGATGTAGCGATAAAGCTGGCCAATAAAAAGATATATCTGGAAAAATACCGTGATATGCTTAGAAGTGCTGCTACCACAAAAGATATGCTGGAAATTCAGGAAAATATCCGTGAACTGGAAGATGAAATTGATGTAGCCGAAGGCAGACTTCGTTTTATTGATGACCGGGTAAATTACAGTACTCTGAATTTGAATTTATACAAAGAAAAAGTGAGAAGTTCCGCCACTTCAAAAATAGGTTTTGGGAGCCGTTTTGTAGATTCGGTAACGGAAGGCTGGAACAGTTTTGTAAGCTTTATGCTTGGAATCATTTCTCTGTGGCCTTTCTTTTTGCTTATTCCTGTTATTATTTTTATTTGGAGGAAATGGAGATCAAAGAAAAAAGAGTAAAATTAACTTATTAAAAATCCGGGCATCGAAGATGCCCGGATTTTCACTGCATTATCTACAATTTAACTATTAAAATATTCTTTTACTGTTTCAAGTACCTTTTCATCTGCCATTTTCTGTGAGGTTCCCAATGTAATTTTCAAATCTCTGAACTGAGCCGTATCATGAAGGAAGTGCTTAAGTTCCTCTTGTGTTACACCCGGTCCTGTAATATACACTTCCTGAGAATTGGTCAGTAACTTTTCAATTTCTTTAAAAAACTTGTTTCTGTTGGTAATTTCAGCATTATTTCCTGCATTCTCACTGGAGTTCCCGTGCTGTATCTCCGCTTTCACCGGTTTGCAAAGGATAAATTCAGAAACATTTTGTGCATCGTGATTCCTGGCTACAATGGCTTTCTCTGTATCAATCCAGATTCCTGCTAATTTTTTATCAGGCATAATCATATAATTTTAAGTGATAAATACTTAAAAACAAGAATAATGCAATAGTCCTGTTAAGGGCTGTTAAATATTTTTATAATTCTGCAAAAAAAAACCATCCACAAAATATGGACGGCTTTTTTGATATTTCAGATCGTTTTTGTTATTTTCTGATGGTTTTAGTAATATTTTTTCCGTCCTTATAAAGGATTTTCACAAAATAGATTCCGGATTGAAGACGGCTGATGTTCATACTGTTTTTATCGGGATTTATAAAAGTCATGATCTGAAGTCCGTGAGGGGTAATGACATCTACCCTGCTTATTTGAGCATAATACGTTTCCGGTGCAAAATTGATCATATGTTCGGATACAATTACTGAAAGATCATTTTCTGTATTGGCAAGAGCTGATGTCTGACAGTTCTGTCCTTCATTGCAGTCGCTTACAATTTTCCAGACAGCATTATTTCCTGGTGTTTCCCCCGGATTTGCGTACCATTTGTTCTCCCAGATTTTGCAGGTGTGGAAAACCTTTGTTCCTGCTGCTGAATATGTTTTTGCAGGATTATATTCCTGTGCGCCACAATAAGTAACCGCACCGCCTGATGCGCAGCCTGTCCCTTCAGTACATGTACTTATTTCCTCCCATACCATATTGGTTCCCGGCATTTCTCCCGGATTTGCGTACCATTTGTTTTTCCAGATTTTACAGGAGTAAAAAACTTTCGTTCCGGCTGCAGGATAAGCATTGGCAGCGTTATACTGCTCTGCTCCACAGTAAGCCTGGCCATTTCCTGATGTAATTTTTTTTGTTCTGACTTTTAATTCATTACTTACATCAGAAAGCTGATCGTTCATTGCAACAGATTTTACCGTATAAGTATATTCTGTGTCCTGTGCCAATCCGGTTCGTAAAAAGCTTTTTTGCACAGTCTCTCCTACTTTGATTCCATTCTCAAATACCTGGTAATTCTTGATTCCCTGCGAATGGGTGGAAGCTGTCCACATTAATGAAACAGAGTTTTCAGTAACTGCCATTGAATGCAGGTTGGAGGGTGCTGTTGGCTTTTCAGGAGTGCCCTCACTGTTTGTCTTTACATTGAGTGGCGCACTTTTCGCTGAAGTAAGCCCTGAAGATCCCTTCGCCTGAATTTCATAGGTATATGTCGTATTGGCTGTTAAACCAGTATCCTGGAATGTAGCCGTAGTTACCTGCTGAATGTTTTGTCCGTTGCGGAAAACGTTATAGGATACCGCGTCAGACTGTGCATTCCAGCTTATTTTGGCAGAAGTGCTTGTTATTCCTACCAGTGCTAAGCCTGTTGGGGTGGCAGGTGCAGAAACTCCTGTTCCGGAGGTTACGTTAACATCAATTACATTATAAAATGCATTGGTAGTATCTGCTACATCCCAGACCGCTAAAATAATATGATAGCCGCTACGGTTTGCAGGAACGGTAATTTGATGAGAAACATTATCCTGCGGAGGTGTCCCATTATGTGCAACAGTTCCAATAAGCTCAAGATCCTGACGGGAAAGAGGCTGATTGGGATTCCAGCCCTGCTTTGTCATATAATAATGCCATTTTGCTGTCGCATGGTACGCCGAGTATTTCCAGATAAAGGCATTCACACCCGTGGTGATATTGGTTTTCTTCCAACGGTCGGCAGTCTGGATATCCAGTGTAGTGTCTCCACCGATGCTTCCATTAGCAGAGGCAATCTTTCCATCTGCAGGACCCGCCGCAGGAAACCCTTTTGGGGCTTCAAGAGATCCAGGTTCATTAATAACAGATCCATAGATACTAAATGCGGCAGAATAGCCTAGTGAAGCCTTGTCCAGACTTCCCTGATATCCTCTTGAGGCAGGACTCAGAACATATCCGTGTGCAGACAGATGAATTAAAGATGGTACCAGCATCGCCAGCATCAGCAATACCGGAAAAAAAATTTTACGTGTCATCATATTTTAATATTTTGGTGTTGATTGAGCTGAATTGATTGTAAGCAAAACGGAACTTACATCATTTGTAATTCAATAAATACAAGTTAAATTAACTTGCAGCGTTTAAATCAGTTTAATTATGATATGTATAATAAAAAATCAAACTATATAAAAAAAGATCATAAATATTATCAATAACATTAAAATTTTAAAATTCATAATGCGTTATATTTAAATATAAAATTATAACATTTTACATTACAAAAATATATAAATGCTATGATATTTATCACTAATTATTGAAATATTTTTAGTTAAAATTATACATCAATAAATGAAAGAACGAAAAAAGAAAACTTATAAATCGTATTTATAATATTCCAACCCATTCTAAATAAAAAAGCAAAGGCCGCGAAATAATCACAGCCTTTTTCTATTTTGTACTCAAAAACTCTCGTACTTATTGTCAACTACAGGAGCAAAGTTTATTTCCCAAGTACGAATACTGCAGGAATTTTATGAAGTTCCGGCTTTTGTTTCTGCCAGTCTTTTATGGTTTTTGTTTTGATGAATTCATGTTCAGGATCGTTGATATTGGCAGCAATACAAAGCTTTGTATTGGGTGATAAAAACTTGCATAAATCTTCAAAAAGCTGGTTATTTCTGTAAGGAGTTTCCATAAAAATCTGTGAATATCCGGTTTTCTGAACAAGACTTTCAAGATTCATGATCTGTTTCTTTTTCTCTCCTTTATCAATAGGAAGATAACCATGGAAGGTGAATTCCTGCCCATTAAAACCACTGGAAATCAAGGCAAGAATAATGGATGAAGGCCCTGAAACAGGAACTACTCTGATATTTTTTTCATGACACCATTTCACAATCAGATTTCCGGGATCTGCAATACATGGCAGTCCTGCTTCTGACAGTAATCCGAAGTCCTCCCCTTTCAGCATGAGCTCCTGAGCCTCCTTAATATCTGCATTTTCTGTGTATTTATCCAATAGAAATAACTTCAGATCAGCCTGTTTTTTTTCAGGAGCAAAAAATTTCACAACCTTTCGGGCAGTTTTCTCATTTTCCACAAAGAAATAATCGGTCTGCATGATATAATCCTTCACAACAGGTGAAAAGTGGTTGATAGAAGTATTTTCTGATAAATAAGCAGGGAGTAAAAAAAGCATTGTATTATTTTTTTTGTTCTTTCGTTAAGTGAAGGTTGTGGGAAATATTTTGCATTTTCATGCTTATTATTTTGATAATTGATTTTTGATAGCCTCACATCCTTTATCCAAAAGCTGGAAAACCTTTTCAAAATCGTTCATATCGCCCCAATAAGGATCCGGCACTTCAGCATTTTTGTGATCTCCCAATACTTCTAAAAACAAGGATACTTTCTGACGTTCTTCTTCATTTTTAGTTTTAGAAACAACATCTCCGAGTACATCAACATCCATACAGTAGATCTTATCAAAGGTTTCAAAATCTTTCCTGGTGATAGGTCTTGATCTTTGCTGCGATATATCAATATGATGATTGGCAGCAGTTTTAATGGCTCTTTTATCCGGATGTTCGCCTTCATGCATTGAAATAGTTCCGGCAGAATCTACGAGATAATGATCCGGTAGTTTCGTTTTCATAATTCCTTCTGCCAGTGGGCTTCTGCATATATTTCCCAGACAAACCATTAAAATTTTCATATCCTGTTTTTTAAAAAAAGTCTTTTATTACGACAAAACTAAATAAAAAATGAAGAATAAAACTATCCTTCATTTTAATTTATGTAAGCTCAACCTTATTTATTGTTTGATTCTTTCAGTAAGGTCTTTTACGTATTTCTTGATTTCTTTATCAATTTTCGAAACGTCTTTGATGGTATCACAAGCGTACATTACCGTAGAGTGATCTTTTCCTCCCATTTCCTCACCAATTTTGGTAAATGTAGAATTGGTAAACTCTTTGGAGAAGTACATCGCAAGCTGTCTTGGTAATGCAATCTCTCTTTTTCTTGTTTTTGAAAGCAGCTGCTCTTTTTTGATTCCAAAATAATCACAAACCACTTCCTGAATGTAAGGAATATTGATAACTTTCTTTTGGTTAGCAGCAATTCTGTTGATGGTTTCTTTAAGCAACTCAAGACTAAGGTCTCTTTTATATACTGTAGAGTAAGCAATCACTGAGTTGATAACCCCGATAAGTTCTCTTACATTCGTTTTTGCTTCAGCAGCAAGGAAGTCAAGCATATCGCCAGGAAGAACAATTCCGTCTCTGCTTAGCTTATCTTCAATGATCTGTCTTCTTGTAGATAGATCCGGAGATTTAATTTCTGCAGAAAGCCCCCATTTGAAACGGGAAACAATTCTGTCCTGGATATCCATAATATCTGCAGGAGCCTTATCTGAAGTAAGGATAATCTGTTTTCCATTCTGATGCAGGTGATCAAAAATATGGAAGAAACTGTCCTGTGTTGCCGATTTTCCGGATAGGAACTGAATATCATCAATAATCAGTACATCTACCATTTGATAGAAATTAGCAAACTCAGTCTGCTTATGAGCTTTAGCCGCAGAGATAAACTGCTGGATAAATTTTTCAGAAGACAGATAAAGAACTACTTTATCAGGAAACTGATTTTTTACTTCAAGACCGACAGCCTGTCCCAGGTGGGTTTTTCCAACTCCATAACCTCCATATAGGAATAACGGGTTGAAAGCTGTTGCTCCAGGTCTTTTGGCAATGGATCTGGCTACAGTGGCTGCAAATTTATTACTTTCTCCTTCTACATAACTATCAAATGAATAGTCAGGCTTCAGGTTAGAATCTATATTTACTTTTCTAATTCCAGGAACGACAAACGGGTTTACAATATTAGCAGAAAAACCTTGCGGCATTGTTTCCTGTGTTTTCGGAGTAGGAACGCTTTGTCCCTTAATGTTCATGGTAACAGGTTTTTCTTCACCTTTTGGTCTGTTTTCCATCACAGAATACCATAATTTCACTCCTTTTCCAATATTTTTCTTCAGGGCAGCAGAAAGTAAGGACAGGTAATTGTCCTCTATATATTCCTTGTAAAAATCACTCGGCACGATCAGCGTAAGGTTGTTGGCCACCAATGAAAGCGGCTGAACCTTATCGAATAGCATATCGAAAGATTTTTCAAGTTTTTTAAGGTCAGAATTGTCTTCAGCAGCGTTCAGGTTATCGCGCATAAACTGAAGGCATTTCTGCCATATCATCATTAAATTGTCATCCATTTTTTAAGCCCCGATTATTCTTTGTTTGTACTGTGTTTAGAAGGAAGACAAAGGTCTAATTTTTTCTTTTCAAAAAAAAATATTGCAGGTATTGATTATTTAAAAATATATTTGTATGTATAATTTAACACCTAAAATGATACACACAACACACTCAATACGAGTACGTTACGCAGAAACAGATCCAATGAAATACGTATACTACGGAAACTATGCAACGTACTTCGAAGTAGCGAGAGTTGAACTCTTCAGAAGCATAGGAATTTCATACGATGAAATTGAAAACCAAGGAATTTGGCTTCCCGTTTCGGACTACAAAATTAAATATATCCGCCCTGCTTTATATGATCAAAAATTAGAAATCCATACTTATGTTAAAAAAATTCCGGGGGTAAGGATTGAATTTGAATATGAAATTTACAATGAAGAGCATATTAAAATAACAGAAGCTTCCACTACTCTATTCTTTTTAGATTCAAAAACTAATAAAGTAATCAGGTGTCCGGATTTTCTGATGGAACTGATTGAGAAGAACTGGAAAGGATAGATAGCAGGTAGTAGGTTGTAGGAATTAGGGAGATACCCGACGAAATATTGGGTAGAGGTTTTATAAAGGTGAAGGGTGAATTTTCAATAGAGTTAAAATATCTATCTCAAATTATCCGGTCACAAAATAAACCCGCAACTCGTAACCCGTAACTCGCAACTAAAAACATTACACTTTAAACTCTAAACTTTAAACTCTACACCCTCTCTGTTTATGAATTAATTCGCACCTTTGTACCATTATTTTAATCATCCCTTATATATTATATTATGAAGATTGCATTTTTGGGACCTCATGCCAGTTTCACCCAGCTTGCTACAGCACAGCTTTTCCCTGATGACGAAATAGTACCTCAAGCCAGCATTCTGGATTGTTTTGATGCCGTTGAAAACGGAGAGGTAGTAAAAGCAGTAGTACCTTTGGAAAACTCTATTGAAGGAACCGTATCGATGACGCTGGATTATTTATATAAGACTCCGTCTATTAAGATAGAAGCAGAAGCAGTAATGCCTATTGCGCATCACCTGATGATTCATCCGGAAAATTCTATTGAGAATATCGAAAGAATATATTCTCACCCACAGGCTCTTGCACAGAGCTTCCATTTTCTGGACACTCATTACAAAGAGATTCCGAAACAGGATTTTTCCTCCACTGCAGCGGCCGCAAAATTTGTTTCTGAAAACCCGGAGACTCCTATTGCTGCAGTAGCCAATCAGTATGCTGCCAATTTATATGGCTTAAAAATTGTGAACCGTAATATTCAGGATTTTGAACAAAACCATACCCGGTTTATCATTATTTCCAAAGAACAGAACCAATATCAAAATGACCAACTGGAAACACTGGGTGAAAAATCAGGAATGCTCATCACGCTTCCGGAAGATCATCCCGGTGGTTTACATCAGGTTTTATCGGTTTTTGCATGGAGAAAAATGAACCTTAGCAAAATAGAATCCAGAACCTTAAAAACAGGTTTGGGAAATTATTTCTTTTTTATCAATGTGGAAGGACCATGGAAGGAGGTTTTGCATGAAAATGCACTCAAAGAGCTTGAATCAATCAACGCTAATGTAGATTTTCTTGGGAATTATAAAGAATTCCTGTTGGAAAGCTAAGAAAACAAATAAATCTGTTCAAAAACACTGTCGTTACGGCAGTGTTTTTTTTATTCATTTGAGAAATATTAAATTCAAAAAAACTTTTATAATAAATTATCTATGGATAACACCTTCTGTTTAAACCAATAAATAACCCACACAATAGGGAGAATTATATTTCACCAAAACACTGATAAACAATATGTTAAAATAAAAATAAATATAATAAGTCGTAACCAAATTATGACTAAATATTAACTAAAATATAAACATATGTTTAAATATATTACATCATAATAATGTTAATTTTAAAGATTTCACAATGCAGGGTATAATTTTTGTTGTATATTTGCTTAGCAACTAATTTAAAAATCTTGATCATGAAAACTAAACTTTACAGCTTAATGTTAGCATGTGCAGCGTTACCATTATTCTCACAGGTGGGTATCAATACAGCCAACCCATCTGCAACTCTAGATGTTAATGGAACTTTGAAAGTTCGTGATACCCCTGCCGCTACAGCCCTACCCGGATATCAGATTTTAGCTGTTAACCAGGGAACTACCCAGGTATTCTCAGTTGACCCGTCATTGCTAAGTGCAGCTGCCGGAACCAACACTTCTGTATATTCTGCGAAAAAAACAACTGGTATAACCCTGCTGAATTTAGGGGTTTTACCTGCTGATTTCCAGCCTGTCAGCTTTGTACAAGCCGACAGAACGATAGGAACTGCGGCGTTATTTACCAATGCTGATGGTTCTTATAATATTCCATCAACCGGAGTATATGCTGTTGGATTTGCGTTCAGATATGGTACAGGTTTACAGGCTTCTTTATTGTCAGGATCTCCCGGTATCGCTATCGCAAGAACCAGATCTGCAGTAACCACTTTGATAGACACTCGTCCATTCAGTGGGGTCAATCTTGCATTAGCAGTTAACTTAACACTTTCCGATTCCAGCATCAATTCTTTGTATTCATTCCAGGCGGGTGACAAAGTTTCTTTCGGACTTGTAGATTCCGGTGTTATCACGGCAGGATTATTAGGATCCAGTATTGCGTCATTCTACATTTACAAAGTATCAAACTAGTAAAACATATTGTTAGTTATCTATACCATTTAACCCATCGCTTATACCGCGATGGGTTAATTTTTAAATAGCATTTGAAACATTTCTTTATATTTGATAAAAAACTAATGAAATGAATGAGTTTGTTGCAGTTATCATCTTTATAATTATCTTCATCATTTTCAATAATCTGAACAGCAAAATCAGAAAATTGAAAAAGGAGATTTCAGATCTTCATTATAAAATCAACGAGACTGCTCAGGCTCAGACAAAAGTAATTCATAAAACAACCTCAACGGAAAACAGTTTGATTCCGCAGCAAGAGGTACCTCAACAGGTTCAGCATGAAGATATACCATACCGTGAAAAAAGTGAAGAAACCTCAACACCAGTTCAAAAAGACTGGCTTGCTCCTGTTTCTGATTTTTTAAAACAAAATGTTCTTACCATTATCGGAATTTTTACCCTTGTTCTCGGAATTGGTTATTTTGTAAAATATGCCATTGATAAAAACTGGATCGGCGAAGCAGCAAGAGCGGGAATCGGTTTTTGTACCGGAGTAGGAATCATCATCACCGGGCATTTTCTCAGAAAAAATTATCCGGCTTTTTCTTCCATCATTACAGGAGGCGGTGTTGCTGTTCTGTATTTCACAGCTACCATTGCCTTTCGTGAATATCATCTGTTTACCCAAAATACAGCTTTTATTATAACGGCACTGATTACCGCAGCCTCTATCATCCTGTCCTATTACTATAAAAGTGAAGTACTGATTATCTTTTCACTGATAGGAGGTTTTGCAGCTCCTTTCATGATCAGTACAGGACAAAGTAATTATCTTTTCCTTTTTATTTATATTACTCTTTTAAATACAGGAATGCTGGCTGCCTCTTTTCTGCAGCACTGGAAAAGTGTGGGATGGACAGCTTATATTTTTACAACAGGCTACCTTTTATTCTGGACTCATGAAAGCCCGGAGCTTTTAAGCATTACTTTTTATCTGATCAGTTATGCGATTTTCTATATTTTTGGTCTGTACGATTACTTCAGAAGAAATATCCTTTCAACCTCTGATATTTTAATACTTGCTCTCGCTAATTTTTCAAGTATTCTGGGGCTTCTTTACATTTTTGATACATTAAAATATGAACCCCCGATTGTTTTTCCGCTTATTTTTGCTGCTGTAAATGCTATTTTACTTTTCAGAGAATATACCCGCAAAAGCTTTGGAGTAGCTTACTCTGTATTTGCAGGGCTTGTTACCAGCCTTATAACCATTGCGATTGCTATTCAGTTTAAAACGCATCTCATCACCAGCATCTGGGCCATAGAAACCACCCTCCTTCTTTTTATCTGGAAAAAAACAGGTCATAAGATTTTCAAAACTTTCTTTTATATCCTGTTTCCATTGGTGATGATCGCCCAGCTTATAACCTGGACTGAATATTTTGGAACAAAAGATTTCAATATCATATTCAATCCTCCGTTTATCACAAGTTCCTTTACTATTGTTTCCATCATGATTAATCTGTATTTGCTAAGGAATACCGTGAAAGAGACACAGGAAAAAAGCAATAACTTTTTTGAAGATCTTATTACTGTGATCAGTTATGGGGTTATCTATATTACTTTTCTTCTTGAAATCACTTATCATATTTCGGAAATGCCATGGTCAGCCATTACCAGCACAGGATTTTTATTCAGCATTTATTATATTTTTATTTTATTGCTTTTCAGGAAACTGCTGAGCATCAGAAATGATGTTCAAAACCTACTGATTTATCTGTTTTTCTTCCTGATCGTAATAAATACATCGGTTTCGACTCTTCTGGTTGTGACCGCTGTCTTAACAAAAAAGCTCCATTTAAGCTTTTATTTCCTTCATCTTCTGCAATGGATTCCTTTTATATATATAGGATACAGAATTATTCCTACTTCAGCGTTTCATAAGCAAAAGATTTCTTACTGGATACAGGCTCTGGCGCTAATCATTTCTGTAAGCTGCGAGCTGCATCATTCTTATATTTTAATGGTTTCCAATGATCTCCCGCATTCTTATAAAGCAAGTGAACATTTCAATATTCTTTATCTGCCTGTTATCTGGACAATTCTTGCCAGTATTTTTATTTATACCGGTTTGAAAAAGAATATTCAGGAATATAACAAGATTGGTTTTGCATTGGTAGGCCTGATGGTATTGAAACTTTATGGTTATGATGTATGGCAAATGGATAATATCTCAAGAATCAGCGCCTTTATTGTTCTCGGAGTTATTTTATTATTAAGCTCTTTTACTTTCCAGCGACTGAAAAATATGATCAGAAATATGGTAGATAAAAAGGATAAAAAAGATGAAAGCACAGACTGATAATCAGGAGAAAAGTTTTTATTTATAAATAGAATGTAAAACAATTCAAGATTTTATTCAGATTTTATAAAAAATAACTATATTTATCACGTTTTTAACAGTTACATATTCCAATTATGAAAAAACTATTCTATTCTTTTTTACTTCTATCCTCTGCTACTTTATTGGCCCAGCAAAAAAATCCTGCTGTAAAGTTTGCAGTGGCTGACAATGCCATTGGGACAGTAGAATTGTTCAATACAAAAAAGAACGTATTACAGGTTTCTAAAGTATACAATACTCCAGCGAGTCTTCCCCAAAGCTTAAAAAAATACAGTTCTGTTTTTACAAAAGGCGTAACTGAATATAAGTTTAAAAACGGAGAAAACGTACTTGACAGAATGGCATTATCCAATATGAATGCACAATACAATATTCCGGCAGATAACCCTGTATTTATTGAAGGATATGAATTTACAGATACCAATACTTTGATATATCCTGAAATCAGGAAAAGAACTGAAACAAAAGATTACAACGGTAAGAAAACATTGTTTATTTACACTACCGAATAATTTGATTTTTTGAAACATTAAGATCGTATTAAGATGTTAAGATTATTAAGATAAGCTTCGCTTTAACTTAAAATCAGCATGATTTATCTTAACTATACTTTGATTCTTCAGTCTCCTTAATGGTTTAAAAATATTTACCACCATTTTTCACTTTATAATAGCTGAAATGGTACAGGTTAAAAAAAAACGATTTAATATAAAAAAGGATGCCGTTTTTTCAGCATCCTTTTTTATTTTAGTATTTATTATTCCATTTTTTCTTGAGCTCTTCATAGATTTTCTTCTCAGTAGAGTTATTTCCTGGCTCATATAGTTTCACATTTCGAATTTCTTCCGGAAGAAAATCCTGTTCCACAAAGTTTCCTTCGTAAGAATGGGCATATTTGTATTCTTTTCCGTAATCAAGGTCTTTCATCAATTTTGTTGGTGCATTTCTCAAATGAAGAGGTACAGGCAGATTTCCGGTCTGCTTTACCAGAGCCAACGCTTCATTAATCGCCATATACGCAGAATTACTCTTAGGGGAAACCGCAAGATATACGGCTGTTTCACTTAATATAATCCTTGCTTCAGGATTCCCGATCACATTGATCGCCTGAAAACAGTTGTTGGCAACCACCAAAGCGTTAGGATTCGCCAACCCTACATCTTCAGCAGCAAGAATAAGCATTCTCCTTGCGATAAACTTGATATCTTCTCCCCCGGCAATCATTCTTGCCAGCCAATACACCGCTCCGTTCGGATCACCTCCACGCATAGATTTGATGAAGGCTGAGATGATATCATAATGCTGCTCTCCGTTTTTATCATACAAAGCCATCGTTTCCTGGAGAACTTCAAGAACATCAGAATTCAGGATTTCCGTTGTACCCGAATTTTTATATTGGTTCAAAACCAGTTCTACGGAATTGATCAGTTTTCTGGCATCACCACCGGAATACTGAATGAAAGCTTCTTTTTCAAGGATTTTAAAATCTGTTCCTTCATCTTTATTGTATCTTTCTGATGCGATATCAATCAGTTCTTCCAGTTTTTCATAGCTCAAAGCTTTTAAAACATAGACCTGGCTTCTTGAAAGCAGTGCTGAAACCACCTCAAAGCTTGGATTCTCCGTGGTGGCGCCAATCAAAACAATCCAGCCTTTTTCTACCGCATGCAATAATGAATCCTGCTGTGACTTATTAAACCTGTGGATCTCGTCAATAAACAAAATCGGTGATTTTCCGGAAAACAAATTCTGCTTCTTGGCATCCTCAATCACATCACGCACATCTTTCACCCCGGAAGAAACTGCAGAAAGCTTATAAAACTTTCTCCCCGACTGCTCAGAAATAATTTCAGCGAGTGTTGTTTTCCCCGTTCCCGGAGGCCCCCAGAATATCAGCGAATTCAGGGTATTGTTTTCAATCATCTTTCTGATTGTTCCTTTGTCGCCGGTAAGATGCTCCTGCCCAAGAACATCGTTCAGGGTTTTGGGTCTTAATTTTTCAGCTAATGGGATATTTTGATTCAAAGTAATTCTATTTTTTAAGATCAATGTCCCGGATTTCCGATCTCCGAAACTTATAACAAAATTAAACTAATTTTCATTTTTTTACCCTATTTTTGCATTGTTTTGAAACTTACATTTAATAAAATCATTACATTTCCGCTGGTAATTTTGATCAAATTTTACCAATGGTTCATCTCGCCCTTACTTCCCAAAAACTGCCGTTACGAACCTACCTGCTCTCACTATATGATCGAGTCGCTTCAGGTGCATGGTGTTTTTAAAGGTTTCTGGCTGGGATTTAAAAGAATTTTAAGATGCCACCCCTGGGGAGGAAGCGGTTATGATCCTGTTCCACCCAAACATAAATGTCAATAATCAAACTATTAAATCAATAGAAAAATGAATACTATCTTTTTCAGAATTTATCTTGTGCTGTTTGCGTTCACCACGCAGCTTCTTTTTGCACAGGAATACCCTGGAGGTTTATCTGACGGAACTTTAGATATCAATGGAAGCAATGTTCCTGTAAAAATCTATTCTACCACAGAAATGGGAGACCTTACAGCTTTTCCGGACAGAGAATCAGACAAGAACCAGTCTTTCGTTGTGATTCTTAATGAATCCAATTTTGAACCTGCTTATTATAATTATGGGGCTTCCACTTTAGCAAAGTATAAGGATTCCAGGTATCAGTTTTTTGATAAAAACTTTAAGTTGATTGATACTGGTGTTACCAAAGAAAATATCACCACTTTTAAATATGCAGTAAAGTCTGTAAAACCTATTACAGATTCTGATAAAGTAGAACTTAAGACTTCATTTAAAATATGGGATCCATCAAAAGGTATTCACATCGGATCATTTACGCTTCACTTTTATAGTTTGATGTTTGTTTTTGCATTTGGATTCGGATATGTTTTAATGACGAGAATCTTTAAGATTGATAATGTGAACCAGAAATACCTTGAACCTCTGTTCACATGGACACTGATCGGGACTATTCTGGGAGCAAGATTAGGACATGTTATCTTTTATCAGCCGGAACTATTTAAAGAGGATTTCTGGAGTGTATTTTTACCGATAAGCACAAAAAACGGTTTAAAATTCACAGGTTTTTCAGGACTGGCGAGCCATGGTGCTACAATTGCCCTGATCTTTACCACGCTTTATTATTCATTTAAAATCATTAAGAAAAATCCGTTTTGGGTATATGACAGACTTGGTATTGTCGTAGCTTTAGGTGGAGCGTTTGTAAGAATGGGGAATTTTTTCAATTCTGAAATTGTTGGTAAACCAGCTGACCCGAATTCTCCGTTTGCTTTGCTTTTCCCACAACAAAGCAGTGAGTATGGTCTTACGGTACCCCGTTATCCAAGCCAGTTATTTGAAGCAGTAGGATATGTTCTTCTCTTCATTTTACTATGGATATTGTACAGAAAAACAAATAAAAAATACCAGCAGGGATGGTTATTCGGTCTGTTTTTCATCATTCTTTGGGCGATCAGGTTCTTTGTTGAGTTCCTTAAAGAGCCACAGGGAGATGAATTCATCCAGATCGGCGGTCTGAATACAGGTCAGGTTCTTTCGATTCCTTTTATGATTGCAGGTGTTATCATCATGATCGTTTCCAAGAAATTTAAGATCACTGAGGCAGAAAACGAGAAACCGGAATAAGCCATTTAAGCTGAAAAATAAAAAGGCAAATTTGTAGAAATACAGATTTGCCTTTTTTATTAGCTGTTTACTTACAGATTTCTCTCCGCCTTTCTGTTCAGTTCTTCGAAAACAGACCCAAAGGCATCAATGACATCAGTAGGCAGCATCGATTCTTTTGAATGTTTTTCTGAAGCAATATCGGCAGCGCTGCCATGCAGCCATACCCCAAGAATACAAGTCTCCTCTTCAGAGTATTTCTGAGCCAGAAGCGAAGTGAGAATTCCGGTAAGAATATCTCCGCTTCCTCCTTTCGCAAGACCTGCATTTCCGGTTATATTATAGAATACTTTTCCCTGCGGAGTAACAACCTGGGTATGGTGGTCTTTAAGGACAATATAAAGATCAAGTTCTTTTGCCTTTTTCCTTGCCAGTTCAAGTCTTTCAAAAGAATTATCTGTACTTCCGAAAAGTCTTTCAAACTCTTTCGGATGAGGAGTTATGATTGATTTTTTGGGAATGAGTTTCAAATTTTTTGGATCAATTGAAATAATATTCAATGCATCTGCATCCAGAATCAATGGCTGAGAATAGTTTTTCAAAAAACTCAAGAAGCCTTTCTCTGTACCGGAATGCGTTCCCAGACCAGGACCGGCACCACAGGTAACATCTTTGTCCATCTCAAAATTTGTGATAAACTGCTCCCCTCCTTGTATAAACATGGCTTCAGGGCATGAAGTCTGCAAAATATTATATCCGCATTCCGGAGCGAGTGTAAAGGTCAGCCCTGCTCCGGTTTTGAGAGCTGATCGTGTTGCCAGCACTGCCGCCCCTATTTTTCCATAGCTTCCTCCTATGATGGCAGCCTTACCATAACTGCCTTTATGGGAAAATTCCTGTCTTGGAATAAATATCGATCCCACCAGCTGATCATCAATTACAGAGTAATCAGAATCAGTTGTATCTGCGTATATTTTGCTTAAATCAATATCCAGCTGTACTACTTTTCCGGTATATTTCCCTGTTTCAGGATGAAGGAAGGTTCTTTTCCAACATTGAAAGGTCAGTGTATAATCAGCTTTCAGAATAACCGGATTATTATCAAACATTTCATCTGCAGACAATCCGGAAGGAATATCGATGGATATCTTAATATTCTTTTTAGTATTCAATTGTTCAACAAGCCTTTTATAATCACCTTCCAACGGTCTGGATAATCCCGTTCCGAAAAGAGCATCTACAATAATGGTTTTCTCATCAAAATGATAGTGTTCTTCAGGATCAAATTTTCTGACGGTAATTCCCGACAAATCGCGGAGTCTTTTCAGGTTAACGGAAGCATCTTCTGAAAATTTCCTTTTGGAATCGCTTACAAATACATCTACATCAAAACCTTTCAGATAAAGTAGCCTTGAGACAGCCAGGCCGTCACCTCCGTTATTTCCGTTACCACAAAATACAGCCAGCTTTTTATGGTTTTTACAGTGTTCCGAAATCCAATGAGCTGCAGCCATTGAAGCTCTTTCCATTAATTGAATAGAAGAAACCGGCTCATGGGAAATCGTAAACTGATCCCAGCTGCGTATCTGTTCTGCGGTGAAAATTTTCATAGGTGAAACAAACTTTTAAGCAAATTACAAAAGATTTTTCATTATGCTATCACCTCATTAATAAAAATAAAAAGTCATCATTAATGGCATAATGTATTGTTACAATGCTGAAATATTCATTAAAACTGTTAGCAGGAAATGAGCGTAAATTTCAATATTTTGGGAATAAAAAACGATTAAACGTAGTGTTTTTTACATTTTTTAATTATATTTTTGTGTATATACTAATTAAAAAAAAATAAATTATGGGATTTGTAAAAGAATTTAAAGAGTTTGCCTTTAAGGGCAATGTTCTCGATCTTGCTGTCGGTGTGATCATTGGGGCAGCATTTGGCAAAATTGTTTCCTCATTAGTGGAAGATGTAATCACTCCTCTTATACTCAACCCGGCATTGAAAGCCGCCGGTGCAGAAAACATTGCAAAACTTTCTTGGAATGGTGTTGCGTACGGAAATTTCCTTTCAGCAGTAATCAGTTTCCTTTGTATTGCGATGGTTCTTTTCTGGATCATTAAATTCGCCAATAAAGTAAACAAAAAAGAGGCTCCTGCTCCTGCCGGACCTACAGAAGATCAAAAATTACTGATGGAGATCAGAGATTTGCTGAAAAGCAAAAATATCTAATCTTTTAAACAACAGTTTTAAAAATAAAAAAGCACTCCAGTCTAAGGCTGGAGTGCTTTATTTATGATCTTTTTCAAGTTATTGAATCTGTAAGATACTTGAAATCTGCTCTGCCAGGGAAAGCCCTATTCTATCCTGCGCTTCAAGAGTAGAAGCTCCCGTGTGAGGGGTAAGGGAAATTTTAGAATGAGTAAGGATTTCTTTTGATGGTGTTGGCTCATTAATGAAAACATCTAAACCGGCAAATCGTACTTTTCCTGAATCTAAAGCCTGAATTAAAGCTGCTTCATCAATAACTCCACCTCTTGAACAGTTTACAACAGCTACTCCGTCTTTCATTATTTCAAACTCATCCTTTCCGATCATATAACCGTCCTTCTGTGCAGGAACGTGTAAAGTAATGAAGTCTGAATGTTTTAAAACATCCTGTAACGGCTCTGTTTCGATATCAACATTGATGAACTGGTTGTTGTAAAATTTCACTTTGATACTTGCTCTTCCGACGTTATTATCAGCGGCAATCACTCTCATCCCAAGTCCTAAAGCAATTCTTGCCACTTCCTGGCCGATTCTTCCCATTCCTACAATACCGATGGTTTTTCCTCTCAGTTCGATACCTGCAGCATATGCTTTTTTAAGACCTGCAAATTCAGTATCTCCTACAACTGGCATTTTTCTGTTAGAATCCTGAAGAAATCTCGCCCCGGAAAACAAATGGGCGAAAACAAGCTCAGCCACAGATTCCGATGATGCTGAAGGAGTGTTGATCACATGAATCCCTTTTTCTCTTGCATAATCTACGTCAATATTATCCATACCAACACCTCCTCTTCCAATAATGTCGATAGACGGACATCCATCAATAATATCTTTTCTTACCTGTGTGGCACTTCTCACCAATAAGGTGCGGATTTTGTGCTCATTAATATAATCTACTAAAAATTCCTGGGGAACTTTTGTAGTAATCACCTCAAAGCCTTTTTCTGTCAATGCATCTATTCCAGATTGATCCAGGCCGTCGTTTGCTAAAACTTTCATAAAATATCAAGTATATTAAAAAATGAAAGATTTAAAAATTAAAGGTACTGGTTCACATTTAATCTTTAAATCTTTGAATTATATTTTTATTCGCCGTCTTCTTTGAATACCTCAATGGTCACTTGTTTTTCTACCAAATCCGTAAATCTTCCTTTGTATCTTGTAGCTCTTACCAGATGGTTGTCTATCCAGTGATAATTTCCTCCTCTTGGTTTTCCGCAAAGCACGCTGTGGTATTTGAAGCCATGCTTATCCAGCCAGTCGATCGTAATTTGTTTCAGATTTTCGGTTCTTGAAGTAAAAAAGCAGATCTGATGTCCTTCGTCATACCATCTGTTGATCGTTTCCAGAGCATCAGGGTAGGGTTCGCAGGTAACCATTCTTTCCGGCTCTTCATTGGGAACGTCATCAGTAATGGTTCCGTCGATATCTATTAAGTAATTTTTTATTCCATCCTTTAGAATAGGACTAATGTGTTCAATGTATTCTAATTCCATTACTAAATATTAAAAAACAAAGTTAGCGTTTTTACCATTATCAGGCATATTAATCTTGCTTTATGTTAATATTTTACTATAAAAACTTATTTTCAAAGAATAATATCAATATTTTATCAACCATTCAAGCCGAATTAGTTAAAAATTTTCATTTCACATTTTATTTTTACATCATAAAGTGGAGATCTGAAAAGCAACTACTCAGTGAATGGACAAATTTACCTGCCAGTCTTTTCTGACTTCCTCAATTTCATTGCCATGATTACAAAAAGCATGATGTTTATCTAAAAATTTCCAAAATACATTTATTACTCTTACATTTGTAGGAATGGAAGAATTTGTTGTTTTAGTAAATCCTGAAGATGAGGTTTTAGGGCTGATGGAAAAGCAGCAGGCTCACATCAATGGCCTGTTACACCGTGCTTTTTCTGTATTTCTTTTCAACAGTAAAGGAGAAATGCTTCTTCAGAAAAGGGCTTCAGGAAAATATCATTCTCCTAACCAATGGACCAATGCTGTATGCTCGCACCCGCGTGACGGGGAAACTTATCAGCAAGGAGCGGTACGCAGACTAAAGGAAGAACTGGGAATTGAAGCAGATCTTTCTGAAAAATTCCATTTTATTTACAAAGCAGATGTAGGCGGTGGTCTTTGGGAGCACGAGCTGGATCATGTATTTGTGGGAAATCATGAAACTGATTTCAATTTAAATAAAGAGGAAGTGGAAGAAGTAAGATTCATTTCCATGGAAGATCTGGATAAGGAAATTTCCAAACATCCTGAAAACTTTACAGAATGGTTCAAAATCATCCTTGAAGAATATAAACACCATTTTTAACGATGAAAAAAATATTGCTTTTTTCTGCACTTTTGACGGGAAGTCTGTTTTTTGCCCAAAAAGCAAAGGTCTATGAAAATTCCAATTATTCTATTACTGTTCCTGAAGGCTGGAAATCTACCAACGACAGTGAAATTGTTAATATTTTCCCTACCAGCCAGATAGGGGCAATTACCATTTCGGAATATCATGATCTTCCCCTTCCCAAAGCGGAAGTAAAAAAATTTATGCTGGCACTTTATCAATCCCAAGACCCGGAGGATAAAGTAAAAGAAAAAAAGAGCCAGAAAGGATATACAGAATATTTCTATGAGCATTTCGATGAAAAAGAGAAGCTGTTCTGGGTAACCAAAGCTTTTCAAAAAGATAAAAACTTATATTTGGTTTCCATTAATTGCGGCCAGAAATACTGGAACGGAAACTATATGACCCTATTCAATGAGACTTTTAACAGTTTTAAAATAAAGAAATAAAAATTAAATATGAAGAAAACAGCCTTGTACGACAAACATGTTTCTTTGGGAGCTAAGATCGTACCTTTCGCAGGTTTTGAAATGCCTGTTCAATATTCAGGGGTTACAGAGGAGCATTTTGCAGTAAGAGAAAAAGCAGGATTATTTGATGTTTCCCACATGGGACAGTTTTTCATCGAAGGGCCGGGTTCAAAAGACCTTTTGCAGTATGTAACTACCAATAATGTAGATGCACTTGAAAACGGAAAAGCTCAATATTCCTGCCTTCCGAACGAAAACGGCGGAATTGTAGATGACCTTATCGTTTACAAAATGGAAGATGACAAATATTTTGTAGTAGTAAACGCATCCAACATCGACAAAGACTGGAATCATATTTCAAAATACAATACTTTCGGGGCTAAAATGACCAATGCTTCTGATGAGATGTCATTATTGGCAGTTCAGGGGCCTAAAGCTACTGAAATTCTTCAAAAACTTACAGACGTAAATCTTTCAGAAATTCCTTACTATCATTTTACAGTAGGAACCGTTGCCGGAGAAAATGATGTGATTATTT
Source organism: Chryseobacterium cucumeris (assembly GCF_016775705.1). Taxonomy (NCBI): domain Bacteria; kingdom Pseudomonadati; phylum Bacteroidota; class Flavobacteriia; order Flavobacteriales; family Weeksellaceae; genus Chryseobacterium; species Chryseobacterium cucumeris. Next base: position 2,335,892 of record NZ_CP068760.1, read on the forward strand.
CAAACACAGGATACACAGGAAGCGGTGGTTTTGAGATTTATTTCAATAACGAAAGTGCTGAAAAACTTTGGGATGCCGTAATGGAAGCTGGTAAAGAAGAAGGGATCATTCCTTGCGGATTGGCTGCCAGAGACACTTTAAGATTAGAAAAAGGATTCTGCCTGTACGGAAATGATATTGATGATACAACGTCTCCAATTGAAGCCGGTTTAGGGTGGATCACTAAATTTGATAAAGACTTCGTTTCTAAAGATGTTTTCGCAAAACAAAAAGAGGAAGGAGTTACAAGAAAACTAGTAGGTTTCGAACTGACAGATAAAGGAGTTCCAAGACATGACTATCCTGTGGTGGATGCTGAAGGAAACGTGATCGGAAAAGTAACTTCCGGAACACAGTCTCCAATGAAAAAAGTAGGATTAGGTCTTGCTTACGTAGACAAACCTCACTTCAAATTAGGATCTGAAATCTTTATTCAGGTAAGAAACAAGAACATTCCTGCAAAAGTGGTGAAAGCTCCTTTTGTATAATTGAAAAAAATAGCAAAAAAGAGGCTGTGAACAAATCACAGCCTCTTTTGGGTTTATATCCAAACCTTATAGGTTTTAAAAACCTATAAGGTTTATTATTTGCAAAATTAGTTTCCAGTTAAATTTATTCATTTACGCCAAAGAACTTCTGCAGTTCTTCAACATTTTTTTTGTCATTACCCACGAAAATCTCTTTATCGGTAACAAATACAGGTCTTTTCAGGAAAGTATAATGGTCCAGCAGCAATTCTTTAAAATCTTTTTCTGTTAATGATTTTACATCCAGACCTCTCAGTTTGATCTGAGTAGATTTTTTACTGAATAATGCTTCGTATGACTTTGTTTTTTTATGCATTTCCGCCAATTCCTCTTTTGTAATTGGTTCTTTTTTAATTTCACGGAGTTCCCAGTCTGTAAGGTCAAATTGGGCTAAAATTTTTCTGCATGTATCGCATGTATTGAGATAAAATACTTTCTTCATTACGGGTTCTAAATCTGTTATGGGTTAAAATTCTCTTTCATTGAAAGTTTCGTCTTTCAAAAGTAGGATTTAATCTAAAACTTTGGAAATTATTAAATAACTTTATTCAAATTTTATAAAGATGCAGAACAAGCCTATTACTTTTCAGTTTATTTCGGAGCCTTCAGATGTTAATTACGGAGGAAATGTACATGGAGGAAGTGTTATGAAATGGATTGACCAGGCCGGTTATGCATGCGCGACAACCTGGAGTGGTAATTATTCTGTCACTGTTTATGTGGGCGGAATCCGTTTTTATGATCCTATTAAAATCGGTGAAGTAGTAAAAGTAGACGCTCAGGTGATCTATACCGGAACTTCAAGCATGCATATTGCCATCAATGTTTTTTCAAGAAATTTAAAACAGCCCAACTTTGAGAAGAAAACACATTGTATTATCGTATTTGTAGCTGTGGATGAAAATGGAAAAAAACTCCCTGTTCCAAAATGGACACCGGAAACAGAGGAAGAAAAACAGCTTGAAATGTATGCCAAACGCCTGATGGAGCTGAGAACGCAGATTGAAGATGAAATGAAACCTTTTTTGTAAGAGCAGGTTTCGGGATGCGAGATTGCAGGATTTAAGGTTTAAGGTTTTGGGAAACCAGTAACAACAAACGACCAATCACATGATATGAAAAGTTTTTTTACTTTATCAGCATTGCTTGTAACAGCTTTGGTGCAGTCTCAGACACACCGGTTTATTTATGAGCTTCAGTATAAAATGGATTCTACCGAGGCTGGATATGAAAAAGTGAATATGATCCTGGATATCACCCCGAAGGAGGTAAAATTCTATGGAAAAGATCTCGCTATCAGAGACTCACTGAATAAAAAATTCGGAACGAACTTCAGCTATACTGATATGACCGGACAGGTAGTTAAAAGAAAGATCAATTCTTTTGATAATGAAAATTTCATCAACATTAAAAATGGATATTATACATTTAAAACTACGGATAAGATCAATTGGACAATTGCTGATGAGATTAAAAAGGTAGAAAACTATACTTTACAAAAAGCAACTACAAAATTTGGAGGGAGAAGCTGGACGGCCTGGTTCTGTAAAGACATTCCATTTAATGAAGGACCATTTAAACTGCGTGGATTACCCGGTTTAATCTTTGAGCTATCAGATGCTAAGAAAAATTTCCTTTATACGCTCGTTAAAAGCAGAGAACTTCCGGAAGTCTCCTCTACTTCAGATTTCCTGGAATCCAGCTTTGGTAATAAAGCAATTCCTATTAACGAAAAGCAAAAACATAAGCTGCTTATGGAATTTTATAATGATCCTTTTGCTTTTGAAAGAAATAATATCAGCAAATCCAATAATGACCTTAGAATTAATATCAATGGAAAGGAAATTCATAATGTTGATGAACTGAATACCCAAACCAAAAGCATGCAGGAGGTTATCAGAAAATATAATAACCCAATTGAAATCAATAAGGCGATGCATTATCCGGTATATTAAAGCTATGGTTATTTTTAAGTTTGGGCTAAAGCCAATGGGATTTAAAATTTATTTGGCTGGGCTAAAGCCCACCCCTATTGAATTTTAACAATAAGATCTTTTATCTTTTATCTTTTATCTTTTTACCATAATTCATATATTTGCATCATCAAAAGGAAATGGTGTTCTTCCTTACCCAACCGCTTTATAAAAGCTGATGACGCCTGATTAAAAGATTATTAACAAATAACTAATCAGGATTATTATGTCAAAAAGTCAAAGAACACCAGGTAAAAAAGCAGTTTTTTATACTCGTTTTTTCTTCAGAAAATTTCCGGCAATTCCTTATATTTTAAAATGGCTGTGTATCAGTATCATCATTGGTGCATTGGTAGGAACCGCATCTGCAGGATTTCTTCAATCTTTAGAATGGGCAACACACTTCAGAGAAAATCATCTCTGGCTGATTGCTTTACTTCCTGCTGCAGGATTTCTGATAGGGCTTCTTTATTATTATTTCGGAAAAGATGTGGAGGCTGGAAATAATCTGTTGATCGATACCATCCATGAACCCAAGGGAATTATTCCTTTTAAAATGGCTCCTTTTGTGTATCTGGGAACAATTGCAACGCATTTCTTCGGAGGTTCTGCCGGCCGTGAAGGAACAGCTCTTCAGATGGCGGGAGCCATCGCGGATCAGCTCACCAGGCCTTTTAAGCTTGACAGAAATGAAAGAAAAATATTAATTATTGCTGCTATTGCTGCCGGATTTGGCTCCATTTTCGGAACACCGCTGGCAGGAGCCGTTTTTGGTCTTGAAGTTTTTCTGATCGGAAGGATTCGTTACAATGCGATCTTTCCGGCATTTGCTTCTGCCATTCTGGCGGACTGGGCTACCAATCTCTGGAATGTAAAACATACCCATTACCATATTGATTTTATTCCTAAACTTGAGTTCTTACCAATTCTATACAGCATTCTGGCAGGAATAGCTTTTGGAATCTGCGCTGCTGCTTTCAGTAAAATCATCCACTGGATGAGCTCTCTTTTTAAATCAAATATCAAATATCCTCCACTTCGTCCAGTAGTGGGAGGAATTATTATAGCACTTGCCGTTTTTGCAATGGGAACAACCCGTTATATAGGACTGGGAGTTCCTGTAATTGTGGAATCTTTTGAAAAGCAGCTTCCACTGTATGATTTTGCTCTAAAAATGATTTTTACCATTGTTACGCTTTCGGCCGGATTCAAAGGTGGAGAAGTGACACCTTTGTTCTTCATTGGTGCTACCTTAGGCAGCGCTCTGTCACTATTCATTCCTTTACCCTTCGGATTATTAGCAGGAATGGGGTTTGTAGCGGTATTTGCAGGAGCCACCAATACGCCTTTAGCCTGTATGCTGATGGGAATTGAATTATTCGGGGCAGAATGCGGTGTATATGTAGCTATTGCGTGTGTCGTTTCTTATCTTCTTTCAGGACATAACAGTATTTATTCCAGACAGAAAATCGGAGAAGCAAAAAACAGAAGATATGAAAGTCAGCAGGACAAGTCTGTTTCGGATTTTTTATAAGGGGTTTCGAGATGCGGGATGCGGGTTACGAGTTACGGGATGCGGGGTGCGAAGTGCGGGGTCACAATTATTTGTTTATTTTGTTGCCGGATGCTGGTTTTTAATGGTTCTTTGTTCTTCTTCACTTATAATATCTCGAACCCAAAATCCCTCAAACTCAAAACCCCGAAACTCGCAACACGCATCTCATTACCCTCAAACCCTCCCACTCTCAAACTCTCAAGCTCTCTTCACCATTTCCAACTATAATTCGTAATTTTACCCCATGTTCGATTACAGATTAAAAGTTTTCCATACGGTGGCTACCCGATTAAGCTTCACCAAGGCTTCAGAGGAGCTTCACATTTCCCAACCCGCTGTTACCAAACATATTAAAGAGATTGAAACTCAGATAGGTGCTAAGCTATTTGACCGTAAAGGAACTTCTATCCAGCTGACCCAAAGCGGAAAAATTCTGTTTGAACATGCAGAAAAGATCAGAAACATCTATCGTGACATGGAATTTGAGATCAGCCAGATCAGTCAGCAGCATAAAGGAAAGCTGATTATCGGGGCGAGTACAACCGTTGCACAGTATATTTTACCAGAGATTTTGGCCAAATTCAATTCTTATTATAAAGATATTAAGATTGAGCTTCTTACCGGAAATACGGAAACCATCTCAACACTTTTAAAAGAAGAAAAAATTGACCTGGGTATCATTGAAGGGGAATCACAGTCTTCTTATTTTGAATATAAAACTTTTAAACCTGATGAAATTGTTCTCGCAGCAAAATCAGATCATCCTCTTGCCCATAAAACATTAAGCTTAAAAGATCTTTATCAGCTGGATCTTATCTTCAGGGAACAGGGTTCCGGTACGCTGGAATTCATCCAAAACAGGCTTAAAGAAAAGGAAATTAATATCCATGAATTGAATACTGTCATACAGTTGGGAAGCAGTGAAAGTATTAAAAATTACCTTCTTCACTCCGAATGTTTGGCATTTCTTTCTATCAGCACTATTCTTAACGAACTTAAAAACAACATCCTTACAGTGATTGATATTAAAAATTTCAGTATCGAAAGAGATTTTCATTTTATCCTTCCCAAAGGAGAACAATCTGAACTGATCAAACTTTTTTTGAGGTTTGCAGAATAACAGGCAATAAGCAATAAGCAATAAGCAATAAGCAATAAGCAATAAGCAATAAGCAATAAGCAATAAGCAATAAGCAATAAGCAATAAGCAATAAGCAATAAGCAAAGATATAACTTTTAGTTATCCGATATAACAAAATACGATTTACTTTGTAATACTTTATTTCGGACTTTTGATGCTCATTTTAAAAGTTCGCATTATGAAAGATTTCATTCAAAATGAAATAACAAGGAAAGTATTTTTTATTGTTTTGGCTGTATTATGCCTTACACCTTTTATATCTTCTCCAATTGCTCTTGCTTTGGGATTTGCCCTGGCTGTTTTTATCGGAAATCCTTTTGAAAAACACCTTCATCAATATATTCATTTACTGCTGCAGATTTCAATAGTAGGTCTTGGATTCGGGCTGAAGCTTGATGAAGCGCTTCATGCCGGAAAAACAGGCTTGATGCTGACTGTTGTAAGTATTGTCACCGTTATGGTTTTAGGATATTTTCTGGGAAAATTATTTAAACTGGAAAGACCTTTATCTTATCTTCTCTCCGCAGGAACTGCTATTTGTGGCGGGAGTGCTATTGCTGCTGTTTCTCCCATCATTAAACCTAATACAAAACAAATTTCTCTTGCGCTGGCTATTGTTTTTACCTTAAATTCGGTTGCCTTGTTTGTATACCCTGCAATAGGACACCTGCTGAATCTTTCACAGGAGCAGTTTGGGCTTTGGTGTGCAGTGGGAATTCATGACACAAGTTCTGTAGTGGGTGCTGCCAGTAAATATGGAGATGAAGCTTTGAAAATAGCCACCACAGTGAAGCTGGCCCGTGCTTTATGGATTATTCCTGTCTCACTGATAACCATGTTTATTTTTAAAAGTAAAGATTCCAAAATAAAGATTCCCTGGTTTATCGGATATTTCATTGCAGCAATCCTTTTGAATACTTATTTCCCCTTTCTTGACCGATTCAGTACTTCGATTACTGTTCTGGCAAAATCCGGTCTGAATCTGACCTTATTTTTGATTGGTTCTACCCTTTCTATTCAAACGCTGAAATCAATCGGATTAAAACCTTTGGTAATGGCAATTATACTATGGGTAACGATAAGCATCGGCAGCCTTCTTTACATTATCCGTTAAAAGAGCAGAACCCTTTTGAAATCAAAAGGGTTCTGCATATTAAATGTGGAAATGTTTATTTCTAATTGAAATAATTTCTTAGATCTCCCCACAAGTATAAACCTGTGGACAGCCAATATATTGTACACAATACCAAGGTCCGGTTACTGCTCCTGAGCAGCTGCATCCGCAAAGTGATAAATCAGGGTTTCCGCTTATTCCTCCGGTAATGTTTTTCAGATCCTGTTTTCTTAATTTTTTAGCGTTTTTCATAATGTTCATGAGATTTAGTTTGATTAAAAATATAGTTTTAGTTACCTTTCAAAGTTAAACAAATATTAAATACTCGCAACAAAAATTAATGTAAAATTGAATAATTTATTGATAATAACCCTATTATTACGTTCAAAATAAGGAATAGCACTATGTTATTTATTAAACAAGTTAAATTATTCCGTAAATTCAAGATCTCTGTCGTGGGTTTCTGAAATGGTAAGTGAAGAATAAAATGCCAGCCCGAATACCACCACCCCTACTATGGCAGCACTTTCCACAACCGGGAAATGTCCTTTAAGAGAATCAAAAGCAAATATCATTACCGGCACCAGACCTCTTACCATGTTGGGAACGGTAGTTGTTGCCGTATTTCTGATATTCGTCCCGAACTGTTCTGCTGCCAACGTTACAAACATAGCCCAGTATCCTGTTCCAAATCCCAGCCATACACAAAACAGGTAATATCTGGTTTCCGTGTTGGTATTTCCGAATAACATAATTGCCACCCCGATCAACGTAAAAATCAGCATATAAAAGATGGCCATTTTACGGGATTTTAAAGCATGGGAAATAAAACCACTCAACAGGTCACCGACAGAAATACCTACATAAGCCCACATAATGGCTTTTCCGGGGTTGATATCCTTTATGCCTAATTCAGGGGCAAACTGATTGGCTAAAACAGCCAGAATGCCTATGCAATACCACGTAGGTAATCCCACTGCAATACATTTTAAATATCTTATCAGTCTGTCTTTATTGGTAAAAAAGGAGAGAAAGTTTCCTTTGGAGATATTTTTATGCTCAAGATTCTTATAAATTCCGGATTCCGATACGCTTATTCTCAGTATCAATAACATAATTCCCATGATCCCACCGATAATGTAAGAAATATTCCATCCTCCGGCCAGCTCTACAGTTAGCTGAGCTACAACGGCGCCCATTAATCCAAAACCGGCAACAACCGAAGTCCCGATGGCTCTTAAATTCTTCGGCAGACTTTCAGAAACCAGTGTAATTCCGGCTCCAAGCTCTCCGGCAAGTCCTATACCTGCAATAAACCTTAAGCCGGCATATTGGTATATCAAATGCTCTTTCGGAAAATAAGGCAGAAAACCACAGGCAATATTGGCTAAAGAATACACTAAGATGGATCCAAAAAGTACGGAAAGCCTTCCCTTTTTGTCTCCAAAGATTCCCCAGAACACCCCTCCTATGAGAAGTCCTACCATCTGGCAGTTCAGTATGAAGGTTCCGTCTGCATCCGGATTAAGCCCCAAAGCTTTTAAACTGGGTATTCTAACGATACCGAATAAAAGAAGGTCATAGATATCTACAAAATAGCCAAGGGCGGAGATAATAACGGGAATAGAGAAAATGTACTTCAGTTTTGAAGACAGGGACAGTTCTTGCATTTTTAAGTTTTGATAAAAATAAAAAACCTTTCAATTTCTTGAAAGGTTTTTATCAAATATCTTTTTCTGATTATTATCTGGCAATATTGACAGCTCTCGTTTCTCTGATTACTGTTACTTTTACCTGTCCCGGATAAGTCAGTTCATTCTGGATTTTCTCAGAGATGTCGTAAGAAAGCTGAGAAGCTACTTCGTCATTTACTTTTCCACTCTCTACCATTACTCTCAGTTCTCTACCTGCCTGAATTGCATAAGCACTGGATACTCCATCGAAGCTTAATGCTGCAGATTCAAGATCTTTTAATCTCTGGATGTAAGACTCCAATACCTGTCTTCTTGCTCCCGGTCTTGCTCCTGAGATCGCATCGGCAACCTGAATGATCGGAGATAATAATGACTTCATTTCAATTTCGTCGTGGTGAGCTCCGATTGCGTTTACAACTTCAGGGTTTTCACCATATTTCTCAGCCCACTGCATTCCTAAAAGCGCGTGTGGTAATTCTGATTCCTGCTCAGGAACTTTACCGATATCGTGTAAAAGACCTGCTCTTTTTGCTAATTTTACGTTTAATCCTAATTCAGCAGCCATCGTTGCAGCAATGTTGGCTACTTCTCTTGAGTGCTGTAGTAAGTTTTGTCCGTAAGAAGAACGGTATTTCATTCTACCTACGATTTTGATCAGTTCAGGGTGTAATCCGTGGATTCCTAAATCAATGATGGTTCTCTTCCCTACTTCAATGATTTCCTCCTCAATCTGCTTTCTTGTTTTTTCTACCACTTCTTCGATTCTTGCCGGGTGAATTCTACCATCGGTTACCAATCTGTGTAGGGATAGTCTTGCAATTTCTCTTCTTACCGGATCAAAGCATGAAAGAAGAATAGCTTCAGGAGTATCATCAACGATAATTTCTACTCCGGTTACCGCTTCCAAAGCACGGATATTTCTACCTTCTCTACCGATAATTCTACCTTTTACTTCATCAGACTCGATGTTGAAAACGGATACTGAATTTTCGATTGCCTGCTCCGTTCCGATTCTCTGGATTGTCTGGATAACAATCTTTCTCGCTTCGTTTTTAGCATTCATCTGAGCTTCTTCCATGATGCTCTGAACATGTGCCTGTGCTCTTGTTTTGGCCTCTGCTCTCATGGTTTCTACCAATTCTGCTTTAGCTTCCTCAGCGGTGTAATTAGAGATTTTTTCAAGTATTTCTACTTTCTTGGCAGTAGCCGTATCTAATTCCTGCTGTTTTCTATCCAGAATTTCGTTCTTCTTGGCATAATCTGCAATCTGTCTGTCGAGATCTTTTTCAAGCTTCCCAGTCTTGCTAAGCTCGTCATTCAGCTTGTGTTCCTTGTCTTTGATTCTTTTCTCAACTTCCTGCATTTTCTTTTCGCGGGACTGAATATCAGCGTCATGCTGTGATTTCAGTTCCAGGAATTTTTCTTTAGCCTGAAGATTCTTTTCTTTCTTTATGGATTCAGCCTGTACATTAGCTTTTTCTATAAGGTTTTCGGCATTTTTCTTGGCATCATCTATGATGAATTTTGCTTTAGTATTCAGAGAACTTCTGGAAAAAAACATTCCCACGACAGCTCCGATTACCAAACAAACAACACCGACTATAACTTCTATCATAATTTATATTGAGTTTTAATTGTATTCATATCCTTGTTCAATAAAAAAAGCCCACAATAATCCAGAGATTGAGAGTAAACTCCTAATCAACACGATTTGAACTGATTTCCACTGTCTGTAATCCGGAAGCCCGGCACGCCATTCAATGGACATTTGTTCGGTAATTGTTTAGCGTTGAGTTTACCTTTAATGTGTTAGAATTATTGTAGGCAGTAATTTTCAGGAAAAAAAATCTATTTCCCGATTTCATTCAACGACTGATTAATCTGCTTTAACCTTTCGTTGGTAGAATTAATATTTTTTTCGTAGTTCAGAGAAACTACTTCCGCATTGGTTCCCAGTTTAAGGGCACACATAGCCAAAGCATCCTGTTTATCTCTTACATCGAAGTTTTGTTCAAAATCTTTAATCATATTCTCGATCTGCTTCCCTACTTTACGCAAAGTTTCTTCCTCTGCTGCCGGTACGTTCAGCGGATACACTCTTCCTGCAATGTTGACGGTTATTCTCCTTATCTCCATTATAATCCACTGTTTTGAAGCTGAGCAATACAGAAATCAATTTCTTTTACCAATCTGTTGATATGGTTTTTCATTAACCTATTGTGTTCAGGATTTCCTGATATTGCTGAATAAAGTTTTATATTTTTTTGTTCTTCTGCTAATACCTGATTCTTTCTTCTTTCCTCATCATATTTCTTCTTCAACTCTTCATGCTCAATACTTAATTCTTTTAAATTTTCCGTAAGATTTTTATAGTTCTTTTGCAGAGTCGAAATCTTTCTCTCTAATTCTGAAAAATTGTTTTCTAAATCTTGAAGCATTTCAGGTTTGTATATTCTAACTAAAAGCAAAAATAAAAAAATAATAACACTAACAAAAATAAAACACTCTATATTTTGATATAACAATAAAAAAGGAGGTGCCAGCGCACCTCCTGTGTATTTTTCAGTGAAAATATTTTTATTCAAATTTCAGAACGAACATTACTGCTCTTGTCTGCAATGTAGAGATTGCAGATGACCAGTAAGGAGGTGTAGTAGCGTTATCCGCCACTTTTTCATTGTTCATGAAGAATGTTCCTCTTACGGCAGGAGTCAGTTTAAATTTGTTGAAATAAAACTGGATTCCCATTTCTGCAGACCATGCAAAGTTGTGCGTAGTAGATCTGAAGATTCCCTGCATGTTGTCGTCTGTAGAAGTTGCATTAGACTGAAGGTTTACGACGTAATTCACCCCTGCTGCAACATAAGGTCTTGAGTTGTACCATCTCTGGCCGTGAAGCTCCAAAAGTACCGGAATATCGATCAACGTAGATTTAATTTCTCTTACTTTATCCTTTTCCTGTAAAGGGAATGGCATAAAAGGATCATTCGTTAAAGATCCCCCTGCATATATGTCATTGGATTGTGTATTAAAAGTCAACTGTCTTTGTGCAAACTGTAAACCTGGTTCTATTCTTACGTCAAGATAGTCATTCAGTCTCCATTTTGCAATAAGCCCGGCACCGAAACTATAGCTTTCCTTAGAGGTAACAAGGTTTTCATTATCATTCATCCCGTATTTCGGATGTAAAACAATGCGGTAATCCAGTCTGTTCCCGTTCAAATAAAACCCCCAACTGAATTTCTGTTCGTCGAAATCTTCCAACTTGTCCATTCTGTTTCGGGTTCTGAATTGCGCGTTTGCAAAAACGGCAACATTTACTGAGGTTAAAACCAGTGCTTTTAATAGAAATTTATTCATAGGTTACTTTGTTGCTTTATAAATTGTGGCTATACCTAAACTTAATTTTTTATATTCAACTTTCTTAAATCCCGTATCTAAAAGAATTTGCTTCATCTTCTCCCCGAAAGGAAAAGCATTTACAGAATCCGGAAGGTATGTATACGCCCTATTATCCTTAGAAACCAATCTGCCGATGGCAGGTAATATATTTTTGAAATAAAACATATAAAATGGTCCCATGAAACCCTCAACCTTTGAAAACTCCAGTATATAAACACTTTTGTTATCTTTAACTACTCTTCTTAACTCTGCCAAACCTTTGGTAAGGTTTTCAAAATTCCTTACTCCAAATGCAACGGAAACAGCATCAAATCTATTGTCCTCGAAGGGTAAATTTTCTGCATCTCCTTTTTGCATGGAAATTTTGCCGTCTAATTTAAGTTTTTTTATTTTAATAACGCCAACATTCAGCATTTGTTGTGATAAATCTAATCCAACTACTTTAGAACCGGTTCCTTTTTCAATAGTAATTGCCAGATCTCCTGTTCCTGTAGCTACATCCAGCACTTCCTGCGGATTATCATTTTTCATCCATTTTACCAGTTTATTTCTCCATAGAACGTCAATTTTCATGGATAAAACATGGTTCAGAAGGTCATACTTCGGTGCAATGTTGTCGAACATATCCTCTACCTGGCTTTTTTTGGTAGCCTCTGAATTGTAGGGAGTAACTTTGGTGATATCTTTTGTCAAAACTTAAAACTTGTAATATTCTTTGTAATAATTTAGGTAATCCTGCTTTCTGAAGATTTTGGATCGTGATTCCACTTTCTGGATATTTTTGATCACTTTGTCATAGTCTTCATCTACATTGTAATAAAAATCTTCTGTGTAAAGCTTATTGAAGCGTCTTGCTCCTCCGTAATAATCCTTTCCGTCGATAACCGTTTTATCAAGTGCTGTCAGCAACGAATCTTTTTTAAGATTATATCCGTAATACTGATCATTTACGTAGTAATCCTGATGGGTAATATTAATCAGACCGCGAAGTTTATTCACTTCAAATGCTGAATCGTAAAGCATTTTCTTGTTCTGATCAAAAACCTGAATAGAGTTTTTCCCTTTATTCAAATCCACATGCACATACTGCCCCGCAGAAATAATTCCTTCAGATCCGTTATTGATCTTAAAATAATACGTATTCGGGGTAGGATTATCTACAACATAATAATTCTTCTTGGCTAAAAAAAGGAAGTAGATCCCAAAGGCAACGATAAACGCCACAGCTGCAATAAGTAAGCCTTTTAAGGACGAGTTGTTTTTCATAGATTGTAAAGTACAATTTTTGCAAATTTAATAATATTTTTAATTCTCCGTTATTAATATTAATTATTAACTTTGCATCTTTAAAAAAATCATATAAACGAATGCCGAATACGATCATTATTGGCTCTGGATGTTATATTCCGAACAGAGTTATTGGTAGAGATTACTTCATGAATTCCGAGTTTTACACTGAAGACGGGGTAAAGATTGAAAAGCCTGTGGAAGAGACCATTGCGAAATTTGTAGAGATTACAGAAATCGAAAACAGGAGATTCATTGAGGATGATCTTTCCAACTCACAAATCGGTTATGAAGCTGCAAAAATTGCCCTTGAGGACGCAAAAGTAGACGGCGAAGACCTGGATTATATTATTTATGCAAGCAATTTCGGGGAAGTTACTGAACACGGATATGCTGATTTTATGCCTACAATGGCAGCGAGAGTGAAGAATAAACTGGGAATCAAAAACAGAAAGTGCGTAACCTACGATATGCTTTTCGGATGCCCGGGATGGGTAGAAGCAATGATTTTAGCGGATAATCTTATTAAAGCTAAAGTAGCCAAAACCATACTTGTTATCGGAGGAGAAACTTTAAGCAGAGTAACAGATCCGCATGACAGAAACAGAATGATCTTTGCAGACGGTGCCGGAGCTGTAGTGGTAAAAGCTACAGATGAAGAGAATGTTGGAATTATTGCCCACAACACAATTTGTGATAACGGACCGGAATTAAACTATCTTGAAAACGCTCCTTCCATCAATAAAGAAGTAGATCAGAGACGTCTGTATGTAAGAATGTTAGGAAGAAAAATCTACGAATACGCTCTAAAAAATGTACCGGTTGCGATCAAGGATACCATTACTGATGCCGGTCTTTCTATTGAAGATATAGACAAAATCTTAATTCACCAGGCCAATGCTAAAATGGATTATGCAATGATTGAAAGACTTCATAAGCTTTATGACGTGAAAGAATACGATCATGCCATCTCTCCTATGACTATCCAGGATTTCGGAAACACTTCCGTGGCAACGATTCCTACTATGTATGATTTAATAATTAAAGGAAAAATGGAGGGTCAATCGTTTAAAGATAATGGTAACATTGTGATGACTTCGGTAGGTGCCGGAATGAACATCAATGCTATCGTTTATAGATTTCCTAAAAAGTAATATTTAAACCATTAAAAATATAAAAGCACAGGGAAGTTTATTCTTTGTGCTTTTTTTTGATCAGAACATGCAAAAGAATTTTTTAATCATCGCCGCAATCTTCCTTTTTCTGGAAGTGTATATTTATCAGGCCGTCAGAACACTTACCGATAATTTCTGGATCAGAATCGGATACTGGGTCATATCTTTAGCCGTGTATGGAATTTTCGCGTATGAAGTTACCCACTACCAAAGATCAGACAGAAGTATGGTAAGAGCTCAGATCATGATTTCGTTATTTTTAATCTTCATCCTTCCAAAGATCTTTATCGTTTTATTTTTATTGATTGATGATATTGTCCGAACGGGCGGTTACCTGATCGGTTTCGCCAAGCCATCGGAAAATTTCTTCCCGGAAAGAAGAAAGTTCCTGAGCCTGGTTGGATTGGGAATGAGCGGCGTTCTTTCCGCTCTTTTCATAGACGGGATTACATTTGGAAAGTACAGGCATAAGGTAAGAAGGGTAAGAGTAAATTTCGCCAACCTTCCGAAAAGTTTTAAAGGATACAAAATCATCCAGATTTCTGATGTTCACAGCGGCAGTTTCTCTGATCCCGGCAAATTAGAGCATGCCATCGAGCTGATTAATGAACAGAAGCCGGATCTGGTATTATTTACCGGAGATATGGTGAATAACGTTGCTGATGAATTTAAACCTTTTATTCCTCTGTTTTCAAAAATCCAGGCTAAGGACGGCAAGTTTGCGGTATTGGGAAACCACGATTACGGAGATTATGTAAGCTGGGAATCACCTGCAGCTAAAAAAGAAAACCTTGACACATTGATTGATTATGAAAAGCAAGCCGGATTTGATATGCTGAGAAATGAACACAGAGTGATTGAAAAAAACGGTGAAAAATTGTATATCCTAGGTGTTGAGAACTGGGGTTTGAAGCCATTCCCACAATTCGGAAAGATTGATGATGCTCTAAAAGGAGTACCAGAATCTGCCAATAAGATTCTGATGAGCCACGACCCTACCCACTTTGATTATGTGGTAAAAAAGCACCCCGCAAACATTCACCTGACACTTTCGGGACACACGCACGGGATGCAGTTTGGGCTGGATCTTAAGAATGTAAAATGGTCACCGGTACAATACAAATATCCAAAATGGGCCGATTTATACGAAAGTGAAGGGAAACTGCTGTATGTCAACAGAGGATTCGGAGTATTGGGCTATCCGGGAAGAGTAGGTGTATTGCCAGAGATTACGCTTTTTGAGTTGAGCTAGTGAAGTTCAAAGTTCAAAGTTCAAAGTTTAATGTTAGAGGTTTAGAAATTGAGTATTGTTGAACATGTGAATAGTTCTCCCTAATCCCTTTAATCTAATAGCTGCTACCTAACACCTAATATCTGCAACCTATAACCTGCAACCTAAAAAATATAATCTTTCATACGGGAAGTAGCCATTTCCCTGTCGTTAAGAAAAGTAAGGAGGGCATCTAATTTGTCCTCCATTTTTTTGCCCGAAAATAAGCTTCGGTAAAATGGAATATCAAAACGGTATTTCTTGAAATCCGTAAACTGCCATGTGTTCAGGTAGATCAGCACAAATTCTTCATTCTGCAAAGTTTCCAGTACCATATTCTGATAGTACTTCATCGGCAGAATCTGAAATACAAAATCATTATAGGGAAGCTGACTGTACGGAGAAATACTTTCCGGGACAATACTCAGCCCATCCTCCTCTATAATTTCAGTATCTCTTTTAAGCCTTTTGAAAGGAAAAAGAATATTGGCATTATCAATATTGGAGACATAATTGAATTCCATCATCTTTAACATTTCGTGAGAAACCTTTATGTCTTTCTGACGGATTCCTCTGATTTGTTTTTCCAGAAGATCCTGAATATTCTTCTTGGCATTTTCAATTTCTTCAGGATTTGAACCTTTGTTATAAAAAGCAATTTCATGCCCTTTGGATGAAATTGCTTTTATTAAATGATGAAGTTTTTCAGTAATAGAAACCTCTACAAAAAAACTTGATTTAACATCATGAATATCTAAAATTCTCAGAATCGCTCTGGTATTATCTTCAGTGATTTTTAATCGTTCTTCATCAGAAATTTGAGAGCCGTTTTTTACTCCAGCTTCAATACAAGTGATGTTAAAAGTCAATAATACCATTTAAATTAAATTTTATGTAAATTCTACAAAATATTAAAAATCAGATGTTAAATATATTTTTAATTAAAGTATTACTTTACATTATTAATCCTTGGCTAATTTTACCTTCAGATTCTTAATCATATCTTTTGTCATCTCAGAAATTCCGAAATCATACGTCAGACCCCAGTCTTTTTTAGCTACGGAATCGTCAATTGATGCCGGCCATGAATCTGCAATTGCCTGTCTGAAATCCGGGTTATAATCGATTGTAAAATCCGGAATTTCTTTTGTGATTTCTTCCGCCAGTTCTTTTGGAGTAAATGACATTCCGCCCAAATTATAAGAAGAACGAACCGTTAAACTTTCTTTAGGAGCCTCCATAAGTTTCAGGGTTGCATTGATAGCATCATCCATATACAACATCGGCATTCCTGTATTCTCCGAAATGAAACTTGTATACTTTCCGTCTTCAATTGCTTTGTAGAAAATCTCAACAGCATAGTCGGTTGTTCCACCTCCCGCCGGAGTCTTCCATGAGATCAATCCTGGATATCTGATACTTCTTACATCCACACCATATTTATCGAAATAGTACTCACACCACTTCTCCCCTGCCATTTTGGAGATTCCGTAAACGGTTGTTGGGTTCAACACCACATCCTGTCCTACGTCATGCTTTGGAATTCCTTTTCCAAATACTGCGATTGAACTTGGCCAGAAGATCTTTTTAAGAAGTCCTTCTTTTGCCATTTCACAAAAATGAAGCAGCGGTTCAAGATTCAGCTTCCACGCAAAAATTGGCTGCTTTTCCGAAGTCCCGGATAAAAGCGAAGCAAGGTGGTACACTGTAGTAATATCATAATCTTTGATCACCTGCCTTACCAACTGGGTATTGGTAACATCCATTCTTTCATAGTGTCCTGCAGAGGTAATTCCTTCCTGCCATCTGTCCAATCCTGAAGCAACAACGTTTTCCGCTCCGTGGATTTCAACAAGTCTGTTCGTCAATTCGGTACCAATTTGTCCCAAGGCACCTGTAATCAGTATTCTTTCCGTATAGGATTCCATTTTTCAGATTTTTTTTAGAATTGTACAAAAGTAAAAAAAACATGCCAACCATAATAAAAAAGGTATACTTTCGTACACCTTTTTATATTCCTGAAATTTGTAATTAAAAAGTAAGATTTACTCTGGCAAAAAGAAATCTGCCGTTCATCCCGAACTGAGAAACATTTCTCGAGTATACAAACTGATTCTGATTAGACAGATCGATAGTAGACGTATTAACATACACAAGGTTACCGGAAGCATCCAGAGAAGGAGTTTTTACCGTTGCCGGGCCGTAGTTTTTATCAGGATAAATATCAAACAAATTATTCGCCCCGATTGTCAGTTTAAAGTTTTTATTAAAATTATATCCAACAGACAGGTCGGTAATTATTTTTCCTCCCCAAACCGGATGTTCAGTAGCGACAGCCTGGCCGTTAATGATTTCTCCGCTTACGATTCCGTCCCCGTTAGCATCCATCGTATTAGGGTCGGTAACTTTCCCGAAATAAACATTTCTTAGCAGCACACTGAATTTATTAATCTCCAGAGCATTATTCAGGGAAGCTTTAAACCTTGGAATAGCTTCTTCAAGGTAAACACGGCTGGATTCCGAATAATACCTGTTGATCTGCCCTGCATTGATTAAAATATCAGAACCATGTATATCGCCTATCCTGTTCGTCTTTGACACCGTAACTGCAAAATCAGAATTCAAAGCTACCGACTGAGAAAACCTTGCTTTATGTGAAATCACCCCTTCAATACCCTTAGTCTGAGTATCAATCGCATTTGCGAAGAAAGTGGCAGCATTTGCATTGGCCTTATCAAAGGCAGTCTGTAATTTAGCAAGATCACTTCCCACCGGATAGGTTCCCGTCGGTCTTGAAAACTGATCTGTTAAGACCACCCTGTTTTTAATCTTAATGTAATAACCGTCTACTGTGAATGTAAGATTCGCCTGTGGAATCTTAGCCGTAAAACCGGCAGAATAACTCACCGACTCCTCCTGTTTCAATTGTGGAATTCCAAGAATATGTGCTACATCGGAATCATTAGAAAACGCGCCTACTTCATATGCTGTTCCGCCCACAAACTGTGTCGCTGTAGCATTAAAATAAATCTGCTGTAAAGATGGAGCTCTGAATCCCGTGGAATGTGCCGCCCGGAGATTGATATGATCCGTCAGCTTATATCTTGTTGCCAGCTTATAGTTGAATGTAGAACCAAAGTCTGAATAGTTTTCATATCTCAAAGCAGCACTCACCAACCATTTATCCGTAACATCCAGCTCCGTATCCACATAAGCAGCTACGGAATGCCTTCCTTTATTTAAAGCATTTTCAGGACGAAAACCAGGGAATACCTGAGCTCCTCCGGGCCTTGTGTTTCCAAAAAAATCAGTAGGCTTTAGCGCAGCAGCTGTTGCAGGGTTCTGAATCTTCCCATTAATATCATAAAGAGCCCATGAAGCTTCTTCGCCATTTTCTATTTTGTATTTTTCAAACCTCATTTCTCCTCCAAAGGCAATATTAAATCCTTTTAACCAGTCTAACTTTGTATCGAAATCTGCATTGATGGTATTTTGAGAGAATCCCAAGCCACCAGCATTAAACTCTCTTTTACCAGGATACAGCATGGATGCATTGGCTGTATTTTTTATTGTATAGTCAAAAGTATTGCTTCCGAAAGTGTTACTGAGATCATAATTAATATTTCCTAATTTTCCTTTAAATCCTGCTGCAAAAGAGAGATCTATAACATCAGAAGCAATTTCCGGTAAAAAACCATTAGGATATATTGACGTTGAAGTTCTGTTTTGATTGGGCCTTCTGTAAAACCCTGCTGCATTTCCTGCTCTGTAGGAGATTCCTCCAAAAGCATATCCCCGGATTGTTGAGGACAGATCAAATTCGGAGTTCATAAAAAACTGACCGGACCCTAACCTGGACTGCCCCACCCTCATATTAAAGTCGTCTCTTGTTAACCCTCTGTAAGCAAGTTCATTTTCAGTTACATCACCCTTCAGCAGATTCTGCAGGGCTGTAATTGTATTTGCCGACTGAATATCAGCCTGCTGTGCTGCAGTAAAATAATTTACATGCGGAGCATACTGATGTATATAATCTATGATTTGCTGCGTATTGGAAGTATTATTGATATTCCCGAAAAGAGCGGAAATATTCACTTCATTTTCTAATGCTCTTTGCTCAATAGCATTATATGCATTAAAAATATCACCTGCCGCCGACCTGGCTCTTCCGGTATCATTTCTGTTCAGAAAGCTTGCCGTAAAATTGACGAACCCATTATGACCAATTTTAGTTCCGTAATTAAGATCAAGCTGATATTTCTCTCCATCCCATCCTCCGGTATGATCATTAGCTCCTTTCGAATTAAATCCACCTCCCATAATTGCTGCGGTAAATGCATTGGTATTTTTCTTCATGATCACATTAATGACTCCGGCAATTGCATCAGAGCCGTATTGCGCTGAAGCCCCATCCCTCAATACTTCCAGCCTTTCAATAGCAAAAGCAGGAATAGCATTCAGATCGGTCCCTACAGAGCCTCTACCCGGAGAACCGTTAATATTAACCAGTGATGAAGTATGCCTTCTCTTTCCATTAAGTAAAACAAGTACCTGATCCGGCCCGAGCCCTCTCAATTGAGCTGGATCAACATGATCCGTACCATCTGCTACAGTTGTTGAATTGGAAGTAAAAGACGGTGCAGCATAGTTTAAGATCTGATTAAGATCGGTTTGCGGACTTAGTACAGATTGTGATCCAATATTGATAACATCCACAGGAACAGGTGTATCGGTTGCAACTCGGCTTTTATTTCTGGATCCTACAGTAATTTTAACTTCATCTACTGCCTTTACTTTTATAGAATCTTTCGTTTGTGCATTTAGGCTGGCTGACACAAAGACCAAGGTTCCCAAAAAGATAATTTTCTGGTAATTTTTTTTCATGTATTTTTTTTTCAAATGTAATAATTCAATTTTTAAAAAATGAAAATAATTTCATAAAAAATCTAAATTAATTAAATATTACATAATAAAATTGAATAAATAAATACATTAATCAAATAAAATTTAAAAAATATTAACAAATGAAAAAAGTAAAGTATAATTTTCATATTCCTAATAAAAACAGCTATTTACACAAAAAATTCAATAATTTTGTTGTAAGAAAAAACAATCATATGAAGAAGATTTTAATTGCTTCGATGCTTTTGGCTGCACAGCTCAGCTGGGCACAATTTACTGACATCAATATTATCAAAGAAGTACAGGTAAAAAAGAAAGGTGTTGTAGTCTCTGCACATCCGTTAGCCAGTGAAGCAGGAGCCAAAATCTTAAAGATGGGCGGAAATGCCTACGATGCTGTTACCGCAACACAATATGCCCTTGCTGTAGTGTATCCGCAGGCCGGAAACATCGGTGGCGGAGGATTTCTGGTAGGTGTAAAGAATAATGGTGAAAAATTCACACTGGATTACAGGGAAACAGCTCCGAAAAAGGCTTCCCGTGATATGTATATTGATAAAAAAGGAAAGGCAGATACAGATTTATCCCAGAACGGCAGACTTGCAGTAGGCATCCCGGGAAGTGTAGCAGGATTTTTTGCTACGTTGAAATACTGTAAACTTCCTATGGAAAAGATTATTCAGCCCGCCATTGATCTTGCTGAAAAAGGATTTGCCATCACAGACAAAGAGGCAGAAATGCTGAATAACCAAAGAGAAAAATTCCAGAAACATAATAAATCTTCCATCATTTTTGTAAAAGATACCCCATGGAAAGCCGGAGATCTATTGGTTCAAAAAGATTTAGCTGAAACTTTGAAACTGATCCAGAAACAGGGAGCTAAAGGTTTTTATGAAGGAAAAACAGCTGAACTTTTAGTTGCTGAAATGAAAAGAGGGAACGGAATCATCACATTGGAAGATCTTAAAAACTATAAAGTTGCTGAGAGAAAAGCATTGGAATTTGATTACAAAGGAAACGATGTTGTCACCATGCCTTTACCATCAAGCGGCGGAGTGCTACTTGCCCAGATGCTCAGAATGGCCAGTTTTGAAAACCTTGAAAAATATCAGCAGAACTCAACAAAAGCAGTTCAGATTATGGCTGAAGCAGAAAGAAGAGCGTTCGCAGACAGAGCTGAATATATGGGTGACCCGGATTTTATTCAGGACAAGACCTCTTACCTGATCTCTGATGATTATCTGAAAGGGAGATGGAAAAGTTTTAGTTTTGACAAAGCAACACCAAGTGCAGAAGTCGGTAAAATCATAGCACAACCGAAAGAATCAATGCAGACCACACATATTTCCGTATTGGATAAGGATGGAAATGCAGCTTCTGTAACCACGACTCTTAACGGATATTACGGAAGTAAAGTTTTAGTTACGGGAGCAGGATTCTTTTTAAATAATGAAATGGATGACTTTTCAATCAAACCCGGAGTACCGAATATGTTCGGAGCTGTGGGTGGAGAGGCCAATTCAATACAGCCCAACAAGAGAATGCTTTCTTCAATGACGCCAACGATTATTCTTAAGAATGGAAAACCTTTTATGGTTGTGGGAACTCCCGGAGGCACTACAATACCGACTTCAGTATACCAATCCATTGTGAATGTGGTTGATTTTAAGCTAAATGCGAATATGTCGGTCAATGCACCAAAATTCCATCACCAGTGGCTTCCTGAAACCATAACGGTTGAAAATAATTTTCCGGAAAGTACTATTTCTGAACTGAAAAGCAAGAATTACGTCATTGAAAAGACGAAGTACATCGGAAAAACAGAAATGATTGTTCTTGA
This sequence comes from Chryseobacterium cucumeris, assembly GCF_016775705.1. Classification (NCBI taxonomy): domain Bacteria; kingdom Pseudomonadati; phylum Bacteroidota; class Flavobacteriia; order Flavobacteriales; family Weeksellaceae; genus Chryseobacterium; species Chryseobacterium cucumeris. The sequence goes on from NZ_CP068760.1 coordinate 2,357,811, forward strand.
TGAAAACGGAAATATTCACGCAGTAGCAGACGGCCGTGGAGATGATTCTGTAGCAGTGGAATAAACTACATATTAATATATAAATAGAGTCATGGCTTCATTCTTCGAATGAAGCCATGACTTTTTAATTAATTTATAAAACAAGGTCAACAGATTCTTTTGAATGACTTTTGTCATGTTTTCAGATAAATTTTCTTAATTTTCGCCCTTAAAAAAACAAAACGACTGTTCTTTGAAAGCAAAAAAAATACACAATCAGCTTTATTTCCAGGTGATTATCGCCATCATTGCGGGTATTCTTCTTGGAAAATTTTACCCTGAATTGGGAGAAAAGATGAAACCATTGGGGGATGGATTCATCAAATTGGTAAAAATGATTATCGCTCCGGTAATTTTCATAACCCTTACTTTAGGAATTGCCCACATGACCGATTTGAAAAAAGTAGGCAGAATTGCAATCAAGGCAATGATCTATTTTTTTACCTTTTCAACTCTGGCTCTTATCATCGGATTAGTGGTAGGAAATATTCTGCAGCCGGGACATGGCTTGAACATTGATCCTGCTACCCTTTCGGGCGATGTTTCACAATACCAGGCAAAAGCTCATGAATCTACTCTTACGGGTTTTATTATGAATATTATTCCGGAGACATTATTCAGCCCTTTGGTGGGTGATAATATCCTGCAGGTTCTTCTGGTTGCTATTTTAATGGGAGTTGCTTTGGTTTTAACAAAAGAAAAGAGCCAGAAAGTAACTGATTTTCTACAGGATTTGTCGACTCCGGTATTTAAAATCGTCCATATGCTCATGAAACTTGCCCCGATAGGAGCTTTCGGTGCTATGGCCTTTACCATCGGAAAATATGGACTTCATTCTGTACTGAATCTTATATTCCTGGTAGGTACCTTTTATATTACGTCTATCCTTTTTGTGGTCTTGGTACTGGGAGCGGTGGCATGGTATAACGGATTTAATATTTTCAAACTTCTTTTTTATCTTAAGGAGGAGCTTCTTCTCGTTCTGGGCACAAGCTCTTCAGAGTCTGCCCTACCGGGAATTATGGAAAAACTTGAAAAAGCCGGCTGCTCACGGGCTATTGTAGGCCTTGTAGTTCCTACCGGATATTCTTTCAATCTTGACGGAACAAATATTTATATGACACTGGCCTCTCTCTTTATTGCACAGGCATTAAATATTCATCTTCCTCTCGAAAAGCAACTGATGCTTCTTTTGGTAGCCATGTTAAGTTCAAAAGGCGCAGCTGGTGTCACAGGTGCCGGGTTTGTTACGCTTGCAGCAACATTGGCCGTAGTTCCTGAAATTCCGATTGCAGGAATGACTTTAATTCTTGGAATTGATAAGTTCATGAGCGAATGCAGAGCTTTAACCAATGTCATTGGAAATTCTGTAGCTACAGTTGTAGTGGCCAACTGGGAAAAACAACTTGATAAAAAGCAACTTCAATACTGTCTGGAACATCCGGCTGAAGTGGAAAAGAAACTGGAAGTGTAGACAGGTGGCAGATGGCAGGTTTTAGGTTGCAGGGAATAGGGATAGAATTCAAGGTTCAAGGTTTAAGGTTGTGTGTAAAACGTAACTCGAAATAAACCGAACTCGCAGCCAAACAACCAGTAACTGGTAAACCCGAAACAGATTAACCCACACCAGTAACTGGCTTTAAATCAAAATATTCAAACTTGAAGGCTGTACTTTAACATGAATTGGTGATTTTATCTTATTGAATTCACCGTCAAGATGCCAGTTTTTGGTATTGACTTTAAATGATATTTCAGAGACCGGAAGATAGGTCACATACTCATCATCTTTCAGCCTTTTGGTAAACATTCTGAAAGCAAACAGCGCAGAATACGTCAAAGGAAATTTTTTCACCAAAACCATGTCAACCAATCCGTCACTTTTACTGGCTTTTGGTGCAATATAAGCGTTGTTACCAAACTGCCGGGTATTGGCGATGTTCATCATCAGATATCTGCCGTTATACTGCTGATATTCCTCATCAAAAAACTTCACTTTGATCGGTTTGTAATTGAAGAAGGTTTTCAGAGAAACTTTGATATAGTTTTTGAATCCACGGCTTGTTTTTTCAAACTCTTTAACTACTTTACCGTCAAAACCTGTTCCCGAAACATTGATGGAAAGCCTGTCGTTCACGGTAAATGTATCGATCTTTCTGGAATTTTTTGCTTTTATTTTTTCTAAAAGTTCGTCGAGATTTTTACTGAATTGTGTTTCATTAGAAAAACCGTTTCCTGAACCTGCGGGGAAAATTGCGAGAATTTTCTCTGTATTAATAAGGTTCCTGGCTACTGTAGAAATGGTACCATCCCCTCCTATTGCCACAAAAATATCTACCTTTCCGAAGTGAGACTGGATAAATTCATCTGTCCCGGGAATAGATTCTGAAACATAATACAGAGGATTGTTAACCTTTGCTTTAAGTTCGTTCAAAAACGGCTGATAGTTTTTTTTGGCCGAAAAAGGATTGATAATAAAAGCTACTTTGTCCATTACCGCAAAATTAAAAAATGCTTCCAAAACTGGAAGCATTAATTTACTTAATTTTCATTCTTTCTTTAAATTCTGTATTTAATGTACCTTTCAGATCTTCCCACGAAACAGGAATGGTAATATCTCCGGCAGCAAAAGCAGCAATTTCATAGGGACTGTAGTGAAAATACAGGTTTTTATCATCAAAATAAAAGTTATCAGATGCCGGAATTTTATCCACTAAAAGCATTTCTGAGTTTTTCACTTCTCCGTCACCATCCATCGTACCACTATTCATTTTATCGATATTCTTCATCAGAATGGCTTCAATTTTATTTTTAGGCATTGAAGTAATGTCTTTCAATTCTAATTTTTTGCTGTTTTTCAGATCAAAAACCCTTTCGGAAAATCCGTAATTATCATGTGCTCCACCTTCATATCCGCTTCCCACATATTGGATATGCATATAACCGTTGGTATTGGAAATAAGGTTCATGTGTGAGCTTGAATACCAGTTTTGAGCATAAGTGACATCTGAAGCCCAGTCTTTATTATCATTTTTTACAGAATTGAAATAACTATTTTTTTCATTGTCCAGATAAGCCTGAAGACCTGCTTTGGAAAAGTCTTTAATTTTTTCATTCTGGAAATAGATGCTGTCCAGTAGTTTTTTATCTTTTAAAGAAGGGAAAACCAACAGTTTTGAAGTGTAACTCACTTTTAAGGAGTCTGTAATTTTTGTAGAATCATTGACTTTCACAGAGTCCACTACAAATTCTTCAGTCGCTTTATTTTCTGTTTTTTCTGCTTGCCCTGCCTTTTCATTTTTTTTACAGGCCGTAACTACCAGGAAAGAAGATAATGCTATAACAGCAATCGTATTTTTCATAATTTATTTTTTTGAGTATATATACAAAAACCATTCAAAAGATGAATGGTTTTGGAAAAAAAAATATTTTTTTACTCAGATCACGTCAGACATTACTTTTTAACAAGACTGATTACCTGGTTTTCAAATTTTGAAGCGACGCCCCAAATTTGTTTAAATGCAGGATAGTACTCTTTCGGATAATCTGAACTGTTAATTTTTGTGGTGGTCGTTACCTCCAGCTTATTTCCTTTTTGTACGATAGAATAGGTATATTCTATTTCTTTATCTTCTGTAACAATCTTTTTTTCTTTAGGCATTTCCTCAATCACATATCCTTCCGGAATTTCAAGAGTTACTTTTTTTACTTTCGTGATCGGTGATCCAAAATCGATAGGATATTGTCTTACTTCCGTCTGATCAAATTCATTGGAACTTTTGTTTAAAAACAGCATAGGATTAATGATCATTTTCTTCCCTACTCTGTCAATCAGGTTGGGAGAAGAGAATTTCATACTGCTTTCAAAGTCTCCATTTTCTAAGACTTTTGAATCGATATCCGTAAAGTCCATGGAGAAGTTTTCCTTGTACTGTTTTTTGTATTTCTCAGCATTATCGTCATAGCTGTCTTTTACATACATTGCGTAGGCGCCGGTATCTCTGTCAGAATACGTTCCTGAAATACTTCCGTCGTCATTGATTTTACCATTGACTGTAAGGAAAGTATTACTTGACTTCACATTGGCCATTTGAATCAGAAGAGTCTTGTCTTTGGTGACTAAAATTCCATACTGATTCCAGTTTTTAAGAGGAATCTCATCCAGAGAAGATTGTTTTGAAGTGGCATCATAGATATGCAGCTGGTTATCAATACTGATCGCTGCTAATACAAAATTCATATTGGAAATATTAGGCGAAACCAAGTTGATTAACCCGTTTTCCACCGTAGAAATTACCAACGGATCAGCTTTAAGACCTGCTTCACGAAGCATCATAACAAGAAAAAGACTGATTTCTGCAGCGTTCCCAACTTTAGTTTCCAACAGTTTCCTGATGCCATCTTCTGTGTAGATTCCTTTATCTTTATTCCAGGTAAAGGTTTTTTGAACATAGGAAAAAATAGCATTTGCCTTTTCAAGATCTGTTTTCATTTCTGAAATTCCTGCCGGCATATTTTCTTTTGCCAGTTTTGTTCTTTTCAGTTCTCCTCCAAAATCTTCACTTTCATACAATCTCTTTCCAATCTGATCCCATGAGGAAGAATACAGCTTAAGCTCTCCGAAATTTGTAGAATTCAGCTCAGCACTGATTTTTGTTCTGAAGTTTCTGTCATTTCTTACAAATTTTTCAGTTTTAAAGCCTTTCAGATTTTCATAAGCAAATCTGTAGGTTCTGTATTGTGCACCATATAGGTATCTTTCCTCCATCTCTCTGTACTTAGGAGTAATTCCCCCTGTATAATTTACGTTATATGACATATTAATCGGAGTATCAAAAACGTATTCTGTATTCAGAGAAGGCGTGTCGGATTCTATCAATACTTCAGGAATCATAAATCTGAACGGAGATACAATTTCATATTGATACTCCAGGATTGATCCATTTTTCACACCTGGGAATGCAAATTTTGTGAGAGTAACATATTTATTCTCTTTGCTTTTATATTGAGAACTCTTTTCTACTTTTACAGGAACAGAATTTCCATTTTCAAGATTATAGGTAAAAGCCTTGAATTTACCTAGTGATTCTCTGTTTGAACCGATATTATAGATAGGGATTTCGAGATTCAGCCAATCTTCAGCTTTATCTTTATCATAAATCTTAACTCTGTAAAAATATCTTTTATGCAGATTACCGGTATTGTTATCGATCATAAAATAAGCAGATTTATACAAGATCTCTGCAGGAGCATTTTCATCCAGTAATGATTTGGTTTTAGATAAATCTGCATCATTAAATTTCGGAGGATTCAGAAATTCATATTTCTTCTGAGCATTTACCAGTATTGTGCCGGCTGAGCAAAGAAGCAATACTATTATTTTTTTCATGGCTATATTTTTGTTATTAAAATTTTTGAATTATCCATATTCAGGATCTTTTTTCTGAAACTGATATAGTCATTGTACTTTTCCTTTGGATACAGCCCTTTATTAATCTGTATTTTTCTGATCACTTTTACCTGATCATCACTTTTAACAAAGCTTAGCTTATAAGATCCGAACTCGGAAGTAATGCTTGAGTTATCCGGAGTTTCATCAACTTTATATCCTAAAGGAAGAACAAAAGCAATTTCATATTCATCCTCATAAGACATGCCTACTTCAAAAGGAAGCTCACGGTTTTCATCAGTTTTAAAGACTGCATCATTAAAAATAGGCACAGATCGGAACAATAGGCTGTTTCCTGCTTTTTTAGAGAAATTGTTGGTTTTAAAGTCCAGATCATAGGTAATAACGGCATTGTTTCTGTCGTTATTAAAATTTTTCATTTCAACTTTTTCAAAGTTCAGGATATTAAATCTTTCTTTAACTGCATCATTCTTTTCTTTAGGATTAAGGTTGGCAAATCTCAGATTATCATCATATTGATTTCCGGTATAAGAAAAGTTACCGGTGCCGATAATACTGTTATCCTCATTAAGATTAACTCTCAATGTTTGTTTTTCTTTATTCTGTTCAGCTTTATACACCGGTGTATTGATCAGTTCGATTCCTTTCGGAGTCACAGCAAGTACATTTCTGTCGGTAGTACTGTAATTTAAATGGTTAAAAGCAATTTGCTGAGAGGTATTTTCAAGCCATATATTTCCTTTTTCTGTTGGAACCATAAGAATAATATGATTTCCTCCCATAGAAGGAAATTCGGGATCAAAAGAAACCTGTGACCGACTGGAGGTAATGATGCAATAATTGGAAGGAATCCCTGCTTCATTCAGAAGAACTTTCATATAATTCGTAAGCCCCTTGCAATCTCCATAGCCTTTTTTCTGAACCTCATCCGGCATCATAGGCTGCCATCCACCTATTCCCAAAGCCACAGCAATATATCGGCTTTTGTTCTGCATGTACTGATAAATTTTCTTTACTTTATCTTCTACAGATCCCTGTAATTGTAAAGAGGCTACTTCAGCTTTAATAGCAGGAGTAGATGCAGAAACAGGTACCAAAAGATCATTGTAAATCCAGGTTCCGAAATCTGTCCAGTTATTCAAAGTTCCCTGTTTTCCTGCAAGGCTGAATTTTGTAAGTGTAAAGTTGACCGCAGGTAAGATTTTAACAGGCTCTGGAATCATAAAAGCATCGTCAATAGCAGGTACATTTTTGTATGAATAGGTTTTATCATTTCCACTACCGCTTTCTATCACAGAGGTATAATTGTATTTTGAAGGGTAAATTTTAGATCTGAGTTCTATTCCAGAAGTGTTAACGATTTTAAACTGTGCTTCTTCAAGAGATATTTTAGTAGAAGTAAAAGGTACAAAATCCGGGATAAAAACAGTGTCTTCATCTTCAGCTTCATAGGAAAAATCAATAGTATAAGGATATTGCACCGGTGTATATGAATAAACCAATATCCTGTTATCAGAATAAAAAACTCCCAGAGGATTGTTCGCTACGTCTTTAAAATCAGATTTTGAAACACTTTTAATTTTTTTGCCGGTCTCATCGTAAATCGTAAGTTTTATGTTTGAAATACTTTTTGATTTATCATAAGGGATGTAAGCTACTGCCTCATCGTCACCGTCTTTATTTAAGACTGTAATTATCTTATTTTTCTGATATTTTATTTCATCGATTTTATTGATCTGAACGGTTGTAAATTCTTTTCGGATTACAGCACTCGCATTTTTCTTTAAATTCTCAGGAATGGCAGAGGCAGGATAGCTCTGTGCGAAATATAATGAGGCGGTAGATAATGCCCCGAGGACTAATATTTTCATCATAGTTATTAAGATGGTACAAAAATAATAAAATCTTAATAACTGTTAAAAAAATATAAAAGGCTCCAACATGTGAAGCCTTCAACCTAATACTTAAAAAAGTACTGTTTTAAATGTACCTATAAGGCAATGAACACATTATCAACTTTTCATTGCTTATTTCTGAAAAGTTAAAACAGAATATTTATATTCATTCTATATTGAAATAAGAATATATATTCTGTAACATGAAGGGATAAACTTCAAATTGTCTGTACTCAAATTTATAATAATTTACAATCCATATGATTCAAATACTGTAGAATTAATAATAACGGAAAGTACAATTAATTCTACAATCCTATCGATGATTAATAAAAAAAAGACTTCAGCAATGAAGTCTTTTAATTTTTTTCTTTCTATTTAATCATTCGGGACCAGTTTACTGTCAAAACGATCACTTCCCAATCCCAATACAGGAATAAAAATAAATCCGAAAAGGAGAATCAGAATAGTGTACAGAGGTGTTTCTTTCGCAAAGCCTTTGGCAAGTCTGTCATATACCACCCAGCATGCATAAATGTTTACCAATGGAATAAAGAAAAGAATGATCCACCAAATCGGCTTTTTCACAATTTCCAGTAATACGATCGTGTTGTAAATAGGAATAAAGGCAGCCCAGGCATCTTGTCTTCCTGCTTTCTGGAAGATTTTGTACATGCAGTATCCATAGAATATATAGCAAAGCAGTCCGAAGAACATTGTTCCGATCCCTAATCCTGCAGCAACTGCACCAGAAGCCGCATCTGCTCCGTTGTAAGGATCTGTTTGTAAAAGAGTTAACATATTATTGTTTTTTTGGTTTATCCAAATATAAAAAAAGCTTCTAAATAATCAGAAGCTTTTTTATTATATTTTTAAAAAGGTTTATGCATCAATTTTTGCATATTTCGCATTTTTCTCGATAAATTCTCTTCTTGGCGGAACTTCATCTCCCATCAGCATTGAGAAAATACTGTCTGCTTCCACTGCATTATCAATGGTTACCTGCTTCAGAATTCTGTGTTCAGGATTCAATGTAGTTTCCCACAACTGTTCAGGGTTCATCTCTCCAAGACCTTTGTAACGTTGTACCTCTACTCCTTTTCCGTCCGGAGACATTTCTAAAGTAAATTCCTCACGCTCTTTTTCGTTATAAGCATACACTTTTTTATTTCCTTTCTTTAAAAGGTATAAAGGCGGTTGAGCGATATAGATATAACCATTCTCAATAAGTTCCTTCATATATCTGAAGAAGAAAGTAAGAATCAGTGTTGAAATGTGAGATCCGTCAATATCGGCATCGGTCATGATAACGATCTTGTGGTATCTTAATTTTGCCAGGTTCAATGCTTTGCTGTCTTCCTCAGTACCTACAGAAACCCCAAGAGCAGTATAGATATTTCTGATCTCTTCGTTATCATATACTTTGTGAAGCATAGATTTCTCTACGTTCAGAATTTTACCTCTTAACGGAAGGATAGCCTGGAAGTGTCTGTCTCTTCCCTGTTTAGCCGTACCCCCTGCGGAATCTCCCTCTACAAGGAAGATTTCAGATTCTGCCGGATCTTTTGATGAACAGTCTGATAATTTCCCTGGAAGACCGGAACCTCCCATCGGAGATTTTCTCTGAACCATTTCACGGGCTTTTTTTGCAGCCTGTCTTGCTTTTGCAGCTAAAACAACTTTCTGAACAATCAGCTTAGCTTCATTAGGATTTTCTTCCAGGAAGTTGGTAAGCATTTCCCCTACAATTTTATCTACAGCTCCGGAAACTTCAGAGTTTCCTAATTTTGTTTTAGTCTGTCCTTCAAACTGAGGTTCCATTACTTTTACAGAAACTACAGCTGTTAATCCCTCACGGAAATCATCACCTGTAACTTCTACTTTCTCTTTCTGTGGAATACCCAGATCATCAGCATATTTTTTAAGGGTTCTCGTCAAAGCACGTCTGAAACCTGCAAGGTGAGTTCCTCCTTCATGAGTGTTGATGTTGTTTACGTAAGAGTGAAGATTTTCGTTGAAAGAAGTATTGTAACGCATTGCTACTTCTACAGGAATATCATCTCTTTCTCCTTCCATGAAGATTACATGTTCCATGATAGACTCACGGTTACCATCAATGTAAGCAACGAATTCTTTTAACCCACCTTCTGAATGGAAAACTTCCGAACGGAAAGATCCGTCTTCTAATTTCTCTCTTTCATCAGTTAATGTAATGGTAATTCCTTTGTTAAGGTAAGAAAGTTCTCTTAAACGGCTTGCTAATGTATCGTAATTATAAATTAACTCTGTAAATATACTATCATCCGGCTGGAAAAACTGCTTGGTTCCTCTTTTTTCGCTGTGACCAATCTCCTCAACACCTGTCTGGGCTTTTCCTCTTGAATAAATCTGCTGGTAAACGTTTCCGTCTCTGTAAACCGTAGTGATCATCTCGTTGGAAAGAGCATTCACACACGAAACCCCAACCCCGTGAAGACCTCCTGAAACCTTATAAGAGTCTTTGTCAAACTTACCTCCGGCTCCAATTTTTGTCATTACCACTTCAAGGGCAGATTTCTGCTCTTTTTCGTGGAAATCAACCGGGATACCTCTACCGTTATCACTTACTTCAATTCCGTTTCCTTCCTTGATGCTAACGAAGATCGTGTCGCAGTACCCTGCCAATGCCTCGTCAATAGAGTTATCTACTACTTCATAAACCAAGTGGTGAAGTCCTCTGACTCCTACATCACCAATGTACATTGAAGGACGCATACGAACGTGTTCCATTCCTTCCAATGCCTGAATACTACTAGCTGTATATTGTTTTTGACTCATATTAAAAATTAAAAATCCTGCTATATGCAAAGACTCACAAATATCGTGATTTTTTTCGAGGTATGAAAGTTAAAAAGTGTCAAAAAAATGTGGAGTTTTCTTTAGAAAAACATAAGGATTAGTGAGCCGGTAAAAGAAACAAAATTAAAATGTATTGATGAGATAGCAACTGTTGTAAATCATATTCAACATCAATAATTTATGCTTAAATTTATTATCTGAAAAGTTGAAATTATGGATGATTTTATCGCAGCACGCGCTCAGATGGCACTCTCTCTGGGCTTTCATATCATATTCTCCTGTGTGGGTATGGTGATGCCTTTTCTGATGGCTTTTGCCCATTGGAAATATCTGAAAACCAATAACGAGGTATATAAAGGACTTACAAAAGCATGGAGTAAAGGGGTGGCTATCCTTTTTGCAACGGGAGCCGTTTCAGGAACAATGCTTTCTTTTGAACTTGGCCTTTTATGGCCCGGGTTTATGAAACATGCAGGTCCGATTTTCGGGATGCCTTTTTCTCTGGAAGGAACAGCCTTTTTCATCGAAGCGATTGCCATTGGTTTCTTTTTATACGGATGGGAAAGATTCAATAAATGGTTTCACTGGTTCTGTGGTTTTCTTGTAGGAGTAAGCGGGCTGGCTTCCGGAATTCTGGTGGTAGCAGCCAACTCATGGATGAATTCTCCCACCGGTTTTGATTATATTAACGGACAGTATCTTAATATAGATCCTATCAAAGCGATGTTCAATGATGCATGGTTTCCTCAGGCTCTTCATATGACAGTTGCTGCTTTTTGTGCAACAGGATTTGCAGTTGCAGGAGTTCATGCTTTTATGATTATGCGAAAAAGAAATATTGAATTCCATACCAAAGCTTTTAGAATTGCCGTAGGTTTTGCCTTGATCGGAGCATTCGGAGCACCTCTAAGCGGTGATGTTGCTGCAAAGTCGGTAGCAGAAAGACAGCCTATCAAACTGGCAGCTATGGAAGCTCATTTTGAAACGGAAAAAGGGGCTTCATTTGTGATTGGAGGAATTCCTGATGAGGAAAAAGAAGAAGTGAAATATGTAGTGAAAATTCCAAAAGTGTTGAGTTTTCTGGTAAGTAATGACTTTAATTCTGAAGTAAAAGGTCTTAAGGATTTCCCTAGAGATGAATGGCCTCCGATTGCTGTGGTTCATTATGCTTTTCAAATCATGATTTTCTTCGGAGTGATCATGATTGTTATCGGAGCTGTCTATTTATATGCCTTCTTCTTCAAAAAAGAATGGCTGAATAAAAACTGGTTATTAAAAACCTTTTTAATCGCAACACCTTTTGGATATATTGCTCTGGAAGCGGGATGGACGGTAACAGAAGTAGGAAGACAGCCCTGGATTATTTATGGGATTATGAGGACAGCAGATGCGGTAACTCCTATGCCGGGAATACAGTATTCATTCTATTTCTTTACGGCTATTTTCGTATCATTATCATTAATCCTTGTTTTCCTTTTAAAGAGACAGATTCAAATGGTACCGATGCTTTACGATCCTACCGATGTTCAGTTTAACGATAAAAACAAAAAATCATGATTTACATTGTAATAGGTTTTCTCTGGCTATCCATCTGTCTTTATATTATTCTGGGCGGAGCTGACTTTGGAGCAGGTATTGTAGAAATGTTCACCAATAAAAAAGCCCGTCATAAAACCCATGAGATTATGTATGAATCTATTGCTCCTGTTTGGGAAGCCAATCACATGTGGCTGATTATTGCCATCGTTATCCTTTTTGTTGGTTTTCCGGAGATTTATACCACTATGTCTACTTATCTTCACATTCCTTTAGTACTGATGCTTTTGGGAATTATTGCGAGGGGAACAGCCTTTACCTTCAGACATTATGATGCTGTAAAGGATAACTGGCAGGTTTTATATACCCATATTTTCTACTATGCGAGCCTTTTAACACCTTTCTTTTTAGGATTAATCGCTGCTGCTACGGTTTCACATTCTATCAATCCTGATGCTGTAGGTTTTCTGGATTTGTATGTGTTCAGCTGGCTGAACTGGTTTGGGGTTTCTGTGGGCTTATTTACTGTAGCCCTTTGTGCTTATCTTGCTTCTATATTTTCATTAAGAGAAACACGTGATAAGGCCGATCTTTTGTTAATGATCAGAAAATCCAAGCAGACCATGATCTTTGTTGTGGTCACAGGAATATTGGTATTCGTAACTGCTTATATTTCAGATATTCCCCTTTTGATGTGGGTATTTTCAAAGCCTTTGGGGATTATGGCGATTGCTTTTGCCACCATTGCCTTGTTGCTTATTCTAAGAGCGATGAACCGTCAGAAGCTGCTTCCTGTACGTGCTTTGGCAGGATTCCAGATGGTGATGATTTTAGTAGCGGCAACGTATCAGCATAATCCGGATATTATTTTATTAGGAAACGGACAGCATCTTTCATTACTGGAACATATGGCTCCTGAAAAAACTATCGCCGCATTGGGATGGGCATTGATGCTGGGCTCATTGTTTATTCTTCCTTTCTTATTTTATCTGATGGCTTCTTTCAGTAAGTTGAGAAAATAGTAAGTATGCAGGGTTATAAAGATAAAACAGAACTCATTGAAGAGCTAAAGAAAAGATATCTGCTCTATGATCAGGAATTTAATGATATAAAAGAAGAGGAAAAAGATCTTCGGCAGCCGGGAGTTGATAAAACTCCATCACAAAATATTTCCTATCAATTGGGTTGGACTCACCTGCTTTTACAGTGGGAATCTGATGAAAGCAAAGGAATTGAAGTAAAAACTCCCACTCCTGAATACAAATGGAATAACCTGGGAGGATTGTACCAGTCTTTTTATAATCAATATGGTTCTCATACTTTACAAGAACAAAGAGAACTGCTTCGAAATCAGGTGGATGAAATTATCAACTGGATAGAAAGCCTTGATGATGATATACTATTTATTCCTGGCAAAAGAAAATGGGCAACAACACCCGCCCAGTGGCCGGTTTGGAAATGGATCCATATCAATACCGTAGCTCCCTTTAAAAACTTCAGGACACAGCTTAGGAAATGGAAAAAATAAAAAGGTACAGCATAGCACTGTACCTTTTTTTATTTATGTTTTTGTCTCGTCCTGAAATAGCGATACACAAAAAAGAATCGTTATGGCAGAAACATTAACATCCACGTACATTAAACGTACACAGAAGGATTACAGTTTAAGTTTAAAACTTCAAATCGTGAAAGAAGTTGAATCAGGAGCATCCACTATTAATAATTGTCGTAAGAAATATGGTATTCAATCTCATGGAACTATTTTAAATTGGCTGAGAAAATATGGTAACTTTGATTGGGAAAACCAAAGACCTTACGCGATGGAAAAAACACCTGAACAACGTATAATGGAATTAGAAGCCCAGGTAAGGCTTCTTGAAAAGCAAAAGGCATTCTTAGAAAAGCAGGCTTATATTGCAGATAAAAAGTCCATATTTTTTGATATGATGATTGATCTGGCTGAGAAAGAATATCACATTGATATTCGAAAAAACTCACCACCCGAACAATCGATTACTTCCGCAGTAAAGAAAAAGAAACTTTGATTTTTACTTGCGGATTGTTAGGGTTAAATAGACAAATCTATTATAGAAGTATAAAGCGTACGAAAGTTTGTAAAGATAAAGCTTCAGAGGTAGTAAAGCTGGTAGAGAATCTTCGTGTTAAGATGCCCCGGTTAGGAGGCCGGAAATTATATTTTATTTTACAGAGATCCTTAAGCTCCATTAAGGTAGGGAGAGATAAATTCTTTGCCATCTTAAAAGCTAATCATTTATTGATTGAGCCTCGCAAAAGCTATCACATTACGACCAACTCTCATCATCGTTTTAGAAAGCATAAGAACCTGCTCCTGGACTACCAGATAACAAAGCCCAACCAAGTATGGGTTGCAGATATTACTTATATAGGAAACCGAAAAAATCCAAGCTATTTAAGTTTAATAACTGATGCATATTCTAAGAAAATAATGGGACACTTTGTTGCAGACAATTTGAATACACAGAGTAGTATTATAGCTTTAAAAAGAGCTCTCAAGAAGCATAAAGGGATGAGAGAATCTTTAATCCATCATTCCGATCGTGGTTTACAATACTGCTCGAATGAGTATCAAAAACTTTTACAGAAACATCAATTAAAATGTAGTATGACACAAAACTCCGATCCTTATGAAAATGCAATAGCAGAGAGAGTGAATGGTATTTTAAAGCATGAGTTTGATATTGATAAACATGATATAAACAATAATTTAAGGAAAAAGATAGTAAATGAATCTATCGAAATCTACAATGATTTACGACCACATTTTTCAAATCATTATCTAACTCCAAACCAAATGCATAACCAATCACAAATTAAAATGAAAACCTATAAAAACAAAAACCAAAGCAATAGTAAAATTACTCTGGTTTAATTATTTATTTTTGTACTATAATCTGTATCAGTTTTTCAGGACTAGTCATTTCTGAGAAATCTTAAGCCAGTTTCATCAAAAGATTTTCGTCAATTTTCTCTACTTTCACAATATTGTTTTTTGTCAAAGTCTTGGAAGCTTTATCCCATTTTTTACCGGATAACTGGCTTCTTTCTTTTACTTCTGCCAAAGCCATCGGCTCTTCCTGGGAATTAAGGATTTCAAGGATTACTTTTTCATCCTCTCCTAATTCAATTTGTGGGACTGCTTTTTCAGGTCTCATCTGAGGGAAGAATAATACTTCCTGGATTGAGGCATTATTCGTTAAGAACATAATTAATCTATCCATACCGATTCCTAATCCTGAAGTTGGTGGCATACCATACTCCAGCGCTCTTAAGAAGTCCTGATCGATGAACATTGCTTCATCATCTCCTCTTTCAGATAACGCCATCTGTGCTTCAAAACGCTCTCTCTGATCGATAGGATCATTAAGCTCTGAATATGCATTAGCGATTTCTTTACCGCATACCATTAATTCAAAACGCTCTGTTAAGCCTTCTTTGCTTCTATGTTTCTTTGTCAGTGGAGACATTTCGATCGGATAATCCGTAATGAAAGTCGGCTGGATGAAGTTTCCTTCACATTTCTCACCGAAGATTTCATCGATTAATTTTCCTTTACCCATCGTCTCATTTACTTCGATACCGATAGATTTCGCGAAATCATATAATTCCTTCTCAGTTTTTCCGGTGATATCGAAACCTGTAAATTTCAGGATCGCTTCTGTCATGGAAACTCTTGGGTAAGGAGCTTTGAAATCTACTTCATGTTCCCCAAAGGTAGCTTTTGTAGTTCCGTTTACCTGGATAGCACAGAATTCCAGTAATTTCTCAGTGAAATCCATCATCCAGTTATAATCTTTGTACGCTACATAGATTTCCATAGCGGTAAACTCAGGGTTGTGGGTTCTGTCCATTCCTTCATTTCTGAAGTTTTTAGAGAACTCATATACTCCGTCAAAACCACCTACGATCAGTCTTTTCAGATATAATTCGTTGGCAATTCTTAAATATAATGGAATATCCAGCGCATTGTGGTGCGTGATAAACGGTTTAGCTGCTGCTCCACCAGGAATTGACTGTAGGATTGGTGTTTCCACTTCAAAATATCCTGCATCATTAAAGAATGTTCTCATGGCATTGAACAATTTTGTTCTCTTCACGAAAATTTCTTTTACCTGTGGGTTTACCGTTAAATCTACGTAACGCTGTCTGTATCTTAATTCAGGATCTGTAAAACCATCGTGTACTACTCCGTTTTCATCAGTTTTAGCCTGAGGCAGCGGGCGTAAAGCCTTTGTAAGAAGCGTAAAGTTTTTCACTAAAACCGTCTTTTCTCCTACCTGAGTGGTAAACAATTCTCCTTCAATACCGATAATATCACCGATATCCAGAAGGTGCTTGTATACTTCATTATATAGTTCTTTATCTTCACCCGGACAGATCTCGTCTCTGTTGAAGTAAACTTGGATTTTTCCTTTAGAATCCTGCAATTCTGCAAAAGAAGCCTTTCCTTGAATTCTGCGGGACATCAATCTACCAGCGATCTTCACCTGTTTACTTTCAGAAAAATCCTGTTTTATAGATTCTGTAGTATCTGTAATTATATACTCATCCGCAGGGAACGCATTAATCCCCATTTCAGTAAGCTTATTCAGCTTTTCTCTTCTAATGATTTCTTGTTCTGATAATTGCATTTCTTATTTTTCTAAAAGCGTACAAATTTAGGCATTTTTGACATGACCGTCAATGGCTTTTTTAAGAAATTTTAAAAAGTGGTAAAGATGCGGGGTATTGGGGTTCGGGATACGTGTTTAGAGATCAAAGATTTGAATGATTGTGCTATAACATTAAACTTTGAACTTTGAATTTTAAATCAACCAGCTTTTTCTGTCTTTTCGGGGAATAAACGTCCACGCCAGCATTCTGCTTACTTTTTGTCCCTGAGCCATATCAATAGTTCTCACCTCTACAGCATTTACTTTCTTTAAAAGATTGTTGAGTTTATTGAGATTGTCTTTTTTCGAAACCAGACACGTGAACCAAAGAACCTGTGATGAAAACAATGTGCTTTCATTGATCATTTTAGTAATAAAAGCAAGTTCACCACCTTCACACCAAAGTTCAGACTGCTGTCCGCTGAAGTTAAGAAGAGGTTTCGTTTTCTTTGATTTACTAAGATTTTTTGTTTTTCTGATATTCCCTTTCATGGCAGATTCTTCAGAATCATGAAAAGGAGGATTGCACATGGTGAAAGTAAATCTGTCTTCCGGACCAATGATATTGGTAAAGATATGATCAGCATCAGGCTGGCTTTTTAACTGAATAACAGAGGAAAGATCTTCATTTTGATCCAGAATGTGTTGAGCATTTTTCAAAGAATCCTGGTTGATATCCGTTCCCAGAATGGTCCAGCCATAAGATTTGCAGCTGATTAAAGGATACACGAGATTCGCGCCTGTTCCTATGTCTAATCCTTTTACAGAATTTCCTGTGGGAATTTTGTTAAGTGGTTCACCTAATAGATCGGCAATATAATGTACATAGTCTGCTCTTCCCGGGATCGGTGGACAAAGATTGGTATCGGGAATATCCCAGCCTTTAATGTTGTAGAAATGTAAGAGTAAGGCTTTATTGAGCAGTTTAACTGCTTGAGGAATGCTGAAATTAATGGTTACTGTCTGATAGGCATTTGTAAAAACATAGTGTTTCAGTTCCGGCACACAAGAAATAAGCTGATCAAAATCGTAGGAATTACGATGCAGATTTCTTGTGTGCAGACTGGATTTTTCAGCAGACATATTTTATTTCTTCTGACTTAAAATATATTCCACCATTTTTTTGGCATCTTCTTTAGATACCTGAGGATGGGCAGCCATAGGGACATTTCCCCATACTCCACTTCCGCCTTCTATAATTTTGGAAGCCAGCAGTTCAGTATCCTTTTCAGAGTACTTTCCTGCAATTTCCTGATAAGAAGGTCCTATCATTCTCTCATTCACAGAATGGCAGCCTGAGCAGTCCAATGTTTCCATGATCTGATCACCGGAAAGATTAGATTGAGCAGGTTCTGAAACAGCTGTAGTTTCAGAAGAAGATGCCACTTCTGCTGTATTTTCTTTTTTAGAACAGGAAATGATCATAAGCCCCAGTGTTCCTGCCAAAAGTATTTTTTTCATTATTTCTTCGCTGTAGAATCTGTTTTAGCAGCTTCAGGTGCAGTTGCAGCAGCTGGAGCAGCAGTTTTAGCAGTAGAATCTACCACAGTAGTTGCTTCCGGTTCCTCAAGCATTGTGTTGCTATCCTGTAAAGAGTGATCTGGCTTTTTTTTGCAGCTTGCTAATAATAAACCTCCGATAAATGCGATTGCTAATACTTTTTTCATTTTTTTCTAATTTGGAAGCAAAAATATAAAAAATAAACTTTTAAACTTATGACAAATGTTTTCTTTAGGAAATATTTTTGAGATCAGGATCTTAACAACTGATAAAAAAATAATTCAAACATGGGAGAATTTTAAATCAGGTTAGTATTTTTGTATATCGGATGATCCGAGCCAAAAATCAACGTATTAATTTAAAAATGTATGACCAGAAAACATGTATTGGGTACAGCTTGCTTTGCTATACTCTCTTCTTTCCTTTTTTCATGTGATAATTCATCCAATGAACCACAATCAGAATATTCTGATAAAATTGAATCGGTGACGCTTTTAAAAACGACAAAATCCTGGGACGGAACTACGTATCCTGCTTACCCCGCAACTCAGCCGGAAATTTCAGTCCTTAAAATTGCTGTACCTCCCAACTCGGCACTGAGCTGGCATAAACATCCTGTGATTAATGCTGCTTATGTAGAAAAAGGTGAAATTCAGATTGAAAGAAAAGAGGATGGAAAAACGCAATGGATAAGAAAAGGTCAGGTACTTCCTGAAATGGTTAATACCGGCCACAGAGGTAAAACCGGAGACCTCGGAGCAACGCTGATTGTTTTCTACAGCGGAACTCCGGATATTCCTTTATCTGAGCCAGTACAATAAATAGTTCAAACGCCAGGTTCGCAAAGTAATGATGATAAAAATTTATTTTTTTGTTCGCAAAGGCACTTCATTCAGCTAATAACAGCTCTTTTGCTAAGTTAAACGCCCTTGTGATCATTTTAACAGTCATTTAATAACATCTTTGCGATCTCAGCGTTTAAATAAAAGATTATTATAGTTATCTTTAATCCATGATTTTAATTTCAAAAATTCTGTTTTTCACCAGCCATCATGGTTTTTATACTGTGGTTCTGTTGTTTGCATTCTTTGGATTGCTCTCCTATCTGACCAAAAAAGCATGGTTTTTGATTCCGATCATTCCACTTGCTATATTGAATGGTTTTGGAGGACAGTTTCTAAATGCATGGTTTTTAAACAAATACGGAGTAGAAAGCACAGCTATTATCACCTCTGATGTAGAAACCAATTCTACTCTGAATGACATGTACATCCACGATTATGAAGCCATTGTAAAGAAACAGGACGGAAAATATACCACTACCTTTTTCTCCACTACTACTGCAGCCATTTATCCTATCAGAAATTCAATCAGAATTCCGGGTGATAAGGATATTCCTGTAAAATACATTCCAGGATATGAAAAAAACATGGTCATCCTTTATGATCAATCCAGGGAAGGAAAAATTGTATTACAAAATGAAAAAATGGTTCCTGTGAATTCTGCAAGAATCAAATATGAAGCAGACAGAACAAATAAACAATTCATTGAAGAATATATTGCTGCATTGGAAGATTATGTAAAAGACTATGATGATGAAACTTACAGAGAAAAAATCAAAGTATTGAAACAAGAACTCAAACAGCTTAAATAAGAGGTTTCAATGTTAAGTTTTTTTATTTTCAGAAATTTTTTCGTCTTTGTATAAAAAAAATTTCTACATTTGTCCTATGTTTAAAATGAACAACAATATTTGGTGGTGGCTTTCAAACTCTTCGTCGGGTCTGAAGGTATTGTCATGTTGTTAATTACAGCAGAAATAATCAAAAAACAATATATAGGCTTTGACGGATACCGTTAAAGCCTTTTTTTATTCCTTAATCTCACAAAAAACAATAAAATGTTGACCAAAACAATTACGATAAAAACCGTTTCGAAAAAAACACTGGGAGACCTTCATACTCCCATGAATATTTACCTTAAGATCAGGGATAAATTCCGTGATACGATTCTTCTGGAAAGTTCAGATTCAAAAAGTATTGATAATAACTTTTCCTTCATCGCCGTGAATGCCATTGCCGGAATTGAGGTGAAAAATCTTAACGAATATGAAATCAAACTTCCTTCTTCTGCTCCCGTAAAGCAATTTATTATGGAGCGGAATATTACAGATGTATTTGAAGAGTTCCGTCAGATTTTTAAATGTGAAGAAACCGGTGATCCTATTGAGCAGACGGCTCAGAGCCTTTTTGGCTACACAAGTTTTGAAGCGGTACAGTTTTTTGAAAACATCAGCCTTAAAGCACAAAGCAAGGAAGTAGAGATTCCTGTTTTAAGGTATAGATTGTACCAATATGTAATTGCTATCAATCATTTTAATGATGAAATGTATATTATTGAAAACTGTATTGATGGCGTAAAATCTGAATTCCATCTGTTGGAAAATCTTATTAAAAATCAGAATACTCCGGTTTACCCATTCGAGAAAACAAGCGAAGAAACATCTAATATTACAGATGAAGAGTATATTGAACTGGTAAAGACAGCCCAGAAACACTGTATGCGCGGAGATGTCTTCCAGCTGGTTCTGAGCAGAAGATTTGAGCAGAAATTCAAAGGTGATGAGTTCAACGTGTATCGTGCTTTGAGAAATATCAATCCTTCTCCTTACTTATTCTATTTTGATTACGGAAATTACAAATTATTCGGATCAAGTCCTGAAAGCCAGTTAATCATCAAAAACAATAAAGCCATTATTCACCCGATTGCGGGAACATCCAAAAGAACAGGAAATTTTGAAGCTGACCTTGAAGCTATTGAAGTCCTGAAAGCCGATCCCAAAGAAAATGCAGAACATACCATGCTGGTAGATCTCGCTAGAAATGATCTTGGAAAGCTTGGGAAAAATGTAACGGTTACTAAGCTTAAAGAAATCCAGCTTTTCTCTCACGTTATTCATATGGTAAGTGAGGTGACTGCAGATGTTGCTGATGACATCAATCCTCTGGAAATGGTTTCCGCTACTTTCCCTCAGGGAACATTAAGCGGTGCACCCAAGCATAAAGCGCTTCAGCTGATCAATCAATATGAAAAAGATTCCCGCGGCTATTATGGCGGCTGTATAGGAATCATCGGACTGAACGGAACCTGCAACCAGGCCATTATGATCAGAACCTTCTTAAGTAAAAACAATACCTTATTTTACCAGGCTGGTGCCGGTCTTGTAGCAAAATCTGTCCCTGAAAGTGAATTACAGGAAGTCAACAACAAACTGAATGCACTGAAAAAAGCAGTAGAAAAAGCAGAAAAAATAGTTGAAAAATAAACCCACCAGCTAGCAACAAAAAAAAACCAGCAACTATCTAACAAAAAAAGCAATGAACAGCAATATAAACACTCAGCAGACGCCACTTAAAGTTCTCGTTTTCGACAATTACGACAGCTTTACCTATAACCTTGTTCAGATTATTGAAAGAATTCTGAACCAAAGAGTAGATGTGGTAAGAAACGATGAAATTACCCTTGAAGAGATTGGAAAATACGACAAAATCATCCTTTCTCCCGGTCCCGGAATTCCTGAAGAAGCAGGTATTTTATTAGACCTTATTAAAGAATACGCTCCTTCAAAAAGTATCCTTGGAGTATGTCTCGGACAGCAGGCCATAGCTGAAGCTTTCGGAGGAAGTCTGATCAACCTGTCTGAAATCTTTCACGGAGTGGCTACCACTACCGACCTGGTGAAAGAAGACACCAAATTATTTAAGGATTTACATTCAGGATTGGAAGTGGGAAGATACCACAGCTGGGCAGTCAATACTGAAGATTTCCCGGAAGAACTGGAAATCACAGCCGTAGATAAAGACGGAATGATCATGGCTTTGCAGCACAAAACCTATGATGTACACGGAGTACAGTTTCACCCTGAAAGCATTTTAACGCCGGAAGGAGAAGTAATCATTAAAAACTTTCTGTTGTCATGAAAACCTTAGAAAGTCCTTCAACAACCATAAAAATACCACAAATGAAAGAAATACTTCAATACCTGTTCAACCATAATACGCTTTCAAAATCAGAAGCGAAGGCTACCATGATTGAGATTGCACAGAATAAATTCAACGCTGCGGAAGTGACTGCTTTTATCAGTGTTTTCCTGATGCGGAATATCACATTGAAAGAGCTGGAAGGTTTCAGAGAAGCATTGTTACAAATGGCTGTTCCTGTAAACATCGATGCCAGCGATGCGATTGATATTGTAGGAACAGGAGGTGACGGAAAAGATACCATCAATATATCCACTCTGGCCAGTTTTGTAGTAGCCGGAGCCGGACAGAAGGTAATAAAACATGGAAATTACGGAGCTTCTACCACTACAGGCTCTTCCAATGTACTGGAAGAACTGGGATATCAGTTTAAAAACAGCTCAGAGCAATTGAATGAAGATCTTGAAAGGGCTAACATCTGCTTTTTGCACGCTCCTTATTTTCATCCTGCGCTGCAATCTGTCGGGTTATTAAGAAAATCGCTGGGATTAAGAACCTTCTTTAACCTTTTGGGTCCTTTGGTCAATCCGGCAAAGCCCAGATATTCAATGATTGGAGTTTATAATCTGGAAATTGCAAGAATTTATCAGTATCTTCTTCAAAAGGAAGAACGTGAATTTATTCTGGTGCATGGCCTTGACGGATATGATGAAATAAGTCTTACCGGCGACAGCAAAATCATCACCAAAAACGGCGAAGAAATTTATTCTGCAGAAGATTTAGGTTTCAATCCGGTAACGCTGGAAGATATTAAAGCAGGAAACTCCATTCGGGAAACGGCAAAAATATTCATGGATATTCTGGAAGGAAATGGTACAGAACAGCAGAACTCAGTAATCCTTGCCAACGCTTCAGCAGCACTTTACAACACCCATAAATTCGGGACCTACGATAACTGTCTTCTCATGGCTGATGAAAGTCTGCAAAGCGGAAAAGCATTGAATAGTTTTAATCTTTTGATCCAATAAGATTCACCATTCACTTGCAAAGCAAAATTCACTATTGACTATATTACAGACACAAAAAAATGACTATACTGGATAAAATTATTGAACGAAAAAAAGAGGAGGTTGCTGCAGCAAAATCGCGCATTTCCCTTGACCGGTTAAAAGACACCTCTTTTTTTGGAAGACCAACCTATTCACTGAAAGAATCCATCAACAATAAAAGCGGAATTATCGCTGAGTTTAAGAGACAATCTCCTTCAAAAGGGATCATCAATAATAATGTACAGCCTTTGGAGGTAGTTTCTGCTTACGAAAATTTTGGAGCCAGCGGAATTTCAATCCTGACTGATCATGATTTTTTCGGAGGAAATTTAAATGATGTTATGGATGTAAGAAATGAGATTACCATTCCGATTCTGCGAAAAGATTTTATGATTGATGAATATCAGTTTTATGAAGCCAAAAGTATTGGAGCTGATGTAGTATTACTGATCGCTTCATGTCTTTCACCAGCTCAGGTACAGGAATTTACCGAATTAGCTCACCAACTGAAATTGGAGGTCTTACTGGAAATTCATACAGAAGATGAACTGAAACATTTCAATTCAGAAATTGATTTGGTAGGAATTAATAACAGAAACCTTAAAGATTTTAAAGTGGATCTTCAGCATTCCGTTCAGCTAAAAAACCAGCTTCCAAAAGAAGTTTTATCTGTTGCAGAAAGTGGTATTTACAGCCTTGAAGATTTTCAGTTTTTAAAAGAAAAAGGATTTGACGGTTTCCTGATGGGCGAATATTTCATGAAAAATACAGATCCTGCCAAAGCTTTTGAAGAATTTGCTTCTCAAATTTAAACACAATAACAATGAACCTGCAACCTACAACCTCAAACCTGCCACCTCAACTCAAAGTCTGCGGTCTTACAAAACCGGATCAGATTCAGGAATTGATTGCTATGAAAACAGATTTTCTCGGTTTTATCTTCTATGAAAAATCACCGAGGTATGTTTTGAATCATCTGAGTCTGGAAGAACTCTCAACCATTGATCACCAGGGAAAAGTGGGCGTTTTTGTTAATGAAGAAGCCGATATCATTGTAAAGATCGTTCAGCATGCAGATTTGAATTTTGTCCAGCTTCATGGTGATGAAAGTAACGATTTTATTGCTGAATTAAGACAAAAGCTGAATCCGGAAGTTGGTATTATTAAAGTCATCAGAATAGGAAGTAATACAGCAGAAAATCAAAATAAAATAACACAAATTCTTGATCTGCAACAAGCAACCTGCAACCCGCAACCTGTCACCTACTACCTATTTGATACAGACAGCAAAGCCTTTGGCGGAACAGGGCAACAATTCGACTGGAATATTCTGAATGAATTTGAGATTCCACTGCCCTACTTTCTAAGCGGCGGAATTTCTGAAGATAATATCTGTGATGTAAAAACATTGAAGCAACAGCCTTTCGCTTTGGATATCAATTCAAAGTTTGAAACAGAGCCCGGCAGTAAAAATATTGACAGGATAAAAAAATTTAAAACCCAATTTCAACAAAATAAATAACACATAAAAAACACAAGGATGAATATACATTTGCTAAAGAAGACATTTTATAAAACATTATTTCCGCCTAAATTCGGGAATGAAAAAATCCAGAATCTATACCATTTTGTTGCACAAAACGACAGCAATACAGAACATTGGGAAGCAGGTGGACTATTGTCTGATTTCATTTGTATTATTAAAGATTTTGAAGAAAGTGATATCCAGTATTTTTTTGAAAGAATCAGCTTATGGAACAGTTATTATCTGGTTATTATTTCAGATAAATTTTTGGAAAACCATGTAAAATCCAGTGTAAAGTATGACCTGGGATTGATTTATTCTAAAATTTTTCTGCTTTACGAGGATTTCGATCCTTATTTTCTGATTGACAACCTTGAAATTGCCATTACCATGTATCAGTCGAAAATAGATAAAGCAACCTTAATTGACTTAATGCATAAAATAGAATTATTATATTATAAAAAGCTGATTACCAAACAGCAGTACGATTACCATCTCACATTTATTAATAGTTTGAACCCATGAAATATCACGTAAAAGAAACGAAAGATTTAACAGAAGCCGAAATAAAACACATCCTGGAACTTTGGGATATTTCTGCATGGAACACCATGAAATCATCCTACTTCCGCTCTTTTTTTAAAGACTCAGAATTTCATTTTCTGATGGATACGGATGAAAGCATATTGGCCATTATGAGAGTGAATTTTGATTTCACCTTACAAATAGCAGACACCGGTTATTCCTTTGCGGAAGCCGTAGGGCTTGTTTCTGCTCATAAAAAGAGAGGGTATGGAACCGCTTTGGTGAAACATTTCAAAGAAAATGTTACTCAGAGAAATCTTGAGACAATTGGTTTCTGCCACGCTGATCTTCGTTCCTTTTATGAAAAATGTGACATAGAAATCCTCCATGACAAGGCCAAAATGATCAAAGAAAGTATCGGCCCGGAGTGGGTAAATTCTGAAGATGATGATATTTTGATTTTTCATACCTCGCAGAAAAGAAAAGAGCTGCTCAACCAGCTGAGTGTACAAAACAACGCTTATTTAATGACTAAAGAATAAAAAATGAATTATAAAAACCCCGATGAAAACGGATATTATGGAGAGTTTGGAGGTGCTTTTATCCCCGAAATGCTCTATCCTAATGTAGAAGAACTGCAAAAAAACTATCTTGAAATCATAGAGTCTGAAGATTTTCAGGCCGAGTATCAGGATTTGCTGAAAAACTATGTTGGGCGGGCCACTCCACTCTATTTTGCTAAAAATTTAAGTCAGAAATACAAGACTCAGATCTATTTGAAAAGAGAAGATCTCAACCATACCGGAGCTCACAAAATCAATAATGCTCTGGGCCAGGTTTTATTAGCGAAACGTCTTGGAAAAACCAGGATTATTGCGGAAACCGGAGCCGGACAGCATGGCGTTGCTACCGCTACAGCATGTGCTTTGCTTGGTCTAGAATGCATCGTCTATATGGGAGAAATTGATATCCAGAGACAGGCTCCCAATGTAGCGAGAATGAAAATGCTGGGAGCAGAAGTAGTGGCTGCCACTTCAGGTTCAAAAACCCTGAAAGATGCAGTAAATGAAGCATTAAGAGACTGGATCAACAATCCTGTGACGACTCATTATGTGATTGGAAGTGTAGTGGGACCTCATCCTTTTCCGGATCTTGTAGCACGATTCCAGAGTATTATTTCAAAGGAAATCAAAGAACAGCTGAAAGAGAAAATCGGAAGAGAAAATCCGGATTATGTGATTGCCTGTGTAGGTGGAGGAAGTAATGCAGCAGGGACCTTTTATCATTTCGTAGAGGAAAAAGAGGTGAAAATCATTGCTGCTGAAGCCGGAGGATTGGGAGTGGATTCCGGAAAATCCGCTGCTACTACTTTCCTGGGAACGCTTGGTGTCCTTCACGGAAGCAAAAGTCTTGTGATGCAGACAGCAGACGGCCAGGTTATTGAACCCCACTCTATTTCTGCCGGACTGGATTATCCGGGAATCGGGCCTTTTCATGCGCATTTATTTAAAGAAAAAAGAGCTGAATTCTTTAGCATTAATGATGATGAAGCTTTGAAATGTGCCTTTGAACTCACCAGACTGGAAGGAATTATCCCTGCACTGGAAAGTTCTCACGCACTGGCTGTTCTGGATAAGAAGAAATTTAATGAAAATGATGTTGTGGTCATTTGCCTGAGCGGCCGTGGAGATAAGGATATGGAAACGTATCTTAAAGAAATTAGAAGTTAGATACTGGAAATTAGTAAGTATTACCTAATAACAAGTATTCACCTTCTAACTTCTACCCTCTAATTTCTAACCTCTATAATAAAAAAATGAAAAAACTAAATATATATTTCACAGCAGGAATTCCACAACTGGAAGATACTGCTGATATTATACAACTGATTCAGGATTCCGGGGCTGATATGATCGAAATCGGAATGCCTTATTCTGATCCTGTAGCAGACGGCCCTGTCATTCAGAAAGCTCACGAACTGGCTTTACAAAACGGAATGACCATTGAAAAACTATTGTCACAACTAAAAGCAATCAAAGACAGGATCAAAATCCCAATTATTCTGATGGGTTATATCAATCCGGTACTAAGTTTCGGATTTGAGAAATTCTGTGCAGCATGTTCGGAAAGTGGTGTTTCAGGGCTGATCCTTCCTGATCTTCCTCCTATTGAGTTTGAGAAAAACTATCAGCATATCTTAAAACAATATAATCTTAATTTCACTTTTCTGGTAACTCCGGAAACCTCAGATGAAAGGATGATCTATCTGGATTCATTAAGTTCAGGATTTCTGTATGCCGTAAGTTCTTCTTCCACTACCGGAAATGAAAATGCGGTTTTAAAGAATGAGGACTATCTTTCCAGGCTCGCTGCTCTTCCACTTAAAAATCCGGTGATGATTGGGTTTGGAATTAAATCGAAAGATGACTTCGAAAATGTAACGGAAAAAGCAGATGGCGGTATCATTGGAACAGCCTTTGTGAATATTTTGCTTCAGGATAGAGACTGGAAGAAAAGGGCTATAGATTTTATCCATTCCATAAAAGGGTAAAATTCACTAAATTTGTATATCAAAAATTGAAATGAATACAAATCAAAATAAAGCAGTAGAATTTGAAGATTTAGGAGTCAAAGAATATCAGCCTGCCTGGGATTATCAGGAACAGCTGATGAAAAACATCATTGATACCAAAATAAAAAACAGAGATCTTCCTGCAGAACAGCATAGTATAACTCCCAACCACCTTCTTTTCGTAGAGCATCCTCACGTGTACACGTTAGGAAAAAGCGGACATGAAGAAAATATGCTTGCCGGTATTGATAAGCTGAAAGAAATTGAGGCTACCTTCGTGAAAGTAAACCGCGGTGGAGATATTACCTATCATGGCTATGGACAAGTTGTAGGTTATCCTATTCTGGATCTTGAAAATTTTTTCACTGATATTCATTTATATATGAGGAATCTGGAAGAAGTGATCATCAGAACCATTGCCGAATATGGTATTAAAGGAGAACGCTCGCCGGGAGAGACCGGAGTATGGCTGGATGTGGGAAAACCATACGCCAGAAAAATGTGTGCCATGGGAGTGAAAGCTTCCCGTTGGGTAACTCTTCACGGCTTTGCACTAAATGTGAATACGGATATGCGTTATTTTGAATACATTATTCCGTGTGGGATCAAAGATAAGCAGGTTACTTCGTTAAAAAGAGAGCTTGAAAGGGAACTCACTCCGGAAGAAATGGAAGAACTGAAAGCAAAGATCAGAAAGCATTTTGCAGACGTTTTCCAGGCAAAATTGATTTATAAATAGTCAAGTTTACTACAATATAACAAACCCGGTTTCAACTATTGAAACCGGGTTTATAGTTTTATGATAATGTTATTTTTATTCGCTTACACTATCCACAACGTTTGTAATTCCGCAGGATCTATACCTCAAAATCTATTTTAAAATTCTTCTTGCTTTTCAGAATTCTACTATTATTGAGACATTTTTTAGATTTGATCCGTATTACATAGTTTAGATTCCTACGGAATGGACAAAGTATAAATAGACTTATCTTATTGAAGAACATTTGTATGTCAGGAATAAACTATCCATCCACCTTGTCCATTCCGTAGGAATCCAGATCTCGAAATTCTATTTTAAAATTTTCTATGTTTCAAAATTCTACTATTAAAAAACTAAGGTTTTTTAGTTGTTTTCAATATTATAAAATCAATAAAACAACGAAATAATGTATTTTTTTCAAAAAAATTCTTGCATATATTTTAATTTTTATTACTTTTAATGTCACAAATAAGTGAACTATCATAATTAAAAAGTTCACTGAAAACTAACCACAAAATATAAAAACTATGAAAAAATTTCTGTTATCCATGATGGTATTCGTGACGGTACTGTCAGTGAATTCCTGCTCAGATTCAGCTGCCAACCAGGATCCTAATCTTGTAGCCAAGGAGTCTAATGAAATTGCAATGAAAGATTTCGGCAAAACTGTTCCGGTAGGGATTGAAAAAGAAGATGGAAAATTTAAAATCTCATTTATGGTTACTGCACAGCCGTATGAAATTGCGGACAGTAAAGAGAATGCAGGTTATATCTCCATGATCAGACAGGCTGTTGAAAACGAAACTCCTGTTCATGTTTTCCTTAAAGCTAATACCAATAAAATTGCAAAAGTAGAAAAAGCAACTGCTGATGACATCCGTTATTTCAAATCGGTATTCAACAAAGAAGAAAGAGGAGAAAGTAACAAGGCAGTAAGTGTTATTCCTAATCTTGCTACATTAAACAGTCTTTTTACCCAGATCAAAAACCAGGCTTGTGGAACTTCTACGGCATCTTCACCATGTATCACATTCAGATATCCGGTGGATGGATGCTATGCAAGAGCCCACAAAATGAGACAGATCCTTTTGAATGCAGGCTATGATTGCGAAAAGCAATTCGTGTATGGTAACCTTAGAGCGTCTACCGGAACATGCTGCGTTTCATGGGTATATCACGTAGCCATTTTGGTAAGCTTCAAAAATGCATCAGGAATTGTTGAGAAAAGAATCATTGATCCGTCATTATTCTCCAGCGGACCGGTAACCGATTCTGCATGGAGAGTTGCTTGCACCAACACAAGCTGTGGGTCTGCTTCAGTATCTTCTTATGCCAATACTGCAGGAAACGTATACTACAGAAGTCCATCAGGATCTCTGTTATATGATAACAATTATGTGAATACCAACTGTGTATTGAACATATTCTCATCCCTTTCCGGATGTTCTCCTTCCCCTGCACCTAGTGTAGCGAGCTGTGGATTCTAACTAATTTATATAGAGCTCCTGCCGATATTTTGATATATTGCAGGAGCTTTTTTACTTAATCCTTTTTATTATGAAAGCCTGGTCCTGTTTACTATTACTTTTTATTATGATTACATCGTGTTCCGGTAATTCCACTCCGCAGAATTTAACCTGGTATAATAATGCCACTATTTCCGATATTACTGAAGATCCGGACAAACCCAATGAAGTGGTGCGTGTCGCTATTGGAATCAGTGCGCAGGTTTTTTATCTCTCTAAAAAGTCACCGGAATATAAGAGCCTGATGGAAAAAGCAACCCAAAGCTTAAAAAAAAGTAAGGTCTATAATATTGGTATTGAAAATAAAACCAATATCATCAAAGAAATTAAAGAGGTCAAATAACCCGGATTATCTGATCACAGAAATTCCGGCATCCACTTTTATCTCCGCTCCATGGATATAGGACGCTTCTTCTGAAGCCAGAAACAGAACTACACTGGCTATTTCTGAAGGCTCTCCCTGTCTTTTAAAAGGAATTGTCGGAATAATATCACCAATAGCGCTTTCTATCTGCTCTCCGGTTAAACCAGTATTATTAAAAATATTGGTTTTGATATGTCCGGGACTTACTCCATTCACACGGATTCCACGTTCTGTAAGTTCTACAGCAAAAGTTTTGATCATTGACTGCACTGCAGATTTGGCTGCAGAATACACCGAAAAATTAGGCATCGCAATATCCGTTGCCACGGAAGTATTGAAAATAACGGAGCTGCCGTTTTTCATTAATGGCAACACCTGCTGTACCGTAAAAAACGGACCTTTCACCAGCATATTAAATAATTCGTCAAACTGATTTTCATCCACATATTCCACAGGTGCAAATCTTCCGTATCCTGCATTGGCAAAAACCAGATCAATATGTTCTGTATATTTTCTGATTTCATGCTGCAGCTTCATAAGGTCTTTCATATTTCCGGCATTGGAAACAATTCCCAAAGCCTTTTCTCCAAGTTTCTCTAAAGCACTATTCACCGTTTCTTCACTTCTTCCGGTAATGATCACAGATCCTCCTTCTTCAATGAATTTCTGAGCGGTAGCCAAACCCATCCCATTGGTTCCTCCGGTAATTAAAGCGGTTTTGTTTTTAAATCTCTGCATTGTTTTAAGTTTAAAATTCTACGGCAAAGATTGGAATACTACGGCTTTGAAAAAATCCAGTTCTTGTGGAATTGAATGGAAAGGCAAAAAGTTCATCAATGATTGTTATCAATAAAATCATTCAAAATTAAATTGCGCACAATTAAATTGGTTATATATTTGTATCGTTAATTGAGTCAGTTCAAAACTGACATTTAATCATCAATAAGTAGTTTAATTTAAAACAAAAAGAAAAATGTCATTAATAGAAAATCTAAACTGGAGACATGCTGTAAAAGCTTATGATCCGACCAAAAAAGTATCACAGGAAGACCTTAATACGATTTTAGAATCAGCAAGACTGGCTCCTACTTCATCGGGCTTACAACCGTTCAGAATTATTGTAGTGGAAAACCAGGAACTGAAAGAAAAAATGGTGGCGGGTGCATTAAACCCTGAAGTAATGAGAGATTCTTCTCACGTTTTGGTCTTTGCAGCATGGGACAGTTATTCTAATGAAAAAATTGACAAAGTTTACGATTATCATACGGATGTAAGGGATCTTCCAAGAGGCCGCTTTGGAAGCTATACCGATAAAATTAAAGAAATATACGGTGCGCAGACTCCTGAAGAGCATTTTGCCCACACTGCCCGCCAGACTTATATTGCCTTAGGAATTGCGCTTGCACAGGCTGCAGAACTTAAAATCGACAGTACTCCGGCGGAAGGATTCAGCAATGATGTTGTGGATGAAGTACTGGGACTAAGAGAACTGGGATTAAAAAGTGTAAGCCTTTTATATCTTGGATACCGTGACGAAGCTAATGACTGGCTTTCTACTATGAAAAAAGTCAGAATTCCAATGGATGAATTTATCATAAAAAAGTAATACCTTCATCGAATCTTTCGTACCCCAAAATTATGGAAAATCCGAAAACACCTAAACTGGAAAACCAGATTTGTTTCCCATTGTATGTCATTGCCAAAGAGATTACAGGGCTTTACCGTCCTTTTCTTGATGAACTGGGCATTACCTATCCGCAATATCTTGTGATGATGATATTATGGGACGGTGACGGACTTACGGTAACCCATATCGGAGAAAAACTGTTTCTGGACAGTGGTACTTTGACCCCTCTTCTTAAAAGGCTGGAGTCTAAAGGATTTATTATCCGAAAAAGAAAAAAAGAGGACGAAAGAGTGGTTGAAGTATTTTTAGACGAAGCAGGAAAACAGCTTCAGCAAAAGGCTTGTGAAATTCCGGGAAAAATTCAGGAAAAACTGGGAATACAACCGGAAGAGCTGCTGCACCTTAAAGAAACAGTCTTAAAAATATTAAACAAAATAGAAAATAAATGAAAACATTATATACCACTCAGGTCACTGCAAAAGGAGGAAGAAACGGACATGTGAAAAGTGAAAACGGAGTGCTGGATCTTGATGTAAGAATGCCGAAAGCTTTAGGAGGAGCCAATGATGATTTTGCCAATCCTGAAATGCTTTTTGCAGCGGGATATTCTGCGTGTTTCGACAGCGCTCTGAACAGAGTGATCAGTCTTTCTAAAGTAAAAACCGGAGAAACTACAGTAACCGCTCAAGTCAGCATAGGCCAGCTTGAGAATGGAGGCTTCGGACTAGCAGCAGAACTGGATGTGAACATCCCTGGAGTTTCTATTGAGGAAGCACAGGCTTTGACAGAAAAAGCACACCAGATCTGTCCTTATTCTAATGCGACCAGAAATAATATGGAGGTGAAACTATCAGTCACCAACAACGATTAATCCAATTTTTTTAAGCATAGTTATAACGAAAGGAGCTGTTTCCATGGAAACAGCTCCTTTTTATTTTTTTATTTTCCCGCTGATTTCAATGATGGCGCAGATCATTGAGGCTATTTTTTTATATATAGTGTTTATGAATGTCATTCGTCATTTATAACCCAATATGATATTAAAATAGAGTAATTTTGTGTCATGGAAATCATTATAGATATTGTATGCCAGGTGTATGCAGGGCAAAAATCAAGAAAGACGATTGATCTTGTTCTAAACACATTCCTTCCCGGATATGAAAAATTAAATCTCGATTATACTTTCCCAAGGCACGACAAAGATTATATTTTTAAAACAGAAGACGAAATGATTGGTTATTTCATCGAAAATCCTGCCCTTGACCAAACTTTTTACTGGAATAAATATCATGATAATCCAGACAAAATAATGGTGGGTGCCAATATTACAGATGATGACAGGCTTATTATGAGCCTAACAATGGACACCACGGAAGAGAAAAGAGATATGTACTTCAATAAGCTAAAAGAAGTTTTACAATCAGATATCGGGGTAATTACCTATGTGTATCCCGCAGGTTATGAAGATGGAGAAGATTTTATTATAAAATATGGATAGTATTCAATCTTATCATCATTCATAACTTATCATTTATAATTCGTAATTACCTCCTGTCTTTATTTACGTCACTTTTCTGATAGGCATCTACCTTTTTATAAGAATCGTTTTTTTCTTTTTCCTTTTTATCGGAAATCAGGATTCCGAAAAGATGGTCGATTTCATGCTGGAAAATCACCGCAGTAAAACCTTCTACAATTTCTGAATATTTCTGTCCTTTCAAATCCACATATTCCAGTTGGATAACTTTGCTTCTGTAGAACTGATCTCTGAAATCAGGAATAGATAAATCTCCTTCGGGACCAAGATTCTGCAGATCGGAACGCCATACAATGACCGGGTTAATAAAATATTCCAGCGGTGTTCCTTCCTTATCAAAACGCTGCACCCAGATAATCTTTCTGTTGATTCCCACTTGTGGGGCTGCAATACCTACTCCGCCATCTGTTGAAAGAAGAGATTCTTTCATCCTTTTTACCAGAACAGCGGTGTTAGGATCAAGAGGATCAGCTTCTGAAGAAATACTCAGCAAGGTTTTATGCTGATTGACATCTGTTGTCTGATAGATAGGCAACGCCCTATTAACATCTCCCTGATTGATGATGGAAAGTTCATTGGAAGTCAGTTTTTGTGCATTGAACAATCCGATAAAAAAGATCAGCAGAATGGGGATTTTTTTCATATGTTTTGAATGTTATACAAAGGTAAATATTGTGGAATAAAAATGATTATAGAACGCTGATTTTTATGTTTTGGCTAAAGCCAATAGAAGTTAGCATAAAAAATAAACGGGCTAAAGCCCGTTTCTATTGAATTGAATGTAAGTAATTGATTTTTGTCATTCTGAAAGGAATGCAATGGATTGAAGAATCTCATAATTAATTAACAGTGAGATTCTTCCTTCGTCAGAATGACACTTTTGTGAAAAAATTAAAAAGTCTTTGTCATATCCGCAGGGATCATCAGATTGAAATCTGTCGGGATATAATCTTTAGTCGGAACTTTCAATTCAGGATCGTCCGATTCAAAAACAGAAATTACGGCCATTTTCAAATTAGGATTTTTCTGTTTGATGTACCAATAAATTCCACCAAATTCTTTACTGTGGTAGTTTCCATTATAGTGGATGAAGGTTTTTCCCGCCTGGTAATTTTTCAGGATAGATTCAGCCATTGTAGCATCTTTTGTAGCCTGAGCTGAAATAAAATTCATCACTTTGGTTCCTTCTGCATGATCTCCCATCATCTTTTTCATTTCCGGATAGCCAGGAGTGTCTAAAGTCACTTTAATCGGCAGCTGTGCAATGTAGGTTTTCTCTTTTTCGCTTAATTTATTCAAGGATTCAAGACCTTCTTTTGCCGTTTGAGAGGCATATCTTCTCGGGATATTCGTGGCAATAAAATTCAGTTTTTTATCTTTCGCAAAATCCACTAAAGGCTTGTAATCAGTTGCATAATTGTTCCACAAACGGGCAGAATCTTTTAATGTTTTTGCATCAAATTTTCCGTTTAAATATTGATCCAGCTGCGTCTGGTTATCTCTTTCAAACATTTCCGCTCCTAAGATCAGCTGTCCGTTCTTTTTCGCAAACAGCGCTTCTGTAATTTTAAGCTGAAGCCAATGATTGATGGAACTGTTATGATTTTCGCCAAAAAAGACCACATCATAATCTGCCAGTTCTTTTACCAGCTTTTCTGTCTTTACTTCTTTTCCTTTTTTATCATAAAACTGATATGCTTTTAAATCCTGTGCTTTCAATGCACAGAAACCAGCCAGCAGTATCGCTATGAAAATATGTTTCATTTTTTTATATTTAGTCACAAATTACACAAATATTCCTGCACTTGCAGATTGTTTCAATAAAAAAGACCGCTTTGAATTTTACAAACAAAACGGTCTCATTCAAATCATCTAATTATTATTTCTCTAAAGCTGCTACAAGGTCCTTCCACTCCTGAAGCTCAGGAATTCCAGGTTTTCTTTTTCCGAAGAACTGAACGATAAAGTCTCCTTCTTTGTTGAATACTTCGATAGCGGTTACCTCTCCGTCTTCAGTCGGTTTTTTCACGATCCACGCTTCTGCAATTTTCGTTACGTCAAGATGTAAGTTGAAATCAGGATCCATTACATTGAACCATTGCTGGTGCCAAAGTGTTTTCTTCACATTTCCTGTGTGGATCTGGATAATCCCTCTGTTTCCAACGAAAACCATGATTGGAACGTTCTTTTCAGAAGCATCTTCAAGGATATTCACCACTTTCGCATTATCAATTTTCTTAGCAAATCCTTCCGGAGCCAATCTTAATGCCTGCGTTCTGCTTACTCCATATTTTCTGGTCATCATGAAGAAATCATGAGTATCTTTCAATTCTGTCCAGGCTTTTTTAAAGCCTTCTACATCAATGTCTGAATCTGCTTTTTCAGCCTGTTTTGGAGCGATTGCTTCAAAAGCCAATGCCTGATTCTGATCTTCTGCTCTGAATTTTTCTACGATCGCATCGAAAGCAGCTTCATTACTGTCCTTTGTCAGATAAATCTTGTGAAGTGCCAGACCATCTTTTCCGAAAAACTGAAGGCTTTTCTTCTCTCCTTCCAGTACTGCAAAAGCAAATTTCCAGTGGTTAAGGAAAATTCTGAGATCGATATCTTCACCCACAAAAAGCTGTGCATGAGGGCTGCTGAAGTCTCCGTTCAGGTAAGTCCCTTTTCTTTCATGAACACATTCATCATTACGGGTAAGCGCCATTACTTTTCCTAACTGCTCAGCTTCTGTAAGGATTCCCTGGAAATCCGGGTTCAGGACAGTTACTCCTTCTCCTATGCTTGTTGCCAATAATTCTGCCTCACTTACTTCTAACTGTGCTGCTGCATTTCTTATTCTGATATGTGGATTTTCTGCTTTCAGAGCTTCCCATTTTTCCTTTAAATCATTAACTAATGTGCTCATTACTTTACTTTTTTATGGTTAAAATTGTATAAATTCTTCGTATCGTTTCGTTTCCTGTTTTACTTTTTATTTCTTCTTCTCTTTCAGAAGTTTTCATTCTCTTAAAATGACTTTTTGAAATCAGCTCTTCCATTTCGCTGTTGTTGTACAGAGTGAAATCATACTCTGTAAATGGAAGCTTTTCCATGAATTTTTTTTGTCCGAATGTAAGAACGAATGTTCCGTCATCTTTTAAAACCCTGTAGATTTCGTTTAAGAATTCCACGGGATTTTCCCAGAAGTATACGGTATTGACTGTAAATATTTTATCAAAAGTTTCATCTTTGAAAGGAAGTTTCTTCCCTTCGTATAAAACAAATTCCGCCTGACTTTCAAATTCTTTATTGAGCCTTTTGGCTTCATTGTGCATGGTTTCAGAAATGTCAATCCCTGTGTATTTCAGGTTTTTGGCAAGGTTCATGATACTTTTCAGGTGTGCGGCATTCCCGTGTCCTATTTCAAGGATTTGCTGGCCGTCATCAATCACAAGTGTTTTGATACTTTCTAACGTCATGCTGATGTTAGTGGCATTCATCATTTCACCAATCTCAATGCCTTTTTCACCCTGAGGGTTGGCAAGATTCTGTGCGAGGATTTTGAGTTCTTCTTTTTCCATGGTTATCCAAAAATGATCATTGGGTTATTGGTAATAGGGTGCCCGCAGATGGTACAGGGAAAATTATAGGCATTGCTGATATTTTCTTCAGTAAAAACTTCCTGTGGGGTTCCATAGGCAGAAACCTGTCCTGATTTCATTAATAAAATCTTATCTGCAAACTGTGCAGCAAGGTTCAGATCATGTAAAACGACAATAGCACTGTTGGCTTTTTTGGTGAAATTTTTGATAATTTCCAATGCTTTATATTGATGTTTTATATCTAAATTATTCAAAGGTTCGTCCAGAAAAACCAGTTTGTGGGCAATTCCATTTTCAAGCTGAGCCATTACTCTGGAAAGATGTACACGCTGTTTTTCTCCACCTGAAAGGGTGTTGTATTCTCTTTCTTTCAGATGAAAAATATCGGTTTCGTACATCATATTGTTCATGGCTTCAAGATCTTCTTTTCCGGGCTGGGCATCAAAATAAGGATACCTTCCCATCATGATCACGTCCTTCACTTCAAGCGGAATATCATGGCTGTTATGCTGCGAGAACTTGGCTTTGTGTTTTGAAAGTTCCTGAATATTCCATTCTCTGATCGGTTTATTTTTAAACAAGACCTTGTTATGGCCGGACTTCACTTCATCTGCCAATACACTCAGAAGACTTGACTTCCCTGCTCCGTTCGGTCCCACAATAGCCAGAAATTCACCGTATTCCAGGGAGACATCTACCCCGTCCAGAATCCGGAATTCTTTATGTTGATAATTAATCTGGTGTGCCTTAATCATTACAGTGATTTTTTAAATTTAACCAAAATGGCGATAAAAATAGGGCCTCCCATTAAGGCTGTTAAAATCCCTATCGGCAGTTCTGACGGTGCCACAATACTTCTGCTGAAGGTATCTGCCGTTAATAACAAAATACTTCCGCACATCGCTGATAATGGCAAAATAAAAACATAATTAGATTTAAATAAAAGCCTTAAAATATAGGGTACAATAAGCCCTACAAAACCAATTGTTCCTGAAAATGCCACGCAGGTTCCCACCATTAATGCCACGGTGATGATGATCTGTTTTTTCAGTCTTTCCACATTGATTCCCAGATGTTGTGCATCTTTCTCTCCCAGCATCATTGCATTCAATGCTTTTCCTTTTGGAAGTAAAATAATGTAAGCAATAATTGCAACAATAGCCAGAATAATATTTTTCGTCCATGTAGCGGCAGCCAGACTTCCTAAATTCCAGAAAGTAAGATCTCTCAGCTGCTCATCTTTTGAGATATAGATCAAAAATCCGGTTATCGAAAACCCGATAGCTGTTATGGCAACTCCGGTAAGCAGCATCATCACTACATTGGTTTTTCCTCCGCTTGTTGAAATTCTGTAGACCAGCATCATGGATAAAAAAGAACCGATAAAAGCGGCTATTCCTACCAGTGAAAATTGTACAGCTTCAGGAAGATATTCTTTGAAATGTCCTCCTAAAACAATCGCAATAGCTGCCAGCAATGTTGCTCCTGATGTAAGTCCTATTAAATCTCCCGTTGCCAGAGGATTCTTGAAAAGTCCCTGAAGACTTGTTCCTGAAACCGACAACATACTTCCTATTAAAATGGCCATGATAATTCTGGCGGCTCTTACGTCCCAGATCACATATTTATCACTGAGTGACAAACCGGAATCTCCTTTTATAAATTGCCACAGAGCCCTGAACCGAGAGTTTTCTCCGAAATCATAGACTCCTGTATTAAGTGACAGCACTGCTATAATGACAAGCAGTACCGCACTTATAACAAGATAAAAGTATAGTTTACTTGGTGCTTTCAATTAAAAGTTTGTTTAATCCTACTGCTGCTTCTCCTACTCTTGGTCCAAAACCCGATACCAAACCTCCGTCCATTGCAATGATTTTCTTGTTTTTACCTGCATTAGTCTGAGATACTCCCGGCATTTTTAGCGCACCTTCGTTTCCTCCTGCTCCCTGTAAACCGGTTTCAAAGAAGAATAATACATCAGGATTAGCTTTTACAACGGCTTCCGGTGTCAATGGTTTGAAATCTTCAAAATCAGTCACTGCATTTTCTCCTCCTGCAAGAGTGATCAATGAAGCCATTGGGGTATTTTTACCACTCACCATCAGCATATTTCCTCTTGCGTAGATGAACAATACCTTGGGCTTTTTAGCAATAGGCTGTACTTGCTTTAAGTCAGCATCAATTTTATCGTTTAGTTTCTGATAATCTGTATTTCCGATCGCTTTTGCTACCTGTTCGATCAGTTTTTTAGTTCCTTCAACCGTATATTCCTGTTTAAAAACTTCGGTTTGAATCCCTGAGGATTTGATTTTCCCCATTAATTCCGGGTTGATATCTTTATCAGAAGCAAGAATCAATGTTGGGTTTACAGCCATGATCGGTTCAATTGTCATTGATCTCATGTGTCCTAAATCTTTCGCTGTAGCTTTTAATGAGGCAGGATAGGTACTGGTAACATCAGTTCCCACTATTTCTTTCTCGTGGCCTAAAGCAGCTACGATTTCAGTAATTCCTCCGTTTAATGTTACTATTTTATTGTTGGTTTTGGGTGCTTCTGAAATGGCTTCTGTTGTATTTTCTTTTGCTCCTGTCTCTGCTTTTTTGCAAGAATATACTGCTACAAGAACAGAAGCTGCAAGGATGAATTTTTTCATGATATACTATTATTTGATTATTTATAAAGGTTCGAATTCAAAATTGGTGTATCCTCTTTCTCCTTTTGTATTTTTCATGGTATTGAATCTCAGCTTGAAATAAAAGCCTTCAGCATCTTTCAATACAAAAAAACGGTCTGCATACACAAAAGGAACAGGATTGGATGCTGTACCGGTAGTGGTTCTCCATTTATCGCCGATAGCCCTCTGGTCATTGAAAACAAATTTTGAAGACTCTACATCTTTTAGTTTAAATGCATTGTAAGCAGCATCAAGATTTCCTGTAACTGTTACCTGGTAAGCACCTACTCCATTCAAAGTATTGGTTGTTACAAAATCTGCATAAAAATAGCTACCTGCACTGGTTGTAGGTCCCATGAAAACTTCATTGGTAAATGTTGTGAATGCCAGATCCCATTTCTTTTTCTTTGGCTGAATTTTTACCGGGGTTCCTGTTTTCAGATTGAAGAATGAGAAGCTGTATTCTGTATCTTTGGTAATGATATATTCTTTGATGTCTGCTTCTGCTGCATTCACGTCAGCATAACGGATTTTGTATCCATTCTGAGCTCTCAGAATCTGAATTTTTTTCCATCCTCTCGGATCACCGGACAATGAAACTGAACCTGCCCCGATATTGTTAGCAGAAGGTATTTCTCTCCCAAGATTGATCAGATAAACTGGGTTATCAGCATCATTTTCTTTGATGGCATCAATTCCTGAAGTCTGATTTAAGAAGTCTCCGTTCGGATTGTCAACATATTTCATATTGGCAGCATCAAATGTTCCTACCTGAGCAATATCTTTTAAACTTGAAATATCAGCTTCTTTTACTTTACTAATGTCTGATGCGTTGGGTATTTTGACCACCGTCATGGCAAGAGATCCGTTCATGATCACTCTGTATGCGTCGCCGTTGTAAAAACCAAGATCCCAGTCTGTCCTGCTGTTGACCGCCGGATTGGTGTAGTCACTTAAATCGATCCAAACCTGGTTAGGTTCTGTGGGGCCGCCAATTGGCACACTTACTTCAGATCCCGTCATAGGCGGAACCGGAACCGGATCTTCGTCTGCAGAAAGACAAGACTGTGTGGTTGCCATGATGGAAAGAACAGATATTATTTTTAAATACTTCATAATCTTAACTTATTATTTAAAATTGAAACATTAATCGGGCAAAATAGCTTCTGCCATAATATAAATTAACAAACCCGTTCGCAGCTGTATGAGCTGAACCGGCTACTGCCGTAGAGTTTAACCTTGTGACATCAAATATATTTTTCACTCCTGCAGAAATTTCAAAATGTTTCTTCCAGAATGGCTGGCTTACGATGAAATCCATCATATGGAAACTATCTATTTTTCCAAGGCGGAAGTCATTAGCTCCATCGGATACATAAATTCTGTCCGGACCTGTGAATTTGTAGTAAAGGGCAAAATTAGTGTCGGTACTTTTCAGTTTGTAATTTGCTGAAGCGCCTGCCTGTACCAGATACTGAAAGTCTGTTGGGGAAGAAGATTTCAAATCAATCATCGATACTGATGTTCCGTTTACTGATCCTCTTAAAGACAGGGCAAACTGATCTTTTCTGAAATCTACATTAGCGGAGAATAGTAGATTTTTATAGGTATTAAGGTTCATATATTTATAGGTGGAAGGCTCCTTTACCATTACCATTTCAATCCTGTCACGTACATCAAGGTATAATGCGTCTACTCCATAAGCGATCTTCCAGCCATTATCTGCTGAAAAGTTCTGATTCCAGAAAAGTCCTGCAGAGAATCCCTTTTCAGGATTCAAGTCCGGATTTCCCTGTACATCATGGTTAAGATTCACAAAATAAGTGTACAGCTCGTCATATTTAGGGAAGCGGTTAGCAGATCCCACAACTGCTCTAAGGTTTGAATTCTCAGAGGTTTTATATCTTGCTGATAAAGAATAGTTGTACTGATTATTAAAGTTTTCGCTAAGGGAAAGTCTTACTCCCGGTCTTAATGAAAATTTATCTGAAACATTCCATTCTGCAGAAAGGAAATTGGAGTAGGTGAAGATCTTTCTTTTTACCGCTTCACCGAAGAAATCTCCGGCAATCAAAGCAGCATAGCCATTGGTATAGTCTAATTCATATCCTAACTGGAAATCAAAAACCTTGCTGTCGAGGAAGTTGCTGAACATTCCTCTGGAGTAGATGACATCGGTCTTATAATAAGACTTTTCGTCCTGACGGCTCTTGATTTGTCTGTTCGGGATATCGTAATTATAGTCGTAGTATTTCCTGTCCTGGTTCTGATACGAGAAGTCTCCCATGTATCGGATATGTCCCAGATTAGTCTGAATATTGAACTGGTGAATCCATCGGTCGGTGTTATATCTTCTGTCTCTGCTTTCATACGAAACACCGCCCAACCCATCATTAAGAGGATTTCTGTTCACCTCCGGATTATAGAAATTGAATTTTTCGTCAAGATAAGACAACTTGTAAAAGAATGTCGTTTTATTTTTGGTATATCTTAATAAAGCAGAAGCATCATACTGATCTTTCGGGTTCCATTCATACCCTCTCTGGTTATCCTGTCCGAAATATTTGTAGCCTTTGCTTTCCCCTTCATATCCCATAAACTGGTTATGGTTGAAATTGATGCTGGCAAACCACTCATTGCTGATATTATAATCTACATTAAGGTTCTGAATATGCCTTCCGTTTCCTCTTTTTTTAAGATCATAGTTGTCCCTTACTGTTTCTTCCTGTATCGAACCTCTAACACTGATCTTTTTTGTACTGTTTTTTTTGGTAATAATGTTGATGACCCCGGCAACAGCTCCATTTCCATATTCAACCCCCATACTTCCTTTTACAATTTCTATTCTTTCGATATTGCTTAAGGTAATTTTGGTAAGGTCAATGTTACTTCCCAGCCCTGTATCCCCTACTACCGGAATATTGTCTATAAGGATCTTTACATAATCACCATTAAGCCCCATGATATTGGCGGTGGAATTTCCTGAGCGGGTATCCGGAGTGATCTGTATGTTAAGACTTTGATTCAAAACCTCGGCGACATTCGTTGCTGCCATATTTTTGATCTGTTCTGCATCAATAACATCAACCTTATATATCGATTTGTTAATGGACTGCTGCATGTACTGTCCTGTAATAACAACTTCTTCAATTTTCTTTTGATTAAGAGAATCCTTTTCTTGTGCATTTACCCATAAGGCCACGGATAATGATAGAACGGAAAGCACTTTCTTCTTCATAAGGGTACAAATTTTCAGCAAATATAAAACTTTATTTAGACTCATTAAAAATAATTATATATTTTTGTGGAATAATTCTAAATAAAAATAATATTATGAAATTACAATTACTTTTAGGAGCTCTGATGTTTACAGCCTTAACGGCGAATGCTCAGGTGTCTAACATCAATGAAAATTTCAACAATTTTACCGCTGGGAACACAACTTTCCCTCAGTTTGGATGGTCTGCCATTGTTGCACCCATCACCGGTGAGTTTCCTCCTGTACCTCCAAGAATGATTGTAGCAGGAGATTCCAACCGGTTTGTTCAGTCGTATGCAGGAAATAATGCTACAGGTTCATCTTACCTTATTACACCACAGATTGAAACTCCCACCGGAAACAAAACACTGACTTTCGATACTACTTTAGTGTCTCCGTCTCCCGGCCCTGGAAGCATTCAGATAGGAGTAGCATCCAACCCTGCAGATATGTCAACATTCGTTCCTGTAGGAAGCCCTATTAATGTAGCCACTATCGGCACCGTGCAGAATATCAGTGTTAATATTCCGGCATCCACAGGTTCATACATTGTATTTAAGTTCACTCCTACTGCTACTCACGTAGCAATCCAGGTGGATAATGTAGTGTATAACACGACCGCCTCTTTAGGCGTATCAGACAACCATAAATCGACAGAAAATTTCAGATTTGCCTTAAATTCTGATCAGTCTGCAATAGAATTCATTGTCAAAAAAGATCCTAAAAACATTCAGATTTATTCTGCAGCAGGCAGCAAAGTAGCTGAAGGAAAACTCAATGGAAGAAGTTTTGACATCAATACCCTTCAGACGGGTGTTTATTATATGAATATTGAGACTGCAGAAGGCAGATTGATCCAATCAAAATTCATCAAAAAATAAGGTTTATCAGACTATTATTGGCCTTTATTAAAGCCGGTAGGACTTTTTTTACCGGCTTTTCTATGTTCTGATTTTAGCATTTTTTTATGTGACTAAAATAAAAACACGATAAAAATCATGTTTTTATTTAGACTGATTAAAAATAATTATATAATTTTGTGGAA
Source organism: Chryseobacterium cucumeris (assembly GCF_016775705.1). Lineage (NCBI taxonomy): Bacteria > Pseudomonadati > Bacteroidota > Flavobacteriia > Flavobacteriales > Weeksellaceae > Chryseobacterium > Chryseobacterium cucumeris. Next base: position 2,401,748 of record NZ_CP068760.1, read on the forward strand.
TCATTCTAAATAAGGATTTAAAAAATAAATTATGAAAACAAAACTATTATTGGCATCAGTACTGGCACTGTCTGTTCAGCAGACTGTTTTGGCGCAGACTGACGCGTTGGGATACTCACAGGTAAATATGACCATGGGAAGCGGATACCAAAACCGCGTGTTTGTAAACCTTGCAGATGGTAATATGGTTTCTCAGCCAGCCAATACGTGGGATATTGCTTTTTATAGAAATTCAAACTATGCATTCGGATCCAGAGTCAATGATGCTAAGGATATTGAAGTATTCACTGCATCAACCAACTTAGCAGACTGGGATAACATCAGCATCAGCAATGAAGCTTCATGGGGAGATCCTCTTTATAATCCGGACCAGACCACTGACTGGAGCCAGGGCGCTTTTGAACAGGGACCTGTGACTTCTCCAAACCCCAATATTCCTTCAACCGGATGGGGCGTTTATAACCCGGTGAACCACCACATTCAGGGGAAAGCTATTTTTGTTTTAAAATATGCTGCAGGAACCTATATCAAGTTTGCTATTGAAGATGCTTTTGCAGGATATACCTTCAAGTATTCAAAATGGAACGGGACTTCATGGGGAGCTACAGAAACCAGAACCATCGCCAACGGAACAGATGATTCATATTTCAACTATTTCTCATTTGATACCGGAGAAAAAGTTCCCAATCTGGAACCTTCCAGAACGGCATGGGACTTCGTATTCACCAAATATTATACGTTCTATATGGGTGTACAGATGTACCCGCTTTCCGGAGCGATTCAAAGTCCGAACATAAAAGTGGCAATGGTACAGCCAGAAACACAGCAAACAGCAGCTAACACCGTTCCTGCCACAGCCAATTTCTCATCAGAGATCACTACGGTAGGACACTCATGGAAAGGGATCGGGACTGTGAAAAATGATGTGGTATACTACGTCAAAAAAGGCAATGATTACTACAGAATGTACTTCACAACCAATGGTGGTGCCAGTACAGGAAATATGTATTTCAAATACAAAAAGATCACAGAAACGTTAGGAATTACCGAAGTAGGAAAAAAAGCATCTTTCGGTATTTATCCTAATCCAACTACGGCGGATAAAAAAGTAACGGTTCTTTTTGATGTTAAAGAAAAAACAGGTAATAAGGGAAATGTAGAGGTCTATGACCAGACCGGGAAAAAGGTCTATTCAGCTGAACTTACGAACCAGACTGGTTTTTATAAGCAGGATTTGAATGTTTCTACCCTTACTTCAGGAAATTACCTTGTAAAAATTACTTACGGTGGTCATTCGGAGACGAAAAAGCTTATCGTAAAATAAACTTTCAATTTTAATACTTTCTATTTTTTCTAATAAAAAGGCGGTTTCAGATTGTTGAAACCGCCTTTTATTTTTTCTTCATTAAAGAACTTAAAAAGATATAAAACAAATAGTTATATAAGATTCTTCTTTAAATTTTTAAATCTTTAAATCCTTCAATACCATCAATATATTTTAAATCCTTTATAAACCTCTACAGAACTTTCCATAATTTTGGAAGCATCTTTACGGAAATCCAACAAGTGGTCCTGCCCGTTATGCCTGTTGTGGTGCTCAACACTTTCCCAAAGCTCGATCAGGAAGAAAGTCCCTTTATTATCTTTATCTTCAATAAGGTCATACTGCAGACAGCCTTCTTCTTTTCTTGTTTCTTTCACAAGGTTTTGAAACAGCTCTACAGCGTCCATCAGATAATTTTCATTAAACTTAAAAAGTGCAATGATATGTAAATTCATGTTCTAATATTTAGTGATGTAAAAGTAAAATATTTTCAAAACCGAAAACCTTTTTAATCCTTTTATTTTTCCACACCCAACATAATTTTTAATTAAAAACTGATTTATAAATAGTTATAGAACTCATCACAATCACCAGGGTTCCGATAATAACAAACATTTTCTTCACAGGAAGCTTTGCTGTGAGCATTGCGGAAAAAGGAGCGGTCACAATTCCTCCGATCAAAAGCCCTAAAATAATATTCCAGTGCTGGATTCCCAGGGTAAAGAAAAAAGTAACTGCAGCCGTTATGGTAAGAATAAATTTGGCCACGGTAGAACTTCCTACGGCAAATCTTGGGGTGAATGCATTTTTAATCAGTGTTCCGGTCACCAAAGGCCCCCAGCCTCCTCCGGCAAAAGAATCTATAAAACCACCGATCACACCCAGCCTGGTCAGATTGGTTTTTCTTTTCAGGGCTTTGCTCTGTTTTTTCTTAAATGCATTTGACAGGATTTGAAATCCAAGGTATAAAGTGTAAAAAGCAATCAATGTTTTGGTGATTTTCGCATAATATTCTCCCAGATAAGTAAGACTGACAGCTCCGATAATTGCTCCGATCACAGCCGGAATAGCTAGCTTTTTCACCAAACTTTTGCTTACATTTTTCAGTTTAATGTGGCTGAGGCTTCCCGCAGCAGTGGTGAAACTTTCTGCAGAATGAATACTTGCACTTACAATATGCGGCGGAATATTCAGAAGCATAAGGGTCGTGGTACAAATAACTCCATATCCCATTCCCATGGAACCTGCCACAATTTCTGCAAAAACACCTACCAGGAGCATCCAGTAAAAAATATAATGATCCTTGGCCAGAATGATCTGTAATTCTTCCAGATATCCCAGTTCGTACATGGAAAAAACAGCAATGGATATAATAGCAGCCGTCACCAAAAGGACATTCAACCTTACCTGAATTTTTCTTGAAATCACCATATTAAAAAATCGTTTTGGTCTGTATTTTTTGATTATCCGTCACATTGAAAATAAAGATATTTAACGATCGTATGTTTTCTGCACTTCTGTACAAGGAAATATTTTCAGGTATGCTATATGCTGCATCAGAATGCACTGCAGTAATGGAGCGGGTAAGCTTTTGTAATTGGTTTAATTCTTCTTTTGAAATCATAGTTTATTCATTTGAAGTAGTGCAAATATCTGATAAAATATTTATCCTACAAAAAAAGTAGACTATTAATTCAAAAAAAAGGACCGGGTTAATCCACCAGATCCATTAAAGTTTTACTTTCCAGAATATTCAGAGAAGCATCGCGAACTTCTATCAGGACATCATGAAGCCCGCAGTGATCTTCATTGCAGTCATCACATTTCTCATAAAAATTGAGACTTACGCAGGGAAGCATCGCAATAGGACCGTTGACAAGACGGATGATCTTTGCCAGTTTCACATTTTCCGGATTTTCTTTGAAAAAGTATCCTCCACCCTTTCCTTTTTTACTGTCGAGGATTTCCGCTTTTTTCAGTTCAAGAAGGATATTTTCCAAAAACTTTAAAGGAATTTTTTTATGTTCCGCAATTTCAGAAATAAGAATCGGGCCGTCATTTCTTTTTTCTACAAGATATGACAGCGCCTTAAAAGCATATTGAGATTTTTTTGAAAGCATTAAAGCAAAAATACGAAAATTGTTTAATATTTGAAAAAGACCTGAAAACAGGAATAACAAACGAAAAAAATGTCGGTGTATCTATCCGTAATTTTACGGTTTTAGGTACCACAATTTTGCCTTTCTCCTATTAAATCATTATGTTTGCCATATGTTCAGCAAACAAGAAGCACAGCAATTAAAAAAAGAATTTTGGACAGCTTTTGGAAGATCATTTCCCAGAAAATGGATTCTTTATGATACCAAAATCAAGGACATGGCATTTAAGTTTTCTGCCGACAATAAAAAAGCAGAAGTTTCTCTGGATATCGAAATGAAAGATGAAATTTTCCGGAATGCCTATTATGAGAAGATCTGGTCTTTGGAGGATATATTAAAAGATTTCATCGGAGATTTTCAGAAGGAAGAATATTTCACTCTTGAAAATGGTAAGATCATCAGCAGGATATGGGTTGAAAAACATAATGTTTCCGTTTTTAATAAAAATACCTGGCAAGAAATTTTTGAATTTTTTGTGGACAAAATGGACGGTTTCGAAAGATTTTACTACGAATATGAGGATTTTATAAAGGATATATAGAATACTTACGAAATAAATACCACTTTATACTTCAGGTTGAGATAAAAAAAGAAAACTTATCTTTGCACTACCACTTAAACTAATAGATGAAACAAACTAACATGATTAAAAATGAGAAAAGTGTACAAAAACATTTTTGGAGAAATCATCTCTAAAAGTAAAGCTGTGAAGCTAAGCGAATATCATCTGTATTATTATGAAGAAGGCTCCGATTTCCTGAAAGAAATTGAATTCATCAATGAAGACAGTGTTTACAACATCAATTATTTTCTAAGTGACGAGGAAGACGAGGTGAAGGTAGTGGATTATCTTAAAGAAAAATCTGACTTTTTTGATATTGAAAGAAAAGAAACTGCCGACGGCTATATTATTTCTACCAATAAATTATATTCTTTATCCGTAGATGATCTGCCCCTTATTTCTAAAACTGTTTTCAAAACGGACGATCCTGAAAACTTTATCTGCTCACAGGTCATCGATAACGAAACCCACCAACCACACCTTGAAAGAACCATAAAATGCTGGTATACGAATGACGAAAACGGTGAAAAATATGCAGCCATAGAATGCAGCTATCAGGAAGACGGAAAACTGGAACTGGCTGTAGATAAAACACCCGACCCGGACAATGAAGAAAACTGGATCCATTATGATTATGATACTTTCGAAGATCTTCAGGCACAGATCCCTACTGACATCAGCTATTACAAAACAGCTGCCTTACTTCCCAAACAAGCCTATCAGCAATAATCTTATATTCTTTAACACACCACATCCCCAGTTATTAAATGGAAGATCTCAATTTTTCAGATGCAAGAATTGAAGCCTGAATAAAGATCTTAAAAAATAATAAAGACTGTTTTCGATTGGAAGCAGTCTTTCTCTTTTCTGCAACAAAAACCAGTATCAGAATCATTTCCAAAATAGCTTTAAAACTTTGTTCCATTTTATTATATTTGTAGAAAGGCACAAATATAAAAGTCGTTATGGAAAAGCTAAAAAATCTAAGAAAGCAAAGAGGCTACACACAAGAATATATGTCTAAAATAATATCTACAGATGTCTCCAATTATTCCCGAAAAGAGAATGATGAAGTAAGGATATATGATGATGAATGGGAAAAGCTTGCTAAAGCACTTGATGTTCCTGTAGAAGAAATAAAGGAAGAAAAACCATCACGAGTTGTCAATAATGATAATTTAACTTTCAACGACCAATCTGCAAACAATAATTTTAATCAATATTACAACATTCCTAATTCTATTGTGGAAAATTTGCAGAGCTATATTAAAGTTTTAGAAGAGCAGGTGGGAGCTTTGAAGGAAGAGAATAGAAAATTGAAAGGGAAATAAATAAAAGAGAAACTGTATGTTTCTCTTTTATTACCATTATCATCAATTTTTAAATTTGATAGAATTTATTAATCTACTCTTCATTATTCTCTTGTTCCTGGTCTTTTAAATACCAAAACTCGAATTGTTTTAGCAAATTTTTATCTGTTTGCCCGAATTTTGTACCAAAAAACTCTACATCCAATTGTAATAGTTCGTCAGAATAATTTTGCATTATTTTATTAAACAATAAATCCTTATCTATACTTTCGCATAATTCATTATATCCATGTAATTCTAAATCTGATCGATATCTTTTAGGCTCTTTTGTTGTGTGTATATCTAATGTATAAAGCCTAATAAATTCGATGATTTTTTCAGAATTATCTGAAAATAATTGCTCAAAATATGCACTTTGCTGCTCAGGGTCCTCAATCTTCCAACTTCGAAAAAATGAATGATAATAATCTGGATATTTTTCATGCAAAGGTATGCCATCAGCATAATACAGAGCTTTTTTACGAATAAAGTTAAAAAGTTCATTTCTTTCTTCATCAATTAATAAATAAGTACCCTTAACTTCATCCGGTTCAGTACTTATATATAATTGCATAGCAAAATCAACAGAAGATGTATTAGTAATTATCTCTTTGTATTTATTAAATACCTCGGATTTATTTTCATTATCTTCAAGCAAACTTCTTATTATCATTGCTGATTGACTTTGTGGATTGTATACAAATGAAAAAAAGCCATCTTCCTCAATAATTTCTTCATTTATTTCAAGATTTTTGACAGCAATGATATCAATTAGCTTATTCTTTTCTTCCCAAGACAAATCACCTATAATACTTCTTAATTTAATAACAACATTTTTAAAAGTACCAATTTTTACTAAATGAAGAAAATTTGATTGAGCATTTTCAAGATCATTATTTTCCACATATTCTAAAAATCGATTGAATTCAACATCAGAAAACTGATCTTTTAAGACACAATAAGCAAAATATCTATTGAAGTATCTACTCGAAGAAATCCTCTTATGTTTATAAGCTATTTGCTCTATATCGTCGATAAATGAATTATCTAGCACCTCAGCAACGGAAGGAAATAATTCAGATAAAAAACCCTTTACAAGTATCTTTTCATTTTCATTAAAAGAATTTAGCATCTCATCAAGAATCTTTTTCATATCAGCTTTATCAGTTTCTCCAAAACTATTAAACGATAATGAATAAGTACGTGCAAAAAATTGTTGATTTTGGTTAATAATTTTATAAATATCAGGATAAATTATTTTTACTGCTTCAATTAACAAAAGATCTACAATATTAATCTCATCTTTTAATAAGGGTATTGAAAATGAAATACTATTTCCATATCTGACTGCATAACGCGGAGTCTTGATTTTTGGTAATATATAAGTTTCAAATACATTTATATACCTCCGCATCTCACTATCAGAAAGTTTAATATCATTTTCAATCAATACTTTTTCGATAATACTCAATGAATACTCCTGTAAATCAGACGACTGAGGCTTAGGGATTTTTAATGGTACTTGAATTATCTTTTCTAAAAAATTTTCTCCTGCTTGTTTATTCTCTTGACCAAACCTTTCATTAATTGCATTGGCTACCATGTTATCATCAAAAGATAATATATAAAATGTATTATGAAAATCTGCATTAATTTTAACTAATCGAATGAGGGAATAAATTTCATTTTTATCCAAACGATCTATATCATCAATAATAATAACGATCTTTTTTTCACTTTCCTTGATAAAAGAATTAACTCGTATTTTCAAATCTTCAAGATCAACATCGGCTAATCCTTTTCCAGCTCCAGAAAAATCAAATCCCAAAACACTAGTTAAAGAACCATATTTTTCAACAAATTTCCCAAGTTTTTCTGAATTTGTTGAAAGTTCCTGGTCAAGTGATTTGGAAATTGATATAAAAAAACTTTTAAGTAACAACTCTTCATCTTTATAACGCCAAGGATTAAATTTTATAATAATAATATTGTCAGAATGACTTAACTCTCCTTCAATAAAATTTAAAATTGATGATTTTCCATCTCCCCAAGCTCCATAAATTCCTATAACAAGACCATCGTCGCTTCCTCTATGAATAATTGTTTCTGCTATCCTTTTAGAGAACTGATATCTTTGAAACCTATCTTCTTCCCTTTTTTCTACAGGTCTATCTGATGAATAAACATTTTGCATAGTATTCTCTTTAATAGTTTTTAATAATCAAATATAAAAAAGAGAAACCTTACGATTTCTCTTTTTTATATTTTATCCAAATTTCTTTTTCCTTAACCAGAAGAACAGTCCTCCGATAAGGCCGATAATAGCCAGTGGAAGCAGTAAATTGATCCACTGCCAGGTCGATTTCTCTTCAGTAATTCTTTGCCTGTCGAGAAGTCTTTCTTCAATGTTTCTGTTTCTCAGTTCCATCAGATTGCTGTCATCCAAAAGATAATCCAATGCATTTCTCAGGAACTGTTCGTTTCCAAACTGTTCGTTCGTTAACAGATCTACCCCTAATGGAAGTGGTTTTCCTTTGATTACTTTATTTCTACCCACATCACCGTCTGCAATCACAATCATTTTGTTTTCCGGGCTGGATGTTTTGAATCCAGGGTACGATTTTCTTTCAATTCTTGATGCATAGGCAGAGTTGAATTTTCCTTCCAAGGCTACAGCGAAGATCTTCGGTGTACTTGGCTTTTCCATTTGTCCAAGACTGTCTACACTTGCAATTTCTTTCAGATCCACATAATTCGGAACCTGTTTCAATAAAGTTCTTTCACTGGATTCGAAAAGGACTTTTGTTTTGATATTCTTTCTTCCTCCTAAAGTATCAATAGAAGTCGGGAATTCAAATTTTACAGGGTTGATATTCTTGGTGACCGGATTATTATTTTCGGCAATTCCAAGTGGATAATAAGGCCAAGGTAAGCTTGTGTACTGAGGGTTTCCACTCACCTCTCCTGTAACCAGTCTTAACAGGGCAAACTTTTTCACGTCTTTTACCAACGCAGGATTGATTCTCAGCCCGTAATTGAAAAAGAAGTCTGTCATATTGATATCGACAGGGAAAGGCATTACTTTTTTGGATCTTGTCAGCGTATCCATTTCAGCATTTACAGCATCAATCATCCAAAGGGTTTTCCCTCCGTTCATGATGTACTGATCCAGAATTACTTTTTCATTATCTGTAAAAGCTTTTCTTGGTTTTGCAATCACCAAAGCACTCATCTGCTTTAATAGCGGAACATCTTCCAGTGAAAGTTCAGTCTGATTTTTAGGAATGATAGGTCCTGCATCATAGTTTTCCATTGCCAATTGTACAAATCCCTGGAATTCATCCGGATTCAATTCATCGTGGTTGACAAGAATCCCGATTTTCTTTCTCTTGGCAGCTACAATATTTTTAATGTTGGAAACAAGATTGTACTCCAGTCCTTCAATCGATCTTGTCAGCTGCTGATCGGCATCAATTCCGGCCTGCTGAACCACTAAAGGAATAGAAACCCCGTCATTTCCATATTTAATCACAGCGTAAGGGAAAAGCGTGATCTGTGAGATTTTCCCGTCTTTTACATCCGGAAGAATAGACGGCTGCATTCCCATAGCCATCAAAGTGTCCTGAGACATTTTTGTTTTAATCGGATCGATAAATTTAAAATCAATCTTCGGATTAATTTTTCTGAATTCTTCCAGCATGAATTTCGTTTCGCTTTGCAGCTGTTTGAAACTTGCCGGAAAGTCACCTTCCAGATACACTTCTACCGTCAGAGGCTTTTTAACAGACTCCAGTACTTTGATGGTGTTATCAGAAAGGGTATATCTTTTTTCTTTTGTTAAGTCTAATCTGATTCCCGAATAGGTCAGGATAATAACCAAAGGAACAATTGCAATTAAGAAAATTCCCAGTGGAGATTTAGCATTGAACTTCTTCATGATTCTACTTCTTTTTGTTAATAAAATGATTAGCCAATACTAATGAAGCGCCGATGACAAGTACAAAATACGCCACATCTTTAACATCAATAAGTCCTCTTGTGAAGCCTAAGAAATGCTGATAGAAGCCAATATTCTGAAGGATAAAATCTGCACCTCCCAATAGTTTATAACTTGCCAGCTGTTCGATCCCAAAATACATAATGAAACACATGAAAACACCCAGCAGATAAGCCATAATCTGATTCTGAGAGAGAGAGGAAGCAAGAATTCCCACTGCTGAAAATGCTGCGATTAAGATTATCAGTCCGATATAGCTTCCAAAGGTCATTCCCAGGTCAATATTTCCTGCAGGAACTCCCAAAACATATACCGTATAAAGATAAATTAATGATGGAATAAGACATAAAATTCCTACAATCCATACGGAAAGGAATTTACCTGTCACCAGTTCTGAAACTTTTAACGGCTGTGAAAAAAGCCAGTTCAATGTTCCGGTTTGCTGTTCTTCCGCAAAAGTTTTCATAGAAAGGGCCGGGATGATAAACATCAACAGCCATGGAACTAATACGAAATAGCTCTGCAATGAGGCCATTCCAATCTCAAAAATATTAGAATCGTTGTCGAAAAAGAACAGAAAAAGAGTCGCTATCAAACTGAAAGCGGCAATAATCACCCATGCACTCCAGTTTCCAAAGTAACTCCAAAGTTCTTTCTTTAAAATTGCAATCATAGTTTTTTTATAAGATATAGAAGGGATGAATATATTCGGACATGCACCCTACTCTACAATTATTTGTTTTTTTTATTTTTATTAACCAGTTTCACTGTCATCATAATCAGAAATACAAGAACGAAAAATCCTGCAATTAATTGCCACCAGTATTCGATCACCATTGATTTTAAAATAACGGTAAATACGACCAGAAACAGAATGAACGTTGCAATTTCATTGGCCTGTCTCAGTTTGATATTGGCAATGGGCAGTGTACTTCCATTCAGAACTTTTAAATGAAGGACTTTTTTCCAGCACCAGTAATGGTAGATGGCAAGCCCGATCAGGAAGGTTAGTTTTAAATGAAACCATCCCATCTTCATTAATCCCGGGTTTAAAAAGATCATCACCAATCCGCAGACCGCCATGATTACCCCGGCAGGAACTGTGATAATGTTCCACAGCCTTCTGGCCATAAAAGTGTACTGCTCTCTCAGAATTTTCTTTTTTTCTTCAGAAAATTCATCGGTATCTTTATAGTAAACGAAAATCCTCACGAGGTAAAAAATTCCCGCAAAGTAGCTTACCATAAAAATAATGTGCAGCGCTTTGATTATTGTGTAAAGCATTCAGAAAAAATTAACAGCAAAGATAAGCTTATTATATAATTGTTAAAAATAAATTTCTTTTGATCAGGAAAATATAAGTAAAATAGATTTTATATAAAAAATAGTTCGGCTCGGGGCAGCAAAGCTGCCCGAGCCGAACATTATATTTTTATTGTGGTAGCCACTTCAATAATTAAGAGATCACTCCTAATTCTTTTCCAACCTTTTCAAAAGCAGCAATCGCTTTATCCAGATGTTCTTTGGTATGAGCCGCAGATAATTGTACTCTGATTCTTGCTTTTCCTTTCGGTACCACAGGATAGAAGAACCCGATGACGTAGATGCCTTCATCCATAAGCTTTTCTGCCATTTTTTGAGAAAGCGGAGCATCGTAAAGCATTACCGGAACAATAGCAGCATCCCCATCAGGAATGTCAAAGCCTTTCGCTTTCATTTCCGTTCTGAAATATTCTGCATTTTCCATTACTTTATCACGAAGAGAGGTATCATCTGAAATCATATCCAATACTCTTAATGCAGCTCCTACGATACCAGGTGCTAAAGAGTTCGAGAATAAATAAGGTCTTGAACGCTGTCTCAGCATATCAATGATCTCTTTTTTACCGGAAGTAAATCCTCCCAAAGCACCACCTAAAGCTTTTCCTAAAGTAGAAGTAATAATATCTACTCTACCCATTACTTCATTCGCTTCGTGAGTTCCACGGCCTGTTTTTCCGATGAAACCTGTTGCGTGAGAATCATCTACCATTACCAAGGCATCATATTTATCGGCAAGATCACAAACTCCTTTTAAATCTGCAACAATACCGTCCATTGAGAATACTCCGTCTGTAACGATGATTTTAAAACGGTGGTTCTTCTCAGAAGCTGCAATCAGCTGAGCTTCCAGATCCTCCATATTATTATTTTTATATCTGTATCTCGCTGCTTTACACAAACGAACACCATCAATGATTGATGCGTGGTTCAGTTCATCTGAAATAATAGCATCTTCTTCTGTAAACAGGGGTTCAAAAACACCTCCGTTGGCATCAAATGCTGCAGCGTAAAGGATGGTATCTTCAAGACCTAAGAAATCAGCAATCTTTTTCTCCAAATCTTTGTGAATATCCTGTGTTCCGCAGATAAAACGTACAGAAGACATTCCGTATCCGTGAGATTGGATCATATCCTGCGAAGCTTTCATTACTTCCGGATGGTTGGATAATCCCAGATAATTATTGGCACAGAAGTTCAAAAGCTTTTTTCCGTTAGCTTCTATTTCTGCACTCTGCTGAGAAGTGATGATTCTTTCTCTTTTGTAAAGTCCGTCATTCTCAATATTCTGAAGTTCGTTCTGTAAATGTTGAAGGTATTTTTCAGAGATCATTTTTAGTAATTTTTTAGATGTGCTAATTTACTAAAAAGGCAGTAAAATAAAACCTTTTATCAGTTTAATTCTAAAAAATTGAAAAGGCTTTCACTTTTAACATTATTAGTCTACAAATTTAGTAGGATAATATTTATATTTGTTTAAAATTTTAATGCATGAGATTAAAGCCGGTACAAAAAATAAAGACGATCAGTTCAGGAACCTTTATCAATAACCACATGAAGCCGGGAATTCCGGTTATTATTGAGGACTTTGTGCATCCGGAAAGTCCAGCTTTTAAAAAGTGGAATTATGAGTATTTCAAAGAGATTGCAGGAGATCATAAAGTTAACATCTACGGAAGTGAGCTTGATTCCCTGGACAGAGTGGCCAGTGATCCTATTGCACAGACTACATTTTCAGAATATCTGGATCTCATCCAATCTGCTCCCACCGAACACAGGCTTTTCTTATTTAATTTACTGAAAATAAAACCTGAATTGAAGAATGACCTCATCTACAATGATGTAACGAATGGTAAAATACTGAAATGGCTGCCCTTTATGTTTTTTGGAGGAGAAGGTTCTGTCACCAGAAATCATATTGATATTGACATGTCCCATGTTTTTATCACACAGTTTCAGGGAAACAAGAGAATCTGGCTCTTCCCGTGGGAACAGTCTGATTTTATGTATAAGCTGCCCTACAATTTCCATAGTCTGGCTCAGATTAAAAATCCTGATTACAAAAAATATCCGGCCCTTCTTTATTTAAATGGCTATGAAGCTATCATTCGTCCTGGTGAAACCCTTTATATTCCTTCCGGCTGGTGGCATTATATTCAATATGATACGGAAGGTTATTCGATATCAGTGAGGGCACTTCCCTCAAGTCCTCTTGAAAAATGGCGTGGCTTCAAAAATTTAGTCATCACAAGACATTTTGATAATCTGATGCGTAAAATATTCAAAGAAAAATGGTTTGAATACAAAGTGAAAACGGCCAGAAAAAGAGGAGCCAGAGCAGCAAGAAAACAAAGAAGCTTTCAAATCTGAAAGCTTCTTTTGTGATATTATGATTCACTTTGGTAAAAGTACTCATTCATACTTCACCATTTGTTATTTTTAATGTTTGATAAATTTGATATTCTTTTCATCAATCGTAATGAAATAAGCTCCGGGAGCTAATTCTGCTATTCCAATCGCTTTACCCGGCTGATACGTTCCTTTTCCTACCAGTTTTCCGTCTATGGCATGAATCGTAAAGTCCATAGCCTTATTAATTCCTTTCAGATTAATTTCATTTTTTGCAGGGTTCGGATACAAACCAAATTCTTCTTTCTCAACAGAAGAAACACTTAATGTATTATCCTGAACAACTGTAGAATTTTTCTCAAGAATCTGATATTCATAATTAAACTGAACACTTGCAATAGGAAATGTTACCGACTGTAAAAAGCTTTGATTATTGGATGTATTATTAAGGACAAAATAAGCAGTCTGGCCTGCAGTTCCTGTCACTTTAATTGGTAAAGGCATTTCAAAAAAGCCAACGGTAGGACTGCTTTGTGTCTGAGAAACTTTAAATAAAGCCTGATTTCCGCCCTGCATCCACTTGATGGTGTACGTAGGATATCCTTCTCCATAGACCCAGTCATTGAAAAATTCTGTAAAATCTGTTCCGGTTGACTGAAGCAGAGAAGCGTTGAAATCAGCTGTACGCACATAGCTGTATGCCAGGTTCGGTCTCGCATGGTAATCTTTAAGCGCCTGATAAAATACAGCATCACCTAAAATCCATTTCAGCATTCTCAGCACATATCCTCCTTTGGCGTAAGACAATCTGCTGTCGAATATTCTATTAATACTGGAAAGTCCGGAATCCGGCACATACACACTTCCTGTTGTACTTGCGGTAATGTAATTAGACTGACCTTGTAAATAATTCAGAAATTCTGTGTTGGTCATCAATAGTTTTTCGTTGGCAACATGTTCTCCAAAAGTTGCAAAACCTTCATTCAGCCAGATATCATTCCATGCACCACAGGTTACCTTGTCCCCAAACCACTGGTGAGTAAGTTCATGGGCAATCAGCTGTTTGCTCCATCCTCCCATAGAAGACATGGTCTGATGTTCCATTCCTCCTCCATACATAAATTCCATGTGACCATATTTTTCATTACGGAAAGGATAAGATCCAAAATAGGTTTCAAAAGTATCCATCACCTGCTTTGTCCAGTTGATATTGGCTATACTGGTGGCATTTGAATTCGTAGACGGATAAATATAATTCACAAAAGGAAACGGAGGATTTCCGATGGTATCATTAAGCTTAACAAAGTTGGTAATGGACAGCGCGATCAGATATGCCGGTGTAGGATACATTGTTCTCCAGAACGTAAGTTTAGTGTTTCCTGTAGGAAAAGTTTCAGACATCAGCTTTCCATTCGCTGCTACGCTGTAGTTCGATGGAGTTGTAATTTTAAAATCAAATCTTTCAATTTTATCATTTAAACTTTGCTTTGTCGGAAACCAGTCCTGGGCGCCATAAGGTTCATTCAAAGTAGAAAGAACTGGAGTTCCGCTCTGAAGAGCAGTTTTGAATGCATCATTACTTGTGGACGGTGCTCCAGCATAATAAATGGTAAGAGAGTCCAGTGTATTGGCAGGAATAGAAGCTGGAAAATCAATCTTCAGTTCTTTTGAAGGAAGCTGCTGAAAGCTTGTAATGTTAGTTCCGTGGTATTTCACCTGAGAAACCGTTAACGAATTGGAAAGATCAAAATAGATGCTTCCCATACTTTGAGTAGGTTTAAAATGTGAAGTTACCGAACCGGAAATATTATACACCGCAGGATCAAGGCTGACTTCCATTCTCTGATACTGCAGGTCGTAATTCAGGGTATTGGGATTAATATTCCCGATATTCATTTTTTGAGTGAAGGATTTTTTCTCTTTTTCAACGAGTCCCTTCATATCAATGTTTTGTTCTTGCTTCTGGCTATAGAACTGTTGGGAAAATAGAAATCCCAACACCAAAAGGTACAATTTTGTCATGTTTTGAAAAATTTAATCAAATATAAAAAAAACCTTTTAATCCATGATTAAAAGGCTGTTATAATATATAAAATAAAAAATTTTTAAAGATCCAGTGCGGGTTCAAGAATTTTTTCCATTCTCTTCTTTACCATATCTACTGATCCGGAATAGTTATTCACCATTAAAGAAAAAACCAACGTTTTTCCTGAATTGGTTTTCAGATAACCGGCTAATGTTTTTACTTTATTCAAAGTTCCTGTTTTCGCAAAAACCTGTCCGTTCCCTCCTGCATTGAACATTCTTTTCAATGTTCCGGATTGCCCTCCGATGGGCAGAGAAGTCAGATAAGATCTGTAGTATTTCTGATCCATCAGAGAAGTAAGAAATTTCACCTGAGAAATCGGGGTTACATTATTACTTCTTGAAAGCCCGCTCCCATCAATGTAATTAAGTCCAACCATATCAAAACCTGCATCTTTCAGGTGATTAGTCACCACGATTCTTCCGGATTCTGAAGTCTGGTCGCCCATTTTCTGATATCCTACCGTTCTTAACAAAGCTTCTGCCAGTGAATTATCACTGTGCTGGTTGGTATAATAAATAATATCACTTAAAGTAGGTGATTTATATGCTGAAAGCATTTTTCTGTTTTCAGGGGCTGCATCTGTCATTTTCGGAGTTACTTTTCCGGTAACAGGAATTCCGCTTTTCATCAGTGTTGTTCTGAAAGAGTTGGCAAGGTAAGCCGGTGCATCAGGAAGTTTGGTTGTTAAAACTCCGTTTCCTTCGTATTTATCAGCATATACCATCTGATGATTGTAAGGAGAAACGTAGAAAAATTTCTTTTCTGTAGAGAAACCACCTTTTTTAACGATCAGTTTTTCGTTGGCCGGGTTGATATCGCGGGTACTTCCTGCAGGTAAATAATAGTTATTGTTTTCCAACCATACAACATTTTCCGGAAGCACTGAAATATTGCCTTTGAAAAGCGCTGTCTGAATGATAATATCACCATTTACCTTTTTGATTCCCTCTCTTGAAACACCGCCTACGAAATCTGAAATAATATCTCTATAAGATGCTGCACCTGCTTTGTTTGTTCCCAAAGAAGGGTCTCCGCTTCCTATTACATAAAGATTTCCATTCAACACTCCGTTTTCATCTATAGTTCCTGAGTACTCCAGCTGAGTCATCCAACGGTAGTTTTCACCCAGCATATTTAAAGCCGTTTCCGTTGTCAACAATTTGGTCGTAGAAGCAGGTACTAAAGGAGTATTTTCGTTGTACGAAGAGATAACCTTCTTCGTTTTCGGGTCATACACTACGAATCCCCAGGTTGCATTTTTCAGCACAGGATCCGCCATCATTGTGTTTACATTAATGTCCACCAGTTCTTTTGCTGACAAAACAGTTTTCTCCACTATCGTACTAACGGGTGAAGGCAGGTTTAAACTGCTTTTCTGATTGTCATAATTCTGGGAATAAAGAACGGTAGAAACGGTAGATTGAGCCAGGAAAAGACCAGAAGCCAACACCGCCGCACTTGAAATATATTTTCTGAAATTTACCATCTATCTTCTTTTTGTTCTGTAGTTTTGACTCTATAAAAAATGAAAGGTTAAATCATTCAGTAAAAGAGCCAAACACTTAATCAACGTCCAAAAGTAGAAATTATTGTTATATAACGGACCACCGCCCCGTTATAAAAGAGTGTAAAGTTTGTTAAAAATTGTTAAAAATCAACAAAAACATCTTTTTTAATGCTTTGATACGCAGTGATTTCATCAAATTCTTTCAAACTTATCAAAACCATTTTTTTGAATTTTTCATAATTTTTCCCACGGGGAAGCTTCAGCATAATCTGGAACTGATAGAAGTTATTCAGTTTTGCAATCGGTGCTCTTTCCGGACCTAAAACACATTCTTCAGGAAGATATTTTCTGAGGATAGAGCCCAGAAACTGTGATGCCCGGTCGGCTTTATCCTCTCTTCTGTGTTTCAACTCAATCATAATGAGCTTGGTGAAAGGTGGATAATGAAATTTCTGACGTTCTGTAAGGATATATTTATAGATCTTGGCAGGATTATTCATCTTGATGAGCTGAAATACAGAATGATCAGGATTAAAGGTCTGAATAAGGATCCTTCCTTTTCCGGAAACCCTGCCAGCCCTTCCTGAAACCTGTGTGATCAGTTGATACGCTCTTTCTTCTGCTCTGAAATCCTGTACATATAATAAGGAATCTGCTTTTGGGATGGTAACGAGTTCAATATGATCAAAATCCAGTCCCTTGGAAATCATTTGGGTTCCTACAATAATATCTGTTTCTCCGTCTTCAATCTTTTCGTACAATTTTTCGTAGGCGAATTTTTTGCGCATGGAGTCTACATCCATCCTGTCTACTTTATTTTCCGGAAACAATTTGGTAACCTCTTCATGAATCTGTTCTACACCTACTCCTCTTTCGTTCAGCTTTTCAGAATTACATTTCGGGCAGGTTTTCGGTTTTGAAGCTCTTTGCCCGCAATAGTGGCATTTCATTTCATTTGCCGCTTTGTGATACGTCATGACCACATCACAATTAGAGCAGTAGTTCACATAGCCACAGCTTTCACATTCTATGACATTGGAATAGCCACGACGATTGTGTAAAACGATTGCCTGATTCTTTTCATCCACCGTTTTCTTAATCTCTTCGATAAGCTTCAGAGAAAAGTTCCCTGAAACCTTTTTAGATTCCTGAGCTTCCTTGAAATTGATCAGTTCATATTCCGGCAGATTGACATTCCCGAATCTTTCATTCAGGAAAACGTATTTCATTTTATCTTTCCTGGCACTGTAGTAGCTTTCAACAGAAGGGGTAGCTGATCCCAGAATCACTCCTGCCTTATACAGCCTGCCTAAAACCAGAGAAGCGTCTTTAGCATTAAAATAAGGGGAAACTTCCCTTGGTCTGTACGCAGAATCATGTTCTTCATCAACGACAATAAGCCCCAGATTCTGGTGAGGTAAAAACAAAGCATTACGGGTTCCGATCAGAATACGGATGTCGTTCTGCTTAATTCTTCTCCATACTTCCACTCTTTCAAAATCAGTCAGTTTCTGGTGATAAAAACCGAGCTGTCTTCCATACTTCTTCTCTAATCTCTGGGTAATCTGTTTGGTAAGCGAAATTTCCGGAAGCAAAAACAGAACATTCTTTCCGTCACGGACACATTCATCAATTTTCTCTAAATAGATATGGGTTTTCCCTGATGAAGTAACGCCATGAAGCAGAACATTCTTCCCTTCTTCAAAAGCTTCATCAATTTCAGCTTTTGCTGTTTTCTGCTGTTCGGAAAGCTCTTCAAGTTCCTCGATTTCTCCTTCATAGCTTTCAATCCTGTCTTTCTGCATAAAGTATTCCTCCACAAGGCCTTTGTCTGCCAAAGGTTTGAAGTGGGAACTTCCGAAATAACCGTCTTCAAACAGTTCAGATTTTTTAATAGGAACGTCAGGATGTTCCGTCTGTTTTTCCAATATAAGAAGGAAAAGATCTTTCTGTTTCTGCGCTCTGTTCAGTTTTAAAAGAATATCCGTAAGATTTTGATTGGCCAGAACCTCATCATTAATTCTCACATAAGCAACTTCTCTGGCTTTATACTTTTCAGCAATTTTCTCATCAATTTCAATGTACTGAAGATCAATCAGAGAATTGATGGTTCTGATGATATCTTTTTTAGGAATAAAAGTTTCAATATCTGTAAGATTAATCAACTGCCGTACTTCCAGTGCCTGAATCAGATACATTTCGTTAACATCCAGATTTTCAAAATCTATAATGGCTCCTGGTTTTAGTTTTAAATAGGTTTCACTTTCCAGTTTTAAAGAAGAAGGAAACGAAAACCTGTAAATTTCTCCGAGGCTGCACAAATAGTATTCCGAAAGCCAGTTCCAGAAATCAATCTGTTCATGAGGAAGAATCGGTTGATCATCCAGCATGCTGATGACTTCCTTGGCTACAAAGTTTTCCGGTGCATTATCATGAAGCTCAAACACGATTCCCGTATAGATCTTTTTTCCACCAAATGGTACCAGAACACGCATTCCTGGTTGGATTTCAGACATCATTTCCTGAGGAACTTTATAAGTGAAAGATCCTTTCAGGTTGAGGGGTAAAACAATTTGAGCGTATTGCAAGGGAAATATTTAAAGTGTAAAATTAGAATTTTCCTGAGAGAACTGCAACTTTGTGGAGATTCTTTAGTAATCTTTAACCAAGAACCTTAAACTGCATTCTATTCTTTACTTTCTCCTTATTTCCATTCCGTAGGAATGTAACCCATTCAGATATTTTTTAATGTCTAGAATTACATTGATCAAAAAAAATGATATGACAGGCTGGATTCCTGCGGAATGACAAAGCGTGTGGATAAAAGAACAACCACAAATTCAGAAAGGATCGAAGAAAGGATTCATGAAAAACTAAAAAAGAAGTTCCGTAATCTGATACCAAAATGCAGACGTAATAAATCCTACAATGATACTGACTCCAATGATCAGGTTGGTCAGTTTTGAGTTCAGCCTGAACTGTTCTGCAATAATACTTGAAGTAACCAATGTTGGCATCGCTGCTTCAAATACTGTAATTTTAGCCACATCTCCTTTTATTCCGAATAACAGAGCCATTCCCAGAACAATTGCGGGTGCCAGAATCAATTTATAAAGCATAGACATCGACATCTGAGGAATCAGTTTTTTCCATCCATTGAATTTCAGCTGTAACCCGACTGAAAACAGAGCTAAGGGACTTACCGTGGCTGCCAGCTTGTCAAAAAACGGTTCCGCAACAGTAAAATCAATAAACTGAGACAAAACCAAAGCAGATATACAACCAATTAATGGAGGGAATGTAATGAGTCTTTTTAAAATGAATATTGCACTTACTTTTCCGGATTTACTGCCTCCTTTTACGGCAGCAATAATTCCGAGTGTGGAAAGGGCAAAAAACATGGTCTGGTCACACATGATTGCGATACTCAGAAGCCCTTCGCCATAAAAGGCACTGATTAAGGGAAATCCGATGAATGAAGTATTACTGTACCCGCTTGCCAATTCCAACGTACTTCTGGACCGCCTTGAATATCCCCTGCTTTTACTGTAAAACATCATAAAAAAGAAACAGAACACCGAAATTAAAAATGTGGCTGCAATCGGGAACAGCATTTCTGTTGTCCATTTTACTTTGGGCAGATATTTAAACGAAACTGCCGGAAGAGCAAGATAAAGAATCCAGGTATTGATGCCTTTGTGAGCATCGGGGTGGATAGATTTTGTTGCTTTGAATATCATTCCTGCAATGATACACACTGCAATCAGAACAAAATTTACCATAACTGTAATAAAATATGAGGCAAATTTACGGCTGATTTTTGAGTTGGAGGGGGTAAAATTTATATTTTTTTCGGGAGAATTTCTAATGAAACTTTTCAGTATTAAATCTTATAGGTTTTGAAAACCTATAAGGTTTGGAGATCTACCTTCCGGAAATTTATAACCCTTGTCAAGGTTTAAAACCTTGACAAGGGTTGACTTCTGACTTCTTAAGAGTTTTTTCAAAAATATATTTTACTTCTTTATCACCTCCCAAAGACTCATCACCTCTATATTTTCCAAAGGCTTTGAAAGGGTAATACTTTTTGAAGTTCCCGGAAGCAGGTCAAAGAAATTATCGCTGAAATGAGTATCACCGATTAAATAAATGTCCTTAGCCAGCGTATCTGTTGAGATTTCAATTTCAGTGGGTGATATTTTTCTGATTTTAATATCAGGTTGTAAGAGTTTCAGATCTTTTGGTTTACTAAAGAAGAACAGCTTTTCGAATTTTGTGTCTTTTTCGGAACTGATTTTTAAAACAGCTCCCGACAAATCAAACTGAGACAATTCCAATTTACTGATACTTCGTATTTTCTTGCTTGCATCAGCATTAATAAGATTTGACTGACTGGCTTTCCAAAGTATTTTTCCTTTAAAATCAATCAATTCAAATTTTGTCTCTGTTTTCAGTTCTTTCAGGAGATCGCTTATCAGATAGACATCATAGCTTTTTTCGGTTTCCGCTATTGATACCAAAACAGGTTCAAAGCTTCTTTTCGCCTGATAGTGGAAGGCTTTCCAGTTTCCAAGATAATCAATGGAAGACCAGGAAACTACCGGCCAGCAATCGTTGAGCTGCCAATACAAGGTTCCCATATTGTAAGGTTTTGCACGGCGGTGAGCTTCAATAGCGATCTGCATTCCTCTTGCCTGCAAGAGCTGTGAAACGTAGTTGTATTGTACAAAGTCCGTTGGAATTTTGTAATCACGCTTCAGATATTCATTAATAATATCCCAGCCGCGGATATGTTTTTCGTGAGCTTTAATGGTTGGATTCTGAAGGCTTAAATCCGGAGTTCCGGAGAACATTGATTTTGTCGTTTCAAGAGTTGGTGTACCCTGAAAGCCATATTCAGACATGAAACGCCCTACTTTTTCGTTGTAAATTTCAAAAGGCTGTTCACCCCACCAAACGCCCCAGTAATGAGAATCCCCTTCGGTAAGACTTTCTTTATGTCCCCAACCAATGGAGGGAGAACTTGGCCAATATATATTTTTATCCGATTTCAGATTTTCTGCCAATGCATTAGGAATTACCTCATGAAACAGCTTCTTATAATCTTTCCAAACCTGAAGAGAGTCATTTTTTGAATATTTAAACTGTTTCTGATAGCCCCAGTTGACAATCGCTTCATCAATTTCATTATTCCCGCACCACAAAGCAATGGACGGATGATTCTGAAGTCTGTTGACCTGGTCTTTTACTTCTTCTTTTACATTGTTTAAAAATGCTTCATCTGCCGGATAAAAGCTTCCCGCAAACATAAAATCCTGCCATACTAATATCCCGTTTTCATCACAAGCTTTGTAGAATTCATCATCTTCATAAATACCTCCGCCCCAGATACGGATCATATTCATATGGGCTTCTTTGGTATCCCTGATCAGTTTCTGGTATTTTTCTTTGGTCATTCTCGGCGAAAAACTATCTCCCGGAATCCAGTTGGTTCCTTTGATATACAGTGGTTGCCCATTCACTTTAAAATAGAATGATTTTCCCTTTTCATCTTTTTCCTGAATCAATTCAACGGTCCTTAAGCCTATCCTGATATTTTTAGCATCAATATTTCTCTGATCTTTGGAAAGCTTCACTTCAAAATCATAAAGATGAGCTTCACCACGCCCGTTAGGCTGCCAGAGCTTCATTCCTTTTGTTTCATAAGG
Source organism: Chryseobacterium cucumeris (assembly GCF_016775705.1). Classification (NCBI taxonomy): domain Bacteria; kingdom Pseudomonadati; phylum Bacteroidota; class Flavobacteriia; order Flavobacteriales; family Weeksellaceae; genus Chryseobacterium; species Chryseobacterium cucumeris. The sequence goes on from NZ_CP068760.1 coordinate 2,424,112, forward strand.
AACCGATATCTTATTAATCCCTTTTTTTAAAGATATTTTTTGGTGAATTTTATTAAGATCCAAGGTATAATCTCCGGCATTTTGAGCATAAATTTCAAAATCAAAGCGCAAATTATCAGAAGTGCCGGAAACTCTTTTCTGAATATCCTTAACCGTAATAATTTTAGCATTATTCCAGAATTCCAGCTGAACATCTTTCCATATTCCTGCAGTAACCAGCCTTGGTCCCCAATCCCATCCAAACTGGTATTGTGCTTTTCTCACAAAACTTCTTGGTGATTCCGGCATAGTGAACGGAATTTTTTTCGCTAATTCCTTTCCGGTATTCACAGCGGATGTAAACTTAATCTGCAATGTATTATGACCCGGTTTTAAATATTGTTTTGCAGGAATATTCCATTTACGGAACATATTATCTGTTTTCTTTAACAGTTTTCCGTTAAGATAAATTTCTGAAAATGTATCCAATCCGTTAAAAACCAGATCAATGTTTTCATTCTTTAGTTCATGAGGTAAAATAGTAAATGAGGTCTGGTAGTCCCAGTCTTCATTTTCAACCCATTGTACTTTCTTTTCATTTTCATCCTTAAAAGGATCAGGAATGATCTTATTATCCATTAAATCCAAATGAACGGTTCCCGGAACTTTTGCAGGAAGCCAGTTTTGATCTTTTGAATTTTTAAACTGCCAGTTCTCCAAAGACAAGCTTCTTTGTGAAAACTGCGCGGAAAGGGTATTCTGCATAAAAAGGAAAACAAAAAGGATCGTTTTATTCATCAATAAATTTGTTTACAATTGTTATCATACCAATGATTTTGTCATTCCGAGGAACGAAGGAATCTCTATTTTATCAGTCTAGATTCCCGCTACGCTTGGAATGACAACCAGAGTGCATATTATTTATTCTTCAATGCAACCACTTCATCAGCATTCGCAAAAGCCCCACCATCCGTAATGGCTGAAGAATGGAAGTAACCCGCATGGGTAACTGCTCTAATCTCTTCAATATTGGATGAACGCAGACCACCTCCGACAAGTATTTCTATTCTTCCGTTGGATAATTCAACAAGCTTTTTCAGATTCTCTTTTCCTTCTGATACATTGGGTCTCTGACCGGAGGTAAGAATGGTTGTAAAACCACATTCGATTACTTTTTCCAGAGATTCTTCCAGGCTTGCAGCACGGTCAAAAGCACGGTGAAAAGTACATGGATATGGCGTTGCCAATTCTACTAAAGCTTTATTCTGTTCTATATTAACCTCATTATTTTCATCCAGAATACCGAATACAAAACCGTCTGCATGTAATGATTTTAAATGAGCCAAGTCATTTTTCATCTGTGCAAATTCCGAATCTGAATACGTAAAATCTCCACCTCTCGGACGGATCATCACAAAAATCGGGATTGTAATTTTTTCACGAAGCTTCTTCATCGTTTCAAAATCCGGAGTAGTTCCGCCTTCACTGAGTCCATCACATAATTCTATTCTGTCTGCCCCGTTTTCAAAAGCGATAATCGCTGATTCAGGATTAAAACAAGCTATTTCTATTTTTGACATTGTATTGTATCTATTTAATTTGATTTTGGTTCTTCCTGCAGTACATCTGCAATCAAAAAAGAACCGTTTTCTTTTACTACTTTTATTACTGACGGATATTCTGCTTTAAAATTTTTGTCTGTCAGCACTACATTGAAGAGATATTCATCTGTTGAGGAGAGTTCTAAATCACAGCTTTCAACTTCAATTTTATCCCAATCCTGTGGTGCAATCAGAAAGCCCGCTCCAACACCTGCTTTTCTTACATCAAATCTGGTTTTCCATTTATCCTGAAATTCTTTTTCAGTAAGGCCTCCGCTTACATCCAGGTCAACATTCATTGCATCCATTTTATAATCGAAGTAGTCTTTGGTTGTGATTTTCCGCATATTCTTTTCTTCACTTCCGATATCGGCTTTAAAGTAATCTACAATACTCTTTTCCAGCCATTTCTTAGCATCTTCTGCCTCATTGGACTCATTATGCAAAACTACTTTTTCTTCTATCTGTACTGGTTTTACATCTGTCTTAATCTCCTTCTTTTCTTCCTTACAAGCAATAAAGAGTAATAAGGAAGCAATGATCGTTCTTTTCATATTTGTTTTTATGTTTTGGCTAAAGCTACCAGGTGTCATTGATTTGTTTAAATGGGCTTCCTTCGTCTATGCTCAGGATTATAGCCCGTTCCTATTGAATATTAATTATTTCAAAACAAATTCAGGCTTTTCAAGGCGGTTTCCTTTCTGATCGTACACCGCAAAGTTGAATCCATCCTGAATACAATAAGACCCATATTCTCCCTGTTTATTGATGGCAATAAAACCTACCTGAATATCTTTCAGATTTTTGTTTCTTCGCTGATTGATTTTTACAATTCTCTCTACAGCTTCTTTACAGGCTTCCTGAGGGCTTCTGCCTTGTCTCATCAATTCAACTACAAGATGTGTTCCTACCGTTCTTATGACTTCTTCACCATGACCTGTTGCCGTAGCTGCTCCTACTTCATTATCCACAAACAAACCTGCTCCGATAATTGGGGAATCTCCTACTCTGCCATGCATTTTGAAAGCCATTCCACTGGTAGTACAGGCTCCGGAAAGATTTCCTTGTGCATCCAAAGCGATCATTCCGATGGTATCATGGTTTTCAATATTGGCAATGGGCTTGTATTGGCTGGTCTTTAACCATTCTTTCCATTCTTTTTCTGATTCGGGAGTAAGAAGATTTTCTTTTTTAAAACCTTGTGAAAGAGCAAACTGCAGGGCACCGTCACCTACCAGCATAACGTGGGGTGTTTTTTCCATTACAGCTCTTGCAACCGAAATCGGGTTTTTAACATGTTCTAGACATGCTACGGAACCGATATTATAATTCTCATCCATGATACATGCATCCAGCGTCACTCTTCCGTCTCTGTCCGGACGGCCTCCATATCCTACACTTCTTTCTTTCGGATCTAGTTCTACAAGACGTACTCCCTTTTCTACGGCATCCAAAGCCCGTCCTCCTTTTCCAAGGATGGTCCATGCTTCTTCATTGGCTTTTAATCCGAAATTCCAGGTGGAAAGAACGATAGGTTTATTGATGACTTTTTTACTTTCAGGTCGTTCTGCGGCCATTAGTTCTAAAGGGTTAATGGTAAGTGCTGCGGTTGCAATTCCCAGTTTTTTGATAAAACTTCTTCGGTTATTGTTCATTGGATGTCAAAATTATTTAATACAAAGCAAATATCTTAAAAAAATCCGTTGAAAATCTTATGGTTTTCCCACTATTTTTCTTTACCATTTTTTATTATTTTTATAATGGTTATTTTAATTAATATATATGTTTAAAACCTTTAGAAAAATGGATTGCTTTAAGGAATTATCGGATGAAGAAATCCAGGTCCTTGCAAGCATCAGTACTCCTAAGCTTCTTCGGAAAAAAGAAAAACTGTTAGAGCCAGGTCAGCCGTTTAACCATTTATTTATATTGACCAATGGTCTTTTGAGATTTTTCTTTGATGATGAAAACGGAGTTGAAATTAATACTTTCCTGCCCTCAGAAAAAGAGGTTGCCTTTCTGGAGAGTCCGGAATCTTATTCTGCTGAAGGGACTAAAAAGTATACCATACAAGCCGTGATTGATTCTCAGATTATTCTTTTTAACAAAGGTGAATTTGAGCAGACTGCCTTTCAGCATAAAGGAATTTACAATTTGTATTTGAAATCGTTGAAACAGATTATCAGCATTTTATCAGCACGTACAGAGCAGTTCTGCAGGAGCTCGCCGCTTTCCCGTTATGAAGATTTTCTGAACAGCCATCCGTTTGTCTGTCAAAATGCCAACCGAAAATACATTGCTAATTTTCTGGGCATCACTCCCAATTCCCTTTCCCGTATTACTGCCCGCGACAATAAAAAAAAGAATCAAGGAAAAAAATAACTTAAGAATATTTTTAATTGTTGCATTCAGTATAATTTTGTCCGGTCAAAAACTTGTTCTTCACCACTAAAAAAACCAAATGAAAAAAAATATAATCATCTTCAAAGCATTCCACCTTATAGAATAGTCTTTACATCTTAACAGGATTAATATGTGATTGTCCGGATATTCATCGGGATCTGAATCTGTATTTTCTTAAGTCAAAATTTTATTACCATTATATATTTATGCAAAGAATAACCACCATTCTCTGCCTGTTACTGGCATGCAATTTTGCTCAGGCATCTACAGGCAATCTTGAAGACAAAATAGCCGATGGAGCTTCCTGGCTAATACTAATTGTATTGCCAGTTGCCGGAATTTATCTCTTCTGGAAGGTTCATATTTATCCGGAAAAGGTAGCAGAAAAGAAAAATCATCCTCAACTGAACGCTATCAAAAGCATGTGCCTTCTTTCTCTAGTCTTTGGCGGCCTTTTATGGCCGGTTGCCTTAATCTGGGCCAACTATGATTATGGAAATCAAACGACTCCTGAAAAGGAAACAGACAACACAAATTTACCTGAAGAAGAATTTAAACCCATCGAAAATTAAAAGACATGCTGGAATTACTAGTCGCAATATATGCCGGGATTTGCTGGCTTCTCATTAAAAAATTAAAATTGATCCCGTGGACATTTACCACACAGGTAATAGTGTATTCACTGCCTATTTTCGGATCTATCGCCTTGATATTGAGTTTAAATTATTACTGTCCCATTACCTCTGACGTAAAGGTAGGAAACAGAAGTGTGGATATCACCACACAGGTTTTGGGAAAGGTAAAAAAAGTATATGTAAGTACCAACCAGGAAGTAAAAAAGGGAGATACTTTATTTATGCTTGACAGGGAGCCCTATTTACAGGAAATTAAATCACTGGAAGCTAAACTGAGCAGTATGAAAGCCACGGTACATTCTTATGATGCAGACATTTCGGCCTCCAGAAAAAATATTACGGCATTACAGTCACAGCTTGATCTTGCCAACAAAAGAGTATCTCAATATCAGGAGCTTGTACAGGCTGGAGCTGCCAACAAATTTGATCTTGAACAGGCGATAACCAATGTACGTGATCTGCAATCCCGAATCAGTGCTGCACAGTCACAACAGCAGTCTTTGGAAACAAAATCCAATGCTTCTTATGGTGGAGAAAATTCATCAGTGTCTGAGATCCAGGCTAAGCTGGAACAGGCTAAATGGAATCTCTCCCAAACCGTTGTTCTGGCACCTACGGATGGTGTGATTCCGAATGTTCAGCTGAATGAGGGAGCTATTATGGCACCCTTCAAATCTGCATTTGTTCTGATTCAGAAACAGCAGTCAGTCATTGGATTTTTTGCTCAGAATGAGCTTGAAACCGTAAAAAAAGGAGATGAAGTGGAACTTGCACTTAAAACAGAGCCGGGAAAAGTGGTAAAGGCCAAACTTGAATACGTCATTGATGCTACCAGCCAGGGGATCATGAATAATGCAGGAGGAATGCTGGGCGGAAATGGTTCTACAGCCGGACTTCCTGATACGGCAAGACAATTGCCGGAAACCGATGGAAAGCTTATTGCCAAATTTGTACTGGAAGATAATCAGAAACAGCTTACAGTGGGAGCAAGAGGAACTGCAGTTATTTATTCTGATCATATTAAACCTCTTCATCTTATCAGAAAAGTAATGGTGCGTATCAACAGCAAAATCAACTTCCTGATTCCTAAACTTCATTAACATGTATAAAAAGTTAATTTTAGTGAGCATACTTGCTGGATCTTTAAGCTCCTGCATCGGTTATAAAGAAGCTACGAAGGAAAATATAGATCAGCTTAAAGAAAAGAGTGAAATTGCTACTCATCTACAAATTCCGGATGACTGGATTTTTGACAGAAAAGCAGATTCAAAATCAATTTCCTACGACTGGATCAATGATCTTAAAACCTCACAGCTGGAAGCCCTGGTTAAAGAAGGAATGTTATACAATGCAGATCTTATTATTGCCAGAGAAAAGCTTAACCAGATTGAGCTGGCAATGGAAATTGCCGGAAGCGACCTTTATCCGAGCGTAAGTGCTGTAGCCAACACTTCGAATAATCTGGTCAGTGGCAGCCAGGTTCAGCGCCTTGCGTTAAAAGCCAATTGGGAAATTGACCTTTGGGGTAAAAATAAATCTTCACAGATGGCCGGCACCAGCAGTTATTTTTCTGCAAAACATCAGAATACACTGCTGCATCAGTCTATTGCAGGAATGATTGCCAAAGCTTATTTTCTGAATATTGCAGGAAACATTCAGGAAAATAAGATTGAAAGCTATATTCAGAAGACCAAAGACCTGGAAAAGCTCTACATCATTCAAAAGAAAGTTGGAACGGCAAATGCTATTGATGTGTCCAATATTTCTGCTGAAATTATTTCCCTGCAGGGTTATCTTGAAAAGATTAAAAATGCCAATATGCAGTCGAGAAGGTCTCTGGAGCTTCTTACCGGAAAGTATCCGGAGGGAAAACTGGCAACCCAGAATTTCTTTAATTCTGTAAAAAGCAGTATTCCTGAATCTTTTCCTCTGGAACTTCTTGAAAACCGATCAGACATACAGGCAAGTCATTTCCAGATCGAAAAGGCTTTTTATGAAGTACAGGAAGCTAAAGCGGCAAGACTTCCTTCATTAAGTATCAGTTCTTCACTTGGTAGTGCCGGAAGTAATGTGGAATCCATTAATTCTTTATTTTCCAATCCATTAATAAAAGTGGGAGGAGGATTAGTTTCTCCCCTGTTCAACGGTGGAAAGCTTAAAAAGAATGTGGAAGTAAAAAATTCCCAGCAAAAACAGGTTGTTGAAGAATATTCAAAAGCTGTTCTGAATGCACTGAACGAAGTGGAATCATCTTTAGCTAATCTCCGTTCTATTGAAAGACAGATGGCTTATACAACCAACGCTGTCAATGAAGTGAAAAACAATATTTCTCTAACTGAGAAACAAATAAAGGTCGGTACCAGCAACAGTTTTGTACTGATCCGTAAACAAAGGGATCTTTTGAAAAATGAAATGAACCTCATCAATCTGGAACTTCAGTACAGAATAGAGCGTATTAATCTTTATATGGCTTTAGGTGCGGAGAACTTTATTTATTCATAATTTTTATACTTGGAGAGACTGCAGAAATACTCTGCAGTCTTTTTTATAATTTATAAGGCATCAATGAGGCAATTTGTCTCTGAAATATCCATATACCCATGTTCCGGCAATAGCGCTCAGTAAGGTAACAGATACGGCTAAAGCACCTGTTCCGATCTGAGCAAAAAGAGGCCCTGGACAGGCTCCGGTAATGGCCCAGCCAAAACCAAAAATCAATCCACCGTAAATCTGACCTTTATTAAACTTTTTAGGTGCCAGAGTAATAGGTTCCCCATACATTGTTTTTATTTTAAATTTTTTAATCAGCCACACTGAAATCATTCCCACCAATACAGCACTTCCAATAATTCCGTACATATGGAAAGACTGCAGACGGAACATTTCCTGTATCCTGAACCAGCTGATCACTTCTGCTTTCACAAAAATAATCCCGAAAATAATTCCAGCGGCGAGGTATTTCAGATTGTGATACCATGGATGGTTAGCCGTACTTTCGTTTACACAAGTGGTATATATATTTTGTTCTTTTTCTTTGATCATAATGTAATTCTCTTTTTAAATTATACTTATAGGGAAAGGATGATAGGCAAAATAAGGTTAGCCATTAAAAAGCCACCGATCATAAAACAGACTGTTGCCACCAAAGAAGGCCACTGTAAGTTGGAAAGTCCCATGATTGCATGTCCGCTGGTGCATCCTCCTGCGTATCTTGTTCCGAAACCAACCAAAAACCCACCCACTACCATCATAATAAATCCTCTAAGGGTCAACAGGCTTTCGAAATTCATCAGTTGTAACGGGACCAGATTGTTGTAAGCTGTAATTCCGTAGCCCGCCAGCTCAGCTTTCAGATTGGGATTCACTGTTATTTCATTAGGGTTCACCAAAAAATGGACAGCAATCAGTCCTCCGAAGAAAATTCCCAGGACAAAAAACAGATTCCAGGCTTCTTTTTTCCAGTCGTATCTGAAAAAATTCACATTGGCAGGGACACAGGCGGCACAGATATGCCTCAGTGAGGAACTGATTCCAAAGGATTTATTTCCCATAATCAATAAGGCTGGCACGGTAAGCCCGATCAACGGACCTGCAATATACCATGGCCAGGGTTCTTTTATAATCTCCAACATCTTTTTTATTTATTTAAAATTTTAGTCTGACATACAAAATCACTTTTCGGAATATCTGTAGACGCAATGGCTTTAAAACCTCCTTCAATTTCTGAAAAATTCCTGTAGCCTCTTGCCTGAAGGATACTCGCTGCCATTGTACTTCTGTAACCGCTACCACAATGCATGTAGAAATGTTCTGTTGGTTTTATCTTATGAATCCAATCATTGATATAGGCCAGAGGTTTGCTGTAAGCTTCATTAATATGTTCTGCATTGTATTCACTTTCTTTTCTTATATCAATAATTTTCGCTTCTTTTCCTTTGATTTCACTTTCAAACTGTTCTGCAGAGATGCGATTGACAAGGTCTGTTTCCTTTCCGCTTTTTTTCCAGCTTTCAAAACCTCCGTCCAGAAAACCTAAAATATGATCGAATCCTACTCTGCTCAAACGGGTTACCGCTTCTTCTTCATATCCTTTTTCAGTAACCAGTAGAATAGGCTGGCTGACATCAGCAATTAAAGCGCCTACCCACGGGGCAAAATCACCATCCAATCCTATATTGATAGACTGTGGGATAAAACCTTTGGCAAATTCACGGTTGGATCTTACATCTAAAATCAAAGCACCTGAGGCTTCAGCAATTTCCTCAAACTGTTCAGGAGAAAGAGCGTGCAACCCTTTTGAAAGTACTTCATCAAAACTACTGTACCCTTTTTTATTCATCATCACATTCATTCCGAAATAAGCTGGTGGAGGTAAAAGACCATCCGTTACTTCTTTTATAAAGCTCTGTCTGTCCTTTTGATTCAGGGCATAATTGGTTCTTTTTTGATTCCCCAAAGTATCTACTGTTTCTTTCTGCATATTTTTACCGCAGGCTGAACCGGCTCCATGAGCTGGATACACCGTAATATCATTATCTAAAGGCAAAATCTTATTGTATAGACTATCATATAAGAGTCCCGCCAGCTCTTCCTGCGTCATATTGGCTCCTTTCTGTGCGAGATCAGGACGCCCCACATCCCCGAGGAATAAGGTATCACCACTAAAAAGGGCCTTTTCAACACCGTTTTCGTCAATCAACAGAAAGCATGTGCTTTCAAGAGTGTGTCCCGGCGTGTGAAGAACCTTAATTTTAATGTCTCCGATTTCAAATATCTGTTCATCCTCTACAATGATGGCATCAAACTCCGGATGGGCTGTCGGACCATAAACAATCGGAGCTCCCGTTTTATGGCTTAAATCCAGATGTCCGCTTACGAAATCTGCGTGAAAATGGGTTTCAAAGATGTATTTCAATTTTACTCCATCTTCTTTCAGTCTGTTGATATAAGGCTGTGTTTCTCTTAAAGGATCAATAATAGCAGCTTCTCCTGCTGAGGTAATATAGTAAGCACCCTGAGCAAGACATCCTGTATAAATCTGTTCTATTTTCATTGTATTTTATTCTTTATTCTGTTATCTGATACAAATTTCCTGCTTTGCTTTTTCCTGTACAGCTACTTTTGTTACACAAGAAAATTAAAGAAAGACTTCTTTCGTAATGATATAAATACCCATGATCAGGATAAACCACCCAAATGCAGGTTTCAGTTTTTTGCCGTCTATCTTTTTTGATAGTTTTGAGCCCATTATAATTCCTGCAACAGCAATCACCGTAATAGAAACCAGCAGTTTCCATTCTATTTTCACCTGGTTTACTGAAGAGAGGAAACCGATTAAAGAATTGAAAGAAATAATCACTAAGGAAGTTCCTATTGCAGTTTTCATGGGCACTTTTAATAGATTCACTAATGCCGGAATGATCATAAAACCGCCTCCAGCTCCCACCAGTCCCGTTAAAATACCAACTATTGAACCCTGTCCGGCTGCCAGAAAAAAATTATTTTCATCCTGAATGTTTTCTAAAGTTTCTTTTGAGGAATTGCTTTTAATCATTTTATAGGAAGCAAGAATCATCAAACAGGCAAAAACCAGTAATAAAAAAATGTTCCTGGTAATGGTAAAATTGTGTATTTGAAGTATTTCTACAGGAATCAGAGGAAGAATATATTGTCTTGTCAGAAAAATCGAGATTACCGAAGGTATTCCGAACACCAGCGCCATTTTAAAATTGACCAGTCCTTTTTTAAAATACGATGCAGAACCTGCAATACTGCTCATCCCCACTATAAAGAGGGAATATTCTGTTGCCAGAAAAGCATCGATCCCAAAGAGATAAACGAGTACAGGAACCGTGAGAATACTTCCTCCTCCTCCGATTAACCCCAGAGAAATACCTATTAAAACTGCCGCTGTATATCCTATAATTTCCATTTCTATTCAAATAATTCTGATGCAAAAATGGGAATATGAATGAAAGTCTACAGCTACTTTTGTTACATAAGGAGATTTTTAAACACGAATAATTTCACAAAGGACACAAAGAATTTAGCGTAATTCTGCTTCTTTGAGATTGCTTCACCTTTGGTTCGCAATGACTTTAACTACCCCGTCAAAAATTCTTTGAACTTTTGCCACCCTTCCAAGAAAGGGAAATATGAGTATTTTTGATTAAATTGAGAGAGAATTTATGAGTTCAGGGCTTTCAGGAGGGTAATTTTATTTCTGCCTAACATGAGTTTTCCGTCTTCTTCCAGTTGCTTCAAAAGTCTTGACACCACTACTCTTGCGGTTCCCAGCTCATTGGCAAGCTGCTCATGAGTGGTATGAATCGTTTCAGAGCCGGTGAGTTCAGATTTTTTCTGCAATAGGTTGAGAAGTCTTTCGTCTACTTTTTTGAAAGCGATGGCATTGATGATATCTAATAGCTCTTCAAATCTTTTATGATACAGTCTGAAGATATAATCCAGCCATTCCGGATGATCTTTGATGAATAAAGATACTTTGTCTACGGGTAAGAAAAGTATTTCTGCATCCTCTTCTATCTCTGCTTTTACAATGCTTTTTTCATTATGCATACCGCCCAGAAAAGACATGATACAGCTTTCTCCGGCTTTGATGTAGTATAATAAAATTTCACGTCCGTCTTCTTCTGTTCTGATCACTTTCAGCATTCCTTTCATCACAATAGGAATGGAACGGATGGAAGCATTTTCATCTAGAATAATATCTCCTTGATGGTAATTCTTCGTTATACCATATTGATACAGTTTTTCTACCAATTCTGGTGATGATGAGAATTCTGAAGAAAGTATCGTGTCGTTCTGCATTTTTTTATTCTAATTTACGCCAATTTCATCAACAAACAACCATGCTTTGGAATCTGCACCAGGATTTCCTGCCGGAATAATGCCTGCATTTTCAATAGTTACTTTCAGGTATTTCGCGTTCTGCGTTCCTACATTCACTTTGATTTTTCCGCCGGCCTTCTGAATTTCAGGCGTGCCGATCTCTTTAATCAGTTTGAAGTTCTTATTATCATCAGAAACAAAAATCTTTGCAGATTTAGCCAGATGAATCCAGCTTCCTTTATTTTCAAGGGTATTGAAATACACTTCTGAAAAAGTTGTTTTCTGCCCCAAATCTATTGTTGCCACTACATCTTTTCCCTGAAAGCCCAGCCATGTTTTACCCAGTTGTTTTACATTTCCGATAATACCATCTACTAAGGTGAAAGCACCTCCAAAAGAATAGTTTTCGCTAGGTTGTTGTTCTAAAGTTATCTTTTTTCCGGTAGTCTTTGAAATGGTAAATTGCTGTGTAGACACGGCACTTTTCAACTGCCCCTCTTCAAAATAAGCTGATTTAATGGTTAAAGAATTAGGAATCTCAACTGCCGTCTGATACGTTTTAGAATTGATGGAAGGGTTCGTTCCATCCAGCGTATATCGGATACCGTTTGAATTCTGCGAAGTAGACAGTTCATAAGCAATTCCGTTATTGGAAGGAATTACTTTTCCGGTGATGTTATAAATGCTTCTGGCATAGTTGACCTTCATACCATCCAGAACTTTAAACTGGTTAATCACTCTGTTTTCAAATTCTTTATAGTTTTTAGGATCTGAGGTTCCCCATCCCACTTCAGAAAGTGCCATTAATCTTGGGAAAATCATGTACTGTACCTGCTTAAAATCTAAAATATATTCTGTCCACAGATTCGCCTGAACACCCATGATGTACTTAGCCTGCTCTGTATTCAGTTCGGAAGGAACAGGATTGTAAGCGTATACTTTTTCTAAGGGCGTAAATCCTCCAAAAGCATTAGGTTCAGACTGTGGATCTCCCTGATAATGGTCAAAATAACAGTAGGCACCAGGAGTCATTACGGCAAAGTGTTTTGATTTTGCAGCTTCAATACCTCCATTCACGCCTGTCCAGCTCATCACAGCAGCGTTAGGAGCTAATCCGCCTTCTAAAATCTCGTCCCAGCCTATGATTTTTCGCCCTTTACTGTTAACATATTTTTCAATCCGATGAATAAAGTAGCTCTGTAAGCCGTGTTCATCTTTTAAATTATTTTTCTTAATCAGCTCCTGGCAGTGTGCACATTCCTTCCATCTTGTTTTCGGGCACTCATCACCTCCAATATGAATGTATCGGGAAGGGAATAATTGGATTACCTCATCAAGAACATTTTCAAGAAACGTAAAAGTTTCATCTTTCGGGCAGAAAACATCATCAAAAACGCCCCATTTTGTAGCAGGTTCAAAAGGACCTTTGGTACATGCCAGTTCAGGATATGCAGACAGTGCGGCCAAAGCATGCCCAGGCATTTCAATTTCAGGGACCACAGTAATGTGTCTGTCCTGAGCATATTTCACCACGTCTTTTATTTGTTCCTGTGTATAAAAATAAGGACCGTAAGGTTTTCCATCAAACGTGTTATCCACATAGGCTCCAATCATGGATTCTTTACGTTTTGAACCGATCTGAGTAAGTTTAGGATATTTTTTGATTTCAATCCTCCATCCCTGATCATCCGTTAAATGCCAATGGAAAGTGTTCAGTTTATACATTGCCAGATAATCTATATACTGCTTCACTTCATCTACTGTGAAAAAGTGGCGGCAGACATCCAGATGCATTCCTCTCCATGCAAATTTCGGCTGGTCTTCGATTTTCATAGCCGGAATATTCTTTCCTTCTTTACACTGTTCAATAAGCTGGATCAAAGTTTGAAGAGCCAGAAAGTATCCTTGTTTAGTGTAAGACTTTATATGTATCTGTTTTGGAGAAATTTCTATGGAGTAATACTCTTTTTTCTGTTCAGAATCTGTTCCTGATGCCTGAGGAATTATAGAATTCGTTAAATGAATCTCACCACCCTTCTTAGCATATTGAAATTCCACCTGAGAACCTATTCTCTTTTTGAAATATTCTGTTTCCTCTTTTGGCAGATCACCACTTAATACGAAAGCTTTTGGTATTGCAAATTCACCCTGTAAAAGTTGAACTTTTTGAGGATAAGGGATTAGATTTAATTTATTTTGGGCAAAAATCATGTTTGAAATCAATACAAAGAGTACTAGAAAAGTCCGTATCATGAGATGGGGTTAAGGTTTGAGCTAAGATAATTATTTTTCAAAACTCTTTGAGCCTTTTTAAAAACAAATTAAATACCCAATTTCAGACTCCTGTAAAATGAATAATTTACAGTTTGCAATCATTCTATATAGATATTATTCTATTAAATATGGGATATTGTGGTTTGCTTTTTGATCAATTTAGTCGACTTAAAAAAATTAAAGGTTTAAATTTGTAAAAAAAGAAGATGAAAAAAAATATTTTTCTGGCAGCCACTTTATTATTTTCTTTATCAGCTCAGGCACAAATTTTTGATATTATAAAATCTGCTGTTAAAGACAAAACAGGTGTAGATCTTAATGCTCCTGTTAAAAATAATGGTACGGTAACTTCTACTAAGACGACGACTACCACTTCAGGTAATTCATCTGCCAATATTGGAAACCTTACTTCAAGTCAGATTTCTTCAGGATTAAAAGAGGCCTTAAGTATGGGCGTAACGGATGGAGTAAAAAAACTAGCGGTAACGGATGGTTTTTTCAAGAATGAAGCCGTAAAGATTTTAATGCCTGAAAAATTAAGAAAAATTGATACAACACTACGTTCCATCGGAATGGGAAGCCTTGCTGACGAAGGCGTAAAATTGTTAAACAGAGCTGCTGAAGATGCCGTAACAGAAGCTGCACCTATTTTTACAAATGCTATTACTTCTATGACGATTACAGATGCCAAAAACATTTTATTAGGGAGTAATAACGCCGCAACAAGTTATCTTCAGGGAAAAACCCAGACTCAGCTGTTCAATGCCTTTCAACCCAAAGTAAAAGCTTCTTTAGGGAAAGTAGGTGCTGACACCCTTTGGAAAAACCTGATTTCAAAATACAATACGTTTACCGGACAGGCTGTTACTACAGATCTTAACGAATATGTTACTACAGAAACCATTAATGGAGTTTTTAAAATGGTAGCAGATAAGGAAAGCGGAATCAGAAATACACCTGCCATGAGAACTACAAGTATTTTGCAGAAGGTTTTTGGAGCGCAGGATGGGAAATAAATAAGATTAGACTAAATATACAAAAGCTGTTTCATGATGAAGCAGTTTTTTTATGTTTAATTTCTTTTGTCTTGAAACAAAAGAAACAAAAGTTCAAGACCTGGACCTCTCCGCTAAAAATAAGTCCTGTTCTCTAAAAATTCTAAACTTGCGCGAATCATTATTTCTTTATCGGTTCTGATTTTGCCTCGCGCTTCGGACAGGAGAATTTTCTTAACGTTCACAGGATTTATTTTTTTTGACGCTGCGAGTTCCGATGTCGGAGTTAAAGTCAGCTATATAACTATTTGTCTGGACCTTAATGATAATAACAATGTTTTTTGTTGACCTGATTTCTTTTGTCCTAAAACAAAAGAAACAAAAATTCAAGACCTGGAGCTCTCCACTAAAAATAAATCCTGTTCTCTAAAAATTCTAAACTTGCGCGAAATCATTATTTCTTTATCGGTTCTGATTTTGCCTCGCGCTTCGGACAAAAGAATTTTCTTAACGTTCACAGGACTTATTTTTTTGACACTGCGAGTTCCGATGTCGTCTTTAAAAAGTTTCGGCCTCACTTTGTGAGGCCGAAACTTTATATTGTTATTTAGAATTAGAACTGCATTTCAGGAATTTCCCCTTCGATGATAAGATCTGCTTCTGTTGCTTTAATAATGTCTTCTACCGAAACGCCAGGTGCTCTTTCCACCAGCTTGAATCCTGCCGGAGTTACATCCAGAACGGCTAATTCAGTAACTACTTTTTTCACACAGTTTACGCCAGTTAAAGGAAGTGTACATTTCTTAAGGATTTTACTTTCTCCTGCTTTATTTACGTGCATCATGGCTACAATGATATTTTCAGCAGAAGCTACAAGGTCCATTGCACCCCCCATTCCTTTCACCATTTTTCCGGGAATTTTCCAGTTGGCAATATCTCCGTTTTCCGAAACTTCCATTGCTCCAAGAATGGTAAGGTCTACTTTCTGACCACGAATCATCCCGAAACTGAAGGCTGAATCAAAAAATGAACCTCCTTCCAGAATAGTAATAGTCTGTTTTCCGGCATTGATGATATCAGCATCTTCTTCTCCTTCGAAAGGAAAAGGCCCCATACCCAATACTCCGTTTTCACTCTGGAATTCTACGGAAATACCTTCCGGAACATAGTTGGCAACCAAAGTAGGAATTCCAATTCCCAGGTTTACATAATAACGATCTTTCAGTTCTTTTGAAATTCTTTTGGCAATTTGTTCTTTTGTAAGCATAATAAAAACTTAGACTGCAATTTAATTATTTTCACTTGAATACAAAAGAGCTTTGTTGTATTCAACAATTAACACTGTTAGTTAAAATAATATCTGTAATTTTGTTCTATTATTTTTTAATAGAATGAAAATACTTTTTAGATATCTAAAACCTTATCAGTGGCTGATAATCATCTCTTTATTTTTGGCTACTGTCAATCAGGTTTTTTCTTTATTTGCTCCGGCGATCACAGGAAATATCCTTGATCAGCTGGTTACCCATCCCAACTTTTTTGATAAAGAAAAGCTATTGCCCAGAAGCCTGAATGAATATTTATACGGAAGTTCTGTATATCATGGGGCTTTTTACTTCTTGGGGCTTCTTATCGGAACTGCAATGGTGAGCAGAATTGCCAAAGCTTTTCAGGATTATGTAGTCAGTGTGATTACTCAAAAGTTTGGAGCGAAAATATTTACAGACGGTTTAAAACACTCTATGGCACTTCCCTACCAGGAATTTGAAGACCAGAGAAGCGGTGAAACGCTGTCTATTTTAACAAAAGTAAGAGAAGATACTGTAAAATTCATCACGAATTTCATTAATATTTTCTTCGGAATTCTCGTCAGTATTATTTTCGTTTCCGTGTATGCGATCCGTTTACACTGGTCTATTATGCCGGTTTATATCTGCGGAATTTTCTTTATTGCCATTGTTACCAATTTATTGAGTAAGAGAATCAAAGTGATCCAGAAAAATATCGTAACGGAAACCACCGCTTTAGCCGGAAGTACTACTGAAAGTCTTAGAAACATTGAAATTGTTAAAAGTTTAGGATTAACCAATCAGGAAGTAATCCGTTTAAATAACAATACGTATAAGATTCTTGGCCTTGAACTGAGAAAGGTAAAAAGCATCCGTTCTTTGAGCTTTATTCAGGGAACAATGGTCAATTTTCTTCAGCAGATGATTACGTTGACTTTATTGTATTTAATTTTTAAGAATATTGTTACACCAGGTCAGTATTTATCTCTAATGTTTTATGGTTTCTTTATTTTCGGGCCAATGCAGGAAATTGGAAACATTATTATTTCTTATCGTGAAGCAGAAGCTTCTCTTCAGAATTTTGACCGTTTGATGAAAAAAGAAGTGGAAGAAAAGCCGCTTCACCCAAAACAAATCGGGGCTATTGAGGAACTGGAATTCAAACATGTTTCATTCAAGCATCAGTCTGCACAGTATAAAGCTTTAAATAACATTTCTTTTGATCTTAAAAACGGTGAGACCATTGCTTTTGTGGGACCGAGCGGTTCCGGAAAAAGTACCCTGGTAAAACTATTGGTTGGATTGTACAGACCTCAGGAAGGGAATATTTTTTACAATGGAATCAATGGAAAGGAATTTGATTTTGATGAGCTGAGAAATCAGATTGGTTTTGTAACACAGGATACCCAGTTATTTGCAGGAACTATTAAAGAAAACCTTCTTTTCGTTAACCCTTCAGCTACTGAAGAAGAACTGGCCGTTGCTTTACAGAAATCAAGCTGTACAGCATTATTGGAAAGAGCAGAAAAAGGAATCGAAACCGTTATCGGAGAAGGCGGTCTGAAACTTAGTGGTGGTGAAAAACAAAGAATTGCCATTGCAAGAGCTCTTTTAAGAAAACCTCATCTTTTGATTTTTGATGAAGCCACTTCTGCTCTGGACAGTATTACCGAAGAAGAAATCACTACGACGATCAAAGATATTTCGAAAGAAAGGGAACAGATCACCGTCCTGATTGCGCATCGTTTAAGTACGATTATGCATGCTGATAAAATTTATGTTCTTGAACGCGGACAGATTGTAGAAACGGGTTCTCACGCCAATCTCATTGACGAAAAAGGGTTGTACTACGCCATGTGGAGACAACAGATCGGAGAAAGAAAAACACTTACTCCCCAGGCATAAAAAAAGCGCTGAATCGATGTTCAGCGCTTTTTGTTTTTATTGTTTTGAAATTATTCTTTAGTTCTTACAGTTCTCTGCTCAATTCTTTTTTCAAATTTTTCTCCCTGGAAAATTCTCTGAACCATGATTCCCGGAATATGAATTTCGTTCGGATCTAATTGTCCCGGTTCTACCAGTTCTTCTACCTCAGCAATGGTAATCTTTGCAGCACCTGCCATTGGGTGGTTGAAGTTTCTTGCAGATCCCTTGAAAATAAGATTTCCTGCATGATCGCCTTTCCATGCTTTTACGATAGAAAAGTCTGCATCGTATGCATGCTCCAGAATATGAGGTTTTCCTTTGAATTCTTTTACCTCTTTACCTTCTGCTACTTCAGTTCCATACCCTGCAGGTGTATAAAATGCCGGAATTCCGGCCTGGGCAGCTCTGCATTTTTCAGCTAAAGTTCCCTGAGGAGTAAGTTCTACATCCAATTCACCTGAAAGCATCTGTCTTTCAAACTCAGCATTTTCTCCTACATAAGAAGAGATCATTTTCTTAATCTGTCTTTTGTGAAGCAGTAATCCTAATCCGAAATCATCTACTCCTGCATTGTTTGAAATACAGGTAAGATCTTTCACATCGCTTTCCACCAAAGCATTGATTGAGTTTTCAGGAATACCACAAAGTCCGAATCCGCCAAGCATCAGTGTCATTCCATCATTAATTCCTTCGATGGCCTCCTTTGCATTTTTTACTCTTTTATCTATCATGAAATATTAGATTTTTCTGTTGGCTAAATTTAATAAATTTTCTTGTATATCCTATGAGTGGAAAGATTACTGAATTTAATACATTTTTAAAAATCGATCTGAAACTTTTAAAAACATCATAATCAAAACATTATATCAAAAACTGAACAAGTCTGTTCATTTTTTATCTTATTTCTCATCAATTTCATCTATATTTGCCCTCTCAAAGCCGGAAATACTGTTTTTCAGTTCCGACGGAAATTTAAACACAACTTTAATGTAGAAATTATTTTATGGCAGATTACTACTGTCCTCATCACTTCTTTTGATCTCTATAAAGGTCTCTTTCAATATCTGCCATCTCACTAATCATATAAAAATATCAAAGCTTACATAAAAACATGAAAAAATTATTTACCTCAGCATTACTTGCACTGATACTCAGCATCAATGTATGCGCACAGGAAAAAACGTATTTCGATGAAAACTGGGAAAAAACTACTCAGGACAATATGGAATATTACCGTGAAACGATTCCTAAAGGAAAGCTTACTCTTATCAAAGATTTCTATAAGGACGGAAAACTTCAAATGGAAGGACTGGCTTCAGACACCACTCCCAACAGTGAGATTTTTGAGGGAAAAGTAACCTGGTATACTGAAGAAGGAAAGGTTCTGAATTTTGCCACCTATTCCAAAGGACAGCAGATTGGCCCGGCACAGACTTATGATATGAATGGCAGGCTGACAGAAGATGTGGTATATAAAGCTGACGGAAGTTTTTCAGGAAAGATGTTCAGTTATAAGGATGCTGAAGATGGAATGGACTTTAATATTCTGGTCGATTACGAAAACTCAACGCCTGTAAAAACAACCGTTTATGATGATGACATTAAAGGGATCAGAAATGAAACCATCATTGATAAAGACAGTAATACCGAAACAAAATATTACGGTGAAAAAGGAAAATATCTGGGCAGCAACACTACCTCCGGTTCGGGTGAAAATATGGTGGTAGATTACTATTCCAGTCCCATGAGGATCTCTAAGATAGAAAAATACAGAAAGGACGGCAGTGTAAAAGAAGGCGTCATTTATAGCAAAAGCGGAAAGATCTTACAGGAACAGAAAATGAATAAAAAAGATGGCTATAAAACCACTTATGATGAGTCGGGTAAAAAAATAGCCCATCTGGTATACCAATATGATAAGGAAAATGATGTTTATAATCCAATGGACGGGGATGATTACCATCTGGCTTATGAATATTCACAGATTTCCTCTATTGATACTTATGAAAAAGGCTCAAAGGTAACCAGTAAATATTTTGATGAAGACGGAAAGTTATCCTCAGAGCAATTTTTAAAAGATGATCTTATCCAGGAAATTAAATATTATTCCCCGGATGGAAAGCTAAAATCTACATTAACATACAAAGATGGTATCCCTTATAATGGTACTACCTATGAAGGCTTTAATGAAACAGTTTATAAGGAAGGTATTATTGTAAACATCAAAAACTTTTTTGAAGGTGACAATACGAAGCTAAGTTTTGAAAAAAAGCTGAACGCCAAACAAACAGGCTATGATGCAACTGTTTATGACCCCAAAGGCACTATTTTATATACATTTACACAACCGATCAGTGAAGATGGGGATGATTATTCCTTTACAGCACAAATCACACAGTATGTAAAGGGGAAGCCTGCCAATAAGTCTTCTGTAAAAGCAGGTGTTATTCAAAGCGGAAAAATCAGAATAAAAACATGGGATGGAGCTAAAGAACTTGAACGCAGCGGGAAATGGATCTTGTTAAAGCTTTATAATATGGATGGGAAGCTCATTCAGGAAACTAAAACACTGGCCGATACTCAGGAGGAAAATGCTTCTGCTGAAAACCCGACGCTGATTAACGAGGATGATCTGCATCATTTATTTGACTAATTACCACAACTATATATCAAAGACGGTTTCATTTTTTTGGAACCGTTTTTTGTTTAACCACAAACGGGCACAGATTTTCACAGATAATTATGGAAAATTATACTTTTTACATCCATAAAAAAGAGGCTATCATTGCTGACAGCCTCTTCATTATAATTGTGTTTTAATTTACTTTACTGAATAATCAGCTTTAAAGTAAACAGTTTTCTTCCGTATACTTTTACATAGTAAACGCCTGCCGGAAGATTTTCATTCACCAAAGAGAAACGTTGGTTATTGATATTTTTCGATACATACAGTAATTCTCCCGAAGCTGAAACCAGCTCGATTTTTTCAATCGGGTAATCACTTTTAATAAAAGTAGGCTGTCCCGGTTTGGTTGGGTTCGGATACAATACTACATTTTTTTCTGTACTTCTGGTTTCTTCAGTTCCCAAAGTAGGTGAAGTTACCTGGAACTGTACCCTGTTTGAAACTTCTGTGTAGGAATCATTGGTAAACATGACCATGTAGTAATTTCCAGGTGTTGCAGGTACTGCTGTTCCCTGAATAGTTTTTGTTCCCTGAGTTATTCCGTCAAAATAGGTATAAGAAACAAAATTATCATCCGGTGTCTGAACACTTTGAGGATAGATTCCCAACCAGTCTTTGATGATTCCCGGAGAATCCGTCCATGAAGCCGTAATATTTTCACCCAAGGTATAAACAGGTTTGTTGATCCAAAGATCTGTAACGATATCTCCTACTTTGAAGAATACCTTCTCCCCGATTCCGTTATATCCGTCTTCCAATAAATACTGAGCATAATAATACCCTTTTGGAAGTCCTGTGAAATTTAATGTTCCTGATGCAGTTGTTACATAGCTCCATTTGATAGAAGGTGTGGTTCCCGGGGTCTGGCCCATTTTATAAATTCCGATCCAGTCTTTCTGTAAGTTGGGTCCGTTTGTAAAATTAATAGTAACGGTTCCTCCTACAGGATACGTATCAGCAGTAGTCTGCAGCTGTACTTTCGGTCCTACATAGAAATTTTTTCTTGGGGCGATTTCCGTATACCCGTTGTTGGCAAAAAATCCTGCAAAATATTGTCCTTTAGCAGCCAGACCATTATTGAAGGTTACTGTTCCAGCAATCTGACCATTCGTATAAATATACCCTTGAGAAGTTGTAGAAGCCGGAGTCTGTCCTTTTTTATAAATTCCTACCCAATCCTGCTGATTTCCGGGACCTCCTGTAAATGTAGCTGTGATAGCTTCATTCTGAGCGTATTCAGTTTTGTTTAAAGTAAATGTAGGATTTGACACTACACTTCCTGTAATTTCGAACTGCTTCACATTACTCCACTCACTCCATTCAAGGTTCCTGTCTCTGTAACGTGTTTTTACATAATAGATTCCGTTGGGGATAGAATTCGCTGCCAATGTTGCTTTGGTGATGTCTACTCCATCATTCAAGTTTTTGGTTTTATCAGGAGTTCCGTTTCCATCTTTTCCGAACCAGTTTTCAAAATCACGGTAAAATTCTTTTTCAATTACAGAAAAGTTTGAGGTTTTACTGATCTGGAACTGTGTTGTATTTAAAAGCTCTCCGTTGGAAGATGAAAATGCACTTCCATTCAATGTTAATGGTAAAGTAATTGGCCCTGAGAAAGTATTTGTAATGGATGGTTTTGCCGGCTTGGGCTGATTTTTATATCTGTGGAAAGAATCTACCAATACATTGTTTTTCTTATTGTAAATTCCACCGATCGAATAACATTCGACATCCACTTTTCCGGTTGGGACATCTACTTCCACAATCTGATAGGTCCAGTCTGTCAATGTTTTCTGAACATCGTCAAAATCCTGTTCATTAGACATTCCCCAATACTGATCCCAGGCTGTTCCTCCGGAAATAATCTGATAATTCGGTGTGTTTTTAAGCTGCCCTCTGTGGTATAAATGATGGTGGGCTCCAACGTGCATTAAATATTTATCAGAAGTTACCAGAAGCGGTACCGCATTTTCTCTTACCCAGGTAGAAATATCTCCTACATACTGCTCAGCCTGATACGGTCTGTGGCTTAAAGAAATAATCCAGTCTACCGTAGAATCATTGTTGGCCGCCGTTAAAATCTGCTGAAGCCATGTCTGTTGTGCTGATCCTGTATGTTCAGAACTTAAACTTACAAATAATACATTTCCTGCCTGCTGGGCATAATAATTCTCATTTCCTGAGCTTATTCCTTTATAACTGATTTCATCAATATAAAAATGAGCATAGTAAGAATTCATTCCCATCGTTCCATAGGTTTCATGGTTTCCCACCGTTGTCTGAATAGGCAGATAAGGTGATAATTTGATATTCTTTTTAAAGTGAACATTTTCATAGTGATCCAATGTACCTACGTCTACCTGGTCACCCACCATAAAAGTAAGCGCAATATTATCTGACGGATCTGAAGCAGCTCCGAATTTTTCCTTGAGTTTTTTATACGCATTCAATGTAAGCGTATCATATCTCGGTTCTGCTTTGATCTGGTTGTCCCCCATAATAAGGAAACGGATCTTTCCATTGGCAGTTACCGCCTGTCCCGGTAAAGGAAGTGTTCTGAAATTATAAACAGCAGACTCGCTTGTTCCGGTTTTGATCTTATAATAATATTTGGTATTCGGCTGAAGGTTGGTAATCTTTGCCGTGTGATAATAATAGCTGTTGTTGTATCCGGTATCCGAGAAGATATTGGTAGTTCCTGTTACCGTCACATTTAAATTTGTTGGAGAATTTCCGTAGATTACTGTTGTTTCATTATTGGAAGCTGTTTTCCAATTGACGATCATAGAATTCGGAGTCGGGTTTTGTAAATAAGGGAACAAAACCTGTCCGAAAGCCATCTGGACCGCGAAACAAAAAAAGAAGAAATAATGTTTCATAATAGTTTTAGTTTTAAAATAACATATAGTTTTAAGTTGTGAATCAGGAATTTAAAAAACCGTTATCCGGATTTTTACTTCGGGCAAAAGTAGAATTCCCATATAAACTCTGTCTAATGGTATTTTAAAGAAACCGTTAATTTTTTAACAAAACCGGAATGAAAAAATTATAGTTTTTAGTACATTAAATATTTGGCATATTCAAAAACTATTTTGTACATTTGCAACCTGTTATTCAACCTCTGACGAAGAACGTGTAAGTTGCTTAGCTTTAACATTTTATTTTATTAATAATGGATTTATTAAAGTACGTACAAGACAAGTACATTGCGAAAAAAGAATTCCCTGAATTCAAAGCAGGTGATACAATTACTGTGTATTACGAAATTAAAGAAGGACAAAAGACCAGAACTCAGTTCTTCAAAGGAACAGTTATCCAATTAAGAGGTACTGGTTCTACAAAAACTTTCACTATCAGAAAAATGAGTGGTGATGTAGGTGTAGAAAGAGTATTCCCTATTAACATGCCTGCACTTCAAAAAATTGAAGTTGATAGAAGAGGTAGAGTTAGAAGAGCTAGAATTTACTACTTCAGAGACCTTAGAGGTAAGAAAGCAAGAATCAAAGACGCTGCTTACAAGAAGAAATAATTCAGACAACAATACATACAAAAAGAGGCTGTTTACTTATAAACAGTCTCTTTTTTTTGTGTAAATATTTTTACTTTTTATAGGGAGCTCCTTCTCCGGTTTCCAGAAATTTTTTCAGGCTGCCGAGAAATTGCAGCCAGCCATTGGAGCAGATCTCATAGCATTCAATATCCGGGTTCAGGCCGATATGGGTTAGTTTTATCTGAGTGCTTTCTTTATTTTCCTCTATTTGCCAGACAATTGTTGTCCCGATCCATTCTGTCTGGTTCTTTAATTCAGGAAGGGCAATCAATGAGTCTTCAACCAGCCAGACAATTTTTGTATTGGCAGTTAATTCTTTCACACGTATTGTTTTATGGATGTTATCTCCAAATCTTATGATAAAAAGATTTCCAGCCTCTGAAGATGAACCTTCAAACAATTCAGTCCACCAAAGGGGAATTTCATCTGTTAAAGCCTGATATACTTTATCTGCCGTGGTGTTGACCTCAAGTAGATGTACGTAGTTCTCAACACTATTTGTATTAATCGTTTTCATAAAATTATTGTATTGGTAGTACAATTTTATGAAATCTACTATAAACCAGGCTTTTCATAGGACAAGAAATATTATATGACACCAACCTTGTCAAGGTTTGCAAACCTTGACAAGGTTAACAATCGTACTTTTTATCAGTTGTACAAAAGGACTATTCATTCTTCATGAGATACTGCAAAGGAGTGGAACCTGTCTGCTTTTTGAAAAATTCAATAAAAGCACTGTCTGATGAAAAGTCCAGGATATAGGATACCTCTCCTATTGAATTTCCTTCCACCAAAAGTTCAATTGATCGCTGCAACCGCCACTGCTGTCTCCAATCCTGATAAGACAGTCCGGTTTCTTTTTTAAAAATACGGCTGATCGTTTTCTCCACCGCTCCTGTTTTTTCTGCAAAATCTTTTAGCATTGGAGGCATAGATTTCCGCAGTGTCCATTCTTCAGCTATTTTCGTAAAACGCTTATCCTGCGGCATTGTAAGTTCCAGTTTTTCTTCCGGAGCTTTACTCAATTCATCCCAGAATACTTTTAAAAGATTAGTTTGATCCTGTCTCAACCCTGACCATTCCCAGGAACAAATTCTTTCAATAATTTCTTTTAACAAGGCGTTGACATGAAGAACTTTCAGGCCATGTTTCATATATCTTTGGGAATATTTTTCATCAAAATAAATGGATCTGTAGGCCACAATATTTCTGAAATTCACACGATGAACTTCATGGGCAGGAATCCAAAGCATTCTGAACGGAGGGAGAACCAGCTGCCTGTCGGAAGTCGTTACAGTCATACAGCCTGATGGCGCATACAACAGCTGAGATTTCGTTGTGTGAAAATGAAAACCGGAGTCATGCATCACCATATCAGAGGTTATTCCAACTACTTTTTCAGGGATTGAATCAGCATCAAAGACGTCGTTTTGTTCCAGTACAGCCATGTCCTATTTTTGATATTTTTTGTTTTTATATCATTATAAATATACATTGATTTTTTGGAAACTTTGCAGAAAAAAAATGAAAAAGACAAATCCTATCTGGCTGCTGACCCTGCTTGTGATGCTTCCGCAGTTTGTGGAAACCATCTACAGTCCTGTTTTGCCAATGGTACAGGAACAGTTTGGAGTCCATGAAGAAACAGTTACCTTAACAATCAGTTTATATTTTATCGCATTTGCACTGGGTGTGGCATTTTGGGGAGTGCAATGCGACAGGATCGGAAGGAAAAAATCATTGGAATATGGTCTCATTACCTATGGGGCAGGAACATTGGCGGCTGTTTTTGCTCCTGATTTTATGGTTCTTCTGGGAGCCAGGATTATTTCTGCATTCGGAATTTCGGTGGGTTCCATTGTAACACAAACCATTTTAAGAGATACTTTTGACAAAGATAATCTCAGCAAAGTATTTTCCTGGATCGGAATAGGCTTGTCCATCAGTCCGGTAATCGGAATGGTTACAGGCTCAATACTGGCTTCCTCCGGCGGACATCAGAGCGTATTTATTACATTGTGTATCTTGAGTATACTTTTTTTACTCCTTTCCAGACAGAAAATTGCTGAAACTCATCATGTAAAGAAATCCATCAACTTGAAGACGTTGATCAACTTGTTGAAACGGATGCTGCTTGATCAGAGTATCATCAAGTGCTGCTTATTGATTATGAGCTTTAATGTCTTGCTATTTTCATACTATTCACTGGCTCCGTTTATCTTTAAAGAAAATCATTATTCCTCTTATGTTTTCGGGTACAGCAGTATAATACTGGCTGGCGGTACCTTCGTGGGAGCAAAGCTTAACAGATTTTTATTATTGAAGAATATACGGTCTGAATATTTAGTCAAAGCAAGTACCTTCTCCGCATTGGCTGCCTCTGTTTTTGTCTGGATTCTGACAGGTACAGGAATTTATTTTGTAATTCCCTACTTCTTTATTGTGATGGCATTCAGCATTGCAATTCCCAATATTTTAAGTACTGCATTGATTCATTATAAAAACGAAACAGGAAGCGCCGGGGCTTTATTAGGATTAATTTATTATGTTCTGATAGGTTTAGGATTGGTGAGTATTGGACTGATACAAAATCTGGGAATTGCGTGTGTCCTGTTTTCTGGAATTGGAGTTGGTACTTTATTGCTGTTTGGAAACAAAAAGAATTGATTTTGAAACATTAAGTTTAATGAAGGTGATAAGATTAGGTAAGTTTCATCAAAGATGAAAAATTAAGCAAAATGTATATAAAGCTTATTATTTTACTCACTTGCAAAAACTTAATGTTTCAAATATTTTATATTTTAAAATTAATTTATTGTATAAAATCATACAGTGCTTGAAAAAATTTAGGATATACTTCGATATGCGGAAGGTGCCCGACATTTTCAATCTCAACAAGCTTTGAGCCTGCAATCTCACGTTGGGTTTTCTTTCCCAATTCCTGATATTGCCCCATTTTAGGTTGAAGTTCTTTAGGAGCTCTGTCCTTTCCTATTGCGGTTCTGTCTCTTGTTCCAATAATAAGCAATGTCGGAACTTTTATATTTTTAAATTCATAACATACCGGCTGATTGTAAATCATATCCGAAGTAAGCGCTGCATCCCATGCGACCTGAGGATAATCTTTATGAAGAGTCCAGCCAGCAATTAAGTCAAGCCAGGGTTGATATTCTTCTTTCCATTTATTGTCGTAATAGAATTTCAGCTGATAATTTTTATAGGTTTCGGCTGTATTTTTAAGTTCAGACTGATAAGCCTGATCAATGGTCTGGTAGGCTGCAAAAGTTTTATAATCTTCCAGTCCGATCGGGTTTTCGAGAATCAGTTTCTGTACTTTTTCAGGATATAATAACGTAAATCTGGTGGCCACCATTCCTCCCATTGAATGTCCAAGTACGATGGTTTTGTCAATTTTCAGTTCATCCAGAACCGCTTTTGTATTTTCTGCAAGCTGTGAAAAAGAAAATTGGTAAGCATGAGGCTTTGAAGACTTTCCAAATCCTATCTGATCAGGAATCACTACCCGGAAACCTTTAGCAGAAAGGTCTTTTGCTGTTCTCTCCCAGTACGCTCCATTAAAGTTTTTACCGTGGAGAAGCATGACCGTTTTTCCGTTGGGTTTTTGCGGCTTTACATCCATATAAGCCATTTTCAAATCTTCACCCTGAGACTTGAAATTAAGAAAATGAACTTCGTAAGGATATTGATAATCAGACAGCATTGCATCCAGAGGTTTTACCTGTGAAAATATAAAACCGGAGACCGTTAAAGCAAAAGCGGACATTATATTTCTGAAATGTTTCATAAAACGTTTATTTAAAGATTAAAATTAAAAAAACCGCTCCAAAAGGAACGGTTTTAACTGTTATTTTTAGTTAATATTTTTCAGACCATTATGCCATTGAAACTTCTTTTTCCTGTTTTGAAGGTAAATTCATTAAAACAATTGCAAAAAGAATCAAGGCAATACCTACCCACTGAATGAAAAATACTTTCTCTCCCAGCAAAACGAAAGCCATGGTTACGGAAACCGGAAGTTCCAGTGATGAAACGATACTTCCAAGGCCCAATCCTGCATTGGGAAACCCAACATTGAATAAGATAGGCGGAATAATAGTTCCAAAAAGCGCCAGTACAAATCCATACGTGAGAAATATTGAATAATTAAATGAATGGATATGTTCTGTATTATCAGTAAAATTCAGGTATAATGATTTTAAGCCATCAAAATACATAGGCCCTATCTGGGCAAAGAATAAGAATGCAAAAACGACAACTGAACCACCCGCCAGCATAATAATACTCTTTCGGAAAACCGGAAGATGAGTAGCCAGCGTATTAGAGGTGAACATTGTTAAAGTATATGAAGCGGCTGCCATTAGCCCCCAGAATACTCCGTGCCAGTCCAGCTCTATTTCCATATTAATAAGATTGGTTGCCAGAACCGTTCCCAACAAAACGATAACCACAGAAACCACTTTTCTTGTGTTGGGAAGTTTTTTAGTTAGAATACTTTCTACCACCACACTGAACCACACCGACTGCATCAATAATACAATAGCAATGGAAACATTGATATATTGCACGGCAATATAGTAGAATAAACTTGTTCCGCCCAAAGAAGTTCCTGCAAGCAAGAGCATTCTTACTTCTTTAGAACTGGGCACCGATAATTTCTGTTTTGAGGTTAGGGTCTGAATAAAGTTCAGGATCAAAAGTCCCGTCAAACCTAATACGAATTGGGAAGTAGTTACTTCTGAGGTTGTAAAGCCATCATGATAAGCCATTTTTACAAAAGTGGCCAACATACCGTATATACTAGCTCCAATCCCTACAAATAAAACACCTTTTAGTATATTTTTCTTCTTCATAATTTTTTTAACAGCCTGCAAAGGTACAACATATAAATTAAATCATTCAGCAGTGTCATGGTGATAGATAAATAAAATCGCCACAAGCAAAGCTTGTGGCGATTTTTGAGATTGATTATAAAAGTAAATTATTTCTTAACCATTACTTTAGATGCAGCTTCAAAACCTAGTCCTTTGATTTTAACCATATAAGTTCCGTTGACAAGGTTGCTTGTAGAAATTGCTTTCTTGGCATCCGGTGAGATTTTATCTTCTGAAGAAACCAGTTTACCAGACATATCATACAATTCTACGCTTACTTTTCCAAGAGTATTGCTTGGGAATTTAATATAGAATTCATCTTTGGCCGGGTTTGGATAGATAGAAATGTTGTTGTTCTTATCTGCCTTTACATCATTGGTAGCCAATAAACATGCTTCCGGAACGTTAAAGTCCTGAACCTGATCATTAATATTATTTTTAGCTCCTGCTGATGCATTCACTCCTAAACCTCTTCTTGCAAAAACTCCCCAGATCATACATTTATCCTGTCCCTGAGTTGTTGCCATCTCAGCTGCCAATATTGCATTTCTTCCATCAATAAAGCTAGGATTACAGCCCTGAAGTTTAAGAGCGTCTGTTACTAACTGTAATACTTTTGTGCTTCCGTTAGGGGTTGTTGACAGTACATCTGAAGCATAACCGTATTTTTCAACATATTTCCAGTGAAGATCCCATAACATGGTTGCCCAGACAAAACCAATAGAGTGTACATCCGGAACAATTGCTGATCCGTTATTGTATTCCATTCCGTTGGTATTTCCGTATGTAAATCCGTTAACCGTCATGTTGGTAGAATATTTTGCAGGTCTGATACCACCACCTGTTATAGGCTGACCTATTGCATAAGTACCAGTACCTCTCGCTACTGTAGCATCGTCTCCTGCTTTGTTTGTCAGCATTAAAGCAAAGAAATCAGACCATCCTTCTCCCATCTGTTCCTTACTCACGCCTGAATTCAGACAGTTGTATCCGGTACCGGTCATTCTGTTGGATATTCCGTGGCCGTATTCATGGGTTACGATTCCGTTATCAAAACTTCCGTCAGGAGTCTGGTTTCCTTTTAGAGTAACATTTACTGTTGTACTTGCTGCAAGGTGAGTTTTGATATATTCCCCTTCTGCATTGGTAATCAATACTGAAGGGATTGTAATTGTAGGGTCATTACCCGCCATATTTCCCAGAGTAGAGCCATTGGTCACGTTATTATATATAATGGCCGCTTTAGCTCCGGCATCCTGAAGATTTTTCACTTTTACAGCAAAAGCACATGTTCCTCTCTCAACAAGTCCTATTTTATTAGTCAATGAGCTTGCAGGTAAAGCCGTACATCCGTCTAAAACTGATGAAAGTGCAACATCTCCTGTCAGGCCGTTCATTGGTAGTGGATTACCGAACTGTGCAGTTCCTGCTCCCGGTGTTCGGGAAACAGCAACACTTGGTGCATTATAGAAAAATACTCTTCCAACCGGAGACCAGAGATACATTTGCATTCTTCCATTATAACCATCCTGCCCTGAAGAGAAATTCGCATTATTTAATCCGCTTCCATCCTGCGCCTCTGCATATACAGAATCATCATCTCCTCCAACAGGTCCGTTACCAAAATTGTTCTGCTGGAAATTTCTGGCAGATTCTGTAAATCCAAATTTATAGAAAACGTCGTGAATTCTGTTATTCAGATAAAATAAATTTGTAATAGCAGCATTTCTGTTATTTAACGGAGTTTCATTGATGTTAAAAGGGAAATCAAAATTTCTTGTTGCTCCTCCGTCTGCCGGAGTTCCTGTAAGATAATCAGGTGCAGTTAAAGCAGTTCCAGCCGAATCTTCATAGGCAAAAACGTTATTTCCTCTTGTAATCGTGTAATGATTGGTTCCGTCAGAATGCCATCCTTCAGGAGAAGCACTCAGGATCCAGGGGTTGGTAATAATAGATCTTGAACCAAAAGTTGGTGCTTCAATAGGTAATGGAAATACATTATATGATGCATTATCCGGTAGAAGTAACGGAATATTATTCTGTGCTAGGTTATTCTGAGGTCCCACCAGGGTATTTTCAAAGTGATCGGCATGGCTATATTCCGCATCTGATGAATAAGCATCGTGATGAAAATTACAGGATAACGTAAGATTACTTTTTAACAGGATATTTCCATTATTGGCATCTACTACAATATTCCAGTAATTGGGAGACTTTGGCTCCATTAAGGTATATTCATATGCCAAACGGAGGTTTCCGCTTTCATCATTTGCGTATACCAATCTTTGATTGGCTGAAGTCGCTTTCTTCTGAGTTTTTTCAAGATACTCAAGAATAGTGAAGTTTGCTATCTCAGGATTTTTCAGATCTTCAGCAATCTTCTGAAGCGCTGTACTTTTACTGATTGCAGCTGTACCAGATGTAGATGCAGTATAATCTTTTACAAAATTATCGGTGTAGTAAACAATTTTATTGTCCTGAATCAATGCTGTTCCTACAGAGCTGTATATTGGCAAACCATTATACGTCTGTAAAAATTTAACAACATTACCATTCAATGATTTTGACAGATCTACATTATCAATAATGATATTATTAAGATCAGACTTTTTATATTCCCTGATTTTATTTTGAGAAATATAATCTTTAATGAGTTTTTCATTATCCTGTCCGAATAATATTGCCGGAAATGCAGAAAATACTGCAAATAAAATAGGTAAAGCTTTGTTTTTCATATCCATTATTAAAGGCGCTAATCTACAAATAATTCACATAACTTTAATACTTTTTATATTAAAAATTAAACATAAATCAAGACAAATAAAGAAAAAATACTTTAAAATCAATTTACATATTTCTCAATTATGAGAACCATGCATTATATTTATACGTACCACATTATGTTTACCGTATGTTTAATTCTTTTTCATACAAACATTTTCTTTTTATAAGTCATTTTAATGAATATAAATTTCTGCCTACAGAAATCTTCTTTTACTGTTTTATCTGATAGTTTTTGTTTCCGTACTGTCTTATTACACTTGTATGTTCCTTGCCGTATAGCCATAAAAAAAGCCGCTCAAATGAGCGGCTCTTATGTATTATAATGGTTCAAAGATTATTTACCTTCTTCCATTTTTCTTTTCAACTCTGCTAATGCGTCGATGTCTCCAAGAGTAGATCTTTCTTCGTTGTTAGAAGAAGAAGTTACGTTTCTAGAAGAAGCTTCTTTTACGTTTTTCTTCTCTTCGTCTCTGAAGATACCTGTGTGAGATACTACTACTCTCTTGAATTCTTTGTTGAATTCGATTACTTTGAACTGAGCCTCTTCACCTTTTTTGATTTTAGATCCATCTTCTTTCTCTAATAATCTTGAAGGGCAGAAAGCTTCAACCTCAGCATCCTCGAATTGAACAGAAGCTCCTTTATCGTGAACTTCTACAGCTTTACCAGCGTGGATAGTTCCTTCAGCATATTTAGTTTCGAATTTATCCCATGGGTTTTCAGTCAATTGCTTGTGACCTAGAGATAATCTTCTAGCCTGAATATCTAATTCAAGAACTACAACATCTAATTTATCACCTACTGCGCAGAACTCAGATGGGTGCTTGATTTTCTTAGTCCAAGAAAGATCAGAGATGTAGATTAATCCGTCGATACCTTCTTCTAACTCTACGAATACACCAAAGTTAGTGAAGTTTCTTACAGTTCCTACATGCTGAGATCCTACCGGATACTTAGCTTCGATGTTTTCCCATGGATCTTTAGACAATTGCTTGATACCAAGAGAAATTTTTCTTTCTTCTCTGTCTAAAGTTAATACTTCAGCTTCTACTTCATCACCTACTTTTACAAAATCTCCAGCAGATCTTAAGTGAGTAGACCAAGACATTTCAGAAACGTGGATTAATCCTTCAACACCTGGAGCGATTTCTACAAATGCACCATAGTCAGCAAGAACTACTACTTTTCCTTTTACTTTGTCACCTACTTTCAAGTCAGCAGAAAGAGCATCCCAAGGATGAGCTTCTAATTGCTTCATACCTAATTGGATTCTTGTTTTCTCATCATCGAAATCAAGGATTACAACTTTTACAGTTTGTCCGTCCTCAAGGATTTCAGATGGGTGGTTCACTCTAGACCAAGAAAGGTCTGTAATGTGGATCAATCCATCTACACCACCTAAGTCAATGAATACACCGTAAGAAGTGATGTTCTTAACAGTACCTTCAAGAACCTGTCCTTTTTCAAGCTGAGCGATGATTTC
Organism: Chryseobacterium cucumeris; assembly: GCF_016775705.1. Lineage (NCBI taxonomy): Bacteria > Pseudomonadati > Bacteroidota > Flavobacteriia > Flavobacteriales > Weeksellaceae > Chryseobacterium > Chryseobacterium cucumeris. Next base: position 2,457,461 of record NZ_CP068760.1, read on the forward strand.
TTTTTTCTGACCTTCGATATCTGCTTCGATCAATGCTTTGTGAGATACCACTACGTTTTTGAACTCAGGGTTGATTTTCACAACTTTGAACTCCATAGTTTTTCCTACGAACTGATCGTAATCTTTAATTGGCTTAACGTCAATTTGAGAACCAGGTAAGAATGCTTCGATTCCGTGAACGTCAACGATCATACCACCTTTAGTTCTTGATTTAACAAAACCGTTAACGATTTCTCCAGTTTCGTGAAGTTCGTTTACTTTATCCCAAGCTTTAAGCGTTCTCGCTTTTCTGTGAGATAACTGTAATTGTCCAGTTTTGTCTTCTCTCTTGTCAACCATTACTTCTACCTCGTCACCTACTTTCAGGCCTTGGTTGTAACGGAATTCGTTTAGAGAGATAACACCTTCAGATTTGAAGTTGATGTCTACGATAGCTTCTTTATCAGTTAATCTTACAACTTTACCAATTAGAACGTCGTTATCGTCTAAGTTGTTTAATGATCCGTTGTAGATTTCTTCTAAATCGCTTTTTTCTTTTCTCGCATCTGCATCAAGACCTGATTCGAATGAATCCCAATCAAATTGTTCTGGTGCTACATTTTGGTTTAATAAAACCTCTGCTGAATTTGTCTCTTTTGACATTTTCTAATAAATTTGTATTCCTTCTTTTTTAACGGTTTGAATAAATGCAGATTAAAAAATACGGAAGTAATTAATTTTAAGTAATTTACTCTTCAAACCTTTTCGCCACAAAAGTGGGTGCAAAGATATGAATTTTATTTAAAATAAGCAATAGATTTTGCCAGGCTAATATTTAACTTATATATTTAAAAATCAACACCTTGATTAAAAGGATGCTTCGACTGAGCTCAGTATGACATTCTAATACTAACCGTCTTACATTCAGAATTAAGCAATATCCGATGTCATAATGACCATACACTGAAAATTTACAAGAGGCATCAATAAGCAGAAGACAAAAATGAGATTCTTCATTTCGCTGCGCTTCATTCAGAATGACAGTAAGACAGAATTAAAGAAGGACCACACTTTCCAATCCTTCTCAAACTCTCCTACTCTCAAATCCTCAAACTCCAAAATTCACTACCTTTGCAGCATGGAATTACAGCCGATCTATCAAAAACTGCAGATTCAGGATATGAATCAGATGCAGAAATCTACTTATAAAGCGTCTGAAAGCAATACAGACATTGTCTTACTCTCTCCTACAGGATCCGGGAAAACGCTGGCCTTTTTATTTCCTGTTGTCAGAAATCTGAAAAAAAATGTTCAGGGTGTTCAGGCTTTGATACTGGTTCCGGCAAGGGAACTTGCTTTACAGATTGAGCAGGTTTTTAAATCCATGGGAACAGATTTTAAAGTTTCTGTATGCTATGGAGGACATGACAAAAAAATTGAGGTTAATAATTTAATTGAAGCTCCGGCTGTATTGATCGGAACTCCGGGAAGAGTTGTTTACCACTTGAGAAATAATAATTTTGATCCGAAAACAATTAAGACTCTGGTTCTTGATGAATTCGACAAAGCTCTGGAACTGGGTTTTCATGATGATATGGAATTCATTTCCAATTCTTTAAAAGAACTTTCTCAGAGAATTTTAACATCTGCCACAGCTATGGATGAAATTCCCACGTTTACAGGCTTAAAAGATGAAAAAGTAATCAATTTCCTTAAAGAAAATGATGTAAAACCGGATCTCCAGCTGAGAAAAGTGATGACTATTCCGGAGGAAAAACTGGATACACTTTTCAATCTGGTTTGTAAAATCGGAAACAAAAGAACCCTGATCTTCTGCAACCACCGTGATGCTGTAGACCGTATCTCTGAACTTCTTCATCAGATGGGAATAGACAGAGAAACCTTCCATGGCGGTATGGAACAGGATGAAAGAGAACGTGCGCTGCTGAAATTCCGTAATGATTCTGCAAGAATTCTTATTACTACGGATCTTGCTGCCCGCGGACTTGATATTCCTGAGGTAGAATCGATTGTTCATTATCAGCTTCCTCCAAAAGAAGATGCTTTCATCCACAGAAACGGACGTACCGCAAGAATGAACGCCAAAGGTTTTGTCTACCTGATCATGACTGAAGAGGAAAACTTCCCGTTCATTAAAAACAATACTCCTGAAGAAAACGTTGCCGGATTCACTAAAGTTCCGCAAAAAACACCTTTCCAGACGGTTTACATCAGTGCAGGAAAAAAGGATAAAGTAAACAAAGTGGATATTGTAGGATATCTGTTAAAGAAAGGAGAGCTTCAAAAAGAAGATGTGGGAATTATCGAAGTAAAAGATACGACATCATATGTTGCCGTCTCCAGAAATAAAGTAAATGCCCTTTTAAGAAAGCTTCAGAACGAAAAACTGAAAGGTAAGAAAGTAAAAATGGAGATTGCTTATTAGACCTCTCACTCTACACTTTATTGTCATTGCGAGGGGCACAGCAACGAAGCAATCTGCCCTCCCCGCAATGACATAATATTATTTAATTCCTTTCACTCTCAGAGGGAAAGTATACACTGACCTGGAGGCAGTAATGAAAAGAATATCATTGTTTTTACCGCCAAAAGTGACATTGGAAGTCCAGTCTTCAGGAATCGGGATGTGATAGATCTTCTTCCCGGAACTGTTGAAAACATGCACTCCTTTTCCTGTCAGGTACAGGTTTCCGTGTTTATCCATCGTCATGCCATCTGACCCCATTTCACAGAACAGTTTTTTCTCAGATAATTTTCCTTCTCCCAATATATCATAAACGTAGGTTTTTCCGGCATCAATATCAGATAAGTACAATTTCTTTAGTTTTTCACTCCCAATAATACCATTGGGTTGGGTGAAAGTTTCTAATTGGGTAACTTTTCCCGATTTATCTCTGTAATAAAGACTTTTATGTTGAATTTCCTGTTTAAAACCAACCCAGTAATCTCTTTCATACAAAGGATCTGTAAAGTACATTCCTCCAAATTCATCATTCCAGACATCATTGGGGCCGTTCAGCCTTTTTCCTTCGAAACCTTTTAGCAGAACTTCTACTTTTTTGTCTTTGGATATCTTCCATATCTCACCCTGATCGTCTGAACAGGTAATCAAATACCCATCTTTGTCAAAGTGTGTTCCGTTTGCCCTTCCTGTTTTATTCAAAAACTCTATCACCTGATTGGTTTTCCAGTCCCAATAATAAATCTTATCATTAGGCTGATCGGTGAAATAAACATTCCCTTCTTTATCTGCTGATGGTCCTTCTGTGAAACTGAACTTGTCCGAAACCTTTTCCGGCTGCACTCCCTCATAAAACATTTTACTATAATTTACTGATTGACAGTTTACCAATGCGAAAACCAAACCAATCATACCTATTTTAAGTATATTCTTCATGCTTCATTTTTAAAGTTGCAATTTACGATATGACCTAGAGGTTTCAAAATATTTTCCCGTTTTGATACAATAAAAACAACAGATACAAAATGTCCTAATTATCCTATTTTGGAAGTAGATCATATTAGTAATGAAAAGATATAATCCGGAGCTTTGCAGTAACAGAATCAATCACTTTTTCATGGAACAGTCAATTTGAAAATAAGATTGGTCAGGATGAAAATTGTACTAAAATACTTTTATAGCATATAACAATGAGCGCAGAGTCCAACAATATCAAGTCTTTGGAAATTGAAAATGAAGATTTCAGAAATTCAGTGGGAACCATGGATGAAACCGGTAAAAGGAAGTGGATTTTTCCCAGAAAGCCCAAAGGAAAGTATACCAACTACAGGAATTACACCAGCTATTTTCTTCTTACTTTATTTTTCGGACTGCCGTTTGTAAAGATCAATAATAATCCTTTTCTGCTGATCAATGTCATCGACAGGAAATTCTTTATTCTCGGACAGCCGTTTTACCTGCAGGACTTTTTTATTCTTGCTTTAGGGGCGGTAACCTCCGTCATTTTTGTGATGTTATTTACTGTCGTTTTCGGAAGAATATTCTGTGGGTGGCTATGCCCGCAGACGCTTTTTATGGAAATGGTCTTCCGTAAAATCGAATACTGGATCGAAGGAGACCGGAATAAACAGATGAAGCTGGACAGACAGGAATGGGATGCAGAGAAAATAAGAAAAAGGTTGACGAAATGGTCTGTTTTCCTTTTAATTTCATTGATTATTTCTCATTTTATGTTCATGTATATTGTGGGCTACGAAGAAGTTTTCCGTATTATGAGTGAAGGACCTGAAGCCAACTCACTGAAGTTTATCGTTATGATCTTTTTTACCATGACGTTCTATTTTGTTTTCGCATGGCTTCGTGAGCAGGTTTGTACGCTGGTTTGCCCTTACGGAAGGCTGCAGGGTGTATTGATCGACAAGCAAACGATCAATGTATACTATGATTTTAAAAGAGGAGAAGGCCGTGCAAAATGGAGAAATAACGAAGACAGAAAAGCAGCAGGAAAAGGAGATTGTATAGACTGTAACCAATGTGTTGTGGTATGTCCTACAGGAATCGATATCAGAAACGGACAGCAGCTGGAATGTGTAAACTGTACAGCCTGTATTGATGCCTGCGATGAAGTTATGGAGAAAGTTGGCTTACCTAAAGGATTGGTCCGCTATGCTACGGAAGCAGAAATTGAAAATCAGGACAAATTCCGGTTTACTCCAAGAATGAAAGCCACAACTGTTATCCTTGCCTTGTTGATTGGGTTCCTTGGGTTTTTAATGTATGACCGTGGTTCTATGGAAGCCAAATTCATCAAACCTGCAGGTTCTACATTTTTTATTAAGAACGGTAAAATCACCAATACTTTTATCTATACCCTTCTGAATAAATCAAACGAGAAAAAGATGCTTACCATCAAAGTGATCACTCCAACGAATGCGGAAATTACCTATTTCGGTTCTGAAAAAATTATTTTGAAAGGAGATCAGATCCTGAAAGGAAACATCAACATTTCCTTTCCTGAAGACGAAATTAAATTCTCAAAACAAAATATGGTCATCGGAGTATTTGATGAAAAAGGACAGCTGGTAGATTCGTTTGAAACTACTTTTGAAGGACCGTTTAAGTTGGCTCTTTAGGTGGCAGGTAGCGGGTAATAAGTTATAGGAAGTAGGAAAAGTAGTTGATATTTCCCATTCCCCTCCTCTGGAGGAGCGGGATGGTTTTCCAACGCATTCCTCCCCAACCTTAAACTTTGAATTTGGAACTCATTAAGCCTTATATTTCCTCATAAACTGCGTGGGAGTCATTCCGGAGCTTTTCCGGAATACTCTTACAAAGTAGGAATATTCTTCGTATCCCAGTCTAAAGGCAATTTCCACCAAACTCTCGTCGAGATACATGAGCATTCTTTTGGCTTCCAGCACTACCCTTTCAGTAATGACATCAGTTGCTGTTTTTTGAACAACAGTCTGGGCAATCCTGTTCAGATGTTTGGATGAAATACCTAACAAAGAGGCATAATGCGTAATGGACTTGTGTTTTGTGAAGTTTTGTTCAATCAGATTTTCGAAATCCTGATAATGTTTAAAATAAGAAAGTCCGGCAGCAGAATCCATTGTATCAAAATCTTTTGAAAACAATCTTGCAGCATTAATAAAAATCTGAGACATTAGTGATAAAATCAGACCTTCTTTCATAATGTTTTTAGCCTGATGCTCTTCTCCCAGTTCTTTAAATAAACTCATGTTTTTCTTCAATTCCTGAGCGTTCAATTGTAGTTTTCGCGGGAAAGATACGGATCCGAAAAACGGAAAATTTCTGAGTTTCTGATTCACATAATGCATTTCATAAAATTCCTGGGAACAAAAGAAAATGTAACCGTCTATATCTTCCGAAAGCTCCCAGCTGTGAATCTGTCCCGGTGACAAGAAGAAAAGACTTCCTTCAGAGACTTCATATCTTTGAAAATCGATCTCATGCACTCCTGTTCCTTTGGTAAAGAGAACTGCTGCATAGAAATCATGTCTGTGAGGCTTCTCTATATGACGATGTCCCAGCACCAAATGACTCTTCATGGTGTTAAAATAAAAATCTGAAGTATTTTTACCCGCCTGGAAAAGATCGATATGAAGAACGGAGATCGGATTCATTGATAAATATCTTAAGGATTCACAAATTTAGATAAAAAGAACCGGTAATAGCTGCTCTTCTTCTCTGTGATGACCAAATGGCTGTTTTGTGATGATTTTACATCTTTATTTTTCCTTTAAAACAAAGTCTGACCGCACTTTTTACAATATATTTTGGATGAAACTTTAAAAAATTTTTATCTTTGAAGTTTAGGAGTTGTAAAATGAAAATAAATTTACCTGATAAGCTGTATTATTCTATAGGAGAAGTTGCGAAAGCATTCGATGTAAACACTTCATTAATACGTTACTGGGAACAGGAATTCCCTATTATCAAGCCTAAAAAAAACAGAAAAGGGAACCGGTATTTCACTCCTGAAGACATTAAAAATCTTCAGATGATCTACCATCTCGTAAAAGAAAAAGGATATACCCTTGACGGAGCCCGTATCGCTCTGACCACCAACAGTAAAATTTCCGAAACCATTACTCTGATCGACCGCCTGGAGTTTGTAAAAGCTGAACTGATCAAGCTGAAAGAGTCTTTAGGAGAACGGGAAGAGGATTAAATGCTTTGAAAATATAAAACCTCCGCTGCAATGAATTGCAGCGGAGGTTTTTATTGATAGTAACACATGGCAAAACCAATGATTCATTATTGCTTTTTGTCCAAAATTATTCTTCTTTCTTAAAACTCACCACCAGATATTCTCCGTTTGAACAGTATTTCTTACAGCTGTCATCTTTAAAGTTTTCAGGCTTTTTGGTGTACTCTTCAATATACCTCGCACTTTCAGCTGTATCAGCCGGAACTATAACAATATGGTAATTGTCAGCCACTGTACTATCGGCTTTTTTTAATGCCTCTTCCTTGTATTTCAATGCTTCAGTGTAATTCATATTCATGATCAATTAATAAGGTTAATAAGTATGATGAAAAAATTACAAAAACCAAGCCGTTTGAAGAAATGCTATATAAAAAGCAATCAAGAATTTCAGTATCAATTACGAAATTATATCGCATAAAAGACAATATTCCCACCACCTTTTAAACCATAAAACACTTTCTCTTTATCATATTTAACCATTTCATTATCAGCTATTGCAGTGCTTTATTTTTATTATTACGTTTACTATATGATGAGAAAAAACTATTACCGGAAACTGGCATTGATGGTCACATTGCTGACTGTTTTATTAGCCTATCAGAAATACACCAGTCGTGAAAAAGAACCTTTTCCTGAAGTTACCTTTATTAAAGATTCTTCAATACGGGATCTATCAGATTTTGATCCTAATCAACTGGACAAAGAACAGTGGCTGAAACTTGGATTTTCAGAGAAACAAACTGCTACTATCCTTAAGTATAAAGATATGATAGGAGGAAAATTTACTTCAAAAGAGCAGTTGAAAAAATGTTATGCTATTTCCGAAGAGAAATTCAGTGAACTTGCCTCTTTCATCTTACTTCCTGAAGTAACAGAAAAAAAGGATCCAAAAGGATTCTCTTCCTACGGAAAGAAAGAAATTCTGGTTTCAGCGAAATTCAATCCTGATCAGTTTTCTGTCCACGACTGGCTTAAGATGGGTTTCAGTGAAAAGCAGGCAGAAGCTATTATAAAGTATAAAAATTATCTCGGGGGAAGTTTTATCAGTAAGGAAAAGTTTAAAGAATGCTTCATCATTTCCCCGGAAAATTACAGCAAAATCGAACCTTATCTTTTGCTGCCGGCAAAAACTCCGGAAAACTTCAGGAATTTCGCGAAGGATAATCCTGTAAAATCCAGAATTCAATATCATATTTTTGATCCTAATCAACTGGACTTAGAGGGCTGGAAAACACTTGGATTCTCAGAAAAACAAGCAATCACAATCCTCAATTACCGGAACCGGAATTTAAGAGGAAGCTTTAAAAGCCTTGACGATCTGCAGAAATGTTTTGTGATTTCTGCTGAGAAATTTCAGGAAATGAAACCTTATATCAAACTTCAGGAAAAACAGCAGGAAAAAACAGACTTTTCAAAAACAGACCTTAATACCATTACGTTTAAACAGCTTATAGAATTCGGACTGGATGAAAAAAGTGCAGGTTCAATCATTGGTTTCAGAAAGAAACTGGGAGGCTTTATGAATAAGCAGCAAATTCTAAGTACTTACAACATCGATCAGGACCTGGTTCAGAAACTGATTTCAATAGCGCCATTGAATACATCAGATGTTCCCCGGTACTCATTAGTAAATGCACCGGAGGAATGGCTTAAAAATCATCCTTATTTCAAGTACTCAGCAGATAAAATCATATTCTACAGGATTAGTAATCCAGATGATAAAAAAATATGGAAACTTTTAAAACTGAAACCTGAGTATGAAGAAAGAATGAAATTATATGTAAAATAACGTGACAACAAGAAGTTGACATAAACTCTTCCAAAATAATATTCCGGAAGAGTTATACTGTAAATAATGTCCTACATTTTAGTGATGCATATAACTGCCTGGTCCGTTAGTTCCTTCAATAGATTCCGGTAGAATTCCATATTTATTCCTTAAATCTACTGTTCCTAATTTTTTCCCGGAATTAATATCAATGATACTAATCGTACCGGAATTTAAGTTAGGAAGATCCAATAGATTATTCTGTACTGCTACAACATCTTTTCCTGACTTGGTTTTAAAGAAAGCCATATGATGCGCCCCTCTGTCAGCTTCAAAAGTCTTCAAAAGCTTTAGCTGGGGAAGATTATTTATATCAAAAACAAGCACTCTTCCAGGATCTGCAAAACTTACATAGAGCTTGTTTGTATCATCAATATACATTTCAAGCGCCCAGCCTAATCCTTGTGTACTTCCGTCAAAAATCTTGGTAAAAGCATCATATTTTTTGGTTGCGGTATTGTATGGGGCAATCCAGATATCACCGCCAAGCATTGTTGTAGCAAGTGCATATTGTGGAAATTTTCCGCGAAGTAACAACACCTCAACCGGAGCGGACAAATCTGCTGGTGAGTCTGCTACCTGGTATGTTTCCTTGATTTCATAGGTATTCAGATCTAACAAAGTACAGGTATTTCCCATTCCTGTCGTAAGATCAGGGTGAATGGTAGAAGTCACCATCATTAATCCTTTTTCCTCATTAACGGAAATGCCATGCGGATACATGATAAACTTACCGGGATTAACCTGAATGGGAGCTTTAATCGTTTTGATAAGCTGATTATTATTAGCATTAAAAACGCCAATACTTCCGTCTTTCGGACCTCCTGCCCCACCCATAAAGGTCATAAAATATCTACCGTCATTTGTGAAAAACAAGTTTTCACCTACTGTATTCTCGCCCGTATCAATAGGAGTTGCACTGATTAATTTCGGCTGTCCGTATTGGTCTTTATCCGTTTTTATTTCATAGAGATAACTGCCTCCCAAAGCAGTGGTGAACATTTTTTTTGCATCCAGATTGTAATAAATATGATGGGGCAATACCCCATTACCCAATTCAAGCTTACTGCTGATGTTTCCAAAATTCGGAGCTTCAGGATCAAGTTCTATAACGGCTATTCCGTCTGATGACCCTTTTATGCTTCTGTAATCAATGTAAAACGAGGTATTATGAGGATGATCGGGATTGTGGTTCTCATTCAGGCAACCCGTGGATATTACCAGAATAACAAACAAGAACACTGAATTCATTTTTAATTTCATGGTTTTGTGATTATCATTGTTAGTATTATAAATATAAAACATTTCCAATGAAAACAAAAACATATTACACTAATATGTGAAAAATAATAAATGACATTAAAAATAATGCTTCCTGTAGTTAATACAAGGAAGCATGAAATTAAAACCGTTAAAGTATCTTGGATATTTTTAATCAAATGTTTTACTGGAATCTACCAGCAAAGAGTTTAAGGTATTAAGCTCCTCATCAGTCATATCTCTCCATTTCCCTATCGGCAGATCAAGTTTGATATTCATAATACGGATTCTCTTGAGTTTTTTAACTTCATACCCCAGATATTCGCACATTCTCCGGATCTGTCTGTTCAGTCCCTGGGTAAGGATAATTCTGAAATTCATTTCATCAATCTTCTCTACCTCACATTTTTTAGTCACAGTATCAAGGATAGGAACTCCATTTCTCATTTTCTCCAGGAATTTTGGAGTGATCGGCTTATCTACACGAACCAGATATTCCTTCTCGTGATTATTTCGAGCTCTCAGGATTTTATTGACAATATCACCGTCACTCGTTAATAGAATAAGCCCTTCACTAGGTTTATCCAGTCTTCCGATAGGAAAAATTCTTTTCGGGTGGTTGATATAATCTACGATATTATTTTTTTCACGTTTGGTATCGGTAGTACAAACGATTCCTACCGGTTTATTAAAAACGATATACACAGGTTTTTCCTGAGGCTCTCTGATGGGTTTTCCGTCTACTTCTACGAGATCCTCATCAGAAACTTTGGTTCCCAATTCAGGAATTTTCCCGTTTATCTTAATTCTGCCTTCCTCCAAAAGTTTATCTGCTGCTCTTCTCGAACAGTACCCTGCTTCTGATAAATATTTATTAATACGTGTCTTTTCCATTAGTCTTTTCCGTAACCGGTATAATTTTTATTGCTGAAAAGGGTAATTCCATAGCTCAGCCCTATGAAAAAACCGTCAGCTCCGTCTTTCAGCCGATGTGATTCAAAAACAATTCCTCCTTCCTGGCTCAATCTTTTTGAATAGGAAACCTGCATTCCCAGTCTCCCGCCCCAGAATTCAGTATCTGAAACAGCAGAGTGATTAAGCTGTTTTCCATAATTAATATCGATATAAAAAGGTCTTTCGCCCGGAGAAAAAATAATCTTTGGTTGAATAACCCAATAAATCAGATGATAATTATCCTGGATAAAACTATATTTAAATCCTGTTCCCAATGCAAAGTTAGGAAGAAAATTATATCCACCCACAGCAGTAATCCCATAAGTAAGATTTCCTAATGAAGATCTGTTTTCAATATACTGCGAATTGCTGGTCTGGTTCTTCTTATTAATATTAAATCCTACATTCAGAGAAGGATTGAAGTAAAAATCCATTTTTGATTTTCCAGTTTCTGTATCCTGAGAAAATGCTTTACAAAAAGAAAATATTAATAAGAAAATGGATAATTTTATTTTCATAGGCTTTCGAATCTGTACTCGTTATTCAGGAACTGATCTGTAGCATCTTCAATGGCATAATCACCAATTTTGGTACGTCTCAGCTGTGTCAGATAAGCTCCTACTCCCAGTTCCTGCCCGATATCATGAGCCAGACTTCTGATGTATGTTCCTTTTGAACAGCCTACCATGAAACTCACCAAAGGAAAATCGATTTTTATGTCTTTGATATAATGGATGGTTGTTTTTCTTGCCTTCATTTCCACTTCTTCACCTGCTCTGGCAAGATTGTAAGCTCTTTCGCCATCAATTTTAATCGCTGAATAAACGGGTGGTTTCTGTTCAATTTCCCCAACAAATTTTTCCAGCACTTCTTTTACCTGTTCTTCAGTAATATGAGAGATATCCTGGTGAAGAATTTCAGGTTTTTCGGTATCATAGGATTCTGTCTGGACACCGATCTTGATCTCTGTCCAATATTCTTTGGGAGCATCCTGAATTTCAGGAATTTTCTTTGTAAATTTTCCACAGCAGACGATAAGAAGCCCGGTTGCTCTGGGATCTAAAGTTCCGGCGTGTCCGATTTTAAATTTCTTGGGAAGATCAAATTCCCTTTTAAGTTTATATTTCATTTTATTGACAGCCTGGAAGGAAGTCCAGTCCAAAGGTTTGTCCAATAAAAAAATGTATCCTGATTTCAGTTCTTCAGCAGTCATGAATGAGTATAAAAGATTTCTTATTTAAAGAAATAGAAATAAATCAACAGAGCTATTCCTACAAAAATACGGTACCAGCCCCAAGGTTTGAATCCATATTTGTTAAGCACACCAATAAATGCTTTAATGGCAATAAGTGCTACAATAAATGCAACGATATTTCCAATTACAAAGATCATAATATGATCCTGTGAAGACATAATCATTTCATATCCTTTCTGCGGATTTGCGGTTTCTTTTCCCCAGGTCTTAACAAAAACTGAGTACACGGTTACAGCAAGCATGGTAGGGACTGCAAGGAAAAAAGAAAATTCTGCAGCAGCCTTTCTGGTAAGGCCTTGTGCCATTCCTCCAATAATAGAGGCCGCACTACGGCTTGTTCCCGGCATCATCGCAAGACACTGCCAGAAACCAATGGTAACAGCATTTCTTACGGTAATTCCTTTTTCATCATCAATTTTAGGATTCCTGAACCATTTATCTGCAAACAATAAAACTACACCACCCAACACCAATACAGAAGAGATCGCAATCTGGTTCCCAAGAACGGCTTCAATTTTATCATCGAATAAATACCCCAACACCAAAGCCGGAACTACAGCAAATGCAAGTTTAAAATAAAACTGAATATTATTTAAGTCAAAAAACTTTTTCCAGTATGCCACTACGACAGATAGAATAGCTCCAAACTGAATAGACACCTGAAACATTTTTAAAAATTCTGTTTCTTCCAACCCCATAAGATTCGCAGTAAATCCCATATGTGCTGTAGAGGAAATCGGAAGATATTCCGTCAACCCTTCTACAATGGCAATAATAATTGCTTTGATTAAATCCATATTCTTTTAAAAATTAAAAAGATTAAAAGATTTAAGAATTAGAAAAATCAGCTCATTGGCTTACATCTTTCAATTCTTAAATTTTTTAATCCTTAAATAAAATTATTTTATTTATTTTCTTTTTAAGATCGCGTACACTTCTATTGCAAATCCTATAACAACAAACAAAGGTGCTATTCTGATTCTTCTGATAGAAAAGATCCCGTCATTCCATGAGTTAGGATCAAATTTCCCGTCTACTGTATTGGCATCAGGTCCCATCATAAGTAGAAATCCTACTACAATGAAGGCTAGTCCGATCAGCATCCATTTGAAATTCTGCTGTCCGAAATAGAAAGCGTTTTCCTGTGGTACTTCAGCTTCATGCCCGTAGTCTGAAGCAGAAAATTTATTTGTTTTTTTGCTCATTATTAAGAGTAATATAAATCGTCAACGTTTGATTTCAAGAACCTCCATGTAGCGAAAATGGTACTTAAGACAGAAATAAAAATTCCAACACCCAGTACCAGGATTACTAACCAGAAGTACTGGTTGTTGTCCTGTACGAAAGCAGAACCAATCTGACTGGTGAAATAATACCAGACTCCGCCCAAAGCGAGAAGACCTATTACAGAACCGATAGCTCCTAAAATAATAGCTTCCACAATGAAAGGTTTAAGGATAAATCTTCTTTTCGCTCCTACCAGCTGCATTGTTTTAATAATAAATCTCTTTGAGAATATTTTCAGACGGATAGAGTTGTTGATCAATACAACTGCCAATATCAGGAACAGGACTGAAAATCCTAAGATCCATTTCAGGATTCTGCTCAGGTTATTGTAGACATCTACCATCAGAGTACTGTCATTTTTAACATCAATAATTCCGGGAACGGATTTGATTTCTTTAATAGCTTCATCAATTTTTGCTGGATCTACGAACTCCGGCTTTAAAGCCACTTCAATAGAAGAAGGGAAAATATTTTCCTCAAACAATGCATCACTGTCGATTCCCATACTTTTCTTGGCTTCTTTTGCCGCCATTTCTCTTGAAATATAAGTCGCTTTTTTTACAGGAGCTAATAACTGTACCTTTTTAAAAGTTTCTTCCTCAAGTTTTGCAATTTTTACAGAATCTTTAGCGTCATAGTTTTCATCAAAGTAGGCATTCACTACCAACTGTTCTTTGATATAGTCAGAATACTTCTGGGCATTAATCAGAATAAGCCCCATTAATCCTAACAAAAATAACACTAAGGCAATACTTATCACTACTGTAATATTGCTGGACCGAAGCCTTTTCTTATTAAATTCATCTACAGATTTAGCCATTAATATTAAAATTTTTGGCTAAAATAGAAAAAATCTTCCGAAATTTGGGACGAAATAAAGAAAATCACTGTTAATAAAATCATAAAAAACTTTGAGTGTAAAAGCAAAAAAACATCTTGGACAGCACTTCCTGACAGATGAAAATATCGCAAGAAAAATCGTAGAAGGTCTTAGTTTTGAGAGCTATAACAACATCATGGAAGTAGGTCCCGGAATGGGCGTTCTTACCAAATATCTTCTTGAAAAGGATCAGAACATTTACCTTGCAGAAATAGACACGGAATCTATAGAATATCTGAAAAACAACTATGCAAAAGTAACTGAAGAAACTTTTGTAGGTGATTTTCTGAAGCAGGATTTCAGTTTTATCAAGGATGATCAGATTGCGATCATTGGTAATTTCCCTTATAACATTTCGTCACAGATTCTGTTTCAGATTGTAGACCATTACCAGCTGATCCCGGAAATGGTAGGAATGTTCCAGAAAGAGGTAGCGGAAAGAACGGCGGCTGTTCCGAGAACTAAAGATTATGGTATTCTTTCTGTTCTGATACAGGCTTATTATGATGTATCTTATATGTTTACGGTACATGAAAATGTCTTCAATCCTCCTCCAAAAGTAAAATCGGGAGTCATCAGGCTTACAAGAAACCCTAAAGAAGGGCTTGCGGGCAATGAAGTACTGTTTAAACAGATCGTGAAAACAGGTTTCAACCAAAGAAGAAAAAAGCTTTCCAATGCTTTAAAAACACTCAATATTCCTGAAGCCTTGAAAGGGCACGAATTTTTAGATAAGAGAGCAGAAGAACTGAGTGTAGCAGATTTTATACACTTTGCCAATCTGTGGAAAGAAAATCAATAAAACAATCATTATAAAGCTTCCTTACCGGGAGCTTTTTTGCTGAATACATTACAATACACTCTCCGTTAAAAGCAGAAAGCCTTTCAAATAAATTCGAAAGGCTTTCTTTTATATTACATTATCAATTTTAGTTTCTGTTTTTCAGCATGATCCATCCTGACCAGTTCATCTGAGCTTTTGATTTCGGATATTCAAAATTGAACTTATACCAGTATGTTGCTGTAGGAAGTCTCTTACCACTTACCGTTCCGTCCCAGACTGGATTTTCTTTTGAGAACCTGAACATTTCCACTCCATATCTGTCATAGATAGAACCCGTAAAGTTTTTAAAGTCTCCAAGAGCCTTAAGATCCAATACATCGTTAATTCCATCTTCGTTTGGCGTAATGATATTGTTGATCTGCAATGTAAAGAATTCAAGAGATCCCACACAATGCGTACCTACTCTTCTTACCAAAACAGTATAGTTTGTATTGTCTAAAAGATTCGTAAATACATTTGAATCCTGCCATGTGATACCACCATCAAGAGAATATTCCAAAGTGCTTGGTGTATTGTTCATTGGCGGGTTTTCAGCTGTAATTGTTACTGTTTTTTTGATGCTTTCATAATTTAATGCAGTAACAAAAGGAGTTGCTGCCCCCATTACTTTGGCTTCAAAAACTTTCTTACAGATACCATTATCAATTTCTACTGAGTAGATTCCCCATTGGTCTACATCAATTTTCCGTGTTGTAGCACCTGTACTCCAAAGATATTTATAACCATCACCGGCTCCTGCATCCAGAGTGACAACATCACCG
Source organism: Chryseobacterium cucumeris (assembly GCF_016775705.1). Lineage (NCBI taxonomy): Bacteria > Pseudomonadati > Bacteroidota > Flavobacteriia > Flavobacteriales > Weeksellaceae > Chryseobacterium > Chryseobacterium cucumeris. The sequence continues at coordinate 2,473,225 of NZ_CP068760.1, forward strand.
ACACACATTTCAACGTCTTTTAATGTAGAGGTAATTTCCGGTGTCACTTCAATTCTGATCGTTGCCGGATTAAGAGATTTACATCCTTTTGCCCCAATCGCATATACTGTAAATGTTGTAGTCTGATATAGAGTAACCGTCTGCATATTCCCTGTTCCCATGAAATTGCTCCAAAGATACGTATCTCCTCCTTCAGCCGTAAGGGTTACAGATTCTCCCGGACAGATTTTTATTCTCGAAGATTTCACTTTAGCGGTTGGTGTTGCTTCTTTCTGCAATGTCAATTCTACAATTTTGCTACAGAATCCTCCATTGGAAACAAGAACATACAGAATCTGGCCATCGTTACCATTATAATTTAAAGGTGTCTGGATATAGTTGTTATTCTGTGCAACAGCATCCGCCTGATTTTCATAAAATTTAAAGATTGCTCCAGGCGTTGGGCTGATGGTAGGCATAATTGTACTTAAATCGAAAGTAGTAATATCCGGTGTGGTACAAAGCAGTAATGTAGCATCCTGAGCCTGAGGTGTTGTTCCTCCGTGAATCTGGATTGAAGCTTTACCCGGACATGGATTACCAGGAACACTTACTTCGATTGTATAAGTACCAGGCTGTATTGCAGTAATGGTATTGGTTGTAGCATTCGGGATTGGTGCTCCATTAAAAAACCACTGGTATACAAGGTTAGGATCATTTACAGAAGCTGTAATGACCTGAGGTACATTATCACATACATTAATATCTGAAGGCAGTTTTGTTCCTGCAGGATCTAAAAGGTCTACCCCGATATTGAAAGATCCTCCTTCAAGGAATACAGCAGAATCATAACTATGGTCACTGTAATCAGCAATTACCATTTTGAAATGGTATTCCTGTCCTGCCACTACTGTTGCTGTGGCAGTCAATGGAATTGTTCTTCCGTTAAAGTTGGTTTCAACGTTACCTGTGTTGTAACCGGCAAAATACTGCTCGTTTACCGCACCACAACTGGTTCCGATTGCAGGGTGGATATTGGTAATACTTACCGGACCTGCACCTCCCGGAAGTACAGCCATATTCACATAAGGTCCACCTGAAGTAGGTCTCAACAAGATGGCAAATGCATCTGCAAAGGTACAAGGGAAAGATCCAGTATATTCTTCTGATGCAATAAGGTAATTAAATTTGATCTGAGAAGTTGTTGGAACGAAGTCAAACTCCAAAAGAACGGCATCATTCAGTCTGCTTTCCACAACCCCGATTACCTGTGCAAGATCAGCATCTGAACCTCCACCGTTAACATCACTCAAACCGCCTTCAAAAGTATTACCAGCTCTTCTTGCATACCCTGTGGAAAGAATAAGCCCGTCTTTAAAAGGGAAATTGGTTGCAGCCTTATGAAAATATCCCCATGCTCTGTTTGCCTCACTTGCAGCGTGGTTAGGAGTAATTTTTACATTGGTTACATTGGGAGTAAGGCAGGTATTGGTCCCGGAGGAGATCAATACATCTTTAACCATTTTTTCAATAGTGTAAGCGGTTTCAGGATACTGCGGAGCATTCACATCAATAAAAGCACCAGCTCTTGCAGACAGATTTGAGGGTGTTTCTTTGGCGTGTTTTCGTGGTGGCAGGTTTTGTGAAAATAAAAAAGTCGAGATGACTAAAAAAAATAAACAAAGCGGTAGATATCTTCTCATAATATTTTTGTTTCAACAAATTTAATTTTTTTTTAAATATCTCATATACATATTTGCATTTTTTACTATAAAAAAACAAAACAAAAAGCATTTACAGTAAATTTTCATTAATCAATCCCTATCCGGACAAATCATACCTGTTGTACCAACATCGTATTACAAATAATTTTAACATATTTTCCACTTATTTTACATAATTCACAAAAGACGATTAAATATATTCATCAAATCAAAAAAAAAATCTTTCATTACTGAAAGATTTTTTGATCAATTTTTATTTTTATAAAATCTAGTTTCTGTTCTTCAGGAGAATCCATCCTGAACGCTGTTCCATTTTCTTACTGGCTGGATTTTCCCATTGTACCCTGTACCAATAAGTAGCAGTAGGAAGATTAATTCCCTTTAAAGATCCTGTCCAGATAACATTTCCTTTACTTGCTTTGAATACTTCAGCACCGTACCTGTCGAAAATAGAAGCTGCGAAGTCTTTGTAACCGCTTATTCCGGTGAAATCAATAGTATCATTGATACCATCCATATTAGGGGTAATAGCGTTGCTGATAATGAATGTAAAATAATCCAGCGAAGTACCGCATTTAGCACCTTTCACTCTTACCATTACAGTATACATGGTATTGTTCAAAATACCTGTAAACACATTCGATTCGTGCCATGTCAATCCTCCATCGATGGAATATTCTAAAACTCCGCCTGTAGGGTTACTTGCCGTAAGCGTAAGAATATGATTATCATACACAATATTGGTAAACTGCGGCAGATCAGGATTAATAAGCTGTGCCGAAAAAGTTTTGGAACAAACCCCATTACTGATTGTCACAGAATATGTTCCGGGAATATTAGTTGTTATGGTTTGAGTAGTGGCTCCCGTGCTCCATACATAAGTATAGTTTGGTCCTGAACCGGCATCCAGTGTTCCTTTATCTCCGGCACAGACAAATACATCTTTTAAGGTAGAAACAATCGCCGGAACTACTTCAATAGTAACTTTAGCCGGATTCACAGAGCTACATCCGTTTCCTCCCAATGCATATACTGAATATTCTGTTGTTGCTGTAGGAGTAACTACCTGAGTATTTCCGTTTCCTGTGAGGCCTATCCAGTTATAAGTAATTCCACCTGTAGCAGTCAATGTTACAGATTCACCTTCACAAATTTTCAACTTAGAGGCTGTAAGGCCTGCTATTGGCGGACCTACCTGAACAGTAACTGACGCTGGTGTGGCAGAAATACAACCATTTGCTCCAACAGCAAATACCGTATATACAGTAGTTGTGGTAGGCGAAACCACCTGGGTATTTCCATTTCCTGTAAGACCATTTCCCCAGTTATAGGTTACCCCTCCGGAAGCCGTTAATGTTACGGATTCTCCTACACAAATACGGGGTTGTGATGAAACTAATGCAGCAACAGGCTGTACTTTATCTTCCTGTACTGTTACTGTCGAAGTAAAGGTACAGCTCAGGTTTCCTGGCTGTGATACATTCGTCACTGTTAAAGTATAGGTTCCGCCGGCGCTTACCACAGGGGTAAGTGTATTAGCTCCTGAGACAATAGTACCTCCGGTGGTTGTCCATGCAATGGTAGATCCTACCGGTACAACAGATGCTGATGCATTGATGGTAACCTGTGGTGTTGTACAGGTAATTGTTTGTGGTGCAGCAATGGTAAGCGTAGTTTGAGCCGTGCTTAATAACTGCAGAGATACTACATAGCTGCAGCCTCCATTACTTACCAGTACATAAATAGTCTGGCTTCCTCCCGGCGGCGTATATGTTGTAGGTGCTGCAATAAAGTTTCCGTTAGCAGCATTGGCATCAGCCTGACTGACGTAGTAAGTAAAAGTAACTCCTGCAGTTGTGGTGATCTGGGGCTGGGCTTCCGTAAGATTATAAGTTAATCCCGGCTGATAACATTTATGAAGTGTTGCATTTTGCGCTGTGAAAGGTTCTGAAACTTCTATCGTTATCGTTGCAGGGTTTTGAGAAACACATCCATTCGCTCCCACTGCTGTTACAGTATAAGTGGTGGTGGCAGTAGGTGAAACAACCTGTGTATTTCCGTTTCCTGTAAGGCCATTACCCCAGTTATAGGTAGCTCCACCTGAAGCGGTAAGTGTTACAGAATCTCCTTTACAGATTTTTATTTTGCTTGCTGTAAGCCCGGTAACCGGCGGAGCACTGTTTCCTGTCACGGTTACAGTTCCTACCGCTGTACAGCTGATATTTCCTGGCTGATACACTTTTGTGATGGTTAAAGTATAAGTTCCTGCAGCATTAATCACAGGATTTAAAGTCGTTGCTCCTGAAACAATATTCCCTCCCGTAGTCGTCCAGTTGAAAGTAGCTCCTGCCGGATAAACGGAAGCTGATGCATCCAGCGTGGTCTGAGAATTGTTACAGGTAAGCACTGCCGGAGGGGCAATGGTAGGTATCATCTGTGGAGCTTTTACCAGTTGGAGTTGTGCTACTTTTGCACAGAAACCGTTGGCTACTCTTACATACACCGTTCCACCCGCACTCTGGTGAGCTGTTGGATTAGGGATTGTATTGGCATTTCCTGCATTGGCATCCGCCAAAGTAGTATAATATGAAAACACAGCTCCCGGAGTAGTACTTATAGAAGCTTGTGCTGATGTTAAATTAAAAGTTGCATTTCCGGCAGCATAACAGGCTGTTAATGTAGCATTCTGTACTGTAGGAGATGTTCCGCCAACTACTGTAATAGTAGCTTCCCCCGGACAGGTATTCCCCTGGATGAAAACCTTAACGGTGTATACCCCTGGTGCTATTGCCGTGTAACTTGCATTGGTAGCTCCTGCAATCGGAGTAGTACCCTGATACCACTGATACGTTATATTAGGTCCCTGCACAGAGGCTGTAAAAGTCTGTGGAGTATTATCACACATATTAACAGAGTCAGGAAGCTGCACGCCAGCCGGATCCAGGATTTTCACCCCGATATCAAATGACCCTGCTTCAAGAAATACTGCTGAATCAAAGTTGGGATCCTGATAATCCGCAAGCACAATTTTAAAATGGTAGGTTTGCCCGGGGATTACAGTTGCTTTGGCAGTAAGAGGAATGGTACGTCCGTTGAAATTGGTTTCAATCTGAGCGGTATTGGTTCCTCCGTAATAGGCTTCATTCTTAGGCCCGCAGTTTTGATATTGCGGGTGTATATTCGTTACACTTACAGGTCCTGCTCCTCCCGGAAGCACTGCAAGATTGGTATAAGTAGGATCTGTTGATTTTTTTAACAGCAGAGCAAAACCGTCTGTGATTGTACATGGAAAGTTTTGCTGATATTCTTTAGAAGCAAATAAATATCTGAATGAAATTTCAGTAGAGGCAGCCACAAAGTCAAATTCTATAGAGGTGGCATTCGTGAGGTTATTATTACCGATTCCCAAAGCATTCGCAAGATCTATATCACCTCCGGTTCCAAGATCATCACTTAAAGTTCCCTGAAGAGTGTTCCCTGCTTTATTGGCATATCCGGTAGAAAGGATAATCCCTTTGCTGAAAGGAAAATTGGTATTTGATTTATTAAAATATCCCCAGCTTCGGTTCTGGTTGGTAGCGGCCAGGTTGGGGGAAACGGTTACATTGCTTACACTTGAGCTGGTACAGGTGGAACCTCCGGATATAAGAACATCATTGATCAACTGAGTAATAGGATAGCCGGATTCCGGGTAACTTGGTGCATTCACATCTATAAAGGCACCTGCTCTCAAAGAAGCAGCAGTAGGTTTTGATGCTATTTCTACCCTTCCTTTATTTTGAGCCAAAATAAAGTTTCCCATGAAAGCTAAAAATAACGCTAAAAATAAATTTCCTATCCTCCTATTTAACATTTTATATTATTTTAAACAAAAATACTATTTTTTTTAATTGAAATTCAAGTTAACACAATTTACATTATTACTAACGCAAATTTATTTATGTTAGAATATCAACTTTGTTTATTTTTAAAATAATAAAAAAAGACTGACAAAATAGTCAGTCTTTCAGTTATAGTTCAAATTATTCTATATTTTTAAGCAATATCCAGCCTGTTTTCACAGTAAGTTCCTTGCTCGCAGGATCTTCGAAGGTTACCTGATACCAATATGTTGAAGTAGGAAGCTTTTTACCTTGGAAATATCCGTCCCAATACGGTCTGGTCTTCGCTGCTTTAAACACTTCTCTTCCATATCGGTCGAAAACCTGTCCGCTGAAGTCTTTATAATTAACCACACCACTGAAATCTATGGTATCATTAATATTATCCCCGTTTGGAGTAATTACATTTTTCATGACGAATGTAAAGAATTCAAGGAAACCGACACAGCTTGTAAATTTAACTCTTACCCTGATCGAAATGATTTTATTTTTAGGGACATTATTAAATACATTGGAAGACTGCCATGTAACTCCGTTATCTACTGAATATTCCAGGATACCGTTACTTGGATTATTTGCTGTAACGATCATGGTTCCACTCTCATTATAATCCACTTTTATCACTTCCGGAATTACAGCTTTAATCACCTGAGTTTCGAACTCTTTTGAACAAACCCCGTTACTGATTACTACTGAATACTCCCCAGGAGTACCTACTGTAATGCTCTGACTCGTTTCACCAGTACTCCACTGATAGGTATATCCTGGTCCTGAACCAGCATCCAGAATAATTTTATCTCCCTGACAGATATGGCCTCCTTTTAAATTTGAAACAATAGCCGGTACTACTTCAATGGTAATACGTGCCGGCTGAAGAGATTTACATCCCTGTGCTCCGATAGCATATACTGTGTAAGTGGTAGTCTGAGTTGGGCTTACCGTTCTGATTCCGCCGGTAGCGGCTGCTGAATCACTCCATTCATAGGTTACACCGCCGGTAGCGGTTAACAATACGGATTCTCCGGCACAGATTTTCAATCTTGGTGCTGTAACCAATGCTGTTGGTGTTTCTTCTTTTCTTAACGTTAAGGTTGCAATTTTACTACAGAAAGCACCATTGGAAACCAGAACATATAATATCTGTCCATCTGTTCCTGTATAATTGGTAAGATTGGTGATATAACTGTTATTTTGAGCCTGCGCATCAGCCTGATTTGCATAAAAACGGAATACCGCTCCCTGCGTTGTACTGATCAGAGGTTTTGCTGTTTCCAGATTAAAACTGGTAATTGCTGGTGTGGTACAGAGCTTAAGTTCAGCATTTTGTACAGTAGGGCTTGTTCCTCCAATAATGGTAATAGTAGCTTCGCCAGGACACTGATTTCCCGGAACCATTACTTTTACCGTATAAACTCCCGCCTGGGTAGCTACATACACGGCACTGGTTGCCCCCGGAATGGCCACTCCGTCTTTGTACCATTGATAAGTCATGCCCGGAATTGCTGCCACCTGTGCTTTCAATTGTTTTGGAGTATTATCACACATGTTGATACTGCCCGGCAGCACTACTCCTGCTTCATCTACAATTTTAATTCCTACGTCAAAAGATCCACCCTCTAAGAAAACTGCAGAGTCATGAGAAGGATCTTTTGCATCAGCCAATACCATTTTGAAATGATAGGTCTGCCCTGGAATTACATCTGCAACAGCTGTCAGAGGTGTTGTTCTTCCATAGTAATTAATAACCAGATGCGGATTGGCCAAAGCCCCGAAATAATTAGCATTGATAGGCCCACAGCTGAATCCGTTTCCTGCAGGAACGATGTTGGTTGCGCTTACAGGTCCGGCACCTCCCGGCAGTACAGCCAGATTGGTATAAGTAGGATCTCCCACTTTTTTCAGCAAAAGGGCAAAGGCATCGGAATACCCGTCACAAGGATAGTTGGAAGTATATTCATCTGAAACGAAGATATAATTAAATTTCACCTGATTGGAATTCGGAACGAAATCAAATTCAAGAGCCACGGCATCCGTTAAGCTAACGGTAGCTCCGGTAGCGGCTACAAGATCTGCATCACTTCCTGTTCCTACTGATTGTCCTACAGCTGACACATAGCTATTACCGGCTTCTGAAGCGTATCCTGTAGTAAGGACGATACCATCGGTAAAAGGAAAGCTGGTAGTTCCTTTATGAAAATATCCCCAGAATCTGTTGCTGTTAGTCACATCATGATTCGGAGATACGGTAACGTTGGTTACATTGGCTGTTGTACAGTTGGTACCGCCATTGATCAGAATATTCTTTACCAACTGCTCCGGTGTATAATTGGAAGGTGTATATGGAGGTACATTCACATCAATGAATGCTCCAGCTCTAAGACTGGCCGCAGAAGGTTTTATTTTTTCGGACTTCCTGACGGGTCTCGTCTGAGAAAATGTGGAAGCAGAAATCAATAAAAAAGAAAAAAGGAAAAAATAGTTTTTTAGTCTATAAATTAACATTTTGTTTTCATTTGTTCAAATGTAGCAAAAATAATTATACTAATTCCCCCTTAACCACTACTATTTTATAATTCATCGTGTACATTCACAATAAATTTTTCTTATCGTTACATTTTCCATAAATCATTAAACCGAACAATTCAGACATAAAAAAACAGACTAAGAGGTTTAGTCTGTTTCCATTTTTAATAAACTTATTCCGTCTGTTTATCATCTTTTTTCAGCTGATCTATTTCATTTTGTAACTGCGAGATAATATCCTTTAAAGCTTTAATTTCATTTTTGTTGGAGCTTACATTGCTCTTGAGCATTACATTTTTCGCTCTTTCATTGTGGTCTTCCTCATCCTCTTCTTCGTTGATCTCTTCAATATCCTCACTGATTTCCTCAATGTCTTCCTGGATATCTTCAATATCCTCATTGATCTCTTCAATGTCTTCGCTGATTTCTTCAAGATCTTCCTGAATGTCTTCGATATCTTCGCTGATCTCCTCAATGTCCTCCTGGATATCTTCAATTTTCTCGTGGCTTTTATTCACAGACATCTGAATGAAGATTGCCAGATAAATAGCTTCCAGGGAAAGTACGGTCGTAAGAATCAGAAGCATTTTATCAAAATCAACGATATTCAGCATCGGAAGTAAAAACGAGGTAAGGAACAGCAGGGTATGAACAATCAGGGACTGAATAGATCCGATCCATGAGGTAATGCTGTCTGCAATTTTCTCAAGAACTTCTGTTTTTTCGTTATATTTTTTCATCCTTTCTATTTTTACAACAGTTCTTTTGTTACTCCTAATCCAAACAATGCAAAATCATATTTTGCAGGGTCTTTTTCATCAAATTTTCTGATGGCAATATCCAGCTCCTCCACTGTTTTCCAATCATTTTGTGTCCTCGAAACCAATCCCAGTTTTCTGGAAATGTTCCCGGTATGTACATCCAGAGGAATGGAAAGATATTTTTGATCAATATTTTCCCAGATTCCAAAATCTACTCCTCTTTTGTCTTTACGCACCATCCATCTTAAAAACATAATAATCCTTTTGGCAGAGGAATTCTTATAAGGTGAACTGATGTGTTTATGGCTTCTGTGCTTTTCTGTTTCCAGAAATCCGTTTCTGAATCTTTCTATGGCATGCAGAAAGTTATTTTCTGTCTTTTTTACTTTAAATAAACTTTCCAGACTTTCATTTTCATTATAAATTCTGTTGAACTGTCTGATAAAATAAGAGAAATCCTGTCCGTTGAACGTTCTGTGAATACTTTTATCCTGAATACTTTCCAGATCTTTTTCAGAATAACTCATTACAAAATCATAGGGTGAATTTCCCATAATATCAAGCATTTTATCTGCAGAATTAATGATCGACTTTCTGTTTCCCCAGGAAATTGTTGCTGCCAGAAATCCTGCAATTTCAATGTCCTGTTTTAAAGAAAAGCGATGCGGAATCTGTATCGGATCATTTTCAATAAAATCAGGAGCGTTATACTGATCTGCTTTTTCGTTGAGAAAATCTCTGAGTTCTTCAAATTTCAGCATATTATTTTAAATCTTTACACTCTCCAATGCTTTTGGCAGAAATGTATTGGGAAATATTTCTCTCGCCTCATCAGTAAATACGGTCAGGTCCCCGTATCTATTAGAAAAGTGGCCTAAAATCAACTTTCCGACCTGAGCTTTCTGAGCTATCGTAGCAGCTTCCAAAGCTGTGGTATGACCTGTATAATCAGCCATTTCCTTAAGATCATGTAAGAATGTGGATTCATGGTATAGAACCGTTACATTTTTAATAATCGGGATGACACTTTCAAGATAACGGGTATCACTGCAAAATGCATAGGATACCGATGGAGCCGGATCAACAGTCAGAATTTCATTTTTAAGAACATAGCCATCACTCAGTACAAAGTCCTTCCCTGCTTTGATATTGTGATAATCGCAGGTTTCAATTTCGCTGTATTTCGCAATCTCCTTCATATTAAGATGTCTGTCTTTCGGCTTTTCTTTAAAAAGATAACCGTTACAGTAGATTCTGTGATCCAGCGGAATAGTATATACTTCTACCCTGTTGTCCTCATATATTTTTTCAGAATAATCTTTATCCAGTTCATGATAAATCACTTCAAAACCACGGTGGGTTTCTGTGATCTGAAAAATAGTTTCCAGCATCTTCTTAATACCTTTAGGACCGTAAACATGCAAAGGCATATCTCTTCCTAAGAGACGGAAAGAAGCTATAAGCCCTGGCAGCCCAAAACAATGATCTCCATGAAGATGAGAGATAAAAATATGATTGATTTTTGAAAATCTTGCTTTTGCTTTTCTCAGCTGAACCTGTGTACCTTCTCCACAATCGATCAGGAAGAGTCTTTCTTCCATTTCCAGCAGCTGTGCTGTGGGTGACGTGTTGATGGTCGGAATCGCAGAGTTAAAACCTAATATTGTTAAATAAGTACTCAAATCAATAATTTATGATGACAAATGTACAACAGAAAAACTAAATGGGGATTTCGCCCTGATATGTAAACTTAATCGGTTACTTTTAAAAAATCCATAAACAGGTCTAATGCCTGTTTGCGGTGGCTGATTTTATTCTTGTCTTCAGGATCCATTTCTGCAAAGGTTCTTTGATATCCTTCAGGAACAAAAATCGGATCATATCCGAAACCTTTGAAACCTTTATTTTCTGTCAGTAAATTTCCATGAACTCTGCCTTCAAAATATTGCGCCCCGTTTTCATCATAATAGCAAAGAACCGTTACAAAATAAGCCTTTCTGTTTTCAATTCCCTGCATTTCTGCCAATACCTTTTCGATATTTTTTGCAAAATCATGGTCTCCGGCATAGCGGGCTGAGAAAATCCCAGGTCTTCCATCCAAAGATTCTACGACCAAACCGCTGTCATCTCCCAAACTTGGAACACCTGTTTTTTCAAAGCAATATTTAGCCTTGATCAGGGCATTGGCATGAAATGAATCTCCGTCTTCTACAATTTCTTCGTGAATATTATAATCGGTAAGACTTTTCACCACGCAGTCACTTCCCAGGATCTGTTGGATTTCTTCTTTTTTATGTTCGTTGTGTGTAGCTACTAATAATTCCATTTCTATATTCATTTTCAATTTTACTTTTTAAATCGGGTAACTTACATTTCAGCATAATGCACTTTATACTTTTTCATAAACAGGTAATAGAATAAGGAGAAAAGTACAATTCCTGCAGCTAATACAAGCCATTCTGAAATATGAAGAACTTTTGCAAAACTCTCATCTTTACCATAAAGAACCAACAATGACAGTGTTAAATTATTAAACGCATGCAGTAATATCGGCATCAGTAAAGATTTTGTTTTATAATAAACCAATCCAAGCACACAGCCCAGCATCACTGCACTGATAAACTGCCATGGATTTCCGTGAACTATTCCAAAAATAATGGAAGCATACAAAATTGCTTTCCAGGGTTCTACTCCTTTATTAATCAATCCTTTCTGGATAATTCCTCTGAAAATAATTTCCTCAAAAACGGGAGCCATAATAACAGTCATGATAATCATTATCACCGGATTATCTGTCAATTGACTCATCAGCCTTGTAAAATATTCATAAAAATCTCCAAAAAAAGGCCCTGTAGTTGGGATCTGAGCGGCTACAAATTCAGAAATAAACATCATTCCCGCCATCATTGGAAAGATGAGGAGATAGGTTGAAAAATTAACTGATGACATGTTGAAATTAAGCTTTTTTTGTGTGGTACGCCTTACGATAAAAAAGTCAAAAAAGGCAATAGCAGTAAGGAATCCTACAGAATTCGCTACCATCAGAAACCAGTCTTTCAATTCAATATTTTCCCTGAAAACCACTTTCCAGAAAGTACTGAATAAAGAAACAGCCATTGTTCCCACGAATAATCCAACCACCAAGACTACACCGCCCAACCATGTAAACGTAAACTTCGGATATTTGCTATTTTCCATCCTTTCTCTCTAAAAAAGTTTATGAAAACAAAGATAATTTTTTTGACTGCTACAGGCAACTAAAAAAGGATTTTCTTATTTTCGTTCCTTTATCCATGAACATCACAAAATGAATACAGAATTTCCATTCCAAAGATTTGAGTCTGCAACCAACAGGTGGATGACTGTTGTTCTGAATGCTCTTTTCTTTGTGATGTTTATTTCTTTCGTTTTGCTTTTTGTTTTAGGTCCTGCTTACGGAATTTACAGAAGAGGGTTTGAAGCTATGCTGTACCCTGCCTTGATCAGTTGGGGACTTTCATTGTTGATTTTGATTCCTGCGATCCGTTATATTATTAAAAGGAAAAAGCCAGCCCATACAATTGTGGTTGATGAAACCGGCCTCTTATTTTATAATTCAAGAAATGAAATTGCAGATCAGATCCTCTACACAGATCTCCGGCCTTCAAAACAGAATTTTGATATTTACACAGTCAATCCGGTAGGATCAGGAATCACTCCTTTACTGGAGGTAACAGTCTTATCAGATAAAAAAGAAGAAACAACAAGGCGTATTGATATGAATCTACCTTTTAAAGTGGTTAAAAATAAATCTGCTTTGTATGCTCATTTTCTGCACGGCATTGTTATTTTCCGTCCTGATTTAACGATAGATCCTTTTGCTTTCCGTAACTACTCTATTGACACAGAAACATGGAAAGTAAACAGCAATGGAATTTCTCTGGGAGGCTGGCTCTTATTTCTGGCAGCACTCATAATTACCGCACTTATATGCGGGCTAGTTTTTTTGTTAACTGAAATCAAGAATTAAAATGATTGAAAAATTCCAGGCCATAGAATCCAAAATCAATACACCCACTACTTATTTTCTCATGGGAATTCTCTGGATCGCTGTTATTCTGATTATGGTGGTAATCGGGGTTGTTTTTAATTTTATCTACAATAATTTCAGACAATATGCAGAAAATGATCCTGGAATCTTTTTCACGATTCTTATTGCCCTGCTTCTTCTTATTTTTTGCTGGGTCGCTTTGATCATGGCTTTAACATACCGTATAAAAGAAAGAGCCAGAAAAGCTGTTGTCAATGAAAAAGGAGTTACTTTTTACAACAATCAAAATACTATTATTGAAACGATCCTGTACAGCGATCTTCAGCCCGCTGAAAATTCATCTGATGATGTATATGTCCGCAACACTCAGACTATAAAATATGGCAAAACAACATTGCAGGTTTACCTGAAAAATAAAGTTGGGGAAATTATACCTTCAACGGTAGACTTTAATTTTAACTTAATAATTCTATGCAACCAATATCAGCTTTACCGTCATTTTCTTAGAGGAATTCAACACTTTCGTCCGGATCTGAAAATAAGCCAACAGACAATTGATCAGTATAATCTTAGTTCAGAACCACAAAAAACAAAATTTGGAATATTTGAATATATCATATCTGCAGTTTTTATACTGATTGCTGCCGGATTGGTTTATGTCTTTATATTGCTGATAAAAATGTTTGTCTGATAAGTAATGTTGACGCAAAGCCAATTACTGATGAGTTTATAGCCATATCTTTCATTCTCAAATGCGGTTATCCTTCTATTCTTCTGCGTAATGAACATTGTCTTCATTTAAATTTGAAAACCTCATAAAAAATCACGATTTTTGCAACTTCAAAATACGATATGTCAGACTTAATCAAAGAAATACAAAAAAGAAAGACCTTCGGGATCATTTCCCACCCGGATGCCGGAAAAACAACTCTTACAGAAAAGTTACTTCTTTTCGGGGGAGCGATTCAGGAAGCAGGTGCGGTAAAATCCAACAAAATAAAAAAAGGAGCTACCTCCGACTTTATGGAAATTGAACGACAGAGAGGAATCTCTGTAGCGACTTCTGTATTGGCATTTGAATATAGAGATCATAAAATCAACATTCTCGATACTCCGGGTCACAAAGACTTTGCTGAGGATACGTACAGAACATTAACTGCTGTAGACTCCGTAATCGTTGTAATTGACGTTGCAAAAGGGGTTGAGGAACAGACGGAAAAGCTGGTTCAGGTATGTAGAATGAGAAACATTCCGATGCTGGTTTTCATTAATAAACTGGATCGTGAAGGTAAGGATGCTTTCGATCTGCTGGATGAAGTAGAACAAAAACTGGGTTTAACCGTTTGTCCGCTTTCTTTACCGATTGGTATGGGAAGTGACTTCCAGGGAATTTATAACATATGGGAAAACAATATTCAGTTATTCCTGGAAGAGAAAAAGCAGAAAGTTGGAGATTCTATTAAGTTTGATGATATCAATGATACTTCAATTGATGATGTTATTGGTGAAAAAGCGGCCAAAAATTTAAGGGAAGAACTTGATCTGATCCAGTCTGTTTATCCTGAATTTAATCGTGATGATTATATGAAAGGTGATCTTCAGCCGGTATTTTTCGGTTCTGCTTTAAATAATTTTGGAGTACGTGAACTATTAGATGCTTTCATTGATATTGCTCCGATGCCGCAGCCAAAGGAAAGTGATACCCGTCTGGTAAAACCTGAGGAAAGTACTTTCACAGGATTTGTTTTCAAAATCCATGCGAATATGGATCCTAAGCACAGAGACCGACTTGCATTCGTGAAGATTGTTTCAGGAACATTCAGGAGAAACGAAAATTATTTACTGGTAAGAGAAGGGAAAAAAATGAAATTCTCCTCTCCCAACGCATTCTTTGCTGATAAAAAAGAGGTGGTAGAAGAAAGTTTCCCGGGTGATATCGTTGGTTTACATGATACGGGAAGTTTCAGAATCGGAGATACATTAACAGGTGGAGAGAAATTAAGCTTCAAAGGAATTCCAAGCTTCTCTCCTGAACATTTCCGTTATATCAATAATAATGATCCTTTAAAAGCCAAACAATTAGCTAAAGGTATTGATCAGCTGATGGATGAAGGGGTTGCACAGCTGTTTACCCTTGAAATGAACGGAAGAAAGATCATCGGAACCGTAGGAGCACTACAGTACGAAGTTATCCAGTACCGTTTGGAACATGAATATGGCGCAAAATGTACTTACGAACCTCTATCCATGCACAAAGCCTGTTGGGTAGAAGCTGACGAAAAATCTGAAGAGTTCAAAGAATTTGCAAGATTAAAGCAGAGATTCCTGGCGAGAGATAAATACAATCAATTGGTATTCCTGGCGGATTCTTCATTCACCATTCATATGACGCAGGAGAAATTCCCGAATGTGAAGTTACACTTCATCAGTGAGTTCAGAGAAAGTTAAGAAGCAATCAGGCAAACCGAAATTGCTTACAATATAGATCCGCAGAAAATTTCTGCGGATTTTTTTATAATATATCGTATGAAACCACCCCGTCAAAAATTCTTTAAATTTTTGCCACCCCTCCGGAGGACGGGAATTTTTAGATTTCCAAACTCATATTTGGTAAAACGACAAAGTGTATGAATAACTGAGTACTCTGTTTGTCATTCTATAGAAATCCAAATCCACAAGTAATAAAACACTGTTATTAAATGTTCCTTTGCGAAGTATAAATCCTATCCTTATTCCATCAAAACTCAGAAAAACGCTTTGTAAATCTTTTGTAAAACAAATACAAAACCCTGGTAATATAAGAGTTAATGTTTTACCAGCATAATACATTTCATTTACAATCTTTACAAGAACTTCCCTTCTAATTTTACTTCATCAAAAAAATTAATCTTATGAAAAAGTTCATCTTACTCGCTGCTGCAGCAGGCACTTTCATTATGTGTAAAAAGGCAGAAGCTACACAGGATAGAATCAATGAAGCCATCCATTCGGCGGACAGTGCTGTCACTGTTGCTACAGAAACCATAGATCATGTCAGTAAAACGGCTGATAAAGTCCTGGACTCAGCCAGTATTAAAATAAAAGATTTTGAAAATTCGAAAAACGACATCCGTCAAAAGGTAGAAAACACTTCCAAAATGGTAGATTCTTTATCGGATAAAATTGCGAATACAAAACTGGAATCCAAAATAGAGAAAAAAGATTCTATAGCAAAGAAATCTGAAAAAATTGCAGCAAAAGTTCCGGCTCCCAAGGTTATTAAAGAAACCAAAATCATCTATAAAGAAAAGCCTAAGAACGGCAGTTACGAACTGAATATGCCACAAGATAAAATGGTAAAATCAGGATATCTATCTATAACCGCAGAGAATGTGGAGACAGTAAAGGAAATCATCAGAGAAGAAATCAGCAGAAATAACGGCTATATCAAAAGTGAAAATCTTTCTTATGTAGAATCCGCCTATCTGCATGGGGAAAACCAAAAAGTATACAGTCTGGATATCAAAGTTCCTATGCAACATTTTGACAGTTTAATGAATGCTATTAACAGCAATGTTGGAGATATTGACACAAAAGATATTCAGATTTCAGGACGAAACTATACGGACAATGCAATCTGTACGATCAATGTAAATATCAGTGAGAAAGCTAAAACAGAAACAGAGCCTGAAACCTTCGGTGGAAAATCCCTGGCAGCCATTGAATCCGGATGGAATGTTATTACTTCTATATTCCTGTTTATCCTGCCGCTGTGGCCTTTATTTCTTATTGCCGGCATTGGATATTATTTCTATAAAAAGAAGAATGGGAACACCGCTGATCGTGATTCTCATTAGATTTTTAATTTTTTTTTAATGAGGTTTGGAATTGGTGTTCGATTCTTATGTTTAATTTTACCAAATATTCAACAGAAGTGTTGTTTATTAGAAAAATAACTCTTAACTTTAAATATAAGCAAAATGCAATGAATCTCCGATCAGACGAGGTTCAAATAAATTTGGAAATTTTATTTCATATATTAATATTTTGTGATTTGGTGTAAAATAAGGCCCTCATATTGAGAGCCTTATTTGTTTTTATTTCATATTCACTACCTTATCTACGATAAATTTTGTGTTTCCTCTCCAGGGAAGTGCGCCATTATACTCTTTGTAATGCAGATCAAAAGTTTTACCACTGTTGGTTTCCAGTTGTTTGAAAACTTCAGGATCATCTACAGAAAATTCGAACTCATAACTTGTAATAGTTCCTGTTTTTCCTCTTCCAAAGCCTTCCTGAATCAGCTTGCCTTCATAAGTTTTGAAGACATAACCTTTTTTCATAGCATAATTCAGGTATCCGGATTTTACTCCTTCTCCGAAAACGAAATAGTACTTATACCAGACAAATACGCCCAGTAACAGCAGTACGACACCGAGGGTGATCCACAAAGATTTTTTCATAGGTAGTGTGTTTTATAAATGTTATTTTGCGATGCTTCTTGAAATAACGATTTTCTGAATTTCAGAAGTTCCTTCATAGATCTGAGTGATTTTCGCATCTCTCATTAATCTTTCTACGTGGTATTCTTTCACGTATCCATATCCTCCATGGATCTGTACTGCTTCAATAGTAGTATCCATTGCCACCTGAGAAGAGTATAATTTTGCCATAGCTCCGCTTTCAGAGATATCTTTTCCTGCATCTTTTTCACACGCAGCTTTGAAACATAACATTCTAGCAGCAGTGATCTGAGTTGCCATATCAGCCAATTTGAATGCAATCGCCTGGTGGTTGATGATTTCAGTTTTGAAAGCTTTTCTTGTTTTAGCATATTTCAGTGCCAGTTCGTAAGCCCCTGAAGCAATACCCAGCGCCTGAGAAGCAATACCGATTCTTCCTCCATTCAACACTGCCATAGCAAAGTTGAATCCGAACCCGTCTTCACCAATTCTGTTTTCTTTTGGAACTTTTACGTTATTAAAGATCAAAGAGTGGGTATCACTTCCTCTGATTCCTAATTTGTCTTCTTTTGGTCCGATTTCAAATCCTTCCCATCCTCTTTCAACGATAAAAGCATTGATTCCTTTGTGTTTTTTCTCAGGATCTGTCTGAGCAATTACGATATAATAAGTAGCTGTTCCACCGTTCGTGATCCAGTTTTTGATACCATTTAAAAGATAGTAATCTCCTTTGTCTTCAGCTGTAGTTTTCTGAGAAGTAGCATCAGAACCAGCTTCCGGCTCAGATAATGCAAATGCTCCGATTACCTGCCCGCTGGCCAGTGGAGTAAGATATTTTACTTTTTGCTCTTCAGAAGCGAATTTTTCAAGACCGGCACAAACCAATGAGTTGTTTACAGACATTACAACAGCTGCAGAAGCATCTACTTTTGCAATTTCTTCCATAGCAAGCACGTAAGAAACGCTGTCCATACCTGCACCGCCGTATTTTGGATCTACCATCATTCCTAAAAGTCCCATTTCTCCCATTTTCTTCACCTGTTCAGCAGGGAATTTCTGGTCACGGTCTCTTTCAATCACTCCAGGTAAAAGTTCGTTCTGTGCAAAGTCTCTTGCTGCCTGCTGAATCATCAGCTGTTCTTCCGATAAATTAAAGTCCATAAAAAAAATAATTAGATAGCCGTAAATTTACACTTTTTAAGCAAATCTGAAAAAATAAATTAAAAGCGGGAAAAAGGCAGGTTTGGGGAGATTCAATGATGATGGATACGTGTTTCGGGAAACGGGATAATGCATTAGGAAGACAATATAAAATGTATTGAGAAAAATAAACCTTTATAAAAGATTAATTGAAAATATAAAATCCCCTTTTCAGGGCTTCCGGTCTCCTTTTTGATTCAAACTGTTATGGTAAGCATTTAACTAATTTCTAATTATTATCTTCGGATGGTTTCAATTAAAAAAAATGCTTATATTTAAATTTCTTTATAAATTACGTAAAAAATCATGACAATCAAGAGATTATTCGATATTCCACACTATGCTTTAGAAAAATATCCTAAAACGGATATATTTGTAACCAAATATCATGGGGAGTGGAAAAAAACTTCTACACAGGAGTTTATTAATGAGGGAAATAAGGTATCCAGAGGATTATTGAAGCTTGGTATAAAACCAGGGGATAAAATCGCTTTAATTACAACCAATTCCCGCACAGAATGGGCCATTATGGATTTCGGACTTTCTCAGATCGGGGTTGTTTCAGTACCGGTTTATCCAAGTATTTCTCCTGAAGATTATGAATTCATCTTCAATAATGCTGAAATCCAGTATTGTTTTGTTTCTGATAAAGAGCTGTTGAATAAAGTAATGAAAGTAAAACATAATATTCCGAGTTTGCAGGGAATTTTTACTTTTGACAGTATCAGCGGGGCTGCCAACTGGAGAGAAATTCTGGATCTGGGCAAGGACGAATCTACACAAATTGAAGTGGATGATCTTTCTAATGCGATCAATACAGAAGATCTGGCAACGATCATTTATACTTCCGGAACCACCGGAAGACCTAAAGGAGTAATGCTTACCCATAATAATATTGTTTCAAACATATTGGGATCCATTCCAAGAATTCCAAAAAAGAGAGGCTTTGATTACAAAGATGCCAGAGCATTAAGCTTCCTTCCTATCTGCCATATTTTTGAAAGAATGCTTTTCTATCTTTATCAGTACAATGGTTTTTCTCTTTATTTTGCTGAAAGTATCGAGAAAATGGGTGAAAACGTAAAAGAAGTGAAGCCTCATTATATGACCGTAGTTCCGAGACTGGTAGAAAAGGTATATGACAAAATCTATAATACAGGATCTTCAGCCGGAGGATTAAAATCCAAAATATTCTTCTGGGCATTGAATCTGATCACCAAAAAGAAAACCATTTCAAAGCCATCCGGACTTCAGGAAATCATCGCAGACAAGCTTGTATTTTCTAAATGGAGAGAAGGTTTAGGCGGTGAAATCGTAACTTTGGTTTCAGGATCTGCTGCACTATCTACAAGACTTAATTTAATGTTCCAGAATGCCGGAATTCCAATTCTTGAAGGGTATGGTTTGACAGAAACATCACCTGTAATCTCTGTGAACAGTTTTGATAAGATGAAAGTGGGAACCGTAGGAATTCCATTGGATAATTTAAAGGTTAAAATTCAGGAAGATGGTGAAATTACGGTAAAAGGGCCATCTGTATTCAAAGGATATTTCCGGAATGAGGAAATGACAAAAGAAGCTTTCACAGAGGATGGTTTCTTCAAGACCGGGGATATCGGACATATCGATAGTGACGGATTTTTACAGATCACAGATCGTAAGAAAGAAATGTTCAAGACTTCCGGTGGAAAGTATATTGCTCCCCAGACTATTGAAAACCTGGCAAAAGCTTCAAAATTTATAGAGCAGATTATGGTGGTAGGTGATGGTGAAAAAATGCCATGTGCTTTGGTACAGCCTGATTTTGAATTTGCAAAAAACTGGGCTATGAGAAATAATCTTAATTTAGGCTCAACACCTGAAGAAATTGCAAAAAGCCCTGAATTGAAGCAAAGAATTGAAAAGGAAATCGAAGGCATTAATGAACACCTTGGAAACTGGGAGAAAATCAAAAAAATTGAGCTTACTCCTGAAGTATGGAGCATTGAAAGCGGATTACTCACTCCAACATTAAAACTGAAAAGAAAGGCCGTAAAAGAGAAATTTATTGCTTTGTATAATAAGATGTACGATCATCATGATTAATTATTCAATGAAATTATGTAAGCATAGATTCATCTACCAATCCACTTTTGTAGGATTGGTATTTTTTATGTTTTCATGTAAACAACAGATAGAAAACACAAAATCAATATCTGAGAAAAAAATTGAAATTCCACAACTTTTGTCAGATTCCACTTTAAAAGAGAAAACATTGAATGATTATATTCAAACTGCTGAAACCATAAAACCCAATGTAAAAAACGGGGTTCCTTTTAACAAGCTTGATTATGATAAAATTATTGCTTATGATTTTGCTGGTGACGAAGAGACCTATCCTAATCCTATTGATAGAAAAGGAAAATTTACACCTGTGATCTTGAAACAACAGTTTCTGACTCAAAAACAAGCTGATCAGATCTTATCTGCTTTAGCAAAAAATTCAAGCTATGGTGAAAGCTCTGCGGCATGTTTTCAACCTCATCTAGGATTAGTATTTTTTAAAGGCAATAAAAAAATCAATCAGATCAGTATTTGTTTAAGCTGTAACACTTCGATTACAGAAATTGAAATTCCCGCCAGAACACATAAAATATTTAATAAGGGAACAGATAATGAGTATTCCTTTACTGGTTTCAAACCGTCTGGAAAAACAGCAATCATCAAACTGTGTAAGGAGATTAACTTTCATTATGGAAACAAGAAAGAGTAATATATTAATAAAATAGATTGAAGAATAACTTTTTATTTATAACAAAGTATTTTATTTCGGATATTTCTATAGTTTTGGCTAAAATTTTATTTTGATTAAACAGGCTAAAGCCCGTTCCTACTGATCCCCATCATTTAGTTTTTTAATCAATTACAACACTATCACCGTCATTCCGTATGAATCCATGCTATGTCGAAAAAAGAGCCGAGATTCTACGGAATGACAAAGACTCTGATTAAATTGTACTGCTATGTTTATATCAGTTCAGATAAAAAAAGCTGTCTCATTTCTGAAACAGCTTTCATATGACTTAAAAATCAATAATTAGAATTTAATTACAGATTTCATTTTTTCGTTTTCTTCCATTACCAACTCATCATCAACAAGGATTTTTCCAGAGTGCTCATCAATGATGATTTTCTTTCTCTGAGCAATTTCCATTTGCTTCTGAGGAGGAATAGTGAAGAAAGATCCTTTTGGAGCACCTCTTTCTAATCCTACAACAGCAAGACCGTTGATAGAGTTTGTTCTGATTCTGTTGTAAGAAGCCAATAATCTCTCATCGATTTTAGCTGCAAATTCTTTAGACTGCTCTAAAAGATATTCTTCTTCTTTCTGAGTTTCAGAGATCAAACCATCCAATTCTTCTTTCTTGAACTTTAAGTGGCTTTTCAAATCGTCGATCTTTGCATTCAGTTCAGCTAAAGTTTCGTTTTTGTGAGCAATTTTAGCTCCGAATTCTTTAATTCTTTTTTCAGCAAGCTGAATTTCCAGCTCCTGGAATTCCATTTCCTTTCCTAATGCTTCAAACTCTTTATTGTTTCTTACATTATCCTGCTGAGATTTGTATTTCTCAATTAAAGTTTTAGCATGGTTAATTACTTCATGCTTTGTTTTGATCTGATCTTCCTGATCTTTGATATCAGCATGAAATTTTTCAGCTCTTTTTTCAAGACCTTCAATCTCGATTTCAAGATCTTCAACTTCAATTGGCAATTCTCCTCTAGTATTTCGGATTTCATCCAATCTTGAATCAATGATCTGTAAATCGTATAAAGCTCTTAATTTTTCTTCAACTGAAATATCGTTGGTTTTTGCCATATTTAAATGAAATAATTTACTGGGTTTGTTTTTTCAATAGATTTTGAAATTGCAAATGTACTAAATTTTTGTGATAAAATTTCAAATAATTGTTGAGCAACAAATTGTTCGGACTCATAATGTCCTATATCACAGATCAGCATTTTAGACTCTGCTAAAAAATAATCGTGATATTTAAGATCTCCTGTAAGGTAAGCATCACATTTTCTGGCCGCTGCAGATCTTATCCCACTTGCTCCCGAGCCTCCCAGAACCCCCACTCTTTTGATTTTTTTATTGTTAAAAGAAGAATGTTTGATCACCTCCAGTCCAAATTTTTCTTTTACAAACCCAAGGAAATCTTTTTCATCCATTTCCTCTTCCAGATCACCGTACATTCCCAATCCGGCATGATGATTTTTATTATCCAGACTATAAACCTGATAGGCTACTTCTTCATAAGGGTGTGCTGACTTCATAGCGCCTACAATCTGCCCTTGTTTAAAGCCTTCAAAAATTACAGAAATCATATCTTCATCTGCATTTTCACGAATACCCTGCTGTCCGGAAAACGGATTTGAGCCTTCCACAGGCCTGAATGTCCCATTACCATTCACTGTAAAACTGCATTCGTCATAGAATCCTATATTTCCTGCTCCGGCTGAGAACATGGCTTCTTTTACTTTTTCCGAATACTCTTTAGGAACAAAAACCGTTAACTGCTTTAAGTTATTTTCTTTGGGCTGAAGAATCTTCATATTCTTTAATCCTAACTGACTGCATATACCGTGGTTCACTCCAAAGAAATCATTGTCAAATGCAGTGTGGATAGCATAGATTGCTACTTTATTTTCAATAGCTTTTAAAACGGCCCGCTCTACATAATTTTTCCCTGTTAAAGATTTTAATCCGGAAAATATAATGGGATGAAAGCACACAATCAGATTACAGTTTCTCTCAATCGCCTCATCTACTACATTTTCCAGCGCATCATGACAAACCAGAATTCCTGATACATCACGATCATAAACACCACACAGCAATCCTACATTATCAAAATCTTCTGCCTGCCTGATGCTTATCTCCTCTTCAATCTTTGCAATTACAGTTTTTAGCTTCATTAATTTATATTTTACGGTTACAGCGAAGATATTAATTTTACCAAAAACCTGGAAAAATTTGCAATAAAAAACCGGCTTCTTCAACCGGTTTTGTTTTGTATTAAAAAAAAATCAATAAGACTATTAATCTTTGAAAAGCGATACTCTTGTAAAGGAATCTACTACTACGCCACAGTTGATATCGGATTCCATAAAAAGCTGATAGCCTTTTCCCGGATCAAGACTCGCAGGGTCCGCAATGGTATAGAAATAAAAGGTAAGAATATTACCTGTTCCACTGGAGCCGCTTGGAACCAGCTGGATAGAATTGATTTCAAAACCGGAATCGGGATTTTTAAAAGTAGCTTTTATGGATCCTGAAGAGTTGGAACCTGGAGTAATTGTAGCGATTGCTCTCCAAAAATGCACCTGCCCGTTAATTTCATTTTCTCTCCATTTACCGGTAGCCGCAATATAGATATTGCTCGTAACTCCCGGAAATGGAACGGTAGTTTCCGGCCAGCTTGTAGTAGGACTTGCCGCAAAAACCAGCGGTGTGGCATAAAGCACCTGTTGTCTCGGGCCATAGCCGCTTCCTGATGCACTTAAATTGAATGAGGGTTTTACATTTGCGTTTCCAGAATTTACTTTAACGACACCGTCGTTACCAGCCTGAGAAGATGTGGGAACAAAAAGCTGTCTCCAGAGGGTACCATCCCAATACTGGAAGTTATTCGTCGTCGTATTATAAATAAGAGTTCCTGCAGTAAGGTTAGCGTTTACTACACCTGCAGGAGGTACAGTGGAAACGTCATTATCAGCCAGGTTGGTATCCCGGTCAGTATCAGTAAGACGAGGAATGAGAATTCCTTTCTGGTTGGAAACTATATCCAGTACTGAAGCACTATTTGGCGTTACAGTATTAATCCCAACCTGAGCATACGCAAAACTGCTTATCAAAAACAGCATTAAAAAGGTTAAAATTTTTCTCATGATATAAAGCTTTTGTAGAATAAAATTACAAAGTTGAACTGTAAAAATGTTAAAAAAAATATTTTTATATGTCATATTTTATTCGTATTTTACTTAATATAATATATTGATAACCACTATATTAAATGATAATAATTCACTTTTACATGATGAATTTTATTTTAACATTTGCAGGATTCTTTTAACAATCATATATTTACCCTATTCTATATATAAATTATTAACTTCGCTGTGAAATAACCCTATCTAAATGGAAAGAGAACATAATCTTATTCCTGAGGAGACTCTATGGAAAAGATTCCTTTACCGGATAATTTATCGCTCCGATACGAAGCTTGGAAAACTGTTCGATATCATATTATTGTTTTTAATTCTTGCAAGTACTGCCATTATTATGATGGAAAGTGTACCTAAGCTTGATAAGAGATTCCATTATACTTTTCTGATTCTTGAATGGATCATCTCCATTTTCTTTACAATAGAATATTCCATGCGGATTGCAGTGGTAAAAAATAAGCGGAGCTATATATTCAGTTTTTTCGGAATTATAGATTTTCTGGCTCTGGTTCCCTTTTTTCTTAGTTTTTTCTTTCCTATTACCAAGTATTTTCTGATTTTCAGAATGTTGAGAATGTTGAGAATATTCAGGATTTTCAATTTACTGGATTTTATGAATGACGGGTATTTCATTGTAAGGGCTTTAAAGAACAGTTCGAGAAAAATTTACATTTTCCTTCTGTTCCTAATCATTTTCTCAGTCATTGTAGGCTCACTTATGTTTATGGTAGAAGGTGGAAGACCTGGATTTGAAACGATACCGCAATCTATCTATTGGGCAGTCGTTACGGTAACTACTGTAGGATATGGTGATGTATCTCCTATTACGCCTTTAGGCAAGTTTTTTGCGGTTATTCTTATGTTGGCCGGTTATTCTATCATCGCAGTTCCTACCGGTATTGTAACAGCAGAAATGAGAAACAAAAGACAAAACCTGGAAATGGTATGCGAACGCTGTGGCAATGAGGATATTGATGATGATGCAAGGTATTGTAAGAAATGTGGCAAGAAATTAGCTTAATATTTGATATAAGTAAAATTCATTAATCAAACACCACAAAATCATGGAACCAAAAAAGAAAAACAGACCCAATAGCTTAGTAATTATTCTTTTTGCACTGATTGTACTGATGGTCATCATTTATTTTATATTAGTAATGTTCTTCCCTGCTGTTTTTGATCTTATGAATACAGGCGATATACAGCCAGTATCCGATAAATGATGAGTGATGAGTAATGTGCAATTGATGACGATAAACAATTTACAAGCATTGCAAACCTGAATAAAATAAAAGATGGGCTGAACATTTCACTCATCTTTTTTATCAATATTTTCAAATACTGTTCAAGCTCAATAAAAAAGACGGATCACATATGACCCGTCTCATTTTTTTATTTAAATGATGAATTATTTTTTAATGGCTTTGATCGTTTGTTTAGATCCGTCTTTCATTTCAAGCGTTATCAGATAAACTCCCTGCGTTACATCTCTTAAATGGATCGTAGATTCGGGATTACCAATGGTTTTCACTAATCTTCCCGTAACATCTGTCACAGATACATTTTTCACATTTTTCACATCAGAGATATTCAATACATCTGTAAATGGATTAGGATAAACCCGGATATTATTTTTCGCTGCAGCGACTTCGGATGTTGCCAGGTTGGCATTGTTAATACTGATATCGTCTATATACAGATTATACTGGTCCGGATCTGAATAAGCATTAAATCCAAAGAAATACACCCCTGTTGCAGGAACTGTAAATGTTATAGATTCTGTATGAGCAATTCCATCATTAATTGAAGGATAATCTGCTATAGAGCCCGTCATAGCGGCCGCATCAGGCGAAGTACCATATGCTACTTTCAGTTTTTCAGCATAAGTTGATGAATTATTACCATATTGATAACTGATTGTATATTGTACCCCTGCTGTTAAGTTCAATCCTTGTGTAAAGAACCATGCGTTGGCAGAATTGGAAGAGTTATACTTATATTTCAGTACATTGGTAGTGAATCCCTGGCTGTCAGAAGGAGGATCCGCTGTTTCCCAGTCATTTGCAGCCCCTGCATTAACATTCATTGTACAACCTGGAAGTTCTGGAACAGTAACATTTTCAAAATCTACAACATAAGGAAGGTTTGCACTTGAACATAATGTTGCAAATGTGGCAGAATCACTCCATGCACTTTTGCTTGTTGCGCTACACGCAGATCTCACCCATACATAATATACAGAGGAAGATGCTAAACCTGGAATATTATAGGTAGTTGCTGTAACTCCCGTAAAATTAGGTGTGCTTGTTGCTGTAGGTGCTGTATTGGTTGTGCTGTAATAAATATCATATCCGTTTGCAGGAACGGGAGTAGCCGCTGCCCAGGAAACGGTAGCTCCTGCAGCAGTAATATTTGAAACAACTAATGCATTAGGTTCACTACAAGCCGGTGCTACATCAATTTTAATATCATCAACATATAATTGATTCATATTAGCATCAGAATACGCCTGGAATCCAAAATAATAAACACCTGTAGCTGCTGGCGTGAAGTTCACAAAAGCGCTTGTTGCTGTACTGGTAACAATATCCGGGTGATCCGCCAGTGTATTGACCATTCCTGCACTGGTAGCTGAAGTTCCATAGGCTACTTTTAATTTTTCTGCGTATACAGTTCCTTCTGCATTGGCATATTTGTATTTAATTCTGTAGGTAGTTCCTGCGGTAAGGTTAATTCCATTGGTAAAAAACCAGGTATCGGCGTTATTAGCATAATCGTAAGAATACTGAAGTACATTACCTGTAAATCCCTGGGCGTCCAGATCACCTGTTTCCCACATATTTCCAGCACCATCATTAATCACCGATGTACAATCCGGCATTTCAGGCGGAGTTATACTTTCGAAATCCAACGCGTAAGGTACTCCCACAGCGACACATGATGTCATAAATGTTGCCATCTGGGACCATGCACTTTTGTTCGAAGTACTGCATACAGAGCGTACCCATACATGATAGGTAGTGGCTGGTGCAAGGGATGGCAGATTTGTAGTCAATCCATTGATAGATCCGGAAACAACTGTTGTAGCAGTAGGATATGTACTGGAAGTTGAATAATAATATTCGTAACCGCTTCCCGGCGCAGAAGAAGGAGCTGTCCATCCGATCTGAGCAGAATTGGCCGTAACAGCAGATACGGTTAAAGCAGATGGCGCAAAACAGGTCGGAAGGGCACCAATGTTTACCGTATAATCATGTGCTTCTCCGTACCCATCCGTATTACAAGGTATAGGATCACTGGAGAACCTGTCTCCTACTCTCATCCTGTAAGTACCTGGAGTAACGGTAGCAGGAATGGTTATAAGTCCAGCCGTAATATTATTGCCTCCTACAAGAGTACTGCTTGCCGTAGCTACAAGTTCAGGAGCGGCATCATCAAAAGTTCCGTCGTTATTGAAATCTATCCAGATACGGACATTCTGATCACTGTAATCATGTTTAACACTAAAATCATAACTCAAACCTGCACTCAGGTTGATCGTCATAGAGGTATAATCTCCATAGGCATCAGTAGAACAACCTGTATTAGGATGATCAAATCCGGCACCCGGAATTGCAAAAGAATCTATCACATCTCCTCCACTACACCCACTGGCAAAAGCAGGCGTACAGTAAGTCTGCGCAGAAGATAAAAAGCCGGCCATTAAGAAACCAACAAGTAAAAAATTTCTCATATAAAAACAGTATTAGTTAATCAAATCTAGTGAAAATCAGCAATAAAAAAAATATTTATTTAATTATATCACAATGAATTAAACTTTTTCTTTAATAAAAGGCAATTTCACCTATATAAAGAGAGGCCGCTCAAATTGAGCAGCCTCTCTTTTCCTGTTTTTTCAAGAAACTATTTTATCTCTTAATTGCTTTAAGGGTTTGTTTAGATCCGTCTTTCATATTCAGGACCACTAAGTATAACCCTTCTTTAAGATCTCTCAGCTGAAGCTCTGAAGATGGCTTATCAATAGTCTTAATCAATCTTCCGGAAACATCAACAATTAAAACAGACTGTACTTTGGATACATCAGAAATTGTCAGCATATCAGTAAACGGATTAGGATATATATTAATCTTGTTTTCTTTTACTGCAGTTTCAGACGTTGCCAGATTAGGATTTTGTTTTATTTCAACATTATCTAATAGAACATCATCATAGTAATATCCGCTACCATTCACATTTTTATCTACAGTAAATCTCACCTGGATAGTAGTTCCGATGTAAGAAGCCGCCAAAGGAACAGCAACTGTTCTCCATTGGTTTGAGTTGGTATTATCACTAAAAATAACTACCCATCCGTTTCCATCGTTTACTTCTACCGTAAGCTTGTTGTTATCATAAGTGGAAGGTGAAACCGTTGTAGAAGAAGTGGTAGAATGGTTTTTAAACCAGTCAAAAGAAACAAGAGGTGCGGTTAATCCTGTTAAATTTACAGGAGGAGTAACCAGCTGAACCGTGTTGGCACCCGCTCCATTATATGGTGAACTTGCATCTACCCATGCATATGTACCTGCCGCTTTTTGGTTATTAGCCGGACTTGCACCATAATCTGCAGACCCTGAGAACTTCCAGAACAGATTGGCGTCGGTACCTGTTGCCGTAGGGTTTATACTGCTCCAACAGTTGGGTGCTGCTCCATTATCAAAGTTTTGAGCAAAAGGAGCCATAGCAGTTCCACAAAGTGTATTGAAAACAGCAGCCTGAGAACTCCACGCACTCTTATCGGAAGAACTACATACCGATCTCACCCATAAATAGTAAGTACTGGAAGGAGATAACCCGGACAAAGGAGCTGAAGTGGTAGTGCTGGTTCCGGAAGCTGTAGTAGACGCCGTAGGAGCTGTACTGCTTGTAGAATAGTAATACTCATATCCACTTCCAGGAGCAGTAGCCGGAGCAGTCCAGGAAGCATCCGCTCCATTGGTTGTCATCCCCGAAACAGTAACAGCCAATGGTTCAGAGCAGCTAGGAGTCACATTTATATTGATATCATCAACATAAATCTGGTTCATGTTAGCAGCAGAATAAGCCTGGAATCCTAAATAATAAACTCCTGTTGCGCCTGGTGTAAAGTCTACAAATGCATATGTAGCAGTTCCACCTGTAATATTAGCGTGGTCAGCTAAAGTATTTGTCATTGAAGCACTTGCAGCAGAAGATCCGTAAGCAACTTTTAATTTTTCAGGATATTGTGTGGTTCCTGATGCATTCGCATACTTATATTTGATTCTGTAGCTAACTCCTGCAGTAAGATTTAAACCTTGGGTAAAGAACCATGTATTGGCAGCATTAGAACTATTATAGGAATAATTAAGCACTTTCCCTGTAAATCCAGCCGGAGCAGTTGCTGTTTTCCATGAATTTCCGGAACCACTGTTTACCACTGTTGTACAAATTGGCAATGCAGGTGTTGTAACATTTTCAAAATCTAAAGTATAAGGTAAATTAGATGAATTACATACCGTCTGGAATGATCTTACCGTACATGCGGTAGCAGGTCCTGTAATATTAGCTGTATAAGCAGTTACAGAATAATAATAGGCAGCACCAAAATTTAAAGGAGCAGCGAAAGTATAAGAATTATTCGTTCCGCCTGCAATATCCATATCTGCAATATCATTTCCTCCAGAGGTAGTTCCAACTTTCAGTTTATACCCGGCAGCGCCATTTATTGCATTCCATGTAATCGTAGGGGTTACACTTACTCCTGTAGCATTGGATGCAGGAGCGGTAACGGTAGGACATAACCCAAGTGTTGTAAAGTTTGCAGAGCTTGACCAATTTCCTTTATCTGTTCCATTACAGTTTCCTCTTACCCAATAATAATACTGAGTTGAAGGAGTCAGACCAGATAAATCAGCTGTTATTACCCCGGCACCTACAGATCCTGAAGGCGTAGCCGTTGCAAGCGGAGTTGTTGAAGATGTAGAATAATAATACTCATATCCATTACCCGGAGGTGTTGTAGAAGCTGTCCAGCTTATTGTTGCGGATTCAGGAGTCAGGGCAGAAGAAGAAAGACCGGTTACTGTACTTGCACAGTTAGGTGTAGTGGTAAAAGACCCTGAGGAGACATACCCATTCCCCGTTCCGGCTGCATTTGGAATATGAGAATATATAGATTTTACTGATCCGTTTAAAGCCTGAACCTGAACCTGGTAGCTTGTATTCTGAGTTAACCCTGTAATTGTAGCAGTTGCAGCAGAAACCGGATTACCAACAAGATCTGTCCAATCACAGTTTCCGACTTCTCTAAACTGAACATTGTAAGCTGTTGCACCTGTCGGAGCCGTCCAGTTTACAGTAGCAGCATTGTTGGTAATTGCAGTGGCAGCTGCAAAAGTCCTTACCGGAGCCTGTGTGCCTGGTGTCCATTTATATTGCAGCCCGGCAGGGATTTTAACACTTGCGTTGGTTGTGCTGGAAAAAAGCATTGTACTGCTAGCAGCATTACCGGTAACAGCTTTAGACCAGTCACAGGTAGTTCCTGACGGCACGTTTCCGATCATCAGGGAATTTACATTGGACGCATAAGTAGTACTGTTTCCTCTTATCCCTACCTGTGGAGTACTGCCTGAAGTGCTGGTACCCGGATCTGTACAGCTTCCATAAATGATCTTTATTTCACCTGTAGCATAAACCAATCTGATCTGAAAATTTAATTTTTCAGTAGATCTGTTAAAGTAATTGGCATGATCCTGCCACTGTACAACAAATTCAGTTCCCAGGTCTTCATATCTCACTTCATGATTTCCTGCTGGTTGTGTTGCATCTGATGATGAAAAGCCTCCATCCTGCCCAAAAGCAGAAATTGCCCCTGTAGTTGATCCCAGACTTGACATTGGAGTATAATTTGTCCCGGAAGGAGCTGCTCCAAACGTGATAAATCCATTGGCACTCACATAACATGTGGTCATAGCAACACCACCGAAATTAAAAGGAGAAGACAATGGAATTGCTGCGGATACATCATTGTCATAAGTAGTATTAGTCCCAGAAGGGAATAATTTTGTACCTCCTGTAATGGAAGTATAAGCCACCCCGGTACTTTTTGAAAAAGTATAGTTGGCGACGTCGGTTTGCGCATAGACTCCCATACTCAGGGAAGCCAGACACGAAAGTAGTAATTTCTTCATAAAATAGTAAATAATAACAGTTAGGGCGGTAAATGTATAAATATTAATTTAAATTTTAAATGAAATATTAGAAAATATCATAAATTTTTATACAAAAACAATAAAAAACATCATCCAAACATTATATAATTAAACATTTATTTAAATTATATAATTATTTCGCAATATGATGAAAAATAACAACTAATTAAATAACAGACACTTAACTAATATACAACCAAAATAGACTTCAGTAAATTTTTCTATCTTAAGAGAAAAACTATTTAAAATTTTTCATCAATACTGATAATATATAAACAAAAAAAAGAGTGGCATAAGCCACTCCTTTCTTTATCATGTATTTTTCTAGTTTAAATAAAATTCATATTTATTAAGAAGTTGAATTTCTTTTATCAGATCACCATTCAGATCCACCGAATGTTTCATAGACTGAACTTCAATATGGGAGTCATCTTCCAGGTTTTTGATAAAGAATTTCAATTTTTGGTTTCCTTTGTTTCTGTCGAGAACCGTTCTGAAAAAGTCGAGATCTTCAGGTCTTACATCCATCACATCCATCACCAATGATATACTCTTTGCAAATCGTTCAAATGCTTCCTGAAGTTCAATTACATCATTTACATTAACGAAGACCCTGCCATCTTTTACCTGAGCAAATTTTATCTTAAAAATCACAAATCTCTGTACTTCCAGCTTTTCTTTCAATCTCATGTAATCTCTGTCTCCCAGCCTGAATGAATAGGATCCGGAATAATCTTCAAGTGTAACAAAAGCTACTTTCTCACCACTTCTGAAACCATCCTGAACCCTGTATTCGGTAATAAGACCGGCTACAGTATATTCTTTACCACCACCGCCATTTTCCCTCTCTTTCTGAAGGGTTTTCCAGTCTTTCTTTTTCTCTTCAAACAGTTCTTCCTGTTTATTAGAGAAAGCCTGTTCTTTGTAAGCATCCACCTCATCCAGATTCAGGAATAAGAAATTCCCTTTTGGCTCTGCCTTCTTAGTAACTTCTTCTATCACTTCCTCTTCTCCTGCCACTATATCATCTGAAACAATTTCCGTAAGATCCACAGCATCGTCCAGGGCATCCTGTTCCAAAACAGGCGCTTCATCGGTAACAACCTTTTCTTCTTCATTTTTCTCAAGAACTGCTTTTTTAGAAAGCTGCCCCTGCATAAACTGGAACTGATATTTAAATTCGTCCAGCGGATGAGCAGAAAGATAGAAGCCAATGATCTCTTTTTCTTTATTAAGCTTATGCATATTGGGCCATTCCGGACATGGAGCCAGTTTCGGCTGTTCAATCTGAACTTCTTCTGCGAAATCCGCAAATAAAGAGTGCTCCATCTCGTTTTTGCTTTCCTGGAAACTCTGCCCGTATCTGATCAGTCTTTCAAGATTGGTCTTTCCTGCCATGTCAATATCAAAGTACTGTCCCCTATGGAAAGCATCCAGTTCATCAAAAGCACCTGCAAGCACCAAACTCTCCGCTACCCTTTTGTTCATCTGTGAAGGTAGTATTCTTTCGAAGAAATCATAAATATTTTTAAACCTTCCGTTTTCTCTCTCTCTTGTAATTGCTTCACTCGGTCCTTCCCCAATTCCTTTTATTGCACCCAACCCAAAGCGGATCTGTCCTTTTTCGTTTACGGAGAATTTGTATTGAGATTCATTCACGTCCGGTCCCAGAACATCCACGCCCATACTTTTACAGTCTTCCATGAACATGGTGATAGAATCTGTGTTGTTAATGTTATTACTCATTACACTCGCCATGTATTCTGCCGGATAATTAGCTTTTAAATAGGCGGTCTGATAAGCGATGAATGCATAACACGTTGAGTGGGACTTATTGAAGGCATATTCTGCAAAGGCTTTCCAGTCATTCCAGATCTTCTCCAGCCTTTCTTCATTAAGGTTGTTTTTTCTACCTCCTTCAATAAATTTCGGGTACATTTTATTAAGAACATCAATCTGCTTTTTACCCATTGCCTTTCTTAAAGTATCGGCTTCACCTTTGGTAAAGTTGGCCAGCTTCTGGGACAAAAGCATTACCTGCTCCTGATAAACGGTAATTCCGTATGTTTCTTTTAAATATTCTTCTGTTTCCGGTAAGTCGTAGACAATCTCTTCAATTCCGTGCTTTCTGTTGATGAAGTTCGGGATATATTTAATCGGACCGGGACGGTACAAGGCATTCATAGCGATAAGATCGGCAAAAACCGTCGGTTTAAGCTCTCTCATGTATTTTTGCATTCCCGGACTTTCATACTGGAAAATCCCGACCGTTCTTCCTTCTTTAAACAGTTGATATGTTTTGGCATCATCCAGCGGAATAAGATCCGGATCAATATCCACTCCATATCTTGCTTTAACAAGCTTCAATGCATCTTTAATAATAGTCAGCGTTCTCAGCCCCAAAAAGTCCATCTTCAGAAGACCGGCACTTTCCGCAACAGAGTTATCAAACTGTGACACCAGGATATCAGCATCTTTTGCTGCAATGGTAACCGGAACAAGATTACTCACATCTTCCGGCGTAATAATCACCCCGCAGGCGTGAATTCCGGTGTTTCTGATACAGCCTTCCATTTTTTTAGCACTTGCTAAAACTCCGTGTCGTGCATCATCAGGACTTTCAAGAACATATCTCATCTCATCAACGAGCATCTGTTCTTCCGGTTTTAATTTATCATACTTCGCTAAAGCTTTTGCAATATTCATCCCGGGACTTGGAGGAATCAGTTTGGCAATATTATTGGTATCAGGAATAGGCACATCCAAAACCCTTCCGGCATCTTTAATGGCAGATTTTCCTCCCAATACCGAGTATGTAATAATTTGTGCTACCTGAGTTTTTCCATATTTTTCAACAACCCATTTGATAATTTTATCTCGCCCTTCATCATCAAAGTCAATATCAATATCGGGCATGGAAACCCTTTCCGGGTTCAAGAATCTCTCAAAAAGGAGATCATATTTGATGGGGTCTACATTGGTAATTCCGATACAGTACGCCACCGCAGATCCTGCCGCCGACCCTCTTCCCGGACCAACCCAAACACCCATATTACGGGCTTCATTACAGAAATCCTGTACGATAAGGAAGTACCCCGGATAACCGGTATTGGCAATTACCTCAAGCTCAAAGTCAAGACGTTCTTTAATTTCATCAGTAATACCCGTTTCTGCATACCTTTTCTTGGCACCTTCATAGGTAAGATAGGTAAGGTAAGCCATTTCCCCTCTTTTTCCGCCGTCTACCTCATCTTCTGCATGGATAAATTCCGCAGGGATATCAAATTTAGGAAGAAGTACGTCTCTTTTTAAGGTATAAGGTTTAAATTTTGCCGTAAATTCTTCATAGGCATCAAAAGCATCCGGATAGGCTAAAAAGGCTTCTTTTATTTCATCAGAATTTTTGATGTAATATTCGCCTGTCGCCAGCCCTCTCCTTTTACCGAATCCTTTTCCAATAGGCGTAGTAAGCTTTTCACCATCTTTGATACAGCTTACAATGTCCTGAATATTAGAATCATCTTTATTGGTGTAAAAGGTTTCGTTCTGAGCTAAAATTTTCACATTATATTTATCTGCCAGATACAAAAGAACTTCATTTAAATGTTCTTCTTCAGGCAGTTTGTGATTCTGAATCTGCACATAAAAATCATCTTCAAAGGTGTCTTTCCACCATTTGAAAAGCTCCTCTCCTTTCTGCTCACCGGTATTTAAGATCGCGTCGGGAATATCCCCCATAATTCCGGATGTTAAAGCTATGACTCCTTCCTTATATTGAGCAATCAACTCCCTGCTCACCCTGGGAACTCCAAAATAGAATCCTTTCAGGAATCCGATACTGGAGAGTTTTGCCAGGTTTTTATATCCATTAAAATCTTTCGCCAAAAGCACAACCTGTGTTCTTCTGTCCGGATCATCTTTGGTAAACTGCTTTTGTTCGTAACGGTCTGAAATATAAAACTCACAACCCACTACAGGAATAAGCGGTTCTGAAACAGGCTCTTCTTCAGTAAATTCTGTTCCGTTTTCTTCTGCTTCCTGTTTTTTTGCCAGGTATTCTTTATGCTTTTTCGCTCTGTCTGCATTAGCTCCTTCTACTGCCGAGACGAACTTGAAAGCTCCCATCATATTTCCAAGATCTACCATTCCGACAGCTGGGAAATTTTCATCAGAGGCTTTTTTAATCAGGTCATTAATGCTTGAGGTAGCCGTAAGCGTAGAGAAAACACTATGGTTATCAAAATTGAAATATTTACCTAAATCAATTTCATCAATACTTCCGAAATCCTGCTGCTTTTTCTTATTATGAAAATCAGCAACCTGCCTTCTGATAACAATATTGAAGGGCTTGATCGGGTCCGGATAAAGGCTTCTGAAATACGCGAGCTGATCTTCTGAAATCTTTAATGTTTCAGCAGGAACTACGCCAATTCTTACCATTTCAAAGAAAGCTCTGGCCGTTGCATTTACGTCGGCTG
The DNA here is from genome assembly GCF_016775705.1 of Chryseobacterium cucumeris. Lineage (NCBI taxonomy): Bacteria > Pseudomonadati > Bacteroidota > Flavobacteriia > Flavobacteriales > Weeksellaceae > Chryseobacterium > Chryseobacterium cucumeris. The sequence goes on from NZ_CP068760.1 coordinate 2,509,436, forward strand.
CAGCATTATGGGCTTCATCAAATTTGTTCCCATAAAGTTTTTCATATAATTCTTCAAGTTTCGGAGGTTTAAAACGGCCTCCCCGGCCACCGCCCAGCTGGCAGAAGTCGGTTCCCAAAATCATAGTATCCGCTTTAGGCTTTTCCTGAAGGTTATCTTTCAGGTTTTTTCTGTAAAATTCTGCTCCTACGATATTGTAATCGAACTCTACATTATGCCCGGAAACCACCCTGATTTTTTCAAGAACGGTAGAGAATTCTTCAAGAACCTCCTGAAGATCACGTCCTTCTTCATTGGCAATTTTGGTTGTAATTCCGTGAATACGTGCTGCGTTGAAGGGAATATCATACCCTTCAGGTTTTATTATATAATCCTGGTTTTCAATCAAGTTTCCATCATCATCGTGCACCTGCCATGCAATCTGGACCATTCTGGGCCAGTTATCCGAGTCTGAAAGCGGAGCGTTGAAATTTTTTGGTAAACCGGTTGTTTCTGTGTCAAAAATTAAATACATATAATGTTCTAACTTTTTTATAAAAAGAGAATGTAAAGTTACTTCATTTTTTTCTAATCACCACCCTGGTTTCAGAATATAAAATCTCCGCCTTTTAAAAATATAAAGCTTAATTTTTTCTACTCCTTGGATTTGCTTTTTTTCCAATTAATTCTCCATCAAATGATAAATTATAACATATAAAAATACCATGAATGCTAATCTCAGGACTTTTTCTAACTGTTTTCCTGTCAAAAACCATCAATTCTCATTTAAATCCAGTAAAATAAAAACTATAAACACAAATTAAAATATTAGATTATTCATAAATAACCAAATAAAACATTAAAATAATCAATAAAAACAACATTCAGTTGTACAAAATAAAAAATAAAAGCATTTTATCCATACATTTAACAACCAAAGAACATAAAAAATATCACAATGAAAAAAATTTTTATTTCGATCGGCATACTGACAACCATTGTCATGAATGCGCAAAACAGTAATGAAGTTTTAAAAAAAACATTAGAACGGCAACGAATAGAAAACAACAAAAAATTTGATCTGTTTCTCTCAAAGCATTTTGAGTCTGATAAAAATCCTGAGACACTTAAAGAACTCGAAGAACAGCGAAAAATTTTGGCAGGATTCGATCCGGATGGAAAGCCTTATTTCTATCAGTCGGATGATTTGGATCAAATAAAAAACTCCAATGCAGACTTTTTACAGAATGGCACCATCACAGGGTTGACAGGTTCATTTAACGGCGAAAATATTAAATATACCATCTTTGATGGCGGAAGAGCATTTGAAGGACATGAACTGTTTAACAACGCAGCAGACAGGGTTAATAATAAAGAAGCCAGTACCATGAATTACAGCTCACATGCCACTGCTGTTACAGGATTTATCGGCGCCAAAGACTATCCTTATACGCTTACATTTACCAATGGAACAACCCGGGTTACGAATTTAAGAGGAATAGCACAAAATTCAACTTTTGACAATTATGCCTTCGCTACTACAACATTACCCGGAGGTTCTGCTTCCAGTACGGTATTTGAAAAAATAGTCCTGGCACAGCCCAAAATGTCCAATCATTCATACGGTACAAACCCTGGCTGGAGTAGCCTTTATGGAATTGCCTGGATATGGGGCGGGCAGTTCATAAGCCCTGGAACCACTGCTGATCTACAGGGAACCTATCTTGATAGCGACCAGACTTATGACAATATCGTGTATAACAATCCCACCTATGTTATCGTTAAATCAGCCGGAAATTCATATGGAATGGGGCCAACAGGAAACACCTTAGCTAAATATTATAAAAACAGTGCAGGAACTTATGTACAATTTGCAGCTACAGACACACTTCCACAAAACAACTGCGCTTTAGGATATGACTGTATTGGTTTTGGTTCTTTGGCAAAAAACATTATTGTAGTAGGTGCTTCTGATATCCTGACTGCCAGCGACAAAAGATACTCCTCTCCTTCTGATGTTATAAAATCAAGCTACAGCAGCGCAGGTCCAAGAGATGACGGCGCTATAAAACCGGACATTATTACTACAGGAACTAATGTAGGATATGGTTCCACAGCGGAAAATACAACAGGCAGCAGCTTATATAACGTGGGCAGTGGAACCTCTTTTTCCGGGCCTATTGTTACCGGAATCATAGGAGTCTGGATGCAGATTTATAAACAGCTATATCCTGCTCTTGAGCTTAATGCAGCCTCTGCAAAAACCTTAATGATCCACTCTGCATCGGAAGCAGGAACTGTCGGCCCGGACCCATGGAATGGCTGGGGGTATATAGATGCAAAAAAAGGAGCAGAACTTCTTGTAGGAAAATCCAACAATACCATACTATTTAATGATGAAACCTTAAATAATGGTTCGGTTAATGCTCGAACAGTGAAAGCATCCGGATCTGAACCCTTAAAAGTAACCCTATCCTGGATTGATCCGGAATATGTTATCCCCACAAGCATAACATGGGCAGAAGCCTACAACAACAGAACTTCCAGATTAATAAACGATCTGGATGTAAGAATTATAGATACCGGAACAGGCATCATTTATCAGCCTTGGAAATTAAATGCATTAGATCCAATGACTCCTGCTACAAAAGGAGACAACACAGTAGATAATGTAGAGCAGGTTGTTATTGATAACCCAACACCAGGAGCTGTTTATAGAATTGAGATTTCTCATAAAGGAACATTAAAAAATAACGCTTCTCCAAGTGTTACTTCCCCTCAGAATTATTCTATCATTGCATCAGGATTTAGCGAAGTGCTGGGAACCAAGGATGCCGGATTAAGAAAATCTGATGGCATAACGATCGCACCAACGGTTGTAAAAGATTTCACCAATGTATTAAAAGCTCCTAAAAATTCCACATTCAATGTCTATGATCTTTCAGGTAAGAAGTTACAGAAAGGAAAGATCAACAATCACAAAGAACCAATAGATTTATCTGCGTACACCAATGGAATTTACATCATTGAAATAAAAACAGACAAAGATGTTATTTCTAAAAAAGTGATCAAGGAATAACCTATATAAACAAAGATTTTTCACAAAATACTAACAGTTGTTAGTATTTTGTTTTTTTATGTATATTTGCTTCCTATGGAAAATGCACTTCACGAAAAAGTTTCTCAGGATATATTACTCAAAGCGTATAATCATATGATGCTGGCCAAGGCAATGGCTGACATTTACGAAGAAAACAGAAATGTATGCAAATACGTTCACAGTACTTCCAGAGGTCACGAAGCCATCCAGCTTGCGACAGCCTATCAGCTTAAAAAAGAAGACTGGGTTTCTCCCTATTACAGAGACGAAAGCATTCTTTTAGGAATCGGTTTTGAACCTTACCAACTAATGCTTCAGTTACTGGCTAAAGCTGATGATCCTTTTTCGGGAGGAAGATCTTATTACTCCCACCCTTCAAGCAGGGATGAAAACAAACCAAAAATCGTTCACCAGAGTTCCGCTACTGGAATGCAGACTATCCCAACGACAGGAGTTGCACAGGGAATCAAATACATTCAGGATTTCAATCTTCAGCAATTTGAAAACAATCCTGTTGTGGTTTGTAGTCTTGGAGACAATTCCGTTACAGAAGGTGAAGTGAGTGAAGCTTTACAGTTTGCAGCTCTGCATCAGCTTCCGATCATCTTCCTTGTTCAGGATAACGAATGGGGAATTTCCGTAACGAAAGACGAAGCAAGAACCTGTGATGCATACGATTTTGTAGCAGGATTCACGGGGTTAAGCAGAATGAGAGTAGACGGAACTGATTTTGTGGAAAGTTTCGAAGCCATGAAAAAAGCCGTAGATTTTGTAAGAACAGAAAGAAAGCCTCTTGTTGTCTGTGCCAAAACGGTATTGATCGGTCATCACACTTCAGGAGTAAGAAGAGAATTCTATAGAGACGAAGAAGATTTAACAAAACACAGGGCCAAAGATCCGGGAGAAATCCTTAGAAAACATTTACTGGAAACAGGTGTTGATGAAGATCTTTTAAAGCAAATCACTAAAAAGGCGCGTCTTGAAGCAGAAGAAGCTTTTGAAAAAGCTAAAAATGCAGAGGATCCAAAGCCTGAAACCGTAATGCAGCACGTTTTTGCCCCAACTCCCATTACTGAGGAAACAGGGACACGTGAACCCGCCAACGGAGAAAAAATTGTAATGGTGGATGCTGCCATCCATGCCATCCAGGAACTGATGTGGAAACACCCTGAAGCACTTCTTTATGGGCAGGATGTAGGTGAAAGAATCGGTGGAGTTTTCCGTGAAACGGTTACTTTAGGAAAAAAATTCGGAAGCAAAAGAGTATTCAATACGGCCATTCAGGAAGCTTATATCATAGGATCTACTGCCGGAATGAGTGCTGTTGGGCTGAAACCAATTGTTGAGGTTCAGTTTGCAGATTATATTTATCCGGGAATCAACCAGTTGATTACGGAAATTTCAAAATCAAGTTATTTAAGCGGTGGAAAATTCCCGGTAAGCAATATCATCCGTGTTCCTATCGGAGCCTATGGCGGCGGCGGTCCTTACCATAGTGGAAGTGTGGAAAGTATCTTAGCCAATATCAAAGGAATCAAAATAGCATACCCAAGTAATGCCGCAGATTTTAAAGGTTTGCTAAAAGCAGCTTATTATGATCCGAACCCGATAGTGATGCTGGAGCATAAAGGGTTGTACTGGAGTAAAGTTCCGGGAACTGAAGATGCCAAAACGATAGAGCCTGCTGAAGACTATGTTCTTCCATTTGGAAAAGGTAAAGTAATTATTGAAGCAGATAAGGATGAAACCGAAAAAGGCAGAACTTTATTGATAGTTACTTATGGAATGGGAGTTTACTGGGCTAAAGAAGCAGCTAAGAGATTCAACGGAAGAGTTGAAGTGATCGACTTAAGAACATTGATCCCTCTTGATGAAGAACTTGTTTTCGAAAGAGTGAAAGCGCATGGAAAATGTATCGTTCTAACAGAAGAACAGCTTAATAACTCTTTTGCAGAAGCTTTTGCACACCGTATTTCCAAAAATTGCTTCAGGTATCTTGACGCACCGGTAGAAACAATGGGATCACTGGATGTACCTGCTGTTCCTATCAACCTTGTTCTGGAAAAAGAAATGCTTCCAAATGCTGAAAAGCTCAGCAGTAAGATCGAAGAAATGCTGAAATATTAAATAATTGAAACCTCTGAAAAATCAGAGGTTTTTTTTATTAATTTTAATCAACAGAACAGATGTCTCATTTTGGTATCTATTTTGTTTATATGCACCAAAAATTCGATACTTCTTTATGATCACTACTAAATACGTCAATTATAAGCAGGTTCTCAATTTATCAGGTTTTCATCTTATACTGATTTCAATCTGGTGTACGCTGATCGCTGTCCTATTCTATTTTTTCAATTGGCAGTGGATGACTATTCCATGGGTTCCAGTAGCTTTGATTGGTACGGCAGAAGCATTCCTTGTTGGTTTTAAAAACAATCAGGCTTATGACAGACTTTGGGAAGCCAGAAAAATCTGGGGCGGAATTGTGAATTCCAGCCGTTCATTTGCCTCTATGGTATATGCCTTCGATACTAAAAATGAAGAAATTGGTGTTTTTGATCTTGAAGACCGTAAAAGAAGAATCGTTTACCGTCATATAGCATGGTTATATACTTTCCGGGAACAGCTTTTGATTCCTACAGAATGGGAGCATATCAGCACAGAAAATAATAAATTCGGGAATATCAACCTGAGAAGAAATAGGTTAATAAAAGCCGGTTTTCCTGACTACGGAAGAGCTCCTATTTTCCTGCACAAATATCTGTCAGAGGAAGAGTATGATCTTAAAAATGATTATAAAAATTTTGCTACCTATCTGGTTGCCCAACAAGCGAAAGACATTAACGAGCTGAAAAATATGAATGCCATTACGGATTTCAATCAGACTCAGCTTCAAAACAGCCTGAATGAATTCTACAATTTCCAGGGACAGGCGGAGAGAATTAAAAAATTCCCTTCTCCAAGACAGTTTGCCAGTACAGCTTTTGTTTTTAATATTCTGTTCATCATGCTTCTTCCCCTGGGATTAGTGAACGAGTTTGCCAAATTGGGAGATTGGGGAATATGGACCTCTATTCCTTTCTGTATTATTATCGGATGGATTTATATCATTATGGAACTGGTAGGAGATTATTCTGAAAATCCTTTTGCAGGATTAATGTTTGATGTTCCGATGCTTTCAATCTGCAGAACGATTGAAATAGACCTTCTTCAGATGAGCGGAGAAACAGACCTTCCGGATCCTATTTCTTCTAAAAATGGAGTGTTGGTATAATTTCTTAGTTATCTTGAAGACCTAAACTTTATATCAAAATCATTGTAAACTTTAAAATATTCTCTAAAAAGTATTCAAAAAGTTCATTGTTTTTCATAATTTAGAAGCATTGAAAGCATAAGCTATATTGATTCATCCGAATTGATTTAGCTTTTACTTTTTCCATCAACTAATAATTTTATCCTTCCTTTTGTAAACAATGAAATCCAATCAACTCCTGCAGGCTATCGCAATGTTATGTCTTGCCTTATTCTCCCCTAAAGTGAAATCACAGGCAGCTTTCAACAAAGAGTTACCCAAAGAGTTTACGGACGGATTTACCAAAGAAATTAATGACAGCATTTCTTCTTTGGGATCGTTCATTGTTTCCCAAAATGACAAACTGATTTATGAGCATTATTTCCACGGAGCCAGCAAGGAAACCATCTTCAGCATAAAGTCCGTTACCAAGAGTATCGTCTCTGTTCTGGCAGGCATTGCACAAGATAAAAACATACTTCCTAATCTCAATACACCGGTTTTAAAAATTCTTCCGGAATACAATATATCGAGAAGCAGTTTCAAAAACATTTCCAATATTGAAGGAAAAGTAGCTCATGATTCCATCAGAAATACATTAACGTTAAAAAATCTATTGACCATGCAGGGTGGTTTTGACTGGGTTGAAAATTCAAAAATTTCAACAGCCATGTCATTTTCCGGTGATCCTGTAAAGTTTGTACTGGATCTTCCTTTTGAAGAGTATCCGGGAACCGTATTCAATTATAACAGCGGTGAAACCCACCTTTTCGGAGCAGCACTGGCAAAAATTGTGAAAACCAATCTGAAACAATTTGCAGCAGAAAACCTTTTTAAACCATTAAAGATCAATGTTCCCCGATGGGATACAGATTCCATGAACAGAAATATTGCAGGTTCGGAAATGTTTATGAAACCTGAAGATATGCTGAAATTTGGTTTGATGATCCTGAATAACGGAAAACTTGGAGGCAGACAGATTGTTTCCTCAAAATGGATTCAGGAATCGACAGCTGAGCATGTCAAACTGGATTCCTGGGATGTAATGCCAGGTGCCAATGGATACGGCTATTACTGGTGGCGGAGAAAAACCAACGGACATCAGGCTTTCGTAGCTACCGGATATGGCGGACAGCTTATCTGCATCATTCCTGATTTAAAAATGGTTATCGTGACGACCTGCTTTCTGAATGACAAAAACAGAGGCAGAAGCGAGATTAAAAGACTTCACTATTTTATCGACAATATGACCAAAGAAGATATTTATAAACATTGATCTTCCACACAGTTTAAATCAAAAAACCTGCGATAAGCTTACAATACAATCGCCGTCGTATTTTTAACTTCGGAAATCATAAATGAGCTGTGCGTACTTGCGATGTGCTGAAGTGTTGTTAGTTTCGTCAGCATAAAACTGCGGTAATCTTCAATATCTTTCACTCCTATTTTAAGGATATAATCATAATCTCCGCTTACATGGAAACATTCCGTAACTTCCTGAAGGTCCATTACCTCTTTTTCAAACTGAAGAACAAATTCTTTTTTATGCTGGCTTAGTTTCACATGACACAAAACGATAAAATTTTTCTTAACTTTACCCTTGTCCAGCAAGGCTACATATTTTGAAATAACCCCTGCATTTTCAAGCTTTTTTACACGCTCATAAATTGCTGTAACGGATAATCCAAGCTTAGCGGACAGTTCTTTGGTGGTTTGTTTACAGTCTTCCTGTAAAAAAGACAAAAGTTTCTTATCAGTTTCGTCAAGTTCCATAGATAATTTTTTGGTAAAAATTTAATACTATCGAAGATACTAAATATTTTTTCTAAATAAACAATATTTTACAGTTTTATATTCTATAAATTCAAATTTATGTTGTAATAATTAACAATTTAATGCAAATTAGAACCATAAAATAAAAACAATATTTATGGAAAACTTTAACGCAGCCAATGAGATCCAAGATCTTCAGTATTTTGGTGAATTCGGGGGAGTGAATCCTTCTATCTCTGACAGCTCCACCTATACCTTCCTTTCTGCAAAGACAATGTTTGATACTTTCGAAGGCAATGCGGAAGGATGCTATCTGTACTCCAGACATTCATCACCGATGAATCTTTATCTGGCACAGGCTCTTGCCAAGATGGAGAACACAGAATCTGCCAACGTTACAGCATCCGGAATGGGAGCAATAACTTCTGTTTTGATGCAGGTGTGCAAAAGTGGAGACCATATTATTTCAAGCCGGACTATCTACGGAGGAACCTATGCTTTTCTAAAAAATTTCTTCCCTCAGTTCAATGTAGCGACCACTTTTGTAGATATCAATAATTTTGAATCTATAGAAAAAGCTATTACTCCCGATACTAAAGTCATTTATTGTGAAAGTGTCAGCAATCCGCTGCTTGAAGTAGCAGATCTTAGAAAGCTTTCCGAAATCTGTAAGAAACACAACCTGAAACTGATTGTAGATAATACCTTCTCCCCTCTTTCAATTTCTCCGACATTATTCGGGGCTGACGTCGTGATTCACAGCCTCACAAAGTTCATCAACGGAAGCAGTGATACGGTAGGAGGAGTATATTGTGCCACTCAGGCATTTATTGATGATACCAAAAATGTCAATTCCGGAGCATGTATGCTTCTTGGCCCAACCATGGACAGCTTACGATCTTCAAGTATCTTAAAAAATCTGAGAACATTACACATCAGAATCAAACAGCACAGCCACAATGCCATGTATCTGGCTGAAAGATTTGAAAAAGATGGTTTAAAAGTATCTTATCCGGGCTTGCCATCCCACAAAAACCATGAATTAATGAAAAGTATGATTCATGAAGAATATGGATACGGAGGATTACTGACTCTGGATGCCGGAACAACAGAAAAAGCAAACGAACTGATGGAACTGATGCAGACAGAAAACCTGGGTTATCTTGCTGTGAGTTTAGGGTTCTATAAGACCTTATTCTCATGCTCAGGAAAATCTACCTCATCTGAAATCCCTGAAGAAGAAAGAGCATCTATAGGAATTTCAGACGGACTGATCAGGTTCTCCATCGGTCTTGACCACGATATCAAAAGAACTTACCAAAAAATGAAGGAATGCATGCTGAAAGTTGGAGTTCTTAACCACCATGAAAACATTTCCATTTCCTAAATTTATTGTAAAAAGGCTGTTTCATTTGTGAGAAACAGCCTTTTTTATTTATCAATCCACCTGTTTTAATATTGATTAACAAATGTTATGTGTAGTCTTTTACAGGTTTAGGCTAAAGCCATTGGAAGATTTTATTTATTTTGATGAATGGGCTAAAGCCCACTCCTATTGAATTTTCTTTTTGATAATCCCTCATGTTATTTCTTATAATAATGATGCGGAAAAGCATCCTCGGGCTTCATTCTGAAAACATTCAGCAAAATCCAGGACTTTAAAAATCCGTATCCGTAAGAAAACATCTGAATATACGTGGAAATAACTGCCATTCCGGCAATACTGATATTTTTTGTCAGCAATAAAGCGTGAAACAACACCAGAAAGGTATACAATCCATAAAAGGCAAGGATGATTCCTCTTCCCATAATAAAATACTCCAGAAAGCCCATCACATATCCCAGCATAAATAAAGTAGGAAAAGCAAAGGAAATTTTTACATAATTCGGGTGTCTCTGGTTAAGAATCGGTCTTGCACAGCCAAACTGATAGACCTGTTTGGAGAATTTTCCAAAATCGACCCTACGTTTGTGATATACAGCGATATCATCAAAAAAAGCAGTAGTAAAACCATTTTCCCATAGGGTCATGGAAAGATCCGGATCTTCACCAATTCTCATTTCGGAAAATCCGCCTACTTTTTTAAAGACTTCTTTTTTCACTCCCATATTAAAACTTCTGGGCTGAAATTTTGAAACCGCTTTCTTACTTCCCCTTATTCCTCCGGTTGTAAATACAGACGTCATGGAATAAGAAATAGCTTTCTGCATCAGATTAAATCCTTTATGCGCTTTATCAGCCCCGCCAAACGCATCACAAGGAATGGTCAGGATATCGTTTTTAATATGCTCAATATAATCTTTTTCAACAATGACATCACTGTCTACAAATACCAGCCATTCGTTAGCGGCTCTTGCCGCACCGTAATTTCTTGTCAGTCCCGGTCCTGAGTTATCTTTTCTGAAATATTTAATATCCAATCCCTGTTCAAAGTTTTTGATAGTAGGTTTCAGATCGATCAGAGAACCGTCATCCACGATAATGATCTCAAACTCCTTATCTGTCTGTTGAGTAAGAGAAGTCAGCAACTCAAAAAGTTCGTCTTTCCGGTTGTAAATGGCAACGACAATAGAAATAGTAGGCTTCAAATTGAAAATTTTTCAAAATTACTTATTCGCAGAACAACCTACAAACAGTTTAACAGCTTATTCAGATAAATTAACGATGTTACATTGTATTCTTCTCTCTGTACATATTTTATCAATGAAATTCTGAACCAAGTAATTTGGCATTCTAAACAAAATAAACATCCGGAATCCCTCCTAATTTTGCTATAGAAATTTAAACCCACAAAAAAATGGAACCAATTATCAGCACATTACAGCAACCCATTCAGTCAGGCTTTAACGCTTATTCAACAGCACAGGAAGTTATTCAGGGAATTGATCTTACTGGAAAAACAGTGATCATTACCGGTGGCTACGCAGGAATCGGACTTGAAACTACAAAAGTACTTACTTCGGCCGGAGCCTATGTCATTATTCCTGCAAGAGATATTGAAAAGGCAGGAAAAAACCTTACAGGAATTGAAAATATCAAACTTGAAAAAATGGATCTGATGGATCCGGCATCCATTGATGCCTTTGCAGAAAGATTCGTCTCATCACGCAGAAAACTGGATCTTCTTATTAATAATGCCGGGATTATGTGGGTACCACTCCGCAGAGACAGCAGGGGTTTTGAATCTCAGCTGGCGACCAATTATCTTGGACAGTTCCATCTCACCTCAAAATTATGGCCGGCTCTGAAAAAAGCAAATGGAGCAAGGGTTATCAGTGTTTCTTCGTATGGACATCAGATGGCTCCTTTTAATTTTGAAGACCCCAACTTTGAGGAAAGAAATTACGATACCCTTTCCGGATACGGACAATCCAAAACAGCTTGTAATCTGTTTGCCGTAGAACTAGATGAAAAAGGAAAAGAATTCGATATCAGAGCTTATTCTCTCCATCCCGGTTCTGTATATGGTACTGATCTGGGCAGAGAAGAACCTGTTGAGCTTTTTAAACAGCTTGGAACGCATGACGAAAACGGAAATATAAAACCTGAAGTTGAAGCACGATTAAAAACAATTCCACAAGGGGCTGCTACTACAGTCTGGTGTGCTGTGACGCCTCAACTTAACGGAATTGGCGGAGTGTATTGTGAAAACTGTGATATTGCAGAGGTAGACAGAGGGCAAATTGAGCACAGATTTGATGAACCGGCTACTATTCGTGGAGTACAACCTTATTCCATCGACAAAAACAATGCTGCCCGTTTATGGAAATTAAGTGAAGAGATGCTGGGATTTGAGTTCGATACCCAATAACTGTTTTTTAAATACATTTGTAATGAAAAACTTTTGACAATGGATTTCCAGATACAATACCTCACCCCGGATATCAAGCTTTCCAGTTATGATGACAAGCTCTTCAAAACGGAAACAGTTTTTGAATACCATATGCTGGTTTGGTTCATATCAGGAGAAACGAAAATTATTCAAGCAGATAAAACCTATGTTTTCAAAGCTGGAGATATTTTCCTGATTCCAAGAAACCATCTTGCCACGATTATCAATTATCCCAAAGACGGGCTTCCGCATAAAGCGGTAGTCATGCATCTTACCACAGAACGCCTGAAGAATTTTTACAGTTCTGTTGATGAGCAGAGGAAGACCGGAAATCACAAAGCCAGTATTCATCGCTTCAGCAGTCATCCGCTTCTGAGCAGCTGTCTTGCATCGCTCATACCTTATTTTGAAATGGAAGATCCGCTTCCTGAGAATATTGCCCATTTAAAAATCACTGAAGCCATCAGTATTGTAAGGGAAATTGATCCGGAGATAGATTATATACTCGCCGATTTTGATGAGCCGGGAAAAGTAGATCTGATCAGTTTTATGGAAAAAAATTATATGTTCAATATGCCATTGGAAAGGTTCGGATATCTGACAGGAAGGAGTTTATCTACTTTCAACCGGGATTTCAGAAAGATTTTTCAAACAACTCCGCAGCGATGGCTTACTCAAAAACGTCTTGAACTTGCCTATTATCATTTATCAGAAAAGAATAAAAAACCTTCCGATGTTTTTCTGGAAGTAGGTTTTGAAGACCTTTCCCATTTTTCACATGCCTTTAAAAAACAGTATGGCTTTGCGCCATCAATGACACGATAAATAAAATAGGTTGTACTAATCTGTACAACCTTTTATTATTTCAATTAAACTTATAATGTATGACAAGTTAATTTTTCTTTGGAATATCTGTATCTTTTAACTGCTTCTTTTGAGATATCACATGATGATTTAAAGCTTTTCTTTCAGGTTTTGAAGGTGATGATTTTGATCCGGAACCAAGCAGACCAAATAAATCAAGAACCACATCAAATATATCTAAAAAATTCCAGGACATTTCAATCTCCGAGTTTATGAATTATGATCTTCTAATTTATGTATTTTTTTCGTTTCTTCATATATTTTTTCCGACTTTCCATTGTTCTACAGCCTCTATCCTTTTACTTTAAAACCTGTTTTTGTTTTGTTATATGAACCATCCTGACTTAAAGTAGACATATAATATTGCAGAAATAATGAAAATTATTACTGAACAGCTGAAGAATAGTAATTTGAACAATGTTTTAAAGTAATAAAGCTTCAAAACGTGCAACACAAAAAATACTAAAAATGAAATCCCGGCTCCTATTAAAGAAGCCACCACTAGGGTTGGTGTATAGTTTTGTACAGGTAAAGGATCTTTAAAAACAATAAAAAAAGAAAATGCTGCCAATAACAAAGCAACTGCACTTGCTTTCTCTGTGAAGTATTTTGATCTCTTAAATTCTTTCTTTTGAAGTTTATCATCATAATTCAGGCTCTTTCTTTCAGAACTTAAACGTGATGATCCCGAACCGCTCTGAAACAGTCCGGACACACTAAATAGAGTATCTAATAGATCAAAAAAATGTCCCAGCACTTTTTGTTGCTATTTATTTTCTTCCAGTTTATGTACCTTTTTCGTTCCTTCATACATTTCATACTGTAAAAATCTTGTTTCCAGTTTTCCGTTGAAAAGTTTGATCTTTCTTGAAGGACGTAAACCGATTTTCTTCACCGCTTCAAGGTCTGAAGAGATCAGCCATGCTAAGGTATTCGGATAATGGGTTTTAAAGGTATCTCCTATTTTCTTGTAGAAATCATCGTCATTAATGGAAATTCTCTCATCGTATGGCGGATTGAATACCATTAATAAAGGGAACAGATCTTTTTTAGAATCAAAGAAGTTTTGTTTTTTAATCTCAATAACATCTTCCATTTCCGCTGCTTCCACGTTCATTCTTGCCGCATTCAGCATTCTTGCATCGATGTCATATCCAACAATTTTTCCATCAAACTGTCTGATTCTGTTAATTCTGAATTCTTTAATTTTTGCAAACAGGTCTGCATCATAGTTATTCCAGTTCTGGAATCCGAACCTTTTTCTGAAAATCTGAGCCGGAAGATCCATTGCAATCATTGCTGCTTCAATCAATAATGTTCCTGAACCGCACATCGGATCAAGGAAATTACCTTTTCCGTCCCAGCCTGCCAGCTGAAGCATTCCGCTTGCCAATACTTCATTGATAGGCGCTTCTCCCTGCTCTCTTCTATATCCTCTTTTAAACAAAGGATCTCCTGAAGAATCCATAGAAATCATTACCAATTCTCTGTCTATGTGAAGATGGAATTTGATATCCGGATTTCTCGTTTCCACATTCGGGCGTCTTTTGAATTTTTCCTGGAAATAATCCACGATGGCATCCTTCATTTTCAAAGTCACAAACTGAGAATGTTTGAACGTTTCAGAATTGACCGTAGCATCAATAAAGAAAGACTGATCAACATCCATGAAATTATCCCATTCAAATTTGAATAACCTGTCATAGAACTGATGCTGATTAAAAGCCTTGAACTCATGAATGGGCACCAATATTTTCAATGCCGTTCTTGCAGAATAATTGATTTTGTAAAGAAAACCCAGATCTCCTTCACAATTTACCGCTCTGTTTTTAATTTCAACATTTCTTCCGCCCAATTTTTTGATTTCTTCCGCCAGAATCTGCTCCAATCCGAAGAATGTCTTTATCTGTATTTTAATATTTTCTGTATCCATAAGTATGTATTAAAAGATTTAAAGCTTTAAAAACTAAAAGATTAACCACCCAATTTCTTATCCAATTGAATTTTTCAATCTCTTAATGTTGTAAAATACTTTGCTTTTAACCGCACAAATTTAGTTATTTTTGCATTATGGAATGGTTTGAATCTTGGTTTGATACCCCTTATTATCATTTGCTTTATAGCAACAGAGACTATACTGAAGCTGAAAACTTCATTACAAAGCTCACAGCGGATCTTCAGCTTCCGCCTCAGTCGAAAATCATAGATCTTGCCTGCGGAAAGGGAAGACACTCTGTTTTCCTTAACAAATTAGGGTATGATGTTTTGGGACTGGACCTTTCAAGACAAAGTATTGAATCTGACAAACAATATGAAAATCAGACACTGCTTTTTGAAGTTCATGATATGAGAAACCCTATTGATGCAGATCCTATGGATGCTGTATTCAATCTGTTTACCAGTTTTGGGTATTTTGACAATGAAAATGACGATAAGAAAGTATTTCAATCCGTTTACAATGCTTTAAAACCAGGAGGATATTTTGTATTGGACTACCTGAATGAGGAATTTGTAAGAAGTACTTTGGTTCCTGAAACAACGATCACGAGAGGAAATATTGAGTTCAGAATCCTAAAGAAAATCGAAGGAAGACATGTCATCAAAGACATCCGTTTTGAGGCTGACGGTAAGCCGTTTCATTTCTTTGAAAAAGTAAAGCTCCATACTTTGGAAGCCATTCATGCCTATGCTTCTGAATGTGGGTTTGAAAGAATAAAAATCTGGGGAGATTATCAGCTGAATGAATTTAAGAAAGAAAATTCCCCGCGTTGCATCAATTTATTTAAGAAAAAATAATGACAACAGTACTTTTACTGATTTTAAGTGTCGTAACAGGAGTATTCCTTGGAAAACACTTTGGTAAAAAAGAGAAGCTGGCCAAAAATCTATTGATACTGAGTGCCGGTTTTTTGATTACAATCTGTCTCAACGAAGTCTTTCCTCAGGTGTATACCTCTGCAGGAAGCAGCAGCCTTGGGATATTTGTAATTGCAGGAGTTCTTCTCCAGATGATCCTGGAAGCTCTTACCAAAGGTTTTGAACACGGGCACTTCCATCATCATAGCGAACACAATATTCTTCCTGTTGCTTTAATGGTAGGATTATTCATTCATGCTTTTATTGAAGGAATTCCTTTGGCTAACGAGCAGCACGAAATGTCGCCTTACCTTTGGGGAATTGTATTTCACAATCTTCCTATTTCATTTATTCTGGGTGCATTTTTATTTAACAGAAAAGGAGAATCAAAAAGTTCCTCATCTTATCCTTCTATTCTCATTGTAGCTTTATTTGCATTGGCTTCTCCAATGGGAATGTTATTAGGAAATTATTTCAATCCTGACCTTCAGCCTTATTTCCTGGCTATCGTAGGAGGAATTTTCCTTCATATCTCATCGGTGATCATTTTTGAAAGCAATAAAAATCACAATATCGATTGGGTAAAAATCGGGCTGGTTGTTTTAGGAGTTTCACTCGCATTGATGATGCATGTTTTCCATCAACACCCCCCTGCTCATTCTCATTAAACATAAAAAGCTCCGGAATCCGGAGCTTTTTCATTTTAGGTTGTATTAATAATATATATTTTCCACGATATGCCCCGTGGATTTTTACTTATAGCATTTTAGACAAATAAGTTAAAATTTGTTTTTTTAAAAATATTTTACATTAAAAAATAAATAAAAATTAAATATTTACATTTAAAAACACAATAAAACATATTGTTTAACATTTTTTAACAAAATATTAACAACAATACATTGTTTTTCGTACATTAGCCACATTACCATCATCTAAAAAATTGTATGAAAAAACAAAAAAACTTAACAACATCAGTCTGTTTTTTCTTAATGACGGGTTTTATGGCAGCCCAGACCACAAAGAAAACAGATTCTTTAGAAGAAAAAAAAATTGATGACATTGTAATTATTGGCTACAAAGCACAGAAAAAATCCAGTCTTACAGCCGCTGTCTCTGTTATTTCCGACAAAAAACTTCAGGATTCCAATACTCCAAGCGTATCCGGTCTTCTGCAGGGAAAAGCTGCCGGTGTTCAGATTTTGCCAGGTGGAGGTTCTGCTGGCTCAGTAGCCACTGTAAAAATCAGGGGTACTTCCACTATCAATGGTCCCAGTTCTGCCCTTTGGGTGGTGGATGGTGTAGTAATGCCCTATACTCCCAATCTGGATCCCAACCAGATTGAAAGTATCAACATCCTGAAAGATGCTGCTTCTACAGCCTTGTATGGTTCCAGAGCTGCCAATGGTATTGTACAGGTATTTACCAAATCAGGAAATTCAGGAAAAGGAACATTAAGTGCATCTCTTAATAATTCTTTTAATGTGTTTAACAACGGGCGTTTCAAACTGATGAACGGAACACAGCTGTATGATTATTTCACTTCATTAAAAGGAGCCCCTGAAATCCCTGAAGCACTTAGAAATGATGGCTACAACTGGCTGAAGGGTGGTACACAAACAGGAATTGTACAAAATTACACTATTGATTTCAAGGGAGGATCATCAAGCTCCAAAACCTATATTTCAGGAAATTATTATAATGAAACCGGGACAATAAAAGGAGATGAATACAACAGATTCTCATTCAGAATCAATCATGAGCAGACCATAAAACCGTGGCTGATACTGAAATCCAAAATCAGCTTATCATATACTACCGGAAAAGATACTCAGGCTTCGCTTTATCAGATGTACCTTAATATGCCATGGGACAACCCCAGAGATGCCAATGGAAATCTGATCCGGGTGGATGAGGATTACACAGATTGGTATGGAAGGGATAAAAGCAATTATCTGTATGACCTTCAATGGAACTATGGTAAAAGCAATCAGTTGGATCTTATCGGAAATATAGATGCTGAAATCCGACTTACCGATTATCTCAAATTCATCAGTACCAACAATATTACCTATAAAAACTACGATGATATGTACTATACTGATCCCAGATCGATCAGCGGAACAAGTAATAAAGGTGAACTGACAGAAAACTATCAAAAAGATATCAGCAAATTTTTCAACCAGATGCTGAGGTTTGATAAAGATTTCGGAAATCATAATATCAATGCATTAGCTGCGTATGAATATACCGACAGATTCTACAAAGCCTCAAAAGCAGGTGTTTATGGGATAGTACCTGATACAGATATTTTCAACACAGGTGCCACAACAGGTGAAAAACCATCGGGAACCAAATCAGACAGAGCTTATAATGCTTTTCTGTTTAACGTTGAATATGTGTTTAATAAAAAATATAGTATTCAAGGATCGCTAAGGAGCGAATCATCTTCTGCATTCGGCGCCAACAAAAGAAACGGCTTATTCTATGCATACAGTGCAGGATGGAATATTCATAAAGAAAACTTTTTCAAGATAAAACCTGTTAATGAATGGAAATTACGGGCGAGCAGGGGTCTTGTGGGAAATACACCCAGTCCTAATTATGGATGGCAGGACTTATATGCGTTGACACAAAAATATAACGGACAAATAGGAGCAACATGGTATCAGCTAGGGAATCCGGAATTAACATGGGAGTCCATCTATCAGAATAATATCGGTTCAGATATCAGGGCATTTAACAACAGGCTGACTTTAAATATTGATTATTTTAACAATAAAACGAAAAACTTGCTGATGCTTGTTTCTCTGCCATCACTAACAGGGGTTGACAGACAGTACCTGAATATTGGTGATGTCAAAAACAAAGGCTGGGAATTCAATGTAAATTATTCTATTATCCGCTCAAAAGATATCAGCTGGGATCTGGGATTCAATATCAGTACTTATAAAAACAGTGTACTTTCGACCCGAAATAACGGCACACAGGTATTAGGTAATTACCATGTAGCCATACCGGGATATGACGTTAACTCTTTCTATATGAGAAAGTGGCTGGGAGTAAATCCGGACAATGGCGAAGGACAATGGGAAGTAATCAACCCGGACGGAAGCAGAAGTGCAACTTCAAAGTATAACCTGGCTACCGTACAGGTAGTAGGAACAGCCACGCCGGATTATTACGGTTCTGTAAGCACTAATCTCAATATCAAAAATTTCTATCTTGCTGCAAATCTTTATTTCTCACAGGGTGGGCAAGTCTATAATAGGTACAGGGAATTATATGATTCAGACGGCGCCTATCCTTATTACAACCAGATGGTTTTAGAAAACGGATGGACAAGATGGGAAAAGCCGGGAGATATCGCAACCCATCCGGCTGCTGTATACAACAATAATTCATTAACCAATAAGCCCTCGTCACGTTATCTTGAGGATGTCAGCTTTGTCAAATTAAGATCCTTGAGAATAGGATATAATTTACCAACATCTCTAACAGAAAAGATGAAAATAAAATCAGCGAATATTTATATTATGGGTGAAAATTTATTTACTATCACCAAATTTTCCGGGGTAGACCCAGAAGTTGGTAATGCAGACAACCAAAGTGTCTATTCTGGCAATGCCGGAGCTATCTACCCTATTCCAAGAAGATTTTCATTAGGCTTAAACTTTTCTTTTTAAAAAAATAATTATGAAAAAAATACTTATTCCCATTCTCATACTGTCATTAACGGCATGTAATATAGACCGTTCACCGTATGATTCAAAGGAGTCTGATGTGGTCCTGGCAGATGCAACAGGACTAAAAACCATAACGCTAGGAAATTACGCATTGCTTAAAGGGGATGCCGAAGGTGGGGGGTTTTACAACAACCTGTACAGAATCAGTGAATATGGCGGCGATAATGTTGATATCAGCGGAACGACCAGCGATTCATTCTTTTATTATTATAATTATAAAAGCATTAAAAACAACTACCGAACCAATATCATCTGGAACTCAGGATATAAAGCTATCATCGGTTGCAACAGATTGATCTCAAAGATTGCTGAAGGAAAAGACACAGAAACAGATCAGCTGATCGGCGAAAATTATTTCCTGAGAGCTTATGTATACTTTTCTATGGTCAACGTTTTTGGAAGACCGTATAATCAGGGAACAGGTAATCCCGGAGTCCCCTTAAAACTATCTGACGATGTCAACGATTTGCCCGCCAGAGCCACTGTAGGAGAAGTATACAATCAGGTGGTAAGCGATCTTATGAAAGCAGAAAAACTGATGACCCTGGATAAAAACAATATATATGCATCCAAAGAAGCAGCGCAGGCTTTACTTTCCAGAGTCTACTTGTACATGGAAAACAATGATAAAGCGATAGAATATGCAGATAAAGTCATCAATTCCGGAAAATATACACTCCTGCCCAAAGCAGAGCTGTCAGCTTATGCCACCAAAACTCCGGAAACCAATACAGAAACCATTTTTGCATTTAAATATAATAAAGATGGAGACTATAGTGATGGCTGGTCTACTATAGGCTCCATGTATGCTACCATACAGAATGTAGGCTGGGGTGAAATGTATGCATCTTCCACTTACCTGGATCTCATCAATCAGAATCCCCAGGATGTAAGGCTGAAGTTTATTTCTCCAAAATACAGCAGCCCGGTAGTTCCCGTAGCCTATTGGGTGCAAAAAGGAACCAGCTCATCCGGGGCCGCAACCTACAGCTATCAGTTCCAAAAAACCTTCCAGCAGAATGGAAATACTTATTTTACCATGAATAATATCAATTATCAGGTACTATCTGAAGCAGCCCCCAATAAAACAAACTATTATTTTGTTAACGCAAACGGCGGGAAAACTTACGTCTACCTTGATAATGATATGGATAAAAGAAACGGATATCCTAAATTTTATGTTTTAAAATGTTCATTACAGGAAGGGGTTCCTCAGTTATGGTCGCCGGTTATTATAAGACTGGCAGAACTATACCTGAACAGAGCTGAAGCCTATGCAAAAAAAGGAAATACTACCTCAGCACTCGCAGACATAAACATTATCAGAACAAGAGCAGGAATACCTGTATATAATTCAGTCCCTGCAGGGCAGACTATTCTGGACATTGTTCTACAGGAGAGAAGGTTGGAAATGGCTTTTGAAGGACATAGAAGATACGATGTCTTCAGAAACAAACTGGATCTCGACAGACAATATCCCGGAACTCATTTAAGTGGAAATAATGCTTTTTATACAGTACCTTATACCCATAACAGAGTGGTAGAATATATTCCCGAGCAGCAGATCCAGATCCAGCCAAATTTGGTGCAGAATCCGGATTAAGAATGATACGGAAATCAACAGCAATCAAAAATTTAAAATCAACAAAAAAGAGGCTGTCCTGAATATGGGCAGCCTCTCTTTATATATTCTGATATTCTAACTTAGAATTTCCATCCTACTGTAAGGAAGAAATTATTCCTGTTGTTTTTCACCTCACTTGCCGCATACGCATCACTTTCAAAGATGTTATTAGCAGAATAATAAGATGAATCAGAATTTCCATCCATATATCCTCTCATGAAAGGATTAGTATACTTAGATGAGATATTCTGATAAGATGCATCTACATAGAATGATTTGAAGTCATACCCGATACCAAAAGAAAGGGTATTTCTGTCACTTAGCATCATATTGCTGTACGATTGATCTCCTACAGTACCTGCATCATTAAATCTGCTGATCGTAAGGGCATCAAAAGGAGTTGACTGGTAGGCGTAACCTCCTCTCAATCTGAACTGCTGTAGTCTGTACTCCGCTCCCACTCTTACTTCAGAAAGATTCTTGTAATTTTCTTTGAAGAAGTCATTCAAAGCTCTTTCCGCACCTCCATATACCTTATAATCAGGTTTTGTAAGTCCAAGGGTATAATCTACGTTCAATGAGAAATTTTTACTCGCTACAAAAGCAGCACTCACTGTTGCTTTAAGCGGTGAAGTGAACTTTCTGTTTTCAGCTCCCATATCATCTCCATACACAGGATCGTTATAGAAATAATAATTTCTGTCTATTGTCCAGAATGTAGGCGTTTCAAGAGATGCTCCCAATCTGAAATTTGGACTTAGCTTACCGATTACCCCTAATGAAGCAGAAAAACCTGATGATCTTTCTGAATAAGGAGTATCCTGCTTACTGAATCCTTCTGTGGAATTATTGGTCAGATTTCGGTAAAACAAACTATCATACTGATCCAATGAAGCATTGAAAAAATTGAAACCTGCTCCTAAATATAAATTATGATTATAGTTGGCACCTACCCCAAAACTCATCTTTGACAGGTTACCGTATCTTTCATACATATGTCCTGCCAATGCCGCGTCTTTGGTAATATCATCCTTATCAAAAGCATAAACGATATTATTATTACCCGGCGTCTGGATTACATTATCCAGCGTCTGGTTAGAAAAATTAATACCAATATTGATGAATTTCCAGCCGGTTTCTGTCATCAAAGGAAAAGCAATAATCCCTCCGGCATTCCCCAGATCTCCTTTGGTTTTGCTGTAGTCTATTGAAGATCCCGCCAGCGAACTCGTGTTTTTATTTCCTAAAATAGATAAAGTTCCTGAAACCTCTCCTGAAATAGCCACTCCTAAACCTGCAGGGTTGGTAAGCAAAGAATTTGCATCACCTCCCAGTGCACCATTAGCACCAGCCATCGCATTAAACTTAGCTGATCCCACCATAGGAGTACTTGAATAAACCTCTACCGTATTTCTTATGACAGAAACATCCTGAGCCTGTGCATAAAATGCAGCAGAAATACTCATTAATACTAAAGATTTTTTTAACATTATTTTTAAATAGTTTATTAATTTGAATATTATCTGAAGCCTCCTCTGCCTCCACCGCCGGATCTCATTCCGCCGCCTCCTGAAGAACCGCCTCTGAAGCCTCCACCTCCGGAGTTGAAGCCACCACTCGATCTGAAACCTCCTGAATCATTAGATCTGAAGCCTCCGTTATTATTGTTATATCTTGGTTGTGGTTGCTGATAATTGTAATTAGGTCTTGTTTGTGGTGCCGAGTTACGGAATCCACCATTAGACTGTGTATTTCTGAAACCTCCGGAGTTACCGTTTCTGAATCCGCCATTACTGTTACTGTCTCTGAAACCACCATTGTTATTGGTATTTCTGAAACCACCATTCGTATTTCTGAAACCTGAATTGTTGGTATTCGTTCTATAAACTGCGTTGGCTACCCCTGTATTCTGGAATCCGCCTCCGCTGACACCACTTCTTCTGTAAACAGGTCTGTTGTAGTAGCCACCACCCCAGTAACCTCCACCGTATCCCCAATATGGGTTACCGTAGTATCCGCCCCAGAATGGATCATAGTATCCGCCATAGCCGTATCCCCAGTATGGACTTCCCCATCCGAAAGAGCCTCCCCAGCCCCATCCGAATGATCCGCCCCAACCCCAGGACATACTTGCACCCCAGCCCCAGCCGCGGTTCCAGCCCCAGCCCCAATATGGGCTGTAACCACCATACCATCCCCACGGAGATCCCCATCCCCATGAGTTGTCATAGTAGTTCGTTTGTGAACCTGCATAAAGTCCCCAATCTGAGTCTGTAGCATTGGAATTCCAGTCTGGATTGGTATTGCTCCAGTCATTATATCTGTTTTGCTGCTCTCGGGAATTCGTCTGTGCATTCTGAATTACATTGGAATCCTGATAGTAGTCATAATATTCTCCTACTCTGTTTCCGCTATCATTGATGATAACTCCTTCAGGTAGCGTATCCTTATTGGGGTCGTAATACACCCCATCTGTCTCGCTATACCCTCCCATCTGAGCACCACAAGACACAAGTAATAATCCGCCCGATACAGCCAATATCCCTTTGGATCTTAGCAGACCAAGCAAATTTTTATGTATATTTCTTTTCATGATAACGTAAAAATTTTTAATTTAAATTATATTTGCAATCTGTACCAAAAATGTACCAAAATACTGGTAAAAAAATCTATCAAAAATAGATTTTTATTTTTAGATAACAATAATGTACAAAAGTTAAAAAAATTAAAAAAAATAATGGCAAAATTAACCTCAAGAAGCGAAGATTACAGCAAATGGTATAATGAGCTGGTTGTAAAAGCTGATTTAGCTGAAAACTCAGGCGTGCGTGGATGTATGGTGATCAAACCGTATGGCTATGCGATCTGGGAAAAAATGCGTGATGAAATGGATAAAAAGTTCAAAGAAACAGGTCACGTTAACGCATACTTCCCGCTTTTTGTGCCCAAGAGTTTGTTTGAGGCTGAGGAAAAAAATGCAGAAGGTTTTGCAAAAGAATGTGCTGTTGTTACCCACTACAGGTTAAAAACCGATCCGGACAATCCATCCAAACTGATTGTAGATCCGGATGCAAAACTGGAAGAAGAACTTATTGTTCGTCCTACTTCAGAAGCAATTATCTGGAATACCTATAAAAACTGGATTCAGTCTTACAGAGACTTGCCGATATTAATCAACCAATGGGCGAATGTTGTTCGTTGGGAAATGAGAACCCGTCTTTTCTTAAGAACCGCAGAGTTCTTATGGCAGGAAGGGCACACCGCTCACGCTACAAAAGATGAAGCTGTGGAAGAAGCAGAAAAAATGAACAAAGTATATGCTGATTTTGCAGAAAACTTTATGGCTATTCCAGTTATTCAGGGGTTGAAAACACCTTCTGAAAGATTTGCAGGAGCCGATGAGACTTATTGTATTGAAGCATTGATGCAGGACGGAAAGGCTTTACAGGCTGGAACCTCTCACTTCTTAGGACAGAATTTCGCAAAAGCATTTGATGTAAAATTCACCAACAAAGAAGGAAAAATTGAACATGCATGGGCTACCTCATGGGGAACTTCTACCCGTCTGATGGGAGCATTAATCATGACCCACTCTGATGATTTCGGATTGGTACTGCCTCCTACCCTTGCTCCAATCCAGGTCGTGATTGTTCCTATCTTTAAAGGAGAAGAGCAGCTGGAGCAGATCAGTGAAGTGGCTTTGGATATTCAGGCTAAACTGAGAGCAAAAGGAATTTCTGTGAAGTTTGATAATGACACCCAGAACAAGCCAGGATGGAAATTTGCAGAATATGAATTGAAAGGAGTTCCTGTAAGAATTGCTATGGGACCTAGAGACCTTGAAAATAAATCTGTGGAAATCGCAAGAAGAGATAACCTGACTAAAGAAGTTCGTTCTATTGAAGGACTTGATTCTTATATCGAAGATCTGTTGAAAACGATTCAGCAGGACATTTATAACAAAGCATTTGAATTCAGAAAAAATAATATCACGAAAGTGGATACTTATGAAGAATTCAAAAAAGTTCTGGAAGAAAAAGGTGGATTCATCTATGCACATTGGGATGGGACAGCTGAAGAAGAGGAACAGATCAAAGATGAAACGAAGGCAACCATCAGATGCATTCCTTTGGATGATGACGTAGAAGAAGGAATTTCTTTGATTTCAGGAAAACCATCTAAGAGACGTGTATTATTTGCAAAAGCTTATTAAAAATTTTAATGATTTAGAAAAAAATCATTAATTTTTAAAGAAATATTCAAAAAAAAGTGACATTTGGACGGATTTTTGTTTAAATTTATCTCAACATTAATCAAAAAAATTTATTATTATGTCTTTAAATGTCATTGATTTAATTAAAGGACAATTAGGTCCCGCATTGGTTTCACAGGCTGCATCGCAGTTTGGAGAAAGTGAATCCGGTATTTCTAAAGCAATTGGCGGATTATTACCTGCTGTAGTAGGTGGATTAGCCAATAATGCAGATAAGCCTGGCGTTGTGGATGCAATTACACAAGCCTCTTCAAGTGGAATTTTAGGAAATTTATTAGGAGGTTCGTCCAGCAGTCCTGTTATTTCAAACTTGTTGTCTTCCATTTTTGGAGATAAAGTAGGTGCATTAGTGAATTCCATTGCCAGTTTTTCAGGTGTCAGCAATACCTCTGCAGGTTCTTTGTTAAACCTGGTGACTGGAGCTACCGTAGGCACTATTGGAAAATATGCAGCAGACAATAATCTGGGTGCTTCAGGTATTTCCAGCTTACTGCATGATCAGAAAGGCATTGTTTCTTCTTTACTGCCAGCAGGTCTTTCTTTGGCATCCTTTGGATTAGGAGCTGAGAATTGGTTTGGACAGGCTAAAGAAACGGTTTCTTCAGTAACGTCTACTGCTAAAGATAACATCGCAGAAGGTGTTGCTACAGCAAGAGAAAATGTTTCAGAAGGAGCAAGAGAAGTAAGAGAACGATTTGAAAATAATAACAACAATAATCAAGGCGGAGGTTCAATCTGGAAATGGTTGCTTCCGCTTTTATTATTGATAGCTGCTGCTTATTTCTTATGGAAACAGTGTGAGAAAAAGCAGACGACTACCACTACTACCACAACATCTGACTCAGCAGCAACCAGTACAGCAACAACAGATACTGCTGCTACAACGGGAACAGCAACACCTGCTCCGGCAACAGCTAAAACAGATGAAGACATTGATCTTAACGGAGTGATGTTAAAAGGTTATAAAGGAGGAATGGAAGATCAGATGATTACATTCCTGAAATCCGGAAACTACAAAAATGCCGCTGATGATGCAGCATTGAAAGATAAGTGGTACGATTTCGATCACGTAAATTTCAAAATGGGAAGTGCAACTGAGCTTGAGGCAGGTTCACAAGGACAATTGGATAACCTGGTGGCTATCCTTAAGGCTTTCCCAGATGCAAAAATCAAAATCGGAGGTTATACGGATAAAACCGGAAACGAAGCCAACAATGTAAAACTATCAAAAGCCAGAGCTGAATATATCAAGGCTGCTTTAGTAAAAGCAGGAGTTGGTGCTCAGGTTTTAGAAGCTGAAGGCTATGGAAGTAAATTTGCTAAAGTTGATGCTACAGCTTCTGATGCTGAAAGAGCTGCAGACAGAAAAATGGCTGTAAGATTTGCTAAATAATCTTTAGATTCAATAAAAATTAGATCCCGGAAAGCAAATTTCCGGGATTTTTTTATGCGATGATTTTTCTGTTTACATTTATTTAATTAAATTTGTTAGTCATTTCTAACATTTATGAACTTCAATATAAAGAGCGCCTGGCGAAAAGATAAAACAAACCATTCCCTATCAGAGGTTTATTCATCAATCAAAGTCCCTAAAAATGCAACTTTCTGGAGAAAGTATCTTGCATTTGCAGGACCAGGACTGATGATTGCCGTAGGTTATATGGATCCGGGAAACTGGGCAACAGATATTGCAGGAGGAGCCCAGTTTGGATATACCCTTCTTTCAGTGATTCTTATTTCAAACATTTTTGCAATGGTTTTACAGCACTTGTCTGTAAAACTTGGGGTAGTTGCAGAAAGAGATCTTGCCCAGGCCTGCAGAGACCACTTCAGTCCTACCACGAATTTTATTCTTTGGGTGTTCTGCGAAATCGCCATTGCGGCCTGTGATCTTGCCGAGGTTATCGGTTCTGCTATTGCGTTAAATTTGCTATTTCATATCCCACTGACCTGGGGAATTGTTATTACAACAGTAGATGTATTAATCATCCTTTTACTTCAGGCAAAAGGCTTCCGATGGATCGAAAGTATTGTAGGAGGACTTATTTTCATTATTTTGGCGTGTTTCGTATATGAAATCATTATTTCAAAACCTGCTTTCAATGAGATTCTGGGAGGTTTGGTTCCACAAAAGGAAATCATTCAGAATCCTGCCATGCTTTATATAGCAATCGGGATTTTAGGAGCTACCGTAATGCCACACAATCTGTATCTGCACAGCAGTATTGTACAGACCAGAGATTATACCCGTGATACCGAAGGAAAAAAAGAAGCCATAAAGTTTGCCACCATAGACAGTACCGTTTCATTAATGTTGGCATTTTTCATCAATGCAGCAATTCTTATTCTTGCTGCTGCTACATTCCATACTACAGGTAATGAACATGTGGCGGATATTCATGATGCCTATAAAATGTTAACCCCTATTCTGGGAGCTTCTATGGCCAGTATTGCATTTGCCATTGCTTTATTAGCATCCGGACAAAATTCAACATTAACTGGAACTCTTGCCGGACAGATCGTCATGGAAGGCTTCCTGAATATCAGATTAAAACCATGGCTGAGACGATTGATCACCAGACTTATTGCTGTAATTCCGGCACTTATTGTTGCCATTCTTTACGGAGAACAGGGAACAACTGAATTATTGGTTTTAAGCCAGGTAATTCTTTCCATGCAGCTTAGTTTTGCAGTTGTTCCATTGGTGATGTTTACCAATGACAAAGCTAAAATGGGAGAATTTGTCAATAAACCATTCCTGAAAGTCTGTGTATGGATTATTTCCATTATTATTATTGTTTTAAACCTTTATCTGTTATATCAGACATTTACAGGAGAATAAAGGTACAATGACCGTTTTTAAATTGACTGTTGGGCATTGTTAAAGTGAATAGTCAATAGTCAATTTTTGCTGCGCAAAGTCAATTATTAATCATACCCCTACAACCAATTCACAAGCAAAGCGGATTGACATCTTCACCATTGATAAGTGAATAGTCAATGGTCAATTTTTGCTGCGCAAAGTCAATTATTAATCATACCCCTACAACCAATTTACAAGCAAAGCGGATTGACATCTTTACCATTGATAAATGAATAGTCAATAGTCAATTTTTGCTTCGCAAAGTCAATTATTAATCTTACCCTACAACAAATTCACACGCGAAGCGCATTGATGTATTCACGATTCACCATTACTTCTTTTTCTGCCTTAATGTCCAGATTTCAGATTTGGCAGACTCTTTGTCAAACAATCAGTAAATAAATATTGAATTATGGAAAACCAGGATATTAACGAAGAAAGCATCAATAATCAGGAAGAAAACAATGTTCAGAATGACGCAACATCACAGGACAATGTGACAGCTGCACCTTCTCCGGAGGAACTTTTGGCAGAAGAGAAAGACCGTTACATCAGACTGTATGCTGAATTCGAAAATTATAAAAAAAGAACAAGCAAGGAGAAGATGGAATTCTTCCAGTATGCCAACCAGGAGATGATGGTTTCAATGTTAGGAGTTTTGGATGATTTTGAAAGAGCTTTAAAAGAAATCGCTAAAAACGGAAATCCGGCTGATCTTCAGGGTGTGGAGCTTATCTATCAGAAATTCAAGAATAAACTTACCGAAAAAGGTTTACAAACAATGGAAGTAAAGGCTGGTGACAGCTTTAATGTTGATTTCCATGAAGCGATTACCCAGATCCCTGCTCCATCGGAAGATTTGAAAGGAAAAATCGTAGACGTTATTGAAACAGGGTACACTTTAAATGATAAAGTAATCCGTTTTGCAAAAGTAGTAACAGGAAATTAAAAT
Source organism: Chryseobacterium cucumeris (assembly GCF_016775705.1). Lineage (NCBI taxonomy): Bacteria > Pseudomonadati > Bacteroidota > Flavobacteriia > Flavobacteriales > Weeksellaceae > Chryseobacterium > Chryseobacterium cucumeris. The sequence continues at coordinate 2,538,591 of NZ_CP068760.1, forward strand.
TCATAAATGATAAATGATGAGTGATAATTGAATGTTTCACTTATTAGCTTTAGAATATCTTTTATCATTTATCAACAATCAATTATAAAATTGTCATGTCAAAAAGAGATTATTACGAGGTTCTTGAGATCAGCAAATCTGCATCAGCCGACGAAATAAAAAAAGCATACCGTAAAATGGCCATCAAATTCCACCCGGATAAAAATCCGGGAGATAAAGAGGCTGAGGAAAAATTTAAAGAAGCTGCTGAGGCTTATGAAGTTCTGAGCGATGATCAGAAACGTGCCAGATACGACCAGTTCGGACATGCCGGAATGGGTGGAAATGGCGGTTTCGGAGGCGGAGGCTTCGGAGGCGGAATGAATATGGAGGATATTTTCAGTCAGTTTGGAGATATTTTCGGTGGCGGTTTCGGAGGATTCGGCGGTGGCGGTGGAGGCCGTCAGCAGGTGAAAGGTTCTAATTTAAGAATCAGAATCAAGCTGAACCTTGAGGAAATGGTAAACGGTACTCAGAAAACCATCAAAGTAAAGAAAATGAAGATGGCGGAAGGTGCCACTTCAAAAACATGTCCTACCTGTAACGGTTCCGGTGTTCAGTTAAAAGTGATGAACACGATGTTCGGTCAGATGCAGACTCAAACTACCTGCGGTACATGTCAGGGAATTGGAAAAGTTGCTGACAAAATTCCTGCAGGGGCGAATGCACAGGGTCTTATTAAAGATGAAGAGGAAATTACCATCAACATTCCGGCAGGGGCAAGAGACGGTATCCAGCTTAATGTAAGAGGAAAAGGAAATGATGCCCCATTTGGAGGTGTTCCGGGAGACTTATTGGTGATTATTGAAGAGGAAGTAGATCAAACGATCAAAAGAGAAGGTGATAATCTTCACCAGGAATTATATGTTTCATTTGCTGAAGCTGCTTTAGGAACCAAGAAAGAAATTCCTACCGTTGGCGGAAAAGTGAAAATTACCGTTGATCCGGGAACTCAGTCCGGAAAAATCTTAAGATTGGCAGGAAAAGGACTTCCGAGCATCGACAGCTATGGTAAAGGAGATATGTTCATCCACATCAATGTATGGACACCGCAAAAGCTCACCAAAGAGCAGAAGGAATTCTTTGAAAAGCAGATGTCCAGCGGAGAAATGGTTGCAGAACCATCCGGAAAGGAAAAAACTTTTTTTGATAAAGTAAAAGATTTATTCAATTAATATAAAAAAGAGACTTGTAAAAAGTCTCTTTTTTGCTTTGAAGAAGGCTCCGCTTTTGTGGCAATGAAAAGAGCAAACAGTGACTATTTTGTTACTGAAAAAGCTTTATCAATAAACCTATGCTTATAGGAAATCAACCTACGTTGTTTCAACTTTTTGATATTCCTTTTAGTGGCAATGGCTTCGACAGGCTCAGCCTGACAATGTTTAAAATTTTGATTGATATTTGGGTTATCAACCTGAGCCTGTCGAAGGGTTATCAATAAGAAAACCTTATGATTAATCTCGAGTATTAATTGAGGCCCATCAACTTTAATTCATTTAACTAAAAGATATTGAATGAACCTAAAAAAAGTCCTGTACTCTCTTGAATACAGGACTTTTTGATTATTTAATTTTAATTCTGTTTTATTTTTTTGTCGCCAGAGAATAGATTCCTTTTCCTAAAGTGAAAACCAATACTGCAGCAATTCCCCCTACAAGACCGAAAGTAAACTCTTTCAGCATAGAAGGCCACGTTGGAAGCAGCTCATGTAAATAATGAATATTATGAGCAAAAATTCCTCCTGAAACCAGAATCAAAGCAATCGTTCCTACAACTCCTAAAAGTTTGATGATAACTGGTAAAGCCTTTACCAATAAATGACCAAGCTTGGAGAAGAATCCTTTGTCATGACTCTTTTTAATCAAACTGAAACCTGCATCATCCATTCTTACGATCAATGCAACAATTCCATATACTCCTACTGTTGCAATAAATGACACAAAAGTTACCGTTAAAATCTGTGTAAGAAGCGGATGTTCCTGCTGGATAACCGTTCCCAATGCAATAATTACAATTTCAATAGAAAGGATAAAATCTGTTCTGATCGCTGAGTTTATTTTTGCTTTTTCAGAAACTTCAGAGTTTTCTTCTTCGTCACTTTCTTCGATGACTTCGTGCCCTTTTTTGGAACGGTGGAACAGGAATTCTATAATTTTCTCTACTCCTTCAAAGGCAAGATATATTCCCCCTAAAATAAGAATCATTTCAATAGCCGGTTTGTACAGCCAGTTGAGAAGAAAGGCAATAGGAAGAATGATCAGTTTATTGATAAATGATCCTTTGGTAATAGCCCACAGAACCGGAAGTTCTCTGGAGGAAAGAAAGCCGGTGGCTTTTTCTGCATTTACAGCCAGGTCGTCCCCTAAAATTCCTGCTGTCTTTTGTGTAGCAATCTTACTGGTAACTGCTACATCATCCATCAATGCAGCAATATCATCCAAAATAGCAAAAAAGCCTGATGCCATATTTTAATAATTTTTTAATCTTTGTTAAGTCCAGCAAAAATAATTATTTAATTCCGTTTTTGGATTCATAATATGACAATAATTTTCAAAATTATGAGAATCATTAAGCAGTCCTTCACTTTCAATATTTTATATCTTTGTTTAAAACCTATTCAATGGATAAAAACTGGGAAGACCAATTACAAAGTTTATGGCTACAACTGGGAACGATAAGCAATGAAGCATTTATTCAGCACATTAAAAATCATGTAGAGTTACTTACAGATAACAATTCCCAGGCTATTGCCGATTTTGAAAGAGCCTGCGCTTTTGATTCCACCGGACATGAAAAGGAAGCAGAACCATTGTACAGATCGGCATTAGATCACGGATTAACCGGCCTACGAAGAAGAAGAGCAAGAATCCAGCTGGCAAGTACCTTAAGAAATAATGGAAAAACAGAGGAAAGCATTCATATTTTAAGGGAAGAAAAAGCCCATTATTCTGATGAGCTAAATGATGCAGTAGATTCCTTTTTAGCGCTGTCTCTTTCTTCGGCCGGGAAATATGAGGAAGCATTATCATTAACTTTAAAGGCACTTTCCCGCCATCTGCCAAGATACAACCGGTCTGTTTACAATTATGCCAAGGGCCTGCATAATGAATTGTAATAATATTTTTTTATTTTTACTTTATGAAAAAGCTCATTCTCCGGTATCATTTTTTCGCTATGGGATGTGTTGGCTTCGTGCTGCAGTCCTGTAATACGAAATTCAGGGTTTGGGTAGGTCCCGGAGGCCAGCAGAAGATTTACAATCTGAAATATGGTGAGCATAAAAGACAGAAAATGGATGTCTTTCTTCCCAAAAACTATGCTGAAGATACTCCTGTAGTACTTATCGTTCATGGCGGCGCCTGGACTTTGGGAAAAAAAGAGCATATGATCCAGGTTCAGAAGATGCTTTTTGAAAACAGGATTCCAAGCATCAATATGAATTACAGGCTGGTTTCTCCAAAGGAAAAAATCACTTACAAACAACAGCTTGAAGATATTGCCCTTGCCATTGAAAAATTCAATTCCCTGGCGGAAAAAGCAGAGCTTCAGCCCAATAATTACATTCTTTTGGGAGAAAGTGCCGGCGGACATCTCGCCTTACTTTACGGATATCAGCATCCTGAACAGATCAAAAAAATCATCTCTTTAAGCGGCCCAACAGATTTTTACAGCTCAGAATATCTTAAATCGTTTTATTCAAAATATACTTCTCCTACTTTTCAAAAAGTAGTAGGAACTAAGTTTGACCGGAAAAATATGTCTGAAGCCTTCAAAGAAGCCAGTCCTATTGCTAATATTACCAATGTTCCTACATTGTTGTTTCAGGGAAACAATGATGTACTGGTCAACCAGCATCAGGGAATCGCCATGGATTCAGCGCTTACCCAAATGAATATTCCGCATAAATTCATCTTTATGAAAGGAGCCGGGCATGCACCCAGATTTTTCAGTAAGAGAAAAAGAGACAGCATTATCTATCCTAATATTCTGGAATGGATTAAAAAGTAAAGATGTCTAACAGAATTTTTCTGATTATTAAACGCAAAGGATAATAATTACAGCACATCATTGTAAGAAAGCAAAGAAGTCATGACTTTGTCACTGATGAAGCTCACAAATATATCCATACGCTTAGAAAGAATCAATTTCATGATTCCTACCTTTGCTCTCTCAAAATAATACTCAATACAAATTAATCTTTGCGTTTAAAAAATTTATTGATAAGCAATAAAAAAGCCATCTCATGATTGAGACGGCTCTATATTTTTGATTGAATTCTTTATCTATTCAAAGTCCTGATCTTCATATTTGGAAAGATCTTCTTTTTTCCCGAAAACAAATTTGATAATTACCGGAAGTGTTGTTACCAATACGATTACAATAATGATATATTCCAGTTTCTCTTTCAGGTTAAAAGTAAAGATGTCTAACAGATTTTTTTTAATTATTAAACGCAAAGGATAATAATTACAATACATCATTGTAAGAAAGCAAAGAAGTCGTGACTTTGTCACTGATGAAGCTTACGAATATATATCCATACGCTTAGAAAGAATCAATTTCATTGATTCCTACCTTTGCTCTCTCAAAATAATACTCAATGCAAATTAATCTTTGCGTTTAAAAAATTTATTGATAAGCAATAAAAAAGCCATCTCATGATTGAGACGGCTCTATATTTTTGATTGAATTCTTTATCTATTCAAAGTCCTGATCTTCATATTTGGAAATCAGATAGATTTTGAAGAAAGTAGGGTAAAAATCAAAGACGTTCACCCTACGCAAGCTAACTCAAGGTCGCTTTTATAAATATAAATGTATAAAAAATATTTGGAAGTTAACACAGAATCTAAAGCCTTTTGTATTTTTCTTTTTATATCGTATTAAAGCCCAATTCTATTGATAACCTTATTGTATTTTATTTCTTTATAATAAGAGTCTAGTTTCCTTCGGAAAGACAAAGTGAGCGCTTAGATTATCCACACAGTTTGTCATTCCGCAGGAATCTCGACAACGATTAAACATCAAAACCTTTACAATTTCTCAACAAAAAGCTATGAAAAGTTTTCCATAGCTTATTCCTGATAATTGATGAGTTAATAGTCTATTTGCTCTTTATCAATATAGTTTTTCAGTTCTTCAAAATCTGTCCACAGATAAGAAGAACTATATTGACAAATATAAATACCATCTTCCTCAAAGATAATACTAATATTAGGAAGCTTTCCGGTTTTTTCTTGATATCTGAAATCCCAAAATATTTTAATAAATTCTGAATATCAATATATTATATTTTCAGTGTAAAGTAAAAAATTGTTGGGGTCAAATACAATAATCTTTTATATAGTTTATTTCTTTAAGCTTCCTTATTAATACACTTTTCCAAAAATTACTACCATAAAATTCTGAAGTTTCCAGATCATTTCTTTCTAATTCCTCAATTGCATATTTTTCTCCATATTGATCATAAAGGGCTTTTATTCTTAATATATACTGTACTCCTTTTTTATTATATCTCTCTATTAATTTTAAAGAAACTATATGATTCTCTATTAAGCTACCATTGTATTTTGTTTTGATATTAAAATTCAAAATAGGAGTTTTGATATTAAAAGTAATATCTAATGATAAATATTGTTCTAGAGGAATAATATCGTAAGTCATATGTAAATAATCGATAGTAGTTCCAGGAATTTTATCTCCTTTTATTTTGTTACATTTACCACAGATTGGAATTAAGTTTTTAAATAGTATTGAATATTCTGGAAAATGTTCTTTTGGAAGATAATGATCTATTTCTTCGTATTCTCCAATCCCACAATATAGACATCGTGAATCATGCTTTGCATCAAGATTATCAATAATCGATCTTATTACTTCTTTAGCCGTCCTAGTTTGAGAACCGTATAATGATTGTAATGTTTTTTTTTCAACAGAGCTATATGTACTCGGCTTAATTCTTTTGTTATTTTCTATAACTGAGAAATTGCTATAAGATTTAAGAATTACAGATTTAAGAATATTCAAATCATCTTTATATGGTTTATTCTTTTCACTGATTATTAATATTAAATCATCATTTTCAATTCTTGATATTTGTTTAAAATTTATCATTTAATATGTTCTCTAAATTAAACTTAACTCCTGGAGATTGCATTTCGGAGAGCTCAAGTATCATTTCTGTTTTTGAATCATCTTCAATATTAGAACTTTCGTTTAGCTGCTCAGTAGAAACAATTTTTTTTATTTTTTCTATATAAAAAAGATTGTTTTCACTAAAACCAAAAATTTCCTCTGTTAATCTTGAAAAATGCTGACCAAATGTTTCAATATTTAAATTTGATATATTTCGAATACCATTTGTTGATGTAATTTTAAAAACATTTTGCCGAGGAATATTTTGTATAAAGATTGGTGAATGTGTAGATATTATAGAAAATGAATCAAATTTTGTTAGTATATAATCTAAGCATTTAAATAATGTATTTTGTCCGTTTGGATGTAAGTGATTTTCAGGTTCATCAAATAGTAATAAAGAATTCTCTGTAATAGTAGCAATAATTTGTGTAAATGATAATGTCATAATTTTTTGACCAGAGCTTAGTTCTTTGAATGATTTTATAATATCATTATTGTTAAAATAATTATTTCTTTGATTTAAAAATAAAATATCAATACAATCGTTCCAAAATGATATTCTGTCTAGCTTCAATATTTTTTTATAACTTTTTTCAAATAAACTATTTATTTCCATTTGATTCAAAAGATCATTTTTACCTCGAATTCCACAATAAGAGTAACTAAAGGTTCTCTCAGATAAGCTAGGTCTATAAAAATCATCAAAAGTACTATAAGAAATAGCAATAATTTTACTAAATGCAGGTCTCGGAGAAAGTCTAGCGTTTGACTTTTTAACTCCACTTAAAATAATCGCTAAATTTGCCATTAGCGTAGTTTTCCCCACTCCATTTCTTCCTATTATTCCAATATTTCTGTATATACCGCTTAATTCCCTAGAAAATAATAGCCTAAATTGACCAAAAGGAGTATGACTATTTTCGTTTTCGATATAATGAAATGTAAAATTACTTTTATCTGACTCATTATTTAATATTTTGTATCCTTCTAAATATGCTTTTTCAGCATCACTAAATCTTCGTAATGAACTTACTACTCCACTTAGTTCTCCAAAGCTACTTCTTAATATTTCGTTATAAGTTAAATCATTTAATCTAGTTAATAATTCTTTACCAAAATCTAAATGGTTAATTACTTTATAAGCTTCTATTTCTTGCCATAATGAACAGTATTCATCTTCCAAAGTAGTAAACTTTTCTTTTAACTTTGTGGTTTTTGTACCTCTTTGATAAATCTTTATTTCACCAATGTATACTCTAATTTTTTCTTTATCATATATAGCGGCTTTAAATGTCGTTTCAAAACCATAATCATCCCAATTATCTTTTTCCAAAATCACACAAGGATATTTTATTCCGTTGGGTTTAGACGGTATTTTTTTTCGACGAATTGTTGTATTATCGCAATAAAAGTTCATTTAGAATTATAGCTAGTGATTATATTGGGTTAATGATTCATTATAATGATAACTATCAAATATAGAAAATATCATTATAGATAATTCCCGTATTTTTACGGAAATTTCATCAAATATAAACTACATGATTCTTAAAACCTTACGGTTTCCCATAACCCAAAAACTTCCAACTCCAAAACATTCTATTTAGAACCTCCCCAACCCCTCCAGAACTCTAAAACAACAGCAAAACACCCCTCCCAAGTCCTCCGTTCATTACAAACAAGTATGTTTGAAACTTGCCAAGCTCTTGGAAAGTCTCCTGCAAGTTGGGGGAAACCTCCCAAGACCTTGGGAGGTTTGTTGCAATCATGTTTGTAACAAAACAACTTTTTTCTATATTTGAGTGTTAATTTATTAATCCCAAAAACACAAAAAAATGAAAATTGCCCTCACACAGCTGAGCACTAAAGATCTTGCGACTTTAGCTCAGAGAATTCTTTCTAATGCCCAATCCGGAAAATACGCTGTTATTGACAATCATCCTCTTGTAGGCGCTTTGGCGTCTTCCTATACGGAATATGACAAGGTCTATACAAAGCAGGTCTACAGCGGAAAAGGGAAGGACGTAGCCACTGCCGATCACGAAAGAGATACCGCCTATGCCAATCTGAAATCTTTCCTGAACGGATATCGTAAGCTGCCTTCTGCTGCCAACTATCAGCTGGCAGAGGATCTTTACGGAGTATTCAAAACTTTTGGACTGAACATGGACAGGCTCAGTTACTCTTCACAAACCGCTCAGATGAAGAAGCTTATAGAAGCATTAGAAACGACAGAAAACAAACAGAAGATCACGCTTCTTTCTCTGGATGCAGCCTTTGCAGAGATGAAAGCTAAGCAGGATGCTTTTGAGGTAGTGTTTGCAGAGCAGGCAGGAGCTAATGCCGATCTTCGTCAAATGACGAGTGCGAGTGCTATCCGTAAAGATCTGGAGAAAACATTGAAATCATATCTTAATCTTCTCACGGTGATGAAAGAGGTATCAGGCTGGGAATTGCTGTACAGTGATACCAATGAGTTGGTGAAAGCTGCAAAAAACTCTACATCAGAGAAGAAAGAGAGTGGTGAAACTCCACAGAAATAGGCGAGCTGATTTTTTGTTGGAGAACAGCAAGGGCATAAAGTTTTTATCTTGATGTGTTTTGTAAGATGAAAGAGAATCTGATATTTTCAGCAAGTGGTGCGGTATTATTTTCCAAAAAAATTAATAGTAATTCCAACCTATTCTTTCACTAATGCATCTTTATAAGAAAAAAATCCTATGAAAATAACCATACCCAAACCCTGTCATGAAAATTGGAATGCCATGACACCAGATGAAAAAGGAAGATTTTGTGCGGTCTGTTCCAAAACCGTGCGAGATTTCAGAAGAGCCTCGGATGATGAGATTATAGATGTTTTTGCTGATGCTTCGCAGGAAATCTGTGGAGCTTTTAATCCATCACAGCTCAACAGGGATTTGCATTATTCTTATATTAATTCTCTTTTTGTGAAGTTTGCCGTGGGCTTTATGCTGACAACAGGAGGGATTGTAAGTGCTAACGCACAGCAAAATAAAACCTGTGATACCCTAAAGACTGAAGATGAACATGAAATTGTTTTCAGTACTCAAAGAGACAGAAAATGGCTTGGTTCTGTTGCAGTAATGCCTGCCAGTGCTTTATTAGAAGACAAAGAAAAGGAAAATAAAGAAATTGTATCAAAATTATCAGGAGTAATTGGGAAGGCTCCTAAAGATAATAGCAATATACGTATTGGTGGAGCTCCTTCAAGCGGAGCAGTCTATAAACCTATGTATATTGTAGATGGGAAAATAAGTGATTTTGAGGCAATAAATGCACTGGATCCTAATCTGATAAAAACAATAAATGTTCTGAAAGGAACTTCTGCTGTAGTAAAGTATGGCGAAAAAGCCAAAGATGGGGTAATCGTAATTACTACAAAAAGAAAAAAATATAAAACAAATTAAGACTCTTTATTTTCCCACAGATCTCACAGATCTTTTTCATATTTATCTGCTTAATCCGCCTAATCTGCGGGAGAATATTGAGATTGCTTCACCTGCGGTTCGCAATGACAGTGGTGGTGTGAAATTTTATCTCCGATAAAATCCTTGCGCCTTACAACAGAAAGTTTTTAATGTCATTTTGCGCCTTAGCGTTTTTCCAACAAAACAATTATAACATAAAAAAACTCAGCAATTCGCTGAGTTTTATTTTTTAAGCCATTTATTATTTCACAACCGCAATAGCTGCTTCATAATTCGGTTCCTGAGAAATATCCGGCACTTGTTCTTCATAGATAATATTACCTGAAGGATCTATCACCACAACCGCTCTGCTCAGAAGCCCTTTCATTGGAGAATCTACCAGTTCCACACCATAATTCCAGCCAAAATCGGAACGGAAATCAGAAAGCATGATTACGTTTTTGATGCCTTCCGCGCCACAGAATCTTTTCTGGGCAAACGGCAGATCTTTGGAAATACAAAGGACTACGGTATTGGGAAGGTTTCCTGCCTCTTCATTGAAATGATGTACAGAAGCAGAACAAACACCAGTGTCTACACTCGGAAAGATATTCAGAATAACGTATCTTCCTTTGAAGGAATCCAGGGTCTGGTCATTCATATTCACATCGGTAAGGGTAAATTTAGGAGCCGGTTTATTCAGTGCCGGTAATTTGGCATAAGTATGAACTTCTTTCCCGCCCATTAAAACTGTATTGATCGCTTTAGATTTTTGAGCAAAGCCCACCGCAGAGAAGAATAGCAGTGTGCCGCAAACTAATTTTGAAAACATGAAATTTATTTTTAAGCTAAATTATTCTTTTTTCAGGAGCTAAGATTAATTTTAATTCAAATAGATCGAATCTATTGTCAGATTATTTTTTTCAACACAATTTACTTTTACCTTTATATTATTAAACAAGGTTGTTTCAAAGGTGTCATTCTGAATGAAATAAAATGTAATGAAGAATCTCATATAAAAATCAATAAAGATTCTTCATTCGTCAGAATGACGAAAGTCAAATAATTTAAATTTTGAGACAATCTCAATCTTATCACATAAAAAAATAGAAAGATTTATGAGTTCAGAAAATACAGCATCATTTCATCACAGCATTTTTAAAGGAGAAAACGAAATTCCGGAAGAATATAAAGTTCCGGTTATCCATCAGAGAGCGTATCTTTTAAATGGAGAACTGGTAGAGTGGAAAGGAGATGTCACGGAAATTTATTCCCCGGTATGCATCCCCACAGAAAACGGATTGGAAAGAAAACTTCTGGGAAGTATTCCGAATATTGGTCCGAACGAGGCGATGGAAGTTCTCGAAGCTTGTGTAAAAGCCTATGATAACGGACTTGGCGAGTGGCCGACAATGTCTGTGGAAGGACGTATCAAATGCATGCAGAAATTCGTATATCTGATGATCCAGCAGAGAGATCTGGTTATCAGACTACTGATGTGGGAAATCGGAAAGACACTGGCCGATTCTACCAAAGAGTTTGACCGTACGGTAGATTATATCAACCAAACCATTGATGCATTAAAAGATCTTGACAGGGAATCTTCCCGCTTTCAACAGGCAGAAGGAACGATTGCACAGATCAGGAGAGCACCGCTGGGCGTGGTCTTAAGTATGGGGCCATTCAATTATCCTCTGAATGAAATTTTTACCACATTGATTCCGGCTCTGATCATGGGAAATACCATCCTGTTTAAACTACCAAAGCATGGTGTATTAGCTCATTATCCTTTATTAAATGCTTTCAAAGAAGCCTTCCCGAAAGGAACGGTGAATACATTATATGGAAAAGGCTCAGAAATTATCACTCCCATTATGGAAAGCGGGAAAGTGAACGTTCTTGCCTTTATCGGATCCAGTAAAGTGGCGAACGGATTAAAAAAATTACACCCGAAAGTAAACCGTTTAAGAGCCATCCTGAGTCTGGATGCTAAAAATGCAGCCATCGTTACTAAAAATGCAAATCTTGATGTAGCAGTAAGTGAGTGTATTTTAGGAGCACTTTCTTTCAACGGGCAGCGTTGTACAGCATTGAAACTGATATTTGTTCAGAAAGAAGTGGCATTGGAGTTTACAGAAAAATTAAGTGCTGCTGTCTCTGCTTTGAAGGCCGGGCTGCCATGGGAAAAAGAGGTGAAAGTAACTCCACTTCCGGAGGTCAATAAACCGGCTTATCTGAAAGAATGTATTGATGATGCTTTACAGAAAGGAGCTGCAGTACTGAATAAAGATGGAGGCTATACAGATGAATCTTTTGTTTTCCCGGCAGTTGTATATCCTGTAAACAGTGAGATGAAACTTTATCATGAAGAACAGTTTGGTCCTGTGATTCCTGTTGTTCCCTTCGAAGATATAGAAGAGCCTATAGAATATCAGGTGAATGCTTCCCACGGAATGCAGGTAAGTATTTTCAGTGAAGATCCTCATGAAGTAGCAAGACTGATTGATCCTTTTGTAAATCTTGTAAGCCGTGTCAATATCAACTGCCAGGCACAAAGAGGCCCCGATGTTTTTCCATTTACAGGAAGAAAAGACAGTGCAGAAGGAACACTTTCTGTTTTTGATGCACTCCGTTCATTCTCCATCCGGTCTCTGGTGGCGGCAAAACTGACAGATTCCAACAAAGAGCTGCTGAATACTATTGTCAGAGAACATGATTCTAACTTTTTAAGTACAGATTATATTTTCTGATTCTGACTGAAACTGTATTTAACATAAAATAAAAATCCTCAATAAACACCTTGGTTTGTTGAGGATTTTTTTAACTTAATGCCGGAAATTAGAGTTTTGTGTTATAATAAGATGGTATTTTTTAGAAATATCATCTAAGGATCAGTGTGTAAATCATGTCTTCACCCGAAAAAGAATTTTTAGAGAAAATTGAAAAGCACAAAGGTGTTGTTTTCAAGATCTCTAAAATGTATATGGATAATAAGGACGACCAGAATGACCTCTATCAGGAGATCATTTACCAGGCCTGGAAATCATATGGTGATTTTCAAAAGAGGAGTGATTTCTCCACATGGCTGTACAGAACTGCACTCAACACAGCAATTGTTTTTCTGCGAAGTGAAAAAAAACGTAGTTTTATACAGAATCAGAATGTCGATGGGCTGAATGCCCGGCAGGAACCTTATAATGATACGGATGATATGAATATGAAGCGGATGTATGAAGCTATCCATCAGCTAAGCCCCATTGATAAAGCCCTTATATTCTTTTTTTTAGAGGGTTTTTCCGGAAAAGAGATTGCTGTACAGCTGGGAATTACTGAAGTGAATACACGGGTAAAGCTGAAGAGAGCAAAAGAAAAGCTGAAAGAGATCATTACCAGACAGGGAACAGATTCCTATTAAAAATAACACTATGGATTTAGAAAATTTTAAAGAACTTTGGAATAAAGATACAGGACAGGAATCTCCTGAAATTTCTCTGGAAAAACAGAAGGAAATACATTCTCCGCTGCAGATGCTGAAAGTGAATATGGAAACTGAATTCTGGCTGATGATTGTAACACTGCCTTTGCTGTTAACAGGTTTTCCTTTCGCCTCTAAGGATTCTAATATTAAAACGATTTCAGTATTTGTCACGATCCTGACCGTTGCTATTATTGTTTATTTTTATTCCCGCTTCCTGAAATTGTATAAGCTGCTTAGAAAAAACAGTACCAATACAAATTATGATCTGTTTACGCTCAAAACGCAGCTTCTCATCTCGAAAGAAATTTATATCTCATATTATATTTCTTATATCCCGCTTGGATTTCTTTTGTCTCTGATCCAGATCAATTTTCATTTTGACAGGGAATATAACCTGGCTATTTTCGGGATCAGTCTTCTGATTACCCTTTTGTTGATTGCTTTTATTATCAGATACTGGATCTATTATATGTACGGAAGATACATTGATGATGTAGTGCGTTGGGTAGATGAACTGAATGGAATTGAAGTAAGACCAAAACGTGAAAAGAAAAAAACATGGTTTGAACGTTCACAGAAATTTTTCATGAATAAAATGGGAATTAAAGGAAACATCCTGAATACCGTCATATGGTTTGTATCCATGTATTTTTTTATTATTTTATTTCTGACAATTGTTCTTTTGATCATTATCATAGTAGGGGCAAAACTTGATTTTCTGGATATCGGATCATTGCAGAGGGCTTTAAATAAACTGAATTAGAAATTACGCTGTATTCTGTAAAATTTCTATCTTTAGAAAATTGAGTTGTAAAAAATGTCACATGGATGATTTTAAAAATCAGGTGTATTCTATAGAAGAATTTCTGGAACTGGTAAAGAGCAAACAGGATAGGCAAGCATCCTTTGACCCGGAATATAATTATGCAGTTTATTCTTCAGCAGACGAATTTAAGCCCGGAATGAAAATTTTTATCGGAGATCCTTTGGATATTGGTGGGGATGATAATGAAATCTTACCTGATTTCGTTTTTCATAACAAGCTCCATTATATGTGTTCAGATGAAAATATTCAGGATGTGGTAGATCTTGCTTTCAGACAGCGTGCTGGTATTAGCTCTTCTCAGCTTATCACAGCTCTGAACCATTATCTGGAAAAAGATGATTTCTTTGATTTTAAATAATAAAAGAATTAAATACACAAAAAACAATCACCTGATATGAAAAAATATCAGGTGATTATTTTTTTCTCCTAACTGGTCAGGTCAGAAAAAATTATTTCGACTCATGCTATTCCGGGGAAATAGTAAAAAGCTTAAAACACACACACAATGAGACCTGGCAGTATTTCTCGGTCAGGCTTTTTATTTCTTTTGTAAAAATCTGTAACAATTTTTTTAAACGAAAACTAACTCTATAGAGTAAATGCCCATGACCTCATTAGAACAAGAGTTTATAAGTCAGATTGAACAGCATAAAGGAATCCTGTTTAAGATTTCTAAAATGTATATGACTGAAAAGGATGACCGCGATGATCTTTTTCAGGAGATTACCTATCAGCTTTGGAAAGCATTTCCGGGTTTCAGAGGTGAAAGTGAATTTTCAACATGGCTATACAGAATTGCTTTGAATACAGCTATTATTTTCCTGAGATCAGAAAAGAGAAGAAGCTTTATCGCCCATGAAGACTTTTCTAACCAAATTATTATTCAGGAAGACTATGATTACCGTAAAGAAGAGCGCCTGGCTGAAATGTATCAGGCTATTCATCAGCTTAATCCTATCGACAAGGCCTTTATTTTTTATTATCTGGAGGATTTTTCAGGAAAACAGATTGCAGAACAGATGGGAATTTCAGAGGGCAATGCAAGAGTGAAAATGAACCGGGCAAAAAATAAACTTAAAGATATCTTAAGCCAAATAAAAACCAACCAACATTAAAATCAGTAATCCAATGAATATCGATGAATTGAAAAATACCTGGAACGAAGATATTGTGGAGGAAACTCCTGAAATAAGTATAGAACAGAGGAATAAATTACATCTCCCCCTGGAAAAGATACGTAAAAACATGCGTGTGGAATTCTGGTGGATGATAGGAATCTTTGTCTTTGCTTTTCTGGTGTGCTCTGTGTGCAGACCATTTAAACTTCAGTTGTATATAACAGTTTTGATTGCCTCCATGCTTTTGGTTACCGTTTTCTTTTTCAGTAAGTTCTTTACATTGTACAATGAAATCAGTAATCCCGCTCCAAAAACCTATGATTCTTTGAAAGATCTCGTGATGCAGCTCAATCTTAACAAACAGTATTACCTCTCATACTACATCAGTTTTGCGCCGTTTCTCGTATGCGAGATCCTGATTGTTCTTGAATTTATCCCGTGGCCAAAACCTTTGAGTGAATTGAAGATTGCGGTGATCTTAATTAGTACAGTAACCGTAGGATTATTTTTGCTTTATATTGTAGGAAGGTTCTGGTATAAACGCTACTATGGAAGATATATCCAATATATTGAAGATCTTTTAGAAGAATTAAAAAGATAGAAAAGGTTTCGGCGGGCTGAAAGCCCGCCGAAACCTATATTCATTACTGCCCTTTATGTTCTTTTTCTTTGGCAATTTCGTTTTTTATCCAATCCAGTTGCGGATCTTTTTGATCAATAATATCCTGCATATTTTCAGTAATAGTCACGTCCGGAACAACCCCTTTCCGTGAATCTGAAAAATTAATATTAGGCTGCACCAAAAGTAGTCCTATCGGAAATCTGATTTCAGAATTGGGCAGCTTCTGGTAGGAATAAAATCCGGCCACAGTTCCGTCATTGGCACCTCCGGTTTCTTCTCCCACAAGCGTTGCTCTTTTATCATTCTTAAGTTTGGCGGTAATAATGGAAGATGCTGAGAAGCTGCCTCCGTTGATCAGCACAAAAACTTTTCCATGAAAGGCTTCCTTTTTAGGTTTTGTAGGTTTGTCAGCCTTCATCTTGTAGAATACTTTTCCATCCTTTTTATAGGTACTGAAAGTCTGCGCAAGAAAAAAACTCGGATAAGCGATACTTTTAAGAGCATACTCTAAAGGAGTACTTTTTCTGAAATAATTGGTGCGTAAAGGTGCATTTCTTGAAGTTAGCTGAGAGGGTTTTATCAGAGTAAACGGTGCATCAGCTAAATACGAATACAGGTTATTGATTTCATATAATGAACCGCCGTAATTGTTTCGGACATCTATGATGAGGTAGGAAGATTTTGAATGGTTGATGCTGGCAAAAGCTTTTTTATAAAACTTATCTGAGTAATCCCTTGAGAAGCTTTTTACCTTAATATAAGCAATAGCACTGTCTTTGTCCAGAAACTTGAAGCTTCTGTTATAAGAATCACTTGAAGCTACATAATCATTCAGTTTCTTTTCCGGGGTCTTTTTCTGCATTTCCTTATCCTTTTCAAGATCAGCGTCAGATTTTGTTTCTCTGGTTAAGGTATACGTCTTTTTTTCTCCCTGGTATAGGGTTTCAAGAGTGGCTTTGCTGTCAAATCCATTTTCGGCAGTATAAAAATTAAAGAACAGATCTTTTAAAAAATACGGGTGAAAAGTAGTATTATCACCATCACTGCTGATCAGGCTTCTGTACTTTTTGATATAATCAGATACAGGTACATTATTGATGGATAAAATTTCAGTTCCTGGCTTTATATGCTCAATAGAGTCTTTGTTTTGAATGATATACATTCGGTCTCCCGATATATAATATTCAAAACGGCTGAACATTCCCTTTTGGTGTTCCAATCTTTTAATTTCTTCTTTCGTAAATTTCTTTCTGGGAATTCTCAATGAAAGATGTCCTTCACGAATTCCGGCAATGACAGGCTGAAGTTTGAAATAAAACTGAAGTGGGGTAAGAGATTCGGTGATCGTTTGCTTGAGACTGTCAAATTTACGCTCCAGTTCCTTTCTGGGAATATACCAGTATAATTGAGGGTGCATTTGCTGTAATTTTGAATACGCAAAGTCCACATCCTCTTTAAGTTGCTCCGGTGGAATACATGAAGCCCGCTGTTCGTTGTGTTTTTTTACAGAGGCACAGGACGAAAAAATAGCGAGAAGTAATATTACCGAATAATTTTTCAATGTATCTGAGTTTTTTAGGGTGCTAAAATAGAAAGTTTAAAATTAATCCCGACTTAAATGAATAATAAATTTTTAAAAATACATGATAAATTTAGTTAAAAAATGCAGTAAAATGGAATAAACTTTCATGTAAAGACAAAAGTCAATACATTTGATATTTATTTCGTACAGATGATTTACTGGATTATTACGTGTATAGTTGTTTTGACGGTAACTTTTTTTATCGTGATCAATATGAAGGCGTTTGGTGGCGTGCCAAAAGGGAAAAGGCTGAAGCGCATCAGGCAGTCGAAACTCTATAAAAACAGACAATTCCAGAATATCAGCCATACACCTTCCCTTACAGAAGGCTACAAAATGTCAAAAGTGACTTATGATTTCTTTTTAGGAAAAAAAGATCCGCTGCTGAAACCTTTGAAAGAAATTCCAGCTCTTCATACCGATTTGAAAAATTTTGATAAAAATCAGGATGTATTGATCTGGCTGGGACATTCATCTTATTACCTGCAGACAGATGGCGTTTCCTTTCTGATAGATCCTGTTCTAAGCCTTTATGGCTCACCTTTCAAATACTTTAATAAAGCTTTCAAAGGCTCAGATATTTTTAAACCTGAAGACATTCCCGGCATAGATTATCTGGTCATCACGCATGATCATTTTGATCACCTGGATTACCCAACGGTAAAATCGATTGAAGAAAGAACAGACATGGCCATTATACCTTTGGGAGTAGGAGCGCACCTGGAGAGATGGGGATATGCTGAAAACAAGCTTATTGAAGAAGAATGGGGAACAGAAGTTGCCCTGAAAAATGATATAAAAATTGTTTTCACTCCTGCCAGACACTTTTCCGGCAGAAGAGTGAGACAGAATGATACGCTTTGGAGTTCGTATGTTCTGGCAACCCCAACAAAAAGAATTTTTCTGGGAGGAGACAGCGGCTATGATTCCCACTTTAAAACAATAGGCGAGCAATACGGACCTTTCGATTATGCTGTTCTTGAAAACGGACAATATGGAGAGGCATGGCGGTATATCCATACCTTACCGGAAGATTTTGTTCAGGCTGCTATTGATCTTAAAGCACAGCGTATTATCCCGGTTCATGCTGCCAAATTTGCACTGGCACTTCATCCGTGGAATGAGCCTTTACAAAAGATAACCGCCCTTGGAAAAGAAAAACAGTTGAATATCCTCACCCCGATGATAGGTGAGGTTGTACATCTGAATCAGTCAGACCAGAAATTTACAGCCTGGTGGGAAAGCTGATCAGGCATGCCAGATTTCTTTATACCTTGCAGGATGATTTTCAAACTGCTGTCTTACAAAATCGCATTCCGGGTCTACAAGCAAATCTTTTTCTTCCGCATAGCGTACCAGCTCGTCCAGCAATAGTTTGGCGTATCCTTTTCCCTCACGCTCTTCATCAAGTTTCGTATAAAATACAATAAGCAGTCTTCCATCAACCTCTATGGACATATAACCTGCCTTTTTCCCATCGATAAGTAGCTGCAATTCATCCTGATATTGAGATACCTGAAACTTTATATTTTCCATAACAATGTAAGATTTGGTTGATTAAAAATAATTTTGAGACAATTCTTTAAAAACATTCTCTCCATTAAAATTACGAAATTAAATGATATCAGATAATAGTTTTTAATAATCTTAACGAATTTTATAACATAAATGGATAAAAGATAAAAGATAAAAGATAAAAGATAAAAGATAAAAGATATTACCATTAAATATCCGTATGTCAGGATCAATAGAGCTGGGCTTTAGCCCGCCATACAATATATAATTTCTCCTACGGCTTCAGCCAAAACTTCAAATAGATCTCTTTTTTTATATTGAAAATAATCTACAATTCATTGATTATTAATATTTCATAAGTTTTCGTTGGATGTAATTATTTGCGTTCTGAGGATGACTTTGGATTGGTTAATGTTTATAAATTTCATAAAAAACGCAGAAAATATTTCAAAGATAATCAGTGGTTTATGATTTTTATTAACAAATATTAGTATTTATATTTAAGAATTGGCACTTTAATTGACTATCCCTTCATGTTTAATTTTAAAGTGGTGTGAAATGAAAAAATTAATATTAACAGCATTATTGGTTGGGACATTTAGTCTTAGTTATGCCCAGTCCGATTATTATAATGATTATAGAAGAAGTATCTCGGACATCAACTGGCAAAGAGTAATTACTGATCTTGTGCTTTCAACAACACAGGCCAATCAGATTTATGTGTTGAATGACAGATACCGTGATTATGATACGTGGAACAGAGTTTACGTAGTAGAACCGGGAAGATGGAGGAATGACCGTTATTCGGAGCTGGAAAGAATTCTGGGTAGAGAAAAGTATATCCTCTTTAAAAAGAAATATTACAGAGGTCAGAATCCGGTAATCGTCTATGGAAGAAACAAAAACGATTATAAAAAATACCGTAAACAACAGGAAAAGTATTATAAAGATCAGGAGAAATACTATAAAAAACAAAATAAACACCGCGGTCACGGGCATGACGGTGACTGGGATTAAGCCCATTATCAACTCTATCACTTATAACGGCTGACATTTTTTGTCAGCCATATTATTTTTCAATATCTGATGTGATTTATTTTGTTTGATTTTTATAACTTTGATCTATGGAATCACACGAATCACTCAAAGGTTTTTATGAAAGGAATGCTCCCAATCTGGCATCTCAATGTATTGGGGTGAATAAAATGGGCCACTTCAATGTCTTTTCACGGGAGTATTGCTCTCCGCACACTCCTTACAGCAGGAGAGATTATTATAAGATTTCTTTAATTATAGGAAAGGGAAAGCTTCATTATGCTGACAAATGGATCAAAGTAGACCGTCCCGCATTATTGTTTTCCAACCCCATTATTCCTTATTCCTGGGAAGCCGATGATGAAGATCAGAAAGGCTGGTTCTGCCTTTTTACCGATCAGTTTCTGCACAATGGAAGCCGTATGGGAAACCTTCAGGATTCTCCGCTGTTCAAGATTGGAGGAACTCCGGTTTTTTTTGTAGATGAACAACAGCAGAAAATACTTGCTGAGATCTATACCAAAATGATGACGGAGATCCAGTCGGATTATATTCACAAGTATGATATGCTGAGAGCATATCTTCATCTGATGATTCATGAGACGATGAGAATGCAGCCGGCAGAAAGTTTCGAACCTTATCAGAATGCTTCACAAAGGGTTGCCTCTTTATTTATGGAATTGTTGGAAAGACAGTTTCCTATCGACAGTCCTGAGGCCTTTTTAAAATTAAAAACGCCGAATGATTATGCCCGGAGTCTTTCCATTCATGTGAATTCTTTGAACCGTTCGGTAAAAGAGATTACAGGAAAAACAACCAGCCAGCAGATCACCGCAAGGATTATTCAGGAAGCCAATGCCTTACTGAAACATACAGATTGGAATATTGCTGAGATTGCCTACGGATTAGGTTTTGAAGAACCCGCTTATTTCACCAATTATTTTAAAAAACAAACCGGAATTACTCCCAATGCCTTAAGAATGGATGTTGTTTGAATTTTATAATTCTTAGTTTGAATTCTATATCAGGATTGGCTTCCTGATGTTCTAATTTTGTCATGTAAAATTAAATCATACCTATCATGAAATTTAAAAAATTAGGAAACACAGAAGAACAGTTATCAGCAATCGGTTTAGGATGTATGGGAATGAGTTTCGCTTATGGTCCTACCGACGAGCAGGAAAGTATCAATACCCTGCACAGAGCTTTGGATTTAGGAGTTAACTTTTGGGATACGGCAGATATGTATGCCAATGGAGAAAATGAAAAACTGATTTCTAAAGTTTTAGTACCGAACAGGGATAAAATCTTCATTGCTACCAAATTCGGATTCAGGTTTAAAGATGGTAAAGCGAGCCACAGCGGTGCTCCGGGAACTTATTTCGACGGCTCTCCGGAATGGATAAGACAGGCCGTAGATTTAAGCCTTCAAAGATTAAAGATCGATACAATCGACTTGTATTATGCGCATAGAGTAGATCCTAATGTTCCTGTAGAAGAAACGGTAGGAGCAATGGCAGAATTGGTAAAGGCAGGAAAAGTGAAATATCTTGGATTGTCTGAAGCTTCGGCAGAATCTATCAGAAAGGCTAATAAAATTCACCCTATCGCAGCATTGCAGTCAGAAT
Source organism: Chryseobacterium cucumeris (assembly GCF_016775705.1). NCBI lineage: Bacteria > Pseudomonadati > Bacteroidota > Flavobacteriia > Flavobacteriales > Weeksellaceae > Chryseobacterium > Chryseobacterium cucumeris. Next base: position 2,560,000 of record NZ_CP068760.1, read on the forward strand.
ATTCTATCCTTACGAAAGATGTTGAAAATGAGATTTTACCCACCATCAGAGAACTGGGAATTTCTTTGGTTCCTTATTCACCGTTGGCAAGAGGACTCTTCACCAATATCTATGATGCACAAAATCTGGGTGATGACGATTTCAGAAAATCATTACCGCGTTATCAGCAGGAATATCTTGAAAATAATACCAAACTGGCTAACGAAATCAATGAGTTGGCAGCTTCCAAAGGAGTAAAAGGAACCCAGCTTGCCTTAGCATGGGTGTTGAATCAGGGAGATGATATTATCCCGATTCCTGGTACAAAACGAATCAAATATCTTGAAGAAAACATTGCAGCTGTTAATATTGAGCTTTCTCAATCAGATCTGGATACCATTGATGCGATCCTGAAAAAATACCCTAATGTGGGAGAAAGATACAATGAAGGTTCAATGAAACTGGTGAACAATTAAAAACTATGTTAGATAAAAACTGAGCTTCTTACAATAAAAAGAGCTCAGTTTTTTTGTTTTTATATTTAAAAGGAGTTCGACTATGAACAGAAGAGAATTATTAAAGAACGGATTATTGGCAGGAACATTGAGCATGATTCCTTTCTCCGGCTTAATGGCACAGTCTCAAACAACTGTTGAAAAAACAGGAGACGATCTTTCCGGATTTAAAAAATTGCGGCTTGGTGAGCTTGAACTATTTGTTCTCACGGACGGATATATCCATGAAGAAAACCTGAACTCATTCGCTCCCAGAGGAAATGTTACAGAATTGAAATCAATCCTTAAAAACAATTTCAGACCGGAAAATTATATCGATATGGCGATGAATATTCTATTAGTTAAAACAAAAAATAAACTCATTTTATTCGATACCGGAATGGGGATTTTTGCTGATGAAAGAACCGGATTTCTATTAAAAAGTCTCCAAAAAGCAGGATTTTCTCCGAAAGATGTTACCGATGTCTTCATCTCTCACGCCCATCCGGATCACATTGGCGGAGTAGTGGATAAACAAAATCAGTTTATTTTTCCCAATGCTGATATTTTCATCTCCAAAACAGAACATGATTTCTGGATGAAAGCTTCCATCAAAGATTTCAGCAACAGTGCACTGAAAACACAACCTGGATTTCTTAATCAGATTATTCCTGCAATTCAGAATATTTTGAAAACGATTCAGCCCAAACTGAAGTTTTATGACCTTAATAATACATTGTATGATTATTTTAGTTTCCAGTTAGCTCCTGGCCATACACCAGGCTTAACCGTTACCACCATCTCTTCAGGAAACGAAAAGCTGATCTATATTGCAGACCTTATCCATTCTGATGTTATCTTGTTTCCACACCCTGAATGGGGCTATTTCGGAGATACAGATCTGGATATCGCAACAGCTTCAAGAAAAAAATTCCTTCAACAACTGGCGGATACCAGAACCAGAGCGTTTGCTTACCATTTACCCTGGCCGGGCCTTGGTTACACAAAAAAGAAAACATCCGGCTTTGAATGGTTTCCGGAAGGTTTTATGAATTAGGGAATAGGTTGCAGATAGCAGATCGTAGGTTGCAGGTGAGAGAAAAAGAGGATTAGGGATAAGGAATACGTTACCTGGATTAATAAATAGGTGCTCAGTATTCCCCTCCTTTGGAGGGGTGGCAAAAATTCAAAGAATTTTTGACGGGGTGGTCAAAACGGGATGATACATCATACACGCAATACAATCAATAGCAGCGGACTTTAGTCCGCTTTCATAATCAACATTTATTTATTCGGTTTTAACCAAAATTTATTGATCATATATAAACAACAGATCCTCCCAAGCAATGGAAGGATCTGTTTCAAACATAAGAAAAAATTAGAGTTTTATCATTAAGCCTCTCCAAATACCACCTCAGGAGAATACAGCTTTCTGAACATGATGTAAGTTGCCGTTAACACAGAAAAGGCAACAATTGCATCTACCGTAGACGGAAAACCCAGTACCGCAATTTTTGAAAAGAAAGCAAACAGAATATCAAAGAACATTCCTGCAAACACCCATTCTTTTAGTCTCAATAATTTATTGGGAAGCAAAAGAACCATAACTCCGGAGATTTTAAAAATACCTAATATATAAATAAAATGAGGCGGATATCCAAGCTGTCGCGTAATATCCCATACAACCGGATTTTTTGTCAGTTCAAAGAAACCGCTGGCTCCAAACCATAATGACATAAAAATAGCACCTGACCAATAGATAATTTTTGTAGTTTTTGTTTTCATTGTTGTAATTTTTAGTGATAATTAAATTGTATAGTATTTTATTTAAAAGCTGTTTTTGCTGATCCTGAGATTTCTCCCGTTCTCCTATTCTGAATAAAAGCGATGACTTCCCAGTTTTCCGGAGAAAATCCTTCCGGAAGTTTAAATTTTGTTGTTCCTTCCTGCTGTTTATTTAATGAGATGAGGTTTTGCTTGTGGACAATCTGCCAGTGATGCAGATGGCGTCCTTCATTTTCGCCTTTCCCTACCTCTGTGGAAGAATGTTTTTCAACCAGATTAATGAGCAGCATATTCTGAGGATCTGCGGAAGGTGTTTTATACTGAACATCAATTTTATGCTGAGAAATGGCGGCAGATAATTCTACAGGTGTTTTTTTAGAAGTAATCAGAGCTTTTCGGATGGCATTTTTGATATTGTTTTCATCAGAGCCTACAAATTCTGTTTTTCCGTTGACTACCAGCTGTGGAGTATAAACCTGGGAATTCAGCAGGCGGCTGTACTGCTGTTGCCGCTGGGAATTTTCAGCCGTACTGAACCGGTCCTTCCATCCGAGACGGTTCCAGTAGTCAACATGGTAGGAGAGGAGGTAAACAGGCTCATCTTTGTATTCCTTTTCAATTTTTCCCATCAGTTCATCTGCAGGAGGACAGCTTGAACAGCCTTCTGAAGTAAAGAGTTCCAGAACAGCGAAACCATTATTTTCTGAAGTGGAATGCTGTGCTGTCTTCTGATCTTTATTTTGATGAATAAATGCTGAGGCTGCAAATAATACCGCGGTAAAAGCGCTTACTGTAATTAAGTTTTTTAGTATCATGTCTTTTAATTTGATTCAAAAGTAGATACTTGATAAAGGCAAAAGAATACAAAACAGGTTCAACCGGACAAATTGAGAGGTGAATCCGGAAATTGTGAGGGGAAGGGTTTTAGGATGGAAGCTGGAAGTGGGAGGCTGGAAGTTTCAGAGCACGAAATGGAATACAGGTTTATTTTTAATATAAGCCAGGAAGCTTAAAAAATTAACAAAAGAAAGCCCTGATCATCTCAATCAGGGCTATAATTTATTTAAATAAGACTTTGTCTTCAAGTACTTCCAGCATCCATCCTCCATCTTCCTTACTGCTTTATCTATCCTCCAGCCAAGTAAAAAAACTATGGGTCTTTTCTTTGTTAATCAAAAGTTTTTCAGGGGTTTCAATAGTGAGTTTTACCAGTATTTTACGCTGAAAATAATGTTCCATCTCCTTAATCGCTTTAAAATTAACGAGATATTGCCTGTTGACTCTGAAGAATTGTTTGTCGGAAACCTGTTCCGCCACTTGTCCTAAAGGCTGGGTAAGAGGAAACTGTTCCTTTGTGAATGTAACCAGATGGGTGATCTCATTATGAATATAAAAATAAGCAATGTCTTCGGTAGGAATGGTGGTGTATTTCTGATTTTTAAAAACCAGAAAACTACTCTTACCTGCAGTAGCAGGCTGGCTGATTTTCTGTATCAGAGACTCCAGGTCCGGAAGTTCATTTTTCTGGAAGAATTTTTTCAGTTCATCAACTTTTCGCAGGGCTTCGGCAATATCTTCCCTGGAAAATGGTTTCAAAACATAATCAACTCCTTTACTTTTAAAAGCATCCAGCATATACTGATCAAAGGCAGTACAGAAAACCACAGGGCAGGTAATCTCCACTGATTTGAAAATTTCAAAGGAGAGTCCGTCCGAAAGATGGATATCCATAAAAATAAGATCAGGTTTGATTTCCTTTAAGCCTTCAATACTTGTTTCAATACTGTCGTAAACACCTAGTATCTTTGATTCAGGTTTTAAGTCTGAAATTAAATTCTGCAGGGATTTTGCCGCCCTGAATTCATCTTCAATAATGATTATATTCATGGATTAATGGTAGTTTTATCTGAAATGTTTTTTCGCCTGAATGAATGGTAATATCCTTTTCCAATAAATGTTTGTAGCGCATTTTAATATTGTCCAGTCCAACTCCCAAAGAATCTTCAGGGGTTACTTTTCGCTGTATAGGATTTTCGATCACGATATTATCGTCAGCGGTATAAATTGTAATGTGCAGAGGTTTGCTTTGAGAAACAATATTATGTTTGATGCAGTTCTCTACCAATAGCTGAAGGGTAAAAGGAGGAATAAGCGTTTGAGCGGTTTCTTTTCCTAACTCGTTGGTAAACTTAATCCCTTCTCCAAAACGGGCTTTCTGAAGAAAAAGATAAGAATCCACGATTTTCATTTCTTCCTGAACGCTGATCAGATCCAGCTTACGGCTTTCCAGCGTAAAACGGTAAAAATCAGAAAGCTTGACAATAAAATCAACGGTTTCTTCGTCATGAGTCTCTGCCATTAATTTTAACGTATTCAAACTGTTGAAAAGAAAATGCGGATTGATCTGCTGCTTTAATAATTCATACTGAGCACCCAGATTATCACTCTTTACCTTTTCCAGTTCAAGCTGTATCTGCTGCCCTGTATAGTTGTTCTGAAGCAGCGTAAGAAACATATAGCAAACCAGGTTAATCAGAATTCCCCTTACTTCCACCATCAGCATTACAGGACCAAAATTGATATGAGACAGAATCAGCTGCTGAATCCATGCCAGTCCAAACATAATCACCATCCCGAAAGCCAGTACCACCATCAATCTGGAATACGAGATATGCTGTCTGCGTTTTGTGGTGCGGTTCAGCATATAAATATTGACGTACCACATGATCACCGAAAATGCTGCCGTAATAGCTGAGTTGACCACGGCTTCTTTCCAGTTGAACTCATTAGACGCCAGCTGGGGTACAGAAGATAGAACTCCCAGGAAAATGGAGCTTATCCAGATAATAGCTTGTGAGATTTTTATTTTTTGCTGTTGCATGAAATCTGCTGATTTGAAAAGGTTAAATTAACCTTTTTTATTTAAAATATTATGATAAAAAGTGAAACTGTAGTTTTTTATTAAGGCCTGTTTACAGCGCGGTAACTCATAAAATACTGTATTCTTTCTTCTTTATTGGGTGAGCTGTTTTGTGGTAGACTATTTTTTATATCATAGGAAACCTTTCCAGAATGATCAGCCTGAACAGTTTCAATACTTACCAATTCTCCGGTGATGGTTCCTCCGATATATTGAGGATTATCATGATACTTCCAGGTTACCAGTTTCATCACAGAACCTGCTTCAGGGGTTTGGATTTCTTTTGTTAAAGATACCAGTGCTTTTTCGTTCCCATATAAGGCAGACATAGTTTCTTTTTTAGGATTTAAAGAATTAGAGATAAATTTGAGAGGTCCCGGGTCAAAAACAACCCTTGAAAGGCCATTATTCATATCACTGTTTTCTTTACTGCAGGCGGTAAGAGAAACAAGGCTTACCAATAAGATCAGGATGGTATTTTTCATTTTTTCTGTAAATTTTGAATGAGTCTTTGGGTATTTACTTTCATGGGAACATCAAACAGATATCCTGTTTTTTCAGCGAGTTGTCTGTGGCAGGCAATGCAGGATTCTTTGGCGAAGGAAGCGGTTTTTCCTGTCGGATAAAGATCATCTCCGGAAAATTTTGCAAATCCCCAACCCTCTGTATCTTTATATTGTCTGGGATCTTTTACCATAAACTGCGCATTGATAAACTTTCCGGGTCTGATTTCTCCATCTGGAAGCTCTTCTTGTTTCCATACGGATTTTACTACCACACTTCCGTCCGGCCACGGATGAAAGTTCTCAGTTTTCACAGCCTTTACCGCAATATCATTTCCATAAATTACACGGATAGAGTTATCAAACAGCGTACTCATGCTGATGACTTTCCAGTTTTTAAAATCATCGGTGTATCGAACACCGTTGGGAGAAACCGGGAAATTGGTTGATGCCGGATCTAGTACAGAGGATGATACCTGAGGTGTCTCAATCTTTTTTTGAACAGAAGGACCTGCTGAGGATAATGAAAGTGTATATTTTTTGATCGTTTCAATATCTTTTGCTGTAATCCTGGCTGAGGGATGCAGAAGGGTGTACTCATGGAGAGGCATTTTACCACTTTGCATCATATTGAGAATAGCGTACATTTTTCCCTGATGTTCTGCAGGAGATAACTTTTCCCATTCTGAGAAGTTCAGGACTTCTCTGGCTCTTTTGATATCTTTGTTCACAGCCCAGGAAACAGGAGCAAGTTTATCATACCAGCTTAAATTCTGCTGATTGGAATGACAGCTGAAACATGAGTTTTCAAGAATACTGATCACTTCCTTTGGGGCTTCAATTTTTCCTGTAACCGGTTTTCCTTCCAAAGGTTTACTGAATAGCTGCAACCCTCCGAAAACACCTAGTATAGCCAGAAATACGATGGCAATGGGATTTCTTTTTTTCTTTACGGTATCCATAATGAGTATTGTTTTATTTTTCTGGATCAAAAGTAGGCGGGTAGTACATGCTGTGAAACGGAAAACTGTCCGAGCTGGACAAATCAAAAGGCGAATCCGGAATTTTTAACCCCGAAAATCTACAAGAAAAATCCCGGTAACACAATTACCGGGATTTGATTAAATCTGTTGTTTATAAAGTAATACCACCATCTATCACAATTTCAGTTCCGGTGACATACCCGGAAGAATCGTTGTCGGCTAAATAAGTAACCAGTTTGGCAATCTCTTCAGCGGTTCCCATTTTCTTCATTGGAATCTGTTCTATGAGATGGTTTTGGATATTTTTCAAAGTTTCTTCATCCAGGCCTGCTTTACTCATGATTTCTGTTTTTATCGGACCCGGACTTATCATATTCACTCTGATTTTTCTTGGAGCTAATTCTGCGGCGGCTGTTTTTGCAATGGAGTTCAATGCTGCCTTGCTTGCCTGATAAGCGGAACTGTTGGGTTTATAGGTAGAAGCCACAATAGAAGATAAAAAGATGACAGAAGCACCATCGTTTAATAATGGAATGAATTTGCTTAATGTAAAGTAAGCTCCCCTGAAATTGATGTTCATGACCTGATCAAAATTTTCGGTATCCATATCTTCAATCGGAGTCAACGTACCTGTAATTCCTGCATTGATAAAAAGGATGTCTATTTTCCCGAATTGTTTCTCAATATTTTCTTTTAAAAGATCAATATCGTTAAGGTTAGCCTGATCTGAGATAAACGGAATGGCACCAAGTTCGCGGGCTGCTTTTTCTACAGCTTCTTTTCGCCTTCCGGTAATGATCACGGTTGCTCCTTCTGAAATAAGTTCTTTTGCTGCAGCGAATCCGATCCCGCTGTTTCCTCCTGTTACGATAGCCAGTTTGTTACTGAATTTTTTCATTGTAAAATTTTTTGACAAAGTTATTTCAAAATGGTATACTTTTGTAACCAGTATCACAGAGTATACCAGTATCATTCGTGATATCACTTAACTTTGCAATTATGGAAAGAGACCAGAACGAAGAACTCAGAGCATTACAGGATACCCTTTATTTTATCGGAGGCAAATGGCGGATTCCTGTCATCAATTCACTGTGTAACGGGAACAGACGCTTCAGGGAAATTGAAAGGAGTATTCCCGGAATTACCACCAGAATGCTTTCTAAAGAACTGAAAGATATGGAACTGAATAAACTGCTAAAACGCACCGTTTATCCCGAAACTCCTGTTTTAATAGAATATGAACCCACAGAATACTGCCGAACCTTTGGAAATATCATTCAGGAAATGATCAACTGGGGCAGGGAGCATAGAAGAGTAATTGTGGAAGATAGGAAATAATGCCAATAAAAAACCTCTCACAAAGGAGAGGTTTATAATTATTTGTCAAAAATTTCGATCATTATATTGTCAGGAATTATTCCCGAATAATCATAAGACTGAACGTTGAGTTGAGTAACTGAACTTACACAGACTACCTTATTATTGTAGCTGAACACTTTATAAGGATATCTCTTTGTATTGATTGTCTTGGTTTTTGTGTAAGAATTGATGTTGTAAAGCTCAATGGTCTTACTTGTGGTTCCTGCAATAATACTGTTACCATCAAAATCAAAACTTGAAAGCTTGGAATTTCCGGAAGGCAGATCATTCTGATAAATCATTTGCGAATTATAGACAGAACCTGAACTTGCCGTAATGATTCTTCCATCAGGAAATGCTTCAAATATCCTGTAATTAAGTGGGTGATCTCCATGATAAGTATCGTCCTGATGACTTATGTAATTACCATTAAGATCAAAATTATAAAGATCCATATCTACAGGTGAAATATTCTGTGTTATGGTATATAATTGCACAGAAGTCCCTACAGCTTTTCTCATCCTTCCACTATTATAATAAAGCTGAGGTGATTGAGAAATTATAGCTTTTGTAGCTCTGCTTGCTGATTTAATCACACTGGAACTGCTATTACTATTTGAAGAACCGTAAAGTATACCGTTATGATAAACAGTACTGATGAGCGGCATTCCGAAACTCACCTGAGCTTTCAATGTCAGGTCATTTCCATCATAAATATCTACCCAACCATCATTTCTGGGAACATATAGTTCTACACTTCCATTATAGGTTCCAATATCAGAGTAGCCTAAAGTTGCATTTGTGCTGATCTGATGGGTAACAGAGTTTGTATTTACATCATAAATAGCAATTTTCCCATCCGTATCTAATAGGTATAGCTTTCCGGAGTTTTTATCAAATTGGGCATCAAAAGTTTTAAGATTAACCAATTTGATCTCAGGTCTTTCAATTTTTATAATGTTACTTTTAACCTCTTCACCATTAGCCTTAATACCAATAACCTGATATTCTACATAAGGGTTAAATGGTACGGCTGAAGTAAATGTAAACTGATTCGGATAGCTATTACCAATTTCGGATTGTATCCCATTTTGAGAATCACTTCTTACAATTTTATAATGATTATAAGTGGCATCTCCGCTGAGTGTCCATTTTAAACTTACCGTTTCAGTGGTACCACTGTAAGTTGAAGTTAAATTAATCTTATTTTCAATAACAGGAGGTGTTACTGTGACCACCTCCGTAATATCATCGTTTGAACTGCTGCATGAAAATATTGATAAATAAGCAAATAATAGGGTTATAGTTTTTTTCATAAATTTTAGATTCCGTCAATAATTTCATTTAAAACAGTGCTAGGTCTCATGGCTGCATATGTTTTATATGTATCAGCTTTGTAGTAACCTTCAATGTTTTGAGGTTTACCCTGAGCACCAATTAATTCAGCATTGATTACTTCTTCATTTTCCTGCATTGCCTGAGCAACAGGAGCAAACTGAGCAGCCAGTTCAGCATCAGCAGTCTGGTTCGCCAACGCTTCAGCCCAATACATTGCTAAATAGAAGTGAGAACCTCTGTTGTCTATCTGACCTACTTTTCTTGCAGGAGATTTATCTGTAGCTAAGAATTTAGCGTTAGCTTCATCCAATGCATCAGCTAAAACCTGAGATTTTGTATTCCCTTGAGTTTGTGCAAGATGCTCTAAAGAAGCCTGAAGTGCTAAGAATTCACCCAGAGAATCCCATCTTAGGTATCCTTCTTCCAGGAACTGCTCAATATGTTTTGGAGCAGAACCTCCGGCACCAGTTTCAAATAAACCACCACCATTCATCAATGGAACGATAGAAAGCATTTTTGCAGAAGTACCAAGCTCAAGGATTGGGAAAAGGTCAGTTAAATAATCTCTCAATACGTTTCCGGAAACTGAGATTGTATCTTTACCTTCTCTTGCTCTCTTCAATGTTTCAGTCATAGCGTCTTTTACATCAAGGATTCTGATGTCAAGACCTGTTGTATCGTGATCAGCAAGATATTTCTCTACTTTTTTGATGATTTCTCTGTCGTGAGCTCTTCCTTTGTCTAACCAGAAGATAGCAGGAGTATCAGATAATCTTGATCTGTTTACCGCTAATTTTACCCAGTCCTGGATAGGAGCATCTTTAGTCTGACACATTCTGAAGATATCATCTTTTTCTACTTTCTGAGAAAGAAGAACGTTTCCGGCTTCATCCTGAACTTCTACAGTTCCGTCAGCTGACAATTGGAAAGTTTTATCGTGAGAACCATATTCTTCAGCTTTCTGAGCCATTAAACCTACGTTTGGAACAGATCCCATAGTGGTAGGGTCTAATTTTCCGTGCGCTTTCATATCATCAATCACAGATTGATAGAAACCAGCATAAGAACGGTCCGGAATAATACAAACGGTATCTTCCTCATGTCCGTCTTTGTTCCACATTTTACCTCCTCCTCTTACAAGGGCAGCCATAGAGGCATCGACGATGATGTCAGAAGGTACGTGGAAGTTAGTAATTCCTTTGTCAGAATTTACCATTGCTACTCTAGGTCCTTCAGCAAGAGCTTTTTCAATATCAGCTTTAATGTCAGCTTCCTGAGCGTTTCCTTTGATTTTTTCGAAAAGATCAGCAAGACCGTTATTTGGATTGATATCTAAAGACTTGAAAGTCTCAGCATATTTTGTAAATACTTCTTTGAAGAAAGTCTCAACGATAGCCCCGAAAATGATTGGGTCAGAGATTTTCATCATCGTTGCTTTAAGGTGAGCAGAAAGAAGTACATTTCTTTTCTTAGCTTCCTCGATAGCTTCCTGAACGAATGCTTTCAATGCCTTTAAGTTCATAACAGAAGAATCAATTACTTCACCAGCCTGAAGACCTGCGTAGTCTTTTAAAACATATTCAGAACCGTCATTTCCTTTAAATACGATTCTGTATTTTGTAGCGTTTTCTAAAGTTGTAGAAGTTTCTGTACCATAGAAATCACCATTGTTCATGTGAGCCACATCAGTTTTGCTGTCAGATGCCCAATCACCCATTCTGTGAGGATTAGCTTTTGCATAGTTTTTAACAGCTTTTGGAGCACGTCTGTCAGAGTTTCCTTCTCTTAATACAGGGTTTACAGCACTTCCTAATACCTTGGCATATTTAGCTTTGATCGCTTTTTCTTCGTCATTTTTAGGTTCTGCAGGATAGTTTGGAACTGCGAAACCTTTACCTTGTAATTCCGCAATCGCTGCATCCAATTGAGGTACAGAAGCAGAAATGTTCGGTAACTTAATGATGTTGGCTTCAGGTTTTGTTGCCAATTCTCCAAGTTCTGCCAAAGCATCACCGATCTTTTGGTCGTCTTTCAAAAACTCAGGAAAGTTGGCTAAAATTCTTCCTGCCAAAGAAATGTCCGGTACTGCGATTTCGATATCTGCTGATTTTGTAAAAGCTTTTACGATAGGTAAAAACGAGTGAGTAGCCAGCATTGGAGCTTCATCAGTAAGTGTGTAATAGATTTTTGATTTTTCTGACATTATACTGTTATTTTTTATTTGAAATTTTAAGTCCCACAAATTTAGTAAATATCATTGTTTTATTTAAGATATTTCCATAAAAAAAAGAGGCTTTTGAGTCTTTATATTGATATCTGCTTAATTTATGTTCACCTTCCGGGTACATTTATTTTAGAAATAATTTTATAATGTTCAGAGGCTGAACTTTTTGTCCTTACAATCAGGCTTTTGTAAGTCTGCAGCTACATAATAATTATCTCTGATAAAACTGATTATCAATAAGATATTTTTTATTTTCACTTTAAGATTAATTTAACCATAATAAAACCGGAAAAATTTTCTTTTTTGATTACATTTGAAAAAATAAAAAAATAAATATTATGTCAACGACAATCACTTTAAAAGGAAACGAAGTACACACAATAGGAGCATTACCATCAGTAGGAACCACTGTAAAAGACTTTGCATTGGTAGATTCAGGATTAAATGTAAAAACACTTCAAAATTTTGACGGAAAGAAAAAAGTATTCAATATTTTCCCAAGCATTGATACCCCTACCTGTGCCGCTTCTTCCAGAAAATTCAATGAGGAAGCTTCAAAGCTTGATAATACGGTGATCATCAATGTTTCTAAAGACCTTCCATTTGCATTAGGAAGATTCTGCGCGGTAGAAGGATTGAATAATGTAGAAACACTTTCAGACTTCAGAAGCAGCTTTGGGGACGATTATGAAGTGACCATCGCAGATTCTCCTATGAAAGGATTACTGAGCCGTGCCGTGATCGTTACTGACGAAAACAATAAAGTAGTATATACTGAGCAGGTTCCGGAAATTGCTAATGAACCTAATTACGATGCCGCTCTTGCAGCATTGAAATAATAAAATAATTTTTGTAGAAAAGCCTTGTGAATATGATTTTGCAAGGCTTTTTTAATTAAAAAATTTGAACATGGTAAAAAGAATCGTAGTCAATATTAAAACGAATACTATTTCCAAAGCCAGCCGGTTTTATCAGGATATTCTGGGACTGGAGGTTTTGATGGATCATGGCTGGATTAAAACATTGGGTAATGAGGAAGAAGCCAAAGCTCAGATCAGCTTTGCTGAACAGGGTGGAAACGATACAGAAGTTCCAGATCTTTCCATTGAAGTGGATAATGTGGATGAAATCTATGATAAAATGAAAAAGGCAGGCTTTGAAATCACTTATGAACTTACCCATGAAGAATGGGGAGTACGAAGATTTTTCGTTATAGATCCATTTGATAAGCTGATTAATATACTGTCTCACCAATAAAAACGGTTTTATGGATCCGTATGTTTTACCGTAATTAAACATTATTAATGATCCGGATCATTAAATAATAAGATGAATAAAACTTACCTTTACAGTTTGATAATAGAATGAAACGATCAGGAACAGCAGATTTACCTCTTCACTATGGCAAAGTACCGCCATGGCTGTATGAACGCATGTCTGTTCTGGGGCTTTCCATTATTGAAGTCATTCTCATGGATTACGGTAAAGACGAGGTCTTACGCCGTCTGGCAGATCCATTCTGGTTCCAGAGCTTTGGAGCGGTGATGGGAATGGACTGGCATTCTTCAGGGATTACCACTTCCGTTATGGGAGCTTTAAAACGTTCTGTTAACCCAAATTCTCAGTCGCTGGGGCTTTATATCTGTGGCGGAAAAGGGAAGTTTTCCCGCGAAACTCCATCAGAGCTCATTAAAATTGCAGATAAAACCGGACTGAACGGAACAGAACTGGTAAGAGCCAGCAAGCTTTCTGCAAAAGTAGATAATACGGCCATCCAGGATGGTTACCAGCTGTATTTACACAATTTCATTCTTTCAGACAATGGAAACTGGAGCGTCATTCAGCAGGGAATGCATGAATCTGACGGAACAGCAAGACGTTATCACTGGCACTCGGAAAACGTTACCTCTTTTGTAGAACAGCCGCACACAGGAATCAATGGGATTTCAAGAGGAAGAATTCTTAACCTTACCGATACTGAAGCTTCAGAGAACAGGAAAGGAATTCTGGATATTTCCCACACCGATTCTGCGGAAGTGATGAAAGATTTTGCAAGACTGATTCTTCCTGCCCACCATGATGTTCAGGCTTCTGATGTTGATTTGAAAAGACTGGGAGCACTTTTATATGTTACCAGAGAACAGCAGCCACAGAATTTTGAAGATCTGCTGATGCTGGAAGGAGTAGGGCCAAGAACCATGCAGTCTTTGGCTCTGGTCAGTGAAGTGATTCACGGAGCGCCGTCAAGATTTGCAGACCCGGCAAGGTTTTCCTTTGCTCATGGCGGTAAAGACGGACACCCTTTCCCGGTGCCGATCAATACGTATGATGAAAGTATCAGCATCCTGAGAAAAGGGATTGAAAAATCCAAACTTGGAAATTCTGATAAGCTGAATTCTTTAAATAAACTTCATCAGATCATAGCAAAAGCAGAAAAAGATTTCACTCCGGATTTTGATATTCAGCAGGTGATTGAAGAAGAAAGGCAGAATTCCTGGCGTTTTGGTGGGAAAACGATATTCGGCGATGCCCAGAAACCCACTGCTCCAAAATCAATACAGCTTTCCCTGTTTTAAAAAAAATATTTCCTGTAAAAAGCTTACAATGACTGTATCGGGAGATAGTCATTCCCATCCTCCGGAGGGGTGGCGAAAATTCAAAGAATTTTTGACGGGGTGGTCAGAGATAGTATGTTTCAAATAACTGTTTAAAAACAAAAAGATTTGAAATGTATTTAATTTCAATAGGGTATGTGCTTTTTATGAAAATATTCAATGCTTTGTTTAATACTTTTTGCTCTGAATTCAATTAAAAATTTTACTTTTAAAGACTTAAAAAATTGACACCAAATGACCAATAAAGCTTTAGAAACCTGCTATGATTTCCCCTTTTTTTTCCCTGAAGAGCTTGCTGAAATATTCCAGGCTCATGAAAAAACATCTTTCCAGAAAGGTGATTTCATTCTTGAGGAAGGAAAAACAGCCAATGAATATTATATTCTTGAAAGCGGATTGGCGCGTTCCTATGTGAATGATTTCAACGGAAATGAAGTAACAACCCACTTTTTTGTAGAAAATGAAGTCATTATTGAGGTTTTGTCAATGTTTCAGCGGGTTCCGTCTCAGGAAAATATTGTTTGTATTACCGACTGCGAGTGCTGGAGGCTGGATTATGATACCTTCCAGGAGTTGTTCCATAAAATCCCAAACCTCAGGGAATGGGGAAGATCATGGATGTCTCAGGAGCTTTTTGCCTACAAACAAAGATCTGTAGAAATGTTTACCCTTTCTGCCACCAGAAGATACCTTAATCTGCTGGAGCAAAAATCTAAAGTCATACAATTTGCCCCCTTGAAACAAATAGCGTCCTATCTGGGAGTTACAGATACTTCCCTGAGCCGTATCCGTAAGGAAATCGTTTCTCATCCCAAGAAAAATTAAATCTTGCCCTATGACAAGTAGATTTTCATTGCACCTCGGTAATTTTGGATTACAATTTAACACTAAAATTACAAAAAATGAAAGTCAATCAAATTTATGTCAACCTTCCGGTAAAAGATGTACAGAAAACCAAAGAATTCTGGACTAAGGTAGGTTTTTCTATCAATGAACAATTCTCTGATGATAAAGCAACCTGCGTTGTTTTGAATGATACTATCTATGTGATGTTTCTCCAGGAAGATTATTTTATGACCTTCACCAATAAACCTGTTGCCAAAGAAAATACCAGTCAGGTTCTTGTAGCTGTAGGTTTGAACAGCCGTGAAGAAGTAGATAAAATAGTAAACACTGCTGTAGAGAACGGCGCACGGCAGCATGAAGAACCTCAGGATTACGGATGGATGTATCAGAACTCCTTCTGGGACCCGGATGGGCATGGCTGGAATATTACTTTTGCAGATATGTCTCAAATGCCTGCTGAATAAATTAATCCAAATAAAAAATAAATCTTGCCCTATGGCAAGCACATTCTTACCAAATCCTGATAATTTTGGATAACAATCACCACTAAAATTTACAAAATGAATATTACAGATATTTACGTCAATTTACCTGTAAAAGACGTTCAAAAAACCAGAGAATTCTGGACGAAGCTTGGCTTTTCTATCAATGAACAGTTTTCAGATGATAAGGCCATATGTGTAGTCATGAAAGAAAATCATATCTACACCATGTTTCTCAAAGAAGAGTTCTTTCAAACCTTTACCAACAGACCTTTTGCTAAAGGAGATACAACACAGGTACTTCTGGCCATCGGGGTAAACAGCCGGGAAGAAGTAGACGGTATGGTAAAAACAGCGATCGAAAACGGAGGTTCAAAATACAGTGAGCCTGTAGATTACGGATGGATGTATCAAAGCAGTTTTGCTGATATCAACGGCCATCAGTGGGAAGTAATGCATGGTGATGCCTCTCAGATCCCTGCAGAATAATCATAACACCACAAAATGTATCATATGGAAACACAATCAAACGATATAGAAATCATAAAAAATCAGGTAACCAGTAATTATTTTGTGATTACGATGAATATCGATGGTATTACCCACGAAGAATCTATGATTTTTCCCAATGGTGAAGCCAATTGTATGAACTGGATCCTTGGACATTTAATTTACATCAGAAATCCCTTACTGAATATTTTAGGAGAAGAATCTGTCTGGGATAGTGAAAAATTTTCTTTCTATAACAGGGGTGAAATTGCTTTAGATCATCAAGATAAATTGATTAGTTTTGAAGATTTAAAATCCTATCTTAAACAATCCCCAGGATAAGCTGGAAGCAAAGCTCAGCACGCTTGATAGTTTTAAACCTGAAATGATTAAAGATATATCAACCCTAAGCCTTCATGAAATCTATCACAGTGGGCAGCTGGGTTATCTCCGCAGAATTTTAGGAAAACCGGGTGCTATAAAATAGCATGCTATTTTTAGACTCCTTACTTCGCTCGGAATGACAGGTGCATCGCTGAAATATGAGTATTACCTTTTCAGATGAGTATAATTTTATCGCAGATAAAATCCTTGCGACTTAAAAAAGCATAGTTTGTAAAACTCCTAGCGCCTTTATGTTTCTCCAACCTACTAACCTCTAATTTCTAACTTCTAATCTCTGATTAAAAATGAACACACCAAAATCAAAAAAAATGGAGCTCGTTATTCCGGCTTACAGAATGCATTCCCAAAGCTTTATGAACGTTTTGGACGGCATTTCGGAAGAAGACGCCTTGAAAAGAATTGAAAATAAAACCAATCATATCGTATGGATGGCAGGAAACTTTGTCAACATGCGCTACGGATTAGGTTCAGTACTTGGACTTCAGGGAGAAGACCCGTACAATGATTTGTTTTTCCAGGGGAAAGCACTGGATGAAAATTTTAAATATCCAACCCTTGCTGAACTGAAAGAAAACTTTCATACAATTTCAGCTAAAGTCTTTCAAAAACTTCATGAAGTAACCGATGAAGAGCTGGATGAAATATTTGAAATAGGAATGAACATCCCTTTCATTAAAGAAACAAAACTCAATTTTGTCGGAATGTGCATCGGCCGTGAAGACTATCTCTGCGGACAGATAGGTCTCATGCGCAGAATTTTGGATTATCCGGGAATGAAATATGATGTGGACGAAAATCTTAAATATTAATAATGAATCCAGTAGAAAAAGGCTATAAAAAAGTCAACGGAATCCAATTATATTACGAGATCTACGGATCAGGAAAACCTGTGGTTTTAATCCATGGCGGTGGCTCTTCAATGCTTTATGATTTTAAAGAAGTCATTGCAAGGCTGGAAGGCAAGTTCCAGCTGATAGGAATCGATTTACAAAACCATGGCAGAAGTGAACACCGCGATATTCCTGAAACATTTGAACAGGATGCAGACGATGTTGCAGGACTTTTGGCAGAACTTAACATTGAAAAAGCTTCATTCTGGGGATTCAGTAATGGAGGAAGTACCGTAATGCAGATTGGGCATCGTCATCCAGGAATTGTTGAGAAATTAGTGATTGCCTCTGCTTTTTATAAAAGAAGCGGAATGATAGACGGCTTTTTTGAAGGAATGCAGGAAGCAACTTTTGAATCAATGCCTGAACCTTTTAAAATTAATTTCTTAAGCCTCAATCCTGATTTCTCAAAGCTTGAAAACCTTTTTGAGAAAGATTGTACAAGGATGCAGACTTTTCAGGACTGGAATGATGAAGTGCTGAGGTCAATCAAATCACCTGCATTATTTATCAGCGGCGATCAGGATGTGATGAAGCCGGAACATACTGCCGAAATGTGGCGGTTGGTGAAAGGCTCCCGGTTATTGATACTTCCCGCAACTCATGGTATTTATATGATGCCGGACTTTGATGGAAGTATTGATGCCAACTTAATAGACTTTACCGTCAGGGAAGTAGAAAAATTTTTAAACCATTAAGCGTTTTTTTATTCATAGTAAATTAATTAATCCTTAATGGATCAACAGTAGAAACAATATTTTATAATAATAACTTTAAAATTAAAAATCATGGCTAAATTAAATCCATACCTAAATTTTGATGGAACAGCTGAAGAAGCGTTCAATTTTTACAAAAGTGTTTTCGGTGGTGAATTCGTTGGTGGAATTCATAAAATGGGAAATGCTCCCGGAACAGAAAACCTTTCGGAAGAAGAAAAAAACAGAGTAATGCACATCGCTCTGCCTGTAGGTGGGGACCTGTTAATGGCCTCCGATATTGTACCGGCATTCGGGCAGACTCTTACCGTAGGAAATAATAATTATGTGTCTATTTTCCCTGATTCAAAAAGCGAAGCAGACAGGATTTTTAAAGAACTTTCTGATGGCGGAAACGTGGAAATGCCTATTGAAGATCAGTTCTGGGGAGACTACTTCGGATGTTTTCAGGATAAGTATGGTGTTCATTGGATGGTGAACTATAATGAAGAATCTGCAAAATAATCTTATATTTAACTAATGATAATAAAGAGATGCTCATTTTTGGGCAGCTCTTTATTTAAACTTTTAAAAATATAGAACTATGGATCCAATTAAAATAGACATCACAATTTTAGCACCGGTGGAGAAGGTTTGGAATTATTTCAATGAACCCAAGCACATTACGAAATGGAATTTCGCCCATGAAACCTGGCACTGTCCTAGTTCTGAAAATAACCTTGTAGTAGGAGGCAAATTCAAAAACAGAATGGAAGCAAAAGACAAAAGCTTCGGATTCGATTTTGAAGGCGTATATGATGAGATTATTCCTCATGAGATCATTAGGTATCACCTTGAGGACGGACGAAAAGTGGAAGTTGTATTTGATAAGATAGATGAGAATACAACGAAAGTGATTGAAATTTTCGATCCGGAAAAACAAAATTCTGTGGAAATGCAGCGGGATGGCTGGTATGCTATTCTCAACAACTTCCACAAATATGTTGAGAATCATTAACAATATTTTTTTGTAGCCATGATCAATCTAGTTATCATGTCAAAGAGTTTAAACTCTATGTATGCTTTTAATTATGACTCTGCAGAGCAATTCCTTCACGGAGTTATTGCAATACCGGCAAGAAAAGCCTTAGAAAAGGAAAAAATAAATTCTTTGGAAAAACTTTCAGATTATTCCGAAAAAGAAATCATGCAGCTGCATGGTTTCGGTAAAAATGCGATGATGAAACTGAAGAATTACATGAAAGAAAATCAGGTCTGCTTTAAAGAAGCATAATATATATACAACTGAAAAATTTTGCAGTGTCATTGCAGTAAAACGGATTGGTATCGTTTAAAAGCAAAGGCATAAGATCTGTTTTTGCTGTATAGAAAGTTAAAAATACATCACCCTTTTTAAAAATTAAAATTATGAATAACGATATTTTCCCATGTCTCTGGTATGATGGAGACGCCAAGCAGTCAGCCGAATTTTATTGTAAGGTTTTCGGAGGTGAAATCACTGCAGATACTCCTGTTGTCATGAATATTGATTTGTTTGGACAGAGAATTATGCTTCTGAATGGAGGCCCTCAATTCAAAAAAAATGCTTCCATCTCTTTTATGGTAATCTGTGAAACAGAAGATGAAGTTCAAAAATACTGGGATCAGTTACTGGATGGCGGAATAGCTTTGATGGAACTGGGATCTTACTCATGGAGCCCGAAATACGGATGGGTTCAGGATAAATATGGCGTAACATGGCAGTTGTTTCTGGGAGAAAAAGCAAGCGATCAGAAAATAATTCCTACCTTGATGTTTATCCATCAGAATAACGGAAAAGCCAAAGAAGCAATGGAACTTTACACGAAAACTTTTCCCAATTCAAGCATCGGAAATATATTGACCTACGGAGCAGGGAGCGAAGGACATAACATTCCGGAACCGGCAGAAAATGTTCAGCATGCTCATTTTACAATCGATAATTACAGCGTATTCTGTATGGATAATTCCTATGATCACCAGTTTGACTTCAATGAAGGAATATCATTAGTGGTAATGACAGATGACCAGGAACAAACCGACAAATATTGGAATACACTCACTGCTGGCGGTGGCAGAGAAAGTATGTGCGGCTGGCTGAAAGATAAATACGGATTAAGCTGGCAGATTGTTCCTAAGAGACTCATCCAGCTGATGAATGATTCTAACCAGGAAAAAGCCTATAAAGTTGTTCAGGCGATGATGAAAATGCAGAAAATTATTATTCAGGATCTGGAAGACGCTTATAATTCTTAAATATTTTCGGCGTATTGTTTGATGTGATTTAGAAAAAAGATTTGCATATGAAAACACAGAACAAATCAGACTCTAAGTCAAAAGTCCCTAAAGACGGGGTGTTTCCGGAAATTATCAGGAACGATTATCAGGGAAGCCGGAAGCTGCAGGGTAAAAAAGCTGTTATTTCCGGAGGAGACAGCGGCATAGGACAGGCGGTGGCCGTTCATTTTGCCAGAGAAGGAGCAGATGTCGCCATTATCTATAAAGAAAGTGACGATGATGCTAACGAAACCAAAAGACTGGTGGAAAAAGAAGGGCAGAAGTGTCTTCTGATCAAAGGAGATCTTACCCGGAAAGCATTCAGAACCAAATGCGCAGACAAGATTAAAACAGAGTGGAAGAATATTGATATTCTTGTTAATAATGCAGGAATTCATACTTCAAAAAGCAGTCTGGAAAAAATCTCTGATGAACAGATTCAGGAAACGTTTGATACCAATATTATTTCCATGATTTCATTCACCAGAAATTTTCTTCCTATGATACCAAAAGGAGGACGAATCATTTGTACAACCTCTGTTACAGCGTACCGCGGAAGTGACCACTTAATAGATTATGCGGCAACAAAAGGTGCTGTTTTGTCTTTTATCCGGTCTCTTGCCGATAATCTTGCCGAAAAAGAAATTCTGGTAAACGGAATTGCACCAGGACCTATATGGACTCCATTGGTGAAAGAAGCTTTTGATGACCTTTCCACCTTTGGAAAAGACACTTTGCTGAAACGTGCGGGACAACCTTCTGAAGTAGCACCAGCTTATGTTTTTCTTGCCTCAAAGGATGCAAGTTATATTGCAGGAGAAATTATTCATATCAATGGAGGTGATTTTGTCGGAGGATAGAATGAGAAGCTAGAAGTGGTCACAATAACACTCTTACTCTCTGACTCTCAAACTCACCCACCAACGCAGTCACCTGCAACCTATTATCCATCACCTAATCCCTTAAAAAATATATGGAAAAATTATCATATGAAATAGAAATCAA
Source organism: Chryseobacterium cucumeris (assembly GCF_016775705.1). Taxonomy (NCBI): domain Bacteria; kingdom Pseudomonadati; phylum Bacteroidota; class Flavobacteriia; order Flavobacteriales; family Weeksellaceae; genus Chryseobacterium; species Chryseobacterium cucumeris. Next base: position 2,581,328 of record NZ_CP068760.1, read on the forward strand.
TGCCGAACCTGAAAAAGTCTGGAGTGTTCTTTGGGGTGATATTACCTACAGACAATGGACAACAGCATTTACAGAAGGTTCTTTTTATGAAGGAACGCTTGAAGAAAATAATATTGTCAAATTTCTTGATCCGAAAAACAACGGAATGTACAGCAGGGTGGAAAAAATGATCCCCAACGAGGAAATAAAATTTTTGCACCTTGGAGAAATTTATGAAGGCATTGAAGTTCCTCAGGACTGGGGTGAAGCTACAGAGGCTTACTTTCTTGAGGAGAACGAAGAAGGCACTTTACTGAAAACAGAAATTCAGACACCGGCAGAATTTAAAGAATTTTTTGAAGAGAAGTTTCCAAAAGCGATATCACTCGTTAAGCATCTTTCAGAAAATCAGCTGTAAATAATTGAGTTAGAATTAAAGAAAAATCTGCGAGCTCTGAGATTGCTTCGCTTTGCTCGCAATGACCACCCTAAAAAAATAAAAAATGGAAACCTTATCATACGAAACAGTAATAGATGCACCTAAGCAGAAAGTATGGGACATCCTCTGGAATCCTGAAACATATAGTGAATGGACCAAGTATTTCGGAGCAGGATCCGTCATGAAATCCGACTGGAAAGTCGGAGGAAAAACCTATTTCCTTAATGCACAGGGAGAAGGAATGGTCTCAACCATAGACAGCATGGACGAGCCCAATCATATTGTGTTCAAACATCTGGGAATGGTAGATAAAGAGGGGCATGAAGATACCCAAAGCAGAGAAGTCATGGAATGGAACGGGAGTTTTGAAAAATACTTTCTGATAGACTTTGACGGAAAAACGAAACTTCATGCCGAAGTTCAGGTAGAAAAACAGTGGCAGGATCATATGAATACAGGCTTTACAAAAGGATTAATGGTTGTGAAAAGTCTTGCGGAAGGAGTGAGCCTTGGTTCAGTGTAAAGAAATTCAACGTTTAAAGTTTAATGTTTAAGGTTTAGAGTTGGTTTCTTACCCTGAATACTAATATCTGCTACCTGCCACCTAATATCTACCACCTATAAATGAAATTACTCGTAATACTTTTCGCAACATTTATTCTGGCTTTGCTGGGGACTTTTTTGTTTCAGGGGAAGCCGGATTTTATATTTTCAGGAAACCTTGGAATGGCTGTTTTCATCCTATTTACAGGTTTTTCCCACTTTAAATTTCAAAAAGGAATGGCGATGATGATCCCTGATTTCATCCCTGCCAGGATGTTTTGGGTATATTGTACAGGAGTTCTGGAGATTGCAGCGGGAATCGGGCTTATGATTCCGGCCATCCGTGAGATAACAGCAATTTTACTCATTATTTTTTACGTATTGGTTTTTATAGCCAATATCAATTCTTCCAGAAAAAAGATTAATATTTTTAAAGCCGATTATACAGGGCCGGGAATGAAGTATCTTTATATCCAAAGGATTCCCATGCAGATTATTTTAATAGTCTGGACCTGGTATTTCGGAATTTATTTACACTAAAAAAGACAGTCTGTAAAGGCTGTCTTTTTTATATAATCGGGATTTTTTTTAACTAAATGAGATAAAAATGTAACATTTTATAGGTGTAACGAGTCTTATTGTAGAAAAGCATGAGTTTTTATTACTCTAAAAATGAAATGCCTATATAACTTTAACCTTTAAAACAGAAGTTATGAATCTAAATCACAACATTTTCGGTACAGCCCTTATTGTACTATCCACCATTATGACCAACGCACAGAGTTCTACTGCCAAACTGCCGGGAGATCCTACTTTACCATCTTCCAGGGCTAATCTTGAAAAACTTATTTCCTACGACAAAGGAGATTTTAAATACAAAGTTGAAGATTATTTTGCAAGACCAAAAGCTTCAGCCTTTAAAATTTCTCCGGACGGGAAATATCTTTCCTATAAAGAAAAAGATCAGGAGAAAAAAAATCATGTTTATGTAAAAGATCTTGGCACCGGAAAAATTACCAAAGCTATTGTAGAAAAAGATGATCTGATAAGAAACTATGGCTGGCTGAACAAAAAACGCCTTTTCTATACACAAGATAGAGGCGGAAATGAAAATATCCACCTGTATGCTACCGATACAGACGGAGGAAATCAAAAGGATTTAACACCATTTGACGGAGTAAAAGTGCAGGCCATTATTCCTATAAAAGATACTGATTTCGTTGTGGTTACCATGAATAAAAACAACAAGCAGATCTTTGAGCCTTTTAAAATCAATTTCATTACCGGGGAAATGACCCAGCTGTATGAAAATAAAGATGTCAACAGCCCTATTGACGATTATCTTTTTGATAAAGACGGAAATCTGAGAGGTTATAGCGTCCTTGAAAACGGATTAACCACAAAAACCTATTATAAAGATCTGCAGACCGGAAAATTCAATCTGATCAAATCTGCAGACTGGTCTGATACCTTCAGTATTATAGAGTTTAATGAAAATTCTAAAAATAAAGATGAAGCGTATGTAGTAACCAATCTGGATAGCGATAAAGCGAGAATCGTCCTGTATGATCTGAAGAAGAATGCGGTGATTAAAGAAATTTATTCCAATCCTGTATATGATGTAAGCTCAATAAGCACAGCGGGTAAAAACAGAAACTATGAGCTTGACTATATCAGCTATGAAGGAACCAAAGGAGAAACAGTTCCGGTAAGTAAATTTTATAAAGAAATACATGACAAATTAAAATCTCAGTTTGGAGACAAGGAATTTGGAATTGTTTCTTCTGATGATAATAATGATAAACTTCTGGTTGTTGTAGGAAGTGATAAGCTCTATGGGACTTATTATGAATACGACACCAAAACCAAGCAGACCAAGCTTCTGTACAACCTGATGCCACAGTTGAAGGAAGAAGACATGGCTGAAATGAGGCCTATCGAATTTAAAAGCAGAGACGGGTTGACAATCCATGGATATATTACCCTACCTAAAGCTGCATTGGAAGGTAAAAAAGTTCCTTTGATCGTAAATCCTCATGGCGGCCCTCAGGGAATCAGGGACAGTTGGGGATTCAATCCGGAAACACAGCTGTTTGCAAGCCGTGGATATGCTACGCTTCAGGTGAACTTCAGGATTTCCGGAGGATATGGAAAATCATTCCAGAAAGCAGGTTACAAGCAGATCGGAAGAAAAGCGATGGATGATGTGGAAGATGGTGTAAAATATGCCATTGAACAGGGATGGGTAGATAAAGATAAGGTTGCTATTTACGGAGGAAGCCACGGTGGATATGCAACATTGATGGGATTGATCAAAACTCCGGATTTATATGCTTGTGGAGTGGATTATGTAGGGGTATCCAACATCTTTACTTTTTTTGATTCTTTCCCGGAATACTGGAAACCATACAAAGAAATGGTAAAACAGATCTGGTATGATCTTGATAACCCTGAAGAAGCTAAAATTGCTAAAGAGGTATCTCCTGTGTTTCAGATTGATAAGATTAAGAAACCTTTATTCGTAGTACAGGGAGCTAATGACCCAAGGGTTAACATCAATGAATCTGATCAGATTGTAAAAGCAATGCGTGCCAAAGGTTTTGAAGTTCCTTATCTTGTAAAATACGATGAAGGACACGGATTTGGAAAAGAGCCGAACAGAATAGAACTTTATAAATCGATGTTGGGATTCTTTGCTGAAAATTTTAATAAGTAAACTATAATTTTATAATGTTTGGAACGGAAGGCTTGGTCTTCCGTTTCTTTTTACCATAAAGTCATTGCGAGCAAAGCGAAGCAATCTTATTAAAACCAGAAGTAGTAGAGTTGGAAAACGCAAAGACGCTAAAAATTTTCACAACAATCTGTATATTTTTAAGGCGCAAGGATTTTATCTCCGATAAAATTGAAGACTGCCTATTTTAGTTTTTTAGCTGATTATGTTGACTAAATAGATTTGAGAAGTCCCATGATTAGAAAATAATAAGACAGATCGCTTGCTGAAAATCTCTGATTTTCTTGCGCCTTACAATTATACATTATAACGATAAAAACTTTGTGCCCTTGCGTTTTCCAACAAAAATATTATTTTACAATTTTATCATTATCATTCATCAATTACCAATTATCACTCACCAACTTAGCCCCGATAGCAGCGGTTACCCCGGAACACGAGTGGGAGAGTCGTAGGGTAGGGTGTGGGATGGTCTGGCGTGAGGAGTATGAGCGGATAGCGGGAAAAAGCTTCTTTAAACATAAGTAATGAGTAATCCGGGAATAATTGAGAAGATAAAAACATGATGAATAAAAGAAAAATTGAATTGTAAGAAAAATATTTTAAATTTATTAAAGTAAAACCAAAAGGCTAACCGTCATATCAGTATGGAGGTTGTCGAAAAAATAACAATGCCACAGAAGGAGAAAGAAAGCATCATCTCACAAACCGTTTCGAACTACGGAGGGAAGCTGATGTCTTATATTCGTCCGAAAGTGAAAAACACGGAGGATGCGGAAGATATTCTGCAGGAAGTGTGGTATCAGTTCAGTAGCCTTACGAATCTTTCTGAGATCGTAAACGTTGGGGGCTGGCTGTACAGGGTGACGGCGAATAAGATCACAGACCGTTACCGGAAAAAGAAAACAGAAAATCTTGAAGATTTCGTATATGAAGATGAAGACGGCAGTTTTTCTATCAAGGATATCCTTTTGATGGATGAAAGTGCCGGTCCTGAAGTGAAGATGTTTCAGGATGAGATCTGGAAAAAACTGTTTGAGGCGCTTGATGAACTTCCCGAAAAACAAAGGCTGGTCTACGTAGAAAATGAACTGAACGACAAAACCCTCCAGGAGATCGCCGATGAACAGGGAGAAAACATCAAAACCATCATCAGCAGAAAAAACTATGCTGTGAAGCACTTAAGAAACAGATTGAGAAAATTATACGAAGATTTAAAAAGTTAGAAAAAGAAATTATGAATCATAAACACAAAAAGGGTTGGATTTTTTTATTGCTATGCCCGCCATTAATTTTAGCTGCCGTTACATGGATTGTCATGATGCTTTGGAACTGCCTTCTTCCGGAGATTTTAGGAGCAAAAACAATTACTTTCTGGCAGGCCATGGGAATACTGATCTTAAGCAAAATTCTTTTCGGAGGTTTCCACTTTGGCAAAGGGGTGAGAGATTTCAAGGAAAGAAAGATGAGAGAAAAAATGGCAGGCTTATCTCCTGAAGAAAGAGAGAAATTTAAAGAAGTCTGGAGAAATAAATGCTCCGGTGGATTCTTCAACAGAAATAACGAATAATCTGAAATTTTTAAAGAAGTAGTAAAGTAAAAATCAGCATTCATTCGTCTCTATAAAAAACAAGAAGTAGTAAAATTTAAAATTTTGAAAAAATGAAAAATTCAGCATTAAAAGGGGCTCTTGGAGCATTAGCTGTTGCAGGTGTAGCCTTAATCGCTAAAAAAGCAATACAAAGAAGAAGATTTATCAAAGGTATTTTTGATGAGTATGGAATCAAAAAAAAGTCACCTTTCGGACTGGCAGATAAGATCAGAGAAATGAATGAGGAAGACTATCAGGAACTGAAAGGGAAATTCAAAAAAGAATTCCGTTCAAAATGCTGCAAAAAGGATAATACCTGCGAAGCATAAGAAAAGTAAAAACTAAATTGAAATTGTTACATTCCGGCTCGGGAAGCGAAGCTTCCCGAGCCGGAATTTTTACATAAAATAGTCCCAGTAAAGGCTTTTTAACACTATATTTGTTTCTTTCTAATTAAAAGCTATTTCCGGTTATGATGAGGTTTACAAATGTTTTTATTGTCATACTTTCATTTTTTTCGATCATATTGTTTGGCCAAAAGTCACAACAAAAACAATATATTTTCTTTTTACATAATAAATTTTTGGAAGACCATTCTTTTGAGGAAAAGCATCCCAAATATGGTGTTGCAGAATATGAGACAATACTCAACAAGCTGAGAGATCAAAATACGGTTGTTATATCCGAGAAGAGAAAAGCCAATACAGAACCATCGGTGTATGCTCAAAAGGTAAGGAAACAGATTGACAGTCTTATGAAAAGAGGAATTCCTGCCGGAAGGATTACCATTGTGGGAACTTCTCAGGGAGGTTATATTGCACAATATGTTTCTTATTATGAAAAGAATCCACAATTGAAATTTGTCTTCATCGGAGCTAGTTTCAAAGATGATTCTTTGGAAAAAGATAAAAATTTCAGATTGTATGGAAGGATTCTTTCTATTACGGAGAGATCAGATGACGGACATGTGCCGATGTCGTATGAACAGCGGTTCGTCAGATCCCACCTAAAAGACTTTAAAGAAATAGAGCTTAATACGGGATTGAATCATGGCTTTCTTTTCAAAGCACTTAATGAGTGGATTGCTCCCACTAAGGATTGGATTTCCCGTAAGTAATTACGGTCGGTCTATTACTGTTCAGTTCTTATGATTGAATTTACTACGAAATGATCTGCGTAATCTGCGAGATCTGCGGGAAACACCTTTAATATGAAGTAGAGATTCCTTGCTTTGCTCGGAATGACAAAGGGGCTGTTGAACTCATTCAATTCATGTATTTGTTGAGAAGTACAGTTTTATCGGAGATAAAATCTTTGCGCCTTAAAAATATGCAGACAGCTATAAAAAACTTTGCGCTCTTGCGTTTTTCCAACCAACGGATTATAAGCTATGTTGAGATTGCTTCACATGCAGTTCGCAATGACTTTTTGATCTATACTTCCAACAAAATTTTACCGTAAACATCAAACGCAAAGAAAAATAAATCCTTATTTTTGTATTGCTCAATGAAAGATTACTATTATTTTCTCGGTATATCACAGGATGCTTCAGAAGAAGACGTCAAAAAAGCCTATCGTAAACTGTCCTTAAAATATCATCCCGATAAAAATGACAATGATGACTTTTTTGCGGACCGTTTCCGTGAGATTCAGGAGGCTTATGAAACCTTAAGTGATCGCGCGCTGAGACGTACTTATGATCAGAATTTAGAAAACCATCAGCGAAGTTTCAGGTATAATATTCCGCCAGCCATCAAAACTTTTACAGCGAATAAAATTCATGCGAAAAAAGGAGAGGAGATTATCATCAACTGGCAGACGAGTAATGCCGATGTGGTGAAAGTATTGCCTTTCGGATTAGAAAAGCCGTATGGAGAGAGGATCTTTAAGATCACAGAATTTAAAGATGGAAAATTCCAGCTTCTGCTGCATGCAACCAATTCTCTTTTGCACAAAACGGTTGTTCAGGGAATTACCATCACAGAAGTTTTTGAAAACGATTCTGAAAAGTTCAAAAGTTCGGTGGAAGAAATGTTTAAGCCGCAGCCTGCAACAAGAATAAACAAGTCAGGTCAGCCTAAGATAATGATGCTGATCTGGGGAATTATTATTCTGGCAATTGCGATCTATATGCTGATAAAAAACTTCAGCTAATTGCGTTTATGCCATTTTCTTTCTTCCCGGGCATTTTTTACATCTTTTTCCCTTCTTGAATTTTTTACAGCATGATTTCTTTTCACAGAACATCTCTTCGGTATTGAATGAGTAAGGTGCCAATGGCGGAACTTTAAATGGGATAATCATATTCATGTTGCAAATATATTAATTTAGAATAAATATAATTAATAAAATTTCATAAAATTCTTACAACCTGATGAATAGCAGTTTCAAATTAATTTAAAAGAGTTTTAATGGAAGTAAATTTGAATGACAGAAGCTTTCAGTATAAGAATAAAAATAGATGTTGAACACATTATATTTTTAAAAAAATTCGTTTAATAGATTCAATAATAAGGGTGAAATTTATTGATGATATACACTAATTTAATAATACGCAAAGAACTTAATTATATAGAAATTGATAGTTTTCCTTGTGTATTATGTATAGAATAATGGTTATTATTGATGAAATTAATGCTAACCTTATCATAATTTACGAAATGCAAATTGTGATAAAAATCACAAATAGATGTGTGAATTATCACCTCTCTGGTACTCTTGTGAAATCATTCAAAAAATTGTAATTTTACCCATCTTTTTACAAACAAAATCTAATAAATAAAAATGAATACAGAACAGTTTGTGAGCCGTCACATTTCCCTTAATGAAGCCGATAAACAGGCGATGTTGGAGAAACTTGGCGTTTCTAGTATTGAAGAGTTAATTTCTCAGACCATCCCTTCTTCTATCCGTTTAGAGAAAGATCTTGAGATCTCGGAACCACTTTCTGAATACGAAATGTTGAACCACTCAAAAGAATTGGCATCTAAAAATACTGATTATACAAGTTATATCGGATTCGGATACCACAATACCCTTTTGCCTTCAGCAATCCAGAGAAATATTTTTGAAAACCCTAGCTGGTATACTGCGTATACTCCATATCAGGCAGAAATTGCACAGGGAAGACTTGAAGCTCTTCTTAATTTCCAGACTGTAGTATGCGATCTTACAGGTTTTGCATTGGCAAATGCATCTTTATTGGATGAATCTACTGCTGCTGCTGAAGCAATGCATATGTTCTTCAACAACAGATCTAAAGACCAGAAAAAAGCCGGAGCTAACAAGTTCTTCATTTCTGACCTTGTTCTTCCACAAACCATTTCTGTATTAAAAACAAAAGCTGAAGGGTTAGAAATTGAGATTGTAGTAGGAGATCATAAAACACACCAGTTTGATGGTTCTTATTATGGTGTTTTATTACAATATCCTGGTAAAAACGGAATCGTTTTAGACTATACAGAAGATATTGTAGAATATAAAAAACTTGATCTTCAGGTAGCTGTGGCTTGTGACCCGATGGCTTTGGTTAAGCTAAAGTCTCCTGCAGAAATGGGTGCTGACTGTGCCGTAGGAACTACGCAGAGATTTGGTATTCCATTAGGGTACGGAGGTCCTCACGCAGCTTTCTTCGCTTGTAGAGAAGATTATAAAAGAGATATTCCGGGAAGAATCATTGGGGTTTCTCAGGATATGTACGGAAAACGTGCATTAAGAATGGCATTACAGACCAGAGAGCAGCACATCAAAAGAGAGAAAGCTACTTCAAACATCTGTACAGCTCAGGTTCTTTTGGCTGTAATGGCAGGTATGTATGCTGTTTACCACGGACCAAAAGGATTAAACTATATCGCTGATCAGATACACTTTAAAGCAAATGCTTTGAAAAACGGTCTTAAAGCATTAGGATATCAGGTAGTAGAAGAGCCAATCTTCGATACTGTGAAAATCACTATGGCTGAAGATGAGAAAGCAAGATTGGTAAGACTAATGCTTGATCACAGATTAAACTTAAACTATTTCACAGAAGGTGTAGTAAGTATTGCGATCAACGAAAGTACAACATTAGAGAAATTAAACTATCTGATGGCTTCTTTTGCTCAGTTTAAAGACAAGCAGACTTTCAAATTAGAAATCAAAGAAGGATACAGTATTCCGGAAGAAAACTTAAGAAAAGACGAAATTCTTACAGAATCTGTATTCAACAAATACCACACGGAAACAGAATTGATGCGTTACATCAAGCGTCTTGAGAGAAAAGACTTATCATTGACCCACTCAATGATTTCTTTAGGATCTTGTACCATGAAACTGAACGCAGCCACTCAGATGTTACCGCTTTCATGGGAAAACTGGGGAGCAGTTCACCCATTCGTACCTGTAAACCAGGCTGAAGGATACCAGGAAATGATCCGTGAGTTAGAGAAAGACTTGGCAGAAATTACAGGTTTTGCAGGAACTTCTCTTCAGCCAAACTCCGGAGCTCAAGGAGAATATGCAGGATTAATGGTGATCAGACAATATCATATCTCAAGAGGTGACCACCACAGAAATGTAGTATTGATCCCTCAGTCTGCACACGGTACCAACCCGGCTTCTGCTGCTATGGCAGGAATGAAAATCGTAGTCGTGAAAAACCTTGAAAACGGGGAAATCGACTTCGAAGATCTTAAAGCTAAAACAGAACTTCATTCAGCCAACTTATCAGCTGTAATGATTACTTATCCTTCAACTTACGGTTTCTTTGATGCTAACATTAAAGAAATTACCAACCTTATCCACGAGCACGGAGGACAGGTATATATGGATGGTGCGAACATGAATGCTCAGGTAGGATTTACAAGTCCTGGAAACATCGGAGCGGACGTTTGCCACCTTAACCTTCACAAAACTTTTGCAATTCCTCACGGAGGTGGAGGTCCTGGAGTAGGTCCTATCTGTGTTGCTAAACACTTAGTGCCTTTCCTTCCTTCCAACGCGAATATCAGAATCGGTTCCAAAGAAGCAATCGACGGTATTTCTGCAGCACCTTACGGTTCAGGATTGATCCTTAACATTTCTTATGCTTACATCAAAATGTTAGGAACTGAAGGTCTTAAAAAGGCTACAGGACATGCTATCCTTAACGCTAACTATCTGAAAGAAGTGTTAGCAGAGCATTTCCCGATTTTATATTCAAACGAAAACGGAAGAGTAGCTCACGAATGTATCGTAGATTTCCGTCAGTTCAAATCTTTAGGAATTGAAGTGGCAGATGTGGCGAAGAGATTGATGGATTATGGTTTCCATGCTCCTACCGTTTCTTTCCCGGTTGCAGGTACATTAATGATTGAGCCTACAGAATCTGAAAGCAAGGCTGAAATCGATCGTTTTGCAGAAGCATTGATCTCCATCAAAAAAGAAATTGATGAAATTGCTAATGGAGAAGCAGATGCAACAAACAACGTATTGAAAAATGCTCCTCACACAGAACAACTGGTGATCTCAGATTCATGGGATAAACCATACAGCAGAGAAAAGGCAGCTTATCCTCTAGAGTGGGTAAGAGACCACAAATTCTTCGCTTCTGTATCAAGAGTAGATGAAGCTTACGGAGACAGAAACTTAGTTTGTACTTGTGAGCCAATTGAAGCTTATATGTAATCTCAGTTTCTTAACTATAAAAAATCCCTTTCAGTAATGAGAGGGATTTTGTTTTATAGTCATTGCGGGCGTAGCGAAGCAATCTCTTTAACGCAAATGTCGCGAGGATTTTTCGAGAACTAATTGTTTCAATGTTCGCAGAGGCGTTCCACTCAGCAAAGGTTAAACGATGTGTTTTTCCGACAAATTACGAGCCTTGTACGACCATTGTCATTGCGAGCGTAGGGAAGCAATCTAAACTTTACTAATTAATTCCATTTTGCAGCAAAAGCAACAATTGCAAAATAAATAGCAAGCATCATAATATTTGTAAAAAGATTGACTAAGAAGAATGGTAATAATAATTTCCAGCCCTTCTGTTTTGTTTTCAATGAAAGCCAGTAAAATGGAAATTCAATAACCAGAGTTGCTCCAAAACTGTATAGGAAACCAATAAAAAATCCTCCCAGTTCATATTCGCCTACCCTTGATTTCATACCCCAAAAGTCTGGATATCCGTTTACCAAAGAAAAATGAGGTGCAATGAAATAGTAACCTACAAACATAGAAACATAGTTGGCTGCAATGATCAGCCACTTTCTGTTTTGGAGATTGAATTTTTCTACAAGAAGTTTACTTTCAAAGGTTCCGATGATGAAGTTGATCCAGATCAGATGTAAAAAGCTAAACCAAATCATGGGAGAACCTGCATTAGCTAAAAGAAAATTGGGAATCAGTAAGATGATTAGCAGTAGATAGTTTTGGTTATTGGTTTGGATCATATAATAAAAAGGATGAAATTTAAATGTAGAATATTTATTGTGAAATGTTCGCGTTCTGTGATAAAAGTAAACAATTCTATTGAAATATTGGAGAAAACAGTCTGGATGATCGGGATTGAGTATTACAAATGATGGAGTCTTTATTCGAATAGTTTGTACTTCTCTCTATAGTCTCCTTTTGGCTTAAAATGCCCCGTTTTTTGATCGTAAAGAAAAATATATTCTACAGGAATTTTTTTGTATGGGTTATCAACAGAATAACTGACTTTCCTGCCATTGATTGTTGTGTTGTCATACCAGAATCCATCCGGTGTACGCCTCTGGATCAATACAAGTTTTCCTGTGAAAGCAATATCATTAAATCCGTCATTATTGTAGTCTTTAATTTTTAATTGCAGCTCATACGGTTCATAAATTTTGTTGTCTTCATGAGCATCATATGTTCTGACGTTACCCCCATAGACATCTTCTAAAGAGTCTGCTGTTATTTTGTAAATTTCATGACCTCCGTTTCCATGTGCTGTGACCGAGGTTGCCAGTAAGTACGGATTTTGTTTTGGGAAAATAGAAACAAATTGAGACCGTTCTGCTGATAAAATTTTAACAAGCTTCCCTTCTTGTGTTAATAAGAGTTGATTTTTCCAGGGATATCCAGAATTTGGTCCTGTTTTCCAGTCGTATTCAACAAAGTAATACTCCTGATCTGAACCATTGATTTTTACCTTTTTGAATACCGTTATTTTTTCACCTTTTTGCTGAACAGGACTTTCATGGACATGGAGATCAAAAGCTTGCTGAAGATTTTCGATAAATTTTGAAGAGTCTTTAATTAAAGGGTAATCCGCAAGATATTCAAGCGGGATAGACATTGTAAGGTTGGGATTCTCTTTGTCTGTCTGTTGAACATTTTCTTTTTTGTGAGTACAATTCAAAATGAGCAAAGATAAAAGTGCTGACAGGAATGTTTTTTTCATTAGGGTTATTAGTTACGAAAGAGAAATTTTTTGAAATTTATTATATTTTAATGAAATGCCAGTCATTTAATTAAAATTTTTAAACAAAATCACCTCCCAAAAACTGAGAGGTGCTTAGTATTTAAATTCCGGTTTGTTATCTTCGTTTAAAATTATACGCCAGCAAAATAGCAAAGCCCATAGTAACGCAGGTTATAATTGAAATGGTTTCAATGGAAATTCCACTTTTCATCTGTGTGTTTTCTTTTTCACATGAAAAAAAGAATAATAATGTCATGAACAGACATACCGATAGTAATTTTTTATCCATAAATGTATTTGTTTGGTTACGAAATATTTACAGCAAAAAGTATACCGGATTTGTAGACTAAGGAATGGGTTTATTGACTTGTCCTTATAGTTAATACCTGGGATTAATGAGTAACAAAGGTTTTTCTTATTACTAACCCTTCGACAGGCTCAGGGGGACAACCGAATACCTACCGAAATTTTTAAGCGTTGTCAGGCTGAGCCTGTCGAAGCCGGTATTTTACTAAAGAGATAGGTTTTTACTGCTTAATTTTCGGTTAAATTTTGGAAACGTTATCTATTACCAAAATATAATGACAATAATGTATAATGATACCGGCAATGAAAAGGAGAGAAGCTATTAGTATCTCAGTAGTCAGGTGATGTAGGATAAAATGCAGGATCAGGAAAGTACAGCGGAATAGATTAGGGAAAATAGGATAGAATAAAATGCTTTTGTTTTGTAGGTAAGAATTCTTGTATTTTCGTTGTAGTAGAAGTATTCTTTGCCAGTGAGAAAACTAATGGGGATTTGTTGGCAAAATCAAGTTTAAACATTTTGTTTTCACCTATGATGGTGCCGTCAGCAAGAACAATATCAGTTAAACCCCTTTCTGTGATTGAATGACATACTGCATCAGTGACATTTTTAAACGTTTTGCTATCTTTTATTTCTCTCTCAAAAGTATAAGTAAACGGGAACATATAATTTTAGTCTTTATTATTTGTTTTTCCTTCATCCCAATAATAAGTGTCTGGGTAGATTCTCGCTCCAAAAACAGCAGTCCCCACCCGTACAATCGTGGCACCTTCTTCAATGGCCGTTTCCAAATCGCTGCTCATTCCCATGGAAAGCTCTTTCATTTCTACGTTGGGGATATTTTCGGTGATGATATCTTGTTGAAGTTTTTTCAGGATTTTAAAACATGCTCTTACTTTATCGGTCTCAGCACTGAACAGACCGATGGTCATCAATCCCTTTATCTTTAAAGTAGAGTAGTTGGAAATCTTTCGGGTAAGTTCAATAGCCTGATCAGGATTAATTCCAAATTTGCTTTCTTCATTGGATGTATTCACCTGAATCAAAACATCCATTGTTCTGTTTTCAGCCAAAAGTCTTTGATGAAGTTTTTCAGCAAGTTCCAGACGGTCCAGAGACTGAATACAGGTAACATCATATTTCAGAATATCTTTGATTTTATTGGTTTGAAGATGGCCTATAAAATGATTTTCATGAGAAATGTCTTTCAGTTCTTCATATTTCTCCTTCAATTCCTGTACTTTGTTTTCTGCGATCAATTCCTGTCCGTTTTCCAAAGCAATTTTGATATGGTCTGCAGAAACAGTTTTCGTAGCCAGTAATAATCTGACTTCATTATTGTTTCTTCCGGATTGCTCACAAGACTTTCTTATTCTTTCATTGATCAAAGCGAGGTTGTGGAGAATATCTTCTTTCATGATGGGATAATTTCTTTAGCCTCCAGTTTTTTTATTAAAGCAGCTTTGACGGCGGTTAAAGCATGGTCTTTAGCTTCAGCAAAAGAAACAGAGTATTTTCTTTCAATCGTTCTCAAATCTTCCGGAAACTGTGCTAATAATTGATTGTAGTACGAATCCAGAATTTCAGCGGAAGGCATTTCATAATTAATTTTTAGCTGGAAACGTCTTAAAAGGGCAGTATCAATAATCTCAGGATGATTGGTGGCACAGATTAAAAGCGCATTTTCAGGATAATAATCAATCAGCTGAATCAGGGTATTAACTAATCTTCTCATTTCGCCTACATCTTTATCATCGCTGCCTCTTGCTTTTCCGATCTGATCCAGTTCGTCAAGAAAAAGTACCGACCTTTCTCTGGCGGCTTTGTCAAAAATCATTTTGATATTCTGGGACGTTTCCCCGATACGGGACGAAACAATATTACTAAGGTTTAAAATAATAATATTTTTTCCCAGAGCATTGGCAATGGCCTTGGCTGTCATTGTTTTTCCACATCCGGAACTTCCTTCAAGCAGAATCTTATGGTTAACCGGCAGGCCGTATTCCTGCAGTTCCTTAACATAAGCATGCTCCTTGATAAGTTGTACAAGCTGTTCCCTGTTGTTCGCATTGAGAAATACTTCGTTAAGATTTACCTGTTCTTTATCTTGAATAATAAGGTTGTACAGATTCATAATGACAATTAAAAAATATTGAGTAAACAAAGATAAAGCTTTATTGGACGTCAAAAAGAATCCTGAAAAATAATAAACAGCTGGTCCAGCGTAAAATGGATTATAAATGATAAATGAACTGATGTTGGTGTTAGCAACAATTTGTGAAAATCTGTGAGATTTGTGGGAAAAAGACTCAATAAAAAATAAAGCCAGACTTGCGACCGGCTTTATTCATTGGATATTAAAATTTGTTATGAAACTAAGATCTTTCTGCTTATGTTTTTGGACCCTTTTACCCGATGGGTAAAAGAGCGATCCGATCTCTCAGACTAAAAACATAAAACAATATAATTAGTATAGATTTTCTATAGGCTTGTTTTGTTTTAAGATTAGTTTCTTTCTCTTCTTACTGTCATGAAATATGAAGTAATTACGACTAAACCTGTTGCGATACCGATATAAGTTATCATTTTGTATTATTTTTAATTATTTGACTTTTTTTTATCAATCTTTCAATTGCAATATTACTACTTTCAAATCATGTGCCAAAGTAAAATACTATGATGTTTATCAGTGTATTAGTGTGTTTTGGGTTCATGTATCGGTGAATTTTTGTTTACAGTAAATTAATGTATTATTTGGAATTTATTAATGCTTTTGTTATTCTATCTGTAAAATTATGTGAATGTGTTAATCGTTTATCGACTTCTACATTGGACTTGATAAAACAAATAATAAATAATGCTTAGCATAATATTGTTTTAAAGTGTATTTTTTGCACGTTAATTTTTCACTTCAACCAGATTTTTATGTTAATAAAATTTATTTTTAACACTGATTTCTATGTTGGAATTTTTGTCAGCTGTCATATTTCATGTCAGAGAGAAATAGGAGTTTGTGTCACAACTGAAAATAACATTGTCTGCTGACCGATGGCTTGGATGTCATTTTTTGAATTACCCGGGGGCTTTTATTACTTTTGTATAAAGAATGAATTTTATGGGACGCAGTTATATTTTTCTTGCTCTGGCAATCATATTTGAAATTATTGCCACTACTTTTCTGAAAAAATCTGAGGAATTTTCCAAACTATGGCCATCTGTAGTAACAGTTGCCGGATATGCCTGCGCTTTTTATTTTTTAAGCCTTACCCTTCGTCAGATTCCTGTAGGAATTACCTACGCCATCTGGTCCGGCGTAGGGATTGTATTTATAACGATGATCGGAGTGATAGCCTTCAAACAGATCCCGGATCTGCCGGCTATCATTGGTATTGCCCTGATTGTAACCGGAGTGATTATTATCAATGTATTCTCAAAAATGGGAACCCATTAAACAATAATATCCTGCTGCATTTGCTGCTGCTTCCAGTGTTCAGACCTTTTTTTGTATAAAAAGAACTTACCCAGTTTATATTTGAACTTTAAAAAACCTCTGAACTCAATGCCGTCAAATAAAGTAAAAGGAATAGAAGGATTTTCTGCCAGAGACTGTTTTATACCCTTACTGAAGACAGTAGGACCAGTAGTAGCGTGTACATCATTCGGATACCGGTGATTATTGATATTATCAAGCATCAGTTCTAATGTTTTCTTAAGAAAAGGATGGTTTTTATTAAAAATAAGTCCCCATTGCACATATAAATTGGCATGTCTTTCCGCACTGATCACCGCTTCGTCACTTTCTTTGATAAGTTCCCGGAACGGCTTTACGATACTGCTGTCAATATCCAGATAAATGCCTCCTTTTTTATATAAAATAGCGTACCTGAAAAAGTCAGCTTTTGCAGCACCAATTGTCAGTTTATGGTACGTTTCGATATAGCTGGGAGGAAATTCTTCTGTGAGAAATTTTTCAATATCACTGTCATCATAAAAGAAGTAGCTGTATTCCGGATTCTTTCTTTTCATATTCCAGATGTGATATCGTGTAATAAAAGGAAGTTTTTTGGTTTTAAAAGTCTGAAATATTTGTTTGGGTACTGCCATGTCCTGTTTTTAATAAATTCTTATACAAATTCTTAAATCCTTTTTCGTCAGTAATGTGCATGCAGTAATAAGAGTTTTCATAAGGAGAAGGGAATCCCTGAAATTTGAAACAGCTTATGCCGGCTTTGTTTTTTGATTGTATTTTGAAGAAATGGTTAAAAGCCGGAAGAAGAAAATTTTAATTTTTTTTTAATCTTCCAGCTTGTGAATTTTAAAAATAAGTTCAGATATTGTACAATCAGTTTTATTTTTTTAAGGGTTGAATGATAGATTGGAAAAAATTGAAGGTGAAAATCCTGTCGTAGAATATATCCAGGCTGTTTTCAATAATTGCATCCGTGTAGCAGGCAGTATCAGGAACAAATGTTTCCTCTACAAAAACAAACCAGAGTTCTGAAAGTCTATGTCTTCTTCTAAACTCTTCAGACGCATTGCTGTCGGGAACGGCAGAATGTTTAAGATCACAAAACAGGATTCCTTTTTTCTCCCCTTCATGGACTACAATATTAATGGAATGATGCAGGTAACTAACAATTTTCATTTTTGCATCGAAACATTCTACAAAATGGTGAAGGTCAATAAGCTGTATTACTTTTTCTTCCTGCTGAGATTCGGTCATAAAAAAACATTCTATTGATATTTCCTGAGTGAGTTCTTGAAAAGCTGTTAATTCCATATGTGTTCATTTATCAGCACAAAGGAATAGAGAAAAGAAGGATACAAATTTGTTTTTATACAAAATGGCTGGTATTTTATACGAAATCCTGAAGCATGATCATTGGTATAATAAAATACCGGTTTTGTATAATAAAACAACTTTAATTTCCGTTATTGCCTATTTTTGTAATAAAATGAGCCTGCCATATGAAATATAGCCCGTGGAAATTTGAAGAAACCTTTGTGATCGATTTTCTGGTGGAAGCGAAGTATGGATTCCGAAGGCATCTGCTGTTCCTGATCTTCTTTTTCTTTTTACTGTACAGCGCAAGATTCTGGCACTGGTATTCCGGAATATATCAGTACTATGTTTTATTCTTTGTGTATGTGATTCTGATCGCAATGGTCTACATTAATATATATGTATTGGTTCCTCGGTTTTTCTTTAAAACAAAATATGTCACTTATCTTGTTCTGCTCGTCCTTATGGGTGTGATGGGACTTAATTTCATCGGGTACAGTTTCAGACATCTTTTTCAGGATTTCAGAACACAATACATTCCGAAAGATAATGAAAGAGGAGGCATTTATGAGGGCGTTCTGATGTGTATTCCGATCATCCTGACGACGACAACCATCAAACTTCTGCAGAAATGGATCAGTGATAATAAAAGAATCAATGAACTGAGCAATCTTACCCTGAATATGGAGCTGAATGAATTGAGAAACCAGATCAATCCGCATTTTCTGTTCAACATGCTGAATAATGTAAAAGCATTGATCAGAACAGATCCGGCCAAAGCATCTGTAGTCATTGTAAAACTTTCCGAGTTTCTCAGATATCAGCTGTATGAAAACAGCGAAGAAAAAACGTTGCTGACTTCAGAGATTGATTTCCTGTCTAACTTTTTAAATCTTGAAAAAATAAGACGGGACAATTTTTCTTTTGACATTCAGGTCAATATTGATCAAAGAGTAATAAGCAGTACCTTTATTCCTCCGAATCTGTTTACCACTTTTGTAGAAAATGCGGTAAAACATAGTGTGGATCTTAGTGGAAGAGAATCCTGGGTGAAAATAGAAATCAATATCGATAATCGGCTGCTTTATTTCAGATGTGTGAATTCAAGAAGTGAAGGTTATCTTCCTGCGGACAAAAGGAGCAGTGGACTTGGGCTCGCCAATATCACGAGAAGACTGGAACTTCTTTATAATGATACTTTTGATTTGAAGATAGAATCTGATGATACAGAATATAGTGTAAATTTAAAAATTCCCGTGTGATGAATTGTATTATAATTGATGATGAACCTCTGGCAAGATCCGAGATGAGATCGCTGATCGCTGAAATTTCCGGTATCGGTATCCTTGGGGAATTTTCCAATGCGCTTTCTGCTCTCGAATTTCTTAAAGATAATGAGGTAGATCTTATTTTCCTTGATATAGAAATGCCTATGGTAACAG
The DNA here is from genome assembly GCF_016775705.1 of Chryseobacterium cucumeris. Lineage (NCBI taxonomy): Bacteria > Pseudomonadati > Bacteroidota > Flavobacteriia > Flavobacteriales > Weeksellaceae > Chryseobacterium > Chryseobacterium cucumeris. Next base: position 2,600,545 of record NZ_CP068760.1, read on the forward strand.
GTCTTGAATTTGCAGAAATGCTTCCGAAAAAATCACTGATCATTTTTACAACTGCCTATTCCCAATATGCCCTGAAAAGTTATGAACTGGAAGCAGTAGACTATCTTTTGAAACCTATTGATCCGCAAAGGCTGGAAAAAGCAATTGATAAAGCGGTACTTTACACCGAACTTTTATCTAAGAATACCGTGAAAAATACGGTAGAATCCAATACCGCAGACTTCCTGTTCATAAAGGCAGAACGCAGGTTCTATAAAATCAGTTTTTCAGATATCAAATTTATTGAAGGGCTCAAAGACTATGTCGTTATTCATACAAAGCAGCAAAAGCTGATCACTGCAATGAATTTGAAAACCATTCATCAGAAGATTTCCGGGGAAACCTTTATCAGAGTCAGCAAATCCTACGTGGTGAATATGAATTATATAGATTCATTTGACAATCATAATATATATATTGAAGATTCCGAAATTCCTCTTGGTGAAGTCTACCGCTCCGAGTTTTTTACAAGATTTGCGGGAGGTCTTCTCAACTCAGACTAATACATGAGTAATAGGTAATGAGCTATAATATCAGTCAAATGATTAGAAAATTGGTGTAAATCTGTGTAATCAGTGGAAAAAAATAGCTAAGCCCGTTAGACAAATAAAAACAATCAACGGCTTCAGCCAAAAAATAAAAATAGCGGTTTATTCAATAAAGCTTCTGATCCTTTTCACAATAAAAACTTCTTCTTTTTCCTACGCCCGTTTGTTTCTTAACCAATTTTTGTCCACAAACCGGACACACCGATTTTGTATGAACCAGCCAGTGCTTTTTCAGAACAAATTCTCTTTTCCATTTCAGAAAATCGAAACTGTAATTTCTGGCTTCAGCGATTAATTCTTTTCTTTTTTTAGCAGGAAGATTACCCACTAAGCTTTCCGGCTGTACGCCAATCCTGAAAAGAACCTCATTTTTAATAATATTTCCCACACCCGAAAAAATATCCTGATTCATCAATGCATCACAAACCATCATTTTCGGATTGGATTTCAATTTCTCTTCTGCTTTTTTGGGATTCCACTGATCGCTCATCACATCGGCTTCCCAATCAATGCTGGAGAGAAAATCAATATCTACGGATTTCACAGAGCAGGTATAAAAATAAATACTTCCGGTAGCGAAAAACAAGGCTAAACGCAAACTTTTATCCGGCTTGGTCTGCTCATCAATGCTATAAGAGCCAAACATTAATAAATGAATCCGGATGGCTGCTTTTTCAAAAACGAGGTAAGTCTGTTTTCCAAAAGTACGGATTTCGAGAAGAGTCTGGCCAATGAAAGAATCTTTCTCAAATTGGGCATTCCCTGAAACTTCTGTCACTTGCTGTCCTGCAAATGGCTGCAGGCTTTCTTTCATTAATATGATGGATGGACCTTCAGGCATACGTTTGTTTTGAGATAAAGATTCAAATAATATTCCATAGCTGCATACAACCTGATTTTTATCCCAAAACAAACCTGTTTAGAATGTTTTTAGGCCAGTTTTTGTCCTACAAAACGAATGACGGAACCTGTCCCGTTGTGAAATAGTCCCTCATTGAGTTCTATTTCTTTTTCAGCTAATTCAATAATATCATAATCCGGAAAATCGGCTTTGATTTCCTCAATAGAAAATAAGGATTCAATATCCTTTGGACCGCCTACTTTCTCGTTCTTTGCAATATATTCCAGATGGTTTTTACTGAAAGCTTCGAAAATAATAAAACCGCCTTTACGCAGATACTGATTCAGCATCTGATGGATAGAAGATTTAATGTCTCCCGGGAAATGAGCATAAATAAGAGCAATGGCATCAAATTGTTCTTTCTGATAGTTCAACGTTGAAAGTTCTCCAACCTGATAATCAATGGTGGTTTCCAGTTGTTCTGCAAGTTGTAATGCTTTATTTCTGCCGTTTGCACTGATATCAAAAGCTGAAACCTGCCATCCCTGTGTTGCTGCGAAAACTGCATTCCGGCCTTCACCTTCAGCAGGAAAAAGTATTTTTCCGGGCGTTATCCGTGTTAATTGTTCTCTGAGATAATTGTTGGGTTCTGTTCCATACGCAAACTCTTTGGTGCTGTACCTTTCGTCCCATCTGTTGAGCCATGTGTTGTCTGTCATTGTATTAAGAATTTAAAATTGACATGAAGAAGAATCATTCATAATCTTCAATGTATTAGTTACACCAAATGTAAAATATTTCATCAAGTTTTCCGATCCCTAAAAAACGTTTACTATAATAGATTTTTTGAATGGAAGATCTCACTAATAAAAATCTAAATACTATTCCGTACAATTAAAATTTGGAGTAATTTTGAAAAATGATGAATTTAAACCAGATTTTCACCAATCAACGTACAGGAAACAATCCACAGACCAAAGCTTCGCGAACTGATTTTCAAAGGGATTTCGATAGAATTATCTTCTCTTCTGCCTTCAGAAGACTGCAGAATAAAACGCAGGTTTTTCCCCTTCCGGGAAGTGTTTTTGTGCACAACAGACTTACGCATTCTCTGGAAGTATCATCCGTAGGAAGAAGTTTGGGAAGTATTATCGGTGAATTTATTGCTGAAGATTTTAAAAACGACCTCACTGAAGATTCAAAGAATTTTTATCTCTATAATTTAGGAAATGTAATTGCCGCAGCGTGTTTGTGCCATGATGTGGGAAATCCTGCATTCGGACATTCCGGAGAAGATGCCATTGCCAGCTATTTTGAACGAAATGAAAAGGATCTGAAATCAAAATTCAATGAAAAGGAGTGGGCAGATCTGGTTAATTTTGAAGGAAATGCAAACGCCATCAGAGTATTGGCACAGCAGCAACAAGGAAAAGATGCAGGAGGTATCCAGCTGACATTCTCAACGCTGGCAAGTATCGCAAAATATCCGTGTGAAGCGGTAGCGAAAAAGAAAGGAATTATTCACCGGAAGAAATTCGGGTTTTTCCAGAATGAAAAAGATATTTTCCTGGAAATTGCCAAAGGAACACAGCTTATTTCTGAAAGTGAAGAACCTCACATTTTTAAAAGACATCCTTTTGTATGGCTCGTAGAGGCGGCTGACGATATCTGTTATAACATCATTGATATGGAAGATGCTCACAGATTGGGAATTGTTTCCACAGCAGACTGCAAAAACCTGTTTTTCGAGCTGGTAAAATCGGAGACGGATGATGTTCAGAGAATTGAAACAAAGTTACGTTCTATATCCAATGAAAATGAACAGATTTCTTATTTAAGAGCAAAAGTAATCAATGCATTAATCAACAAATCGATTGAGATGTATAAGCATAACTTTGAAACGATTCTTGAAGGAAATCTTAGTAATGGATTACTTGATATTTATAAAAAAGAAAATAAAGCACTGCAGGATATCGAAAGTTTCTCGGTAGAAAAAATTTACAATCATAAAGCTGTTGTTGAAATTGAAAATGCCGGTTACAATGTAATGTATGAATTGCTGGATCACTTTATTCCTTCCATTCTGAAGTCTAAAGATAACAGAAAATCATATGATGAAAAAGCTTTGAAATTAATTCCAAAGCAATTCATTTACAATGACGGCACCGATTATCAGAAAGTTCTTGGGGTTATTGATTTCGTTTCCGGAATGACAGATAATTACGCTACCGATTTATATAGAAAAATTAAAGGAATAGACATCGGAATGACCGTATAAATTCTATTTACTGTAATAATTCAGAAGCCTCTTCAATTAGTGATCTCATTAAAGCAGAGGCTTTTTTATGCTTTAAAAGCGGCGCAATCTGACCGGACCAGAAGAAAACCAGATCATTTTTTTGCTGTTCCAAAGCTGCTTTTCTCAATGCCCCCATAAAATGTGTCTGCAATGGGAACGGTAATGTTTTTTCTGTTGCTGCCAATACATCTCTTGTGATTTTTGTCGTAATTCCACGTCCTAATCTTCCGGTATAAGCTCTGGTTAAAGTAGTGGATTTCGCAGCTTCAGAAAATAAAAACTCTTTGTGTATCGGTAACGCTCCGGATTCTTCAGTAGCCAGAAATGCTGTTCCGATTTGTACAGCATCGGCTCCCAACTTAAAAGCCCCCGCAATTCCACGGCCGTTGGCAATTCCTCCTGCAGCAACTACAGGAATTTTTACCTTATCTTTAATCAATTGAATCAAAGAAAAAGTTCCCGTTACAGAAAACTCAGCACTATCCAGAAATGAAGGTCTGTGACCACCGCTTTCAAAACCGGAAGCCACAATAACATCCACGCCTGTTTTTTCCAAAGCAATCGCTTCATCAAGTGTTGTTGCATTTCCCAAAACAACGGTTCCCTGACGATGAAGATCTTCGATGAGGTTTTCACCAAGCAGTCCAAACATAAAGCTGAAAACTTTAGGCTTTATATCCAAAACCACCTCCAGCTGATTTTGAAATCTCGATTCAAAAGGGAGTGGTGTTGAAGGAATATCCGTCTGCAGAAGATCAAAATAAGGTTTGAAAGTCTCAACAGCCTTTTGGTATTGTTCTTTTGTGTGTTTTTCGTTAATGATATCGTGATCGCTTACCCAGAGATTGAGATTATAAGGTTTGTCCGTTTTGGATTGTATGACTCTGTGAACGTCATAGATTTCCTGCGGTGACAAAGTATACGCTCCGAAACCTCCCAATCCGCCGAGATTACTCACTGTTGTTGTCAGTTCAACGGTGGAAAGGCCTCCGCCAAAAGGTCCCTGCAGAATAGGATATTCTATTCCCAGTAATTCCGTAATTCTATTTTTATTCCACATGATTGTATTGGTTTTCATTAAAAATCTGAATTAAGGCTGTACATTGGTCAAAGTCTTGTTAACGATCATCCATTGCCCGTCTATATAATTGAAAGTTATGAAATTATAGTAATTAAAATCATACATCCTTACATTTAATTTTGCAACAGCAATTGAATTCATAATGTCGATTGAAATAATTTTCGCTTTAAAACCTTTTCCTGATTTCTGCGGACTTATACGATTTCCAACGCCTTCAATATATTGCTCTGCAGTTTTGAAATACGGAACTCCGTTAACGTCTCCGAAAAGCAAAGCATCTTTATAAAAAGCTTTGGCAAGAATATCGGTATTTCCTTCATAAATCCCTTTGAAATAATAATTCTCTATGACATTTCTTATTTCAGTTTCTGAGGTCTGATTGGTTTTCATATCCTTTAGATTTTGTGCAAGGCTACTCAGGGGAAAGCTGAGCAGCCATGCTATAATTAATGATAGTTTCATGATAAATGATGCCCGGCACCCATTCCGCCATCAACATTGATGATGGCCCCGGAAATTAATGTGTTCTTTGCAATCGCATGAATCATCTGAGCAACTTCTTCCGGCTCTCCGATACGATTAATGAGGTGAATTCCTGCATTATTGTCAAGGTCTGCACCATGCATTGGAGTTCTGATCAATCCGGGAGCCACCGTATTGACTCTGATATTATCTTTCCCAAACTCTGCCGCCAGCTGCAAAGTCAGTGCATGAATAGCTCCTTTACTTGAAATAGGTGCTGTGGAAGGAGACTCTGCAATGGCATGATATACCAATGGTGTTCCTACATTAATTACCACACCGTCTTTTTGTCTGATCATCTGAGGAATAACAGCCTGTGTAGTGAAGAATGTTCCTTTTAAATTCGTTGTTAAAAAACGGTCCAGATAATCTTCGGTAACGTCCAGAAATGCTTTATTTTCATAAATTCCTGCATTATTAATAAGAACATCAACAGATCCGAATCTTTCTAAAGCTGTTTTTACCAGCGCTTCACCTGTTGCTTTGTCTGAAACATTTCCGGCAACCATTGCCAGATTTTCACCGGCTCCAAGTTCATTATAAACATCCTGTAGTTTAGATGCCGTTTGGGAATTGATGATGACATTATCATCTCGGTCTAAGAAATAACGTGCTGTTTCCAATCCTATTCCTGAAGAAGCTCCTGTTATAATTACGGTTTGTTTTTTCATTGCTGATTTATTTTTTTCCTGTTGAAAACCCCTGTTCTTTTAATACTGAAACCTGTTCTCCGGCATATCCCCAGTTATCATCCTCAATCTCGTTAATGACAATATGGGTTAAGTGAGGATCCTTATTCAAAACTGAGGTGACAGCTTCACTTATTTTTCTGATTAATTGTTGTTTTGTTTCGCGGTTAAGATCTTCGCGAAGTACATCTACTTTGATGAATGGCATGATGGTAAAATTTTTAAGGTTATAGAATTAATAAGCTTCCGCTACAAGATGGATGTTTAAGTCAAAATTGTTGTAGATCAGCGTATCACCAAGGTTGGTGAAGAAATTGGAAGATCTGAATCTGATGTTGAATTTCGTTCTGTCTACTATGATCTTGGTTTTTAGAACGGCCATATTATCTGTTTTTACAATCTGCAGGCTTGTGTCTATAGGATGTGTAATTCCTTTTATGGTAAGATCTCCTTTTGCATAATAAAGATTTTCATCACCCGGTTCAGCATGCGTGATTTCGAAATGAGCTTCAGGAAAATGCTCAGAATTAAAGAAATCATCAGAAGCCAGATGATTGGCAAACTGTGCATTGGTTTCAGCATCTTCAATGTCCAGGATTTTGATGGAACGGGTATCTATGACAAACTTTCCTGACATAGAACTTCCTTCTCCAAATGTGAAGTTTCCATCTTTTATACCGATAGTTCCATTGTGAGCGCCGGTTACTTTTCTTCCGATCCAGTCGATAGTACTGTTTTCTGTATTGACTTTAAAATTTTTTGTGTCCATTTTTATTGGGTTTAAATATTGACACAAAGTTCAGCCGACTGAAGGAAAAAATTATGTGATGTACCTCACAAAATAGAGGAAGAGATTAATTGTTTTAAAGAGGTTGATTACTGGTGCAGCCTGCTCAAAGTTTCTCTGGTTACTCCCAGATAAGATGCAATCAGATGTTTCGGAACCAGATTGTACAATTGAGGATACATGGATAGAAGTTCTTCATACCGGAATCTGGCATCATTATTCATAAAAGATAACAGGCGTTTCTGGGCGGCTACATACCCTTTGTTGGTCCTCCAGCGGAAGAAATGTTCAACCTCATGAATTTCATTACAGATCTTTTCCCTGTCCTCGTCGGAAATAGAAAGGATGCTGGCATTGGTGATACAGTCTACATTGATGGTTGCTCTTGTTTTATTGTAAAGTGCATCAAAATCTGTCACCCACCACGTAGGCATGGCAAACTGAAGGATAAACATTTTCATGCTGTCATTAAGATAAAATGCTTTCAGACAGCCTTCCAGAACAAAATATTCATGATTCACAAAATCACCTTCCGAGATAAGGCTTTGCCCTTTTTTTAAAGAGATCAGGTTAAAATGTCCAAAGACATAATCATACTGCTCTTCTGTGAGAGAAGTAAATTTTGAAATGTGATCCTTTAATATTTCTTTAGAATTAATCATGATGTAATGAATATTCAAAAGTAAGTCTTTTTCAGAATAGTTTTGGTTTAAAAAAAAATATGATATCATAAAGTCTGATTTCCCGGGGATTATATTCCGGATCTTACATTTATTTTTCTTATATTTAAGCAGCTACTTACAAAAAATGTTTTTAACAAAAACAGGTGTTGTAACGACATATTAATAAAAATTAAAACTATGAGTATATATTTTGCACCCGTTATTTTCTTCGGGCTTATCATTTTATTCGCTTCGTTTTTTGTCGTTAAGCAGGAAACAGCAGCGATTATAGAGCGTTTCGGGAAATTCCGTGCGGTAAAGCATTCAGGTCTTCACCTTAAGCTGCCCATCATAGATCAGATTGCCAAAAGACTTAATCTGAGAATTCAGCAGTTGGATGTACTGATTGATACAAAAACATTAGACAATGTTTTTATTAAAATGAAAATTTCTGTTCAGTATCAGGTCATCAGAAGTCAGGTGGGAGATGCCTACTATCGTTTGGAAAATCCTGAAAATCAAATTACTTCTTTTGTTTTTGATGTGGTAAGAGCAGAAGTTCCCAAGTTGAAGCTTGATGATGTTTTTGTAAGAAAAGATGATGTGGCCATTGCAGTGAAAAGCGAGCTTCAGGATGCCATGAACAGTTATGGTTATGATATTATCAAAGCTTTGGTAACAGATATTGATCCGGATGAGCAGGTAAAACATGCCATGAACAGGATCAATGCAGCAGAAAGAGAAAAAACGGCAGCCGAATACGAATCTGAAGCACAAAGAATCAGAATTGTTGCGGTTGCAAAAGCAGAAGCAGAATCTAAGAAATTACAAGGGCAGGGAATTGCCGACCAGAGAAGAGAAATTGCAAAAGGACTTGAAGAGTCTGTAAGAATGCTGAATAATGTGGATATCAATTCTCATGAGGCTTCAGCGCTTATTGTAGTAACACAGCATTATGATACTTTACATTCTGTGGGCGCCAGCAACAGAAGTAATCTTGTACTCCTTCCCAATTCACCAACAGCAGCCAGCGGAATGCTGAATGATCTTGTTGTGGCGATGACAACAGCCAACACAGTAGGAGAGGCTACGAAAGGAAAATATCCCGATCCACCCCAGAAAGAAAGCGGGTTTTAAGATAGAAAGGAAGTAAAAAGAAAGACAGAAATAAACACTTAAAATGGATCATTTGCTGACTTTTCCTGATCGTCCCAAAGAAACTTCTGGCTTCGTTCTTCCCGCAAAATAAAAAACCGCTTCTGAATTTTCAGAAGCGGTTTTTTATTGATTATTTCTTCGTTTTAGAAACCTCTTCTATCAGAGTGTATTTGATGGAAGAAGCATCAGCCGGAGGATTTTCAATTTTTTCTGTTTTTACTTTTAAAACGTATTCGTAACCCGGCTCGTAAGTGAAGCCTTCAATAGGGCTGTAGAAATTGGTCCAGCTTTCAGAAGCGTTTTCTTTTACCTGCATGCATTGCATACGGCCAGCTCCGGCAGAACACTCTACGGTTTGTGGCCCTACGATAATTGTCTTTTCATTGGCTGCCATTTCTGCTTTTTTAGTTTTGGAAACCTGCTTTACCAAAGTGTATTTTATGGATGATCCGTCAGCCGGCGGATTTTCAATTTTTTCTGTTTTTACTTTTAAAACATATTCATACCCCGGTTCATAAGTAAATCCTTCGATATTGCTGTAGAAATTCGTCCAGTTTCCGGAAGCGTTTTCTTTTACCTGCAGACATTTCATAGGAGCTACTCCTGTACAATCTGCTGTTTGTGGTCCTACGATGAATGTTTTTTCATCACCTGCGGATGCATTGGCTGTGGTTGTACATTGCGTCATTGCGAATAATGCTAATGCAGGTGCTGCCCCTTTTAGAATTGTTGCTATACTTTTCATAAACTTGATTTTCCCCATACCTCGCAATTACTGTGCCGAAAAAAAATACTGAATTTGTAGTACTTCTGCTATTGTTTTTTACTTTTTTAATTGTTTAATTTGAATTTCTTAAACACTAACCAAAATATAATTCTTATAATAAATATGGATAATCAAATGCAAGTTGAAAATTACAGGATTCAAAAACCTGAAATGTGGGCAGGAAATATCGGGGATGAGGAAATAAAGAACCGAATCAAAGACTCCGAATTTGCCAGAAGACAAATTGATGAAGGTCGTGATTACTGCTATTTTTTAGACAAAAAATACTATACAAGCAATACGGAAAACAGTGAGTACGTCTGCATGGCGTATACTCTGAACGAACCGGGAAACCTGGAAAGGGCTTCTGTTTCTGATGTGATTGTTGAGGAAAATGAAGTTTACCAGATTCACAGGATCAGTGTGTTAAGGGATGGAGTGCTGATCGATAAGATTCCGGACACAAAAATAAAGGTTCTTGACAGTGAAAACCAAAGCAGTGGAGGAGTTCTGAGCAGTAATAAAAAAATCAATATCACCATTAAAGATCTCAGGCTGTATGATGTTCTGATTTTGGAAGATTCAAGAATCAAAGAATTTACAGACCGTGATTTTCTTAGAAAGGAGTTCTCAAAATATGTCTGGGTAAGTCCGGATAACTATTGGGCTTATGGCAGTTTTAAATTTACATTCATCAACGAACGTGAACAGACTGTTGCCTATAAAAAAACATTCTTCAGAGATGAGCAGGGAAATGTTCTTGAGCCGGAAATCAGTTATCTGAAAAAAGGAGATAGATTTGTCATTGAAGAAGAGAATTATATCAACCCTGTAGATTCAGGCCGTGAAATTTTTCCTTATGTAGATTTTGCTACAGAAAGCAACTGGAAAGATCTTTCCAACTATATTGTACCGTTCTATGAGGAGATTTTTAACAAGTCTTCTTTACAGGATTTTGCTCCCAATCTGGTTGAAAAACTCGATGCCATTGCTGATCAGGACGAAAAACTGCAGTTTGCCATAGAATATGTACAAAATCATATCTATTATGTCTTCAATGCAGATGAAATGAATGGTCATAAGCCACAGGAACCATCAGTAACGTATGAAAATAAACAGGGCGATTGTAAGGCAAAATCGGTTTTATTGAAAGTAATCCTTGATTATATAGGAGTAGACGCCTCTGTAGTGCTGGTTAATTTTAATACAGATTATTATATTAAATACTATCTGCCGTCCCTGTTAAGTTTCAATCATGTTGTCGTAAAAGTGAATTATAAAGGTGAAGAATATTTCATTGATGCAACCATCCGTGATGAATTCGGATTGATTGAAAACAGAGGCTTTATCTATTTTATGCATTATCTGGAAGTGAAGAAAGATCAGGAGCTTCAGGTAAGAAAATCTTATAAATTCCCTTACTTCTGCATTGATGAAAGAGTAGATTTAAATGCACAGGGTAATACCGGAAAGCTTACTTTATCAACAACTTATAAAGGAAACAGAGCCAATGCTATGAGAAGGTATTTTAAAAGTACCAATAAAAGAGAAATCATAGACAGTTGGAACAGCTTTCTTTTCTATGCGCTTAATTATTCAGGTGACCGCAATGGTACAGATGTCCGAAACGTATTCAAAGATGCTGCTATTGATGTAGTAAGTGATGACAAAAGACTGAATGAAGTTAAGATCCAGTATACCGCAACCATTGAAAATCCTTATTTTGTGGATCCGCAGAAAAACCGTTTTCTGATGTACTTTGATAGAAATGTAGTGAAGGCGAGTGCAAGAGATTTCATCCACAAAGATTTACCTTTCTGGCATAATTTCGATAGTGAGAAATATGAAATCAATTTGCAGACGGATCAGAAAATTGATGTTGAAGAAAAATATACAGTTCAGGAAAGTACGATATCCAACCCATATTTTGATTATAAAAGTCGAAAAAAAGTGAACAAAAATGGGGCAAGTGTTTATATTGAATACAATCCTCTGATCAATATTGAAATTCCGCAAAGTGAGTTTGAAAAGTTCCGAACAGATCATCATACTGTTGCTGACAGTAATTTTGGACTGGGAATTGATATCATTGAACCGGGACTCATGAATATGCTTAAATTCAGTTTTAAGAAGAAGTTTAAATAGAGCTTTGAATTTAAAGTTTAAAGTTTAAGGTTTAGAATTACGGCGGGCGGCGAAGCCGCCCGCCGTAATTCTTTACTCACTATTATATTCGTTTACAATCAAAAAAACACAAATTCATTATGTCTAAGATATTTTTTCTCGCTTCGTGTATGACCGTTTCTCTGGTCAGTGCCCAAAAATTAACCAAAGAAAACGTTACTGGATTCTGGAAACTGAAGGAAGCCGGATTTTATGAAGGTAAAAAGAAAGTGATAAAAGAGTTCGATAACTGCCGCCTGATGAGAAATTATGCCATCAGGGAAGATGGTTTTGCCATTTATAATTATGTAGAAGGGAAGTCGGGTGACTGCAGTCCATCTGAACCAAGACTTTCTTTCTGGAGAGTTGTAGAAAACAGGATCCAGTTTTATGTAGATGATAAAAATATCCTTGAAGAAGTGGAAGTAACAATCAATAAAGATCATACGATAACCTTTTCAAGCTATATTCCTGAACCGAAAAAAGTAGATGGTGACATCCTTGCAGAGAAGATAGTAAACACGGTTCATTACGATATACTTGAAAAACAATACTAACCGTAAACACAAAATTTTTAACGTATGAATTATGTAACGGTCATCTATCTCGGAAATCTGGTATTGTATGCGATGTATTTCTTTGGAAGAATGGGTAGTGAAGTTGATGTTTCAGGACTGGATTATGCCGTTTCCGGAATTTTATCTTTATTTCTGATCTTCGCCGGATATCTGAATGCAAAAAAAGGGATGATCTACAGAACCGTCCTATGGATGTTTTTTGTGAATGTCTTCTTATTCGTTTGCTCCGGTTTGTTTGATCAGTTTGGAAGCGATTTTAATATTCTTTCTACAGGTAATAGTGACAGTTTTCTTTTTACATTGGCGTTCATCATTTATAATGGCTATCTTTTTCCTTTAACGGTTATTCTTGACGGATCAGGTCTGGCTTTGATAGTTCCGGTTGTATTGTCATGTATTCTGCCTTCATTGGGTTATCTGATTGGGAAGAAACTCCATCAGAATAAACAGAATTCTACCAACATATAGTCATTACGAACCGAAGGTGAAGCAATCTCAATCTAAAAGTAAAGGTCGGAAAACGCAAAGGCGCAAGTATTATTAGAAGGAATGCTTTTAAGGCGCAAAGATTTTATCTCCGATAAAATTTCAAAACTCTGTTTTGTCATTCCGGGCAAAGCAAGGAATCTAAACTTTAATATCCTCTACAGCTCTTGGAAACCAGGCAGATATTATTAAAAAAAATCTGCGAAATTTCCACAATCTGCGAGAAAAATAATATCATCATTTGCTGAAAATCTCACATTGTGCTAAGTCGAAATGCTCTTACGTCTTCAAAACTAAAAAAGGAAAAGAAACTAAAGGCTATTCCTGATTTTGAGGCTGGTTATTGGACGTAAAGAATTTCTGCTTCCCGATTAATAGTTCAAAAAACAGTCTGAAATCTGAGATTAAAGACCATAAAGGATATTTAAAAGTAGCCGGCTTATTCTTCTCAATCACGGCGTGGCTGAACCAGGCAAATCCGTAGCCTACAATTGGAATATACCATAGAAATCTTTCTTTTCCGGAACTGATGACATACCATATTACGAAAAACACTAAAAATGTTCCGATAAAATGGAAAATGCGTGTGCCTGTTTTACTATGCTCAGTAAGATAAAACTGGTAAAACTCTCTATATGTTTTGATTCTTTCGGCCATGGCGATATAGTTTGTTGATTCTGTTGAAGTCAAAGCAATAATGCTGCCGATTTTTAAACGAGCCTGAAAAAGAAAAAGGCAAAACAGCGAATCAGTATTTCCAACGGGATTAACCTCTTTGCTATTTTGCCTTTTCGCAATTTTATTAAATGCTTATTTAGCTGTCTTTTAACTCTTTTCCAAGCTTACTGTTTTTATATCCGTAGCAGAAATAAATAACCATACCGATCAGGAACCACATTCCGAACCAGAACCAGTTCTCATGGCTCATTCCTGTAAGAAGATACAGACATGAACTTAAACCAATCAATGGAATTAATGATAAATTCTTGATAAAAGCTACGACACATAGAATCAGGTTGATGATAATAAAAAAGAAAATAGAAGCTCTGAATTCTCCTTCATTAGGATCTGACCAGTTCATCAGATTATCAAAAAACTCAGGCTGCCACTGGTAGAAAGCCAGCAAACCACCAATGAAAATAACAGGGAAAATGATTTTACCATTCACGTAAGGAAGGTGGAATCTGCCTTTAATTTTTTCTTTAGCTGGAAGCATTAGTACTCCGGCACATACCAGTACAAAAGCGAAAATAGTTCCGATACTTGTAAAATCAAGGATGAAAGTTTTATCTGTAAACAGGATAGGAATACCTACCACAATCCCAGTAACGATGGTTGCGTATGATGGTGTTTTATACTTAGGATGTACTTTTTGAAATCTTGCAGGCATCAGTCCGTCACGGCTCATGGCATACCAGATTCTTGGCTGTCCCATCTGGAAAACCAATAATACAGTGGTAATGGCAACAATTGCAACGAAAGAAACTACAAGTTCCATCCATGCTACATTAGCATTTGTTTTTTCAAATATAAAAGAAAGAGGATCTCCCACACCGTCAAATTTCTTGTAATCTACCATACCTGTCAATACAAGCGTTAATGCAATATAGATCACAGTACACAGCACAAGAGAGATGATCATTCCTTTTGGTAAAGTCTTTTGTGGGTCTTTAGTCTCTTCAGAAAGAACACTTAAAGCATCAAATCCGATATAAGCAAAGAATACTCCGGATACGGCACTCATTACCCCTGCAAAGCCATTTGGCATAAAGGATGGTGTTCCGGTTGTCGGGCTTACTGGGGTCCAGTTTTCAGTATTGATATACGCAAAACCAACAAGAATAACGAGTAAAATTACTCCAAGCTTTAAGATAACCAGGGAGTTATTAAAGTTTTTACTTTCTTTTACTCCTACATAACAAAGCCATGTAATCAAACCGTTAATAACCAATGCTGGAATATCTACAATGAATTTCAAACTTCCGATTAATGGAGCGGTCTTCCATGCATTTAAGAGTTCCTTGTTTTCTGAACCATATTGAACGGCTTTTCTGGCTTCGGTATAGCTGCAGGTAAGATAATCAGGGATATGCATTCCGAGACGTCCTAAGAAACTGGTGAAATAATCTGACCAGGAAAAGGCTACGTAAATATTCCCGAAAGAATATTCCATGATCAGAGCCCAGCCGATAACCCATGCAATCAATTCCCCAAAACTGGCATAAGCATATGTGTATGCAGAACCTGCCGTAGGAATTCTGCTGGCAAATTCAGCGTAGCATAAAGCGGTAAACCCACAGGCAAAACCACAAATCAAATAGAGTAGTATTACACCGGGACCGCCTCTGAAAACGGCTTCTCCCAAACTGCTGAAACTCCCAGCTCCTATAATAGCCGCAATACCAAAAAATACAATGTCCCATACACCCAGCACTCTTAAAAGCCCTGTTGATGTATCTGTATCTGAATAGATTTTTCTTCTAAAAAGTTGACTCATTCAATAACTATATTTGATTTGAAAAAAAGCAAATGTAATGATTTTTTATTTTGATGTTAACAGTTGTTAAAAACATTTGGGGAAAAATGCGCAAACAAAAGAATTTACTCTTTATAAATGGGAATTTCCACATAACTGTCGTTGTACCATTTTATTTCCAAAGGCTCACCTGCATCTTTTATAGTTTCATCACTTACATTTTTTCCTGTGCCATAATTGACCTGCCAGTTCTTATTTTTATTAACTCCTACCAGTAAGACCAGTTTACTTCCTTTTTCTATTTTTTTGCTGATGAAAAATGAGTTTTTGATTGGGATCTGCTCCTTTTTGCCAGGTTTAAGCAGATGACGTTTGGAATTGTTTTTTGCATAGCTGGCTCGGGTAAGGTGTGTAGATAGTAAAAATATCTTACCATCAGGCTGTACCTGATATAATAGGGTTTTGGGATCAAAATCCTTTTTGTTGATGGAAACGTTGAATATTCCGGATAAATTTCCGCTTATTGTAATATCCTTTTCCAGAATTTCACTTTCAAAATAAATAGAATTGGTTACATACACACTATCCTGTTTGCTTACTGTATGATAAAGATATTTCGGATTTCTGTCTTTAAAGTCAATGGTCTGTTGGGTAAATTGTTCAGTTCCGGGTTTCTCAAAAACTGAAGAACCGTTTTTACGGTCCTGAAGATAAAATTTAAGAGAAGATGAGTGCATTTTATCAAGAGTAGGAACATGTTTCCATGTATTACTGTTCATGATCTGAAAATTGACTTTATCTTTCAGAAGTTCCGGTTTTTTGCCATCCTTCAGAATATAATCAAACCATGAAAAAGCAAGTTGATCAATACTTATTCTGGCTACAGGATCTATGAGTAGATTTCCATAACCGAAAACATAAACATAATTGTATCCATAACTTTGAGCTGCTGCATGATCATAAGGTCCTATCACTAAATAATGGTTAGGGTTTTTGTTGTATTTGTGATGTTCTTTATAATAATACAATGCTCCGATCTGATCAGCATCATAATAACCTGTAGTTGTTAAAACAGGAATGTTTATTTTGGCAAATTCTTTTTTGTAAGGGACCATGTTTTGCCAGTATTTATCATAACCGGGATGATCCAGCCATCTTTGGAATATTGTATTGGGCTTCCCGCTTAAAGAATCAAGGGCTCTGAATGATCTGCCGCTTTTGTACCATGCTGTATTGATGGAATCCCATTTTGTATCATTATTAAAGCTTGCTTCATCAGTCAGCTTATTATTGGTGACATAGTGAATCCACTGGAGCATATAACCCTTGAAGACATTATTCTGAGAAGGATAATCTATTCCTATCCCTACCGAAACCTGAGGTACAATGGTTTTCAAAGCCGGGTGCAGTTTTTTGGCAGCTGCCCATTGGCTGAATCCTAAATAACTTCCGCCTATCATTCCTACTTTACCATTGCTCCACGGTTGCTTGCTGACCCAGTCGATGACTTCATAAAGATCCTGAGCTTCGTCTTCAAATGGATGATTGGGGTCATTGCTGTCTCTTTTTCCACGGGTGTTAACCACGGCTCCTACGTAATTGTAAACTGCTGCTCTTTTCCCTATCGCTGCATCTAAAAATTCCCCGGCATAAATATTATTGGTAAGTATAACGGGAAGAGGAGAAGTGTTTTCTTTTTTTCGTACAATCGTAATGGTAAGTTTTGTTCCTTTTTTTAAAGTAAGGATTTTGGTTTCAATGATGAATTTTTCCTGCTCCTTTACTTTGAACAGCTGCATAATCTGAGGCTTGATGCTTGAGTAAGTCTTATAATTGACATAGTTCTTACATAAAGCCAGAGCGGAAGCATAGTCTATGCTGTCCTTATCTTTTTGTTTGTCAAGTGTTGCATTCAATCTCTTTTTATGGTCCTTTACATCTGAATCAATATCCAGGGTGGGCCCTACTTTGGTGGTCAGCGGTTCGGATAAACTTTCATATTTTGTAGTAAAGGCGGTTTGAAGAGCATTGGAAAACGAAATTTTTTTATCCTTTTCCATCAGTCTTGCCATGCTGTAGATTTCAAAAGCAAGATATTTGTTCCCTGCCATATTATGGTCTGCATATTCCTTACGGTAATCCGTTAAACTTGCAATGGAGTTTTTATAATCTTTTGCAGCGAGCTGTAAACGAAACTGATTGTCTAAAAACGTGAGCGTATACTTCGGTTTGTTTTTAGGAGACTGATATTCAGTAATCACCTTTAAAGCCAGTTCCGGGATTTGTTTTTCCAACATTGTAGAATCTGTTGCCGCTGTCCTCGGAAAGTAAAATTTCTGAGCCTGCATTATATTGACAAAACATAATGCTAAAAGTATCTTAAATTT
Organism: Chryseobacterium cucumeris; assembly: GCF_016775705.1. Lineage (NCBI taxonomy): Bacteria > Pseudomonadati > Bacteroidota > Flavobacteriia > Flavobacteriales > Weeksellaceae > Chryseobacterium > Chryseobacterium cucumeris. The sequence continues at coordinate 2,618,027 of NZ_CP068760.1, forward strand.
CATTAATGATGTATTTTGAGCTTCTGATGAAAAAGTATCATATCAAAATATGTACTTCGCCATTAATTACCCAATTGGTTATTTTTTTAGCGGGCTAAATTAAGAATTTTTATCAGTAAAGAATGAAATGATTTATTGTTGTTTTATCACATGAAGTCTGCTGAAACTTGTTTAAAAAGGTTTTTAATCTTTATAAACAGGGACTTCCACATAACTGTCATTGTACCATTTTATTTCCAGCGGTTCCCCTGAATCCTTTATCGTTTCTTCACTTACGTCTTTGCCAGATCCATAATTAATCTGCCAGTTAGGATTTTTATTGACTCCGACCAACAAAAGGAGTTTGCTTCCTTTCTCTATCTTTTTACTCATAACATACGAGTTGTTAATGGGAATCTGTTCTGTCTTGCCCGGTTCAAGAAGCTGTCGTTTTTGATTGTTTTTTGCATAGCTGGCTCTCACGATATGAGTGGATAGTAAATAGGATTTTCCATCAGGAGAAATCTGGTACAGATAGGTATCCGTATCAAAATCTTTTTTATTGATCGAAACATTGAAAACTCCTGACAGGTTTCCACTCATGATCATATCCTTGTCAAGAATTTCACTTTCAAAAGCGACAGAATTAGTCATTTTGATACTGTCTTTTTTGCTGACCTTGTAATAAATGTCTTTCTGATCCCTGTTTTTAAAATCAATAATTTGAGTTGTAAAATTTCTGGTTTCAGGTTTATTAAAGACTGAAGACGTATTTTTTTTGTCCTGAAGGTAGAATTTCAAAGAAGAATTATGCATTTTGTCAAGATCAGCAACATGTTTCCATGTATTCGTATTCATGACCTGAAAATTAATTCTGTCTTTCAGTAGTTCAGGTTTTTTTCCTCCTTTAAGAATATAATCAAACCATGAGAAAGCAAGATCATCGATGCTTATTCTGGCCACCGGATCAATAGGACTGCCATTCACGTAAGTAAATCCGAAACTTTGTGCACCGCCGTGGTTATAAGGGCCTATTACCAGATAATGATCTGCGTTTTTATTGTATTGATGATGCTGTTTAAAATAATACAGTGCGCCAATCTGATCATCATCATAATATCCTGTCGTGGTAAGAACAGGAATGTTAATTTTAGAAAAATCTTCTTTGTAAGGAATCATTTTCTGCCAGTACTCATCATATCCCGGATGATCCAGCCATCGCTGGAATATTTTGCTGGGTTTCCCGCTTATTTTATCTAACGACCTGAATGATTTCCCGCTTTTGTACCATTTTGTAAAAATAGAATCCCATTTTACAGCATTGGTAAAATCTGCTTCATCTGTAAATTTGTTATTGGTCACATATTGTATCCACTGCAGCATATAGCTCATAAAGATATTATTCTGAGCCGGATAATCAATCCCGATTCCTACGGCAACCTGAGGAACAATCGTCTTTAATGCCGGATGCACTTTTTTTACGGCTGCCCACTGGCTGAAGCCTAAATAACTTCCTCCGATCATTCCTACTTTCCCGTTGCACCAGGGCTGTTTGCTGACCCAGTCTATCACTTCATAAATATCTTGCGATTCATGCTCAAAAGGATTGTTCACATCATTGCTGTTTCTCTTGCCTCTCGTATTCACAACAACCCCTACGTAATTGTATGTAGCGGCTCTCTTTCCAAAGAAACCATCAATGGGACCAGCATAGATATTATTGGTTAAAATAACAGGAAGTGGAGATGTGTTTTCCTTTCTGCGAACAATAGTGACTGATAAGGTATTTCCATTGATCTTAAGATCTTTCGTTTCAATAATGAATCTTTCCTTGTCTTTTGAAACCAGCAGCTGCATGACCTGAGGTTTGATGCTGGAGTAGGTTTTATAATTCAGATAATTTTTACATAGAGCCAGTGCCGTTTTGTAATCGATGCTGTCCTTATCTTTTTGTTTATCAAGGAAATTCTTCAACAGTTTTCTGGATGCGTTCACATCTCCGTTAAGAGCGAGTTCCAGTCTTGGAATCAGTTTTTCCGGAAGGCTTTCGTATTTTTGATTAAATACTTTTTGAAGGGCATTGGAAAATGAGGTATTGTTTTCTTCTTGCTCCATTTTTGCAAGGGCATACAGTTCAAATCCGATGTATCTGTAGTCTCCCATATTGTGATCCGCAAAGAGCTTACGGTTTTCGAAAAGGGAGGCCAATGAATTTTTATAATCATGAGCCACCAGCTGCAAGCGGAAAAGATTATCCATAAGGTCAACCGTATTTTCAGGTTTATACTTTGCAGACTGAAGGAGGGGAATCACTTGTTGCGCAAGTCCTGGAATCTGTTTTTCCAATATAACAGAGTCATTTACAGCTGTCTTTGGAAAATAAAACTTTTGTGCCTGCAGGAGGTTTACAAAAATTAATGCTAAAAGAATCTTAAATTTCATGAGATGGTGTGTTTATGGTATGTTTTTAGCTGCTGTTGAAAAAGTATCAAATTAAAATATGTTTTTGATAACTGTTTATTAAAATTGTTTATATTTTATCAAACGAAAGTAGTAAATTTTATCATTGGATGGTGAGAAAATTTACATTGTTATCAAATAAGAATTAACTGTCATTAACACTGTTAAAACTTGCTTAAACAATAAGTTTTTAATATTTTCGTTAACTTATTTAGACTAATTTTCTTATATCAAGAAGAATGAAATCAAAAAAAATACTTTTAGCGGCTGCGGTCATCTATTTCGGAATCTCCGATGCTCAACAGTCCCAATATTTTACCCAGAAAGAAAATTACAGGTTCAATCTAGCCGAAAATCTTTATCAGACCAAAATATACAACGCTTCCCAGTACGAATATGCAAGACAATATTTCTACAATCAGAATTTGTCCCGTTCGAAAAAGGAAGGCGCTCAGTTTTTTGATAATGTGATCGGTGTGATTCTTCAGAAAAATCATGCTGAAGAAGGGTTAACGGCTTTCATGAAAGAATATCCTAATTCTGCTTATTTTGCTCAGGCTAATCTTCCACTGGCAGATTACTATTTAGCAAAAAAAGATTTCGATAAAGCGCTGGAGACTTTGAAAAAAGTAAACCAGTATCAGCTTTCGAAAGAGGAGAATACCGAGTATATTCTGAAGCTTGGATATGCAAAATTCATGACGGGTGATTCCAAGGGAGCTACTGATGCCCTTGAAGAAGCTTATAAATCAGCAGATCAGTCCCAAAAAGGAGATATTGCTTATATGCTTGGGCATTTGTATTACAGCAACAGACAGAATGATAAAGCTTTCCAGTATTTTGATTCGATAAAGGATCAGGATAAGTTCTCCAAACTGGTACGTCCTTATTATGTACAGATGTATTATAATGATAAGAACTACGATCAGGCTATTACAGAAGGAACAGCTTTGTTGAACGAAAATATTTCAGATTCTTATAAAGCAGAAGTTCATAAGATCATTGGGGAGAGTTATTTCATGAAGAATGATTACACTTCTGCCTATCCGCATTTAAAAGATTATCTGAGTGTACAGCAGAATCCATCCGAAAACGATTTGTATGAGATGGGATTTGTGGCTGCACAGCTGAAGAAATATGATGAAGCGGTTTCTTATTACAACCAGCTTCTGAACAGTAATTCTGCTTTAGCTCAAAATGCTTATTACCAGTTAGGAAATGCTTATCTGGCCGTAGATAAAAAACAGGAGGCTCTTTCTGCATTTCGTTCTTCTTATCAGATGGATTATGATGCGAAAGTGAAAAAACTGGCTCATGAGCAGTACGCTAAATTAAGTTACGATATCGGTAACCCGTTTGAAAGTCCTTCGGCGGTAATTCAAAGTTATATCAACGAAAATCAGAACGGAGCCAATGCCGCAGAAATGAGGTCATTATTGGTGAAATCTTATCTGTATTCCGGAAACTATAAAGAAACGCTGAATGCGATTGACAGATTACAGAGTTCAACTCCTGAGATCAACAAAGTAGACCAGGAGGTTTCTTATCTATTAGGAACGGAGGAATTCAACAAAGGAAACTATGACGAAGCTGAGAAATATTTCTTAAGAAGTCTTGGTTTTAATATTAATAAAGAATTCAACAGCAGAGCTTTGTACTGGCTGGCACAGGTGTATTACCAAAAAGGAAATTATCCTTCTGCCATTGTACGTTATGAAAAGCTTCTTACTGAAAACTTCCCTGAAAAACAGCAGCTGCCTTATGATTTGGGATATGCCTATTTTAAATCTAAGAAATTTGATCAGGCGGCTACTTATTTCAAACAATATCTTGCCAATCCGAAACCGGAGTTTAAAAATGACGCAGAACTTCGTCTTGCAGATATCCATTATGCCAACAATGATCTGAACGAAGCCATTGCTATCTATGATAAAAACGAAGATGCTACGGATTATACTTTGTATCAAAAAGCAATGGCTCTGGGATTCAAAGGAGATACACAGGCGAAGATTAACAACCTTAAAAACCTTTTATCAAAATATCCGGATTCCGAATATTATGATGATGCTCAATACGAAATAGGAACAGCCTACGCTGCTCAGGATGATTTTGCCAACTCTAATGATTATTTCGGAAAAGTAATTAAAGGTTCTTCCGACAAAGATCTGATTGCGAATGCTTCTATCTATAGAGCGCAGAATTACATCGATCAAAACCAGAATGATAAAGCACTTTCCGAATTGAAATCTCTGGGTGAGCAGTATAAAAATACGGCCTATGCTCAGAAAGTAGTTCAGGCTGCAAAACCTATCTTTACGAAAAACGGAGATGTTTCAGGATATGAAACTTTCGCAAGAAATATTGGAGTAAATGTAGATGCTGCTGAAATTGATGAGATCAACTTATCTACAGGGAAGCAGTTGTTCGCGAAGAAAGATTATAAGAATGCAATTTCTTACTACGAAAAGTATCTGACACAGAACCCGACAGGGGAAGGATTGTACCAGGCTAAGTACGAATTAGGAGAAAGTTATTATCAGACTAACAATTCAACCAAAGCTTTACTTGTGCTTCAGGAAGTTGCTGGAATTCAGAATGATTACCAGGATGATGCGCAAACTCGTTTAGCTCAGATCTTCCTTGCACAGGGGAATACTGCTGAAGCTAAAAAGTACCTTGAAGGCATCAAAAATTCTTCCAACATCAGCATTAAAAACTATGCAAATGTGGAATTGATGAAACTGTATGCGGAAGAAAACAATTTCTTAGAAGCTGAAAAATTAGCCAATGCAGTAATCGCCAATTCTAAAAACTCGGCAGCCGTTATTGAAACTGCGAAAGTGATTAAAGCAAGAAGCCTGATGAACTCAGGAAAAGACAAAGATGCACAGGCTGCCTATTCTTCTCTTGAAAAATCATCGAATACTTCGGTAGCTGCGGAAGCTTTATATGCAAAAGCCTATTATCAGAACAAAGGAAAAGCTTTCAAGTTTTCTAATGAGACGATCTTTAAGCTTGCCAATAATTATGCATCAGAAGAATTCTGGGGAGCAAAAGCTTTGGTATTGATGGCTAAAAACTATATCGGCCTGAAAGATAACTACCAGGCAAGTTATACCTGTGATCAGATCATTGCAAACTATAAGGATTTCCCTGAAATTGTTGCAGAAGCAAAAGAAGTTAAAAAACAGATTAAGAAATAGTACATGAAGGTTTTTAAAATTACCATATATTCTTTTTTAATTTCTGCTTCACTCTGGAGCTGTATTCCTTCATACAGTGCCTATCCAAAAGAGTATAACCACGCAAAAGCTGACTTTCAAAAACAGAAAGCTTTTGTAGTGAATAAGGATCTTAAGAAAGAATTTGAGATTTTAAAACATTCTGATATTTATGAAATTGTAGAAGACAGTACCAATGTATCTAAGATAACACTGCATCCGATGAAAACCTATACTCCTCCTTGCGGAAACCCAATGATAGGAAGTATGATTACAGTCGGGTTACTGCCTTCAGCATTTCCTTATGATATTGTTTACAGTTATGATGTAGCTGAGAATAGTGCAACAAAAAATTATCAATACAAATTACAAGTTTATCAAAGCCTTTGGCTGTTTAATATATTCAGACTGGGGAGAACTTTTTCAAAACAGTCGGGGAAAGCTTTATTAGGCAGTTATATTGCTTCCAATAAATAAAAGCCCGTTATATATTTTTTTCAAATAAAGAAAATATGAACAAGAAAATTCAATTATTATCCATATTATTTTTAGGGGTTTCGTCGGTGGCGTTTTCCCAGATCAAGGAGGAAAAGCTGGTTCTTAACAAAAAAAGAGAACCGGAAGTGAAGAAGATCGAGAAGAAGAAAACTTCTGTGGAAACCATTAAAAATTATCCGCCGGAAGAGAAATCGCAGACACCTGTGAAATATACCATCACAGATGTTCCTGCTGTTTCAGATTTCAAAACTTCAACGATTCAGGGGGAGGACGTAGCTCCGAAATTTGACGGGACCGCTCAGAATAACTATTTCCAGTTCGGAATGGGTAACTACGGGAAAATCCTGGTAGATGGAAACGTTTCAAAAACTCTTGAAAATAAGCTTGAAGTAGGTGCAGATGTTCATGTTCTTTCCACCAATGGTCTTAAAAAAGATTATGACTGGAAATCCGGGCAGACTTCAGCGAATATCGCCGCTTTCCTCAACTCTTACGGTGAAAAAGGAAAGTTCAACCTTAATGCTGAATATGGCTTAGATAGCTATAATTATTATGGGATCTACGCTATGCAGCCTACCGGAGAGCTTGATCTGAAACAAAAAGTAAATCAGTTTAAAGTAAACGGGTATTACGATTTTTATTCCAACGAAATCTTAAATGATGTAAGGGTAAAATCATCATTCCTGAAGGATCATTTTGATGCTCAGGAAAATCAGGTGTCTATTCTTGCCAATTTCTCCAAACATGCTGTTGAATTAGGTAAATCAGGAATCAACCTGAATGCTGACCTTGGAGTAGGATTGGATGCGGTAAAGACAGATTTTGCCATCAGGGATAAAAACTCTGCTAACTTCTTCAATACCAGCCTGACTCCGAAAGTAACTTTCAGAAAAGGAGACTCTTATTTGACGTTAGGATCTTCATTCTCTTTCCTGAATGCTAAAAATTCCAACGATCAGCTAGAGCAGCAAAAAAATAATAAAACCTATTGGTTCCCACAGGCAGAGTTTCAGTTTGCCGCTGCTAATGAATTTAAATTCTACGGAGGGGTAGACGGTGGTTTGAAACTGAATACATACGGAGATATGTTACAGACGAATCCATTTATCCTTTCTGACCAGTTTTTAAAGCCCACAGAGACTAAATATCGTTTTTATGTAGGATTGAGAGGGGACATTGACGAAACGCTGAAATACGACTTCTCTGCGGGTTATGGAAAAATGAGAGATATTATGTTCTTTAAGGCCAATGATCTTTTCGATAACAACTCTGTTAATCGTTCTGCCTACAATTTTGCCAATACATTCTCTGCAGTGTATGATGACGGAAATGTAAGCGATATTAAGGGTAGTGTGCAGTATTTCCCATTGGCTAACCTTATTTTAGACGGAGAATTGAGGTTTACCAAGTACGATCTTAAGGCTTACGACAACATTTATAACGTTCCTTTGTTCAATGCGAGCATCGGGGCAAAATATACGATGCTTGACAAGAAGTTATTACTTGGATTCAAAGGAATCTTTGCAAGTGACAGAACTACAAACTCTTATGCGATAGAAGGTATAGGTGATCCTAACATAATTTACCAGTCTACAGAGAATACAAATGATAAAGTTGGAGGGTATGCTGATTTAAATCTTTCCGCAGAGTATAAAATTCACAAAAATTTCAGTATTTTCGCACTCGGAAATAATCTTCTGAGCTCAAAATACCAGACGTACAAGGGATATAAAGTCCTGGGTGCGCAGATTCTGGGAGGCGTGAAAATTACTTTCTAAAGTATAAATGATAGGTAATCAAGCATTACTCATTACTTATCATTCATTACTTATGAATACGGCTGCATAGTTTAATGGATAGAACTTCGGATTTCGGCTCCGACAGTGAGGGTTCGAATCCTTCTGCGGTCACTCGGACGGACGAGACATTTTTTTTAATGTTTTGTTCGTCTTTTTTTGTCTGTAAACTATTGTTAATCTGTAAGATATAAGATAACGCGGAATTTAATTTTGGTGTTCGAAACGCATTTTCTTCAAACTCAAGTTTTTCTGCTAAAATCGAACACAAAATGTCACGTTTAGTTTCTGTATCTCCTTGTGAGTAAAGCATTGACAGATTAGGTATGATATTTAGAACCGTTTCAACTTTTTTCGTGATGCCAAGATTTTTTCTTGTCAATTTCTGATTTTGTAATTCCATTTCTAAATTGTCTAACTTAGCTTTGGTATCAGATTTTATGAGACGGTAATCATCATAATCTAGCAGATCGTTCAAGTATTTGTCTCTGGCATTGTCTAATTTATTATTTAAATCTTGTAATTGCGAGACAAGATATTTTTTTCTGTCATCAACATTTTGTTGGATATGTTTAAAATTAAACAGTATTATTTCCTTTATTAATTGTTTTGCGCTTTCGTTAAAACTTAATGTTTTTAATTGCTCTTCAAAAATTGTATTGACCACAGTGGAATTGTATCTATAGCCGCATTTTGAATTACAATGGTAATAGTAATATACTTTAAGTTTGCCCTTGGAACCGCTGCCTGAGATATGTTGCCCACATCTGGGACATTTCAGAAAACCTCTGAGTGGCAAATTCTCCGAAACAAGAATTTTACCCCTTGGCCGTTCATCCTTCGTTTTTCCGGTGAGTACCTGCTGAACTTGGATAAATAATGAATCAGAAATCAGGGGTTCATGCTTTCCTTCAACAATACATTCCTCCTCATCTTTATAAGCTTTTATAAAAATTTTGCCACAATAAATAGGGTTACGGATAGATTTATAAAACGAACTTCTACTGATAGGACTTCCTCCCATCGAATTCATTTTTTTGCGTATTTGGTCTATGGCATATTTTCCTTTGGAAAGTTCGTTAAAAGCCCATCGCATGTTTGATGCTTCGGGTTCTTTTATAGCCACATATTTTCGGCCATCTTCAGTACATTTATTGATGTACCCGTAAGAAGCGGTCCCCATAACTCGTCCTTCTTTCTGTGCTCTTCTCATTCCATAGAATGTATTTAATGCTCTGCGATCATTTTCTACTTCTGGAGCAGCAAGGTAGATAGCAAGCATCATTTTATTTTCAGGGATACTTGTGTCCAGTGGCTGTTCAATAGCTTGTGGAGAAATATTGTGATTTTGTAGCAGCTTAATCATTTGATAGGCGTCGCCAGCATTTCGACTAAACCGATCCCATTTGGTAAAAAGCAAATAATTGGGTTTTGTACTCCTTTTTTTTATATGATTGACATATTTAATCCATTCTGGCCTTACAAAGTTTTTTGCCGAATGATCTTCAAATATCGTCTGACCAATAATTAAATTGTTTTGTTTGCAGTAACGCTCAAGCCGTTCAAACTGATCCCTCTGAGAATAACCTTTATCCGCCTGTTCGTCGGTAGAAACCCGAATGTATAAATCTGCTATCTTCATGATCTTTCTATTGTTATTCAAAAAAAAATAATTTATGCAATATAAGAATTATTTGGTAATGAACTCTTTTATAATGAGTTCTGCAATTTTGTGCAAAATTTCAGAGATTACTTTTACTTCTTGGTCAGTTAATTTTAGCCCCGAATTTAAAAGTATTTTTTTTGTTTTTTCAAAAGGAAGTTGCTGAATAGTATGATAACTATATAATGATCTTGGTAATGTCTTTATAGCATTACTTTTTCTTATTTTATGATTACGGTTTCTCTTCATAAACCATCTCTATTTAGTCAGTTCCGGTACTATGTGTTTAACTATGAGTTAAATTACCATTAACTGCTTTATCATGGTGAATAGCTGCTCATTTGGAACATAATGTCTTTTGCTGGCTTATTTAATTGAATATTGTTTACAGATATTTCAAAAATACCCGGTAAAAAGGCAGCCAAGTTGTAACGGTCAGCCCTTCTATCTATATCCCTGTCAAAAGACTACGGCATAAACGGTTTCCTCCCTAAAGGTACCCTCCAGTTATTCCGTTTCCTTTTGCCTTTCACTTTGCCCGTAACAATAATCTGCTTTCTTTTTTCCGGTTTTTCTTTTGAAAAATATCAATAGAGTCTTGGGCTCAATAGGAAGAGGGAATTGATTTAATAATTAAGCAGGTACGGGAAAAGAAAGGCTCCGCCGTATCCGGAGCAAAACAAATGAAGTTTAATATTGTCAATGAAATTAAATTAACCTATTCAAGAGAAGGGAATGCCGAAAAACTGATAACAAATTCAGATGATGCGGTTGAAGTATTCAGAGCACATTTTGATAATAGCCAAATTGACTATAGAGAATCATTTTATGCACTCTATTTGAATCATGCACATAACGTTTTAGGAATAAAGAAAATTTCGGAATCTGGAATTTCTGCAACACTGGTGGATATTAGAATTATTATGCAGGCCGCCTTATTGTGTAATGCGTCATCTATTATTGTAGCACATAACCATCCATCGGGAAGTTTAAAACCGTCATCTGAGGATCTGAAAATGACCGGTAAAATCAGGAATGCCTCTGAATTTTTAAATATTCAACTGCTGGATCATTGTATTTTAACATCTACAGAATACTTATCATTTGCCGATGAAGGTTTACTGTGAGAGATTTTGTAAATTATAAATCATAAAAAACGGCAATTAAAGATTGCCGTTTTTTAATTTTCGGCGAAAAGACAGATCTTCCTTTGGTCGAAGGTGTCTTTTCGCGGTAAAATTATATTGTATTATTGGGGAGTTTATTTGATCATTTTTGCTCTGACCAGATCTCTGTTTTTTACTTTAATCCGCTGATGGCAGCCATCGTTTTTTTCAAATTTTTCAATACGGGATTCGAACTGTATTCTTTAACCAGTGTACTATCCATATTTCCATCTTTTAAAGTAACAACTGCCATGCTTCCGCCACAGTTTATTGTTAATTTATTAAGGAAATAATACTTGATTCTTGTAATTCAATTCTTTTCAGAGATAAAAAAATCTCGTAGTATTTCAAAATCCAAACAAACTACTACATTGATACAAACTCAAAATTTGTTTCATTAAAAGTGTAAGGTATAAAGTAATAGAAATAAAGAATTATTATAGTATTATCTGGTCTTAAGCTGCCATGTCTGCTGAATATTTCCTTTACTTCTCAAAGCCTCCAGCTGTTGGGGAGATGCTGAATTCAATAAATTGGGAAGGCTGCTGAATTTTTCAAATTCAGGTTCATATTTATTTGCAATAATAAATCCATTGTCATAAAAGAATTGTTCTGCCTGGTCAAAGGAATCAAAATAATTTTCCATAACATTATTTGATTTAAAGAAGCGTTCCCATTTTTTATCCTTATCACTACCGACGGAACCGGTTTCATGTTTGAGATAAATATCAGCTGTTACCCAGGTCCCTCCATTTTCTTGTAAAACCGAATGTATATTTTTAAGGATTTGAGACTGCTTTTCTCTATCGAAATACATGAGCAGGCCTTCATTAATAATAAGAAGATCCTGATCTTTAGTCAGAATACTGCCGGGATTCAAAACGTCAAATTCCTGAACCTTAAGGTTGCCGGGAACAGAAATATCAAGACGCTTTAACATTTCCATTTTTGCATTCATTACTATCCTTAGATCAGTATCAAAATAGATTTTGTCAGGATTTTTAATGGTGTATTCCAAGCTACGCAGTGAATATCCTGCTGACAATTCAAGTACCGCCGAAGAAATACTCTTTTCAACGAAAAAGTCAAGGGAAAGATAGCGCATTTCAAAATGGAGCACGCTTGCCCAGAACCCAAAATCTGAATTCAGGGGGTTATCAATACTGAAATACTTCGCAATTTCTTTTGCATACGGTATAGTCGTAGTTGCAGCTTTAAAGGTAATAAGCTCTTTTGCTGTGTCAGTTACTTTGTTTAACATATTGTTCTGTTTTTTTTCTGCAAAGTAACAGTACAGATGTAGTTGGTGATAGGAAAAAACAGACCTGTTTATTTTTTAATAAACTCGTTTCCCAGTTTATTGTTTTTTTTCAGAAATACATTCGGTTGTAATGTTAAGACTTTACGGAAGCTCTGCAAAAAATGGGATTCATCATAAAAAAGATCGTACAGTTCATTTTTATTCTCTGGTTTTTTATTTCTTATGTAACGGTTAAATATCTCCTGAAAACGTACTATTGAGGCATATTCCTTGGGGGTAATTCCGGTCTGCAATTTAAAGAGTTTGTTAAGGTGGCGTTGCGAAGTATTAATTCCTGCAAAAAGATCTTTAATTAAAATATTGCCCTTGTGAGCATTTATTTGTTCCGTAATATGGACAACACGGCTATCTGGTTCAAACCTTATCCTTTCTGTAAGCAGTTCAGTAAGTTGAGTTACTGATTCCTGAATGTTTCCTGAAAAATCTGTCAAAACTTCAGAGCCGTCAAGCTTTCTTTTTGAGATGGAAACCACTTTGCTGAGATAATTTGCAAGTTCGCTCCCTGCTATTGAATAATAACCGTATGGCTTGAAATTGATACCGATGGAATGTACGGGAACATTACCTTTGAGCACAATTTTAGTATGGTGCTGTCCAACCAAATGAAGATCAAATGTCGAATGATGATAAGATTGATTTTGAATAACATGTTCATATTCCCCGCTATAATTCCATATGACGATCCAGCGGCCTGACGGAATAATAGAAGCTTGTTCATCAGCTTCCATCTGCTCCGGGCTTTCAAATGACCAGATAGATTCAACATAATTCATTAAAGCTTCTGGTATTGGATAATATTTCATTTTAATTGGCTTAAATTAATTATTGAAGATGTTTCTCATAAATGCAATATCAGCTAAACACATGCAATTTTACAACTTCAAAAAAGAATAAATAATATTATAAATTGATTTAAAATACAAATATGCTACTGGAAAATATCTTTATATTTTATTTGGTTTATATTTTTAACTTTTAACCAGTATTTGTTAGGGATATGGCTTGAATTTTGATATTTGCTTTTACCAATTTACTAAGATTTTTTGTTGAATCACTTTAAATGAAAAGAATATGATCGATGAAAATCTTTTGCTCGAAAATGGAGCTGTTTACAAAGACTATGCTGACAAAGAAATAATCTTTCATTTTGGTAGCATTCCTCAGTATTATTTCCAGATTGTTACAGGAACAGTAGAGGTAAATACTTACCATGAGGATGGTAGGAATTTACTTTTAACATTTTATCAGCCGGACAGAGTGTTGGCACATCGCTTTTGTTAGGTAAACGTCAATATCCTATGAATGCGGTCGCAAAAGGAGATTCCCGGTTATTAATTCTCCCTAAAGACAAATTTCTAAAATTGATCTGTGAGAATCACCAGATCATGCTCAATATACTTAGGCATCTTTCCGATAGGCTGTTTTACAAGTATGTAATGCTGTTTAATAATTCAAATTCAGATCCTTCTACCAAAATCAGATCTTTGCTGGACTATTACAAAGAGTCCTCGGTTTCAAAGGAGCAATATAGTTATATGGTTCCCCTAACAAGGCAACAGATTGCTAATCTCACAGGGCTACGGGTGGAGACTGTAATCCGTTCTATTAAAAAGATGGAACGGGAACATATTCTAAAGCTTATAGGACGAAAAATATTATATTAGAATTTATATTATCGTTATCTTTTGAAGATCATTTATTGAAATGGTTAGCAGCAGTGTTAACAAACAATCATAGAAATACAACAAAACTCTCATTAGGCTGCATAGGACTCCTCTTTTGAAAGAACAGGGTATATATTACAAAAAGCGCACAAAAGTGCGCTCTTTTATTTGTTAGTTTTTACCAGTACTATTTATTTTTTGAGTAGTTGTATGAATCGGAATTTCCATTCTAGAACACCACTTTACGTGGTAGATTCCTGATATGCATTTTCGATGTCTATCGGTAGTTTATTTTAGCTGATACGATATCGGTCTTGTAACCGTATATTGTTCTGTCTCCAATATCTGAAACCATTACAGTAAGGATTTCTTTTCCTGAAGCATTGTATCTAAGTTCTGAGAATTGGCTGCGTGGATCAGGTTGGAGCTTAATTTTATTTTGCTCAGTTGTTTATTTACAAAGCTGGAAAGCTTACCGAATGTTTATTTTAATAACAGATGAATTGAATCTGAGTGTCAATTACCTAAATTATATGTTCAAGGATTAAAGTAGGAAGACGACCCAACGGCATCTTCATAGCCGGTCGATAGAGATAGCCTAAGAATTACTTTGTAATTCATTCTTCTCCTATTTATCGTTGTTGGTACAGTAAATCCCGTGATGATAAAATATATTTTCGCAAAACGGCTTGGTTTTTGTAATTTTTTTAACCTACAAAATATTAATTCTCAAAACATCAGATCATGGCAGACAATAAATCCAAAAGAGGTTCATCTGACCGAAATAAAGTCAGCGGATCGGAAAATTACGAAATCCAATATTTTAAGGAAAAAATGGGAGTGACATCTCAGGCTGTAACAGGAGCGATAAGGGCAACCGGATCGAATGACCGTAAAATACTTGAAAAATATCTCAAGGAAAAACATAGAAAGTAAAGATTCTTTACTCACTGCAATAAATCTTAAAACTATTTTTATGGGCTTATCTGAATACCGCAAAAAGCGTTCTGAAAAAAAGACCCCTGAGCCTTTTGGAGGAGAACCAAATGGAAAAGAGCTGCATTTTGTGATTCAGAAACATGATGCCTCACATCTTCATTATGATTTTCGTCTTGAAATGGATGGGGTATTAAAAAGCTGGGCAGTGCCAAAAGGGCCTTCAATGGATCCTAACATAAAAAGGCTGGCTATGATGGTTGAAGATCATCCTTATGACTACCGGAATTTTGAAGGTATTATCCCCAAGGGGCAATATGGTGGTGGAACTGTGATCGTGTGGGACCAGGGGACCTATATGCCGGCAGATTTGCAAGATGAAGATCATACAAAACAAGAGAAGAATCTTCTTCATCAATTATATTCCGGCAAACTTAAGTTTATACTCAATGGTGAAAAGCTTAAAGGAGAGTTTGCTCTCGTAAAAGCGCATGGAAGGGGGGATAACGGCTGGCTGCTGATGAAGCTTGAAGATCAGTATGCCAGTGAAAAAGAAATTACAGAAAAAGATAAGTCAGTGATTTCCGGTAAGACGATTGAACAGATGGAAAAAGCACCGGATAATATCTATGGAAGAGCAGAGGCTGTAAAGAATAAGAAAAATACAAAAAGAAAAGCTGGCACCGATAAAAAATCTGCGGGATCCGATGAAGAACCTGAAAGTAAGAGTAATATCAAATCTCTTCTTAATAAATTGCCTGAACAAAAATTTTATACCCGGATTGAGCCGATGCTGGCAACATTGGTTGATAAGCCGTTTGATAATGATGAATGGATCTATGAAGTGAAATGGGACGGATACAGAGCGGTAGCTTTTATGAATGATGGTGAGGTTGAATTAAAGTCCCGTAACGATAAAAGTTTTGGCGAAAAATTTTATCCGATCTATGATGAACTTAAAAAATTGAATCTGAATGCAGTGATAGACGGAGAAATTGTTGTCCTGACTCAAAAGGGAACCGCTGATTTTGGACAGCTTCAGAATTGGCGGAGCGAAGCAGATGGAAATCTGGTTTATTATGTGTTTGATATTCTATGGTATGAAGGCAAAGACTTAAAGGATCTTTCCCTTTTGGAAAGAAAATCGGTCTTAAAGAAAGTGCTTCCTGAAAGTAACAGTATCATTGTCAGTGAACATTTTGAAACGTCAGGTACTGATTTTTTAGAAGAAGCGAAAAGGCTTGGCCTTGAAGGTATAATGGCAAAACGTAAGGACAGTGTTTATCATGTACATAACCGATCCCGGGACTGGCTCAAAATTAAAGCTAATAAAAGGCAGGAAGTTGTGATTGGCGGATATACCCTGAACGATGATTCCAATAAGCTCTTCAGCAGTATTCTTGTTGGAGTATATGAAGGCAGTAAATTCATATATACAGGAAAAGTAGGAACAGGATTCAATAGAAAGCTGCAGACGGAAATGATGGAACTCTTTAAACCGCTGATCATTAAAAAAGCACCTTTTGCAGAAGAGCCTGATGTAAATAAACCCTCACGGTTCAGACCAAATCCTCCACATGCAACGGTAACGTGGCTTCGTCCTGAATTAGTGTGTGAAGTAAGCTTTACAGAGATGACGAGTGATGGTGTTATGAGGCATCCTTCTTTTGAGGGAATGAGAGAGGATAAAAATGCGAAAAAAGTTGTTCTGGAAACAGAAGCATCTGTAGAAAAAGTAGTAGAAGATCACTCTGCTAAAATGATAAAAGCAAGAACCGGGACCAGCCGTAAAACACTTCTTAATCCGAAAGATAAAAGCCAGGTGCGGAAAATAAACAGACATGAACTCAAATTTACCAATCTTGATAAATTATTCTGGCCTAAAGAAGGGATCACAAAAAGAGATCTTATTAATTACTATTACCAGGCAGCCCCTTTTATTCTGCCTTATCTTAAAGACCGTCCGCAAAGCATGAACCGTTTTCCCAACGGTATCGAGGATGAAGGATTTTATTTCAAGGATGTTACAAAAACAGCTCCCGATTGGGCAGAAACTTATTTATATCATAGCGATACCGATCATAAAGACCGGCATTATCTTGTAGGAAAAGATGAGGCTACACTACTGTATATGGCTAATCTGGGATGTATTGAAATGAATCCATGGAACAGTACCATTAAAAAACCTGAGCATCCTACTTTTTGTATTATTGATCTTGACCCGGATAAAAATTCATTTGAGCAGGTTATCGAAGCAGCGCAGGTAACAAAAGGTATTCTGGATGATATGGGGGTTCCAAGCTATTGCAAAACAAGCGGATCTACCGGGCTGCATATTTATATTCCTCTTGGAAATAAATACACCTACGAACAGTCAAAAGAATTTGCAAGAGTAATTGTGACTCTTGTACATAAGGAATTACCTGAATTTACAAGTATCGAACGGACCATAAAGGATAGAAAAGGGAAGATGTATCTGGATTTTTTACAGAACAGACCGCATGCTACCATTGCAGCAGCTTATTCTGTCCGTCCGAAACCTGGTGCTACAGTTTCCATGCCACTTTATTGGGATGAAGTTAAAAAGGGCTTGAAGATTTCTGATTTTCATATTTTCAATGCTATAGAAAGAATGCAGAGCGAAGGGGATATTTTTAAACCGGTATTAGGCAAAGGAATTAATCTGAAAAAGATCGGAGATCAGTTTTCGGATGAAATTATGTAAAGAAATAATTTTCAGGATTATAAGAATAAAAATTAAAACTCAATTATTCTTTCCGAGGTAACGGTAACTCCCATTGCTAATAGTTCTGTTCTGTAATTAAGAATTAAAGTTTTTAAGGTATCCAGGAAATGTTCAAGTGATTTTGCATCATTCTTTGTTCCAATTGCTCTTTCTGTATTTTTGATTCCAACGCAATATATCCCCACTTTTCGTCGAAATCTTTTTTAGTGTACCCTCTACGGTTACTCTCAAGTAAGTGCCATAATTTTACCAACTTAATTTAGAGCAATTACAAAAAAAAGCGATAATTATAAAAAATGCAAAAGAGTTGTAATTGATTAAATTATAGCTATTTAACGGATTTTTAAGCGTTTTTGAAAATTTTATCTTTCACACTCAGTGGAGAACGAATGCAAGAGTTTTTAAGTGCAGGTCATAAGAAAATCAATTGCTTATAATAGATGGTAGGACACGATTGTTAACAGTAAAGATCCATCAAGGTTTCTTGTTGTCTTAGAGGATGGGGGCTCCATTGGCAGGACTTATCATTGTAATACGGCACTTTTTACGAAATAATGTTGAAATTGAGTTAAGCTATTGAAGTAGGATCGTTATAATTTCCATTTAAATGAAAGATTAACAACCCTGCCATCTATTGGGGACCATAAGGCATTGAAGGTTGGACTACTTATAGTTCCGCTATACAATGGTTCTTTTTTGCTTTGTCTGTAATCAAAAATGTTTTCACAATTCAGAACAAGTGTGATGTGTTTTCCTAATTCTTTTGACAGCATTGCTGCCATAAATAAATAGGAGGGAGTCATTGTATGGTTTATTCTATACTGGTTTCCGGTAAATGAATCTTCAATACCAAATTTCCAACCACCATCAAAATCTTTTACTATAGTCATTGCTAATCGATGCTTTGGAGTTAATGGGATAAATTGATCGTTATTTAAAAAAGTATATTTAGCTATTGTAAAAGTGTATCCCAAGTACAACTCCCATTCATCAAAAACACCTTTTACATAAGTGTCGAAACCTTTAGAAATAACAGGTTTGTTTTCATTTACAAAAAGAACTTTATTTTCTGGTCCAATATTCCCAATAACAGGATGATAGATATTGGTTAAAAAGAAGGCCTGATTAATGAAAATCTGATTACCATTATCAAACTTCTTTTTGTAATTGAACTCCAGGTTGTAGCCTATTGATTTTTCTGATCGGGTGGTTTTTAAATCAATAGGCATAAGACTTTCCAAAGGGTAATCTGTCATCTGTGGAGCCAGTGCATTTGGTACCTTGTAACCTAAACCAATGCCTCCTCTGACGGCCCAAAGTTTACCAAGATGATAAATTACTGCAATACTCGGTAGGAAGAAACTACCGTAGTGGTTTGTAAAATCATTACGTAATCCTGTTTCAATTGTTGCCTTATCGAATTTCAATGTATTTTGAATAAACATCCCAAAGCTGCTATTCTCAAATTTTGGTATATGAAAAATACCAGCCTCTTTGGGTTGGAATTTATTCCCCTGGAAATCTGTACCAAATACCCATGTCATATTTTTCATAATCTTTACAAAAGTTAACTCGGAAAAATAATTAGTCTGTTCTGCGGTCAGGAAATTGTCATTACTGCTAAAATTTCTATTAAAATGGCTTAAACTGTTTTTAAATTCGATTTTGGAGTGATCATTCAGATTTTGCTGATAAGTCAATTCATAAGTATTCCGCTGTAATTTGTTTTGTTCATAGTATTGGTGAATCATATTACTATTACCTTCGATAACTTGCATATCTCCTCCAAGATTTTTATCAAAACTACCGTTCCATCCCAAAGTAATCGTAACATTGGAAGAGGGGTAAAAAAATAATTTAGGATGAACAACCAGAGATCTTATCTGAGGAACATCTGAAAAGCCATCGTTGTCTACATCCTGTCCGTTCTGATGGGTATATCCCGTAAATAGCGTATACCCAAACCATTTATATTTTTTAGAAGCAAATACATTTATATTTTTTTCATCAAGAGTAGAGTAGTTAACAACACCCGTTAGTTCTTGTTTGTCGGCTGGTTTTCTCGAAATAATATTTACGAGCCCGCCAATAGCACCCCCTCCGTATAAGGTAGAAGCAGAACCTTTAATAAGTTCAACCTGCTGTAAATCTAACGGTGGAATACTTAGTACACCTAATCCACCACTAAAGCCATCAAACAAAGGGATCCCATCCCGCAATATTTGTGTGTATCGGCCATCTAATCCTTGAATTCTCACATTAGAATTTCCTGAAACTGCACTGCTTTGTTGTATCTGCACCCCACTGATATCTCCTAGAATACTGGCAATGCCCGCAGGTTTTATTCCACTTTCTTCTGCCATTTCCTCTTTCCCCAAAACTTCAACTTTCTGTGGAGAATTTTCTGCTTTTTGTGTAGTTCTTGTTGAAGCTACAATAGTGATTTCTTCAATAGAACTTTCATTAATTTTAAGGGTATCTTTTTTCTGTTGGGAAAAAATCATTGCAGAACTTAACACTGCAATTGATAAAGTGAGCTTTTTCATTTGAATAATTCAGAACGCAAATATAGAATTCAACTTAGAATTCTTTTTGAAGAATATATTAAAAATGCCTTTAATGTTGTATTTTCAGATATTTGATCAAATTTAAATCATCAAAAAAACTATCTATTCAGTGGTGGCCAGTTAAGTATGATTTCAAAATTCAAAATTAAGAATCATGTAATTTAATCGGTTTTTGTGTTATTTGTTGATTTTTATCTACATTTGCTATAAACTAAATAACTAAATATCCATGAAAAACATTTTACATTTAAATATTCCCAAAAAAACTTAGCTATTACGGACTAAAGTAGTTAAGTACTCTATTACTTCATCGAAAAATAATCACATGACAATAATATAGCTCCTTTGGACCTTATAATATTGTTGCTAAATCACACCATTTATATGAATAAGAATTCCTGTAGGAGAATTCTCGTGATGGCTATGCTGTCTTGTTCATTCTCCGTGCATTCTCAGTTAGTAGGATCTGATATCCAAATTTGGGAAAAAACAAATTCCAGCTTGCGGGAGGCAACCCGATGTTCGGATGAGAATTTATTAAATTTTCATTGCAGTATCAAAGACAAGCTGCTCAAAAAATATATTAAATACAGCAAAAATAAAAGTCATACATTGAGTTTGGTTCATGCGTCGAAAGAGGATGAGCTTATATGGAATATTGCTGATAAAAAAGTTTCTCTCAGTAATAATTCTTATGTAAAAGGTAAAAACCAAAAGGAACTTAGAAGGCGTCCGAGCATTTTTTCTTTTTTAGGCAGTGCCGATCAAAAAGAGAAGATTGACAGTATGAAAATCAGATTTGAAGATCAGAATCTTTACGAAATGCTTTTCTTCACCAAAAAAGCAAAAGCAATGGATCTTAATAAAATCCATTCATACTTATCAATCAAATATGGAATTTCTTTAGAAAAGGGTAAATACTACAGCAGTGATGCTAAAGTCATTTGGGATCCGGAAAAACATAAAGATTACAGATACCGTCCCACGGGTCTTGGAAGAGATGATGGGAACGAACTTTATCAGAAGCAATCTGCAAATCAGGCAGACTTGTTTCTTACGATTGGTATGAATACTATTGCCAGAACGAACTTTGAAAATTCTGCTACACTTGACAATAATAATTTTGTGATGTGGTCAGATGATAACAAAGCTATGTCTTTAAAAACAGACCGGGATATAGATGTTTTGGAAAGAAACTGGGAAATTGATTTTATTGGAAATAAGGTTCCTAAAACGAATTACAGCGTAAGAATTCTAAAAGACGCAGTCAACCCGAAATCTCTTCCTTTAAACTATTGGATGTTGCTTAAAAAAGATAACGGAAAGGTCCAGCGAATCTCCGGTATTGAAAATGAAAAATATGTCATATTCCCGCAAGTAGATTTTCTTGATGTTTTCGATTCCGTAAGTAAAGCTTATTTTACTTTTGCTGTGGGTCCCAAAGAACAGAAAGGTAAGGAGGCGGATCTGCGATCTGATTCTAAGCTAAGAAATTTATATGGAGAAAAAGATCTCTCACTAGACTTTAATTCCATTAATCTTTATCCTAATCCTGTTAAAAAAGATCAGAATTTTACTATTGTTTTTCCTAAAATGGATAATTTGGTTATTTCAATCTATGACGCGGGAGGAAAATTAATAAAGCTGGAAAAAGTGAGCAATTCTGTGGGATCATACACAAATCGTCTTCCCGTTCAAAGTTCTTATCTGATCAATCTTACTCAAAACGGGAAAATTGTAAAAACCTTTAAACTAATCGTAGACTAAATCTAACCATGAAAATACATATTAACAGAGAGTCTTTCACAAAAAGATCAATACTCTTTCTATGCTTTTTGGCAAGTATGTTTATATTTGCGAGCTTTACGAAAGAAGACCGGCAGAGAGTACGATCCTTCAAGCTTCGCTTGATGGATAAGTATATTTATCATTCAAAACAAGATTATACAGACTTAGCAAAAAGTTCAGAACTTAAAAGTCTTAACCCTAATTTTCCGGGTAATATAAAAGGAGAAAATAACGAAAATGGAGAAATTTTGCCAAAAGGCACTTTGTCCAAGGTTTTATTTTCTAAAAATAACGAGACAGATTATGTCTTTAATTCTGAGGAAAAGCAAGGAATTGTTGGAGAATTTTCAGATGATGAGTCCGATAATGTAACAGACAACTTCTTTACCATCACTATTCCTGAAGTAACTGAAAAAAAAGTAAAAGCATACTTGGTATATGATCTTTTCGGATTAGAATCTTACCATTCAGTTTCAAGGTCCATCAATAAAAATATTGCTTTCGGAGGAAACATTATTGTTGCCAGCAGCAAATGGAGTACCCAAAAAGAGGAAATCCCTGTAACTTCATTAGAAAAAGGAAAAAATACTATTTTATTTACTTCTTCTTTGAATGGTGTCAAATATAAGGTGAAAAATGTCAGAATCATTTTTGAGAATCATTTTAAGCCAACAGATCATATATCATCTTTATTATCCGGTGATCATCTTTATATCAAAGGGATTGAAAGCGGGTCAGTACAAATTAATGATAAATCTGTATCATCGGTAAAAGGGGAATATGAAACCTTAATAGAACTGACACAAGCGGATAAAGAAAAGGGAGCTGTTAACATCATCACCTCTGGTGGTGTAAGGGAGTATAAAATTCCGGAAAATAAATCTTCATTTAAAACAGTCAGTGAACAAAAATATTTTCCTGTAACCATTACAATTTCAAAAGATACAGAACATATTGAATCCTATGAAAATTCAATACTTTCCATTGAAAAGAATTCTGTAGAGAATACTGTTCAGGTTCAGGTATTAAAACTTCGGAAAAAAGATTATCCAGCCATTCCTAATGAAGTTAAAAATATGACGGCCAATTCTGGCGCCTACCGCTTAGAAAGTCATTTGGGAGAATTGACAAAGAACATGATTTTTTCTTTTCCTTATGATGAAAAGAAACTAGGAGCAAGATCTGCAAAGGAGTTAAAGGCATTTTATTTTGATTATTCATCAAAAAAATGGAGAGTTGACCCTACAAGTAAAGTTGATACAAAGAAAAAAGTTGTTACGGTGGAAACAAAAGGAGACACCGATTATATTAATGGAGTAATCTCAGTTCCGGAATCCTCAAAGCTGGAAGCATTTACTCCTACAAGCATAAGCGGATTAAAAGCAGCTGACCCTACTGCTGGCTTACAGTTAATGGGAGTTCCTACAGCAACACAAAAAGGGGATGCTAATGCCAATTATCCGATTCGGGTTCCAGCAGGAATCGGAGGATTACAGCCTTCAGTATCGATTGCCTATACCAGTGCAGGAGGAAACGGATGGATGGGTGAGGGCTGGAATATCAACGGTTTGTCTTCTATTACGGTAGATACCAAATGGGGAGCCCCATTGTTTGACGGAGCAAAGGAAACTGAATTATATTCTTTTGATGGCGAAATGCTTGTGTATCCTAATGAATATCTTCCCCACAGGCATAATGATATGAGTGAAACCAATGCTGCCATTACTACTGAAAAGCAACCAAGGTCTTCCTATGTCAATAATGATATAAAACAATTTTACTTAAGAAAGAATCACGATTTTACACTTATTGAAAGAATTGGAACGAGTCCTAATAATTATACATGGAAAGTGACGTCTACTGACGGCACCAAAAGATATTATGGGGGCTCATCAGACTCTGTGCTTTATGGTTCAGGAGGGATTGCTCACTGGGGACTACGTTTGGTAGAAGATGCTCACGGTAATACCATGGAGTTTACTTATTATAATGAATCCGGAGGAGGCGGTACATTTTTTCAGATTAAAAAAATCGCTTATGGCAAAAATAAGGACTATACAGTTAACTTTAACAAAGAAACGAGTATTACCCGACAGGATATTACAACCAATGCGAAGCAGGGGTTGGTACGATCAGAACCTTATTTGTTAAAAAGCATTGAAGTTAAATACAAAACCGAGCTGGTCAGAACCTATAAAATGGATTATGAAGAAGGCGAGTTTTTTAAAACTCTTTTAAAGAGAATTTATATTGTTCCGAACAATCCTTGCTCTACCACACTTACCTTCGCTAAATCAGCAGATACCCCTAAAGAAACTGCGGTCAGAAAGACAGAAAATACAGGTTCGGCAAGCAGAGAAAGAGATATGGACGATGGAAGCGGCGGTGGAGGTGGCGGTCCCGGAGGTATTGAGACTACTTGTAATGAAATTTCAGACAGTTATACTTTCGAATATTATGATGATGTGAAGGATAATCAAGGTAAGGTAAAAATATTTGGTCCGGAAAACGGCATCAGTCTTGAGAATGATAAAGAGGCTTATTCCGATTTTGTAAGGGGATTGGTAAAGCCTTCTAAAATTAATGGAAATATCAGTTCTGAGACAGGGTTCAATATAAGAATTGCAGCAGGATTAAACTTTTTCACACCTTCCAGTAACGCTTATGGGCATTTGATGTTTGGCTTTCCTTTTGGAAGTTCCAGTGCTAAAGCAAGAAATGCCCAGCAGCTTATAGATTTTAATGGCGATGGGATACAGGATATGATTTACAGGGTTCCGAGCCAAGGATTATTCCTGAGAACCGGAAAACTGGATGATGCGGGAAACCTGAGCTTTAATAAATCTGAACCAATTGGAAATTATCCCGGTGGTGATTTTTCTTATACAGAAACCAGTACAAGCAATAACGGATGGGACATGGGAGCAATGATCTTCAGTAAATCTCAGATAAGTTCGTCAACTCAAGGGACTACAAAGACTTATTTAATTGATGCAAATTCAGACGGTCTTATGGATATTGTCAACGATGGACAGGTATGGTTCAATAGGTTTAGTTCCGGAAAGTCTGAAATGACCCAACATTCTGAGTATACTGAGAATATGGTGGTGAAAGCAAAAGCGATCCAGAAACCGGTAAGAGAATGTGGGGATCCGGGCCAATATCCGTATCCTTGTCCGGAAGAACCAGTGAAAAACTATGTTGACATTAATGATGTTGTAAAAGTGTGGGTAGCACCTAGAGATGGATATGTCAGATTCACAGATACTGTTTCACTGGCATCAAACCCGTTTGACAGAGTTGGTTGGATGTATTATAGTGTAGAGATCAAAAATCCTACTCCAATGAGTGGGACGACGGATACATTTACTAATACCAGAATATATTTACAAAAAATTGTACCACCCACTGGTCCTGTAGATATTGTCATAAACAGATACAATGATTATTATTCTGACATGCAGTCAGTTGATGCAGATCCTAATTATGCTATTTCGAACGGGATCGATAATTCAAGTAGACTGTTTGTGAAAACCGGAGAAAAAATTTATGTGAGGGTGCATAAAAATATAAATAAGGATATTGCTGTTAACTCAAATCCTACCATTACTTATGTTGAAGAACATTACGGAGATGAACTCTTGAATAACGTTGAATTATCTCAGGATCAGTTTCAACTAAATAATGGTTCGTACGGCGAAAATTTTCTTCTTAACAATGCCTCTGCACCCATTCTTCTGGATGCTCCAGGGAGTGTTGCTATTAATATTCCATCTATTACATTCCCTTATTTGTCCGATGATATAAAATTCAGAGTGGTTACTGAAAAGGTAAACTCAGGAACTATAACTGATCTAATTACGCCGGAAATCTATAATCAATCAAATCTGACAACACAGGCTCATACATTAAACCTCACGGTTAATCAAGGAGAACCGGTTTATCTGAGATTTATTGTTGAATCTGATTCTTTTACCAATTTTAAAATTACTAACTGGAATGGAAAGATTACTGTAGATTATAACGCTGCAGTAAACTATGGCAGTGGCAATGCAGTTGTCAACTGGCAAGGTATTGCAGAATATCCATCGTTTGTTGTTACTCAGCTGGCTCCCAGATTGGATATTAATAATGTTATAAGTTCTATATTATTATCAGGAACCCATGATTTTGGAGTGCAGATTAATAAAAATGTCAATTTTTCCAGCCTAGCAACAGGCTCGTTCTATTACATTATCAAGAAAGGAAATCAGGTTCTGGCTAAGAGAAGAGTTATTGTTTCTCATACAAACAATACTCTTATAGAAGAAGATATGATAGCTGGTCAACCTGTTAACGGAATTGCTCCTGTTAGCTTTTATTCAGGAAAGGTTCCTTTTCTTGCTGCCAATAAAAATCATTTGGTAACCGTAGAAGTATATTGTAAAACTGCCGGAGATTATGCACTATTTAACAAATATTCGGCCTATTTTTCTGGAATGCCATTTAATGTTTATTACGATAATGTATACATTTATGCTTCTACGACAGCAACCGCTGTTAATACAGCAATGTATAATTCAAAATCGTTCTTTTTTAATAACTGGGGACAATTTGTGTACAAGTTAGGAAGCCTTTCAGACTATCTGTATGGGAGACCTATTAATTTTGGAGATTTTGGTACACCAACTGCAAATCAGAATACGTATTCGGGATGTCAGAATCCAAATATTGTTAGTAATCATGATGCATTGGTGAATTGTATTTTAAATGAAACCCCGGACCCTAATGCCGGCAATAATTCGATTTCTTCATCTGTATTTTTGATGAAACCAGCATATACAGGTACTTTTTTGAGCTCAAAAACAGGAGTTTGGGCAGGTTTGGCACCTAATCAATACTCATCAGCATTTAGCTTTAGTACGAGAGATAATGTAAGTTACTTTACTGATCCGGTTCCTGCTGTACCACCGGTGGTTCCTGCAACATATGTTTCCGGCCAGCTTTCTGTAGATACTACAATGAAGGCTATTAACAAAGATCAAAGGAGCAGTGCAAGCAATGAAACTATAGGAGGAAGTCTAATTTCTGTAAATGGAGGAAACTCCATAACCAAAACTTATCATAGTGTGGAGAGTCAGACATTTGCCGATATGAATGGAGACGGGTATCCTGATATAGTATATCCGCGATCAATGCAGTTTACCAACTCTACAGGAAGTTTGGAAGATATCAGGGCTAATTCATATGGAGAGCCCACCCAATCGTTAAGTTATCAAAAAAGTAATTCTGCAGGATTTTCTTCTAATATATTCTCGGTAACGGGAAGATTAAGAGTACACGGTAGTAATGGTACTTCCACAGAACCTGACAGCGGAATTCCCTGGTCCGGGAATGCATCAGTAGAGGCCAGCCTTAATAAGTATTATGATTCCTATGATGCGGGAAATGCTTTTTGGATGGATATTAATGGAGATGGGCTTCCTGACAGAGTGGTAGGTGGACATACTCAGAATATGAGAGTTGGTTTAAATTTAGGAAAGACTGTAAGTTCACCTTCATTGTTTCCGAACATACTTACTTACCGTTCTCATCCAAAAGGCGCTGCAAGTATTTCTTTAGGTGGCGGCCTTGGATCTTCAGCTAATTTAGGTGCTCTGGCCGGCTTCGGATTTGGGATCAGTGCTGGGGTGAGTGCTTCTGCTTCAACAGGAAGTGCAGATGTTGTCTATGAGGATATAAACGGAGACGGATTAATCGATCTTCTAGAGGTTGATTCCAATGGGGCAACAATAGTGAGATATAATCTTGGAAACAAATTTGATACAGGAGTACCACTGTTAAAAAATTCCGGGAATATTGATTTTTCCGATGAAACAAGGTCATATAACGGATCGTTCTCTTTTGGGGCAAACTATATGTTCAATATGGGACCTATTACCCTTGTACCACCTGTTGTTATACTTATTCTTTGGATTAAAGCCGGAGGAGGCGCGAATGTAAACCTTGGAATGAACGTTACAGAAACCAAAAAGACATTCCGGGATATGAATGGTGATGGATTTACAGATCTGGTTCAGGATACAGACAGTGGATTTATTGTTAATTATTCACAAATAGGAAGAACAAATAAACTAAAATCAATTACCAATAGTTTCTCGAAGGGAACATATGTAATGGATTACCAGATTTCCAGAGCAAATTATGACAATCCTCATGCAAAATTAATTGTAAAAAACATCAGTGTATTAAATCCGGACGTATTTTCTCAGGAGTATACAACGGAAAACGGAACGAAAATGGAAACCAGATATGAATTCCATAACAGAAAATATGACAGAAGAGAAAGAGAAGATTTCGGTTTTGAAACTGTCATTAAAAAGGAAATCAACAATGGTTCAACAGAAAGGGTTTCTACCGATGTATACTTTAATAATACGTATTTATTAAGTGGCTTGCTTAAGCAAAGTACACTACAAAGCGGTAACGGGAGCTATTTGTCTGATGTGAAGTATAATTATAAATTGAAAAAATTTATGTATAATACCACATTAATTAATCTTAGTTCAGATCTACCTTTTGATTATGATAGTGGTGGTAGAGAAGGTAGAAAGATGGCCATCTCATTAGTGGATGAAAAAATAAAAACAGTATATGAATCAGGAGGCAGTATTACTACCACAGAGAAGTTTACATATACTACAAAAGGTCTTGTTGAGAAATATCAGTATACCAGTCCTTCTACATCTTATAATACCAGAATCACGTACCAGGCGATTAATAATAATATTATTGGAGTGCCTACAGTAGTTGAAGTCTATGAAGGAACTACAAATTCACAGCTATTAAGAAAAAGAACCGCTCAAAATATCAATTTGAGTAACGGAGATATAGGAAGATACTCTATATCCAATGGGGCCGTTGAAATTATTACTGATGTAAATTATAATACTGCAGGAAACATTATAAAAGTTACTTATCCGCCAAATAATAATACCAGTGCTGTACAAAGGTATTCAATTGATTATACCTATGATGATGCGGTAACGGGTAAGTATGTTGTGGAAGTAAAAGATGTTTTCAATATTAAATCCTCCGCAATATATAATCCTCTTTTCGATGTGGTAACGAGAAAAGTGGATACAGGTGGGAATGCCATGGTATATACCTATGACGGCTTCGGAAGAACAAGAACAATTATGGGACCTAATGAAATTGCAAATGGTGCCACAGTTCCGACTGTAAAATATAAATATTGGTTTGATCATGCAGATATCCCCAATAGTGATTCTGCAATACAATTATATAGAGCTTCTACATCTAACTATGACCCAGAATATGCAAGCTCTGGAAATACCATTATGACGGATACCTATTCAGACTTCCTGGGAAGAATTGTACAGACAAAAAAGGATTTTGAATGGTCTGGATATGAATCGCGAGCCGTTTCAGGAAGAACAGTATATGATGGCTTGGGAAGAGTAATTCGACAGTTTCATCCTGTAATGGAAGCGGTAACGAATCAAGCCTTAAATTTAGCAAGTAGTGGGGCTTCTACTACTAGTGATTATGATAGCAGGGATAGAGTGATCACTTTTACAGATGAAAATAGTGTGACAACAAAAACATCGTATAGTATTGATCATGACCTATTTAAAATAACGCAAGAAGCTTCCAGTCAAAAATCAGAAACCTATTCCAACGCAGAAGGAAAAGTAGTACAGAAGGACGATTATTTGGATAATACTCCGATTTCAACATTCTTTGAATATAATACTATTGGAGAGTTAGTTATGGTAAAAGATCCGGAAGGTATTAAAACACAGTATTCCTATGACATGGCGGGAAGACGTGTAAAACAAATACATCCGGATAAAGGCAAAACTGTATATGAGTATGATCCTTCCGGAAACCTGGTAACATTACAAACGGAAAATTTAGTCAATGATCCTACGATCAGTACTCATGTTATTCAATATAAATACGATTATAACAGACTCATAGGAATTGTTTTACCTGATTTACCATCCGGAGATCCAAATCCCAATAATGTGGCTTACGAATATTATCCTTCGACACCCGGAAATAATGCGGGAAAACTTCGTATAAAAGATGATGGATCAGGAAGTACAAAATATTCCTATGGAAGAATGGGCGAGGTTCTTTCAGAGGTAAGAGTGATACGCGGATATCATATTCCTGAAATGTATTTTAAAACTTCATTTAACTACGACAGCTGGAATCGTATCACAAAGATTAAATATCCTGATGATGAAATTGTTTCCTATCACTATGACAAAGGTGGTATGCTTAAATCAGTGGATAATAATAACGGAGAAACTTATATAAACAATGCGCAGTATAATCACTTTGACCAGCGCTTGGCAATTGTTTACGGTAACGGAACTTCCCAATCATATATGTATAACCCTACTGACAGAAAGCTGGATTATTATAATTTAAGCAGTATATCTGCCCCGATGTTGCAGAATAAATACAAGTATGATGAGTTTTCAAATGTTGTTAAAATTACCAACATCGCAACACCACAAGCAAATGGTATGGGAGGAGCTTTTGATTTTGAATTCGGTTACGATACTTTGAACAGACTGGTTGGAACTGGAACAAGGAAAATCATTTTAGATGGTGAAAATCAACCTATACCGACTTCTAATTTTGCTCAGTCAACGTATGAACTTGAGATGCATTATAACGATGTGGGAGGTATTACAGGAAAAAGACAGCATCACGAAAGAGATCAGGTTATTGTACCGGAAAATACTTATGAAAATCATTATAAATATATTGATGGGACTCATAAGCTTAAGAATGTAGATGACGGTTTAACAGGAAATAACGAAGCATTTGAATACGACTATAATGGAAACACAGTAATACATACTGATCAGAATGGAACAAGAAAAATGTTCTGGGATGAACAAGATCGTATGAGAGCATTCTATAATGATAATACAGGAGTTTATCAGTATTATACATACGACGACAAAGGAGAAAGGGCTATTAAATACGGATTGGAGGTTCCAGCACAGCTATATCAGAATGGAGCACCGGTGGGTCTTAATGATATCACACTGATCGATCATAAATTATATCCCAACCCATATATAACTGTAAGCTCCTCAGGTCAGTATACGAAGCATTACTTTGACGGTACAAAACGATTTGCAAGCAGATTGGTAGATGGCATCACACGATTTGAAGATCCGTCCGTCTTATACACTAGTAGAACAGCAACAGACCAGGCTGATAAGAAAGCGGATACAGAAGCAGACTTTAAAAAGTATTTGCAAAAAACGGATCTTGGAGGAAATGTATCAGTTGAGCTTAGAGAAATGTATCAGAGTCCAGGTTTATACTATCTGCATGGGGATCATTTAGGAACCGCAACCTTTGTTACCAATTCTTATGGAGATGCAACACAGTTTTTCTTAAATTTACCATTTGGAGAAACCATGCTGGAGCAGATGGATGGCTCTTACAATAATCCATATAAGTTTAATGGAAAAGAACTGGATGAGGATACAGGACTGTATTATTATGGAGCAAGGTATTATAATCCGAGATTGAGTATTTGGTATGGGGTGGATCCACTCGCAGTTTATAATCCAGTAATAGAGGCTCAATTTTATGGTGATGGAGAACATAATGGAGGAGTATATTTCTGGGGGAATTTAAATCCATTTATTTATACTTACCAGAATCCTATTGTGTACGTCGATCCAAATGGAAAACAGAATTATTCTTCAGTAATAAGTGGGAAATTCTCAGGTTTAGGAAAGGCAATTGATGATGGAGTAAGAGAAGTAGCTTCACAAGTTACAACAAGAGGATTGGGGGCTGCACAAATGGTAGGGGGTGCTACTGAAACTGTGATTGGTGGAGTTGGAGGGTTACTTACTGCAGAAACAGGTGTAGGAGTAGTTATAGGGACTGCAACACTAGCAAATGGAATAGACAATACAGTCACTGGAGCAAAGCAAATGTGGACAGGAGAAAGTCAGGATACTTATTTACATAAAGGTGTAGTTGAAGGATCTAAAACTTTAGGAGCTGACGATCAAACTGCAGAAAATATAGCAACAGGTGCTGACTTAGCAACTTTAGCTTTAGGAGGGGGAAATTCTCTCAAGAATACAAAAGTTTTAAGAGAATCAGGAACAGGTAATATTAATGGAATTTCTAAAGGAAGTAAAGCAGGGTATGGAGCACAAAAAAGATTTGATATACATCCACTTAGGCATCCGAGTAGAAGAACTTCAAGATTAACATTAGCAGATTGGATAAAAGATAATAAAATTCCTGTGCCACATTATCATAGAGGCAAGGGAAGTAATTTAAAATACCACAGACCTTGGGAAAAAGGTCCTGATGGAAAAAGAAGATGGTAGAAATGGAAAAAAAAGAATTTTATAAATTATATATACCAGCATTAGAATTAGCCTTAAAGAATGATTCTGTTAATTATGGTTTTTATGTTAAATCTCCTGAAGATTATCTGGATGATAAAATTGCGAGACAGATCATTGACTATTTAGATGATAATGAAGATGATTTTACAGAAAGAGTATCGTATTATTTTGATGCTAAATCCCATAACTTTCCATCAATCCAAAATATTGATATTAATGAGTATAAGAAAGATTTGATTGAAGAAATTTCAAAAATTAAAAAAGATTTTTTAATTGATTAATGTCTGAATAATAAATTATATATAGTAACAAATCTCCTGCTTTGCAGGGGATTTGTTTTAAGTGTTGCTACATTTTTATTAAAGAGAATTTTAATTTTATTGATAATTTCTCCGTTCAAAAACAGTGTTAAACGTATTCTTCTTTACAATTTTCCATAATAAACCGGTAAAAGGCAGCCAAGTTGTGACGGGCAGCATTTCCTCTCGTGCCAAAAGACTACGGCATAAACGGTTGCCTCCCTAAAGGTACCCTCCATTTATTCCGTTTCCTTTTGGCTTTCACTTTACCCGTAACAATGATCTGCTTTCTTTTTTCGGTTTTTCTTTTGAAAAATATTAATTGAGCCCTGAGGCTTAATAGGAAAAAGGAATTGAATTAACAATTAAGCAGGTACGGGAAAAGGGAGGCTCCGCCGTATCCGGAGCAAAACAAATGAAGTTTAATATTGTCAATGAAATTAAATTAACCTATTCAAGAGAAGGGAATGCCGAAAAACTGATAACAAATTCGGATGATGCGGTTGAAGTATTCAGGGCACATTTTGATAGTAGCCAAATTGACTATAGAGAAGCATTTTATGCACTCTATTTGGATCATGCCCATAACGTTTTAGGAATAAAGAAGATTTCGGAGTCTGGAATTTCCGCAACACTGGTGGATATTAGAATTATTATGCAGGCCGCCTTATTGTGTAATGCATCATCTATTATTGTAGCACACAACCATCCATCGGGGAGTTTAAAGCCGTCATCCGAAGATCTGAAAATGACCGGTAAAATCAAGAATGCCTCTGAATTTTTAAATATTCAACTGCTGGATCATTGTATTTTAACGTCTACAGAATACTTGTCATTTGCTGATGAAGGTTTACTGTGAGTGATTTGTAAATATAACATAAAAAAACGGCAATTGAAGCTTGCCGTTTTTAAATTTTTGGCGAAAAGACAGATCTTCCTGTGGTCGAAGGTGTCTTTTCGCGGTAAATTTATATTGTATTATCGGGAGTATATTTGATAATTTTTGCCCTGACCAGATCTTTGTTTTTTACCTTTATCCGCTGATGGCGGCCACCGTTTTTTTCAAATATTTCAATGCTGAGTACTTGGTCCTTCAGCAATGTAAATTGGTCAAAAAGATAAACACTTTCAGCAGTGGAGTGGCTTTTTACACTCGTTACTGGAGAATATATCCGTACAGGATACACCACTTTTTCCTGAACAGCAGTACGTTTAAGGTTTTTTTTATCCGTTATTTTGAAATGGATAAAATCAATATCATAATTGATATTTCGACTGTTCTTGATCTGAAGAACAAAATAGAATTTGCCCCTGAATGTATTCAAGGATTTCAATGAGAAATATACACCATCATTCTTTGCATGAATATGTCTGGTGCTGCGTTTCGTGCTTTTTTGCAGTGTTTTCATTATATGATCTGTAAGAGAGGGTGAATCCCCTTTAAGTTCCTCAAACAGAACTTCAGGACCATTCTCTTTTTCAGTGTTCATATATAATTTTGAAAGATCATAGCTGAGTATATCAGGATAAGGATCATATACAACATCAAAACTGTAAAACCTGCCATCTTTAGTAATCACTGAAAAATTGGTTTCTGTCTCGAAATCTTTTACTGCTGCTTTAATCCTTAATACATTTCCTAAGTCTTCAGCCTTGCCAGCTGTAAGATAATCACTACCCAAATCAACATATCGTATTGATGAAGGAAATAGGAGGTGCGTTGTTTTATCATAAGTGACCTGCATTTTGTATGAATTCAGCCGTGTCTTATGGAGCGAGCCATCTTCTGCACGGCTCTGCGCTTTAACAATATTGATAAGCAGTAGCAAAATAATTGATAAAAGTTTTATATGAAGTATTATTCTCATGGTGGTATAATTATACGTTAGTTATTTTTTTGGAACTAAAAAAACAAGATGTCCTGTCTTCACAGTTACTTTTTGATTCCTGACTTTTTTCTGAAAATATCCCGCTATTCCCTGAATAACCCCTTTGGACATATCGGCAGCAACCTGTTGTCCTGCAGACTGCGTCATCATAATGCTTGTTCCTGAATTCTGACCCATATTGGCGGCCATTTCACTGAGCTCATTTTGTTCGGAAGAGTGGTGAATATGCAATCCCGGCAGTCCGTCATTATCATGGATATCAATGTCAACAGGCTCAATCATCCCTCCATACTCTATGGCAGAGATATGAAGCTGCAATCTTCCGCCCTGAAATCTGCACTTGGCTTTCAAAAAAGTTCCGGAAGGGATTTTTATGTGTCCAAGCAAAATAGACTCCAGAATCCTTACTGAAATAACGCTTTCAGAGGTGACTGTTTTTGTTTCTGTAATGACAGCGCGGATACTGTTTCTGGATTGTGATTCCTGGAACTGCCATTCTTCAATTCCTGTAAATCTTTGAGCATAAATACTGCTATGAGTGATGCTGTCTGAGATACCGCGGTATAAACTTGAAACAATAGGATGAATGACAGGCTTTGCAATGGTAACCATAGCTTGAGCAGAAGCTGGTCCTTCTTTTATTTCACTTCTATTTTCTGAAACTTCCGGTTTAGAAGTTGGAAAATATTTGGCCGCCATCTGGTAAGATTTCTCCATCAGTTCCAGCTGGTTATTGATACTGGTGCTGGCCGGTATTGGCTCCCGCTCCGCAGCTTCTGTTTTTAACCGATGGATTTCTTTTTTAAGATATTCCACTTCCTGATCATCCCTGCTGTAAAATGAGCCTAAGACTTGCCGGGTATTCTGATAACTGCCCATCGAATTCCGGGTGGATAAAATAGATTCAGATTTACCTTGTAAAGATAGTGGGTCCGAGGGTAATATTTCTGAAGAAGAATCCGTCCAATAGTCTGATAAGGTTGTGAGAGCATTTTTTTTCTCTTCATTTTTCTGTTCAAGCAACTGCTGTTCATACGCTTTTTGCTTATCAGACTGCAACTGGCCGTCAGACGCCTGCGGAATAACTGAATTGAAGCCCGCCTTTTCTACATTAGCATTCTCTTTTTCCGGTTTAAAGAGTAAGAACAGGAAGCCCGCACATGCAATAGCCATTAATAGGTAAATGAATGGTTTTTTCAACTGCTCAATCGTGAGATTTCGGTTTTCAGGCCCGTATTCGGTACTATTGCTTTGGCTGCCTTCCGTGACTCTGATATTGGTGTTATTTTGGACTTTCATCATGATTATTTTGTGGGGAATAGATTGAATTGCCTGCCTGAGGTTTGATTTTGAGATCTGCAGGTGCAGTATTGATATGCCTGATGAGTGGTATATCTTTGCCGTGAGGTCCTTTTGCCCATAGTCGAAAGATAATCAATAGGGTCAAAAGTGTATATCCTGTAAAAAAGAGTTTTGTCAGTACGCGCTGTTTTTTTATAGGAATTGCTTTCCACCGGCTTTCCGTTTTTTCTATCCACCGGTCAATTCGTAGGGTTAATTTTTTCATGTTTGTTCATTTATCGGTTAACGGTTTCCAGATCTTTATTTTCAAGTACATTGAATTTTTCAATTGTAAACCCCTGTGGATTACTGTCAGATCGTACCGAATTAACTAGGAAGCAGTTGGTGATCAGGTTTCGGATCGTAAGGTTACTGGACCGGATAATAAACTGCCTGCCATAAGTTTTTACGGCATAAGGATAGCTGCTGAAATCCGCAGCGATACTGTCAACTTCAATTCTTTGCTGTATATTTCCGCTGATTATCCGGTTATAATATCCTTTTTCAGAAAGGTCTTTGTAGTAGTTGAATGCGGATTGATCAGCCAGATTAAATGCCCTTTTAACATTGCTTTCAATTGCATTTTTATCGGGGGCAATCGTAAAAAACAGTTCATGAAAACGTCTTACGTGCTCCCTTGCTTCCACGGGTCTGTTAATGGACATATCCTGTGACAGTGCAAGCATAAGTGATTTGCCGTTATCGAGGACATATATTTTTTGCCTCTGTTCTTCGGCAAAGCTATATGATTGATAGACAACAATGCCAACCACCCCAAAGCATAGCAGAGCGAAAATGAAGGTGAATAGCCTGATCTGCTTAAAGCTGTTTTCTATATTTCTTAAGATTTTAAATTCCATGGTTTGATGATTTTGTTATTTAAGAAGCCTTCCTGATATATTACCCACTGCAGAACCCGCCGCCGCACCGGCAATATTTCCTGACCTTTGTGCCATCTGACTGACATTACGCATAAAGTTACCAGCGCCGCCAGCCTGAATGACCCAACCTGTCACAGTAGGTACCGTAAAATATCCTATAATACCAATAATCATATAGATGATATACACCGTATTGGATGTATCAGGAATGAAATTGGGATCAGCAAGCATTTCCATATCTTTTTTGATAATCAATGACTGGATCTTGGCAAGGATCGCACTGAACATATCTGCCACCGGAAGCCATAAATAAACACTGATGTATCGCGTCAGCCATTGCGTCAATGTAGATTGGAATCCGTCCCAGACGGATATTGCAAATGCAATCGGCCCGAGAATTGATAATACGATCAGAAAAAATGTCCTTATAGTGTCAATAACCAATGCGGCAGCCTGAAAGAGTATTTCCAGAAATTCACGGAAACCGTCTCTGATTTCCTTTTTGATAGCAAACATCTCTCTTTCAATATACATTCCAGACATCGTTACCAGATCTGATGGCGACCAGCCAAGCTCTTCCAGCTTTCTATCAAACTCCTCGTCCGAGATCAGATAGGCCATCTCAGGGTTTCTGAGCATCGCTTCTCTTTCCAAAAGATCTTTTTTCTGCTGCAATTCGTTGAGGTCTAAAACCTGGCCCTCCAACATTGCATGGCTTCCCTGGACAATCGGATTCAACACACCATTGATGCTTCCCAGTACAATAGTGGAAAAGAACATGATACAGATACCTATGGCAAATGGACGTAACATAGGAAAGAGGTCAACTGGCTCGGCTCTGCTTAATGACTGCCATACCTTTAATGAAACATAAAACAATGCTCCAAGCCCTGCCAGACCTTTGGCTACCCCAGCCATATCAGCACATAATGGCAACATCTCTTCATATACTGAGCGAAGGACCTCATGTAAGTTATCTGACTCCATCTTACCAGTATTTTTGATTAGCAGTTCCATACAGATCCAATACCCGCTTGGTATTATTCTGCTTTTTAGCTCTCAGATAGCTGACAGAGATATTCTTATTGGTATAATACCGTACCAGATTATGGTAGTCCTTCACTTCTTTATATACCCGGTCAATAATATCCATTCTTTCTTTGTCATTCAATGATAAATTGGTTGAAGTGACAATCTGCTTTAATTCTTTAAGCAGTTCTGTGCTCTCAGTGAGTAATGTGGAGTAGCCATTGGCAATAGCAGTCAGTTCCTGAGCATTGAAGTTGGGGTCGCTGAGCATTTTCCCGAAATTTTTCACATACATCTCAGAAACATCACCCACCAGTAAAACTGTCTGCTGAACCTTTCTGGCGTCCTTAACCAGATTGTTCACTGCTTTAAGCTTATCATAATATTCTTTGCCTTGCTCGTACACCTTTTTCACCTCGTTGAAGTTCTTCACCACATTGGATACTGTCGAGGAAGTCTGTACAATTTCATTGGCGGAATTTAAAATACCTGAGGCGAGGTTCGCAGGGTCAGTAACTACAAATTGTGCTTTAGCAAATGATGTTATGGTAAGTACCATAACCATAGCTGTTGTAATGATTGAATTTTTCATTTTTGTAAAATTTAAATTGATTTTTTAATCTTGTTTTTTGCTCGGTTTGATTTTCCTGAGCGCAATTCTCTTGATGGCATTTTCAATATTGCCGTCAAGCTCCACGGCAAGATTCATAACTTCCAATTTTTCAGTTTCTTCAGTAGTATAAGTAAGGTATTCTTCTGTAGATACTTCTGTAGCGTACACTGCGGAGTGGGTACCGCCTAATCCGATCCAGACTTCTTTATAGAGCCTTTTAGGATCATTGTTCATATTGATCGATAAAACCTGGGACTTTTCTTTATCAGTTAACCCCAGCATAGCCTGGATATCATCAAACTTGTTCATGTATTTACGTTGATCCAGAAGGATCTTACAGTCTGAATTATTGATAATACTTTCCTTAACAATAGGCGAATGAATGATGTCATCTACCTCTTGCGTTACAACAATCGCCTCCCCGAAGAATTTTCTTACCGTTTTGAACAGATACTTAATATACTCTGCCATACCTTCTTTGGCAATGGCCTTCCACGCTTCTTCGATCAGAATGAGTTTTCTGGTTCCTTTGAGTCTCCGCATCTTGTTGATAAAGACTTCCATAATGATGATGGTGACAACCGGAAAGAGGATCTTATGATCTTTAATAGCATCAATCTCAAAAACAATGAAACGCTTGTTCAGAAGATCCAGCTGCTTGTCGGAATTCAGCAGATAATCATATTCGCCGCCTCTATAGTAAGGCTCCAGAACATTGAGGAAATTAGCAATGTCAAAATCTTTTTCCCTGACCTTTTTCTCTTGCAGTACTTGCTGATAATCATTTTTTACATATTCATAAAAACCATTGAAGGAGGGATTCTGCTCATCGTTTTTGATCTGCCCGATATATCCGGCAACTGCATTGGATAAGGCAACTTCTTCGGAGCGGGTAGGTGGCTCATCATCTCTTTTCCATAGGGTCAGAATAAGCGTTTTAATGCTTTCCCTTTTCTCAATGTCAAAAACACCGTCATCGGTATAGAAAGGATTAAAAGCAATAGGATTGTCTTCAGTATACGTGAAATATACACCATCTGTGCCCTTGGTTTTTCCTTTAATCAGTTCACATAATCCCTGGTAGGAATTTCCGGTATCGACTAAAAGAACATGAGCTCCCTGTTCATAGTACTGCCTCACCATGTGATTGGTAAAGAAAGATTTACCGCTTCCCGAAGGACCAAGAATAAACTTGTTTCTGTTGGTAATAATTCCCTGTTTCATGGGAAGATCAGAAATGTCCAGATGAATGGGTTTTCCGGTCAGCCGGTCAGCCATCTTGATGCCTAAAGGAGAGGGCGAATTCTGATAGTTGGTTTCTTCTGTAAAAAAGCATAAAGCAGGTTCTATAAATGTGTAAAAGCTTTCTTCACTCGGGAAATCTCCCGCATTTCCGGGAATGCCTGCCCAGTATAAGGTGGCGGTATCGGTAGTGTTATGCCGGGGTTTGCATTCCATGAGTGCCAAAGCGCTCCCGGTATCATTTCTTAGCTGCCTGAGTTCAGCCGGATTATCCGACCAGGCCATGACATTGAAATGGGCACGGATCGATTGGAGCCCGTAAGAATGGGCTTCATTCAGATATTTTTCGATCCATTCCTTGTTGATCTGGTTGGCCCTGCTGTACCGTGCCAGAGAATGCATATTTCTGGCTGATTTTTCAAACTTCGAAAGGTTTTCATCGCTATCGTCAATGAACAGATACTGATTGTAAATGTGATTGCAGCTTAGCAGCAGTCCCAACGGAGATGCAAATGAAAGCAGACAGTCACTTCTGTCCGTGCTGAGCTTTTCATACCGGCTGTGAGACGAAACGGTTCCCGGAAGATCATCGGTATCAGATAAGGTATGCATACTGATGCGGTTGTTTCCAATTCGCATTTCTTCGGCCCCCAGATGTAAATCCTGTAAAGAAGGATTAACTTCTCTGGAAAGCGTAAGGTATTGTTCCAATAGTCCTGACTCTTTGTCTCTACCGGTAATTTCATCTGCAGTCATTCTTTCCAGAAATAGATATCCACTGTCGTTGATGATCCTTTCAAACTGATCCACGGCTTCCATAAACCGGCTGACCAGTTCTTTATCCCTGATTTCTTTGGGAATCAGGACTCCTTTGCATAGAGACGAAAAATTACTCTGTATTTTCATTCTTTTTTTAGTGGTTTTAGTAATGAACAAATAGCAGTAATGATTCAAAAAGGGTCTTTCATTAAAATGCCGCTCAAAAGATTTGGAAAGGAAGCTTTGATGATCACTGGACAAATCAGGTCGGTAGTTTTCTTTGATAAACCAGTCCTGCTTATGCACAATACTGTAGTCCGGTAATGTTTTTACGGCTTTGAACCAGGCTGAATGTATGGCTTCATATTCAGCTGAAGCAACGGTAAAAAGTTCTGGCAGCCTGACTTTAAAGCACGCCGTAACATCAGCATCTTTTGAGATAATACAGTTTTCCTCAACTGCCAATAGCGGAAACCTGCTCTCCAGTGTAGCTATTTTTGATTGGTTTCTCATAATAAAGCTTTTTGGGGGTTCACTTTCAGAAACCTGAAAATTGATTTTCTGCTGATGATATATCGGGGATGCTTCTTTTTCGCACTGAGTTTCATGAGCCCGTACTCTCCATATTTTCTGTTAAAAGAGAAGGTTAGCCATATCAAGATACCGGCGCCGGCACTTCCCAGAAAAAGACAGAGATACGTTTGTACACCAGCCATATACATGATCATTACCAGTACAAATACAGCCAATAATCCGCCTGCGAAAATAAACAGGTATTGCGCTTTCAGCCCTTTGAACTCAACGGTTCTTCCTATGCCTTTGTTGATGTGATAGGTATTCATTATTGATTGTTTAAAGGAAGAATGAGCGTAGGATTGTAGCTGCCACTATTAAGAAGATACATGCTCCGAACCAGCTTGCAGCAGTTTTACTGGTATCAGGATCTCCACTGCTGAATTTGTTGTAGACTTTGACGCCTCCGATCAGGCCTACCACAGCGCCAATAGCATAAATAAGTTTTGTGGCAGGATCAAAATAGGAAGTAACCATCTGCGTGGCTTCAGTGATTCCGGCGGAACCGTTGCCTTGTGCATTGAGACTCCAGCTGATTACCAGGAGCAATGTTGTGAAGATTCTTTGTCTTTTCATAATGATAGGTTTTTGATTTTGGAACCCGTGCTTTACGGGTGGTGAGACAAAGATCTAGGGTAGAAGAATAGTTTATCGGAATGTGGAGTTGGGAGGAACTGTTTAGCGTTGAAAAGCTTTAGAGTATAAAGTAGCAGAAAAATAATTATATGTGATGATTGTTTGATGCAAGCACATTAAATATTTAATGTTTTTTCTACAATATTTTATATATACATAAAATAGCATTTTGCTTTCAATGCTCATTCTTTGGCATAAATATTTATTTCGTTAATTTTGTAGTTGTATATAGTACATAATAATTATATGAAAAATAAATTTATCTATTTGTCTGTTCTATCCTCAATGGCTGTCAATTCTTTATTGTTTGGACAATGCTTTAAAAAAATATCTACACAATGGGAAACAGTAATTGCTTTAAATGAAGATGGAAATATATGGGAATGGGGAAGCAATAATGACGGGCAGTTAGGATTAGGAACCTACAACTATACAGATAAAAATATACCATTCCAATTGACGACATCCAATGACTGGAAAGATGTAATAAGTAGTCACAGCGGTACGATGGCTTTGAAAAATGATGGTACACTTTGGGGGTGGGGATATGGAGGACATGGCGAGCTTGGGAATAATTCAGCATCATATGTTTTTATCCCTTCTCCTACGGGAACTAATGAATGGGATAGGATATTTGCTGGGCTGTTTACTAATTGTGGCATCAAAACCAACGGAACTTTATGGATGTGGGGTACAGGCTTTAATGGGCAATTAGGAAATG
The DNA here is from genome assembly GCF_016775705.1 of Chryseobacterium cucumeris. Classification (NCBI taxonomy): domain Bacteria; kingdom Pseudomonadati; phylum Bacteroidota; class Flavobacteriia; order Flavobacteriales; family Weeksellaceae; genus Chryseobacterium; species Chryseobacterium cucumeris. The sequence continues at coordinate 2,660,224 of NZ_CP068760.1, forward strand.
GAGCTACACCAATTAATACATTAGTACCAGTACAAGTTGGAACAGACACAGATTGGAAATTAGTTGCAATGGGCCAATACCATACCATTGCTTTGAAAAATAATGGAACTTTATGGGCATGGGGAGGTAATGCACTGGGGCAACTGGGTATAGGAAATAATATAGATGTATCAATTCCCCACCAAATAGGAACAGAGAATGATTGGAAGGCAATCTCAACAACAATATACCACAATCTTGCCTTAAAAACCAATGGAACTTTATGGGCATGGGGAGGTAATGCCTACGGTGAAATTGGAGATGGTTCTACTGTACCTAAAAATATGCCAATACAAATTGGAAATGACAATAATTGGAAAGCTATTGAAACCTCATCATACGGTAGCTTTGCTATTAAGAATGATGGAAGTTTATGGGCTTGGGGCGACAATAGTTTGGGGCAACTAGGAGATGGAACAACTATATCAAGGTCAGTGCCAGTGAAAATTGGAAATTCTAATGATTGGAAAAGCATTGAATGTGGAGGTGGTAATTGTATTGGAACTAAACAAGACAATTCATTATGGACATGGGGTTTCAATGATGCAGGACAATTGGGAAATGGAACATTTGTTAATAGTGGTACACCTAGTATGATCATGAATGCCTGTTCTTTTCTAGGTACAAAAAATTCGATTTCCTCAGATCAAAATATAATAATTTACCCAAATCCTGTTTCAGATATTTTATATTTTTCTAAAGAGATTAAAAATCTTAAGATTTATACTGTGACCGGAATATTAATAAAAAATATTTTGAACGTAAATAGCCGTACTATAAATCTGCAGCCACTTCATTCAGGAATATACTTTATAGATGCACTTACCACTGAAGGAAATAATATGAAAGAAAAAATTATAAAAAAATAACGCTATATTCTCGCCATTCAGAGTTTCTTGACTTTGATCCAATAAATAAACAATATCTATTTTCTCTAATGAGTAATGGTTTATCAATGTTTCCGTAGGTTAATATGTAGTGATTATGTAAAGTTGAAACTTTTTATGTGCATATTATATTGTGATTTCAGATTTAATACAAGACGTATCATATTTTAAAATCTATTGATGGGAAGATGGATTTCTGCTTGCGGGCATTTATAACCATAAAATCTAGTAAATAAAAAATATAAATAAGTTTTATATATATAATTGTATCTAATAATATTGGAGAGCTAAAGAAACTCTCCAATATCAAAGTTCTTTATTTTACTTTTCCGCATATTGGAAGAACCGTTTACTTCTACATCATTAAAACTATAATCTAATAGTTCAGCTATTTTATGGGAAGCATTTTCCATAGAATTTTCCAGTAAGGTGTATAATTCGGTTCCGTATATTTTATGAGCTGCCGCTGCTGCTGGTCCCTTTTCAGACATTTCACAGACTTCCTGCTGTAAGAATGTTGTCACAGCGCTTAGCTCTTCAAAGGTAGCTCCCTGGGCAAAACCGTTATCTTTACCAATTATTCTATATTTCTTCCATTCTTCTTCCTCTTCAGTAAAATCAAGGCTGCTGCCAAAACCATATTCCGGTTCTTCCTGCGGATTTTGAATATGGATATTTTCACCGATATCATATTCTATCTCTAAAGTAAAAGGATCGAACAGAGGTTCTTCTTTTTGTTCTTCTGGAGAAGCTGTTGTCACTGCATGGCTTAGTGATGTTTTGGTTTCTCCCATAATAGGATAGGGTGTATCACTATTTTTTTGTTTTTCTATAGAAGGAGGAGGTCTTTTAATAACAATTTTATCTTGCAGTAATAACAAAATGATGACGATTAAACCTATAATGATGAGAATATCCATGGCTTATAAAATGGGTTTGAAATGTCTATTAAAATACTCGGTAATGTCATTTCCATATTCAAGGAAATGCTGTTCCAGAATATTGTCGATATAGGAGTATAACGTTGTTCTTTCCTCCCGGCTGAGTTGCACGATTCTCAGGAGTCTTTCATGATATTCCGGACGTATATAAACTACCTTTCCATTGCGTCCCGAAGGAAATCTATTGATAAGGAAAGTTTCTTCATAGCCCGCTTTTTTAGATGAACTGGTTTTTGCTTTTTCCCTCGGCTTTTGATGAATCGGTTCTTTTGTTTCATTGTTGTTAGCCTCAGAAGAAGGCTGTTCCCCACTGATTACCCGCATCAGGTACTCTTCGTCTACATAAGGCTTTTTAAAATCATTTTTTTTATCAGTTGTCATGATGTATTCGGGTTTTTATAATTGTGTGATGCTTAAAAATTCGTCAATAAACAGGTTCATTCTGGTCGCTTTTAATAATGAAAGATCTGCAGGTAATAGCGTAGATCTGAAAATACTATTTTGGATATCATCCAATTCCTTACGAAACCGTTTGCTGTCCATAATCCTGGTATCCATGATATTGAGCCGGAGCGCTGAAATAGCCTTTTCATAAATTTCATATAGACCTGTTTTTTCTCTTCCGTCGGTTTGATTCCAAAACAGCCAGATGCTTTGTTCTTTATGATTCGCAGAAGAAGGAAGCCCCAGGAATGCTTTGGTAAAGCCCAATGTACTTTCCACAACCAGCCGGTCAGCGGTTAAAGGGGCAAAAATAAAATCCATGTCTTTTAAGGTTGTCAGAACCCCTTTGGTATTGGCGGTACCCGGCAGATCAAACAAAATAATATCAGGAACCGCATCAGTTTCGTGTATGTATTCTGAACTTTCTTTGAGTGCATTCTCTGCTTTACACCGTATAATAGGATAAGCTTTCTTATTGATCAGATGAAACTGTTTCATGGCGGCCTTTTTATGGTATTCATTCAACATGATCGTTTTTTTATCCCGTTCCCTCATATTGCTTATACTGTACTGAGGAAAATCGCAGTCTATGACTACAACATCAAAACCTAGCCGGTAATGGAGCACACTGGCCATTAATGTGGTTATCGTTGATTTTCCAGCACCTCCTTTTTGAGTGGAGAAACTTACTTTTAAAGTTTTTTTTGTTGCTTTCATGATGCATATTTTTATTGTTGTTTTATAATTTTTATTGTTAAGAATCAGTATAAGTTGGTGTATATATAGGAGTATTCCTGTATTATCTTATCTAATGATGCACAGGTTTACATCATTTTAACTGGTCATATTTGCAACTGCTTTGTTGAGAGTATACCTTTTTTTGAACATGTTTAACTGCTTTTTTGCTTTTGCGCTTTTATAGTTTTAAAACTTTACATTTTTATGATTTGCCCGTTTTGTCATCAGCTTTATATTTTGCTATAAAGGAAAGAATCTTCAAAACCAGTGCTGATTTTCAGGTAATTGATGGTCTTATTTGGCAGCAATTGGAAGGCTGTAATATTGTATATATCCGGTTGCTTCTGTTTACCTTGTTATTGATTTTAAGGAGAGCTGATGTTTAATATAACATCTGAAATCTGTCGATCACTTGTTATAATAATTTTTGTAACGTGGTAATATGGTGTTCACCGGAACACGGCAAGTTGTGTTTTGAGTGCCTCATAACTGTTTTTGGTGCCTCAAAACAACTTGCCTTGCCGGGAGCCTGAAAACGCTCTCCGAAGTCGAGGTTATTAACCATTAATACATATGCAATGAATGATCAGAGTAAACGACAAAAGAATAAGGGTGGGAGAAAGCCGAAGACAGATCCCTGTGTTCACCGGTATGTTTTTCGGCTGAATGACAACGATAACAATAAATTCCTGTCTCTTTTTGAAGCGTCTGGAATGGATAATAAGGCTCAATTTATAACATCTTTACTTTTTTCAAGAGAAATAAAAACAGTAAAAATAGATAAAGGAACCGTTGATTTTTATATGAGACTGACTTCTTTTTACGCTCAGTTCAGAGCCATTGGCGTCAATTATAACCAGGTAGTGAAATTATTGTATACGCATTTTACTGAAAAAAAAGCAGCAGCATTTCTGTATCGCCTGGAAAAAAATACTGCCGAACTGGCGGTTTTATGTCATAAAATTATGGAGCTGGCTCACGAATTTAACAGCCAAAACTTAGAAAAATAACATTAGCATGGTTGCAAAGATTGGCAGGAGCAATAATTTGCATGGAGCATTAGTTTACAATCATAATAAGGTTGAACAGGAAAAAGGAAAGATTTTATTCATGAATAATATGATAGAAACTCCAAACGGCAAATATACCGTACATCAATTAACAAGCTCTTTTGAATCTTATTTAGCCGCCAACAAAAATACGGAGAAACATACTGTACATATATCGCTTAACCCGGATCCCGGGGACACGGTCAGCAATACGGATCTGGTAAAGATGGCAGAAGAATATATGATGGAAATGGGCTACGGAAAGCAACCTTATATTGTGTTTAAGCATACCGATATTGAACGCACTCATGTGCATATTGTTTCCGTCTGTGTGGATGAAAATGGCCGTAAAATCTCTGATATATTCGAAAGAAGACATTCGATGGAAGTATGCAGAAAATTGGAAAAGACCTATGGATTATTGCCGGCAACAGAGCAGAAGAACTCTAAAAAAGACATGATTTTCAGTCCTGTTGATTATCATACAGGAAATGTTAAACATCAGTTGACCTCTGTAATCCGGAAGATATCGGAAGGGTATTCGTTTAAGACATTTGGAGAATACAATGCTTTACTTTCACTTTTTAATATAGCCGCTGAGAAAATTGAGGGCGAACTGCACGGAAAGCCTCAGAAAGGTCTGGTTTATTTTGTGCTGGATCAGAATAAAAAGAAGATCGGATATCCTTTCAAGGCTTCTAGGATTGGAAGGTACGTTGGACTGGCTGCATTGGAGTTGCGCTTTTTGAAAAGTAAAGAATTGCCTCTGAATCATTCATATAAATCAGAACTAAAAAAGGTCATTGATAATGCCCTCAAATCCGGTATTAATGAAAACAATTTTGTTCAGAAGCTAAAGTCTAAAGGTATTGATACCGTTATAAGAAGAAATGAATGCGGCCGCCTCTACGGAATTACATTTATTGATCACCGTTCAAGAACGGTTTGGAATGGTTCCAACTTGGGAAAGGAGTATTCAGCTAATGTTTTTAATAACTTATGGAAGGGTCAGCAAAACCTGAAAGAAACTTCTGAGTTAAAACTTCCCGCAGCTGAGCCTTTGTCCGGGGATCAGTTATTGTCCGATCAACTTCATCCTTTATTCGGATTTTTGAAAGTTGACGATAGCGATGATCCGTGTAGTGGAGAATCTTCATACTTATTCCCGGGATTGCTGCCGGCGATTCAAGGAGAAGACTATGAAGAAGAGATTTTTGCCCGACAGATGAAAAAGCATAAAAGGAAAAGAAAACCCTAAAGGAACGTTTATCCTTCTTTTTCCAGTATCGCCTGAACCTTGCGCTGTAACTCCTTTTTATCCGGTAAATACAACTGGTATTTGGAAACAAATATTTTATTGGAAATTCCGCCAGTGGCATATTCTACCAGAACCTCATCTTTTTCTGCTGAAAGAATAATTCCTATAGGTTCGTTGTCGTCAGCAACATTTTCCTCTGATTTAAAATAATTAAGATACAGGTTCATTTGCCCGATATCATTATGCTCAACCTGCTTTATTTTTAAATCAATCAGAACAAAACATTTTAAGATGCGGTGATAGAAAACGAGGTCAATATAAAAATGCCGGTTACGAAGTGATATCTTATACTGTCTTCCCACAAATGCAAAGCCTTTTCCCAGTTCTAAAAGGAACATCTGCAGATTGTCAATAATCTTTTGTTCCAATGCTTTTTCCGTGACACGGTGGCTTTGTGGTAATTTAAGAAAATCAAGTACATAAGGATCTTTGATGGCTTCAGTGGAATCTGTAATGATATGGCCTTTTTCTGCCAGCTGCAATACACCTTTCTTATCCTTGCTAAGGGCAAGCCTTTCAAAAAGAGAGGAGTTAATTTGTCTTTCCAGTTCACGGTATCCCCAGTTTTCCAATACAGCCTGTTTTTCATAGAATTTTCTGGCCGTATCGTCTGAAATTCCCAGTAAAGTAACTAGGTGAGTCCAGCTTAATTTGGCAGGCACTGCCTGCCATTTTTGATAGGTCAGATAAAACCTGCGCATATCCAGAATATTACGCCTGCCAAAACCTTTGCCATAACGCTGTCTCAGGTCTTTTGAAAGTGTGGCTAATAGGTTACTTCCGTACTCGGCACGTTCTTCACCATGCTGTTCATATTCAACAATGTGCCTGCCAATTTCCCAATTCGCCTTCACCAGCTCAGTATTGACTGCTTTCACTGCATTTTGTCTTGCAACTTCAATAGTAGATCCTATACTGTCGAGCAGATCTGTGTATTTTGACGGAATGGGTTTCATAGGCATTTTGTTATAGGGCAAATTTATAAATTCCTGATACAGGAATCTATATTGATCCTGATAAAATCGATTTTCTTACGGAGCCAAATGATTCCATCCAATGCCATTATATACCACTTTTGAAACAAGAACTCAACAGACCGGTACATTCATGGTCCCAACCAATACGAATTGTTTATGCAAGGTGAAGATGATCTCAGAGGACTGGCCAGAATTATGGCATTCATGCGGGCGGTCAGTATTGTCATACTGCTGATGCATTACTATTGGTACTGTTACTCCTTTTTTCTGGACAATGGGTGGACACTGGAAGTCATGAATGCCATACTGAAGAATTTCCAGAGAACGGCAGGACTATTTTCTCATCCTTTATATACGAAGGTCTTCATCATTCTCTTGCTCGCTTTAAGCTGCCTGGGAACCAAAGGGGTAAAAAATGATAAAATCACACGGACTCAGATTATGGGTTTTCTGGGAATGGGTTTCGTTTTGTTTTTCTTCAGTACCTTTCTTTTAAGGTGGCCTGGAGGTATAGGAAACATCCTCTACATGATTTCAATGTTGGAAGGGTATATCTTTTTGATGATGGCAGGGACATGGGTAAGCCGGTTATTAAAAAATAATCTGATGGAAGATGTCTTCAATAATGAGAATGAAAGTTTCATGCAGGAAACACGGCTGATGAAAAATGAATACTCAGTCAATCTTCCGACTAAATTCTATTATAAAGGAAAATGGAATCAAGGCTGGATTAATATTGTGAATCCATTCCGGGCAACCATAGTCCTGGGGACGCCCGGATCCGGGAAATCCTTCGCCATTGTCAATAATTATATCAAACAGCAGATTGAAAAGGGTTTTTCTATGTACATCTACGATTTTAAGTTTGACGACCTCTCGACCATTGCCTATAACCATTTACTTAAACATCATAACAAGTATAAAGTAAAACCCAGGTTTTATGTGATTAATTTTGATGATCCCCATCGAAGCCATCGGTGTAATCCTTTGCATCCCGGTTTTATGACGGATATATCGGACGCTTATGAAGCAGCATACACCATCATGCTGAATCTGAACCGGAGCTGGATCCAGAAGCAGGGGGACTTCTTTGTAGAATCGCCCATCATTCTCTTGGCAGCGATTATCTGGTTTTTGAAAATGTATGAAAATGGCAAATACTGTACTTTTCCGCATGCTATTGAACTGCTGAATAAAAAGTATTCCGATGTTTTTACCATTTTGACTTCCTATCCTGATCTGGAAAATTATCTTTCCCCTTTTATGGATGCATGGCAGGGCGGGGCGCAGGATCAGCTCCAGGGACAGATTGCCTCTGCCAAGATTCCTTTATCACGGATGATATCCCCTCAGCTATATTGGGTAATGACCGGTGACGATTTTTCACTGGATATCAATAATCCTGAAGAACCTAAGATATTATGTGTCGGAAATAATCCTGACCGCCAGAATATTTATTCAGCGGCACTAGGGTTGTATAACTCCAGGATTGTAAAACTCATCAATAAAAAAGGAAGGTTAAAAAGTTCAGTCATTATTGATGAGCTTCCCACTATTTATTTCCGGGGACTGGATAACCTCATTGCTACGGCAAGAAGCAATAAGGTAGCGGTATGCCTGGGGTTTCAGGATTTTTCGCAGCTGACAAGAGATTACGGGGACAAAGAAAGTAAAGTGATTCAAAATACCGTAGGCAATATATTCAGCGGACAAGTGGTAGGAGATACTGCTAAAAATCTCTCAGAACGTTTTGGAAAGGTCTTACAGAAAAGACAGAGCATGACCATCAACCGGAATGATCAATCCATGTCCATATCTACTCAATTGGATAGCTTAATACCAGCATCCAAAATCTCAACATTAAGTCAGGGAATGTTTGTAGGAGCTGTATCTGATAATTTTGATGAGCGTATAGAACAGAAAATGTTTCATGCCGAGATTGTTGTTGATCATGAAAAAGTAGCTCAGGAAATGAAGTCTTATCAGCCGATACCTGAGATTTTATCATTTGTGAACGAAAAAGGAGAAGATATGATGAAACAGCTGATTGAAGAGAACTATAAAAAAGTGAAATTTGACATTTTTAAGATTATTGAAAAAGAAATGGAACGAATTAAAGCTGATCCTGACTTACAGCATTTGATACCTAAAGAATAAAGTAAAAATCCCCGGATACCGGGGATAAAAACTAATAACCATGAAAACTCAAATTAAACATGAGAATCAGGTGCAAATTTAAAACAAATAATTCTTTTTTCCGATTTACTGTATCTATGCGTTGTATTGTTAATCAGGTTTGCTTTTTGTTAGATTGTTTTGAGATTAGAAAATAGGTAGTATTTAATTGCTTTTTCATCATTTTTCTTCAAACTCTAATACGCTTTCAGCTTTTTCATTAAGGATGATACAAGCATTGAAAGTTTTACCTGATCTGCTTTTCATATTTTTGATCAGTGAGGTTCTGCCATTTTTAATAAGCCTTTCGACATCGGATATTTCGATCCGGACACTACAGATATTTCGGAGTTGATGCCAGCTGCAATGCATATCGGGACATTTAACAATGTGATCATCAATAATCAGTGGCTGGGTTTTACATTTGGGACATACAATGCCGGGGAGCTGAGGTCTTTCAATTTTTATCTGCAGTAGCTCTTCCGTAATAGTCTTCGTGTGATTTTCTATGTTCTTTTGAAATTCCACAGCACTTAGCTTATTATTCTCAATATTCTGCATGAACAGTTCCCATTCTGCAGCTATCGAAACGTCTGCGATTTGTTTATCCTTTACTAAGTCATAGACCTTTAAACCTTTGTCAGTTGGAATAAGCAATCTTTTTTCTCTTCTGATATAATCCTCTTCAATCAGTGTTTCAATAATGGAAGCTCTTGTTGCCGGAGTGCCGATTCCGATATTCTTTACAACTTTTCGTTTTTCTGTGCTTTCAATGTCTTTTCCTGCACTTTCCATGGCAGCAAGCAAGGCTCCTTCGGTATAAAGGCTGGGAGGCTGGGTTTTATTTTCCAGAATCACCATTGTTTTGATTTTTAGTTCTGCTCCTGCCTTTAATTCAGGAAGTTGCTGGAGCGGTTCAATGTCATCAGAAAAGATTCCATTGATGCTGCGCCAGCCCGCTTGTAATATTGTATATCCTTTAGCAGTAAAGTCATAATGAAGTACCTGTAGGCTGACCGCTGTGGTTTCCTTGATACAGGATTGTGAAAGGGACTCAAGTAACCGAAAAGCAATAAGATCATAGATCACCTTTTCTTCTGCAGTAAGTGCTGAAGGAATTTTTTCTGTAATAAGCAATCCATGATGATCGGTTACTTTATCATCATTGACAATGTTTTTATTGAAGTTTCCCGAGATAATACAGCTTCTGATTTTTCTATAAGGCTCTTGTTCCTGCAGTATTCTTACAAGGTCGTGGATGTCCGTCCATAGATCTTCCGGAATGTATTGGCAGTTCGTTCGTGGATAGGTAATGAATTTTTTTTCATAGAGGCTTTGGGCAATGTTAAGCGTTTTTTCAGCACTAAAATTGAATCTTTTATTCGCTTCTTTTTGAAGGCCGGTCAAATCAAACAAAAGGGGAGCATGTTCGGTTATAGTTTGTGAATGAACGGAGTTGACTGTTGCTGTCACTCCGTTTCTTTCTAATGATTTTACAAAGTCTTCAGCTTGTTTTCTCCCGCTGAATTTGAGCACTCCAAAACTTTTGAACTCCATAAAATCTTTTTGATGCATGAGCTCAATCTGCCAGTATTGCTGGCTTGTGAACTCTTTATGTTCCTGGTAACTTTTACAGAGTAGGGACAGTGTCGGAGTCTGAAGCCTTCCGAGTGAGTACAAGCCATCACCTGCTGCTATAGTTAATGCATGCATGGTATTGATTTCTAGTAACCAATCGGCTCTGTTTCCGCACCGGGCGGCATGAAACAATCCATCATACAGATGACCCGGCTTCAGGTTTTGAAAACCTTTTTTTATGGCTTTTTCGGTGAGGGAACTGATCCATAATCTTTCAAATGGCAGTGTACAGTCCAGGTACTCATAAATGTACCGGAAAATCAGTTCCCCTTCTCTTCCTGCATCTGTAGCAACAATGATGCTGTCGCATAATGTAAACAGTTTTTCTATGACTTTTAGCTGTTTGGATGCGCCAGGGTCAGCTATCAGTTGTTTACCCTTTCTTACTTTTCTGATGGTCAGCTTGAAGGGATCAGGTAAAATAGGTAAAGTCTGTTTTCTAAACGCTGAAATACCATAATCTTCAGGCATACCCAGTGTAATCAAATGACCTAAAGCCCAGGTAACGGCAAAGCCATTACCTGTCAGATATCCATCTTTCTTTTCTGTTGCTCCCAGGACCATCGCTATTTCTCTGGCAACACTTGGTTTTTCTGTTAATACTGCTTTCATATAATATTAATTGAAGTGGGTATTATAGGCGTTTTCTTGCGCGGGGCTGAGCTTTGCCCTGTTTTATCTGGCTTTTGTCTTTAGGTGTCTGCTGGCCTTTCTGTAAAGGCTCTTTCAAATGCTTGGTCGCTTCGTTGGTTTTACCTTCCGAATTCACTGCTGTCTGAGTTGCATGCTCGTGAGTAGGTTTCGCCTTCTGTTGGATTTTATCAGGGTTCTGAAATGAGAAGTCGATCTTTCCGTTCTCCTTATTAAGGGTGATATACCCTTGGTATGGTTGACTCTTTTTATCCAGAAGCCCATCAATATAGATCGTTTGCCCGGTTTTAAGTCGTTCATATTGATCGTCATCTAAATTTTTGCCTCTGAATGTTTTTGGAATCTCAGTCTGTGAATAGATTTGAGATTTTTGCTGATCCTGATTATGATCAAAAAGAAATTCGACATACTTTTTATCAGCATTAAACTGGACATGGGCATTGAAAGGTTCCCCTTTAGTAGAGATCATCCCTTCCAGATATAATGCTTTGCCCTCTATCAGCGTTTGCTTTTGGGCTTCATCTAACCGGATTCCCTTAATTTCATCAGGAATTCTGATGTTTTCTACTTTGTAGGCAACGAGTTCATTTGTCAGCCGGTCCCTGCTGATAAGGGAAGGGATGATTTCTTGGGTCTTTGGATTGACAAGATCCACAACACGTCCCATATTTCCGGTTTTCATTAAATTTTTCCGGTCTTCAGGGGTAAATTCATGACCCAGGAACTTAAAATTGAAATTAGGCTCTTTTCTGATACCGTGGAGATTAATCATAACATCACCGGCTTCATTGGTATTGAGCGAAAGGCGGGCATCTATCCGGATAAGCGCTGTTCCGAGATTAAGACTGATGGGAACGAGCCCATTGGTTTTGAATCCTCTTAACATAGGTTCCAGGGCATTAGCCTTTTCTAATTTTTCCTGTGTCAGTCCAAATTTTGACATCATATCCCAGTCAATCTGCTCCGGGGAATACTGATATTCTTTTTCTGAGAATTGATTTGTACTCATTGTATTGGTGTTTGGGTTTACTATTGTATAGGTATTCAGAAATTTCTCACCCTCAGTGCTGGGATGTTTGAGGTGATGCTCAATTTGTTTTCCAATGTTTTCAGATTCTTTGAGTGGAGAGGTAAAAAAGGAGAATGAAGTCGGATTTTTGAGCTGGCTGAGGAAGTTGGAGAAAAAATTGGAGAACAGATCGCCTTGTTTATCAATTTTTAAAAACTGATTTTGGTTTTTCTGTGTATTGGGTACTGTTTTCAGATCGCCTTTTTCATCAACTGTCTTTACTGCTTCAATCTTGTGGGTCTTAGGGTTTAAGACGAGTAGAGTATTGATTAATGCAGGATCAGGATTTTGAGTATTTGCTATATCTTCCATAATGTTAAATATTGATTTAACATTGAAGTTAGGGGTATCAGATGGTATAAGCTTAAAATGGAAGTGGGTGGGAATATTTGGCTGTAATTGTCTGGTAAATAGAGGTAAGTACTATTTTATTTTACTAGTATTTTTTGTTATTATAAAAAAATAATTAATTTTAAGCTGTCTCGATCGAGACGTTTTTTTTCATCATTTGTGTTTTTTTATCCTGTTTCATGAATAATGAAACAGGATTTTTATCTATACCTGGAGTGCTTTTCAAAAAGATTCATACCAATAATTTTATTATGAATGTTGTCATAGATCAGCTCTACCGAAAAATTTGAAATTTCATACAAAACATATCTTGATTGGGAAACCATTCTTTCACTGATGATGCGTCCATGAGTTAGTACAAGTTCATATTGTGTCTGACGATCGGTTAAATTCTGAAAATCGTAATAGGAGATATTCATAGTTATAATAATGGGATAGTGTAAATTGTTTTAATCTAATTTTTTTGAAAACTTTTCATCAAGTATCTGGATATCTTTTTGAATCCCAAGCAGTATTTCCTTCACATTATAGTTTTCAAAAAGCTCAGGTTCAAAATCTTCAGGAAATATTCCAGAAGCATACTGCCATACTTCAACGATTTCTCCGAAAGGAATATCATAAGGTGTATAAAATGAATTGTCAGCTGCTACGGTTATTGATTTTTCATTCAAAGAGATAAGTCTTTTATAAGAGATCCCATCATTCAGGGTGACGAAAACATAACTTTTGCCGGACTTTAAATCCTTGATATTTTCTATATATTTCCCGACAATGTAAGAACCGTCTTTAAAGGGCGGCATGGAATCGCCTTTTGCCGGAAACGCTCTGTATTTTCCGTTGGTCAGAAAGGGTAGTGAAATTCTCTGTAAGCTTTCAATATATTCAGGATCACTGTATCCTGATAAATATCCCATGGAGGCTTTTTGGGGAACAATTTCAATACTGTTGTTACCTAATTGATCAACGACAACCGGTAGAACAATTCTATTATCCGGAAGTCTCAATACATCTTCTAAAGGATATTTCCTGATATCCACTGTAAGGAGCAGATCAATACTGAGATTGAAATATTTTGAAATTCTGATCAGTATTTCGTAGGGGGCTTCCGAACGCCCGTCCTCATATTTTGAATACCGGACCCTGCTCAGTAAAATTTTATCCGCCAGTTCCTGCTGGGATAATTTTTTCTGAGTCCTTAAAAACCTGATGTTATCTGAAAAAATTGACATTGATACAAATTGTATCTGCAAATATATAAAAAATGATACAATTAGTATCTAATTTTGTAACGTGAACCGGGCGATTGTACATATGGACCTGGATACTTTCTTTGTATCCTGTGAGAGACGTAATAATTCTCAGCTTAACGGAATCCCCCTGATTATTGGAGGTGGTGACCGTGGAGTGGTAGCATCGTGTTCCTATGAAGCAAGGAAATTCGGAGTGCGTTCTGCTATGCCGATCCGAATGGCACTCCGGTTGTGCCCTGATGCAAAAGTTATTCGGGGAGACCATGAGCTGTATTCCAATTTATCACATACGGTGACTGAAATTATCCAGGAAAGAGTTCCGGTAATGGAAAAGGCGAGTATTGATGAATTTTATCTGGATCTTTCAGGTATGGATAAATTTTTTGGCTGCTATCAGTGGACACAGGAAATTGCGTCAGCTGTTACCAAAGAAACAGGACTTCCCATAAGCTTTGCCTTATCTGCCAATAAAACCGTTTCAAAGATAGGCACAGGAGAAGCAAAGCCGGTGGGCAGGCTGGAAATTAAAGATTTGGAGATCAAACCTTTTTTAAATCCATTATCCATTAAAAAGATTCCGATGGTGGGAGACAAGACTTTTCAGTTACTATCAAGAATAGGGATCCGGACGATTCACACGCTATCTGAAATGCCTGTTCTGGTTTTACAACAGATGATCGGTGTTAATGGGAAAGAACTTTGGAAAAAAGCCAATGGAATTGATGAAAATCCTGTAGTTCCTTATTCTGAAAGAAAATCCATTTCTACGGAAAGGACCTTTACGAATGATACCATGGATGTCCTGGAGTTGAAAAGGCTGATATCGGGAATGGCGGAACAGTTAGCGTATCAGCTTAGAAAGGAAAAATGGCTGACATCCACAGTAGTTGTAAAAATTCGGTATGCCAATTTTGATACCGAAACCAAACAATGCAAAGTTTGCTACACTTCTGCAGATCACACTCTGTCAAGAGTGGCTCTGGAATTATTTAATAAAGTGTATACCAGAAGAATGAGGCTACGCTTGGTGGGACTTCGTTTTACAGGCCTCGTTCATGGAAATCACCAGATGAATCTGTTTGAAGATACCGAGGAACAGATGAATTTATACCAGACCATGGATTATCTGAAAAACCGCTATGGTATGGGAGCAGTTGGCAGAGCATCAGGTTTTGATTTTGAAAAATAGAACTTTAAATTTTTAAGCAATGTTTTTGAATTGTCATTCTTTTCATAGCCTCCGATATGGGACCTTATCCATAGAGGAATTAGTGCAGCAGGCTTTTGTATCAGGGTGTACAGAGCTGGTACTGACGGATATCAATACCGTTACTGGTATTTATGATTTCAAGAAAGAATGTGAACGGGTGGGTATTAAACCTATCGCAGGCGTTGAGGTGCGCAAGGAAGGCAAACTGCTGTATATTGCTGTTGCAAAAGAGTTTTCAGGAATAGGAGAGGTCAATAGGATTATTACTCAGCATAACTGTGACGGCAAGGAACTTTCAGAAACAGCGCCGGAATTTAAAAATGTCTTTGTTGTGTATCCTATGAGTAATATTCCTGGGTCATTAAAGGAAAATGAATGCATAGGAGTAAGAATCGAAGAGCTGAATTTTTTAATAAGACCCGAGTACCAGAAACTGATTCCCAGGATGGTGGTCCTGCATCCCGTTACTTTCAGTACTGGTGAGGAATATAAGCTGCATAAAATACTCAGGGCCATTGATCATAATACCTTATTGTCAAAACTCACTAAAAGAGATATTTGCAGAGAATCGGAATATTTTATTCCTGAAAAGGAGATTGTAAAGGCATTTGAAAGATATCAAGAGATTGTTTCAAGAACAAAAGCAATGCTGGCACAATGCAACTTTGAATTTGATTTTAAGAAGGTAAAGAATAAACAGTTTTACACAAAATCAAAATCAGATGATGTAAAATTACTTCGTAGGCTGGCGTATTCAGGACTGGAAAAAAGATACGGAACTCATCATGAAATGGCCAGATTAAGAGTGGAAAAAGAACTGAAAGTGATTGATGAACTGAATTTCTGTTCTTATTTTTTAATAACCTGGGATATTATCCGCTACAGCAATAGTTTGGGACTTATGCATGTGGGAAGGGGAAGCGGTGCCAATTCTATCGTAAGCTATTGTCTGGGAATAACCGACATCTGTCCTTTGGAATTGGACCTGTATTTTGAACGTTTCTTAAATCTTAACCGGAAATCTCCTCCTGATTTTGATATCGACTGGAGCTGGCAGAACAGGGATACGATATTGGAGTATATTTTTGACCGGTATGGAAAAGATCATGTAGCCTTTTGCGGAACCAATGTGGAGTTTAAATACCGGTCTATTTTCAGAGAAGTGGGAAAAGTGTTTGGACTGCCTAAAGAAGAACTGGATGATCTGGCGACAAAGCCTATGGAAGACCATGACAGGAACAAGGTAGTGCGGATGGTACAAAAGTATGGTAAGCTGCTGGAGAAATTTCCCAATCTGAGAAGCATGCATTCCTGTGGAATTCTGATTTCTGAAGAACCCATTACAAGTTATACGGCACTTGAAATGCCTCCCAAAGGCTTTCCGATTGTTCAGTTTGATATGAATGTGGCAGAAGATATCGGGCTGGAAAAATTTGATATTCTTTCCCAGAGAGGACTGGGCACCATCAATGATACGGTAGCTCTTATTAAGAAAACAAAAGGAATCGCTGTGGATATCCGCGATACATCACTGTCAAAAGATGAAGCAAAAACCAATGAATATCTGGCGATAGGAAGAACCATCGGCTGTTTTTATATAGAATCTCCTGCGATGCGCGGTCTTTTAAGAAGACTGAAATGTGATAATTACAGAACACTGGTCGCTGCTTCCTCCATTATCCGCCCGGGAGTGGCTCAGAGCGGAATGATGCGGGAATATATTTTCAGGCATAACCATCCGGATCAGTTTGAATATTTTCATCCGGTATTTGAAGAGCATCTGAAAGAAACCTATGGCATTATGGTATATCAGGAAGATGTGATTAAGATTGCCCAGTACTTTGGAGGATTATCATTAGCGGACGGGGATATCTTACGAAGAGCCATGAGCGGAAAAGGAAGATCAATTAAAAAGCTTCAGCAGGTGAAGGATAATTTCTTTGCATCCTGTAAAGAGAAGGGCCATTCAGAACTGTTGACCGCTGAAGCCTACCGGCAGATTGAATCGTTTGCAGGGTATTCTTTCTGTAAGGCCCATTCGGCATCGTATGCAGTAGAGAGTTATCAGAGTTTGTATTTAAAGGTATATTATCCTTTGGAGTTTATGGTGTCAGTGATTAATAACCAGGGAGGATTTTACAGAACTGAAGTCTATATTCATGAAGCAAAAATGTCAGGCGGAAATATCCAGGTTCCCTGTATTAATACCAGTGAATATCAGACAACACTGAAAGGGACGGATATCTACCTGGGATTAATGCTTTTGGAGGGGCTGGAAACAAGGATTGCCCACGGAATTATTGAGGAAAGGGAAACCAATGGAGTATATACCTCATTGGAAAACTTTATAAGGCGCGTTCCCATTGGTATTGAAACTGTACAGACCTTAATTTTTATCGGGGCATTCCGGTTTACAGGTAAACCTAAAAATGAACTCCTTGTGGAGGCGAGAGTCCTGCTTGTTAACTTTAAGCCTGAAAACAGAGGGCTTATGCTGATTGAGGAACCGGTTCAGGAATTTAAGCTTCCTGAATTAAAACGGGAGCAGTTTGAGGATGCTTTTGATGAAATTGAACTCATTGGGTTTCCTGTTTCATGCAGCCCTTTTGATCTGTTACAGAGCCGATACCGGGGTTCTGTTTTGGTGAAGGATTTATTGAAGTTTCATAAACAGCAGGTTAAAATGCTGGCGTATCTGATTTCAAGAAAGCATGTACCCACGAAGAAAGGCACCATGTATTTTGGAACATGGATCGATGTTAACGGAGATTATTTTGATACGGCTCATTTTCCTGACAGTCTAAAGAAATACGATTTTCAGGGCGGCGGATGTTATCTGCTCCTGGGAACCGTGGAAGTCGATTTTCATTTTCCTACCGTTACCATTCATAAAATGGCAAAGATGCCCATGATTCCTGATCCAAGGTATGCTTATGATAAAGAAAAACAATATGATATCCACAGGCAGATCAGGGAAGATGTAAGCATGACCTATAGAGAACCTTATCCGCAGGCCCATGAGATTGGATTGCCAAGACATAAGATACAGTAGTAATAGTAAAATTTTTGATAATAAGAATGATGAATCAGTTGAGTTTATTCGATACAGAAGCGTTCTATGAATTTCCAAAGGATCTTTTGGAATACAGGGAGCATTTTCTAAGTAAAGAGCAAGCTGATCAGTTAAAAGATAAGCTGCTCAATACCGCGCCATGGGAACAGCGTACACAGAAAATGTATGATAAAATGATATTGACTCCACGGCTAACAGCATGGTATGGGGATTCAAAAGATTATAGTGCTCAAGAAAAACAAAGGGCGAGGAATCCATGGACTCCTGAACTGTTCTTGCTCAAGGAAAGGATAGAAAAAGAGTTTAACTGTAAGTTTAATGGAGTTTTATTAAATCTCTACAGAGACCATAATGATTCGGTGGCATGGCATAGAGATAAAGAAAGCCGGTATGGCAGACGGCCTGTGATTGCCTCTATCAGCCTTGGGCAAACCAGAAACTTTGATTTCAGGAAAAAAGATCATCATGCCAGTAAATATAGTTTACCGCTTCCACATGGTTCTCTGCTTATCATGAAAGGCGATTTGCAGGAGAACTGGGAACATCGGATAGCTAAATCTATAATACCCATGAAAGAGCGGATTAATCTTACGTTCAGGTTAGTTCTTGATTCTTAATTTTGCTTAAATATTGAATTAATGCTTCATTATTAGTTCCGTCTGTTTTCAAGATAGAAGCCTTGAGATTGCTGCTTGACAAATTGCTTCAAAAGATACAACGATATTGTGCAAGATAAATAAAATGATGATAACTGTTTTTAAGTATCATCAATATGCCTATATATAAAGTCCTATAGAAACAAGATGTCTAATTGTCAACAATGAAGGATGCTTTTAGGCACCCCTCATTTTATTGATCTCTTCCGTGGATTTCTCTGCTGAAAAACTGCTATGTCACTCCATTAATTAATGTTATAAATAATTAAGATATTAGCACCATCTCGATAAGTTTTGATCTAAACACACCATAATTTGTTCAACACTATTGTTTAGTACAGAGATTGATTCATCAGGGATTTTTTTTGTTAAATTTTGCCAGGAACTAGGATTAAATATTACAAACACTATCTCCTCACTATTGGATAACTCATCTTTATCAACAAAAATTGATGAGATATCAACAACCCCAGTATCCCAAAACATAATATTAATACTCAATTTATTAGACTCATATTTAAAATTAAATCCTGAACTCCCAAGTATTGTTGTATTTAATGTCTTGATATTTGCTTTTTCTGTAATGCTATATTTATTTATATAGTCCATTAGGTTTTGAAGTGTCTTTAAAGCTTCATCCATATTATTTTGTAATTAGTGGTGGTGTAATATTAAAAGCTGGTGGAGTAACAAAGCCTCCTTGTTTTTGAAGTAAATACATTTGACTGCCTCCTGCTTCTGGATGAACTGCTTTTAACCAATTAGCCTGGCCTCCATCTATTAATGCACTTGAAGGTATATCCATTTCCGAATACACCCATCCTTTTGGAGCAGCATTCCAACCATTAGGTCCATCGATAGCAAAAAATGTCATCCCTCCATCTTCTACAATGGTTGAGCCTGAAGCAACCATTTGATTATAAGATGATAAAGGAGACCAATGTCCAACCCTTGTTGTTCCTAAAGGAATACGCATTTGAACTCCTAATCCTTCCAGCGCTCCACCTCCTGAACCAGTAAGTAATGCTGTAGGTGCTGGCTTATAAAGCAGGATACTTCTTAATCCGTTAAATGCAGATTTACCCGCCAGATAATCTACATAATATCTGAACATTTTTGCACTTGGGTCCATTAAGGCGGGGCTTGGAAGCCGAAATGGTGATGGTTTTTCATATTTTGTTGTATCAAAGCTTGAAAGAAAAACATTAAATCCTTTTGTACTGATTATTGGTCCTCCCATAGCTGCATTTGACATTTTACTTGGTAAAAGCAATAAGGATGTAACCCCTCCTTCTGTAACAGTACCATTTTCATTAAGAACTGTTAATCCACCATTGACATTAACATATGAACCTGACTTTCCAAGTCGATTAAGAGTTTCTCCATTACTGCCAGTGATTTGATCCTCTTGGCTATCATGCCAGGAGACATTTCCCAAACTATCATTATACCAGTCATCAACCATTCCTGTAGGATCATTGGCATTAATGGGATTATTAAAGCTATATCTGAAAGGAGTCATTTCAGGATATTTTTCAGCTAACGGATCAACAACACCCCATCTTCCTATATCAGGCATATAAAACCTAGCACCGTAATCATACATTTTTGTGTCTTGTAATTCTTTTCCATTAAACATATATTTGTAACTGCTATTTCCATTTAAATTATTATATCCTTCGTGTCTTAAACCGAAAGGATAATAATTATTTTCACTTAGAACGTCTACTCCTGTTCCATTAGCATTCTTTGTATAGCTAAGTCTGATATTGCCAAGATGATCAGTATAATTATAAATATACTTATTCTTTACAAAATCATAATATCCTTCTGAAGTAGGAATAAATTGCAATATTCCATTTTCATATTGAAAAGCATCTATGTAATCTCTGGTTGTAATTTCATTGGTTTCAGTCATAATATTCATTGAAGATAATTTCTCTCCATACGCTGAATAAATATACGTAACAGCACCTTCAAATCTTTCAATATCATAAGGAAGATTTAAATGGTTATATTTTATTTTGTAAATAAAATGTGCATTATCTGATATCATATTTCCGTTGTCATCATATCCCATCATATCTCCTCCGTCAAGACCTAAACCATTACCACTGGAATCCCAAACATCGCTTAGTTGATTTCCGCTGTAAGTATACGCTATATCATCAATTCTCATTTTATTCCCATTATCAGTACCGCCAAACCTTAACATTGTTTTAATGTTTCCATTAATATCATAGGTAGCACTTTCATTATAATGTTCACCAGGAGCAGTCGTTATAGTAGGCTTACTGTATGTTGCCTTTAGCAGTCTGTTTAGTTTATCATATTGAAATCCATATCGTCTTTTCGTATCATCATTTGAAGTACGCCAGTCAATTTCCGAAATTAATCCATTAAATTTTGATGGACCCGAAACATTATTTTCTGGATTCTGATATTTTATGGAGTAAGCAAAAAGTTTACTATTTAAATCATTGGTGTTATTAATTTGCGTCAGAAGTCCATGTATATTATATTTGTAATCAATATCTTGTAAAGGGGCTGATATTGTTCCTCCAACTTTCTTATTGGATAGCTGCAAAATATCATTATATGTATTTTGAGTTAATATCTCTTCGGTATTGTTTCCAACCTTATGTTTATGAACAATCAATCTATTTTGATTATCATAAATAAAAGACTCATTAATAACGACTTCTGGATTAGAGGGCCTTAACTTGTGAGTCGTCGTCGTATGGGTAGCTAATCCTGCAAAATTAAGTTCGCTTTCTGTTTTAGTATAACCATCCTGATAATTTATACTATATCTGCTGATAGGACGGCCTTTCACGTCATAGTACATATAGTTTTTAGTCCAGCGGTCATCCTCAATATTTTTAACAAAGCTCATTACAGGAAAGCCTTTAGTACTTATTTTCTTAAGCACAAAATCATCTTTAACGGCATTGGATGGAGTAGGAGGATTAAAACTATACAAAGGGTAGCTGTCATAATAATTAATAGTTAAAAGCGAGGTAATGGAATTTGGATAGCTTGCAGAATTATTATAATAATACACATCCATACCGGTAGAAGTAAAGCCGACAGTACTGTTTGAATAGGTCCTTGAAGTGTTATTACTGCCTCGGGCATCAACATTAGCCTGTTCTGCTGATCTTCCAGTGCTGTTATAATTTTGTGTACTTGTATAAATTCCAGTATAAACAACCCTTCCAAACTGATCATATTTTTTAAAAAGCCATTTTTTTTCAGCCCCTAAATTTGCATCCTGAGTTAATACCAATCTATCCTGCCTATCATATACCATATATTCCCATCCTTTACCAGGTAACTTTTTCTCTACTAAACGACTCTTATTATCATACCTGTATTGATAACATAAGCTGTTTAGTATATCGGAAGGAATTTCTTCATCTCCTCCTGCAGACATCTCCTGAAAGAATTTAAATGCGGCATTGGGAGGAATAATAAAAGCCAGCTGATTATATTCATTATAGACATAGTAAGTGTCGGCATTTTCTGTTGGAGATAATACTTTTCTCCTTAAAATTATCTGACCTGATCCATTTTTGAATTCAATTATAACATTTCCGTCTTCATCTGTTATGGAGGTTTTAGTTAATTGTCCTGTGGAATATATCAAAGTATCACCAGTCTTGACGATTGATTTTGTGGCATTATCTGGCCAGGTACTTAACGTGATAAGTTTCTTTACACTGTCTCCATTACCATTCGTATCATAATTGTATTGAACAGGGTGTGATTGCCAATCTAGACCTGGCTTCTTTTTAGACAAGATGCGATCTAATGGAGATTTTTCAACATCCAAATGAGAAAAAGAAAAACTATCTCCATAAAAAGCTGCTGCCTGTCCGTCAACTCCCGATTGAATTCCTCCATTTAAGGAATTCATCGGAACGGGAAACCAAGTATCTACTTTTCGCCCAAATTCATCATACGGTACTTTCACCACTAAATCTTTTCCTGATGGGGCAGATTTCACACTAACAATTTGTTTCGATCGGCCTAAACCGTCAAAGTACTGTACAGTCTCTTCTACTTTGGCATTTTGGCCCGCAGGATAATCGAGGTATGTTTTAATCTGAACATAATTTTCAAGAGGAGAAAGTTGTCCATAGGCAAATTCATTCACTAATAATATACCTATAGGAATTAATATTTTTTTCATCATTGTTAGTTTTTATAATGGTAATTGAATTCTTGTGTTGTCCTATAGGTATAATTATTATCATTATTTATATCTCTTTCCAGAACCTTGATTTCTTTAAGTTTATTTGCAGAATCATAAATATATCTTTCTCTTGTACCTGACGGTAATGTTTTTGAAGTGATACCAACAAGAGGATCATAAGTAAATGTCGTAACTTGGGTACCTGTTAAAAATTGGTTCTGACGTATATTATCTAATGCATAAATTAGGGCATCTTCACTAGCGTTATCAATGTCATTATTTGATTTCTGACAAATCTCAAGATTATTATAATTTACAATGTTATCATCCATTCCCAGAACATCCATCAAGCCCGTATAAGAAATCCCTTCAACTTTAAGGATTGGCAGGGTCTGATTATAACCATAAATTATGGTTACAGGGATACCATCTTTGGTCGTATACTGCAATAAATTACCTTTAGTATCATATTGGTCATAAGTAATTTCATTTTGATATACTTCGTTGGAACCATTAATTGTATTTAATAAAACTGATTGCTTTTGTAGTGGCAATAACTTTTCGTGTCCTAACCAATCCTTACTAAAGCTTACTTTTGATTTTGAAATAGGAACATTATTATGGTAGTTAGTGGTTACAATTGGTAATCCTATCATATTCCTTTGTACCAGATCTCCCGTCCCATAGAGATCCTTCGCATATTCATATTGTTCCTTATCGGTGCTTCCATCCTGATAAGTAGTCGTCTGGCTTTTTAAGTTGTTGAAATTATCTGCGTTAAAGTACTCTTTTACACTGTTAGTAATAATTTTATTTCCATTATCCAAAATTACGGTTTCTTTTTGACCAACATTATTGAGCCATCTGCTTGTTAAATTGTACCTGCTTATTGAAAAAGCGTCAAAATTTAAAAAATAATATTGATCAGAAAAATAAGTTTCAGGAATATAATCACGATCAACAACATAGTTTTCAATATTCAAAATATCTGTATAATTATAACTGTAATCAGTAGTTCTTTTAATAAGATAATCTCCATTATTAATTTCTCCCTCAATTTTATTAAACATTAAATTAGCATTCCAATGGTTAGCATAAGAAGGAAGATATGTATTACTGAACCCCAACATTGGTGCAGCAGGAAAATCCTCCATTACAGCAAATTTTTTTGTTTCAAACCGGGTATTATTAATGATTTCGGTAACTGCTTGATAAGCAATAAAATCACCTTGGAAAGCGTTGATGTCGTATCTCTTATCTGAATTCATTTTATAATATTTATATTTATAGAAACATGGAAATCCACCTTGGTTACATGGCCAGTATCCTGTAACATAACCTTCTGTCAGATACCCCCCAAAGCCGTCATCTTCGGAATAAAAAGATGAAATATTACCTAATTCAAGTTTATTTGTTGAAGGATTAACTTCAGCTTTCTTATACAAATACGATTTAATTGTTTTGTTTCCGGTTAAATCACTTATTTCAATTCTCTGTGGACGAACTCCGTAGTGAATACTCTCTATTGTATCAGGATCCTTTATAATGGTATTGGGTTCGTAAAAAATCTCTTCCGTTCCTTTGGTAGGATAGGTAATACGGCTTAAAAGCCCATATTGGGAATGTGGAAATTGAGTTTTCCTTATACCTGTTGCAAAATTTATTTGTTGGGTAGTTGGGTTTACCTGTCCTAAAACCTGGGAATAATATTCTTTGGGTAATAAACTTTCATTGGTATATCCATTATAAATACCTGCCATATCCTGACCTCTTGTAAATCGTGGTGCTAAACCACCGGGATTGTTATAATCAAATGTGTAAATTTCATCCTGATTTAAACCTAATATTATATTCTGTAAAAAATATCTTACTGGAGTAGAATTCCCCAATTCCGCGATCTCAACATTTTGAAGGTAATTTCCAACCTTCAAATAATTGAATTTTACCTTATCTACTATGACGCCGTTGGTATTTTTAATTTCTATTTTATCAAAAAAGAACCCTCCTATTTCATCCCTGCTTTTGTAGGAAAAGTCTACAGTAAAATCTGGAGATTGAATTTTTTTGATGTACTTAGTTTTAACATCTTTTATCGTAACACAATGACCATCTCTTAAAAAATACTCTAGATCATAGCCATATGGATATCCAGCTGGAATATCACCTCCATATACTACAGTTTTAATATTTTTGGATTCTGAGTAATTCTCAGGATAATTACTATAGAAAGTATCGTATGTAAAATTGATACTTTTTGCTAGATTTGTATCTTCTATTTTAGTTAAAAACCAGGCTGTCTTAACAGGAGTCTGTGGGCTTGAGTCAGGATCACAATATGAAGTTATGGAAGCATATTCTGCACAGTCATTTTGTCCATAATAATACTTTCTGCCCTGTTTGTCTGTTATTATAAATGATTCAAGATTTGTTGCTATTTCTATTTTGACTTTTTCACTGTAATTCAGCAAATAAACTTGACTATTTTTAATAAAAAAACTCCCCTTCAGATTATTTATATTGTAATAAAAAATATCACATTCACCATCTTTGCCTGAAATATTATTATTTATTTTCGCTTCGTAGATATCGCGTATGGCATGATACTCATTTAAATTGAAGGCTCCCAGATAATCTACTTTCTGAGAGTTGCCATCGGGGATTCCCCGAACGACTCTATAAATCAAGGACGTAAACTGAGGTTGCCACAATAATCCCAAGGCACCTCCCCAATCATTAAGCCTTAATCCGTTGCTCGAATAAGAAACAGATAAGTCGTAATTCAAATCACCGCTCTTTAAACTCGCGATATCAATTATTTTATTAAAACGTCCTTTATTATCTACAGTTGAATAATTATTAATCTTTCCAAAATATTCTGTAGAAACTGATGGCTTTAAGGTATTATCTGTAAAGACTTTAATTTGTGAAAATAAATAATTCGTTGCTAAAATAGATATGATAACTAAAATGCTTATTTTATTTCTCATTGTTTTATTAATTTGGCGTTAGCAGTTTTATTTATATCGGTTTTAATAACAACCAGATAGGCTCCCTGAATAAGTGCCTCAGTATTAATCTTGGTCACCCTGTTCTTTGTTTTTATATTTTGAAGTTGTCTACCACTCATATCATACAAAAGAATATCTGCTTCTTTGAAGTCAAAGCCGATTTCTACATAAGCATAATCAGAAACAGGATTTGGATAGATCTTGATATCGTATTTTTCAATCAGCTGATCCACTTGTTTATCTCCTAACTTTACAATTTTCCAGTTCTCTTTTCCTAATTCCTCACCACTAATACCTGCTAAAATAATTGAGCCATCATTATTCAGTTTTAAATCAGACAGTCTTTCTTTTCCTTTTCTCGATTCTCCAGTAACATATTTTCTCCACTGCTCTGTACCATTTTGATCCACATATAATATCCAAAATGTTTCATCATCATTTTCTATATTATTTTCAGCCTGAGTATAACCGCCTAACAAAATACCTTTTGAAGATGTGTTATCAGAAGAGTATAAAATACTCATCCCCATCAATATATCACGGTTTCCAAAATTGTAGGATTTTTGCCATTGTTCTTCACCGTTATCATTCAAAGAAATGAGCCAAAGATCTGTACCTTTTTCAACACCTGTCGTCTTATTTCCTGACTTTTCTGACCGGGACTCTCCACCAATGATGTAGCCTGTTGAAGTTAAGGACAACGTTCTCAAATGATCATCACCAATTCCTCCAAAATTTCTTTCCCATTCAACTTTTCCGTTTTTATCCAATTTCACGATCCAGTAATCGCCTTCTCCAAAATTTTCTGTCTTTTTGGTACCTCCGTCATTACTTCTGGAATAAATTCCCAATAGCGCTCCTCCGTCCTTTGTGGGGATCATTTTTTCTACTTCATCTAGACCTTTTCCTCCCATTAGAATACGAGATAATTCTTTTCCATTCTTATTCATTCTTATAATTAGGATATCTTTTGAACCATATCCTTTTTCTGAATTTTGAACATTTCCGGCAATAAAGAATCCCAGATCTGTAGTTTGGATAACCGCTCTGGCTTCTTCATCAGAAGGACTGCCTATAGTTTTTTGCCATTGTTCTTCTCCAAATTCATTGATCTTTATAACCCAGATATCAGATCCTCCTATAGAATCTTCCATTTTATCAAGTCCTTTTTTTGAATATGAAGTTCCTGCAAGGAAAAAACCTCC
Organism: Chryseobacterium cucumeris; assembly: GCF_016775705.1. Classification (NCBI taxonomy): domain Bacteria; kingdom Pseudomonadati; phylum Bacteroidota; class Flavobacteriia; order Flavobacteriales; family Weeksellaceae; genus Chryseobacterium; species Chryseobacterium cucumeris. The sequence goes on from NZ_CP068760.1 coordinate 2,687,101, forward strand.
TTCCTGAGTGCTCACAGTTGCAGATAAAAAATCGTGATTATTACCGGAAAAAAATTTTTCCCACACTTGCTCGCCCTGCTGATTGAGTTTTATCAGGTGGAAATCATAGCCATTATTTTGCTTTGGAGTTTCCAATTGAACAGGCCTTACATTTAAACTGCGGTTTTTTATTTTCTGACTGCCTCCCTGAATTGAGCTCCCGCTAATTAAATGTTGCTTGTCAATTGTAGTTGTAATCTGGCTTAAAAAATCCTGGGTAGAGGATTGTATATCTTTTTGCCAAATTACTTCTTGAGCAGATAAGCCCAAAATTGTACACAAAGTAAGTGTACTTACATAGAGTTTTTGCATGGTTAATTCTTTTCAATGTTTTTCCGAAATTAACACTTTGAAAAAAGATTGAATGAAACCCAATATTATCTTTCTTTTAAGACAATATTAATTCTTAATATGTAGGAAAGTAACAAGCTCTGAGATAGATAGAGCTTAGAAAAGAGAGGGTTGAAATTATTAAATGATGATGATTTGAAATTTTAATCTTTGTTACGCTCAATAAGTTGATTGTCCTTAGATTCGAAAATCAATGTGTTAATAAAAGCACTAATTACAATTATATGATCTAGGTTGTATTTGATAAAATAGTAATACCTTTGGCATCATTTAATTTTGAGGATATATGCACGGAAATGAACCCACTTATCAGATTTATTCTCCGGGATCAGTGCTGGGACTATTTAACAATGCATTAAAACTGAATGCAACTGTTAATCTTATTTATCTTAAGGGAAGATATTCATTCGGAGGGGGAAAAGCCTATGGGAATTACTATTATGATCATCTGTTTTCGGAGTCTGATACTATTTCTATTGGTATTAGAATATCAGCATTACTCAGGAGTAAAATTGAAAATAATGATATATATACTCTTAGAGGATATATTGAAAAAAGCATTAAAAACTCATCTGTAGAACTGCGCTTCGTCGTGGATGAGATTATCCAGCAGGAAGAACGGGCAATTTCAGAAGAAGAACTACAGAGATATGAACTTATCCAGAAAAAGCTTGAAAAAGGATCTAAAGATCTTGAGTCAATCATCAGGAACAAACTTCTCAAAGATGAGCCGATCAGAATTGCTAATATTTATGGAAATAATGCCATTGTACAAAAAGACTTTGCAGAGGGATTGGATATTTCACAGAAGTATTTTCAGATCTCGGAATATACCTGCAGTATAACTTCATCAACATCCATTGCTGAAAAAATTGAGGAGGTTTCAGAGTCAGGATATGATATTATTGCGCTGGTAAGAGGTGGAGGCGACCGGCAAAGTATGGAGGTTTTCAATGATATAGTGCTTTCAGAATTGTTCATTACTTTGGAAGCGATTACTGTAACTGCAATAGGGCATACAGTAGATGAAACTTTGCTGGATAAGCTTGCAGATAAAAGATTTCATCTTCCGCATGATTATGGAGCAGGGCTGCATTCCATTGCTGAAAAATTATCTCATGAAAAATCAAATTCAAGGGCATTACTGATTGATGAAGTTAAAAAGGATGTGAGCAAACAGTTTGCACAACAGGTATTGACACTGGAGAAGCAGCTTAAAAAGAAAAATGATGAATTCACAGAAGCTCAGAAGACTTTTAAAGAACAATCAGAAAATCAGGTGAAAGCTTTTACTGAGCAGCTTAAAGTTCGTAATGAGGAAGTAGAAAGGTTAAAAAAGGATCTCTCTGAAAAGCACGGTCAACAGGTTAAAACCTTGACTGAACAGCTTTCAAAAAAGAATGATGAATTCCAGAAGTTTCAGGAATCTGCATCTAAACAGCTTCAGGAAATGCAGAAAAATTTTTCAGAACAACAGAAACAGAGACAGCAGGAAATGGAAGATTATAAAAAGGAACTTGCGGTATTGCATGAAAAAAATTTGCAGGCCCTCATTAATGAGAAGACAGCAACTTTAATGGCTGGAATGGAATCCTTGCACCAGGAGAATGTAAGACTGAATACAGAGGTTAAAAATCGTAAGACAGATTATATAAAGATTGTAATCGCTGGTGTTATAGCTTTAATGACAGGGTATTTATTGGCAAAGATATTTTAACGCCACAGACTCATTATGGAAAATAGTAAAATAACAGAAGTTAATAGTATTATTAATACATATTTAAATTTTGAATCCCTTTCAGTCAAGTGGATAATAAGTAAAACATTTTATTCATAACCTTTTGACAATATATCAAATAGATGATATCAATACAAGAAAGGGTAGGATGTATATACGATAATTATGAGAAATATTAAAATCTTAACAGTACTGTTATTCTCAGTTGTTTTGTATCAATGTCAGAAGAAAGACTCCCAAATAGAAGGAGTTTCTTCAACAATCAAGAAAAGCGATCATAGTCTTGTCCTAAATGTGGGCAAAGATCTTTTTTCAATCGCCGTACATTATATGAAACTTTATAAGTTTAATGAACAAAACTATTGTAATCAAAATAAGGCGGTTTCAGTAATCTACGATAATCAGCTATCTTCTTGCTTTGATTACGTAAAAACCATTAATGGAAAAGATATTGATGATTTTCTGGGAACTATTAAAAATCCAAAAACCTACGGAGGAGAAGATGTAGCATGTTTTGATACTGATTATTCATTGATCCTTTATAATATAAAAGATGAAGTTGTAGGATATATAAATATAAGTGAAAGTTGCAATAAATTAATTTCTAATCCTGAGATTAAGGAAAGAGAGTTTTATTCTAAAAATGGATTAAGAAAAGTTGGATTTTCGAAAAAAGGAAAAGAAAAAATCAAAAAGATTTTAAAGATCTAGTTTTAAAATGCAAAACCATTGATATTGTTCGGCTATTATTGTTGCTTAAAAAGAAACACTCCACTATTTAATGTGGAGTGTTTATAATATAAATTAATGTCTTCCCTGCTCTTTTTTATTCCCCTTATAGTAGATGTTTCTGATTAAGATAATACTACTTATGGCAAAAGGGCCAATATGTGATAGCTGTTTAAGTAAGGCAGTACCGGAATAAGCTTTCTCCTCTATGATAGTTTCAATACCGAGCCCTATAAAAAAAAGGGAGATCAGTAATAATACAAACTGTATTTTTAAACTTATTTTTATCATATTATTTATTTTTTTCTGCATGCAGCAACCCATTCTCCGCTAGCCCAAACATATCCTGCACATGTTAATACTGTTGCAGAACCCCAGGAACCAACTTCAACAGTGGCTAAGCAGGCAGCAGCAATTCCAAAACCAATTGTGGCAGAGAGGCATGAAATAGTCTGCCAGTTGTAGAAGGAGCTACCTCAAAATAACCAGGGGTATTATAATTTATTAATGTTAAGGCATCAACAAAATTAGCGAAAATTTCTTTTTTCTTATCTGATAATTCCAATTTTATGGCGAGCCTGTTTGCCAGGAAGAATCATATAAGGGTTGCAAATTACTAAATACTTTGTTGGCTTCTTCAAGATCAGAATTACTTATTCTTTGAGCGTTTAATTATATTTTTTCACTTAATATTTCCACATTCATATCAATCGATGGCTAAATGCATAATGTGTACATTGTTATGTTTGATATGTTGTTATTTGTATTACAAACATAACAAAAAGATTATTTATTTTATTGAACTATGATTTTAATTCATATTTAATATGTGTTAAAATTTGTTGTCCTTTGGCTGTAATATTATACAGAAGAAGCAGAACCTTTACTGCCAAATAGAGCCTTCAGCTGCCATCATTTTTAAGAAACTTGCCTGACTTTATATCTTACGAGTTACGTAGTAATTGAAGTCATGGATAACAATATAAACGAGAAAATGGATATAGTTGAAAGGACTGGCGATACCTTACTGGTGCTTCATCATGAAACGGGTACCGTTGGGATTGTTAAGGGATTGGATGATCATGGGGAAGTAAATAGAATAAGTCCTGAAGATCTGAGCGGTGATGAAATGCTGAGTATTGAGCGTAATGAGAATTCTTTTACTGAGTTTTATTCGGTGTTTTATCATCAGCTGAAGGAGCCTTCGGAGTTTTCGTTTTTTAAGGTAACAGAATATGAAGCAAAGCAGACGGCTGTAAACCTTCAGAAGTATATGGATAAGGCTACGGATGAAGAGAAAAAAGAGCTGAAGAAGTATGAGATTTCTATTGATGTGGTGGAGGCACATAGAAAGATGGGAGAGGAGAAAACAGCAGGTAAGGGAGAGGATGTTCGAAATAGTTATCTATATAAGACTGAGCAGGTGGACTGGAAGATGATGGAGAAGCTGGGGTGGGATAAGGAAAGATTGGAAGAGCTGGGTGCTTTGGACCCGATGCTGAAAGGATATAAAACTCCAATGCTTGTTCCTGTACGCATTGAACTGGGAACAGTATCGGGTACAATTGAAGCGAGGCTCTCTCTTCAGGCTAATGATTTTGGAGAAGTGGAACTCAGGTTTTATCCGGTAAGAAGAATGCCTGATTTTTCCAAGCCTTTCTTTGGACATACATTTTCAGAAGAGGATAAAAGAAATCTGATGGTAAGTGGGAACATGGGAAGGGTGGTGGATCTGGTGCATGGGATTACAGGAGAGATCTTGCCTTCTCTTATCAGCAGGGACAGGCTGACCAATGAGCTGGTGCAGGTAAGGGCAGACAGGGTAAGGGTTCCACTCGTGATCAAAGGAGTGACTTTGGATGAAGAACAGAGAAAGATCTTAAGGGAAGGAAAACCGCTGTATATTGAAAATATGCTTTCAGCTCGGGGGACCTTGTTTAATGCTGCGGTTCAGTATAATGCGGATAAGAGGTATGTGGAGTTTTTGCTGGATAAGAAGGTAAGGAGGATGGGAGTGGGAGATTTGAGAGAGGTTCCGGAGGTGTTCAGAGGGAAGAGGCTTAAGAAATGGCAGGTGGAGAAGTTAAAGAACGGGGAGGTGGCATATGTGGATGGACTGGTGGATAGCAATGGGAAGGGGTATCAGGGATATTTGAGGTTTGATAAGGGAATTGGGAAGTTTGAGTTTTCTTTTAAGAATGTGTGGAAGGAAACAGCTGGTCTGTCGAAGAAAAGGAGAAGAGGTATTTAATTTTAGTTAATAAAAAACATTTCATATAATTGTAAAAAAAATGGTAGAAATACAAAGAAATAGCACAGGCCTTTCTGGCGAGTACTTTGTCGCGGCTGAACTTCTTAGGAGAGGATTCAGTGTAGGAATTACTATGGGTAATGCCAAAGCAATAGACATTCTTGCAGAGAAAGACGATAAAAAGTTTGTCATTCAGGTTAAAGCAATTTACAAACGAAAAAATAACGGTTGGCCAATAATGAAAGAGAGGATTAACCTTAATCACTACTATATATTTGTTAACCTGAATGCTGATCAAATGTCAGCACCAGATTTTTATATCGCAACGGGACAGGAAGCATATGATCAGTGTAGACAATATTCGACAAGAGGAATTATTACAATTTCAACACTTAATAATCCTCTATTTCTTTCAAATTGGGACAAACTTAATAAAGATTCCTTTACAATATAGTAGACATTAAATAACATCTATTGAATTAATCATTGACCTGACAATTAAATCAACAGTTTGCTTTTCAAGAAATAACGAGAGATCCACATTTACAAAATATTATAGTAGAAATCTTTTGACCGAAAGAATATTTTCGTGATTCAAAATAAAATGACGTTTATCACCATTTCTCAAAAGACAGTAGGCCTCAATATAGCAATGCAAATCATGAAGTGTTTGTGTTTTCGATCTTTGAGTAGGAGTCAATGTTACTTTAGTAAATGATTTATTAAAAGCTATGATATCAATTACGTATATCATTCTTTCTGTTATTTTACCCATTTTGTCTTTATAAACGATTTTATAAAAAGCTCCTTTTTTAAATGTTGATGGTGTTAATTGTTTAAATATCCTTTGAGGATTTATTCCAATAAGTTCGCTTGAAAAAACATCTTCTCTTGGTATTTCTTGAATCGCAGAAATATTATCTTGTGTCAATATCATATTATTAATTTTTTGAGTAAAAATGTTTTTATAGACAAACTCATAGTAATATGTATTAAAGGAGATATTTAACAATTCAACAATATCTTGTACTTCATAAACTTTGTCTTTCACTGTGCTTTCCGGAAAAAGATAATAATTATCTTTATCAAAGGAAAATTCACTCTTTGAAATATCGAATTGTTCCACATTTGTAAGTACATTTGAGGGGATAAGGTCTTCTGAAAATGTTTGTTTAGTGGCGTTAAACCATTTACATTTAAAAAGGATGGCAGAACGTAATTTTGTACCAGTTATATTGTCGAAAACTTTTTTATTTTCATTTGAAAGAACTTCTAAAACTGTTAAAATAGGTGATACAAAATCTAAATGTGCAGTGATTTTAGTTTTAACATTATCAGTTTTTTCAAAATTAGATTTTAATTTTTTAAGCTCAACATCTACTGATTTTAGTATAAATTTTTTATTAACATACTGCTGAGCGTCACATAAACTTATAGTTTCAAATTCATTACCACTACCATTTTCATGATCTGAAACAAATTTTAGCTCAGTTTCTTTAAACCACTTTCTTTCAAACAAACATGTTTTGCTATTAAAGAAAATACAATTATACTGAACGTCTTTTTTGCCTGTTTGTTCATTAAAATTTTTAGGATTAGTGATTTCAAACACCACCAAAACTGGAGGTGTGTATTCAGACTTTGCCTTAAGAACTAATTCATTAACAGACTTTAAAAATGGGTTTGTTAAATATGTTACCAAATCCCCTAGTTTGTATAAGGGTTCATTCGAATTTGTTGAGTTTTGTTTCAAGTTATTAATTTTATTACAAATATATAATTATATTTGTAATGCTTACTTCTGATCGAGGATTTTTACAACTAGGAAGGATAGAAGAATTTTAAGAAACTTAAAATTTTACTTACCGTAAAAAGACGGTATTGGACTATGATTTACTAATCAGCAGCATTAACCCACTTAGGGGGTCAGGCAATAAGCCTACCAGTTCTGCCGAAAGAAGAATTGTTTCAAACCATAAATCTAGTGAATTTGAATTAATTTCTACCATATCTTTTGTATTAGATGTTATTTTGCTATAAAGGTTAAACAATAATTTAGGAAAAATAAACAATGACTCAGTATTGGGTACTTATCCGAATAAATATGTATGTAAATATTGCATCCTCTATTGTAAATTTCAGAAGTAAGTTTATTTATGATTAAAAAGAAGCCTGATTGGTTAAAAAGTAAAGGATATATACATATAACTCCATCATTATCGCTCGAAAACGATTGGAAAGCATATGAACAAAAGATTACTAATAAAAAGTATATTGAAAAATATGCTTTTTTTCCTTTGATGCACGATTCAATTAGTGAGAGAAAATATAAAAGATTTGATGAGAGAAAGCATCTAAACACCAATCGGTCTGGTCGTACACATTGTTTTAAGATTAGTAAAGGAAAAAGTAAACAAACTGTAAAATCTCGACCCATTCATTACGCCAGCCATTTTGATTCATTGATCTATAGTTATTATGGAAATATTTTAAATTCAAAATATTTAGATATAATAAAAGAAGATATTGAGCTTGATAAATGTATAATCGCCTACAGGAAGATTGATTTAGAAAATGAAACAAGAGGTAAAAGTACAATTCATTTTGCTAAGGAAGCATTTGACGAAATTGAAAATCGTTCACAATACAAAAATGTAGCTGCATTGACCTTTGATATAGAAAATTTCTTTTCTGGATTAGACCACAAAATATTATATGGCAAATGGTGTGAAATAATAAACAAGAATTATCTTCCTGAAGACCATTATAAGGTTTTTAGAGCTTGTACGAATTTTAGTTATATTTTACGAGATGATCTAAGAGTAAAAAACACACTTGGTCTTAGAAGATCTGGCTTTGATGAAAAAAAACTCCATCTGATAAGAAAATCTAAGGGGTACAAATGTTTTTATCACGATATAAATGAGTTGAGAGACGAAATTAAGAATGGTCGTCTAAAGATTTATAAGAACCCTTTTAGCAAAAAACTAAAAAATGGGAAACTTGTTAAAATTGGAATACCTCAAGGTCTTCCATTGAGCGCAGTATTAGCAAATATTTATTTACTAGATTTTGACAGAAATATTATCAAAGAAGTTGTTAGAAAATATGGTGGATATTATAGAAGATATTCTGATGATTTATTGATAATCTGTGATTCAACCCAAGTAAACGAAATAAAACAATTTGTATTGTCTGAGATTTTGAAGTATGGTTTAAATATAAGTAGTCATAAAACTGAGGAGTTCTTGTTTGAAAATCTAATTTATAACAAAAATTCTGATAAAAGACTGACGTCAGTAAAAATTGAAAATAATCAAAGAAGAATTGCAAAACCTCTTATTTATCTAGGCTTTGAATATAGAGGATTTAATACCAGTATTAAGTCTACCAACTTATCGAAATATTTTAGAAGACTTATTTATATTGTAAAAAGGCGAGCAAAAAGAGCGGGACAAAATATGACCCCTGAAAGCAGAAGGGCAATTTTTAAGCACCAAATAAAAAAGCTATATAATGCACCATTAAAAAATTTTGATAACGATTCTAAAGAATTAAAACAAAAGTTTAGAATAAGATATAAATTTGTAAAAAATGAAATGGACGAGTATTATTTAGAGCCCGTGAAAATGCCTATAAAACATCAATCTAACTATATATCTTACCTAAAAAGATGTGATAGGATATTTAATAGAGATGTAGATAGTTCTTTCTTGAAACAAATAAGAAAAAGACATAATGTACTGAATCATGCAATCAAAAAAAATCTTAACAAGAATTTCAACTAATTTTTGATATAGTCTATTTCGGTGATTATAAAAATTCTATTGTTTAAAACTAAAGATTTATTATTTATAGTAATTTCATAATCTCCTAAAAATGCTAGATGCCAGCTACCAATTCCTTAAGTTTTTGCATGTTAGGATCTTTTTCGATAGGATTAATATCATTGAAAGAATTTTGTGACAATGTTTGATTCAAAATTTTTACCTTTTGAAGCATAGGTACAACATATTTTAAAAAGTGATTAAAGTGCTCAGAAACATCAGAATATTTCGTAGCAAGTTTGTAGCCGGGCTTTCCTGAATGACTTACAATAAATAATCCTTCATATCTAAGATCTCTTATTAAGGTTCTTATCCTTTCATTTTTTATATTTGGAAAGAAATTATTGAGATAGATTAGTAATTCTCTTGTTGATACTAAGCGGTTAGGATTTAATTCAGACTGAAATCTAAGATATTCTAATAGCCTTGCTTTTTCCTTGCTTTTCTCACTTTTTGAAGAGTCAAAAAACTTTTCTATCAACTGATAGTTCATTTTCATAATTTGCCTATCAAGTTCGGGCTTATTCTCTATTTCTTTCGTGATATAGCTCTCAAAAGGAAAGTAAGAAATTGAGGTTCTTGCATGCAGCAAATTAAACAGTTCAATGTATTGTTTATCAAAGTGGCTTGTGCAAAATACTTTTCCTAAGCAGCCAGAGATAAAATCAGAAATTTGAATCAGTTTTTCATCTTTGTCATCAAATATTTCAAAATTTCTGTCAGGGTTAAATAAATCACGACTAATGCTTTTCTTTCTCACATAATCCTGGAGTTCAATTTTAAATTCTTCTCCAACTTTATCTGCATTAATTGAGTAGCTCTCATATATATTATTATATTTTTCAACAAATAAAGACTGGAAATATTTGTAAAATGTTTTTTTAATCTTTAGTCCATCACCAGATAAATTTGACTTATCAACTACCATTACGTCCACTACAAAATCTAACTTTTCAAGAAATTCTATTAAAATATCTTTTCTCTTTTTAAAGTTTTTACTTTTAATATTCTTTGATTTTAAATCATCACCTAATCTATATTTGAAGCATATTTCTTTCAGAATTTTTCTTGCTTTTTCTGTGTCAGTTTCTTTGATGATGACAGAAGTGTAGATAAAATGTGAAAATGTACCTTTCTTGGATAAATCAAGATGTGTATTACCAAATTCGTCAATAAAAATTTTAGCGGGAATCATCAGTTTAAGTGAGTTTTATATATCTAGATAGTAAAGTTACGGATACAATTTGTATATTCAATGGTAAAGAATTTTTTTCAAGGTGCTTTAAAACTCAAATCACTGTTGTAAGTTTTTTGTGTAGTAAATCTCACTAATTTTTATTCTTTTCTTATTTTAGCATAAAATTATAATATTACATAGTGATATCTATGTTATTTGGGAAATAAAGACAAACTACCATGACCTTTCTAGAGCTAGCTCAATCCATATTAAAAGAAGAAAAGAAACCATTGACAGCCACTGAGATTTGGAACCTTGCTGTCGAAAAAGGATATAATAAAAAATTAAATTCACAGGGAAAGACTCCATGGTCAACATTGGGAGCTCAGATCTATGTGAATAGCAAAGATAATCCGAAATCAGTTTTTGCTAAAACAGATTCAAGACCTAAAAGATTTTATTTAAAATCAATGGAAGGGGTATTGGAAGATTATGAAAATACAATTCCAGAAGATCTTCCACCACTGAAAAAAAAGAAGTTTGATTTTTTAGAAAAAGACCTTCATAAGTATCTAAGCTACTTTGTTTATTATCATTTGAATTGTTATACCAAAACAATAAGGCATCATATTTCTAGTAAGAAAGAGTTTGGCGAATGGGTACATCCTGATATGGTAGGCTGTTATTACCGTATGGAAGACTGGAAACAAGAGATCAATGAATTTAGCAGGGCTGTTGGTGTAAATTCAGTCGTTTTGTATTCATTTGAAATCAAAAGAGAGTTGAGCTTTGCTAATTTAAGAGAAAGCTTTTTTCAATGTGTTTCTAATTCCTCTTGGGCAAATGAGTCTTATTTGGTGGCCGCCAGAATATCAGAAGATGAAGATTTTATGAATGAATTGTCTAGGTTAGCAGCTTCCTTTGGTATAGGTGTGATAGAGCTTGATCTAGACGATCCACATTCTTCAGATGTGATTCTTCCAGCAAAATATAAGAAAGATTTGGACTTTGAAACAATGAATAAACTTGCTATGAATAATGATTTTAAGGACTTTATTGAAACGGTTAAGATTGATTTAACGAGTAAAAAGATTCATAAGAAGGAATATGATGTCGTTGAAAAGATTGAGAATTTTTAATTGTTTAGTTTTTAGCTAACTGATATTTGCAGTACAGATAAATCTATGTAAATACTAAAACAATTAGTATTGAGCTCCAAGCTTTCGTATCTTTGAAGGTTAGTATTATACAAAATAAAAGACGATATATAAAGATGAGATTATCTGAGTTTTTAAAGGATTCTAATTATAAATTATCTCAGTTTGAAGGAGATATGATCAGCAAAATTGAAGATTCTATTTTTTTAATTAATCTAAGATAACATTCATAGGATGGCGTCATAATTAATCTAAACCATACTTTGTAGACTATCATGGCTAAAATTGCCAACTTACTAGTCAAAAACATTAAAGAAATAAATTCAATAAAATAAAACATGAGTTTACTACAAGAAGGAATCAATAAAGGTTTGATTTCCATTTCAGAAGATCAAAGAACTATAAAATATTTATTCCAAGATAAATCAAGAAATTTTTCAAATCCTGAAGAAAAAGTTCAAGCAGAGATTTTTCTACGTTTGGTGTTAGAGTATGGTTATCCTGTAGAACATATAGAGCAATTCAGGATGGTTACAATGGGATCTGATAAGAGAGAAGCAGATATTATAGTTCATGAAGATAAAAATTGGGATAGTCCTAAAATTATTGTTGAGTGTAAAGAACAAAAAGTTTCTCAACAGGAATTCAACCAAGCCGTAAATCAAGGATTTAGCTATGCAAATGCACTTTCTGGAACTATCAAATATATTTGGGTCACTTCAGAATTATTAAACTCCATATATCGTTTTAATAAGGAAAAAGATCTTCGTGAGGAATTGCCGGATTTACCTCACTATGGGTCAGATGAAGTTGCTCCATATCAATTTGTTAAAGGTGGTGGGGTTCACGAATATGTTGATAATAAAGACGGAAAGAAAAAAAAACAAATTTTCAAAGAATTAAAAACTGTTTCTGAAGAAGAGTTAACCCGTCGTTTTAAACAAGCACATGATGCTTTATGGGCGGGTGGTCAACTAAATCCTTCTGAAGCATTTGATGAATTGGATAAGTTAATCTTTTGCAAAATTTGGGATGAGCGGTATAATGTTGAAGGAGGGCAATTAAAAAGAAGAAGAAAAGGAGAAGTTTATCAGTTCCAAATTATAATTGAAAAAGGAAAAAACAAAGATGAAATAGAATACAACACCAATAAATCACTTGCGAAAAGAATAAAAGCAATTTATAGTGCAGGTAAAAATTTTGATAAAGAAGTTTTTAAAGATGATATTCGATTAAGTGATGAGCGGATTCGTACAATTACCAACTATTTGCAAGAAATAAATCTGAATGAAACAGATTTAGATAGTAAGGGTCGTGCTTTCGAGACTTTTATGGGATCATTTTTTAGAGGTGAGTTCGGACAATATTTTACACCTAGAGTTATTGTACAATTTATAGTTGAAGCCTTACCAATTAAAAATACTTCTTTAGTATTAGACACCTCTTGTGGCAGTGGTGGTTTCTTGCTTCATGCATTAGACAAAGTTAGAAGACAAGCTGACTTAGAGTTTCCCGAACATAAGGATGATAAGGACGATTATAATGGTTGGCATGATTACTGGCATAATTTCGCAGAGAAAAACCTATATGGTATTGAAATAAATGAACAGATTGCCAGAACTGCAAAAATGAATATGATTATCCATGATGATGGTCACACAAATGTTGTGGCTGTTGATGGACTCGTGGATGATTCAGATATCTTCAAATTTACCAGTAATAAAGGATTTAAGTATAATAAATTTGATTTTATTATCACTAACCCACCTTTTGGTAGTGCTATTAAGCAAAACGAAAAAGCATACCTCAAAAAGTATTTTTTGGGTAACAAACAACCTGATTGGCTCGATCTTAAAAAATCTAATACTTTTAGTAAAGTGGAATTAGATGATGATTCGGAAAATAAATTGAAGCTTGAAACTCGTAATAATCAAAGTACAGAAGTTTTATTTATTGAGCAATGTTACAATTTCCTTGCTCCAAATGGATTTTTAGCTATTGTTATACCGGATGGTATTTTAACAAATAGTTCTCTACAATATGTACGTGATGCAATAGAAGATTGGTACCGTATTGTCTCTGTAGTTTCCATGCCGCAAACTGCGTTTGCTGCTACAGGCGCAGGGGTGAAAAGTTCGGTGGTTTTTCTACGTAAACATAAAGTTAATCATACGGAATATTTACGAGAAAAAAAAATAGAAATTCAAAACCAGCTGTTGACAAAATTTCAGTATAAGGAAACAATTGAGCGTTGGGAAAATGAGAAAAAACAAATCATCAAAGATTTAGAAGGTTTTTCAAATAGGACTGGTTTGGTGAGTATGAAAGCTATTAAAGATAGTGAGGAATTTAAAGAATGGAAATCAGAAATCAATCAACAATTTGCAGATAAGATAGCAGATTTAAAAGAGCAATTAAATGAAGCCTATCAGGAGGCTCGTGCTAATGAGTTGCCTGACTACCCAATTTTAATGGCTATTGCTGATAATATTGGTTTTGATGCGGCAGGAAAACGTTCAGCAAATTTAGTCTCAAAAGAAGAAATTATACAAGGTGCATACAAAGATATTGTTGAGCATCTTTCTCATGATTTGTTTGATGAAATAGTAACTCGCCGTTACGATATCCATGATGATAAAAATGAAATAAGTACTAAAAAAACTATTTTAGAAAAAGGGATTTTAAAAGCAGTTGCTCAATTTATAAAAGACATAGAGAATGGAACAATATAAATTGAAAGAATCACTAGATACAAAGAAAGTTTTTTTGATAAAACGCTCTAAATTGGAGAATGTGATTGACTCTAATTTTTATACACCTTTCTTTGTTGAATTGATTAAGAAATTAGAAAATTCAACTACTAGTAAATTCATTAAATTAAGCAAAGTATTATCAAAGGTTACTGATGGATCACATCATTCGCCAGAAAGTAATTTTATTTATACTAACAATTATATTACTGTAAAAGATTTAAATGATGATGGCGAAATTGATTTGATAAATTGTTTGAAAATTTCTGATAAAGATTTTTCACAATTAGTGAAAAATGGTTGCCAACCTAGTATTAATGATATCTTATTTTCTAAAGATGGCACGATAGGTAAGACTCATTTAGTTAAAGAAAATAATTTTGTAGTATTATCATCTCTCGCAATTTTGACCCCTAAACCAGATAAGGTTTTACCTCAATATTTGGAGTATATCTTAAAAAGTAATATTGTTATCCATTTAATAAAGCGATCTATGGGCGGATCGGCATTAAAAAGAATTATATTAAAAAATATCAGTGATCTAAAAGTTCCTATTCCTTCAAAAGAAATCCAACAACAAATTGTAGACATTTATAATAGTGCTTACACTCAAAAACAAACCAAAGAAGTTGAAGCCAAAGACTTATTAGCAAGTATAGATAGTTACTTGTTAAACGAGTTAGGCATTACTTTACCCGTAAAAGATAGCAGTTTAGAAGCACGTATTTTTACGGCTATGTTTAGTGATATATCTGGCGGTAGATTTGATCCTAAGCTGTATGATAGAACAACCACAGATTTAAAACAAGCAATCAAAAATATAGATAGAACAAAGTTTATAACTAAAAGACTGAAAGATATTTTAATAGAAAGTGTTGCAGGTGATTGGGGGATTGAAAATGAAGGAATTGATATAGAAGGTTATACAAAATGTTTGGTAATAAGGGCAACAGAGTTTAATAATGATTATAATTTAACTCTTGATAATTCTAGGGTAAAATTTAGACTAATAAAGGATGAAAAATTATCTAAACTAAATATTAAAGAAGGAGATTTGTTAATTGAGAAGTCAGGAGGAAGTCCAGATCAACCAGTTGGTAGAATTGCTTTAATAACTAATGATTATCTAGATAAAGGAGCTTTAGCTTTTAGTAATTTTATTCATAAAATTACCGTCGATGAAACAGTAGTGAATTCAAATTATTTATTTTCATTTTTAAAAACAGTTTATAATATCAAATTGACAGAATCTATGCAAAGTCAAACCAATGGAATCCGCAATTTGATAATGTCCACATATTTAAATCAGAATATTGTTCTTCCGATTGATTCAAATGGAAATATTGATTTAAACAAGCAAATCGAGATTGCAGATTATGTTGCAGAGATCCGTTCCAAAGCAAAAAAATTGCAAGAAGAGGCAAATTCAATTTTAGAAAAAGCAAAACAAGAAGTAGAACAGATTATATTAGGATAACAAACTAAACCAAATTAAACAAATGATAATCAGAGGAATTTTAGATAGATCTTTAAGTAGCCAAATTTGTATTAGAGGTTTTGCTCCAATTAAAGAGCTAGCAAGGATATCTATTGCAGATTATAGCTATCAGAGAAACCCGATATATGCGCAACAGCAAGAGATCGCTACATTTTTAGATAGTGAGGAATTTTTATTTTTTCCAGAAGTAATTTTAAGTCTCAAACTTAGAAAGGATTTAACTAGTCTCAAGCCGAAAGACTCAAGACTTGGTGCAGTAGCGGAATTAGAATTAACTTCAAAATTTACATCAAACATTGATAAGTTTTCTTTAAAAATAAAGAAACAAAAGTATACATCAGTTAATGATGTACGTAACAAAGATTCATTGGATCTAGTTGAGCTAATATTAGATGATGATTATTTATCTGATTTAATAAAAAAAAATAAGCATCCATTTCATCGTATAGATGGTAACCACAGGTTAAAGGCAGCAGAAGTTGCTACAAGTGGTAAGGTAAAAGAGATGATTTGTCCATTTTGCATTATTTTAAATGATGTATTAATTCAAGAAGAATTTGATCAAGATGGCAATAGTAAAAAAGTTGAAAATAACTCAAATCAAAAATTTGATAAAGTTGTATTTCACAACATCAATACAAAAACAATTCCTCTAACTTCGGAAGAAAATTTAAAAGTAATTATTGATGACGAACATAATTTTCAAGATCAGTATTTAAGAGACAAATTTGGTTGGGAGTATTTAGCAACTAGAAAAATTTATAAAGATTTACCTGAAAACATAAAAGAAGTATATCCAAATTTGGGAGAATTGTTTGTGAAAAACCCTCGAACATTTACGATTGGATTAGTTAATTTACTACTTGAGAAAAAAGAAATTTCAAAATCGGAGAAAAGTATCCAGAACCTGAAAAAAAGTTTTAGTCAAATTAATCAAGTATTTGGCAATGATGATTTATTGAAAAATTTAGATGGTTTCGAAATTACCATAGCATGCGTTTATCTACAAATATCTAGAGCTGCAAATGTTAAATTGTTTATCAATTGGGTGAAGAATAACCAAATTTATAATCTTAAGGGGATCAATCCAAAATCGTTAATTGATATTTATTCAAATATTGCCGAAGCCAAGAAGAAAGAAATATTTGTTTCGATGGCATTTTCTAATGAAACAAAATCTCATTATGATGCAATTAAAAAAGCAACTGAAGAGATCAATAACACATATGATTTAGAAATTAAACTGCGAGAATTGCGAATAGATAAATTTGAAGCAGGATATTCATATGATATCAATGATGAGATTTTGAAGAAGATAGAAGAGTCTGGATTGTTGATAGTTGATATTTCTAAACATAATGGTAATGTTTATCATGAATTGGGTTATATGATGGGGTTAAATCAAGCAAAAGGATTAAATCAAGAGAATTTCATTATAATAAAAAGCAATGATCAAAAATTTAAAGATGATAAAGTGGGGTTTAACTTAACAAGCATTAAGCAGTTAAGATTTGATGATACTCTACAATTAGTAGATATGTTAAAGGATAGCTTAAAGAAATACTACAATTTAATTTAGGTTATGTCTAAATCTAGATCAAAAAAATAGCAGAGAAAAACCATATCTACAGCTTTATCTATTTCGAACGATAATGATAACAAAATAAGAGAAACCGTAAAATTTCATGAATACGAGAGTCAAGTTTTGAAAAAACAGGTTAAATATTTTAGAAATAAGTTCACCAGTTTTAAACTGATACTACAAAGAAATTGATAAGTAAATACAAATCCTAAATTTTTAATTTAGGATTTTCTCTTATTTTTATTTTTAAACTCTTTTTGTAAACAATCAATTTCTAATTCTATTTTTTGTAATTCTTTTGCGTCCAATTTTGTGAAAAGAAATAATATATCTATGCCTAAAAAGTTGCTAAGTTTTACTATATTTTCAATTGTTGGATTTGTCAATCCTCTCTCAATTCTACCTACATGATCTTTTGAAATATTTAATTCCAATCCTAATTGGAATTGGGATAATTCTCTCCTTAATCTATAGACTTGAATTAACTTACCAATTTGAAACTTTAAATCTTCTACGTGCCATTTATACATGTAGTAAATTTTGATGTTTTAATTACATTTCATGAAGATATATATGTCGTCTATTGTTTTTTTTATTATATTTGTAAAATAGGTTACAGATAATGTAACTTTGCGATACTTCAACGAAATATTAGAAGCTATTGCTTAGAATCTCGAAGCAGAAAACTGGTAATTTTCAAATAACAACGAGATGATAGGCCTGAAGCTCACGACCTAGGCGTGGGCTCTCTTATCTGTTGTTATGGGTATACCAGTGCCTCTGCTCGGATAATGTAGAGTTCCATGCCATTTTATTTCATGCTGTTCGCTTTTATCTCTACACTACAATCTAAGCCCGCTTACAACATAAGTATCAGAGTGCACGATACAATAGGAGGGTACAGCCTATTGTGGCTTTTTAAGCTTACATGGGACAAATTTTTCATTCATATGCTTTCCGGTGTCTGAGGTCACTGAGCTCTTTTGGACCACACACCCTTTGTTTACACCATGGGCACCCGGAAAGTTTTAATTTATCCTGATTAAATACAATCTTAAACGACGAAAATTTACGCTTTTGTTTTATAGGAACCCTATCATATTATGACTGGAAAGAAATACTGATAAACGAAATATAAATGAAAATATAAAAAAAGCCCTTTCCCTTACAGTTTGACGGCAGCGGGAAAGAGCGTGAGAATTTAAAGTTAATTAAAAACCTTTACAAAGCTATGAAAAAATCCTATATCAACATAGGAGGCATTGGTCTTACCCTGATGTTAACATTAGTGTGCACGCATGTGAATGCTCAGACTCAAGTTATCTCAGGTAAGGTCACTGCAGGAAATAAACCTCTTTCCGGGGTGACTGTTTCAGAGAAAAATTCCAATCAAACCACCCTAACCAATTCGCAAGGTGTTTTTATGCTCACTTTAAAGATGAGTGATGCTAGTAACAATAAACAAAAGCCTGTTCTTTTGTTTAAGCATCCGCAATACAAAGAGAGAGCGATTCCTGTTATTTTGGATGAGAAAGATAGTAATACTGGTTTAGGAGGCTCAGGACAATTGGTCTTTAATGTTGACCTTTTGCGTGATAATGTAGGTGGTGGTAGTAATGGTAAGCGTGCTGATGCTGATTCCGATTCGCATGTCAGTGCTAATGCTAATGGTAATATTGCTAGTAATGCTGATCAGGATACTAAGATCAAAGGAATTGAGGAAGTGGTCATCAATGCCGGGTATTATAAAGTCCGGGATAAAGAGAGGACGGGGAGTATTGCAAAGGTATCGGCTAAGGATATAGGAAATCAGCCTGTTTTGAATGTGCTCTCTGCGGCTCAGGGAAGGGTAGCGGGAGTGAATATTGTGCAGAACTCGGGAATGCCGGGGGGCGGCTATGATATACAGATAAGAGGAAAGAACAGTCTTCGGGCTTTGGGGAATAATCCATTGTATGTAGTGGACGGGGTTCCGGTAGGAGGCGAGATGGCTTCGCAGTTTTCAGGAGCGGTACTGCCAGCCAGCAGTATTAATCCCCTTAATAGTATCAATCCTGCGGATATTGAGAGTATTGAGATTCTGAAAGATGCGGATGCGACCTCGATCTATGGATCTAGGGGAGCGAATGGGGTCGTGCTGGTCACTACCAAGAAAGGGAAAAATGGGAAAGCTGGTGCAGGTGCAGGAGGAGCAGGGAATCTGGGATTAAATGTGGGGACTTCGTATGCTGTGAGTTCTGTGATCAGTAACCTCACCATGATGAAGACTGAGGACTATCTCAGGATGCGAAGGAAGGCCTATCAGAATGATGGGATTACAGCATATCCGGCTAATGCCTATGATGTTAACGGAGTGTGGGATCAGGCAAAGTATACGGATTGGAAGAGATCGCTCATCGGAAATACCGCAGATGCTTTTACCGCGAATGTTTCCTTAAATGGAGGGAATGAAAGAACAGGTTTTCTGGTAGGATATGGCCACAATGAGCAGTCTACTGTGTTTTCAAAAGACTTTAAGTATAAGACGGATAATCTGTCTGCCAATATCAGCCACACCTCTGAAGACAAGCGTTTTCAGCTGAGTGTCTCCAGCAGGTTTTCCCTTCAGAAAAATAACGTACTTAGTGAGGATATTACCAGACAGGCTTACCTGATGGTTCCTAATGCTCCAGCTTTGTACCTGCCGGACGGGAGTCTCAATTGGGAGAACAATACTTTTAACAATCCGGCAGGGCTCTATAACAGTTCCTATTCCTATGAGAACAAGCAGTTTTTAACCAATATGAATGTGCAGTATGAACTGCTGGAACATTGGTTTTTGAAGCTCAATGGAGGGCTTAATTACCAGTCTTTTGATGAAAGGTCATTAAAGCCCAATACCATGTATAATCCTTCATCCTATCAGGGGCAGTCCAGTGCGAGCTCGCAGTCGTATAAGAGTAATCAGGACCGTTTTTCGTTTATTTTGGAACCTCAGCTCAATTGGCAGATGAAGAAGGGCAGACATGCTTTGGATGTGCTGGTAGGGACGACCTTTCAGCGGGATACAGGCAATCAGGGTTCTATGATCGGGATTGGATTTGAAAGTAATGCTTTTATAGAGAATATAGGAGCGGCAAGGACCAGGATTATTACGGACCAGATTAAAACGGAGTATAGGTATGCCGCTTTCTTCGGAAGGATGAATTACCAGTATGCCGGAAGGTATATCCTGAATGTGACGGGAAGAAGGGATGGAAGCAGCCGCTTTGGTCCCAACAATAAGTTTGCAAATTTCGGGGCGCTAGGAGCGGCATGGATATTCTCTCAGGAAGCATTTTTGAAAAATAAGAAATGGCTGAGCTTTGGAAAACTTCGTAGCAGCTACGGAACTACCGGAAGTGATAATATTGGAGATTACGGGTATCTGGATACCTATGATCTCTCGGAATACCTGTATAACAATACCGCAGGGCTCAATCCTTCAAGGCTGTATAATTCGGATTACAGCTGGGAGAAAACCACCAAGCTGGAAGCGGCTTTGGAGCTGGGATTTCTGAAAAACAGGATTAACCTGACCACAGCTTGGTACAGGAACCATTCTTCGAGTCAGCTGGTGGGATATCAGCTTCCTTCCATAACAGGGTTTCCAAGTGTACTGGCGAATCTGGATGCAGTCGTGGAGAACTCGGGATGGGAGCTGGAACTCGCCGGTAGACCTTTTCCAGGTGGATCTTTTCAGTGGGAGTCGAGTCTTAATATAAGTTTTCCAAAGAACAAGCTGGTTTCTTTTCCGGGGCTTGCAGGGTCTACCTATGCTAATACCTATGTCGTAGGACAGCCGATTACTTCAGTAAAAGTATACCAGTATGAAGGAATTGATCCGGCTACGGGATTGTATCGGTTCAGAGACTTTAATGGTGATGGCAAAATCACAGCGCCTGATGACAGGCAGGCTGTGGAGAATATCGGAGTTCGGTATTTTGGAGGCTGGAACAATACCCTTCGCTTTAAGAACTGGAACCTGTCGTTTCTTTTTCAGTTCGTGAAACAGAGAAACTGGAATTATAACAATATCATGCCTATACCGGGAACCATGAATAACCAGCCTCAGGAGGTATTGGATGTATGGTCTGCTGAGAATCCAGGTGGAAGCTATATGCCGTATTCTTCAGGCGGTAATGGGATCAAGAATCAGCTCCATGTCTTTTTTATGAACAGTACGGCAGCGGTGTCCGATGCTTCTTTTATCCGCCTTAAGAACCTGGAGCTGGGTTATCAGGTTCCGGTAAAAGGAACTTTTAAAAGTGTGAAAATCTATTTTCAGGGACAGAACCTGCTGACCTTTACCAGATACTTCGGGCCTGATCCTGAGTTCAGGAATATCGGCTTCCTGCCGCCTTTAAAAACTTATTCCATGGGAGTGCTGATCACCCTGTAAATCTAAATGCTTAAAAAAAATAATAATGAAAAATTCTAATATCAATATAAAACAATGGTGTAAGGTGATGGTGTTCTGGAGAAATACGGGAATGATTCTGCTGTTTTGTATCCTTGCTTTCTCCTGTGAAAAGATGCTGGAAGTGGAAACGCCTTCCAATCAGATCGGAAAAGATAAGATCTTTGCAGACGTTCAGACCGCCAATGCTGCGCTGGCAGGACTATATGCAGGTGTAAGAGATAATTCTCCCTTGTCAGGAGAGTCACTGGGTCCTTTTCTGGGTGTCTATACCGATGATCTGGACTCCTATGCCTTAACCGATACCAATGGCGTACTGGCGCTGTATCACAACCAGCAGAGCGATACCAATTCTACCGTGTATTCGGTATGGTCAACCGCGTACCAGCATATCTATGCCTCCAATGCGATTATAGAAGGAGTCAGAGCATCAGCTTTGCCGGGTAATGAAAAAAATAGGATAGAAGGGGAAGCCCTTCTGGTACGTAGCATACTTCTCTTTTATCTTCAGCAGGTCTTTGGACCCGTTCCTTATCCGGTAACAACAGATTATAAGGTTAATCAGTCTTTGTCAAGGATAGAATCCGGGGAGGTGTTGTCAAGGCTGGAAACGGATCTTTCTTACTGTGCAGAGGTGCTCCCGGATCAGTACCGGGATGCAGAAAGGGTATATCCCAACCGAAAAACAGCAGAGCTGATGTTGGCCAAAGTATATATGGTAAGGAAGAAGTGGGCAGAGGCAGAGCAGGTGCTTAAGACCATTTCGGGAAGTCCGCTGTACAGCTTTCAGAATGACCTGACAAAAGTATTTCAGAAGGATTCAAAGCATATTATATGGCAGCTAAAGCCGGCGAATCCTGGGGATACTGTGAAAGAGGCGATGGTATACTACTTTTCAGGAGCGGCGCCTACAGGGTACGCGCTATCTGAAAGCCTAGTGAATTCATTTGAAGTAGGAGACCTGAGGAAGCAGCAGTGGATGGCTGCGGTAACCGTGGGAGGGAATACGTGGTACAGAGCGGATAAGTATAAAAATATCACCATCAATGATACGGAAGATTCTATCGTCTTCCGTCTGGAAGAAGTGTATTTACTGCTGGCTGAAGCGTTGGCTCAGCAGAATAAGACTGGGGAAGCATTGCAGTATATCAATCCGGTGAGACAGCGGGCAGGCCTGAGTGCTTTAACAACACTTTCAAAGGACATTTTGCTGAGTGAAATCCTCTTGGAGAACAGAAGGGAATTCTTTACCGAAATGGGACATCGCTTCCTGTACTTAAAACGCAATAACAGACTCTCTGATGTACAGGCGGTAAAGCCCAACTGGAAACCTTTCCACAGCCTTTGGCCTGTTCCGCAGAAAGATCTGCTTCTTAATCCTAACCTTAATCCGCAGAATAATGGCTATTAATATCAATAAACTGATTATTCTCTTGCTTATTCTGCTGGGAATGGTCTGTTATGGACAGGCCTTTAGGGATTCATTGAAAGATGAAAGTTCTCAGTATTACAACATTGCCGTTAATAAGGTGTCGGATGACAGCAAATGGATCGTAGCCACAAAAGTGTACAGGAATAATTATGATACCGCAGTGGTACTGGCGGCAGGAAGATCAGGAGTAAAATCACTGGTTGGAACGCTGACCAAGAAATACCAGTACTCTTTTGTAAAAGGCAATCAGCTGCTGGCATTGGGGCAGGGAAAAGCCCTGTTATGGAATCTGGTCACAGGAACGCAGAAAGAAGTAAAAACAGGTCAGGCTGGCAGTGATTCAGGAAGCATTATACAGAGCGGGATCATGGAGAAAGGACAGAAGTATTTTGTGCAGACCAGCGACAGTATTCTTCATATCTATAATGCAAAATCTGCTCTGCTGGAAAGAGTAGAGCGGGTGCAGTATTTCAGGGTAGGCAGTTCAGGAACTGCATTGTATATTGTGAAAAAAGATGGCCGGGAGAACCAGCTCGTAAGGTATTCCGGTGATAAAGTGGAAAGCGTATATTCTGCATCCGGTATGATACGGAGCATGGAGGAAACACCTTCAGGAAAATTGATGATTCTTAGGGAAGAAGTTGTATTGGGTGGTGACAATGATAATGCAGAAAGAAGAACTCAGAAAGTTGTTTTTGTAGATACAGCGAACTTAGAATTGCTGTTTCCGGATATCGGAGAAATAAAGCACGAGGAATACCTGCGGTTTACGGAAATGCAGAAAGGAAAAGCGGTTATGATTACGGGAATGACGCATATTGCGGCTGAAAAAGGAACGGTGGATATCTGGTATGGAAATGACGGGAACCTGGAGGCTAAGCAGGAAGGTTCTTTTGTAAAAAGATACTGGATATGGAAAAAAGAAGAGGATAAGGTCATGAGAGTTCCGTCTGAGCGATTTTCAACAGTGGTAAGCCTGAATAATACCGATCACTTCTTAATGTTTAATAGGGAGGAATTACAGAATTATTCAACCTTGTTTCCATTGATTCATGGATATCTATATGATCTGAAGAACAATAGCTATGAGGATTTGGGAGTTATGCAGGCAGAAGTTTCTGTATCAGATCATGGAAACCATTTTGTGTATAAAAATACGGAAGGAATATGGGTATTGTTGGATACAGAAACCTTAAATAGGGTGGTGCTTGAAAAAAAGGACTTGACAAAAGCGTATTTCAGTCCGGATGGCAAAAAAATTTATTTTGAAAGCAGCAGTGATCTTTGGAGATATGAAATCAATAAAGGGAAGTTTACGGCGCTTACTATCGATAAGGGAAATGAAGTAAAGGTGGTCACTAAAGATGAAACGGATTTATATCCTGAAACAGGTTATAATTTCAGAAGAAGCATACTGGATATAAATGCTCCGGTGCTTTTGTCAGTAACCCGGAAAGGAACCATAGAGAAGACCTTTTTGAAATGGCATAAGGGTCTTGTAGAAACACTCATGGCGTCTCCTGATTCTAATATTACATGGTATAAGGCGGATGAGTCTTTAAAAAATGTGGTGTATGTGGCGGAGAGTCTTCATGTGCCGCCGAGGATCGTTTATAAAGAAACAGGAAAAGAAAATAAGAATGTAGTTTTTCAGAGCAATCCGCAGGATCAAACCTCCATTTTGATAAAAATGGAGACGATCAGTTTTAAAAATAAAGAGGGGATATCTTTAAAAGGACTCCTGTACTATCCGATCGGATTTACTGAAGGGAAAAAATACCCGATGGTGGTTCATATCTATGAAGTGCAGAGTAGAAATCCCAACCAGTATTTATCGCTACTCAATAATTTTCCGGTGGGGTTTTCTATTAAAAAGCTTCTGGAAGAAGGGTATTTTGTTTACCTGCCGGATATTGTAAACGGAGCATCCGGGGTAGGACTCTCAGCACTCGACTGTGTGGAAAGTTCTCTGGATGCCTTACAGAATTATCCGGGGATTGATCTTATGAATGTCGGACTGATAGGCCATTCTTTTGGAGGGTACAGGACGAATTTTATAGCAGGCCATTCCCGTCGTTTTAAGACCTATATTTCAGGAGCAGGAGCCAGTGATCTGACAAGAATGTACTTTTCCTATAATGAGACGTCATCCACTCCCTTTTACTGGCAGTTCGAGGAAGGGCAGTATAATATGCATGCTTCCTTTGCAGAAAATAAGAAGCTGTATCTGGAGAATAATCCGATTGATAATGTACATCAGGTGAATGCTCCGGTGCTTTTATGGACAGGGATGGAGGATAAAAGGATTGTATGGGATCAGACGATGGAATTTTATATAGGATTAAAAAGGAATCAAAAAGATGTGGTGGCTTTGTTTTATCCGGGTGAAGCCCATGTTTTCACAACCGGTTCCAAAGCAGAGAAAGATCTGGCAGTAAGGATACAGGATTGGTGGGATTATTTTCTGAAAGGGAAGAAGGGGATTCCATGGATAGAGAAACAAATGGAAAAAAATATACCGTTTTAAGAAGTACTAAGTAGTAAATAAAACTAAAAGCTTCAGAATATTCTGAAGCTTTTAACATGATAAGTGCTGTTACGTGATTATATAATTCTAATGCAGATACTGTAAAACATCTTTTTTTTCTAAAGTGAATGTTTGATGAGATTTATTCTCTATGGTAATAGACTGATTTTGGTCAAGGAGTTCCTTTATTTTACAAAAGGTGTCGCCTGATGTCTTTGTAATATCAGTGTTGTTGATTTTAATAATTTTATCCGTCAGTTTTATTTCTGATAATTGAGGAACTTCCAGTTTGTTAACGATAACCATACTGTTGTCAACAGGAGCTAATGCGATTCCGAAACTTTGATATTGAGGCTTTTTCCCTTCATTGGCAAGAAGAATTTTTTTGCTGATAAAATCAAGATCTACCAAGTAGTTTTCAATAAATTTTGTACCAATGAGATTAGGAGAATCTGAACTGCTGTCAATAATTTGAGGACCAAGTTGGGTATTATTAAGCTCGACTTCCATTAGATCAACCTGTCTTTGCCCTTTTACAATACTATTTAAAGATTGTGATAAGAGTCCTTCAAAAGTCAGATAATCTTTATCTTTTATTTTATCATACACCTTTTGATTCACTGTAAAGCCCATTCCTGAGCCGGTGTCAAAAATGAATTCTATATTTTGATTTCTTATTTTAGCATTAAGTTTGGGAACACCCGTGAAGCTTTCTTCGGAAAAAGGGATTGCTGCGACAGTACCAGGCTGTTCCTGAGGTTTATCAAAGACTGTAATAGTCTTTGACTTAAAATCTAGCCGCCAAACCTTATCCTTCATCATATTGGCACCAAAAATACCGCTGATCTTTTTGCATGCCCTACCACTCATCCAGCTGATGTCAGCAAATGAAAAATTGATGTTTTTCAGTTTCAGATCTGCTATTTGGATATAATCTGTTGAGAAAACCTCCATCTTTGACTTTGCGTTATTTGCATCTATGCCTTCGAAAACAGTTGTACTTTTCTTTTCATCCAGCTGGTTTTTTAGTTCTGCTGAAATGATGGTAAAAGCTCCTGAATCAAAAATAAAACTATGTCTATTATTTTTAATACTCACATCCACAACAATTTTTCCATCGATAAGCTCAAAAGGTATGGTTGTAGCGTTAAAAAAGAAAGGGGCTAGTGTTAATAGTAATATAAATAAATGTGATTTAATATTTTTCATTTTCTTATTTATCAGGAGGTCAGGTAAATATAATTAAAAAAATAATGAAGGCTGCCCCATATGACAGCCTTATTGTTCATAAGCCTGGGTAAATTACCAGGTCCACTTGATACCTACTGAACCTGGTACAGTCGTAGCACCGGTTTGTGGATTGGTTGTAGTACTTACATTGGTTGAAAGTTCTTTCTTTTTCTTTCCTCTTGCAGCGAAAGCTGAAGGAGTTGTTGTATCCTGCATCTCAACAGGAATCTGTCCTAAGAATCCGATGGCAAGGCTGAATCCTGTGACTCTGATATAGACCAGGTCAAGTTCTTTTAAATATACCTGCTGCTCGTCAGACATCTCAAAGTTTTCAGAAATGAATTCAACAGGATTGCTTGATGCATATTCCGCAATTTTTAATCTCTCTTAAAGAGATAATGCATTCAGTTCTTCTTGTTTTGCCTGTACTCCCTCTGGAGTAAATGGGAATTTGTTCATAATGATTTGGTTAGGTTAATTGGTTAATAATGAGTAAAGTTTGGAAGAGCTCTTATCCTTCTTACTGATAAAAAGATAGTTTCGCATAGCGACAGAACTCGTCGCGTTAAAAATTAAATGAAGAAAAATTTTAGTTTTCTACAAAAAAACTATCAATACGAATATTCTTGTGAAGTGAAAATGGATGACTCAAGGAGAGGTATATCATTCATAAAGATTAATAGCAGCGAGTAAAAGATATCAGCATATAATGCAGGAATATGGCGGTTGTTAATATGCAATATCTAAGAGAAAGGCTTCTGAAGTCATTATCAGCATAAATTAAAAAGGGGTGCCCCAGGCATCCTTTCTCTGCTTTGTATAGTTATTGTAGAATGACATATAAATGGTAACGGTGAATTAAATTACTAAGCATGTCAATGACTGTTATTGTTTGTAAGAAATAGTTCTATAAACAGAAAACTCCTGTTAACAGGAGTTTTCTTATTTTTTATTACTTGTTTTTCCACAAGTATTTCCTAACTAAAAAAAATAAAAGTGATATAAATAAAACAATAGCAGAAGGCCATAAAAACACATTGTTTACTATATATATAGTTACAATAGCTACAAAAGAAATGATAATAATGGTTAAGAATAATCTTTCTTTTTTCAGATTTTTCAAAAAATGATAAATAAAAAACATAGTAAAGCTGCAAAAAGCAAATTGTCCAAAATTATTTCTCAGATAATCATAATTTGAAACGTCATTATAAGAGGTGCTTAACCAAGTGTAGCCAAAGAATAGTACTCCTAAAAAGGACATAATCATTATTACGGCATTCTTTAATTTATATGATTCCATTCCATTGTTTTTTAGTAAAATTAACAACCAGCTGCTTCAAGACAATCGACAGCCCCCCAACCGGCACTTGCAAAACCAATTACAGCCCCAGCCCATCCAGAGTAAAGACTTCCTGCTCCACCTCCAAGTATACCTCCTGCAACGGCGCCAAAGATTGTCGAAACAATCATTCTAGGCTTCCATTTTTTCACACATGCCTGACAAGCAGCCAGATTTCTATTTGTTGTTTGATTATCTAGTTTTGCACAAGCTTCATCTACAATGTACTGAATGAATTCTCCGTTACTACCATCGTAGCGCAATTCAGGATATTTTTCCAGAACATTGGTCAACTTTTTATCTATGTTAGTTAGTGCAAATCCTACCTGGTCATTTGTATAACCAGTTAATTTTAGAAAATACTGTTCGCCTCCAGCCTCAAAATCTGCATCTTTGTAGTTAGCCAGGAATTGATCTTGATTAGGAATATCAGAAATGAAATTAATAAGGTCATTACCTAATCCAATAAAATCTTCATCTTTAGATAAAAGGTCAATAAGTTCTTCAGATGTTGCTGCTCTTCCCGCAACATTGCTGTGCTTTTGAAATTGTTCCTGTGGAACAGTACTGTTAGAATCCAGCTCGCCACTACAAGCGAAAAAAACTATTAAAATTGCTAATGCTGAAAAAAATAAATTGATTTTTGTGAAAACGTTTTTTCTCATTTTTTAAAGTTTTTATTGTTGATTATTATGTTTTTATGGAGTAAAATTAATAACAACGTTTTTATTCTGGAAATAAATTGTTTTTATGGCAATTATTTATTTTGTCAATCATAATAAATAATTTTTAAATATGTTGAAGATTTATCTTTGTAAGATTGTAAGAATTATACGACTATATTACTATCCGACTTACAATTGAATTGGGAAAGAGGCTGCCCTCTCGGACAGCCTCTTTTTGCTAATTTAGGAGTGTAGGTTAAGGTAAAATTTCAAACAAATCTCCGAAACACTGGGAACCGCTCATTCTTTTTAGGTTGTGAGGGCCTGTAGCGTCGGTATAGGTGCAGAGCACTCCTGTATTGACTGTTTCACAGTTTTTAACGGCTACACAGGTGGGTTCTCCGAAATTACCGACTCTGTATCCAATAGTAATTACTTTGGATGAACTTTCGATGTTTGATGCTAGTGCACCTCCTGTGCCCATAATCACCAGGGCGGCAGGAATAAGAAACTTTTTCATAATAATTGAAGTTT
Source organism: Chryseobacterium cucumeris (assembly GCF_016775705.1). Classification (NCBI taxonomy): domain Bacteria; kingdom Pseudomonadati; phylum Bacteroidota; class Flavobacteriia; order Flavobacteriales; family Weeksellaceae; genus Chryseobacterium; species Chryseobacterium cucumeris. The sequence continues at coordinate 2,716,368 of NZ_CP068760.1, forward strand.
TGGTTAAAATGCCTACTCTTTGTTCAGGTTTTCAGCTTCCCCTGTTGTAAAATATTTTACATAAGATGTTCTGTACCGATAGCGGATCAGTTTTTTTCCTGCAATGGCATATAAGTATTGGTTAGTTACCATGAACTGGGATACCGGCTTATTGTCGATATGCTCTATATAAAAACTTCCCAGGTATTCTTTCCTGTCAGTACGGTATATATCAATCACCGTTGCCGTTTTCCACCTGTCTTTAGGCTCGTGCTTTCCGATCAGATGGGAATGATTGAACAGAAACGGGCCGTTTGTTGTCATTCCTGAATTAACTTTCAGCGGACGGGTTTTTAGCTTTGTATTCCCATTGGACAGGGTAATGGGATCAATCTGAGCTTTTGAGATGGTATCAATGGTTTTTAATCTGTTTTCCAACTGAAGTCTTTCATTAGCAACCAGAAACTGATTTCTGTAAGTGTACATATAGATAACTTTCTTGGTTTTCGTGTCATAGGTCAGCTGCCCGTCAGCGTCAAATATTCCGTCAACCTGCTTTTCCAGCAGTTGATCAAAAATTGTGAATTTTGGCTGCCGGTTAAGAGTAAGCGATCCCAGCTCATATTCACCGGTTGTACTGCTTCGTATTCTAACCACAAAATTTAGGGAATCGATAACAGCAAGCTGGTTGAAGTATACATTATTGTAACTGATCGTATAAGCCAGAGAATCCGTTGTCTTTCCTTTATAAATAATGGGAACGCTACCGTCGTAGAGGTAATAATCAGAACCTGCTGTTTTTAACTGCAGATTGGTGTAATAAAAGTCAGTCCGATCAGGGTAAATCCGCATGGAATGTAATGTGGTAAATGCCTTTTCAACGGAAGTGATCTGCAATGGAAATGATTTGTTACCCAGAAATAAATGATCCTGCTGGATTCCTGCAAAATAATAATGCTCGTTGTCAAGTTCCAGTACTTTGTCTTCGACAATAGGGTGTGGAAGAAAACGCCTGGTAAAGTTATTCTCTTTTCTGACTGTATTTTCTGAACTGAAATAAAGGAGGATAACAATAAGCGAGCTTCCTGTAACCACAGCAGCTGAGTTGATGAAAACTTTATTTTTGTTTACCTGTTGGTGGGCAGATGTAGATATTATTGCTGCTAAAGCCAGTACAACACATATGATATTGAAAATAAGATGTTGATCCCAGTCCATTTTTTCCAGGATACCTCCACAAGAGCAAGGAATTGAATCACTGTAATGAAGGATCATATAGATATAAACGGTAAAACTGGTCATGAGCCCAAGGGAAAAAAACAGGCCCGTTGTTCGTAATTGAGGGCTCAGCAACAGAATCACAGTTATTAATTCGACAGTAATGACTAAATAGGATATCATTCCTGCATAGCTGGTTAACAGCGGAGACTGTGCGATCTGGACCTGGAAATTTTCAAAGTCGAGGATTTTGCTCACTGCGGCATATACAAATAGTAAGACGAAAAAATAGCTTATGATGCTGATCAGTGTTGTTGATGTCTTCATAGTATAATTTTTAATTTATATAGCCTGGATTAAAATCCATTTTATTTTTTCTCCACAGTAGTCAGGCATTTTGGAACCTTTGAAAATTGTACAGGTTGTTTTAAAATTCCCCATACTTTCCCAAATACCGCTTTTGGGACATGGTAAGCCTGTACTACAGACTATGGGTTGGTAGTGGGGAATCATAGCTTCAATTTTTTTAAATTATTATTTTAATGGCCGCCAGTCGTGAGTGTCTTTGATCGGCGGATCTGATGCAGGGTTTATCTCATTTCTAATCGTATCTTCAGTTTTTGCTGAGAAGTCTTTACTGGTTTCAGCAATATAATTTGGAGATATGGGATCGTCCGCGATATCACTTTGTCTGCAGCTTAAAACTGTTAAGCCCAGCAGTGATAAACTGATAAGAGGAATATACTTTTTCATATTGATTTTGATTTAAGTTATTCCCAACCGGTAGGGGTGTGATTTAGAATTCTTAAGCCAAAGGTATTTTGAAAAGGTGCCTAAAAAAACTGTTTTTGGGCTTGCTTTTCAAAGTAAGACGTCGCCATTTATAAATAATGACCATTGGAAATAGTATATTTCCATTTATAGATAAGGAATCCGCAAGTAATTTTGTTTACTGTTGTTAATTAGTTGGTTGCGTGGTAGGATTTGGCTTTTTTTGGCTAAATTTGACCGTTCCAGCTAAAAAACCAAATCACCATGACAGGCTCAAGGCTTATTATAATCTTGCTGCTTCTTTTTTGCAGCGCTGATTTTGATGCAAAAGAAAAAAGGGACGATTACCTCTGGCTGAGAAGTCAGTATGAAAATCTTAAAAAAAATGATTCTTCAGCATTTAGGTATTTAAATGTCTATATATCGAAAGCAAAGAAAAATTCTGATTATATAAGGCTTTCAGAGGCGTATAAGTTTGCGGTCTATTTCTCGCCGTCCAATGAAAGAAAGCTTTCATATGCAGACAGTACTATCCATGCCGCATTAAGGTCAAAAAAAGCGGAGCTCATTAGTGATGCTTATCTGGGAAAAGGAATTTTCTATTATTTTAACCTTAAAAAATATGAGCCTGCATTAGCAGAATATCTGAAAGCCTTTGAGTATTCCAAAGAAGGAAAAGATGAATATGTGCATCAGAAAATTATTTACCATATGGGAGTGGTTAAAAGTTATCTCGGATTTTACGAGGAGGCGATTGAGCTGTTTAAGGAGTGCGGTGAGTTCTTCGAAAGAAAGAGCAGGGGAAAAAATCATCCCAATATGCTTTTTAATTTTAAGAAGGGGTATTATAATTCACTGCATCAAATGGTGATCTGTTATCGGAATCTCAGGCAATATGAAATAGCGGAACATCTTATTGAAAACGGATTGCAATCTCTTACCGGTAATGACGAATTTTTACTGGAAAGAAGTTACCTGCTGAAATGTAAGGGTATCGCCGCTTACCATCGCAGGAACTATGCGGGAAGTATTCACGATCTGAACGGAGCTTTAGAAGAGATTGTAAAATCGAATGACTTTTCGTGGCTGTCCGTTATTTATTATTATCTCGGGAAAAGTCATATGGCTGGTAATGAAAGCAAGGGAATTTATTATCTCCAGAAAGTAGATTCCATTTTTAACAAGCATGCTTTTATTCTTCCCGAAGTAAGACCTGCCTATGAAGATCTGATTGCCTATTATTCAGAAAAAAATGACAGGGAGAAGCAGCTTTATTATACCAAACAGCTACTAAGTGTAGATAAGCTTATCGGAAAAGATTTTACATACCTGTCGTCAAAAATACACAGAGAATATGACACCAGACTGCTTGCCGAAACTAAAAACAGCCTTGAGAAGACAAGTTCCAGGCGGATGGTATATATCGTGATATTTATTGTGTTGACCTTATTCTTTCTGGGTATTTCGTTGGCTAGATATCGTAAGGAACAAAATATAAGGTTGAAGTACCTTTTACTGCAGGATAAACTAAACAATAAAAAATACGAATCATTGGTTATTAATCAGGATCATATAAATAGTGATCCTGCTAAGACCGTTCTACCGCAAGATCTTTACAGAGAATTGGAGCAGAAACTGCAACAATTTGAAATGAACAAAGGGTTTATACAGAAAGGGTTAACGCTGAGTATGCTGGCGACTAAAATGAATACCAATACCACGTATCTGTCGACTTTCATCAATGAAAATAAAGGAAAAAATTTTAAAACCTATATTAACGATCTTAGAATTTCTTATATCACTAATTTACTGAATTCAGAGAGGAAGTATCTTTTATATACTATTGAAGCGCTTGCGGAAGAATCCGGAATTTCTACGCGACAGCATTTTTCCGATTTATTTTATGATATCAACGGACTAAGGCCGACAGATTTTATCCGTAAAAGAAAACAGGAACTTAAAATAGAATAGAAATCCCATATTGGTAATCTTCGTAATTTTCTAGAAAAAAGGACATGGTAACAAAAACATTTTTTAGAAAAGTTGAAGAAATTCATCGTAAACTGGAGGTAGAATTAGCTGCCCTTGCAGAAGAAGAGAAGAATATAATTATTCTTGCAGAACGCTCATTAATGAAAATTGATTATTCCATACGCGTCCTAAAAGATATGTTGAAAGAGTTCAATTTTGAGAGCATTGCTGAAGAGGTTTGTTTTTTTAAACATCATAAACCCTTGTTCATTTCGAAGTTTGTTTATTTTTCTAGGCTTCTTGATATCGAAAGTACAAAGCCTGGGTTAGGGGGAAAGAGTCTTAGGAAATATTATGAAAATGAACTCCTGAAGATAAAAAAATATTATTCTCAGGAACATGAATTGTACAATTACTATAGAAGAAATGCTACCTATCTTGACCATAAGTATTTTATCAGAAGAGCCTATGATCTGAAAATGAAACTGTCATCGAACCTTTATGATTTTGATGACGAATTTACTACTGTAAATGATCACAAAATTGCTGTTTTCATGGCATATTCATCGTTGGAAAAATATCTGATGCTTTGTTTAAAAGAATATTCCGGCAATGGTGGTCATAGTGAAGAGAAATCCAAGCTGCAATGGACATCGTCTAAGGTATCATTGTTGGAATTACTGTATGCATTACATTTAACGCACTGCTTCAATGGAGGTAATGTTGATTTTATTGAGATTGTGCGCCATACGGAAAAAACCTTAAGCCTGAACCTGGGTAATGTCTACAAAACAGTAGGAGAGATTAAAAACAGAAAATATAAAAGAAAGCGTTTTTTAGAACTCTTGAGCGATAATCTGGAAAAAAGTTTTGAGGTAGATGACCGCTAAAATCCTGAATAAATAAGCCGATTCTCTGATCAGCTTATTTATTCTATTTTATGATCCTGTTATGGATACATATTAAGGGATTATCATTGGGTACTACCTATGAACTACCGTAAAAAATTACAGTGGATTGCTGATGTTTGTCGTGAATACCAAATCTATGAATTATGAATATCGACAGAACAGAATTTATAACGTGGATGGAAAGAATCATGACCCGTTTTGATATCCTTCATGAAAAAATACATGTGAAACAAAATGAAATCACTTCTATTGACGGTGAACAGTTACTGGATAATCAGGACGTGCTCCAGATGCTTAAAATAAGTTCGAGAACATTGCAGAGATACCGTTCTGATAAAAAACTTCCTTATTATACAATTAGTGGGAAATTGTATTATAAATTATCAGATGTTCATCAACTGATCAGAGAGAGCTTTAGTAAGTTTTCCCGAAATCTTTGACCGCTGAAAGTGGATGATATGATGTTGTGAGTAACATATTTACATATTTATAGCTGGTGATTGTAAAATACTTCCGTGTTATAAATGTTCTCCTACGGTAGTGCTACACAGATTCAATTTCGGGGAAGTCCTTCATCTGCTTTGTAAACTGGGATTGATAAGATTCGCCATGGTTAGTAGCCCAGATTGCCATTTCGCGGAGTACGGGATATAATTCTTTACCCTTCTTTGAGAGTTCATAGGTAGCATGTGGTGGTATTACGGGTCTGGATTTTCTAATCAGGAGGCCATCTCTTTCCAGTTGTTTTAACTGTTGAATTAAAACCTTTTCTGTTATCGTATCAATTGATCTCTTAAGCTCACTGTACCTTTTTTCGCCTGATAAAAGATTGAACATAATAATTGGTTTCCAATAACCGCCTATTTTTTCCATAACAAATGTTACAGGGCATGATATGTGAGCATTACCTTTGTTTGCCTGTATTACGGAAGTCTTCTTTACTGCTGTCATTTTATACCTACTATGGGGTCAGTACTTATACAAAAGTAAGTATAAATCTAGATTTGTACAATAATATTAAACCATTATTAATATGAAAATTACAGTTACAGGATCTTTAGGAAACATCAGTAGAATTCTGACAGAAAAATTAGTTAGTAACGGACACCAAGTAGCCGTTATCAGTTCAAGACAAGAGAATACAGCAGCTATAAATGCTTTGGGTGCTGAAGCGCTTATTGGGCGGTTGGACGATGAGAAATTTATTCATAATGCATTCAAAAATGCAGATGCTGTATATACAATGATTCCGCCGAGCTACGGAACCACAGAAGAAATAAAAAAGTAGGATCGGTATATGCCAGGGCAGTTACCGGCAATAAAGTTCCTTACGTGGTAAATTTAAGTGGGATAGGGGCACATCTTTCCGATGGTCCGGGACCGGCAGGAGCCAATTATCATAACGAAAGAGCATTTAATTTAATTGGTGATACACATGTTTTACATCTAAGACCCGGATTGTTTTATTCTAACTTTTATGCAGCTGCCGATATGATCCGTTATCAGCATATGATCGGAAATAATTTTGATGAGAATATAAGGCTTGCTCTTTCTCATCCAGCTGATATCGCCCATACAGCATTTAAAGCAATACATTACCAAGCTTTTAGTGGAAAAGACAGTGTATATGTGGTAAGTGCTGAAATCACGGGAAAGGAGATTGCGGAAACCTTGGGTAAAGCTGCAAATATTCCGGATCTGAAATGGGTAGAATTTCCGGACGAGGTACTGTTTGAAAACCTCTTAAAGCAGGGAATGACCGCAGAAATGGCTAAGACCTATATTATCGATATGGGAATAGCTTTAAGGAGCGGAACATTGTTGGAAGCATATTTTAATGAAGGTGAGGGTGCAATAGAAGGTGCTGTAAGCTTTGAAAAGTTTGCAGAAGATTTTGCAGAAGTATTAAAATAACACGTATTCAATATGAAAAATAAAGAAAATACGGATTGGCTGGACCGGAAACAATATCCCTTTAAGTCTCATTTTATCGAAACGAAGTATGGAAAAATTCATTATATCGATGAGGGTGAAGGGGAAGTATTAGTGTTTGTGCATGGTAATCCAAACTGGTCTTTCGGTTATCGTGAACTGATCAAACATTTTAGCAAAACACATCGGTGTATTGCGATTGATCATATCGGATTTGGCCTTTCGGACAAACCCTATGACGTTTCTTATCCGAAGTTCCATGCTGAAAATTTGGAGTCGGTGATTATAGCACTGCAACTCCATGATATCACGCTGGTACTCCATGACTGGGGAGGGCCGATAGGAATATCCTATGCAGAGAATCATCCGGATCGTGTTAAAAGACTCATCGTTTTTAACAGTTGGTTCTGGTCGGTCAAAGATGATAAGACCTTACGTACTTTTAGTAAATTTATGGGCTCAGCATTAGGTAGAAACCTCTGTAAATACTTCAATATCTTTCCTCGGGTACTTATGAAAATGGATATGGGCGATAAAAAGAACCATTCAAAAGCCATACATCAGCATTATATAAAACCTTTTCCACATGCCGGGACACGAAAGGGAACCTGGATTTTCCCAAAATCTTTCCTGGTTGAAGATCGATGGCTAAATAGCTTGTGGGATAACAGAAACAGGATCAAAGAAATTCCTATACTGATGCTTTGGGGTATGAGAGACAAGGCTTTTCCGGAACATTTCCTTACCAAATGGGAAAGTGTGTTTCAAAACACAAGCAAAGTAAAATTTGATTATAGCGGACACAATTCACCGGAAGAAATTGGTAAGGATGCCATAAAATACGTGCAGGATTTTCTTTAGGCTAATGTACAGATGCATTTCATTTTAAACAACAGTATCAATTTTGCCCTCTAAAAAACTAAGCTATGAGCTTTTTAGGCAGACCAGGCAAAACGAAGAAGAGGATTTTTAAACTGCCTCCGCTCTCACAAGTCGAGCTTCAAGAAACTGACAATGATAGCCGGTTTCAAACCCGTGAATCCTAGCAAGCTCAGGCTGAAAATTCTGAATACTTACCATGGGGCAAAAATAAGAGGATTGACTATTTATACAATGGCAAAATTTTGTGTTTCTGTAGGGATTTTTTCCAATTTTATGCATATGGCCGTCACAAAAAATATAGAACACAAAATTATTCAAGCTATATAATTTAAATTGCTGTTTTATATATCAGCATCGTTAGCAATGAAATCAAACCTATAAGGCAACGGTATTCAGGCAGGTCAATGTTATTACTAGCTTAGTATCCAGTTCAATGTACGCTGGATACTTTTGTAATTAATCCTAAATAAAAAAACATATTTTCCTGAAGGACTGGCTTTAAAAAAGTGATCTTAGAAATCCACCTCTATATTTTTTAGGGGCAGGAGCAGCATCAATAATGTTCTTAAGTTTTTGAAACTTCTTTTGAAATTGCACTACCTGCAACTTTACAATCCTGTTAGTTTCATTAAAGTTAATTATGATGTCAACAACTTACTGCCTTAGGAAGCATTGATTTTGTGTTTGAGATTTGTTATAAATTAGAAAATGTTTATTAAAATTAAATTTCTGTATATGTGTTATTTATTTAGCGATAGCTTCTTCTTTATATGTATATACGTTATATGGATAGAGATTTTTCGCCAATACTTTTGAAACTAAACTGCTAATTAGTAATGGTAGCAGCAAAACATGCCCACCAGGAACAAGACTTGCAATAATAAATACTGCTGTAACAGGTGCATGGATTGCAGCCGAAAGCATCGCCGCCGCACCAAAAAGAGCAAAATTAATAGTAACAAGTTGTGTTCCGAGATAATGGTTGCAAAGCTGAGCAAAAAAAACTCCCAATAATGCACCTGTTACGATACTAGGTGCGAAGACACCACCGTCACCACCAGCTCCTAATGTAAGTGAGGCTGCAAGGGGTTTTAACAGAACGAGCAGAATCAGCGGAAAGAAGTACAATAGATCAATAGAGTTATCTAAACTATTTCTTAAAATTTCTTCAAGACCGTGATAACTGTCACCATATAGTGCTGGCAAGAAAAATATAAAAGCTCCTACCGTTATTGCTCCAATATTAACTCGGATAAAGTTGTTTTTTATGCCTGCAAAATAGGATTTTGCATAGATAACAATTTTAGTAAAATAAAGTGCCAAAACTCCTCCTGTCAATCCTAAAATAATCACAAAAGGAATTGCCTGCCACCGCCATTCTTTTACTGGAAAAGTAAAGAGGGGAGTGGAATCAAAATAATAAACAATAATTGATGCAATCAACATCGAAGTTAATGAACTAAGTAGTAAAGTCCTGCTGTATCTTCGTGCAATAACCTCAAATGCAAAAAACAAACCACCCAGCGAACTTCCAAATAACAGTGTTACGCCAGCAATGACCCCTGCACATATCAATTCGGTTTTGTAAGCTCCTGCAGGTTGTAATCTCTTATAAGCTTGGTTGCCTACTGTAGCCGTTGCAACAACGGTTGAGACTTCAACTCCCGTTGATCCTCCAAAAGCAACAGTTAGCAAGCCATTAATGTAGTGTGAAGGAATTTTAAAAAAGGGCAGGTGATCTTTCCTTGTTTCCAATGTCGTATAGATTTCCTTTATCCCCTTATTCTTTCTGTTCTGAAAAGCATATTTTCTCAGAAAATATATCAACGTAATGCCAATACTAGGTGCGATAATAAAAAGTCTCGGATCAAAGCCAGAAATTTTTTCAGATAATTTTTCCTGTATGTAAGATGTACAATGCTTCAAGCTATAAGCCAGTACACAACAAATTATACTGACCAAGACTGAACAAGCAATTAATTTTAGATAACTATATCGAAGTACTTTTTTTCTATATATCGAAGTGCTTTCCATAATAATAGACATTAAATAAACGCAAAGGTACGTGATATTTGCTTTATAATTTTGTGCTGTCAGCGAGTGCATATTTACACATTTTAATTAAAGAGTATCACCGAGCGTTTAGTATGGAATAGCGAAGATTCTTTGTATCAATTATTCTTTACAAGCGGTCGCTTCAGTTCTCAACTTGAAGCTGCCATTATTTTTTTCTTTCTGAAAAAGTATAGTAGAGAAAGGCACTCATGATGAGCTACTTGAAAAAAAGGACTATTATGCTAGGCTTTGAGAATCGGATAAAAGTTAATCCCAATAGTAAAGAGATTAATATATCGGTTCATTAATTAAAAAGGCTGTCCTATGGACAGCCTAGTAACAAAAAGAATGTGAGTAAATTGCTTGGGTTCTACCTTTTCACCCTTATTCCAAGACCAAACTTTGGGTTGCTCGTCTTTTGACCTTTTGCATCATGATAATAAATTTGATAGGTTTCAAAAACAGCTTTCTCCTTTGGAATTTTTGCGTATGCATTATCTCCGGAGTTGTTCACCAGCTTCAGGAAATCATATGCCTTGATTGATTGGGCAGCATCAAATGTCTGCTTATCAACGGAAGGCTTCTGAAGAATATAGTGGACAACAGTGTTGCCTTTTAAAAATAATAACATCGCTGTATTATCACTTTCCCAACTGTAGTCGTAGTTTTGTGGAATTTTAATGCTAAGCGCTTTCTCAGTCATTTCTTTAGGGTTTATTGCCATTTGGACGACTAATGTATCCCAGTCGAAACAATTTACTTCATCTCGAACATTTATTATCTCACCTACTTTGTTATTTGTATTAATTTTAGGAGAAAGTTTTTGTTCAAGCTTTGTTAAGCACTCCGTGTTGGTCTGTGCATGGCATGAAAATGTAAGAGATGCTAATAGTATTAGAATCAAAAAATTTAGCCTTTTTATTCTCATTTTATGGGTGGGTTTGTATTTGTCCGCTTGCTACTGCTGCATTAAAGTCATTGATGAACTGTTGCATGTTGTTGTCAGGATTTCCGTGCTGGGAAAACCAATTGAACCCCCAGTCATTATTATGCAGATCCATTGTATTATCGTTTCCTGGATTTACGGTTTCATGTAGGGTGTGAAATTCTTTAGCTTTATCCAACCCGATATCTGCGGCATCCATTGCTGACCACATCGCATGTCTTAATGCATCATAGACGTTGTCAACCTGTCCTTTTCCATATTGAGCTGCTAAGGCTGCATTATGTCGCATCTTGTCACGGTCTGCCGCTGATGTGTTTAAAAGTAGCCATAGGATTTCTCTGGCTGTAGGGGTTTCTAGAATTCCATCTGCCTCACTTGGGTTACTACCATCTGGATCACCGCCTCCATCGGGAGGAAACGGATCATCACCATCACCCCCATAAGGAGGATCATCATCATCCCAGGTTGGAGGGTTACCATCATCGTTCCCACCGGGATCATTTCCCCCGCCATCATCTCCTCCGGGAACAGTAATAATGACTTCCGGAATTTCATGTTCGCTCTGTCCGCCTTCAAGACCTCCCTTGAAGGCATACAATTCATTTTCTGTCAACAGTTCCAATGTACTGTTGAGCTCGAGTACTTTCGAGTTTCTCATGTATTTAAATTTTAAAAAGGTTATTAGTTTTGTTTAATAAGGTTTAATAAGCCGGCCCTTGCCGTCAGTCTGAATAGGGGCAATAATACTATCAATGCAGTTTTCTTTTTTGCGGTGAGACCATGAGAAAACTTTAATGTATTTGTCCCAGTTTTTATACATTTTTTGTAGAATTGATCCATGATTATGGGGAACAAGGATAGGAGCCTTATAAAGTTCATAAGCCTTTGCCGGAAAGTAATCGGTAGTGGGTACCTCATATCCGTCTGAAGTCATATATAAATTTTCTTGTTTGTGAAAAAGCAGCCAGATGTCCACAAATGGAAATGTGTAATCATAACCTTCCTTGTATTCGCCATCTTTATAGAAAAATTTGTAATATTCAGATCCTGTTTTATGCCAGTTACGCTTTGTAAATTTGATCATATTGTCATTTTCCACTGCACGCAGTAGAAGCTCAATTTCATTCTCATCCATGCATAAGTCTATATCATCATCCCATGGCATAATATCATCATGTCTTATGATCCCCAGTAGCGTTCCTGCATGAGCAAAAAGACTCAAATCGAGTTCCTTTGCTTTTTCACCCAGGTATTTGAGTATTTCTACTGCCTGTTCTTTATGTCTTTCTTCCCATAGATTAATCTGCCGTATTTTCTCAATAAAAAATGATCCTCTGCTTTTGTAGATAGGGCAGTTCACCTCATCATATTCGAACCAGCCGGTGTCAATCACAAGTGTTTTTAAAGAGTTGTTAAAGGAACACTCCAGTATTTCTTCATCGATTGGCTGTTTAATACTTTTTAAGCAGTCCATCGATGTAATTTTTTCTCTATTGATGACGTAGATATAACTGCCCCAATAATAGCCCAGTCTGCTGGGGAATATCTCGTTTCTTGGGATGGTATCCTCTTGCAATTTATTGTATGGAATGATCAGATCCCATTCATTTTCAAGTGAATCCATGTCGGTACAGAGTTCTTCGTAGGTATGCTTTAGTTTAACATCATTCTCAAGAATAATACAGGGTGCTGTTATGTCATTTTTTAAAATATACTCCCAAATAAAAATGTGGGCGGCGTAATTCTTAATATCTGTCGGAGACATTTCAAACCCATATTTATCTTTGTGGAAATTTTGATCATAAGGTGATTCCGTTATATTGGAATTGATTTCAACTGTCTCATTGCCGGTGGTAAAGTAAACGGCTCCTTCTTTAATTTGAAATATCATGTATTAGTTTTGTTTTTTGTAAGGCTTTTGCAGTAAGGTAATCAATGGGAAGTGTTATTTTTATATTTTCCTCATTGCCTTCAATAAGTTTTATAGTCTGTCCGTTAAACTCAACCACTGTGGCATCATCAAAAAAAGTTGACTGATAGGGAGTTTGATAAGCCCTTTTTATAATTTCAGACTTGAAGACCTGGGGTGTTTGAACAACTTTGAAATCGCTGCGGTTCATGCTCCGGTTATTTTTACCATCTGTTATTCTTATAGTAGGAATCATAGCCACAACGGGAACAACAGCATCATGTTCAATTACTTCTGAGAAAGCACGCTCAATTACCGTTTCACTTACGAATGGCCTGACACCATCGTGAATTCCGATATAACATTCATGATCGGTAATGGTGTCAATTGCATTCTTTACGGAATGAAACCTTTCCCTGCCTCCGATGACAATCTTAATGGGCTTGAGATAATAGTATTGCTGGCATAAAGTGTCCCACATTTCCAAATGAGAGTTATTAAGAACCAGGATTATGTCAAAAATAAGAGTGGGGTGGTTTAAGAAGGTATCGATGGTATGGATTAGAATTGGTTTACCATCAAGGAGAAGGAACTGTTTTGCGTTTTCAGCGCCCATTCTGTTACCCTCACCAGCTGCCACAATTATAATGTATTTCTTCGTTCTCATCAATCGTTTCATTTAACTGAGGTCAAAACTAGAACATAAAAATTGCACGGGTGTGAATGGATTGTGAACATTCTATTAATTGTTGAGTTACGGTTTTTTTTATATTCTTAGAGGTTATTATTTTGCAAAAAAAACTAATGATCAAAAGCTTTCCGCACGAAAGGCAGTATGATAAAATGGATTGTGGTCCAACATGTCTGAGGATAGTAGCCCAACATTACGGAAGATATTATTCGTTACAATTTCTGAGGGATTTATGCAGCATTACAAAGGAGGGAGTTTCTCTGGCTGACCTTATATATGCCTGCGAAAAAATCGGAATCAAGTCTCACGCAGTACGTTGTACTTTTCAGGAATTAAAATCACAGGTTCATCTGCCCGCGATTCTTCACTGGGGTGAAAGTCATTTTGTTGTTATCTATCGAATTAAGGGTGATAAGATTTATATATCGGATCCGGCAAGGGGGAAGGTTACGTACAGGTTGGATGAATTTCAAAGGAAATGGAAAAAAGACAATGAAAAGGGGATTGCCCTTTTGATTGAACCTGCCCATAATTTTAAAACTGTCCATATTGCAGAAGTTATTGAGCAGAAGAATACATTGTTCGATTTCCTCAGGTATTTTTCAAACTACAAAAAAATACTGTTTTTATTACTTGTAGTAATGACTATAATTACGGGATTGAATTTATTTCTTCCGTTTATCTCCAGATCTGTAATCGATATCGGAGTGAACAAAAGGGATTTACAGTTTATTAAGATGATCCTTATTGCTAATCTGGCGCTTATTATCTGTTCTTTTTTTTCAACGATTATACGGGACTGGATCATCCTGCAGGTTTCAAACAGAGTAAGTGTTAATATTATATCAGATTATCTATCGAAGCTTTTAAAACTGCCTTTCAGTTTTTTTGAGAATAAACATCCGGGAGACATCCTACAGCGGGCCCATGACCATGAAAGAATAAGAAGTTTTATTATGGGAAATTCTTTGAATATTATTTTTTCCCTTTTATCATTTTCTGCTTTCATTTTTGTTCTTGTCGTTTACAGCATTCCCGTTTTCCTCATTTTCATAGCAGGTACTGCAATTTATCTTACCTATATATTTCTTTTTTTTAAAGCCAGAAAACAGGTTGATATGAATTATTTTGCTTTAATGGGTAAGGACCAGGGATTCTGGATTGAAACGATTAATAATATTCAGGAAATCAAGATCAATAACTATGAGGTTTCCAGAAAACTGAAATGGGACGAAATACAGGCCAAAATCTTTAAGCAAAATCTACAGATGCAATCCATTACGAACAGGCAGAACGTGGGAGCGCAGGTTATTGATAATCTTAAAAATGTATCAATTACTTTTTATTGTGCAGTACTTGTGATTAATGCTAAAATGACCCTTGGAGAGCTTTTGTCCATTCAAATGATACTGGGAATGTTGAATGGTCCGATTCAGCAACTGGTTCAGTTTTTTCTGGGTTTCCAGATGGCGAAATTAAGCTTTAGTCGAATTCGCGAGATCAAGAGTTTGCCCGAAGAAGATAATTATGAAAATAACAGCTTTACGCTGCCTTCCTCGGGAACCTTAAAGTTTTCAAATGTTTACTTTCAGTATTCTGCTCGCCAGCCCTACGTATTACAGAATCTAAATTTTGTCATCCCCGAAGGAAAGACTACTGCTTTTGTGGGAGACAGCGGTAGTGGCAAATCTACAATACTAAAACTTTTACTGCGATTATATGAGCCTTCGGCCGGTGATATTACAGTGGGCGAGATGAATTATAAGAACATAAGTATTTCTAACTGGAGAGATCAGTGTGGGAGTGTTTTCCAGAACGGTAAGATATTTAACGATACGGTATTAAATAATATTGTCCTCAACACAAATAATATTGATTATAAACTGCTAAAAGATGTCGTTGCTATTGCAAACATGACACAAGAGATTGAGAATATGCCTTTGGGGTACAAAACTAAAATCGGTGAAAACGGAAGGGGGATAAGTGGTGGACAAAAGCAGAGAATACTTATCGCAAGAGCTTTATACCGAAATCCGAAATATATATTTCTGGACGAGGCGACCAATGCACTTGATTCAATTAATGAAAAAAATATTGTTCATTCCCTCTCCGGAGTATTCGTCAATAAAACGGTTGTAATAGTTGCCCATCGTTTAAGTACCATTATGGACGCAGATCAGATTATCGTAATGAAGGACGGTAGGATTATAGAAAGAGGAAATCACATGACCCTTATGAATCAAAAGGGACATTATTATAAGCTTTTTGAAAGTCAAATAAATGTTTTAAATGGAGCCGAGAAATTACATACAGAGACCACCACAGCCTAATTCGGAAGAAATTACTTTTCTAGTATCACGAATACCGAGTAATATCAGTATACGGATTCTTGTTCTGATCAGTTTACTTTTATTAGTACTTATCATCGCCTTATTTGCGATAAAATATCCAGATTCTTATAAAGGATCTGTCACGATCGTTGCAGATAATCCATCCATATCTCTTGTAGCCAATCATCAGGGACCGGTCGTTATTTTGAAAAAAGATCACGATGCTGTTAATAAAGGAGATATTGTAGCTTATATTGAAAATGAAGCATCTTTTCAGGAAATGTTAGCGCTGGAAAAAACAATGCTAAATTTTAATGCGGATACAGATTTTGCTTCATTTTACCATTCCCTTCCTAAAATTGTTCATGTTGGAGAGATCAATAACAACTATTTTACTTTCCTTAATGCCTTACAGCAATATGTCCTTTTTTCCAAGAACGATCTTTATGACAAACAGCAAAAACTGTTAGACAATCTTGCAAGTAAACAGGAGAAGCAGCTGCACTTACAGAAAGACAGGGTTAAACTGATCAATAGGAATGACAAATTGGGGTACAATAAGCTTACAAGAGATTCTCTGCTTAGGGATGCCCAGATCATTAGCCAGCAGCAATTCGAAGATACAGAGCAAAACTATCTCAGCGCGCTACAATATAATAATACCACTAAACAGGAGATTCATAAACTGGATCAGGAAATTCTGAGTACAAAAAATAAAAGCACAGAAGCACGGATCCTGAAAACGGAAAAAGAGGAAAAACTTATCTCCGACTTGTATAATAGCTATAATGACCTTATCAATAAAATCAGGGCTTGGAAAAGAGCTTTTTTGATTATTGCTCCTATTGGTGGAAAGGTGCAATTTTTAAGCTTCCTGAAAAATAATCAATATATAAATCATCAGGATCCCATCTTTGCTATTGTTCCCGCATCCAATAAAGTCAATGGCCAGATGCTTATCTCAGATTTTGGATTGGGTAAAATTAAACAAAGCCAGGATGTACTGATAAGACTCAATAATTTTCCCCATGAAGAATACGGAGTCATAAAAGCAAAGGTGATAAAAGTTTCGTTTTTGGGAAACACTGTTAAAACGGTAAACGGTGATGAAAAGAAGTATATGGTAGACTTGGCGATCACAGCTGCAGGCGGTACGATTCTTTCGGATGGAGTAGTCGGAGAAGGAGAGATTTTGACTGACAACAAAAGACTTTATGAAAGGGTTCTCGAAAAAGTTATTCTGAACTTCTAAAAATAATGGTAAATGATTAAAATGAATATGCTATCGATGTTTATCTTATAAAGGTCTTAGGATCCCTTTGCACGTTCCAATGAGATTCCCATAGCAAAGTAATTTTTGTGAACTGCCAGAACGATCGTACGTGGAGGGCGCTTTCTGCATATTTTGTTTTTGTTATTTATTTAGAATTAATAAAAATAACATATCTTTGCAATCCACTTTTCTGAAGAGCCCAAGAGAAAAAAGCCGAACTATCCGCCTAGTTTATGTTCGAATTACGGTAGATGGAATTTCAAAAGAATGTTCCACCAAAAGACAGTGGGATGTTACAAGATGGAACCAATAGGAAGAAAATGCTATTGGTACTAAAGGAGATGCTAAAGAACTGGCCTTTTAAATAATGATAAGCTTATTACTGCTGTTGATCTTATAGATTTCGTGAATGGTAAATACAAACGACATAACTCCGGATTAGAGGAATTTCAGGAACATAATGAGGAAATAGTTGCTCTTGTAAAAACTGGAGAGTATTCAGATGGAACACGCGAAAGATATGTGACCGCTCATTCTCATGTAAAAAACCTCTGATCCGAATTTTGCAATTTTCCATATCAGAGGTTTTATGATTAAACCATATAAGAAGCTAAAAATTTTCTATTCTTTCAATAGTTTAAAGGTATCTGTAATTCCCTCAATAAATGCTTCGGGATTTTCCCATGGCCCGAAATGCCCACCTCTTTTAAATGCTTTTGCATAGATGGTATTAAACTGGCGAGCCATTGGACCGTTTTTAAAAATATCAACTCTATTTTCTTCTGTAGCAAGGGGAGGATATGCGTCACCTGCAAGGAAGGTAAATCCGGCAGGGGCTTCTACAATTGGGGTTCTGTTATGTGATGGTTTCCATGGATATCTATTGGCATTTGAATACACTCTGATCGAACTGCCAATGGCCTGGTTGACCCAATAGATCATGGCAAATGTGATAATATCGTCTTTTGAGAAAGTATCTTCAAATTTTCCATGTATATCGCTCCATTTTTTCCATCGTTGTAATATCCATGCTAACATCCCTACGGGAGAATCATTTAATCCATGGGTGAGTGTCTGTGGATCAAGCATGTGTACGGCTACATGTGAAGCATAGGTTCGCTGAAATCTTATGATGCCATCGCGGAGTTCAGGAGATGCATCAGCTGGTACCATATGTCCTTCGGTAAGGTCCCAAGGACGTTCACTTTGGAAAATCGTCAACGGCATTTCCTGTCCTAAATGAATTCCAATCAGTTCATCTGCAAATTTGTGTCCAAGCTGGGCAGTAACAAGCATGCCATAATCGCTTTTCCTTATGAATCTATAGAGTTATTCCAAATAGCAATGAATAGTAAAAAAAGTAATGAGAAAAATCTGTCTTATCGAATTGAAGAAAAATGTATCAAATTTATTGTCAACGCATACAATAAGCTTAGTCAGAATACAGAAGATAACAGACATATAAAGATTTCAATTTTAAAGTTATTTGACAAACTATTATGCGATTATCGATTTACAAAG
Organism: Chryseobacterium cucumeris; assembly: GCF_016775705.1. Lineage (NCBI taxonomy): Bacteria > Pseudomonadati > Bacteroidota > Flavobacteriia > Flavobacteriales > Weeksellaceae > Chryseobacterium > Chryseobacterium cucumeris. Next base: position 2,734,757 of record NZ_CP068760.1, read on the forward strand.
AGCACAGATATAATTCTTGAGGAATTGTTGTAAATTATTATAGATTAATTAAATTTCTTATTTTTTACAGTGAAATTAAAATTGAATAAAATTTATAGAGATCATAACTTATTTATATACTAAATCAGTTTGGTAAATTGGCTCTCTCTTAACCATTCTTTTTATAATGTTGTTAAAGATTGTCTACTTAGATTTAGAGAGGTTAATTCTGAGACAAAATTCACTCAAATACCTGTTGATATTAAACTCTGAAACCCAAGAATATGTTGTTCTCAACCAAGATTCCAGCTGGTGAATCATTTTGTGAAGTACCAGAAAATTTTGCCCAATATTACTTTTGGTTTGGTTGATGTTAAATTCTTTATTGGTCGATACCCTTTCCGTCCATCAGTGACTATTTGAGCTGATTTGTCAATATGTTTATCAAAAATCGTTTGTAGTGATATGGAAGAAAAATCATTAATTTTCAAAGCATAAAAACGTTTTACATTTCCTTCATCTGTAAGTTCCACGGCACATACTAGTAGTGTGACTGCGATTCCCAGTTCCCTTGCAAGTTCTGACACATTAGTTCGTTCTTTGCTTAGCTGAACAGCTTTGGCTTTAAAAGCAGAATCGTAGATTTTTCTATCTCGTTTCATAGGCTAAAATTAAAGTTTTATGCTTAACTTTAACTGGAAGCTAAATTAGTACATCTACAGATTATGAAGTTGTTTCCTGTAATTTCATCTGTCTTTACTAAAGTAAAGAACCATTTTCTTATGCTAGATCTCGGTTCTTTAATTGATTCCAGATTTTATAATTAGTAAATTACTGTTTGTGATTGCAGGACTAATAAAATCCAGATTTTTTTGTTGCAGTCTGCTTTCACATCCCTTACTAAACACCGAATAAGATAAAATTAGTAGTATCGAAGTAATAACTATTTTCACTAGTGCTAAAATCTGTTTTTAAATGATAACCATCATTTATAAAACTTATTATACTTGATGATAAGTAAAGTTAGTCAACTTTCCTCAAAAAAATCCCGGCATTTGCTGAGATTTTCCTGAATTATAGAACCTATAATTTATTAATTTAAATATCATTTTGATAGGAGATTAAGGATAATTAAATCTTAAAAAAAATCGATTATTTAATCTCCGTGACATCGTTTAATTTTGATAAAATATCATTATCAATTTGATCTAATGATAACAACTCGCAAAACGTAATTCCCGATAAAGTAATACCTGCCGCTCCCAAAGGAATTGGTGATGACAAATCACTCGCATTCATTCTATTGTCAATGCTTATTAATCCTTTTTGCTGTAGTTCCCGCGTTTCTGAGATAATATCTATCTCTTTAATTTCCCACTTCCCATCAAACTTTAGTTTGGGTACTTTAAGCGCTTTGGTATCTTCTAGTCTTTCATAAAATAATTGCAAAATACAAAACTGTCTAAAGGATAAAGTATCGGCATTTTTAATAATTTGGTTGGCGTGTTCACGACTGATTTCAGGGCGAAAACAAAGATTTGCATATAGATTGCCCAGAAATTTTAATTTTAATTCTTCCGATTCCCGCTAGGCACATAAAATTATGGCTTCCAATAACTCCTCTGAAGCGGGACGGTTATTGGCAATAGGCTCAAAAAAATCATCATCCCTTAGTGTATATTCTTCAAGTTCATTTTGACGTATCCTATCAAGTGCATAGGTGTATGCGGCCCCTGTTCTCAAAACTTCCCTTGAACTTAAATATCTGTTTTGTATTTCTGTACCAATATCAGTAAATATCTTTGTCAATATGGGAGCTGCTGCGCCTCCTAAAATAATTCCTGTAGTTCCCGGAATTATTGTACTAAGCAATGCGCTTCCTATGCTTCCCGAAATTTCGGAACCTGTTTCAATTATTGATTTGATGACATTTTTCTTTTTCATTTCAAAGCTTTTATTTTAAGTGTTGTAACAAATGAAGATGATTGCTTTTAATTCTAAATTTTTGGAAACTCATCATAAAATGACTGACCTATCCCATTAATAAAAATTGAAATTTTCCCATCATCACTATCAACGGTATGATTTAATCCGCTTCTTATTTTGTAATTGGAAAATTGGCTGTTAAAAATGTAGCCCACTTCATGCATTATCCGATGTAAATCACTTGCTTGATCGCCCAGCGATGAATAATCATAATACAAGACAATTATTATTTTTGAATCTTTATCGATGAACTGAAGATTGTTGTTGACATGTGGATCGCTAAAACTGTAACCAATGATCAATACTTTTTTTGATTTGATACAATCTGATGTAAAAGAATGGAAAATTTCAAGAAAAGGACTAGAATTGATTCTGGTCAATTTATTATAGCCGGAAATGATCGGAGAGTGGAGGAGTGCCTCCCGTGAAATGGTATACGGATCAAAACTTTGAATATGTTTTCGCTCTTGAGGCTCTTTATTTTTTTGAGCTGTCCGCCATACTTCCCATAAAATACAACCATGTAGATTATAATAACAATCAATTGACCTGTTGTTAATTACTTCATTAGAATCAAACACATCTGTTATAAATCCATCAAAGTAATCTCTAAACTTATTGAACCAATTATCGTAATTCAGTGTGTAAATTCTTCTTGTATAAGAATTTTTGTCAAAGGCTACATCCAGAAAATTACTGAAGCTAACCATTCCTTTATTATCGGACTGCTCATTGAACGGATTTATCTGCCTTGAAATTTCATCTATAAGGTGATTGTAAAATTTTTCAAGAAACATAAAAATCAAATGTTTTCCTTTAGGGCTGCGAACTCTGTCTATTTGGGTGATTAGTCTTTTATTTAAATAGAAAATAGTGTTTTTTACACTATTCTGGTATTTTTTAAATCGATTTGATCTTTCATAGTCTTCAACGTAAGAATACAATTCTTCAATCATTTGAAGAATTGTTTCAAAATTGATTTGGTGCAGATTATCTTCGATTTTTGTGTCGTCCAGTTTATTCCAGTAGCAGAATTCGTTATAGATAAATTTGACCAATTCTTTGTCATCAGTAAGATCAGGATGGCTATATGAAATAAAGTCTTTTGTTAAGGATAATGTTGTAATTCCAAAAAAATCAGGCCCTGCAGTTAAACCAGCACCTGTCAGGATAAGAACGTTCTCTTTCATAAGATTAGCTTATTGACTCAATCTAATATGTTATTTTTTCAATGTTGAAAATATTGACATTTCTTTGTTCTGTACCTAAATCTAAGGTTATACTATGTGGTTTGATATCTCCTAAATTAGTTGGATGGATCTCGATAAGATACCCTGAAATTGTTTCAATTTCACCTTTGTAATTTTTATATTCGATAGTAATTTTACTTTTCAATAATCCTTCAAAATCTTGAAGTGAATAATTAAGTGGGTGCATAGCTCTAGTTTTGTTTTTAAATTATTGTGCAATTTTATGTTTCTATTATCTTATTCTAAGAGTTTTAATTCAGGATTGTGCTGTAAAGCTGTACGGGTTTCCTGGAAGGCTGATACGAGATTACTAGGATTGGTATGGTAGGGATAAGTAATTTTTATGGAAGAAGGATCAACAAATATTTCGTATTCTAAACCTTTGATTTTTATTTGACACGAGCTTAGATCTGCATCGTCATAATATACTTTAATTGCAGAATCATTTAGATCTTCAATTCTATCAATTAAATCATTTATATTGATCTCTTTCTCAGTTTCAAAGGATAGTTTATCAAAGTGCCTACTGAAAATTTTACTTAGGGCTGTACTTGATGCAAGATTCGGGTCGGTTAAATTCTCAAGTCTTCTGATTAGAATATATTCACTTGGTTCATCTTCTGACTGCTCAACAGTAATACTATAATCAAAATGCGGGGTTTCGATAGATCCGCCACCACTATCTGCAGTAGCTCTGATATCAGCTCTTTTGTATTCAATGTTATCTCGGATCTTTTTACTTAAATCACTTATGTCTTCTTTTATTAATTCCGCCGCAATTCCCCTAACAAAATTTCTTGTTGCATGTCCGATATATTTTGGAACTTTATGGCTTCCACTCTGAAATCCCGGTAATTTTTTTACCGCATCAATCTCCTCGCCCAATAAAGAAACTTTCAATAAAGCAATGTCGGTATTTTCTGCTTTTTTTGCCTGTGCATTAAAAATAGGATTAAGGTTTGCGATGATAAATCTGCTTGTTTCTGTTCCAAATTTTACAGGTGTCTGATCTAATTTTTTCACCGTGTTTAATTTCGCAAACTCTGATGTTGTTTTATTAAGATAATCTTGTAATTTGTCACTGAATAATAAGTGTTTTTCGTAAATACCTGTAGCTTCCCCTGTCAACGCTTTAATTAAAAAATGTGTCCAAATGCCATTCCTTAAACCGGCATTAGAGGAAGAAGTCTGGTGATTCTGACAGCTTGCAAATCCGACAATGTATTGTTCTTGTCTAAATTGATAAATAAGTTCATCTATTTCAAAACTATCAGCAGCCGAACGAATACCTCCTCCTTCGAAGCCACTGTGACAGCAGTCAAAAAATAATATTTTCTGAGTTGATTCAGATTTTTTCAAATACCCCAAAATAACTCCAACCGAGGCACAAGTATCTTTTTTAGCAGTTTTTCTTGCATCAACAGGGGCAAGAAGATTTTCATCATCTTCATAAAACCCATGTCCTGCAAAATAGATTATAATTCGATCGTCTTTCTGCGCTAGTTTACTTACCTTTTTTGTCTCTTGAAGAATATTGCTTAAAGTTGCTCTTTCATTAATGAGTTCTGTGAAGACGAATTTATCTTCTGAATTTAACTTTTGAAAAGCATCTATAAAATCTCTTGCATCTTTTTCAGCGAAATCAACTCTGTCAAAGTTTTTACTTTCATGATAATTTTCAACCGCTATAACAAGTATATAAGTTTGCCCTGCATTCATGTTAAATGTTTTATTTTCAATGGTATATTAAACCAAATATAAGAATTTAATCAGAATTCTTACCATTTTTAAAGCAACTAAATCGAATGGTTTAAGTTATTTGATCTTATCTTCTAAATCTCTAATGAGGTCCTTAACAAGATCATCATCAATATCATCCGTTCTGAATAGTCTTTCTCTACCCAGCTTTGCCGTTTTTTCATTCATTTTTGTTATGAAATCCTGTGAATAGATCTTAGGATAATCATCAATTGGAATAAGTGATACTTTTGTATTGGATGTTCGTATATATGACCCCAATTTTGGAGAAAGCAAATCGAACAATCTTGAATCTTTCGTAACAAATATTGGTCTGACATTTCTGCTCACCAATTCAGATAACAATTCGTTATTGGTACTCATTTTTGCATGATATATATCCCAAGCACTCTTCATTGATTCTTTTAAAATGATCTCTTTTTTTGAGCCTAATCTTAACATTTTCCAATACTCTGAATTTCCTCCGAAGATCTGCAGTGCAAGACGGTATTCATGACCAATCATATATCCTAAATCATTTTCCATCCAATGATAAAATTCTTCAACATTTTTTTGTGCACGATTTTGCCCCATACCTCTTTGTGCAATTTCACAGATTTTTAAAAGCCCTGCGTAATAAGGATTAACACGACTATCAATTATTGACTTTACAATATTTTTATCAATTTGGATGTCATTTACGAAAGGAAAATCCCTGTAGAAGTCAAATTCTAATTTTCGAAATTTTTTTATAGGGGTGTTGAAGGCAAAATTTAGTTTATTGTAATAATCATCAAACATGTCATATTTTATCTCAAGGTTTTCACGATTATATGACGATTCTAAAAGACCCCAGATCGCAAAATACTCTACATTATTTTTTTGGCAAAATTCAATTAAATTAAAAATTTTTGATTTTTCAGCTTTAGAGTTTTTACCCCAGCCAATTAAGCTGACAATATCAAGACATACTGAGGTGTCTAAAACGAATATATAATCCTCCCCGGTTTCGTCAAAATGCTTTTGAAGTTCCTCTTTACTTGGAAAATTTATTTTTCCAAGGTCAGATACCAAATTAAAATGTTCAGTATTGTTTTTTACTTTCATTGGTTATTTTCTTCTTATTGAATTAGAGATTGTCATGATCATTCAGGGAGTACCTAAAATGTAGTCTCTGAGTATTTTCATAGTTAAAGTATAGGAATGATGTCTAATTTAAATTCAGACAAATTCATAGTAGACTCGTAAAACTTGGCCTGAGAATATTTGCTGCGGGCTATGCTAAGTATTTCATCTTTTTCCTCTTCTGTTAATTTTAAGCCTAAAATGATTTCTTTAACAGCCTCATTGGGAAATTCGTGAACTGTATCTGCTTCAAAATGTTTTGTGATTCGGTATTCATCCTCATATTCCCATTCGCTTGATTTTGCAAATAAAATGGTCTTTGCACCAATCCCGCTCTCATCAAACAACGGAATGAAAGGCATTTCTTTTGTATAATTGATTCTTCCCAGTGATCCTCCAAGTAATTCGAACAGTATCTTTTTATCAAAACCAATACAATAGCCTTTATGAGAATTTGAATAATGCGACCACATTAATAAATTATTACGATTCGTAGTCAGGCTTAGAATTCCAAATCTTGCATCAACTTCGGCAAGGTATTCGTCATAATTATCTTTCCAATATTCGCCAGTCATAAATCTGTCGGTTTTTTGAATTTCGTAACAACGATTTATTATTTCGCTTTCTGACAGGTGGGGGTATAACTTTTTTTCTATTTCCCTGATCTTCAGGAAAACATTTGCAGGAGTTAACTCATCGTCGTTGTATCTGTATGGTATTGAAGAGTCGAAAGGATCGTTGAACCTTTGCCTGGATGCTAAGAATAATTCATTTTCAGTAATCACTTTCTTATGATACTCGTCCCTCCAATCTCTGTACTTGTACAGAATGTCAGGAATGCCTTCTAAGTATTCCATTTTTTTATTAGTTTTTTATGGTTAATGATTAAACGTGTTTTTAGCTGATTTAATTGAAAGCTGAAACAGACATCTAATTGATTTTCTTCGTCTTATATAGAAATTTGGATTGATTTTATTTATTTCACAATAATTAGATATATTTGCAGTGATTCTCATTATAAGAGTTTCATGGTTATTAGTTTTTAATCCCCAATCTAGTGGGGATTTTTTTACTAAGACACCTTCCTTTCTGCAGAATATTGTTAAATGTGTGATAAATTTCAGGAATCTGGTTCTAAGAGATTTCAACACAGATCAGAACACCTTCGTTATAACTGTATCCATAACCAAACCCATAACTTCCTCCGCCGCTTACTTTTTCTGTTTCTGAAAAAACTCTTCTGGAACTTGATATTCCTTCCGAGCTGTACTGGTAATTATAACGACCCGAAGTAATAGGTACAACAGAAATGATCCTGGCATTTTGTGAAGCCAGCTTTTCAAGTTCAGTATTTACATCAGAGGATAATTTTTCACCATCAATTTCCGAATCTGACCATCCTACAATTTTTGGGGATATGATCCTTTTAGTAATTTGTTTTTCTTGTCCTAACCAGTTCCTTTTTGTCTCTCCTGTTGGTACATCATCTGCTAAATTTTGTATTATAGCCTTGAAATGTGCAGGAACGAATATGGTTTTTATCATGTGATAATAATTTAGAAAATTAAATTCAAAATTTGGACTCATCTTGATTCGATGAACCAAAATATATATATTGTAAGTTACGAAATTTTATGACAAATTTTTCTATATAGATGTTTTTAATTGTAAGAAAATTCACATTCTAAGTTATCCCGAAATGAAAATTGAATTATTTCACAGAATATATTTGAAGCATTTCTAGAAATGACTTTTTGATAAAAAAAGCCTGAATAAAACTTCAGGCTTCAATTAAGTTCGATAAGAATCATTTTTTAGTTGTAGAAGGCTTGCTTCCACCTCCAGAAGTTTTTGGAGGATTGTTTCCTCTATTATCTCCCGATGGATTTCCGGTTTTACTTGGCCAGTTTTTGTTTGAATTACTCATTTTTTAGTTTGTTTTTATGCCTACTACTTTTAATGTCACTGTTGGGCTGGTTTTGACAATATCATTCAATTCGAATAATATGCCAAATGTTAAAAAATGTTAAAATAATTTTATCTGTCAGTTTAGTCATTATAATCAAAATCCGCTAACGGATGCTTAATCTTTTCATTTGAAGGAATCATTGAATTCAATCTAATAATAACTTTCAACACTTGTTCAAAGAGAAGAAAAAGGTTTTTCGATGAAATATTGTTAGTCTGATTCTGAATTAGCTCCAGCTTAACTTTTGAGGTATCAACTATCGAAGTTTTATCTTCAATATCTATTGCTTGTTTAGGTTTGGTATTTATTCCAAAATTATGCATGGTATTTCGCAGGTAAAAAAAGTATAGAATCACTTTCTTCTCATCTGCACTTATACCGTTAAATAAACTAATGGTCTTAAGTAAATTTTCGAAAGTTATTTTAATTGAAGTGTTATTTATATCATTAACTTTTGCCTCGTAATGACGAGCTATTGCTCTGATGTTGCTTTCAATTGAAATAAAAAGAGCATTGAAAAGAGCATCTTTGATAAAGCCTTGATAGTTATAATTTACGACCTCAAGTTCTTCTACAGCGAATTCCTCTGAGATGTTAGCGTTGACAAATTTGATGTCCTCTAATTTTTCGGATAGTATCAGTGAAATGTAATAGTTCTGAATGCTCTGCGAGATTGAATGCATCGTAATACTTCTGATATCCTCTTCATCAGCATGAAGGTTATTTAAGCTTGCAAAATTCAATAATTTGAAAATAAGATCAATTTTTTCGTTAAGTTTCATAGTTCAGTTTATTATGTTAATTACGTGAGGTTAATTTAATTCAAAATATCTAACTACTTTTTCTCCTAATAAACTATAATTGGTTAAGTTGACAGGATTCCAATCCAAGTCTAAATTTGCAACTGCTGTTTGAAAATTCGTCAAAGTATTGGTGCCGAACGACCAAAAATCGTGCTCATGCTCTGCCTTATTATTATCAAGAATATTAAATAGAATATCATAAAATTGCTGGATTAAAGTGTTGTCCAGCAGATTTAAGGTCATAATGGCAAGATAGCTTTTTTCACGATCAAATCTTGGCTCATCCTTCAATGAAATAAAATGCCCAAGAATTATTCCCATTAGAATTTCATTACTCAAAAGTGAACTCTCGAAATTCTTTAAATTAACCAAAGGTTGTGATTTCCAATGCCCCTGGTCTGCTGATGCGTATAAAACTCTGCCAAGATAAATACTTTTTTCCAAATCAAAAGAGTTTATAGTTCTAAGTCCTAGATCGCTGTTTATGAATTTTACTACATTATCTTGCTGGGAAAACTGCCAGCTTATAAGCTCTTCTATTATTCTCTCGTACTGCTTTTCAGAATTACCATAGTAGTAAATTGAATTTAAAAAGGATAAACTATCCAGCTTAGAAAAATACTTTATTTTATATTCTTCTTCTAAAATATTCAAACTCTGTAAATTTTGATAGATACTGCTTAACTGTAATAAAGCTTCTTTATCTTCCAGAGTGCTATAGTAATTAATTAAAATATCTTTAATACGATTGTCAGATTTATTCCAGAAGTTTTCATCAATAACGCATAGGGAGAACTCCAAAGGATAATCAAGTGCCTTTTTTTCAAAAAGCCAGTTGCTGTCATCGAAACTGAGAGAAGTTTGGGACATTAGATTTTTTACAATCAATTCTATTTTTCTTATTTCATTTGGCTTGTCCTTATTACTACCATAATGAAAAAACAAACTTTTAAAATAGTAAGGGTGCAGCCTATCCTTTATTCTTACAAGTGTGTTATTAGCTAATTCCAAAATTTTATTTTCATCACTATCTACTAAATGAGGTTTAAGAATTAAATTACTGCAAAATTCATCAATATAATTCCTATTAAAATCAACCTCGTGGGCTAAGACGATATTTACGGCTTGAGCGATTATGAAATCTAATTGTTCTATCGTTGGATTGGTATTATAAGGATGTGCAAAAAGACATCTTTGCCCCCATAGAAATTCTATTGTAGCTGCCTGAGTTGGTAGAATAATTTCACAAGTAGTACACTGCTCAAATATCTTTCTGTCGGTCGACTGTCCATTTCTTTCCAGGTTCTCAATCTCTGTAACTGCTGTCTTCGCCCTGCTGTCGTCTAACGCAGCAAGTTGATGTAATTTGCTTTTTAGAGATTCAATGATATTAATCCAAGCCATAATATATGAAGAGCGGTAGTGACCGCTTTCCATCGTTGCTATAACTTCATCAAATAAAATAAAGTCATTGGGGTTTAAAATTCTATCTCGTAATGCTGCGTATTTTTCGTCCATAAATTATGATTATTAGTTTTTTTAATGTTCTTAAATTTACACAAAAGTGCTCTTATTTCTCATTTAACAAGAATTCTATGGAGAATACATTCATTTTTTGTTCATGAGATTTTATCTGATTAACTATGGTGCTTATTTTATCATTATCCAAAGTTAGAGTTTCATTTAGCAATGCCTTTCGCAGCTTCAGATCCTCTTCGAAATAGCTTATCAATTCTAGATGTACACTATTCTTATGTACTGGTGCCGTGATAGATTTTAATTTTGTTATCGTATCGTTTAAATATGAAATACGGGAGGACAAGTTTTCCTGAATCATCAATAACTTTTGTATAACATTGGCTTCATTGCTGATCTCCGTATCATTATAAATTGATTCAAATCTTCCCTCAATCATTATTTTCTTTATTTTTCTTTTCCAATTTTCAGTTAAAAACAATGATTGAAAAAATTTTAGGTCAAGTAGAATACCGGCTAACAGATCTTCATGAAGTCCACGTAGATTTTCGAGATTCACATTTGATATAGCTCTGTTATGAGCCTCTTCTCTTCTTAATTTATTAAAATCATCCATCAAACTTTCAAACTGGATAGAACTTTGAAAATAGGATTTGAATAATTCGTAGTTACTTAGAATAATTTCTTTCACTTGGTATATAAATGTGTAATCAATAAGAATATCGCCATCAGTACAATCTACATCAAAATTGTTAAAATAGATTTTCTTAACATCTCTTGCTATCTTATTGTCTACGCCTGTTTCCCACCAGTCATTTCCAAAATTGTCTCTAAGCTTGATCTTAACGATTTCTCTGAGACCATTCTCAATTTCAGAAATTATCTGCTTTGCCTGAACAAGTCGAGAATCTTCCGTATTTTCCTGAAAAAAAGCTGATGAAAGCCATTCTATCGATCCTACTTCTCCAATCAGTTCCGCTTTGGTTTTACTCGATATAGCATATAGAATTTCATTGTCTTCCTCATCATAAGCTCTGACAGCATAGTTTTTCAGATTAATATTCTCATATTGATTATTTCTGAAAAAACTATTAAAGCAGCCTAGGATAGGAGCCATTTCTAATTTTATGTCATACGAATTTCTTGAGACGGGATAAAAATCGCAGCAGAGTGTATCTTCGTTTATAAGGTATACATCTCTAACATTTATTTCTTTACAAGCACTGTTAAAAAAATGAAGTGTTTTAAGTGCTCCAGTAACCATTTTGGTTAAATTCTCTATAGTTATCATTCTTATTGTTTCAAAATTAATTTGCGTTAATACTCAAATATAAAAAGTGGATTTTTTAGAACACCTAAGATTTTTCCTTTGCTTTTAGATTCTTACTAAATTCCTCTAAAACTTTAAATTGTAAATGGTTTATTATATCAAGAACGTAGCTTAAATGCTTTTCAGCATTATGAATAGCAAAATTCATCACTTGTATAGATTGGTACTGTGGCAATTTTAAAGTTGTCTCAAAATCTGGGTTATCTTGCAATGAAATATTAGTCAGTAATTGCTCTCCTTTTAAAATATTTAGCGGAGTAAAATGGGAGAAACCATCGCGAAATTTTAATTTATGTTCACTTACTTCGTCTGCCTCTTCTGTAGTGAGTATTTTGTATTTTATACATTTCTGAATATTTTTCTCCATACTTTTTCCGGCATACTGTCTATCTGCCTGCAAGTATTTTTTTATAATTTCCTCATCATCATAATTAATAACACTTCCTACCTCAAATTGTATCAAAGTCAGTTTCACTGCTCTTTCAAGAAGTAAATTAGTATTTGTGATGCTCGGAATATATGCACCAATAATCAAACAGTTGACTGAATCTTTTATATGTTGTTGCAGATCGCTGAATAAAAACAGATTGTGTCCATATAAGTACTTTTTATATTGTTCATATGTCGTTTGAATTGCTTTATCGAAGGTTTCTTTAAGATCATCCTTGTTAGCATTATCAATAACTTTTGCCAATTTTTTAAATTCCTCATCATCTTCTTTGAAAGAATTTAAATTATGACCTTTATATTTCCATTTCTGGTTTTTTTCGACTTTATCCATAATTATATTTTAACATTTACAAGGTTTTTTTTCTAGAAAATCCGGTTCTCCATAATATGTAAATTTAACTTCACAGTCAGGACATTCATAGACCATCATCTTATTACCACATTTCATACAAAGTCCATTTATACTATGATTATTATCATGAATATTCAATGTATCATATACTACTGATTTTTTTCCTTCACAAGCTTCGCAGTTAATGTATCCAGCAGCATTAAAAAGATCCAAATTACAACAATAACATATTTCATTGTTTGGAGAAAACGTCCGATTAAAGCAATTTATACATTCATACGCTAAACCAGAATATTCTATTGCCATATTATGCATTTCATCAATATATGGTCGAAATGAAATTAACTTGTTGAAGTCTTCTTTGTCTAAATACTCTTCGTAGAACTCTGAAGGACTTTCAAATTCAAAGCTTATATCTGTTAATAAAGGCATCAATAAATGTGTAACAGCGAAGATCAATTCTTTTTTGAGATTAATTATTTCTTCATCAGATAAAAACAAGTTGAGATGTATTAGTTTGTTTCTATATAATTGAAATCTAGTGAGATGCTCGAAATGGACATCAGAAAAAAATACTAAATCCCTATTATCATTCAAGATACTTTTTAGCTCTTCATAAGTTTTAGTTTTCAAATGATTTTGTTTGAACTTTTCCAAAAGCTCTTCATTGGATAAAGTTCTGTTACTTTTTAAAATCGCGTTGATATCAACTTCTTTTATTAAGTAAGCTTTTAGTGATAATTCAATTGATGTCTGAATGTGTAGGCACGAAATAATTGCAATTTCCGTATCAAAAATCTTTCGGTCATTCTGTATAATTTCTTTAATTCCACGTTTTAAAAACAGAACTGCATTTTTATAAATTGTCGAGTATATTTCCTGAATGTAAGTATCCATTTTGAGATGATTTAATTATATTATTTGTTGATGGTTATGGTTTTCTATCATACAAAATAAACAAGTAAGTACGCAATGATTTTACATACTTAAAAATAATTGTAATTTAATTGAAATAGTTAAGTTTTAAGAGCGTAATTTATGACCATTTCTTTAAAATTTCAGCGGAATTAAAGGCTTCTATAATTTCTGATCTGGAAACCAGAGCAAATATTGAAATTGAACTTTTGAAGAACAACATTGAAATCGAGAAGAGTAAAGATATTGTAGATATTGCTTTTGTCCGTAGAAAACACAATGACTTTCTGAAAGTAAAGAAGATAGTGTGCAAGCTTAAGATTCATATAACAATAAGAACAATTTAAGAAAGTAAAAAGCTCAAAAATAACAAAGAGAATTTATCAAGATATTCTTTTATAATTAACTAAATCTTTTATCTGATTATTCTTTAGATTTCAATCTGATATGAGGTAATCCGAAATGGAATTGCATATAGGAGTTAATATTTTATTAGATAATGAGTGATGAGAGTTTAGCAATTTTATCTAAATCTTCTACAAAAGTGTTCGGAAAATGCACCGCTGAGGTCACAAAGACGGACGAAACATTTTTTTTAATGTTTTGTCCGTCTTTTTTTGTTTGCAAACTATTGTTATATGTAAGATGTAGGGTAGTGCAAAATTTAATTTGGTGTCCGAAACGCATTTTCTTCAAACTCAAGTTTTTCCGCTAAAATAGACTGTTTTGTTTCTGTATTTCCTTCTGAGTATAGCTTTGATAGATTCGGTATCACTTCTAAAACTTTTTCAACCCAATGTTTTATTTCCAGGTCTTTTCTTGGCATCTTCTGATTTTGCAATTCCATTTCTAAGCTATCAGGCTCCATCGATCTTTGGGTGAACTCATTCTCAATATGAGAAAGCCACCATATTCCAATTTTTTCAAAAGTGTAGAAAATTCTTTTTGAGCTTTTATTGATTTCTAATAAATAACTACTGCTAAAATAAGGGAAATTAGAAAGTATCTATCCATTTGTAAAGATCTGTATCAGAAGAGATTCCAAATGATTTCCTCAGCCTGCTTTTCCTTGACTGAACTGTACGTATTGAAATATGATTGTATTCCGCAATATCTTTTGTAGTGAAATTCAGCTTGAGAAGAGCACATAGTTTAAACTCTTCTGATGTAATTTCCGGATTTACATGCATGAGGTTTTCATATAATCCGGGAAATGATTGTTTTATTTTTGGTATGAACGCGATGTCGTCATTCATAGCCATTTTTACAAGATTTTCTAAATCTATATCGTCTTTCTTATCCAGCCTCGTACGTATATTAGCAATTATATTCTGGCTACGAAGGACTTTTCTGTACAGCTCCAAAACAGTAAAATGTTTTAGCAGAATAAAATATCCGAAAATTGCAAACCATATAAATACTTGTAAAAAAGTAAAAAGTCTCTGATTTCTTGAAAATTCTAAATTTCCGGCATTTTTAATCCTGAATATTCTAAAATCATAATAATGGCTTATGAGAAATAAAACAAACGCCGTAGCAAAAACAGCTATAATATACTTTAATTTTTTCTTTGTGTTAAAAATAAATAACGAAGTCATGAGCAGCAAAAAATAATATAATGACAAGCCATTTTCAAAACCTGAAGTGGATGAAAAGAAGAAAACCAATAGCATAGCAAGCTCTATAACAATAAAGCATATCATGATATTTTGCCGGGCCTTAGTAAAAAAGAAAAGAATAAGAAAAATACTGCCTAGCACAAACAATAACAAAAAATAGCCCTCAAACCCAAACAGCAAATCTCTGAATCCGCTTACAAGCAAAACTATTCCTATAGAAAATGCGAATAAATTTAATATTTGGGCATCCAGACGTTCAAATCTGTCAGCAGTGGGATCAATATGCAGATTCTGTATATAATTCCAAATTTTACGTAACATTGGTCATAAATATTTGTTAAAAGATACTACTTATTTGTAGTTGAAAATTATTTCTGTAAAATTAATTTTCCATAAAAATGTAAGCTAAAATATACCAAGTGATTAAGTAATGTTAAATCTTTATAGAGGCTTGTACAAAATACTGAAATTAGTAGGTCAGAAATTGTAGTTTTAAATGCTCTGAATGTTTTTTACTACAAAAAGGTAAACTATATCATCTGCCATTTTTAATACCATAATAAAAGTCATAGTCATATTTTTGTAGACACTTCACACAATTTCATTTATACTTTATCCTCAACGGATTTTTTAGACTATTGGTTTTCTGTTTTTTTATCTGCATCAGGTTTTGAAAATGGTTTGTCATTGTGTTGTTTTTTTGGTTCTCAGAACTTCATACAAGGTTAATGGTAATTGTAATATTATCAGATTTCCATTTGCGTAGCACAGGAATTTCTGGTTTTTAATGCTGTTAATTAAATGATCTATTATTGTTTATTGTAATGTATTGAAAATTAGAAAATTAAGTGTGTTTTGTTCTTTTGGTGGTATCTATGCCGTATATTTTACCGTGTTGATAAGGTATCTGTAGCGTATGGTATTTCTTTATTTAAGCTTAAAATAAGATCAATTTTACAGCTCAATTCCAATGAGGTGAAAATGTATTTTAAGAATAAGAGTTACAATATGACAAAGGCATCAGGTATGCTTCTTTTGCTTTGCTCTTTTTGTAAGATATATGCTCAATTATATATTGGAAAAAGTTGTGATCTCTATATTAAAGACAGTATTATTATTTCTTTGTTAGAGAGAAAAGATAGTCTGGTTTCATTATATATTAAAGCCAACACTAAAGTGCATAACCTGCAGCAAATGTCCAATATCAAGATTGTTGTACTTTCTTCTTCTTACTTACCAAAAACACAGCAGAGTTCTTTTAGTAATACTATAAAAAAAGCTAAAAAAAAGCAAGAAGAAAAAAGAGTTTTAAAATTGATTTCTGAACAGAAAATCTCCAGAGCTGAAAATGGTAAGTCAACTATCATTTTTTATGGAAAATCAGAAGATATTGCTATTATTATAACCAACACGTTGAAAGAAAAACAAGGAATATTACATAGAAAGCATAAGATATTTATCCTGTACGAAAAACAGTTTTGTCCAGAGCAATCTCTTAAAACCGATGTGTACGAAAGGGCTTTTCTGGCAGGACTACAAATCCGGTCTCCTCCCTCTTTCAAAATCATTTTATAGCAAAATAACAGGAACACAAATTCAAAATATAGTACTATGGAAAAGAGTACTCATAAGACTCTTTTCCGTTTTCCAAATTATCAAACAAAATGAAAAATAAATTTTATACAATTCTTGCCTTAGCGTTTGGCACATTAGCTTTCGCTCAAGTAGGCATCAATACGCAAAATCCACAAGGGATATTCAATATCGATGGTGGTAAAAACAATGCTGTAACAGGAACTCCAACGGCCGCACAATTAGCCAATGATTTTATTGTAACCAATTCAGGATCTACAGGTATTGGTGCAATTCCCGACGCATCTGCTATTCTGGAGCTTAATGTAAGTCAGCTTGCATCGGGCAGCCAAAAAGGGTTTTTAGGTCCACGAGTAGCTTTAACAGTATATAATGATGCGTCTACAATACCTAATCCTGCAGTTGGCTTATTGGTTTACAATCTGGGAACTCAGTCTACTTTTACCTTTAAGGGATATGTTTATTGGGACGGAACCCAATGGAGACCTTTGGATGGGCGCTCGTTACAGTCGGGAACGATAAGCGGTTTGAGATGTACTGACGTAACACTAAGCCCGCTTACCTATACCGCCGGAACTCCTTATCAGGGTACCATGTCGATTCCTTATTCAGGAGGCAATGCAGGAATATATGGTCCACAAACAATAGGACCTGTCAATGGTCTTACCGCAACACTTCCACAGGGTAATTTTGCGCAAGGATCAGGTACTTTAAATTATACTGTTTCCGGAATACCAACAGTATCCAGCCCCAATACAACAACATTTCCCATTTCGATAGGAGGGCAGAGCTGTAGTGCAACAGTAGGTGTTGGGAAAGTACTTGCACCTGGAGAGTATCAGTTCTTTACTTATACATTACCGGCGACGTATATAGGATTGCTGAGCACACAGGTTGGCGGTACTTATGATGCTATTTTAGGAGGAAAGTTAAAATTGGACCTTGATTTTAATGCAAGTTCCAATCAGGGTTCAGGAGCCGTTACCTACAATCCACGTTTGGTAAATGCCTCCAGTTCTAATATTAAAGTATGGTATTCGGCATTATCGAGCGTAGACCGCTTCCGCCGCTCGAACGTTTTATTAGCGCCTGGAGGTTATATGGAAACGGATAATGGAATTTATCTTAACTGGGGAGACAATATGAATAGCAGTTCTACTCCTGTAACAGCTACAAACTCCAGTGATAATTCTCAGGAGATAGAAACGGTAGATGTAATTGTTGACGGAATCTGGTATAGAGTAATCGTTTTTGTTTCTGTAGATAATTTAAATGATACTGATCCCAGCAATAATATCCGACGTGTCTTTATGACAGCACAAAGAATGTCATCCTATTGATATGAAATGATAAAATAGAACGGATGAGCTCACCTTAAATTCATTGTATCCGGCAGATGAATTCCGTCTGTCGGTTTAT
This sequence comes from Chryseobacterium cucumeris, assembly GCF_016775705.1. Classification (NCBI taxonomy): domain Bacteria; kingdom Pseudomonadati; phylum Bacteroidota; class Flavobacteriia; order Flavobacteriales; family Weeksellaceae; genus Chryseobacterium; species Chryseobacterium cucumeris. The sequence continues at coordinate 2,752,760 of NZ_CP068760.1, forward strand.
AAATACCCTTCAATTATAAGATTCTAAAAACACGGACTAATGAATTTTAAAGAGATTCCAATAGGGACATTGATTGAAAAAGAAGTTGCAGAAAGCGGGATAGAACTATCCCGTATCTGTAGCTTTATGAAATGTACTGAACAGGAAATAAAAGGAATGTACAAATCTTCAAGTATAGAAACAGAAAATCTGTTGAAATGGAGTAAATTATTAGAATATGATTTTTTCAGGCTGTATTCTCAGCATTTGATATTGTATGCCCCATCAATAGCAGGTAAAAGCATAGAAAATAGACAGAATAAAAAGCCAGGCTTACCTCAGTTTCGTAAAAATATTTACACAAGGGAAATCATTGATTTTATTCTGAGACAGATAGAATCAGGAGAAATGTCAAAGGCTGCAGTAATAGAGCATTATAAAATTCCTAAAACAACTTTGTATAAATGGATATATAAGTATAAAAGCGAAATAAATTAAATACAACATTTTATGGAAAAAATAGTTCCCGATTATAAAAGAATTTATAATGACATCATCGTAAAAGAGTTTCCGGAAAAAAGAGATTCCTGTCAACGATTATTAGAGAAAGAAAGTTTATCCGTTATGGATATTATGGAACTTAATGAAAAAATTTTTGGGATTCCGGATAAGGAAACTTTTGCTGCCAGTCAGAAGCATCGTTCATTTATGAAAAAGGATATACTTAAAATGCTTGATTATCAGAAAAAAAATAAACTTAATAACACTCAACTCGCCATTCACTTTAAATTAAGCCCAAACACAGTAACCAAATGGAAAAAGAGTTTTTTAATATAAAATGTTTTATAACAAACAGATTGGTTAACAAATAGGTACTAAAGATTAAATAAGGAGTCCTTTTATGGTAATGATGGTCGGAAGAAAAATCTTCCGACTTTTCTATTTTTTGACGTGTTTAATCGAATTTAAAATCACTTATTGTTAATTAAATTAATTGATGTTTGTCTTGTATACTTGCAGTTTATAATCAATTATTTATACTGCTTTAAGATGGCAGATTCTTTATATAATACACTCAACAATGAAAAAAGTCTTGGTAATGTCATATAATGTTATTAGCTTTATAATGAATTCCGAATGACAATATTATTACACCTCACTAAATTTATTAATCATGAAAAAGCAAATCTTTATCGTTGCGTTGTCTCTGGGAACAACCGCCTTAGGAACCCACCGGGTTATGGCACAACATTCAGAGCATGTGAGTACATCAGTCAATATTATTTTATCAGATGTTATTGCAATGGATATTGGCTCTGCTGCTTCAGAAGGCGCTGTAGATTTTAATTATGGGAACACAAAAGATTATAATTCATCAAAAAATGTGACCGTTCCCAATAGTTTAGTCATTATTTCCTCTAAAAATTTTGATGTAAAAGTAAAATCTGAAGGTGCACACTTTGTAAGTGGCGCAAATGTCATTCCTGTAGATATATTACAGGTAAAAGCAATACCAGGCGGAAGTATGGTGGGAACCCTGAATGAGGTCACTTTATCTCCAAATGATCAGGTGCTGGTGAGTAATGCAGGTTTAGGTACCAAACAGTCTTTAAATATTGCTTACTCTATTTCTGCGGAAAATGCATCCAAGGTACTTTTAGGAAAACCACAGGGAACTTACACACAAAAAATAACTTATACTGCCACTGCATTGTAAGTCAATACCAATTTTAAATAGAAAAGCCCTCGATACTACAAAAGTATCGAGGGCTTTCTCATTTATCATATGAATAAACCTTGTAGTGATTTTACTACATGAACTTCCTTTTTCCACTACAAAGAAACTTTTAGTACCACTATAAATTTGCAGTATACAAAAGATAACAATTAAGTAAAAAATAACAATAAAATATTACCATCATGAAAAAGCAAATCGTAATCACAGCCTTAACTTTTGGAGCAATGATACTGGGAACTAATAATGTTCAAGCTCAGAATACAACCGCAACTACAACCGTAAACATCACCCTGAACGATGTGATCTCTATCGACGCAGGAAGTACAGCCATTGGTAATACGGTAGATTTTAACTATGTTACTGCAGCAGACTATAACTCTGATCAGACAATTACTAAAGCCAACTCTTTAAAAGTTACTTCCACAAAGAATTTTAATGTTAAAGTAAAAGCAGGAGGGGCTAATTTTATGAATGGAACGAATTTAATCCCTGTCAATGTTCTGACAATCAAAGCCGCTACAGCTGCCGGAACCATGGGCGGAACAAAAAATACTGTAGTTTTATCTGCAACGGATCAGAATTTAGTTACCAACGCTCCTCTTGGAAGTGCCTTAACATTGAATCTGGATTACACTATTCCAGCGGCAAAATCATCATCTTCTGATATTTTAGGTAAGCCGGCCGGAACTTATACTCAAACAGTAACTTATACCGCGACGGCTTTATAATAAAAAAACACATCAATATATATGCCCTCAGCACTTTCCAGGTACTGAGGGTTTTCTATTTATCATGTGAATAAACTTTGTAGTGATTTTACTACACGAACTTCCTTTTTCCACTACAAAGAAAATTTTAGCACCACTATAAATTTGCAGTATACAAAAGATAATAATTAAATAAAAATAACAATAAAATATTACTGCCATGACAAAACTAATTACAATCACAGCCTTAACTTTTGGAGCAATCATATTTGGAACTAATAATGTTCAAGCTCAAAATACAACCGCAACTACAACCGTAAACATCACCCTGAACGATGTGATCTCTATCGATGCAGGAAGTACAGCCATTGGTAATACGGTAGATTTTAACTATGTTACTGCAGCAGACTATAACTCTGATCAGACAATTACTAAAGCCAACTCTTTAAAAGTTACTTCCACAAAGAACTTTAACGTTAAAGTAAAAGCAGGAGGCGCTAATTTTATGAATGGAACCAACTTAATTCCTGTCAATGTTCTGACGATCAAAGCAGCTACAGCAGCCGGAACAATGGGTGGAACAAAAAATACTGTAGTTTTATCTGCAACGGATCAGAATTTAGTTACCAACGCTCCTCTTGGAAGTGCCTTAACATTGAACCTGGACTATACTATTCCAGCGGCAAAATCATCATCTTCTGATATTTTAGGTAAGCCGGCCGGAACTTATACGCAGACAGTAACGTATACTGCAACAGCTTTATAAATTAATTTTTCATATTAATATTTTGTGATTTGGTGTTTCGAAGGCTTCCTCAGGGGGCCTTTGATTTTGTATGTATTGAACCGAGATAGCTAAAATTCAAAATCCGGTAATTTATATTACGACAGCTTTATAATAGAAATAGCAGTAATTTATATATGCCCTCAACATTTTCTAAGTTTTGAGGGCTTTTTCATTTATCATATGAATAAACCTTGTAGTGATTTTACTACACGAACTTCCTTTTTCCACTACAAAGAAAATTTTAGCACCACTATAAATTTGCAGTATACAAAAGATAACAATTAAATAAAAATAACAATAAAATATTACTGCCATGACAAAACTAATTACAATCACAGCCTTAACTTTTGGAGCAATCCTATTTGGAACTAATAATGTTCAAGCTCAAAATACAACCGCAACTACAACCGTAAACATCACCCTGAACGATGTGATCTCTATCGATGCAGGAAGTACAGCCATTGGTAATACGGTAGATTTTAACTATGTTACTGCAGCAGACTACAACTCTGATCAGACAATTACTAAAGCGAACTCTTTAAAAGTTACTTCCACAAAGAACTTTAACGTTAAAGTAAAAGCAGGAGGCGCTAATTTTATGAATGGAACCAACTTAATTCCTGTCAATGTTCTGACGATCAAAGCCGCTACAGCAGCCGGAACAATGGGTGGAACAAAAAATACTGTAGTTTTATCTGCAACGGATCAGAATTTAGTTACCAACGCTCCTCTTGGAAGTGCCTTAACATTGAACCTGGACTATACTATTCCAGCGGCAAAATCATCATCTTCTGATATTTTAGGTAAGCCGGCCGGAACTTATACGCAAACAGTAACTTATACCGCGACGGCTTTATAATAAAAAAGAAACTTTTATCATCGCTGTAGATTTTTCGTGTTCATAAAGAACAATTAAATTAAAATAACAATAAAGTATTACTGCCATGACAAGACTAATCACAATCACAGCCATAACTTTGGGAGCAATCCTATTTGGAACTAACAATGTGCAAGCTCAAAATACAACCGCAACCACAGCTGTAAACATTACCCTGAATGATGTCATCTCTATCGATGCAGGAAGTACAGCAATTGGTGGTATAGTTTCCTTTAACTATGTTACTGCAGCAGACTATAACTCTGATCAGACAATTACCAAAGCGAACTCTTTAAAAGTTACTTCCACAAAGAACTTTAATGTAAAGGTAAAAGCAGGGGGACCGAATTTCGTCAATGGTTCAAACTCAATCCCAGTGGATGTTTTGACAATCAAAGCTGCAGAAGCTTCCGGAAGTATGGGCGGAACAAAAAACGACGTGGTTTTATCCCCAGGAGAAAGAACTTTAGTATCCAATGCTCCTCTCGGAAGTGCCTTAACACTGAATCTGGACTACACCATCCCGGCAGCAAAATCATCATCTTCAGATATTTTAGGTAAACCGGCCGGAACTTATATACAAACAGTAACGTATACCGCGACTGCTTTATAATAAAAATTTTAGTTTAAAAGGTTCCTTTTGCTATGTTTTCAGTAGTTTTGGGAATCTTTTATTATTAAACTATTTACGCCATGCACAAATTCATTCCCCTTTTCATTTTCTTTATCCTTACAGGATCTTCTTCACTTCTGGCACAAAGTATTTCTATGTCGCCTACACGTTTGTTTTTTACCGGCAATCCGGGAGAAAAAGTAACAAAGACAGTCACGCTTCAGAACAGCTCGGATAAGGATTATGTCTTTAATCTCAACTCTAAAGACTGGTTCAGAGAAGAAGACGGAAATAAGGTTTATCTTGAAGCAGGCAGTTCAAAAACGTCTAATGCTTCCTGGGTATCTACCTTAGAAAACACTGTAACAGTTCCTGCGAAAAGTACAAAGGAGATTGCAGTAACCATGCAGATTCCTGCAAACGCATCACAATCTGCCGTTACGAACAGTATGTTGTTTTTTACCCAGCTTCCTCAGCAGGCAGATAAGGCACGTGTTCAGAACGGTATTGGTATTATCACCTTATTTGAGGTGGGACTTCACATCTTTTATACTCCACCGGGAAACCATGTAAAAAGTCTGGATATTACCAATATTGCAGAAGTGAGCAATGAGAATGCAGCGAACAGAAAAGTCGCAGTAAGCATTCACAATGATGGAAACACCATTAATGATGCTACCGTTGAGTTTGAACTCACCAACACAGACAGTGGCAAAGAAATAAAATTACCCGCAATTTCAATCTCCATGCTTCCGGATACCAATCAGGTCGTTCAGTTTTCTTTACCGGAGAACATTTCAGGGAACTTTCTTGGCGTGGTTATCGTCAAAATGGCAGAATCCAATGATTTACGTGTAGGAGAAAAAAACTTTAAATTTTAATAGTAAGTCTTGAAACCACAGAATGGAATATCAACCTCAGTACTAAGAAGAACAATCTTATTTTTTATATTTGTTCTTCTGCACTTTTCGTGGGCCTTTGCGCAGGAAAAAAAGGATATTCAAATCCATTTTGAAAACGACAGTTTAGCTGTTGAAAAAGGTTCTACCTTTACTAATTTCCTGGTCATTGAGAATAAAAGTTCTGAAGAGATTATTATTCAGAATATTATTCCTCAGGAAAACTATCCGGGGTTGCTTTTCTATCCCAAAAATGACTTTACCTTAGGCGCTGGTCAGTCTAAAAATCTTCCTGTGAAACTGATTGCCAACGTGGATTTTATGAAACTTAGATCCAATAAGATCCAATTCCAGGTTTCGTACGCCACTCCAACGGTCACCAGAACTGAAAGCGCCTCGTTCTTCGTTGCTAAGGGCGAGAACAAAAACATCGCAGTTTATACCGCCAGCTACGAAAATTTCATTAACCCTGCTTTACCTCAATCCTCAATTCTGCTGACTGTAGAAAATCAGGGGTATAGTAAACGCACCGTTAAAATTGATCTGCAATCCATTCCTGATGGTTTGGAAATTTTGCCAAAACAACAGACTGTATCCCTGGAAGGTTTGGAAAAACAAACGGTTGAGATTAAAATTGCAGTCAGAAAACAGAATACACTTTATCCGGAATTTAATATTAATGCAATTGTCACAGACCTTCTTGATAATAAAATCGTGGGAAGCAACACGCTCTATTTAGTCATTTTATCGCACAACAGACAGATTGCCCGTGGAAATGAAGCGGTGAGCGGAAGTAACTTTGCGGAAATGAGCTATAATGAAAACAGTTCAGGTTTCAATTATCTCCAGTTGAGGGGAAACACAGCATTTCGTGTTACTGATAATGTAAAATCGCGCTTCAATATCGGTGCAGATTACTATGTTGAAGACGGCCTGTATAATCTCTATGATACCTGGCTGGAACTGGAGAGAAAAAATACGGTATTACGCTTGGGAAATGTTAACAGCAGCGATTACGATTACCCGGTTTTCGGAAGAGGCGGGAAGGTTTCTACCAGATTTGGTAAAAATAATCAGATTGAAGTTCTTGCGCTGGAAAATAATTATAATCTGTATGGCACTTTTTTCCAACAAACAGAAGGATCTACCATGGTAGGTACAAAATATGCTTTTGGGAATGCTAAATCTTTTAATGGGAAAGTGTCTTATATATTCGACCATGATCCGCGCTTTAACGTAGATACGCAGGTAGCGAATGCGGTAACATCATTGTTAGTCAGCGATAAACACACCATCCGAACGGAGGTGGGAGTCAGCCAGGAAAAAGGTCTTTTGAACAACGATGAAAATGCAGGAGCTTTACTGGGAGCCAATTACGAAGGGAAAATAGGGAAGTGGGATATACAATCTGTCAATTCCTTTGCGACCAAAAGTTATGCAGGGATCAAAAGGGGATCCTTTTTCTCAAATCAGAGGATCGGCCGCCAATTTTCTGCTGCTCAGCGCGCTTTTATACAATATCAGAACTCGCAGATAGAGCCTGAGTTTCTGAGTTTCCAGAGCGAGCCAATCCAACCTGGGAACACCGCTAATTTGCGTTATTATTTCAACAGTACAGAAGCTTTGGGACTAGGATATCAGTTTTCTTTAAAGAAATGGAATTTTCTACTGTCTCCAAAGGTTGAAAAGCAAAAAACAGCTAATTTTTACACATCACAGGAACTTTTTTCCTATAGGTTGGAAGCCAACATCAGTACTACTTTAGGTGCTCACGGATTGAACCTTACGGCGGAATATTCTTATTCAAAAGAGAATGATAAACCAGACTGGTTCAACAGTTTGAAAACAACCTTGTCTTACAGATATAAGTCATTCTCCCTCAACGGAACGGCCCAATGGAACGCAACAAGTGTCTTTGATTTAAATTCTTATTATAATGTAAACCGTAATTTCGCCAACTACAATGTATACGCCTCTTATAATTTCCAGATGTTTAACCATAATCTGACCGGATCTTTTTCAGCAGGAACCTTTTATTCGCAACTGTATCAAAATTTAAACAGCAATATCACAGGTAATCTGGAATATAAGATTTCGCCTTCCTGGTCCACCACAGGCTATTTTAATCTTTCCGGGTATAAATCTACCGCTGAATACGCAAGCAGCGGCAGTTATTACCAGTTCAGAGCGGGGATTAAAAAATATTTTACCACCGCTACGGCTCTTGGAAATCATAAAGTGGCTTTCCAGTTCTTTGAAGATAAAAATTTCAATGGACTTCTGGAATCCGGCGAATCGGTACTTGCTAATGAAATTGTAAAACTGGACAATTATGTAGCGATGACGGATAAGAATGGAAAAGTAGTCTTTCAGAATGTGCCCGAAGGTACTTACACACTGAAAGTGAACGAAAATGCAGGTGCCCGGTTGATGATGGATCCTTCCATTATGGTCCATAACAATATTAACCGCAAAGTGGGCCTGGTAAAAAACATCAGGGTAAGCGGGAAATTAACAGAGATCAGGCAGGCCTATGATGTTTTGGAAACGGATGTAACAGGAATAGTGGTGTATGCAAAAGGTGAAGATGGTGCAATCTATACTGCTGTGGTTAACCAAAGAAATGAGTTTGAGTTTTTCCTGAAAGATGGAAAATACAACCTCTATATTGAAAATGACAAATACAGCTATACACAACCTACCCAAACGATTCTGGTAACAAAAGAAGGGTATTCAAAAACCGTGGTTTTTGAATATAAGAAGAAAGACACCACCATTAAGGTGAAAAAGTTTTAAATTTAAAAGTATGAAAAAGATGAGGGCTTTTCTAATAGGAATTTTTATTGTTTTCTGCGGGTCTGCAGTCTCGAAAGCTCAGGATGTGTACCTGTCGGTTCCTGAAAGTAATATTTTTAACAGGACCGAATTTACCTCTGTACCTACAAGGGTAATGACGAACGCCAACAGAACCAACTGGGATTATGCCTTTTTGGGATTACTCCCAACCGCACCTACATTTACCTCTGTTTCAGGACCAACTTTTACTCACTCTTCTTCTTCACTTACTTTACCTTCTTCCACGCTTTTGTGGCAGTTGGAAAGTATGGGCGGCCAGCTGCCCTATACCGGAATTTCAGGCTATTTGCCAGGTTTTCAGTCGTTCAGTACAAGCGCTGTAAAATGGTTTGAACCGCCATCGATCAGTCTCGCGGGAGGATTCAACCGGGGAAACATCAATTTTACATTTAAAATTCCTGCCTCACAATTTACGGCCAATGCTTTCCGTGCCGGGAATTACTCCATGGATATCACTCAGAATTATAATGACTTCACACCCCGTAATTTTAAAACAATTTTAATTATTCCTTCATCTATACGATGGGTTGCAAACTCTTTAACAAAATACATAGAAATTTCTTCTTTGAATGACTATCGGAATACAAGCACTCGGGTGTGGGATTTGGGAAATACGGAAATCGCGAATACGGTTGATTTTAATTTTGGGGCGAAAGCTGCTTCCGCAAACATTCAGTTTACTTCTTCTAAAGGGGTTCCGGGAACCAGAAATATTGCCAGCATTAAATTGGGGAGTAACGGATCTGCACTTACCACCAAAGCTTTATCTGCCGATTTTCAGAATTTTTCCGCGGCTAATTTCAGTGTTGCAGCGGGAAACCGAAACAGCTTCACTCCCCAGCTTTATGTGTCTGCGGAAGATTTTAAAAACTTCTTTTTTGAAGCCGGAACCTACACGTTTGAATTGAACTTCAATGCCAGCAGTACAGATAACTCCATTAACAGCCTGCAAAATACGGCTGTTCAGTTGAAGGTGCTTCCCCTGTCGGAGATCACCATTCCCAGTTCCGGGCGCAATGTCAACTTCAATTTTAATACTGCTGCCCATTACACGGATGGTCAGTCACAAATGATTTCCAACCAGATTATGTTGTCTAATAATGAAAATTTTGAGCTCTATGTAAAATCGGACGAAAATTATTTCAAGAAAGGCGGTTTACAGACCAACATTAATTCCAATATATTACAAATTGGTGTGGATGGAAGTTCTGTAAGTGTACCTTTATCCAAAACTCCTCAAAAAATACTCTTTAACGGAGCTCCGGTTCTGGATCGGGGACTAAATGTAAGATACACCATTTCGCCTGCGGGTGCCCAAAGTTTGGTAGGGAAGGAAAATACCACTTACTCTGTCAATGTGTATTATAGTTTTACGGCAATTTAACCCTACTTTCTGAAATAGTTTTCTTATAGATCCGTTTAATAGCGATAATTCATTCTGAGCGTATTTTGTCCGGGCATTTTACAGCTGTACTTCCGTGATAGCAATTGACCGAAACCACAAAACTTTCCAAAAGATTTCCTGAAGTATCTCCATAGATGCGTTTTCTTCTTTGATGAGTTTCCTTCATCAGCCCTATATTTTTAGTACCTGTGGATGTATTTTGGTAGTCTGGCTATCAATGATTGCCACTTCAGGCTGCCATTTTTATCCTGTATCATTCAGCTTTTTGTGATCAGTAATCTGTTGATACTGTTCTATATTTCACCTTTTCTCTATTTTCGATACTACCGGTAAACAGTCTGCCAGAGTCAAAATTCTCATGGAATCTGACACAGTCTTTTTTGTGAGATAAAACAGGACCTGTATTATTTCAGGTAAATCCCATTTGATTTTTTTTTCACTAATATGATATTTTTTATAACTTGCCAGCTCCTGGAAGAAAGGTCTGAACTATATGTTTTTATTCGTATTTAAACAATATAACTCTTTCTGCCTTCTTTCAAAAAACAATTCAAACAGCTTCTAACCGTGATACTGAATTTATGAATGATTTTATCAACGAACTACAATTAAAAATCGAAAGACTTGAAAACGAAATTAATTTCAAGAACGGACTGATTTCGATATTGTCTCATGACTCAAAAGAACTGTTTGGAACCTTTCTTTGGCTTATCGAAGAGCTGGAGCAAAAGACTATAAGTGAGGAAGATTTTTTTAAGTTATTGCCGCAGATAAAACGTGATGCCCGGAAGAATCTGCAAACGATTCAGGACAGCATTACCTGGCTAAAAACACAATACGGGGAATTTAAGATTAAACCCGTTACAATCATGGTGATGGACCTCTTTCACTATTTAGAAGAAAAATACACTGTTAAATTAAAAGAAAAAAACGTTAAATTTTATTTTAAAGGAGATCACAATGCATTTCTTACAAGCGATCGCCTGTTGCTCGAATATGTTTTGGATAAAATTTTTAACAACGCGGTAAAATACTCCTTGCCGGGTCAGGATATTTATTTTCAGGCTGTTACAGAAGGTGATCAGGTTGTACTTTCTGTAATTGATTCCGGAACCGGAATAAATGAAAAGTATTTATCGGGGATCTACAATTATGATAATCCCATATTTCTGGGAACTGCAGGCGAGAAAGGAGTTGGATTAAGTTTGAAAATTGTAAAAAAATTTATATCCTTGCTGCATGGAAACATCCAGATCATTTCCGCTAAAAATAAAGGTACTACGGTTTCTCTTTTTTTACGTAAATTTATAGAATGATGGGTTCAAAAGTAAACATTCGCATTGTTGTAGCAGACGATCATGGTATCGTCCGGATGGGTTTGATACAAACAATCAAACGATTCAGACCCGATGCCATAATTTCAGAAGTAGAGGATTATAAATCACTGTACAAATTGATTCTGAAAGAAGAATTCGATCTGGCCATCATGGACGTTAATATGCCCAATGGCACTGTTCAGGAAGCAATAGATTACATAAAATTACATCAACCTGAATTAAAAATTCTAATATTTTCTTCACAGGATGAAGAGCTGTATGGAATGCGTTATCTGAAAATGGGAGCTGGCGGCTATCTAAGTAAGCTAAGCTCCACTGAAGTCATTGAAACTGCTTTGGCGGCTATGCTCAGTAAAGGACGGTATGTCAGTGATAATATAAAGGAAGCTATTTTTTTAGAATCCTTAAATGGCACGACGAAAAAATCTCCCTTTGAAGCGCTCTCAGACCGCGAATTGCAAATTGCCAATAAGCTTGCGGAAGGTCTTCCCCTCAAAGAAATTTCTAATCAGCTGAATCTCCATTCATCGACGATCAGCACTTACAAAAACAGGTTATTTGAAAAACTGAAAATACGATCCCTACCCGAATTGGTGGACATTCTCAGGCTGTATAATCAGTAAAAATGCTATCACAGAAGCTTTAGACTAAATAGTTGCAGACGGGCCACTTTTTGCTCCGGTTCGTAAGTTTTGGAACCTTAGAAGACATCTCTAAGGTCTGTGCTTTGAGTCATATATCGGTATATCATATCATTCTGTCTTTCAGGTTGATTTTTAATATGCTGTTTCATTTTCTTCCCTTGTCCCTGTTAACACAATTAAATAATAATACAACAATGTTGCTGTTGCATTAAGAATAGTATATTTTATCTTATTTTCTGATATCCTGAATGATTTTAAAGAAGATCTTTTTCATTTACAATTTTTTCCGGCCAGGCAAAGCCTGCTCCTCCGTGCAGATATCTTTCCGTTTCGAGGTAAAAAGTATTCACTCCCTGTAGTCCCACTCCTGCATAATAAACGAATTGGTCTACGTGTTCCTGATATTCTCCAAACTCACGGTATTCGCTGTGTAAAGTCATGAAACCTGCCATTTCTTCGTTGTGAATACGAAAAGTTTCTGAACAGGCTTCTGCCAATGAAAGATTGTATTGTTGCTGTAAAACAAAAACGAGATTAAAAACCTCAGTTCCTTTCGCCATTTCTTTAGGCAGAGAATGAATATCGTTCTGCCATGCCACAGTTAAGGTCATATGAGATATCATTTTCTGAAAAACAATGTGTTCAAATATATGTTCAGGTAAAACGAGACCTGACTCTATCTCACCAAAAATCAGATACGGCCGCATAAGAACTGAATATTCGCGGATGGTTTTGAAAAGATGGAGTGATGGTGGCCGTTCAGCCTTCTTGTAAGGATATTCGAGCTCAATTCCATACCGGAACGATTGATAAAAATAATGTATGAAACGTTCTACCCATATCGCAGGCATTAATGCACGGAATTCGTCCCTTATTAATGCTATGTGTTGATAAAGTGCATTTTCTTCGGGTTTTGGCTGCTCTCCTCTGAGAATTGCTGTACATCGATTCCTCATTTGTTCCATTTCCTTGGGAGATGAGTGTTCTACCTGATCGTCGAGCGCAACATATTGCAGCATGAATCTATTGCAAGGGATACTTTGCTCATAAGTGAGGTCTGGCCACATACGCGCAGTACACATATGTAACCTCATTTTCTTGTATTTTTCACGTTGTTTTTCTGTCAGGAAAGTATAGTCGTTATCAATCCATCCTTCCATATCTTTTCCCATTTGTTCAGCATGCGGGCTGATAAGGTCCGGCCATGGATAATAGCCGCGTGGTAGGTAATCTTTTGAATGATATTCTTCGGGTTTCATTTTATTAAAGTTTAAGGTTGTTCTGGATTTACTTTTTTACAGCTTGTTTATATCTGATTTAATTTGTTTTTCATCTCTTCTGCATCCGGAAATTCCATGGCATTATAACGGGCTAATTTGGTAGAAATATTTTTCCAGCCGCTTAATACCATACTCATATAATGCACCCAGTTGACTACGGCATCCTGCCATTCTCCAAAATCCGGAAGAGAAGCCTGTAAGGTGATAAACTCTTTCAGGTCTTCATTATGGAGACGCAGATCCTCCAGACAGGCTTCTTTCAAAGACATTTGGCGTTCGTGCTGTATCACTTTCACAATATTGTAATAAATACTCTCTGTGGCTTCATCTTTCATTACAGACTGTACTTCATTGAAAAACGTTACCAGATGGCACGCTAATGCCTGTAGACGACGAATAACCGGATGGGCATGAATTTCAGGAGGCAGAATGACTCCGGTTTCAACTTCTGTAAGCTGCAGAAAAGGATACAGGCATATAGAATCTTCTCTCAGGGCAATACACTCGGTGATTGTTGGGAATGTTTTATTTTTTTTATACTGCACCTCTGTTTTTAATCCATTAAAGTACCTGCTGATCATTTGTGTGAACCGGGAAATTGATTCCTGTGGAATGAACTGCTGCAGTTCCTGCCTTAATGAGCCCAGCATTGAACCTAAGGGAATTGGAGACTGTGCCGCACTGAGTTCACCATTCAGAATTGCAATTGATTGCAAATGCACATAATCGATGTCATCAGGTTCACTTTCCTCATATAGATCATCATTGTACAAAGTCCAGAGCATAAGCCTGCAAATAGGTTTAAATCGTTCGGCTGATGCGGTAGGAAACCACTGCGCTGCAATGTGGGCCGTTTTTGTTTTTTTGTATTTCCTGCGGACATCAGGATTTTTTTCATAGAGCCAGAGATATTCTCCGTCGATCCATTGATGCTCTGTTATTTCCTGCAATTGATCTGCATAAGGATTTTTTAAAGTGGGAAACGGGTATCTGAACTTTCTGTGAAGCAGTTCAAGCGTGTTAAAATTTTCATTACTCATGATTATATGTTTTTAATGGTTTATTTTTTAGTTTATCATTTTTTAACTCAATAGAGGATATCATAAAAAATGATAAGCTTTGCCCAAAAAATGATATACAGTAAAACCAGCTGTATATCAAAAAGATACAATCATAAATAATGAAATGAAGTTACAAATTAATTATAATTAAACTGTAATTTTATTTAAAAAATTACTGAGAGATCATTTAATTAGTGTGGGAATCAATTCCATTAGAGGTAAATAAACTGGTAACAGATCCTCTTGTTGGAAAGTAGCCAATTTCAGATGATAGTGGATTTTAACCCGGAAGTTTATATTTTTGTAATGCTATGCACAATCAGCTGAACCAACTTATTTCAAAAAATGTAAAACTCTCAGATTCAGAAAGAGAGCTTTGTAATCGGTATTTCGAACCTGTATTGTATCCAAAAAACAGAATAATTGAGGAAGAAGAAAAAATACCAAAGTACCTGTATTTTGTGGTTTCAGGTTTTGTGCGGCTGTTTCATTACAATGATAAAGGAGATGAGATAACCACACATATCAACTGTCCTCCTGGCTTCATTACATCATATACCAACTTTGTCAATCAGAATAAATCTGAAGAAAATCTCGAGTGTATTACCGAATGTGAGCTTTTACGCATCACAAAAGCTGATCTCGACCTGCTTATCCACCAGAGTCCTGCATTTAAGGATTTCAGTTTTTTGGTATTTCAGCAATCCTTGTCCTACAATGAAAAACGGGCAAGGGATGTTGCAACATTGACTGCTGAAAAGCGTTATTTAAAGTTGATAACAGAAAATCCTGAAATTCTGCACAATGTCCCGATGCAGTATATCGCTTCTTTTTTAGGGATGAATCCTAAAAGTTTGAGCCGTATCCGCAAGCAAATTATTAGGTAACATTTGTGAATTGATTTTGAATGGGCATGAGTGAAATTTGCATTATCATTTAAAATCAAAAGATATGACACGCAAAAACTTAGTATTGGTATCAGGTGCGAACGGCCATCTGGGCAATAATCTGGTAAGATTACTTATAAAAGAAGGATTTCATGTTAGGGCCTCCGTTCGCAGCATCCAAAATAAAGAATGTTTCAAGGATCTGAACTGCGAAGTAGTTCAGGCTGACATTACGGACAAAGTTTCCTTTGTTAAGGCTCTTCAAGGGGTTCATACATTTTATGCTGTAGGTGCATCATTTAAATTGTGGGCTAAAGATCCAAAAAAGGAAATCTACGATGTCAATATGAACGGAACCCGAAATACGATTGAAGCTGCTGCTGAAGCGGGCGTGAAAAGAATCGTTTATGTAAGTTCCATTGCAGCTTTGGATTACACCCATCTTCCTGCTAAAGAAAGTAATGGGTATAATCCTGACCGTCGCGATATGTATTATAATTCGAAAAACGATGGTGAGAAACTGGCTTTTCAACTCGCTGAAGAATTAGGAATAGAACTGGTGTCCGTAATGCCGGGAGCAATGATAGGTGGCGAAGCATTTCTTCCTTTGAATGTGTCCTATGGTGTACTGAAGTTAATTTTAAATAAACAAATACCAATGGATACCCAAATAACCCTTAATTGGGTAGATGTAAAAGATGTTGCCGAAGGATGTTACCTTGCTGCTCGGAAAGGACGCTCAGGAGAACGATATATCTTAGCTAATGAAAAATGTATGACTATTACCAACACTACCAGATTAGCTCAAAAGCTTTATCCTGAACTGAAAATCAAAGTGCCGGGTTCTGTTCCTAAATTTGTCCTCTATACCATTGCCGGATTAATGGAACTTTCAGCCAAAATTAGTGGGAAACCTCCTGTATTAACTACAAAGGATATTGCAATGTTTTCAGGACTACAACAGAATTTTGATATTTCCAAAGCCAGAAATGAATTGGGTTTTAATCCGAAAAATCCCGAACAGGCCGTAAGAGAAGCTTTGTCGTATCTGATGGAGCATAAAAATTTGCTGTGATCACCAGTTCCGATGACAGAAATTCAATCTATTTAAAAAAATGTTGGGAAAAGAGTAACTTGTATTGTTAACTTAGATGGAGGAGGTATTTTTTAAATACTTTTCCATCTTTTATTTTTAATGTATTGTTAATGTGAATGTATTTTCTTCAAATTCAAGTTTTTTGGCCAAAATCGACCGTTTTGTAATGGTGAAAGTTCAATGCAATCCGGCTGCATGAAAAATGGTTAATCCTTAGTTTATTTTATATGATCAGCATCATAAGATAAATACTATTATTCTTCTACATTTGTAATAATAAGATAAAAGAAAATAAGAAATAAGAACAGCAAACCTAAACTAAAATTATCATCAGTTGTTAGGAACTTATTTTCATCAAATGGCAGAAAAGGAGCATATTATTACCTTTTGAAAGATGTATTCAACGACCGAAATAATAGATTATTGTTACCATTAAAAAACGATTATCACGGTTCTATGGCTAATAATATTGTTGTATTGCCAGTTAATGCATAACTGCATTATTCCCCTATGATTATGTCGAATATTCCCCACAGCGTTACAAAGGGAGATACTGTATTCCCAATATAACTATACTGTAACGCTTACATGCGAATACCAATATTTTCTATACCTCAAACTTTACCTTATTGCTACCAGCCTTAATTCATATGGGTCGGGGAAAATAAATTAGATAGCTATTCGGAGTTGAAAATTACGAAATAATGTTCAGCAACTATGATTTTTATTCCTTCAGAGATAAAAAATCAATCTGAGTTGTTTAAAACTTGCACTTAAAAGACTGCCTGTTTTATTGAGATATTCATTCGTAACTATAACCAAAAAATTGAATAATATGATTATCGATGAAAATCTTTTGCTCGAAAACGGAGCAGTTTACGAAAATTATCCCGCAAAGGAAACTATTTATGAAATGGGAGGTATTCCCCATTATTATTTCCAGATTGTTACGGGAACAGTAGAATTAAATAATTATCATGAAGATGGTAAGGAATTTACCCTGAACATTATTTTTGAAGGTCAAAGCTTCGGAGAGTCTCTGCTTTTTGGAGATAAGAATTACCCGATGAATGCCGTTGCCCGAACCGATTGCAAAATTATCAGATTACCAAAATCCAACTTTTTGAATATATTGAGTGAAAATATGGAGTTGGTTTTTACCATGTTTCGTTATCTTTCCGACCGGCTTTTTTATAAATATGTAATACTGTTTAGTAATTCAGCCACAGACCCGGTACCAAAAATAAAATCTTTACTGGATTATTACAAGGAAAATTCATTAAAGCAAAAATCTTATCCTTATCAGGTCCCGCTTACCAGACAGCAGATTGCCAATTTAACGGGTTTACGTGTTGAAACCGTAATACGGACCATTAAAAAGATGGCTGCGGATAAACTTCTTAAACTTGATGGACGACGGATTTTGTACTGATCATTTAGAACAGTATTCTCAGCAGTTATACTACAGATGTCCTATATAACAACTACTGGTTGTTAAATACAACTATAAATAGCGGTAAAACAACTCAAAGTATTCATTAATATAAGATATCCGGGTGGTGCACTGATTATCTTTGTATCGTTAAATGAAATAAAAAACTTATCAATTATGGATACGAAGATATTAGGCAATAAAATAGCGATGGCCCGAAAAGAAAAAAATATGTCTCAGGCCCAGCTTGCCCAGCTCATCTATATTAGTCCGCAAGCCGTTGGAAAATGGGAAAGGGGAGAATCTGTTCCGGATATCCTAACCATCAACCAGCTTGCTGATATTTTAGATGTTGATCTCAACTATTTTTCAGAAAATTACCCATCTCAAAATGAAAGAGCAGGTCTTAAGAGTATTGGCCCAATAGAAAACTCAGCACCGTTTGATCAGGCTGATATACCAGAGCAGCTTAACACATTCAAAGGCAGCAATCTTTCACAAACAGACTTTGCAGGCGTTACTGCACATCATACCAAATTTGTAGCCAATTCACTGTCTGGATCGGATTTTTCCGGGGCTGATCTTACCGGAAGCCTATTCAAAACCAGCGATGTGCGTGATTCCAATTTTGAAGAAACGAACCTGACAGACTGCAGCTTCTCCACACTTGATCTGGCAGGGTCAGATTTTAATAAGGCTATTCTTATCCGGACAGAATTCAATAGAATTGGTCTGGGGAAAGTTAAATTTACTGATTTAACAATGAAAGATGTAAAACTGAGAATGATTGATCTTAAAGACACAGTGTTCCAGAAATGTACTTTTGATGGTGTACATTTTAAATATTGTGATATACGGGAAATGTCTCTGGAGGATCTTACTTTCATTGGGGTAAGATTTGACAGGGTTTCATTGGAAGGCGTTACTTTTAAGGATTCAATATTAAATAATGTATCTTTCATTCCTTCTTTTTCTCTCACCAATAAGTATTATCGTGCTATTAAAACGATCCACTTTGACAATGTAAAGATGGATAAACTAACATTTGCTTCCCTCAAAGGCCTGGGAGCTGATTTGTCTGAAGTCACCATTATTTAAATAATCCATTGCCATATTCAACAGAAAACAGGACATCTCATATTGATGATGTCCTGTTTTCTGTTTTATTTTTGAAAGTTTCTGTGAGAAAACTATAATTTTATTTAAAAATTTTTTCACAGAGCATTGGTAGAAATATTCATTTAAATTCTGGAAATGTAATTTTTAAACTACAGAAACAAGATATAATATTACAAGACCGGCAATTTGTTTTTACATGGAGCAAATAAATTTTTCAGCTCTCGTGTATTAAATTTGTACCATCATTAAAATAAAGTAGTTCAATCCTTAAAAAATAAAAGAATTATTTAAGTCAGTAATGATGAAATACAAATGAAAGAACAATAAAAATATATTTAAACTCTCTAAAGTACTCCCCAAAAGCTATATGTAGAACAATACATTTATCTCAGGTTGTAAAGGCTCTATAAAATTTTTATTCTTTTTGTTTATCCTTAAGCAAAAAGCCGTTTTTTTCTATTCCAATTTTAAGTAAAGTGATATTTTTTTTATTTGTGCTATGAATGCACAAGTTGATATAAGATCATATTTACTTGCTGGCCTCATATCTATTCACTTCAAAAAAAGTTTAAACACTAATATAAAAGCAATGAGAAAAAATTTAACAACTTTATTAACGGTAGCCTTGTTAACAGCTTCTTCTGATATTTTTGCACAGACCACAGGTGTAGGGGTGAATACTACAACACCTAATTCCACATTGGATGTTAATGGAAAACTAGGGGTTGCTGATATTGACGGACTTCAGGCGCCGAGGCTTACCCGAGCACAGCTTTCTGCCAAAGGGGATTCTCTTTATGGAGCTGATCAAAAAGGAGCATTGATATATATAACAGATATCTCAACAGGTAATAATACCGGACCTAGAACGAATATCGACAGTATCGGGTATTATTATTTTGATGGTACAGTATGGCAAAAACTGATCTATAATAATATTTATAATGCAGATGGTACACTTACCAATACCAGAACGGTTTCCCAGAATGGAAAAGATCTGAAATTTGAGAATCAACAGACTACAACCATTAATAACAGTTCCGGTCTTGGGATTATACAGGATTCAGGAACGGGAACAAGATCTTCAATGGGTTTTTCCAATGGTGGCAATTACTCATTATTTATTTATTGTGATACTGACTCGGCAGCACAGATTTCTGCTACAGGCAACAGTACGGTACTTTCTATTGGGACCGGTTATACAAATACTCCCTCAGGTATTGATTTTGTGACAGCTCCGGTGGCGGGAGATCGAGGAACAGTACAGTCAACCATAGAACCGGATGGGAATTTTTTTATTCATCAGAAATTGGGCATAGGATATAATAGCGGTATCACATTCGGATCGGAAAGATTAAAAGTAAATGGAAGCATTGCTACAACAACAGCTACTTATCCGGATTATGTATTTGATCAGTATTTTAACGGGATTTCAAATATGAATTCAAATTATAAATTTTCAACTATTTATGATACAGAAAAGTTTATTCAGGATAATAAGCATTTGCCCGGGGTAACTTCTATTAAAGAGTTAGAGAAAACGAAAGATGGATATTCTTTTGATATTACCCGATTATCAACCCAAACTCTGGAAAAAGTAGAAGAACTGTATTTACATGTCATAGAACAGCAAAAACAAATTGACTCTCAAAGAGAACAAATTAATGAGCTACTTACCTTGACTCAAAAATTACAGAAGAAAATTAAATCAAAAAAGCATTACTAAAATTGTAATAATAACTTTACGATTCTGATAGATTATAGAGTATAAAAAAGCGGAATATTTATTCCGTTTTTTTATACTCTCAATACGTACTTCAGCCCATCTTTTTGATAATGGGGACGTTTATTTATGTTTGTGGATCTGGTTTCTATCGCCCAGCCTTACAAGATCCACAGCATTTTTAATATTGAGCTTTTTATAAATTCTTGCTTTATAAGTACTCACAGTGGAAAGGTGAAGGTTGAGTTCATTCGATATTTCAATATTCCCATAACCTTTCACCAGGAGATCAAATATTTCCTTTTCTCTTTCAGATAATGTTTCAAGTGGATTGATGGGAGTATCTTTTTTAGCAGATGAAACAAGCTTTTTTACAATATCCGGTGAGTAATAAGTTCCGGTTTCAAAGATTTGGTGAACTGCTTCCAGGATGTTATTTTCATCTGATAATTTATTAATGTATCCATCAGCTCCTTCAATGATGTATCGTACGGCAACATCATTGTCATACACCGAAAAAACAAGGATTTTAAGATTGGGCTGTATTGTTTTTATTTCACCAATCATACTCAAATATTTGCTTTCCGGCATATTGATATCTAAAATCAGCAGGTCAAACGACTCAGCATATAATTTTTCTGTGAGCTCGATATAGGATTTTGCACAGGAAATTTTTACATCTTTGTAGTGGGATTCCAAAATCAGGGTAGTACCTAATCTTACTACTAAGTGATCATCTGCAATAATAATTTTTCTATTCATCTTTTTGTTTTTTATTTTAATTGATATTGTCGTTTATAACGATCATATTCATCAGCCTCGTGAAGCTTTTGAGCTGTAATGGATACTATATTTTCAGTGTAAGCAATAAAATTATAAATGGAATCTTTTTCAATATTTCCAAAAAATACAGAAGCACTATTGTCTTTAAGATTAAGATAATTATACGTTATAGAATTGTATCCATCACAGCGTACTAAACCGTTTTCTGTACTCAGCCATATAAATCCATATTTACCTTTAATAATATCTTTTACCCTATTCTGTGGAAGTCCATTATCTGTGTCATACCATACAGAAACTGTTTGCTGGCTATAGCAAAGCAGTATCCAGAATAATAGCAGCAATATAACTGCTTTATGATATATTAAGGATAGTTGATACATTTGTGTTTATTCGATTCAGTTATTATAAATGTAGTGAAAATAAATCATTGTTAAAAGAATTAAATGTCGTTTATAAACTACATAAGACTAGATTAAAAATTACAATATTAGTAATCTATTTTTACAGTAATTATTTTATGCTTCGTATAGATTATCAGACATTTGTGTCAATAATTTTAATGCTTACTAATAATTAAAAGTTAAATCAATTCTCAAATTTTTTAAATGAAATTTCTATTAATATTTCACATTTATGAGATATTTTAACGCTTATTTTTAAATGAATAGCATGTTTTACTTGATTAAATTATGAATGATGTCGCTTTACCTTAAAGAATAAAAATAGGCAATAAGTGAATGAATGTAAATAGAAAGCTAAGTCTGATTAAAATTATAAAAATTACATTTTTGATAGCAATGCTTTTTTGGGAGTTCAACCGGTACTTTTTTACAAGCTGGCAGAATGAATGGAATAGCAATATTCTGCATCTGAAATCAGAAATATATACAGAGAAAATAAATAAGAATAGACAATTTTAATCATTGAAGGGTAATGAAAATAGATAATAAGAAAAGAGTAGACCGTTATATGCTTGTTCAGTTAATTATATTGTCGCTGCTTTTTTTGAACATTGGTATTCTCATGTATTTGAAATACATTTTTGCTATAGAATTTTTTTCCTTAACAGCTTTATTGGTGCTTGTATATGGACTGTTAAAAAACCGGTTTATATTCGAATATGAGCATTCCGGAAAGATAATTTCCATCAAAAGCTATCAATGGCCTTCAAACAGAGGAAAAAGTTTGGTTTTAGAAACGGCGCAAAAGAAAATTGTAAGAATAGAAATAAAGGAACAGACTTTTAGAAAATATTTAATCCTTCTTTTTTTGAATTCTTCAGGAAGAATATTAAGAAAAAATATTGATATTACGTTTTGTAGTGAGAATGAAATCAATCAGCTTTTAAAAGATATATCCAACAATTTAATGAAGAATAGATCAGGAACTTACTTTTTATAAAATGTTGGTTTTTGAGTACAGATTCAGCAGAAAATGAGATTACGGAAATGTATTCTGAGAAATCATTAGATGTGAGTTTACTCCTAGAATGTTCAAAATGATTGAAATATGATTTTTTCGTTTCTATTCCTATCATTTAATATGATATGCTCCGCATTACCAGTTAAAATAAAAATGGAGTACAATTTAAACTGACCCGGTTCAGGAAAGTTTATATACCAAAGAAACCATAGACTATATACTGGAACTTTTAGAAGATAAACAGAAAACTTCGTAGAAATCACGAATCACTACGGAATTCCCAAGTCAACATTGAATAAATGGATAAGCAAATACAGACAATAAATACAGGCCCTGATTATAAAAAGATTTACCATGATTTCATAAAGTCCAAATGCCCTGATAAATGGGAAAATGTAAAGCGATATCTGTCAAAAGAATCCATGTCTTTATCAGATGTTTTGAAAGTTAATAACATTATTTTTGTTGACAGGATATCCGAAAACCAAAAATTCAAATCCTATAATAAAGAGACTATTTTTGAAATGCTTACTTATCAAAAAAAACATAAACTAAATAATAGTCAGCTAGCCAGGCATTTTAGATTAAGCCGAAATACTGTCACAAGATGGAAACGTATGTTCATAATATAATCTGCCAGATTGATCACCTAAAGTAATTAGAGCATATAGCTTCGTTTTTTTTCTGAGTTTTTTTAAGAGTATATCTGCGGAGATACTCTTTTTTATTAATTTTCCACAGCATGAAAAAGTTAATAGCTTTTTGATATTAATGATAGAATATTGTAGGGTAATTACTGCATTCTTAAAAACCGGAAACAGAAAAACTTAGAGTGAAAATTTCACTCTAAGTTTTTGCATTTGAATATAAACTTAAAAAACTGTTTTAGTTTTCTTAAAACAGAAGGTATAACCTTGTATTGATGTGTAAGCTTTACGCCAATTTATTTCTTCGCCTGCAGGGACAGGTTATCCAGATAAACAGCCTGATGCACTCCATTCAGCAGAACTTTCAATCCTAAATGTGAATCTTTCTTCAAAGAAACCGTAAATGCTTTTTTCTCTCCTGTTATTTTGGAAGGTTTGGTAATTGCCGTATAGGTTTTTACATCAGAAGGATTATCTACTGAGAAAAGTTCTAATGTTGTTTCTCCTCCGTTATCGGAAAGGTCAAGAGACAGCGTATAGGTTCCGGCTTTAATTTCGGGAGTTACCAGATACATATTTTCTCCCGGATTGCTCATGGAGTAGAATATAATTCTTTTGTCACTTGCATAAAGCATTGCTTTCCCGGATTGAGCAGTCCAGCATTTATGAATATCTTTCCAGGTATCAAAACTTTCTGCAAGAGAGGCCACCGGCTTACACTGTGCTTTAGCTGTTAGAAAGCCTCCTGTCATAACTATTCCCGTAAGTACAAATTTTTTCATGTATTATTTTTATTTATAATGAGTAAAAATAACAAAAAAATGGCTGTACTGGATGCCATTGTTTTATGATTTAAATTAGTTTTAAGATTATTTAGAAAATTGAAAAGAGAATCTTAACTTATACTGAGGTAAAATATTAAAAAGAAATGAAAAAAATACTATTTTTAATGGTCTCAGTAACAGGCATGATACTGACAAAAGCACAAACCATCGAATCCGGCAGCCGAAGCACCTTAGGATATATTAAAAGTGATGGAACGATTGAGAACAGCAGTCATTCCACCGTAGGTTATATCAGGAGTGACGGTACTATTGAAGACCGAAGCCGTTCTACAATTGGCTATATCAGAAACGACGGAACCATTGAAAATAAAAACCGTTCCACAGTAGGTTATGTAAAGGAAGACGGAACAGTAGAAAATAGCAGCCGCTCTACTTTGGGATATATTAAAGAGGATGGAACCGTTGAAAATGCCAGCCGCAGTATAATAGGCTACGCTCATGGTATAAAAAAAGAATGGGTTGCAGTGGTTTATTTCTTTTTTAAACTGTAGAAAAAACGTGAGCTAAGGGCATGCTTTTACTATTTTATCATAAAAATTGTTTCTTTATCTATGATCAGCCCTTATTGGCTTGCAAATTGATACAACAAACTTTATTGAATTTTTGATGACTAATGGCTAGAACGACTGTAACTCTGATTTTCCTTTTAAGTGGTTTTTTCTTTTTAAATGCACAGGAAAAGAAAGATTCGCTGTATTACAAAATAGAAGAATTTTCAGATAAGAGAAAAGTTACCAAATTCATTCACCGCTTTATATTTCGTAGAGAGCCGGATTCCACTTCCGTGAAGTCCAATACTGAAAAGCTTTTACAAAATACTTATAACAAAAAAATTATCAGAAATGTGAGGATAGAAACCATTGACCCTTTTGGATATGGCTCTAATGACAGTAAGGAAATAGGTAAATGGTATGATTGGATAAAGGATCACCTTCATTCCAGTACCAGAAGATCAACAATCAATAATTTTTTGCTTTTTGAAGAAGGAGAAGAATATAACGCCCAAAAGCTCTATGAATCAGAGCGTTTGCTTAGAACAATGCCTTTTATCAACAGAGTTAATATCAGAGTTTCCGACAGCACTTCGAGTAAAGATTCTATAGATGTTGTCGTAAAGGTATTGGATTCCTGGAGTCTGAAGCCGAGAATCAGCTATTCCGGAAGTAAAATCGGTTTGGGAGTTACGGAAGAAAATGTGCTGGGACTGGGACACACACTGGACTTTCTTTACAGAAACGATTCCAAAGAAAAGCAGGATTATCTTTTAGGCAGCTATACTACCCATAATCTTTTTGGTACCTATATCAATGCCCAGATTCTCGGAGAACGGGACTTTTCGAAAAATGAAAGAATTAATTTCAGCCTCAGAAGAGACTTTTTCTCCCCTTTGACGAAATGGGCGGGAGGTTTTACATTTGAATATTTTATGCGGAAAGTTTTACTTCCTATAAATACGGATACTACTTTTCCGGAAGTTCAGATCAAAGTGTACAGTCAGGATTTATGGGGAGGTTATCAGATTCCGGTTTCATCGGATCCTAGTGAAAAAATTTCCAGCAATATTGCCATCATAGGAAGATTCCAGAACTACAAGTACAAAGACAGTCCCGGAATCGATCAGTATCAATATTTCAGTTCTTACAACAGTTTCCTGATGTCTGTTGGATTTATTCAGAGAAACTTCTCAGTTCAGAAAAATATTTTCCAGTATGATTTGCCGGAGGATATTGCTTATGGTAATTCTGTCAATGTCATTGCCGGAGGATTATCAAGAAATAAAGAAGTGAATCCGTATGTGGGAATTTCTGCATCTTACGGACGTTTTACAAAACTGGGATATTTCACGGTGAAAGCACAGTTTGGAAGGTTTTTTAATGAAGACAGCCAGAACAGAGAATCTTTCCGTTTTGACGGAACTTATTTTACAAACCTCATGGACTGGAAATTTGCCAAAGCAAGACATTTCTTCTCTCCAACTCTGGCATTGGGAAATCCACAGCATAATTATTCGTATAAGGATAGGATCAACCTTTCTTCTACAGACGAGTTCCCTGTTTATAATTCTGATTATATCGGGACAAAAAAAATAGTGCTGAGGTATCAGCTTCAGTTGTTTATTAATAAAACCTGGAAGAATTTTCACTTCAGTCCTTATTTAACAACTGCAGTGGGCTGGCTCGGAATGCCTGATGATAAGCTGTTTAAAACTAAGGCCAACACAAAAATCGGGATAGGTGTTTTAATTAATAATCCTTATCTGGTTTTCAACAGGATTCAGATTTCTTTCATGTATTATCCGCGTGTTCCTTTTGATAATAATTCTGTTTTTGATTTTAACAGTAACAGGAATAATCTTTTACCATTGAACAGCTTTGCCACGGATGTTCCTCATTTTGTCAATTTTGGAAATTAATATAACAGACCCTTACATCCGGATTATCTTTTTCAAACCGATCTCAGCAAAAGAAACCTTCCTTGCTTTGGGCAGGGAAGGCTTTGATCAAAATGAGATAAACATTCTGAAAACTACACCACTACATCGATCTTTACATTAATATTTCCGCGGGTTGCTTTTGAATAAGGACATGTCGCATGAGCCGTCTCCACAACTTTTCTGGCTTCATCTATTGCAAGGCCTGGCAGAAGGATTTGTAGGTGAGCCTGCAGGAAAAATCCGTCGTCATTGGTGGCAAGGTCTACAGAGGTATTGACAGATAAGTCCTGAGGAAGAGTAATTCCAGTTTTTGAAGCACCCAAATGCATAGCTCCGATAAAACATGCTGACCATCCTGCTGCCAATAGCTGTTCCGGATTGGTTCCGTTTCCTTTTGAACCGGGAGAGGTTAATTCAATATCTAACTTTCCGTCACTGCTTTTTGCTTCTCCGTTACGGCCTCCGGTTACGATGACATTACCGGAATACAACACTTTACTGATATTGATTACTGTTGTATTTTCTACTTCCTGAATGGTATTTAATTCCATATTTTTATTATTTAGATTAAACGATATTGTTGATTGATATTGTTAAAGTTTTTTTCTTAACTCTTTGAAAGCGGCTCTAAGCTCTTCCGTAAAGACCTGCGGCTGTTCCCAGGCTGCAAAATGGCCGCCTTTTGAGGCTTTATGATAATAATATAAAGTAGGATACGCCTGCTTCGACCAGCTTTCCGGAGCCTGGTAAATCTCATGAGGGAATACCGAAATAGCTACAGGAACTTTAATGTCTTTCGTCTTCTGCGCCTCGGCACTGAAATTATTCTTGTTATTTTCCCAATAAAAACGTGAAGAAGACGCTCCCGTATTGGTAAGCCAGTAAAGGGTAATATCATCGAGGATAGCATCACGGCCAATGACATTCTCGGGATGAAGATCACTTTCACTCCATTCTGCAATTTTTTCGTAAAGGAATGCTGCTAAGGCTGTTGGAGAATCAGAAAGCAGATATCCTGTTGTCTGTGGACGTGTTACCATCATTCCTCCGTAAGCTGCATTTCTTCCAAAGAATGTACTCATTGCATTGTATGCTTTTGCTTCCGAGACAGAAAGTCCTGACGGGGCGGGATCACCGGCATTGATCGGTTTTACAAGTTCGGCAGGAATAGTAGCCGGCATGGTAAGGTGGATTCCTAAAAGGCCAGAAGGAGCCTGTTTTGCTAATGCATCAGAAATAACGGAACCATGGTCGCCACCTTCAGAAACATACTTTTTGTAACCGAGTCTTTTCATCAGTACATCCCATGCGCGGGCAACACGGTCCGGGTTCCAGCCAGGCTCAGTAGGAATCTCTGAAAAACCATATCCCGGAATAGCTGGTATAATCACATCAAAGGCATCACCTGCTTTTCCTCCGTATTTAACAGGATCTGTTAATGGATCTATTGTATTGATAAACTCCAGTGGAGAACCCGGCCAGCCATGGGTAAGGATCACAGGCATTGCATTAGACTCCTTTGAACGTACATGGATAAACTGGATATCAAGTCCGTCAATTTTAGTTACAAATTGGGGAAGTGAATTCAGCTTATCTTCCACCTTTCTCCAGTCGTACCCATTGCCCCAATAGGTGATCAGCTCTTTTAACTGTTCAAGCTGAATGCCCTGGGAAGCATCTTTCACTGTTTCCTTATCCGGGAATCGGGTTTCGGAAATCCTTTTTTTAAGATCATCCAGCTGAGATTGCGGGACACTGATGTGAAAAGGCCGGATACTGGTATCATTTTTTGATGATAGAGTAGCAGTCTCAATTTTTTGCGCTTTAGAAATAGCAGGCGTACCTAAGATAAAAGTTGCTGCTAACAGGATTGTTGAAATTGTTGTTTTCATTGTTTTGCTGTATTAGATTTTAAATCTGTTTTTTCTTTTTTGATGAGACAAAATTATACCCTGAGATACGCCTGGGAAACGAGTAATGTGTTCAAATAGCCATATTTCACAGCGAAACAGACATTTCAGATGGTGAACAGGAAAAAGTTATCAATAGGGAGACAGAGGAGAAGTGTTGCTACGGAAAAAGGGAGAGTTGCCGGCCTAAAAAAAGATAAAAAATAAGCTCCGTTTTACTATAACGGAGCTTATTTTGTTGATGCATTTTTGGAAATTATCCGTGGGCTTCTACAGATACATCATTCCATTCTTCCCAAACCTTTAGGCGCTGTTCGTAATTCTGTTTTACAAATGGAAGCGCTACTTTTCCGAGTAATAAACGCAGTGGAGGATTTTCAGTTTCTGCTAACTTTATCAAGGCCGGTGCTGTCGCTTCAACGCTTCCGAAAGATGTTTCGGATTCCGAGAACGCTTTTTTAACGTTGTCGTAAACCGGATTACTTTGTGTATTAATTCCTGTATGCCAGATATTGGAAGCGTAGCCATTAGGTTCTACCAACGTTACATTGATTCCAAATTCTTTTACTTCTGTGGCCAGAGTTTCACTTAACCCTTCAACAGCAAATTTGGAAGCATTGTAAAGCCCCATGGTTGGTAGCGTAGCTAATCCCAAAATAGAAGACACCTGAATGATATGGCCGCTTTTCTGATCTCTCATGATAGGAAGTACCGCCTGTGTAAGCCATAAAGTTCCAAAGAAATTCGTTTCAAACTGTGCTCTTGCTTCCTGTTCGTTGGTTTCTTCCACTGCACCAGTTAATGCATATCCTGCATTATTGATCAGGATATCAATGCTGCCGAAGTGTTGGTGTACTTTCTGAACAATTGCTAATGATTCCTCTCTTTTATCTACATCTAAGGGTAAAGCCAATACGGAATCTCCATATTTTTCTTTTAAATCATGAAGTGTTTCCACATTTCTGGCTGTTGCTGCCACTTTGTATCCCTTTGCTAAAAAAGCTTCTGCCCATGCTTTTCCGAAACCTTTTGATGCACCCGTAATTAAAACTGCTTTTGACATTGTTTTGTTTTTTAATTGATTGTTGTGATTATAATTTTTATGCAATATTGTTTTTAATTTAAATGACCGATCGGTCATATTTTGAATAAAAAAAATTATACCGTATTTTCCTTTATAATTTTTTTCAGGCTGTTTCCAATAGTGATCATTTTATCATTATTGCCAGCCATTCTTGACATTAAGTGCCCACCCTCAAGCATTGCAAACAAAACTGTTGCAAAATCTTCCGCGTCCCATTCTGCTCTGAACTCTTTATTGGCAATTCCTTTTTCTATAATACCGGAAATCAGTTTTTCTCCCTGTTGTATGCCACGGTTTACCTTTCCTTTAACCACCGGATTGGTATCGTCAGCTTCTGTTCCAAAGTTTAATAGGGGACATCCGCCAACTACCGGAGGGTGATTGGGATCACTGAAAAAATCAATATAAGCAAATAACTGTTCTTTGTAAGTTTTGTATTGGCTTAAATTTCTTTGAAGTCTTTCCGTCAGCATTTGCATGTTGTGCTCAACAGCGGCACAGGCAAGTACTTCTTTATTTTCAAAATGAACGTACATACTGCCTTTGGACAACTTGGTGGCCTCCATAATATCACTCATAGAAGTAGCTGCAATCCCTTTTGTATTAAAAATAGGTGCTGCTTTTTCTATAATGAACTGTCTGGTTTCTTCCCCTTTTGCCATGATCATACTGAATAATGAAGCAAATATATGACCGATTGGTCATAAAAACAAATTTTATTTGATTTTTTTATGAAAAATTATTGAAAATCTGTTTCAATTTACTGATAGAAAGGAAATTGCTGGAATATAATTTTCATCTTTACAGTGGCTATACTTAATCAAATTTCTAAATTTATCCGAAATCGAATGCAAACGTAAACGGTAACCTGAATGTACGTACTTTGCGCGAACTTTATCAGCAACTAGGACTTCCTTCAAACTTCACTATATAGCAAACAAGCGAAAACAATAAGCTTGAAATAGCAAAGGCAGATTATTAAAAATTGAACTGCAGAAAAAAACTCTCAATCATTGAGAGTTTCTGCTGCTTTTGATGGTCCTGATTATATTTCTGAAGTACATGTAATGCTGAAGTTTTTAATAAATCTTATATTTTTTATCTGTGTTAATAGAATCGGAAATTTGTGAAAAATAAAGGATGGACATACACTTTCCAGAGGGAGATCAGATGCAGGCATCAAAGTAAAATTTTTCATTAATGATCATGGATAAATAAGGTTAGTATTTTCTGATCCATTTGTATAAAGTAGTTTTGGGAATTCTGTATTCCTCTATAATTTGCTGTTTTGTTTTTTCATTTGTTTTTAAAAGCTCAAGAATAAAATCAATCATCTCTATAGTATAGATATTTTTTCTGAACTCCGGAAGCTGCGTTTTTTCCTGTTTTGATTTTTGATAATAATCTGAAGATAGGGGAGGTGAATACAGCAGCAGATGTTGGGAATAAATTCTAAAGAAATCATAAGTCAGTAGCTTGCTCCATTTAAGGAGTACCTCTGCATCCAATGACTTGCTTTTGTACATCTCAGACAGTTCTTCACAGCTGCATTGCATGAATTTCATGAGCCTGTCTGAAGAGAATCCGGTTTCCTGTACCCGTTTTTGTATTAGCGCACCAATGTGAATGTCTTTAAAAAGCATAATCAACGGATTAGGATAAAAACCACTTTTGTGAGGGTTTTAAAAGTGGCTTTTATAGTTTAAAAATAAAGTATTCTATAAAGAAAATTGATTAGGTACCATAATATACAATGCTCAATGAAGCTGTAGTTAGTCTGTGAGGTCTTGTGTAATTACCTCTGCAGCTTATTATGTCACCAACATTAAAATATGCTGTTACACCTATAGTATTGGCTTCAAAAGAAACATTATCCGTTAAGCCATTTTGATTTACTGAGAGTTCAGTTGTAGCAGCTCCAACAGTTTTCTTTATAAAGGTTTGTACTGTTCCTCCGGTTGTAGGAGAGTTCATACTGACATCTTTTTTTGTATAAAGCGAAATACCATAATATCCTGCTTTCAATACGGTAAAGTTACCTGAGCTATATGATAGATTTGCAGAATTAATTTTGTTCACAGTAAAATTATATTTAGCTTCCGTATTGGCGGAAAGGTCACTGGTTGACGCAATCCCTGTGGCAATTCCTACAATAGAAGGAATACTTGCTGTTGTCCCATTCACCAGGTTACCATTAACATCAGTGCCTAATAAACTGAAGTTTTTATAATTTTCCAGGCGCACTGATCCATCATCAGATACACTTAGAAGTTCCTTATTGGTACTGTCATTAATTTCTAAAGCTTTTGTTGCATTGGTGTTTCCTTTACTCACTACATCAACTGTAGCACTGGGGCTTGTAGTATTCATACCAACCTGTGAATACACATTCAAAAAAGCTAGTAAAGCTGTGGCTAATAAAAATTTTTTCATAGATGTATATATTTTTTTTGTTTTGAACTCATGATCCATTGATCGTAACCGGGATTTGTTGGAAATCAGATGGATAAGTTTGTTGATGCAATATTACATTCCAGGCTTTATGTTGTACAAAATTTCACCTATGACATAGCTATGACATTGTTGTAATTGATTGGTAATGAGTATTTTATTTTTTTAAATGAAAAAGTATAGATGTCTTAAAATTGTTCACTGTATTATACTTTTAATGGGAATTAATGAGTCTGTGTTGTATGAGTATAAGGAATAGAATCAGGCTCAAGATGTTCGCTGTATTCATATTTATAAGTGGGTTTAATTGCAGAAATTAAAAATTTATTATCCAATTGTTATCACAACGATTTCTTTCATTTGATCAGGGAATAAGGATGAATACTTTGAGACCCAAATAAGAATCAGATTACAACTTTGAAAAATAAGCTAAAGCATCAATACTATTGAATGTCATAGGTATGTAATGGCTCCATAGGGCATTTTTTTCTGCAAATATTTTATCATTGCCCCTGAAAAGAAGTAAAGATGCATGTGAAAGATCTATATTAAGTTTTATTGGTATTGATTTTTATTAGGTTAAAATTCTTATTTTGATTTTAAATTAATAAATTTTTACTTTTATACATGTTACATGCATATATATATTACACATATTTGATACACTATGAAATTTATTATTTTGTTTTTCCCGTTACTGCTGTTTGCACAGCCTAAAATTACCACAGCAACTATTGATAAAAGGCTGGAGGAGTCTAATGCTCTTCTTATTGATGGCCAGACAGATGATATGATTACATTGAATCTTTCAATACTGGATGATGCCAAACATATTAATTATGCGGAAGGAAAATTATCTGCATATTATAATCTGGCACTGGCTTTTTCCATGCAATACAGGTATAATAAAAGCAATTATTATTTAAAAATGATGGAACCTGAGTTCAAAAACTCGAATGCTGAAGATCAGGAAATTTCCATGAATATATTATACAGCATCAATTACAGAGGAATTAAAATGTATGATGAATCGTTAAAAAAGTTGAAAAAGAATCTGACAATGGCGGATGATTTAAAAAATGATTCTACCAGGCATGCTATTAAGGGAATGATTCTGGTTCAGGTAGGGAGAAATTATCTTGAGAAAAAAATGTACGACTCTGTTACCTACTATGGAAAGAAAATTGTTGATGAATTGAAAAAATCAAAAAAAATGGATACGGGGATGAATACCAGTCTGAAAGCAGCCATGCTCCTTTTATCCGAAGCAAAACTTAATGAAAATAAAATTGATTCTGCGGAGTATTATATAAAATCTGCCCAGTCTATAGCTGTTGACTGGGGGAATAATGATTTTGCAACATATAAGCTTTTAGGGCAAATTTGTGATGCGAGAAAGCAATATGATGCAGCTATTGTCAATTATGAAAAGGCCATAGTGCTTGCTGCAAAAGCAAAAAACTTCAGAAAATTATCAGAGTTGTACGGATTAATATCCAGATCATACGAAAAAACCGGGCAGATTGATAATGAAAATAAATATGAGCTTAAATACAGCAGACTCAATGACAGTTTAAAAAAGATAGACGATAATAATCTGAAAGATACAGTAGATCTTCTTGTGGAAGAAAAACAAAAAAATCTGAAAAATGAAAATCATCTTTTGCTCTATATCATGATTGGAGGGATTGGAATTTTGGCAGTTATTTTCTTTATGATTAATAAAAGAATAAAAAAGAAGAATAAGATGTTAAATGTCAGGGAAATAGAAACGAAGGAGCTTAATCAAAAATTAAATATAGCTTTTGAAGAGGTGATACAACTGGCAAAAAATAATGATCCGGAATTCCTTACCCGTTTTCAGGAGGTTTATCCTGAATTTGTACCCAAACTGATGAAAATTGAACCTCAACTGCAAAGTACTGAGCTCAAGTTTTGTGCCATGTTGTTTCTGAATTTTTCCACCAAAGATATTGCAGCATATACTTTTGTTCAGCCTCAGTCTGTACAGACAAGAAAGAACCGTTTACGCAAAAGATTGGGAATCTCGTCAGATGAGGATATTTATCTCTGGATGCTTAATTTGAGATAATTTTAGTGGATTTGTACCGGGATTAATTCACTGTAATACCTGTGTCATATCTGTTTTTTTTTGAGACGAAAGGAGAATAAAGCAAATTTGTGCTGTAAGAGAATTATAACAATAAAGAAAATCGATCTGTTCGGAATTTTTTATTAAAATATAGTTTTTGTGGCGAAGTATGTTTAGTTATTATTGGCCGGAGACCAGCCGCACTTCGGCCCCCTTTCCGGGGATTTTTGATTAAGAATAAAGAATCTATGCACAAACCCGAATCTCCCGATTATAAAAGGATATATGAAGACCTTGTACGTCTGAAATACCCTGCAAAAAAACAAGAATGTGAATCTATATTGTCAAAACCAGCATTTTCAGTAAAAGATGTAATTACCATTAACAATATTCTTTTTCCTAAAGCCAATAAACAAACCGAATTTGCCAATCAAAGACATCGTTCCTATGATAAAACCGCAATTCTGGAAATTCTAAGCTATCAGAAAAATAATAAACTGAATAATGCTGAATTAGCAAGATATTTTAAATTGAGCAGGAATACCATTGCCAGGTGGAAAAAACTGTTTCTCCTGTAATATCTTGTGTGTTTCAAAAGTGAAAAACCAATTTATGGAGAAAGATATCCTTGCAGACCATCGTTTTATATCTCTATGTTAATGGTACATTTGCTTCCTGTTTTAGAAGATTGAACGCAATTTACAATGCCTGCTATGAAGGAGTGGTATATGCAGAAAAAGTGGTTGCAGGATAGTCTTTTGTAAATGGATTACCTCATAATACAACAAAAAAAGAACTCAGACGAGTTCTCTTTTCGCATTTATTTGACCATGATTTTAATGCTTTCCCTACGATCGTTTTCATAGAGAATGCTGATCATGTAAACGCCTTTACTATAAGTTGAAAAATCTAATTGTATATCATAAGTATGAAGGTTTTTCCAGTCAGAAAGCTTTCTTTGAGCCATATCATAAACCATAATGTCCTTTATTTTCTCTTTACTTTTGATATGACAGAAATCTTTCACAGGATTAGGGTAAAATGTAAGCTCAGGCTGTACCTTCATATCCGCAGTCCCCAGAGAACAAATAGTAATTGTTTTACTGAAAGTTTCAGCACATGAATTTTTCATGACCGTAAGCGAGATTGTATAACTTCCCGGTGCAGTATATTGATGCACAGGGTTCAATGATGAATCAGTGATGCCATCACCAAAGTTCCATGATACAGATGTGTAATTGGCGGAATGATTGGTGAAATTTACAGTTGTTCCATTAATTCCTGCTATAAAATCCGAATGAAGATGAAACGCGTTACTGTTCCATTGTGGCGGATTATTAAAAAAAACAAGATCTGCAATATTCTGAAAATTTTCAGCTGTGTTTTGAGGCAGTCCGTTATAAAAAGTGGACGGAAAAACATGATCCTGAAAAATCGCAGAATACATAGAAGCTGCTACAAGATAACTTCCTTTAGGCCCTGGATGAATATCGTTATAAGACCCGTGAAGAGCCAGATCCTGGGAAGAATTGTAGTAATGTCTTGCAGATTCTCCGGCAGGAACCATTTCCACCTGCATCAGGTTAGACATCTTTGTAATGGAATCCTTAATTTTCTGCTGAAAAGCGAAATAGGTATTGTATTCATTCGCAGAGGGTACTCCATACGGAATTTCATACAGAAAAATCTTAGAACAAGGACTGTATTTACGAATAGAATCCCTGATTTTACGGCCGCGTTCAGCGGTTACAGAAACAGGGTAAGAATGACCTGCAGATTCCGCAGTTCCGGGCTGCATGATCACGTATTTATAGTTTTTAGATCTTATCTTTTGATACAATGAAGCATCATTTACATGATTCACAAATCCGGTTCCTCCGGGAGTATGTGTTGTTACAGATAGATTTTTCCCTTTTGAAGCCGCTATATTTTTAAAAATTTCAGGCATGTCATTAAAATAGGTGACGCTGTTTCCTATAAACAGAACCTCATCAGACTGGCAGAATGATAACACTGAAAAACCAGTACATATAAGAAAGAGTAGTTTTTTTATCATAGAGTATTTTTTTGAGAGTTATTTAAAAAAGGTACCTGCAGAAAACCACTTATCATGCAGGTACACAACACAAACGATGATTAAAAATGTTTTTTTATCAATATAGAGCTATATATTTTTCTTTATCCGTTTTTTAATTATTAAACCTTTTAAAAGTACCTGCAGGAAACCCAATCTATACTGCAGGTACTGCATTAAAAGGTGTTTAAAATGAAAATGTTAGTTTATTTACTTTGTTAGAGATTTTGATTTACTATGAGTTAATGACTGGGTTTATTTTTTTTAATTGACTTAGAAAAGTACCTGCAGGCATCACGTATAACCTACAGGTACACGGTACACTAATTATTACAACTATTTCTTGATTAGTTTTGTATGATAAGTCGCCTTATCATCTTTTATCATGATCACATACACTCCTTTGATCAATGAGGCAACACTGATTCTTTTTCCGTCCGGTTTTCCTTCCTGAACAAGTCTTCCGTCTGCACTGTAAATTTTGTAATCAGCTTTACCTTTCAGATTTTTTACCTCTACAAATGTATCCGCAGGATTAGGGTAGATTTCAAGATCAGAAGATGACTGAACGGACTCCTTAACTCCTAGTGCTGCATTGATCTTTACAGAAAAATCCCATACCGAACCACGGGAGAAAAGATCACCATTGGCATCTACGAAAGGACTTGCACATGCATCAGCTGAAGCATTGAAAAATCCGCTGGCTACTCTCATTCTTAATGTTTTTTCACCATTGTAAGCATTGGCCGGAACTGTAAATGCAAAACTTCCCTGATGTCTTTTATTGGCATCCGGAGCTGCGCCGTTAATCCCAATTTTTTCTGAAGCTTCAAATACTCCGTTTCTGTTGTAATCAATCCATGCCTGTACCCAATCCTGATAGTTTCCTCCAGCACGGTTAGCATACACAATATAGTTCATATTATATTGCGCACCCTGAGTAAGCTGAATCAGTTTGGCAGGGTCTTCCGAATAATCTTTATAAGCGTGCTGAACGGTTGTCCCATTTCCAGCTAAATCCACATTGGCTAAAGTCACTCTTAATATTCCACTGAAATACGGACTGATTGTAGTGTTTCCTCCTGTAGTCATCAGGCAGTAATCATATCCGGTACGTAATCCTTTGGTTTTAAAATTATACACTGGTGAAAATGCTCCGGGAACATTATTAATTACTGATGCAACCCGAACTTCATAAGAAGTTTCATCTTCAAGGTTATTCAGGAATACTGAATTAACCGGGCTGGCAGCATTGGACCAGTTTGCTGTTCCTGCTTTCCTGTAATTCACGGAATAGGTTGCTCCCGGTACATGGTTCCATGAAACAGTTGCTGAGTTTTTTAATATATCATTATCGAACGCAGTAAGTCCCGTTGGTGGATTATTTAAAGAAGCGGGAGCATTTCCTACGGTCAGTGTAGGAGAAACGGCATAAAATATATTTCCTACTGCTGAAATTCGCAGTTTAATATTTCCCTGAAGCGCAGCAGGCATCTGTATTTCAAAACTTCCGTCATTAGGCGTTGAAGCCACCAGTTCTGTCCATGCTGATCCGTTAACCAGATCGGTTGTATATTCAATCTTTACATTGGCAGCATTATAGGGAGCAAGGTTGGTATTGGCAACATCCCAGGAAATGGTATTGGAAGCATTATTATACAACGTAGTAGAAGGAGTTAATCCTTTGAATTTGAAAGGTCCGTCATTTCCAACGGTTACTGTATTTTCTGCAGAAATCGTTAAAGGTCTGTTCGGGTTATTATCACGTACTGTTACCGCGTAATGTAATACTCTGGGAATGTATGAAACTGTTTCCCATGTGTCTTTATTCGTCAGTTTACCACTCATTACAACAGGCAGGCTAGGGAAATATCTTCTTCCCGAAGCCACTGCAGGAAAAGAACGGGTAAGTGAACCTTCAGGATTGAATCCCCAGCCGCTGTCTCCTGAGATTGAGCTTGTAGAGCCTACGCTGTCATACTGTTCCCAGTTATAGGTAAACTGATCCCCGTTGGCATCTACTGCATTGGCATCCAGGTAGTAGGCTGTACCTTTGGGAATAGTATAGGAAATCAGCGGGGTAATAGCTGGTGCATTATTGGCAATATTTTCAGCTACGCCGCACCCAACTTTACCTTCAAGGTTGTTAAGGATTTGATTGATGGACGAATAGTGGAAATAGGCATCACTGTTCATCTGAACATTATTGGCTGTGATCCCTGCATAGGCCATAATGGTTGTTCCTCCTCCCGGTTCTATATTGACATCTGAGCTTTCAGTAACTGTAGAAAAAGTGTGGTTACCTCCAAGCTGATGTCCAATTTCATGAGCTACATAATCAATATCAAAGGTGTCTCCCACAGGATTCTGATTTTGTGTAAACGCAGAACCTTTACCTAACGGTTCTGCTGCGGTAGGGTTGGTACATATACATCCTATGCATCCTGCATTTCCATTTCCTCCGGCGGCATTAAAGACATGTCCTATATCATAATTGGCATTGCCTACCTGAGCAGTTAAGGTTTGTTGAAGCTGCCCGTTCAAATCATTGGTGTATGGATCATTGGCCGGATTGGCATAGATGATATTGGGGAAATTTTGTATGGTAAGATGGATTGCAAATTCTTTTTCAAAAACACCATTGACACGAGTCATAGTAGCATTCATCTGGGCAACAGCTCCTGCCATCCCTCCGAAATGAGTAGTATATTCACCCGTTGCAGACAAGGCAAGTCTATAGGTTCTGTATCTTGAGGCTGCAGGTCTTCCGGTAATATTGATTCCGGCAAGTTTATTTTTTCCGGAATTCTTTAAAGATTTGATGTCCAGTTCCTTTTTGCCTTCCATACTGCAGCTAAAGCCATGCTCAGACTCTGTTCTTTCGGTTTTATAGAATACTCCATAGGTATTTTTATCCGTTGTGACAGGTTCTATAAACTGGAAGATACCCTCTTTAATAATCATTGACTGTATTTCTGTAGGGGATGTACTGAATCTTACATATTTGGAGGGGTCGTCAATTCCCACTCCTACATAAGATCCTAATCCATATTTTTCAGCCAAGGATTTTTCCATCACAGGATTGCTGTACACCGCAAACTTTTCTATGGTTCCTTCTGCCGTTGGTAATTGAATCGTTACTGCTCTTGCATTGGCGCCGGTCTCCTCAGCGTTTTTTAATAACTGTATTAATGCATTAATATCAGTTTTGTAAGCATACTTGATTTTTACCTCTCTTCTGATCTCAGACACTTTTTGTGAAGAGGTTTCCCACCTTTGAGCATTGGAAAGACAGAAGCCTGATATCAAAAATAATGATAATAGAGTTTTTCTCATTTTAAAAATTAGGTATTTAATAGTGGTATTCGAAAAATGAATATAAAATTCGAGTATTCAAAAGTAATTGCTAATTTTGTATTACAAACAATTATATTTTGCGATTTTCATAAATTGTGTATGTAATACGTATGTATTTTTTGTTATATAGTAATAGTGTAGTATAATATTGTATTTTAATTCTGATCATATTATGATGAAAAAACTGACTG
Organism: Chryseobacterium cucumeris; assembly: GCF_016775705.1. NCBI lineage: Bacteria > Pseudomonadati > Bacteroidota > Flavobacteriia > Flavobacteriales > Weeksellaceae > Chryseobacterium > Chryseobacterium cucumeris. Next base: position 2,792,493 of record NZ_CP068760.1, read on the forward strand.
TTTTATTCTTTTTTATTTCTTCCTTTTTCTATTCACAACATACAGAAGAAGAATTAAAGAATGTGCTGTTTGATATCGAATTTTCTACTGCCGGATCAAAGGAAATTGAGAAGATTGACAGTCTTATTAAGGTGTGTAAGAAAAATTCTTATAATGATTGTGTAGCATTAGGGTATCTGAAGATCGCCAATATCTACAACCGAAACAGTGATATGAAAAGGTCTTTTTATTATACTGATAAAGTGGAAAAAGAAAACCTCATCAATTCAGATACAGATTTTGAGGTTATATTTTATCTCCATCTTCAAAGGTCACTGCTATACCAGAAATTAGGAGAAAGAATGACTTCTCTGAAACAATTGGACGAAATATATGATAAGGTGAACGAAACCAATAATGCTTATTTTATTTATCTGATTAACTGGCAGTACGCCGGAATATACAATGAAATTAATAAAAAAAAATTAGCATTAAAACATTATAAAACAGCATATAAGTATTCTAAAATTTACAGAGAAAACAAAAATAATCTCTATAGGATAGACAAGAACAGATTGAGCAACAGTTATAAGACCTCACCGTATCTTGGCGGAATGTATCTTGAACTCAACAAACCTGATTCTGCAAGAATATATATTGAGGAAGCCATCCAGAATGGGAAAAAGATCAATGAAATAGGGATGCAATACATTACCTCGTATTATGCTTCCAGGTACTTTAAATCTCTTAATAAAATTCCTGAAGCCCAGCATCATTTATGGATCTGTAAAAATATTGCTGATAATTATTATAAAAGCGAGAATTATCAAAAGTCGGTCGCAATGGAGTTGAAGAACCTGTATGAAAGCACAGGACAGAAAGACAGTATCGCTTATTATGCTAATTGGCTGTTGGATATAGAGTCTTCAAACAGCAGACAAAAACAAACATTGAATGATGCTGTAGATAAACAGAATGAATTGGAAAATAGCAATAGAAAAAAGGAAACAAAAAAACTTTTCTTCATCCTGTCGTTGAGTATTGCCGCATGTCTTCTTTTTATATTTCTTTTCCTGTATTATTATAGAAAGCACAAAAGTAAAAATCTGGATAAAATTGATATCCCTCATCAGCCATCTGTAGATGAAAGTGCTTTTAAAGAACTTATACAGCTTGCCAAAGAAAATAATCCTGAATTTTTAACCCGTTTCAATGAGTATTATCCGCACTTTTCAGAAGAACTGCTGAAAGTTTTTCCTTTAAAAATATCAGAAATAAGATTCTGTGCCTACATCTATCTGAATTTTTCTACCAAAGAAATTGCTGAATATACTTTTACTTCAGTGAGAACCGTACAGACCAAAAAATATAATCTAAGGAAAAAACTGAATATTCCAGGTGATATGGATATCTATGTATGGTTTTCCAAATTACTGAAATAAACCTTTAAATAGTCATAAAAAACAGAAGCTATCTCATTAATGAAGTAGCCTCTGTGCAAGTAAAATATGTTTTGAACGTTTCGTTTAAAAATACCTGCAGAAAATAACACAAACCTGCAGGCAGAAGATATCCTAAATATTAAAAACTATTTTTCTGATTCTGAAAAAAGTGCTATTTCTTAATTGTTTTAATCGTTTTTGTAATTCCGTTTATCATTTTTAAAGTAACAAGATATAATCCCGTTTTAAGTCTTCAGATACAACTGAGATGAAGGCTGTTCAATCGTTTTAACTGTTTTTCCGGAAGCATCAATAACCTAAACCGACAATAAATTTTTCATAATATGTATGGGTTTTTAGGGGTTATCGGATAAGATTTTATAATGGGCTATCTTTTAAACTTTGATCAATTTTCTACTTCATTATAAAAGCATAGAATAATTTTCGGACAAAAGTAATTGGTAATTTTGTAATTTAAATGGTTTTTGTTTGCACTTTTGCTATGTTGTGTATGTGATACGTACGTGGTTTCAGTGGTGTGGTAGAAGGATAGTATTCATATTGTAATTAAGATATTGCTGAATATACCCACACCTCAGTAAGAACTGTGCAGACCAAGAAATACAATCTAAGGAAAAAACTGAATGTCCCCGGTGATATGGACATTTATATATGGTTTTCAAAACTATTGAAATAAAGATTAAGAATATTGTGAAAAGCAACAGAGACTATTTCATTTCGAAATAGTCTCTGCTTTTAAATTAACTTCCGATTGATATCAGTAATTAATTTCTTATAGTTGAAATATGGATGTTTTTCTGTCCGTTGGAATCTATAAGTTCAATGTTGTCAATCATTTCATTATAAACTAAGGTAGTGGTATCATTAAACTGATATCCTTCAATCAATACAGGTCTGTCTTTGGGCAGATTATTCTGCTCATTCAGCATTTCCAGAGATAAACTATCTGGATAGCCGGCATTTTTTTTAAATTTTATTTCTATTAGGCCGTTATCAGCCAGATAGTCAAACTTCTTTAAATGAGGAGGTAAACTGGCTTTGGTTTTAAAAACGTGTACCTTTTCAATACTGTCCTTATAAAGATCAAACATACTGGCAGTTCCGATGGTGTTATTGTAAACAGCAAACTTTACATAGGTGTTTTTCTGTGCGATGAGCATACCTGAAAAGAACACGAGAAATATATATAATAGCTTTTTCATAATTAAAATTGATATTTAAATGTTTAATTAATTTCTGTTTTTTACCATAATCCATCCTGTGTATTTTATCGGAGTCTGTTTTCTGTTGGTCTCATTCCAGCCCATATCAAACCAGTAGTTTCCGGTAGATACTTTCTTGTCGCCAATGCTGCCATCCCATTGATATCCGTTTAATTTGCTTCCTTCGTGGATCTTGCTTCCATATCGGTCATAAATACTGAATGTGAAATTAGGTTTCCCGGCCAAAGCAGAATAATCCAGTACATCATTTATTCCATCACCATTAGGCGTAATGATATTAATAAGATTAGGAACTGTAATTTCTACCTCTACAGGAGTACAGTTATAAGCATCTTTTACATAAAAAGTATTGCTGCCACGCGGAACATTGGTAAATACATTTTCATTCTGCCAGTTGATATTATCCATCGAATACTGATAAGGTGTTGTTCCTCCAATGGCAGTCAGGGTAACCGTATTATTGCTGATGTTAATATCTGAAATTACAGGATTTTCTGATGGATAAACCTTTACGGTTTGTCTTGTCGTACATTCTCTCGTTTTCAGATCTACCCAATAAGTTCCCACTCCCACATTGCTGATGGATGGTGTTGTTGCTCCCGTACTCCATAGATAAGAAGTATATCCGGGGCCGGCATCCAGTGTGGTGGTATTTTCCATACAGATAATTTTATCCTTTAGTACCTCTGAGTAGGTAGGAGGGATAACGGTAAGCGTTACTTCTGCAATTCTGTAACATCCGTTGGCATTGCTTACCTTAATATAAACCACTCCGTCTGGTGCTGTATAATTAGCTGGAGTCAGAATTTCATTGGTTCCGTTATGGGCATCAGCAGGAGAAGGATAATATTGTTTAATAGTTCCAGGTTGTACGTTTACTCCTGCTGAGGTTAAGTTGAATACACCCAGTACAGGATTAGATGGTTCAAAACAAGATCTTAGAGCAGCATCTTTAACGATAGGGCTTTCAGAAACCGTTAATGTTAAGGTTACCTGTTCACAATCTGTAAAATCAGGGTTGTTTCCACAAAATTTATAAACAATAGTGTCTGTACCCATATAGCCGAAATTAGGAACATAAGTAATTACTCCCGCCGGATCAATGGTTGCGGTACCGTTTGCCGGGGGTGTAATAATAGTTACTGTACTCGGAACATAATTTTGAGTTGAATTGGTAAACTGAGGGACTATAGCCTGATAGCCTTCGCAGACAGTCATTGCTTTAGTAGACTCTTCAAGACATGTAAACACTTTGTAAACCGGGGTGATGGCCGGAGTACAAGATCCTACTGCTATTTTTACGGTATAATTTCCGGAAACCAGAGGGGTGTAAGTATTTGCATTGGCTCCTGTAATAGGATTGCCATTCAAATACCACTGATAGCTATCATAGCTGTCATCCACTTCCAAAACAATACCAGGAATACATTCTCCTGTCTGTTTTGCAATTAATGGAATAGAAGAGAACCCTGCAAAATATCCTCCATATCCGGACGTGCTGTATCCTCCATTAATCCCTGCAGTTACAGCTTTATCCGAAATAACCGTTACATTTCCGGTGATAGAAGGGATGGCATACGTTACCCAGCTGTTATTACCTGTTAAGGGAAAAGGACCTTCTGAAGCGAGTGGCAGAACTCCGTTTACGGTTACATTGGCTCCCGCTTCAGTTAAAATATTCAGTTTTACTACAGTTCCGTTCGGAACAGTACTTGTAGTACCTGTGCCGGTTGGCATTTCATTGATCTTTCCGATTTCGTCGATTTTTCTGGGTAAAAAACAGTTTAATGGTGGGATGTAGTTGTAACCACAGGTAGCACTGCTGTTATTTACCGAAACCAGTTGATACAGATAAACATTTTTTGAAGTCGTTATAAACATATTAAAATGTCCGGAATTTCCCTGCTGAACATAATTGTTTCCTGTGATCCTGTAAAAATCTCCACTGTTGATCGTTGCGATAGGTGTAGTAGAACCATTAATGAATATCTGAGTATGGTCTTCCGTTCCAATAATGATACCTCCTTCCAGATCATCAGAGGAAGATCTGGTTCTTACCATGGCAAAAGTACTTCCAAGCCTTTCTGTTGGTACAGATTGATCAAGGATGGCATCAGATCCGGAACTTGTATTATTTCCAAAATTTCCATTGACATTTCCATTGGTAAGCGTAATGGGTTTGTCGGAAACAATTTTGGCTCCAATAAAAGCAGACTGGTTTTGCCCTCCCGTTCCAGGACCTCCTGCAAAAATAAAAGACTGTCCTTTATTAAGAGTAATAGTCTGTGTATTGGTAGCTGGTGCTGCTCCAAAGAACGTCACGTTTCCACTCCATGTAGCAGTTACTACAGTATTGTTTTCAGTAGCCAGTATTCCTGCTGTGAAATTATATCCGGTAAGTGATGAGGTTGTAGGAGTTCCGGCCACGTAAAACTCTTTACCAATCCCGGCTTTCCCTTTACTGGTTATAATTTCGGCGTGTGTAGTATTGCTTACTATTCTTAATGAACAGTAGAACGGCTTTGTCCCTTGTACATGTAACCCTTTAGTGATAACACTATAAGCGTCTGATGTAACATTGGCGGCGATAGCAGATATGGGTACAACAAAGGTTTGCGGAGCATTTTTGCTGATTGTGACAGTGCCAATCGGAGTATTGTTATTATTAATTGTAACAACAAAAGGGGTGGCAGAGTCGGTAGACAGATATAATGCCTGCGTATAACTTGTGGAGGCGTAATAAGGTGCAAACCAATGGTCTGTATCCCTTTGAGCCGAAATAGGAATGCTCATTAGGATAAATAATAAACTAAATATAATGTTTTTCATGAATTACAGAATTTTGATTCTAAAAATTGAAATTTCATTGACAAAAGAGATTAGGATTCTTTAATAAACTTCTTCTGAACGGTTATTCCTCCATCTTCTATCTCGATCATATACATCCCGTGGATAAGATTGCTCACATCAATAGCATTGTTCAGAATGATTCCACTTGATATCAATCTTCCGGCAGCACTGTAAATTTTATATTGAGCTTTGAAGCTTATGTTTTTTACATACAATACTGAACTTACCGGGTTGGGATAAATGTGGATATCTGCCTGATTTAGAGAGTTTGGTACAGGTTGTTTAGATATTCTGACCGTATAATCTTCCACCTCACCTTCTTTGAAATTCGTACAGTTCACAGGAATACCATCCTTCTGTAAAGCGACTCTCATAACAACATATTTATAATCTGTCATACTTATGAAGGCATTGTCAGGAACAGAGAAAGTTGAACTTGCTGTTGGGGTTCCATTAGGTCCGTCTGCCAGAATTCTTTCATTGATGTCAAATTCTCCGTTTCTGTTGAAATCGATCCAGACTGCAACACCAGCGTTAGTTCCTGAACTTAAAGTTTTATCAATGGTAATCTGATTACCTTTTGATCCTTGAATTAAATCAATAAACTTTAAAGGATTTCCTGTGAAATTTGAATACGTAGAGGCAAGAGATTCATTAATCATTTCCTTATTGCCATTAGGTTTTACAGTAACCTTTGAAATAAATTCTGTTGTAGAATTGGCTGCTGACATCGGGCAGTAGATGACGGTTGGAGTTGTAAAATAATACAGTTTTGTAAAATTTCCCGGTACTCCGTTACAGATATTGGCTATCTGCATTTCGTATTTAGTGAGCTCCAGCAAGCCAGTAATGGTGTAAGTATTTGTAGGAACTACAACCTCTGTCCAGCTCGGAATACCTACTTTTCTGTACTTCAGTATATAAGTGGCTCCCGGAAAAGGATCCCATACAACCTCTGCCGTTGTTGGCATAATCTGAGTGATCATAAGCCCCGGAGGGGGAATTTCACATATTCTTTCTGTGGTAAATACTTTTGGATTAGACCACGGGTTGGCTGTTGTTTCTCCATTACAGATATTGGCAACCTGTACTTCATACGTTTTAAATGAATCAAGATTTTGAATCGTGTATGAATTTGCAGGTGGTTGAGGGATCGTTGGTGTATTCCATGGGCCGGTACCTACTTCACGCCATCTTAAAATATAAGAGGCACTTGGAACAACCGGATTCCAGGTGATCAAAGCTGAGTTTGACGTTACATTACTTATCGTTACAAATGGTGGAGTAGGATCACATCTCGTTGTAAATGTTTTAATAGGCGTGTAAACTCCGATTCCTGTACCACCACAAACCGCTGCAATTCTTACCTCATAAGTCGTAGCAGGAGTTAAAGCGTTGATTGTTACAGGTGGATTCCCTCCTAAAACAGAAAGGTTTAAAGGAACCCATGCAGAAACAGGGTTTGTAACAGGTCTGTATTCTAAAATAAAAGCATTATTATTAGCAGCAGTTGTCCAGTTGATATTTACAGAGTTATGGGTAATATTGGTGAATACTGGATTTCCGGGTGTTGCATTACTGCATGGTCTTAATCTTACCGCATAATCTTCTACTTCACCATTGGCTGCATCTGCACACATTACAGGAGCACTGGTTCGTTTCATTACCACTCTCATCGTTGTTGTTAAAGATCCTGTATAAACTCCTGTTGAAGGAACATCAAAAGTTGCTGTTATTGGAGTGGTGGTGCTGGCAGCGGACGTCATTATTTTTTCAGCATCTGTGAAAACTCCATCTCTGTTCCAATCGATCCATGCATTGACAGCATCGGCATATTGAGTTCCTGCCCATTCTTTAGAAACTGACAGTTGATTTCCCTGAGAACCGATTTCAAGATTAATAAGGGTAGCAGCAGATGTGTAACTGATATAATTCGTTTGAACTGATGGGTTATCCATTACCGGGAAGTTGACAGAGGTAACTTTCACATTTGAAATGTAATCGTTAATTCCTGTTCCGGTCATACTACAATACGTTAACGGTGGAGTTGTAAAACTTACGCTTGGAGAAAAAACTCCCTGGTTTCCATTACAGATGGTTGCAATTTGCACCTGGTATCCGGTTTGCTCGGTGAGTCCTGTTATGGTATAAAAGCTTTGTCCTGCCGGAAGTGTCTGTCCTGTTGCAGATGGAAGCCATGCTCCTGTATTTCCTTGTCTCCATCTGATAATATAAGTAGCATTAGCAGTAGGAATCCATGATACATAGGCAGAATTATGAGTAAGGTTATTCACCGCAATAGTAGTAGGAGCAGCTGTAGTACAAGGCTGTAAATCTATAAATTTTACATAATAATCTTCCACTTCTCCATTGCTGGTGAAAGGTCCGCAGGCATTGGCTGGAGTGAGAGAATATACAATAACACGCATTTTTACTTTACTTGTTCCCAGATAGGCATTGGCAGGAACATCAAATGTAGCAGTAACGGGAGTGGTGCTTGAATAGCCAAGATTCATGATTCTTTCTCCTCCGGGACTCGTTGCCGGATTATTATCAAAAATACCATCCCCGTTAAAATCTATCCATGCATTGGTAGAATAAGTTCCTGATATAATTGACCTTCCTACAGACAGAGTATTGTTAACTGAATTTCTCAGGAGTGTAATGGTCTTTGTAGGATCTGTAGAATAATCCGTATACGTTGTCGGCCCTGAGTTATTACTGGTTAAAGGTACATTCGTACCAATCATGGTGATATTGTTGATATAACCGTTCGTAACTGTTGCCGTTGCTCCATTACAGTAAGTGAGTGCAGGTGTTGTAAAACCTACGGGAGCAGAAAATGTCTCTTGCGTTCCACAAATGGTTGCAATCTCTACCTCGTATTGGGTCTGTTCAGTTAAAGAAGTAAGCGTTACACTATTAGTAAAAGGAGTTGTTACATTGATTGTTTGCCACGTAAGGGAAGGAGGTATTCTGTATCTTACAACATATGTGGCATTGGCTGTGGCAGTCCAGGTAATATTGGCTGAAGTTGCTGTAATATTATTTACTGCAATATTGGCTGGAGGAGTGTTGGTACAACTTGGTAACGTTGTTCCTGTCAATTGTAACCTCGGTAATACAGCATATCTGCTTGTTGCAGTTGGAAGATTTGCCGGATCCGGATTGGTCGTTGAATTGTAATAAATCATTCCACGGTTATTTCCTGCAGAATAACTTCCCCAGTTGGCGGTACATGATGTTCCTGTTGAATTTTCATCAACACCTATCACTACATTGCTTACACCATCCCATAAGAATGGTGTGCTTAGAGGAATTTCAACCCATGTCCCAGCTACCATTGCCGGTAAAGTGCCAGAATATACCTGTGTTAAAGATGGGGTAGAGATCCAGCTTGAAGTGGTTGCAAAATCTGTTTGTGAAGTATTCCCCATATACACTACCCATTGATTGTAATTAGCCTGGGTTGCTGCAGTTGTGGATGCAAAAAACCTGATGGCTGTTATATAATTATTGGTTCCTACTGCGGCTCCAATCTCTGAAGCCAAATAAATCTGTTGGGAATAATTAAATCCTGAACAGGAATATACAGGTAAAAAAGCATGAGTAGCCGTACCTCCTCCAATCTGCCCTGGAGTAAAAGGAGCGCCTGCAACCCATGGTGATTTATCCGTTGCAGAACAGACAGATCTTATCCACCAGTAATAGGTAGCACCCGAAGTCAGAGAGCTGATGTTAGCACTTGTTCCGGGATTGGGTGTGCCTGGTGTTGCAGCTGCAGGAGGAGTACTGTTTGTACTGTAATAATATTCATAGCCATTGGCCGGAGCTGGTGCCGGAGCAAGGGGAGCAGTCCAGTTCAGTGTTGCAGAATTAGGTGCAATATTAGATACAGGCAGAGTAACAGGTTCAAAACATGTAGGAGCTTGTATTACCTGAACTTCATCTAATAATACATCATCATAAAAATCACCATTTCCTGCTACATCCTTATCAACGGTAAATTTTAATTGAATGGTTGCACCCACATAGCTTGCTGCCAGAGGAACACCAACTGTTCTCCATTCAGGAGAATTGGTATCACCAGACCAGACCTGTATCCATCCGGAGCCGTTATTTACAGCAAGTTTTAGCTGATTGTTGTCGGCAGCAGGTACTGTACCGTTGAGTCCGGTTAAATGATCTTTAAACCATTCAAATTTGATATAAGGATTGGTTAACCCCACTAAGTTGATCTGAGGGCTTATCAGTTCAACTGTGTGTTCACCTGCATAAGGTGAAGATGCATCAACCCATGCAAAAGTTCCGGCAGGTTTCCCTCCGTTTCCGGTGGCTCCATATCCGGCTGATCCGGAAAATTTCCACTTAACATTAGCGTTTGTAGAAGTGGAAGAAGGGTTTTGGCTGATCCAGCATGTGGGAAGTGCTCCACTACTGAATGACTGTAAGAACGGCACTGGAACTGGTGCACAGGTTTGCCCCCGGGCATGTGCAAAAGTCATTAAAAATAAGATAATGGATAGAATTTTTCTCATATAGTTTCATTTTAAGTTAGAGTCTGTTATTCAATTTACTTAAGTTCTTCTTCGAAAGAAATAGGAATCCTTCTATAGATTTGGTTCAGAAATCAATAGAAAAATCCTCTGTTTTTCAATCACAGAGACAATAATTGGTTTAAAGTGTATTATCATGTTTCCTTATCACCTCTTTTTATAAAAAGTGATCAACGGATAAACAGAAAAGTAGTAGGGTCTAAGTAGGTGGGAATAATGGCAGCTGCAGAGTTGGTGGCCTTTTTATATTTTTTTATAAAAATCACTCACTTTACTGCACGGGTTGTTGTATTTTTTAATGTGTTTTGATTTCTTTCATTTTTATATAGTTTTCTTAGTTTAGTTTTTATGATTGTGACTTGGGTAAAAATAATTTAATAAAAACTTAATATGACTATACTTTTGTATAGTTTTAAATCAAAGATTGATGAATTAATAAGAAACTGATCTTCCCAAAATGCTTTCAACACAGAAAAATACAAGTTTCATTTAAAAACAATGATTTATATAAATATCTTTCTTTCATTCTTTCTCTTTTTTATCTCCATACATGTGCGAAAATGTAATAAAATGAAGTTGTATAGATTTTTTTATTATCAAAATAAATAATTTATAGTTTTTAGTTTAATTATAATTAAGTTTTGATAGATTTTTTATTTAGCTTAATTATGAATATGTTTGCAAAAGTCGCCTAATAAAAAAGTTTTATATCTTATTATCATGTCAAAAATATGAGTGATAAAAATAATTCATTATATGCCGGAAAGGCATCAGAGAAGTATCTTAATGTACTAAAAGCGGTATCGGAAACCAGTCTGGGCTGTGTTTATATTGCAGATCTTAAAACAAGAAAATTAGAGTTCATTTCTGAGAATCCTCTTCTTTTTTCTGGTTTAAGTGCTGCTGAAGTTGAAAAAATGGGTTATAATTTTTTTCGTAAATACACCAAGAAGGCAGATCTTGACATATTAAAGAAAGTAAGTACCAACGGATTAAAGTTTTTTGAATGCCTTTCACCTGAAGAAAAAAAAGTACATACCATTACCTATGATTTTCATCTTAAATATGCCAACAGTGTAGATGTGCTTGTCAATCATAAGATTACACCTATAGAACTCTTTGATGATGGAGAAATCTCCAAAATAGTCTGTGTAGTGTCCTATTCTCTTAACCGGTCTGCGGGAAATATCAGGATCGTTTCTAATACCTCAGAAACCTATTGGAAGTATAATCTCTTCACTGGAAAATGGACAGAAGAATCTAAAGTTGCCCTAAAATTAAGGGAAATAGAAATAATACGGCTTTATCTTCAGGGATTAAAAATAGAAGAAATTGCAGAACAATTGTTTGTGTCACCAAGTACCATAAAGTTTCACAGAAGCAAATTGTTTGAGAGAATTGGAGTGAAGAATATCATCGAAGCAATATCCTACGTAATAACGAATAATTTGATTTAAACTATACTTTTTTAAATATTTCCAGCTCGAAATGGCTGAGAATCAAAATAGAACGCTCAGTATAACTTACCGTTTTTAATTAAAAACCGGTTGCTTTCTGTGTATTGTTTTCTGAACATTCTCCCTCTGCAAAATGATAGAAGGAGAATGCCCGGAACAGCTTAATTAAGCTGATAATTTGTAATTACTAAACTCAGGATGAAATGAACATAATTCTGTTCTATCTCTTTTCTGTTAATCAGTTTGTTTTTGTATTCATAAGAATTCAGATCGCGGGATAATTTCTGATACGTTTCAAAATCATCACCCTTTATCTTTACTCTTATATTACCATCTTTTCTGTTAATAAGTACATCATCCAGAGTTCTTACTTTAAATAAAACTTCGCATAACGTAGGGCGAGCCTTCATGGAACCGATATATCTTTCAACTATATTAATCTTGAACGAATCAAATATGATGTTATTAAAAACGATTTTAGAATTAGGCTCCTGAGTGTTGAGTTCAAGTTTATAGTTCATTACTTTATAAATTTTGGCAAATATAAGTTTAATTATGCCAAAAAACCGACTGTTTTAATAGATCATTCCCATATTAATGATTGAATTTTATTCTATAAACACAAAATCATATGAAAATGTGAATATTAGAGGCTTATAAATGAGGACGTAACAAAAGTGTAACAAACATTTTCTTTCCTTTTATTTTTTTCATTATAGGCATTTCCGTAATTTTATTCTCTGTATAACAAAAATTCATATTAATACCAATATAATGGAAAGATATAGTTATGGGATGGTTGGCCTTGGAGTAATGGGGCGGAATCTGCTTTATAATATCGCTGACAACGGGTTTTCAATCGCAGGATTCGACCTTGATCAGGAGAAAGTTAAAGAATTAGAAGGCGGAGCTGCTTCAGAAATGAAGGTGAAGGGTACAGGATCTTTAGAAGACTTTGTATCCGCATTGGAAGTTCCAAGAAAAATTATTCTTATGGTTCCTGCAGGAAAACCTGTAGATGCTGTGCTGGAAAATATCACCCCGCTTTTAAGCGAAGGCGATATCGTGATTGATGCAGGAAATTCTTATTTCGAAGATACCAACAGGCGTGTTGCTGACCTGGCATCTAAGAAACTGCATTTTATGGGAATGGGAGTGTCAGGAGGTGAAAAAGGAGCCAGAACAGGTCCAAGTATAATGCCTGGAGGGGATCTGGAAGCATTCAGACTTCTAAAACCGATGCTGGAAGCCATTGCAGCCAAAGTAGACAACGAAGCGTGTACAGCATATATGGGAAAAGGATCTGCCGGAAACTATGTGAAAATGGTACACAACGGTATTGAATATGCCATAATGCAGCTGATCAGTGAAGCTTATGATCTCCTTAAAAGAGGAGCAGGTTTAAATAATGAACAGCTTTATCAGGTTTTCAAAGAATGGAATAACGGCGAAATGAACTCGTTCCTTATTGAAATTACCAGAGATATTTTCACACAAAAAGATTCATTAACAGATGGCTATCTTGTAGATCAGATTTTAGATAAAGCAGGAGCAAAAGGAACCGGAAAATGGACTTCAGAACAGGCCATGGAAATCGGAGTTTCTATTCCTACCATTGATATTGCGGTAACTTCAAGAATTTTATCTGCTTATAAAAACGAGAGAGTTCAGGCTTCAAAAATATATGCCGATAACGAAATTGTAAAACCTGAAAATACAGAATTATTCATTCAGGAGGTTGGCGATGCTCTTTTCCTTTCTACTTTAATCAGCTATGCACAAGGTTTATCTTTACTGGTAAAAGCATCTGAAGAATACGGCTTTGAAATTCCATTGAAAGATGTTGTGAAAATCTGGAGAGGAGGATGTATTATCCGTTCAGTTTTGCTTGAAAAATTCTATTCTGCTTATACCCAAAACCCTAACCTTTCTAATATTCTGCTTGATAAAGAAATTTCAGAACTGGTAAAGTCAAAAATCAAAGGTTTAAGAAAAACAGCCGGATATGCCGCTACCAACGGAATCTCAAGCCTGGGACTTCAGACAGCTTTAGGATATTTTGATGCATATACTACAGAATCTCTTCCCGTGAATCTTATCCAGGCTCAGCGTGATTATTTCGGAGCTCATACTTATCAGCGTATTGACAGAGAAGGAGTTTTCCATACTTCCTGGCAGAGTGCAAACAACTAAAATTCGGAAAAATGAATCAAAATAAAGTCTTGCAGCCAACAACTATTGTTATTTTTGGTGCTACAGGCGATCTGGCAAAAAGAAAACTTTTTCCGGCATTTTACAACTTATATATCGATGGCAGAATGCCCAAAGGCTTCAATATTGTAGCACTGGGAAGAGCAGAAAATACCAACGAAAATTTCAGAAATTATATCAAAGAAAACCTTGAAAGTTTCTCAAGAAAAAAAGTGACTTCCGAAGACTGGGCAGGTTTTCAGGCTCATATTACTTACTTTCAGCATCAGCTGGATGAAGAAAGTTCTTACGAAAATCTGCAGCAGAAACTGCAGGATTTCGATACCGTTTACGGGATGAGAGCAAACAGGCTGTTTTATTTATCCATCGGGCCTAGCTTTATTTCTACAATATCCAATCATATCAAAACGACTTTACTAGCTTCTGATCCGAAAAAAGACCGTATCATTATCGAGAAACCTTTTGGTCACAATAAACAATCTGCTGTTGAATTGAACAGCCTTTTGGCAAAAACATTTGAAGAAGAGCAGATTTACCGTATCGACCACTATCTGGGAAAAGAAACGGTGCAGAATATACTGGCTTTCAGGTTTGGAAATTCTATTTTTGAGCCTTTATGGGATCATAAATATATAGAATCGGTACAGATTACGGTAGCGGAAGAAGTTGGAGTAGAGACAAGAGGAGCATTCTACGAACAGACAGGTGCGTTAAGAGATATGATTCAGAATCACCTGTTGCAGATTCTGTGTATGGTGGCTATGGAACCACCGGCTTCATTGCAGTCAGGTGAAATCAGAGACCGGAAAGTTGACGTTCTGAAATCAATTCGGAGAATATCTTCCGATCAGGTAGATCATTATGCGGTAAGAGGCCAGTATGGAAAAGGAACCATCAACGATATTGAGGTGAAAGGCTACCGCCAGGAAGACGGAATTGCTCCTGATTCCAATACAGAGACTTTTGCAGCAATTAAATTTTATCTGGATAACGAAAGATGGCAGGATGTCCCTTTCTATGTCCGTACCGGAAAGAAAATGAAAGAAAAGCATTCTTACATTACCATTCAGTTTAAGCCGCTTCCTCACTCAACGTTCTCAGACAGCCCGCATCTTTTATCTGCCAACAGGTTGATCATTAATATTCAGCCCATGATGGATATCAGATTACAGTTCATGACCAAAAAACCGGGACTGACACTGGATCTGAAGCCTGCAGAAATGATTTTCGATAATTTTGCCTGTCAGGAAGATACTCCGGAGGCGTATGAAACTTTGTTACAGGATGCTCTTTTAGGAGATCTTACCTTATTTATGCGTTCCGATCAGGTGGAAGAGGCGTGGGATGTAGTGACTACCATACAGGAAGCATGGGAAAATAACAAAGATTTATCTTTCCCGAATTATAAAGCAGGAAGCTGGGGACCGGAAGATGTTAATGCTTTGGTGGAAAGACAAGGGCACAGCTGGGTATAAATCAAAATAAAATTTAAACAGACAAAATGAATATCACAGTATTTGACGATCTGGAAAAACTGTACACAAAGGCAGCAGATGCATTTGTTGATCTTTCAAAAAAATCTATTCAGAAAAAAGACCGTTTTGTGGTGGCATTAAGTGGAGGCTCTTCCCCTAAAGCTATTTTCAAATTATTGGCAACACCGGAATATAAAGAAAAGATAGAGTGGAATAAAGTCTACTTTTTTTGGGTAGATGAAAGATGGGTTCCTTTAAACGATGATAAGAGCAACTTCCGGATGACAGATGAGGCACTTCTCAGTAAGGTTACGGTTGTCCAAAGCCATATCTTTCCTATGTATGCCGAAGGAATAACTCCTGAAGACTATGCAAAAGCTTATGAACAGCAGATAAGAACTGTTCTTGGTGATGAGGGTGTTTTTGATTTTATCCTGTTAGGAATGGGAGACGACGGCCATACAGCCTCATTATTTCCAGGTGAAGATGTTTTAAATGAAAAAGACAAATGGGTATCTGCTTATTATCTTAAGTCTCAGGAAATGTTCAGAATTACATTGACTGCACCCATCATTAATAATGCTGAAAATATTCTGGTTATTGCATTCGGGGAATCTAAAAAGCATGCACTGAATGAAGTATTGAATGGTGAATATAATCCTTCGTTATATCCAATGCAGCTTATTGAGAAGAAGAATGGATTTCAGTTTTTTACAGATGAGAAAGCAAAAGGCTAATACAACTTCAATTTAAAAATAAGAGACTGTCCTTGGACAGTCTCTCTTCATATCAACTATTCTAATACCGGATTCCCGGTATATACAATTTTCTGTAGGTCAAACTAAAATAAGTTTTTAAATAAAAACAGCACCATTAGAGAACTCATGATGCTGCTGCATTTAATGTTTTTACCTTAGTTGCTTTTTGTTCGAAACTTTAATTTTTCAACTCAATGAGTGTTTCTATATAAAAATGGTTATTAGTTTGAAGCAAATATACAAAATAAGACACTTGTAAGTGTCTAACATGAGAAAAAAAATAAAAAAAAATGACCAACAGTCTGGTAATGTGAAGAAAACCCTTTGTTGAAGGGACTTTTATGAGGCCATGAAATTTAAAAAAATTAAGCTTTAACTGATCAAAAACTAAAAAAATACCCTTATTAATCAAAAACAGCATCATTTATAATGATGCTGTCGTAATGTTTTACCCCAGTAATGGAATAGTAAAATATTTATACTGAGGGAACTAACGGTGCAATCTAATCACTCTCAATCTCACAACTCTGATTGTCTGTTTATATAAAATGGTTATTAGTTAATGCAAATATATATATTTAGACACTAAAAAGTGTCTAAAATGAAAAAAAATTCATAAACTTGTACGATTGAAAAGTGTACCATGGAAAGAAAGTCAGCAGCAGGGAATATCCGGAACAAGGAACGCAGTAAAAAAAAATTTTTGGATGCCGTTGGAAAAATACTGAGAACAAAAGGATATACTGCCTTGAAAGTGAATAGTATTGCTGCTGCAGCCGGGGTCGATAAGAAAATGATCTATTCTTATTTTGGAGGAATAGATGGTCTGATAGATGAGTATATAGAGTCACAGGATTACTGGAATAAAATAATGATTGAGGAAATAAAACCTCAGGTGGACGATAGAGGAAAGTCCTTTATGGAAAACACATTTTTCTCTCAATTTGATTATATCCACAGCAACAAAGAGGCACAAAAACTACTTCTTTGGCGGTTATCAGAATCCCGTAGATCTTTAAAAAAGTTCACCGAAACTCAGGGAAAAAACGGAGAATATATTTTTAAGCTTTTAATCGATTTCCACTTTAAAAATAATGCTGAAAATGTTCGCGCCATCATGGCAATCATGACGTCAGGATTATACTACCTGAATATGTATGCCGAAATCAATGGAAGTATTTTCTGCGGAATAGATGTAAGCACGACCAAAGGACGGGATGAAATAAAAAAAGCTGTTTCTTTCCTGCTGCATCATACCTGCAAAAACCTGTAGAACCTTTTGGAATCTGAAACTTATAAAAAAAACAAACCATTAGAAATCTAATGGTCTGTATGTAAGTTGTGTTTCTACCTTAGTTGTTTCGTATCCGAAATTCTCATAAAGTGAGGGAACTAAAATAATACAATCTGAATTGTCTTATTTTTCAACCTAAAAAGTGTTTTAAAATATGTAGATGGTTTTAGTTTGTACAAATATATAAAATAAGACACTGCTAAGTGTGTAAAATCGTAATATTTTTCATTGTTTTATTTAATTTGTTGGAGATCAGTATGTTATTTTTTAGTATTGATGTGAAAATTTCTCTTTATCGATGCTTTTTGATTAAGCTAAGTCTATGAAATAGTTTAAAATAGCGTCTTTAATAACAAAGAAGGGTTGATCAGGGATATCTGTAGAAAATATTTATTTAATATCAAGCCATTATTTGCTATGTAAAAAGCAGCATCACTGTAAAAAATGATGCTGCTGTTGTTTGTACCTCAGTCATTTTTGTTCTAAATTTTTTAAACTGAGGGAACTAACGATACAATCTGAATAGTTTTTAATTCTCAATTTCAATAGTGTTTTGTATATTGAATGGTTATAGTTTATACAAATATATACAAATAAATTATTTTAGACACTAACTAGTGTCTAAAATAAAAAAAAATTTCTTAAACTTGTATCTTGTATATTGAATGTTTAGTCATGGAAAGAAAGTCAGCATCAGGTAGTATTAGGAATAAGGAACGCAGCAAAAAAAAGTTTCTGGACGCCGTTGGGAAAATACTGAAAACGAAGGGACATGCAGGATTGAAGATTAATGATATCGCTGCGACTGCCGGGGTAGATAAGAAAATGATCTATACCTATTTTGGCGGAATGGATGGCCTCATGGACGAATATGTTCGTACACAGGATTTCTGGGTAAAAGTAACCAGCGAGGAAGTGGAAAAGATGAAACCGAATCTTGAAGATGGAGGCAGAGAATTTATCGAGCATATGCTGCTTTCCCAGTTTGATTACGTATACGCCAATAAAGAAGCTCAAAAACTATTGTTGTGGACTATTTCTGAACCCCGGAAATCATTAAAAAAACTGATTGACACTCAGGAGGAAAACGGAGAATATATCTTCAAATTATTGATGGAATCACATTTTAAAGATAAAATGGATACCTACCGTTCTATTATGGCCATCATGGTGTCAGGATTGTATTATCTGAATATGTTTTCGTCTCTGAACGGAAGTATTTTCTGTGGTATAGATACCAATACGCCTGAAGGACGGGAAAAAATCAAAAAGGCGATATCTTTCATGGTACAACAAACCCACGATAATCTTTAATCTGTTATAAAGAACATAAAAAAGGGACAATAGTTTGCCCCTTTTTTATTGTTACTTATAGTATAGTAGTCTATCCTTTATGATAAGGACAGCCTGAAGCTGTACCGGTATTTACTCCGGTATTATAGAACTGCTCTTCAATTACCTTTCTCTGATCCTCAGGAATGTCCTGTATCTTTCTCAGGGTATTTACCTGGATATGAGGCCAGCTTGTGGTACCTCCGTCATTCCCGAAATCAAATTCAAAAAATACAATCTGCTCATACTGCAGCTGAAGAATCTCTTTTCCATCTTCAATCACCGTTTCGATCCACATATCCATATCTACCTCAACAGTCGGAACGAAACGATTGACAAACGGAACATTCAACACGCCTCCCTGTGCTCCTGTTTTCATTTTTGAAGACATTCTCACATGAACATGATTGCTGATTTTCTGGCCTCTTAACGTATCCCTGAGCCTCAGGTCAGGCCGTACAGAGTAAGGATATAAATTGTCTGCAAGAATTCTCTGGGTATAGATCTTATTGGAGCCGGGATCATTATCATCATTAAGTGTTTCATGAACCCAGGCCGGTGCCGGTTGGTCAAGATCAATGATTTCTTCCGGAGTTACTCCGGCATTTCCCATGGTCCGTGAAATGGAAAGATGATTGGTTTCCCAGGCCTCTTTACCGTAAGGGAACTGAGGTGAACCTTCAATTAAATAGTACGTTGTCTTATCTTTATTCTGAGGAATGATATCTCCAAGCAAAGTAATGGTGCTTCCATGTGGAATAACACCGCTTCGGGAGATAGAGTAGTCCGGGATAAAATAAGGACCATCAAGCCCTGCTCCCGGCTTTATTTCCTGTGCCGGAATGATTTCATAATAAGGCTGTCCCGGTTGCAGCTGGCTTTGAAGAATGTATTGAGGGTTGGGTTCTTCGTCCGGTGTAATCCTTAGCAAAGGCTCGTCTCTGTATTCTCCGGTATATCCGTACTTTGCATCTTCTGTTAAAATGGCATGAATACCGCGGTCTCTTTCAATAGATTCTTTTGTTGCTGCATGGTTATAGACATCACTCAGCCATAGGTACATTCCGTTTTCTTCGTGGATAGGGGTATATTTCAGCGCATCCTGTCCCGGTATTGTATTAACGCTTTTAATGCTTTGCTCATACTTGACTGCTCCGCAAAAAAGCTCACTCGCTCCGCCACGGTTACGTACTCCGCCGGGAACGATGGAAAAGGTAAGTTTCTCAATATATTCTTCACTGGTAAAAGCGAACTTTCCGGGTATCGTCCCCGGATTGGTTCCGGGAGAAGGCATGATGGTAGTATGTACTCCGCTCGCTAACGAAGGGTTGGTAACATTTTTATTGTAATTGACATTATAGCTTACCCATGTGCCGTCCAGGGCAGCCAGAACTCCATAATCCACATTATTCTCAATAGCCTGCAGGTTGTCTTCCCTGAATGGTCTTACCGGATCATCAATAAGAAGTTTAGAATATCCGTCCATTAATTCAGCCAGATTAACTTCACTTTGTCCCGGCATTCTGCGGAACAGCTGTTCTCCTCCTGCTTCCGGGCTCTCTTTTTTTCTTTTAAGCATGATATATCGTTTTTATGGTTATAGGTCGATGTATTCGAATGTTGGCCCCGCATTGGTCTGAGCATCCAACGGTTGTTTCATCAGATTTACAGCCTGTTCTTTCAGAGCATACATATACATAATGGATTTTTCCAGTTCTCTCTGATTTCCTTCTACAGCGCTTTGTATAGCATCTAACAAACGTTTGTAGGTTTTATTAAACTCCACGCCCTGGGCATATAATTCTTTGTTTTTGACGTAATCTTCCAGCTTAGGGTTAGGTTTCATAGGATAGGCCTCGTTCCAGTCTACCGGAAGATCTTTTCCTGTAGGCGGTGTAGTTACAGGCATCATTCCATTTTCATCCATGAAAGGCTCATAGTTTCCTCCCAGATAGAAATGCTCATGGAAAACTTCTTTAAACCTGAAATAATGAGCCAGTTCAACCCCTTCTTCAAACTGGGACGGATCTACATCGAAAATAGAATCATCTGCACCTTCACCTTGCCCTTTGATTTCCTGGAAAACAGCAATTACTCCTGTCAAGGCTTCTACAGAATGAAGTTTCCCGCCGCTTCCGTAATATTGCTCAGGGCGGATCTGTTTTGCCGGATTTCCTGTGAAAATTCCTCTGGTGTTTAATTCCTCAAAGTTTGTCGGAAGTGTCCCATGTGCTTTATAGTAAGCAATGATTTGGAAAACAACGATATAGAAGAATAATACGTCATAATACTCACCAATGGTGTGTACATTTTCCATGATAAAACCTTTCATATTTTCAAGGGTCCAGAGGTGTTTTTCCTGTACGGCAGCTCTTTGAGAGTATAGTTCAGAAATCTCCGCTTCATCATCATATTTCGGAGCTTTTACCACAGATGCACTCGGACTTTCAATGGCAATAAACGTGGCAATACTGTTGCTTGAGAATGTTTCCAGACCTACATAGAAATCAACGTTCATCGGTAATTTCATGGGATAAACAGGGTAGTTCTCCTTTTTGTTGACAGAAGGCTGAATATCGATGGCATTCAATACATTACAAACCATAATCAGGTGAAGCATTTCCTCTACAGCAACACTTCTGATAATTTGTGAAGCCAGAGCATTGGTTCCGTCTTTGATCGAGTACAAAGCCGTAAGATAGGGTGGAATTGTAGAATGTTCGATAAGAATGGCAGTTTGCAGAAGGTCCTTCAAAACCGGTTTGTAATCAATTTCTGTTACCTCTTTTTTCATTTCTGAAACTCCTGAACCGAACTGAGATTCCAGATAGGTATTAAAGTCACTTATCTGATCATTCAGTAAAAGATTAGTAACTGTTTTGCTGTGATGCTTTAATCCCTCTATCCAGTCTTCTTTGCTTAATGTTGAATCAAATAATAAAGAAGGTAATGAAATAGCTTCTGTAACCGCGGCACTTCTGGAAGCCATTCTGCCTGCAGTTAATAAAGTTTCCTGTGGTTGAACTGTTTTATTGATAAGTCTTTGTCTCATGTTGTTATTTTTTAAGTTGAATTTCAAGGTCAGCAAGGATGGATTCTACCGAACGGATTGTGAATGCTGATAATGTTAAAGTAGGATTTGATGTTCCCAGCGTGGTCATATTTCCCGCACCTACGACGTATAAATTCGGATGATCCCAGGTTTTGCAGTAGCTGTCGGTTACGGATTCTTCAGCTTTAGAACCCATTCTGTGAGTTCCTACGATGTGTCCTGCGCCATTATAAGAATATCTCACTCCGTTATAGATCACAGAATTTTTGTCTTCCGCAGTATATTTTGTGAAATCCGTAATGTTTAATCTTTTAAACATTTGATCCGAAGCATCTTTTGCCTGCTCCATTGCTTTCATTTCGTACTCTGTCAGTTCATAATGAATAACAGGTCGTGGAATTCCGAGAACATCCAGATACTCATCATTAATGGTTACTCTGTTGTTGGGATTCGGGAGCTGTTCAATTTCAAAATGGAATAATACCTGTTTTGAAAGTCTGTCGGTGAGCTTTTCTCTTAATTCTGCCCCAAAATGTTTTTCTTTGATAAAATAGGCTACATCAGAACCCGGGGAAAATGCCGGCCAGCCCCATCCCCAATTGTCAAGCGGAGAAATCCATGCAGAAAAGTCCTTTCTGAACTCTCCGTCACGGAAAGACGAAATATTTGTAGTAGAACCCGGACCTCTGTACGGGTATACCGGTTCAGGGAAAAGTCCCCAGGTAAGCATTACCATATGATCCATCAGGTTTCTTCCCACCTGATCACTGCTGTTGGCTGCTGTTTTTACGCCTTCCGGGGTTGTATATTTGGAATTCAATAAAATTTTAGGGTTTTCAAAAGCATTGGCTGCAAGAATGACGATGGCATCAGACGTATCAATAGATTCTTCAACAAAATCAGTCTTTTCTTTTGAGATATATTTTCTCAGATGGACTTTTGAAATTTTATGACTATCATTTTGATCAATGCTTAGCTTGTAAACAACACTCTGCGCCTGAATCTGCATGAATAGATTACGGCTCAGGTTATCATTATCATTCATTTTATATAAAGCCTTTTTCAATGTTTTTAACGCATTGTATTTTGCCTGAACAGGACAGATCGGAACACACGAAGCATTCCCTTCACAGCGTTCTCCCATATAAGGATTCCAAACAGAACCAAGAGCTTTGTATTCTTCTTTTTCAGAACTGTCTAAAACCAGTTTATAACCAGAATCCTTTGGTTCTGCTTTAATGACCTTCGTTTTTCCGTATTTTGGATTTGGAATAGAATTTCTTCCCTGTGGAGAAGGCACCATCATTAAAGGAATCTCTCCTGAACTCAGCTTTACACTTGTCCCTTTAAGTCCCTCAATAATCTTATGATCCATATAACTCTGAGGAATTTCTTCCATCGGAAATACATAGTTTCCATAATATTCTTCCGTCTTCTCTGTAATTGGATATTCCTGTCTTGAAACATCCCCGGAAACCCCGATTTCAAACTCAGCCATCTCATAATAAGGCCTTAATTCTTCATAACTTATCGGCCAGTCGACAGCAGTTTTCTCATCAGAATCCGGCTTTGGAATCTTGATGCCGTATTTTTCGGTAAGTTTAAAATCGTTGGGAAGCATTCTTGGTGTAGTTCCCAGCCAGTGAAGGGTAGTTCCGCCGCCTACCCGTATCGCATCACTTGCGAATGGCATCGGCCCGAACTGAACGAGATACCCTTTTTTATCCGGATATGGCTGGACAATATGTTCCATATCCAGAACGTTGGGAGAAGGAGCCTGCTTTAAGTTCGGATAAGGAGAGTTGGGAACTTTGGCTTCCTCTCTGTAAAAAGTACGGATATATTCATTATAAGTGGTCATTGAGGATACGGAATCCAGCTCAATACCTGCTTCCAGACCTGCTTCATACATAAGGATTGATATTTCCCTGATGTTATCGGATTTTCCGGCATCTGCACGATGGACCATTTTTCCTTTGGTTGCGTCAAATACGTGGTCGGATAATAGCTTTGCGATTAATGACCCAGCGATCCCTGTTCCTACAATGATCACATCTTTTTTGTTATGGGTTGGATTCATGATTGGGTGTTTACAGGTTTAATATTCCAAGATTTGTAGCCCGGTTGTTTGGCTCCCGGCGGGTGTGAATGCATCAGATTCCAGACAAGGCCTTCCTTGTAAGAAAGATCATTGATGTATGCTCCTTCCCAGGTTCCCAGATACCACATGGTGATTACTTTTCCTGAAATGTCATTCATTCCCGGATGGGCAATAATTTCAGATTGAATAGCCTTTTTTAATTCCTCTTCACCCGAAGAACTTTCAAGGATATTTTTAGAAACCGTAAGGAATTCTACGAAAGTGGCTGCTTCCAGGCATTTTAAAACATAAGTGTAATAGGTTTCTGCAAGCCCTGTTGACTGCAGTTCGTTTACCGTAAACCCGGTAAGCGCTTCCGAGATAGACATGAACACGTCGAAATAATAATCGTCGACGTTGAGAATTTTGTTAATAATATTCATTTCGTAAAAAATTTGGATTCAATATCTTCAACTCCTTTTAACAGGAGGCTATCAAGCTGATTGATCTACAGCTGCCGGATATTTCAGATAACACCTCTTTTTCAGAAATGATTGACTGTATTTCAAGCGATCCATAGTATCAGTTTTTGTTTATTCGAAATTAATCACATCCCGGCAGATAAGATTCAGTATTTCTACGTAATTTGAATTAACAGTGTCTTAATTTTTTGTAACAAATCCTTTATTTGAAGTGTTTATAAGAGATTTTATTTTCACATAGTTTAGAATTATTTTAAATAATGTGGTATCTGTTATCAAAATATATCGGATAAAACAGTGACGATTGCCGGTAATAGATAAAAAAAATGCCTGAATTGAATATTCAGGCAGGATTTTAATTAAGGTTGAAGGTAAGAATTATAATACCATTATCAGATATTTCTAGTTGGCCAGTTGTTTTACAGCAATGGCGTCGATCTCAAACAACATTCCGGGTAAAGCCAGTTGGCTTACGGGAATAAGTGTACTCGTAGGCAGGACCGAAGATTTCCAGACATTCCTGGCTTCCTCAGCCCATATTTCAAGTTTTTCCTGGTTGTGATTTACAATAAGCAAGGTGATTTTAACTATATTTTCAAATGTCATTGAATGGCTCTGTAAAACAATCTGTAAATTTTTCAAAGCATCCTGAACCTGAGTCTTAAAGTCATCTGCCAGCACATGATTTTCCCCCACACCGCCGCTCTGTCCGGATATAAAACACATCGTTGATGGAGATTCCACAGCAATACTGTGAGAGAAACCATAAGGGCTGGGATCAAATAACTCAGCAGGATTGATCAGTTTAGGCTGTTTATTTTTTTCCATAATCTTTTATTTAATAAAGTAAAAATGAGCAAAAAAAATTGAAAAAAACTTTACATATGTTGATGAAAATATTTTTAATCCTTTACATATTTTCATCAATAATAAAATTCTGATGCAAAAAAAATACTGTTCAAAGGAACAGCATTTTTAGTTTTTACTCTACAACAATACTTTCAATCCCCTTTTGCAGGGCTGTATCCTGTATCACCGGAACAGAAAGTCCCTCTGCACGGACAACAGAAATATCTGTCATCCCCATAAAGCCTAGAGTTTGTTTTAAGTAAGGAACTACAAAATCATAAGATTGTCTTTCTCCTTCAGAATACACACCACCACTTGAAAAGGCAAGATATACTTTTTTATTTTTCACCAGGCCTTCAGGACCGTTTTCGCTATAGCTGAATGTTTTTCCTGCTCTGGCAATATGATCAAGCCATGATTTTAATGTAGAAGTGATACTGAAGTTGTAAAGGGGAGCTTCAATAATGATAATGTCAGCCTCATGTAATTCATCAATTACCGTGTCTGAAAGTTTTACGATTTCCTGCTGTTCAGAAGTGCGGTTTTCAGCTGGAGTAAAAAATGCATTGATATGAGCTTCTTCCAGATGGGGAAAAAGCGGATTGGTCAAATCACGCTTTTTAAAAACGCTGTCAGGATACTTTGCTGCAATTTTTTCTACAACAGCATGACCCAGTTTTTTACTGATTGATGATTCGCTTCTCGGGCTTGAAATGATATGAAGTACACGTTTCATTTTTTTATTTTTTTTAAATTGATGTTTCAAAATTATCTATATTTACTAATAAAAAGATAGTAGTTACCAAAAGGTTAGTAATAACATTTAGGTTAGTAATAAGTAAAAACAGAAGAATGGAAGAAGAAAAAATAGTGTACTCAAGGCCGCAGTGCAGTACCCATCTGGCTGCTACTGAGGATGCTTTATATGTTTTGGGTGGGCGGTGGACCATCAGGGTAATGATCGCTATTTTGGGCGGACATACCCGCTTTAATGAGTTACAGCGGACCATCAATGGAATTTCGGCAAGAGTCTTATCCAGCGAATTGAAAAAACTGGAGGTAAATCACCTGGTGGAAAGAACTGTGATTACGGATCAGAAGCCGGTGCTGGTAGAATATGTTCCCACAGAATATAGTGAATCCCTGAAAGATGTGATTGCTGCTTTGGCAGATTGGGGTTCCAAACACAAAAAGAAAATTACAGCTTAATAGATATAAGAAGAGTAGTGTAGAAAAAGAGTATTACTGTTTTTGTGGTATTTAATAAGTTGTAACATTGCTTATTCTTTAAGTATTTTTACTCAAATTAATAATGGTAAGATGATCATAGATGAAGAATTATTATTTTCCCTCGGAGCCAGTCTGGAAAAGTATGAAGCAGGTGAAACTATTTTTCAGGAAGGATCTGCTGTAAAATTCTATTTTCAGATCAAATATGGTACCGTTAAACTGAATAATTTATTGGAAGACGGAAAAGAATTTGTTCATGGGCTTCCTTTTGATGGCCATTGTATTGGTGAAAGCTATTTATTTACCAATCACCATTATGCTGTGAATGCTATTGCGGTCACCAGCTGTGAAATTATCAGGCTTTCCAAAACCAGGTTCCTTGAATTCCTGGTGGGAAATCCTTTATTAATGCTTGAAATAAATAAATATACCGCAGACAGACTTCATTTCAGATATATGATTTCAAGCTTTCTGGCAATTTCAGATCCTATTGTAAAGCTCACGAAGCTTTTTGATCACCTTAAAAGATATTTCGGTTATGAAGAACCCTATTCATTTCTGATTCCTTACACCAGACAGCAAATAGCAACCTTAACCGGCCTTCGGGTAGAGACGGTGATCCGCTATGTTAAGAAAATGGAAGAGCTGGCAATGGTTAAAATTGAAAATGCTAAAATTTATTATTAGCTTTCAATTTTCTTGTTATTTTAAAATTAAAACAGGCTGAGAGGTGTTCTGATAAATTCCTTCGGAAATACTTCTGCTTGCCAGATAATACAAGAAGCTGTGCTTACCGGGTAGTGCTATAATAAGGTCTGCCTTATCTGATACAGCAAAGTCCAGTATACCTTTAATAATATTTTCATCATGAGAATAATGAATACTGCTCGGAATTTCCGTTAAATGCTCACGAATGTAATCCTCCAGTTCTCTTTTTTGCGTTTCGTCCTCTTTTTCACTGGTGTTGATATTGAGAAATGAAAGACGGACATCTTGCTTATGAATAACAGATTTGTGGTGAAACAGTCTTTCTAACCTTTTAATACCTCTTATATCACAAGGAATAAATATATTCTTAATAGGTGAATAATGGTAGCTGTTGGGAACAATTAATGTTTTCACAGGACTTGTTCTGGCAATACTTATAATATTCTCAGAAACAAAACTTTCAGTAGAAGAGGTCTGGTCATCACTTCCCAGGATAATCAGTTCCACAGAAGGCTGGTTTTTTAAAAGCTCATTAATACTTCTGGTGAGTGCCCAATCGCTCAATACCCTGGAAACTTTTACTTCAGGCGACTTTTCAGCGATGATATCCGTTAACTGATCGAATAGCAATTCTGTCCTTTGCAGCAGGTTGTTGATACTTTCT
This sequence comes from Chryseobacterium cucumeris, assembly GCF_016775705.1. Lineage (NCBI taxonomy): Bacteria > Pseudomonadati > Bacteroidota > Flavobacteriia > Flavobacteriales > Weeksellaceae > Chryseobacterium > Chryseobacterium cucumeris. The sequence goes on from NZ_CP068760.1 coordinate 2,820,156, forward strand.
TCATTGACAAATGAATGCCCTTCTGCGATATGCAGGTAGTCAAATTCAGATTCTCCTGCAGTTTTTAACAGGATAATATTTTGATATTCGTAGGTTTTTGCCCAGTCTGCGGCAACTCTTACTGCATTTTCCGTAGTTGATGTAAAATCAACAGGTACAAGAATTGTTCTCATATTGTATCATGTTTTAGTGCTTATTCTTCCAGGTTAGCTGTCATTTTTTTTACCAAAAGCAGCGCTTTGCTGATCTCTTTTTCTTCTATATCACCAGCTGCCTTTTTATAAAGATCCAGGGCCCATGGATAAACGGTTTCTACAATCTGTTTGCCTTTCGGAGTTAAAAAGATCTGTTTGTTTCTCCTGTCTTTTTTATCAGCTATCCGTTCAACAAGATCCTTTTTCACGAGGCTGTTGATGAGATAGGTGATACTTGACTTGTCTTTGCTTACTTTATTTCCAATTTCCTGCTGGTTGATGCCGTTATGTCTTGAAAGCAAACCAAGAATTTCAATCAGTTCAAAAGAAAGATCCGGATCATAAATAGTAATGATAGTCTGGATCTTCTGGCGGAGACGGCTTTTCATTTCACTCATTGCCAGGCCAAGCTCCAGAGCCAGCTCTGATAGATTATTCTGTTTTACAGGCATACTTTTATATTAATGATGAAACAGGATAAGAAGCATTTTTCCGATGGATTTTATAGCATGACTTATCATAACAAATATACAAAAAATTAGTTTTAATTAAAACTAATTTTGATGAAATAACAGACGGCGAAAATTATCCTGAAATTATAAAATAAAAGCAGAGACTAATTCTCTGCTTTTTCTTTTTTAACGGCTTGGTGCATGATAAGAATGATCCCCAAAAGGAAACATGCAATGATCAGATAGCGCCAGGAAAGACCTTTTTGATCTGTTACCGTTCCGCTTACAGAGATGATAAAACTTGTTACAGAAGTGATTACATACACCAGTCCACCCATCAGTCCGCCGGCTGTACCTGCATTTTTCGGAAAGTAAAGCATACTTGTCGTAAAAAAGGAGGTGAATAAAATTCCGGAACAGATATGAATGAAAAAGGCAAAAGGAATCATAATGAACAGGCTTTCTGCAAAATAACTGGTGGTGATCAGGCCTGCGATAAGGATCAGCTGAAGTAAGATGGGCTGTAAAATTCTGGGCTTAAAATCCAGAGTCAGTCTGCGTTTGCCTATAAAACCTCCAATCATCCATGAAAATCCTAAGATCAGTGTACAATATCCAATCACTACCGGCGTAAAATGAAAAGTATTTTCTATAATAAATGGCCCGGTAATATTAAATAACATCACGATAGAGTAGCTCAAACCTAAAATGAAAATCCCCAACATGAAAATCCTGTTTTTAAGCATCATCTTATAAAGGCTGATGTTCTCTGAAAGATCCAGTTTCTTTTTCTGCGGAAGGCTCTCCCCGCTAAAAAACCACTCAAAAAGGAACAGAAATCCGGCATATGCTGCCAGAAAATAGAAATTAGCATGCCAGTTGAAGATTTTCTCAAGATATCCTCCAAGGAAAGGGGCCAGAATAGGACCGCAGGACCATACAATAGTAAAGTAGCTCAGATAATGTTTTACCTTTTCCGCATCATAAATATCTACAAAAATAGCACGCGTAGCTACAACGAGTACTGAAACTGCAGCTCCCTGAAGAATACGAAGCAGACAGATCAGTAGAATACTGTTGGTCATCGTAATTAAAATACTGGTCAGTATCAATAGGAACAAGGCTATCAATTTGGGACGATAACGGCCGATGCTGTCCAGAATTCCTCCTACAAATAATTGGGAAATCCCGTAGCTCAACAGATATGATGTCAGGGTAATCTGAATATCTTTTTCCGAAACCATCATTTCTTTGGCCATAGAAGGGAATGATGGTAAATAAATGTCCGTGACAAACCCGGAAAGCGGGATAGACACGAAAGCCATAATGGTAATTAATCTGATTCGTTGTTCAGATGCTTCTCTCAACATATTCATTCATTTTTTACATTGCAAAAATAAGTCAAGAAATACAAAACCGGATTTTAAAAGACAAAGTAAAAATTACAAAAATCAAATATTATGACAGGTTCTTAAATTTTAAGGGTGAAGTCTGCGCATGCTTTTTAAAGAAATTATTAAAATGGGCAGGCTGATCAAATCCTAAAGTGTAACCGATCTGTGCAATATCCCAATTCGTATACTTCAGCAGGTTTTTAGACTCTTCAAACATCTTTTCTTTAATGATCTGTGTGGTCGTAAGGTTGGTTACAGATTTCACGGAAGAATTCAGATGATTGACATGCACATTCAGGTGCGCAGCAAAATCGGAAGGTGTTTTTAAGGCCAGCGGATAGGCAGGAGAGTCCAGCGGAAACTGTTTGTTGAGGAGTTCATCAAATAACTTATACAAACGTACATTTGCGGGAAGCTCATTAGGATTGATATCTTCCACACGGTTTTCCAGCGCCAGATGCATTACAGAAGCAAGATTGCTTTTGATACTGCTGCAGCGGAAAGGATAGGAAGAATTATTCATTCTGTAAATCTGATCAAAATAAAGCATTGTCAGCTGGGCCTGTTCTTCTGTCAGAAAAACAACCGGCTTACTCCATTCCTTGAACATTGACGTTTTTTTAAACAGATTGAATTCAGAATTCCCATTAAAAAATTCCTGATTGAATAAACAAAAATATCCTTCCTGTACATCGCTTTCACACTCCCATGAATACGGAATGCTTGGAGAAGGAAAAAATAGGGCAGGACCATCTATATACAGCTGATGAGTACCATAATGAATGGTGCCCTTTCCAATAATAAAGCTTATTTTATAATAATCACGACGGTTGTAAGGGCTTTTAAAACTACAGTATTTCCGCATAGAAATATTGAAGTGAGATTTTCCCATTTCAAAATCCTCAGAATCAAACATTTTAATCTGGTTTTTACGGATACGTCTGTAATAATCCTCTATTGTTTCCAGCTGATCACTCATAGGTAAAAATTATAAAAATCAAAGATAAGTAAACTGTTGTCTACTTAAGATCATTTTAAATGAGATAATAGAAATTAAAATGATAGTCTTCCTCAATAGTTGTGGAATTAAAAAAATGATTGATTACTATTATATAGGCAAATATCTATGGAATCTATGGTTAAAGCAACTGGATTAACCTTTATTAATCTCCAGCTCCAAAATATGAGAAGGCAGTTGAAAAGGTCCGGCTTTTGAACTGCTCACAGCGATAAAACCGGATTCTTTTAAAAAGTCTGCAAGCGGATCATGATCCAGGATATTGATCCATATAATATCCGTAAAGCTCACTGCTGACCTGCATTTTTTCCAGAGAGACTGTCTTGCTTCAGGAAGATCAAACTCTGAAAGAATTACAAAACTGATTTCTGTAGCCCTTTTTCCGTCAGAAATTCCCGGATGTACCGAACCGCTTTTTATAATGCTGAATCCGATGGGTTTCTGATCTGCATACATCATGATCAGTTGGTTGGAAAGATCGTTCAGGTCATTGATCATCTTTCTCGGGTCTATTTCGTTGTGAATATATCTTTTGATTTCTTCTTCAGTAACAAATTCTTTGTGCAATGCATAAACGGAAGAATCAATGATGGCTATAAGATCAGAAATTCCCTCTTCAGAACCTACTGTAAATTTTGAAATGATATCCATGGGATTTTTTTTTATTCAAAATTATAAGATTAATCCATTCAAAAAGGATACAGTTCGTTAAAATATCATCGGTACAGACATTATTTGTTTAAAATTGTCCTATATCATTAAAATTTTAGTATAAAATACTGGTAGAAATACAAAATAACTGGATTTTTAAAACAACGTAATCAAATACGTATAAATTGAGGAAAATAAATGATTTACAGATAAAATTTTTAAGAAGATTTCTCTATATGTTTCTTTGGTTCTTGTTGATTTTGAATAGTTTATTTAAATATTCACTGATGCGCTATGTGACACCGAATAACATGGCTTATTTTCTACAATAATTTGATTTTATTTTAAAATTTAAATTGAATTTCAGAAAGACTCAGAAAAAATGAGTAAATCCACTATTTTTTTTCTACACAATTAGGCTGGAATCGCCATAAAACCTATATTTGCAGCCTAAATTTTTAAATAAATGAAAGAACTAATTGAAAAAATCAACGCAGAATTTGAAGCGTTCACAACTGAGGCAAACCAACAAGCGGAAAAAGGAAACAAAGCAGCTGGTACAAGAGCTCGTAAAGCAGCTTTAGAACTAAGCAAATTGTTCAAAGAATTCAGAAAAGTTTCTGTAGAAGAAGCTAAGAAATAATTCGCCTTTAGCCGGCTTTTGAAGCCGGTTTTTTTATGTGCTGATGTCAATGGTGTTGTCTTTGAAATAACTTATTCCCGCCGAAAGTGAATGTCCTCTTCTAAAAATCCCAAAGACTGTTGTATTGATGGTTTTTTGTAGATTACAGTTATTGGTGAATTTTTGTTATTGTTTTTGAATAAAATATTGATAAAAATAATTGAAAAGCCTCTTTTTTAGGCTTGATTTTTTCACCATCTCCCTGATTTCTTTTATCTTTAAACCAATCAATATATATTATGAGGATAAATAGATTTTTTGCAGTGCCTGCAGTAGTGCTGGCTGCCCAGTTTTCATGGGCTCAGATAAAGGTTGATCCAAAAGAAAAGCTTAACCCTATCGTAAAAAGTTTTGTAGATGAAGTCAATAATAATTCTCAACTGGAAAACCTGGCGTCTGAACTGTTGGATGGCATCGGGCCCCGTCTTGTGGGAACTCCCGAAATGCTGGCAGCAAATGAATGGAGTGTCAATAAACTTCGCTCCTGGGGAGTAGATGCCAATCTTCAGCAATTCGGAACATGGAAAGGATGGCAGAGAGGAACGACTCATGTTGATATGACCTATCCACGCATAAAATCTCTTTCAGCAACTCAGCTGGCGTGGAGTCCGGCTACAAAAAAAGCCATTGAAGCGGAAGTGATCATTCTTCCGAAAGTGTCTTCTAAAGCTGAATTTGATCAATGGCTTCCTTCAGTGAAAGGAAAAATTGTGCTGATGGCACAATACCAGAAAATAGGACGCTCTGATGAACAGATCAAAGAATTTGCAACCCCCGAATTGTATGAAAAACTTAAAGCGGAAAAAGATCAGGCTGCTAAAGATTTTGCAGCTTATATAAAGAATATCGGCTATGATAATAACAGCCTTCCGGAAGCATTGGAAAAAGCAGGAGCGGCAGGTATTGCCATTTCAAACTGGACAGGTATTATGGGGGCTAACAGAATATTCGGCGCAAAAACTACCAAAATTCCTATGGTCGATATCGATTTGGAAGACTATGGAATGCTTTACAGAATGGCAGAAAAAGGAACTCGGCCTAAAATTAAAATTGATGCCCAGTCAAAAATACTTCCAGAAGCCAAAAGCTTTAATACGATCGGAATGATCAAAGGCAAAGAAAAACCTGATGAATACGTGATTCTTTCTGCTCACCTTGACTCATGGGACGGAGCACAGGGAGCTACAGATAATGGTACCGGTACGATTACCATGCTGGAAGCCATGAGAATTCTGAAAAAATATTATCCTGATAACAAGAGAACTATTATCATCGGACTTTGGGGTAGTGAAGAGCAGGGATTAAACGGTTCAAGAGGTTTTGTTGCTGATAATCCTCAGATAATTAAAGGGGTACAGGCAGCCTTTAATCAGGATAACGGAACGGGGCGAGTGGTTAACATCAGTGGACAAGGATTTGTAAAAGCTTATGATTATGTAGGAAGATGGCTTGATGGCGTTCCAAAAGCCGTAAGAAGCCACATTAAGACAGATTTCCCAGGAATGCCTGGTGGTGGAGGTTCCGATCATGCTTCTTTCGTGGCAGCAGGAGTTCCCGGAATTTCTTTAGGTTCTCTGAACTGGGGATATTTTGGATATACATGGCATACTACGAAAGATACCTATGACAAGATCGTTTTTGATGAGGTGAAGAATAATGTGATTTTAACAGCGGCATTAGCTTATATGGCGTCTGAGGATCCTGAATTCAGTAACAGAGAAAAAAGAGTAATGCCTCAGGATGAAAAGGGAGAGGTGGTAAAATGGCCGGAAGTAAAAGAGCCCCGAAGAAGTTCTAAAGATTATAAGTAGTTCTTTATTTGAAAAACAATAAAGAAGACTAATTTTAAATCTCTGAATATTATACCATATTCTGGTATATTCTTTTTGCCGTTATTGCTTAAAACATGTATTGATAGTTATATATGTTTTAGTCAATAACGGCATTTGTTATTAAGAATTTTTCTAAAAACAGGAATATCTCTTACTATATAACCGGGACGTGGTAAGATTCTGTTATTTTTATCCGGATTACATCCTTTAAACAAGGCAGTAAAAGCACAGTAGGAGGGTATATAAATTTATTGAGGTTGTGAATTGATTAAATATTGAATAAATTTTTCCATTTTGCAACGGTATTACGACTCAATTTAAAATGCAGGGCCAGCTGCGTATTATTAAGATAATTCTTTTTCTGATATTCAAGGATTTTGTGTATCGTTTCTTCATTGTAGGAACGATGAGACTGATTTGCCTTGATGTCCTGGTTATAATTAAATATTATTCTGTTAATTTCTATTACATCAAACGCTGACAGATTTTTCTTCGATAAAATTTTTGCACACTCGTCCTTTTTCTCAGGATATTTCAGGTCGACAAGATCAAGGTAAATCTTTTTATAATCAGGCGTCATTGAGTGAGATTGTTTGTGATGATCCATTGGTAACATAATAATATAAATTTTCAATTTTATAGCTCTTTTTTGAGCGAACTGTATTTAATAAAAAAGAATACTAGAGTTCATAAATTAATTAAAGAGAGTGTCTCAACCAATTAAAAGAATGCTTTTAATATTTAAAATAATAAAGTAAAATTGTTTTTGAACTTTACAATAGTTTATTTCTTTAATGTCAGTTACAACTCTAGTACCTGGTCTTTATATCAACTAAAGGATTTGTGAGTTAATAGAAAGTATATAGTTTGTGTTTTTGTGCAAAAATATAGGTCTTGTTCTATACGCTGCAATATTTTGTATACATCATCTATACAGCTTTTTCTGAATGTCAAAAAATCCGAAAATTGCTTACAGATAACGGTTGGTTGTCTCTTACTATAAATCGGGAGTATTTGCTTGAAATAACGCACGTTTCGTCGTGCTGTATCTGTGATGTATGTGCCATTTAATGCATCCTAACGCTTATTTTATACTTTTACGGTGAAACAAAAAACCTTATGAAGAAAAAAAATGTATTAACCTTGCTCGTATTATTGTTGCTGGATATGTATTCCCAGAGCGGAATTGATACTCCGAATTCTAAAATTACTCTGGATGTACCAGGAAATTCAACGAAGCCAGCTATACGGGATGGTATCATTGCATCAAGAATTACCGCAGATCAGCTAAAAAATTATCCTTCCTTACAAGTTATAAAATAATACAATTGTAGAAACAGGACGTGTTCTTACCAGATCATCTTAATATCCTTTAAAGTTAATTAAGGTAATTCCCGAGCCCGGCTCTGTTTACTATATATGTTAAGTAATTACAATAGCTTTTAACACACAATAAATTGAAAAAAATGAAAAATTTCATCATGACTTTAGTAAGTACTCTCATAGTTTTTTCGTGTACTGTAAATGTTTCTCAAAAAGATATTCCCTATACATCAGCAAAGAAATACTTTGTTAAAAATACCTCCCATCAAAAAGATTTAACTGAAAAAATAATTACTTCACAGGAAGAATTTGATCAGATTTTTGGGGCTGCAACAACAATGGGCATGAGCGGGAAGCCAACACCTATTGATTTTTCAAAAGAAAATGTACTCGCTCTTATTTACCCTAAAACCAATCTGGAAGTGGAAATTATCCCTGTCAGCCTTCAGGAAAAAGATCAGGATATAGTATATTCTTATAAAGTGATCAAAGGAGGTCAGCGGAGTTTCATGACTATCCCCAATACCATTGTTATCATTCAAAAACTTGATTCAAAAAAAATAATTTTTCAGAAAGTACAAGAATAAGCAGAATTATCTGCTGATATCAAAGAAACAGCAATTGAATATACAATATGATCAGCGTGAGCATAAAAAGAATATTTCAATTTTTAATGATGGCGTTTGCCCATTTGTCTATTTTTACTGTCTTATATTCTCAAAATTATACTCCGGACCAAATAGACAGCGCATTAATAATTAAATCCGAGAAATTAAGAATAAGAGGTGAAAAAAAAGAATTAATTTCTTTCAATGAAAAATATATTATTATTTCCCAAAACCAGAATTATCTGAAAGGAGAGATTTTAGGTTATATCAATATTGCTAATATCTATGCAACCATAGGTGACTATAAAGAGTCTTTTTATTATCTTCAGAAAGCTGAAAGAAAAATCAAAAAAATTAATGATGTTTATTTATCTGCCAGGCTATATCACGAATATGGACAGATTAATTATGTTATTGGGTTATATACAAAAGCTTTGAAATATAATTCGCAATCTATTTACTATGGTAAGCTGATTTCCAATCCCAATGAAAAGGAAATATTATCAGGTATTTTTGCCAACAGGGCAGATTTATTACATGATATCCATCGGCATGATTCTTCACTGATTTATTTGCATAAAGCATTAAATATAAAATCGACTCCGGTAATTAATTCATCGATAGCAAATCATTATATGGTTTATAAGGAGAATACAGATTCGTCTTCATATTATTTGAATAATGCATTGAAACTGCTGCAGAAAATGGATTACTGGAATGCCCAAAGAGGGCAGACTTACTACTTGTATGGTAATTTTCTTAATAAAAAAAAGGAGTACAAAAAAGCGCTGTTGTACTATACAAAGTCTGTAGCCATTTTAGAAAGAACCAAAAGAGTTTGTAATATTCCTCTCCTGTACAAAAAGATAGCCGATACTTACCGGGTTTTAAATGACCTGGAGAGAGAAAGAGAATACCTTGAAAAATATACAAGGCTAAATGACAGTTTAAGCAGGGTTTGTAATGAAAGTGTCAATATTTCTATTGATGACATGATGAAGGAAAAAGAATCAGCAAATATTTCAAAGGAGAATATATTTTTTGTTTATAATAGTGTAGTTTTTAGTCTTATTGTTATTCTCATTTTAGCCTTCATCCATTGTCAACAGAATAAAGACATCATAAAACAAAAAGAATTTGAAACAGATGTTTTAAAGGAGAAACTTAATAATTCCTACGATTGTATTATTGAGCTTGCTAAAAAAAATGACCCTGTTTTTCTCAACAAATTTCAGGAAGCACAGCCGGACTTTATAAAAGAATTACTTGCAATCAATTCTAATTTGTCAAAATCTGATTTAGCTTTTTGTGCAATGATATGGTTGGGGTTTACGTCAAAAGAAATCGCACAATATACCTTTGTGGAACATCGGTCTGTCCAGAATAAAAAGCACAGACTCAGGAAAAAATTGAATATTTCTTCAGATGTTGATCTGTATTTTTTCTTTAAAAATCTTTCTGATGACAGCTGAGAATAGTAAATCGGGATAGATATATTGTTTTTTTTTAAGATATAGAAGTGTTGATTTTTAGAGTTTTATATATGTTGTTGTTGGATGTTGTATCTATGATGTATGTGGTCGTATGCTGTAAAAGTGGTATTGTGTTATAGTTTTGCATACAATTTAAAATACAATATTCATTATGAAAAAGAAAGCCATACTTATTACCAGTATCTTTGTTTCCTTATTTTATTATTCCCAAGTTGGAATTAATACCTCTACTCCTATGAAGTCCCTGCATGTTAACGGATCTTTACAGGTTGTCAATGAACTGAATGTGGGAGGGACTGCTTCTACCGCAGGTTCGGCAGGAACTGCAGGGCAGGTTCTTAAGTCTAATGGACCGGGTAATGCTCCTACCTGGGAGTCTATTGCAGGTGTTCCAAGTTCTACAGGAACTGTGATCGTGGTAAATGGACAATTTCTGGTGGCCCAGGAAATTATTGTACAAATGACTAATGATTTCACGGTTACAGCTGGTTCCAACGGTGGTGTTCCGGTTGCTATAGGAAGTTTAAATAATGAAATTGTAGATAATGAAAATCTGTATACGGGTTCACCATCCACTAATTCATTTAAAGTATCAGCTGATGGTGTATATCAGGTAACAATGAACGGACAGTTATCTACAACTAATGATAGTAATAATCAACCTACGGTTCCAGTATTAGGCATATGGGATGATACAATTAGTGGCTGGGTGGCGCGTGTTAATGATGTTTATTGGGCAGGATCATCAACTTCACCCGGAGGTGAGCCAAAGCAAACCTATACTCTCATTACTTCAATTCCTATGTTAGCTTCTCATACCTATTCTTTCAGACTGTATAATACAGAGGATGTAACTATCAGGTATTTAAGCTCAGGTGCTACAGGATCTGGCCCTGTTACTCAAATGTCCGTAAAACGATTAAAGTAGAGTACACTTTTATCTTAATTTCTACATTTTACTAAAAAACAGACTAAAATTAGCCTGTTTTTTTATTTTTCATTCGTTGCTTTTTTTGACAATTCATTACACGAGCATAAAATGATAGATTTAATTTATCTTTGATAAATTGACATTAAAGTGATATTATAACTATGCAAAAATAAAGTGGAAGTGTCTACTTATTTTTATCCGTATACTTTGCTATCCACTTATATAGTGTAGTTTTTGGGATTTTATAATCATTTATTATTTCCAGCTTTGTTTTTTTTCCTGTTTCAATCTGCTCAAGAATAAATTCTATTATTTCCTTGGTGTAGATGTTTTTCCTGAACGCAGGCAGAGAAGATGTTTTTTTATCGGAAGTTTTATGGGAAGCTACCTTTTTGGGAGGAGAAAAGAGTATAAGATGCTGTGAGTATGCCCGGAAAAAATCATACTCCAGCAGCTTGCTCCATCTCAATAATTTATCAGTTGTCAGGTCTTGTTCAAGGAACATTTGTTCAATTTCAGATTCAGTACATTTCATGAAACTGCATGCTCTCTGCATGTCCAGTGCTTCTTCCTGAAACTTAGCTTTAATAGTACTGCCAATATGTATTTTTTTAAAATTCAAAATAAACGGTATTATATAATTAAAATTTTTTTTCGCAAAAAATAATTAAGTCTTAGGACTTATTTTCGTTGGGCTGATGACAAAAATGGGTCTGAATTAAAATGAATATCTTCATTAATATTCTATACAGGTGATATTAATTCCTACCTGAGAAGAAAAAATAATAGGTAAACCTATTTTTATCATTTGTTCAAATTTAGCATTCATTATTTTTTTTTAATCAAATAGCTGTACATCAGAGATACATCAATTTTTATGGTGTAGGATCAAAAAACTCCCGTAAAACGGGAGTAGCAACTTTGATCAGTATTATAGAATTCTATAAAAATGAAAACTGATTTTGTTATTAAATATTGAGAACTGAAAGTTTTACAACAGATGTTTTTGTTTGTGTAAAAACTTTAGTTAAATCCTCAATTCAATATTTCTTTTGTGCTTTATATCAGATTATATTAATAAATTTTACTGTTACAAAGTTAAATCTGGCATATGATTAAAGCAAAATTTTATATACATCAAAAGTACATCAATTTACAGTTTGCTGCTATAATAGCATCCGGGGCATGAAAATCTAATGCAAAAATGGAATTTTATCAATTGATTATACTACCTCAATAAATTATTGATATAAATTAATTTCCTGATGATTTCAAATTTATTAAAATTGATTGTTTATGCGTTTCAATTAATCAATATATAGTGAATATAATAATGATATGTTTTTAAATTTAACTAAAATTAGCAAAAAATTTGTAACTATATATTTTTTTTATTTAATTTTATGGAAACTAAATTATGCGTTATAATTTGGTTGAAAAAGTTATTATTAATATCTTGTTAAGTAGTTTTTGTGGTAGAGTCTGATCTTGCTCTTTCACTTTAGAAACTAATTATTATTAAATTTACTATGCAAACATTAAAGCTGAGCCAATTTTCGAAAGTATTGCTAAGCGCGCTGATATATTTTTTGTTTTCTAACTTATTCTATTCTCAGACATACACCCCTCAATATATAGATAGTATGTTGATAAAAGTAAATGAGAATTTAAGAGTAAGTGGCAGAAAGAAAGAATTAATTGATCTTAATACGAAATTTTACAATATCAGTAAAAAACAGGATTATAAAAAAGGAGTGGTCATTTCATACATTAATTTGGGGAATATGTATGCTACCGTCGGGATGTATGAAAAAGCCTTCAAATACCTTCAGTTGGCTGAAGAAGACCTTGAAGGGATGGAAGATTACTACCTGTATACAAGACTATATCAGGAGTATGGCCAGGCTAATTTTGTAATAGGTCTTTATAAAAAAGCCATTAAGTATAATTCCAGGTCAGTTTATTATGGTAAACAAATAAAGGATAAGCATGATCGGGAGATTTTATCTGTTGTTTATGCAAACAGAGCCGACTTTTTAAGGGAAACAAATTCGGTTGATTCTTCGTTAATCTATCTACACAAAGCTTTAGATGTAAAACCAACACCGGTTATCAATTCCACGATTGCTAATCACTATCTGCTTTTTGGTAAAAATGAGGATTCTGCACAGGTATATTTTAACAGGGCTTTTTCTCTTTTAGAAAAAAAAGATTACTGGGATTCCCAGAGAGCGCTTACTTATTTTTATTACGGGAATTTTTTATTTGAAAAACAGGATTATAGTCAGGCATTAGATTATTATATTAAATCGGTAGAAATACTCAAAAAAACCCAAAGAATCTATCAGGTTCCCGTATTGTATCAAGCTATTGCCAAGACCTATAAAAAACTAAACAATAACTCAAAAGAGAAAGATTATCTGGAAAAATATGCTAAATTAAACGATAGTCTGGAAAAGGTATGGGATGAATCAATCAATACTTCTGTTGATAAAATGATTCAGGAAAAGGAGAAAAATGATATTGAAAAAAAGTATTCAACCATAGTATATAATGTAATCGTTTTTGTATTATTGGGTGTTATTGTATTTGTATATTGGGTTTATCAGAAAAGAATTACTAAAAAGCGTAAAATAATAGAGGAGAAAGAATTAGAGACGGAATCTCTGATGAAAAAAATGTCTGCTAATGATGAAAGGCTGGTGTTTTTAGCAAAGAAAAATGATCCTTTGTTTTTTAATGAATATCAAAGTGCTTATCCTGAGCTGGTTGAAAAGCTTTTTGAGATTAATCCAAAGCTGTCAGCAAATGAGCTTTCTTTCTGTGCAATGATACAGCTGGGCTTTTCCTCTAAGGAAATTGCACAATATGGCTTTATGCAGCACAGATCGGTACAAACAAAGAAAAATAGATTAAGGAAAAAATTAAATATTCCATCCGATGTGGATCTTTATTTTTTCTTGCAAAATTTAAATTCCAAATAATATTCAATCGCATTGTGCGCGCACTTGTAAGTGTATTTTTTGTAAAAAATAAAGACTGTCTTGAGAGACCGCCTTTATTTGGTTATATCGGTAACGCGGAGTCCTACTTGTGAAAAGGAAAGAATCGCCGGCTCGTACAAAGGGTTGGTTAACTTTCCAAATCCATATTTACAAAAGATAAATGGTAATCCATTGGATGTTGCAGAATCATAATCAGTTTGGGTATCTCCAATATATAAGGTGTCTTCAGCAGATAAATAATTTCTTTCCATAAGAAGCTGTATGTTTTCAGATTTATTTTTTTTGGTCCGCCCGTGAGACTCAAAATCTACAAACAGATCACTGAATTGATAATAATCTAAAAAAGATTCAATATAGCCATCCTGACAGTTGCTTACAATGAAAAGGGAATAGGTATTAGCCAGATTCTTTAAAGTCTCTTCCACACCATCATATAAAATTCCACCTTCTAAGTGAAGTATTTTATTCTCTTCGCCTACAATTTCAGAAAGAAGTTTCTGAGCCTGCAGGTCTGAAATGCCGGGAATAATATCTTTTACAATATCATGAGCTAATAATCCCATATACTGATCCATGTCTTCAGGCTTCAGTTCTTTTTGGATCAACTGATGTTTACCCAATACTTTATTCCATATTTTGATAATCGTAGCTCTGGAATCCCATAATGTTCCATCCAGATCGAAGATTAGATTCTTTGTTTTCAAAATGATAATTGTTGGTTTAATTTAAATACATAACGGTTAAAAATTACAAAATCATGCTCAGCTGCACTCTTTTTCTTGCTTCATCTACTTCCGTTACCTTTACACGAACATGCTGATGAAGTTTTACCACTTCATTGACATCTGATACAAAGCCATCTTTAAGCTGGGAAATATGAACCAGCCCGCTTTCTTTGATTCCTAGATCTACGAAACATCCAAAAGCGGTAATGTTATTGACAATTCCCGGAAGAATCATTCCTGCTTTTAAATCTTTGATGCTTTTAACATTCGGATCGAATTCAAATACTTTTGCTGCTTTTCTTGGATCCAGTCCCGGCTTCTCAAGTTCTTTTAAAATATCTTTAATTCCTAAAATTCCGATTTCTCCTGTTGTATAGTTTTCCGGTTTTACCAGAGCTATTTTTTCTTTATTGGCAATCAGCTCAGTGGTTTTAATACCCAAATCTTTTGCCATTTTCTCTACAATTCCATACGCTTCCGGATGTACTGCAGAGTTATCCAATGGATTTTTGGCATTGGTGATTCTCACGAAAGCGGCGGCTTGCTGGAACGCTTTTTCTCCAAGTCTTGGAACTTTTTTAAGCTGTTTCCTGTCTTCAAATGCTCCGTTCTCAGTACGGTAATTCACAATGTTTTCTGCCATTTTTTCTCCGATTCCGGAAACATAGCTTAATAGAGACTTACTGGCGGTATTTAAATTAATTCCCACAGAATTTACACATTTCATGACAGTAGAATCCAGCTCATTTTTAAGTTGAGTCTGATCCACATCGTGCTGATATTGCCCAACGCCTATAGATTTGGCATCAATTTTCACCAATTCAGCCAGTGGATCAGAAAGTCTTCTTCCGATAGAAACAGCTCCACGTACTGTTACATCATACGAAGGAAACTCATCTCTTGCAATTTTACTTGCAGAATACACGGATGCTCCGGCTTCAGAAACCACAAAAACCTGCAAAGGCTTATCAAAAGCGATCTTTTTAATGAAAAATTCTGTTTCGCGGCTTGCTGTTCCGTTACCAATAGAAATAGCTTCAATATTATAGGCATTTACCATAGAACGGATTTTTTTCATAGCCATTCCGCTTTCATTCTGCGGAGCGTGAGGGTAGAGGGTTTCGTTATGCAGTAAATCTCCCTTCTCATCCAGGCACACAACTTTGCATCCGCTTCGGTATCCGGGATCTATTGCCAGAATTCTCTTTTCTCCCAAAGGTGGAGCAAGAAGCAGCTGGCTTAAATTCTCAGAGAAAATTTCAATTGCTTTTTTGTCTGCTTTTTCTTTGGCTTCCTGTAATGTTTCGTTTGAAATAGCGGGTTCCAGAAGTCTTTTATAACTGTCTTTTATGGCCAGTGCAATCTGGTCCGAACTTTCATTGTTGGATTTAATGACCGCTTTTTCAATAAAACCGATTGCTTCTTCTTTATCTACAGCTACATTTGTTTTTACAAAACCTTCCGCTTCTGCTCTCAACATTGCCAGAAGTCTGTGGGAAGGAGTTCTGCCAAGACTTTCTTCCCATTCAAAATATTGGGAGAATTTCTGTGCATCTTCTTCATCTTTTTTGGCTTTTACAACTTTAGAAGTGATAACAGCCTTACGCTGAAATAATCTGCGGAGATTTTTACGGACATACATATTTTCATTGATCCATTCTGCTATGATGTCTCTTGCTCCCTGCAATGCTTCTTCTTCAGAATTTACTTCATCATTAAGATATTTTGAAGCCAGAAAATGAATATCATTACTTTTCTGACTCATAATAATTCTGGCTAAAGGTTCGAGCCCTTTTTCCTTGGCAGTATCTGCTTTGGTTTTCTTACGCTTTTTGAAAGGCAGGTAAAGGTCTTCCAGCTCCTGGATATCAAAGCTTTCTTCAATTCTATGCTGAAGTTCAGGCGTTAATGAATTCTGTTCTTCTATTGATTTTACAATAGTTTCTTTTCTTTTAACAATGTCCTCAAACTGCCTGCTGATTTTTGAAATCTGTTCAATCTGTGTTTCATCAAGGTTTCCGGTCTTATCTTTTCGGTAACGCGAAATAAAAGGAATGGTGCAGTCTTCTGCTAATAATTGTAAAGTATTGTTGATGTTCTTTTCAGAAATGCTGAGCTGTCTCTGGATAAATTCTACGGTCGTCATTGTTCTGTTTTCGGATAGCTAAAATAGGGTTTTGGAATGAGAAAATATAGATACTGAATGTATTAATCTCTTTATTTTATATTATACCAATTATTTCGGTAGGCATTTAATTCAATAGAAATATTCCGCAAATGGTTTTATCATTACAAATACTATAAAAATACCACATTTCTTGATGTATGTTAAGGCTTCTCCAAATAGGTTTTTCTATTTTTGTACCCGAAAACAACAAAATTCAAACTTTTTTAAACAGTTCAATATGAAAAAAATTAGCGTAATTGCATTAGTTGGAGTAGGATTGCTTTTGGCATCATGTGATAAAGGAAAAACAGCAGAGTCTGCAGCAACAGCTCAGGAACAAACAGTAGCAGAGAGCAAAGGAGAAACACTGGCAGTAGACACAGCAGCTTCAGTAGTAAACTGGAAAGCATTCCACAAGGGAGGTATGGCACCTCGTTGGGGAACACTTACTGTAAAATCAGGAGATATCAGTGTTGATGCAGGCCAGGTTGCTGCAGGAAACTTTGTGATTGACATGAATTCTATCAAAGTAGATCCGGCTTCAGTAACAGAGAAAGATAAAAAACCGGCAGACCTTGAAGCTCACCTTAAAAACCCTGATTTCTTTGATGTAGCTAAAAACCCTACTTCAGATTTCAAAATTACCAGTGTTACAGATTTGAAAGAAGCACCAAAAGATGCAGTAGCAGGAGCTAATAAAACAGTAAGCGGAAACCTTACATTATCAAGAAAAACAATGAATGTTACTTTCCCTGCTAAAGTAGATGTGACTGAAAGCTCAGCGGCTATTCAGGCGAAGTTTACTGTAAACAGAGCAGATTGGGGAATCAAATTCGGTACTTCAGAAGCAGACCCTGCAGAATGGATGATCAGCAAAGATATCGAGATTGCTATCGATGTAAAAGCTAAAAAATAAGTTATTTAAATTGTAATAACAACCGGGCTGTCTTTTTAAAAGACAGCTCTTTTTATTTACTGTAAAAATCAGTTCAAAATCGTTGAATTCTGAATTCTCACACAATATTCACTTCCAAGATATAAAGGATTACCGTGCTTTTCAGACCAGAATCCATCAAGTATATCCTTATTCAGACAGCGATATACAGCAACACCTTTATATATTTTAAGATCTTCACCTTCATAATTGAAGTTGATTACCAGGATATGATTTTTATAAAATCCGGTACCATTTTGTATATGATCACCGATAATCCATTGCGCAATGATACGGTTGTTCTCGTCAATGGATAAGGTTAATATACCATGATATGTGGGTAGGGAAGACTCTTCCTGATTACTCCCTTCAATAGAGTAGCTTCCTGCAAGATCCTGTACTGTCATTGATTTTATTTTTAGGAAGTGCAAATTTATAAAATCTTATTCTGATAAAATTATAAATATATTCATGGTTGTAAAGTTGTTTCCATATACAAATTAAGCTTTACTTTTGCCACAAATTAATTTTTGAATGATTCCTTTTCTTTTTATAACAAACCTGATTACATTTGGGATCTTTGGATTTGATAAATGGCAGGCCCAAAAACATCAATGGAGAATCTCTGAAAATGCTCTTTTAGGAATCTCCCTTCTAGGTGGAGTTTTAGGAGCCGCTTCAGGAATGGTGATTTTTAATCATAAAACATCAAAAAAATCTTTTTTAGTAAAATTTGTTCTTGTGGTTTTGATTGACCTGGTTGTGTTTTACAGATTGATAAGGCGTTGATATTAAAAATGTTAAATATTTTTAATAAATAGTTGTCATGATTTATTTTTTTTATCTTTATCAGGCTAATAACAAATAAAGAAACAACATGAAAAATCTCAAAAAAATTTCCAGAACAGAAATGAAATCAGTTCAGGGAGGAATCGTCAAAGGAATGGTAAGATGCAAAGATGCTGATACATGTGTTGTAAGATGGGGATGGGGAACCGGATTCTCCAGCAATTGTGCAGAGTTTGACATTATATGTGGAGAACCGCCTGCCGTAGATCCATGCGAAGTACAGGCTTGTGTATAATAATCTAAAGAGTGTTTTTTGAGCACTCTTTTTTATTATCTTGTAAATAAGTATTTTAAACAAAATATTAAATATTTGTATAACTAAATATTTTTTCATTAAAAATCACTACTTTTGCACCCGTAAAAATCTTTTATGCAAAACATTAGAAATATTGCGATTATCGCACACGTTGACCACGGAAAGACGACTTTGGTTGACAAGATCATTCACGCTACCAACATTTTCAGAGAAAATCAGGAGAGTGGGGAGTTAATTATGGATAACAACGATCTTGAAAGAGAAAGAGGGATCACGATCTTATCCAAGAATATTTCTGTTACTTATAAAGACACAAAAATTAACGTAATCGATACTCCTGGTCACGCCGATTTTGGTGGAGAAGTAGAAAGAGTATTGAAAATGGCTGATGGGGTTATTTTGTTGGTGGATGCGTTCGAAGGACCAATGCCGCAAACAAGATTCGTACTTCAGAAAGCTTTGGAATTAGGATTGAGACCATTAGTGGTTATCAATAAAGTAGATAAACCAAACTGCCGTCCTGACGAAGTTCATGATAAAGTATTTGACCTTTTCTTCAACCTTGATGCTACAGAAGAGCAATTGGATTTCCCTACATTCTATGGATCTTCAAAACAAGGCTGGTTCAACACTTCATTAGAGCAAACTGAAGATATCTTACCATTATTGGATGGTATTTTACAATATGTTCCTGAACCGAAAGTAACAGAAGGTAATCTTCAGATGCAGATCACTTCTCTTGACTTCTCTTCATTCTTAGGAAGAATTGCAATCGGGAAAGTGACAAGAGGTGAGATCAAAGAATCTCAATGGATTGGTCTTGCTCAGGCAGATGGTAAAATTGTAAAAGGAAAAGTAAAAGAACTTTACGTTTTTGAAGGATTAGGAAAGAAAAAAGTAACTGAAGTACAGGCAGGTGATATCTGTGCTGTAGTAGGTTTTGATGCTTTCCAGATTGGAGATTCTTTCGTAGATCTTGAAAATCCTGAGCCATTGGAAAGAACGGCAATTGATGAGCCTACGCTGAATATGACGTTCTCTATCAACAACTCACCTTTCTTTGGTAAAGACGGTAAATATGTTACTTCTAATCACCTGAAAGAAAGATTAACAAAAGAATTAGAGAAAAACCTTGCATTAAGAGTTCAGCAGACTGATGATGCCAATACATTCCTTGTATTCGGTAGAGGTATTCTTCACTTATCAGTTTTGATCGAAACAATGAGAAGAGAAGGTTACGAAATGACAATTGGTCAGCCGCAGGTTATCTTCAGAGAAATTGATGGTGAGAAATGTGAGCCTTATGAATCTTTGGTTGTTGACGTTCCTGAAGAATTTGCTTCAAGAGTTATTGACCTGGCAACTCAGAGAAAAGGTGACCTTCACATTATGGAAACTAAAGGTGAAATGCAGCACATGGAATTCGAAATTCCTTCAAGAGGTCTGATCGGATTACGTTCTCAGATGTTGACAGCTACAGCTGGTGAAGCTATTATGGCACACCGTTTCACAGAATATAAGCCTTTCAAAGGTGCTATTCCTGGAAGAAACAATGGTGTTTTAATCAGCAAAACAACTGGTCCTGCTACAGAATATTCTATTGCTAAATTGCAGGATAGAGGTAAGTTCTTCGTTGATCCGGGTGAGGAAATCTACACAGGAATGATTATCGGTGAGCAAAACAAACCTGGTGACTTAGTAGTAAATATCGTAGAAGCAAAACAGTTGAACAACATGAGAGCTTCCGGAAAAGATAAAGATACTGGTGTTGCTCCGAAAATTTTATTCTCACTTGAAGAATGTATGGAATACATCCAGGGTGATGAAGCAATTGAGGTAACTCCGAACTTCATCAGAATGAGAAAGAAAATCCTTTCTGAAGAAGAAAGAAAAAGAGTGGAAAGATCTGCAAAAGCATAATAAAATCTTATACATAAAATCAAAGCCTCGATTTTCGAGGCTTTTTTTCTATACCTACCCATTAAATGCTTATTTTGGCATAATAATCTCTGAAATAAAAAAATAAATTTTAAAGTAGTTTTGTGACTATGAGAATGAATAAATTAAAACTTATCGTTTTATTGGGCGTTTTTGCATCTTACGCTACCTCGTGTTCCGTTCAGAACAATGTTGTAAAAACACCTTCCGCGAAGAATCCGACAAAACCAATCAACAATACAAATCCTCCGAAAGTAAATCCAACAGCTGTAAAACCTGCTACAGGTACAGGAACTTCCGGTGAAGAAAATTTCAGAACCAATCTTCCCGAAATCAAAAGAGAATTCCGTGGAGCATGGATCGCAAGTGTTGCCAATATCAACTGGCCATCAAGAAATGATCTTACGGTAGAGCAGCAGAAAGCAGAAGCAATCAGTATGCTTGATATGCTGAGAGACAACAATTTCAACGCTGCTATTTTCCAGATCAGACCTTCCGCAGATGCACTTTATACAAGTAATATCGAGCCATGGTCTTACTTTTTGACCGGAGAAACAGGAACTGCACCATATCCCAATTATGATCCGCTTCAGTTCTGGATTGAAGAAGCTCATAAAAGAGGGCTGGAACTGCATGTCTGGTTGAATCCTTACCGTGCACATCATACCAACGGAGGCGCAGTAAATAAGCTTTCAATGGCCAATAAACTGTCTGATATTGTGGTTAGACTAAAGAACGGAATGTATTGGTTTGATCCTGCTAATCCGAAAACACAAGGCCACGTATCCAATGTGGTGAAAGATATTGTAAAAAGATACGATATTGATGCTGTACATCTTGACGATTATTTCTATCCTTATGCCACTTACAACAAAGGTGCGGATTTTCCTGATAATGCAAGCTGGAATGCCTATGTAAGCAGTGGCGGAACCTTATCCAGAGCAGATTGGAGAAGAGATAACGTGAATAAATTTGTAGAACGGATCTATAAAGAGATTCACGCAGAAAAAAATAATGTAAGATTCGGGATCAGTCCGTTCGGGATATGGAAACCAGGATATCCGGCAGGAGTTGTAGGATCATCACAATATGATGAACTGTATGCAGACGCTAAATTATGGTTAAATAAAGGCTGGGTAGATTATTTCTCACCACAGCTTTACTGGCCTATAGATTCCAAAGGACAAAGCTTCGAAGGCCTGTTAAGCTGGTGGCAGTCTGAAAATACAATGAAACGTCACCTGTGGCCGGGATTGAATACTGTTGAAATAAAAGTATCAGACCGTCCGGCTGAAATCAAAAACCAGATTGCAATTTCCAGAAATATCCTTAAAAATGATGCCGGAGAAATTCATTGGAGTATTGCCGGGCTTACCAAAAATCCAAATATGCTTCCTGCTTTGAAAAGCGGACCATACAATGAAAAAGCATTAGTTCCGAAATCTCCATGGATAAAAGCGGTTCCATTGCAGACTCCAACCTTGTTTATTGCTGATAACGGAAGTTTTGCTCAGACAAGCTGGAGTACAAAAAATGCCGCTGATGTTTTCCTGTGGGTACTTTTTACACAGTACAACGGAGTATGGCAAACAGAAATTCTGACATTGGATACGCTTTCAAAAGATATTCCCAAATCTAAAGACGGGAAAAAATTGAATGCCGTTGCCATCAAAGCTATCGACAGATTAGGAAATGAGAGTGATTATACAGCAAGAAGGATTAAATAGTAGGAATACAATCCATTATAAATTGGTCATTGCGAACCTTTAGGTGAAGCAATCTCAATCATAAATTAATAAAACCGGTTCTCAGGCAGAACCGGTTTTATTTTAGAATAACTATAAATTATTAGCTTAAATGAGTGTAAACCAGTACTATTTTTAAGCGTGGTATGGGATTTTATAGCAAATAATGAACTTATCGGAACTGTTTTTGCATGATTCATTCTATAATCACCAAAATATAACATTATGAATACTAAAAGACTTTCCACCAACATGGAAAAAGCCCTTAGTGATCAGATGAACAAAGAAATTCATGCATCACACGTTTTTTTATCTTATGGAATCTGGGCTGATGACAAAGGCTATCAGGGAATTGCCAATTTTCTTTACCGCCATGCTCAGGAAGAGAGAAACCACTCCATCAAATTCATGGAATATATCTTAAACAGAGGAGGAAAACCAAAAGTGGACGCTATTCCTGCTCCTCCCGCAGATCCCGAAAGCCTTACTGCCTGCTTTGATGGTGTCTTTAAGCATGAAGTTGACAATACCACTGCTATTTACAGAATTGTAGATCTTTCTATGGAAGAAAAAGACTGGGCTACGTGGAATTTTATGCAATGGTTTGTACAGGAACAGATTGAAGAAGAAACATTAGCGCAGAACTTAATTGATAAATTAAAAATTGCAGGCGGCGACAGAGCAACAGATGAATCTTTATTTACTTTAGATAAAACTTTGCAGGAAGCACCGAATGATGTGCCGCTGGCTCAGAATGCTACAGGGGACAATCCTTAAAACAATTGGTGAAACCAGACCTTTTAAAAATCTGTCAGAATATTGGCAGATTTTTTTATTATGAAACTCCCTCAAAAATCACTATCTTTGCACACTCGTAATTCAAGGTTCTGAGTTCAATGTTTAAAGTTGGAGAAACCTTGAGTTACCCTAAACCTTAAACTTTGAATTTTACAATATGAAATGTGGAATCGTAGGCTTACCGAATGTAGGTAAATCAACTCTTTTTAACTGTCTGAGCAACGCAAAAGCTCAATCAGCAAACTATCCTTTCTGTACGATTGAACCGAACCTTGGAACGGTTTCTGTACCGGATCAGAGATTGTTTGAACTGGAGAAAATCGTAAAACCTGAAAGAGTTTTACCAGCTGTAGTTGAAATTGTTGATATTGCAGGTCTTGTAAAAGGAGCCAGCAAAGGAGAAGGATTGGGAAACCAGTTCTTAGCTAATATCCGCGAGTGTGAAGCGATTATTCATGTTTTAAGATGTTTTGACAACGGAAATATTGTTCACGTAGAAGGTTCAGTAGATCCGTTAAGAGATAAAGAAATTATTGATATAGAACTTCAGCTGAAAGACCTTGAAACAGTGGGAAAAGCAGTTGAAAAAGCTAAAAAATTCATCAAGTCAGGGAAGAAAGAGGATATTCTTACTTACGAAACACTTCAGAATTTACAGAAATTCCTTGAAGATGGTAAAAATGCAAGAGAATTTGCTGCTGATGATTTTACAAAATCAATTATCGGAGAAGTTCAGTTGTTGACGAATAAGCCGGTTCTTTACGTTTGTAATGTAGACGAAAATTCTATCAAAAACGGAAATGAATGGATTGCCAAGATTGAAGAAATGGCTGCAGGCGAAGGTGCTGAAGTCGTAGTATTGGCGGCACAGATTGAAGCTGATATCAACGAACTTGAAACTTTCGAAGAAAGAGAGATTTTCCTTGATGAGCTGGGACTTACAGAACCAGGGGTTAACCGTTTGATCAGAAAGGCTTATGATCTTTTAAAACTTCAGACGTACTTTACAGCCGGAGTAAAAGAAGTAAGAGCCTGGACTATCGGACAGGGATGGACTGCTCCACAAGCTGCAGGAGTAATCCACACAGACTTTGAAAAAGGATTTATCCGTGCAGAAGTAATCAAGTATAATGATTATGTAAATTACGGTTCTGAAGTAAAGGTAAAAGAAGCAGGAAAGCTTTCTGTAGAAGGTAAAGAATATATTGTACAGGATGGTGACATCATGCACTTTAGATTCAACGTATAAGAAAAGTATTAAAGTTAGTTATATTAAAAAAGCGCTTCCATGTATTTGGGAGCGTTTTTTGCATGTATGTGCGCCTGCGCCGGGTTGGATTTGTATTTCGTAATTGGAATTGGGAAAAAATACACTGCATAAAAAACGATTTCTTGAAATCAGAGAGCAGTTTTTGTTGTTCTATCCAAAAGAATGCCCTTCTTCTGTAAGAAAAAGGGCTTTATAATGCTATTCAATTTCAATGATTGGCTGGCATTGTAATTCTGCACAGGCAAGAGAATACTTCTTACAGGTAAGGTCTGGTAAAAGACACATTTCTTTCCCTCCGGTAATAATTCTTAATTGTTTTTTGTTTAATTTTTTTCCTTTAACTAAATTTTTATTTTTCATTGATTTGATTTTTAATGGGTTAGTTTTAACGAAAGTAATAAAAATAAATGAAGTATATCACTGTTTTTAGAAAAAAATGGAGAATTTTTTAAATATTTTATTATAGTATTGATGATAAATATTAATAATAATCGGCAAATACACTGAATTTTTCAATAAGTTAATAAGGCTTTATTTTTGAGATGTAAAAAGACTTTTTTCTCTGCCAAACGATCTGGACTCACTTCAAAAAATATTGGTTGATAAGTTCGTATATTTGAATTTTACAAATTATTTGTGATGGAAAAATTAGCATTTACTTCACTGGAAGATTTTTATAATGAGATGGCTGCCAAGCTGGGCAAAGATCTTGAAAGTATTTTTCCAAAAGGACTTCACAAAGACATTGGTCACTTTAATGTCTTCGATATTGCCCAGACCATCGAAAGAGCAAAGACCACTTCTGAAATGCCCTATAACAGAAGGAAGTATTATAAGATCAGCTTTATAAAAGGACGGAACAGGGCAGAATATGCGGACAAGGTCATTTCAATTAAACAGAACGCACTGTTATTTGCAACGCCTAAGGTCCCTTATCACTGGGTTCCTGAAGATCCCGATCAGTCAGGAAGTTTCTGTGTTTTTACCGAAGACTTTTTCATCAAGGATAAATCGTACTACAACCTTGAAGACCTTCCTATATTTCAGCCAGGTGGAATGCCGATCTTTGAAATTGATGGTGAACTGGCAGAAGAGATTGAAAACCTTTTTAAAAAGATAAAAAAAGAAATTGATTCAGATTATGTATTTAAATATGATCTGATCAGAAACTATGTTCTGGAGCTGATCCATTACGGACAGAAATTACAGCCTGCTTCCAAAATATCATCGTCAAATGATGCATCTATGAGAGTGGTTTCTTTGTTTATAGAGCTGCTGGAAAGACAGTTTCCCATAGAATCCTGGGAACAGAGACTTCAATTGAAAACTGCAAAAGATTATGCAGACAGGCTTGCCGTTCACGTTAATTACCTGAATAAAAGATTAAAAGAAAGTACCGGAAAGACAACTACAGAATTAATTTCAGACCGTATTATCCAGGAAGCAAAAATTCTTTTGAAACAGACCAGATGGAATGTGTCAGAAATATCGTATGCGCTGGGATTTGAGGAAATTGCCCACTTTTCTAATTTCTTTAAAAGGAAAACTTCTTTTACTCCATTAGAATTTCGTTCCTGATTTGAATTTTGCAAATTTCAGATTGATTCAAGCAAACCCTTCAGTCTGAAAATTTCCCAACTTTGTACCATCAAAATAATCAAAATACAATGAACACAAAAACAAATATTGCACTGGTAACCGGAGGAAGCCGTGGATTAGGGAAAAACTCAGCAATTAAAATTGCTCAAAAAGGACTGGATGTAATTATCACCTACAGAAGCAACAGGGAAGAAGCAGAAACTGTTGTCAATGAGATCAAATCAATGGGAAGGAATGCTGTTGCATTTCAGCTTGACACAAAAGATATTAAGAGCTTTGATACTTTTGTGAAAAACGTAACAGATCACTTGCAGCAAAATACAGGAAGCACTCATATTGACTACCTGATCAATAATGCAGGAACAGCCCTATATTCACCGATTACAGAAGTGACGGAAGAACAGTTGGACGATGTGGTAGACATTCATTTTAAAGGTGTATTTTTTCTGACTCAGAAATTATTGCCATTTATCAATGACGGAGGAGGAATTATCAACGTGTCTTCAGGCTTGGCAAGATTCGCAACACCGGGATCTTCTGTTTACGGATCCATCAAAGCAGGCGTTGAAATGCTCACAAAATATATGGCAAAAGAATTAGGTTCAAGAAAAATCAAAGCCAATGTTGTAGCGCCGGGAGCTATTGAAACAGATTTTGGCGGCGGAAGGGTGAGAGATAATGGAGAAATCAATGCCATGGTAGCTGGTGCTACAGCTTTGGGAAGAGTAGGTCTTCCGGATGATATTGGTGGAGTAGTAGCGTTCCTGTGTACGGAAGATGCAAGATGGATCAACGGGCAAAGAATTGAAGTTTCAGGAGGGATGTTTTTATAAAGTATAATAACCTTAAGTGAATTATTATCTTTAAATAAATCGGCCGGCTCAGAATGAGCCGGCCGATTCCGGATATGGAGTAATGTATTTTATTCAACAGCTTCAAGAGGTTCCGGCAACTGACATTTCTGTTCTGAACAGCCGGGTCCGATGTAGATACAGTAGCCTGAAGAATTGGTACATCTTATGTTGCCCAATCCTCCGTGGAATTTATGCAGCTCTTTTCTGGTTAATTTTTTTCCTTTGTTTAAATTCTTGTTTTTCATGGTAGTTTTATTTTGGTAATTATTGATTTATTATTTTTTTGATTTAGATAAAATAGGAAAAATAAACTAAATAAGTCACTAAATAATGATTATATATGATAACATTACTATCGATAGAACTGTAAAAACATTTAAATATCAATATTTACGTATCATTAACAGTCCACTCCTCCGGAGCTTTATTTTTTGCAGGGACTTCATTTTTTTTCTACTAACAGCAGATACCGATGGGATCCTACTGACTGCTAATAGAACGTATTTGTTTTAAATTATAGGTCCAGGGGAGCGACCTGATACTCATGCTTTAATTTAATCGGACAGGAATAATATTATAAATAAATACTCCGCAGATTAAACAGACAAGGCTGACAGTTTTGATCTGCCAATCTGAAAAGTCAAGTGGGTGAAAAATAGATGACTGTTAAACCTTTGATAAATTTTCAAGGGCTTTTTCCAGTGTTTCCTGCTTCTTCGCAAAGCATAATCTGATCACATTCTCGTTCAGCCTGTTTTTATAAAATGAAGAGAAAGGAACGCTGGCAACCTTATGATTGATGGTAAGTTCTGAAGCAAAATCAAAATCATTTTTATCTGAAATTTTATCATATTTTACTGCCTGGAAATAAGTTCCTTCACAATCCAGAAGTTCAAATGGTGTGCTTGCAAGTCCTTTTCTCAGGAAATCTCTTTTTTCCTGGAAAAACTGATTAAGATGGGTGTAATGTTCATCCTTTTTCATGTATTCTGCCAGTGCGAGCTGAATGGGAGTGTTTACGCAAAAAACATTAAATTGATGAACCTTTCGGAATTCATCTGTTAGGTTTTTTGGTGCAGCACAATAGCCCACTTTCCATCCGGTAACATGGAAAAGTTTCCCAAAAGAGGCTACAAGAAGGC
Organism: Chryseobacterium cucumeris; assembly: GCF_016775705.1. Lineage (NCBI taxonomy): Bacteria > Pseudomonadati > Bacteroidota > Flavobacteriia > Flavobacteriales > Weeksellaceae > Chryseobacterium > Chryseobacterium cucumeris. The sequence continues at coordinate 2,848,016 of NZ_CP068760.1, forward strand.
TTCTTTCTTTCAGCTCAGGGTATTTACAGATGCTTATATGTTGTTTTCCGTCAAAAACAATATTTTCATATACTTCATCACTCAGAATAAGAATAGAAGTTCCTTTTACAATCTCAATAAGTTCCTGTATATCATTTTCTTTCAGTATTTTTCCTGAAGGGTTGTTGGGGTTGTTAAGAATGATCATCCTGGTCTTTTCACTGACAAGACTTTTTACGGCAGCCCAGTCGATTTCGTAATCCGGAGCTTTCATTTCAAAGCGCTTTATAATTCCCCCGAAAAGTTCCACAGTAGGTTCATAGCAGTCATATGCCGGTTCAAAAATAATCACTTCGTCATCCCTTTTAATAAAGGAGGCGATAGCGGTAAAAATGGCCTGGGTACCGCCTGCGGTAATTGTTATTTCAGAATCCGGATGGTATATTGCCTGATGGCTGTTTTCAATTTTTCGTGCAATTTCTTCCTTTAAGCCAATCATTCCACCAAGAGGAGCGTACTGATTGAACCCTTTTTTGATAAAGTGATCCACATTATTGAGTAATTCCGGATCTGGCATAAAATCAGGAAAACCCTGAGAAAGGTTGATCGCCTCATTTTCATTGGCAAGTTGAGTCATCTGGCTGAAAATAGTAGTTCCTACATTGGAAAGTTTTGATAAAGGAAGTTGTATCATAAAAGCAGTTTTGTTGACCGAATTTAATGAAATATTTAGAACAGTTTGAACTTATGGTAATAAAAATCAGAAAATAGCAGGTTTAAGGAGAATGATGGCAAATTGTAAGACTCAATAGTCAGTTTCAGAGTATTAAATAAATCTAAACATTTGTTTAAATTTTCCTTTTAAATGAATGGAAAGATACTTACATTTGTTAGACAACAACCATAAAAACAATGACAATGAAGATTACGAAGACAAAGTTTCCTGAAAAATCTGTTTTATCTCCGAGAAAAAAAGATTTCGATTATATTGATAGTTTTCAGGGAGAACTTACAGACTGTGGCGGAAATATCGATATCTCAGAAATAGGAAAAGCATTCTTTACAAGCGGGCCAAAATGGGGAAAGAAAATGTTTGCTTTCAGGAATAAAGCAGTGGGAATATTCGGGCTGAAGACCGGATCTGAAGCTGAAACACGGCAAAAGGAAAAGAATTTTAAATGTGAAGTAGGAGAACGTATGGGGCTTTTTAAGGTGTTTGATAAAACCAGCAACGAAATTGTTCTGGGAGAAGATGATAAGCACCTGGATTTCAGAGTATCTCTTTTAGTTGAAAAGAGTAAGGTGGATCCTGATGAAAATTCACTTACCATTTCCACTACCGTAAAGTATCATAACTGGCTGGGTGTGCTTTATTTTCTGCCTGTACGACCTTTCCATAAGCTGATTGTTCCGGCTATGCTGAAAAATATGATCGGGCAGCTGGAAAAGAATAAATTGTATACAGTGTAAATATTGAAATAAAAAGACCATCTACATAACAGGATGGTCTTTTTTTAAGGAATAAACTTAATAAAGTTTAATAATAAATCAATATCTCGGTTGGTTATTCACCACCCTTAGAGTCTGTAATAAAAACATGTTGAAAAGAATAAAATTATAAAGAATATGAGGAAAGTAAAGAAATTTTTCACTTGATAATGATAATTTCGTAAATATATAATTTGATTAAAAATACTACAATGTTTGCAGTGAAATATTGAAAAAAACAAGTTGAAAAAATTCGGATAATTTTGGACAATTTTGTACTTTTGTATGTTTGCTGAAATCATATATGTCACAAGAAATAAATCCAACCTACTCCGAAGATAATATCAGAACCCTTGATTGGCAGGAACACATCCGTCTGCGCCCCGGTATGTACATCGGGAAGCTCGGTGACGGTTCTTCCGCTGATGATGGTATTTATATCCTGCTAAAAGAAATTCTTGATAACTCTATTGATGAGTTCAGAATGAGAGCAGGAAAAAGAATTGAAATAAAGCTGGATGACGGTAAAGTTACCATCCGTGACTTTGGCCGTGGAATTCCGCTTGGGAAAGTGGTAGACGCGGTTTCAAAAATGAATACCGGAGGTAAATACGACAGTAAAGCGTTTAAAAAATCTGTAGGATTGAACGGGGTCGGTACCAAGGCGGTAAATGCCCTTTCAGATTATTTCAGAGTCCGTTCTTTCCGTGACGGAAAAATGAAAGCTGCCGAATTCTCCCGTGGGATGATCAAAGAGAACTTTGACGAGAAAGAAACTTCGGACAGAAACGGTACCGAAATTTCCTTTATTCCTGATGGAGAGATCTTCCTGCATTTCAAATACAGAAAAGAGTATATCGAAAGAATGCTCCGTAACTATGCTTACCTGAATCCTGGGCTTAAAATTCTCTTCAACGGAGAAACCTACTATTCTGAAAATGGTCTAAAAGATTTGCTGGAAGAAGAACTGGAAAGCGATATCCTTTATCCGATCGTTCATTTGAAGGATGATGATATTGAGGTTGCCATTACCCATTCCGACAAATCACAGACAGAAACCTATTTTTCATTCGTTAACGGACAGAATACAACGCAGGGAGGAACACACCTTAATGCTTTCCGTGAAGCATATGTGAAAACAGTTCGTGAATTTTTCAATAAAAGTTTTGATGCTTCTGATATCAGAAAGTCGATCATTGCTGCGATTTCCATTAACGTAGAAGAACCTGTTTTTGAATCCCAGACCAAAACAAAATTAGGATCCAATGACATGGGACCCAACGGACCTACCGTAAGAACATTCATCATTGATTTCCTGAAGAGTAAACTGGACAATTTCTTACACAAAAACCCGGAAATAGCAGAAGCAATTCAAAGAAAAATCTTAATTTCCGAGAGAGAAAGAAAAGAATTATCCGGAATTCAGAAACTAGCCAGAGAAAGAGCAAAAAAAGTATCTCTTCACAATAAAAAACTTCGTGACTGCAGGCAGCATTATAACGACCAGAAAGCCGAAAGAAAAGGAGATACCCAGATCTTTATTACCGAGGGAGATTCTGCATCGGGATCGATCACAAAATCCAGAGATGTAGAAACTCAGGCTGTATTTTCACTGAAGGGTAAACCGCTGAATTGTTATGGTCTTACCAAAAAAGTGGTGTATGAAAATGAAGAATTTAACCTTCTTCAGGCAGCTTTAAATATTGAAGAAAGTCTGGAAGACCTGAGATACAATCAGGTAATTATTGCTACCGATGCCGATGTTGACGGGATGCACATCCGTTTGCTGATGATTACTTTCTTCCTGCAGTTCTTCCCGGATCTGATTAAAAATGGACACCTTTATATCCTTCAGACTCCGTTATTCAGAGTTAGAAATAAAAAAGAAACAAGATATTGCTATACAGAAATAGAAAGGGTAAAAGCATTAAATGAACTGGGGAAAAATCCTGAAATCACGCGATTTAAAGGATTAGGAGAAATTTCTCCTGATGAATTTAAGCACTTTATTGGCAAAGATATCCGCCTGGAGCCAGTAGTAGTAGGAAAAGACCAGACGATTGATCAGCTTCTGGAATTTTATATGGGGAAAAATACTCCGGACAGACAGACTTTTATTCTTGAAAACCTTGTGGTAGAGGATGATACAGATATCGATAAAAAAGAAATACTGGATGAAGTAGAAAATTAAAAAAACTATAACTTTAAAAAACTGGTTGTAAAGCCATTGCAGACTGAAAAAAGCACAACTTTGGATGAAGTAGGAATTATAGTACTTACACAGCCAAAAAAAATAAAATGAGACTAAGTAACCGTAATAAAGCATCAATTTATAATTTTTTATGCACGTTGCTTTTGATGATAACCATGGTTGGCATCATCGCATTTGCTGCTAATGAATATAGGTTTAATGCAGTGGGTAAAGAAAGTTATTTATTGATTATTGTTCCTGCTCTGCTGCTGATTATCTTTTACATCAGCGGAAGACAGATTTTTGAATATGACAGCGATGGAGAAGCTTTGAATTTTAAAAACAGGAATATCATTCCATTTCTGGATAAGCCTCTTCACGACGAATTTCCAAAATACAAGCTGATCAAATATGATGTAGTCAGTATTCTCTTTTTCAAAAGATTATACATCACCGTTTCAAGTAAGAATAATGGTTCTACTATCCTGAAGTACCAGATCTCTTATTTGAACAGAAAACAAGTAAACGATTTAAAACTCTCTCTGAACAAAGTAGTGAAAACTAATAAAGAGAAAAAAGATAAACTAGATGACGACAGAAGAATATTCGCATGAGGGTGAAAGCTTAAAAAAAGTCTCCGGTCTCTACAAAGACTGGTTTCTTGATTATGCTTCCTATGTAATTCTGGATAGAGCTATCCCTTCAATATATGATGGTTTAAAACCCGTTCAACGAAGAATTATGCACTCCATGCGGGAGCTGGAAGACGGCCGTTACAACAAAGTGGCCAATATCGTGGGAAATACCATGAAATATCACCCGCATGGTGATGCTTCCATTACAGATGCCATGGTGCAGATTGGGCAGAAAGAGTTGTTAATAGATACACAGGGAAACTGGGGTAATATCTATACAGGAGATTCTGCAGCCGCTGCGAGATATATTGAAGCAAGACTCACCCCTTTTGCTCTGGAAGTAGTATTTAATCCTAAAACTACAGAATGGACAAAGTCTTATGACGGAAGAAACAATGAACCTATCGATTTACCGGTTAAATTCCCTCTGCTTCTTGCACAGGGAGTAGAAGGTATTGGAGTAGGGCTTTCCACCAAAATTCTTCCTCATAACTTTAATGAACTTATCAATGCCTCTGTAGCCTACCTGAAAGGTAAGAAATTTGAACTGTATCCGGATTTTTTAACAGCCGGTTATCTTGACGTTTCTGAATATAATGACGGTCAAAGAGGAGGAAAAGTAAGAGCAAGAGCCAAAATTACCCAGACGGATAAGCATACATTGGTGATTTCTGAACTTCCATATTCTAAAACAACCACTGATCTTATTGACTCTATTTTAAAAGCCAATGAGAAAGGAAAGATCAAAATCAAAAAAATTGAGGACAATACTTCAGACAAAGTAGAAATCCTTATTCATATCCATAATGATGTTTCACCGGATAAAACTATTGATGCTCTTTATGCATTTACGGACTGCCAGGTGACCATCTCTCCCAATGCCTGTGTGATTGTAGGGGATAAACCTATGTTCCTTACGGTATCCGATATTCTGAAAACGAATACGGATCATACAGTTTCATTGCTGAAGAAAGAATTGGAAATTGAGCTTCATGAGCTTCAGGAAAGTTGGCATTTCTCCTCACTGGAAAGAATTTTCATCGAAAACAGAATCTACCACGATATTGAAGAGGTAAAAACCTGGGAAGATGTACTGAAAACCATTGATGCAGGATTAAAACCCCATACCAAACATCTTTTAAGAGCCGTTACGGAAGAAGATATTTTAAAACTGACAGAGATCAGAATCAAGAGAATTTCAAGATTTGATTTAGATAAGTTTAAGGAAAATATTGCTTCGCTTGAAGGCAAAATAGAACAGGTGAAATACAACCTGGCCAACCTGATCGCTTATGCCATTGAGTATTACTTAAATATTCAGAAGAAATACGGTAAAGACAAACAAAGGAAGACTGAACTCAGAATCTTTGATACCATTGATGCTACAAAAGTAGCCGTAGCCAATGAAAAGTTTTATGCAAATTTCGAAGAAGGCTTTATCGGGACATCTTTGAAGAAAGATCAGTATTTGTTCGACTGTTCTGATATTGATGATATCATCACATTCAGAAAAGACGGAAGTATGAAGGTTGTAAAAGTGGAAGCGAAAACTTTCATCGGAAAAGATATCCTTCATGTTGCCGTATGGAAGAAAAACGATAAAAGGACAGTGTATAATATGATCTACCGTGAAGGCAGGGAAGGACCTTATTATATGAAACGATTCTCTGTAACCGGAGTAACCCGAAATACAGATTATCCGCTAGCTTCAGATAAAAAGGGTTCTGAAACACTCTATTTCTCAGCCAACCCTAATGGAGAAGCAGAAACTGTAACCGTGCTTTTAAAACCAAACCCTAGAATCAGAAAGAACAAAATGGAGATTAACTTCTCCGATCTGGCCATCAAAGGCCGGGATTCCAAAGGAAATCTGGTAACTAAATACGCTGTCAAGAAAGTAGATATGAAGGAAGAAGGGGTTTCTACTCTGGCCCCTAGAAAAATCTGGTTTGATGATACGGTAAGAAGACTGAATGCCGATGCAAGAGGAACACTGCTGGGAAGCTTCAAAGGAGATGATAAAATTCTGACCATCAATACAAACGGGGAAGTAAAACTGGTATCTTTTGATCTTGGTAACCGTTTTGATGATGAATACCTGGTATTGGAAAAGTGGAGACCTGCACAGCCGATTACCTGTATTTATTACGATGGAGAAAAAGATATTTATTTCATTAAGAGATTCTTACTGGAAAATACAGTTAATGTACAGACTTTTATGCCATCTGAACATCCGAAATCATTCATTGAAAATGTAATTGTTGCCAATGATGCCACTGCAGAAATCATTTTTGCAAAAGATAAAGGAAAAGAACGCGATCCGGAAACGATAAATATTGATGAATTTATAGCGGTAAAAGGAATAAAAGCCATCGGAAACCAGTTTACAAAGTTCAAAGTAAAAGCCATCAATATTGCCATTCCTGAACCGGCAGAAGAAGAGCCTGAAGTATACGAAGATCCCGAACCTGCCGGCGAAACCGATGAAGACGGAGGAATGATCGGAGATCTTTTCCAGGATAACGGGAATAATGAAAATGAATAGATCGCATGTTTATTCAGTTATAACATAAAAGAACATAATGGATATAGTTGTTATCATTATCATTGCAGCCACATGTATTTTTAGCTATATGGGTTTCAATAACACAGCATTATTTGAAAAATATAAATTCAACGTCGGAGCGATTGCGAATCGTAAAGAATATGTAAGGCTGATCAGCTCTGCATTTTTGCATGCAGACTTTATGCACTTGTTTTTTAATATGCTGTCCCTGTATTTTTTCCAGGGCGTGGTTATTAGTTTCTTTGGAGAAATAGGATTTTTAATTCTTTATTTCGGATCCATGATCCTTGGAAATTTATTCAGCCTGCAGATTTATAAAAAGCAGCCGTGGTATTCTGCAATTGGAGCATCAGGAGCGGTTTCCGGAATTATTTTTGCTTCCATCGCTATGGCTCCGAATGAGATCAGTGTCAACTTTTTGCCGGGATGGTTATTCGGAACACTGTATTTCGGATACTCTGTATACATGATGCTGAATCCCAAGCAGTGGGACAACCTGGGCCATGCTGCTCACCTTGGTGGAGCATTTTTCGGATTGGTTTACTCTATTGTAATGCATCCGCAGCTGGCCATGAGCAATATTCTTTTCTTGGGAATCATGTCACTTCCGCTCATCTATCTAGGATATGAAATTTTTGTAAGAAAGCGAATAGGATAAAAGACTATTTATAATCAAATATCAAAACCAATGAACACATCAGAGTTAAACAGTTTCATCGTGATACTTATCTATGGTTCATTGGTTTTGCTTTCTCTGCTGAAGCTGGCCAACCCCTTAAAAGTAAACCATAAGGCCAATTTCTGGTTCGGGATATTTCTCTTTCTGTGGTCTACTTTTTGGCTGGATGAAGTACTGTTTCTCATCACTGGTTCAATCATCGAGTTTCATTCCTTGTTTTGGGTTAGACTTATCCAGTTTTTTACCCCTATCGTTTTTTACTTTAGTGTACTGTTTTATACCAATCCTTCCTTTACTTTTAAACTTACAGCGGTTAAGTTTTTAATCCTTCCGGCTGCTTTTCTGGTTTGTCTTATATTGATCAAACTGGGATATAAAAAACCATTTGAATATCTCAGTATTATTCTGATCCTGATCCAGGCTCTCTTTTACACGGGGCTTTCCTATATTACCATCAGAAAACATCAAAAGAAAATTCAGCAGTTCTCATCCAATACCGAAGGAATCAATCTGAACTGGTTGGAATATATCATTCTGGTACTACTTATCGTGAATATTATCTATGTGATTTATAATCTGTTCTATGATCCGAAATCACTGAATTTCTTTATCAATGCGGTCTTTTTGTCGGTTATTTACTGTGTAGGATATTATTCTCTGAAACAGAAGGAAATTTATCCTTTAGAAGAAAAACAAAGACAGGAACTGATCTCTATGGACGAAAATTCGGATCCGGAAGAAGTTAAAAGAAAACTTATTTCTGATGAAGAATTAGTAAGGATTAAAACTTCACTGGAAGGGATTATGGGCTTACAAAAGCCGTATCTTGACAGCGAACTTAACCTGATCAAACTGGCTGAAATGCTTTCCGTTTCTACCCATCATCTTTCTTATGTCATCAACACAGGCTTTGGAAAAAACTTCTTCCAATATGTGAATGAATATAGAGTGGATTATGCCAAAAAACTGTTGAAAGAAACCAATAGCAAATTATCCATTTTGGGAATTGCCTACGAATCCGGATTCAATTCTAAGACTTCTTTTAATACAACTTTTAAAAAAGTGACCGGACAAACACCTTCTGAATTCAGAAAATAAGTTCAGGTTTATAAACTCTTACTTTTTATTTGTTTTAAATTTTTGATTTTCAGTGATTTATTTATTTCAGCTTCCCGTTCTTAAAATCAGTTCGTTCAGATAATCCTGAACATTCAGACATCCTCTTTACGATAGCTTTGTACCATACAATTTAAACTTATGGATACCAAAGAATCGTATGCAGTCGTCACGGGCGCAAGCCAGGGACTTGGAAAATCATTTGCTGAACATCTTGCAAAACAAAAAATCAACGTCATTCTTATAAGTCTTCCGGATCAGAATCTCAGAGAATTATCCGGAGAGTTGGAGAAACAGTATGATATAAAGGCTCATTACTATGAAACAGACCTTTCTGTTAATGAAAATGTAATGAAGCTTACAGAATGGCTCAACCGTTCTTTTGATGTTCATATTCTGATTAATAATGCAGGGCTTGGGGGAACAAAAAAATTTACGGAAGCCTCTTCGGATTATATCAACACTATTCTACAGGTGAATGTGGCAGCCACTTCATTGATCACGCATCAGCTGCTTCCTAACCTTTTAAAACAACCCAAAGCCTATATCCTGAATGTTTCAAGTATGGCTGCTTTTTCTCCGATTGGTTTTAAAACCGTATATCCAGCTTCTAAAAGTTTTATCCATTCATTTTCAAGAGGACTGCATGAAGAACTGAAAGATACCAATGTTTTTGTAAGCGTTGTGAATCCCGGGGCAATGAAAACCAATAAGGATGTTTGTGAAAGAATAGAAAAACAAGGTTTTATGGGAAGATTAACACTTTTGAATCCTGATAAAGTAGCTTCATACTGCCTCCGGCAATTATTTAAAAAAGATTCCGTAATTATGGTGAACCCAATCAGCTGGCTGGTGATGAAAATTTTACCCATATGGATCAAACTGCCATTGATGACCCAGGCTATAAAAAGAGAGATCGAAGCATGAAAAAAGTATGTGTAACCGGAGCAACAGGGCTTCTGGGAACTAATGTTATCCTTAAATTATTACAAAATGGTTATTCTGTTATTGCTCTGGTGCGTAAGAAAAGCAGCTGGCTGGGCGAAGAAAACGAAAATCTGAAGCTTGTGGAAGCGGATCTTCTGTGCGATATTTCTGGGCACCTGACCGATATTGACTGTATTATTCATGTGGCAGCAGAAACACGTCAGAATCTTCGTTATGATGAATACAGAAAAGTGAATTACGAGGCCGTTGTAAATCTTTTTACCCATGCAGAATTGATGAGCGTAAAAAAGTTTTTGTTTGTGAGTACTGCCAATACCTTAGGATTTGGAAACACCGCATTCCGGGGAAACGAAAAAGCACCCCCAATCTATCCTTTTACCCATTCACTGTATGCTCAAAGCAAGCAGGCTGCGGAAGATTATCTTTTAAAAAATAGTAAGAACACAGAGGTTATCATTGTTAATCCAACGTTGATGATCGGAGCATATGACAGCAAGCCAAGTTCTGGGAAAATAATCTTCTGGGCATGGAAAAAGAAACTGGTATTTTATCCGAAAGGAGGTAAGAACTTTGTACATGTGGAAGATGCAGCCAATGGAATAGTAAATGCTGTTGAATACGGAAGAACCGGAGAAAAATATCTCCTGGCCAATGAAAACCTGACCTACAGAGAGTTTTTTAAAAAAGTAAACCGGATTACCAGCCAGAACCCGGTTATGATTGCTATTCCCAACACACTTTTGAGTCTCCTTGGATTAATTGGTGATGGTTTAAGAACATTAAAAATAAAAACAAACCTCAGTACCCCCAATATGAAAGCACTGCAGATTTGTAATTATTATTCTAATCAGAAGTCAGCAGACGAGTTGGGGATTCAATATCAATCTATTGATAGGGCAATTGAGGATGCTGTCCGGTATTTTATCGAAAACCCCGTAAATAATAAAAAAACCAGCTCTTAAAAGCTGGTTTTAGAAGGTTATCTTATTATTTTCTGAGTTACATTTTTATTAGAAATAACGCAGGCTTTGCTGCAGTTATTGGCAGTTGAAATATTAACCTGTACCAATGCCGGCAATGATCTGTATTCTTCACTATTGTAAGGTGCTTCAGTACCATTGCTTCCACCTCCTTTAATATCATACTGTATCTGGGCTACTCCTGTGAATCCTGCCGCAGGTTTGAAAGAAAGTGCTCCGGTAGTTGGGAAATAAGTCCATGTTCCCTGACTATTGGTGTAGACACCGCCTGTTATATTGGGAATTACAGCTCCGTTATTATCTAAAAAACGAAATGAATTAAAATCAAGGTTGTTATAGGAAAGGGTTGGAGGATTCTGGCCATTAGCTGAAGAATAAGCCGCATCATTAAGCAAAGGATAATACGTTGACTTTATCCCCGGGCAGCCTGCAAACAAATCATCTGTTACTTCAGCAGCATAAGGTCTTGTAACCCCTAGATTTTTCAGTAAATGTATATTTTTAGCAGCTCCGGTAGATGCTGCAAATCCAATTCTGAAAGTAGAAGGAGGCGAAGTATCCAGAGTCCTTACCGTAGTGTTGGAAATGGTAGTCTCGGTATATTTCAGCGAAGTAGGGTAGTAATAATTGTCAATCACCTTTTCTTTCACCGTTCCGTGCTGGATTTCCAGGGTTATATTGTAACCGCCGGCCGGATTGGGAACAAGGGTAACATATGCTTTACGGAATCTTGCATCATTTTCATTCTGAGGAATTGTAGTTCCGCCACTTTCAATGCTGAACTGTTGAAGTGCTGTATTTTTAATCCCGATATATTTCCCTGTTGCCGTATCCAGATAAGCAGATCGGTTGCTGCTGGTTGGTAAAGCATTGGTTGCGATACTGTAAAGCAGCGGATAACCGTTATATCCTGCAGGCTCAGCTGAAGACAGATACTGGTTTCCACGCTTTCCTCTTAATGAAACGTTGCTGCGACCATCTGCCAGTCCCACCCCAAATATTCCGTTTCTGATCCTTTCAGTTTGTTTAAAACTTGTTTTAAAATTTCCGTATTCATCCAGACCTATTCCCAGATAACCACCTCTCAGTCCTTCCGTAGATTCTCCTCCACGTACAAAACTATATCCTAATCCTCCACCAAAATATCCGAGGTTAAGCTGATCTTTAGGAATAGAACCATCTACCAGGAATATGGAAATTCCATCTCCTCCGTTGGTATTTCCTCCATAAATGGCAAATTCAAATTCAAACTTGATTCCCTGATCACTTTTGAATATTTTATCCGCCAATATCACTCCTCCTGAAATATTATTCACACTTCGGGTGAGCCTTAGCCCGTCTGTGGTAAAGGTTGCGTCATTCTGAACACCGCTGGTAGCTACCTTATAGGCTTCCTGTGGCTGTAATCCCTGAGTAAAGTTTACAAAATAAGGATAACCGGTTCCCTGTTCGTTCTGAGCCTGAATGTTTTGAGAACAGGCAAATAAGGAAAAGGTAAACAAAAACCTTTTGTACCGTAAAATTGAGCTGCTGTTTATCATAACTCAATTATTTAACAACAAAAACAATATTGATAAAAGAACAGTCAGTAGCTGCAGCTTTTACATCATAAGTCATAACTCCGTCATCAGAAATAGAAATATTACTGAATACATTAGGGTCGGCATCGGTTACATAATAGTAAAGATCTTTACTGGACGGGAAAAAAGGAATAGAAGCTGGAGCACTGGTACTCTTTGCTTTTGGAGATCCAAACTGTGTTTTATACAATGTATACAAATCTTTAGTCCGGCCAGTAGCTGTGATGGAAGTGTCAAAAGAAACACTAGGCATATAAAACATTTTTACGGCATTGCTGCTGATACAAAGCCAATCCGGTTTGAGAGGAGTACCGATATTCTGACTTAAACATTTCTTATCTGTATCGTAGATAAGAAGCGAGTTGGCAGGATTGGCAATAGCATCTCTTTGTACTGTAGTCAGTCTGGGTATCAGCATTCCTTTATTTTGACTATAAACATCCAGAATCGCACTCTGGTCAGGGGTAGATGTGTTAATCCCTACTTGAGCGAAAGAAAGCGAGCTTGCAAAAACGATTGGTAGAAATAATTTTTTAATCATGATGTCTTAATAATTTTTATTTGTGTGTTTTTTGTTTTTTACAGGAAGAAATCTTTATAAGGCTTAATTTCATTAAAGGCAATAGATATAACCAACAAGTCCATTAATATAATGAATTGTTTTGCTCAAATAATAGCCAGACGAGGCTTTTGTTCAAAAGCTCATCAACAGATATAGCAAGTATGCTTCATAAAGAAATATCCTATACCTACCTGGGTGGTTGAAAAATTAAATGATTATGTAGCCGTATAAGCTCTTAAATAAGTAAGATTCATATTCCCTCGTGTTTTTTGCAAATGTACAAAGAAATGTTCAGATGTTTATGGTTATAGAATTAATTCTAGTCTTCTCTTAATGATTAATGTAATTTGTATTGAATTTTTACACAAGCTTACCAATTGGTAAGATTATTTTTATTATGTACATCTTTGTATTGTGGTAAGAAATTAAAAAAACAGATGATGTTGAGGCAGTGACAGCTTAAATTGAAGAAAAATTTTTCCGTTTTTGTATCTAAAGAATTGAAAAATAGACTATTTTGAAAAATTAGCTAAAGCATCTTCCAATGCTTGTACAAAATTAATGTGATTTGTTTTATTACTTTCAAAAATAAAATCCCTCATACTTTTGCTTTCATATTTACTGAAATCGCCAACAATAGCCAGTCCTATGCGGTAGTTTGAAAATTTCTGTAGAATTTCCCCAGCAATTTTTGTTTTTAAATCAAAGAATTCTGGAGTAATATTTTTTTCGTGAAGAATAACTTTGTCAAACCCCTGATAATAGATATTTCCCATAAGATCCAACCCGTCTTGTGCAGACCGGATAATGATGTCATCAGAAATAATTTCTGCAATTTTAATAGAATTGATTTCGTGTTGCTGAATAATCATGTTTACTGTATTGTTTTTTTTATGTCATGTAGAAAGTGGTGTGGCGGAAATGCATCTCCCTGATTGGTAAGTGCAATAATACAGCTGTTATGCTCCAAATCTCTCCAGAATAAAGCTTTAAAACCGTTCAGGCCACCTGTATGCATTGCTGATTTTTCTCCGCTTTTATTCTCTATGTACCACGCAAAGCCGTAATTTGATATTTGTCCGTCAGATAACTGGAAAGGAGAATACATCATACTTATATTTTCTTTATTAATAAAAGAATTGTTTCGTAAAGCCTGATCAAATTTATAGAGATCTTCAGGAGTAGAGTAGATTCCACCGTCACCGGTTGTTAAAATTGAATAATCATCAGGCTGCTTTTGTTCATTATATCCGAGTGCTCTATTGTGAATAACTGTCCCAGGTTCATACACATAAGTGTTATTCATTTTTAATGGAGTAATAATCTGTTCATTGATGAATGTACTGTATGATCTACCTGAAACCTTTTCAATAATCAGAGAAAGAACAATATATCCGGTATTGCTGTACTTAAACTTGCTGTCCGGAACAAAATCAAGATTTTTAAGATCAAACAGCCAGTTTATTACCTCCTGATTCGTTAATCCTCTTTTAGAAAACAGGTTTTCATAATCCCTGATTCCTGAAGTATGATGCAAAAGCTGTCTGATCGTAATGTTTCTGGCATATTCAGGAAGCGTTATAAACCGGGATGCTTTATCATCAAACTTCAATAAACCTTTTTGCTCCAGCATGATAATAGCTGCTGCAGTGAAGGGTTTACTGAGGGATGCAATGTAAAATGAGGTATTTTTATCTGTTTTCAGCCCTTTTTCAAAGTTGCGGAAACCCAAAGCCGTATCGCAAACAATCCTGCCGTTGTTCACAATCAAAACGGAACCGTTGAACTCTCCTTTACTATAATATTTACTCACCACATCCCGAGGATGCTTTTGGCAGGATACCAGTTGCATAATCAGTGAAAGACAAATGAGAATTTTCCATAGTAAAGTTTTCATAGGTTCAGTATTTAAACAGGTAAAATTACTTATTTCCCTGCATAAATAAATCGGTCATTTTCAGATAAATCCTTCAATAGTTGTGCATTAGGAAAATCCTGATAAAGACTGAGTGTTTCCAGCCCCAGCTTCTGATTGATTTCAAGGAATACAAGTCCGTTCTCATTCAAATACTTTTCAGCATCTTCCGCAATTTTTCTGTAAAAGATCAAAGCATCTGAAGTAGGGGAGAAAAGGGCCATTTTAGGTTCAAATTCTTTCACAGAATCAGCAATTTCAATCTCCTCCTCAATTCCTATATAGGGCGGATTTGAAATAATGATATCATAATTTTCAGCCAGATCAAAATTAAGATAGTCGGCATGAATGAACCGGATTTTCAATTGGTGATACTCTGCATTTCTTTGGGCTGTCTTCAAAGCTTTCTCAGAAAAATCAATAGATGAAACCTCTGCTTCTGGGAAATGTTTCTTTAAAACCAATGGAATAACTCCGCTTCCGGTTCCTATATCCAAAATCTTTAGACCTGGAACCTTTAACTTTGAACCTTTAATCTCCCTGATAGCAATTTCCAATAGTTCTTCTGTTTCAGGGCGGGGAATCAGAACATTTTCATCCACAAAGAATTTCATTCCGTAAAATTCTGTTTCTCCTAATATCTGCTGATAAGGTCTTCCGGTTTTAAGTTCTGAAACAAGAAAACACAGTTTTTCCTTATCATCAGTCAGAAGCTCCTGTTCAGCAAATCTTCTTTGCTGAAATGAATCGAAACCTACGATTTGATGAATGAATAAAGACGATAAAAACACACTTTCCGAGTCTGTATAAAGATCGGAAAGTTCTGTTTTGAAATATTTTTTAAATCCTGAGATTGTCATTTATCTTGTAAAAACCAGTTTTGTATCTGTAGACTTCTCTTCATCAATTCTGTATCCTTCATAGTTGAATGCTTTTACATCCTCCAGTGTTTTGGCATTGGTCTCTGCGCAGAATCTAACCACAAGACCTCTGGCATGCTTTGTATACACAACAATGGTCTTCAGTTTTCCATCTTTTAATTCATAAAAATCAAAATCAATGACTTTGTGATTCAGTTTTTTTCTGTCGATTACTTTTCCATACTCGTTGCTGGCAAGGTGAAGGAGGATTTCTCCTTTTTTCATCTCAGAATTCAACTGCTCTGTAATCTTTTCTCTCCAGAATTCGTATAGGTTTTTATATTGCTCAAATTCAAAAGGACGGCCCATTTCAAGTCTGTAAAGCATTACTTTATCAGATGGTTTCAGTAAGCCGTAAAGCCCGGAAAGGATTCTGTAGTTTTTTTGAAGGTAATCTACAGCATTTTTATCCAGTGTTTTGGCATCAAGACCTCTGTAAACCTCTCCTGTAAAGGCAAACATTGCAGGAGCAGATTCTTTTGCTGTAGGTTTGGACTTCCATTTTTGATTTCTTTCCCAGTTTTCATCAGCAAGCTTTGGGGATATTTCCATAAGCTCGGAAAGGTATTTTGGGGATTTTTCTTTTAAATAAGATTGTATCAATGCTGCATCTTCAATGAATTTGGGAGTAGTGGTTTTCAACAGATCCGTTGAATTTTCCGTGTTCATTAATTTGGCAGGAGATGTTATAATTTTCATAATGTTAAAATACAGATAAGTGTTTAATATCAATACAATTCATGACCATCATTGCAATAAAATCAATCATAAAATGACAGATGATCAGAATTTTAATATTTGAATAGCGTTTATAAAATACAGCAAATACGACTCCGATAAAAAAAGGTCCAAGAACCTGGCTTATGGTACCGTAAGTGCTGTGCAGAATTCCAAATAAGACAGCTGAAATAACAATGGCAACTGTCGGGTTATTATAGATTTTTTCAATCCTGGGCTGGATATAGCCCCGCATCAGAAATTCCTCTACAATAGCAGCCGTAAGGCACGTAAAAATAACTAAAAAATAATTATTTCTAAGAATGGGAACAAGGTTGAGAAGCTTCTCACTTATTTTTTCCTGTGTAACGAACATGACGACTGCATTCAGAATCGCTCCGCCAATCAGACAGATAAAATATAAGCTCACAACAGCTTTGATGTAAAATGTTGCGGAATATTTCTTCTCCTTTCTAAGAAAAAAAGCACTTTTCTCAATAAAGACATTGTATAGAAATACAATGATAAGAACGATCCATAGTATAATTCTGCTGAGAAAGAAATTGGTTTCTGTAATTCCTCTTATTCCCGTTATTGTGGTAACAGCAGGAAAAGAATAGAGCATCGCTGCCGCTAAAATAACAAAAGTGAGTAAAATTCCTACAGCATATTTCCCGGTAAGATTCATAATTCAGTACCCTAAACCTTGAACTTTAAACTTTGAACTTTGAATTAAATGATCCCTTTTCCCTGACGGATGATTTCCGGTTCTCCTGAAGTAAGGTCTACAATAGTAGAAGCTACATTATCACCATATCCTGAATCAATGACGATATCTACCAGATGATCATATTTTTCAGCAATAAGTTCAGGATCGGTAGAGTATTCGATAATTTCATCATCATCTTTAATGGAAGTGGATGCTATGGGATGGCCAAGTTTTTCAACAATAAGCTGCGGAATCGGATGATCCGGAACACGGATACCAATTGTTTTGTGGCCTTTATAGGCTAAAGGTAAACTTTTGTTGGCTTCAAGAATGAAGGTAAACGGCCCGGGAAGATGACTTTTCAGAAATCTGAAAACTGAGGTATCAATAGGTCTTGTAAAGTCAGAAAGATGGCTGAGATCATTACAGATAATTGAGAATTTAGACTTGTCAAGCTTCATTTTTTTGAGCTGAGCCAGCTTTTCCATGGCTTTTATATCAAAAATATTACAGCCTAAAGCATAAATCGTATCAGAAGGATAGATAATCAGCCCGCCATTGTTTAAAGTTTTAATAACCTCATTCACAAGATTTTCCTGTGGGTTGTCTGGATAAATTTTTAATATTTTTGCCATAAAACAAAGATACAAATAATAAAATAGTTTTTATAAAAGTCCTTTATTTAAAAGAAAAATTAGGATTTGTAAAAATTATTCGTACCTTTGCAATCCAATATCGCGGGATGGAGCAGTAGGTAGCTCGTCGGGCTCATAACCCGAAGGTCATCGGTTCGAGTCCGGTTCCCGCTACTAAGTAAGTGCTTTCGGTAAGCACTCTAAAAATACACCGCGGGATGGAGCAGTAGGTAGCTCGTCGGGCTCATAACCCGAAGGTCATCGGTTCGAGTCCGGTTCCCGCTACTAAGCAAGTGCTTTCGGTAAGCACTCTAAAAATACACCGCGGGATGGAGCAGTAGGTAGCTCGTCGGGCTCATAACCCGAAGGTCATCGGTTCGAGTCCGGTTCCCGCTACTAAGCAAGTGTTTTCGGTAAACACTCTAAAAATATACCGCGGGATGGAGCAGTAGGTAGCTCGTCGGGCTCATAACCCGAAGGTCATCGGTTCGAGTCCGGTTCCCGCTACTAAACGAAAGAGAAGCAATATCATATTGCTTCTCTTTTTATTTCCTGGCCATTGCAGGCAAAATGAAACCCCACGGAAATTTGATTTAATCAGTATTCATTTCCTTCCATTTTTTATAAGCTTCTTTTTTCATACAATGCCCGCACGGACGGTAATTGTTTTGTAATGCTTCTTTTTCATCTGCAAAGAAAACCCTGTTCTCTTTCTTCATTCTTTTTCCTGAACGGCAACTGAGTAATCCGTAGATTTTTAATTTTTTATTTCCTCCAAAACGAATTTCCCTGCTATGGATTTTACTTCTAAGGTTTTCAGATGATAGTTGAGAATGCTGAATCATGATTCATCTATTGATAACGTTTAATAATTAACTGGCTGCATCATGGAAAATAATACCTAAAGCATAACGGTTTCCGTCTTTAACTTCACTTACGCCATGTTTCATATTGACCCTGTAATAGCCTTTGGTTCCTTTCTCTGGTTTAAACTGAGTCGTAAAAATAAGAACATCTCCTTTTTGGGGTTGCAGAACAATAGCCTTTGACTGAGCTCTGGGAATCTGCTGGGTAAGCACAAACTCGCCTCCCGTAAAATCCTTGCCGGGTTCGCTGAGCATTAAAACAATCTGAATGGGAAAATAAATATCTCCATATAAATCCTGATGCAGTGTATTGAATCCATCTTTTCCGTATTTTAAAATTAATGCCGTTGCTTTTTGCTGCCCGTTAAGATGACACTGGTCTAAGAATTCTTGATGATCTGAAGGAAAATGGGTGTCTATTTGTAAAGCTTTAAACCATACATTGGCAACAGGTGCCAGATAAGGATAAATAGTTGTTCGTATGGTTTGAATAATTTCAGGTAATGGATAGTTGAAATACTTATATTCACCCAATCCGAAACGATGTCTGGCCATGACAACTGTTTTCCGGTAAAAAGCTGGATGATCATAATCCAATTTCAGTTTTTCACATTCGTTTTCTGACAGCAGATTATCAATGATGGCATAGCCGTTTTGATGCATTGTTTCCGTAAGGCTTTCCCAGTCAATATTCTTGATTGTATGAATGATATCTTTCATTGTTTTGATTTTATTCTGCAAAAATCTATAGTTCTTCAGAACAATACAATCCGAAACATGTGGTTTTTTATAGATGAATAAAGAGTTATAAAGTATCTGGCCTATTGATTTAATATATTTCTGGATGATACCACTGGTCCTGTTTAAGGCTACCTTTGCCTTGTTAATAAAAATAGATATAACGATGAATTACATTATTAAAAAAGCAAGTCTTGAGGATCTTGATGAAACAGCTGAATTGTTCAATCTTTATCGTGTTTTTTACAGACAGGAATCAGACGTTGAAAAGGGGAAGGCTTTTCTCAAAGAAAGGTTTTTAAATAGTGAATCTGATATTTTTCTTGTAATGGCAGAGGGCAAAGCAGTAGGTTTTGTACAGCTTTATAAACTATTTCACTATACCAAATTACAAAAACAATGGCTGTTAAGTGATCTCTTTGTTCATCCGGATTATAGAGGAAAAGGGTTTTCTGTAGCACTAATTGACCGAAGTAAACAATGGTGTGAAGAGACAGGAGCGTGTGGACTTATGCTTGAAACCGAAAAAACGAATGATATAGGAAACACACTGTACCCACGCTGCGGGTTTGAATATGACGGACTACATAATTACTACCATTGGTGGAAGTAGAATAAAGCTATTCAGTACTGATCATAGTGCAGCTTTTTCAGCTACTTTTACTTCTATAAGGACAAGTAGTATTACTTCTACAGTTCTGAACGTTTAATTCTACAGGTATTTTCAGCCAGTAGAAGGGTATAATCCTATTTTTGTAAAGCTCTTACAGATCATGGGTAGGACAGTTGATCTGTAGAGCGTATGCAAAAAAATCTCTGCCTATTTTCTACTTTTTCCCCAAGGTTTTATGATTAGTACCACAAAACTGCTTTTTCCGGCGGAGATTTTTTGCTTTTGAATACAAAAAGAGAATGACGATCGTCATTCTCTTTTTGTATTCTTAAAATATATTTAAATATTATTGAGCCAGTTGAGCATAAGGAGTAAGCTTGTTGTCATCAGACATGGTCTGTCCCAGAAAGTCTCTTTTCTGATCCGCTTTCATTCTGCCTGCAGCATCATTGGCATTGAAATAAGCTTCACTTAGTTTTGTAGCGATATCAGCAGGTTTGAAATCGAATTTTGTATCTCCTTCAACTCCAAGATAACCATTCTTTCTTGTAAGGTTAGTAATATAATTGTTGTAATTGATCATGGTTCCTCTCATCATATTGTTATGGTATTCCATACATTTCTTAGCTTTTTTAGATGAATTGTTCAGGATACAGTTTTTCATGTTGTTTCTGTATAAAAACCATTCAGATTCTACAATACCATATTCTTTACCCAAAGCAATCTTTCCGTTATTCACAATATTATTATCGCCTTCTTTTGTAGCGATCGTCTGAAGATGTTGAATAACCAATGGAACGGTAGCTTCGATTTTTGATTTTGTATCTTTCAGTATGCTAAGATCGGCAGCAGGAGAACCCTTCTTTTGTGCTGTAGTAACATTAAAAATAAGCAGTAATAGTACAATCAGTAAATTATATCTTTTCATGAGAAATTTTTAAAGCACTAAAATAAATATAATTTCCCGGTTAAAACAAATTCATTTTAATTTTATTTAATAAAATTTAACAAGTTTTAAGGATTTACCTCTGAATTGTTTCTTTTTCTATCGATTAAGCAGGCTATATTTTCACTCTCTTAAAAATTTAATATATTTTAACTATTTTTATTCAATTGATTATCAGGTGTTTAATGTTTTGCTGGTGTTTATCACTAAAAAAATAGTTGTTTGGTTAAATTTTATTTCTACATTTGTATAACTAATTTCTTAGTGATATAGAAGTTGAAAGGTTTATATCACGATAAATGATAAATGAACAGGATATGAAAATTCAGACTTTAACAAAAGCAGAAGAACAGGTAATGCAGTATTTATGGAAGATAGAAAAAGGATTTCTTAAGGATGTTCTTGATCTTTTTCCGGAACCCAAGCCCCATACCAATACGGTATCTACCATTTTAAAAGTGTTGAAAGACAAAGAATTTGTAGACTATCGTGTACATGGAAGACAGCATGAGTATTTTCCGCTGGTTTCAAAAGAACAGTATTCCGGGAAAACCATGAAAAGTCTTGTAAAGAACTATTTCAAAGGCTCTTACAAAAGTGCCGTTTCATTTCTGGTAGAAAAAAATGAAATGACGGTAGAAGATCTTGAGATGCTATTGGATGAACTCAAAAATAAAGACTAGGACCTATGGAAGCAATACTTTTATACTTTGGAAAAATTATTTTATGTTCAGGTGTAACATTTTTGTATTATCAATTGTCTTTAAAGGACAAGACATTCCATCATTATAACAGATTTTATCTGCTGGCAGCAATTGTGATATCCCTGTTATTGCCGCTCATCCGAGTAGATGATTTTACGATAGAGGTGAATAATGATATGTATATGCTTCTTGACAAGATTCAGAATTTTAATTCAGAAAAAAATATAAACAATGGTAACCTTTATTTTAACATTATTTTTTCAGCTCTGGGACTGGTTTCTTTCTATTTTCTAGGAAGGCTGCTGTATGGGATTTTTAAAATCCAGCAGTTTAAAAATCAATTTCAGAAAGAAAGCTTTGACGGGATCAACTTTTACCGTACAGACCTTAATGAAGCTCCGTTTTCCTATTTTAAAAACCTGTTCTGGAAGAATACAATTACCCTGCATTCTGATATCGGAAAACAGATTTTAAAGCATGAAATGGTACATATTGAGCAGAAACATTCCTTTGATAAGATCTTTATCGAGATTATTACTTCTGTTTTCTGGTTCAATCCGTTTTTTCATATCATCAAAAAAGAAATTAATCTCATCCACGAATACCTGGCGGATAAAAAAGCCGTACAGCAGTCGGACACCAAAGCATTTGCGCAGATGCTTTTAGCAAGCCACTTTTCCGGAACACAGTTGCCTGCTGCCAGTCCGTTTCTAAGTTCAAACCTTAAAAAAAGACTTAAGATGTTACAAAAACCAAAAACCAAGTTCGGATATGCGCGAAGAATTCTTGCATTACCGGTTTTATTTACCGTAGCGTTTGCTTATCTGGTAAATGCGAAGAACAGAGAAATCGAAGAAACCAATCTTTCTATTAAAAAAGCAGTTTCAGAAATCAAAAAAGATACCATCAGACCTGAAAAATCGGTTCAGGGAAATATCCCGGAATTAAAAACCTTATCACCCGGTGAACACAAAAAATTAACTGATCTTGAAAAGAAGATAAAAGAAAAAGAGAAGGAGCTGGATGGATTGGATCCGGAAAGTGATGCCTTCAGTGATAAAATTGAAGAAATAAGTAATCTGGCATCAGAGATTGGAGAGGTCGCTGCCAAAGTTGAAGTTGATAAATATTTCAATTCTGCTGAATGGAAAAATCAGATGAAGGAGCTTGAAAATATGGATCCTCTTGATAAGAAAGAACTTCGCAAAATAAAAAGAGCAGCTAAAAAAGCGGGAAGAGAGGCTGCAAGAGCGGTAAAAGACATCGTTCCGCCCACACCGCCTAATGCACCAGATGCACCTCTGGCGCCAATAGCTCCAGAAGCTCCACTTGCCCCAAAGGCTCCTAAAGCTCCCAAAGTAGTTTATTTTAAAAATAATAACACCGTTTACTATAAGGATCTGAGCGCTAAAGAAAAAGAAGAAGTACGCAAAGCAATGGCAGAAGCCAGAGATGCGATGAAAGAAGCTTTAAAAGCCAGAGTAGAAGGTGAAACAGCAAGAGCCGAAGGAGACAGAATCAGAGTGAAGGCTGAAAGAATCAGAATTGATGGGGAAAAAATCCGAAAACAATTTGAAAAAGCCCGTGCAGAAGCAGAGAAAAGATCTGTCAGCTTCAGAGACGGAGCATTTATTAAATTTGACGGTAAACCTGATGTTATTGTAATGAATGCTGATTTTATCAAAAAAGATGGCAACGGAAATATTGCCATGAATGGGGTGAAAAATTTCAGAATAAGCGGTAATGATGATGTACAATACAAGTATTATATTGACGGAAGGGAAGTTTCTAAGGACGATGTTAACTCATTGGATACAAGTAATATATCGAAAGTTAATGTCAATACTCAGAAAAAAGGAGATGTTAAGCAAGGGGAAATAAGAATTGAAACAAAGAAATAAAGTTCCATCAGGCTTTGTCAGTTTCAGATTGGCAAAGCCTTTTTTTAAACATACATTATGAAAAGTAAAATTCTATTTTTTTTATTTCTGGGTGGGCTTGTCAGTGCACAGGTCAACAGGTTTTTTTATGAATATAAGTTTATTCCGGATTCCAATAATAAGGAAGATGTAAAGACGGAAATGATGATGCTCGATATCGATAAAAACGGATCAAGCTATTACAGCCGTGATAAATTTGTAGCAGATTCCACCGGAAAAGCAGAACTTGAAAAACAGTTGAAAGCAGGCAGCGGAAATATCAGTATCAACAAAAGAGAAAGACCGGGGCAGGTTTCTTATAAAGTTACCAAACAATACCCGGATTTTAAAACTTATCTCTTCAGAAGCATTTCTACAGATAAGTATAAAATAAAAGAAGATCAGAAACCGGAATGGAAGATATTGCCCGAGAAACAAAAAATAGGAGCGTATCAGGCTCAGAAAGCCACTGCCAGCTTTGGAGGAAGGGAATGGACAGCCTGGTTTACGACAGATATTCCTTTTCAGGATGGGCCTTATATTTTTTACGGCCTTCCCGGCCTTATCGTAAAAATTGAGGATACTACCGGATCTCATATCATGACGATGATAGGTAATAAAACGATTAATACTCCGGCCGGTGAATCGGAAATGCAGATGCCTGATCATGTAAGAGCGCTGGGAGTTGGCGGAAAAGAGCTGGAAGTCACAAAAGATCAGTTCAAAAAAGTATGGAAGGCTTATATAAATGATCCGGCAAAGAATATGAGAGAAATGTTGATGAAAAATGGTGATGGCAATACGAAATTTAGTTTTAAGCTGAGAACAGGAGACGGTAAAGAAATCTCAGATCCCAATCAGGTACTTAGGGAAATAGAAAAAAATACTAAAGAAGCCCTAAAAAAAGATAACAATCCGATAGAACCGGATCTGGTAAATTAAAAATTATATTTTCTAATATCTGCAGGATGGCATTTTTTGTCATCCTGTTTTTTTTGATAAAAGAAGTCAAAGAAAATGTGATCGTATCAATTTATAATGTTATAATATATTTTTTTATCTTTCAATAAGCAATAAGCAATAAGCAATAAGCAATAAGCAATAAGCAATAAACAATAAGCAATAAACAATAAACAATAAACTTTATATCTTATGACAGAAAAGGAAAAATGTGCAGCCGGACTTTTATACAACGCCAACTACGATAAAGAATTAATAGAAGAACGCATTGCATGCAAAGATTTGTGTCAGGAATATAATGCTCTCAAAAACTCCGATTCCGAAAACAGATTCCGATTGCTTAAAAGCATTATGGGTAGTATAAAAGAAAATATCTGTATAGAACCCAGCTTTTGGTGTGATTACGGATATAATATAACCGTAGGAGAGAATTTCTACGCCAATCACAATCTGGTTATTTTGGATTGTGCCAAAGTAGAGTTTGGTGATAATGTGTTTATAGGCCCCAATTGCAGTTTTTATACGGCAGGTCATCCGCTTGACGCGAAACAGCGAAATGAAGGACTGGAATATGCACATCCTATCAAAGTAGGTAATAATGTATGGCTGGGAGGCAATGTGGTTGTACTTCCAGGAGTTTCTATCGGAAATAATTCTGTGATTGGAGCTGGAAGTGTGGTAACGAAAGATATTCCTGAGAATGTAGTGGCCGTGGGAAATCCGTGTAGGGTAGTAAAAAATATCCCGGAAGAATAATATACAGAATCACTATAAAGTAAAATCCCGGAACAATGTTCCGGGATTTTTATGTTTGAACAAGGATCAGTGATTATGCTAATTTCTGAGAATCTGCAACAAACTGAGCCAATCCGCTGTCTGTTAATGGGTGCTTCAATAAGCTCAAAATCGGAGGAAGTGGAGATGTGATAACATCAGCCCCGATTTTAGCACAGTCGATAATATGCATTGAGTGACGGATAGAAGCTGCCAGGATTTCAGTTTCGTACATATAGTTATCGAAAATCAATCTGATTTCCTGAATAAGGTTCAAACCGTCTGTAGAAATATCATCTAATCTTCCTAAGAACGGAGAAACATAAGTTGCTCCTGCTTTAGCTGCCAGAAGAGCCTGCCCCGGAGAGAAGATCAATGTACAGTTAGTTTTGATACCTTTATCGGAAAAATATTTTAAAGCTTTGATTCCGTCTTTGATCATCGGAATTTTTACAACGATATTCGGGTGAATAGCAGCCAATTCGTCTCCTTCTTTAATCATTTCTTCATACGTTGTAGAAAGAACTTCCGCAGAAATATCTCCGTCTACAAGCTCGCAGATCGTTTTATAATGGTTTTTGATGGCTTCAGCTCCCTGAATACCTTCTTTTGCCATTAGGGAAGGGTTGGTTGTTACACCATCTAAAATTCCAAGGTCTCTTGCTTCCTTGATTTGCTCTAAATTAGCTGTGTCAATAAAAAATTTCATTTTGATAAATAGATTTATTGATACAAATATAGGGAATTAATTGGGTTATGAGGTATGAATTTTAAGTTACGGGTTTTTGGGTTTGCAGGGGTAGAGTGAGAGGGTTTGAGGGTAAACGGGTTTGGCTATGGAAGTATATGAAAGTAATGGTTTTGAAATAATAAAAAAGAAATTCCCTACATATTCGTCAAACTGTTATTTTTGCTTCTAGCTTCTAGCTTCTAGCTTCTAGCTTCTAGCTTCCAGCTTCCAGCCAGACCAACTTAAAATACCATCCATGAAAAACAATAGTTTCAGCGCCACTTTGGAAATCATAGGAATTAATCCTTTTGTATTTGTTCCGGAAGAAATATTGGAAACGATTTTTGAAAAATCCGGGAGAAATAAGAGCCCTATTGCTGTCAAAGGAACGGTGAACGGGAAAGAATTCAAACAAAATCTTATGAAATATTTAGGTGAGTGGAGGCTTTACGTGAATCTGATTATGCTGAAAAATTCTCCCAAAAGAATCGGGGAAATTATTGAAGTTGTTCTGGAATATGATGATTCCGACCGAAGTATACCTGTTCATCCTCAATTAGAAAAGGCAATCAAAGAAAGTGCTTTAGCTGCGGAAAATTTTGAAAAGCTGACTCCCTCAAGAAAAAATGAGCTGGTAAGGTATATCAATAATTTAAAAACCGAAGCCAGTATTCAGAGAAATATTGAGAAAATCATCAGGCATCTACATGGTGAAACAGATTTTTTTGGAAAAATGATTGAGTAGATCTAAAACTCATTAATCATTAAACAAAAATGCCGGAAAAACTTCCGGCATTTTCTTTTTTACTAAGAATTTAATGCTTTGCTAAGCTTCACAGCATCCTGGTTGGTAGGATCATACTGTATCGATTTCGCAATATGTTCTTTTGCTTTATTAGGATCTGTTTTCTGCTCTGTAAAGGCAAGATAGAAATAAGCATATGCCAGATTCTTCTTGTTTTGATCTACTTCTTCAGGTTTTACCGTTGCAATATACTTTTCATAAGCAATTTTTGCGTTGGCATCATCTTTTGCAGACTGATAGGCATAAGCCTGGCTGTAATAAGCCGGAGCCCAGTCCGGTAATAAAGCTGATATTTTTTTCCAGGTGTCAATTGCATTTGGCCAGTCTGAAGCCTCCTGATAAGCATTAGCCAGTTTTGCTAATGATTCTGCATCTTTGGGATTGGCCGCGATCTGTTTTTTAAGATCTTCGATAGTTGGATTAGTTGTTTGACTCGTTGCTGCTGAGGTTTCAGGCTGAGTCGTTTGTGCATTTACAAGACTTACACTTCCTGCTAGTATTAAGCCTAAAAACAGGCTATTAATTTTACTCATTTTCATAATCTTATATTTTAAAGTCAAAATCTAAAATTCAATAATAATTCCACAAAACCGTAAATTTTAGAGGCTTTAAGTTTTTTTAGAAAATATTAACGGGATTGATGTTTTTTTTAATTTAATTTTTGATTCGTTGATCTTTGAGGCTATCTTTGTGATTCGTTTTTAATAATACTTATAAATTTCGTGGTATGAATATCATATTAGCTTCAACATCTACACTTTTTGGTGGAGAATATCTGGAATACTTAAGAGAAGAATTAATCCAACTTTATAACGGAATTGATGAAATTGTATTTATTCCTTTTGCAAGACCAGGTGGAATTTCCCATGATGATTATACCGCAAAAGCACGTTCTTTCTTTGAAACCATCGATATAAAAGTGAAAGGTCTTCACGAATTTGAAGATAAAAAGGAAGCCATTCATCAGGCAAAAGGTTTCTTTACAGGAGGCGGAAATACCTTTTTATTGGTTAAAACATTACACGAAGAAGGGCTGATGTCTGTCCTGAAAGAAAATGTATCAAAAGGAAAAGCCTATCTCGGATGCAGCGCAGGAAGCAATATCGGAGGCCAGAATATGAAGACAACGAACGATATGCCGATTGTATATCCGCCAAGTTTCGACTGTATGGGATTGGTTCCTTTCAATATTAATCCGCATTATCTTGATCCTAATCCCGACTTAAAGCATAACGGAGAAACCAGAGAAACCCGTATTCAGGAGTTTCTTACCCAGAATGATATCAAAGTGGTTGGTCTCAGAGAAGGGAACTGGATCAGAAGAACCAATGATTCCATTACTGTAGAAGGAAGTGAACTGACAAGGATTTTTGAAAAAGGAAAAGAGCCTTACGAAATAGAAGCAGGAAGCAGACTTTAATGAGCGAAAATGAAATTAATCTTTTCATAGAACGCAATCTCACAAATTTTTCAGTGAACAGTACCGGATGGAATGAACTGATCCGGAAATTGCTGTATGAATTTGCTGTGGCAGGCTGGAATATGGAACACCGTGTCTTTGGAAAGGAGAAGTTTGGTGAATTGAGATGCTATACCTATTCTGAGGATGAAACGCTTAATGACAAACTTAAAAAGATCAAAAGTAAATATTCGGAACTTTCTGTCAAGACCTGTGAGATCTGTGGAGAAGAAGGTAAAATGAGAACCATAGGCTCATGGCAGACCACATTGTGCCTGAACCATTTTCTGGAACAACAACCTGTTATTGAGATTGATGATAAACAGAATATCAAAAGAAATAATGAGACCGTCCTGAATAGTAAAGATATTGTCAAAGCCGAGGTTGAGTATGATCTTCAGAGTTTATGGCTTTATACCCATCATGAAGAGAGTTTTTATTTTTCATGGCAGGAACCCAATTATTATCTGCTTTTGAGAAGCGTTCCCCTGTCTGTTTTTCCAGAAGAAAACCAGAATGAAATCTCAGCAATATTTCAGGACCTTCGGAATTGTGAAATATGCGGTTATAAAGCTGTGCACCAAAGAAATTGTCTGCGATGTCATCATGAACCCTGGAATGATTCAGGATATTTTATTCAGGATTACGGGGAAAAATCAAACTATATAAAGGAATGCCAGATGGACATTTTTATAGATGAAGATGATTATGAGAAATATTTCAAACATGATCGTTCATTTGAAAAATCTCCTGGCCATCAGATACTTTTCACCTCCGAAGAGCTCAGTGAGTATGAAAAGCTTTTATTTTAACTATATTTGATCAGAATTTAAATCAATAGAAAAAGGTCCGTATACTCTTTGTAAACTGTATTGGAAACCTTTGCATGCAGACCCAAATAACAATGTAATGAAAAAAACATTTGCAGTTCTCATACTCTCTGTACAGATGGTTGCTGCACAGAATATAGCCCAAAAATTAGATAAAGTAACAAAGGATCTTATGGATTCTTCAGGAGCAGTATCTTCCAGCTTATCTTTTTATGTTTCCGATGAAAACGGAAACTTTTTATATGAATATCAGGGAAATAAAGGTCTTTCTACTGCCTCTACACAAAAGATTTTCACGGCAGGAGCTGCACTGGAAACTTTAGGAAAAAACTATACTTTTACCACCACTTCAAGCTATTCCGGAAATATCTCCGGAGGAACGCTGAATGGAAACCTTTTCATCAGCTCCAATGGCGACCCTACTTTGGGAAGCTGGAGATATGATGGCTATAAACCCGAAAATTTTAAAAGGAAACTGATTGATGCAATCAAAAATTCAGGGATAACAAAAATATCCGGTGATCTGATTATTGATGATTCTTATTTTGATCATCAAACGATTCCGGGAGGCTGGCCGTGGGATGACCTGGGGAATTACTATGGTGCGGGTGTATGGGGAATCAACTGGAAAGAGAACCAGTTTGATATCAATATTAATGGAACCGATTTTAAAAGCTTTTCTTATCCGCTGGAGGGTGTAAAGTGGCTGAATGACCTGAAAACAGGAGGAAACTCGGATCAAAGCTTGATCTTTACCGCTCCTCATTCTGATGTCGCTTTGATTAATGGAATGCTTCCGGCTGGAAAAACAGTAACGGTTTCCGGTTCTGCTCCCAATCCGCCGCTACAGCTGGCAGCAGAAGTAAAACAATGGCTGAAGGAATCAGGAATTGAACTTTCTGGAAAAGCTGTAACGAATTCTCAGCTTGAAATAGATGGAAAAAATCCTTTATCAGCTCCAAAAAATAATATTCTCCTGACTTATCAATCTCCGACTCTTGATAAAATTGTGTACTGGTTTCTGAGAAAAAGTATCAATCTGTATGGAGAAACATTCATTAAAACATTAGGAAAAGAGAAAAAAGGAAATTCAAGCTTTAAAAGCGGAGTTGCCTATCTGAAAGAATTCTGGAAATCAAGAGGAATTAATCCTAATATGATCAACTTTGCAGATGGAAGCGGACTTTCCCCCCAGAATTATGTGTCCGCAAAAGCAGAAGTGCAGGCTCTTTTATATGCTAAAAAACAATCATGGTTTGAAGCGTACTATGATGGATTTCCGGTTCAGGATAATGGTATGAAAATGAAAAGCGGAACCATGAGAGATACCAAATCTTTTGCCGGATACCACACCGCAAAAGATGGGAAAAAATATGTATTTTCGATTATCATCAACAACTATCAGGGAAGCGGAAATACTGAGCTGCAGAAAATCCTGAATGTTTTAAAATAAAATACCTTTGAGAAAATCCATCCTCACCAGACTGAATAACTGGATCATTTTTGTTGTGATGACTACTTTGGTGATCGCCATTGTAGTGGCTTCAACATCGCTTATTAATTTTCTCAGAAAAGAGGAGATCAAAAGGATCAGTCTTCTTTCCAAAGCGATAAGAATACAACAGGAGGTTAAAACTCCGGATACTGATGTTCTGGATCTGCTGCCGGATATCCTGAATATCAACAATACCATTCCGTTTATTGTAACAGACAAATATAAGAACCCGATTCTTGACCTCGGATACTATAGAAATATTCCTGAAAGTACGATTAAGAATCCTGAAAAACTACAGGATCTGATCCGGAATATGGAGAAAAATTATGATCCTATCGAGATTAAAGTGCCGGATGGAAATAATCAGTTTGTCTATTATGACAACTCGCGTCTGCTTAATAATCTTCGCTATTCTCCCTATATTTTAGGGTTGTTTATTTTGCTGTATTTTGGTTTTTCTTTCTGGTTTTTCAAAACTATTAAAAAGACGGATGAAGGATATCTTTGGGCGGGTCTGGCTAAAGAAACTGCACATCAGATCGGAACTCCTTTATCATCCATGATCGGGTGGATGGAAATTATGAAGCTTGATAATCCGGATTCGGAAGGAGTACATGAAATAGAAAAAGATATTGAAAGACTCAGAACGATCTCAGAGCGATTCTCAAAAATAGGTTCTGTTCCAGAACTGAATGACAGAAATTTTAATGAAACCATTCAGGAGAATTATGATTATTTAAAAACAAGGATCTCCAGAAAGATCAATTTTACGCTTAATCTTCCTACGTATACCGTTCTGGTTCCTCACAATAAAATTCTGATGAGCTGGGTCATTGAAAATCTGGTAAAAAATGCGGTGGATGCGATGAAAGGTGAAGGCTCTATTACCATGTCTGTCTTTGAAAGAAATAAGAATATTTTAATTGAAGTAAAAGATAATGGAAGCGGAATGACTAAACAGCAGGCACGAAATGCTTTTAATCCCGGATATTCTACCAAGAAAAGAGGCTGGGGACTAGGATTGTCACTGGCAAGAAGAGTTATTCATGAATACCACAATGGAGATATTAAGATTTCCCAGACTGAAGTAGGAAAGGGGAGTACTTTCAGGATTACGATCAGAAAAGAGGATTGATTCTCGTTGAAATTAGGGCCAATAAGAAACCTAACAGGTTTTCAAAACCTGTTAGGTTTGTATCAAGATAAAGCTGATAAAAATAAAAAGCAGGGAAATTTTCCCCGCTTTTCACTTTATTTTTTACCTGTAAGCCACTGAGTCTGCAGTTTCAGTTCTTCCGGTGTTGGATTCGCTTTGAAAGAAAGTGTTTCCATGGTCATTTTATCCAGAATAGCCTTTCCTTTCAATGTCATTTTCTCTTTTTTGCCGGCATTGTCTCTTAGAATGGTTACCGTAACTTCCTGTCCTTCTTTAATGGTTCTTGTATAACCAATAAAATCCTGTACCTTTTTGATATCTACCGTTCTTCCGTCTAAAGCAAGTACCTGGTCTGTGATTTTAAATCCGATACTTTTCGCAAACGGAGAAAGCGCAGAATGTTCATCAAAAGCAAAAGCATTGGTCTTTTCATCAAAACCTGTCTGGTTCGGGTCTTTGATAAACCAGAACAAAGGCTGGCTTTCCTGCTTTTTAATATCCACCCCTACCATGCTCAGATATTGTGCATAAGGTGTTGGCTGGTTTCCTGCGATATATTTGTTGTAGAATTCTTTTACCTGAGGATATCCGGTAACTGTTACCAATTCGTCAATCAGTTTATCATCTTTGAAAGGTTTGTTTTCACCAAATCTCTGAGACAATTTTCTGATCATATCCCTATATCCCATTTCTCCGTTGGACAATTTTCTAAGCTCGATGTCTAAGCACATGGCTAAAAGAGCTCCTTTCTCATAGACGTTTCTGTACTGATCTTTATAAGGCTCTACCAATACATTTTTACTCATTACTGTAAATGGCATTGTATCGTCATAGCTCTTGGAATTGGCAATTTTTTCACCAATTCTTTCAAGGAACTGATCTTTATTGATCAAACCTTCCTGGATCTGGAATAAGTTGGCAAAATATTCTGTTCCGCCTTCATACATCCATAAGTGCTGAGACATTTTCGGATCTGCATAATCAAAATAATGAATCTCTTCGGAATGGGTTTTCAGAGGGTTTACCGTATGGAAAAACTCGTGGGAAACGACATCTGTAATGGTATTGTCAATGGCATCCTTCGGCATTGCTTCAGGCAGTACCACACTTGTCGATTCGTGGTGTTCCAATGCTCCGAAACCTTTGATTCTTGGTCCGTCACCACCGGAAAGGTAAAGCATGATAGCATACTTTTTATTCGTGTTCATATCGCCCAGGAATTTCTTTTGGGCAACCACCATTTTTTCAAGATTTTCTTTGAAATCGGCAGCTTTATACTTTCCTGTCGGAGAATAAACGCCTAGCACTAGATCCATTCCTCCGGCATTGAAGGTAATATAATCCGGCTTTGTATACATTAATGGTGAATCGGTCACCTTAGCATAGTTGGCAAGAGTATAGGTATCTGTTGATTCAGATTTATCCTGATCTACCAGCGCTGTCGTTCCGTAGAAATCAGTGGGTTTCTGAATGACAAGCTGATAAGGAACATCCTGCATGTTCTCGATATATCCGATAAATCCGTGGGTATTGATCATGTATATCTTTCCTTCTTCAATATCAGTTCCTGAAGGAGAAAATACGGCTTTATGCTTAGAGGTATCCAATTCATCATCAAAACTGTCATTTACAAGATAAGAGATTTTGGAAAGACCCTGAGCATTTTTCAATGAATAGGTATTGTCATTTACTTTAGTATAAGTAAGCTCTTTTCCTTTATTATCGTAAAATTTGATTCCTTCGATGAATCTTCCGTAGTCGTCTACAGAATAAGTACCCGGAACTGTTTTAGGGAAATGAAATTTAATGTCACCGGATTTCATTTTTGGGAACTCCATGGTAACGGCTACTTTATCATCTTTTACGTTGACAAGGTCAATAGTGGTTTTTATAGACTGTGCATTTGCTAAAAAAGCAGCAAAAATACCAAGGCTAAGTACTGTTTTTCTCATTAGGTTTAAATTAATAGTTAAATAGTTGCTTTTTTTCTGAATTTGTTACGAAGAAAGTATTAAACTTTTCTTAAAATTTCAAGGTTAAAAAAGCGAAAAGGCAAATCTGCTGATGTGCGGATTTGCCTTTTTCTTTATTTCGTTTCCTTATAATTGATATAATAGTTCGGGTTTAGTTCAACCGGAGTACTCTTTTTAAGCTTTACAGTCTGCCATTCTTCCGTTGGAGTTATGGTCTGATCACCATTGATGATGATTGGTAATTTCAGGTTTTTTACCACATCGGTATACCGGAACTTTAAAGTATCACCATCCTGGGCATACTCAAGGGTTGGAATTTTTATTGTTCTCAGGTACTGATCAAATACCGTTGAAAAATCGATTCCCGATTTTGAGGAGATATAATTTTCTACCTGTTGTGTGGTAACCGTCTGATGATAAAAATCTTTATTCAAACCTCTTAAAATCTGTCTGAATTTTTCATCATTATGGATAACCTGTCTTATCGTGTGAAGCATATTGGCTCCTTTCGGGTACATATCTCCGCTGCCTTCATTTCTTACACCATAACGGCCGATAATAGGAATGTCATTGTCTATCAATTTCCTGATCCCCTGAACATAGGTGTCAGCAGATTTTTTGTCCATATATTTTTCCGTGAAAAGAGTCTCGGAATAATTGGTGAAACTTTCATGGATCCACATATCAGCCTGATCTTTTGCTGTGATATTATTGGCGAACCATTCGTGGCCGCTTTCATGAATAATAATGAAATCCCATTTCAGCCCCACACCTGTCCCGGAAAGATCTCTGCCCAAATAGCCGTTCTGATATTTGTTTCCATAGGCTACATTACTCTGATGTTCCATACCAAGGTGAGGAGATTCTACAAGTTTGTATGAATCCTCATAAAACGGATACGGGCCAAACCAGTATTCAAATGCGGAAAGCATAGGCTTCACCTGCTGAAACTGTTTTTTTGCCTTATCCAGATTATAGTCAATTACCCAGTAATCCAGATCCAGTTTTCCTTTTTCGCCTTCAAATACATCTTTAAAATTGACGTACTTTCCTATACTGGGGATAATGGAGTAGGCATTGATAGGATTTTTAACTTCCCAGGTATAAGTAGTTTTATTTCCGGCTGTTTTTTTATCAGTGAGTCTGCCGTTACCCACACCTACCAGATCATTAGGAGTTATAATTTTCATGATGATTCCGTTGTCAGGTTCATCACTCCAGATATCTTTGGTAGGAAGCCATATGGAAGCTCCTATGCCTTCGTCAGCAGCAGTCATCCATGGATTTCCTTTCTCATCTTTAGTGAAAACCCATCCGCCATCCCAGGGCGCGTTTTTAGCAATGGTTGGGTTTCCGGAATAGATGACGTTAATCGTATATTTTTCACCTTTTTTGAATTTTTTATTCCCTGTAATGAAAATAAAGTCTCCATCCTGTCTGTAATTGGCGATAGGAAAGTTTCCTTCCACTTTGTCAGCTTTCATAGGCTTCTGAAGGTCAATCTGAAATACAGGATTGGCAATATCTTTTATAATCTCAAAACTGATTTTATTATTTCCTTTGATACTTTTCTGCTCAAAGTCCGGTTCTACGGAAAGGTCATATTTTTTGACATCCCAAAAATTTCTGAACTCGGTATTGGAACCCTTTAAAGTATCCTGTTTGGTGAAAGTCTTATCTTTTTCAAAGAACTGTCCGAAAACCAGTCCTGATGCAAATAAGAGTGTGTATGACAATTTTTTCATGTAAACTGTTATTAAATCTTTTCAAAAGTATAAAATTAAATTAATAGCCCGATGCCGGAAATCAAATTAAATACAGATTTTAGAAAGGCATAAAAAAAGCCCGGTCATTGCCGGGCTCTAAAAACGGGTTAGGTTTTATTTTTTGATGAATTTCAGATTTGAAGTCGTTCCTTTGTCTTCAATTGAAATAATATAAGTTCCTGTTGTTAATTTTGAAACAGAGATCTTATGATCATTAATTGGTCCGTTCATTACTTTCTGACCGGCCATATTCGTAATGACAAACTGAGCTTTAGATGAGATTTCAGTTACATTCAATATATCACTTGCCGGGTTAGGGTAGATCTGGATTGAACTCTTATCTTTCACTGTCTCACTCGTGGAAAGCTGCTGCTGAATCAACACCGGATAATCCTCAACCTCACCATATTGCTGGTTGCTGCATCCGCTGCTTGGCTGGCTTTCATATCCTAATACAACTCTCATAATAACGTTTCCTCCCGTATACGCGTCTGCCGGTACAGAGAATGTTCCGGAAACAGGTGATAAGATACTAGGTGCACTGGTATAGATGACTTCAGAAGAAGAGAATACTCCGTCTTTGTTAAAATCTATCCAGGCGGTTACTCCGTCGTTATACTGAGAACCTGTCCATCCTTTGGTGATACTTACATTATTTCCTGTAGATCCGGACATCAGCGTAATCAGTTTTGAAGGATCTGTAGTATAGTCTGTATAAGGTGTATTGCTGCTGGTGTTTGAAACAGGGCTCATACCCGCACCGGTTACTGTAACATTGGAAATATACTCGTCAGCAGCATTTGTTCCTGTGATTGAACATTTGGTAAATGATAATGTGGTAAAATTTGTTGATGCTGAATAAGAACCAACCGAACCTCCGCAGACATTGGCTATCTGTACTTCATATTGAGTAGCTTCTGTAAGCCCTGAAATAGTATAAGAATTTGTTGAAACAGGAATGGTAGTCCATGTGGCTGTCCCCACTTTTCTGTACTGTACAGAATACGTTGCTCCAACTAACGCTGTCCAGTTTACAGATGCAGATGTTCTGGTAATACCACTTACCGTAACTCCTGTAGGAGCAGATGTTGTACAGGCGCCCGCTGATGCGGAAACAGTAGCATTCCCAATGGCATAGAATACATTATCAATGGCACTTACTCTTATTTTTACACCGGTACCTGTAGCCAGAGAAGAGAATGAAAACGGCTCAGATCCGTCATTGGCAGTAGATGGACTGATAACTGTCCATGTCGTTCCATTATCTGTAGTATAATCTATTTTAACATTCTGAACATTGTATGGAGCATTATTCGTGTTGACAACATCCCAGGTAACCGCTCCAGGCGTATTATTATAAACGGTGGTTGAAGTTACTTTGAAAGGACCTTCATTTCCTATGTCTACTTTCATCAGACTGCTTTGTGTCTGTTGCTGTGCAGCATCCGGATTGTTATCTCTCACTGTTACCTTGAAATTCATGGTTCTTGGGATATTGGATACAGTTTCCCAGTCTGTAGGGCTGGTAAGAGTACCATTAAGAACGTTGGTGAATTTAGGGAAATAACGGGTAGGGGAAGTGGTAGGCATCAGAGATCTGAAATTCGCACCATTATTTCTGGTTGCACTTACCGGACCAAAAGCAGACGTAGCCAGATCATACTGTTCCCAGGTATAGGTCATCGGATCATTTTGTGTATCTGTTGCAGAAGCTGTTAACACAAAAGCTGTTCCTTTAGGGATCATTTTATTAGCCATTGGCTGAATAGAAGGTGGTGTATTTGCCACATTTGTAATAATTCCACAGTCCTGAGCATTAACGTAGGCTCCTACTTCTTCAATATTTTTGGTATGGAAATAAGCATCAGAATGCATCTGAACATTATAGTTGGTAATACCGGCATATCCCATAATCGAAGATCCTGATCCCGGCTCCATGTGGGCTCCGTGCAAAGCAATAGACATGGTGTGTGCAGCACCAAACTGGTGACCAATTTCATGAGCTACAAAATCGATATCATAATTATCTCCAAAAGGCTGATCCGGAGTAGAAGGAGAAGTGATTCCCGCTCCTTTGGAAGTCGCATCATTGTTGTTTTCAGGATTTCTGCAGACATTTCCCACATCTCCGGCACTGCCTCCACCACCTCTGTGGCCAAAGAAATGTCCTATATCATAGGCAGCGTTACCTACACCAGCGGTATTGGTAAGGGTTTGCTGAAGCTGAAGGTTCCATGCTGCGGGAGCGCTATAGGTACCATTTGAATTGGTAATTACATTCGAATAAGGATCTGTA
This sequence comes from Chryseobacterium cucumeris, assembly GCF_016775705.1. Taxonomy (NCBI): domain Bacteria; kingdom Pseudomonadati; phylum Bacteroidota; class Flavobacteriia; order Flavobacteriales; family Weeksellaceae; genus Chryseobacterium; species Chryseobacterium cucumeris. Next base: position 2,885,666 of record NZ_CP068760.1, read on the forward strand.
GCGGGATCTGCAAATATAAGTTGTGGAAGATCCTGTACGATCATGTGGATCCCAAAATCTTTTTCAAAAACACCATTTACACGGTTCATCGTAGCATTAATACGTGCTGCTGCCAAAGGAACACTTCCGGCAAGCTGTGTGTATTCACCGTTTACCGAGATGGCAATTCTATAGGTTCTGTATTTTTGTTCGTTACTTTTATTAGCGCTCCCTAAACCCTTTAAAACGTTTTTTGTTTTAAGCAGCTTATTCATTTCTTTCTTTGCCTTCTCAGGCTCAGCAGTTCTGCATTCGAAAGGGTCTTCATGGGATTTGTTGGATTTGAAAAAGACCCCGTATACATCCTTTTCTTTATTGATCGGTTCTATAAATTCGTATTTTCCTGAATCAGTATCGAATGTCATAGATTGGAAATCATTAGGTGCTGTACTGAACCGGATTTGTTTATGTGGATTATCTAACCCGATACCGGCATATGCTCCCAATTCGTATCGGTCTGCCATTGATTTTTCAACTACGGGCGAACTGTAAACCGAAAACCTTTCAATTCTTCCATCTGCTGTAGGGATAGAAACGATTACAGCGTTTCCTCCTTTTCCTGCTTCAGGAACATCCTTTAGTTGATTTCTTAGTGCAGAAAGATCAAATTTGTAAGCATATTCTACCTTTACTTCCTTTCTTATCGGGGTAATTTTTTCCGAGACAGGTTCCCAGCGTTGTGCCTGCAAACCGCCCAGACTTAAAGCCAGTGCACAGACGAAAATAATTTTCTTTTTCATATTTTTATTGATTGTTGTTAAAGTTTTTAAAGATAGCGTATTTTTTTAAAAGAAATGTTGATATAACTGTGTTAATTATTCTAAACTTTATATTTTTGGTTAAATTTTGTTGTTGTTTTAATTAAATTAAGAATAAATCTAATTAAGATTAATGTTTTTATATAAAATAAGCGCTACTATTCAACTGAATAGTAGCGCATATGCTTTTATGAGTAAAAAATACTGTTTATTTCTGTACTGCAGGAAGATTTGCGTTGTTTTTCTGTACTTTTTTATAAGTGAATGTACACATCATGATGCTGAATTCATATAAAATCAACAGCGGGAATGCGGCCATCAGCATACTTAAAACGTCTGCCGGAGTAATGATTGCAGCTACTACCATAATTAATACAATGGCATGGCGACGGTAAGTTTTCATGAACGCAGGCGTAAGAATTCCAATGCTGGTAAGGAAATAGATCAGAATCGGGAAAAGGAAAATAACACCCATACCCAACACCACCTGTAAAAATAATGTGGTATAATCACTTAAATCATAAAGGGGAACAATAATATCTGAGATTTTAAAAATAACTCCGAAATTGACTGCAAACGGAAGGATAAGAAAATAACCGCATAAAACTCCGGTCATAAAAAGCATCCATACCGCATTAATAATATAAATAGAATTTTTTTTCTCTCTCGGATGTAAAGCCGGACTGATAAAACGCCACAGTTCCCATACAATATAGGGAAATGCCGCTACCATTCCGCCAAAAATTGAAACAGCCATCATGACATTGAACTGCTGATACAATCTTTGTACACGAACAGGAAAGTCCTTTGGAAGATGAATACTGTCTTCACCTAAAATCATTCTTGAAAAATGATTTACAAGTCTGAAGGTAGGGAAATCATTTCTGGTAGGGCCAAAAAAGATATGGTCCATAATCCAGTTGATGTTAAAGCCTACCACAAAAGCGGCAACTATGATAGCAATAATCGATCGGATCAGGTGCCCTCTTAATTCTCCTATATGCCCAAGAAAGGACATGTCTTTACCTTCACTCACAGAATAAAATTTTAAAGCGCAAATTTATAAAAAAAATGACAGAAGCAAGAGTCTGTGAATGATTAGTTAGATTTTACCTGTAATCCGCAAAATCATTCCTCAGTTTAACATCTCCTCTGATTTATAAGTTCTAATTAATTCCTTCGTCTAACAGTTTATGCAGATCGATAATCCCAAAATACTTCCCGTTTTCCGTTACTACAAGCTGGCCGATATTATTTTCTTTCAGAATTTTCATGGCTTCTTTAGCCAAAGCACCCTTTTCAATTGTTCTCGGACGGGCAGACATGATATCTTTTGCTGACACCTTACTGATATCTTCTCCTTTCATCAGCATTCTTCTTAAATCTCCGTCTGTAATAACGCCAATAATCTGGTCTCCATTCGTTACCACCGTGATTCCGTGGCTCGAGGCACTGATGGAAATAATGACATCTCTTATTGAAGAATCTTCCGTAACCTGAGGCTTTTGAGAAGAAAGGAACTGTTCTACTTTTGATGTCAGGTTTTTTCCTAAACTTCCTCCCGGGTGGAATTTGGCAAAATCATTCGCTTTGAAATCATTCAGTTCCATTAAAGCAACAGCTAGCGCATCGCCCAATGCCATTTGTATTGTAGTAGAACTGGTGGGAGCCAGTTTATTCGGGCAGGCTTCGATATCAACATGAGTATCCAAAATAACTTCCGAAAATTCTGCCAGTTTACTGGATCTGTTTCCGGTCATGCCAATTAAAGAAGAAGAGTAATCTTTTAAATAAGGAACCAGATTGGCAATTTCCGGAGAATTTCCTGAATTTGAGATACACAAAACCACGTCCTGTTTCTGAATAACTCCAAGATCACCATGAATCGCTTCCGAAGCATGCAAAAACTGTGAAGGCGTACCGGTTGAGTTTAATGTAGCAACAATTTTGTTACCCACATGCGCAGATTTTCCAATTCCTACCACAATGAGCTTCCCTTTTGCCGAATGAATGATCTCTACTGCACTGGCAAATTCGTCATCAATTCTGTTTTTTAATTTTTCAAGTTCAGAAATTTCTATTTCTAAAGTGCTTTTTGCAATTGATATAATGTTGGTTCTATCCATTTTACGATGATAAGGTATACAAAAAAGTTCCTAAAAAATGTTATATTTTAAAAAGAATATTTAATATAAATTTTATTTTTTATAAATTCGTTCGCTTTTATTTTAAGCAGAATTTTTATAACTTTGGGTGAGATGCAAATTTAGCAATAGAAAATTAGATGAGCGCAAAAAAAGCCAATTTATCAGGCGAATTGAAAAAGTATTTTGGGTTTTCTACATTTAAGGGCCAGCAGGAACAGATTATAGATAACCTATTGAATGGGAAGGATATATTTGTTTTAATGCCTACAGGTGGCGGGAAATCATTATGTTACCAGCTTCCGGCTCTTATTTCGGAAGGAACGGCAATAGTAGTTTCGCCCCTGATAGCGTTGATGAAAAATCAGGTAGATGCCGTGAACGGCCTTTCATCTGATGATGGGGTAGCACACGTACTGAATTCATCATTAAACAAAACGCAGACCAAACAGGTTTTTGACGATATCAAAAGCGGCAAAACCAAGCTTCTGTATGTAGCTCCTGAATCATTAATTAAAGATGATTACCTGGATTTTTTGAAAGAAGTGAAAATTTCTTTCTTTGCTATCGACGAGGCTCACTGTATTTCAGAGTGGGGACATGATTTCAGACCGGAATACAGAAATCTGAAACAGATTATAGACAAAATCGCCAATGTACCGGTGATTGCTTTAACGGCTACTGCTACTCCTAAGGTTCAGGATGATATTCAGAAAACTTTAGGAATGACCAATGCATTGGTGTTTAAAGAAAGCTTTAACCGTCCTAATCTCTATTACGAAGTATGTCCTAAAATCAATGTAGATAAGGAAATTGTAAAATTTATCAATCAGCATAAAGGAAAATCAGGAATTGTATACTGCCTGAGCCGTAGAAAAGTGGAAGAATTTGCCCAGCTTCTGCAGGTGAACGGAATCAACGCCCTGCCTTATCACGCCGGTCTTGACCAAAAAGTAAGAGTAGCAAATCAGGATAAATTCCTGATGGAAGAGGTAGATGTTATTGTAGCCACTATTGCCTTCGGGATGGGAATTGATAAACCGGATGTACGTTTTGTGATCCATTACGACTTCCCGAAATCACTGGAAAGTTATTACCAGGAAACAGGAAGAGCTGGAAGAGACGGAGGAGAAGGCCACTGCCTGGCATTCTATGATCCGAAGGATATCGAAAAACTGGAAAAATTCCTGGCACAGAAGCCTGTTTCTGAAAGAGAAATCGGATTGCAGCTTCTGAATGAAGTGGTGGGCTATGCTGAAACTTCCATGAGCAGAAGACAATATATCCTGTACTATTTTGGAGAAAGTTTCGATCCTGTGAACGGAGACGGAGCAAAGATGTGTGACAACTCATCCAATCCACCAAAATTGAAAGATGCTACTGCCGATTTAAAAAAGGCCCTGGAGCTGATTAGAGATACAGGCGAGAAGTTCAAATCAAAAGATCTGATATCCGTCATTGTAGGAAAAGAAAATGCAGTGACGAAATCCTATAAACTTGAACAAAGTTCTCACTTTGGCTTTGGAAAGGATGAAAAAGATAATTATTGGAAAACAATTTTAAGGCAAGCGACTGTTCAGAATTTTTTACAGAAAGATATTGAAACCTATGGGGTTTTAAAAATTACAGAGAAAGGGAAAAGTGTTCTGAATGGCAAATCTAAAGATACCTTTTTAATTGCTGAAGACAGAGAATTTGATCTTACCCAGGCGAAAGCTGAGAGTGATCAGGTACAGCAGCAGGCTGGAGGAGGTCTGGATCAGAATCTTTTTAACCTGTTGAAAGAACTGAGGAAAAAAGTCGCTAAAAAACATGGAATTCCACCATATACGGTGTTTATGGATCCAAGTTTGGAAGATATGACGGTTCAGTATCCGATTACGGTAGATGAAATTACCAAAATCTACGGAGTAGGGGAAGGAAAGGCCAAAAAATACGGTAAAGAATTCGCAGACTACATCAAAACATACGTAGAAGATAACAATATCGAACGTACCCAGGATATGGTATTAAAACAGGTGGCCAATAAATCAAGCCATAAAGTTTTCATTATCCAAAGTACTGATAAAAAGATTGATCTTGAAGATATAGCAAGAGCTAAAAACCTTTCTATGGATGAACTCCTGAAAGAGATGGAAAGGATTGTTTACCAGGGCACCAAACTCAATATCGATTATTACATTGAAGATAATTTCGACGAGGACATTGTAGACGGATTCATGGAATTCATGAACGAATCTGAAAGCGACAGCATGAAGGTATTGCTGGATGAATTCGGGGATGAATTATCTGATGAAGAAGTGAGAATGTTGAGAATTAAATTCATCAGTGACGTAGCGAACTAAAATGACTCTAAACAATAACGAAATAATTTTAAAAGAAATTCTTCCTAAGAAGAGTTTCTTTTTTAATATGACAGAAAAGTTGAGGATAGCTTTTTCTGTATTCTACCTTGCAATAGGTATGTTTTTCATTACAAGTAGTTTAAATTCCAGCTTTTGGCTCTTTTCAATAATAGGATTTGGTGTTTTTTGTAATGCTTTATATGTTGCTTTTTTAAGATGGATTGTAAAGTATTGGAGACTGAAAAACAATTATTATGTAATTACAAATCAAAGAATAGCTATTGTTGAAAAGGAAAATGGGAAGATTGTAAAGTATAAGGAATAGAATGAAATAAAGGAAGTAAATGCCGAAATGAATACTAAACATTTTGGTAATATCATTTTTGGTGAACCTGAGACTTTTTTCGGTAAAAATGATGAAAGTTTTTCTTTTTTTAAGAGAAGAGGAGTCAATTTTACTGAAGATAAGTATGCCTTTCTAAGTGTTGGAAATATTAACGAAATTATTCCTTTATTTAACGAGTTAGGCTTGAAGGTTAACAAAACTTTTTACTAACTTTACACTGATGAAAAAAATATCTGTCATATTTATTCTGCCGGACTTAGAAACCGGGGGTGCAGAAAGGATTGTTACAACTATTGCGAATCATCTCTCCCGAGATCGGTTTGAGCCTAAGATTTTGCTGCTACGTAAGCAGGGCGGATATTTGAATTTTCTGAAAAAAGATGTCGAAATTATCGATATCAATACTGAAAGAATAAGACATTCATTAAGACCTATTTTAGGAGAAATCTACAGAAGAAAACCGGATATTGTCTTTTCGGGTTTTGGTGAGGTAAATGCTTATTTATCCCTGTTTATAAAACTGTTTCCAAGAACGAAATTTATTGCGAGGGAAACTAATGTTGTTACACAGCATGTAACCCGCAAAGAGATTAAGTTTTTCTATAATTTTTACAACAACTATCAGAAAATCATTGCTCAAAGCGATGATATGATGAAAGATCTTGTCGATAATTTTAATATTAAAAAGAAAAAAATTGTCAAGATCAATAATCCTGTAGACTTTGATTTTATTGAAGATAAAATGGCTATTTCTTTAAAACCTGAATGTTTCAAATACAATTATAAAAATGTAGTGGCCATTGGAAATCTGTCTTCCAGAAAAGGGTTTGATAACTTGCTGAAAGTTTTTTCAAGGCTGAAGAATGAAAACATTATGCTTCATATTTTAGGAGATGGAAAAGATAAAGATCTGCTGCTTCAGACCAAGGAGCTCTTAGGATTAAAAAAAGTAATTTTTCACGGCAGACAGGAAAATCCATACCAGTATCTGAAATATGCGGATTTATTTGTGCTTTCTTCAAGATACGAAGGCTTTCCCAACGTTCTTCTGGAAGCTGGTGCCTGCGGAACTTATTCTTTGGCCAACAACTGTCCCGGAGGAATTAATGAGATTATTCAGCATAATATAAATGGAGAGATTGCAGATATTGAGAACCATGACAGGTTTGCCCAGGAAATTGTAAGAATACTTCAGGGCAATTATAATCGGGATGCTGTAAAAAATTCTATTAAATCAAGGTTCTCGAAGAATATTATTCTGGATAAATATGAAAAGGTCTTATTGGATCTGATCAAACCATAATGACTCCATTTGCTTTATAGACTGTTAATTTCTTACTTTTGAGGCTACAAATTTTATCTGAAAAACAATTTTATTCATGAATAAAATCCAAAAATTAGGATGCGCCTGCGAGAAACCGAACTCCAGCTATACAGAATATAGAAGCTCAGCATTAGGAATTGATCATACCAACGGAAGATATGGAGAAGTAACGATTCAACAGTGCAAGTTGTGCCAAAGAATATGGATTCATTATTTTGTGGAATATGAGCATTATCCTAAATCAGGGAGATGGTATAAAGGAATTGTTTCGAAAAAAGACCGTCCCAACATCACTCCGGAAAATGCAGTAGAATATCTGGAAAGCCTTGAATGGTATGTCTATGGAGGCTCATTTTTTGAAAGTACGGGAACCATTGGACAAGGAAAGTTGAATATATAATCTTGCTATACTGATTTCTTACAATTAATACCGATCTATGAAGCCACTTATTTTCGCTGTTTTAATGCTGAACTCTGTTGTTATGATTGCTCAGCAGAAGACCATCTCCAGAAAAGAATTATTAAAAACTGCTCTTGATCAGAAAGTAAAATCCACAGAGATTCAGGAAATAACTATGGCTGCAGGACAAGGAGCTCCCGAGCATCTGCATCCCTGTCCCGTTTTAGGAATCATTAATTCCGGAGAAGCCGTTTTTCAGATAGAAGGACAGGAGAAAGTAGTACTTCATACAGGAGATGCTTTTTATGAACCTAAAAATGTGAAAATCCTTCATTTTGATAATGCATCATCTGAAAAACCTCTTGTGTTTACCGCAATTTATCTGAAGGAAGGCGATGAAGAAAATATAAAATTCATAAAATAATACTTTTCATAAAACTAGAGCATATAATTATCATTTTTAAAATTGATAAAACTCACTTTGGTGCTTGGTAATTTATATGTAAATTTGTGAGAATTAAGATAGATAATAATAAACAAATTCATACAATAACATGAGTCAATTCGATGTTACCGTAATAGGTTCTGGTCCCGGTGGTTATGTTGCTGCTATCCGTGCAGCACAGTTAGGTTTCAAAACAGCAATTATTGAAAAATATTCAACTTTAGGCGGAACTTGTCTTAACGTTGGATGTATTCCGTCAAAAGCGCTTCTTGACAGCTCTGAGCATTTCGAAAATGCAAAACACAATTTTGCAGGTCACGGAATCATCATCAACGAGCCGCAAGCGGATATTGCCAGAATGATCGAACGTAAAAACGAAGTGATCAAGCAGAATACTGACGGAATCAGCTACCTGATGAACAAAAATCAGATTACTGTTTTTGAAGGAGTAGGAAGCTTCGAATCTGCTACTCAGATTAAAGTGACTAAAAATGACGGTTCTTCGGAAACGATCGAGTCTAAATATACCATCATTGCAACAGGTTCTAAACCATCTACACTGCCTTTCATCTCTTTAGACAAAGAAAGAGTGATTACTTCTACGGAAGCTTTAAACCTTAAAGAAATTCCTAAGCATTTAGTAGTAATCGGAGGTGGAGTTATCGGTCTTGAACTAGGTTCGGTATACTTAAGATTAGGAGCACAGGTAACTGTTGTTGAATTTATGGATAAAATCATCCCTGGAATGGATGGAGCTTTAAGCAAAGAATTGACTAAAGTTCTTAAAAAACAAGGAATGAAGTTTATGCTTTCCACTGCGGTTTCTGCAGTTGAAAGAAACGGAGATACTGTAAAGATCACGGCTAAAGATAAAAAAGGTGAAGAAGTAGTTGTAGAAGGAGATTACTGTTTGGTTTCTGTAGGTAGAAAACCTTATACAGACGGTCTTGGTCTTGAAAAAGCAGGTGTAGAGCTTGACGAAAGAGGAAGAGTAAAAGTAAACGATCACCTGCAGACTAATGTTGCTAATATCTATGCGATCGGTGACGTTATCAAAGGAGCTATGCTTGCTCACAAAGCTGAAGAAGAAGGAGTTTTCGTTGCTGAAACATTGGCAGGACAAAAACCTCACATCAACTATAACCTGATTCCTGGTGTTGTGTACACATGGCCGGAAGTTGCTGGAGTTGGTAAAACTGAAGAGCAGCTAAAAGAAGAAGGTGTTGCTTACAAAGTAGGATCTTTCCCGATGAGAGCTTTAGGTAGAAGCCGTGCAAGTGGTGATATTGACGGTCTTGTGAAGATTATTGCAGACGAAAAAACTGATGAGGTTTTAGGGATGCACATCGTAGGAGCAAGAGCTGCTGACCTTATTGCAGAAGGGGTAATTGCTATGGAATTCCGTGCAAGCGCTGAAGACATCGCAAGAAGTTCTCACGCTCACCCAACCTATGCAGAAGCTATCAAAGAAGCTGCATTGGATGCTACAGCAAAAAGACCTATTCATATGTAATATCTGATTAAAAGATTTAATCATTTAAATATTTAAAATTAAAGGCTGTTTCTTTTGGAGACAGCCTTTTTTATATGTTTTTGCTATAAAGAACGGAACTTGGTTTTGAAAAAAAAATCATCTATAAACCAATAACTGTTTACATCATTTTCAGATGGTCATAAAACTTAGAATGTTTTGGTGCAATGTTGAACTGGATCCCAAAAGTTATCCCTTTAAAATATTTTTCTTTATGAATGGGAAAAGCATATCCTGTATTGAGAAATATTGCATTAAATAACGAAAAACCTATTCTCGGTTCCAATGAATATGGATTAGCTGATACTCCAAACATTTGCCCGAAACGTAAAAAATTAATATGGATCTCCGGGATGAATTTATCAGTTTGGTCAGCTCTGGTATAAAGCAGGGAAGGGCCAACGATAATGGAACCATCATAGGTTTCACCCAATCTGTATTCTAATCCTGCCTGAAGAACATTTCTTCCGGTATAACGGTAAGAAATACCCAGTGCTGTTTTTTTCAGCAGCTGAGCATTTGAAAAAAACGTTAAAAAAATAAGAGGTAGGATTATCAATTTTCTCATGATTATTTTTGTTCAAATATAAAGGTTTCAGAGGCTTTACAAAAGATGAAGATGGACCTTTAAAGAATTATAATAGCATTGACTAGGATAGCATCTTCAAATTTCCGTACCTTTGTCAGCTAATTTTATCATCAATGCAACTCGGAAAAACTCAAACTTTAACAATTTCAGAAAAAATTAATTCAGGATGGATCCTCGTAGATGAATCCGGTGAGAAGGCTTTTCTGCCTAAAATCTTTATTCAGGAAGAAAAAGAAACAGGTGAAGAAGTTGAAGTTTTTGTATATCAGGATGACGATAAATTAAAAGCAACCACTGAAATTCCTTTGGCTGAAGTAGGTGAATTTGCAGTAATGAGCTGTGTACAAAGCCTTCCTAGCGGAGCTTTTATGGATTGGGGAATCATTAAAGATTTATTTATTCCTTACAAGCAGCAGAAAACCAAAATCATCGAAGGAAAAAGATATCTGGTATATATCTATGTAGATGAAGATATGGAACTGATTACAGGTACTACAAAATTCAAAAGAAATCCTCAGTATGATGATCTTCCGTTCAAAAAAGGTGACAAAGTAGATCTGATTATGATGAACGAAAGTGAACTGGGCTGGAATGTGATCATCAACAAAAAATACATTGGTTTGATTTATGCTTCCGATGTTTTCAAAAAACTGTATCCATTGTCAGAAGAAACAGGATACATCAAAGCTATCCGTGAGGACGGTAAAATAGATGTTTCTTTGCAGCCGGAAGGTTTTGAAAATATTGATGAGTTCAAACAGAAGATTCTGAATAAACTGGAAGAAAATTACGGACTTTTGTATGTGTCCGATAAATCTTCTCCTGAAGAGATTAAAGATGAGCTTCAGATGAGTAAGAAAAACTTCAAGAAAGCAATCGGAGGACTTTATAAAGATAAGATCATCGATATCTCAGACGATAAAATCAAATTATTATAAAAATAAAAAACGGGCAGAAATTTCTGCCCGTTTTTTGTTACTCCCTGTTTTTGATCAAAAGCCATCCGTTGTAGATTCTTCCGTCAGAAACTTTTATGGTATACCAGTAATTTCCTGTAGAAATAGGATGGGATTCATATCTTCCGTCCCACTGGAAAGGTTTATTTCTGATAATCTCTTTGTAGATTACAGCACCTCTTCTGTCATATAAACTTACTTCTGTTCCCGGATAGTTTTCCAATCCTGCTATTCTCCACGCATCATTGATTCCGTCTCCGTTAGGACTGATGGCATTGGGAATATTAAATATCGAGAAGTTTTTCTGTCCTATAATACATCCGGATTTTGTTCTCACATAAACGGTGTATTCTCCCATACTTAAATTGGTGAAAATATTGGAATCCTGCCATGTGGAATTATTTAAAGAAAATTCAAAGTTTCCGCTCTGAGAAAGAATAACGGTCGCTGTATTGCTCGTGATATTGACAGAGACAATATGTGCTAAAACAGAATAGCTTACCTGAATTGAACTTGTATTTTCACAACCGAAAATATTGGCCACTTTTACAGTATATGTTCCCGGAGTCGTTACAGTAATTGTTTGAGTGGTTGCTCCGTTATTCCATTCATAAGAATTAAATCCTGGTCCTGCATCCAGAACAACAGACTTTCCTTCACAAAAATCAAGCTTATCAGGAAGTTGAACAAAAGGTTTTGGATTTAGGGTAAGAATTAACCGGACTCCTTTGAAACATCCGTCAGGCGTTGCCACTCTTACGTGAATAAGTGTTGTTCCGGTATTCAATACGTAAGCTGAAGGATTGGCAATAGGGGTGCCTGCAGTATCAGTGTAGGTAAAAATATAACCGGCCGGATTATTAATAATACTGGCTTCATAAGAATGAAGATCGACAGTCATTGAATTTGCGGTAGTTGAATTACATAAAACCTGTGTTACATCTTTTGCAGGAACATTATCCGTAGACAGAGTTACTGTTATTGCCAGTTTTTCAGATTCACAGTTGTTTAATGTTTGCGTTACATAATAGATTTGTCCGCTTACCAGAGGAGTTGACATTGGAATTACATTTCCTGCTGCATTATAAAATTTAAGAGCAGTTCCCGTTACAATCAGTTTTTCTAAAGTAGGGTTGGCAGAAGCACAGAAATCCTGATTTACATTGGCTGTCGGTTTAGGAGTTGTATTTACCGTTACCAAAACTGCTGTTTTATTACTCTCACAACCATTAATAGTCTGAGATGCATAATAGGTCTGTCCATTGATAAGAACAGTTGTTGCAGGTACAATATTTCCTGCTGCATCATACCATTTTATATTCTGACCTGTGATTTGAAGGTCAGAGATTTTAGGATTATTGGTGGCGCAGAAAGTTTGTGGAGTGTTAGCCGTTGTCGGAAGAGCTGTTGATGTCACAATTACATTCTGGTTCTGAGTAGCGGTATTTCCATTTCCGTCGTTATAAGTCCAGTGGATAATATAGTTTCCGGGGCTTGAATAAGATAAAGGATCTGTTGTTGTTGCAGTAATTGGTCCTGCACAGTTATCAGTAGCAGTAGGAATAGTAGTAACCGTTGTATGACAGTCTCCTGTAATGTCTGCCAGCAGAGTAACATCAGGAACCGGAGCCGCATTATCACCTACAATCACGTTTACTGTAAAAGTCCCGTCACAAGCGCCAGATCCTGAAACCTGGCATATATATGATCCTGCCTGAGCTGTTGTTGCATTTGGAATAGTTGGGTTTTGCTCATTGGATGTGAAGCCATTTGGCCCGGTCCAGCTATATACTGTTCCTCCGGTAGCGTTGAGTTGGATTGTCCCATTAGGACATACCGGCGAATTAGAAGTAACAACCGCTGCAGAGGTACAATCCTGAAATTTAGCAATGAAAATATCATTTCCACCACCTGGCGACTGTTGAAAGGTTCCCGGTGTTGCAATACCAGCTGAATTCCCACTTGACATGCCTGTCAGATAAATGGCACCTTCATCATCTTTTGTCGCCTCTCCCTGTTGCGTTGCACCGTTTCCTGTGTAATAGGTTCCCCATTCTTTTACATCATTCTGATTGTATTTAATTAAAAACGTAGAAATATACATTGCGGGCATTCCCATATAGGCACCCGGAGTAGAGATGTCGGGCTGCCCGCTGGAATGCAGTCCTGTAAAAAAAACATTTCCGTTAGTATCAGGATATGCCAATAGCTGGAAAGAGCCTGTAAAGTTAAAATAGCTTTTGCTAATCGCATTCGTAGTTAAATTTACCCTCCATATTCCAGGCTGCCCCATTGGAAAAGCGGTAGTTGAATATCTTCCCGGAAGAATTAAAGTATTATTTACAATTCTGGCTTTCCATATCTGTTCCGAACCACTGTTTCCATAATAGCTTGATCTCAGAATTGAAGTTCCTGATTTTGAAATCTTAAGGTATAGTCCGTCTGATTCCCCGCCTTTTAACGGTTGAAAAGCATTGTTCATAGGGATTGCAGAAGATTGTGTTGCTCCAATTATTTCAAGGTTATCGCTTGAGGAGAGAATTTGGAAAATGGAAGTAGAACCGTCACTTCTTCCAAAGTAAGTAGCCCAATCGACATTCCCTGTTGTTGAATTCAGAGATGCCAGAATACCGTCTGTATACCCGATCGGTGTTGATTTTGCAGGCTGCATGGCGTTAACAGTCGGAAAGTCAGCACTGAAAGAATCACCACCAATGTATACATGATTTTGACTGTAGGAAACAGTATAGAGTTTATTCTGCCTGCTTGAAGAAAACTCTTTTTCAAAAGCAAAACTTCCGTTATTATTAAACTTTACCAAAACAATATTTTCATTATATTGTGCTCTTTGAACGGTTCCGCCTGCATAAATATTAAAACTTTCATCAAAATCTACATCTGCAAATCCGTCATTCATTCCGAAACCATAGTAGGTTCCCCAAAGCCTCTGCCCGGTTTTGGTCAGTTTCATCAGGAATGCGTCAAGAGCGCCGGCAACATTTTGCTGATAGGTTCCGGAAGTAGCGAAGTTTGTGGTACTGGTAGTGGTTCCGAAAACATAGCCCTTACTCTGAAGATCTGTTTTTATCCTGCCGTAATCTTCTCCGTATCCTCCTGCATAGCTTCCCCATATTCTTGTGGGTACCGGATCTATTACAATGGTCTTGTCAGAAGTATTTACAGGAGCGGCAAATCCAAAAGTATGGTCTCCAAGATCCTTAAAAGAAACTTCAATATTTTTTTTGGTATTTCCGGCAATCCAGCTGTTAGGAATATCTTCATAGATTTCCCCAAACCGCACATTCATGGTGAGCCTACCATTGTTTATTAAAGTAGGAGCTCCATTAAATTTCATTTGTATGTCTGAAATTTTTCCACCAGGATTGATGATGAAATTATATTCGATGGGTTTTAAAGTATCGTTAGGTTTAAAGAATACCAAATCTATATGAGGGTATATATTCTTATAGCGGATTTTTTGATATCGGTGAACATTACTAATGCCTTTTGGATTATCTGGAAGGTTATAATAGTTATCATAATCCGGAGATCGGCCTTCTGCAGTAATTGTTGATTGGGTATTGGAATTCACGAGATCAATATCTACCCTGTGAATCAGCTTTTCATAAATATATTCACGGATATGATACTGATCTGGTACTGAAAGCGCATTTTTTTCCTTTTTTGAAAAATCAGGATTACTGGTTTTCTTTATTTCGTAAATATCGTAAGAAAATCCTCCGGTTCGAAGCTGTACATTAAGACCGTTTGAATGGAAAAGGTATCGTACATCTTGATTTACCTTCCCGTTCTGATCCGTAATCTGACCTTTGTTTTCATAAAAATAATAGGAGTTGTTTTCAGAAATTTTTTTCTGTGAAAATAGAAGTATCGTGCTCAAAAAAGAGAACAACGAAAGAATTTTCTTCATCAGTTATTAATTTTTGCGGCAAAGATATAAAAATAGCTTTCTTATTGAATAATAAGTAATCGTAAACTTTCATTCACAAACATGATGGATGTCATGACATTTTTGTTTAATATTTTTGTTTAACAATTTTGTCAAAAATAATTTTTACTATAAATTTGCACAAATTTGTTTAACAAAAATGTCAAATCAAGCAAAAAAAGACCAAACACAGGAATTGATCAAGGAGACAGCGAAGAATTTATTCTTTGTGAAAGGAAAGTTTGATGCTACTACGCAGGAGATTGCAGATGAAGCAGGAGTGAACAGAACCCTTATTAATTATTATTTCCGTTCAAGAGATAAGCTTATCCAGATCATCTTTGATGAAGCCCAAAGAGTAGAACAGGAAAAATCGAAGATCATTCAGAATTCAGCTCTTCCTTTTAAAGAGAAGATCAGCAAATTTATAGAAAGCAGTCTTTCCACAAGCCTTCAGTATCCATATCTGGAAACGTATATCGTGTCACAGATCAATAAAGGAACCTGCCATCACAGAGAAATTGAGGAAGATATCCTGAACGATATGTACAAGGATATTGAAAAAGAAATGGAATTGGGAAATATTGAGAAAATGGCACCAGTTCAGTTTATTCTGAATATGGTTTCGCTACTGGTATTTCCTAGTGCTATAAGACCATTATTCATGGAGAATCTATTAATTAATGATGAAGAATATGATAAGATTATTTCTGAACGAAAAGAAATTATTATCAATATGTTGTTCAAAAACTAAAAAAACTAAAGTATTTCTGAAAATGATTCGTCAAATAGAAATAAATAATGAATGAAAATTAAATAAAAAATAAACGAAGTATAAAATTATGAATAGAAAACGTATAACTGCTACAAAGCTAAAAATTGGGATAGCTTCAGCATTTATGATTTTCGGCTCTACCCTGATGTCTGCCCAGCAGCAGGTTTCCCTGCAGGAAGCAATTAAACAGGCACTTCAAAATAAAGCAGAAGCTAAAAAAGCTGCTTTACAGGTGAAAAAAGCCGAATACAAGATTGATGAAGCCAGAGCCGGTGCCCTTCCTCAGGTCAGTGCTACGGCAGGTTTAACCTATAATCCGATTATTCAGGAATCTTTGCTGGAATTTGGAGGAGAGAAAATCAGAGCTCAGTTTGGGCAGCCTTGGGGTTCAACAGCATCTGTACAACTTCAGCAGGCGATTTTTGATCAGAGAGTATTTACAGGATTGAAAGCTGCAAAATCAACTAGAGAGTTTTATGTACTGAATGCTCAGTTAACCAATGAACAGATTATTGAAAATGTTGCAACAGCTTATTATCAGGTGTTCGTACAGGAGGAAAACCTTAAAACGGTAACAGCCAGCTATGCCAACACTGAAAAAGTAAGAAATGTTATTAAAAGTTTGGTTGATAACGGTTTGGCAAAAGCAATCGATTTGGACAGAACCAATGTTCAGCTTACCAATATCGGTTCCAACAAGCAGGCTTTAATCAACTCTGTTGAACTTTCAAAAAATGCCCTGAAGTTTTATATGGGAATCCCGATTTCTACAGACATCGAGCTTGAAGAAAAACAAATCGAACCAAAACCTGAGCTGATTGCGAGCAACGTAAATCTTAATGATCGTACAGAGCTTAAAGTTTTAAATAAAAACAGGGAACTTTTGGTTTTCAATAAAAAAGCGACTGAAGCTTATCTTTATCCATCAGTAAATCTTACGGCGAACTACGGATGGGGAGCTAACGGAGCAAAATTCCCATTGACCAATGGCCTTAGTAAAGGCGTTCTCTGGAGCGATTTTTCAGCAATTGGTTTGAATGTCAATATTCCTATTTTCACGGGTGGAGCTACCAAAGCGAAAATCAACCAGGCAGAAATTGATATTCAGGATCTTGATGTTGATATTGAAAACACTCAGCTGAGCTTAAGTTTAGATTATAAAAATGCCGTTACCAATATGGAAAATGCATTGATCAATCTCGAAAGCATGAAAGATAATGTAGGATTGGCAGAAAGAGTTCAGAAAAATACCCAGTCAAACTACCAGTATGGGCTGGCAACACTTACAGAAGTGCTGGATTCTGAAAATGCTCTTACGCAGGCAAAACAGAACTATTCTAATGCATTGCTGGATTATAAACAGGCAGAGATCAAGCTGATAAAAGCTAAGGGTGAACTAAACACACTACAAAACTTATAATAAACTAAAATGAAAAAAACTTTAATATATATCATCGTAGCAGCTGTACTGGTAGGTTTAGCCGCTTACAAGATTGCGGGTAACAAAGAAAAACAGACGCAGGAAGTAAAAGAAGTTGCCAAGCAGGTAGATAAAATCAATGTTAATATTGTAACCGTTACAAGGGAAAATATTGATACAGACTACTCAGCCAACGGAACTTTTATTCCTAAGCAGGAAATGAACCAGTCTTCTGAAATATCAGGACGTATTGTAAGCGTTCTGGTAAAAGAAGGTTCAAGGGTAGGAGCAGGACAGGTTTTGGCAACGATTAAAAAAGATGCTATCGAAGTGGATGTTACCCAGGCTCAGAACAATCTTCAGAATGCTATTATTGATAACCAACGCTATGAGAACGCATATAAAACAGGCGGAGTTACAAAACAACAGCTTGATAACTCAAGACTACAGCTGAAAAATGCTCAGGCTGCAGTAAGAGCTCAAGGTGTGAAAGTAAATGATACAAGCATCCGTGCTGGAATCAGCGGTACTATCAACAAGAAAATGGTTGAACCCGGAACGGTGGTTTCTCCTGGAACATCGATGTTTGAAATCGTTAATATCAACAGTCTGAAACTTTCTGTTTTGGTAGATGAAAGCCAGATCGGAAAAATCCAGTTAGGTCAGGAAGTTCCGATTAAAGTAAATGTTCTTCCGGAAGACTCTTTCGTAGGTAGAATTACTTTCATCGCTCCTAAAAGTGATGCTTCTCTGAATTTCCCAGTTGAAATCGAAGTACAAAACAGAGGAAACCTTAAGGCTGGTATGTATGCAACAGCTAAATTCAGTACAAACAACGGCGCAGAAACTCAGAATATGCTGACAGTCCCTGCAGAAGCCTTTGTTAACGGAGTAAGCTCAGGACAATTATTCATTGTTCAGAATGGTGTTGCTAAATTGATCAAAGTAACCATCGGAAAAGTTTACGGAGATAAAGTTCAGATTTTAAGTGGATTGAATGGAGGAGAACAGGTGGTAACCAGCGGACAGATCAACCTGGACAACGGATCTAAAGTGAACATTGTAAAGTAGCAGATCTATGAAGTTAGCAGAAATATCGATCAAAAGACCCTCGCTGGTAATTGTATTATTTACAATTCTGACGTTGGGAGGTATCCTGAGTTATACACTCATGGGATACGAATTGATTCCGAAGTTTGAAACCAATATGGTAACCATTTCTACGGTCTACCCGGGAGCTTCGCCTGCAGAGGTGGAAACCTCCGTAACCCGGAAAATTGAAGATGCCGTAGGTTCTTTGGAAAACGTAAAAAAAGTAGAATCTTCTTCATACGAAAGCTTATCCGTAATCATGGTTCAGCTGAATGATGGAGCCGATGTAGATTACGCTTTAAATGATGCGCAGAGAAAAGTAAATGCTATTCTGGCAGACCTTCCGGAAGATGTGAAGGCGCCGTCTCTGAATAAATTCTCCTTAGATGATTTACCGATTATCACCATGAGTATTTCATCGGATAAACTGAATAGTAAGGACCTTTATGACTTATTGGATAAAAAGATTGAACCTATTTTCTCCCGTGTAAACGGTGTCGCTCAGGTTGACCTTGTAGGTGGACAGGAGAGAGAGATTCAGGTAAATCTTGATGAGAAAAAATTACAGGGGTACGGACTTTCAATTGGAGACGTACAACAGGCCATTCTTTCATCAAACTTAGATTTCCCTACAGGAAGTTTGAAGACGAGAACTACAAAATCTACGATCAGACTTTCAGGAAAATATAAATCTACGGAGGAAATGAACAACCTTGTTGTTTCCAATAAAAACGGAGCTCAGGTACGTTTATCTGATATTGCAACCGTTTTCGACTCTCAGAAGGATGTTGAAAAAGTAGCGAGATTCAATCAGTTCCCTACGATTTTGATGCAGGTTAAAAAACAATCTGATGCCAATGCGGTAGCAGTATCTGAAAGTGTTCAGAAGACCATTAAAACAGTAGAAGAAGCATACAAAGTTCAGGGAGTAAAAGTAAAAATCGTAAACGATACGACAGAATTTACCCTTGAATCAGCCAACCACGTTATTTTCGACTTATTCCTAGCGATTATCCTCGTGGCAATTGTAATGTTACTATTCCTTCACAGTATCAGAAACGCATTCATCGTAATGGTTTCTATCCCGGCTTCATTGGTGGCAGCGTTCATCGGAATGAACTTAATGGGATATACTTTGAACTTAATGAGTTTACTTGGACTTTCACTTGTGGTAGGGATCCTGGTGGATGACGCGATTGTAGTACTGGAAAACATTTACCGTCACATGGAGATGGGTAAAAGTAAGATCAGAGCAGCGTATGATGGAGCTTCAGAAATCGGATTTACTGTTGCGGCAATTACCCTGGTAATTGTAGTGGTATTCTTACCGATCGCGATGAGTTCAGGTCTTGTAGCCAACATCCTTGCCCAGTTCTGCGTCACGGTAGTTATTGCCACCTTATTATCTTTATTGGCTTCATTTACCATCATTCCTTGGTTATCATCAAGATTCGGTAAGCTGGAGCATTTAACAGGGAAAAACTGGTTTGAGAAATTCATTCTTTGGTTTGAAGGATTAATTGACAAGTTTACACACTGGATCACAGGAATCCTTGAATGGTGTCTGAAAACGACGTTAAGAAGAATTTCAACAGTGGTAATCACATTCATTGTTTTAATCAGTTCATTCATGCTGGTAGCATTTGGGTTCATCGGAGGTGAGTTCTTCCCGCCAATCGACCGTGGCCAGTTCCTGGTACAAATGGAATTGTCAAAAGATGCAACCGTTGAGAAGACAAACCAATTAACATTAGAAGTTGAGAAATTCTTAAGAAATGATAAAGATGTTGTAGATCTTATTACAACAGTAGGACAGCAGTCTACAGGTTTTGGTGGTGCTCAGGCAACTACTTACCAATCTGAGGTTCAGGTGAACTTAACTGATAAGTCTGAGCGTTCTGAAAGTACCAATATCAAAGCTGCAAAAATAAAAAGACAGCTGGAAGAGAAATTCACAGGAGTTGAGTTTAAAACGGCTCCAATCGGTATCATGGGAGCGGAAAATGCTCCTATTGAAATGGTAGTAACAGGACCGGATAACGCTACAGCAGTGAAAGAAGCAACAAGAATCCTTGAGCTATTGAAAAAAGTTCCGGGAGCAGTAGACGCCGAATTATCAACCGATACAGGTAGCCCTGAAGTTCAGGTAAGTATCGACAGAGATAAAATGGCAGCTTTAGGCCTGAATCTTTCAAGTGTAGGACAGACGATGCAGACCGCATTCAACGGAAATACAGACGGAAAATTCAGAGCGGGAGAATATGAATATGATATTAATATCCGTTTCGGTGATGTGAACAGACAATCTATTGATGACGTTAAAAACCTTATGTTTACAAACCCTCAGGGTCAGCAGGTTCGGTTAAGTCAGTTTGCTAATGTGGAAATGGGTTCAGGACCGAGTTTGCTTGAACGTAGAGATAAATCTCCTTCTGTAAAAGTAAGAGCGAAAGCTGTTGGTAGACCGGTAGGGGACGTAGCGAATGAATGGGCAAACCAGTTCATGAACAGCGATAAAAAGCCTGTAGGTGTAGATTACATCTGGAGTGGAGATATGGAGAACCAGCAGGAAGGTTTCGGTACATTGGGAATTGCATTATTGGCAGCTATCGTATTGGTATACCTGGTGATGGTTTCACTATATGACAGTTTTGTATATCCTTTCGTGGTATTGTTCTCAATCCCGTTGGCGATGATCGGGGTAATGGTTATCCTTGCCTTAACAGCCAACTCGCTGAACATTTTCACCATGTTGGGTATGATTATGTTGATTGGTCTGGTAGCGAAGAATGCGATCCTTATCGTTGACTTTACGAATGCAAGAAAAGCAGCTGGTGCCAATACTCACGATGCCCTGGTACAGGCGAACCACGCACGTCTTCGTCCGATCCTGATGACCACCATTGCGATGATCTTCGGTATGTTACCGATCGCATTGGCAACAGGTGCCGGAGCAGAGATGAACAAAGGTCTTGCATGGGTAGTAATCGGTGGTCTGACATCATCACTATTCCTTACCCTGATCATTGTACCGGTAGTATATTCATTATTTGACTCTCTTTTAAGAAGAATGGGACAACATAAGAAAGTAGACTACGAAGCTGAAATGAAAGCTGATTACGTACATAGAGAATTGAATGAAGACGGATTTACTCCGAAGCATTTGGATAAATAAATTAAACCTTTAATTAACCGAAAGCCGTGTCATCTTGATACGGCTTTTTTTGTTGGTAAATGTCATTCTGACGAAGGAAGAATCTCGTTTTGTAGTCTTTCCTATGAGATTCTTCACTTCATTTCATTTCGTTCAGAATGACAAACGTAGACTGTTAACTTTTGGCTCATTCAATAGGAGCGGCCTTACTCCTGAGCTCAGATGAAGGAAGCATGCTTAATTCTATAACGTTCATTATTCGGCTTTAGATTCTGTGTTAACTTCCAAATATTTTTTATACATTTATATTTATAAAAGCGACCTTGAGTTAGCTTGCGTAGGGTGAACGTCTTTGATTTTTACCCTACTTTCTTCAAAATCTATCTGAGCTTTTATCGGTAATGGTTTTGATATCCAGAGTCCTGATGAAATTACTGATCTTATTAGGCAGCACAATGACTGTTTTTTCTTCCTTTGCATAAAGAAAATGAGCAAATCTTTCATGATACACCCCCGTAGCCTCCATGACAAAAATAACCTCTATATTAAGTGTCTTTTTGCTGTACACCCATTTAAGAAGTGATTCAAAGCCTTTTTCGCTGTTGCTAAAAACTTTATAATCTTTGATTTCTGTACTTAGATCTTCCATTAATTTGCCAAAACTTGCCACCAGTTCATCTTTGGCTACATCTATTCCTACAACCTGTTTTAATGCACTCATATTTTTATCTTTAAATAAAAGCAAGTCTTCCTTCGTTTTGTCTCCTGATTATTATCCAAGATATCTTTTTCGATCCTTTAAATTCTGTTCAAACTCTAAAAGGAATAAAGAAGTGAGGACATTTCTAAAGCACAATATACTTCCTGAGTTATTTAGCCAAAACTGTTCTCTCACCCCTTTTGCTTTGTATGTAAATTTATTCTTTTGCAAACATAGGAGCCAAAACTTAAAATAAACTTCAAGCTCTAAAAACAAAAAAGCTGTTCAAACGAACAGCTTTTTCAATTTATTTTAAAATTTCAGCTTCAATGGAGCTGTCATCATACACTTTGATGAATGCTTTGGTGTAATCTTCTTTGTTGGCAAAATTCGGGTTATCCATAAATTTCTGTGGATTGATGGCGAAAAGCGGGAACCATGTGCTGCTGATCTGAATCTGGATTTTGTGTCCCTTTTTGAACGTATGAACTACATCCTGAAGTCTGAAGTTAACAGCCGTCTTCTGGTTCGGAACCAAAGCTTCTCCCTTTTCTTTGGTATTTCTGAATCTTGCAGGCATGATCTCACTTCTTACCATCTGGTGGTAGTTGCCATAGATAACGCCTTCTTTCTTTTCTGCAGGCTTAAAATCTTCAGGATAAACATCAATCAGTTTTACTGCAAAATCGGCATCTGTAGACGTGGATGCAATATTCAGTTTAGCCACAATCTCTCCTGCAAATGTAATATCATCAGTCAATACATCGGTAGTGAATGTTAATACATCTGGTCTTCCTACAGCAAATCTCTGGTCTTCCGACATATAATTTTTTGGAGTGAAACCGTTAAAGTCTTTTAAATGATCTGAGCTTAGAACAGGATTGTTAGGATCACTATAATATTCAGAATAGCCTTGTCCGGATGATTTTTTCAGGGTTTTATCAGAAAGATAGAAATTCACTTTCTGAGCATTTTTCGGTGGGTAAGAAGCGAATTCCTTCCATGCTTTAGCACCGGTGTCATACATCAGTGCTTCAGGAAGTCCTGCATCTTCTTTGGTATTGCCTTTCAGATAATGATTGAAAAACCTTGTTTCAATATTTTTCTGATAGTATGTAGCAATGCTGTCACCAAAATACGTTTCACTGTGGAAATGTTTTCCCTGCTCCTGAGACCAGCCGCCATGGGAGAAAGGTCCCATAACGATAGTATTTTTTGCTTTAGGGCTTGTTTTTTCTATGGTTTTATAAATATTCAATGGTCCTGAAAGATCTTCTGCATCAAACCATCCTCCGACAGTCATTACAGCGTGATTAATATTCTTTAAGTGAGGAAGAAGACCTCTTTTCTGCCAGAATTCATCATAGTTGGTATGATTCATAATCTCTGTCATGAAGAAATTATTCTTGTAATATTTTTCATATCCATCTTTCAGAGTACCCATATCTCTGTAGAATTTCAAACCGTCTTCAGAAGTCTGTTTGATGAAAGAATCCATATACCAGGCCTGTTTCTCCGGCTGCGTTTTTTGAACCCCAAAAACAGGGAATGTTCTGAAATAGCCGAGCATAAATCTTCCGTTGTGAAGAAAGTCGTCATTCCAGAAATCAGAAATAGGTGCCTGTGGTGAAGAAGCTACCAAAGCAGGATGCTGTGACAACGTTCCTACAGCAGTATAGAATCCCGGGTATGATGTTCCGAATTGGCCTACTTTACCATTGTTATCTTTCACATTTTTCAAAAGCCATTCGATGGTGTCATAAGTATCAGTACTTTCATCAACATCTTTTTTGGTCTTGCGTTCCACCTGCGGAGTCATATTGGTAAAAGTGCCTTCACTCATATATCTTCCGCGTACGTCCTGATACACGAAAATATACTTGTCTTTCATAAGATACGTGTTGGGACCTACCTTTGTTTTATATTCACTTTCTCCGTACGGTGCGATACTGTAACAGGTTCTCTGCATCAGGAACGGATATTTGTTCTTGTTCGATATATCTTTCGGGATATATACCGCAGTGAAAAGTTTTACGCCATCACGCATTGGAATATAAAATTCTTTCTTGGTGAAATTGTCTTTAACGAAAGTATCTTTCTGTTCCGTTTTCTGAGCTTTTCCAAGAATGAAAAAAAGAATACATAATACTGAAATATGGATTTTCATAAAAAAAATTTGATGCTAATTTAAAAATAAAAACAGGTTTATTCGTAAATCTTGTTTAAAAGGTTGTTGTGATTACTACTAATCTGTGTAATATGATGATATTTCTTGGAAACCACCCCGTCAAAAATTCTTTGAATTTTCGCCACCCCTCCGGAGGAGGGGAATATTACGTATTCACTTGTAATGGAGCTCAGTATTATATTTCAGGTTGTCTATAAAAATAGCCGGAAAGATCCGGCCATTATCAAAAATTATATATAAAGTATGGTGTGATTATTACTTCTTTTTTCCTGCAAACTTATTCAGTTTCATGCTGATGGAAAACATGATGTATCGTTTCAGGATGAGATCTTCACGATCTTCAAAATAAGAATCGGTGATCGTTCTTCTTACGCTTTGATTTTGATTTAAAACATCATAGACCTTTACTTTTGCCGTAAACTGTTTTTTATAGAACGAATATCCAAGGCTGGTATTCCAGAAGTAGAAATCTTTTTTAAAGCCCGGAGCAATGTTGGAATTGGTATTGTATTCAAAATCGTTTCCAAATACGAAATTGCCTTTCAGCATATAATTGGTGAGTTCCAGTTTTAAGGATTGATTGGCTGTATTTACATTCGTTATATTATAATTGGTATAATTTGAAAAACTGTATCCAAGTCTGTAAGAAGGTTTGATGGTCATTTTATCCTTGATTTCATAGGTAAGATTAAGGCCTGGGTTTAGATTATAAGAATTGCTGGTGAAAGATTGTCCATCAATGAAACCGTTATTGTAAGCATAATTCATGGTGAGTCTTGGATTGATAATAAGTTTATTATTCTTCCATTTCAATACTTTACTGAAACCTCCGCCGGCATTGATGCTTTTATTTCCGCTTACGTTGTCATAAGTAATAACCTGTTTCCCTGCATTATCATAGGTGGAAAAATTGATAATATCATTATTTCTGTACGTAAAGCCAATATTGAAATAGTAGCTGAGATCTTTTACTTTATTATAATTGTTGAAATACAGATAAAGATTGTTGGTCCAGGTGTTTTTTAAGTTAGGGTTTCCCTGATAGGTAATCAGAGGATTGGATTCATCTTTATAAGGAGTCAGTTGTTCTGCGGTGGGAATGGTGAAGTTGGAATAGTTGTAAATGTTTAAGGTTTTTCCTTCACTCAGCTGGTAGTAAAGATTGACATTATATTGGGGGAGTACAAAATTTTTCTGCAGATCATATTGCTGTCCGTTATAGATAGAATTTACCTTC
This sequence comes from Chryseobacterium cucumeris, assembly GCF_016775705.1. NCBI lineage: Bacteria > Pseudomonadati > Bacteroidota > Flavobacteriia > Flavobacteriales > Weeksellaceae > Chryseobacterium > Chryseobacterium cucumeris. The sequence continues at coordinate 2,911,058 of NZ_CP068760.1, forward strand.
ATATCTGAAATATCAAGATTCATGGAAGCCCAGAAATTCAGTTTCTTTTTATTAATCTGATATGTAAGCTCAGGAGAGATCTGATTGATTCTTTGCTTCATATTGTTGGATAAAAGCTGATTGTATTTAGTATAATCTCCGGTTGTATTATCAAAATCATTTACATTCCTCAAGTCTCTAGTAGATCGGGTTTCATATTTCAATTCAAAACTTACACTTGAAGAATCGGAAACAGGTTCTGTATATCCGGCAGTAAAATTGAAACTGCTGTTCTGATTTTTATTTTTGGCTAACTGATCCCTGTTGTCTGTTGATATTCCATTGGATTGATAGAACGTGTTTTGAGATTGATTCAGATTATCCCTTCTGGATTCTGAAATGGAACTGTTCATATTGGCGGAAATTGAACGGCCTTTTTTTCTGAATTTTCTTGAAAAATAGAGATATGGATTAAATGAATTGCTTTCCGAATCATTACTGGAATACGCATTACTTTCATTCAGAAGACTGCCATTCCTTAAAGAAGAGGATCTTGAGTTATTGAAACTGAAACTGCTGTTTTTTGTAAATCTCGGAGAAAGGTAGATACTTGTCATAGAATCCAGCTTGATTTTAGCTGAAGTATCAAAACTGTATTGTTTGGATTCATTTTCTCCGTTACTTTCAGAATTGGTCTGAAGCGTGTAAGCAGGGAGAAGAGTAGACCTTGAGACTTTGGATTTTGTTTCCGTATTGGAATCGGAATGCATTAGGCTGAAGGAATCCAGATCGGCATCTTTTCCCAGTTTGTCACTGTAGTTTAAGCCAATGGTCGTAGACCTTTGAATTCCTTTCGTACCACCTCCCTGGTTAAAGTAAGTTACATTTCCTACCGTTGAGACAGATCCTCCCTGCATCATCCAGGCATTCCGGCCATTACCCATGCTGTCAAAAACCTCATCTCTGGAAAATCCCTGGGAATTGATATTATTGGAAGAAGCCAATAGACTTATTTTCGTATCCCCTTTAAAATAACTGGCCAATCCGCTTGCTTCATACCGTTTGTCTGATCCATAACCGACGGTAAGTCTTGTCAGTAAACCTTTATTTTTCTTTTCATCAATATTAAAATTGATGGTCGTATTCTGAGATTTGGCTGCTTTTCCGCTCAGTTCCTCCTCCTTTGTTTTGGTGGTGGTAAATTGGATATTCTTGATGATATCTGCCGGTAAGTTCTGAAGAGCGATTTTACCATCTTTATCAAAGAAAGGTTTTCCGTTGATCATAATTTGATCCACCTCTTTTCCATTCACAGTAATCTTTCCTTCATTGCTGATTTCTACACCGGGAATCTGCTTCAGAAGCTCTTCAATTTTACTGTCAGGCCGTACTTTGATAGCGGCTGCATTAAATTCAATCGTATCTTTTTTAATTTTTACCGGAGAAACCGTAATTTTTACCTCATCAATCGTATTCACAATGCCTTGTTTCTCGAGCTGAATATCCCCCAGTGATAATGACTGGTTTATTTTTTCAAATTTTTTCGAATAGGAAGATAATTTATCAGCGTCTACTTTAAGAATGGAAGGTTCTTTCATATCATCAATCTTCAGCGAGAATTTCCCTTCCCTATTGGTTGCCGTATAATTGATAATGGATGAATCTTTTTGTTTCAAAAGATAGACGGTGGCATTTTCTATCGCTTTCTTTTCGGAATCGGATATTTTTCCGTCAATGTGTAACTTTTGGGCGTGCAGAATAATGACAGTGAACATCAAAGTCAATAGCAACAGAGTTTTCTTCATTAGTTTTTTTTTCAGAGCCGTAAAAATATAAAAACATCCCAAAGTTGGGATGTTTCTAGGCTTTTTTTGTGAAAATTTATTATTTTTTAATAAAAATTATGCTCTTAAATATCTTGAGTAAGCATATCCTTCCTGGCCGTCTGCATTTTTCACTTTCCACCAGTCATCAGAAGTCTGCTCAATAAGCGTTACAGAAGAACCTTTTGCAGCTTTACCTACAACGGCGGCTTCAGTAGAAGGTTCCTGTCTGATATTAAGGTTAGATTCTTCAGTAGCCACTGTTAAAGAAGCTCCTGCAGCAAGACCTGCAACCTGTACATCAATATTGATATCTGAAGCAGAATAAGTAGAATCAATAGCTCCTAAAGCATTCCATACAGCATCTTTAGCCGCAGTATTGGAAGCATTTCCGGAAACATAAAGAATTCCGTCCTGCTCCTGAACCTGAAGATTGGAAATCCCTGCAGACTGTGCCGCTGAAACTACACTTGAATATTTATCTTGTAATTCGCTCATCTTTAATTATTTTACGATTAGGTTGTTGTTATACTTTCCGATTTTCAAAGCATCTACAGATTCTTTGATTTTTCTGGCCTGTAGAGCAGAAACATTTCCTGTAAGCGTAAGCTGTCCGTTTATAACTTCTACTTTTACAGAAGGGAAATCCTTCACTGCATCCTGAACTTTTTTCTGAACAGCAGGATCTACAGCAGATGCCGTTTCAACTGGTGCTGCAGGTGCAGGAGCTACTACGGTAGACATATCCATTACGTCTTTTACTCCGCTGATGGCTTTTAATTTAGCAATCATTGCGTCTTTAGACTGTTGATCTGCGAAAGTACCACTTAAGTGAGCTACACCTTCTTTTACTTCAACAGAAGCATTGGGATTAGAAGTTACTATAGTTGTAGCCTGAGTCTGAAGGTCGGCATCAGAAACTTTCTTTTTACAAGAAATAGCACCGAAAGATACAGCTACAGCTAATGCAGCCATTGCAATAGTTTTTTTCATATTGTATATTTATTAATGTTGTTATACACTCAAATGTAATAATAAAATTTGTACCAAAAGAATAAAAAGTCAATAAATGTTTCTTAATTTTTTTACAATATTTTCTAAACCAGGGTTTTAATTTTCAGGGATTAAAAACTTAATGCAAAATTCAACGCTATAGAAGAAAATCGTCTGCCAATTGAAAAACCATTATATTTGCGCAAATTGAACTATATATATGAAAGGACAGAATAAACTTTTTATAGCAATTATCATTGCCCTTCTTCTGGGAGTAGGAATCGGAGGTATTGTACACGTGAGCTATCCGGATAGTGCAGAACCCTTTTCTAAAAACATAAAACTGTTGGGAACGGTTTTTATCAGATTGGTACAGATGATTATTGCTCCATTGGTTTTTACGACATTAGTAGTAGGGATTGCCAAAATGAGTGATATCAAAATGATTGGAAGAGTAGGTACAAAAGCCATGCTTTGGTTTATTTCAGCTTCTCTGATTTCCCTTTTTATCGGGTTGATCCTTGTTAACTGGCTGGAGCCAGGACATGTTACCAAATTACCAATTCAGGATGTCGCTTCTGCTGACGAACTTCTTAAAAACAGCAAAAGTTTTTCCATGGAAGATTTCGTAAAACACATGATTCCTAAAAGTTTATTTGAAGCCTTCGCTACCAACGAAGTACTGCAGATTGTTGTATTTGCGGTAATGTTTGGAGTTGCTTTGGCTAATCTGGGAGAAGAATATGCTAAACCAGTTGTGAAACTATTTGATATTATTGCGCATGCTATTCTTAAAATGGTAGGCTATATCATGTGGTTTGCTCCTCTTGGAGTACTGGGAGCTATTGCAGCCGTAGTGGCCATCAATGGTTTTGAAATTTTTAAAGTATATGCTATTTATTTAAGAGACTTCTTCTTTGCTATAGGAGTTCTTTGGCTGGTCCTTTTACTGGTAGGATATTTCATCCTAGGAAACCGTCTTTTTGACCTTTTAAAAAGAATTAAAGAACCATTACTGATTGCTTTCTCTACTACAAGTTCAGAAGCAGTATTCCCGAAATTGGTGGAAGAACTGGAGAAATTTGGGTGTAACAGTAGAGTAGTATCTTTTATTTTACCTTTAGGATATTCATTCAACCTGGACGGAAGTATGATGTACATGACATTTGCTTCAATCTTCATTGCACAGATCTACGGAATCGAAATGACCCTTGGACAGCAGATCACTATGCTTTTGGTACTAATGCTTACGTCAAAAGGGATTGCAGGAGTTCCAAGAGCTTCTCTGGTAATTATTGTGGCAACATGTTCAATGTTTGGTATCCCGCCGGAAGGTATTGCTTTGATTTTACCAATTGACCATTTCTGTGATATGGGTAGAAGTATGACGAACGTACTTGGAAATACACTGGCAACCACAGCAGTTTCAAAATGGGAAGGACAGTTAACTGAACCATTAGACAAAATTTAAATATCAATGAGTTTAAACAACTTAGAAAATCATAAAAGCCATATTGAAAAATATGGCTTTGCTGTTATCAATGATGTGTTTTCGCAGAAAGAACTGGAAGACATCAACCTTGTTCTGCAAAATATAGACACTTCAAAAGAAAATTTTAGAAAGTCTGAAGACCTTTTTGCTATCAGGCAGTTCTTAAAAGAAGTTCCGGAAATCAAAGATCTTGTGTTTAATGAAAACATCCGGAAAGTGGTGAAAGAAATCTTCGGTGAAAAATATTTTGTGGTTAAAAGTATCTATTTTGATAAGCCTGAAACCTCCAACTGGTACGTGGCCTATCATCAGGATCTTACTATTTCTGTGGATAAGAAGTTGGAACTCGCTAATTTCGGACCTTGGACCACCAAACAAAATCAGTTTGCGGTACAGCCTCCACTCAACGTTTTGGAAAATATCTATACCATCAGAATCCATCTGGATGATACCGATGAAAATAACGGAGCATTGAAAGTAGTTCCAAAATCCCACACAAAAGGCATTTACAGACCGGAAACCATCGACTGGACTGTAGAAACAGAAGAAATCTGCAACGTAGAAAAAGGGGGAATTATGCTGATGAAACCTTTAACGCTTCACGGCTCTAACAGAACAACGAACGGAAAGAAAAGAAGAGTCATACACATCGAATTTTCTGATATCGAACTTCCGGAAGTTCTGCAATGGTCGGAAAGAATGAATTGATAAATAAACCCTTCTTCACATTCTGAAGAAGGGTTTATTTTAGTATTAATCACAGGAGATGACTTCACCATAAGGCTTGTCTATATTTTCTTTATGATAGGAGAGAAATAGTAGACCTTCTTTTGGGTTGGCATTCCAGAAAGATGTCGGTGTGGAGACTTTCATCTTTGTTTTCAGTATATTTTCGATCATATTATCCTTACTTCCAAAAGTTGTAACAGGAGTAATTTCCTGAATTTTTGATGTATCATCTATTTTTATTTTATAGATAGCAAAAGGCTGCTTAGGCTTGAATCCACTGATCTTTGACAAATCAGATTTATATTCAGTTTGGAATTCATCATAGCAACGGGTAAACTGTAAGCCTATAAACCTGAATGTATTATTATTTAAATAAGTAAAGGCTTTTTCCAGATTTTTAAGCCACGATTTTTCATCTTTTGTTGGTTTATTTTCCAGTTTTGATTTTGGAGTACAGGATGAAATGGAATAGGTGTTATTGTATTGGTTTAAAAAGATCAGATATCTTTCATTGACCAGGACATCAATTTCACAAGCTCCGGAATAGGAATTTCCAATGAGTCCTCTCACATTCATTGTTTTGAATGTTTTAGCTCCCTTATATACTTTTTCAATTTCAATATCTGCTTTATAGGATCTTTGCTCAGTATTTTCGTCATATACTTTCAAAATTTTGATAATACCTACAAATTCAGAATTTTGATAATTGTGTGCTAAGGTTTCATATACACATTTACAAGCTGAAACTTTTATAATACTTAAAAGTAAAAAGAGTAGTAATGATAATTTTTTCATAGGTGTTGTTTTTGTTTTTTTACTTCACAGCAATCTCATCAATAAAGATATAAGCATCACCGCCTGCTCCCTGATGCCATTCCGGAAGTTTTCCGAAGTAGTAGGCTTTTACTTTGATATAACGTGCTTCGGTAGGAAGAATTTCTGTAGAAAAATCTTTGATCTGTACTTTTTCATCCTTAGGATCAATAGTATTGTCAACGGTCTTCAGAAGGACAAAATCTTTTCCGTTCATGGAAGCGTAATATTCCACCTTTTTAGGCATCAGAATCCATGCTTTGCTATCCTGAAGGTACGTTGAAGATAAATATTTAATGTTTTGAGGGGATTTAAGATCAATAACGGCTTCAAAATTCTGTCCCTGATAACCATGCCATTCACCTTTTCTCCAGTTAACATCTCCTCTGATTCCGTCAATAAGAGCAAGATTTCCGGTAGCACTGTATTGTGGAGTTACTTTTGACAGAATATTAATATCCCAGTAATTGGGTCTTCTGTTGAAATGAGCAGTAGTTACAGAACTTTTTTCGCCGTTTCTTTCAGCATAAGCCATTACCTGAGTAGTTTTGGTGATGGAGAATGGTCCTTTATAAGTTGAAAACGTCTTTCTTTTATTGCTGTCACTCTCATCCATTGTCATATAATATACTTTGTCGCTTGGGTTTAATGGAGTGATTTCAACTTTGGTAGAAAAGTCGAAGATTCTGTCGGCAGCAATTACCGGAGAGGCTGTCTGTTCAGGATATTTAAAATCTTTAGCAGGTTTTACATTTTCGAAACCTAATTTTTTGAGCTCCGCTCTGCCTGTAGTTTTTGTAATCGTTCTTGTAGTGCCGTCTTCAAGGTGAATTTTAATTTCATCAAAATAAGGAGTGGTGGTTTCCCATTCCGGTAATCCCGGGGTTACAGAATAAATTCCCATTGAGCTTAAAACATACCAGGCACTCATCTGGCCGCAGTCTTCATTTCCGATCAATCCGTCAGGGGTGTTTTTATAAAAATTATCAAGAATGTATTTGATTTTCGCATCTGTTTTTTCTGGCTTGTCGACGAAATTATACAGATAGGCAATGTGGTGGCTTGGCTCATTTCCCTGGGCATATTGGCCCATCAATCCTGTGATGTCCACTTGTTCTCTTCCCGTAGTTTTATCAGGAGCAGTAAAGATAGCATCAATAAACTGTTCAAACTTTTCTTTCCCGCCATGAGCAGCAATAAGTCCCGGAATGTCCTGCTGTACAGAATATGAATAATGCCACGAGTTTCCTTCCGTATAATTGTTGTTAACTTCTCTCGGATCAAAAGGCTCATACCAATTCCCGTTTTTTCTCGGCTGCATAAAGCCTGTTTTTGGATTGTAAAGGTTTTTCCAGTTCTGAGAACGTTTCATGAACTCCTGATACTCTTCTTTTTTGCCTAAAATTTTTGCCATCTGAGCAATACACCAGTCATCATAAGCATATTCTACAGTTTTCGAAACACTTTCATGCTCGTCATCTATACTGATATAATGATTCTGTTTATAAGCATTCAATCCAAAAATATCCTGCATGGCAGAACCTTTTGCAGCCTGAAATGCCTTTTCATAATCAAACCCCTGAATTCCCTTAGCCATAGCATCTGCAATGACGGAAACAGAGTGGTAGCCAATCATACATTCTGTTTCATTGGAAGCCAGTTCCCATACCGGAAGTTTCCCTCCCTGTTCGTATTGTTTAATAAAGGTATTGATAAAATCAGCAGTTCTTTTTCTGTCGATTAAAGTCATCAGCGGATGTGCTCCTCTGAAGGTGTCCCAAAGTGAAAATACCGTATAATAATCAAAACCATTGGCGGTATAAAGCTTATTATCTCTACCTCTGTATCTTCCGTCTACATCCATATTGATGTTGGGTTGTGTGAAAACGTGATATAGAGCAGTGTAAAAAACGGTCAATTTGTTTTTATCATCAGATTTCACCTCAATTTTTGAAAGCTCTTTGTCCCAGTCAGATTGAGCTTGCTTTCTTACAGTGTCAAAATCGCCTGACTGTCCTTCTGCCAGCATATTTTTTCCTGCTCCTTCATATCCTGTAGGAGAAACAGAAACTTTTACATTGATCTTTTCTCCTTTTTTAACGGTGGCTGAAAATGCCAGGGCCAGTTTTGTTCCGGTAAAAAGATTGTTTTCCTGCTTTCCGTTAACTTCTTTTTTTGAAATTTTCATAGGCTTTGAAAACTCAATTCTGGCATAGATATACTGGTTGGTGGCCCATGCTTCACTTCTTCTGAAAACCTCAATGGTTTTATCATCAATGATCTTTACTTCTCCTTCCAGAAGTTTGTCTCTGTGGTTGAGGTCTAAGATAATATTGGCATTTCCGGCATTGTTGAAAGTGTATTCATGATACCCGACTCTTTTTGTCGTTGTAAGGCGAACATCAATATTATTTTTATCTAATTTTACAGCATAGAATCCTGCTGTTGCTTTTTCATTTTTATGCGAAAATTTCGAAGAATAGTCTTTGCTGTTCAGGCTTGGATTTCCCATAGTAGGTATCAGCATAATGTCTCCATAATCAGAAACTCCTGTACCATTTAAATGCGTATGAGAAAAACCATAGATGACAGAATCCGAATAATGATATCCGCCGCATCCGTCCCAGCTTCCATCAATTCTTGTATCGGGAGAAAGCTGTACCATCCCGAATGGAACGATTGCCCCGGGAAAAGTGTGGCCATGCCCTCCGGTTCCTATAAACGGATTCACATATTGGGAATAGCTCTGTGCAGAAATGATCTGAGTAATAAATATAGAAAATGCAATAAGCCCTTTTTTCATGTTCTGATTTTATCAGACGAAGATATTGAAAAACAGCAAAAGTGATGCAATAAAAGATCATTACCGTTTGTCCTGTTAAAAACGATCTCATTCATAAGAAGACAGAGCGAATTTAAATTACACTTCTCCTTCAAAAAAATGATTGAGATAGGTCTCTTTATCTTTGTCTTCTCTTCCGGAGCCCAGATATTTTTTCCAGGACTGAGATTCATGATAGACAATACCCATTTCCCAGACACAATAAGTTGGGAGGTGGGTTTTGTTTCTGTCCCATATTTCAAATTGTCCGGAACCATCATAATACACGCTCTCCCATAATTCGTTTTCATTTCGCCATGTACATACCAGTAAAAGATAGTTTTTTCCGCAGCGGTGCATAATGACAAATCCGAGATCATCAATGTTTTTAAAGTTTTCTTCAGCACTTTCGATACACTTTTGGGCATTTTCAATGTCCTGTTGTGAAACTTCTGCAGGATCATTGGCCAGGTCATACCATTTGAATTTTGTTTTTCCAACAATAATAATTCCTTTTGGCTGTGCATATTTGGAAGGATAGGAGGTCGTTTTCATATCAATTGCTTTCTGGGAGAGGATGTGGTATCAGAATGAAAAAACAGAATAAGAAATTTTTAACGATCTGATTTATCACCTGATATTATAGATTTTATTGATTCTAAATTACCGAAAAAATGCGTAAATTTGTAAACAATTTATATTTATATGTTGACGAAAGAAAAGGTTCAGGAATTCCTTAAAGAAATAGAAGTAGACGATTTGGTGAATAATCTTCAGATTATGGGTAACGATGTTTATATTGATATGACTGCCCATTCGCCTGCAATGCACGAAAAGAAAAAACTGGAGGCTGCTATGAAACAGGCTTTTGCCAGTGAGTTTGGAGAAGACATTCATTTAAAACTTAAAATCGTTTCTCCGGAGCCTAGTGAAATTCAGCAAAGTCAGATCAAAGGAAAACAGATTCCGGGAATTCAAAATATTATCGCTATTGCTTCCGGTAAAGGAGGAGTAGGGAAATCTACCGTTTCTGCAAATATGGCAGTAACGTTGGCTAAAATGGGCTTTAAAGTAGGATTACTGGATGCTGATATCTACGGTCCTTCAGTTCCTACCATGTTTGATACAGAGGGACAAAAACCAATTTCTGTAGAAGTGAATGGTAAGAATCTGATGAAGCCTATCGAAAATTATGGAGTAAAAATGCTTTCAATAGGATACTTCTCAGGAGCCAATCAGGCAGTAGTATGGAGAGGTCCTATGGCTTCAAAAGCTTTGAACCAGATGATCAGAGATGCAGCATGGGGAGAACTGGATTTCCTTCTAATTGACCTTCCTCCGGGAACAGGTGACATTCACTTGTCAATTATCCAGGAAGTACCAGTAACAGGAGCGGTCATCGTAAGTACACCTCAGCATGTTGCATTGGCAGACGTAAGAAAAGGAATTGCCATGTTCCAGATGGAAAGTATTAACATTCCTGTGCTTGGTTTGATCGAAAATATGGCGTATTTTACACCGGAAGAACTTCCTGACAATAAATATTATATCTTTGGAAACCAGGGAGCACAATATTTAGCGGAAGATCTTGGAATTCCGGTATTGGGTGAAATTCCACTAATCCAGAGCATCAGAGAAGCAGGTGACGTTGGAAGACCGGCAGCACTTCAGGAAGGATCTAAAATTGAAGATATCTACACAGAAACTGCCAGAAAAATGGTAGAAAGCTTAGTGGAAAGAAATAAAAATCTTCCTCCCACTGAAGCAGTGAAGATTTCCACAATGGCAGGATGCTCGCCAAAAGCAAAATAATAATAATTTCAATAAAATTTGAAGAAACCGAATTGAACTGAAAAAATATGGAAACAAACATAACGCACGAAGATACAGTAACAAGAGTAATGGAAGCTCTGGAAAGCATCAGGCCGTTTTTGAATAAAGACGGTGGTGATATTGAGCTTATTGATGTGAAAGATAATCAGGTGTTTGTAAAACTTTTAGGTAACTGTTCCGGGTGTTCATTGAATTTTTCAACCTTAAAACTGGGTGTTGAAAATACAATCAAACAACATGCTCCGGAAATCGAAAAGGTAATCAACGTAGAGTAAATTATATCTGAGATATTTTTAAAAAGACAGGCTTTTTTTAAGGCCTGTCTTTTTATTTGCATTAATAACAATAAGTTTGGTGAACCAAACCTGACGTGTTTTTAATCCGTCAGGTTTATTAATTTCTAGGTATATTTTCACGAAATAAATGAAAATTATAATCCTGCCGGAGGTGCAGCTGCTGCTCCACTATTTAATCCTCCTAAGTTTTGAGACACTGGTGTAAGCGTTTTAAGTACACTATTATTGATAACAAGGCAGTAGATTGTCCATGTTCCATTCACTCCACCTGGAGTAGCCGTGGCTAAATAGTCAGCTGATAAACGCCATGTTCCGGCAGAAGTAAATGCAAACACATTTGCGGGAGCATAAGTAGGAGGTGTTGTTCCTGTATTAGTATTTAAAGAGGTGTTAAAACTATTTCCTACTACTGTCACAGTATAATCTGTGCTGCTTATTTTAGTGTCATAATTAGCAATCCAGTCTCCATTAACGTTAGAAATTGTATAAACAATATAATTTAGCGGTGATGTATTTCCGGTTGATGAAACAGCAATTTTCACTTCTCCTGTTGTGTTGTCTCTCACAAGGGTAGAAACATTAGTTGATGAATTGGAACTTGCAGCAGTCCCAATTCTCACATTACCATTAATATCCAATTTAGTAGTAGGTGCGGAAGTCCCGATTCCTATTCTGTCATTTTGTGTATCTACAGAAAAAGTAGTGCCGTCAATATTAAATTGATTGACACTGGGGGTACTTGCCGTAAAAGATAATGTTTTATTAGTCATGGCGACAGTACGATTTGCTTGTATCGTACCATCTGTATTATATATACTGGTATCGCTGGGAACAGAGGTAATTACTTTTTGCCAGATCGTTCCATCAAAATAATAGTAGCCGGGTGTAGTAACATTGTTTGTTTTTACTGTAAGGGTACCTGTTGTATCTAATACATATACTAAGGTACCTGTTTGCGGGGAATTATAAGCCCCGTCTTTAGCAATAAGGTCAGCTCTTGATAATCTAGGAGTGATTAATCCCTCAGCAATAGCAGGAGCTGTGGCTGTTGTTAATGCTTTTACATCAAGAGTTGCAGTGGGAGAGCTTGTGTTTATCCCTACTTGAGCAAAATATAAGCTGAAAAATAAGCTTAATGAGAACAATAGTACTTTTTTCATGATTTCTTTTGGTTTTGTGTTTTTTAACTGTAAAATGGTTTTACTGTTAAATATTAAAATGTTATTTAAATATACAAATAATATAATAAATTTGATTGAAATTTTTATTTGAAAAAGGTCATAAGGAGATACTTTATAAGCAGGAATTTTTAAGGACTGTCTTTTATTTGTATTAATAGCAAGAAGTTTGGTTCAGCTTGGTGAACCAAACCTGACGGGTTTTTAAAACCCGTCAGGTTTATTAATTAATTTATACTTTAGGTCTAGGATGAGATTTTTCAGATTCCGAAAAATGTTTTTTTATTGTTTTACAACCTTATTTCCCACTCCAGTAATAGAAACATCCGGTTTCCCTGATTTTGTTCCTGAAGTTCTGTAGTAAACGGTGTTATCACCACCTTCCATGGATATTTTGTCTACTTTATCGATGTATATTTTGTTACCTGTTCCTGAGATTGTAACTTTTTTTGCACTCCCTTTTACCGTAAGCTTGTTATCACCACCTTCTACCTCAACAACGCCTCCGCTGAGTGTATAATTGAGTGTATGTCCTACACCTTCTACATGTACCACTTTATTGCCTTCGGTTTTCTCCACACCTTTTGTAGATTCTGTTTTTCTTGATTGTGAGAAAGCAGTAGCTGTTCCCAGCAACAGGAAAGTAAGAATTCCTGCGGTTTTAATATTCTTCATGCGAATTGGTTTTTTATTCGGGATAAATATAGATATAAAATGCTTTCTTCCAAGTATTTCAAAAGTTAAATCATCTTAAATAAAGAGTCTTCATATGGCATATTGTATATTCCAATAACAAAAAAGCCCCGGAAATCCGAAGCTTTACAATGGAATGGTATGCTGTAATATATATATTTACTTTACAATAACTCTCTTGATCTGTCCTTCTGAAGTTTTTACCAGATAAACACCGGTAGAAAGCGTAGAAGTATTGATTGTTAAAGCATTCTTTTCTTTTCCGATCAATTTTCCGGACATATCGTACAATTCGTAATCCTGTTTTCTGTTGAAATAAAGTGTATTTCCTTTGTTGACAGGGTTTGGAAATACATTGAAGGTTGCCTGTTCAGATTTTATCTCACCTGTTCCAAGCGTAGCAGGCATGGCTACTTCATACATGGATAAAGTTCCGCTGATCTCATTCGCAACGATCACATACCCTTTATTGGTTGTTGTATTTTCAGGGGCAATGTAAATGATTCCTTCAGGACCATTGTCTCCTCCGTATGCTGAAGTAGAACGGGAATGTTTGTAATCTGTAAACGTAGGGTTATTAGGGTTCGTAATATTATAAACCATAACACCTCCGGTTCTTTCCAGTGTGATGAAAGCATACGTCTGTCCGTTGATGTTTCCTAAAGCAACTCCTTCCGGTTCCGGACCTTTGGCGCGGCTTCTGTTTTTAATACCGTTAGACTCATTATCAGCATTGAAAATTAAAGGATGGTAAGCTGAAATATATCTTTCAAACTGATCTCCGCTGTCGTAGACAATCTGTTTAGTATCAGCATTGAAAATAGAGAAAGAACGTGCTCCTAAAGCCGCCATTTCTTCAAACTCCGAATCTCCATCCGTATTTCCTGTAGCAGATGAAACCCTGAATCTGCCAAGATTATAAGCCGCTTTTAAAATACCTGCATTCGGAAACAATACAGGATCTAAAGTATAACTGTTAGCACCTACTGTAGTTCTTTCGCTGAATCCTGAAAGATCTTTTTCATCACCTTCATTAGCGGTTATAATATAATTGGTGTTTCCTATTTTATAATTCTGTACAGCGTCCGGAACATAGTAAGCTTTTACCGGCCAGTTGGCAATTAAAACCTCTCCATTACTATCTGAGGCATCAAAACCGTTACCCGGAATACTCATGTCTTTTTTTCCCAATCCCCAGATTCCTGTGATGGTTTTTGTAACCAGATTAATCTCAGCGATGGCATTGTTTTCCTGAAGAGTTACCCATGCTTTCTGACTGTCGGCACTGATGGTTATATATTCCGGTTCCAGATCCTGAGAAAGGGTATTATTCGTTCTTACTTTTCTTAAACCGGTAGCGGTTAATGCTGCTACCTGATTATCAAAACTATTAAAATTAAGTGTCGCTACATTACTTTGGGTAAGATTTCCGATACCTCCGGAAATATCAATGATGCTGATGGTTCCTTCAGGATCTGCCGTATAGGCATCATTAGGTTCTCCTTCATTGGCGGTAACTACTTTTGTTCCGTCAGGGGAGAATGTCACCATATCCGGTAAAGCTCCTACAGTTACCTGCTTCAGGAAATTTCCATTGATGTCAAAAAATACTACAGATCCATTTTGCTGGGGATCAGTATTGGGAGAGGCGGCTGCAATGATTCCGTTTTTCACAGCGATACTTGTGATACCGCCATAAGGAGCCATATTCACTGTTTTTATGACTGAAGGTATTGAAGGATTACTGAAATCAATAATATCAAATACATCAGTAATCGAACTGATCGTGAATAAGCGTTGTGTTGACGGATCATGAACCACAATTTCCGTAGAACTGTTATTATTTCCTGAAGGATCAAAACTTAGAAGATAATTCAGCTGAATCTGATGGGAAGGAACCGGAGCCTGCTTATCATTATCTACAATATAAACGGTTGCGGAATTGTCTCCTGAAATAGTAGCTCCAACAGGATTTTCAAGGCTTACCACAAAATATTCAGCCTGCTGTTCTGCCACTGTGTCATCAATAATCGGAATATTGACGGTGTAACTCGTTGTAGATGGACTAATGTTAATAGTCTGATTGGCTAAAGTAAAATCATTGTTGTCAGCTGTACTGAAAGGTGCGGGTTTTACAACAAGGTTTACCGCAGAAGCCGAAGGATTGGTAATATTGATTTTAAATGCAAGATTTCCCGCATTTTCATTAACCTTAATAAAATTCTTTTCTAAAGCAACTGTTGTTCCGGCAGTAGTAAAAGTAGTGGAAGTGACAGTTGTAATTCCGTTATCACTGAAATCTTCAACCACATTGGGCTTAAGCGCTAAATAATAGGTCTGCCCCGGCACAAGTCCGGAAGCAGGAATTACAGTGATGGTATTGTTAGTGAATGTTGTAGTGAAAGGAATTGGGGTACCTGAAGAATTTCCCAGACGGAAATCAATAAGGTTCTGTGCATTGGAATCGTTGATCGCAGAATTATCTGTTAGCCTTATATTTTCGTTAAAAGATAAGGTCGGATTTAAAGCCGTCGAAGCATTATTGGTATTGTGAGCAGGTAAATAAGTAACCGTTGGTGGAGTAGTATCAGGGCCTCCCGCAGGAACGGCATCTACTGTAAAGTTATCAAAACGGTTGTTCCCGCCTGTTCCTCCTCCTGTTGCCGAAAATTCTACCTTTAATTTAAAGTTAGGGTTGTTATTAGCACCCGGTACAGCAGAAAAATCGAGTGTTATCAGCTGGGGATCTGCATCCTGAGGATACACGGTCTGAAACTGTACAAAAGTAGTTCCGTCTGTTGAATAAGACCAGGTCTGTGTTCCTGCTCCCTGACCGGATCTTCTGGTGGTGAACTTAACAATGATGTTATTATAGCCCGTTGTAGGAAGATTAAACTGTAAAGCTCCTCCAATCGGATTGTTGAATCTTAAATGGGCTCCGGAGCCATCACCGTTTCTTGCATTTAAATTTTGCAGACTAAAATTCTGTCCGGTACCTCCGGCAAAATCAATAACACTCGTTCCTCCTGTTATAGGTGCAAGAGAACCATTTACCATCGTAGAATTAGGGGTCGTAATTGTGGCTGCAGAAGCATTATCATTAAAATTCCAGTAATGAATCAGTGTCTGCCCGAAAAGACCGCTCTGAAAGAAGAATGCGGCAATCACAGACCCTTTTAATAGGTAATTGTTGATCATTTTTTATTTCAATTAGATAAATACAAAAATGAACTTTATACCTTGCAATTATTTTAATGGAACTTTAAAAAATGTTTAAAAAATAGGTTTATTTCCGATAAAATACAAAAAATTATGTTGAATAAGAAACTTTAGAATGAAAATTATTTTCCTGATTTTCCCGAAAAGTTTAAAATTGTACCTGATTTATTTCCTTCCAAAGGATGTTTCTGCATATAAAAATATCCTGAAACAGCAGTCACAAGCAAGAGTACAAAAATAACCAGAACAATTCTTTTTAACATGTCTCTCATAGCGCTAAATTTTTAATATCTCTAATTTCTAAAGTAGATGTAGGGTATCCCTTTTGTGTCACATTGATCATTGCTCTACCCACTTCGTGTAAAGTTAATGATTTTGACTGAAAAAATACAGGAAAAATCCAAATAAAAGGTTTAAAAAACCATTTTACATTGATTTGACCCTCAACAGGTTTCATAAATCCCGGACGGAAATTATAAGCGCCTCTGAAATTCATTCTTTTCAGATCATTTTCTGTTTTTCCTTTTACACGGGCCCACATCATTTTTCCACTCTCTGTGCTGTCTGTACCTGCCCCGGAAACATAGTTGAACACCATTTCAGGATTTTGGTTCAAAACAGCTTTTGCAAAATGAAGGGTTGTATCATAAGTGATTTGGGTGTATTCTTCTTCGTTCATGCCTATACTGCTAATTCCTGCACAGAAAAAGCAGGCATCATAACCTTTTAGTTTTTCATCATTCAGATCGAGCGAAAGAAAGTCAGGGACGAGATATTCTTTCAGCTTAGGATACGTTTTCCCGGAGGGTTTTCTGCTTATGCTCAGGATTTCGGAAACATCCGGGTTTTCAAGACATTCCATTAAAACACCTTCGCCTACCATTCCCGTAGCTCCTGTAAGAATTATTTTGATTGGGTTCATTGCTTTGCTATTGATATTGGATATGACGGATAGGGATAGGGTTTTACTTTAAAATTTTAGATAAAAGATAAAAGATGTTGTCTTAAATGTCTGGATTCAATAATTCAATAGGGATGGGCTTTAGCCCGCCTTAAAAATGAGCCGCCTTGTACTGGATTTAGCTAAAACTTAATTATACAGATTGCTTCGTCGCTATGCTTCTCGCAATGACAATGGGGAAAACTTTTAAAATAAAAGCCAGCGCATTTTTGCGCTGGCCTTCAATATCTTTATAAGCTTTACTTTTTATGTCGCAGCTGACTGTAAATATTATGGATCAATCCGTCTGCTACGGAAATTTTAGGAACAAAGATCTTATTGATATCAGACCATGACATGACATTGTTAAAAATTCCCAGGGCATGTACCAATACATCGGCACGATCCTCTCTAAGGTTGTAGTTGGTCATTCTTTCTTCCACAGAAAGTTCATTGAATTCTTTGTAAACCTTTTTCAGATGAGACAGAGACATTGGTTTTCCATCTTTGGTCTTGCTCATAGAGAATACTTTGTTGATATTTCCACCCGAACCGATGGCAACAATTGGCTTTTTGCTGACAATATTTTTCTTGATTTCCTCCTTCATTTCTTTCCAGTTATCCATCGTAACAAGATTGTTGAGAAGACGGATTGTTCCGATGTTGAAAGATTTTTCGTAAACCATCTTGCCATTTTCGTAGAAGGTCAGTTCTGTAGAACCTCCGCCCACGTCGATATATAAATAGGCAAATTCTTTATCAAGACCTTCTGCAACATGATTTTCATAAATCAGGGTAGCTTCCTCATCACCGGAAATAATTTCAATATTGATTCCTGATGTGTCTTTTACCAGATTGATGATATCATTACCGTTGGCAGCATCACGCATGGCACTGGTAGCACAGGCTCTGTAGTGGTCTACTTTGTATATTTTCATCAGGTCACTAAAGATTTTCATGGAATCAATGACCATTTTTTCTCTTTCCGGACCTATCTTTCCGATGGTAAAAACATCCATTCCCAGTCTCAGAGGAATTCTGAGAAGGTTCAGCTTAATAAATTCAGGCTTTCTGTTATTGATCTTTACCTCATTGATAAGAAGGCGGGCTGCATTACTCCCTATGTCTATCGCTGCTATCTTCATTTCTTGCTTGTTTTAGCTTTTAAATATTTATAGGTTTCTATTTGTGATCGGCATTCTTTTTTATCATTTCTTACGTATTCATTGCTCAGTTTTTTGTCTAAAATCCTTGCTTTTACGTTATCTCTAAGCTGGATATCAAGAATATCTTTTAATTCCTTCTTAAGGTTCTTATTAGTGATTTTAGCGGCTGCTTCAATCCTGTAGTCAAGGTTTCTTGTCATCCAGTCTGCGGAAGAAATGTACATGTCTTCAGCCCCTTTATTGTAAAAATACATAACTCTGGCGTGTTCCAGGTATTCATCTACAATACTGATGGCTTTTATTTTTTCTTTGAATTCCTTTTGATTTACGGCACAATAGATACCTCTTACAATCATTCTGGTTACCACTCCGGCTTTAGCAGCTTCATATATTTTTTCAATCAGTGCGCGGTCACTCATTGAGTTTACTTTGACAATGATTTCTGCTCTTCGTCCTGCCTTAGCTTCTTCGATTTCCTTATCGATATGGTGAACAATCTTTTCACGCATAAACTGAGGGCAAACTAATAAATTTTTACAAGTTTTCAAAATGGAAATAAAATCATCTTTCGGTTTTTTCAACACATTGAAGACTTTATTGATATCTGCCATGATGCCTCGGTCTGCAGTCAGCAACAGATGATCACCATATATTCTGGCTGTTTTTTCGTTGAAATTTCCGGTACTTACGAAGCCATACTGGATTGTTTTATTGTGGGCTCTCTTCTTGATGACACAAAGTTTGGCATGTACTTTTTTATTAGGGATTCCTACAAGCACAGTAATTCCTTCCGGTTCCAGCATATCTTTCCATTCCAGGTTGGATTCTTCATCAAATCTTGCCTGAAGCTCCAGCATCACAGTCACTTCTTTACCATTTCTGGCAGCGTAAATCAGAGCATTGATAATTTTTGAACTGCTTGCCAGACGGTACGCTGTAATTTGTATGGATTTTACATCCGGATCCATAGCGGCTTCACGGAGAAGATCAATCACCGGATTGTACTTGTGATAAGGGAAGGTAAGGAGTACATCTTCTTTTAAAATGACATCTGTCACTCTTTCCCCATGCTCAAACGCCTGATGCGTAAAAGAGGTTCTTTCTACAGGTCTTTCATACTTTTCAAAAACATCGGGAAAATCCATGAAATGCTTGAAATTATGAATTTTGCCTCCCGGAATGATGCTGTCTTTCTTAGTTAAGTTAAGCTTTCTGATAAGGAGTTCCAGCAGAGCTTTATCCATATCTTTATCAAAAACAAAACGGGTAGGCTTTCCTTTTCTTCTGTTTTTGAGTCCTTTTTCTATTTTTTCTGCAAAGTTGGTTCTGATATCATTATCCAGATCCAGTTCGGCATCCTTTGTTACTTTAAATGCATTGGCTGCAAATTCATCATATCCAAAATAAGAAAATATGTGCGGAAGATTGAAGGCGATTACATCCTCCAGAAGCATTACATTTTTTTCTTCCGGATCTTCTGTTGGCAGCAATACGAATCTTCCTACAAAACGGGAAGGAATTTCAATAATGGCATAATTACTGGAATACTGCCAGTCTTTTTTTCTCATGGCTACTCCCAGATAAAGACTTTTATCACGCAAATAAGGCATAGGAGTATTTTCGTGAAGGAGAATCGGGATCACATTGGATTCTACCACTTCATCGAAATATTGTCTGACAAATTCTTTTTGGTTGGCTGTCAGGTTTTTGGCATTCTTAATAAAAACTTTATGATCAGCCATTTCGGTCTGGATTTTTTTCCAGGTTTTATCGAAATTCAGCTGTTGTCTCATCACAACTTCATTGATTCTCTGAAGGATCTTGGATGGCGGCTGATAAAAAGATTCGGCAATCACTTTTTCCTTAAAATCCATGGCGCGCTTTAATCCGGCAACACGCACTCTGAAAAATTCATCTAAATTGTTGGAGAAAATTCCGAGGAAACGTATTCTTAAATGTAAGGGAACTTTTTCATCCATAGCTTCCTGCAAAACTCTTTCATTAAAGGCAAGCCAAGTAATATCTCGGGGATTAAAGTGTATTGACATTCTAAATGTGTATATTTTATCAAAAATAATCATTCGTACAGATTCTTCCTCTATTTCTTAGGTTAAACTTTGATTAATTTTTAAAGGTTTGGTGAGTTATTATTTGTGATCCTCGATTTTCCTTATAAAGTAATTGGTTTTCAGTGGTTTTTGATATATTTATATCACGAACTATTTGCCATTAATCAGGATATATATTCATTGGAGAAAATGCTTTAAAGAATTATAAAAACTTGTAACCATGAAAAAAATTACGATTATACTTCTGCTACAGTTATTTGGTTGGGGATACAGTCAATATGTAGAGGTTTTGGAAAAAGGAAATTTGGAAAACCTGTCTCCTCAAAAATTTATGATTCCTTTACAGAATCAGGAAAACTATAAATCTGCTTTTTTAGGACGATATAAAGCTCATTATCCCGGTACCTACCTCGGACATTTGTTTACAGCTATTAGCGATGAAGCAAAGAATGCAGGGGCCAATGCCTATTATATTGTGAGTTTCAAAGAAGGAGATAAACAAAATGAGTCTGAACTGATATTGGATACTTATCATATCCGGGATTCTGATATCAAAGATCAAAGTCTGCTGATTGAAAAAAATAGAATTTATATTATTGGGGAACCCGTTTTAAATAGTGAAAATACGTCAAAGTTTAAAGTAAACGGAGCCAGAAAAGAAGTAAAAGACAATACATTTGCAACTGTAGTAATAAAGGAAAATGAAGAGGTTAAAATAGTAAAAGGAGGAATTACTGGAATGGCAGTATGGGTAAAATGGAAGCCGGAGCAGTTTAATAAATTCTACAGCTTTTCAGGCATCGGAATAGACGGTGCAGGTTTTGGAGCTAATGGAATGGGAGTTGGCATTAATACAGGAAGGATATATTCCGTAGATCCTGACCTTGGGTATTTTTTAATCCGGGTTTTAAAAGAAAGTAAATAGTATCTTTCACCTCATAGAGGAGAAGTTGACATATCTTCATACATAAAAAATGATTTTTTTTCCTGAATATAATTTCAAAACCTCGATTTTATCGGGGTTTTTATTTTTATTGTGTCATTTTGTCATATTTTTTTGAATGGTACAGATATTGAGAAATTGAGAGTGTAAATTAAAATTAAAAATAGAAAAAATATAAAATATTATGAGTAAAATAATTGGAATTGACTTAGGAACAACCAACTCTTGTGTTGCTGTAATGGAGGGGAAAGACCCTGTTGTTATTCCTAACGCAGAAGGTAAGAGAACTACTCCTTCTATCGTAGCTTTTACGGAAGACGGAGAGAGAAAAGTAGGTGATCCTGCAAAAAGACAGGCTGTAACGAATCCAACAAAAACTGTTTACTCTATCAAAAGATTTATCGGAACCCACTTTAAAGATGATGCTTCTGAAATCACAAGAGTACCTTATAAAGTAGTTGCCGGACCAAACGATACAGTAAAAGTAAAAATCGACGATAGAGAATATACTCCACAGGAAATTTCTGCAATGACTCTTCAGAAAATGAAGAAAACTGCTGAAGATTATCTTGGTCAGGAAGTAACAAGAGCAGTAATCACTGTTCCTGCATACTTCAACGATGCACAAAGACAAGCTACTAAAGAAGCTGGTGAAATTGCAGGTCTTAAAGTAGAAAGAATCATCAACGAACCTACCGCTGCAGCGTTAGCGTATGGTCTTGATAAAAACCATAAAGATCAGAAAATCGCAGTATATGACCTTGGTGGTGGTACTTTCGATATCTCTATCCTTGATTTGGGAGACGGTGTATTCGAAGTATTGTCTACAAACGGTGATACCCACTTGGGAGGTGATGACTTTGATGATGTGATCATCAACTGGATGGCTGACGAGTTCAAAGCTGAAGAAGGGGTAGACTTGAAAGCTGATGCCATTGCTCTTCAAAGATTGAAAGAAGCAGCTGAAAAAGCTAAAATTGAATTGTCTTCTTCTCCTCAGACTGAAATCAACTTACCATATATCACAGCTACT
Source organism: Chryseobacterium cucumeris (assembly GCF_016775705.1). Taxonomy (NCBI): domain Bacteria; kingdom Pseudomonadati; phylum Bacteroidota; class Flavobacteriia; order Flavobacteriales; family Weeksellaceae; genus Chryseobacterium; species Chryseobacterium cucumeris. The sequence continues at coordinate 2,933,078 of NZ_CP068760.1, forward strand.
GCTACAGGTCCTAAGCACTTAGTGAAGACTTTAACAAAAGCTAAATTCGAGCAATTATCTGCTGATCTTGTAAGAAGATCTATGGAGCCTGTTGCTAAAGCATTAAAAGATGCTGGTTTATCAACTTCTGATATCGACGAAGTAATCCTGGTAGGTGGTTCTACAAGAATCCCGATTATCCAGGAAGAAGTAGAAAAATTCTTCGGTAAAAAACCATCCAAAGGAGTAAACCCGGATGAGGTTGTAGCCATTGGTGCAGCTATTCAGGGAGGTGTATTGACAGGAGATGTAAAAGACGTATTACTACTTGACGTTACGCCACTTTCTTTAGGTATCGAAACAATGGGTTCTGTATTCACAAAATTAATTGAAGCGAACACTACGATCCCAACAAAAAAATCTGAAGTATTCTCTACAGCTTCTGACAACCAGCCGGCTGTAAGCATCAGAGTCGGACAGGGGGAAAGACCAATGTTCAACGATAACAAGGAAATCGGTAGATTTGACCTTACAGATATTCCACCAGCACCAAGAGGAGTTCCTCAGATTGAAGTAACATTCGATATTGATGCGAACGGTATCTTAAGCGTATCTGCTAAAGATAAAGGAACTGGTAAAGAGCAGTCTATCAAAATCCAGGCTTCTTCAGGTCTTTCTGACGAAGAAATCGAAAGAATGAAGAAAGAAGCTCAGGAAAACTCTGCGGCTGATGCTAAGAGAAAAGAAGAAGTTGAAATCTTCAACAAAGCTGACGGATTGATCTTCCAGACTGAAAAACAATTGAAAGAATTCGGTGAGAAACTTTCTGCTGACAAAAAAGCAGCTATTGAAGCAGCTCATGCAGAATTAAAAACAGCTTTCGAAGCTAAAAATGCTGATGACGTAAAAGCTAAAACTGAAGCGTTAGATGCAGCCTGGATGGCCGCTTCTGAAGAATTATACGCAGCGGGTCAACAGCCAGGTGCTGATGCAGGTGCAGGAGCTCAGAATGCTGGTGGAAACGCCGGAGCTGAAGATGTACAGGATGCAGACTTCGAAGAAGTAAAATAATAAATGTAAACACTAACATTTAATTATAAATCAACCCGGCAGCAAACAAAGTTTGCTGCCGGGTTTTATTTTACAGGAGATTTAACTTGCCCTCAGAAATAGGGTTACAGTTTTTTAAGTACCTTTTTTATCCTTCAGAATCATTTTACCCCAATCATTGATATGATCCAATAAAGGAATAAATGACAATCCCAAATCTGAAAGACTATATACAACTTTTACCGGAGGCTTTGTTCCAAATACCGTTCGTGTTATCAGCTGATCTCTTTCCAATTGCCTCAACTGAATACTTAAAGTTGTTTCTGTAATAAAAGAAAGGTCTTTCTTGAGCTCGCCAAACCTTTTATCCCCATTTTTTAAGTGGCAGAGAATAACCCCTTTCCATCTTCCTCCAATGAGATCCATGACGAAACTTACAGCACAGGGATAAGATTTCTGATCAACATTAACGAATAAGGACTCACATTTTTTTTCCATCTTTTCTATAGTATCTAAATTGATAGTTATTTTATGATAATAGTACAGGAGCTATTTTTACACAATATTAATCAGAATAAAAGAAATAAAAAAATGTATCAGCTAGCCCAAATTAATGTTGCCCGAATGATAGGAACCAACATAGAAGATCCGGTGATGAATGAGTTTGTCAGTCATTTGGATTCAGTAAACCAATTGGCAGAGAAAAGCGACGGATTTATCTGGAGACTCAAAGATGATGAAAACAATGCTACAAGTTTTAATCCACTAAACGATGAACAGGTTATCATCAATTTATCGGTGTGGGAAAACATAGAATCCCTGGAACATTTTACTTATAAAACATTCCACGTTGATTTTCTGAGAAGAAGAAGAGAATGGTTCCAAAAATACGGAAAAGCTCACTATGCGATGTGGTGGATTAAAAATAATGAATATCCTGGTATAGATGAAGCATTGAAACGGCTAGAATATTTGCAGGAACACGGTTCCTCTTCTTATGCATTTAATTTTCAGCATGTTTTTCAGTCGCCATAGTTGCAGCGTTGAAAAACTTTTGCAATGAGCATGCTAATAAAGCTATCTTTGTACGGTTCAGTATTTTTATTGAAATAAATGAAAGAAAGATATATTGCTTTTCTGGCAGTTGCCGGAGTACTATGTTTACTAAGTTATACTTCTAATGATCCTGCAGGATATACTGTGGAAGAGCTTCGCACACTGTACAGCAGCGGGGACCAGAGTAAATGGCCGGCACCTCATTTATTTGATGAAGCTAAAGAAGGGTTTCAGGATATCGGACCGTTGCCAAAAATGAGTTTTCCTGAAGATAATCCCTATTCCGAAGATAAAACGGAACTGGGAAAAATGTTATTCTTTGATCCGAGATTGTCAGGAAGCGGACAAATTTCCTGTGCCAGCTGTCATAATCCCGAAACAGGATGGTCAGACGGAAGCAGGGTCTCTTTTGGTCATAACAGGCAGACGGGAACCAGAAATGCTCCTGCTTTGGTAAATATAGGATATGCTAAAACACTTTTCTGGGATGGCCGTTCCGCAACTTTGGAAGAACAGGTGAAAGCCCCTATTGAAAATCCGGTAGAAATGAATCTTCATATGTCTATGGCAACAAAAAACATCAGTAAGATTAAAGAATATAAACCTTTTTTTCTGAAAGCTTTCGGAAACGAAGACGTAACAGAAGAAAAGATTGCAAAAGCGATTGCCGCATTTGAACGTTCACTGACCAGTCCGCCTTCGAGGTTTGATCAGTTTGTTACCGGAAAGAAAGATGCTTTAACGGATTCCGAAATCAATGGTCTTCATCTATTCAGAACCAAAGCTAATTGTATCAACTGCCACAATACACCTTATTTCTCTGACCGGAAATTTCACAATCTGGGGCTTACTTATTATGGAACACCATATGAAGATCTGGGAAGATATATCGTTACCCATAAAAATGAAGATGTAGGAAAATTTAAAACCCCTGCCTTGAGAGAAGTTTCTGAGAACAAACCTTATATGCATAACGGGCTTTTCCCTGAGCTGGCGAACGTTGTCATGATGTATAATGCCGGAATGCTGAAGGAAATTCCAAAAGGAGAGCAGATCAATGATCATAAGTTTCCTCGTAAATCAGCAATGATAAAAAAACTAAATTTAACTGATGATGAAGTGTTTGATATCGTAGCATTTTTAAAAACACTGAGCAGTTATCAATACAAAGTACGTCCGCCGGAATTACCTAAGTCATAATAATTTATAGTAAAACTATTTTAACCATAAAGATTGATTTTGTGTGTTTTGAGCTTGCAAAAATTAAATTCATAAAACAAAAAGGTCTCTGGAGCTGAGCTCAAGAGATCTTTTTGTAATTGATGTAATTGATGATGCTTTTACTTACTAGTTATCTTTAGTGAAAACAGTAGCAGCCATTGAAGCTTTACCCCAGTTGAAATTACTTCCTGTAGCGGACCACATATTAAACCTAACTGGATAAGAATTACTTTCAGCATACCCATTTAAAGTATAGGTTACTGTAACAGGAGAAGCACTGGTATTGTTAAAGGTATCATTAAATTTTCCGGAGACAGAAACCATTTCAGAGCCAGTAGTTCCTTCCGGAAGGGTAAATTTTCTGGAACCCTCTGGTGCTTCTATACCATCTTTGAGAAAACGTATTCCAAAATAACCAGTAATAGGTACACCAGTATACTGAACTCCAGTCCCCATCGGAACGCTATAATCTACAACAATTTTAGCAGTATTGTTAGCTGGAATAGTTACCGAAACAGATAATCCCAGATCAATATTATTTACAGTAGTACCAGAAGGTAATGCTATCTGGCCTACCGGAGCTGTTGCCGTATCCGTAAAAACTCCTAAAAGTTGATAATCAGTTGTCTGAGGGGCTAATTTATCCCACTTTGGAGCTGCCGGAGTTCCTGAATTAGTATAAAGTCCTTCTCCATAGGGAGTTAAGGCGGTGTTGGAATTATAAACCATTAACCCTTTTGCAGGAGAGGGAACAGTAGCTCCATCTGTGACTGAGGTTAATGATACTCTTGGCAGCAAAAAGCCTCTGTTGGTAGCAGTAAGATCAAGCAAAGCTGAGTTATCAGGAGCATTGGTACCCACCCCGACATTTCCGCCTACAGGATTAAGTGCTAAAGGAAGACCCGTAGTTGAAGTTTTATTCTGGCTTGAAATATAAGATCCAAAAGGGGCATTGGTATAGGTTCCGAAATCCAGAGCATGATTCGTACTCCCATCAACTCTAAAGGTTGCATTGGTATTGGCTGTACCCAATGCAGAAGGCTGTGCATTGATTCCGGCTACCACCAGCTTATTCGTAGGGGTAGTGGTTCCAATTCCCAGACGGTCATTGGCTGCATCCACAGATAAGGTATTTCCGTCTACAGAAAATGCATTGGTCTGCGTTCCTGTAAATGCCAGGGTATTAGCGCCCTGTGTTACCGTTCTGTTTCCGGTAAGAGTACCGTCTGCAGTATAGAGATTTACCGGAGTAGCTCCTACAGATCCGCCATCTGTAGATCTCCATCCTGAATTACTGTATACATATTCCAAAGCTTTGCCATTGGGAATGGTAACCCCACCTAATGAGGCGCCAAAACCTCCTGTTGTATTATTATAAACAATGATTCGCTGACCTGCATTAGGGGCAGCAGGCGCAGTAACCGTAACGGTTGCTGTAGCAGCGCCGGTAAGTTGTACCTGGCTGACATTGGCAGGTATCGTAACAGCATTACCCGCAACAGCTAAAGCGGTTTCACGGTTGGTAATCGCTCCGTTTACATCCAAAGCTGTTCCTGGAGAATCTGTAGCAACCCCTACATTTCCTCCCACCGGATTTAATACTAATGGAAGACCTGTGGCAGCCGTTTTGTTCTGGCTTGAAATATAGGATCCATAAGGAGAGTTGGCATAGGTTCCGAAATCCAGCGCATGGCTGGTATTTCCATCAACTCTGAGTGCAGCATTGGTATTGGCTGTGCCCAATGCTGAGGGTTGGGCATTAATGCCCGTTACCACCAGTTTATTAGTGGGGGATACTGTGCCTATCCCAACATTACCGTTAGATATCACAGTAAAATCGTCAGTAGACTGAGCTGTTGAAGGCACTCCCGTTGTTGGATTATTTTTTAATCCGTCAATGTTAAATATTCCCTGAGGATTACTTGTATTGATCCCCACTTGTGATTTTGCCACCAGAGAAAAGGTGGTGAGCAAGCCGGCTAGTAATAAATTTTTTTTCATAATATATAAGAAATTAAGATTAGAATAAATTAATATCTCTTTTTGTTGTCGGGAACTCCATCATAGCAACAGAGTCTCCTTACATTTTACTATTATATCTATATCAGATTCACATATTTTTTGTCAATCTTTCATTTCAATTGTTGAAATGAAATAAAAAAGATTGTGCTGTATAGTATTGTTTTTTTGATCTTCAATTTATTTCATGATTTCCTTAGTAAAAATAAGATTTATTAAGGTGGTCGCATGTTTTTGATATACAACACACATACATCACATGTACATCATTTGATGAAATCAATGTATTTTATACTTTGTATTATCATTGTTGTGTGAAATAATTAATCTATAATGTGTTTTATCTTTTTATATTTAAACCTTAGCAATACGGTGTTCCGGTATTCTGCAGCTCTTTTGTAAAGGCTCTTTTGATTTTGATTAAAAAAGAAATTACTTGTAGCTGTAAAAGATATAAGCTCATACATCATCTGGTATTGATGGTATCATAAATGGTATTTTTGAATGAAATACAGATTGTAAAAAGGCTTAATGTAATTACTGCATATTTTAAGTGTAAAAATATAAAGCCTGGATGAGCAGGTATCTCACGGTACTAATAATCATCCAGGTTTAATAAAATTATTGACTTGTCTCTTTTATGAATACCCGGGATTAATAATTAACAAAAGGTCTTCATATGGATAGTCCTTCGGCAGGCTCAGGGTGACAACCCGGATACCAACTGGAATTTTTAAACGTTGTCAGGATGAGCCTGTCAAAGCTAATATTAAAGTTGTTTACACTTTACAAAACCACAAAAATCACAAAAGATTTCATTTAAAAAACATTTGAGTTTACTTAAGTAAGTTTAAAATGAGACTGCACAAAAGCTCACATAAGAGATAAACATTTCAACTTCGCTCAACAGGCAAAGATTTTCACAAAGCTTAAGTGGGCTATTATATAAAGTCTGACTCTAAAAAAATGGAATGTTTAAAACTTTTGGGTCTTTTGTATTTAAAAATAATGAATATAAAAGTGTAAACAGCTTCATTACTAAAAAAGGACAGGTCAATAAATAAAAATACCCTTCAAAATTTTTTTTGAAGAGTATTTGAAGCTGGATATGTTCCAGATGACTTAGTTATTGGTTACTGCTATGGAACGGGAGAAGCAGTTGCCGCTCCGACGCTGCTGCCTCCAAGATTATAAGTGCCAGTACTCAGATTCGACATTTGTTCATTGGAAATAATCAGTACTCTGATTCCCCACACAAATGAACTGCCTGATGTAGTATTTGCATTAGGGACATCTGCATAAATCCTCCAGGTTCCGTTTTGCTGAAAAGTATAGATATCTGGTGCCTGAAAATCAAAAACGGTTGAACCATTACCTTTAAAGCCTGCATTGATATCACTGTGATTATTGGTGTCAAATCCCACTACAATGGCAGTATATGAAGAAACAGGTATTTTGGTATCGAAGTTAGAGATGAAATCTCCGTTCGGGTTTGTAAAAGTATAATATTTAAAATACATTTTTGAAACAGGTCCTATTTTACCCCAGTTCGGTGATGCGCTTGTTCCTCCGTTATAGTAAATTCCTTCTCCCTGAGGTGACATGGCTGTATTGTTGTTATACACCAGAAGGCCTTTTGCAGGTGCGGGAACAGTACTGGCATCTGATGGAGATGACAGGGATACTCTTGGCAGTAAAAGTCCTTTATTGGCAGCATTAAGATCCAGCAATGCTGAATTATCCGGACTATTGATTCCTACCCCTACATTCCCGGAAGGAGTAACTACCACTTTTGCACTATTATTAGCCATCAGGTTCAGATTATTTGAAGTAGTAGTCCCCACATAACCTGCTCCTGCTCCGATATATGTTTTCAGATTCACTGTACCATTGGTATGGTTTAAACCAAAACTATTATCAGGGGTGCTGATGGTCAGTTTGGTGTCAGGCGTTGCAGTACCAAGACCTACACGGTCATTGGCAGCATCTACAGATAAGGTAGTTCCATCCACAGAAAATGCATTGGTCTGTGTTCCTGTAAAGGCAAGGGTATTGGCTCCCTGGGTAACAGTACGGTTTCCTGTCAGAGACCCATCCGTGTTATAGATATTGGCAGATGCAGGTGCTGCCGGTAGAGCTTTCCATGTTGCTACTCCGCTGGCATCGGATGTTAACACCTTATCTGTCCCTTGCGTTCCGTCTACAATTTTCAAAGCCCCGCTTGTTCCTGATTCAATCTGAAGCTTACTAGTAGGATTTGTTGTCCCGATACCAATGTTTCCGGAAGATTTGATGGTCAGTCTCGGCGCATAATCTGTAGCATTTCTGGTTGAAAATTGTAATCCTGCATAGCTGTTGGCTGCATCACGGTCGATTCCTGTAATGCTTGCTCCTGATAGTCCTGTTTCAGATGTTGATGGAATGAACCCCAGCTCTGCAAACTGCCCGCCGGTGCTATTTAAATTATAGAGGGTAATATTTCTTGAAACTCCTTGTGAACACGGAGCCCCGCAATTTTCAATTCCTGCAGAAATGGTATTGGTTGTAGCTCCCGCACTGTTTTGAACAGACAGGGCAGAAGCAGGAGCGATGGTACCGATTCCCACTCTGCTGTTTGCAGCATCCACGGAGAAATTTTTCCCATTGACAGAAAAAGCATTGGTTTTTGTCCCTGTGAATGCCAGGGTATTGGCTCCCTGCGTTACTGTTCTGTTACCGGTAAGGGTGCCATCTGCATTGTAAATATTAACGGGAGTGCTCAGCTTTGTCCATACAGTACCATTGTAATAATAGTAGCCAACGGTATCAATATTCAAAGCGGTACCTGCAGCGGTACCCGTAGCGATATTGTTGACATAGATAAGGGTTGATACCGGAACCCCGGTCATACTCTGAGCTTTTTGTCTGTCTACTCTTGGAATAAGTAATCCTTCTACTGTTGTACCGGTACCAGTACTGTTTTTAGCGGTCACATCAAGTGTTGCAGCGGGGGTTGGGGTATTAATCCCCACCTGTGATTTTGCCAATGAAAAGGTAGCAAGCAATCCTACTACGAATAAATTTTTTTTCATAATATGTGTTAATTAATAATTTTCTTATATCAACAGTTATAATAGCAGTGAAAATATTACTGAACTTTATCTACGTGCTTTACTTACTGTGATTGGTTGCAAAGGTAATGCTTGGTGAAGTTTTAAAGTATATTATACGCTTATCATAGATACAACATGGGTATATCATAGGTACATCATTAGTGTATTTTTATTGAAAAAATATATGATATAAGGAAAAAATGTTAATAAATTAAACCACATTATAGTGAATTAAAGAGGGAAATACTATCTTTGCTTTTTGCCCTGGTTGCTTTTATCAGCTTACTATAAGAGGTTGTAAATAAAGATTGGTTTACCAATATAATTTTAAATCATGATTTATAGAGGAGAAATCAAGATAAGGAGGGTGTTATTGATTTAAATTAATAAAGAGACAGCTAATGTTATAATAATTTTTACATCTGTTTTATACATCTGTTGATTCTGGTTAGAATTTTTTTTTGCTGTCAGGTGGAAATAGGGTGCATTTTCAAGTGGGTGTAGTAAGGATGTATGATTTTTTTTGAATCCTTTGTTTATAGGGATTTGAGAAGATGATGTATGTACGATGTATGTTATTATTGTGCATTTTTTATCACTTTTTTTTAACCTTGTGAAAAATAAGATAGATATGTATATAAGAAAAGTGAATCGCTGATCTCTTTGTGAGATTCCAGACATCCGGAACCAATAATAAGGTTGAATCATTTCTTTAAAGCAAAAAAGAAAAAAATTGAATTTATTACCGGTAGCAGGTGAAAACGGGAGACAACATATATTTTGATGTGATTCTCAATCTTGTTATTCGTGTAAATAAAAACAGAGAAAAGATAACATTCAAAAAAGGAGTAATTATACTTTACAGAACAGTAAATTATGATGGATAGGAAACTTTTGCCTTGTTTCTTGTTTTCTGAATTGGAGAATATTAATCTGATGTACTTATCATAATAATTTTATTTGGTCATGATAAGTATTTTTTTATCTTTAATCAATAACTCGTTATTATGTTTTTTTTAAAAAAAATAAATAAAATAATTTTATTTTCTTTCATAATATGTTATTCGCAACTATTTTCACAACGATATACAGAAAGGAATATTGATACTTTACTGATAAAAACAAATGAAGTACTCCGGACAAGAATATCTGACGATGATCTTATCCGTTGGAACAAAGGAATTATAAAGGAAGCAATCCGGATTGGCTACCGCGAAGGAGAAGCAATGGGATATGCCAATATTGCCAACCGATATGTATTTGGGGGTAATTTAAAGAAAGGGTTAGAATATTTAAACAAGGCTGAAGATATATCCGGGAAAAGCAATGATAATTTTCTTTTCGGTAAAATTAATCAGGAGTATGCCCAGGTTTATAGTAAAATGGATGTGAGTAAGCTGGCTTTGGAATACAATTCAAAAGCTGTGAATTATGCTTTGAAGCTGAGAAAAGATAACCGTGACTGCCGTCTGTTTTTACACTATGCCTATTCAACCAGATCTTTTTACATGTACAATGTTGACCGGCCTGACTCTGCTCTTATTTACCTGCATAAAGCTATAAAAATAGAAGCAAATCCTCTCGATATATCTAATGTTGCAAGGTACTTTACCATATTTGAGGTGAAACCTGATTCTGCCAGGTATTACTTTCAAAAGGCTTTTATGCTTTTAGAAACCAGGAATTTTAAACATGACAAATTCCAGAGAGCTGTTGTTTTACAGAATTATGGAATATTTCTGAACAGTCAGGGAAAAAGCAGTGAGGCTATCAACGCAATTAAGGAGTCAATTGAATTGGCTAAGCAGGTCAACAGACCTAAACTTCTTCTTAACAATTATAAGGAACTGTCTGGACTTTATAAAAATGAAGGAGATGCTGAAAAAGAAAATGAATATCTGAAAAAGGCAATTTCATTGCAGGACAGCCTTAATGCCAACCAGAATCAGGCTGTAAACCTCTCCATCAACAGACTGAATAAAGATAGAGAAAACGAAAAAGTTCAGTTTAAAAAACAAAATAATACCACGCTGTGGTATAGTGGTATCGCAATGCTGTTGGTTACTTTAATCACCGTTTACTTTTATTTACATGTAAGAAAAAAGAAAAAAAAGCTGGCGGAAAGTCAACAAATAATTTTTGAAATAGGGGAAGAAACAAAAGACCTGAAAAGAAAACTCAGTGAAAATTATGAGAATATCATTCAGCTTGCCAGAGAAAAAAAAGCTGATTTTTTTCCTAAATTCCAGGAAGCCTATCCGGAATTATTCAGGGAGTTGCTGAAAATAAATCCTAATCTTTCCAAATCGGATTTAACTTTTTGTGCCATGATATGGCTTGGCTTTTCGTCAAAGGAAATTGCTCAGAGTGTCTCTATGGAGCACAGATCTGTACAGACAAAAAAGTACAGAATACGGAAAAAACTGAATCTGGAAAGCGAGACAAATCTGTATCTTTTTTTCAGATCTATATTGGAGCCATAGCAGGTTTGAAAAGAATATCCATGTATCGGCTAATTTGAATAGATAATACAGAACCGGAACAAATCTTTTTGTTTCGGTTTCTTTGTTAATTTTTATCCTGAAAAGCTATAGAACATCAGAATTTATGATCTGAATTTTATAATCCGTAGTTTTTAGCTAAGGTTTTATATACATCATATGTGCATTTTCATTTGTTTATAAAATACATGATTTTAAAAAATGCCAATGTATTACATCCATTATAGTGAATTAAATAATAAAATATGATGTTTTCTTTTGTTGTTGCTGTAAAAAATATTGACTATACATAATGAGTTTATAATTGCTGTTTTGGATAATAAATGAAGGAATGCATGTCAGTTGGGGCTATCCATTTTCCTGTATTTCAATACAATAATTTTAACGATAAGAATCATTAATCCAAAAATTGGTTTTGAACCTATTACATAATGGATCGATTAGTAATTCGCCTTATTGTGTGTTTTCAAAAAACAAAAAAAGGCACTATGTGTGAGTAGTTTTTGTGGGTATACCTACAAAGTGGCGTATATATGTTGTAGGGTATTATTATGCTTCTCTCTGTTTTTTTCTTAATCTTGGTAAAAAATAGAAAATGTACTTCCCTATAAATTGCATACGATTATTTTGTAAAGAAGAGGGTGAGATTTCCGGCTTTGCAGTACAAGTACCGGCTGCAGAGAACTGCAAACAAAACTGTCATGAATAATTATAATCAAAGTTCTTCAGGTTATCCTCTGCACCATCCCACCTTACGGAAATTAGGTCTTGTCGGAGGTCTTTCCTGGCATTCAACGCTGGAATATTACATGTACCTGAACCAAACCATCAATGATTATTTCGGTAATAATACAAATCCTCCTCTTGTATTAGTAAATCTTGATCAGTATTCTATGCATCAGTTGCAAAAGTCGGATCATTGGGATATAATTGCAGCAATGCTGATTGAAGCCTGCGATCAATTATATAAAGCCGGAGCCACTGCAGCCATGTTTTGTGCTAATACACCCCATAAAGTGTATCATGAAGTGCAACGGCATAGCATGATTCCCATATTGCATATCGGAGATGCGATAGGTACTGCAGTCCGCAAGAAAGGGCTTCGTAAAGTTGGGCTTATTGGGACAGTATTTACCATGGAGGAACCATTTATTGAGAAAATCCTAAAAGATAAATATGATATTGATATAATGGTACCCGACCAAAAGAAAGACAGGGAAAAACTTCATACCATTATACAAAAAGAACTGTCTCTTGGTATTTTAAAGCCTGAAACAAAAAAATATATACTGGATCAGATTGTAATCCTGGAAACGATGGGTGCTGAAGGTATCATATTGGGATGTACAGAATTTCCGATTATTATCGGGGAAAATGATCTGGAGATTCCGGTATTCAACACCACATTGCTGCACGCCCAAATGGGAGTAGATTTTATTCTGAGAACTGATTTTTAACACTTGTTATAGTGCTTTAATTGTCTAATTTAATTTTAAATACTATGGAAAAAAAGACCTCATTATCCACCATGATACTGTTTATTGTGTTATTTTTGGCAAGTTTGTCCGCAAATCTGAAAGCACAAAAGGTAAATCCTGCTATTGATTTTTCCGGATATAAAAAGATTCAGGTGAAACCCAGTGAAGCTGATCCTTCGGTAAAGAACTGGGACAGTGCACATATTGTATTTTATGATAAGGCCATTAAGAATAATAAAGTACTGCTATGGCTCACAGGGACTAAAGGATCAACTGTTCATGTTCCCCAAAGTTTTTTAAAAACAGCATTGGAGCAGGGATATAGGGTTATAGCACTTTCTTTTATAAGTACCCCTGGAGTTTCGCAGGTGTGTAAAGGAGATTATTTGAATCAAAATATTGACTGTGCTGCAGAATTCCGTAGAAAACGTATTTATGGTGATAATACTTTCCTGCCTATTCCGGATCAGTATCAGGATGCCATAATACCTCGCCTGACAGAACTTTTACAGTATTTGTCAAAAAATGATAAAGAGGGTGTATGGTCTCAGTATCTTGATCACAACACAGGTAAACCTGTCTGGAGCAAAATCGCTATAGCCGGTCAGTCTCAGGGGGGAGGAATGGCTGAATTTATTGCCCAGCATGAGTCTGTAGCCAGGATCATCAGCTTTTCAGGGGGGTGGGATTACAGTAATTCCAAAACGAAAAAAATCGCAGGGTGGTACTCCCAAAAATTAGTAACATCACCTCAAAATGTTTTTGCAACTTATCATGTAAAAGAGGTTGCTTCAACAGAGCTAGCGGAAATTTGTAAAACACTCCATATCCCAGCAGAGAATGTTTTTGCATTAGATCAGCCTATTGTTCAAAACACAAATATGCGTACTCCTCCTAATCCCTATCATGTGGAAGGAATTAAAAATCCTGTGTATCAACCTATCTGGATAAAAATGCTTGGTTCGGGGCTATGATTTCTAAAAGATCATTTGCTATGATTTAAAGCTATAAGTTTAGATATGATAAAAACTCTTCCTGCTGGAAGAGTTTTTTTATTTAAAGACATAGAATATTAAACTTTCATTGTCTGACGATTCAAGGAAAATTACATACTTGAGTGTTGAAAATATTATTGTAATTATACTGGAGTAAATGTTTAAGTATTACTATTTTATGAAAATTGATTCATGAATTATGAGGAATGGTTTTAATTTGTATATTTGGTTTTATTTAGAATAAATAAAAATATAATTTAAAGAAATCATTAATGAATACAATTTTGTCCATCTAATCCACATTTTCATTAAAAACTATGAAACTACAAAACAAAAGAATCCTTACTCTGGATGTAATAAAAGGTATAAGTGTCATCGGAATGATCATTATACATACCTTATTGGTGTATGCCAATGTAAAATCACAATATGAAACAGCTGTCGGCAGTTTTATTGTTTTTCTTGGAAGGGGAACTTCTATTTTCCTGATCTGTATGGGAATTACTTTCATGACTTCCAGTCATCAAAGTCTTAAAAGTGCTTTAAAACGGGGTGCTTTACTAATATTTGCAGGGTTGTTCATGAACTTTATGAAGTTTATGATTCCTGTCATTTTTAATTTTGCTCCCGATAATTTTATCCAAAAATATGGCTGGGGCGCACCTATAGAACAGCAGTATGTATATCTGGTACAGCTGGGTGATATTTTACAGCTGGCTGGGATGTCTTTATTATTTGTTGGATTTATCAGGGCGTATGTGAAAAATAAATATATCATTCTGGCAATAGGTTTATTCGTTGCGCTGGTATCCAGGGAAGTAAGCGGAATTAACCTGGATTATCCTGTGATCAATTATGTTCTGGATCTCCTTTTCAATACCGATTATCCGGCATATGTCTATTTCCCTGTTTTTCCATGGATGGCCTTTATCATCATCGGAATGTTTTTCGGGAAATGGTTTCAGGAGCTGAACTACAATACCCAACAGATATTTAGAAATATGCTGTATGCCGGACTGTTATTTATTGCCATAGGAGCACCGCTGGTCTTTCTGTATGGTGATTATCATTACAATGGTTTTTATCATATGGGCCCCGGAGGTGTTCTTTATTTTGCAGGCTGGACACTACTGTTTTTATGGCTGATTAATACGTTTATGGCAAACGCCAAAGAAAATGGTTTTATACGTGTTCTCAAATATTGCAGTAAAAACCTGACCTCAATGTACATGATTCAATGGATATTAATCTCGTGGGGAAAAGGAATTTTCGGATATCGGCAACATGAAATTGGATACGTGTGTATGCTGATCCCGTTGTATATTATTCTCACTTTTTCAGTACAGACTATGGTGGATGTCATAAGAAAGAAAAAAACGTTAATTGACTTCATACTGATATCACCTGATGAAACAGTTTTAAAATAATAATTCCATCCTCTTTAAAATTCATAAAAACCACGGTAAAAATTACCGTGGTTTTGTTTTGTAATCAGCTAAGAATTTCCACTTCTTCCGGTACAACAAAAAGAATGGTACAGCCATGTTCAGATTTCACGGAATGTTTGAAATCAGGCGGAGTATATAGATAATCTCCTTTTTCAAGCCGGGCTCCTGCAATAGTTGCATCACCTTCCAGTATAAATAATTCCTCTCCTGCAGGATGGTTATGATAAGGATAGCTGGCTCCTGGTTCAAATTTTAAAAGAATACTGGTAGAACGTTTTTTTTCAGGATCAAATTTTAAGGATTTTACAAAAATACCTTGATAATGAATTCCTTTTTCAATCAAAGGCTGCCATTCTTTCTGTTCTGTTTTTACGATGTAATCGTGGATGTTGGTGTTCATGTAATATAAATTTTAATTGTTATTGATGTAAGAAATGATCAAAACTCCATTTATAATGGGAAAATGTACTCAGAAGAAATGCCCCTGCACTGAATGCGAAGACTGAATAGTCCAGAGGTTCTTTAATTCCAAAAGAAATGCTCATGGCTATGGCAAAAAATAAAGTGAGCACAGAGGCGTACCTTGCTGTTCTTTTTATCTGAAAACCCAGAAGAAGCATAAAGCCTATTGAAACTTCAGCTGCCGTTGAAAATAGGGCAATAGAAGGTGCCCACGATGGTGGTAAAAATGAATTGGTTTCAGCGGTATAATGAACAAAATTTTTCCAGCCTGAAGATTGAGCCCCCCAAAGATTCAGCCTGCTTGCTACTGCTGATAAAAATCCGGCAGCCAGAGCAATTCTTAATAAAAAAACGGCGGTATCCTGTTGCGTTTTCATACGTATAATTTTTAGGTTTTAATTACAGTACAAAGTTCAGCGAAAGCCGCCGCCTAAAGAATAGACAATTCCGGGAAAAGCATGTAATATTGAAGAAGGAAGCTGAAAGTTTTTAAATTTCCTTTACCACTTTCTGATACTCTTTGGGAGACTGTGAAGTATGTTTTTTAAAGAAATTTGAAAAATAGAAAGGATCATTGAAGCCAAGTTGGTAGGCAATTTCCTTTACAGTCAGCTTTTCATATAATAAAAGTCTCTTAGCTTCAGAAATAATGAGGCTGTAGATCACATTCTGGGCCGTTTTGTTGGTATGAAGTTTTGAAACCTCATTCAGTTTGGCTTCAGTGGTTCCGAGAAGATCAGCAAAATGAGAGACCTGATAATTATTTTTAAAATTTGCCCTTACAGTTTCAAGGAACTTTAAAAATAAAGCATCGGGTTTCCATATTTCATCGCCGTGGGCAATTTTACTGCGGTTGATTTCTACCAGAAGCAATTCCACCAGAGAATGTGTAGAGATCAGATACTGGTAAGGCTGTTGCTGAATTTCTTTTTCAATAGTGTTCAATGTTTCAGAGAAAAATTCAGGGTGCTGTACAGTGATCATTTCATTCATTCCAAAATGACAGAAGAGACCATTGTGGAAGATAAGTTCAATATCACTATCACTTTTACAGAAAAAATCCAGCGTAAATTCCAATGCAGTCAATTCTCCTTCCACTGATTTTAACTGATGGAATTGTCCTGAAGTAATGGTTACAACCTGACCGGTTTTCATCATAAAAATATTTTCGTCAATCAGAATTTCTGCATTTCCGGACTGGCACCAGAATAAGGTGTATCTGATGACCCGTCGCGGTTCAGGATATCCTGCATGGTTGGAGTATTTTCTTATTTTAATCATTTCAGATCTGTTAAAAGGTGAATATCAAATTGATGTAACTGGATGGAACAAAACGGATATTGTAGAAATCCTTTTGATGAAGCTACAACTGTAATTATAGGTATACAGCTCACTCATAATGCTAGCTATAATGATATAATGATGTATAGAAATAATGAGTAAAAAATAAAACACCTGTAAATTCAGGTGTTTTATTTTTTTTATTCTAAAGAATTGTTATACTTCCTTTTATTGTCCTCAATCATTTTTCTATACTCCGGGTTATTAATTTTACCTTGATACGGGTCATTCATATATTCTTTTCTCTTTGTAATAAATTGATCTTTGGATACAATTAACCCTTTTTTTTGCTCAATGGGTAAACTCGTTTTATTTATTGATATAAGTTCAAAACCTATATAATTATTCAACTCATTGATCTTTAATATTAATCCAGGAAGTCCTCTAAATTTGTATGGACCATCACTTATTGGAATATCATAAGTAAACCAAGCTATAAACTTTTTTCCTCCTACACTTACAACTGCTTTATTACATTTATAGCCGCCAATAGTAGAAGTGCTTTTATTATCAATTTGCCAGTCAAGTTTATCAGGACTCTCATAGGTGTAATAATTTCTCCCTAAATAATTTGATATATAGGTTTTGTTTTCATCCTTATATACATTATGCTTTACCTTAGATTTCGGAAGAGAGCCGGGATCAACAATATTTCCGGTCTTCATTGCGTCTTCCAGTTTTTTCCCAAAACCATCCACTGCAGCCTTATAATTTTCACTATAATATATAGATTTTTTGCCATTAGTGAGTAATACCATAGGCTCATTAATTGTAGATAATTTATCCAAAGTATCTTGTACAAAATTATATTTATACTTTACTTCGATTTCCGAATAATCTTTTTTTTCTTGACCTTTCACATAGTTAAAACAAAGAAATAACAAAAAAATTCTAAAAAGTGGTTTCATAGGTACTCAAAATATTATAATTAAATAGGCTGTTAAAAGACAGCCTATTATTTTTTTCATTACGTCATTGGATTTTCATAACTGGAATGTCCACAATCTTGATTGTTATACATTTCCCATTCGTTGTAAAGGCAATCACTTGAATCAAATTCAGAATCAAAAACTGTTTGATAAGTAGTTCCACAAATAGTTTTGATAGTCACCAAATACCTTGTAAAGGCTGCAATTTGCTGTTTTTCCTTTTTTGACTCTAATTTGTTAGAAGTGCTTTCTTTAGCACAAACAAGTCCAGCAACCATAAATGCTGAAAGTAATAATACTTTTTTCATAATTATGTTTTTTAAATATTTAACAATTTAAATATAAAATTATTTTTTTAATCACCAAATATGGAAAACCGTAAGGATATTAAAAAGATTTTAAGTCTTGTTTAAAGCTCCTTTAAATACTCTTTGAAATAAAACTATTATCCAATAAAAATTCGGCGGGTATAGTAATATTTTTTATACTTTTGGTTTTGCCCATTATATTGAACAGATAAGTTTTAGTTTGATTTTTTATTATCAATTTCTTCTAAATGCTTTTTAACTGAATTGACATTTTCTTCTGTAAGCTTGCCATAGCCATGGTCTCTGATTTGGCTTAATTGTAATTTTGATATTTCATCTTGCTTATCTTTATTTTTCAATAAATGATCCCGCAACGAAATATAATCCTGGGCAGAGTATACTTCATCTTTTAAAAATTCTGAAATATTTTTATTTTCTCCGACACATCCCAAAGTATATTTCATCATTAAAGGATTGTTATAATAGAAAGTATAGATATCTAAGAATCTTTTATCATTTCTTTTAAATAGCTCCTTGGCGGAATAAACCCTTAACGCATTGCTGCCATTCATCGCATAGTAATAGAGCTCATCATTACTTGCTGTTTTAGCAATTTTTTTAAATTGATTATAAATCTTACTTTCTTCACCTCCATAACCAATATGGGAGGACTCAGCATAAGAAAGAGTACTTAAAGGCTGTGCCAGTTTTTTTACTGTATCAGAAACCTGGGCATTATATCCTGTGTAAATAAAAGTGATTAAAAATCCATAAAAATATTTATTCTTCATTATTTATAAATAATATCTAAAGTTAATAAAATAACTGAAGATATATTATTACAGTATATTTCTCAACGAAAACCTTCCGGATCTTGCAGGACGGGAAGTTGGTTTCTGAGTTAATAATTAAAAAATAAAAATGTAGCTACAATTATTTATAAGAATATTCAATATTGCTCCATAAAACCTGATCTCCTGTTTTGATCATTTCAGAAGGTTTGGAGAATATATTACCGAAAATATTTTCGTATTGAGTTGTTCCAAAATGAGAACTTTTGGTAATTAATAGTGCGTCCTGGTCATCTCGGGGAACTTTTTTAACGTATCTGTACGTTCTTTTTAAGGTGAATGAAGAAGTGTCTTTATGGAAATCACCAATGTAAGTTGGTTTATTATTGTTGTTCTCTTTGATCAGTACAGAATCATTCGCGATGGTAAAACTGTAAGCAAAATCTGTAGATGAGGTTTCTGAGAATAACCTGATCGTTTTGTTTTTAAGATCAAGATTTATTTTTTCCCATGCAGGTTCCTGGTATAGGCTCCAGTAATCGGTAAGGTAAGATTCATCCGGAGTAGATTTTTCTCCTTTTGATCCTTTGTACAAAACCGTATTTTTTACAGTATAACTTTTAAATTGAAACGAGTAAACATTTTTATCAACAGGTCTCGGATCATCAATTATATTGTCGTTGTTTTCACACGATATTAATGACAATGCCATTATCAGGGCATAAAAAGAGTATTTCATGGTATATTTTATAAAAAGAAGTTTCACACCTATTTGTGAAACATATTAGAGTGGGAGTTATATCGATCAGGAATGAAAAGGCGAAAAGGTAAACGCGTATTTACCTTTTCGCTTTTTGACTTAATTTATTTCCCAAAATATATCTGATCCTGCTTCTGTTGTTCATTATAAATGATCTGGAAGCTGACAGGCATATATTGGTAAAGAAGTTTCCAATGTTGGATCTTTGCGTGTTTCTTGAAGCTTTCGAAAGATCTTACAAACAGGTTTTCAATCATGGTTCTTACATAAGAATTCCCGTTTCTGTAGATCCAGTCCATCAACTTGATGTGATGGGCAATGATATTGATCTTCGATTCCTGCAGCAGGTGCTTCAGATAATTCACGGTAGCCTGCATGATCCCTGCGAAATTGTCCTGTACAGACAGCTGGGTGATTTCATTGCGAAGTGGCGGATAGAAAAATTTTAAGTATTCAACAGCTATTTTTTGATTAATAGTTTGCATTTGTACTTTCATCATAATTAAGAATTTTTCAAACACTTTATATTGCAGCGAAATGTATACCAAAATTTAAAGACAGGCAGCAAAAATAAATACTCCGACGATCACAGCGATGTGAGTGAGTAATATTTCTGCATTGTGCCTGTTAGTAGTGGTTTTCCAGGTTTTCCAGTCTGAAATTCTTCTGATTTTATTTTTCATAATCTATTGATTGTGAGTTATTTTTATTTTTGTTTAATTTAAACACTTTGTAATGAAACGGATAAAAAATGTAACAAAACGGTTATATGCCGTGAGTGTAAATTTGTCTTGAATATACTTTCTGAAGGTTGGCAGAAATATGACTAAAAATCACTTTTCTGTATTCCTCAGTGCAGAAAGCAGTACAATTGTCCAGAGAATAGATAAAGGTTGTCTCAATTGCATTCTTTAATACTGTATCTCCGTCAGTGTAAATTTTGTCCATTTTCTGTAAACTCCTGAACAGCAGATTTCTGTCATTCTGTCTGATCATATTTTTAATACGTTCCGTAAAAGTGCGGATAATGCTGTATGAGTTTTGAATTTTGATTTCCTGTACATCTTTTTCAAAGTCGGGAACCACGTCGGTGATTTCCTTTACGGCTTGTAAATAGTTCATCGTATTATATTTTAATGGTGATAGTGTTCTAGCATTTTGATGAAGGCACCAAAAATGAAAATGGTTAAAAAAGCAAAAAAGAGCATATGATAAGGCTTCAGCCATTTTGGAGTTGCAGGTCCTTTGCTTTTTAACCTTCTGAGCTTGTCGATTCTGTTTAAAGTCTTTAAGTCCATTTTTCTATGTTTTCAAATCATGATGCCAATGATATTCCGTTGAAAATGGAATGTATTTAATGTGTTGGTAATTAGTAAATTACGATTTTGTAGGCGAGTTTTTTAAACAAAAAAGCCTGTCAAAATGATAAGGTTTTTATCAAAATGGGAGAAAAAACAAATGACTTGCCTTAAAACTCACCACAAAGTCACAAAAGAGTTAAACTGTTAAATTATTTAAGGTCATCGGCTTTATAGCTAAGAAGTACTCAGAAGTTTTGAAAATCTAAGATTTTCACCTTTAGTGAACTTTTTTAGTGTGTATCATTACGCTTCTAAAATGGGCTAAAGGATTTAAAATAAGAACTTTTGTGCCTTTTGTGGTTAAAAATCAAGTTTATGTTATCCCAAAATCAATATTCTTTTTAAGTTTCGCAGTAAGGATAAGAATGAATATCTTTGCAGTCCAAATATTCAGAAAATGTTTTCAAAAATAATAGTACACAGAGTCGGAAATAAGATCAACGGAGATTCGCTGACACTTTCCCAGGAGGAATTGAAGCTGGAAGAAGGAATGGCAGAAATGCTTGAAGACTACTTTTTAGGTTCTTTTAAATCGGAAGAAACCTTCCATTTTTACAGTGACACCTATCTGGTGAATAATCCGGTGTACAGTGCCGTATCTGAAATTTTTGATGATAAATCCAAGTTTATCTGGGAATCTGAGAATATTGCCAAACATCTTTTCGAAGCGGCAGAAAATCCGAGAGTTCAGAGTGGAGAGCTTTTTATCGTACTTTTTGAAGATGAAAGCGACCGTCCGGACAGAGTGGATAAAATCGGGATTTTTAAAACGGAGAAGAGAGAATCTTTCCTGAAAATCAATCCTGCAGAAGAAACATTTGATATTGAAAAAGATCAGGGAATCGGTTTGTCTAAAATTGATAAGGCTGCTTTGATTTACAACAACAATAAAGAAACAGGGTATGTACTTTCCGTAGTTGACAACAACAAAAACGGGGATATGTATTACTGGTTTGAAGATTTCCTGAAAGTAAAACAGCGTGATGATGAATATTTCCACACGCAGGAAGCTTTGATGGTATATAAAGATTATATCACCAAACAGCTTCCCCAGGAATTTGAAGTTTCCAAAGCAGACCAGGCAGATTTCCTGAACAAGTCTATCAATTTCTTCAAAGAAAAAGAAGAATTCAAGCTGGATGAATTTGCCAGTGAAGTCTTGGGAGATGAGCATGTGATTGAAAGTTTCGTGAACTTTAAAACAGACTACGAACAGGACATGCAGGTGAATATTGCTGAAGAGTTCCCGATCAGTGAAGCGGCGGTAAAAAAGACTCAGAGACACTTTAAAAGTATTATTAAATTAGATAAAAACTTCCATATCTACATCCACGGAGACCGACAGAAAATTGAAATGGGTGAGGATGATAAAGGAAAATATTACAGACTTTATTTCGAAAAAGAGGTATAAAAAGAAGTCTCCGGTTCCATAATAATATCATAACTTTATTGCTGATTACAAAATAACAGCTATGAAATTGATGATCATTTTCTGGGGAGCTTTTCTCTTCTTTTTCTGTGTTCCTTTTCCAATTTTCATTTACATGATGACGGAGGAGCTGGCAACAGAACCGAGAAATTCATTAGCGGTGAGCTATGGGTATCTCGGTTTTTCTTTGTTAATATGGGGATATGTGATTATTTTCTTTATCAACAAGCTTTTCATTACAACTTTTAAAGAGAAAAATACGATCCGGTCCATTGTACAGAACGGAATTCCAAGAGAAGCGGGAATCATTGATTATAAACTCCTCAAATACATTCCTAAAAAAAACATGAATCTCATTCAGGTCGGGCTTTCATTTCCCAATCTCAGCAATACGGTGATAGAACATACAATGATGTTTCATGATTCCAGACCGCAGGAGAGAAGATTTGATGTAGGAAACAAAATCAAGGTACTGCTGAATCCTAAGGTATCACAGGAACCCTATTTTATTTTAAGTGATCAGAAAGTAGGATTCAATACATCAGGAATGATTTTACGAATCGTATTTCTTGTATTATTGATTGCTTATGTTATTGGCTTATACTCTTATTTCTATTGGAGAGAATCTTTTGATTTCGGCTGGAGGTTTCTGACATTCATGCACCCGATTATTTTCAGCGGGGTGATGACCATTATTTATGTCCTGGTTTTTCAGCTTATTTTCGGGAAGTTTTTAAAAAATACAAAAGAAGAACGTATTCTTTTTTCAGGAAGAAATGCTGAAGCCAATATTATCAGTGTAAGCCAGACAGGCCTTACAGTGAACGATCAGCCACAAATCATGTTTCAGGTAAGTTTTAAAGATTTCAGAGGGACTGAACATATTGCTGTTTATAAGAAAATTGTGAGTCTTTTAAAGCTTTCTTCCATTCCTCAACAAGGAACTATTGAGATCATGTATGATGAGAATGATCCGAAGAAGATTATGATTCCCAGAGGGTTGTAGAGAGTAAAAGACAAAACAGCAAAAAGCAAAAACGCTAAATCTGATAATAATACATCAGAACAAATACATATTTTCAGACTTTAGATGTAAAGTTTCTGTTTGACATTGACTATTTAACATATAAAAAAATCTCCAAATGCATTTTTTTAATAAATGCATTTTGTTTAAGTAACAGGATAAAAATCAATTCAATTTTATACAGAAATTTTCAAGCAAAAAATATTTTTTTAACAGATAAACAACTACTTAACATAACAAAAAATATCCTTCAGATGTGAGTTATTTGTATATATTTGAGACTCAATTAAAAAAACATATTTTATGAAACAATTAAAAAAATTGACTCGTGAAGATCTTAAAACTGTAAAGGCAGGCCAAGTTTGGTATGCTGAAACTTCATGTGGAGTAAAAGCTACAACTACTCAAGATTGGACCGCTGAGCAAGCAAATGCTTGGATTGATGCTCTTGAAGCAAATTATTGTAAGCCAGCTTCTCATTATGGACCTAGTAATAATCTAGCCTAATTAATGTAAATGCACTTATAGTAAAAGTTAATACTATAAGTGCAATTTATAATGAAAATATCTCTTATGCATTACCACAAAAAACTAATACAAATATTCATTTTATTTTATAGTGTTTTATTTTATACACAATCATACAAACAGGATACTCTGCGTGGGGAATTTACCTATCAATTAAAAGCAAAATTCGATACACGGACTGATTATCGGCATGAAGAACAATTCTCATTACAGATAGGAGATAAACGTGCATTTTTTGCAAGTGTTATATCGCTAAAAGGTGATTCGGTAATGGCCACTTCAGGAACAAGCACAAAGAATGCTGATGGCAGTATAACTCTTGGCTGGAAAAAAGGGGTAGTGATTCCAAAAACAGGTTTATCTTTTACCATAATTCAATCCAACGAAAATATACAATATTTTAGATCAGCTGGAATGTCTTTACTTACCTATAAAGAACCAATAATAAAGAATTGGAGGCTTGTGGATGAGACCAAAGTAATCAATACAATTATTTGTAAAAAAGCAGAAGTTACTTTTAAAGGGCGGAACTGGATAGCATGGTATGATCCCGAAATTCCGTTGCCTTACGGTCCATATAAATTTAGCGGATTACCAGGACTGATTGTTAAAATAACAGATGATAAAGGAGATTTTGATTTTGAATTGGTAAAATCTATACCTGCATCTAAATTAAATGGTAAATTAATTACCATTAAAAAGAGCAGATATACAGATGCGATAGAAACCACACAACAAAAATTAAAGCAAGCAGTTAGAAATAATGAAGCCAATGCCGCTGCTGTACTCGCAAGTTATGGAACAACCATTATACAAGGTCAAGAAATGATAAGACAAAGACAAAAAGAACGAGAAGAAAACAAAAAATATGAAAACCCGATAGAATTAGAAAACGATCAGTAATGGCTAATCTTTTTTTCGTTTGCTACTATCTATTCGTTTTTTTGCCTTATTCATTATCTTTGTCTTCTTAGCTAAATCATATGAAAACAACACTTGTCGATTTAACAAAGCCGATTCAGTATAATGCAGGAGACCCATGGTTCATGAGGGTGAAAATCAAACATAAAGCCCATAGAAAATCGCATTGGTTGATTCGTCTGGCATTGAGGCTTCCGTCAAGGCTTTTTCCTAAAAACTGGATAGGCTGGGCAGATGACACGATCAAAAATATGGGACTTCATGCTACAACACATATTGATGCTCCCTGGCATTATGGCCCTGTAGTAGAAGGAAAGCCTGCTAAAACGATAGACCAGATTCCGCTGGAGTGGTGCTACGGAGACGGAATTGTGATTGATTGTACGCATAAAGAAGATTTTGTTGCTATCACTGTTGAGGATTTGAAAAAAGATCTCGATAAAAACGGAATTACCATTCAGGAAGGAAATATTGTTCTGATCAGAACCGATCGTGATAAAATGATGGGAACTCCGGATTTTGTGGAAAAAGGAACGGGAATGAGTAAAGAAGCTACAGAATGGCTGATTGACCAGGGCGTAAAAGTAATGGGAATCGATCAGTGGGGCTGGGATCTTCCCCTGAAATATATGGCTCAGAAAGCCAAAGAAATGAATGACCCTGAATTCTTCTGGGAAGGTCATCGTGTAGGAATCGAAAAAGAATATTTACACATCGAACAGCTTACAAACCTCAGTGCATTACCTCCATCCGGATTTAAAATCTGTGTATTTCCGTTAAAAATTGTTGGCGGATCTGCAGCTCCGGCGAGAGTGGTGGCCATGATAGAATAAGAAATAAAAGGACGAATTTGAATTTACAAATTCGTCCTTTACTTATGATCATCTTTGTTTTCTCAGATTAATTTTTCTTTCTGAAAAACAAAGCTCTGTTGTATTCAAAATTCATTCTGGCAATATTCAGGACAGAAATTCCCTGAGGACATTCTACTTCACAGGCTTCTGTATTGGAGCAGTGCCCGAATAATTCCGTATCCATTTGGGCTACCATATCCAGCACTCTTTTGCTTCGTTCTTCTTTCCCTTGAGGAAGAAGCGCCATATGAGTGATTTTTGCAGAGGTAAATAAAGCTGCACTTCCATTTTTACAAGTGGCAACACACGCTCCACATCCGATACACGCAGCAGAATCAAAAGCTTCCTCAGCCGTCTGGTGAGTCACCGGAATTGCTGTGGCATCAGGAGCCTGGCCTGTATTCACAGATACAAAACCTCCTGAAGATATAATTCTGTCAAAAGCAGAACGGTCTACTTTTAAATCTTTCTTCACCGGAAATGCTTCAGCTCTGAATGGCTCTATCAGAATCGTTTCCCCATCTTTAAAGGATCTTAAATGAAGCTGGCAGGTGGTTGTATTTTTCAAAGGACCATGGGCAATACCATTAATCATCATTCCACATTGTCCGCAGATCCCTTCACGACAGTCATGATCAAACTCAACAGGTTCATCACCCTCAATAATCAGTTTTTCATTTAAAGTGTCCAGCATTTCTAAGAAAGACATGTGTGGATTCAATCCTTTCAGGTCGTAACCTACCAGTTTTCCTTCACTTTTTCTGTCTTTCTGTCTCCATATCTTAAGATGTAAATCCATAATTTTCTGTTTTTATTTGTAACTTCTTACCGTTGGCTGAATTTCTTCAAAGATTAAAGGTTCCTTAATCAATTCAGGTTCACCATTTTCACCTTTCCAGGCCCAGGCAGAAATAAATTGGTATTCCGCATCATTTCTCATGGCTTCCCCGTCCGGGGTCTGAAATTCTTCTCTGAAGTGAGCACCGCAGGATTCGTTACGGGTTAATGCATCATAGCACATCAGTTCTCCGATTTCGAAATAATCGGCTACACGGCCTGCTTTTTCCAGTTCGGTATTCATTTTATCTCCCTGTCCGGAAACCCTTACGTCTTTGTAAAATTCCTGTTTCAGTTTTCGGATTTCCTGAATGGCGTATTTCAACCCTTCTTCATTTCTTGCCAGTCCGCAATAATCATAGAGGAGCTTTCCTAAAGTTTTGTGGAAGTAATCAACGGTTTTGGTTCCTTTAATATTGATAAAATCGTTGATCTGATCTTTAACGGCCTTTTCAGCCTGTTCAAATTCAGGAGTATCCGGTGAAATTTTTCCGGTGTGAATTTCATCTGCCAGATAATTGGCAATCGTGTAAGGCGCAATGAAATATCCGTCTACAGACGCCTGTAAAAGAGAGTTGGCTCCTAATCTGTTGGCTCCGTGATCGGCAAAATTAGCTTCACCCAACGCAAACAGTCCGGGAACAGTAGTCATCAGTTCATAATCTACCCAAAGTCCACCCATTGAAAAGTGGGCAGAAGGAGAGATCATCATGGGTTCTTTATACGCATCATATCCTGTTATTTTCAGATACATATCGAATAAATTTCCATATTTTTCTTTGATCTTATCTTTTCCCTGTTCCTGTATTGCTTTTGAAAAATCAAGATAAACGGCGTTTTTCAAAGGCCCGATTCCGAAACCGGCATCAATTCTTTCCTTGGCTGCACGGGAAGAAATATCTCTTGGAGCAAGGTTTCCGAAAGCCGGATATCTTCTTTCAAGATAATAATCCCTTTCATTTTCAGGAATGTCATTGGGAGGTCTGGTTTCACCTTCCTTTAATGGTACCCAGATTCGGCCGTCATTACGTAATGATTCAGACATTAAGGTCAGTTTAGACTGATAATCTCCGGATTGTGGAAGGGAAGTAGGGTGTACCTGAATCCAGCTTGGGGAAGCCATTAAAGCTCCTTTTTTATGGGCTCTCCAGATGGCAGAACCGTTACATCCCATGGCAAGGGTTGACAGATAATAAATTTTTCCGTAACCTCCGGTTGCCAATATTACAGCGTGTGCTGCATGTCTTTCAATATCTCCTGTGTCTAAATTCCTTACGATAATTCCTCTGGCTTTCCCATCAACAGTAACCAGATCCAGCATTTCATGTCTTGAAAATAATTGCACGGAACCTTTTCCAACCTGTCGCATTAAAGCCTGATAAGCTCCCAGAAGAAGCTGCTGCCCCGTTTGTCCTCGCGCATAGAAAGTACGGCTTACCTGAACTCCTCCGAAGGATCGGTTGTTCAGATATCCGCCATATTCTCGCCCAAAAGGTACACCTTGTGCAACAGCCTGGTCGATGAGGTTCAAAGAACATTCTGCCATTCTGTAGACATTGGCTTCACGGGCTCTGAAGTCTCCTCCTTTTAAGGTATCTACAAACATTCTGTAGACACTATCACCATCATTTTTATAGTTTTTGGCGGCATTCACACCTCCCTGTGCTGCCACAGAGTGTGCTCTTCTCGGGCTGTCCTGAAAACAGAATGATTTGACATTATATCCCATTTCCCCTAAAGAAGCTGCGATTGAACTTCCCGCCAATCCTGTTCCTACAACAATCACATCCAGTTTTTTACGGTTGGCAGGGTTTACGAGTTTTGCTTTCTTTTTATAATTTTCCCATTTATGTTCCAATGGGCCTTGTGGTATTTTTGAATCTAAAATCATGATCGTTCCTTTTAATGATAAGTGAAGAATACATACACAGGCATCAATGCAAAACCTACACAGATAATGATTGAATACGCAATCCCGATAGTTTTGAACCATTGTACAAACTTAGGATGATATAATCCCAGGGTTCTTACAGCGCTGTGTATTCCATGAATCAGGTGATAGCACAAAGCGATCATTGATACAACATAAATGATAACGTACCACCATTCTTTAAAGACATTCACTACCAGAATGTAGAGGTCTTTATTTCCGTTTTCATCCAAAGGAGGATTTCCGAATTTATAGATATACCAGAAGTTCTGGAAATGGATCACCAGGAAAATCAGAATTAATGTTCCCAGGATTCCCATATTTCTGGAAGCCCACTTGCTAGCTCTTCCACGTCTGTCCGTTTGATAACCGCCTCCTGATTTTTTATTTTTTAAAGTAATCATCAGTCCGTCTACTGCGTGCAGAATAATACTGGCATATAAAACGTAAGAGACTATTTTGATAATGATATTTCCTGATAAAAAATGCGAATAAGCATTAAACTGCAGGTGCGCTTGTTCTTGTGGAAGAAAAAGCTGAAGATTTCCAAGGAAATGAATCAACAGGAAGAATCCCAGAAAGAGTCCTGTAAGGCACATCAGCATTTTTCTTGACAGTGTTGATAACATATTTTTGATGTATTGGTTAATAATATCCTAAGACTTTCATCCACAATCCTCCTACAACCATATAAATGATCAATAGAACGATTCCAATTTCAAGACCTCTGAGCCACCAGGCTTTCAGGTCGACATATCCGCTTCCGAAGAATACCGGTGCAGGACCGTGGCCGTAATGAGTAAGTACCCCGTAAATTGAACCCATGAAACCAAGCATCATTGCGAGTAACATTGGTGGGATTCCTAAAGAAACACCCACACCCAGCAAGGCAGCATACATAGCCGCTACGTGAGCAGTAGCACTGGCAAAAATATAGTGACTGAAGAAATATACTACAATAATAACCGGGAAAGCTACCTGCCAGCTCAAACCTCCAATCTGTACTTTGATAAGATTACTGAACCATCCAATGAAACCTAATTCATTTAAAGAACTTGCCATCATCACCAGTACGGCGAACCAAACGATCGTATCCCAAGCTCCTTTTTCACCTTTTACATCTTCCCAGGTTAATACTGAGGTTAGTAGTAATAATGTTAATCCGATAAAGGCTGTAGTAGTAGCATCAATAGAAAGTGCTCCTCCAAATATCCAAAGGGCTAACAGAATGAAGAATGCCAGCAGCATCAGCCATTCATTTCTTGAGATAGGCCCCATTTCTTTTAATTTCTGAGCTGCCATTTTAGGAGCATCACCCGTTTTTTTCAATTCAGGCGGATATAATTTATACAATACCAAAGGAACGATAAAGAATGCTACTGCACCCGGAATAAAACCTGCTGCTGCCCATGACATCCAGGTAATATCAATACCAAGGTTGGCTGCAAACTTCTGACACATCGGGTTACTGGCTGTCCCGGTAAGGAACATAGAAGAAGCGATCAGGTTCATGTAATAACTGTTCAAAGTCAGGAATGACCCTAGCTTTCTATGGGTTTCCGGCTTTTCAGGAACAGAATCAAAGCTTATGGCCATAGACTTCATGATCGGGTAGATAATTCCACCTCCTCTTGCAGTGTTACTAGGAATAGCAGGAGCAAGACAAACATCGGCAAGTCCTAACCCGTAAGCCAATCCCAGTGAGCTTTTCCCAAAAACTCTGATGAATAAAAAGGCGATACGGTTTCCAAGTCCTGTTTTGATAAATCCTCTGGCAATAAAGAATGAAATCCCGATCAGCCAGATTACTTTATCTCCAAAACCGGAAAGCGCTTTGGTAATAGATTTCCCTGCATCTCCCGGAGCAACTACCTGCGTAAGGGCTGTAAATCCAATGGCCATCATACACATAGTTCCCATTGGTGCTGCCTTAAGAATGATTCCTAAAATGGTTGCCGCAAAGATGGCAAACAGATGCCAGGCATTCTCTGCAACACCTTCCGGAGCAGGAATGAACCATATGATCAACGCAACAACAAATGTGATCGCTACGTTTTTAATATTAATTTCTTTCATGATACTAACTATTTAATCGTTAAAACCTACTCTGTACCTGTACAATGAATAGATTATTGTTGTATTGTGATGTGTTTTCTACCTGATGTTTGTAGCGGTCAAACTGTACTCCCAGTTGAATTCTTGCTCCATAATTTTTCAGGAATTCCAATCCGAACATCGGGGTAATCGTTTGTCTTGGGTTGGAAGCCATTCTAAAGTTGGTATCAAGATATTCGTAACGGCAGGATAGTTCGAAGGCGCTGAGATTTTTGTGATTGATCTCATATCTTAGATTCGGAAGAAAATAGGCACCACGGATCAGATATTGATCTGGGTTTTCAGGACGAATTTCAGGAGCAATAGAATTGTACAGAACATGGTTGGTAGCCTGCTTAGCTTCCAGCTGCATATCAAGACTCCATTTTGGATCAAACTGAATCAGTGAGCTCAGATCTACACCCAGCGCATATACTTTTTTGCTGAAAACTTCCCCGATACCGCCATTCAGACCTACATTGAAATTGTATTTTTTTGATAATCCGAAAACAAGGCGGGTAGAATACTGTTTTCCGTTGTCATTATCATTAACCTGGTTTTTTCCGTTTCCGTTCACCACTGAAACCGCATATTGGAAAGGAATTTCTCCCAGCTGAAGCTGTCCTGTAGCAGACATTCCGATCTGGAAACTTGTCCAGCCCAGCTTTCCGAATTCTGTATATTGATTGGACCAATCCAGAGATTTAATAATGTCGATAGGGTAGGTCTCTTCAATACCGAACCAGGGTCTGAACTGTCCTACAGTAATCGCTAATTTGGGATTGAAAGTATACTTCAGGTAAGCATTTTCAAGAACTCTGCTTTTGGGATCATTTTTAAAATCGGCAAGGTTGGCCAAAACTACAACTTCAGTACGTTTACTGATCTGCGCGCGAACCTGAACCCTCATGTATTTGAGCATGAAATTATTGTCAGTTCCGGAACCATCGGTGTGATGAAGTCCGTTTACGTCTACATCTTTACTCATCCCAACAAGGTAACGTGCCTGAAAAAGACCTTTGATCTGCAACTGCGGATATTTAACATCATTTTTTTCCTGTAGAGCAGAGGTGGTCTTAAGAGAATCCTGATTTTGTGCATAAGCAGATAACCCACAGGCCAGCATACACAGAATCAGGCTTTTCTTTTTAATCGAAAAAAAGGCCATATCTATTTTGTTTTTTTAATTGTGAATTTTATTTTACCACATGTATCTGATGCATTTTGAATGATCATACATTCACTCATAGTGCGGAATACTTAGGTCTTCATCTGCAGGGACCAGATTTACTTAAGCATAAGTAGTTTGTGGTGAAATATCTATTTTAATCCCAAGAATGTGAACGGAGCAGATTCTTTAAATTCTGCATTGGATTTTCCGTTGTAGGTGCGGTAATTACTAAGATCCAGTTTCATTACTTTACCTTTTGGACTTAAATCAAATTCTTTAAGATCTACCCAAAAAGTGTTTGGAGTAAAGACTGTTTCAAAATAATACACAAGGTTTTTCTGATCTGAAACCGAACGCCATCTTGTAGAAGAAATATTAGGCTCTGTGGCAGAAGTGATCCCGTAAGGAACGGAACAGTTTCTGATTACGCTGAAAACACTGGCTACAGCTGTGCGGGTATCTGCAGTCTGAGGAATCGCGTTGATATAGTAAGAAGCTCTTACGAAGCGGTCTGCTGCCCGGTTGGTTCCCGGAAGCATAACGGTCCCCGGAATACCTTTCCAGTAATTGTTAAGGGCAAGCTGCTCCTCAAAAATAGGAGAATTGGTCATTACCGTGTAAGACGGGTCATGATGAATGACAAGCTTTCCGTCAATATATTCAAATACTGCATTGTCTCCTGAAGCATCCGAAATGGAAAGATGGACGGTTGTAAATCTTTCAGTTCCCGGAATATAATCACTAACAATTACGAAAGGCTCTTTGCGTGAAAATTCTACGGCTTCTTTTACTGTGGCAAAGTTATCAAGATAATATTGGGCCCATAATGAAATGGCAATACCTTTTTTACTACCTTTTCCATCAAATTTAGGATATTGAGATTCTCCCAGCCAAAGCAGGTTGGCAACCAGCCCTTTTTCGTTCATGCCGTCAGCTGAAGCAATATCCCATGAAGAGCTTACAAGGCTTCCATATTTGGCGGTCCATTTCACAGATTTAGAGCCTACCAGTCCATTTCGTTCTATCCCTTTTGGGAGAACCCAGAGATTGACAGGGATTTCGTCACGCCAGTCCATGGAACGGGCTGTAATAACGGTATTCTGGGGACCTTTGTACACTACTCTTGTACATGCTTCAGAAGGATTCCATAATCCTATAGAAAGGATCAGAGAAAATAAAATTAATGGGAACTTTTTCATAATAGTATTATTTGAATTTAAATTTTGTATTGAATTTGTTGTGAATAATTCAATGAATTTTCGTCATATTCATTATTTGGTGATATAAATTTAGCGAAAATTGTTTAAATAAAACAATTAATAAGATTAATAATCCGTAATTTATGTTATGAATCATGGTTAAAGATTGAGTATTGCATTATTGAATCTTTTTTCGTATATTTTTAAGATTTGATAGAAAAAAAAAGGAGAAAATGAAGAACATTTTAATGGGTTTTTTTACGTTTTTTTTACCAGTATTTCCTGTGAATGCCTGATATACTGAGGTTTGAAAATAGATACCACAAAATTGAAAGCTGTTCAAAAAAACGCTATATTTGATTACTAGACTGAAGAGATATATGAACTTTATAGAATGCCATGAAGAACCTATCCATATTCCGGGTTCTATACAAGACTTTGGTTACCTGATTGGCATTGATGCAGAATCCCGTACCATTACTTTTTTTAGCAGGAATATTGCGGATCTATTTAAAATTGAGCACTCAGAGGAGCTGTTCGGAAGAAAGATTACTGACTTTCCGGAAAGTTTTCAGGGCATTATTGATTCAGAAATCTATACTTCACTGGATAAGTTTACCAGACGTAAGAATGAAACGTATTTCGATAAGGTTTTTATTAATGATAAAGAATATCATTTCTCTGTTTTCAGAAGTGAACTTTATATTTTTCTGGAGTTCGAAGAGGTTATCATTAATCCCAACAAACGGATTTCCAATAAGTATGATAATTTTTATATCATCGACAATGAAAAGGAACTCTGGAATCATCTCCTGGAAACTCTTTCAAAGGTGGTAAATTATGATCGTATGATGGTCTACAAATTCATGATGGACGGTTCCGGAAAAGTAATCGCAGAAAAGAAAAACGAAAATATGGAAAGCTTTCTTGGTCTTCATTACCCGGAGTCTGATATTCCAAAACAGGCCCGTGATCTTTATCTGAAAAAAAGAAAAAGAATTTTCGGCAATGTATATGCGGATACGGTTCCCATTTTAAGCAGAAGTCCTGAAAATATTGACCTTACTTACTCCGCATCCAGAGGAATGTCACCGGTTCATGCACAGTATCTGAAAAATTCGGGAGTGGCTTCCAGCTTCAGTGTTTCCATTATTATTGATGATCATCTATGGGGTCTGGTAACCTGCCAGAATGTTGAACCTAAACATATTGATCTTGAAGATAGAGTACAGGCCGGAATTTTTACGGCTCTGGCAGCGAATGCCTATTCTTCTTTTAAATCAAAAAACGAACTGAATTACCGGTTGGAACTCAATGAGAGAATGTCTCAGCTGAAAACGGAATTTTTAAAGCATAACAATCTCTTTAATTCTCTTATTGAATGTAAAAAAGAAATCAGAAACTTACCGGAAGCTGATGGTCTTGCCATTGTTTCTGATGAAAATATAATAACAGACGGAAGTACTCCTGATCATGAAAATATTGGACGAGTTGCAGCATGGGCTCTTAGTAATACCAATGAACGTATTTATGTGAGCCGAAACTTCCTTAAAGATTATGGCAAAGAACTTGAACTGACTGAAAATGCAGCAGGAATTGCCATCTATTTTATTGAAAGGGATAAAAATGAAATGCTGATCTGGTTCAGAAAAGAGTTTGATGAACATATCAACTGGGCCGGAAATCCGGAGAAGAAAGTAAGTGTGTTTTCTCAGAACGGAGAGGAAAGACAAATGATATCTCCCAGAACTTCATTCCGCATTTTTACAGAAAATATCAAAGGGCATTCAAAAAGATGGAATTCCAGAAATGTAAGTGCAGTACAGGCTGTAAGGGATCTGATCTTAGAAACTTCCCATAAAAATTACAATGCGATTAAAAGGCTTAATGATGAGCTTAAAAAAGTAAATGAGGAACTTGACAGTTTTTCATACACTATTTCTCATGACCTGGGAACACCTCTCACCGTGATGAAACTGAATGCACAAATGCTTCTGGGAAATCTTGCTGATAATTCTGAAAAAAGTAAAGCCAAGATCAATGCAATTATTGAAGAAATTGATAATATGGCTGAAATGATGCATGACGTCCTGCAGCTGAGCCGTGCCAAGCACAGCGAAATTCAGCTTGAAAGTCTGAAAACAACGTATACTATTGAGAAGATATCTGAAAATGCCAAGATGACCTACGGAAGTGCCAACAGTGAGATTATCATCAAAGAGTGTCCGGATGTACTGGCTGATAAGACAATGCTTCATCAGGTGTTTCTGAACATCATCAACAATGCTGTGAAATATTCTTCCCATAAAGATCTTCCAAAAGTAGAAATTGAAGGGACAGAAGACGGGCAAACCATTATTTACAGGATCTCAGACAACGGTATTGGTATTCCTGTGGAGGAAAAACATAAAATGTTTAAAATCTTTAACAGGATGGATAATGCCAAAAAATTCAAAGGAAACGGAGTGGGACTATCTATTGTGCACCGCATTATGCAAAGACTTGGAGGAAATGTTGATTTTGAGAGTAATAATGAGGGGACTTCATTTATTTTAACGTTCAAAAAGCCTTACATTTGAGAAACTTTTAAAACGTTATTTATGGTATCAGAATATCTTAAACAGAATACAGCAGAGTATCACGATGCAGCAGAAAAACTTTTTAATTCTGAGAAGATTTTCAACAAAACCTTCACTTTAGAGGATTATAAAAAAATCATCCATACCAATTACCTGATGCTTCTTCACAGCGAAGATAAAATATTCAGCAGTCTTTCAGACAAGTATGCAGAAAAACTTCAGCTTGAGGAAAGAAAAAAGCTTTGCCTTATTGAAAAAGACCTGAAAAGCCTTTCCCTGAAAAATCAGGAAGCGTCCCACGACCTTGAATTCATTAATGAACATGAAGCGCTTGGAGCGATGTATGTGATTGAAGGGTCTACGTTGGGAGGAAATGTTATTGCTAAACAGCTTTCTAAAACGGAAGGTTTTGACGACGTTACTTTCAATTTTTTCGGATGTTATCAGGAAAATACAGGCCCGATGTGGAAAAATTTTAAAGAAGTTCTGGATACTGAGGTGGCAGAAGAAAGCTACAATGAAGTGCTTTCCGGTGCAAAAAAACTGTATTCGTTTTTACTGAATGTCAACTAATTATTTTAATTCTAATTAAATTCCTGAAAAATTGCGCAATTTTTCAGGAATTGTTAAATTTGGGGAGTTTCAAATTAAAATTTAACTAACAAAAAAATAATTTAAAAAAGTAACAATATGAAAGTAACTGTAGTAGGTGCAGGCGCTGTAGGAGCAAGCTGTGCAGAATACATCGCAATGAAGAACTTCTGTTCAGAAGTAGTTTTGGTAGACATTAAAGAGGGGTTTGCTGAAGGGAAAGCAATGGATTTGATGCAGACAGCATCTCTTAACGGATTTGATACAAAAATTACGGGTACAACAGGAGATTACAGCAAAACTGCAGGTTCTCATGTAGCAGTAATCACTTCAGGAATTCCTAGAAAGCCTGGAATGACAAGAGAAGAATTGATCGGTATCAATGCTGGTATCGTGAAGGAAGTTACTGAAAACTTAGTAAAACACTCTCCGGAAGTAATCATCATCGTGGTTTCCAACCCAATGGATACTATGGCTTACCTTGTTCACAAAACTTCAGGTCTTCCTAAGCACAAAATCATCGGAATGGGTGGTGCATTAGACTCTGCAAGATTCAAATACAGATTGGCTGAAGCTTTAGAAGCTCCGATTTCTGATGTTGACGGAATGGTAATCGCTGCTCACAGTGATACAGGTATGCTTCCATTATTGAGCAAAGCAACAAGAAACGGGGTTCCTGTAACTGAGTTCTTAAGTGATGAACAACAAAAATATGTCATCGAAGAAACTAAAGTAGGAGGTGCTACGCTTACCAAATTATTAGGAACTTCAGCTTGGTATGCTCCAGGTGCTGCTGTTTCTGTAATGGTTCAGGCCATTGCATGTGACCAGAAGAAAATGATCCCTTGTTCTTTAATGCTTGAAGGAGAATACGGACAAAATGATATCTGCTTAGGTGTTCCTGCGATTATCGGAGCTAACGGAGTAGAATCAATCGTAAACGTAACATTGACTGCTGAAGAGCAATTGAAATTCGCTGAAGCTGCCAACGCGGTAAGAGAAGTGAATGGAGATTTGAAATTTTAATGATTTACCCGCTTTTAAGCAGGAATTAAAATAGATAAAACCCGGCTGTTTCAAATTTGAAACAGCCGGGTTTTGCTTAAATATTTGAATGGAGGAAGTTTTCCCTTTTGCTGGCGCGAGCGTCCCGCTCGTGTCCACAATCATAAATTAACATCTATTTCAAGAATCTCATCATAATCATCAGAATAATTTCTGGCACTACTGTATTTCCACTCCCAAGGCTCCATAACAAAGCCCGCCTTCACAGGGGTTTGATGAACGTAATTTAGTTTTTGCTCAAATACTTTCAACGTCCATATTTCTATTGGATTATTATTCTGCTGCCAAAACTGATATTTTTTTATATTAGAATTTTGGCCTCCTGCTTTTTTGAACATCCACAATAACCATTCTTTTCTGCTTTCCTGATTATTTTCTTCTATGGCCTTAAGCAACTTTTTAGCAGTAAAACCCTTAAAATCTCTTATTAATTCTGAAGGTTGACCTTTTTCTGATCTGAAAATTAAATGTATATGACTGGGCATGATACAATATCCGAAAATAGTCATTCCTTTATTCTTTCTACAATAATTTAATGCTTCAATAATGATATCGAAATATTCAATTCTTGTAAAAATATCAATCCAAAATACCGTAGCAAAGCTTATAAAATATGCTCCTTCTTTTTCATGAAATTTGTGTTTTCTACTCATAATCTAAAAGCAATAAAAACACACATTATTATTTTTAGAAATTAAATTTTTTAAAATAGATTATTGTGGGGACACGAGTGAGACGCTCGCGCCAGCGTAGGGAAAGTTTTCGGCCGGCCGGAGGCTGCGCCGAAAACTTTTCATAAAAATAAACAACTGCTATTACTTCGTTGTTTTTACGAAATGAGTAACAGACTTCACAAATTCTTTATTTTTCTCATAGTACAAAAGATGTCCGCCATCAATAGAAACTACTTTTTGATTGGGAAACCGGAAGGTTTTATAATGCTGAGTTCCGACTGCTTTATCATTTTTTCCGGTAATGATAAGTACCGGAACACGAATGTCCCTGGTGATGGGTGCATAATCGGCATAATATTCAGGAAATTCTTTGGGTTTTGAGATCACTGCCATTCCAAAGTCGATGATGCGGGGATGAAGAGAATCTATTTTATCAGACTCTTTTATGGTTTCAATATCTTCGGTCAGGAATTTATATCCGATTCTTTTCTTTCTTAAAGCGCTGCTGACTTTTGAAAGCTCTGAAGAAAGACTGTCTTTAGGAATCACTCTGTTTTTTAACTGTAAAAGGCTGTTTCCGTATTCAATCTGTTCTTTGACAGATTCATCATTCAGAAAATGAAGGGTAACGTTCGCAAGAATGAGTCCTTTGGTATACTCTGGATATTTTCTTGCATAATTGACTGCTATGATTCCGCCAAAGGAATGAGCCAGCAAGAATACCTTTTTCAATTTCAGATGCTGTCTCAATTCTTCAATATCCTGAATCATTGTATCGAGATGATAGTTATCTGATGTATCGGATTCGCCGGAACCCCGTTGATCCATATAGATCATCCGTAAGTTTTTTTCCAGATTATTTCCGCCCATCAGCTCAAAAGACGGATATCCCTGTCCGGGACCACCTGGAATATAAATACAAGCTTTTCCTTTTCCGGAGACTTTATATTTGATCTTTACGTGATCTGAGGTCTCAAAGATGCCTTCTGACGGTTTATTCTGAGCTGAAATGACAGTCAAGGAAGTGAGAAAAAAGAGTAGGATAGCAATTGTTTTCATATTATTATAACAACTGTATAAGGGTATTTATTACTAAAATACCAAACTATCTTCCTTTGGCTCTGTCACATCTTAATTCTTTGATTATATTGTACAAATGCAATACATTTAAAAAGAGCATTATCTTTAAGTTCTCTTACTTTATCAGATTGTTCTTGAGTATTATTTGCCTTGAAATGCAAGGGCAGCAGCTTGATCTATTAACGATTATGGAGGTCTTTTATGGTATTAAAATTCTGCAATCTTTTCAAACAATTCAGGGTAGCTGGTGACTAATCCACTTTCGTCAACCGAAATTTCAGCTTTAAAATTGGTTTCGATATTTTCATACAGGTATTTATTAACAGCTGTCCGGGTATAATCTTGTTGAACAGGTCTGATATGATGTTTTAACACGTCAATATATATAATATTAATCTTTTGAGAACCACTCTCTGAAAGCTTTAAATTGTTGATCGGTAGAGTATTGGTAAACGGAGTAAGAGAAATGTCTATGAAATTGAAATGATCAAACTCAGGATTTACAACACCATTAATTTCCCATTGGCTTTGATTTCTTTTTCCCGAAAAAGTTTTTTTAATTGTATTGATCTCGGATTCGATCAGAAAATCCTGAACGATCCAGTTTTTATCAGTATGGATTTTATACTCTACATTGTATATTTTATCTTCAATACAACCGATGATTTTTGATTCAATAGTGTAATTTTTATCATTGGATAATAGATTGAAATATTCAAGGGACTGATAATAGATTCCTTTCCAGATTAATGTCTTCATAATGATATTCTTTGATGTATTATTAAGAGATGCAAGTTAATGAATGCTATGGCTGATTGCAAAAAAAGAGCGGTAAACACCGCCCTTCCAAAATTTTATCTAACAAAATGCATTTACATATAAACACATCCACATCCTGTTTCCCATTCCTGGCACAGACGCATTGGCTCATTACATCCGGGATTACCGCCACCACCCGAAACTCTGTAACAGGTACCATCACTGCAATAGTAGTAACCTATTGTCGGAGGACAGTTGCCATCCAGATCACATAAAGCATAGGGAGTGTCACCACCACTGATCAGCACCAGCTGATTTCTCTTTAGTTTTTTAAGGTTTTTCATAGTAATTATTTTTAATTTGTTGATTACTAATGTATAAAAATTTTAACACACCAGCAAGTGTTTTAATGAGTAGGATAAAATTACTCTATATCCAAAGTCATGAAAAGGGCAATCTCCTCTGTATTTTCGTACAACCTTGTGTTGAGCCCGGTAATATTAAATCCCATTCTTCTGTAAAATTGTATCGCAGGATAATTGGTATTTTGTGTTTCCAGTTCAATAACCCTGCAATTTAATCTCCTTGCTTCTTTAATGGCGTTTTTAATCAGCATGATTCCGATTCCCTGCCGTCTGTATTTTTCGTCAACCAGAATGCTTTCTATATAAAAACTGTTGTTCCACGTCCTGTGTTCACAGATGATCCATCCTGCCAGCTCTTCATTGACAAAAGCACCAAAGGAATTTCCCTGTTCAATGATTGTATTCATTTCTTCAAGGTCTTCGGAAGTCGTTTCCCAGATTTTGGTATAAGGCAAAGACTTTTCCTTTATAATAAACTCAAAAGAACCTCCGAATTCAATAGATGAAACTACATATCGTATGTCTGTTGTATATCCGTTATGTCCCCATCCTGAGCAGGGATTGAAGGACAGCTGCTGTAATTTTTTTATTTCCACCTTTATATTTTATTGCATTTCAGTACAGATTTCTACCAGATAATTGCTGGGATCTTTGATATAAGCTGTTTTTTGTCCCCATGGTTTTACCGCGATATCTTCGTAAAGAACAGCCCCGTTTTTTAGTGCCTTTTCTACCAAGGCTTCCACATCATCCGTTGTAAATCCCAGTTCCATTCCAAAAGGTTTGTCTTCTGTTTTTGCGGTTAAAAATCCTTTTTTAATATTGGAATTGGCCAGGCTCACAGAAGCAAATGAAAGACTTGTTTCCCCGGTCAGCAGTTCGCCATAATCTTTTTCAGGAGTGATGAATTTTATTTCCGAACCAAAGGTGTTTTTATAAAAATTCATGGACAGTTCTACATCTTCCACGTACAGAATAACATACTTGAATTTGATCATAAGTTTGAATTTGAAAGGTTTATTTCTTGTTTACAATATATTCTTCATCTACTATCAACACTGAATGGGGTCCGTGTAAAGGATATTCCTTAAAGCTTCCGAAATGACCGAAATGAAGAGGATATTTCTGGCTAAGCTGCCGCACTTTACGTCCAAATGAATTGATGTCAACCTTTTGCAGGGAATCTTTTTTCTGTCTGCCATTGGTGAAAAAGAGCATCAGGTTACAATGATCTTTAAAATCAAAATCATTATAGTAAAATACATGGATGTCTTCTTCTTTGCATATACGGTCTAAATCATTAATAAGATCCTGCTTGTACTGCAAAGGCAGATTGCAATCAATTCTGGCTGCATAATTTTCTGCATTGCTTTTTCTGAAATCCGATCCCACCATCTGGATAAAGCGGTGTTCTATATTTTTGAATTCTTCTTTTTCAGGAGGAAAACTTTTGGTAGATTGAATGGTAAAAGGAACACTGTAATCCACTGATACAGCATTTTCCCGGATTAATAATTCTTCAATTTCCAATGCAAACTGAAAATGAAAATCAAAAAGCATATGGCCACCAATATTGATGATCATTTGATTTCCATCGATATTCAGGTGTAAGTATGTTCTTTTATAGCAAGATTTTAGCTCTTGAAGTTTATGGACAAAATCAGCTGTATTTTCCACTTGTACTCTGGCAGTCAGTTCAGCAGGAGTATCGGCATGTCCTCCAAGTCCAGGAGAAAATTTGAAAAATTGAAAGTCATATAAATGGTCTGGGAATTTGAAATACCAGTATACACCTAAAATCATAGAAGATTGGTTGATAATTGTACAATAATCAAAATTAAATAAAATTTCACACTCCAAAACTTTCAAAACCCTTAAATTTGTCATCAATAAAAATTTACTTGGATGCTTAGGAACATTTCAATTGCGGCAGCTACTTTATTCTCCGTAGTTACAATCAATGCACAGAAGAACAGAAATACTCAACTGGAAAGACCTAAATTAGTCGTTGGTCTGGTAGTAGACCAGATGCGTTGGGACTATTTATACCGTTTTTATGGTAAATATGGAAATGACGGTTTCAAAAGACTTTTAAATACAGGATATTCTTTGAATAATGTACATATTCCTTATGTTCCTACTGTTACAGCTTTGGGACACACATGTATCTATACAGGTTCTGTACCGGCTATTCACGGAATTGCAGGAAATGACTGGACAGATAAGGAAACAGGTAAAGGTGTTTACTGTACTGCAGATGAGAATGTTCAGCCGGTAGGTACTACCAATACAAAAACGGGAAGCCACTCTCCGAAAAATCTTTGGTCTACGACAGTCACTGACGAATTGAGACTGGCAACAAATTTCCAGGGAAAAGTAGTCGGTGTCTCTTTGAAAGACCGTGCTTCCATTCTTCCTGCAGGACACACTCCAAACGGAGCTTTCTGGTTTGATGACAGTACCGGGAATTTCATTACCAGTACATGGTATATGAATGATCTTCCTCAGTGGATAAAATCATTCAACTCTCAGAATCTTCCTGAAAAGTTAGTAGCCAACGGCTGGAATACATTACTTCCAATCAATGAATATATAGAAAGCGCACCAGACAATTCTCCTTGGGAAGGCTTGTTGGGAAGTGCAAAAACGCCTACTTTCCCTTACAGTAATTTAGCAAAAGATTATCAGACTAAAAAAGACAATATCCGTTATACACCTTTTGGAAATACATTGACTTTAAAGCTGGCAGAAGCTTCTGTAGAAGGTGAAAAGCTGGGTGGAGATAATATTACAGACTTCTTAGCCATCAATCTGGCATCTACGGATTATGCAGGACATAAATTCGGGCCGAATTCTATTGAAGTAGAAGATGTATATATCAGATTAGATCAGGATTTAGCTGAGTTTTTCAAGTATCTTGATTCAAAAGTAGGAAAAGGCGAGTACACGGTTTTCCTTTCTGCTGACCACGGTGGAGCACACTCTGTAGGATTCCTTAAAGAACATAAAATCCCTACAGGTTTCTTTGGAGAAGATGCGGAAAAGAATCTGAACCAGAAACTGAAAGAAAAATTCGAAACCGATAAACTGGTCAACGCCATTGATAACTATCAGGTTTATTTCGACAGAAAAGTATTGGCAGACAACAAGCTTGAATTGGATGATGTTAGAAATTTCGCTGTAAAAGAAATTGAGAAAGATCCTACTGTTTTATATGCTGTTTCTGTAGACAAAATTCAGGAGTCAAGCATTCCGGAGCCAATCAAACAAAGAATTATTAACGGGATCAACAGACAGAGAAGCGGAGATATCCAGTTAATTTCTCACGATTCTATGCTTCCGCCATATTCTAAAACAGGAACTACGCACAGCGTATGGAATTCTTACGATTCTCATATTCCATTGATCTTTATGGGTTGGGGAGTGAAGCAGGGAGAAAGCAATAAAGAATATCACATGACGGATATTGCACCTACGGTATCTTCTTTATTGAAAATTCAATTCCCGAGTGGAAATGTAGGAAACCCAATTACCGAGGTTATTGGTAAGTAAATTGAAAATTATAAAAAAACATTCCCAACCGGGAATGTTTTTTGTTTTTTACAGCTTATGATGTTCGTATCATTTGCTGTATCTCATGATGAAACTTCTTATTTTGCTTTCTGATTTTTATAATAAGATATAACAGTAGAATTATAAGAATACCTCCCAGGAAAACAGAACCTATTTTAATATAACGATCATCAGATTTTAGTTTCTCACTTTTTAAAAAGGTTTCCCTGTTATGATTGTCGATCACCTGATTAATAGACTTCAGTTCATTCTGCTTTCTTTGAAATCGCATTTCCAGGTATTTTTTATTATACTGCTGATAAAGATCCTGTTGTCCTAAAGCAAGATAATTTTCTGCCAATTCCTTGTAAAGCCCTTCATTCAGGATGATATCTCCGGTATTTTTACAAAGTTCCCCGGCTTTTAGTAAGAGATCTATTGCGGCTTGATTTTCATGCTTTTGTTTGTGTATTTCAGCAATTCCTTTCAAAGCAAATGCTTCCAGACTTTTACCATAATTCTTCCGGGCATAGCTGACAGACTGTAAAAATGACTCTTGTGCTTTGTCAATCTCATTAAGGTTCAGATAACAGTATCCAATATTGTAGTATACCACACTCATATTGGAGTAAGTGGTTTTCTTTACAGGAACCTTTTCATAATTCTGTATGGAAATCAGGAACTTTTCCAAAGCAATTTCTGAATTAGACTGGCTTTTGTAAACCATTCCTCTTATCGCATAGCTTGCTGCAGTCTCACTATATTTTTCAGGAATTTTTGCA
Organism: Chryseobacterium cucumeris; assembly: GCF_016775705.1. Taxonomy (NCBI): domain Bacteria; kingdom Pseudomonadati; phylum Bacteroidota; class Flavobacteriia; order Flavobacteriales; family Weeksellaceae; genus Chryseobacterium; species Chryseobacterium cucumeris. Next base: position 2,977,303 of record NZ_CP068760.1, read on the forward strand.
ATATACTGTTCAGCCTCATTCAGTGTTTCAAGACATTTGTTAAAAAGTTCCATTTGCTGATACTGGATAGCGACTGAAATGAGAACCCCGGCTTGGCTTCTGGGGTCATTGGTTTTTTGTAGAAGTTCTTTTGCTTTTAAAATATATTGTAAAGATTCCTCAAAATTTCTTTTAGCAATATTGGCTGTTGAAAGCAGCATATAGAGATCAATGGAGGTTTTTATATCATGAGATTTTTTTAATAATTGTTCCCCGATTTTGATGGTGTTATCGGGGTTGTCATAAATTTCAAGTTTTGCTTTTTTTATTAAGACACTATCGGGTGTCTTTTGGCCTTTCACACAATGACAAAAAACAGCCAGCAGCAGTACTATTTTTAAAATTGATTTCATAAGACTTTTGTTTTACTGATTTCCTGAATATAGGTGTTGGGAGACATGCCGGTAACAGATTTGAAAACAGTTGTAAAAGCACTGTGTGAAGAAAACCCGGAATATTCTGCAAGATAGCTCACTTTATAATTAAGAAAAGTAGAATCAGTTCTTAATAGCTGTACAATATGATTGATTCTAAGTTTATTAATGTATCCATTGAAGTTTTTTTCCTTACTGTTAATAATTTCGGAAAGGTACTTTGTATTGATTTCCATTTGAGAAGAAAGCAGCGACAGAGACATGTTTTTATTGAGAAACCTATCGGATTTTTCAAATTCTTCTAGCTTTTGGAGAATTTCATCTTCTTTTTCCTTCGATATTTTTGGCGTCCCGTTATCTTTTATTGTATTTGTTTTGTTTGAAATAGCCGGCTGAGTCTTTTGGCTGGTCTGCTTTTCAAAGAAATCAAACTGTTTTTTTAAATCTTTATTTTTACCTCTAATGACTAAAAAATAGGCAAGCAAGCCCAGGATTATCAAAGATAAAATGAAGATTAAAACCGAGGAAGATCTTAAAAGCATATACCTCTGAAATTCAATGTTTTTATTCTGATTGGTTTCCACAAGCTTCACCAGATATCGTATCCCTTCTTTTGAACCGGAATCTGTTTTTGTTTTTAAATCAGTGTAAAGTTTATTGTACTGATGATATTTTGCATCATTATGTACCGCGTAATAATTACGGGACAGTGATTCGTAAATTTTAATTTTTAAATTATTAAACGGAAGATTCTCGATCAATCGAAGACCTGCCTCCAATTTTTGAATAGAGGTTGCATAATCCTGCTTCAGAAAATAGTATTGGGACAGATTCTCATAAGCCAAACCTAAAAGAAACGGCTGGTTTTTCTGAGATTCAAGATCAGCAATCACATTTTCTATAAGTATTTTATATTCTATTGATTTATTCTGCTTCAGCAGATAAGAAGAGCGAAAAATTCTGTTTTCTATTTTTAAAATTCTGTTCTCTTCATTATGATTCCCAAGGTATTGGTTGCTTTTATCAAGATTTTGTAAGGCTTCAGGATAGTTTCTGTTGATTCCTGAGTTTAATGCCTGAAGCTGATACAATTTTGCAGTGGTGATTCTTAAGGAACGATCATTACTTTTAGGAAGTTTCTGATCGGATAAAAGATTGGTAATAATTGTCTTTGACTGATTGTATAAACCCAGATTCTGATACTGATCAGCAAGATTATAACCACTGAAGACCTGCATAAAATATGAAAGGTTATTTTTCTGATCAATATCTTCTTTTTGAGCAAAAATATTGACAGACTGTACATAGTCTCCCTTCAGGGCAAAAGCTTGTGAAATAATATTTTGAAGTACAATTTTGTGTTCCGCGTTTTGATCACTCACAAGAATTCCCTGGGTATAACTGATGCATTCGTCGGGATTCTGATACAATTTCAGAAATGCTTTATCTGCTAGCATATTGAAGTCGGGGCCGGACTGTCCTTTGGTAATAAGGAAGCAGAAAATAAACAGTAAGATTTGAAATAATTTTTGTCCTGATAAATTGTTTTTTGTGTTTTTTTGAATAATTCCGGTAAAATCCATATTCAAAATATTGTTTTATATCTATTTGGTTATTAGTATTTTAAAAATTAAACTCTTTTAAAATTCACGAATTATGAAAGTCAATTTCTTTTAATTGAGTGAATGTTGTATTAATATTGTTTTCACCAATTCAAAACGCTAAATATAATAAAATATGAAAAATTTTTACAGAATGTCAATGAAAATATTGATAGCTTATCTTTTCTTGAAATTTGGTTTTGCAGAAGCGCAGCTTACTGTAATCGGCTTGGGAAATTATAATGTAGGCGCAGTATCGGATAATGGAGTAGTAAGCTTGCACACCAGTGCAGGAAGTATATATAAATGGAATGCTGCAGGAGGACTCGTACAGATAGGTTCTATAACAAACGGATATCCGGCTGCAGGCAGAACCATTGTTTCGAATGACGGAACCAAAATATCGTCGTCGGTTACCAATGCCGCAACAGGATTCAATGAAATATCTACTTATGATGTCGCTACGGCCACATGGGTAAACAGAGGCGGGCTTGTACCTACAGGATGGGATGGCAGCGTAAGCTCTACCTGGGGAATGTCGACTGATGGAAATACTATTGTTGGTCTTGGTTTTCTCACCGCAGCGAATGCGCATGCTGTGAAATGGGATGAAGTAAACGGCGTGGTAGATCTGGGAAGTATAGTTCCCGGACGCAGCTCCAGAGCAAACGCAATCAATGCAGCAGGAACAGTGATTGTAGGCTGGCAGGATGAATCAACCGGAACAAGAAGCGGAGCAAAATGGCAGGATGGAGTGGAAAGTTTTATTACAGATAATAATGGGAATCATGTAGGAGAAGCAGGAGGAATTTCTGCTGACGGAAATACAATAATAGGTTCGGCAAATCCTAATCCTTATGTATGGAATGCTGTGAGCGGACTTACTTATATAACGCATCCTAATGCTTCTTTCAGCTTCAAAGGAGGTGCCACCGGGATTTCTGCTGATGGGAAAAAAGTGATCGGGTATTACAGAGCATTTGGGGCTCCTCCCATGTCAGGAGAAGGCTTTATCTGGACCTCTGCCGCCGGGAGAATTAACCTGAATGATTATGCGGCATCTTTAGGAATTGCCACTAATGGAGTAACAATGGGACTTCCTCTTGCAATTTCACAGGACGGAAAGAAAATTGCCGGGTCAGGGACGAATGCTTCAGGGCAGATGATTGCTTTTTACCTGGATACTTCTGAATTTTTATCGGTGAGTGATGCTGTGAAAGAGAAAAACAATATAGGTATCTATCCTAATCCAGTGGCTGACATCCTGTATTTTAAAGGAAAAGGAAAAATAGAGAAAGCAGAAATTTATAATATGGTTGGACAAAAGGTAAAATCATTGGATACTGTAGAAGGACAGATTGATGTTTCATCCCTGTCAAAAGGAGATTATATTTTACAATATTCCGTAAAAGGAGTACAACAGGAGCCTTATAAATTTATTAAAAAGTAACATATATAAATAGTAAAGTAGTGGGATGAATGGCTGTTTTCAATATTGAAAGCGGCCGTTCTTTTTTGTGTATATAACAAAAGGATAGCATATTTTGTATAGAAAAGTCTGGTTTTTGGCAAATACATATAAAAAACTATCTTTGCAAAAATTTTGGTTTCCAGTATTTTGGAATGAAAAGGGAATCGGGTGTAACTCCCGGACTGTCCCCGCAACTGTAAATCGCAACACAAGTTTCTGCAAAACGCCACTGTGTAAAAACGGGAAGGAGCAGAATGCGAAAGTCAGGAGACCTGCCAGGATTATAATTAAAAACATATTGCTTTCGGAGGAAAAGTAAAAAAGTATGGATATAAAAAGATCTTTAGTACTGCTTTTTTCATCTTATGGGTGTTTTCTTTTTGGACAAGAGAAAACTATTGACACTATTTATGTCTTCGACAACCAGATGAACAGGGTGAAACTTTTTCATCCCGTAAAAACAATTACAGCAGAAGATGCTGAAAAAAACTCCGGTAATCTTTCGGAGCTTCTGAGGTTTCAATCGCAGGTTTTCATTAAAGAAAATGGCCGTGGTGCTGTTTCTTCGCCTTCTTTCAGAGGAACAACTGCCCAGCAGACTGCATTCGTATGGAACGGAATTAATATCAATTCTAATTTTTTAGGCCAGGGAGATATCAATAATATTGCTTTGTTCGGCTATGATCAGATCGGTATCAAAGCGGGTGGAGGAAGTGTAGTGTACGGAAGTGGTGCCATCGGGGGAAGTATTCACCTGAATAATACTCTTGATTTTAATAAAGGCTTCCATGGTTCTTTATTCTCTGAAGTGGCTTCCTTTAATACCTATAATAACTTTGTAAAAGGTTCTTACAGCAATGATAAGTTCAGTTTTAAAGCCTCCGGAAATTATTCCGTAAGTGAAAATGATTATAAGGTAAGCGATCTAAATTACATCAACAGAAACGGGAATTATTACAATACGACATTCAATGTAGGAGCATCCTATAAAATTACAAACGATCATAAGGTTTCGTGGCAAAGCCAGTTTTTTGATTCTTCACAGCATTATCCTGTATATGAGGAAACGGGAACAAAAACAAAATATACAACTCAAAGTGTAAGAAGTCTTCTTTCTTGGGACTGGAACAAAGCGAAGTTCAGCAATTCCCTTAAAGCAGCCTATACGGAAGAGAATTTTCAGTATTTCGGTTCGTTAAACCAACCTAAATCCAGTGGAGGAACCGGGAAAAATTATATCTTTAAAAATGATTTTAATTATTTCCTGAATTCAAAATGGAATTTTAATATCATCGGAGAATTTCAGATTAATAAAGGAGAAGGGTACGAGAGCGGAATATCCAATGTCAGCAGGAATATAGGTTCTGTTTCAGGATTATTGCGGTATTTTGCAACAAAAGATCTGCGTTTTGAAGGAGGATTCAAAAAAGATTTTGTAGAAGATGTAAAGTCTCCTTTTATGTATTCATTCTCCGGAAAATGGAACGCCGCAAAATGGTATGATCTGAGTATTAACGTATCCAAAAACTTCAGATATCCTTCATTTAATGATATTTATTATGAACCGGGAGGAAATAAAGATCTGAGACCGGAAACCTCTACTCAGGTGGATATGACCAATGAGTTCAAAGTGGGAGATTTCAAACTTACTCTGTCTCCCTACTATATGAACATCACAGATCTTATTGTATGGCTTCCAACGGCTATGGGATACTGGCAGGCATACAATGTCAATAAATCCGAATCTTACGGGCTGGAATCCCTGTTGTCTTTCAGCAAGCAGTGGGGAAATCATAAATTCAGAGCCAATGCAGCATACTATTATGCAAAAGCTATCGATAAAGAAACGAAGATGCAGAGACCTTACGTTCCCATGCACAGGGGAAATGCCGGTATAGATTACGAATATGGTTTCTTCAGGTTTTATGCACAGGGACAGCTGAACGGTGTTACCTACACCACAAGTGATGAAAAGAGATCAGAAGCTATAGATCCTTATTTTCTTTTAAATATGGGAGTTTCTGCCACCTTAGCAAAAAAATATACCTTAGGGTTTAAAGTGAATAATCTAACCAATACCTACTATAAAACCGTTTCTTTCTATCCTTTACCAAAAAGAAACTATAGTGTGTATGCAGCAATAAATTTTTAATAAATTAAAATTGAATAAATTATGAAAATAACTAAACTTTTAACTGTCTTATTTGCAGTTGTACTATTGTTTAATATGTCTTCATGTACAAGTGACTCTGCCGAGTTTGAAATTTCTCCGATCACTTACCAGAACGGATATTTTATCTCTAATGAAGGTAATTTTAACAGCCAGGGTGCTAAAGTAACATTCCTGACAAGAGATTTAAGCTTAAAGCAGGATGACGTATATGGGTACAATAACAATAAAGAAATTCTGGGTGACGTTCTTCAGACCATTGGTCTTAATGGAAATAAGGCTTATCTTGTGATCAATAACTCAAACAAAATTGTTGTAGTAGACCGTTATACATTTAAGAAATTAGGAGTAATCACTAATCAGATTGATAACCCGAGAGGAATTGCTTTTGCTAATGATTTTATCTATGTTGCTAATCTAAACTTCTCTACGAATGCAACAAGTGTAACAAAATATAAGGCTTCCGACTATTCATTTGTAAGCAAAATCACGATGACAGGCGGGGCTGATAAAGCAGTAGAAGCAGGTGGAAATATTTTTGTGCAGAATGCTACTTCCGGATATGGAAATATGATTACTTATATCAATACTTCTAATGACAGTAAAACTGAACTTACTGTTCCGAATGGTAAGATTAACAGTACTATTTCATACAAATCCAATGTATATACAATTTCTTCTACAGCTACTGATTCTTATATCTATAAAATCTCCGGCACAGGGGCTATGACACCGGTAGTTACGTTGACAGGAATTCCAAGTGCTACCAATCTTCAGATTGATAATGATAAAATCTATTTCAGTTCTGCCAATAAAGTGTATACAACAAGTTTAGCTACACCAACAGTTCCTGCAAGCCCGCTATTAACAGCTGCAGATGGTGGTCCTTATTTTACGCTTTATGGATTTAATGTTATTGATGGTAGAATTTTTGCATCAGATGTTAAACAATTCACTCAGGAAAGCGAAATGACTGTATATTCAGCAACTACGGGTACCAAGCTTACCTCCCTTAAAACAGGTGGTCTTGGTGCTAACGGAACTTTCCTTAACCCGCAATAATTATTACTTCTAAAAATAATTTTTTATTTTTTCATCATTTGTGTTTTTTTCCGGCCGGTTTCGAAGAAACCGGCCGGCTTTGTTTCCTTAAGAAAAAAATTCCGGCGGGATGGAACATCCCGCCGGAATTTTTAATATTTTTCTAAATTGAATTATAAGGTTAATCCCAGTTTCTCAGCTTCAGCAATGACAAACTTCGTCGCTTCTTCTTTTTCATTGGGAATTTCACCTTCAAGAATAGCTTCTTTCACTTTCTCTTTCAGGATACCAATTTCACGGCCCGGCTTAAGATTAAACATTTCCATAATTTCTTCTCCGGTGATAGGCGGCTGGAAGTTTCTTACCTGATCTTTTTCTTCCACTTCCTTGATCTTGACCGCTACATATTCAAAGTTTCTTTTGAATTTCTCCTGTTTTTTAGAATTTTTAGTGGTAATATCTGCCTTGCAAAGGGTGAAAAGATCTTCCAGATCTTCTCCGGCATCAAATAAAAGTCTTCTTAATGCAGAATCTGAAGCATCATCCGTAATCAGTGCAATAGGCCTTGATGAAAGCTTGACCATTTTCTGAACATATTTCATATCACTTCCCAAGGGTAATTTCAATCTCTGGAAAAGTGTTTTTACCATTTTTGAACCTAAAAATTCATGCCCGTGAAAAGTCCATCCTGTTCCCTCTACAAACTTTTTCGTCGGAGCTTTTCCAATGTCATGAAGAAGGGCAGACCAGCGTAGCCAAAGATTATCGGTATTCACAGAAATATTATCCACTACTTCCAGCGTATGGTAAAAATTATCTTTGTGAGTTTGTCCTTCCACTTCTTCCACGCCCTTCAGTTCGATCAGTTCAGGAATAATCAGCTTCATAAGACCGGTTTGTTCCATCAGTCTCAATCCGATAGACGGTTTTTCAGACATCATGATTTTGTTAAACTCTACCATGATTCTTTCCATGGAAACAATCCTGATTCTTTCTGCTTCCTGTTGGATCGCTTTCAGAGAGTTTTCCTCAATTTTAAAATTTAAAGTGGAAGCAAAACGCACTGCTCTCATCATCCTTAACGGATCATCAGAATAGGTTTGCGCAGGTTCCAGAGGAGTTCTTAAAATTTCTTTTTCAAGATCATCAATCCCATTAAAAGGATCAATCAATTCTCCGAAATTATTTTTATTTAAAGAAATAGCCATCGCATTGATGGTAAAATCTCTTCTTTTCTGGTCATCTTCAAGACTTCCGCCTTCCACTTCTGGCTTCCGGCTGTTTTCTGTGTAGCTTTCCTTTCTTGCTCCCACAAACTCAAGTTCAAGTTCTTTATACTTGATCATAGCCGTTCCGTAAGTTTTGAATACGGAAACCTTCAATTTCGGATCTATATCCTGAGCTACATTCTGAGCAAGCTCGATACCGCTTTGTTCCGTTACAAAATCTATATCGGTAGATGCTTTTCTGTTCATCAGCAGATCTCGCACATAACCACCCACAATGTATACGGACTGATTATTCCTTTCTGCTGCTTCAGAAATGATTTTAAATAGTTTTAAATTCTTATTTTGATTAAGATTAATTTTCATCGTTGATAATAGTGACAATTTCTACGTATGTTACCCATTAATCATAATGAGCATACATTCTACTAATTTTTCCCTCTCCATTAAAAAACATGACTTCAACGGCATGTTTATCCATAATCGACTTATAAAATAATGCTACCGAATCTACTCCTGCTGTGGAATGGATCAGATCAAAATGAAGGTCAGGAAATTTATCCAATGCCTTTCTCCAATATTCACGAACAGCTTCTTTTCCTTTTAAAGAACTTTCTTTACCGCCCGTAGCCAGTGCAATCATAGGAGTTGTAATCTCAATATCATCTGAATAGTGGGAAAGTATATCCTCCAGATCATGAGAATTCCACGCATTGATCCACATTTGGGCAAATTCGTGATGATTCATAGCAAATAGTTTATGAGTTGAGTTTGCAAAGATAGAATTAAAAAAAAGAAATCCTGCCGATATGAACTGACAAGACTCTAAAAAGTAAACATAAAAGTTCAGAATTCTTATTCCCGAAGAACTTTTATTCTGTTGTCATTCCATATTTTGATCACCGAAGAACCTGAGTATTTTGAAACTTTTTCTCTGTCTTCTTCCACTGCATAATCTACAAGGCTGATTATTTCCTCAGAAATATCAGAGAATTTCAATGGACTTTTTTCACCGCTGAAATTGGCAGAGGTAGATACCAATGGTCTGTTCAGTTTTGTAATCAGTTTTTTACAGAAATCATTTTTTACAAGACGAATTCCGATACTTCCATCCTCTGCAAGAAGTTCTTTGGGTAAACCTCTTGGGTTTTCGTAAACGATAGTTACCGGTTTTTCACTGAGATCAATAATTTCCCAGGCCATTTCAGGAACATCCACAAGATCCTGAAGTCTTTTCTCAGATTCCACAAGGATGATCATGGATTTGTTTTTTTCGCGCTTTTTAATGTCAAAAATCTTATTGACCGCTTCTATATTGGTGGCATCACAACCAATTCCCCAGATAGTATCAGTAGGGTAAAGAATTGTTCCGCCGGATTTTAATATTTCGATAATATGTTCCATAATTGTAGTGAATTCAAAGAATGGATAAAGGTAGAAAATATAAGAATTTCAGGCAAAAAAATGGGGTTTAAATATGATTTTTCAGCTTGATTATTATGACAAGATGCAAAGATTATAATCCATGAAAAAATGAATTAAAATAAGTTGTACGCTTAATAGGCTCAATATAATCAGGATGTAGTATTTTTTTGAAATCTTTTTTGGTAAGATGTTGTGAAATCAAGACAGGGAAATTTGATCTTGAACCTTCTTTAATTAAAGTATAAAGAATCGCATTGTTTTTAAAAAATACAATGGTTGTCTGTTCATAATCTTTACCCAAACTGTAGAGATCTGTCGGTTCATTAAGGAAAATCAGATTCCCAGAAATCTTTGAAATTCTATGATGATGTTTTTTTCCATACTCAATGATTCTGCTTTTAGCTTCTTCTTTAGGAATTTCAAACTTAATTTCTTTCAAATGTTTTTCGGTGTATTTACAATACAGCACATATACGCTACAGATGAATAAACTTATAAGAATTGCACACTCGAAGCTGTTATTAAAAGAAAAATCTACTTCTTTTAATAACAGCAGAGAAGCTCCTGCCAATGCAGAAAATCCAAAATAGATCGAGATCGTATCAAACTTATCGTATGAACTTTCTTCAAAAACTAATTTTTCAGTTTGAATACTTTCTGTGATTCTTAAATTTTTTATAGATCTCATTGCACATCAGGATGAGAATTTATGATTGATAAATTTAGATTTTATGGTTAAATATAATGAGCCAGCTATTAAAAATGCAATAGAAGCTATCCACAAAAAATAACCTGTTTCCAAGCTGTATATTCTTCCCATTCTTCCATTTTCTGCAGCCAGAATTTCCTTCCAGAAAAAAAATGTTCCTGCAATTAAAAAAGCTATTGCAGCCAATATCATAGAAATTAAAAAATATTTTTTATAACAGAATACCACTGCAATAAAGAACCAAATATTAGCTGTCCATACCAGAAATTCAAATAAGCCCCCGCCTAAAAAGCTAATCGAACCTATAAGAAAAGTTTCAAATGATTTATAATCTTAATCTCTCCCATATCTTCAACTTTAAAAGCTGTAAAACAAAAAGAAATTATGAAAATTAACAGGCTGGCAAGGGGAATTCGTTTTCTTACATCCATCCCAATTTCGATAAATACCTTTCCTCAATAATATTCAGGTGGTGATAATTGTGACCTATAATCAGTTTTCCGATAGTTTCTACAGATATTTTATGGCCATTGGCTGTTCCTGTATTCTGTAAAGCAGAAGGTTGAAGAGTTTCTAATAAAATCTGTGAAGATTTTCTCACCAGTTTGTATTCTTCCAAAAGAGATTCCAGGCTTCTTTCACCTGCAAAAGAATTTTCTGCATATTCATTTTCATCAAATCCGGGAAGATTGTTTTTTTCTCCTCTCGCAAAAGCTAATATTCTGTATTGGAAGACTCTTTCTGTATCAGATAAGTGGAGTAGAAGACCTTTTAAAGTCCATTTTCCTTCTGCATAAGCAAAATTAGATTGTTCTTCGGTAAGGTTGGAATAAATTCCGATGGTTTTGTCTGCTGATATCTGCAGTTCATTGATCCAGTTTCCTGATGGAATCTGATCTAAATATCTTTGGATGTATTTTTGAAAGTCGGTCATATTATTTTTTGTTTGGGTTACGGGTTTTCGGGATTCGGGGTCTTGAGATTCGGGATGGTGAGTGTAACGCATCAATTACTCATTAATCATGATTCGTCCACTCGTAGAAATTTACAGAGTCATAAAGCTCAAAACCGCTGGCTGGATACAATTGGTTTCCAATATCATTGCTTTTTCCTGTTTCTAAAAGAATTCCACATGCTTTTGAGGAACGGCAGAGTTGCTTAGATTCTTCAATCAGTTTTTTAGAATATCCTTTTCCTCTGTGACTTTCATTTACATACAGGTCGTTCAGCAGCCAGTAACGCTGCATTCTTGTAGATGAAAATATAGGATATAGCTGTACAAAACCTGTCAGGTTACCATTTTCTTCCGTAACAAAAATTTCGGAATCTTTGTTTTCAAGTCTGTCCTGAAGAAAGGTTGTAGCAGCAGGAATATCTGATTCTTTGTGATAAAATATCCTGTACTGATCAAATAATTCTGCGAGTTGTGGTAAGTCGGAAATAGTTGCTTTCCTTGAGTTTTTCATAATATCAGTTGGTGTTATAATAAATGAGAAGGATTATCAAAACCCTTCTCATTTAATGTATTGTATGTTAAGAAAAAGCTTTCTCAAGATCTGCAATAAGATCCTCTGCATCTTCAATGCCTACGCTTAAACGTACAAGGTCGTCCGTGATTCCCAGTTCAGCACGTTTTTCTGCCGGGATTGAAGCGTGAGTCATCAACGCAGGGTGGTTAGCCAAAGATTCTACACCTCCTAAAGATTCCGCAAGGGTAAATACTCTTACTTTTTCCAAGAATTTGACAGCATCTTCTTTCTTACCGGATTTAAAAGTGAATGAAACCATTCCCCCTGATTCCTTCATCTGGGATTTTGCCAGTTCATACTGTGGATGAGATTCCAATCCCGGATAAATTACCTTATCCACAGCTGGATGTGTCTCAAGGTACTTCGCTACAGCAAGACCATTGTCCGAATGTCTCTGCATTCTTAAGGCCAGTGTTTTAATTCCTCTCAATACAAGATAAGAATCGTGAGGACCTAAAATACCACCGCTTGCAAACTGAATAAAGTGAAGTTTTTCTCCCAGTTCGGCATCTTTAGCAATAAGAGCTCCTGCAATTACATCAGAATGGCCTCCTAAATATTTCGTTGCGGAGTGCATTACAATGTCAGCTCCCAAATCAATAGGTCTCTGGATATAAGGCGTAGCAAAAGTATTGTCTACTGCTACCAGAATATCTTTCCCTTTTGCAACTTCTACTACTGCTTTGATATCTACTAATTTCATCAAAGGGTTCGTAGGAGTTTCTACCCAGATCAGTTTTGTTTTATCTGTAATGACATCAGCAATTTTAGAAACATCGTCAAAATTTACGAATGTGAATTTCAGCTGATATTTTTCGAAAAGTCTCGTGAACATTCTGTAAGTTCCTCCGTAAAGGTCATCTACAGCAATCACTTCATCACCTGGGTTTAATAATTTCAAAACACAGTCGATGGCTGCAAGACCGGAACCGAAAGCCAGACCTCTCGCTCCGTTTTCAATACTTGCCAAAGAATCTTCCAATGCCTGTCTTGTAGGATTGGCAGCTCTTGAATATTCGTATCCGGAATGTACTCCCGGACTCTTCTGTGCAAACGTAGAGGTTAAAAATACAGGTACATTTACAGAACCTGTTGCAGACTCGTGGTGCTGCCCTCCGTGAATTACTTTTGTATTAAAATTCATAATTTTTTGCTTTAGGCTTAGCATTAAACAATAAAGTATATTGCTTAAGCGGATTGTTTATTTAAAATTTGCTCTAGCTGAATACAAAAAGCTTACCGCTTACTGCCTGCAGCTTACTGCAATTATATTTTTTTACTTAATAGCAGATTTTACCGCAAATTCTTCTGCAATTTCTTCCATCCACTGCGCTACATCTTCTTCTCCGGTTGCTCTCTGATACGTATTTCCTAGAGATATTAAAATCTGGTGGATAAACATCTTCATCTGGTCTACAGGCATTTCTTTGGTCCAAAGATCAATTCTTAACGCTTCTCTTGTTTTATCATCCCATACGGAAATCATGGTTGCTTTGGTATCTTGTTTTTCAATACCGCCATCCTGAGCGTTCCATGTAATATTTTCCGGTACGTGATTTTCATCAAGCTCTACATCTATCGTAATCTGAGTCTTTCTCATTTTTCTATTTTTTCTAAATTCTAAAATTTCTATTATTTAAGTTTCGGTTTATAACCGGATTGATTAAAAATTGTGGTAGCATCCATTTTCAGGAACTCTGTTAACTTTGTTTCAGGCTTTTCTTTAAAGTATGCTTTACAGATCTGCCAGCCTGTAAAAATCCCGATTTGTGGTGAAGATTCATTGTCAATTTCTGTATAAAACTTCGAGAATGGGCCTGGGGAAATAAAACGTTCTCCCAGTCTCGGATCATCGCCGAAGATCAGATTACTTTCTACAAAATAATTCCAGATATTCGCCTCATTACTGGTTGCCCATTCATACTGCTTTTGAGTATAATTCATTTTCAGATAATCGGGAGTATCCGGAAGAAAAGCATCCTGAAGAATCATTACTTTTCCGTTCAGAATCATCTGATCAATGAATTTCTGATGATCAGGAGATTCCGTTACAATATTTTCTGCAAACAACTGTGATACTTTAGGAACAATATTCTGTGGATTCATTGATTTTTGGAAATACAACTCCAGCCCTTTGTAATTAGGATTTCCATCACCCATAAAACCGGTTACATCTATGAATAACAGATTGCCTTTTTCATCATAAAATATAGGATCCTGTACCATCTGTAGAGCAGATGAGAACAGATATACTTTTGGATTTTTAAATTGAGGAAAGTAATATTTGATATGAGAAAATAAGCTCTGAAGCTCATTTTGCAGCTTTGCCTGATCTATTTTCCCGATAGCTTCCTTGTAGATTTTTATCTCCTCAGCATCTGCTCTTCTTTTTTCGAAATCAGCATCAGAAACACTTCCCTGGAACCAAGGAAATTGAGCTTTAAACTGATCCAATGGAATGTTCTGATTATAGAATTCTTTGGAAATATCTGTAATGTCAACTTTTTCGGCAGTTTGTTTGACTTCGACCTTCCATTGATTTTCAGGTTCTTTTTTGCAGGAAACAAGCCCGGCAGCTAAAACGAAAGAAAGCGCAATATATCTAAAAATCTTCATTATTTTTACATGGAATTTAAGTTTACAAAAATAAGGATTAAATACACAATTCATGATGAAAATTAAAATATTTACAGCGGGTTGCCTTATTTCCGGGCTTTCTTTTTTCTGCGGGCAAAACCTTGAATTTAAAGATAAAAACTTTGAAAAAGCAGTGCTGGAAAATTTTGATCTGAATAGAAACGGAATACTTGAATCTCCGGAAGCAGGTAGGGTTACCAATCTGTTCCTGGTTCAGAAAGGAATTACTTCTGTAGAAGATCTGTCACTTTTTAAAAACGTGAAAATGGTTATTCTCGATGATAATAGAATTTCCAGCATTGTACTTAATGATTTGTCTCAGCTTGAATTATTTTCATGTACGGGATGCAAAATTTCTTCATTCAAAGCCGAAAACCTTAAAAATTTAAGTTCATTATATCTCGATAATAATTTGTTGGAAAGTATTTCGCTGATGGAGATTCCGAAAATTGATCAATTAACATTATCTTTAAATCAATTAAAAATAATAAATCTGCTTCAGTTTAAAGTATTAAGAAAGCTGAATGTACAGCATAACAAGCTTCAGAAAATTGATATTTCCGGCAACCCGGCTTTACAAACCCTTAATATCATGGGGAATAAGATAAGAGAAACAGATATAAAGAAGGGTGCTAAAACTAACGTAACCATTTTTGGAGCTGAAGAATAGACTAATATTATGATGATAGAAACAGAACGACTGATTTTAAGAAAACTCGAAGATGAAGATTTTGAACGCATATTTTTGCTGGATTCCAATCCTGAAGTTATGAAATACATTGGTGTACCGGCTTTGACGGATATCAATGAATCAAAAAAGGTCATCAGCATGATTCAGAAACAGTATGAGGAGAATGGAGTAGGAAGGCTTGGAGTAGTAGAAAAAGAGAGCGGACTTCTGATAGGATGGAGCGGCTTGAAACTGCTTACCCATGAAACCAATGGTTATAAAAATGTGCTGGAACTGGGATATCGTTTTCTGCCGGAATCATGGGGAAAAGGATATGCTGTGGAATCCGGAAAAGCTTCTCTGGATTATGGTTTTAATGATTTAAATGCAGAAGTCATTTATGCCTATGCCCATTCTGAACATGATGCTTCCAATCATATTCTAAGAAAATTAGGTTTTGAAAAAACCGACGAGTTTGAAGAACCCGACGGAATCTGTTTCTGGTATGAACTGAAGCGTGAAAAATACAGTAAAAAATGATAACAATACGAAAAGAAGAAAAAGAAGATCATCAAAAGGTCTTTCAGCTGACGGAAGAAGCTTTCAGAGAAATGGAATACAGTAATCATCAGGAACAGTTTCTGGTAGAAAAACTAAGACGTTCAGAAGCTTTCATCCCGGAATTATCATTGGTGGCCGAAGATGAAAAGGGTAGAATTGCAGGACATATTCTGTTTACTAAAATTAAAATTGTCAATGAAGAAAAATCGTTTGAATCCCTTGCACTGGCACCTGTTTCCGTAAAACCTGAGTTCCAGAATCAGGGAATCGGAACGAAACTGATTCTGGAAGGACATCGAATTGCCAAAGAATTAGGATATGAATCTGTAATCCTTATCGGACATGAAAAATATTATCCGCGCTTTGGTTACAAAAAAACAAGTAATTTTGGAATTTCTTTTCCATTTGATATTCCGGAAGAAAACGGAATGGCTGTAGAATTGGTAAAAGACGGATTAAAAGATAAAAAAGGAGTGGTAAAATACCCTCATGAATTTGGAATAGACTAAAAAATATAAATAATGCAGACACAAAAAGTAATAGATCATATTGTAAGCTGGTTAAAGGATTATGCTACAAATGCTAAAGTAAACGGATATGTAATCGGAGTTTCCGGAGGTGTAGATTCCGGAGTAGTTTCTACTTTAGCAGCAATGACAGGCATGAAAACATTACTAATCGGAATGCCGATCCGTCAGAAAGCTGATCAGGTAGATCGTGCACAGGATCATATGAATGATCTTAAATCCAGATTTCCCAATGTAGAAACAATATCTGTAAATCTGACCCCGGCCTTTGAAGAGATCTATAAAACCTTCCATGTAAATGATGAGGTGTATCCCAATGAGAATTTGACTTTTGCCAACACAAGAGCACGTCTCAGAATGCTTACACTTTATTATTACGGACAGCTGAACGGGCTTCTTGTTTGTGGAACAGGAAACAAAGTAGAAGATTTCGGAATTGGATTTTATACAAAATATGGAGATGGCGGGGTAGATGTTTCACCTATTGCAGATCTTTATAAAACTGAAGTATATGAACTTGCTAAAGGATTAAATCTTATCAAAAGCATTCAGGAGGCTATTCCTACCGATGGACTTTGGGATACGGAAAGAACAGATGAACAACAGATTGGTGCAAGTTATCCGGAACTGGAAAAAATCCAGAAAGAATACGGAACGAAAACGGCTGAAGATTACGAAGGGAGAGATAAGGAAGTGTTCCTGATCTTCGACAGAATGCATAAAGCTGCCAGACATAAGATGGATCCTATCCCGGTTTGCGATATTCCTGAAGAATGGAGAGCATAACAATACTATTCATTGGTAAGCTGACTAATACATCATATAGTAAATAATAGTTATGAACGGAAAAATAAGATCTGTATTTTTTATATGTCTGGGACTCCTTTTCGGAATGTCTGTAATGTATGTCTACAGAAACTTTATTGAAAATAAGAAAGATCGGTCAGATTCTGTAAAAAAAGAAGCAGTGAGTTACGGAAGTACTTCTTCCGATGGAAGTTCATCTGGTCAGGTTTCTATAGATCAGCTTACAGAGGAGAAAATGGTAATCAGCTATGTAAAGCAAAATCATAAGCTTCCGGATTATTATATCACTAAAAAAGAAGCAAGGAAACAAGGTTGGAATCCTTCTCAAGGAAATCTTTGTGATGTACTACCTGGAAAAGCTATCGGCGGAGATCATTTCGGAAACAGAGAAGGACGTTTGCCGGATGGAGAACGATACTTTGAAGCAGATGTAAACTATCATTGTGGTGGAAGAAATGCTGACCGTATCATCTACACTCAAAATGGCGATGTATACCTTACCAAAAACCATTATAAGAGCTTTGAAAAGCAATAACGTCATTGCGAGGAACGGAGTGACGAAGCAATCTCTATAAAAGAATCACAGATGAAAGCAGGTTTTGTCTACATTATGACGAATAAAAATCATACTACTCTTTACACAGGAGTGACTTCAAATCTGCCTAAACGTGTTCAACAGCATAAAGAATCATATTATTCTCAAAGCTTTACTTCAAGATATAATTTATATATATTGGTATACTGGGAATCCTTTCAGGAAATAGGTGATGCTATATATAGAGAAAAACAAATAAAAGCAGGTTCCAGGCAAAAGAAACTGGATTTAATCAATAGTATAAACCCTGATTGGAATGGTCTTGCGGAGGATGTGGAAGATATTATGGATGTTTTCTGAGATTGCTTCGTCGCTAAGCTTCTCGCAATGACTAGTGCATAATTTGTATTTAAGGGGTGATAAGTCGTAATTTTGAAAAATAAAATATTGTATGAGTGGCTCTGAAAAGATCCGCAAAAATGCAAGACTTTTTTAATCAATAAAAATTGGAAATTTAATTCAATATGAAGACAGTATATATAGATTTTACGGACATAGGTGACTATGAAGATTTTTACGCCCAGCTCAAGGAGAAAATTCAGCTTCCTGAGCATTTTGGGGATAATCTTGATGCCCTTTTTGATACCATCACCGGTAGTCTGGAAATGCCGCTCCATTTAGAATTCGTCAACATGACTGTAGATCAGCTTGAGATTTTTGAAGATCTTCTGACGACGCTGGAGGATGCGGAAGAAGAAGTTGAAGAATTTAGTTTTAGCTACTATCTTGAGCAGTACGAAGACGAAGATGATGATGTAGAATCTGAAGAAGAATAAAAAAGAAAGGTTGTCCCAATACAGGAGACAGCCTTTTTTATGCTGATCCTTATTCTATAGTATTCAAATCTTTATTCCTTATCATACAAACCTAACAGGTTTTCAAAACCTGTTAGGTTTCTTATTTTATTTCACTGTAACGTTTATTCAGGATGAGCCGATGTGAACTTTTTGCTTCATAGCCTGTCAAAGTTTCAAACCTGGGCAGGGAGCTAAAATCAGGTTTCATCTGGTTACAAAAACGTAGAATCAAAATAAAAAGGAAGCAGATCTTTCACGGCATGCACTTTTACAACCTCCTCATTCATGCTTGAGAAATAAAGGTCGATATTTTCATTCTGCTTGGTTTCATACTCAATTAAACTCTGGCGGCATGCTCCACATGGAGGTATTGGTGGGTTTTTCTCATGAAACTCCTTCGGACCTCCTACTACAAAGATCTTTTTTATTTTCACATCCGGAAAGTTGGCAGCTACCCAAAAAACAGTCGTTCTTTCTGCACACAATCCTGACGGATAGGCTGCATTCTCCTGGTTGTTCCCGGAATAGATTTCTCCGTTTTCCAGTAATACGGAACATCCTACCAAAAATTGAGAATAAGGTGCATAAGCATTCTCACGAGCTTCTTTGGCTCTTTCAAATAATTGTTTTTCTATATCGCTCAGCTCACTGCTATTTTTAAAATATTCGTAACCGATCTGTATGTCTTTTTTCATATATTGTCAACTAAAAAAGGGGGGTAAAATTAGTTCTTTTTAATGAAGTGGGCAATATTTATTCTTCCCCTGAAAAGTTTAATTTTTTAATGTTTAAAAATGTTATACACACCGATAAAATTCAGAAATATAGAGTTGAAAAACAGATGCGTAATGTCACCCATGTGTATGTATTCATGTGAAAACGGAGAGGCTAACGACTTCCATTTTGTACATTACGGAAGCAGATCGCAGGGCGGTACCGGTCTTTTGATGGTAGAAGCTACAGGAGTAGAACCCAAAGGAAGAATTACCAATCACTGCATGGGAATCTGGAATGATGAACAGGCAGCGAAACTGCAAAGAATCGTAGAATTTGTACACAAAAATTCAGAAAGTAAAATAGGAATCCAGCTGGCTCATGCCGGAAGAAAAGGATCAACATGGAATAATATACAGATTCCTGTGGAAGAAGGTTGGGAAACTGTAGCTCCAAGCCCTATTCCTTATCACCCTACGGAAAGAATTCCTCATGTACTGGGTACAGATGAGGTAAAGGAGATTGTTCAGAATTTTAAAAAAGCTGCCCGAAGAGCTGTAAAAGCAGGTTTTGATGTCATCGAAATTCATGGTGCTCACGGATATTTGATCCATCAGTTTCTGTCGCCGCTTTCCAATATCCGAACGGATGAATATGGAGGTAGTTTTGAAAACAGAATCAGATTTCTGATCGAAATTGTAGATGCTGTTAATGAAGAACTGGACAAAAATACTGCCCTTTTTGTAAGGATTTCAGGAACGGAATATGCTGAGAATGGCTGGGATATTCAGAGTAGTGTAGCGCTGGCAAAAATTTTAAAAGAGCATTCCGTAGACCTTGTAGATGTATCCAGCGGTGGAAATATTCATGGAGCTAAAATCCCGGTTTTCGATGGTTATCAGGTTCCTTTTTCTTCGCAGGTGAGAAATGAGGCTGAAGTGAAGACAGGAGCGGTGGGATTGATTACCAGGGTAGAACAAGCCGACGAAATCCTTCAGAAAGGGGATGCTGATCTTATCTTTGTAGCAAGGGAGATTCTGAGAAATCCTTATATTGCTGTTCAGGGATCTTTTGAAATGAAAGAAGACTGCTTTTTTCCACATCAGTATACCAGAGCCAAAATCTCTTCTTAGTTACCCCAATAATCTGTAAAACCACAGGAATGAATATTGATGATTTCATGCTTACCTGCCCCAGTAAAAAATTCCTTGGGGTAGAATGTCTGGGATGTGGTGCTCAGAGAGCGATCCTGTTGGTATTTGAAGGAAAGTTTTCGGAAGCGTTTCAAATGTATCCGGCTGTATACACTTTATTGTTATTCTTTTTGATCCTTGGGGTAAGTTTTATCGATAGAAAAAGAAAATACAGTAAAATTTTAATGATTATGGTGGTCGTTAACCTGATTATTATGGTAATCGGGTATATGTACAAACACTGTTAACTATTAGAATCAACAGTAACCGTTTGATTATTAGTTGTTTTTGTGTTTTGATCTTCTTTGGTGTTATGTAGAAAAATTTTAATAAAAAATATAATTTATTAGATTAAAATTCCTGTATTGTTTTGTTGTGTAGAATTTTAAAATGTCGTAGAACTACTACAATTTATGAAACAGTGCCTTAAAAACTTTTTAAATTAGAACATGACCTTTATCTTTGTTTTATAAATCCTATAGCAGGGATCTCGTTAATGATTAAAATTTAAGAATATGGCAGGAAATTCAAGAGGAATCTTAAAATTCAATGGAGGTGAAGGTCAGAAGTTGTTAAAGCTTAACTATAGTGTGTCAAGATCTACAGATGTTTCAGGACGTGTAGCCTCTGACCCGTCAAACGCATTGATCAAAGTAACAATTGAAGCAACAGAAAAATCTGATGTTTTAGAAAGTTTATTAAACAGTAAATACAAACCAACTAGCGGGGAAATCAACTTTAATAAATCTCACGAAGAGGGAACATTGATCTCTCTGAAATGGGAAAACGGATATGTTATCCAGCATGAAGTAGACTTTGATGCCATTGATAGCAATAATATGCTGATCAGCTTTGTAGTAAGTGCTGAAAGCATCACATATGGAAACTCATCTTATGACGGACTTTGGCCGATGAGCTAAGTCTTTCATGAGCCAGAAATAAAAGACTGTCCTTACAAGACGGTCTTTTTTTACCTAGGACTATATTCTACAGGATTTTTGTTTTTAATTTTTAAACTCTCTTTCTGTTGAATAATCGTTTAAAAAACAAATCAAATCACTAAAAATATGTCAAATACACCTGGAAACTCACAAGCGGCGTCTTTTCGTCCGACGCAGAATGCAGATGGTATTTCCGAAAACCATCACACAGGTATCAACCGTCTGGTAAAGCTTTCTCTTGTCATAGAAGGGAAAATTATCAAGTACTACAAGCATTTCAAGCTTAAACAAAGTACCAGACGACATCACGAATTTACACTGACACTGGCACACGATACCCTGGGAGACAGACAGACCCACTCACTGGAGGAAGCTAACAAGTTTCTCGGAAAAAGACTTACGGCGGTTATTTCCTATAAAGATATAGATAACAGTCCGGAACGAACTTTTGTGGGAGTGATTACCGGAGTAGGATTCAGTCAGGAGCATATGAGTCTGGGAAATATTGTACTTACAGGTTACAGTCCGACCATCCTTCTTGACGGAGCACCACACATCCAGAGTTTTGGAGGAAGCCAGCCGGTTAATATCGGAATTATTGCAGAAGAAGTGATCAAACAAGGGATTGATAAAAGCCGTTTTGATATCAGGGTAGATGCCAATAATTTCTCTCAGATCATCTATAGCAGCCAGTATGATGAAACCCATTATAACTATCTGGCAAGAATGGCCGAAGCATACGGTGAACAATTCTACTACGATGGTGAAGTTTTACATTTCGGAAAACTGCCGGCTCAGAATAAACCTATTACCCTTACTTACGGAAGCAGCGCCAATGAAATTAAAGTTGAGCTGAAAGCGGTACACACCAAACCACAATTTTACGGTTATAACAGTAATAAAAATGAAAAGCTGACTTCTGGGTCTACACCCATCAAACATGTGAGTGATCTTGCAAAAACAGCATACAGCCATAACGAAACTATTTATAAAACACCGGCTTTACAGATTGCTCCTATCAAAGCTGCCACACACCTGGATGTGGAGTATTCGCAGAAAAGCGCTTCAGGAAGTGAGGCGGTGAATGTTTTTTCCGTTTCAGGAAATACAACGGTTCCTTTCCTTCACCCGGGGTGCGTAGCAGACGTCCAGATGCGTAAACAGGATTCCAATGAAACCTCTTATTTCACAAGGATAATGATTACGGAATCAGAACATGAGATTGACACAATAGGTCATTATAAAGGAAGCTTCGTAGGAATTGCAGCAGATACAGGGTTTCTTCCAAAGCCGGAATACACCATTCCGAAAGCTGAGCCACAAACTGCCACCGTAATTTCCAATACGGATCCCGAAGGACAGGGAAGAATACAGGTAAGATTTGACTGGCAGACCAATGATACCACTCATTTTATCCGTATGATGAGCCCAGATGCCGGAGGAACAGATCAGATTACCCAAAACCGTGGGTATGTAGCCATTCCGGAAGTGGGGGATCAGGTGATGGTTAATTTTGTGCACAGCCATCCGGACAGACCTTTCGTAATGGGAGGAATGTTCCATGGAGGAGTTGCTTTGGGCGGCGGCGTAAACAATCACCTTAAGTCTATTCAAACCAGAAGCGGAATCAGGATACTGATGAATGATGAAGAAGGAAGTGTAACCATTCTTGATCCAAGCGGTAATACCTATTA
The DNA here is from genome assembly GCF_016775705.1 of Chryseobacterium cucumeris. Taxonomy (NCBI): domain Bacteria; kingdom Pseudomonadati; phylum Bacteroidota; class Flavobacteriia; order Flavobacteriales; family Weeksellaceae; genus Chryseobacterium; species Chryseobacterium cucumeris. The sequence continues at coordinate 3,000,024 of NZ_CP068760.1, forward strand.
CATGGACGGACAGGGAAATATCAGTATGAAAGCCCCTAAAAACTTTACGTTGAATGCGGGTGATAATATCAACATTACTGCAGGAAAAGAAATTTCTATAGGCGCAGGAGCAAGTATTACCAGTACAGCCAACGATAATATTGTTTCCATCGCAGGAAAAGATATGAAACTTACGGCTTCGGGAGATATTACGGAAACTTCCGATACCAGAACGGAAATGATTGAAAAAGAATTCAAAAGACAATCTGAAACCTCCAATGAAATTGCAGGTGAAATTTCCATGTTCAGTCAACTGGAAAATATGACCATGCAGAGCGGAAAGATTGTAGAATTCAACAGTGCTGAAAAATCAAAACTCTTCTGATATGGCAATCATCAAAACAGCAACCAACCTGCGCATAACAGTTAAAGATTCTTACCATCTGAGTGTAGGAAAAAAGGTTGAAAAAATAGCAAAGAAAATCAATGTGGAAGCACATAAGGAAAATCTGGTTTTAGCGAGTAACAAGAAGATTATGTCCCATGGTCATAAGTAAATGTAACCTGCTGATTCTTTTTATATGGTGTTTTTCATTAACGAATTGTCAGAATAAAAAAATGGAAGAAAAATACAGTTGGCTGGGAACCGTTTCTGCCCCGGAGGAATACCCGATGGAAGTCTATGAAGGTGCTATTGTTGCCGATGGTTTTACCTACAGCTTTGATGCCATCTGGGGAACACAGAATACAGGCTGGGGTAAAGAAGGCGGTACCATGAACGTTAATACCGAAAGCATGAGTGCGCCCTATAAACTGGAATTTACATGGTATTCTTTGGTAGAAAATAAATTCTACACCGGAAAATGGGACCTGGATAAAGAAAAGATCAAAAAACTTTTGGATGAGGGGTTTGTAGACCAGGACACAAAAAAGAAATCTACTTACAATTCCTTTGTGGTAGGATTAGCTCCACAAGGAAGAGTTGTGCTTTGGATGAAAGGTCCGGGAAACCAGAAAGAAGTAGGTGCTTTTCAGGCTCATGATACCATTATCACCAAAGAAAAAGCATACGATAATGCTCAGTATATGTTGAATGAAGGCTTTGCAGAAAGAATGTTGAAAGATCCGTCTTATAAGACATTCAAGCCGGAAATTCGTGAGAAAATTGAAAAAGAAGGCTATCCGCCAGCAGATATTTATAACGTTTATCGGGAAAGATACAGCTGGAAACCTTCCGTGATTCTCCCTGAAGGAGCCACCTGGATAGATTTTGGTTTTACCGGTTACAACGGTGAACAGGAAAACCTTTTTGACCAAAGCTTGAAAGAGAATACGTACAAAAGCAGGGCTATCCCAAAATTCTGCGGTTTGTACTGGAAAGACAAGAACAACAACAGGTATGCAGTATGGATAGACGCTTTTGATGATAAAGAGATATTTGATTTGTTTCAGAAATCGGGAAAAGACAAAAATATTGATCTGACCATTAAAGTAAACGAAGACAATACAAAGGTCTTGGTCTCTTTAGAATCTGAAAAAGAAAAACTGGCAGTTACCAAAGCAAAAATAAGGGTATCCCGAAAGATAGAATGATAATATTCACTCAGTCAATTTAAAAACAAGAACGATGCACAACAATCAATTTGGAAGTTATACACCATCTGTATCCAAAGAGGAAGTACTGGATATTACCATTGGGATTTTTTTTGACGGAACCCTGAATAATAAAACCAATACGGAAGAGAGAAGGAAAGGGACAGATGCTCATAAAAAACATGGTGGTGGAGCTAAAGACAATACCAGTTATAACAATGACTGGAGTAATGTAGCCCGCATGTGGGATAACTATGATAAAAACTTCGGGATTTATATAGAAGGTATCGGTACACTGGATAAAGAAGGAGATGCAACGCTCGGATACGCTTTCGGTACCGGAGAAACCGGGATCAGATCAAAAGTGAGAAAAGGCTGCGAAGAAATCGTAAAAAAAGTGAAAACCATTAAAGCTGAAAAGAAAGCCGATAAAATTGCCGTACTTACTTTCGATGTATTCGGATTCAGCCGTGGAGCAGCCGCTGCCCGTAATTTTGTATACGAAATCGGAAAAGCAAAATATAAAGCCAGTTCACGAACCGTCGCAAACGAAGCTGTTTCAGTGACCACCTATTCAGATGATGATGGAAAAAATGTTGATTCTGAAGAACTTCCAAAATGGGGACATCTCGGTCTTAAACTCGAAGAAGCAGGTTTAAAAGTTGATGTGTTGAAAGTGAGATTTCTGGGGATTTACGATACCGTTTCTTCCTATTCAAAATACCTGTCACCAATGCCCAATTTCAGTAACGATGTTGAAGAATTAAGCCTGAATGACATCGGAAAAGCCCAAACTGTAGTTCACTTTATTGCAGCCGATGAGCACAGAGAAAACTTTGACCTTACAAGAGTACATATCGGAATCGAAAAAACATTCCCAGGTGTACACTGCGACGTCGGAGGTGCCTATGAAAACGGACAGGAAACGTGGGAGGAAGTGGAAACATCCTGGACAACCAGTTCCAAATTAGAAGCATTAAAAGCAGAACTCGTATCAGAAGGTTGGTATGAAAAAGATATGCTTACCATTACCCCCGGATTCTATTTATCATTGAGAGGGTCCCGTTACCTGCTGAAAACTTACAGCTATATTCCTCTACATTTTATGGCTGAATACGGCATTGAGAAAAATCTTCCTATCACCTTGAAAAAAATGACTGATGATAAATATTCCATTTTGAATGATCAGTTTTTAATAGGAATAAAAGACCGTCTCAGAACTTATGTGATGGGAAATGGCAAACCTTATGCCTTCAAACATTTTAAAGCGCTGCGTGATGCTTATGGTGGAAACGAAGTCCCGGAAGACCGTCAGGATGCTTATCAGAAAGAAGTAAAAGAACAGAACGATTTGAGATTCCTTCGTCTTCATTACCTTCACTGGTCAGCAAGAAGAGAAAAAATAGGTATGGATCCGAGACCGAACAGAACAAGAGTTATCCATTAAATATTTAAATAAGAGTATTATACCAAGAAAGAAATTGAAGCAGGAACATTTTTATGCAGAAATATAATATACATACCGTTCAGAAAGATGAAACTTTAAAAAGTATAGCCTTGCTGTACGGGCTGGATAAAGATGCATTAAAACTCTTCCATAATAACCACTGTGCTGTGAAAGATATGATTCTGATCAATCTCAACGGGCAGAAAGAGCTTTTTGTTCCGAGAACAGCGGTTGCTGATCAAAAGAGTCTGGTTAAATTCGGAAAAGGAAACAGCCTTACTCTTCAGCCTGAAAACAAAGTGCGAAGATACAGTGTCGTTATTACCATTGAAAAAGGAGAATCGAAAAACGAATTAAAATATGAAACATCAGTTCGCTGGCTGAAAACAGAAAAAGGGCATCATTTTTTTGAGATAGACAGAACATCAAAACTCTATCTCAACGAAGAAGAAGTGAATGAAATTGCAGATCTGCTCGCTTACAGAACCTCCGGGATCTTATATCCTTTACAGATCAGTACAGATGAACATGGAAGGTTTGAAACCGTAGAAAATGCAGAGGTATTTTCCAAAAGATGGCCAGCTGTAAAAGAAGAACTCTATAAAGAATTTGATGGCGAAACGGTAGACGAATACTGCGGAAAGATTGAAAAAGTGATCAGCCAGCCCGAAGCAATCAATCTGTATATTAAAAATGATTATTTCATCCGCTCATTATTTTTTGGAATATATCAGCGTTTCGGAAATGAATATAGAACTGAGATGACAGAAACCTTTCCGGTAACAGATAATGCCATTGAACCTGCATATAAACTGACACTGGAAACAGATCCGGTGAAAGGAGAAACCGGCCTGATTACCATAGAAGGATATGGAAAGTTATATGACGAAAGAAATATTGATGATTTTATAAGAAAATCACCTTTTTCATTGATTATAGAAGATCATCCTGTGATGAATGAAGAAGGAACTTTCAGACTCATAAGCTATCTGAAAGGAGAAACTTCACTTCCGGAATCTCTTTACCTGGAATGCAGTATCATGCTGCAGGAAGAGAAAAAGATTTCAGTATCAGTTTCAGGAATTGATGAAAACTAAATTACCATTTCACTAAAGATAAAATTAATATGGCAGAAAAACATATTGTAGTACAGGGCGCCCTATGCAAATGCCAGTTCGGACAGGCTCCGGACAAGCTCAAAGTACTTACACACCAAAAAGAATATGCCAATGATAAAAGCGCTTCCAAAAAACTGATCGTTACTACGAAAGAAATAGGAGCAGACACATTTGAAAAAAACACATTCGGAAACTGTACCAAAATGGGAGGTCCGCCTCCACCATGTAAAATTATGGTTACAGAATGGCAGAATTTTTATGATAAAGTACAGCTCAGCAATGGCGGATATATCATTGTGGAAGACAGCAAAGCCGTGTGTGCTGTTGCCGGAACGCCATGCATCGAGATTATAGACCACGGGCAAAGAGCAGAAGCCAGCCAGCAGAACTTTAAAAATGCAGACAAAGATGTTCAGCAGCAGATCAATCCACTGGTAGATTCCGAAGAAATGTATAACGACCAGCCTTCAGGAGGAGGGCAGGATGGTGCAATCTAAATGATAAGAAAATGGCAAAAGGCGTAAAAAAAATAAAAGTTGTAAGCGGATTGTATTACCCCAAAATGTCTGTATTAGGGCAAAGGATTACCATAAAACCGGATCAGTGGGTGCAGTTTGGTGTGGATGAATGGCTGCCGGGCACCACAGATGCCGACAAAAAGAAACCTCTTACCTGGATGAGGCAGAACAGTAGCAAAAAAATTATCATCAATCAGATAACCTCTGCTACAGGATATAAATTTTTAATTGGTAAGCAGTACTGCGGAAGCTATCAGTTTTATATTGAAGCCAGTCTTTCAGGAGTAAGAGACCCTAAAGGTAATACAGGACTATTTGTAAAAGGCTGGTGTGAGCCCAAAATTGTAAGCAGCAAATGGTCTACCCAGAAGAACAGCAAAAGCATCAAAAACAATAAAAAAAACGAATACATTTCCTATGGGCATATCGTTCATCTGAACCTCGTGACGGAAGGACTCAATGGAAATACAGTCAGCATTGAATTGTGGAATCAGCAGTCCGCAAAAGCAGATAAACTGGTGCATACCTATAACAATGTACAGGTAATAGACGGTGAAGTGAATCTGAAAATAGAAAATACCTTTGCCTGGATGGCTTATGTGGACAATATTCAGAATGTAGAGGAGTTCTATGTTAAAGTAAAAGATGTTGCATCCAAAAAATACATTAAAGACAAGCTTGGAGATGACCTTCATGCCATCTATCTGAATGTAAAAAATAAAGTAGTTACTACCAATACCAACGGAGCCCAGAACCAGACACCAACTAAAGTGTATAAGCCGGATGTAAATTCCGTCAGACTGGAACCTTGTAAGTTTGAAGTGATCAAAATCACAGAAAGTGAAATAAAAGACGGAAAGGCTAATAATACAACCGTTAAAGTTTTTGATAATGGTAATGGTATAAAGCAAATACAGTCACCGGCGCTTCAGGAACATATTAAAAGAACCATCTTTTATAAATTCGATTCTACAGAAATTGATAAAGATGGAGTCGCCATCCTGAATAATGTACTCAAATTCCTTTTAGAACATAAAGATGCCACCATGAATCTGAGTGGCTACGCTTGTGTAATCGGAAAGCAGAATTACAATAAAGGTCTTTCCCAGAGAAGAGCGGATGTTGTCAAAAAATTCTTTGCAGACGGTGGATTAGATCCAAGAAGAATCATCTCTGTGGGAAAAGGAGAAGTAGATCCTACTGACGATAAAAAAGGAAGAGATAATATAAAATATAAAAATGAGAAAGACTACGAAAATAACCGTAGAGTAGACATCTCATTTGTATTCAATGCCCATGATGCACAAACGGTTAACTATGAAGTGACAGCACCTAGTGTATCCATGAAGAAAGATATAACGATTGATGTTACCGGTTTTCAAACCAATGAATGCTTCAGAGACAGCAAAGGGAAACATAAAAAACAGGTCCTGATGGTAGATGTAGGGCAGGCAATAGATAAAGGAGATACTGTAAAAACATTTACCACACCATCATTTAATTATGGAGTATACTCAGATCTATCACAATTCAATGCTTTTCCTATACAATATATCTGGCCGATGTGGACCACTCCCAATCAATTCCATCTTCACGCACATACATGCAGGTATTTTAGCAATGAAAAGAGAACAACCGTATTAATCAAAGCTTACCCGGACATTAAATGGACACTTACTTTCTTCGTTAATCTTACCAATGAACTGAGTGTGAAATGGCAGAACCAGCCAGCGGCAAAACATAAAGACTTACAGGCTAAAGCCGGTAAAATAGGTGCTGAAAGAAGATGGAAACAAAAGGATGCTTCCTTCGGATTCAGCCTGAAAAGTGAATGGGAAAAGAATAGAAGCGGCAGTTTTCAGAAAAGTAAGGAAGTTAAAGGAGAATACGAGACAAAATTCAAAAAGCTTTATGATCTTTTCGGATCAATGGGAGCAATGTCTGACGGTATTACCAACAAAACTAAAGGACAGGTTAGAAATATAGGTTTTAAAGGTCTTCCGGTAACTTTCGCAATCAAGCCTCCTAATATTAATCTAAAAGGTGAATGGTTTTTAGAAAGAGCCAAACAGAAAAATACCGAAATAGAAAGATTAGGAACAAAGGTTGATATATCTTTTAATGCAGAACCCCTGATAGGATTAGAAGTTACAATAGACCTCCTTTGTACAGCTGTAGGACTGGTGGCAGGAGCCGTGAGTGGTGGAACCGCAGCACCAGGTGCTGTAAGGTTGTATGGAGTGATCAAAGACCAGATGAATACAGGAGTTGAGTTTGGGAATGATGATTTCGGAGCTAAACTGAGTTCAGATGTTTACATTGATCTTGTTATTTCAAGTGAAATCAAAACATCAATTGGTTTTTCATTCAATACTGTAAGCGAAAAAAGTGATAAGCAAGGAAAAATAGAAGCTAAAAATACCCTTAAAATTGAATTAAAAGCAGGGGTTTGGGCAAAAGCAGAAGCCAATCTTGTCATTGTGAAAGTAGAAGGATATTTTGAAATGAGCGGAAAGGGATCAGCTTCCATTACATTCGGGCATGGTGTGAAATTTGATGATAAAGGATTAAATTACCGCCCGGAATTAGGATTTGATGGACTCAACGCTGAGTATGTGATTAAAGGAAAAGTAGGAATGTCTGCAAAAAAGAAAATACCTAGAGGTGGCAGTAAAAAACCGGCAGAACTTAAAGGAAGTTCAGAAGACGAAGGTATTATCGCAGAAGGTAAATTTAACGAAATTGTACCTAAATTTGATGTCATCAAAAGTCTTGAAGAACTTTTCGGATTCAGTGCCGATATTCCGTTAATAAGAAATTAGATCATATGAAAAAGATAGTTTTAATAATTTTGTGTTTTATCATGTTTGTATCATGCCAGTCACAACAAAAGACAGATCTGGAAAAAATAGATTTTTCCAAAGGATATAAAGAAGTTCTGAAAGACACCAAATATCAGACAGAAGCAAGGGAAATTGTAACTACATTGCCTGTAGCTTATACCAAAGATGTTTCCGGATATAAATTCGGAAATATATCGTTTCCCGAACAGAAAGAAAATAATGTAAAAAACTCCACCGTAGGATTACTTATTAACAATACTACAGAAAGGCTTACTAAAGGCGTGAAAATAGAACTGGAAGATACTGCTGCAGGTAACGATCTTTTAGCCTATCTCAAATCACAATACAAAAATCCTAAAGTTCTTGCAGGAGTTCCTGCAAAGAACAGTGAAGGTAAAATATTGGGAAATGCAGCCTATGCCTGGGATCTGAAAGGTAAAACAATGGTATTGGTACAATATTATGAATACACCAATAATAAACCCAATACTTCCTCTGTTCTCTATATTGTAGACAATCAGGTGAAGACGGCAGACGGGCAGGAAACAGCAGCAGTACACCTGCTAAAAACGTATACTTCATAGCAGATTTTTATTGATGGATAATTATGATTATTATGCAGAAAAAGTAATTACGTATTTACCGTTAGTTATACTTTCTGTCATTGCAGTTATTTTACTACTTCCTAATTCTAGAAAAAGATTTTTAAGAATTCAGGCATCATTACCCACATCCAAAATAAAATCTGTGGCCATGGGGCTGGTAGAAATTCAGGGAAAACTTATTATGAAAGAACCTATGATTTCTCCCGTTGCAAGAGAAGAATGCATAGGATATTATTATACAATTGAAGATGTAACCAGAGATAAAGAAGGGAAAAATTCTTATACAACAATTCATAGAGAAACCCAGTGCAATCTCTTTCTGATGCAGGATGATTCAGGAACCATTGAAATACATCCCGAAGGCATAGAATTGATATTCATCGAAGAAACCAATGTAAGTTATAACGGACAGAAAAGATACAAGGAAACATTGCTTAAATCCGGCCAGGAAATGCTTCTGGTGGGAGCTGCCGATTCAAGAAACGGAGAAGCTTTCATCAGAAAAGATACAGGGCATAAGCTTTTAGGAATTACCACTGTTGCAGGAATTTCAGTCTGGAATAAATACCAGCCCCTGTTGAGGTCATTTATTGTCACCTGTATCGTTATACTTATCGTAATGATTTTAATCTTATCACAATAATGAATCAAATTGTAGCAATTGTTATCGCCGTTTTTCTTATCGTGGCCATCGTGGCTTTTTTCATCAGTTTATATAACAAGCTTGTCATGCTGAAATTCAATGTGGAAAAAGCGTATGGGAATATAGATGTTATTTTGAAGCAAAGAGCAGACGAAATTCCAAACCTTGTTAATGTTGCCAAACAGTTTATGGCACATGAAAAAGACCTGCTTACCAAACTGACAGAACTAAGAACTTCCTATAACAACACCAATGATTCCGACAGAAAAACAGAGCTTGCCAATGAGACATCAAAAGCACTTTCATCATTTTTTGCTGTTTCAGAAAACTATCCCGGCCTGCTGTCAAACAATAACTTCCTGGAACTACAGAAAAGAGTTTCCGGAATGGAAGATAAAATAGCAGACAGAAGAGAATTTTTCAATGACAGTGTAAACCTCTATAATATAGGAATTCATGAGTTTCCCAATGTTATATTGGCAAAAATGCTGGGCTATAAAGACAAAACCCTATTAGACGTTTCAAATCAGGAAAAACATTATGAAGGAGTTCAGTTTTAATACATTTTTCGGATATGAAAATATACTGATGGAAAAACCCGAAATTGTTTTGTTTGGGGCGATGCTTCTTCCTATAGGACTGATTATGGTGGTGAGTATCATAGGATGGGTGTTCAGGAAACTGAAATTCAATATGTATATCATTCAGGCAATACTGTATACCTTGCTTTTCACCTTTTTTTTTGGAACGGTTACCATGCTCATTCTTTTTTTTATAACAGATAAAAACGGAGTTAAACTTGCGTGGTGCTGGAGCGCTATTTTCCTTGGAATGTTTTGTTTTAGCATCATCAATACCAATACCATCAGTAAAATGTTTACAGACTGGTCTAAAATCATTAAAAACTAAAATTATGATACAACAACCTTATTATATGATCGACTTCAGTGCATCAGCCTGTTTGTTTGAAATAAGGATTAATGATTATCCTGTGATTCATATGAATGTTGAGGGACAGGTTGCCACCAATATTCCTATCAATTTTGCCATATTGAAAAGTGGTGTTCAGACGATATCAGCAACCATTTTACCTAATATTGGCGATGTACAGCTGCATCCTAAATCAGAACTGAAATTTAATGTCAAACTTTTTGATGTGGCTAATGATTTTGTTTTTGATAAACAGTTTGGAGACTATCATTCAGAGGCTATTGAAGACAAAAAGAAACAGGTTATCAAATATGTTGGCTCCTTTAAAGCTGAAGTTCCTTATCAGCTTTCGGCATGGCAGAACGGGAGAAACCTGCAGGATATTAAAGACAGCAGAAAAAAACTGGAGCAGGCTTATGATCATATATCAAGATTAATAAGAGAAAATAAATTTGAAGATTATAAGAAATCAATTTCCAGAAGAGAAGAAAATATGGCTGCTTCTATGTATCTGTCAAAAGCAGAATCGGAAGAACGCTTTACTGATCTTGTAAAAGATTTCAAGTCCGGATTTAAAATACAGCCTGTTTCCAAAGATGCCGTAATGTTTGTATGTGCAGAGAATAGAGTTGCCTTTTTAAAAAAAATAAACGGAGAGTCTGCTTTATATCTGGAAAATCCTGAAACAGGAGAAGAACTGATGCTTGATATTTCATTTTATATACCTGAAGGAAAAGAAGAATTTGAAATAATATAAGCGTTTTATATTCATGAAACAAATAGGAATTTGAAGTTAAAAAATGAATAAAAAACGTTTTCCGGATACTTGAATCCTGTTTTTTCTGTTTTATTATTGATAACCGGACACTAACATTATGAAAAATCTGAAATATGTATTAACAGCGGTAATCTGTCTGAGCTTTGCGTCATGCGACCAGCAGAAAAATAAAGAAAGTGAGTCTTTGGTTGAAACAGAAGGAAGTACTCAGACCGAACCATTCAATCTTGCTAAACTGAAAGCAGGACAAAATATCAACGATATTTTAAAATCTGCCGGAGCAACAGCAAAAGAAGCCGTCCGTACCGGTGAAGTTACCCTGATCGGAAATGAAAAGCTGGCTTTTGCTTCAAAAGAATTATTGCACTTCAACGGAATTGATCTGGAAGGAAAAAATCATAAAAATACAAACAAAGTAATTTTACATTTCGGAAAAGTAGATCAGGAAATTGGCCCGCTTGCCAATGAAAAAGAAGACGAACTGGGAATGTATCAGCTTGATATTTATACAGAGCAGGAAAAAACAGCACTTCTGGAAAGCTTAAACAAGACACTTCAGAAACCTAGTTTTGATACCATTCGGGAAGGTTTTGAATCTGAAGTTAAAGATAATGAGATCATCCGGACGCATAACAAACTCAGACAGGAAGTAGCGATCTGGAGAAGCAAAGATATGCTCTATTATTACTGCGAAACCAAAATAGATAACAGACCGGACGAATACCGCTGCAACCTCTTCGTGTTCAGAAATAAAGAATGGAAAGACCTTCTGAAAGGGTCAGGATATCCGGACCTGGATAAAATCTCCCTGAACTAAAAGAATATAGCAAAGAAATTAAACCATTTGCTTAGCCAGATCAGCTTGCTGATTCCTCTTTGTCCTCTAAAATAAAACATTAGAAAAATAAAATCTCTGCGTTACAAAGATCTGCTCAATCAGTAAAATCTGCGAGAGTTAAAAAAAATAAATGCCGGTCCAAAAAGAACCGGCATTTTTTATATCAAATGACTATTTGAACTATTTCACTATAAACTGCATCGTTACCTGATCCAGTTTCAAAATATAAACTCCCTGGCCAAGATTTCTGGTTTTAATAGAATTTCCATTTCTGAAAGGCTGGTCAATTGTCTGAAGAGTTTTCCCCTGAAGGTTATAAATCTCGGCTTTTTTTACTTTCTGAAGATCTCCTTTTACAAAAATCTCCTGATTGGTAACAGGGTTAGGAGATATTTTAAAACTGTTGGATGTAGTTTCTGCTGCTGTATTTTGAGCCATTCTTGCTGTTGATCCTGAATAACATGTCCATGAAAGATCATCAATAGCAACTCTGTTACTTGATGAAGTATTAACCAGGCTTACCACTACATTTCCGGAAATATTGATATTATTGATAGTCGTGGTTGTAGATGAAGTACTGTAAGGAATAGTTCCTACGGTTGTTCCATTTACTTTTACATCAAAAGTACCATTGGTTCCTGAGAATTTAAGCTGTGTAGTTACTGTTAAAGAACCAATACCGTTTGCAGAACTGCCGGAAGTTAAAGAACCGTTTCTTACCGTAATTGCTTTATTGTTAATGGTCTGGTCTGTTCTTGCATCCGTTGCGCTCCAGGAAATGCCGCCATTGCTCCATGTTCTGGTTGTATAAGTAGAGTTGGCTGCAGGAATGGTTTCAAAATTTTCATTGGCACAGCTAGTACCCGGAGTAGTACCGCCAGAACTAGTAGTACCGGAAACTGTTGAACTGTTCGATGAAGAATTTCCAGCTGCATCTTTTGCTACCACGTAAAAACTGTAAGTTGTAGAAGGCGTAAGCCCTGAAATGGTTGTAGAAGTTGAACTTGTCGTAGTTTGCAGAATTCCGTTCATGTAAACATTATATCCTGTTACTCCTACATTATCGGTAGAAGCATTCCAAGCCAGAGAAATACTGCTGGAAGTTGTTCCTGAAACATTCAGACCTGTTGCTGTAGTAGGCGCCTGGGTATCACCTGAAGGCTGCTGGGAACCCCAGATAAGGTTAACATAATTTGGATTGTCGATAAACGGGTTTCTGTTCCCCTGAAAAGTATAGGAAGCATTATTTCTTTTGATCTCAGCCTGGGAAACCGGATCCTGATTGTGCCATGCCAAAAGGACATTAAGTTCCCATGTCTGTAATCCCGGGAACGCAGAACTTCCTAACATATTTCCTGACGAAAAAGAAGAAAGCTTGCTTTGATAACGGGTTACAAAATAGAAAATCATACGGGCCACATCTCCTTTAAACTCGTCAATAGGTTCAAATACCGTTCCTGAATATCCTGAAGAAGCAGATGTTCCCAGCTTGGATCCGTTCTGTGAAGTAAAAGAAGCACTTCCTACCTTTCCGAAAGGATAATTACTTCTCATTCCATTTACTTTTCCGTCTGTAGCTCTGATAAAGTGAATATCCGCAACCATTGGCGAAGCTTGATTGAATAGGCTTTGAGGAACAATATGCTCCCTGTTATAACAATTTCCTTCAGTAGAATACGTTCCACACTGATCAGATCCTGGAGTATAAGTATAAGGATCACTACCTGCTGGTCTTTCAGAATAAATATCAAGGATGGTTCCGTCATTTTCATAGTCCTTATCGATATCAGTGGTTTTATAAGCTGTCCAAAGCCCACTGTACCCTTTATCCATATGTCCGTTGGTGATAATGCTGCTTAATTCAGTTTTCAGTGCTGCACCACTCAGTCCGTTGGCAGAATTGTAGTATCCTGCAGGAGCCTGGGCGTGGGCAAGTCCCGCAAATACAGAAAATAAAATGATTTTTTTCATAATTAATATTTAGTATAAAGTTTCAGCAAGAATACCACAATTTTTGTGAATAAAAAATTACAAAATTGTTAATTTTAAACACACTGTATGTAATGCATAATGAGTGATAAATGATGGATGATGAATGATGATGAACGATGAGGTTTCGTATGCGATTCAGTTTTTTATATCTTGAATTATGATTTTTCTATAATCTATCCTCAATATTGTAAATTCAATAGGATCGGGCTATAATCCAGAACGTAGACGAAGGAAGCCCAGTTTAAAATAAGACGTTTATCATCTGGCTTCAGCCAAAACTTAAATAACAGAAGACTATATCACGGCTATCTGTGTAATTCTGTGTTATCTGCAGGAAAAAACAAATAATTATCCATAAAAAAAGCCGATACCAAACGTACCGGCTATATAATGGATGACTTACATCTTATTTTCTTTGTGGCGGATAATTTTTCATAATCTCAGCCATAATTTCTGGAATCTGTCTCTGTTTTGCTTTTGGAGAATCTACAGAAATTCCGCTTCCGATACCCTGCCAAACCAATTTGTTGCTTTTTGCATCGATAAGATCAACGATCAAAGCGCCTTCATTGTAGTTGGTTGTCCATGTTCTGTTCATACCAACACCCCATCCGAATGGTCCGCCCCATCCCCACATTCCGTAAGGAGAAGAGGAATTGATATCAGTAATCTTTTTATGATTTGCTTTTACGTTGATAATCAGATCAGGGTTTTCTCCGGACTGAAGTCCTTTGCTCTGAAGCTGTCTCGACAGCTCATTCAGCACTCTGTCTTTATCAATATCATTCAGTTTTAGATCATCAATTCTTATTTTATAGGTTTTGTAAGAATTGAAATTGGCAGTTTCAGCATAATCCGAACGTACCTGAAAAGGGCTACAAGAAGTTAAGCCTAATGTAGCAGATGCCAACAAAATAAAAATATATTTTTTCATTTTATTTATTTTTTTTATCACTTTTAATGAATGTATCAGTCTTTTTATCGTACCCGTAAGGACAGTGTCTGCAGCCGCTTTTACAGCAATATCCTCTTTTCAGATGGAATTTTTCTGTAAAAACCTTGTACCCCTGTTCATTATAGTAGAAGTCTTCACCTTCTTTGATGTCATAATGGGCCATAAGTTAAATGCTAGTCAAAAAACTTTTTATATTTGTTACTATGATAATTGTATGCCAAAAGCCTTTAAAAAAATTAAAAATTAATGGCATCGCTCTCTTTCCCTTTATCTTCATTAGGAAACCCGAAGATAAGGAAAATAATGTATTGATCAATCACGAAAAAATTCATTTACGGCAGCAACTGGAAATGCTCGTTATTTTCTTCTATATTTTCTATGGTATTGAATATTATTACTGGTTTTTTAAACTGAAGGACGGTTATCTGGCTTACAGAAGAATCTCTTTTGAAAGAGAAGCCTACGCTAATGAAAACAACCTGAATTATCTCAGAAAAAGAAAATTGTGGAACTTCAGGAAATATCTTTAGAATAAGGGCATGATGCATTGGAGTTCCGGGTTACGAGATTCTGGTTCAGGCTTCTGGATTCTGGCTTCCGATTTATTCTTTGTAATGACAGAAGTATTAAGATCTTTCACATCAAGATAACCGGAATATTTTGGCATTGCAGTACTGTATAATTCAATAGGAATGGGCTTTAGCCCTTTTATCAAAAAAATTAAAATTCATCCGGCTTTAGCCAAAACTTAAAAAAGTATCAAACAACCATCTGTAGAAATCCGTGTTATCTATGGTAAAAAAACAATAAAAACAACAAATTGTCACAACACTAAATCTTTTCCTACTTTTGTAAAGAATAAACTCTGATTCGTAAAACTGAAATGCTATTAAAACTTCCCCCAGAACCTGTTTCCATCAAGGAAATTCCAATTCATAAAAACGTAAAGCTTTTCATTAAAAGGGAAGATCAGATTCATCCGTTAATTTCAGGAAATAAATACTGGAAGCTTTTTCACAATGTCAATAACTATCTCGAAAAAAATCAGGGAAACCCTTATATCATTACTTTTGGAGGTGCTTTTTCCAATCACATTGCTGCGGTTTCTGCCGTAGGGAATATGGCGGGTATTCCAACACTGGGAATCATCAGAGGAGAAGAACTGGAGCAAAAATGGCGCGATAACCCAACCTTACTTTTTGCCAAAAGAAATGGAATGAACCTGAAATTTGTCACCCGCGAAGAATACCGTCACAAAGAAAAACTCACGGAATTCCTTCAGCAGGAGTTTCCTGAGGCATTGATAGTTCCTGAAGGAGGTACCAATAAAGATGCTGTGGAAGGGGTAAAAATGATGCTCAACGAACAAACAAAAGATTTTGACTATCTTTGCACCGCAGTTGGAACCGGAGGTACTATTGCTGGAATTTCAAAATTTTGTGAAGAGAATCAGAAAGTTATAGGATTTAAAGCTGTTGACGATGCTTCTCTGGAAAATAAAATTTTTGAATTAACTTTGAGACAGAATTTTAATCTAATAAATTCATGTTTTGGAGGTTATGGTAAAATAAGTGATGGAAACGTCCGTTTTATCAATGATTTCAAGGAGAGATACGGTATTCCTCTGGAACCGGTTTATACAGGGAAAATGATGGAGAAGATTTTTGAACTGATAGAAGAAGAATATTTTCCTGAAAACAGTAAGATTTTGTGCTTTCACACTGGTGGATTACAGGGGATTGAAGGAGCTAATCTGCTGTTGGAAAAACAGAATAGAAATTTAATTATATAAGTAAAATTGAAAAACATGAAACACTTAGTGTTCCATCTTTCATTTTAAAACAATAAAAAATATAAGATGAAAAGACTTTTTCTATCCATAAGCCTTTTAGTTTTATCAAAATTTTCAGCCCAGACTTGGGCAACCGAAGATCAGTATATTCAGAAGTTTGCTAAATATGCAGTAGAAGAAATGGAAAAATACAAAATTCCGGCTTCTATTACCCTTGCTCAGGGATTATTGGAAACCGGAGGCGGGCAGAGCAGACTGGCACAGGAAGGTAAAAACCACTTCGGTATAAAATGTAAAGAAGACTGGACCGGTAGAACAATGAAGCATACCGATGATGCACCCAATGAGTGTTTCCGTGTATACGATGATCCAAGACAGTCTTATGAAGACCATTCTATATTTTTATCCACAAGAAAATATTACGCCAACCTTTTCAAACTGGATATGAAAGATTACAGAGCGTGGGCAACCGGCTTAAAAAAAGCAGGATATGCTACCAACCCGCGCTATGCTTCCATTCTTATCTCCAAAATTGAAAAGTATAAATTATATGAATACGACAATACCAATTCTAATGAAGTATTGTATGCTGTTCTTAAAATGTACCCGGATCTGAAAGACGACAGAACTTTCATGGCACAGCTGGAACCTTCAAAAGCAACCAGAAAAGTGAAAGAACCAGTTACCGTTGAAGTTCCTTACAAACAGACTTCTTATGCACAACAGCAAAAAAGAGTAGAAAGAATCAAAACGAAAGCTGAAATTCTTAATTCTATTCTTATCAAAAGTCACCCGAATGACGGGCTGAAATATATTATCATTCCTGAAGATACCGATGTGAAATTCATTGCCAACAAATTCAAAGTAAGCGAAAGCAGGCTGATGAAATGGAATGAACTGGAAAATGAGTCTTTAAAGAAAAATGATATCGTTTTCCTTGAATCAAAAAACTCTACAGGAAATACCGCAACCTATAAAGCGGTGTCTGGAGAAGATATGCATGATATTGCACAGAAATTCGGAATCAAGTTAAATAAATTATATGCTAAAAACAGAATGGATGAAGGGCAGCAGCCTTCAGCAGGACAGCTGATTTATTTAATAGACAAAAAACCGCGAAACTAATAACGATTCCAAAGCCATGAGAATATTAAATGTGAAATCTAAATATCTGTCGATATTTCTGATATTCATGTCGTGTACAATATTTTCACAGGATCAAAATTATATTCCTTACAGAAAAGGAAAGTTGTGGGGATTGTGTGATGTTAATAAATTTATAGCTGTACAGCCGCAATATAGCAGTATAAGCAGCTATGATGAATCCATAGGAGGATTTCATGCAGAACAAAATGGAAGATTTGGTATCGTAGATCGAAATGCTGTTATCATCATGCCATTTATTTCCAATACACCCATATCTGTAGAACGAGATAAATATCTGGTTTTTGATGGATGGGATTATTATTACTATTCCATCAAGACCAAAATGCGTCTTGACAAATATATTAAGCAAGAAAGTTATCCTGTAAGAGACAGTGGTTGGGAAAATTATAGTCCGCTTAACAGAAATAACGCAAAATTGACATTAAGCAGGGAAGATCTTGATGATGATGATCTGGATATGCTGGAGTCATATGATAATGATGGTTATCAATGGAATTACAAAGCTGATTTTCTGGAGATCATGGACGGAAATACCTATGTCGGGATGTATGTCCCTAAACTTAAGAAAGTATTTCTCAATACACAGGATATAGCATACGTAGGATGGCAGTTTTATAAAGGTAAACCTTATATTTTGACAACCAACGTTTCAGGTTTTTTGGGGTTAGCAGATGAAAATTTGCGGGAGGTTTATCCTATACGATATGAAACAATCAATCTGATAGATGACAGCCATTTAGTTGTTCTTTCAGAACCTGATCCGAATAACAGAAATAATGTGATTTTTAAGACAATTCTTCCCAATAATAAGGTTTTATACGGAAAATTTGAGCCAGCTATGATCGTTTTGAAAAATGGCAATCCTTTTCAGATATATTACATGATAAGTAATGGGCAGAAAAATTATGCAGGAGAAGATGGAACCCTTTACTTTGAGGGTTAAATAATAAAATAAAAGAAAAATGAAGTATCAAAGAAGTTCGGCTTTATTTGATGAAGCCTACAAATACATTCCGGGAGGTGTAAACTCTCCGGTAAGAGCATTCAAATCCGTAGGAGGAGTGCCCGTTTTCATGAAATCGGCAAAAGGAGCTTACCTTACCGATGCAGATGACAATACTTACATCGATTATATTAACTCATGGGGCCCAGCCATTTTAGGACATACACATCCTGAAGTATTGGAAGAACTGAAAATACAGGCAGAGAAAGGATTCTCTTTCGGTGCACCTACAGAGCTGGAAACAGAAATTGCAAAATTCATCATTGAAAATGTTCCTAATATTGACCAGATCAGAATGGTTTCTTCAGGAACAGAAGCATGTATGAGTGCCATAAGACTGGCAAGAGGATATACAGGAAGAGATAAGATTGTAAAATTTGAAGGCTGCTATCACGGACATTCAGATTCATTCCTGATCAAAGCAGGAAGCGGCGCCGCTACATTCGGAAATCCAAACTCTCCGGGAGTAACTTCCGGAACTGCAAAAGATACTTTGCTGGCCCGTTATAATGATTTTGAACAGGTTCAGGATTTATTCCGCCACAATCCGGGAGAAATTGCAGCTGTAATTATAGAACCTGTAGCAGGGAATATGGGCTGTGTACTGCCTGAAAACGATTTCTTACAAAACCTGAGAAAGATCTGTGATGAAAACGGTGCTTTGTTAATCTTTGATGAAGTAATGACCGGTTTCAGATTAGCTTTCGGAGGTGCACAGGAACTTTTCAATGTAAAAGCAGATTTAGTGACTTACGGAAAGGTAATCGGTGGAGGTCTTCCGGTAGGAGCTTTCGCAGGAAGAAATGAAATTATGGATCACCTTGCACCAAAAGGAGGGGTATACCAGGCGGGAACATTAAGCGGAAATCCTTTAGCCATGAGAGCCGGATTAAAAACTCTTCAGCTTATTAAAAATGATCCTGAGTTTTTCAACAGATTGGAGAAAACAACAGAAACATTGGATTTTGAAATAGGGAAAATTCTGAATGAAAAAGGAATCGCTCACAGAATCAACAGAAAAGGTTCTATGATGTCGGTATTCTTCCATATCAGCAGTGTTTCCAACTTTGATGAGGCTCAGGAAGCTAACCATTCATTGTTCAATAATTTCTTCCATCAAATGTTGCAGAATGGAGTATATCTTCCGCCAAGTGGTTATGAAACTTACTTCATCAGTGATGCGATCAAGGATAAAGAAATTGATATGACACTGGAAGCAGTAAGAAAATTTGAATATTCAAATAAATAAAAATAAATGAAGCCGGATTTTAGATCCGGTTTTTTTATGGAAAAGAAAATTGATTTGATGAGTTTAGATTGAAAAAAATCAACGCAATCTTTGTCACTGCGGTAGAAGAGTAAAAACAGCATAATCTGGATTTTTATGGAATGACAAGCGTTGTGGGATACTCTTAGTTGTAGTGTAGAAAGATAAACTGAGTATTTCAGCAGGGAATTACCACAAAGTATAAATCATACAGATTTTGTAATAAACCATACACCTCATTCAAGGGGCTTCTTTTTAATTTTGTCTTAAATAGATTGGAAATGAAGACCTCAGACAATACCATCTCCCGTAAAGATTTTATCCGGAATTCAGCGTTGGCTGTAGCGGGATTAACTTTAATACCTAATATCATGACTGCATCGCCTTTCGATGAGAAAAATCTTTCAGCAAAAGGAAAAATGAACCTTAAGAATGTTCGTTTGGAAACAGGATTTGAATACCAGGATGGGGAAGTGACTTCTACCAAAACGGATCTATTTTATGTTGAAGTTGAGAACGGAAAAATTATAAAGATTTCACCCAATCAACCTAATGCTAAAGCGGTAGATGCAAAAGGACTGTTGATGCTTCCTGCATTTAAGGATATGCACATCCATTTGGATAAAACCTTTTATGGTGATCAATGGCAGGCCGTTAGAAAAAGAACAGGAGGTGTCAAAGGAATGATAGAACTGGAGCAGAAAATGCTTCCTGAGATGCTGAAGAATTCAACTTTCAAAGCCGAAAAACTGATTGAGTTATTACAGTCTAAGGGAACTTCCTTTGCAAGAAGTCACGTGAATATTGAGCCCACTTCAAAACTTCAGTCATTAAAAAATCTTCAGAAAGCTTTAGAAAATAAAAAGAAGGGCTTTGGAGCTGAATTGGTAGCCTTCCCACAGCATGGTGTATTCTATACGGATTCCGTACCTTATCTGAAAGAAGCTGCGAAGATGGACATCGATTTTATTGGTGGAGTAGATCCGTTCAACATTGATGGCGATATTGAAAAAGTGGTAGACTTTACTGTTCAGCTTGCTTTAGACAATAAAAAAGGAATAGATATTCACTTACACGAAACCGGAGACTCGGGATTGAAAACGGTAGAATACCTGATTAAAAAAGTAAACGAAAACCCAGCTCTTAAAGGAAAAACATATGTAAGCCACTGTTTTGTTCTTGGAAAATTAGAAGCCGCAAAACAGGAAGAAATTGCTGAAAAATTGGGTGATGCACAGATTGGAATTGTTTCTACAATCCCTTTCGGAAGGCTGATTATGCCCATACCAACACTTTACAAGCATAATGTAACTGTTCTCACAGGAAATGACAGTATTGTGGATCACTGGAATACTTTCGGAACCGGAAGTGTCCTTCAGAAAGCCAATTTAATGGCTCAATTGTATGGATATTCAACAGAGTATTTATTATCAAGAAGCTTAAAACTGGCAACTGGAAATATTCTTCCGTTAGATGATAAAGGTACTCAACAATGGCCGAAGTCCGGGGATAAAGCAAATTTTGTATTGATCAACGCAAGTTGTTCTGCAGAAGCAGTATCACGAATTTCACACGTGGAGTCTTTAATTCATGAAGGAAACGTTGTTTTTTAATGTAGAAAAAAAAGATTAAATAAATTAATATATAATCTAGTTGTGTTTTTTCAACCATAATGGGGATGAAAAGTTTACGAAAAGTTACGAAACGAAGATGGAAATGAAGATAGCGTGATGCAGATAAAGCTTTTGTTCCTTTTGTGGTTGTTTTAGTTTTTTCTCTCATAAATTTTAGTAATTTTAGGAGAAAATCAGGCAGAGTGGCTTACCATACAGATCATTTTCCTATTTTGGGAATTCAGGAATTTAGTGAGAATCAGCTGAAGGGCTGTAATCTGCTGTTTAATGAACTTTCCGGAGCGCGCTCCATTGATGATCCGCACAAACATGATTTTTTTATCATCAATCTTTTTGAGAAGGGAGTAGGTTCACATACCATAGATTTTACAGAATATCAGGTTAAAGACCATCAGATTCATCTTGTTTTTCCCGATCAGGTACACCAATGGGTGATTGAAAAAGAAACCATCGGGTATCAGCTGATGATCAGCAGAGATTGGTTTGAAAGTTTTCTGCCCTCATTACGGTTTTCTGCCTCGTATTACCAGAACCATCCGGTGATCAATCTTTCCAAAGAAGTTTTTGAAACTTTTCTGTATGAATTTCAGGCTATCCAGAAAGAATTGAGTGGGGAAAAAGTCTTTTGGGAACTGATTCAAAAAAGAAGTGAATTGATCGGTTTGCTGGTGAGTCAATCTGTGGAAGGCGCTTTTAAAGACTTTGAAATCTATAACTCAAATCCTATTATTTCAAAATTTCTGCATCTTATTGACGAATATTTTAAAACAGAAAGATCTGTATCTTTTTATGCCGATAAACTGAATATTTCTGCCAACTACCTGAATATTGTCTGTAAGAAAAACCTCAATGCTTCAGCTTCTTCACTTATTCAGAACCGCATTTTACTGGAAGCCAAAAGACTGCTGAAAGTTTCCGAAATGTCTGTAAAAGATATTGTTTATGATCTTGGTTTCTATGATCATGCCAGCTTTTCAAAATTCTTTAAAGCCCAAACGGGAATGACACCTTCCCAGTTTAAAGAATAATCTGTACAAAACAAGACATAATTGATACACCGGTTTTACTCTCAGGCCGGCTTAATTTTGTATTGTTAAATTTTAAATCATGAAATTTCCCTATCAATTAACTGCAAAAGGAAACTATTCCCTGAAAAATGTCCGTCTGGAAACGGGTTTTGAATACGAAAATGAAGAGGTTACCGGAACAAAAACAGGCCTTTTCAGTATTGAAATTGAAGATGGAAAAATAAAAACAGTAAAAGCCAATGATCCGGCTTCCAATGCAATCGATGCTAAAGGATACCTGATGCTTCCCGCATTCAGGGATATGCACATTCATCTGGATAAAACGTTATATGGTCTTCCATGGCAGGCCCTTTCTCCGAAAAGAAAAACAGTGAAAGATATGATCGCCTATGAACAGGAAATCATTCCTGAATTGTTGAAGACTTCGGTAAGCAGGGCAGAACAGCTGATCAGTTTACAACAGCATTACGGAACGCATTTTGTAAGAACGCATTTCAATATTGATCCTACCTCTGGACTGAAATCCCTGGAACATCTTGAGCAGGCTCTTAATAATAAAAAAGATTCTTTCAAAGCTGAACTGGTGGCCTTCCCGCAGCATGGAGTTTATTATACAGAAACGGCTCCATTGATGAAAGAAGCAGCACAGCTTACAAGTGTGGGATTTATTGGCGGATTGGATCCTTTAAGTATTGACGGCAGCATTGAAAAAGTAATGGATTTTACGATTCAGCTGGCTTTAGATTACAACAAAGGAATTGATATTCACCTGCACGAAGCAGGAGAATCCGGAATGAAAACAATCAATTATCTGATTGATAAAGCGATGGAAAACCCTGCACTTCAGGGAAAAACGTTTGTAAGCCATGCATTTGCTTTAGCTCATCTTTCTCCTAAAGAAACTGAACAGATTGCAGAAAGACTGGCTGCCGGAAAAGTAGGAATCGCTTCTTCCGTACCTTTTAAAGGAAAAGTAATGCCTATTCCAACCCTGAAAAAATACGGAGTAAACGTATTGATTGGAAACGACAATGTACAGGATTACTGGAGTACGTTCGGTTCCGGAAGTATGCTGCAGAAAGCGAATCTTATTGCTGAACTGTACGGTTATACTACAGAATATGCCCTTTCAAGAGCTTTGCAGTTTGCGACTCAAGCCATTCTTCCTCTGGACGAAAAAGGAAAGCAGCAATGGCCAAAAGCCGGTGATGAAGCAGCAATTGTTCTGACAGATGCTTCATGCTCTGCAGAAGCTGTTTCCAGAATGTCTGAAATAAAAGCCCTGATGAATGACGGGAATTTATTTTGGAGAAATTAATGTGAAGTATATATATTTTTATACACTTGTTTTTTGTAACTGCCATCGGAAGCTTTTCTGGTGGCTTTTTTTGAATTATGAGTTATGAGTTTCGGGATTCGGGTTTCGGGGTTCTTCTTTATCAATAGGAACGGGCTTTAGCCCGTTTGAATGGAAAAAAATATACCTCAGGCTTTAGCAAAACTTATGAAAGAATATCTGTATTCAAACCCCAAAATTACTGTTCATATTCCCTTTATATGTTTTACAATGTGAACATCTATTCATATTCAAAATTCCTACTATTTGTAATATCCCGTAATAACGATAAAAAAAGCCCCCGGAAATTACTTCCGGAGGCCTCTATTTGAAATTAAATCTAGGTACTTATATGATGATGTTATAAGTTAAAGTTAGTCCATCCTGCATACCATGTATCCGTAGCATCTTTTACAGCACCTCTGTAAGTAACCTGCGTAAACCAGGTTGCTAATTTAGCGTTTGTAAATGCTCCACCTGTTAATAATGGAGAACCTGAAGTAGGGGTAAAGTTTGGAGTAGTTCCTGCAGGAGCCCAAGCACCGGCAAGTTTTACATCAGCTGTAGAAGCAAGGATGGTGTTTCCTTTAGCATTGAACCATGTAGTAAGGTCAGCTAAAGTATATGTTGTCGGAGTAGAAGTTGATGGCCCGAATTTTAAAGGAGTTGTAGTTCCGGCCAATATGTTGTTTTCGAAGAATAATTTGTTACCAACAATATTGTTATCTGTTGGAGAACCTTTTGTAGCATCGATGAATAAACCAACCGGGAACCCTGTGAATACAGAGTTGAATACAGAGATAGAAGAGTTTCTTCTGATCTGTAGTGCATTCTGGAATAACGCATTGATTGATCCAGGATTTGCAGAGTTGATTGGCCCGATAATCGTCATGTTAGAGAACGTAGCGGATGTCTGAGGGGCTAAAGTAGAACCGTTGGCATCATTATCAGATTCAAATGCATTAGAACCTGAAACGTCTGCTACCTGAGAATCTCTTACTGCGATACCAAACTGTACCTTTCCTGAATACCCGTTGTCAGTATCGAAATCGTCATCAAGACCTTTGTAAGAAATAAGGTGAGAACAGTTTACTGTTCCTCCGAACCACTCAAAACTGTCATCGTTAGCATAAGCAACCTCTACATAATCTACTGTAGTTCCGTTACCTACACCACCGAATGTAAGTCCGTTAACCTCTTTATCTGGTAAAAATGCATATCCTGCATATTCTATTCTTACATATTTTAATACACCACTGTTGTCCGCAGCGTTGGTTCCGCCATAAAGTCCAAGACCTTCAGAGTTGTTGATTCCTCCTTCAATTTCTCCAACTCCGTTTGCACCTCCGAAAGATGCATTGGTAGGAGCATTTCCTAAAATAACTAAACCTGCCCAGTCTCCTCTTTTAGGACTTGGTTTTTCTGAAGTGAAAATAATAGGGTTGGCAGCAGTACCTTCTGCCATGATTTTACTTCCTCTTGTAATGATCAAAGCTCCGTTTTTATCAGCTTCACCTACAATCTTTGTACCTGGCTCGATCGTTAAAGTAGCTCCGTTAGTTACATATACCAGTCCTCTCAGCTTATAGATTTTATTGGCTTTAAGTGTAGTATTGGAAGTGATTTTTCCTGAAAGAATAAGGTTTTCAGTTTCTCCGTTTCCGTTACCTCCATTTTGAATAATGGTAGGTCCATCTTCTTCTATATTTCTACATGCGGTAGTTGATACTAGAGCGCCAAGCATTAAAGAATATAAAACGAACTTTTTCATGTTATAAAGAATTAAATTATTTATTAGATTATTTGTTGAGTGAATTAAAAATTGTATCCCAGTGTTAAACTGATATTGGTTCCTGTAAGTCTTTCAATAGCAAGAGCATCTTTGCTGTCATACTTGCCATTGTCGTTCAGGTCATGGTAGAATTTCGCACGACGGTTCAGGATGTCTGAAACATTCAGCTTGATCTCTCCTTTGTTGCTCCATAATTTTTTAGAAAGCTGGAAATCTAAAAGAGGTCTTGGTGCTTCCCAGATTGGTGGAACCTGATCGTTTCCTACATAAAGGATTCTTCTTCCGATCATGTTGAACAATAGCGTTGAAGACCATCCTGATTTTTCAGTATCATACTGAAGACTTAAATTGACCGTGTATGGAGATTGCCCCTGCATTGGTCTGTCTATGTTAGTCGCTTCGTCTGTTACTCTGTTTTTAATTAGTGCTACGTTTCCACCCAGCGTAAAGTTTTTAAGAGCGCTTACAAAATCCAGTTTTTTTCTGGCTTCCACTTCCAGTCCGTAAGCATCAGCTTTATCTACGTTAAGATAGTTGAAGGTGTTACTCGTTCCTACCCCGGATTGGTTGAAGTATAATTCGATCGGTTTTTTGAAGTTTTTATAGAAACCTGCCACGGAAATAATTTCCCCGTTTCTTGGGTAGAATTCCCAGCGAAGGTCGGCACTCGTAATTTTGGTTCTTTCGATAGATTTGTTACCGATTACAGTTGCTCCCAGATCAAAATCATAATATGCCAAAGGAGAAACTTCTCTAAATTCTGGTCTTACAACAGTTTGTGAACCTGCAAGACGGATATTCATTTTAGGATTTACCTTGAATGTTAAGTTCACAGCAGGTAAGAAATCTGTAACACGAGTGTTTACAAAACGGTCATCGCTTTTCTTCGTGCTTCCTACCAACTGATCAAAGTTCTCCACTCTTAATCCCCAGACAGCTCTTAACCATGGTGTGAAGTTATTGTCAAACTGTAAGTATCCTGCGTTAAGGATGGTGTTGGCAATATATCTGTACTGGTTTCCTGCAATTTCATCAAATGTGAATCCACCGTTAGTTCCGAAGTTACCAGGATTGAAGATGGTTTCAAAAGGCTGGGAAAGTAATCCCTGATTGAAGTTTTCAAGCCTTACAGAGAATGGTCTTGAGTTGTATATTCTGTCTTTTACCTGGAATAAATAACCTCCTTTGATCGTTTGTTTTTGTCCAAACATCGTAAACGTCTTGGAAACATCACCTCCTGCATTATATAAATAGTCGCTTAGGGTGGAGTAGAATACACTTCCTGATTTTTGAGAAAGACCATTAGAAATTAATGCTAAATAAGGGCTTCCCGGCATATTCGTATATTGGTTATACTGTAAACGCTGCAGCAAAGGAATGTATTGATCAAGGATTCCGAAACTTCCGTACCAGTTCACGGTCAATCCGCCAAGTACATCAATTTTATGATTACCGGAAAGGGTAGAGTTATAGAAAGTTGTTTCTTTAAATCCAATTTCCCTTGCCATGATATTGGTACCGTTAATCGGATCAAATTCAAAGTCCTTTCCTGTTCTGAAGGACATGTGATTTACCGTATTGTTGGTGATGATATTCTTTAAGGAGATTTTATTATTGTTGTTCAGCTTTAAAGAAAGGTTCAACATCCCTCCTAAAATAATATCATTGCTGTATTTTTCTGTAAAATAATCGAAGTTGGTATCAGCAAGCTGGTCGTTGATAGTAAAGAAACGGTTGGTAGATTCGGTTCTTCTTTTGTTGTTACTATAGTTTAAAACAGCAATTACTCCTAAATCTTTTCCGAATACTTTCGTGTTGAAACCTCCGTCTAATTGTAAACTTAAGTTTTCAGGATAACCAATGCTGTTGTATCCCAGATTCTTGGTATATCCTTTACCAATCTCTGTTTTTTGTGCTTCAGTCAGAATACTGAAAGCATTTTTCGCAGGCATATTGGTTGGAAGTTTTCTATAGCCGTCATCAATTCCTAAAAAGTCCCATTTTCCTCCTTTCTGCATATGGAATTCCTGTCCCATAGTAGCAGTGTTTCCACCTACACCTACCTGTACATTGAAGAAGTTTTTATTAGGAATATCCTTCGTATTTACCTGAATCAAAGCACCTCCCCATTCTCCTGTATATTCCGGAATGAACGTTTTGTTGATAACAAGGGTTTCGATAACGTTAGCAGGGAAAAGATCAAAAGAGAAAGTCTTTCTGTCAGGCTCCGTACTGGATAACTGAATACCGTTCAGCATGGCCTGGTTATAACGGTCTGATAAACCTCTTACTACAATATATTTTCCGTCGAATAAACTCACCCCTGAAACTCTTTTCAGAACTTCACCGGTGTTTCTGTCCGGACTTCTTTTAATCGCTTCAACACCGATAACCTGAGAAACTACACCGGCATTCTTTTGTAAACCGATGGTAGAGGCTATGGTTTCTTTTCTTGCGTTTGATTTTATGACAACTCCCTCAATTTCTTTCTCTTTGGTAGAGGGCTTATCCAGAACGATATCAAGATGGGTGTTACCTTCATTTTTGATAATAACTTCACTGATCTCTTTTCTGTTATACCCGTTGGAACTTACGGTTACAATGTAATTGGTGCCAGGGGAAAGGTTGATAGAGTAGTATCCGGAAATGTCAGTGGTTACTTCCTGACCATTTACTTTTACCTTTACACCTTCTATTGGAGTATTATCTTTCTCGTCCAATACCCTACCTTCCAAAATCTGACTTTGTGCAAAAGCATAGCCAGCAGAAAACAAGGCAAGTAGCATGATGCTCTTGTGGAGTTGTTTTTTCATTATTACTTCTTTTACTTCTTTTTCAAGGGCAAAATAAAGGCTAAGTTTTTAAGAAAACTTTAGGAGAATCTTAATTAATTATGAAGTTTGTATTAACGAAAGAACAGATTTTATACTTATCGATGTTTAATTTATATAATTATAATTTTTGTTTTAATGTTAATTATTATTCCTTATATTTGATTTGTGTATATTTATTTATTGATTTTTTTATTGATTTTGTAATTAATGTGTAAAATGTAATTTTTTAATAATTAGTTAACATTTGGCGGATAGATGAAATCAATTGAAATAATTAATTTTGTGGGAATTCTTAAACTAGAAGATGAGCAAAAAAATTCTTTTAATAGACGATGAACTGGACATTTTAGAGATTCTGTCTTACAATTTGGAAAAAGAAGGGTATGATATCTATACCGCTACCAATGGTAACGAAGGTATAGAAAAAGCAAAGGAAATTGTTCCGGATCTTATCTTATTAGATGTCATGATGCCTGAAAAAGATGGTATAGAAACCTGTCAGGAACTTCGTAAAGTGAAAGAACTGCAAAAAACACTTATCGTGTTCCTTTCTGCAAGAAGCGAAGAGTTTTCTCAATTAGCAGGTTTTCAGGCGGGTGCTAATGATTACATTGTAAAACTGATCAAACCAAAAATCCTTATCTCTAAAGTGAATGCATTATTACAGCTGACCTCTCAGGTGTCTGACAATGCTAAACTCATCGAAATCGGAGACCTTGTTATCGACAAAGATAACTTCAGGGTTTCCAAGAGCGGACAGCAATTTCTTCTTCCTAAAAAAGAATTTGATTTGCTTTACCTTTTGGCTTCCAATACGGAGAAGGTTTTCAAAAGAGAAGAGATCCTGGAAAAAGTCTGGGGTAATGATGTGATCGTAGGAGAAAGAACCATTGATGTTCACATCAGAAGACTAAGAGAAAAACTGGGAATCAATACGATTCAGACATTGAAAGGGATTGGGTATAAACTGATCGTTTAATTATTTAAAAATCCTAACTTTACGTTCAATCATTAAAACGTTGTAAAATTGAAATTTTACAGACTTACCCTCGTTGCCTCCTGTCTGCTGACACTGGTAATGCTCCTTTTAGTAGTCGTATTCGATTCGCTGAAAGATATCTATTATGAGACCCCTTTGTTCAAAACGGGTCTTTTCATCTGTATTATCCTGATCTTTATGATCAACTGTGTGGTGCTGGAGCTGCTCTTTAATTATTACGGAAGAAAGCAGGTGAAAGGACTTTCCGGAATCCTTCCTCAGGAAATGGTTCATGATAATGATGAAAATATAACCATTAAAGAATTGGGAGAAAGATTTTCAGACCTTAATCAGCAGAGAGCTTCCGAAATTGATATGATGAAAGAGATGGAAAGTTACCGTAAAGAATACATCGGAAATGTTTCCCATGAGCTGAAGACTCCTCTTTTTTCTATCCAAGGATATGTAGAAACCCTAAGAGACGGCGGCGTGGATAATCTTACAATCCGTGACAAATATCTGGAGAGAATTGATAAATCGGTAGAAAGACTGATCGCTATTGTGACAGATCTTGATATGATTAACAGGCTGGAAGCCGGTGAAATCAATCTTACCGTTTCAAAATTCGATGTGAATCTTCTGATCAAAGAGATTTTTGACCTTCTTGATCTTGAAGCTGAAAAACGAAATACAACATTACAAATTCAGACCCTTCATCCGCAGATTTTTGTGGAAGCCGATAAACAGAAAATCTCCCAGGTTTTTATTAATCTGATTTCCAATGCTATTCATTATGCCAACAGGCAGGAAGCAAAAGTGATCGTAAAAACCAGTGTCCTTAAAAATAAGGTTCTGATCGAAGTGATAGACAATGGAATGGGTATCAAATCTGAAATTCTTCCAAGAATCTTCGAAAGATTTTATCGTGTGGAAACCAGCAGAAGCAGAAGAGAAGGCGGCTCCGGACTTGGTCTGGCTATTGTAAAACACATCCTTGAAGCTCACAACGAAAACATTACGGTAGAAAGCGTTTACCTTGAAGGGACGAAGTTCAGTTTTATGCTTGAAAAAAGTAAATAATTCCGGCAAAATGTAAGAAAAAAAAATATTTTAAAAAATCCTGAAATATTTTTTTGTCACATGTCATTTATTATATATTTGCAACAGAGATTTATCATAATTATAAAGGCAAAAAGTAATTTAAGAAACTGATATGGTTTACAAAATCCGCGTAATATTAGATGCGAAAGAGGATATTTTCCGTGATGTCGAAGTTAAGGGAAAACAAACGTTATGGAACTTACATTTAGGAATTAAAAGTGCATTCAGTCTGCAGGGAGATGAACTTTCTACTTTTAATCTGTTGGAAGATGACGGAACGATCGTAAAAAGTGTCCCATTGGAAGATATGAGTGATGATGGTGATGGTGAGATCATGTCAGATGTTTACATTGATGAAGCTTTTGAAAATGTAGGTGACAAAGCGCAATTCCAGTATGGACTTCTTGATCTTTGGGAATTCTTCTGCGAGCTTGTGGAAGTAATTGAAGAAACAAAAGGCGTGAACTATCCGATCACCGTATACCGATTTGGAAATGTTCCATTAAAAGCTCCCAGCAAAAACGGAAGTGCCGGAGGTGGCAAAAAGAAATCAGCAATGCCATTGGTAGATGATGAGTTCGGTTTTGATGATGATTTCGTAGCGGGAGGAAACTTTTCAGATGAAGATGATGACAGCTTTGATGATGAGGAAGAAGAAGACTACAATGACGATGTCTTTGATGAGGAAGATGACAATGATGATGAAAGATAGTCAACAAAAATATCTCAGCCCTGGATTTTAATCCGGGGCTTTTTTATGGAGTTTTACTTATGCTTTTTTTACAGAATTTCTTTAAATTTTTATTTTGAAACATTAATATTGGTATTAAGTTGTTAATATAAGCTTCGCTTTAAGCTTAAAAATCAGAATGATTCATCTTAACTAGACTTTATTTCTTAAATCCTTCTTAATGGTTTTAATAGATCCAGCATTTTTTATAAGTCTAAATACTACTTATCCTTTTTCTCCAAAAACAATCCTTACTTTTGTTAAAAATAGTTTAATGAAAAAAATAATTTTGTTAGCTGTAATTGGTCTGGGAATTGTTTCCTGTACCACTCAAAAAAAAATCCGGAAGATGACAGAACTGCCAAAAGATTGGAAACATAATACAAATATTTACGAAGTAAACATAAGACAATACACTCAGGAAGGAACTTTCAAAGCATTTGCAAAAGAAATGCCCCGACTGAAATCTATGGGAGTAAAAACACTCTGGTTTATGCCTGTTACTCCGATTGCCCGGCAAAATAAAAAGGGAAGTCTGGGGAGTCCTTATGCCGCAGCAGATTATACTTCCATCAATCCTGAATTCGGAACCCTGCAGGATTTTAAAGATATGGTGAATGAAGCTCACAGGTTAGGATTCAAAGTAATCATCGACTGGGTAGCCAATCATACCGGCTGGGATCATCTATGGACAAAAACACATCCTGAATTTTATCTTAAAGATCCGGATGGAAAATTCCATATTGCTTCCGGAATGGATGATATTATTGAATTGGATTATAAAAACCAGGAAATGCGCCAGGCAATGATTGATGCTATGAAGTTCTGGGTACAGGAAACCAATATCGACGGTTTCCGGTGTGACCTTGCTTCATGGGTAGAAGTCGATTTCTGGGAACAGGCACGTCCTGAAGTGGAAAAAATAAAGCCTCTTTTCTGGTTGGGAGAATTTGATGAACTGGAAAGTCCGGAGTACGGTAAAGTTTTCGACGCCAGTTATTCCTGGAAATGGATGCATAAATCTGCTGACTATTACAAAAATAATGAACCTCTTCAGGAATTAAAAGATCTTCTGAGACAATATTCCAATATCGGAGACGCTTCAATGAGAGCCTGGTTTACCACCAATCACGATGAAAACTCATGGAACGGAACAGAATATGAAAAATACGGAGTCATTACAAAACCTATGGCAGTATTCTCTGCAACATGGAATGGCATTCCGTTATTATATTCCGGCCAGGAACTTCCAAATATGAAGAGATTGGAATTTTTCGAAAAAGATGCTATCAAATGGACCAATACCTATCAGGCTGCAGATTTCTATAAAACATTATTGGATTTAAAAACATCAAATCCTGCATTAAGAGGAGGTGATTCCAATGTGACCACCTATCTTCTTAATACGACAGCCAATGATAAAATTCTTGCTTATGTAAGGAAAAATGGGAAAGATGAAGTGCTGGTAGTCCTGAACATGTCAAAAGAACCGCTTAATTTCTCCATTGAAGACGAACATCTGTCCGGAACCTTCAGAAATGTTTTTGATAAAACCAAAAGAGATTTCAGCAATGGAAAAGATTTTAGTTTTAAGGTATCTGATTTTGCCGTATTTGAAAAGTAATATTTAAATCTTTGGCTTTATCTTAATGCATAGTCACTAAGCAGTACCTAATTCCCCTCCGCTGGAGGGGTGTCAAAATCTATGATTTTGACGGGGTGGTTTATCTGCCCGCAATAAAAAAGATCATCCAATGAACAAACAGGAAATAATCAATATCATTAAAGCAAAAGCCGCAGATAAAATCCGGTATTTTGAAAATCTTATTGCAGAAACACGGGCTTCCAACAATGACACCAAAAGCTCGATGGGTGATAAATATGAAACCGGAAGAGAAATGCTTCAGCAGGAAATCAATAACCTGCAGAGGCAGCTCAATGAAGTGTTGAATCAACAGGCTGTTTTGCAGAAAATAACTTCTGATCCTTCGGAAAAAGTTCAGAACGGAACATTGGTGAAAACCAATAAAGGAATGTTTTATGTTGCGGCGTCAATGGGAGAGATTATTGTTGAGAACCAGAAAATCATGACGGTTTCTGCAGAATCTCCTTTAGTGAAGGCTATGTTTGGCAAGAAAATGGGAGAGACATTTACCATCAACAATATCAGTCAGGATATTGAGCATATTTGGTAATAATCTTTAAAATAATATGAAAATTAAAAATTTATTTTTCCTTGCCTTTTTATTGGTAGGTTTGGCGGTCAATGCACAGGTTCGTGCCTCCGTTTCGTCAAAAACGTATGATCTGGAAACAGTTAAATTTACTGTAGATGGTTTTGTGTTTACACTTAATGCAGACGGGTCAATTGCTGATTTTAATGCTCCTGACCTGAATGGCAAGCTGGAATACTATGATGATCAGGTTTTTGATAAAGTGAAATATGGAAAACTTAAAAGCATTGGAAACGTTAAAATAGATTACTGGGAAGATTCTACTTTCACTAAGGAAAAAGCCGGTAAGCTGAAACGTTTAGGGAATATTTCCGTAGACTATTGGGAAGATTCTGCCTTTACTGAAGAAAAAGCAGGTAAGGTAAAGAAAATAGGAAATCTTGCTATAGATTATTGGCCTAATGATATCATAGATAACAGCAAGATGGGCAAGCTGAAAACGATAGGATCTATTGTGATAGATTATGGAGCAAAAGACGTGATTGATCAGAGTAAGTATAAAAAGCTTGTAAAATTCGGTCCTGTGAGTCTTGATTATTATACTGATAGTTTTATAGACGAAAACAGAAACGGACAGCTGAAATCCATTAACGGAAACAGTGAAAAAATTAGTGTCTCTGTATTGTAATCCATCTGTTGTCTTAATTGGCTGAGAGTGTAGTCTATACATTCATTTATCGAAAAAAACATAAATCTCTTATAAAAAGTATCCATAGGCAGGATGCTTTTTTTTTACTAAATTTGGTCCATAAATTCCTTATCAAAATGCAAAACTACCTGGACCTTTTACAGCATATTTTAGACAACGGAACTGATAAAACAGATAGAACAGGCACCGGAACAAGAAGTGTTTTCGGATATCAGCTGAGATATGATCTGTCTAAAGGATTTCCCTTGGTAACGACGAAAAAAGTGCATTTGAAATCCATTATCTATGAGTTGCTTTGGTTCCTGAAAGGAGATACCAATATTAAGTATCTTAATGATAACGGGGTAAGCATCTGGGATGAATGGGCAGATGAAAATGGAAATCTGGGACCTGTTTATGGTGCACAATGGAGAAGCTGGAATGGAGCAGACGGAAAAGTAGTAGACCAGATTACAGAAGTAATTGACCAGATCAAAAAAAATCCGGATTCCAGAAGACTTATCGTATCAGCATGGAATGTTGCAGAAATTCCTAACATGGCTTTGGCTCCTTGTCATGCCTTGTTCCAGTTCTACGTAGCTGATGGTAAATTATCGCTGCAGCTGTATCAGAGAAGTGCAGATGTTTTCCTTGGTGTACCGTTCAATATTGCAAGTTATGCATTGCTGCTGATGATGGTAGCTCAGGTATGTGATCTTGAAGTAGGGGATTATGTTCACAGTTTTGGAGATGTTCATATTTATAACAATCATTTTGAACAGGTAAACAGACAGCTTGGAAGAGAACCACGATCACTTCCTACAATGAAATTAAATCCTGACGTTAAAAATATCTTTGATTTCGATTTCGAGGACTTTACGCTGGAAAATTATGATCCGCATCCGGGGATCAAAGCTCCTGTAGCCATTTAATTTTTTATATCTTTTTATTTTTTAAATTTACTTCTATTACTTTCATGTGAATAGATGATATTGTCTGTGGTCATAAGTCAGGGAATTAGAATATAAATCCTTTACTACGCTTTCTTTTGGCAATAGTTTCTTACATTTGGAAGAACAATGCCCGTTCACCGGATTTCTTTTGTAAGATGATCCGTTGGGAGGCAATATATCATAAATGTCAAATGCTTAAGAACAGATTATGAAGTATTTAAAAATTAATATTGAAGAAAATGCAGATATTGAAGTACTGAAGAATGCTGTACTTCAGCTGAAAGGTGTGGCATCCGCAGAAATAGTGGATGACGAAAATCCGGAAAGTGAACTCAAAAAAGCGTTTGCAAAAACGAAGGAACAACTTAAAAAGGGCGACTATGAAACCCTTGTTAATGATATTTTCGACATCATCATAAAAAAATAATTCTAAAAAATAATAAAGCAGACCGATGAGAAAGGCTATTTTATCAATTGCTATACTTGGAATTTTATTTTCCGCCAATGTATCAGCACAAACCGAAACTTCAGGAAGAGAAAAAGTATACAGAGCTACCCACACGAAAGTAACGGAGCTTAAGCACACAAAACTGAAAGTGAATTTCGATTATCAGAAAGAACAGATGAATGGGGAAGAATGGCTTACCGCTTCACCTTACTTCTATGCCACCAATGAGCTTACCCTTGATGCAAAAGGAATGCTGATTCATGAAGTGGCTCTTGATAACAACGGTAAAAAGTCTCCTTTAAAATACGAATACAAAGATGATGTTCTAAAAATTACGCTGGATAAAACTTATCAGAGAAATCAGGATTATACCGTTTACATCAAATATACCTCCCGCCCGAATGAAGTGAAACAACAGGGAAGTATGGCAATCAATGATGCAAAGGGTTTGTATTTCATAAACGCTCAGGGAACAGATCCCAACACACCAACACAAATCTGGACACAGGGAGAAACAGAATCTTCTTCAGCATGGTTTCCTACTATTGATAAACCCAACCAAAAGACAACACAGGAAATCTTTATGACAGTTCCTGATAAATATGTAACGCTTTCCAACGGTCTTATGAAAGATTCTAAAAAAGAATCCAACGGACTTAGAACCGATCATTGGGTGATGGACAAGAGACATTCTACTTATCTTTTCTTTATGGGCGTTGGAGAATATGCCATCGTAAAAGACAAATGGAAAAACATTCCTGTTGATTATTATATTGAAAAGGAATACGAGCCTTATGCTAAACAGATCTACGGAAATACTCCGGAAATGATCGACTTTTTCTCCAAAAAGCTGAATTATGACTATCCATGGGCGAAATATGCCCAGATTTCCGGAAGAGATTATGTAAGTGGTGCAATGGAAAATACCACAGCCACTCTTCATGGAAGTGATATCCTTCAGAAACCCGGTCAGCTTATCGATGAAAATACATGGGAAGATACCATTGCCCATGAACTGTTCCATCA
The DNA here is from genome assembly GCF_016775705.1 of Chryseobacterium cucumeris. Classification (NCBI taxonomy): domain Bacteria; kingdom Pseudomonadati; phylum Bacteroidota; class Flavobacteriia; order Flavobacteriales; family Weeksellaceae; genus Chryseobacterium; species Chryseobacterium cucumeris. The sequence goes on from NZ_CP068760.1 coordinate 3,036,215, forward strand.
TTGGTTTGGAGATCTGGTAACGGCAGAAAGCTGGAGCAACCTTACCGTCAATGAATCTTTTGCTAACTATTCCGAATACCTTTGGAATGAATACAAATATGGAAAAGACCAGGCAGATTATCACCTGATGACGGATGTGAATAATTATCTTCATAATCCGTCCGATTTTAATAAAAATCTGGTGAGATTCAATTACGAATCCCGTGAAGATGTTTTTGATCTTGTAACATACCAGAAAGGAGGTGGCATTTTAAATATGCTGAGAAACTATCTTGGAGATGATGCCTTCTTTGCCGGAATGAATGATTATCTGAAAACCAATGAATACCAAAATGCTGAAGCCCACCAATTAAGATTGTCTTTTGAAAAAGTTTCCGGGAAAGACTTAAACTGGTTCTTTAATCAATGGTATTTTGGAAGCGGAAACCCAAAGATTAATTATTCATCCACCTTTGAACCGGTAAAAAAACAGGTTGCCGTAACCATTAATCAAACTCAGGAAAAACCATTTGAATTTCCTCTGGCTATTGATGTCTATGACAATGGAAAACCTAAAAGATATAATGTCTGGGTAAATGCAGAAGCAAAAAATACATTCAGTTTTGATGTTTCTAAAACACCGGATCTTGTCAATATCAACGCAGACGGAGTTTTACTTGCTGATATTACGGATACTAAAACTCCGGAACAGAATCTGATGCAGTTTACCAACTCCAAGGAATTTAAAAGCAGATATCTGGCTCTAAACGGAATTAAAGATCAGGCCGGGAAAAACCCTGCAGCTGTAAAATTATTGGCTGCTGCATTAAAAGATCCTTTCTTCAGAGTAAGAAAAAAAGCATTAAACTTAATGGACCTTACTAATCCTGAACAAATGAAAGCATTGGGTGCTGAAGTTGAAAAACTGGCTTCCAATGATCCTAAAACATTGGTACAAGCGGCAGCTATTACGGCTTTAGGAAAAACAAAAGATAAAAAATACCTTCCTTTATTTGAAAAAGGTGTAAATGCTGTTTCAAATGCAGTAAAAGGAAGTTCAATGGGTGCGCTTCTTTCTATTGATCCGTCAAGAGCAAACAGTCTTGCTGATAAAATTGATATGAAAGGTGCTTCAGAAGAATTGCAGGCACAATTGCTTCCTGTTATTGTAAAGAACAGAATTACTTCACAGATAGAAAATATTGCACCTCTTGCCACTTTTTATCCATTCATTAAATTCCAGAATCCGGAATTGGGAAAAGCAGCAGAAGACGGTTTCAACTGGATCATGACTTCCGATAACCTGAAAGCTACTGAAAGTGTCACTAAAATAGCAGGATATGCCAAAAACCAAATGGCAGGCAATCCACAGGCTAAAATGATGATGGTTCAGACGCTGAAAGATGGCTTGAGCAAAAAAATGGAACTGCTGAAACAGAATCCGCAAAACGCCGCAAGTATCAACAAGCAGATTGATGTCATCAATAAAGCAATTGAAAATTATAAGTAAAATAGATAAAGCCGGCAAATATGCCGGCTTTCTTTTACTGTTAAAGGTTTCTGGATTACTGTATTATATTTTAAAACGCATTGGTTTTTAATGATGTTGCAAAAATTAGCATTTTTTACCACTGTTTTTTGCATTATCTTTCATAAATTCGTTTAAAATTTAGACAATTATGAGTTTTGGAATTGAAGCAGCGGGTTATTATGTGCCTGGTTTATATTTGGAGATTAAGGATTTAGCAGAAAAAAGAGGGATAGAGCCGGCGAAATTGGAAAAAGGCCTGGGTCTTCATAAAATGGGACTTTCTGATGTTCACGAAGACGCTGCCACTTTTGCAGCAGAAGCGTTACTGAAGCTTATAAAAGATTATGAGATCAACCCTGAGGAAATGGCAAGAGTATATCTGGGAACAGAAAGTGCTGTAGATGCGGCAAAACCTACAGCTTCCTATGCTGTACAAATGGTAGAAAAAGTATTGGAAGAAGAATTTGGAACAAGATGTTTCAGAAACTGTGATGTGCTTGATATGACTTTTGCCTGCGTAGGGGGAGTAGATGCTTTACACAATGCTCTGGACTTTGTGAGGGTAAATCCTGATAAAAAAGCAGTTGTGATAGCCAGTGATTATGCAAAATATGAATTGGCTTCTTCAGGAGAATATACACAGGGAGGTGGCGCGGTAGCCCTTTTGGTTTCATCCAAACCGGACCTTCTTGAAATTGAAAATAATTGGGGAGTTGCTTCAGAAAGTGTTTTTGATTTTTTCAAACCCAGAAGATCATATAAAAAAGAAGACTTGAATGGGGCCCCTGAAACATATCCAGAAAAGATTGAAATTTTTACAGATGAGCCTGTTTTTGACGGACAATATTCTAACCAATGCTATCAGGATAGAATAAAAGAAGCTTATTATCATTATAAAGAATTAACAGGACAGGATAGACCATATGAAAACTGGGAGTATATTATCTTCCATCTTCCTTATGCCTTCCACGGAAAAAGAGTTTTCACAGAAATCTACAGTCTGGAGAATGGTCTTTCCTATGAAACTGCAGATGAACAGAAAGCAATCGCTAAGTCAGAAAATTATCTGAAATTAATCAATGATAAGATAGAAAAGACCCAGAGAGCTTCTTCTGAGATCGGGAATATGTACACCGCTTCTATTTTTATGGCATTTCTTTCTGCTTTACAGACATCTTTTAATGAAAATGAAGAACTTTCAGGAAAAGAAATTGGCTTTGTGGGATATGGAAGCGGATCGAAATCAAAGGTGTTTGCCGGGAAGGTATCCGGAAACTGGCGAAAAGTAGCAGAAAAATGGAATTTATTTGAAAATTTGAACAGCAGAACTGCTGTGGACTTTGAAACCTATGAAAAGCTTCACAGAAAGCAGCTGAAAGATTCTGTAAATAAAAATTACAAAGGCTTTGGACTTGTCTCTATTGAAACAGAAAATCCTGTTTTAATCGGAGCAAGATACTATCATTACCAGAAGTAACTATATTCTCAGTAAAATTGTATAAAAGCATCTCATACTTCGGGATGCTTTACTTTTTTATCTATAGAGATATTATGGTATTTTACAGTTGGATTATTTGTAATTTTAATAATGAGACAGTCAAAAAACGACAATAAATGCTGTGTGAAATTCTCTACAATTCATTTGAACTCAGTAAACAGTAAATGAACGGTTTTTTTAATTGTTATGATGAATAAAAAATTCTGAAACAGGAATTCTCTGTTGGCAGAAGGCTGTTTTTTATATAAAATTTAAGAAGAAAGCCTGTTTTTCACTCCATTTTCTTTAAATTGGTGAATTATTTATATGTATTTTTTACTTCACAATTTGTTATTAATGTTTATTTTTTTAATCATTTATTTTAAATTAATGAAAATTGATTTTAATTTTAAAATTTATTAAAATTTCGTTAATATACAAATTGACTTATTTTTTGTTAATTTTTTAAATATTTTCAAAATGATTTCTCATCATTTTTTTTAGATGAATGTGAATCTCTCTGTTCTGGAAGCGTGTTTTCAGCATTCAGCGAATTGATGTTATAGATATTTATCGACATATTTGTCGCTTGAATATATTAAAATCTGTTAATATGAATGTGAAGTTACATGTATTAAGTGCAGGAGCTTTGTTTTTTTTGGGACAAGCTGCTTTTGCGCAAAAATCTAAGAATGATTCTGTTCTGAAGGAGAATAAGATCGATGAAGTAATCGTTACTGGATACCAGAAGAAAAAAGCAGATGAAATTACCCAGGCTCAGGCTGTTGTTGGTGGTGATGAAATCAGAAGAAACTCTCCTACAACATCTATCGGTAACTCTTTACAGGGTAGAGCTTCAGGGGTATTTGTACAAAGTACTACCGGGCAGCCAGGTGCTGCTGCTACCATCCAGGTAAGAGGGATTGCCGGTGTTGGTGGTTCTTCAGAGCCTACTTATGTAGTAAACGGGATGTATATGACTGCAAGACAGTTCAGTGCAATCAACCCTGCAGACGTAGAGTCTATTTCAATTCTTAAAGATGCCGCTGCTACAGCACAGTATGGTGCGAGGGGAGCAAACGGGGTAGTAGTAGTAACTACTAAAGCCGGAAAAGCTGGGAAAACTCATTACTCATTTGAGACTAAATTTGGTTTTAGTGAAAGGCTTAAGGATAATAACTACACCATGATGAATTCAAGAGAGTTGATGGATTTCCAGAATCAATTGGGATACCTTGGATTTAAACCAAGATCTCAGGAAGAAATGGATAGATTGGCTGCTTATGATCATAACTGGCAAAAAGATCTGTTGAAGCCTTCAAGCATCCAGTCTTACTTATTCAGTGCCCAGGGTGGTTCCAGAGAGAGTACTTTCTATTACTCTTTAGGATATGATTCTGATAACGGGATTATCAGAGATATCGACGGACTTAAGAGATATACAGGTAACTTTGGATTTACCAATAAACTGAGTGAAAAACTGAACGTAGGGATTAACCTGGGGGTTCAGTATCAGGAAACTCAGAATTTTATGGACAGAAACAATACGCAGAACCCATTCGGAGCCATGTATAAATATGCTCCATATGAACCGGTTTATAATGCTGATGGTAGCTATAATCAAACAATGAGAGCGGGTTCTAACGTTGTTGAGCAGATCCGTAATTACAGACTGGATGATCAGAGGTTAAGAATCCCGGTTACTTTATTCGCAGAATATAAAATTATCGATGGTCTGAAGTTTAAAACAAACTTTAACGGACTTTTCGATTGGTACATGGGAACTCAGTGGTTGAAGAAAGGCTCAAACCTTGATTTAACGTTAAACAACAAAATTCCTACAGGGTCATTGAACAAAAATTCATTCTACACATTTAACTATACCTGGAACAACTCCATTAACTATAAAAAGTCATACGGAAGCCACAACTTCGATTTCTTAGGATTTATCGAATATAACGATAACTACAACGAAACGATGAATGGAGGGGCTTACGGATTGAAATCTCCGGTAATCAATGTTCCATCTATTACTACACCTTCAGATAGAAATACATTTACTGGAGTTAAAGTAAGAAATACTTTATTCAGTTTAGCGGGGATGTTAAACTATGACTATGAAGGTAGATATTTGGTAACAGGATCGTTGAGAAGAGATGCTTCTTCAAGATTTGGTGCCAATAACCAAAGTGGTATTTTCTGGTCTGCAAGTGCAGCCTGGAATATCGCGAAGGAAGACTTCATGAAAGGTGGGTTTATTAATGATTTAAAGCTTAGAGGATCTTACGGTACTACAGGTAATGATGGTACTTTACCTGATTATTATAATGTCAATAATATCAGCTACGGTTTATATGGTGCTAACGGTACTTCTTATCCGGGAACAGTTTCAAAAGGTGATTATATTATTGGTAACAGCAATCTTAAATGGGAGTCTAATGCGATTACCAACTTAGGAGTTGATTTTACGATGTGGAACAGAAGAATTCGCGGATCCGTAGAAGTATATCAGAACAAGAGAAAAGATTTCGTACAGCTTGTACCTTTGGATAAACAGGAAGGTGGATACTACCAGTATATCAATGCAGGAGACATGTCTCAGAAAGGACTTGAAGTTGAACTTAGTGTAGATGTGATCAAACAAAAAGATTTCCAATGGAATCTACATGCTAACATCTCTTTCCAGAAGTCTGTTCTTGACAGGCTAGCAGGTGACCAGACAGAAAGAAATTTAGGATATACTTATCTTAAAGTAGGTGAAACTCCATATGTATTCTATAATGTTAGGTTTGCAGGAGTAGATCCAAGTAACGGAAAAGCATTATATTATGATAAAGCTGGAAACGTTACGGATGTTTACAGTGCTTCAAATGCTGTTCCTCTCACTGATAAGTCTCCATTCCCAAAAAGTTTTGGTGGATTCGGAACTACAGTTCAGTACAAAGGACTTGATTTCAGTGCAGATTTTGCATTTAAGCTGGGCGGATATACTTATAACAACATGTATTTTGCCGCTGTTAATCCAACTTTGGCTGTTGCAGGTAGAAATATGGCACAGGCTGCTGCTCAGGTTTGGCAAAATCCTGGAGACACAGGAGTATTCCAGAAAGTTGACTCAAATGGTATGCGTGATTCTGATCAGTGGATTGAAAAATCAGATTACCTGAGATTAAGATCACTTACATTAGGATATACATTTGATAAAGCATTCCTTGGAGAAGGATCGCCAATTAATAAGCTAAGAGCATATGTACAGGGGCAAAATTTATTTACGGTAACTAAATTCCACGGAGAACCTGAAGTTTCTGTAGGATCCGCTGACTCATCATCATTATTTGTTCCCGGATCATTTAACCTTTATACTTATCCTGCTGTCAGAACAATCCTGGTAGGATTGCAATTAGAATTTTAATATTGAATAGCTTTATGAAAAAGAATATAATAAAAATAAGTTTAGCTGCGTTAACTGCCTTTGTATCGTTAACGTCTTGTGACAGAAATTTAGATCAAATCTCATCAATCAATGAAGATCAGGAGCAGGCAATGACGAGACCTGAGACCTTCAGACAGGCCATGGACGGTGCCTATACAGCGCTTAAAGGAGCTGGGTATTATACGAGTGATACAGGAAACCAACTTATCATGGGTGATCTTACCACTGATAACCTGGTTCGTACAACTACAGGAAGAAATACCAATTTTGCGGCGTCAAACTTCGAATTCTCATCCGATAATTCACAGACAACAGGTTTGTTTAGTGCAGCTTATCTTGTAATCAGCAGAGCTAATTTTGTTTTGAAATATATCAATAACGGAGTATTATCCGGAACACAGAAAACAAATTTGGAAGCTGAAGCAAGAGCATTAAGAGCAATAGCTCATTTTGATATTGTGAGAGCGTATTCCCAAATCCCAACTCAATCTGCAGGAGCTAAAAATACGATCGGAATTTATTATTCTGAAACATATTCTCCTTTAAGTAATACATCATCCCGAAATCTTACTGTTGATCAGGTATATGATAAAATTACAGCAGATCTATTATTTGCTGCTGATAATATAACTCAGAATGATGCTGATAAAGGAAGATTGAGCAAAGCAGCTATATACGGATTATTGTCCAGAATTGATCTTTATAGAGGAGACTATGTTAATACTATCAAATATGGTGAATTAGCATTAAACCTTTCTCCAAGTATCACAACATTGGATAACTTTACAAGAATCTGGAAAGAAAACGAAGGTATATCCAGAATTACTGATGGAGTATTATTCCAGATATCGAACTCTGCAGCCGAGCAAAATACGGTAGGAGTTGCATACAACCAGTCAGTTCCGGCTTTAAGATCAGAATTTGTTGTAGATTACGATTTATATACAGCTTATACATCAAATGATGTTAGAAAAGGAGCTTACTTTACTGTGGGTACATATAGCGGACAAAAATACAACCACGTTACAAAATATTCTGGTAATGGTGGTCCTTCTAATATTGTACCGGTTAAATATCTTAGATCTGCTGAAGTATTATTGAATGTAGCTGAAGCATATTACAGAACAGGTAATGGTGCACAGGCTTTGGTTCTATTAAATAAATTAAGAGCTGAAAGATATTCATCATTTACACCTGGTACAGAAACAGGACAGGCTCTTTTAGATGCTATCCTGAAAGAAAGAAGACTGGAGCTTGCATTTGAAAATGACAGATGGTATACATTGAAGAGATTAAACCTTGCCGTTCAGAGATCAGGTAAAGGAGATCTTTTTGATGGTACCGGTACCCCTGCAGTTGCACAGACTCTTGAAGCTGGAAGCTACAAGTGGCAGTGGCCAATTCCTATTTCTGCTATTCAGGCAAACCCGAATATTAAGCAGAATGATCAGTATTAATCATATTTAATTTTGAGGGATCCTATTCTTATGGGAGTAAAATTGTATACTCGAAAATAATATATTTTAATATTAAAAGTAAAGGCATTTCATTATATGGAATGCTTTTATTTTTTGTCCTGTCCTGAAATAAGTTGACAGTTAGTTCGCTTATGTTGTGGAAGATCAGGAATTAAAAGTTGAAAAGCGAATGCAATGAAATGATGATATTGGCTTTAAATTATGAGTCGTATTTGTGATATAAGGATAATTTTATTACTATTTTATATGGATTTTACCTGGGTGAAAACAGTATTTTATTTATTACAATTCATTTTTAAACTGATTTTTTTAGTTAATTGTTTGCATTAAAGCTGACCTTACGAAATTTTTAAAACTTCTTAATATTGTGTTAATATTATGTTGTCCGGGATTTTTTTTACTTTTTTTCAAATCACTTCTTGTTTGATTTTTTAAAATTGCTTTTTTAACGAAATTATTGCACTTTAAATTGTTGTTTATCAGTTGTTTAATGTTTGTTTCTGCTTGCATTTATTAACATATTTGTCTATGGATATTAAAATGTGTTAAATATGAATGTTAAACTTTATGCATTAAGTGTAGGTGTTTTGTTCTTTTCGGGACATACGGTGTATGCACAGAAAACGAAAAATGATACCATCCGGAAAGAAATCGAAGGAGTTATTGTAACAGGGTATCAAAAAAAGACCAAAGATGAAATTGCCCAGGCTCAGTCTGTTATTACGGCTGACGAGTTAAAAACCCAAACTCCCGCAACTTCTATAGGTAATATGCTGCAGGGGCGTGCTTCTGGAGTATTTGTACAGGCTAAAAACGGACAACCGGGAGCTGCTGCTGAAATTAATATTCGAGGTATAGCAGGTTTTAGCGGAAGTTCAGAACCTTTATATGTCGTGGATGGTATATATATGACAGCCAGACAATTCAGCGCAGTTAATGGAAATGATATTGAAAGCATGGTAGTGCTTAAAGATGCTGCAGCAACTGCCCAGTATGGCTCAAGAGGAGCAAATGGAGTGATTGTTGTCACTACAAAAAAGGGTAGAAGTGGCAGAACCCAGTATTCATTTGAAAGCAGGCTCGGATTTTCAGAAAAAATTTCTGATAAAGAACTTAATTTCGAAATGATGAATTCTGCCCAAAAACTGCAATATGAAAGAGAAATGAATGCACTCGGGCTTGGTGGGCTGCCGGTTTATACCCCTGCGGATGAAGAAGCTCTTCTGAAGCTAGACCATAACTGGCAAAAAGATATTTTAAGAACTTCTTTTCTTCAGAGTTATCTGCTTTCTGCAAGAGGTGGAGGTGCTAAAAATAAATTCTACTACTCTCTCGGATATGATAAAGATGATGGTATTGTACGTGATATAAATGGTCTTGACAGATATACAGGAAGGTTTAATTTTGAAAATAACCTAAGTGACAGACTAAAAGTAGGATTAGACCTGGGGGCTGCCTACCAGAATACTCAGAATATTCGCGACAGAAATAATACCCAAAGCCCGTTTGGTGCAATGTACAGGTACAATCCGTTTGAGCCGGTATATAATTCTGACGGATCCTACAATATAAAACTGAGAGCAGGATCAAATGTGGTTGAATCATTAAGAAATGTGCCCGATATTGAACAACGATTAAGGGTATCCGGAAATATATTTGGGGAGTATAAATTCAATGACGGATTGTCCTACAGAATGTACTTTAATTCTTTATATGACAATCTGGTAAATACTACAAATGTTAAAAAAGGTTCACAGTTAGATATTACGACCAACGGAGCCAACGGATTAGGCAAACTGACCAAATCAACATTCTACACATTCAATTATATTTATGGAAACCGGTTGGATTTCAGGAAACAATTGAACGATCACTATGTGGGTGCAACAGGTATTGTAGAGTTTAGCAATGAATTTACAGAAGATATTACAGCAAGTGGTACCAACTATAAAAATCCCAATTCTGATGTACCTTCTAATACAACTCCGTCAGATAAAAATACCTTTACAGGAAATAAGATAAGAAGTACCCTGTTCTCATTATTAGGCCTTTTTGAATATAATTATCAGAAAAAATACTTAGTCACAGCTTCTATTCGTCAGGACAAAAGCTCGAAATTCGGTGCCAATAACAAATCAGGGATTTTCTGGAGCAGCAGTGTAGCATGGAATATCGGCAAGGAAGATTTTCTCAGCCAAAACTTTTTTAATGATCTTAAGCTAAGGGCATCTTATGGGATAACCGGTAATGACAGAAATATACCCAATTATGCCAATATAGGATATGTTGCTTATGGAGATTACGGAACAGGAGGAACAATGATTCCTACAGATGTTATAGGAAATCCTGATATTAAATGGGAAACCAACAGAACAACCAATTTAGGAATTGATTTTGCATTTCTGAAAAGCAGATTCAGAGGTGCTGCAGAAGTATACCGTTCAGACCGTAAAGATTTTATCCAGCTCCTGCCTATGCCTTATGAATCGGGAAATTATTCTATATACCAAAACCTTGGTAATATGCGTACTGAAGGAATTGAGACAGAATTTACCTTTGATGTCATCAAAAAGGAGAATATAAAACTCTCATTACGAGGCAACGCTTCCTGGCAAAGAGCTAAAATAATTTCTCTTGATGGCATAAATACACGGAGAAATTTAGGTGAAACTTCTTTAATGGTAGGAGAAACACCTTATTTCTACAGGCTGGTAGAATATGCCGGAGTGAATTCTGCTGATGGAAAAGCACTATACTATACAGACAGAACTACCCCGGATAAAGGAGAAAATTTTTATTCAGTGAATGGAAGAACAGCCACAGATGTTTACAATGCCACTTTGGATAAAAAAGATATCACAGATAAAAGCCCGCTGCCAAAATTTTTTGGTGGATTCGGGCTAAGCCTTGAAGCTTATGGATTTGACCTTTCCGCAGACTTTTCTTTCAAAACAGGTGCATATACCTATAATTATCAGTCACAAATGTTGCAGAATCCTTCCAACAGAAAAAATAATATGAGTGTAGATGCATTTAATTACTGGAAAAATCCCGGAGATACCGATGTTCTGCCGAAGCCGACAACTTTAGGACTGAGAGCATCTGACCAGTTTCTGGAAAAATCAGATTATCTGAGATTCCGGACCTTGATGATTGGCTATACTTTCAGTAAAAAAAGTCTGGGCAATAAAGTTCCGCTCAACTCATTAAGAATATATGTGCAGGCTCAGAATTTATTAACGTGGACCAGTTTTAAAGGAGATCCGGAGGTAGCAGTAGGATCCGGAGAGAGTCAGCTGCAGGCTGGTCAAACCTATGTGGCAGGTTCATTTGCACAATTCGGTTATCCGGCTGTCAGACAGTTTATGTTCGGTATTCAGGTAGAATTTTAAAATGTAAAAAAAATGAAAAAGTTAATTATATCGGGATTATTCCTTTCTCTGTTGACTGCAGCTTCTTGCGAAAGAGATTTGGATCAGTATTCAAGTAAAAATACATTGTCTGATCAGGCATTTCAAACCTCCTCGGATTACAGATTGGCATTAGACGGAATCTATGATGTCATGAAAGAAACAGGTTATTTCTCAGGCGATAGTGGAAACCAGAATATTATGGCAGATATCACATCTGATAATTTAATTCAGAGCCCTTCAGGCAGATTATCCAATAACAGAGCCTGGATTTTAGAATTTGGTGCCGACGACGGTCAGACCACAGCTCTGTATAGCGCAGCATACCAGGCAATTTCGAGAGCTAATTTTGTTTTGGAAAACCTGGGTAAAGGAATCCTTTCCCCTGCAGATGCCTTGAAAGTTGAGGCAGAAGCAAGAGCCCTAAGAGGAATTATTCATTTTGATCTTGTAAGGGCATATTGCAAAATACCTACTCAGTCTGCGGATGCCAACAGTTCTTTAGGAATAGCATATATGACAACTACTTCCAATAGTCCGGTAACGAGAGATCTGACCGTAACTCAGGTTTATGATAAAATTATAGGAGATCTGGAGTTTGCAAGAATCAATATTCCTCAGACAAATGACACAGCTGCACCATTTACGAAAGGCAGGCTTAATAAAGCTGCAATAGCCGGTTTACTCTCAAGAGTGTATCTGTACAGAGGAGATAATACAAAAGCGCTTCAGACAGCGGAAGAATCCATTGCTCTTTCGCCAAGTGTAGGATCAATTGATAATTTCCCTTCAGTCTGGAACAATACCAATCAGGACGGAACTTTGCTTGAAATACTGAATTCTGATGCAGAAAAGGTTACAGTGGGCGTTTCATATAATCAGATTGTGGGAGGTGCTATCAAATCTGAATTTGTAGTTTATAAAGATTTTTATAATATGTATACCTCTAAAGATATCAGAAAAAGTACCTATTTCCAGGTAAGTTCCTATTCAGGCCAAAGCTATATAAATGTTATAAAATATAATACCAGAGGATCTTTACCAAATGTTGTAAATTACAAATACCTCAGAACGGCAGAAGTTTACCTTAACGGTGCTGAAGCAGCTTATACCTCTAATCCTGCCCGAGCTCTTGCATTGCTTAATATTCTTAGAAAATCAAGGTATTCTGATTATACCCCACTAAACCTTACAGGGATAGCGTTGTGGAATGAAATTCAGAAAGAAAGAAGATTGGAACTCATGGGAGAAGATGACAGATGGTACACCCTCAAGAGATTAGGACTTGGTTTGACGAGACCTGCTCTGGGCGCCTTAAGTACAGGAGGAGGTGCTCCTGCTCCCACACTTAACCTGCCTTCTTCAAGCTACAAATGGCAATGGCCGATTCCATTGGGAGCAATTAATATTAATTCTTCTATTCAGCAAAATGAAGGTTATAAATAAGGACCTATGGTAGTTCGCTGATCAAAAATTAACGGGACTGTACTTTTGCGGACAGTCTCGTTTTTTTTACAAATTCACCATTTTATTTAGGAAATATTATTTTATCCTGATAACTTTTCGGAGTCACTCCTTCCAGTTGTTTAAATACTCTTGTAAAATAGTTCGTATCTGAAAATCCCGTCTGAAAAGCAGTTTCCTTGATGCTGGTCCGGCTTGCCAGCAATTCCTTCGCTTTGCTGATTCTTTCCTGCAAAATGAAATCATTGGGAGATGTTCCTAACTCATCTTTGAACATTTTAAAGAAATTCGACTTACTTACATAAGCCAGCTTGGCAATACTGTCGATCGATAATTTCTGATGCAGGTTTCTTTTAATATAATCTACTGCAAAACCTATCCTGGATTTATTTTTTACAATATTCTTTTCCACCATTCTCCTTGCCTGAGTCTGCATCAGCCTTATCAGAAGTTCTTTCAATGCAAAATCAGCCATGATATCTTTTTGAGAATTATCATCCATGGCAATTCTCATAATATTGTTGGTGGCAGAAGCAAGTGCTTTATTATTAAACAGAAAATACTCATCAAGCTGAATGTTCCATTGGGAAGTTTCATCTACTTTAGGAAGATGGTAATTCAGATAGTTGAGAGAATCCTCAATAAAATCAGGATTAAGGCTTAAAGAAATACATTGGGTAGGAGTTTCATCCGCCTCAGGAAAATCAATCACCATTGTTTCTCCCGGGGCTACCAGAATGCTTTCTCCCGGATAATAATCAAAGTAACTGGTCTTATTATCCAGTTTCATATGTTTTTTGCCCCTCAGCATTGCCGTAAATGCAATGTTTTCAAAATGAAGTTTTACATCAAAAGCGGCCTGGTGAGTCTCATAAATGCTGAACTCACAATTGTTTAGATTGAATTTCGTCTGGTTTTCAACAAGACTCAATAGTTGGCTCTCCTTTCTTAATTCAGGAGTGTTTAATAAAATCTTACTATTGTTATTCATTTCTAAATTTTTTTGAAAAAGAGGTAACTCAAATATAGAAAATTTGAGTGTACGTTGCTGTTAATAAAATACTAAAATTGAACCTCTTGCACTATTTTCCACTTTTTTTATACGATTGTGCTATACTCTTTCTGGCTTCTCAGTGTAATTTGGCGTTATCGAAAAATAAAAACAATACTAATATGAGCACTATTACAGAACCAAGATCAACAATGCTTTTACAGCGCCCGGAGTTTAAAAACAGATACGATAATTATATTGACGGGAAATTCACTCCACCCGTTAAAGGACAGTATTTTGACGTGGTTTCCCCGGTAGATGGCAAAAATTTCACCCAGGTAGCACACTCGTCCAAAGAAGACCTGGAACTGGCTGTAGATGCAGCTGAAAAAGCATTTCAAACATGGAAAAATACTTCTTCTACAGAAAGAAGCATCATCCTGAACAAAATTGCAGACAGGATGGAACAGAACCTGGAATACCTTGCTACAGTAGAAACAATAGATAACGGAAAAGCTGTAAGAGAAACATTGGCAGCAGATCTACCTTTAGCTATTGATCATTTCAGATACTTTGCGTCTGTGATCCGCGCTGAAGAAGGATCTCATAACGAACTGGACAAAGATACCGTGTCCCTCATCGTGCATGAACCTCTTGGAGTGATTGCACAGATCATCCCATGGAATTTCCCGATCCTGATGGCAGTATGGAAACTGGCTCCCGCATTGGCTGCAGGAAACTGCGTCGTGTTGAAACCGGCAGAAAGTACACCTGTTTCTATTATGGTTTTAATGGAATTGATCGGTGATCTTTTACCGGCAGGAGTTATTAATATTGTTAACGGATTTGGAGCAGAACTTGGAAGGGCGCTCGTTACCAATCCGAAAGTTGCCAAAGCAGCATTTACAGGATCTACTGCAACAGGACGTCTGGTAATGCAGTACGCTACAGAAAATATTATTCCGGTAACGTTGGAATTGGGAGGAAAATCACCCAATGTTTTCTTCAATTCTGTAATGGATGCAGATGATGAATTTTTAGATAAAGCCATAGAAGGAGCTGTTCTTTTTGCCCTTAACCAGGGAGAAATCTGCACATGTCCTTCAAGATTACTGGTTCAGGAAGGAATTGCAGATGCCTTTATTGAAAGAGTAATCGAAAGAGTAAAAGCTATTAAAGTAGGAAATCCTTTGGATAAAACCGTAATGATGGGAGCGCAGGCTTCGCAGATCCAGAAAGATAAAATCCTTTCCTATATCCAGTTGGGAATAGATGAAGGAGCAGAAATATTGGTGGGTGGAGATGTCAATCACCTGGGAGAAGATCTTGAAGACGGCTACTACATTCAGCCTACCATTTTCAAAGGAAACAACAGAATGAGAATTTTCCAGGAAGAAATTTTCGGGCCTGTGCTGGCATTTACCACTTTCAAAGATGAAGAAGAGGCCGTGAAAATTGCCAATGATACGATCTACGGACTGGGAGCAGGTGTATGGACCAGAGATGCCCACCAGCTGTACAATATTCCAAGACAGATTGAAGCAGGTAGAGTATGGGTAAACCAATATCACTCTTATCCGGCAGGAGCTCCTTTCGGAGGTTACAAACAATCAGGAATAGGAAGAGAGAATCATAAAATGATGCTCGACCATTACCGCCAAACCAAAAACATGCTGATTTCTTATAACAAGAATAAGCTAGGTTTCTTTTAATATTATTATTTAGGACGTGCCCGATTGCCTTGGCTTTATCCAGGGCAAAACGGTCGGGCTATCCAGGGCTGCACTTCGTTTCGGTGCTCCATTGCATTGCGCACCGGCTCGTTCCTCGCCGCCCTTCCTATCCCTCACGCAGGGAAATTTACCTGTTCAGAAGCAGAGATAAAAACTGATAACCTTAAATAACTCAATCCAAAAAAGAAAATATGATTCCAAAAACAATGAAAGCGGCAGTAGTTCAGGGCTACGGCCAACCTTTGAAAATAGAAGAAGTACCTGTAAGAGAACCCGGAAGATATGAAGTCCTGGTTAAAGTCATCGCCTGTGGAGTCTGTCATACAGATTTACATGCTGTGGATGGCGACTGGCCTGCCAAACCTAAGATGCCGCTTATCCCCGGACACGAAGGAGTAGGGATTGTGGTAGCCTGCGGACCGGAAGCTTTTGTGAAAGAAGGAGATGCGGTAGGAGTTCCATGGCTGTACAGTGCTTGCGGATGCTGCGATTATTGCATTACAGGATGGGAAACCCTTTGTGAAGCACAGAAAAACGGAGGGTATAGTGTAGATGGCGGATTTGCAGAATACGTCATTGCAGACTCAAGATATGTGGGACATTTGAAATCTGATGTTAACTTTTTGGAAATTGCCCCAATTTTATGTGCCGGAGTCACAGTTTACAAAGGATTGAAAGAAACAGAAACAAAACCCGGCGAATGGGTAGCCATTTCAGGAATCGGTGGACTGGGACATGTAGCAGTTCAATATGCAAAAGCTATGGGAATGCATGTTGCTGCTATTGATGTAGCAGATGATAAGCTTGAACTGGCGAAAAAATTAGGTGCAGACCTTGTAGTCAATGCAAAAAACACAGATCCTGGAGAATATTTGCATAAAGAAGTCGGCGGAATGCATGGTGCATTGATTACTGCGGTTTCACCTATCGCTTTCAAACAGGGAATAGATGTACTGAGAAGAAAAGGTACCATTGCTCTGAATGGCCTGCCTCCCGGCTCTTTTGAACTCCCTATTTTTGAAACGGTTTTGAAAAGGATCACCGTGAGAGGTTCTATTGTAGGAACCAGAAAAGACTTGCAGGAAGCATTGGATTTTGCCAATGAAGGACTGGTAAAAGCCACCGTTACTCCTGCAAAACTGGAAGATATCAATGATGTATTCGATAAAATGAAAAAAGGACAGATTGACGGCAGAATCGTTTTAGATATTGCCGGCTCAAATTAATTTGATGATGTGTTGCTGATCCCGGCTAGAATGTATTTTACCGGGATCTTTTGTCAATATAAGGTTTACATTAAATCAAAATAAAAACAATGGAAACAAAAAGATCAAGACTTTCCGCTACGGAGCAGGCACTTGAAGTAATTGACAAGCTGGAAGATCAATACGGCCCCCTGATGTTTTACCAGGCAGGAGGATGTTGTGAGGGAACTCAGCCGCAATGTTTTGAAAAAGGAGGTTTCTTTCCCAGAATGAATGATGCCATGATAGGAACCATCAACGGACATGAGTTCTGGATAGACCGCGATTTGTTTGAATACTGGAAATATTCACATTTTACCCTCGATGTTACAGAGGGTTTCGGACCCGGAGGATTCTCTCTGGAAACTCCTTTGGGAAAAACTTTTAAGGTTCATTACAGGCTATTTACCCCGGAAGAATATGAAAACCTCGAACCGGTAAAACGTAGTGAATAGGGTCTTTAACAAAAAAGTCAGACCTTGACAAACCGATTGACAAACATAGCCGCCACAATATCTCCCACAGCATTCAGCACTGTTGCTAAAGGATCTACCAACGTTCCAATAATCATCACCGCAGGAATCGCTTCCTGAGGCAGTTTATAAACAGAAATCATCAGCATTTCCCCAATGTACCCGCCGTTAGGAATTCCACCCGCTACAATACTCACAAAAACAGTAATCCCCAAAGCTAAAAGCAGATTGGCAGGATCAAAAAAATCCTTTCCAATAATTAAAAAGGCTACATAAATCTTGATAATAGATGACATGGAAGATCCGTTTTTATGCAGTGTCGTTCCAATAGGAATCACCAGATTGGCAATAGAATTCGGAATCCCGATTTTGGAAGCCGCCTGTAAATTAGCAGGCATTGTTGCAAAACTGCTGCATGTGCTTATGGCGGTCAAAGTAGGGTAGATCGCATTGGTCCAGAAACTTTTGACTCCATTTTGCCCATTCGCCATAAACGCATAGATGGAAAAGAACACAAGGAAATAAATAACTCCTGCAATATAATATAACCCTAAAGGTTTAGCATAAAATCCAAAAAGTTGTGGCCCTAAAGTAGCGACCTGATAAGCAAAATAAGCGCCCAGACCAATAGGAGCAAGCTTCATCACCAGCAGAAGAAGTTCTTTCATCACTTCATATCCTGAAGCGATAAACACTCTGAAAGGCTGTCCTTTTTCTCCTGTTTTTCTGGCTGCAAACCCTGTCAGGAAAGCAAATACCAAAAGAGCCAGCATATTTCTTCTTGAGAAAAGCTCTGTGAATTCCCCTACTGTAAAGAAACTTACAATTCTGTTGCCCCATGTATCCTCATTGGCCGCTTCTGTTATCATCTCAGAACTTCCAGAGACCCCTGAAACCGGAAAAAGATAGACCGCGCAAATTGTGAAAACAGCTGCTGTGAGAATAAAAAATAAGAAAGTAAGAGCCATTACAAGGATGATTCTTCCAAATTTAGATTGCTGCTCCAGAGAGGCAATAGAATTGGATACCGCAAAAAATACCAAAGGAACCACACTCACAAAAAGAAGATTCAGAAAAATATCTCCCAAAGGTTTAATGTATTCCACAAAACCGGGTGCAACAATTCCTATGATGCTTCCAACAATAATTCCTAAAAGTAAAAATATGATTCCGGAGTAGTTTTTCAATACATCTTTCATGTATGGCTTTTTATCAAAGATAGGTTTATTTTTAACATTCTGTTATACAATTTTCAGACCTAAAATTCATAAATTTGAGTAAACCTCATTTCTATGGCTTATATAGATTATTATAAAATTTTAGGCGTAGATAAAAACGCAACACAGGATGATATCAAAAAAGCCTACCGGAAATTGGCAAGAAAACATCATCCCGATCTCAACCCCGGAGACAAAGAAGCAGAAAAGAAATTCAAAGAACTGAATGAAGCGAACGAAGTGCTGAGTAATCCGGAAAACAGATCAAAATATGACAAGTACGGAGAACACTGGAAGCACGGCGAAGAATACGAAAAAGCCCAGCAGCAACAGCAAAGACAGTATCAACAACAAAGTTATAACGGAGGTTATTCCGGTGCAGACTTTGGTGGAGGTGAAGATTTCTCAGATTTCTTCCAGGATATGTTTGGCGGTGCAGGCGGTGGATTTGGCAGAAGTTCCAGAGGAAGAGCCTCTGGCAAGTTCAAAGGACAGGATATTCATGCTGAACTGAACTTAAATTTAAGGGACGCCGCAACTACTCATCCGCAAACTTTTGAAATCAATGGTAAAAAAGTAAGAATCACGATTCCTGCAGGAGTATATGACGGGCAGCAGATCAAGTTAAAAGGACATGGAAATCCAGGCGTAAATGGAGGACCCAATGGAGATTTATACATTACCTTCAATATCCCGGCTGATCCGGATTTTGAAAGAATCGGCGATGATCTGAAAACCAAAGTCACCATTGATTTGTATACTGCCGTTCTGGGCGGAGAAGTAAAAGTACATACGCTCCATGGAAGTGTAAACCTTAAAGTGAAACCGGAAACCCAAACCGGAATGACGGTAAGACTTAAAGGAAAAGGTTTTCCAGTCTATAAAAAAGAAGGAGAACACGGAGATCTTTTTGTAACCTATGAAGTGAAACTGCCAACCAACCTTACCGAAAAGCAGAAAGAACTTTTTGAACAACTAAAAAATTCCTAAGCTATGAGTGAAAGAATATCACGGGAAGAACTCGTAAAAATCTATAATATAGAAATTACTTTTTTTGATGAACTTGTAGATTACGGGCTGCTGAATATTCAGATTGAAAACAATATTCATTATCTGATGTATGAAGATCTGCCTGACCTGGAAAAATTTGCCAACTGGCATTATGATCTCGAAATTAACCTGCCCGGCCTTGAAGTGATTCATAATATGCTGAAAAAACTGGATGCTCTGAACCGCAGAAACAGAGAACTCATGAATAAACTTTCTGCCATAAGTGATCAATATGAAGATATTTAGTTTAGTTTTGTAGCTTTTTAAAGCAAACTCTATAATTATGAATGAAGAAAAGGTGATTACACTAAAGCCGGACAGGAAGATTTTTGAAGATATTTATTTTAGCGGTAATCAGGGAAGTCTGCTTTTTTCACCCACTACAAAAAGTAAAACGATTGCCACCATTGCAGCAGCAGTAGTTGTTTTTATTGTTTTTCTTTCCAAAGATCTTTTAAGTAAAGAAAGTGTAGGGATTTTATACTTTTTAAGCTTTATATTTCTGCTTTGTGCTGTTTTTTTATCCGTAAGTGTTAATAAAGTTTCAAGATGGAAAAAACAGGTGAATCATTATTTAAGTGTGCTTGAAAGATGTAAAGTATATGAAATCAGGTTGGATAAGAACTTTTTCACCGTCAATATTGACGGCGATAAAGAAACCAGCGAATGGAAGGATTTTGAATATTTCGACAGCACTCATGAATTTATTTCTCTGGAAGGAAAATACAGCTATATGTTTCCCAGAAAATCAATGAATGAGAAAGAATACAGCTTTCTCAAAAATACATTGAAAGAGAAAGTTAAAACCGATTAATAAAAACAAAAACGGAGCAAAATTTTGCTCCGTTTTTTATGATTAACCAATTAGTCTTTTTGAATTCTAACTAATTTGTTTATTTGCTTTCTTCCAGCCATCCCATTTCCTTCATCCACTCGTCATTGTAGATTTTTCCTACATATCTTGAGCCATGGTCATGAAGTAAAACAACAATGACATCATCTTTTGTGAACTGATCTTTCATCTGAATCAAAGATGCAATAGCACTTCCGGCAGAATATCCACAGAAAATACCTTCCTCTTTCGCCAGTTTTCTGGCATAGATAGCACCGTCTTTATCCGTTACTTTTTCAAAATGATCAATTACAGACATATCATAGTTTTCAGGAATGATATCTTCCCCGATTCCTTCTGTGATATAAGTGTAAGCGTGATCATAATGAAGCTCACCTGTTTCGTGGAATTCTTTCAGAATAGAGCCATAAGTATCCACTCCGATTACTTTGATGTCCGGATTTTTTTCTTTGAAAAATGTTCCGCACCCGGTGATTGTACCTCCTGTTCCGGCTCCTACTACAAAATGAGTCAGTTTTCCTTCTGTCTGTTCCCAGATTTCCGGAGCGGTAGATTCGTAGTGAGCAGCTCTGTTGGACAGGTTATCATATTGGTTGACATACCATCCGTTTTCCGTTTCTTTTGCCAGTCTTTTGGAAACTGAATAATAAGAACGCGGATCGGTAGGTTTTACGTCGGTAGGGCAAACAATTACTTCAGCCCCTACAGCACGAAGAATGTCACATTTTTCCTTTGACTGTTTTGAATTGGTTACAAAGATACATTTGTACCCTTTGATGATGGCTGCCAAAGCCAGTCCCATTCCTGTATTTCCGGAAGTTCCTTCAATAATGGTTCCTCCAGGTTTTAATCTGCCGTCTTTTTCGGCATCCTCTATCATTTTAAGAGCCATTCTGTCCTTTACGGAGTTTCCGGGATTGAAGGTCTCTACTTTTGCTAATACCAATGCCGGAAAATCTTCACCTAATACTTTGTTAAGCTTTACCAGCGGTGTGTTACCTATCGTTTCAAGGATATTTTTTGCGTATTTCATAAATGTTTTATAAGCGGCACAAAGATAAGGCTTTTAAAATTATCTGTGCTGTGGATAACGTGTGGATAAGTTGTGGATAACACTGAAATCAACTGATACACAATCAATAACTTTCAATTATCAATTATCAATTATCAATTATCAATTATCAATTATCAGGTTAGTTGTACTTAATCGCTTTCACCGGAGAAATCTTACTGATCAGGTAGCTCGGAATAATCAAAGCCAGTCCTGAGATAATAAGAATTCCTACTGAGATGGAGACAATAGCAATAGGGTTAAGATCTACCGGAACGGTGCTTACATAATAATTTTCAGGATTCAGCTTGATAACTCCAAAGAATTTCTGGATTAAAATCAATCCCAATCCGATAGCATTTCCGTACAAAAGCCCTGGAATCATAATAATCAGGGTATAATTGATAAAGGTAGCTCTTATCTGTGAATTGCTTGCGCCTAATGTTTTGAGAAGACCAATAGAATTGGTTCTTTCGATAATAAGGATCAGCAAAACCATAATGATATTGATGACCACTACGATAAGCATAATAATAATGATCAAAGCAATATTGGTATCAAAAATACTGATCCAGTCTGTAATCTGCGGGAATTTTTCTGTCGCTTTCTCAGCATAATTTTTATACCCGATCAGTTTCTCAATGTCAGGAAAATCTTTGTCGATATCATTCACATTCTTCAGGAAGATATCGATTCCGCCAATTTCATCAGGTTTCATATCCTGAATTTTTCTGGCATGATTGATACCGCCGATAACGAATTGCTCGTCAATGAGCTTGATATCCGTTCTGTAAATTCCGATAACTCTGAACTTACGGTAAAGCGGTTTCTGATCAGCTTTTAAAAATACGGTTACAATGCTGTCATTCAATTTAAGATGAAGGTCATTGGCTACTTTCTGAGAAATCGCTACATCACTATTGAATCCTTTTTCTGTTACCTTCGGAGTTGTTCCGGCTATAAGGAATTTTTTAAATCTTAAACTATCAAAATCCTTACCGATTCCTTTAAATATAATGCCTGCGAAATTGTGCTCATTACGCATAATTCCGGTAACTGTTACATATTTTTGAGTGCTTTCCACATCGGGAAGTTCTTTTATCTTGGCAATATTCAGTCCCTGATTGTCCAGTACAGAAGTATTGTATGAAGAATTGGATCTTGTGGATCTTACGGTAATATGTCCGCTGAAATCAGCCAGCCTTTCTTTGATAGCTTTTTTTGAACCAAAACCGGTGGCTACGGTAATGAGGGAAACAATAATTCCCAATGCTACGGAAAGCCTGCCAATGAAGATGATAACCCTTGAAAGGTTATTTTTGTTATCTTTGGAAAATGCTATTTTTCTAGAGAAATATAAAGGAAATTTCAAGCTTATGAATTTAGATTTCAAAATTAAAAATTTACTTCTGATTTGCCTAATTTTTTTAGGAGTATTCAACCAATATTATTCTCAGACTCAAGTTCAACCGGATTTTAAAACGGGTGCCGACCAGCCTGAAATTTACTTGCCGCTGTTAAAAAATAAAACAATAGGGGTGGTAACCAATCAGACAGGTTTAATGAGTGATAAAACCCACCTGGTTGATTTTCTTGTAAAAAACGGAATTAAAATCAAGTCTATTTTCGCTCCTGAACATGGTTTCAGAGGAGATGCAGATGCAGGTGCAAAAGTGAAGAACGGAGTAGATGTGAAGACCGGAATTCCCATTGTTTCACTATATGGAAATAATAAAAAACCAAAGCCGGAACAGCTTTCCGGAATTGATGTAGTTGTTTTTGATATTCAGGATGTTGGAGTGAGGTTTTACACGTATATTTCCACTTTGTCTTACCTGATGGAGGCCGGCGCTGAAAACAATGTGGAGATCATGGTTTTAGATCGTCCCAATCCGCATGACGGATATACCGACGGTCCTGTATTGAGGAAAAAATGGGCAAGTTTTGTCGGACTTCACGAAGTTCCTGTAGTATATGGACTGACAATAGGAGAGTATGGAAAGATGGTAAACGGAGAGAAATGGCTTAAAAATCAAGTACAGGCGAAATATACGCTTGTTCCGATGAAGAATTATCATAAAAAACAGCGTTACCCAATACTTGATAAACCTTCTCCTAATTTACCCAATGATAAAGCGATTAATTTATATCCAAGCCTTTGCTTTTTTGAAGGTACTCAGGTTTCTGTAGGAAGAGGAACAGATCTTCCTTTCCAGATTTATGGTTCTCCATGGACGGAAAACCTGCCCTATCAGTTTACGCCGAAACCAAGCTATGGTGCCAAAGATCCTTTCCTGAACGGGAAGCTGTGTTATGGTGAAAACCTTTCCAGTTATCCTAAAGATTTAAGAGAACTGAATCTTGAATGGGTAATCAAAGCCTATCAGAATTATAAAAATCCACAGCAGGATTTCTTCCTGAAAAATCTGTGGTTTGATACTTTATCCGGAACTGATGAATTGAGAAAACAGATCATCGCAGGAAAATCAATTCCGGAAATTAAAGCTTCATGGAAAAAAGATCTGGAAAGTTTCGAAAAGATCAGAACCAGATATGTGGTGTACGAAGATTAATTAATCAAAATTTTGGGGCGGATTTTTATCATTTCTGCCCTTATTTAATATAAATAGTCCGATAGTTAATCCAACAACTCCTGCAAAAGCCGTCATTAAGGCTCTCTGTAATTTGTCAGGTAAATCATTCCCGATATAATTCATTAAAAAAAGAATCACAAAAGTGATGACTGAAATGATAATATGATTTCTTCCGAATGGTTTCATTGTATTATTTTAATTTATAAGAAATCATGACACCGCCTCTGTAGGGGATGATTTCACCGCTTTTATTGAATTCCTTGGCAGAATCGTAACGCCTTCCTGTAGATTTGTCGTACCCTTTATAAAATCCTTGTGATGTTCCGATTGTTCCGTAAATATCAAGATTCCAGCGCTCGGATAATTGAAACTGGTATCCTGCTGTAACTCCCAGCATTACAGAAAATCCTTTCTGGTACAGGTTGGAGTTTTTAAGGATTTCTCCATTCCAGTTTTCAAAGGTGTTGTCATTCCAATAACTCCATTTTGTGGCATTGTAAGCAGCAACAGCTACGTTTGCACCTACGTACCAGTGTTTGAAAGCTTCAGTAAAATAATATCTTCCTTCTGCAGAAACTGAGTAAAACTGTAGTTTGTGTCCTGCGAAAGATTTCCATGGTGAAATGAAAACATCTCCCTGAAGGGTATATTTCGGACTGATCTGTTTTTCTATTCCCAGGTTTAAAATCCCTATCGGAGCAAATAAAGCATTCCCTTTTATGTATAAACTTTTATCCTGTCCTCCTTGTTCCTGTTCCTGAGCGCTCAACGTAGTTGTAGACAGGAAAGCTAAAATGCCTGCTGCTAATAATTTATATTTCATCCGGTTTATAATGTTTATTTTATCTGCTTTAATAGTTCATCTGCCAGTTGAGAATCCTTATTGCCCTGAACTGCCATATTTTTAGACATTTCAGCATAGTTTTTTGCCATCTCTTTATTTCCGGTAAGGTGATAAAGCTTGGCAAGAATATAAGTGTTTTCCGAAGTTTCGCTTCTCATAACAGATTTTTCTGCCCATTCTGTAGCCTTCTTTAATGAAGATGGAGTTTTCACATGATCTGCAAATATCCATGCTGCTCTCAGGAGCTCATTCGGATCAAAGGCATCAGAATTTTTATAATAATCTAAAGCCGCTTTCTCGTATTCAGGAAAATTACTGTTCTGTTCATAATAGCTGAGTTTAGTCTGATTCAGCTTTTTAACAGCAGCTTCTTTCCCTACCAATGGTTCGGCAGCTTTCATAAAATAGTCATCATTGATTTTTTTATTTTTATCATCAATAGACTGTTCTACTATTTTTCCCAGTTTCAGCTGGGCATCAAATTCATTGTAAGTTTCTTCAGGAAGGAATTTAATAATCTCTGCTTTTCTGGATGCAAAAACAGGATAGTTGATATCTTCCGATGATTTTACGAAGTAAAGAAGAAATCCAATTTCATCCTTTGACAATTCTTCGGTTTTCTTTTTGTTCTGGAAGTATCTTTCTGAAGCTTTTTTGGCAAATTCATAATCTGAGTTGGCATTAAGCTTCATAATATTGATCAGGAATTCCGGGTCTTTTTCCCCGCCGGCAAAGCGGTCTTTAAGAGATCCTTTTTTGTTTCCCGGTGAATTGATATCCTGAGCCATTGCTACAAACAGGCTTTCTTCCATATATCCGGTATTTCGGGAAACAAGCTCACCTTCACCGTTCAGGAAAAGATAAGTAGGATATGAGCGTACTCCGAATTTCGAAGCGATATCTCTGCCTTCTCCTTTTTCCATATCAAATCGCGCATTAATGAAGTTGGTATTGTAATAATCACTCACGGACTTCTGTGTGAAGACATTTTTTTCCATCATTTTACAAGGGCCGCACCATGATGCATAGGCATCAATAAAAACCAATTTCTTTTCTTTCTTGGCTTTGGCAATAATGTCCTTGAATGGCAGTTCCTGAAACTGGATGGCTTCCTGAGCTGAAATAGCGATGGCACAAAAAATAGATATCCCGGAGATGATCTTCTTCATTTTTAAATAAGATTTGTAGGCGAAGATAATTAATTTTCAAAATATAGCGTGATGAATAGGTGGTCTCAATGACGATATTAACGAACTTTAAGACTTAAGCGTATCTGATTTTTGTTTTTTACTTTAAAATATGAAATCTAAATTTAATTCACTTTACAGTCCTGAAGTCTTTGTTATATCTTTGCAAACGAATAATTTATATGTAGAGGAATCCATAATTTAGAGAATTTGATTATTAATTTTAAGCACGCCTTATCCAAAAAATCCATTTATATCACCGCTTTATCTGCCTGCCTGATCGCAGTAGCAGCATTTGCTGTTTTGAGTCTTTTGATCACAGAAGACAGCCGTAAGAATACCGATGATTTTGCAAAGAAAACATTCTTCCGAAAGTATGAATCGATAGAACATGAATTCAGAAATATTGAGGATTATCAGTATCTGCTTCGCGCACTAATTCAAAAGGACGGACTGAAGAATTACAAGGATTATTCTTCGGTTTTAAATGAATTAAATAAAAAAAGAAATCTGCTGCCCTATAGCTGGTATTATTATGAAAACACCACTTCAGGAAAAACAGATAGTAATAATCCTTTATCCGGTATTTTCAGGAAGACAGATCGTAAAGAGAATTCTATTGTGATAAAGAATAACGGACCGGGACATTTTAAAGACCTTTTGCTTACCAAAAAGGACAGCATGTATTGGATTAGTTACGATTCTTTGATACTACCTGATAAAAACAAATTGTACTATGGCTCTACCGTAAGCCTGGATGATCTTCATCAATATTTTATTAATGTCGATAAAAGTTCCAATACCTACGCTTATGTCTTTACCAAAGAAGGAATCTGTATTACCCATCCTGAGAAGAAGTATATCGGAAAGAATATTTTTGACTTTACAGATATTAAAGCTAATGATACACTGACCAGCAAAACTGAAGCAGGATATACTAAAGGAACAGCCGTTTCAGAATATCTGGGAGTGGAGGTAACACGCTTTATAAAACCATTGAAGACTGATAATTTTGATGGATACACGGTAGTGAACCATGTAAATTTTATTATTGACGAAAATATCAGCAAGATAAAAACCTATACTGTTTATATTTTTCTGGCAGCGTTGTTTCTCATTGTAACGGTCTTTATATTGTTTCAGAGAGCAACCAGCCTGGCTTATCAGGAAAAAGAAAAAATACAGTCTGAGAAGAATTTATTGTTGGTAGAAAACGAAAAGATGCACAAAGCAGAAGTGATCAATCAGCTTCAGCAGCTTAAAAATAATATCAATCCCCATTTTCTTTTCAATTCATTGAATTCCCTTTATATGTTGATCGGGATCAATAAAGAAAATGCACAGAAATTTACCATGAATCTTTCCAGGATTTACAGGTATCTTATAGTGCCTCCAAAAGACAATATTGTTCCTGTTTCGCAGGAAATTAAATTTATACAGCACTATATGGAACTTCTGAAAAGCAGGTTTGATGAAGAACTGAAGTTTGAATTGATTATTAATGCTCCTGAAAGTCTTGAAAAAAGAATTCCCTATTTATCCCTTCAGATAGTCACGGAAAATGCGACCAAACATAATATTGCAACGATGGATCAGCCTTTGGAAATTATCATTATCGTTGATGAGGACGGGATCACGGTAAAGAATACCTTGCAGCCTAAGACGGAAACGGTACAGGGAGAGAAATTCGGAATTGAATATTTGAATCAGGTTTATGGATATTTTAAGAATAATCTTCTTCATATTTCTGTAGATAGTGAATATTTCGTATGTTTTTTGCCTTTAATGAAGTAAAATAAAAATCCATTCACTCCCGAATTAGCACCATTCACTCCCTAATATTATATATATGATTCATGATACCTATAGCTTTGCTGGCTGAAACTAAGATATTTACTATTTGGAATGAATCGGACTATTTTAATGAAGAATTACAGGCTGGCACTGTATCTCGGTCTTGCTATGGCCTCACCAATGGCAATAGCACAGAAAAAAGATAAAGATACGGTAAAGGTCAACAAAGAAAAAACGGATAAGACAGAAACCTCTTCCTCCAAGAAAACCAAAAAGATTGAAGACCTGATCAAAAAAGGAACCTATAAAAAAGGACTTTTTAATACCATTCAGGTAAAAACGGATATTTATTTTGAAATCCCGGACAGTTTGATGGGGCGTCAGTTTTTGGTGGTCAATAAACTTTCTCAGGTACCCATGCAGGTCAATGAGGCTGGTTTGAACAAAGGAATGAACTATGAGAATAAGGTCATCTCTTTTTACCGTGATCCTGTAGCTAAAAAAGTATGGGTAAAAACGATGGTACCTAAAGTGTCATCCCCAAAAAATGACGCCATTACAAAATCTGTGAAAGATAACTTTTCAGAATCTGTGATTGAAGTCTTTGATATTGAAGCACAAAACAACGACTCTACGGCTGTAGCCATTAAAGTGAACAAAGTTTTTGACGGAAATCAGAAAAGTTTTAATGATGTTTTGGCTAATGTAGGATTGGGTGGATCTGTGAAGTCAAGTCTTTCTTACATAGAAGGTGTGAAGACTTTTCCTAAAAACCTTGTGGTGAAGTCCCAATTGTCCACTTCTGTCAATGAAGGCGGGGTAGATCTTCCGGTAACTTTAGGCGTTACAACCAATCTGGTTCTGCTTTCTAAAATACCGATGAAACCAAGAGTATCGGATTCAAGAGTAGGATTTTTCTCCGAAAAACACTGGTCGTTTAATGACAACCAGCAAAAAATGGATGAGAAATTCTTTATTACCAAATGGAATCTTGAACCGAAGGACGAGGACAAAGAAAAATATTTAAAAGGTGAGCTGGTAGAGCCTAAGAAACCGATTGTTTATTATATCGATCCGGCAACTCCGAAACAATGGCGTGAAAAGATTATCGCCGGAGTACATGACTGGCAGGCGGCGTTTGAGCAGGCAGGATTCAAAAATGCAGTGATTGCGAAAATGCCGGATGAGAAAGATGAAGATTTTGATATTGATGATGTAAGATATTCTGTAATTACTTACGCCGCGTCGCCAAAGTCAAATGCAATGGGGCCATCAGTAGTAGACCCGAGAAGTGGGGAAATTATCGAAGCAGATATAATCTGGTGGCATAATGTAATGACTTCTCTTCATGACTGGATGAGAATTCAAACAGGACCTATTGACCCTAAAGCAAGAGGAAATAAATTCAGTGATGAACATATGGGAGAAGCGATCCGTTTTGTTTCATCCCATGAGGTAGGGCACACTTTCGGACTGAAGCACAATATGGGAGCATCCTTTGCATTCCCGGTAGAGTCGCTTCGTTCCAAAGAATTTACAGACAAAATGGGTGGTACGGCACCTTCCATTATGGATTATGCCCGTTACAATTATGTAGCTCAGCCGGAAGATGGTGTTACAGCAATCACTCCGAAAATTGGTCTTTACGATAAATATGCCATCGAGTGGGGGTACCGTTGGTATCCGGATGAATTCGTAGAGAAGAAAGCGCTGAAAAACTTAATTGAAAAACATGAAGATGACCCGATGTACTTCTATGGAGAGCAGCAGAGCTACCTGGAAACCATTGATCCGCGTTCGCAGTCTGAAGATTTAGGTGATGATGCGATGAAAGCCAGCGAGTACGGAATCAAAAACCTGAAAGTGGTAATTAACAACCTCCTGAAATGGATGTATGAAGATGGTAAAGAATACACAGATGCCGGAAAACTGTATCTGGGAGTAATCGGGCAGTGGGATTTGTATACAGGTCATGTGATGGCGAATGTAGGAGGAATTTATCTGAACAATACTGTTTTTGGTAACAAGAAGAAAGCCTATGAAGCTGTACCTGCAGAAATTCAGAGAAGAGCAGTTGATTATCTTGTTAAAAATGCCATCAACCTTCCGGAATGGTTATTCTTTAATCCGATTACAGAAAAAACGTATCCGGTTAAGGATTCACCAATGGGACCATTCGAGCAGACACCATATACCATGGCAAGAGGAATGCAGTATGCAAATATCTATTCTTTGTTTATGGATGACAGATTGTTGAGGTTACTTGAAAATGAGCTGAAACATCAGGTGTCTGGCTCTAAAGAAGAAATCTATACGGTTGAAAATTTATTTGATCAGGTTAGAACTGCCATTTTCAGTAAAAAAGGAAGCCTTACGATGCTTGAGAAAATGACTCAGAAAAATTATGTGGATGCTTTGATTGTCTCTGTGAACAAATTATTTGAAAAAACAGCAGTGAAAGGATTGAAAGTAGATGATACTTTGAATATGCCTACCATCTGTAATTTTCATGAAGATGATCATGGTTTGAGGAATATCAATTATTCATCCATGAAAAGAGTATCTGAAGTGACAACTTACAAGAGAGCAGAACTTCAGAAAGTTCTGGATTTACTGAACAGAACAAGGTACAGAGGTGATGATGCTTCCAGAGCACATTACACAGATTTAATCATTCGTATACAAGAGGCTTTAAACAAATAAACGGCAATGAAAAAAACTCTAATACTTTTACCTCTTTTGGCTGCTAATATAGCAATGGCCCAGCAAAAGAAAACCATCACCGGGAAAATAGAAGACGGAAATACGTCTCAGGTTATCACCGGTGCGTCTATAAAAATCGAGACCCAATCGGTCTCTACAAAAACAGAGTTGGAAGGAATTATCGAAAGTGTATCAGTAGGTACGGTAACCGATAAGGACGGAAAATTTATATTGGAAATCCCTGCTGATACAAAAACGGTATTGGTAAGTTATCCTGGGTATGAATCCAGAGTCATTCAGCTGAATGAAGGACAGACTAATTATACTATCAGACTGACTTCTGAGGTTTCAGAAAAAAATAAAATCCAGGAAGTTATTATCACAGGGTATCAGAAAATTGAAAAGCGTAAGCAGACTTCAGCGGTTTCTACCGTTAAAATGGACAACATCAGCCAGGCTGGTGTTGCCAGTGTAGACCAGATGCTGGCAGGGCAGATTGCCGGTGTGGCAGTAACTCCTGAAACGGGAGCTCCGGGAAGTCCGGCGAAGATCAGAATCAGAGGGACAGCTTCCCTTTCCGGTCCCCAGGATCCGCTATGGGTCATTGACGGTCTTCCGTTAGAAGGAAATGATGTTCCGAATTTTACGGATAAAGACAATATTGATCAGCTCCAGAACTTCTCTATCGCAGGCTTAAACCCTAACGATATTGAAGATATTACCATCCTTAAAGATGCAGCGGCAACAGCTATTTATGGAGCAAGAGCAGCCAACGGAGTTATCTCTATCACCACCAAAAAAGGAAAGAAAGGAAGTCTGAAACTGAACTTCTCAGCAGACACTTTCGTTACCTCTCGTCCTGATTTTGATAAATTAAATCTTTTAAATGCTTCTGAAAAAGTAGACCTGGAACTGATGCTTGCCAAGCGTGCAGATCTTACGTACCGTGCCGATAAAGGAGAAGTAATGAGAATCCTGACGCAGAATAACCAGCTTGATGCTTTCAGAAACGGAGGGTTTGATGCTTTGAACTCATTCACACGCCAACAAATTAACGGTTTAAGAAATAACAATACAGACTGGGGCAAACTGTTATACAGAAATGCCATCAACAAACAATACGGATTAAGTGTTTCAGGAGGAAGTGATCGCGCAGATTACTATTTCTCCCTGGGATATTATGATGAAGAAGGAACAACTATCGGTACAGGTTTTAAGCGTTATAACCTGACTTTGAAAAACAATTATAAACTAAGCGATAAGTTAAATGCAGGAATCTCTATTTTCGGAACGCAGAGCGAACGTACATCTTTTGTAACAGATGCTGATGCTTCAATCAACCCCGTGAATTATTCAAGAAATGCCAATCCTTACATGAAGCCTTTCAATGCGGATGGAAGCTACAATTATGATAGAGATATGGATGGTTTTGAAGATCGTTATATTCCTTTCAACTTCCTTGAAGAACGAGAGAATACCAACTATTCACTGAAAAATAACTCTTTGAAAGCAATTTTAGATTTAGAATATAAAGCTTCAAAAAGTTTAAGATTTACTTCTCAGTTGGGACTGCAGTATGATGCTAATAAAACAGAGAAATTTGCAGCGGAGAATACCTATTTTACCAGAAAAATGAAAGAAAATACCCGTTACTACAAAGACGGTAAATACAATTACTTTCTGCCGGCTGGTGCGGTAAAACAAAACTGGGATAATGATTTCTTCCAGTACAACTGGAAATTACAGGCGGCATATAGCACGAAGATCAATAAACATGAAATTGATTTGATGGCAGGAACAGAAATCCGTAAAACAGAAGATAACACAACCATCACGAGGGCTTTCGGATACGATCCTTCAACAAGAAGAGCCACAGCAATCGTTTTCCCGAATTCAAGTTTTGCAGCTGATAAAAGATATGAAACCTACCGTGAAGCAGCTCCTATCGAGAATGCCTATGCATCTATGTTTGCTACAGCTTCTTATACGTATGATCAGAAATATACATTCTTTGGAAGTGTGAGATATGACGGTACTAACCTGTTTGGAGTTAACAAAAAGTATAAATACCTTCCGATATGGGCCGTTTCAGGATCATGGCTGGTAACGAAGGAAGACTTTATGAAAAATATTTCTGCTGTATCCAACCTTAGATTGAGAGCATCTTACGGTCTTCAGGGAAATATCGACAGAAACACCTCACCATTCTTTATCGGTGAATATAATGATGCCACCATTCTTCCGGGAGGAAAAGAATCCATTATCAATGTTCTCAGCCCTCCTAACGATAAACTGAGATGGGAAAAAACAACCAATACCAACTTAGGTCTTGATTTGGGATTGTTCAATAATCGTGTAAGCCTTACCGCTGATGTCTACAGCAGAAAAGGTACGGATATGATCAGTATGAAAGAAACTCCTTTGGAAACAGGATTCGAATATACGATGATGAACTGGGGAAGCCTGACCAACAAAGGTTTTGAACTGGCGATATCTACCAGAAACATCAATCATGATAATTTCAAATGGACGACTACCATTAACTTTGCACATAACAAGAGCAGAGTATTGAGTGAGCAGCCGCGTGATAATGCATTGCTTCCATCAAGAGAAGGACTTCCGGTAAATGCTGTTTTTGCTTTGAAAACAGCAGGAATGGATGAACAGGGAAACCCATTATTCTGGAAAGGAGATCAGAAGGTTTCAGCAGCAGAATTCTTTAAGTTATATGATGTGTATGCAGATTTCCTGCCAGGGCAGCTTGTTGATACCAAACTTTCAAATGCTGAGCTGAGAAGCCTGTTTACTTATGTAGGAGACAGAGATCCGAAATTTACCGGAGGGATTATCAACACCTTTAAAGTAAGTAATTTTGACCTTACCATCTCTGCAACATTCAACCTGAAGCAGACAGTAATGAGAACTCCTTCTTACCGAGGTATGGAGTTAGACAGAGGAAGAAACTACACAAGAGATATTTATGAAGCTGGAGGTTCGCTTCCGGGAATTACAAGTCCTGATATGGAAGCTAACCCGGACGGATGGATGGCCAATAAATGGTTTACAGGAAACCGTTCCAATGCCTACAGCTTACTGGATGTATGGGCAAAAGAAATCAGCTATATCAGAATCAGTAGCATCCGTTTAGGGTACACACTTCCTAAAGAATTTACAAATCCTATGGGGATTTCGAGCCTGAGACTGAGCGTTGAAGGACGTAACCTGTTTGTATTCAGCAACGGATACAAAGGATATTTCGATCCGGAAACGTATGGTAATATTTATGCACAGCCTATCACCAAGTCGGTGACCGTAGGATTTAATGTTTCTTTTTAAAACTTGAGAAAAATGAGAAAAATTACAGCAATCATAGCTCTTGCAGCAATCAGCTTTATCAATATCGGATGCGACAGGTTTTTAGATATTCAGCCGGAAGGAAAAGTGATTCCTACGACTACTGAAGACTATAGAAAAGTCCTTACATCTGCGTATTCAAAATATCCTGTTCACAAATCACTGGTGGCACTTCGTACCGATGAGGTGAATATCGATGATAATTCAACAGATTTTATTTCCTATCGTGAAATTGCGATGTGGAAAGACGCTAATAATGATCAGGCATCTACGGAATTTCCATGGGTAAGCTTTTATTCCGTGAACTTTTATCTGAATCAGATTATCAATGAAGGAAGCAAAACCATGCAGGATTCTCCTGAAAAGAATCAGATTTTAGCAGAGGCGTATGCTCTTCGTGCTTACCTGTATTTTGATATGGTGAATTTATATGGTAAACCGTATAATAGTGCTACAGCTTCTACCGACAGAGGAGTTCCGATCAGTCTTGAAATCGATCTTGAGCAGGTATTGAAGCCATCATCAGTACAGGAGGTGTACAATCAGGTTCATGCAGATCTTAAAAAAGCTGAGGATTTGATGATTGAGCAGAAGCAGCCGCTGGGAGTTAATTACAGGTTCTCAAAAACAGCATTGCTGGCTTTTGAAGCAAGAGCAGCGCTATATGAAGGAGACTGGAACAAGGCTTTAAACTATGCAGGTCAGGTATTGGCAGTAAAAGGAGATCTGAGCAATTTAAATACGGTAAACACACCACCTAACCATTATGCTTCCCCGGAGTCGATCATGGCTTTGGATAATACATGGGATAATTCAATCAAAAATTTATCTTTTGCATCTCCGGAACTGATTTCTTCATACAATTCCACGGCAGATAAAAGGTTTGGCATGTATTTTGAAAAAAATGGTAGTAAGTATAAAGTCACCAAAGGAGGAAGTTTAGAATTCAAAGTGTCTTTCAGAACAGCGGAGCAGTACTTTATCAAGTCTGAAGCATTATTAAAGCTGAATAAACTGGCTGAAGCTAAAGAAACATTACTGAAAGTATTAAAAAACAGATATACGCCGGAGGGATATACTTCAGTACAAAATGCAGTAAACACAATGGATTCTGCTGCGTTTATGACATTTATTCTGGATGAGAGATTCAGAGAATTTGCTTTGGAAGGCCAAAGATGGTTCGACTTAAGAAGAGCAAATCAGAAAAAAATAAGCCATACTATTAGTGGCAACGAGTATATTCTTCAGCAGAATGATCCGCGATATACCATTGAATATCCAATGAGTGCGAAGAAGAATAACCCTAATTTATAAAACTTCATATCAAATTCAATACAGAGGAAACCGCTTGAACTTAATCGTTCTAGCGGTTTTTTTGTACTTTTGCATCGTTATGAAAATTGCCATTATAGAAGATGAACTGCTGGCTGTGAATTATCTGAAAAATCTTTTGGATACACAGAGCATAGTCCCTGTTACAGAGACTGTTATTCTTCGTTCCAAAAAACAGGCAATCGATTTCTTTGAAAAAGATTCGGCAGATCTTATTTTTATGGATATTCATCTTGGGGATGGAATGAGTCTGGAAATTTTCGAACAGATAGAACTTTTTACCCCGATTATTTTCATTACTGCATTTGATGAATATGCCATGAGGGTTTTCAGACATTTTACCATTGATTATCTTCTGAAGCCCTTTGAAGAAGAGGATCTCCATAAAGCTTTACAAAAATTTATTTCTATAAGAAACAATTTTGATCCTGAACCGGTTCTTAAATCTATGTCCTCATTACGACAGGCAGAAGATGAGGTGATGAAACGTTTCATGGTAAGAGAAGGAAATAAACTAAAATCAATAGACGAGCATAACACTGCCTACTTTTTTGCCTCCGGGAAATACCTTTTCCTGACCACAAAAGATCATCAGACCTATATTTATGATGATACCATTAAAGATATTATTCAGAAACTGAACCCTGAAATTTTCTTTAAGATCAACAGGAAATTTATCATTAATAAAGACGCGGTTTCCGAAATTATCAAGCATTCCAGCCAGAAAGTAGAGCTTAGGCTTTCACCGGAACCGGAAGTGAATACTGAAATTTTTATCAGTAAAATGCAGATTACTGAATGCCTGAACTGGCTGAACAGTTGATTTACTCATTTACTTATTTACTACATCATCGTACTTCTAGTCGTGCTAAGAAGGTCTATGATTATGATCAGGCTTAAAAAAATCAATGAAATTGATCCCACTTTTTGCTCGGTCCCCAACTTTTGCGCTTGATCCCCACATTGGTTTAGGAAAATAAGGTAACAAAAAAACCTCTAAAATAAATTAGAGGTTTTAAAGTGGTTTCTCCAGGAATCGAACCAGGGACACATGGATTTTCAATCCATTGCTCTACCAACTGAGCTAAGAAACCATTATGTTTTTGTTTATTACTTCGTTGTTTTAAAGTGATGCAAAAGTATAACATTTTATAATACCGCGCAAGTATTTTGTTTTATTTTTTCAAATAAATATCCTGATAAAGCTGGTTTCAGTATTCAATGTACTGTTCATCAGTATTTTGGTACTTTAATTTTTTCTGTTTTTTTTGAAAATTATTTTCACAGCGTTTTATTAAAAGGTTTTTAGCCCTGGTATTTAAGATTTTTCTTACGGTTGCTTTGGGAATATATTATTGTTTCTTTAACCAATTTTAAACAGCCAATACAATTATCCGATTTTCAGTGATAAAAAACAGCAAACACCTGATTTATAAGAGTTAATTTACCTAACGGGTGTTAGTCGTATTATTACTACACTTTTCGAAATTTAATAATAAATGCAATTTGCTTTTTGTAAATACATCTATATTTGGTGATATAGAAAGCAAACAATCACAATATATTAACCATTAAAATTTACAATCATGGCAGAAAGAAATTCAAGAGGAATTTTAAAATTCAACAACGGTGAAGGGCAAAAACTGTTAAAGCTTAACTACAGTGTATCAAGATCTACGGACGTTTCAGGGCGTGTGGCATCAGATCCTTCCAATGCTCTTATCAAAATCACAGTAGAAGCTACTGAAAAATCAGACATCCTGGAAAGTTTACTGAACGGAAAATATAAGCCTACAGTAGGAGAGATTACTTTCAACAAATCTCACGAAGAAGGAACATTAACAACATTGAAGTGGAACAACGGTTATGTAATCCAGCATGAAGTAGATTTCGATGCTGTGGATGACAACAGTATGTATATCAGTTTTGTGGTAAGTGCAGAACAGATCGATCTGGGGAATTCATCATACTTCGGAGCATGGCCTTCTTAAGCACATTCAGAATTTAAATATCAGGCAGAATAGTACACCCGTTTCAAGGGATGCTGTTCTGCCTTTTTTAACCTTATAGAACGACTGTTTATTTCAAATAAAGTTCTGAAAAAACCTAATCACTATGAATAAAAATATCTCGAATTCAGATAAGATTTCTGAGAATCATATTCCCGGAATCAACCGTGTGGTGAAACTGGATATTGTGATTGAAGGCAAAATTATCAAACACTTCAAACATTTCCATCTGCAGCAAAGTGCCAGAAGACACCACAATTTTGAGCTGATCTTAGCTCATGATTCTCTCGGGGAAGCTCAAAACCATACCCTGGAACAGGCACGCCAGTTTTTGGGAAAACGAATCACCATTGTTTTCAAATACAAAGATTACGAAAGTGAAAGCCCGGAAAGAACTTTTGTAGGAGTTATCACCAAAGCTGCATTCAGCCAGGAAAAAATGAGCCTTGGAAATATTGTGCTGAGAGGCCAGAGTCCTACCATATTGATGGATGCAGCTCCCCATACTCAAAGTTTTGGAGGTGATCAGGCTGTGAATACAGGAATTATTGCCAACAAAATACTTAAAGAAGCCCTGGGATCAGAGAAATTTGATTTCAGAGTAGATACACAGAATAAAAGCTATATCAATTATAGCTCACAATATAATGAAACCCATTATAACTATCTTGCAAGAACAGCCGAAGCCTACGGAGAGCAGTTCTACTACGATGGCGAGGTGCTTCATTTCGGCAAACTTCCCCCTTCAGAAAAACCGATCCGGCTTGTATACGGAAGCAACGCAACAGATGTGCAGGTAGAACTCAATGCAGTTCATACCAATCCTGAATTTTTCGGTTATAACAGCAGCAGCCATACCAAAATGGAAGGCTCTGAAAATAATATCAGACATTTGGGCGAAATACCCTCCAAAGCATATGAACTGAACAATAATATCTTTAAAACCCGTTCACTTTCTCCGGCTCCCATTAATGCCAATATGTTTGTGGATGTAAGCGATTCTCAGAAAAGTGCTGCAGGCAGTGCTGCTGTAGAAGTATTTACGGTTTCAGGAAATACAACTGTTCCGTTTTTATATCCGGGATGCCTTGCAGATATGGAAATGCGGAAACCGGATACCAGCCAGACTTCCTATTTTACAAAACTTACAATTACCGAAGTCTCACACGAAGTCAATGCCAGAGGATATTATACAGGAAGTTTTGAAGCTATTGCTGAAGGCACTGGCTTTATGCCAAAACCGGATTTTAAACAGCCTAAAGCCGAGCCGCAGGTGGCTACCGTTATTTCCAATACAGATCCGCTTAATCAGGGAAGAATACAGGTGAGATTCGACTGGCAGCAACATCCTGATACCACTCATTTTATCAGAATGATGAGCCCCGATGCAGGAGGAACAGATATGGTCACTCAAAACAGAGGTTTTGTTGCTGTGCCGGAAGTAGGAGATCAGGTAATGGTAGGTTTTGAATACCATCATCCCGATTTTCCGTTTGCGATGGGAGGAATGTTCCACGGACAGGTTGCATTGGGAGGAAGCATCAATAATCATCTTAAATCGATTCAGACCAGAAGTGGTAATAAAGTGATCTTTAACGATCAGGAAGGAAGCATCTTTATTGAAGATCCAAGTGGTAATACTTATCTCATGGATGGAAAAGGAAATATTGTGGTGAAT
This sequence comes from Chryseobacterium cucumeris, assembly GCF_016775705.1. NCBI lineage: Bacteria > Pseudomonadati > Bacteroidota > Flavobacteriia > Flavobacteriales > Weeksellaceae > Chryseobacterium > Chryseobacterium cucumeris. The sequence continues at coordinate 3,075,094 of NZ_CP068760.1, forward strand.
GCTCCAAAAAATATCACCTTCACAGCCGGGGAAAATGTGCAGATCAATGCAGGTAAAAATATCATTGCTTCTGCTCAGAGGAATGTCAATATTATGGCTGGGGAAGATATCACGGAAACGGCTAATGATGATTATAATCTGACAGCAAGCAATATTATTGAAACCGCAGAAGCTGGCAGAAAATCTACAGCCAAAAATATTACAGAAAATATGGAATCCGGCTCTTACATCAGTACAAAAGATGCCATTAATGTTGAAAGTGCCAGGGAAGTGCTTATCAATAGCGGTAAACAGGTAAAAATGCAGTAATATGGCAGGCGAAGGCGGAAATATTATAAGAAATGTCTTTGGGAAATCCTATAAGGAAGCAGAACATATCATGAAAGATGCTTCCAAGGGAACTCTGGATTTTAAATCTCCTCAGGAGAACACCTTTTATGGGAAAAAAGGTGGGAAAAAATTTGATGAATACCAGGGGAAAGGCGAAATTCAGTCATTACTTGTGAAGGCAGTGAAATGTTATGAAGATATAGAATGTACAAAAGAAGTTAAGATTATAAAAAAGGGAGTTAAGTATTATTTTAAAGCAACACAGTATAGCAGAACTCCTTCGAAATCAGAATTAAAAGCTCTTAAGTGGGCGATACAGTATGATGATACAAATATAGCCAATGCCCCACAGGTAACAGGCGAAGAAAAGATTTCTTATGTAGTACCGAAGGATAGGAATATCGCTAAGCTGAGAGTATATGCCTTTTTTAAAGAATATAGCCCGAATGTAAAAGCAGAAGTATATTTAATAAAAGAAGAGATAGTAATAATTATAGGTACTGAGCAGCACTCAACAAATATTGCAAATAAACTGATGTTTCCAGGAGAGGCAGTCAGAAAAGTCCGTACCAAATATCCTAATTACCCCTTTGTAAAAGTAGCCCTGTTTACCGATGGATATTCTGAAAATCAGTTATCAACAATAACCAATGATTTAATTAAGCATAATAATGGCTTAACAGTAATAAGAGTTACTACGATAGATGATGTTATTAATATTATTAATTCTGGGAACAGGGATAGTGCAGCTTTTGATAATAAAAGAAGAGTAAAGGAAATTTTTGCATACTCTCATGGTTATGTAAGAAACGCAACCAATGAGGGAGTAATAGCATTTGGGTATGAGGGTAAAAATGCGGATAAACAAGAACTTGATGCCAAAAGCTTTTCAAAAGTTAATCCGGCTGTGTTTTTAGATGGAAATACATCTGTATTTTATTCTTATGCATGCAGAACCGGTATCGGAACAAGTTCGGAGACAACTACAAATGCTTTTAAAGATAAAAGCTTGGCACAAAAAATGGCTAACCATGGGAAAATAACAGTCTATGGCTATATGAGGAGATCACTGTATGAAGATGCATGGGGAACACAGAATCATAGGGATACTTATGCTTCTGATCATGATGAGGGTGGTTCAACTTGGGAAAACTTTAAAACAGATTTAAAAGATACGTATCAGTCGGATCCAAAAGATATGGATACTTATAATAAATACAGAAAAAAAGAAATAAAATTAGATAAAGCAATCTGGAATCCGGATGGGGCATATTTGGATGTAAAAGCAGGTACCTGGCCCGTTGGTGTACCAGCAACTTATGAAAAATTTTTACCAAAATAATTATGAAAATAAAAACTCTTCTCACATTAATTTTTACAGCCCTAATCTTAATAAGCTGTAATAAAAATAAAGATTTGGGCGGATATAGGGAAAATTATAGTTTAGAAAGCGGCTCTGTCATTATTGATACAACCGCATTTAAAAATTTTGTAGGAGAGATTCCCCAATCATTTAATAAAAATGTACATCAGCTTAGCAAAAAAATAACCTTTAAAATAAACCATTCAGACGGTATTGATCTGAAAGGAAACAGGATATTAATTACTCTGGAAAATGAAAATATTTATTTTGGAGAGTATCATCAGGATATAGCGGTCAATGTTGGCTATGATCAGCCTTATTATGCAAGTTTAAGGTTTTATATCATAAATGATAAAAATAAAACTATTAACAAGTTTACTTCAGATCTTCACTATCCGATTTTTAAAAAACAATATAATGAAGCAGATGTTAAGCTTTTGTCTGACTCAAAAAGGATATACACTGATTTACAAACATCATATGAAATTACTAATATCCCGGATGAAATAGCTGAGAAGAAATAAAGCACTGAATCATAAGTAATACAATTAATAAAATTTTTATTCCGGAAATATGAAGAAAAGAATAATAACTGCAGGAGGATTTATAGGAATATTATTCTCAATATGGGATTCAGTAAGTGATAGAGTGGATTCTGCTTTATCAAAGGATCATTTAACTGGATTTATTTTCCATTCGGTTTTTAGTATGAAAACATTGAGATATCTGTTGATTGGTGGGATCTCAGGATGGATAATAAGTTTAATGATTCATAAAATAAATGAGCTGTATCGTGAATGGAATGACTTTTAAACAGCCGGTAATAACAAAACAGTATGGTAGAAACAAGAGTAAAACCTTTTCAGAAATATACTTCAGAAACCCACCAATATCAGGTGGAAAATGCTCTTGAGATACAGTTTGGAGAAGCAAAAGGATTCTATTCATCTTTTAAAATTACCCTTCAGGAAAAGGTAAATGAGCATCATACAAAAAACTGGGAGATAGAGAAAATGGAAGATTCTCCTTTCCCATCAGAAAATAAATTTATGGAAATCCTACATGTGCTGGAGCAGAGTTCCTATCCTGTGGAAATAAAAGTGGATGAAAAGGGTAGTTTTCTTGGCGCTGCAGATCATCAGAAAAATATTGAAGACTGGAAATTCAAAACAGCCGGACTTCAGGAAAAATACCAGAATGCAGATGTTTTCAGAAACCAATATCTGACCACATTTGAAGATGAAGCGGTCTTTTATAAAAATAAACTGAAAGAGCCCTTTTGGAACCTGTTGCTGTTCGCTCCTTATTATGTTGATAATGGAGAAAGAAATGATGAATCCATTGTTTGGAATATCAAAGGAATCGGGGATGTAGAATGTACTGGAATTATCATTGCCAAACAGAGAGAATATGGATTTGAAGCCTTTTTTACCTCTGAAATCAAAGTTCCGGTTCATATAAAAGAAGAATTGGACAAAAAATACCTGTATCAGACGGGATCGTATCAGGTAAAATTAAATATACAAATGGAATATAATTCCCGAAAAAAACAGTATTCCAAAAAGAGCGCTGACTTTATATTGTCAGATGGAGAAAAAACAGTATACCGGGAAACGATCACAATGACTTAATCTTTATGAACAAATGACATGGCGGATAAAGGATACATCATTATAGAAGGAGCCACTGCGTACTGCAGCAGCTCTGTAACCAACAACTCCAATGGTACGGCCGTTCCGATGGAAGTGAAAAGCCAGAAAAAAAAACTGGGCAAAAACAAATATTTTGCACAAAATAAACCTGTAGCGACTTATCTTGATGATAAAGCAGATAGTTTCGGAGGCGGAAACGGATTCGGGAACTGCAAAGGTTCAGACGGGAAAACCTATCCTTGTAAAGGCAAATGCAATATCAAATATAAAGACTACTACGAAAACGTAGAATTCAATAAGAGTATGAAAATCCTGTTGGATGCTTCTACAGGGAACTGTCCGGGATATGGTGTTCCCGGAACAATTGCTTTTGCAACCACCGGGCAGGCCAATAATGTTTCACAGATAGATGTCAAAGAAGCTGATGAGTTTTCAGTAGCCAATACTTCGCCACAATGGCCGTCATCCTCTGCTTCTCAGGCAAGCATAGCAGTGTCATCCATTTCAATGGTAAGACCGATACCGAGTGATAAATTAAGTGGTACTTATTACTATATCAAAGGAATGAATGGCCCGCTTCTTCCTATTATGAACCCTTTTGGTGGTGATAACCTGGACTTAAAAGCCCAGTTCAAAGGTGATGAGAAAAAAATCATCTGGGCGTTGTTCAAAGGGGAAGGAACAAAAGATAAAATAAAAACATTTATTGGATTGGGAAGCAGTTTCAGCCAATCCATGAGTAAAATATTCGATGGACTTACAGAAGGAAAGTACCGGCTGGAAGCTTATGGTAAAAAAGCAGGCGATGCCAAATGCTCTCTCAATGTGGAAGTTATACAGGATTTTGTTAAGAAAATTGTTAGTCCAGGTTCTTCAACGTTGATTAATATTCCTTTACCTCTATCCATTGAACGTAAACTCAACAGTACAACAGATCAGGCAAAAATACTGAACAGAGGATTCTTTATGCCTGTAAATACCGTTCACTGGACTGTAAAGCAGGGAACAGCTGTTCTGTATAACAGTTCTTCCGGAGCTTCTTCATCACACCTTGTTTCTGTAACGGGTGCTGGCGATCGTGTCATTCTTACCTTTAAAAATGCCGGTAAATATACGGTAGAAGCATTTACAGATCCCACAGATCCCAAACCGCAATCTGTGGAGATTAAGATTGAAAACAGTCTGGGTGTCATGGGAGTAAAAGGAGAACCGGGTCTGGTGAGATTCAGTGATACCATTAAAGTGCAGGCTTCGAAGTTTAATGTCAATTATATGCCTTCGGGCACTTCCGTATATTGGTATCTTAAAAAGGAAGGTATAGGAAGAGTAGCTTTATTTGAAAACTCTCCTTCCTTCAGAACAGGTACAATCAATAAAAAGGTAGCTGAACTTCTGTATAATGATGCAAAACTGGGCAGCAATCAATATTTCGGGAAATATATACTCGAAGCTTATGCTAATCCTTTGGGAGCGGGAAAGCAGCCTGGTTTTTCCGGATCAGACTGTTTTAATTTTGAGGTGATTCAAAATGTCATAGATAAATTTACCCTTCCGGCAGCTAATATTCCGAAAGGAACAAAAATAAAATATACGGCAACGGCAAGAATTGCTGCGCTGGTTGGCAATGAAGCCATAAAAATAGAAGTTCCTGATACAGTGACCAATAACGGAGACGGGACCATTACATTCAATGATCTCGGCGAATACACTATTTCTGCCTATTTAACAGGAGATTATACCGATGGAAAGAAAATAGAAGCGAAAGTAAAAGTTTCTGAACCTGCTGTAAAAAGGGCGCTGTGGGCTTATGGAACCGGTGTGAAACGTACCGAAACAGGATTCGGAGAGGAAACCTATGGATTTATTGAAATTGACGGACTGCAGAATCAGACGTTAAAAGTAAAAATCTGGGTAAAAGGCGAAGGTGATGATTTCTATAAAGAGAAAGATAAATACATGCTGGAAGAGAAAACAGTTACTCTTAATAACGAAGGCAAAGCTTCATTCCTTATCATCACGAATGATGATTACAAGAAAAAATTGCTGGCTGCTATCCCTAAAACGACAGAAAATCCGAACCCGTCTTACCGTCTGGTATTCACGGTAGAGCTTCAGGCAGCTTCATCTGCGGATATTGTACTTCCGGGAAATATTACCATTCAGGGAACGAAACCTGTGGTGGTAGACAGCACCACAACTTATCTTGAAGTTTTGGATTCCAATGAAGAACTGACCATCACTTCCGAACAGAAAATTGTATCGATTATGTTCTCTACCGAAGATGGTAAAGATATTCAGCGGATGCAGACTTTCTATGGCAAAACCCATAAGCTTTGGGTTCATACCGTTAATATGACGGAAGAAACTCTGAAGATTGATGTGCTGAAGGAGATTCCCAAAGAAGGATTAAACGAAAAAGATCATATCACCTATACCCACGAAAGCAAACAAAGTTATAACGAGGAAAAAACAGGAAAAGACGGCCTGCTGGAAGTGGCCTTCACCGCAAAAGAAGAATGGAAAAATCCACCGAAAAACTTTGACTATTACATAGCGCAGGTTTCCCGCCAGGTACAGGATCCCGCAGATCCCAAAAAGAAAGTCTGGAAAATAGAAAAAAGCCAGTTTACGATCAACAGTACACTTCCGGCCGATCTGGTTAGAACAGAGGATATGGAAAAACTGGGGATTAAAGCGTATAAAAAAGACGGAACCCCCTTTACAAAAGAAGAAATGCTGGAACTAAGAAAGCAGTTTATCTTCTACGAAAGTGGCTGTCTTAAAGTATCTCAGAAAGAGACCCCCGAAGCTATTGATAATGATGTGATGCCTGTGGTGGTGGAAATGGCGGAGGTGAGAAAACAGAAAACATGCTATTGTAATCGTGATTTTACTGAAAGTGAAATCAGAAGTTTGGTAAAACATATGCGTGGTAAAGAAGAAATATGGGAATCTACAGACATGGATCGTGAAAGTTTTGCAGATTTAACAATGGAGTTGAATGCTATGTTTAGAAAATATGATATTAATAAATGCATTCAAAAAATAGCATTTTTAGCAAATGTTTATTCTGAAACCAGTTTTTTTAGAACAGCAGGAGAAGAATCAAGTTCACATGCCTCGAGTGGATACAAATATAAAGGTCGCGGAATACAGCAGCTTACTGGGGATGGGAGTGATCCTGTTGCATATAAAGATTATGATGAAAAAGTTCCTGAAGATATTGTTACATATCCTGAATTAGTGGCCACTAAACTTTATTTAGCGGTAGACAGTGGCGGTTGGTTTTGGTCAGTTTATAAAAAAATACCAAATTGGAAGGAAAACCCTAATAAAAACTATTCTCAAGCAGAAAAAGATGCAATGAAGTTTAAAAGAGAATACTTTAGTAAGGCATTAGGGAAAACATTAAATGAAACTGCACTATTGATGGAGGATGAAGAAGAACGTTACTATTTTTTAATTTGTAAAGTATTAAACGGCTATACTCTGACTCATAAATTAGAAGTAAATCCTAATGGATGGGCAGATAGAAAACAAGGTCTTTCCAATCTTAAAGCATGGTTTAAATACGATAAAAAAGTATGCGATGGGGAAGTAGTAGCAATGCCAAATCTTGAAGGCAGAGCACCATGGATGGAGCTGGTTTGGAAAGAAGAAGCTAAGAACCTTGTTGAAACCGGAGCCAATAAAGAAATCCAGAAATTTTTTGATGGAACTCCTTATGAAAATGATATGAAAAATGGCACAAAAGATGAAACAGATATCGCTTGGTGTGCTGCTTTTGTCAACTGGATTATGAAACATTATGGTTACGAAGGAGTTACTACAGATAAAGGATATGATGCTGTAAGAGCATTAAAGTGGGCAACTTGGGCTGAAGGTAAAGATCTCGGAAAACCAGTATATGGAGCAATAGCTGTAAAAACTAGATCAGGAGGTGGACACGTAGGGTTTGTTGCAGGAAAAAAAGGAAATAAAGTAGTTATTTTAGGAGGAAATCAATCGCAAAAGCTTTATTGTGTATCTTATGATATTTCTGACTATTTTGCATATGTTGTTCCAAAAAATTACGAAATTACTGATGCCGATTATAATTTACCAGAATATAAAGGAAATCCCGGCGCAAAAGGATCTGAACTTTAAAATATAAAAGGAAAATGAAACATAGAATTTTAATGAGCCTGCTTTTTATTTCTTCTGCTTTAGTATCATGTCAGGATAAAAAGGCTGAAAATAATAAGAATGTGACAACTATTACAGAAAGTTCAGTAGGTCTGCAATTTAATCAAGATGTTAATACTATGCTAAAAAAACAATTAGAATACGGAAAACCTTCTTTTGATAATCCATACCAGTATTCCGATAAAGATTTGGAAGTAGCAACTCCAATATTGAATCAATTACTTTTAGATAATGGTTATAAAGCTATTAGAAATGAAGAATTTAGTAATAAAATAAAACAGATTTTTAACCGGATTATTGATAAAAACTCTACCAGCAAATTTCTGTATATCAATTTAATTGATAAGTGTGACAAGGAGTTGAATTTTTTTCCAAATAACGCAGAGAATAATGGTGTATTTGTAGTTAAAAATCAGAACTTCATTACTGATCTTTATCCACTTCCCTTGATTATTGATTATCAAAAAACATATAGTGAAGCAGCTCAGGAAGAAAATTCGGCTTCAAAAAACTATAAAGATGCAAACGGAAATGAAGTTAAGAAATATTTATGGAAAGATATGCCCAATCTGAAGGAGCAGAGAAAGAAGAACATACAAACATTAGTTGCGCGTAACCTCTATTTGTTTAATGATAATAAGGCTCAATACAAATGGCTTACCCTTAATGATTCATATTTTATGGAGGCTTTAGTAAAAACTTTTGGCTACACTCAGGATATGGATTTATTGAAGTGGGTTATTGAAAGAACAAAATTTGATAAAAAAGACCCGTCTGATTATGGGAAATTGTTTTGGGTAAAGCAATGTGATGAAACAGTAAAAATACATGCTAATACTTTTAAAATTTTACAAGAGATTTATACTCCGGATATAACAAACGATATGTCAAATGAGAATAGATTTTTACTTGATTATATCAAAGGATATCTTGAATATTTTGCTGATTTTAATAACAAAGAAACAGGTGTTTCAAAGGAAGATAAAGTGAAAATACTTGCAAATATTGTTTATTTTGCTGAACAATATAAGTATGACAAAAGATTTGTTTCAGGACATGGAGATAATTCTAAGATGATGGGAAGGTTACGATTCTTTTTAGATCAGGAAGAAGTAGATATTCTACAGAAAAATAATTATTTCAACCTTTCAAAATTTAAAGAATGGTGGGATAATGCAGACTATGACGAATATTTTGTCGAAGAATGTGAGTACAATGGTACTTGCGGTCCAGATAATCAACCTATGAATGTTATAGAATGGCGAAAAGAACATAGTAAAAAATAATATATCAAGCACAGTCAGAAATGGGTGTGCTTCTTTTTAATTGTGAAACACAGATTTAATATGATGAAAATACTAAATGTTTTGATGGTACCTCTACTATTCGTTAGTGGTAATAATAACGGGCAAGAAAAAAAAGATATTCATTCTATTATTGGTACAAAATATAAGAGTGATAGTATCGTCGAAAATGTCTTAAAAAAACAACTTAAACAGGGATCAACCTACACTATTGATGAGGCTGGTGTTGGACTACCAAAAATTCAATTTGAGACTAAAGAATTGGAAGCAACAGCCATAGTAGCTCATGAATTATTAAATTCAAATGGGTATAATACTCTTGGTACTGAAGATTTTAATAAAAAAATCAAAAATATTTTTGGAAGAATCATTGATTCAGATTCTCAATCACATTTTTTATACGTTAACTTTTTGGATAAATGTGATAAAGAGTTTGTTATGTATCGTAATAATGGAGTTGATTACGAAGGCCTGTTTATAGATAAACAAAGAAAATTAATTACAGATTTGTATTATATACCTGAGCTTATTGATTATAAAAAAGAATATTCTAGATTAAATGATTTTGAAAACATCAATATAACAAGAAAATCAAGTATAGATAATTTGGATATTACAATTCCACATTGGAAAGATGTTACCAATTTAAATGAAATTCGGAAAAAAACTGTTCAAACCCTTGTAGCAAGGAATATGCTTCTTTTCAATAATAATAAATCTTATGCGGGCTGGTTGGCAGAGCACGATAAAGTATTTGTTAAGATGCTGGTGAAAAACTTTGGATTTACTAAGGAGCTACAGTTCAATGATCTTGTCATGAAAGATTATTTAAAAGCATATCAAACCTCTTCTGACATCGGCGATATTATTTTTGTAAAAAACTGTAAAGGAGAATTAGAAATAAGAACAGAGTTATTAAAGTATATAAAAGACCATACAAAAGCAGACGAAAACAGGCTTTTGAATGCTTTGGAGAATTTTGGATATGTATTGAAAGATAATATCAATTTTACATTAGATGAAAAATATAAAATACTTGCTTATATAGGAAATACAGTTGATCCTTTTTACTTGAATTTTGCAGGTGTTAATTCTGGGAATGCTATATGGAATGCTGAAAGCTTACTTTATAATAGTGTAGTTAAAGATAGAAATATTATTTCAGTATTTCAGAAAAACAACTATTATGGGCTGCCTGATTTAAAAGATAGCCTGATAAGAGTTCAAGCAATTATTGAACATTCTTCTGAGTAAATTTAATTAAAAAATAGCACAGTTGGATTTAACTTTGCTTTTATTAAAAACACAACGATGATAAAAAGAATTTTATTTTTCCTGGCGGTATTGTTGTTAAATAATTTTCACTCCCAAAATACAGCTGTAAATCCCGATATCTCATTTTTATCCGTTCTGAAATCACAATTGGCAGCTGGTGTAAGTGGAGAGAAAAGTGAGACGGATTATCCAACCTATAACTTTGCATTGAAAGATTTACAAGCTACAGAATCTGTTATAGCAAAAGAATTAGATGATAATGGATATAAAAAACCAAGTGCAGAAGAATTCATTACTAAAATTAATATGATCTTCAAAAGAGTAATTGATCCTAAATCAGAGTCAAAGTATTTACATATCAATTTTGAAGATAAATGTTCGAAGGACCTGAAATTGTATAAAAATTCAAACAGTATCGATGTAAATCCATATAGTACTTATATTTTTAAGAATGGATCTTTCATTTCAGATTTATACAGTATTCCTGAAATAATGGATTATACTAAAAATCCTGAATTATTTCAGTTTGAAAAAGATGCTGAGAATAATAATCATGCAGTAGAGGTGAAAATATATTACTGGAAAGATTTTACAGATTTAAAAGAGATTCGTGAAAGAAATATTAAAACAATTCTTGCCCGCAACCTCTATCTGTTCAATGATAATAAAGCTTGTTATAAATGGCTTACTCTTAATGATTCATATTTTATGGAGGCTTTAGTAAAAACTTTTGGCTACACTCAGGATATGGATTTATTGAAGTGGGTTATTGAAAGAACAAAGTTTGATAAAAAAGATCCGTCTGATTATGGGAATTTGTTTTGGGTAAAGCAATGTGATGAAACAGTAAAAATACATGCTAATACTTTTAAAATTTTACAAGAGATTTATACTCCGGATATAACAAACGATATGTCAAATGAAAATAGATTTTTACTTGATTATATCAAAGGATATATTGAATATTTTGCTGATTTTAATAACAAAGAAACGGGTGTTTCAAAGGAAGATAAAGTTAAAATACTAGCGAATATTGTTTATTTTGCTGAACAATATAAGTATGACAAAAGATTTGTTTCTGGATATGGAGATAACTCTAAGATGATGGGAAGGTTAAGATTCTTTTTAGATCAGGAAGAAGTAGATATTCTACAGAAAAATAATTATTTCAACCTTCCAAAATTTAAAGAATGGTGGGATAATGCAGACTATGATGAATATTTTGTCGAAGAATGTGAGTACAATAGTACTTGCGGCCCGGATAACCGACCTATGAATATTACAGAATGGCGAAAACAACATCCTAAAAAATAATATATCAAGCACAGTCAGAAATGGGTGTGCTTCTTTTTAATTGTGAAACACAAATTTATACGATGAAAATACTAAATGTTTTGATGGTATCTCTACTATTCGTTAGTGGTAATAATAACGGGCAAGAAAAAAAAGATATCCATTCTATTATTGGTACAAAATATAAGAGTGATAGTATCGTCGAAAATGTCTTAAAAAAAACTTAAACAGGGATCAACCTACACTATTGGTGCAGGACTACCAAAAATTCAATTTGAGACTAAAGAATTGGAAGCAACAGCCATAGTAGCTCATGAATTATTAAATTCAAATGGCTATAATACTCTTGGTACTGAAGATTTTAATAAAAAAATCAAAAATATTTTTGGAAGAATCATTGACTCAGATTCTCAATCACATTTTTTATACGTTAGCTTTTTGGATAAATGTGATAAAGAGTTTGTTATGTATCGTAATAATGGAGTTGATTACTAAACTGAAATTTTAATCATTTTGTGAACTTCCCGAACATTTTTGCTTTGAATGTACCTATGATTTCTACCGGAAACAGTTTGAGAATACAGTTGAACTCCATATAAATAGATATTGCCAATCTTCCGAACGCCACAAATAGACTTTATCTTTTTAACTTTAAAGTATTGATAATTAATTATATAATGATATGATGTATATATGAAGTATCTCTTTTATTTGTTTTTTTTATTGAAATTAGAAATACAAGTTCTATATATAATTTAATTTTATCACTTTCCAAAACCAAATTACTATGTTAAAAAGCACAATAGATTCTTCTACAGGATTTGAAAAAAGATTTGAAAAGATAGAAACGGTTATTTTCACGGATTCACTTTCAGCTTCAAAATCCGTAGCAAAAGAGGTTTCAGACCTTATCCGTGTAAAGCAGTCTCAAAAACAACCCTGCATTTTAGGTTTGGCTACCGGCTCCTCACCCAAGAGCTTATACGCTGAATTGGTACGCATGCACAGAGAAGAAGCATTGAGTTTCAAAAACGTAATTGCTTTCAACCTTGACGAATATTATCCTATGGAACCGGATTCCGTACATAGTTATGTTCGTTTTATGAAAGAACTGTTGTTTGATAAAGTAGATATTCTTCCTGAAAACTATCACATTCCTGACGGAACATTATCTAAAGAGGAAATAGCAGATTACTGTACAGAGTACGAACTTAAAATAGAAGCCTTAGGTGGGATAGATTTGCAGATTCTGGGTATTGGCGGTAATGGTCATATCGGGTTTAATGAATCGGGCTCCCTACAAAATTCCAAAACCCGTCTTGTAGCTTTAGATCATATCACAAGAGTAGCAGCAAGCAATGAGTTTTTGGGGCTGTCAAATACCCCCAGAACAGCTATTACATTGGGAGTGAAGAAAATAATGGAGGCGAAAAGAGTAATACTATTAGCGTGGGGTGAATCTAAATCAAATATCATCAAAGAGTCTGTAGAAGGTCCTGTTACCAACCTGGTGCCGGCTTCTTATTTGCAGGAACATAAAAACGCAACTTTTGTATTGGATCAGGCAGCAGCTCATAAACTTACCCGAATTAATACGCCATGGCTGGTAGAAAAAATAGAATGGACTGATGCATTAACCCGAAAAGCAGTTTTGGGATTAGCCCAAAAAATAGAGAAACCTATATTAAAGCTTACCGATTCTGACTATATAGAAAACGGAATGAGCGATTTGTTAGCAGACAAAGGTCCTGCTTATAATATCAATATCGAGATTTTCAATAAATTACAACACACCATAACGGGTTGGCCGGGAGGTAAGCCGGGAGCAGATGACAGTAACAGGCCAGAAAGGAAAGCCCCCGCCAAGAAAAGAATCTTGATATTCAGTCCGCATCCGGATGACGATATTATCAGTATGGGCGGAACTTTCATACGGCTGCACCAACAGGGGCATGAAGTTCATGTAGCTTATCAAACTTCCGGTAACATAGCCGTAGCAGATTCTGAAGCATTGCGGTTTGCCAATTTTGTGTGTGATTACAATGAAATGTTTGGCATCGAAAATAATGCAGCGCAAAAGATTTTTGACAAAGCCATCAAATTTTTGCAAAATAAGAGAAACAGTGATATAGATATTCCTGAAGTAAGACATATAAAAGGCTTAATAAGAAAAGGGGAAGCAAGATCTACTTGTTATTACGTGGGAATACCAGACACCCATATTCATTTTTTGGAAATGCCATTCTATGAAACAGGCAGAATAGAAAAAAAACCATTGAGTACAGAGGATATAGAAATTGTAACAGATATTATAGATAGCGTAAAACCACATCAGATATATGCGGCAGGTGATTTAGCAGATCCTCATGGAACACATAAAGTGTGTCTGGATGCTGTTTTTGAATCTGTTAAAAATTTAAAATCCAAGGAATACATGAAAGATTGTTGGTTATGGCTATACAGAGGAGCATGGAAAGAATGGTCTATAGAAGAAATAGAAATGGCAGTACCATTAAGTCCGGATCAAATTTTGGAAAAACGCTATGGGATTTTCAAACATCAATCTCAAAAAGATGGAGTAGTATTTCAAGGGACAGATACGAGAGAATTCTGGCAGAGAGCAGAAGAAAGAAACAGAGAAACGGCAGAGACCTACCATAAAATGGGACTTGCTACCTATGCTGCCATGGAAGCTTTTGTAAGATGGAAGTTCTAAAAACAGTTCATGTCCTTTAAAAGAAAGAATTTTATCACAAAAATGCAGGTATTGAAATCGAATTTTGATAAATACTTTGGAAGCTACAGATGGAAATTCCCATATTTTGTGTGGGAATTTCTCTACCTACAGCTGTTGGCAGAATATATCGGACAGATTAACTAAACTTTTTGTATAGCCCTAATAATTGTGCTTGATCATTACTCCATAAAAACAAAAAAACCTCTGACTAATCAGAGGTTTTAAAGTGGTTTCTCCAGGAATCGAACCAGGGACACATGGATTTTCAATCCATTGCTCTACCAACTGAGCTAAGAAACCATTATATTTTTGTTTGACTTACTTCGTTGTTTTAAAGTGATGCAAAAGTAGTAAGTTTTAGTATACAAAGCAAGTATTCATCGTACTTTTTTTAAATAAAGTTAAAAACTTACTGATTATCAGTCGGATTATTTTCCTGCTCTTTTCTGATCTGTTCACTCATCTCTTCCAATACCGGTTTAATCGTGTTTTCCGGAAGATCACTGATTCGGATATACATCAATCCATCGATCGCATCGTTGAAGTTTGGATCTACGTTGAAAGCAATTACTTTAGCATTTTGTTTAATGTATTTTTTGATCAGAACAGGAAGTCTCAATTCAGGTTCAAGATCATCAATAATCTTGTCCAGCTTATTCAAATCAGACTCCATTTCCTCAAAGAAAATGTTTTTATCTCTGTCACGAAGCTTTACTTTATATTCATTCCTTGGAGTGATATACTGAGCTACTGCAGAATCAAAATAATTGGAACGCATAAACTCAATCATCAGCGATTTTGAGAACTCAGAGAACTTGTTCGAAATACTCACGCCACCCATAAGGAATTTATGATCAGGATTTCTCAGACATACATGCACAATCCCTCTCCATAAAAGGAAGAGTGGAAGAGGTTTCTGCTGATATTCCTGGCAGATGTAAGCACGACCCATTTCAATCACTTTTTTGAAGAAAGGATGAATGTCCTGTTCAAACTCAAATAAAGAGCTTGTATAGAAGCCTTTGATGCCGTATTTCTTCATTACCTCTCTACCCAATGCCATTCTGTAAGCACCAGCCAGTTTTTTCTCACCGTTATCCCATAGGAAAAGATGGTGGTAATGTTTGTCATACTCATCAAGGTCAAATGGAAGATTACTTCCCTCACCTACTGCACGGAAAGTAAGCTCTCTCTGACGTCCGATTTCCCTCATAATAGAAGGGATTTCTTCGTAAGTCGTAAAGTAGATCTCATAATTTCCGTTACTGAAAAGCATTTTATCAGTTCCTCTCAGTTTATCAACATCTTTGATAATGTCTTCCAGAGGTGTTTCATCAATGATATTCTGAACAATATTTTCCTCCTTGAGTAAAGGAAATTTGACAGATAAATTCTGAAGGTTAATGCTTTGAGCAAGGGATTTTCTTTTTTCATAGTAAGATTTCATCATATACACCTTACGTTTCAGAAACTCTCCCAATTCCTCAATCGTTTCCATGTCGTCCATTGCCTTTACGGTAATAGGACGTCCGATTCTGATTCTGATAGGTTTTTCCCTGTCATTCATCATTTCTGCAGGAAGCATAAGAGTTTGTAAATTCGGGTGAAGCTTGGCTACCTGATAAAAAAGTCTGCTGTTCTTGGCATGGAAATACATAGGAACTACCGGCACTTTAGCCATTCTGATAAGCTTAAGTGCCGTCTTTTCCCAATCTTTATCTAAAATCTCTCCGTAAGGATTGTTTTTGTTGGAAACTTCTCCTGCCGGAAAAATACCTACACAGCCTCCGTTTTGTAAATGCTTGAGGGTTTCACGCATTCCCGAAGAGCTGCTGTAAGCTTCTTTTCTGTTTTCAAAAGGATTTACAGCGATTACATACGGCTCCATAGGTTTGATCTTTTCCAAAAGGAAATTCCCCATTACCTTGAAATCCGGACGAACCTCTGTCAGGATCTTGCACATCAGAATACCGTCAATAGCACCCAGCGGGTGATTGGAAACGAGAATAAACGGTCCCGTTTTCGGAATCTTTGCCAGATCCTCTTCAAAAGCTACATAGCTTAGGTTTCTTTCTCTCACAAATGAGTCGAAAAAGTCTTTGCCTTCCTTGTCTTTTAATTTATCGTATAATTTATTTACTTCGTTTATTTTAGCAATGCTCATCACAGCAGATGCTACCGGGTTCTTGAGAAACCCAATTTTATTTAAGCCGGAAGCTTTGATCAGATCGTTTTTCGAAATTAAACTCATGTGTGTTTAGTCGCAATTAATATTATTGTGTTACCATTTGAAGAGTATTCTTGGAGATTTGTTCCAATAATACATTTTTTTCATGGTAAAATTTATCAATGTGATCCTTCTTCGCATTTCTTACTGTGAATAAAGATACATTTTTAATTGCTTCGGTTTTAAAAATTTTTTGAAGCTCTTCATTGAGCTCATCAATATGATTAAATTTATCCTCAAGGCACAGTGCCAGAGAGATAGCAGAATTCTGCATAAGGGAAACTTTAATTTTGTATTTGGATAAATATCCAAAAATAAGGCTCATGTGATCTTCTGCAATGAAAGAGAAATCTCTTGTAGAGATTTTCAAAAGATCCTGATTTTCTTTCAGAATATAAGATTCTTCCTGTTGATTTTTATCAGAAGCACCCACTTTTGTTCCTTCTTTGGTAGGCTCTACAAAAGATTTTACATAAAAAGGAATGTTTTTTTGCTGTAACGGCTGTAATGTTTTAGGGTGAATTACACTGGCACCATAATAAGCCATTTCTATAGCTTCCTCATAAGAAATATTGGAAAGAAGGGTTACATCACTGAACTTTCTCGGATCTCCGGTCATTACTCCCGGAACATCTTTCCATATCGTCATTGCTTCAGCATTTAAGCAGTAAGCAAAAATGGCGGCGGAGTAGTCGGAGCCCTCTCTTCCTAATGTTACCGTAAAATTGTTGTCGTCAGAACCGATGAATCCCTGAGTTACATAGCAGATTTCAGGATTAAGATGGGAAATAAATTCTTCCGTTCTTGTCCAGTCTACCGTACCTTCCCGGTATGAATTATCCGTTTTTATATAATCCCTGGCATCCAGCCACTGATTTGTAAATTGGATCTCATTCAGGTATTCACTCACGATTTTAGTAGAGATCATTTCTCCACAGCTTACCACCTGATCGTATACGAAGTTGTAGTTGGGAGATTTATTTCTTCGTAAAAAAGAATCAATATCATCAAAGAAAAGATTGATTTCCGCAAAAACCGCATGATTTTCAGGGAAAAGTCCTTCCGCAATCTCAATGTGCTTTCGTTTTATCTTTTCAATCTCAGTTTGATAATTATCTTTTTTGAAATAAAGTTCTACAACTTTTTCCAACTCATTTGTCGTTTTACCCATTGCTGAAATCACCAGCAAGCATTTGGCAAATCCCTGGCTTTTTAGAACCATGGACACGTTTTTTACACTGTCAGCATCTTTTACCGATGCTCCACCAAACTTGAAAATTTTCATTAAATTGTTAAAAATAAAATTGTTAGATAAAAAATTACATGAGTTTTTTACGGACGTCAAAATTATAAATTTACAACGAGATATGAAATAGCCTTATGCGGAGATAGAATTAAGATTTCCTTAAAATCAACAATTCATGAAATAATCTCAAATTTTTATAAGCATGAAACAGCAAATTCGGAGGCATAATTTTCAATAAATGGGTTGGGTAATGTTAAGTTTTGTTTGTATCTTTCTGAAATACAGTAACTAATCTCTTTTTTAATTTAATTTTCTCAATGCGATAAATTTTCCGAAATTTGGGCAAAACGTAAAAAGAAAAATATGTCAAATCAACCATTACAGACTTTAGGAGAATTTCTTATAGATAAACAGGACGATTTTCAGTATTCTACAGGTGAATTTTCTCGTCTTCTAAGTGCAATAAGATTGGCTTCGAAAGTGGTAAACAGAGAAGTAAATAAGGCCGGAATTGTAGATATAACAGGAGCTGCAGGAAACCAGAACATCCAAGGAGAAGAACAGCAGAAACTTGATGTAATCGCTAACGAAATTTTTATTACGGCTTTGTCTCAGAGAGAGGTTGTTTGTGGTATTGCTTCTGAAGAAAATGATGATTTTATTGATATCAAATGCGGTGAAAACGGACATTTAAGTAAATATGTTGTACTGATTGATCCTTTGGACGGATCTTCCAATATTGATGTAAATGTTTCTGTGGGAACTATTTTCTCCATCTACAGAAGAGTTACAGAACCTGGAACTCCGGTACAGCTGGAGGACTTTTTACAGAAAGGTATCAATCAGATTGCTGCGGGATATGTTATTTACGGTTCATCTACCATGATTGTTTATACAACTGGTAATGGAGTAAACGGATTTACATTAGATCCGTCTCTAGGAACATATTATCTTTCCCATCCTAATATGACTTTCCCAAAAACAGGTAAAATCTATTCTATCAACGAAGGAAATTATATCAAATTTCCTCAGGGGGTAAAAAATTACCTTAAATACTGCCAGATGGAAGAAGGTGACCGTCCTTACACTTCAAGATATATAGGTTCTTTAGTAGCGGATTTCCACAGGAATATGCTGAAAGGGGGAATTTATATTTATCCTTCTTATTCACAGGCTCCGAATGGTAAACTAAGGTTGTTATACGAATGTAACCCAATGGCATTCCTTGCAGAGCAGGCCGGAGGAAAAGCAACTGACGGATTCAGAAGAATTTTGGAGATAGAACCTACAGAACTTCACCAGAGAATTCCTTTCTTCTGTGGAAGTATCGACATGGTGGAAAAAGCAGAAGAGTTTATGCGTATCGACAGCGTAAAATAATGGAAGCAACTTACGTACAATATTTATTACAATTTAAGCGCCCGAGTGGAACATCTCGCGGCGTTTTGCTTGATAAAGAGACCTTCATTCTGACAATTTCCAAAGAGGGAAGAAAAGGAGTAGGGGAATGTGCTGTTTTCAGAGGGCTGAGTTTTGATGACAGACCTGATTATGAAGAAAAACTGAAGTGGCTTTGTGAAAATATTAATCAGGACAGCGTTTTTTTGAAGCAGGAACTGAAAGAGTTTCCTTCAATCTGGTTTGGATATGAACAGGCCATTCAGAATCTAAAATATGGAGGCAGCCTATATTTTCCAAGTGAATTTACTGAAGGAAAGTCTGCCATTACCATCAACGGTCTGATATGGATGGGCGACGCAACGTATATGGAAGAACAGATTCAGGAAAAACTGGAAAAAGGCTTTCACTGTATCAAATTAAAAATAGGTGTGGATTGGAAATCTGAGCATATTATTCTTCAGAAATTAAGAGAAAAGTTTTCCAAAGATCAGTTGGAACTGCGTGTGGATGCCAATGGAGGTTTCAGTAAAAACGAGGCGGTGATGGTTTTACAGCAGCTTGCTGATCTTCATATCCATTCCATTGAGCAGCCTATCAAGGCCGGAAATTGGGATGAAATGGCTGAGTTATGTGAAAAAACACCTACTCCGATTGCATTGGATGAAGAACTGATCGGAATGATAGATTCTGAAAAGAAGAAACAGCTTTTGGAAACAATCAAGCCGCAATGTATTATCTTGAAACCTGCATTAGTAGGAGGTTTTTCAGGTTCTGATGAATGGATTTCCCTTGCAGAAAATCAGAATATAAGCTGGTGGATTACTTCAGCATTAGAAAGTAATATTGGATTGAATGCCATTGCTCAGTATACTTTTACCAAAAAAAATCCAATGCCTCAAGGTTTAGGCACTGGAGCTTTATTTGTCAATAATTTTGAATCCGTTTTAGAACTCAGAAATGAGCTGCTTTGGTTCAAAATATAACTGAAAAAGTTAATTAGCATAATGGTGGAGGTGAATCCGGACATGTAGTTTGCCCACAGTAGTCAGGTGCCCATGCTCTGCAGCACATCGCTGCCGGATCCCAGTTGTTGCACCCAAGAGGTGGTCTTCCCCCTTTGACTTTTTTATTTTCCTCTTTTTTTTATTACATATCTCCTTGAATTATTAATAATTCAAGGAGATATGTAATAATTCCACGAATATTTAGATAGTATTGAATATGGATTTGGTTGGTTTCAGTTTTTCACCTGCAATCCCTTCCTGTTCAGAATATTTGAATTTTTTTTAATCCGGTCTGTAGGAGGACCTGGCAGTTATAGATCGAATATTTTGTTGATTTAGAGGTTGTTACTCAATTAAATCACATCTTTTACGAAAATGGCTTTCTTTATATAGTTTAATATATTAGAAAACCTTTTTTTAATCTGTCCCATAATTAAAAATTGTAATTCCCTAACAAATGAATTAGCAATCATTGTGCCATACTGATATTTTTTAGCTGATTTTTAACGTATAATTCATTTTTTGGAGATTATTTTAATTATTTGTTAAGAAAAAATTGTGAAAATGTTTTCATTATCTTTAGACCTGTTGGAAATAAGATTTCTGTCAATTCCATATAAATTTTGGAAAATATCATGCTGTACCTGCGAACTGGAAAGATATCCCCAATGGTTTCCTGCTTCATATTTAAAATTGTTAAGCAGATCATCTTTTACAAAGGTACAGTCGATGACAGACACAATATCTTTATATTGATCAATACCGCTCGGACCATTTTTACCCAGCCTTGGGGTGAGAATATTTTTCGTAAACTGAGAAGCCGCCAGAATAATATCCTGTCTGTTTAAGTAAATAGAAATCCTGTTAGCCAGTAAGGGCAGCTTATTAAATGAATCCTCAGCATCTTCAAATACTTTATAGCTCACATCAGCATTTAACAGGAGAACCTGGTCGATAACACGAAGGATATTTTCCCTTTTAAGGCTGTATAACATACTTTGAAGCACTCTGTTTCCCATAGAGTGAGCTACAAGATGTATTCTTTGATTGCAGGGAGCAAGATCCCGGTTGGAAAAAATATCTTTTAAAAATTGAGTATAGAAATAGAACAATCTCATCAAAGATGTTCCCGAATTGATGCTGGAAGCTTTATCATCAAAATAACTCAACGGAATTATACTGCCGGAGGCGGGCCAGCTCACAAATAAAATATGCTCTACAGGCGATGCCGGATTATCAATAAATATTTTTTTAAGGTCAAGTATAGCTTTTAATTCATCATCAAAATCATATAAATAACCATGGATGAATATCATTACATCACTTCTGTCTTTGGTGGAAGACATGTTTTTGTACAGTTCATAAAACATTCTTTGGGTTCCGCCAAGATTATTGGTTGTTAGAGAGGATTTTTTAATTCCTTTTTCGCTCAGCAATACCTCCAGAACTTCTTCATAACCCTGTTTTTCGGGTTCAGAAAAAAGCTTGTAATTTAAAATATTTCTGTTGGTATAATCCTTTTTCTTTTTGATTTGTGCTGAAGGCTCCTTATAGTTCTCAAAATCGCACCTGGCGATTCTGAAATTAGGAATCGAGTATTCTTCATTGGAAAAAGAGTCTACTCTTTCACCTTTATGCCGGATAATTTTCCGGTTACTTAAGATATAAACAGCCATAACGGTTAATGGTTAAAATGGTATTAGCTTTCCGAAATTAGTGAAAAATATTGAAATACAACAGGTAAGGCATTTAAATTACCACTTTTACAAAAGCTTATTTTTCCGTAACTTTGTGAAACTTTTTTTGCTAAAAAATAAAAGCTACTTTAATGGAAGAAGAAAAAAAATCACTCAATTTTATTGAGCAAATTATAGAAGATGATCTGGCAAACGGTCTGAAAAGAGAGCAGATTCGTTTCCGTTTTCCGCCTGAACCTAATGGTTACCTGCATGTAGGGCATACAAAAGCCATCTGCATCAATTTTGGGCTGGGCGAAAAATACAATGCTCCAGTAAACCTTCGTTTCGACGATACGAACCCTGAAAAAGAAGAACAGGAATTCGTAGACTCTATTATGAAAGACGTTGAATGGCTGGGTTTCAAATGGGATAAAGTTTTGTATGCATCCGATTACTTCCAGCAGCTTTACGATTGGGCAGTTCAGTTAATTAAAGAAGGAAAAGCTTATGTAGATGAGCAGCCTTCTGAAGTGATTACCGAGCAAAGAAAAAATCCTGCAGAGCCGGGAATTGAATCTCCATACAGAAACCGTCCTGTTGAAGAATCGTTAGATTTATTCGAAAGGATGAAAAACGGAGAGTTTGAAAGCGGTTCGATGTCTCTTCGTGCAAAAATCGACATGGTTTCGCCTAACATGAATATGCGTGACCCGGTGATGTACAGAATTTTGAATAAACCTCACCACAGAACAGGTACAGCCTGGAAAATTTATCCTATGTACGACTGGGCTCATGGTGAATCCGATTATATCGAACAGGTTTCACATTCCCTTTGTTCTCTGGAGTTTGAAAATCACAGACCGTTGTACAACTGGTATCTTGACCAGGTGTATGAAGAAGGAAAGGTTAAAAACAAGCAGAGAGAATTTGCAAGGATGAATGTTTCCTATATGATTACTTCCAAAAGAAAGCTGCAGAGACTGGTTGCTGAAGGGGTCGTAACCGGATGGGATGATCCTAGAATGCCTACTATCTCTGGGATGAGAAGAAAAGGATTTACTCCGGCTTCTATCAGAAACTTTATTGAAAAAGTAGGGGTTGCGAAAAGAGAAAACCTTATTGAAATTCAGTTGCTTGATTTCTGCGTGCGTGAAGACCTGAATAAGGTTGCCAAGCGTGTGATGGCAGTAGTAGATCCAGTGAAATTAGTGATCGAAAACTATCCGGAAGATAAGGAAGAATGGTTAGAAACTGAGAATAATCCTGAACAGGAAGATGCAGGGACAAGAGAAGTACCATTCTCAAGAGAAATCTATATTGAACGTGAAGACTTCAAGGAAGAAGCTAACAATAAATTCTTCAGACTTAAATTAGGAGGAGAAGTTCGTTTGAAGTCTGCTTACATCATCAAAGCTGAAAGAGTGGAGAAGGATGAAAATGGTGAGATTACAACGATCTACGCTACGTATGATGAGAAGAGTAAGTCAGGAAGCGGAACAGAGGAAAGTTTAAGAAAAGTAAAAGGAACTTTACATTGGGTATCTGCAAAACATGCTATTCCTGTAGAAGTAAGAATCTACAACCAACTGTTTACAGTGGAACAGCCTGATGCGGAAAAAGATGTAGACTTCTTGAACTTCATCAATCCTGAGTCTGTAACTACAGTGAAAGGATTTGCTGAACCGAGCCTGAAAGAAGTTGCTGTAGGAGAACCATTACAGTTCCAGAGAATCGGATATTTTACAAAAGATCAGGATTCTACTGAAGATACCTTGGTATTCAACAGAACAGTAACATTGAAAGATTCTTATAAACCTGAATAACTTTCAGGAATAGATCATAAAACAAAAAGCAGGACTTCAAATGAAGTCCTGCTTTTCGTTGTTTTTGTTGGAATACGCAACGGCGCAAAGAAATTCATTCATTCTGAATATTTTTAAGACGCGAGGAAATCGAAGATTTCCGGCATGTGTTATACTAATTAATTGATAAATGTTCTAAGCTCCAGGGATCAACAAATATCAATTTTATCGTAGATAAAATCTTTGCGTCTTAAAAACGGGTTAAAAAATAAACTTGCGCCTGCGAATTCCAACAGACAAAATTAAATCAGAATTAATCTTAAGAATAATTGATAAGAAAAAATCAGGACTTGCATTGAAGTCCTGATTTATTTTAATAGCTAAAAATCTGAAATTTAAGATCCTACTTCAGGAAATCCTTGTCCTGATAGGCGGGATTTGGATATTTATAAAATCCTTCCCCGGTCAATACTCCCAGTTTTCCTTTATCAATATATTCTTTTTTTAATTTTTCTACAGCTTTTATCTTTAGTGGATCCTGAGTTTCTTCAGCTTCCATCTTATTGATATTATAAGCCGTCGTAATTCCTACAATATCCAGAATACCAAATGGCCCTGCTGGTGCTCCGGTAGCTACCATCCATGTCTTGTCAATCGTTTCTATATCTGATACTTCATCAACCCATAGATTGACTGCAGCGCCAAGCAGCGGAACCAATAATGAATTGACAATATACCCGGGTTGTTCCTTCTGGATAGGCAGTGCTACCATTCCAATTGCTTTCGCAAATCTGATCACAGAATCAAATACCTGCTGAGAAGTTCCCGGATGACGCATTACCTCTCCGGTATTATGCTTCCAGATTTCATTGGCAAAATGGAGGGCTACAAATTTCTCCGGTCTTCCTGTAGCCTCAGCAAACTGACTTGGAAGAAGAGTAGAAGAATTCGTTGCAAATACTGTTTTTTCAGGTGCTACCTGAGCCAGTTTATGATAGAATTCCGTTTTGATGGCTGGATCTTCTGGAACAGCTTCTATCAGAAGATCGGCATCCTTTACTGCTTCAGCAAGATCAGATGAATAGCTGATATTTTTGAATGTAGCATCAAGTTGTTCCTGCGTTGCGCTGAGATCTTTTTTGTAAGCTTCACTTAAAGCGGTGAATTTACCTTTGGCTTTTTCCAATACTTCATCATTGATATCATATACGGTAACGTTAAAACCGTGATAGGCCGTTTGGAAAGCGATCTGATATCCCAATACGCCGCTTCCCGCTATCGTTATATTTTTAAAATCCATGAGATTTATTTTTAGTCTTTTACTCCTTTTACCCATTCCTGAAATCTGGTTAAGAAAGATTCATGTTCTTCTTTTTCTTCCGGACGGTTTACAAGGATGTGTTCAAAATAAGTTCCTTTTAATATTTTTCTTAAAATCCCTTCTCCTAAGAAAGGTTTATAGTCATTCAAAGCCTGAGTCGCTTTTAATAAATGTCGGATGTCATATTGTAAC
This sequence comes from Chryseobacterium cucumeris, assembly GCF_016775705.1. NCBI lineage: Bacteria > Pseudomonadati > Bacteroidota > Flavobacteriia > Flavobacteriales > Weeksellaceae > Chryseobacterium > Chryseobacterium cucumeris. The sequence continues at coordinate 3,100,105 of NZ_CP068760.1, forward strand.
GGATTGATATCCGGCACTTGTTTGTTAAGATTAAGAAGGCTGTAAACAGCTATTCTCGCAGTTCTCACAGAGCTTTCCATAGTGAAGACAACATCGTTATTGGTTTCTACAAACTGTCCTACAAGACCTAAGTTGGTACATCCTTCAGGAACCACTCTCGGACGGTCTCCCATCGCTCTAGGCATAAACATAGACGTGATATATGGCATGAATGCAGTACGTACAATGGTATTTTCAGTGACATTATCCAGCTGATCTGCTATTCCAAGGTGGTAGCAAAGCTCAGCAAGAATCTCGTTTCCGGTGCACTGAGGCATTGTTTTTTTGATATAATTACCTTCTTTATCCATCAGTAAAGCATATACCCAAACTACAAGGATGTCATCCGGCTGAGTAGGGAAGTGCGGTTGCCTGTTGCAGGTAAAACTCATTACCCAATTAGAATCTGTAATGGTAATAATACCTCCTGTGGCTGTTCTTCCTGAATAAGGATCATTTACACACAGTTCTTTGAGTTTCTCTGTGAAAGCAGAAGGACGGCAGGTTAAGGTAGCAGACTCCCATGAAGATTTTTCAATGTGGCTACAGAATTTTTCAGGTTTTCCGAATACTTCAGATTTTGCAGCAAGATTTTTCCAAAGCTTCCATCCTGCACTTTGTCCTGCACTGCTGTTGTCTATCGTAACCTCAGGAACGGTATTGTTGTCACCGTAGAACGTACTTTCTGTCATAGATCCGGTAGTTACAATAACGTAGTCGTCTTTACCAACCGGTATTCTTACTTCTTTGCCATTTTGTTCAGTGATAATTCCTTCTACAGTTTTTCCTTCCGTATTAATATGAATATCAAGATCTTTTACCAAAGTATTAAACTGGATCTGCACCCCTTTTTCCACCAGGAAGTTTTTTAATGGAGTTACATACGTGTCGTACTGGTTATATTTGGGGAATACCAGACATGAGAAGTCTTTCATTCCGTCAATGGCGTGAAGGAATCTGTGCATATACAGTTTCAGTTCCAGTAAGCTGTGCCAGTTTTCGAAGGCAAACATAGAACGCCAGAAGAACCAGAAATTACTGTTGAGGAAAGATTGAGAAAAATAATCTTCAATTGTAAGATCATCCAGTTCTTCTTTTTTCTTAAGCAATAGTTTTACAATCGCCAGCTGATCTTTTTTCTCAAGTCCGAATTTGCTAAAATCCTTGATCTGTCCTTGATTGTGGATCAATCTTGCTTTAGAGTAATTCGGGTCGTTGTCATTAACAAGACGGTATTCATCCAATACACTATAAGGAGCAGGCAGTTCCAAAGCCGGAATATCCTGGAACATATCCCATAGATTTTCATAAGTCATATCCATTTCTCTACCTCCACGGATGATGTAACCGTCTTTTGCGTTACCAGCTCCATCCAAAGATCCGCCTTCCACATTCAGCTGGTCGAGGAAAATAATATTTTTTCCGGGTACACGGCCATCACGGATAAAATAATATGCTGCCGACATGCCGGCAATTCCGCTTCCAACAATATAGATTTTACTGTTTTCGTAAGATTGTAAAGGGATGCCTTTATTACGCTGGTAGTTTCCGATCTGGTCGGAAAAAGGCATCGTCTTTTCAGGAGTGTTAATCTGAACTTCTTTGCTTGAATCCGGTTCGTGGTTTACATTTCCAAACTGCTCAGAGGCATTTAAAACTTTATCGAATTTTGAATTGATCGTACTCATCTTTTATTGTTTTTAATTAACAGTATAAAGGTACCTCTATTCAGAAAGCGATATATATCCCCAAGTTCAGAATTATTATCCCCAAATTCTCATGACTGAATATTTTCTTTAGTTCTGTACTCCGAAGGGGAAAGTGCCGTATGTTTTTTAAAGAAACGGCCGAAAGCTGATGCTGAGTTAAACTGAAGCTCAAAGGCGATCTCCGATATGGTGATTTCAGGGTTTCCAAGCATGACATACGCTTCCTTCAGTAATGCTTCATCAATCACTTCATGAGGTGTTTTTCCGCTTGATTTCTTAATGATTTCGATGAGGTATTTATTGGAAACATGCAGTTGATCCGCATAAAACTGAACCGTTCTTTCCCGGGTGATGTTTTCACGGATCAGTTTACTGAATTTGAGATAAAGGTCTTTTTTTCCTTCTTCCTTTTCCGGATTTGCAGCATTTTCCTGTTCCATAATCTCAGCAGTCTCGAGCAGAAGATTGAAAATAATGGTACGGATAATCTCCTCTGTAAATTTTCCCTGCTTTTTCGATTTTTTATCGAGGTAATCCAGAAGATTTTGCAGAAGTGAAGAATTTGTTGCCGTAGTTTTTACAATACTGTATGAGCCTTTGGAGAAAAGATTCATTTTCTCAATGATAAAAGGATTGGAAATATTTTTAATCAGAAAGTTCTTGTCGAAGAACAGCAGTTTCATCGTAAAATCATCACTGGTTTTTCCAAATTTCACAATGGTAGAAGGTGCTGCAATAAGAAAGCTGTCAGCATCTACTTTGTATTTCTGACGGTCTATTTCAATATTGATTTCTCCGGCAGTACAGATACATAGTGCATAATAATCCATTCTGAAAGGAGCTTTTGGAAATTCAAAAATGGGTTTTCCGGAAGAAATGTAATAGGATTGGCAGCAGTCAATACTGTAAAAAGATAGCGTATCATGTAAATTTTCGTAGGTTATCATTCTTCAGTATTGGTTAAAATTTTATTATGTTTCTAAGTGAATTTAGTATAAAAGCATCTGTTGTTACTGCAATTTACGATTTTTATAAAAGTTTATTGTTTTTATATAGCAGATAAAACTGTTTTTTAAGATAAAGTTAATTGTCTGTTGAAGGTTATTGATAAAAATAGGGTTTAAACAAAGACTTTTGGGTTATTTTTATCTAATTTTGCACTGTCAAATTTCCCCAAAATATTATTGTGAGATTAATTAACGTATATACGAGTTCTTTCAAAGGACTCTCGCAGGAGAGTTGGATGCTGGCGTTGGTAATGCTCATCAACAGGGCCGGCTCTATGGTACTTCCGTTTCTGGGAGTTTATATGACGAATCATTTGCATTTCAGTATTGAAAATTCCGGAATTGTACTGAGCTTTTTTGGAATAGGTTCGGTTATCGGATCATGGCTTGGAGGTATGATTACGGATAAAATAGGAGAGTACAGGGTGCAGAGTCTGAGTTTGCTGCTCAGCGTTCCTTTATTCTGCTTGATTCCGCTTTTTACAACAGAAGCCGGATTGGCAGGAATTATTTTAGCCCAAAGTATTGTAAGTGAAACGTTCCGTCCCGCAAACTCGGTGGCGATTACTAAATATGCAAAACCTGAAAATATTACCCGTGCTTTCTCGCTCAATCGTATGGCCGTCAATCTTGGGTTTTCCATTGGTCCTGCACTGGGTGGTATTTTGTCGGCTATTTCTTATGAATTTCTGTTTTTCAGTAATGCACTGGCTGCTTTGCTGGCGGGATTGATGTATATCTGGTTCTTTAAAAACCGGGCACGATTAGCTAAACTGAAAGCAAAAAAGGTAAAAGAAGCTATTATTATTAAAAAAGAAAGTTCACCCTACCGCGACAGTAAATTCCTTATTTATTGTGTATTCTGTATGCTGTTTTCCATATGTTTCTTCCAGCTGTTCAGTACCCTGACGATATTTTATAAGGATACAGCTCATCTGAGCCAGCAGAATATCGGATATATTCTGGGATACAGCGGTTTTCTGATTGTACTGCTCGAAATGGGACTGGTACAGATTGCTGAGAAGTATTTTACTTTAGCTTTTACTATGCTGATCGGGACTTTCCTGTGTGGTATTTCCTATGCCATGCTCGCTTTCGATTACAGTCTGATTACCCTTGTGCTGTCTATGACATTGCTTTGCGTGGGAGAAATATGGACACTTCCTTTTATGTCAACGATTACGGCATTACGTTCGGGAGAGAACAATAAAGGCGCTTACATGGGACTGAACGGAATGTCATTTTCCATTGCGTTTATTGTAACACCTTATATAGGAACACTGATAGCAGAAAAATTAGGTTTCAATACATTATGGATCGGAACAGGAGTTCTGGCGGCAGTTATCGCTATTGGTTTTTATTTTATCGTTCCATGGATGCTTAAGGATAAAAATAAGGTAGAAAAAGAGATGATATAGCGCTTTTGATTAAAAGCAAAAAGTTTCGGGCAATTTCGTAGAAATTGCCCGAAACTTTTTTTAATATCTGTAATCATTTACGATGAAGATCTGGAAAGAATCGAATTAATAATCATATTGGCATGAATCCTTGAATTTTCAATGAACCAAAGGTGAGTATCTTTTCCTCCGCATACCACACCGGCAAGATAGAGGTTGGAAATATTGGTTTCCATGGTTTCAGGATGGTAAAAAGGATTCAGGCAGTCTCCATTGAGTTCTATTCCTGAATTTTTCAGAAAATCAAAATCAGGAAGATAGCCTGTCATGGCCAGTACAAAATCATTGTCAATTTCATGAATAGCTCCGTTTTCATCTTTAAAAACAACAGAATTTTCTTTAATTTCGATCATTTCTGCATTAAAATGAGCTTTAATACTGCCCTCTGCAATTCTGTTTTCAATGTCTGGTTTTACCCAATATTTTACACTTTTGGAAATCTCAGCATGACGGACAATCATCGTTACATCAGCTCCTTTTCTGTACGTTTCCAGGGCTGCATCTACAGCAGAATTACTGGAGCCTACCACCACAATTTTCTGCTTTGCGTAAGGGTAAGGTTCCGTATAATAATGCTTAACTTTAGGAAGGTCTTCACCGGGAATATTCATCAGGTTAGGAATATCATAAAACCCCGTAGCGATGACTACATTTTTAGCCTGATAATTTGCTTTGGTGGTTTTGATCTCAAATATCTCATCCTTCTTTGAAACGCTCAGAACTTTTTCATACAGGTTAATATTCAGGCTTTTTTGTCTGGCAATTCCCTGATAGTATTCCAGAGCTTCCTGCCTTCCAGGTTTTGGAGCAGTAGAAATAAAGGGAATCTCATCAATTTCCAGCTTTTCAGCAGTGGAGAAAAAACGCATGTACAAAGGATAATTGTACAATGAATTGACAATAGTTCCCTTTTCTATGATTACATGACTAAGATTGTTTTTTTGAGCTTCAAGGGCGCAGTTCAAACCGATGGGTCCGGCCCCGATAATCAGAATATCCAACATTTCCATCTAACAAATGTACGATGTAATTTTTAAAATGAGAAGCCGAAACCTCTTAATCTTCATCGTCTTTATCTCTTTAGATTATGTATCGCTTGGCATCAGTTTTGGTGTTTTTACCTATTGCAAAATGTAAAATATGAAAAAATTACTGATCGCGGTATTCGTTTTGAGCCTTGTTACAGCCTGTAAAAAAGAGGCCGGGAAACCTGTTCCGAACGAAATAGATTCTATTGCACAAAATAAAACAGACACTGCAGGTACGGTTCAGACCCATGCGGATAAAGAAGCCGCTTTAAAGCTGGCTAATGATGAGGTCTTGAAAGCACTGAAAGATAAAGATTATACTGCTTTTGCCTCCTTCATTCACCCGCAAAAAGGGATCCGTTTTTCAATGTATGCTTTTGTTAATCTGAAAGAAGATAAACATTTTTCTAAAGCAGATTTTGAAAAATACCAGCCTACTAAAACCTTGTTTACATGGGGGAAACAGGATGGTTCAGGAGATCCTTATAAAGCAACCATCAACGATTATCTTGGCAAATGGGTTTTTTCTAAAGACTTTACAGCTTCACAATATTCAGTGAATAAATTTATCGGAGGAGGTAATTCCCTGAATAATTTAAAAGAGATTTATCCTAAAGCTGATTTCACGGAAAATTATATCAAAGGAACCGAAAAATCCGGTAATATGGATTGGAAAACGGTTCGTTTCGTATTTGAAGAATTTGAGGGTAAATACTATCTGATTGCCGTTGTGAATGACCAGTGGACAATATAGAAGTTAGAAGTTAGCGACTGGAATAAACTTCCAGCCTCTAACTTCCTTTCTTTTTTATTTCAAAACTTCAGTCAGCTGTTGAGTAAGATTTTTTCTTGAAAACTGTTCAATATGCTGGGTATTTTCAATAAGGCTGTCATTTTTCCACAGTTCATATTTTTCAAGAATAAACTTTTTAATGTTTTCTGTATCCTGATAACTGAAATGTTTTCCTGCCTGCGTTTCTTCCAGAATTTTTGCGACATCCGCTTTGTCCGGACCGAAAGATAGAATCTGCTTTCCTGAAGCCAGATATTCAAATATTTTTCCGGGGATAATTCCTTTTGAAGCTTCGTTCGGGAAATTGGTAATAAGAAGCATATCCGAGTTTTGCATTTCTTCAACAGCTTTCCCATGGGCAAGATATCCAAGATTCAGAATATGATTTTTCAGACTTGAATTTTCAATGGAGTGGAGGACTTTATCATCTATTCGTCCTACAAATTTCAACTTAAAATCAGCCGCAAATTCAGCATTTTCTTTCACCAGTTCGTCGAGTGCTTTCCAAAGATTTTCAGGGTTTCTCAGCTGTTCCAAAACTCCGATATAGCTTAGCGTAAATGCTTTTTCAATTTGTGAATTTTTATTTTCAACTGCTTTTTTGCTTGAATCGCTTTCATCAAATCCATTCGTAATACAAAATGCATTAGCTCCGGCCTTTCTGAAGTTTTCAGCATCAGTGTAACTTGTAGCCAAAGTGATGTCTGCATTCTTAAATACAGCACTTTCCAGCTGCCGGTGTTTTTTATCTGAACTTTTAGTTAATTTCAGATGTTTGTAGTAGGAAATCTCTGTCCATGGATCACGGAAATCAGCAACCCATTTCAGGTCCGGCATTTTATTTTTAAGCCCTAAACCAATCAGATGCAGAGAGTGTGGCGGACCGGAAGTAACGATGGTGTCTATTTTATTTTCTTTCAGGTATTTTTCCAGAAATGTAACGGATGGTTTTACCCAAAAAACTCTGGCATCAGGAATGAAAAAATTACCTCTTACCCAAATTGAAAGTTTAGATTTCCAACTTTGGTTTTTGCCTACATCAAATTGTCCGGCTTTGAATTTTTTATTGCTCTTATTCAGTTTTTCAGCAAGCTGATAAGGTTCCCAGATTTTGGTTCTTACCATCTCGATATTTTCCGGAATATCTTTCATCAGTGTTTCGTCCAGCAATGGATAGCTTGGATTTTCCGGAGTATAGATGATCGGTTTCCAACCAAAATCAGGTAGATATTTTGCAAACTTCAGCCATCTTTGAACACCAGGACCTCCCGCAGGAGGCCAGTAATAGGTGATAATCAATATTTTCTTCTGTTCCATTTTTTACTTAATGGTCTTTGTCATTCTGAACCAAGCGTAGCGCAGTGAAGAATCTCATTGCGCAACACTATTTATATTGTTTAAGCATTCTGTTCAGCTACAATCTCTTTTTTCTTGTTCTTATTCATCCAGAAAAGCCCAAATGCAGCCAACAGGATAAATAATCCGAATGAAAAAAGAGAAAGCCATTTTCCTTTTTCAATCACTTCAGGTTCAAAAACCATTCTGATATGGTGGTTTCCTGCTGGAACATGTACGGCACGAAGCAAATAATCTGCTTTGATATAAGGAACTTCTTTCTCATCTACTAACACTTTCCATCCATGAGGATAATAAACTTCAGAGAATACGGCCAATTGAGGTGTTTTCGACTGAGATTTAAATTCAAGTTCGTTAGGCTGATATTTCGTAAGAGTGATAAATGCTGTAGAATCTGCCTGAACAGGTTTGTTATCAAAATATGATTTGTCAGATGAAGCAATGACAGCTGTTTTCTTGTTGTCAATAGTCCCGATCGCTTTTATTTCCTGATTAGGAGTATCTACAAATTTTAAATCGCTTACAAACCATGCATTGCCATTAGCTTTAGGATTAGGAACAACCTGTGGCTGCTCAGGACCTCCGAAAACCATGTATTTGGTATTCAACAGGTTTAATACATTAGGTGTTTTTATACTATCAATACTATTGATGTATTCATTCAGTACATCGTCATATCTTCTTAATTTTACAGCGTGATAACCGCCGATGGAAGCCTTAAAATAAGAGGTATTGGTTTCGCTGGTAACTCCTAATGTCTGGTTGTAAATTCTGTAGTGTGTTTTGTCTTTCTCAGCAATAGTCTCCAATGTTTTGTTGATGTTGACATTGGATAAAATAGATTCAAGATTTGGATTTCCCTGCACTTTTTCAGCCAACAGGTCTGAACTTTCAGTCTGGAAAGGATTTTCAGCGAAGATTTTATCAACATAGTTTTCATCGTTTAAGTAACGTTTGTTTACCGACCAAAGATCAAATAAACTTACAAGCCCAATCACTACCAAAGCAATATTCTGATTAAGCTTTTTCTTTAAAGTTAAGAATAGAGCTGCCGCAGTAATCGCTACATAAATGAATGCTTTTATGGCATCTATTCTGAATAATTTATATCTTTCATCTACAAGATAATCAAGCAGGAAAGGAGGGAAGTAGGTTTTCTCGTTTTCTGTAGCAAAACCTAACAATGATTTTCCAAAGATTAAAAGAATCAATAAAAATCCTAACGTTCCACCTCCTACATACATCAGAATTTTCTGCTTATACTCTTCAGTCAACTTTTCATCTGTAAAGAATCTGTATAATCCCAAAATGGCAATTAATGGGAATAATAACTCTACTACCACTAAGATTGAAGAAGGAGCTCTGAATTTATTATAGAACGGTACATAATCGATAAAGAAATCCGATAATGGCATAAAGTTACTTCCCCAGGCCAGTAAAATAGTCAGAATGGAAGCTCCTAAAATCCAGTAACGGTATTTTTTCGAGGCAAAAAAGAATCCTAATAAAGCAAGAAAACAAACAATTGCTCCCTGATAGGCAGGTCCTGAAGTTCCCGGCTGGTCTCCCCAGTAAGTAACCCCGCTAAAACCTTTGGAAATTCTGTCCATTTCAGCCTGTGAACCTACATTTTCCTGCACCAGCTCCTGAACTCTGTTCATGATTTCTTTTCCTTCAGGTTCCTGGCTTCCGCCTCCCATTAATCTTGGAATAAAAAGGTTTAAAGTTTCCAGTTGCCCGTAGCTCCACATCAGCATACTTTCTTTGTCCATTCCGGATTTTCCTGAAGTATGGCTGTCGTTATTTAAAATCTGCTTTCCACGAACCGTTTCTTTTACATATTCTGAATTGGCCATGATTCTTTGTGAATTCATTCCAACCCCGATAACACATGACGCTGCGATAATCCCTGATGAAATAAGGAAGTGCTTCATCGGTGTCTTTTTCTGGATGGCTCTGATCAATTCAGAAAGGAATAAGAATCCTAACGCAATGAACAGATAATAGGTCATTTGTGGGTGGTTTGCAGCAATTTGAAGACCCATAAAAAGGGTAGTGACAATGAACCCCCAGATGTATTGTTTCCTGATATACACCAGTAAAATTCCGGCTAACAGCGGTGCGAAATATTCAATGGTATTTACTTTACCATTATGTCCGGCTGCAATAATGATATAAAAATAGGTGGAAAGTCCGAAGAAAGTAGCTCCCAAAAGAGCATATTTCCAGTTTCTGACCACTACCATTCCCAAAAGGAAAAAACCTGCAAACAGCAGGAAGAGATAATTAACCGGCCTTGGCAGGAAATTCAGATTGCTGTCTATTTTTTTGATGATATCACCTTTGAACTGGCTTCCCATCTGATAAGTCGGCATTCCCCCAAACATGGAGTCACTCCAATAGGTTTCATTTCCGGTATTGGCTCTGTAGTCAAGCAGTTCTTTTGCTCCTCCTCTGTACTGTACAATATCATGCTGGAAAAGCTGTTTCCCTGAAAATACAGGAGTGGAATATAAAAATGCTAAAACTATAAATACTACTAATGAAATTGCAATATAAATTAAGTTTTTATTTTTTGCCATGCTGGTTATTATCTTTTATTTCTTGGAATTTTTACCTTTTGTCATTACTCTCTTTCACCTCTTCGTAGTCTACCGTTTCTGCATCCCACTTAAGGTTCTTTTTGTTATTCTTATTCGAGTTGTTGATGTCCTGCTGCCCGTTGTTTTGATTATTGTTATTAAAACGGTAACTATAGAATGTCTTAAAGAAAATTCTTTTCAGAATATTCCAGACAAAGAAAATAATAATGGCAGTGAGTACTAACTCAAGAATGTACTTCATAATTTTTTTGTTTAAAGTTCAGGGTTTAAGATGTAAACTTTAAACCCTGAATGTTTATTCAAGTTATTTAGCAGATGGGTTTACCATTACCGAAGAATTGGAAATACTTTTCATAGACTGAGACTGTTTTCCATCGGAAATGGTTTCTATCTGAGTTGTTTTTACGTTGATATTCTGGTTGGTAATCCATCCCGTGCTTTCGTCAAACTTAATGGTTCCGTTCTGAACAAGCTCACTGCTCAGGCTGTGTGTGATAGGTCCCTGAGTTTTCTTTTCTGTTTTTTTGGGAATACCTCCGGTTACTGCAATTTCTGCAGCTCCGTTTCCTAAGCTTTTCATTACATAATTAGAGGTTACTTTAACAGCTCCGCTGGCGTCAGCATTTTCAGAAGTTGACCATTTTTCTCCGATTTTAACTCCTTTTTTAGGAATAATCATCAGGTTTTTATGGAACTGGTCTTTCAGTACTTTTTCGTTGAAAGACTGCTTAAGGCTTGCTACTACGCTTGCTTTTTCATTGGCATCTTTGATAAGTGTACCAACTGCGTTACCTACTTTTGTGTAAACAGCATCAAATCCTGTAATAGAAATTACATTCCCTTTTGTATCCATCTTCATCTGAAGTTTGTTTCCGGTAAGCGCTTTGTTTACATTCCAGATCATTTTAAGATCATCTTCTTTAGGAAGAGGAAGTTTGGTGTCTACTACTACCGTTTTTCCCTGTGCCGACTGAGAACTTCTCTTTGCTACAAGGTTAAGCGTCATTTCATATACGTTTCCTTTGATGTCATCCACTACAAAATTCATCTCATCTGTAGATTCGCTGGTAGCGGTGATGGATTTCCCCTGAGGGTCAGTCATAGTCTTCACATCTCTCTGATAAGTGGTAAGAGGATATGTTTTACCTTTTTCCAGCTTGAAAGTCTGTGTAATAACTCCCGCAGAATCTTTGATAGCAGGGTTTTCTGAAACTTTCGCTACAGAATCAGCAGGAACTTCTACCGTTACTGTTTTTCCGGTTTTAGGATCTACTTTCGTTATTTTTGCTGTTTCTTTTTTACAAGATACAAGAGCTATTGATGATATAAGCGCAAGCGCTGCAATATTCTTCATTCGATTTTTTTAACTTTATTTTTTACTACTGTTTCTTAATATATTATCTGCGATGTCGTGCAGTTTTCCCTGAGATTCTCCATCCGATTCATTGGAAAGTACTACGACTCCCATGTTTTTTGATGGATATATCTGAAGAACACTTGAAAAACCAAATGTACCTCCTGTATGATAAACGGTTTCAGTTCCATCTTCATAGGTGTGCAATCTCCAATATAATCCAATAGCATCTCCTTCACTTTTTACAAAAGGAGTATGGGATGCTTTCACATATTTATTGTTCTCATCCAGATGATACTGCATGTATTTCACAAGATCTCCTGTAGTAGAAATGATTCCTCCTGCAGGAGCAAAAATGGTTGTGAAATTTCTGGGCATTATCTTTCCTTTTTCGTTATAACGAGTCAATAGCTGTGCAGAATTCGTACCAATAATAGTATGATTCATTTTCAGAGGCTTTGTGATATACTCTGAAAGCAGGTTTTCATAGCTTGTATGATATACTTTTTCCAGGATATCCCCGGCAATCTGTGTTCCGACATTGGAATATTTATATTCTGTTCCGGGTACAAAATCCACTTTAGCCTGATGAAGATCCTCATAAAAATTCTTTTTTGAATAGTTTTTATAAAAATCCGACAATGCGAGGGCAACAGAGTCCATCGGTTTTTTGAATGTTTCAGACTGATCCGGTAAAAACTGAGGCAATCCTGATGAATGATTGGTTAGATTACCGATTGTTATCGGGTGCTTTTCAAATTCAAGATTAGGATAATTTCCATCCAGATATTTCCGGATATCATCATCCATTTTGATTTTACCATCTACTAAAGCATGAGCCAGAAGTGTTCCGGTAAAGGTCTTTGTGATGGATGCAATCTCATATGGACTTTGGGAGGTTGGAAGTTCTGATTTCCCTATTTCTGTTGTCCCATAATTATAAAAATAACTTTTACCATCTTTAAAAATGCCTATTGAAATTCCTACACGTGCAGGATCCTGCATATAAGCAACAGCTTCTTTCTGAACCATCTTATCAAGATCAGTGGCAAGACGGTTGTCTGTTGCTGTTTTTTTTGTCTGGGCATTAAAAGCCAACGGGACAAAAAATAAAGGTAAAAGTGATTGTATTTTCATGGTTATGGATTAGGTATCACGGACATTTTCTGTCTTACCGCTTCATACAAAATCGCTCCACATGCTACAGAAACATTCAGGGATTGTGTTTTTCCTTCAATAGGAAGTTTTATTTTTTCATCAGCATGATGTAATACTTCTTTAGAAATTCCGGTTTCCTCATTTCCCATAACGATAGCACATGGCTCTGTCATATTAACATCATAGATCAGTTTCTGGGCTTTTTCACTCGCTGCATATACGGAAATTCCGCTTTGCTGAAGGAAATCTACCGTGTGGGCAAGATTGTTTTCCTTACATATTTTGATATTGTATATTGCTCCGGCAGAAGTTTTTATCGCATCGGAATTGATAGGAGCAGCTCCTTTTTCAGGAATAATAACTGCATCTATTCCTACGCATTCCGCTGTTCTGCAGATGGCTCCAAAGTTTCTTACATCGGTAAGTCTGTCCAGAATTAAAAGGAAAGGTGTTTTTCCCTGTTCGAATAATTGTGGAACAATATCCTCCACTTTATGAAACGGTACATCCGAAATAAAAGCTACCACACCCTGGTGGTTTTTTCTTGTAAAACGGTTCAGTTTTTCAACCGGAACATAATTGGGACGGATTTTATTTTTCGCTAAAATGGCTTTTAATTCAGCATAAATAGGACCCTGAAGTGCATTCTGCACAAAGATCTTGTCAATCGTTTTTCCCGCTTCAATTGCTTCAATCACGGGACGTAGCCCGAAAATAAAATCGTCTTTCATTGAGTTGTTAAAATTTTATGTTTAAGGTTCAAAGTCTAAAGTTCAAAGTTTAAAGTTTTGAATTTAAGGTTTGTACTTTGTTCCTTTTAAATCTGTTGTATTTAAATATTTTATAAAAGAGCTGATCTTTTTACTTAACGTTTCTGTCTGCTCAATTAATGTTTCAAATTTTTCCTGCGAAATAAAGCTCCTGTCAAAAACTCTATACAATTGTGATCTGGTTTCTCCACAGGAAGCTTTCGCAATAGAAAGAAATTGTATAAATTCTTTATTCCCGTTTCTTTCAAATCCTTCGGCAATATTATCCATTACAGACCCCGAAGATCCATCGATTTGATTGCTAAGTTTAAAATTATTCTTAAGGTTGGTAGATTCAATAATACTATAAATCTCATGACAAAGCTGTCGGGATAATTTCCAGATCTCTAAATCCTCAAATCTCTTAATATTCCCCATAACCTTAAACTTTAAATCTTAAACTTTGAACTAATACTTCTCTCCTAAAATTGCTCTTTTTTGTGCCATCACATATCCATAGTGAAGGGTTTCGTGCATATTGTTGAAGATGATGGCATCCTGGATGCTTTTCAGATCCATTCCGAAACTTGTGGTATAAGGAGTATAGTCTGAGAAGAAATCACTGTCATAATCCTTCATTAAAATCTTTGAAGTTTCGGTAAGTAAAAATTCTAAATCTTCCACTTCTGATTTCTGAACATTTAAGTTGGGTAAAGTCCCTTTCTTATAGGTTTCAATCCAATACTTGTCTATACGGAAAGGATTTCCGCTCAGGTAATAGTGCAATAGCTGCTGTGTGGCAACAGTATGAGCAATATTCCAGTAAATATTGTTGTTGAAACCATCCGGAATCAGGATCAGATCTTCATGAGAGGTATTCTGAAGGATATCTAAAAGGTTCTTTCTAACCTGTCTGTGTGCTTGAAAATGATAATTCATTTTGCAAAATTTTTAATCACCAAAAATAGTTTAATAAACTGGAAATGACAATTTTTGAGCAGGAGATTAAATCAAATTTTATATATTTTTATGAAAAAATCAGATCATACTATTGAGTTTTAAGACTTCAGCAGTTCTGCAAGTTGTATCAATACGGGATTTTTTAACAAACTTTAACTCAAAAATGGCATTTATTATGTTGATTAATGCAAGTATTTATCAGAAATTTACCACTTATTTTAAATCAAGCTATGTCAGAGATATATCAAGCTGAAGATATCCGCCAATTGACGGAAAAAGTAAAAGAAAAAAACTACTTATTTACTCTTCTGAGACAGGAAATCAACAAAGTTATTATCGGACAGGAATACATGGTAGACCGTCTTTTGGTAGGGCTTTTGGGAAACGGACACGTTCTTCTTGAAGGAGTACCGGGACTGGCTAAAACCTTAGCGATAAAAACATTGGCAGATGCTGTTCATGGAGATTTTTCAAGGATTCAGTTTACACCGGATTTACTTCCTGCAGACGTAGTGGGAACGATGATTTTCAATATCAAAGACAATGATTTTTCTATAAAAAAAGGGCCGGTATTTGCGAATTTTGTTTTGGCGGACGAGATCAACCGTGCGCCGGCAAAAGTACAGTCAGCGCTTCTGGAGGTCATGCAGGAAAAACAGGTGACGATTGGTGACGAAACCATGAAGCTTCCAAAACCGTTCCTGGTATTGGCGACACAAAACCCTATTGACCAGGAAGGAACTTACCTGCTTCCTGAAGCACAAAGCGACCGTTTTATGCTGAAGTGTACCATAGATTATCCTGCTTTTGAAGATGAAAGACAGGTGATGAGAATGGTTTCAACCTCACACCAGCCAACGGTTAAGCCTGTAATCTCCCTTCAGGATATTGTAGATGCAAAAGAACTGATCAATCAGATTTATCTCGACGAGAAAATTGAAAAATATATCCTGGATATGGTGTTCGCAACACGTTATCCGGAAAATTACGGTCTTTCTGAACTTAAAAATTATATCAGCTTCGGAGCTTCTCCAAGAGCATCCATCAACCTTGCTATTGCTTCAAGAGCCTACGCCTTCTTAAAAGGAAGAGCATTTGTCATTCCGGAAGATGTAAAAGCATTGGCAAAAGATGTATTGAGACACAGAATGGGATTGACCTTTGAAGCAGAAGCGGAAGAGATCACAACTGAGGAAATTATCAATAGAATTTTAGCAAAAATACAGGCACCATAATGAGTGATGTGATCATAAGAAAAGCAGTTCAGCAGGACTGTGCTGCTATGCTGGATTTGATAAAAGAATTGGCAGAATATGAAAAAGCACTGCATGAAGTAACCGTGACTTTAGAGGATTTTACTCAGGATGGTTTTGGTACTTCTCCTGTTTGGGGAGCTTTTGTAGCGGAATATGAAGGAGAAATAGTTGGAATATCCCTGTATTACGACAGATATTCAACCTGGAAAGGAAGAAGGCTGTATCTTGAAGATCTTGTAGTAACTGAAAAGCTAAGAGGAAAGCAGATTGGAAAAAAATTATTTGATGCAACACTGGAATATGGTCAAACCAATAATTACAGTGGAATGGTGTTTCAGGTATTAAACTGGAATGAGCCAGCCATCAATTTTTATAAAAAATACAACACAAAGTTTGATAATGAGTGGTCGAACGTATCCATTGAGTTTAATGACTAACCCAAAACCCGGATTCCGAAACTAGAACATTAAACTTTGAATTTGAATTCGTCTATGCAGATAAAAGATATTGTAAAAAAAGTAAAGCAGATTGAAATCCGTACCAGAAAAAAGACGGAGGCTGCTTTGATGGGGCAATATCACAGCGCTTTTAAAGGACAGGGGATGACTTTCTCTGAAGTTCGTCCTTATCAGTTTGGAGATGAGATCAGAAGAATCGACTGGAATAAAACCGCACGTTTCCGTGAACCATTCGTAAAAGTAATGGAAGAAGAAAGGGAACTGACAATGATGATTCTTGTGGATATTTCCGCTTCCATGGATTATGGAACAAAAGTCCAGCTGAAAAGGGAATATGTAGCTGAAATTGCCGCCAGTTTAGGATTTTCAGCAGCTGGTAATAATGATAAAGTAGGATTGATCCTGTTTGCTGATAAAGTATATAAAGTCATTCCTCCTCAAAAAGGAAGAAAACACATTCTTTCCATTATCAGTAATATTCTCACTGCAGATTATGTTCCGGCAGAATCTAAAATAGACAAGGCAATGGAATATATGATGGGAATTTTTAAAAGAAAATCTCTGGTATTTCTGTTTTCAGATTTTGAGGATGCCTATGACTCCAAAATGCTGAGAGTAGCTTCAAAGAAACATCAGTTGCTGGGAATGAGGATTTATGATGAAAAAGATAATGAAATCCCTGACGTTGGGTATGCCCGATTACTTGATGTAGAAACCGGAAAAGAGATCTGGGCCAATACTTCCAGTGCAAGATGGCGGTATACCTTCGCAGAAGCTCAAAAACAAAAACTCAGAGCGCTGGAAGAAGACTTTGCCAACAGCTCTGCCAGTTTTATGAATATCAATACCGGTTCGGATTATTCAAAATTATTGTATAATTACTTTCAGAAAAAATAACATCGGGCTGAGCCCGTAACTTAAAAACATCAGGCGTTTTGCCTTATTATTTAACATTGAGAAAAATACTTTTAATATTATCTTTTCTGATCTGTGCAAATGCTTTTTCACAGATATTATCCTCTAACGTAGAAAAGAAAACCCTTGCTCTCGGAGAAATCAATCATCTTACCATAAAGATTGATAACCTTAATGAGCAACAGGTAACTTCAGCAGCCAAAAATGAGCTGCTACCTTTTCATTTTGAAGAAACCAAAGACAGTATCGGACAAACGGCTAACACCTATGAAAGGAAGATAGAATTTGCTGTTTTTGAAGAAGGAAAATTTACCATTCCGGAACTGGAATTCAAAGTAGGTGACAGAATACTTAAAACGATTCCTTACGAAATAGATGTTATTAATACGGCTCAAAAAGCAGATCAGATTAATGATATCATGAATAATAAGCAGGTGAAACTTGAACCCAAAGATTATTGGGAGCTTTATAAGTTTTATATCCTTGCTGTATTGGCTGGTATTGCACTGGTTATTGCTATTATTATGTTTGTAAAATGGGGAAGAAAATCAAAGAGTTCTCCTGTAGTGGCAACCAACCAGACCTTAAAAGAGCTCGACTCTCTTAAAAAGAAAAAATATATTGAACGAGGAAACTTCCGTTCGTTTTATGTGGAACTGATCGATATTTCCAGAACCTTCATTACAAAACAATACTGCCTTCCTGCAGATGTACTTCTTACCGATGATCTTATTGAGGTCATGAAAAAAAATAATACCATCTCGCAGGACAACGAAAAAATAATAGAAGATGTTTTCCTTAGGGGAGACCTGGTGAAATTTGCCAAAACATTTCCTGATCAGGAAACCATGGAAAGAGATTTTGCCAATATCAGAGATTTTGTGAAAAGATCATCCAAAGATTTAGAATTCGAAAACTTAAGAAAGGATGTTTAATTTTGAGTTTTACAGCCCATGGTTTTTGCTGCTTTTTCTGCTGTTTATTCCACTTTTAATTAAAGATATTGGAAAAAATAAAAGAAAGGGTATAAAAGTTCCTACCATAAAAAATATGGATCACAGCGGGAGTATCCAGGGTGTGCTTTTTTTGCTGAAAATATCAAAATATATCATTCTTTCTGCGTTGATTATTGCCATGGCAAGGCCGAGAACGTTTACCATTTCTCAGGACAGAGATGATACAAAGGGAGTCGATATTATGTTATCCATTGATGTTTCTCTTAGTATGCTGGCGAAGGATCTGAGCCCGGACAGAATTACCGCCCTGAAGAATATTGCTGTAAAATTTGTTCAGAAACGTCCCAATGACAGGATAGGAGTGGTAGCATATGCTGCAGAAGCGTTCACAAAAGTTCCGGTAACCTCAGATCACCAGGTAGTTATTGATGAAATTAAAAATCTGAATTCTGCAGGTCTTGAACCTGGAACAGCTATCGGTGAAGGACTCTCAGTAGCAGTGAATCATTTGATTAAAAGTAAAGCCAAAAGTAAAGTGGTGATCCTGATGACGGATGGGGTAAGCAATATTCAGAATGCGATTCCACCACAGGTTGCTGCCGAACTGGCAAAAAATAATAATATAAAGGTATATTCAATCGGAATTGGAACCAATGGCTATGCGCTGATGCCGACATCGCAGGATATTTTTGGAGATCTTATTTTTACTGAAACAGAGGTTACCATTGATGAAAATACCTTGAGAGAAATAGCTCAGACAACGGGAGGCAGATATTTCAGAGCTACCTCAAACAGCAGTCTGGAAGAAGTATATAATGAGATTAACCAATTGGAAAAATCTGATGTAAAGGTTTCCAAGCTGTACAATTATGAAGAGTATTTCAAAATATTCCTTTGGGTTGCACTGGCCATGCTGGTGCTGGATGCATTGTTGAGATGGGTGTTTTATAAAATTTTAAGCTGATGAGTTGGTCTTTAGGAAATTATTGGTATTTATTTTTACTGTTGCTTCTGCCGCTGTTAGCTTCTTTTTTGATCCGTTTTTTACAATGGAGAAATAAAAAAAGAGAAATTTTTGCTGCCAGCCAGTTTCACGAGAATTTATTTGAAAAAAGATCAGGATTTACAAAGTTTTTTCCTGCATTATATTTATTGGGAACATTATTTCTGATATTTTCTATCATTGATCTTCTGAACGGTTCTGAAGAAGTGAAAAGTACCCAGAAACTGAACAATGTCATTTTTATGCTGGATGTATCCAATTCTATGAATGCTGAAGATATAGATCCAAGCCGTCTGACAGAGGCTAAAAACCTGATGCTGGCTACCATGAAGAAAATGAATAATGACAAAGTAGGTATAGTGATTTTTGCAGGGAATGCCATGTCTATTATGCCCCTTACAACGGATTATAATTCTGTGGAAACTTATATCAGCGGTATTGAAACCAGCTCTATGCAGATTCAGGGGACGGATTTTCTGAAAGGAATGCAGGCTGCTGCTGAAAAATTTAAAAATGTAAGCAAAGGATCCAGAAAAGTGATTCTGCTGAGTGATGGTGAAGATAATGAAGGAAATGATAATGCTGCCATCAGATTAGCTAATAAAGAAGGAATAAGCATTACTTCTGTAGGAGTGGGCACAGATGAAGGTGCGCCGGTTCCTGAATATGTGTTCGGACAGCTGATGGGATATAAAACCGATGCCAACGGTGGTACCGTGATTTCAAAAAGACAGACGGAAGCATTAAAGAAAATGGCGGAATCTACAGATGGAACTTATATTGACGGAAATAATATCAATGAAGCTCCGGACAGGATTGTAGATGCAGTGAATAAAAAATCTGCCGGTGCGGAAACTATGGTGAAATCACAGAATGCCAATCATTATTATCAGTATTTTCTTGCAGTATCTCTTCTGTTTTTCTTTTTAATTTATATTTTTAATCCTAAAAAAGATTTTAATGTGTAGAATTCCTTTATTTATAGAAGAAATTCTACAAGTACTTTAACCGAACTTTAACAAATAAAACTCTGTTTCTTAACATATAAAGGAATAATTTTGCAAGTGATGAATACTAAAATCATATTTTTATCGTTTATTGTTGCCATTTCTTTCTCAGGCTTCATGTTTGGGCAGGAAAGCTATAAGAATTTAGTGTATGAAGGCAATCAGAAATTTGACGGTAAAGATTATGAAGGTGCCTCTTCGAAATATATGGAAGCGATAAAATCCAATGATAAAGATTTTACCGCTCACTATAATATGGGGAATGCATTGTATAAAAGTAAAAAATACGAAGAAGCAAAGGCTGAGTTTGAAAAAGCAGAAAAACTTTCACAGACACTGCCTGATAAAGCAGCTGCTCTTCATAATTTGGGGAATGCTTATATGCAGATGAATCAGCCGGAAAAAGCGGCTGACTATTATAAAAAAGCTTTGAAGCAGGATCCCCACAGTGAGGTAACCAGAAAAAACTATGAGATTGCCAAACTGAAAGAGAAAGAAAAACAACAGCAAAAAAACGAACAGAATAACTCAGGAAAAGGTGGCGGCGGAAATGATCAGAACAAAGGAGATGATCAGAAAGGCGACAAAGACAAAAAACAGGATCAGGGTAACGGCCCGCAAAACGAAGGTAAAAGTGACCAGGGTGACAATCCTAAGCAGAATCAAAATAATGAAGGCAGAATGCCAAAGAATCTTGAAAATGCGATCTTAGATAAAATAAACGAAAAAGAAAAAGAAACCGCCAGAAGAATTTTAAACAAAAATTCTTATTCGATGCCTGAAAGCAACGAAAAAGATTGGTGATGCAGCATAAATTGATTTACATATTGCTAACGCTGGCATCCGTAATTACTTACGGACAGGTAAATCTATCTATGGATGCAGATAAAACCGAATATGCAGGTAAAGATATCATCAACCTGACCATCGTTCTTGAACTTAACGGTAGTGATCTTGTACAGCAGACAGGTTTCCAGCTTCCGGATCTTTCAAAATTTAATATTATAGGAAGCGGGTCTGTTACGAATACCGTGATTGATCCTGCTACCAATACTTTAATTACCCAAAAAGTCTCCAGAATTGCTCTGGAACCTAAGAAAAAAGGGAAAATAAAAATCGGTTCCGTTCTTGTTACCGTCAACAACAGAATCTATAAAACCGAACCTTTTGATGTCAATATCCGTGATATTGTCGACAGAAGATCTCTGGCAGCAAATACTTCCAATGATGTGTATCTGAACATGGAAATTGATGATCGGGATGTCTATCAGGATCAGCCTACTGTAGCTGTTCTGAGAGTGTATTCCAGAAATATGGATAACCTGAGAAAGGTGAAAAATATCCACCTTCCGCAGCAGGACAATATCAACGTGCATCCTATTAATTTTAATAAGTCTGAGATAGATCCTTCCGGATATGGAAATATGCCTTCGCAGGTTCTGGCCATGTTTATGGTATTTCCTAATGAAGCTGGATATGTGGAGGTTCCCGGAGTATCTGCTTCAGTAAGTACCTATTCCAATAAAACAAAAATTGTTTCCAATAAAGTCAGAATCAACGTAAGAAAGCTTCCTGAAGGAGCTCCCGAATGCTTTAAAAATGCTGTTGGAAACTTTAATGTAAACGTATACAATGCTTCCAAAGAAAAACCGGAAGCCAAAAAGCCTCTGAATGTAGTGGTGAAAGTTTCAGGAGAAGGTAATTTACCTGATATGGAACTTCCTAAGATTGCCGCCTCTCCGGACTATGAAGTTTTTGCCCCGAAAATTACCTCAAAAGTTGCTCCGGGAACTTCAGGAATGAAAGGTGAAATCCTGGCTAATTATGTGATTATTCCTAAAAAATCAGGAGTAATTTCAATTAAAACGGAACAATTTGCTTTCTTTGATCCTGAAAGCAAAGAATATGTAGATCTTGGACAGAAAACACTGGATCTGAATGCATTTTCCCACGACCAGATTTTGGAAGCACGTTCTACAGTGGAGAAAGTGAATGAATATACCAATAACCTTTTGGAGACGGTAAATACTCCGGTATTAAAAACCACTTCTTTTAAAGTAAAAGAAAAAAGCAAATTCCACTGGAATATTCTTCTGACCAATATTGCTATTCTGATCAGCTTATTCGTTGCATATCTGCTATTTAAAAATTGGCAAAAAAAACGTACATTAGTTAGGGAAACTGTACCGTCAAAACCTTTAGGTTCAGTGGCCGAAACAGAAAAGGAGATCAGAGAATTGATGAAAACAGATATCAATGATTATTTTGGATATCTGGAAAACCTTAAAGATAACGGAGAGTATGAAAAGTTCTTTGTAACGCTGGAAGAATTGGATGAGGAAGTAAGAAGCCAGTATTTCCAAGGCTCTACCCCTGAGTTTAAGACTTTTCTTGAAAAACACAAGGGTTCTTCAGTTGCAGATGAATACAGCAGACTGCAGCAGAAAGTTCAAATGGAAAAATACAATCCTGTGAAATCTGCTGAAGCTTTGGAAGAACTTTTGAAAACTATTGTTAATTTATATTCACAAATTAGCAAATAGTCAGTTTATTTTCATATTTTTGCGAAATTTTTAATTACAAAGAGATGGAAATTTTTGATGGTTTTTCTTTTAAAGAGATTGTTACCAGCTTTATGGTTCTTTTTGCCGTTATCGATATCATCGGCTCAGTTCCTATTATCGTAAGCCTTCAGCAGAAGTTTGGACAGATTGAAGCCGGAAAGGCTGCCATTACTGCGGGAGCAATTATGATCGTTTTCCTGTTCGTAGGAAATAAGATTCTGAAGCTTATCGGAGTGGATGTAAATTCCTTTGCCATTGCCGGAGCTTTTGTGATTTTTGTCATAGCGCTGGAAATGATTTTAGGAATTGAAATCAATAAAACCACTGAAGCAAAGGCTGCATCCATTGTACCCATCGCATTTCCGCTGGTTGCAGGAGCCGGAACCCTAACAACCGCACTGTCTCTGCGAGCTGAATTTCATGATATTAATATTATCTGCGGAATCATTCTTAATACAATTTTCGTATATTTGGTGCTGAAATCAGCGAAATGGCTGGAGAAGAAAATTGGGGATGCTACTTTGATGATCCTTCAGAAAGTTTTCGGAATTATCCTTTTGGCAATTTCAATTAAATTATTCACCGCAAATTTTGCTCAACTCGTGCAGAATTATATTAATTTTTAAGAGTCATGAAGAAGTTTTATAAAGTATTTTTAGTACTGTTTATCGTATTCATCGCCATCAATCTTTATGCTATCAACTGGCAAGCGACAGATATCCTTGGAGATGAAGATAATATTAAGTTTGTATTCTCTGCTGGCGCTGCTGCCATAGGCCTTATCCTGCTTTTTGTAATGGATACCTGGAGCAGAATTGGTGTAAAGAAATAAATTGATTATTTCAATATAGATATAGACCTCTTTCTTTTGAAGGAGGTTTTTGTTTTTTAGGTGGTAGATAAAAGGAATTAGGTAGCAGCGATTAGGAATAAGGGATTAGAAATTAGGTGTCTTAAATGCAATACTGTTTTTTATATTCAATAGGAACGGGCTTTAGCCCGTTCAAAAGAAGGAAATATATTCCATTGGCTTTAGCCAAAACTTATAATTATCGCAATATTCTCACTTAGGTTTTTATGAATGGTCATAAACTCGTTTTACTCAGTAAAAAAATGCGCGCAAATATCTGTGCAAATCTGTGCGATCTGTGGGAGAATCTAAAAATATCAGGAAATAACCAGGTTTTTCAATATCGCTTCAGACTTCAGTTCTGTTTCTCTCCATTCCTTTTCCGGATCACTTTGAGCTGTTATTCCGCCTCCTACAAAAACATGTACCGAGTCTTTATAAAGTCTTGCACAACGCAGATTGACAAAGTACAGAATACTCTCATCCGTTTCAACCTTGATATAACCTGCATAAAATTCACGTGGAAATTTTTCATATTTACGGATATTTTCGTTACAAAAATCTTTTGGAATACCGCAGACTGCAGGAGTAGGGTGCAGATCCTGGATAATTTTATCAAGATCTTCAGGTTGTATACTGGTTTTAAAATCTGTTCGTAAATGTTTGATATTACCGGAAATATGGTCATAGGTTTCCGATTGTTCTACATTGTCAGAATAGTTTTTAAGAATATCCTGAATGTAGGCAGTAACCGGCTTTTGTTCTTCAATTTCTTTCTCAGACCATTCCTCAGACACAGGAAGAGTTCCGGCAAGAGCCATGGTTTCAAATTCGTGAGTCGTTTTATTAAACTTCCCTAATACTTCTGAGAAAGCTCCCATCCATGCATTTTTCCCATCATTAAACAGATATCTGAAAGCATTGGGGTAATTTTTACATACATTTTTGAAGCTCTCTTTATAATCGATGGAACTAAAGTCTTTGAAAATCTTTCTTCTGGAATAAACCAGCTTTGGCAGGTGATTTTCTTTAATCACTTCGATCACTTTCTGTAATGTTTCGCAGTATTCATCTTTTGTTTCGGCAGAAGAATTTGTAGAATCACTGATCAGATTTTCATTGGTAATAGAAGTATGAGCAAATTCAACAGCATCAATTTCACAAATTTCTCCGTTGAAGCTGATTTGATCCAGGCCGTTATAAGAAAGAAAGTTGACAGCATTTTTTGTATTATTTTCATCAGCAGACAGGAGTCTCTCGTCAAAAGGAAGTTTGAAATAAATCATGAGTTATGAAAGATTTTGAAAAATCATCATGGAAATAACATAGAAATTCCCGTTGTGATTTTCCTTTTTACAAAGGTATTACTAGTCTTAAAGATGTCAAAATAAAAAGAGCTTAAATTTAATTTAAGCTCTTTATTTTTTTATGTTGCTGCAACTTATCTGTGAATAATATTATTCGTCATTGTAGTATGATTGATCAAAACGCCTTTTTCATCACGGATTTCAATTTCAGAGACATGCATGGTTTTGCCTTTTCTGATAAAACGTGCCGTAGCGGTTACAATACCATCTTTTTTACTTCTTAAGTGATTGGAGTTGATATTGGTTCCTACTCCATAATATTTTTCACCATCGATAAAAATATTAGACAGGCTTGACCCTAATGTTTCCGCTAAAACGCAGCTGGCTCCTCCATGCATGATTCCAAACGGCTGGTGGGTTCTTGGGAGAACGGGCATTGTGGCTGTAAGGGTTTCATATTCCAGATCAATATCGATGAATTTGATTTCAAGCGTTTTGGCAAGAGTTACATCTCCCCAGTTATTGATAAATGCTAATATTTCTTCTTTTGTCTGACCTTTCATTTTTTAATAGTTGATAAATGATGATTAATTTTGCTTCTAGCTTCTAGCTTCTAGCTTCTAGCTCGGTTCCCATAATATTGGGATTCCAGTTGGCCGGAACTTTTGGAACAATGTCATTTTTTACATAATAGTCCTGGATTTCCTGCATGATTTCTGAAAAAGGTACTGAGGCTATTCTTTCATAAGGAATGGTGTAACCCAGATACACAATTTTTCTTTTAAAATCACCTGCTGCCAGAACGATAGGAACTTTTGCTGCCAAAGCCATATGATAGAATCCTTTTCTCCATTTTGGTACCCAGCTTCTGGTTCCTTCCGGAGTAATAACAAGACTGAAATCTTCCTTTGAAAACTGGTTGGCCACGAAATTCACAAGGTCATTTTTCTGGCTTCTGTCGATTCCGATACCTCCAAGTCCTTTTACGATACTTCCATACCAGGCTTTGGTGTGTGCATCTTTGATGATAATTTTTAAAGGTTTTTCCAAGGACCAGTAGGCGAAATTTCCTAAAATGTACTCCATATTATGAGTATGTGGTGCAACCACAAGGATACACCTGTTCAGGTTGTTGACATCGCCCTGCAGGACGACCTTCCAACCTAATAATTTTAACATTGCTTTGCCTAATAGCTTTTTCATAGATTTCCCGGATTAAAAACAAAAAAGTATAACCAAACTTTGGTTATACTTTACAAATATATTGAAATATTATCGCTCTTAAAACAAACCGCTAATTAAATCTACGATTTTCATTACGAATTCCATTGCAAATTGTATCATGATAAGGCTGCGTTTTTGATTGGTTGGTTATTAAATTTTAGCTTTACGAAATTAAAACTTTTTTTTCACATAAGAAACTAAATGGAGCTTTATTTTCACTTTTCTGAGAGAAGAAGGGTGTGAATTTCAAACGGTTGCCATCCACCCACACCTTCTACCACTCTCTGAAGTTAATTATTTAGTTTGTATGGAAATTTCATTTTTCCCGTCTTTGATTTTGATGTCCATATCTTTATTTGATTTTTTAATATTGGACACTGCAGAATCAATTACTTTCTTTGCCTGGTTGTTCGGAACTTTTTTACCGTTTACAATGATGCTGTCTTTGTCATCAGAGTTGTACTCAATGCTGGAGCCGTTTACTGTGATTTTATTTTTTTCGATTCTGACACCGTTGTTGTCTTCATCACTGTCCTGATCATTATCATTGATTCCGTCTCCGTCTAAATCTCCATCCATGTTGATACGGTCTTTTTTCATCGATATAACCACCATTTTCTGAGGAACTACAAGTTCATAATCAAGTCTGTAATCTCTGAATCTGTGCTCATATGGATACTTGATGTAGTTTGGAAGTAATACTTTATTGTTGACCACTTCTACAGGAACTGTAAGCTGGATAGGGAAGTTATATCCTTTTCCTTCTTTTTTGATGATCAGATACGGTGTTTTGATGTCCGGTTTTCTGGTTACATCTACAGAAATATAATCTTCTTCATACACTGATTTTTTATCAGAATAAATATCATTGTCATACGCTTTGAAGCTCTGAGGAATG
The DNA here is from genome assembly GCF_016775705.1 of Chryseobacterium cucumeris. Lineage (NCBI taxonomy): Bacteria > Pseudomonadati > Bacteroidota > Flavobacteriia > Flavobacteriales > Weeksellaceae > Chryseobacterium > Chryseobacterium cucumeris. The sequence continues at coordinate 3,126,756 of NZ_CP068760.1, forward strand.
TTGATCTGTTTTACATCCACATAAACAGTATCTGAAGTAGTATTGATGGCAACATTTTCTACATCTTCCTTACTTCCTCTGTAGATCATATCTTTCTTAGCCATGCTGATACCGAAGTAAGTTCCAAGTCCGATCAGAAGAAGGAATAAACCTCCTACAACCCATCCGATATTTCTCAGTTTTGTTTTCGGAGAGAATATTTTGATACTTAACAAGCTGAAAAGGATTGCCGGAATTAAACTTCCGATCACCATCATCGCAGCCAGTACTTTATCCAATCCCTGATCATCCATATAGAATCTGATCTCATTAGCTCCCGGGAAGTCTGTGTCCATTGCGAAAAGGGCAAATAATACAAACACTCCGATAATGCTGCTTACAGCCATCAATACGAAGAATCCTCCTACAATATACTTAAATACATTCCAGATTCCGCTTCCTGCATTGTTGATGTATGGCTTGTTTTCGTTATAGATTTCTCCGACCCTCTGAGTAGATTCATTGGCAAACTGTACCAATTTATTAGACTCATTCTTAAGATTGTCGAAGTTCATAGGCTTTCCCTGCATTTTCAGGAAATCTGCTGCTGTTTCAGCTTTTGGAAGTACGATCCAAAGGATTACATATAGAAGACCTATTAATGAAGAAGAAATGGCTGCTGTAAAAATTCCTAATACGAAGATTCCCAGCCAGATTGCTCTCATGGTAGTAATATCCATTCCTACGTACTGAGCTAAGCCTGCGCAGACTCCGGCAACTTTTTGTTTTTCGGGATCACGGAACAGCTGCTTTTTATCGGTATAATGAGTTCCTGAATTATAGTTTCTGGCAGATGTTTTTTCAGAATAATAAGCTTCTTCCTGCTCTTCGATTTTTTCAGGGCTTCCGATCTGTGCGATTACCCTTTCTACATCGGTATCGTTGATCACTTCACGTTTTCCTAAAGAATCTTTGAAAATTTCCACCATTCTTATTTCTATGTCATGCATTACTTCATCAGCCTCAGAAGCATCCAGAGAGCTTCTCAGTGCGTTCAGGTAATCGCTGAGCTTTATATATGCGTGTTCTTCTATGGTAAAAGAAAAACCTGCGAGTCCTATTGAGAGTGTCTTGTTCATAGCTTTGTTTTTTAATTTTGTTGGGTGATTTGGTTTACTGAGGCTGTCAGTTCATTCCATGTATTGAGAAGTTCATCCAGGAAAAGTTTTCCTTTTTCTGTGATCTGATAATATTTTCTGGGTGGTCCTCCGGTAGATTCTTCCCATCTGTAAGAGAGAAATTCTCCGTTTTTAAGTCTTGTAAGAAGAGGGTAGAGGGTCCCTTCCACTACATCCAGTTTTCCTTTTTTCAGTTCATCAATAAGATCAGAAACATACATTTCTCGGTTATTGATGAGACTTAGAATACAGAATTCCAGAATTCCTTTTCGCATTTGCGCTTTGGTATTTTCGGTATTCATCTTTGATAAGTTTTGTTAATTAGTTATATTTTTAGAAAAATGCCCCTAGCTAGCTGAGCCTATTCTAATTTTACATTACAAAGATATGTAAATAAAATGGTATTATGCAATACAAAGTAGTGAAATTTTTAAAATAAATTATTTAAAACACTATAAATCAATATAATAATTTTAATCATCAATTTTGAGTCAAATGGATTTTAGAAGAAAATGTCTGAGAATTTTTAAATTTTTAGATAGAATTTTGAAAATTGGAGAGAAAAAATGATCTTTTATCACTTATCACTCATGTTCTAGCCCCGATAGCAGCGGTTACCCCACAGCAGCCACGGCTTTAGGCAGGCGCGAGGAGTATGAGCGGATAGCGGGAGAAAGCTTCTTATCTGTGAATACTGTTTTATGGAAAGGGAAATTCTGGCAGATAATGAGAACATGGATTTTGAGATCGGTATTATGATTCGTATTTTTGTTAGAAATAAAAAAGACCCAAATCATTCCTATTACCATGAATATTTTAAATAAGTACAGGCACTTATCAGTATTTCTTTTGGGACCGCTCTGTTTCGGGCAATATCAGTTTGAAATTAAAAATGTATCAAAGAACTATGATGCAGTCATTCAGACAGAAAACTGTTACGATGACCGATGTGGAGGAAAAGGAACGGTGGAACTGTTTGACCATAAAAACAGCAAAGTACAGACTTTTGTTTCTGATGATCTTGTTGTATATGCGGAACAAGGCCAAAAACTGGTTCGCGGGAAATTGATTCCGCTTTCAAAGGATCAGCGTAGTGTAATTGTAGATGATTTTAATTTTGACGGCACCGAAGATGTAGCGATAAGAAACGGAAATATGGGAAATTACAGTTCGGCTTCTTATGATGTTTATGTATTCAATACTACAAGAATGGCATTTGTAAAAAGTGAAGAACTTACAGACCTGGGCTCAAACGGTTTTGATTTTTTTGAAACAGATGCTAAACGAAAGCGTCTTATTTCCTACGGTAAGTCCGGTTGTTGCAGGATTTTTACAACAGAATATACCGTTATTCCGAACAAAGGGCTGGAGAGAGTGCTGGAAAAAGAGGAGGATATGACCAATGAGGATCAGGTAAAGGTCATAACGAAAGAAAAGATCAATAATAAATGGATTACCAGAACAAAGGTATATCCGTCAGATCAATATAACAGAAATAAAAAGTAAGATGAAAATTCAGAAAGAGATAGATTTTATTCTGGCAGTAGATGCGCTTAAAAATGTACAACGAAGAAATTATAATGCAGACGATTCCCGAAGAGAGAATACGGCTGAACATTCCTGGCAGATCATTATTCTTGCCCAGATCCTTTATCCATATGCTAAAAACCGAGCTGATATTGATTTGCTAAGAGTGATAAGAATGCTTTCCATTCATGATCTTGTGGAAATAGAAGCCGGAGACACTTTTATTTTTGATGAAAAAGCTATGGTCGGAAAGTTTGAAAGAGAGAAAGCTTCAGCCCAAAAGATCTTTGGAATTCTGGATGAGCCTTTACGTACAGAATTTTTTAACCTGTGGCTGGAGTTTGAGGAAGAGAAAACACCGGATGCTATTTTTGCCTGTGGAATCGATAGAATTATGCCGTTTATTTTAAATTCCCATACTACAGGAAAGAGCTGGACAGAAGCCGGAGTGACGGAAAGACAGATCCGGAATATGCTTGAAAATGCAATCAGCAGAGCATCAGACGAAATGGGAGAGGCTTTTGAACTTTTATTGAACAGAAGTCTGGAAACAGAAAAGGTATTGAAATAATGTCAATGAAAATATTTAAAGCTTCGGGCGGCCTTTGGCCGCCCGAATTTTTTATAATTTATAGTATCTGGATTGGTTTTTTGAATTCGTCGATGGCTACAAAAGTAAAATCACCTACAATAGCTTTTTCTCTTTCATAGGAGTACATCTGTTCAGTGTAAATTTCAACATTCACCTTCATACTGGTTTTTCCCACGTATGAAACTTTTCCGATCAGTTCCACAATAGTTCCGGCAGGAATAGGTTTTTTGAAATCAATTTTATCACTGCTCACGGTTACCACTCTTTTTCTGGCAAAACGGGTTGCGGTAATAAAAGCTACTTCATCCATCAGCTGCATGGCAGTACCTCCAAAAAGGGTATCGTAATGATTGGTGGTGTTAGGGAAAACCGCTTTAAAGATTCTGGTTTCGGATGCTTCAATTCTTTCTTCTGTAGTCATATATCATTATTAATTAAAGCGAAATGAAATAATACTAAAACAACAGAATAATGACAGGAATTGATAGAACTCCTGAAACAATCCATCAGATCAATACAACTTCAAATCGCGAAAGTTACATGTTTAAGAAAAAGGCAGGTCTCCTGACTTGTAACATCATTTATCTCCTTCCCATGCCTCGCACAGTGGATCTTTGATAAAGACTTCAGTTACTTTACAGTTGCGCGACAGTCCGTGATTTTCACACGGTTCCCTTTTAATCTGCGGTGATGCAGAACCAATTTCTGTGATGAATAAGCGTAAAAACTTTTCGAATGCAAAAATAATGAATTTATTCCGGATTATGATAAATAATCTGGCTGATTACTCTTCCTTTCTTAATCGTCCAGAGAGTAGTGTATCTGTTTTCCCCTGAACCATTGATCATATAAAGGAAAATATTATCATTGTCGAGGGAAGTTACCCCGATGTTCTCAAAATCCATGGTAGGCTGGAACATGTTTTTGATGGCTTCCCTTACAAAAACAGATCCTCTTCCGGGCTGCTGCACTCTGATGGATTTGATTTCGGTCATTCCCTCAGGAAGGTCATTTCCAATTCCCCATGGTTTTACTTTATCAATCGTAAGAATTTTTCCATCTGCATCTTTTTCCTTTTTACGGTATCCTGCATTGGAAGGGTAAATATCAATGACTACTTTGCTTCTTTGGGCGGTAGGGATTTTAGGATCGGAATTATCGGTAAAAATAAGGGATCTTCCATTTTTGGATTTGGATGGAGTATAGGCGGGAAGCTGGTCTACATAAGCAATACGTCCTTTATTCACCATTCCTTCTTTATCAAGAGTTTCATAACGCACAAAAGGCTTGTCGTCATCCTGTTTCTCAGGATATTTGATCCAGATCCATTCTGTTTCTCCCGGAGCCGGTTTTACATAAACAAATACATCACCTTTGCGCATACGGATCTTATCAACAATTTTTCGGTAGTCGTCTTTATGTACACGTACGTTGGCATATCCTTCCTCAGCTTTTACCACTCCAAAAGGAACTTTAGTTTGTCCTTTTACAAAGACAACAGATAAGATACTGAAAGCAGATAAATAGAATACTTTGTTTATGAAAGTCATCATGAAATTTTTTTGATCCCTCAAATATATAAATTAAATGCTTTTCGGAAGATAATTATACCGTTGCAGTTCATTTAAATCTTGTATTTGTTTCAGATAGCCTTCACGCAAAAGAAATATTTGGTGTGAAATATCAAGAACTTCCTGATAATTATGGTCAGAAATAATGAATCCCTTATACGCAGACTGTTCAATGATTGCAGCTTTCAATGCTGCAGAAATTTTCGGAGAAAGACTATGGAAAGGTTCGTCCAGTAAAACAAAATCAGCTTCAGAATAAATAATCATCAAAGTTTCAATAATTCTCTGTTCACCTTTGGAAAGGTTTTTAGGCTTTTCATGAAGGAAAGGCTGTACGAATTCTGATGTAAAAAGCAGCTCAGTATTCTTTTGATTACAAAAAAGAGGAACCAGGTTTTTTATTTTTATATTTTTGGGTAAAAAAAGATCTTGTGGCAAGTAAGCAATTCTGTTTTTTCTGTCGGAAATGCTTTTCAGAATAGTGTTGTCATATTTTATAAACTGAGTATCGCCATATTCAGTTCCGAAGATAATTTTTAACAGGGTTGATTTCCCGCTTCCATTTCTGCCCAACAGGCCTATGATTTGTCCTGTTTCGCATCCTATATAAATATCCTGCAGAATTTTCCTCTCATTAAAAGATTTGGTTACGCTATCAACATGCAGTCTGCTCATAAAAATAATGTTATAATTTTTACAATAATCCCCGATACTATTGTTCCTGTCCAGAGAAACATCCTTGAAAAGCCTGAATTGGCATAAAAGTAATATTCGCTTTTAAGCCTTACTTCATATATAAAATAATGAAGAACAGGTAAAATCAGAAGAAAACTTAATCCAAATGTTTCAATACTGAAGGGAAGCAAACAAGAAATAAGTAATGAAAACAATAAGGCGGGGATCTGTATTTTTTTATAAAAGATCCAAAGAATAGTAAAGTTTCTTGCCATGTTCAATACTTTATGAATTCAAATATATTAAAAACCTTTATACAAGAGAGAATGAAAAGCTTCATTAAAAAATAATAAAAAAGAGAGAGCTCCGAAAAGTGCTCTCTCTGTATTTACGTAACTAAATCTTCGGATAGATTAATTAAATTCTCTCAAGTTCATCTGCGTCAATTGTGGTTTTGAAAGTTCCGTAATTGACAATCACTTTGTTTCTGGAAATTTTCTCAATGGTTCCGACACTGGTACTTCCTGTAATACGGACACGTTGTCCGATTTTCATCCATACAGCACGATCGGTTTTACGCTTTTCTTCCAGTTTTTCATTGGTTTCAGCAATTTTTTCAATTACTTCTTCTTTTTTCAGCTGTTGAGTGATTTTTCTCTTGACAACCTGCAGGCGTTTGGATTCATCCTTATCTGTTCCCAGTTTTCGGAATTTTTCCTGTTCAAGAAGCTTTACAAAATCTTTTACAACATCCTTTCTGGATTTTCCTTTGGTATAACTGTCGATGAATGCTTCAATCTTATTTCCGAACTGAAGTTTGCGGTGTTCCTCTTCATACAGCTTCTGGAAATTGAAAAGTTTCTGCTGAAGCTGGTCATTCAGTTTCTGAAGGTTATCACGTTTATCTTCTACGGATTCTTTTCTTTCGGCAAGATCGGATTTCAGTTTCTCAACCTCAAATTTTTCCTGCTGCAGTTTTACAATCGTCTTATCAAGATTCACAATATCATGCTCTACCTTTTTCTTGGCCGAATGGATGATAAATCTTGGAATTTTATTCTTTTCTGCAACTTCAAAAGTAAATGAACTTCCTGCCTGTCCCACTTCAAGCTTATACATCGGCTCCAGTGTTTCTTCATTGAAAAGCATGGCTGCATTCTGGGCGTTGGGAAGCTGTTCTATCACCAGTTTAATATTGGTATAGTGCGTTGTGATAATGGCAAAACTCTTTTTATCATAGAAAAACTCCATGAAACTTTCTGCCAGGGCACCACCAAGCTCCGGATCAGAACCTGTACCGAACTCATCAATAAGCAATAGCGTATTGGCGTCTGCTTCACGGATGATTCCTGACATTTTCTTCAATCTTGATGAATAGGTGGATAAGTGGTTTTCAATAGATTGGTTATCGCCAATATCCGTCATAATTTTCTCAAAGAAAAACATTTCAGATTTTGGATGAACCGGAACCAGAATACCACTCTGAATCATCAGCTGTAATAATCCTACCGTTTTCAGGGTAATTGACTTTCCACCGGCATTCGGACCGGAAATACAGATGATTCTGTTATGTTCTGTTAAGGTAAGTGTTTGAGGGTGAATGGTTTTGTTCTCTACTTTGTTTCTTAACCATAAAAGAGGATGATAGGCATCTTTTAATCTCAGCGTTTTATGATGATTGATTTTTGGAAGAACGCCGTTAATCAGTTCACCAAATTTCGCTTTAGCTCTCGTAAGATCAAGGTCAAAAATATACACCTGATATCTCCACAGCTGAGGCTGAAATTCTGCCAGTTCAGCTGTAAGCTTACGGAGAACTTTATCAATTTCTTTTTTCTCTTCCTCTTCATTCTCACGGAGTTTGAAATAGTGCTTTACAACACTGTCCGGCTGAATATATGTGATGGAACCTGTTTTGGAAATTCCTAATGTTCTTCCGGCAACTCTTTTTTTGAATCCTGACTTTACTGCCAGAACCCTTTGGTCGTCAATAATTGTTTCCCGGATGTCATCCAGAAAGTCACTCTGTCCGTACGTGGTAAGCGCACGGTTGAAATTTTCCTGAATCGCCTTTTTAGCCAGCTGAATTTCAGTTCTTATCCCTTTCAGAGCTGGAGAAGCTTCATTTTTTACTTCACCAAAACGGTTAAAAACCTTATCCACCTTCTCAATGATCTCTTTTCTGAATTCCAGTACAGAAATTTCTTCCAATAAAGTAGGAAACGTTTCCGGCATGGTTGGGAAGAATTTCTGAAGTCTTCCGATCTGTTCCGTGATGGTTTTTATTTTGATGAAAGCAGCATTTTCCAGACGGTAGTTCTCGATCAGCATCAATTTCAGCTCACTTTCAATATCTTCATATTCATCAAACGGAATCGCATTTGAACTTTCAAAACTCGACAGATATTCTGACGTTTTTTTTAATGAAAGTTCCGCCTCGTCAATTTCCATCGGACGAAGTTGAAGAATTTTTTCTCTGGTTTTCGGAGAATACGCAAATGGGGAGATTTCCGCGAGCAATTGCGGAAACTCTAATTCGTCTAAATCTTCTTTATCTATATACACAGTGCAAATTTAATGAGAATTTTGATTATTACGTATATCTGAGAGATTTACAGAATAAATTAACCGGGATTTAAAGTTTTAACGCTAAAAAATAAACCTTAATATTCTTTTATTAAATTTGAAATATGAAACTGGAAACCCAAAGATTATTACTGAGAGATATCAACGAAAGCCACGTTGAGGATATTTTGCGAATCCGAAGCAATGAGGTGATCAATCGGTTCGTTATAAGGAAATCTCCTGAAAATAACTACGATGCACTCCAGTTTATTCTGACGATTAAAGAAAAAACTAAAAATAACCAAACCATCTATCTGGGAATTTCTTTAAAAGATCAGCCGAACCTTATCGGAACCATCTGTCTCTGGAATTTTTCTGAAGACCGTAAAACAGCGGAAGTCGGTTATGAATTACTGCCCGAATACCACAGGCAGGGAATCATGTCTGAAGCTTTGAAGACCGTTCTGGATTTTGGATTTGACGAACTGCATTTACAGGAAATTGTAGCCATTACCAACAAATTCAATGAAAGCTCAAAAGGACTTCTTTTGAAACATCATTTCATTTTGCAGGAAGGAAAGCCGGATGAAGGTTTTCCGGATAATATTATTTTCAGACTACAAAAAGCCTCTCGCAGCCCTTATCAAATCTAGCGGGTTTTTCTCTATCTTTATTGCCGATTGAAATTATATATGAAAAATGAAATAAAATCTTTAACGGGACTTAGAGGAGTAATGGCGTTATGGGTGACTTTTTTTCATTTTTTTGATTTTAAAAACGAAATTCTTCAGCATATTATAGGAAAAGGATACCTTGCTGTTGATGTCTTTTTTGTATTAAGTGCTTTTCTGCTAACAGTTTCCTATTCTGATACGTTTAAAAACTTAGAAATTAAAAGAGTAGTGACGTTTTATAAAAAAAGAGTCAATAGAATTTATCCTGTTTATTTTATTTCAATGATTTTGATTATTCTGTTGGCAGGAAAAATTTCATGGTTTACATTTTTTATCAATGCCGGATTGGTACAGTGTTTTTTTAATCCAGACCGTCTGTTGAATATCGTTTATTGGTCTCTGAGTACAGAATGGATGTGCTATCTGATATTTCCTTTCATGCTCTATCTGATCATTCGCTATAAAATCCGTGGTGAAATCCTGATTGTTGCAGGTCTGCTTTTAAGGGTGGCACTTCCACATTTTCCTGATATGTATTTTAACGAGGGGGCTGTCAGTATGTGGAAATCTTCAAAATACCTTGATATTCCCTACGGAGTAAATTCTTTAATCAGAACAATAGCTTCTTATTTTTTTGGAATCGGAGTTGCTTTGCTCCCGGAATTTAAAATAAAAGGCCGCTGGCCTGTAAATGCTGTATTCGTGCTATCCTTACTATTATTGTTTACGACAAGAGGACTGGTTTTTATTCCATTCTTATCAGCATTGATGATCAGACAATTATATACAGGTGAAAAAAATTATCTTCAGATGTTCTTGGAGACCAGGCCTGTTTATATTTTAGGGAATATCTCGTATTCATTGTATATTATACATTATATCGTTAAAAATCAGAATTTTATAATAGTAGGTCTGCCACTTGTTAATACCCTTTTATTGATCACTTTTTCACTAATGCTGTCTTACTTTTCCTATATGCTGATTGAAAGAAAAGTAAAGATATTTAAGGTATAATGTAAGCCCTTATTTTAATATTATTATTTTTGCACTATGACCTGGACAGAAATTTTAGCCCCAATAAAAAGTACGGAATACTTTACAACCCTTTGGGAGAAAGTGAAGAATGAATATGCAACAACCAAAGTTTTTCCACCAAAAAATCAGATCTTCAGAGCATTGGAACTTACTGCTTTTGATGATGTTGAAGTCGTGATTATTGGGCAGGATCCTTACCATAATGATTATCAGGCGAATGGTTTATGCTTTTCTGTTTCCGAACAGGTTGCAGCACCGCCATCCCTTAAAAATATTTTTATTGAGTTAAAAGATGATCTGGGAGTTGTAAGAACTTCCAAAGAACTTGATGATTGGGGAAGCCAGGGTGTTTTACTGTTGAATGCTACCTTAACGGTTCGTGCGCATTCACCCAATTCCCATAAAGACCTTGGCTGGGAAAAATTTACCAACTTTATTATTAAGGAAATTTCAGATAAAAAAGAGAATGTCGTGTTTGTATTGTGGGGCGCTTTTGCACAAAAAAAAGCCGAACTCATAGATCCGGCTAAACATTTTATTCTGAAATCGGCACACCCTTCACCCTTTTCTGTGCACAGAGGTTTTTTTGGAAGCAAGCCTTTCTCAAAAATTAATGAGTATCTTGTTTCCAAAGGGAAGAAGCCTATTTCGTGGTAGAATCAGCTGATGGTTCAGCTTTTTTTATTGTAATTCCTATTTTATATTTTCCGGCTAGTGCTTTTGTTCCGTCCTGTGATTTTGGATAAGGAGCAATGTCCTGTAATGTAATCGTGTAACCATTAAATTCTGTCGACTGGTGGTAATTTCTTGCCGGAAAATTTCCGCTGGCAAGGTTCAGAATCATCGGCCGGGTAGAAGTTCCCATGACTTCCACCTGAGCAAGAGCAACTCCCGACCAGATACAATTGACTCCTTCAGGACAACGGCTGTCTTCAGAAACCCCTTTGAACGTCACATTCATCTGGTATTCTCTTAAAAACTTATTCTCGCCTTCACTCAGGTAGATAATACCATCTTTCTGATTATCAGGACTTGTTGATTTTGTACCTGTAGACATTTCAGGGGATTTTGTATTAATTCTGGATTTCTTTTGGGCATCGCATCCTGTTAATGCAAATATTCCCAGACTGAGTATGATAATTTTATGGAACATAGTTTCTTATATTTAATTAAATGACGTTGAACATATCAAGTAATACTACCAAAAACATTGCCACTCCAACCACAAAGCTGAATCCGGTTCCGTAAATGAATCCAATCAGTGCTCCTTTGGTAGATTGTAAAGCCTTATTCATATCCTTACTGTCGTGAAGTAATTCACCAATAAATACCCCTGCAAACATTCCTATCAGAAATCCCAATGGAATCGGAAGAAATATCCCGACAATAGTTCCGATAACAGAACCAATGCTTCCCCAACGGGTGCCTCCGTATTTTCTGTTAGTCTTTGCCGGAATCACATAGCTTAACACTACAGAAGCTGCCGTAAGAATTCCGAAGGCCCAGATATAAATCATCGGAAGATCCGCATCTGTCCCGAATTTATAGATCAACAGTCCGCAGATACTCAGTAAAAGACCAGGTAATACAGGAAGAAAAGTTCCTAATATTCCTATAAATAATAAAATAAGGCAGAAAATATTAATAATCGTTGTATCCATTCTTTAAAAAAATATACATGCAATATAAAAAAAGTGGCCTTATAAAAAGCCACTTTGAGAACTGAGTTATAAAATTTTATTACAAATTTAAGATTACGTATTCCAGAATCGGTCCTGCTTTACCGATATTTCCGCTTGCGTGGTTATGGAAGGTGGTATAGTAGATATTTCCGCTGGTAGAGTTTCCTGTGCAGGATCCCATGGTATCTCCATGTGCCTGATGTGCGTTCCAGGCATTCTGGTTGATGGTAATGGTGATGTTATTTCCACTGGCTGTGTGATGACAGATGGTGATGTGGTTGTTGTTTAAAGAAGTTCCTACAGGAGTCTGTGGGGCAGAAGGATTGGTATAATGTCCTGTTCTTATCATCAGAGGTTCGTTACCTTTTTGTACCAGAACATCCCAGAATAAAGGGTCATAGTTTTGAATTTTTTCCCATGCGCCCATATCATATTGAATGTCCAGGGTATTAAATCCTAATGCAGTTGCCAAAGCCGTGTTTGAAACGTTACAGCCCATATAAGTGGTGGCTGTGCCTGTATCCTGCAGACAAAGAAGGTTATCATTGATAAAACCTCCCGGAGCATTACAGTTTTCAGTATTTGTATTTCCCCCTACCAGATAAGCCGAAGCCCAGTCTGAGCTGTAAAGGCTTCCGCCATTAGTTACAAAGGTGGAAAGATTGTTATAAACACTGGTATCATTGGATGGCGTGGAAGTTCCTGTTTGGGGGTAAGTACGGGATCCGCAATTCAGGAAAATAATATCATACTGGGAAATCGTATTGATATTTTTTAAATCCTGATACGTAATTTCAGTGGCAGTATATCCAAGTGAGGTTATAATGGCTTCAATTTCATCATAGCTCCCTTTTATATAAGCCATTTTTGCTATCTGATCCAATTTTGAATCTGTGGCAGCTACAGTAACTGTTTCATCTTTCTTAATGGTAAGAGGAAGTTCTGTTCTGAAATTTTTACCGTCACCTGTCTGAATGTGAAGGGTTGTCTTGCCTTCAGGAGCTGTTAAGCTGAAACTTCCGTCAGCATTGGAATAGGTATGGTAAACATTGCTCTGGCCGTCAGTAGTAAATACAAGAGCCCCTCCAATCGGTTTGGTCCCGTTTTTTGCCAATACTCTGCCTTCCACTGTTCCTGTGGATATTACTTTTGTGGGGTTTTCTTCGGGAGTAACAGAGTCGTCTCCTTTACAATTAGCTAAGAGCAGAAGGCTGCATAGCGTGATCAACAGGTAGTTTTGTTTCATATTTAATTGATTTTGATGGGTTTAGTTTTAATCAAATTTAATAAAATTTTAATATTAATACATTAAAATTGAAATTTGTTTTAATTTTTTTTACTTAAATGTATTGTTTGTGGTTTATTTTTCAATTGTAATGGTGGACTGTAGAAGATTTATAATTTTTATTAAATATTTTCTGATGAATACCTTTTGGGATGAAAATTGATTGCAAATAATAAAATGATGATTCTTAATTTCATAAATTTGCTGTAATGAATGACCAGTTACAAGAAACCAAAAACTTTATACAGGAGCTGAGCGAGCAGCTTTACATCTATATCACCCGGATTTCACCAGCCGGGCTCGACTGGGTTTTTCATATCATTGTAAAACTGAGCTTACTTCTTGTCCTGTTTTTAATCACTGATTTTATTTTTAAATTCATTATCAATTCAGTATTCAGGTTATTTCATAATGAACAGAAGTTCCCGATCGTAAAATCTATTTATCAGTCGAAAATCACCAATTCTGTAGCCCATTTTGCTGCTTTGATTGCGGTTGCCGGGATCCAGGGATCTATATTTCCGGAAAATGCGCTGCCGAAGACCACTATTTTTATTATAAGATGTATCAATCTTGGGTTGGTCTTGATAGTAGCGGGAATGCTTTACAGATCACTGACCGCTTTCAGGAATTATTTCAGTATTAAACAGGATTTCTACAAAATAATGGCACTTAATGCCATTTCAGAAACTGTAAAGATTTTAGGACTTTTTATATTTACAGTAGTAGGACTTTGTGTGATTTTCGGGATCAAAGGAACCACTATTGTTGGAAGTCTGGGGGCTATTACAGCTGTTCTGGTATTGGTTTTCAGAGATACTATTTTAGGATTTGTTACAGGTCTTCACGTGGCTACTTCTAAAAACTTAAAAGTAGGGGATTGGGTAAGTATTCCCAAATATAGTATTGAAGGGAATATCACGGAGATCAATCTTTTGACGACTAAAATCACCAATTTTGATAAAACGGTTTCCACAATTCCAACCTATGATCTGATGACCACTGAGATCAAGAATATGCAGGTGATGTCTGAATCCAATACAAGAAGAATAAAAAAATCAATCTACTTTAATATCAATTCTTTTAAGTTCCTGACGGATGAAGATGTCGAGCGTTTAAAGGAAATTAACCTGATTTCAGATTATCTGGATGAAAGGACATCAGAGATCAAAAAAGAAAAGGAAAGCCTTGTACATAAAGATAAAATTGTGAATGGAAGACAGCTTACCAATATCGGTGTATTCCGCTATTATGCACAGAAATATATTGAAAATGATCCTGATATTGATAAAAACGGAACCCGGATGGTCCGCCAGCTGGAGATCACCCCACAAGGGCTTCCGCTTGAAGTATACTGTTTTGCCAATGATTCCAAATGGGAACGTTTTGAGCAGATACAGGCCGATATTTTTGACCATTTACTGGTGGCTTCAAAAGAATTTGAACTTCAGGTGATGCAGGTAAGCGTGAAAGTGTAGAAGCAGGAAGATTGAAAAGGGAAGTGGATATTTCCAGTCTCTTTTAACCCAAATTTTAAATTAAATTTTTAAATGATCATAAATGTGGAAGACCAATAAAAGTACGAAGTCTGGATTTACTTCCAACTCCATGCTTCCAGCTTCCAACATCTTATATCTAACATCTAAAATAACAATGACAAAACTAAGCGTAAACATTAATAAAATTGCGACGTTAAGAAATGCAAGAGGAGGTGAAACTCCAAGTGTTACAGAAGCTGCTGTAAAAATTCAGGAATTCGGAGGACAGGGGATTACCATCCATCCAAGACCTGATGAAAGGCATATCACAAGAAAAGATGTCTATGATCTGAAGCCGTTGGTTACGACTGAGTTTAATATTGAAGGAAATCCTCATCAGGATTTTATTGATATGGTATTGGAAGTGAAACCTGAACAGGTGACTCTTGTACCGGATGCTGATGATGCCATTACATCCAATGCCGGCTGGGATACCAAAAAACATCTCGATTACCTTACAGAGATCATTGCAGAATTTAAAAAAGTGGGAATCCGTACTTCTGTTTTCCTTGATCCTTTACCGGAGCTTGTAGAATATGCGGCCAAAACAGGAGCAGACAGAATAGAGCTGTACACTGAAGCTTATGCAAAAAACTATCTTACCAATAAAGAACAGGCTATAAAACCTTATTACGACACTGCTGTTGAAGCGACAAAGTTCGGGTTGGGAATTAATGCAGGACATGATCTGAGCTTAGAAAACCTGAAGTATTTCTCAGATACCATTCCGAACCTTCTGGAAGTATCTATCGGACATGCTTTGATTTCTGAAGCACTTTATATGGGATTGGAAAATACAGTTCAGGCTTATCTGAAGAGACTGGCAAAATGGTAATTAATAAGAAATCAGAAGTTAGAGATGAGAAGTTAGTACAACTTCAATTATATTAAAAATAGCATAAACAGATGATGCATAATTTATCTAACTTCTAGTTTCTCACATCTAACTTCTAAAAATATGGAAATTTTAAACTCAAAAATATTCAGCGAAAATGTAACGAATACGCCGCTTCTAGTATTTCACGGACTATTCGGAATGCTCGACAACTGGGGAAGTTTCGGAAAGGATCTGGGAGAATATCTTCCGGTACACCTGATCGATCTTCGAAACCACGGAAGAAGTTTTCACTCAGAAAGTATGTCTCATGATGACCTTGCAGATGATATTGCCCGTTATATGGATCATTGTGGTATTCAGAAAGCTCATGTTTTAGGGCATTCTTTAGGCGGAAAAGCAGTGATGCAGTTTGCCATAAAATACCCTGAACGTGTTGAAAAACTGATTGTTGTAGATATTTCACCTAAAGCATATCCACCACATCATCAAGGGATTATCAAAGCACTGGAAACGGTTGATTTCAATACGGTAACTTCAAGAAATGAAGTGGAAGCTGTCCTGAATCAATATATTCCCGAAAGATCTACCGTGCAGTTTCTGACGAAAAATCTGTATTGGGATGACAATAAAAAACTGGGCTGGAGGTTCAACCTTAAAACATTATCTGAAAAATATACTGAGTTTGTTTCCAATGCCATCAAATTCGGAGTTTTTGAAGGTGAAACCTTGTTTATAGCAGGGGCAAAATCCAATTACATCCTTCCACAGGATGAATTCGGTATCAGGCAGCAGTTTCCTAAAGCTAAAATAGTGACGGTGAAAAATGCAGGACACTGGGTGCAGGCAGAAAATCCGGTTGATTTTGCAAATGTTGTTAAGGAATTTCTTGGTTTAAATTAATTTTATACTTTGATTTTTAATATTATGTTAAAATTTTATTAAAAACATATATTATTTCTCCATGAGTTGAAATTTTTGTACTTTGGATTTTCAAAAAACAATAAAAATATTAACTTATGGAAAACAAAAATTCAAAAAAGAAGCCGTTTTTTGCATCATTCTTAGAAAAACAGGTTAAAGATCCTGAAACAGTAAAAGGTGGAGGTATTACTTCCGTATTGGCAGATCAGATCACTACAGCCCTGCAGGATCAGATCACGACTCCTCTTAAGGATAATGTTACCAAGCCTGATAATGATAATGTAACCATGAAATATCCTTCTGACGGTGATGAGGATGTTTTAGAAGTATGATAATGTACAAGCATAAGCTAAATTATAATCCAACCAAAACTAAAACATTATGAAAAGCAACAACTCAAAGAAGAAGCCGTTTTTCGCATCATTCCTGGAAAAACAGGTGAAGGATCCCGAAACTGTAAAAGGAGGAAGTGACATCACACTTGCTGAAACAGATTTGATTACAAAGCCGACAATAGACACGGTAACCTCTCCAAAAGATGATATGATGCACACGCTGAAATATCCATCTGACGGTGATGATGATACAATCACTATTCCACTATAATAAGTAGAATATTCAATAAAATAATAGGGGAAACTTAAATAGTAAGTTTCCCTTTTTAATAAAAAACCGGCAAATGATTCTCTGCATCACCCACTCACAGGATTTTTATAATATTGATCTCTTTTTCGAATATCTTACCTCTAAAAATATTCCCTTTTTCAGACTGAATTCTGACCGCCTGAACCATCTTCAGAAAATCAGTATTCATGAAGATTCATTTGAATTGACTGACGAATCAGGAAATACCATCCATTCTGATGATATCAAAGGCGTATGGCACAGAAAAGCCTGGAGGATCAGTGCACCCGAAGAACTGGATCAGGATTATGAAAAAATCTTTCTCAACGAATATGGCAGCCTGAGGTATAACCTGATAACGGCTTTAGAACATATTCCCTGGATCAACCCTTATGAAAACGAAAAAAAAATCGACGGTAATAAGATCTTTCAGCTGAAAATTGCACAAAGAAATAATTTAACCATTCCCAAAACCATTTTTTCTAATGATGAAGAAAAAATAACCACATTTTTCCATCAGTACTGCCAGGGAAAAGCCATTGCGAAGCTTCACGGAGTTACCGCAAAAACAATGTCAGGGGAAAATATGATTTCCACTACAGTTATTGAGGAAGAATCCCTGGAACACCTTTCAGATATTGCATACTGTCCGATGATTTTTCAACCCTATATTGAAAAACAATATGAATTACGAATCGTGTATGTAGATGGTGAGTTTTTCACAGGAAAAATCAATAACAGTGAAAATGCAGACTGGAGAGTTGCCCGCGAAGGATATTTCTGGGAAGCCTACGAATTACCTGATGCTATTAAAGCCAATCTCACTTACATGATGAAAGAAATGGGACTTTATATAGGAGCGATCGATATGATCAAAGGAAGAGACGGGGCGTATTATTTCCTTGAAGTCAATCCTCAGGGAGAATGGGGAATGCTTCAGAAAGAACTGGGATTTCCCATTGCAGAAAAAATTGCCGATAACCTTATCGAAAGAATTAATTTCCATGAATAAAATTTTAATAATTACCCATACCGCAGATAACTTTTCCATTGAAAAAGTAACAGAATACATTGAAAAAAATAATTGTGAAGTCATTCGCTTTGATGTAGACGTTTATCCATTACAAAACAAACTGTCCACTATTTTCCAGGATGGAGAATGGGTAAGTTACCTTGAAACGCCTGAAACAAAACATCGTTTGGACGATATTTCTGCCATATGGTACAGAAGAGCCTACAATATCGGAAAAGGATTAAAGGAAGAAATGGACTCAAAATTTTACGGTGCGGCTATGGGAGAAATCAGAAATACCCTTTTCGGTTTCTTCGAATCTGTGGATGCTTATTCTCTGGGAAAACCAAGTGTTTACAGAAGACTCGACAGCAAAGAAGAACAATTGAAAATTGCAGATAAATTAGGGCTGACCATTCCGGCAACCTGTCTTACTAATAATCCTGATGAAGCAAGGAAATTTATTCTGAAACATCAGAATGTGATTGCCAAAATGCAGACCGGGTTTGCTATCTATGAAGACGGGGTAGAAAATGTAGTGTTTACCAATGTTGTTGGCGAAGATAAACTGGAAGAACTGGATTCATTGCTGTATTGTCCGATGCAGTTTCAGCAGATGATTCAGAAGAAAAAAGAACTTCGTATTACCATTGTGGGAAGAGACGTTTACGCATTCGAAATAGATTCCCAGCAGTCTGAAGATGCCAAAATAGACTGGAGAAAAGACGGGGTTAATTTGATTGATAAATGGAGCAGAACAGAACTTCCGGCAGATGTAGAAGCAAAACTGCTTGAACTGCTTGATACTTATAATGTAGATTATGGAGCCATAGATATGATTGTTTCTCCTGAAGACGAATATTATTTTATCGAGATCAATGCGGCAGGAGAGTTCTTCTGGCTGGATAATCTTACAGATGGAAACCTTATTTCCAAAAGCATTGCAGATGTTCTCTGCGACAAAGCGCCAAGAAGAAATAATGAGGTAATGGCGTAAGCAATAAAGAATTTTAAATATAAAAAGTCCTGAAAGTTGTCAATTCTTTCAGGACTTTTCACTTGGATACCCTTTTGTGATTTAAATTTTCAGGTTTGTGGTATTCGGAATGATAATATTGGTTAAATTAAGTTGAATTATGCTTTAAAAATCGCAAATTTGCAAAAACGGTTTTTCCAAATAATTTTTACCGATCCGGAAGCATTGCCGGATAGAAAATATTGTTATATTTTAGTCAGCAATCAAGTAAAATAATTAATGATTTTTGTAACGGGGGCTACCGGAATTCTGGGAAGAATAATTGTACTGGAACTTCTTAAAAGAGGGAAAAGTGTACGTGCTTCCAAACGGCCGGGCAGCAATTTAAACGAAGTAAAGCATTCATACAGCTTTTATACGGAGAATCCTGACGATTTTTTCAATAAAATTGAATGGGTAAATGTAGATTTTGATGATCTCGATTCTTTAAAAACTGCACTGCAAGGCGTAGATGAGGTGTATCACTGTGCTGCCAAAGTAAGTTTTCATCCGAAAGATGAAAAAGAAATGTACCATACCAATATCAAGGGTACGGAAAATCTTTTGTTTGCCTGTGAAGGATCCGACGTTAAAAAATTTCTCCACGTAAGTTCTGTTGCCGTTCTTGATAATTTCAATGAAAAAGGAGAACTGGACGAAGATTCTGACTTTAATCCAAAACTGGAACATTCTGCCTACGCCATCTCTAAGCATTTATCCGAAATGGAGGCATGGAGAGCATCAGCAGAAGGACTGAATGTGGTGATCATTAATCCCGGCATGATCGTAGGAAGCGGAAACTGGAACCAAAGCAGCGGCGAGCTTTTCTCAACCTTTGAAGACAATAGCTTTACCTTTTCAGGAGGCTCTGCTTATGTCGACGTAAGGGACGTAGCCAATACGGCTATAGGATTAATGGAAAATAACCTTTTCGGAGAACGTTTTATTATTGTCGCTGAAAACAACAGATATGCTGAACTTGCCAAACAGGTAAGATCACGCCTGGGACTTAAAGATGCGAGAATTCTTTCACAATCTGTACTCAATATCGGAAGAATAGCCAACACCCTTTTCGGATGGCTGATTCCCAAACTAAGGATGGTAACCAAATCAAATATTGAGGCCATCTCTTCATTCAACACCATTTCCAATCACAAAGTCAGAGAAAAGCTGAATTATCAGTTTATTCCCGTAAAAGAAAGTATAGACTTTCACCTGAATAATTATATTAACGACAAAAAGCTGAAGAAATGAATCTTGCAGAGGCAATTATCCTTAAAAATGTAGAAAAACATCCTATAAAAGCGGCCATCGGATTTAAAAAGAAAGATGCCTGGAAAGAGCTGAGCTGGAAAAAATTCAGTGAAATTATTTTTAAAACAGCCAATGCTTTAAAAGAATCCGGAGTTCAGGAAAATGACAGAGTGGCGATTTATTCAGACAACTCATCAGAATGGATGATCATGGATCTGGCTTCTCTGGCTATCGGGGCAGTTACAGTACCCATTTATTCCACGAATAATGCTGAGCAGGCAGAACATATCATCAACGATTCCGGTGCTAAAGCCGTTTTGGTAGGAAACCAGATGCAGTACGATGCCTGTCTTGAGTTTTTACATAAAGAAGAAAACAATCTTGAAACCATTATTGTTTCTAAAAAAGCAGTGTGGATCAAGAAAGAGTTCAATAGTTTTTATCTTGAAGATTTTATCGCAAAAGCCTCGCCGGAGCTGGAGATCTGTAAGAAAGAAAATGATGATACCGCTACATTAATCTATACTTCCGGAACTACCGGAATTCCAAAAGGAGTAATGCTTACCCATGGAAATTTCATCAAAGCATTCGACTCACACTTTGAATTTTTTAAGTTTAAAAACTTTGAAGAAGAACTTTCACTGGCATTCTTACCTTTAAGCCATGTATTTGAAAGAAGCTGGAGTTTACTTTGTTTGTACGGTGGTGCCCGTGTGTATTTCCTTGAAGATCCGAAAAATGTTGCCAAAGCACTGGAAGAAGTAAAACCTACCGCCATGTGTGCAGTACCAAGATTTTTCCAGAAAGTATATGCCGGAGTTCTTGAAAAAGCGGAAGAAGGTTCAGCTCTGAAAAAGAAAATCTTTGACTGGGCGCTTAAAACCGGATGGGAAACCGCAGAATTAAGAAGAAATGAAAGACCGGTTCCTTTTGGATTAAAGTTCAAAGAATCTGTAGCTGATATGTTGGTTTTCAGTAAAATTAAAAATAAAATGGGAGGGAGATTATGGTTTTTACCTTGCGGTGGAGCTTCATTATCACCCGAAGTTACCCGTTTCTTTGAATCGGTGGGCATTCACGTAACTGTTGGATACGGATTAACGGAAACTACTGCAACATTGACCCTTTTCCCTTTAACTCACTTTGAGCATGGAACCAGTGGAAAGCCTCTTCCTGGAGTAGAAATGCGTATCGGTGAAAATGATGAAATCCAGGCCAGAGGGAACGGAATCATGAAAGGATACTACAATAAACCTGAAGAAACCCGGAAAGTATTCACAGAAGACGGATGGTTCAAAACCGGTGATGCCGGAAAGTTTGATGAGAAAGGAAACCTGATCATCACAGACAGAATTAAAGACCTGATGAAAACTTCCAACGGAAAATATATTGCTCCGCAACAGATTGAAAACCTTCTGACCAATAATAATTTTATCCAGCAGATTATGCTGATTGCGGAAGGAAGACAGTTTGTTTCAGCACTGATCGTTCCTAATTTCGAATTTTTACAGGACTATATTAAGAAAAATAATATTCCTTTTACCAATTGGGAAGATGCTGTAAAAAATGAGAAAGTAATCGATCTTTACAAAGAAAAAATCAAAGAATTACAGAGCCACCTGGCAGATTATGAAAAAGTGAAGAAATTCACGCTAATGCCGGCAGAATTTGACATTAATACAGGAGAAATTACTCCCACTCTGAAAGTCAAAAGAAATGTGGTGATCAAAAAATATGCGGATATTATAGAGAAGATGTATTAAAAATTTTAATCTCCCTTTTCACGTCAATTACAACTGAAGATGTGAAAATTCCCCTCTTTTGGAGGGGTGGCAAAAATTCAAAGAATTTTTGACGGGGTGGTTCAAAATAATGATTTAAAGTAAACTATGACAACACAGGATTTTATAGGAAAAGAAAATTTCAATATTTATACCCAAACGGTTTCAGAAAGTTGCCCGTCTAATATTGCCCTGATTAAATACTGGGGAAAATATGCTGATCAGATTCCTGCTAACCCAAGCATCAGCTACACGTTAAACCATTGTAAGACCAATACTTCAATGGAATTTACTGCGAATGAGCCTTTTTCAGTACAAACTTTTCTGGCTGGAAATGAAGAAGTGAAGTTTGCCGAAAAAATTGAAAAATATTTCAGAAATATAGAACAGTATCTTCCATGGATTCTGAAAGGAAAATATATCATCAGAACAGAGAATACATTCCCGCATAGTTCCGGGATTGCAAGTTCTGCTTCAGGATTTGGAGCGATTGCAAAATGTCTGATGGCATTGGATGTTTCATTTACAGGAAAAACTTCTGAAGAAGAATCTTTGAGAAAAGCTTCATTCTTAGCAAGATTAGGAAGTGGAAGTGCATGCCGAAGCCTATACAACGGACTTGTCGTGTGGGGTGAAACCGATGAGGTAAAAGGAAGTTCAGATTTGTTCGGAGTACAGTATCCCGATGCTGAAATTCATGAAGTATTCAAAAATTTTAATGATTGGGTTCTGTTAGTCCATGAAGGGCAGAAAAGTGTTTCTTCAACAGTAGGTCACGGCCTGATGAAGACGAATCCTTATGCAGAAAGAAGATTTCAGGAAGCAAGGGAAAATTTTATTCCCATGAAAGACATCCTGAAAAAAGGAGATATGGAAAGCTTTATCAAATTGGTAGAACATGAAGCACTTACCCTGCATGCCATGATGATGATGAGTGATCCTGCTTTTATCCTGATGAAAACAGGAACATTGGAAGTCATCAATAAAATCTGGAATTTCAGAAGAGAAACCGGTCTTCCTTTATTCTTTACGCTGGATGCAGGAGCAAATGTTCATCTTCTGTTCCCGAATAATGGGACTGAAGAACAGATTAAAGCCTTCATTGAAGCTGAATTATTACAACATACTCAGAAAAATGGAGTAGTGAAGGATATAATGAAATTTTAAATAAGAATAAATAATCAATAAGAGTGGGCTTTAGCCCACTTTTTTTAATCCTCAGTGACCACAGTTTCCCGTTCGCCATCTTCTTTCTTTCCTTCCTCGATCATGATTTCAGCCTCAGCTTTCTCTTCAGCAGTTGCTGTTTCTATCAGTTCTTCCTGTTCATCGTTGTGATGATCTATGAAAAACTCGCAGTATACCGGAAGGTGGTCTGAACCAAAATTTTCCAAGGTCTTCAGCTGTTTAATAAAAATATCTTCACTGTGAAACATCAGATCGATAGGAAACCTTAAAAGACGGTATTTCGCATGAAAGGTAGAAACGAAAGAGTATCCGATTCTCGGATCTATCAGATGACTTGTTTTTCTAAAAAGAACAGATGACCGTGACCAGGCCACATTATTGAAGTCTCCCACCACGATAACCGGTTTTTGGATGTCTTTTACACGCTTGGCAGTACTCAAAAGATCGCCATCTCTTTCCTTTGATGTTTCTTCTTCCGTAGGACTTGGCGGCGGCGGATGAACTCCAAAGAAAACAAAAGAAAAGCCATCAGCAGTTTTCATATGGATCTCTATGCTCGGAATATCATCAGCTACAAAATAATGGGTTTTCGCTTCTTTAATCTCAACTCTTGAATAAAAATGCATTCCATAGGTATTTTCAAGAGTTACTTTGTGTTGGTAGGAATATTCTTTTTCCAGAGGTCTCATTGCTTTCTCCCAGTCACTGTTGCTTTCCATCGTCATGAAAAAATCAGGGTTATGTTTTTTAACAAGCCCTATGAATTTCTCATACTCTTTATTAAACTGATATACATTGGCAGAAATAAAATGTAGTTTATCAGAAGATCTGTGACGCTGTCTGTGTTTTTTTACAGGATAGAAATGGGTGTATCTGATCAGTGTTTGGCCGTGATGAATAAACATAACCAGCAGAAGCCCCTGATAATACCAGAAATATTCTGTAGAATCTGTGAAAAAGCCTAATAAAAAAGTACATAATATAAGGTAGGTGACCTGTATTTTGGCAAATTCAGGAACTCTGAATATCCAGTGGGAATGCTGAATTTTCGGCAGTATTGTCATGACCAGAAGAACTATGGCCAGAGTCAGGTAAATAATCCACATATAAAAAGCTCTGAAATAATTTTGACCACAATTTAAGGAAAATGAATTTTAAAATTTGTTAATCAATTTAAATTTTATTTTATCTATTTTTAATTATCTAAATCTATACTATGAATAAATTAATGGCATTTCTTGTTCTGATTAGTATTTCGTGCTTCGGCCAGCAGAATACAGATATTGAAAAACCTATCCGAAACCTGTTTCTTGGTATGAAAAATGCAGATCCTGAGTTGGTAAAATCCGCTTTTGCAGAGAGTGCAGTACTTCAAACCATCACCAAGGACGGTACTGTGAAAAGTGATAGTATTTCGGATTTCATTGCTTCGGTTTCCAAATTTACAAAAGGAGATCTGGATGAAAGAATTATAGTGGAAGCCATTCATACGGATGGGAATCTGGCAACTGTTTTTACCCCTTATTCTTTTTATTTAAAAGGAAAATTATCACACTGCGGGGCTAACAGTTTTCAGCTGGTAAAACAGAATAATGAATGGAAGATCCAGTATATTATTGATACGAGAAGAAAGGATAACTGTAAAGAAATACAATAATAAAGTTCAATTGAAAATCAGGTTAAAATAAAAATGAAGATTCACCATATTGCCATCATCTGTTCAGATTACGCCGTTTCAAAAAAGTTTTATACGGAAATTTTAGATCTGAATATCATCCGTGAAGTATACCGCGAAGAAAGACAGTCTTATAAACTTGATCTTGCTATAGGAGATCATTATGTGATCGAACTGTTTTCCTTTCCCGATCCTCCCCAACGTCCCTCACGTCCCGAAGCATGTGGTTTAAGGCATCT
Organism: Chryseobacterium cucumeris; assembly: GCF_016775705.1. Classification (NCBI taxonomy): domain Bacteria; kingdom Pseudomonadati; phylum Bacteroidota; class Flavobacteriia; order Flavobacteriales; family Weeksellaceae; genus Chryseobacterium; species Chryseobacterium cucumeris. The sequence goes on from NZ_CP068760.1 coordinate 3,151,604, forward strand.
CGCTTTCTCGGTAGAAAATGTCAGTGAAAAACGAAATGAGCTGGTAGAAAAAGGATTAAACTGTGAAGAAATCCGCATAGACGAATTCACCGGAAAAGAATTTTTCTTTACCCAGGATCCCGACCAGCTGCCGTTAGAGTTTTATGAAATGTAAAAAATTAGTGCGCGTAACCGGCAAAGAAACTCACCGCCATAATCGCTAAAACAATAGAAGAAATGACTACATATACGTAGTCTTTTTCTTTTAAATAACCTATTAAAGCGAAAACAATTCTCATAAGGGGAGTGAAGATCAGCAAAAGAATACCCAGCTGAATGATAGCCATTCCTTCTCCTTTACACAGAGAGTTCCAAAAATGTCCCCATACTTTTTCAGAAGAAGTACCTACCACAAGGCTGGTATATTTTTCGGGCATTTTAAAACCTTCAATAAATAACTTGACAAAACCAATCAATGATGTAGCCACAGACAGAATAACACCCAGTCTCAGAAGATTTCCTACCGAACGGTTCAGATCGACATCTGTAAAATTCTTTTTCATTATCTGAAACTTTTGTTGATACCGTTATACATCATATAAATGGAGAGAATGGTAATCACGATGGCAAAAAATACTTTCAATTTTTTGGTCTTCGATACCATCAGCGTTTTTGAACCGATAAAACTTCCGATCACAACTCCGATCAGTACGGGAGCTACAATTACCGGAATGATTTCTCCCCTCTGGAAATAGATCAGGGCACTGGCCACTGCTGTTACTCCGATCATGAAATTACTGGTGGTTGTAGATACTTTGAAAGGAAGCTTCATCATATTGTCCATTGCCAATACTTTCAATGCACCGGAACCTATTCCCAGAAGTCCGGACATGGCTCCTGCAAACATCATCATCAAAAATCCGGGAACTGTATTTCTTGCAGAATAGCTTTTCAATACTCCTTTATCGGGAAATGTTCCGTACAGTTTCAGCTTTTCCTCCAGACTTCCTTTTACCAAAGGTTCCTGGTGATCAGGTTTCCCTTTAAGATTTAAAATAACGGTTAAAAGAAGGATACTTGCGAAAATAATTCCGATTGTATTTGGGTTAAGCATTCCTGAAACAAGGGCTCCAATAATAGCGCCTGCTGTGGTGGCTATTTCGAGAAACATTCCGATTCTCATATTGGTAAAGCCTTCTTTTACGAAAGCTACAGCCGCACCGGAAGAGGTCCCGATCACAGAAATAAGTGAAGCACCGATAGCGTAATGCATTGGAACGCCGAATCCCAGCGTTAATAAAGGAATGATGATAACTCCTCCTCCTAAACCCGTAAGTGAACCTAAAAGACCCGCTGAAATTGCGCCAAGGAAGAGTATGATGATTTCTGACATACTACAAATAATACTACAAATATAAAATTATTGTGATAGTCTGCCAAACATTTGAAAAAGATAAATTTAACGTATTTTTGTATGCATGAAAAATGAATTGAAATTATTTTATGTCATCCTCGGGGCAACACCCAAAGGCAGAAATATAGAGCAGCACGATGTTTTCTTCGGAATTGCGGAGAATCTGAAAGATCTGATTCCTGATATGAAAGAATTTTGGAAGGAAGCAGAAGGAAAAATTCACCTGGATTGTTACCAGGAAGTGAAATTTGCAGACGGTTACAAGGTGAAAATTGTAGAAAAGGGAGAGAAGACATCAGAAAACCAGTTGTTTTTTCTGAATCTGGGAGGTTATAAGCCAGGTTTCTTTGAAGAATTTCATGAGCAGCACTTAATGGTAGGACAGTCTATGGGAGAGATTGTGAAAAGAGCAAAAGCTACCGAATTCTATCAGACCATGGGATTTGAAGGTGCAGTAAGCCATATTGATGATAAGCATGGAGTGGATATTGATGATATTTTCAATGTGAGCGATATTCTTCCTGCGTATATGAAAGAAAAATATGCTATCATTCTTCAAAAGTCTGATGAAGAAAATCAGGAGAACCCAATGGGGTTAGGCTATTTAAAAATTGATAAAATTCAATAAGAGTAAATCTAATAAAAATAAAAAATGAAAATAGGAATTCTGGGAGGCGGACAGCTGGGAAGAATGTTGATACAAAGTGCACTGAAGTATGATGATGAGTTTTATACTCTGGATCCGGCCTCTGATGCACCATGTCATAATATCTCGTATTTTACACAGGGAAATTTCAATGACTATGAAACAGTTTTGAATTTCGGAAAAGATAAAGATGTTGTAACCATTGAAATAGAACACGTAAATGCTGATGCACTGGCAGAACTTGAAAAGCAGGGAATAAAAGTGGTTCCTAATGCCAATATCATCAAAACAATTCAGCAAAAAATCCTTCAGAAAGAATTTTATAAAGCTCATGATATTCCAAGCCCGGAATTTCAGGTAGTATGGAACAGTGATGAGAAAATCATCATGCCATTGCCGTTTGTTCAGAAGATGAATACCGGAGGCTATGATGGAAAAGGAGTACAGGTGATCAAAACGGAAGAAGACTATCAGCAACTATGGACTGAACCTTCTGTCATTGAAAGTCTTGTTGATATTGAAAAAGAACTTTCTGTCATTGTAGCAAGAAACGAAAAAGGAGAAACCAATATTTTCCCGGTAACGGAAATGGTTGCCGATCCAAAACTGAATCTATTGGATTTCAATGTATGTCCGGTTCTGCTGACGGAAGATGTTCAGAACCAGATTGATTCCATTACTGAAAAATTTCTGGCTGCAGTGAACTCTCCGGGGTTGTTTGCCATCGAATTATTCCTTGATAAAGAAGGAAAAGTATGGGTAAATGAAACTGCTCCAAGGCTTCACAATTCAGGACATCAGAGTCAGGAAGGAAATACTAATTCCCAATTTGAGCAAATGTACCGCGTGGTTAAAAATTTACCATTAGCGGATACTGACGCCATCACTTACAGCGGAATGCTGAATCTTGTAGGAGCAGAAGGATATTCCGGAAAAGTAGTCTATGAAGGAATGGAAGATGTTCTTAAGCTTCCCGAAACATACATCCACTTATACGGAAAAACTGAAACCAAGCCGGGAAGAAAAATGGGACATATCAACGTTCTTGCAGATTCCAGAGAAGAGCTTATGGAAAAGCTTGTACAGGTAAAAGGAATGGTAAGAGTAATTGCTGAGTAATATCGATTTAAGATAGATAAAAGGGAGCTGTTTTAACTTTAAAAACAGCTCCCTTTTATTTTTGAACTCATTCAATAGGAACGGGCTTTAGCCCGTTTAAAAATAATTGTCAACTCAATTGGCTTTAGCCGAAGCTTAATTTTAGGTTTTCGGCTAAAGCCAATTTTATTTTGATTGTTCACATCGGGCTAAAGCCCGATCCTATTGATAATGTAATGCTTTCATGATTAAGGATTTTTAACCACCTCAATATTATCCTTTTTATAATTGTATTTAATATAACTTCCTAAAGCGGTTGATAAAACAGAAAATTCTTCCAGCGTTGTAAGCGGTGCATAGAGTTTAAACGTACAAATGTCCGTTGCAGAAATAAAAGGATTGGTTACTAAATGGCTGTGGGTAGACATAGTTACCGTTCCTCCATTTTCTAAGGCTGTAGAGGTTGGAATAAGTCTTGAGTGAAATTTTTTATGGGAAATAATATTCCCTTTTTTATCCGAAACAAAAAGATAATCATTTCCGAAAGGAATTATACCAGACTGGACAGTACCAGGTATCAAATACACCTTATAGTTTTCATTAAACGGAATAATAATCATATTAAGACTATATCCCTGTGGTACCGTTACCGAATACTTTGGGTCGGATAACTGTGGAATAATGGCAGAACGGATATTTTTTAAAATACTTTCAGTTTCATTAAGTCCCCTTTCTTTAAAATTTTCTTTGACAGGTTTTGTCTGGTTATTTTTGAAAGACAGTTCTGCAATAATCATATTACCTGCTTTATTAAGAAAGGAAGTTTTGATGGTATCGTTTTTCTGGTACGTGACATAGCTTCCTGTATTTTCAGCAAGTCTTTTATTGCTGCCTACAAGATCTCCCGCATGCCATGATGCATTTTCGTAAGAATAGAGTAGGTTTCCTTCAGTTTTGATAGAATCCAGTTTTTGTTTCAGTTCTTTATCCGAAAGGGTAAGGTTTTGTGCAGAAAGAATGATGGACACAAAAAAGAAGAGAAATCCGATAATTTGTTTCATAGGTTATTTTTTTGCCAAAATACAAAATTCAATAGGAACGGGCTTTAGCCCGTTTAAAAATAATTGTCAACTCAATTGGCTTTAGCCGAAAACTTAAAATTAAGTTCGGTTAAAGCCAATTTTATTCCTATGGAGCCCGACGCTATTGATGATTTAATTGTTTAATCATAACGAAGAATTAATTATTCGCAGAGAAGAAACTTCCGGCACCCTTCTTCCTTCTTCCAGCCTTTTTATTTAAAAATCTTCTGAATCACATTTCCAATCTCCACAAAATCCCCGTGATTTCCTACAGAACGTATTTCCGGGCTGTTTTTGTCATACTCCGAGAAAGGGAAAATCAGAAGGTAATTATTGTCTTTCAGATTCCTGTTCAGCAGTTCAGGGATCAGTCTCATTCTTGGAATATATGACTTCATACCGCGCTTGGCCATCAGAATAATCAAGGCTTCATCATCTTTCAGCTGTGCTGCGGTTCTTTCTCCGTCCTGCCATGTGCTCATGATAATGAATTCAGCTTCTATATTGGCTTTCTTTATGATTTTCTGAAGAATATCAATAATATTTTCAGGAGCATAAAAAACAACTGTAGCACCGGAATTTCGGGCAATATTCCAGACTCTCAGCAGTGCATGGAAGAACCCTGCTTCCTGATGAGCATTTTCAGGAATCATCACCGCATATTTCTTAATGGTGGAAAGCGGTTGTGCAGCATGGTAAACCAGCACATTCACATCATCATTCTGCAGATAACCATTGTAAAGGTTATACACAAAAGAAGGGGAGAACCCTTTTTCATCTTCCAATCCGATGATAAGATCCGTTATTTTCTGTTCTTTAATCACATTATTGACCCCGTTGATGACATCATTGTCATATCTTTTTAAAGCCTGCAATTTTACATCTGCCGCTGCGGCTGCATCTGCTGCCTGGTGAAGAAGTTTCTCCGCATTCTTTACCGAAGATTCATTTTTGTCTTCGTTGATGACATTCAAAGCAAAAAGATCTTCTGTATTCGAATGTGCTTTGATCAGAATTCCCAGATTCACCATTCTCTCAACAGTGGCTTCGTGGTTGATGGCTAAGAGAATATTTTCTTCCTCATGGGTATTTCCGGAAACGGTATCTTCGTTATCACTCTCAGCAATTTTCTGGGCACTCGCCATGGAAATAAAAGACGAGATCGTACATGAAATGAGGATAAGAAGAATACTTCCGTTCAGTACGTGTTCATTTAATAATCTTACAGGTTCTCCGGTTTCGGTTTCAGAAAGGATGATGTTATATCCAACCATTACGGAAGCCAGTGTTGCTGCTGCCGAAGCGGAACTTAATCCAAATATCAGTTTTCCTTCCTCTTTGGTTAGTCTGAATGTTTTCTGAGTGGCCACCGCAGAAAGGTATTTTCCTCCGATAGAGGCAACCAGCATAATTGCGGCAACTTCAAGTGTTTCCCAGCTTTTAAAGAAAACTTTAAAATCAATCAGCATTCCTACACTGATCAAAAAGAACGGGATAAATATGGCATTTCCTACAAACTCAACCCTGTTCATCAAAGAAGAAGTGTGAGGGATAAGTCTGTTTAACGCCAGTCCGGCAAAGAATGCTCCGATGATAGCTTCTACACCAGCCAGTTCAGCAAGCATAGCAGCCAGATAAATCATAACCAGTACAAAAATATACTGCGAAATTTTATCATCCACTCTTTTGAAAAACCATCGTCCTATAATAGGGAATACAATAAGTACAATGAGGGCAAAAACGACAAAAGAGACCGATAATTTAACCCAGAATTCTGTTCCCACATCACCTTGAGACATTCCCACAATCACAGCAAGTACCAATAAAGCAAGAATATCTGTGATCATCGTACCACCAACGGTGATGTTAACTGCTTTATTTTTCGCAATTCCCAACTTACTCACCAATGGATAAGCGATAAGCGTGTGAGATGAAAAAAGACTGGCAAACAGAATGGAAGTCAGCATTGAAAAGTGAAGAAGGTAATATCCACCCAGATATCCTAATACAAAAGGAACTGTAAAGGTATAGATACCAAAGGTGAGACTTTTCCATTTGTTCTTTTTAAAGTCGCCCATATCGATCTCAAGCCCGGCCAGAAACATAATGTAAAGAAGTCCGGTGGTTCCGGTTACTACAATACTGCTGTCTCTGGACAATACATTGAATCCGTTCGGACCAATGATGGCCCCGGCAATAATAAGTCCCAAAAGGTGGGGAACTTTAATTTTATTAAGCAGCAATGGTGCTGCAAGGATGATGACCAGTACTAACAGGAATTTCAGTACCGGATCTTCTATGGGAAGACTCAGGTTGTGTATACTCAGTAAAATCATATGTGTTTATTTTGTGGAACGTACTAATTCAACAGAGAACTTGGCGGTACAGCCATCAGAGGTAATGGTTCTGGTTCCTTTGATCTTGTTGTCCGAAATATCATTAAGAAGAACGCTCATTTCTACATTCTTTTTGGCCGTAGAATCGGTTTTGAAGGACAGTCTGATCTCATTGTTTTCAAACTTGCCTGTATAAAGCCTTACCAGATTATTATTGTTGATGATTTTGGTAATAGGCTGGGTAGAATCATTATCAAATTCCCAGATATCGGTACGCTGGTCGCCTACAGCATATTCGCTGCAGTTGGATTCTGTACAGATTACTTTACCGTTCCATGGTCCGGAAATTTCTGCAGGCCATGCAGCGGTGATCACTACAGAATCTTTTTTCGCAAAAATACTGTCTCTCATTTTCAGCAGAGACTGATATTCGGATTCTTTTTTTGCGAATACTTTTTCTTTCTCTAATAATTGTTTTTCCCTGTCTGTCAGGTTCTTTTCCTTCTCTTTGTAATCACAGCTTACCAATAGAAAAGTGGCAGCCAGCAATAAAAAAAATGTGTTTTTCAGCATATTGTATCGGTTGGAGTATACAATATAAGAAAAAATGAAGGAAATAGAAAATCCCCATATAACGGATCTGCTTTTAATTCTATTTAATACATTAAAAAGCAGCGGAATAGATGGGTTGAAATAATGAATATTATTTTCTGATTTACGACTCGATTCTTTGTTTTTTAAACATGGCCGGATTGTAATTGATCACAAAAACCCCAACAATAATAAGTATGGCAGCAATGATGAATTTGGCAGAAATCTTTTCATCAAGAATCAGCCAGCTTAAAAAAATGGAAATTACCGTATTGATGTAGGCCAATATGGATACCTGAACCGGAGAAACTTTGGTCAATGCATAATGAAAAGCAAAAAATGCAGCTACAGAGCCGAAGCACGATAAATAAAGCATCGCAGAAATACTTTTCAGACTCCAGTTTCCGAAATTATAGTCTTCTGAAAAAAGGAAGGCAAAAATAATCTGGATAATTCCCGCAAAGGCAAACTGGTAAAAGAGGTTCAGTGAGATATTCCCGCTTTGAATGTTCAGTTTTTTGGTGAAAATAGTTCCTGAAGCCCATCCCGCAATGGCAATGAATAAAAATAATATTCCCAGTGCATAATCCGGATTTTTCAGATCATTAATGCCATCCCAGAAAATAAAAAGAATGCCGCTGAAACACAGAACAACTCCGGTAAAAGCCCGCCAGCTGAATTTCTGCAGGCCTAAAGCCATACTTCCGAAAAACACCAGGATAGGAGAGCAGGCACTTATCAGTGAAGTAAGGCTGCTGGTAACTTCCTCTTCCGCTACTGTAGTCATTCCGTTTGCAATCACAAGCATTAATAAAGAGAAGATCAACTGATACTTCAGACTTGTCCAGCCTATCCATTTGAATTCTTTTCTATAGGTAAGAATAAGGAACATGATAATCGCTGCAAGAAATTGACGTATTCCTGCGACAAACCAGGCGGGTATTGTTTCTACCGCAACCCTTATCGATAAAAACGTAGTACCCCAGACAATAGCAACGGTACATACAGCCAGTGTAAGTTTATAATCTTTCAATTTAATGTGGTGTAACAACAAATATATCTATTTTCCCAGGAATTGTTATGGATACAGATGCTGTAATTTATAGGAGTACAGATGAAAAATCTGAGCCAACAAGATCTTTATTTATTCTTTACATTTTAAATGGAAGATCTATTGAAAGATTAAATTATTTTTAGGAATTATAATCATAAATCGTTTCCCGGATTTTTTGTAATTATTCCTCTTTACATTTTTATTTTTTATCTTTGAACATCTAATAAAATTGAAGATGGTAGGAATTATTATGGGCAGTCAGAGTGATCTGCCGATTATGGAACAGGCTGCAAATTTTCTTAAAAGCCTTGATATCCCTTATGAATTGACAGTAGTTTCAGCGCACAGAACTCCGGAAAGAATGTTCGATTATGCAAAAACTGCTAAGGAAAGAGGGCTGAAGGTCATTGTAGCCGGAGCAGGTGGAGCAGCACATCTTCCGGGGATGGTGGCGAGTTGTACTACACTTCCGGTAATCGGGGTTCCTATTTTGTCCAGTAATTCTATAGACGGATGGGACTCTGTTTTATCTATCCTTCAGATGCCCGGTGGGATTCCGGTAGCTACCGTAGCTTTGAACGGAGCTTTGAATGCCGGGATTTTAGCTGCAAAAATTTTAGGAAGCGGTAATGAAGAAGTCGCTGCAAAACTTCAGAAATATCAGGATTCTTTAAAAGATAAAGTTCTGGGAACTGTGGATGATATTAAAGCACAGCACCCAAATCATTTTGATCAATAATTTATTTCAACTCAAAATAGAAGCCTCACTTTTCAGCGAGGCTTTTTATTTTATTTTTTAATGAATTTTGAAGAAATGGTCTGATCTTTCAAAATGAGCTGCAAAATATAATTTCCTTTCGGTAACGATCCTATATTGATCATTTCTTTATTAGGATTTCCTTCCAGTACAAGTCTTCCACTTGCATCAAAAATTTTGTAATTTTTAATATCACTTAATCCTTCAATATGGATATCATCTGCGGCAGGATTAGGATAAAGCAGAAATTTCTTTCTGAGCTTTATGTCTGATGAAGATAGTAAGCAGTTTCCTACCGTATCACCAGACATCGTCCATCCTTTATTAATAAGAATATCCCTTTTATCTGTTGCATTGGAAGCATAAGTCAAAGGGGCTACAATGTCTAAATCAACATTATTGGCAGTATTAGGATTATCTGCCCATCCTGCCAGTGTTTTACTGAAATTTTCACAATCCATTCCTGTCTGCATCAAAGCCTGGGCCCCGTTATTAACGCTGGCAAGATTCCAGCTTGCAAGGGAATGATTAAAGTTGGGTGTTTCCTTAAGAATCTGGTCTATTCTGGTAACCTTGGTCATATCCCAGTTTTCAAGGGAATGACTATAGGCCGTGCAGCCATGAATAGCATGTGCCATATTGGTAATTTTAGAAGTGTTCCAATGGTTTAAAGATTGGTTAAAGGCAGAATCAAAATGGAACATAAAACGGATGTCTTCAAGGCTTGAGGTATCCCAGTTATCCATTGGTTGATTATAGTTTGGGCAAAGAGCAAACATCCATTTCATATCCGTTACGCTCGAAACGTTCCAGTTGTTTAAGGTCTGGTTAAAATGTGCTCTTCCCGCAAACATAAAACTGAGATCAGTTGCAGAGGACATGTCCCAAGTATTAAAATAAGGAGGATTGAACTGATCAGAAACTGAGCTGATAACGGTGTCAAAGATCAAAGCAAACATAAATCTGAAATGCTTAACCTTAGAAGTATCCCAGTTTTGCATGGAGCTTGCGCCTGTAAAGCTTTTTGTACCATAAAACATATAAGAAGCATCTTCAACATTACTTAGATCGGGAATGTCTGTAGCAGTGATCTGAACAAGTTTACATTGGCTGAAGGCATTGTTCATCGATGTCCACACAATGTTTCCCCATTGTTCTATTTCCAGGATCTTATCAGCGCTTCCGTTGACCTGCCAGATCGGGAAAATCTGATCCGGAAGCTGAGTTTCCTGTACATCTCCGAATTTTATCTGTTGAAAAACGCCATTTCCGTTACTTACTTTTACTCTGTATTTGGCATCATTTTTTTCTGCGATCGACGTACCGAAGTCGATAAGAACCTGTTTTGTGGAGGTTACGCCGAGGAGGGAACCGTTGTGTTGTGGATATCCTACTTCTTCCCAATAGATATCATAGTTTTCACCAATTCCTGGAAACCATATCTGTTGGGAACTTGCCTGATAGGGAGCACTTACAGTAATTGGCTGTGTTATCGTGGAAGCGGGTTTCCAGATCGTGATAAATTCATTCTGGGCTTTAGCCATGAATACCAGTGTAATACAAAAGCTTACCAAAAAATTTCTGAGTAACATAGGGAAAAATTTATGGTTATTTTTTAATGAATTTTGAAGAAACCGTTTTTTCTTTCATGACAAGTTGTATCATATAATTTCCTTTTGGCAGAGTGCTTACATTGATGATATCATTATTAGGATTTCCTTCTTTTACAAGTCTTCCGCTGGCATCATAAATTTTATATGCCTTAATATCAGCTATTCCATCAATGTGAATATCATCCACTGCAGGGTTAGGATAAAGCAGAGGCTTTTTGTTCAGCTTTATATCCGATAAAGATAATAAGCAGCTTCCTGGAGTATCACCTACAAATGACCACCCTTTATTGATCAGAATATCTCTTTTGTCTGATACATTGGGAGCATATTTTAGTACTGTTAAGGAACCTAATGAGATATTGTTTGCTGTATTGGGGTTGTCTGCCCATCCCACGAGTGTTTTGCTGTAATTTTCACAATTAAGTCCTGACAGTGTTAAAGAGCCTGCACCATTAATAAGTGAAACCAAATTCCAGTTTCCTAATGGCTGATTGTAATTCGTTGCACCATTCAGTATATCATCTATTCTCTTTACTTTGGTCATGTCCCAATTTTCTAAAGACTGATTAAATGATGTACAGCCATGAAATATATGCGCCATATTGGTCACTTTTGAAGTATTCCAGTTTAAAGGCTGATTGAAGACAGGAATCATGTGAAGCATAAAGTGCATATCTTCAAGGCTTGAGGTATCCCAGTTATCCAGACGTTGATTAAAACTTAAACACTGCCCGAACATCCAGCTCATATCGGTCACCTGGGAAACGTCCCAGCTATTAAGAGACTGGTTAAAAACTTTTCTGTTTCCAAACATATAGCTGAGGTTGGTAGCAGAAGACATATTCCAGCTGTCAAGATAAGGCGGGTTGAATTGCTCAGTCAGCCCGGCTGCTGGGGGCGTATCAAATAAAAGTGAAAACATAAAGCTGAAATTCTTAATTTTCGATGTATCCCAGTTTTGCATAGAACTGGCACCCTTAAAGCTGGTTGTGCCATAAAACATGAAAGAAGCATCCTCCACATTATTAAGATTGGGAGTATCGGTTGCCGTAAGCTCCATAAGCCTGCACAGACTAAAGGCACCGTTCATCGTAGTCCATGAAATATTACCCCATTGCTCTATTTCCAGTATCTTATCTGAACTTCCATTGATCTGCCAGATAGGAATGATTTGCTCAGGACCAGGAAATAATTGAGCAGTTCCGAATTTTATCTGCCTGAACATTCCGTTACCATTCGTAACTTTCACCCTGTATTTGGCATCATTTTTTTCTGCGATTGATGTACCAAAGTCGATAAGAACCTGTTTTGTGGAAGTTACATCGAGGAGGGAGCCATTGTGCTGAGGATAGCCCACTTCCTCCCAATAAATATCATAATTATCGCCAATCCCGGGAAACCATATCTGTTGTGTGGTTGCCTGGTACGGAGCGTCTACATTTACCGCCGGTAATACAGTAGAGGCCGGCTTCCAGATAGTGATAAATTCATTTTGTGCCTTTGCGAGAAATAGTAACAAAAGAAAAATGAGTGTTGGAATTTTCTTTAGAATCATGGTTATCGTTTTATGGGTATTAGTTGTTGTCTTGGGCTATTGTTTAATAAATAGAAAGGAGAGATCCTCTTATCCGCCAGAACTTGTTGCTGAACGGATATGGAATTTTGATCATGTTCCTATATGACTTTACCGGAAGTGTTTTTTGCGAAATGAAATGATAATATATGGAGAGAAAAAAGTGAAAGTTTTTGTGCATGTCATTAGTTTGTGAAATAAGCAATGCTAAAATAATAAAAACTTAATATATTTTCAACTTAAATGTAAAATTTATAGTATTTTATAAATTTTAATGAATTTATGTAAATAAAAAAACTCTCCGTTTTGGAGAGTTTACTTTATTCCTGAAGCATATTATCACGGGTGTTTTTCTGAACTGCAATAGCTCCGAAGAGTGCCAGTAGAAAGGCAAAGGCATAAAAACCTTTTTCACTTGGAAGGATGGTGGCATTCCAAAGTCCGATGGCCAGTAGTACAATCGATGATAATGTTGCAAACCAGCAGATTCCATAATAAATATCGGTTACCTGAATGTTTTCTAATCTGTCACGTACTGCTTTCTGTAACGAAACCACAGCAAATAAGCCATAAAGAAGGATGGTGAAATAATATCCTTTCTCATTCAGCAGCATTTCTGCTCTTGCAAGACCGACAATAAAGCCGATCATTCCTGCTCCCAATGCTACCCACGACGCAGCCACAAATGCATTCGATACTCTTTGTTTTTTCATAGTTTAATGTTTTATTTAAGAGGGCTAAGATATTCATTTTTTATAAATAGAGCTGTGACAAAGGAAAAATATGGGAAAAATACTGGATAGAAGGATGAAGTAGGTGTATGTTTCAGGCTCCCTTCGTCTAAACTCAGGATATCACCCGTTACTATTGAATAATATAAATCTATTCATCATTCATCACTCATCATTTATCAATTATAATTCATCATCTTCTCCTAGCCCCGATAGCAGCGTTTACCCCGAAGCATGAGTGGGAGAGTTGGTGGGTAAGAGGCTGGGGCAGGTTGGAGCGAGGAGTATGAGCGGATAGCGGGAATCAGCTCATAAAAAAACTCTCCAAAATGGAGAGCCTTGTTTTACAGAGTGATATATTCGTAAGTATATTTTGCATAATCATTATTATCCAGTTTTACCATGACCTGAGTTGGCAGTTGATTACTATTATATTCTATCTGATAGGTAAAATTCATAATTTGACTCCAGTTTCCAGTGCCATCTTTGCCACTTATTTTTACTGTGGTATAATTATTTTGACTTAAAAACTCTGCTCCTCCCATAATCATTCTAAAATATTTGCCCATCAAAGAATAGGGATTTACCTTATTATCATATGAAAATTCTTTTTTATTAGTATGTGGACCGCCGATACCATCACTAACCGAAATTTCTTCCGAAACATTATCACCACTATAAGTATATGACATGGTAGACGGAATGGGACAACTGGAAGACTCACAAGTAGAAGTAGCAGTAACTTTACCATAAGTATAAGTCATTGTTGTATTATAGTGAGTATCTGGATCTATTTTCTTGATCATCGTAAGCTGATCACCATTATAAGTAAAGGTTTTATAATAAGCTACGGTACCATCTGCTTTCTGGTAAGTGATTTTTGAAGGTTTTCCGGCACCATCATATTCCAGAACGGAGGTTGTAGTTTCTGATGTAATTTTAAGTAATTGTTTCTGACTGTTATAATCTAATTTTGTAATACTGGTGTGCGGCCCGGAGGGACTTGTATAATAAACTGTAGTGACTTTACTTAATAATATTTGAGAATCAGAAGGATTGGGTTCATTATTTTCGTCATTATTGCTACTGCAGTTGAGGAATAAAAATGAGCTCATCAACCCGATAAATAATTGGTTTTTCATGTATTTAAAAGTTTTATTAAATAAGGATTAAATATATTCATTATTTATAAAAACAGGCTTAATTGATGACGAATATATCAGATAAAAAAACTCTCCAAATTTTGAAGAGTTAAAGCCTTATTATTGAGTGATATATTCGTAAGTATACTTCGCTGAAAGATTTCCGTTGGCTTCTTTTGAAATCACCTCAGTAGGATAACCAGCGCTGTTGTATTGAATGGTGGAAGTTCGGGTTTGATTTTGTGTCCAGACTCCATTACTTTTATAGCTGATTTTTTCCGACAGATAATTGTTTTGACTTACAGCGTAGGCTCTTCCCATCATAATTTTTAAATATTTGTTGATATTGATGTATGGGTTCTGTTTATCATCATATGAGTAAACAATTTTTGTGCTGTAGCTGGATCCTCCACCTTCTGAAATTTCTGTTGAAATATTGTTTCCATCATAAGTATAAGTATCCACGATGGGGTTGGAACAGGCTGGTGACTGGCAAAGAGATGAAGAAATTACCTGTCCGTTGGTATTATAATTATAAGTAATGGTTCTGTTATAATCCGGATTAGTAGTATAAATGGCTTTAACCGTCGTAAGCAGATCTCCATTGTAACTATATGCTGAGTAATAGTCTACCGTACCATCTGGTTTATAATATGTGGTTTTAGTTGGTTTTCCGTTACTGTATTCAAACTTGGAAGTTCCTAAAGCTGACGATGTTTTGATAAGTTCACCCTGATTATTGTATTCCAGAGTTTGTATGCTTGTCTGCGGCTGCAATGGATTGTCATAATAAACTATTGTGACTTTGCTTAATAATACTTTAGAAGAGGTATTGTTTCCCTCATTATCATCATTACTGCTGCAGCTGTTAAAGAAGATTACAGAGCCCGCGAGCCCCAGAAATAAGAATTTTTTCATGTTATTTTTTTAGGGGACAAAAATAACGAATGCTTTATTTCTCCGCATAAAAAAATCCCACTATCTTACCAATAGCGGGATCATATCATGTTTTATTAAGATCTTAGTATCTGTAGTATTCAGGCTTGAATGGCCCTTTTACGTCTACACCGATATACTCAGCCTGCTCAGGAGAAAGAGTTTCAAGCTCCACGCTTAATTTCTTAAGGTGTAAAGCAGCTACTTTTTCATCCAGGTGCTTAGGAAGCATATATACTTCGTTTTTGTAAGCTGCAGAGTTATTCCATAGTTCGATCTGAGCTAACGTCTGGTTAGAGAAAGAGTTAGACATAACGAAGCTTGGGTGGCCAGTAGCACATCCTAAGTTAACCAATCTACCTTCTGCAAGGATGATTACTTCTTTTCCTTCGATTGTATAGATATCCACCTGAGGCTTCACTTCAGATTTAGTATGACCATAGTTTTTGTTCAACCATGCCATATCGATTTCATTATCGAAGTGACCGATATTACAAACGATCGCTTTATCTTTCATTTTAAGGAAGTGTTCTCCTCTTACGATATTGAAGTTACCTGTTGTAGTGATGATGATATCAGCATTGTCTACCACAGTATCTAATCTTTTTACTTCATAACCGTCCATAGCAGCCTGAAGTGCACAGATCGGGTCGATTTCCGTAACAGTAACGATAGAACCAGCTCCTCTGAATGAAGCTGCAGTACCTTTACCTACGTCCCCGTATCCGCAAACTACCACTCTTTTTCCAGCAAGCATTACGTCTGTAGCTCTTCTTACTGCATCTACAGCAGATTCTTTACATCCGTATTTGTTGTCGAATTTAGATTTAGTAACCGAATCATTTACGTTGATGGCAGGCATTACTAAAGTTCCGTTCTTCATTCTTTCGTAAAGTCTGTGAACACCTGTAGTGGTTTCTTCAGAAAGACCTTTGATATCCTTTGTGAACTCAGGGTATTTATCAAAAACCATGTTTGTTAAATCTCCACCATCATCCAGAATCATGTTTAATGGCTTTCTGTCTTCACCGAAGAATAAAGTCTGCTCAATACACCAGTCAAATTCCTCTTCATTTAATCCTTTCCACGCATACACCGGAATTCCAGCAGCAGCAATAGCAGCAGCAGCGTGATCCTGTGTAGAGAAAATATTACAAGATGACCATGTAACTTCAGCTCCTAAAGCTACAAGAGTCTCGATAAGCACAGCCGTTTGGATGGTCATGTGAAGACATCCTGCGATTCTTGCTCCTTTCAGTGGCTGAGATGGTCCGTATTCTTCACGGATAGCCATCAAACCTGGCATTTCTGCTTCTGCAAGGGTAATTTCTTTTCTACCCCATTCTGCAAGGGAGATATCCTTAACTTTATAAGGAACGTATTGTGTTGTAGTACTCATATGTAATGAATAGTTTTTAAAATTCAATTGATAACGAAAGGCAAAATTACGATTTATAATTAAGATATAAAAACAACCGAGCAAGTTCAGGTTTATGAGATTAAACATAGTTTAGTATTATTTAGTCTTAATATAAATAACTAATTTTAGCTGATAAACAAATATATTATGAATCAAACCCATACAGAAAAGAGAATCAAACCTGTTGCTCCCAGAGTACAGGAACTGATCAATGCTTCAAAAAGTGTAATTCTTGCTACTGTTGATGCCGAAGGAAATCCTAATTCAAGCTATGCACCTTTTGTACAGGTAGATCAGATATTCTATATTCTGGTATCTTTCATGGCAAAACATACTAAAAATCTTGCAGACGGAAGAAAAACATCTGTTATGTTTATTGAAGATGAATCTGCCACCAAACAGATCTATGCCCGCGAACGTCTGACCATTGAAGCAGCCACTTCTCAGATTGAAAGAGATTCTGAAGTATGGAATGCTGTTGTTGGGAAACTTAGAGAAACTCATGGCAAAGTAGTAGAGGTAATTTCCGAAATGGGAGATTTTATTTTAATTGCATTGCAGCCTGTAAAAGGCTCTTATGTAAATGGTTTCGGAAGTGCTTATTTTGTAAATTCAAAACTTGAAATTATAGAGCACAGAAATGATGTGAATCATCAGTCTAAATAATTAGCTGGAAGATGGAAGAATGATGCTGGAAGTTATAAAGATTAAGGAAACAAAGAGTTTGTTTTTTCCTCAACGGAAAATTATTTTTACGATGAATAGTAACTTCCATCTTCCGGCATCCATCTTCCATTCCTTTCAACTTCCGCATCTTTTCACTATTTTTGTCCAATAAAAAAAGAATGCCCCTCTACAGAGATTTTTCAGATGATAATGCCACCATTCTGGTTTGGAAGTACGATGAAAGTGAAGAACTTGATATCAACCAACTTCTGGAGCCTGAAAATGCTGAGAAGGTAAAAGATTATCATCCTAAAAAATTGCTGGAAGTCCTGATGGTTCGCAAGCTCCTGAAAGGATTAAAGCCTAATTCTAAAATTTTATATAAAGAAAGAGAGCCTTTTCTTTCTCCCTACGATGCGGAAATATCTATTACGCATTCTTTTCCTTTTGCAGCGATTGCTGTTTCTAAAAATAAAATAGGAATTGATATTGAGAAATTCAATCCTAAGATTTTAAGAGTGATTGATAAATTTACCTATGAGAATGAGCGTGGATTTATTCTGGAAGACAAAGCGGATACTTTCTATACCATTATATGGAGTGTAAAAGAAAGCATGTACAAAATTCATCACTCAAAATATTGGTCTTTAAAAAAGAATTATGAAGTAAAGCCTTTTGAGCTGAAGCACCTTCATAAAATCAGTTGCCGTGTTTACGATGATCAGTTTTCAGATGAATTCAAAGCCAGGGTGGAATTCTTTGACGATTACTGCTTTACGATTGTGGAGGAGTAGGCTCAGTTTCGTTTTTATATTTTTCGATCACTTTTCTCTGCTCTTTTGCGACATCATAGATCAGCTCAAGAATATCGTGGATATTTTTAAGCTCGGTTAAATGTGAAATTTTATCAGGATCTCTTCGGTCAACAATTTCATTTTCTTCAATCTCTGTTTTTCTTTTCAGGAGCATATCTTCAATGGAGGAATCTTCCGGCTCAAGACGGCTTTCCATTTTCAGTGTTTCGTTAATATCATTTCCGTTGAGAAGGGTAGAGGTTTGCTGCATTTCGGCCTCAATCTTTCTGCTCCAGCTTTCAGCATCTATTTCAGGATACTGCTCATTACTTTTTGCATATTGGGATAGGGAAGCCGTATAGGCAGTAATCAGGTGAGATGTTGCCACAAACTGGTGAACCACTTCCAGTTTTTTCTGCTGATTTTTAGGATCAGAAATCATTCTCTGGAAATTATCGGAAAGGTTAGCCAAAGAAATAATGGCATTTTTTCGCTTTACCTTATAATCTTCGAGATCGAAATTTCCCTGTAGGAATTTGGAAATCACGCTCTGGAAGTAGATAAGGTTGTCCGCGGCAGACTTCTTCATTAGATCCAGGTTTTGCGTATGTTCCCAAACCGGCAGTACAATATATGACACGGCAAAGGCAATGATCCCGGCAATAGCAGTATCCAGGATTCTGTCTTTAAAAATAACATTGACTTTCCCTGGGTTTAAGAAATTAAAGCTGAGGAATACATAGATTGTCATAAATAATACCGCCCAGAAATATCTTCCTTTCAGAAAGCTGAAACACATGATCATGCTGATCAGAAGGATCGCAAATAAAACGCCATTAATATGGACAAAATGGAGAATGGCATAAGCTATACTTGCTCCGGCAATGGTTCCATAGAGACGGAGAAGGTTTCTCTGTTTAGTGATGGAATATGCGGGTTTTAAGATCGCTGTAATGGTAATTAATATCCAATACGTGTGTCCAAGTCCCAGAAAATCGAACATAGAAAAAACGTATCCCAATAGCAGAGCTGTTGTAATTCTTATAGCATGGCGGAAATGGGAAGATGATAAGGAAATATTATTTCTCAGAACCTTAGCATTCAGTTTAGGTTCATTGGGCATAAATTTCTTAAGATCCAACCCTGTAGATAAACTTTTCGCCAGCTTGATATCCTGTGAAAATACTTTATATATTTCGTTGATTTCTTTCGTGATTTCATAGATACGCATCAGGATCTGGCGCAGGATCATGAAATTTTCCAGATTGTCGGGAGAAAGCTGTTTATTTCTGAGTTCGAAATAATTATAATTTAAGTTATTTAATTCCTCTTCCAGATTAAACATCGGCTTGGCTCTGGTACCACTTTGCAGGGCGATTCCGATATTGGTGATCTCTTCCGCCAGAAGGTTAAGATAATCATGGATATTCACCAGGATCATACTGTCTTCAAAGCTCTGCTGTAACTTTTGATAGTCACTTTCCGAGGTCATCAGTTTTTCATGAAGGTCCATCGAATTAAGAAACATCAGCATTAATAAGCGGCTGGTGGTCGTAGATTCATTGACAATAGTTCTGGTTTTGAAAACGGTTTCTCTGGTATCTTCCTGAAGGTTTTTTATTTCAATCTGCTTGGCAATAACCTGAGTGGTCAGCTTATTAAAATCCGGATTTTTCTGATAATAATTGGCTTTGATCTTTAAAAACTCAGCCAGCTGAAGATAATTTTCGCCAATCATCTGGCTTGCCAGTTTATAAGGACGAATGGTAGTTACAATAAGGAATATCAACAGAAACCAGATACAGCCTGAAGCAAATATCAGCAGACTTTTAAAAATATTGCTTCCTGTAAGATGCCCGTCAATAAAGATGGCCAGTACTACCAAAGATAATGAGCCTACTGCAGCCAATCTCTGGCCATAAACGCCAATCAGGGAGAAAAACATCCCGAAGACAATGACTTCCAGAATGACCAGCACTTTAATATTCATCACAAGACTGGCAATAAGTGCTACAAAGACAAAACAGCAGATCGCAAAAGTAAGGGCATTTCTTCTTCGGATAAATGGACCTGGCTGGTCGGTAAGGGCTACAAAGCTGGTTCCTAGTGGGAAAAGGAAGTATTCTTTCAAAATCCCGAAGTGGGCGAGGACTAAACAAGGCAGAACAGTAGCTAATGTAATTCTGATCGCAGAATATACATACTGACTGGTTACAAATTTTTTTAGTTCCGCCGAATAGTTCATATTACAAAAATAGCTATTGAATTTAAGAAAATCGCCATAAATAAGAGACTTTTATTAACTTAAATATTATATTTTTTTTAATTAAGATGTAGTATTATTTAAAATAAATTGACAGATGAAACATATGAATGAGTCGCCACTTACAATTCGTCATTTTTTAACACAACAGCTAACAAATCCTGTTCCACGAATTCCTATCTTAGCTTATCTCAAGCGTAAATTATCATTTTATGAATTTCATCAGTAAAAATATAGTGGCCATTTTGTTTCCTTTGATCATGTTAAGCTGTAGCTCACAGAGCAAAAACAGTTTTAAAGCAAAGAAAATATATGAATCAAAAACCCTGATCATTACTCAGATTTCAGAGAATTCTTTTATTCATACCTCCTTTAAACAGACCAATGATTTCGGGAATGTACCCTGTAATGGATTGATTGTAAAAGATCATCACGAAACCGTTGTTTTTGATACACCTACCAATGATAAAAGTTCAGAAGAGCTGATACAATGGATTAATGAAAAGCTTGATTCGAAAATTAAGGCCATTATTCCAACCCATTTTCATGATGATAGCTTAGGAGGATTAATGGCTTTCCATAAAAAGAATATTCCCTCTTATGCATATGCTAAAACCATCGAATTAGCAAAAGAAAATAATTTTGTTATTCCTGAAAACAGTTTTAATGATTCTGTTATTTTAAAAGTCGGGGATAAAGATGTCATTGCAAAATTTTTCGGTGAAGGGCATACAAAAGACAATGCTGTGGGATATTTTCCAGGCGAGAATATTTTATTTGGAGGCTGTTTATTAAAAGAGCTGGAGGCGGGGAAAGGGTATCTGGGAGATGCCAATCTTTCTGCCTGGTCCAATACCGTTGAAAAAGTAAAAAAAGAATATCCGGATGTGAAAATTGTTGTTCCCGGACATGGCGACTACGGTGATGGAAAACTTCTTGACTATACGATTACATTATTTAAAGGTCAATAGTGAATTTTTGCTTCGCAAAGTGAATAGTGAATGTTTGCAGCATAAAAAAATTGACAAGCGAAGCGGATTGACGATTGACTATTCACGAATCAAAAGTAAATTTTTACTTTGCAAAGTGAATGGTGAATGATTGCAGCATAAAAAAATTGACAAGCGAAACGGATTGACGATTGACTATTCACTAATCAAAAGTGAATTTTTACTTTGTAAAGTGAATGGTGAATGATTGCAGCATAAAAAAATTGACAAGCGAAGCGGATTCACCATTGACAATTGACATAAAAAAAGCCTCCATACAATAATGTATGAGGCTTTTTTTATCGCTTTTTCTTTTATTAACGATCGTTGTTGGATGTTTCTTCTCCGATGTTCCAGGTTAGACCGAAACGAAGCGTGTTATCCAAAGCACTGTTGATCTTAGACATATTGATCAGGTAAGAAAGATCAAGTCCGAAAGAACGGTATCTTAGCCCAACCCCTGCAGTTGCAAACTGTCTTGCTCCCTGCTCTTCACTTTCATGGAAGTAACCTCCTCTTACAGAAAATGCATTGTCATAAGAATATTCCAGAGCACCACTGTACATGATACTGTTTTTATTTTTGAAAGATTTTCCGATACCAGCCATTGGTCCTACATTCGGGATCTGGTAGATAGGCTGTCTTGTATTCGGGTCTATTCCTGCATACTCAGATCCAGGAACTAATAGTTTTGAACCTTCCACAGAAATTCCAACTCTGTTCATATCATCCAGGTACATATCGTATCCAACCCCTAATCTTGCCATAGTAGGAAGATAAGATCTTGATTCTTCATTCCCTGTATAATCCAGTTTTGGACCTAAGTTCTGAATAGCTAAACCTGCATTGATTTTACCATCATATCCGCCAATACTGGAGAATCTTGGAGAGGTATAGTATCCTGAAACGTCTACTGCAAAACTGTTCGCAGCCTTAAGTGTTGTATCTGTGTTGAATCCTCCGGCTAAGTCTGAACGGATAAATCTACCGGTAACAGCTCCGGAGAATGAATCAGAAAGTTTCAAAGCGTAGGCAACGTCAATGGAGAATTCGTTTGGTTTTGATGTACCCATAGAAGCAATTTCTGTACCCACCAATTGAGTCAGGTCTACCTGTCCCATATTGAAATAATAGATACTCGCGGAGATTGTAGATCTTTCTTCCTGTCCTAAAAACTTATGGAACGAAGCATATAATAAGAATACATCATTGGTAAGTTTTCCCATGTAAGGCGTATAGTTAAGACCTACGGAAGAACTTGTCCTGCTGAAAGGGTATTTAGCCGCATTCCAGAATTGTGAAAATGCATCCGGAGAGGTTACCACCCCCTGATCTCCCATACCTCCCGATCTTGCATCAGGTGCAATTCTTAAGAAAGGAGCTCCGGTAAGAACTGGGTTTACTTTACCTAAATCTTGCGAATAGCCTAAAAAACCAGCACTCAAACCAAATCCTAATAGCAGTTTAGTAGTTAAATTCATATGTTGTCTTTTATATATTATCAGTTTTTTATTAATATTATTGTCTATTGTTCTATTTTATTATTTCAAAAGTACCATTTTTTCTACAGCTGTAGCACTTCCTTTGCATTTTTCTTGATTTTGACTTTTTGCAAATATCTTAAAAATATACGTACCTTTTGCTACAGTAGCTCCAAAATCATCTCTTCCGTCCCATTCTATGGCCTGACGAGGGGTTCTGAAGCCCTGTAGGAACGGTTCTGCAACCACCGGCTGCGACAAAGTTCTTACCAATCTTCCTGTTATTGTATAAATTTGTACGTTCACATCCAGAATATCATCACAATTGTGTTCAAACTGAATATAGGTTTTGTTGGTAAATGGATTTGGCCAGTTCAGCGGACGGTTTATTGTCAGATGCTGGTCAGACTCATCTTTAACTTCAAAATTTAACGTAGCAGTTGTAGAATTATTGTTTATATCCCAAACTTTAAATGTTAATTGATGCTGTCCTATTGCAAGATTTCTGAAAGGGTAGGTTACATTTCCTTTCTGGTATTCAGCAAGACTAGGATTTAAACATCCGTTTCCTTCTCCCGGAGCATAAAAATCATTTAAAACAACAGTATTGATAATCTGCCCGTCAAGATATACTGTAATATCATGCCCTACACCGGATCCTGTTGAATTAATTCCTGTATCATCGGTAAGACAGGCAAGAAGCATTGGATTCTGATTGGTAATTCCACCATCTGCAAAGTTGGTGTTGTTCATATACAGTTTTACTTTTGGAGGCTGATTATCATTGATTCCGTTTGGATTAATATCGCCTACCTGTACAGCCTGATTGTTGAAAACATCCGTTGACTTATTATCTGCATAGGCTAGTATTCTTCCCTGGCCTACAGCATAGTTAATGTCTTTAGGTACATAGAATTCAGCAGTGAAAACCCCATTTACAGCAGTTCCTGCAGATTTTACAATAGCACTTCCTTCCTCAGTATACTCTAACACCGGAGATAAAACGCCACTGTTATTTAATGTTTTTTTATTTAATCTCTTATCAAAAATATTGATGCTGACCTTTCCGTTGAAGGTATTGTTCAGTGTTCCGTTCGGATTATTGATGTGTCCTTTGATTTTTACAAAATCCAGCCCTCTGATCAGTCCCGGAACAGGTGTTTCAATATTATCAATAACCAGGAGTCTTTGTGGTCTGCTTAATTTCATGGCAGGATCACCCAGTAAGTTTACTTTTAAGTGGTTACTGTTTGGTCCTTTTTGTTTTTTGGCAATTAAGTGGGCATTCCCCAGCGTATTAAAGTCGTCATTGGTTAACTTAAAAATATTCTGAGTAAAGGTATTGGTAAAATCACGTCCATAATCAACCCCGATAGCACGGCTGGAAGTAATCATGGTAGAAACACCTCCCTGTTTCATCTTAATAAACTGTTCTCCTACAGAGTTGGTTGAAGGTTCGTCCCATAATGTAAACTCACAGGTAATGGTAGATACAAACGGGAATCTGCTGTATACATTAGAGAAATTGTTGGCATTCTGAACTTCTGTGCTGGTAAGTACTCTTTCCTGTGCCCAGCCATTGATTCCTCCGTGTCCGAAATAAAACAGATATAAGCTGTTTCCGATAGCATTGGAAATGGCCTGGTTTACCTGCGGATATCTTCGTCCTCCGGAAGTACTCTGGGCGGTAAAGGCATCCATGTATAATTTTTTAACATTATACTCTTTAAGTTCTTGCTGGCCAGGCTGTTCAAATATGCCGGCAAGGGAGTTGTTCATGACATTGTGGAAAGGGCTTCCCCCTTCGTTGTTATCATCCACTACAAAGTCAAGTCGCATACGCCAGTCTCCAAACGGGCTCGACTGTCCCTGAAGGGAATTATAGTAAGCCAGTGTTTTATTGATCATATCTCCGGCTTCACTGGCATTGGCTGCCGGAATTCTGCCAACCGGAAGATCCGGAAGGTTGTTTTCAATTAATAATGTATTCTGCGGCTTGGTCATTACGATATAATCATCCGTCACAAAAGAGGATACATAATCGGAAGACTGCTCACTCTGATAGCTGGCAACAACGTTTGAATTATTCGGAACCCTGTTTTTATAATCGTATGAAGCATCCCCAAGGATAAATACATATTGAAGTCTTCCCAGTGGAGTATTGAGTTTACTTACGAAATCTCTTATCGCGGTAAGATCTTTACTTCCGCTGCCATATTCCTCGTAGATTTTATTGATGTCAACAATTTCTACCTTATAGTTATTCTTGGTTTGATGGTAGTTGGCAATTCTCTGAGCCTGGCCCATCATTTCAGGAACGGTAAGGATCAGATAATCTACGTTTTGTATTGCGGAAAGATTCTGATTCGAGATTCTTCCCACAAACTGCGGACTGAAAGCCGCATCAGCACGGAAAGCTACAAACTCATTGTTGAAATTCTGATCAGCAGCTGTGTACGCAAAGCTGAAGGAACCGGCTCCTGCCTTATTCACTCTTCTATTGGCGTTTGTAATATCCGTTACATCCCATACCTGTTCTATAGCAGCAGCATTACTGATACTGAAACCATAGTCTGTATTGCTTCCACTTACAATTGAGTAATCCCTGAAGTTCATTTGTGAACCATTGAATGCAAGGTTTTCCTTATACTGAACCTCTACATAATCAAAATAGAAAGTTCCATTCGGATTCTTGGAGATATCAGGATTATAAACCAGTGTAAACTGATTTCCGGTAAGATTGGTTAATGTTCCAGTATAAGTTACCGGATAGAAAGTATACTGATACGAAGAGGTGTCTGTAGGAATTACCTGCAGCGGGTGCGGATTTAAATTGTTGATTTTAAAATCTATCGTATTCTGCTGGGAATTGTACGCTACCACCTGGGTTCTGTATCGTATTACATCATTCGCCTGTATCGGGGAATTGGTAGTAAATGTTACTGTTTTTTCATTGGTGAAAGGAATATCTTCTACCCATGTTCTTCCTACTTTTAACAGGTTTTTCTGATCCTTGTTGATCACCTGGTAACTGTCATACCTTGTAATCAGCTGGGCTGGAAGGTTTCCGTCTACAGTCGCAACCCTTTTCCCCGCACCTTTATCAAAGTTGATATAATAATAGGAGAAATCCTCATAGATGTTTTTGACATTATTGCTTCTTTCACTGAACCGGGTATCGTGTCTTTTAAAACCGTTCCCGTTGGAAGTATCATAAAGGTTGTATCCGTCGGGACCCTGTGCATAGAAAAGAGCGTAGTCATTGTCATTCCATACCCCGTCATCTTCACCTACCACCTGAATGGCATTTTCCTGTAAAGCACCGTATCTTGGATCCTGGTTGTATTCGGGAAGCATGATTCCCCCGTTTCCATAAATTCTGAAATTTTTAGGATTTACAGAACCCGGATTGATTCCGTTGTCTTTTAAAAACTGCGAAGTGATTTTGAATACTCCGGACTTGTCTACCTTTATTTTATAAAAATTTCCACTTGATAAAGGATTGCCGGTGGTTCCTATTTTATTAACAGTTCCTGTTGTATTGATAAAAGAAGAAGCTTCCGAAACATTAAACGAAGATAATCTCTGAACACGGCCTTTTACATTTTTAAATAAAGCAATACTAATGCTGGCATAGCTTTCACCATCTAAAGTATAATAGGAAACATCTGCTACATCATAATCAGGAAGTCTGCCCTTATCCAGTTCAAACAAATCCTGATTTGAAACGCTTTCCCAGACAAGGTCTGAGATTTTTAATTGCTTTTCTCCGATTTTTTGCTTGCTTACGATAAAAACATTATTTTGGCTGTAAGAAAAACCTTCATTTTTAAAATTAGGAAGATTTAATTTTGTGTCACCAAAATCCTGGATTTTAGAACCATTCCATTCTATGGTGTTTCTTTGAGCGTAAAGTGTTGATGCAAAAGCGATTAAAGATAAAATCGTAATTTTTCGTTTCATGTTTACTATTGAAATTGCTAAATTACAAAATAAATGAAAATTTTAGAATTAAATTGTGATACAATAAAATTAATTTGTTAACGTTTTTCAAAAAAATCAAATGTTTACTTGATTTATTGAATAATTTATTTTTTCTTTGTACTTTGAAAATATTTATATCGACTATGAAAAAACTAAAGTTGTTTTCATTAATAGCATTAAGTTCTACACTTGCATTAACCAGCTGTGGCGGATCAGGAACCAGCAAAGGTGGCGGTACCAAAAAATTTGTCAGCAAAACAGGTTGGAAACCAAACGAAAAACAGGGTTGGTTTTTTGCAGGAAAGCAACAGAAGCAGAAGGGTTGGCCTGGGATGGTATATGTAGAAGGTGGAACTTTTACAATGGGATTAGTGAAAGATGATGTTATGCACGATTGGAATAACACACCTCGCAGAATGCAGGTAAGTTCATTCTTTATCGGAGAAACTGAAATTACTAACTACGAATACCGCGAATACCTTACATGGTTGAAGTATGTATTCCCACCAAGTGACCCGAGTTTTAAGGAGATCTATAACGGTGCTTTGCCGGATACCTTATTATGGGACAACAAATTAGCAAGAAACGATTATAACGAAACGTATCTGCGTTCTCCGGAATTTGATTACTATCCGGTAGTAGGAGTTTCCTGGACTCAGGCAAACAGATACTGTGAATGGCTGTCTGACAGAGCCAATGAAAAAGCTTTGATGCAGGCTGGTATTATTGCCAAAGATTTGTATATCAACGAATCCAACAACCAGGGAGGAACTGCTTTCAACATGGATAAATTCAAATCGAATGATCCTGAAATGCAGGGATATATCAATGAGAAAAGAATGCAGCAGAAAACTGGTATGAAAACGACAAACCAGAGATTGCTTGCAGCTAACAGAGCTCCGAATTCTGCAATGGTACAGAAGTTCAGACTTCCTACTGAAGTAGAATGGGAATATGCAGCTCTGGGTATGGCTAAAAACAGAGAATATAACCAATATCTGGGTAAAAAACCTCAAATTGAAAGATTAAGAGGTTCCAAAGGAAGAGACAGAGGAATGTTCCTTGAAAACTTCAAAATGGGTAGAGGTGATTATTCTGGTATCGCAGGTTGGAAAAATGACGGATCAGCTCAGACTTCTGACGTAAGACAATATCCATCTAACGATTTAGGAATCTACGGTATGTACGGAAACGTTTCTGAATGGACGGCTGACGTTTACAGACCTATCATCGATGAAGATTACAACGATTTCAACTACTACAGAGGAAACATGCCTCAGGCGATCGTAAGAAACGGTGACGGAACTTATAAAATGATCGACGAAGGTACTATCAAGTATGATACGTTAGCGGATGGAAGATTAGTTTACAGAGGACTTCCTGGACAATTCGAAAGACAAACTATTGCTGACTACAGAAACTACAGAGATGGTGACAGACAGTCTTCTTTAGAATATTACAGAGCTTCTGATTCTGCTGCCGGATTCGATATGTACAACGCTCCTAAAACAAGCTTCGTTGTAGATGGAAGCGGTAGAGTGAAACTACAAAAAGATACCAAAGACAGAACTTCTGCAATCTCTAACGAGGTTAGAGTAGTAAAAGGAGGTTCATGGCAGGATACAGCATACTGGCTGGATCCGGGACAAAGAAGATATAAAAATCAAAACAGAGCTTATGGTTGGGTAGGTTTCCGTGTTGCACAGGATGCTAAAGCCAGCGATAAGAGTAGAACTAGAAGATAATATTTATCAAAAAATACTTACAAAAAACCTTCCGGACTTTCGGAAGGTTTTTTTATTTTTGAACCATGAAACCGCTTGGGCTGAAAAGCCTGAAATACTCGTGTAGATTTGGCGGTTGCATGTCAATTCTTAAAAAAAATATATATTTCCACATGAATATAGAACAGTTTTATCCTTTATTTCTGCAGGCGGCAAAAGTAACCATTGACAGCAGAAAAATAGCAGAGAATGATATTTTCTTTGCCTTTTCCGGTGAGAATTTCAATGCAGCTACGCTGGCAGAAAAAGCCATTGATGACGGAGCTCTGGCAGTGATTGTTGAACTTCCGGAATTCGAAAACATAGATAAAAACATTTTCTATGTTCCTTCTACGCTGGAATTTTTACAGCAATTGGCAATCTATCACAGAAGCCAGCTTCATATTCCTTTTATCGGGCTTACGGGAAGTAATGGAAAGACGACTACAAAAGAGCTTATCCATGCTGTTCTTTCAGAAAAATTTAATGTTCAGTATACATCTGGAAATCTCAACAACCATATCGGAGTTCCGTTGACTATCCTTTCCATTAAACCGGAGCATGAAATGGCCGTGATTGAAATGGGAGCGAATCATCAAAAGGAAATTGAATTCCTTTGTACCATTTCACAACCTGATTTCGGATATATTACCAACTTTGGGAAAGCTCATCTGGAAGGCTTCGGAGGTTTTGAAGGAGTGATAAAAGGAAAGTCTGAGCTTTATGACTATCTTAAAAATAACAACAGAACGATTGTTGTGAATGAAAACGATCCGATCCAGGCTGAAAAGACTGAAAACTATTCACCTAAAATTACTTTCGGGAAAGAAACATCGGATTACAATTTTGAATCTTTTTCCGCTGAACATTTTGTAGGATTGACTTATCAGGGCGTAAAAGCCGTTTCAAAACTGACAGGAGAGTATAACTTTACCAATCTCTGTGCTGCTGCCAGTCTTGGCCTTCATTTCGGAATCAGCTTTGAAAAAATTAAGCATGCTCTGGAGCTGTATACCCCCACCAATATGAGATCTCAGGTGGTGAAAAAAGAGGGCAGGACTTTGGTGCTTGATACTTACAATGCCAATCCAAGCTCTATGACCGCTTCTTTAAATAACTTTATCAGTTTTGAAGGCAGCAAAACCATTATCATCGGAGATATGCTGGAATTGGGGGATGAAAGTGAGAAAGAGCATCAGAACATCTTAAAACTGGCTCAGGATCTTCATTTCGATGAGATCATTACTGTCGGAAAACATTTTAAAGCGGTTAATCATTCGGAACTTGCTTTTGAAAATACAGCCGAATTAACAGAATACCTGAAGCAGAATACCATTCAGTCTGATAATATATTGTTGAAAGGTTCCAGAGGAATTGCTCTGGAGAAAGTAATCGACTTTATTTAAAGTAAGGAAGCTGGGCGCTGGGGGAGGAGTGTTCATGAAGGAAGGAAATTAAAGACCGTTCTCTTATTTCTTCAGCTTTATAAAATTTCACTGATGAATAACTTAAAGAAGTAATTGGCCGGATAGTAACTTCCGGCTTCATTCTTCCAGCTTCCAGCCTTCTTACTTATTTCTTCGAATCCCAGAATTCTTTTACGATTAGTTTGATATTTTTAAAAGTACTCGGGAACACTTCATTTTCAATTTCTGAGGTCGTTTTCCAGGCTACTTCGGTAATACCTTCTTCTATCTGCGGTTTGGAAGTATCTTCGCCGTCAAAGTTCATTTCAAACCAATGGGTGCATTTTAAGATTTTCTCCCCGTTTCTTTCTACATAGATATGATAAGTCGTGTTGATGAATTGTACAAGCTCAACATCACTCAACCCTGTTTCTTCCTCTATTTCCCGTACGGCAGACTCTTCTCTGGATTCTCCTTTTTCCATTTTACCCTTGGGAAGATCCCATTTGCCTAATCTTCTGATGAAAAGAATCTTACCTTCAGGATTATTAACGAGACCACCTGCCGCCTCTATAATTCTGAAAAGCTTTTGAAACTCCTGCCAGATTTCATCCAAATTCTCTCCATACACATTAAGTTCCTGCACAGAAGTATTCTCCAGAAGATCCAGGGCGATCTCTAAAGTTGTATAATTTTCGTATCCAAGCTTTTTTTCAAGTTCTTCAGGATGCTTAGATAGTAATAATTTTTTTTCGTTGACAAAAACTTTATACATTTGTAATAGTTAAGAATTTAAATACAAAAATAAAAAATGAATTTAGAAGGACGAAAGATTATTGTCAATAAATCATCTAAAGAACTTACAGAGTTGCTGAAATCTCCTGAAAATTATAAAGATTTTATGCCAGACGGTCTTCAGAAATTTGAAACAAGAGATAACGGATTTAAATTTGGATTACAGGGGATGCCTGAAATCGCTTTAAAAATAGATGAAGTGGATGATCAGAAAGCTGTTTTAAGGTCTGCAAGTTCAAGTCTGGACTTCTCATTAACAGCGACATTGAACCCGATCAGTGAAAACCAGACCGAAGTTCAGATGTTATTTGAAGGGAAATTCAATCCATTCATCAAAATGATGGTAGAAAAGCCTTTACAGAACTTTATCAATACGCTTACGGATAAAATCGAAGCTTATAAATAATAAAAACCTTCATTTTGAAGGTTTTTTTATTTTACATGAAAGTTTTTTTATGCAATAACTCCCGAGCAATGATCCGCTGTACTTCCCGTGGCAGAAGACAATACATTGATCTCGTTATTCATCTTTAAAACGCCCATAAAGGCAAAAATCAGGGCTTCTTTATAATCGATAATCTCTTTTTCAGGGATGATCATTTCGGCTTGTGTTTTTGCTCTTATTTTTTCAATTAAAAAAGTGTTGTAAGCACCTCCTCCGGTGATAAGGATGTCTTTTATACTATATTCATTGATGACGTTGGCAATCTGCTGGGCAGCATGTTCTGTAAAAGTGGCCAGAGCATCTAAGGCTTCAATATTTTCAAGAAGGGGAAATATATGTTGATGGCACCATTCTATTCCCAAAGATTTTGGATGCGAAATCTGGTAGAAATCCAGGCTGTTAAGCTGGTTCAGTAAAATTTCATCTATCTTTCCTTGTGCGGCCAGTGCTCCGTTTTCATCAAAATTTTTATGCAGCTGCTGGGCCAGATGGTTCAAAACAATATTCACGGGAGCAATATCAAAAGCGATCCTTTTCCCATCCCACTGTAAAGAAATATTGGAAAATCCACCTAAATTCAGGCAGGCGCTGTATTTGGAAAAAAGTAATGCATCACCTATAGGAACCAGAGGAGCTCCGTTTCCTTTCATCAACACATCCTGGCTTCGGAAATCATAGATAACAGGTAATCCGGTTTCCAGCTTTATGGCTCTGCCGTCACCAATCTGCAGGGTGAATTTTCTTTTAGGCTGATGAAAAACGGTATGCCCATGAGAGGCAATCAGGTCAATATTTTCAAGTTGATGCTGATGGATAAATGCTTTAACCTGCTGCCCGAGATAAAAACCATACGCTGAATGCAGTTCCAGCAAATCTTCGGACGAAAGATGAATGGAGTTTCTAAGTTGGGTTTCCCAATCCGCAGAATAGGAGAGTGTTTCGGCTTTCAGGATTTTAAAAGTCCATGTGTCCTGCTTTTCAAATTCAGCAAGACAGATATCCAGACCATCCAGACTTGTCCCGGACATCAGTCCAATAGCCACAGCTTTCATTCTTTTTGGATTTATTTTTTATTTTCAGAAATTCTTTTTGAACTGAAATCTCCGGAATTGTTATAGAATGTGTATTCGGAAAAATCATCTTTGGCAGTCATTCCATTGGCACCTACCAGGGTAGAACCGTCTTCCATGGTAACATAAACCGTGTCTTTGGTGTAGATTCTGTTTCTTTTCTGATCCCAATAAATACTCTGCATGGCAAATCTCTGTCCTTCATTGGTTTTTATCCTTACATCACCTTTGGCTTCGTAGAATTTTTTATATTCGAAAATACGGGCATATTTAGCGGTAATTCTTCCCGGAACTTTAGGTTTCTTTTTATCAAAAAACTCAATATCAATTCCTTTTCGGGCTACCACATACGGGCTGTCGATCAGTTCGTATTTTTCAATGATGGGGGCTTTGGCTTTTAAAGTCACAAAACCGGAATCACGCTGTATAATATTGGCGTTGTTAATAATCTGTGAAGGGAAATTTTTGCTTTGGTTGCCATTTCTTTTGGTAAGATCCTCCTCACAGGATGTCAATATAAAAAATATAGCACAACTAAAAAGGCATGCTATATTTTTATATGATATTTTTTCTGAAAAATTCATCTTAGTTATAAAGAGTCTTTCTGAACCATTTATCAGCGAAATTAAAGCCGATTCTCAGGTTGACGAAATTCTGGTTGATCAGGTTGTTTTTAAGAGTTCCTCTCTTACCCACTTCCAATCCGATTTCAAGACCACTCATTCTTGTGATACTGCTGTTCTTGAACGGTAACATTACCCCAGCTGAAATACCGAACTTATTAATGCTGTTTCCTTCCAGTTTAAGGTTTCCTCTCTCATAGAACGCTCCATATCGGTAGATCACCCTTGAGAAGTAGTTTCTGAAGTTATTATAGTTAGGAAGGTACCATCCACCGGCAGAAATTCTGTAAGTGTCCTGGAAATCAAAAGTCTTACCGAAATAAGAGATGTCTTCTCCTTTTTTATAGTCCAGCTGCCCTGATACAAACCAATGGTTTTCACTACCATATCCAACCCCTAATGAAGCCTGTAACGGAAGAAGGTTTTTGGATTTTGTTTCTTTTTGCTCAATAATGGTTTCCGATCCGCTAAGCTTGGTGGTTTCCTGAGCATCAGAATATCTGTAGGTACTGTTGACGTACTGTGTCGTCATATTACTGGTATTCCCAAAAGTAGCAGTAGCTCCCAATGTGAACTTCTTATCAGTACGTGTATTTAAAGTCTGGTAACTTGTACCTAGTGTAAAATTAAAGTTTCTGACTCTGTTTTTAGTCTCATAGCCATTAACATATTCACCTACATAAGTCCCAAGGTTACTGTTGTAAGCGCGGAATTCATTAAGGTCGTTAAGGTCTCCGAAATAAAGGTTGGCTTTTGCTCCTACGGATAATTCCTGATTGATTTTATAAGAAACAGCAAGCTGAGCCGTATTTAAAGTTCCGCTTCCTTTAAAGCTGTTTTTGTATAGAGGAGTTTTATCTTCTGTAAACTGTTCCGTTACGATGTCGTAGCTTTTAGAACTGTAAGGCTGATAAGAGATCCCCATTTTTACTTTTGAAGATAATGGAAATGCAATCGAAATATTGGAAAGATACGTAGAATGCTTTGTAGATTTCATATCGTTATAGTTCGATTTGAAATAATTGTTTTCGTTGGTAGCTTCCAGTCTGATACTCGTAAGTTCAAAATTGGCGTTGTTTGCCGGGTTGGCAAAATTGAAACTACTGGTAAAATCACTTATAAAAGCAGTAGATATGCCTCCCATAGAAGCAGTTTCGATCGTATTATCATATTTCACATCTCCAATTCCATAAGTTGCATAAGGAGAGTTGCTTAGACTCTGTGCGTTCAGAAAATATCCAACTGATATGAATGATACTACAAAGATTTTTTTCATTCTTGATTTTTAAAACAATGCGCAAATATCTTAAATATTAATGAATTGTAAAAATTATATGTGGTTAAAGTTTGTTAAGGGCTTTCCTTTAAAAGAAAAATGCAAATTTTCAGCAATAAAAATACACTTTGTAAATGTATCGCCTGACATTAAATTGTAAAATCCAATTTTAAATTTAACTCTCATCATATTATTGATATTACCTATAATACAATCAGATATAAAGCCCTTTCATAATTTTAATCTGCATTCATACATTTTAAGCAGACTTAATTTTATGAATTGAAATAAGATTTTTTATCTTTGAAACATGAATTGGGAGAACATCGCCGGACAGACGAATCTGAAAAAACTTCTTAGAGAAAGCATTGCTGAAAACAGAGTGAGCCATGCCCAACTTTTTGTAGGAAAAGAAGGATACGGAACATTGCCTATGGTATTAGCCTATGCAAGGGAAATTTTCAGCCAGGAAAATGAACATGCTGCTGCGAAGGTTGAGCACCTCAATCACCTGGATCTGCATTTCAGCTTTCCGGTTTTTACGGATAATAAAAACTCATTAAGCAAAAATAAATTTGATGAATTCAGAGAAATGATCCTGGCTTCACCCTATGCAAGTTATGATGACTGGACCGCTTTTTTAGAATCAGAAAATAAACAGTTATTTATTTCTGCGGATGAAGTGGATGACCAGAATCAGAAGTTCTCTTTAAAAAGTTATGAAGGAGGAACCAAAATTCTTATCGTGTGGAGAGCAGATAAAATGAATGTCGCCGCTTCTAATAAGTTTTTGAAATTTTTGGAAGAACCACCAGCAAAAACGGTCATTCTTCTTACAGCTGAAAGTACAAACGATATTCTTCCAACTATTCTTTCCAGAACACAGATTGTAGAAATTCCAAGAATTAATGATGAAGATATAGAAAGTTATCTTAAAAATAATTTCTCTGTTTCAGAAGAAAAAGTGAGAGAGATTGTTCATGAAGCTCAGGGAGATCTCAATGAGGCTATAAAATTGTTGAATTCCGGAGATAAAAGCAACGAGTTTGAAAAGCTTTTCGTACAATGGGTAAGAGATGCATTTATGGTAAAAAAGAAACCGGAATATCTCAGAAGTATTATTTTATGGGCAAGGGAAATTGCAGGGTGGAACAGAGAAAAGCAAAAAAACTTCCTCAATTATTGTTCTGAAATTTTCAGACTGGCGCTGCTTCAGAATTATCAGTCCGAAAATCTGGTTTATAAAAAGATCAATGCGAACGGTTTCAATTGGGCCGGTTTTTCAAAATTTATCAGCGGAGCCAATATTGAGAGTATTTTAGAAGAAATCAATACTGCTGATCTGCACCTGACCAGAAACGGAAACCCTAAAATCGTCTGGACCGACCTGGGGATAAAATTATCAAGATATATTCATAAAAGCACATAAATAAACTCCGGTAAATGCCGGAGTTTTTGTTTTTGTCCTGAACAGATTATTATTTCAGCTCTATTTTCCTTATATTTTTACGTTTACTTCAATTGAACGCATTCTGAAAATATTAAAATTATCGTTCAGGTTTTCCCGAATATTAATTCAAAATAAACTCTTTTAAATTAAAAACTGCCTTTACAGCGCTTTCAGCATATATTATAGAAACCGTCTTTTCTTTGCAATAAATTAAATCTATATTAAAAAATCAATCAATCGTTTGATTTGAATGAAAACTTGTGTACATTTGCGCCCTGAAAAATGAACACTAACATGATTTCAAAAGAAGAAAATATATTATTCGCTGCCGAGAAGCTCTTTGCAGAACAGGGATTCGAAGGAACTTCCACCCGGGAAATTGCAAAGGCGGCGAATGTAAACATCTCTATGATCTCATATTATTTTGGCTCTAAGGAAAAACTTTATGAGAAATTAGTGGAATACAGAATGAATGAAGGTCAGTTTTTCTCAAAAGACCTTTTGGGAAGAACAGACATCAACGAATGGCAGAAGATTGAAAGAGTAATCGATCAGTTTTCTCACAAGATCCGGACTCAAAAATGTTTCTACAGGATTATGCAGAGAGAGCAGCTGCATACCAAGAATCCTCAGATTATAGAATTTTTGAAGCAAACCAAAATGGGATTCCTTTCTATGTATTCGCAAATATTGGAAAGTGGTCTTAAAAATGGAATTTTCACCAAAAATCCACCTATTTATCTCCTTCATTCTACCGTAAGCGGAACCTTGTTTTATGCATTCAATGCAAAAGAAATGTATAAAGAGTTCCTGAATGAAACAGAAGATGAAGAAGCTTTTGATGAAAAATACTACACAGAACTTAATAAACATATTAAATATTTACTAAAAGACCTTTTAGGTTATGAAGAGAATAAATAACTCAGTGATTGCATTATCACTATTCGT
This sequence comes from Chryseobacterium cucumeris, assembly GCF_016775705.1. Lineage (NCBI taxonomy): Bacteria > Pseudomonadati > Bacteroidota > Flavobacteriia > Flavobacteriales > Weeksellaceae > Chryseobacterium > Chryseobacterium cucumeris. Next base: position 3,187,929 of record NZ_CP068760.1, read on the forward strand.
AGGAATAGCAAATGCAAATGCTCAGGAGAAAAGAACACTTACTCTTGACGAGGCCGTGCAGCTGGGAATCCAGAACAGCAAGAATCTCAAGATCGATGCAGCCAAGATCGAAGAGGCTACAGCTGATCTTTTGGAGGCTAAAAACAGACAGCTACCGGAATTAAAGGTGTCAGGTAGCTATATGTACCTTCCGATAAAACCGAATGTTGATATCAAACTTCCAGGTCTTGCAGGAGGAGCTGGCGGACCTGAAATACATCAGGTAGTTTACGGTTCTGCTAATCTTAGCGTTCCCATTTACAGCGGTGGAAGAATCAAATACGGAATTCAGTCAGCAAAATATCTGGTAGAAGCTTCTAAATTAAGCACTGAAAATGATAAAATTGCCATTGCTTATAACGTTGCCCAGGCTTATAATAACCTGTTTAAAGCCAACCAGTCCATCAAGGTTTTTGAAGAAAATCTTGCCGCTTCTCAAAAAAGAGATGAAACCTTCCTTAAAATGGAAAACAATGGTTTGATTGCAAGAAATGACAGATTAAAGGCAAATCTTCAGACTTCAAATATTGAACTTCAGCTGTTGGAAGCCAAAAATAACTACAATATTGCCAACATCAATATGGATTTACTGCTTGGTCTTCCTGAAACGACCGAACTGGCAGTAGATGAAAATTATATTGAAGAAGGAACAGATGTTAAACCTGTTGATTATTATGTTAATGAAGCCAGAGAAAACCGGAAAGATTTACAGGCTCTGGCACAACAGAGAAAAGCAGCGGAATTAGGTTCGAAAGCAGCAAAAGCAGAAAATCTTCCTTCCATCGCATTTACAGGAGGTTATGTAGCAGCTGATATCCCTAAGTTTCTTACCGTATACAATGCCATCAATGTAGGAATCGGGGTTTCTTATAACCTGTCCAATCTTTGGAAAGAAAATTCTTCATTGAGACAATCGCAGGCGAGAGAAAAACAGCTTGCCGCTACTGATGAATTACTGAATGATAACATTAAGCTTGATGTCAACAGAGAATATCAGAACACAGACTATTCGAAAAAGAGAATTGCTGTTTTTGAAAAATCGGCGGAACAGGCTAATGAAAATTACAGAATTACCAAAAATAAATACGACAACGGTTTGGCAACCATGACTGAATTGCTGGATGCAGACGCAGCTCAGATTGCTGCCAATGTTGGCGTGATCAATGCTAAGGCAGATGCTGCACTGGCATACAGAAAACTATTACAGACAACAGGAACTTTAACAATTAAATAATCAGATCGAAACCAAAATGGAAAATAATAATACACAGGCAGCTGAACCTAAAAAGAAAAAAAGTTTAGTTTTTCCTATCATTTTAGCGGCAGTAGTAATCGGAGGAGGAATCTACGGTTACAGAGCCTTTACTTACGGACAGTATCACGAAGAGACTGATGATGCTCAGATTGCTTCCAATATGGCACCGGTAATTTCTAAAATCTCCGGCTATGTAGCTCAGGTAAAAGTAAAAGACAACCAGTTTGTGAAGAAAGGAGATACCTTGGTGATTTTGGATAACAGGGATCAGAAAATGGCTCTGGAACAGGCTCAGGCAGCTTTATCTACAGCCAGAAGCAATATTTCAAATGCAGAAGCTACTACCACAGCTACTTCAAAAAATATAGGTTCTTCTGAAGCAGCGGTAGTTACTGCTAATGCTCAGATAGAAGCAGCAAAAGTAAATGTCTGGAAAACTTCTCAGGATCTGAAGAGATATGCTAATCTTGTAAAAGACCATTCTATCACGGAACAGCAGTATGAGCAGGCTTTGGCAGCAAAACAATCTGCAGACAGACAGTTGCAGGTTTTAGTGGATCAGAGAAACCAAATTGCTCAGCAAACTCACATCGCTTCTTCTCAGACGGCTGCAAGCTCACAACAAATCAGTGTGGCAGGATCTGTTGCTAAACAAAGAGAAGTAGATGTAGAAAATGCAAAATTGAATTTATCCTATACTGTAATCCTTGCTCCTGAAGATGGATACGTAGGAAAAGTACCTACGCAGGCAGGTCAGTATCTGCAGGCGGGAGCTCAGTTGTTTGCTTTGGTTAAAAACGACCAGAAATGGGTGGTGGCCAACTTTAAGGAAACGCAGGTAGATAAAATGGTAGAAGGGCAGAAAGTGAAAATTGAGATTGATGCCTTCCCTGATAAAGAATTTGAAGGAGTGGTAAGCTCATTCTCTCCTGCTACTGGAGCTACTTTCTCTATTCTTCCTCCGGATAATGCAAGTGGTAACTTCGTAAAAGTAGTTCAGAGACTTCCTGTAAAAATTGATTTTGTAAATCTTGACAAGAATATTGCCAAAAGATTAAGAACAGGAATGAACGTGAAGGCAGAAGTTGCTTTGAAATAACATTTAAAATTGTTAAAAGTCAATGAACTTCGTTGTCAATAGTGAATCAGCTTTGCTGTCAATTAAACGGCAGGCTTTACAATTCACCATTCACCTGCGAAGCAAAATTTGCCATTGATTTTTCACATCGAAAAAAACTTATGCAAGATTCATTAGTAGAATATGGAGCGCGGAGAGTAATTATTACGATTACGGCTATCCTTTGTGCCCTTCTTGAAATTGTAGACTCCACGATTGTCAATGTTGCCTTGAATGAAATGAAGGGGAATCTTGGAGCTACGCTTTCAGAAGTAGGGTGGGTGATTACAGCGTATGCCATCGGGAATGTTATCATTGTTCCGATGACGAGCTGGCTTTCACAGCAGTTTGGGCGTAGAAATTACTTTGCGGCATCCATCATTATATTCACCGTATTTTCATTCTTATGTGGAAATGCAACCAATATCTGGGAACTCGTGTTCTTCAGATTGATGCAGGGAATTGGGGGTGGAGCCTTATTGGTAACCTCACAAACGATTATTACGGAATCTTATCCGATTGAAAAAAGAAGTATGGCTCAGGCTATTTACGGCCTTGGGGTAATTATCGGTCCTACACTGGGCCCGCCTCTTGGAGGATATATCGTTGATAACTTCAGCTGGCCCTATATTTTCTATATTAATATTCCGATTGGGATTGCAGCAACGCTGATGACGCTTCAGTTTGTAAGAAGTCCGAAATATGCAGAAAAACGTAAAGCTTCAGATGTTGACTGGCTTGGAATTGCGCTGCTGGCAGTTACAGTAGGCTCATTACAGTTTATTCTGGAAAGAGGACATGAAGAAGACTGGTTTGAGAGTGGAATGATCGTAGCCTTTACTGTAGCAGCAATTTTAGGATTTATACTCTTCCTTTGGCGGGAACTTACCTTCAAGTACCCGATTGTTGAGCTCAGAGTACTTAAAAACAGTAACCTGAGAATCGGGACTATGATGTCATTCGTTCTTGGATTCGGATTGTACGGTTCTACATTCATCGTTCCTTTGTACACCCAGAGTATTTTGGGATGGACAGCCCTTCAGTCGGGAGCGTTGATGATTCCGGCTGCATTAACGACAGCCTTTATGATGCCCATCATTGGGAGACTACTGGCAAAAGGAGCAAAACAGCAGATCCTGGTTTCATTAGGACTATTTATCTTCTTCGTTTACAGTTTCTGGGGATACAAAATTCTGACCCCGGATACCAGTAAAGATGCCTTCTTCTGGATGCTGATTGTAAGAGGAGCAGGTCTGGGATTATTATTTATTCCGATTACCTCTTTGTCGTTAAGTACCCTGAAAGGGCAGGAGATTGGTCAGGGAGCAGCCTTTACAGGGATGATGAGACAGCTGGGAGGATCTTTCGGGATTGCGGCAATCACGACCTTTATTGCCAATGCAGGACAGAAGTACAGAAATAACTTAATTTCCCACCTGGACGAAAACAGTTTTGATGTTCAGCAAAGACTGGCAGCATTGAAAGCCAATTTTATAGCAAAAGGAATGACTCCTGATGCTGCAATGAATGCTGCCTATAAAATGCTCGACTTATCTGTAACAAAACAGGCCACTGTTTTATCTTATATGGATGTATTTCTTTATCTCGGAATCGTATTCCTGATATGTATTCCGTTTATCTTACTCGTAAAAGAAAGAAAGAGTAAAGAAAAAATAGATTTGAGTGAAGCCATGCACTAGATTTTAAAAAAGACCTTCGGAATTTCGAAGGTCTTTTTTTGTTGTATCTGCCTTAACATGATAAGAGACAATACTTTCTGTTTTCATTTTGTTAAATAAAAAATAATATCACTTATTGGAGAGTTTATTTATTTTTTCTAGCTTTACATCACCAAATGAAAAAAATATGAATAAATTCCCTCACCTTTTAATAATCCATTCAAAAGGATTTGCCGGAATGCTGTGTCACACTTTATCTGATTTCCGGTTATTGAACTGATAGATCTGGCTGCCTTTCACTTTGCTTTTTATAGTTCATAAAGGCAATTTCCCAATATCCGAAAACGGTATGAAGTATTGTATTCCGTTTTATTATTTAGCTAAATCATGATTTCAAGTCACTAATAACTTATTATATATGAATCAAATTCAACTGCCGGAAACTTACGCGGCATTATCAGATTTCAGAAAAAATGATGTCTATCTTCCTGAAATGAATCAGGCTCAGCTTATTGCAGATTTCTTTCCCGGAACTTTTACAGAGCTTACCCAGCGCCTCTCTGATATTACAGGGGCTTTTTACGGAGGCATGCTCAAACAGATTGGAAAACTTTACGGAGCTGAAGCTATTGAACAGATTTCCAGTACTTTTATGTACGATCTGGGATCAAGAATGACACTGAGGAATCTTGAAGTAAAACCCAATCTGCAGCCTGGAATTCCGGCTGTTGCAAAAATATTGATGGGAGCAGTTTTTACATCCAGTCCTGAATATAATTTTGAATTTAAAGAATTAAATGACTACAAATGCGAATTGCTCATTAAAGGAGTAGACCGTTACCACAAAATCACCCATAGCCTGCAAATTGCAGGTCTGTTGAAATGGCCAGTCATCAAACCTTTTATACAGGGCATTTGCGACACTATGGGACTGGATGTTTTACTTGAGATAAAAGTACTCAGACTTGATCCGGACAGCAAGTGCACTTATCATGTCATGGTTACAGAAAAATAGCCTTCAACAAAAATAGTACCTGAAAATTGTACAGGCAGCATTCAATAGGAGCGGACTTTAGTCCGCTTTCTCTATACTAAATCAGGGATAAGATTCAGCCTCAACATGAAACCCGTGTCTCGCACCCCGCATTGCTAATCAATCTTTTCTATCCATTCAATACCACTCACATCAATCAGTTTCAGACTGTGGATATCATTTTTTTGAAAAATATCATCAATATTCAGGGTCACATCTGCTTTTGCTCCTAATGGAATTATCAGACTGTGCTTTCCCGGTTTCACTTTGGCAACATAATGATTCTGAATATCCTCTTTAGGAATTCCGGCAAGTTCTTTATGATCCAGTTCCTTTAAAATCTTTCCGTTTTTGTCGAGGATATGAATCCCTATCAGAAAAGAGCCATACACATCAGCACCTTCCGTCCTGTAAACTTCGAACGTTAATTTTGAATGCTGATGAGAGATTTTTGAAATTTCAAGCTTGGGTTTTACCGATTTATTGTGAAGTGTTCCCCACACACCTCCATGAAAATACTGATTGGTAAAAAGAGTTAACCCCAATATGATGAGTGAGCCTGCCAGTACAAAACCCTTTGGATCTGACACAGGAAAATTTCCTGAGCCAAGCCATTGAAACCATCTTTTTTGAGTGAATTTTTTGTTGTTTTTCATGAAATAATGATCCAGAGAATAAGGACCACTTCCTGTGAGAAACATGACAAATCCACCGGCTACACCCAATACACCAATCTGCCACTCGTCAAGGCAGGTTGTTCCCAGCCAGCCGGAACCTAATAAAATCCCGAGAGCAAGGCTGAAAATGCCAATACTCATCAGCCTGGTAAATAAACCGAGGATGATGAATAATCCGACAATTGCCTCAATAATGGTAAAAATCATCATGGAGCGTTGTAAAGCATCAGGATGAGTCACCAGATATTCAATAACAGGTTTTATTCCGAGTGCATTGGGTAAAAAATGATTGAATTTTTCCCCGATATATCCCTTTTCATCAGGAATAAGTTTGTTTTCAAGGATAAGCCGGCGCCAGAACGCTGAAAAGTAGGTCCATCCGATAACCATACGGAGGGATAAAGTATATAATCCGGCCATGTCTGAAGACTGGCTGTTTAAGGTATGTTTCATTGAAATTAATATTGTATTGTAAAAAACTGTTTTTTTATAATCTGACGTAAAAAAGTTTAAACCAGATGAAGTCTCAGTCTTTTAAACAGAATATATTTCGGAGGGCTGTTCCCGGTAGAATGCCCGGAATAGTTATTGAGAAAAGCTTTTTCTTCAAAAAGATTGGCTGCGGCTGAATTAAAACCAGATAAAAACTTATGGTACTGGTTTTGAATTTTGGTTTTTGAAACTGCAGTTTCTGAAGAAGCAAAAGCGGTATCACAGCTGAAAGAGAGCGATGAGGTTGTTTTTACCTTATTAAGCCCGCTGATGTACTGAATGTCAAAAATATCAAGGACATTTCTTTTGACTGAGCACGGAGACAGCGAAAACACCAATATAAGCATCGTAATGACACCTTTATAAGTTTTCATATGAAGTCCTGAAGTGAGCATGATTACAAAACTACGCTTTATTTCAATGTAAGCTTAATAAATTCCAAAAAATGATCCTGCTGATCTACAAATAAGTAATGAGAGCAGTTATCAATCAGTTTAAAGTTTCTTTTTCCGGCAATATTTTTAAGATCATTAAGTTGTTTTTCTGAAAATATACTGTCATTCTTACCATATATGGCAAAAACAGGAATTCCTTTCTTTCGGATATCTTTTAGAACTGTAGTATTGTCAAGGTTATTTAAAGGTTCATTCTGATAAAATGTAAGAGGAGAGTTGGGGTTTCTTATATTGCTTTTATAAAATTCTCCTGTAAGGTATTTCTTTCTCAGATTTTCACTTTCTGGAGTAGGGTTGGGCATGTCAAAAAAGCCAAGTTTTCCTGCCATTTCATAGCATCTTTTTCTGTAGGCTGCGGAATTTTTATCCAGATTTTCTATTGCTGGAATCTCTTTTAGCTGCACAGAATCATTTTGGAAATGCTCTTTTGCCTTTTTAAGAATATGGTTATAGGTCTCCTGCTGGGTAAATAAAGCGCCTGCAAGGGTGAGTGACTTTACCTTGTCAGGAAATTGTTCCGTAAACAGAGTTCCGATAATTCCGCCGAAACTGTGAGCAATAATATTGGCTTTTTTGATGTTATAAGCGGAATAAATACCTTTTAAATCCTCAAAACTTTCTTTAAATGTCATGGTTGCACTTGCATCTTTTGAACGTCCTTCACCGCGTCTGTCATAAACAATGACATAAAATCCTTTGTCGGCAAGTTTTTGCGCGGTAGTCCCCTCAAATAAAGTTGCATTTCCTCCCGGCCCGCCATGGATAAAAATGACAGAAGGGTTTGTAGGTTCTCCATAAGCTTTAGAATACAAATTCTGTGCTTTACAGAACATTGAACCTATCATCAAAAGAAGGGAAAACAGTAATTTCATGGTAATTGTTTTGAGTCTTCTAAACTACTAAATTTCTCTGGACAGAAAGTTATAAAACTTTTTTTACGGCTGTTAAATCTAAAAATTAAAACACTACTGACGAACAGTTGTCACAATCCTGCTTTATCTTTACAGTCAGAAAGTTTACAAAATAGAAAATATACAGAAATGAGTTACTGTTTAGCAATAGAAGGAATGCAGCCTGAGAGCAGAAAAGAACTGCACAAAAATTACCATGATAACCACTACGGATTTCCTATCCATGATGATAATGAATTGTTTGGAAGACTGATTCTGGAAATTAATCAGGCAGGATTAAGCTGGGAAACGGTTCTGAAAAAAGAAGACAGTTTCAGAAAAGCATATGACCAATTTGATATTCAGAAAATAGCAGATTATACAGAAGAAGACCGTGAAAGATTATTGAGTGATCCGGGAATTATAAGGAATAAGCTAAAAGTAAATGCTGCCATTGAAAATGCTAAAACAATTATTGAATTACAAAAGGAATTTGGATCCTTTGAAAAATGGCTGGAGCATCATCATCCACTGACTTTGCAGGAATGGATGAAGCTTTTCAAAAAAACATTCAAATTTACAGGTGGAGAAATTGTAAACGAATTTCTTATGAGCACCGGATATCTGAAAGGAGCCCATCATGAAACCTGTCCTGTACACTCGAAAGTATTGGCTCAAAAGCCTTTGTGGAAAGAGGTTGAGGGGAAGTAGAATACGACTTTCTTTCAATTAATAAGTCTGGATTCCTACAGAATGAACTATAGAATTGTTTGACATTATGCATACACTCAGTCATTCCGTAGGAATCCAGCTTCCGAAAATTAAGAATAGAAAAAGAAATTCCATTTTATATGTCAGCTGGTAGCTAGGGTTTTAAGCTCTGGCTCAAGCCCATTTCTATTGAATTGATCGATCAGATCATTTTTATGTACCTGTCTCCGTTGAGTGTAAGATCTTTGCAAAAATCTTTTAACCAAACCTTTTACTTGTTTTCCATAATCTGTTTATGCTCATTACCCCATTTTTCAAACTCAAGAATGATGGGCCTCAGCTTATAGCCGATTTCTGTAAGCTCATATTCTACCCGTGGAGGAACTTCGGCATATACGGTTCTGGTAATGATTTTGTCCTCTTCCAGCCTGCGGAGCTGGAGAGTAAGCATACGTTCAGTAATGTTCTGAAGCTTCTTTTTTAGTTCCCCGAATCTCATTTTCCCGTTGATAAGATAACAACAGATAGCCAATGCCCACTGTCCTCCGATAATATTGGAAGCATAGATTTCCGGACATTCATCAGCAAGTGCTTTTTTATTGGCAAAATTGGTTGAGGTTTCCTTTATTTTAGTCATTACTTACATTTTTTATAGTACCATACAATAGGTTGCTAATGTACGAAATGTAAGTAACGTGTTGTAATTTTGTGATCGAAATTTAAACATAATGAAAACATTAGTGATTGTGACGCATCCTGATATTGAAAAATCAGTGATCAATAAAAAATGGATCGACGAGTTAAAAAAATATCCTGAGAAATACACGGTTCATCAACTGTACGAAGCTTATCCTGATGGAAAAATCAATGTGGCAGAAGAGCAGAAGCTGATGGAATCGTATAACAAGATTGTATTTCAGTTTCCTTTTTACTGGTTCAGCAGTCCGCCGCTTTTAAAACAATGGCTGGATGAAGTGGTTTTGTATGGCTGGGCGTATGGAAGCAACAGCGGTTTCAAACTGGCCGGAAAGAAAATGACACTGGCTGTTACCGCAGGAATAGATGAAGATGGATATTCTGAAACAGGGGAATATAAATACACGATGAATGAACTTTTCCGACCTTATGAACTGACTTTCGATTATATAAAAGCCGATTATAAAGAACCTTTTGTGTATTATGGAATTGAAAGAGATTCTTCCGATGAATGGATCAACAGAAGTGTTCCGATGTATCTGGATTTTCTGGATAATTTATAACTGAATAAAAGTAAAGTTGAACTTGAATTAAAACGGGTTCAACTTACTTTTGTATGTATTTTTTTTAATACAAAGAAAAATACTTGAAATCTTTATCCCACCGTAGGCGTATCCTCTTCTTTGAGTATTTTTTTCTCCTTCATCGTAAGCATCATTCTTTCATATTTGTACTTTTCCCAATCAAATGTGTTGAGAAAATCAAGGGCAGCCTGAAAACCTCTGTTGAAGAGTTCTTCCTTTTCTTCTCTTTTCATAAAGAAATTCAGCCAGCTGCTGGTCCCACAGTTAACGGTCTGTATACTGTATAGCTTATAAAAAGTATGTTTGGTAAGGAATGTTTTATCATTAAACCCTTTCAGGGTACTGATGATATTCCCTGCGTAGCTGAACGGTGTTGTAAGGATTTCTTCACTGGTTTTTCCTTTTTCAGAATGAATGGCAGAATCACTGGTTAGCTGTACCCCAAAAAGAGGCATTCTCGGATAAAAAACTTCATCCGCGTGAAAAAGGTCAATAGGGAAGTTGGAGATACTGCCGCCATCAATGAAAACTCCTGCCGGATTTATATTTTCCGGTTGGGTATTCATCCAATACCTCCAGGCATATTTTACAGAATCATCGTTTCTGTTAATTTGTTTCTGGAAAGGTTCAAAGAAAAAAGGTACCGCCATAGAGGCTCTTACAAATTCAGCCGGGCTGATGTGTTTCAGTTCCTCTTCGGACCAGTAGAGATTGGCCATCGTAGGAAGTTCTACCTTAATTTTAGCATTGATATCAGTGGTAATAACCACATATTCTGAGGAAAGAAGGTAAAACGGATTGTTTTTATAATAATCATTATTGACGGCACTTTCATAGAAAATTCTGTACCGGGTCTGGTCAATGTGTTCCTGATTTTTGATTTTAATCTTTTCAATGCTTTGCAAAGCCATCTGATAATATTCCTGCCCGTTCCCATAGCGGTAGCTGAGATTAAGGTCTTTTTCTTTCTGAATGAATTTTTTATTGAGATCGGCAACTGTTTGTATTCCAAATTGATCCAGCGCATTTTGCATGGTATTCTGAAAAACATTTCCGGGATTCAGTCCGCTGTTTTCTTTTCTGAAATTATTATAAAGCTTTTTAATACAGAAAAAGAGAATGACAGCCGGAATCAATGGAATCAGGAACATCAGCTTGGCATTCAGGATTGTTGTGGGAGGAGCCAGAAAAGGAATGCTGAGCAGAATAATGAAAAGAATGACTGCAATGATGGCATTGATTTTAAAAAAATCTTTGTTGTTCAGCATCGCATGAAGAGTCGTTTTTACATAGGTTTTCCCATCCATAAAATCCGCAAAATTCCAGCTGAAAAGTATATCCTTGATCAGCTCACTTTTAGGTTCTTCTTTGGTTTTGCAGGCTGCAATAAGCATGGTATTAATAGCTCCGGCACTCGTTCCTGCTACTTTCAGAAAACGGATTCCGAATATTTCCAGACCATAAAGATAGCCTACCAGTGCACTTCCCCAGACACCGCCACCTTCCTGTACAAACTCTATATACTGATTACCGGACTGATCCAGAATATCAGAGAATTCTTTGGCAGTTATATTCCCGTGTAAGGCAAGCAATTTATCTTTTGATGCCTGTGAAAGAGAAGGATCTTCCAGAATTTTGTTGAGGTTTTCGGTAGTCATGGTATTTTGTTTTGAGGATGTGCCGGTAAAAGACAAAGATCATCAATTGGATTATTAAAATCTTTGTGCCTTTGTATTGATATAAAAATGAATCACCACTGTTTTCGCCTTACATAAATAAATGTACTGATTACTACAGTAGCCATCGCTCCCAATGTTATAAAATATCCATACTTATGATGAAGCTCAGGCATATTATCGAAATTCATCCCGTAAACTCCGGCAATGAAAGTGATTGGTAAAAAGTAAACAGAATAAATGGCCAACACCTTCATCACCTGGTTGGCTTTTTGGTCCGAAAGTGCCAGGAACATGGAAATAAGGTTGGTAATCTGAATGTTTAAATGATCAAAATCGGCAACTACATCCTTATGTTTATCTTTCAAATCGACAATTTCTGAGTCCTGTAAATTCAGCAGTTTAAATTTATCAATAGCATCCGTAGAGATTACCAGTACGCGGGAATTCAAGCCCGATTTTCGTTTCAGTTTGTAAAGACGGCGGATCTGGCTGGTATGATTCGTGTTTTTAAGAAAAATTTCATTTTCTATATTGTCCATCGTTTCGAACAGACTTAAAGATTCATCGTCAAAACTTTTCATAATTAAGATAGCAATCATCAGGGTGATTTGCTGAGGAGTAACATCTTCCTGAATCAGGGAGACTTTTTTCTTGGTCTCTGTGATACTTCTGGTTTTCATCCTGTGGATGGTAATAATGGTATTTTCAACCAGAAAAATCCCAATCTTGGTACTGATATCACTGATGGTATTCAAATTCTTTCTTTCCAGTTCGGTACTTTCACGGAGTAAAAAGAATTTTACATTCCCGTCTTCTTCATATTTCGGAAGGTGATTAGGATCCATCGTATCTTCCAGAAGAAGGTTGTTGATTTCATATCTTTCATGAAGAAATTTCAGGTCTTCTAAAGTAGGAGCCTCTACATCTACCCATTCGCACTGGGAGGTTCTGTATATCGTATCAATTGGCATAAAGTAAAAATACTAATATTTTGAAAAACTATGTGTTAAATAAGTTTTATCTTTGCCAAAATTAAAAAACTATATGATTAAAAGTACAATAAAAGGTGTGGGATTTTATGTTCCAGATAACGTTGTTACAAATGATGATTTAGCAAAACTAATGACTACCAATGACGAATGGATTACGGAAAGAACAGGTATCAAGGAAAGAAGACACAGAAAAAACAGATATGACTCTCAGGAAACCAGCGCTTATCTAGGTTTTAAAGCTGCAGAAAAAGCCATCCGCAATGCTGGTCTTACCTCAAAAGATATTGATTATATTGTTTTTGCAACGCTTTCACCGGATTATTACTTTCCGGGATGTGGTGTCCTGCTTCAGGACATGCTGGGATGTGATACGATCGGAGCACTGGATGTAAGAAATCAATGTTCAGGATTTGTATATTCTATGAGTGTGGCCAATGCATTCATCAAATCCGGTACTTATAAAAATATTCTTGTGGTAGGAGCAGAAGTTCATTCTTTCGGATTGGACTTTTCTGACGAAGGTAGAGGAGTTTCTGTTATTTTTGGTGATGGGGCAGGAGCAATTGTTCTTTCTGCATCAGAAGATGAGAATGCAGGAGATATTTTAGCAATGAATATGCATTCTGAAGGAAAATATGCTGACGATCTTTGTACCCAGTTCCCGGGTTCAAAATTCGGATGGAGCGACAGAATGAGAAAAGATCCTGAAAATGTAACGAACAAAGAAGTATATCCGATCATGAACGGAAACTTCGTATTCAAGCATGCGGTAACAAGATTCCCCGAAACCATGATGGAAGCTTTGAACAAAGCCGGAAAGACGGTTGAAGATCTTGATATGTTTATTCCGCACCAGGCGAACTTGAGAATTGCCCAGTTTGTACAGGAAAAATTCGGATTACCGGATGAGAAAGTCTTCAACAACATTCAGAAATACGGAAATACAACCGCTGCTTCTATTCCTATTGCTTTGAGTGAAGCGATAGAACAGGGAAAAATAAAAAGAGGTGACCTTGTACTTCTTTCAGCATTTGGAAGTGGATTCACCTGGGGGAGTGTTTTGTTTAATTTTTAATTTTTCATCATTTAATAAATTAGGCAGTTTTTTTAATTGATTTTATCTAATTGGTTGATTTTTAATTAATTGATTTAGGTAATGCATAACAAGACAAAATAAATCAAAAACCATAAACTTTAGTTTATGGTTTTTCTTTTGTAAAAGATTATATATTTTTTATTGTGATCATAGTAGTTGATTTTATTCTTTGCTTGTCAATATGTTGTATTTTTTTTTGTTGATTTTTAAACTTGCGAAGAGTATAGAACTTATAAGATATTTTATCATTTTTAATTGAGAATATTCATTATTATTAGGATGATTTGATTGTTTTTTCTTGTAATTTTACTTTTATTAAAAATTCTAAAAACAAAACATGAAAAACTATTTATTATCTGGGGCTTTTTTAGTTCCTTTATTTTCGTTTGCCCAAATTGGGATAGAAACTTCGACTCCTCAGAAAACTTTGCACGTTAACGGATCATTACAAGTGGTCAATGAAATCAATGTAGGAGGAAATGCCACAACAGCAGGTTCTGCAGGAACCACCGGTCAGATTTTAACTTCTAATGGACCAGCAGCCGCTCCTTCATGGCAAACCCTAAATACAATAAGCGGAACTATTAACGGCGCTTATTATGTACAGGGAACTACTACTGCCAGTGCTAATGCAGGACAAACAATAGATGTACCGGGAGTTACCTATACAGTAACTGTTCCGGCAGGAAAAACGCAAACCTTTTTGTTTACGATTATAGGTTATGCCCTTGATATATCCTCAGGAACAACTTCTCAGGGGGTTTTCACGCTTTTGCAGAATGGAACTAAAATTTCGTCTGCTTATGTCTCTAAAGCAGGTATTTTCTCTAATAGTGGTTTGTCGGGAGGATTAGTAAATATGCCTGTTCCTGTTACTTTTTTAAAATCTGTCAGCCTGTCTTCAGGAACATATACGTTCAAGGTTCAGTATGTTTCTTGGGTTGGTACAGCAAGTGTAAATGTAGTTCCTTCCACTTTTGCCGGATATAATGGTGATACCGAAGCAATGCTTACCAAGATGCAGATTCTGGTATATAATAATTAGAAATAAGCACTTTCTTAAAAAAACAAAACCCGCAGAACGGAAGTTCTGCGGGGTTTTGTTTTATGATTAGAATAACTCTTAAAGACTCTTCAATAATTTTTCTGTGTCTGTAGAATCCTGTCCTGTGCTTTTTGCCAGTTCAATAGACTTTTCAGCCCATATTTTTGCATTTTTCTTGTCACCTACCTTATTGTAAAGATTGGCTAAAGTATCTGTATTGGCAAAGTTCTGGTTTTTCTTTACAGATTCTTGCGCCCATGCAATGGCTTTTTCCAGAGAAGCTTTATTGCTCACATTTTCAAAGAAGTTCCATGCAAGAGAGTTCAGTTCTTCAGAACCTGCTGCAGAATAATCTTTGTAGATATCAAGGATCAGCTTTTCATACTCAGGAATATCTTTATTCTTTAAAGCCCTGTTTGCTTTCATTCTTTTTAAGATCTTGTCGGCCTCTTCTTTGCTTAGAAATTTCTGAGCTTCAGCCATAAAATAACTGTCATCCCATTTTTTAGTCTCTGCATTATAAGCTTTTTTAGAAATGGTATTCAGCTTGATATTTTTCTCAAACTTTTCGTATTTATCTTCCGGAAAGAACTTAACGATATCAGCCTTTTTATCCTGAAAAATTTTGTATAAAGGACTGTCTGTAGTCTGTACTCCTGAAAGAAGCATTTGGATATCTTCCTGATCTAAAATTGTTTTCTGCTGAAAGTAACGGTTAAGAACTTTCCCGGCAAACTCAGCATCGTTATACATAGTAAGGCCTGCAAGATTCTTTAAAAACTCAGGATCTTTTTCCCCTTTTTCAAACTGCTGTTTCAGAGAAGTCAGTCTTTTGTTTGGATCTTCCGCGTCTTTTGCAAACTGGATAAAGTCTTTTTCTTCCACATATCCTAAAGTTCTGTGTACAGCTTCACCATTTCCGTCAATAAACAGGTAAGTAGGAAATGCTTTTACATTATATTTTTTGGCCAGCTCAATTCCTTCTCCTTTTTCCATATCAATTTTAGCATTGATAAAGTGGGAATTATAGTAATCACCTACAGACTGAAGTGGGAAAATATTTTTAACCATCAGTTTACAAGGTCCGCACCATGAAGCATATGCATCAATGAAGACCAGTTTTTTTTCTTTTTTTGCTTTGGCAAGAATGGAGGCAAAATTGCCTTCTTCAAATTTAATTCCCTGTGCCCAGGCTAGGACCCCTATAAAGATTGAGGAAAGTATGGCTATTTTTTTCATAAAAACTTTTTATTCCATGCAAATGTAATAAATATGACGACACCTGAGCCGTCCATATTAAAAATAATTATACAGGAATTTTGGTTTTAAAACAGAAATCAGTTTATATTAAAGAAAACCATGTATTATTTCTGTCTTATTATTAAAATTAATACAAATTGATGTTTTTGGTTAAATGATTAAATTTCAATATAATATTTTAATAAAAAATAAAATATCACTAGTTTTGTAAAAAACAAAAAGACACTCCGTGAAATCAATGATGAATTATTATAAAATGAAAATAATAATTTGTTTTTCTATGCCTAAAAGTCTTTTGAAATTCTTGTTTTTGCTGATAACAGCAGTTCCCATATTCGCCCAGAAAAAAAATAGCTTTGATCTTATCTGTGAAAGGACTTCTTCTGTTACAGCCTATAAAGATTTACCCAAAGCCATTAAAACTGCAGATTCTCTCTATATGAAGGCACAAAAGCCTTCAGAGAAAATAAGATGTCTTATCCTTTCTTCAGAGCTGTACCATCATGCAGGTGAACTTAAAAAAGCAATCTGTTACAGTGAAAACGCCCATTCGGTAATCAATAAGATTAATGATCCTGAATGGATGGCTGTAGTAACCCGATTACTTGCGAGACAATATAGACAGGTAGGGTTATACGAAAGATCCAAAAAATATATTATAAAAGGGCTGCAGGCTTCAGCCCGGATCACCGATTTTCAGAAAAGTAATGAAGCCGCAGGACTGCTGAATCAGGAAATGGCCTTCTACGAAATGGAGATGGGGAATTATCCTAATGCCATACAGCATATCGAATCCTCCCTGAAATATTTTGAAAAGATCAATAGTTATAATGAAAACAGAACGGCAGCCGCGTCTTATCAACTATTGGGAGATGTCTATTTCAAGCTTAATAATTATTCTGTCTCTGAAGATTACTATAGAAAAGCTGAAGGATTGCTAAAAAAAGGAAGCTGTACGCTGGGATTGGTTTATAATGGCCTGGGAGGAATCCGTCTGAAGCAGAAAAACTGGAAAGATGCTGAACTGTATCTTAAAAAAGCAGAAAAAATTGCCGATACTTCCCGGAGCCTTAAGCTTAAAAAAGCAGTTTATTCCAATATTAATGATTACTATGAAGGGATTGGGGACAATTTCAAGGCTTCTTTATATGCAGTAAAATATGTGCGTGCCTATGACAGTATTGCAGCCCGCAATCAGAGTTTTGCCATAAAAGATTCTGAAAATCCCAAAGGAAAAGCTACCAAAAAAAATGGGCAGATGAATGGAGTGAAGAATGCGGCTATTGTCATTCTGTCCATTTCATTGGTTGGTCTGTTTCTTTTTATTAGAAGGAAACAGAAAAAACAGCGGTCAAAGCTTAGAAATATCATCAGAACTCAGTTGAACATGATCGGTAACAGGACACACTATCCTTTACAACAATCTGGTGATTTTGAGTTTTCCAATATTTTTGTGGAAGAAATTGATGAAAAAGACTCCGAGACAGACCGAAGAAGGAATGACTCTCTGATGACCCCGGAAACAGAGTCAAAACTACTGGAACTGCTTGAGGATTTTGAAAAAGGTAATCTTTATAACAATAAAGGCATGTCCCTTTCTTTTCTCGCCGGAGAATTGAACACCAATACAAAATATCTTTCTTATGTTATCAATCAGCATAAAAATGCAGATTTTAAAACGTATATCAATCGTTTAAGAATCAACTATATTGTAGACAAACTGATCAATGATGAGAGGTACAGACAGTATAAAATAAGTATCCTTGCTGATGAATGCGGATTTTCTTCCCACAGTAAATTTGCTGCGGTATTCAAGGCGGTCACAGACTATTCTCCATCAGCTTACATCAAATATCTGGATAGTGAAACCCGGTCAGATAAAAAATAGTCATTTTCCCGAAAATGATTAAAAACGGGCATTTTATCCAATTCTATATTGCTATTTTCACGAAAATGAACAACCTATTATTTTAAAGGAACCCTCTGCTATCATATCTTTGTAGCAGTTTCAAAGTACACAACAATTCTGTTACAGCTTATCACTTTTATTTCATTTCTGAACTAAGATCATTATAAGAGAAACTGCAAATCCCATTTTTTAACTTTTTAAGGAAATATTCTGACCAGAATATCTGCCATATCCTATAATCGGGGTTGATTGCCCGGTTTTTTTTCAGTCAAGTTTTTTTAAGTGCAAATCCACAGATGTCTGTGGATTTGTGATTTTATTTAACTTTCGTACTGTCGGTTTTTACTTTTGAAGAATCCGGGGAAGGGATTGAATTCGCTACAGCAGAATCTCCCATTCTGTTTCTTAAGGAATCTTTATTGTGAGCATCTTTATATTCCTCTCTTTTTTCTTTGTTTTGAGCACAGCTTCCAAGGAAAATAAGTCCAAGAACTGCTCCTATCCATAATTTTCTCATAATAGTTAATTTTTGATTGTTGATGTTAATCAAATATAAGGATTAAAAGATAAAAGATAAAAGATAAAAGATAAAAGATAAAAGATGTTCCTTTAAATATCTGGATTCAATAGGGGTGCTCTTTAGCCGCCATTAGAAATAATATAATCACCGGCTGTAGTCAGAAACCTGAAATAAGCATCATTTCAAGCCGAAATTTCATTGTTCATCCAACATTTCTGGTTATCCAATAAAAAAATCTGCAGCGCTTTCATCTGCAGATTTTCCATTTTAAATTAAACGTATATACATGTTATTTGACAGGAGACGTTGCCATAGAATCCCTTTTGATCTTGATTGTATCAGGATTCGTCATTTTTTTAGTCATCGTATCAGTAGTTGTAGGCGGTATACTTTTTTGGGTACTGTCTACTGTTGCTGAATCTCTGCTACTTGTTGACATTGTCGATTCTTTGGTTCCACAGCTCACTGCAAATATTCCTATTCCGACGGCTGTTAGCAATAACTTTTTCATATTATTTTATTTTGGGGTGTATAATAACAGAAAATCAATAATTATTCCTAACAGGACATTTAAAATCGTAAAATATCGGTAAAGTTTGTTAAAAGATGTTAGGTAGCAGGTAGCGGATTGTAGGGATGAGGAGTTAGGTATTAGGAGTTAGAGTGTTGGAGAGTAGGAGGGTTAGAGAGTTGTGGGGAATTGAGTATTGAATATCGAGTATTGAGTATCGGAGGAGTAAAAGTGTATTTCTGGATCCCCATAACTTTAAACCTTGAACTCTAATCCCCGCAACTCGCTTCCCGAACCTCGCATCCGCCTATCACCACAAAAAAGCCCCGAAACCGAAATTCCGGGGCTGTATTCAAAGAACAGACAACAATTACTCATTGCCTATTACTCATTATTTATTAATTATCCAAGGTATGGATATTTGTAGTTTTTAGGAGAAACAAAAGTTTCTTTTACGCTTCTTACAGAAACCCATCTTAGAAGGTTCATTTTAGAACCTGCTTTATCATTTGTTCCTGAAGCTCTACCACCACCGAAAGGCTGCTGTCCTACTACGGCACCCGTTGGTTTATCATTGATGTAGAAGTTACCTGATGCATTTTCTAAAGCTTTGTAAGCTTCAGCGATTGCGTAACGGTCTTGTGAGAACACAGAACCAGTCAATGAATAAGGAGATGTTGAATCTACAAGCTTCAACGTTTCTTTCCAGTCCTGATCTTCATATACGTAGATCGATAAGATTGGTCCGAAGATCTCTTCAACCATACTTTCGTAGTGAGGATTTGTAGTTTCAATTACTGTTGGGTGTACGAACCATCCTTTAGAATCATCATATTTTCCACCGATAGCAACAGTAGCTTCACCTGAAGCGTTTGCTCTGTCGATATATCCTTTACATTTTTCAAAAGAATTCTTGTCGATCACAGCGTTGACGAAGTTAGAAGTATCTTCCGGCGAACCGATTTTGATAGTGCTCATCTGAGCTTCCATTACTTTTTTCACATCAGCCCAAAGAGACTTAGGAATATAAGCTCTTGAAGCAGCAGAACATTTTTGTCCCTGGTATTCGAAAGCACCTCTTACCAATGCAGTAGCTACAGCTTCCACGTTAGCAGACGGGTGAGCAATAACGAAGTCTTTACCACCAGTTTCTCCAACAATTCTTGGATATGTTCTGTAGTTGTGGATATTATCACCGATCATTTTCCACATTCCCTGGAATACTTTTGTAGAACCAGTGAAGTGAAGACCTGCAAAATCCGGGTGAGCCAATATTTTCTCAGCAGTTTCTTTTCCGTCTGTAAAGATCATGTTGATAACCCCTGCAGGAAGACCCGCTTCTGTTAATACATCCATGATTACTTTTGCAGAATATACCTGCTTGTCAGAAGGTTTCCAAACCACTACGTTTCCTAACATGGCCATACAAGTAGGAAGGTTTCCGGAAATCGCTGTAAAGTTGAATGGAGTTACTGCAAAACAGAACCCTTCTAATGGTCTGTATTCAACGCGGTTCCAGATTCCGTTATCAGAAACCGGCTGCTCAGCATACATTTCTGTCATGAACTCTACATTGAATCTTAAGAAGTCGATGAACTCACAAGCAGAATCAATTTCAGCCTGGTGTACGTTTTTAGACTGCCCGATCATTGTTGCTGCATTAATCACATCTCTGTAAGGTCCTGCTAAAAGATCGGCTGCCTTTAAGAAAATTGCTGCACGCTGTTCCCAGCCTAGTTCATTCCATTCTTTTTTAGCTGCCAATGCCGCGTTGATAGCGTCATCCACATGCTGCATACCACCCTGATAGTAGAATCCGAAATCATGAGCATGATCCTGTGGAGACTGAAGCTGTACTTTTGTTTCAGTTTTTACTTCTTTTCCATTGATAATCATTGGGATTTCTACCTTTTCAGCCCACATTTTTTTATAAGTGTCGATAAGGCTTTTAACTTCCGGAGATCCCGGTTCGTATGAGTTTACAGGCTCGTTTACCGCTAATGGTACTTGCGAAATTGCTTTTGACATATTACGTTTTATTATTTTATTAAATTAATAAGATGTGTATACAAATTTACAATAATTATAAGGAAAGAAAAAATGCAGCCTTTTTTTGTCAGATAAACCAGAAAAAAGATCCGGTAATGTCATATACGTTTTTTTTGAGATTAATTTTTATTAAATTATGGTCTATTATGAGGATTCTTTAGGTTTTAGAAAAAAACACATCATTTTATTAGAATTATAGGAATTAAGACAATAAAACATTTGTCATAGTTTAAGAATTGCTGTTAATGGCTGTAAATAAATGGTTTATGTTACAATGTTAAAATTATATAAATTCACATTTGTTGCGATTTTGAACATTTTAAATAATTTTTTTGATAGCCTGAGGGATCAGATTGTTCTAATTTTACATCATTATTATCAGGTATGAAAAAAAGAGTATTATTTTTCTCTTTTGTGATATTTTTCTCAGCGTTGTGTGCAGGTCTTTTTGCACATAAAGGAAAAACTCAGGCATATTCTGATATCCTTTCAAAAATTCATCTTTTACAGCAGAAATCTGATCAGCAGACCCAGCCTGAACTCTATAGTTTTTCAGATGTGCAGGATGTGCAGGATTCCAACGACTGGGAGAAAGTAAAATTTGATTATTCAATACTTGCACAGAATTGGCTGCACTATTTCTTTGCAGGTTACACTTACAATACACAGGTTGCGGCTGTTCAAAACCGCGTTTATATTACGGCACCAAGATACATCCTGTATCACTGTCTGCAGGTAGCGGGCTGCTAATCCCTTTTCTTAATTTTTAATGATCCGTTGTGGTTTGTATTCATGTCAATACAGATCTGAAAACATCATTTCCCATTTTACATTTTTGAACATTTCTGTTTGCCTTTACGGAGAGGTGAACCGGATATTGTTTGTCCAATTTTAAATAAAAAATATTATGCACTTAACACCGAGAGAAACGGAAAAGCTTATGCTGTTTCTGGCAGGCGAACTCGCTCTGAAAAGAAAAGCAAGAGGCCTTAAATTAAACTACCCGGAATCCATCGCTCTGATCAGCCACTTTCTGCTTGAAGGCGCAAGAGACGGGAAAAAAGTAGCCGAACTGATGCAGGAAGGCGCTAATCTCTTAACTAAAGAGGATGTAATGCCGGGCGTTGCGGAAATGATCCACGATGTTCAGATTGAAGCAACCTTCCCAGATGGGACAAAACTGGTAACCGTACACAATCCAATCCGCTAATACTACTGATTATGATACCAGGAGAAATTTTTGTAAAAGAAGGAACAATTATCTGCAATGAAGGCAGAGAAACTGTAAAAATAAAAGTAACCAATACCGGAGACAGGCCTATTCAGGTAGGTTCACACTTCCATTTTTTTGAAGTTAATAAAGCGATGAGCTTTGACCGCGAAAAAGCTTTCGGAAAGAGACTGAATATTGTAGCAAGTACTGCAGTACGTTTTGAGCCGGGAGAAGAAAAAGAAGTGGAATTGGTAGAAATAGGAGGAACCAAAAAAGCAATGGGCTTCAATAATCTTGTCGATGGGCAGGTAGATTCTGAAGAACAGAAAAAAGTAAGCCTTGCAAAAGTTGAAGAGTTAAACTTTAAAAATCATTAAGATGAGCTTACACGTAGACAGAAAACAATACGCCAATATATTAGGTCCTACAGCGGGAGATAAAATCAGGCTGGGAGACACTGAAATTATTATTGAAATCGAAAAAGATTTCACTCATTTTGGTGACGAAGCCGTTTTCGGCGGAGGAAAAACCGTTCGTGACGGGATGGGACAGAATGTCACGGCCAAAAGAGACGAAGGCGTTCTGGATCTTTGTATCACAGGAGCGGTAATTATTGACCATTGGGGAATTGTAAAAGGAGATATCGGAATCAAAGACGGAAAGATCGTAGGAATCGGAAAAGCCGGAAATCCTGATACGATGGACGGTGTAACACCTAATATGATCATCGGCGCCTCAACGGAAGTTCACGGAGGGAAAGGATATATTGTAACTGCCGGAGGAATTGACACCCACATTCACTACATCTGCCCTCAACAGATTGAAACATCTCTTTACAGCGGAATCACCACAATGATTGGTGGTGGTACAGGCCCCAATGACGGAACCAATGCTACAACAGTTACTCCCGGAAGATTCAATATGCAGAAAATGCTGGAAGCAGCAGAAGAATATCCTATGAATCTTGGTTTCTTCGGAAAAGGAAACTGTTCCGCTGAAGAACCCATTGAAGAGCAGGTGAAAGCAGGTGCTTTGGGAGTGAAAATCCATGAAGATTGGGGAGCAACTCCTGCAACCATTGATGCAGCATTGAAAGTAGCCGATAAATATGACGTTCAGGTGGCCATCCACACAGATACTCTGAATGAAGGAGGGTTTCTGGAAGATACCATGAGAGCCATCAACGGAAGGGTAATCCATACTTTCCACACAGAAGGAGCAGGCGGAGGCCACGCGCCGGACATTATTAAAGCTGCTATGTATCCGAATGTATTGCCGGCCTCAACAAATCCTACGCGCCCTTACACCGTAAATACAATTGATGAGCACCTGGATATGCTGATGGTTTGCCATCATTTGAGTAAAAACATTCCTGAAGATGTAGCATTTGCAGATTCACGTATCCGTCCTGAAACCATTGCAGCAGAAGATATCCTTCATGATATGGGCGTTTTCAGTATCATGAGTTCAGACTCTCAGGCGATGGGAAGACCAGGAGAAGTGATTACCAGAACATGGCAGACGGCAAGTAAAATGAAAGAGCAGAGAGGTGATCTTACTGAAGATAAAGACAGTGGAAATGACAATTACCGTGCAAAAAGATATGTAGCGAAGTATACCATCAACCCGGCTATAGCGCACGGTATTTCAGAATATGTAGGATCTGTTGAAGAAGGAAAATTAGCGGATTTGGTGATCTGGAAACCAGCCTTATTTGGAGTAAAACCGGAAATGATTGTAAAAGGAGGATTTGTTATTGCTGCTAAAATGGGAGATCCTAATGCTTCTATTCCAACACCTCAGCCTATTATTTACAGAAATATGTTTGGAGCCCATGGAAAAGCTAAGTTTGGTACTTGTGCGAACTTTGTTTCTCAGATTTCTATTGACAATGGAACCATTGCTTCTTACAAACTTGAAAAAATGATTCTTCCGGTGAAAAACTGTAGAAATATTGATAAAAAAGACCTTATCCATAATGATAAGACACCTTTAATTGAAGTGAATCCTGAAAACTATAAAGTAACGGTAGACGGAGAATACATCACTTGTGAACCGGCAGAAACACTTCCTTTAACACAGTTGTATTACTTGTTCTAAGATAAATTTTACAAATAAACCTAACAGGTTTCAAAAACCTGTTAGGTTTATTTAACAACAAAAAAAAGATTTATCAGACTCTATTGTAAAACAATTATAGAACTAAGTGTAAAATGAAATATTTAAATAAAACAGTTGTTTCTCTTGCGATAGCCGGAATGTCATTACTTTCCGGTAATGTAAGTGCCCAGTTTTTGGGCGGACACAGGCTTAAAAGTGATGAAGACGGACCAAAAGGGCAGTTTATGGTGTACGGTTCATTAGACTATTCAAAACTTACAACACCATCAAGCAGCAGCAGTACCGTTTCCAGTGCACCGCTTGGAGTAGGGTACTTCGTCAATAATAATGACCTTATCGGAGTTAATTATGCTTACTCGCAGAATACAGTGGATCACAATGTAGTTTACAAGCAAAATGAAGCAGGAATCTGGTATAGTCCTTCAGTAATGCTTGGAAAATATTTTATGTTGATTGGTCAAGTGGATGCCCACTATGTTTGGGGACAGCAGCTTTCAACAGCAGCGGATGCCATGCAGAATTTTAACGGATTCCGTCTTCGTGCCTATCCTTTGATCGGAATCGTATTAGGAGGAGGCTGGGCACTGAAATTCAAATTCGCAGAACTTTCAATGCTTCAGACCAAAACAAAAGAAGAAGGCTGGACGAAAAGCTACGTAGCAGGAATCAGCGGTTCAACATTCGGGGTGGGAATCTCCAAAAACTTAGACTTCAGAAAAAAAAACAAAAATGATCATTAATCAAATCATAGGCAATCTTGCTGAAAATCCTACGGAGAAAGCCATAGACTATCTTGATCTGGAATGGTTTGAAACCACCAAAAGAATCCAGCGTAAAAAAACCAGACAGGGAATTGATGTTGCCATCAAATTTCTAAGAGAAGGACAACGATTACGTGAAGGTGATATTCTTTTTGAGGATGCCGAAAAAATAATTGCAATCAACGTTCTGGAAACGGAAGCTATTGTGATGTCACCAGTTTCACTGCTGGAAATGGGAACTGTATGTTATGAGATCGGGAACAAACATATTCCGCTTTTTATTCAGAATGACAAAGTTTTGCTCCCTTTTGAAATGCCGATGTTCAGATGGCTGGAAGCAAGTGGTTTCAAACCGGAGAAACAATCTGTGAAACTGCTTAATCTTCTTAAATCTAATGTAGAGCCTCATGGACATGGAAGTCTCGGCTCCACAATCTTTACAAAAATCTTAAAAATGGCGGCTCCGAAAGATGAATAATATAAATTTCCTGTCAGGATTGCTTCACCTTGCAGATCCTACACTTCCCATCGGAGGATATACCCATTCCAACGGACTTGAAACGTATGTGCAGGAAAGCATTGTACATGATCTGGCAACCGCGAAAGAATTTGTACAGAACATGCTTCAGTACAACCTTAAATTCAATGACGGCGCTTTTGTAAAACTTGCTTATGAAGCAGCAGAAAAGGGAGATTTGCAGCAGCTTTTAGAACTGGATAATGAATGTAAGGCGATAAAATGTCCAAAGGAAATCCGCCAGGCCAGCCAGAAACTGGGTCTCAGACTGATTAAAATATTCAAAAGAAGAGAAAATTCTCCTTTAATGGAAGCTTTTGAGAAAGCCATTCAGCATAAAGAAGCTAATTCCCACTACTGTATTGTGTTCGGAGTGTATGCTTATTTAATGAAAATTCCTTTGTACGAAGCCCTTTTAGGATTTTATTACACTTCGGTTGCCGGGATGATTACCAACGCTGTAAAGCTTGTTCCTCTTGGACAGCTGGATGGACAGGATATTTTATTTTCACTCTATCCCGTCATGGAAAAAACAGCTTTAGAAACTATAGATCTGGACAGAGACATGGTGGGACTTTGTAATACGGCCTTTGATATCAGATGTATGCAGCATGAGAGGCTTTATTCAAGACTTTATATGTCGTAGAAGGTGAAAGGTAAAAGAGCAAATTGACGAATTGCCCATTGAGTGAAACGCCCTTGCGATCGAAAAATATTCACAATCAAAAAAACTTAGCGCATATAGCGTTAAAAAATAAAATTTAAATAAAATGGAAAACAGAAAATATATAAAAGTAGGAGTAGCAGGACCTGTAGGTTCAGGAAAAACTGCATTGTTGGAACGTTTAAGCAGAAAATTATTCGGGACTTATGATCTTGGAGTCATCACGAATGATATTTATACCAAAGAAGATGCTGAATTTATGGCGAAAAATAGTCTTCTTCCTCATGACAGAATTATCGGAGTAGAAACAGGAGGCTGCCCTCATACCGCCATTCGTGAAGATGCAAGTATGAACCTTGAAGCGGTAGACGAACTGGCAGCACGTTTTCCGGAAATCGAACTGGTTTTGATTGAAAGTGGAGGTGATAACCTTTCAGCGACATTCAGCCCGGACCTTGCAGATGTTACCATCTTTATCATCGACGTCGCAGAAGGAGAAAAAATCCCTAGAAAAGGAGGTCCTGGTATTACAAGATCAGATTTACTGATCATCAATAAAATTGATCTTGCCCCTTACGTAGGTGCCAGCCTTGAAGTGATGGAAAATGATGCCCGAAGAATGAGAAAAGGAAATCCTTTCGTGTTCACCAACCTCAAAACAGATGAAGGACTGGATAAAGTAATAGGTTGGATTAAAAAATATGCCCTTTTAGAAGAAATTGAAGAACCGAATTTGGTAAGATAAATGGATAGTCATTTAAAAATTATTGCAGGATTTAAGGGAGGAGAATCCTATGTGAAAGACCTTTATGTCTCGCTTCCTTTCAGAGTAGTTTCTGTTGGGCAACGAAAAAGTGACAAAAAGCTCTATCAGATGGTGATGAGCTCCTCTCCGGGAATTCTGGATGGAGATCACTATCATTTGGATGTTGCGCTTGAAAAAGGAGCTGCGCTTCAGTTGCAGTCACAATCCTACCAAAGGCTTTTCAACATGCAGAACAAAGCGCTTCAGGAACTCAATGTTTCTATGGAGGATGAAACTTCTTTCGCTTATGTTCCTCATCCGATTGTTCCTCACGAGGATTCCAACTTTAAAAGTAAAGCCAATATTCATGTTGGTAAAAACAGTCAGATCATCATCAGCGAGATTATTACCTGTGGGAGAAAACATTATGGAGAAGTTTTTAAACTGAAACGTTTTCAGAATATCATGGAAATCTATCATAACAACAAGCTTGTGGTGAAAGATAACGTTCTGATTCAACCTGACATGATCCCGATCAGCAGCATCGGAAATCTGGAACAGTATACGCACCAGGGAACTCTGATCTTCTATAGTACAAAGGAAAATGTAGACAAAAATGGATTGATTGAAGAGATTGTTGAAGCCGCCGCACAGCACCATGAGCAAATGGAAGTAGGGGTTTCTGCAATGGATGAAAATGGTTTTGTAGTAAGAGCTTTGGGACATGGAGGAGAGTTGATGTACAACTTCTTCCTGCATATTCAGGAGATTCTCTGGTCGTTGGAGTAAAAAGAGGTCCTTGTCAAGGTTCAACCTCATGATGATTCGTCTACAAAATTTGAAAGAAGCATATTCAATAGAAGCGGGCTTTAGACCGCTTAACAAAAAGAAATCTTCCATTGGCTTCAGTCAAAACTTAATAAAGAATCTGAAATAACAGAATTAATAAAAAATGGATAGTACAGTTTGGGCACTTCTTGTAAGCGCCGTTTCAATAAGTTTTATACACACCGCTTCAGGGCCGGATCATTACCTGCCTTTCATAGTGATCTCAAAATCTAAGAAGTGGAGCGGCATGAAAACAGCCATATTAACGGTTGTCTGCGGTTTCGGACACGTATTCAGTTCCCTGATTTTAGGTTTTATCGGTGTTTTCCTCGGATGGCAGCTGAATAAAATCTCCTGGTTTCAGGATATGAGAGGGAATTTCTCAGGATGGGCACTGCTGATCTTTGGCGGTGTTTACCTTGTGTACGGCCTCATCCAGGCGATCAGAAACAAACCGCATAAGCATTTTGATGTAATGGGTGATGATGTGTACGTATACGAACATAACCACAGCGAAATCGTAATGCCTCAAAAAAGAATAAAGGTAACACCGCTTGTCCTGTTCATGATTTTCGTGATGGGACCAAGTGAACCTTTGATCCCCCTATTATTTTATTCAGGAGTAAAACATTCCATGTCTGAAATTGTTGTCCTGGTAACTTCTTTCACAGCAACAACAGTGTTGACCATGCTTGGAATGGTTCTTTTGGGACGCTATGGGTACTCAACACTATTCAATACCGAAAAACTTGAAAGATATATGGGGGTAGTAAGTGGAGCAGTAGTAACTGTGTGCGGTGTGGGAATGGTCTTTCTTGGATGGTAAAGGGGTTTCGTGTTTCGGGATTCGAGTGGGAGAGTTTGAGGGTAAGAGAGTTTTGATGTGGATTCCGAAACCCGCACCTCGCAACCCGCAACGAAAAACAACCCGCAACGAAAAACAAACAACAACCCCATTATTAATAAATTAAAAAAACTATGAACGAATTTTTCAAAAAGCTACCTTTTTTAGACCATATTTTAAAAGGAATCGGGCAGATTATGCTCCAGGAAAACAGATGGACCGGGCTTCTGTTTCTGATAGGAATCTTTATAGGAAGCTGGCAGTGTGGAGTGGCCGTATTGCTTTCAACAGCAGCCGGAACTTTTATCGCAATGAAGCTTAATTATGACAAATCTGAAATCAATGCGGGACTTTATGGTTTCAGTGCAGCTCTTGTAGGGGTAGCATTGGCATTTCTATTTGAGACAACCTTGCTGATCTGGATTTTAATAGTTTTGGGCGGTGCATTGGCGGCTGTTATTCAGCATTTCTTTATCCAAAAGAAAATACCGGTGTTTACTTTTCCTTTTATCATTATTACATGGATATTGGTATTTGTACTCCATCATTTTACCAATATTCCGCCTTCTGAAATGCTAAGCAGTGAAGTGGTTCCTTCAGAATATGATGACTTTCTTACCTGTACCAATGGCTTTGGGGAAGTGATATTTCAGGGAGGAGTGCTTTCCGGGATTATTTTCTTTCTGGCGGTTTTTATTAGCTCTCCGATAGCTGCTTTATATGGATTGGCAGCGTCTATTTTGGGTGCGGGATTATCACAGTTGAATGGCGAACCCATCAAAGAAATCCACATGGGATTATTTGGATTTAATGCTGTGCTTTCCGCAATTGTTTTTTCCGGAGTCAAAAAAACGGATGGTTTATGGGTATTGATCGCCGTTCTCATTACCATTGCCATTGATGATCTTTTAATAGACAATCACTGCCTGGATATAGTGGGCGGAGTATTTACTTTCCCATTTGTAGCCGGAACATGGATTACACTTTTGATTCAAAAAATATTTCTTAAAACAAAAAAATAAAAAGTTGGAGAGTCTTAGAGTTTAAGAGTGAGAAAGTTCAATGTTTAAGGTTTTTTCATAATGATTGACAATTCACTTGCGAAGCAAAATTCACCATTGATATTCCTCTAACTTCTAACCTCTGGTTTCTAAAATCAAAATATAATTAAACTAAAAAATGAAAATAACAAAAATAGCAGCCGTATTTCTGGTTATGGCATTCAGTGGAAAAATGATGGCGCAGGAAACAGAAAAACAGTTGCTGATAAAAGATGCAGATGACAAATTTCCCATTGCCGATGCTTTGGTAAAATATGACCACGGAAACAGCCATATCCACACAGGAACAGACGGAACATTTTCCATTCCTGTAAAATCTCTTCCCGATACCCTTGTGGTCAGCCGTCAGGGATATGATGAGGTAAAATGGGTCGTGACCAATGATGATGATAAAAATAAAGTTATTTTTTTACAGCATAAGCCCTTTCAGATTTCTGAAGTAGCCATCAATCACAGTTCATTTCTGTCTGCTATTACCAAGGTTGATCTGAATAAATTTCCGGTAAATTCAGCGCAGGATCTGTTGAGGAAAGTTCCAGGATTATTTATTGCACAGCATGCCGGAGGAGGAAAAGCAGAACAGCTTTTTTTAAGAGGATTTGATGCGGATCATGGTACCGATGTAAGCGTCAATGTAGACGGAATGCCTGTGAACATTGTTTCTCACGCCCACGGTCAGGGATATTCTGATTTACATTTTGTGATTCCTGAAACAGTAAACAATATCGATTTTGGAAAAGGAGCCTATTACATGGACCGTGGGGACTTTAATACCGCTGGTTATGTTGATTTTCAGACCTACAATGGCTTGAAAAACAGTATGATTAAACTGGAAGGAGGTTCTTTCAACTCCAAAAGAGTATTGGGAATGTTCAATATTCTGCATGATGATCTTGGTAGAAAGAATGCGTATGTGGCAGCGGAATACAACTATACCGACGGACCTTTTGATGTAAAACAGAATTTTAACAGGGTTAATATCTTCGGTAAATACAATCAATGGCTGACTGACAAAGATTACTTCAATATCCAGTTTTCAACATTTAATTCTTCCTGGAATGCTTCCGGACAGATTCCGGAACGTGCTGTAGACGAAGGAATCATTGGCCGATGGGGAAGTATAGATCCTACTGAAGGTGGGAAAACTTCCAGAACAAACCTCCAGATGAACTTTAAGCACATTATTTCTCCTTCCGAGCAGATTGATGCGATGGCTTTTTATTCAAAATACAATTTCAACCTGTATTCCGATTTTACCTTTAATTTAAAGGATAAAGAGCATGGAGACGAAATTCAGCAGACGGATGGAAGAAATATTTACGGTGCTGAAGTAAAGTATACAAAGACTTTTTCTTTTGCCAACAGCTCTTTAAACTGGACTTCAGGAATCGGACTAAGAAATGATGATATCAATACCTTACAGCTTAATCACGTTTATCACAGAGACCTTCTGCTGGACAGACTATCCGATGTGACAGGAACGGAAACCAATCTTCATGCCTATTCAGGATTGATATGGAAGACAGGAAAATGGACCATCAATCCAGCTTTGAGAGTGGATCATTTTATCTTTAATATGCACAATCTCCTGGATGTGGAGCAATTACCTTCCGGACAGTCGAAAGAAGCAACAAGACTGAGTCCCAAACTGAATTTTTCCTATGCTCAGAATGACAATGTCATGTGGTTCCTGAAAACAGGAATGGGTTTCCACTCCAATGACCTAAGAGTAGTAGTTCCCAATAAGAACGAAAATACTCTTCCGTACTCCATCGGAGCGGATTTTGGGGTAAGATTACACCCGTTCAAATCCTTGATCATTACTCCGGCATTATGGTATATGGATCTTCAGCAGGAATTTGTGTATGTAGGAGATGATGCAGTAGTAGAACCTTCCGGAAAATCAAGACGTTTCGGGGCTGATCTTGGTGTTCGTTTCCAGCCATTGGAAAATTTTTACCTGAATGCAGATATCAATTATTCCCACGCCAGATTTACCGAAGAAGAAAAAGGCCAGGACTACGTTCCGCTGGCTCCGGTAGTTACCAGTACCGGATCTGTCAACTGGGATTTCCTGAATGGTTTTTCTCTGGGACTTCAGTACAGATATCTGGGAGCAAGACCCGCTGTTGAGGATAACAGCATCAGAACGAAAGCCTATTTTGTGAATGATTTGATGCTTTCTTATAACCGTCAGAAATGGGGAGCGAATATTCAGATGAACAACCTTTTCAATGTAAAATGGAATGAAGCTCAGTTTGCCACAGAAACGCAGTTAAAAGGAGAAGCAGAACCCATTACAGATCTTACTTATACACCAGGAAGTCCTTTTGGAGTGAGAGTAGGAGTGTATTATAAGTTCTAAACATGAGAGTGGGAGAGTGGGAGAGTAGTAGAGTGAGAGGGTGAGAGAGTTTGAGAGTAGAAGGATTGAAGAGAGTAAATTATGGGTTTCGGGATACGTGTTTCGGGATCTTTACTATTTACACTTTAGCTTTTTCACTCTTTTACTTACCTCCTTTGCTTTAAAATATTTTGTATAACTTTAAATAATCATAACAAGGATATGGAAGTACTATCCAATTTTCAATATAAAAAGCTTTTTCTGCCGAATATTACGGATAAGATATTGGCTAATAATGCTGATATACAGCTGTATCGGATAGAAAATTATCTTAAAGGTATTCTGATGCCGGTGATTCCGTATCGTACAACGTTCAATTTTATTATTTTCGTTACCAATGGCCATATCCGACAGTATCTTGAAAATAAAGAATATCATGCTGAAAAAGGAGGCGTGATCTTTATCAAACAAGGGACAATTACCGCAACCGTAGAGCTGTCAGACGATATTGAAGGTTTCTTCCTTGCTTATGAAAATAATATTCTATCTGAACAGGAACTGCCAAAACATAAAAGCAGTATCTTTTTCATGACCCCTTTCCTGAATCTGGACAGCTTAACCTACGGAACCATCACACAGCTTCTTCCGATAATGGAACAGGAATTATGGTTGAATAATTTGAATATCAATGATGTAGTGGTAACAATGCTTCATTTGATTCTGATCAAAATGCTGAGCACAGATTCTGATACCCATCACAAATCTGCAACACGCCCCATGGAACTGTCTCTTCAGTTCCGTGATCTTTTGTTTAAATATCATGTAGGAGAAAAAAGAGTGGCTTTTTATGCTGATAAACTGTCCGTTACGGAAAGTTATCTTAATAAGTGTGTAAAAGGAGTAACTCAAAAATCTCCAAAACAATGGATCAATGAGATTGATATCAATTACAGCAAAGCATTGCTTCACTCCAGTAAAGATATTGCAGAAATTGCCTATGAACTGAATTTCCATACCGCATCCCATTTTACCCAGCTTTTCAAAAAAATTGCAGGAATCACCCCGAAGGAATACAGGATTCAGTTTTTGAATAACAGTAGGATTTCAGTGTCATAAGGCTGGAAGCGGGAAGTCAGATGCTGGAAGTATTGAAGCAGGGTAAACAAAATGAATCGAAAGTTCAGAAGTTGTTTTTAAGAGTTTCAGAACTTCCATCTCCCAGCTTCCATTCTTCCATCTTCTACATTCTCTCGTTTTCCAGAATTTTCAAAACCAGCCTTTCCTCTTTCGTCAGATCTGCTTTTCCGTCATTTTCTTCTATGACTTCCAGTTCGTCAAGATATTTTTTGATCGTATTATTCTCGTAAAGGTTGATGACTAAAGGATGAACATAATACTTTCTGCAGACAGCCGATGTATTTCCCAGGTTTTCTGCCACGATGTCCAGGGCTTCTTTTACCTTCTTTTTATATTCAGTGTCATTTTCCGCATACCCGATTTCTTTAAAAGCGATCAGAGCACTTACGGTTCCGGACCATGTTCTGAAATCCTTAGCGGTAAAATCTTCACCACTGATCTCTTTAATATAGTCGTTCACCATCCCGGAATCGACGGAATGGCGGTTTCCTTCATCATCAAAATACTGAAAAAGCTCTTTCCCGGGAATATCCTTGCATTTCTGAATAAGCCTTGCCAGCCTTGGACTCCTGAGGTCGATTTGATGCATGACACCTTTCTTCCCTTTAAAAGAAAAAGAAATTTTTTGTCCTTTTACCTTTACATGTTTATCCTTTAATGTGGTCAGACCAAAAGAACCGTATAATTTTTCATATACGTTATTCCCGATACGGATATTGGTTCTTTGCATAAGGCTTACAATTAAGGCAAGGATTTTTCGTTTCTCAAAATTTCTCAGGGCAAGATCCTGTTCTATATGCAGACGGATGTCCGGTAATGCATATCCGAACTGAAGCATTCTGTAAAATTTTGTATGATTTCTTAAAGCACTCCACAGAGGGTGGTAGCGGTACTGTTTTCTTTTTTTTACATCGAAACCCGTGGCCTGAAGATGGCCATTGTCAAGAGCACAGATCCATACATTTTCCCACGCAGGCGGAATCACCAGTTTATTGATCCGGGTAATTTCGTCTTTATCCTTTATTTTTTCTCCGTCTTTATAATAGGAGTATTTCTTCCCGGTTTTCTTACGGGTAATTCCGGCGGTTTCCGCATCGGTGGTATATACGAGATGTACCGCCTTTGCAGAAGCTTCCGGATCCTTCATTATTTTAACAATTTTTGAAGGCTTAAGGTGAGAAATGATCTCCAAATCTGTATTCTTCTCCATAAAACATGGTTAAGAGTTTTTACCCCTCGAAAAAATCAGTAAAATAATCCCTACTATCACACAGACTAAGATTATTCCCCACCACATTCCTGCCTTAAAAATCGTTTCTACGGCTTCACAACTTGTTAATGTCAGTATACTTAACAGTATAATACTGTAAAAGCTCCATTTTTTCATAGGTATATATTTTGTTGGTGTGTTAAATTCTGAGTCGGTCAGCTCTCCATTTTTTGATAGACCTTTTAATTTCGTCTCCTGAGATGTTTTCATGAAGTGCTCTGTATAAAAGCTCTTTGAATTCATCATCATACGTAAATCTCAATGCAGCAATCTGATCGAATTTCAGTTTTTCAGCAGTTTCATCAGACCTTTTATTGAAGATCTCAAAATAACGCTGTTTAAATTCCAGTATAACCAACCGGTTTTGAAGTCCCAGCGCATAATGCTGCCTTGTCATAAATGCCAGATAAAAAAGCAAAAAAATCACGACAGAAAACAGTATCCAGATCAGCTGATTTCCGGGGTCATCCCAGATTTTGTAAATTCCTAAAATCTCCAATATCATAAGCAATGGAAGATAAATGAAATGATGTGGCGGATAAAATTTCCTGTGGTTATTGTAGTTTTGCTGTTTCATGCAATAAAATGTAGCAATAATCTTTCCAAAAATTTATTATTTTGATAATATGGTAGTTTTTTTTACTTGAAAATGGTTTATTTTGTTAAATGTGTTCAGTTGTTCGATTTTTTTCAGAACACTTTAAGAATAAAGAATTATTAAGCAAAATAGCCGGTAGATTTACCTTCAGACATCAAATTTTTTGTAACTTTCGGTGGTTAAAAATAAAAAGAATGACTTCAAAGGAAAAAGTTGCTGCGCTTCGTGAAGAAATGCAGAAAAATAATGTTGATGCATTTATAGTATATTCTGCAGACCCGCATATGAGCGAGTACCTTCCCGAAGAATGGCAGGAGAGAGCATGGCTTTCCGGCTTCTTAGGTTCTGCTGGTTTTGTGGTAATTACCAAAGATAAAGGCGGACTTTGGACAGACGGAAGATACTTTACACAAGCTGCCTTAGAGCTGGAAGGTTCCGGAATTGATCTTTTCAAAGATGGAATGGAAGGAACTCCCAATTATATCGACTGGATTATTTCAGAAATTCCTGCAGGCGGTAAAGTGGCGGTAAATGCTGTTGCAGCCTCTCATGCCAACTGGGAACTGCTTTCTCAAAAACTCAACTCCAAAAATATTACGCTGTCAGATATTCCGCTTTTAAAAGAAGTATGGAAAGACAGAGGAACTCCATCTGCTAATCCTATCTTTGTTCATCCGGTTGAAAGAGCCGGTAAATCAGTATCCGATAAAATTGCTGCGATCCGTCAGAAAATGGAAGAGCAGGAAGCTACCGTACACATTATCTCAAGTCTTGATGATGTGGCATGGACACTGAACCTGAGAGGAAGTGATGTAGAAAGCAATCCTGTATTCTTAGGATACATTGTGATTACTAAAAATGATGCTGTTCTGTTCACAGGATTAGAGAAAATGGAAGTGGCTGCAAGAAAACAAATGGATGATTCCTTTGTAAAAATGATGCCTTACGAAGAATTCTACAATTATCTGAAAACTTTCAAAAACGAAAAAGTTTTGGTTTCTCCGAACAGCAACCAACAGATTTTTGAAACATTAAAATCAGACAATCAGTTTATCAAAGCTCCGGTTCCCGGCAACCTGATGAAAGCTCAGAAAAACGAAGCTGAGCTGAATGGTTTCAGAACAGTAATGGTAAGAGACGGAGTAGCAATGGTGAAATTCCTTTACTGGCTAACGCACAATGCAGGAAAAGAAGCCATGAATGAATATTCTATCGGGCAGAAACTGAAAGGATTCCGTGCAGAAGGTGAAAACTTTGTCGGAGAAAGCTTTGGTTCTATCGTTGGATATAAAGATAACGGTGCTATCATGCACTATTCTGCTAAAAAAGAAGGTAGTAAAGAAGTGACCAATGAGGAAACAATTCTGGTAGATTCAGGAGGCCAGTACCTTGAAGGAACTACAGATATTACGAGAACTTTTGCCTTAGGAACCCCTTCGGAAGAGTTTAAAAGAAATTCAACATTGGTGTTACAGGGACTGATCCGTTTATCAATGGTGAAATTCCCGAAAGGAACAAAAGGAGTACACCTGGATGCTATTGCCAGACTACCGCTATGGATGGAAGGAAAAGACTTCAACCACGGTACAGGACATGGGGTAGGAAGTTTCATGAACGTTCACGAAGGACCGCAGAATATCAGAAAAGATCTGAACCCTCAGGAGCTTCTTCCGGGAATGGTATGTTCAAATGAACCTGGTTACTATCTTGAAGGACACTATGGAATTCGTCATGAAAACCTGATTGCAGTAAAAGAAGCAGAGAAAACAATTCACGGAACATTCTATGAATTTGAAACATTAACATTCTGTCCGTTCTTCAAAGATACAGTAGTGAAAGAGATGCTTTCAGAAAGCGAAATCGCATGGCTGAATGGTTACCATAAAACTTGTGAAGAAAAGCTTGCTCCACACCTGGATGGAGAAGTAAAAGAATGGTTCCTTCAACTGGTAAGCCCTCTTTAATAAAGATTCAAAGGTGAAAGCAGATGTCAATCATCACTTTAAACCTTAACCCCTGAACTTTAAACTGAATATTGTTAGATAAACCAAAAGTCCTGTAAGGTATTTCCTTCAGGGCTTTTCTTTTTATACAACCGTATTTTTACGGATATAATTACAGGGATTCTACTGACGGATAAAAACAAGGCCTGCCCTATATTTGTATCAACAAAACATCATTCATATCTTCATAAATAACTCAAGTAAATTCAAAACGGTAGATCATCTCGTCCTGAGATGATTTTTTTTGTTTTCAATGGGAATCAGCCGGATCTATTTGATTTAAAATATTCAAACTGATTGATATAAAAACGCAAAGAAACTATTAGAACATCTTATTCTTAAGAGGGCTAAGGCTTCAACAAAGTCGCTGATGAAGCTATATGGCTATGTATGAGCTTAGAATGAATCAATGAAATTGATCCCGTCTTTGCCCTCTTTACATTAAAACTCTGCAAAAATTAAAACTTTGCGTTGATAAACAACATTGCCTCCATCTTTTTATTTATTTTCGCTGAAACTTATTTGATATCATGGAACGTGACTATTTCCGAAGCTTTAATCTGTTTTCAGAAAATGAAATTGAAGAATTTCTGAAGCATTCCGAATTCAGGCATATCAGCAAAAATGATTATTTCATACAGGAAGGAGAGCTTTGCAAGGAAGTAGGATTGGTGAAGTCCGGTATCTTCCGTTCCTTTTACACCTCTGATGAAGGAAAAGATATGACGTATTGTTTCCGGTTTCCCAATCATATGATCGCCGCCTATTCGTCATTTGTTTCCGGATGCCCAAGCAAAGAAAGTATGCAGGCTATTACTGATGCTGAGTTGATTATTCTTAAAAAAGATGCGGTAGATGAACTGGTTCAGAACAGTCTTAACTGGACAAAGTTTTTAAAAATCATTGCAGAACAGGAATATCTTGAACTGGAATCACGTTTTTTTCAGCTGCAAAGAGACAGCGCAGCCCAGCGTTATCAAACACTGTTAAAGAATCATCCTGATTATATTCAAAACATTCCATTGCAGTATCTGGCTTCCTACCTTGGCATTACCCAACGTCACCTGAGCCGCATCAGAAAGGAAATTTCTTTTTAGACATTTGTCCTGTTTATTGAAACAGCAGCGCTCTACTTTTGTCAAAAAAAGTTATGGAGCAAAATATTCTGATAATTGGTGGAAATGGATTGGTTGGAAAAACAATTTCCCGGATCCTGATATCAAGAAATCCTCATCTTACTGTTTTTATCGGAGGGAGAAAAGGTGGAAAAACAGATAAAGACCTGAAGATCGACGTTACAGATCCTTCCTCGTTTAAAGTGATCTCAGAGAAAAAAATACATCTCATTATCCTTTCCGTGAATGATAAAGAAGATCATGTACTTCGTTTTGCGATTGATCACCACATAGACTATCTGGATATTACAAAACCTACTCCGGCTTTGGTGAAGGCTTATGAAATTGCCGGTAAATCAGATGTTAACAGCAGAATTGTTTTCAGTTCAGGCTGGATGGGTGGTATTGTCCCTGGATTAGTCAATACCTTGTCAGATTCCGGTGATATTAATGAGGTGAAACTGTTTGTCTACTATTCTGTAAAAGATCTGGCAGGAGAGAGTTCTGCTCACTTTATGGCAGAAAATGTAGCCGTTCCTTTTGTGCATTATAAGAATGACAAACCGGTTTCTATCAGACATTTTTTAGATACAGAAGTTTTTAATTTTTCCTTTGGAATCGGGAAGAGAAGCGCCTATAATTTTGATGTGCCCGACTTGTATATTCTCAACAAAGTGGAAAGAATTTCCGATGTGAGTGTGAAAATGACCTACAACTCAAAATTCATAACCTGGCTGCTGGGAGCATTTCAATATTTAAGAATCTACAATATTCTGTCTTTAAAAGAAAGAAAAATGATTTTTGGATCCAGCGGTAACGGAGATCAGGCGGTCTTTGAAATTGTAGTCGATGATCCGTCAGGACAAAAGAGACTGAGTTTGCAGAGTGAAAAAGGACAGGCAGAATTAACCGCTTTATCTGCTGTTCTGCACACCGAAGAACTGTTGAGAAATCCTCATGAAAACAAGGTGTATTTCAGCCATCAGCTGCATGAGCCTTTATCATTAATGGAACAGCTTAATGCCTACGATTCTATCAATATTAATGTGAAATCATGAAAAAAATAGCCATTATCAATGGGCATCCCAATAAAGATTCCTTCAATTTTGGGGTAACAGAAGCTTACAGGTTGGGAGCCTCAGAAACAGGAGCAGAAGTGCGGGAAATTGTAATACGGGATCTCAACTTTAATCCCAATTTACAGTTTGGATATCAGAAAAGAATGGAGCTTGAGCCGGATCTGATCAAAGCCTGGGAAATTATTCAGTGGGCAGATCATCTCGTTTGGGTACATCCGGTTTGGTGGGGAGGATTTCCTGCCTTGATGAAAGGATTTATAGACCGTCTTTTTTTACCGGGAATGGCCTATAAATATCGTGAAAATTCTGTGTGGTGGGACAAGCTTTTAAAAGGTAAAACAGCCCACATTATTACCACATTAGACCAACCTGGATGGTATTACCGTCTGTTTTTTGGCAGACCCAGTGTCAATCAGCTTAAAAAATCCATACTTGAATACTGTGGGGTAAAACCGGTGAAAGTGACTTATGTAGGTATTATCAGGAATTCTAAAGAGGAGCAACGGTCTCAATGGCTTAGTAAGGTGAGGGAATTAGGAAAGAAGTATAAATAATTTGCACCTTATTTTTTGGGTAACGGAAAATGATAACTTTATCTGGTAATAATGGTGTTTTATTAGCAGATAAAGTTTCATTATTAAAGTAGAAACACTTTTGTTGATCCATTTTTACAGTCCTTTTTTCCCTTCAATCCAGTAGGCTTGTGATTTGATACATTTTGGTGATACGCCTCTGGCTTTAAGGAATTTTCTGATCAGAGACATTCGTCCTCCGTTTCCTGTGAGATAAAAAATAACCTCATCATCAGAGATGGATTCTTTTTCTTCCAGCAGAAAATCATTCAAAGCTTCAATCATTCTCATGGTATTGTTTTTAGGACAGTGATAGCCATATAAGCTGAGCTTTTCAAGAGCAGAGCAATCATCAAGCTCATGAAGGCAAATAAATAAAGAACCGGATTCCTCCACCGCTTCCTTGATCGAAAGAGAACTTCCCAATGATGTTTCATCTCCCAGAGAGAAATGAATCCGGGCACCTGGAGTAAAGAATTGTTTTCCTCTGGGCATTAAAAGTTTTATGGAATCTCCTTTTGTCAGTCCGGTTACAAAATGACTTCCTGCAGCAGACCTGTCATGCAAATGAAACAAAACATCAAAAGTTCCTGCTTCTTTGTTAAAATTAAAAGGAGAATAATTCCTGAAATCC
Organism: Chryseobacterium cucumeris; assembly: GCF_016775705.1. Taxonomy (NCBI): domain Bacteria; kingdom Pseudomonadati; phylum Bacteroidota; class Flavobacteriia; order Flavobacteriales; family Weeksellaceae; genus Chryseobacterium; species Chryseobacterium cucumeris. The sequence continues at coordinate 3,228,124 of NZ_CP068760.1, forward strand.
CTGTCGTTGATTCTTATTCCAATGGCATAGGCAGGTTCATAAGGAACATTCTCTAATTCTGTTTCAAAGCGTATCAGTCGAAGATCATTGGTGATCTGTTCTATATGGTTAACGGTGCATTCTTTGAATTTTGAGGACCAGACATTTTCTACGGTGTCATTGATCCATTTTGGTAGGCTCGGCATAAATCATTTTTATTGCAAAGGACGTTGCAAAATCAGAAAATACCGATAGCGGTTTCGGGGAATTAATTGGATTATTCGTGGTTGATGATCTTATTGATGCCGTCCTCTGAATTCTGATGGAGATTGATCTTCAAGTTTGGAAAATAAACGGCTGAAATAGGTATGATCACTGTATCCCAGTTCATAAGCTACTTCTTTTACACTCAGATTGGTAAAGACCAGCAATCTTTTGGCTTCGATTAAAATTTCCTGATGAATCCAGTGTTGTGCAGGCTTTCCTGTGACCTCACGAACCGTTTCCGTTAAATATCCTCTTGTAATGTTCAAAATTTCTGCATATTCTGATGGACTTTTCATGGTTTTGAAATTTTTCCGGACAAGAGTCCTGAATGCTCTGGTTAATTGTAAAGCACGGTTTTCCTCTGAAGCCGGAGAAGTACTTTTCTGAGAATACAACTGGGCAAACATTCCGAGAAAGGCATTAAGCAGTGATTGAACAATGAGAAATCCTTCTTTAGTGGAAAGCATTTCGTTCGTATATGAAGCATGAAGTAGGCCGGCTGTCGTATTGAGGTTTTTGACAAGGTTCTTATCCACAGACAGCGGCTGTATTTCACCCAAAGATTCATCAAAAAAAGAACGAACTGTATCCGGAACAAGTTCTGCTTTTACTGCTACAAACCATCCGCAGACCTCTTTCATAAGAAGTCCCTGATGTACCTGTCCCGGCAATACACAGAAAATAGTGGATTCTTTGGCTTCAATAGTTTTAAAGTCAACCATCATTCTCACATGACCGCTCTCCATACAGGTGAAAATATAATGACTGTCCCGGTGTATACCTTTGCCCAGAAGAATATCCCCAGAATCATAAGGCTGTTTATCCATCCTTTTGATATGGAACTGATGGTGGGTGATACCATTTAAATCATAGGTGGGAATGGTCTGTTTCATCTTTAAACCTGTTGTGATGAGGATAATACGGAACAGCAAAATTACGTATTTTCACGGTTTTACATCCCGGATTTTAATCTCAAATTCGCGGTGCATAATCATGATGCTTTCTTTAAGTCAGATTTTATATGAATATACACCGGAATTCGGAACAGAAGGAAACCTGTTCCGGATTTTATTTTGCTTTTGAAAATGCCATTTTTATGGCTAAATAAGTTAATACGCTGGCCATAAACCATTTCTGGACCTTTATCCACACCGGATTATTGGAAAAGAATACAGCAACTTTTGCAGCTGTTAATACAATGATAAAGTTGATGCTGAAGCTGATCAGAACCTGAATGATCCCTAGTTCCAGACTTTGGGTCAATATTGAGCCATACTCTGGTTTGATGAACTGAGGAAAGAAAGACAGGTAAAAAACAGCCACTTTCGGATTCAGTACATTCGTTAAAAAACCAATGGTGAAAAGCTTTTTGGGACTATCATGAGCACCATTTTTATCAACATCAAAAATATTTCTGCTTTTGGGCTTGATAGCCTGATAAGCAAGATATAAAAGATAGACTGTTCCCAGGGTTTTAAGAACGGTATAAGCGAGTGGAACAGCCAGTAAAACAGCGGTAAGACCAAATGAAACCATGATGATATGGAATAAAAATCCACATACGACTCCGGCTAATGAGATAAATCCGGACTTTTTCCCTTGTGTTATCGACTTTGATATCAGATAAATCATATTAGGACCGGGGCTGATGACTAAAATGAGTGCGGCTAGAATAAAAAATATAAGCTCGTGAAATGGAATCATGTTAGTACATATTTAAAGGGATTTCCGGTACAAAGATAAGTGGTGTTTCCGGTTTAATTTTATTAGAGATAGAAGAAAAAGTATTTTTTTCTCAAATTATATTTTATTTTCCACCTGAATGTGATTTAAAAAATAGATCAGTCTGTTTTTTTTGTAAATTTCAACTCATAAAATAATTATCATTCACAAATAAATATTATCATGACTACTGAAAACATCTTTGAAGCTATCAGAAAATGGAAAAATCTTATTGATTCTTACAAAATTGGAATTGATACCAATGGAGCAGAAATTTTGAATTATTTGAATCAGGGAAACCACTTCAGTGTTTCAGGCGAAGACATTGAACTATGGAAAAAAAATCTGGGAACCACGGAACCCCAAATGATTCATGCCTATGTGGGTATTCATGAAGGTAAGCTGAAATTTTTCCTGATCGATTCTAAAAGTGATAAAGATGCTCATTTCAATACCATTCTTGTTAAAGATTTCTTAGTAGAATTCAGTGAATCAAAAATAGAAAGCAGCAATGATATGGTGATAGATGTTCCTCCCATTACTGCTGAATCAGCCATTAACCGTAACTTCAGATGGAATATGTTCGGAACTTCCTGGCTGCAGGCCCAGAAAACAGAAGATATTTTTCAATTGATTTCCATTCCGTTTTCAGATTATAAAAATATTGGAATTACCGCAGGACAGACCTGCACCAGCTTCTTCGGGCTTACTGATGATCTGGAAAAAAAAGATTCTGATTTCCCTTATCATATCGAAATCATTACTGTGAAAAGCCTGGCGGTAAATCATATGAGCGAGACCGCTGAAAATTATTCCACCCCAAGACCTCCCTTTACTATTATTGATACTCTTAATGATTATCAACTTCTGAAGCAAAGCACCCGTGTTTTCGTATAACAGCTTATCCCTGTATCTGCAAATTATAATTAATCTCGTCCTATGTACCGGATTGATTGTATTGATAAAGGAAGAGATCAAAACAAAACTTCCCGTGATTATACTTCTCTCAGGGGAACTGATGCTGGAGTTGTCGGATTTAACAGGCCGGCTGATGAAATTAAATACACTCAATACTTATAATTATATATTGAGCCAGTTTTTTGGTTTGATGATCCTTACTGTGATTTACAGCAATTATTATATCCGGCTTTCCCGTCAGTTAAGATGGATAATTTATGGTTATGCTGTACTGGTGTTGATGACTAATGTGTTGTATGTTCAGAATGATACAAAGGTTACTTTTTATTTCAACATTATCACCAGTATTATTATTTGTAGTTATGCAGCCTCTTATTTTATGAAAATTATCAGGGAAGGTAGGGTAAACAGAGATCTGTTTATTGTGAATATCATCGTTTTTCTGTTTTTCTCTATAGAATGTATCATCTCCACTACCTTTAATTTCTTAATCAGCAATCATCTGAACTGGGTAGCTCCTGTCTGGCTTTTTAGAGGCATTCTGCTATTGTCTTTTTATCTTGCTTTTATTAATCTGGGATGGGGCGTTGGGAAAATCAGGATCAGATAGTTCTATGGATTTGGATTGGTATTGGACTGTTTTTTTTAACAACATTATTCATTACATTATTGGTAATTAATTACTTGAAAAGTATAAAGAAAAACAAACAGAAAGTCTCAAAGCTGGTTCGGAACACCCAAAAAGAATATCGGGAAAACATGCTGCTTTTACAGGAACAGGACAGAGAAAGGCTGGCCGAAGAACTTCATGATAATATTATCTCACAATTGAATCTTATCCGTTTGAGTATCAATGATAAAAAACCGGAAGAACTGAATCATGATTTAAAAAAATCCATGCAGTTCATACGGGAATTATCTCATAATCTCACGCCGCCAGATCTTGATGAGGTGGACCTGGTAGATTTAATTGCAGATTATCTTGATCAGATCGATAAAAATATAGAGGTCGTTTTCAGTCATATGACGATCAGAACTCCGATCAGCAACCCTGTAAAACTCAATCTTTTCAGAATTGTTCAGGAACTGATCACCAATATTTTAAAACATGCTGAAGCTACCAGAGTAGATGTCTCACTGAGAATCTCTCTGAACTATTTAATATTAACCATAGAGGATAACGGCCGTGGGTTCGCTATTGAAAACCAGTCAGGAGGGATCGGGCTGAAGAATATTCAGTCCAGAGCTCAAAAAATTAAAGCCATCTATAAACTTAAAACCCAGCCTGAAAAAGGCACAAAATTCATTGCCTGTATGGCAATACAATAAAAAATAAACATGGAACACTCAAAAATTAAAATCGGAATTGTAGATGATGATCTGCTGTTTGTACAGCTTTTGAAAAATTATATTGAAAACAATGGAGATTATCAGGTTGTACTTACCTCAACGGGAGGATATCAGTTTCTTAAAGAAAAGGATTCTGTTTCTTTAGATATCCTGATTCTGGATCTGAGAATGAGCAACGGTGACGGTCTTGAAGTAATGGCCGAACTGGCTCAAAAAGAAAGTGAAACAAAAATCATTGTTCTTACCAGCTTCTACCGCTGCTCATTCATGGGGCAGATGCTGAAGCTGGGAGCGCATGCTTTTTTGCCTAAAGAAATTGAACTGGAGGAATTATTATCCGTTATGAAGTCGGTTTATCATACAGGACATTACTTTTCCAATGATCAGATCGATGTCATGAGAACCCAGCTTTCCAATAAACTTCCGGAGTTTCACGCGTTCTCCAGAAATGAACTGACAGAGAGGGAAGTTGATGTTTTAAGACTGGTCTGCCAGCAGCTGAGCACCAAAGAAATTGCAGATTCTCTGTTTATTTCACCCAAAACAGTAGAAACCCACAAGACCAATCTCATGATCAAAACCGGCGTGAAAAATATGGCCGGACTTGTCATTTATGCCGTACAGAATAAGGTAATAGATCCGGATGAAATTATATTGTTCGATAAATAGTCTGATCCAAAAAGAATCAGGGAGCACTTCAAAGTACTCCCTGATCACAAGAAATCTAAAAAAACACTATAATTTAGGATGTAATATTTTAGCAATAGAAACGGCATCTGCCACTGTATCCAGGCTGTAGATCTGGATAACACCCTGTGTAGTGGCTGCCTGACCTAAGATGTTCTGCTGGTTTTGTGCATTCACTGCATTTTCAAACATAATTCCTGTAGAATGTGCTGCAGATTGATACACGTTGGCTAGTGCCATTGCAGGAGATTCTCCTACTACTTTTACGTTGGATTGCGTTACCGCGTCTGTGATTTGTTCGTTTACTGGCATAATGATTATTGTTTATTTGGGTTAAAAACAACCGGAATTCCCGGTTGTTCGGATAATGGTATTTAAGCTATTCGCAAAAACAAATTAAGGATTAAGGATTTTAGCGATTGAAACTGCATCTGCCACAGTATCCAGGCTGTAAATCTGAGCAATACCCTGTGTAGTCGCCGCCTGAGTAACAATGTTTTGCTGGTTCTGGGTATTCACTGCATTTTCAAACAGGATTCCTGTAGAATGGGCCGCTGATTGATATACGTTGGCCGTCGCCATTGCAGGAGATTCTGCTACTACTTTTACGTTGGATTGCGTTACCGCGTCTGTGATTTGTTCGTTTACTGGCATAATGATTATTGTTTATTTGGGTTAAAATTACCGGGTTTTCCGGCTGTTCGGATAATTGATTATAATAGTTTCGTAAAAAGTGATTACGGTTTAAGGATTTTAGCAATAGAAACCGCATCTGCTATCGTATCCAGACTGTAAATTTGAGTTACTCCCTGTGTAGTCGCTGCCTGGGTAACAATATTTTGCTGGTTTTGAGTGTTGATTGCATTTTCAAACATAATTCCTGTAGAATGTGCTGCTGACTGATATACGTTACTTAGAGCCATTGCAGGAGATTCTGCTACTACTTTTACGTTGGATTGCGTTACTGCGTCTGTGATTTTTTCGTTTACTGGCATAATGATTATTGTTTATTTTGATTAAAATTACCGGGTTTTCCGGCGGGTTAATTTATTTTGCGGTAGGCAAAATCTGATTAAGGTTTAAGAATTTTAGCAATAGAAAGCGCATCAGCGATGGTATCTTTGCTGTAGATTTGAGTTACACCCTGTGTAGTGGCTGCCTGGGTAACAATATTATGCTGATTTTGAGCGTTGGTCGCATTTTCAAACATAATTCCTGTAGAATGTGCAGCAGATTGATACACATTACTTAACGCCATTGCAGGAGATTCTGCCACTACTTTTACGTTAGACTGCGTTACCGCGTCTGTGATTTGTTCATTAACTGGCATAATGATGATTTATTGGGTTAAAAACAACCGGGCTTTCCGGCTGAGATGATTATTTTTATCAAAAAGTTTAAAAATTAAGGCTTAAGAATCTTAGCCATAGATACTGCGTCTGCTACAGTGTCCAGGCTATAGATCTGCAGGATTCCCTGAGTGGTTGCCGCCTGGCCTAAAATATTCTGCTGATTTTGCGTGTTTACCGCATTTTCAAACATGATTCCTGTAGAATGGGCTGCAGATTGATACACGTTGGCTAGTGCCATTGCAGGAGATTCTCCTACTACTTTTACGTTCGATTGTGTTACTGCGTCTGTGATTTGTTCATTAACTGGCATAATTGTAATTGTTTTTTTGAGATCGGATCTCGGTTAATAAATTATTGAGATAAACTAGTTTATGTCTGGGTTTTAAACTCACCACAGATCCTGCAGATCAATGCGTTTCAAAAACATTGGTATAGACAGGTTATGAATAAATTGGCTCTGAAGGGTGGCTCTGAATACAATGGCAGAAACCCCTGTCTGTAAAATCTGCGCGAGTTTAAAGCATATTTTTTCTAAAAAGGATGCGGTCTTATTTTTAATATCTGTCTTAAAAATAAATTCCTGCTGAAGGTATGCTGTCAATGTCGGATTCCTTTGGGCTAACGATGGATTCTGAATGATTGTTTTTGTACATCGACAGCATCTGAAAGGCGGTGCAAAAATAAATGTTGACCTGATTGTATATATGCTGAGGGCACCGGATTTCATCTTTGCAGAGAAATAAACCGCATCCGTAGTTGTGTGGAATAGGAATTAGAAACGCTGTTTTCTAAATGACTCCAATTCCTTTATTTTTATATTTTTGGAACTCATTTTTTTTAATCCCATCACATAATGGCTGATCCCGGTCATAGCATTCCGTTGCTGATTCAATGCAGAATTGATTTGCATCTGTCCGGTGGAATGTGCGCTTACCTGTGCGGAAATAGCCTGAGGTACTGCGGTAGACATTCCGGTAATGATTGTATCAATTTCGTTCATATTAATTCGTTTTGGTGGTTCTAAGGTTTGATATTACCCAATCTTGTATTCAGCTTATTCATCCGCTCCATTATTTTAAGTTCTTTCTCTTTTACCTTTGCTGTAGAGGCTTCCTGCAGCTTTTTCAGCTGTTCTTCATAATTCATGACAGGGGTTTCAGGTGGTGGAGCAGCAACAGGAGCAGGAGCTGCTTCATGCTGTTTTACAGCTTCTTCCAGTTTTTCCAGGAGAGGAGCAAGAGACTTCATGGTCTCTTTGACAGCTTTGTCCCTGATATAGCTGATAATTTCATCTTCATGTCTTAAAACAAAAGGCATGATTTCTTTTTCAACCATTTCAGGTTCTGTCACAGGCACAGGCGGCCTGGGAGCGGTAGTTTTCTTACGGGTTCTTCTGCGCATACTTATTGTTTTATACTATTGTAAAAAAAGAAAAAGTCTTGTTACAGCAGATAGTTAATAAATGCAGAAGCAGATTTCCAATCCCGGTTGAGGTCTTTTACAACGTTGTAACCTGTAATTTCTAAAGCAATACATGCAGAGATAGCGCTGGCAGTCAGTATTTCTTTTAACTGATGCGGAGGAAGGGTCAGGATATAATCATCCGGAATAATCAGAGATTTACTGCCGGATGGGACTTCGTTTACTATGATACTCAGGATTTCCTGAAAATAATGGGCAATCAGCTTGGAGGCCTGAAATTCCAGTTCTCTTTTTAATGCCACCATTTCATCCTGGGTAACCAGATCGGAAATGGCACTTACATCCACATCATGCACGGAGTACTGAGCTTCACCCGTATTGGAAGGTGTGATCGTAATATCTGCTTTCAGTACACATTTTGATCTTTCCAGATTGATCGTGAGAAGTTTTGAATCATAATCAGGAACTGCAATTTCGTTCAGGGTGGTAAGAGGCAGGATTCTTATATTGCAGTAAAATACCTTTGGATCATCCAGCTTGACCATGATCACGGCAATTCCTGTCGATTTATCTTTAGGTTCCACTACAAAAGACTGAAAATGGTTGTACCTTTTGCCTCCTCTGCCGATGCAGTTAACCAGTCGTAAAGACGGCTGAATATTAATGTCTGATGTCTGAAGATTAAATACAAATCGTTCCGAATTGTGCTCCGTCTTTTTAGGTTCTGAACTTTTGGTGTCCAGATAACTGATTTCATTGCTTTTGAGCAGATAAAGTCTTTCATTTAAATCATCTAAGCTTTCCAGATTTAAAATTTTGGCGGGTTTGGTTACTGAGGAATAATTCATCTTTTATTTATTTTAATTTTTTCAATGAGCTGGGCTATTATTGTTTTTTTCTTGGGATCACCTTCAGTTTCGACCGAAGGAATTACCGCTTCTTTGATCTCCGGTTTTACAAGTGGCTGTGTCAGTTTAACCGACTTTAATACTAATTTTCCCCCATGATCAGCCGTGATAAAGCTTCTTCTCATACTTTCTTTTTCTGAAGAGGTCTCTTCCGGAACCGGATCTACCCGTTTTTTTTTTCGGGATCTTCATCTTCAGAGGAAACTTCCGTATAGGATGGGGGAGAAGGAAGTGCTTCTGAGACTGGAAGCGCGTTGACATTATAAATTGTATTGGAAATTTTAGCCTTTACTTCAGCATAATCACTTACCATTTTGAATAAGTCTTTCATCATTTCATTGCCTTTTCCTGCATCCTGGCCCTGAATATTTTCAGCCATCTGAACAGAAGTTTCTTTACTCCCCGGCGCCGGCCCGAAAGTGGTTCCATAGGTCAGTAGATTATTGGCCAGTCTGCTCAATGCAATAAGACCTACCTGCTCAAATCCTTTTAAGAAAGACTGTAAATCCTGAACCATCATCCCTGTAGACTGTTCTATCATTACTTTGGTTACTCCGGTCATTGGAGGAGCTTTAGGCGGAGCCAGTACCTCACTGTTCACAAATACTACAGCTTTCTCCGCCGGAGTGGTAGCATTGGCCGCCTGGGATTGTTGGGTTTCACTGTTGTTTTCACTCATGATGGTAAGGTTTTAAATTATCCTTTTAAAATTTTAATGGCATCTGCAACAATCGCAGGGTTGAGCTGGTTCAAGTTCTGCTGGTTTGTCACAGAATTCTGAATGGAAATTCCACTGGCATGCGTGGCCATCTGGTAAAGCATACTCATAGCCTGTGCGGGAGACTCACCAAGTACGGTAACGTTAGTCTGCGTTACTGCATCTGTAGTCTGGGTGTTTACTGTTTCTGCCATATTCTGGTTTTAATGGGTTACTATTTTTTAAACTAAATGTTGACTATGAGATTGTTGATCTCTTTGTCTGATACAAATTTCAGCAATCAGAATAAATCTTCATTAAGGGAAAAAACGGAATTTTAAAAAATAAGGGAATTCTCTTATGGGTGAATTTTTAATCAAGAGTCTTTATTATAGTTAAGCGTTTACATAGTTAAATAAACAAATACATCGTCTGGGAATACGGGTAAACCCTGAATTTCTGAAAATGGGTTTTTCCCCTTTAACGAGTCAGAATGTTTCCGCGGAAATTTGTGTTATTAATATTGGTGTAAACTCCAGAAATCAAATAAATAACCTTAAATAAAAACTATTATGAGCATTATAGGAAAATACAACAATTTGTTTTTCAGTGCAAAAGGAACAAATAACAAAGCTAAGATAGGAGTCAGGCTGAAAAACGGACAGATAAAAATAATGACTGTGAGAGAAGTTTTCAATACCTATTTCATCGGAAACAGGGAAAGCGAAAGAAAGATGCTGGAAACCCTGGAACTGATGGGAGGAGATATAAAAGATATCATTCTGGTACTTGATATTTATAATGCAGATTATCTATCTGAAGGAGACTATAAATTCAACCATGATCAATGGGAAAGTGACAAATATGAAAAAGAAAGAAAGGAAAAGTACGGGGATGTCAGTGAAAAGGAGAGATATGAAGTTAATATCATTATGAATGCCAAGGTCGTTACAGCTTCCGTATATCGGGATCTGCAGCAATTGTTTTTTATCAAAAAATTTCATGAAAGGAGATGGGATAAGGGAAGTAAAAGTAAAGAATTTATGAGGCAAAGACTTGATTTATTGAGAAATGAAACACAAGGCACTCCTGATCTCCAGACGATGAAATTCTACAGAACAATGGGAGAAACAGAGTTTAAAGGAATAAGTGAATGGGCAGAAAAATATAGGGCAGAGGGCGGAAATATAAAAACTGATCTTACTTTCAATCATGAAATAATGAATACAAAGGTATTTGACAACGATAATATACCGAATGAGATACCCGTTCGTCATCATTTGGGCGGATACAGCCAGGCCAGATGGTATGCGAGACCTGACAGGCATCAGTTTAAATTTCTCGTACAGTTTGTATTGAATAAGAACGCTAAAGGATTCTTAGGAAATCCGGAGCAGTTAGTTTTACAAAGAACATCAAAGAATACTAATTCAGCGGTAGCAAAAATTAAATCATGGTTTGAAGACAACGGAATATTGGTTGAAGAAATAAGTAATAGTGAAGGACAAAAAGCAGGCAGAATAGGTCTTAAAAATGAAGATAAGGAAGGGGAAGGATTAAGTATTTCGTTAGGTGAGAGCAGAGATACTCAGGAAATATTTCAAAGTTTGCTCAGCAGAATACGCCTTATTGAAGTAATTAATCCGGAATAGATTTTTCAGAATTAATATATTAAAAGACAGCCCTTTCAATAAAAGGCTGTCTTTTTAATAAACAGATTATGCTGAAAGTGGACGATCCACCAGTTCTTTTCTCTTCCTCCAGAAGAAATAAGCCACAACAGCTGTTGCAATGGGCAGCGCAATACCAAACTCATCAATATAATAGTTGGTGTTTCCCGTATCTACAGTTAGAGGAGTAAAAATAGACTGTATAAAAAGGTTATGACTGGCATGCAAAATAACCCCTGTCCATAAACTTCCGGATTTTAATCTTAACCATGTAAAGATGAAACAAGCGGCAAATATCATCACCGTAAAACACGAAAGAGCCAGCCATTTGGGGCCGCCTGTATTATAATTGGAGAAAAGCAGAAGAGGATAATGGTAGATCGACCATATCACACCCATCCAGAGAGAAGTAGCAGTATAGGAATTGATCTTGGCCAATTGAGGCGTCAGAAGACCACGCCAGCCTATCTCTTCTCCCAGTGCAGAGCCTACCGAACGTACCATACCAAAACTACTCATCAGAATAATATACAGGATGATCGTAAGGCCATCAGAAAGGTTCCAGCCCATTCCTTTGCCAATTTCCGCTACAAATTCATGATTATAAAAGCCGCCGGCACCGCTGATCCAGATGATGAGGTAAGGTACCAAACTATAAAGAACAGGAATACAATAGGCCATAATCTGGTATTTTGTCGGTTCCCATTTCCATCCCAGGGAAGAAATGGGAATATTTCTGATACGGCAGGTAAGAAATGCAGCAATAGCGGGGCACCACATGACAATGGTTGCATAAGAGATTATTCCGCCGCCAAGTTTTCCGGTGCGGATACACATATAATAGACAGGAAGACAGAAAAGCAGGGTAAGAATGAGATAGGTAGCAATATTCTTCCTGACTTCGGATTTGGATATTGTATTTTCCATAAACTGATTTGGTGTTAAAGTTTATAAATGACTGAAAAATAGAAAGTTATTCTTAAATAAAAATACACTTATTTTTTATATGAATAATAATTTAAACATCAGCGGATGTAAGAAAAGATTTTAATAATGAAAACAGTAAATTAGCCAAAATATTTTCCGAATACCCTCAACAATGTCCAAGCTAAAAGCCATAAGAGAACAAAAAAATCTGACTCAGGAAGAACTGTCAGAACAATCAAAGATTTCTGTAAGAACCATTCAACGTATAGAATCGGGAACAGAACCTAAAGGACATACCCTCAGAGCACTGGCACAGGCTTTAGGAATAGAAGAGATTGAATTGCAGCAGGATCAACCACAAATAATTTCAGAAACAGATAAGGTTGAAATTGAAGTAAAAGAAGAGGAAGTTCCAATCAATTATTCATACATTAAAATCATTAACCTTTCCTCGTTAATATTTACTCTTTTACCGCCACTCAATATTTTTGTCCCGCTTATTCTCATGTATAGTATGAAGCAGAGAAACAGTCTTGCAAGACAGATTATTTCCGTTCAGATGATCTGGACAGTGATGGCACCTATTACCTTCATGCTCGGCATCTTTTTAAAGTTCGGGAAACAGTTTACCCTGATCCTGATGATCCTCATTGTTCTCTCCAATGTATTTATTATCCTTCGGAATGCAGCCGAAATCGATAAGAATAAAAAACTCTATTTCAGACTGAAATTCAGTATGATATAAAACCTGTCGGGACTTTGTCGGGTTTTTGTCGGGTTCATTTTTAGCAGAAAAACAAAAGGAAATCGAATCTTTGTCAAAAAAATAACAATGACAAAGTCTTCAAGGTTCACCCTTCCTTTTTTTATGCTGTTCATGAGTGTCACGCAGGCACAAACAGAGAAAACAGATTCTCTGTATAAAACCATTATGTCGAAAGACAGCCTGTTTTTTTCTGTAGGCTACAATACCTGCAACATCAAGCAGATGGAAAATCTGTTGAGCGAAAAGTTTGAATTTTATCATGACAAAGGAGGTTTTGAGGACAGGGAAAAATTTATCATTGATTTTAAAAACGGATTATGTAAATCCCCGGAGACCTACCAGATAAGAAGAGTGCTTATTAATAAAAGCACAGAAATTTATCCCATGTATAAAGACGGAAAGATCTACGCTGCCATTCAGAATGGAGACCACCTTTTTTATGAGAAGATAGTAAATCATGCTGAAAAACTGGTTGGGGAAGCAAAATTTACCCATTTATGGATACTGGAAAATGGTGAGTGGAAGCTTAAAAATTCATTGAGTTTTAATCATCATCCGAAGCAGACTACCGATAGTGAAACGATGTTTGATAACGATCATTCCATGCAAAGCTGGCTGAAAGAAAATAATATTCCTGCCCTGGGATTAGGAATTATAGAAGGAGGAAAGTTGCAGCAGGTGAAAGTTTTCGGTGAGATCAGGAAAGGGATTGCAGCACCTGATAATGCCTTGTTTAATGTCGCATCACTTACAAAACCTGTTACGGCAATGGTTGCATTACGATTGGTAAGTCTTGGGAAATGGAAGCTTGATGAACCTCTTGATGCCTATTGGACAGATCCAGATATTGCCAACGATTCAAGGTATCAAAAATTAACCACCAGAATGATCCTGAGCCATCAGACAGGTTTTCCGAACTGGAGATGGATGAATGCAGATAAGAAACTGAACTTTCAGTTTGATCCCGGTACAAAATACCAATACTCAGGAGAAGGTTTTGAATACCTTCGGAAAGCACTGGAAAAAAAGCTTGGAAAATCACTGGATCAGCTGGCAAAAGAACTTGTTTTTCAGCCATTCGGGATGAATGATACCCATTATATCTGGGATCAGAATACCGACGAATCAAGATTGGCTATAGGATATGATAAAGATGGTAAACCTTATCCAACCGAAAAAAACAAAACGGCCAATGCGGCTGATGATCTTTATACTACGGTTGAAGATTACGGCAACTTTATGGTCAGTGTCATGAATAAGAAAAATCTGAAACCGGATGTTTTTCAGGAAATGATCAAAAAACAGGTCAAAGTAAAAGATCAAAAATATTTTGGACTGGGGTTTGAGATATACGACCTTGGAAACGGTGATTATGCCTTATCCCACGGCGGAGCTGATCAGGGAACACAATGTATTGCCATCATCATACCCGGCTCAGGGAAGGGAATTATAATTTTTACCAATATTGATGACGGTTATAAAGTATATGAGAAGTTGGTTCTTCATTATCTGGGTAATGAAGGAAAGCAAATTGTAGATATAGAAACCAGATAACAGATTGTTTTTTAAGGGTTAAATAATGATGTGATAAATCTTTGTATCTTCGGGGTATCAATCTGAAAACAAGAAAGATAATCAAAATATATGTTTTCAGGATGAAATAGTATGGACAGAAAAAAAACGAAAGCTATGTGGCAATATTATATCATCCTTGCAGCAGGAATCATTCTGTTTGCAGCAGCATTAATGAGCTTTAAAAATACTCTTTCATTCTTAAAAAAAGCAGAAAAGGCAACGGCAACCGTTACCTCATTAAGGGAATATGAATCAGAGGGAACCGTATTCAGTCCGGTCTTTACCTTCCGGTCCCAAAATAATATGGAACATACTTTTGAACTGGCGGAAGGAACCAATCCCTCGGCCTGGGCCATTGGAGAAACAGAGACTGTGATCTACGATCCTGAGGATCCTTCCTCAGTAAGTTTATATACCTATTTCAGAATTTTTGCCTGGCCTTTAATCCTGATTTCAATAGCACTGCCACTACTGGTGGTGGGAAGCGGGTATTTTATTGCAGAACGGTTTTTAAAATAATCTTCATTATCAATTTCTTGAGCTGTTTTCAAGGAAACTCTTTATAAGTTTTGTTGTACTGAAGCAAAGGCCCTTACCGGAAAAGTTCCGGCTCCTTTGAATTTTGGAGGGGCAGCCGTAAAGGTAAAACCTTCATCAGGAAGCTGTTCCAAACGACAAAGATGCTCCGCAATTACTATTTCATCGCCCAGAAGAATGGTGTGTACGGGACGGTTTTTGCCTTTTGTGTTATCAATATTATGAGAGTCAATCCCTACAAGTTTTACCTGGCAGTCTTTAAGATATTCTGCCGCGCTTTGCGTAAGGTAAGGATGATTTTCATAATACGTCTCCGTATTCCAGTGGCTATCCCATCCCGTATGGATAAGTACCGCTTTATTTCTGATTTCCCGGTTTCTGAGATATTGATCTGTAATCTCCAATGTTTCCGTATAAGGAATCCGGATTACTACCGCCTCTAATTCAGCCAGTTTTTCCAGTTCCATTTCAGCGGTGTCTTTTCCGTTTTCAAACCTGTGGAAAGGACAGTCGATATAAGTTCCTGTATTCGTAACCATTTCAATCTTACCAATTTGAAACGAAGTTCCTTCCTCATACAATTTCTGAGATTCCGTTCTGCTGAGATAATCACAGATGTGAGGAGCGGGAAGCCCTTTATAAGTAATAAGTCCTTCTTCAATCGTGTGGCTCAGATCGATCAGCCGTTCCACAGGAGGTTTTTGTTGTACAGTCTTTCTTTTATGGGGTTCGTTAATGACCTGCTTATTCAGGATATTGACTTTACCAGCCATAAGAAGCCGGAGATCATCAATAATATAATCAATCAGTTCCTGGTCTGTAATATGATCTCCTGCAATGTCAAGTCTGAATTCTTCCCCTTTAAGGCTTCCCCCATTGGTAAAATACACTTCAAAATCAAATTGTACCCTTTTGTCCATTATTAAAATATTTAGACAAAAGTGAAGAAAATCAGATTCTGTTTACTTGACTTAAATCAATTTGCTTTATTTTTTTACTTCGGATCCTGCTTAAGGTTTCAGGACTCATCCCCAGATAAGAAGCAATATGGAAAAGAGGAATTCTGGTTTCAGAATGCGGAAACTGTTCAAGAAAATAAAGATACCGTTCATAAGAATCCTGAAGCAGGAAAGAGCTTTCACGGCGGCATTTTTTAATAAACTCTTTCGTAAGGATTTGATTCATGAACTGATGCCATTTCGGATCTTTTAAAAGCTTGTCTGTCAGTTTTTTGGGAAGAATAATAATTTCTGAAGCTTCCAGACATTGAAAATTAAGAGATGTTTTTTCGCCGGTCAGATAGCTTGTCAGTGCTGTAAAAAAATCGTGTTCAAAGAAAAATTCAGTGTTGATCTCTCTATGGTTTTTTATATAAAAACTTCTGATAACTCCTTTTTGAAGAAAAAAAAGGCTGTCTGCCGTTGAGTTTTCCCGTATGACATAACTGTTGCTTTCCAGATGCCATACTTTTGCTTCGGCAAGGATCATTTCTTTCTCCTCATCGGTAAGATCAAACAAAGGATATAGTGCTGTTTCGAAGAAAGGAGTAAGATTATGCATCGTTTTGAAGGTTTAAACAGTGAACAGAAACTGCAGCTGCAAAAATGCAGCCCTTAGTTCTATTTTACTTTTTCAAGAAGATATAACTTACCACCGGAAAATCCCTGTTTAGGCATAAGATTGCCTTCCAGAACCATTGTTTTATTGGTTACATCGATAACGGAAATATAGCTATTGGAATTGTATTCGATATAATTCTCCTTTTCCTTCGTTGAAGGATTTTTTCCGAATTCCATTGAATATTTTACCCAATCTTCATCCTGTGTGCTGCAATGTACGGGCTTGAATTTAGACTTTTTAGCCTTGAAAACAATCTGATCAAAACCTTCCGTACATTCTGAAGTAAATGATCCGTCAGGATTCTGATCTTTTGAAAAATCTTCAAAAGAACCACGGTAAACGCCCACTACTTTCCAGGTACCATCCAGACGGTCTTCATCAATTTTCCCCTTTGCTTTGCTCACTGCCCAGCTGATTCCGTTAACGGTTCCCTTTACCGCTTTGTAACTTAAATTTACCGCTCCGGAAACCACTTTAGTAGCTGTTCTTACCACACATGAATGGAGAACGAATACAGCCGAAGCCAGCAATAGGAATTTCTTCATTTTGTCAATTTTTTCAGATACGAAGATAGTGCTTTTAGAAAAAAATTATAGTGATGAATAATGTTTTTGTCTATTAACATCATAATATATAGCGCTATTGTTTTTTCTCCTGTCCGGTTTACCGCCCGAAAATCAGTATTCAACGTTTAATATGACCTGTTCAAAGTATTTGTTCTTATTCCGATCTCTGCTTTGCCATAATTTTACCATCACAAAACATCACTATTATGAATACTACATTGAACTTCAGAAAAAAAATACAATCCGTTTTGTCCCTGATTATTTTTATGGGAACAGGATTATTGTCTTTACACGCACAGACATATACCACGGGTGAAAAAGACCTGGAAAACACAGCGGTCAGATCTGCGTTTCAAAATACAAAGCAAATCAAAGCCGGGTTGTTGAACGTTGGATATGCAGAAGTAGGTCCGGCCAAAGGAAAACCGGTTATCCTTCTTCATGGATGGCCCTATGATATCCATAGTTTTGAAGAGTCCTCCGCTATACTTGCTGAAAAAGGTTACCGTGTTCTGGTCCCTTATTTAAGAGGGTATGGTACAACGACCTTTGTTTCTCCCAATACAAAACGAAACGGTCAGCAGAGTGCTGTTGCATTGGATATCATCGCTTTTATGGATGCCCTGAAAATAGATAAGGCCATCATTGGTGGTTTCGACTGGGGTGCAAGAACCGCAGATATCATGGCAGCACTGTGGCCTGAACGATGCACCGGACTGGTAGCGGTAAGCGGCTATTTGATTGGAAGTCCAAAGGCAAACGAAAAACCTTTGCCTCCGAATGCCGAGCTGTTATGGTGGTATCAGTATTACTTTTCAACGGAAAGAGGGTATAAAGGTTACAAAGCAAATACTACATCATTTAACAAATTGATATGGAAAACGGCTTCCCCAAAATGGACTTTTGATGACCAGACCTATGAACGTTCTGCCAAAGCATTCGATAATCCTGATCATGTGGATATTGTAATTCACAATTACCGCTGGCGTCTGGGATTGGCTAAAGGAGAAAAACAATACGATGCGCTTGAAGCTAAACTGGCAAAATCTCCATCGATTACAGTTCCAACCGTTACTTTGGAAGGCGATGCCAACGGAGCTGCATTTCCTGCACCGGAAAGTTATGCTTCAAAATATACAGGTCAATATGCACATCATACTTTAACGGGTGGAATTGGACACAATTTACCACAGGAAGCTCCAAAAGCATTTGCAGATGCAATCATAGAGGTGGATTCTATGTCGCAAATCAGATAAAAATCTGAAAGAATTACAACAAAACCACTGCTCAACAACAGTGGTTTTTATTTATTTTATCCTAAACTAGTTTTTAGATTCTTCTTCAAGCTTCAGCTTATTTACCAAAGGATTGGCATACATGGCCAGGAAATACTCTCTGGAAACAGGATCTGAAGGATCTATGCGCATTTCAAGTCTGCGGACAAACAACTGTTTTTCCTGCTCCGTATATTCGGAAGCGTAAGTATTGGTGTTGTGAAGCAGATCATAGGCAATGTACTTGGTTGGCCAAAGTTTATAATTACTGATGATAGAACGGTCAATCACCTGTGCAATGGCCTGCAGCTGTTTGTTTTTGTTGTCAATGGTCGCTGCAATTTCATCCAGTTCTTTATCCAGAACATCACCGGCATGAAGGTGAATGCGTTTCTTTTGACCCAGAATTCCGCTGATAATGTTGGTGAAATCTTCATTTTTCCCTTTAATGTATTCCTCATCCCTGTGCTGTGCAAGCAGCTGAGGCATTTTTAAGGAATCTGTAGGATCATACTCATAGGAGATAGAGATAGGAACAATCTTTAAGGATTTAAAATAATCTGTCAATGATTGGTCTCCGGCTGCCATGGCAAGCATTTTCAAAACACCTTGCTGGGTAGAATCGTTGCCGTCTTTGGTACGGCCTTCACGCTGGGCAATCCATACAGAACGGTTTTCCTGAAGCAGAAGCTCTTTAATATATTCAGACATGGTCTGTGAGCTTGTCAGCTGTTCACGAAGGGGCAGACCTCTTTGTACCAAAAAATTCCGGTTCAGTTTTGCCAGCACGTTTAAGAACTTTTTACGGACAAGATTATCACCAATGGCAGAAGCAGTCATTACATAACCTCCTTCCAGCAATACCAGATTAAGCAGTGAAGTATCCAGAACGATATCCCTGTGGTTCGAGATGAATAGGTAAGCAGTGTTTTTATCCAGCTTATCAAATCCAGAAGTCGTTAAACCGTCAGAACTTTTTGCAAGGATCTGGCGAACGGCAAAGGCCACAAACTGATGCTGAAAATCACTGATGGAATGAACATTCTTAAACTGTTCCAGCCAAACCTGCTCATCTGTATCAGGAAAAGTAAAATTCATAAAGGCTTTCATCATGGGATCACGGGCAATGCTCTGTAATCTCTCATTCACTTCCTGATCATAGAAATACCGGATTTCATCAAACTTAGACATGCGGTTAGGTAAAAATTAAAACTTTTTGCAAAAGAACGAAAATTTATCGGGGGAGAGGGTATAAAGGGTGTTAAAGTATTATGAAGGGCGTAGGAGTTGGTTGAAACAGCTGTACAATAAGTATCATGACGCGCTCCTTCATCCGTTCACTATGCACACATAAACAAACACACACAAATAAACGTTGCGGATAGACTAAGTGAATAGTCTGTAGTATGTTGAAGCAAGTAACTATTCACGTACACACCAATAAACGTTGTGGATAAGCTAAGCGAGCAGTTTGTATTATGTCTGAAGCAAGTAACTATGCACAAACAAACGTAAATACAAATAAGCGCCCACTTTGTCATTCCGACAATAATTAGCTGTGCACGCACACAGAAACATCCACCTAGTCATTCCGCAGGAATCTAAACTTTTATAATAATCGAAATTTACCTTAATAAGTTTTGTGTGAAGCGAGAAAATTTTCTTTTACAAATGATACAATATTCTCTTTCCATTGCTTTATATCTTGATGAGTCGAAATGAAAGCAACTCCGCAAGTCAGTGTATCGGTGGCATCATCATGTTCTATAGCCGAATAATCCCCTTTAATCAGTTTACTTTCTTTTCCCGGATATATCAGAGCTGTTTTTGTTGCTTTAAAATATCGGTGATAAGCATACATCTGCCTTAGATCTTCGGTTGACGGAAAATAATTTCCGTTTAAGTTTTTCCATTTTGTATCCAGAACAATTCTGTTTCCATTAGCTTCCAGAACAATATCAGGTTTCATTCTGCTGGCTCCGTTTTCTGATCTCCAGAATTCTTTGGATTGCTGGGCTCTTACTTTGATATCAATATGCTGTATATTTTTCTTTAAAACAACATATATAAACTGTTCCCAAAGACGGTTCATATCAAACATTAAGGCAAGTACATTATTTTTCCCTCTTGAAACATCAGGATGATAGTTCAGCAATAGCAGCTTTGCGATCTGCAGAGCTTTTTCATAATGTTGATTTTTCCGGTCAAAGTTGATTTTCTCAAATGTTGAATCTGTGACTTTGACATCACTCATTTCGGGGAAATTCAACAGTAGCATACCAATTCTGCTGCTCAGATCCGGCTTGCTGTTAGTCTGTTCAATAAGCTTCAGAGCTTTGTAGAGAATGCGGTGTATTTCATGATTGACATCATAATGAGAGTACTTTACATAAAATCTTTCGTGGTGAACCAGATTCTGAGATATATGTTTTGAAAACTGCAGAGCCCCCTTTAAAGCATGCAGATTTCCCTCTTTCCTGTTGTATCTTTTGATGAGTCCACGGTGAAGCAGATATTCTAATTCTTTTACATACAGTTCATAATAAAGATCCAGAATAGAGTTTTTTTTCAGCTTTAACGAAGCACTGCTGGAGACCTTTACTTCAAATCCCCATACCGTTCTTATCATGTCGTGCAATAGCTGTCTCCATTCATCTTTGCCGTTATGATCTGCTTTCGGAAGAATTTCAATGGTTGTTTGGGCAATCTTTATGACTCCTACATGTTGATTAAACTTTACACCGTTTTTTATAAGGCTAAAAAAAGGAGTTCCATCTCCATAATAATTCTCTAAAGCCTGGTCCAGTTTTAGTTTTTTATGTTCATCAGTAAAGTAGAGCTTTTCATGCTCAAAAACAACAATGGATTCTATTGGTTTCATTAAACAGACTGATTCATTAACAATAGAAGAGCTTTAGAGAAATCCATGTCGGTATCTCCAATTTTATAATGATGATCTGGTTTTCTGTAATCTATGATTTCATACGATTCTCTTTCTGAATACTCACTTTCATAGTCATCAAATGCTGCAAAAACAGATGATTCGGTAACTTTCTTTTTCACAAATCCTTTGCCCAGTACTAATCCTATTTTGCCGTAATCACCAAAGAAATACTCCTGTAGTAGAGGAATGATATTTTTATAAAAAGAATCTCTGATGGTTGTATTGTCTTTTCCTATAAAATAAGCATGTCCAATGGCGTGATCTTTATCAATCAGTTTTTCTATACGGTTGTTTATGATGGTCAATAATTTTTCAAAATCTATTCTTTCAAAATCAAACCTTTGAAAATATCCGGATTCTCTGACGATATTATTTTTTTTATCTTCTTTCATCTGTTCCCAGATACCTTCTTTTTCTTTTTTGAAGTCTTCAGAAACACCTAAAACAGAAAATAATTTATTCTCTTCAGTCAGATATTCTTTGTCGGTCCATTCATAGCTTTTATACTCCCATAATAGATTTTCTATCATTGCTGACGGGTTCAGAAGCTCAGGTTTAGGAGACATTTCTTCAAATGAAAATCGTCTTCTCAACGCTGTGTCCAAAGCTTCCACACTTCTGTCTGCTGTATTCATAGTTCCGATAATATACAGGTTGGAAGGAACTCCGAATTTATCTTTACTATATGGAAGGGTGATCTCCAGTACTTCATTATTGCCGATACGTTTATCCTCTTCAATAAGTGTAATGAGTTCTCCAAAGATTTGAGACACATTTCCACGGTTGATTTCATCAATGATCAATACATGAGGAAGGGGAGGAAGAGTTTCTTCTTTTACTTCGGTAATAGATTTTTCTTTTATTTTATTATTGATATAATTTAAAACAGACCAATACGCTGTAGAATTGGAACCTCCGATCACTTCTCTGAATTCCGTATTCACATTTTTAATTACGGACAGATCAGGAAATGCCTGCTGCAATTTCTCAGCTCTGGAATAAGATATCGTATAAATTTTTGAATCTTCAGAATAAATAGGCTTAAGATTTAGATTTCCTTTATCAGAAATATCCACTATTTTCAATCCCAGATTCGGAGTTTGTATAGTTAGTACAAGCGGATTTCCATCTTCCAGATGTCTGTTTGCATCCTGAACAAGATCACTCCAGGCATCATCAAAGGTATATGGTGTTACTGAATTTTCACTTTTTAATCTTGGTTTTCTGGCTTTATCAGCAATTCTTTTGAAAATTCCACTTTCGACCTCATAGATTACTTTTTTATTTCCGTTCTCATCTTCATCAATTTTAGGTTTAATGCCTTCAATAAAATCTTCGTAGCTCATGCTCTGATGGAAGGTGGTAAACACAATTCTTCCTTCATCTACCAGCTTTTTATATTCGTCCTTGATTTGCTTTCGGGTATGATCAGACAGAACAAAATCAGGGTTAGCGATCTGAATGGCTTTGTTGATGGTATTGTAGGTCTTACCAGTGCCAGGAGGACCATATAAAATCTGATTAAGCGGATGATTGATTACAGTATTCATTGTAAGTTCTGAATTCATATTTTTTATAACATCAATTAGTTTTTCTGAGGTAGCATCATAAAGCTCATCTAAGCATTCTACTACCTTTTCTACAAGGTCTTCATCGGAGAGTGTAAATTTCTTAATATGAGAAACCGAGTTTCCGAAGTGCCACTTTTTCCACTCCAGAGTATCAGTAGGAAGTTCACCCAACAGAGCTCTCAATTTTTCGGCGTTCTGATGACCGTCTTCAAAATGTAGGTCAACGGAAATACTTCCCTTTTTTATGATCACTTCATAATGAGCTCTTTTATGATTAAAATATTGTTCTTTATCAAAGATCCATATATTATTTCCATTAAGATTTCCAAAATCATACTCGAGTTGGTTTTTCTCAGTATATTCTTTTAGATTGGTAATAAAGGTTTTAAAATCCATTTGCTTTTTATCCCATTCTTTTTTCTGGTCATAGATATGGGCGGCTATTAATAATGTCTGATTTTCTGGATTTTTGGTTTTGTCAATATCCGAGAATTTTTCTTTCAATTCAGAAACAAAAGTGTCCGGGTTATAGGAATGATTCAGATAATGGTTAGAGATAAGTTCTCTATGGCTTAATGCTATAGAATTGATATTGTTTTCTGGCATCGCCAGCATATCTAAGGCATTTTTCACAGTGATATTTACATCATCTTTGTGATACTTGTAATTAAAAGTATTGATGACCCATGGTTTCATTCTTACTCCTGCTTTAGCCAATACTCTTTTATCATCATACTGATTATAAAAAGCTTTGCCACGAGCGTGAATATCACAATAGGAAATAATACTAAAGAGAATTTCCTTTATCGAAAAGAATTGATGTCCCTCTTTAATTTCAGCAAAGGTAGTATAGTCCTCTAAAAGATTTTGCAGTTTTATCTGTCCTTCATCGGATAAATAAAGATCCATCCATTTTTTTAATGCATCTTTTCCTTTTTGAAAGTAAAATTCATCGGATTGTATAAGGCGTTCAAAATAACTTGTTGCTGTTTCTATTACTGACATTTGGTTTTCCTGGGTGTTTAGTTTAGCTTTCTTTCTGGCGAAAGAACAACTTCTTCATTAGAAGAAGCAATAATAATAAAAATCTCCAGTTTCTGCTTACGGGAAAGCGTAAATTTTCTTGAAAGTCACTATAAATATTGCTCAGAAATACCC
Source organism: Chryseobacterium cucumeris (assembly GCF_016775705.1). NCBI lineage: Bacteria > Pseudomonadati > Bacteroidota > Flavobacteriia > Flavobacteriales > Weeksellaceae > Chryseobacterium > Chryseobacterium cucumeris. Next base: position 3,252,034 of record NZ_CP068760.1, read on the forward strand.
ATAGGCCCTTCGGAAGTCCCTCTAACCTCTTCACCAAGCCTCTGGAGGGCCTTCATGAGCGGTTTCCACCCCCTTCATGAAGGGGCTCACCCCCTTGGGTAGGGGGTAGACGGACTTGGATAAGGGGCTCCACCTGCTTATATAAGAGGGTAGAGACCGTTGTCCAAAGGAACGGAGACGGTTGCTATACTACCTGGAGGGTGTTAGGAAGGTAAGAGGGGGTAATAGATTATTGTAAGAATCATGCGTACTATTCATCTGGCTTCATCAGTGGCGTAGCCACCATTCTTTGCTTCCTCCAATCATCAATTCGAACCAATAAAACCTTTGCATTTTAAAATATTCTGTTTCTTCAGATGCAATGGCTTATTATTTTGTTTTAAACGCAAGGTCGCAAAGTTTTCAATATTGATATGTTTTGTAAGGCGCAGGAAAATCAAAGATTTTCAGCAGGTAAGTATATTGGGTTATAGCAATTTTATCGGAGATAAAATCCTTGCGCCTTAAACAGCGTCCCTATAATAAGAACTTGCGTCTTTACGATTTCCAACCAAAATATGATAAACAGATAACCACAAAAAAGCACATTTTCACGTGCTCTCAAAAAAGTATTTATTCTTACTGATTAATACAATGGCTTATTATTTTGTTTTAAAAGCAAGGTCACAAAGTTTTCAATATTGATATGTTTTGTAAGGCGCAAGAAAATCAAAGATTTTCAGCAAGTAAGTATATTGGGTTATAGCAATTTTATCGGAGATAAAATCTTTGCGCCTTAAACAGTATCCCTATAATAAGAACTTGCGTCTTTGCGATTTCCAACCAAAAATAAGCAGATGGATCATCACAAAAAAAGCACGTTTTTCACGTGCTCTCAAAAAAGTATTTATTCTTACTGATTAATACAATGGCTTATTATTTTGTTTTAAAAGCAAGGTCGCAAAGTTTTCAATATTGATATGTTTTGTAAGGCGCAGGAAAATCAAAGATTTTCAGCAGGTAAGTATATTGGATTATAGCAATTTTATCGGAGATAAAATCCTTGCGCCTTAAACAGCGTCCCTATAATAAGAACTTGCGCCTTTGCGATTTCCAACCAAAATATGATAAACAGATATCCACAAAAAAGCACGTTTTCACTTTATTCTTACTGATTAATACAATGGCTTATTATTGTTTTAAACGCAAGGTCGCAAAGTTTTCAATATTGATATGTTTTGTAAGGCGCAGGAAAATCAAAGATTTTCAGCAGGTAAGTATATTGGGTACAGCAATTTTATCGGAGATAAAATCTTTGCGCCTTAAACAGCGTCCTTATGATGAGAGCTTGCGTCTTTGCGATTTCCAACCAAAAATAAGCAGATGGATCATCACAAAAAAAGCACGTTTTCACGTGCTCATGTTGAGAGAGGATGTATTGAATGTAACACTATTTTACTTAGAAGATGTATCAGGATCTGCTGAGGACGGAGGAACCTGAGTTTGCTGAGGAGTCTGTCCCGTCACAAAAAACTGCTTCATATCATCATAAATAACATTGGTACCCGGTACATTCTCTTCGGAAAGGTATCTGATGCTTCGGTAGAAACTGATGGCGTTATGATAGTTATCGTGATCCAGCAATACTTTGGTGTCTGAAAGCTGTTCTGTTAAAGAATCCAGCTGTTGTAATCTTTGTTCAATCTGTTCTCTGGCGATATAATCTTTATCGAATTCTGCTTTATCCAGGAAGTTAGGAACATACTGGGCATATTGTTCCATGTAGATCTTGGCTTTGTTCACGAAGAGCTTGTTTTGTTCTGCAATTCTTCCGTATTGCTGTCGCTGATCCGGAGTAAGGTTGATGGTTTTTCCTAACAGTACAGACTGGATGTCCTGAATTGCTTTATCAATCGTTTCCAGATCACTTGTTGAAAAGCTTACACTGATTAAATTGTCTAGTGCCATAATATTGTGTTTTTTGGTTTGTACGATCAAATATAGCGAGTGCCAGGCATAGAAAAACAGGGGATTGTAAGATTTTTAGCGCATGTTCGTCAGAAAGTGAAAACCGGATAACAGCGTTTGTTTTTTCTGACTTTTTGATGAAAAAAAAGCGGGCATAAAAACGGAAATGGCGAAATAGGAGAGAAGGACCGTTTCGCAATATCAGCATGAAGAACATAGATTATAATTAAGCTGTTTTTTAAGAGGCATTTTTATAAATATTTTTCTATATTTAAACCTCATAAATGTTGATTTATCATGGAACATACAATACATCAGGGACGCAATGTAAAACGATTCAGAGAAATGCTGGGCATCAAGCAGGAAGCATTAGCTCTTGACCTTGGGGACGACTGGAACCAGAAGAAAGTTTCTCTGCTGGAACAGAAAGAAATTATTGAAGACCCTCTACTGAAAAGAATTTCTGAAGTATTGAAAATTCCGGTGGAAGCGTTTCAGAATTTTGATGAGGAGCAGGCGGTGAATATTATTTCTAATACGTTTGATAATGGTTCTTTCCTGAACACAGGACATACTCCTACTTTTAATGTAAATCCCATTGAAGAAATAAAGAAGTTGCATGAAGAAAAGATGGAACTTTATGAAAGGATGCTGAAGGAGAAGGATGAGATGATGGGGAGGCTGGAGAGGTTGATTGAGAAGGGATAACTAAAGATATAGAAAAAGGTTCAGCAGATGCTGAACCTTTTTATTTTAGATTAGGCGCTAACTCCATCAATGAAAACATCTACAAAATTTTGAACCTTCTGAATAATTCTTCTACCTATATTATTTCTTTCAGTAAGTTTTGGCTTTACTTCAAGAAGTTTTAATGTATCACTAATTTTAGGTGTCTTGGAAGTGAATAGAAAATCATCAATAGCATCTCTGAACCGGTCTTTATTCAAAGATTCTTCGGTAGCAATTTTTTCAAAAGCAAAGTTCTTCTCCTTATTCCAATACTTTTCAAATTCTTCATTCACATTATCTCCGTCGGAAATATGAGGTAAGTTTTCTTCTATAAACTTTTCTATCAGTTCTTTTTTGCTTCGCAATTTTGCATCACCAGAAAGAATATCTCTGATTTCTTTTTTCTTTTGTTCTAGTTTATTTCCTTTTAGATTTGAGTCGGTAAGATTGGCTAAGAGTGAAAGGATATAACTTACATTGATTTCATCTCGGTGAATTAATTCCAGTTCAAAATCTACATCATCTAAAATGCTGGCTTTTCCTTCTCCTCCTTTTGGTTTTGTTTCGTTCCAAATATCTAAATACTTGCTTTTATAGCCATCAAATTCAAATTCGGTCATTTCTAATTTGTCAAAATCAAAATCGGCAAATGATTTTAAAACATTCAGAACACGCATAACTTCACGAAAAGCAGTGATAAACTCAAACTTTTCCTGTTCAGTTTGATAATTGTTGATACTGTCAATTTCAGGTGCAACTAATTTTAATGTCTCTAAAGCAGAATTAAAAAGATCAATATAATCTTCTATTGGATGAATAATGATTTCCTGAATCGCTTCCTTATTAGAAAACAAAGTGACAGCATCATCAGTTGCAGATTTTAGATTTCTAAAACAAACAATGTTTCCTTGAGATTTTTTTTCGCCTAAAAGCCTGTTGGTACGGGAAAATGCTTGAATAAGCCCGTGATATTTAAGGTTTTTATCTACAAATAAAGTATTTAATTGTGGACTATCAAATCCGGTCAGGAACATATTCACAACAATAATTAAGTCAACTTCTTTATTGCGAACTCTTTTGGCAACATCATTATAGTAGTTGTAAAAAGTCTGAGAATCTTTTGTTGAAAAGTTTGTTCCAAACATTTCATTATAATGACCGATATACCTATCTAATATATTTCTGCTATGAAAATCTCCGTACTGTGCTTGTGGTTCTGCTACCATTCCAAATTCAGGTTCTTCATAGATTCCATTTGCATCCTTAGATTCTTCATTAGTTCCGTAACTGAAAATAGTTGCAATCTTTAACTGATGCTTACCTTCTTCCTTTTTCTTCTGGAAAAGGTCATAATATTTCTGCAAAACATCAATGTTGCTTACACAAAACATTGCATTAAAAGTACTATTATGAGTTTTTCTTCCGTATTCTGCGATGAGATAATCTGCAATTTTTTCAAGACGTTTTGGGCTTTCAAGAAGTTCATTGGTATCTATCGCTTCAACATCAGTATCAATATAAGTATTGCTTCCTTCTTTTTCCTTGTATCTTCCGACATATTCCACAGAAAACTTCAAAACATTATCGTCACGAATTGCATCCGTAATCACATATTTATGAAGACAGTCCTCAAACAATCTGTTGGTTGTTGCAGGAGCTCCATCTATTTTCCCAATTGAATTAAGATCAGAAATCGGAGTTCCTGTAAAGCCTATCATTTGAGCGTTCTTAAAATACTTTTTGATATTCTGGTGAGTATCTCCAAACTGACTTCTGTGACATTCATCGAAAATGAAAACCACTTTCTTATCTTTCAGGTTGTCAATTTTATTACCGTGCTTTTCCTTGGTGATTGCAGTATTTAACTTCTGTAAAGTAGTTACAATCAGTTTTGTATTATTTGAAAGTTGCTTAACTAAGTGTGCAGTGTTTTCAGTGGCATCTACACTTCCTTTTTCAAAAGCATCAAATTCTTTCTGTGTCTGATAATCCAAATCTTTTCGGTCAACCACAAAAACTATTTTCTCAACTTTAGGAATTTCCTTCAGAATCTGACTGGCTTTAAAGGAAGTCAGTGTTTTTCCTGAACCTGTTGTATGCCAGATAAAACCATTCTTATCGGTATTTCTTACTCGATCAACAATTTTCTCAACGGCATAATATTGATAAGGTCTTAAAACCATTAGTATTTTATTCGTCTCATTCAGAACAATATATTTGGTAATCATTTTAGCAATATGGCAGGGCTCTAAAAATGACTGTGCGAAATCTTCAAGCTGTGTTATATTATTGTTATGCTCATCTGACCAAAAGAATGTCTGTTTAAAAGTCTGCTTTGCGTTGTTGGAATAATATTTTGTATTAACTCCATTACTGATTATAAACAACTGAACATAATTAAATAAGCCATTCCCAGAATTGAAAGATTGATGATGATAACGATTGATTTGATTAAAAGCTTCTTTCATTTCCAAACCACGACGTTTCAATTCAATCTGTACCAATGGTAATCCATTAATCAGTATGGTTACATCATATCTGTTTTTAAAATTACCTTCCTGAGCAATTTGATTGGTTACCTGAAACTGATTCTGGCACCAGTGATCCTGGCTGATAAACTCAATCCATTCTGAACTTCCGTCATCTTTAATAAAGTGAAATTTATCTCGAAGAATTTTTGCTTTCTCAAAAACATTTCCTTTAGAAAGATGATTTAGAATTTTTTCAAATTCTTTATCGGAAAATGTCTTCTTATTATGAATTTCAAGTTGAGTTTTTAGATTTTTAATTAGATCATTTTCATTGCAGATTTTGACTTTCTTGTGACCTAATTGCTGCAACTGTTCAACTAATTTTTGTTCTAAAATATATTCTGGTTGGCTTGACATTGTGGTTATTAATTTTTTAAATTTAAAAAATCATCTCATCTTTAATTTTCTGATGGCAAATTATGAAATTTTCTGCATTATCAAATAATTCTATTACCTCATTTCTTGCTATAGAAGTAGGTTTATTACTTAAAATAGTTTGATAAGATGAGTATTTGAATTGTCTGAAATTATCAGTTATTGAATGAAGTTGAGGATTCTGATGAATATAAATTATGTTATTTCTTAAGTACTCTTCAGAAATAATTTCTTTTCGTCTGAAAGGAGATTCAATAAGAGCTCCATGTCTGTTATTCTCTTTATTAAAAGCCTGTGAGTAAGAATTAAAAACTCTTGAAAACTGTTTGGAAAAGATGTTTTGCAATGAATGTAATCCCTTTTCAGCTTTAGTAATATTATTAAGTTGAGTCTTAGCGAATAAATTTAATTCTTTTTCTGATTTTACTTTAATCAAAAGATGAAAATGGTTTGAAAGAAGACAGTAAGAATAAAGGTCACATACGGGCACTAATAATTGAGTTATTTTTTGAAGAAAGAAATTTTTATTATGATCCGATTTAAAAATTACATCTCCATTTATTCCTCTGTTAAAGATATGGTAATATTTATCCGGCTCTATAATAGTAATCCTGTTATCATTCATCAAATGTTGTTTTCTCAAAGATAAGAAATAAAAGAATAAAGTAGTGGTATGAGACTCGATAGTAGAAAGCCTTGTCAAGGTTTTAAACCTTGACAAGGCTGATAAATTACTTAAGAGCTTTAAACATCTGATCGATTGCTTTTTTCTTTTGTTCCAGATTAGGGTGGACATAGAGATTTAGTGTAGTACTGATATTGGAATGACCTAATAAAACACTAACTGTTTTATAATCACACTTACTTTCGATACATCTTGTTGCAAAACTGTGTCGTAATCCATGAAATTTAATATCCGGAATTTCCAGATATCGCATCAGATTTTTATAGTAGCTTCGGTAAGTTCTTGGTTCTGTTGGCCTCGAATCATTAGTTAAAACATAAAACGCCGGATTAACAATTTTCTTAAATGGTTTCAGCATTCTCAAAAGATCTCTGGAAATCGGTATTTCACGGATTGAGTTTTTTGTTTTTGGTGTATCAATAAGAAGTTCAGTCCTACGTTCTCCTCCTTCAATAACATAGATTCTTTGGATGGTTTTTCGAATATTGATAATGCCATTGTCTGTATCAATATCTTCCCAGGTAAGTGCACATATTTCACCAATTCGCATTCCAGAGCAAAGACAGATATAGACACCTAAATTTCTAAAAGTAAAATGCTCCTGAATATAACTCATTACCTTTTTCTGATGTGTTCTGCTCAATACCTCTATCGTATGAGTTTCCCGAACCGTAGGATATTGTACATCAAAATTGATGAACTCAATCCATTTATTCTTTGCTCCAAATTTCAATACCATTTTGAGCACAATGAGAATGTCTTTGATACTTTTCTGGCTTAACCCCTGATCTAGCTTTTGAAACACAAACTTTTGTACATCTTCATCCTCAATCTCAAAGTAGTCTTTAAATACAGGCAATAAATGATTTTCCAGCAACAGTACATAAGCCGAAAAGGTTGATTTTTTTACATACATCTTTTTGTCATTCTTCCAAAGTTCAGCGATTTCTGCTAATGTTTTCTTTCTTGTCATAAATTTTTTGATTTTTAAATTAAACTGAAAGTTAACATTAAGGATAAAATTACTTTGTCATTTAGGATTTAAAATATCAAATCTTTTACATAGAGGAACTTTTATTTTCCTAATTTACGATTTCCGGGGTTTGAAGGTACGTGGGAAGTGAAGAAGTTGGAAGATATTGTGAAAAATATTTCTTCAGGGAAATCAAAAAATAGTACTTCACAAGGTAAATATCCTTTTTTTGGGTCAACTGGAGTAATTTCTTATTCTAATCAATCAGACTATTCTGGTGATAAAATACTAATCGCAAGAGTTGGAGCAAATGCTGGATTTATTTATAAAGTAAAAGGAAGTTATGCTGTTTCTGATAACACATTAATCGTAGATATAAAAAATGAGAAAGTCTTAGACTTTATTTTTTACTATTTATCAAAGTTTAATCTTAATAAATTAATATTTGGTTCTGGGCAACCATTAATTACTGGAGGGCAGTTAAAATCAATTAGAATAACACTTCCTTCAATCGAGGAACAAAACAAGATATCAACTTTCTTCCCACTTATCGATAACAGAATTCAAACCCAAAAGAAAATAATTGAGAAGTTAGAAACCTTAATGAACACAAGTCGTGAAAAGATATTTTCTCAAAAATTAAGATTTAAAGATGAGCACGGAAATTACTTTCCTAAATGGAAGCTAAACAAATTGGGGAATTTAGGAATGTTTTTTTCGGGAGGAACTCCATTAACATCTAATAGAAAGTATTATCAGGGAAATATTCCATTTATCAAATCTGGAGAAATTAACTCCGTTGAAACTGAGCAATTTATCTCGGAAGATGCTTTGAAAAATTCTTCTGCAAAAATGGTAAATGTTGGTGATATATTATATGCCTTATATGGTGCAACTAGTGGAGAAGCTGGGATATCAAAATTAAATGGTGCTATAAATCAGGCAATTTTATGTATAAGAACAGAACTTGATAACTTATTTTTATTAAATTATTTGAAATTTAAAAAACAAAATATTTTAAGTACATATCTTCAAGGAGGACAAGGGAACTTATCTTCTGAAATAATAAAATCTTTATTAATACCAATTCCTGATTCCAATGAACAAGTAAAAATAGCTAATTTTCTTTCTTCAATTCAAGAAAAAATAGAAACAGAAAAACAGATTTTAGAAAAATTAGAGCTTCAGAAAAAATTTCTTTTATCTAATTTGTTTATTTGAAAAACGAAGCCTTGTCAAGGTTTTAAACCTTGACAAGGCTGGATTGAAAAGCTAATCTATTAAACAAAAAGATTTTGTAATAAATATTTTTTCTGATTTTCGTATTGAATTAGTAATTCGTTTTCTAGGGTTATTTTCTCATCAAATTTTGATAAAAGCTTAGCTATTTTAATTTGTTCTTTCAAATCTGGCAGATTAATTTTTATTCTCGAAAAATTTTCATAGAATAAATAATCTCTAACGCCTCCCTCTACATTTCTTAAAACTTCTTTTCTGAAAATATCAGTTCGTAGATATTGAAATAAAAACTCATCATCAACTGCATCTGTTGTTTTAAAACAGACATACAAAGAACTAATTATAATATTTTCCAAATTTCTACTATAACCAATTGAACCAACATTGATTCTTGCAGGATTATAAGCAAAGGTTTCTTTCTCTATTATTTTGTATAACGAAATATCATAGCCTCTCTCGTCACTATCAATACCTTCAAACTGTTCAGCCTGACTTATAAATCCTTTTTTATTGTTGATTGAATAAACTGGTAGTTTGAGGTTTTCCTTATTTTTTTTATTCACAATATAGGTTAGGTCTCCTAATTTTTGGAAATTTTCTTTTTTTGATTCTGATGAGTTAAATCCTTCTTTAAAAAGCTTAAAAGATATTTCTTTTTTTGTTATTTGTAAATCCTCAATTATTTTCTTTTGGGTTTGAATGCGAGAATTTAAAAGAGATAAAAAGTTTGCTAATTTGTTTTGTTCTTCCAATGGAGGAAATTTCAAATTTAATAACGCTAGTTGACTTGAATACAAGTGTACAACAGAAATTCCTTGAGAGAGTTTGGCTATTTCTAATTTCTTTTTGCTGTTCAAATAATATGAAAGAAAAACACCATTGTTTTTAGTTTTTATTATATTCAAATCTCCACCTAAAGCAACTCCATGTTTGAGAACACAAGATGCGGTTGCAATATCAATTTGAGTTTCTCCAGAAGCAGGAATTATAACATCATTAGCTTCACTTAAAACAAGAGAAGAAATATCTGTATTTGTTTTTGATTTTATTTCCGAAATAACTTCTTCATAAAAAGTATATAACTCTCCATATCTAATACATTCAGTTTCTCCATTTTCGTCTATATCGCTTTTTGAAATGCCTTTGCCTTTAGTGAAATTTGCAATTTCTCCCAGTCTTTTAGTTTCCCATTTTTCAATCCCAAATTCAGGAAATCTGAGCTTTGGAATCCCTAAATCACCTGAATTAGGAAAATTCTTTACACTTTTATTTTTTTTTGTCATCTCGATCATTTATTGTTATAGCTATCAACATTAAGGATTTAATAAAAAATAAAAGTTAGCTTACTAAGCCTAATTCTTTCAAATATACTTCGATTTCCGCATCTAATTGAGAACGCTTTGCTTCAAGCTGTTTAATTTCAGCCATTACCGCTTGAATATCAATTTCCTCCTCTTCTTCAAAAGTATCGACATATCTCGGAATATTCAAGTTATAATCATTATCCGCAACCTCTTGTAAAGTAGCTTTATGACTGAATTTTTCAATTACCGTACGGTTTTGATAGGTTTCAACAATTTTGTCAATATGTTCATTGAGAAGCACATTCTGATTTTTCTGTTTTTCAAATTCTTTACTGGCATCTACAAACAGAATATCTTCATCGGCTTCACGACATTTCTTAAAGATTAAAATACAAGTCGGAATACTAGTACCAAAGAAAATATTGGCAGGTAAACCAATTACTGCATCTAAATAATTTTTTTCTTTAATTAGATATTTTCGGATAACTAATTCCGCTGCACCACGGAACAGAACACCATGAGGCATAACGACTGCCATAATTCCATTTTCATCTAAATGGTGAATCATATGTTGAATGAAGGCAAAATCTGCTTTTGAAGATGGTGCTAATTTTCCATATTGTGAAAATCTTTCATCCAAAAGATGGAGTTCATTAGCACTCCATTTAGCAGAGAAAGGAGGGTTAGCAACAATAGCATCAAAGGTTTTGTCAAGGTGTTGAGGCTTTTCTAATGTGTCTTCCTGTCTTATATCAAAGTTGCTATAATTAACACCATGAAGAATCATATTCATTCTTGCAAGATTGTAAGTAGTACGGTTCATTTCCTGACCATAAAAATCACTTACTTTTGCTTCACGGGCAACACGTAGAAGCAAAGAACCACTTCCGCAAGTTGGATCATAAACAGACTTTAATTGTGATTTTCTACTTGTGACAATTCTTGCTAAAATAGTAGAAACTTGTTGTGGAGTATAGAACTCACCTGCTTTTTTTCCAGCACCGCTGGCAAACTGTGCAATTAGATACTCATAGGCATCCCCCAAAACGTCAGCATTAGTATCCGATAAATTGAAATCAATATCATCGAGATGATATAAGACTTTTGAAATCAACGTGTTTTTTTCGTCTTCTGTTCTCCCTAATTTTGCTGAAGTAAGATCTAAATCATCAAACAATCCTTCAAAGTCATCTTCACTATTAGTTCCAAGAGTAGATTGCTCAATATTATTTAGGATTTTGGAAAGTTCAGCTAAGATGAAATTAGATTTGCCTTCCTGCTTTTGATGTCCTTTTTTAGCAATATTACTAAAAAGCTCAGAAGGCTTTAGAAAATAACCCAGATCTTCAACAACTTCTTCATAAATAGCTTCAACAATTTCTTTTCCAGATTCTGAATTTTCATCAACATCATTATAATCAATATCTTCTCCAGAATCTAATAAAATTTTGTTTGCTGTAAAATGAATTTTTTCAGAAAGATATTTGTAAAAGATAAATCCTAAAATGTAATCTCTGAATTCATCAGCATCCATTTTACCACGTAAAGTATTAGCTATATTCCAAAGTTGCTGTTGCAACTGTCGTTTCTGTTCTTCTGACATTTTATCCTTAATTAAAAACTTTAAAGATATTTTTTTTTAGGTTAAAAAGAAAGAATAGAGCTGAAAATTTTATGTAATGTTGAATCCTTTATTGTAACATATTATATTATAAGTGAATGATTCTTGATTTTAGTCCACAGTCACAGCCTGCATCCTCCTATACATCCACTTCCTCAATCTCCACACAGGCAATACACAAAATAACCCAAAGCATCATTCTTTAAACCAATATTCTGTCAACCTCTGTTCTCCGGATTTTAATAAAATACCCTGTTGAACCGCCCATTTCAGGTCTCTGCTTGCAGTGGAGCAGAAATAATCCTGAAGTTCTGCATATAGCCTTTTCTGCTGAACTTATTTTGTTTTTATTTTCTCTTTAAATAAGAAAGTTCTGTCTTCTGTATACAATGTTTTATTTTGAGATTGTAAAAGTATAGGAAGGTTTCATCTCTTTGATAGTATCATATGATACTATCAAAGAATGACATTTATATGAGAACCGGATAGATATTTTGAAAATAAGCTATTGATTGAAGTCTACAACTAATGACTTTTATTCTGTCATTCTAACCCCCAAACTTCTTCACCCTGATCACCTTTTCCCTTACTTTAATCACAAAAGGCTCCAGTTTTACTATTTTCCCGGCTTCCACTTTGAAAGTATCAGTAGAGCGTTCGCAATAGGTATTGGACGGCAGAGAGTTTTTGTTCAGCTCAATCCTGTAATTTCCGGAAGGTAGGAAAGAGGCAAATTCACCGTTGTCGTCGGTGATGATATGATGTACTAACTGTTCGTTACGGTAAATATTGAAAAGAATACCTCCGACTTTGGGTGTGAAATCTACTGCGGTTTTGGAATCAAAATCGTAGGTTATTTTTCCCTGGGTCGTTCCGTTTTGATGAAGAGGGATCTCAAAAGAGTAGTGGTGTTTGTCTACCGTAAACTCGGTTTCATCGTAATACCAGCCTTGCTGGATCACCTGTTTCAGGGCGTACTTTCCGTAAGGGATAGAACGGTAGCTGATAGAACCTGATGGATCGGTTTTAAATGAAATATTGTTAAGCATAATGAGATAGCCTGCCGCTTCTTTGTCGCCTTCATCATAGATATTGTTTTCATTCAGGTCATAATAGACAAATGCTTTGATGTCTCCTTTTTTACCCGGATCAAGGGTGCTGTTTCTAAGGTTGACGGTCACACCGGCTTCCACGGTCAACAGATTATTGGTGAAGCTTCCGGCAGTATAACTGAAGTAGGATGAGTTCAGATATAGAGCGTACTTTTCCCTTGAATACTTCAGGTTCATAAAGCCGGAAGGCGATTTTCCGTACAGAACATCATCCGTATAAGAAACCCCTGAGGTGACATTCAGCTGACGATTGAAGAAGTTTTTATTGACAAAAGCAGAAAGGGAAAGCTTTTCGTAGGGAGTGCTCTGGTTCATCATTTTTGAAAAAGCATATTCGGAGAGGAAATAACTTCCGTGCTGATAGATCCCGTTCACGGTAAGCCATTTGTAGCTGTAAGTTCCGCTTACTTTCATCTGAAACTGCTGTTTGTCGTTGTCCGGATATTGTGCCAATCCTGTTTCCATGCTTAAGATGGAGGAGTGTTGCTTATCAGGGCTCAGCCAGGTAAGGTATTCCGTAAAACGCTGGGCTTTCAGCTGTTTGGTATTCTCATAAGGCTGGGCATTGAAAAAATTATTATAAGAATTGGAATTTTCTTCCTGATACTGGTAGCCAAGTCCCATCCCGAAATTTCCTTTTTTAGGGAAGTTGATTCCCGTATCCAGTCTTAGATTGCTCGAATTCAGGGTGTTGTCGTAAAAGTAGAACTTAGGTGAAAAATGGGAAGCTGTAATGTTGGCATACACATAATGATCTTTGAAAATCATGGTAGAGAAATTCTGCTGAATCTGTAAAATTCCTCTTCTGTTTCCAGGATAATAATCTGTGCTGTAGAAATAATTTCCGTTCAGATTGACCTTTTTGATCATTCCGGAATATTGTGATTCCAAAGCGAGGGAAGGTTTTGCAGGCTGGTTGTTTTCGTAGAAACTCAGTCCGCCATACACCTTGGTGTTGGTTCTCCAGTCTTTGCCGAAAGCATACTGAAGATCTGTTCCGGCTACATGATGTCTGGCTTTTTCGTAAGGATCATCCCTGAAAATATACGTTCCGGAGATATTATGGGAAGCGTTTTGAGCTCCAAGAGTTCCCCGGGTATAAAATCCATAACCATACTTCAGAAAAGAATTTCTTTCGATCAGGCTGTAGGTCTGGTCTACGAAACCTGCTTCAATTTTTTTGTCTTTATCAGGAGAAGTGTAGGCATATTCGAGCCCTCTTCCAAACATGGAAAGTTCCAGTAATTTATTGATGTTTCCGATGGTGAATTCACTGTTTTCCCTGTGATAGGTCAGATAGGTATTGTTGACAATAGGATCATTCTGATTTTTCATGGTATAGATATTCCCCCGGATGAAAATATAGCCTGAAGGAAGGTTGAAACCTCCCGAACCTACCAATTGATACATGTCCAGGTTTTCTCCGGCATGCCTGTAACTTGCCGTGATGGTATTCCTGGTAAAGTTGGAAAAAGCGGTGGATTCCATATCCTCATAACGCTGTACCGAAGAAACATTTTGCACAGATACCGTAGTGTTGCCGAATATCTCTCTGTCCGGCTCTCTGAAACCTGCAATATTGACGGAAATCTGAGTGCTTCGGGATCTGATTCTGGAAGGCAGAAAACGGAACACAAAGACTGAATCTTTCTGCACCCCTATACTTCCTGTTTTCTCTATAAAAGCATTTCCCTGCTCAGCTTCAGGAATTTTAAAGACAACCGTTACATGCTGCTTTCTGTTCCCAAGATTAGAAACCCTTGCCCTCACTTCTACCGAATCGGTAGCCTTATTCACATAAATCAGAGGAGTTTCTGCCGTGATGCGCATGGCATTGTTTTCAGTAACGGTGTAAGGTATTTCTTTTTCCGCCATTGTTTTATTCTGCTGGTCAGAAAGACGGAAACCCAGACGGGATTCTCCCGAAACGGCATTATTACTGACTACAATTTTTACCGGAATGAAAAGATGTTCACCGGATTTCATTTCGACCTGAAGACTGTTGCCCGAAATATTCCTGAAACCTTGAGGAATCGTAATGTTTATTTTTCCTTTGAAATCATTTGTGCTTTGATTGTCAAGGACAATGATCAGATCCAGAATGCCTGTTTTATCTGTTCTGGATTCATTACGGATATCAAGACTTATCCCGGAACTGCTTTGCGCCGGAATCCATATCTGAAACGAAATCAAAAAAATGAAAAAGATTTTTTTGAACAGGTCTTGAAGCATGGTTATTGGGGGATAATCTCGTATTGAAGAGTGGTGGAATATTCTTCCGATTTGGCATTAATCAGTCTTTCATCATTGGCTTTGGTGGAATATCGGATATCGTAATATAAGCTTGAATTTCCGGTGGAGCCTCCAGTCGCAATAAGCTGGGGAGAAGCACTCAGCAGAATAGGATATACATTCCCATTGTTTCCGGAAACGGGGATGAGATTCATTTTTACGGTTCCTAAAGCAATGTAGTTTCCGGCTGGAGAGCTGAACTGCCCCTGAAGAGAACGTAATTTGATCTGGTAATTGGTATTGCTTTTTACAATCAGTCCATTGGAATAGGTGACACTTACTCCGTTGATATAATCCGGCATACTTTTGAATTCCAGTGATCCGTTGACTGCTTTTGCGGAAAATTGAAGCGACATTTCGGGTACATCGGTCGGAGTTCCGCTGAGCGTTCCGATGTGAATCTGAAAATTATGATCAGCCCTGCCAATAATATTGTTGTACTGGTCATACGCCGTAAACTGAACCGGAACATTAAATCGGGTCCAGGAAGGATAGCTTCCCAGATAAGACCCTCCCATAACGGTCAGGCTGTATTTTACCTGCAGGTTATAATAGCCGTTGGGCTGTGGGGGCTGATTGTACAGTGCTGCATTGGACTGTGGAATTAAAAAGACTTCCTGGTTGGCCTGAAGAAAAGTATTTAACGGCATTCCGATCTGAGGAATGGTGGGCACAGGTCCCGGATAAGCCTGTCCTGAAGTGGAAACCGGTTGAAATGATATCTTGTTGGCAGGCATCGTATAATTTCCGTCCGTAGAAGTGATAGGCTGCTTCAGCCTCATGGATATTTTCCAGTAAGGAATATTAAATGCTCCATTACCGGCCAGGGTAAAGGTATAGGCATCAGGATTGGTATTTCCGCTGTAGGAATTAATCTGTAAGTAGCTGTTTATCCAGGAATTATAATTGACCTGTGAGAAGCAGCTCAGAGAGATCAGCAGAAAGAAACAGAAGAATTTTTTACTATTCATAGCTGAAACTTAATTCTCCTAATTCCAGATTGTTGTTGTCTCCATAATCAATCATTACCGAAGCGGTATACTTTCCTTTTTCAAGGCTTGCCGGAAGAGGGATATCCATTTCTCTTTTGTTTCCGGGCATGGAGTAAAAGATAACGGGATCCAGTGATACTTTTTTTCCGGTTTGGGTATTCACAAAGTCAGTGTATATTTTTCCGTCACCCCATACATCGCCCTGATTTTCAAAAAAGAGGTTGACTGTATTGGTTGTTTTTCCGTATACCAGATTCTGGATTTCAAGTTTTTTCGTTTTGGCGGCAGGCAGCTTGTGGAATAATTTGATTCCTGAGCGGATGCTTACCTTGATGTTGGCGCCTTTATGATCCACATCATCTACCGGATTCATCTGGCTTACATATAAAACGGCCGTATGGGCAGCCAGTTGGTCTGAAAGTGCATTAGGAACCGTAATGGTAACCTCAATATCTTTTTTTTCTCCCGGAGCCAGCGTAAAGTAATTCTCTTCTTTTTTGACCGAAACCCAACTTGCGCAGGAAGCGGGAAGGGTATTGGCAGGATACGTTACATTCTCACCTTTGCCGTCATATTCCCAATCTCCTAAACTTACAGCCAGGTCCAGAGAATTTTTGGCACTTACATTCGTTACCGTTATTGTCTGGGTATTGCTGTTTCCGTTTCCCGACTCAAAGTACAGTCTTGGTGGTGAAACCGAAACTCCTGTTTGTGCAAATCCGTGAAAAGATGATAGGAAAAGAAGACTGAAAAGGAGAAGAGAAAGTCTGCTCATGGCGGAGATTAGTTTTTAAGTGTTGATAAAGTGCTGTGGTAGGTACAACACTTTATCATTACAGAATGATATCTATTATTGAGAAATAATGGTATACGTAAGTTCAGTAGTGTATACGGTAGGATCTTGTCCGGCAATATAATTGTTCAGGTACTTATTATCTCCGGCGCCTTTGTATTCAATGTTAATTTTTTTGTCTACACCTCCGGTAGAAGAAGTTACCAAAGTAGCTTCGTTAGTTGATAATTGTACATTCTGAGCATATTGAGCACCGTTTACCGCGTCAGAACCTGCGCTTGCTTTAATCTGGATGGTGTTAGCCTGGATGTTTTTACCTCCATATTCTAATACATCGTTACCACCTTTTACTTTTACCTGGAATCCTCCTGTGCTGTAAATGCTTAAATGATCTGCGTTTACAGAAGATACACCGTCGGCATAGTCATCTTTGGTTACATAGTCCAGGTTAACGATTTTTTGAGCGTTGTTAACAACAAGAGTCTGAATAGGTTTAAGTCTCACGTTAAGGGTTACATTCTGTTGTGCTTTTAATGTTGAGAATCCCAGGATAGCAAAAGAAGCTAAGATCAAATTTTTCATAAGGTTAAGGATGTTTTTTGTATTAATTGTTTTTAAAATTGCGGTTGCAAAGGTAAATACAAAGAACATCAGGATCTTTGTGAAAAAATACTTATTATTTGTGAATTTTTACGGAGAAATAAGCGCGCAGAAATAAATGCCTTTTGTGAATAATTACACAAAAAGTATAGTTTAAATGCTGATAAAATCACCATAAAGTAAAAAAAATGCTTTATTAATCTTAAACATTAATTTTACTTAATATATAGGGAATGAATAAATTGTAGAATTATTATTCAATGCATAGTATTTTTTTTAAGCGTTGCTTAATTTTTACTGAGAAATTAGAGTTAATATTAAAAAATTTTGCTCATCACTGCTGTTGGAGCTTAAATCTTCCATTGCATTTTCTAACTCATGATCGATGATATATCTCTTTTGAACCACCCCTTTGTGATGGCTGATAAGAGGGTAATCACCAGATCTTTCCCTGTTGCTTTCGGAAGTACCGGACGTATCACGATCTTCATCATATTCTGCTTTCAGCTGAAATCCGGACGGACTTGAGATGGTTACAGACTGAACTTCCCGGAAGGAAGACTCGCTCCCTTCGTCCGAAAATCCTGTGCCTACAGCAAGCATCTGTACAGGATAAAGCCTAACGTTAAGCCTCAAACCGTCTGCTGCCTGTGCAAATGATTTTGTAAAAGCAAAATAAAGCAAAATGAATAAAATATACTTTGCAAGCATATAACCTATATTTTTCCCCAAAAGGTTACTTATGTAAATATACAAATTATTTCATTTCGGAGGGATTTTTTCCCGTATGTTTTTTAATAAAATTAGTAAAGTTTCCTTCATTGCTGAAACCCAGATCATAAGATATCTCAGAAATCGTGGAGTTGGAGAAGCTCAGGGCTTTTTTGCATTCGGTAATGAGTTTTTCAATGATGATATGTTTGGCTGTTTTTCCCAATACATATTCTGTCATCTCGGTCAGTTTTCTTGATGAGATATTAAGTTCTTCGGCGTAATAAGCCACTTTTTTTGCCTTTTTATAGTCTCTTTGCAACAGAACTTTGAACCGGTTGACATAATACATATAGTCAAATTTGATTTCCTTTTTGATTTCTTCAGTAGGAATATGCAGAAGGGCATCCAGCATCAGTCGTTCTATAGCATTATGGGCAGCCGCTATATATAAGCTTTCATCCTTTTTCCTGAAACTTTCCATCTGCTCCAGAAAAACCACTCTCATCTGTTCTACATTCAGGAAAGGTGCTATAAATATGTCGGAATTATAATTATAAAAAAGCTGAGAATTGATAAAAAGACTGTCTTTGGTTGATCTTTCATAAAAACTGGATGAAAAAGCAATTGAATATACATCTGATCTTTTGGTTTCACCGAAGACTATTTTCTTTTGCGGCCCTACGAAGGCAATACTTCCTCTTTTTAAAGGGTATGGAACATTCTCTACCGTTAGCTGGATATTTTCCAGAATAATATAAATGCAAAAATATTCCAGGGTATTGAATTCTCTTTTGTTGTTATTTCGGGCGATAATATAATCTAAACGATTGATACTGAATCCTATATTTTTTAACTGATCCGTTATTTTGTACATACATTATTAATCATTCTGTTCAAGAAAAATTCTTGTAAATTATTATATAAATATAAAAAATTTACCAAATAGTAAGTTTTAAAGGAAAAAATTAAGTTGGGTATCCATAAAAATACCCGATGACCATCTGATCAACCGGGTATTGTTATATTTTTTTTATTGTTAATTCAATGACAGACAATGACGTATGTTTTTTATTGGGAAATTATGTGTTTAAATCAGCTGGGACTGATGTTACTTTGCACATCCATTTTCTTAACCTCCATACGGGTAAGTATACAAAAACCACAGACAGAATTCCCGCCAGCGTTCCCACTACCACAGCCATTGCCGTTGCATCCAGTTTGTAATCTTTTGAAAAATTATACTGTCCTATAAACAGCAGCGACAATACCAATAATCCTGTAATCAATCCATGTAGGATGCTCAGTCTGGTCATCAGCTTTTTGATATTAAGCTGTTCATCTACCGTAAACTCTATGGCTTCCTGGCTGGCAGCATCCGTTACTCTTTTGATGATGTCTATGGTAAGAACCACCGGAAGGAAGATGGCCATCGGCAGGGTGAGACGGGCAAGATTTTGGGTTCCTGAAAAAAAATGGGTGTAGCCCAATTCCTTGAAACTGGCGTAAGCAATAATGAAATTAAAAAACACATTCGGAAGGACATAATAAATCGTACGCTTTATGAGAAAGCGTTTGAGGGTGGTTTTCTTTATCAGTCTGGGCTTCGGAGGCTTTATTTTAAATTTCATAGAGAAGTTGTCAATAGCTCGATGGCTTTATCTTTTATCAGATGAGCTTCCTCTTTGGGAAGAAAATTTTCATTGGACATGAAGGTGAAGTCCATCTGCTGGTTGTACGTACTGGTGACTAAGGTATTTGAGTTCAGCCATGGGAAAGCCACGGTAGGACTAAAAATCGTTTCCAGGCTGAAGTTTTTATAATCATTCGGGATATTGATCTTGCCCATATTGGATAAGGTAATATCATGTCCGCCTTCGCTGGATTTCAGCATATTGATCATCCGTCCTACAACAGGATGCATATGTTCTCCCATCCACAGGAGCTCACGGGCTTCCATCTTATTGATTTTTGCAGTAAGGTCTTTTTTGATCAGCCTGGCATTGTCCATCACATCATTGCTGTTTTTCCTGATGGAAAGCTCCACGGTTGGGGCAAAAGCAAATAAATGATCTTCTTTAATTTCCGGAATAAAATGACGCACATCTACCGGGCTGATCACTTTACCTTTGGCACGGTCTCCCTGAACATCCCGGAAGGCCTGCATCACGGAAGAACACAGCAAAGCATGCACAGAAATCTGGTTGGCTTTACATTTTTCAGTGATAAGCCTGGTTTCTTCCTGAGTCATTTTCCAGTGAATGGTATAGCTTTTTCCCTGGTTTCTTTTTTTGCTTTTTCGCTGCATGGAAAAGAATATTCTGGCGAACAGAAGGTAAAGGCCGGCCTTATATTTTTTGATTGCTGTATTAAAATCCGAAGGCAGAAAATCATCAACAGATTCAAAAGCAACATAAGGAATTAATGGAGCATAAGGATTGTCCAGCAAACTCAGAAGCTCACGCAGTAAGGTTACTCCCGTGGTTCCATCGGATATGCAGTGAGGCATGACCCAAAGGATTTCGGAAGTATTGTGTCCTTTTACCCAGACTACTTCGGCCAATGGTTTTTTGGGTGTTTCAAAAAGTTTAAACCATCCTTTTTCGGATTCTTTGAACCAATCTTCATCTGTTGTACGTTCTACAATGCGAAGCGGAATAGGTTCAATATCTTTCTGCCCCATAAAATAAGGGTAGTTTCCGATGTTATGGTCAATATTCGTTCTTAGAATAGGATGCTTCTGCTGGATTCTTATTAAAGCCGCTTTAAAATTTTCTTCAGGAATCTCCCCTTTGATTCTTGCCGTATAGATACAGTTTAAAGGAGTTTCAGGATCTACATACATGATCCTTTCCACCATCATTAAGGGTCTTTTGATCATGATACTGCCATTTGTTTTAGTTGAGAATGGATGACCTGCATTACCTCTTCACGAACTGCCAGCGCATCTGTGTAAGGTAAATATCCTTCGCTTCCCATGAATGAAAAATCCATTTCACCCCGGTACGTTGAGGTTACCATTGTAGTGGTATTTCCCAGCGGTCCGATTACTGACGGACTGAAAATCGTATCTACCGTAAACTCCTTGTACTCATGAGGAATCTGAATGCGTCCCAGATTGGAAAACATACAATCGTTGGAGGATTTTCCGTTCTTCAACAGCCTGGTGAAATTACTCAGGGCATCATGCCCGGATTCCATGACCATCATGGTGATATAGGGATTCAGTTTTGAGGTCTTTTTTTCCACAGATTTCTGCATGGCACGGAGATTATCCTCAAAGCTTAGCTTTTCATCAGAAGAAACCACAATCATCAGCCCGAAAGCGAAAATATGATCTTCTTTGATCTGTCCTGCAAAACGTCTGATGTCTACCGGACAGGAAACTTTATTGAAGGACTTTTCTGCTCTTACTTTTTTAAATGCCTGCAATACCGCCGCACTTAAAAATGTATTTACCGTTACCCCCCGGGATTTGCAGTAAGTGATTAATTCTTTGCTTACCGTTTCATCCAGCTTCCAATGGATGAGGTAATCACTCTGTCTTTCCACAGCTTTTTTGCCTGTAGGAATCCATTTGATGGCAGTGGCGGCCATTCTTCCGATAAGTCTGGCTTTCAGTTTTTGTCTGCGGCTTTTCAGGATATGGGCAGGAACCACATCTTCAATTCCCAAGATCGGGTTTTCTGTCCCGATTTCAGCAGCCGGATTGTCCAGAGCCATTAAAAACTCTTTCAGGAAGGCCATTGCAGAACCACCATCGCAAAGACAATGGTGGAACGCAAACAGCATGTCAGAAACGTCTTCCCCTTTGATCCAGACAAACCGGATCAGGGGTAATTTTTCGTAATTAAAGATGGTGTTCCATTCTTTCATGGATTCTTCCTGCCACTGGTCCTCACTTTGTCTGGTGACGATTCTTACAGGAATGGAAACCGTTTTTTCAGGAACATTAAACCATGGAATATTTTTTTCATCATGGCTGATTAATGCTCTCAGCCAAGGGTGTTTGTTTTGAATCCGGGCCAGAGCCTGCTGGATCTCTTTTAAGGTAAAAGTTCCTCTCAGTCTGAACGGAATGACCGCGTTAAAAGGTTCTGTTCCGTCTCCCAGTAACATACGTTCACCAAATAGCAATCTTCTTTTCATAGGTTGATTCATAGGCTACACAGAAGCTAATGTTGAATGTTCGTTTACAAAATTTTCTAACAGCTCTACCGCTTTGTCATTTCCTCCGGCAAGGGTGAATGTATTTCTTACTTCCTGAGCGGCAGTTCTGTATTTAGGATTTTCCAATAATTCAAAAACGGTTTCACGAAGGGCCTCTACGCGGAGTCTTTTGTACCGGATGCTGATTCCGCAGCCTGCCTGTTCGATCAGTTTGGCAATATGGAAATGATCATAAGCAATAGGCGTGATCAGCATGGGCAATCCGTTACGGAAAGTATCATTTACAGTATTGAAACCACCGTGGCAGATTACCATATCCATTCGCTGCATCACTGCCGATTGTGGCACAAAGCTGTTCACGATAAAGTTATCCGGCCATTCTTCAAAAATTTCGGGTGGAGTAGCAGCAATCACGGTCACCGGCTGGTCTTTAAATGCTGCAATGATTTTTTCAAAAAAAGCTTTTCTGATGTCTACCAGCAGCGTTCCCAATGATACAAAGATTTTTGGAGTGGTAGACGCATTCAGTTTATCCCAGTCAAACAGAGCATCATTCGGACGTCCTTTTACCGGGCCCACAAATTTCATATGAGGCGGAACGGTTTCAAATCCTGCGAAAGCCTGGGAGGTAAACACCATATTCAGTTTGTGAGAATGGATATAAATTCCCTCCTCATGAATTCCTACTTCTTTTTGCAGGTCTTTGATAAGGTTTTGCTGCCATTCCCAGATTTTTGGAGCACTTTTTTCCGTATCTCCCATCACATCTGGTGGTACAGGAGTTGTCGTTACACAAGGAATATTGTTTTTATGGGCGAAAAGAGCCCCTCCGAAAGTGATACAGTCATTTACAATCACGTCAGGTATCCAGCTTTCAGTGAGTCTCGTTAATCCCGGCATCATCATTTTAGCGAAAGGAACATAGGTTTCTTCCAGTGCCAGTTTCATTACTTCAGGACCGGAGCATGCGGGTCCGTCGTCCTGCCTTTTCAAGATACGGGCAATTTCTTCCTGATACGGAACAAGATCTTCTTCAGGGTAGAAATAAGAACCTCCTTCAGGAATATGTTTACTGTCTAACGGGGTAATCCCAAACCATTTTACTTCATGTCCGCGGGCAATTAAACTCGCTCCCACACTTAAAGTAGGGCTCACATGTCCAAAAAATGGAGGAACTACAAATAAAAATCTAGACGGTTTTTCAGGTTTTGAAGCCTTTACTATAGCCTGTTCCAATAGGTTGGCTGCTGTAGCAGCGCCTCCTGCTTCCACAAAAGACTTTCCTACTTTCTGAGCCGCTTCACGGTAGCCCGGAGTATTTAAAATCTTGTGTACGGCTTCTCTCAGGTGATTGGCTTTAAATCGGTTAAAATTAAGGCGCTCACCCGCTTCTGTACGCACCACACGTCCTGCAACATGCGACTGATCATAGGCAATAGGAATCACGACCAAAGGAATACCATTGGATAATGTTTCAGATACGGTATTATGACCGCCATGGCAAACTACGCCGTCAAGATGAGGCAGCAGATCCAGTTGCGGAACTTGTTGATACACCATAAAATTGTCCGGCCACTGCTCAAAAAGCTGTGGATCAGAAACGACTACAACGGTTAAATCTTCATCTTTAAAAGCATCGATTACCTTTTGGAAAAATGCCTTTTTATGATCGTGATCGAAGGTAGTTCCGATACTTACTAAGATCTTTTTATTGTCTTTGCTTTTTAATCTCTCCCAGTCGAATTCACATGAAACACGTCTTTCCGTAAGAACCGGACCTGTGAACTGGTATTGAGACGGCAGATCCTCCATTTCCCCAAAGAAATAGCCGGAAGTCAAAACCAGAGTTAGAAGGTCTGACGTCGCCAGAGAACGTTCTTCCCGGAAACCGAGTTCTTTCTGCAGATCAATGATTTGATTCACTTCCCATTCGTGTACTTTTGGAAGCTCATTCATAATTTTGATGGCTGCCGGAGCGGTAACAGAAGTGGCATAAGGAATACCAAGAGTTTTGGCTGCAACCGGAGCTGCAAATAACTGATGATCCCCGATAATCAAATCGGGCTGCTCTGTTTTTAATAAAGCAACAATACCATTATAGCAATGTCTGTTCAGCGGGATAAGAACCTCTTCATACAGGAACTTAACGCTGTCTATACCATACACTACTTTTTTGGAGATAATATCGAGATATTGTTCACTTTCTTTTTTTTCTTCGTCGGTCTGATCGTACTGGATCAGTAATAATTTTCCTCCTTCGGGAAGTTTGGCCTCTAAAGTCGGGTCAAGGCTGATCCAGGCTACTTCATGTCCTCTTTCCAGCAGCGTAGCACCGATGCTTAAGGTAGGGTTGACATGACCTGTCAATGGTGGAACTATAAATGCAAATTTAGCCATGGTTTTGTGTTAGGATTTTAGATAAAAATTGAGCAATCGTTTCAGCAATCAGATTTGGTTCCTGGATAGGAATATTGTGATCACCCGGGATTAATTCAAGTTCAGACTGGCTGATTTGAGATTGCAGCCACTCACCGGTAGGTCTGCAGTTGGAATCAGCGCCATAAAGCAATAGCGCAGGAGCCGTTAATTCATTAAAATGGGCTTCACCAAGGAAATGTTTTTCCTTAATCATATCTGCTTTAATGCTGGTTTGGTTAAACAGAAATTCATACATACGGTGGTTCTTCTCCATTTGTCTTTTGCCCATCTGTACTTTGGTGGTGTCTGTAAAGTTGGCTACATAGTGCTCAAGAAATTCCTTGCTGTATTCATCAATGATGTTACGGGCTTTTTCATCCTGAGGATCCGGCGCTTCGATCACCACTAGCTGATTCACGCGGTCCGGGTATTCTAAAGCTGTTTTTAAAGCAATAAGACCTCCGAAACTATAGCCGACAAGGTGTACTTTTTCCAGTTGAAGATGATCTATTAAACCTATTAAATCAGATGACATATTGTCAAGGTCGTACCCATCCAGAAAGCGTTCACTCATACCGTGGCTTTTCAGATCGTACATCACCACATGGAAATGTTTTGCCAGCACAGGGGCAATATTAAAATAATAAATGGACAGGTTGCTGAACATACCGTGGATGAGTACCACGGTTTGTCCGGCTCCTTTGTTGAGTTCCTGTATATGAACTTGTCTGTTATTGACAGTGATTATTGGCATTCGTAGATATAATTGATGATCATACTAAGGTCAAGATTAATAAGCTGGTCAAGATCCATAGATGATAACCAACCTGTAAAGTCGATCTGATCGCCAAAATGCGCCTTGATCTTTTCAGAGAAAGAGACAATCTCAATGCTGTCCATTTCAAGATCTCTGGTGAATGAACTTTCAGGAGTAATATCCATCTCTTCTACAAATTCAGCACCTATCACTTCAGTAATAAAACCTTTTAATAAAGTAAAAAGTTCTTCGTGGTTCATTTTTAATGTTGCGTTTACAGTGTCCATCCGATAATATAATTTTTATGTTTAATAGTTTTGATTTCAATGTTGTTGATCCACAAGTGATCATCTTTTATTTCTTCGACTTCGAAGGCTTTAGGATTCCCTTTCAGTCCTGTTCCCAGAAACTTTCCGTAAGCTTCCTTGGCGACCCAGAAACGGGTGGTCCACTCCGCCTGATCTCTGTCTTTTAATAAGGTTAATTCTTTGTCGGTAAATACCATGTCATAGAATCCTGAACTGCGTTCTTCCATCAGTTCCATATCAATTCCTACAGATTTTCCATATCTCGCGATCCCAACAGCTTCTTTTCCTTTATGAGCCAGAGAAATATGGATGTTATCTGTAAAATCACTGATAAGGTAAGGTTTCCCCACTTCATCGGAACGGATTTCAAACGTGATCGGGAAGCAGGCATGATTTTTTTCTTTGCGAAGAAGATTTCTTACGGCATCTTTCACCGCTACACGGCTTACCATCCAGTTTTTCTTTTTGTTAGGTAATAGCTGCTGGTGATGCTGTTTTTCCGTTTGGTTGAAATATCTTTTCAGGATAAAATCCCATGAAGCGACTCTTGTATAGGCTTGGTGGAAGAAGAATACATCAGGAGCAATCTCTTCCGAAAGGCGGTTGTGCAGTGGTGACATGGAAACATTCCATAAGGCGGCATCAATTTCCAGTCTTCTGTTTTGCCAGCCCGTAATGGCGCACCATACTTTTCCGTCTCTTTTCAGGATGATATCGGCTATGGCAAATTCATCATTCAATTCGGTGAGCATGCAGGTACATTCAAAAATACCTTCCTGATCATGCATATCTCCGAAGAATTCAATATCTCTGATTTTTACAGGGAATGCAATACGGTCTTTCACCAAAGTAAGCTGAAGCCAAAGCCCGAAAAGCTGTCCTGCATTATCCAGTAAAGAACCTTTACCTCCGTTTCCTTTTATCTTCCCGATGATTCCTTTATCTCCAACGGCAGAAACTTCCGTAATTCCCTGGTATTGGTCTCCATGGAACATGTGCATGTCATAGATTTCCTCAGGCGTTCTTTCAATGGGTAAAAGATGACCGATGGAAAGATTGAAGTCAGGTGTTGGAACAGGAGCAGATTTTAAGACTACTTCTGCGTTGGCAAAGTTTTCAATGTCAAGATAGGCATGATTCGGTGAACGCCATTCTCCTTTTACGGTTTTTTCGAAAGGTTTGGCCACGTTCATCCATTGGAATACACTTACATTCATGATTTTATGAACCAATGTTCCCGGGATTTCTGCTTCTGCGATTTCTGCTAATTGCTCAAAAATCATCGTCATCGGAATAACCGGTTCCATATCTGCTACATGAGCCCAGCCTTTGGGCTGTCTCAATAAACTGTGGTCGATCAGGTATGGATGGCTTTCCAGTGTTACATACAGATCTTTTGTAAAGGTCGTACTTCTTATGGGTTGTGGGGCTGGAGCTACAGGAGCAGGTCTTTGGATGGTGATTTCCGGACGGTTCTGGAATAAAGTCAATACTTCTTCCTGCATACGGATCATATCGGCAACGTTATCCTGGAATGCCTGTACCAGAGGATGTCCGCTTTTTGTGGCAATAGCTGAAGCTGTTGCTGCATATTGTTTTGGCGTGTCAAAAGACTGAGCCAACGCTTTCACCTCTTTAAAATTCCGGATGATAGGTGAACCTAATTCCAGTTTAATGCCTTTTCCTGAAGCTTTTTTCGAATGATTTTGAATCTCTAAAAAGTCAAGGGCAATTGTTTTTCCTTCTACAAATAATGAAGCAACTACTCTTTGTAATTGAGCCAATGCAGAACGGGTCGGAACGCTGGAAGCAATCGTACTGAATGCTTTTCCTTTTAACGTATCATCAATAAATCCAATCAGACCGCCAGTTCCGACCTGAATGAAGACTCTTGCGCCTTCTTCGTATAATTTATCTGTCAGTTCACGGAAACGGACAGGTTCTACCAAATGCTCGGCACTCAGTTTTCTGATCGCTGCCTGATCTGCAGGATAAGGTTCTAAAGTGGTGGCAGACCACAATGGGATTTTCGTCTGCTGGAACTGTGCTTTTTCCATCCCCGCAAGGATCACATCCAATTTATCAGCGATAAAAGGAGAGTGGAATCCTGACTGGAACGGCAATACCTGATGGAAGATCTGTTTTGCTTTTAACAAGGGAACCAACTCATCCAGAGCAGTATTGCTTCCGCAAAGAATCACCTGATTAGGGCAGTTATCATTGGAAATATATAAGTCTGAAATTTCTGAAATAAAAGGCTGTACTACCTCAATTCCGGCTCCTATGGCGATGAATCTGGAATCTTTTAATTCAAAAGTTTCAGGGTTCAGCACGTCAATTAAAGCTTTTACAGAATTGGCTTCTGCTAATTCCGAAGAGTAACCGGCCAGCCATTCTCCTAAGCTGTGTCCTGCATTCATATCCGGAATAATTCCCAGTTTTTTAAGTGAATTATCAAGGATACTGCAGTTGTTGAAAATGTTTAAAGCATCGGTTAGAAGCCCTTCACCTTCTGTTTCGATAGGTGCTGACAATCCGAAATAACGGCTTACCGTTTCTACCTCACCTTTTGCCAGACCATCTAATCCAGGGAATACAAAGGCTACTTTACCTCCATCTTTTAATAATGGGGTAGAAGTGTACCAGATATCCTGTTTGTTTTTCCAGATGATATTTTTGGAAACAATTTTTATGGCTTTTTCTATTCTGGCAGGAGTTGGATCGAATATCGCAACTCTGAAATCTCCTTCGCCGATAGTTGTTTCATTATTTTGTAATGCAGATAGCAGTTCTTCGTGAGTAGGTCTGGCCAAGATCAATACCTGATCTTTTTTAGGCATATCATACCCTTCCAAAACAACGTGTGCATTGATTCCTCCGAATCCGAAAGCATTCACCGCAGCTACTTTTGGTAGTCCTGTTTTTGACCAGTTTCTGGCTTCCTGTACCGGTTCGAATCTTGTGTTCTGCATCTCTGCAGTGGGATTCTCACAATACAAGGTTGGCGGCAAAGTATCGTGATGCAATGCCAGACAGGTTTTAATCAGTCCTGCAATGCCTGCAGCCGGCATAGCATGTCCGATATTGGATTTCACAGATCCGATACCTGCTGCCTGAGCTGATTCTTCTTTTCCAAAGAATTGGGCTAAGGTCTGAAGTTCTGTTTTATCTCCAAGCGGTGTTCCTGTGCCGTGAGCCTCAAGGTATCCCACTTTATTTTTATCTAAATCAGCATTGATCCATGCCTGTTCCAACGCTTTCAGCTGACCTTTTACGGACGGGCTCATTACGCTGGTTCCGGTACCATCACTGCTTACGCCTACACCTTTGATCACAGCATAGATTTTATCCTGATCACGAACGGCATCTTCCAGTCTTTTTAAGACTACGAAACCACAGCCTTCACCAATCAGTAACCCGTCAGCATCACTACTGAACGGCTTGATCTGCTGCTGGCGTGACATCGCTCCCAGCTGGGCAAAAATACTCCAGAAGGCAGCGTTCTGTCCTGTGTGTACACCTCCTGCGATCATGATATCGGAACGGCCTCTCTGAAGTTCCTGTACAGCATGATCTACAGCGATTAAAGCAGAGGCACAAGCGGCATCCACGGTAAATGCAGCGCCTCCCAGATTGAAACGGTTGGCGACAAGAGAAGCAACAAGGTTCGGAATTAATCCCATGGCGGTATCTGCTGCAAAACGTCCTTTACGTTGTTGAAAAGCATGTTTTACCCTTTCAATATCGGAAGAAGAAACATGAGGTAACAGTTCCTGTAATAATGAGGAAATCTGTTCTCCGGTTCTTACAATTTCGATAGCACGGGTTGCTCCCGGACCGGTATAGTTTCCTTTCCCGATGATGATTCCCGTTTTTTCAAGGGAAATGTTTTTCTGAAATATACCTGCATCTTCCAGTGCTTTCTGTACCAGATCAAGGGTAAGCAAATGGTCGGGTTCCGTTCCTTCAACAGCCAGTGGTAAAATACCGAATGCGGTAGGATCGAATGTATAATCAGGGATAAATCCTCCGCGCTGACAGTAAAAACGGTCAACGGGACTTGTGGCATCACTGAAATGAACAGGATCTATCCGATCCGCCGGAGCGACTTCGGTAGAATCAACTTTATTGACAATATTCTGCCAGAAAGTGTTGGCATCCTGTGCCCCGGGAAAGACACAGGATAAACCAATTACAGCAACATCTGTTTTTTTCATACTTTGTTTATACAGTGTTTTACCAATTATTTCCTGACATGATCAGCACCTGGCTTTCTGTTCCGTATTTAATTTCGTTAAGGAAGATTTCTTTTCCTTCATCCAATGGAATCATGGAAATACCTCTGCGCTCGTACTCAGATTCCAGGGTGGAAGAGACCATTCCGGCTCCTTTCCATGGGCCCCAGTTGATAGAGATCACTTTTCCTTTTAATCTTTTATTTAAAGCTTTCGCGTAATCATCCAGTACACTGTTGGCGGCCGCATAATCGGTCTGACCTTTGTTACCGTATACGGAAGCAATACTTGAGAATAATACCACAAACTGGCAGTCTTCACGGAGCTGTTCCGCCAATACACGAAGTGGTTTTACTTTGGTATCAAATACACGTCCGAAGGAGCTTGTGGTCTTTTGTTTGAATAATTTATCTTCTAAAAGACCTGCTCCGTGGATGACTCCATCCAGACGGTTGTATTTCTCATAAATACTGCTGATCAGATTGCTTAAACCTTCTTCGTCACAAAGATCCAGTGATTGGTAAATGATAGTGTTTCCAAGGTTTTCCATGTCACGGATAGTACGCAGGATCTGATTATTTTTGAAAATCTTCGTCGTTTCTTTTTCTATTTCTGCAGGAGAAGTGAATTGACCAGACTTGATCAGGAAACCTCTGATTTCTTCTTTGGTTTTCATCCCCTCAAAGTCTTTAGCCGAAAGCTCATTTCTCGGGTCTGCCGATCTTCCTACCAGAATATAGGTGCAAGGATAAGCCTGAGACATATGTTTTACCAATTCAGCAGTGATTCCCTGTGCGCCTCCCAATACCAATACCACAGATTTTTGATCTAGCTGGATATGGGCCTCATGTAAACTCGTGGATAATGGAGAAGGAATGATGTCTACCTGGTGTCTCTGATCATTTTTATAAATCACTTCAGCAGGTTTATCGTTGGTAAGGATCTCTTTCAATGTAATTTCAGCAATCTGATCTACTTCCTGAGGGGTGCTCAGGCTGATGAGTCTGCATGTTGTATTATCAAATTCTCTGGCTAAACTTTTGAAAAGTCCCGGATATCCCTGATGATGACGTAATATACTTGCATCTGTAATTTCCTGAATATGTGCAGGAATATCAGAAATAAGATATACCCATTTTGCTTTATCAAAATCCAGTTTCTTGATCAGATCTACATGATCGATAATACTTGGTTTATCAACGGCAGAGAATAGGTCTAACATAATTAATCCGTCGATATTTGAAAGATCTTTATCCGTATCTACTATTTCTACGATAGCTCCATGTTTTTCCAGAGTTTCTTTGATCGCAGAAGTTTGTTTGCTGTTATCCTGTGTAATGGCAAAACGTTTTCCCTGCAATACTTCAGTATTTTGTACTTTAGAAACATCAGTAGGAGTGATGTCAAAACGAAGACGTGACAATACATTTTGAGTTGGCTCTGTAGTATTTTCTTCTTTCGCTTCCGGAACTGCTTCGTTGGTTTCCCCATTCATTTCGCTGATCCAGCTTGCCAGACCACGAAGGGTTTTAATGGCCGCCAGTTTTTCCATCACATCATCAGCCTGTTCAAGGTTTTGACCGAAACCGATTTTGGTTTTAAGATCACCGATAATTTCCATACGTTTAATGGAGTCTATACTCAAATCTGCTTCCAGATCCAGATCCAGACCCAGCATTTCTTTTGGATATCCTGTTTTCTCACTTACTATATTCAGAATCGCATTTTGAAGATCTTCAAGAGAAAATGCCGGTTGAGCCTGTAGTTTTGAAGCTGTTGATTCGGCCGCAGATCCATTTTTTTCTGTGGCAGCAGTTGTTTCAGCACTTGAGAATTCAGTAAGCCATGAAACTAATCCGCTTAATGTTTTTATACCTGCCAGCTGCTCCATAACGGTGTCTTCGCTGGTGTTTCCGTTGCCCAGAGTTCCCAGTTCGTTACGAAGTGTTCCGATGATCTCAACTCTTTTGATAGAGTCGATACTTAAATCCGCTTCCAGGTCCATTTCCATACCCAGCATTTCCTGAGGATATCCTGTTTTGTCACTTACCACCTGCAGTAATAAGGATTTGATATCTTTTGAAGGAGCCTGTTTCACGGCTGCAACGGCTACGGGTCTTTCCTGCTGAACAGGCTGAACCGGAATAGCAGAAACTGGCTGTTGAGCCGGAGCCTGCACCGGTGAATGATATACAGGAGCAGGAAACGCCTGAGGGTTCTGTCCTATAAAGGAAAGCATCACATCGCGTTGTGCTTGTATCATTAATTTCATACTGTTTAAATATTCCTGCAGCATACGTTCAGCGGTAGATTGCGCTTCAGCTGCCGGTGCCTGATGATTCGTAGTAAAATTGTTCATGGGAATAGGGTTTATGAGTGGTAATGCACCATTAGATGGCAGATTACCATGAGTTGGATGGGCAGTCTGCCCGTTAACACGCCAGATGGCTGGACTTTTCTTATAAAGCTCAGGTTGGTTTAGATCAATAACCTTCACGTTTCGGCCATCAAAAAGTTTTTCAATATTAAAGCTTCGGCCGGTTCCTAAATATTGTGCCAGCATACAAAGCAGGTGACTGAATTTATTGTGGCTGTTGTCTTCAACATATAAGGTCAGCTGATCTTTTTCCAGACAGGACTTGGTTAATCCGGTAAGAACTTTTCCCGGTCCTACTTCAATGAAGATTCTTGCTCCGTCATTGTACATGGCCTGCAGCTGTTCTACAAATCTTACAGGCTGTACCAGGTGGTCAGTAAGTCTTTCTTTTATTTCTGCCGGATCTGCGGGATATACTTCTGCCGTGGTATTGGACCACACTGGAATCTGCATTTCCCCAAAAGGAATATCTTTCAATACCTCAGCATATAATTCCTTGGATTTTGCTAACAACGGACTGTGGAATGCACAGGCGACTTCCAGTTTTTTAGCAGAAATCCCTTCCTGTTTAAGTGTCTCAAGCAGTTTATTGATCGCATCCGTATTTCCGGCGATCACACATTGTGTTGGCGCATTGAAGTTGACAGGATAACATCCTTCTATTTTCGCAATAATCGGTTGCAAGCGTTCCGCTGTAGCGCTTGCTGCCAGCATTGAACCCGGATCTCCTCCTTCCACAGAATTTAAAATAGACTGAGCTCTCTGAACACTTAAATCTACCAGTTTATTTTCATCAAATACTCCTGCAAAGCATAAAGCCGGAATTTCACCGTAGCTGTGGCCTGCCAGCATATCCGGAATAATACCCAATGATTCTAAGAATCGAGCCAATGCAAGGTCTACAATTCCTAAAAGTGGTTGTGCTAAACGGGTATCTTTAATGGTTTCTTTCTGTTGTTTTACATCAGCCTCATTAAAAGTTTTAGATGGGAAAACCACTTTTTCAAGCTCAGGATAATTATCAATAATCTTACGCATGGCCGGGAAAACGACAAATAAGTCACGGGCCATATTGATTCTCTGGCTGCCTTGTCCAGGGAATGTGAACGCTACTTTACCTTCTTTTTTATTCACGGTAAATGTATCTTTAGTCTCAATCCCTAGCAATACCAGCTCAACCTTCATCATCAGATCTTCAACCGTATCTGCCACAATGCTGAACTGGATAGGCTTTTCTGAACTGATGCTTAAGCTGTAGGCAATATCCTGTAACGGAATACCATCATTAATTTCTAATAAAGTTTTAATCTGACCGGACTGTTCTTTCGCTTCTTCATATGTATCTCCACGGAAAACAAACAGTTCTGAAGGCCATGACTGCATGGCAATTGAATCATCCTGCTTTGGATGGTTCGCAATAACGGTGTGGAAGTTTGTTCCTCCAAATCCGAAAGCACTGATCCCTGCATAACGGTTTTTCTCTGCCCATAATCCACTTTCTGCATGGAAGGCAAACGGACTGGTTTCTGCATTGTAATACGCGTTAGGCTGCTGAAGGTGAAGGGTAGGTGGCTTTACACCATGATAAACTGCAAGAGAAGCTTTGATTAATCCTGCTAATCCTGCTGCACATTTTGTATGACCAATCTGTGTTTTTACAGATCCTAAATGAGTCTGCCCGGGTAATGCCCCTGAACGGCTGAATAAATTAGTCAGTGCACTTAATTCGGTTTTATCACCTACCACCGTTCCTGTACCGTGAGCTTCCACTAATCCAACAGATGCAGGGCTTATACCTGCCTGGGTGTAAGCACGTTCTAATGCTCTTACCTGACCTATCTGTCTTGGAGCGGTCAAGCCCAATGCTTTACCGTCACTGGATCCTCCAACGCCTTTAATTACTGAATAAATACGGTCTCCATCACGTACGGCATCCTCATATCTTTTTAAAACAAGGATGGCAATACCTTCTCCAAGAGCAATACCGTCTGCATCACTGTCAAATGTAGCACATCTTCCTTTTTTGGATAGGGCATGCGTGCTGGAGAACATCAGATAATCGTTAATTCCATTGTGTAAGTCTGCCCCTCCGGCAAGAACCATATCAGATTTTCCTAATACAAGTTCCTGACATGCCAGATCAATGGCTGCCAAAGAAGAAGCACATGCTGCATCTACCGTAAAGTTTCTTCCGCCAAGGTCTAATCTGTTCGTAATCCTACCTGCGATTACATTTGCCAGAATACCCGGGAAAGAATCTTCAGTCGTATGTGGGAAGGCTTCTTTTACTTCTTCATGAAGTTCTCCGAAAACCTGCTTATAATATCCTCTGAAACTATAGCTGTTGGCAAGATCATTTCCTCCTTCAGCACCTATGATGACAGAAATGTTTTCTCTGTTGATGTGTTTTTCTCCATATCCTGCATCTTCCATGGCACGCTTGGCAACCAATAAAGTTAACAGTTGAGTAGGTTCAATAGCGGCAAGAGATTGTGGTGGAATACCGAATGCCAATGGATCGAAATCGATTTTAGGAATAAATCCTCCCCATTTGGAGTGGGATACATCCGGTCCGTCAGAATCCGGATGGTAGTATAATTCCTTATTCCATCTTTCATCGGGTACTTCAGTGACACTGTCTTTTCCAAGAATGATGTTTCTCCAGTACTCATCAAGGTTTTTAGCTCCCGGGAAAATACACTCCATTCCTACGATGGCGATGTCCAGCGGTTTTTCCGTAGAAACGGGTTCTTCCGGTAATGCCGCCTCCTGAATATGTTCGTAATTGTCTACAACGCTTTGATGAAGTGCTGCCAATGAGATCACACGGTTCTGCATGGTGGCTACCTGTCCAATCATATACATTCCCAAATCCAGCTGATCCTCTTTAGGAATATTGACAAGCTTATCACCCTGTCGTTCTATGCCTTTAGCAGCAATACGTAAACGGCCTACATTTAATTTTTCAAGCTGTTCCCAGACTTGTTTTTTATCCATTCCGGCAGCAAGAAGTTTTGCTTTTTCGGTATTGAAATGGTGGGCAAAAGCTGTATTTAAACAACGGGTTTCGTGTCCTGGAGCTGTTTCCAGCAAGACCGTATCTTTCGCCTGCATAGCCTGGGACTGAAATTCTTCCTGAATGGCTCCTGTCTGTACAGCTTCATGAGTATACAGATAGGCTGTACCCATCAATACCCCGATTTTTACTCCTCTTGCAGCCAACGGAGCTGTCATGATGGAAACAAATGCCGTTGAAAAGGCGTTATGAATTCCCCCTGCAAAAAATACACTGATGTTTTCAGGATGCTCTTCTTTTAAAATACGTTCAATTTGTTTTTCCCAAAGAACTGTGCTGGACAGAGGTCCTACGTGGCCTCCGCATTCACGTCCTTCAAAAATAAAGTTTTTAGCTCCTTCTTTCAGGAAAATATCCAGAAGAGCGGGGGAAGGAACGTGTAAGAATGATTTTATTCCGGCTTTTTCAAATACTTTAGCCTGTGCGGGTCTTCCTCCTGCAATTAAAACTACCGGAGGTTTTGCTTCCAATATATAAGAGGTTTGCTCATCTCTTAATTCCTGAGGGGCAAATCCTAAAATTCCTACTCCCCATGTTTTTTCTCCGGCCAGCTTTTTGGTGTCCATTACCAGAGACTTTGCAGATTCTCCTTTCAATAAGGATAAAGCAACAAAAGGTAAAGCTCCGGCATCTGCTACCGCGTTGGCAAATGAAGGAACGTCACTCACACGGGTCATCGGGCCCTGAGCAATAGGATATTGCAGTCCCAGTTCCTGAGCTAAAGAGTTTCCTTTATCAATTACTTTGAGTGCTTTTGCCTGCTTCAGATGTCCGTACATGGCTTCTTTGAAACCGAAAATAAGTTTTTTCAGTGTTTTGAAGTCTTCATACAGATCTGTGGCCAGCGAAATGTCCTGTCCCATTGGAATGTAACAAGTGCTGAGATCCAGGCCTGTAAAATATTGTTTCAGATCTCCGGCAGTTGTATTCTCGGGTAAGGAAGGTGAGTTGGGTCTCACCAATACACGATGGTTGGCAATCACCTTAGTTTCTGTACCATTCAGTTTTGAGCATACTTCTTTGAGGTCCTGAGGAACTGAACTTTCGGGGAACAACGCTAGCTGGCTGTCCAGTACAATTCCTGTTGCTCCCAAAGCTTTTGTTGCCGCTGCGGTATGGAGACCTATTCCTCCCTGTACCCACACCGGAATGCTCTGGATTTCTTTGATCACACGCTGGAATAATACAAACGTGGATTCATAGCCTACCCATCCGCCTGCTTCATTTCCTTTGATAATGATTCCTTCTGCTCCCGCCTGTTCAGCCTGTCTTGCTTCTTCCAGACTGGTTACCTGATAAACTGCAGGCAGCGCAGAGGGCTTAGACATTCCGAATGGAAGGATCGCAAATCTTACCTTTTCAGGAATTTGAAGAGAGACGAAGTTGTCTGCAGAAAAATAAATACCATAAGATGGTACGTCTATCTGATCAAGTTGATGTAACGCTTCCTGTGCAGCCGTTATCTCATTTCCTAAACTTAAAACGGGAAATGCACCCGCCTGGTGTAGTCTGGATATAAGAGTAACGTCCGGCTTTTCAAAAGGCGTCAGTCCAATAATGGTTAAGTTTTTCATGGCGTGATAATTATTGAATGATAGCAGAGATTCATAACAACATACTTTGCCTTTCGGTAATAAGGCAATTGCTTATCATTATGATATAATAAAATTGGTTTTTGTTAGATCGTTAACGAATTGAATCGTTTTATGGTAATTATTCAATGATCTATTGTTCT
Source organism: Chryseobacterium cucumeris (assembly GCF_016775705.1). Lineage (NCBI taxonomy): Bacteria > Pseudomonadati > Bacteroidota > Flavobacteriia > Flavobacteriales > Weeksellaceae > Chryseobacterium > Chryseobacterium cucumeris. The sequence continues at coordinate 3,289,014 of NZ_CP068760.1, forward strand.
GGAATAGATTGCATAGTACAAGGTTAGAGTCCGGTTGTTCAAAGGGCATCAGCCTGATTTTGGTCAAGTTTTTCATAGCATTTACGGTATTGGGATAGTTAATGTTATTTCATAACAAAACATCAATATCATTGGGATGTGCAATGATATTTTGTTATGATGAAATAAAAATAATAAAATTATATAATATGCTTAATCATAAATGCAATTTGATAACTATTTTTTAATGAAAAAAGTGTAATTATTCAAATGCTATTAAAGTATATTTATTGTTTTATTATTCTTAGAAACGTGACGATACAATCTTAGTAATTTTAACTATAACTATTTATAGTTAAAAAAATGTTAAGCAAATATAGGAATAAAAAATAAAATATTTCAAAAACAAGAGATTTGTTTTGAGTAATATTACAAAAAAATAATATACAGTGATAAGAGTCGGAAAGTGTAAGAATCTCCTTTGTCAATCTGATAAATGGACAGTGCAAATTTATATAAAATTAATCAATATATTGTGATTTAATTTAAATTATTTATGAATTTTTCCTATCCTTTTGATAAAGAAATAGATAGGATATTTTAAGAATAATTAATATATGTTTCCGAAATTCATAAAAAAAACAGTAAGTGTTTGATATGCTTACTGTTTCTTATGTGTCGATTGTTGTTGTTTTTGTTAATAAGCCATTGGCATGCTTTGTGGGATCATTGAAGTAAAATTCCTTTCAGTGAGCAGGATTGCAGGTGAGTTGTTGTTGGTTTAAAAAACTAAAAGATACTTAATCCATACTGTTTGGCCAGATCTAAAATCATATGATAGCCGGCCAGAGAATTTCCATGCTGGTCTAAAGCAGGACTGAAAACTCCGATTCCTATTTTTCCCGGAACACTTACGGTAATTCCGCCTCCTACACCGGATTTGCTTGGCAGTCCTACCATTCTGGAATATTCACCGCTGAACTCATACATTCCGGCAGTCAGCATTTGTGATTCTATCAGTTTGGCCATATCGGCATTTTTAAAAGTGGTATCTCCGTCGAATCTTACGCACTGGTTGGCAAAGAAATAACCTATTTTAGCAAGATCCTCAGCGGTAAGTTCAATGGAACACTGCTTGAAATAGTTGTCCAGCTGGTCTTCATTTCCCGAAATCAGTCCGCTGTTTTTCATAATATAAAACATTCCACGGTTGCGGTGTCCTGTTGATTTTTCAGATTCGTAAACTGATTTGTTGTAATCTATGGACGGGTTTTTGGTGATGTACCTTACCATATCCAGTATCTTCAGGAATGGTTTTTCTCCGTCACCGGAAATTAATGAAGTAGTAAGAATTGCCCCTGCATTCATCATAGGATTAAGCGGCTTTCCTGTAGTTTCAAGGTTGGAAAAATGGTTGAAAGGTTTGTCGGAACCGAAATATCCCATTTTATCAAAGATATTGGTTTCTCCTTTTTCATTGACAGCCACCATTAATGATATGATTTTGGAAATGCTCTGCATGGTGAATTTTTTATTGACATCTCCGGCATTGAATACTTTCCCATTTTTGTCTACCACTGAAAAGGCTATTGCTTTAGCATCCATTTTTCCCAGTTCAGGAATGTAATCGGCTACTTTTCCCTGGCTGTAATAAGCTCTGTTCTTCTCCAGGATACTGTTTAAGGTTTTGTCCGAAATGGTTGAGATATCTGCGGTTTTCTGAGCATAAACAATTGTGTTTAAGGAAATAAAAGCTGCTGTACAGATTCCTTTGGCAGAAAATAAAAAGCTGTTGTTTTTCATAGGGAAGGTGTATTCAAATATAATGTTGATGATAAGCCTTAAAAAACAAAGATAAAGTATTTTAATCTTGTCAGCAATTCTCTTTATCGTGGTTATGAATATCGGTGCAGGTGGGTATAGGTGTCGCTAATAGAAGAAGATTAAATTGTCGGATTACATGAGAAATTTTTAAGAAAAGAAATGGATAAAAGTTTGTTGTTTTACCTGTTTTTATATGTGATTAATTTTAATTTAAATTATTGTTTTAAAGTAAAAAATTAATTTTATTTAATTTTTTGTTGTTTGTTTTGGTTTTTAATAAGCTAAAATGAATGATTTTATTCTATCAAAATGAGGTTAGAGCGCCTACATTGACCGTAGCATAAGGATTTTTTTACATAACTAATATGTTGGTGAAATAGCATATAATCACGAATTTGTTTATATTGTTGAAATTCAGTTGTGAAATAATGTTATTTTTTCACGATTAAATGATTTTTGTATTATTATTTTTATTAATTTGACAAAAAATTAATAACACTTTTTTAATAACTATGAAAAACAACACCTACTTTGGCAGGCAGCACGTCTTCAGATGGCTCCTGCTATGTTGGCTTCTGGTACCCTGGGTACTGCAAGCACAAGCTCAAATTACATGGACCGAAGAGGTCGGTTGCCAGGAATTCCGTGGCGAAAAAGAAGGTCAGGTTCCTGACAACGGTATCGCCAGTTCCTACATCAATTCTGCGCAGTGCCTCCGCGTCTGCGAGAAATCGATAGACCCTGTCAAATATCTTGTTCAGGGATCCAACGTTTCTAATGTACAATGGTCAGTTTCAGGAGGAACTGCCACAATTTCCGGAACCGGAAATACCCTGGCGTATGTTACGTGGGGTGCCGCTGGTAATGGATCTTTACAGGCTGTTATCACATACAATGACGGAACTGTGGAAACACAGACCATCTGTATTGAAAAAATCAACAGACCTATTGCTAAGTTTGAATTGCTTAATCTGGATTACACGGTATGTAATAATACAACGGTGTATTTTGATAACCTTTCCGAACAAAACGGAGGGTCAGATATTGTCAATTATTTCTGGCAGTTCGGAGATGGAACTACTTCCACTTCCACAGCTTTTGAACCGTCTCATGTCTACACTAATCCCGGTAATTATACCATTCAGCTTACCGTAACCAATAAGTGCGGATGCCAGAGCAAGTACAGAAAGGAAATCAAGGTAGTAAAATCTTATCCTGTACAGATCAATTGTGCTTCTGTAGTATGTGAAGGAAGTACTGAGAAATACAATGCTCAGGATGGGTGTAACAAAGGACAATGGAAAGTTATTGGTGGAAACATTATAAACAATAACGGTAACGAAATTGAAGTAGTTTGGGATCAGGTGGATCCTCTGGACGGTTTCGGGTATGTCATGTATATGTCTGAATGTGCCTGCCCTGAATGGACTACAGTTAAAATCCCAGTGATTTTAAAGAATGCAAAAGTTAAAGGACAGGATAAAGTATGCGCCGGAAAGCAATATACCTATTCTATTCCTCAATGGCCTACGACAAAAGTTAACTGGAATGTATCCGGGCCTGGAACAGGGCTGCTGGTTAATACCCAGCAGAGAAATGAAATTGTTTTCTCGGCTACTCAGCCCGGAACATATCACCTTGAGGCCACCTACTACAATACTTTATTAGCTTGTGAAGGAAATGCCTCAATTGATATCACTGTTGAACAGCCTGTAACGATAAGCGGCGGTACGGATGAGATCTGTGCGGGAACAAGCCAGACATTTACAGCTACCCCTAATGTACCTGTTATCTGGAAAGTAACTACCGGAGGCTCTACTGTGACTTCGGGAGTAGTATCCGGGCCATTCAGCTATACTTTTAACACCGCGGGAACCTATACTATCGTTGCTGTGAAGCAAGGAGGAGATTGTGAAAGTAACCCAAGAATTATTAAGGTATTACCAATTCCGCAGCCCCCTACAGGAACTATTTCAGGTGAGACAAAAGTATGTCCTGGAAAACCTTATGTGTATACCATCAGTTCAGTGGATCCGGGAATGGTTCCGGTTTGGAGTGTTACTAACGGAACAATCCAGGGTAGTAATGCAGGATCTTCTGTAACGGTTATCTTTAATACGGGTGCTTCATCCTATTCAGTATCTGCACAGAATAAATCGATGAGTAATGCAGGATGTCTTTCTGCTCCGATTTCGTTCAGTGTAGCGCCGTTAGACCTTAATACCATTACGGTTAATCCTAATCCGGGCGGACCTTTCTGTCCGAGCAGCACACAGACATTTACTGCAAATCTGAACGGTATTGTTCCTGATTTTATGGAATGGACATTCGCAAGTCCTAACTTCGGAAGTGTTGTAGGAGGACAGGGTACCAGTAACATTACTGTCAACTTCAACGAAATCTCTACAACAAGCAGCACTATGCTGAACCTGAGAGTTGTAAAATGTGGAGTTACAAAAATCATCAGTGTTCCGGTATCTTTATTACCGCTTCCTGTGGTAAGCTTCACAAATGTTGGAGGAATCTGTTTAGGTTCCAACCTTACATTCTCTGTTAATCAGGGATCAATCACTTCAGCAACGGGTGTAACTTTCACTTTTGCAAACGGAAATACCTATAATACCACTTATAATCCATCAGGAAATTACAGCTTCCCTAATAACGGATATATTCAAAACGGATCAGGAAGTAACGTTTCTCAAACGGTTACAGTAACTTATACAGGAACTAACGGATGTAACTATAAGCCTACTGCAAGCGCAAACTTTACAATCTATCCTGAAACTATTATTACAGTTTCTCCGGTATATAATATCCTGGTATGTGATCCTACAACAATGACACCGTATACGCTTACGGCAAATAGTTCTACAGGACTTACCAATATTACTTCCTGGCAGTGGTTCCAAAACAATTCACCTATATCAGGTGCTACAACCAACTCATACACCATAGGCGGTGCAGGTGCTTTTGGAACTTATAGAGTACAGGCTGTAGATATTAATGGTTGTGTGGTTTCTTCACAGAATATTAATGTGAGCCAGCTTTGCCCAAGCAGCGGAACTTGTAATACAGATCCTCAGATCAACTTTACAGCTGCGTGGTCAGGTTGTAATACAATTTCAACATCAGGGTTAACGTATAACGGAACTCCTGATCAGATAGAATGGTCATCAGACAACGTACTTACTTTAACTTCTCCTCAGGGACAGCCTACAGCAACGTATCAGACTACACTTGCAGGAGCACATATTGTTTTTGTACGTTTAAGATATGGTTCATGCTGGTACAGCAAAGCAGTAGAAGTAAGAAAGAACTACGAGCCTAAATTCAGTGTAAGCACGGTGTGCAGCGGAGGCGGATATAATGTGACTCTGTTTAACAGTTCTACTATATTTGAGATTAACCAGTCATCTATTACGTATACATTCACCAGCCCGGGTCAGCCAACTCAAACAGGACAGACGGCTACTTATAACAACCTTGCGCCAGGTACTTATACCTTCACCATGACAATGTCTGCGCCAGGGAAACCAGCGTGTACCACTACACAGACGATTACATTAGCTCCGGTTCCTAGTACCAGCTTCCTGGTTCCGGCATGGCTATGTGTACGTGAACCTATTACATTCACTGCACCGGGATACAACTCGGCTAATACCTACACATGGCTTTTTGATGGTACAGCGTATGTAGCTTCGGGAGCAACTGCTACGGTTACCTATAATACAAGTGGTGCCAAGACAATACAGCTAAAAGTAACTACTCCTAACGGATGTGTATATATTTCACCAATTGCAAACATTAGCGTGAATGAAGCTTCCATTGATGGTAATATTTCACCTGTTAACGTAGTTGCCTGTGCAGGATCTGTTCCTACACTTGTATTTAATGGTTCGGTAGGAACTGCCAGCCAGTATATCTGGATGAATGGTTCACAGCCGGTGCCTGGAGCTCCAAATTCAATGACATTCACGCCTACTCAGTCGGGAACTTACTGGCCGGTATTGGTATCACCTGATGGTTGTAAAACAAGCATCATGAGTACTAAACCTGCAACAGTAACGGTTAAAAATGCTCCATATGTAAATATTTCTGGTAAAGCTACTATCTGTGCAGGATCTTCTACCATACTGACTGGTCTTGTAACAGATAATACATTAGAATACCAATGGAAGAAAGCAGGTTCAGTAGTTATACCATGGACTTCTGCTCCTTATCCGATCACTCTTAATACAGGATCATTAGCTGCAGGTACTTATGTTTATACTCTTGAGGTAAGAACTCCGGGTACATCAGGATGTGTAAGCTCTAAAAACTTTACCCTTACGGTAAGTAATCCGCCATCATCTATTACGGCAACGTATAGTTTGGTAAGCTGCCAGCCTTATAAAATCCAGTTAACCGCATCAGGACCATCTACAGGAAATTATAACTGGAGTAATGGAATGTCTGGTCAGACAATTACAGTCAATGAAGGTGGTGTATTCCAGGTTACTTATACTGCGCCAAGCGGTTGTAAAGTATCCAGCTCTGTAGAAGTACCATTAAGCCTTGAAAGCCTGATGTGGGTATTCCCTACAGGATGCTATGATGAATGTCTTAGAGAGAAGAATTACATTATAGGACCAAAAGGGGTATTTGATCATCATGACTGGATGTTGTTCGGAAACAGTATTCAAACCGGGAACAATAACTTTATCTTCCCGTTATATATCGGCTCTCCTGGTACATACCAATTACAGGTAAATCACTTAGGATGTCAGTATACATCAGGAACCATGAATTACTATCCAGGTAAAGATTGTGGATACGAAACAGATTGTAAGATTGAAGGAGATATTAAACCAATGAAGTGGGTAGGAGACCATTACTCTGTTTCTGGTATTATTCACAATGCCGGAGGACAGCCAATAAGTCTTAACGTTTCAAGTGTTAACGGATACGGAACTTATATTCCGTCTATTATTACCATTCCTGCAGGAGGGGTATATGATTTGAATGCTAATCCATTAGCTTTCTATCCAAATCCGAATTTCCAGGGCACAGACGAGGTTTTATTCTATAATGAGACATGTAAGTTTAGTACCAAAGCGGTAGATCCGGAATGGATAGGCATGAGAAGTGCATCAAGAAGTGTTACCGCTGCTGCTGTTTCTTCTCTGAAAATGATACCAAATCCTGCGAAGGAAAAAGTGAAAATCTCATACAATACAGGTAACGAAAAGTTACTGGCAAAACAGATTACAGTTTTTGATGCCATGGGCAATGTCAAATTCCGTAAAGAAGTGAAAGCGGCTTCCGGAGAGGTAGACGTGGAAGTTTCCAGCTGGCTGCAAGGCGTTTATATCGTTATTGTACAAACGGGAGACACATCATTACAAGGGAAACTAATTAAAAATTAGTGACTTATAAATCAGTGTTCTCTTCGGAGAGCACTGTTTTTTATAGTATGTGATAATTAAATGAATTTATATGATACAACTAAAAAACAAGCTTTGGGGATTACTATTGATGTTGCCGGTATTATCTTTTAGCCAGACTTACCAGTGGCAATGGGCAAAACAGGCCGGCGGCCAATCCGGTTCTGCCGATCCGGGGTTTAATTACCAATTTGATGAATCTATACGGGATATTGTTGTAGATAACAATAACAACACCTATTATCTCGCAAGTGTATGGAATGGAGGCCAGAATCTGAATGGGGTAGCTGTACCTAATTATGGACTACGTGATCTTATTTTGTTTGCTACGGATTGTCAGGGTAATGCACTGTGGTCTACCGTTATTGGCGGATCAGAAGATGGTGAAAATGCCTGGCATATTGAAGTGGATAATAATGGTGGTTTATATGTAATGGCTACTCTTTATAATAATTCTTACAGCGGCGATCCTACCGCTCTTCCTATGCATTTTGATGCTACTCACACCATGCCTTTGTATACCTATTATGATCAGACAGTAGAACCGGCGCATAAAGCGGCATATCTGCTTAAATATAAAACTTCTGACGGAACATTGGATTGGAGTAAAGCTTTGCAGGGAGATGTCAGTTATCTCAGCAGACGCTGTGATGTTCAGATGATGTATATGGATTCATCTAAAAATATTCATGCTGTGATGGGTTTCAGAGCAGGAAATCATTTAAATGGTTTAATTACCGTGCCTTCAACCTTCACTACCTCCTTTCAGTACTATCTGGTTAAATTCAACTATGATAACGGGAGTATGACACCTGCAACGCCACTTTTGCTTCCTATAAGCGGAGGACTGACTGCAGGAGGAACTGATGGTAAAGTAAATCTGCTGTACGATGAAAGCTTAAACAGATATTATCTGGCAGGAAAAAGAATGGTAGGAAACTACAGCAGTACTATGGAAAGTCTTTCGTACAATAATATTCCTTTTACAAAAAATGCCTATATACTTGCGTTTAACGGAAGTACCGGAGCTGAATTATGGAGAAAAGAATTTGACAATAGCTTACCGGCATTTATGGATGATGAAATTCATTCCGTAATCAAAGGTTCAGGTTCTTCAGATATTTATATTTCCGGACGTTATTTTTCAGGAACAGTTCCTACCACTTTCGGAAACTATTCTTTTCCTGTACAAAATTATCAGGGACAGACTCCTTTTGTGATGAAGCTGAATGCTGATGGAGCTGTACAATGGGCAAAAGTTCCGGATGGACTTACAAGCTTTTCTGCGTACCGTTTCATGAAAGGAAAACTGGCACTGAACGGAAATGAACTGGCCTTCGCCAAAGGAAGCTGGAATGAGATTTGGGGAAGCTTTTCAATGACACGTCCTAATTCAGATTTATCAGATCCTTTGCTGGTACGTTTCAATAAAGATACGGGTGCAGTAATTGGAACCGGAGAAATTCATAGTAATTTTCAGGTTCAGGATGAATTTACAGCCATTGCTGTAGATAAAGATGGAAACTATGTACTGGGAGGTCTTTTTCATGACCAGCTCTTTACAGATTCCAATGATAATGTTAATACCATGACAGTAAATGTGACGGGAGGAAAATCCCAGTCTTTCATTACAAAATATTCCAAGTCAGCATGCAGCCAGATGTCGGCAGAGGAAACAGCCGTACAGGCAGGAATTCAATTATTCCCGAATCCGGTTCAGGATGTGCTTACCATCAGGAGCAAAGAGCCTTTGGTATCTTATGAAATCTTTGGAACTACGGGACAACTGTTAAAACAGGGAACTTTGAATATGATGCAGGAACAGATCGTATTATCTTCTCTTCAGACAGGAGTATATTATATTAAACTTAAAACAAAATCTTCAACAGTAACAGAAAAGATACTGAAGAAGTAAAAAACAAAACTGAAAATCAATAACCTTATATATAAACAGCATTCTTTAAAAGGATGCTGTTTTTTTAGCCTTCACCTTATGCGATTGAGAACCTATTCCGTATTTTTGTGCAGAATTAAGCAGCTAAACTGTTTATTCCAACCTATGAGCACTGCATTTTCCGGCCATGATCAAATTGAGGTGGTTTCTTCTTTTTCTGAACTTGTCAATACCCATTTTCAAGGCGTTATGAATGCCATTTGCTGGCATAGGAATTTAGTGGGTGACTTTAAAGAAATTGTCACAAAGCTTCAGCTGAAAGATGATATTACAGAAGTTTCCGGCGAAGATCTTTTAGCATTGGAATTGTCAGAAGAGGGAAGTATGGCTAGAGAAATTATTTTAAATGACCTGCAGTTATTGACAGATTTCGGAGCTTCTCCGGTTCTTAATTTGCTTAAAAATTATGAGCGGGACGAAGAACTTGGTTTTATTTCAACAGATGTATACTCTTATCATGTAGACCTTTCGCCTGTTGCAACAGATACTTTTCTATGCACTTATCACGGAACAGCGAGTGATATCATCGCTAATGATCAGGTGGAACAGAAAATTTTAATTCCTGAAGTCCGGGAACAGCTCAAAAAATTACATAATGGCACTGAAGACGAATTTGAAGACTTCCTGAAAGAGTATTTCTTTGATCTTCATTATCAGCCTAAGCCCGATGCAGAGCCTGTCAATTTAGGAATTGGCCATCTTTGGCGCATTGCAGTAGATCATCCTGAGCAATCCGCTTTGCCTTGTGTTCACAGGGCACCCGTGGAAAATGATGGTGAATACAGGCTTCTCCTGATTTGTTAATTCAATTTGCATCGAAATCATGAGGTCATGAAAAATCCAACATCATCAGGATATTGGATTTCATCGTTGATAGACCGGGTTACATATCAGTTATTTATTTTCAGAAGATCAGCTTTACCATTTTATTTTTATTTTGGGAACGACTTTTTTTATTTCTTTGGCGACATTAGTTCCTGCTTTCCCAAGCTCGTTACTGATGTTTCTGACCACTTTTACCGCTTCATGATTTTTCCCGGGGCCGTATTGTAAATCATGAACAGTCGTATTCCATGTTTTGACGATATCGTTATTAGGACCAAACTGACCTTTTAAAGCGTCTCCAATCTGGTTTAATCCTTTAACAATCGTATTATTTTTTCCGAAACATCCATTGTCACCACCAACTCCGTTTGTTAGACATTTATTTAATTCTCGGTAGGTGAGTTGGCCTCCCGCACATCCTGCAAATGCATACGGCTGGCCTCCGGTGCTTACCGCACATTCCACGGCTATTTGAGCTTCCGTATTCAGATTAAGTTTACCTGCTCCATAACACACGGCAGTTCCCATAAAAGATATTTCACCACTGTTGGCCTGATCTTTAAAGCAGGAAACTAATTGCTTGAGTTCAGGATCATTGACTTTATCAGCGAAACAAAGAGGATACATTTCATAATTGCCGCCATATTCTTTATAGCACTTCAACATATCCTGAGTAATCTGCTTTTCTTTTGAACCTCCTAAAATACTGAGCATACAAAGGCTTTGTTCTTCCATGGTAGCAGAATTTTTGGCACATTTATAAATTTCAAGCTCTTTCTGTCCTGCCATATTCGTTACCATACAGTCCCCGAATTTCAACTGGTTTAAGGATCCGTCAAAATTCAAAGAATTTTTATAACAGTCCACGGCATTCTGCTCACTGGTCATCATGACATCCCCATAAGGTTTTTGCTCGTCAATAATCTGGGTGGGTAAAGGTCTTAATCCGTCAGCGGTTTCAATTCCTATCTGATGATCATATGTAGGCTTTGGCAGATACATAACCGGCTGCGGAGGAACAGGAATATTGGAATAACCCACGACGCGGTATCCATATCTGTAATCTAATTCTATAATATTTTTATTAAAATCCAGAAAAAAAGCCTTTTGATAAGGAACGGCAGACGGTAAGCGCAGATAATTAATTCCGGTCTGATCATATACGGCCTGGCCTGCATTTCCCGGATTGCCATCCTGAACAATCACCCCTGTATTGTACATCGTAAAAGACTGACCATAAGTAGTCAAAAACATCTGCCCGATTGGATAAACCTGCGCAAACATTAGGGAACAGAAACTCATCAGTGAAATCAGCACACTTAAAATGGATAGTTTTTTAATAATTGCGTTCATGATACTTATTTTTGATAAAGGTACTCCTGCAGACCGATACCAAAACATTACCCTTTTTCGCTATTTTTGAAGTCTGTATACAAAGCTTCCTGATTTTAGAGATCGGACGTTTCAGGAAAGCAGCAGATGGGCTGGGTTTGGATGCATATATAAAGATTGCTTTCCCCAATCCTTGCTCATATTAATTTTTAATACTCAATCTTATGAATACAATTTTACAAATAATACTTCTTACCATTATATTTTCAAATTCAATATTTTTAATGTTGGAAAAAAATATATCGTCCTTTAAAATATTTAAATTAAGTTGGATTATCGCATTAATAGATATTTTAGTAATCTTATTCTTTTTTGAACTAAAGCAATCTATTATTCTTTATATTACCTTTACATCAATTATTGTTGTATTTACTTTAGGACTAAGAAGTTTTGTAAATACTTATACTGCTAATACGTTGCAAAATCATGATAATAAAAAACGATTGGTCAATTTCTTCGCCTATTTTTTACTCTTCTTTTTAGTGATGCTTACAATTGGTGTTATGAAAAATCTTTTATTTGATTCTCCTTTAGAATAAATGGTTTAGAATTATGATATGAAGTATATCCCACTAAGGGAATTTTCTCTTGCTTCGCAAAGTCTCCTGACTTTGGAGCAATAGTAAAGTTTTTCTTTTGTAATATCCTCCAAAGTCAGGATAATTCGGAGAGCAGGTGTTATAGATCTTAACTTGCTAATCATATAAATAGCAAGATAATTTCTCTTCCGGATTTAGTGAATTCTAATCTCAAATTCAAATTCCAAACCTTATGAACTGTTAAAGTTTTAATGGTTAATTGATATTCCATAAACCCAAATTTGTAAATATTTTTATACTAAATATTGTTTTAATTACGAAACTTTACTTCCTTTAATAATTGTTGTAAATTTAAAATTCAGACAATAACTATTTAATTTGAGAGAGTACATTATTAAAATTTGAACGAATTATTTTTTGAACTTCATCTTCATTTAACTTCCATTCTTTAGAAAAATAAGTTATTACAGAGCCTACTTGTCCAGGTTTTATTGGCAAATTGTTCTCAATAATGAAAGGGCCATCAGTTTCGGTTAATACAAGGTTTTGAGGTATTTTATCGATTATTTTTTTTCCTGAAGCAGATTTAATCATTGCAGGATTTATTGAGAAATAGTAGCCAGACTGCACAATTTCATCTATCAAATTCAATCCTCCCGAATACCAATGAAAGATCGCATTTCTAATTTTGTACTTCTTCAACAATTCTAAAACTTCTTTTTCAGCTCGTCTTGAATGTATACTTAAAATTTTTTTCTGACTTGCAATTGTATTTAATATCTTTTCAAAAATTTCTACCTGCAATTGTTTTGTACCAATGCCTTCCAAAGAAAAATCCAATCCTACTTCTCCTATGTATGAAGTTCTTGAAAGGTTTTTCAAAAATTTTGGAAACTCTTTTTTATGGTGTTCAGCATATAGTGGATGCATTCCTAAAGCTTGCCTAACTTTTACTTTATTTTGGAAAAAGGGATAACCTTTCTCGAAATGACTTGGTAAGTTTGTCATTGATAATATAGGAAAGCCCTCTTTTTCACATGCATCAAGAATATCAATAGGTTTAGGGTATAAATCAATATGACAATGAGTATCAATCATTTAATCCTGCTTTTAATTTAACTTCGTCATCACCTGTAATATTAACCCATCGTCTAAGCTCTTCTCTTGTTCTCCATACAACATCAACATATTCATATAGTTTAGAAAGGTTTTTAACACCATTCACGATTAACTCTTGCTTTATGTCTTCTTTTGTAAGTTCTCGGTTTAAGAAGTCTAAACAGGCACCTACATCTTGTGTTTTTTTCTTTAGAAATGGTGCTAAAGAATTTATTGAATTACCATAAGACGTTTCATCACTAATTGTCGTCAAGGATGCTTGTCTATACACACACGGCATGCAAATCCCACAGTGAGTTGCTGTTGGTTCTTCCCAATGGGCTCTATGTCCACGTTTTCCACAAGAATTTGACAGTGTTACCAAATTAACAAGATTAGTTTGATCTTCACAAGAGGCAACCATTTCTCCTTTAGTTTTGAACTCATAAGGATTATGAATAGAAGTTGTTATGGACAAACTATTCCAAATTGATAGCACTGTTTCAATTACAAAAGGATGAGTTGTTCTTGTACTACAAGAAGTCCTTCTTGAAGCACTAAGTGGATAATTTAATGAAACTGAACCATTTTCAGGAACAATAATACAGCTCGTATCAGTAGCTTGAGCTGCTAATAAAGCAAGACCAATAAATAAAAGTGATCTACTCCTAAAGGTAGTCTCTTTAGTCACATTAGTACTATCCATTGTTACTCTAATAGATGGAATATGTACAAACCTATCAGGATACATTTCTTCCATCTCGAGAATTATTCCTTTCTGATCTCCCTTAGGACCATGCATTTGTTTATCATAATGTGAAACAAATAATACTTTACCATTGGTTGATTTTAGAAAGTCCAGAGCACCTATTAATGAATCTAAACCTCCTGATAGTAAATTTACTTGCTCAAATGAAACTAAATATTCATGATCTAAATCTTTATAAGGTAGTTGGAGATTAACTATTCTGAAAGATACATCCCAGTAATCTCCAGTCAAAAATGATAGTAATTTATTTAAATGATCTTTATTGGCATTCCATTTAGCTATATCATGAACTGGAAAACTTACCTTAAGCTCTCTTGACCACCCATCTACAGAATTTTGTTTCCTTGCTACAAATCTATCTATTCCATATACTGAAGCACTAATTGTAAAAAAATCTAAAATTTCCTTTTTAACAAGATTTGCAAATGGAAGCAGAGGCTTAAAATCAATGTTAAGCACCGAATTTCCCCCATCATTATCACTAATGTTTATTATGCCAGCACCAGAAGCTGTATCATATAATAACTTTTCAACTTTAATTTGTTTCATTACAAATGATTTTTATTATTGAATCAAAGATTTTTTCGATTTCTATATTTCCTGCATTTCCTCTCCAGTCAATCCTTTCTATTGGTCTTTGAGTATTTAAAACTCTTACTTGTCCAAGAATGTCATCTTTGATTATTTTATAAGTTTCTTTAGCATTCTCAATACCTTTTTGTTGTTGAATCTTTTCTTCAAATCTTTGAGATAAATGCTCAAAAATATAGATTCCCCAAAATTTGCAAAGCAAGTCGGATAAACCTTTTCCCTCAACATACTCTTGAACAAGTTCTTCAAATTTTAGCAAATCGTTTCCTGTCAATTCTGCAAGTTCCTTCATTATTTCGCAAGAAGCATTATTAGCTGCGGTCTCATCCATTCCTTCATTTGTTTCAGAACAAAATACAAGAAGGAAATCCAAAACTTCTTGAAATGTCTTTCCTTGCAATGATCCAAAACCAATGTCAGTTAAGGTTTGTTGTAAACCAGTATTTCCAACTCTAGAAAAGAAATTGGCAATTTTACTAGCAGATCTAATTCCAGCTCTACCTATCGAAGAAGATCGACCACTAGTAATATTTGCTCTACCTCCGCCTGATTTAACAAGATTCCTATATGCAGACCTTAAGTGATTATTTCTTTTATCAATTATTCTACTATATTGTCTTGCTTGATCTTCAGGATTAATATTTTCATTATCTTCCAATTCTATTTCTCTCTCAATTGTTTTAGAAATATTAGTAATTGAAACATTTAAACTACCCCAATTTGGTTCACCGGATACACCAGGTGTCATTCTTTGTGTTGTACCCATTATTTTTTAGAATTTAATGCGTTATAAATTTGAGATGTTTTTTCAAACATACTATATAAAGATTTTATATTTGCATTTTTACCTTCAGCCAATGTAAAATCGTTACGAAGACTAAATGGTATCTTCTTATTGTCAGTTTTTTTAATGGCTCTGCCATACGATTCAATTACACCAGCCACATTTTGCACCATCATTTCAATAAATACTTTATGAATACTAGCATTTTCAGGATATTTAATTAGTTCCTTTTCAAGTAATGATAATAAGGTTTCATTGTCATTAGCATTAAGTTTTCCAATAACTTCTTGTGAAATGTCTTTTACTAATATACTTCCGGAACCATGATTAATTAATTTTTTGGTCAAGGTTCTAATATGCTGTGGTATTAATGAAGCGCCGCTAATTGTAGTGGAAAGTTGATCTCTCGAAATCCAATAATAATCTCTTAAATCAACGTTTGAAAGTTTAGGTTCAGTATTTAGCCATTTTATTACCTTTTCAGAAGCCCACTCTGATCTATATTGTTTTTTAATATCTTCTATTTTTTCTTCCCCTGCTAATATTTCAAGATCAATAAGTTGTTTTGGCTCCCCTTTTTGTAAAGATTGCCAATTATATATTTCTCTGAATAAGCTCGTTTCAGCATATTCTAATATCATGAGTTTAGCGAGAATGTCTGTTTTAAAGTCAGTTAACTTTGCGACCTTAACAAGTCTGTCCCTTAATGTAAAGGTGTTTAAAAATCTTTTTATTTGACGAGGATTACCTTTTAGTCCCTCCGTAATAATAGGTGATAGAGAAGCTATTAAAGATACACTTTCAATTAATTCTTTTTTTTGTTCTTCATTAACTAAATCCTGAATATCTCCTAAACCAAAAACATCATATCTATTGTCTCTTCTATTTTCCACAAAAGCATCAATTACTTTTTGAAAATCATTTCCCATAGCTTTTTTACAGAAAAGCATAGTCAAATAAGTTTCAACTTCATTATCAGTTAGTTTAGGTAAATAATATGGTATTTGGATGAGTTTTTCCAAGTAATCACTGACAATACGTTTATTTCTACTATCGGGGTCGTCAGCTTTTTCAATATTGTCAGTTTTATAACGATGTTCAATCGCATGCCTTACTATTCTTGGGTCAGCACCAATTACAAAAGCTGTTTTGTCAACATTTAAGAATAATTTAATAGCTTCTAGATTTTCTATGAGTCTATCAGGTGTACACCTATCTAAATCATCGATAATCACAACAAGTTTCTTGATCTCTGATTTATCTATCATTTCTTTGAAGTCATCCCGGAATTCTCTAACAATTGTTACGTCTTCATCTTCATTCTTTTTAATTATATCTTTTAAAAACTCTTCAGCCCCATCTCCCTTCAGTTTCTCAGCTAGATCTTTAGGTTTAAGTTGAGAAAATTCATTTAATAAAAATGGTAATAAAGAGGCTCCACCTGTTAAGTATGCTGCTGCTCCAGGAATAATAACTTTTTTGAAACTCAATCCTAATAAACGCATCCATTTAACAGATTTAAAAAGTTTTATTGTTTCATCCTTTACCTTATTTCCAATAGTTTTATGTTTAGCAAATTTTTCAATGATAGATTCTAATAACGCAGCTTTAGCATCATCGTATCCTTCAAATACCCATCCATTAAAATATAGTACTAAGGTTTCATCTTTAAACCCATCTTTAGCATCTCCTGTTAATTCTTTTTCTACAATTTTTAGAATGCTTGATTTTCCACTTCCCCAATCTCCAAATACCCCAATCGTTACTGGTAAAACTTTATCATCTTTGATTACATCAACCAGTAAGTCTGCATGTACTTTAAATCCCAAAAGATCTTCTGATGTTTCATTATCTGCCCACATATTATTGTTTAGCTTTTATTGATTTTTTTACGATAAACACTTCATTTAAAATTATCTCTATAATGAAAATTACTTCCACTATAGACTTTAAAAATAAATACCAAATGATATTCAATTGATTATAAAATAGATTAGAATTACTGGCTTGGTTTCCAGTTATGTTACGATAGTCTTCGAACTATATGCCAAGAAATGGTATAATTTAGTTTCATAATATTGAAAGTTTAATTTTGACGATCCAAAATTTTGAATTGCCTATTTTCACGGGTAGTAGTTTGCTACTAATTTATACAAAATAAATTAATTAAATTTAATAAACATTACGGCTTCCCGTAAATAAATTTACTTTACTATATTTTCAAAGAGGACTAAAATATCCAGCTTCCTGAATTCTTGAAAAAAGGTTGAACGATATTATAATTTTTAAATATCTATATCATCAAATATATTTCTTAGAGTATTTTTAAATGATTTTTCTTCTATTGAATTTAATACTCTTTCTGGTTTTATCGGTTTTTCAAAATCGTTTTCTTCAATCCAGTTTTTAGCCAATTCTATCTCCTTCTCAATCATTTCACAAATGGGTTTCTCTTCATTATATTCTTCTAAAAGAATATTCATTCTCTCAAAAAAATCCTCCATATGTTCCCCCGCTCCGCAAAGTCTCCAGACTTTGAGGCATTAATAAAGCTCCAAAGCTCAGAAACCACGAACAGGGACTTCAATAAACAAAAAAACAGCCTCAAAAAAGGCTGTTTTATATTTCGAATTCAAAATTCTTAAAATATGATAAAGAAGATTGGGTTATTTCCCAATACAAAACTTAGAAAAAATATTCCCCAGCACCTCATCATTGGTCACCTCTCCGGATATTTCTCCAAGATGTTCCAGGGCATTTCTAAGCTCATAAGCCAGTAATTCCGTAGAGATCTGGAAAGAGATCGCTTCTTTTACTTTATGAACCGCATCCATGGATTTTCTTAAGGCTTCAAAGTGTCGTTGATTGGTGATCACAACATTATTTTCTTCAGTTTTCAAATGTTCCACATACGAAGAAAGCTCATTTTTCAGATCCTGAATATTTTGATTTTCAACCGCTGAGATTTTGATAAAATCAAAATCGTGAGAAATGGCGTTTCTGAAAATATCTTCTACCGTTTCGTATTTTGTGGGAATTACTTCGTCAATTTTTGTTGCGCAGATAATCAGCTTCAGATCTTCTCTTAACAAAGATTGAATCATTTCAATATCTTCAGAAAAATCCTCGGTAGCAGCATCTGCCAGATACACCAGAATATTGGCGTTTTCTACTTTTTCTTTGGCTTTCTTTACCCCGATTGCTTCAATTTCATCTACCGTTTCACGAAGTCCGGCAGTGTCAATTAACCGGAAAGCATGACCTTTAATATGAAGAACTTCCTCAATGGTATCTCTCGTTGTTCCGGCAATATTACTCACAATCGCTCTTTCTTCCTTCAAAAGGGAGTTCAGCAGCGTAGACTTTCCAGCGTTCGGTTTTCCAATGATGGCAACCGCAGTTCCGTTTTTAATGGCATTTCCGTATTGGAAACTTTCAATCAACGAATTTAATTTGACTTCAATTTTATCCAGTAATCCGCTTAGGGCACTTCTGTCTGCAAATTCCACATCTTCTTCTGCAAAATCAAGTTCCAGTTCAATTAAGGAAACGAAATTTAAAAGGTCAGTCCTCAATACAGAGATTTCATTGGTGATTCCTCCTTTCAGCTGGTTGATGGCTACTTTTCTCGAAGCTTCATTTTCAGAGGCGATGACATCAGCAATCGCTTCTGCCTGAGAAAGGTCAATTCTGCCATTGATAAAAGCACGAAGGGTAAATTCCCCTGCTTTAGCCATTCTTGCCCCGTTTTTGATCAGGGTTTCAAGAATACGTTTTCCGATATGCGGAGAGCCGTGAAAAGCAATCTCCACAGAATTCTCAGTGGTGAAACTTTTCGGAGCCAGGAAAATAGAAAGCATCACCTCATCAATAGCTTCCTCCTCATCCATAAAATAACCGTAATGAATGGTATGAGATTTCTGTTTTTCCAGATTTTTGGCCGGAAAACTTTTCTGAACCACAGATAAAGCTTCATTTCCTGAAACACGGATGATGCCTAAAGCACCTATTCCATTGGCCGTAGCCAGTGCACATATCGTATCGTTATTCATGCTGCAAATTTACGGTTTTTAATGTGAATTTGAATGGACGTCTGTTATTCAGATTATCTATTGTTGTATTCAGTTAAAAACAGCTAAGGTTAAAAAAGGCTATGTTTTGAGGATGTGTTTGTATGAAAGATGTATTTGCTATATCAATAAATGCCTAATTATTTCTATTAAACATGTAAAGAAAATACCATTTGAAATATAAAATCCAGAAAATAATTCTGTTGAATATAGGTGCGATGTGAAGAGTGTAATTTGTTGTGGTGTAACAATTATAAGTGTTTTTTGATAGCCTTGGCAGTCATATATAGTGTTTAAATATCATATAAAAACGAAAAAATTAAACAGTTGTTTGGTATGTTAATTGTTGTTAGTGGGGTCGATGATGTTGAAAATTTAAATATTTTTTATTTAAATAATAATAATTTGTTAAAGTATTATAAATGTGTATGAATAACCTATTTTTTTTAAATATTAATAAAAAATTATCTTTTTTATTAATGTTCGTCTTCAGTACAACGGCTTATGCCCAGTGTATTCCTTACACCGGACAGGCGCTCACAAGCGGAAATACCTATTGTCTTAACGGAACCCTCAGTGTAACTACCAATATCAGCATCCCGAACGGAGCAACCCTTATCATTCAATCCGGACAATTGCAATCCAATAGTATCCAGGTCGATGGAGTGTTGGAAATTGGTGATGGTGCAAGTGTTAAATCCACAGGAACAGTGAAAGTAGGAACTTTCGGATCTCAGAAGAATTCAAAAATTACATTAGGAGCGAAATCCTTTCTATCCCTTGTAGGATCAGTGATTCAGGAAGATCCGTCATTTGGTGGTTTTTATCCCGGAACAACGTCAGTTATTGAAATGGGAACAAGCAGTGTGGTAGAGATTTGCGGAACATTTACCCAACAGTCTACCACCTATCCTTCTGTTGAATATGTAGGTATTTCTACCGGGAGAGCGTACTGTATTGCAAAAGCAGACGTAAGTGGCGGAGGAGGAGCTTCCATCATCAGTGATGACAGTCAGATCGTAGCTATTGTCATGGGATCCGTAATAGGACTAGGAATGGGGAATTCCAGTTTCTGTGGACCAAATGCAACAAAAGCAATGTGTCCCTCTCTTTGGCCTGAAGGATTGTCTGAAGCTAAAACAAGTTGTGGAAATGCACCCCTGATTATTGATGAGATCGATGGATTTTGTACAAAACCCGGCATTTCAGGAACCCCTGACGGATATACAAAATTCGGAATTACCGTACAGCAGAAAAGCGATTCGTGGCCTGAAAATATTCCTAATGGATTTCTGGCTATGGAATCAAAAAATAAAGGTTTTGTGATTACCAGAGTTCAGCATGTAAGCCAGACGCCACAGCCCGGAGATGCCATCGCAGAACCGAAAGAAGGAATGCTTCTGTATGATATTCAGGATAAATGTGTGAAGCTTTATAACGGAACTGAGTGGAACTGTGTACAAAGAAGCTGTAATGATTAATCTAACCGATAAATAGTATGAAAAATATAAGAAATATAAGTATAGCAGTTGCTTTAATCGTTTTCAATTCAGTTTTTGCGCAAGTAGCGATTGGTAAACAGACTGTAGATGGAAACAGTACTATATTAGATTTTGATAATACATCAGGAAATACAAAAGGTTTAATTCTTCCCGCTACCTCAGGATTTCCTGCAGGATCTCTGGTGAACGGAACATTCATCTTTGATGTAACAGATAATAAAGTGAAGGTCTACGAAAATGATGCGTGGAAATCCTTGTCAGATACCGGAAGTTCAAGTGCAATTGCTGCTAATAATTCTGCTGAAATAGGGAAGGGAGTGATTATGGGTGAAGCTACAAGTTCTGCTGATGGCGTATTGGTGCTGGAATCTCAGAATAAAGCGATGATTCTTCCTCAGATAGCCACGCCGCATCTTAATGTAAAAAATCCATATCCGGGAATGATGTGCTATGATACAACCAGTAAAACACTGGCGGTATTTGATGGCTCAGTCTGGAATTACTGGAAATAAACAATAAGCTAATCCGGAATATTCCGTTGAAAAGAAAAAAGCAGCCATGTACAATACGCGGCTGCTTTTTAGCTTAAATAATCTGCACACTTTCCTTAATGCTGTTCATGACAAAAATGCTCTTCGTCTGGCCGATTCCTTCAATTTCTGATAATTTGTTCACGAAAAACTCATGAAATTCATCCATATTGGGAGCAAGGATCTTCAGCATAAAGTCAAAATCACCGCTGATATTGTAAAATTCTACCACTTCCTTCAATCTGCCCACTTCCTCAATGAATTTTCCCGCAGTTTTCTTGTTGTGAACATTTAAAGCGATCATACAGATCACCATCATTCCTTTATTAACCTTTTTACGGTCAACCACAGCAGTATACTCTTTAATGATTCCCTGTTTTTCCATACGTTTGATACGCTCATGCGTAGGAGTAGGACTCAGATTGATTCTTGCCGAAATATCACGGACACTCATCTTTGCGTCTTTCTGAAGCAGACGGAGAATGGATAAGTCTTTTTCATCGGGAATATAATTTTCAGTTGCCATTTTGTTCTGTTTTTATAGGTTTTTTATAGTGTATCAGATGTTTTGTTCTTTTGAATATTTTAAATATTCAATATTGTTCCAAATTTAAGGTTAAATTTTCAAATACGTTCTGTTAATTTTAATTTTGCAGGAAATTTGAAACATGGATACAAGGAAGAATGTAATATTAATTTTAGCATCGGTAGGAACATTTGTAGAGGCGTTGGATATTGCCATTATTAATTTGACCATTCCTTCTATTCAGCAGCAGTTTCAGATTGGAGCAGAGACGGTTCAGTGGCTGCAGACACTTTATGTATTGTTCTTTGGCGGATTTCTGATCATTGGAGGAAAGCTTTCAGATCAGATCGGAAGAAAAAAAATGTTTTTATGGGGAGCGCTGATTTTTATGCTGACTTCGTTAGGAGCCGGACTATCTCAGAACTTTGAAGTGCTGGCGGTATTCCGTGCTTTACAGGGACTGGGAGCAGCATTGGTAATGCCTTCTGCACTGTCTATCGTGACCAATACTTTCAGAGGAGAGCAGGAGAGAAACCGTGCCATCGGAATTTTCAGTTCATTTGCTGCCATTGGTTCAGGAAGTGGTCTTTCAGTAGGAGGAATCATCAGTACTTACCTGAGCTGGCATTGGGTTTTCCTCATCAATGTTCCTATTCTTTTGATCACATTGGTGCTGTCGTACTATTATCTGCCAACCGATGAAAAAAGCGAAACCGCTCAGAAAACAGATATGGTTTCAGGAATATTGATGGTGTTTGGATTGCTAAGCCTGACTTACGGAACACATGAATTGGTTCACATCAAAGAACAGCCTTTCCTGGTAACAGGTTCTTTAATACTCGCTTTAGTACTTCTTGTTATGGTGTACTATCGTTTAAAATCCGTTGCAGAGCCATTGGTAGATTTAAAACTGTTTAAACACAGATCTTTAGTAGTTTCCAATGCTGTATTCTTTACTCTGGGAGCATTTTTTATCGGATTTTTATTCCTGATTTCACTGATGCTTCAGAAAGATATGGGCTACAGCGCTGCTTCCGCAGGGTTAATGCTTGTTCCGTTCAGTATTCTGTCAGCGTTAACCGCTAAATTCATTTTGCCGTATGTATCCAAACGTCTCAGCTCATCTCAAATGGGTGTTTTGGGATGGTTGTTTATGCTTGCCGGTGGTTTGCTGCTCTTAATTTCTGTATATGCAGGACATCCGCTGACTATGGTTTTGTTTGGAGCGGCATGTATTTCAGGAATAGGAATGACGTTCTGTTTTACCGCACTTTCAGTAATGGGAATTCAGGATGTTGAGCCGGCACATTACGGATTGGCATCAAGTTTGAGCTCTACAAGTTACTTTTTGGGAGCAGGAATCGGATTGTCGTTTATGACCTTAATGAGCCAGATCTTTCCGTCAGAACTTTCTGTGGGAAGCCTGAATCTGATTATTTTGATCAGTTACGCTTTACTGGCTCTAGGAATGTTATTTTATTTTATATTGAAAAGCATAAAAGTGAAGCAGGCAGAAGTAGCCGTTTCATAACGAGCAGCCTTAAAAATACACAAACTATATGACGAAAGAATCGGTGCTTAGGGGCCGGTTCTTTTTTTTTGATTTTTGCTATTCTGCTTTCCTTTATTACCTTTGCTGTTTACTATATATCATGAAAATACAGGTTATCAGCGATCTTCACCGGGAATTTGGGAGTACAGAATTATATTTTGATCATGCTGATATAATTGTGCTGGCAGGAGATGTCAATCTGGGAACCAAAGGAATTGAATGGATAAAAGAAACTATATCCGATAAACCTGTCATCTATGTTTTGGGCAATCATGAATATTATAAAGGCTCATATCCGAAAACACTTCACAAGATTAAAGAAGCAGCCCTGGGTTCCAATGTTTATGTGCTGGAAAATTCATTTATAGACATTGAAGGTATTCGTTTTCATGGAGCCACTTTATGGACGGATTTTTCCATCTTTGGAAATCCTGTTCAGTACGGAATGCTTTGTCAATCTAAGATGAATGACTATAAAATGATCAGAAGAGATCCTTCCTATTCGAAAATGAGAACATTGGATACCTTTAAAATTCATCAGCTTTCAAAACAATGGCTAAAAGAAAGTCTTGAAGACTCAAAAGGACTTGAAAATATTGTCGTTACCCATCATGCACCCAGCATACAGTCAGTTCCAGAACATTACAAAAATGATCCTTTAACAGCGGCCTATGCTTCTGATCTGGAAGATTTCATCAAAGAATATCAGCCTCTGTACTGGATTCACGGGCATATTCATACTCCCGTAAGATATAAGATCGGAGAAACGGAAATTATCTGTAATCCTCATGGTTATATTGATGAAAAATATAATGGATATGATAAGGAGCTGATGATTGTTGTTTAAAAATAGAAGTAAAATTTCCGCAGGATTTTTTTTAATGTCTTAAAATGATAAAGTAAAATTGAATCAGCTTCGTCTGTAATGATGAAGCAGGTTTTTAATCCATTATCATTATGAAGACAACTATACAGGAGGGGATTATTCTCATTCCGGATTTCAGCGGATTTACTGAATTTGTGTTCAATACAAAATTGTATACAGGCGAGTATATTGTACGGCAATTACTGTCGACACTCATTGATGTGAACGATCAGTATTTTGAAATTTCCGAGATTGAGGGAGATGCCATTTTATTTTACCGTTATGATGAAAATCCGTCTTACCAGAGTATTTCAACAATGCTGTGGAAGATGCGAACTGCTTTCAACAGGAAAATAGAAGAGTTAAGTAAAAGTTTAAGTACCAAAATTGATCTGGCTCTCAAGTTTATTGTTCATTACGGATCTTTTTCACAGTACAATATCGGAAACTTCAGAAAATTATATGGAAAAACAATCGTGGAGGCTCATCAGCTTCTGAAAAACGGAGTCGCTGAACAGCCTTCTTATGCACTTTTCAGTAATTCTTTTCTGGAAAGCAGCAGGAATAAAGAATCCGGTTTTAATAAAGATCCGCTTCGTCTGCCTGAAGTTGGTGTTATTCATTACTTTGAAAGTGTAAACTAGCATATATTTTTTAATAGTAATCCTTGTCAATTTGCTATTGCTAACGGCCCGGGTGAGATCCGGGCTTTTTGCTTGTCAAATTGTTGGAATTAAAATAAATTTTCAATTTCGTATAAATACTGTTTTTTAAGAATATTTATAATGGAAGTGAGTTTTATTGGTTTGATTTATTGAAAAATTTACATCGTTTTTAAATTTATGTTTATGTTTTAATTGTTATATGCTTGAAAATTAAATAATTATTTTGCTTTTTTTTACTTTTTAATGTAACATATTAATGAAGATAGTGGTCTTATAGAAAAAACTATAATTTCACATGAAAATACTATTATTTCCCATAGCAATATTAGCAGGCGTATCAGCAATGGCCCAACAAGCTCCAGCTCCGGCTGCCAACGATACTGTAAAAGGAAATGCAAAAGAAATAGAAGCGGTTACTCTGGTTGCCAGAAAGCCAACCGTAGAATCTAAAGTAGACAGAACTGTATTTAATGTAGCGAATAGTGCAATTCTGGCGGGAAATACAACATGGGATGTGCTGAGAATGACTCCTCTGGTAAGTATTGATAACAATGATGAGGTAAAAGCTGAGGGACAATTGGTTACCGTATATATCAATGATAGGAAATCTGTTTTTACAGGTAAGGAGCTCAAGGAATATCTTAAAACAATTCCTGCCGATAACCTGATGAAAATTGAAGTGATCACCAGCCCGTCTTCCCGTTATGAAACTTCCGGTTCCGTAATCAATATTGTCCTTAAAAAAAGGGATGATGAAGGATTAAAAGGAAGCATATCTCTCAACAACAGACAAAGTACCAAAAACTCGCAATACACGAATTTCAACCTGAACTACCATAAGAAAAAGTTTACCCAAACCCTTATAGGAGGTTATAATAACGGAACTTATGTACAGACGAATCAGACATGGGATAACCGCTATGCGGAAAATAAACTGACACAGTTTAATCTGAAAAATGTAATGAGAAATGAAAGCCCTTCTGTTTCTTCCACTTCGGAGTTTGAAATTAATGATAAAAATAACTTCGGGCTTGTACTGGAATATTCACAAAACAGGAATTTTCATACTGCAGAATCTGATGGGGCCACTACAAAAGACGGAGATCCGGGAGAATCTTTCCTTCAGAACCAAAACAACTGGGGATTCAGCCGTAATCTGGGGACTAATGCTTTCTACAAATATTATGATAAAGAAAAGAACAGAATCTTAGATATTAATTTAGGAACCAATTATTCCAGTGATAATAATGATAATCTGATCGACAAGCAAATTACTAAGCAAGGGGTGATAACCCATCAGCAGCTGGGCGTTATCAGTAGCAATCAGATGCGTAATTATTATCTGAAAGTTGATTATACACAACCTTTTGGTAAATCGGGTGGCACCATGGAAGTAGGAGGGAAGACCGAAATAAACAACCATGTTATTCCTAACAGCCTGTATGGATTCAGCATTGATAATGCCATCCCGGAATTCGCTAATCTTTCCCGCAATGACAGATTCCATTATGAAGATCATCTGAGCTCCTTATATGCCAATTACAGCAAGACATTTTTTGAAAAACTGGAAACCAGAGTCGGAATCCGTTACGAATATATTGATTATAAAGTAAGACAGGATGTAGCAGGTACGGAAAGAAGGGATTCTTACGGCTCTTTTCTTCCCAACTTATTGCTGAAATATAGTTTTTCAGAGAAATTTGACCTGAGTCTTACCTACAACCGAAGCATTTGGAGACCCTGGTATTCTGAATTTAATCCCTTCCTTATGCCTGAAATTAACGGAACGTATTCCAGAGGAAACCTTTATCTGAATCCTAACCCGAATGACAGGCTTTATCTGAAGTTCGGAATTCTGAAAAAGTACTTTATCTCTGCAAGATATATGCACACGAATCAGGATTACTGGACGACTTACGTAACGGAAAATGGCAGAACAGTTTCATTGCCGGGGAACTTTGATGGAAAGGTTGAAAAATACTACCTATTTGCCAATACCAATCAGAATTTCCTGAAAAATAAACTGAATGTGAATGCCGGATTTGGATGGTACTACATTAATAATAAGGATTTTAACGAGAAGAATAAATTGGGAGCTAAGGATTATATCAGCTATTGGGGAGCCTCAGCGAATATATCTTATACTAATCTGTTTAATAAAAACATTAATGTAAGTGCATGGATGGAACTTGCCAATCAGAATAACGGTAACTCATATGCCAACAATACCAATGTTTTCCATAATATTTCAGTGACTAAAATATTCCCGAAAACCCAGATGGAGCTGAGCATGCAGCTGATGAACATCTTTAAAAGGCCTTATGGCGATAACACAACATACAGCGCGGACGGAACTTTCAGAGAGTACTCAAAATGGGACTGGTATGGAGTTTCTCTTACTTTTGTAAAGCGTTTTGGAAACCAGAAGGTAAAGGAGAATACAAAAACCGACGTAGAGAAAAACGGCGGCGGCGGAAAATAATTCAGGATTTGTTAGATATAATGAAAGCAGGTTTCCAATTGGGAATCTGCTTTTTATTTCTGGCTGGAAGCTGGAAGCTAGAAGCTAGAAGCACTGAGGTACGTCCTTGATTGTCTATAAAAATCTGTGAAATCTCTGTAATCTTTGGGAGAAAAATTAAAAAAAACAGATCCCAATCCGGAATCTGTTTGCATTCTATCAAATAATTATAAATAGAGTTTATACTCAGTTTTTCTATTTAAGAGTAAATTTCACTTTGGTTTTAATGGCATCTGAAGAATTTCCAATAAGAGCTTCAAAGTCTCCGGGCTCAGCTACCCAATCGTGTTTTTGAGCATCAAAATAACTTAAAGCCGTTTTATCAATGGTGAAAGTCACTTCTTTCTGTTCTCCCGGATTCAGGTATATTTTTTCAAAACCTTTCAATTCTTTTGCAGGGCGTGGAACAGAAGATTTTAAATCACTGATATAAAGCTGCGCCACTTCAGCACCTGCCTTTTTACCTGTATTTTTAACGGTTACTGTAAATGTGATTTTACCATCCTGTGAAATAGTAGTCTGGTCTGCTTTTGCTTTTCCGAATTCAAAAGTAGTGTAGCTCAAACCATGCCCGAAGCTGAACAGTGGTTTTATATTTTTGGTATCATGCCAGCGATACCCTACAAAAATGCTTTCGTTGTACGTAATATTGATAGGATTTTTCTGGTCTTTTCCTTTTCCTGCAGCTAACTCATCTTTCTGCCCCGGATATTCTCCAAGCTGGTGTGCTGCATTGTCTTCAAGTTTTACCGGAAATGTAAACGGAAGTTTTCCTGATGGGTTGGCATCTCCTGCTAAAATGGCTGCAATAGAATTTCCGGCCTCGGATCCAAGATACCAGGCTTGTACAACCGTTGGAACTTCTTTGATCCACGGCATGGCCACTGCATTTCCGGAAACTAAAACCACAGCAAGGTTTTTGTTCGCTTTGGCCAGAGCAGAGATGATTTGATCCTGATTGTAAGGCAGTCCATAGCTTTTTCTGTCGTTTCCTTCACTGTCCTGGAAGTCCGCTTTGTTCAGTCCGCCTACGAAAATGACGTAATCTGATTTTTTTGCCAATTCTATGGCTTCATTCAATAATTCAGCCTCAGATCGGGTGTCTTTTAAATCCTGTCCGGATTTTACTCCGTTATATTCTCCTCCGATATCTCCTACATAGCCTCTTGCGTACTGTACATCAGCCTGTTTTCCGAATCTGGATTTGATTCCGTCTAAAGGAAGTGTTTCATATTTCACTTTTAAAGATGAAGAACCACCGCCAACAGTCATTATTTTGATGGCATTTTCACCAATAACCGCTATTTTTTTAGCCTTATTAAGATCAATCGGAAGAATATTCCCCTGATTTTTCAATAAAACAATTCCTTCTTCTCCGATTTCTTTGGCAATGGCTTTATGCTCTTCAGAAGCAATATTTCCGAAAGGCTTGTTGCGGTTCATCGTTGTTTTGTAGGCAAGACGAAGTAATCTTGTTACTTTGTCATCCAATTCTTTAGTTCCTACTTTTCCTGCTTTAATCAAATCAAGGTAAGGCTTTGCCAGATAATAATTGTCATAGGCATTTTTAGTTCCTGCAGAAAGTCCGTTGGTCCATGAGCCGAATTCAAGATCAAGACCATTGTGGATAGCTTGTTCTGTATTGTTTACAGCACCCCAGTCGGATACCACTACGCCTTTATAATTCCATTCTTTCTTTAAAATATCATTTAAAAGATATTGATTCTGGCTGGCATACTGGCCTTTATACATGTCGTAAGCTCCCATGATCGTCCACGAATCACCTTCTGTTACCGCTGCTTTAAAGGCAGGAAGGTAAATTTCATACAATGCTCTGTCATCCACATTCACATTGCTTGTATGACGGAACATTTCCTGATTGTTCAGAGCAAAATGTTTTACAGAAGTTGCCACTCCGTTAGATTGCACACCTTTAATATAAGGAACCACCATCTTGGATGTCAGATAAGGATCTTCACCCATGTATTCAAAATTTCTGCCGTTTAGTGGAGTTCTGTAAATATTAACTCCAGGTCCCAGAAGAATATCTTTTTTTCTGTAGCGGGCTTCTTCACCCAATGCTTTCCCATAGTTCCATGACATTTTTTTGTTCCAGGTTGCGGATAAAGCAGTCAGGGCAGGGTAGGCGATAATAGAATCGTTGGTCCATCCGGCCTGATCCCATTCGTCCCACATTACTTCAGGACGAACCCCGTGCGGGCCATCTGTAGTCCAGAATTCAGGAATTCCCAATCTCGGAACACCCGGTGAACTGAATTTGGACTGTGCGTGAAGCATAGCCACTTTTTCTTCCAGGGTCATTCTTGATAGTGCATCCTGAATGCGCTGTTCAACAGGTTTGGATTCATCCAGATAAACAGGAATGGTAGTATTAGTCTGAGCCATATAAGAAGCAGAAATAAAGGTGAATAAACTTATAATGACGGTTTTCTTTAACATAATGCCTTACTATTTGATTAAAAACAAAAATAGAGAAAATTTTTATTATCTCAAATTGAGAAAATAAAAAATTGATAAATAAAAAAACTGCCTGATTATTTGCAGACAGCTTATTATTAAATATTGTATTTGTAAATGCGGAAAACTGAAGAGAAGTTGATGTTGAGACATCAAAGTGAAAAGGCTGAAAGCAAAATTGCAAAATGGTAAAAGACGAATGAAGCTACTCTCATATACTTTCATTCAACACCTCGAATCTTACAACACTCCTAGCACAGTGTTTAGATTCCTATGGAATGATAAGGCGGACGTATAGGTATAGCATGTAGTTTGTTCATTCCGAAGGAATCTACACTCAAACCCTCTTACTCTCCAACCCGAAAACTCGTATCCCGAATCCACTCTCACAACTCTAATACTCTAATACTCTCAAACTCTCCAACTCATCAATCCCATCCTTTCACAGCACCTCCTTTGAAGATTTCCTTAGCTTTCTTTTCCACTTCCGGAGACTGATAGGCTTTTACAAAGTTTTTTACTTTCTGGCTGTTTTTATTATCCTGTCTGGCGACTACCACATTCACATAAGGAGAATCTTTATCTTCCACAAGAATACCTTGCTTTTCCTGATCCAGACCTGCCTGTGCTGCAAAATTATTATTAATTACCCCCACAACAACATCTCTGTCATCCAAAACTCTTGGAATCTGAGCACCTTCGATCTCCATGATTTTCAGTTGTTTCGGGTTTTTTGTAATATCTGTTACTTTGGGAAGAAGTCCCACACCATCTTTCAATTTCAGCAAACCACTTTTTTGCAGAAGCAGTAAAGAACGTCCTCCGTTGGTAGGATCATTGGGAATAACAATCGTGTTGCCTTCCTGTAATTCACCAACGTTTTTAATTTTTTTTGAATAGGCTACAATAGGATACACAAATGTATTGCCTACAGGAGCAAGGTTATAACCTCTCTGCTTGGACTGTTCCGTTAAATAAGGAATATGCTGGAAGGCATTGGCATCAATATCCCCGTTAGTCAGGGCTTCATTGGGAACTACATAATCGTTGAAAGGGATCAGTTCCACTTCAAGATTGTACTTATCTTTAGCCACTTTTTTAGCTACTTCAGCAATTTCCTGCTCTGGGCCATACGTGATCCCTACACGGATAAAGTTCGGATCATCCTTTCTTCCCGAACAGGCACTGAACAGCAATATTCCGGCGGCCACTAAACCAAAAATCTTTATTTTTTTCATTCTATTTTTTTATTTAAATACTATTGAAGCAAAAGAGTAAAAAATGATCTCATTCATCCCCGTATCCCGAAACTCGCACCCCGGATCTCAAACACTCCTACTCTCAAACACTCTCACCCAAAAACTACCTGTGATCAAATCTTTTTGACAATCTGTCGCCCATAAACTGGATGATGAAAACCAAAAGAACAAGCAGAATCAAAACGGTATTCATAATTACAATATCATATCCGATATATCCGTACTGGTAACCCACCTGTCCAAGTCCGCCAGCTCCTACAGCACCACCCATTGCAGAGTAACCTACTAAGGTGATCAAAGTGATGGTTGCATTATTGATTAATGAAGGAAGTGCTTCAGGAAGCAAAACTTTTCTGATAATCTGTAATGGAGAAGCTCCCAAAGCTCTTGCCGTCTCTATAAGGCCGTGTGGAACCTCAATAAGGCTGTTCTCTACAAGTCTTGCAATAAAAGGGGCAGCTCCCACACTTAGAGGAACCAAAGCGGCATTTACTCCAATAGAAGTTCCTGCAAGAATTCTTGTGAAAGGAATCATCCATACAATCAGAATAATGAAGGGAATGGCACGGAAAATATTAACCAGAATAGATAATCCTCTATGGTAGGTGGTATTTTCCAGCAGTTGTCCTTTTCTGGTTAAAAATAACATGATTCCTACCGGAAGTCCAAGTACAAATCCAAAGAATCCGGATAAAAATGTCATGTAAACCGTTTCCCAGGTTCCTTTTGCCAAAAGGGCAATTACCGTATCACTAAGCATATCCTTTTACTGTATTTTGAATTTTATTTTGGTTGAAATAATAGATCGCCTGCTGGTTTTCTTCAGTCTCACCCTGAAGCTGTAAAAGTAGTTTACCGAAATTGGAATTTCCAAAATATTCTACATCTGCCTTTAACAATTTATAAGGGATTTTATATTGGCTGTATAGTGTTGAAAGAATCTGTTCAACACTGATGTTTTCGTTAAGTTCTATTTCGACCAGCGGAAATAAACCTTCTTTTGGTTCTTTCTGCAGTCTGCTGCTGAGTTCCTGTGGCAGAGTCATGATGTCTGAATTGATGAACTGGCGGATGATCGGGTGTTCTTTATCCGAAATAATCTCGCTTAAAGTTCCTTTTGTTAATAATTTTCCTTTGTCGATCACAGCAACGTGGTTGCAGACCGATTTGATGACTTCCATTTCGTGGGTAATTAAAAGGATGGTAATTCCCAGTCTCTGATTGATATCTCTTAAAAGCTGCAGAATAGACTGTGTTGTTGCCGGATCCAGTGCGCTGGTTGCTTCATCACAAAGCAGAAGGTGAGGATCATTGGCCAGAGCCCTTGCTATCGCGACTCTCTGTTTCTGTCCTCCGGAAAGGCTTTTTGGATAATCATTGGCTTTATCTTCAAGGCCTACGATCTTCAGGAGTTCGTTTACTTTTCTGTTGATTTCGTCCTTGCTGGTATGATCCAGTTCCAGAGGAAGCGCTACATTATCAAAAACAGTTCTTGAAGAAAGAAGATTGAAATGCTGGAAGATCATTCCGATTTTTTTACGCTCCTCAGCCAGTTGTTGGGAACTGAGCTTTGTGAAATCCTTTCCATTAATAATAATTTGTCCTTCATCCGGTCTTTCCAATAGATTTACGGTACGGATCAGCGTACTTTTTCCTGCACCTGAAAAACCGATAATTCCTACGATATCTCCTTTATCTATAGTAAGACTTACCTTATCCAGTGCTTTGAAAGACTGTTTTTTCTGATGAAATGTTTTTGATATGTTTCTGATTTCTATCATTCTGATTTTATATACTTTTTAAATAGGCTGATATCTTCTGCCCGTTCTGTTTAAAAATCTCCTTACTCTTCTGATTTTGACCTTGGCCCGTTTTGAAAGTCTGAAATACTTGGTGACATTGGTTAGAAGTACTCCCAGCAATATGATGAATAAACCATACAGCTGACCTCCATTGATGCTTTGGTGGGCAACAATCCAGCCTGCAATCACGGTTACAATAGGATTGATGTAGGTATGGGTGCTTACCAAAGCAGCGGGTTTTACGGACAGAAGCCAAATGTACGACAAATAAGCGACTATCGATCCAAAGAAGATCAAAAATAGAACCCCAAACCATGCCGATAATGGAACCGCAGAAACTGAAAAATCAGTCCATTCTCTTCTGAAAAAGGCGATAATGAAAGAGGCTAATCCCGCTACGATAAGCTGTTGGGCAATATTCATAAACGTAGATTGGGAAGCCGGATTTTTCTTTGAATATAATGAACCCAATACCCAGGCAATGGAGCTTAGTCCTAATACCACAAACGCAGTAATACGCAGGTTTCCATCTGCCAATGCATGGGCATTAGAATTTACACTGCCCTTTAAAAACATAATCAGCCCTACGAAACCGATAATCAATCCTATCGGAATGAATTTATCCGAAAAATAATATTTCCAGTTTTTCTTATCGATAGCAATGAACCAAAATGGTCCTGTTGCAATAGAAATGGCCGCCTCAGAAGCCGTTACATACTGTTCTCCCCAGGCAACAAGCCCGGTTCCTCCGGTAAGAATAAGAATACCGGTTATGGCATTTTTCTTCCAGTTGATCAGAGAATTTGCTTTTTCCCCTTTAGAGAGAAGATAGCTTATCATCAGAATTCCGGCAACCAGAAATCTTAACCCCGAAAGAATGAATGGCGGAAATCCTTTTAAGCCAAATGAAATAGCTAAAAACGTAATTCCCCATATCACATAGATGTTTGTAAACGCCAATGGAATTAACCATTTGTTTTTAGAATTGCTCATTTTTATGTTTTTAATGTTGTTGTGTTCAATGAAAAAAGGCTCTACCACGTGGTAAAGCCTTTGAAAATATATCTAAATAAAAGTAAGGTCAACCACAGTATTCTTGATGTATAGGCATACACATATCCTTCATCATATTTTTGATGTTATGTTTCTTAATTGAATTATATTTTAATTCTGCCTTCATTTTGTCTTATTTCCTGAATACGTTTGCAAATATATAATATAATTTTTATTAGTCCACTAAAAAAGTAGGCTTTTTGAATATTAAATTATTGTTAATGGATTAACTATATTTAATTCAGTGTTTTATGTGTTTTTATTTTTTGATTATTTTAAAGTGTTTATCGATTTTTTATGCTTTTTAATTCAAATACTATAGAAATTGACCGGTAATTGGGGTTGTAGAAAACATAAAATAAACTGAATTTTTTGAGAATTGTGTAAAGGCTGGTTGTGGGATGTTTAAAAAATGATTTAAATGTGTTTCCGAAAAGAGGGTTTTGCATTTATTAAACTAGTTAAATGCACAGGATTTCTGTTCACTGTAATTTAGCATCAAAATTAAAAGACATGGACAATAGAATTTTAGGTCTGCATCATATTACTGCTATTGCAGACAACGCCAAAAGAAATTTAGATTTTTATACCAAAGTTTTAGGCGTAAGACTGGTAAAGAAAACTGTAAATTTTGATGATCCGGGAACGTATCATTTTTATTTCGGAAATGAAAACGGAACTCCGGGAACCATTCTTACATTCTTTCCGTGGGAAGGAATAGGAAAAGGAACCAATGGAAGCGGAATGGCTACTCATATCGGATATTCTGTACCGAAAGGAAGTCTTGACTTTTGGAAAAACCATTTACAAAACCTTAATGTAACCACGGAAGAAGGCGAAATATTCGGAGAAAAGATGATTTCTTTTAAAGATCCGGACGGACTTCAGTTACAGTTAATAGAACCATTAGTTGAAGACAACAGAAAAGTATGGACCACGGATGATATCAAAGATGAAAATGCATTAAAAGGTTTTCACAATGTCACTCTAACCTTAAAAAAAGCAGATCCTACCATTAAAGTTCTGACCGATATTTTAGGATATGATTTGCAGAAACAGGAGGGAGAAAGATACAGATTAGCAACTGATGCTATTGATACCGCTAATATTGTTGATATTATTGAAAATGACACCATTTCGGCAGGTAGAAATGCAGCTGGAACCAATCACCATATTGCATTCAGAGTAAAAGATGATAATGTTTTGATGGAATATCGTGAGAAAGCCTTATCCGCAGGACTAAGCATCACACCAAAAATCAACAGAGATTATTTCTACTCACTGTACTTCCGTGAGCCGGGTGGAGTTTTATTTGAAATTGCAACCGATAATCCTGGATTCACTGTAGATGAGCCTTTGGAAGAGTTGGGAACCAACCTTAAACTTCCTGTTCAATACCAAGGAATGCGTGAGAAAATAGAAGGAGTATTGCCGAACTTATCATAGGTCATCGGTCAGAACTTATAAAGATGCTAATTTTGAATTAACAATTAAAAACAAGAAAAATGGAAAGAACAGAAATAGTTTTAGAAGGAAGAAAAGGAGAGATTCAGCTTTTCTCAGACGATCATAAAGCAGGTAAAATGGACATATCAGTTATAGGAAAAAAACTGACCGTTTACCATACCGAAGTAAATCCGGAATATGAAGGAAAAGGCTTTGCCAAAATCTTACTGGAAAGACTGGTTTCCTACGCAAGAGAAAATGATTTGAAAATTCTACCGCTATGTCCTTATGTTCACGCTCAGTTCAAACGTCATCCGGAAGAATATAATGATGTATGGTTGAAGGAAGAACTGTAGGGAGTTTGAGATGCGGGATGCGGGTTTTCGAGATTCGAGATTCGAGTTTCAGGATACGGGTTTTTGAGATTCGAGTTTGAGAGTCTGAGGGGAAGAGGGTTTGAGAATCTTGAGCTAAAAACAGAAGATGAATAAAGTTATTCTCGAACTTATCAACTCGAATCCCGAACCCCGAAATCTCGCCTCCATTATAATAACCAATTAACAATTTTATCACAATGAAACTTATCACAGGATTGCATCACGTTACGGCAATTACCGGCAATGCACAGGAAAATATAGATTTTTATACCGGAGTTTTGGGGCTTCGATTGGTCAAAAAAACAGTCAATTTTGATTATTCAGATGTTTATCATTTTTATTTCGGTGACGAGTACGGAACACCTGGAACGATTATGACTACTTTTCCCTATGGTAAAGATCTGATCAATGGCAGACATGGAAAAGGAATGCTTAACACCACTGCTTTTTCAGTTTCTATAGATGCCCTGGATTATTGGATGAACCGTCTGGAACAGTTTAATATTCCCTTCAAACAGCCGCAGCAAAGATTTTCTGATGAAGTTTTCATTTATCTTGAAGATTTTGACGGACTGGGATTGGAATTGGTTTTTAATGATAAAGACGAAAGAAAAGGTTATTATAATGGTTATATTCCAAAATATTATGCCATCAAAGGGATTCATCATGTGGAAATCTGGCAGGATGCTTATGAAAGAACAGCAGCACTTCTGACCACCCAGATGGATCATAAAGTGATCAAAGAAAGCCCTGACCGATTGAGACTGGGAACAGAAAATATGCCGGGGAAATATGTAGATCTGCTTTCTACCCCAAATGCTTTAAAAGGTTTAGCAGGAAGAGGTACCGTTCATCATGTGGCTTTTGCTACTCCCGACGCAGAGTCCCAGCTGGAAATGGTAAAGAGACTCAACACATACGGATTGGAGCATACCGAAGTGAAAGACAGAAAATATTTTACTTCCGTATATTTTAAAGAACCGGGAGGCGTTTTGTTTGAAATAGCAACTTCAGGCCCAGGGTTCGACGTGGATGAAGAAGCTGCATTTTTAGGTGAAGATCTGCAATTGCCGCTACAGTTTGAAAAAAGAAGAGAACGTTTGAAAGAAGTTCTTCCCAAAATCGATTATCCAACAGAAAAATTCAGATAGAAATAATGAGTCATACTTTAAATATAAAAACAGCAGGAATACCCTTAAATCAGGCGGAAAAAGCTTTGATCATGATTCACGGACGCGGAGGAAGTGCTCAGGATATTCTGAGTTTATCCCAGCATTTGAATGTAAAAGACTATGCACTTCTAGCCCCACAGGCTTTGAATCACAGCTGGTATCCTTTTTCATTTATAGCTCCGGTGGAACAAAACGAACCGTGGTTATCATCAGCTCTTGAAATGGTTGAAGAAACGGTAAAAGCGGTTGTCAATTCAGGAATAAAACCTGAAAATATATACTTTTTCGGATTTTCCCAGGGAGCCTGTCTTACCCTTGAATTTTTAGCCCGTAATGCTCAGAAGTTCGGTGGAGCGGCAGCTATTATTGGTGGCGTGATTGGAGATAAAATCAACCGTGAAAATTATAAAGGTGATTTTGCAGGGACTCCGGTTTTCCTGGGAACCAGCAATCCTGATTTTCATGTTCCGGTAGAAAGAGTATATGCTACAGCTAATATTTTAAGAGAAATGAATGCGGAGGTAACAGAAAAAGTATATGCCAATTTTGGACATTCTATTAACGAAGAAGAAATTGAAATAGCGAATTCAGTTATATTTAAATAGTTTAACCACAAAAGTCACAAAAGATTTGATAAGTAAATATCGAGCGCTTAAAAAGAACACTTAAGTTTTATAAAAATCTTTGATTTTTCTCTCATGTGATCTTTATATTGTATATTATTAAACTTTACAAACATTTTAAAACAAAAACTTTGTGACTTTTGTGGTTATTACATTTTTAAGTAACCTAGTGAAGTGGAGATTCCTACGGAATGGCAAAGTATGAGGATTAACTATCCATACAGATTGTCACTCCGTAGGAGTCTCAATAAATAAATTAACATTCAATAGCGGTGGGCTTTAGCCCGCCTTTAAAAAAATAAATTTACCACTGGCTTTAGCCCAAACATAAATGATCAGAATCTGAAATCTAACTTCAAAAACATGCACGAACAATTACTTTTAATATTAGGACTTTTATTACTTGTTATGCTGCTGGTCATGCTGGCACAACGGATCAAAATTGCCTATCCTATCTTTCTGGTACTTGCCGGATTGGGGATCAGCCTTATTCCCGGAGTCCCTGTTTTAAAGCTGGATCCGGAGATTATATTTCTGATTTTCTTACCACCTCTTTTATACGAAGCAGCCTGGTACACTTCATGGAATGATTTCTGGAAATGGAAACGTCCCATCAGCTTGTTGGCATTTGGTTTGGTATTTCTTACATCTTTGGTTGTTGCTTACACTTCACAAATGCTGATTCCGGGATTTACGCTGGCTTTAGGCTTTTTATTGGGAGGAATTGTTTCGCCACCGGATGCAGTAGCAGCCACAACAGTTTTAAAAGGATTAAAAGTACCGAAACGTACCCTCGCTATACTGGAAGGAGAAAGTCTGATTAATGATGCCTCTTCACTGATCGTTTTCAGGTTTGCTCTGGCCGCTGTAATGACGGGTGCTTTCTCAATGCATGAAGCTACAGGACAGTTTTTTCTGGTAGCAGGAATGGGAATTGTCGTAGGAATTGCCGGAGCACATATTTTTTATGCCATTCACCGTTTTTTACCTACAACACCTGCTATTGATGCGGCACTTACCGTAATGACGCCATATATTTTATTTCTTTCTGCAGAACATTTTCATTTTTCGGGAGTGATGGCGGTAGTGAGCGGAGGATTGTTTATGTCTTTCCGTGCTCATGAGATTTTCAAAACCGGAACTACGAGAATCAATATGACAGGAGTCTGGAACACCCTGATTTTTGTGATGAATGCTTTGGTTTTTGTATTAATAGGTCTTGAACTTCCTGATATAATCAATGGATTGGGTGAAATTTCAGTAATGGAAGGTATCAAATATGGTTTGGTTATAAGTTTGATTGTCATTGTGGTACGTCTTTTATGGATCTATCCCGTAGCTCATCTTCCAAGATGGTTCAGTGAAAAAGCCCGTCGTGATCCGAGTCCGGGATGGAAAAACCCCTTGATTATAGGATGGGCAGGAATGAGAGGAGTGGTCTCACTGGCAACAGCACTGTCCATTCCGGTTATGATGAATTCGCAGGCTGAATTTCCTATGAGAAATCTGATCATTTTTATCACATTTGTCGTCATTTTTGTGACATTAGTGTTTCAGGGACTTACCCTGCCCTTGATCATTAAATTAACCAAAATAGGGGAGATCGATCATATTTTGCCTTCTCACGAACAGCAGGCCGGGATTCAGATGAGACTGGATAAGCTTGCTGTACATAGGCTTGATAACGAATACAATGAGGTGTTGAACAGCAATAGTCTCCTTGAAAATCTTAAAAATACGCTGGAAAGTGATATCAAACTTCACCAGAATCATCTCAATTCTATTGAAATGTGTACCAACAGGCAAAACGATATGGCCGAATATCATAAAGTGATGATGGATATATTTGCCTTACAGAGAAAAGAACTCTTTAAAATGAAACGCGAAAAACTTTTCAGTGATGACGAGATTCGAAAAGCAGAATCACAACTGGATCTGAATGAATTAAAAATTACAGGAAATAAACATTTGTAGCGGGTTTCGGGTTTGAGGGTAAGAGAGTGGGTGCGAGGTTTCGAGGTTTTGGATACGAGTGGGAGAGTATGA
This sequence comes from Chryseobacterium cucumeris, assembly GCF_016775705.1. Lineage (NCBI taxonomy): Bacteria > Pseudomonadati > Bacteroidota > Flavobacteriia > Flavobacteriales > Weeksellaceae > Chryseobacterium > Chryseobacterium cucumeris. The sequence goes on from NZ_CP068760.1 coordinate 3,328,679, forward strand.
GGATGGGTGCGTTTGAAATTATAAGAGTGTAAATTATTACAGACAGAATGAACAAACTAAGCCCTTTATCTATTTTACACTATATCATTCCGCAGAAATCCAAATCGTCATTTTACCCTTCAAGTAAACAATATAAACATTAAACTCTGAACCTTGAACTTTAAACTTTAAACATTGAACAACATGAAAACATTACATTTTTTAGTGATTGGAAAGAACCAGGAAATTCTGGATACTTTAAAAAGAATTATCGAAAATAATGAGGGCTGGACAGCAGAGATACAAAATGATGAAAATTTCTGCTATGAATACATAAAGGAAAATACGGTGGACATTGTCCTTTTAAGCTCCGGCTTAGAAGATGATTTTGAGAAAGATATAAAAATATTTTGTGCCGGTTTGGATAAGGATGTTAAAGTAATCGATCATTATGGAGGAGGAAGTGGACTTTTAAAGAACGAAGTTTACAGTCTTTTTCCTAATTTGCAGGGGTAAACTCTGCATTATGTTCGAAAACATCATCAAAAATATTACGCGATTTATTTCAATCACTCCCGAAGAAGAAAAAACTTTTACAGACCTGCTTGTCTGTCAGTCGTTTCCTAAAAAAACAGTTTTACTGAGAGAAGGAGAGATTTGCCAGTTTGAAGGGTATATTCATAAAGGATGTGTGAGAATGTATTGTTTGGATGATAATGGTTCCGAAGTAACGTTACTGTTTGCCATCGAAGATTGGTGGATCAGTGATATTGCATCATTTCATGAACAGAAGCCTTCTAAGGTTTTTATCGAAACACTGGAAGACTCGGAAATCTATATGTTGAATACTACAACAAAAGAAAAACTGCTGCAGGAAGTTCCCAAATTTGAAAGAGTTTTCAGAATGCTGGTTCAGAGGAACCTGGCAACCCTGCAAAGCCGACTGGTGAATACCATTTCCAAGACTGCATCCGACAGATACCTTGAATTCATCAAAGTATACCCTTCCATCCCGCAAAGAGTAGCACAATACTACATTGCTTCTTACCTTGGGGTTTCAAAAGAATTTGTAAGCACCATTAGGAAGCGTCTTGCTTCAAAGGAGAAATAAATCTTAGTTTTTTATACTTGCAGATTGCAGAGATTTGCATGGGTTTTATAGGTGTGAATATTTCTGTGAAATTATAGTCACCCATTTTATCGGAGATAAAATCCTTGCGCCTTAAAAATATTTAGCTTAAAAAACAACTCGCGTCTTTGCGTTTTCCAATTATTTTTTTGCTTATCATTCCTACAGAGGTTCCTAAGGAATGACACAGTTGAAATAACGGTCTTACCCACACAGTTTGTCATTCCGTAGAATCTAAATAGAGTTATTCTTTAAAATATTATATCAAATTAAATAGTTCCTAAGAGTAAAAAGACTTTTACACTTTCCAAAAAATAACAATCCATTATAGTTATACTGCCGAATACAAAAGTATCCGGCATTTTTTTTTGCTTCAAAGTCATTTATTAAACTAGTTAAATGTGCAGGGTTTCCGGTCTCTCTAAATTTGTCCTATCAAACAAGAACAAATAACAATCTGATATGGACAGAAAAGATTTTTTAAAGAAAGGATTATTGGGAACAGGAATGTTTGTAGCATCAGCTTCTTTGGCCAGTGCTATGAAAAATGATATCGATGAGATCGAACCACTAGAACCGATCGGATACAATCATCTTCCCAATACAGAATCAAAAATAAAAGAAAACTCTGTGATTCACAGAGCTGATACAAGAGGGAAGGCAGATCACGGATGGCTGTTGAGCCAGCACACTTTCAGTTTTGCCAATTATTATAATCCTGAAAGAATGCACTTTGGAGTATTGAGAGTCCTGAATGATGATAAAGTGGAAGCAGGAAGAGGTTTCGGAACCCACCCTCACGACAATATGGAAATCATCAGTATTCCTTTGGAAGGTGACCTTGAACACAAAGACAGCATGGGAAATACAGCGGTGATCAGAAGCGGAGATATTCAGGTCATGAGTGCAGGAACAGGAATTATGCACAGCGAATTCAACAAAAACAGTGATAAACTTGTAAAATTCCTTCAGATCTGGATTTATCCGAAAAAAAGAAATGTGACGCCGAGATATGATCAGATTACATTAGATAAAACCAAAGGTCATAATCAATTTCAACAGATTCTTTCCCCCAATGCAGATGACGAAGGTGTATGGATCCATCAGGACGCATGGTTTCATCTGGGAACTTTTGAGGAGAATAAAGAAACACAGTATCAAATCAGAAAAAAAGGAAACGGAGTCTATGCTTTTATTTTGAAGGGAAGCGCAGAAATAGGCGGTGAGATTATAGAAGAACGAGATGGATTCGGAGTCTGGGATATTCAGGAAATTACGATCAAAACCCTTCAGGAAGGTACAGAAATCCTTTTAATGGAAGTACCGATGACACTATAAAAATTAAACAAAAATAACAACTCTTAAATTTTAAATTATTATGAAAAAATTAATCCTATCATTTGCAGCTGGTTTATTATCATTAACTGCATCAGCTCAAAACCCTGGAAAATCATTATTAAATCCTACCAATCACGCCGTAGTACTCATCGACCACGAAGGTCAAATGGCTTTTGCAACCAAAAGCATCAGCATGGAAGAGTTAAGAAACAATGTGGCACTGGTTGCAGGTGGATCAAAAATATTCAATGTTCCTACAGTAGTAACAACGGTGGCAGAAAAGTCATTCAGCGGACCTGTTTTCCCGGAAATTTCAGAAGTATATCCGCAAGCAACCAGTGGATATGTAGACAGAACTACCATGAATACATGGGAAGACGTTAATGCCCATAAAGCCATTACAGGAAAAAATAAAAAGAAACTGGTTTTCGCAGGATTATGGACAAGTGTATGTATCGTAGGACCTGTATTATCAGCGATTGACGAAGGTTACGATGTATATGTAGTAACAGATGCTTCTGGGGATATTTCTAAAGAAGCGCACGATCAGTCAATCACCCGTATGGTTCAGGCAGGAGCACATCCTATCACTTCTGTTCAGTATGTATTGGAACTGCAGAGAGACTGGGCTAGAAAAGAAACATACAAACCGGTTAATGATCTGATGAAAAAACATGGTGGAGCTTATGGTATTGGAATTCAGTATGCTCAGGAAATGTTAAAACACTAATGGGACTGTTTCGGCAGGCTGAAAGCCTGCCGAAACCTTCAAACTTAAAATTGAAATTATGAAACTACTGAATATATTTACCCTTTCCACAGTTTTGGCAGCAGGAATTCTGAATGCTCAGAAAGCAGACATGATCATTACCAATGGGAAGATTACCACAATGGATGATAAGAATCCTGAAGTACAGGCTGTGGCCATCAAAGACCATAAAATCTTACAGGTAGGAACCAATGCCCAGATTTTAAAATTAAAAAATGGCAATACAAAAGTCATTGATGCTAAAAGAAACAGAGTGATTCCAGGCTTATTTGACAGCCATTTGCATGTAATCAGAGGAGGACGATTTTACAATACCGAACTTCGTTGGGATGGTGTGAAATCATTAAAAAGAGCATTGGAAATGCTGAAAGAACAGGCTCAGAGAACACCGAAGGGACAATGGGTAAGAGTCATCGGAGGCTGGAATGAATATCAGTTTGAAGAAAAAAGACTTCCCACACTGGCTGAAATTAATGAAGCTACGGGAAATGTGCCTACTTTCATCATGTATCTCTATGGAAAAGCCTGGCTGAACAAAGCCGGATTAAAAGAACTGAATATCAATGGAGATACCCCAAACCCTGCTCAAGGTTTAATTGAAAAAGACAATAACGGAGATCCTACAGGATTATTGGTGGCAGAACCGAATGCATTTATTCTTTATTCAACATTAGCGAAACTGCCGGAACTGAAAGAAGAAGAAAAAGTAAATTCTACCCTTCAATACATGACGGAACTGAACAGATTGGGAGTGACTGCAGTAATGGACGCAGGTGGAGGATTCCAGAATTTTCCGGATGACTACGGAACAACAGATCAGCTGAACAAACAGGGGAAAATTACCGTTCGACTTCCTTACTATTTATTTGCCCAGAAAAAAGGATCTGAGCTTGCCGATTATACCAAATGGATTGGAATGGTAGAAATTGACGACCATGGTCACAATGATTTTAATGAAATCGATTATCATGTCAACGGTGGAGGGGAAAACCTCGTATCAGACGGAGCCGACTTTGAAAACTTTCTTTTCCCAAGACCCGAACTTCCGGCTACGATGGAAAAAAACATGAAAGACGTAGTAAGTCTTCTGGTAAAAAACAAATGGCCTTTCAGAATTCATGCAACCTATAATGAAAGTATCACCAGATTTTTAAATGTCATTGAAGAAGTAAACAAAGAAACTCCTTTGAACGGATTAGTATGGTTTATCGACCACGCAGAAACCGTTACCGAAGATAATATGAAAAGAATCAAAGCGTTGGGCGGAGGAATTGCAGTACAGCACAGAATGGCGTATCAGGGAGAAAGTTTCATCCACAGATATGGTAAAAAACCGGCTTTAGCATCTCCTCCAGTGAAAAAAATGCTGGAAATGGGAATTCCTGTAGGATTGGGAACAGACGGAACCAGAGTGGCAAGTTATAACCCATGGGTAGCTTTATACTGGATCACCACAGGAAAAACAATAGGAGGAACTCAGGTAATGGGCAAAGAAAATACGCTGGACAGAAAAACGGCTTTATCACTTTCTACTTATGGCGGATACGAACTCATCAAAGACTATCAGAAAGGAAAAATACAGAAAGGATACTTTGCAGATCTTACCATTCTGGATAAAGATTATTTCACAGTCAATGATGAAGACATCAAAAACATTACCTCAAAACTGACGATCGTAGATGGGAAAGTAGTGTACGGAGATGAAACCTACAAAACAGAAGCACCCGCACGACTTCCAGTCATCCCGGACTGGTCACCTGTAAAATATTACGGAGGCTATCAGACAAAATAATTTTTTAGCCACAAAAGTTTTTAATTATTCAAGTATCAACCAACGTTCCAACTGAAGGGGTAAAAATCCCTCCCTTGGAGGGTGGCAAAAATTCAAAGAATTATTGACGGGGTGGTTTTACACTCAAAGCTATCAACAGTATTAAATACCCCCAATCATCCGTGTCAATCCGTGTAATCTGCGGTTAAAAAAACAAAAATCATTTTAAAAATTCATTCCAATCATGAAAAAGTTAATCCATATCATCACCAATACCAATCCGGGAAGAAAATTAACCGATGCTGCACTTTTAGTCTTCAGAGTTTTCCTTTCCGTAGAATTAATCGTAGCCCACGGATTAAAAAAAATAGGAGTAGGTGTTTCAGAAGCAGAGCAGGTTCCGAACCCGCTGCACCTTCCGGAAGCATTCAACAGTCTTTTTGCTGATGCAGCCAATCTGGTATTTCCGGTATTTGTGATCTTTGGTTTTTTCACAAGAATTGCAGTGCTGCCAATTTTAGCGGTGACGCTTACAGGATACTTTATTCTCCATTGGAATGATGCTTTACTGGTAAAAGACACTCCTTTTATGTACAGCTTGTGTTATCTGTTTTTACTGTTTATGGGAGCTGGAAGATATTCTGTGGATCATTATTTAACAAAGAAATCATCATGAAAAAACTGATTGCCATTGTACTGTTGCTGCAGATTTTTATTCCACTTCAAATTTCTGCCCAGTTCAAGCTGATGAGGTTTGATGAAGATTATGCTTCCTATAAAGACTCTGCAAAAACTTTTTACAACTCCATCAAATACATACCTATTGCAGAAAAAAGCAACCATTATCTTTCATTGGGGGGAGAAGCAAGACTGGAATTTGTAGATTTTAATAACGAAGATTGGGGAAGAATGGGAATTGGAAGCAATCCTTTTCTGATTCAAAGATACAGTGTACATGCAGATCTGCATCTGGGCTCAAGAGTAAGAATTTTCGGACAGGTGAGAAGTGCATGGGAAAATGGAAGAAAGAACGGTCCGAGACCTATTGACGAAGATCATTTGAATATTCAGAATCTTTTCATTGATGTTGATATTTTGAAAAATGATAAAGAAAAGTTGACCGTACGTGCCGGAAGACAGGAACTTGATTATGGAAGCGGAAGACTGATCTCAGTAAGAGAAGGTCCGAATTTAAGACTCTATTTTGATGGATTAAAATTCATGTACAAAAGAGGGAACTTCAGATCTGATGCCTTTATGATGGCCGCCAGTGAAATCAATCCAGGAGCATTCGATAACAAATCTTCAAAATCAATCAACCTCTGGGGAAGTTACAACACATGGATTATTCCCAGAAGCGGAAATCTGGAGCTCTATTATCTCGGGATTCACAGAAAGGATGTACGTTTTGAAGACGGGCTTTCCGATGAGAACAGACATACTTTTGGCGGAAGATTCTGGAAATATGGAGGAGGTTTTATTTACAATTTCGAAGCAGCCTACCAGTTTGGTAATTTTAATAAAGGAAATATCAGCGCATGGACGGCTTCTGCAGACATCGGATATATGTTTGAAAATGTAAAAGGAAAACCGACCATCAACCTTAGAAACGATTATATTTCAGGAGACAGCAATAAAGGAGATGGAACATTGGGAACATTCAATCCATTGTATCCGAAAGGAGGTTATTTTGGATTTAATCCTCAGATTGGTCCGGTGAATTTAATTGATATCCATCCCTATGCAACGATTGATTTAGGTAAAAAAATAACGGTGCAGGCAGACGTAGTTTTCAACTGGAGATATTCTATCCAGGACGGGATTTACAGACCCAGCGGAACACTAAACCTGGCGTCTTCCAACTCAAAAAAGAGATACATCGGAACCGCATTTTTAGGAAGTTTCAATTATAAGATCAATCCATTTTTAACCTTTAATACAGGAATACAGTATTTCAATACCGGAGCTTTCATTAACGATGTAATCGACAACCACAAAGACGGACTCTTCATCAATTCCAGAATTGTATTTAAATTTTAAAAAAACACAGGGAATTTGAAAATTTGAAAATGAGATAATTTGAAAATAAATTAAACAATTATCCCACATCAATGCACCTTTCCATCACAGAAACTACCTTTGAAAAACAAATAAAAATAGCCGGAGCGAAGCGACTCGCGCCTTAACAACATAAACCTTAAAAAAACTTTGCGTCCTTGCGTTATTCCAACAAACAAAAATTAAACCCCGCAACAAAAATAACCCGCACCTCGAAACAAACAACAAAAAATAAATCACATGAAAAATACATTAAAACACTCACTGATAATTGCAGCTTTAGCATTATCTACCTTAAACTTTGCACAAACTACAACCACAGCTCCTGCAAAAACAACAGCCATCGGAACTTCCAAAACCTGGGGAACCGTAGACGGAATTTCCATGATAGGATTGGTACAGGGCCCATCGTCTGCTGACGCCCAGCTTCAGGTAGCTTGTGTTTTCGAATATACAGAAGGTGATATTTTCAGTCCTCAGGCATTACCCGCTAAATTGAACGGATTGGTTCACCTGGATGAGGCTTTAAAAGGAGAACTGACCAACCTTAGAAAAACAGGACAGTTTCAGGGACATTCCTTGGAAACGATTTTAATTACGCCTCCTGCAGGATCGATGTCTGCAAAGAAATTATTGCTGATCGGTTTAGGTGACCGTAATAAATTTACTCCTGATTTAATGACTTCCGTAGGCGAAGTGGCAGCCCGTCAAGCTATGAGATTAGGCGTTACCAATTTTGCATTCGCCAGCGATCTGAAAGACGCCGGAATAGATTCTCCAACTGCTTTGGTAGCGGGAAATGTAGTAAGAGGAATTGTACATGCCAACCGTTCTGAAAATTACCTGAAAGAACACAAATTATCTACCACCAAAAAATTAGAAAAAGTATATCTTCTGGCTGGTCCTGCCTTCTTTGAAACTGCAGGCGGAGGAATTTCCGATGCTATCTCAGAAGTAAAAAAGAAATAATGAACTAGTTTCATTACATTGTTGATCCGGCCTCCTTTTTATAAGGGGGCTTTTTGTTAGATTTGTAAAAAGCATAAAACTACTTATGAAAATAAATCAATTACTAAATAATATTTTTTCTTTCCTTATAGGATTGGGCATATTAATTATACTTACACCTTTCATAGAGGGTTTTTTAGATAAATCAATTGATAGCTTTAAATTTGATAAAATAAATGAGTCAGTTCTGTTAGACGTTATATTGTTATTAGCTTTATGTTTATATACATCGATTTGTGTTAGTAAATGGAAAGAGCATGTGCCTAATAATATAACAACATATTTTTTTCTTTCGATAATCATATTTTATACTTATGAAAGATATTTTAATGAACATTATGATTTTCTAAATTTCAAAATACATAATTCGTTATTCTATTTTGATATTATTTTTCCAATTGTTATATTATATCTAGGAAATTATTTGAAGTTTTTTGCAGAAGAATTCTTTAGTATAAAAAAGAATATACTTTACGAAGATTCTCCAATTAAAGATGAAAAAGACAATGAATTAGGGCCAGGATTTTCCAAAACAGTAAAAAAGATTGAAACTATAGTTAATGAAAATAACTTTGTGACTTCCTATACTATTGGAATTAATAGTGAATGGGGTGGAGGAAAATCTACTGTTTTAGCAATGTTAAAAAAAAGATTTGAAGATAATCAAAATGTAGCTATTATAGATTTTAATCCATGGATGGGATTTGATGAAAAAGTATTTGTAAAAGATTTTTTTAATTCACTTTCAGAAGCATTAACAGAAAATAATATCTCATCTGATATATCTCATTATTCAGAGGAGTTAATTAATGTCACAGATAATTCTCTTTTAAAATCAATAAAAGCTATTTTTTTTAGAGAAAAATCTTTAGAAAATCATTTTAATAATATTAATGAGAAAATAAAATTATTAAATAAAAAATTAATTATTGTTGTTGATGATATAGACAGGTTAGATAAGGAGGAAGTATTTCAACTATTAAAATTAATACGAAATACAGCAAACTTTTCTAATACATTTTTTATTGTGGCATATGATAGAGAGTATATAATAAGTAGTATAAGTGGTGTAAATGAATATTTAGCTGTTAACTATTTAGATAAAATAATCAATACGGAACTTACATTGCCATATTATGATAGAAATATTCTTAAAGAAATTTTTAAAAATAAACTTATTGAGAAAATAGGTGAAGAATATAGAATTAGAGTGACTTACGCTTTAGATATGGGAATGGGATATTCTCAAACTTTCGATAATAATGAGAATATATTAAATGACTTTACTATTTGGATTTCTAATATTCGACAAATAAAAAAAATGATTAATTCTATTTATATTAATTTCAATGGCTTTTTTAATGAAATCAATTTTACAGATTTAATTTATTTAGAATTATTGAAATTGCATCATCCTTATTTATATAAATCAATCTATAATAAAAAAGATATAATATTCAGGGAGACAAAAGGGAAACTCTATCTTGAAAAGATTAACAAAGATCCGGAAGAAGGTATGGATAATACAGTATTTGGTAGGATTTTAAAAGATTACTGTAATGGTCGTAAAATAGGAGATAATGATAAAGAGTCAATTTATTCAATCTTTACTAATTTATTTTCAATTTATAAAAATAATATGATGATAAATCTAGATAGAGGAAATGATTTAGATGAAAAGCTTTCCATTTCATATTCTTCTAAATTTGAAAGATACTTTGCTCAATATATATTTCGAGGAAATATTTCCGAGAATGACTTTAACGTTTTATTAAATATTGGAGAAAACGAAAGAAGAAAAATGGTTATAGATTTAATAGATAATGGTAAAGAAAAGGATCTTAAATTTAGATTTTTAACAGATTTCTCATATAAAAATAAACAAGAATTCGAAAATACAATTAAAACTATTTTACAGTTAGTAAATACAAACTCACGAATTAATCCAGAATATAAAATTGGATATGAAGAAAGGAAATTTAAATATAAGATTCAAGAATATTCAGGAAATGAAAAATTTGTAAATTTATATGAATCAAAAGAAGAGCTCAAACAATTTATTAATGGAGTTTTTTTAGAGGCTGAATATCCTTATTTATTTGAATCATCAGTATTAAGGGATATTAATTTAAATCTTTATAAAGGTAGTACAATATTCTCATTAAATAATAAAGAAATTAATATTCTTCTAAAAAGCTATTTTATGACATATTTATATTTTACTGAATATTTTGATTCTAATTTTTTCCATTTACTTATAAATTGTAAAAAAATTATGTATTCAGGTAATCGGTCAAAATATAATCGAAAAATAAGATTAGATAATGATATTAAGGACATTATAATTGAGAAATTAGAAGATGATAATAATTCTTTGTTTTATATGAAATCTCTTATAGATTACGAATATGATAACATTGTAGGTATAAGAAAAGAATCTATAATAGAAATATTTGATTCAATGGAAAATTTTGAAAAATTAATTTTAATGAAAATTGATGAAAATGCTTTAGATGCTAAAAAAGAATTTAAATATTTTTATTATAATGTGAGAGCTTATAATTGGAAAGCTATTAATTATGATTTTAAGTTTTTCGATTTTTCTGAAGGATATGTACTATGATTTTTTGTGTAATTTGTATAAATCGATATTATTTTTAGAGGTTACAATTTATATTTCAATAGTAACTTTTCTCAAGTCAAAAAAAATCCCGATTTTTGCACTCCTTCAATAAACCCGAGTTCATGAAATTATGTATTGCCGAGAAACCCAGTGTTGCAAGAGATATCGCCAAAGTATTGGGCGCTACCACGCCTAAACAAGGCTATATGGAAGGAAACGGCTATTGCGTAACATGGACGTTCGGACACCTTTGTACTTTAAAAGAACCTCACGACTACGGTCCGCAGTTCAAATCCTGGAACCTTTTTTCACTGCCGATTATTCCCAGCAGCTTTGGAATCAAGCTGATCCCGAATAAAGGTGTTGAAAATCAGTTTAAAATCATTGAAAGATTGGTCGAAGAATGTGATGAGGTCATTAACTGTGGGGATGCCGGGCAGGAGGGAGAACTCATTCAGCGTTGGGTATTGCAGAAAGCAAAGTGCAACAAACCGGTTCAGCGTTTATGGATTTCTTCACTAACGGAAGATGCTATTAAAGAAGGATTTGCAAGCTTAAAACCTGCAGAGGATTATAAAAATCTGTATCTGGCCGGAAATGCCAGAGCCATAGGAGATTGGTTGTTAGGGATTAATGCAACTAGACTTTTTACGAAAAAATTTGGGGGAAATAAAGCAGTTCTTTCCATTGGAAGAGTGCAAACTCCTACATTGGCGATGCTTGTGCAGCGTCAGAAAGAAATCGATGCCTTTACCACAGAAGAATATTGGGAACTGAAAACCAAATACCGTGACGTGATTTTCAATGCGGCCATTGACCGTTTAAAAACATTGGAACGTGCTGAGAAAGGACTGGAATACCTTAAAGTCAATCCATTTGAGATCGTTTCTTTCGAAATTAAAGAAGGAAAAGAAAAAAATCCACGACTTTTCGATTTGACCGGACTTCAGGTGGAAGCCAATAAAAAATATGGTTATTCGGCGGAAAATACGTTGAATTATGTGCAAAGTCTTTACGAAAAGAAGCACGTAACTTATCCCCGTGTTGATACCACCTACTTATCAGACAGTTTATATCCGAAAATTGCAGGAATTCTTCAGAAAATGTATCCGTATCAGGATCTGATTGCTCCGTTGCTGGAAGCTCCGATTCCAAAATCAAAGGCGGTTTTCGACGATACAAAAGTAACCGATCACCATGCGATCATTCCTACGGAAATTCCGCCTTCTCAGAATCTGAGCAGGGAAGAAAAACTGATTTATGATCTGATTGCAAAACGTTTTATAGCAGTATTCTATCCGGAATGTAAAATTTCCAATACTTTGGTAGAAGGAAAAGTAGGAACCATTCCTTTCAAAACCAGCGGAAGACAGGTTCTTGAAGCAGGATGGCGAGCAGTTTACGCCAAAGAACCTAAAGAAGAAACCACCGATAAGGAAAAAGAAAAGGAGGAAGAACAAACCATCCCTGAATTTACTGTAGGAGAAACCGGACCCCACGATCCGATGATCCACCAGGGGAAAACGACGCCTCCAAAACCTTACACCGAAGCAACACTGCTGAGAGCGATGGAAACTGCCGGAAAACAGGTTGAAGATGAAGAATTGCGTGAAATGCTGAAAAACAACGGGATCGGAAGACCATCCACGCGTGCCAACATCATCGAAACCCTTTTCAAAAGAAAATACATCGAGAAGAAAAGAAAAAATCTGATCGCTACCCAAACCGGAATCCAGCTGATCGATACCATTGAAGATGAGCTGTTAAAAAGCCCGGAACTGACCGGAGAATGGGAATCCAAACTTCGTAAAATTGAAAAAGGAGAGTATGAAGCTAATCTTTTCAAAGAAGAACTGATTCAGATGGTGACAGAACTTACGGAGAAAGTGGTGTATGGAAAAGGAAAAGTGATTACCCTTCAGGAAGAAGAAAAAGAAGAAGTAAAAGAGAAGAAAAAAAGAGAACCTGCACAGAAAAAAGAACTGCAGTCCTGGGAAGAAACGAAATGCCCAAAATGCAAAGAACATAACCTGATCAAAGGAAAAACCGCTGTAGGCTGCTCCGATTTCAAAAACTGCGGTTTTAAAATTACGTTCGAAATCTTCGGCAAGAAACTATCCGACAAACAACTTTTAGATTTGGTATTAAAAGGAAAAACTTCAAAATTAAAAGGCTTCTCTACCCACCCGGAAGCAATCACAGAAGGTGTTTTGACTTTAAGTGATGATTTCCAGGTACAATTGAGCTAATCAATAGTATACTTAATCTAAATTATCAGCTACCATTTGGAAAGAATAAACTAACTGGAATTATCAGGTGGAGAATACGGATTCGAACCCGTGATTTTTCAATACCTGATTAAGCGTATCGGTTATTTTATATCGGGATTCCTGCACTTTTCTAGATATCATTCAGCAATAACCATTTTATCGGAGATAAAATCTTAGCGCCTTAAAAATATTTAGTATGGAAAGAACTTGTGTCTTTGCGTTTTCCAACCCATCTAGATTCCTATGGAATGACTAGGTGTACGGATAAACTAAGCGTTGTATTTGTTATTCCACAGGAATCCAATCTTATTCTTTTCTGCACAATCACAAGCCTTATCCTAGATATCAATACTCCAACTGAATATGTAAAAATTCCCATCTTCCCGAGGGTGGCAAAAATTCAAAGAATTTTTGACGGACTGGTGTTACAGTTTCTCGAATAACCTGTCATCATGAAATGCCAACATTCTCCCTTTTCTGTTTGATAAACTGAAAAACAGATCCAACAATAAAAAGCAGAAGAATAACAAGAAGAGTCTGCCCGATGATGGGATCTTTGATATCTTTAGCCAAAGGATGTCCAATCGGAACCCGTGTGAAAGTCTCATTGATAGTAGGAACTAATGAAAGAAAAAAGCTGAATGACAACAGGAAATTCTCAAAATACCGGGCTTTCTTACTTTCTTTTTTATTGGAAAAAAGAAAATAGGCCACAGTGATCAAAACAAGGATAAATAATGAGAACACATGTCCTGCATTAAAACCTCCGTTTTTGGAGATACCTAATGCTGTAAGTGAAGTGACGGCCGTCGCATAAAAATAGACTTTTCCTGACGGCTTAGCCAGATTGATTTTACCATATCTGATAAATCCTATCACTGCGCCAACAACAGCTGTTACGCCAATAATAGTGTGAAAAATTCCTAAACCTGATAGATTCATATTGATTGTATTTTAAAATTGATACTTATAAGCTGCAGGTATATTACTGTTCCCTGTAACTGACGGTACAAATTTGCGATAGAAATACAGAAATGATTTTGTGATTTAGTTCAAGAATTTGGGATTTTGGTTCAAAAAAGAACTCCTTATCAAAACAGGAAATACATTTATAATCTTTAAAAAGGTACGATTATCATCCTTTCCGTTCCTGGCGGTAATTGGAGGGCGTTATATGAAATTTATCGCTGAAGTTTTTGGTAAAAGTGGCCAGATCGTTGAATCCGCATTCGAATGCGATATCGGTAATGCGTTCGTCGGATATTAAAAGTAATTCGGCGGCTTTTTCCAGTTTTTTGGTTCTTATATAATTGGCGGGGGTATCATTGTAAAGTTTTGCAAATTCTCTTTTGAAAGATGATACACTTAAATTGCTTTGCTCAGCAAGCTGTTCGATTGTTAGCTGTGAAAATAAATTCGCTTCAATGATTTGCTTAAAAGAATAAGTGGTGGGAGAGAAAAGCTGTGACAGGATCAGCTGAACGGCCTTAGCATTCTGTGACTGAGCCAACAGCAAAATGATTTCCTTGAGTTTTAGAACCAATATATCTTCATTAACGAGGGAAGGGTTTTCAAAATAAAAAAGCAGCCCTTCTACATACTTCTGAATCAGAAAGTCATTGTTTATTTTCTCATTGGATTTATTCGAAACGATATCGGAAGGTTTTTGCAGTAATAAAGGCAATTCTCTGTCATAGATTTTTTTCAGGATGTCAGGATAGAACGTAACGATCACAATCTCACAATGATCTTCTGACGCTGAGTTCTGAATATGTTTTCCGGAGCTGATACAGTTCAGAAAAAGAGAATAATTTGCAGAAACATCAAACTCCTGTTCCTCTGTTTTGTACTGAAACTCACCTTTAAGCACATACAGAAAGCAGGCTTGCTCCGAAACCGGAAAATCATACCTGAAGGACCCTGATATATCAATTTTCTGTATCAGGGTTTTCCCAAATAATTCGTGTTTTTTGTAATCATTCAGCATAATGGAGTACGTGAGTTTTTGAATTCAATAATAGGAAAGTTAAATAAATTTTTTTGTAAATGTAAAGCAATACTATATTTTATCGGAGATAAAATCTTAACGCCTCAAAAACAGATAGTTTGGCGACAATTGGCGACTTTGCGTTTTCCAACCCGTCTATCCAGAGATTCTTACGAAATGACATTATGTACGAATAAACTAAACGTCGTAAATTTCATTCCGAAGAAATCCGGCCTTACACTTTTTTTGACAGGTGGTTTTACCGGAATAACTTCTCATACCAGCCATCCACATCGCTTTTAATCTCCTCATGATGCTTACATAAAATCATAGCCAGCTCCAGCTCAGATCTCTCAGATTGATAAGGATTCTTTCTGAAGAATCCGATCTGGAAGCCCTTTATCAATGCGTTGAAATATGCCGTGAAATGGGAAAAACAAAAGAGGAAGTGATAGATCATATCAAAAAATCATGTTCCACCTATCATCATATGACCGGAACCTGTAAAATGGGAGTCGACAGCCTTTCTGTAGTAGATCCGAGACTGAAAGTATACGGAATAAAAGGATTAAGGGTAGCTGACGCATCCATCATGCCGGATGTGGTTTCCGGAAATACCAACGCACCTACCATTATGATTGGTGAAAAAGCAGCCGATATGATCAGAGAAGATCATCATATGAAAGCGTCAGGTTCATCCGAAAAGTTATCGTTTGTTGTGTAAGAAGGGTATAAAACCTTGAAAAGAAGCCGTTTCATGTTTATGGAGCGGCTTTTTAATGAAAAATTGAAAGATCATTGAGATCAAAAACTTTATAGCGCTTACCTTTGTTTAAAATAAAATTCATGACACCAGAAAAAAAGAAACTCATTACAGACAGCTTCAGCCGCTCGGAAACCTTGAAATTCTATAAAGCAGAACTGCTGGTAGTAGAAACTGATTTTATATCGATGAAGATCCCTAAGATGGAAATGATGACCCGAAAAGCAGGAATGTTCAATGGCGCAATGATCGCCTCTCTGGTGGATGTTTCATCAGGATATGCCGCTGTGAGCCACTATCCGGAAGATTGTTATGTAGTGACCGTTGAATTGAAAGTGAACTACCTTCGTCCGGCAATGGGTGATGCTTTGATTTCAAAATCCTATGTCATTAAAGGGGGTGGAAAAATTGTTGTGGTGAGAACGGAAATCTATGTCCAGACCGAAGGTTCTGCTTCTGAAAGTCATGTGGCGACCTCATTAGTTACCATGATGAAAATAAAATAAGAATTTAAAGGGAATAAAAGCTGGAATATTCCTTCAATAAAGGGTTTCAAAGCATTTTTTTTCCGGAATGGAATGGCTTTTGCTCAACAAACCCCATAAACATTAAAAAATATCACAATGAACTTAATTATCCGACTTTTTATTACAGCAATTGTTGCTTATCTTTTAACTAAAATTTTACCGGGAGTGCAGTTTGAAGGATTTTCTTCAGCCATCATCTTTGCGATTGTACTTGGGGTTCTTAACATATTTGTAAAGCCAATTTTAAGTCTGTTTGGCCTTCCGCTGACTATTCTTACCTTAGGATTCTTTGCGCTGGTAATTAATGCCGCAATAGTCCTGATTGCAGACTATTTCATAGACAGTATGGTTGTAGATGGGTTCTGGTGGGCATTTATCTTCAGTATATTATTATCAATCGTAACTTCTCTGGCGAATTCAATGTTCTCAGATGGAGATTAATTAAAATCATAAAGATCAAAAAAGAAATCCGCTCAACGAGCGGATTTCTTTATTTTTTAATGAACTTCAGTAACACGAGGTCTCCTTTCGAATCTTTAAGCTTTAAAAAGTAATTTCCTGAAATAAGCTGACTAATTAAAATTTCTTTCATAAACTGATCTTTTAAAATCACCCTTCCATTCACATCTATAATCTCATATTCGTTGAAGTTCCGGTCAGTATTTACTTTTAAAATATCTGAAACAGGGTTCGGATAAACTTTGATTAAAACGCTTTTATTTTTAGAGACTGATTCATTAGATGCTAAAAATAAACATGAAGGCGGAGTGGTTATTACCCCATCTGTAAAATCATAATACAAAGTACTTCCCATCGGAATCAGATTGGTACTGACGGTAGCAGGAATATTCTCAAATAGAGTACAGTTATTAAAACGGACATTGGCACTTTCAAAATCTCTCGTAGTCTTATACCATGATTCACATCCGGCAGGTTGCATTACAACTCCGGGCCAGAATGTATCGATTGCAAATCCGTCTATAGAATTGGGACTGACCATATCAACCATTACACAGCTTCCTGATGCCCATGTGGAAGGTGCTTTAAAATAAATAGCAGCAGTAGGAATACTTCCTGTGTAATACTTTTTACTGATTACAGGAGACGAACTTCCTTGTCCGTTAACAAGAAATGCCTTGATCTCTTTATTCTGATCAATAGAAATCTGCACATTATTTACGGCAGAGGAAGAACTAATCGTCGGAGTGCTTCCGTCAGTGGTATAATAAATAGTCCCGTTTCCATTAATAGTGACCTGATAAGGATTATAATAATGATTGGGAAAAGGACTCATCGTAAGCTGTGAAAAAAAAAATGAGGACACACAAAGTGAAGAAAAAAGTATAAATTTTTTCATATTAAATGGGTATTAGTTTAGTTTTTTGTAAAACTAATAAAATTTTTGCCATACATAAATCAATTATTTTTCAACTTTAAAAACTTAATGTTAATTCTTTCGTCCGTTTTTATTTTAAATATTAACTTTGGCAATCTTTGAATTTAATAAAAGGATGTAGGAAATCAACTGATTTTGTACATCCGTTAAAAATGAATATCAACATATGAAACTTAAGTACAGCCTGCTGGCTTTGGCAGCTCCGCTTTTAATGAATGCACAACAAGTAATGACGCCTGAAATTCTTTGGACTTTGAAAAAAGTTGGGGTACAGGCAGTTTCACCAGATCAGGGTTCTCTTATCTATAAAGTAGGGCAGGTAGACCTGAAAACAGAGAAAACGAAAAATGAAAACTATTTTCTGAATGTTCTTAATAACCAGTCTTCCAAAATCGATTTCGGGAAAAAAGCCCTTATTCAGTGGGATAAAAACGGAATCTATGCTCAGGAAGGAGATAAAATCTATCTTTCTAAAGATGCCGGAAAAACCTGGACAGAATTTTATACCATTGGTGAAGCAGATAATATCGTAATTTCTCCTGACGGAAAGAAAATTGCTTTCAGCAAGCAGGTATTGGTAGAAAAAGTAATGGGGAAAGATAAATTCAGCGATACTCCTAAAACAACGGCTCAGGTATACACAGACCTGAATCACAGACACTGGGATTATTTCAATGAAGGAAAATATAACCATGTATTTGTAGTGAATACAGCCGATAAAGTAGAAGGAGCGAAAGATCTTCTGGAAGGAAAAACCTGGGATTCTCCGCAAAGACCTTTCGGTGGTGCTGAAGATTTTATCTGGAGCCCGGATTCTGCACAGCTTTTATATGTTACCAAACCTAAAAGTGGTAAAGAATATGCTACAAGTACCAATACCGATATCTTTGCTTATGATCTGGCATCAGGTACTACCAAAAACCTTACAGAATCCAACAAAGGATATGATGTAAACCCAAAATTCAGCCCGGACGGAAAATCTCTGATCTGGCAGAGTATGGCCAGAGATGGATATGAAGCAGATAAAAATGATGTGAAAATCCTGGATTGGAAGTCAGGGAAGACCACTAACCTTACCTCAGGCTGGGATGAAAGTGTTTCAGGAGACGTTCTTTGGGGAGCAGATTCAAAAACGATCTACTTCACAGCGGCATTCAGAGGTACAAAACAGCTTTTCTCGCTGGATTCAAAATCAGCAAAAGTACAGCAAATCACTAAAGGAGATTTTGACGTAAACGAAATCTTTACAGACAATAAAACTTCACTTTTAGTAGGAAGAACAGACGTAAACCATGCTACAGAATTATTCTCTGTAAACGTTAAGAATGGAGAAATGAAGCAGGTAACTGAAGCGAACAAGGAAACTTATGCTAAGCTGGCTCAGGGGAAATCTGAACTTAAAATGGTGAAAACTTCAGATGGTAAAGAAATGGGAGTTTGGTTCCACTATCCACCGAACTTTGACCCGAACAAAAAATATCCGACTCTGGTATATTGCCAGGGAGGCCCACAGTCTGCACTTACTCAGTATTTCAGTGTAAGATGGAACTTTGCTTTAATGACAGCTAATGATTATATCGTGGTAGCTCCGAATAGAAGAGGTATGCCGGGCTGGGGAACAAAATGGAATGAAGAAATTTCAAAAGACTGGGGCGGACAGCCAATGAGAGATTATCTGGCAGCCACAGATTTTGCGAAAACTTTACCATATGTGGACGGTGACAGGGTAGCAGCTGTAGGAGCTAGTTACGGAGGATACAGTGTATTTATGCTGGCCGGAATCCATGAGAACAGATTCAAAACATTTATAGCTCATGATGGTTTATTTGATATGAAATCATGGTATCTGACTACCGAAGAACTATGGTTTGCCAACTGGGATCTTGGTTCTCCATGGGAAAAACCACTTCCAAAAGCGTACACAGAATTCAATCCAAGCAATTTTGTAGAAAAATGGAACAAACCTATTATGATTGTTCAGGGAGGAATCGATTTCCGTGTTCCCTACGAGCAGGGTCAGGAAGCTTTCCAGGCTGCAAAATTAAGAGGATTAAAATCTAAACTGGTGTACTTCCCGAACGAAAACCACTGGGTACTTCATCCACAAAACGGATTGGTATGGCAGAGAGAATTCTTTGACTGGCTGAAGGAAACTTTGTAGACAAACAATATAAAATATCAATAGAAACGGGCTTTAGCCCGTTTTTTTAATTAAAAAAACAATGACTTTAGCCAAAACCTCAATAACTTCCTTCTTCAGGCTCCCGGTTTCCTGCCTAATTAAAATAAATTAAATCTTTATATTTGAATATGCAAAAGCGTATTTCTTCATTTCCACCCATTATTGACGCTCAGTCTGAAATTCTGATTTTAGGATCAATTCCCGGAGTGAAATCACTGGAAAAACAGCAGTATTATGCCCATCCGCAAAATAAATTCTGGAAAATCATTTTTGAATTGCTGAACGAACAATTTACTGATGATTACACACAAAGAATTGAAACGATAAAGAAACATCATATTGCCCTGTGGGATGTCATTGATTCCTGCGAGAGAAAAGGAAGTCTGGATTCTGAAATCAGGAATGAAGAAGCCAATCAGATTGCAGAACTGTTAGAAGAACATCCGAACATCCAAGCTATTTTCTGCAACGGCGGAAAGTCATACAAGAACTTACAGAAACTGCTCGGGAAAGATTATAAGCTGCCCGTTTTTTTATTGCCTTCTACCAGCCCGCTTCATACGGTTTCTTTTGAAAAGAAGCTGGAAGAGTGGAAAAGAATTTTGGAATTTTTGGGTGATTAGGAGTTCTGGAATTCGAGGTGCGGGATTCGGGATATTGACTGGGAGAGTTTGAGAGTTTGGGAATGAGAGGGTTTGAGAGGGAGAAGATAAAGCTAGATTCTTACGGAATGGACAACTGGGACGCTTTATTTATCCGTACACTTTGTCTTTCAGTAGGAATCTATATACTTTATAAACCCAGCCCTCAAACCCTCAAACTCTCCGACTCTCCACCAGCTCCCAGATATTCTCTCAATCCTTTCAACAGTTCCAATTGATTTTTAGTTCTGTCCAGATTGTGTTCAGGATGCGCGATAGAATAATAGGTACTCCCATTCAGATAATCGGTTAAGAAACGAAGTTCCTGAATATAAATGGCGACCTGTGCTGCATAATCGAGATTCTCAGTTTCCAGCGGTGTCAGTTTTTCTTTTAAATGAAATAAAAATCCTTCTTTTACGACTTTATACATTTCAGGGTTGAAATTATCTATGGCACTTCCATCATCTTCCTGGGTGGTATTGGTATACGACTGGATCATCGTTCCAAAATCATATAAAATGGTAGAAATCATTATGGTATCCAGATCAATCACAGCCAGCGGCTTATGATTCTGATCAAAGAGAATATTACTGATCTTTACATCTGCATGAATAATTCTTTTTGGGATCTGATTGTTTTTCTCCATTTCAATCCATCGGTCCGGCAAGGATAAAAGCTGGTTGGTGATTTCAATTTCAGCCCGGGCATTTTCTTTTAAATGAGGATCTGCATTTTTGAGTGAGTTTTTATAATCTGCAACCCTCTTCTCAAAATTGAGGAAATTGGGAAGAGAATCTTCAATGGCAGCCAGTCTTTCAGTATTTACCGTATTGAGAAAATAACTGAAGGTTTTAGCAGCATCAAAAGCCGTCTGCAAAGAGGGAGCAGTAAGGAATGTTGTACTGTTTTCTATAAAATTGAGCATACGCCATGGCTGGCCATTTTTATCTTTTACCAGAATTTTACCGGTAAGAGAAGGAACAGGTTCTATAATTTCAAATTGATAATGATTTGACCTGAGCACTTCATTGATCATTAAATGGTTATTAACGACCACTTCCGGCTGTTTAAAAACATGATTGTTGATTTTCTGCAGAATAAACTTTTTCCCCTGACCTTTATCCTCCAGAAGATAGGTGGTATTGATCAACCCGTCAGTAATAGGAGTAAGGTCATAACTATCCGTACCGATAAATTCAGCAACAATATCATTTAGCTCCATAGATTTTCCGGGTATCTGTTGTTTTTAATCTCTGAAATCAGAAAATCTTTAACTTCCTTTTTATCATCAGCATATGTAACTCCCATCCATGGGGAAGGAGATACTTTCACCTTTACCTTTACTCTGTTTTCATCCATCATTCTTTGTACTGCAGAAGGAATATAAAATTCCTGATCAGGCAGTGGATCAGATTCTATGAAATCATAAAAATAGGTGTCCAGATAACAGAAAATGTGAGGGTGGAAAATAAAAAAATTCATGGATACCAGGGTGTCAGGATCCAGTTGTATACTTTCTCCGTTTTCAATGTAAACAATTGAGTTATTTATTCTTTGAATGGATGTTTGTTCCACTACTTTGATCAGGTAGTTTTCAGCATCCAGCGTACATATTCCTCTGGCTACAGTACCATTTCCACTCAATGTTGTACCCACAGGATAAGCAATCATCCCTAATTGTGTATCTGATATATGATGATGGTTAATTTCATGTGCAGCGAGCTGATACACTTCTTTTCCGTAGAAATCATCCGCGTTAATCATCACAAAAGGTTCCTGTATTGAATATTTGGCGCAAAGTACGGCATGAGCGGTTCCCCATGGCTTATTACGATCGGGATAATCAAAACCTTCCAGTGAAATAGGAATGCTGTCTATCTCCTGATATACCCAAAGCAATTCAAAATTTTTAGCTTTTGAAATGCCGTTGAGCCTTTCAATATAACTTTCAGGAATCAGTTTGTTGACAATAATAACTACTTTTTGGAAACCGGCTTCCAGTGCATCAAAGATGGAATACTCAAGAATTGGCGAGCCGTTATCGAGTATTCCGTCTACCTGTTTAAGCCCCTTGTATCTGCTTCCTAATCCGCCTGCCAGTATAAGTAATGTTTTCTTAGAACTCATCGGTCATTCCAAATACAGGTTTACGGGTTTTCCATTTTCCATTGGTGAAATCAGGAATATCAACTACCTGACCTCCTTTGGCAATAGACTCTTCGCTTAATGGTGTAATTGAATACCACAATGCAAGATCATACACATCCATCGGGAACTCTATATTCCGTTTGATACATTCAATAAAAGTATTCATTACAAAGAAATCCATTCCGCCATGTCCTGCGCCTGCAGCAGTAGCTTCAAACTTTTTCCACATCGGATGATCGTGTTCTTTCATCCATTTTTCAGTATTGTCCCAACGGTGGGTATGGTTCATGGTTTTTTCAAAATAAATATGTCCCTGGTTGAAATCTCCCCATCCGAAATCCTGCCACAATCCTTCAGTTCCCTGAACTCTGAAACCAAGATCATAAGGTCTTTGTAAACTTGTATCATGAGTAAGAAGAATGGTTTCTCCATTGGCACAGGCAATCTGAGTGGTTACAATATCTCCCTGGTTGAATTTTACTTTGGCATTAGGATGGTTTTCTCCCCCTTTGGGATGCTCAACAATATATTTATGAAGCCCTACAGATTTTGAAGAGAATGAAGAAAGCCTTGTTAAACGGTTCCCTCTGTTGATATCCATCATCATTGCAACCGGACCTAATCCATGAGTAGGATAAAGCTCGCCGTTACGCTTTACATAATGTTCGGTTCTCCATTTTGCCTCACTGAAGCCTTTTTCTCCAAACTCAGCACCGGAATTGTATGGATTAACCCCGTCATTGAAAAGAACACCTCTCAGATCATGCTGATAACCGCCTCTTCCATGTACCAGTTCTCCGAACATTCCTTTACGGACCATATTCAGGATGGCCATAATATCTCTTCGATAGCATACATTTTCCATCATAAAGATAGGAACTTTCGTTTCCTCATATACCTTTACAAATTCCCAGCAGTCCTGAAGCTTTATCGCTCCGGAAACTTCCATGCCTACAATCTTTTTAGCGCGCATGGCTTCCACACCCTGGGTAAGATGCCATTCCCATGGAGTAGCGATCACAACAGCATCTATCGTTTTTAATTTTAAAAGATTCCTATAATCATATTCCCCGTTGGAAAACTCCTGGGCAGCCGGTTTATTGTTGTCTTTTAAGATTTTTTGAGATGCGGCAAGCATCCTTTTTTCCGGATCTGCAAACGCCACAATTTCCACATCATTACGTTTTGCTAGTAATTTTACATGCTCCTGGCCACGAAGACCTACACCGATAAAACCGACGCGGACTTTTTTATCTGTTTTAAAATCATTGGAATAAGCAAATAAAGAATTGGGTAAAACCAATGCCCCAAAGCTTGCCAAAGCTGCAGTCTTAAGAAAGGTTCTGCGGGAGTTACTATTGTTCATCTATATATTTTTTTTAAATATATTAAAACTTTTGTAAATCCCGGTAAGGTGATAGATAATTAGAGAATGAAGTGATGAAGGTGGTTTGTAAGAATTTGAGGCTTATTGGATTTTAAAATTGAACAGTTTTGTAGTTATTAAAATATAGATTATTAATTTTCACTTTTTTATTGGTTTTGCTCATTTATATTTTTTTAAAAATATTTGTTATATACGTGAAAATTTATTGATTGATCCAGTCTTTTCTTAATGCAATTTGTTTTGAATCAGGGTTGGAGTCATGAGTTACTTTTCCAGTGGCTTCATCATAACTAAAACTTGCTTTTTCCAGATATTCTTTTAAAGGAATGGGATGGCTGCCCTCAATATAGTCTCTGAAAAATGTTCGTATTTCAGAATAAGTCATTTTTGTAATCTCATCAAAAAGTTCATTATCATTAAAGTATGTACACTAAATCTCTTCACAATTTGTCTCTTTTATTTTTCCATATAATATACCTCCTCATAAGGCTGAATCAGTACCCATCCATGTCCTGAAAATTTCATCTGAAACTCTTCGCCGCTTCCTCTGCCGATAAGACTTTTGAAAGAAACATTCGTTTTCAGTTCCGGGCTTAGGTTTCCGGACCATGCCACAGTAGCATTCGGATCTGTAAATACAGGTGTATCAGGAGTTACAAGTAAAGTTAAAGGATCTCCGTGAGTTGTAATAGCAATATGGCCCGTTCCTGAAAGTTTTGCCTGGAAAAGACCTCCGGACATCATTCCAGCAATGCTTTTCAGCATAGTAATATCACTTTTTACGCTTTGTTCGTGGGCAAGGATATCATTTCCGTTTACACAAACAGATTCATTGTTCAGATACAGAATACGGACTTTCTTCCCGGAATCTGCAACATATAGTTTTCCGGTTCCTTCTGCTTTCATCAGCCTGGCTCCTTCACCGCTGATAGCTTTCTTTAAAAGATTTCCAATTCCTCCGGACAGCATTCCCTGTCTTTCAAAATTGATATTTCCCACATAGCTTACCATGCTTCCTCTTTTCGTCCATACTGCCTGATTGTTAAGGTTGATTTCCAGAAGATGTTTCGTTTCCAGTTCAAAATAATCTCTTTGCTGCGGATTTTCTTTGGTTTCGTTGATAAATGCTTCAATTGAATATTTACTCATAATGATATTTTTTAATTGGCTGTTTTTAGAGTGTTATTACTTTAGTTTGTCGAGTTTATACTCCCTTTTGTTACTTTTAGGATTCAGATCTACAAATTCATACGCTTCAAAATGGGCAAGTCTGGTTTTGAACATCTCAGTTGCCTTTTCCAGTGACCAGGTTTTAGGGTAATGAAAACCTTCAAATTCTGTATTGAAAATTTCCGCTTTGAAATCATGTGAAAACTCATAATCGCCTGCGTAGGTCAATGCTATTTTGCCTGTCCATATAATATCATACCGGTGATTCTCTTTTTTTGAAAACCGGATCTGATGTCCGGCACAGCTGTCATGCCCCAGCAGGTAGATGTTGAAAGCAAGATCATCATCATCAGAATGTTGTTCAGACGGAAGATCATTACTGAAAAGATCATTTTGAACAACAGCATCGAAATCTAATTTTTCATCAAGGTTATTAATTCTGATTCCTCTCTGTTCACCCCAATAGTTGGACGAGAGTGTACAGGCATGATAGTTTCTCCATACGATTTTGGAGTCCCAGTCGGACAGATCTTCGTCGTCGTCTTCCCCGTTTTCATCGTCATTGGCGTAATAATTTTCAGTTTTTAAATGAAAATCAAACCAGATAAATCCAGATTCATCAATTCTTCCACTCCAGCTAAAGGTTTCAATTTTGTGGCCATTAGGATACGGATTATCAATGAAGTATATTTTACTTACAGGTTCCATATTGAATTTTAATTTTTCCAAAAATACTCTTTTTATGTCTTGAAACTCCCCGTAAAATCACGGTTTTATATTTGATTGTAAATAATACTTGACAAAGGGGTGTTCAATGTCGTATATTTGCACTCCGAAAATTACACCTTGTAATTTCAATAATTTTTAAACCGTAATTTAAAAAATGAAAACATCAGATTTTAATTTTGATCTTCCTGCGGAATTATTAGCAGAACACCCATCAGAGCACAGAGACGAAGCGAGATTAATGGTACTTGATAGAAAAACACAGACTATCGAGCACAAATTATTCAAGGATGTTGTGGATTATTTTGATGAAGAAGATTTGTTCATCTTCAACAATACAAAAGTTTTCCCTGCACGTCTTTACGGAAATAAAGAAAAAACAGGTGCTAAAATTGAAGTTTTCTTATTAAGAGAGCTTGATAAAGAAACCAGAGTTTGGGATGTTTTGGTAGATCCTGCAAGAAAAATCAGAATTGGTAACAAATTATTCTTCACTGAAGATGAGTCTTTGGTAGCTGAGGTTATTGATAACACAACTTCAAGAGGAAGAACATTAAGATTCTTATTCGACGGATCTTACGACGAATTCAGAACAAAACTAAAAGAATTGGGAGAAACTCCACTTCCAAAATATATCAAAAGAGCTGTAGAACCTGAAGATGCAGAAAGATATCAGACAATCTATGCAAAAGTAGAAGGAGCAGTAGCTGCCCCTACAGCAGGTCTTCACTTCTCTAAGCATTTGATGAAGAGATTGGAGATCAAAGGGATCAATTTTGCTGAAGTTACCCTTCACGTGGGATTGGGAACATTCAACCCGATTGAGGTAGAAGATCTTTCCAAACATAAAATGGAGTCTGAAGAAATCATTATCGATGAGAAAAATGCTGCCATCATTAACAAAGCGGTAGAATCTCACAGAAGAGTATGTGCAGTAGGTACTACTACCATGAGAGCATTGGAAACTTCTGTTTCTTCAAACAAAAAAATCTCTGCTTTCAACGGATGGACAAACAAATTCATTTATCCTCCTCACGATTTCGGAGTAGCGAACTCAATGATTACGAACTTCCACACACCGAAGTCTACTTTAATCATGATGATTGCTGCATTTGCCGGAAGAGATTTTGTAATGCATGCTTATGAAGAAGCCGTAAAAGAAAAGTATAAATTCTATTCTTACGGTGATGCAATGTTAATTCTATAAAAAAGATAATAGGTAAAAGGTTGCAGGTAATAGTATCTGCAACCTGCCACCTAAAATCTACAACCTTACAATGAAAGATATCCGTACATTATCACTAGACCAGCTTAAAGAATACTTTGTGTCTTTAGGAGAAAAGCCGTTTCGTGCGAAACAGGTCTATGACTGGCTATGGAGTAAAAACCTCCATTCGATTGACGAAATGACGAATCTTTCAAAATCACTTCGTGAGAGAATTTCGGAAGAATATACCATTAATCCTGTTTCCGTAGACCTTCTTCAAAAAAGCTCTGACGGAACCATCAAAAACGGAGTGAAACTTCATGACGGACTGATGGTGGAATCTGTTCTTATTCCTACAGAAACAAGAACAACAGCCTGTGTATCTTCGCAGGTAGGATGCTCATTAAACTGCGAATTCTGTGCTACAGCAAGACTGAAAAGGATGAGAAACCTTGAAGTTGCTGAAATTGTGGATCAGGTAGCCCTGATTGACAGCCAGAGCAGAATGTATTTCGACAGACCGCTTTCCAATATCGTATTTATGGGAATGGGAGAGCCGATGATGAATTACAAAAACGTAGTGGAAGCCATCAAAAAAATTACCCAGCCGGAAGGATTGGGAATGTCTCCAAGAAGAATTACCGTTTCTACATCCGGTATCCCTAAGATGATCAAAATGCTTGCAGATGATGAACTGCGCGTGAAACTGGCTTTATCCCTTCATTCTGCTATCGAATCCAAGCGCAATGAAATTATGCCTTTCTCTGATAAGTTCCCATTGACGGATATTATGGATGCTCTTCAGTATTGGTATCAAAAAACAGGTTCTGTGATTACTTTTGAATACTGCGTATGGAAAGGAATCAATGACGGCGATGAAGACATTAAAGCTTTAATCAAATACTGCAAACAGGTTCCTTCAAAAGTAAACCTGATTCAATACAATCCGATCGGGGACGGAAAATATGACCAGTGTAACAAGCAGGCAGAAGAAAATTACATCCGTCAGCTTGAAAATGCAGGGATTACTGTAATGGTCAGAAGAAGCCGTGGAGGTGATATTGATGCCGCCTGCGGACAGTTGGCCAACAAAACAACAGATTAAAATTTCCTTAAAAAAAGCCTAAAACTTTCTTAAAAAATAGCTTAAAACCCTACCTTTGCACAAATTATTTTGTGATGATGGATTTTCTTATGAGCGAGGACGGGCTGGAAAATGTGTATGCATGGGCTATCCCATTGCATGCCACTGTTATTTTAGCGGAAATGATTTACAGCCACGTTTCAGAAGCTAAGTTATATAGCGGGAAAGATCTTGCCACCAATGTTTATCTTGCATTGATGAACTTTGGCCTTGACCTTATCATGAAGGCATTTGCTATGGGCGTAATGTTCTTCTTTTACCATCACAGGCTTTTCTCTTGGGACCTTAGCGTATGGTACTTGCTGGCATGTTTTATCATCACAGACTTTGCCTATTATGTGCTGCATTATGTGGACCACCGTTCCAGAGCATTCTGGGCAGTTCATATTACGCATCACAGCTCAGAATATTTTAACCTCACAACAGGATTCAGAAGCCCGGTATTACAGCCGCTTTACAGATATCTATATTTTTCGCCGCTGGCATTTTTAGGATTCAATCCCTGGCATATTATGGTGGCATACGCTATAGGACAAGTGTATGGAACATGGGTGCATACGCAGACTGTGAAGAGTATGGGATTTCTGGAATATATTCTGGTAACGCCTTCTCATCACCGTGTACACCATGCTTGTAACGTAAAATACCTGGATAAAAACATGGGAATGTGTCTCATTATCTGGGATAAAATATTTGGAACCTTCCAAAAAGAAGATCCGAATGTACCCGTGAAATATGGAATCTATCCAAAAATGCCGGATAACAGACCGGATACGGTATTATTTTATGAATGGAGAAAAATCTGGAAAGATCTGAAGCAGCCTGGATTAAAATTTACAGACAGAATCAATTATATCTTTAATTCCCCGGGATGGAGACATGATGGAACAGGAAAAACCGTAAGGCAGTACCAAAAAGAGTATTTTGCAAGACAGGCACAAAAGAAAGAACAACAGCAAAATCAGAAAGAGCAGAAAACGGCTTAACTTCTGATTTAAATCAATAGAAATCTAAGGGAAAAGCGGACTATTTTAGTCCGTTTTTCTATTTTTAGAATGGGCATTTTTCAAAGGCTATACAGTATTTATATTCCGTAGGAATCTCCACTCTTATCTCAAACCCCATCCCGAAACCCGTACCTCGCATCGCATGCAAACGCTTTTAGCTCAAACCCTCCAAGTCTCCAAGTCTCCAAGTCTCTAACTCACAATAAAACCTTATTTTTGTCTTATGAAAAAACTCCTTCTGATTGTTGCACTTTTCGTTGGCCAATCTGCATTTTCCCAGCGGACTGATTTTCTGAAAATAAAAAAATACAGAGTTAATTACCTAGATGATAAAATTCAGGAAACTTCAGGACTGAATATTTTAAACGGAAGATTGTATACATTCAATGACAGTGGAAATCCTGCCGAACTTTTTGAATTGGATAAAAAGAGTGGAGAAATTATCAGGACACTGAAAACCAATTTGATCAATACAGATTGGGAAGCGTTAGCTAATGACGGAGAAAATTTTTATATCGGGGATTTCGGAAACAATACCGGAACAAGAAAAGATCTGATGATTTACAAAGTCCCATACCAACGTCTCAATGAGTCTAATGATATTAAAATTCCCGGCTCGGAAAGAGCCTTTGACGGAACAAAAATTCTGTTTTATTATCCCGAACAGATTGAGTTTATTTCTAAAAACACAAAAAACGATTTCGATGCGGAAGCCATGATTTATCTGAATGGAAAGCTGCATATATTTACCAAAGAGTGGGCTTCAAAAGCAACCTCACATTATATCGTAGATCCGGAAATTTCAGAACTGCAGAAAGCAGAGAAGATAGAAACCTATAAAACAGGTTTCGTGGTTACAGATGCCTCTTATTTTGATAAAAAGCTTTATTTAGTGGGATATACCAGGAAAACGGAGATCTTTTTAGATGTTTTTGCAGAAACGGAACCCGGCATATTTTTTAAAGAAAAACCCAGACATTATTACCTTGGAACTGCGCTTTCATTATCACAAATTGAAGGGATAAGCGCAGATGAAAACGGAATTTATATTTCAGGAGAAAAATTCAGGTCTCCGTTGGGAACTGCAAAACCTTCATTTTATTTTATCCCGAAAGAACAACTCAAAGATTAATTTGCCTTAAAATTGAGCGAAAAAAATTATCTTTGTGAGAATTAATAATTATTCACCCAGCATCGCAGATTGTGGCAAATACAGTAGAAGAGATTAAACGACCGATCAATGATGAAATGAAACTTTTTGAACAGAAGTTTTATGAGTCAATGCAGAGTAAAGTAGCTTTATTGGATAAAGTAACCCGTTTTATTGTTACCACCAAAGGAAAGCAGATGCGTCCTATGTTTGTGTTTCTTTGTGCCAAACTGGTGGGTGAGGTGACGGAAAAAACATACCGCGGTGCTTCAATGATCGAACTGATCCACACCGCTACTCTGGTACACGATGATGTGGTTGATGAAAGTTTTAAACGTCGTAATTTCTTTTCAATCAATGCACTGTGGAAAAATAAGATTGCAGTTTTGGTGGGGGATTACCTTTTATCAAAATCAGTTCTACTATCTACAGACCACAAAGATTATGATCTGCTTGGCGTGATTTCCAGAACGATCCGTGAAATGTCTGAAGGAGAACTTCTTCAGCTGGAAAAGGCCAGAAAGCTGGATATTACGGAAGAGGTTTATTATGAAATTATCCGGCAGAAAACAGCAACACTGATTGCGGCATGCTGTGAAATAGGAGTTCTTTCCAATAATGCGGATGAAGCTTTAGCCAAAAAGATGATGGATTTCGGTACTTATACCGGTATGGCATTTCAGATTAAAGATGACCTTTTCGATTATTTAAGTTCAAACGTGATCGGTAAGCCTGTTGGAATTGATATCAAAGAACAGAAAATGACCCTGCCTTTGATTCATACCCTGAAAATAGCGCCTGAAAAAGATAGAAAGTATTATTTCGATACCATAAAACGATATAATAACAATCCCAAACGAGTAAAAGAGCTGATAGAATTTGTGAAAAGCTCAGGTGGATTGGATTATGCCATTACGGTGATGAAAGAATTTCAGCAGAAAGCTCAAAATATCCTGAATGAATTTCCGGATTCCGAAGCAAGAAAATCACTGCATATTATGCTGGATTATGTCATTGAAAGAAAATTCTGATATTAATTTTTTAATCAGTCCTGATTTTTTTATTATCCTATTTCCTTTAATCCTGCATGGTGTAACGGATCCTCATTATTGAAAGGAAAATAATCGTATCTTTCAATAATTCAATGAGTTGTGATTATTTTGTTTTTTTATAACAGTAAATTACTGTAAATTAATATTTTGCATAACTCTAATAAAATAATTGCGAATAATTCATTGATTTTCAAAATATTTGTTGTTTATTTGTCATTACAAAAAAACAACAAATAATGAAAAAAATAACAACTATGATGATAGCGTGTGCTATCAGTTTAAGCTTTACTACGTACGCACAGGTGGGAATAGGTACTCAGAATCCCCAGACAACTTTTCATATTGACGGCTCTAAAGACAATCCTGCAACAGGAATTCCTTCTGTAACCCAACAGGATAATGATTTCAGTGTAACTTCAAGTGCTAAAGTAGGGATTGGTACGGTTTCACCCACTGAAAAATTAGATGTTGCGTCTGGAAATGCCCGTATCCGTAATATTAATTCGAATATTGGTATCGGAGGAACCGACAGGGTAGTTGTAGCTGATGCTACCGGAATTCTGAAGACCATAGATTTTACTGCTTATTCACTGTTTCATGCGCGTTTAGCAGCGAATCAGAACATCAGTTCTTCTACGATCACGACTTTATTATTCGCAGCACCGATAGCGACTTCCCCTTTCTATTCTTATAATACCGGAACTGGGGTGATGACTTTTAACCAGCCTGGAAATTATCTGGTAACGCTGCAGGCAAGTTTTACCAATATGCCCGCAGGAACACAGCTGCTCATCGGTATCAGACCTGTACCGGATGCGAATTATCTGGGAAGAGGAAGCCATTATAACGCAGTTGCTGCTTCAGGAACTGTAGGTGAACTGATGAATTATACGACCGTGGTTGTTGCACCTACAGCCGGATATCAGATCCGTTTTACGGCAGCGCCGAATCAAAATTCTACGATTATTTCGACAGAAACCGGATCTACAGGAAGTGGAAATGTTACCAATGTAACTGTTCAGAAGATCTGATTCTATTTTTACTTTAATAAAACTAAAGTGCTGTATATAGATTTTCGGGAAACTGAAAATGTATATACAGCACTTTTCTTTTTAGATTCAGAATCTCATAGTGATTCAGTGTAAAAAATGAGAAAGAGCTGCTTAATGAATTTTTTATCTTCATATAATAATCCTTATTTATTACCTTTGATTGTTTAATTAAGCGAAAAATTTAAATTAAATAATTTTCAGGGTTACAATGATAACGGCTAGAACTATACAAAATAAAGCGATTAAAAATAAATAATCCGCAATGTTCTCAAACGTGTATTCCCGCTTACTATTTTTTGTTCTGATTGCCAGAAAGGAAAAGAAACAGCTGCAGGCAAAAAGAATACAGGCAAATCCTGCAAATTCGTCCAAATAGGTATGCTGACTGATTTTAGAGATTTTCAATGAGGTGATAATGAGTAGGGAAAATCCTAAAAGATTGCTGGAAGCATTCAATATATGTGGCGATTTTTTTTCCATCTTTTACATTTTTTTTCAAAATAAAGCACAATTTTTTTTATTATCAAATTTTTAAAAAAGATTATTAAAAATTAAAATTAATTTAAAAAGTGTATATTAGCAAAATACTTGAAGATTAAAAACTTTTTTACTTAGCTATGCAAACAACCTATATTGAAACACAGCAAATATCCTTTCAAGATTTTAAAAATCAGATACTTGAAGACTACAGGTTAGGAAGGATCTCTCGTGAAATGTCTTATCTCGGAAGGAGAGAAGTACTCACTGGAAAAGCTAAATTTGGAATTTTTGGGGATGGAAAAGAACTTCCTCAGCTTGCAATGGCGAAAGTTTTCAGAAATGGAGACTTCCGTTCAGGATATTACAGGGATCAGACTTTTGCATTGGCAATAGATGCCTTGACGGTAGAAAGTTTCTTTGCGCAGATGTATGCAGATACCAGCGTGGAAAGAGAACCTGCTTCAGCCGGAAGACAAATGAACGGGCATTTCGCAACAAGAAGTTTACATGAAGACGGAAGCTGGAAAGATCTGACAGCTCAGAAAAATATTTCTTCCGATATTTCTCCTACAGCAGGGCAGATGCCAAGATTATTGGGATTAGCTCAGGCTTCAACTATTTATAAAAGCGTAAAATTTGACGGTTCAGAAAAATTCTCAAGAGAAGGGAACGAAATTGCTTTCGGAACCATTGGGGATGCTTCTACAGCAGAAGGACACTTCTGGGAAACCTTGAATGCTGCATGTGCTCTTCAGGTTCCAATGATTGTTTCTATCTGGGATGATGGGTATGGTATTTCAGTTCCTACAAAAAACCAGAGAGCAAAAGCGGATATCAGTGAAATGCTAAGTGGTTTTCAGAGAAAAGAGGGAGAAAACCAGGGGTGTGAAATTATCCAGGTGAGAGCCTGGGATTATCCTGCATTATTAGATGCATACGCTAAGGCAGAACATTTTGCAAGAACAGAAAGTGTACCGGTGGTAGTGCACGTGGTTGATGTTACTCAGCCACAGGGACATTCTACATCCGGATCTCACGAAAGATATAAAAACGAAGAGCGTCTTGCATGGGAAGCTGAGTATGACGGTCTGGCGAAATTCAAAGAATGGATCCTGAACTATTCTATCGAAATTGATGGGAAAGAAGAAGTGATTGCTACAGCTGAAGAACTGGAGGCTATTGATGAAGAAGCGAAAAAAGCAGCAAAAGCCGGACAGAAAGCAGCCTGGGAAAATTATCAGAAAGCCATTTCAGAACTTATTCAGTCTGTTTTACCTTTAGTAGAAAACCTTAAAGGGCAGAATGCTGAAGTTGAAAATTATATCGCTCATTTCAACAAATTGATTTCAAAAGCTAAAAAAGACATCTTCCATCTGGTAAGACAGACTTTACTGGCGACAAGAGGAACAAATTCTGCGGAAAGAAATCAGCTGATGCAGAAATACAATGAAGTATCTGCTGTTGAAAAAGATAACTATTCTTCTCACTTATATTCTCAATCCCAATGGAAAGCTGAGAATGTTCAGGAAATCAAACCTGTATATTCTGACAGTTCCGAAGAGGTAGATGGAAGAGTAGTGATCAGAAACAATTTTGACAAAATTTTTGAAAAATATCCTGAAACTTTAATCTTTGGAGAAGATACCGGAAACATTGGTGACGTCAACCAGGGATTGGAAGGAATGCAGGAGAAATATGGCGCTTTACGTATCGCTGATACAGGAATCCGTGAAGCAACAATTCTTGGACAGGGAATTGGTATGGCGATGAGAGGTTTAAGACCAATTGCTGAAATCCAGTACTTAGACTATGTTCTTTACTGTTTACAGGGAATGAGTGATGATCTGGCAACGGTACATTACAGAACGAAAGGAGGCCAGAAAGCTCCGTTGATTATCAGAACAAGAGGTCACAGATTAGAAGGAATCTGGCACTCAGGTTCTCCAATGGCTGGTATTCTGAACCTTTCAAAAGGTATTTTGGTATTGGTTCCTAGAAACCTTACGAAAGCAGCAGGATTCTACAACACAATGCTTCAGGCTGACGAACCTGCGATCATCGTAGAATGTCTGAACGGATACAGATTAAAAGAAAAACAACCGGATAACTTAGGCGAATTCACTGTTCCTGTAGGGAAAATTGAAGTGACAAAAGAAGGAAAAGATGTTACTTTGGTCACTTACGGATCTACCTGGAGAATTGTAACGGAAGCAGCTAACGAATTGGAAAAATTAGGAATTTCCGCAGAGGTAATTGATATCCAGTCATTGATTCCTTTCGATTTATCCCACGAAATTGCTGAAAGTGTTAAGAAAACCAACAGATTAGTAGTGATTGACGAAGATGTGGAAGGGGGAACTACAGGATTCATCTTACAGCAGATCCTTGAAAAGCAGAAAGCTTTCAGATACCTGGATTCAGATCCGTTGACGATCTCCGCCAATGATCACAGACCAGCATATGCAAGTGATGGTGACTACTTTAGTAAGCCGTCTGCAGACGATATGGTAGAAAAAATCTACGCTATGTTTAATGAAACAAATCCTCAGAAATATCCAGCTATATTTTAATTGGGATTTTAGATAAATATGAAACCGCTTCCTTTTTGGGAGCGGTTTTTGTTTGCTAATCCTCTTCCGCCAAAGCAATCCTCAACTTATTCAAAGTATTCATCAAGGTAATACTTGCGGTAAGCTCTACAATCTCTCGTTCTGAAAATTGGTCTATCAGCTTTGCTTTGGTGCTTTCCAAATTATCTTTGCTGTAAATGACAGCTTCTGTCCATTCCAAAACAAGCTTTTGTTGATCATTGTAGACATTGGTATGCTTCCAGCCCGGAAGTCTGTTGATGAGATCCTGCTCAACGCCAAAATCAAAAAGTTCTTTAGCGTGATAACTACAGCAATAGGCACATCCATTGATTTGAGAAACACGCAGCTCCACCAAGGCAATTAGTTTTTCATCAATTCCGGATTTTCTAATGCTGTTGTGGGCTCTGTAGAGATTTCCAATGGTTTCTTTTGCAATTTCTTTGTAATTCATAATGAACATTTTTCTGCAAATTTGCATCAGAAACACTTTAGAAACTATATACTTACACTTTGGTGATATACTTACCTTTTTGAAAGTGTTATCCAAGATAAAAGGCTATCAAACATTGACAGCCTTTTTATTTTTTACATCTTCATTCAGAAAAGCACAATCTTTATCTTCATGCTGTCCTTTCACCTGATATTTTGCTTCCCACTCTTCCAGCAAATATAAAATCGGCAGTAGAGCCAATCCCTTTTCTGTAAGAGAATATTCCACTCTTGGAGGAAGTTCTTTAAACTCTTCACGAATAACCAATCCATCGGTTTCCATTTCTCTAAGCTGATCAGTTAATACCTTCCTGGAAATGACATTAATGCGTACTGCCAGTTCTCCAAAACGTAATTTTCTGTCTTTAATCACCAGAACAATAATAGGCTTCCATTTGCTTCCCAAAGCGGCCATGGCCTTACCCAGAGGGCAGCTGTATTGCATTAATTCATTCTTTTTCATAGAAAGATCTTTATTATTTTAATATCATATGAAACTGCAGTTTCATATGTTACTTTGATGTTACTAATGTAAGTTACTGCGAAGTTACCACTATTTTTTTAATAAAAGATACAAAAGTGAACTATTATTAGTTACTTTGTGTAACAATTATAAAATATAAATTTAAATATGAGCACATCATCATTATTTAAACCGTTTCAATATAAGAATTTACAGCTTAAAAATAGGATTGTAATGGCTCCAATGACCAGAGCACAGTCTGACAATGGAGTTCCCACTCAGAATATTGCAGATTATTATGGAAGAAGAGCTGCTTCAGAAGTAGGATTGATTCTATCCGAAGGAACTGTTATCAACAGACCTGGATCAAAAAATATGCAGAATATCCCGGATTTCTATGGAACAGAAGCTTTGAATGGCTGGAAAAACGTCATTGATACTGTACATCAGAATGGAGGTAAAATGGGTCCTCAGATCTGGCACGTTGGAGATACAAGAATGACAGAAGACTATCCGTTGGTTCCAATGGAAAAAGCTTCTACGATGACCATTGAAGATATCCAGGATACCATTGCACAGTTTGCTGCGTCTGCAAAGTCAGCGAAAGATCTTGGTTTTGACTGTATTGAAATTCATGGCGCTCACGGATACCTCATCGACCAGTTTTTCTGGGAAGTAACCAATACCAGAACCGATGAATATGGCGGTAAAACATTGAAAGAAAGAAGCAGATTTGCTGTAGAAGTAGTAAAAGCAATCAGAGCAGCAGTAGGAGAGGACTTTACCATTATTATCCGCCTTTCCCAATGGAAGCAGCAGGATTATAAAACCAGACTGGCATTCACTCCAAACGAAATGGAAGACTGGTTATTACCATTAAAAGAAGCTGGTGTGGATATTTTCCACTGCTCACAGCGTCGTTTCTGGGAGCCTGAATTTGAAGGTTCTGACTTAAACTTTGCAGGATGGGCAAAGAAAATTACCGGACAGCCAACCATTACAGTAGGTTCTGTAGGTTTAAATGGTGATTTCCTTAATGCTTTTGCAGGGCAGGGAACAGAAAAAAGAGACCTTACAGAATTGATCAGAAGACTTGACAATGAAGAATTTGACCTTGTTGCGGTAGGTAGAGCTATTCTTCAGGATTACCAGTGGGTACAGAAGATCAAAGACGGCAATACAGAAGCTCTTCTGGATTTTTCAGCAGAAAGTATGAGCGTCTTATTTTAATATCAACAAGGAATGGTGAATTCGCTTTGCTGTCGGTTAACAGCATAATTTTGGGGCTTGCGAAGTAGAATTGACTATCCTGACAGGTTTAGATCAGCATAATTCACTTTATTTTATATTTAATTTTCACCTATTTATTAAAGAACCGGCTTTCAGGATTTCCTGAAAGCCGGTTTTGTAAATTTATGGACACCCAACTGAATCCAGGACACATTTCCAGCGAGGAGGGATTCCATTGCTGCCAGGAATGTAGCAGGCTGTAGTCCCTTCCGGACAATCAGGAGCATTTCCACCATTGATTTTTTTTAGATCTGGTTTTAATAATTTTCTTAGATTTTTCATAGGTAATAATTTGTTGATTTACACAAATATAATATTTTTTGAAAACGCAACAACACTTTACGGATAATAATGTGAAATACATTATTTAAATACGACAAGATAAAATAAACCCGCTCACAGAATTTTCATGAGCGGGTCTTAACAGATTTAAATATCTAAAACTGCCTGTAAATTGGCAGAAATGATTTCCTTATAAACCAATATTCTTGGTCGGTTTCAATTGTTTTAAGATACTTTTCGGGATGGCATTCTTGTGAACAAGGATTGCTGTTGATTTGTATTCAACATAAGGTCTTGTTACATAAATATATCCGGCAAAATCATTGGTTACACCCCATGAATTTTTCACCATATAATATTCTTTACCAGTCTGGTCTTTTGCCAAACCTACGATATGCATGCCGTGGTCATCCGTTGTAGAAAGATTATTAAGTGCTTTCTGACGCATGTCTTCAGTGATGCTTTTATCCTTTTTAGGCTCTGTAAATAAAGTCTGCTTGTTCTCAGCGGTAATCTGGTCAAGATCCATGTCCGGAACATAAGCTACCCCGTTTTTGTAAGAGAAATAAGGTTCAGAAACATCCGTTGCCCAACCTACAGAATATCCTTTATTTACAGCGTTATCAATAATTGCAGTAAGATCTTTCATCGGAACATTCCAGTCAGAATCGTGGCTCCAGTTATCAGGAATCGGAACTACAAATTTCTGAAAATATGGATAATCTTTATAGGAAGATAATTCTACATAATCTTCAGGGTTGATTCCTACTACTTCTTTAGCAAATGTTTTCGGAGTATAGTTTTTCCCTTCATAAGTGAAGTTGGCAGGTACTTTTCCTAAATATTCATCAAGAATAGCATCTACAGAATCCATCCAGTTATCGGTCAGTTTTCCTTTTGAAGAAGCCTGAACAAGGCTGTCAAGAACAGGTTTCAGTTTTCCCTGCATTTCCTTGAAGTTATTGGTAGTCTGTCCTGCTTTTAATCCTGTGTAAACATCCTGAGGAACTGCACCGTACTTTTTGTACATATTGATTACGTCATGAAGTTCTCCTCCGTCACCCCAGCTGATAGCGCCATTATTCAAAACATATAATTTTGCTTTATCGTGGTAAGAATTTCTTGCGGTAAAGATTTCAGCAAGATCTACAGGTTTTTTGCCCATTCTCTGCATTTCAGATTCAAGGAAAGAGTTTCCGGAGTAGCTCCAGCAAGTTCCTGATGAACCCTGGTTCTTTACAGAAGTCGCACCTACGTCCTTTAACGTTGTGAACTGAAAATTAGCATTTTGTGATTGATTGTTTTTTAACTTGTTGATTAAGTCATCTTGGGCAAACATCATACTTCCTGCAGACAAAACAAAAAGTAATGATGCAATTTTGGCATTTTTCATTACTATAAAAAGATTATTTGTATTAATAGTCGTTGATAATAGAGATTTGTTACAAGGGGAAAAGTTAAATTTGAAATTAAAAAAAGACTCAAAAGAAGTAAGAAGTTGCTTTATATTTTATTTTTTAATTATTTTCTTAAAAAAGTTGATCATGTTTCCAACCCTTTCAAAAGTTTCCGCATCTATCATAGTATAACTCCTGACTATGGAACAAGAATTATTATTGGAATGCCAGCGTAACAACCGCAATGCCCAGCGGAAGGTTTACGAGAAAATGGCGGGCAGACTCTACGCAGTCTGCAGACGCTATCTGAAAAACGACGAAGATATAGAAGAAGTATTGGCTGATACATTCTATAAAATCTTTACGAAAATTACTCAGCTTCAAAATACCGAAACTTTTGAAGCATGGGCAAGAAAGATAGCGGTAAACGAATGCCTGCAGAAGTTGAGATCAGATAAAGGACTGTTTATTTCCCAGAAAGAAAATTTTCCTGCTCATCCTGAAGGAACTACAGAAAACCTTTCTCTGGAAAAAGATATTCTGAGCTTACTGAATTTTCTTCCTGAAGGCTGCAGAGCCATCTTTAATCTTTTTGCTATTGAAGGATATCCTCATAAGGAAATAGCGGCGATGCTTTCCATCAGTGAGGGAACATCAAAATCCCAGCTCAATTTTGCAAGGAAAAAGCTGCAGGAACTTCTCGTAAATCAAAACATTTAAACTTTTACAACAATGGAAAATAATCATATAGATCAACAATTCAATGAAGCTTCCAGGCTTTCAGAAGAGCCAGCTGTTTTTCCTGGTTTTGAGAAAGTATGGGATAAAATTGAAGAGAAATTAGATAAAAAAGAAGATAAAAAGAAAACAATTCCACTTTGGCTGCCGTATGGTATTGCCGCAAGTTTGATGATTGGTTTAGGGGCTTTCTACTTTATGAATAAAAAAGAGACTGCAGAACCTTTACAACCTGTAATTGCAGAGAATACAAGTTCAAATGGCCCGATTAACAAAACGGATATTGCAAAGATAGACAGGACTATCAAGGAGAATATCAGAAAAGAAGAATTGCCTGTAACGGTACCTCTTCCCACAGAACTTAAATCTTCATCAGTTGCAGGAATAGATCCGTATCAATCTCATCCTACCTGTAATATACCGTCAGTGGAAGCTTCTGACAGAGTAACAGCATCTCTGCCTCAGGTATACAATGACACCTTAAAAACAAAAGAAATTGACGAAGTTGTTGTCACTGCGTATGGGATTAAAAAGAGTTATGAGTCCGTTACAGCATCTTCAACAGTTATGATTGCTTCTACAGATAAAATTCCTGTGCATGCTCCGGCTGCCGTTTCTTCACTAGCTGGAAGAGTTGCCGGGGTAGAAGTGTCAACCGGAATTAAAAAGAATGATGCTATATTAATACGGGGAACAAAAAGTATAGATGGTCGGTCGCCGGCTCCTTTATATATTGTTGATGGAGTTGTGTTAGGCAGAGAATCTGGATTTTTAAATACTCTGGATCCTAAAAAAATAAAAGAATTGAAAGTACTGAAAGGGCTTGAAGCTACTGCCCTGTATGGAAGCAAAGCTAACAACGGAGTTGTTGTAATTTCCACAAAAGGATTATCTACAGAAGAAATAGAAAAACTTAAAAAAGTTTCTTCAGAAAGTAAAGAAGAAATAGTAAAAGAACCTGAAGAACCTGAAAAAGTACTTCCAAAAGCAGGCCAGCTCACAGCAGGAGAAGTTAACGATTTTTCTAAGTGGGATTATTGGAAAGATATTGCAGTTCCTATTCTGGATCAGTATAAAAATACATGGAAGTTCTTCCCTGATAAAAGGGTTTCAGTTCAGTTGGTCAATAAAGACCGAAAACCGGTAATAGGGGAGAAAATAAAACTATTGGATGACCAGAAAAATACAATTTGGGAAGCTGTTTCAGATAATCTGGGCAATGTGGAATTGTGGATATCACCGATGACTGATAGGAAATCAGCCCCAGGGAAATATTATTTATCTGATGGTTCAGGGCAGATCATCAGCAGCAATCTCAGAACCTTTAAAAATGGACAAAATCTGATTATTCTGGATAAACACTGTCTGCAGAAGCGTGTATTGGATCTTGCCTTTGTAGTGGATGCTACCGGTTCTATGGGGGATGAGATTTCTTATCTTCAGTCTGAACTTTTGGATGTTTTAAAAAAGATCGAAGGACAGCTTAAAAATATAACAGTAAGGTATGGATCCGTTTTTTACAGAGATCATGGAGATGAATATGTGACCCGAAAATTCGATTTTTCAAATAAAGCAGAAGATCTTGTTGGATTTATTAAAAGACAGAAGGCCGGTGGTGGCGGCGATACGCCGGAAGCTGTTGTAGAAGCACTAAAAGTTTCTGTTGATGAGCTGAAGTGGAGTGATGAAAATTCTACTAAAATAATGTTTTTGATTCTGGATGCACCACCACACCATTCAGAACAGAATATAGAGAATTTATATAATACAATAAAAGCTGCAGCAAAGAAAGGAATTACCATTATTCCGCTGGCTGCCAGTGATACTGATAAACAAACGGAATATCTGATGCGTACATTTGCTTTACTCACCAATGGAACTTATACTTTCCTTACAGATGACAGTGGAATAGGAAACAGCCATATCAAACCTACCATAGATTCTTACGAAGTTGAAAAACTGAATGATTTATTATTAAGATTAATCCTTCAGAGAGCTGTTTTACCAGAATGCAGCGCAGGAATTTCAAATGATAACATCAACAAAAAAATGGAAAAAGAAATTGATAGTCAGATTG
The DNA here is from genome assembly GCF_016775705.1 of Chryseobacterium cucumeris. Lineage (NCBI taxonomy): Bacteria > Pseudomonadati > Bacteroidota > Flavobacteriia > Flavobacteriales > Weeksellaceae > Chryseobacterium > Chryseobacterium cucumeris. The sequence goes on from NZ_CP068760.1 coordinate 3,370,973, forward strand.
ATATTAAAACCGTACTATTTCCAAATCCTACAAAAGGTCAAATGCAGATAAAAACAAGAAAACCAATTGAAGAACTGTTTATCTATGATCTTGCCGGAAAGATTATTATGAGAAAAGAAAAACTGCCGGAAGGTAAAAATACAATTGATTTAACTTCTTATCCTCAAGGGATTTATCTTGTACGTATTCATACTAATGATCTGTGGGAGACATTTAAGGTCATAAAAAATTAATTATCTTAAAAAAAGAAATTTCCCCGGAAATTTCTTTTTTTATATTTTTAAGCATACTAATAATTGATGAAAAAGAATTATTTGCTGTTATTGCCATTTACGATTACCTTATTACAGGCACAAAATTCACAATTGTACTATTCCGGAAAATTTTTAACATCTAAGGATAAAGAACAGAACTTTTTAAAGGTTTATAATAAAAACAGTGGTATTTATGAGCTGACTGATGAAAAAGGATTTGCCATTATTGCAGCTAAACCTTATGATACCCTAGTGTGGAACCAGGGGAAAAATACCCATGTTATTTCTTCTTATGAACTCAGGGAATTAAAAACGATTCTGGAAAATCAGACAGGAAGTAAAAGTGTAGAAAATGTTTACAGTAAAGCCTATGACAGTCTTGTTTCAAAGGAGATTAAAGACGATTTCAGTATTGAAAAAACTAAAACTCAACTCAGTAAAAGATCACATTCTTATTTTGATAAAATAAGAAAATTAAAGCAGAAGAATGATAGTGTTTATGTTTTAAAAAGGATCAATAAGACAACTTTGCTTTTTAACGGAAGCTTTACCACGTCTTTTGATATTAAAAGCAGGAATGCTGTTCCGGGGACTCAAAATAAGTATGTCCAGGGAAGATCTGAAAATGGAAATCTTGTTTGGAAAGGCCCTGAAACGAATGAAATGTTCAGTTTTGGACCAGAGCTATCTACCCTTGGATTTAACGGATTACCTTATGAGTATGATCAGAATGGAAAACTGATTCCATGGGTTGATGGACTTCAGGGTGCAAAAAGATATGATAATAACCTTTTTAAAACCACAGTAGGTTATAATAACCAGTTGAATCTAAATGCTTTTATACAACAGGGTAACAATGAAAAACTCCGTCTTGCACTGAATCTGGGGCAGCAAAAGAACCAGATGTACTTTATGGATCAGTTTGATATTACCAATACCCTTAAAGCAAAGCTGAATGCAGATTTGGGTAGATATTACATTAATCTTGCTTTTAATTATGAAGAAAATAAAGCTACGAATACCAATAGAATAGGGCTGTTCAACAGAGCTTACCAAAACTCATTGTTAACGCCGGTTTCTTTTTCAAATGAACAAAATACTCTCCTGAATAACGGTTCGCAGAGAAGCTACAGCAAATATGCAGACAATCCTTCTTTCCTTTTTGAGCAGGATAACAAATACCGCTACAAGAATCGGGACAGACAGTTGAGTCTCAACGTAGCGAAAGACTGGGATAAGTTTAAACTGAATATTACTCAGTCCTATGAAAGTATTACTACCTGGAATCAGGACCAATATAAACCTTCTACTTATGGTTTCATCAGCGGTGTATCGAATGAAAGGATTCAAAACAACAGCTCTTATCATTCCAATTTACAGGGCTCTTATTCATTGGGAAACTATGACTTTAGAAATACTTTCAGCCTGAATTTTATTTTAAATGATAAAAAATCTGACATTTATAACAGCCTTACCCATCAAAGATATCTTTATCAGAGAACTTCACAGGATCATATTTTTAATTATAATATGAATATCCGCGATTATGATTTCGAAGCAGGTTTTAATCTCGGGAATTCATTTTACATATCCAATACTTCACTTAAAAATAATTATTGGCTTCCAAAAGCTAACTTTTATCTGAAGTTCAATGAGATCTTCAATTGGTATAATTACAATTTTAAATTGTTGGGAAGCTACACACAATTAAGTTCCGAACCGGAAATTACAAGATCCTATGCTTCGTATTCTAGTACTTTGCTGAAGGCGGAAAATTATAATCAATACTTTCCGGTACAGGAAGTAGAAAGTTTCCGGGGTTTATCAAATATTGATACTCGGGAATGGAAGATTGGAGCCAGGCTGAATCTTGGGTATAAAATAAGTGTAGATGGAGAATATTTTAATAAAAAGAATACTGACGATATATTTCCTATCTTTGAAAACAATCAGCTGAGGTTAAAGAATGTAGCAGATCATACCTACAGCGGATATGAATTCAATTTTGCTTACGAACGATTACGTCTGGGATACGATATGTATACCACCCATAAAGTTTCCTTTTTCAAATATAAAGATATTGTAGACCGCATGGCTCCCGGATATCAGAACCTTGCCGTTTCGGGATTTAAAGACATTTACAAAACATTGGCAGAAGGTCAGGTTTTGGGTGCTGTCATGGGCAGTTACTTTGAAAGAAATGCAGCCGGACAACTGATCATTGATGAGTTTGGGTTTCCTAAAAAAGCAGACGGAATGAAAATTATTGCAGATCCTACACCGGATTTTGTGATGAAATTCAATCACAGTTTTGCCTATAAAAACTGGTCTTTAGATATCAATTGGGAATGGAAAAAAGGAGGCCACCTTTGGAACGGGACACAGGCGGTTCTCGATTACTACGGTCGTTCTTACGGCTCAGGAGAAGAAAGGAATATCAAAAATTATATTTTTGAAGGTGTACAGGCCAATGGAACTGTCAACCAGATTCCTGTGGACTTCTATGATCCCAACCAAAATGTTATGGAAAACAGATGGTCGAGGTACGGTTATTTAGGCGTGGCTGAAAATTATGTTCAAAAGGCAGATTATATAAGAATAAATAACCTTTCACTTTCCTCAGATTTCCCTATTAACAACAGGAAACAGAATCTTAAACTGACTTTTTATGTAAACAATATCATGCTCTGGCAGGCTAATAATGGGGTAGATCCCAACCAGAATTTCTACGATATGAGCAATGGAAGAGGATTGGATTTTTTTAATCTTCCTTCCTTTAAAACATTTGGCTGTATTGTTTCACTTAAATTTTAACTCATGAATCTCAAGTTTATATCCAACTATATCATCCTGCTGTGCTTATTGTTTTCAGCCTTTTCTGTGAAAGGCCAGCAACCATTTCAGGATTTTGAAAAAGAAAAGACCTACATCCAGACCAATCATGTTTTTTATAAACCTGGGGAGCAAATGTATTTTAAAATATATGTTGTAAAAGGAAACAATAATTTACCGGTCGAAGAAAGCAGAGTAGTAAATTTCGAAATAACAGACCCTGCAGGAAGTGTTGTGAAAAAATTGAAATATGAAATTACCAATGGATACGCCCGGGGAGATTTCTATTTTGCTGAAGACATGAAGGGTGGCATCTATAAAATCAGAGCTTTTACCAACTGGATGCAGAACGAAGAAGGGAAAAATACCTTCGAAAAAGAAATTACCCTCCAGAAAATTGTATCTCCAAGAATTTTAATGAAACTGGATTTTCCTAAAAAAGGTTATGGCCCTGGAGATGAGGTAAGTGCTTATTTTTCAATGAGAAGTCTTAGTAATCTTCCGATTCCTTTTTATGAAGCAGATTACACCGTAATGCACAACGGAGAAACGGTTTCAGAAGGAAAACTTATTACCGATAAAGAAGGTAGAAAACTGTTAACCTTTAAGCTTCCTGAAGTTTTGAAATCCTCTGACGCTCTTTTGAATATCAAGGTGAATTTTGACGGATTTACCGAATCCATCTCCAGAAATATTCCTGTTGTCCTGAATAATCTGGATGTGAAATTCTTACCTGAAGGCGGAACTTTTGTCAATGGAATAGAACAGAATATCGCTTTTAAAATTCTGGATGAGTTTGAAAAACCTGTAGATGCTGTTTTGGCAGTTTACAATCAGAATCACGAAAAAATAAAGGAAATTTCAGCCTATAATTTCGGAATGGGAAACTTCCGGTTTACGCCTAAAATAGGAGAAACTTATTATGCAAAAGTGCTGAAACCGGAAAATATTACCCAGACTTTTAATCTCCCGGTAGCAAAAAATGAAGGACTGGTTTTGAATATTCGGAATGAAAATAAAAACCTGAATGTTACCATCGTTTCTACCCGGGAAAAAACAATTACCCTGTTGGGAAGTTTCCGCGGAAAAGACGTTTACAGCAAAATCATTTCGCTGAAAAAAGGAATGAATTCTTTAAAAATTGCAGAAAAGGATTTCCCTACAGGAATCTGCAGGTTCACTGTTCTGGAAAACAGTATGCCGATTGCAGAAAGGATTGTTTTCGCTAATAAAGTAAACCAGCTGAATATAAAAGTTACCCCTGTAAAGCAACATTATCTGCCGAGGGAAAAAGTGATGCTGAATATTGAAACTACCGATGAAAATAATAAACCTGTTCCCGCTAATCTTGGAATAAGTGTTGTAGATGATAAGCTATGGACATATGCTGATGATAAACAGAATCATATTATTTCCTGGCTTTTGATGGACTCTGAGCTCAAAGGGAAAATTGAAAAACCTCAGTTTTATTTCGATAAAAAAGAAGAAAAAGCAGATAAAAGCTTAGATCTTGTGATGCTGACAAACGGTTACCGATATTTTGAGCCTATTCCGGAAATTGTGAAGAGTAATAAATACAAATACCTTCCTGAAAAGAAAAACACAATCTATGGCGTGGTAGAAGATGAAAACAAAAAACCGGTGAAAGCAGATGTTTTTCTTTTGGACACCTATAATAAAAAGATCCTCAAACAGACTGTTGCTGAAAACGGGAAGTTTTATTTTTCGGATTTAAATGCAAATAATTCTTATAAAATTATTGCAAAGTCTTTTCAGCCTAAACATCAGCTGAAAATCAAAATTCTGTCTTATAATCTGGATATTAATCCTTTAGCAAAACAGAAACTTACCCATATAGACGTAGAAGAAATTGTAAAGGAAGCTGAAAGAAAAGAAGAAGTAAAAAAAGAAAACAGAAACAATACCAGTCAGCTGAATAATCCCGGCAGAGCAAAAACCGATACCATCAGTAGAAATAAGAGTATTGAAGAAGTAATTGTTGTGGGGTACGGTGTAAAGAAAGATCAATTAACGGTTGCTTCTACCACAGTATCTTCTTCTATGGAAATGCAGAATGCCAGCGTAACTTCTCTGTTGAGTGGAAAAGTAGCAGGATTAGTTATAACAGGTACCGGACAGTCGGGGACAGGTGAACAGATCAATATCAGAGGAACGGCCTCTATTACCAATAAGAACCCGCTATTCATTGTGGATGGTATTCCTGTCGAAAACTTTAATACGACGATTAATCCAAATGATATCAACAGTATTACCGTTTTAAAAGATGCTGCGGCTACCGCTATTTACGGAAGCAGAGCTGTGAATGGAGTAGTGATCGTCAACTCATCCAAAAATAGAAAATCAGAAATAAGTTTTGATATTACACCGAAATCTTACCTTGCCATAGAAGCCGTGCCTTATGGAAAACTAATAGCATATGAGGGGGCAAGAGAATTCGTTTATCCTGAGTATAAATCCACCAATACCTCTTACCGTTTTGATTACAGAGAAGCGCTTTACTGGAATCCGGTAGTAGAAACCGATAAAAGCGGAAAAGCAAAAGTGGAGTTTTATAATTCAGATGCGAATTCCACTTTCAGAATTATGACAGAAGGAATTGCCGCATCAGGACTTTTGGGAAGAGATGAAACAACATATGCTGCCCAGAGTCTGATTTCGATAGATACTAAAATTCCTCAGTACCTGACGAGAACAGATCAGATGACAATTCCTGTGGTAATTAAAAATAATTCTTCTGAAACGCGTAAAATGACCATGGACGTTATTGTACCGAACCATGTGAAACTCATCAGTTCTGATAGTCTTATCACTCTGAAACCATTAGAATCAGGAAGATTATTTGTGAAAATACAGGTTGATGAGATTGTGAATTCTGATATTCAGTTTTCAGTGAGATCAGGAGATTTCAGAGAGACAATGATTCTTCCGTTTAAAGTAGAAGAAAAAGGATTTCTCCATCAGTTTTCCATCATTAATAATAAAACAGAAGATCTCAAAATCAATATACCGGAGTATATCAATGGAAGTCTGTATTCATCCTATTATGTATTTGAAAGTACGGCTTTGAAGATGTTTGGAGACATAGAGCAACTTAAAAAGGAACCTCATGGATGTTTTGAACAGCTTTCCTCAACAGTATATCCTAACATTTTTATTCTTGATTATTTAAAATCAAATAAAAAAATAGACACCGCAACTGAAAATCTGGTGATAAAAAACCTGAAAAAAGGCTTCCAGAAGCTGCTGAGTTATAAAAATAAAGACGGAGGTTTCGGATATTTCAGCTCCGCAGAATCAGATGTTGCCCTTTCAGCATTTGCATTACTGGAATTTACGGAGTTAAAGAAGTATGTGAACCCGGATGCTAAGCTCATCCAGGGCCTTTCCTCATTTATTTTGTCAAAAAAGAATGCAAACGGATTATTCGAAGTAAGAAAACCCTATGAATCCCAAAAGGACTTTTCTGAATTTTCCTGGTCGAGAAATATGTATGTTGTATATGCTTTATCCAAACTGGGCTTTAAAAATGAAATTGAAGATTCCTTTCAGGTAATGCTGAAAAGAGCTTTGGCTACAAAAGATTCTTATCAATTGGCTTTACTTGCTAATGCAGCAGCATATCTGGGAAAACAAAAAGAATATGACGATATGATAGACATTCTGGACAAACAATATAAAACAAAGAAGGTAAAATCTGAAGTTACTTTTACTGGTTCATGGGGAATGTCTGCAGATGCAGAAACACTTTCATTATATATTATTGCGCTTCAGAAAGATGAGAAACTCAATCAGTTGAAAATCGCTGAAGCAGCTGATCAGCTTATTGGTTTGAATGGTTATTTCGGATTCGGCTCTACACAGGCCACAACACTGGCAATCCAGGCATTATCTGATTTTTTCTCTAAAAATGAGAAATTGTATGGAACTGAAAAACCGGTTATTAAGATTAACAAAGCGAATACTTATCCTAATATAAGTCTGTCATCAGCATATAAAACAGGGGAAAATGATATCACTATTCATTATCCATCACAAAAAGGACTTCCTTATAAGCTGGAATATCAATATTACACGCTGCAAGCTCCGGAAAGCAAGGATATTCCACTTACCATGGAGACCAAATTAAAATCCGGAATGTCAAAAACAGGGGAGACCAGGAGAATGACCATTACTGTAAAAAATAAAATAAACGGTGAGCTGCCGATGACCATAGCAAAGATTGGTATCCCGGCAGGACTAACGCTGCAAAATGCTTTACTGAAAGATATGGTTGATAGAAAACAGGTTTCTTACTATGAGATTTTCGATAACTATCTGGTTTTATACTGGGAACATTTCAATGCTGAGGAAACAAAGACTATTAATCTTGATCTCAAAGTAGAATTTGCCGGAACGTATACAGGAAAATCGAGTAACGTATATCTGTATTATATGCCGGAAGCAAAATATTGGAACCAAGGGATTACAACCACTATTGAGTCTTAATTTTTATAAACCGAAACAGACATCTATTGATCCTTGTCAAGGTTTTAAACCTTGACAAGGATCATTAAAAATCTTTTTAAAAGAAATAATCTTAAATTAATTTTCAAAAATTATTGAAAATTCAAAAAATATAATTATATTTGTTACAGAAATTTAAAAGAAGAAAACATGCAACTTTCAGAAGCCAAAGAAAAATACATTCAGACCTGGGGAACCTTTGCTACCAATTGGGGAATCAATCGTACGATGGCACAGGTGCATGCATTGCTTCTGGCGAGCGGAAAACCTCTTTCTACAGATGAAGTCATGGAACAGCTGGAGATTTCAAGAGGAAATGCCAATATGAATCTACGTGCTCTGATAGACTGGGGCATCGTGAAAAAAGAATTTGTAAAAGGCGACCGTAAAGAATATTTCGTAGCAGAAAAAGATGTCTGGTATCTGTTCAAACAGATTACCAAAGAAAGAAGAAAAAGAGAAATAGAGCCTGTCATTTCCTTTCTTGAAGAGTTAAAAAATATTGAGGATAAAGATTCAGAAGAAGCACAGGAATTTATCAAGCTGATGAATGATTTCAGTTCTGTCACCGGAAAAATCAATAACATCATGGATCTGGCGATAAAAAGTGATGACCACTGGCTGGTAGGGAAGATTACCAATCTGTTGAAATAAATTTTCAAAAAATGAGAAATCTTTTGTTACTATGTCTTTTAACTCTGATGATGAGCTGTCAGAAAAATGTAATGGCAAATTTCGATATTCATATAGAAAACTCTGATAAATATGATAATGGGCGTCACGATTTGTACAAAATTGAAATCTATAAGGATGAGAAGATTTTCAAAATTCTAGAACCTGAAGGGTCTGCTCTTTTCTTAAATTCCAATATAAAATTTGACAGTTTAAAAGAAGGAAAGTATTCATTTGTTTATGAAAATCTTTTTGGAGAAACCATAAAAAAAGAAATAAAAGTTGATGAATCTAAAACATACAGAGTTAGTATTAATCCTGATTATTTATTAAAAAAAAATAATAAAACTGTTTTTGAAAATCTAAAAGACTCGGAAGCAAAATTGGTATTTCAATCAAGAGGATGTTTTCATCAGGGTAAAGATTCAATAATCATCATTAATAAGGGAAAGAATTACTTTCTCCGACTGAAAAATGGTAGTTTGAAGATTTTGGATAAAGAAGCATGGGCGTATTTGGTAAAAACGGAAAATATAATAAGAGAAATTCCTAAAGATGGAGAGTGTACCACAAGAGATGAATATATTTTCTGTCATAAAGGAAAATCCGATACCATTAATGACACTACATGTAGATTTTCTACTTGGTATACGCTAAAAGACTATTTAAAAAAGAATAAGCTACAATAAAATAAATCTGGATGAAAATCCTTTTTTATTTTAATTTAATTTTCAAAAATTACTGAAAATATAAAATTAATAATAATTATGAGAAATTTAATCATTCATTTATTCCTGATTATTTATTTCAGAAGAAAAGGATCACTTTAAAACCATTGCTGCCATGAAAACATTTGCAAAATATGATTATTACATTCAGTTATTCTTTATAATAATTGGGCCTCAGGTTTTTATATTTGGTGGTTTGTCTGGATTTGTTCTGTTTTATTTTATAGTAGGAATTCCTCAATTGGTAAGTTTCCTGATCAAACTGTTTTTCAAAACAAAAAAGTCAGCATTGTATATCGCGTATGGAATTGTAATAGTACCGGTCTGGATTATTGTAACCATCTTGTTTACAGAGAAACACATCAATGATTTTTTTGGATATGTTTTAATGGCTGTTCTTTTATATAGCCCTGTGATGGCAGCGGCGTATGTTTATGACTGTTACACTACTTATGAATCTTATAAATCACAATTATGAAAACGCTCAAAAACCACACATTAATCTACGACAATGAATGTCCTATGTGCAATCTCTACTCCAAAGGTTTTACTAAATGCGGAATGCTGGATGAAGATGGAAGAGAAGCCTTTACAGAAATCACATTGAGAAATAAACTCCTGATAGATTTCAACCGTGCGAAAAATGAAATTGCTCTGGTAGATCACAACAAAAATGAAGTCGTTTACGGATTAGACAGTCTGCTCCTCATCATTGGAAACTCTTTTCCATTGTTGGCAAAAATTGCACGGACAGAACCTCTGTATTGGTTTTTTCAAAAACTGTATTCTTTCGTTTCTTATAACAGGAAACAGATCATTCCTTCCTCAAAAGACTATACAGAACAATCCTGTGTTCCGGATTTTAATCTGAAATACAGAATTGCATACATCGGTTTTGTTGTTATTTTTTCAGCATATATCCTAAGTATATTTTCCGGTAAACTGAACTTGAATTTAGAGAGGAATTTCGTGAGAGAATTTGCCGTTTGCTTTGGCCAGATCCTTTGACAGACTATCTTTTTAAAAGCTTATCTCAAAGATAAAATTTGGGATTATCTCGGAAATATGATGACTGTTTCTTTAATCGGAACTTTACTGTTAATTCCTGCGCTGATGACCAGTTTTACTCCTGTTTTTTATATGATATATTTTGGAATTGTAGTAGTGATCATGTTTCTGGAACATATCAGAAGGTGCAGAATACTAAGGCTGAATTATCTTCCTACCATTTGCTGGATATTATTTAGATTAATAGCGCTAACAATCATTATTCTGACCACTTTTGGAATTAAAATATAACAAGCTAAAATGTTTTAAAAATGTCAACCATCTATTTAAATACAATCATCAAAGCAGATATTCACTATGTTTTTGATCTGGCAAGAAATATTGATCTTCATCAACAGTCAACCTCAAAGTCTCATGAAAAAGCCATTGCAGGACGTACTTCTGGATTAATTGAAGAAAACGAAACCGTAACCTGGCGGGCAAAACATCTGGGAGTTTATCAAAATCTCACCACGAAAATTATCAGCATGGAAAAACCGTTTCAGTTTATTGATGTCATGCAGAAAGGAGCCTTCAAATCCATGCGCCACCGACATATTTTTAAATCCGTAAATGGAAATACCCTGATGACAGATATTTTCGAATTTGAATCTCCGCTGGGTATTTTAGGGAAATTATTTAACTCAATTTTTCTTAAAGGATATCTAAGGAAATTTTTACTCAGAAGAAATGAAATGATCAAAACTATTGCAGAATCTTCTGTCCGTGACGGGATTGCGATTTTTTAACCTTAAAAACAGTGTTATGAACTTTTTAAAAGCAAAATGGCGAAAGCTGGCCATCATCAATTACGAAATCAATCCTCAAGTTTTGCTGCCCTACCTTCCAGGAGGAACAGAACTCGATTTTTATAAAGGCAAATGCTATGTAAGTCTGGTAGGATTCATGTTTTTAAATACCAAATTATTGGGTATACCGGTCCCTTTTCACCGGAATTTTGAAGAAGTGAATCTAAGATTTTATGTAAAGAAAAAAGAAAACGGAATCTGGAAAAGAGGAGTGGTGTTTATTAAAGAAATTGTCCCCAAACCTGCATTAAGTCTGGTCGCCAATGCTGTTTACAAAGAAAATTATCATACCATGCCCATGAAAAATCAGATGGAAAAAGGAGAGGAAGAACTGCTGATCCGCTATTCATGGAAGGATAAAAACTGGTATTCCATTCAGATTATGGCTGAAAATGTAACAAAACCTATGGAAGAAAATTCAGAATTTGAATTCATCACAGAACATTATTTTGGCTTTACCAAAAAAGAAAACACAACTTCTGAATATGAAGTCTGTCATCCGAAATGGGAATGGTATACTGTAAAAGAATATCAGTTAGAAGTAGATTTTCAAAAGATCTATGGAAATAATTTTGAATGCCTGAATCATCAGCTGCCTCTTTCCATAATGCTGGCCGAAGGCTCCGAAATTCAGGTCAAAACCAAAAAATACATTCATTAAAAAGTACAAGAGTAAAGAACATCTTTCTCTATCCAGGATCATCTGTGCCAATCAGTGAAATCTGTGGGCAAACCATAAACCTTAAACTTTAAACTTTGAACCCAAAACATTAAATCTCAAACAATGAAAATAATCATAGCTGGTGGAACCGGATTCCTGGGCGAAAATTTAGAAAAATACTTTACAGAAAAAGGACATCATGTTTATATTTTTACCCGCAATCCTCAACGTAAAAACGAAATCTATTGGGATGCCCAAACGGTAGGTGAATGGAAAGACAGCCTTGAAAATGCCGATGTTCTGATCAATCTTACGGGGAAATCTGTTGATTGCCGGTATCATGAGAAAAATAAACAGGAGATCTATTCTTCAAGAATTGATAGTACAAGAATACTGCAGGAAGCGGTAGACCAATGTTCTGAAAAACCAAAAATATGGCTGAATGCAAGTTCTGCAACCATTTACGTTCATTCCGAAAACCACCTCAATACAGAAGAAAACGGAATTGTAGGAGATGATTTTTCCATGAATATCTGCAAAAGCTGGGAGAACGAATTTTTTGCAGTTAAAAATGAAGAAATACGAAAAGTTGCTCTCCGAACTTCTATTGTTCTGGGAAATACTGGCGGTGCTTTTCCCAAACTGAAAATGATTACAAAACTGGGTTTAGGAGGAAAACAGGGAGGGGGAAATCAGATGGTAAGCTGGATTCATGTTGATGATTTCTGTAGAGCAGTAAACTGTATTATTCAGAATGAGAATCTTTCGGGAACAGTAAATATAACCGCTCCGAACCCTCTTTCCAATCAAAGCATGATGAGAAAACTGAGAAATAAAATAAGAATTCCTTTTGGACTTAATGCTCCTGTATGGCAGCTCGAAATAGCCTCCATATTTCTGAATACAGAAACGGAATTATTATTAAAAAGCAGAAACGTCTATCCGGAAAAACTTATAAAAAACGGATTTAAGTTTTCATATTCTACATTTGATGAAGCGATTCTTAATCTCCTGGAATCCTAATGTTTGCAGGTTTCCCTAAGGATAATTAAATTAGCGGAAAACTATTCCTTATGCTGGTTATATCCAAAATAAAACCCTTTTTCCTTTCATCCCTTTTTATAAGTTCAATTGCATTTTCACAGGCTCATAATGTATCAGATGGATATCAGAAGCCCACAGACCCTTTGGTGGTACAAAATCTGGAACAGTGGCAGGATATGAAATTCGGATTGTTTATGCACTGGGGAACCTACAGCCAGTGGGGAATTGTTGAAAGCTGGAGCATATGCCCGGAAGATGAATCATGGACACAGAGAAAACCCGAACACGGGAAGTCATATTACGAATATGTAAAAAATTATGAAAATCTTCAGACTACCTTCAATCCAACCCGATTCAATCCTCAGAAATGGTCAGACGCGGCGAAGAAGGCAGGAATGAAATATGTGGTTTTCACCACCAAACATCACGATGGTTTTGCCATGTTTGATACCCGGCAGTCGGATTATAAAATTACTTCTCCCCAAACCCCTTTTTCAAAAAATCCAAAATCTGATGTGACGAAAGAAATTTTCAATACGTTCAGAAAAGCAGGATTTAAAATTGGTGCTTATTTTTCAAAACCTGATTGGCATTCCGATGATTATTGGTGGTCTTATTTTCCGCCCAAAGACAGAAATGTCAATTATGACCCAAAGAAATATCCGGAAAGATGGGAGAACTTTAAAAAGTTGACCTTTAATCAGCTGAACGAAATTACTTCCAATTACGGGAAAGTTGATATTCTCTGGCTGGATGGAGGCTGGGTACGTCCTTTTCACACCATAGATCCAAAAGTAGAATGGCAGCGCACTATCAAAGTAGAGCAGGACATCGATATGGACAAAATAGGCACGATGGCTAGAAAAAATCAGCCGGGAATCATCATTGTAGACCGCACCGTTCCGGGAAAATGGGAAAACTATGTTACTCCTGAGCAGGCAATTCCGGAACATGCTCTTTCCATTCCGTGGGAAAGCTGCATCACCATGGGAGATTCCTTTTCTTATGTTCCCAATGACAACTATAAGACCTCCCAGAAGATCATTGAAACATTGGTTAAAATCATTTCAAGAGGAGGAAATTACCTTATGAATATTGCACCAGGACCTAACGGAGATTACGATCCCATTGTATATGAAAGGTTACAGCAAATTTCAGGCTGGATGGATAAAAATCAGTCTGCGGTTTTTGCAACAAGAAGTATTGCACCTTATCACGACGGAAATTTTTATTATACACAAAGCAAAGATGGAAAGACATTGAATATTTTTCACTTGGATGAAAAGACAAATTATGAGTCTCCATCAACATTAAGGTTTACCATTCCTGATCATTTTAAACCGAAATCTTTGAAAGTTTTAGGCTTATCAAACAAAATTCAATGGAAAAAATCAGGGAATTCAATTGAAATTAACTTGCCGAAAGAAAGAACTCAATTAAAATATTCAACTGTCATTCAAATCGTTCAATAATGAGATGTATTTGTTTTAAACTTGCCGGAGCCGCATTATTGTTGAATGTTGTGATTACTTTTGCTCAAAAACCTTTGTATAAAGATCCCAAGCAGCCCATTGAAACCAGAATTCAGGATCTGTTGAAGAGAATGACCCCAGAAGAAAAATTCTGGCAGTGTTTTATGATTCCCGGAGATTTGGATAACGTCCCGAAAGGACAATATTCACATGGAATTTTTGGACTTCAGGTGAGCGCAGGAAATCAGGGAGGCGGAGCAGCAGGACAACTGCTGAAATACAATGCCAGTGAAGATGCAGAAATACTGGTGAAAAAGATCAATGCCATTCAGAAATATTTTGTGGAAGAATCACGATTGGGAATTCCCATGATTCCTTTTGATGAAGCTTTACACGGATTGGTTCGGGATGGCGCTACTGCTTTTCCGCAGGCAATCGGCCTGGCTGCTACTTTCAATCCTGAATTAATGACAAGGGTTTCAACAGCGATTGCAAAAGAATCAAAACTGAGAGGAATCCGCCAGATTCTGACACCTGTAGTAAATCTTGCCAATGACGTCAGATGGGGAAGAACAGAGGAAACCTATGGTGAAGATCCATTTTTGACATCCGTAATGGGCGTAAGTTTTGTCACTTCCTTTGAAAAGATGGGAATTATTACCACTCCCAAACACTTTTTGGCCAATGTAGGAGAAGGAGGAAGAGATTCATACCCGATTCACTGGAGCAAAAGATATCTGGAGGAAACCCATTTAATTCCTTTTAACAATGCTTTTACAAAAGGAAAAAGCCGTTCTGTGATGACTTCCTATAATTTGCTTGATGGAAGACCTTCAACTGCAAACCATTGGCTGTTAAAGGAAAAATTGAAAAAAGACTGGAATTTCAAAGGCTTTGTCATCAGTGATGCCAGTGCAGTAGGAGGCGCCAATGTCCTGCATTTTACAGCAAAAGACTATGATGATGCTTCTGCACAGGCTATCAATGCAGGACTTGACGTGATTTTTCAAACCGAATATAAACATTATCAGCTCTTTATACCTCCGTTCCTGGATGGAAGGATTTCAAAAGAAAGAATAGACGATGCTGTATCAAGAGTATTGAGAGCCAAATTTGAGCTTGGATTATTCGAAAATCCCTATGTTTCTGTTAAGGAAATTGAAGAATTAAAAAAACTCAATCATAAACCTTTGGCAGAAAAAGCAGCAGCAGAGTCTTTTGTTTTGCTTCAGAATAATAACCGGACGCTTCCTGTTCCTGCGAATGTTAAAAAGATTCTGTTGGTAGGAACAGATGCTGTGGATGCAAGATTAGGAGGTTACTCAGGGCCCGGAAACAAAAAAATAAATATCCTGGATGGCCTTAAAAACTATGTGAACAATACAGAGACTGAAATTATGTATTCAAAAGGAATTGACTGGAATGTAAAAGATTTTACCACAATTCCAAATGAATATCTGTCCTCTGAAAATAAAAAAGGATTAACAGGATACTATTTTGCCAATACTGATTTAAAAGGTAATCCGGCTTTTGGAAGGCAGGATGAAAACCTCAGTTTCAAATGGACTTTATATTCTCCTGATCCGGAAAAATTGCAGTCTGACAATTATAGTATCCGGTGGACCGGAAAGCTGGAAGCTCCCAATTCCGGAAAATACCAGATCGGCCTGCGTGGAAATGATGGCTTCAGATTATACCTGGATGGAAAATTAGTGATTGATCAATGGGAAAAGCTGAGCTATTCCACAAAAACAACGGAGGTAGACTTCGTAAAGGGGAAAAAATATGACATTAAGATCGAATTCCATGAAAATCGTGGCGAAGCCAATCTGGAATTGATCTGGAACTATGGTTTATATGATTATCCGAAAGATTTTAAAGAAGCTTTGGACCTTGCCCAAAAAGCAGACTATATTCTTATTACGGCAGGAATTCATGAAGGCGAATTTCAGGACCGCTCATCACTGGGGCTGCCCGGAAATCAGGAAGCATTTATTCACGAAATTTCAAAATTAAATAAACCCACTGCCGTTGTTTTAGTAGGAGGGTCTGCCATAAAAACAACATCCTGGAAAGATAAAGTAGGAGCGATCCTGGATATTTGGTATCCGGGAGAAGAAGGGGGAAATGCGGTGGCAAAAACACTTTTCGGAGCTGAAAATCCATCCGGAAAACTGCCTGTCACTTTTCCGGTTCAGGAAGGTCAGTTACCTTTAACCTATAATCATCACCCGACAGGAAGA
Organism: Chryseobacterium cucumeris; assembly: GCF_016775705.1. NCBI lineage: Bacteria > Pseudomonadati > Bacteroidota > Flavobacteriia > Flavobacteriales > Weeksellaceae > Chryseobacterium > Chryseobacterium cucumeris. The sequence continues at coordinate 3,387,259 of NZ_CP068760.1, forward strand.
GGAAATGATTATCATGACCTGAGCGGAGAACCGTTATATCCCTTTGGTTTCGGATTAAGCTATACTACTTTTGAAATTTCTGACCTTCAGTTGAGCAAGACTCAGTATTTTGAAAATGAAACCATTGTTGCTGAAGTCAAGGTGAAAAATACAGGTTCAAAAGCCGGAAGTGAAGTCGTTCAGCTGTATGTGAAAGACCTGCTGGCTTCCGTTTCAAGACCAGTTATTGAACTGAAAGGATTTCAGAAAGTAGAACTAAAACCTGGAGAATCAAAATCAGTCACTATAGAAGTTCCTGTAAAACAATTACAGTTTTTAAATGAAAAAATGGAATGGGTGGTAGAAAAAGGAACGTACAGAGTTATGATCGGTAATTCATCGAAGAACCTTCCTTTAAAACAAAATATTGAAGTTTTATGACCATAAAAAAGAGCAGAAATTTCTGCTCTTTTTTGTATCTATTATTGAGATTGTCTAGTATTTTCTGGCCAGTAAAACGTTCAGTAAGAATGTTCCTGCCCAGTTACTGTTATTGGTTGTTACACCATTCGTACCGATAAAGTCTACACGGGCAACAGATACGGTAAGCCTGGTTTTACCGCCAGTACCGTTATTGGCCAGACTTACAAAAGATGCTGTAAACACATCCGGGAAACTTGAGTTGTTTCCTGCGGTAAGAATAGGATACATATTGGTAACATTGAAAGGAGTACCCTGATATTCATACACGAGGGTCATTCTGCTGGCATTGGAGTAGGAAGCAGTCTGGGCTCTGTCCACAGATGTTTTGCTCACAATCCACCACCTGTCTGTTGCAGCACCTGAATCATAGCCTGCATTAGCATGATTGGTCCAGTCAGCAAGGGCTGCTGTTCCAAGGGCATGAGGAGGAATGAAAAGCTGTGTACCATAAATTTCTACATTGCTTGGTTTTGGAAGAACTGTAAAAGATAAATCCCATGTTCCTCCGGAAGTATTACTGTTGTTTACTACTTCGGCATATGCTCCAGTAGGGATTACAAAAGAAGCAACAGGAGTATTGTCTATTCTTAAAGTATTTCCACTGGAAGCCTGTAATGTAATAGCATTGGGAGAAATGTTCTTAATCTTATAAATTCTTCCTGTAAAACTGGTTGTCCCGGTTCCGATCACAGGAAGGGTAAAGGTGGCATCTGCAGTTCCGTTATAGGTAATATAATGATCAGTAGCCAGAATATTATACGTTGTAGCAGTAATCTGAGTATAGCCAGCCCTTAAAGAACCGTTTACAGCAAGCGTACTGTTAGGTGTTGTTGTATTAATGCCTACTTGTGCAGTTAAGGGAATAGCAGCCAATAAAAGGATCGAAATGTATTTTCTCATATTGCATAATTTAATTAACACAAAAATATAAAAAAAACATATGAAAATTATTTGATAATGAATATTTTAAATGTTTTTTAAATAAACCATTAAGATTTTAATATCAATAAATGTTCGGCATTTCTCAATGTACACTATTTTAAGCGGAATTATCTCCTTGAGATACATACTATGCTTTCTTTAAAAAATCTTGGTATGATATATGTAAGATTTATCATGAACCGGAATGAATTTCATTAAATGATATTGGTTTAATTGAAAACATTCAAAAATATGAACATTATGAAAAAGTTATTAATTTCAACAGTATTGTTATTAGGTTTATCCATGAATGTTGCTGCCCAGAAACATCCGCCGGTACCTCCGCATCCTTCAAAAAGTGAGTTGGTCAATATTAAAATGCAAGAACTTACCAAAAAATACAATACTGAAAAAAAACTGATCCTTAATCACCCGCTTGCGACCAAAAAGATGAAGAGAGATCAGATGAAAGCTTTGAATGAAAGATATGCAGCTGAAAAACGATTGCTTAGACAGGCAAGATAATACAGTATTTTTGCAGTTTTTAAAATGGTAAAACCAGTTTTTTATCCGTAAAGTTTTGAAAAGTTTTCAACGTAAGGAAAGTTTATTGAAAGAGAATGCATTGTGTATTCTCTTTCTTTGTTGAAAATTGAATGAAAACAGCTTTATTGGTGCATTTTAAGATCAGTTTGAAGAAACATAAAACATCCAATATTTTTCCTTAAATTCGCATAAAAATTTTTAAAGTAATGAATTACGATATTATTGTCATTGGAAGTGGTCCTGGTGGATATGTTACTGCGATCAGAGCAGCGCAATTAGGTTTCAAAACCGCAATTATCGAGAAAGAAAATTTAGGAGGAATCTGCCTTAACTGGGGATGTATTCCAACTAAAGCTTTATTGAAATCTGCTCAGGTTTTTCATTATATCAACCATGCTGAAGATTATGGTTTGAATAAAGTGGAGGCAAGCTTTGAATTCCCGAATGTGATTCAGAGAAGCCGTGGTGTTGCCAGCAAAATGAGCAAAGGAATCGAATTCTTGATGAAAAAGAATAAGATTGACGTAATTCTTGGTACTGCAAAAGTACAGAAAGGTAAAAAAGTTTCTGTTACAGATAAAGAAGGAAAAGTAACTGAATATACAGGTACTCACATTATTATCGCTACAGGAGCTCGTTCAAGAGAATTACCAAACTTACCGCAGGATGGTAAAAAAGTAATCGGATACAGACAGGCATTATCTCTTCCTGAGCAGCCGAAATCTATGATCGTTGTAGGTTCCGGAGCTATCGGGGTAGAATTTGCTGATTTCTATAACACAATGGGAACTAAAGTAACCATTGTTGAATTCATGCCAAACATCGTACCGGTAGAAGATGAAGAAATCTCAAAACACTTGGAGAAATCTCTGAAGAAGACAGGAATCGAAATCATGACAAACGCTTCAGTGGAAAGTGTTGATACATCTGGTGAAGGAGTAAAAGCTACTGTGAAAACAGCTAACGGAAACATCACTCTTGAAGCTGATATCTTATTATCTGCTGTAGGTATTGCTGCTAATATCGAGAACATTGGGCTAGAAGAAGTAGGAATCCAGACAGATAAAGGAAGAGTATTGGTAAACGAGTGGTATGAAACTTCAGTACCTGGTTACTATGCGATCGGAGATATTATCCCAACTCAGGCATTGGCTCACGTAGCATCTGCAGAAGGAATTACTTGTGTGGAAAAAATCAAAGGAATGCATGTTGAGAAAATCGACTACGGCAATATTCCAGGATGTACATACTGCCACCCTGAAGTAGCGTCTGTAGGTCTTACTGAAAAGCAGGCTAAAGAAAAAGGATACGAAATCAAAGTTGGTAAATTCCCTCTTTCTGCAAGTGGTAAAGCTACTGCAAACGGAAACACAGACGGATTTATCAAAGTGATTTTCGATGCTAAATACGGAGAGTGGTTAGGATGCCATATGATCGGTGATGGAGTAACAGATATGGTTGCTGAAGCTGTTGTAGCGAGAAAATTAGAAACCACAGGTCACGAGATCATCAAATCTATCCACCCGCACCCAACAGTTTCTGAAGCGATTATGGAAGCTGCAGCTGCTGCTTACGGTGAGGTGATTCATATTTAATCTGAAATACAGAATCTTATATATAATTTAAACCCGGATTTTCCGGGTTTTTTTAGTGAAAGTAATAATAACTTTGTAAATCTCTATTGCACATTAATAGCTTTGGACTGCATTTCTTCATTAAGTTTATAGCTATCCTCCAGAAAATGATATTTCACAATTTTACCATTCACTACTTTAAAAATCACAACAAATTCAGTAGTAAATATCTTATTGAATTTTAAAATTTTTGAAGACAGATATCCAGTAGCAGTGGCATTTTCACCATTAACAGCTATAAAGTCGATTTCAAATTTTTCAGGTTTGACATTTGAGTATAATTCTTCAAAAAATTCTTCTATTTCCTTCTTAGTTTGCCTTTTACCTGTCCACGGAAATTTTTGTTTATTTCCAGGCAAGTCCCAGTCTGCATGATCAGAAAATAAATCTAAAATATTTCCTTCCTTTTTTCCGGATTGTAAAGCAAAAAATTCATCTATTACCTCTTTTGTTGTTTTTAGAGATTCTTTGTTGATAGGTAACGATGGATTTTTAAATATATTTATTCTATCTACATCTTCTGAAGTAAAATCAGGATCTACATACACATGTATACGTTTGATAAATTCATCTTCGAATTCAAAAACATTGCAGAATTTACCATAAGAAATCTTATGATCAGGCCACTCCTTTCCGGATTTTGTAATTCCCCTTTCTGTCCCTTCTACCACAATACTATGGTCAGAAATTACATATTTAAAATTATCAATATCATGGCTGAGGCTTTGAAGATGAGCACCCATTACTTTTCCAAAATTTGTGATTCCATTTTTTCCCTTTTCAAACCCGAATTTAGGATAATATATTTCTACATCATCTGTATAGAGATTAAAATATTCTTCGTCAAATCGCCCTTCATCCACTTTTTTGAAATACGTTTTCACTTTGTTTTTGCGAAGTGTCGCAAGATCTGTATTGTTCATATTTTTTTGTTGTTGTATTGCTGACCTGTCCTGAGCTTTCATATTGGTAATGTTTGTGAATATCAGAAGAGTAGCTGTTATTATGATATTGTTCTTCATTTTTATTTAAACCGATCGTTCCAGAATTTGATAAAAAAATTATTTCTTAATTTGATCTATTAAAAAATCAACCATTTCCATTACTTCCTTTTTATTTTGGGTCAGGTTATAATGGCTCCAGAAACTGCTGAAAGAAGATAATATATAGCGGGCAATAATCTGAGCTGAAGTTGTACTTTTGATATTTCCATCTTCCTGAGCCTGTAATATTGCTTTTTCTAAAATAGCCAGTAAAGATTTGCTACTTTTTAAAATAAGCTGCCTGGCTTCCTGATCTTCCGGAACAATTTCGAAAATGGTTTTCACCGTAAGGCATGCTTTATTATCAGTTACAGTTTGTTCAACAACATCACGGATAATGTTTTCAAGCGCGGTTATACCTTCATTTTTTGCTTGTAACGCCTGGTAATATTGATTTTCTTTGAAATCAGAATAATTGGATAAGCATTTTAAGAACAAATCATGTTTATTACCATAGGTATCATAAATACTGCTTCTGTTCAGCTTCATAGCATCTACAATATCGTGCATTGAGGTAGCGTGATATCCATTTTCCCAAAAGAGATTACGGGCTAATTCCAGTTTTTCCGTATAGTCGAATTCTTTATTTCTTGGCATACTGCAAATATACAATTTAAACCAATCGTTCCAAATTGAATTTATTATTATTTAGATTCTTTATTAGCGTGTAAGGCTGGCAATTGATTCTTTAAACATGTAAAAATAACCTAACAGGTTTTTAAAACCTGTTAGGTTTAATGCCCATCTAATTGATAAGAAAATCAATTCGCTCCAGGATTAATCATACAACCAAAGATTTTTATCTGTGGTTTTTTATAGAAAGTATACTCATTAGTGTTTTTCAGGATAAAAAGCTTAGTAAAAAACCTAATAGTGCTCCTCCGATAACTAAAAAAGCACTGTTTAGTTTTTTAAATCCGAATACAACAGCTATACTTATACAGGCGATAAGAGTTGTTTTCCAGTCGGTAATGCTGTCAATTCCCATAGTGATGCATACAGACAGAATGAGAGCTACAGAAGCCACATTTACACCGTTAAGAAAAGATGAAAATGTTGCAGAATTTCTCATTTTATTTATGAAAGGACCAGACAACGCAACAAATATAAAAGAAGGAAGGAATATGGCTAAAGTAGATACCAAAGCTCCCGAAAGTCCATTGATCTGGTATCCGATAAATGTCACTGAAGAAAACACAGGCCCCGGAGTAAACTGGCCTACGGCGACTGCATCTATAAGTTCCTGACGGGTAATAATCCCTCTTGAAACAAGTTCTGTATCCAGAAAAGCGAATAAAACATATCCACTGCCATATAATATGGCTCCGATTTTCAGAAAGATCCAGAATAATTTTAAATTGAGCAGAGAAGATGTGTTAGACAGTAAAAACTGAAGTGGACTAATAAAAATAAAATTGTTCAGCTTTTTATTTCTTTGATACTCTATTATCAATATTAAAAATCCGGCTCCGAACATTAATACTATTTCATTGATTTTTAATAAAGAACATAGGAGAACAATTCCTCCCACAGCCACTAATGGGAAAGTTTTTACTGATTTTTTTGCCAGTGGGAATACAGCACCTATTATAATCGCTATAATGGCAGGCTTTATTCCATAAATAAAAGGAGATACTTCGGGAAGCCGGCCATATTCTTTGTATAGCCATGCAAAAATACCGGTAATAATAACCGCAGGAAATATAAAACAAAGCCCGGCAACTATAAGTCCTTTCCAGCCTGCTCTTTCACGCCCTATATGGATTGCCATTTCAGTACTGTTAGGACCGGGAATGAGATTGGTAGCTCCAATAAGATCCAGAAATTCCTGATCTGTCAGCCACTTTTTTTCAGCTACCACTTCTTTTTGCATCATTGCAATATGGGCTGCCGGGCCTCCAAATCCAATGATTCCCAGCTTCAGAAATAATTTGGCAAGGGCTTTTAAGTCATTATTATTGTTCACTTTAAACGATTTGTTTTACAAGAACCATTTATTAAAAATTGATTTGATAAAAGTAAAAAACTATAGGATATATTTTAATATCTGCATGATCATTTTTACATTAATTTTGAAAAGTATGGGCTTTAATAGCAGACTATAAGGTCAGGCCGCTTAAGGATTTAAAGCTGTTTGATTGAATTTTAATGTGATTACAGCGATTTTTCTTAAAATAATTTTAAAATTAGCATATTTATAAAAATTAACTTAATTATTTCAGACTGTTTTCTTACATTTATTCAATGAATTTTGAGAGAGTAGGACTTGTTTTATCAGGAGGCGGTACCAAAGGAATCGCTCATGCAGGAGTATTAAAATTCTTACAGGAAAAAGGTATTGAGATAGATATTCTTTCCTGCTGCAGCGCAGGATCTATTGTAGGATGTCTTCATGCTGTCGGAAAAACTCCGGAAGAAATCCTGGAATTCTTCAATTCTGTCTATTTTTTCAATTGGAAACACTTTACGTTCAATCAGCCGGGACTGGTTTCTTCAGTGATCTTCAGAAACTACCTGAAACCTATTTTCCACGAAATGAAATTAGGTGATCTTGATATTGAAGTGAAAATCGTAGCTACAGAGTTGGTTGCAGGTACCCAGAAAATTTTTGATAAAGATTTTGAAATTGTTGATGCCATTATTGCCTCTTGCTCCATTCCGGGAATCACCACTCCTTACATCATTGGAGATGAAATGTATTGTGACGGAGGAGTACTGAATAACTTCCCCGCAGATATCATCAGGGAAGACTGTGATAAGCTGATCGGTGTATTTGTATCTCCGCCCAATGAAGCAAAGATCAAGGATCTGAACTCTATTAAAGCAATCGTTTCCCGCTCTTATGACCTTCTGTCCTACAGAATCGAAAAAATAAAATTTGATTACTGTGACTGGTTCATTTCTTCCCAGAAACTATCGTCTTACGGGACTTTTGAACGAAGAAAAGACAGGTTGGAAGAGATTTTCAATATCGGTTACAAAGCAGCAAAAGATAGCTACGAAGAAAGTAGTTTTTTTACGGAATTAAGACAATCCGGAACATAAAAAAATCCTGTATCATACAGGATTTTTATTTTATAAAAGCTTAAAACGGTTTTGAGTTCTTAAAGAGAAGTTATAGAAAGACGATAACAACTTCCAGCTTCTCACCTCCATCTTCCAGCTTTAATTCTTCACTACATAGCCATCCTGGCGAACAATTTCACGATCATTCGCATCATTTACAACCAACGTATAAGGTGCTTTTTTGGGAGAATCTGTAAGGTAATTTCTCCAGATCTGATAGCTGTGTCCTTCATTGCTGAATTCGATATAATAATTTCCTCCTGTACCGTCAGGAATCAGTTCACCATCGCTGATGATCATGCTTGGCTTAGCGGTGATCTTTGAATTGGCATTCCAGGACTGGTAAAGGTATTTTCCATTCGGTTGTTTGTCGATTCTGATCTTGAACTTTTTGGTTTTAATAATAACAGTCTTCGGTACCTGCTGAAGGGCAGAAGAAGTTATAAAACCATCTGTCTTCGGAGCGGGAACTTCTTTAGCCTGAACAAAAGAAAACTGGGCTAAACAGAAAGTCCCTAATAAAATATGCTTTATCATATTGAGTGGTTATTGGTTAACATTTCAGATTCTATCAAATATAAAGCCATATTTCAGCTGAATGTTCTTTTTAGGAACAAGTGCGTAAAGTTTATTACAATGATTTTTTAATTATAATAAATTTGTATGAACTAAAAATAGATTAAAAATAATTATTTAAATATTTCTTTGAACTCATCTGTGTAAGATAACTTTTCATAACCTAAGTGCTTAAAATTTCCTTGAATGTAATTTTTTACCTGAAAATAATTTTTATGATAGAATTGCGATATTTTTACAACTTTATTTCCATCTTTATACAAATAAAGGTATTCATAAGTTCCTCCTTTACCTGTCAAATAGCTAAATTTCCAACCTTCAATTTCAGAAATTTTATAAGTTTTAGTTAAAAGTCCAAAAAACCTTTTAGCAACAATATCATTTTTGTTAATTGTTATACTGATACATTTTGTTCTTACTTCTCCAAAGAGTACTACGAAAGAAAAAATAAGTATGCTTGGGATAAATATTCTTGGAAATAATGGGGTATTATAATTTTCTGTAATAAATATCCCGGGGATAATTGATATAATAATATATAAACAGGCAATCAACAATAAAGCTGGTAAAAAAGCTTTAAAAGTAAATTTTGTATTCATAATTACAAAATAGACCTCCTAATTTAATGTTCAGGTTTAATCTCAAAATTCTGTGTATAACTTGCAAAAGCATCTTCCAGGCTTTCAAATTTACCTTTGAATTCATCAATAGGGCAGTCCTGAAGAATATTTCCTTTATGGATAAGAATAACTCTTGAACAAAGAGCTTCCACTTCCTGCATGATGTGAGTAGATAGTAAAACAGTCTTTTGCTGTCCGATCTGTTTCACCACATTACGGATTTCAATAATCTGATTGGGATCCAGACCATTGGTAGGTTCATCCAGAATCAGCAGATCCGGCTGATGAATGATAGCTTGTGCCAATCCTACACGTTGCTTGTATCCCTTAGACAACTGTCCGATTTTTTTTGATTTTTCCGGAGTAATTCCTACGAGTTCAATCACTTCATCTACTCTGGATTTGGAAATTTTGTGGATGTTGGCTACAAACTGAAGATATTCTTTCACATACATCTCCAGATACAGCGGATTATTCTCAGGAAGAAAACCGATTTTCTTTTTGCTTTCAATCTCATGGTCTGAGATATTCATTCCATTAAAAATAATTTCACCCTGATCAATTTTCAGAGCCCCCACAATAGATTTCATCAGGGTAGATTTTCCGGCACCGTTCGGACCAAGAAGACCGATGATTTCATTTTTATCAATAGAAATGTTGATGTTGTCAAGAGCAGTCTGTTCACCAAATTTTTTGGTTAAATTGATTATCTGAAGCGGCATAAATTGTAATGTCTTTCTGCAAAAATAAAATAAAAAAACTCATCCGATAGAATGAGTTTAGCAATATTTATAAAATATAATTATTTTCTTGATTTTTTCTTGGCTCCGCCAGATGCCGGAGTTGCTGTAGAAGCAGTGTTGGTGGCTCCTTTTACTGCTGAAGGGTTTATACCGGAAGGTTTGTCATACATGGCATACTTTCCATTCGTTCTTCCAAAAATTTTCTCCACCTGTTTTTGGGTTAAAAACTGTGATTTTCCAATGTATTTCCGGTTCTTGTTGATCACCTGAATAAACTGCATGGTCTGCTGCCCATAGTTTTTTTCATAATGAAGCTCTATGATATCATTAGGCAGTTCCAATATAATATTTTCTTCTGGAGTGGAAATAAAACCATCCATAATCAGTTTATAGAGCCCGGCAACATCTCCATTAAGGTTCTGGAATGAAAAAGACCGGATTGTATTCAGGTTGCTGGTGTTCAGATCCTGGTAGTTCACTGTAAATTTATCTTCCTTTTTATATAGACCAACGGAATTATCTTTACCAATTTCCACCAAACTTTCATTTTTCAACACTTTGATCTGTGAGAAAACTGAAATACCGAACATACATGTAATAAGTAGAATTATTTTTCTCATGGAATGAATTTTAATGTTTTATAACTTGGTGCACATAAATTTACTCATAAAAAAGCTAAAAAGCAATTTTAATTCGTTAAAGCAAAAGTAACATTTTTTTTTAATACTTATAAGAGATCATCTGCTGATGTTATGGGCTCCATTGTTTATGTAAAGAGTTGTGATTCATAGGGTTTTAATCTCTTTTGTGACAGTGCTGTTATTTTTGTATATGCCAGGTTTATAATTCAAATCTGGTGTAAGGTGTTGAGAAACAGAGTGAAATTTACTCAGGTGTTATGAAATTAAAAATTTATTAAAAATAAATGTTAAAAATGAGGTTTTGTGAATAATCAATAAAAAATATTAATGAGAAGCTATAGCTGTAAGAATCACATTCTTTATTGCAGCCTCTTTGAAACTCCAGTATTCACGGTTTTCAGGCATCTGATTCTCAAGAATAATGAGGGTAGTATCAGTGGAAGGAAAATAAGCGTTAAGGCAAGTGAAACCATCACCAAGACCTGTGACTGCAAAATAATCCAGTCCTGCCTCTCTGATAAATCTTACATTATACCCGAATCCCATACTTTCTTTTCCGAACACATTATGCTGGGAAGTGGTAGAAGGTGTCAGCATCAGCTTTTGAAATTCAGGAGAGAGAAGTTTTCCTTTAAATAAAGCCTGATCCCATTTTGCAAGATCCTGCACCGTAGAAATGACGCCTGCAGCAGGAGCAATATCATCATTCAAAAAGGACTCTTTTACTTTTACAAACTGATTGTTTTCATTCATATAACCTGCAACCAGAGATTGATTATTCTTTGTATTGTAAACAAAAGTCTGATCCATTTTCAACCTTTTAAAAAGAGAACCGGCAAGTTCAGTAAAGCTTTTTCCTGTTGTATTTTTAAGGATTTCCCCCAGCATGATATAAGAAAGGTTGCCATATTTGAACTGGGTACCGGCTTTGAAAGCTGCAGGTTTTTCAAGATTGCTAATCCCGTGGGTATGGTTCAGAAGATGGTGTACTGTAACTGTGTCGGCCCAGGTTTGGGTAAGAGAAGGAAGGTATTTTCTGATAGGAGTATGAAGATTCAGCTTTCCCTGTTCGGCGGCCTGTAAAACCAATACTGCGGTAACCTGCTTAGAATTGGACATGATTTCAAACTGATCTCCTGTTTTCAAAAGAATTTTTTTATCAAAATCTTTGTAGCCATTGGATTTCAGATAGTGTACTTTTCCTTTCTGAGCCACCAAAACGACGCCATTGAAAGCTATCGGGTTGGGAGACGTTATAATACTGTCGATTTTATGAGTGTAAGCGTCTTGTTTCTGAGCTGCTGCGGCAACAGATAACAACGTAGAAAATACACTGGTGAAAAATAATTGTGTTTTGGTCATTACTTATTTTTTTGCTAAAAATTGAGATGTAAGAAAATTCTTATTGAATCTTTTGTAAATGGTTGTTTTTAAAGATTTGAGCTTCCAAATATATCTTTTTCCTTAGATTCTACAAGTAAATATTTGTCAATTAATATGAGTGAAAGCATAAACCAGTAAGATAAAAGTCTGTATTTTTAAAGTTGGTTTGAATTTATATGAGTAATAATACTCAAAAATGCTGATGATACTCTATCCGGAAATGTCAATAATCAACTAAATTTCTTTTTTATGGAAAATACAGAGCATAAGCATGGAGCATCTTCTTCCATGGAAGTTGAAAAGCATTCAAAACGTTCTTCCTCTACAATGTACGGACAATTTGTATTGATGGCTGTAGTGATGTTTTGTGCGATGTATATCATTATGTATGCTATGATAGACAGCCTGAAGAATCTTATTTCGAACATTAATAATCTATATATGGCTTTGTTGATGACTTCAGCGATGCTTCTCATTGAATTGTGGGTGATGCGAAAGATGTATACCAACAAAGCAATAAATTGGACTATAGTGATCATTGCCGTAATATCAGGTATTTTTTCCTGGTTCGGAATCAGAGAACAGATGAATGTTGATGACAGACAGTTTGTCAAAAGTATGATTCCTCATCATGCAGCAGCTATTTTAATGTCACAAAAGGCTCATCTTACCGATCCGCAGCTGATTACCCTGCAGAAAAATATTCTTAAAACCCAATCCGAAGAAATCAAGCTGATGAAGCACAAACTCAGAGAATTTGAAAAAAGGTAGGACAGGAATCTGAAATAACACGAATATAGATATACTGTTATTTAATCAGAATATTTTAATAATTTAGTTTCCATGAAAATTAAAACTATTAGCCTTTCTATCATTTTTTTCACTATTATTTCCTGTAAAAAGGATAAAGAATATCCTAAATATGTTGAATTGGAATCGGGAAATGGAAGCTATTCACTTTTTATAAAAGATGGAAATTTTGAATTTTTAAAAACAGAATTTGTAAGCTATGATCATATGGTAACAGCTCCTTTTTCAGAAGGTAAATATAAGATATCAGGTGATGAACTGATTTTGAATAGTGATAAAGGAAAAAAATATATTTTCAAAATAGGGAATGATTCAGAACTGATTCCTGCAAAAATGGATTCCCTGAAAGATATGAAAGGATTGTATCCTGTTCAGATTCTTCATAACAATAAAATGCCGAAAGAAATGGGACGCCTGGATTCTTTAGGAAGAAAAAATGCGTTGTGGCTTTATTTTAATGAAAAAGGGAAGGTGATTAACCAGAGATTGTATAAAAATGGAGAGCTGGTAAAAGATCATTACAAGTCGGATATTGTTATAAAATAAAGAATAAGCAAGAGACCTGGAAATAAACAGTATGCAATTTTATCACAGATAAAATCCTTGCGCCTTATAGCAGTCTTCTTAATAGAACTTTGCGTCTTTGCGTTTTCCAATTATACCTTTCTTATTTGTGTGTTTTTGAAAACGAAAAACGCAAAGTTTTTTTAATTCCATAAATAATTTTAAGGTGAAAGAAGATCAAAGGTTTTTAGCAAATGAAAGTCAAAAATATATCAGCACCTTACCTTAGTCAATAAAAAAAGGCGCCACTTACAAGTAAATGGCACCTCGTTACTGAATATATTTGAATGTAAAATTGTTTTTGGTTTATCTACTCATTCTGCTTGATTTGTGGGTTATTATTAATCTCTTTATTAGGAATCTGGAAGCTGAATTTATCAGGAGTCAGGTTGAATCTTCCAAAAGTATGATTCGTTCCTGTGTATACCCTTTCTAAAGGGGTGTTTAATCTTTTCATATCAAACCAGGCATAGCCTTCACCCCAAAGTTCTATTCTCTTTTGCAGGACAATTTCATTAATCAGCTCGCTGCCTGATTTCGTAGATAATGTGTAAGCCTGATCTCTTTTGGAGGTAATGTCAAATAATACCTGTCTTGCTTCGGCTTCTCTTCCTTGTCTGGCAAGAGCTTCCGCTTGTATATAATATAGTGAAGATGCTCTGATGTAAATATAATCTCCTTCAAAAAGCGTAGGATCCTTAAACTTCCAGCTTACGTAAGGCGGATAATTCTTCGTTTTTCCGTTGAATGTATATGCAGCATTCTGGTTTCCATTGAATACTTTTTTACGGTAATCCGTTGCCGGAATGGCTTCATAAAGACGCTTGTCAATCAGCTTACGGATCTGTGCGGCTCCGGCATATCCTTCATTCGTATTATCAAACATGGAGAAGAAAGAAGCATAATAATTTCCGATGCTCATTGTGGAAATGGTATTATGAAAACCCCATATTACCTCAGGATTATTGATATTGGAAAATCCGGTATTGGTATAATCATCCTCGGTCATCAGGGCAATTCCCTGCTTGCTTTCCTCAGCATATTTAGCCGCTTTGATATAATCTCCTGTTTCCAGAAATACTTCTGCGGCAATAGCTTTAGCAGTTCTTTCGTCTATCTGGGCTCTGGAAGGTCTGGTGTAAGTATCCAGAAGCGTTACAGATTCTTCTATATCTTTTTTGATTTGTGAATAGACCTCAGCAACTGTTGATCTCGGAAGTCCCTGACTTGGATTAGCTGCGGTAAGAACCAATGGAAGGCCGGGCTCAGACTGATGTCCGTTATAATCATTGGCATAAAAACGCACCAGATAAAAGTAGGAATAAGCTCTTAAAGCGAGCAGCTGTCCTGCAATGGCTCTGTTTTTTGCATTGGCATTTTTATCCAGACCATCCAGCAGCTTGTTGATTACGAATATTCTTGCATAAAAAGTAGTCCATACAATCTCAGAAGCAATATTACTGGCATTGGTGGCTTCATAATTATAAAACATTCCTAAATGCTGGTTGGTAGACTGGATCACATCATTAGACATCAGATCAGCACCTGCTTTAATTCCCATGATTCCGAAATCTGAGTGAACGGTGGTACCGCCTGCACCATTGCTTCGAAGATCAAGATAGATGCCACCCAGAATTTTTTCCGGACTGTTTGCATCGTTATTGAGCTGCTCCCCGGAAATATCCCCTTCCGGTAACGTATTGAGGTCATTGGCACAGCTGGTAGCCAAAAAACTTAGGGTTACAGCTGTTATAAAGTATTGTATTGTGTTCATTCCTGTTCTTTTAAAAATTAAGTTTAAAGCCTAAAGAGACACTGGATAAAAGAGAATAGCGGTAAGCATCTGAAACTCCTGTCAGTGAAGCTCTTGGATCATATCCTTTTCTCTTAGACCATAGATACAGATTGTTTCCTGTTACATAAATTTTCAGGCCTGATAAGCCTGCCTGCTGTGCGAAACCGTCAGGAAGCTGATAGGAAAGGGTTACATCCTGAAGACTGATATAATCCGACTTGATCAGATACAGCGTTGAATTTCCGTTCTGGTTTGTAGCGGTAAGATCTACTCTTGGTAAGGCAGCCGTTGGGTTTTCGGGAGTCCAGGTTTTATCCAGATCTGTTGAATAGTTGGAACCATAGCTGTCAGAATGGAATAAGCTTCTGTAAATATCATCATATCCATAGCCTCCGAACTGGTAAGCGAAATTTACTGCCAGATTAAATCTTTTAAAGCTGAAATCTGTTCCGAATCCTCCATATACCTTTGGAATAGCAGACTTTCCGGTGTTATAGTCGGTGGCTTCCTTATAATTACTGGTCACTGTTCTTTCTTCCTTTTGGGTCGTTGGGTTGATCGTTGTGCGATACCATAAAGCATCACCGTTCTCAGGATTTACTCCGGCAAATTCTTTTAGGAAATAGGTGTAACGGTCTCCACCTTCTGT
Organism: Chryseobacterium cucumeris; assembly: GCF_016775705.1. Taxonomy (NCBI): domain Bacteria; kingdom Pseudomonadati; phylum Bacteroidota; class Flavobacteriia; order Flavobacteriales; family Weeksellaceae; genus Chryseobacterium; species Chryseobacterium cucumeris. The sequence goes on from NZ_CP068760.1 coordinate 3,402,712, forward strand.
CAGGATAAATAAACCTGAAACAAGTCCTGTATTTCTCTGCTCAGCCGGTAATCTGGTAATCTTATTTTTATAGTGAGTGGCATTCGCATAAAAACTCCACTGGAACTCATCACCGCGAAGAATATCTACATTGACATTCGCCTGAACACCTCTGTTGGTCATATCTCCGATATTTCCGTATTTCACATATGAACCCGCATTGGATGGAGGAAGAGGAAGAGCGTAAATCATATCCGAAACTTTTCTTTCAAAATAATCGGCATTCAGACTGATTCTGTTTTTTAAAAGTGAAATTTCAAAACCGGCATTCAGGTTTTTGGAGGTTTCCCATTTTAAATCCTTATTTCCTTGTTTTTTAAGCGATAGAACAGGTTTGTCGTCCCCGAAGTTGTTGATTCCGTAGATATCCTGATACGCATAATAATCTCTGCTGGAACCACTTAAAAGAATGTTGTCATTTCCCTGCTGTCCATAAGAAGCTTTTAATTTTAAAGCATTGATAATACGATTGTCTTTAAGAAAATCTTCCTTTGCGATATTCCATGCAAGTCCTAATCCATAGAAATTTCCCCATCTGCTTTCCGGAGAAAATACGGAAGAACCGTCTCTACGGATATTGGCATTAAAGAAATATTTTCCGTCATAATTATACAATAACCTCGTGAAATAACCTTCTACGGCATATTCATAACCGCTTCCGGATAAGTCGGTAATTTTTACGGCATTGTCAAATGACTGAGAGTCGGGTAGTAAAAGCTGCTGTTTTGATCCTGAGAATCCATCATCTTTTATTTTATTCAGTTCATGCCCTGCAAGGAGGTTGAAGCTGTGATTTCCCAGCTTTTTCTGGTAAGTAAGCAATTGCTGATGGTTCAGGGTATATTTAAAATTAGAACCTTGAGAAATTGTTCCTCCCACAGAAGATGAAGTTCCTCCTTCCGTATTTCCGAACTGCAGGTTTCTGGTATTTTCGAGATAAGCTCCGAAATTATAAGTGAAATCAAGTCCTTTGATGATTTCATAATTTAAACCCAGGTTCAGGTTGGTAATGTTACTGACAGTCTGTGACTTATCTTTCTGAAGGTTTCCTACAGGATTTTCAAACACCGCATAAGATCTTGTGGCACCGTTAGGTCCCTGGCCGTCTCCGTAGTCATATAGAGCATTTCCATAACTATCATAAAGCCTCTGGTAATTGTTATCTCTCAGGAAAACAGGATAGAAAGGAGCAATATTTCTGGCAAACTGGAAAGGGTTGGAAAAACCTCCGGTCTCCCCGAAATCCTGCTTACTGTAGGTATAAGATAAAGCACTGGTCAGCTTCAGTTTAGAGGTGATAGAGTAGTCCACATTAGACCTGATCCCGAACCTTTCAAAACCTGACGAAATCAGATATCCTTTATCATCCAGATAATTAAGGGAAGTGTACGATTTTACCTGATCACCATTGGCATTGATTCCCACTGTTGCTTCCCTTCTCAAAGCCGGTCTGAAAAGCAGCTTTTTCCAGTTGTCCTGGTAGAGCAGCTTTGCGTCGGGATTGAAAGAACCGTCCTTTGAAATTAGTTGATTAAAAGGAACGTTATATACATTATATCCCAGTTTGGTAAGAGCAGCAAGTCCCACATCATGAGGAGAAGGGCCTGAAGGAACAGCTCCCGGCTGTTTCAGTCTTGCAGTTTCGCCAATTCTTGCTCTGTTATAATAAGCGGTGTAATAATCCTGAGGAGAAGTAAAGACAGAATAATCCTCAATAGACCTGAAGTTAACCCCTGTTTTTACATCGGCCTCAATACTTACACCTTTACTTTTTCCTCTTTTGGTGTTCACAATAATAACACCATTAGCCCCTCTGGAACCGTATAAAGCATTCGAAGAAGCATCTTCAAGAAAAGAGATACTTTCAATATCCGATGCGGCAATACTGTTCAGGTTTCCGCTGTATGGAATGCCATCCAGTACAATTAAGGGGTCACTGGACGCGTTGATAGAGCCTATTCCTCTCATTCTGATGGTCGGCTGAGAGCCCGGCTGTCCTGAGGAAATCACCTGTACTCCCGCTACTTTTCCTCCAATTCCCTGAAGAATATTTCCGTTTTGAAGATTAGAAAGATCTTTAGCCTTCAGCGACTGTACAGATCCCGTGATTTCTTCTTTTTTCTGCTTCCCAAAAGCTACCACCACCACTTCTTTGATGGAAGTTTCTTTGGAAAGACTGTCTTTGCTTTGTGCAAAACCATATTCCGCGAACAGGAGTAAGGCCAATACACCAAGCTTGCATTGTTTCTTTTTCATTATATTAATCTAGGTTTAAAACTGAATTGTGTATTACTGCTGATCTCCCGGTAAAAAATGTGACTTTCCGCCTCCTTTTTTCAGGGAGGTTATAAAACGAATAGTAAAATTACAGGAGAGGTACCCGGATGAAAGAAGCCTTGAACTCTTTGGCTTTAATTCCTACAGTAATGAATGGATCTCTTAAAAAGTTAGCACATCATCATCATGCACATCATATCAAAGCACATGTTTTGAGAAATGCAGTTGTGCTGTGAAAGGGCAGACATTCCACAACAATTTTGCTGTGCAGAAGCTGCCACCGTAATGGTGCATAGGTAAGAATTAAAGGTATTCTTATTCATGAGAATAAAGTTTATGATTTTTTTAACTGGGTCAAAATTATCTAATAAATGACGAACCCAGATAAAACAAGAGCATGAGATAAATCATATTAGTCTACTAAATTAGTAGGTTAATTGATTTGAATTAAATTTATGAATCGTAAATATTTGATTTTTAATTAATTAATTCCATGTTTGAAAATGTTAAAAAATGATAAAAAAGTTAATTTTTCAAGTGTGAATTAAATTTAAAATTATAAGTCTATTTATTTTGTAGACTTTTTATTTATTTTATAGCTGTATTTTCATGAGAATAAGGATCAGGAGCTTCATCCTGCTATCCGCTCATACTTCTCGCACCTGGCTGAATCCACTTTCTGCTGCGGGGTAACCGCTGCTATCAGGGCTAAGGATGATTTGAATTATAAGTGATAAATGATCAATGATCAATTATCAATCATAATATAAAATTATCCCAAACCTCTGTGTCAATCTGTGAGATCTGCGGTGATAACAAAAAAAGAAGTCCATCTTTCGATAGACTTCTTATGAAAACAAGATTAAAATATGGATTTATTCTTTCTTAATATCCGGAACTGCCAACGGAGCCTGATCCCACCCACCGCCAAGCGCTCTGTAAACAGCAACACTCGCTTTAAGTTGGTTCACTTTCTTCTCTACCAGCTCAAACCTGGATTCCAGAGCATCCCTTTGAGTCAGTAAAACTTCCATGTAATCAGCACGGGCATATTTGAACAGGTCGTTGGAAATATCTATAGACTTTGTTAAAGCATCCACTTCCTTCGTTTTGATATTCACACTGCTTTCCAGATTATGAATCTTAGACAACTGATTCGCTACCTCAATATAAGCTCCCAAAACAGTCTGCTCATAATGATATACTGCCTGAATCTGTTTCGCATTGGCATTATAATAAGCCGCTTTAATCGCTCTTCTGTTGATCAATGGTGCTGTAAGTTCTCCCGCAAGAGAAAACAGAAACGACTGAGGTTTGATGATATACAGTGGATTAAAAGCTTGTAATCCGACTCCTGCAGAAAGATCAAGAGAAGGGTAGAACCTTGCTTTGGCCACTTTAATGTCAAGCTTGGCAGCAGCCAGTTCATATTCAGCCTGTTTGATATCCGGACGGTTTTCCAAAAGTTCAGAAGGAATTCCTCCATATACCGCTTGCGGAACAATAGAATCAAAAGAATCCTGACTTCTTTCCACGGGTTGTGGAAATCTTCCCACCAGATAATTAATCCTGTTCTCCGTTTCAACTATCTTCTGCTGGATGTCATACTGCATGCCCTGAGTTTTCAGAACCTGGGCTTCAAATCTCTGTACTGCCAGTTCATTGGATCGCGCATTCTTTTTTAACTCTTTGATAATATCCAGCGCATCATTCTGAATTTTAATATTCTGATTCAAAATAACCAGCTCATTATCCAGTGCCAACAGTTCATAATAAGAATCTGCAATTTCAGAAATAAGATGAGTAGTCATGAAGTTCTTTCCTTCAATGCTGGCAAGATATCGCTGTACCTGTGCTTTTGTCGCATTATGCAGCTTTCCCCAGATATCCGTTTCCCACTGTGCCTGAACACCTGCTCCAAAATCAAATAAAGGTTCCGGCATTTCTTTGCCGGTCTCTATTTCAGTATTGGCCTCCATGGCTCCGATATTGGTGTATCGGCTTACCTTGTCTACACCAGCTCCGGCTTTTAAACCTACAGAAGGAAGATACTCCCCTTTCCTGGCTTTGATTTCATTTTTAGACATTTCAATTTCCTGAAGGACAATATTCAGTTCCTGATTATTCTGAAGGGCCTGACTGATCAGCTCCTGAAGATGAGGATCACTGAAATATTCATTCCACTTCATTTTTCCCGTATTGATGGTGTCATTTTCTGCTGAACCATATTTTTCAGGAACAGTTTTGTTCTCAGTACGTTGTGCTATTTCTATAGGTTTACAGGCAGTAAGACTTAATAAGAAGACTGCCAGACCTGCATATTGATATATTTTTCTTTTATTCATAATGGATCATGTCTTCGCTTAATGGAGATTCATCTTCGTCTTTAATCATTTTTTTACCATCAGACCACTTGGCAAATATGTAGTAGAGCCCAGGAATTACTATCACTCCGAATAAAGTTCCGATCAGCATTCCGCCCAGTGAGGAAGCACCGATAGTATGGTTTCCGATGGCCCCGGCGCCCCTTGCAAAAACAAGCGGAACCAATCCTGCAATAAAGGCAAAAGAAGTCATCAGGATCGGTCTGAAACGGGCTTTGGAACCTTCTACAGCAGCTTCAAGAATAGAATCTCCTGCCTGACGTCTTTTCACGGCAAATTCTACAATAAGCACTGCGTTTTTACCCAGTAATCCGATAATCATGATCAATCCAACCTGTGCGTAGATGTCATTTTCAAGTCCCATCGCTTTTAATAATAAGAAAGATCCGAAAACTCCGACTGGGAGTGAACAAAGTACCGCAAACGGAATAAGGAAACTTTCATATTGTGCCGCCAGAACCAGATACACAAATACCAAAACAACAAGGAATACATAGATCGCTTCATTACCACGTTGCGCCTCATCATAAGACAATCCTTCCCATGCCACTTTGTATCCGTGAGGAAGTGTTTTGGCCGCTGTTTCGTTGATAGCCTGAATAGCATCTGCCGTTGTATACCCTGCAGCCGGAAGTCCGCGGATTGCAGCAGAATTGTACATGTTGTAACGGGTGATTTCATTAGGTCCCTGTGTCTTTTTCATTGTCATGAATGCGGAATAAGGCACCATTTCATCACGGTCATTTTTCACATACAGATTCATGATATCTGTAGGAAGTCTTCTGAATTCCGGGGACGACTGTACATATACTTTAAAGAACTGTCCGAAACGGATAAAGCCCTGTTCATAGGTACTACCGATCAGAATGTTGAGGTTGTCCATCGCTTTTCCGATAGAAACTCCTTTCTGCATCGCTGCATTATTATCAAAAACCAGCTCGTACTGAGGATAATTAGCCGCAAAAAAGGTGAAGACTCCTGAAAGCTCCTTACGCTTTTTAAGCTGTGCGATGAAATCTTTATTGGCTTTATCAAATTCCTGATAATCGGTAGTTCTGTTCAGATCAAGCAATCTCATGGAGAAACCTCCCGAAGATCCGAATCCCGGTACAGCCGGTGGTTCAAAAAATTCAATGGTAGCTCCAAGGTCTTTTGATTTTTCTTCCAGTTCTTCCATGATCTCCTTCACAGAATGATCACGGTCGTTCCAGCTTTTAAGGTTGATCAGACATGTTCCTGCATTCGAACCACGGCCTTCAGTCATGATTTCATATCCTGCCAGGGACGATACAGATTCCACACCGTTTACTCCCATACAGATTTTCTGCAATGTTCTGGAAACCTTATTCGTCTGCTCCAAAGTAGAACCCGGAGGAGTCTGGATGATGGCATAGATAGTTCCCTGGTCTTCATTCGGGATAAACCCGCCCGGAAGAACCTTATTGATCATCACAATTCCGGCACAGAAAGCAATCAGAATTCCCCATGTTACCACCTTTCGGCTTACGATTTTTCTAAGGAATGAAGCATATTTTCCGGTTACTTTATCAAAACCGCTATTGAATGAGTCTAAAGCTTTGGTGAAAATATTGGCTTTTTTAGGCTTTCCATGGTGGTTTTTCAATAACATTGCGGCTAAAACAGGAGTCAGCGTAAGGGCTACTACCGCTGAAATAACAATAGAACTCGCCATAGTAATCGAAAACTGACGGTAGAAAGTTCCCACCGGACCCGTCATAAATGAAATAGGGATGAACACAGCTACCATCACGGCTGTAATGGCAATAATAGCACCCGCAATTTCACCCATCACTTCTTTTACTGCTTTATAAGGCGAAATATTACTGTCTTCCATTTTGGCGTGAACAGCCTCAATGACAACAATCGCGTTGTCAACCACAATACCGATCGCCAGTACCAAAGCAAAAAGGGTAACAAGGTTGATGGTTAACCCAAAGAATTGGATCACAAAGAAAGTTCCGATCAAAGAAACCGGCACGGCAATAATAGGAATCAGCGTAGAACGCCAGTCGCCAAGGAAAATGAAAACTACAATGGCCACCAGAATAAATGCATCTCTTAAGGTATGTATCACCTGTTCAATAGAAGCATCAAGGAACTGGGAAACGTCATAACTGATTTTATAATCAACACCCGGAGGAAAGTTCCCTTTCATTTCTGCCAGTTTCGCTTTCACATCTCTGATCACGTCATTGGCATTACTTCCGTAGTTTTGTTTCAATACAATGGAAGCAGAAGGATGCCCGTCAAGGTTGGAATAAATATCAAAGAATTCACTTCCAAGCTCTACCTTGGCAATATCTTTCAGTTTCACATTTTCACCTTCGGCATTGGAACGCACGATAATATTTTCATATTCTTCCGGTTTGTTGTATTGCCCTTTATAAGTCAGTACATATTCCAGTGACTGTGCTGCAATACCGGAACTTTGTCCGATTCTCCCCGGGCGTCCGATGATACTTTGTTCGCCGATAGCTTTCATCACCTCATCTACAGAGATGTCATAAGCACGCATACGGTCAGGGTTCAGCCAGATACGCATGGCATATCTTCGGCTACCCAGGATCTGCGATTTTGCAATCCCGTGGATACGGTTAATTTCCGGGATGATATTCACCATAGAGTAGTTGTACAGGAATTTTTCATCCATACTTTTATTCGTGCTGTAAAGGTTCACGTACATCAGCATACTGGGCTGAATCGGGTTGACAACAACTCCTTCTTTCTGTACCAGTTCCGGTAATAAAGGCATTACCTGGTCCACTCTGGTTTTTACCAGAACGACTGCCTCATTCGGATCGGTTCCGGGATCGAAGACAACGTTCACAGTAGCTTCTCCTGCACTGGTGGCATCGGTGGTGATGTAACGCATTCCCTGAACTCCATTGATGGCATTTTCAATCGTAATTAAAGATGATTTTACCAATACATCTGCACTCGCGCCGGGATAGGCAATAGAAACGGCTACTGTGGTAGGGGCAATTTTTGGAAACTGTTCCGTAGGAAGCTGCTTCATGGCGATACCTCCCATAAACAGGATCACAACCGATATCACAATGGCGAAAACCGGTCGGTGTATTACTTTTTTAAACATAATGCTGCTTTTGGGTTACTCGGCGTACAGATCCAGGTTCGACATTACTTTTTCAGGCTTTTGGTATTTTGAGCTGATCTTCTGGTTTTCCTGAACCATTCTAAGCCCTTCCAAAAGGATTCTGTCATCCTTTCCAAGCCCTGAAGCGACGACATAAATATGCGGTAATTCAGCAGCAACTTTTATTTCTCTTGCATGTACCTTACCATCTTTACCGATCACATAGACATATTTCTTTTCCAGCTCTTCGAAAGTGGCCTTCTGTGGAATCATCATTGCATTGGCATAAGGAGAGGTGATAACGATGTTTCCGGTTTCTCCGTATCTCAGCAGTCCCTTCGGGTTCGGAAAAGTAGCCCTGTAAGCGATATTTCCGGTTTCATTGTCAAAATCAGACTCTATGGTTTGTACAATACCATCTTGCGTAAACTCTTTGCCATTGGCCATTCTTAAACGTACATGCATTGGATTATTATCCTTTTTGGCATCCATCTGATTAAGATATTCAGCTTCCGGTACATTGAAATATACCCACATTTTGCTGTTGTCGGAAAGTTCAGTTACAAGCTCGCCTTCATCTACAAGGCTTCCTTTACGTACGTGTAGCTTTCCTACAATTCCATTGAAAGGAGCACGGATTTCGGTAAATTTTAAATGGGTATTCATTGAAGCAAGTTCGGCCAGTGCTTTTTCATACCTTGCTTTAGCCATAGCCATTTCCTGAGGGGCAACAATGTTTTTGTCAGAAAGGTTTTTGGTATTCTGATATTCGATTTGCGCGTATTTGGATTCCGCTTTGGCACGGTTTACATCAGATTCATAAAGATTAGGCATGATTTTGAACAGCAGCTGCCCTTTTTGTACAAACTGTCCTTCATCTACATAAATAGACTGGATGTATCCTTTTTCCTGGGCTCGAAGCTCAATATGATTAATAGAACGGATTTGCGCAACATAATCTTTGTTCACCAAAGTATCTTTGATAAGCGGGCTTGTTACGTTGAATGACGCTGCTTCTGTTTTTTCCTTTTTTTCAGATTGACAGCTTACAAACAAGAGAATAAGGCACAAGTTGATATACATGAGACTTTTCTTGACCATGATAATATATTGTTTTATAATAATTTATAATTGAAAAAATAGTGTCATCGGCTCTCATAACAGAGTATGAAAGCGGATAAGGTTTTCGAAAAAAATAGTATAAAATCACAGTCGGATGACCCTGTACTGGAGGTACAGATCATCATGTAAGGTCTTTAAAAGTTCTGATTGGGCAAGTGAAACAGCGATTTGTCTGTTGTGAAATGTAGTAACGAAACCTGAAATCAGATGCCAGAAACCATCTTTGAAAAGAGCAAGAAGCTCGGTAGAACCAGAGGTCTCTACGTTGTCATCATTTTCATTGTCGTTTTCAGAAAGATTAGCTCTGATTTTGTTGTACAGGGGATGGCTGACATTGTAAGTATCATGAGCTTCATTATTTCTAAGAAATGCAAAAGAGTCTTTGAAGCTCTTTTTTTCGTGAACAAGAAGATCAGTGGTAAAATGAAGATCGGAAGAGATATCCGTTGAAATATACTGCTGAATTTGCCCGTAATACCATCCTAAAACGGTAAGCATCGCAAATAACAAGCTGTACAAATATTGATAAAATCTTTTCCGCATCCCAGAGACAAAGGTAATTAAACTTAAAAATAGGTGCAACGGCTAAAGATTAAAAAAGTGTTAAAAATTAGGCTGTTTCATTGAAAAAATAAATGAAATTGCGATGAACTAGGTTGTGAGCATCCATAATCCTTCACCAAACTGTTTAAAAATAACACCAGTCTTTCTCCTCTGCATTTCAGAACCTCTTTCCCGTAAAGGATGATAAATAATCTTTGATCAATATAAGCCTGCAGTATTGATGTTGCATACTTTTTATTTCATTATAATTACCTGGAGATTTTAAAAATTTTAATATTATTTTTGAATTAGCTTTATTTTGCACAATTTTTGCTGTAAAAAGCTACTTTTAACGGTTAAAGCATAGCCGATAGTACAAAAAATTCCTCCAATATTTATTATGATGAAAAAATACCTTATATATATATCACTTTTTGGAGCACCCTTATTTTGGGGGCAAGGTAAAGTGACCGAAAAATCTGCATACCAACAGAAACTGGCATTATCAGAGACAGAAAATGCATTAATGGCATTTGATGCTGATATAAAATTGTCCGATGAAGAAATCGCTTTGGATAAAAAACTATTCCAGATTCGTAAACAGTTTCTCAGTGATTCGGAAGCAAAGAAAATATCTTTATATAACAGCTCTTTTAATGAATTAAAACCATTAATAGAAAGCAGCAAGCTGTTTGAAATTCTTCAGACAATGCCGAAAGGAGGTTTGCTGCATACCCACAGCGGTGGAATAACAGATGTGAAATGGATCATTTCAGCTGCAAGGAAATATGAGGAATGTTATGTTTACGATCAGAAAGACAACAATCAGTTCATTTTCGGACAGCTGGCCTTTTTTGAAAAAGGAAAAGTCCCGGCCGGATTTGTAAACCTTGATAAAAAGCTTACTTCGAACCCTGGTTTTGAAAAAGAACTGCAGGATCTTCTTACGCTGAAACGTGATAGCCTTTGCTCTTATACAGATTATTGGATTGAATTTGAAAAACGTTTTAAACGTATCAGTTTACTGCTTCCATACCGTCCTTTCTTTAAAGCATATTATCTGAAAGGATTTCAGGATTTGATCAAAGACAACGTACAGCACGTAGAAATCAGATATATCTTTGATGAGCTTTATGATTTTCAGCATGGAAAATATCCTTTGAAAACTTCTGTCACAGATCTGCAGGACATTCTTAAAGAAGTACACCAGTCAGATCCGCAGTTTACCCTGAAACTGATCTATTCAAGCTTTAAATTCCTCGATAATGAAAGTATCGGGAAACAGCTGGAAACGGCATTTAAAATGAAGAAAGAATTTCCGGATATGATCTCAGGCTTTGACCTTGTAGCGGATGAAGCAGCAGGTCATCATATCAGTTTTTTTGAAAAAAGCTGGGCAAAAATGAATGAACTTAGTACAAAGTATAAGGTAGAGCTGCCTCTTTTCCTTCATGCCGGAGAAAGCAATTCTATGTTGAATACAAATGTTCTGGATGTAGCACCGCTCAATAATAAAAGAATCGGTCATGGACTGAATCTCATCTATTTTCCAAAAACCATGGATCAGATCAGAAAACAGGATAAATTGGTGGAAGTGAGCCCGATCAGTAATCAGATCTTAGGATATGTAAGTGATCTGAGGAATCATCCGGCAAGAGTTTTATTAAGTAACGGAGTACAGTGTTCCATCAGCAGTGATGACCCTTCTGTCTATGGATATACCGGTCTCAGCTATGATTTCTGGGTAACACAGGTGTATTGGGAGCTGGATGTGAAAGCCCTGAAAAAACTGGTTTTCAATTCTATTAATTATTCTTCTATGAATGATAATGAGAAAACGAAAGCTGCAGCTTACCTGAACCAGCAGTGGAATGATTTTGTTCAGAAAACAAATCAGAAATTAAATTAATAGGATTCTTCCTGTAAAAATAAAATCGCATTATTGACCTCAATAATGCGATTTATCCTTTTAACAGATACATCTGTTACTTTTTAAACTTTGCTTTGGATAATTCTTTTTTTACAGATGTACTCAACTTTGGCGGACTTACTTTAGTCAGAGCCAAAGACTCACAGCCATTGAAAACAGCAAAACGTTTTACGGTTTCTACGAAAGGTTTTAGCCATAACCCTATGTCTACAGTATTGTTTTCAATATGCAGATGAATAAGCTCCAGTTTTTTTTCCTTTCTATGCGCTTTACAGTCAACCCTTCCGATAAACTGATCCCCAAACAGTATGGGTAAACAGAAATAGCCGTATTGTCTTTTTTCTTTTGGAGTATAGCATTCCAGGCGGAAATCAAAATCAAAGATCTGTTTGATTCTGTCCCGATGGATAATAGCGTTATCAAACGGAGACAAAAGCCAGATATTGGAATTTCCGGGATCAAATGTCTTTTCAAGAACATGGTTCAGCATAAAGACAGAAGATAATCCTTCTGTTTTCACCTGAGATATCAATCCTTCTTCAAGCATTGTCTGCAAGACCTTATTGACATCTTTCTTTACATCATTTCCCTTCCGAAGGTGTGTGATCTGCTTTAATGTAGTAAATCCATAAGCTCTCAGATTGGTTTTTACCAGATATTCTGCAAACTCAAGTGGAGTAGGTTCTGTAGTATCAATAGAAGAAGGTAAAACCCTCTCGGTGAGATCATATGTTTTCTGCATTCCCACACGTCCGCTTATCATCAGGTCTCCCTGCATGAAAAGTCTTTCAAGAGCCAGCTTGGCAGGTTTCCAGTTCCACCAGCTTCCTGTCTTATGGCTTTCATTTTCAAAATCTCTCGCTCTTTTAGGGCCTTCGTTACGAATGGTGTCTCTCACATATTCCATTACCCTGTGATCAGCATTGTAGTAACGGGATTCTCCTCTTTTAATCATCAGCATCTGAGGCAAAACATACCGGAAATCCTGCATAGGAAGATAAGACGCAGCATGAAACCAGTACTCAAATACCTTACGTTCTTCTACCAGTTCCTCCAGATAATCTGCATGAAAATCAGGGATTCTTGTCCAGAGAGTATGATGATGAGCACGCTCCACCATAGATAAAGTATCGATCTGTATATATCCAAGGTGCTCCAAAGCCTTAAGAACCGCATCTTTTCCGGTTCCGAAAGGCGCGTGTTGCGTTAATCCCTGGCTATCCAGTGTTGCAAGTTTCAATTGTCCTGATGCCAACTTCTTTTCCATATTTGAAATTCGGAGAAACAGCTTTTAAGATGTTTCTATCAAATATAGTGATTTAAGGGAAAAGCACTGAACAGGATCTGTTAATACTCGGGGCGGCTGGTTAAAATCAGTTGTTTTGACGATTATCTCTTTTCAGCTCCCTTTCAATTTCATTCACATAGGGAAGGGGAGTAAGGTAACTTTCTTCAATATATTGTCTGATACTTTCATCCGTTTTTTTGTTAACCTTCCTGATGAAAAGCTGATTACCGGATTTTAATGATTGAATATAATTGAATGTATTCTGTGTATTTTGAAAAAAGGAGGTCTCAAGTACTGCTCTTTTATCATCATTGACGATAATATCATTGAATGATGTGTTCATAAGAACAGTCTGAAAAAATGAATCTGCAGGTAAAAAAGTATGAAGATAATAGTCTTCAAAATCCATTACCATTTTGTTGTTGGTTAAAAATAAGCAGGTTTCTCTTGTAAACATAAACCATTTACCACCTATATAAGGAATCACATCTTTCATAAAAGATCGTTTGTAGATGAAAGACGAGATCATATAAGCCAATTCCGTAAAGTGATTTTGTATTCTTTTCAGCGTGTCGGGTCTGTAAAACTTCTGATCATAATAAAAAAGATAATTCCTGCCTTTATTGATGGTAAGAAATTTACGGATAATATTTTGTGATTTCAGTGGATAATCTTCACCGCTCAGATTGATAAAATAATCCCATTCTTTACTTGCATTCAGGAGAAATTCCATAGCGTTCAATTCTGCCTGAACGATGTTGAAACCTCCCGAAACTATATTCATACTGTCCAGAATATAGACATTGGGAAAATGAACGATATAAAGTTGTATTTCTTCAATGAACTCTTGTTTCGCTTTTTTATCAATATGGATAAGATAAAACTGATCCCTTGTATAGATTTTCTCAAACATGTTTTTAAATACTTCAGGTTTATGATGTATCATAATGAAATAAGCAATTCTTACATGTGGGCCAGAATGGGATTCTAATATTCTGGGAGAAGGTTGGGGGATGGGGGAAGAAGTTTGCATATTCCGGAGTTTAAAATCATCCGCGTCAGCAAACAATTTGGTTAATTGGTAGAAGGTACGAATAAATTTTTGATAATCAATTAATTAAATAAAGTTATGTTCGTTTTTTTTATTGTAGGTTTGCAGTACATTTATAAAAAACAGGTCACTGCCTTTGCTATTCTGTCATAGTTTAAATCACTTTTTTCTTTCAGTTTTGCTTTTTCAGCTACCAATTTATAGTGTTTGTTTTCATAACGGGAATAAGAGATTATAAAGTTCTATTGTAGATAAGAGCGACACGTTATTGCCGGTTAACCATAATATATTTAAGGATATTATGATAGCTGAAGCAAGAAAAAGATGAGCAGAAAAGAATTCTCTTTTGTGTATCATTATAATACTCCAATTCAAATTCTGTTCAGCAGGTTTGTTTGTAAAATACCGGAATCCGGAATTATAATGAATTTTAAAAATTTAAATCTGATCAATCCTATTATCCGTGCGGTGACAGAAGCAGGATATTCCAGGCCTACTGAGATACAGTATACTGTGATTCCTCATATTTTAGCAGGAAGAGACATTATAGGATCTGCACAAAAAGGTGCCGGGAAAACAGGTGCTTTTGCTATGCCTATTCTGCAGCTGCTGAAAAGACAAACTCCGGATCATAAAGAAATACGGACTTTAATCCTTACTCCAACAAGAGAATTGGCAATACAGATAGAAGAAAATTTAAAAATTTACAGTAAGTACCTGCCATTATCCCAGCTTTCTATTTATGAGGGCGTTTCCATTGGAAGCCAGCTTGCAGCACTCCGAAAAAGGGTAGATATTCTTGTAGCAACACCTGGAGGACTGCTTGATGTAGAAAATCAGAGACATATCGATCTTTCTAAAATTGAGTTATTTGTTTTGGATGATGCAGATAGGATGCTTGAAATGGGATTCATTAATGATATAAAAAAAATATTGAATCTGGTTTCCCATAAAAGACAAAACATGCTTTTTTCTGCAACAATGCCGGGAAGTTTAAAATATTTTGCCAAAACAATTCTGAATAATCCCGTAGAGATTATTACAGATCCGGCTTCTTCAATACCCCAGATGGTAAAGCGCCCGGACCTTAAAAATATTCAACCAATGATGGGAAATACAATACCTGTCAGAATATCTTAAATAAAATCTGTAGCGTTTACAGATCATAATACACAATTTTTAATAACAATTACAATGCAAGAAGGCACCGTAAAATTTTTCAATGAAGCAAAGGGCTTCGGTTTTATTACTCCGGCAGACGGAAGTAAAGATATATTTGTACATTCTTCAGGATTAAACACAAGAATGATTTGCGAAAACGATAAAGTAGTTTTTGATGTACAAAAAAGCGATAAAGGTTTAAATGCTGTTAACGTAAAGTTAGCATAATAAAAATCTTGCTTGCAGATAGGTTAGAATAACATTCTTTGCCATATCAGGGTTCGTATTTACATTTTTCTCATTCAAAATTCATGAAACTTCAGGATCTGGATATTGTTTGAAAGAACATTGATGTAATGTAGATTATTTTTTATTTTCATTATGTTCATTTGCCTCTTGCTTATATGTGAGAGGTTTTTCTGGGATATGAAAATAAGAGCGCAATTGGTCTGAATATTGACACACTAAAACCGGACGCCTGGAAAATAAATAGACAGACTTGATTTACACTTACCAAAGTAATAATAGACGAGCTGTACATATTTAATCCCTCAAAAGGTTCAGAAAAGATATGATTATTATTAATAATTTTAATGAGTATAAGTCCCTTGAAGGGCAGATGTTAGGTGATTCTGACTGGCATACAATAAGTCAGGATCAGATCAATAGATTTGCCGATGCAACACAGGATCACCAGTGGATTCATACGGATCAGGAAAAGGCAGAAAAAGAAGGCCCTTTTCAATCAACCATTGCTCACGGGTATTTAACATTATCCCTGATTCCCTATCTCTGGAAACAGATTGCAGATGTGAGAAATGTAAAAATGGAAATCAATTACGGAATAGAAAACCTTAAGTTTGGAGAAGCTGTCCCTGTAAATAGTGAAGTAAAACTGCAGGCAACCGTAAAATCTGTGGTTAACCTCAGGGGAACTGTGAAAGCAATTGTGGAGGCCAGACTCCTGATCAAAGATCACATAAAACCAGCTTATACAGGGGATGTTATTTTTCTTTATCACTTTAAGGATTGATTTGTTTTTGAGTGTGTAAAAGGTTGGTATTTAATGTTTTCTTAGTTAATGAGCCACCATCTGGTCGAGTCTGTAAATAAATTCTTCAATTTCTATTTGCCTGGCATTGGCAAAACCTTTATCGGTACCGATTTTTATAAACCCACATTTTTCCAGAACTTTTTGTGAACCTAGATTATCAAAAGCAACACGGCCAAAAACAGGTCTTGTGGTTTCCGTGCTTGATGGTCACTATTATGTCGTACGTACAAATGCCTATAGGCTACAGTAAAAATACCCGGCTTCAAAATCGGAAATTTATACCCTAAAATCCGTTCTTTTTTCACCGTTACTTTGGTATGTTCAAAAGAAGCTTCGAAACCCTGAACAACGGCAGTATCCGAAAAGCCAGCAAAAGAGTAGGAACCATACCCAATATTATTATCATGAAAAATCCAGAAAATGTTGCTCCCTTTGTAGAAGCATCACAAATTATTACAGAACTGAAAGACAGAGCCAATGATATTCTTGCCAGTGTTTTAAGTACAGAACTGTCTGCGATCACCATCAATGGAAAAGGAAATTTCCCTTACTACTGGCAGGATCCGTCTAACCTGAAGTTTAATAAAAAAACTTACGACTGGATATCTTCCAATCTCAGAGCCAATACTGAGCCGGTACAGCTGGATCAGGTATTTACCAATTACTTTATTGATGCTTTCTCAAAAGTCAACTATTCTCTATCTGTAGAAGATACAGCTGTGCTGAATGACGCCCATACAAGAGCTACAGATCAGCAAATGGCCTTGCTCAATGCCTGGGTGGCCGCTTATAATACGCTTCCTCCTGCTACTGACACCATGCAGCCTATTGATATTATTATGGATAAAATCGCTACAGAATGGGCGAATCCCGCTACTACTTTGTACCAGATTCAGAAAAGCGATAACCTTGATGCTTTACTGAATAAGACACCGGCGAGCGGAAAACCTATTATCCCGGTATTAGCCAGTTATCTGGATGCGCTGGGGGCTACCATATCCTTGCAGAACAATGTGACAATGAATAATGGATACTTATCCAAAGCCTTAAAGAATGTACAGAATCCTAAAAAGGAAAATGGCGGACTGCTGCTGAATGACGACAGTATCTTACCGGCTTTTGAGGTGACCACTCCGCTTGACCAGATTTTAAATGGTCTTAAAAATACGTCTCAGACCGCTCAGATCGATATGGAAGTAAGCCGTGAATCTGATAGCCGTTTCCGTGTTTCCGTAGAGGGAAAAACGGGTTTTTCTATTCCTATCTTTGATTTCTTTACTTTAGGAATTGGAGGCAATGCGAACTATTTCAGTGAAAATATTGCGACAAGCAAAAACTCCATCAAAATATCAATGATGTTTACAGGAGTTACCCTGGTAAACTTTGGACCAAAAGATTTTAATATTGCCGGCAATATGTACTGGGCATGGTTTGACCCTATCCGTAAAGCACAGATCAACAGCAGAGACAAAGAGGAAGAAAAACATATCTCGGGATACAAATTTTCTCCGGATCCGGGAATGAAATTCGGACCTGAAGGACCTTTCGGTTTACTGAACGGGGTGGCCATTTCCAATTATCCTACGGTAGAAATCACCGTAACAGGTGAAGATTATAAAAGTATTCAGAAAACCTTTGAACAGTCTTCTTCTGCTACGCTTTCTTTCTTGGGAATTCCTTTGGCAAGCGTTAAAGAATCTACCTATTCTTCTTCCTTCTCTGTGGATCAGTCAAAATCTACGATCAAGATCACACTCAGCCCTCCGCCAAGTCTGGTAGCCGGTAATAATAGAGATTCCATAGCGTGGGTTCTTGGTGCTATTGTGGATTATCCTGCGGAAGTGAGTGATGATGTTGAGCTTCTTAATAATGAAGAGTTAGTAGCTAAAGGTGCGTATCCTAACTACCAGCTGTATAAAGATAACTTCGGAACGACCTATTGTTCTGTGAAAAAAGTAAAATCACATGCGGTAGGTGCTACATGGGTAAGTGAATGTCTTGCCGCCCATCCGGGTACAAGTCCTGCAGGAAAACCATGGACAAGCCCTAAACAATCCGGGGTGATCTGGCCATAATCAACCAAAAATAAATAATAAAAACAGACTGTCTCAACAAGACAGTCTGTTTTGTTAGATTTTATAGTAAGGTCTTCTTACTCTGTCAATTTTCAAAATTTTTGCTGTTCGGAGCCAGGGAGAATTTAAAGAATAGGGAAATTAAAAACTATTTGACCAGAAGATAGATTCCAACACCAATAGCGGCATAAGCCGTAACGGTAAGAATATCAGCAATAGGCTGTGAAAAGCGTTTTTCTGCAATTCTTTCGCTGTTGATCTGATTCTTATGGAACTTCAGACTTTTTTTAGCGTTACGAACCGGATGTACTACCAGACTGTCTCCTTCCCATCGGTCAACAATTACCTTATAGCTTTTGTTGTCAACTTCAATTTTAACATTTTTACCGGCGGCCAGTTTCTCCTGAATATTCACAGGTGCAGGTTGGGCAATCAGACTTTGTGGTGCTGGGTTTGAACCTGTCATTTCTGCAGAAGTATTATTCGCTGCAGCGGTATTTTTTTTAGGAGCCTGATTATTGTCAGCAGCCGGAACCGCTGGTTTTTTTACCTGATAGGTATAGCAGCTGGTAAGAGTACATAATATAAGGATGAAATAAAAATTCTTTCGCATAAGCCAAATTTAAGAATTAAACGGAATATTTGGGAGTTTCTTTTGAAAGATGATGTTTTTTTTGAAGATTCCTATTGTTTACTATGCAAAAGGCTTCTTCATAGTAGCAAGCTCAGGTAAAAAAGACAAAGTACAGTTTTTCCTGTGCAGTATAATTCCGACACAAAAGGCACAAAAGTTTAAACACTTTAGCTTTTTCAAAACCAACCTTATTTGTGATAAGTACACCTGAGTTTTGTGAAAATCTTTGGTTTTCATCTTATGTAGGCTTTTCTGCGGTATTATTTTAAACTAACCTAAGTGAATGTAAGTGTTTTAAATAAAACCTTTTTATGACTTTTTTGGTTTTATAAAGTGTAAACAGCTTTGTTTTTAGAATGTTGGCTTTTTACTACTAAAAACCAGATCAAGGTCGTGAGAAAAAACTCAACAAGAAAACAAAAACAGATCTGTCACTTTTTAGATCAATAGTTAGAACAATTTTAAAACGGACGAAAAATATATCCCATTTATATCGCATATATACTGGATAAATGCATAATTGATGTATGTAAAATTTGTTGAAAGTGTATCATTGATGTATATAGATATTGTTGGTGTACCCTCTTATCTCATTACTTTTGCGCCAACAAAATGATCAAATAATGAAAAAAAAACTTCTATTACTTGGAGGCTTAATAATTAGCCTTCAGGTGTTCTCTCAAGTAGGTATCAACACGCCAGACCCTCAGGCCAGCCTGGATGTAGTAGGTAAGCCCACATCTACAAATGTATTCGACGGTATTATCGCGCCTAGAATTACTGGAGCACAACTCAGAGCAAAGACATATACTCAAAAACAACAGGGAGCATTGGTATATGTAACAGCTGCAGATACAGCTCCCGGCGGGCAGACAGCAGAAGTAACCAGCACCGGGTATTTTTATTTTGACAGCAAACTGAACCGCTGGCAAAAACTGAACTCGGGAACTATCGCCGCAGGGGATCCTACAACCGATGCTTTCATAGATGATCCCGCCAATACAATGGTGAAATTAGGAGCATCTTCTACCGGAACTGCCAGATCTTCAAACACCGATTTCGTTATTAAAGACAACGGAAAAGTGGGAATAGGGACGCAATTACCTGAGGCAGGCCTGCATATAAAAGAAAACGGCAATACTGACAGTAACCAGTTGAAAGTTCAGTCAACGAATAGCTCTCCATTAATTAATCTGGAAAGAACAGGAACTAATAACTTATCTGCCGGAGCAGAGCTTGGAAAATTATCCTTTAATGGAAAGATTTCAGGAGCTAACTTCCCATTAGCAGGGATAAAAGCCAATTACTGGGGTAATGGGGCAACCAATTCTTCATCTCTTACATTTTCTACCAGCGACCGACCAGCTGTCTTAATTAATGAGAACGGAAATATGGGAATAGGACGTATTGATGCCAATTATGCAATGTCTCCTACACAAAAACTGGATGTAGACGGAAATGTAAGATTCAGAGGTGTTCCATCATCCACAATGAACAGCACAGACATGTTGATGGCATTGGATGCTAATGGAGTTGCTAAAAAAGTAGACATCACAACACCGGCCAGTGTTTTGGTTGCGACAAGAACCGGACCTTCTGTAAAATCGGGAGATGGCTCCTCCGCCATCATGTGGTTTGAAAATACCCGTCTTTCTGATAATACCTATCTGACAAGAGTTGATAACGGTACCTTTCAGGCAGTCAAAACAGGATTATACACAATAAGTATCACAGCCCACTTTGACCAGGTTCCTGACGGAACGTTAGCACAAAACCACTACAGAGGAGTAACGGTTGGGGTAAGAACTACAGCAAATAAACTTACCCAGCATTATGGATCCAATTATATGGGAAATGGATACACCAATATTACTGCTGTTTTTGTATTAAATGCAGGTGAACAATTTCATGCATACAGCCAATGTGATAAAGGTGGGTCATACAGACAGATGGAAGCTACGATGTCTGTAGTTTACACTCCTTTATGATAATAAACCTCAATTTTTGTTTAAAAAAAGACAAAGAACTGTTTTTGCCTGCATGGTAGATGTTTCGGGCAAAGGAACTTATGTTTTGGCATCCTTGACAAGGTTTTAAACCTTGACAAGGATATTTTTATTGTTTTTTGGGATATTTAATTTACAATACCATGAGCAACAAGAAAGGATTCTTTAATCTCCCGACATTCAACCTCCAACCTCTCACATACAATAGATAAAAAACTCAGTCGGTGTCAATCTAATTTTTATATTTGCATGGATAGGATTGGTATTCTCAGAATACCTACGGAATACCTGTAAAAACTTAAAAATATAATAACCCCAAAAAAAGAAGAGTAAGGAATGGATAAGATTAATTTATTAATTATTGTGGCTTCAGTTTCCATATTCATTTCCGTACTTCTTGCTATTTTCCTCTTTACTGTAAAGACAAAAAACAGGGTAAGCAATGTTTTATTTGCTGTTTTTCTCATCATCAACGCTATAGATATTAGCGATCCTTTGTTTAATATGGTGTCTGATGGACCATCCAACCTTGAGATATTCAAAAATATGCTTGTCTTTTTGCAAATACCGGTTTTTTATCTCTATGTGTTGTCTGTTTGTTACTCGGATTTCAAACTGAAACCTCAATATCTGCTGCATGCATTTCCTTTTTTAATTGCCAATCTGGCTTTGCTGCCTCATTTTTATGGAGTAGATACGACATCGAAAATTCACTTTATTGAAAACCGTCAGAACATGATAGAATTGAAGTTTAATCATATTCTGTTACATGTCCAGATGGTTATTTATTTTGTTGCGGTTTTCAGAGTATTAAGAAAATCAAAGACACTTTATCTTGAAAATTATGCCGGGAAAAACATCAGTTCTTACCACTGGTTGTTCCAGCTTACGGTTGTATTGTGTATGGTTTATGCCATTGCTCTTTTAAAAAATATCCTTAAATTTTCAGATTATGTCTACATTTCGGAAGAGATAAAGGCTGGACTTCTATTATTATCCCTTTTTATTATTTGCTGGTATCTTTTCAAAGCACTGAATCATCCTGAGCTTTTCAGAAATGTTGATTCAAAATTGAAACTGGTTTCCGAGATGGTTTCGGAAGAGAAAAACAGTGAAGACCCGGTAACCAGTGACAGGGCATATAATGAGGATCTTTTGAAATTAAAAAATTATATGGTGGAGAAAAAGCCGTTTCTTAATTCCTCACTTACCATTCAGGAGGTTTCGGATGAAATTGGAATTCCTGTCAGAGAACTGTCTCTTTTAATCAATCATCAATTGGGGCAGCATTTCTATGATTTTGTAAATACCTATCGTATAGAAAATGCAATGAATATGTTAAAAGATGAAACCAAAAGTAAGGTGACCATATTAGAAATTCTCTATGAAGTGGGATTCAATTCAAAATCTTCTTTTAATACGGCCTTCAAAAAACATACGGGAACTACACCTACGCTTTATCGTAAAAGTCTGTAATACAGTTTTTTGTAATTACCTGTACGCTTTTTCAGAATGATTCGTACTTTTTTTTCTAAGCAAATGTGGACGATTATTTTTATTCGGTCGTTTATTTTCAGGTGCTATCACATCTTTGTATCGAAATAAATTTTTAATATTAAAAACGATACAATGAAAACATCATTTCAATTTTTAGCAGTACTGTTATTCTTAAGCAGCTTTTCTTTCGGACAAAAATTTTCCGCAAAAATCGATTCTATCATTCAGGATAATTATAAAAAAAATCCGGAGGTAGGAATCAGCGTTGGCTTTATCAGTAATAATGAAGAATATTATACTGCATATGGTAATGTAAATAAGGAAAGTAAAAGCAGAATTGATGAAAATTCTCTGTTCGAAATTGCCTCCATTACTAAAATTTTAACTGCAAATTTAATTGCCCAGGCAGTGATAGAACACAAAATAAAACTGAATGATTATATAGATGATTATCTTCCCAAAGAGTATATTTTGCATGAAAGTCTTAAAAATAAAATCAGAATTGCTGATCTCGCCTCGCATCAATCCGGTTTACCGGATATCGACTTTGCAAAATTAATAGAATTGAATCCACAGCAGCCTATAAGCAATGTCACCCAAAATAACTTGACAGCTTTAATCAATACCTGCAATGAGCTGAAAGATTATGGCAAGTACAGGTATTCTACTATTGGATACACTTTACTGGGGCAGATTCTGGAAAAAGTGTATGGAAAGAGTTATGATACCATTATCAGAGAAAAGCTGACAAATCCATTGAAAATGACTACCACATTAATGAAGAATTTTAACGTGAAAAACAAAACGACAGGCCACAATCAGGATGGCGGAATTCAGGAATTTTTTAATTGGAATGTTATTGCTCCCTCCGGATTGGTAAAATCTAATTCAGCCGATATGATCAGATTTTTAAAGGTAGTATTAAATGATAAAACAAAAGTAGGACAGGCTGCTGTAATAGGGGAAAAAATCTTTTACAAAGATGACAAAAGAGAAATAGGATTAGGTTTACATATCTCAACGGATGATCAAAATACGCTCTATTTAAAATCCGGAGATTCTATGGGGCAGTCTTCTGTCATATGTTACAACAGGGCTAAAAAGTGGGGAATTATTATCCTTCTTGATCATAGAAACTCAAAGATGAGACAGGATCTTCTGAATACAATTTATGATACCGTCCTGAAATAAATGTAAAATGAATCTTTCGCAATCAAAGAGAGTTTAACGATTCTCCGTGGAAAATTACTAACCGGAATTTTCTTTTTCAAAGCTCTTGTCCCACGCAAAGAAAGCGGATAAAGCAATGGTCATTAATTAAAAAGGGACAAGCCTAAAATACAGACTTGTCCCCTATAATGATCTTCAGAATCATCTTGAAGATTATTTTAAGATTTGCTGATCATACAGGATATTATCATCTTCATCAAAGCTTATGATCAGAACTTTATATTGCTTGGCGCTGTCGTTATTAAAGAATTTAATTCTTGGAGGAACGTAGTCGCTGTCAAACAAATCAGGATTCCAGTAGAGGGTTTCGCGGGTATCATTTTCAATTTTTTCCGGAGCATCGTCATCGATCATTTCAATAGGGAACTCTGAAGGTTTATCATATCCTTTGATGATTGATACATTGTTCTTCTTCAATTCTTTTTCATTACTTTTAGATTTCATATTCCCCTTCATGGTATAGATGGCTACGGCATCGCCTATTAATCCGGATCCTTTAATGATCTTTACCATCGCAATATTATTAACCGGAAGACTGGTAATCATGGTAGGATCGGTCTGTATTTCATCCAAATAGAGCTTAGCCTGCTGCCCGCGGATATAAGGAACGCTTGCTCCTGAGTTATTTTTCTGAAATGTCAGGCCGGCAGCTCTTCCCTGCAGCCAGTCTAAAATATTGCTTGATCCTGAAATATGCTGGTCTTCATTAACGAAATCAAATACTGTAGAATTGACAGAACTGAACATGCCGCTGGACAGTTGTTTATCCAGCTCTGCTTTCGGATCTTTCTTTTTTCCTACCAAAGCTACTGCCTGGATTTGTATATCATTACTCTCTTTCTTTTTAGTATTTTTCTGAGTGTTGATCGCTCTGGAAATGGTTGGAGGCAGGCTTTTATTTTTGTCGGTTTTTACCAATGTGTATGGGGTTGCCGGGAAATTACCTGTAAATGGGGAAGGAGTCACTAACGGTTCTATGGTAACAAACAAATCATCATTTCCCGATTCTTTATTTTCTGAATTCACAAAGGCCGAGATCTCCAGCGGTTCATCATTATTGAGGTTGTTTAAATAGATATACCCATTCTGATCTGTTTTGAACTGACTGAACACAGGTTGATTTTCACCCGATTTTGATAATAAATTGACCGCCGAATTGATCATCAGGGCATTGTTTTTAATAGGTTTCACCCTGTAAGACAGATATTGCTGAGACTGTGTTTTAATGGTGGGTGCCGCGCCGCTGAGTACAGAATTCCAGTCGAATCTTTTCCAGTTTTCTGAAATAAGCAGGGCGTCCAGCGCTTCAGTGTTGGCATTTTTAGAAAAATATTGCGCCGGGCTGTCTATTCTTGTTGTAAAATCTCCCGTCAGCCAAAGTCTGCTCAGAATATTTTCCTCTTCAGGAGTCTGGCTGCCGTCGTCTTCACTCACCAAAACCGTGTAATGTTTAAAATAAGACTCGGGGGAAAGATCAATACTATTGAATGCTCTTGGCGTTGGTTTTAAGCTTTGTCCTATTATTTCTGCTTTCTCAATTTTTAGATCAGCAGGTTTTATAAAGCAAAGCCTTTTTGCCACGATATTGTCCTGTTCATCAAAAATAACCAACTGTAAAATACCATTCGCACCATTACTTACTTTTGTAGGAATGAGACTTGATACATCACTGGTCAGATGGTTGATATTGGCTCTGTAAGCAAGATGGTTATTGATGAGTCCTACAACTTTATAACCCTGAAGCTGTTGTTTCAGATGAATACCCTTTATGTTGTATTTTATCCCTTCTTTGGCACTTACAACCTCTATACTAAGACCGCTGTCTGCAGCTTGAGGCAGATCAATGGTCTGGCTTTTTCCTTTATTGTCCTGAATAATGGCCTGGTATTTTTTTCCTGATGCCGGAGTTATTGTAAAGGAAGCCACATTTTTATCAAAAGATTTAAAGGTAGTAACAGGAGTATTGGGAGCTTGAATATCAATTATTTTTCCGGACCAGCTCTCCGGAAGGGATGAATTGCCGGATAACCTTACAGCAAATTTGGTAGAGGTACCATTAATGAAAGTTCCGCCTTCCGGAAATACTTTGGCAGACCAGTCGGAATTTTTTGCAATAACCAATGATTCCGCAGAGTTCGGATTGTAAACCGGAATGGTTTTGACGATCTGGAAGTCTTCATTGAAATTAGTCATATAAGGAGTGTAGGCTCTCACAAAGTAAACCTGTTCCGGGAGATCTTCTTTCAGTTGAAAATCCCCGCTGCCTTCCCCGTTCGTAAGAAGTACAGTTTTCCAGTCGATTAATTTTTTATCAGCATTGTAAAGCTCTACAAATAGGGTAGTAGAGAGTGGCGACCGGTTGTAACCGTTAAATACAAAACTTTTAAACCAGATTTTATCACCAGCTGCATATTGTGATTTGTCGGTAAGTATATATACTTTCTCCTGCTCGTAATGATCCTCAAGATTGGTAATTGCTTTTTCCAGTCTGGTTTGTGCCAGTATAGGCTGTACCATTGAAAGAAGCATTACACAGAATATATTTTTCATAGAAATCTCAGCACATTTTAATTCTTTGCTAATGTAATCATTTAAAGACTTCCGGAAAGGTTAAAAACTTATAATTATCCGATTTATACCGTGTTTTTTCAGACTTTGATGCAAAGGCTTTAATGGGAAAACTGTTGGCCGTTTTAAAAAAAATAATGCTGATAAAACGGGCTGATCCAAGAAAAGTTATCCGGCATCTGCTCCGTATTTTATCAATAAAGTGAGATGTGGTACCTTAAAACCACAAATAAAGCCTATCTTTAATTAGATGAATTGGAGAAGCTTACAGATATGCGGAAAGTAATTCCGGTGTCGGCAAGATAGTTGTACTCAATGAACGACCAAACAGAATATAAACTATGAATGTACAGTTAAAACAGAATTGTCATTTTAAAAATGACGGTGCCGATAATTTCGGTTCGGACATTTTAAAAGGATTGTCCGCTCATCCGAAAAAATTATCTTCAAAATATTTTTACGACAAAACAGGCGATCATCTCTTCCAGCAGATTATGGCGATGCCGGAATATTATCTTACCAATTGTGAACTGGATATATTTCAAAATAAAACAGAGGAACTTGTAAAAGCAATTTCCAATATCAATGAATCTTTTGATCTTATAGAACTGGGAGCTGGCGATGCGATGAAATCATCATACCTTCTCAGAAATTTAGTAGAGAAAGGAACAAATTTTACCTATATGCCTATTGATATTTCAGGAAATATTCTTTCTGTTTTGCAGGAAAACCTGAAAAAAAGCCTGCCAAAACTGGAAGTTTTACCGTTGGAAGGAGAGTATTTTGATATGCTTGATAAAGCCACCGGAATTTCGAAAAGAAAAAAGGTAGTTCTTTTCTTAGGTGGAAATATAGGGAATATGGAAAGCGAAGAAGCCGCCCATTTCTGCAGTGAAGTGAAAAGAAAACTGAATTCCGGGGATTTGTTTCTTGTAGGGTTTGACCTCAAGAAAAATCCGCACACCATTCTTTCTGCTTACAATGATCCTGCGGGAATTACCGCTTCATTCAATCTAAATCTTCTTACAAGAATCAACCGCGAACTGCAAGGAGATTTCAAGGTGGAAAATTTCCAGCATTATCAAAATTATGACCCGGTTTCAGGAGATTGCAGAAGTTTCCTGGTAAGTCTTTGTGATCAGGAAGTTCATATAGGAAACTGTTTGTTTACCTTCAAAAAAGATGAATTGATTGATATGGAGATCTCCCGGAAATTTTCTGAACAGGATATCAGAAAACTTGCCGGAGACTCGGGTTTTCATATTCTTGCTGAGATTAAAGATTCTAAAAACTGGTTTGTAGATTCTATCTGGATGGTATAATTTAAAAATGATTTTTTATGAAAAAAGATGTATTGTCTGTAAAAGCGAATACTCATAAAAACTGGACAAAAAAGTACTTTGAAGTTAGAAATCGTTCCGTTGAGATTTGCGGCCCTCTGGAAATTGAAGACTATGTAGTTCAGCCCGTCGTAGATGTGAGCCCTCCGAAATGGCATCTGGGCCATACCACCTGGTTTTTTGAAACCTTTATTTTACAGTCCAATTTTCCAGGATATGAAGTTTTTGATCCTCAGTATAATTTTGTGTTCAACAGTTATTACGAAACCATCGGAGCCCGCGTTATCCGCACCGACAGGGGAAACCTGAGCCGTCCATCTGTTTCTGATGTCTTTAAATACCGGGAATACGTGGATCAAAAGATGGATGAATTTCTTCAAAGCGGATATCTTACACAGCCATTGGAATCTCTGCTGGAATTAGGGTTAAACCACGAACAGCAGCATCAGGAATTGTTACTTACAGATATCAAATACATTTTAGGGCACAATCCTTTATTTCCTGCTTATAAAAAAGAAAATATTTCAAAAAAAGAATCTGCCGGAAACTCAGAAATGATCAGTTTTTCAGAAGGAATTTATGAAATCGGTTTTAAAGGTGAAGGATTCTGTTTTGATAATGAGCTGGGAAGGCATAGGGTATATCTGAATGATTTTAAAATTAGCAGTCAATTGGTGACCAATAAAGAATATGTAGAATTTATGGAAGCCGGAGGCTATGAAGATTTCAGACACTGGCACGCCGAGGGTTGGGACTGGGTAAAGCAAAATAATGTAAAATCCCCTTTATACTGGCATTTCATTGATGGGAAGTGGATGAACTATACTTTAAACGGCTTACAGGAAATCGACTTAGAGGAAGCGGTCTGCCATATCAGTTTTTTCGAAGCCTCTGCCTTTGCTTCATGGAAAGGAAAACGCCTGCCAACCGAAGCTGAATGGGAAGCTGCATCAGCCTGTTTCAACTGGGGAAACCGCTGGGAGTGGACTAATTCCGCTTATCTTCCGTATCCTGGATATAAAAAAGAAGCTGGAGCAGTGGGAGAATATAATGGAAAATTCATGGTGAACCAGATGGTGCTTCGTGGTGCTTCGGTAGCCACTCCGCCGGGACACAGCAGAAATACCTACCGGAACTTTTTCCCGACTCATTTACAGTGGCAGTTCACCGGAATCAGACTTGCACAATAATTTTGCCTATGATTACAGTTCAATCGGTTTCAAAAAGTTTTAATGGAAAAAAAGCAGTTGATGATATTTCCTTTCAGGCCAATGATAAGGAAATTCTGGTGCTTCTGGGAACAAGCGGCTGCGGAAAAACTACCATGCTGAAAATGATAAACCGCCTCATCGAAGTAGATTCCGGAACTATTTTGATTGATGGCAAGAATATTCAGTTACAAAAAGCGGAAGAGCTGCGCATGGGAATTGGATTTGTCATGCAGCATTCCGGGTTGTTCCCCCATTACACCATACAACAGAATATAGCAGTTATTCCCGATTTGCTGAAATGGGATAAAAAAAAGACAGCCGGAAAAATCCTTGAATTATTACACAAACTCCATCTCTCTGAAGACGTGCTTACAAGGTTTCCCAACGAATTAAGCGGCGGACAGCAGCAAAGAGTGGGAATTGCCAGGGCTTTGATTGCCGATGCTCCTGTCTTGCTGATGGACGAGCCGTTCGGAGCGCTGGACAATATCACCAAAAGTGATATTCATTCAGAATTCAAATCACTCGAAGAACTTAAAAATAAAACCATTATTCTGGTGACCCACGATGTTCAGGAAGCCTTCGATTTAGGTCATAAAATCTGCCTGATGGATCAGGGGAAAATTATTCAGTCAGGAACTCCGGGAGAAATGTTGTATCAGCCCAAAAATGATTTTGTTAAGAATTTCTTTGCTAAAAACCGGCTTTTACTGGAATACAAAGTAGGCAGACTGAAAGATCTGAACTCTATGATTGAAGGCAGCCGCTTTTATGAAGAGCTTCAGTTTTCAGACCATACGAGTGTTTGGGACGCTTTGCAACATCTGAGTACAGATACTTTGCTTTCCGAAGATTACGAAAATCTGGTTAAAGCATTTAGTGAATACCGAAAATTCCAGACTGTATGAGCGAGCAAAGTTTTTGGCAGTTTATCACGGAGCAGCATGAAAAACTGCTTACTCAGGTTGTACAGCATCTGGGACTCACTTTTTTATCTCTTTTTCTGGCCATCATGATTGGTGTGCCTTTAGGAATTCTCATTGCCCGAAAAAGAAAATTATCAGGTTCTGTTTTAGGAATGGCAGGAATTTTACAGACCATTCCCAGTATTGCGCTGCTTGGTTTTATGATTCCTGTTTTCGGGATTGGAGCAGCTCCGGCCATTGTTGCATTGCTGATCTATGCTCTTTTACCGATCATCAGGAATACTTACACCGGAATAACGGAAGTAGATCCGGCGGTAACAGAAGCTGCAAAAGCAATGGGAATGAATGGAAAACAGCTGCTTTTCAAAGTTCAGCTTCCTTTGGCGATGCCTGTTATTATTGCAGGAATCAGGACGGCAGCAGTGATCAATGTGGGGGTGGCAACTTTAGCTTCATTTGTGGCGGCAGGCGGTTTGGGTGAATTTATTTTTGGTGGAATTTCCCTTAATAATACCCATATGATTCTGGCCGGCGCAATTCCCGCCGCTTTACTGGCTGTTCTCTTAGATCAGACCATTGCCGTTTTACAGAAATTAAGCTATCAGTCTGTAAAGAAATTAAAATATATTATTCCGGCTGTTCTGGCTGTTATCGGGATTATTTATCTTTTAGTTTCTGTTTCAAACCATAAGCTTAAGGCAGGTTTTACCCCTGAATTTATGGGCCGGCAGGACGGAAATCTGGGACTACGTTCGGTATATGGGCTTGATGCACATCCACTGGTTGTAAGCGATGCCATTATGTACAAAGCAGCCTACGAAAAAGAACTGGACCTCATCAGCGGATATTCAACAGACGGAAGGATCAAAGCTTTTGATTTGTATGTTCTGGAAGATGACAAAAAGATTTTTCCTCCTTATTTTGCGGCTCCGGTGATCAAAACAAAAACATTGGAAAAGTTTCCCGGACTGGAAAAAACACTGAACCTTTTGGCAGGTAAATTCAATGATTCTATCATGACTGAACTGAATTACAAAGCCGATTATCTTAAACAGACTCCCGAAAAAATTGCTAAAGATTTTTTAATGAAAACAAATTTATATAAAGATCCACGCAAAGGAAATTCCCAAACCATAAAAATCGGATCCAAAATTTTTGGTGAGCAATATATTCTGGCCGAAATGTACAAAATGCTCATTGAAGGCTACACAGATTATAAAGTAGAAACAAAAACAGGTCTTGGCGGAACGAAAATCTGCTTTGACGCTCTGATGAATGACGCCATTGATGTGTATCCTGAATACACAGGAACCGGACTACTGGTTTTGCTGAAACCTTCGGCAAAAACGATAGAAGAAGTGTCTAAGAGCCCGGAAAAAACGCTGGAGTATGTTAACCGGGAATTCCGTAAACAGTACGGAATTGAATGGCTGCAGCCACTTGGTTTTAATAATGCATATGCTTTGATGATGCGGAGGAAACAGGCTGATGAACTTAAAATTAAAACTATTTCAGACCTGAAAAAATATATGGATTCCCAATGATGACGGACAGTTTTCAACAAAAAGAATCAAGTAAGACTCAACTTTACTTTCTGTCCGTAGATCACTCGTAGATGGTCTTATGTAATTGCTATTAAAATATCAATCAGAGTAGATGGTGTTCTACTCTGATTTTTTTGTTTTTAATTAAGAGGCTTTCTGCCGGTAAAAATATTGATCAGAACGACAATAATGGCAACCACCAGAAGGGTGTGGATTAAACTTCCTGTGTCCATACCGGGAATGATTCCAAGCATTCCGAGTAGCCAGACGGCGATGCAGATGACTGCAACAAGCCATAATAAATTTCTCATATTATTATCTTTTTGTGGTTAGTGTTGTGGTGTAGTGTATAGCTGCGGCCTCGTTTTATTGATGCCTTATACCTTTGTGGTGATATTGGGTGCTTTTATGATCGGTTTTATAGTTGGAATAAACAGTATCAGTAACCGTACTGTAATTTTTATTGAAAGACTGATCATCCTCTAACTGTGGCATGGAATAATGAAACTCCTTGCCGTTCTTATAAAGCTTATTATCGTAAGTACGGTAAATCTGGTTTTCTTTATAAGTATTTCCGTCAGGGGCAAGATATACTTTGCTTTTCTTGCTTTTTTTTCGCAGGCCCAGATAAAGCAAAGAACTTCCTGCTGCAAGAGCCAATGTAATTTTTACTATATTGTTCATACGATTGTGATTTGGATTTAAATAGGTACAAATTTTTTGCCATAGGAGAGAAATGTGGTACTTTTTAAGTATTTACATAGCTCTTATCAAATTTGGAGAGAAGAAAAAAGTCTGGCAGAACCAGACTTTTTAGTTTCAGAGCGTTTGTTCCTCATGTTTTCCTTCCCTGATCTCTTCTACCATTTTGGCATTAAAGGCAGGAAGATCTTTTGGTGTTCTGCTCGTAACAAGTCCCTCATCTACTACCACCTCGCTGTCTTCCCAGCGTGCGCCTGCATTTTTTAAATCCTGGCTGATGGAGTTGACGGAAGTCAGATTCCGGCCTTCTACCACACCCGCGTTGATCAGTACCTGCGGTCCGTGGCAAATGGCTGCTACAGGTTTATGCTGGGCAAAAAAATCTTTTACAAAGGTGAGTGCTTTTTCATTGGTTCTCAGCTGATCGGGATTAATAACTCCTCCCGGTAATACCAGCGCATCATAGTCTGAAGCGGCTGCATTGTCCAGCGTTTGATCTACAGGATATTCCTTTCCCCAGTCTTTTTCTGCCCAGGCTTTAATGCTTCCCGGTTCAGGACTTACGATATGGGCGGTCCATCCCTGTTGTTCCAGATATTCTTTAGGTGAGCTTAGTTCACTCTCTTCAAAGCCATGTGTGGCCAGTATTGCGATTTTCTTTGACATAGTACTGTTTTTTGTGTTAAGTTCGGAAGATTTATGACCTCCGATTACAACGTCCGATTGTTGTGTGATGATTAAATAAAAACTTACCTCATGAGAAAGAGGATATCTACTTCTTTAAATCTTCAAGAACTTCAAATTTATCATGAGAAGCCTTAAGCTGATGAAGCTGATCCAATACCACTCTGGAACTTTCCGGGCAAAGATCACCGCTGTCTAATGCATCCTGATACGCATCTATAGCAGCACTTTCACCATATACAACATTTCCTAACGTAGAGCCGGCTGTATCTGTGGCAAAAGAATTTTTAACATCAATCCATGCTCTGTGGATGGCGCCTGCAGTAGATCCCGATTGGTCCGGTGTGCCTCCTCTTTCGGTGATCAGGTTGCTCAATTCGTTTTTCATCTTGTGAGACTGGGCTACCATGGTATCATAGTCTGCTCTCAGCTGTGGATACTCATCCCAAACTTTGTCTTCCACTTTTGAAAATCCCTGAATTCTGTCGTTGGTAATGTTCAGTAAATCATTCAATACTGAAACTGTTTTCTCGTTGTTCATATTTTTATATTTTAAATTGGTACTATGAACTTTGCAAGTGCTATGCCTCAAACGGGATATCTGCAAAGATGTGGTATTTAAAAAAAACTTAAAATTTTGAAAACAAATCTTAATTAAAATACCTGAAGAACTGCAAAGAACTCCATAATCAAAAGCACCACAGAGGTTTATTCGTTTTTGTACTACGAATAAATGCTTCCCTGAAAAAGCGTTTACCGGCAGCTATTTTATCAGCAAAAAGAATTGATAACGGTTTCAGCATTGCTTCATCTGATGGAGTAGAAGGGCAGCTGTAATAAATATATCGGGCACGCACAGAGATGATGCCATAATTTTTTCTATATTTAGAAGAAGTAAGTGTATGATTTACTCACGTTTAGAAAAATGGCTTGTGTTTGTATTTTACATCCTAAAACAGGCCTGTCCATATAATAAAAAAAGACAATGCCGATAAACCCGATACCTCCGGATGGAGGCCTGTTATATAAAGAAACAGATATGACTCAGTTGTTCCCTGAGCCTTTCAATGCATTAACAGCCTTATTGTTTTTAGCCATAGCCATTTTCTGGACCATTAAGCTGAAAGATAACTTCAAAGAATATCCTTTTTTAACCTACTGCCTGGTTTTATTATATATCGGTGCCATTGGGGGAACGGTTTACCATTCTTTCAGACAATGGCCTGTCTTTATTATGATGGACTGGCTTCCGATTATGCTATTATGCTTGTCTGCCGGGTTTTATTTTGTAGCGCAGAGCACCAGATGGTATTATGCTGCTGTAATGGTTCTGGGATATGTCATTCTGATGTTTGCTTTAAGAAACTGGATTCTGATCGATAATCCTTCTCTTTTTATCAACGTCAATTATGCTATCATGGCCTCATTGGTAGTTTTCTCGGTACTCAGGTATCTGATGTATACCCAATGGAAAGCCGGCAAATGGGTAGGTTTTGCGGTGCTGTCCTTTGTTTTTGCACTGACTTTCCGTATCGCTGATAAATGGGAATGGTTCAGCTTCGGGACACACTTTTTATGGCATACTTTCGGGGCGGTGGCGACGTTTTGTATGTTTAGTTATATCTATCTTACGAGGGATAGAATTAGAAAAACATAATAGTTATTTCTCTTCGCAAAGTTTTCCGACTTTGAGTTGTTGATTAAGGTAGGTTATCCAAAAAAATAAAGAACATGAAATTATGACCAATCAGAAATTAAGAGAGGAAGAAAGTAAGCATGTTAAAAATAGACTTGGATTTGCTTATTAACTTGATGAAATAGCTTAGAAACTTCAGATCAGTCACGACTTGCTTAAAAATCCCAACGAAAAGCTGGGATTTTCTTTGATTTTTGGTATGGAAATGATCCTGATTTTAAGCTGGTGAAATAAGTTTTTTTTCTTTGAACTTGCTCCGAAGTTGGGAGGCTTCGGAGAGCAGGGTGTTTTTTGATTTTGAGTTTAGTAGATAATCATTTCCTAAAACTTGCTCCAAATTTTAGAGACTTCATAGTACAAGGAATTAAAATGATTTCGAATTATTAACAATAAAGTTTATTATTTCTGATTCTCTCTCTCTTTTAATTTTATTAATAGAATCTTCAATATTTATTATTTGAGCAATCTTATGATTTTTATTATAATGTTTTTTAATTCTATCATAACGATGGTTTAAAGAAATAACAGCCCTATTAGCAGAAAATATGCTTTCTGCTGAATAAGAATGACTAAAATCAAATTCTAATTGAATTACTTTTTTATCCGCTACTTTTTTATCCATACCTTAAGAATTTAAAGTTAAAACTGCTTGCTCTTCTAAAGTTGATAATGCTTGAAGAGATTTACTGCTTTTAGGTTTTACAGTCTTATAGTCTTTTTTTACAAGATTCCCTTTTCTTTTTCTTTCGGCTAAATTAGTAAAAAAAGATAAATATTTGTTAGGAGATATTCCATCAAAAATTAAAAGTTTAACTTTATCTATTGAATCCTCATTTTCTGTCATAGCATCCTCATGTAATGTAAGGCATAAACTTTTCACATATGGTTCAATATAATAAACTTCCTTAATACCGGCTGCAATTATATGTCTTGCGCAATTATGACAAGGATATGTTGTACAGAATAGCTTTCCTTCTAAAATTTTATTTCCTGTCGTTATTGCGCCTTGTATAATTGCATGCATTTCCGCATGTACAGACCTTGAAAATTCTATTAAATCTTTAACTTTAGTATTATTTATAATGTTGTCCCGTAGTAATGATTCAACATTTGATATTCTTTGTAATGCTTCAAACTGAGAGTCTGATAATATAGAAGACACAATATTATCTACAACATTATTTTTTTGCTTATCGTTACTACAAAATTCATGATTAAAACATCTATGATCAACATTAGAATCAGTTGTATACAAATTTCCTCCAAATTTTGGAACATCATTCCAGCCAATTGAAAGAATATTATTTTTATCATCAATTATACAAGCTCCTACTTGTCTTGATAAACATGCGGAATTTCCTGCTGCAGCTTTAGCATTATACATAGCAATTTCTTCTATAGTTGGAGTAACTATTGATGTTTCAAAAATTAAATGTAAGAATCTTGATATTTTGTTTTCTATCTTGGGAACATTATCTTTTGAGATTCGAATAAAAAAATCTCCTTCTACAAAAGCATCTCGTACATTTTGTCCATAATTGTATTTTTGTTTATCATCAATTTCAATTATTTGCACAATTTCAGTTTCATCAAATTTTTTTGCTTTTAAGTTTGATTTTCTATCATTTAAAGGAGAAAATAAACTTATAGAATAAAAATTCTCAGAATAGATATTCCTTAATAATAATAACTCTTCTTTTGTTTTAATTGAATCAATAATGTAACATACTCTTTGTGATTCAAAATCTGTTGATTTTGGGTGAAAGCCATCTTCTTTTTTTGCATTTTCAACTCGAGCAATATGAATTTTTTTAACTGCATATTCTGCTAATCTTTCGTTAGTGTTATGCTTTCTAATGATATTACCTTTGTTAATTTTTTCGAAGTATTCTTTAAAAATAGGAGTGCCTTCAGGAATTGTTGGTAAATCGCCTAATTCTTCAGTGGAAAAATCATACTCATCAATGAAATTACTCATTTTTATAATGTGAACATCGTAATTGTACTCTGTTTCCAATTTATACTTTAATTTTTCGATAACTTTTTCTTTTAGAGAACCAATAGGAGAGCAAATTGCAAAAAGTAATTCCTCCGTTAAAGTATTTTCGAATTTTTCTAAAGTCGATGAGTTTTTTTTTGTTTTAAATAATTCTAGATTATAAGCAGGTTCGCCCATGTTTGTTTTTGGTTATTAATTATATAAGAAAAATATTTAAGCCAATAATTATATAAGGATATTATAGTAAGTATTTCTCTTGTAATAGTCTTAAATTTTTTTTAAAAAAATCATTTCTAAACACTATGTTGTAGGTCAATTTCAGGCATCTCGTCATATGTTCTCCCATTTAAAATACGACCGCTTGCTTTTTTATTTTTCCCGCCCCATTGTTTAAAAAAGAAAGCTACCTCATTTTTCTCACATTGCTCTTGAATATCAATGACCCACTCCGAATGAATTGGCCTTGGTCTATGACCACTTTCGCCTCCAACAATTACCCAATCGATCCTTTCAAGATTTAGATTGGATAAAGGTCCAATTAAAGGTTCTAGTGATAAGAATTTAACTTTGGCATTTGTTTGTCGTAAATAATCGATTCTCTCTTTTACTTTTTCGTTTTCTACAGAAACTCCCATCCAGATATTATGAGTCCATTTTAATTCGGTATGAAGTTCAAGTAATCTTTCTGAACGTTTAGTTAAAACTTGAAAAACATGTTGAGGATTATTGTTCATTACTTTAAAAACCTTTTTAATAAAGTCAAGAGGTATATCTTTGTGAAATAAGTCACTCATAGAGTTAACAAAAACAACTTTGGAATTTTTCCAAGTGTAAGGAATTTTCAATGCATCTTCATGTGTTCTAATTTCAAAATTATCTTTATATTTTTCGACACCCATTGATTTTAATCTTTTTGACATAATTTCAGCGTAACAAAATTTACAACCTGCTGATATTTTATCACAGCCAGTTGTAGGATTCCAAGTCATTTCTGTCCATTCAATACTAGATTGTGCCATTATTATATTTTTTAGTTATGTCATTTGCAATTTTTACTGCTTGTCTATTATTTGAAGCCATAAAAAAATGAAACATTACAGAATTCATTTTATTTTTTAATATATATGGCTTAGATACAAATTTAAAAAGCTTTTTTAATCTGTCTTCGTATAACTGTGCCGATTTTTCTATTGCATTATTTTCCTTTGATATTTTAGTTTCTTCCCCAAATAAAGTATAGACAATTTTTTCTCGATAAAAATAAGGTAGAATGTCTTCTTTTGTCATACCCAAAAATATTTCTAATCTTGATAGCCAGGCGTCAGAAATATTTCCATCATTTTTTAAAAGTCTATTGACCCCCATTCCTGTTGGAACTAAAATCCAAACATCAACAGAATGTTTCTCTAAAGTTTCTAATGATTTCCAATTAAGCTGCATTCCATAAGGATCAATGTAGGCGAGGGATTTAAATCTTTTTCCTTTTTTTGTTGTTAGAAATTTGCTTAATGATTCTATCTTTTCGTTACAATCAGTGTTTGCAATAAATATTTTTTTATCTGGAAAACTCTCAACTGTTGCTTTACGCAATAAATCTGCAAATTCTTTTTCCTTTTCTACAAAATAATATATATCGAAACTTCTAGGTTCGTTTATTTTTAGAATCCTTGTAGCAGAACCTACAATTGGACTTTCTTTTTCGTCGTCTCCTTTAATATGACCCGAACCAGCAAAACCATCAAAATATAATAATTGCCAATTGTATTTGTCTGCATATTTTTTCATGATAGTAAGATATGCACTTGCGTATTCAACTAAAATTTCGATTTTATTTTCGCTCCAATTCCCGCCAAATTGATTCATTTAATAATGGTTTAATTATCAATAAAATTCAAATATAAAAAACCATTTTATTAGAAGTTTATGGTTTCCCGTAAACACCAAAAATAAAAATCCTCTTAAAATTTTCAATCAGTATTTTTACGGAATTTCTTGAAGATTTCGAAAATTTTGTCACAAAAAAAATCCCAACTCTCGTCAGGATTATTCATTTATAAGTTTAAAGAAATCAGATAAACTAATTTTTCTTGCTTCACATATTTTAAAAAGTGTTTCAACGGGTATTCTGTAAGTTTTTTCACTTTTAATTTTTCTAATGGTACTTTCTTCTACACCATGATTTTTGGCAAAAGAATTTTGTGACTTGCCTTCCTGAAGCCAAGGTATCAACCATTTTTTTGTAATGTATGAACAAATTTTTTCGTTTATATCTGTCATAGAACAAATGAAATAATTAAATAATAAAAAATTACGGTCGATCGACCGTAATTGGATTTCTTTTCTTACATTTATAAAAAAATAACCCATTAAGAAAATTGAAGAAGAATAAAACGGTTCGCTTAAAAAATAGCTTCAGCTATAGCTTAACGATTCTTCACCCCTTAAAAGCTCTTAATGGTTAAGAAAAATTTCAACACTAAAAAACACAAACAATGAAAAAAAGCAGAACAAACTTAGATTCCCGGTTTCGGGCAGAAAAGAAGAACGCCGGCTTGCAGCTGATAGAAACATTCTTTCAGTTCAATGAGCTGGATGTTTCCAAAGAAAGGCTCAGCAACATTATGAATTATGCAGTAAAGAGAAACAGCTGGATCCATGAAGATCCGGCGGTGATCTTCCAGTTTCATCAGTCGATGAGGTCATTGATCCGGGCGGGCTATCTCATGATGCTGAAGGACAGAAAATGGACGGTCGATACACAATCGGAAAAAATTTCCCCTTGGGTTCTTGGTCTGCTTTCGGAGAAAGAATACCGGAATCCTCTGCTGGTTTTCAAAAAAGCATTCAGAGCCTACACCCTCAAAGAATTTGATTATTTTATGTCCGGAATCGTCTATTTTTCAATGGGTGTTTATGAAAATCTACCGGAAAGGAATATCGTTATGCCCTATATTCATACGGTGAAAATGCTGGATGCTGCACACCTTATTCTTCAGAGAAGAAGAGAAAAGAAGATAGCTGAAACCCATTAAAAATAAAAAATGCCCCTTTTTCAGGGGCATTATATTATTGAGCTTTTACTTGCTCTATCTTTATGTAAATTTTAGAAAGGTTGGGTTGGGCACTCCCTGAGGTGGGGGCTCCTGCCATAATGGTTGCGGTATAAGCAGTTTTTGAAGAAGCGTTGCTGTCTATCCAGGTATATCTTCTATGCTCAGGTCCGCCACTGGAACCATCTATAATCCCTGCGTTCCCCCAGTAAGCGCTTCCTACTGCTCCGGTGCCTTGAGGAAACCAGGTAGCTGTTGCATCTCCCATACCGCCCCATACTCCTGAAGTAATATTGTTGGTAGTTTGAGCTGCTCCAATATAACCGCCATATTCGGTATTGTAATTCCAATATAGATTCACGGTAGCCCCTGTATTATTAAATAACTGTACATTTGGAACTGCAGCGGTTGTACCACTGGTGGTGTCAAATATTACTCTGATAGAATACTTACCATCCGGGGTAGCAAGAGGAAAAGTATAGGCTTGTTTCCCGTTGGAATCGGTTGTTAGGGTGGGATATCCCATCACAGCAACAGGAGTAATGTCTGCACGGCTGCTATTTCCCACTGTAGCGGTACAGTTTTGCGCTGCTGTTAGGAAAGAAACCGTACTGTTGGTCATCGGAATAGTCATGTCATTAGCGGTGGTGGGAGTTCCGCTTACTGAGAATACCAGTTCGCCATCACCAAACTCTAAAGTTCCCGGTCTTAGCTGGAAAGTTAATCCGTTGATCGTAAAAGGAGTTCCTGAATTATATGCTCCGCCGTTTCCTCCGCTATAAGTAACTCTCAGGTTTCCGGTGTAAGGAGTACCGGGAGTATAATTAGAAGGACTTAAGTAAGCTGTGGTACACTGTAATGTAGAAATTGCCGGAGCTACGGCATTGGTTGCCTGTGTCAGTCTTTGCCATACTGTTCCGTCAAAATAATAATAGCCCATAGCAGTAACATTGATACGTTGCCCTGTGGCATCTCCGCCGGTGACGTCCGTAATATAAATCAATGCGCCGGTCTGATTGGTGCCATAGGTAGCGGTATTGGCTGTAAGCTCAGCTCTGGTAAGCCTTGGGGCCTGTAATCCGAATGTTTGTGTGTTATTCGTAATCACTCCTGAAGTGTCCCTTGTGGCAGATACATCCAATGTTGTTTTAGGTGAAGCTGTGTTGATCCCTACTTGGGCGAAGTAAACTCCTGAAATAAGAATAGCAATGAGGTGTGTAAATTTTGTTTTCATATGAGGGTGTTATTTTGTGTGTACCAAATATAATTCTTTTTTTTGTGAAAAATGAAAAAAAAACCTTTGTGATTGATAAAAATTAACTAATTGGTAATATTCAGTTTCATTATGATATGTTTTTTAAGATAAAAATTTCATTTTTTTAACCGTTTAATTTTTGTTTTTTACGAGCAATAAAAGCCACAAAAGCTTTTTAAGCTAAGCTATCTACTTTGTGTATAGAAGTATATCAAAGGTGTTTAAGCAATAAAAACTTTTGGGACTTTGCGGTTAATTTTGAAAAACCTTTCTGTAAAATTCACAGTCTGATTCTTTTAATGTTGAAAGAAGGATGATTTACTTATATTTGCCTGCAAAGCAAATTCAAATGTTCAAAAAAGTAAGCACTGTATTTATCCTTGGATTTTATACTGTTTTTTGTTCGGCCCAGCAGGTCCGGCCTTCAAAATCATCTGAAATTTACCGTGAAATCAAAACGCTGAAACATCTTCCTAAAGTTTTATACCTTGCAGCTCATCCCGATGATGAGAATACGGGATTGCTCTCCTGGTTAATCAACGACCAAAATGTAGAAACGGGCTATCTGTCTTTAACCAGAGGTGATGGCGGACAGAATTTATTAGGCACAGAACAAGGTGCTGCATTGGGTTTAATCAGAACACATGAACTTTTGGAAGCAAGAAAGTTAGACGGTGCCCAACAGTTTTTTACCCGTGCGATTGATTTCGGGTTTTCTAAAAATACGACCGACACTTTTAAACAATGGAATGCAGACAGTATTACAGCAGATGTAGTCTGGGTAATCCGTAAATTCCGTCCGGATATTATCATTTGTCGTTTTCCTCCTACTGCTGCGGCAGGGCACGGACAACATGCAGCTTCGGCTGTGGTAGCGGAAAAAGCCTTTAAGCTGGCAGGTGATAAAACGGCTTTCCCGGATCAGCTGAAATATGTGAATATATGGCAGCCAAAACGTGTATTGTGGAAT
Source organism: Chryseobacterium cucumeris (assembly GCF_016775705.1). Taxonomy (NCBI): domain Bacteria; kingdom Pseudomonadati; phylum Bacteroidota; class Flavobacteriia; order Flavobacteriales; family Weeksellaceae; genus Chryseobacterium; species Chryseobacterium cucumeris. The sequence continues at coordinate 3,444,063 of NZ_CP068760.1, forward strand.
ACTTTCCGGTTTGGCGGAGTTAATACTACAGCTGAAAATCAACTGAAAGTTACCGTTGGGCAATATGATGCGCAACTGGGAATGGGCTATGGGGAGCTGGCAGGATTAAGCAGAAGTTTACATAAAAGCCAGGGTGCAGGAACCCAGTCTGTAGCCGGCATCAGAACAGAATATTTTGCCCATGTTGCCGGTGAGCCTGCAAAAGCGACTCTTTTTGACGGAGTTACTAAAACCTGGACTTCACAGGGAAATGCTGATATTGACCAGTCATTAGATCAGATTATTTCCGCTTTCAATTTCAATAACCCCGATCAGAGCCTGCCTGCTTTGCTTGCATTAAGAAAAAAGGTCATGGCGCTGCGGGATTCGGACCAGAAAAAGGATAAAATTAAATCTCTTGACAACATTATTTTAAGCTGTGCCGGGTTTATGGGTGAGGTGGTTACCAATCAGGCTGAAGCGGTTGCCGGAGATCATTATAATTTCAGGTTAAATCTGATTTCAAGAACTGTAAGTCCTGTCATTTTAGAAAATGTTAAATGGTTAAGTCAATCAGAAAGTTTCAACAGGGAACTGTCAAAAGATTCTTTAATTACCATTCAGCATGATATTCAGATTCCTGCGGATGCAGCAGTTACAGAACCTTACTGGTTGGCAAAACCACCTGTGAACGCAGCAACTTTCGCTGTTCCGGATGAAACTTTAGTTGGTCTGCCTGAAGCAGAATCACCATTGAATGTTTGGGTCGGTTTAAAAATCGGTTCGGAAAAGTTTCAGGTTAAGCTTCCTTTATCTTTCAAGAAATTGGATCCGGTGCGTGGTGATGTGGTGGAAGCCTTGCGCATTGTTCCTGCTGTGGAGCTGAAATTTATCCAGCCGCTTTATCTGGTCAAAGAAAATGAAGATCTACGATTGAGTATAAATTTTAAGGTTAATTCCAACAAACCGTTCAATAAAGGAATTCTGAATCTGATGTATAAGGGAGAAAAATTAGGAAGTGCTGAAGTAAGTTCTGTAAAAGGGAAAGATTTTACCTTCGATTATGTTATTCCAAAAGCTAAGCTTGCTTCCATAAGCTCAAACCGTTTGCAGCTGGAAGCCAATTATGTTGCAGATGGAGTCACTTATCATAAAAAACAGGTGTTAATTCAGTATCCGCATTTACCTTCCTTACAATATTTTGAGCCTGCCACTGTGACGGTGATGAAAGGTGATATTCAGGCCAAAGTTAAAAAAGTGGGGTATGTACAAGGTGCGGGTGATTTCATTCCCGAGTTTCTGCGCATTGCAGGTGTTCAGGTAGATATCCTTAAAGACGGAGATTTTTATGGCAGCATAGATGAATCCGGTGGAAACGGCAGTCCGAACAAACTATCACAATATGATGCCATCGTGCTTGGTGTTCGTGCCAACAACACGGAGAAAAAGCTGGGTCGCTGGATGCCTTTTTTATGGTCGTATGCAAAAGCCGGAGGTAATCTGGTGATGCAGTATAACACCAACCAGGATACAACGGTTGATCAATTAGGCATGTACAACTTCAGTATTGCCAATAAAAGGGTTACCGAAGAAAATGCTGCGGTAAAGTTTTTAAATCCCAATCATAAACTACTGAACTTTCCGAATAGAATCACTGCGGATGACTTTAAGGGCTGGGTACAGGAGCGCGGTGCCTATTTCCCTGCTCAATGGGATGCAGCGTATGAACCGCTTTTTGAAATGCACGATACGGATGAAGAGCCTCTTCAGGGTTCAACTTTATACGCGAAGTACGGGAAAGGTAATTTTATTTATACGCCACTGGCATTTTTCAGACAGCTGCCTGCAGGAAATGCCGGGGCAGCACGTTTATTTCTAAACTTTTTATCTGCACAGAAAAACTAATGAACAAAAAACTTAAAAATTGGAATACCTGGTATCTGTTATTAACAGCTGCATTAATCTTGCAGATTGCATTTTATTATTGGTTTACTAAATTCTGGGCATGAGTACTATAGATTGGACCGTTCTCGTTATTACACTTGTTGCAGTGGTGGTTTACGGCGTATTCATCGGCCGTGGCCAGAAAAGCAACGAATCCTACCTGAAAGCAGATAATAAAATGCCCTGGTATATTGTGCTGATCGGTATTATGGCTACCCAGGCGAGTGCTATTACATTTCTTTCAGCTCCGGGACAGGCGTATACAGACGGAATGCGCTTTGTGCAGTATTATTTTGGTTTGCCTTTGGCGATGATTGTGATCTGTATTACTTTCATCCCGATATTTCAGCGCTTAAATGTTTACACCGCCTACGAATATTTAGAAAACCGTTTTGATAAAAAAACAAGGGTACTCACTTCATTGCTTTTTCTTTTTTCGAGGGGTTTGTCAACGGGGATCAGCATTTATGCTCCGAGTATCATCTTATCAAGTGTTTTAAACTGGAATATTTATGTAACCAATGTGTTAACAGGTGGTATTCTGTTGATTTATACCTATGTTGGCGGGGCAAAAGCTATTGCTCATACCCAGAAATTACAGTTTCTTATTATTCTGGGAACCATGGCTTTTGCAGGGTATCTCCTTATTCAGAATATGCCGGATGGAATTGGTTTTAGTGATGCGCTGTATCTGGCGGGAAAATCCGGGAAACTCAATGTCATCACCACCGAATTCGACTGGAAAGATAAATACAATATCTGGAGTGGCTTGATTGGCGGTTTTTTTCTGGCGCTTTCTTACTTCGGTACGGACCAGAGCCAGGTCGGTAGATATATCACTGCGAAAGATAATACCAATGCAAAAATGGGCTTGCTGTTGAACGGACTGGTTAAAATTCCCATGCAGTTTGCTATTCTCCTGATTGGTGCTTTGCTTTTCGCATTCTTTTCTCTGAAACCGGCTCCGATTTATTTTAACGAACGCTCCTATGAGTATTTAAAGGAAAAACAACCTGAGCAGGCTGCAGTTTTTGAAAAAGAGCATCAGGATTTACAAATAAAATTTAATGCAGAATCGAAAGAAATTTTAAAGCTTAAAGAACAAAATTCTCCTCAGCTTGCCAAAACGATTCAGGATTTTAAAGATACGCAATCGCAAGTAAAAGCATTGCATGGAAGGGTAGAGGAAGCTATTAATAATTCAAACTATAATGCAGAGAAAACGGACACGAATTATATTTTCCTGTATTTCGTGAAAAATACACTGCCTGCAGGAATGATCGGGCTGCTTTTTGCCGTCATTTTTCTGGCCAGCTGGGGTTCCATTTCGGCAGCACTGAATTCCCTTGCCGCCTGCTCATTAAAAGATATTCATTTACTATACAGCAAAGAAATTCCTGATGATAAAACCGAATTGAAATACAGCCGCCTGCATACTTTAGCCTGGGGTATTTTTTCAATCGGTGTAGCTATGTTTGCCACTCAGATGGGTTCACTTATTGAAGCGGTTAACGTATTAGGCTCTCTTTTCTACGGACCTATATTGGGGATTTTCCTTGTTGCATTTTACTATAAAAAGATCAACGGTCCGAATGTATTTATTGCTGCCATTTTATCGGAAATTACGGTTATTGCCGTGTATCAGTTCGATATCGTTTCTTTCCTCTGGCTTAATGTAATCGGGGCAGTAGCAGTCATTATATTTTCTGCAATCGGTTTGCTGTTTTATAAGCAGAAAACAGTAAATTCGTAAACGAACAATATTAAAAACAAACAAATAAAAATATTATGAAAACGATTCTTAAATCTGCAACTGTACTTGTTGCTACGATGACGATCTCAATGAATGCCTTTGCACAGGAGGCTAAAAAACCTGCCAGCCCTCCTGCTACGGCTACAGGAAAAATTAAAGATGCCAACATTACAATAAACTATAGCAGCCCTTCTGTGAAAGGACGTACAATCTGGGGCGGTCTGGAAGCTTATGATAAAGTTTGGCGGGCGGGAGCCAATGAAGCCACTACTTTTGAAACGGATAAAGATATTACCGTTCAGGGTAAAAAACTGCCTGCAGGTAAATACAGCTTTTTCTTAATCCCTAAACAAAGCGGAACCTGGACAGCCATTTTTAACAAAGAACCAAAACAATGGGGTGCTTATAAATACGAACAAGCTAAAGATGCTTTACGTGTTGATGTAAAAACAAAAGCTTTGCCAGCAACACAGGAAACTTTAGTTTATAAAATAAACAGTAATGGATTTACAATGGATTGGGACAAAATCTCAGTTCCTGTAGAGATAAAATAATTTGAATTACAAATTAAAATCCCGGTTTATCCGGGATTTTTTGTTTACAATTTTGATATTGTATAAGGCTGCTGTTGCAGTTCTAATCATTTCCTGTTTAAGTTTTAAAATGCAGAACAGTCTCAATTACATTATAATACAGCCTCTGACCATTCCTCAGCCATCTTTTCAACATAATCTACAAAATTGTCAACATCTTGTATTGTGTAAAAAGTGTATTCAGGCTGATCTTCAAGGGGATCAACATTCTCAAACCAATGATCATGTGCAAATAAAAGTACCTTCCCTGAATTCTTTTCATACATTGTCATATTGCCATTAGCTTCCAGGGCAAAGCAAATGAAGTCATTATATTGTATCGGTTGTTTGTGTTCTTCTTCACAAAGATTTTCATAATATTCTTCCCATTCGCCGATTCCCGTTATGCAGGCAGATTTTAAGAATAAATAGTCCTGATTATTAGTCAGGGCCGGTTCGGGCTGATGATAAGATTCTGAAATCCCGCCTATCTCTTTAAGTAATAATTCATGTTCTTTTGTTAACACAATGTTATCCGTATCTTCTAACTCAATTTTGGTTAACCAGCCACAGCTTTTATTGTACTTATTGGTCCATGAGAACAATCGGTAGGGATTATTGTTTACACTAAATTCCAGCTTTCTGGCCCTTTGAATAAGTTGAGATAATTTAGGGAATGTTGATGTAAAATTATCGGAAAGATTCAGAACTGATTCTGTATCATACAATGTAACAAGATCATTTGGCCTGATAAACCAATTGATGTCTTTTTTAAATGTTTCAAAGTCTAAATTCATTTGATTTTGATTGAATAAACAATAAATATAGGGAAGAAAATAATAATTGAGTTACCTACATCGAAATTAGAGTATATCAACTGTAAACGAAACGGTCAAAAGTAGATTTTAATGAAAGCTGTGCTTACGTTTCAAAGGGACTCTAGTAATCATCTGTAAATCATTGAAATATAGAACTTTATAGCATAATCCAGTACATTTAGGCTTATTGAAATATTAACCCGTTATTTTCAGAGATTGAATGAGTCCGTGAGACAATTGAAAATGATATTTTAAAACAATTGGGCTGCCCGGAAATGTTCCCGAAGCTTCCGCCGATAAGATGTTTTCACTTTCGTTATAATCTAATGGTTTCATACTGGCTTTGTAATCTTTGTTGGCTTTGTCAATCCAGCTTTCAATTTCTGCTTTTCCGTTATGGGTTTTGCCTTCATCAAATACCTCCGCATTTTCAGCAAAACAATTTGCATAGGCTGCACTGTTAAATTCGTTTTGGGCTTTCACCAATTCTGAAATAATGTTTGGTAAATTCATTGTATGGTATTTTAAGATGATTAAATGGTTGGCACTGTACCGCCATCGATTATAAATTCAGTTCCGGTTAAATAACTGGCTCTTGGTGAAACAAGAAAACCAACTAATTCAGCTACTTCTTTCGGTTCGGCAGGTCTTCCGAAAGGTATTCCGCCCAATGCATCCATAACGCTGTTTTGCGCTTCTTCTATAGTACTGTTTGCGTTTCTCGCAATTTCACCCAGCCAGGCTTCCGAAGCTGTTGTATTGATCCACCCTGGTGAAACAGCCAGTACCCGAACACCTTTTGGGGTAACTTCGTTCGATAAACTTTTACTATAGTTTCTCAGTCCTGCTTTTGAAGCTGCATAAGGTAAGGTTGAATCATAAAGGGGTAATTTACCCTGGATGGAAGCGATGTGAATAATTACACCATTTTTTCGCTCTATCATTTGTGGTAAAAACCCTCTGTCCAGTCGAACCGGAGCAAGCAAATTAGCTTGTAAGGTTGATTCCCAATCTTCATCGGTTAATGCTGCAAATCCACCAGCGGGTGTTGATGAAGAACCCAAGTTGTTCACAAGAATGTCCAGTCTCCCATAAGCCGACAGCACTTCGCTGATGACTTTTTGTGTTCCTTCTGCTTTACTCAAATCGGCAGGAATGAAATGCAGGTTGCTGTTTTCTTTTTCAGGCGCGTTTCTCGCAGTTATTATAACCATTGCACCAGCTTGCAGCAGTCTTTCTGCTATTGCTTTACCGGTTCCTTTTGTTCCGCCTGTTACTAGGGCAATTTTACCTTGAAGTTCGTTGTTGTAATTAAATACATTTTCCATTGTTAAATTCTTTGATACAAATTTCCGAAGTATCAATTTTTCAGGCAATAACGGAAAATTGAATTGCATAGGGATAATTTTTTCCCCTATTGTGCAATTTGGCACATTGGATTAAATTTGTGTATGCATGAAAGAAAAATACCCTTGAATTTAAACTGCGGTCTTGACCTTATCGGTGAAGTCCTTTACGGTAAATGGAAAATCCGTCTGCTGTGGTTTATCAATGAGGGTCATCTGCGCCCAAGTGAATTACAGCGTAAAATTCCGGATGCTTCGAGACGCGTTTTAAATATCCAGTTAAAAGAACTTGAAGAGCACGAACTTGTTACAAAGAAAATTTATGCTCAGGTTCCACCAAAAGTTGAATATTCTCTCACAGATTTTGGAAAGACATTGATTCCGATAATTTCTGCACTGGGATATTGGGGTGATGAAAATGAAGAGAGGCTGAGAAGAGTGATTTTGAACAGGATGGGTGAGAAGGGTTGAAATGAAGATTTAAAAATTTTTGTTACTACTTCTATCAATTTATAAATAAAATGCGGTTAATTGTTCTTTTAATTACACGAATTAATTTCATCAATTATTATTTAGCCCCTTCAAAATATTTATACAATCATGATTAAATATACTAAAAGTTTTAAACGAATAGTCTGAAATAAAAATGGCTCAATTTGGATTAAGTTGAAGCTGTTTTAATCTTTATGACCCCAACAGGATTATCTTTGAACACTTATAAGGTGATTGAGTTCGTTTAAACCAAATTAAGTAAGAACTGAAAAGTTCATTTTTATAACGTCGTTTTCCTTAAAATAAAACTTCTGCAATTTAATTATAAGAACCTAAAACTGGCAAACTAAGTACGGCTAGTCTTCAGGTGGTTTTTGTAAATCTTATATAGAACTTGAATAAATATCCAAAGAGTATTATTTAACGAATTCAAGGTATGTATCGAACAGATAAGAGTCGGATTATTTAATTATCAGTCCATTGCTTTAGTACAATTGCATTAGTTATTTCAAATAAATTGTCTCAATTTTAGATGTATTTAGTTGTTTTTTTTATAATAAAGAGCTGATAATTTGATGATTGTGTTAATTTTTGCGCTTGCTTTGTTTTGTGTAATTATCTATTATGTTGTTGTTTTTTTTAAATATTATTTATTATTTTTTATCATTTAACATTTATTTAATTGTATTTTTGGATTATTTTATTATTTTTGAATGTGTGAGTTTTTTGTTGACTTTTTTAAAATTTTGATTATTTTCTAATATATGTAGCAGGGTTGTTAGATTCTGTTAATGATGAAGCTGGTTAAAGTTTTATATTCATTATTTTTAATTACAAAAGACACAAAGGTTTTAAATACTTACGTTTTAAGAGTCAGATTTTATGTATAATAAGTACACTTAAATTTTGTGAAAATCTTTGGTTTTCATTTTATGTGCACTTTTATGCATTTTTATTTTAAGCTTACTTAAGTGAACTCAAGTGTTTTAAAATGAAACCTTTTGTGGTTTTGTAAAGGTTATTTTAGAAAACAAGTGTTTTATCTTCAATGAATTTGGATTGAAACTCTTCTAATTGCCCAGTTAAATGTAATGATACTTCCTAAGCTACTATAAAAGGAACTATAGCAGTAAGGACTTTATACAAATCAGAAGCTGACCAACTGTAGTAAATTATAATTATGTCTATGCAAAAGATAACTTTATTTTTTTTATCCCTTATCAAAATTATTTTCGCACAGGAAGGGATAGGTGTAATTAATAATAATTTATATGTTTCAATGGATGTAGGGGCAAAAAGTATTTCTTTTCAGGAAAATAAGAAGGGTATATTATTCCTGGCAGTGAAGAGGATATTATTAATCTTTTTTTTGTTTTTGTCCGGTATATTCTATACTCAGAAATGGTCTCCTGAACAAATAGACCGTTTACAAAACAAAATAGGAAGCCAATACATTCAGAAAGGCAGAATTCATGATGGGATTGAACAAACTAAAAAGTCAATAGAATTGTCAGAGGAAATAAATTATACAAAAGGCAAGGCAAGAGGATATATTCATATGGTAAATTTTCTTCATTCCTTGGGAAAGTACAATGAAGAACAGCTATACCTGCAAAAGGCGGAAGCTTTGTATAATACATTTGAAGACGATCCTGCATTACTCTCAGCATTTTTTGCTGCTTACGGAAAAAACTACCAGGAATTAGGATTAATAGCAAAATCCAACGAAAGCTTTGATAAAGCACTTCAAGAAGCTGTGAAAATAAAAGATAAACAGCGAAAGAGAAAACGTCTTCATTATATTTATGGGTGTAAAGCTATAAACTTCGGACTGATTGAATATAATGATTCCATGTACTATTATATACACAAAGCTTATAAAATTTTACCAAGAGTAGTGGAAGCAACTAATCTTACAAGCTATTTTCTCGAAAATAAGAAAAATCCTGATTCTGCAAAATTTTATCTTGACGAGGCTGAAGGTTTACTTAAAAACTCTACGGAGACATTTGACTTTTTGGTATTTAATTATATGTCCGGACAGTATTATGAAAGTATAAAAAACTACAATAAGGCTTTGGAGTTCTACGAAAAATCTCTCGCTTTATCAATTAAGATGAACAGACCCAAAAACATGATGAAGAATTACAAAGAAATAGCTGAAATATATAATCTTCAGAATAATCTTTATAAAGCCAATGAATATCTGAAAAAATATACAAAAATTAGGGATAGCTTTGAGAAAGGTAATTTGATTGCTTTACAGACCTCTGGAAAAAAAATCATAGATGATGAAAAGAAACAGATCCAAGATTCGAATAAGAAATGGTATTACATAATTACAGGATTATTTTCAGGGATAACTATTCTAATAGTTTTACGATGCTTTGGATATTACAACAAAATACAGAAAAAGGATCTGTTGTTGAAAGAGAGTACAACAACTATTTGGCAAAAAGATTTACAGGTGAAAGTATTAGAGCAAAAAGTAAATGAAACTTTTGATGAAATAATACAATTGGCAAAAGAAAACCATCCCGAATTCTGGGGACGTTTTCAAGAAGTATATCCTGATTTTCGTAGTAAAATTCTCAGTATTAATCCTACTTTAAAAGTTTCCGAACTCGTCTTATCGGCTTATATTTATTTAGGGTTTAATACAAAAGATATTGCTAATTATACCTTTAAGGCTGTCCAGACGATAAAAAATAATAAATATAATCTAAGAAAAAGATTAAATATCCCTGCACAGGAAGATATAGTAGTTTGGATAAGAAATAAGACGGATAAAGAAATTAATATTTAGAAAGGATTTCAAATACTTCTGAAAAGAGAATATGACTCTTGGGTTAAATAGTGTTTTCTGATAATATATTTTCTACGCTAATTTTATTAAGGTACTTTGTGGGTGCCTTATTTCTTTTGATTTAATCGATGAATTGTTTTGCTTCGTCCCTTTAAAACTTGGAGCTTTAGATTCTTTCATATAAAAAAGCGCAAATGAAAAATAACGGATATTCTGGTCTTAGTAAAACTTATGATTACAGCAAGATAAAAGTATAGAGATACAATATATAAAGATTATATCAGCGACTTTATATTGTATCGTAATGAATATTGTCTTGAAGTAGTACTATTAAGCTGTCTATTGGCACGAGTTGGAACCAGATATTCAACTTGCAAAGAATAACAGTCCAGAATTTTGGGTGCTTTGTTAGGAACAGTTCCCTGACTTTCGGAAAAAGACCCTGGAACTACATGCCAATCTTAAAGTTTCTTAACTTATCTTCTGTGCATATATTTTTCAAGCCTTACAACGAAATATATAGCAAGCATATATTTAGAGCAATACAGATCATCAGGAACAAAAAAATAATTTAAGAAAGAGGATTAAAGTTCCTGATGGGGATGATTCAACTCTATGGTTCGGGAAAATTAGAATAAAAGGTTTTGTGTTTGATTATCAGTGTTTTGTAATGTTAAGTACTTCGTTGGTACCTGGCTTTTTTTGCATATATAAAGTAATTTCATGTGATTTGCATTAAGTAACACTGTAATTATTTGTACGGTTACGAATACAGCTTAAGATGAAAAATTATAATTATATCCTTCTTAGTAGGGTATAATTAAAGGTAAAACACAATTCTAAAAACATACACATGCAAAAAAAATTTATTATGTATGGAGCTATATTAGTTCCAATGTTCCACCTAGCTCAAGTGGGGATTAGAACAACTTCTCCCATTGCAAGCCTTCATATGGAGCCGACAAGTATTTCGGCTCCTACGGGGATGGATGGGATCTTGATTCCCAGAGTAAAATCATTTCCTATTGCTCAGTCGAAGGGGCATACTATTTTTTTATTTCAGAACGCTACACTTCCGGATGGTTTTTATTATTGGGATGGCATAAGCTGGGTTTCCTTTCTTAGTAGTTATAACCGGCTGTATGATGATAGTATTTATGCAGTAACAGGAGTTGGTTATTCTGCTTCCGGAAATACAGAGAATAATGTATTATTTAATACATTAAAGGCATATAATACCACAGGTTTTTCTGTTTCGGGTAATCAGATTACTGTAGGAAAAAGCGGAACCTATCTGGTCAGTTTTAATTCAGCATTAAAAAAAAACGTCGGTACAGTTAATGAGAATAGAGCAATTTATACTTATAGAATAAAAAAGAACGGATTAACAGTTTTGACAACTTCCAATTCGATAACTAATGAAGGTACAACAGCAACCAGCGTGGCGCTTAGTGGAATTTTAAATCTGGCTCAGAATGATGTTATAATAGTGACAGTACAAAAAACTACTGAGACGGGAAGTACATCATACACAGGTTATGGAACCAACTGTATTACAATGACATATCTGAATGATTAATCTTTAATGTAATGAAAAAGATAACTTTATTTTTCTTAATGCTTGCTGTAGAATGTTTGTCTGCTCAGAATGGGATAGGTATAAACACCAGTGCTCCGCAGGCTCTGCTGGATATACAGGCAAAAAATACTGATACTCCGGAAAACTCTGCAGGTATGTTATTCCCAACTGTAAGTCGATTTTCATCTGTGGATCCTGCTCAGATTCAGAATGGAATGCTGGTTTTTTTGGATAACGCAATTACGGCAGGTTTTGAGGGGTACTATTTCTGGGATGATCCCAAAAAACTATGGCAGTATTTATTCCAGACTAAGATTTTAGGAAAGAATCTATTTAAGACGATTGCTTCAGGAAATGGATTTCCTGTAATTTCCAATAGTGACACAAATACTAATGCTTGGTTTAAAACCTCCTTTACAGGTTTGAAAGCTCCGGATGCAAATTACACATTACAAAATGGCGATGTAGTTGTAGGGAAAACTGGAAATTATTCAGTATTCTTTACGGGTGGTGTATATAAAAATACAGGTGATACTGGGGCAACGGTAACAGAAGTGGGAATTTTTATAGATAACGGGGCTTCTCCTGTTCTTATAGCTAAATCACCATTACCGTCAGCAGATAATGCTAAAAGAAGTACCAATCATACGATTTCAAATATTATAACATTAACTAAAGGGCAGAGAATATCAGTACAGACACGGAGAACCAGTTCATGTACTACGGAAGTTGGGCCGGAGTCTGTTTATACACTAACCTTGTCTTATTTGGATTAATAATTATGAAAAATATATCAACTTTACTTATACTTGCTAACTTTTTTTGTTTTAGCTTTCTAAGCTCCCAGGTTGGGATCAATACCAATGCTGCTAAAACCACATTAGAAGTTAAAACAAGAGATAAAGATAATCCTTTAAGTAACGAAGGAGTAATCGTACCAAGGGTAACATCACTGAATGTAACAAGTGCCAAACCACATGGATTATTGGTTTTCCTTGACTTTGAAGATTCGCTCACTGAGGCTATTGAAAGAGGGTTTTATTGGTGGAATAATACAAGTAATACATGGATTCCCATTCTTTCTATGAATAAAATGACCAAGGACAAAACCATTACCTATGTAAGCTGTAAAAATGTATTTGATGAAGGACCCTTAACTTCTGTTTCAACCAATGTAAGAACTCTTGGTTTTGACGGTACTACACTTATTGCTAATGATACAGGTAACTTTGCAGTCAATACAGCCGGAGAACTGGTTGTGCAAAAAGCAGGTACTTATCATGTTCAGGGCGTAATTTCTCTTCATAGCATTACAAATGGTAATAATCCTGCCAGAGATGCCTATGAGGGAATCATTTTGGTAAATGGTGCAGAGCCTGTACCTAATCTGCGCACTGCATACGGGTTTCCCAGCGGGCCAAATGTTCTTGACAGCAACACAGCCATTTCCGGGTTTGTGACTTTAAATGTAAATGACAGGATCCGATTTTCCATAAACAGATATTATAAAGACCCTACTTTTACAGATGCTGCTACAATCACCCCCAATGGTACGCTTTCTAATCTTACGTTGCGCTATATGGGCAATTTTTAAAAAAAATATTAATAAAGTGTAAAAGCTGGATAATAAAAAATACACAATAAAAAAATACAATTATTGGTAAACTGTTTTGATTCCTGCTTTTTATTTTGGTCAAGTCTTACTGGTAAACGGAACCATTATATAACACGGGATTCAATATAGATAAAAATAGTGTTCTTAACTTTCATATTACCGCCAAAAATTTCTTTAGAGGTTATTTCATAATGCCTATGCATCGATAAAACACGTAAAATTTATTTAAACACATGAAAAATTTATTCTTATTCTGTACAATCCTGATTCTTGGATTTTACAAATCTCAAGTAGGTATTAATACTCCAATACCTAAAGCTACATTAGATGTGGAAGGACAAGCCGCAAGTCCAACCGTAACAGATGGTTTTATACCTCCCAGATTAACAGGAGATCAGTTAAAAGCAAAAGATAACGTTTATTCAACTAATCAAACAGGTTCTATTGTTTATGTTACAGCAGCAACAAATTCACCTTCGGCGAAAACAATCAATGTAACAGCTGTAGGATATTACTTTTTTGATGGCACTATATGGAAATCCCTTGTTACCCCGGCTTCTGGTGGTACACTACTAGGATATAGTGCATTAGTATATGGTAATAGTGTTCCATGGACTGTTGACAATGTTATTACTACCTTTGATATAAGTCAGGGAAGTGGTAATCTTTCATCATGGAGAACAAATAATACCACACTTACTGTTCCTGCTAATCAAGGGGGAACATATATAATCTCATATACTGCAGGGCTGTTAATAAATGGGAATGTTCCCACCACTTATTCTTTCATGGCTTTTCCAACTAAGAACGGCGTTCAGATAGGCAATCGTTCCACGACCGCAGTACCTGGAGGGGCAGGAACAAATTATGCAAATGAAACCGTTTCCAATACCTGGAGTGTAATAGTAGATTTAGTACCTGGGGATCAGATTCAAATGAGAGGATTTACTTATACTGCTTCTGGTACTCCTGTTTCTTTCAGAGTAGTACGTTTATCATTAGAAAGAGTAAATTAGTTTTAGTAAAAAAATAAAAAAATACGAAATATAAAGCCTAATAAATATTATTGATTTTAATTTCATATCATTTACATTACAGATAAAACACTAGAATGAAAAAAAATTACCTATTGTTGTTTTGTTTTTAAACTGCATAGTACATGCATAAGTGGAAATAAATACTTCCTGTACATGTGAAATTACAATATTCAGCTATTGTAACCGGAATGGTTTCTTTAAACGCTGGCAATCCATTTAATTTGGTAGTGTTTCTAAGTTACATAATACTCTAGTTACGGCCATCGGAGGATACTCATTTACCTATACAATAGTCTGGGCTAAAGTTATTATTCAGTGTCACTGGATTGTAGAAATTAGGATTCTTTCATAAAGCTTGTAAATGCTTTTTTTAATTAGTTGCAACCTGATCTACAAACACAGTAATGCTATATATTGAATAGATTGTTCTTTTGGACAATCTATTTTTTATAATAAAATATTCAAACATATGATCTGCAAATATTGCTTTAATATTCCGTTAAGTAATTAAAAATCGTTTGTTGCTTTGATAAATAGGCTGCCGGCTTATTAGTAAAGTCAATATCATAATCTTTTTTGACTTCGTTTTTATCTTTTGAATTATTGATCTTTAATAATCAGAATTTACAATGGGAACTATAGTGTGTTTGATATTTCCCCAAAAAGTAGAATTTGACGGAAAAAGTTTTCAAACACCTAAAATGAATATTGTTGCTCAGTGTATCTATCAGTATAACAACGGATTAGGAAATAAAAAAAACCGACATCGAAGAGTAAAATCTTCAAATGTCGGTCTTGTGACCTCGACAGGATTCAAACCTGTAACCTTCTGAGCCGTAATCAGATGCGCTATTCAGTTGCGCCACGAGGCCTTTTGTTATCTTGTTGTTTAACGGTTGCAAATATACCACTTTTTTCCGTTCTTTGAAACATGAAACAGAAAATTTTACTTTTATTTACGGTCTTCTCGCTAATTGCCTGTAAAAGAGAATCAAAAATTTCGTCCTCAGATTGGACAAATATCTCAAACCGCACCCAATTTAAGGAACATGATGGTGTCCTGGAGCTAAAATCGGGGAATTTTACTTATAATTTTAAGCAAAATCAGACTCCTTTCAAGAAAATAATCCTGCTGAATGCAAGTATGGCCGGATATATTTCGGAGCTTGGAGCGGAAAATGTAATCATAGGAGTTTCCAGTCCGGAGTATATTTATTCAGAAAAAATTCAGAATCTGATTAAAGAAGGAAAAATTCAGAATGTAGGAAGCGAACAAAAGTATGATGTGGAAAAGATCATCTCTATGAAACCGGATGCTATTTTTACCAATCATATTGCAAGTTTTGATAATACTTATGAGCTTTTAAAGAATAACGGTATCCAGGTCATATTTCTGGATGAATATATGGAACAGAAACCTTTGGAAAAAACGGCTTACATCAAGATTTTCGGAGAGTTTTTAGGAAAAGAGAAAGAAGCGGCAACCAAATATCAGGAAGTGGAGAAAAACTACAGCGATCTGAAGCAGCTTGCGTCAAAAGCAAAAGAAAAACCTGTTGTACTTGCCAATGAGATGTATGGAGACGTTTGGTATCTTCCGGGAGGAAATACTTCCGTGGCTCATTATATTTCAGATGCCCATGCGAATTATATCATGAAGGATAATAAAGACGAAAAAGCATTGACAATGAGTTTTGAGGAAGTATATGCCAAAGCCGGTGGTGTTCAGTACTGGGTAAATGCAGGAAGCCATGCTTCGAAAAAAGAAATGCTTGGCATGAATCCTTTCTATGGGAAACTGGATGTATTCAATAAAGGGAAAATATATACCATTGCCGGAAAAGAAAAACTGAAAGCCAATGATTTTTTTGAAAGCGGTGTGATAAGGGCAGATCTGATCCTTAAAGATTATATTAAGATCTTCCATCCGGAACTTTTACCAGATTATCAGCTTACTTATATGAAAGAATTGCAGTAACTCGTACTATTTGCTTATTTTTGCCTTTCCTTTTTATCAAGTTATGTGGAAAAAAATTAAACAGCTTATCTTCATCATTCTTGTTCTGAATGTAGTTTTTATCATCTGGGGTAGATTTTTTAATCCTCCCATCACTCTTACCCAGATTGGAGGACTTTTTGAATATGGAAAACTGCACAGGGATTACATTTCCTATGACGAAATGGGAAACAATGTGAAAAAAGCCGTAATTGCCTCAGAAGATCAGAAATTTTTTGTTCATGACGGTTTCGATTATACAGCCATTGAAAAGGCGATGAAATATAATGAGAAAGGCAAAAAAATAAGAGGTGGAAGCACCATTTCCCAGCAGACGGCAAAGAATGTATTTCTCTGGCAGGGCAGAAGCTGGGTAAGAAAAGGACTGGAAGCGGTGTATACTTTCATCATCGAAAAAGTATGGACAAAAGATATTATCCTTGAAAGATACCTGAATTCCATAGAAATGGGGCAGGGAGTATTTGGAGTGGAAGCTGCGGCACAATATTATTTTGGCAAATCATCCAAAGATTTAAGTGTCTCAGATGCAGCGTGGATTGCTGCTGTATTGCCTAATCCAAAGAAGTATGATCCTAAAAATCCATCCCCATATCTGAGAAAGAAACATAATTGGATTATGAGACAGATGAGGAATGTGAGTTTGAAATAGTATCTTTGTACTAATGAAATTCTTTAATTCCAGCACAAATTTTGAGTCAGTTCTTAAAAAATATTTTTCTTTTAAGAACGAAACTCTTTCTTTAGAACCCTTTGCAGAGTTTCTGGAGACCATAAAAGAGGCGGACTTTACAGATGTGCTTAATTTCTTCAGAAGCAATCCTGATTTTGCTCAGAACTTTAAATATTACATTCATAATATTTTTAGAGGAAGACCTTTCAACCTTTCCCTTACAGAAGCGAATATTCTTTCAGAAAATGCCTTTTTACCTGAGCTTAAAAAAAGAATACTGAACAAGGTTCTGCCACCCGTTGAAAACGAAAATACGGTTTGGTACATGATCGATAATGTCAGTATGTGGCCGAAAAAAGATTTGAAATATCTCCATAATCTTCCTGAAAACGAGATCAATGAATTTTTACATTTATTGGGAGCATCGGATTTTATTATCCGTCCTAATGTGAAAAAAGAACTTATATTCTCTATGAACATCCTTTCCTGGAGGGTAACCGGAATGGCGATGGAAGTGGAAGTAGTGAGAATGGCACCTCAATACAGAAATTTAGACAATCCCTTTCTGGCTCTACAGAATGAGCTGGAGACATTGGCAGATGATCTTGTAAAAGATCCGGAAGTACAGCTGCATTCAAAAGACAGCAGATATAAGCAGATAAAAATCTACGCAGAACAATGCCAGGAGTTTGTGAATATTGCTTTTAAAAATTCCGCTAAATATGGTATTTCAGGAAAGATTAATCAATCCCTGTTAAAAATCCGTCAGCAGACAGAAAGAATTTATGAGATCGTACAATTACTGGTAATTGATTCCGAAGAAGATGTTCAGATCAAATCAAAACAGCTGATCTTTAATATCCTGAGCTATAAATCCCATAAAAATAACATTTCAGATCTTATCAACGACAGTACAAGGCTGATCTCCCATCTTATTACCAACCATACTGCAGAAGCCGGAACTCACTATATAACTTCTAACCGGAAAGAGTATATGACCATGTTCTACAAGGCAAGCGGCGGTGGAATAATTGTAGGAGCGCTCTGTGTTCTGAAAATGCTGTATGGATATATTCCCGGAAGTGATTTTTCACACGCTTTCCTATACTCCATGAACTATGCAATGGGATTCGTGATGATCTATCTGATGGGTTTTACCCTTGCTACAAAACAGCCGGCCATGACTGCCGCTACGATGACAAAAGTATTATCCGAAGAGGGGAATGCCCAAAGAAATAATACAGAATTTGCCCATTTGGTATCTAAATTATTCAGAAGTCAGTTCATTGCCTTTGTAGGGAATGTGTTGCTTGCTTTTCCGGTAGCGCTTGCCATTATTTATGGACTGGATGTCTTTTTCTCACAAAATCTTGCCGTTGAACGTTCTGATAAATTGTTAAAAGACCTCGATCCTTTTAAATCAAAAGCTATCCTGCACGCAAGTATTGCCGGATTCTATCTCTTTATTTCCGGAATTATTTCGGGAAATATCGGGAACAACTCGGTATTTTATCAGATCCCGGAAAGAATTGCCAAAAACCTTTCAATCAGAAGCTTTTTCGGAAAGAAATTCGCAAAAGGACTTTCAAAATATTATGCTAAAAACTGGCCGGGAATTATTTCCAATTTCTGGTTTGGAGTTTTCCTTGGAGCAACTGCACCTGTCGGAATGTTTTTCGGGCTGGATCTGGATATCAGACACATTACCTTTGCCGCCGGAAACTTTGCATTAGGACTGTACGGAAAAGATTTTTCAGTAGATTCCTATACATTCTGGATATCCTTTTTTACCGTCTTTTTAATCGGATTCTTCAACTTCCTGGTAAGTTTTAGTTTATCCATGTTTTTGGCCTTCAGGTCAAGAAAAATGAACTTTGGGCAGGTAAGTGAAATCTATAAAGAGATTTTCAGATACTTTACGAAACATCCGCTGAAATTCTTCCTGCCGCTTAGCTCAGGTCTGGACAAGAAAGCAGACGATTTGATGAGCAGTACCATTTCTAATAAATCAGAAGAACATTAATATCATAAAAAATGCTACCCCAGGGTAGCATTTTTCTATTGTTATAGCTATTAAAGACAAATAGGAAGTAATGGGCATTTTGTCGGCAATGTTGTCCAATAAGCACATTCGTTTTCATTAGCGCAGCTTACAGCACAGCAGATCTGTCCAACGCCTCCTCCCTGTATTGTTTTTAAAGTTTTTCTTGTCAGTTTTTTTGATGCAATTGATTTTTTCATGAGATTAATTTTTTTTGTATGATAAATATATCAATAATATTGAATGATAATGTAAAACGATATCAAAAAAACTATAAAATCTGTAAATCTTTAAATTTATCTGCCCCAAATTTGTCCTGGAACTTTTTAAGATAAAAGCTTTTACGCATCGTAAAATCATGTTTCAGTAAAGGAGAATCAATTTTAATGATAATACATTCTTTTTCTATATTGACACTTCTGATTTCATTGAAAAGACTTTCATCAAGATACTCTTCAAGGAAGTCCTTGATGTCAAAAGCAACAAGTTTATGTTCAAAACCATAAATCCTGGCAAAAGATTTTACCAGTTCGGAGGATTGATATTCACGTTTTTTCTTCTTCATAGTTGGGGCTCGGGTTTCGGGATGGGTGATTCGGGGTTTTGGGTTGCGTGGTTTTGGCTTGGGGATTTATTTTTTACTGTAGATTATTTTTATTCCAATTTTCTATGACCCATTTTTTATAAATGTTGATTTTTCCGCCTAATGTGTTGTATTCATTTCTTAATGTCTCAAATTCTAAGGAAAAATTAGGATATAATATCATGATTTTTTCCAGATGGTTAATTGTTTCATCATTACTCGCATGGCTGTAAATCAGGAAGCGAATGTAGTCATTCCTATAAGTTGATCTACCATAGCCTTCAACAATATTTGTAATGACTGAATCTGAAGATCTTCTTAATTGGCTGCCTAATTCAAACAGTTCATATTTAGGCAGAAGCAGGGAGGCTTTATGGGTTTTTAAAAATAAGTCGAAAGCTATTTTATAAATATCCAGATTTCTATAACTCATATCATTTGTGTTTTAGGATCTTAAGTTAAGACAAAAAACGGTTCGATGATAAAGAATAGATGATAAAGAATATTAGTCTTTTACTTCATATCTACGTCCACACATATTTACCTGCATTTAATACCTCGTAACTCGCATCCCGAACCTCTTATTAAACTTCAAAAATGATACTTTCCTCATTAATTTTCTTCACAACACTTTCCGTACGCTCTCTGTGAGTATCTGTAATGAAAATCTGTCCGAAACTTTCCTTGTTGACAAGTTCAATCAATTGCGAAACTCTGGTATCATCAAGCTTATCGAAAATATCATCAAGCAACAGGATAGGAGTCTTTTTGGTGAGCTCTTTTACAAGACTCATCTGAGCCAGTTTTAAAGAGATCAGGAACGATTTCTGCTGTCCCTGAGATCCGATTTTTTTGATTAACACATCATCCATTTCAAAAAGAAGATCATCCTTATGGATTCCTTTTGAAGTATACGTGAGCATACGGTCTCTCTCAAGGCTTTCCCTTAAAAGATTGTCAAAAGAATCCTCCAATAGGTGAGATTCGTAAATAACAGATACCGTTTCTTTGCCACCGGAAATAATACGATAGAAATTCTGAACAATTGGATTGAGCTGTTCTACAAATTCTTTTCTTTTCTTAAATATTTTTGTTCCGGATCTGGTGATCGGATCATCATAGATTTCCAGAGAATCTTTGTCCCAGGTTCTGTTTTTTGCAAAATATTTCAGTAACGCATTTCGCTGCTGAATGGTCTTCTGATACTGAATAAGATCAAAAAGATATTCAGAATCCGTCTGAGAGATCATTGCATCCAGAAACTTTCGTCTGCTTTCCCCGGAATCCGAAATAAGATTAGAATCATAAGGCGAGATCATAACACTTGGAAGATAACCGATATGATCAGCAAGCCTGTCGTAGTTTTTATCATTCTTTTTGATGACCTTTTTAGCTTCCTTAGGCTGGGTAATTCTGATGATATCTTCGCTGTCGTCATTCTGAATTTCCGCGTCAATGGTAAAAAAGTCTTCCTCCTGTTTAATATTGTTAAGGTCCGTATTTCCTAAAAAGCTTTTTCCTACGGATAAATAATGCAAAGCATCCAGAATATTAGTTTTCCCAACGCCGTTATTACCTACAAAACAGTTGATTTGCGGAGAGAATTCAAATTTTTTCTCAGAGTGGTTTTTGAAATTATAGAGGGAAAGCTTTTTGATAATCATTCGTCAAAAATACTTCATTATTAGTAAAAATAAAAAGGGAAGTGCCGAACAAGTTTCCACCCCGAAAGAATAATAAGCGTCATCTCTTTTATTTTCAGAGAAATAGATGAGAATATAAGTTGTGATACTGGCCATAAAAAAAGCAAGCGCATATTCCAAATCAAGATAAAAAGCAGAAATGATACTGCTGATGAAAACAAGTGCATAAGCAATGTACTTGGTATTTTGTACCCCAATCAGCATAGGAAAGGTTTTTACGGTATCGCTGTTCATATCACGGATATCAAAAGGAAGAACAAGTGCGGTGATAAAGAAAAAGCTGATCAGAAAAATAGGAATACTAAATTCAGGAAGGGTAAGCCAGCAATTAACCAATGCCCATACTAATCCTACGTAAAAAACTTTCAGTAAGGGAATTTTCCGGATATAAACATCAAGAAAAAAACTATTGTAAAGCAATCCCAATATGACAATGATAAACCATTTAAGCAGTCTTATTTCATTGTGATTATGAATGATTAAAAAAGCACAGACAATTCCTGCTGCTGCATTGAGAACAAGTATTTTTAAAAAGTGCCTGGTATATTGGTATTTAGTATACAGATAACCACTGAAATAAGTGATGAAAATAAGTGCAAAGGTAGGGAAACGGAATGTGTTTTGCTCTTTCATGAAAAATACTGCAAAAAGAGTTCCCATAAGAGAGACATAAAGCTGGCTGTCTATAACGGTTTTTTTCAGTATTTTTAAGATGTTCATTTATCAAAATTAATATATATGAAAAGATTTTCCAAGATTTTTCTGCTTTTGCTTGTAATGCTGAGCTTTTCAACGGTATCCGCACAGAAATATTACGATACCCAATGGAAAAAAGTGGCTGAAAATAGTTCAAAAGGAGCTTATAAATCTAATCTTCCCATTATTTTAGACATACAAAAACAAGCCATGAAAGAAAATAATGCCTTCGAGCTGATCCGTTCTCTGAAAGCGGAATTCAGTATTGTAAACCAAACTGTTGACGATGACCAGAATGATGCTGCTTCTCAGTTTTTTAAAAAACTTAAAGAGGCAGAAGGAAAAATAAACGGAGAAGGTAAACTGGTGTACAAAGTTCTGCTGAATGGCTTTTTTATGGATTATTATCAACAGAATTCATGGAAAATAAACGGAAGAACCAATATCAACTCTCAGGATGTTTCGCAGATTGAAACCTGGAGTA
Source organism: Chryseobacterium cucumeris (assembly GCF_016775705.1). Lineage (NCBI taxonomy): Bacteria > Pseudomonadati > Bacteroidota > Flavobacteriia > Flavobacteriales > Weeksellaceae > Chryseobacterium > Chryseobacterium cucumeris. The sequence goes on from NZ_CP068760.1 coordinate 3,466,198, forward strand.
AACTTGATTTTAAAAATTACCTGACTAAAAATTTTCAGGAGCTTGATCAGGAAAAACCTGAAATGAGAAAGATCTCGTTGGAAAAGTATAAGAATATCTTTTCAGAGACAGGAGACTTTGCCTATTTTCCGACATTGGCGGATTGGTATGCCGTTAAAAAAATAACGTTTCTATCTGAAAACAACATTTTTACCAAAAATGAGTTGACAGCCAACCGTACAGCAATCAATGCAATGTATGATGAACTGATCGAACAGAATACGGGAAATCCAAAGTTGTATTTCATGAAAGAAAAGATAACGGAAAACTGTAATTTCAATCATTGCAAGGATAAACTTCAGCAGCTTCAGAATCTTTTGAAATCCAATGTAGAGGGAGATTATAAAGTGGTTATTATGGGAGACATCATGGATGAGCTTGTGGGTAAGAAGCCTAAAGAAGCTCTTGCATTAGCGGCACAGGCAAAAAGTGATTATCCGAAATCTGCTTTCCTGGAGAATATTAAAAGTAAAGAAGCCCAGATTGTCAATCCTTATCTGACTTTAAAATATGAATCCCAGACCCAGAATGATCTGCCGGTTCATTTTGTTGCGCAGTATAAGAATGTATCAGAATTTACCCTGAATATTTACGAAGTAAAGGATGATTTTACATCACTCCTTCAATACGTTCAGAATTCTTATTCCAATACTTTCGGAAATCTGAAAAAGAATCTGGTAAGAAAAGAAACATTCCAGCTTCCGGATCCAAAGGATTATCAGAATCATACCACTTCACTCGAAGTAAAACCTTTTCCATCAGGAATATATGTAGCAGAATTTACGGTGGCGGGAGCAGATATGAAAGATACAGACTCCAGACATAATTTATATTTTCTGGTTTCCGGAAACAGAATTATTTATCAGTCCAAAACAGACAGAAACCCTCTTTCGGATGAATTGAAACTGGTTAATAGCGAGAATGGTAAGCCTTTGGCTAATGAAAGTCTTCGGTTTTATGAATTTGTTTCTAATACAACATTAAATAAGATTGAAGGAACAACCAATGCCAACGGAGTATTTAAGTTTCCTTCCACAGACAGTAAAGAATATTACAGAACTTTCCTGATCCAGCAGCCTAAAACCAATGATTTCCAGATCATGCAGGTGTATGGAAACAGAGGATTTGTTGAAGATTACAATCCTAACAAACAAACCCGTTCAACTGCCCAGATCTTTATTGACCGAGGAATCTACCGTCCCGGACAGACTGTTTATTTTAAGGTGGTGAATACCAGAATGAATAAGGAAGTTGAAGCTGTTCTTTCAGGATTGAAACAAAAAATAACGTTATTGAACACCAATAGTGAAGAGGTTTCTTCCCAGGAATTTACCACCAATGAATTCGGTTCTTATCACGGAAGTTTCATTCTTCCGAAAGGAAAACTGAACGGTAACTTTTATCTGAGAATAGAAGGGGAAAGCACGGGATATAAAAATTTCAGGGTAGAAGAATACAAAAGACCAAAATTTGAAGTAACCTTTGCTCCTGTTAAAGAGGAATACAAATATGGCCAGACAATAGAACTGAAAGGAAAAGCTGTTATGTTTTCCGGTGTTCCGCTGAGTAATACGGCCGTAAACTATGAAATCAAAAAACAGAATATCCGATGGAGATATTTCAGCTGGTATCCGCAGAATGATGATAATGAAAACTCGATTCTGGGCGAAGCAAAAACCAATGAAAAAGGAGAGTTTACGATTCGTTTGGAACTTAAAAAAGATGAAAAGCTGGAAGGAATACAGATTGATAACTATGCAGTGAATGCATCTGTTACAGATATCAATGGAGAAACACAGACGGCTGATACCCAATTGAAAGTGGCTTCTGTTTCTCATTACATTCAGGCAGAAAATATCAGCAATACTTTTACAGACGAAAATGTAAAAGTAAAGGTGGAAACCAAAAATTATAACGATCAGAATCTAAAGAAACCTTATCAGGTTAAGTTATCGAAGCTGACTGCTCCGGACAGGATCTTCAGAGATAATTTCAAATCTGATGTTCAGAATCTTCCGAAATATTCAAAAGAAGAATTTATCAGCAAATTTCCACATGATCTTTTTGATAAAAACGATGAGATGAAAAACTGGAAAACCGAAAAAGTACTGATTGAAAGACAGCAGCAGCCTTCCGCTGATAATTCTCAGGCAGCAGCCAGTCTTGATTTAGGAAAACTGGAAGCAGGAGATTATCAGCTGGAACTTTTCAATATTGAAGGAAAAGATACGATCAAAACTTCACAGTATTTCAGTGTCTGGGATAAAACAGTTTTAAAACCCACTCAGAAAACATTCCTTACGGTTATCGCTCCGAAAGAAGAATTGCCAAGAGGTGAAAAAGCCAAAGTATATGTGTTCTCGGCAATTCCTGATGCACTGGTGAATGTTTTTGTACAGGATGGATCCGGGAAAACGGTTTCAGAAGTACATCAGTTTAAAAACGGAATATTAGAATATACCGCTGAAATTCCTAAAGATAAAAGTGTTTCGGATCTTAACCTTCAGTTTCAGCTGGTAGCATTTAATGATGTGAACACACAATCTGTTTCTTTAAAAATAAAAGACACAGAAAAACCTTTGAAAATAGAAACCATTACTTTCAGAGATAAGCTGGAACCTAACGTTAAAGAAAAATGGACGGTAAAAGTAACCGGAAATGACAAGGAAAAGATCAATGCTGAAGTATTGGCCAATATGTATGACATGTCTCTGGATCAGTTTGCAGCGAACAGTTACAGCTGGAGGAAATTGTATACACCATTTGTAATGGTAACTTCTTATGGAATAAGAAATTTTCTGGAACAGCAAAGCTATTATAAAAGATTAAGATATTTTGAAGACAGATATGTGCAGATGCCACAGTTTAATTGGTTTGATGGAAATTATTATTCAATTTCAAGAGAAACCATTGTAGGAGTTAGCAATCAGGAAGGAATTGCACTACCCCCATCACCAATTGCTGGTGCCAAATTTAAAACAGCAAGATCTGCCGTGGCAAAAGAAGCTGTGGTATTGAATGATAGTGCGATTGATCTCCTTGATTCAGGAAGACAATTGACGGAAGAGGAGAGAAAAAGATATACAGACGTTCCTGGCTCTGTTTATGTAGAGAAAGACTTGGATAAAGTAGCTGTCCGCCAGAATCTGAATGAAACTGCATTCTTCTATCCGGATTTGAAAACCGATTCAGAAGGAAATGTCAACTTCGTGTTCACCTCTCCGGAAGCATTGACCAAGTGGAAACTGATGTTCCTTGCCCACACCAAAGATGCAAGAGCAGCTACGTTGGAAAAAGAAGTGGTAACGCAGAAAGAATTCTCAGTAACGCCAAACTATCCTAGATTCCTGAGAGAAGGAGACGAGTTGAATCTACAGTCGAAGTTATCCAATCTTACCGATAAAAAATTGAATGGTTCTGCCGAATTACAGATTCTGGATGCCTTTACCAATGAAAATATTTCTTCGAAGTTTGGGGTCACTTCCGGAGTACAAAACTTCAATCTTAATGAAAACGGAAGCAGTGCGTTAACATGGAAATTAAAGGTTCCGGATGATGTTTCTTCTGTTATTTTCAAAGTGGTGGCCAAAGCGGGAGCTTATTCTGACGGAGAACAGCAAGCCATTGCTGTATTGCCTAACAGAATGCTTGTGACGGATGCTGTTCCGGTTTTTGTGAAAGAAGGCGAAACCAAAACATTTGTATTAGATAATCTTAAAAATAATACATCCACAACGGCTTCCAATGTTTCCAATACGTTGGAACTGACAACCAATCCGATCTGGGAGATCATGTTTGCCCTTCCAAGTCTGAAAAATGACAAGAATAACTCTGCAGACGTAATCTTTAACAAATGGTTTGCAGATGTTTTGGCTTCGGAAATTTTCAAAGCCAATCCGAAAATGAAAACAGTTTTTGAAGAATATCAGAACAAAGGGCTATTACAATCAAATCTGGAAAAAAATCAGGAGTTGAAACAGTTGCTGCTTGAAGAAACTCCGTGGGTGCTGGAAAGTAAAAATGAGGGTGAGCAGATGCAGAAATTAGCGTTGTTATTTGATGTCAATACGATGAAAAATTCTATCAATCAGGATTGGGATGATTTCAAAAAACTACAGAATCCTGATGGTGGCTTCTCATGGTATCCCGGCTATCCAAGTTCTTACGGAACGTCATTGTATATCCTTAAAAACTTAGGAAAAATTAATTCATGGTTAAAAGATAATGTGAAGGATTATCAAAATGTAGATCAAAAAGTACTTGTTGCTAAATTGATCCAGTATGTAGATAATGAGGTGAATAAATATTTTGATGCAAAAAAAGGAAATGTCTGGAACAACTGGACGATGGATTATCTTGATACCAGAAACTACTGGGAGCAGCAATATCCTTTAAAAGGAAAAGGAGCTACCCTGAAAACGCTGGTAAAGCAAAAAGCCAAGACAGCTAAGATCACAGATTTTACATTCTTCGGACTTCACCGTGCGGCATTATTGATGAACGATTATGGTCTGAAAGAGGTGTCAGATAAGTTAATGACTTACCTTAAAGAAACTTCCACAGATACCAAAACACAAGGAGTCTACTGGAAACAAAACCTGAATGATTGGGGATGGTTTGGTTCCAAAGTGGTCAACCATGCCGGAGCACTGGAAGCTTTCAACAAATTGAAAGCTAATGATCAATCTTTTATTGAAGATATGAAGATCTGGCTGGTAACCCAAAAAGAAGTCAACTCATGGGGAAGCTCAAGAGGAACTGCTGAGGTGATCTTTACCATTTTGAATTCAGGGAAATCATGGACTGGGGCTGAAAGTGATAAAGCAACGATTGTTTGGGGAGGAAAAGAACTGCTTCCTCAGACACAGGCAACTGGTTATGTAAAATCAACCGTGAAACCGGAAGCTATAGATAAAAATTTAGCGACCGTAACGGTTACAAAACCTGGTCCCGGAATTGTTCAGGGAGGATTGTTCTGGCAGTATTACGAAGATCTCGATAAAATCAAATCTTCTGAAAATTATATTTCTGTAACGAAAGAACTGTATAAAAAAGTGAAAACGGTAAACGGAGAAGAGCTTCAGAAAATTTCAACAGAAACCCCACTGAAAGTAGGAGATAAAGTAACCGTAAGGATGATTCTGAATACAGACAGAGCCATGGAATTTATTCATATTAAAGATATGCGTGCAGCAGGGTTCGAACCTGCAGATGTATTATCCGGATATCAATGGAAAAATAATGTGGGCTACTATCAGTCAACCAAAGATGCTTCTACCAATTTCTATATTCAGTATATGCCGAAAGGAAAATATGTATTTGAATATGACGTCGTTGCCAATGCATCTGGTAGGTTCTCCAACGGAATTACCACCATGCAGAATTATTACGCACCACAGATGAATGCCCATACAAAAGGAACTAATGTGGCGATTTCAGACTAAATTATAAAAAACTGCAGTAATTGTTACTGCAGTTTTTTGTTTATAATTTCAAGCAAAATAGAATAAAATCGAAAAATCAAACAATTGTTTAATTTGGAATGGTTTTTGGAATTAAGGTAATATCAATTAAAAAAATTATTAAAAGATGAAATTCTCTAAAACTTTAATTACAGGATTGGTATTGATGGCCGGAGTAAATGCTTTTGCACAAAAGAAAGCAGAAAAGTTTGAAAAACTACAGATTGAAATGTTCCCGAAAGCAAAAGAAGGTTATAAACAAGTATATATTCAGCTTCCTGTAGCAAAAAACGAAAACGATTTAAAAGTTGAGCTTTTTGTAGGTGCTGAAAAAATGTTAGACTGTAACAATTATTTCTTAATGGGAGAAATGAAAACCCAGGATCTTCAGGGATGGGGATACAACTATTATGAAGTAGAATCCAAAGGAGAAACAGCGGGAACGCTGATGGCTTGTCTGGATAAAAAACTGACTAAAAAGTTTGTTACCCTAAAGCCTGAAATTGTAAGATACAACAGTAAACTTCCATTGGTATTCTATGTACCGAAAGACATTGAAGTCCGTTACAGAATTTTACGTCCTGATGCTGCCATGAAAAAAGCAGTTCAAAAATAAATCAGCTTATTATAATTATATAGAAAACTCCTCACAGCGATGTGGGGAGTTTTCGTTTTTTTCAGGGTAAAATAATTCGTCATGTCTTTGCTAAGTGAAACGCCCTTGCGAACGAATTCAAAGCTATCAACAATGCTTTTGCGAAGACTGCGTTGTACTTTTGGTTTCGGCTGAAGCCAATTGAAGTTTTGTTTTTTATTAAACGGGCTAAAGCCCGTTCCTATTAAATATTGTTTTTCACAGATTTTATAGATTAAGAAATTTATTATACAAGCCTATCCATCCAGTTTGTCATTCCGAAGGAATCCAAATTCCAAATTCAGAATGATTTTTTTCAGAAAATGTTCTTTTCTTCCTTTGTTTCCTGAAAAAAGTGTCGTAAAAATAATACAGAAAAAGTAGAGTTAAAATTTTTTTCAGGTTTTCTAGTATTTAATTAATATTTAAACGACTCCGACAAAACTTTATTTTATAAGGTTTTAAACTTAAACATATTTTAAACTTACTTTAAATTCACCATCTTGTAGAATTATCTTTAAAGATTTTAATAATTTTTGCATTATATTTGTTGTAAACATAAACCATGAAAAACAATTTATTGATTTTTACGTTTAGTTTTTTTGCTTTCCCCGCTTTTGGCTGGGCACAGTCTGCGCCGGATTTTAAAGAACTTCTGGATAGTGCTATGGTTCGGGACTCGAACCTTAAAATGCAGATTACCCAAAATAAGCTTACCGATCTTGACGAGCACAAACTGAAGGATATCTTTCTTCCAACCCTGGAATTGAGCGGTCAGGCCGGTTATCTTAACGGAACAGCAAGACTGACGTCCCCGGAATTCAATCTCGCTCCCTTTATCAATATTCCCGAAGGGACTTTCAACAATAATTTCAATGTATCCGGATTTTCAGGTATTGCCAAGGCAGATGCCAAAATGCTGCTGTATTCAGGAGGAAAGGTGAAGTACATGAAAAAAGCGGTGGAAGAAAAGAAAAAGTCTGAAGATATCCTTCTGGAAAAAACAAAAGATGAGGTGATTGCCACCATTTCCAAAGCCTATGATCAGTTAGCATTGATTCATCAGTCTAAAAAGGTTCTGGATGAAAGTAAAAAAAGATTGGATATCAACCGAAAAACAGCTGATAAAGCGCTTGGCTATGGTTTGATAACGCCTTATGACCATAAGAAAATTGAACTCGCCCAGGCTACTCTGGATGCTAAAATGGTAGAATATGAAGGGAAAAAAGAACTTCTTCTTACCCAGCTTTATATTTTGACAGGGATTCAAAGAGAAAGGCTCAGAATGATTGATCCTGTATTATCTCCTGTAGAATTGCTGGCTGCAGAAAAAGGGATTGAACAGAGAGCAGAAATCCGTGCACTGGAACATGGAATCAGTGCGGCGGACTATAAAATAAAAGCGGAAAGAACGTGGATGATTCCAAAAGTACAACTGATGGCTTCCGCCTATTATATCGGATTATACGGAAACAGAATAAAGTCATCCGAAAATATCATTCCTGCTGTGCCAATTCTTGGATATGAAGGGAAAAAACTAGACTGGAGACCGAATAACATCAATGTATTTCCATTGATTACTGCAGGGGTTGGTTTTAAATGGGAAATTTTTGACGGGAAAGAAGGAAAACATGCTGAAGAAACCGCCAAAGTCGGAAAAGAAGTATTGCAAAATCAGAAAGATGACGCTTTGAAAAAGCTGACATTGAATCTTGCCAATAATCAAACCAATTATGATATTGCTTCTGCACAAATTGCCCTGAAAGCCAAAGAAAAAGAACTGGCAAAAAATGCACTCGTACAGGCAGAAAAAGAATTCAGGTACGGAATGAGCAAATCTTCACAGCTTATTGATGCCGAAAATGATCTTGAAGTTGCAGAACTGGAATATCAGAATGCCATTTTCAACCAGAGAAGAGCGGGGATAGAACTGATGAGATCTACCCAGGAACTGGATATCACCAAATTTTATTTAATCCCTTAAAAATTTAAATGATGCATAAAAATATATTTATACTCTTCGCTGCTCTGTTTTTATTGGGGAGCTGTGACAAAAAGAATGAAAAAATCAAAGAACCGGAAGGGAAAACCAAAAAGGATGTCATCTCTTTTGCCCCTAAAGTTACCGGAAGGATTCTTAAAATATATGTTTCTGAAGGTCAGACTGTGAAAAAAGGAGATACTCTGGCTCAGCTTGATGTACCGGAAGTTTCTGCAAAAATTGCACAGGCGCAAGGGGCAGTGAGTGCCGCAACTGCTCAGGAGCAAATGGCAAAAAACGGAGCGACAGCCGATCAGATGAGACAGCTTCAGGCCAAATATAAAGGATTGAAAGAACAATATGAATTTGCTCAGAAATCATACAGAAGAGCCAATAATATGTTCCGCGACAGTTTAATGTCTCCACAGGCCCATGACGAAATCTACGCAAAATTACAGGGCGCAAAGGCACAATATGATGCTGTAGTGGCAGAACTGGATGATGTGAAAAGAGGAACCCGTTTCGAAAAAGTAGAAATGGCAGCCGGACAGGCATCACAGGCTAAAGGCGCTTTACAGGAAGCAAATGTAGCCTATTCCGAAAGGTATATCATTGCCACCAATGATATGGAAATTGAGACCATCAGCCTGAATACAGGCGAGTTGGCAACCGCTGGTTTTGCTCTGTTCAACGGATATATTCCTGAGAGTACTTTTTTCAGATTTACCATCCCGGAAAGTGCTATTTCAAAATATAAAAAAGGACAGGAGGTCACCATGCAGGTAGTCTATAACAAAGAAAACCTTACGGGAACTATCGTGTATATTAAACAGCTGACAAAGTATGCGGATATCACCACGGCTTACCCGGACTATCAGTTACAAGACGCTATCTACGAGATCAAAGTAAAACCCAAAGACATGAATAAGGCTAAAAATATTTTAGTCAATGCCAACGTAATCCTGAAATAAATTGAAAAGGACAGATGATGCTTCTATAAAATTTCATTTCGTTCTTCCACTTATAAAAATATACAGATGAAAGAATTTTTCCGTCTTTTGAAACGTGAGTTCAAACTTTTTATCGGCAATTCCACCTTAAGGACGGTGTTCTTTTTGGCACCGGTTTTCTATGCCACCTTGCTGGGGTTTGTCTACAAAAGCGGAAAAGTTGAAAATACTCCTGTTTTGGTTGTTGATAGAGACAATACACCGTTATCCAACCAACTGACGGAAATGTTGGATGATAATAAAAGCATCAAAATTATCAGATATCTGCAGGAACCTTTAAGCATAAAAGATGAGGTAATCAGGCATGAGGCAGCTGCTGTGGTTATTATTCCCTCAAGATTTGAAGGAGATATGCTGCAGAAAAAATATCCTGAACTGAATGTGTATATCAATACAGGAAATGTTTTAACGGCAAATTTTGCATCAAAAGCACTTCAGCTGACCATAGGAACGTTTTCTGCCGGAGCTTCCATTAAAGCACTTCAGAAAGCAGGAATGCCTGCTGCAAAGGCTGCAACACAATATGAACCTTTCAAAGCCAATTATATCACCCTCTTTAACACTACCGGAAATTATCTGATTTTCATGTGGCCCGCAATGCTGGCAGTGGTATTACAGCAGGTCATTCTGCTGGCAATGGCAGTGAGTTTTGCCTCTGAATTTGAAAGAGGATCTTTTGTGAAAGAATATCTTAAAATGAAAAAATGGGCTTTCCCGACCATGTTGATAAAAGTCATTCCGATCTGGGTGTTTTCTGTTCTTATTGTAGGTATTTATTACTTTATGCACATGATTTTCCATGTTCCGATGCCGGAAGGAATTTTTAATTTTATTCTTTTGACCGCTGTTTTTGTAGGATCGGTTTCATTTCTGGGAGTATTCATCAGTATTCTGATTCCGGATGCTTTGAAGGCGACACAAATCCTGATGGTCATTGCTTCGCCGGCTTTCATTATCAGTGGTTTTACATGGCCTTTGAATGCAATGCCTGCTTTTGTACAGTTTATCGCGAATATTATTCCGTTGACTCCCTTTTTACAGGCTTTCAAGATCTTATTGATTCAAAAAGGTTCGGTAGAGCTTACTTTCCCGTATCTGAAACATCTAAGTATCCTTTTAGTAATATATGCTGTTATCGGCTGGATTGCTTTAAAGATCAAACTATGGTTTATTTTCAAAAAATCTGCACCCCAGGAAATTACAATTGAGGATACTTCTCGGGAAGAGATAGAGTAGTTTTTGGTTAATTTGTTGCTGGTTTTTAAGTTAGAGGTTGATATGATGCTGGTTTGCTGGTTACTTTTGTAGTATATAGGCTGGCAGATGATCAGTATCTATACCCGACGACAAATTAAAGAGCAGGGAAAAATACGTAAAAAATAATCGAAAAATAGCCGAAAAACTTTCGAACTCGAATCCCGTACCCCGTAACTCGTATCTCATAACAAGCACCCCTCAATTTTTTCAGCCAACGATAAAATCAAACAAAAAAACTGATATATTTGTCCATAGTAAAATAGAAATTATATGGAAAATGTATTTGATGCAAAAGATGCTCAAAACTATATTGATAGAATAAATAAGTTGGTGGAAGATACACACGGTCTGTGGGGAAAAATGACGGTAGACCAGATGCTGGCACACTGCTGTATTACCTATGAAATGGTATATGAACCGGAAAAACACAAAAAACCGGGAGCGATTGCAAAATTTATATTAAAAACTTTTGTAAAACCTAAAGTAGTGGGAGAAAAAGCATATCCAAGAGATTCACCTACCGCTCCACAGTTTTTGATTACCACCAGAAAGAATTTTCATGAAGAAAAAACAAGACTGATTGGTTTTATCCAGAAGACTCAGCAGCTGGGAGCAGATGCGTTCGATGGTAAAGAATCTTTTTCTTTTGGTAAACTGAATTCCCAGGAATGGAACAATATGTTTGCCAAGCACCTGAACCATCACCTGGCACAATTTGGCGTTTAAACACACTTTGTATGAAAAAACTTTTATTACTTTTCATTCTGGCTGCCAATTTTGTATGGGGTCAGATGCCTGATATTTCCAATACATGGCTGAATAACAGTAAACCTTATATAGGAACCATTGGAAATAAAGGTCAGGAACTGAAACTGAAGATCAATATCTCTGAGCAGAATAAAAAAAATGATCAGGAATATTTCGTTTCAGGATATTCTCTTGTGGATACCAGTTATGCAAAATTTGAAGGGAAAATTACCATTTCAAAATATAAAGATTCCAAAAAACAGGGAACAGTATACGGAGAATATGAGCTGGCAGAAGAGAATAAAGGAAAACATTCCGGACTTTTCAAAGGGAAGTTTGTCTACAATTTCAAATGGAATAGAAAAACAGAGAAAATTGAAGAGCAGCACATCGAACTTACAGGCGATTGGAAAAGTTATGACGGAACCATTGAATTTAAGACCCATCTTAAAAATCAGTAAAACAACCTCATTATCTTCGACTTAACAATACCCCAGACCTCGGGGGCTTACTTTAAAAACTTACAAACATTATGAAACTAGGCGCATTTTCAATTAGCTTAAGCGTAAAAGATCTTCAGAAATCAAAAGACTTTTATGAGAAGCTTGGGTTTACAACTATGGCAGGAACAGAAGCACAAAACTACCTGATCATGAAAAACGGTTCTACGCTGATAGGCCTTTTTCAGGCAATGTTTGATGGGAATATGCTTACCTTCAATCCGGGATGGGACGAAAATGCACAGAATCTGGAATCTTTTGATGATGTGCGTGAAATTCAGAAAAGATTAAAAGAAAACGGAGTTGAAATCAGTAGAGAAGCCGATGAAACCACCTCCGGGCCAGAACATATCTATCTGAAAGATCCGGATGGAAATATGATTCTTATAGATCAACACAGATAATAATTAAAAACACATTGATGATGAGAACATTTAAACGTATTTTTTTACTATTAGCCACATTACTAATCATTTTGCTGATTTGGGCTGCTTTTATTCCGGGTGACTGTCAATATGAAAAATCGATTTCCATTAATGCACCGGTGGAAAAAGTATGGCAGAATACCAATACCCTCAAAGCAATGGATCAATGGAGTCCATGGAATGATCTTGATCCGGGTATGAAAAAAGAGTGGACGGGAACAACTGGCCAGCACGGAGAAAAAGTTTGCTGGGATAGTAAAAATAAACAGGCAGGAAAAGGCTGCCAGGAATTGGAAAAAGTAGATGAAGCTGGTAAAAGAATAGATACGGCAATCAAATTTCTTACCCCTTATGAAAGTGAAGCAAATGCTTACGTAACAGTAGTTCCGGAAGGAAACGGAAGTAGGGCAACATGGGGATTTACTTCTGAGATTCCTTATCCGTTTACCTTGATGAAGTTATTTATGAATATGGAGAATGCTATCGGAAAAGATTATCAGAAAGGGCTTTCACGATTAAAAGCACTGTCTGAAAAACCTCAATAAAAACAAATTGAACTTAAAAAAACAAAACAATTATGGCAACAGTAAACGTTTACCTGACATTCAACGGAAACTGCAGAGAAGCATTCGATTTTTATAAATCTGTTTTCGGAGGAGAATATCCTTATATCGGAACATTTGGAGAAATGCCTCCAATGGAAGGAAAAGAAATGCCTGAAGAAGACAAAAACAAAATCATGCACGTTTCTCTTCCGATCTCTAAAGAAACGATTTTGATGGGAAGCGATACAGGAGGAGAGTGGTCTTCCAACTTCAAGGCAGGAAACAACTTCTCTATTTCTGTGAACGCTGAATCTAAAGAAGAAGCAGACAAATTATTCGGTGGTCTTTCTGCAGGCGGACAGGTAACAATGCCAATGGCTGATACCTTCTGGGGAGCTTATTTCGGAATGTTCAGCGATAAATTCGGAATCAACTGGATGGTAAATTATGACGATCCAGCTAAAATGCAGCACTCATAAAATTTATCTTTGCACTCAAAATAATAAAAAAACCGACAGGAGCCTGTCGGTTTTTTTACTGATAAGTTGCTGAGCTATTATTTCTTTTTAATGATTTTGTAGCTTCCTGATGCTGTTGTGATAAGGTAGATACCATCAGGGAACTCACTTATATCAAACTTATTTTTATCTTTTTCAGCTGTTGTGGATTTCATAAGTTTTCCGGACTGATCATATAAAGAAACATTTTCATTTTTCTTCAGGTCATCCATATAGAAGATACCGGAAGTTGGGTTAGGATAAATATTCTTTTTGTCTTTGATAGATTTTTCTGAAGTGCCCAGCGTAGAAATTTTTGTCCATGTAAATGCGTCCAGGCACATATAGACATATCCTCCGGTGGATTGCAGCTGGATTTCATCAATGGTAGTATTGCTGTTATTCTGATTATTTAGGGAGGAAAGATCAATCAGGGTAAATCCGTTGTTGATACCTGTCGTTCCCGTAGTTGCATTAAATGTAGTATTAAATCCGGATGTTTTTGTGGTGGTGAACTTTGTAACTCCCCCTAATTTTCCCGTAATAATAAGTGTTCCTGATGAGGTAGACTGGTTTAAAGCAGTATTGCTTAAAAATACCCAAAACTTTGATACAGTGAATGCAGAATTGCTTTTAACACTGAAAGAGGGAGAGCTGATATTGGTTGTACCTGTATTGTCGATATAGAAATTATCATTAGCTGTTCCGTTCCAGCCGGTGTTTGGATAATTGCCCTGAATTCTGAAAGTTCCGGCCTGTGATATGATATTGAAAGTATATCCGTTGCTGGTAAAGCTTGTGCTGCCGCCAGATGAAGTTTCAAAAGTCACAGTAGTTGTCTGTGCACTGGTCATTGTAATATTGCTTAAGAAAGCAAAGATTCCAAAAAAGATAATTTTTTTCATGATACAGATTTTTTAATGTTTAAAGAAGATCATAAGCTTCCCGTACTGTTGATGTGCTCATGAGTTTTTTCTGTAAAGGATACCACAAAGTAACCGAGAAATACAAAGTGACAACAGCGTATTAAAAACCGAATTGAAAAACAGGTAGAAATACGCAATTTCGTTGGTTTTTATTATTATAATTTTGAAAAAAGAATATTATGTTAATTAAAATGAATGTATTTCACAGTATGGTTAGTTTTTTTTCATAACTTGTAATGTGTAGCTGAAGTCACTTATTCTAAACCTATTATATAATTTAAAACGAGAAAAACTATGGAATTACCTAAACATGCAGTCTCATTAGATGATGCTAAAAAATGGATCAGCAATTGGCAGAATACAAAAATTATCGATGGAACATCTATCCGGGCCCACCTTATCCCGGCAAAGGACGTTCATGATATTTTTATTAATGACAAAGGATTTGAGAGATACCGGGGTTATAATGCCATTACCGATGAAGGAGAATTTAAATTTCTTCTGGTAGGAGTAGATGCAGATAACAATGATATTGTGGATTATGATAAAGGGTATTATGTATATGACATGACAACACCCTGCCCGAGCGTATGCTCTGCTGCAAAATGGTGGAACCTGTAAACTAGAGATCATTGGATCACTGGATTGAAATATTGTCATTAATTGGAAAAGGCATTCTGCTGATTAACCTGGCAGTATACTGTATAGGTTTTTCCGGAGCCGGAAAAGCCTATACATTCTTCATTGGTTATTTGGCCTGGATATTACTGTGTGAAATTGTTTTTTATGTATTGAACTCACAGAAGATCAATAATCTGTTTTTCTCACATTATTATCTGATAGGCCAATTCATGTTACTGGGATTATTCTTCCATGAAATTGTAACGGAAAAATACCAGAAAAAAACAGCACGTACACTTTTAATTATCATTCCCGTAGTTCTTGTTATACAGTATATCATATACCCCGAAAAGTATTATGTTTTTAATCTTTTTGAAATTTTTGTCACGTCTTATTCAATCATAATTCTGGCATTATTTCATTTATATAATATACTGGATACCCAAAAGAAATACAATTATATAAGCCTGGGACTTTTACTTTATCTGATAAGCAGTACCGTAATATTTTTGTCGGGAAACCTGTATACGGTGATGAACAGAAAACTGCATAAAGAGATATGGGTTTTCAATGTTGTTATGTTTATTGTGTATCAGATTTTTATTCTGACAGACTATCTGTCTTCCCGCAAAAAAAATGTGTAATCACTGTTATGACTTTACAAAATGAATGAGAATACAATTATTTCCACTATCGTTTATACCTTTCTGGCATTTACCTTACTGGCCGTTACCCTGATTATATTTTATTATTTTTCTAATAAGAAGATAACAAGAAACCTTATTCAGAAAAAGGAGCTGGAGGTCAGATACGAGAAAGAGCTTACCCACGCCATTATCAGTGCCCAGGAAAAAGAAAGACTGAGAATTGCCCAGGATCTGCATGATGACATCAGTTCAAAACTCAGTGTGGTTTCTTTAAATATCCACCTTCTGGATTTTGATAATCTGGCCAGGGAAGAATATAACGATCTGAAAAATAAAATCATACATCTGGTTAATAAAACTGCAGAAAGTGCCAGACAAATCTCGCACGATCTCCTTCCTCCGATTTTAGAAAAATTTGGACTCCATGCTGCAATAGATGCATTGTGCTCAGAAATTAACTTATCCAAAACCCTACAGGTTACTTATTCCAACAGCTTATACTTTGCAAAAGCAGAAGAAGAAAAAAATTTGCATATCTTTAGAATACTACAAGAGCTCATTAACAATTCCATAAAACACGGGGAAAGTACGCATATTGATATAGAATTTTTGGGAAAAGCCGGAAAAAATACCTGTATCTATAAAGATGATGGGAAAGGATTTGATCTTAATGAAAATACATTGAAAGGTGGATTAGGCTTAAGAAATATCAGAAGCCGGGTAGAACTGATCAATGGAACACTGAAAATTGAAAGTGAAAACAATAAAGGAATTACCGTAGAATTTACATTTTAAATCGTTATAAAATGGAAAAGGATATAATTCGTGTCATAATTGTAGACGATGAAGCGCTCTTTCGTCAGGGAATTTCATTGTTGATACAGAGAGAAAAAGATATTGAACTGGTAAGTGATTTCAGCAATGGGAAAGAGCTGCTGGATGAGCTTGTAACCCTGGAAGAACTGCCCGATATAATCCTGATGGATCTCAATATGCCTGAAATTAACGGAGTAGAGGCAACCAAACAAATCCATATCAAATATCCCCAGATTAAAATTATTGCCTTAACGAGCTATAACACGAAAGCATTTATTGTCAATATGATACAGTCCGGGGCTTGTTCCTTTCTTAAAAAAAACTCAAGCCCTGCAGAATTGCTCACGGCAATCCGGGAAGTGCACAGCAAAGGTTTCTTTTATAACAATGAGGTAATGGAAGCTTTACATCAAAACCTTACAGAACCTAAGAAAAAGGTTTCCAGTATTTTTGATGCCAATCATATTTCCAAAAGAGAAAAAGAGGTATTGGAACTCATCTGCAAACAATACAACACTTCTGAGATTGCGGATCAGCTTTTTATAAGCTCCAGAACGGTTGAAGGTCATCGCAACAGCCTTCTGTTGAAAACCGGAGCCAAAAATACCGCAGGTTTAGTGGTATATGCCATAGAAAGTAAAATTGCAGATATGAATTATTTAAAAGACAGATTTGAATAATGCTATAGATCTGTTTCATAAAAAAATTAAATAAAATTTATATTTTCTGATTAAATTAGCCTTTGTTTTGATAAGCAGAGCCCAATGGTTTGCTTGTGAGAAACAATAATTTATAGTTAAAAACAGAAAATACAAAAGATGAAATTTACTATTGAAAACATTAAAGCAGAGCACCAAAAAGTAAAAAGCGGAGCTGATTTTCCGCAATATATTCAGGCTATAAAAGCATTAGGTGTCTCTCACTACAAAGCATATGTTTCAGACGGAAATACTGAGTACTTTAATACTGACAACCAATCTGTGCAGACCGGAAGCAAATATGATTTTCTTCCTGTTTCCGATGTTTTGAACCTCGAAAATTTTAAAATAAAACTGAAGCTTCACCAGCAGGGAGGAACAGATTATATAACTTTCTGTAAAGACTGCGCAGAAAACGGAATCACAGGCTGGACAATGGATCTTCATGCCATGACCTGTACTTATTTTGATCACAATGAAACAGATGTTCTTACCGAACAGGTTCCAGGATAATCTTTTACAAAAAAACGGATGCAGACCATTGCATCCGTACTTCTTTAAACTAACTTATAAAATATTGTTTGCTATTATTGATTTAAAATATTAATTTTGTTTAAAACGATAGATAATAGTAATTGGTAAATATGAGAAAGGTTTTTACGAAGTTGGCGTTCACAGTTTTAGGTTTGGGATCCATTTTGACATTTGCTCAAAAAAACGATCTGGGAGCATGGTATATGTATTTTGGAAATAACAAAATCAGTAAGAAGCTGAACTGGCACAATGAAATTCAGTACCGTAATTTCGATGCAGTTGGAGATCTCGAGCAGTTACTGATCCGTACAGGGATCGGATATGATCTTACAGAGAACAATAACAATGTTTTATTGGGTTACGGTTTCATTCTCAGTCAGCCTTACATCAACGGTGAAAAAAAAGAAAATATTGAACACAGGATTTTCCAGCAGTATATTACCAAACAGAAATTCGGACGTTTCTATCTCCAGCACCGCTATCGTTTGGAAGAACGTTTTCTTCAGGATGATTTCAGAATGAGATTCCGTTATATGCTGGGAGTCAATATTCCGATTACTCAAAAAGAATTACTTCCGAAAACCTTTTACGCATCAGTATATAACGAAATTTTTCTGCATTTTGACAATCCGGTTTTTGACAGAAACAGAGTGTATGGAGCCTTAGGATATGTCATCAATAAAAATATGAGGATTGAAGCTGGTTATATGAATCAGATTCAGGAGAACAGAAACCGCGGACAGATTCAGATTGGATTTTATAATAATATCCCGTTCACTAAGAACTAATAAAATTATTCTGAATGCTGTGAGGAAAACCATTATTTGAAAATAGATTATAATAAACACTATAAAATAAACACTTATGCATTCAGGAAAAAGATTCGGAGCCCGGGAGTTCATTATCTGGACCAGACGGAGCATTTACGCTTTGGTTATATTATCAGCTATTCCTACAGTCCTGTATTTTTTGGGCTGGAAGTTTCTTTCCGTTCCATGGCAGCCGATTGCGATCATGGGAACAGCAGTTGCCTTTATTGTTGGTTTTAAAAACAATGCCAGCTACAGCAGACTCTGGGAAGCAAGACAGATTTACGGAGCTATTATTAATGACAGCCGCAGTTTTGGGTATATCCTGAGAGATGCACTTCTTTCCAAAGACTCCGGTAAAGTAAAAGAAATGTTCCTTCGTCATTATGCATGGCTTACTGCATTGAGATTTCAGCTTCGTGAACCGCGAGCATGGGAAAACATGGGAACAGATCAGTTTGATGAATATGCTAAAAAATATGACATTCCGGAAAGACAGTCCAAACTGGATGAAGAATTGAAAAAATATCTTTCAGAATCTGAACTCCAGTATATTCTAAGCAAAAAAAACAGAGCGACTCAACTGATAGCCAGCCAGAGTAAAGCTTTATCCGAAGTTTACGAAAAAGGAGGAATCAATGATTTTCAATGGACACAGATCAACCAGCAATTGGTGAAGTTTACCGATAATCAGGGAAAAGCTGAAAGAATTAAAAACTTTCCCTATCCGAGAAATTTCTCTTCAATTACAACGTATCTTTTGCTTTTATTCATTGTTTTTGTGCCTTTTGGATTATTGAAGGAGTTTGATAAATTAGGTGAAGGAACATCGGTAGAAGGTTGGACATTGTGGTTCAATATTCCGTTTTCTTTACTGGTAACATGGTGCTTCCATACCTTGGACAGCGTGGGGGAGGCTTCGGTAAATCCTTTTGAAGGAAGTCCCAATGACGTTCCCATCACCCAGATCAGCCGTACAATTGAAATCGATATGAGAGATATGCTGGATGAATCTGATCTTCCGCCAGCCATTACTCCGAAGAATAATATCGTGCTTTAGATTGATCTTTTTATGATCTCAGATATTGATTAATGACAGACTTCGAATATATCTAAACCTGATAGGTTTCTGAAACCTATCAGGTTTGGGTAATAATAAATATTTGATATCCCATAAAAAATAACACTTAAACTTAAAAAAACTTATTTAAAAATGATTCACAGCTATGTTATAATATCCATTGCAGTCCTGCTGTCTGTGATGATATTGGTAATGATCGGTCAGAAATTAAAAGTAGCTTACCCGATTTTTCTTGTCATTGCAGGATTACTGATAAGCTTTGTGCCGGGAATGCCGCGTATTGAAATAGAACCTGACCTTGTTTTTCTTATTTTCCTGCCGCCAATTTTGTTTGAGGCAGCCTGGTTTACCTCATGGCAGGATTTTCATAAATGGAGAAAACAGATTTTTTCAATGGCCTTTGGGTTGGTATTCTTAACCTCCATAGTCGTTGCTTATCTTTCATCTTCCATTATTCCAGGACTTACTGTGGCAATGGGCTTCCTGTTGGGAGGTGTCAATTCTCCGCCGGATGCAGTAGCTGCTACTTCGGTTCTGAAACATATGAAAATTCCTAAAAAGATCACTAATATTCTGGAAGGAGAAAGTTTGATCAATGATGCTTCCAGTTTAATTGTATTTAAATTTGCACTGGCCGCCGTTATTTCAGGACAGTTTATCTGGAGAGATGCCGTTCAGGATTTCTTCACGATGGCGATCGGTGGAATTGCTGTGGGAGTAGCAGTAGGCTTCCTGTTTGGAGCTTTATTAAAAGTTATTCCGACCAATTCCAATATCGATACCATTATTACCCTTATCGTACCTTATATTATGTATGTGGGAGCAGAACATTTCCATTTTTCGGGAGTATTGGCTGTAGTTGCCGGAGGTTTATTGATGTCTTATAATTCACATTGCTATTTAAGCCATACCTCAAGGATTCAGTCGGGGAATGTTTGGAGTGTTCTGATATTCCTGATGAATACCATCATCTTTATCCTGATTGGTCTTGAGCTTCCCATTGTAGTGGAAGGGATGAAAGAATATACCATTTCAGAAGGTATTTTCTACAGTGTAGTGATTGGCGGAGCGATTATCGGAACAAGAATTCTCTATAGTTACGCATTGATGTATTTCCCAAGAATCTGCTCTAAAGAATTAAGGTTAAAAGTTCCCAAACCGGATTGGAGGGAGCCTTTTATCATCAGTTTTGCAGCAATGAGAGGAGTGGTTTCACTGGCTGCAGCCTTGTCCATTCCTGCTTTTTTACCCAACGGAGAAGCATTTCCGCATAGGAATATTATTTTATTTGTAACCTTCGTGATCATATTGATCACTCTGGTAGGGCAGGGTTTATTGTTGGCGCCCATCTTGAAATTATTAAATATTCAGGATGCCGGAAGCGAATTGCCGGAAGAAAAACAGGAGGTCATTCTTATGCGTAAACTGAAGGAAACAGCATTGCACAAACTGGATAACGATTTTTCTGAATTAGCCGTAACGAACAGCCTTGTACGTCATCAAAAACACAAGCTGGAAAATGAAATGATGCTGATGGCAGACAAAGCCCAATGCATGGCTTCCACAGGAGATTATGTGTCCGCAATCAACGAAAACAAAGATGTTTTGAGACAGATCATTCAGGCACAGAGAAATGAGTTGCACAGAATGAAAAGAGAAAAGATCTTTGATGATCATGTGATGAGAACCATTGAAATGCAGCTGGATTTTGACGAAGCCAAGATCACAGGTTTTTCACATGGGTAATTACAAAATAAATCACAAAAGTCACAAAAGATAAAAGTTAAAATGAACTTGCAGGAATAAAAAGTTCACAAAAGGAAAATTCTGAAATTTTGAAGGCTTACGTGTACTTCTCATGAGTAGAAATTTAAACTTAAATAATTTAGTAGATAAAAACTTTTGTGACTTTTGTGGTTAAAGATTATAGGTAAAATGTGTACATTTAAACATATTAAACCTATAATATGAGTACACCCATCACTGTTCAGTACACCATAAATGCTCCGGCTGAAAAAGTCTGGAAAGCATTAACCGATAAAAATGAGATGAAATCCTGGTATTTTGATATCCAGGATTTTGTTTGGAAACAGGTAAGGAATTCAACTTCTATGAACCGGGAGGTGAGAATAAATACCATCACCACGCACAGATTTTAGAAATAATACCCAATGAAAAATTAAAGCATACATGGTCTTATCCTGATTTTTCAGCCATGAAGACCATTGTAACCTGGGAACTGCTGCCAGAAGACGGTCAAACTTTAGTAAAGCTGACCCATGAAGATATTGAAAACTTTAAAGACTTAGGAGAAGGCTTTTCAAGAGAAAATTTTGTAAAGGGCTGGAATACGATTTTGGGACAAAGCTTAAAAGAATATTTAGAAAAATAAATCATGATCACATTACACCCTTTTACGATAGAAGATGCTCCACAACTGATTTCAAAGATAAAAGACGAAAGAATGCTTCTTCAGTTTGCCGGTCCGGCATATCGTTTTCCTCTCACAGAAGAACAGCTGGAAACTGATCTGTTCAATGAAAACAGAACTCTTTTTAAAATTACAGATGAGACAGGACGTACAATCGGGCATGCCCAGATATTTCTGAAAGAAAAAACATTCCTGTTGGGAAGAATTCTGATCTGGGATGAGAACAACAGGGGAAAAGGTTATGGAAAGAAGGTGATGCAGGAGCTTTTGAAATATGGCTTCAGTCATTTTGATAAAGAAACAGCAGAGCTGAATGTCTACGACTGGAATACCGGAGCTATTGAATGTTACAGAAAAGTAGGTTTTGCTTTTGACCCATACGTTAAAAGCGAAGCAAAGATTGATCAGGAAACATGGGTTTCCCTGAATATGAAAATTCACAGAAATAGTTTTGAATTACAGGAATCATGACACAATTTACCGCACTTCGCCCTGTTTTATGGACTGAAAATCTTGATGAAACCATAGGATTCTATATGCGCGTTCTTGGGTTTAGCCTTATCGACAGGAATAACGAATGGCAATGGGCTTCCCTTCGTAAAGATGAAATATACATCATGCTGTCTCAGCCTGACAAACATGAAAAAAATACTTCCATTGGTTTTTCCGGTTCGTTTTATTTCAATGTAAATAAAGTGGATGATCTTTGGGAAGACCTTAAAACCAAAGCCAAAGTCTGCTATGAAATCGAAACTTTTGAGTGGGGAATGAGAGAATTTGCAATATATGACAACAATGGTTACCTATTACAATTTGGTGAACCCGCAGATAATATTGGCAATACGGAATAAAATTTGCTATTTTTGGAGAAATATTTAGAAATTCAATGAAAAAAAGTATAATAGCGGGTTTCGCAGCGATTTTATTATTGGCGTCTTGTAATAAGGATAAGGAGATTCTTAATACATTAAACACTTATAATACTTCAATGGAGGCGAAGGGATACCATTTCGGAGATAAGCTTGAGCTTCCGAAAGAGGTAACGGAAAATGCAGAAAGCGTAACAATCAGCTTTGGAGATAAAGAAACAACAGATTTAACAATTGATCCTAAATTTTTCACATTAGGAGACAATGCTGTTACATTCAATATTAAAACAAAAGGAGGTGAAGTGCTAAATCAGGATGCTACCATCAATGTATTTGCAAAAAATCCTGAAAAAAATATTCCTTATCAGATTGTAGCGGAATATCCTCACGATCCTAAAAACTTTGTACAGGGTTTCCAGATTGAAGGAAATACCATTTATGAAAGTGACGGGCAGAACGGATCTTCACAGATTTTAAAATATACGCTGGGAACAACAACTCCGCTGGCTTCTACAAAACAGGCTCAGGAAGACTTTTCTGAAGGAAGTACCATCGTAGGAGACAAAGTATATCAATTGACATGGCAAAGCAAAAAAGGATATGTTTATGATAAAAGTTCATTAAAGCTGCTTTCAGAATTTGCTTATCCTAATGTATTGGGTGAAGGTTGGGGATTAACGTATGACGGGAAGAACCTGATCGCTTCTGACGGAAGTAAGCTGTTATATTTCCTTGATGCAAACGATCCTTCAAAACTGATTAAGTATATTGCGGTTGCAGGAAGTTCACAGGCATACGACCAGTTGAACGAACTGGAATACCACAACGGATTTATTTATGCCAACGTATGGCAGAAGCCGATTATTTTAAAGATCAATCCGGCCAATGGAGAAGTCGTGGGAACTTTTGACTTTACTGAAATCGCAAAACAGAATACCAAAGGAAGTGATGATGTACTGAACGGAATTGCCTTCAAAGGGGATAATATGCTGGTGACAGGAAAAAACTGGTCGAAGATTTATGAAGTTGTCATTAAATAAGAAAAGTTTAATAACAATTTCTGTCTGAATAAAATAAAGTATGTAAATTGGTAGCGTTCCCTCAGGAGCGCTATCTTAGTAAAAAGAATTTGAGATTATTATATCTGATACTACTTTTAGTTTTCTGCTCAGTTTCTGCGCAGGATGTACTTCCTTTAGATACTTTAAAACTGAAGGAGGCAAAAGATATGCTTGCCGATGACTACGGAAATCTGTATATCTATAAAAACAAAGATTTTAGTTTTACCAAATATGATTCCCTTGGAAAGCAGATCGGAAAAATGATGCTTACTGTACCCTATAAAGTACAGACCGTACAAAATCCTCTGAATGTGCCATTGTTTTCTGAAAATGCCCAGGAAATGAAATTTGTAGACCAGAATATGAATGAGATTCAACGATTGGATTTTAAACAGAAATTTGGTTTTATCAGAATGGCTTATGCCGAAGATCTGCAGCAGCTCTGGCTTTTGGACGACAGTACAAAACGTCTGATACAATATAATTTCAGAAATGATACCACCATCAACTCATATCCTTTTGATATCAGTTTTGAAGATTTAATGGACATGCTGGTCTATGAAAATAAGGTCTATATTTTAACGAGAAAGCACATCAGGATTTACAGCCTTAAATTCGAAAAGCTTTTCGAAGCTCCTTTGGAAAACGGAAAACGTTTTCGAAGAGAGAATGATATGATCCTGGTGGTTGCCGGTAATTTCATTTCACAATACGTCCCTGAAAAAGGGATGATCACTATTTTCGAAGACCAGGACGCACAAATTGTGGATAAAAACATCCTCTCTTATTTTGCAATCAAAGGGAACAAACTCTATCTTTACAGCCTTGAAAAAGTAAAGAAAGCCCAACAGCAAAAACAGCTCGAAACTCAGCCGGAATCTCCTCCGCCATCTACAGAAAAGCCAGTAGAAAAGACGGAAGAAAAGCCAGATGAGAATACAGTAGAGAAACCTTCAGACAATACTTTACAGAAATTGATTGAAGATATTTCTCAGGTTCAGACTGAGGCTGTCGAAAAACTTATCAACTAATTCGTAAATACAAGGAAAAAGAATATTATGCATATTGCAGTTACAGGAAACATCGGAGCCGGAAAAACAACTTTGACAACGATGCTTTCCAAGCATTACGGATGGGATGCACAATTTGAAGATGTAGATCATAATCCTTATCTGGAAGATTTTTATTCAGACATGAGCAAGTGGAGTTTCGCGCTGCAGGTGTATTTCCTGGGAAGCAGATTCCGTCAGGTAAAGGAGATCAGGGAAAGCGGGAAAAACATTATTCAGGATCGTACGATCTATGAAGATGCTCATATTTTTGCGGAAAACCTGAATGATATGAACCTTCTTTCAGACAGGGATTTCAATAACTACTCATCAGTATTTGATCTGATGAAGTCTTTCGTATCTGCTCCGGATCTTTTAATCTATTTGAAATCTGATGTTCCTAACCTGGTTAAAAAAATCTATAAAAGAGGTCGTGAATATGAAGCATCCATCAGTATTGAATACCTTTCCAAACTGAATCAGAAATATGAAAAATGGATCTCCAACTATACAGAAGGAAAACTTCTGATTGTAGAAGTGGATGATCTTGATTTCGTTGAAAAACCTGAAGATTTCGGGTTTATTCTGGAGAAGATTGAAGCAGAGCTACACGGATTGTTTTAACATATTTTTATCACAACATTAAGACAGACTCAGGGTAAATCTTTTTAAATTTGTTAAGATCAAGTTTAATTTTTGAATAATGTATCATGGTAGTTAAAGTTTTACATAACGGAAACTGTTCAAAGTCAAATGCTGTACTGGAGTATCTTGACGAAAACGGGGTGCCTTTTGAGATCATTAATATTGTTGAAGATCCTTTAAGTCCTCTTGAAATAAGAACGGTGCTGAAGAAACTGAATCAGAGTGTTTTTCATATTATCCGTAAAACCGATAAGCTTTACGTTGAGAACTATGCAGATAAAAACTATTCGGAAGAGGAATGGATAAAGATTCTTTCCGAAAACCCATCTTTAATACAAAGACCCATTCTGGTAAAAGGTTCAGTAGCAATGCTGGGAAGACCTATTGAAAATGTAAAGTTCTTTATTGAAAAATAGATGAAACTTAATAAATAAAAAAGATCCGTTCTGTTAAAGGGCGGATCTTTTATGTTATGGTTTTTTTGTAGTAACCGGGCCGTTTATCGCCTTATATAAAGCTTCCAGTTCTTTTGGAGGACGTCCGGAATCAAATTCTGAGGAGGTATACTCTTTTCCGCCAGCGGTAATGATCATAGATGATATCATTGCCTGGTCAGAATATCTGCCTGTAGTTGGAGATTTGAGTTCAGATATCTTCGGTAGGTCAATGTTCTGAGCCAGCCTGGAAACTGCCAGCCATTCGGCGGTGGAGATTTTGGTATTCGTAATCTCTTCGTTGATATTGGACTCTTTTGAAGAGGGTGTGAAAACAATGTCCCTGCTGAACCCTCTTGTCCTTTCTGTTAAGCGGATCTGTTCAATCTTTTGCTGCTGAACTGCAGAAGAGATATTTTGGGTATTATTTTCGCTGTTATTTTTGTGCATACAGTTTGTAGCAGAGGTTGCTAAAATGACATTAAATAGGATCAGTTGGATGTTCATCATATTCTGTTTTTATGTATTAGTAATAAAAAACCGCTTCATCATGATGAAACGGCCTTTGTTTTTACAATAGAATAACGCCTTCTATTTTTGCTACTTCTTTATAAATATTCACTACCTGATTGGCATCCAGAACAAATGCATTGATATTGCAGGCCGTGTATTTTCCATTTTTGCTTTCGCGGTTTCCCAGTGTAAATTTAATACCATCAAAAACTCTGTAAATTTCAGTAAGTTTTGCCTGGTCTGTAGGAATAATAAATTTAAATAAATAATCCTCCGGAAAATCATGATGATCCTCCAGCTTCTCCCTCAAAGACTGATAAAAGTCTTCAGGGCTTGCGTGTTGATTTCCTTGTAATATATCCATCTGCAATTGTTAATATAATATAAAAATAGCGAAAATTTTCCTATTTTCCAAACGGTCCCAGCAGGGACTTGGAGTTCTGGTGTTCATAATCTTCAATGATATTGAATAATCCATTCACCAACTGTTCAGAAGCAAGTTTACTCAATCCTCCTGAATTGACAGTGTTGTTATTCCCTCCTAAAAGACTGCCCAGAAAATTACTGCCAGATAGCGCTGTATTAATAGTTTTTACAATTCCATATTCATTCAGTTTTTCATCTACTTTAGGAGCAATGGCAGCAATAAGCTGCTGGGATGTTTTTTCCTTCAGAATCTGTGTTGCAGTGGTTCCCTGCATAATTCTCGTTACATCCTGAGCATTCAGGCTGTTTACAGCATCCTGTAAAATAGGTTTTGATGTATTCACTGTGTAAGCTGCTGCCTGTGCTATATAATCTCGTTCTTTGGCTACCAGTGAAGGAGCAATTTTCTCCAGTGTGGAATTGATGTCTCTCAACTCTTTGGGAAGGGCTTTATCAACCATATTATTCTGCAGGAACGCTTCTTTGTTGCCATAGATACTCATTCCCTTATCAATACCATTGAGCAGAATTCTTTTGATAATAGAAAGCCCCATGTCTGATGTTGCCAATGAAGTGCAGGATTGTACAGTGGTGGTAATAACAGCACCGGTTCCAATCAGAAGAGCGGCTGCAATGATATATTTTTTCATTGATTTTTTTATTATGTATTTCTAAGATGCATTTGTCAAAAACTGCACCAAAGGTAATTACTATTCCCAATTTAACAAAATATTAAATTGAGTACATGTTTTGGTGAATATTGTGTCAAAAATGTTAAAATTTCATTTGTAAATATGATGAACAAAGGATCTTGATTTTAAATTAAAAATTATAAAATCTATATTTTTGGCATTTTTCATTTAATAAAGTATAGTTATTTTTAAATATTTAAGATAGTTTAACAGTGTTGGATATTTTTTATATTTTTGGCTAATGTCTTTTTTTGAGATTTTAAATAACTCCACTATTTAGAGACAGGTGCAAATTTGAATTTATTTGAATAAAATTGAAACTATATGAAACAAAGTAATTTAAAGTATTCAGGTCTCATTGCCGTGTTATATTTCGGGATGAACGTGAATGCACAGGTTACGCAGGATTCTGCTAAAGTCCAGAAGATTGACGAAGTCGTTATGATTGGATATGGTAGCCGTAAAAAAGTAGACAACACTACTTCTATTAGTTCTATCAGTGCGGAGGAAGTAACCAGAACCAAAGTATTGAATGCGTCACAGGCTATTCAGGGAAAAGCTGCCGGAGTACAGGTTATTGCTTCTGATGCGCCGGGATCAACTCCGACAGTAATGATCAGAGGACTTGGTACTGTATTGGGTGGAAGAACACCTTTATATGTAGTTGATGGAATGTACGCCGATAACATCAACAATATCAACTCTAATGATATTCTTACCTATGATGTATTGAAAGATGCTGCAGCATTGGCAATCTATGGTAACAGAGCGGCTAACGGGGTAATCATTATTACTACGAAATCAGGTAGGGGGAAGTTAAGTGTTACCTATGATGGATTGGTTGGATTCAGAACCCCTTTAAAAACCATTAAAATGGCTAACGGGACTGAATTTGCAACTTATAATAATGCAGGTAAAGCAAGTACTTATCTGAACCCTAATCAGCCGTACAACACAGATTGGTTCAAAGAAATTACAAGAACAGGGATTTATAACCAACATAATGTTTCTATTTCAGGATCTTCAGAAGCTGCTAAATACTTCTTAAGTTTAAGTAATTATGATGAGCAGTCTATCCTTAAAGGAACAAATTATAACAGGACTACAGTAAGAACCAATAACGAATTCAGGATTACCAAAGGTATCAGATTAGCGCAGACTTTAAGTGCTACCTTTACCAATGATACTCCTAAATCGTATGGTGCTTTTACAAATGCATATAAACAATCGCCATTAGTCCCTGTATATTATCCGAATGGAAAATATGGTCAGCCTATATATAATAAGACCAACGGGAATATCGATTATGAAGGAGGGCGATTTAATAATGTCGGGAACCCTGTAATGCAGCTTGCCTATGACAATCAAAGAGGAAAAAATTTCTTATTGCAGGGTGGGTTAAAACTGGATATTGATATTTATAAAGATTTGAAGTTTACTTCTCAGTTTAGTGGTGAGTACAATAATTATAAATATTACAATTTTGTAAATTCCAAAGCATTCTGGTTAGATAGCGATCCAATGAGGGTTGATAGTGGATATGATACTTCTTTGCCTCTGACAAGATTAACCAATAAAAACCAAAACTATTTCAACTGGGTACTTAATAACTATTTAACCTATAGCAAGAAAGTAGGAAATCATGATATTGAAATTGTAGCTGGTACAGAAGCTTCAGTTGCCAATGGTCTTGAAACCTTAACGATCAACAGAAAGAATGTACCCGTTTCACAAGACTACTGGAATCTGGATGGCGTAGATTACTATGGTAATTTATTTAGTGATAATACGACCAAAGCCATTGAATCTATAAAAGGGAACAGAAACACCACAATTTCTTATTTCGGAAGGCTTCAGTATAAATTTATGAACCGTTATTTATTAAGCGGGACAATCAGAAGAGATGGATCATCTCAGTTCGCTGAGGGACACACATGGGGGACATTTCCATCATTTGGAGCCGGATGGATCATTTCTGAAGAAAGCTTTATGCAGGACGGATTCTTTGATCTTTTAAAATTAAGAGGAGGCTGGGGTAAATTAGGTAACCAGAAGGTTCCGCTAAATTATTTGCCACTTTCATCCGGAGCAACATATAATTATGGATTCGGTACATCGCCTGTAAGTAATGGAATAACTGTTAATCAGGGATATGACCCTAGTTTAGGATGGGAAGTAACCGAAGAAACTTCGTTAGGATTAGATTTTGCAATCCTGAATAAAAGGTTATCGGGTAGCTTTGATGTTTATAACAGAAAAACCAATAATCTTATCTTGGGGGTGGTACCTTATCTTGCAACAGGTATTTCTGAAGTGAATTTTTCACACATGGGAAGTGTTGTCAATAAAGGTGCTGAGATAAGTTTAAACTGGGCTGATAAAGTAGGTGAGGATTTTACTTATTCAATTGGTGCCAATTATTCTTACAATAAGAACAAACTTGCCAGTATTGATCTTTCCAAGCCGGTTTCTCAACTTGTGGGAGGAAATCTTGGAAACGGACAGGATACAAAAATTTTTAATGCTAAGGCAGTTGGTTACGCATTAGGAAGTTTCTATCTATGGGAAGCAGACGGTTATGATGCAAACGGTAACCTGAAGTTTAAAGACTTGAATGGTAATGGAGTTACCGGAAGTGCAGATCCGGGAGACAGACGTTTCTTTGGCTCTTACATACCAAAATCAACCTTAGGTGTTAATTTTTCAATGTCTTACAAGAATTGGGATTTTGCTTTGAGCGGTTATGGAGCTTTTGGATTCAAAGTGTATAATGGTAAAAAAGCACAAAGGAATGGTGGAGAAAATGTCGAAGCTTCTGTAGCGAATGATTTCTGGACTCCTACAAACACTAATGCAGCAAATCCTGTAAATCCTGCAAATATCCCAATTGCATCAACATTCTATTTGGAAAGTGGAGATTATTTCAGAATCAATAATATTTCAGTAGGGTATACATTTAAAAATGTAACGGATTATATGAAATCAATTAAGCTCTATGTAAGTGCGATTAATCCAATTGTATTCCAGAAATACTCAGGATATTCCTCAGAATTATCAGGATATAATCCTGCAGATCCTACAGCAGAAGGAGATCCAATTAAACGTGCAGGCGTAGAATTAGATGCTTATCCTACATTGAGATCTTTTGTATTTGGTGTTAACCTAAATTTTTAAAAAAATGAATAAGAAATATATCATAGCAGCTGCATTTTTAATTTTAGGAGCTGTTAACCAGAGTTGCAGCAATGACTTCGTTGATGTATCACCTACAGAAAAAATTCCTGAGGATGCTTTGGGTGAAATATACAATAATAATGAAGGAGCCAATAGTTTGGTAACTAGTATTTATGCAAAGTTTTTAGACTGGAATATGAGTACGTTTGCATGGATTGGAGTGACATCAATTGTTTCTGATGATGCAGATAAAGGTTCAAGTCCAAGTGATTCAGGTTCAGATAAAGACATTTTGGATGCTTTGACATTTACAGCATCAACACCATCATTCAAAGAATTGTTTGCTTCTAATTATCAGGGGATTAACAGGTGTAATCAGGCGCTAAAATATCTTCCTAAATTAGATAAAGCAGACCCGCAGTTACGTCAGAGATTAATAGGAGAGGCAAAGTTTTTAAGAGCATTTATGTACTTTACTCTGGTAAGATCTTTTGGAGGAGTTCCGCTAGTAGACCATGTTCCCGTAACAGGGGTTGAAGCTGATAAGCAAATGACACTTACCAGAAAAAGTAAGGAAGAAATTTATGCATTCATTGAACAGGATCTTAAGGATGCCATAGCCGTTCTTCCTAATAAATCAGCCTATGGGGCAGGTAATATAGGGAGAGCATCTGTTGGTGCTGCCCATGCGCTTTTAGCAAAGGTGTATTTATATCAGAAGAAATGGCAGCTTGCTGTGGATGAGACTAATTTGGTTACAGGGTATTCATTGACACCTAATTTCCAGGATATTTATAAAGTTTCAGGAGAAAATAATGCTGAATCTGTTTTCGAAATTAACGGAACAGGAGGGACAGCAGGAAGAGCAATCCAGCAGTACAGCCAGGTTCAGGGAGCCAGAGGTACTACAGGCTGGGGCTGGGGATTCTCTACTCCTACCCAAGGTCTGTATGATGCTTATTCTGCAACAGATTCAAGAAGAGATGCTACGATTATCCACAGAGATATGACTTTATATGATGGATATTATGTAGGTCCAAATACAGAAAATAAATTCTATAATTATAAAGCTTATTCTTCCAATTATAGAGATCAGGCTTCAACAGACGTAAACATTCGTTATCTGAGATATGCTGAAGTACTATTAATCAGAGCTGAAGCAATGAATGAGCTTGGACAAACATCTGCAGCTATTCCTTTCCTGAATCAGGTAAGAAACAGAGCAAACATCGGAAACACGACTGCTTCTTCTCAGGCAGACGTAAGATTGGATATCTGGAAACAAAGAAGATTAGAGCTTGCTTTCGAACATGACAGATGGTTTGATCTTGTAAGAACCGGACAAGCCCAGGCAGCCATGGCGGCTGATGGTGGTAAAAAATTCATCGTTGGAAAACATGAACTATTCCCACTTCCACAAGACTTTATAATGGAAGCAGGTGGATTGTCAGCACAAAACCCCGGCTATTAAAATTTAATCAATAAAAACTTTAGAGGAGAATGAAAGTTCTCCTCTTCTTTTAGTAAGAAACCCTAAAAAAGAGATCTCATGAAAAGGAACGTATTATCAATGGCTATTACTTCATTATTCTTTGTGTATTCCTGTAAAAATGCGCCCGTTGCCAAACAGGAAACCGGAAAAACTGAAGCGGTAAAAAGCAATATCACGGATGAACAACTGATGGACAGAGTGCAGAAGGATGCTTTAAAATACTTCTGGGACTATGCAGAACCTAACTCAATGCTGGGAAGAGAACGTTACCATGAAGATAATATCTATCCGGATAACGATAAGCACGTGATCACTACAGGAGGCTCAGGCTTCGGGTTGGCAACTATTCTGGTTGGGGTGGAAAGAGGATTTGTTCCAAGAAAAGAAGCAGTGAAAAGGCTTAGTCATATCATGGATTTCCTGGCTAAAGCAGACCGTCACAAAGGAGCATGGTCACATTGGATCAATGGAGAAACCGGAAAAACAGTCCCGTTCGGAAAAAAGGATAATGGCGGTGATCTTGTAGAAACGGCATTTCTTACCTCAGGAATACTGATGGTTCGTGAATACTTTAAAAACGGAAATGCAGAAGAAAAAGCCCTGGCAGAAAAATGTGATGAACTGTGGAAAGGAATCCAATGGAACTGGTATACCAAAGGAGGTGAGAAAGTTCTATACTGGCACTGGTCACCGGATTACCAATGGGAAATGAATTTTCCTCTTGAGGGATATAATGAATGCCTGATCACTTATATTTTAGCAGCGTCTTCACCTACTCATTCTATTGATGCAGAAACCTACTATAAAGGCTGGACCAGAAACGGAACTTACCTTACAGATAAAACAAAATACGGACTACCTCTGTATGTAAAACACAACTATGCCGAAGAATATGGCGGCCCGCTTTTCTGGGCACAATATTCATATATCGGGCTTGATCCTACGGGATTATCCGATAAGCTTGTCAAAAACTACTTTGACATCAATAAAAATCAAACCCTTATCGATTACAAATACTGTGTTGAAAATCCAAAACAATGGAAAGGGTATGGCCCCAACTATTGGGGGCTTACAGCCGGATATACCAGAAATGAGGACGGAAGCACAGGATACACCGCTCACATGCCTGGCAATGATAATGGAGTGATTACTCCTACAGCTGCATTGAGCAGTTTTCCCTATACACCAAAAGAATCAATGGCTTTCCTGAGATTCATGTATACCCAAAAACCTGAATTCATAGGATCTGCGGGACCTTATGATGCTACCTCCATTAATTATAACAATTGGTTTACCCCAAGATATCTGGCGATAGATCAGGGAACGATAGCACCCATGATTGAAAATTACAGATCAGGATTCCTTTGGAAGTTATTTATGAATGCCCCGGAAATTCAACAGGGATTAAAAAAACTAAGCTTCCGGTCAGCCAAATATGGACTCAAATAAATTAATAGGAACGGGCCTTTATCCTGAGCTTAGTCGAAGGGAGTCCGTTTACATAAAAAAGATCAAATCCGCTGGCTTTAGCCAAAACCTAAATAACAATATGAAACTAAAACTGAAACATATTCCTCTTTTACTGCTGCCGTTTTCAATACCAATGAATGCGCAGGAGATAAAAGGGGAACTCAATAAAGAAATTAAAAGACAGGAAAAAATGTCTTACATTCTGGATTATCCGCAGAATGTTAAAGGAAATGTACCATTAATAGTTTTCCTTCATGGTTCAGGAGAGCGTGGAACTAATCTTGATCTTGTAAAGGCACACAGCCCGTTTACCTATAAAAACCTGATCAAAGGACCTGTAGCTGTTCTCGCACCCCAATGTCCGGAAGGAACATGGTGGGATACGGTTACCGTATATAATCTGATCAAGGAAATTCAGAAGAAATATAAAATTGATGCTTCCCGTATTTATCTTACAGGACTTTCTATGGGAGGATGGGGAACCTTAAAGCTGGCTATGGAGCATCCGGAAATGTTTGCTGCAGTGGCTTCAGTTTGTGCTCCTACAGATCAGGTCATGACCGCTAATATTCATCGGTTTAAAGATCTGAACTTGAAAATTTTCCATGGCGGAATGGATGATATTGTATTACCGGCCAATGCTTTTAATTTTTATCAGAAGCTGCATCCTGTAAACCCTTCAGCAGAGTTGGTTATTTTCCCGAATGATAATCATAATTCATGGGATTCGGCATACTCAAATCCCGCTTTGTATGAATGGATGCTGTCCAAAAGGAAAGAAAAGTAATCCAGGACACCAATGATTGAAAAATAAACCCATCAAATTAAAGCAAAAAATATAAAACAATAATTTAAGAAGATAGATTTATGAAAAAGTTAATTGTAATCGCCACTTTAGCATTGGCACCTGTATTTTCCGCACAGGAAATGGTAACGAAGCCCGTTCAGTCTTACCAGACAGCTCAGTATCAGGCTAAGAAGAAAGCTTTTGTAGACAATCTTTTATCTAAAATGACATTGGATGAAAAAATTGGCCAGATGAACCTTCCGACTTCCGGAGATTTCACTACAGGACAGGCACAGAGCTCTGATATCGGAAAGAAAGTAGAGCAGGGATTAGTCGGCGGATTATTCAATATAAAAGGAGCAGATAAGATCAAGGCAGTTCAGAAAGTGGCAGTAGAAAAAAGCCGTCTGAAGATTCCTATGATTTTCGGGATGGATGTTATTCACGGCTATGAAACTACTTTCCCGATTCCTCTAGGGTTAGCCGCTTCATGGGATATGAACCTTATCCAGCAGTCAGCAAAAGTAGCTGCCAGAGAAGCTGCTTCCGACGGGATCAACTGGACATTCTCTCCCATGGTAGATATTTCCCGTGAACCAAGATGGGGTAGAGTATCAGAAGGTTCTGGTGAAGACCCATATTTAGGAAGTGAAATTTCTAAAAATATGGTGTATGGCTATCAGGGGAAAGACCTGGCTAATGGAACCAATATCTTAGCTTGCGTGAAACACTTTGCCTTATATGGAGCAGGGGAATCCGGAAGAGATTACAATACGGTTGATATGAGCCATGTAAGGATGTTCAACGAATATTTTCCTCCTTACAAAGCTGCAGTGGATGCTGGTGTGGCTTCTGTAATGGCCTCTTTCAATGAAGTGGACGGAGTACCGGCGACAGGAAACAGATGGCTTCAGACAGAAGTTTTAAGAAATCTATGGAAGTTCAAAGGCTTCGTAGTAACTGACTATACCGGTATCAATGAAATGGTAGACCACGGTATGGGAGATCTTCAGCAGGTATCTGCTTTGGCTTTAAAAGCTGGGGTTGATATGGATATGGTGGGAGAAGGTTTTTTAACAACATTAAAAAAATCCCTTCAGGAAGGAAAAGTTACGCAAGCTGAAATTGATATGGCAGCAAGGAGAATTCTTGAAGCAAAATATGATCTTGGTTTATTTGATAATCCATACAAACATGGAGATGCGAAGTTAGCGGCAAAAGAAGTCTATAATATGGAAAACCGTAATATAGCAAGAAATACAGCTGCTCAATCCATGGTGTTATTGAAAAATGACAATCAGGTATTGCCTTTAAAGAAATCAGGAACAGTGGCTGTAATCGGCCCATTGGTGAATAACTCAATGAATATGGCCGGAACATGGAGTGTTGCGACAAAACATGCTGCTTCAGTTTCTTTGATGCAGGGATTACAGTCAAACTATGGAAAAGAAGTTAAGTTTTTATCAGCAAAAGGAGCCAATATAGATTACGATGCCAAATTAGAAGAAATCTATGCAGCTCATGGTAAAAAAACAGACAGAGACAACCGCTCGAAAGAAGAATTGTTAAAAGAAGCTGTAGAGGTAGCCAACAAAGCAGATGTGATTGTTCTGGCTATCGGAGAATCTGCTGAAATGAGTGGAGAATCTTCTTCAAGAACAGAAATTACGATTCCACAGTCTCAGGTTGACTTACTCAACGAATTAAAGAAGACGGGAAAACCAATCGCAATGGTTCTTTTCACAGGTCGTCCTTTAGCTTTAACCAATGTAAAAGACACTCCGGATTCTATATTGAATGCCTGGTTTGCAGGATCTGAAGCAGGAAATGCCATTGCAGATGTTCTGTTCGGAAAAGTAAACCCGTCCGGAAAACTTCCGATGACTTTCCCAAGAAGCCTTGGGCAAGTGCCAATCTATTATAATGCTAAAAATACAGGTCGTCCGCTGAGTCAGGATAAAGTAGACAAATGTACTTATGAAAGATTCCGTTCGAACTATATGGACGAATGTAATACGCCATTGTATGCTTTCGGATATGGATTGAGCTACACGAAATTCAATTATTCTGATATGGCAGTTTCCACTACTACTGCAAAAGGAAATCAGACGGTTCAGGCATCCGTTACTGTAACAAATACAGGAAATTATGACGGAGCTGAGGTTGTTCAGTTGTATATCAGAGATATGGTGGGAAGTATTACAAGACCGGTAAAAGAATTAAAAGGTTTCCATAAAATATTTCTGAAAAAAGGAGAATCTAAAAAAGTAACTTTTGATATCACTCCTGAAAGCCTTAAGTTCTATAACGGAGATTTGAAATATGACTGGGAATCAGGTGAATTTGATATTATGATCGGAACCAGTTCTGACAATGTTCAGCATTCAAAGATTAACTGGACTAAGTAATATCCGGAAAAGTAATTCACCGGATTGTGTTATGAAGTTTTTTGGCACGATTTTTAATAATACCTCGGGTAATTATTAGTATACAAATCGACATGAAAAAAACAATTTTATTAAGCACAATGTTCCTGGGTTCTTTACTGTTTGCACAAAAAGGAACAATAAAAGGTGGAGACAAAGATGCACACGGATGTATTGGTTCTGCAGGATATACTTATTCTCAAATTAAGAAAGACTGTATAAGAACGTTTGAGCAGAAAATCAAGTTAACAGAAGTAGCTCCGAAAGACAGCTATACTTCAATAGCTGCAGTTATTTTCAGTAAAGACATGAAACAAGCTGAGGTTTTTGTAAAAGATGCCGGTGAAAGAAGCATTATCCTTACCAGAGCAGGAGGTAAAGCCAAAGCATGGAAAAAGGATGGTTATGTATTGGTTCCTTACAAAAAGCACGGATATCAGCTTAAAAAGGATAATATCGTGATCTATCAGTAAGATCCGGTTAAAAAAAACCGCTCGAAAGAGTGGTTTTTTGTACCTTAGAGAAATTAATTAATATCACATTTCTGGGATATTGTAACCAGTCAAAAAAACAAATATTTTACCTATGAAAAAAATAATTTTACTCAGTACCATGTTCCTTGGATCATTCATTTTTGCTCAAAAAAGTACTCCTGTTCTCGGAGGCGACAGAGATGTTCACGGTTGTATCGGCTCCGCAGGATATACGTATTCACAATTAAGAAATAATTGCATACAGACTTTCAATCAGAAAATAAAACTCAAAGAAGTAAACTCAGACAAAAGCTATACTTCAATGACGGCAGTTATTTTTAATAAAAGCATGACTAAAGCCGAAGTATTCATTCCGGATGGAGCTGCAAAAAGCATTATTTTGGATAAGCAGGGAAAAGCAAAAATATGGAAAAGCGGAGCTCACGTGAAAGACAGCTATGTTTTAACTCCCTATAAAAAAAGCTATCAGATCAAGAAGAATGATGAAGTCATTTATCAGTAAAATAAAACCACAAATAACAGACCACTCGCAAGAGTGGTTTTTTATGTCAATAATTAAAATTAATTCGGTTTAATACGACATGTTTTGACGTTGTGGATAAATATTTTTACATCATAATAAAATAAAAACTGGTATAAATAGAGAGAATCTAATTAAAAATAGTATGATTTACAGGATACCACACAAAAATGATTTCCATATCTTAAAAAGTGTTAAATTCGCGAAGTTTTAAGAAACTAATTACTAACTCAAAAAAACATAGGATGAAAAAATTCTACTTCGGTGCATTTACTTTATGCACAGCCCTGGGTGTATCTGCTCAGGAAGTGATATGGCAGAAAGATATACAATCTTCTACCCAGGATTTTCTAAGCCAGGTCACCACAACCATTGATCAGCAATACCTGATCTCGGGAAGCTCTATACAGTCTAAAAGCCAGTCGCCAGCAGCCAGCGGCCAAAAGCAGAATAACGGCTACGATTTTCACTTAATTAAACTTGACCAGCAAGGGAAAGAATCATGGGAGAAATATTTCTCAGGGCAAAACCACGATTATCTGTCTGCTACTGTTACCACGCAGGATGG
The DNA here is from genome assembly GCF_016775705.1 of Chryseobacterium cucumeris. Lineage (NCBI taxonomy): Bacteria > Pseudomonadati > Bacteroidota > Flavobacteriia > Flavobacteriales > Weeksellaceae > Chryseobacterium > Chryseobacterium cucumeris. Next base: position 3,504,478 of record NZ_CP068760.1, read on the forward strand.
CGGATTTCTTTTAGCCGGAACATCTCATTCAGGAAAAGGACTCGATAAAAAAGAGGATTCTAAAGGAGGCTCAGATATCTGGCTGATCAGAATCAATGAATTTGGAGATGAACTATGGCAGAAAACGTTAGGAAGTTCTTCTGATGAAGAAGCCAGAGCTGTTATCCAAACTACTGATCTGGGATTCTTTGCGGCCGGTAATGTACAAAACTCTTCAAAAGGTTATGGTTCCAAAGATGTTTTAATCACAAAATTGGATAAAGACGGAAACGAACTCTCCCAATTAATTTTAGGTGGAAAAGGATTGGATGAAGTGGAGAAAATGATTCCGACGAAAGATGGCGGGGTATTACTGGGAATTTATTCAAGGAGTTCCGAGGTTCGTGTTTCGGGATCTGACAAAGGTTCCGGGATGCGGGATGCGGGTTCTGCATTAAACATTCAAAACCCGACTCCCGTATCCCGAATTGCAAAATCAACAGACAATTTTGGTGAGGGTGACTATTGGATTGTCAAGCTGGACAAAAACGGAAAAGTAGAATGGGAAAAGAATTTCGGTGGAAAAGGCGATGATCATATCAGAACATTGGCATTAACTTCAAATGGTTTTATCATTGGCGGGGAATCCAGATCAGAAAGGTCAGGAAACAAAACCGTCGGATTAGAGGAAGGAACAGATCTTTGGCTGATTTCTTTAAATGAAAGAGGAGATGAACAGTGGCAGAAATCTTACAATTTTAAAAACCGCGATATCCTGATGGGAATGAGCGTTCTTCATTCAGCAGATGATAAATCATCCAAAGGAATCTTATTGGGAGGCTATACCCAGGCAGAAGGAAGAATAGAAACAGATGATGAAACTTTCTGGATGTTATACCTTGACCAGAATGGAAACGAGCAGTGGAGAAAACATGTCAAAGGAGAATCCGGAAAGAAGGAAGAAAGGCTTTCCGATGTAAAGCTGAACAGAGACGGTTCTATTATTCTGGCAGGAACCAGTGCAGAGGAACTAGGTAAAGAAAATTGGAAGATTGTGAAACTGGGAGACAAACAGGTTGATCAGCTGATTGAAAAATATGATATCAAGATCTATCCGAATCCTGTTTCGGATTATGCTTATGTGGAAATAGGTTTTGATCCTTCGACAGGCTCAGGACAGGGTTTTAAGGATGCAGAAATTCTCTTATATGATATGAGTGGAAGACAGCTTCAAAGTATTACAACTAAAAATAAAGTGACTAAGATCAATACCCAGCCTTTGGTGCAGGGAGCTTATCTGGTGACGATAAAAACTGATACGAATAAAACGGCGAATGCTAAGCTTATAAAAAAATAAAAAACAATAATCATGAAAAAAAGATACGCTCCGATAGTAATCCTCCTCGCATTTCAATTCTGTCATGGACAATCGTTACCTCAGCCTAATAATAACTATGGACTTCCTAAAATAGTGACGCCGTCCCAGGAAACGTTCGCTAATAGCAGGCTTAATTTTGAGCCTTCTTCAACAGGAGACTTTAGTTATCAATATCCTATTTATGGAGGAATTAAAACACCTGTTAATTTAAACTATACAAGCGGGGTAAGGGTAGATGATATTGGCACCAGTACCGGAATGTCATGGCAGCTCAATACGGGAGGTGTAATATCAAGGATAGTGAAGGATGAAACTGACGAGAACAGGACAAATTGGAAACCCAATACTGTAAATGAAACAACAGATTTACAAAACATAAAAGATGCTGCCAGAACTGGAAATGCAATAGATACAGAATATGACTGGTTTAATTTTTCCATTTCAAATGGTCTGTCAGGAAGTTTCTATATAGACAGCAGCCTCAATGCCTATATAGAATCAAAGGATAAAATAAAAATTCAAATCCTTGATAAGAATACACCTATAACAGGTTATGGAAAGCTATTGGAATTTAAACTCACAGATAAAATTGGGAATGAATATTATTTTGGGGGCTCAGAAATAAATATTGAGAAAACAACCTATCAAAATGCTGGCCCGGATCAGCATGCCATTACAGGATGGTATTTGTATAAAATCGTTAGTCCGGAGAAAAAAGAAACCCTATTTAATTATGTCACCGAAGATGTTACATATTATTCTTCCCTGAGCGCAAGTTTCAATGTTCAGCAGAATTGTAGCCCACCTGCCTCTTCTTCACCTTATACTTACAGTGATATAATCAAGACAAAATCTATCCTTCAATCCTATAAGCCGAGATTGAATACCATTTCAGAGGATGATACGGAAATAAAATTTGTTTATAATAAAGAACGAAAAGATATATTCAACAGCAATGCTCAGAATAACCTTCTTACTTCTATTGAGATTAAAAGCAATAACAGGCTGATAGATAGCTATACTTTTGAGTATTTTGACACGCTTAATACCCCTGCGGCTGCCTATTATGGTCTGCCGGGAGATGAAAGATCCACAACCAACAGGCACTTTCTAAAATCAGTGAACCAGGTTAGCAGGAACGCTAAGACTGAATTTGAATACTATAATTTAAGCTCACTCCCTGCCAGATTCAGTTTAAGCGCAGATTATTATGGTTATCCTAACGGAGTGGGTAATTCTTCTCCATTTCCGGCTATAGCCAATGATAATAATTTTGGAATTTTCCAGGGACTTTCCAGTTACATGCCACTATCCATGTTGTCTGCTGATAAAAAGGTAAATCCCCTGCTGGCGTCTATGGGTAATTTAAAAAAGATCACCCATCCAACGAAAGGAGTTTCTGAGATCTTTTATGAACCTAATGCAAGCATGGGACAGGTAAATCAACAGGTAAAAGAGTCCCAATTTTTAAGCGCCAATTTTAATAAATGTAATCTGGCCAATGATGCGCCTTTAGATTCTTTCACTTTTGTTTCGAATGGAAATTTTATGGAATTTTATGGAGAGGCCTTTTTTGACGATTATTATGGGTGTAATGGACCTGATAGCCAACACGATATTCATCAGCTCAAAATAACCGACCTGACAACTGGCAACTCTATTTTTTCGGATACCAATAAAGTTTCTGAACCCTTTCAGGCTAAGGAGGGGACAAATCATTTACCACTCACTACTATAAGCGGACATACCTATAAAGTTGAATATTCTGTATCATCTTTAGTCGGAGCTGTAAGTGGCTGGTTAAATGTAACCTATAATAAACATACTGTTTCTGTCAATCAACCCATCTATTTTGGAGGAAGCAGAATAGCGTCTTTTAAAGAAACAAATACTGAAGGTGATAATTACACAAAGAAGTTTTATTATAATTCTTTGGCTAATATTAGCAACCAGAATTCCTCAATCACAGATTACAATACTACCTATGTGATGGCGCAAAAGCAAGAAACTTCAAAATCCTGCCAGAATAGTGGTGGTACATTCCCACAGGTGGAGATACTGGATGTTTATAATGCCTATCAAAACAGCATACTCCCGTTTTTCAACCATAGAAAAAATAGTGTGTTTTACAGTACGGTAACAGAAGTTATAGAAGGTAAAAGTGCCGTAGAACGAAAATTTTCATATGAAGAAAATTTAGATCCTTATATTGGAAGACCACCTGCTATTTACTATATGCCTACTACCAATTTGGGAGAATTAAAATCGAATTTATTGTTAGAAGAGAATATGTACAAATTTGAGAACAATAATTACAGTAAGATCATTAATAAAACATATAAATATGATTATTCCCAGGAAAAAAATCTAAGGAGCTATGTATTTAGAGAAAATTTTGCTTACTCTCCAGATCCTACACAAGACCAGCTGTTAAATATCTCATATGGTTTTTATGAAAACTATTATGGTTTTTATAACCCTACTGAAATAAAAACAACGGAATACTTTCCCAATAACGTTGCGCTTGTAACCACCAATACCAATAGTTATTCAAATCCAAACCATTACCAGTTAACATCATCTAAAACCGAGTATCCTGATCATTCTATTTCTGAAACCACCTACAGCTACGCCCACGAGAAAAACAACCAGCTTATGATTTCAAAAAATATGATTGGTATTCCTTTGGAGACTGTAAGTAGTAAAACAGTAGGTATAATAAATAAAACTTTATCAAAAACTAATACACTTTATCCAGCCAGTCAGTCAGAAGCAGATCTGAAAACTTCTGGCTTAGTATTACCATATACTATACTTTCTACTGATTTACAAAATGTTGTTTCTACCGAAGTTACTTATGATAAATACGATTCCAAAGGAAACCTTCAGCAGTACACTACAAAAGCAGGTGTTTCCACAGTCATCATCTGGGGCTATAACTTTACCCAGCCCATTGCCAAAATAGAAGGTGCCAAATTAACAGACATCCAGCAGTCACTGATTGATTCCATTATTAATGCTTCTAATACAGATGCTTCTGCTGCAGCTAATAATGATGAAACTTCATTTTTATCTGTACTAAATACCTTCAGAAGTAGTTTGCCAAACTATCATATCACAACATACACATATGATCCATTAATTGGAGTAAGAAGCATCACACCACCATCAGGAATCAGAGAAAGCTATGTTTATGATTCCGCAAACAGACTTCAGAAAGTGATCGATGTGAATGGTAAAGTGTTGAAGGAAATGAAATACAATTATAAAAACTAAAACTGATGAAAAAGATAATAATACCAATAGGAGCGTTGCTCTTATCCAATATAACCTATGCGCAGCTTTCCACTATTTCAAGCAATGAAAACTATATTCAGTCCAAAACGTATCTGGATTATAATGGAACATCTGCTACCAAATCCTCAGAAACCGTACAGTATTTTGACGGGTTGGGAAGACCAAAACAGGTAGTGAATGTCAAAGCATCACCACTGGGACGTGATGTAGTTACTCATATAGAATATGATCCTTTCGGAAGACAGGTAAAAGATTATTTACCTGTTCCCCAGCTTTCTACCAGCAATGGAAACTATTATTCAGGACCCTTGGGTGTTTATCCTAACACGTATGGTAATGAAAAGATCTATTCTGAAAAAGTTTTGGAAAGCTCACCATTGGACAAGGTTCTGGAACAGAAACAGGTAGGTAATGACTGGAACGGAAAATCTGTAAAGTTCAGCTATGACACCAACGGACTGAATGAAGTCTATCAGTACATTAGTACCACGAGCTGGATAAATGGAGCTACTAAAAGTGCACCGAGCTTATCCTCTGCCACGGTTTATGCCCCAAACCAGCTTTATAAAAACTCTGTCAAAGATGAGGATGGTAATGAAACCATAGAATTTAAAAACGGTAAAGGTCAGGTTGTGTTGGTAAGGAAAGTCATGAGCCCCGCAGAAAATGTGGATACCTATTATGTTTACAATGAATATGACCAGCTGGCTTTTGTCATTCCTCCTCTGGCTGTTCATAAGCCTATTACGGATGATCTTCTCAATACCTTATGCTATCAGTACCATTATGATGGTAGGGGAAGACTGGTGGAAAAAAAGCTTCCCGGAAAAGGCTGGGAGTTTATGGTATATGATAAAGCCGACAGGCTGATGCTTACCCAGGATGCCAATATGAAAGGATCTGGAAAATGGCTGATGACCAAGTATGACCAGTTTGGAAGAGTTGCCTATACAGGAATATTCAGTTCAAATGACAGTAGGGCGACAATACAGGATCAGATCAAGGATTTGGTTATTTATGATGCGCGCCATTCTACAGGTTTTGTAAGGAATGGAATCAATATTTATTATACAGCCGTCTATTTTACCCCTGAAAGTATTTTGTCGGTTAATTATTACGACTCTTATCCTGCTTACAGTTTTAATCCGGCCTTCCCTTCAACAATTCAGGGAGAACCTGTATTGACTGAAACTCCTGCAGCTGACGGAAGAAGTACCAAAGGACTACCTGTAATGAGTTTTGTAAAGAATATTGAGGATGACAACTGGACCAGGAACTATACCTATTATGATACGAAGGGAAGAGCTATTGGAAGTCAGTCTGTGAATCATTTGGGAGGATATACCCACACAGAATCCAAACTGGATTTTGCAGGAATCACGAAACAGACTGTAACAAAACATAAAAGACTGAGTACGGATACCGAAAGGGTCATTACGGAAACCTTTGATTATGACAGTCAGAACCGCCTGGTTACCCATAAACATAAGATTGATAATAATGCTGAAGAAATCCTGGCTCAGAATACCTATAATGAAATTTCCCAGGTTACGAATAAAAAAGTGGGAGGAGTTACAGCTTCTTCTCCGCTTCAGCAGATAGATTACCAATATAATATCCGTGGGTGGCTGACCCAGATCAACGATCCTGCCAACCTTGGAAATGACCTGTTTGGATATAAAATCAGATATAATGAAGTACAAGGTCTGGAAGTCCCCAATACCAATTACCCGAACCAAAAAGTAAAACCGAAATACAACGGCAATATCGCTGAAGTTGATTGGAAAACCTCTACAGGAGCGAATGATAATGTGAGAAGATACGGATATGTTTATGACCCGTTGAACAGGCTTACAGCAGGTTTCTATCAAAAAGACACCAATCCTTCCGGGAAAGAATATAATGAACTCTTTGCTTATGACCTGAACGGGAATATTCTGAATCTGGTAAGAACCCAGGGACTTCTCCCGGGAAGTACTGAGGCCATGGTGATCGATAATCTGATCTACAGCTACACGGGAAACAGGCTTACCAAAGTATCCGATGCCTATCTTAACAGTTTAGGATATCCTGTAGGAGGAAATGAAATAGGCTATGACGATAACGGAAATATGACGACCCAATTGGATAAAGGAATTTCTTCCATTCAATATAATTATCTAAATTTACCACGAAAGATTACCCAGAACTCCAAGGTAACGGATTATATTTACAGAGCAGACGGAGTGAAGGTAAGAAAGGTTTTCGGAACAGAAACAACCGATTATCTGGATGGCTTTCAGTATACCAATTCAGTATTAAAGTTTTTCCCAACATCAGAAGGATATTTTAATGTTGAAACCGGAAAGTACGTGTACAATTATACGGACCACCTTGGAAATGTTAGATTAAGTTATGCTAAAAATGGAGCAGGAACAGAGATCATTGAAGAAAGTAACTATTACCCGTTTGGATTGAAGCATGAGGGGTATAATGGATTGGTAGGAAATCCTGCATATAAGTATAAGTACCAAGGACAAGAGTTGCAGGAGACTGGTTTTTACAATTTTAAGTGGAGAAATTATATGCCCGATGTAGGAAGGTTCTTTAATATTGATCCTTTGGCTGAAAAATTCACATATAATTCTACCTATGCATTCCAGGAAAATAAATTGGGAATGGGTGTTGAATTGGAAGGATTGGAATTACTGAAAAATCATACCGGATTTTTTGCAATTCATGGGAACGCAATGAGAGTTGTCCGAGCTCCGGGATCACAGATGAGTAACGGACAAGCAACCTTTACTGCTGCCGGTATTGGATTGACCACAAAAGGATATAATCCAGGTGGCGCAAGAATATCGGATGGTTCATCAGGTTTAAGATTAAAATCTCATGCTTATAGCGGTCCTACACCAAATGGCGCAACAATGGAAAATGTACAGGAAACGCCGGAAAGTATGGATAGCCAAAAGTTTACCACTACAAAAAGAGGTTTGGAAATGACCAACAAAATGATCAAGAATTATGATAAACTCAATACTGCTGCAGGAGGAGCGCAAGAGTTGGTTGGCTTAATGGATTTAGCTTCTAACATTCCTGATGCCATAAAAAGTACAAAAGCATATACACAAGCTGCTAAAGATGTAAAACTTATTAATTCTCAAGCTAAAACAATGGATAGAGTTATAGATTTGGTAAATGAAAGTGGAATTGAAATGAACCAACAAACGAAAAATGATGTTATCAATTTTGTATTTGATGGAACTTTACCAAATCCTGGAGCAGGATTGATGCCCAATTCTTTAATCATCCAAAACGGAACCCAGATTCTTAGGAATAACAATTTGCCTGTACAGCCTCTTAACCAGCAATTAAACACCAATAAAAAAGTTTTACCGTAATGAAAACAATTAAATATATCTCATTAATCTTAATATTATTAAGTATAAGTTGCTGTGTCAATCAGAAACAAAAAGATGAAAAGCAAATCAAAGCAACGGTTCAGAATTTTTGGAAATCAGTTAAAAATAATGATTTACAAGCATATAATGGTTTAATCTACGAATCTGAAAATTTTCCAGGTGTCACAGCAGGTGATTTATACTTTTTACACAAGCATTACAAAGCCTTAAATATACAAGAAAGACTAAAAGGCGAAATAAAAATTAAAGATACAATAGGTTTATCACCAGATATAAAGATGAAATATGTACAATATACATTTAAAAAAAAGGGAGATTCTAACAACATAAAAAAACCTTTGACTATAACATTAATTTTTTATAAGCCAATAGGTTTTGATAAAATTTCAGATCCAGTAATTTTAGATAATCACATTGGTTGGGATAAATAATAATGATTTCAATGAAAATAATTAAATATATTTCATTAATCTTAATGTTATTAATTATAAGTTGCTGTGTCAATCAGAAACAAAAAGATGAAGAGCAAATTAAAAATACAATAAGAGAATATTGGACTGCTATTAAGAATAATGATTTAGAGGGATATAAAAACCCTCGCTGCCGCACGATTGCATCGTGTGGGAAGTAATAAAAATCACTGCTTTTGCAGTGGTTTTTGTGTTTATAAACAGGTTCAAATAATTATATTCCTCCATTCAATATAATTATCTAAATTTACCACGAAAGATTACCCAGAACTCCAAGGTAACGGATTATATTTACAGAGCAGACGGAGTGAAAGTAAGAAAGGTTTTCGGAACAGAAACAACCGATTATCTGGATGGTTTTCAGTATACCAATTCGATATTAAAGTTTTTCCCAACCGCAGAAGGATATTTTAATGTTGAAACTGGAAAGTACGTGTACAATTATACGGACCACCTTGGAAATGTTAGATTAAGTTATGCTAAAAATGGAGCAGGAACAGAGATCATTGAAGAAAGTAACTATTACCCGTTTGGACTGAAACATGAGGGGTATAATGTATTAACAGGAAATCCAAGTTATAATTATAAGTACAATGGCAAGGAACTTCAGGAAAGTGGTATGTATGATTATGGAGCAAGGATGTATATGCCGGATATTGGACGATGGTTTTCCCCAGACCCATTGAGTGAAGAATTTAGAAGATGGTCGCCTTACAACTATGCAATGAATAATCCATTAAGATTTATTGACCCTGATGGAAGGAGTGCAACTGATTTTGTCCAAAGAAAAGACGGTTCTATTTACTGGGATAAAAATGCAAACTCTCAAGCTACGACTAAAGCCGGAGAAACCTACTTGGGAAAAGAGTTAACATTTAATTTTATAAGCTATATTGACGGGAAACTCTGGGATGGTCCTCGCCCTCCAGCTATAGATCCTGCTGGTGTTAAATTAACAAGTACATTAACACTTACAGGTAGAGAAAATGCTGCTGGGGAACTAACAAGCTTAGTGGGAAGTTTTGAATCTAAACCAGGAAAAACCCCAATAGGTAAGCCTAGAGACTATTATCCGGGAGAAGGAGGTAGCAACAATACTTTTGGTATGCAAACGACATCTACAGGGATTAATGTAAATTTTGAACAGCATGCAAGTGTATCTCCAATTGAAGAGATTGGATTGAATTTGGGAGGATATAAAATAGTAGATGTCGCTCAAAAACTGAATGTTAATTACAATAGCAGTAATGGTAGCCTTTCTGTAGACACCTATACTAATATATTTCCTTCAGCTAATGTAACCGTTTCTGGTAATGGCAATACTTCTAAATTGATGCAGTATAACCAGCCTTCATTTAATAAGCCTCATTTAGCTCCTTATAACAGTGTTCCTGTGGGCGGAGCCAGAGCTTATGATTTTTCATATTACCCATCAAGATTTTATAAAAGAAATTAATATGTTTAAAGTTAGTCTTATCAATAGTTTTTTGTGCTTATTAGCGAAGTATCTTATCTTCTTTTTTATACTTGCCTTTATTGAAGATAGATTTAAGGATGCAGTAATAAACAATGCAGAAACATCATCTGAAATGTTTAGGCTTTCTTTGAATTATGTTTTATATGTATTGATATATTTAATACCGTTAATATTAGTTTTTTTTCTTCCTCTGTATTTTATATTGAAAATAAAAAAAGGAATATATTTCATACTTTGTATAGTATTGTTTTTTATGGTTGAGTATAGTGCTTACACGTATTTTTATGCTCCTTCTGATAAAACCTTAGGCATTTACAATGTCATTATAGGGGTAATTGTCTTAGGAATATTTTTCCACAAAACGATACGGTTAAAATTTACAAAAGTATAAAACAACAAACCCGCTCATTGAGCGGGTTTGTTGTTTTATAATGCTACATTCTGTTTAACAAAATCCTTAAATTTTTTCTGGTTGATAAAGGTATCAATCATTTTAAATACCATAGATTTTTCTTCGGGTTCGAGCTCCTGAATGAGTTCCACTTGTTCCAAGATAGCCTTATCCTGTATAACCCTCGCTGCCGCACGATTGCATCGTGTGGGAAGTAATAAAAATCACTGCTTTTGCAGTGGTTTTTGTGTTTATAAACAGGTTCAAATAATTATATTCCTCCATTCAATATAATTATCTAAATTTACCACGAAAGATTACCCAGAACTCAAAAGTAATGGATTATATTTACAGAGCAGACGGAGTGAAACAAAAAAAGGTTTTCGGAACAGAAACAACCGATTATCTGGATGGTTTTCAGTATACCAATTCGATATTAAAGTTTTTCCCAACCGCAGAAGGATATTTTAATGTTGAAACCGGAAAGTATGTATATAATTATACGGACCACCTTGGAAATGTTAGAGTAAGCTATGCTAAAAATGGAGCAGGATTAGAGATCATTGAAGAAAGTAATTATTATCCTTTTGGACTGAAGCATGAGGGATATAATGTATTAACAGGAAATCCAAGTTATAAGTACAAATATAATAGTAAGGAACTCCAAGAGACTGGAATGTATGATTATGGAGCGAGATTTTATATGCCAGATATAGGGCGGTTTGGAACAGTAGATCCTAGAAGTCAATATACTCATGAAGCTTATAGCTATGTTTGGAATAATCCGGTACAATTTAATGATCCTACAGGAATGGAAGGAGAGGAAGGAAAATGTCCTCCGAATTGCCCAAGTGGTGTGTCTGCGATAAATATACTTCCAAGTGGTCAGACAGAAACATCAATACAGGAAATTACCCTTACCGGGAAAGCAGCAGATAAAAGTTTTGGTCCGGGAAGTTTGGCAATGTCAGCATTCATTGTTTCTCAGGCAGATTCTCCTGTGCCTGGTCCTGGAGATGTTATTGGTGGGTTGATGTTGATAGGAGCAGGAGTTTGGTGGACATATGATTACTTTGCCACACCAAGACAGGCTATACAACTATTGCAGATCCTGGTGCAGGAATGAGGAATCTGAAAGCGGAAGATGCAGCGGATAAGGATAAAGATGTGAATGGGGTTGATGTTCCAAAAGAAAAAAAAGTTCCTGTTAGTGGTAAAACTGGAAAAGAAGCAGCCAAGGATGTCCCTTCGTGGGTGAAAGAACAAGGAGAAGCTCCTTATGTGGATGAAGATGGTAAAACTTTTGCAGAGAGGGTATTGGATCAACAATATGGAAAAGGAGTTTGGAATAAAGGAAAAGCGAGTAAAGGTCCAGGTTCCGACTTTAACAAAATAAAAAAATGGGGAGATAGAGGCTTTGAAAAACCTAAACCTAAAAAATAAATTTTTGATGAAATATTTCTTATATAGTTTAGAACATGTCTATACAGATGAATCACATACAGATTGTAAACTTTTAGGTTTTTTTGATAATTTAAAAGAATTAGAAAAAACTATAGATGTTGTATCTAAGTTTTCTGGATTTAAAGATTATCCAGATGGTTTTATAATTAAAAAAAAAGAATTAGATAAAATACATTGGGAGACAGGATTTAATACAGAAGTAGGTGAGATAGGGAGAGATTATTTACCTGAGATAGATATAATAAGTGAAGAAGCTTGTTTAATACAAAATTTAAAACTTGTTTACAATATTAGCCATGTGTATACTATTAACCCTTTTTTGGATGATGAAAGAATAATAGGTGTTTTTTCAGATTTGAGAAAAGTTGAAAAAGTTATTGAGCAATTAAAAAAGCAACCTGGATTTAAAGAATATCCAGACGATTTTATTATTGACACGGTAGAATTAAATGATCTTTTATGGACTTCAGGATTTTAAAAATCTATAACAAACCTCCACAAATAAAACGAAACCTCCGCAACAGCGGAGGTTTTGATTTATTTTGTCTTAAGAAGCTCTATTGATATATATAATGATCATCAAAAGTTAATAAACAATTGTCTTTGTAAATTATATTAAATGAACAGGTTATGTTTTTTTTTATCTCAAAAATATGTATATTGGTATTACCAAATTAAAGCGTAGTCCGAAAAGCATATAGAGTAGGAGAAAAAATCAAAAAAATGTTACTATGAAAAATCTAAGAAAACTTTCAAAAAGAGAATTAAAAACTGTTCAGGGTGGTATCCCGATGTGTCTGGCAGGGTATTTCTGGTGCTCACTGGAAAGAAAATGTATTCCGGTAGGGTCACCATGCGGACTTATTATCGATTAACTAATTAAAAATAGTAAAAACAGGCTGTCTCAGAAATGGGACAGCTTTTTATGTGCTCTCACCAATTGACCTAGGAATCAGTAGCGTAAAGAAAATTTCAATGTAATCCGTTAAAAAATTTCCACTGTCTGAGCATGGGACTTACTCAGAACCGAAGCAGAACCGGATAATCCATGCGAGTTTGGAAATTTTAGGAGTACATTCCAATTTTTAGCGGACGATTCCCGTCTTGAACTTTTGTATACTTTTGTTTGACTACTTCGAATCTTCGATTTCAAGGCAAAAGTATAAGTATAAATTATGAATGAAAATCATAATAAATATTTCACAGGGTATTTGTTTTAGTTCTTTTTTAATCTGTGTATTTGATGGTATTAGCCAGCAGTCATTTAAAAAGTAGTATATTACTCATTAATGTCCGACTTAGGAATCAGGAGCGTTAAGAAAATTTCAATGTAATCCATTAAAAAATTTCCACTGTCTGAGCATGGGACTTACTCAGAACCGAAGCAGAACCGAATGATCCATGCGAGTTTGGAAATTTTAGGATTCCATTTAAATTTTTAGCGGATGATTCCCCATCTTGAACTTTTGCATACTTTTGCTTCAAGGCAAAAGTATAAATGAAAATCATATTAAATATTTTACAAATTATTTGTTTTACTTCTTTTTTAATCTGTGTCTTTTATTTATTAATGGTATTAGCCAGCAGTCACAACATTCCTCTTCGTGTATATCTGAAAATAGTCATTGCAATTCTAATTTCTATAATCCTATATTTCTATCTGCGATATATTAAAAAGAAAAGGTTCGGCAGCTAGTCTCACCTAGAGCATGGTTATAAATAGAACAAGAGATAGTATTAGTTTCTAGTATTAAAAATTAACATGCTACTTATTAATATCTGACTTAGGAATCAGGAGCGTTAAGAAAATTTGAATGTAATCCGTTAAAAAATTTCCACTGTCTGAGCATGGGACTTACTCAGAACCGAAGCAGAACCGAATGATCCATGCGAGTTTGGAAATTTTAGGATTCCATTTAAATTTTTAGCGGATGATTCCCGTCTTGAACTTTTGCATACTTTTGTTTCAAGACAAAAGTATAAATGAAAATCATATTAAATATTTCCCAAGTTATTGTTTTACTTCTTTTTTGTATATGTCACTTATTTATTCATGGTATTAACCGCCAGTCATTTAAAAAGTAGTATGTACTAATGTACGACTTAGGAATCAGGAGCGTTAAGAAAATTTCAATGTAATCCGTTAAAAAATTTCCACTGTCTGAGCATGGGACTTACTCAGCTCCGAAGCAGAACCGGATGATCCATGCGAGTTTGGAAATTTTAGGATTCCATTTAAATTTTTAGCGGATGATTCCAGTCTTGAACTTTTGTATACTTTTGTTTCAAGACAAAAGTATAAATGAAAATCATATTAAATATTTTACAAATTATTTGTTTTACTTATTTTTAATCTGTGTATTTTAGGCAACAGTCATTTAAAAAGTAGTATGTTACTCATTAATGCCCGACTTAGGAATCAGGAGCGTTAAGAAAATTTCAATGTAATCCGTTAAAAAATTTCCACTGTCTGAGCATGGGACTTGCTCAGAAGCGAAGCAGAATCGAACGATCCATGCGAGTTTGGAAATTTTAGGATTCCATTTAAATTTTTAGCGGATGATTCCCGTCTTGAACTTTTGTATACTTTTGTTTCAAGACAAAAGTATAAATGAAAATCATATTAAATATTTTACAAATTATTTGTTTTACTTCTTTTTTAATCTGTGTCTTTTATTTATTAATGGTATTAGCCAGCAGTCACAACATTCCTCTTCGTGTATATCTGAAAATAGTCATTGCAATTCTAATTTCTATAATCCTATATTTCTATCTGCGATATATTAAAAAGAAAAGGTTCGGCAGCTAGTCTCACCTAGAACATGGTTATAAATTTCAATGTAATCCGTTAAAAAATTTCCACTGTCTAAGCATGGGACTTGCTCAGAACCGAAGCGGAACCGGATGATCCATGCGAGTTTGGAAATTTTAGGATTCCATTTAAATTTTTAGCGGATGATTCCCGTCTTGAACTTTTGTATACTTTTGTTTGACTACTTCGAATCTTCGATTTCAAGGCAAAAGTATAAGTATAAATTATGAATGAAAATCATCCAAACTGGATTTTCAACTCTCAATGAAAAACCGTATTTTTGTACATCTAAAAAGTAAAAGAACGAATGAATTCCTACAAAAATCCATTGGAAGAGCGCTACTCCAGTGAAGAAATGTTATTTAACTTCTCACACAATAACAAATTCCAGAATTGGAGAAAGCTTTGGATAGCTCTTGCTGAAATCGAAAAAGACCTTGGACTTGAAATTACAGACGAGCAGATCGCTGAGTTAAAAGCTAATGCTGAAAACATCGATTATGAGAAAGCAGCAGAGTATGAAAAAAAATTCCGTCATGATGTAATGGCTCACGTTCACGCTTATGGGGATGTGGCGCCTTCAGCAAAAGGAATTATCCACCTGGGAGCTACTTCAGCTTTTGTAGGAGACAATACAGACTTAATTCAGATCCGTGACGGACTTTTAATCTTAAAGAAAAAGTTGGTTAACGTCATGAAGAACTTAGCAGACTTTGCTATTCAGTATAAAGACCTTCCCACTTTAGGGTTTACACACTTCCAACCGGCTCAGCTGACAACAGTTGGGAAAAGAGCTACACTTTGGTTACAGAGTTTGGTTCTTGACATCGAAGAACTGGATTTCTTCCTTGAAACCCTTCGTTTCAGAGGAGTAAAAGGAACAACAGGAACAGCTGCCAGTTTCCTTGAGCTTTTCAACGGTGATTATTCCAAAGTAAAACACCTAGATAAAGAACTTTCAAAAAGATTCGGCTTCGATAAAGTTTTCGGAGTTTCCGGACAGACTTACGATAGAAAAATTGATGCGAAAGTAGTTGCTTTATTAGGAAATATTGCACAATCTGCGCATAAATTCACAAACGATTTACGTCTACTTCAAAACCTTAAGGAAATTGAAGAACCATTCGAGAAAAACCAGATCGGTTCATCGGCGATGGCTTACAAGCGTAATCCAATGAGAAGCGAAAGAATCGGAGCATTGGCAAAATATGTAATGTCTCTGACGACAAGTTCTGCAATGGTGGCCTCTACACAATGGTTTGAAAGAACATTGGACGACTCTGCCAACAAGAGATTAACCATTCCTCAGGCGTTTTTAGCCGTGGATGCTATTCTTTTGATCTGGAACAACATTCTGAACGGAATTGTAGTATATCCAAACAGAATCAACAAGCACATTATGGAAGAGCTTCCTTTCATGGCGACAGAATATATCATCATGGAAGAAGTAAAAGCAGGTGGTGACCGTCAGGAAATCCACGAGGTGATCAGAGTTCACTCTATGGAAGCTTCAAAGAAAGTGAAAGAAGAAGGAAAAGAAAACGACCTTATCGAAAGAATCTTAAATGATGATTCTTTAAAACTAGACAAATCAAAACTGAAAGAAGTTTTAGATCCTAAAAACTTTATTGGTTTCGCGCCGATCCAGACGGAAGAATTCGTCAAGAACGAGGTACAGCCGATTATAGACCAAAACAAAGACTTAATAGGATTGGAAGCTGATCTTAAAGTATAAAACAATATGCAGTCTTTTCGGCTGCATATTTTATTTCCCACTCCAACTAATATGAAAAAACTACTACTAACCATTATATTAACACCAGTCATTTCTTTTTCTCAGACTAAAGAAGATTTACATTATTTCAAATCCAAAGATTCTTTAGTAGGAGTAAAAGATAAAGCAGGAAAAATAATTGTTCCTGCACAGTTCAAAATCTTTTCATTTCTAAAAGATGGAGATCCTGTAGAAGGGGAAACCATTCTTTTTGATGGCAGTAAAGAAGGTGAAAAACCGGAGAAAAATGCATGGGGCTATGTGTATGACAGAAATGGGAAATTCCTGTATCAGCCTTTCCTTTTTGACAATGGGGCAGATTATTTCTCTGAAGGACTGAGAAGATTGGTTAAAAATGGTAAAGTAGGATTTGCAGACCGAAACGGGAATACTGTTATTGTAGCTAAGCACGATTTTGCATTTCCTTTTAATTATGGATATGCTGCATTTTGTGACGGCTGTGACTGGGAAAAAACAAATGACGAGCACAGATCCATTGTAGGAGGAAAATGGGGCGTGATGAATGTCAAAGGAGAAACGGTTCAGCCATTGGCAAAACCATCAGAAAAGGATGTTGAAATAGATGGTAAATATTATCCTAATCAGTTTCAGTATAATGAAAAGGAGAAGAATATCCTTCAGTTCTTTGAAAAGCAGAAGAAAAAATTATCAGATCTTTATTATGTAAATTTTTACAGTAAACTGTCTGAAAAAGAAAAGAATCTTTTTTTTGAAATCGTAGAAAGACCAAAAGAAAACTTTCCGTATTATCAGGTGAATACCTATAATCACAAGAAGAAAGATTTGGATATGCTGTACCGTTTCAAATTCCTGGTTTCAGAAGATGGAAAAACATTTTATGCCATTGAGGATTTTAATGAAAAGAAAGTTCCTTTTGAAAACTGGCTGAAAGAAGAAATAAAAAATGCAGAAGACTTTCAGAAAGAACATAAGGATAATCCGAATAAATTTATCAATAAATAATATAAAATTGGAAATTCGGCAGTTCAAATTTGAAGAACATATGACTTATTCCTTTAAATTTGTACAGAATAATGATTGGGAAGAAAATCTCTTTCAAAAATTTCCAATATAGATGGGTTTAAAGAAAAAAACTTTAACTCAGAAAAAGTAAAAAAGAAAAATAAATCTAATATTAAAAATCTGACATCTAATTTTTAATAATGTTACAGAATCAAAATCATCAACAATTAATGACCGATCTTAAGGAGCTGGTAGACAAGACAAGAAGTCAGGTCGCTGCTCAGGTAAACTCGGCAATGGTGGTTTTGTACTGGGAAATAGGAAAAAGAATAAATGAAGATGTTTTAGATAATAAGAGGGCAGAGTATGGTAAAGAAGTTATTGTACAAATCTCTCAACAACTTACGTTAGAATTTGGAAATTCATTTTCTGAGAAAAATATCCGAAAAATGATGCAGTTTGCGTCTGTTTTTAGTGATTTTAATATTGTCGCATCAGCGATGCGACAATTATCATGGACTCACTTTCTGCTTCTCATTCCTATTTCACAAGATACTAAAAGAAACTTTTATCTTGAAGTTTGTAAAATTGAAAATTGGAGTGTCAGAGTCTTAAGAGAGAAAATCAATTCTCTGCTTTTTGAACGAACAGCAATAAGCAAAAAGCCTGAGGAAATAATAGATAAAGAACTGAAAAAATGGTCTGAAAATAATATTTCAAACCCTGATTTGGTTTTTAAAGATCCCTATTTTCTTGATTTTTTGGAATTGAAAGATACATTTTCTGAAAAAGATTTAGAAGAAGCCATTATCGTGGAACTTCAAAAATTCATTTCTGAGTTGGGAAGTGATTTTGCATTTCTTTCAAGACAAAAAAGAATCACAATAGATAATAGAGACTACTACCTGGATTTGCTTTTCTATCATAGGAAACTAAAATCTTTAGTCGTTATCGAACTAAAATTAGGTGAATTTGAAGCCAGCCATAAAGGGCAGATGGAGCTTTATCTCTCATACCTTAATAAATATGAAAAAGTAGAAGGTGAAAACCCTCCCATTGGTTTAATCCTTTGTTCCGGGAAAAATTCCGAACATATAGAACTCATGAATCTGGAAGGGGATAATATAAAAGTAGCAGAATATTTACTTATCTTACCTTCAGAAAAAGTTTTGCTTGAAAAATTGCATCGTTCAATAGAGATAGCAAGAAATAAATTTGAAAATAAAAAATAAATCTAATATTAAAAATCTGACATCTAATGTCTAATAACAAAAGAATTTTCGTAGAAAAAAGAGGAATTTTCGATGTTGAAAGTCCAAAAATTTTTGATGAAGTAAAAGCGGTTGTCCCGGCAGTTCAAAGTGTGAAAGTATACAATGTATATGATATTTTCAATCTGAACGACGGAGAATTTGAAAAAGTGGTAAACAACACTTTCGTAGACCCTGTTACTGATATTTTACATACAGAAAACCCTGCAAAGGCTATTCATTTCGGAATGGAATTTTTGCCGGGACAGTATGATCAGAGAGCAGACTCTGCGCAGCAGTGTATCGCTTTGCTGACTGAAAATGAAAAATCAAAAGTAAGAAGTGGAAAATTAATCGAATTTGAAGGAGTTTCTGAAGCGGATTTGGTTAAAATCAAAGACCTTCTGATCAACAAGGTAGAATCTCAGGAAAAGGACTTATCTATTCTGGATATTCCTGCAGAGGAAATCCCATCAAAAGTAATCATCCACGAAAACTTCATCAATTTCAATGATGCAGAACTTGAAAGTTTCTATAACAACCATGGTTTTGCATTAGGATTGGATGACTTGAAATTTATTCAGGAATATTTCAAAACTGAAGAGAGAAATCCTACGGAAACAGAATTAAAAGTATTAGACACCTATTGGAGCGACCACTGTCGTCACACGACATTCGAAACAGAATTGTCAGATATTCAGTTTGAAGGTCAGTTCAAACGCACATTGGAAACTATTTTCAATGATTATATCGAGAAAAGAAAATTCTTAGGCCGTGAGCTGAAGCCAATTTCCTTAATGGACCTTGCAACAGTATGCGGTAAATATTTCCATAAAACAGGGAATCTTGATAACCTTGTTATTTCTGATGAGATCAATGCATGTACTATTCAGATCGAAGCAGAATATGACGGTAAAAAAGAACCTTGGTATTTATTATTCAAAAACGAAACGCACAATCACCCTACGGAAATTGAACCTTTCGGTGGAGCATCTACTTGTTTGGGAGGGGCAATCAGAGATCCATTATCCGGAAGATCTTTCGTTTTCCAGGCGATGAGATTAACGGGAGCTGCAGATGTTTTGGAATCTGTAGATAAGACATTACCAGGAAAATTACCTCAGAAAACGATTACAAAGCAGGCTGCCAACGGATATTCTTCTTACGGTAACCAGATTGGTCTTGCTACCACAATGGTTTCTGAAATCTATGACGAAGGCTATAAAGCTAAAAGAATGGAAGTTGGTTTCGTAACCGGAGCCGTTCCTGTAGATTGGGTAAGACGTGAGAAACCTGCTAACGGTGATTCAATCATCATTTTAGGAGGTGCAACAGGTCGTGACGGAGTAGGAGGAGCAAGCGGAAGTTCAAAAGAGCAGGACGAAACTTCTATCCACACCATGAGTTCGGAAGTTCAGAAAGGAAATGCTGTAGAAGAGCGTAAAATCCAGAGATTATTCAGAAATCCTGAGGTAACGAAGCTGATCAAAAAATCAAACGACTTCGGAGCTGGAGGAGTTTCTGTGGCAATCGGTGAAATTGCAGACTCTTTAGAAGTAAACCTTGATGTATTACCATTAAAATATGAAGGATTAAACGGTACCGAACTGGCTATTTCCGAATCTCAGGAAAGAATGGCGGTAGTTGTGGATCCTCAGGATAAAGAAAAATTCATCAGATTCTGTGAAGCTGAAAACATTGTTGCCGTAGAAGTAGCAAAAGTGACAGATTCAGGAAGAATGCAGATGTTCTGGAAAGGAGACAAAATTGTAGACCTTTCAAGAGCTTTCTTAGATACCAACGGATGTTCAAAGTCTCAGGAAGTGAAAATCACTCACCTTGAAGAAGTAAAAGAAGAAACAAAAGCTTTCACAGCAGAAAACTTCCTGAACATCTTAAAAGATAAAAATGTAGCTTCTCAGAAAGGATTGCTTGAAATGTTCGACTCTTCAATCGGGGCAACAACAGTAGCTATGCCTTTAGGAGGGAAATATCAGCAGACCCTTATGGAAGGAAGTGTGCAGACACTACCGATCTTAGGAGCAAAAGATATTAAAACCGTTTCTCTGGCAAGCTGGGGATTCGATGCTGAAATCTCAAAACAAAATTCACTGTTAGGAGCATCTTATGCTGTCGTAGAGAGTGTGGCGAAGATTGTGGCGATGGGAGGTGATTATAAAAACATCAGATTAAGCTTCCAGGAATACTTCGAAAAATTAGGGCAAAATCCTGAAAAATGGGGTAAACCTTTGGCTTCACTTTTAGGAGCTTACGATGCACAGATCAATTTAGGTCTTGCAGCGATCGGAGGAAAAGATTCCATGAGCGGAACGTATCAGGATCTGAATGTTCCGCCAACCCTGATTTCTTTTGCATGTGCTAACGGAGACAAAGAAAATATCATTTCTCCTGAATTGAAAAGTGCAGGAAACAAACTGTATTTCTTCAATCATATTGCTCAGGAAAGCGGACTTCCAAACTATAATGCTTTAAAAGAAGCTTTTGAATTCATTTTCGAAAACATCAAAGCAGGAAAAATTGTTTCTGTAAAAACAGTGAAAGAAGGAGGTTTGGCTGTAGCTTTAGCAAAAATGAGCTTCGGAAACAGATTAGGTGTTGAAATCAATGCTGATGAAGCTGTTTTATTGGCTAAAAATATCGGTAGCCTGATCATTGAAGCTAAAGAAGAATTAAGCTCAGCTGCTCTTCAGTTGATCGGAGAAGTAAAAGATTCAGGGATTTTAAAGATTAATAATCTCGAAACCCGAATCACGAACCTCGAAGCCGCATATACCAATACATTTGAGAATCTCTTCCCAACACTAGAAAAAGAAAAGATCACGGTTGAAATTGATGAAAAATCAAACTCAATCCATCCAAGAAATATCATCATTAAAAAACATGGAATTGCACAGCCGAAAGTATTTGCTCCTGTATTCCCGGGAACTAACTGTGAGTATGACACACTGAATGCATTCCAGAAAGAAGGTGCCGTAGTTAGCAGCTTGCCTTTAATCAATATCAATCACCAGTTATTGGATGAAAGCATTGATGCCTGGGTAGAAGAGATCAGAACTTCTCAGATTCTGGCCTTCTCAGGAGGTTTCTCTGCGGGTGATGAACCGGATGGTTCTGCAAAATTCATTGTCAACGTTCTGAAAAACGAAAAAATGAAAAATGCAGTACACGAATTATTAGACAGAGACGGGATGATTATCGGGATCTGTAACGGATTCCAGGCATTGGTGAAATCAGGATTGTTACCTTACGGAAGAATCAAAGATCTGGATGAAAACTCTCCAACGTTAGCTCATAATGCCATCAGAAGACACATCTCTCAGATGGTTACAGTACAAGTAGTGAATGACGAAAGCCCTTGGTTAAAAGGAATGAAAGGACAAACTTTCACAATTCCGATTTCCCACGGAGAAGGACGTTTCATGGCTTCAGAAGAAGAGATTAAGAAATTGTATGAAAACGGGCAGATTGCTACTCAATATATTGATCTTGATGGAAACATTGCTCACGGAATGCCATTCAATCCTAATAACTCTTTATTCGGAATCGAAGGAATCACTAGTCCATGTGGAAAAATCTACGGAAGAATGGGGCACCCGGAACGTTTTGCAGAAGGTCTCATGAAGAATATACCAACCGCGAATTATCACAATATATTCAAAAACGGTGTTGAATACTTCAAATAACAATACAAGAAAAATGATCGTCATCCATGGCGGTCATTTTTCGTCTTTAGGAGGTTTCTACGAAGAAGCTTCCAACGTTCTCATGAAGGATACAGACTGGAAAGTAGGAACACTAGATGGCTTTGATGATATTCTCTACGGAGGTTTCGGAGTGATTGAAGGCAAAGAAAAAATTGAAATCATCTGGAAAGAAGCAGAAAAGTCAAAAGAAGACTTAGGCTTTAAGGCTACCCGTGAATTCTACGAAAACAAAATCCGACAGGGAAAACCCTTCAATATAAAATTAATTCAGCGAAAATTAGATGAATTGACTGAAGGGAAAGGCCAGACGCTTTTTGAAATTCTGGTGGAAATTATAGAATCACATACGAATATTACGCTGACATTAGAATGATGTAATGAGTAATAAGTAATTTTGTTATATCAGCTTCATCCAATCAACTTGTTGATTCATTCTTTGCTTCCTTGGATAAACATACTCACAATAAAACCTTTGCGTCAAAAATTTAACCATTAAGAATAATAAAGATTGTAAGAAAAGTTAAGATTCATCGCCGATGAATAGGGAATTCTGCTTCATAATAGCTTTAGCTGTTGCCTTAATAATTCTTTATTCCTTCAAAAATCTTAATGGTTCAACTAAGTTTATTCAACCAGGGTACAAATTGGTCTATAGCTAAGTGAAACGCCCTTGCGAACGAAAACATAAAAGTTAAACCATGAGCGTCTTTTGCGTTAAAAATCACATAAAATTGAGGAGAATTATTTCCCTTAAACGATTTTTTCTTAATACTTTTACTTCAACAAAACAGGAAACAATAAAGTTCAATGAAGAAAATTATTTACGGGCTGTTCTTCGGTGACAGCATTACCTATGGAGAATATGACGGCGTTTTTGGCGGCTGGGTAGATATTCTGAAAAGATATGCCCTGCAGAAATTTCATGAAGGAAACGGAGATGAACTGATCCTGTTCAATCTCGGAATAGGAGGAGAAACCACAGAAGGATTGCTCAAAAGAATTCCTCATGAACTGGCTGCAAGAAATTCTGCTGATGGAAATATCGTTTTTCTAAGCTATGGAGCCAATGATCTTGCAGTAAAAGATGGAGTACAGATTGTAGATCCTGACAAATTTAAAACCAATATCAAAGAAGCTGTCGCACATGCCGGGCAGTTTTCCAATACCATTTATCTTGTAAGCATTCTCCCTTTCTCTCAAAAAATAGATGGAGTAGTAGTCAGCTCCGGGAAGAAAAGAATCAACGAGGATGTGGTTGTTTACAATCAAATTTTGAAAAATATTGTAGCAGAAGACTCATTGGGATATATAGATTTTTATTCTGCTTTCCTGGATGATAAAGAAATTCTGCTTTCTGCAGACGGTGTGCATCCTAATGAAAAAGGCTATGGAATGATGGCCGAAATCGCAATTCCAATCATTGAAAAGTATCTGTAATGCCTAATTTATTTTCTTATGGAACCCTGCAGAAAGAGCAGGTACAGCTTGAAACTTTTGGAAGAATTTTACAAGGTGAAAAAGATATCTTATCAGGCTATAAATTAAGTATGCTTGAAATTACAGATCCTGAAGTACTTCGGAAAAGCGGTCAGAAATACCATCCTGTACTTGAATTTTCAGGAAACAATGAGGATGAGATAGAAGGAGTACTTTTTGACGTGACAGATGAAGAAATCCTCCAGGCAGATGAATACGAAGTGGATGATTACAAAAGAATCAAAACCGTTTTTAAATCTGGAAAAGAAGGGTTTATCTATGTCGGAAAATAGTCATTGCAAGCAACGCGAAGCAATCTCACTATCTCCTATGAAATTCCAACAGTCTCTTTGTCATTCCGGGCAAAGCAAGAAATCTAAGCTTGAGTGTTCTCTCGCAGATTTCGCTAATATGACCAATTTAATATTCAATAGAAGTGGGCTTTAGCCCACTTATCCTATAAAAATAAATTCACTGGCTTCAGCCCAAACTTAAAAAAACTGCTGACATACCCTTGTCACAACCTGTTTTTATCTTTGTGCTAACAAAAAATCAATAAATGAATAACGTAAAAATAGAACCTTTTAAGGTGATCGGGATCTCTGTAAGAACAACCAATGAAAATGGACAGGCAGGAAAAGATATTCCGGTATTATGGGAGAAAATGATCAGCGAGAATATTGTCAATTCAATTCCAAATAAAATAGACAATACCATTTATTCCATCTATACAGATTACGAAAAAGACCATACAAAACCTTATACAACGGTTCTTGGATGTAAAGTCGAAAACCTTGATAACATCCCGGAAGGAATGGTTGGCTATTCTTTTGATGGTGGAGACTATCTGAAATTTGTCCCAAAAGGAGACCTTTCAAAAGGGTTGGTTATCAACGAATGGTTAAAAATCTGGGAAATGGGTTTGAACAGAACATTTACCGCCGATTTTGAAGTGTATGGAGAAAAAGCACAAAATCCTTCAGATGCCGAAGTAGATATTTTCATCGCTGTAAAATAACAAAAAGTGAAAAAACTTGCCTTCACAACCTTTGAACTGAAGACGTGATATTCCCCTCCTTCGGAGGGGTGTCAAAAATTCAAAGAATTTTTGACGGGGTGGTTAAACAATATTTGTCAACAATTCCCCAATTTTAACTAAAAACATATTTCCCATACACCAAGACTCCGACAATCACCGCTGCAATAGCTGTCAGCAATACAGCTCCGGCAGCAATGTCCTTAATAAAGCCAATTCTTTTGTCGAAATCAGGTTGAATGATATCACAGATCTTTTCAATAGCGGTATTAAAAATTTCAGCACTTAAAACAGCGAATGAGGCAATAAGAACCAAAGCGGTGTCTGTGTTGCTCAGGTTGAAATAAAAAATAAGGAAGAGATTGACAAAGAATACCAGAAGTTCAATCTGGAAATTTCTTTCTGTTTTAATCATCATAAAAACACCCCGGAAAGCATTGAGAAAACTTTTATGGATGGGAGGTTTTTGCATAAATTTAAACTTTTGAGACAAAGATAGTCTTTGTATTTTGATAAAATAGAGT
Organism: Chryseobacterium cucumeris; assembly: GCF_016775705.1. Lineage (NCBI taxonomy): Bacteria > Pseudomonadati > Bacteroidota > Flavobacteriia > Flavobacteriales > Weeksellaceae > Chryseobacterium > Chryseobacterium cucumeris. The sequence goes on from NZ_CP068760.1 coordinate 3,529,919, forward strand.
TCCCCGAAGAAATATATGCATAATGTCAAGGCTCAAAACAAATTAAGGATCTTTGTTAAAAACTCCTCCATATTATTCTTTTCTTTGTTGTATGTATTTATTATATTTGTAGAAACTTATTTTATAAATCTATGAAATTTATTATTTCAAGTGGTGAACTGCAGAAGGCTTTGCAAACTGTAAGTGGCGTAATATCAAGCTCTCAATCGAGACCGATTTTAGAAAACTATCTTTTTGAATTAGACGGAAATAATGTTACCATTACAGCATCTGACGGCGAGACAACTCTTGTTACTTCCCTGGAAGTAAAGTCTGATGATACAGGTAAATTTGCTGTTCCTGCTAAAATTTTTCAGGATTTTATCAAGACATATGGTGAACAGCCTCTGACATTTGTTGTAAAAGACAATGCCGAAGGTACCGGAAGCCAGCTTGAGATTTTAGATGAAAAAGATAATTTCGCAGTAGCATTAGACAATGCTGATGACTATCCTGAATTACCGGAATTTGACGCTTCCCAAAGTGTAACAATGCCGGCAGGAGTTTTGTCTGAAGCTTTGACAAACACACTATTCGCTACAAGTAACGACTCTCTTCGTCCGGTAATGACAGGAGTGCTTTTCCAGTTTGGAGAAAATGAAACCAATTTCGTTTCTACAGACTCCCACAGATTGGTGGTGTACAAAAGAGCAGACCTGATGAATGCCGAACCGATGGAGTTTATCATGCCTAAAAAGCCTCTTAACATTTTCAAAAATATCCTGGCAAGTTCCAATGAAGACGTTACCATTGACTTCAATGAGAATATGGCTAAATTTACTTTTGGTAAGCATATCTGGATCTGTAGACTGATTGACGGAAAATATCCGAACTATACTGCGGTAATTCCAAAAGAAAATCCAAATGTATTGACCATCAATAGAAACCTGTTGCTGGGAGCAATCAAAAGAGCGTCTATCATGTCCAACAAATCTACCAATCAGGTGAGATTCAAGCTTTCCGGAAATATTCTTCACCTTCATGCAGAAGATACTGAATATGCAAATAAAGCTGACATGCAGATTCCTTGCGACTACAACGGAGAAGATATCAATATCGGATTCAGTTCAAAATTCTTAACAGAAATGCTTACGATTTTAGGATCTGATGATATTACCATGAAAATGTCCCAGCCTAACAGACCAGGAATCATTGAACCTCTTGATGGTCTTGAAGAAAATGAAAATATCTTAATGTTATCAATGCCGGTAATCGGATTGTAATATTGATTTAGTATACAAATAAAAAGCCGGAATTTTCCGGCTTTTTTTGTAGGGTCTAATCGACTTAGGAATCAGGAGCGTTAAGAAAATTTAAATGTAATCCGCCAAAAAAATTCCATTGTCTGAGCATGGGATATACTATTGAACCGAAGAAGAACCAGATGATCCATGCGAGTTTGGAAATTTTAGGAGTACATTCAAATTTTTAGCGGATGATTCCCGTCTTGAACTTTTGTATACTTTTGCTTCAAGGCAAAAGTATAATAAGAGAAAGGCGTATTCAAAAGAATATTAAATCAATAGTGTTATTTGTGAATCATTAGCGTCATTAGTGTTTAAATCAACTCATCATGGAAATAAAAATACAGTCTTCCCAAACCTCAGATTTTTCCGCAGAGTTCACAACTGAAAATTACAGCGTGTTTCTATGGAAAGGTTCCGGTGTTTTCTCAGTAGATGGTATTAATTATTCTTACAGCGGATACAATATTCTCTTTCTTTCTCCTTATCAAAAGGTGAAACTGGTTTCGGAATCTGATGAAAATATCCACGTGCTTTTCTTTCACGGAGATTATTACTGTATAGAATATCATAAAAAAGAAGTGGCTTGTAACGGACTTCTTTTCAATAATATTTATCTGAATCCGAGTGTTGAGCTTTCGGAAGAGAGTTATCATTATATTCTTGAGCTTTTTAATCATATTAAAAAAGAAGAACGTGAAAAGCATCCGTTTTCGGAATCCATTATCAAAACCTATATCCAGCTCATTCTTGCCATTGGAAGCAAACAGAAAAGCAGTATTGAAAACAGCATAATTTCTAATGAAAAGCTTTCTAATAAAAATGCTGCAGAATTTCAGAAACTTCTGGAAACGTATTTTAAAACAGAAAAAGAACTGTCATTTTACAGCGATAAACTGAACATTACCAATAGTACATTAAGCAAGGCAGTAAAGAAAGAATTCTCCAAAACACCCAATCAGCTTATCAATGAGAGAATTATTCTGGAAGCCAAAAAATTGTTGCATTTAACTTACAGATCTGTAAAGGAGATTGCTTCTGAACTGGGATTTGAAGATGAATTTTATTTCAGCAGGTATTTCAAAAAGTCAGTAGGCTGCTCTCCTAAAAATTACAGAGAAAAAGTGGGGATCTCCGTGGTGGCGAAAATGTCCATGTAATGTCCCGAAATGTCTATGTTGGCGCTCTGTGCATGTGAATACCTTTGGTGAAAAATAAATCACATGAAAAACAGCAGACTTTATCACCAATTATTACAATGGGATACGTACTTTTTCAATTTTCTTAGAATCTCAATTTTCATCGTTATGGCTTGGATTGGAGGCTTGAAAGCCTTTCATTATGAAGCTGATGGAATTGTTCCTTTCGTTGCCAACAGCCCTTTGATGAGTTTTTTCTACAAAAATGCAGACCATAAAGTTATTCAGGAAGATAAAAAACGGGTTGCAGAATACACTTTGTATAAAAATCCTGAAGGAAAAGTGGTTCAGAAAAATATTAACTGGCATCAGGAAAACGGAACATATGCCTTTTCCTACGGTTTAGGGACAATGATCGTTGTAATAGGAGTTATGGTATTACTGGGGATTTGGTTTCCTAAAATTGGAACAATTGGAGGTGCTTTAACATTTTTAATGTCATTGGTTACCCTGTCATTTCTGGTCACCACTCCTGAAGTATATGTACCGAATCTGGGGGGAGATTATGCAACTCCCCAGTATGGTTTTCCCTATCTGTCAGGAGCAGGACGTCTCGTATTGAAGGATATTATCATGATGGCCGGAGGGTTGGTATTATTTTCTGATAGCCTGAAGAAGCTGGTGAGACAATTGGACCAATAGTTTCATGAATCAGCAGCACAAAGATTAACGAAAATTTATTATCTTAAAATCGCTTCTAAATTTCTCTATTTCTCAAAAAAACACGACATTTGTAGCTCGAAAAATTATCCATGAAAATGGTGGGATTTCAAATAAAAGTTTCAAAATAGAGCAGATGAAACCATAGGACACATCTGACGAATTAAATAAGTAGATAGATTAACAAATGAAAATATCAAACAACTGGCTGAAGGACTTTGTAAAAACGGAATCAAAAACTGAAAGAATCGGTGAATTCCTTACAGATATAGGTCTTGAGGTTGAAGGGATAGATAAATTTGAAAGTGTAAGAGGCAGCCTGGAAGGAATTGTTGTAGGTAAAGTACTTACCTGCGAAAAACATCCTAATGCTGACAAACTGAAGAAGACAACAGTAGAGGTAGGAAACGGAAAAGTGTTGAACATTGTTTGCGGAGCTCCGAATGTTGAAGCAGGACAGACTGTTCCTGTAGCCGTTGTTGGAACAAAAATCTATGACAAGACCGGAAACTTTTTTGAAATTAAAGAAGCAAAAATCAGAGGAGAGGTTTCTCAGGGAATGATCTGTGCAGAAGACGAACTAGGCCTTAGCGAAGATCATGGAGGAATTATGGTGCTGGATGAAACAAAATATGAAGTAGGGAAAAACTTTGCAGACTATTTTGAGTTGACCAATGATGAGGTTTTTGAAATCGGTTTAACACCGAACAGAACAGATGCCATGTCTCACTATGGTGTTGCAAGAGATTTACACGCTTATCTTTCTACGAACCAATTGAAGTCACAATTTAATAAAGTAGCTTCTGAAGTTTTGAATAGCGAAGGAACTCATGATTTCAAACTGGAAATTGAAGATGCAGAATTGTGTCCAAGATATATCGGCGCTGTGATTGAAGATGTAAAAGTTGCAGAATCACCATCCTGGTTGAAAGACAGACTGAGAGCGATCGGACTAAGCCCGATTAATAACGTTGTAGATATTACCAACTATATTCTTCACGGATACGGACAGCCGCTTCACGCATTTGATGCAGATAAAATTGCAGATAAAAAAGTGAAAGTAGGTGTAGTAAAACCGGGAACAAAATTTACAACTTTAGATGGTGTTGAAAGAACATTGAATGGTTCTGAAATCATGATCAAAGACGGTAAAGATAAACCGATGTGTATTGCCGGAGTATTCGGAGGTGAGAATTCAGGAGTATCTGAAACTACAAAAACAATATTCCTTGAAAGTGCTTACTTCAACCCGATTGCAGTGAGAAAAGGAGCAAAAGCGCATAGCTTGAATACAGATGCTTCTTTCAGATTTGAGAGAGGAGTAGACCCGAATCTTACCAGAACAGCCATCACTCACGCTATTAAAATGATTCAGGAAATTGCTGAAGGTAAATTGGTAGGTGACTTATTGGAAGAATATCCTAAGAAAATAGAGGACAATTACGTGATCCTTAGATTCTCTAAAATTGAGCAGATTTTAGGAACAAAAATCCACAGAGAAAAAGTAAAGGAAATCTTAAAAGCATTGGAAATTCAGGTTTTAAATGAAATTCCAAACGGTTTCGAAATCTCAGTTCCTGCATACAGAGCAGATGTAACAAGAGAAATTGACGTGATTGAAGAGATTTTAAGAATCTACGGATACAATAAAATTGATGCTCCACAGAAGATTTCATTTACTCCTGTTAAGCTAAGTGCTAACGATCAGGATGAACTGGAAAACAGCTGGGCAAGAACTTTACAAGGCCTTGGTTTCAATGAAGTAATGAACAACTCTTTAACTTCTGTAAAAGATGAAACAGATGCTGTAAAACTATTGAATCCTTTAAGCGGAGATTTAGCATTCATGAGAAAGTCTTTATTGGAAGGACTTCTTCAGAATACAGTATACAATATCAACAGAAAAAATCAGGATATCAAATTCTTCGAATTAGGAAAAATTTATCACAAAAAAGATAAATACGAAGAAAGAAAACAACTGGCATTACTGGTTTCCGGAAGAGACGTTGCAGAAAACTGGCTTCAGCCAAAATCTGCGGTAAGCTTCTATAACCTTAAAGCGTATGTAAAAGTTTTATTGGAAAGATTGGCTGTAGATTACAAAGAAGTAGCTCTAACTGATGACAGATTCTCTGATGCATTGGTATATGAAGCGGATGGTAAAGCATTGGTAAGAATCGGAAAAGTAGCGCCTGCCTTATTGAAAGACTTTGATATTGATCAGGAATGTTTCTATGCAGAAATTGAACTGGAATTTGCTCAGGAGTTACGTTCTAAAAATGAATTGAAATTCAAAGATATTCCGAAGTTTAACAAAATCAGAAGAGACTTAGCTTTATTGATTGATAAAACAGTTAACTATCAGGATTTATACCAGACGGCTAAGAAGAACAAATCTCCATTCATTAAAAACATTAATCTGTTCGATGTGTATGAAGGTAAAAATCTTCCTGAAGGTAAGAAGTCTTATGCAATGAGCTTCGAACTGTTAAACGAAGAAAAAACACTGGAAGAAAAAGAGATTACAGAGGTAATGGATTCTCTGATCAAAGCTTTCCAGAAAGAATTCAACGCTGAGTTGAGATCTTAATCATTGAAAATATATATTTCAACATAATAGAAACGGACTTGTTTAAGTCCGTTTTTTTGTTTTATTGCGTTGTTGTTAGGCTTGGGCTAAAGCCAAATGAATTTTTGTGGATAGAAAAACGGGCTAAAGCCCGTTCCTATTGAATTGCATTAGTGATATTAGTGAAAATATTAATGTTATTCGTGTTTAAAATGGAAATTTTGTATAAAAACAATCTATCCACAGTCTTTATCACTCCGTAAGAGTCTCAATATATTTTATAAACCAATTATGGTATAGATTCCTTGCTTTGCTCGGAATGACAAGGGTATAGTATTAAAATTTTATAGGAGATAAAATCTTTGCGCCTTAAACTCTTTGCATATTAACAAATTTGCGTCTTTGCGTTTTCCAACTTATGACCGCATAATAAGATCTTTTGCTCGGAAAAATATTCAAAATATCAAATGTTAAAGAATAATAAAATTTACGGCAGCCCGTTTAAATAATATAATTTCCGTAAATTTGGGTTAATTCAAAAAGAAAAAAATGAAAAATCTTTTTTTAAGTATATGTACAGCTGCAGTATTGGCTTCATGTGGATCTATGACAAGCCCGTCTGCATCTAAAGTAGGAAAAGCTCAGCCTGCTCTTGCCAGCACAAAATGGACATTGGCTGAAACGGTAAAAGGTAAAGTTCCGACATTGAATATTGAAGGAGAAAAGATCACCGGAAATGCGGGATGTAACAACTATTTCGGAACGGCTACCATAGATCCGTCTACAGGAAGTTTTACAGCCGGACAGATGGGATCTACAAAAATGATGTGCAGCAACATCGGGGTAGAACAGAACTTTATGGATATGATGGGGAAAGCTAACAAATATGTGGTTTCCGGAAATACTTTAGAATTGTACAAAGACAATCTTTTGCTATTAAAATTCACTAAATCAGAATAAAAAAACAAAAGGAACTCAATTGAGTTCCTTTTTTATGTTTAGAGTGTTATTAATCTTCCTCTTCTTCGTCGTACTTAGCCAACTCTTCATCGCACCATTTGAATGCTGCTTCTACTACTTTAGTAGCCTCGTCTGCCATCGTTTCTTCATCATCACCTTCAAGATCATCTAACCACTCAACTTCTTCTTCCTCAACGTTTAAGATAAATCTTGGATATTCTGTATGAACCACGAATAGATCCTCTGGAAATTCCGAATTATCTGCTAATAAAAACTTTGGTAATTTCATTTTTTTAATGTTTTAACTTTCTCAAAGATAATTAAAATTATTGATTTAAGATGACTTCAAAAACATTTTTGAAACTTTTTCAGCTTTTTTGCTTTCAGAATAATCGTAGAACCCTTCTCCTGATTTTACACCCAGTTTTCCGGCTGTCACCATATTCACAAGCAGTGGGTTCGGAGCGTACTTAGGATTTTTGAAACCGTCATACATAACGTTCAGAATAGCAAGGCATACATCAAGACCAATAAAGTCTGCCAGCTGAAGCGGACCCATTGGATGAGCCATTCCCAGTTTCATTACCGTATCAATTTCTTCTACACCAGCCACTCCGTTGTAAAGAGTCTCGATAGATTCATTGATCATTGGCATTAGAATTCTGTTCGCCACAAAACCAGGGTAGTCATTCACTTCTACTGGAACTTTACCCAAAGTTTTACTCATTTCATAAATGGCATCAAAAGTCTCCTTGGAAGTTGAATATCCCTTGATGATTTCTACCAGTTTCATAATAGGAACCGGGTTCATAAAGTGCATACCGATTACTTTATCAGCTCTTTTGGTAGCCGCAGCAATTTTTGTGATAGAAATAGAAGAAGTATTGGTTGCAAGGATACAATTGGCAGGAGCCAGCTCATCCATCTGGCCGAAGATCTTCAGTTTAAGATCAAGATTTTCAGTAGCAGCCTCTACAATAAGATCAGCAGATCCTGCAGCCTCATTCAATGCTGTAAAAGTAGTGATGTTACCTAATGTTTCAGCTTTTTGCTCCTCTGTAAGGTTTCCTTTTGCAATGATTCTGTCAAGATTGGTAGTAATGGTTTTTAAACCTCTGTCCAAAGCTTCCTGGGATACATCTACAAGATTTACTTTAAAACCGCTTTGTGCGAAAGTATGTGCAATACCATTTCCCATGGTTCCCGCTCCGATAACTACAATGTTTTTGATCATTTTTCCTTTATTTTTTATAGATAGTTAAATTTTTTGCGTCTGTAAGGTCAGATTGTGTGACAACAGCTGTTGAATCAAAGGTAACATTTCCTACACTCTGGCTTTTTTTACTGTTATTCTGATTGGAAACAGTAGCCGTTAAACCTCTTATCAATCGTTTTTTCTGATTCTTTGTAAGAAAATCGGTGCCAACATACAATGTATATTCGCCTTCTCTTCCCATCCCTTTTTGGATCAGGACTTCCAGGCTTTTGATCTGGCTTTTGTTCTTAAATTCTTTCAGAAAGCTCATCACAGGCTTATCAGAGGCAGGGCCACAGCATACACTTCCGTAGCTGATCTCTAAATAATTCTGATTCTTCTGAGCGTAAAAGAATGTGAAAGCAAACAGAGCCGTTGTTAGTATTATTTTTTTCATGTTAAATCGCTTTAAAAATAAGCTTAAAATTTTACTTATTAAAATATTCCCAAACCTCTCTGGAAATATCTGAAATCATCCTGCAGTTGACTGCATCCGTTTCCGTTGAATTACTGACAAATACGGCTAATGCATAATGTTTTCCATTCGGTAAAGTAATGATTCCTATTTCATTTTCCGCACCTGTCAAACCTGCTTTATTTTTCCCGGAAGCTCCCGTTTTTCTTGCCACGGGAGTGTTTTTGGGAAGTTGTTCCACCATTTTATTCAATCCTGTGGAAGTAGACCATAGTACTTTCATCAGATAATCTGTAGATTTTTTGGAAAGTATTTTCCCGTCATAGAATTTTTTAAGGATATCGACTGCTGATTTTGTAGTACTGTAATTTTCATATTGAACATTCCAGTCTTTATGCATGTCTTCTTCATTATATTTGATCTGAAAACCTTGTACCCCTTTGGAATCCATGAATTTCTGAACAGTCTGGGTACCTCCCAATAACCTGAGAAGAATATCACAGCCGTTGTTATCACTTTTGGCAACCGTATATTCAATCACTTCACTTAACGGAACTTCAACATCTTTTCCTGCATATTGATCACGAAGCGGCGACCACGTATTCTCTAGTAAATTTGACTGATCCAGTTTAATTTTCTGATCCAGAGAAAGCTTTCCCTGGTCTATGGCATTCAGAACCGCTGCGGCAATGTGAAACTTGAATACACTTTGCATTGGCAGCTTTTTGTCTGCGTTTTTATTGTATGTAAAACCATTTTCAAAACCTAGGACAGAAACGCCCACAGTAGCTTTTTTGTTCTTAAGGATTGAGTTTATTTTCTGTTCTAATAAAGAAGTCTGGGCAAAGGTAAATGCTGAAATCAAAAGGAAAAAGAATGCTGTTTTTTTCATAATATGATCATTAAAAAAGCCCTCTTCTGAAGACCGGAAGAGAGCTGCAATTTAAGACAATTATTACTATTTTAATTCAAAATAATTCAGATTTACTCCATCATTTTCAAAGACGATTCTGATCTTGTTTTCCCCTTTCTGAAGGCTGATGTTTTTTGCAGTAACCGTTTTCCAGTTTTCATTTCCACCCGTAGATGACAATGATACTGTAGCTAAAACTTTTCCGGAAGCCGTTTCAATTCTTATTTTAGCATCGTTGGCAGCAGAATATCTGATGTCCAGAGTATAATTTGCATCTCCTTTTGATCGAAGCGTATACTGAAGCCATTCTCCGGTTTCTGTTTTTCCTACATAATACTGATTGGTAACTTTATCATTACATTTATAAATATCCACCCCGTCATTTCTCATCTGCTGTCCGGAGTTCCACTCCGATCTTTTTGCCGGATCACTTACCCAGAGATTGATAAAATCCTTATCCAGATAGGCAGCACCCATTCTTCCCAAATCATATTCTGAAGCAAATATTCTTCCCGGAGCCTGGTGATTTCTGAAAGGTTTTGTAGAAGCATCTGTAATCTGTCTGAACATCGCATCAATCACATCCCTTTTAATTTCCGTGTTGTTCAGCTTATAATTGTCGGCAATCTGTAATAGAGCTTTTCTTGCATACTCTTTAGAAGGCTTTTCACCTCCGTTTTTCCAGTAATCCAACAGCTTTTCATATTCAGGAGTGATTTTTACATTGGTAATTCCCGCGATATTATCAATCTTTTTCATCGGCCAGAAGGCGTATCCTATATTATGCTTGCCTAAAAGCTGAATCAACTCAGTAAACCATACATTAGAGTTTTCTCCCGTTTCTCCAAGCCATATCGGCATATTGTGTTTCTCTCTGAGATCCAGCGCGAATTGAATGGTTTGATCATCATTGTAATTCCAGTATTTATGAAAGCTGAAAGCCATATTGTTATCCCAGATTGCTGGTAATCCGTTATAATTATTTCCCCAGCCGTTTCCTTCAATAAAAATAATATGTTTTTTATCAACTTCTCTAATAGCTGCAGTGATGTCTTTCTGAAGTTTCCAGAGCGGAGCATTGGATATTTCATCTGTACCATTCGGGTTTTTACCTGTGAAGTTGATGTTAGGTTCATTAATCAGATCATAGCCTCCAATCCATGGATTATCTTTATACCGCTCAGCTAGTTTTTTCCAAAGCGCAATCGTTTTTCTCTGGTTTTCTTCATTAGCCCAAAGTGAAGGCTTGGATTTGTCATTATCAGAGATGTTCGCATCATTTCCCTGACCTCCCGGAGCTGCATGCAGATCCAGAATAAGGTATATTTTATTATCGGTGCACCATTGAAGAAGATCATCAGTCATTTTAAAACCTTCCTCCAGCCATGTATCTTTTCCTTTTGCAGGTTCTTTTTCAATAGGAAGGGTGTAAAGGTTGTAATGCATCGGCAACCTTATCGAATTGAATCCTGCTTTGGCTAAAAAGTCGATATCTTGCTTTGTGATTCCATTTTTCAGGTAAGCTTTGTAGAACTCATTCATTCCGTCTTCACCAATCAGTTCAGCAATTTTCTCCTTAATCTTATACTGTGGGCCGGCGAAATCAGCAGTTTTCAGCATATATCCTTCCTGTAGCATCCAACCGCCGAGCCCAAGGCCTTTCAATTGAATATTTTCACCTTTATCATTAACGATTTTTTGTCCTGAAGTCTTCAGTAATTGTGATGTCCCAAATTGAGACAATAAAAGTGCGGATAATAGAATGGCTCTTTTCATAGTAGTTTCAATGATTTAAATAATAGGAATTTTTTAGAAATTAGTCATAATGAATGGTGGCATCATAGTAAGAATCTACATTCAGACCATTTATTCTGCCAGGAATCCATTGCGTGTGTAAAACAAAATCTTTCAATTGTTTATTGAATTGTTTTTCAAATATATTGTTTTTTTTGTTTTGAAATTCACTTTTTACTGATAAATCCTTAATTTTTCCGTTTTTAGTAATAATAAAAGAAGCTGAAGTGTAGGAATAAAACTTTTCCTTTTTTGATTTATATCCTTGGGGAGTAGGAAATTTTTTTAGATAATCAGTTTGTAGTTTTTCAAACTGATTGTCTGCGGTAGAGTTAGGATAGCGCGAAATATCATCACATTCTTCATATGAAAATATTTCATCGGGATGATTTTTTATAAACAGTTGCTTTGCGGTAAAGCGCAATGAGTCTATAAATTTCTTTCCGAATCTTTTTAAAATAAGTCTGTTCATCTCGATTTCCCGGCAGTTTTCATACTGATCATTCGGAAACCTTACACAAGATATGGGAATTTGCTGTGTTTTTATATGATTCTGATTCAGAAGCTCTATAAATTCCTTTTCACCCAGATAATCATAGCCTAAGCCAGAGAAATTGGTCCAGGTATAATTTTTATAATTGAAATCATTTTGTGCCTGCTTTTTTTGATCATCACAATCTATCTCGTAACCATTTTTTTTCTGATGACAAGATAGCATTGTGATTGCTGCCAAAAATAGTGCAGACTTTATTTTCATGTTAACTGATCAGTTTCATAATCTCTAAAGCCACTTTCAATGCTTCAGTTCCATCTTCAAGAGAAACTTCTACATTTTTGTCGCCAGTAATCGCATCAGCGAAAGAATTTAATTCGTCCAGAATAGCATTGTTAGGCTGGATATTTGGATATTCAAACAGAATCTGGTTCTTTTCTCCCTCTGCATTTTCAATGATCATATCAAATGGAGTAGGGTTTTCAGGAGCATCTTTCATTCTGATCACTTCAGCCTTTTTCTCAAGGAAGTCAACGGAAATATAAGCATCTTTCTGGAAGAATCTGCTCTTTCTCATCGCCTTCATAGAAATTCTGGAAGTCGTAAGGTTGGCCACACATCCGTTCTCGAACTCTATTCTTGCGTTGGCAATATCCGGAGTTTTGCTGACTACACAAACACCACTTGCGTGGATATTTTTCACTTTGGATTTCGCAATGCTTAATAAGATATCAAGATCGTGAATCATAAGATCCAATACCACAGAAACATCTGTACCACGGGGATTAAATTCAGCCAGTCTGTGGATTTCAATAAACATCGGAGTACTGATGTATTCCTTGGTAGCAATAAAAGCCGGGTTGTATCGCTCAACGTGTCCTACCTGTGCTTTGATTCCTTTTTCCTGGCACAAACGAAGAATTTCTTCTGCCTGCTCAAGAGTCTGGGTTACCGGTTTTTCAATAAAGAAATGAAGGCCTTTTTCAATGGCTTTTAAGGCATAATCATAATGATAAACAGTTGGAGTGACAATATCAAGCATGTCAATCTGCTCAAGCAATTCATCAAAATTTTCAAAATATTTATATCCGAATTCGGCTTCTAATTTCTTTCCGTTTTCAATATCTTTATCATGGAAACCTACAAATTCATATCTATCTGACTGATTAAGAAGTTTTAAATGTATTTTTCCCAAGTGTCCGGCACCTACCAAACCTGCTTTTAACATAGCTGTATTAAATTTTTGTAAAGATAGTGAATGTACATTTATAAAATACATGACTTTTCACTTGGTGATAGTCAGGAATGAAAGTCTTCATTCATTAAAGAAATTATACTAAATTCACGGTTAGAAAAATAGCTATGAAAAGAATAATTTCGATTGTAATCATCTCTGGATTATGCACTGCCGGATGTATAGGAGATAGCCCATATGACCCGCAGGCCAAATGTGGTACTCCTACAAATCTGATATTTGAGAAAACAAATAATCGACTTTCCTGGAGCTTTATCAGTATGGGAGAAGGCTATTATGAAGTACAGTATGGGAACAGGGTTTCTCTTTAGGAAAGGGAATCACAGTGGTCACCAATAAGAACTTCTATAATCTCCCTCTATATAAAGATAACAAATATGATCTTTATGTAAGAAAAAACTGCGGAATTGACAACGGCCGGAGCAACTGGGCAGGACCTGTCACCGTATTGGCCGGCACTACTACCACCTGCGTAAAACCAGAATATGCAACCTATTCGAAAACAACCTCTTCTGCGAATTCTTCTATTTTTGATGCTACAGTATCCTGGGAAAATGATGGAGTTTCTGCATATGAAACTGTTCTGACAACTAGTTTTGCTCCTCCTGCAAGTGGAGATTTGGTGTTTGCAGGCCAAAAAGCTGTTTATGTAGGATTAAGTAAAACAGTGAATTATAACTTTTTTGTGAGAAAAAGATGTGCTGATAATACCTTCAGTGATTTTTATGGTCCTTATCCGATACAATGGAATTAAAAATAAAAACACAGCAGTCAAAATAATGGCTGCTCTATTTTTGGGATATTCTTTGTTCCGATTTGAAATCTAATTTCTAATTTCTTACTTTTGTCAAATGCAGGATTCGTTTGTACATAAAGGAAAAAGAAAGATTTTAGTAGACTACCTTCGAAACAGAATTGGTATTTCGGATGAAAATGTACTTTCGGCAATGAATGAAGTTCCAAGACACCTTTTTATCGAAAGTATTTTTGAAGATTTTGCCTATGAAGACAGGGCATTTCCTATTCTCGCCCATCAGACCATTTCCCATCCGTCCACGGTAGCGGAACAGTCTGAATTGCTGAAGGTAAAACCAGGTGAAAAAGTTTTGGAGATCGGAACAGGATGTGGATACCAGACCGCAGTTTTAATGGCGATGAAAGCTCATGTCTATACGGTGGAAAGGCAGAAAGACCTTTTTGATTTTTCCAAAAAGAAACTCAGAGAACTTCATCTGTTTCCAAAATTTCAGAGTTTTGGAGATGGTTTTGCCGGGCTTCCAACTTTTGCTCCTTTTGACAAAATTATCGTAACCTGTGGCGCTTCTACATTACCCACAGAGCTTTTAAAACAACTGAACATCGGAGGAATAATGGTGATCCCATTAGGACCAACGGATGAACAGGTTTTATACAGATTTACCAAAGTAGGCCCTACAGAATTTGAAAAAGAAGAATTCGGAGCTTATAAATTTGTTCCGATGCTTGGAAATACAAATCAATAATGTATTACAGATAAGGAATTAGCAGACATCCTGGTCTCAAATACCTGTTCTTAGCCATAGTTTGTGTTTTTGAAATTCGATAATTAATAAGATTTAATCTTTTTTTAATACATTTTAAATCTGTTTCGGAATAAAAATTGGATTCACATGAGAACCCAATCACTAAAATCTTAATATTATGGACACGAACAGATTCAAGGCGTCACATGATTTTAGTAATCTTCAGAAAAATCTGCATAATAACCCGGGATACAGTATAGAAAGCTATTCCCAGCAGGTGAAAGATTACCTTCATGACATGAAAAGCAGGAATCAGGAAGCTACCAAACAAGGATTTATGGCGCAGGCTCAGAAATCTGCAAAAGAAGTTTGGACAGAAATTCAGGAAATTGCTTCTGAAGCCTGGGAGAAGAACAAAGACCATTCGGATGAAGAGAAATAATTTTTTAATATTAAAGTTCAATAACCTTACTTTTTGCGAGTGAGGTTTTTTATTTAAAATAACCAAACCACAGTATTATGAAAGTTTTTATCAATAAAAGAATTCCAGAAACAGGAATAAAAATGCTGGAAGAAGCAGGCCTGGAGATTGTAATCCCGGAAAAAGAAAACCTTTCTTACGAAGAATGGCTTAATTACTGTAAAAATACAGATACGATGTTAAGTATTGGCACAGACTTTACCTATGATAAGAACTTTTTTGAAGCCTGCCCGAATGTGAAAGCTATTGCTCTTTATTCCGTAGGATTTGATCACGTTGACATTAAAGAAGCTACACAACGACACATTCCGGTGGGAAATACGCCCGATGTTCTGAGCAGGGCTACTTCAGATGTGGCCTTTTTACTCATGCAGTCTGTGGCGAGGCGGGCAAGCTATAATTTCCAAAAAGTAAAAGATGATAACTGGGGAGCATTTGATCCTCTACATGCCCTGGGCCAGGAATTATATGGAAAAACACTGGGAATTTTTGGATTGGGTCGAATCGGGTATGAAATGGCTGAAAAATCAAAAAAAGCTTTTGGTATGAACATCATTTATCACAACCGCCATCAGAATAAGGAAGCAGAAAACGAGCTGGGGGCAGCTTATGTTTCTTTCGAAGAACTGATCAGAAACTCAGATGTATTGAGTGTACACGCTAATTTTACCCCTGAACAGAAAGAATTGTTTAATTATTCGATATTTGAACAAATGAAGCCGGACTCGATTTTCATCAATACAGCCAGAGGAGGTTTTCATAACCAAAAAGATTTGTATCAGGCGCTTGTAGATAAAAAAATCTGGGGAGCAGGCCTGGATGTAACCAATCCGGAACCAATGTCTGCAGATGATCCTATTCTTGGGCTTTCCAGTGTCTGTATACTGCCTCACATTGGTTCTGCTACTGTTGAAGCCCGAAATGGAATGGCCAGACTGGCAGCAGGAAATATCATCGCTTTTTCAAAAAATGAGAAAATGCCCCATTGTGCAAATCCTGACGTTTATTCTGATTATTCAGTATAACTTGGAATTATTTTTGTTTTAAATATGTAAACCCTTAAATACCATTATCATGATACCGGAAGACAATATTAATGAACAGAACAGAAAGCTGGAACAAATGGATTATAATCCCAATGAAGATATTTTCCAGAAAGAAAAACATATTCCGCTTGATGGAGACGGAAATCCTATTCTGGATGAAGATTTTGATGAAGATAAAATCGATAAAGGCCTGGATATTCCGGGAGCCGAAGACGATGATGAAATGGAAGAAATAGGTGCAGAAGATGAAGAAAACAATTACTGGAGTCTCAGCGATAATGAAGATGACCATGAAGAAGAAAACGATGATGTTTTAACCTAAACTTTAACGATACAAAAAACCGCCTTATTGAATTTCAGTAAGGCTTTTTTATATGAAATAACAACTAATATGGGTAAGGGCAATTTCCCTCCCTCGGAGGGGTGGATTCGAAAATTCTTTAAATTTTTGAAGACGGGGTGGTTCCATAATGCAGCACAATAAAATCCTCCAACTCCTTCATCACCAGACTCAGATTATTCCTCACATCAAAATCACTAATCCTGAAAACCAACAACCCCAAAGATTCAAGATATTCTTCTCCTGTTCCATCATAAACCTGTTTTTCGTCATGGCTTGAGCCATCTATTTCAATGATAAGACCTAATGTTTTGACATAAAAATCAACGATATAATTTCCGATAATCCTTTGTCTGTCAAAATCAATGGTGTAGAATTTTTTTGCACGGACTTTTTTCCAGAAGATCACTTCTCCCAAAATCCGGGCTTTACGTTTTTCTTTTGATAATGCTTTTAAATAGGGATTGTAGGGCAGGTTTTCAACGAAATTCCTGCGGATAGGAATTCCGTTGATGACGGTAAGAATTTCTTTCATTGTTGTGTTTTTGACCACCCCGTCTTCCAAAGTTGTTAACTTTGAAATCCACCCCTCCAAAGGAGGGGAATTGAGGTGTGTTTATTCAAATATAGTATTTAATATCAAATGATAGTCGATTTACAGTTTTCATAATTTTGCTTAAACCTTAAACCTTAAACCTTAAACCTTAAACCTTAAACCTTAAACCTTAAACCATTCTTCCCTTCGCCTCTTGCCTATATTTGCTATTTTGAATATCTTTAAAACTTCAAACATTGTTTAAAAACATAGACCTTTAAATAGCAATATGACATTTCAAGAACAGATACAGCAGGGGATTCCTAATCAGCTGCCACAACCAAAACCATACGAGACCAATATCAACCATGCTCCGAAGCGTAAAGAAATTTTAGGAGAAGAAGAGAAAAAACTGGCATTGAAGAATGCTTTACGTTATTTCGAACCTCAGTTTCATGCAGAACTGATTCCTGAATTCAAGCAGGAACTGGAAGATTACGGAAGAATTTATATGTATCGTTTCCGTCCGGATTATGAAATGAAGGCAAGGCCTATCACAGATTATCCCGGAAAATCAGAGCAGGCAAAAGCCATTATGCTGATGATTCAGAATAACCTGGATTATGCAGTAGCGCAGCATCCACACGAACTGATTACGTATGGTGGAAACGGAGCGGTTTTCTCCAACTGGGCGCAGTATCTGCTGACCATGAAATATTTGTCTGAAATGAGTAATGAACAGACCTTGGTAATGTATTCAGGACATCCGATGGGATTGTTCCCTTCTCATAAAGATGCACCAAGAGTTGTGGTAACGAATGGTATGATGATCCCGAACTATTCCAAACCGGATGACTGGGAGAAATTCAATGCATTAGGTGTTACTCAGTATGGGCAAATGACGGCAGGAAGTTATATGTATATCGGTCCTCAGGGGATTGTTCATGGAACGACGATTACTGTGTTAAATGCTTTCAGAAAAATCAAGAAAGAACCGAAAGGAGGACTTTTCGTTACTTCAGGATTAGGAGGAATGAGTGGAGCTCAGCCCAAAGCAGGGAACATTGCAGGCTGTGTTACTGTATGTGCAGAAGTGAATCCGAAGATCACGAAAATCCGTCACGATCAGAAATGGGTGAATGAGATTCATGAAGATCTTGATGCATTGGTAAAAAGAGTAAGAGAAGCACAGGCTAACAAAGAAACAGTGTCTTTGGCTTATCTTGGAAATATTGTAGAGGTTTGGGAGAAATTTGATCAGGAAGATTTAAGAATCGATATCGGATCAGATCAGACTTCCCTTCACAATCCATGGGCGGGTGGTTATTATCCTGTAGGACAAAGTTTTGAAGAATCTAATACCATGATGGCTGAAAACCCTGAGTTATTCAAAGAAAAAGTTCAGGAAACGTTGAGAAGACATGCTGCAGCCATCAATAAACATACCGCAAAGGGAACGTATTTCTTCGATTACGGAAATGCCTTCTTACTGGAAGCTTCCAGAGCCGGAGCTGATGTAATGGCAGAAAATCCGACATTAGGAAGAGAATTCAAATATCCGAGTTATGTACAGGATATCATGGGACCTATGTGTTTTGATTATGGTTTTGGGCCGTTCCGTTGGGTATGTTCCAGTGGAAATCCGGAAGATCTTCAGAAGACAGATGATATTGCCTGTGCAGTATTAGAGGAAATGGTTAAGAACTCTCCTGAAGAGATCCAGCAGCAGATGAAAGACAATATCCAATGGATCAAGGGAGCGCAGGAAAATAAACTGGTAGTAGGTTCTCAGGCAAGAATCCTTTATGCAGACGCAGAAGGAAGAATGAAAATTGCTGAAGCCTTCAACAAAGCCATTAAAAATGGGGAAATAGGACCCGTTGTATTGGGTAGAGATCATCATGATGTTTCAGGAACAGATTCTCCTTACAGAGAGACTTCCAATATCTATGACGGATCAAGATTTACAGCGGACATGGCCATTCACAACGTAATTGGGGACAGTTTCCGTGGAGCTACCTGGGTTTCCATTCACAATGGTGGCGGAGTAGGCTGGGGAGAAGTGATCAACGGAGGTTTCGGAATGCTCCTTGACGGAAGTGATGATGCCGACAGAAGATTAAAATCCATGCTTTTCTGGGATGTAAACAACGGAATCTCAAGAAGAAGCTGGGCAAGAAATGAAGGCGCTGTTTTTGCCATTAAAAGAGCGATGGAAGCAGAACCAAACTTAAAAGTAACACTTCCGAACCTTGTAGACGAAAACTTATTGTAATATAAAAATTCAACATTGGCAACCATCAACAAAAAATTGTTTTCACACCTGAACGTAGAGGATAGTGATCCTGTATGGGAGAAGTTTGCTGAGGTTGAATTTTCAAAGAAAAATATATTTATGGACAACAAAGCCTATCTTGTAGAAGATGGGCTTGTCCGTAAATACTACATCAACAGTACCTCAGATATCGACACCGAGATCTGTGCAGAATTCTACTTTCCCGGTGATATTTTTACTGTTGAAGAAAAAAGTTCCGATGCCGTTTACGAGTCCATCAACAAAGGACTGGCTTGGGAAATCACCCTGGATGAGGTGAAAAACCTGTTTGCTGTAAATCCGCACTGCCGTTTCGTACAGAACTATTATCTGAGCAGAAAACTGAATGCTGCAATGAAAAGGGAAATGCTCCTGCTGAAAAATACTCCGCAGGACCTGTATGAATACCTGCTGAAAAACAAACCCCATTATATTCAGAATATCCCTCTGAAATACCTTGCCTCCTATATTGGCATTACACCTATTTCTTTAAGCCGGATCAGGAAGCGTATTCTGTAAGAAGCTGGAAGCTGGATGAGGGGAGCTGGAAGTTATTTCCAGTCTTCATATTTTCTGTAGGTTTTAAAAATTAATTGGAAAATTATTGTAAATAAAAAAAGTGACATAGTTGTTCTTTCACCTCAATAACTTCCATCTTCCATCCCCCAGCTCCCATCCTCAAAACACCTTCATTAATTATCTTTTGTTTATTGACTGGCCTTCCGTAAGTTTCTTCCTTTGCTGAAAAAAGAATATGGAAA
Source organism: Chryseobacterium cucumeris (assembly GCF_016775705.1). Lineage (NCBI taxonomy): Bacteria > Pseudomonadati > Bacteroidota > Flavobacteriia > Flavobacteriales > Weeksellaceae > Chryseobacterium > Chryseobacterium cucumeris. Next base: position 3,549,694 of record NZ_CP068760.1, read on the forward strand.
TACAAAAACTAAACTGGGCAGGTGTAAAACTCACTTCACATAACAAAACCATCTTAATAGATGCTGTAGAAGATTTCTCTTATTACAAACCTGTTTTGGGTGATGCTGTAGAAAATCTCATAGAATTTTCAGACCATGTACAGGCAGATTATGTCCTGTTTACGCATATGCACCTTGATCATTTTGATAAAGGTGTCATCAGGAAATGTTTAAAGAAAGACGGAAAACTGATCGTCTACGCAGGACTGGAACCTATTGTAAGAAAACTTGTACCTGATGTTGAAATGATCGTCCTGAATCTTGATGAAACCTTCACAGAAAACAACATCACCTTCAAACCAGTATTTGCCATGGATGGAGTGGGAGAAATACAGTCTTCCTGGATTGTAGATGATGGTGATACTAAAATCTTTCACGGAGGAGATACCATCTGGCACAACCAGTTCTGGAAGCTTGGAAAAGAAAATCCCAATATAGATTACGCTTTCTTACCCGTAAACGGAGTAGTAGTGAATTTTGAGATCATCGGATTAGAATATAGCCCTGTTCCCGCTTCTCTCAATCTGAAAGAAGCCTTTGCTGCAGCTCATCTTCTGCACGCCAGAAAGCTGGTGCCTATCCATTACGGATTGTTTGCCCACGAGAAATGCTATATTCCTCAGGTGTTTGATGATCAGGATTTAAAAAACATTTCTGAGGAAGTAGGTCAGGAGTATTTGATTTTGAAGGATGGAGCTATGGTGGTAGAATCTTAACTGATATTTGTAAGGAAAATTGTCATTCTGAGTGAAATGCAAGGGAGCGAAGAATCTCAACATCAATAGGAACGGGCTATAATCCTGAGCATAGTTCGAAGGAGGCCCGTTTTCTTTTGTGCGTAATATGATTGGCTTTAGCCGAAATTTAAAATTAAGTTTTGGCTCCTATGTTTGCAAAAGAATAAATTTACATACAAAGCAAAAGGGGTGAGAGAACAGTTTTGGCTAAATAACTCAGGAAGTATATTGTGCTTTAGAAATGTCCTCACTTCTTTATTTATTTTTGATTGAATTCTTTATCTATTCAAAGTCCTGATCTTCATATTTGGAAAGATCTTCTTTTTTCCCGAAAACAAATTTGATAATTACCGGAAGTGTTGTTACCAATACGATTACAATAATGATGTATTCCAGTTTCTCTTTCAGGTTGATGCCAAACTGCTCCATAAAAAGCTTGTCAAGATAATGTCCTGCAAAGATCAGAATGAAAGACCATAATACAGCACCGATAATATTATCTCTTAAAAACTCTTTTTTATCCATCTTTACAATACCTGCTACAATAGGCGTAAAAGTTCTTACAACCGGTAAGAATCTTGCCATAATAACGGCTAAAGCTCCGTGTTTTTCAAAGAAATCGTGTGCCTGGTAAAGGTATTTTTTCTTAAATAGCATTGAATCCGGTCTTTTATACAAAGCTGGTCCTGCTTTCCTTCCGAAGTAATATCCTACTTCATTTCCAATAATAGCGGCAAGAGCTACTCCTGAAGCCAATAAAGTGGTATCTAAAAAATCGCTCTCTGTAGAGCCAAAAGTCTCTTTGATGATTTCAACGGCATAAATTCCCGAAACGAAAAGTAGAGAATCCCCAGGTAGAAAAAATCCTACAAAAAGACCCGTTTCAGCAAAAACAATAAACAAAATCAGCCAAAACCCTCCCATTTTTATATAAAACTCCGGGTTTAATAAATCCTTCCAGCTATTGAAATCTTCCATAAATATCGATGAACAACAAAAGTAAGTCTAAAATGTCTGAAACAAAAATTAATTATAAGATTTTAACTAAAATTCAAACATGATTTTTATAAGTCGAGATCATCATCGGAAACTGCGGTTCCATCGGCCATTAAGAATGCTTTCAGGAAAGGAGTGATATTACCATTCATTACCGCATCCACATCTGACGTTTCATGACCTGAACGTACATCTTTTACCAATTTGTAAGGATGCATGACGTAGTTTCTGATCTGGCTTCCCCACTCGATCTTCATCTTGTTGGCTTCAATCTCGTTTCTGGCTTTCATACGCTCTTCCAATTCCATTTCGTAGAGTCTTGAACGAAGGAGCTGCATTGCCTTTTCTTTATTCTGAAGCTGAGAACGGGATTCTGAATTTTCAATGATAATTCCTGTAGGAGCGTGGCGAAGACGTACAGCCGTTTCCACCTTGTTTACGTTCTGTCCTCCGGCTCCGGAAGCTCTCATGGTTTCAAAGCTGATATCGGCAGGATTGATGTTGATTTCAATGGTATCATCCACCAAAGGATAAACATATACGGAAACAAAACTGGTATGGCGTTTCGCATTACTGTCAAAAGGAGAAATTCTTACCAAACGGTGTACTCCGTTTTCGCCTCGTAAATATCCAAAAGCGAATTCACCTTCAATTTCAAGGGTCACAGTCTTCACACCTGCTACATCTCCTTCCTGGAAGTTAAGTTCACGGATCTTATAGCCTTGTTTTTCTGCCCACATGGTATACATTCTCATCAGCATGGAAGCCCAGTCACAACTTTCTGTTCCCCCTGCTCCTGCTGTAATCTGAAGTACTGCAGAAAGTTCATCACCTTCGTTGGAAAGCATATTTTTGAATTCCAGGTCTTCAATTTTTTCTACCAATTGCGGGAAAGTCTCATCCAGTTCTTTTTCAGAATCCGGATCTTCTTTAGCGAAATCAGCCAAAACCTGTAAATCTTCAAACTGTGTCTGAATTTCGTCATAGCTTTCTACCCATTTTTTCTTGGAACGAAGCTGTTTTAGAAATGCTTCAGCAGTTTTTGGATTATCCCAAAATTCGGGTGCCGCAGTTTTTTCATCATCATTGGCTATTTCAATCTTCTTTTTTTCAATCTGAAGGTATCTGTGTAAGTCTTCAATTCTGGATTGAACTTCTTTTATCTGGTCGTTGTTAATCACGAATGTTTCTTTTTTGCAAAAATAAGGAATTCTTTTAGAGTGGAGAGGTTTAGGATTCGAGTTTTCGAGGTGCGGGATTCGAGTTGTAGAGTTTGAGAGTTTGAGAATGCATCCGTTTTGGATTCGGGTAGTGAGGTTTGAGGATTTTAGAGTTAGAGCGTGTTTGAGGAAAAAGTTTCAAGATTCGATTTATAGAGTTTTGGAGTCGGGAATGTGCCCTTAGCTTCCAACCTCCAGCTTCTAGCTTCCAGCCAACTTCTAATTTCTTTTCAATAAAAACTTATTAATCACAAATTTTATACTACCAATCCATCTATTAAATCATTTCTGCTATTATCTCTCCTATTTTCGGAGCTAAAGCAACTCCCATTCCTGAAAGTCTTACGGCACAGAACTGTCTTTCTGAAAGCTGTTTTACAATGGGCGATTTTTCTTCACCCATAGCCATGATTCCTGACCAGCGGAGGGCAATTTTAAAATCTTTATGAGGAAGTATGACTTCTTTTAAAAAATTTTCTAAATGATTCTGCAGAAATTCTGTCGTTTCAAAAGCCGTTGTTTCTTCTGTCTTAAAATCCTGATTTCTTCCGCCACCCAGTAATATTCTGTTTCCTATATTTCTGAAATAATAATAGCCTTCATCATAATGAAAAGTACCTTTAAGTTTTAAACCGTCTACTGGTTCTGTCAGGAGAACCTGTCCGCGGGCAGGAATGATATTCTCTTTTTCCAGAAATTTTGAAGTGAATGCATTGGTACAATAAATAAGCTGGTCGGCGATTACAGAAAGATCAGTTGAAAGCTGCACCTCAACTTTGTCCGTTTCTTCAATATTTTGAACTTCCGTTCCAAATAAAAACTCAACTTTCAGTTCGTGACATTTCTCCAGCAGTTGCTGTACTAACTTTCCGGAGTGAAGACCTCCTTCACAGGGATTTTCTATCAGGAATTCAGATTTTCCAAGCCCAAATTCCTGTATTTTATTTTGATTCAAAGTATAAGTCTGAGCCAGTCCGGTTATTGTTTTCAGTTTTTCATTGACCGCTTCAATCCGGGATAAAGGTTCCTCATTATTTACAATTTCGTAGCCTCCATTCAATTCAAAATCAATTTCACTATTCTTGAAATACTGCTGGATTTTCTGAAGTCCATCAAATCTCATTGTAACAAGCTCCAGTGTTTTTTCCCAGCCCATTTTCTGCGAATCAGCAATAATTTCGGTAAGACTTCCAAAGCAGGCAAATCCGGCATTTCTTGTGGAAGCACCCAATGGAATGCTATTCCGTTCAATAATAAGAACAGATTTTTCCGGACACTTCTCCTTTATGGATATGGCTGTCCAAAGCCCGGAAAACCCCGCACCAATAATGATGATGTCTCTTTTTCTGTAGAATGTATCCAATTCCCAAATACTGTTCATAAATAATGAGTAATTAGGTAATGAGTAATTTTTATAAAACCTTAAACTTTAAACCTTGAACTTTAAACAGTTTATCCTTTATCTCCTTCATTATGCTGAAATCCGATTGCTCTTTGCGGCTCTTCGACAACTCTGTAGGTTTCCAGTTCATTTTTCAGAGCCTGAATCCTAAACCTGAAGTCATCAAAATTATTGATAATGGCATCCGCAAGAAATCGTGCTACCTGATCAAGATATTCTTCAGTAAGTTTTGATCCTGCATCCCTTAATGCGCTGTCTAAAATTTTCTGATCAATTTTCAGCTTTTCGTTTCTGGTCCTTTGATACAGGTTTTTGATTCTTTTCTTTAGGCTTTGCGTAAAGTCAATCAGCATGGTATTACTGAATGCTTTCATCTTTGAAGAGATTTCATGCCAGAATGGAATTTTATCCGCTTTGTTATTTTTAAGTATTTTGTAGAGTAAAGAATCTTCTTCCAATCCTCTGGTCATGGCATAAAGGATGATTTCCGAGCGCTCAGCAGCATTGGGTGGAAAAATAGGAATCAGCACATCAAATCTTCCTGGTGCCAGAATTTCCTCATCAATTTCAGCCACAGAATTAGCTGAACCTACCATTAAAACACCTTCTTTTTCAAACTTTCCGATGTAGTGAAGAATCAGTTCCTGAGCCTCAAGATTGCAGGAAGCAATGTCTGTTTCCGCCCTTCTCTGCATCATAATTTCATCGAAATCATCCATAAAAAGAAGCATTTTGTTTTCCTTCATCATACTCACCAGGAAATCACTGAAATTGATCTCATTTCCATCAATCAGCGAAGTTCCCAAATAATGTTTTTTGACTTCTTTAAACTGATACCCGATAATTTCAGCTATTTTATTGGCCCAGAATATCTTACCGCTTCCCGGAGGTCCGTAAAGAATAATCCCTGCAGGTTTGTTGATTCCCCAGTCTTTGATCTGCTGTGGATTCAGGAAGGGTTCCAGAACAGTGGATGTATAAAAAAACAGGTCTCTGTATCCGATAAAATCTCTTTGCTGAAGGCTGGTTTTATGCCCAAAATAATCGTAGACAAACTGATAATTCCCTCCAAGTTTGTTATCAATTCCATAACTCGATATGGAGGATTTGTAAAAACCATTATCGAAGATATTGAGATTATTGTCTTTGATCACCTTTTCAACCTTGTCTTTTGGCTGCTTGATCACTTCAGCAATCTGCTCCAGGGTCTTATTTTTATCAAGATCTTTTTCATAAAGTCTTAAAAAATCTACATTTTCGCGGGCAAATTTTTCAAAATCTTTTTTTACCTCAAAATTGGTACTGATACAATCTACCAGTTCAAGATCAAAATCCTGGATAAACTGTTTTATGGCTTCTGCAGATACCTTTAATTCTTCTGCCAGTTCAATTAGCTTCATAACTGTTGATTAATTCTATCAAATTTAATGTATTTGTCCATAAATTAATATTGATTTATGATAATTCTGTAACATTCTCTAATTTATATAGACTACTACTATGTAAAACAAATTACATGGAAAAGATTTTATCAGTAAAAAATTTGACAAAAAAATTCAAAAGAGTTGTGGTCAACAATATTTCTTTTGATGTCGAAAGAGGAAATGTTTATGGCCTTTTGGGGCCGAACGGAAGCGGAAAATCCACTACTTTCGGGATGCTGCTTTCAACCATCAACCCTACGACCGGAGACTGGTTCTGGTTTGGCAAGAAAGGAACTGATCCTGACACCTTAAAAAAGATCGGAGCGATTATTGAACAGCCTAACTTTTATCCTTATCTAAGTGCAGAAACCAATCTTAAGATTGTCGCTGAAATTAAGCAAACACCCTACTCAAGGATTGACGAAGTTCTGAAAACGGTTAATCTGTATGAAAGAAGAAAAGATACTTTCAAAACTTTCTCTTTAGGAATGAAACAGCGTCTGGCTATTGCTTCTGCCATGCTGAACAATCCGGAAGTATTAATTTTGGATGAACCGACCAACGGACTGGATCCTGAAGGAATCATTCAGATCAGAGAAATCATCAGTGATATTGCCAAACAGGGAATCACCATTATCATTGCAAGCCATCTTCTGGATGAAATTGAAAAAATCTGCAGCCATGTCATTGTCTTGAAGGAAGGAAATTCCATTTACTGCGGAAGAGTGGATGAAATGACTTCCAACAACGGATATTTTGAGCTGAAAGCTGATAATAACACATTACTTTTAAATGCGTTGAACGAACTTCAGTGGTTCTCGTCCATCAATCAGGAAGGTGATCTTATCAAAGCTCAGATCCGTGATGACGCTTCTATTTCAGCTTCGGCAATGAATCAGAAACTGGCTGAAAAAGGAATCTATCTTTCTCATTTAACAAAGAAAAAACTGTCTCTTGAATCTCAATTCCTTGAACTTGTAAAAAACACCAATTAATCATGATCAAATTATTAAAACTTGAATATTACAAAAACCTGAACTATAAACCTTTCAGAGTTTTCACGATACTTTATTTCGCCATTCTTATTGCTTTACTTTTCATTGGATTGGTTGACTTTGATGTTTTTGGAGGAACGATTAATTTAAAAGAACAGGGAATTTATAATTTCCCGGAAATCTGGAATTTCACCACATGGATTGTTGCTTTATTGAAAATTTTCCTTGGACTGATCATTGTTTTCTCTATTTCACAGGAGTTCAGCAACAGAATGTTCAAGCAAAACACGATTGACGGACTGAGCAGAAAGGAATTCATCACTTCAAAATTGCTGACGATAAGCATTTTCACTATTGTTTCAACAGCTATTGTATTGGGAATTACTTTGTTTCTGGGATATCAATATTCGAATACAACGGACTCTACCAAGGCTTTTGCTGAAATGTTCTTTATTGGAAATTATTTTGTGAAGCTATTTACGTTCTTTTGCTTCTTAATGTTCCTTTCCATTTTACTGAGAAAATCTGTTTTTGTTTTTCTTGCCCTTTTCGTTTTCTGGATTAGCGAAGGAATTTTAACCGCTCTTGAAACGTATTCAAAAGTAAAGGGAATGCAGGGACCGCAAAGAAATGAGGTTCTTCAGAATGATTTTTTTATCTCGCACCTTTTACCGCTGGAAAGCATGTCAAGCCTGATTCCTAACCCGATGATGAGATTAAATATGGCTAAAATGATGGGCTTAAAATATGAGTTCCACTACCCTACGGAAAGTCTTATTGCCTGTCTGGTATGGTGTGCTGTTTTCATCTTCGGTTCGTACTGGATTCTGAGAAAAAGAGATTGGTAGATTTTAATCATACTATGAATTCAAAATAAAAGGCTGCCAGATAGCACAATAATTTGGCTTTTGTCATTCTGACGAAGGAAGAATCTCATTAATCAGTAGACCTATGAGATTCTTCACTTCATTTCATTTCGTTCAGAATGACATTTTTTAGGCAGCCTTCCTTTCATATTATTTTTTATCTAACAACGGAAGATATTTTCCGTATCCTTTGCTTTCCATTTCCGCTTTCGGAATAAATTTCAGTGAAGCACTGTTGATACAGTAACGAAGTCCTCCTTTATCCTGCGGCCCGTCTGTGAAAACGTGTCCCAAGTGGGCATCCCCCGTTTTACTTCTTACTTCTACTCTATCCATACCATGGGAACGATCCAGTTTTTCATCAATCAAACCTTTGGTAATCGGTTTTGAAAAACTTGGCCATCCGCATCCTGATTCAAATTTATCGGTAGAGACAAACAAAGGTTCCCCTGTTGTAATATCTACATAAATTCCTTCACGGGTTTCGTTCCAGTACTCATTCTGAAAAGGTCTCTCGGTACCGTTTTCCTGGGTAACATTATACTGTTCTGCTGTCAGTTTTTCTTTTAAAACTTTTTTATCCTGCTTTTGGTAAGCCGGTTTTGGAAGCGGGTTGGCTTTTTTGGCCATTTCAAAAAGTCCCGGTTCAATATGACAGTAACCGCCTGGATTTTTATCCAGATAATCCTGATGATAGTCTTCTGCTCTGTAGAAATTTTTCAATGGAATAGTTTCTACGACTACTGGTTTATGATAATTCTTTGCCAGCTTCTGAACTTCCGCTTTTACCACCGCTTCATCTGTTTTATCAGTGAAATAAATTCCTGTTCTGTACTGGTTTCCTCTGTCATTTCCCTGCTGATCCTTGCTTGTAGGATCAATGGTTTTAAAATACAGATCAATCAATAGTTTCAGATCTACCTGTTCAGGATCATATTTTACTTTTACGGTTTCTGCGAAACCTGTTGTATGGCTTACGACTTCTTCATAAGTAGGATTTTTGGTATTACCGTTGGCATAACCAACTTCTGTTCCTACCACGCCACGAATCTGTTGAAAAAAATGTTCTGTTCCCCAGAAACATCCACCTGCAAAATAAATCTCTTTAACGTTCTTGTTATCCATAATTTCCTCATTTTCTTTTTTTATTTCCACCACATTGGACTTTGCTTTTCTGAAAAGCCCTGATTCCGAAGCAAATACTGCTATACCCAGAATAATTCCGAGTGCAATTAATATATTCTTCATTTTTACTTTTTTATTCATTACTTATTATTTTGAATGATCATTACTCCAAATCCTAAAAACATAAGGTCTTTCAGAATAAAGAAATCCGTCACAGGCACTCCGTCCACTATTTTCCACATTCCCGGTGTTGTAAACAAATAGCTTAATGTCACCAGAAAAGTTACCATCATTCCTACCCCTGCATACTTTTTCAGTACAGCAAATTTCGCACTAAATATCAGGAGTAAGGCAATGATAATTTCTATCACTCCGATAAGATTTGACACTGCCTGGGCACTCATAATCTTATATACGAAAAAAGTTAAGAAATGGTTTTCCACCAAAGGTTTTATTGCTGCAGCCTCCGTAGGCGTAAATTTGAAGATGCCAATCCACAGCAAAATAAGAGCTGCTCCAAAAAGGGAGATATAATACCCGGTTCGGGCTGATTGTTTTTTTGATTCCTGTACTGTTCCGACCATATTTTAAGATTTTAGTTAATACTTTATCGTTTTCAAAAGTATAGTCGGTGCTTTTTTACAATCCTGACAGAAATTATCCTAGAAATTCAATTTATCGATCATTTTATTTTTAAAGTCCTGAATTTCAGAATCATTAATTTCAGTTTCTTTTTCAGAAAAAGTCTTTTTAAAAGCTTTATCCAGAAGTGCCAGTTTTTCATTGTACATTCTGCACCATTTACAGATCATCAGGTGCATGCTCAGCATCCTGTTTTCTCTGGCAGATATGGATTGGGCATTCCTCTTTTCCATCAGTAAAGTAGCTTCACTGCACGGTAAAAATAATAGATGTAGTATTCTTCGTATCATGATTTCTTATGATTTTGAAAACCAGTTAAACTCCAGACATTCTCTGAGCTGCATGCGGCTTCTCTGCAAAATCTTCCATAGATTAGTCGTGGAAACATTCAATTCCTGACTGACTTCCGGTGCTTTTTTTTCTTCAATATAATACATTTTCAACAGAATCTTCCATTTGGAGGGCAATTCCTCAATACATTCCTCGAGTGTTTTATTAAAATCCTTGTTGTCTAAAAGCTCATCCCCTTCTCCTGATACATTCCAGTTATTTAAAACATCATTATGTTTCCATGATCCTGTTTCATCAAAAAAATGATCGAGTCGGATATTGGGTTCAGATTTGTATTTTTTCCGGTAAAAATCTGCAACTTTTCTATTCAGAATAGCCATCAGCCACGTAAGCGCATTACTTTTCCCTTCAAAAGAATCATAAGCAGAATAAGCTGCAAGAAAAACTTCCTGAACCACATCCTGTGCATCTTCTTTATTCGAAAGTACATACAGTGCCCGCTTCAAAAGCGGCCCTGAATACTGTTCTATCCAGCTTTTCAGCTCTTCATCTTTTGTCATTGAAAGTGTTTTGCCTTATCTAAGATCATAGCGAAGGTAGTAAGTTAAGCCGGAAAATGCAAAACAAGATAGATTATTACAAATTATAGCCGTCTCAAACCTCGCAGGTTTTGAAAACCCGTGAGGTTTAGGACACATCCATATCCAAAGCCGGGCACCATTCAAAACATAGCATAAAATTATTACAAATCGCTTAAAAATAGTAAATTTGCATCTTATCAAAATTTGATACTAAAAAAAGCAAAAGCAATACTATGACATCACAAGAGATACGTCAAAAATTTTTAGATTATTTTAAAAGTAAGGAGCATTTAATCGTTCCTTCAGCTCCTATTGTGCTGAAAGACGACCCTACCCTTATGTTTTCCAACTCCGGAATGACGCAGTTCAAGGATTTTTTCCTTGGCTACAAAACCCCTACCGCCCCTAGAATTGCCGATACACAGAAGTGTCTGAGAGTTTCAGGGAAGCACAATGACCTGGATGATGTAGGGAGAGATACTTACCACCACACTATGTTTGAAATGTTGGGAAACTGGTCTTTCGGGGATTACTTCAAAAAAGAGGCTATTGCTTTTGCCTGGGAATTACTGACTGAAGTATACGGAATTCCAAAAGAAAATTTATACGTAACGATTTTTGAAGGGGATGCTTCAGAAAATCTGGACAGAGACCAGGATGCTTATGACTTCTGGAAATCTCATATTTCAGAAGACAGAATCATCAACGGAAATAAAAAAGATAACTTCTGGGAAATGGGTGAAAGCGGACCATGCGGACCGTGTTCAGAAATCCATGTTGACTTGAGAACACCTGAAGAGAAAGCGAAAGTTTCCGGACTTGAATTGGTAAATAATGACCACCCTCAAGTAGTTGAAGTATGGAACCTGGTTTTCATGGAATTCAACAGAAAGGCAGATAAATCTTTAGAGAAGCTTCCTGCTCAGCACGTAGATACGGGAATGGGCTTTGAGCGTCTTTGTATGGCGCTTCAAGGGAAGTCTTCCAACTATGATACGGATGTTTTCACTCCGCTTATTGCTAAAGTTGAGGAACTTTCAGGTAAAAAATATACCGGAATTTTACAAGACGAAAAGGATATTGCGATCCGTGTTGTGGTAGACCACATCAGAGCAGTTTCCTTTGCTATTGCAGACGGACAATTACCTTCCAACGGAGGTGCGGGGTATGTTATCAGAAGAATTTTAAGAAGAGGAATTTCTTATTCTTACCGATTCCTGGATATGAAAGAGCCTTTCCTTTACAAACTGGTAGCTGTACTGCAGGAGCAGATGGGAACTTTCTTCCCGGAAATCGAAAAACAGGGAAAACTTGTTGCTGAAGTGATCAAAAGTGAAGAAGATTCTTTCTTAAAAACTATTGAAAACGGTCTGATCAGAGTAGAAAAACTGATCCAGCAGACTATTGCCAATAATCAGAAGGTATTACCAAGTGAAGAAGTTTTTGAACTGTATGATACTTATGGTTTCCCTGATGACTTAACAAGAATTATTGCTGAGGAAAAAGGATTAACAATTGATGAAGCTGGTTTCAAAGCTGAAATGGAGAAACAGAAGCTTCGTTCAAAAGCTGATTCTGCCCAGAAAGTTTACGACTGGGTCACTTTGGAGGAAAGAGATGAAAACTTTGTAGGATATGATCAGATTGAATCCGAAACCTATATTACAAGATACAGAAAGGTAGAAAATAAAGACGGAGAATTTTACCAGGTGGTATTAAGCAGCTCTCCTTTCTATCCTGAAGGAGGTGGACAGGTTGGAGACAAAGGTGTTCTTGAAAATGCGGTTGAAAGCTTTGAAGTATTGGAGACTAAGAAGGAAAACGGATTGATTATTTCGTTGATCAATGGTCTTCCAAAAGATGCCGGTGCTGTTTTCTATGCTAAAGTAAACGCTTCCGAAAGAAAAAATTCTCAGGCCAACCACTCTGTAACTCACCTTCTGCACGAGGCTTTAAGAGAGGTGTTAGGAACTCACGTAGAACAGAAAGGTTCTTATGTTGGTCCTGATTATCTTCGTTTCGACTTCTCTCATTTCAACAAAATGACAGAAGAAGAATTAGCACTTATTGAACAAAAAGTAAATAAAAAGATCAAAGAAAGTATTGCTTTACAGGAATTCAGAAATATTCCGATTCAGGAAGCTCTGGATAAAGGAGCAATGGCTTTATTTGGTGAAAAATATGGTGACAGTGTGAGAATGATCCAGTTTGGAAGTTCAAAAGAACTTTGCGGAGGAACTCACGTAAAAAATACCAGCGAAATCGGGCACTTTAAAATCACTTCCGAAGGCTCTGCTGCTGCGGGAATCAGAAGGATTGAGGCTATTTCGGGAGACAAATCTGAAGAGTATTTCAACAATCTTGAAAAACAGATCACTGAACTTTCTCAGTTATTAAAGTCTAAAGATGTGGTAAGATCAATCGAAAAACTGATCGAAGAAAATACTTCATTGAAGGCTGAAGTAGATGCTCTTAAAAAGGAAAAAGCAAAAGGAGAAATCGGAGAATGGAAGAATTCATATGAGCAGAAAGGCAATAAACAGCTTTTAGTAAAGAAAACTTCTCTGGATGCAGGTTCTGTAAAAGACATCGTTTTCCAACTGAAGAGAGAAATCCCGTCTTCGGTAACGATTATTCTTTCTGATGCAGACGGAAAACCAATGATTACCGTTGGAGTTTCTGATGATCTGGCTGCGGATTACCAGGCTGGAGCTATCGTAAAAGACCTTGCTAAAGAAATCCAAGGTGGTGGTGGTGGAAACCCAGGTTTCGCTACTGCTGGTGGTAAAAACCTTGAAGGGTTAGAAAACGCTTACCAAAAAGCTTTGAATATTTAAAATAGAAACCTCTATTATAATTTTTACTCCGGCTGTCTCAATTTTGAGACAGCCGGAGTTGTTTTACCATTATATTCTTAACGCAAAGTTTTTCGTATAGCACTTCGTATTGAAGGGAGCAATGAAGGGAATCAACTTCATTGATTCTGACGAAGCGTGTGTAGTATTCTTACTTCTTGCAGATGAAAAAGCTTTTGCGTACTCTGCGCTATACCATACTATTCTTTATTCCTAAGATTTCATCACAGTCTTTTTTATTTATACCCGTTCTAATTATTGATCTTATCTTAACAAACCATTACTTAATCTTAAACTATTTGTTTTATCTTTTTAAAACTCAGTTAATACAAGACCTTTAGTTTTGCCATAATCGAAATTCAAAAAATGTAATTATGAAAATTAACAAAACTATTGGAGCGCTGGTCTTTGCTTCTCTTGTATTTCAAGGCTGCAATGATGACAACGGTAACTCGGACGCTCCTGTCAATGATAAAATCAAACTTGAAAACTTTTCTAAAGAACCCGCTTTCGTATATGGAATGAAAGGTTTTGAAAATTTAAATATAACCACCCTTATTTCCAGTTCCGATGTGCTTCCGGGTTCACCGGATTTCGTTTTCGGAGGACAGCCGGACGGAATGGGACTTATGAAAGATCCAAACTCTGACGGTTACCTGATGATTACCAACCATGAGATCAAGCAATCGGTATCAAGAGTCTACTTAGACAAAACTTTTAAGCCTGTAAAAGGAGAATATATCTTAAACGGAACCGGAGGAATGACAAGATTATGCTCCGCTACATTGGCAACCCCGGAAATTCATGGTTTCAGTGCATTCCTTACCGCCGGAGAATCAGGTGAAGAAAGTATGGTACATGCTTTAAACCCTTTGGCACCAGTGTCTCAGGCAACTGATAAATCAAGGGTAAAACCGGCATTAGGAAAGGCTTCTATGGAAAATGCAGTTCCGCTTCCTAAAGATGTTTCTAACGGAAAAACCTATATCATCATTGGTGAAGACCAGTCTTATTCTTCTTCTCACCAGTCTGCAGGACAGTTGATTATGTATGTAGCAGATACACAGGGAGATCTTGATAACGGTAAGTTGTATTCTTTAAAAAGAACCAACAGCAACTATACTGAAACGGATATGACGAAAGGAAGCAGCTACGACGTAGAGTTCGTAGAAATTCCTAACGCTAAAAACCTTACCGGCGCTCAAATCAACCAGAAAAATATTGACAATAATGCGATCCGTTTTTCAAGAGTGGAAGATGTAGATTACAGAAAAGGAGCTGGAAAAGGAAGAGAAATCTACTTTACTGCAACCGGAGAATCTTCTGACGGTGTTAATCCAAAAGCCGGATTAACCATGTGGGGAAGAGTCTACAAGCTTGTTCTGAACGCCAATAATATGCTGACAGGAAAACTGGAAGTGGTGGCTGAAGGAGATTCTAATCCGGGAAATAATCTGATCAATCCTGACAACTTATGTGTAACTGAAAACTTTGTATACATCCAGGAAGACGGAGATTCTTATTACAAAAATGCCAATCACGATTCTTATATCTGGCAGCTGAATATTGCCACCAAACAATACAAACCGTGGCTGAATATGAGGCACAACAGAGGTGACTCTGCATGGCAGACAGCATACAACCAATCCGGAGATCTGCAGAAGTACGGTTCATGGGAGTTCGGGGCAATGGTTGATATTTCAGACATCATCGGAATCCCTAATACCTTCTCTGTGAATATCCATTCTCATACATGGCAGCTGGATAAATTCAAAAATCCTGACGGTTCCGGAATCAACGCCAACAAAGAAGGCGGACAGATTGTTATCATCAGAAACGTAGAAAAATAGTTTTAATTCCTTCATATCAAATTCAATTAAAGTATCAATAGAAAACCTCTGTTGATACTTTTTCATACTTATGAGTAAACTTTCAAAATACCCGATACTCCTTTTCTTATACTGTGCAGCAGCACTTTTTACGCTTTACCATTGCAAAAATGATAAGCAGCAGCCCATATACGAAGATCTTGGTTCTGTAAAAAACAGGATCATCAAAACCAATGCTGATTTTGAAAAACAGATCAATGAACTGAAGGCTCTTGTTGCTAAAGATGCTGATGAAAAACTTCTTCAGGAGAAATTCCAGGATATCCGAAAAACATACAAAAAAATGGAATGGGCTGTAGAATACTTCCTTCCCCACTCTGCAAGGTTTATCAACGGCCCTGCCCTTCCCGAAATAGAAATGGATGAACATACTGAAATAGAACCTGAAGGCTTACAGGTGCTGGAAGAGATGTTCTACCCTTACGAAAAAGCGAATAAAGAAGAAGTAATCCGGATGCTTAATAAGCTCATCAATAAAAGTAATACCATTGATACCAACTTTCAGGTCATTACCATCAGTAAAGACCAGGTTTTTGATGCACTTAGACAGGAGACTTTCAGAATTTCCAGTCTGGGAATTTCAGGTTTTGACACTCCGGTTTCGGGAACATTTTTACAGGAAATGCCATCTTCTCTGCAAGGAATTAAAGAAACTTTGGAACAAATCTCTACTCACCGTTCGAAAAATAAAGCATTAAAAAGTCTTGTGGCAGAGATCAGTTCAGCCATTAATGTACTGAAGAAAAACGCCGACAAAAACACATTTGATTATGTCAATTTCATTCCGGATCATCTGAATAGAATCACAACTTTGATGCTTGATTTTAAAAAGCAGGAGAACATTCCTGATGTTGAGGTAACCACTGCTTTAAACAAAAATGCAGCTACATTCTTTAGTAAAAATGCTTTTAATCCTAATGCTTTCACTCCCGGAAAAGAATACGCCTACTCTGAAGAAAAGGCAGCTCTTGGACATCAACTTTTTAATGATAAAATATTATCCAACAGCAATAACCGAAGCTGTGCAACATGCCATATTCCAGATAAAGCATTTACAGACGGTCTAGCCAGAGCAATGTCCCTTGAAAATTCAGAACTGGCGAGAAATACACCTTCACTCAACTATGCAGGCTATCAGCATGGCCAGTTTTGGGATATGAGAAAGGATGATCTGGAAGGACAAAGCTCAGATGTGATCTCCAATAAAGAAGAAATGCACGGTGACCTGAATATCATTCTTGCCAAAATCAATCAGGATAAAAATTATCAGGCCGCATTCAAAAAAATTTATCACTCCCAAAAAACAGAGGTCTGGCAGCTTCAGAATGTATTGGCGAGCTATATTCGTTCGCTCGCAAAATTCAATTCAGATTTTGATGAATATATGAGAGGAAATAAATCAGCGATGACAGACAATCAAAAGCGCGGTTTCAATCTTTTTGTGGGAAAAGCCCAATGTGCCATCTGTCATTTCCTTCCCTTATTCAATGGAACGGTTCCTCCGAATTTCAAAAAAACAGAACAGGAAGTCCTGGGAGCAGCAGTGAACGGAGAAAATAAAGCATTTGACACGGATCCGGGACGGGGAAAATTCCATGAAACAGTTCCTTCCCTGCAGCATTCCTTTAAAACGCCAACACTTAGAAATATTAGCAAAACAGCTCCTTATATGCACAACGGAGGATATAAAACCCTGAAAGAAGTGATGAATTTTTACAACAAAGGTGGTGGAAAAGCTTTTGGATTTAAACTGGAAAATCAGACACTTTCCGACGCACCGTTACAGCTTACCGATCAAGAAGTTGATGATATTATTGAGTTTATGAAAGCGCTCAATGATCAATAAAAGACGATTCTAAAACACAAAACAACGAAAAACCACAAAACTCCTGAATCTTAATTGCTAAGGAGTTTTTTTATTTGAAAATTCCTTTAAAATACAGAAAGGCTATGCGGCTCATTTCTTTGTTTGATTTTACCTTTGGAACTTCCATGAAAACATTAGATTAAATCAATGTTATACTCTGTTAAAAACTTTTCTACAAGAATAAATATCATTATTTTTGACGTAGTTTTTTTACATGAAAAGGGGTTTACTGTTACTATTTTTTCTGATCTGCTTTTTGGGGTATTCACAATCAAAAATTAAGGTTGTGGATGACGCCAGTCAAAAGCCTGTCTATAAAGCAAAGGTATCCTGTGACAATACAGTTATCGGATACACCAATGAACAGGGTATTCTGGAGTTTAAAACCGGATGCAAAAACATTGATATAGATGCTGAATCTTATCAGAAAGAAACCCTTACCGTAGAAAGCAGCATGGAAGTTTCCCTGCTTAAAAAAACATCACAGACAACCAATATTGAAGCGGTTGTTATTGAAGACAAAAGTGATCCCAGGGCTCTGGAAATTCTTAAAAAAGTCAATAAATTATTCAAAGAAAACTCACCCAAAAGTTTAGGTTCCTATTCTTACAAATCCTACGAAAAAATCTCTCTGGATATTGATGAGGACAGTCTTTCTCAGTTTAATCAGTATTTTAATGATTTAAACATTTTCAAGAAAAAAAGAGAAAAAGACTCGCTGAATAATATCAACGCAAGAAAAATATTTTCAAAAAGTAAACTCTTCCTTTGGGAAAGGGCTCAGGAGTTTTTGTACTCCAAGAAGTATGGTGAAAAGATCAATATTCTGGACAACAGAATCTCCGGTCTGAAGCAGCCTATTTACGAAATGATTGCGCTCCAGCAAAGTAACAGGGATGTTGTTCCCGAACAGATAAAACCCGAAAACAGAGGGCTGTACAGATTCTTTCTTTCAGATACCGTTACCCTTGACGGAAGGAAAAACTTTGTGATCCGCTTCCGTGAGGTAAATTACAAAAAGCCGGACAGAAAACGAAAGTATAACGGTGCTATTTATGTAGATACCGAAACGTACGGAATCAAAAAAATTGAGAATTTCAGTAAAAATAAAAACGAAGGAATTATTACCAGTACCTGGGTATTCTACAATAATAAATGGTTCCTTGCTCATGAAAAAGCCAAGCTTAAAATGGGTAAAATGGCCATGGATGACAAAGTGCATGCCGATGATAAGAAAGACAAAAAAAGCTTCGGGACCTATGCTTTCCTTACCTCAAAGTATTTTGATTTCGAATCTCCTATTGAAGAAGATCCAAAGGATTTTAAAGGCTATACTTTCTCGGTAAAAAATATTGACGGCCAATCTCTGGACCGCTACAGGACAGATCCCCTTACCGAAAGGGAACAAAATACCTATAAAACCATCGACAGTTTAGGTAAAAAATATAAAATCGACAGCAAAGCACAGATTTTATCAGGTTTACTGAACGGACAGATCAGAGTCGGTTCTGTAGATTTTGCTGTGGATGAAATTGTCAATTATAACTCCTATGAAGGTTTCAGATTAGGTTTAAAAGCCAAGCTGAATGAAAATTTCAACCCTTATTTTTCACCGGACTACTATTTTGCATATGGTGTGAAAGACCGAAAATGGAAGTACGGAATGGGGCTTGATATGAAAACCACACTGGAAAAGAATTCCTTTTTCAGATTTGAAGTGTATGATGATGTGACAGCATCCGGAGAATTCAACCGAAAAATGTGGAATTTCAAGATGAGAATGATGAACTTCGGGAATAATCTGAATAATGACCGGTATTTCCACTTTAAAGGAATGTCATTATCTTACCTGAACGATGTCACCAACGGACTTACCGTTGCTCTTGCTGTAAGAAGAAATACAGAAGAAGCTGAATTCGATTATCAGTTCAGAGACCGGGGAACATCTTACAGAAACTTCAATACCCTTTTCACCCTGAAATATTCTCCGAATTCTACCAATATTATGACCCCTCAGGGAAAATCTCTGATTGATCAGAAATATCCTGAACTGTATTTTAATTATGAGCAGAGTTACAAAATACTGCAGGGGGATTTTAATTATTCCCGTTTTGATGGTTTGTTTGTTCATAATTTCAAAACACCGATCGGAACTACAGGATTCCGATTATATGGAGGTCTTGTTCTTGGTGGGGCACCTATCTGGAAAAACTTTACGATGAACGGACTGGCGTCTCCGGGCAAAGATTTTAATTTTAACCTTACTTCTTATCTTGGGTTTGCAACACTGGAAGGTGGGAAATACTATAATGACAGATTTGTTGCATACTACTTTACGCATAAACTTCCATGGTATCTGAAAAGTTTCGGACACAATGTTTCCAGCTTTGACTTTGTCTTAAGAGGAACTATCGGAGATATGAAACATCCGGAATACCACCAGTTTAAATTCAGAAAACTGGATCACCTGTATCAGGAAGTCGGTGTGGAATGGAATAATTTCCTTTCCAGCTATTTTAATCTTGGGGTATTCTACAGAGTGGGTTATTATGCAACGCCACATTTCAAAGAAAACTTCGCCATCCAATTTAAGCTGAAGTTTCTTGAGTTTTAATACTCTTTCCAATACAAAATCTTTATTTTTGGATGAGAATTCAGAAATATTCAACGATACTATATAAAAAAGAACATGCAGAAAATCGAAATCAAAGCAGAACAGTTTTTTGAATTATTAAAATTAAAAGACACTCCGATGTGGGAAATTTTCTCACAGATGATCGATGGAAATGAAAAGGAAATTATCTTTTTAGACCATGAAGACAAGATCCTTTTTAATTATATTCTACCTTCTACACAGGAAAAACTGGAAGAAGACAGAAAAGAGTTTTCAAAACAGTTTTCAGAGAAATTGGCTAACTTCAATTAAGAGTTCTTATGAATAGAAATTATGTTTTTTCTCTCCTTGGGCTTTTTTTATTTGCCTTTGGAAATGCTCAGAATTATAAGAAGCCTCTTGTTTCTGCTATCAAAGAATCTGATCTCCGCACCGATATGTATCAGCTTGCTGCAGACCAGTTCTGGGGACGCGAAGCCGGAACACTGGATGAATTGAAAGTCTCTATGTGGCTGGCTGATAAAGCCAAGGAAGCCGGAATGAAACCTGCCGGAGATAATGGAACATTTTTCCAGTTCTTTGATATGTACAGACATCAGGTGATCCCGCAAAGCACCCTGAAAATCGGAGATAACAGTTTAAAATTATGGAAGGATTTTCTGGTTGCAGAACCTGTAAATGCTTCTGTAGACGCTGAAGTTGTATATGCCGGAAACGCAGAACCTGAAGAGCTTGTGAAATTGAATATCAAAGGGAAAGTTCTTGCAGTAAACGCATCCGACAAAAATATTTCTAAGGATATGACTCTTTTTGTAAGAAGATATCCCGGATTTGTAAGAAATAAATATTACAAGAAAGCTTCTGAACTGGGAGCCAAAGCCATTATCTTCATCACCGATGATATCTCCGAGCAAAGCTGGGTAGAAGTACTGCCTCAAATGACAAGAGGAAGCTATGGCGTAGAAGGATTAAGAGAAAAAATCACCAATAATATTCCTGTTGTGTGGATCAAAAGAGAAAATGCCAGCTGGGTAAAAAACAATCCTAAAGCTTCTCTGAACCTGATCACTGAAACTTACAAATACCCTTCAGTAAATATTATCGGAAAAATTGATGGTACAGATCCTGTTCTTAAAAATGAATATGTTCTGTTAAGCGGACACCAGGATCATGACGGGATCAGACATCCTGTAAAGAATGACACGATCTACAACGGTGCTGATGATAACGCCAGTACTTGTGTTGCCATGTTAGCAATGGCCAGAGCTTACAAAAAACAGCCGGGAAAAAGAAGCATCCTTTTTGTTTTCCATGGCGCTGAAGAAAGAGGATTACTGGGTTCAAGATGGCATGCAGCCCATCCTGTTGTTCCGAAAGAAAAAATTGTAGCCGTACTGAATGGTGACATGATCGGGAGAAATGACAATAATGAAGCTGCTTTATTAGGAGGAAATGCTCCTCACAAAAATTCTGAAGAGCTGGTAAAAATGGCCGAAGATGCCAACAATGAAAGTACAAAGTTCAAATACCTTAAAGATTGGGATTCTCCAAGCCATGCTGAGTATTTCTATTTCAGAAGTGATCATCTTCCATATGCTAAAATTGGCATTCCTGCTGTATTCTTTACCAGTGTTCTGCATGATCAGTACCATACCCCGCAGGATGAATCAGAAAATATCAATTACAAAAAGCTGTATAAAATGACGGAATGGATGTACAGAACATCCTGGAAAGTAGCTAATGAAGCTGAACGTCCGAAAGTAATTTCGAATTTTTCGCTTGAAAGATAATTTATAAAAAGAATTATATTTCTTTTGTCTTGAAACAAAAGAAACAAAAATTCAAGACTTAGAAACTTCAGCTAAAAATGAAATCTGTTCTCTAAAAACTCTAAACTCGTGCGGAAACGATCTATGTTTAGAATCATATTTTGTCCCGCACTCAAACAATAGAGTTTTTTTAACGTTCACAGAATTCATTTTCTTAACGCTTCACTTTCTTATGTCATTTGATATTGCCAGAAACATAAAAGCTTCACAAAAATTGTGAAGCTTTTTTTCATCACTGAAGCCATCCTGATTACTAAATATCGAAGATGTTTTCTTCACTATTCTTAAAAACTTTATTATTCTTAATGGTTCGAAAAATTATTTTTAATCTACTTCTTTTGTCTTGAAACAAAAGAATCAAAAATTCAAGACTCAGAAACTTCAGCTAAAAATAAAATCTGTTCTCTAAAAACTCTAAACTCGTGCGGAAACAGTCTATGTTTAGAATCATATTTTGTCCCGCACTCAAACATTAGAGTTTTTTTAACGTTCACAGAATTCATTTTCTTAACGCTTCAGTTTCCTATGTCATTGGATATTGCCAAAAATACAAAAGCTTCACAATGTTTGTGAAGCTTTTGTCATCATTGTGTTTTTAGAATCTGATTTGTGTACGAAATAATTTAATATTGAATAGGATTTTAAACCATTAAGAGGAATTTAGATGATAAGGAAAGTTAAGTTTCAAATAAATTTGAATGAAGCACCTTACTTAATAAATATCGAAAGATATTATCCTTAACTATTCTTAAAAACTTTATTATTCTTAATGGTTCGAAAAATTATTTTTAATCTACTTCTTTTGTCTTGAAACAAAAGAATCAAAAATTCAAGACTCAGAAACTTCAGCTAAAAATGAAATCTGTTCTCTAAAAACTCTAAACTCGTGCGGAAACGATCTATGTTTAGAATCATATTTTGTCCCGCACTCAAACAATAGAGTTTTTTTAACGTTCACAGAATTCATTTTCTTAACGCTTCACTTTCTTATGTCATTTGATATTGCCAGAAACATAAAAGCTTCACAAAAATTGTGAAGCTTTTTTTCATCACTGAAGCCATCCTGCTTACTAAATATCGAAGATGTTTTCTTCACTATTCTTAAAAACTTTATTATTCTTAATGGTTCGAAAAATTATTTTTAATCTACTTCTTTTGTCTTGAAACAAAAGAATCAAAAATTCAAGACTCAGAAACTTCAGCTAAAAATAAAATCTGTTCTCTAAAAACTCTAAACTCGTGCGGAAACAGTCTATGTTTAGAATCATAGGTTGTCCCGCACTCAAACACCAGAGTTTTTTTAACGTTCACAGAATTCATTTTCTTAACGCTTCACTTTCTTCTGTCCTTTGAAATTGCCAGAAACATAAGGAAAGTTAAGTTTCAAATTCATTTGAATCAAGCTTGTTTACTCAATATCGAAGATATTTCCTTAACTATTCTTAAAAACTTAATCCTTCTTAATGGTTTTAAATTAATATTCTTTTGTCTTGAAACAAAAGAATCAAAAATTCAAGACTTAGAAACTTCAGCTAAAAATGAAATCTGTTCTCTAAAAACTCTAAACTCGTGCGAAACGATCTATATTGAGAATCATATTTTGTCCCGCACTCAGACACCAGAGTTTTCTTAACGTTCACAGAATTCATTTTCTTAACGCTTCACTTTCTTATGTCGTTTGAAATTGACAGAAACATAAAAGCTTCACTAAAATTGTGAAGCTTTTTTCATCATTGTGTTTTTAGAATCTGATTTGTGTACGAAATAATTTAATATTGAATATAATTTTAAATAAGCAAATTCATCAGTGAAGGATCATTGTTCAGATAGTTGACAAAGAAATCATATTGTTTCATTTTATCAATTAAAGGAGTGAAATCTTTGTTTTGTTTTAAAGCAATTCCTACTACTGCGATTCCCTTTTCTTTTGAATTTTTCTGGGTATATTCAAAATAAGTGATGTCATCATCAGGTCCCAGTACATCCATTACAAAGGTTTTCAATGCTCCGGGACGCTGTGGAAATCTGACAAGGAAATAATGTTTTAGTCCTGCATGAAGCAATGCTTTTTCCTTGATTTCTTCCATCCGGGTAATGTCATTATTGCTTCCGCTGATAATACATACTACGTTTTTACCTTTTATCTCTTCTCTATATTTGTCCAATACTGCTACTGAAAGTGCCCCTGCCGGTTCTACAACAATAGCATCTTTATTATACAAAGACAATATGGTTTCGCAGACAAGCCCTTCATCCACTGTTGCCATATCGTACAGGATATCTTTACAGCGTTCAAATGTAATATCTCCCACTTGCTGTACGGCTGCTCCGTCTACAAAACGGCTGATCTTTTCAAGAAGAACAGGTTTTCCCTTTTCAAGGGCTTTTTTCATGCTTGCTGCTGCGGAGGGCTCTACCCCGATAATCTTTGTTTGCGGAGACAAATGCTGAAATACTGTGCAGATTCCTGCTGCCAGTCCGCCGCCGCCGATCGGTACAAAAAGATAATCAACCACACCTTCTGTCTGTTCCAGAATCTCCAGTGCTGTTGTTGCCTGTCCTTCAATAATCGCCGGATCATCAAAAGGATGGATAAATACGCTGTTATGGTCTTTACAAAACCTCATCGCAGCATCTTTAGATTCATCGAATGTGTCTCCAAATAAAATAACATCAATGTATTCTCCACCGAACATTTTCACCTGTTCAAGCTTTTGCCCGGGAGTTGGCAAAGGCATGAAAATCGTTCCTTTCACCTTCATGGTCTGGCATGCAAATGCAACTCCCTGCGCATGATTTCCGGCACTGGCACACACAACACCTTTTGAAAGTTCTTCCTCAGACATGGTGGCCATCTTGTTATAGGCACCTCTTATTTTATAGGATCTTACCCTTTGAAGATCTTCTCTTTTAAAATAAATATTCGACTCATAAATAGCTGACAGATTGTTATTGACAGCCAAAGGTGTTTTTACCACTACATTTTTTAATCGTTCCTCCGCTTTATAGACATTCTCTAAAACGGAGGAACTTACTCCCTCTTTCATCATCCGTTTATTTACTAATTATTTTCTGGTCTCAGGCTTCGTACTGTTTTTCCGGCCTTCCACATTTCGCTTTCTCTTAGCTCACTAAGTTCAGCTTCCAGTTTTTCACGGTAATCCGGTTTGCTGTTGCTGTCAATGGAACGTTGAGCTTCATTTCCTTTGGCTACATTATCATACAGCTCTTCAAACAAAGGTGAAGTAGCATCTCTGAAACGTTTCCACCAGTCCAAAGCTCCTCTCTGAGCGGTTGTACTGCAGTTAGCATACATCCAGTCCATTCCATTTTCTGCTACCAATGGCATCAATGACTGAGTCAATTCTTCTACGGTTTCATTAAAGGCTTCAGAAGGGCTGTGTCCATTTTTTCGCAATACATCATACTGAGCGGCAAATATTCCCTGTACAGCACCCATCAAAGTTCCACGTTCTCCGGCTAGATCACTGTAAACTTCTTTTTTAAAGTCGGTTTCAAAAAGATATCCGCTTCCTATAGCAATTCCCAATGCTGTTACTCTTTCTCTGGCTTTTCCTGTAGCATCCTGATAAACGGCAAAACTGCTGTTTAAACCTCTGTCCTGCAGAAACATTCTTCTCAATGAAGTTCCTGAACCTTTAGGAGCTACCAGAAATACATCTACATCGGCTGGAGGAACAATTCCAGTACGCTCGCTGAATGTGATTCCGAAACCATGAGAAAAATACAACGCTTTCCCTGGAGTAAGATGCTGTTTTACTTTCGGCCAGTATTCAATCTGTGCAGCATCACTCAGAAGATAGCAGATAATGGTTCCTTTTTCCAATGCTTCTTCAATTTCAAATAATGTTTCTCCCGGTACAAATCCGTCTGCTATTGCTTTATCCCAAGATTTGGAGTTTTTTCTCTGCCCTACAATCACATTAATTCCGTTATCTTTCTGGTTCAAAGCCTGCCCGGGCCCCTGTACTCCATATCCAATTACTGCTACAACTTCATCTTTTAATGCTTCCTGAGCTTTTTCCAACGGAAATTCTTCTCTTGTTACTACGTTCTCCTCTACTCCTCCAAAATTCAATTTTGCCATTTTTTTTGATTTTATTTATTATTGATTGTGATGTTTAATTTTTGCTTTTAGCTTGCATATTCTACTGCTGTCAGGTATGGATTTCTGTGATAATGTACTTCCAGAACGTCTACCTGCTTTTCCATTTGTCTGCTGATCTTCTGAACAGAATCTTCTGTTTCTCTGATAACAATAACAAACTTTTTTACTTTTTCCATTTCTGAAGGACCAACATTAAAGGTCACCATAGAAATTCTTCTTCTCGAAAAAATAGCATTGATGCGGCTGATCAATCCTAAATAATCTTCTGTATACGCTGTAATGGTATATTCTTTATGATCTGTTTTCATCTTTTTTATTTTTAAATTTTATTTATTGTTTAATACAATTTCCGAAACACTTTTTCCCTGAGGGATCATCGGAAATACATTGTGTTCTTTTCCTGTCATTACTTCAAGGAGGAAAGATCCTTCATGGTTAAGCATTTCTTGGAGTCCTGCTTTCAGATCTTTTCTCTCGGATACCTTTTTTCCGGGAATATTGTATCCTTTTGCCACCTGAACGAAATCGGGGCTCTGGATATCTACGGAGGAATATCTTTCTTCGTGAAACAATTCCTGCCACTGCCTTACCATTCCCAGATAGCAGTTATTCAGTATTAATATTTTAACTTCGGGATGATACTGCATTATGGTTCCCAGTTCCTGAATATTCATCTGAGCTCCTCCGTCTCCCATCACAGCAATAACAGGACGGTTTGTTTCTGCATAAGATGCTCCTATTGCAGCGGGAAGACAGAATCCCATGGTTCCCAGCCCACCGCTTGTGACATTGGTTCGGGAATGTTTGAACTGAGAGTATCGGCATGTCGCCATCTGATGCTGTCCTACATCTGTCACAATTACTGCTTCACCTGCTGTTATCTCATTCAACTGGCGGATAACCTCTCCCATTGTAATCTCACCTTCTTCAGGGTAGAGCTCCGTATGAATAAGATTGATGCTTTCAATTTCATGACATTTTTTAAATCTTTTATGCCAGTGATGATGTTCTCTTTTTACGATCTTTTCTGTAAGAAGAGGAAGCGTATGTTTGCAGTTTCCAAGAACAGGAACATCTGCTTTTACATTTTTATTGATCTCTGCGTTATCAATATCCAGATGAACAATCTTTGCATGTTTTGCATACTGATCCAATCTTCCGGTCACACGGTCATCGAACCGCATTCCTACAGCAATCAGAACATCACATTCGTTGGTTAATATATTCGGGCCATAGTTTCCGTGCATTCCTACCATTCCTACCGCTTGTGGATGATGAGTTGGAATAGCACTCATTCCCAGAACCGTCCATGCTACCGGAATTCCTGATTTTTCTGCAAACTGTAAGAACTCCTTTTCAGCTTTTCCGAGCATAATCCCCTGTCCAGCAATGACAAATGGCTTTTCTGCATTATTGATCAACGCTGCAGCTTTTCCGATATTTTCCATACATGGATCGGGATCCGGTTTATAGCTGCGTAATGTGTGGCATGGTGAATAGCCTTTATAAGCAACAGACTGCAGCTGGGCATTTTTGGTAACATCAATCAGAACAGGACCAGGGCGGCCGGACTTTGCGATGTAGAATGCTTTTGCCAATACTTCGGGAAGCTCGTGAGCATCCGTCACCTGATAATTCCACTTGGTAACCGGGCTTGTGATGTTCATAACGTCTATTTCCTGAAAGGCATCAGTTCCGAGAAGGTGTTCAAAAACCTGTCCCGTAATACATACCAAGGGAGTATTATCGAGTAAAGCATCAGCCAGTCCCGTAACGAGATTAGTTGCTCCCGGGCCGCTGGTAGCCAATACAACACCAACTTCTCCTGAGACTCTTGCAAGACCTTGTGCCGCATGCACTGCTGCCTGCTCGTGACGTACAAGGATATGTTTCAGGTTTTCTTTATAATCGTAAAGGGCATCATAAATAGGGATAATAGCACCTCCCGGATATCCGAAAACGGTTTTCACTCCTTCCTGAAGAAAGGCTTCAAGAATGATCCGGCTTCCGCTCAGTTGTATTTCTGTTGATAAATTCGGGTTTTCCATATTTTTTATTGAGTGATTTCGTCTGTTACACAGCCTTCTGCCGCTGATGATACGGTTAAAGCATATTTATAAAGCAATCCTTTCTGTACTTTAAGAGCTGGTTTTTGCCATCCTTTTTTCCTTCTTTCTATTTCTTCTTCTGAAACTTTGAGCTGTATAGTATTGTTGACAGCATCAATTTCAATCAGGTCATTATCGTTTACAAAGGCTATCAAACCTCCTTCGTGCGCTTCGGGAGTGATGTGTCCTACTACAAAACCATGAGTTCCTCCGCTGAATCTTCCATCTGTAATCAAGGCTACACTGCTTCCCAGGCCTGCCCCGATCAGCGCGCTCGTGGGTTTCAGCATTTCAGGCATTCCGGGAGCACCTTTCGGACCTTCATGACGGATGACAATCACATCGCCATGCCGGACGGTTCCATCCTGAATTCCTCTGATCAGATTTTTTTCGCCATCAAATACACGCGCTTTTCCTACGAAACGTTCTCCTTCTTTACCTGTAATCTTTGCTACACTTCCTTTTTCAGCAAGATTTCCGTATAATATTCTCAGGTGCCCTGTTTCTTTTACAGGTTCTGATAATGGTTTAATAATTTTTTGAGTCGTAAAATCCAGATCGGGAACATTTTCTAAATTCTCTGCAACTGTTTTTCCGGTTACCGTTAAACAATCCCCATGTAATAATCCCTGATTTAAAAGGTATTTCATTACTGATGGTATTCCTCCGTGCTCATACAGATCCTGCATCAGGTATTTCCCGCTTGGCTTTAAATCTGCCAGCACCGGAGTTTTATCACTCATCTTCTGGAAATCATCCTGAGTAAGTGGTACTCCCACACTTTTTGCCATAGCTATAAAATGCAGAACGGCATTGGTACTTCCTCCAAGAATAACAATCATGCGCAGCGCATTTTCAAAAGCTTTGCGGGTCATGATATCCGAAGGTTTAATATCTTTTTCCAATAATATTTTCAGGTATTTTCCTGCTTCAAGACATTCTTCCTGTTTTTCTTTGCTTAAAGCTGGATTGGAAGAAGAATACGGAAGACTCATTCCTAAAGCCTCTATCGCGGAAGCCATTGTATTGGCTGTATACATTCCACCACATGCACCAGCTCCGGGGCAGGAATTTTTCACAACCCCATCAAAATCTTCTTCCGTAATTTCTCCTGCAATCTTTTTCCCCAATGCTTCAAAAGCAGAAACAATATTAAGCTGTTCACCTTTATAGCAACCTGGAGCAATCGTTCCTCCGTACACCATGATGGATGGTCTGTTCAGCCTTCCCATCGCAATGATGGTTCCCGGCATATTTTTGTCGCATCCCGGCAATGCGATTAATCCGTCGTAATATTGTGCTCCACAGATGGCTTCGATGCTGTCTGCAATTACATCACGGCTTACCAGAGAATAGCGCATTCCATCTGTTCCATTACTCATTCCGTCACTTACTCCGATGGTGTTAAAAATCAATCCGGCTAATCCATGATTCCATGTTCCTTTTTTTACGACCTGAGCCAGATCATTCAAATGCATATTACAAGTGTTCCCGTCATAGCCCATACTGGCAATTCCGACCTGAGC
Organism: Chryseobacterium cucumeris; assembly: GCF_016775705.1. Classification (NCBI taxonomy): domain Bacteria; kingdom Pseudomonadati; phylum Bacteroidota; class Flavobacteriia; order Flavobacteriales; family Weeksellaceae; genus Chryseobacterium; species Chryseobacterium cucumeris. The sequence goes on from NZ_CP068760.1 coordinate 3,578,829, forward strand.
CTTATGCATATCTTCTTCTGTAAATCCTATCCCGTACAACATGGCTTTGGCTGCGGGTTGTTCGCTATTTTGCGTGAATGTTTTTGAATATTTATTTAACATACTTTTCCTACATTTTCTATTCTTTTCCCTTTCTTCAAATAGAGTTCTTTACTAAATTTTGATCCAAAACTACATTTTGTAATATTCTTTTCATTTTCGTTTTTTCCAAAAACTACAATATTCAATTGTTTAAAAAACGAATTTATTTATTTGATAATCAAATGTTTATACTCTTAAAATTTACAATGACAGAACTCTTACCAATTTCAAATATGCCTGTTGTACTCTCCTGCTCGCCGTATTTTCCCAATTTTTGGAAAATGGAACATCATCAAGTGAATCCAGGGCAACAATTTCTGCTGCCGTACCACAGAAAAAGCCTGCATCTGCACCTCTCATTTCTTCAGGTTTGAAAAAAGTTTCCTTTACAGGGATAGCTAGCTCATTACAAATTTCCATAACGGTTTGTCTTGTAATGCCCGGAAGAATACTTCCTTTGGCCGGAGTATATAAAACTCCGTCTTTTTCGTAGAACACATTGGCACCTGAACTCTCGGCAACATTTCCGTTTTCATCCAGAACCAGCGCTTCATCATAGCCTTTATCTTTGGCATCCTGACAGGCTAATATGGAGTTTACATAATGCCCTCCTACTTTGGCTTCCACCTTGAATGCCTTAGGATTAGGGCGTTGAAAAGGGGAAGTCATAATTTTCATTTTATCCGCCAGATAGCCGTTGTTCCATTCCCATGCAAGAAGAGACAGATAAGATTTTTGTCCTTTTGAAAGTGACATATTGGGCGAACACGTAACCAACGGACGGATATAAGCATCTGTAAACCCATTACGATCCAGAAGTTCATAGGTAAGTTCTGTAAGCTGATTTACGGAATAATCAAAAGGAATATGCATGAGTTCTGCTGATCTTTTCAGTCTTTCGTAGTGTTCTTTTGCTTTGAAAATTTGAGTTCCATGATCTGTGCTGTAGGATTTAATGCCTTCAAAAACAGAGTAACCATAGTGAAGTGATTGGCTGTAAAGATCAGTTCCCGCATCTTTCGCTTTCATAAATTTTCCGTCAAAGTAGATGGTCGTGTCGTCGTTGTAATACATGTTATAGAAGTTTAAAAAATTAACAAATGGAAATAAAAAAAGCCCTCTCACGCTGTGAGAGGGCTCAATATATGTACAGTCATACACCTTCCTTCTCACAGCCGTAAGGGAATAATAATGACGATAATAATTACTGTTAATAAATGGTACATACTTTTATACTATAAAAAATTAAAAACAAAAAAACCGTTTCATAGTTGAAACGGTTTTATATATAATTTAAATTAAAATCTATTTAAAATGCCGTTTCCTTACTGTTGTTAATGACAACAGCAATAATAGAAATGACAATAATATTTTTCTGATTCGTAAAATTCATATTGCAAATGTATAAACTTTTTAATTACTCACAAGTTTTTTTTGCACTTTTTATTTTTTTCGTAAAAAATGGTTCAGTGTTTCCTTTGCTTCAGCCACATCGTGAACCCTCAAAATTTTTGCTCCCTGTTCCAATACTTTCATGTGCAGTTTCTGTGTTTCCTCATTAATATCCAGCGGTGATTTTCCCAAAGGCCTGTAGATAAATGACTTTCTGGAAATCCCTATCAGCAAAGGAAATTTTCCGAATCCGAGATATTCAACTTCATGGATCATTTTCATCTGGTCTTCCACTGTTTTCCCGAAACCAAAACCGGGATCAAGAATGATATCATTCACTCCTTTTTCTAAAAGTTCTTTTGTTTTTTTAGCAAAATACTGGTTCACTTCCAGCGTAATATCTTCAAATTTTATTTTATCATGCATGGTTTCATAAGAAGGATTTACATGCATCAGAATGTAAGGCAACCTCGTTTCAGCAGCTGTATCAAACATTTCTGTATCATACTGACCTCCAGAAATATCATTAATCAGATCAATTCCTTCATTAAATCCAAATTTCACTGTTTCTGCATAAAAAGTATCCAGGGAAATCAGGGCTTCCGGAAATTCTTTTTTGATCAGAGAAATCAGATTTCCAATTCTGTTTTTTTCTTCGGCAGCACTTAAAAATTCGGCATTGGGACGTGTAGACTGAGGGCCAATATCCAGTATTTCTGCTCCATCTTTCAACAGTTTTTCGGCATGCTCCAGAGCTGCTTTTTCGTTATTGAATTTTCCGCCGTCAGAGAAAGAATCCGGAGTCAGGTTGAGAATTCCCATGATTTTTGGAGTGTCCAGTTGTACCAGTCTACCGTTGCAGTTGATTGAATGAGTTGGAGGGTTTGAGTGTGGGAGAGTTTTAGGGTTGGAGAGCATGAGATTATTATTGATGAGGGTAGATTATAAATGATGAATGATAATTGATGAATGATTTTTGTAATGCAAAATTAGTGATTTATGAGTTTTAAATGAGAAATTAGAAGCTAGAAGTTAGAAGTGGACGTTTCACATACCATGCTCAAACACTCTCACCCTCAAACTCTCCGACGCTCCGACTCACAAACTCAGCTTATCAAATTGAAAAATCTAAAACCGAATTCGTATATTTGGAAGATTAAGAAGATTTATGTTAAAAACATCAGTACAGTTCGAGAAAGTTATCAGTCAGTGCCGTGATCTTTTCGGCAAAAAATTGCAGGATTATGGTGCGGCATGGAGGGTTTTACGGCCAAGTTCCATTACAGATCAGATTTATATCAAAGTGAACAGGATCCGTACGCTGCAAATGACTGATAAAAAAATGGTGGATGAGAGTGAAGAAGATGAATTTATCGCCATTGTGAACTATTCTATCATTGGACTTATCCAGCTGGAAAAGGGCCTTTCCAATGATTTTAATGAAAATAAGGAAGAAATTTTAGGTCTGTATGACAAATATTCCGGTGAAGCGAAAGCTTTAATGGAAAGAAAAAACCATGATTATGGTGAAGCATGGAGAGATATGAGGATTTCTTCGATTACGGATCTTATTTATCAAAAAGTATTGAGAACCAAACAGATTGAGGATAACCAGGGACAAACGATCGTTTCGGAAGGGCTTGATGCCAACTATTTCGACATGCTGAATTATGCCGTCTTCTGTCTGATCAAGTTCTCGGAAAAAGAAAATCAATTCGAACCCAAAAATATTTAATATGCTCAAAGGTTTATTACGCTTTATTATTGCTGTCATTTTTATCCTTTCAGGCTTTGTGAAAGCCGTGGATCTGGTAGGTTTTTCTTTCAAAATGGAAGAATATTTCTCTCCTGCTGTTTTCAATATGCCGTTTTTTGAAAAGTTTGCCCTGCTGTTTTCTATTATTGTGGTGGTACTGGAGCTTTTCTTAGGATTTATGCTGCTGCTTAAATTAAAGCTTAAATTTACCTTATCCGTATTAATTGCACTTTGTATTTTCTTTGGATTTCTGACATTTTATTCGGCTTATTTCAATGTGGTAACAGATTGTGGATGCTTTGGAGATGCCATCAAATTTACTCCATGGCAGAGCTTCCTTAAAGATGTTATCCTTTTGATAGGATTGATTCTATTATTCATTCTGTACAGAAAAGAATTCCGTAAAAAAGATGAGTATGGAGTTACTTCAAAAGAGTCTTCCCATACGTTCCAATATATCCTTTTAACAGTCTTTTCTTTAGGAATGATTTATGTTATGGCACAGGGAATCATGCATGAACCGATCATTGATTTCCGTGATTATAAAATCGGGACAGATATTAAAGGTGAAAAAGCTAAAATTGACAAAAACCCTTCTGAATATAAGACATTTTACTCCCTGAAAAACGAAAAAACAGGACAGGTAGTAAAGGTAAATCAGGATGATTATATCAAAAAAACAGAATATTGGGCAGAAGGTTCTCCGTGGAAAATTGAAGATGGAAAAAATGAATCTGTATTGATCAAGGAAGGTTACAAATCTGAAATTGTAAAATTTAAGATTGAAGATCCTACAGGAATGGAAGTTACCAATGAGATCATCAACGCTCCAAAAGCTGTTCTGGTGTTCTCCTATCATCCAAAAGAAATCCCTGCTGACCTGCTTCAGAAAGTGGAGGCAAAAATAAATGCACAGAAAGGTGCTCTTATCTACGGAGTTTCAACAGAACCGAATACTTTTAAAACCATCAAAAATGTACTAATGGACGGAACTGCCATTAAAACAATAGCAAGAAGCAACCCGTTTGTACTGATTCTTGAGAATGGAAAAATTGTAGATAAACAACCTGCAAAGGACTACGTTAATTAATTATAAATGATGAATGATGAACGATAAATGATCTTTTTGACGAGAGCCAATCGTTGATCAATTATCAATTATCAATTATCAATTATCAATTATCAATTATCAATTATCAATTATCAATTATCAAATTTAAACACTAAACTTAAACATATAAAAGCTCATGCAAAAATCAAATAAATCAATCGCCGGCTATCATTTATTAATGATTCTTTCTTCTGTGGACGGAGAGTTTGCCCCTGAGGAAGGAATGCTGGTACAGCAATACCTGGCGGATGAATTTCCTTTCAGAATGAACCTTGACAATGAATTGGATACATTGGCCCTTTTACAGCCTGAGGAATGGAAAGATCATTTTGAGTTCCATGCAAGATGTTTCCATGATGATTCTACAGAGGATGAACGTGTGAAATTTGTTCAGTTTGCAAAATCTTTGATCAAAGCAGACAATAAAGTAACTGAGGAAGAGCACACCTTCTATGTTCTACTGAAAAACCTTTGGGGATTATAAACCATTACGAAAAAATAAAATAAATCTATATCTAAATCTTATGAGAAGAAAAATAGTTGCAGGAAACTGGAAAATGAACAAAAATGTAATTGATGCACAACAATTAATGATTCAGTTACTAAGCTATAAAAACAATAACGCTACCAACTGTGAAGTTTGGATTGCTCCGCCAGCATTGTATTTGATGATGGCGAAAGATATTTTTGAAAAGGATGAGATCGGTGTATTTTCTCAGGATATGAGCGAGCATGAAAGCGGCGCTTATACTGGTGAAATTTCTGCAGATATGCTGGAATCTATCGATGCTACCGGTTCATTAATCGGGCATTCTGAAAGAAGGCAATATCACGGAGAAACAGATTCTCACTGTAACAGAAAGATCAAACTGGCTCTTGATAAAGGTCTTATTCCTGTTTACTGTAATGGAGAAACACTTGAACAGAGAAAAGCAGGGCAACACCTTGAAGTCGTAAAAAACCAGACTGAAGTAGCTCTTTTCACGCTTTCTGCTGAAGAAATCAAAAAAGTGGTGATTGCTTACGAACCGGTTTGGGCTATCGGAACAGGAGAAACAGCAAGTCCGGAGCAGGCTCAGGAAATCCATGCTCACATCAGAAATATTATTGCTTCAAAATACGGACAGGAAGTTGCTGACGAAGTTTCTATTCTTTACGGAGGTTCTGTAAAACCAGACAATGCAAAAGAAATCTTCTCTCAGCCGGATATTGACGGAGGTCTTATCGGAGGAGCGGCTTTGAAACTGGAAGACTTCTCTAAAATCATTGAAGCTTTTAACTAAAATTTCATTTAGATAAAAATAAAAACGGCGGAATCTTCGATTCCGCCGTTTTCCGTTAAAAAAATCTAATTATTGAATATCGACTACATACATTGTTCCCTTGTCTACTTTACCCGTTTTAGGTAAAATTTTGGCTTTTGGATTTCCGTTTCCATCATCTACCACTCCAAAGTCATCATCATTGAAAACAGCCAGTTTATTATTTCCCAGATAAACAATTCCCTCGAATTTATCATGTTCATAACCCAGTTTTGCTACCAGATCTACGGCTAATGTTTTTGTAACAGCTTTTATCCCGGCATTGGTAATTTCGTCCCATGAACATTGTTCTAAAGCTTTTCCATTGATTTTCATTCCGTCAACAGCGCTGATATCGGCTCCGTTTACATCTGTTGCATTGCTCAGATTGATTCTGTATACTTTTTTGATTCCGCCCTGGGAACCGAAATTTCCATCTCTTTCAATCACCAGGAATTCACTGTTACTTATTGCTGTAATATCACAAACCGAATCAGTAGCACCTCCATCCTGCTTATATAGAAACTGTTTAGTCTGCCCTGTAACAGTATCAAATGTGACAATTCTCGTTAAAGTTTTATTGGTAGCCAATGCCTTACTGGGAACATACATCATCGACTGCATGGTTCCTATCAGCGTTCTTCCGTCCGGGCTCATACAAAGCCCCTCCATTCCTCTGTTGGCTCTTCTTTTCGCTAAAACAGCAGGTAACTTTCTTGGTCCTGTATTTACTCCGATAGGGCTTATTCTTTCCATCTCCATTCCATCTGCACTGTAATGGACGATATGCGGTCCGTATTCATCGGAAACCCAGAATGTACCGTCAGCGGCAGCAACAATACTTTCGCTGTCAAGACCATACTGATCAGTACCTAAGACATTTCCGGAAGCATCATACGCGATCTCACCTGTACTTCCCATTCCTGAAGGGTTTGGAAGACCTGTAACAGGCTGCCCGGAAGGATTTTTAAGTTTAATATATTTGATGACCTCTACATTTCCGTCGGCATTGATTTTAAAATGCATAATAGTTGGAGTGAAATTAGGAGCAAGAAACTTTTTTCCATTCTGGAAGTCCGTATTGGGACCTCTGTCTGTAATGACATAGAACTCCCCTTTTCTTGTTGGATGAGCGGCAGCACCGGAACCAAAACCTCCGTTGATAACATCCACTCCGTTTATAGTAGCCAGTTTTGTAAAGGGAAACTCCTGAGGCAGTTTGGAATAATTAATATCCTGATTAATTATGGCTGTATCATCATCACTTTTACATGAAGCCCATACTGCCAGCACGACTGCAGACCATAGTAATTTTTTCATATTCACTTTTATGGCTGCGAAAGTATAAATCGATTGTAAACTGATCTTAAATATAATGATAATTGTTTTTTAACAATACTGATGAATGTGCTATTTACAACCACCCCGTCAAAAATTCTTTGAATTTTTGCCACCCCTCCGGAGGATGGGAATTTTTACGTCTTCAGTTGGAATTTGGCCAGCATTGTAGATTTCTTGTGAAGTATTTTTTTCGGGATTATTGCGGCCGGATTTCTTCGGAATGATAAGCTGTATGGATAAACCTCCATTCCAATTGTGTCATTCTGCAGAATCTAAATAGTGAAATTTAAAATATCATCCAACAAAAAAACCGCACCAGATTGGGTGCGGTTCTCATGATTATATCATCAATTATTTTTTCTCAGTAGATCTTTGTAAAACCTCATCTACCATTCCGTAACCTTTAGCTTCTTCAGAAGTCATCCAGTAATCTCTGTCAGAAGATTTTTCTACCCACTCATACGTTTGTCCTGAGTGATGACCGATGATTTCATAAAGCTCCTGCTTCAGTTTCAACATTTCTCTTAAGTTGATCTCCATATCAGAAGCAACTCCCTGAGCACCTCCTGAAGGCTGGTGGATCATTACTCTTGAATGCTTAAGCGCAGAACGTTTTCCTTTTTCTCCGGCAACCAGTAATACAGCTCCCATTGAAGCAGCCATACCTGTACAGATTGTCGCTACATCCGGCTTGATGATCTGCATGGTGTCATAAATACCCAGACCCGCATATACACTACCACCAGGAGAGTTGATGTAGATCTGAATATCTTTTGAAGGGTCAGCACTTTCCAGGAATAAAAGCTGAGCCGTAACGATGTTTGCTACCTGATCATCAATACCTGTTCCCAGGAAGATAATTCTGTCCATCATCAGACGGGAGAAAACGTCCATCTGAGCAACGTTCAATCTTCTTTCTTCCATGATGTACGGAGTAAGATTCGTTGGGCCATACATTCCCATATACTGATCGGTAACCAAACCGTTGTTTCCTAAATGTTTTACAGAGAAGTCTCTGAATTCCTTTTTAATGTCCATATTTCTATTATGTATTATTTTTTAAATATTCTCGAAGTTTAAATTACAATATTTATTCCTAAAATTTTATAGGACTTTTTGTCACAGAATATCCAAAAATCTGACTCTTGTTTATCTCTTCCTATCTACATAAATCCCTTTGATCGGTGAATATTCTATGATATTGCTCAACCGTATGGAAGCCTGCTTTAAAAGCGTGATTTTTTTGATCAGCTCATAATATTTTACCTCATCCGTATTGCTGTACTGATCAAGCTCTTTGGCTGTTTCCTTGATCAGATAATCAATATACCGGTACTTATGTAACAGAACATCTCCCTGGATCTGATCTGCCACTTTATCACCATAGTTGGGAGGATAAATATTTCTTGAAGCCCAGTTTTCAAGTTCATCCAGCGGGATTAAAGCATCTACAACCTTTGTGGTAATCTCTTCGTCCATAAAAGATACAAAAAAGTTTCCACTTCTGAGTTCATCCTTTTGAATTCCTTCTCTCACCTGATTGATAATAATCTCATTTTCTTTGACTAAAAATGTATACTGCTCTTCTTCAAAATGATGAAGAATTTCTTCAATAACGGTAATCTGATATTCCTCATTATTTTCATTCTTCCTTTTGAGAACAATATCTCCGAACATCAGCATATGATCTACCAGTTTATTCTCCATGAATAATACATCATACAGAAAAGGATCTTCTTTTTCCTTATCCAAAGGAACAATCTCCATTTTCGGAGCTGCTGCTTTTTCCTTCTGCTGCTGCTGAACATGATGCGTCTGATTCTGGGTGATCTGCTTCTGAACATCCAGCTCATTGAAAAGACTCTGTTCGGAAAGCCCGAATTTATTGGAAACCTCTTTCAGATAAACCTCTCTTTTCAGGGCATTTTGTACGAAAGAGACAGATTTTACAATATCTCTGATTGCTTCAGCCTTTTTAATCGGATCATTTCCGATATCTCTCAGGAGAATTTCCGCCTTGAAATCGATGAAATCCATCGCTTCATTTTCGATGTACTTTTCAACGTATTCCTGCGGATGTTTTCTGGCAAAGGAATCCGGGTCATCTCCATCAGGGAAAAGCAAGACACGGATATTCATTCCCTCAGTCAGCAACATATCAATACTTCGGAAACTGGCTTTGATACCGGCATTATCACCGTCAAAAAGAATCGTTACGTTTTCCGTAAGCCTCTTAATAAGTTTGATTTGTTCTGTCGTCAAAGACGTTCCGGAACTTGCCACTACATTTTCAATTCCGGACATATGAAGGGAAATCACGTCCATATACCCTTCCACCAAAAGACAGGCATTCTTTCTTGAAATCGCCTGCTTGCTCTGGTTTAATCCATAAAGAACATTGGATTTATGGTAGATCTCCGTTTCCGGGGAATTGAGATATTTTGCAGTTTTGACATTATTCTTCAGAATCCTTGCTCCAAAGCCTAAAACCCTGCCAGAAAAACTGTGAATAGGGAAAATAACCCTTTCTCTAAAACGGTCTACGCCTGCAGGAGTATTTTCAGGAAAAATAGAAAGTCCGGATTTCTCAAGAATTTCTTTATTATAACCTTTTTCAAGTGCATAAGCCGTGAAAGCATTCTTTTTCTCCGGAGAATATCCCAGCTGGAATTTCTTAATGATATCATCCCTCAACTCCCTTTCTTTGAAATAAGAAAGTCCTATGCTTCTGCCCTCCTGATCATCCCAAAGGATCTCCTGAAAATAAGTATTGGCAACCTCATGGATTTTATACAGCAGATCTTTTTCTGTCTGGGCATTTTTTGCTTCTTCAGAAATTTCCCGCTGGTCTTCTTCAATTTCAATTCCGTATTTTTTTGCAGCATGGCGGAGTGCTTCAGGATACGTAAAGTTCTCAATTTCCATCAGGAAAGAAATGGCTGTTCCTCCTTTTCCTGTAGAGAAATCCTTCCAGATCTGCTTACTGGCAGAAACTACAAAACTGGGTGTTTTTTCATCATGAAAAGGACTGAGCCCTTTGTAGTTAGACCCTGCTCTTTTCAACTGCACATATTCGCCCACAATCTCTTCAACGCGGATCGTGGAGAATATTTTATCAATGGTCTGTTTGGAAATCATGCTGTAAAATTAAGTAATTTATAGGGAAGTTGGAAGAGGCTGAGAATTTCGGTGCGGGTTTCGGGATGCTGGTTCGAAAGTTTGAGATTTAAGAATGGGAATGTAAAAGTTGCTTTTTTCAACTTCCAGCTTCTAACTTCCAGCTTCCAACCTGCAATTTATAATTTCTGACTTCTTCCACTCATAAAAACTCATAAATCATTATTTTTGCAAAACAAATTAGTATATGCAGTTCACTATCCATACAATCGAAGACTGGCAGGAAGTTGTTGACACCATCATTCCTCAATTACAACATAATATTCTTTTATTAAAGGGAAATCTGGGAGCAGGGAAAACTACTTTCACACAATTTCTGCTTAAAAATATGGGCAGCAAAGATGAAGTAAACTCTCCCACGTATTCTATTGTGAATGAATACAATACCGAAAAAGGAAAAGTATATCATTTTGATCTTTACCGCTTAAAAAACATTGAAGAAGTCTATGATATCGGAATTGAAGAATATCTTGACAACTCTTTTTTATGCATCATCGAGTGGCCGGAAGTGTATGAAGAGGAGCTTTATGGTCTTAAGTACCACACAATGAGTATTGTGAATACGGGTGAAAACAGAGAGATTTCATTCGATTAAATATTATGTATCTTTGCTCATTAATTGAGTGTAAAAAAACAATCTGTAAGACATAATTTAATTTAAGGATGAGTACAAATATTTTTACTCCTTTCACAGAAGAAGAATTAATGCCGAAAGAGGAAAAATTGGAGGTTATAAAGAAAGGGAAACAGTTCAGTATTGGAATTCCTAAAGAAACCTGTCTCAACGAAAGGAGAACCTGTATTACTCCTGACGCCGTACAGGTGTTGGTAGAGCACGGCCATGAGATCATTATTGAATCAGGGGCCGGACAAGGTTCATTTTTTACAGATTTACAGTATTCCGAATCTGGAGCGAAGATCACCAATGATCCAAAAGAAGCTTTCGGGCAGGATCTTATCCTGAAGGTGAACCCTCCTACAGAAGATGAAATTGAGTACATGAAGCCTAATACGTATCTGGTTTCGGCACTTCAAATTAATCTTAGAGACAAGGAGTATTTCTTAAAGCTTGCAGAGAAAAAAATAAACGCCATCGCTTTTGAATTTATCGTTGATGAATACAAGCAGCTGGCTTTGGTAAGATTAGTCGGGGAAATTGCAGGAACCGTTTCAATCTTATATGCCTCCGAATTATTAGCCTTATCAAACGGGTTAATGCTGGGAGGAATTACAGGAGTAAGACCCGCAGAAGTTGTTATCCTTGGAGCCGGAATTGTAGGTGAGTTTGCTACAAAAGCAGCCATTGGTTTAGGAGCAAGTGTAAAAGTTTTCGATAATTCTTTATCCAAGCTTAGAAGGCTTCACACGATTGTTGACAGCCGCGTACCGACTTCTATTATTGATCCTAAAGAGCTCAGCAAAAGTTTAAGACGTGCCGATGTAGTAATCGGAGCACTTCCAAGATTGAACATGACCCCTATCGTTACTGAAGATATGGTGATGAAAATGAAAAAAGGCAGTGTCATCATCGATATTACCATAGACAACGGTAAAGTGATCGAAACTTCAGAGCTTACCACCATGGAAGATCCTTATGTCATCAAACACGGTGTCATCCACTGCGGACTTCCGAATCTTACCTCAAGAATGCCGAGAACCACCACCAAGGCCATCTCGAATTTCTTCCTTTCCTATATTTTAAATTATGACGAAGAGGGCGGCTTTGAAAACATGCTGATCCGCAAAAATGAAATGAAGCAGAGCTTATATATGTACAAAGGAAGACATACCAAGAAGATCATCTGCGATCGTTTCGGACTTACGTACCACGATATCAATCTTTTAATTTTCTAATGAAGAAACTGAAATTTTATGCAATAGGCTTCGTTCCGGGGCTTTTGATCGTATTTTTTATTTTAAACAAAAAAGGAGCAAGCTGCAGCGGATATTTACCGAACAGCCGTGTGATTGCTGAAAGTCTTTCCAAAGAATTCAAATATTCTGAAGAAGCTAAAAATGCAATGGCGGCCTACAAGATTGATGAGAAATTTATAAAAGACAGCATCATTACCAACGGAAAGGTAGATTTTGACCGCAGCCATGCACAAAAGAAACCATGTCCGGACTATCTTTTAACCTATCCTGAAAAAAATCCGTCTTACGAGATCACTTTTGAAAAATGTGAAGAAACGGTGACGGTAAACAGTCTTAAAAAACTGAAATAGTTTCAAGTACAAGCTATGGACGGCAATTACTACATGATTCATGATTATCTGATATTCATCGGAGTTTTTGCCATTTTCCTGTTTCTGACTATCAGTATTTATCTCTTCAGCCAGAATCAGAAGCTGAAACAGAGAAATACCAAATTATCGGAAACCAACAAACTTATTGAGCAGCACCTGAATGAAGTCCGTCTGGAACATATCGGCACAAAGCTGAATCCGCATTTGTTTAAAAATATTCTGAATTCGGTGCAGTCTCATGCCTATCAGACGTATATGTCACTGGATAAGCTGGCCAATGTGCTGGATTATATTTTATACGAAAGCAACAATAAGTATGTAAGCCCGAAAGAAGAGCTTAATTTTGCTTTAAGCCTTATTGAAATTAATAAAATCAAGATCAATCCACTTTTTGACTTCAGAATTAAATCCAGGATCAATAAATCTGATGCTTTGTATGAAGAAAAGGTATTTGCTCCGCTGATCTCGGTGGACCTTATAGAAAATGCTTTCAAACATACGGATTTTCTGGCTCAGGATTCTTTTATTTCCATTTATATGGAGCTTGAGGACAGTATTTTCACTATGAAAGTCAGTAATAAAGCTTCTCTGAAAAATATTCTGGAAAAGGAAAAAAGCGGTTTTGGAAGCCAGTCTTTTGATCAGAGGCTTAAAATGATCTACAGTACTTATTATCAGCTGGAAAGAAGCTCAAAAAACGGAATCTTTACGGCAGAATTAAAAATCAATTTAGGAGAATTCTATGATAAAATGCGTTATTCTGGATGATGAATTACTGGCCATCAGCTATTTAAAACTTCTATGCGAGCAGATTGAGAATGTAGAGGTAGTAAAAGCATTCAATGATCCTAAAATTTTTCTGAATGAAATAGAAAGCCTCGACTGTAATCTGTGCATTCTGGATATTGAAATGCCCGGAATGACAGGTCTTCAGGTGGCTGAGATTATTTCAGGTTCTAAAAAAATCATCTTTACAACAGCTTACAAAGAATATGCTGCTGAAGCTTTCGATTTGAATGTGGTGGATTATGTAAGAAAACCCATCAAAAAAGAAAGACTGGTTCAAGCTTTCGAAAAAGCTAAAGAACTGGTAGAAAATGCTCCTAAAAAAACTTTTATCGAGTGGAATACCAATATTGGAAAAACCGTTATATTCACAGAACAGATTTCCTACATCAAAACCTCTGAAATCGACAGCAGGGATAAAGATATTATGCTTATTGACGGAACAACCATCGTTTTAAAAAACCTGAATTTCAAAAACCTTCTGGAAATGCTGCCATCAAAAGATTTTGCTCAGGTTAACAAAAAAGAAATTATCGCATTGTCTTCCATTAAGGTATTTTCAACCAACGAAATTATTACCACCATTCCTGCGGAAGATCACTCTTTTCTGAAACTTCAGATCGGAGATGCTTATAAAAATTCATTGATGGAGCTCTTCGGAAAATAGATCTTTTCAAATCTTTCCGGTTTCATTACAGAATATAAGTCCTTCATTACAACTCCCCTTTTTCAGTATTGAATCCTGTTAATTTTGCATAGAATTAATTGATTTTATAATGAAAAATTGCTTCTATGCTGCAGGACTTCTCCTATCCGGCTTGTGTTTTTCCCAGGAAGCCTCTTCAAAACTGAAGGTCTCTTTTTTTGACGGAATAGCAATAGGCGGATATGTAGATCATGGTGCTTATCTCAACTTTACAGGTCCAAATGTAAATCTTACCCATAAAAGCGTAAAATTCATTGTTGGAATGCTTCCTTCACTGAGAATTAAAGAAGACCATTCTTCCGGAACCAAAAACAGTCCTATTATGCCTACGCTGGGAGCAGGTCTTACTGTGGTCTATAAAAAAATAGCCTTCCAGATTCCTGCCTACTATAACGCTAAGACAGCAGATCTGAATGGGAACTGGAAAATAGGATTTGGAATGGGTTATTCGTTCAAATAGATTTTATTACATTTTTTAGAACATTCATTACATTTTAAAAAAAAGAGTATTTAACATAACTATATTCTTTTCAACTTTGCATAAAATATTGGAATCATGAATTTGGGGAAATACAAAAATTTAATTTTCTACATTACTACCATCGCAGTCTTTTCCGCTCTGATGTATTATTTCATCATTGAAGGGCAGACGCTGGAAGTAAAAGAAAATATCGTTGCCAATACCAGCAGCGGCTCTACCTGGGATAATTTCCTGGAATCATTCAAAACCAATCTTCACCATCCGCTTGCGCTATTATTGGCGCAAATTGTCACTATTATTATGACAGCAAGGCTTTTCGGATGGATTTGTATGAAAATAAAACAGCCTACGGTTATCGGAGAAATGATTGCAGGGATTGTACTCGGTCCTTCACTTGTGGGAATGTACTTCCCTGAGTTTTCCGCCTTTCTTTTCCCAAAAGAATCATTAGGCAACCTTCAGTTTCTGAGCCAGATAGGTCTTATCCTGTTCATGTATATTGTTGGAATGGAGCTGGATCTGAGTGTATTAAGGAAAAAAGCTCATGATGCGGTTGTCATCAGCCATGCAAGTATTATTATTCCTTTTGCTCTGGGAATAGGCCTTTCTTATTTTGTGTATCAGGAATTTGCTCCGGATGGTATCCAGTTTACCTCTTTTGCTTTATTTATAGCCATTTCGATGAGTATCACAGCATTTCCGGTACTGGCGAGAATCGTACAGGAAAGAAACCTCCAGAAAACCAAACTGGGAACGATTGTGATTACCTGTGCTGCTGCCGATGATATTACCGCATGGTGTATTCTTGCTGCCGTAATTGCTATTGTAAAAGCAGGTTCTTTTGCAAGCTCTATCTATGTGATTATCATGGCTGTTGCTTATGTATTTTTAATGATTAAAATTGTAAGACCCTTCCTGAAAAGAGTCGGAGACCTTCAGGCCGGAAAAAATACGATCAGCAAACCCATGGTGGCTATCTTTTTCCTGACCCTGATCCTGTCTGCATACGCTACTGAGGTCATTGGTATTCACGCCTTATTCGGAGCTTTTATGGCGGGAGCTATTATGCCGGAAAATACAAAGTTTCGTACCCTTTTTATTGATAAGGTAGAGGATGTGGCATTAGTACTTCTGCTGCCATTATTCTTTGTATTTACAGGACTTCGTACCCAGATCGGCCTGCTTAACGACAGCCATCTGTGGATGACCGCAGGATTTATTATTCTGACCGCAGTTCTCGGAAAGTTTGCCGGAAGTGCCCTGACCGCAAGATTTGTAGGTATTAACTGGAAAGAAAGCTTAACGATAGGAGCTCTGATGAACACAAGAGGTCTTATGGAGCTTATTGTACTCAACATTGGATATGATCTTGGCGTTTTAAGCCCTGAAATTTTTGCAATGCTTGTAATCATGGCTCTCTTCACCACTTTCATGACTGGGCCTGCACTGGATTTTATTAATTTTATTTTTAAATCTAAAAAAAACCAGGACGAATCCATTCAGGATAATGATTCCAAATACCGCGTTCTTCTCTCATTTGATAAACCGGAATCCGGAAGTACTTTGTTGAAACTTGCACACAATTTCACCCATAAAATGAACGGCAATAAAAGCATCACTGCGATGAATATTGCTCCGGTAGATGAAATGCATGCCTATGACATCAACGAGTATGAGGAGTCACAGTTTCAGAATGTCATTGAAACCTCTCACGATCTGAATCTGGAAGTCACTACCCTCTTCAAAGCGTCTACTGATATCGAAAGTGATTTGACCAGCATTACCAACAAAGGACATTATGATCTTCTGCTGATCATGCTTGGAAAATCTATGTATGAAGGTAGTTTATTGGGAAGGTTATTAGGCTTTACCACCAAGATTATTAATCCCGAAAAACTATTGAACACGGTAAAAGGCAAAGGAAATATATTCAACAATTCTCCTTTTGACGATTTTACCCTTCAGATTCTCGACAAAACCAATATTCCTGTAGGAATTTTGGTGGAAAAAGATTTTAAAGCAGCCGACAAAGTATTTGTTCCGATCTTCAATCTGAGTGATTTTTACCTTCTTGAATATGCGAAAAGGCTGATTAATAACAATAATTCTCAGATTATCATTCTGGATGCCGCAGGACAGATCCGAAATAATATTGAAGTAAAAGAACTGATCAGAAGCATTGAACAGGTAGCTCCAAACCACATTACGCTGTACAATGAGAAGAAGATTGAGAAAGAATTCCTGAATTCTCATGACCTGATGCTCATCAGCAGTAAAAGCTGGAAAAACCTGATCGATACAAAAAGTCTATGGCTGTCTGATATCCCATCAACATTAATAATATCAAATCCATAACACAATAACACACACCGATATTTCTATTTCTATTGAAGCTGTAAATATTATTCGTTGTCTGTAAAGAAAAAACGGGTATATTTATTGCTTCAATTTTTTGGACATGCTGATTAACAGTGAAAATGGAGTTATAGAGCTGGAAACCTTTACTACCAGACTTTATAAAGGAATGAGTCTTGACCAGCTGAAACAGTCTGATTTTTATAAAGAAAAGTACCATGATCTGTGGGATGTAAAAACCGGATATTTTTGGTATTATTTTAAGCCTGTAGAAATACAGGGATATCAGGTATCTTTCAGTCTGTGCTTTTTTAAAGATCAGCTGGACACCATCCATATGAATACATGGGAAAACAGTGATGCCAAAGACTGGAA
The DNA here is from genome assembly GCF_016775705.1 of Chryseobacterium cucumeris. NCBI lineage: Bacteria > Pseudomonadati > Bacteroidota > Flavobacteriia > Flavobacteriales > Weeksellaceae > Chryseobacterium > Chryseobacterium cucumeris. Next base: position 3,595,937 of record NZ_CP068760.1, read on the forward strand.
TGAATGGACAGAAGAAAAAGAAATGAAGGTTTTCCACCGGAATAACACTTTTTTATCAAAAATCCTGGACAGCCCGCCAACCCAAAAAAAGAAAAAACCTTATCCCAGCTGCACCTTCAGATTTCCCTGGGGAGATGTGTGGTCGGTTTACGACCCGAGAAGCGCCGCCAGCTTTATGGGAATCAATTATAATGAAGAGGAAAAAACAAATACAAAATAACTTATAACCAAAGAATAAGAGAACACTATGTGCCGATATGCCATGATGGTTTACAAAGGTCATTATGCCTGTTTCAACTGCCAGAAAACATTCAAACGCCGCCACCTGAAAGATGTGGACCGGGATGCTCAGACCTCTGTGGAAGCCAAATGTCCTGAATGTGGGAATCTGATGGCCAATATGGGACTTGACTTTAAATCCCCGCCCAAAAATGATGATAAGCAATGGGCTCATATCCGGGATTTGTATACAGTTGGAATCACTTTTCATTCATGTGGATGCTCTGGTCCCGGATATATTCCCCAGGACCGGAAGGCTATTATTGATTATCTGGAAAAAGTTCGTTCAGAATACATGAAATCTCTGGTATTCTGGAGATACCGCATAGAGCCTGAAAATAAAAAAGAACGTGAACTGGACTATCAGAAAAACAGCTCACATCTATGGGCCGTCAACCGTAATGCTTTCAAAGAAACAGTGACCAATCAGGAAGGTATTAACTATTGGCTTAAAAGAATCAATGAGGTGGAAGAAAGACTGAATATCATCAAGGCTGATCAACCATAACGCTGCTCTGTTTTACAAGCTTCAGAAGCCTTTTAAAATCTTCCTTGATCTTTTCCTCCTGCTCAGCGGGGTAATCCGCACTGATATTAAATCCACGTTCTGTAGTATTGGTGATCATAATGATATTTCCGTTTTCAAAATAATTTCTGGTCAATGTAATCTTTGATTTTTTCAGGTCAAATGCTTCCGTGTCATTATTTTCTTTCATTGCTTTAGTGTCATAGAAAAGCGGTCGGTTATACCTATACTCTTTTTCGAAAACAAAAGAAATCTCTCCGTTAAGAAGATAATATTCTGTCAGCTTCTGCCCGATTTCTCCATAATTTTTCGCAATTACTTTTTGAAGACCTTTATCTGTGTAATAAAATGTGGCTTCCCCGCCTTCTGCAGATTCTCCTTCAATATCTTTCTTTTTGACAGCAGTCCATTTTGTCACGGAATTGATTCTTTTAAAATTTGCCTGAATAGGTTTTATCCTATTTTTCAAACTCTTGCTGCCCGTAATATCCTTGTCGATCAATGTTTCCCCAATCTTTACAGTATCCTGCGCTTTGGTATTGAAAAAAACAGACGTCTGATCTCGGGACTTCTGAGCATATACAAAACTTAAACTGATCAATATTGTGAAAACTCCATGCAAGAATCTATTCTTCATATTTTCTTTTTTATAGCTTTAAAATTAATCATAACTTTTGGTTGTATTGTATATCATGAAACCACAAAAGTCACAAATAACTGTTTTTAGCTTTGAAAAACTTTATAACAGCTTAGATTCCTGCGGAATGACACAATTGGAATGCTTGTCTTACCATCAGTTTGCCATTCCGTAGAAATCAGGCTTGCATTAAAAAACATCAGAAGTCACAAATCTGGCAACCAAGCCAACCGAAGACGTGCAATTCCCATCCTCCGGAGAGGTGGTGAAAATTCAAAGAATTTTTGACGGGGTGGTTTTCGGGGTGGTTTCTTCACACCATCAGTTTCATGTCGTAATTCTACTACAATTTTTAAAATTTAATCCTAAAAATTCATTTCCAACAGAGTTTTTTAATAGCTTTATCTGATAATTCACATTGGATGGAAATTGATTTCTTACAATATAAGGTACGAAATGGAGACACGCTTACCTCCATCGCTTCCCGGCTGGGTATGACCAGTGAGGAGCTTAAGCTGTTTCATAATTCTCATTGCCCGAAAATGGATAAAGTCTGGTTTGAAAACCTTAATGACGTTAAAAATATTTTTGTCCCTACTCATTTTAAAACAGAATCGCAGAAGGAAAATGAAAGGAATAACAGTCTTCCCGGCCAGTTCTCTGATTCCTTTTGGGCCCAGACTTATAGTATTAATGAGACTTTTGAAACGTCTTTCGAATCTTCAGTTAACATCGGTTATACCATTGATATAAATCTCCGAAAAGACAAAAACACAGGTCTGTATATCCTTAGCTATAGTCAGAAAGACTTTAAATCCGGAGGAAATGAACCGGATGATAAGGTAAGCGGTCTTTCGATAGCCTGCATGAAAAGTATTATGCCGCTTGAATTTATTCTTAATGAACAAGGCAGGATAAAAGGATTGGCAGATCATAAAAAAATCACGGAAACTTTTAGCAGACAGCGTAAAGATCTTGAAGAGTTTTATGTAGGTGAAGTCGCTCGAAATTATATAGATTCTTTTGAAAGGAACATCAGCAATGAAGTGTTTTTATTACAGCAATTTCAGAGCACACTGCTGTTTCAGGCTCTGTTTCCCCAAACAGACTGGTTCCGGAGAAAAATAAAGTGGACAGAATCTTTTTATTTTTTACGGAATTCATTTCCGGTAGCCTGTGAAATCAAACCTGAACATAAAAATAAAGAAGAGGACTCTGTTTTGACTATTTTAAGCGGAAAAATCACTGAATTATGTACCTCACAGGAGATCATGCGCGGGATCAGGCTCAAAAAACCGGCTGCAAGACCTGCTTCAGGAAATATTGTATTAGAATACACCACTCACACTAAAAATAAGAATCTTCTTCAGGCTAAAGCCTCGGTTTTACTCAGCCATGAAGAGGTATTGATACACCAACATCACATCAATATAACACAAGGATAATATGAAAAATTATGTCACACAAAAAGGCGATACTTTCAGTTCTCTGGCCCGGCAGTTTAAGCTGAAAAATGAAGGTATTTTAAAAACTTACCATAATCTCCACTGTCCGCCGGAAGATGTCATGCAGGAACCTGTTCCGGGAAAAACGATTTTGATTCCGGAAGATCCACAGCTCATGGCTGAGGAAACAGAACCTCAAAGTATAGCTGCATCTTCTCAGGAGGAATCTACAGAAAATGTAGGTTCTGATGAAGAAAATTCAACGGAAGAAACCCCACAAAATGAAGTGCAGCCATCCGGAAAAACGGAACAACAAAGTGATAAACAAGAAAAGGAGGATCAAAAAGAAGACAGTGGTTCCAGTCCTCATGAAGGAAAATATTTCATTGTGCAGAAAGGAACCGTGCAATGTAATCAGGGATTTAAATTTCCAAAATTTAAAGTGACCAGCCATCAGAAACACTACTGGAATGATGAAGAAGGAAACGCTGATTATCTGGCCGTAACAGAGGATGATCTTCAGCTCGATCCTGCGGCACAGCCGTTTGGACAATGCAAACTCAAGCCAAGTTCGGGAGGATATCTTCCGTGTGCTTATGCTCCAGCCGGAAAGTGGCAGAAGACATATGAAAAAGTAAAAGTGATGGGGAAAAGCTGTCTTACGGAAATCTCAGAACTCATGTGCAGTACGGGAGGGAAAATTACCATCCTCAAACACGGACAGCAAAGCGAAGTCGGTAAAAGCCAGGTTGCCAAAGCAAGTACGCAGGAACAGCAGGTTTATAATCCCGTTGTGGATTTTGATGAATTCAAGGAAGATACAAGAGATACAGACCAACTTTATTATAGCTAAGCCATGACAGGAACTATTATCGGGAATCAGAATCCTCTGGTAGGAACAACCTATACCTACGAAATAAAACCTTCAGGACTTTCATTTGGTCTTAAAGGTGATTATGAATGGTATCTTTTTAAGAAACAAAAGAACGGAAGCTGGAAAGACATCACCGGAAAGCCCAAGACCGGTGAAAAGGTGACGTACAACTTTGGGGAAATAGCGCTGGGAATAGAGTTTCAAATGAAAGTCTATGAAACTAAAAAAGGAATTTTACCTGGTCTTCCCTCTACCAGAGAACTGGCTGGAAGCTGTGTATTAATACCAACAAGCAACAAAGTTCCGAAGATTGATAAAGTAGTACTCTTCAACAGAGGAGCAAAAGACGTCAATAGAGCCAGCTACCGTGATACTCTTATTGCACAGGCTCATTGTATTGCGATGTTTAATAAAGAAATTGAGTTTCACCTTTGGGAAGATGACGCTCCTGGAAAAGGGCACGATGCCAATATTAACAAAAACAACCGTCACACCCGCAGCTATAAGGCTCGCGTCAATGAAAAAGGGATTGCAGAAGTGTCAATACCTCTGATGTCTGATGAAAAAATCCTTCGTCAGATGGCCAATCAGTTTCTGATGAAAGGTGACAGGAATGAAGGCGCGAATCATGAATATTATGTTACAGCCACTTATTCAGGACAAATTCAGGGAGCCAGCCAGGTGAATGTAGCTGTAGCCAATCCGGATTATAAAGGGCAGCCTCAAAACCAGCCAAAACCCAAGCCGCAACCTGAGAAACACACGCCAAAATTCCCGGCCGGACAAGGAGGTGGTCCCAAACAGCCGGATCCTAAAGGCAATATTATAGAAGCTGTTTTCATAGATGATAAAGGAAATGAACTTTCCAAAGTTGCTGTAGGAGATAAAGTAAGGGTAAGAATCCACTCTAAAAATATGGTGGGAAAACACATCCAATATGTAGTCTGGGAATATGATACCACTTCCAATGATGAAGTTTACAGAAGCGGAAATATTAAAATTCCTGCCGATGTATGTGATACTTCAGGATTTGTCATTACCAAAGACATTTTCGGAAAAGGAATAGACTCCCCTATCGGCGATCCGGATTCCGATACACAAAATTATTTCATCGAAATTATCTCCAAAGATCTTTCTGCAGAATCTCAGAAATTTGGGGTAAATTCGGAAGGACTGATGCAGGTGGAGAAGGTGAAGAGTGCGGCGGGGGTGCAGAATACACAGAAACCAGATAAGCCAGGAAGTTGTATATGTCAGGAACAATACAAAGATCTAATATGGGGTGGAAAAGTAAGTTGTGAGTTTAGGAAGAAAGTAGTACAAATATGTGCTGAATTATGGGGTGAAAATAGAAAGCTAGAAATGGCAAATGGATTAATGGCTGTAATGAATGTTGAAACAAGTGGAAGTTTTAAAGCACAACAATTAGAAGGATGGAACTCAACAAAAGATCCAAATAAAATGACAATAAAAGACTTCTGGAAAGAAGGAAACAGAAAGTCATCAAGAGCAATAGGCTTAATCCAATTCACCCAAGATGCCTTACAAAATAATCTTAAAGAATATAAAAGTAATCCAAAATTATCTGTTGAAGAACGCTTTGATGAACTAAACAAACTAAAATTAGAATATGCTCAAATGGGAGAAATAAAACAACTTGATAAGGTAAAAAAATATTTTGAACCGCACAAAAACAGTATTAAATCTCCTGAAGATATTTATTTATCAGTTTTTGCCCCTATAGGAGTAGGCAAAGATGACGATTTTATTTTATATCAAAAATATGATAATCCGCAAAATGAAAAAGAAAAAACAAGTAATAAAAATTATAAAGCAAATAAAAGTGTAGATGAAGAGAATAACGATGATAAAAAAATTCAAAGAAGAGAAATATTAGGTAGATATAATATTAGTTTTAGCCGAGGGTTAGGCAATAAACCAAAAACATTCAACTGTGAAAGTGCTGTAACAAATCCTCAGAATTCTTCTCCTAAAAACACTAAATGGCATGATCCAGTTGACAATCCAATGTTATGCTTGTACACTCAAAATGGGAACTACAGACCTAGATATAATGTTTTTGGAACAGTCAGAAAAGAAAGAAGTAATCACAACCATCAAGGAATAGACCTTCTTGCTCTACCAGGGTCAAATGCTTATGCATGCGTAGATGCATATGTGGAATTTATAAGTATACAATCAGGATATGGAAATGTAATTTGTTTGAAAGTAAAAGACCCTAAAGAATTTTTGAAAAGAAAAAGAGATTTCAATTTGCAATATTCAAATATGGGAGAAATACAAAGTGGATCAGGTTTTAGCTTTAATGGTGATTTTTATTTATTTTATGCTCATTTACAAGAGGTAGAAAAATCATTAAAAACTAATCAAGAAGTTAGCTGTGGGACAATTATTGGCAAGAATGGCACAAGTGGTTACGGACAAACTAAAGACCCACACTTACATTTTGAAATTAGAAGTTCTGTTACCGGTGGTGGGTTAAGTAATCGATGTCATCCAGGTATTTTCGTTTATTACAAAGATGAAAATACAATGTCACAAAAAGAAAAAGATTATCAAAAAGAAATAGCACAAAAATTTTGGGATTAATTAATAATATGAAAAAGATAATAACAATTTTAATTTCGTTCTTTCTATTATCCTGTCAAGGACAGAAAAAAGAGGAAGAAAAAAATAGTAAAAAAGAAACATCAACATCTGAAGTTTCAAGCAAGTCAAATAACACTAAAAACCTACTTCAATTAACTAAAATCAATTGTGACGAAGAAAGTACAGAATCAACAAATTATACATTAAATTGTAAAAACTTCACTGTCTCAAATACCCTTATTGAAGGAAGTGATCAAAACAGATATGAACTTATAACTTTTGTTTTTAATGACATAGAGAAGGCTATAATTAGGAAAATCAATAATGAAGATCTGGAAACCTCTTCTCCTATTGTATATTTTTCAAATACCTCTAAAAACTATATCATCTTCTTTCCTATAAATGGTGAAAACCATTTTGGGTGGAAATTATATCTTTATAAAAATAAAGTTTTATACCCGTTGGGACAAAGGGTACTGTATTGGAAACCAGATTATGAAGAATCTAATATTAATTATTCTGATATATTAAAAATCTATGAAACAGGAGATAATATTCTTGTTGAAATACCAAGTAAGTACATTATTAAAAATGATAATGATTACAAAAATTATCCTAATTATTTAGATGGAAAATATTATGAGAAAGAAGAGAAATCCTACTTTGAATTTTCAATATCAAAAATAGAATATTACAAAAAGTATAAAAATGGACTTTTTGAAGGAGATTATAATAAAATGATTAATAATAAAATAATTGATCTTATAAAATAAGTCAGTTATATAAATGTAAATCTGAATAAAGAAATAATTGATTTCAAAGGCTTTTATAACATTTGTAAAGCAAATTTGAGAAACGATTCTATTAAATCCGAAACCTGTTATGAAATAACAATTACACTAGGCTTAGCCTATATAGATGCCAATACATCATCGTGTAAAGGAAATTATAAAATTAAACAGATCCAAAACAATGAAATCAATTTGATAAATGAACATGATAACAACTGCGGTTTTAATATAAAAAAAGAAAACAACGCCTATTTTATTAAAAGAGAAGGAAGTGAAGCAGTATTAAATGAATGGACAGAATTAGAGAAAGTAAAATAACGTTTATAAAACAAATCAGTCTTCCGTGATGAAAAATTTCTTAATGCTATTTGTACTTATACTTGTTACAAAATGCTTCCACAGAAAGGAGATAATTATAAGTATAGATGCAATCCTTTACTATATATATCCCTTTCAAAAGAAGATCTACAATTACAAAAACAATATAATAAAGCAAATAGAAGCACTGATAAAATATGAGAACCTTAATATTATTAATATTTTTCACTTTCGCTGTACATAATTGTAAAGATTACAAAAGAGAAAAGATAGAAAGCAAAAAGACTATTATCCATGAAGAATTAACATTTTCCCCTGTTACAGAAATAAAAAAAGACTTTACTTTACAAGGAAAAAGTTATAAATATGAGTATAAATTTGACAAAAATATTATAAGGATAGCTGCCAAAAACTATGATGGAGGCTTTTACAATGAGGTCTATTCAAACAATTCTCTAATTGGCAAATTACAAAAGAATTCTTGGAGCTGTACTCCTTATTATTATAAAAATAAAAACCTTGGTCTGCTTTTCATTGAAGAAGGAGATGAGAGTGGTATTTGGGGATATAGTATTTTTTTAGTCAAAGAAAAAGAAATAAAAGAAGTTGGTTTTATTGATATTTCTTCAACCCAAGATTCACCGTTAAATAAATTTTTAAGTTTTACTCAAGAAAATAACTTTATTATATTTAACTTTTTAGAGCCCCAGTTTTTTTCAAATCAAAAGACCATCAATAAATCTGATCAAACAGTTAAAATTGACTTAAGTACATTAAAAATCATTAAGAGCTCAAATAACAATACAAACAGCAATATTGCATTTTCTTTAAAAGATTATAATTATACTATAAACTTCACAACAAAGTCAATTGTTCCAAAAACTGATGATGTTTATTTCGAAAACAATTTTCTGGTCATAAAGAAAACAGCCGAAGAAAATACCCCTCATAATCTTCTTACTTATAAATATTATTTTGTATCAGCCTCCAATACTGTACAGTTAAGTAAGATAAACTTTTCTAAAGAAACCTATGTTGAACAGGATGATATCTGTAAATTATCATATACTTATTTACCTAATAACAATTCTACTTTTTCCCCTGAAGAGATAAATACATTTACAGAAAAAGATCTGGATATGTATATTAGGAAATTGGATTTAAAACAAGCACTGGATATTGTCTCAAAGATTAATAAAGACTATCAGTGTACCTCATCATTAACTGAAAATGAAATCAATCAGCTTTTAAAACAATATCCACTCAATGAAAAAACTGTAAATGATTATAATAATATAGCTTACTATCAGGAACAAAATAAAGATTATAAAAGCTCCATTAGTATCCTTGATAAGATACTTTCTCAATATCCTGACAGGGTTGTTGCCTGGTTAAATTATGCAGATGCTAAATGGGGACTTAATAACAAACAAGAGTCAAAAGAAGCTTATATAAAATATTATAATCTTATGAATAGCCAATCGAAAGATATGTCCAGAGTACCACAAAGAGTTAGAGACAGGATGAAGTAAAAGCACTGAATGGAATAAAGAAATTAAGCCTACTGATTTTAAAACCTTCAAAGTAAATTTAATGAAAAATATATTCCTGTTTATTGCTTTAACACTCGGTTTCACCTGCTCTTCCCAACATAAAAACAAAGGTATTGTAAAGCTTCGACAGCCATCAGCTGAAACTAAAAGAAGCTCATTCGAAACCTACATCGATAATGAAGATTATTTCATAAAAACCTTTGATGTCAACAAGGATGGCATCTCTGACAAAATTGTAAGTAACAAACCTTATCAAGGAGAAAATTTATTTATCTTTTTGGGGAATAAGCAAGGTAAATATACATTAGCACTGGAAACAAGAAACTTCTCTGAGGATGGAGGTAATGTTATCAATGATATCCTTCCAATATCGGGAAATAAAGGGTTCTCTATAAAAACATCCTTCCCTGACCGCGGATATTATGAAAAAGAATATCATATTATCCTGGATAATAACACCTGGCTTCTTAAAAATATTATCTATAAAACAATGTCAGATATTTCACAGGATGCAGTAAAATATATTTGTGATGTTCCCCAAGATATTGATATCCAGAAATCCGGATGGACTGATAAAATAATACCCATTCCTGAAGAAAATGTAAGAGCGAAAAAATGTAGAGTAGAGAAAAGTCAAAACAAAACAGCCTTTTACATTCAGGATAGTGATGGTTTTACCAACCTAAGAAAGGAGAAAAACTCTTCTTCCCAAATCCTGCAAAAGATCAACACAGGTGAACAAGTTGAAGTTTTAGACCAAAACGGAGATTGGTGGTTAGTGGTTTCTAAAGAAGGTAAAAAGGGATATGTTCATAAAAGCAGGATAAAATCTGAATAAATAACTTAATCAAATGATGAAACTCTTTTCAATTCTATTGTTAACAATATTCTTTTCATGTAATCTTAAACAGGAGAATTCAAATAAACTTGGAAATTTTCCTATTGATTTTAAACATGAACAATTAAACTGTACTGGTGAAAAATACGACTCCAATCAATGTTCTGATAGAGACAATAATTTATCAATTTCTTTTAATAGAAATGCAATCCTATTTACCAGTAATAATAAAAATTACATTGATAAATCAAATAGTTCAAGTGATCTAGGATATGAAACTTTCTTATTTAAAAACAATGATGAAAAAGTAATTTTAATAGACAATTTTTTAGAAAATGGTCACCTATTTCTTATTTATTATGTTAACAATAACAGTATAAAATTCTTAGGAAAGAAAGAAATTACAAACACTACAGATCAAAATCCAAATTATAGTTTTAGAATGGAAAAAAGGGATACTATAATAGATATATTTTTAAATCCAAAACTTAAAAATATATCATTTGATATAAAAAGGGCAATTGATCTTAATATTAATGAAATTAAAAAAATTACAGATCCTAAAAAACATCATTAAAAAGCCAACTCATCCCATTTCTATACAATTTAGAAAAGAAAATTTCGTCTCATTAAAAAAATATTTATACCTTTGCTCTGTGATTTTTAACAACGGAACATATTATTATAGAATTTTTACCTCAGCTCTGGGATAGGGATTCTTATGAATATAATTTAAAACCTCGTCCTAGGGACGAGGTTTTTTTATTTTAAAAAATGTAAAAAGATGAAAATAAGTATTATTGGAGTGGGATTAATCGGAGGTTCGATGGCTTTGAAATTAAGAGAGAAAAACCTGGCCAGCTTCATCTACGGAGTCGATAACAATACACAGCATATCAGTGACGCACTGGAACTTAAAATCATTGATGCAGGAGTAGATCTTGAACATGGAATAAAAAATTCGGATCTGATTATTCTTGCTATTCCTGTAGATGCTGCACGAAAACTATTGCCTTCTGTTCTGGATCTTGTGTCTGACCAGCAGACGGTAATGGATGCAGGTTCCACCAAAGCAGGCATTGTACATGCGGTAAAAAACCACCCGAAACGGTCAAGATTTGTGGCATTCCACCCGATGTGGGGAACGGAAAACAATGGTCCGAAATCCGCTATTGCAGAGAGTTTCTCGGGAAAAGCTGGTGTCATCTGCAACAAAGAAGAATCGGCAGACGATGCTCTGGCTACCGTTGAAAAAGTAGTCAATGCTCTCGGTATGCACATGATTTATATGAATGCAGAAGATCATGATGTTCATACCGCTTATATTTCCCATATCTCCCATATTACATCTTACGCCCTTGCCAATACCGTATTGGAAAAAGAACGTGAAGAAGAAACGATTTTCCAGCTTGCCAGTTCCGGTTTTTCAAGTACCGTTCGTCTTGCCAAGTCGCATCCGGAAATGTGGGTTCCTATCTTTAAACAAAACAAAGAAAATGTACTGGACGTTTTGAACGAACATATTACTCAGCTCAGAAAATTCAAATCTGCGCTTGAAAAAGAAAACTATGAATATCTGGAAGAATTGATTTCCAACGCCAACAGAATCAGAGGAATTTTAAGATAAAAATTCTTATACGATACTAAAAGCCCGACGGTTTTTACTTTTATTTTATTAAGAAACCCTTAGTCATAGTGGCTAAGGGTTTTATATTTTGAAATAAAATGATTTCTATTAACACTCCGGAACGTTAACGGCAATGGCAAGTCCGCCTTCGGAAGTTTCTTTAAAACGGTCACTCATAGACTGAGCTGTTTCCCACATGGTCAGAATCACCTCATCCAATGTTACTTTTGCCTTGGTGGGATCACTTTCCAGTGCAATATTGGCTGCAGTAATGGCTTTCATCGCGCCCATCGTATTCCTTTCAATACATGGAATCTGTACCAGCCCTTTAATTGGATCGCAGGTTAATCCAAGGTGATGTTCCATCGCAATTTCTGCCGCCATCAATACCTGTCCTACACTTCCTCCTAAGATTTCTGTAAGTCCGGCTGCTGCCATTGCAGAAGATACTCCGATTTCCGCCTGACATCCTCCCATCGCTGCAGAAATGGTTGCATTTTTCTTGAATAAGGTCCCGATTTCTCCCGCTACAAGCAAGAATCTTATAATATCCTCCTCACTCGTAAATGGGGTAAATGCCTGAGAATACATCAATACCGCCGGAATAACTCCACTTGCCCCATTGGTAGGTGCGGTAATAATTCTTCCGAAGCTTGCATTCTCTTCATTCACAGCCAGTGCAAAACAGGCAATCCACTTGTTGATATTAGTAAAGTTCTCTTCAGCATCTACTACCTGCTGGAACCATTCGTCTTTGTTTTTATAGATTTTATCTCCCAGCAGCTTTCTGTTGATCCCTGCGGCTCTTCTGGAAACATTCAGTCCGCCAGGAAGAACTCCTTCCTTATTGACACCTTTGTAGATACATTCTTTGATCTGCTGCCAGATATAAAGTGCTTCCTGCCTCGTTTCATCCTGGGTTCTCCAGCTTTCTTCATTCATGAAAATCAAATCTGACATTTTATCAAATCCCAGCTTTTCACAGTATTTTGCAATATCTGAAGCTTTATGACACGGATACAGTGTTCGTATACACTGCTTCTGAATAGAGTTTTTTTCCTGACTGGCAATGAACCCTCCTCCTACAGAATAAAAATCCTGCACAAGTTCAGTTCCGTCTTCGAAAACAGCTCTGAAGATCATTCCGTTCGGATGAAAATCAAGGCTCTTTTTCATGTTTAAAACCAGATGATGTCCGTAGATGAACGGAATTACCTTTTCACCACCAAGGTTAATGGTTTGAGTACTCTTGATATAATCTATCTTTTCATCAATTTTTGAAGTATTGATCGTTTTAAAATCCTCTCCATTCAACCCAAGCATTCCCGCAATATCAGTTCCGTGCCCGATTCCCGTTTTTGCGAGTGAGCCAAAGAATTCAAGAAAAACCTCTTTAACTTCTTCTATTGATCTTTCTCTTTTTATAATCCTGATAAATGCTGCTGCTGCGTTCCAGGGTCCCATCGTGTGTGAACTGGACGGACCTATTCCTACTTTAATAATTTCAAAAACCGATATTGATTCCATAAATGATTCGTCATTTTCCTCAGAAACAAAGATACATGATAAATCCTGAAATATACATTCAAATTTTTAATGATATCAACATATCATCACAATATAAAAGCTATTGCAGGCATTCTTCATGCTGCGAAAGATCAAGCCCTTTATTTTCAGACTCTTCAGAAACTCTTAAGGTGATCATGGAATCTGTAAGTTTATATAAAATTAATGAACCTAAAAAAGTAAAAACAGAAACCAAAACAAGGGCTGCCATATGATGAAGAAAAACATCAATTCCACCATGAAGCAGACTTGCTTTTTCACCATGAGCAAAAATGGCGGTAAGAATCATTCCCATAATCCCTCCTACTCCATGGCAGGCAAAAACATCGAGGGTATCATCTACTTTCTTTAAAACCTTCCAGTTCACCATCAGATTGGACACGATTGCTGTGATAAATCCGATAAAAAGGCTTTCCTGAATGCTTACAAAACCACATCCGGGAGTTATTGCCACCAATCCTACTACAGCTCCAATACAGGCTCCTAAAGCCGATACACTTCTCCCATTGATTCTGTCAAAAAAGATCCAGGTCATCATCGCCGAAGCAGAAGCAATGGTAGTTGTTCCAAAAGCGGTAGCCGCAGATGCAGAAGCACTCAAAGCAGATCCGGCATTAAATCCGAACCATCCGAACCACAGCATTCCTGTTCCCAGAAGCACATACGGAATATTGGACGGCTCATGATGAGGATTCTTCCTGTTTCCTACCACCAAAGCTCCGGCAAGTGCAGCAAAACCAGCACTCATATGCACAACAGTTCCTCCTGCAAAGTCTTTTACCCCGAAATATTTGTTTAAAAGCCCCTCAGGATGCCACACCATATGACAAAGCGGCGTATAAATAAATATACTGAAAAAAACAATGAATAATAAATACGATATAAAACGAACCCTTTCCGCAAAAGATCCGGTAATAATAGCCGGAGTAATAACGGCAAATTTCATCTGAAACAAGGCAAAAAGAATAAAAGGAATTGTGGGAGCCATCAGTTTATGAGGCAGATTTCCTACCCCGCTAAAAAATGGATAACTGAGTGGATTTCCAATGATCCCGTAATGCTTTCCGGCAATTGTAATCCCAATAGATTCGCCGAAGGACAGAGAAAAGCCTACGACTACCCAAACCATGGAGATAACGCCTAAGGCAATAAAACTCTGCAGCATGGTAGAAATTACATTTTTCCTTCCGACCATTCCTCCGTAAAAAAAGGAAAGCCCTGGCGTCATGAGCAAAACAAGTCCTGCCGCGGCCAGAATCCAGGCAACATCAGCGCCGACAATCTTATCTTCACTTAAAAATTCCCTTGTATCAGGAATATCGGCGGCCGGATTCCAGAATAAGCCACCAATGGCAACGATTGCTATAACAGAGAATGAAACGATCCATTTTAATCCTACTTTCATAAAATTTATATTTAACCCTATCAAATTTAAATATAAATTCCATAAAAACTACACTTTTAAACCAAACACCCCTAAAAAAATTATTTAATCCGTGACTTTTTCAGTTTTTTCAGAAAAAATCTCTGCCAGTATTTTGGAAACTTCTTTGGATTTAGTGGCCGGAAAAAGATGTGTTCCTCCTTTCACCACATAATTCGGATTGGAATAGCGGATGGGAAAAACAATGTCTTTATCACCTAATATCTGAATGACATTGGGATTCTCTTCAAATTTCCATTCCGAAACTTTTTCTACGGACCATTTGAGGTAATAAGGGTCTCTTACTTTAAAATATTGAAGGAGTTTCGGGTTTTTAGGATCAAAAAGCTTTCGGACAACGGCATATACATTGGCTGCTTTGTCGTTGAACAAACCTACAGGAAGTATTCTTGGAATTTTTGTAATCTCACCTGTCCTGATGAATCTGGATTTTTCCCTGTCCGATTTTATACTTCCCAGGATCACCACTTTTTCTGCAGGTTTCAATTGATTGATCTCCTGCACAATAATTCCTCCGAAAGAATACCCCAACAGACAGAAAGGCTCGGAATCATCTACTTTCTCTGCCATTCTTTTGACATAGGCATCGAAAGGCTCATTTTTTTCGGGAATAAGCCAGTCTATAAAAATCAATTCACAGTGTTTGGGAAACTCTATTCTTTCAAGAACCTTGAAGTCTGCTCCCAGACCGCTTACGATATAAATTTTCATACCACTAATTTATAAAAAATACAGAAACAAGAGAAGTGCGGGATCAGATCTTTATATAAGGAAAATAAAAAAAGCAGTCCTCACGAACTGCTCTTCTGTATCAATAGAATATATTTTACTTTTTCTTTTTCGGAACTCTATTCTCGTTATCCAGCATTTCTGTGGAAACTTTGAACTGAATATCCATTTCGTTTTTAATGAAATAATCTTTCAATGAAGACTGATAAAATACTTTAAAGTCTCTTCTGTTCAGGGAGAACTTCGCAGATTCAATAGAAGTTGTGAACTGGGTAACGTATACATTCGCTGGGAAAGAAATTGTTTTTCTTACTCCTTTAAGGGTAAGATCACCGTATACTGTAGAATTGTATTCACTGTTTGCTAAAGGAATAATTTTAGTCAAATGGAATTTTGCAATAGGGAATTTTTTTACTTCAAAGAAGTTTGAGCTTTTCAGATCATTAGTAAGCTTGATCTGATCTTCATCAGAAACATCTCCCGCCATCATACTTCTCATATCGATAATAAACTCTCCATCTACCAGGACAGTATGGTCAAAGTTAAATTTTCCACTTTTCAGCTTTACTGTTCCTGAGTGGGAAGTTTCTTCAGTTTTTACCACTTTATACCCCCACCATCTGATCTCTGATGAAGTCACTTTTGACACTTTATCAAATTTCTTCTGGGCAGAAACAAATGACATGCTTGCGCACACCATAGCAAACAATAGTAATCTTTTCATTCTTTTTTATTTACAATTCAACAAAAATAAAAAAAAGTGTAGAACTTCTACACTTTTAATAATCTTTTTTTGATTAATTTATTGAGCAGTTACCTTTACAAGCATATCAATATCATCTTTCACAAAAACGTCCTGCATAGTAGACTTGTAAGCTACATCAAACTTCTGTCTGTCGAAAGAGAATTTGTTGGATACTAAACTTACTACTCCTTTGCTGTAAGAAATCTTCGCAGGGAAAGAGATTGGGCTGGTTTTTCCTTTTACAGTAAGGTTTCCTGTTACAAGAGAATTGTAGATTTTATCATTGTTTTTCTTTACTCCTGTAATTTTGAAAGTTGCTGTTGGGAATTTTTCAACTTCAAAGAAGTCACCATTCTTAAGATGTCCGTTTAATTTCTGCTGGTATTCTCCTGTAAGGTCAGTAGAACTGATAGTAGTCATATCCAACACGAAACTTCCGCCTACCAATTGGTTTCCTTTCATTACCATATCTCCGGATTTCACTTTTACAGTACCGTCGTGAGAGCTGGCCTCAGATTTTGCTACTTTGTATCCCCACCAGTGTACATCAGATGCTACTACTTTTTTTGACTGTCCGAACGCTAAACCTCCGGCTAAAACTGCTAATAAAAATATTTTTTTCATTGAATAGAGTTGTTTACTTATTTAACAATACAAAGGTAGGCATCTTACTCAATAGATTTCATTGATGTATATCAATAAAATTTATAATTTTCATGAATAATATCATCTCATAAAAAAACTCCGAATTTCTTCGGAGCTTTATTTTATACCTGATAGTAAGCCGTATAAAGTGCTATACCATTTAATGCAGTGTGGTTTTGCTTGACCAGATAGATCGGAATGTTTTTAAGCATTTCCTCCATTTTATCACTGATCTTGAATTTCTCATAGAATTTCCCCTTATCGATATATTCTGCAATCATCTGTGGAATATCGCCGGCAATCAGTAATCCTCCGGTAGCTTTTAACTTTAATGTTAAGTTATTAGCCTCTCTAGCCAGGAACTCAAGGAAGGTATCCAAAGCGATTCTGCAGATCAGTACATTTTCCTCAACAGCCGCTTTATAAAGTTCTTCTACAAAATTTCCCTGCGCAAGACGTTCTCCTAACCATTCCGGTTCCGGATGTCTTTTCACATCTCTCAGGAATCTGTAAATATTGAATAACCCTGACTTGGATAACACATTTTCCCAGCTTACAATACCATAGATATTATTTAAGAACTGGTAAAATTCAACTTCTACGTTGGTTCTTGGTGAAAATTCTGAGTGCCCTCCTTCTGTTGCGAAAGGTCTCAGGTATTTTCCGTCAAAGAAATATCCGGCTTCTCCTAATCCGTTTCCGGGAGCCAGAACTGCTACATTTCCTTTTTCAAGGTGTCCGCTTGTATAGATCGCTTCAAGATGATTATCTTCAAGAAGAGCCATTCCATAAGCAGAAGCCTCCAGGTCATTCAGCATATCAACTCTTTCAAACCCGAAATCGCGGGTATATTCGGCAATATCTAAATGCCAACCTAGTCTTGCAGGACTGCTTTTCCCGTCCAATACAGGACCTGGCACTGCCATTCCCAGACGTTTTACATTTTCAAGCTGATTATCCTGAATAAACTTCTTTAAAATATCTGAAAAGGAAGCATATTCTTTGGTTGCATATGTATTTTCTACTTTTATCTCAAGACCTCCGTTCCCGGAAACAAAATAGCCTAAGATTGTTATATCTTCACGGAGACTTGCTCCAATGATAGAAACACTATCATTATTACTGTTCTCTACTCCTGGTAAATAAAGTGGAAATTTTGGATTCAGAATCATAACCTCAAATTTTACCAAATATAATAATTGTTTTTGTAAATCCTGCACAGAACAAAAAAACCTTTTCACTTTCGTGAAAAGGTTTTGGTTAATAATTGTTTATATATTAAATCTAACTACTTTCCTAATGGAATATTGTAACCGAATCCTACCCCGATATTCCCCACATTATAGTCCTGACCTGGCAAATCTCCTTTAGTACCTACAAAAACCTTTTGGTATTGTACGAAGAAGTTCCAGTCTCTGTTGTGGTATCCGATCTCCGGTTTAAGATAGAAACCTCCGCCTGCTCTTTCAACATTGGTATTGGATGCTACTGCTTTATCTCCAACTAAAAATCCGTATCCTAAATCAGTTCCGAAATAGAAACCGGTTTGTTTTGGATAAATTCTGATTAAAGCAGCTACAGGAACTACTCCTACATCATTGTTTTTATATCCGTTGTTGTCTTTTCCAAAATAATGAGTATATCCTGATGCGATACCCAGCCCAAATCCCGGTGTAATCAGATTCTGGTAAGCTACATCCACTCCTACTGCTGCAGAAAGGTTATCTGCGGGAACTGCTAAACCAACATTTGCACCTACCTTGATCATATTGTTCATTTGAGCACTTTGGGCGCTTGCGATACCAGCTGTTAAAATACCAGCCAGTACTATTGCTTGTTTAAACATTTTCATAACTCTAATTTTTAAATTTTACTAAACAAGAGGATGTAAAAATCATGCCAAGCAAAGGTTTCTATTTGATTTTAACATTAATAAAATTTATAAAATTATGAATATCAATACTTTAATTTTAACAAAAATTAAATATTTGTTTAACAAAATTTATCAAAAACTGACCTCAAAAAGTGAATTATAGAAAAAAGAAAGGAGGCATGAAGATGGAAACTGGAAGTAATATGCTCTTATATAAAACTTACGTCTGTTATAATTAAAGTAAAGAGAAATTTCTCCTTCCCTTACACCATAACTTCCAGCTTCATTCTTCCAGCTTCCAGTCTAAAAACAATATTAACAATCCTTAACCCGTTATGAGTTTTAACCTTCTTCTTAGAATTACATCCAAAAATAAATTCTCCATGATGGCTGATTCATTAGTAAAAAACAAGCATCTTCTCTGGCGGGCAGGTTTTGGTGTTGGCGTTAATCAAATTGATGATTTGAAAAATAAAAACATTAAAACGTTGATGAATGAATTATTTAAAGAAGAAAGCTTCAGCGAAATCACTTATGACACTCCTGATCCGGTTTCTGTGGCAGATTATATGAACAGTACGGCTCCTGCGGAAAAGAAAAAAGAAATGCAGCGGATCAACAGGGAACAAAATAATGAACTGAACCTGAACTTCCTGAACACCATCGTTAACAGCAAGGAACAGTTGAGGGAAAAGATGGCCTTTTTCTGGCATGGACATTTTGCTTCAAGAGTACAAAATCCAAGATTCAACAAACAGCTTTTAAATACAATCAGGAAAAATGCACTCGGCAATTTCAGAGATCTGCTTTTTGAAGTAAGCCAGTCGCCTGCCATGTTGAATTTTCTGAATAACCAACAGAATAAAAAAGACCATCCTAATGAGAATTTTGCCCGTGAAGTGATGGAACTGTTTACCATGGGAAGAGGAAATTACACTGAAAAGGACGTAAGAGAAGGAGCAAGAGCTTTTACAGGATGGAGTTATGATAAAGAAGGGAATTTTAAAGAAAGAAAAAATCTCCATGATGAAGGCAGCAAAACTTTCCTGGGAAAAACAGGCAACTTTGACGGAAATGATGTTCTCAATATTATTCTGGAACAAAAGACAACGGCTCAGTTTATTACCACAAAGATCTATAAGTTTTTTGTGAATGAAAAAGTGGATCAGGATATCGTCAATACACTCAGTACAAACTTCTACCATTCAGGATATGACATTAAAAAGCTGATGACTGAGATCTTTTTAAGCACCTGGTTTTATGATCAGAAAAATATCGGAAACAGAATAAAATCACCTATAGAACTGATGGCAGGTATGATGCGAATCCTTCCAATGCATATTCAGAACCCTGAAAACCTCATCGTGTATCAGAAATTACTGGGGCAAATGCTGCTTTACCCGCCCAATGTAGCGGGATGGCCAAATGGAAAATCATGGATTGACAGCTCCACTTTAATGCTCAGGCTTCAGGTTCCGCAGATCTGGTCCGGACTCCGCCCTTTGGAATACAGCCCACGGCAGGATGATGATATTGATATGGGAATGAAATCCCGTGAAACAGCATTAAATAAAAGCTTTAAAAACCCGAATATCACCATCGACTGGGATCGTATTGAAAAGCTTTTCGCCTATAAAAACTGTGAAGATTATCTTCTGCAGAATACCCAAAGCCTCGATATGAACTCTGTA
The DNA here is from genome assembly GCF_016775705.1 of Chryseobacterium cucumeris. Taxonomy (NCBI): domain Bacteria; kingdom Pseudomonadati; phylum Bacteroidota; class Flavobacteriia; order Flavobacteriales; family Weeksellaceae; genus Chryseobacterium; species Chryseobacterium cucumeris. The sequence continues at coordinate 3,616,128 of NZ_CP068760.1, forward strand.
AGTAATTTTTCAGACAAGAGTATAAAAATGACTGTCATCAACCTGATGTCTACTCCGGAATACCAGTTATGTTAGGTAGGAGGTTTTAGGTTGCAGGTAGCAGGTAATAGCTGTCGCAGAATAACTTGGCTACCCCTGATTTATTTTCTGCTGCTATAAAAATATAATGCACCCCAGCCCTATAATTTACAACCTGCAACCTGTCATCTGCCACCTGCCACCTTAACCCCCAAAAACAAAATTATGTTAATCAAAAGAAGAGAATTCCTCAAAATAAGTTCCCTGGCTACGGCTTCTATGCTGATGCCTAATTTCTTAAAAGCGATGACGCTGGATGAAGCTTTGAATCCCAGTCAGAACATTCTGGTCGTTCTTCAGTTTACGGGTGGAAATGACGGGCTGAATACTATTATTCCGGCAAAAAATGATATTTATTTCAGGGAAAGAAAAACATTGGCCATACAGGATTCAATACCACTTACGGATGAAGCAGGGATTAATCCTTCTCTCTCCTATTTCAAAGAACTTTTTGATAACGGAGAGCTTTCTGTGATGAATAATGTAGGCTATCCCAACCCGGATAAGTCGCATTTCCGAAGCATGGATATCTGGCAGTCGGCAAGCAGAAGTGATCAGTTTCTGGAAACAGGCTGGCTGGGACGTTTTCTGGACGAAGAATGTTATCGCTGTGATCATCCTACGCAGGCACTGGAAGTAGATGATATGCTTAGTCTGGCCCTAAAAGGTGAAAATAACAAAGCTTTTGCCTTTAAAGATCCCAAAAGACTCTATCAGACCAGTCAGGAAAAATATTTCAAATCTCTTTATGATCATCATCACGACGATGAAACGGTATCTTACCTTTATCAGACTTTAGGTTCTACCATTAATAATGCTGATTATATTTTTGAAAAAAGCAAAGCTAAAAAAACAGAGCAGGTTTACCCCAATTCCCAGTTAGGAAAAGATTTTAAAACGGTTGCTTCTTTGATAAAATCAGACATCAATACTCAGGTGTACTATCTTTCTGTAGGAAGTTTTGATACGCATGTCAATCAGAATGACAGACAAAAAAAGTTATTTGATGATATCAACGAGTCGGTAAAATCATTTGTTGCAGATATGAAAAGTAATGGGCTCTTTAAAAATATACTGTTGATGACATTCTCAGAGTTTGGACGTCGTGTGGCACAGAATGCCAGTAACGGAACCGATCACGGGACCGCCAACCAGATGTTCTTTATCAGCGGAAACCTTAAGAAAAAAGGACTGTTAAATACACTTCCTGATCTGCAGAATCTGAATGATGGTGATCTTATTTATAAAGAGGATTTCAGAAAAGTATATGCAACAATTCTGAAAAACTGGCTTAAAGCGGACTCTTCCAAAGTATTGGGATGGAAAGATGGTATTTATGATTTTGTGTAGGGAAACCGGGATTCTACGGAACGACACAATTGGAACGGTGATGTATCCAAACAGCTTGTCATTCCTTAGGAATCCAGCCTTTGCTATAAGGAATACAAAAACAATCCTGTCCAATACACCAACTGAAGACGTAAAAATTCCCATCCTCCGGACGGGTGGCGAAAATTCAAAGAATTTTTGACGGGGTGGTTTTCAGTACTCATTAAAAAGATCCATTACCAACAAAAAAGAGACTGTACCTTGTTATGACAGTCTCTTTTCAATAATTTTAAATGTAAACTACTTTTACGTTTAAGCCGTAATCTGCTTTTTTTCGTTTTCTTTCTCTTCCTGTTTTTTATCTATTTTCTCAGATATTTTTTTAACGATATACTCTATCGCCAGCGGTGCTATGATTGCAATTAATGCTTTAAATATTCTTGATTTCATAATTAATTTGGTATTGTTAAGGTAATACTACAATTTCCAAGCCAAGATAAATTATGAAAATAAATTATCTTCAACAAAGCCCTGTGAATGGTACATTTAAACTAATTTAGTTTTCCTCAGGAACAATCAGATTCTGATAATTTTTACTGCCTGCCCTGAACTTTTCCTCCATTTTCAACCGTAGTTTTTTGGGCTTATGTACAATCAGAGAGTCTCCGAACCCAAGCAAGAGTCTTTCCAGCTCAAAATTGATCTGCACACATATTTTAAACAGTGTGCCGTCACGGTCTTCCTTTAGGATCTCCTGACTTTTATGCAGTGGTTTTGTTTTCACATAGGGAGCATTTCCCGAATCCACCCAAAAGACTACATTCCTGGGATCCATTGATTCTGAAACAGTAACCCCAACAATATCTTTGAAGTATTCATCTCCATCCAACTCCTTGTCAATATATACAATACTGTCATCTGTTTCAATACTTTCCATTCTGTCCAGTGCCAGATTGTACATTTTCTGTTTGTAAAGACAGATCAGAAACCAGCGGTTGTTGAATTCCTTCAGCAGCTGCGGATGTACTGTAAAAATATTGGATTCCCTTGCCGTAAAGCTTTTGTAAAGGATCTTCATTACTTTTTTATTAGCAATACTTTCATACAGAATATCAATATGTTCCAATCCTTTTAACTGTTCATTTTTATCCAGATGAATAATAGATTTCTGGCTGGTGGCATGAATAGAATCTTCCAGTTTCTGAATAACCCCATTCATTTCTTTGAACATAGAAAAGTCTTTAAATTGTTTTAAAATCTGAACTGCATTGTTCATTGCCTTCAGATCACTTTCATTCACAGAAATATTATGAATGCTGTATTCCGGATCACTGTAACGGTAGTATTTTCTTTCATAAACTTCAATAGGAGCTTCATACCCGAATTTTTCACTCCGCATATTCTGAAGATCGAGCTGAACAGTCCTCTTACTTACATAAGATTCTTTTCCCTCAAATTCAAACAATGCTTCCGAACATTCATCAATGAGATCTTCCAGCGTGTATTTCCTGTATTTATTTTTAAGACATTTATCTAATGTTTTATACCTGATCAGAGCATTTTTATTGGATGACATACCTTAGTGTTTAATGATTGGGTGTTTCTTTTAATAGCAATCTGCTTTTATTTCTGCTCTTTTCCTGAAAATTATTTCTCTCTCAAAGCATTTTCGTCAAAAGTAATCCCTTCCCAGCCGAATTTCATAAAGTTCCGGATATTCTGATGATCAGTTCCTTCAGGATTTTTCAGCACATCCTCTCTGTAAAACTCACCAAACAGCCAAAGGGTTTGTTCTTTTGTCAGATCCTTAATGCTTGCAAAACTGAAGACCTTGCAAGAACCGTTGTTCTGTCCGGCCTGATTGGTTGTATCTCCGTTTTGAAAGGCAGTAGGAGTAAATTCATAATGTTCATCAATATGAGCTATCACATCATTAAACTGGATCGTTTCCGGAAAATGTTTTAATTGTTCTAATAATACCATGAGCCTTGTTTTTTTTAATAATATACAATTTTACGAATCTGCCGGAGGCCTTTTTTCGTCTTTTTAATAAATTTTTGTAAAAATAATTAAAATTTCTTTATCTACGCAAAACTATTGCGCAATAATGATATTACTTTGCATCATCAAAATGAAACAATATGGAATTTAATGGAAATCATTTAATCGAATTAGGATATAGACCGGCAAAATGGTTTAAGGATGCCATTACCTATATCAACGAGAATAAATTGGATGAACATCAGATCGCAGAATATCTGGTACAGTTCAAACAGCCAGATCTTATTCCGCTTCATAAAACAGCTAAAGATTTTATAATCAATATACGTGCAGAGCACGAAAGTGAAAATGATAATGTGGACAAAGTAATCAAAACCATGGAGGTTCTGATGAAAACCCCTACTCTGGTTGGCGGAGCTTTAATGCCGGACGCCTGCCCTACAGGTCCTGAAGGCCAGATTCCGGTGGGAGGAGTGGTCGTGGCTCAAAATGCCATTCACCCGGGATTCCATAGCGCCGATATCTGTTGTTCAGTGATGCTGACGGATTTTGGAAAGACAAATCCTAAAGATGTCCTGGATGCAGCACACTCTGTAACCCACTTCGGATATGGAGGAAGGCCAAGAGGTGAACAGATGTCGATGTCCCAGGAACTGATGGATGCTTTCAGAGAAAATGAGTTCTTAAATGATGAGAAACTGATCAGTATCGCCCGTTCCCATATGGGAACCCAGGGAGACGGAAACCATTTCCTTTTCGTTGGAATTTCCAAAAATACTGGAAACACAATGATGGTAACCCATCACGGATCAAGAGCTCCGGGTGCTGCCTTATATGATAAAGGAATGAAGACCGCCAACCGTTTCAGACAGGAAATCTCCCCTGAAACATTAAGAGAAAATGCCTGGATTCCTTATAATACAGATGAAGGTAAATCGTATTGGGAAGCACTGCAATTAATAAGACAATGGACCAAAGAAAACCATACTTCCCTTCATGATGCAGTGCTGAACAAGCTGGAAATCGAGAAGGAAAACAGATATTGGAATGAGCATAACTTCGTTTTCAGAGATGGAGACCTGTTCTATCATGCAAAAGGAGCTACTCCGCTGGATGATAAGTTCATGCCTGATATTACAGGACCAAGACTAATTCCCTTGAATATGGCCGAACCAGTATTGATTGTTCAGGGAAAAACGAATGAAAGAAACTTAGGTTTTGCACCGCACGGAGCAGGAAGAAATTTCAGCAGAAGCCAGCATAAAAGATCATTGGCTCATAAAACCACTGAGGAAATCTTCAATGAGGAAACAGCAGGATTGGATATCCGTTTCTACTCTAATGAGATTGATATTTCTGAACTTCCAAGCGCTTATAAAAGTGCGAAGAATGTAAGAGCACAGATAGAAGAATACGGACTTTGTGAAGTTCTGGATGAAGTGATGCCTTACGGATGTATTATGGCCGGAGATGTTCAGAAGAATGCTCCGTGGAAGAAAAAAAAGAAATTCAGAAAAGCATAATTTTAATAGTATGTTCAAACCTAACGGGTTTTAGAAACCCGTTAGGTTGAATAAAAACAATAAACCAAATTTCAAAGCACTAAAAAATTCAAGGCAAAGAAAGTTCCTATATTTCCAGATTTACTTTCCGCCTTTTTACAAATTACAAGGCAAACGGAGTTCCTATATTTTTTGGAAAATACTCCCCGCTTTTTATAAACTATAGGTAAAAGGAGTTCCTATACCTTTCACTTTTAATGAATCTACTCCTCACTTATTTTTTAAACTTAAAACAATGAAAACACTACAATTATTCAATGCTGTACTGGCCAGAAAATCTGACGAAAAACCATTTGTTTCCAATGATGGTTTTATTATTGAACCAGATGCTTTATGGGCAAAAAATGAGATCATCTCTTTTTATGCAAAGGAAAAACTGAATGGTAATGATTTGAATAAAACCTTTCATAAATCCTGGGAGAAAATAAAGAACACTTCCAGAATTGATTTATTTTTTGAACAGATCACTCATTATATTTCAACCTATGGAAGCGATTTCCAAAGCGAAATCTATATTCCCAATGAAATATTGAATGTTCCTGATATGAAGCTGGTTTTTAAAGTAATCAAAGCCTATTCTGTGGAAGAAATGCAGGAAAAATGTCTTGCTCTTTTAAGATCAGGAATTGCTTTAAAAGAAGAAACCATTGATGATTTGCTTTCTATTTTACATACGGAGCTGGAATATGATTTTACAGGAAAAGAAAACATCAGGAATAAAGAAGCCATTATAAAAATAGCTGATCTTTATGATATTTACCCTGAAAATCCTGTTGAATTCTTGCGTTATGTCATTTATAAAACGACGAGCACTACGCTTTTAATCAAAAATGATGATTTGATTAATTTAATCAAGCAGAGTAATTTCAATCCGACATATCTGTTTGAAAGCTTTGGAATGGAAAAAATGGCGGAAATCTTCAACAGATTTAAACCGTTATTTCTGGCTTATAAAAACAGAGCACCCAAAGCGATCAATAAAATATCAAAGTTATCTAAGGTTCATCATAAACCATTGGTTTCAAACCCACTGAACGATGCTACCAATACATTACTGGAAAACAGCGATTGGCACTGGCTGGAAAATGCGACACCGTTTGCATTATTCAAAGCATTGTCAGCATGTTACTCCAGAATGTACGGTCAGGATACCTTTGTTTACAGAATCCGAAACGGAAAATCATGGACTAAAAAAGGTAAGGAAACTTACGTGAATCAGTTCAATTATGATTTCATTCTGGACTTTTTGAAACTGAAGTATGAAAACCTATCCGGAAAGAAATTCTATTTTCCTGAGAATGTAGAATTTGCATTGCCAACTTCTGAAAAGATGTTTGTTGGAAATATTCCTACCGGAACCCGTTTTTATGCGGATAGACTGGCTGTAGGTATTTATTGGGAAGATCAGTGGGGTGCCAATGACCTTGATCTTTCCGGATTGAACATCGCAGGAAAAATAGGTTGGAATGCCGCTTATAACCATGGTAACGGGCAATTGATGTACTCAGGAGATATGACATCTGCGCCTAACGGTGCGGTTGAATATCTTTATGCCAATAAAGGCCTTTGTGAACCAACCCTTGTTATGAACAACGTTTTCAGTGGAGACGCCAACTGTGGATATAAAATTGTGATCGGAAAAGGAGATGATATTTCCTACGATTATATGATGAATCCTAATCACTTCTTTGCTGAAGCCAGATGTAATTCTGTTCAGAAGCAAATGGTTCTGGGAATGCTTGTAGCGAAGAATGAAAAGCAATGTTTCGTACTGTTGAATTTCGGAGCCGGACATTCGCATGTTTCAGGAAATAGCCAGATTTCTGCAATGGCAACAAGTGCATTATACCAGCAATGGTATGAAGCGATGTCTTTCAATGAGCTTATCAAAGAGCTTGGAGGTGAGATTACCACAGAAAAAGCGGAAGCTGATTTTGATTTCTCACTGGAAAGCCTGGAAAAAGATAGTTTTATCAGAATTTTTAAATAAATTCCATGACGTCATCTGATGGTATCGGGTGGCGTTTTTTTGTGGCGGTTTGGTTGGGTAAACGTTGAGAACCACCCCGTCAAAAATTCTTTGAATTTTCGCCACCCCTCCGAGGGAGGGGAATTTTCACGTCTTCAGTTGGGAGAATGGTCGGGATTGTTCTATTTCTGTGTATGTTTTTTACAGGAATCCGGCCTACAAACTAATCTTTAACAAACGGACTAAAGTCCGTTCCTATTGAATACAAGCCTTTATGGTAATTATACATTCAACTTTTTAACAGAAAAAACTCCTTCATTCACATGAATGATCACTTTCCTTCCATAATCAATCTGAATAGTAAACATATTCTCCAGTGGAAACTGAAGCACCACCTGAAGGATCAGACGAATAACTCCGGCATGCGTAATTATAAGTGCTTTTTCCAGATCTTTTCTTTGAATGAATTCATTCCAGAAGCTGAGAACGCGGTTTTGCATTTCCAGAAGACTTTCACCGTTTGATGCTTTTACACTAACAAAATCTTTGTACCACGGATTGATTTCTTCTTCTGGAATATCCGTCCATTTTTTTAATTCCCAGTTCCCGAAATTCATTTCGCGAAGTCTTTCATCTGTTTGGTATTCAAATTTAAAATAACCAGCCAAAAAACGGCATCGCTCAGAAGGACTTGAAACAATTACATCATAATGACCATCAATATCCAACGATTTAAAATCTTCGATACACTCTTTCCGTAAAGACATTTCAGCAAAACCATAACACAGGTTTTCAGGATTGTCCACAGCAGTATGACGGATCAGATGAATTTCCATACGATGATTGTTCCTAAATAAAATAAAACTTCACAAACCTGCTGTACCGATCCCAGACAATCACCTGTATACCCTCCGATATGTTTTTTAAAATACCAGCCCATATATATTTTTCCTAAATAAGCGAGCGCAAAAGCAAAAATCAAATACCAGTCCTGAACCAGGGCAAATGCAATTAAAACACTGATAAATCCTACCAGCAACGCCATCTTATCCAACGGTTTATTGGCTAAAGGCTTTGATTTGCTTACATCAATATCGGTAACATACTCGTGGGTATAGATCATCGTTCCTGCAATAAAACGGCTTACTGTATGCCCTAAAATAACAATGAGTAAAACGCCCACCGGATTACTCATTCCTAAGGTTTGAATACTATAAAATTTTAAAGCAAAAAGCAAAATGATCCCTATCGTTCCATATGCTCCTACCCGGCTGTCTTTCATAATCGTCAGGATTTTTTCCTTTCCATATCCGCCTCCGAAACTGTCGCACATGTCTGTGAAGCCATCTTCATGAAAAGCTCCGGTCAGCAAAACATTGGAAATCATCATTACAACAATCCCGATTTCAAGATTAAAAAGCAGTGTAGAAAGATAAAGAACCAAAGCGTTGATGGACCCTACAATCAAACCTACCCAGGCAAAATATTTCTGAGATTTATTCATAATCTCGCTGGAGTACGGAATGGTAAACGGAACCGGAATTCTAGTGAAAAACATGAGTGCCGTTGCAAAGTAAATCAGTTCATTTTTTATAGCTTTCATTTAGTTTTTATTTGATACATCTGCATCTTCGAAACTTGACATTTCATTCAGAAAATTAACGGCACTTTGAATAATCGGATAAGCCAATGCACAGCCTGTTCCCTCTCCGAGACGCAGATTCAGATTGAGAATAGCCTGCTCTCTCATCAGTCCCAACAGCTGAGGATGGGCATTTTCATTGCTTACATGGCAGAAGATACAGTTATTCAATACTTCAGGATTCTTTTTCCAGACCGTGGCTACCGCAACTGTTGCGATAAAACCATCCACCATGATCAGCATATTGTGATGATAAGCTTCTTCTATGGCTCCAATCATCTGGGCTATTTCCAATCCGCCAAAGGTCTGGGCAATCTCATCCTCAGACATTTCAGAAGGATATTTTTCTATGGCTTGTGTTAAAATACTGACCTTATTGTCTAACTGATGATCATTCAGTCCCGTTCCACGTCCGATACAATGGATAATCGGAATGTCAAAGAGCTTGCTCATCATTAAAGAAGAGGCGGAAGTATTCCCGATTCCCATTTCTCCAAAGCCAATGATATTGCAGCCTTTTTTAGCAATATCATTCACCACAGACTTTCCATTTTTAAGCGCCTGATGGTATTCTTCAGGAGTCATGGCAGGTTCTTCCAGAATATTACGGCTGGATTTTCTTACTTTTTTATCAATGAGATTCAGTTCTTCCGGGAAATCAAAGTTCACTCCTGCATCTACAATTTTAATGTTGATACCATTCTGTCTACAAAAAACATTAATGGCAGCACCTCCGCCAAGGAAGTTCATCACCATCTGATAGGTGACCTCCTGTGGATAGGCACTTACGCCTGCAGCAGCAATCCCATGATCGGCCGCAAAAACTACCATATGAGGGTTGAGTAACTGCGGAGAAGTGGTTTTCTGAACCATTCCGATTTTGTGGGCAATATGTTCAAGATGTCCTAATGCCCCTAATGGTTTTGTTTTAAAATCAATTTTATGCTGTAATTCTGATGATAACATGGATGTTTATAGTTACGTTAAATGGAAAAGTGCAATATTAGTAAAATTCAATGAGTCTTTTCTTTTGTCTTGACACAAAAGAAACAAAAGGTCAAGACCTTGAAAATTGAGCTAAAATAAAATGTGTTCTCTAAAAATTCTAAACTCGTGCGAATTCATTATTACTTTTTTGTATCAATATATTCGTCGCACTCAGACAGGAGAATTTTCTTAACGTTCACACAATTTATTTTTTTAACGCCCAATTTTCAAAAGTCAAAAAATTTTAGCCCGCAATATTCACTTACTCACAAACCGAACCCTGCAACTCTCAAACTCTCCCACACTCAAACCCTAAAACCCACCCCCACGAAACCCGCACCTCGAAACCTAAAAAAGCTACGCGAGTACATTGCGCACTTCACCCTTTACTTTGCACCATCAATCAATACCAATGACACCGAAAATACTTAAAAAAATAAAAGAAATAGAAGCAGCACGGGGCGTGGAAGTCCTTCTTGCTGTAGAATCAGGGAGCAGAGCCTGGGGTTTTGCGTCTCCTGACAGTGATTTTGATATACGTTTTATATACCGTCATGAAAAAGACTGGTATCTTTCTCCCTGGGATAAGGATGAAACGATAGAATTTATGACAGAAGATGATCTGGATGGTTCCGGCTGGGACCTGCGAAAGACGTTTCATCTCTTACTGAAGTCGAATGCGGTTTTGCTGAGCTGGTTTTATTCTCCTATCGTGTATAAAGCGGATGAAGGGTTTGTAGAACTCTTTAAACCTTTGGCTGATGCCTGCTTTTCTCCGATAGCAGTTTCCTATCATTATCTGAGCATGAGCAAGAAATATCTGGAAGCCTGCAGACATGATGAAGTAAAATTAAAAAGTTATTTTTATTGTTTACGAACCACATTAACAGGAAAATGGATCATAGAAAAAGGAACGGTTCCTCCTGTACTGTTCAATGACCTGCTTGTTTTAACGGATGAAGCCACCAAAAGAAAAATAGAAGATCTTATCACCTTAAAAGCAACCAAAGGAGAATCTTACTACCATCCGAACGATTGGGAACTGTTTGATTTTCTGGAGAAAACAGTCGCTGAAAATGAAGAAAAAGCGAAAAGTTTATCTGGGGGAAAAGCGGATAAAGGTGAGATGGAGAGGATTTTTAGGGAGATATTACAATTATAATAGCTTATGAAACAACTATCTGAAAGAGCTCTTAATTTTTTAAAAAGAAAAGAACGAAAAGAGGAGTTTTATATTGATAAAAAGGAGATAGAAAATTACTTATCCTTGTATTCCATCAAAAATTACTCTGAGATCCTTAGGTTTCAAGAAATGTATTCTGGTCTTATCATAAATGATAATATCATACACATTTTCAATCCTGCTAATGTAAAAGAACATAAGACAATCAAGACTTTTCTATGTGAAGAGCAAGTTCTGTTCCCTATTTGCAATGGACTTTGTATTTCGGAAGATGGAAGAATTGCCATAAAAGATAATATCAGCAATGATTATATCTTTTATTTTGAATTTTTTGAAACTTTTATAGAGCAACAAGCTTTTTTTGAGGAGTATCAAGATTACAAACACCTTCCAGCCATAGGATATTATACTAAGAATATCAGTTTAATTTCAAAAGGTCTTGCAGATTATGATTTCATTACTGAATGTTCGGACCGTTATCATTCTCTTTGGAAAAATATTTCGAATCTTGTCCACGCCAGATTATACCCTGGAGGCTACACGATCATTTTTGATAGTATTTCAGAAAAAGAACGTAGTTTTTTAATTAAAAAGCTAGAATCAAACAAATTAATCTAAAAAACTGTAATTAACTAAAATGACCATCCAAGACCTAAAAAATAAAAATCTCCTCCTCTTCGAAGCCATTTCCGGAAGCCGGGCTTTTGGGCTGGCAACGGAGAATTCTGATACGGATATCCGCGGGGTGTATTATCTGCCAAAGGAAGATTTCTTTGGACTGAACTATATTCCGCAGATTTCCAATGAAACGAATGATCTTACGTATTATGAAATCGGAAGATTTGTAGAACTGCTTCAGAAAAACAATCCTAATATTCTGGAAATTCTGGCCAGTCCGGAGGATTGTATTCTGTACAAACATCCGCTGATGGATTTATTGAAAACAGAAGATTTTCTTTCAAAGCTGTGCAAAGACACTTTTGCAGGGTATGCTGTTTCGCAGATCAAAAAGGCAAAAGGTCTCAATAAAAAGATTGTAAATCCGATTGATAAAGAAAGAAAATCAATCCTGGACTTCTGTTTTATTTTGGAAGGACAAGGTTCTGTACCATTGAAAAAATGGCTGCAGGAATTCTCTGTGTCTACAGGACAGAATGGTCTCTCACAGGAAAAATGCGGATTGATAAACATTGATCATACCAAGGGAATGTTCGCTTTATTTTATGATGAATCGGGAACATTGGGATATAAAGGAGTTATTCAGAATGAAGAAGCGAATCAGGTTTCTGTATCCTCTGTTCCTAAAGAGGAAAAACCGGTTGCTTACCTGTTTTGTAATCTGGATGCGTATTCTGTGTATTGCAAAGATTACAGGGAATACTGGAAATGGGTGGCTGAGCGCAATGAAGAACGTTACAATGTTAATCAGACTCACGGACAGAATTACGACAGCAAGAATATGATGCACACCATACGACTTCTGCAGTCCTGCGAACAGATTTTTAAAACCGGTTCACTAACGATCCGTGTAGAAGACCGTGATGAACTTTTAGATATCAAAAGTGGCAACCAGTCGTATGAAAGTGTAATGCAAAGGGCAGAAGATCTTATTCAATCTATAGAAAATCATTATTCTACCACCACTCTACCCGACTCTCCGGACCTGGAGAAAACCACAAAAATATTAATTCAGATCAGAGAAAAACTGTATAATCATGAATGATAAACGATAAATGATAAATGATGAGTGATGAATAGTGGGATTGGTGAATTCCATCACTCCCACTCTCAAACACTCAAACCCGAAACTCATTTCTTCGCCGCCTTCGCCAATGGATTATAATCAAGACATATTTTAATCCAATACTCAAAATCATCTGCTTTTTTAAAACCTATGGGTTCTACATAGCAATAGCCACTTAACTGTTTCCCTTTCATGATCATTGGGAGAAAACCTTTCTTCTCCGAAACCTCATCTTCCAACTCTGGGTCATAACGGCACATCAGATTATCATGACTGATGTTGATGCACATCTTTCCGTTCACCAGAAAAGACAGTCCGCTGAACATTTTCTTTTCCTCGACCTCTATATTATTTTCCATTGAAAGCCGTTCACGTACACGGTCTGCAAGTTCAATACTGTAAGCCATGATTTCTTTTTTTTTTTTGATATATCCTTTTTAATAATAATGGCTTCGACAGGCTCAGCCTGACAGTGCTTAAAAATTGTCGTTGGTATTCCAGTTGTCACCCTGAGCCTGTCGAAGGGCATTAATAAGAAAACCTTTGTTAATCATTAAGCTCGGGTATTAATTAAAGGGATAAGTTGATCAACTTTTCTCTTATTAAAATTAATAAAAAACTGTGATTAACACCTTATTTTTTTAGTATTATTGATGAATTCAAAATTTAAAAATTAAAATTTTATTTAAATAAATTATTGTTTTACGATAATTAATTATACATTTGCAATAGTAATTACAATTCATACCATGAACCAGACCAAAATTATTACAAGAATTTTATTCTATATCTGTGCCTTACTTTCGGCCGGATATTTAGTCACTTTTGGGTATTCCTTATTCTGTCTGATGAGCGGATTTGCGGTCACGTCTTATAAAGAAGGCCAGTTCCTTCACATCAATTATCCGTTTACAGAACAACCGTTTCTGAATATCGAAAACAATTATCCTTATATGATCTTTTCCTTTATGTTGGTGCTTATCACTTATGGAATCTTTTTCTGGTTATCTGCCAGGGTTTTCAAAGTGTTTTTCCAACAAAAACTGTTTACTCAGGAAAATATCATTCAGCTTAAGAGATTTTACCTGTACAATATTTTCATTTCGCTTCCTCTGGTTATTATCGCGAGTTTCTTTGTGGAAGTAGAAAGTATCATATGGGGACTGGTGTTTATTCACTTTATGCTTGGAATTTTCTGTCTGTTTCTTGCGAATATCTTTAAGCAAGGACTACATTTGCAAAACGAACAAGACCTATTTATTTAAAATGCCAATTATAGTCAACTTAGATGTGATGCTTGCCAAACGAAAAATGCAGAGTAAAGAATTGGCAGAAAAACTGGGTATCACGCCCGTGAACCTCTCTATCCTTAAAACCGGCAAAGCCAAAGGTGTCCGTTTCGATACTTTGGAAGCCATCTGCAAAATCCTGGAATGCCAGCCGGGAGATATTCTTGAATATAAAGAGTAGACGGGATTCGGGTTGCGAGCTTCGGGGTCTGATTTGAAGTGTTTTAGAATGGGAGTGTAAAAAATTCTCTTCTAACTTCTAACCTATAGCTTCTAGCCTCCTGCCTCTAACTTCCAGCCATTAACTTCTAAACCAGCTGCCGAAAGGCCGCCTGTCCTTCTATTCCCCAAACACAACGTTATGAATACATTATCCATCAACAACCTTAGCCTTACCTACAAAAATGGATTTCAGGCTATTAAAGACATTTCACTCGACATCAAAAACGGTATGTTCGGGCTTCTTGGTCCCAACGGAGCCGGAAAATCTTCTTTGATGAAAACCATTGTAGGACTTCAGAAACCGACCTCCGGAACAATACTTTTCAACGGAGTGGACATCGCCAAAAACCCTGATTATATTAAGCAGAATCTCGGATTTCTTCCTCAGGATTTCGGAGTATACCCGAAAGTTTCCGCGTACGATCTATTGGAACATATTGCCATATTGAAAGGGATTATTGATAAAAATCAACGTAAAAATCAGATTCTGGGTCTGCTGGAAAAAGTCAACCTTTCTGATTTTGCGAAAAAAGAAGTTCATACCTTTTCTGGCGGAATGAAACAGCGTTTTGGTGTTGCCCAGGCCTTATTAGGAAATCCGAAGATCATCATTGTAGATGAACCTACTGCAGGATTAGATCCTGAGGAACGTAACCGTTTCAATACGCTGCTCAATGATATCAGCCAGGAGGTTATCGTCATTCTGTCCACGCATCTCGTTGAAGATGTCAGAAATCTTTGCTCAGAAATGGCAGTGATGAATCATGGGCAAATCCTCCGAAAAGGAAACCCCGGAACACTCATTGCAGAGCTTGACAACAGAATCTGGTCCAAATCTATCGACAAAAATGAACTGGAAAGCTATCATTCCAGCTATGAAATCATCAGCAGACAGCTTTTGGAAAGAGAGCTTTATATCACTGTATTTTCTGAAGAATCTCCGAAAGACTTCAGCCCTGTAACACCTTTGCTGGAGCACGTTTACTTCCATACACTCACCCAAAAACCTTAATCATGAACGCGATATTCTTATTTGAAGCCGGACGCTCTTCCAAGCACTGGCTCACCTATCTTGTGGCCTTACTTTTAATAGGAATGGGCATCTTTTCTGGCAATCAGTTCAATCTTTCAGTAGGAGAAGGGATTTATTTAAACTCTCCCTACACCATTGGTTTTATGACCGGAATGCTGAGCCTTGCCGTGATTTTTTTCGCTACGGTTTATGCATTGCAGCTGCTTTTTAAAGATCAGGATTCAAAATTTGACAGTATTCTGTTTTCATTCCCATTGTCAAAACTCACTTACCTGAAAGGGAAATTCTATGCTTATTTTTTACAGACGTTTTTAAGTTTTTCTTTCCTAATGACAGGATTTATCATAGGTCAGATGATGCGGACGGGAAGTGAAATGCAGGAAGGTTTTAACATTGTCCATTATTTATACCCTTTATTCATATTCGGTTTTATCAACAGTTTATTTGTCTGCAGTTTCCTTTTTCTCATTGCATTTATTGTCAGGAAAAAACTGCTGATTGTAGTAGGCGGACTGCTTCTGTATGTTTCTTACATGATTATCCTGCTGTTTTCCAATTCACCCTTTATGGCGGGAAGTCTTCCCCAGTCACTGGAAACGCAACAGTTTTCGGCTTTAATAGATCCTTTTGGATTATCCGCTTATTTTATGGAAGCCCGTGATCTCACAGCTCATCAGAAAAATATTCAACTGGTACCTTTCTCTGGTTATCTTTTGTTTAACAGAATTTTATTCTCTTTTATATCTGTTGGAATTCTTCTGCTTTCACATAGATTATTTTCTTTCTCCAATACCTCAGGAAAGAAAGTAAAAACATTAGGAAATACTCTTATATTTTCGGAAACAAATGGAGCTGAATACTCCACTGTTACACCCAGATTCAATGGATGGAGTTCTTTCCGGTCCGTATTGTCCTTTACAAAAACCGATCTTACCTATTTGTTTAAAAGCATTGCCATTCCTGCTGTATCGATTCTTTTATTATTCTCTGTGGGAATGGAAATGTATGCCGAAATTGAAAAAGGCATCCGTCTTCCGCAGAAGTATGCGAGTTCAGGTCTTATGGCGGCCACCATTTCAGAAAACTTCCATTTGCTTGGACTTCTTATTTCCGTTTATTTTTTAAACGATGTCTACTGGAGAAGTTCTTCTTCAGGATTTTCTCTGATTGAAAACAGTACCTATTTATCAAAAAACAGATTAACCGGCCATTTCATTTCCATCAGTTTTCTGCTGTTTTTCTTCACCGGAATTGTAATTATTCAGGGCATTATTTTTCAGGCGGCTTATCAGTATTTTCATATTGATTGGAATGCTTATCTCGGTGTTTTTCTTTTCAATACTTTCCCATTGATGCTGTTTTCCGGATTGATTCTTTTGATAAATGACAGAATTCCCAACAAATTCATAGCCCTTGGAGTTTCCATTCTTGCCGTTTTTATAGTATCAGGTCCGGTTTCAGGGAAATTGATACCCTACCCTCTTTTCAGAATATTCTCAGATTTTAAAGGGACTTACAGTGAGTTTAACGGCTATGGAATCTATGAAGAAGCTTTTCTACAAAGACTTTTATTCGGAACAGGGATTATCAGTATTTTATGGATGCTCAACAGCATTATAAAAATTAAAAAAGTTCCTGTACTTGTATGTGGCTTCAGTATCATTCTGCTCATCTCAGGAATCTTTGCCGGAACATTGTTTATGAAAGGTTATATCCCAAAAAATGAAGATCAGGCTATTCTAAGCTCGGAAGCATATGAAAAAAACTATCGAAAGTATGAAAAACTTCTACAGCCGGATATCACCGATATTGCTACAGAAATTAAACTGTATCCTTCGAAAAATGCTTATCAGATCATTGGAAAATATACCCTTAAAAATCAAACCAATCAACCTATCAATAAGGTCCTGATCAATTTTAATAAAGATTTAAAACTGGAATCTGCTGTGATAAAGTGTGGTACTGAAATCTCAAAAATTAATAAGCATGTTACAGAAGTTTCATTACAAAAGCCTCTCCGGCCTGGTAAAACAGCTTCTCTTGATTTTAAAATCTCCTATCAATGGTTTGCGGTCAACGGACACCGGTCTTTCAATGCCATTATTGAAGACGGATCTTTTATGAGGATCAGCAGGTATTACCCAACAATTGGATATCAGAAGGATAATGAAATTCAGGATGAAAAACAACGCAGCCAATTCAGCCTTGGAAAACTTACTGAACTGAAGAAACCGGAAGCCCCTGAAGTTTCAAAAAGGGATTTTATCAATCTTACGATGATGATTTCCACCGAAAAGAAACAAACAGCCATAGGAACAGGAGATCTTGTCAAAAAATGGTCACAGGCCGGGCGCAACTATTTCAAGTTTAAAGCAGATCAGATTCCTTTCCGGTTTGCCGTTTCATCTGCTGAATATAAGATCAAAAGCGAGAACTATAAAGGAATTTTCATCAATATCTTTTATCATCAGAAACACTTTGAGAATGTGAATCACCTTCTTGAAAACGCAAAGCTTACTTTAGATTACTGCCTGCAGAATTTCGGGACTTACCCTTTTAAAAGCATCAACTTTGCGGAGATTTCTTCTTTTACCAGAGGTTTTGCGGCTACAGCCTATCCTTCTGCTGTTTTTATGCCTGAGGATATGGTTTTCCACGCCAATATTCTGGCGGATAAGAAACAGGATGTCATCAATGAGCTGGCAGGTCATGAACTTTCCCATCTCTGGTGGGGCAGCAGCCAGATCGACCCTGATGACAGAGAAGGTTCTGTGATGCTTACTGAAACCCTCGCCATGTATACCGAAATGATGCTCTACAAAAAAATGCATGGCAAAGAAAAAATGATGGAAAGAATCAACGTACATCAGCAGATCTATGACAATGAAAAAGGACTGTCTGAAAATGTACCGATCTACAAAGCGACCGGAGACGTACCTCATATTTCATATTCCAAAGGGGCTGCAGCAATGGTACAGTTGAGTAACTTAATCGGTGAAGATAAAGTGAACCTGGCTTTGAAAAATTTCCTCAATAATAATCAATATCCAAAGAAACCTGGTTCATCGGATCTGATCAATGAGTTTTACAACGTTGCTCCGGATATTTCCACCAGAAAACAAATCGACAGATTATTCAAAACCACAGAAAATATAAGGTTTACTTCAGGATCTAAAACTGCTTCTGTAAAGACAAAATCCAAAGAATCCGGTAACAGTTTTTAATTTTTTTTGAAAATATTTTTCAGGAATTGTAACAAAGTAAAATGATGATTTACTAATTAATTGACATATCAATAATTGATACATCATTTTAAATCTGAAAATATGGAAAAGTTAAATTCAATCATATTCTACAACATAGACAAAGCGATCAGATCTTACAGAAACTATGCTCAACGCCAGCTGAAAGCGCATGGTTACACGATCACTATTGATCAATGGCTTATCATCAAAGCGATTCTGGAAAACCCGGGAATTACCCAGAATGAAATTGGTGATCTGGTTTTTAAGGACAATGCTTCTGTCACGAGAATGATTGATTTAATGGTAAAATCCGAATACATTATCAGAAAAGTTCATCCTGAAGACCGAAGAAAAACCAACCTGGAAGTGACAGATTCAGGGGTAAAAGTGATTAAAGAGGTTCAGAATATCGTAGAAAAGAACCGAAAAACAGCTTTAAAGGGCATCAGCAATGAAGAACTGGAAGTGATGTATTCAGCTTTACTGAAAATTTCAGAAAACTGTCTCAACCCTAAAAAGTAAAACGATATGACCAGAATATTCTCACTTATTATTGTCTGTATGCTGATGCTGTTCAACAGCAGGATCTCTGCCCAGCAGGCAATGCAGAGTTTGACTTTGTCAGGAAACATAAAATCCGACAAAGCAGAGCAGATGGAGATCAATCTCTTTGATGCTGATCAGAAATTGATCAAAACAGAAATTGCTGATAAGAGCGGTAAGTTCAATTTTAATGATTTAAAAGAAGGAACTTATCAGTTAAAAATTAATAAAAACGGTACTGAGGTTTATCACTCGGAAAATATTTCATTAACCGAAAATAAGACCCTCAATCCCATTGACCTGAATGTAAAATCGATTGAAGGAGTAACGATCACCAAAACCAGGCCTCTCATTGAAAGGCAGGATGGAAAAATGATCATGAACGTTGAAAACAGTATTGCAAGTACCGGGAATTCTGCTTTTGAACTTCTGGAAAAGGCTCCGGGAGTGAATATTGACAATAACGACAATATCAGTCTTCGCGGAAAAGGAAACCTTCTGATCCAGATCGATGGTAAAAATACTCCCATGACGGGAACTGATCTTGCCAATTATCTGAAGGGAATCCCCTCTTCCACCATTGAAAAGATAGAGTTCATCACCAATCCTTCTTCAAAATATGATGCAGCAGGATCGGCCATCATTAATATTAAACTTAAAAAGGAACAGAGAAAAGGAACTAACGGAACTATTTCAAGCTCTCTGGGATCGGGTAAATATGTAAAAAACAACAACAGTTTCAGCATCAACCACAGGAATAAAAACATTAATATTTTCGGAAATTACAGCTTTGCGTACAGGGAAGCTTACAACGGATTGGTTCTCGACAGAAATTTCTATGAAGCCAATACCTTTAAGAAAGCGTATGTGCAGGATAATTATCTGAAATTCAAATTCAACAGCCATGTGGCCAAAGCGGGAATGGATTATTATCTGAACGACAAGAATGTGCTTGGATTTTCTGTGGGACTTGTTTCCAACAAATTCAACATCAACGGAGACAATTCCAACGTCACACTGGGCAGCAGCTACCTTCCTGAAAGTACTTTTACAACAGTCAACAGATCGAATGACCGCTGGACCAATGTTTCATTCAACCTTAATCATAAATATACGATTGATTCGCTGGGTTCTGATATTTCTACCGATTTTGACTATATCAATTACGCCAACTCATCTTTGCAGAGCTTTGATACAAGAACGCATGATATTTCCAGCGGTACAGACAACCTCGACATTATCAAAGGTGATATGGACGGAAAACTGAATATCTACTCTTTAAAATCTGATCTTACAAAAAACTTCAGCAACGACTGGAAGCTGGAAAGCGGAGTAAAAACCAGTTTTGTAAAGACAGATAATGACCTGAAATTCTTCAACGCCAGTTCAGGGGTTCCTGTTCCGGATCTTGGAAAGACCAATCATTTTATTTATGAGGAAAACATCAATGCAGTGTATGGAAATTTGTCCAAAAAATGGGAAAAATTTAAAGCTACAGCAGGTTTAAGAGTTGAAAACACCAATGTAAAAGGAACTCAGATTACCACCCATCAAATCAATAAAAGAAATTATACCCAACTGTTTCCAAGCGCTGTTCTCAGTTATGATCTGACGGATAAAAGCAACATTGAAATCAATCTCAGCAGAAGAATTACAAGACCAAGCTACAACCAGCTGAATCCTTTTAAATTCTATCTTGACCCTACCACGCTGAAAGCCGGGAATCCTGATCTGAACCCTCAAATCACAATGAATTATGAATTAACCTACAGTCTGAGTAATAAATACTTTGCCACTTTAAGCTACAGCAGGAATTCTGATAATATCACAGACATCCTAAAACCTGTCATAGAAAACGGGCAGATTGTAACCGTACAGACCATTGAAAACCTGAATTCTGCTTCTTATTTCGGATTAAACCTGATCGCTCCGGTAAAGGTGACCCAATGGTGGGATATGAATAACAGTGCCAATTTCTATTATGGCTCCTACACAGGAAATGTCTCCGGAACCCAGATCAATAATAAAGGGAATTTTACATTCAGTATCAACAGTATTAATTCCTTTAAGCTGGGAAATGGTTTCACTGCTGAACTTACAGGAAATTACAAAGCCAGAGAAATTTATGCTTATCTGAATGTGAGCCCGAACTGGTACCTCAACGTTGGAGCACAGAAGAAGTTTAAAAATAACAGTGTTCTGAAGCTTTCCTTCACTGATGTCTTCTTTACCAGCAATATCAAAGGGCAAACGGTGTATAATGATTATTTAGAAAACTTCGCGGTGAAAAGAGATACCCGTGTCGCGACCCTCTCCTATACTTACAATTTTGGTTCTTCCAAAAACGGACAGCCCAGAAAAACAGGCGGTGCTGAGGATCTGAAGCAGAGAGTGGGAAATTAATTGTAAGAAGTTGGAAAACGCAAAGACGCGAAGAAGGAGAAATAAAATACTGTATTTAAGACGCAAAGATTTTATCTTCGATAAAATTGAGCACCGAATAACTGTACCTGTATTTTAGTCTCTCACGATTGGGCAGGCAAAGCAAATGCAAAAAATAAAACAATATGCTTGCTGAAAATCTTCGATTTTCTTGCGCCCTAATCAATATTAAATTAAAATTACTTTGCGCCTTTGCGTTTTCCAACTTATAACTTATGGTATAAAAAGCAAAAATCCCTCAAATTGAGGGATTTTTTATGTTTAAGAATGAATCTTATTAAGCTTCGTTAGAAGGATTCTGATTTTCCACTGGTTTTTCGCTTTGTGGCTTTTCACCTTGTGGTTTCTGTCCTTCCGGTCTTCTTTGTCCTTCTGGTCTTTTCTGCCCTTCAGGTCTACCTTGTCCTTCAGGTCTTGGAGGTCTTGGTAAAAGAACTTTACGGGAAAGTTTCATTTTCTTACGGTCATCATAACCCATGAACTTCACTTCTACCTCATCACCTTCTGCATAAGGAACTTTGTCCAGACGAGCCCATTCAATTTCAGAAATGTGAAGAAGTCCTTCTGTTCCTTTAGCAATCGCTACGAATGCACCAAAGTCCATTACTTTCACTACTTTACCTTTGTAAACTTCACCAACAACCGGTACGAAAGTAATTTCATTGATCTTAGCAATAGCAGCATTGATTTTTTCTCTGTCTGTTCCTGCAATTTCGATACGTCCGATTTCTCCCATCTCTTCGATAGCAATAACCGTATCTGTATCTTTCTGTAACTGTTGAATAATTTTTCCACCAGGCCCGATTACAGCTCCAATGAAATCTTTTGGAATCTCCATAACCACCATTTTCGGAGCGTGAGGCTTCACATCTGCTCTTGGCTGGGAAATCGTTTCCGTGATTTTATTAAGGATGTGTAATCTTCCGTCTTTAGCCTGCATCAAAGCTTTCTCCATGATATCCATAGAAAGTCCCTGGATCTTGATGTCCATCTGGCAAGCTGTGATACCGTCTGCAGTACCTGTTACTTTGAAGTCCATATCTCCAAGGTGATCTTCATCCCCCAAGATATCAGAAAGTACGGTAAATTTACCTGATTTTGTATCGGTGATCAGACCCATTGCAATTCCTGAAACAGGTTTTGTAATCTGAACCCCTGCATCCATCAATGCTAATGTACCTGCACAAACTGTTGCCATTGAAGAAGAACCGTTAGATTCTAAGATATCGGAAACAATTCTGATTGTATATGGATTTTCTGCCGGAATTACTGCTGTTAAAGCTCTTTGAGCTAAGTTTCCGTGTCCTACTTCTCTTCTTGAAGTACCTCTTAAAGGTCTTGCTTCACCTGTAGAGAATGGAGGGAAGTTATAGTGTAAGAAGAATCTTTCGTCGTGCTGCGTGATTACGCTGTCGATCATGTTCGCATCTTTTACAGAACCCAGAGTCACCGCAGTCAGAGACTGAGTTTCTCCTCTTGTAAAGATCGCAGAACCGTGAGCTCCCGGAAGGTAATCAATTTCTGACCAGATTGGACGGATTGTCTGAGGATCACGACCATCAAGACGGATATTGTCTTCAAGGATCATCTGACGCATTGCTTCTTTCTCTACATCATGGTAATATACTTTAACAAAAGGAGTTACTCTTGCCAGTTCTTCTTCATTTTCAGCATATTGTGCTAAAAACTCTTCAAGAACCGCTTTGAATTTTTCTCCTCTTTCTTCTTTATTAGATGGAGTCTTCGCTACTTCATATACTTTGTTGTAGCACTCTTTCCATACTTTTTCACGAATTTCCTCGTCGTGATCTTCGTGGCTGTATTCTCTTTTAGGGAAAGATTTTCCTACTTTTTCAGCTAATCTCTCCTGAGCTTCAATCTGTTTTCTGATCTCAGCGTGAGCGAAGTTGATGGCTTCAAGCATTTCCTGCTCAGAGATCTCCTTCATTTCTCCTTCTACCATTACGATGGAGTCTTTAGTAGCTCCCACCATAATGTCGATATCTGATTTTAATAAATTTTCATAGCTTGGATTCACAGACAATTGTCCGTCAATTCTTACTACTCTTGCTTCAGACATTGGCCCGTTGAAAGGGATATCTGTAATCGCAATAGCTGCAGAAGCTGCCAGACCTGCCAATGCTTCAGGCATTACTTCTTTATCGTAAGAAATCAATGAAATCATCACCTGTACTTCCGCATGGAAATCTTCAGGGAAAAGAGGACGTAATACTCTGTCCACCAATCTCATTGTAAGCACTTCATCATCAGATGGTTTTGCTTCTCTACGGAAGAAATTCCCAGGAATTCTTCCACCTGCGTAGAATTTTTCTCTGTAATCTACCGTTAATGGTAAAAAGTCTACACCAGGATTGGCTTCTTTATTGGCTACAACAGTTGCTAAAAGCATTGTTCCGCCACATTTCACTACTACAGATCCGTCAGCCTGCTTAGCCAGCTTCCCCGTTTCAATAGTGATTTCCCTGCCGTCTGCAAGGGTAATCGTTTCTGTAAACGCTTGAGGTATACTCATAAATTTGCTTCTTTATACTCCGTATTGAGTATGATTAATATTTAAACTCTTTAAATTTTCGTTTGCAAAGGTACTATATAATAATGATATATTAAATTTTTCGATTGCTTTAATAGGTGTTTAAAATACAAAAAATTGGCTATCAATTGATGAAAGTTTGAAAATTTGCATTAGTAATCTGAACTTATTCACTATTTACGAAAATAAAAAAGTGTTTTTTTGAGGATAATGTATTGAAAAATCCCGTCGTTTTTGTATTATTGTCTCAAAAAATGAAAATAACATATTGATCTGAAAAAAAGTATTTATTTCATTTTAAAAATGATTAAAATTATTGCAAACCAATAGGCTGATCCCTATATTTGCCCTACTTCACCAATTACAATGCTGTAGGCTAAAAAAGTTAAGGAACTATCCTTATCCAGATAAATAAATGTTTATGATTAATAAAGAAGTACAATCTCAAAGCAGGAATTATACGGTTCCGTTGATTACCATTACCCTGCTGTTTTTTATGTGGGGATTCATCACCTGTATGAATGACATCCTGATTCCCTATCTGAAGCAACTATTCAATCTTACCTTTTTCGAATCCATGCTGGTACAGTTCTGTTTTTTCGGGGCTTACTTTATCGGATCGCTGATTTATTTTATGATTTCCATCACGAAAGGAGATCCAATCAACAAATTAGGCTATAAGAAAGGAATCCTGTTCGGAATTTTTCTGGCCGCATTCGGCTGCGTTCTGTTTTATCCGGCAGCTACGTTCTCTTATTATCCGCTGTTTCTGGGAGCTTTGTTTATTTTAGGACTTGGCTTTACAGTACTGCAGATTACAGCCAACGCTTATGTTTCATTGCTGGGAAGTGAAGAATCTGCATCTAGCCGACTGAACATGACTCAGGCATTCAATGCCTTCGGAACCACCATTGCACCGGTACTTGGAGGTCACCTGATTTTTGAATTTTTCTCATCTCCGGACGGATCATTCAGTGCGGTAGCGACGAGAATTCCTTACCTTATTTTTGCAGGTATCCTTTTACTGGTTGCTTTATTGATTTCCAGAGTGAAGCTTCCTTCCTTCCAGATGGGTGAAGAAGAAATCGTAAAAGGCTGGGGAGCCCTTGAATTCAGTCACCTGAAATTTGGAGTATTTGCCATGTTCTGTTACGTAGGCGGAGAAGTCGCCGTAGGAAGTTTCATCATTAGTTTCCTTGAGCAGCCGCAGATTATGGGCTTTAATGAGATCATCAGTAAAAATTACCTTTCCTTATATTGGGGAGGAGCAATGATCGGACGTTTTCTGGGAGCCATCTCTTTAAATCAATCCATAAGCCAAAGCAAAAAGGCTCTATATATGCTGGGAGCAGCGGCAGCAGTTTTCCTTGTGATTTTCAGCATTGTCAATCTTACTTTCAGTCAGATCAGCTTTTTCATTGTGTTTATCATCCTTAATTTCATTGCTTTTTTCGTGGGTAAAGCAGCTCCGGCAAGAACATTATCCATTTTTGCAGCAATCAATGTTGCCTTGTTGATTTCTGCAATGGTAAATCATGGTGAGCTGGCGATGTACAGTATTTTAGGAATCGGAATTTTCAATTCTATTATGTTCTCAAATATTTACACACTGGCTATTTCAGGACTGGGTAAATATACCAGCCAGGGATCTTCATTAGTGGTAATGGCTATTCTGGGAGGCGCTATTGTTCCGATATTCCAGGGATATCTTGCCGATCAGTTTGGAGTACAGCATTCATTTATTATTCCTGTATTCTGTTATCTGGTAATTCTGATATTCGGAGCGTACTGTACCAAATATCTGGGTCATGTAGAAAGCACCGAAACAAAGTCCGGGCATTAAAATCAAATTCAAATCAAAATGTATAAGGCGGAATATCTCAAAGGTATTCCGCTTTCTTTATTCAGATTTTAAAATGTAACTTTTCATGAGAAAAAAGAACTTATCGTATAAACTAACACAATCATTATGAAAATACAGTTAAAGCTTGAATATGCCGCATTTCTACTCTTAGGTATATATGCTTTTGCACAAACGGAATATTCGTGGTGGTGGTTTGCCGGACTTTTCCTCGCACCGGATATTTCTATGCTGGGATATACGGTTAATAATAAAGCGGGCGCTTTCTTCTACAATCTCTTCCATCATTTAGGAGTAGCCATTATCGTTTATTTTGCCGGAACAGCCTTGTCTCTGCCCTATTTACAAATGATCGGAGCTATTTTGTTTTCTCACTCTGCATTTGACAGAATTCTGGGGTACGGTTTAAAGTATCCTGATAGTTTTCAGAATACGCATTTGGGGAAGATTGGGAAGAAGGCTGAATAGTGATGTTAAAGCCACCCCGTCAAAAATTCTTTGAATTTTCGCAACCACTCCGAGGGAGGGGAATTATAACGTCTTTAGTTGTGACGTTGGTCAGGATTGGAGTTTTAGTTGAGGCTTTTATTGTTGGTTTAATACGGCTGGATTCCTACGGAATGACACAATTGGCGTATTGGTCTATCCATACAGTTTGCCATTCCGTAGGAATCTAAATATTCTTTTATCATCACATGAAATTCTAAGACTTTAAGAAATTTAAGTGTTCTTCTCAACCATTTCGTATTTTCTAAAAAAACTTTTGTGGCTTTTGTGGTTAAAAATCCCCTGTTGCGTAAAAACAAAAAAGCAACCTCTTTCGAAGTTGCTTTTTATTTTGAAAATCTTTATAGATTATTTTCTTAAACCTAGTTCAGCAATAATTGCTCTATATCTTGCGATATCTTTGTTTTTAAGGTAATCTAATAAACTTTTTCTCTTACCTACCAATTTCACTAGAGATCTCTCTGTGTTGAAATCGTGACGGTTAGCCTTTAGGTGCTGAGATAAGTGGTTGATTCTGAAAGTGAAAAGAGCAATTTGTCCTTCAGCACTTCCTGTGTCTTGTGCAGATTTCCCGTGTTTTGCGAAAATTTCCTGCTTTTTGTCTGTTGTTAAGTACATTCCAATATTGTTTAATGATTATTATGTAACGGGTGCAAAATTACGACTATTTTTTGATTCTGCAAACATTATTGATTTCATATATCAAATTTGATAGAAAAAAATGTTAAAAATTTCTTAATAATTTGTATGCCATCCAACGAAAAGGCAGTAATTTTGCATTCGAATTACAAATGAAAAAAATTATATTCTTTACAGCGGTTACTACTTTTTTATTCATCGGATTTACAACGGTAAAAGCCCAGAAAAATGCCGATGATAAAATAAAAAAAGTTCTTTACTTCAATCCCGAGGTAGAGCCTGATATTGACGAAATAAAAGACCCTACCAATAACGCTTTCTTCGATGCCGTAACCGACAATTTCAGCGGCAGAAAAAATAAAATGCTCCGTGCAGAAGTTCAGGTTCCCTATGACAGCATTGATAAACAGACTATTGTAGATTACTGTCTCAACAATGATGCAGATTTTGCCATTGTTTCCAAAGTGAGGTATTTCAAAGTTGGATTTGGAAAGTATGTTTTCTCCAATCAGGTGGTGGTGAGTATGAAACTTTTTGGTGCTGACGGCAATCTTGTCACCGAAAGCGATCACGATACCTACCGGAAAAACATGCGCCTTCTGGGATCCACAACCAATTCTGTCAAAATAGGTACTGAAGGTGCCATAAAAGGAATCATCAAAAAACTGAGAAAGCTTAAGCCGACGGAAGCGGAACTTTAAGGTTCAATGTTTAAAGTTCCTGGTTTAAGGTTGGAATATACAGCCTTTCATCATCAATGGTCAATTTTGCTTCGCAAGTCAATGGTGAATTTTGTCAGGTAGATTCTTGGGCTTACCGGACATGTTTATCATTTATTATTTATCGCTTATTATTCATCCTTATATTTTCATTTGTATTTTCCCTGCTCTGCATTATAAATATTTTCACATAAATAAAGCACTTGTTATCTCTTACGAACAGGTGCTTTTTATTTAAAATACACTATAAACAACTGATTAACAATTAAATGTTTTCACCAAATAAGGATTTATTAAATATTTTTTACTATTTTAGACCAACATTAAAACCAAAATCTTATGAAAAATCTAAAGAAACTCAGCAGAGAAAAAGCAAAACAAATTAGTGGAGGGTCTATGGAAAGATGCAGCGAAACCAATCCTTGTACTGTCGGATGGTGCTGTTTCGGAATCTGTTCCCCCTTCATCTGTATTGAATAAAAGATAAAACTAAATCATTTAAAAATCAAATCTCATGAAAAATCTAAAAAAACTCAGCAGACAAGTGCAAAAGGAAATTAAAGGCAGCAGACCTTTCAAAAGATGTACAGAACATTATGAATGTCCGGGCGGGTCATGTTGTCACAACACCTGTGTTATCGATCCATGTCCTCTGGAGTAAATATGATCATTACAGACACCTGCATTCGTAGGTGTTTTTATTTAAGATATCAATAAATTTTTGATTCATACTAAAATATTTTCACCTGCAAATGAATAATATAGAAATATTTACTATTTTAGTCTTACATTAAATCTAAACTATAACGCTATGAAAAATCTAAAAAAACTCAGCAGAGAGGCTGCGAAACAAATTAATGGCGGCATAGGACCGTTCAGATGCAGTATAACAAGACCATGTTCTGTGGGATATTGCTGCAATGGAGAATGTCTTGATCATGACTGTCCGATAGAGCCTTAATCTTAACTATATTTGATCACCATGAAGAATTCAAATCTTAAGAGGCTGAACAGGCTGGAGCAAAAAAATATTAAAGGCAGCGGAATAAAAAAGTGTGGTGACAATTCAGATTGCGGACCATACCAATGCTGTACAAATGCTGTCTGCATCTACATTCCCACCTCAGAATGCGAACCAATGTAAAGAATATTGGAATTTAAAATTTAATTTTTGCACATCCGCTTCGGCGGGTGTTTTTTTTGCTCTTATCCTGAAGCCATAAACTTTAATTAATCCTTAATTTTGCCAGTTTATTGCTCAGTCTTAAAAATTTGAATTATTTTTGCATATCCAAAAAATTTCACGTTTTGAATTCTAGAGACGAACTTATCTTCAACCCTGCCGATATTGCCGAAACTCTCAGCGAACTTCCTGCTGATGAGAGGCTGCTCGCGTTTCTGAAGGTTCCGAAAGAATACAAAGCAGAAGTATTTTCACACCTTGATCCTGATTTCCAGGAAGAAACCATCAGAAGTATCGGAAGCGATGAAGTTTCTGAAATTCTGAATGCCATGACTCCGGATGACAGAACGGCTCTTTTCGAGGATTTCCCGGATGAGCTGATCAAGTATTCCATCAACCATCTTAATCCGCAGGAAAGAAGGATTGCCTTAAAGCTTCTTGGCTACAATTCGGATTCGATTGCCCGTCTGATGACCCCTTATTATATCCAGATCCGTAAGGAATGGACGGTAAAAAGATGTCTTCAGCAGATCAAAAAGGTAGGAAAAAGAGTGGAAACCATGAACTATCTGTACGTGGTAGACGAAAGAAACCGCCTGATTGATGACCTTGCCATCGGAACTTTACTGCTGGAAGAAGAAGACACTCTGGTATCGGATATCACCGATAACCATTTTGTAGCCATTACAACGACAACTTCCAAAGAGGATGCTGTAACCTACTTCGAAAAGTATGACCGTGGTGCTCTTCCTATTATTACAGAAGCAGGTGTTCTGGTAGGAATTGTGACTATTGATGACATTCTCGATCAGATTGAACAGCAGAATACGGAAGATATCCAGAAATTCGGGGGATTGGAAGCATTGGATCTTCCCTACACCCAGACTTCATGGACTGAGATGATCAAGAAAAGAGCCACCTGGCTGATCATTCTGTTTGTTTCGGAAATGCTGACTGCCTCTGCAATGGGATATTTTGACAAGGAAATTGAAAAAGCCGTTGTTCTGGCCTTATTTGTTCCTTTGATTATTTCCAGTGGAGGAAACTCAGGATCCCAGGCAGCTACTCTGATTATCCGTGCTATGGCTCTTCAGGAAATCAATCTGAAAGATTGGTGGTATGTTATGAAAAAGGAAATTATCTCCGGATTATGTCTTGGAGCCATCTTGGGAATTATTGGGTTTATACGAATCATGCTCTGGCAGCAAATTGGCTTGTTTGATTACGGCCAGTATTGGGTATATGTAGGATTGAGTGTTTCAGTCTCCCTGATTGCTATTGTTTTGTGGGGAACATTATCAGGTTCTATGATCCCGTTTGTCTTAAAAAAATTAAATCTTGACCCCGCCACTTCTTCTGCTCCATTTGTAGCAACGCTGGTGGATGTTACAGGACTTATTATCTATTTTACCGTAGCCGGACTTTTCTTAACCGGAAAACTTTTGTAATTTTAGGCATCATCTAACATGCCAATATGAAAATCGTTTCACTTGTACCTTCTATTACTGAGGCTTTATTTGACCTTGGACTGACCGAAAATGAAGTGGTAGGAAGAACAAAATTCTGTATCCATCCTAAGGATAAAATAAAAAATGTACCCATAATCGGTGGAACTAAGAATATTAATATTGAAAAAATTAAAGCATTACAGCCGGATCTTATTATTGCCAATAAGGAAGAGAATGTAAAAGATCAGGTGGAAGCCCTGATGGATGAGCACAAGGTAATGGTCACCAATATTGATACCATTGAGGATAATTATTACCTGCTTAAAAACCTCGGAAAACTTTTTGGAAAGGAAGACAGAGCACAGCTTTTCAATCTTAAAATTTATGATGTTCTGAATCAGGCAAAACTGGAATCTCCTGTAAAAGCAGCTTATCTTATCTGGAAAAATCCTTATATGACCATTGGTTCTGACACTTTCATCCACAGGATTTTATCTGAAATTGGTTTTGAAAATATTTTTAAAGATAAAACCCGTTATCCCCAGATCACTACTGAAGATCTGGCAGAAGCCGATGTCATTATGCTTTCATCTGAACCTTTTCCGTTTAAAGAAAAACATATTGAAGAACTGCAGGTTTTCTATCCGGATAAAAAGATTATGATTGTAGATGGAGAGGCATTTTCCTGGTATGGAACCCATATTGCCAAATGTGAGAATTATTTTAAAGAATTGCTGGCCGAGATTCACCTCATGCAGCAAAGCTAATTTTTCACCGTCAACTTTAAACCCAAAACTTTAAACTTTAAACATTGAACTTTATATGTCCGGTACAGTTTTATTATCTGAAGGAGCAGAATTTGATCACGTAATACAGGAAGTTTCAAAATATATTCACTTGTATGTAATGGCGTTTGAAAAAGAGGAAAGAACCATTACACGACTGGAAAAACGTGAAAACATGTATGGAGGAAACGGAACTGTGTATATGATACAAATGTTCGATCAGAAAGAATTAGCCAACAATCGTCTGGCTGCCTATATGGTTTTATTGAATAAAGGGGATGAATCCGGATTTCATACTCACAATCTGAGAAATGAACAGGAGCTGTACGTTGTGGTGCACGGAACCGGAGAATATCGTGAAAGAACCGGAACAGATGGACCAATACGCAGGAAAGTGCTGCAGAAAGGCGATATTACAGCGATCAGTTCTATAGGCTATCATTCTATTGAAAACACGGGAGATGAGCCTTTAATTATGTTTGTGATCACCACCAACAATCCATAAAAAACTCCGGCAGATGAGCCGGAGTTTATATTTATAGTCAGTTTCTAATTATAAAATCTTAGAAACTTCATTACAAAGCCATTCTAATAATTCGCGGTCTTCCTGCGTGAAAGGATCGATTGTATGAGAATCAATATCGATCTGACCAATATTTTTTCCATCCTTAAAAATAGGAACTACAATTTCTGCTTTCGTATCAATGGAGCAGCTCAAATAATTGCTTTCCTCATGCACATCAGGAACAACAAATGTTTCATTGGAAACGGCAACCTGACCGCAGATTCCTTTACCGTAAGGAATAATGGTATGGTCGGTAGGTGCTCCTACATAAGGACCTAAAATCAATTCATCCTTATCTCCGTTTTTGAAATAGAACCCTGTCCAGTTGAAGTAAGGAATCTCCTGATCCAACAGGTGGCATACTTTTTCAAGTTTTTCTTCTGTATTATGCTTAGGACTTTCAAGAATTGAGGAAAGTCTTTTCTTTAATTCTGACATTGTATATATATTTTAAGAGAATTGTTTTAGGGAAAGCTCTTCTTTATATCCGAACATTCCACGCTCTTTAATCATTTCTGCTACGCCTTCCGGTACCTGAGTTTCCCAGCCTTTCACACAACATGCGATTTTTCTTAATATCTCTCTGGAATAAATTTCCAAAAACTCAGGATTATAATTGGTAATATCTACGATACGGTTGTTGTGTTTGAAGTATTTGTATAGTTCTTTCAGGTTTTCTTCTACTTTCAGGTTGGAAGAATCCAACAGCTGATGAGTTTCCGGATCTTTGTAAGGATACAGATATACTCTCATTCCATTTCTGAAAAACTTACCGAATGCTTCAAGAATTCCTCCTGAAAGGTTTTTATAATATTTCTCGTCGAATACCATCAGCATATTATTTACTCCCATAGCTACTCCGATGTCTCCACTTGTATACGATGCGAAGTAATCAATCAATCTGTAATATTCGGAGAAGTTTGAAATAATAACGGTGTAACCTAGTTTTCCAAGAATATCTACTCTGTCCAGGAAATCCCTTTCGTCGATATCTCCGTCTGCTCTCAGATTGGAAATGGTGATTTCAATAAGAACTTCTGTTTCTTCATGAGTACAGGTAGCATCTTTGAAGAACATATCCATCCCGTTTTTAAGCATGTCAATGTTCACTTTCGTTACCGGTCTGAAACTTCCTCTTACCGCGAAAATATTTTTCTTGTACAATACATCTGCCGGAAGCATATTACTCCCCTGAGAATTGAAGATTACCGCATCGGTCATTCCATTTTTTACCAATTGAAGGGACATCAGTCTGTTATCAACATAGGCAAAAGCAGGTCCGCTGAAGTCGATCATATCAATTTCCAGATTATCTTTAGCAATATCATCGTAAAGAGACTCTACTAAAGTTCTTGGATTGTCGAAATAATGAAAGGCTCCAAAAATAAGGTTTACGCCCAGGTTTCCTAAAGTTTCCTGCTGAAGAGTAGCATCATTTTCTTTGAATTTTACGTGGATAACAATCTCATTGTAATCTTCATTTTCTTTAGTCTGAAAACGGATTCCCACCCAGCCGTGGCCTTTTACAGTTTTGTCAAAATTGATGGTTGTTACCGTATTGGCATAAGAAAAGAATTTTCTATCCGGATTATTATCTCTTGAAATTCTTTCTTCAATCAAAGCCACCTCATATCGAAGCATTTTGCGAAGCCTGTTCTGGGTAACGTACCTGTTTTTTACTTCTTTTCCGTAGATGGCATCACTAAAATCTTTGTCATAAGCAGACATTGCCTTAGCAATCGTACCGGAAGCTCCCCCTGCTCTAAAAAAGTGGCGAACAGTCTCCTGCCCTGCTCCAATTTCTGCGAAAGTACCATAAATAGTAGGATCTAGATTAATTGTTAATGCTTTTTGTTTAGGAGTTAGTTTCTGATACATTAGGACATGAAATTTTTTGTAAATTTACCAAAATTAAACCAACCTCAAAACAAAATGAAGTTGAAATTTTTAGGAACCGGTACTTCTCAAGGTGTACCCGTTATAGGCTGTACATGTGAAGTGTGTACTTCAGAAAATCCCAAAGACAAACGTTTACGTTCTTCCGTGATGGTTACCACGGACGAAAATAAAAAAATACTGATCGACTGCGGACCGGATTTCAGGCAGCAAATGCTTACCAACCATGAACATACTGTAGACATTGCTCTGATTACCCATGAACATAATGACCACGTGATCGGGCTGGATGATATGCGGCCCCTGATATTTAAAAGTGGAAAAGATGTTCCGTTGTACTGCTATTCAAGGGTGGCTCATGAGATAAAAAACAGATTTCCTTATGCTTTTGCGGATGTAAGATATCCCGGCGCACCCGCTTTTGAGCTACACGAAATAGAAAATAAGCCTTTTGAGGTATTGGACACAGAAATCACTCCTGTGGAGGTGATTCACTATAAAATTACCGTTTTCGGATATAAGTTTAAACAACTGGCTTACATTACGGATGCCGGCTTTATTTCTGAAACGGAAAAGCAAAAACTGAAGGATCTTGATGTCCTGATCTTAAACTGCATCAGAAAATTTGATCCCCATCCTGCCCATTTTATCCTTCCGGATGTTATTAAATTATTTGAAGAGCTAAAACCTAAAAAATTATTTTTAACCCACATCAGCCATCATCTTGGACTGCATGATATTGAAGATAAGGAGCTTCCGGCCGGAATACACCTTGCCTACGATGGTTTGGAACTTAATTTTTAAAAAAAAATCTTCAAAAAGCTTTTGAACATTGAAAAAAGTTCCTATATTTGCAC
Source organism: Chryseobacterium cucumeris (assembly GCF_016775705.1). NCBI lineage: Bacteria > Pseudomonadati > Bacteroidota > Flavobacteriia > Flavobacteriales > Weeksellaceae > Chryseobacterium > Chryseobacterium cucumeris. The sequence goes on from NZ_CP068760.1 coordinate 3,650,408, forward strand.
ACCAATTTGAAACAAACATCACGTTTGAATTCAACATCAAGCCCAGGTGGCGGAATTGGTAGACGCGCTGGTCTCAAACACCAGTTCTTAGGAGTACCGGTTCGATCCCGGTCCTGGGTACAAAAAACCTCTGAAATCATTTGATTTTCAGAGGTTTTTGATTTAAAAATTATACTCATTGAAATATTGCATTAGATACCATAATACACAATAGTAACTGATCCCTGAGTTATTCTAAAAACCCTGGTATAACTTGCTGTAACTGTAACAACATCTCCAACATTAAAAAACTGAGTTCCTGCCAGGTTATGTCCTATATATTGCGTTCCATCCATATGTCCCGAAACATTAACTGAAAATGAAGAACCGTTTTTAAAAATCGATGTGGTAGCACTCCCCCCTGAGGGGTTGTTCATGGAGGTATCATATTTTACAAACACTGAAAAATTATAATATCCTGCTTTATTTATGGTAAAAGAACCATTATTATAGGTCATATTGGCTACATTATTTTTATTGATCGTAAAAGCAACTGTATAATCAGTATTTGCTGCCTGATTAGCAGATGTATTAGCTAAACCTATCGTAGAAATAGCAGGTATATTCAGGTTGCTTGCATCTGTCAAAAAGCCGTTGGAATCCGTGCCTAATACTCCAATATTTTTGTATTTTTCAAACCGTACTCCTCCATCATCTTGCACGCGTAACAATTCTTTATTAGTACTGTCATTAACCTCCAGGGCTTTGGTTGCGCTGGTAGTCCCTTTACTGAGAATATCAAGCGCTGCACTAGGAGAAGAGGTATTAATACCAGTTTGTGAATATGCTTTTATAAAAGCAAATAGGATAGCTAATAATAAAAATTTTTTTTTCATAAAAATCGGATTTTAAATAATTCCGGTCAAAAGTATGTCCAAACCAGTCTTCAGTTCAAAATCACAAGTACATCAAAAATACATCATCATAATAACAGGTTGAAAATCAAAAGAGAAAAAATATAAAAAAGAAAAAAAATTCTACATATCCGATCTAAAGCTTAATGTTAACAACGATTCCACCTCACAAAAATGCACCCCCGTTATAAGAAGCTTTTACCTACTTTTGAATTATCTAACCTTTATTTTCAGTATAATCTGATTATTTTGAAATTGCCGGCAGAAAAATTCAGTCTCTAAAAATAACTGATTAAGAAAAACAATGTAGTGTGAGGATCATTTATCTGAACTATGTCTGTGAAAGGAGACTCAATAAAAATTATAAAAAAGGGTCCGTTACCAACTCATGAAAACGGACTCTTAATAATCAGAATTAATTGTGACTGAATACTATCAGCCTTTCATATTCAATCTTTCCTCCTGCAAGTCCAATAGTCTCAGATGTTTTCTGATGATATTTTCATCCAGTAGCAATTCCTCACGGTTTTTATGGATAAGCCAGCTTCTTTGGGTGTCGAGAATGTCAATATAAATATGTCTGTATTCTTCGTAATTTAAAATAATTTCAGAACTGCTCAACTGGTTTTCATATTTCTGTAACTGATCTTTCAATGCGGGAAAACTGTCTATTTTATCAGCATAGTCGCTCCGGATTTTATCAAGTGCTACTTTTGCCAGACTGTTCTGAATGTCGTAATCGATTTCTTTTGCACTTCTTACGAAATCACGGTCGACCGGCGGAAATTTCTTAAGTAAAAAAGGAAGCGTAAGTCCTTGCAAAAGCAGCGTTACCAGAATCACAATAAATGTAATAAACAGGATCATATTTCTTTGTGGAAACGGAGATCCATCATCTAAAGTCATAGGAATGGAAAGTGCTGCCGCCAGGGAAACTACTCCCCGCATGCCGGTCCATCCAATAATCAGGGGAGTTTGCCAGCCTGGTGACTGTGGATCCGCAACGGTAATAAAATTTCTCATAATCAAGGTGGTTATCAACGCTCCATATCCTGCTAAAATCCGGACAATAATCAGGACCATAGTGACTGCAATTCCATAGCCAATCGCAGTGTAAATATCTGTGTCGCCTAAACCTGAAACAATTTCCGGTAAATCTAACCCGATAAGCATAAAAACAATCCCGTTTAACAGAAAGCAAAGACTTTCCCAAACTGTTACCGTACGTATCCGGGACGCACTGCTGAGAAAATCATGGCTCCGATAGGAAAGAAACAGTCCTCCGGTTACTACTGCCAGGACTCCTGATGCATGCAGTTGTTCTGCAGCCAGATACATAGAAAACGGAGCAATAAAAGTCAGCAGAATATCTATATTTGAATCGGTAGGTAACATTTTATGGATTTTCAGAAAGACGTACGCTATTACAAGTCCGATCCCCATACCTCCGAAGCACATCCATACAAAACTTCCGGCTGCTTCATGCCACACAAACTGTCCGGTTGCAGCAGCAATCATAGCAAACCTGAAAATAATCAGAGAAGAAGCATCATTCAGCAAACTTTCCCCTTCCAGAATGGAAGAAAGCCTTTTCGGAACCTTTACAAATTTCAGAATTGCCCCGGCACTCACGGCATCAGGTGGAGAAACAATCCCGCCCAATAAAAAACCAAGAGCCAGAGAAAACCCGGGAATAAAATAATTGGCAAAAGCTGCTACAGACAATGCAGTAAAGAAAACCACAACAAAAGCAAAGCTGAAAATAATCCTGCGCCATCTCCAAAGTTCTTTCCATGAGGTTGACCACGCAGCTTCGTATAGCAAAGGAGGTAAAAAAATGATAAATAGTAATTCAGGCTCTATTTTAACAGGCGGCACTCCGGGAATAAAACTGATGACAAGTCCGGCCAATACCAGCAAAACCGGATATGCTACTTTAATCTTATTAGCCAGCATGATCAGCATGGTAATTAAGAAAACCAGGAACAGATAAAATTCAAAGTTTTTAAGCATAGGAAAAATTTAGATACTTAAATATATATTAAATTTTTAAAAACCATACCCATTTTACTTACCGCAGTTTTATCGGAAAACTATTACTTTTTTCTATTATAATGCAGCTGTATCAATCCGGTTTCAAATGTTTTTGCAGTAATATATTCAAGTGCCTGCTCGGGGCGGCCATCTTTAAAAAGCTTTGTTCCGCCGCCTAATAAGACAGGAATCACAGAAATAATAAATTCGTCTATCAGATCATGCTTCAATAATTCATTGATTATTTCAGCACCACCATCACAATATATATTTTTTCCTTCCCTGGATTTTAAATGGTTAACCAATTCTGTTATATCTCCTGTATAGAAAGTCGTTCTGCCCTCTTTCGGCCTTGTTATTCCTGTGATTACGTAAACATCCCGCTGGCCGTTGTCATAATGAGACGGGTCAATTTCTTTCATCACATAATCATAGGTTTTCCTACCTACAATTACAGTGTCAATTCCGGCAGTAAAGTCCGCATAGCCGTAATCCTCACCTTCTTTTTCAACGATTTTCAGAAAGCTCAGGTCGTCATTGGGCTGGGCTATATAGCCATCTAAGCTCATAGCAATAAAAAGTGATAGTTTTCGCATTGATTTTAGTTTTAATATAGCAGCAAATTTATTTCTACACAACGATCTGCACTTTGTAAAAATGCGACAAATTAAAGAAATGAAGGTGCAAGTCCCGTATTTCGTTTGATTTCATTGGTAAGATGCGAATGATCATAATAGCCGCATTCAAACGCAATTTCCAATAAGCTCCGGTTTTGATCTGAATCTTTAATCAAACTCATAGCATACTGAAACCGGATAATATTTGAATATTCCCTGGGTGATAATCCGATTAGCTTTTTAAAATTCCGTTCCAGCTGCCTTACAGTCGTACAATGTATTTTGGCCAGCTCGTTAATACTTATCTTTCCGTTTACTGAATGTATATGATTAAGCACTTCCTGTAGCCGGATGTTTTTGTTTTTTAATCTATTGGAAAAGAACTGGTTAAAATAATAGAAAGGGTTGTCAGATGTTTTCTCAACACTAAAGGAATGGACTTTATCAAATTCAACAGTGGCATTTGTCAATTCATTTTGTGAGGCATAGCTGTAAAAATTTGAAAAAGTGGCAGGTTTCAGACACACGCCTGCTAAATGGGTTTCGCTATCAATACAACTATCTTTAAAAGTATTCATGGCACCCACTACATAAGTCTTTCCATGTTCCATGGTGAATAAGCCATTATCCGTTACACATTGATCTCCCAAATTGATGAGTATACCTGCGCAGCCATCCGGGAAAACCCTTTCCCATTGTCTTTCTATGAGATTTTCTTTCAATTCCCAATAGAAATGGATAAAAGGTTCTAATTCTTTACAAGGTTTTGCTTTTTTGTACTGCATGGCTTATACAATTCGCTCTTTAGGTTATCTGTAAGTATTAGTTAATATTTTTAATAGTACATATTCTGATGTATTTTAAATATACAAAAATATCCCTTTACAGATGATTTCTATACCCAATCTTATTCTCAACAAGGAATTATGTATTTAATGTAATGGTGACTTCGTTACATAAATAAATCCCAGCCTGTAGTCTGGGATTCATTGTTCATAAAACGTTCATACAAAATAACCATGAAATGTATTTTGGTCTCTTCAGATTGCACACTTACCTGCTATTTTAACTCTGATGATGATCAGATTTAAGAAATAGTATAATCATCTTATTGAGAATTGTAATTATTTTTAAAACAATCTGTTATGAAGGGATCTCAAGGCTTCTATCTTGTAAGCAGATGAAACAAGCAGTGAAATATTATTTTCACTTCCACCATAGGAAATCATTCTGATCGGAATATGTTTTACCGCCTCGGAAACAATAGTGGCATATCCGTTGTTGTTTTTTCTGAAATCTCCTACGATACAAACGATAGACTGTTCGTTATCAATCTCAACGGCTGAAAAAGATTCCAGTTCTTTCACAATTTCAGAAAGATAATCGGTTTGGTCTATGGTAAGTGAAACAGCTACTTCAGAAGTAGTAATCATATCAATAGGGGTTTTATAGCGTTCAAAAACTTCAAAAACCTTTCTTAAAAATCCGTAAGCCATCAACATTCGGGAAGACTGAATACGGATTGCCGTAATATTATCCTTTGCTGCTATAGCCACAATCTGATTTTGATTGGTAGTTTCTCCGGAGATCAAAGTTCCGGACGCACTTAAATTCATCGTATCCAGCAATCTTACGGGAACATTATATTTTCTTGCCGGAAAAACACTTTGCGGATGAAGAATTTTAGCTCCAAAATAGGATAATTCGGCAGCTTCGTCAAAACTAAGTCTGGCAATAGATTTTGTATTTTGAACATATCTCGGATCATTATTATGGAATCCGTCAATATCTGTCCAGATCTGGATTTCTTCAACCTGCAGTGCCGCTCCTAATAAAGAGGCTGTATAATCTGAACCTCCTCTTTGTAAATTGTCAATTTCACCCTCAGCATTTCTGCAGATGTACCCTTGGGTGATAAATAAGGTTTCCTCCGGGAATTCTGCAATTTTACGTTCTGCATGTTCTCTGATGTAATCGATATTCGGTTCTTTATCTTCATCAATCAGCATGAAATCAAGCGCTGACAATAATACTGACGGAACTTCAATTTCTTTTAAGTGTAAATGGAAAAGCGTTGTTGAAATAATTTCTCCCTGAGCCAGAATAACACGCTCTGCACTGGAGTTAAAGTTTTTATTTTTAAACTGATAAAACAGATCAAATATTTTGTCAATGAATAGTAATGCTTCTGAAATACCTTCTTCAGTTTTAAATAGCTCATTGACAAATTTTTTGTATTTGTCGTACAGTACATCAATATGTTGGTAAGCGGCTTCAATATCTTTGTTCTCATACAGCTCTGATAATTTTACCAAATCGTTTGTAGTTCCGGAAACAGCTGATAAAACAACAAGGTGTTTATCTGCTGCCTGAGATCTGATGATCGGTAATAACTGTTCGATTCTCTCCGGACTTCCTACTGAAGTTCCTCCAAATTTTAATACTTTCATAATAGATATAAATTGTTAAATATTTTCCAAAAAAAAAGAGCTTGTCGTGATGACAAGCTCCTGATATATTTTAGTTTCTAACCAAAGGAAAATGACTCACGACGTTCGACGTAAGTTCTGTTTCTTTGCTTTTTTAAGGTTAGATAAAATCATTTTCTTTTTTTGCTGGGCAAATATACGGATTTTTATTAATCTCACAACAAAAATCATTTTATCCGGCATTTATGCAACATTAACCCCGAAAATATGCCCTACCAATGCTGTAATTCCCATCGCAACGGTTCCCCAGAAACAGATTCTTAATACCGCTATCTTAATGCAGGAACCTCCGGCTCTGGCAGAAATTGCCCCCAAAAGCATTAAAAAGATGATTGAAAAACCATATTGGAAATACACCATTTGTTTGAGTGGCGCCAAAAGAGAAACGGTAAAAGGCAGTAAAGCTCCCACAGCAAATGAACCGAATGAAGCCATTGCTGCCAGCAATGGCTTGGCCTGTGTTATTTCATTAATTCCCAGTTCGTCACGGGCATGTGCTCCAAGCGCATCGTGTTCTGTAAGTTCAATAGCTACCTGCATTGCCGTTTCCTGGGTACAGCCTCTTTTTTCATACACTTTGGCCAGTTCTCTAAGCTCTATTTCCGGCATCTCTTCAAGTTCCCGCTTCTCGCGTAGCAAATCTGCTCTTTCTGTATCTTCCTGGGAACTTACAGAAACATATTCACCGGCAGCCATAGACATTGCCCCGGCAATCATACCTGCTAATGCAGCAAGGATAATGATATGACGTTCCGGTTCTGCCGCCGCAACTCCAATGACAATACTTGTGGTGGATAACAATCCGTCATTTGCTCCCAATACAGCTGCCCTAAGCCAGCCTACCCTGTTTACATAATGTTTTTCCAGCTGATGATGCATAAATTTTCTTTTTGGTGGCAGGCTAAAGTTACCCAATATTTCGTCAAGAATCATTTTAAATTATATTCATTCTTACAGGGAAGGCTCCCCAATACAGCATTAATACACTATAAATCAAAACATAACATTACAAAACAGCATCATTCTGTTCAGAAAATCCTATTTTCTTATCTTTGCAGCAATGAATTTATTATATATCAACTGGAATATTAATCCCGAAATCGTCAATATCTTAGGACTTCCCATAAAATATTACGGATTATTATTTCTTACGGGACTTGTTTTATCACTTAATATTTTAAAAAGAATTTATAAAAAAGAAGGCCTTAGTTCACAAGCCCATGAGGCTTTATTCTCCTACGCCCTGATCGGAATTCTGGTGGGTGCAAGACTGGGGCACTGCTTTTTTTACGATTTTGATTATTATTCACAACATCCGCTTGAAATATTTTTACCTATTCAAAAAGGACCGGATGGGGTTTATCATTTCACCGGATTTGCCGGTCTTGCCAGCCATGGCGGCGGTATTGGTCTGGTGATTATGCTTCTCATTTACGCAAGAAAATATTCTATCCCATTCATGACCGTTCTGGACGCCATAGCGATTGTACTTCCGCTGGGTGGTACTTTCATCAGGCTGGCCAATCTCATGAATTCTGAAATTATAGGAATTCCTACTGATGTTCCATGGGCTTTTATCTTCCGTCAGGTTGATGATCTTCCGAGACATCCGGCCCAGCTTTACGAGGCCATCTCTTATTTTATCATTTTCCTCTCTGTTTATTTTATCTACAGGAAGAATATCTTTAAAATCGGAAAAGGGTTTTATTTCGGAATAAGCATTCTGCTGATCTTTATTATGAGAATCCTGATTGAATTTATCAAGGTGGATCAGGTAGAATTCGAACACGGAATGAGCTTAAATATGGGACAGCTTCTGAGTATTCCGTTTGTTCTTCTCGGATTATTCTTTATGATCAAAAGTATACTGGAGAAAGGAAAGGTTAAAACCACTTAATTTCCTTATTCTTTTACCATAAAAGAACTCACTGAAAGTTGTTTTCAGTGAGTTCTTTTTTTAATGGATTTACAAATACTATCTTGTTGTATATCCGCCGTTGGCAAATATGGTCTGCCCCGTAATCCACCAGCCTTCTGTTACCAGGAATTCCACCAGCGGAGCAATATCCTTAATATCGGTAAGCCCTCCCAATGCGGATGCAGACTTATGATAAGCGACAGCATCGTCAGTTTCCTGTCCGTAGAAGAAAGGAGTATCCATCGGACCAGGTGCTACTGCCGTTACAGAGATACCTCTTGCCCCAAATTCTTTGGAAGCCGCTCTTGTAAAATGCTCTACCGGTGCTTTTGCTCCTGCATACGTGGAATACAATCCGGTGTACGCTGCCAGCAATGAAGTAACAATCGTACAGATTTTTCCGTGATCGTTTAGTTTTTTACCCGCTTCCTGTAAAAAGAAATACGCAGATTTCGAGTTTACATTGAACATGGTGTCATATTCAGCTTCCGTCGTTTCAGAAAATGGCTTTTTCAATACCATCCCAACAGTATTGATGGCAATATCCACTCCTCCGAAACGGGAAATAGTTTCATCGAAAAACTTCGTGATATTGTCTACTTTGGTAAGGTCTCCCTGAAATAAGAATGCTTCCGCTCCTAATGCCTGTACCTCAGCCAATGTTTTTTCACTTTCAGCTCTTGAGCTTTCGCTGTTGTAGTGGATAGCCAGCTTTGCTCCTTTTGAGGCAAAATCTCTGCTTAATAATCCTCCTAAGTTTTTACCTCCTCCGGCAATTAAAACCACTTTTCCCTGTACATTTTGTGTTGACATGTTTTTATATTTAAATGTTAATAAAACAAAGGTCAATAATAAAAATGGCCTCAACATGGTGAAATTTTCGGGAATTTTTATTTATTCATTTAAACCGAATAAAAAATGTTTATTATTTTATGTAAACAATAGTTTTTAATAGAATGCTATTTACCAACCAGATACACTTCGGAACACGTCATTTCAGTTAAACACTCCTATATAATTCCCAAACCAACCTCCATTTTAGGCATAACATTTGATACCTTCCTCCCGTATCACGCACCACCACTTCATTTTTAATATATTTTTTTATAATCCTCAGACTTCTGAGGATTTTTTTATAGTATTATTACAATTTTATGTACTGCTTCACACAGAACACAAGCATTAATTAAAACCATTTCTGATAATCAATCATTTAAAACCTGATTATTCATTTTATTGTTGTATATTTGCATATTAATAAACCAAGTCATTACTTTGTTTTCTGTAACGACCCGAATATTTTTTATTCAGTCTTTGCCTTTTGAGCAGCCATCTTTTTAACTTTTATTCTTCTATTAAAGAACAATACTTGTCGGAATTTTAAAGCTCTGTATGATTGGAAATATCCAAGACAGGAAACATCGGCAGGCTTTATAGGTCTGATACAGACCAGATTGAACCAATTAATTTATAGAAACTAAATACTAAAAATAATTTATGGCAGATTCTTTTTCTAAAAAGGAAAATTTCAAGAAAAAAATTCAAAAGCAAAAAGAAAAGGCGCTAAGACGCGAAGAACGTAAAACGAACAACAACAAAGGGAAGGACATGGAGGATGTATTCATGTACGTGGATGAATTCGGAAGATTAACATCTACTCCCCCTGAACAAAGACAGGAAGTAAATCTTGATGATATTCAGTTGGGTGCAGCACCTATTATTGAAGAAGATCCAAGAAAAACAGGAATTGTTACTTTCCTGAGCGAAAAAGGATATGGTTTCATTACGGAAGATAATTCCAAAGAAAACATCTTCTTCCACAATAACAACTGTGCAGAGCCGGTGAAAAAAGGAAACAAAGTATCTTTCGAAAAAGAGAAATCTCCTAAAGGATTTTCTGCTGTTGAAATTCAGCTTGTTAAATAATATGTACTAAAAGTGATTTTGTTCTGACAACAGATTCATTTTAAACCATACACAAAGAGACTGCCCGTTAGGACAGTCTCTTTTTTTAGGGACATATAAAAAAAGTTAACTTATAAAAAGTTAGATTGTAACGCAATATGCCGGAATTATTTCAATGATCATTACGGGAATCCGTAACCTTTGATTACATTATAAAAGAAGCTGCCTGAAAAGACAGCTTCCTTCATCGTAAAAAAAGTAAAAATTAATCCAGTTTCCCTCCCAGTGCTTTAAAAAGCAGGACGTTATTTCTGGTATTCTGATGCTGGAACTGTAGTAAATCCAGTTCAGCAGTTAATTTGCTCTTCTGTGAATTGATCAGTTCAAAATAGTTGGCGTATCCGGTAAGGTACAGATCATTGGAAACCTCAACACCACGGTCTAGAAAGCCTACTTCTTCTGATTTCAGTTTCAGAACGCGTTCATAGATCTTAGTTTGTTTCAGAATCGACTGCAGTTCATTAAAAGCTGTTGTGATACTTTTCTGATAGTTTAAAAAGGCAATTTCCTGCTCTTTGCTCGCTACCTTAAATTCATATTTCAGCTGCCCTTTATTGAAAACAGGAACCATTAATCCTCCCAACAATTGTCCGGCCAGTGAACTTGGTTTAAACAGAGTTTCAACGGAAAAAGAATTCAGTCCGAAACCGGCACCCAGATCAATCTTAGGATAAAAAGCAGCTCTTGCAGCCTTTGCATCAGCCTGAGAAGCTTCTAAAACATAATAATTGGCAGCTACATCCGGTCTGGAATGGATCACATTTTCTACATTAATGGTTTTATTTAATACTTCCATATTGGTAGGCATCAGTATTTTACCGCGCTTTACCTCTCCGCCATAGCTTCCCGTTAATGTTGTGATCGCCTGTTCTACTGTAACAATTTCCACTTTGATGTGTTCAATCTCTGCCAGCCAGTTGTTATTCTGGGCTTTAAACTGCTGAACTGCCAATTCCGTAGCTTTTCCCACTTCACGCTGGGCCAGAACAATTTCAAAGGCTCTTTGCTGAAGTTTATAGTTTTTCTGATAAATCGCAAGACGGTTATCTAAAGCAACCAGCTGATAATAGAGATTCGCAATATCTGTAAAAAGCTCTACCTGCAATAATCTTAATCCTTCCGTTGAAGCGAGATATTTTTTCTGCGCAGCAATCTTCTTATTTTTCAGCTTTCCCCAGGCATCAATTTCCCAGCTGCTTCTTGCTCCCAGCCAGTAATTAGGAGTAAAATCCCTGTTGATTTTCTGGTCTTCCGTAATATTAGGCGAAAGGTTGGTATCATAGTTTCCGACACCTTCCATTGTATATTTACCATAATGGTTACCGGAAACCTCTGCTCCCACTTCAAGAGATGGCAGCAGATCCATCTTTGATCTCTGAAGGAAACTGTTGGCAATCTCCACTCTCTGCTGTGCAATCTGGAAATCAGGATTAGCCTGAACCACTTTATCAAAAAGCTCAAGCAGCTGTGGATCCGTAAAGTAAGCTTTCAGGTTGATCTGCCGGAACTCATCAGGGTTTTTATTTTGATCTGCTTTAATGATCTCTTCTGGTAATTGCTGAGCCTTTTTCAGCTCCGTTACTTTGGGAACAGCACACGAAACAAGGCTCAGTGATGCTATTCCGTACAATATATTTCTATGATTTAATCTTTTCATTTTTCTTCTTATTTTCAAGTTTTGCAAAGAATATATACAGTCCCGGAATCACTATCAATCCGAAGATGGTTCCAATCAGCATTCCTCCTGCTGCTGCCGTACCAATGGAACGGTTACCGATGGCTCCGGCTCCCGATGCAATACATAGAGGAATAAGTCCCGCTACGAATGCAAAAGACGTCATCAGAATCGGTCTCAGACGCTGCCTTGCCCCTTCAATAGCCGCAGGAATGATATCAAATCCCTGTTTATTTCTTGCCACGGCAAATTCTACAATCAGAATGGCATTTTTGGCCAGAAGTCCGATCAGCATGACCAATGCCACCTGGGCATAAATATTATTATCAAGACCCATAATTACCAATGCGATATAGGAACCGAAAATTCCTGTCGGAAGGCTTAATAATACCGGCATTGGAAGAAGGAAACTTTCATACTGTGCCGCTAATAAAAGATACACGAATAAAAGACAGATCGCGAAGATATAAACGGTCTGGTTTCCTGATAGGATTTCTTCTCTTGTCATTCCTGACCATTCAATATCGAATCCCCTTGGTAAAGATTCTTTGGCTACACGTTCCACAGCAGCAATAGCATCCCCGGAGCTGTAACCGTCTGCGGGTTCTCCATTGATCATAGCAGACATATACATGTTGTACCTTGTAAGTACTTCAGGACCGTATACTCTTTCGATAGTAATGAAAGTAGAAAAAGGAACCATTTCGCCTTTATCATTTTTTAAATATAAATTCAGAATACTTTCAGGGGTATCCCTGTGCTCGGGACTTGCCTGCACCATCACTTTATACATCTGGCTGAAACGGATAAAGTTCGTAGCGTAGTAAGATCCCAGCATCGTCTGCAGCGTAGACATCGCATTGTCTACAGATACTCCTTTCTTCGCTGCCATATCATAATCCACATTGATCATGTACTGCGGGAAAGTAGCATCAAAACTGGTAAAACTGTTCTGCAGTTCGGGCGCTTCATTGAGTTTTTTAACAAAATCCTTGGTGATCTTATCTGTATTTTCAATCGTTCCTCCGGTTCTGTCCAGCAAACGTAATTCAAAACCACTGGTATTCCCGAATCCGGGAACGGTTGGCGGTGCAAAGATTTCAATCTGGGCATCTGCAATACCTTTTGTTTTATCAGAGAGTTCTGCAATGAGATCATTTACTGAAATACTTCTTTCTTTCCAGTCTTTCAGGTTGATCATCGCCATTCCGTAAGAAGAACCTGCAATTTCAGTTACGATACTGTACCCTGCAAGTGTGGTCACGTTTTCCACTCCTTTGATCTTCTTGGCAATAACCGTCACTTCATCCAACACCTTTTCAGTTCTTTCTACCGTTGCGCCCTGCGGAGTGGTAACACTTACGTACACCATTCCCTGGTCTTCCATTGGGATAAATCCGGTTGGCAGGAATTTGCTGGTCACAAAAGTAAGTCCTACAAATAGAAATAACAGCCCGAAAGTTACCGTAGTTCTTGTGGCAAATTTTGATAAAATACCTACATAACCATTCGTCAGTCTTTCAAAACCGGTATTGAAACTCTGGAAAGCCCTGTCGATGATCGTTTTCTTTTTATTGTGATCATGAGGTTTTAAAATAATCGCACAAAGTGCCGGAGTAAGTGTCAATGCATTCACCCCTGAAATGACAATACTGATGGCCAGCGTTAATGAAAACTGACGGTAAAATACTCCTACAGGACCATCCAGGAAAGCCACAGGAATAAATACCGCAGACATAACGATCGTAATCGCTACTACTGCTCCTGCAATTTCTTTGGTGGCACTGATGGTGGCATCCATCGCATTCATTCCTTCTTCCATTTTCACGTGGACGGCTTCAACGACGACAATGGCATTATCGACGACAATTCCGATGGCCAGAACCAACGCAAACAATGTTAAAAGGTTCACTGAGAAATCCAGCATATTCATGAAGGCAAAAGTTCCTACCAAGGCTACCGGTACTGCCAGTACAGGAATCAATGTGGAACGCCAGTCCTGAAGGAAGATAAATACTACAATTCCAACCAGAATAAAGGCCTCAATAAGCGTTGTCAGTACCGCACTGATGGAAGCATCAAGGAATCGGGAAACATCATAAGCCATGTTATACTCCATTCCGGGAGGGAAAGAAGTGACCTTTAATTCTTCCATTTTTGCTTTTACGCTTTCGATAACTTCAGATGCGTTGGAACCCGGGCGCTGCTTCATCATAATGGATGCAGAAGGTCTTCCGTCTGTTTTGGAAACCATTCCGTAGTTCATGGCTCCAAACTCCACTTTAGCAATATCTTTAAGCTTTAAAATGGTTCCGTCCACATCAGATCTGATGGGAACTTCTTCATATTGTTTAGGCTCAAAAAACTTTCCTTTGTATTTTATAACATACTGAAGCTGGCTTGAGGTTTTACCAGAGGTTTCCCCTACTTTTCCAGGCGCAGCTGAAATATTCTGTTTTTGCAGGGAAGTGATTACCTCATCTGCAGAAATATTGTACGCTGCCATTTTCTGAGGATCCAGCCATACTCTCATCGAATATTCTTTCTGTCCCATAATTTCAGCACGTCCTACTCCATCAATACGTTTCAATTCCTGAAGGACGTTGATATCCGTAAAGTTATAAATGAACTGTTCATCCTGGCTCGGATCTGTACTGGTGATATTAAGGTACATCAGCATACTGTTCACCTCTTTTTCAGTAGTTACCCCGGCTCTGATTACTTCTTCAGGAAGTTCATCAAGAATAGTGGTTACCCTGTTCTGAACGTTTACTGCAGCCACATCAGGATCTGTTCCTACTTCAAAGAACACCTGAATAAGGGTAAGCCCGTCATTGGAAGTCACCGTAGACATATATGTCATCCCCGGCACCCCGTTGATGGCACGCTCCAGAGGAAGGGCTACCGCATTGGCAGACACTTCGGCGTTCGCTCCTGTATATTTTGCTGTAACGGTTACTGAAGGCGGTACAATATCGGGAAACTGGGTGATTGGCATTTTCAATAACGCCATAATTCCCAGCAATACAAATAATATGGAAATAACCAACGAAAGAACCTTCCGTCTTATAAACATTTCTACCATAGTCGATTGATTTAAAGATTATGAAAGGTTAATACTTCTTTTTGATTTTGATGATATCTCCATCTTTTAAAGACTGAGTTCCTTCATAAATGATTAAATCTCCTTTTTTAAGACCACTTTCCACCATATAAGAATCTCTCAGGGTAGTTCCGATCTTAATATTGGTCATTTTCACTTTATTCTGTTTATCTACTACAAAAACATAGGTCTTATCCTGAATGGAGAAGGTCGATTTTTGTGGAATAAGGATCGCATTATCCTGCTGTTCGGAAATGATAAGCTTTCCGGAAGTACCATGTTTGATCAAACGGTCCGGATTCGGGAAAAGCACTTTATAGCGGATAGAACCTGTAGTTCTGTCGATTTCCCCTTCGGCTGTTTTCAAAGCTCCGTTGAACTGGTAATTGACTCCATTAGGCAACGTCAATTCAATTTTTTGATGATTTCCGATTTTATCGTTAGCTAAAAGTTCAAAGTATAAGTTTTCAGGAATGGAGAAATAAGCATACACTTCGTTCAGTTGTGAAAGTGTGGTTAATAATGTTCCGTTTTCCACTAAACTTCCGTCTTTATGAGGAATCACGTCAATCACTCCATCAAAAGGTGCTGTAATTCTTGTAAAACTTATTTTCTGAAGAACCGTTCTCTTTTCTGCATCGGCAAAGGCATGTTTTGCTTTGGCAGAAGACAGTTTTGCCTTTACCATTTCCAGCTCGTTATTGGCTACAAATTTCTTAGCATGAAGGCTCTGAATCTGCTTCAGTTCTACTTCTGCGATGCGGACATCTGCTTCAGTCTGTTTTAATGCTGCATTGGCTTTCAGAAGTTCCATTTGCAGCTCAGCATCATTGATTTTGAATAAAGCCTGTCCCTGCTGAACAAACTGTCCCTCGTTGACATAAATATGCTGGATAATACCTCCGATTCTGGAACGCATTTCAACATTTTTTTTAGCCTGGATATCGGTGACAAACTGGTTGCTCACCAATGTATCTTTTTCCTTGATTTCCAGTACGGGAACTTCTTTATCTTTTTGATTGTTTTTTTTCTTGTCTTTACTGCATGACACAGCGAATAATGTTGCAAGAATGCAAATTATTACAGTTTTAAAATACATTTTTAAATGTTTAAGTTATAAGATTTCCGTTAAAATGATTTGGCATTCAGAAACTTAAAACCTAATACAGCTGGAGGAGATGGAGAAAGGATTTAACGCCGCAAATCGTGGAAACCGCAATCTCAGGAAGGGAAATTTTTGGAATAACTTTTAATATTCCTGAAAAGTCTGCAATGGCAGAATCATTTTTTTTAACTGAATGTTTTACAATTTTTGAAGCAGCAGGCAGCGCATGCGTGTTCATATCTGCTTCCTCGTAAACATCCAGAACATGAATATTGGTTACAGGAGGAACATGAGGGATATTTCTCAATGATTTTTCCGCCCAATTCGAATTGAAAAGGGAAAAAACCAGTATGATATAGAATAAGAAAAATGACCTCAGACCTGCCATGTCAATCAGAATACTTTAGTTTTTCAGTAAAAACGATAGTTGTGCAAAAATAGGCATTTCTCCTGGAAAATCCGGCCATGGAATTGTTAAAAAAACTTAAACAATTAGTGAATAATTCTACTCATTCGTATTTGAATTCCTGAGGAATGACAATTGACCGCGAAGTTTATTCATGCAGTCTGCCATTCCGCAGAGAATATACCTCTGCAATTCAGAATAAAATAAGCAATGTAATATATCTGATTATTGACTCTTTTAAGTTTTGACTCTAAATTTTGCTTTTTTTATCCAAGCGGGCTAAAGCCCATTTCTATTGAGTATTTAGAACAATTTGCTCAGTATTCTAAAACGGTAATCAAAGATATGTTCCAGTTTCTTTTTCACGAAAAGATCGTGGACAATTTCTCCTAAAAATCCCATGGGAAGTTCATAATCTATGGTGTCTCTCATCAAAACACCTTCCTCATTGGGAATAAATTCATGATGATGGTTCCATAATTTGTATGGTCCTTTTTTCTGAAAATCAATAAAGCTTTTCTGGAAATCAACGTGGGTGATTTCGGTCTGCCACTTCATTTTGATACCGAATAACGGAGAAACGTAATAATCGATGAGCATTCCTTCATAGATTCCGTCATCTTCCATTTCCGTTAATACAATAAAGCCCATGTCCTTCGGAGTAATTTCTGAAAGATTGTTGGCTGAGGAAAAGAATTTCCAGGCCGTTTCTATATCACAATTGAGCTGTTGTTCGCGGAAAAGGGTATGTTTCATAAAGCGGAATCAGTTAACACGATTGTTATGAAACAAATGTACAGATTTAATTATAGATCCACATCAGTACAGGTTTTCCAGATTTCTGAATCATCGGATCAATTTCTTTCATCGCGTTGTTGGAAACAGTCGGGCAGCCCCAGCCTTCGGGAGATCCGTCAGGAAACACTTCATTATCGCTCATCATATCCCATGAATGAAAGACAATAAATCTTTTTAAAGCATTACTGTTGGTTTCTTCGAGACCGTGCATCAGGTATTTGATATTGATTCCCCAATCGCTGTAGCCTCTTCCTTCCAATTTATACTTTCCTAAAGATGAAAGGTGGCTTCCATCTTCATTGCTGAAACTCGGATTGGCTTTAGAATTATCTTTACTCCAGGAATTGGAACCGCAACCATGCCCTACCAGATATTTTTTCGTAATCTTATTATTCTTAAAATCCCAGACAAAAAAACGGTTAACGCCGGAGTGAAGGCTCATATCAATGAGAATACAGAAATCTTTGCTGAGGTTCTTTGAAGCACAGAATTTCAGGGCTTCTTCTGCTTTTATTTTTAATTTAGAAAAATCAGCTTCAGGTTTCTTTTCTACAACTACTGATGTTTCTACCGTTCTTATTGTATTATTTCTCCTTTCCTGAGAACATGAACAGATCCAAAAGATGGTGAAAAACCAAAAAACCTTTTTCATATTTTATTTATAATGCTGAAAGATTCCGAAATCAGAAGGAGTCCAAAGTGCGGCTTTTTGCCCTGCTGCCTTCAAAGCGTTATTTGACCAGGTGTTGCAGGTATACAGAAAGCTGTAAGTCCCTTTTGCATCATAAAAAGCATCGTTATCACCGTAAACAGCATTGGTAGGGATCAGCATAAAATTTCCGTTCTGATCTCTGTCAAATTTATCTTCCACATATTTCACCAGATTTTCATACTGACTTCTGCTGATCATAATCATTTTACAGTCATCGCCTTCTTTCATCGTATTATAATAAGTACAGTGCATAGCTGAATCACTTAGCCAGAATGCAGCTTTTATGGCTGTTGAAAATTTCAGGTCTGCCCAGGTAGGAGTATCAAGATAAAACCCTTTGTCTCCCCATCCTATTCCTATATACTGATAATCTGTCTTTTTTGATTTTGTATTGGCAAAAGGAATTTTCAGGCTCCAGTCCTGAAGGTCATTTTTTACAGGCATTACGATATCGGTATGCACTCCATTGGTGTAAATATAGATTGGGATTTCTTTCTTCTGTCCGTCATCTCTTGCTGAAACGGGAATATAAGGAATCAGCAGCCCAAGGATTACGTAAATAATCACAATTCCTAAAATAATTCCTAGCACTTTCAGGATATACATTAATATCGTTTTCACAGTCATGTTTTTTAATAAAATTTAATCTTTAATTTTTAGTAAAAGTATTTGTTTTAATCGAAAAAATGGCTATATTTAGTTACGAAATATTCATAAATATGCGTAAAAATACTAAATCCCAAAAAAGATTTAAAATAAGAGTAAAAACTGCTCCTAAAAGAATACAAAAAAGACGTTGATTTTCGGTGAGATTCTGATCTCCTGAAAATCAATTTTTCTTTATAGGAAAGGCTTTTTAAGAAACTTATTGATATAAATCTTCACCTCCTTGAAGCGAAAAATTTAAGGAATGGTCAATTATCAGCTCTGGTTTGGAACTTCAAAAAATTCCAAAAGAGGAATTGTCACCGAAAGTTCAGAGAAAAATCAGTCGGAAGTCTTCTGTAAAAACTCAATATTTCTCTTGAGACCGGCAAACTTGGTTCTTTTTACGGGAGATTTTCTGAAGATTTCTGAGAAAATTTCCTGGGTAAGTTCTTTCCACTCTCCTTTTTTAAAGTTTTTCAAGGCTTCATTGGGCTGGAAACGGCTCTGTTTATTGGGTGCTGAGAATCTGTTCCACGGGCAGACATCCTGACAGATATCGCAGCCAAACATCCAGTCTTCCATTTTATCTTTAAAATAATCCGGAATTTCATTTTTGAGTTCTATGGTTGCATAAGAAATGCATCGGCTTCCATCTATAATCTTTTCAGAAACAATGGCATCTGTGGGACAGGCATCGATACATTTTCTGCAGCTTCCGCAATGATCTGTAGTGGCATGGTCAGGAATCAGCTCCAGATCGCAGATGATTTCGGCCAGAAAATAAAAAGAACCGCTTTGTTTGGTAATGAGGTTGGCATTTTTTCCAACCCAGCCTATTCCCGACTTTTTAGCCCAGGCTCTTTCCAAAACCGGCGCAGAATCTACAAAGACACGAAATCCAAATTCCCCTATTTCTTCCTGCAGCCCAGCAACCATTTCACGGAGTATTTCTTTGATGACTTCATGATAATCTTCTGCATAAGCATATTTTGAGATTTTAAAGTTCTCCAGTGTTGAAATTTTTTCTTCAGGAAAATAATTATAGGAAAGTGAAATCACAGATTTTGAACCTTCTACCAGGAGCCTCGGATCAAGTCTCTTGTCGAAATGATTTTCCATATACTTCATTTCGCCGTTATAATTATTCTTCAGCCATTTTTCAAGATGGGGAGCTTCTTCCTCCAGAAAATCAGCTTTGGAAATACCACAACTCTGAAACCCAAAACTTTTTGCCCTGGATTTTATGAGTTGGGAATATTTTTCAGCGTCTGCATTCATTAATTTCACACTGCAAAATTAAGATTATTTTATCAATCTTCTGATTTCTACCAAAGTTCGCTTCACCGATGATTATTTTCTGAAAAATTATGCTTTCATTAGGATTTTTTTCAAAGAAAAAATACGTAATTTCGTTTCTAATTTAATGTTTAAACCAACAACTATGTCTTTAATAGAAGTAATACAATCAGGAAACTATGAATTAATCGACGTTCGTGAACCAATGGAGCTGGAAATGGACGGTAATATAGATGGTGCTAAGAATATTCCTTTAGGTGAAGTAGAAGACAGACAGGACGAGATCCTATCTGTTGAAAAACCTGTTATCTTATTCTGCAGAAGTGGAAACAGAAGCGGAAAAGCATTGGATTATCTTAACGCTCAAGGATTAAAGGACGGTTACAACGGCGGAGGCTGGTCTGAGCTGAAGGCTGTTCTGGAAGCAAATCAGGGAACTTTTTAAAAGTTCCTTTTTTTTATCTTATTTCTATGAATCTGAAAAATTATTTTGACACGCTTTGTTCTTCTTTCACCGAAAACAAACAGCTGATCGACAGCCTGTGGAACGAACTTGAGACCAGATATTCTGAAAAAGGCAGACACTACCACAATCTTCTTCATCTTGAAAATATGTTCAGTGAACTTGAAGCTGTGAAAAGCGAGATTTCAGATTTTACAGCCATTTCTTTCTCCGTGTTTTACCATGACGTTATCTACGATGCCTCTTCTAAGTCTAATGAGGAGAAAAGTGCGGCCAAAGCAGAAAAAAGGCTTGGAGAACTTGATATAGATAGAAATAAAATTTCACTCATTTCTGCGCAGATTCTGGCAACAAAATCTCACCAACGCTCTGATGATGACGATACCAATTATCTACTGGATGCTGATCTTTCTGTATTGGGAAAGGATTTAAAAACCTATCTGCAATACACTCAGAATATAAGAAAAGAGTATTCCATTTACCCTGATTTTCTGTATAAACCGGGACGAAAAAAAGTGCTCAAACATTTCCTTGAGCTTGAAAGTATTTTTAAAACGAAATATTTTAAGGAAAGATATGAAGCCCGGGCAAAGGAAAATATTGCTGCTGAACTTCAGTTATTGAAATAAAAATAGATCAATCTGTTTATTTAACAAAAACAAAGACACCCGTTAACAGGTGCCTTGTTGATATTGTATATTAGAAATATTTGCTGATAAATCCGGCCGCTTTCTCCAATACAAGCTCAGGTACTTCTTTATGTGGTGTATGGCCTATACCGGGAATGATATATTTTTCCGACCTTCCACTAACCTGAGTCACTGTTTTTTCTACCTGATCCAGTGTCCCATATTCATCAGCCTCTCCCTGAATAAATAACAACGGAGCTGTAATATCTTTCAGGAAATACTCTATATTCCAGGTTCTGTAATCATCCCGTGTCCAGGTTTCTGTCCAGGCTCTGAAAAGCATTTCTACTTTATCGCCATGATATTTCTGTAAACGTTCCGGAAGATTGGTCGTTTTGTAAGCTTCCCATGCGTCGTAAACTCCTTTTAAAGTTGTTTCTTCTACAAAAATATGACCAGCTTCACAGATAACGGCTTCTATTCTTTCGGGATATTTTGCAGCGGTGATCAAAGCAATTGTTCCCCCATCACTGTGCCCAAAGAGAATCGCGTTATCAATATCCATTTCAATCAGTACATCATTCAACAAATTTGCTTCCAGTTCCATATAATGTACCGGCCGTTCATGAGTAAGCATAGGAAATGATTTACCATAGCCTAACCGGTCATAAGCAAGGGTATTGCACTGTGCTGCTTCAGACAGTTTTGCCGGAAAATCCCTCCAAAGCTGCACAGATCCTAATGAATCATGCAGAAAAACAATCGTAGGCCTGTCTTGGAATTGATTATTGTGTTCGATATATAATTTTTGTCCCTTTACATCAATTCTTCTTCCTTCCATCGAATAAAATCATATTAAAAAACCGGAATTTTCGTTTCTTCAAATTCTTTTAAAAGATGGCTGAAAACAGTTTCCACCGGAAGAATTTCATCAATTAAAGCAGAAACCTGGCCTATTTCTAGTTCTCCCTCTTCCATATCTCCTTCAAACATCCCTTTTTTTGCTCTGGCTCTTCCCAGCGATGCGATTAAAGCATCTTTGTTTCTTCCGTTCACATAAATATCTTCCAGCTCATTGAAGAATTTATTTTTAACCATTCTTACAGGAGCCAGTTCTTTCAACGTAAGGTGTGTATCTCCTTCCTGGAGTTCTGTAATTTTCTTTTTCCAGTTTTCATGGGCACTAGCTTCGTGGGTAGCAGCAAAACGGGAACCGATCTGTACACCGTCCGCACCAAGAATCATTGCAGCCTTAATTTGTGAACCTAAAGCAATTCCCCCGGCAGCGATTAACGGTTTAGAAATATGTTTCTTTACATTCGGAATAAGACAGAATGTGGTGGTTTCATCTCTTCCGTTGTGGCCTCCTGCTTCGAAACCTTCTGCAACAATGGCATCTACTCCGGCATCTTCACATTTTACAGCGAATTTGGTGGAAGAAACGACGTGAGCTACTTTTATTCCTTCTTTCTGAAGGGTTTCCGTATAGGTTTTCGGGTTACCGGCTGACGTAAATACAATTTTCACTCCTTCTTCAAGGATGATCTGAATAATTTCCTCAATATTAGGATATAACATCGGTACATTTACCCCGAATGGCTTATCTGTTGCGAGTTTACATTTCCGGATGTTTTCTCTCAGGATATCAGGATACATACTTCCTGCTCCTATTATTCCCAATCCTCCACAGTTAGAAACTGCAGAAGCAAGTCTCCATCCTGAATGCCAGATCATGCCTGCCTGGATAATTGGATATTTAATATTAAAAAGGTGTGAAATTCTATTGTGTGTAGCCTCCATGTCATGAAGTTTTTTTGCAGCGTTAAAATCTATAAAATTGCTCATGTGTAAAAATAATAAAAACAACTGTTTTCCGGGAAAAATATGTCAATATTTTCTATCATAGCTTATTATTCTTTAAAGCTTATTATAAAAAAAACCTTCAGAAATTCTGAAGGTTTTGATTTTATTTTGTTAAGGATTGTTTCTTCCAGTTAGACTTAAAGTTACAGCTATCGTAACGTCCGTCAATTGAAATAAAGGTTGTCGGTAACTTGGAGTTGACAAACTTTTCAACCATTTCACTTTTCTTTTTATTCAGTGCCATCTGCTTGATTCTGCTGAAGTCTGTCTCCAGCGTAATCTGGTGAGAAGGAATCACATCTTCCACTTTGATGATCTTGATTTGTTTTCTTTTGTTCTCTTCATCTTCAAAAGCAGTAGTAATATCACCTTTATTTAAACCTGCCAATTCGTAGCTGATTGTTCCGGGGATACTTTCTCTTTCAATTTTATCAGAACCATCGGCTCCAGGAATGATCCCGGCGTTGAATTTTGTTCTTTTATCATCTGAGAATTTAAAAGCCGCATCTTTGAATGTTATTTTACCATCGATAATAAGACCTCTGATACTGTCTAATTTTGCTTTTGCAGTTTTGATCTCATCATCAGTAGGAACAGCTTTCAACAAGATGTGTCTTGCATCATATACTTTACCGGATCTTTTCACCAACTGAATAATGTGAAATCCGAATTCAGATTCAACAGGATCTGAGATTTCATTTTCCTGAAGGTTCAATGCAGCAGCTTCGAATGGCTTCACCATCTGCCCTTTATTGATATTTTTATATAATCCTCCGTTGGCAGCTGACCCTTCATCTTCAGAATAAATTCTTGCCTGGCTTTCGAAAGTTTCCCCTCCGATAATATCCTGTTTGATTTTTTTTAGTCTGTTGATAAGGTCTTGTTTATGAGCTTCTGTAAGTGACGGGTAGATCATAATCTGAGCTAAAGTAACTTCATCTTTTACCTGTGGCAGCTGTGTTTTATACATATTGTAAAAATCAGTTACCTCATTTGGAGTTACGTCTGCTTTATCAGTAACTCTCTGGTACTTCGCCTGTCCGTAATACTGGTCTGTATCTATTTTTTCAATAGCATTTTTCAGTTCATACGCATTTCTGAACTTATAGGCTGCAAGCATTGTTTTTTCATCCGGAAACTGGGAAAGCATCTGACGGTATTTTGCATTAGCTTGTTCTTTGATTGCTGCAGAACGGTTTTCAATTAACGTATCTTTTTTTGCTTCGTATACAAGAAGTTTATTGCTGATAAGATTTTCCAGGAACTCACATTTGTCTGTGTTGGCAGCTCCCTGCTGTTTACCATAATTCATCTGCTCGATTACATCAGATTCCAATACAATCTCATCCCCGATAACAGCTGCAATGCCATCCACCAGATCTCCTTGTTTTAGCTGAGCATTCATCATATTTGAAGAGAATATCATGATGAAAATCCCAAGAAGAAAAGTGATTTTTAGTTTATTTGTCATTTTACTATTTTAACAAGTTGCAAATTTAGAATTCTTAACGAATTTCCTTCAATTTTTTATTATAAATATTTCTTAAAAAGACTTATTTATTGCAGTTCAACATCAAATGTTGTCAATTCTTTGAATTGTCTCAATCTGCTGAACATATCAGCTTCGTTTACTTCCTCTATTCTTTCTGTTCCGAATTTCTCTACGGTGAATGAAGCCATTGCAGATCCAACGATAAGAGCAGACTTCATCGTTTCGAAATCAATTTTCCCTTTTTTAGCAAGATATGCGGCAAAACCTCCTGCGAAAGTATCTCCGGCTCCTGTAGGATCGAAAACATCTTCCAGTGGAAGTGCCGGGATAGCAAATACTTTATTGTCATGGAAAAGTAAAGCTCCGTGCTCTCCTTTTTTAATGATCACATATTCAGGACCCATTGTGTGGATCTTTTTAGCTGCTTTCACTAAAGAATATTCTCCTGAAAGCTGTCTTGCCTCTTCATCATTGATGGTAATAACATCTGTTTTTGCAATCATATCCATTAAGATATCCCATGCAGAATCCATCCAGAAATTCATGGTATCAAGGATAACCAGCTTAGGACGGTTGTTCATTTTTTCAAGTACAGATAACTGAACTCCAGGGTGTAGGTTTCCAAGTAGTAAAATTTCGGCATCCTGCATTGAATCCGGGATTTTCGGATCAAAGTTCTCCAACACGTTTACTTCTGTAGCCAAAGTATCTCTTGTATTCAGATCGTTGTGGTATTTTCCGGACCAGAAGAATGTTTTTCCTTCTTTCACGATTTCAATTCCTTCAATGTTTACATCTCTGTCTGTGAACATATCCAGATGTTCCTGTGGAAAGTCTCCTCCTACTACAGAAACAATTCCGGATTTAACGCCTAAAATTGATGAAGTGATCCCGATATAAGTGGCTGCACCTCCTAAAATTTTGTCCGTTTTACCAAATGGTGTTTCAATTGCATCAAATGCAACACTTCCTACAACTAAAAGTTTCATATATTTTTCAATGTATATTAAAAGTAATTATTTTTTCCATTCAAAAGTGTCCAGCAGATGTTTCATGTCATTTTTGATATAATTTACTGCGGGAGCAAGAGAGTCCGGTTTCGGTCTCGTATTAAAGTATAAGTAAGCAGTTACGAAGTGTTTCGTACTGTCTGTAATGTAAAACTGAAGATTAGAAGCGCTCTGCCCTTTCAGTTCATAGAAGTTCCCGTATACTTTCTTTTCAGGGTATTCGAAGGATTTTGTATCTATAGAACTGGCTTTGATGGTATGTTCATACACCATTTTTTCAGCTTCCTTGATATGGTCAGCAAAGTCGTTTTGTATCGGATAATAAGTAACGAAAAGCTTAGCTTTCATTTTCGGATAGTTCAGATAAAACCAGCAAGGTTTTTTGGCTGGCGTTATGGAAGCAAAGTCCGAATACTCAAAGGTATAGGCGCAATCGTTTTCAAACTTCTGGTATTTCGGTGGGGGATATTCAAGACGCAGTTCTCCATAAGGTTTTGGTGAAGGGTCTTTTCCACATGAAATTAAAAGCAGCGATACAAAAATAAAAATGACTTTTTTAATCATTTTGCAAAAGTACAAATTAGATTTCAGATTTCAGAAGACAAATTTCAGTCTTTCAGTGCGTTTTGAATGTAAATTTCCAAAGGCTTCGGAAAGGATTTTTCATGAGAGCCTTCAAGGTCTGTAATCTGGTATTGATTTTCAGCGATAAAATCATTCCATTGCTTTTCTGAAGTAACCTCAACATTCCATATTTCAATGCTTAAATTCTTATGGGTCAGTTTATGGGTAACTGTTTTTGAGCCTGTAATGAAGGGTTCCATATCGGAAGGAATAGCTGTGGGAAACTCAAATAATTTCTTCCATATGAAGTCATCTGCTCTCTGACGGATCAGAAATTGTCCTTTTCTATGAACAAAATAATAGGTCAAAGCAAGATCTTCTGCTTTTACTTTTTTTGTTTTTACAGGATAATCTGAAATTTTTTGCATGGAAAATGCCAGACAATCTTCATTTACAGGGCATTCTCCGCACAGCGGATTTTTGGGTTTACAGATTTCCGAGCCGATATCCATCATAGCCTGATTAAAGTCTCCTACATTTTCCGGCATTACCAGGGCGGCCAGTTCAGAAAAATAGGTAAACGCTCTTGAATTTGAAATATCAAAATCATCGGCAAAAAGACGGCTCAGAACACGGTAGAAATTTCCGTCAACAGCAGGCATTCTTCCCCCGAAGCAGATACTTGAAACCGCTGCTGCAGTATATTTCCCTACTCCTTTCAGTTTTAAAATTTCTTCATATTCATGAGGAAAGACACCCTGATAATCGTTCATGATCTGTTGGGCCGCTTTGTGAATATTGATGGCTCTTGAATAATATCCCAATCCTTTCCAATAGAGTAAAACTTCGTTTTCTTCAGCTTCCGCCAATGTTTTTACATCAGGAAATCTTTTAATAAAGTTATTATAATGATTCAATCCCTGATTGATTCTCGTCTGTTGAAATACGATTTCACATATCCAGATTTTGTACGGATCTTTTGTCTGTCTGAAAGGCAGATCTCTTGCATTATTGCTGTACCACTCCAAAAGCCTGTTTCCTATATGAAGGAATTCTGAACCTGTTCTATTTTTTTCCAAAAACCAATCTTATTTTAAATCATTGAAGAGATCATTTTCTCTTCATCCTGAACATTGTTTCTATGCTGCAAAGATAGGTTTATTTTATTTTTCCTGTTTTTGATGTTGAAGGAGTTTTTTTGTGAATCTGTTATTGTATAAATTTAATTTTTTACTCTGATCTCTTCCTACTTAAATATATATGATTATAAAGTTAAAAAGGATTTCATCAATTAGTTTATTTATCCTGATAAGATTCTATCCAAATCAAGCTGTTTGAGCGATATTTTTTCAGAGGTCTCTTTTTGCATCCATTCTTCATCACCTGTTTTCGCACTTGTTCCTAAAGTTGCGATGAATAATTTTTCAATAAATAAATCATTATTCTTGAAAAAAACGGGCATAACAATTTTTCGAGACGTATTTTGATACTGATCTGTGTAACCTAAAATTAAATTGAAGATTTGTTTGTCTTTTGTATTAGTATCTATTTCTATAAAATCACAGTCAATGTTTTTTGTAAAAAATACTTTATTATCAGTTTGCGCTTTTAAAGTATAATCATTTGTGTTTTTTTCTATAATAATGAGATCATTTTTATCACTTTTATTAAAGTTAACTCTATAGTTTTTAGTTTGTGCTGAATTTGAATTAAAAGAAGAGGGTAGATCTTCTTCCTCCATATTTTCATTTAAATTTATTTTATCACTATTAATGGCTTTCCTATTATTTTCTTTACAACTAAAAAAGAAAATGAGAGATAATAAAGTTAAAATGGGTTTCATCATTGTCCATTATATTAATTTTCAAACATTTGGAAACAGTAAGGATTATTTATTTAATTTTTTGTAATGGCATTTCATTATTTCCGGGGTTGATAAAATATATGGGATTTCCTGAAATAAAGTAATTGTCGTCTGATTTTTCAATGTAAATAACTCCCATCTCATCAGAAGAATCATTATATTTTATTTTAATTTTTTGATGATTAATTTCTTCAGCCTTTAATTTAGAATATTTATTTGTTGTTCCTTCTTCAGTAATATCCATAGAAATATCTTCAAGGGAATTTACTATGATGTTAAAAATAGTTTTTGCTTCGTCTCTATTTGAAGCTTCAAAATGATATTTCCCTTTCCAAAAATCAATACTTGTTTTCGTAATATTATTATCTTTTGAGAAAGATTTTTGTTGTACTGAAGATATTTTGCCTGAAGAATTTATTTTATAATGTTCCCATTTTTCAACATTTGCTCCAGATTCATCTTCTACGATATCTAATAAATAAATTTCATTTTTATCAAGGTAATAATATTTTGTTTTTACAGTT
Source organism: Chryseobacterium cucumeris (assembly GCF_016775705.1). Classification (NCBI taxonomy): domain Bacteria; kingdom Pseudomonadati; phylum Bacteroidota; class Flavobacteriia; order Flavobacteriales; family Weeksellaceae; genus Chryseobacterium; species Chryseobacterium cucumeris. Next base: position 3,678,476 of record NZ_CP068760.1, read on the forward strand.
AATGCTTCTGAAAAATTAAAAGATTGGTAAATAACAATCGAGTCAGTTATTGTTTTATTTTTTTCAATATACAATGTCGTTTGGTAACTTAAATCTGCATTATTGCTTTTAGGAATATTATTTTTAATGAATAGTTCTATATTAGAAGCCAGTTTTCCAATAATGTTTTTTTTATTTATTGAGTTTAATTTTTCATAATTGAATTTAATTTTAGATAGGGTACATTTTGCATCATCTTCTTCAATTTGTTTTTCTGATCTATCAAAAAAAGTAGTTTTTAATTTACAAGTAGGATTGATAGAGCTTACAAAATTCAAATCAGAAATTAACTTATCACCATTCCAATTTTTATCAATGGATATTTCTTGGGAGAAAGATGGTTTTGAAACATTCTCTTGCGTTTTTTTGCAAGAAAAAATACTTAAAAAAGATAATAAAATAATTAGGTTTTTCATTTTTCTTTAATTGTTTTTATAACACTACTATTAAAATTTCCGGAATGCAAATGACTATTGTGAAGGCTTCCCCCATTACCAGCTCTTTTTAGCTTCTGACAGTACTCATTTATACCCTTTAAAACTTCTGTAAAATGGAAAAATATTGCACTATCTATTACCTTTTGATCTTGCTCAACAATACCTAAATAAAGTGTATCTACACTTCTTCCATTACAATGTTCCTGACTTGGAAAGCTTGAACCTTCAGAAAAACAACTACCTGTTGTAGTTAGTTTGTATCCAGATTTAGCTAAATACCCAATAAATCCAGCAAAAGAATCTGCTCCAGTATACCTTCTTTGAGTTTTTGAAAATCTATAAGCAATAGAAACATCATCTTTTTTATAATTTAAACTATCTGGCATTTTAATTAATTCAACATTATTTTTTCCTGCTTTATATAATAGCCAAATGATTCCTTTTTTAGGATGAGTTCCGTATTCTGCAATATCTCCATTTTCATATTTTACACGTCTAGATGTATTTCCTTCAGAAACATTTTGATCAGAAAGAACTTTTGAATGAGTAGGTTTAGTGTTATAAACTTGTCCAACACCCTTTTCTTTAGTCGTATGCCAATCTACAGTCGTTATTTCATGCTCATTTCCTTTTGAATCATGATAAACATATTTATATCTAGTTTCATTTCCTTCCTTTATTTTTTTAGGAATATGTTTTTCGATTTTGTTATCATGATATATATGATAAGTTACAATATCTTTTGCATTAACACTATCATTTTTTGTACTATTATTGCCGCATGTAAAAGTCATTGTTTTATTAGATCGCCCTAATTCTTCTACTTCTTTCAAAGCTTCTTCGAATTCCCAAACATAGGATTTTCCCTCTTTACCTTTATAAAATTGCTTTTTGCCATTTTTATCGATCCAAAATTCGTGTGTCTCTCTTTTGAACATTGAGTTGTCATCATATGCATCTTTCGTACTATCATAAACAACATAATTTTTTTCAGAAGCATGGGCTGTTGAATTTGGATAGTTTACAGCTAAGTAAAGAGCAGTTCTATTTTTTAATAGATTTTTATACATTTTTTTCTTAAAATGTTTTTCAACGTAGTCTAATTGTTGTTCTGCACTTAATGACATCAAATGAGTTCTTGTTGTCCCAATTTCCTCTGCTGCAGCTTTTCCAAATTGTATTAATCCAATATATTTGTATTTACTATTTTCATCAGGATTTTTCCAAAAAGTACCACATTTAGGGCTAAATGAATATGCTGATTCTAGAGCTATAATTGTCATTAACCAATTTGCCCCTTCATAATTTTCTTGTGGTAGTTCTAAATTTTTAGCAATTTGCACTACTTTCTTTCTAAACTCACAACTTACTTTTCCTCCCCATACTAAATCTTTATACTGTTCCTGACATATACAACTTCCTGGTTTATCTGGGTTTTGCGTATTCTGCACCACCACCGCACTCTTCACCTTCTCCATTTCCATCAGTCCATCCGAATTTACCCCAAATTTCTGAGATTCTGCAGAAAGATCTTTGGAGATAATTTCTATAAAATAGTTTTGTGTATAGGAATTCAGATTGCCGATAGGAAAGCCTATTCCTTTTTCAGAACTCACTTTTGTAATGATAAATCCTGAGGTATCATATACATCGGCAGGAATTTTAATCATTGCACTTCTATAAACTTCATGAGTGGATGTGGAATCATATTTCCAGATGACATATTGGATGTGTTTTCCCACCATATTTTTGGAGTGAATTCTGACCCTAACTTTATCTCCTACAGCTACTTTGGAAAGCTCTTTTCCTGTATCATCAATGAAAACCGCTTCTATAATATTACCTTTAGGATCCGGCTGTTTGGGACCACCTTCTGGTCCGACAGGAAATTTTGGTGTGTGTTTCTCAGGCTGCGGCTTAGGTTTGGGTTGAGGTTGTCCCTTATAATCAGGGTTGACTACATCTACATTCACCTGGCTGGCTCCCTGAATTTGCCCTGAATAAGTGGCTGTAACATAATATTCATGATTCGCGCCTTCATTTCTGTCACCTTTCATCAGAAACTGATTAGACATCTGACGAAGAATTTTTTCATCAGACATTAAATGAATAGATACTTCCGCAATTCCTTTTTCATTGACGCGAGCCTTATAGCTGCGGATGTGACGGTTGTTTTTGTTAATACCGGCATCGTGCCCTTTTCCAGGAGCGTCATCTTCCCAAAGGTGAAATTCAATTTCTTTATTAAACATTGCGATGCAGTGAGCCTGCGCAATAAGAGTATCACGGTAGCTGGCCGTATTGAAATCTTTTGTTCCTCTGTTAAAGAGGACTACTTTATCAATCTTCGGAACCTTGTTGCTGATAGGAACTATTATAAGGCTGCCAGCCAGTTCCCTGGTAACAGGAAGGCCGGGTAAAATCCCTTTTTTAATTTCATACACCTTCATTTGAAATTCTACTCCCAGCGCTATTTCTCCAAAGTTGTATGTCACTTTTTCACCGGTCTTGGGCTTTCCGGTGATGTCTTTCCAGCTTCCGTTTTTCTGTTTCTTATAAAGATACCATTCAAAGTCCCCATTCAGTACAAATGAAAGTACTGAAGGCTTTATTTCGTAGGAACATGTTGTTCCAACCCGAGGATTCTGATCCCCGGCAATATTTCCTGTCATCGCTGATAGAATTTAAATAGCTTTCAGTCGGAAGTTATTGGGACAGGTACTACTTTTCAGATTAAATTGTAGGAGAGGATGAAGGATTATATCCTCATACAGAGTTACATTCTTTTTCATTTTGTTTTTGTGTTTGTTCAAAAACAAAAGTAAAAAAAATCATGATATAGTGATATAAAAAACCTGAATTTAAAGTTAATTCTTCTCAACAGAATATACCGGAGCCGCTTTTAACCACTGATACTTAAGGTTTCTGTCTTTGGCTATAAAACGATACCCTTCAAGCTTCTTCAGATACACATACATAGAATCTGTATTTTTGATCTTTAATTTGTATTGAGATAAAAACAGCATTGGCATATCTACCATAGAATCTCTTACTGTTTTCAATACTTTTCCGGATTTTACTTTATAGAGATAGAATGATTTTCCGCGGCCTTTTGAACTGTCTGAAAGTTTTACCTCTGAACTTGCAAGTACGAGTTCACTTCCATCAAAACATTCATCTTCATTCATGATGTATGCTTTTCCTTCCTGACGTTCCTGTGCGAAAAGATCATTTTCGTAAGTGCCCGGACTTTGGTATTTTTTTTCACAACTTATCAAAAGCACCATTGATAACATAGGTAAACCAATGATAAGTTTCTTATTCATATTCAATTTCATAGGTGTTGGTTGAAAAAAAACCGATGTAATATTGCATCGGTTTTTGTTATGTAAAGTATGTTTATGTTACTCCTGAGTATATTCTGCATCCCATTCGTTACCATCATCTCCTTTGTGTCCGTCCAATTTAATAACGAAACTTTTTGTAGGGAAATAAGGGGTCATACGGATATCCAGCCATACTCTGTCTTTGTTTACTCTATCCTGCTCGAAACGAACAATTTTGAATTTCTCGATCAGCTTGTCCGGTCCTTTGATATTGTCAAGGAACGTTACAATCTGTCTTCTTAAATCGTCTTCGTTTTTAGCATTCCAGTTTTCGAAAGCTCTTCTGTTAAGGAAATCAAGTAATACTTTGGTTACATAGTCGAATACACGAACTACGGAATACGTCTGAAGACCGATATTGTCTCCTGTAAATAAGGTCTTCGCTGAGAAAGCCATAATTTTTCCGTATTCGTTAACCATTGGTACAAGACCCATTTTTTCCAGCTGAGAAATTTCACTTTTCTTAAGCTCGAATTTTACAGCGTCTACTTCGTTGATATTACCATGTTTTTTACCTGCTGCTACCTGAGACATCAGTGTTTTATGGATTTTTCCTGCTAATGAAGTGGAAGGTGGAAGTTCTACGTTTTCTTCTTCCCCCACTTCTTCAGCTTTACCACGTCCTACCAGCCAGTTACACGTCATAATAACGTTACTTCTGTGAAGCTCACCTCCTGTAAGGTTGGCAGAGTGGAATAAGTCTACTACATCATCCGGCTTATCAAGGTTGGCGAAGTCTGTAACCATCATTACTTTGTTTTCGTTACAGATTTTTGCCCACTTCTCGATGACCTTGTTTGATCCTAAATATCCAGGTATGGCAAGGATTGAGTAGTTATCTCTAAGGTCAAGACGATCATAATAATTTTTGAATTCTTCTGAAATAGCATCAATGAACAGAGGATTATCCAGATCGGAAACCTGCTCAAGGCTTGCATTGACGATACTTACGTTATCCACTTTATCCAATTCTGTATTTTTGTAGAATTGCGCTACTGTTCTGTAGTTGGTCTCCAGCATGCGAACAGCATCCAGTGTATTTTTTAAGTTTTTCTTTAAATTCTCGTCGGCCTGTTGTGCTTTACTTTTGCACGTATCAGCCATTTTATCAGCAGATTCGCTACCTTCTAAAAGGTTTACCCAAAGGTTGATCTTCTGAAGAAGTTCTTTTCTTTCTTCTGCTTTATTGCTATCGTTCAGGAAGATTTCTTTTCTTGCCTTTCTTGTGGGGTTCATATTGGCAATACCGTCTACAACGGATTCAACAAAGCCAAATCCTCCCATTTTATTGAGCTCTGCAAGCGGGTTACCCTTCGGCTGCCCTGCGTGTTGCTGCTGACCCTGCTGCTGGCTTTCTTGTGCCTGTAATTTGCTATCCATGATTTAATGTAAGTCTTTAATTATTTTTCAAGTTCTTGTGCCACTTCTTTCAATACCTCTATGAACGCCGCTCTTGTCTGATCGTTCTCCAGCATATTGCGCAGAATTTTGTTTGTTTTCAGCTGACGTACTATTTTATTGTACTGCTCCTGTTCCATGCTCAATTGCTGCAGATAATCTGACTTCTGAGTAAGGCTTTTAGGGGTAAAGTCTCCAAGGTTTTGAAAACGGAATTCTTCTTCTACCACTCCACCATCTTCTGTTTCGTGCTGTACCGATACTGAAGGCTGGAAATGTCTGAAAACGTCTTCCACTGTTTTTAACCCTGTTACGATTTCAGGGGTATAAGACTCTTCTGTTGTAAGCTGGCTTACTATCAGTGATTTATTTTCCTGTATTTCCTGAATAGCTTCATTAGCGTCTACTTTTACCTCGTTTCCGCCAACACCATAATTAAACATTGCCATATTATTGTTATTTTGAGATTTACTATTTTGGTTTGGATCTGTCCTCGAGTAATTTACCGATGAATCAAATAAATTACCAATCCAATGTTTAAATTTAAAAAAAAACTGTAACATACAAAATTTTACTAAGATTTTTCTTGGATCATCTAAATTCTTCTGCATTTATTCAACATAAAATCACCGTATTACGATATCACTAAGCTATGAAAAAATAAATAAAGTCTTCCAAGAAAAATAAAATAAAATTTTTGTCCGCTTTACTCTTTTAAAAACATGTCTGATAAATGTTAAAATAAGAATTGCTAAGATTTTACAAAAAATTATTCTTTATATTTAAACAAAGTGAACAGTGTCATGAAAGATGTAAAAATAGCATTCAGAAAACCGATATTTCCTGTTTCAGAAGCATTACAACAATATTTGGAAAAATATAACAGAACGACCAAGATTAAGTTTCTGTATGAAGATCTTTTAAGGTTCAGCGACAGTGTAAGAATTCTGGATAAAGATGGCAAAGATACTTTGTGGCTTGGGGTACTGTATTCTGAATATGAGTTTAAAGAAATAGAGGCCAATTTAAATAAAATCTATACCCTCCTTCATTCTGATGGAGATATTGCTACTTTACCTTATCTGAAAGTTGATACGATCGACTTTTGTACGTTCGGAAATTCTAAACCTTTTCGTATTCGGGTGAGAAATATACTTAACGATAATTACACCTATTTTTATATTAAACAGGCAGATGCTTCCCGAATATTCGGGCTGGAACTTGAAGATCTGCTTTCCCCCAACCGAATAAACTTTCTGGTTTACAAAAACACTTTGATCGAGGAACATATTTTAGGAATTCCCGGAGACGTTTTTATACAGAAACATTTATCCAACTGCTCCGAACTTGAAAAAGCACAGATTTCCAAAGAATTTGTGAAATTCAATGAGCGTTGCCTTATTGGACTCCTTGGTGATATGCGTTCTTATAATTATGTGGTGATTCCGATACACGATTTTGATCAGGTTATTTACAGAATCCGTCCTATCGATTTTGATCAGCAAACATATGAGGGAAATCTGAAAGTTTATCTTCCACAGTATTTCAAAGAAAATAATCAAATGGTGAATATGGTATTGGAAAAGCTGAAGCCAAGTTCCATAGAACAATACCGCAAAGAAGTACGTTCACAAATTGTAAAAAGAGTAACGAGCAGTCAAAACAGATTTGATGAACTTATTTCTATTATGAAAAAAGACAATCTTGCACCGGAAGCCAATGTCAGAGAACTAAGAACAGCTTTACAAAAACTCACCTATGATGTTAATTTCAAATATTGTAAAACCATGGGAGATATTATAGAAACCGGAATAAAGTTTGTGCTCCGGAACTATAAGAAAGAATATTAAAAAGAGAATCCGCCTCAAGTGAGGCGGATTCTTTCTTGTCTAACAATTTAAGGTAAAATTACCAGATTTTTATTCTGTCCTGAGGAGCTTTATACATTTTGTCTCCCGGTTTGATATCAAATGCTTTAATGAATGAGTCCTGATTGACCAACGGACCAAATGCCCTGAACATTCCCGGAGAGTGAGGATCGGTTTTCACCTGGTTGATCATATACTGATCGGTAGCTTTCGTTCTCCAAACCGTTGCCCAGCTCATGAAAAATCTCTGATCCTGAGTGAATCCGCTGATCTTTCCAGGGTTTCCTTTATCTTTTAAGTACATCTGAAGGGCATCATAAGCCACTGCCACTCCACCTAAGTCACCAATGTTTTCACCACTTGTAAATTTACCGTTCACGAAGCTTCCTTTTACAGGTTCGTAAGCACTGTACTGAGCAGCTAACTGGCCTACTTTTGCATCAAAATTTTTACGGTCTGCATCCGTCCACCAGTTATTCAGGTTACCGTCTCCATCGAAACGGGAACCGCTGTCGTCAAATCCGTGAGAAATTTCGTGACCGATTACGGCTCCGATTCCTCCGAAGTTCACTGCAGCATCCGCTTTAGGATTGTAGAAAGGAGGCTGAAGAATGGCTGCTGGGAATACAATTTCGTTGTTTGATCCGCTGTAGTAAGCATTTACAGTTTGTGGAGACATTCCCCATTCTGTTTTATCAACCGGTTTTCCTACTTTATCTAAGCTTCTCTGATATTGCCATGCAGCAACATTCTGAAGGTTTGAATAAAGCGTAGCTCCTTCTTTTGGAGATTCTACTTTCAATTGTGTATAATCTTTCCATTTGTCAGGGTAAGCTATTTTTACGGTAAACTTGGATAATTTTTCCTGAGCTTTCACTTTGGTTTCAGGAGACATCCAGTCTATGTTTGCGATGTGGGTTTTGAATGATTTTAAAAGGTAATCAATATACGTTTCCATCTGCTTTTTAGCTTCTGGAGTGAAGTATTTGTCTACATAAAGTTTTCCGAAAGCTTCACCAAGAACACCATTGACAAGGGTAAGCCCTCTTTTGTTCATCGGGCGCTGTTCTTTTTGTCCCTGTAAATATTTGGCATAGAAATCGAATCTGATCTGCTCTAAATTGTCATCCAGGTTGCTTGCGTTTCCATTGATGATATGGTATTTCAGATAGTCTTTCAGCAGAGGAAGGTTTTTCTGGGTAATGAACTGATCCATATTCTGGTAGTATTTCAGTTCTCCGATGATCACTCTGTCTGTGTTTACACCTGCATCTTTCAGGTATTTGGCAAGATCAACGTTTTTCACAAGACCTGATAATTCAGATACATTTTTAGGGTTGTATCTTAAGTTGGCATCTCTGTTCTGCTCAAGTGTCAGCAAGTAATTGGCAAGCTGTTTTTCAAAGTCTACCACATTATGTGCAGCCTGAGTTGTATTTTTATATCCTAAAACTCCGAATAACTTTCCAACATACGTCTGATATTCGGCCAGTGTTTTTGTATTGGCATCATTTACTTTCTGGTAATAATCTCTTCCCAAACCAAGATCCGGACCACCAAGATACACCGCATTCATCTTGGAATTCTTCATATCAGCACCTACTCTCCATCCGTAGAAAGAATTATCTCCTAATCTTGTAGCTTCCAAAAGGTATTTCTGAAGATCAGCAAGAGTCTTAATAGCATCTATTTTGGCAAGATCAGCTTTAATTGGTGCCAGACCTTCCGTATTTCTTTTATTTGTATCCATAAAAGAAGCGTAAAGATTCTGGATTTTCTGCCCTTCTGATCCTGCAGGGTATGATTCTGTAAGGATTTTGTTCAAAATATCTAATGAAGCATCATCTACATTTTCTCTCAAGGCATTGAAAGAACCCCAGTTGGCTTTATCGGAAGGAATCTGAGTCGTTTTCACCCAGTTTCCGTTCACATAGCTAAAAAAGTCATCCTGTGGACGGACACTTGTATCCATATACGATAAATTAATTCCCTCTTCTTTTGCTTCTTCTTTTACCGGTTCGGCTACTTTTGCCGTAGCTTCAGTTTTATTCTCTGTCCCTGCAGTCTTAGCTGTACCACACGAATTAAGAAATACAATACCTGAAAGGGCAAGTATTCCAATATTTAGCTTTTTCATTAAAGATAATTTTTGATTTTACACAAACTTATCAAATATACAAACTTTAATGATATGTAGTGAATGATAATTAATATATGGTGAAAAGCGAAAAATTCAATGTTTAATGTTTAATGTTATTAGGTATAGAACCACCCCGTCAAAAATTCTTTGAATTTTTGCCACCCCTCCGTGGGAGGGGAATGATGGGAGCCGTTATTGTAACGATTGTCCCTTCGATTACTTATTACTTATTATTTATCACCTATTTTCCCTAATCCCTAAAACCTGCTACCTACCATCTGCTACCTGCTACCTACCATCTATCACCTGCTACCTAAAAAAACAAAACCGCCCATTGCTGAGCGGTTGTTATTTTTACCAGATTTTGATTCTGTCTTCCGGAGCTTTGTATAATTTGTCTCCTTTTTTCACATCAAATGCTTTATAGAAAGCGTCAACGTTGATTAGCGGACCGAAGCTTCTGAAGTATCCAGGAGAATGCGGGTCAGTTTTCACCTGATTCACCATATATTTCTCACTTGATAATGTTCTCCAAACGGTTGCCCAGCTTAGGAAGAATCTCTGATCCTGAGTAAATCCGCTGATTTTTCCTGGGTTTCCTTTGTCTTTTAAATACATCTGAAGAGCGTCATAAGCGATGTTTACACCTCCTAAGTCAGCGATATTTTCACCGTTTGTGAAAGTACCGTTTACAAAAGTTCCTTTTACAGGCTCGTATTTGTCATACTGAGAAGCAAGAGCTTTGGTTGCTTTTTCGAAGTTGGCTTTATCTTCCGGAGTCCACCAGTCTACTAAGTTACCGTCTGCATCGAACTGTGCACCTGAATCATCAAATCCGTGGCTCATTTCGTGACCGATAACTGCACCGATACCTCCGAAGTTTACAGCAGCATCAGCTTTAGGGTTAAAGAATGGCGGCTGAAGGATTGCAGCAGGGAATACAATCTCATTATTTACCGGGTTATAATATGCATTTACAGTCTGTGGAGTCATTCCCCATTCTGTTTTATCCACCGGCTTGCCAATTTTAGCTAAATCTTTATTGTATTGCCATTCGGTAATGTTCTGAAGGTTCTGATATAGGTTTCCTCCCTTAGCTTCAGAAACGATATTTAATTTTGAATAGTCTTTCCATTTATCCGGATAAGCAACTTTTACAGTGAACTTGTTCAGCTTCTGCATTGCTTTTTCCTTAGTGGTAGAAGACATCCATGCTAAGTTATTGATATGAACTGCGAAACTCTTCTTTAAATAGTCAATCAGTTCTACCATCTGAGCTTTTGCTTCAGCAGGGAAATATTTCTCAACATATAGTTTTCCGAAAGCTTCTCCCAAAGTACCGTTGATCAATTCAAACCCTCTCTTGTTAAGAGCTCTCTGTTCCTGCTGGCCTCTAAGGTATTTGCCATAGAAAGCAAACTTCATATTTCCTAAGTTTTCGCTTAAGTAAGAAGCACTTCCGTGGATCATATGGAATTTAAGATAATCTTTGATCACAGGAAGGTCCTGAGCATTGATCAATTTATCAAAATTCTTATAGAATCCTAATTCGCTGATAATGACCTTATCCGTATTTACTCCTACTTTTTTAAGGTAACCTGGGATGTCTACTCCTTTCACCAATGCTGAAAGTTCAGCCATTGTTTTAGGATTGTACTGAAGTGTATTGTCACGGCTCTGTTCATTTGTCAGATAGGTATTTGCAACACTTTTTTCAAAGTTTACAATACCTTTTGCAGCCTCATCAGCATTTTTATATCCTAATTCTTTTAGCATTGAAGCTACATATTTCTGATATTCAGCAATAGCTTCTGTATTTTTTTCGTTTACTTTCTGATAGTAGTCTCTTCCTAAACCTAAAGTGGCATTTCCTAAATAAACGGCGTTCATTTTAGAATCTTTAAGATCTGCATCCACTCCCCATCCGTAAAGAATGTTCTCTCCTTCTTTCGTTACAGAAGTAAGGTAGTTCTGAAGATCAGCCATATTTTTAATAGCATCAATCTTATTCAGATTTTCCTGGATTGGTTTGATTCCGTCTGCATTTCTTTTCTCCATGTTCATGTATGTAGCATACAGATCCTGGATCTTTTTCCCTTCACTTCCGTCAGCAAATTTATCTTTCAGAAGAGAGTTCAGGATGGTCATGGAATTGTTATCCGTATCCTCCGCCAGTTTGTTGAAGCTTCCCCATGTTGGTTTGTCAGATGGAATTTTGGCTGTTTTCATCCATGTTCCACTCACATAGTTGTAAAAGTCATCCTGAGGACGTACAGAAGTGTCCATCAGGCTAAGGTCTAAGCCTTTATCTGTGTTATTCACTGCTACTTTAGCAGCTTTTGCTTGTGCGCTCATAGTCGTCTGAGTACAGATCCCTGCTATTAAAAACAAAGAAAGCGTTATTTTTTTCATTATGATAACAATTTATAGAATATGTATGATTTATTTTGAATTTGTTACTTTTTATAAAAACAAATTTAAATAAATAACATGAAAGCTTCTTAAGTGGGAAGTTGGGAGCAGGAAGCTGTGATGAAAATCCGGAACTTCCAGCCTCATTCTTCCTTCCTGCCTTTATTATATCATGAAGTTGCTATCTCCTGTACATTTCCAGTTCTTTTCAGAACTCCCCAGGACTGCATTTCGCCTTTCAGTGCTTTTCTTAAACTTTTAAATAATACAATATACATCAGCCATCTATACCCGAATCTCTGTGGAATGATATACAGCAGATTGGTTAATTTTTCCCGCTGCATGATGAATGCCACTAAAGCCAGGGAAGCATCTACCAAAAGGAAGATCAGATAATAGGTGAATATTTTGTCTCCGTTTCCGGACAGAATTCCAAAGAACATAATCACATCTGCCATCGGCGAGAAAAATGGGATGATGTATTGGAATAATAAAATATTCGGCATCGCCCAAAGTCCCAATCCTTTATATCTGGGGTTAAGGAAAGTCTGTCTCTGTTTCCAGAACATCTGCATGATTCCGTAGGTCCATCGGAAACGTTGTTTTAAAAACTGATTGGCGGTTTCCGGAGCTTCTGTGACGGCAATTGCTCTGTTCTCGTTAGCCACCGTATATCCGGCTTTTAAAATTTTTACGGTAATATCACAATCTTCCGCCAGGGTATCGGATGAATAGCCTCCCGTTTCAATAACCACAGCTCTTTTAAATGCCCCGATAGCACCCGGAATTACAGTAATGCCATTTATGTGAGCATACGCCAGTCTGTCGAAGTTCTGACTCGTTGTATATTCTATAGCCTGCCATTTGGTAAGCCAGTTGACTCTGTTTCCGACTTTCACATTTCCTGCAACAGCTGCTATTTTTTCTTCAGGGCTTGAATTTAAAAACCTTGCAATCAGATATTTTACGGCATCCTGCTGCAGTTTGGTATCTGCATCAATACATACTACATATTCGGCATCGGTCTGTGATATTCCGAAATTTAAAGCAGTTGCTTTTCCACCGTTTCTTTTGGTGAAAATTTTCAGCTTCAGATGATCAGGAAATGCAGCTTTTGCTTTTTCATAAGTAGAATCTTTACTTCCGTCATCTACCATAATGATGTCAAAGTTAGGATACGTCTGTTTCAATAAGTTATGCAGGGAAGACACAATATTCACTTCTTCATTATAAGCAGGAACTATGATGGAAACTTTCGGATAAGATTTCAGAACCGGAAGCTCGCCCAGCTTTCTTTCTTTGTTTCTTTCTTTAAAAGCCCAGTATGCCATCAGCAATAATCTGATCAATCCTAATACAATGAAAATAGTAAATAATGCCACGAGAAAATGACTTACTCCATAGATAATGGTAGCCAAAACAAGGTTCAGCTGCATGATGTAATATGACTTCGTTTTAGGTACTTCAGGCATCAGTTCACTTCTGCTTTTGTGTAAGATATTGGTCAGGTTCGTAAAATGATAACCCTGTTTCTGAAGGGTCGGAATCAGAATCTTTAAAGCTTTTACCGTTTCTTCTCTGGTATCTCCTCCTGCATCGTGAAGAAGAATGATATTCCCTCTCTCCTGTTTGATTCCGGCTAATACCCTTTTTACAATTTCATCTGCTTTTATTCCCGGCTGCCAGTCTTCAGGATCTATATTTTCTCCAATATCAAGATAATTCTGCTGTCTGGCCAAAGCTACCGGAATAATCTCTTCCGAAGTGGTAGGTTCAGAGTCTGCGTTGTATGGTGCTCTGAACAGGATTGTACTGTGTCCCGTCACACACTCTATAAGCAAACGGGTAAGTTTCATTTCAAGCAAAGCTCTTTCCGGACTTACTTTTGCAACATTTTCATGGGTAAAGGTGTGATTTCCTATTTCATGTCCTTCTCTATAAATTCTTTTCACAAGCGGAAGGTTTTTTTCTGCATTTAAGCCTACCAAAAAGAAAGCGGCCGGAACATGATATCTTGACAATACATCCAAAACCTGCGGTGTATAGATTTCATCCGGACCATCATCAAAGGTAAGCACGAGTTCTTTCTGAGGAGCACTGCCATATTTCTTCACTTCATAAGAACTTGGATAGGTAACATAGTTTTCGTCTGTGATAATTTTCTCTTTCGGATCAACTTCCAATGCAATTTTTCCGTCATGAGGCGTATTCAGGACATCCAGCACTTCCCCGTCTCCAATGTAATCCACCATGGTCTGCCCTTTTACATTTTCCAATGTTTTTAAGTTCAGTTTGGATAGCCCTGCAAACGTAAGATCTTTATCATAGAAGTTCCATACTCTGCTGTCTTCACTTCCCAGTCTCCAGAGTGCAGTTCCTGCCAAAGGATATTCTGAAGAGAAACGCATTGTATTGAAGATAGAAGCCGCATCATTGAAAAATACAGTGTGGGTAAGATTTTTGGAATCCGTATAAGAATAATTTAAATTAAACGTATTGTCATTAAAATCTATAACCGCTTTACTGGCACTGGCTTTCGTAATTGCCTGCATATAAGTAACAGAAGTATTGTCATCCGGATTAGAGCTCCAGTCATAGCCATAAGCTCCAAGGCCCAGAATTATTTTTTGCGGGGAAGTTTGTTTTACAATTTTTCCTGTCTGCTGTTCGATCCATTTCTGAGAAGACACCGGACCGGCATCGCTTCCTGCAGAGTATTCATCATAAGCCATCAGCACAAAATAATCTACATAAGGATTCAGTCCTGGAATATTGTAATCATCATTGTCCGTCATGATATCCATGGTAACCAGTAACTGGTTTTTTCTGAAAGTCTCTGAAAGCTCTTTCATAAAAGCAATCAGATTTTCATCAGAATTCAGGTTCATATCTTCAAAGTCAATATTAATTCCTTTGAAGTGGTATTTTTTACATTGCTGAGTGATTTTTTGGATCAGATGAGTTCTTTTCTGAGGATCGTTAAGAACTTTTATCAGTCCTTCCGAGCGGAATTCTCTGTCAAAGTTATTACTCAGCATCGGCATGGCAGCCACACCTGTTCTTTTGATCACTTTATAGCCTTCCGGATCTACATTGGTTTTCAGATCTCCGGTTTTAGGATCAAGGAAAAACCATTCGGGGAAAACAAGATTCACGTGTCTGATATTTCTTTTCAGAGACATCAGAGACTGAGGATCCCAGGCTACATAAAATGCAGAACGGATTCCTCCCGGAAACTGAGCCCAGTTTCTGTTCTGATTTTTATATCTTTCTGCTCTTGCTTTCTCAATCTTGTCGAGATTGGTGTGAATTGTTTTTTCAGAAATAAAGCTTCTGAAACCTTTATATTCTTTAGAAATTTTATTCTCCTGAAGGTAAGGTTTATTGGCTGTAATTACTGCTTTATAATCTTCTTTAAAAGGAATTTTAGGACTTTTGTCCAGAGTCATCATCAGACCTAAAGCAAGAAGAAGCAGTACTCCTATAAAAATAAAGACACGGCTTCCCCATTGCACACTTTTCCAGCGTTTTTTGCTGCTGGTCTGAAAAATCTGTTTGGAATTTTCCACGATTTTGAAATTTATTGAATGGCTTTCAAAAAGCGTGAAAAACTGTATAAAAATTAATTAAAAAAAAATTAAAAAAACAATCCTCTATCTAACTGTTTATAAGAAGGCTAACCAAATCCTGAATCACCTTCTGGGAAACGAAATTCATAAAATCTACCCTTTCCAGATGCGGCATGTATAATTTTGAGGTTACTTCCTGATCATTGATTCTGATCGTATAGTAAACTGTTCCAACATCCTTACCGTCTTCTCCTTTCCCCGGACCCGCAACACCGGTTGTAGAAAGGGAAATATGAGTTTCAAACAATTCCTGACAGCCTTTTGCCATTTCCTGTGCCACCTGTTCGCTCACCACGGTAAACTGTTCTACGGTCTTTTCAGAAACATTTAAAATTTTAATCTTTTTCTCTGTGGCATAGGCAACCACTCCACCCAGGAAATATTTCGAGCTGCCGGAAACTGAAGTAATCATTTTTGCCAGTTCACCTCCTGTACAACTCTCTGCTGTGGAGATCGTCATGTTTCTTTCGGTAAGCATTTCTGCCAGAATATTTTCAATTTTATCCTCAGATACTGCAATGACATGGCCTTCTACCAAAGGAAGCAATTTCTGGATTTCTTCTTCTGTTATTTGCTTCAACTGCTCTTCGTTATCACCGGAAGCTGTCAGACGAAGCTTTACACGGGTTCCCACCGGAAGATAAGACAGTGCAATATTTTCCGGAAGTGCCAGTTCCCAGTCTTCAATTTTGTCCGCAAGGATACTTTCAGGAATTCCGACCACAGAAACAATCCGGGTATGGATATAATGCAGACTGAATCTTTGCTGTAAATAAGGAATAATCTGATCTTTAATAAGCGGTTTCACCTCATAAGGAACCCCCGGAAGGCTGTAGCACAATTTTCCGTCCTGTTCCATCATCATACAGGGTGCCGTTCCGTAATGGTTCTGAAAAACGATGGATTTGGTAGGGACAAATGCCTGTTCGCGGTTTCTTTCGAGAATATCTGCTCTTCCACGTCGTTCCATATAGCCTTTCAAATGATTGAATGTCACCTCATCCAAAGCAATTTCATCATCGAAATATTCAGCCAGTGCTTTTTTGGTTTTATCATCACGGGTTGGCCCGAGGCCTCCTGTTGTAATGACTAAATCGCCGGTTTCAAAAGCGGTTTTCAATGCATTTTTAATGGTTTCAATTTCGTCTGAGATCGTAAGAATCTGAATGACTTTTATTCCTATATTTTTAAGTTCAGTCGCAATAAAATTAGAATTGGTATCTACCGTATTTCCGGAAAGGATTTCATCACCGATAGTAATCAGAACAGCTTTTTCCATATGTTTTTTTGTTGAAAAAAATTCTATGCAAATGACGGAAAATTCTGTGGCAGCGGCAATATAAATTGATTTTTTCTATTTTTGAAGAAATTATCTAAAACTACAATACAAATTATGTCTAAATATGATGATGCTTCATGGCATTATGGCGGTGATTTTCCGGAAGGCCTTCCTCAGAAAAACGGGGCTACCCACACAGGAATGTTCCTGAACTGGTGTATCCATAACGATCTGATCTCTGATGAACTGAAGGAAGATGGTGAAGAGGAAATAGAAAAAGTAAAGCGAAGAGAAATAACCGGTGCTGAATTCATTATGGATTCCTGCGACGGAAAATTCTCAGAATATGACCTGAATGAACTGGGAAATCTTTTTGCAAAGGATTATTATGCTGATGATACCGATTTTGGAAACAGATACAGCTCATTCGCTGATGATTACGTGAATATTTTTGATGCTAAAGCAGAAGAAAATGACTATGAATATGAAACTTTCTATCACATTGAGGATACCTATGAAAATTATGATCTGATGAAACAGGTGATAGATCACCGTTTTGAAGAATGGAAAGAATATATTAACAGCTAAAACATAAAAGGGCAAAATTGTACATAATATACTTATCTGCATTTTTGCCCTTCCACTATTTTGCGATTTGGATTATTCTTTACTGATTATGTCTTACCCAGATCAGCTCATCGGTATTATAGCCGATTTTTTTTGCTTTCTGGAGGAAACGCTGACGGATACTTTCCGGAATGCTGGTGGTACGGGAAAGGATCCACAGATATTTTAAACTGCTTCCTGCCACAAGAGCATATTGATAGTCTTCATCAATATCTATGACGTTGTAACCGGCCCAGATCGGTTTAAAAAATGAAACTTTCAAACGGGCTTCTGCAGGATCTTTTACAAATTTTGCTTCCCCGATAGATTCATTCCATACTTTTTTAGTGTAATCATAACCTTTATTTCTTACCTGAATGGTACCATCCGGATTCTCTGTATACTCTGCAGTAACATTGTCCATGTTTTTCTCGAACCTGTAATCGAAACGGGCGACCTCATACCACTTGCCCAGATATTTTTTAAGATTAAAATTCTTTACCGCAGATGCTCCTCTGGGAATTCTTACAGAACAGGAATTGAAAATAATAAGCCCCAGTGCTCCCAATGAAACGGGAAGTATAATTTTATGAATGGTTTTCATGACAGGAATATTTTGGTGGTTATGATAGAACGTCAAAAATAATGCCTTTGGTCTGTTAAGGACCCATAAATTCTATGAAAATACTTTCAGGAAATTATCTTTAAAGCTTCCTGAAACCTCTATTTCCGTATCATCCGCCAGCATCACGGTTCCGCTTTTATGATAGGATTTTACAAAACCTGTATTAATGATATGAGACCTGTGAACCCTGACAAACGGGTTTTCCAGAAGATCATCAAAGTGTTTCAGAAACCGGCACACCATCTTCTTTGAACCATCGGTAAGGTATACCTGAGTAAAATTTCCATCCGCCTGAAGTCTTACAATATCTTCTGTTTTTACAACGTCAAATCCCTGTAAAGTTGGCAAAATCAGCTGCTGTTTCTCAGGTTTTAATTTCAGATTCTCAAGAAGGATCTTATTCCGGTTGAGCTCTTCTTTTTTCTCAAGGCTTTCCGCCACTTTATTCACTGCCAGAATCAGTTCCTGAATATCGATAGGTTTTAAAATATAATAGCTTGCTGATTTATTTAAAGCCTGTAAAGAATATTGTGAAAATGCAGTAATGAAAATGGTTTCATAGGAGAAATCTTTGGTAGCTTCCAGCACATCAAAAGCATTTCCGAAAGGCATTTCTACATCCAGAAAGACCAGTTGAGGCTGCTTTTCAGCAATTAACGGAACTGCTTCTTTGATATTTTCAGCTTCACCCAGAATTTCCACCTGCGGACAGTATTTGGTAAGATAGCTTCGTAAAACTTCTCTTGCTATAAGTTCATCGTCAACAATGACAGCTTTTATTTTCATTTGAACAGATTTTAGGTGGCAGATAACAGATTGCAGATGCAAATTAGTGATATTTAACCAATCGTACAATTGGTCCAAAACTTACAGTCCGCCTTAATCCTGCTAAGCAAGATTCATCCGGATAGTCACCAAAACTCCACTGTTATTTTCTTTATCCTTTATAGAGCAGGTGATGTCTTTTTTATACAGATCGTTCAGGAGCTGAATTCTTTCCAGTGTATTTTTCATTCCCCTGCCCTCTCTTGTTTTTTGATGTTCTGTTTTTTGCTTTTTACTTTCCTCAATACCTATTCCGTTGTCTTCAATAAGGATTTTAAGATGCGATTCACTTTTTTCGAAGCTTAATGTTAAAAATCCTTTTTCGGTTCTGTAACGGAGTCCGTGCCAGACAGCATTTTCCAGAAATGGCTGTATCAGCATTCCCGGAACCTGAAGGTTTTGCATATTCAGATTTTCATCTACTTCAATTTCGTAATCGAATTTATCTGCAAAACGGGTCTTTTCAAGCGCCAGATAATTTTGCAAAAGGTCAAGCTCCTGCTGAAAAGGAATAAAATCTTCGGTGGAATTTTCCATTACACCGCGCATCAGCTTCGAAAATTTTGTAAGATACTGATTCGCTTCAAGCTCATTATTGGTGGCTATAAAATGGTTGACACTATTTAAACTGTTAAAAATAAAATGAGGATTCATCTCTCTTCGCAGCGACTGAAGAGCTATTTTCTTATTTTTAATCTGAACTTTTTTCAGCATTCTGAAAATGAAAATAATAAGTCCGGTGAGTACAATCAACGCTCCGATCAGACTGTAATTAAAGACGTTTTTCTTTCTGATCAGTTCATCTTTCAACTCTTTTTCTTTTTCCAGCTGTGAAATTCTCTGTTCTGTATCTTCCAGAATTTTATTATCAACCAGGCTTCTGTCTTTGGAAACGAGATTGGGAAGTTTTCCCAAAAAGTCTCTGTATAACTGAACGGAGGCATCAATATTTCCTGAGATCGCATAAAGGCTGTCCAGCTTTTTTACACTTTTCTGTGCTTCCAGTGTATGACCTTTGTCCAGCGCAATTCCATAGGCATTTTTTAAAAGATCTACGGCTTCCTCCGGATCATTTTTTTTAATATAGATATCTGCCAGTTCCTGAATCTGATTGACTTTTTCCTGCGAGTTTTCTTTTACAAAGTCTTCTTTCAAAACTTTCTTCTTGGCTTCAATAGCTTTTTCGAAGTTTTTGTTTTCAACATACAGGTCTGCCAGCTTCTGATTGATGGCAAGAGCCTGTTGAGGAGCTTCTTTTTTAGAAATTTTATAGGCTGTATTCAGGTTTTCTTCAGCACTGGAAACATCTTTCTGTTTCAGGTTAACATCTGCCAGCTGGCTGTAGCTTTCTGCAAGGTCTCCCTGATCATTTTCCTTTTTAGTCAGATTGATATTATTCTGAATCGCTTCTGCTTTCAGTTCGGGTGTAGGAGAAGAAAGTCTTGCCGCATCATTAGAATTCACAGCTTTACTTTTTTCGCTGTAACTTACCTGTGCAGCCATGCTGTAATTGCTGATAGCAGGAGTTATTTTATTCTGTTTCTCCTGTGACTGGGCTAATCTTCGGGTTGCTTTCTCGATATTGGGCTTATCATTGAGCTTTTCATACAGTTTTTTCGCTTTTGTATAATACTCTTCACTTTTGGGAAAGTTTCCGCTATTGAAAAATGTTTCACCGATATTATAGTAAGAATCTGCTTGGGCAGGCTCATTTTTGGTGTCCATTGCTCTTTTCAACTTCTTTGTTTCTACCTGCACTTCTTCCACAGCAGCACTGCTGTTAGTAGTGGTTTGGGAAAAGATTGTATTTCCCGAAAGCACCAATAAGAATAGAGTAAAGAATTTAAGCATTTTCATAAAACAAAGATATACATATATATAGTCTACTCAAAAACTATTCACCAAGTGAAAGTTCCATTTCACCAAGTCTCCAGGATTCCGGTTACTGATCTGTGTAATTTTACATCAGAATTAAAAATTTAAAAACAGGAAATTATGAAATTGAAACATTTTTTATTAATCGGAATTTTAACTCTTGGAAGTTTTGTAAACGCTCAGGAAGTAAAGAAAAATGCAATTGAAGTAACAGGAGTGGCAGAAATGGAAGTAGAACCGGATGAAATTATCTTCAGTATCGGGATAAAAGCTGATAATAAAAACGATCTGGCAGATAATGAAAAGAAATTATTTGATATTTTGAAAAATGCAGGGGTAAAGAATGAGGATATCAAATTCAAATCCATGTATCAGAATATTTACTCTAAAACCGCTAAGTTTTCCAAAAATTATCACTTTAAAGCCGGTACAAAATCAAACCTCAGCAAAATCTTTGAAGACCTGAATCAAAAGTGGGTAAGCAGCCTGAATATTGCGGAGGTAAAGAATACCAAAATTGCAGATTTCAGAAAAGCAGTGAAGATCAACGCTTTGAAAGCAGCCAAAGAGAAAGCAGACTACTTACTGGAAAGTATGGGTAAAAAGACAGGAAATGCCCTTGAAATTGTAGAGATAGAAGATTACACCAGCGATATGATTATGCCGGCAGCCTACAAAGGAAGAGCAAGCAATATCCAGCTGGAAATGGCTGATGCTCCGGTAGATTTTTCTTTTGATAATATTGAAAACATCAAGCTGAAATACAGCATTAAAACAAAATACGAAATCCTTTAAAATAACAGATTTGAGAAAGCTGCCTTTTGGGCAGTTTTTTTGTTTTTTACTATTGGGTTATTGCGTTTTTGACTGAAGAAAAATACCTGTCGATCTATTAAAGTTTTTCGAATGGTAAAGGCTTCGACTCCGCTCAGCCTGACAGTATTGAAATGACACATTAGATTATTACGATCACATATAATCAGATCCTTCCGTTTTTATTATCCACCAAGTGAAACCTTCCGTTCACCAAGTTTCCCGATTTCCAGCCTTAAATAAAGATAATTTTACTTCAGGAATTTAAAATAATAAGGATTTAAAGATTTCCGATTACAACAAATAACCAATAAAAAAACAACAATATGACAACGTTAAAAATCTTTGCACTTGCAGCCGGTACAGCTTTGTTAAGCTCCGGAAACATTCAGGAAAACCGCTCTGCAAATAGTAATACTGACAATCATTTAGCGTTACAAAAAACAACATTAATTCCAGTAACCTCAACGGTAAAAGACAATAAAATTCAGGTTGCTCTTCTCCTGGATACTTCCAATAGTATGGACGGATTGATTGATCAGGCAAAATCCAGACTGTGGAATATTGTGAATACACTTACCACTCTTAAGTACAACGGAAAGGCTCCCGAGATCGAAATTGCCCTTTATGAATATGGCAACGACGGAATCCGTGATGAAAATTACATCCGCCAGGTAACTCCTCTCACTCAGGATCTGGATCTTGTCTCTGAAAAATTATTTACCTTAAGAACCAATGGAGGCAGTGAATATTGCGGTGCAGTGATCCGTGATGCCTCTGCCAACCTCAATTGGGATGGGAATGAAAAAAGTATGAAACTGATTTATATTGCCGGTAACGAAGCATTTGATCAGGGAAAAATAAATTATAAAGAGGTTGTTTCAAAAGCAAAAGCTAAAAATATTTACACCAACACCATTTTCTGTGGAAGCCGCGAAGAGGGAATCCAGACATTCTGGCAAAACGGGGCATCCCTTGGAGGAGGAAAATATTTCAATATCGACAGCGACAGAAGAGTGATGTATATTGAAACACCTTACGACAAAAGAATTTCTGAATGCAATGCCAGGTTAAATGATACTTATATCTACTACGGAAATCATGGCTCAGAATACAGGCTTAAACAGATCACACAGGATAAAAATGCAGAAGCCCAATCGGCATCCAACCTGGTGGAAAGAGCAGTTGCCAAATCCAAAAAGAACGCTTACAAAAATGATCACTGGGATCTGGTAGATAAAGCTGAAAAAGATGCCGGATTTATTGCGACAGTAAAAGAAAGTGAACTTCCTGCAGAGTTGAAAGGAAAAAGTAAGGAAGAAATTCAAAAAGCGATTGCTGTCAAATCAGCAGCACGTGATACAATTCAAAAGGAAATAGAAGAACTTTCCAGAAAACGCAAGGCTTATATTGATTCCGAAATGAAAAAAAGAGGAAATGATGATTCTGATGATTTGGGAAAAGCCATTGAGAGTTCTATTGTTGAACTTGCGAAAAAGAATGGGTATAGTTTATAGTTGAACAGGCAGTCTTTTTGTGACTGCCTGCTTTTTTAAACCACCCTGTCAAAAATTCAAAGAATTTTTGCCCCCCCTCCACAGGACGGGAATTGGGCACAACAATTGGAGTATTGTCATATATAAGACAAAGCATGAAAATTTACCTTCCAAACTTAAAATATCTTGATAACGGATGCTTTTTGCCTTTCATAAACAAAGAAGTCATTTCCATTCCCGCGACTGAAAAAGTAATGCCGTTTCCTCCGAAACCCAACACAAAATAAGAATTTTTAAATTTTTTATGCTCGCTGATATAGGGTAAACCGTCTTTTGTTTTCCCAAAAGTTCCAGCCCAGACAAAGTCTGTATAGAAATGATAATCGGGTTTTATTTTCTTTAATGTTTTGATGATCTTTTGTTCTTTTTGATCTAAAATAGCATCACGCTTTTCTGCATTATAAAAATCCTCATCTTCGCCTCCTATTAAAAGCCTTCCGTCATCAGTAGTCCGCATATAGAGATAAGGAGTATCGGTATTCCATACTAATGTGCTGCTGATGTTTTTGAACTTGTCTTTATCAATTTCAGAGACGGCCGCATAAGTACTTTTCAGGTTGACAAAGTTTTCTTTGATCAGGTTTTTGCTTTCATATCCTATACAGTAAATCATCTTTTTTGCTTTGATCTGAAATCCGCTGTCCGTGGTAACCAGATTAAATCCTTTACGCTCCTCCACTTTTACCATTTCAGTTTTATCAAATACTTTCAATCCTTTCTTTGCATTATGCATGAAAAGCTCATGAGCGAATTGAAAAGCATCAATGCTTGCACCTTGTTTTGATAAGATTCCGCCATAGGTATTTTCAAATCCGAACTGTTTCAGAACACGACCTGCAGACAGCCACTTTACTTCAAATCCCGCAGCCTTTCTCGCCTCATATTCTTTTGTCAGCCATTCCAGATCTTTCTTTTTAGAGACATAATACAATGATTTTTTGCGTTTGAAACCTGCTTTGGATCTTATGGTTTTTGTGATTTTTTCCAGGGTATCAATAGCATCGCTACAGGCCTTATAGCTTAAGACCGCACCTTTTTTTCCTATCTGATCTATCAGCTCATACAGAGGAATATCTATTTCGTACTGTAACATTGAAGTGGTGGCGGAAGTACTTCCGTTGCAAAGTTCGCGTTTATCAATCAGGATGGTTTTGTACCCGTCTTTTATCATCTGATGAGCAATCAGGCTTCCCGTAATCCCACCTCCTATAACGAGAACATCACATTCTTCATTTGATTTTAACGATGGATAAGATGCTAACAATCCGTTTTTTATAAGCCAGAAAGGTTCATTTGATTTGAGATTCATATTAATATTTTACACTGAAACTAACAACATTTATACCTTTTTTAACAATTTTCTACTAAATTATGGTGTAATTATTGTTATTCTTTTAAACTGAACCACCATAAAATATTTATTATGATAACAATTATTCCAGAAGCCCCGGAGAATGTTGCGGCATTCAATGCGACGGGTGAAGTAACGAAAGAGGATTTTGAAAAACTGGTAATTCCGCGTGTAAAAGAGAAGGTAGAGCAGTTCGGTGAGCTGAATTATTTATTGTATTTGGATACCGATCTGGATAATTTTACCATGGGTGCATGGCTTGAAGATTTACTGTTGGGACTGAAAAATCTTACCAACTGGAACCGCTCAGCCATTGTTACGGATAAAGAAGGGATACGGAATTTCACCAGTGTTTTCAGTGTTCTGATGCCGGGAGAGTTTAAATCTTTCCCCAAAGAAAATTTATACAATGCCCTCTACTGGTGTAAAAACGGAGATGAGGTAGAGGCATAACATTTATTTGATAAAAAATCGCCTGTTTCTTACTGAAACAGGCGATGTTATTTTTAACGGTGACTCCCTTTTTTATTTATCACATGATACGCATTCTGCAGCCATCTCTTCTTTCTCAGTTTTTGAACCATACAGGTACATATATCTTACACTTATAACCAGTCCGATAAAGGTCATCCCTACTCCCACCAACGATGGATAGTTGAATGAATACCCATATTCCAAAGGAATTCCTCCAAGGAATGCTCCCATTGCATTGGCAATATTGAAACCGGCCTGCATAAAAGCTGCGGCCATCATTTCACTTTTCGGGGCAGCTTTCATCATCATAATATTGATAGGTGAAGCAATAGACATGGATAGTGCGCCACACATAAACGTCAGTACCAAAGCAATATTTTTATATTCTGCAAGAAAGAAAACACCTCCGAGAGAAATCATCATCAGGAAGATCAGGAGTACACAGGTTTTTTCAGGACCTAATTTATCTGAAACAACTCCTCCCACAAGATTTCCTACTACCATTCCGGCTCCGGCAAGTACCATTACATAAGCCATCTGGCTGCTTTTGATCCCGGCAACAACAGTCATTAAAGGAGTAATATAGCTCAGCCATGTGAACAATCCTCCAAATCCAATGGCTGTAATAGCCAATACCAGCCACGACTGTTTATTTTTAAGGAATTTCAGTTCTTCCATGAAATGGGTATTCTGGTTGGATTCCAGATTGGGAAGCCACATTTTTAAAAATAAAATGGCAAAAAGACCAATCACTGCTACAATCGCAAAGTACAGTCTCCAATGGAAGGTATGCCCGATATAGGTGACCAGAGGCACCATTGCGAGATTGGCAACCGTAAGCCCTGTAAACATCATCGATATATAAAATGCTTCTTTTCCTTTTCCTGCCATTCTTGAAGCCACTACTGTTCCTACACCGAAGAAGGCTCCATGCGGAAGTCCGGACATAAAGCGGATAACCAGCATACTGTTGTATCCCGGTGCAATAGCCGAAAGCGCATTAAATAATGTAAAAAGGATCATAAAAGCCATCAGGACTTTTTTCGGAGGAAATTTTACAGAATATCCAATCAGGATTGGAGCTCCGATAACCACGCCCATGGCATATGCTGAAATCAAATGTCCGGCTTGCGGAATCGTAATCTGTAATGTTTTGGCAATATCCGGCAGCAGTCCCATGACGGTAAATTCCGTAGTTCCTATCCCTAAACCACCAATTGCCAGTGGTATTATTCTTTTGTCAATCTTCATTGTCTCTAAATCTTTTTCTGAATTAATTTCCTTCAAGTTAAAGGATCACCTGAGTATCTTTATTTTGAAAGTGCAAAAATCGCAAGAAAGTTTGAATTTCACTCCTACTTGAATGATAAAAATTTGCTCCATATTAACCTTTTTAATTAATTTTAAATTCAGAAACAATCAAATAAGAACAAAATGAAGATCCAGAAAGAAATTATTGAGTTTGAAAAAGGGAAATCCTTCAAGCTATTTTCTCCTTCTCTGAAAAACTGTTTTTTCTGGCATTATCATCCGGAAATTGAACTGGTATATGTAGAAGCTGTGAACGGAATCCGCCACGTTGGTAAAAACATTTCCGGCTTTACAGACAGTGATCTTTTACTGATTGGTTCCAACGTTCCTCATCTTAATTTTGACTATGGTATTCAGACCGAATGCAGGCAGCTTGTATTACAGATGCGGGAAAGCTTCCTTCAGGACATTATTCTTCCTGTTCCGGAATTTGAGAATATTAAGAACCTTTTGGAACGGTCCTATCTCGGACTTTCATTTTCCGGAGAAACCAAAATTACAGTTGTTGAAAAACTACAGGCTATTAAAGATAAAAACTCTTTTGAATCATTGGTTGGGCTGATTGAAATTCTGCAAATCCTGGCCCATTCCGCCGAAGTGAAAGAACTGAATAAGGAAGATACCCGGATCAAATGGTTTTTGAATGATAAAATCAGAATGGGAACCATCTACGATTATATCCACGAAAATTATGACCGGAAACCCAATGTCAATGAAGTGGCCCAGGTTGTCAGCTTGAGTACTCCTGCTTTCTGCCGGTATTTTAAAAAGCAGACGAATATGACTTTTACTGATTTTGTTAACAATTACAGGATCAATCAGGCTAAAATATTTCTGCTGAAAGATCAGTCTGTAACGGAAGTTTGTTTTCAGGTAGGTTTTGAAAGTCTTTCTTATTTTAATAAATTGTTTAAACAGCATACGGGAGAAACACCTTCCGAGTTTAAGAAGAAACATTTCAGACCGATTGAGATTAATGGGAAGATTGGAGTGATTAAGAAGGATACGACTTGTTAAGTAATTTTTGTGATTGCGGACTAAAGTCCGCTGCTATGGATACTTTTGTGAGTGTTGTATGAACCACCCCGTCAAAAATTCTTTGAATTTTTGCCACCCCTCCAAAGGATGGGAATGATGACAGCCGTTATTGTAACGATTGCCGCCTTCATTAGTAACCACTAATATCTGCAACCTATCACCTATAATCTGCTACCTGATCCCTGCTACCTAAAAAAACAAAAAACCGCTCATTGCTGAACGGTCTGTATTTTTAGTGAATATGTTTTTCTGCGTGGTAAGAACTTCTTACAAGAGGAGAACTTTCAACATGTCTGAAACCTAGGCTTCTTGCAAAATCCCCAAACTCATCAAATTCTTCAGGAGTGATAAATTTCTTTACCGGAAGATGCTTTTTAGTCGGCTGCAGATATTGTCCAAGGGTAATGACATCTACATTGGCATTCCTGATATCTTCGATGGTCTGGAAGACCTCATCTTTAGTTTCTCCCAATCCAAGCATTACTCCTGTTTTGGTTCTTCTTTGTCCGGCTTCTTTCAGATATCTTAATACTTCAAGGCTTCTTTCATATTTTGCCTGGATTCTTACTTCTCTGGTCAGACGTTTTACCGTTTCCATATTATGAGAGATTACTTCAGGAGCTACTTCTACTAATCTGTCAAGGTGTTTTGTGATACCCTGAAAGTCAGGAATCAATGTTTCCATTGTTGTTCCCGGAGAAATTCTTCTTACGGCATTCACTGTTTCTCCCCAAAGAATAGATCCCATATCTTTCAGATCATCGCGGTCTACGGAAGTAAGCACGGCATGTTTGATCTTCATTAACTTGATGGATCTTGCTACTTTTTCAGGCTCATCCCAGTTTACGTCAAGTGGTTTTCCTGTTTTTACACCACAGAATCCACAGCTTCTCGTACAGATATTTCCTAAAATCATGAAAGTAGCTGTACCTTCACCCCAACATTCTCCCATGTTCGGGCAGCTTCCGCTTTGGCAAATGGTGTTTAATTTATATTTATCAACCAAAGTTCTCAGCTCTCTGTAATTCTTTCCGGTAGGAAGTTTTACGCGGATCCATTTTGGTTTTTGAACGGTAGTGTCTTGAACTGAATTTTCCATTTCTAAAATTGAAGTTCAAAGTTAAGGATTTTTTAATGGAAACCATCAACCGGAAATATTGATGAAACTGATCATCCGAAATTCATTTGTATATTTATGGCTCCAAAATATTCTTATGAAAAAAATATTCTTCCTTTTATCCGCGATATGCGGAACATTTTCTCTTGCCCAAAAACAATTTCAGCCTGCAGGTTCCACGGTTATTGAGACTGTAGACGGAGATCTTGATAGTGATAAAATTCCTGAAAAAGTAATTATCTACAACACAAAGGACACTACTGATATGGGAAACATCCGTGAAATCCAGATCCTGAAAAAGGTTGGCGGTGCATGGACAATCCTTGAAAAATCCAGAAATGCTGTTATGGAAAGCAACGGCGGAGGTATGATGGGTGACCCTTACAGAGAAACGAAAATAGAAAAAGGAATTCTGATTATTTCTCAAAACGGCGGAAGCAGCTGGAAATGGGATGTTACAGACAAATACAGATTTCAGAACGGACATTTTGAACTGATAGGAACCTCCTCTACTTCGGGAAGGCCGGGAGATTACTGGAAAGATATAGATTTTAACCTTTCAACAGGACAGCTGAACTATTCCAAAGAAGTAGAAAATACAGCTGAATATGGTAAATCCTTAAAGGAAACTTATATTAAAAAAGGACTAAAGATCAATCTGCAGAACAGAAACCAGGAAAAGCAGCAAAAAATAGTTCTTCCCAAAACAAAAGAGGAAGTTTATTTTTAAATAAAAGTCGTAATATTTAAGTTTTGGCTGAAGCCAATTTGAATTTGTATTTTTTAGTAAATGGGTTAAAACCTGTTTCTATTGAATAATATTATTGAATTTAATGATCATCAAACTCATTATTTTTCAGGAGTTCTGCCAGGACTTTTTTGGCCCGCATGACCCTTACTTTGGTATTGGCGACTGAAATTCCCAATTCATCAGCAATTTCTTTGATACTTTTTTCTTCAAAAAATCTCAATCTGATAATGTCCTGATAATTGGCATCCAGGGATTCTATGGTTTTGATGATTTTCTTCTGTTCCTCTTCGGAGATAAGCAGTTCTTCCGGTGATTTTGCGTATTGGTTTTTGACCTCATCAAGATTTTCAACAGCGTCTTCGTTGTCGCGGTTTTTCTTTCTCCAGAAATCAATCACGGTATTCTGGGCAATGGTAAGCACCCAGGTTTTAAACTGAAAATGAGGATCGAACATATCCAGTTTTGACAGTACTTTTGAAAAAACATTGACAGTAATTTCATCGGCATCATTTTCATCTCTCACTTTCTTCATAACAAAGGAGAAGACATCCACCCAAAAAACATTGATGAGTTTAGTCTGGGCCTTCTGGTCTTTATCCTTGGCCTTCTGGATGAGCAGGAATAGCTGTTCGTCGTTCATTAATAACAAATATAGATTATTTGGGCTGAAAAACAAAGTATAGGAAAGGTAAAATGGTAAAAAGGCTTTACCCTTAATACTTCGGAATTTACTATCTTTGCATCTTAAAATTTTAAAGTTAAAAATCAATGAATTCCTTTATAGAAGAACTGAAATGGCGTGGTCTGTTTGCCGATATGATGCCAGGAACCGATGAACAACTGAATAAAGAGGTAACTACTGCATATATTGGTTTTGATCCTACCGCCGATTCTTTACATATCGGAAGTCTTATCCAGATAAAAATCCTGGCTCACTTCCAGCTGCATGGCCACAAACCTATTGCTCTGATAGGAGGTGCTACTGGAATGATCGGAGATCCATCCGGGAAATCTGCTGAAAGAAATCTTCTGGATGAGGAAACTCTTTTACATTATGTAGACTGTTTAAAGAAACAGCTTTCAAAGTTCCTTAATTTTGAAGGAAATGAGCCTAACAAAGCTGAGCTGGTAAACAACTACGACTGGATGAAGAATATTTCTTTCCTTGATTTTGCTAAAAATGTCGGAAAGAATATCACGGTCAACTATATGATGGCAAAAGATTCCGTAAAGAAAAGATTCTCAGGAGAATCCGGTGCAGACGGAATGAGCTTTACAGAATTCACGTACCAGTTAATCCAGGGATATGATTTCCTTCATTTATACCAAAACAATAATGTGAAGCTTCAAATGGGAGGTTCTGACCAGTGGGGAAACATCACTACAGGAACAGAATTGATCCGTAGAAAAGCTCAGGGTGAAGCTTTTGCTTTAACAGTTCCTTTAATTACGAAAGCAGACGGTTCCAAATTCGGAAAGTCTGAAAGCGGGGAAAATTACTGGCTGGATAAAAAGAAAACTTCTCCTTACAAGTTCTACCAGTTCTGGCTGAATGCTACGGATGAGGATGCTGAAAGATTTATCAAATTCTATACTTTCTTAGGAAAAGAAGAAATTGAAGCTTTAATTGAAGAGCACAAAACAGCGCCACACGAAAGAAAGCTACAGAAGAAACTTGCAGAAGAAGTTACCGTTTGGGTACATGGAAGAGAAGAGTATGAAAAAGCATTGAAAGCTTCTGAAATTCTTTTCGGACGTTCTACTGCTGAAGATCTTGTAAGCCTCGATGAGGAAACTTTCCTGGAAGTTTTTGATGGTGTTCCTCAAAGAGAAATTGCAAAAGCTGATGTTCTGGGAGTGAATATTGTTGATCTTCTTTCTGAAAAATCAGGGTTCTTGAAATCTAAAAGTGAGGCACAAAGAGAGATTAAAGGAAATTCAATTTCTGTCAACAAGCAAAAAGTAAATGATACTTTTACAGCCAATGAAACAGATCTTATTGATGGTAAATTTTTATTGCTTCAAAAAGGTAAGAAAAGCTACTTTATTGTCAAAGTAAGCTAATCTGAAACACTATATAAAAATCGGCGCTGGGATTCATCTCAGCGCCGATTTCATTTCCTAAATAAATTTAATATTAAAATGTATAGCTTGTAGTAGCCGACAAATATTGTCCACTGGAAGTTCCTTCTTTCTTCAGTTCTCCGTCTACCCAGATCTGAACTTTCAAAGTTGCAGAAGCATCCGGTCCGACAGCGTTTACTCCAACGGTGGCATTGTATGCTCCCGGTTCTGATGTTACCTCAGGGCTGCTCCATGTTGTTCCGCTAAGACTTGTTGCAGTGGTAGGGTTACCGTCAATTCCGTACACCGCTACTTCAATATTACTGCCTGAAGAAGCGATTGCTTTAAAGACCACTTTATGACTTTTCCCTGCTCCATTCACATTGTTGTCGTCATCATCGTTACTGCATGACACTGTAAATCCAATAAGCATTGCTGCTATTACTGCAACGAATGCGCCTCTTAACAGCTTATTCATACTCATTTTTTTCATAATCTTTTGTTTAAATTTTAGTTACTATATTGAATATTCTATGATCCATGATTTGATATCTGCAAAGCTATGAGCATCACCTACGTCTATCAATCCTGAAAAACCAGTAATTTTTTCTACCTAAATTCCGGTATTTTTTATGCTAAAATTTTTAATTAAATTGAGCGTTTAAAAAAATATTTTACAGAATTGATCCATAATGAAGAGATTACTTGTCCTGTTAAGCCTGTTTTTGTCTTTGGCATTACAATCCCAGCAAATCATTCCGCTTAATGAGAAATCTTATATAGACAGCTTACAAAGCATTACAAGAGGAAATCATCCTGATACTTCAAAAGCAACGGCCTTTTTCCTTTTATCTAATTATTACAGGAACAATGATTCTGTTTTGAGTAAAAAATATCTTTCCAACGGAAAAATACTGGCGCAAAGCCATCCTTTTATTTCAGCCAAATATTATTATTACGAAGGACAGTATAATCTGGACAGGAATAAGAAGAAAGCTGCTGTTTCTTATCAGCAGGCTATTCAGTCTCTATCAAAATTTAAAAATGAAGAATCCGATTTTCTTCAGGCTCTTGCCTGGTACAGCTACGGAGTTTCGCAAAAGGATAAAGAGGGCTATATTCCTTTGGTTAAAATCATGCTTGAAAAGAGTATTCCGTTGGTTGAAAAATATAAGAACAGCAGAAACCTGGGATTCCTGTATACTCAGCTTGCCGTTATTCTTACTTATAATGCCCAGTTTAAAAAAGCTGAAGGTTATAATAACAAAGCCCTGGAAATTCTTGAAAAACAATATCCGAATTCTGCTGAGCTATTTTTTACCTATCTCAATTCTGCCAACAATTTCTGTTATCAGGCTAATGGGGATCAGGCTGAAAAGTATTTGAATAAAGCCGAAAAGCTTATCAGGGAATATCCTGAATCTTCATCCAATGCTTTTTATTATTACAGCAAAACCCTGTTGTATATTACCCGGCAGAAAAATGAGGAAGCTCTTCCTGTAATAGAAAAAGGGATTTTTTATACCAGAAAGTACAATCAGAATCTCCTGGCTCAAATGTTTTATTTCAATAAGTTTGACATTTTAAAGAAACTTAAAAGATATAAGGAAGCTAAGGCTACCCTGGAAGATGTTTTAACGGAAAAATCCCTGGCTATTGATCTTAATAACAGAAAAACTTTTTATAAGCAGCTTTCCTTGCTTAATGAAGAATTGGGAGATACTAAAGAAGCGCTCCTGTGGGAACAAAGATATTCCAAACTCAACGATAGTTTGAATACAGAAAATGTAAAGCTTGAAATCAACAAACTCGAAACTAAATTCAATACCGCTGAAAAAGAAAGAAAAATAGCAACTTTAAATGCTGAGAAAAACCAAAAAGATCTGGAAGTTAATAAGAAAAACTCTTATTTGTGGGGAATGGGTCTTGTTTTATTGTTGGCGTTAAGTCTTCTGATCTTCCTGTTTATTATTTTCAGAAAAAACAAAAAAATAAATGAACAGAGAATCAATGATATTAAGCAAAAGGAAGAATTATCGTTAACCAAAGCTATTCTTGATGGTGAAGAAAGGGAAAGAGAACGTATCGCAAGGGATCTTCATGATGGCCTTGGAGGAATGCTTGCGGGTGTGAAAATCAATTTTTCTACCTGGTCTTCCAGTCATTTAAACCCTGAAAAAGATCAGGAGTTTTATAAAATTCTCGGACAGCTGGACAGTTCTGTAAGTGAACTCCGCCATGTGGCCAGAAATTTAATGCCTGAATCATTGCTTAATTTTGGTTTGGAAACTGCCATCTGTGATTTGTGTGAATTTTACAGCAGAAAAAATCTCGAAATTGACTTTCAGGCTATTGATATTGATAAAGCTTTACCTTTAAATATCCAGCTTAATATTTACAGGATTGTACAGGAGTTACTGGCCAATGCTGTAAAACATGCCAAAGCCAGCAGTATTCTACTTCAATGTTCACAGTCCGGCGAAAATTTTCTCATTACGATTGAAGATAACGGAAAAGGATTTGATAAAAATATAGAAAATACCACCAAAAGTATGGGACTTCGCAATCTGAAAAACAGAGTCAACTACCTGAAAGGAAAAATGGAAATCAATTCTGACCACCAGGGAACAGCAATTAATATAGAACTCAATATCAATGGAGAATGAAAAAATAAATATTGTCATTGTAGATGATCATCCTATTGTCATTGAAGGATTAAAAATGATGCTGAAAAGCCAGCCTTTATTTAATGTAGCGGGAAGTTTTGCATCCGGTGAGGAAACACTGGGTTTTATCCGGTCAGAAATGGTAGATATTGTTCTTCTGGACATTTCGCTCCCTGATTCCAACGGTACAGATCTCTGCAGAGAAATAAAAAAAATATCACCCAATACCTCTGTCATTATGTTCAGCAACCGTTCGGAAAGAAGTATTATTATGCAGTCTATACAAAACGGAGCAAGCGGCTATCTTCTTAAAAATACGTCCATTGATAATCTTGTAGTATCTATAAGAGGGGCGCTTTCCGGAGATATTGTTTTCTGCAATGAGACCAAGCAGATAATCAGCCTTCCTTCTCAAAATATCCTCCCTGTTCCGAGGCTCACTAAAAGGGAGAAACAAATTCTACAGATGGTAGCACAGGGGAAAACAAGCAATGTAATTGCTGAAGAACTTTTCTTAAGTCCTCTTACCGTAGACACCCACCGCAAGAATCTGCTGCAGAAATTTCATGCAAAGAATTCAACAGAATTGATCAGTCTGGCTGTACAGCAGGGTTTGATTGAAGAATGAAAAAAAACCGCTTTGAAAGCGGTTTCTTTTATATAATGTTTAAAATAATTTACGGTTCTAAGAAGCTGTAATCAATAGAAGCAACTAATACACCTTTACCTTTTTTCTTAACAGTTCTTACTACTTCTCCATCAATGTAAAGATTGATTGTTAATTCAGAGTTATCATCCGGCATTGATGCGTTGGCATCAAGATTCAGTTGTGCCTGGCTGGAATTCACAAAGAATTCACCACTTGTCCATGGCGAAGTTACAGGAGACTGTGGAGTATTGTATATGGTGTTCTGCGTTGTACCTACCTGTGTTACAACACTTATTATTTCTCCTCCGGAAGTTGTCTTCACTTCGAATTGAACCACATGATCCTGAAACTCTTCATCGTCATCTTTTTTACAAGAATTGACAATGGTGATTACAGAAAATAATAAAACGAATAAAAAAGAAAGTCTAAGTAAACTTTTTGAATTGTAAAATTGCTTCATTTCTCCAAATAGATTTTTTAATGTTTCAAATATAAGTTTTTTATTAATATAAAAATAACTTTTATGAAAATTTTCCAATAAAGATTTCCAAATAATATCAAATCAATAAAAATAAAAAAATCACGAAAAATTCAAAAATACACCACAGATAATTAATCATTACACATACATCATCGTGCAGCAGAAGTTCATTGTATGAATAATAAAGTTAAGATTCTGCAGGTATTTAATTATCTTTGCTGTATGAATTTAGATTACTTAGTAAGAGAGCCGGAACATATTACTTCCCAAACTCCCATTCTTTTTATGCTTCATGGCTATGGCAGCAATGAGCAGGATCTTTTCAGTTTTAGAGAAACGCTTCCCAATGACTGGATCATTGTAAGTTTCAGGGCTCCCCGTGATACTCAGTTTGAAGGATACTCATGGTATGATATCAATTTTAATGATCCCGAAAATTTTATCGATGTCCCTCAGGCCAATGAATCTTTACATGCAGTTCTGGAAAGTATGTTGAAGATTATTAACCACTATGGACTTACGGAAAGCAAAGCTCACCTTTGCGGCTTCAGCCAGGGAGGAATACTGTGCTACGCTCTGGCTTTAAAACATCCTGAGCTTTTCAATCGTGTTGCCTGTATGAGCAGCTATCCTGAAGAAAAAATTCTGGACGGTATTGTAAAAGATAAAAAGAAACTGGAAGGACTTCGTTTCTTCATTTCTCATGGTACGGATGATGCTGTGATACCGCTTGAGTGGGGAAGAAAAGCCGCAGATCTGCTTTATGATCTCAGCTGTTACTTTACGTTCAGAGAGTATATGAGCGGACATGGCGTCAATCAGAAAAATTATATGGATTTGATGGACTTTTTTTCAAAATAAACAAAGACTGTTTTGAAATAAATTCAACAAAAAAACCTACATTATTGTAGTTTATATAAACATTCCAGCTTTTGGAATGTTTTTTTATTATCATATAGATAAATTCAGTAAATTCAGTAAATGAAATTTAGATTGTTTTTACTGGGATTATTGCTTAGCATTTTTGTAAGTGCCCAGAACACTTTTGAACTAATTAATACTAAAAAAGCGGTTATTCCTTTTCGGTTTATCAACAATCTTATCTTTATCCCTATCAATGTTAATGGTGCTGATCTTACCTTCCTGCTGGATACCGGAGTTTCGGAAACCATACTTTTTAGTCTGGAAAATAAGGAAGTAAAGCTAAGCAATATAGAAAAAGTAAAGTTTTCAGGTCTTGGAGGAAGTTTAAGTATTGACGGCCTGAAATCGGAACGCAATATTGGCAAAATAGGAGATGCTATTGTCAATACCTCTATGTCTCTTTACATTATTATTGATGAAGAGTTTAATATTTCGCCTCATGTAGGAATTCCTGTAAATGGAGTGATTGGCTATCATTTTTTTAAAGACCATCCTATTTATATAGATTATACATCAAAGAAAATAACCGTTTATGAAAATATTGCCCTCCTGGAAAAGAAAATCAGACGGTTTGAAGAGTTTCCCATTACCATTGAAAAGAATAAGCCTTATTTGCATGCCGATGTAGAAATGACCAATGAAAAGAAAGATTCAAAATTACTGATTGACCTTGGAAACAGTGATGCTATCTGGCTCTTCCCTGCTCTTATTAAAAATTTCGTTTACAACAGACCCAATATTGATGATTTCCTTGGCCGCGGTTTCAACGGAGATATCTATGGCAAAAGAAGCAGAATTCATAATTTTTACCTCGGAAATTTTAAATTTGAAAAGCCACTTACTGCTATGCCGGATGAATTTTCTATCCAGCATGTTAATTTGGTAGAAAACAGAAAAGGTTCCATAGGAAGTGAAATTATGCGTAGATTTACTGTAGTTTTTGATTATCCCAATCAAAAGTTATATCTTAAGAAGAACAGAAACTTTGACGATCCTTTTCATTTTAATATGAGCGGACTGGATTTCAGACAAGACGGATTGGAATGGCAGCAGGATAGAATAAATATTGAAACTCAAAAATCAGCTAAAGTAGTAAATGAAGTTTATAAAGAAGCTTTTCGGTATAAATTCAGTCTGAAACCTATATTCTCCATTGCAGGAGTAAGAAAAGACTCTCCAGCCTATGAAGCAGGCCTTAAAAAAGATGACAAAGTTCTGAGCATTAACGGAGAACGAACTGCAGACATGACTCTCGAAAAGATCATGGAACTTATGAAGTCCAGCGAGGGCAGAAATATTACCATGATCATTCAAAGGAAAAACGAAGAACTTACATTCCGCTTCATGCTTGAAGACCCAATTCCTTATCAAGAATAAAATATGAATACTGAAGAAAGCACCTTAGACAGAATAAGAACCAGACCCAGATTTAAAATGTTTACTCATCTTACCAAAGAAGAGTATGCTGAAAATCTTAAAAAATATATGGAAGAGCATAAAGATGAATTTTCAGGAAATATTAATAAGGAGGTTGCTACCATTTGGGTAAAAACAGAATATGATAATTACTGGAAGCCCTGCCTTGCCTTAAGGGTAGAAATGGAAGATGAGCATACGGCAATACGCGGAGTATTTGGCCCTAGCTCCGCAGTGTGGACGTTTTTTATGTTTCTTTACTTTTCTTTTTCTATTCTGTGGATGACATTCTTCACGATGTATTACGTGGAGAAACAGATAAAAAGCGCCGAATACCCATGGGCACTGAGCGCTTCTTTTGTCATGTTATTGTTTATTCTTCTTACGTATATTGCTGCAAGATTCGGGCAGCATAAAGGTAAGGAGGAAATGATCAAACTTAGAAAATTTGCTGAAGAATCTACTTTGCAATTTGAAAAGAAAATCAATTAGATAAAGGTTCTGCAGGCTTTTCATTCTGAACAGGTGCAGATGCTGCTTTTGCTGCTTTGATAGAATCCACCACTTTTTCTCTGTTGCTTTGTTCTTTAAGCATTTTTGGAACGTCCGGCTCTAAAAGCTTCGTCAATTCTTCAACGGAAATATTGTTAGCATTAGGATCGTCCAAAAGATTTCTCCATGGTTTTCTTCCTCCCCATTTGTAATCTCCGAATACCATTACCGCTGTTCCTTTGGCTTTTGTTGTAGCACCGCCGGGATTCAGAATCCAGGTATCTGCATAAGAATACAGCCATTGGGCATCTTTCCTCAGCAATCGGAGACATGAGTGGGAAGCAGGATATCCCGGAAGGGTATATTCATGCCATCCAATTCCTCCGATATTGTGAATATTAAAGTTATAAGGAAGTTTCCATTCAGTACTTACCGTAGAAATGGCAAGTTTCTTTTTCCAGTTGGCAAAAGTAAGCCCTCTTGTGGTCTGGGCTGCTTTTTTACCCATACTTGTCGGGCCCCATTTTACAAGACTTCCATTGGAATATACAGCAAAAGCCTGTATAGGATATGAGAATATGACAAACTTTTTCACTCCGCTTAATACATCCAGCTGCATTGGAAACGGTGAATATGCCATCAATGTTGTATCTATTTTTGCAGGAACAACCAAAGTATCGGCATTCCATTTACTTTTAGAGTCCAGCCTGTTTAAAGCTAAAATAGCAGTTCTCTCTTCTACACTGTATTTCTTGCTGAATTCTGCATACACAGAATCACGCATTTTTTTATCCTTCGGAAGAACAAAGGCATTATAGAAACCATTCTCCTGCATAACAGGCGGAACAGATTCTTTTTTCACTACAGGAACAGAATCTTTCTTTATGGAATCCTTTTCTACCTCCGAAGCTTCCGAAGAAGCAACAGTATCTTTAAAAGTATCACTTATCTTTTCTATTTCCTTTTTACAGGAAATCAAGAAAAAAGCGCATAAACAGACATAAAGAAAGGATTTTTTCACAGATATGTTTTTCATAAATAAATCGGCCATTTAGTTTGGCTACCCAGTACAAATATCAGACCTAAATTTGAATCATAAAAGATATTCTTAAAAATACCGTAAAAAAACGGAGGTTTAAGGATTGCAAATGAGGAGTTATAGTTAGTTCATTTTTATAAGGTTAGCGTTCCAGACAGGGATTCCGGGAGTCTCACATAAACATTATTCTCCTTTCCAGTTCTTTTTGAAAATAGTTTTACACCAAGATCAGTTTACATTAAAAAATTCAGTATAAATCTCACAATACATAAAAAAGCAATCAGCAACAGTATGTAAAACTGAACTTTATTTACTTTTCTATTCCCGAATTTCCAGACGAGAATTCTGTCAATGATAAATTATCACTTTTACAGGAATGAAATTGAATAGTAAATGGAAGGGGGGAAAATAAAAAAGCCTTCTATTTCTAGAAGACTTTTTTTGCGATCCGGACGGGACTCGAACCCGCGACCTCCGCCGTGACAGGGCGGCATTCTAACCAGCTGAACTACCGGATCAATTAAAGTAGCATTTGCTTTTAACTGGTGCAAATATATAGCTTTTTTTAACTTTTCCAAAGAAACCTATTTCTTTTCTTTCAAAGCAATCTGTAAAATACACATTTTCAAATATAAAAATTAAAGATATAACTGCTATTAGACACCTTTATTTTAAATTTCACTTAGAAAATTTAAGAAAATAGATTATAAACACACACAAAATCAACACTCCTGTTACTTTAAATTCTAAGATGATAAATTCCCTGTACTATTTAACTACCGGGCTTATCCTGTTTGTTCGATAACTTCAACAAATTTTTTACAAAGAATGGACTTGTCATAAACTGTTTCAGCCAATTTTCTTGAATTTTGTCCCATGCTATTTACCACCTCAGGATTGTCCTTCAAATAGAGTACTTTTTCTACAAGTTCTTCCGGACGGTTGGGGTTTACATAATATCCGCAATGGTATTTTTCAGCTATATCTTTCGTCCATCCGGCGGAGTTTACAATAATCGGTTTTCCTGCAGACAATGAATCGAAAAGTTTGTTGGGAGAGTTGGTATACAAAATCGGAATATCCAGAAAGGAAATCATAGAAACATCGGAAAAATTAACAATCTCAGATACGTCTGTCATAGGGAACTTTCCGAGAAACTTCACATTTTTAAGGTTGTTTTTCTCTACTTCATCTACCAAATCCTGTTCGGTAGAACCACCTCCTACAAACAAAAATTCTATATCTTCTCTATCTTTTAATAACTTGGCAGATTCAATAATTGAATGAGCTCCATTTGCCAATCCCAGAGACCCAAAATGAACTATTTTGAAGGAATCTTTTTTTAAACCAAGCTTTTCCATCAGTTGATCGTTTTTTCCCCTAGGCCAGAATTCGTCCATTTTAGCCATATTAGGAA
Organism: Chryseobacterium cucumeris; assembly: GCF_016775705.1. NCBI lineage: Bacteria > Pseudomonadati > Bacteroidota > Flavobacteriia > Flavobacteriales > Weeksellaceae > Chryseobacterium > Chryseobacterium cucumeris. The sequence continues at coordinate 3,718,554 of NZ_CP068760.1, forward strand.
TCATTGATGTTTTTTCTTTTGGAATATATTTTACGACTCCATCCTGCATACCGGGAGAAAGTGCAATAACACGGGAAGCGTTTTTATAAATCGTTTTTTCCAGCAGACGAGTTGTTTTAATTGTCCAGCTGTTTTTTATGGCTCCCATTTGTATAGGCACCTCAGGCCAGAGATCCCTTACTTCAAAAACAAAAGGTTTCTTTTTAAACCACTTTAATATAAGTGCCGGAATACCTATTGTAAGAGGAGTAGATGTAGCAATCACCAAATCAATATCTTTCTGTTTCCATCCTACTACAGATGATTTGTACATAAATTTCAGGAAAGCCTTTAATCTTCTGGAAACACTCATATTCTGGTCATAGTCTTCTTTTATATAAACGACTTCAATACCATCAATGTTTACCACTTTAATATCCTCTGAAAATTTCGATGATGAGGTGAGCATAGTAACTTTATGCCCGTTTTTAATAAGTTCTTGTGCTAGCCAATACGATCTTGTTCCTCCGGGTTCCTGAGGAGTTACGAAATATTGGTGGATGTATAATATGTTCATTATTTTTTTTCTGTATATAATTGTTGGTATACTTCAGCTATTCTCTTCCAGTCATGATTTTCTAACAATTGCTCCATATCAAAACTATAATGATCTTGTTTTTGGATTAAACGTTCAAGCGCCCGTTCGATCGCAGAAACAGAAATGTCTTCCACTTTTTCCCCAATAGAATCATCATAAAAACCGTCGATCCCTTCATTTTGTGTGTACATCACCGGTAAACCCTGCAGAAGGGCTTCTATATACACCAGGCCAAAGGTTTCTGCTTTGGAAGGCATTGTAAAGAAATCACTTCGTTCATAGTAGGATTTTAAAACAGGCAGACTCTCAACTTTTCCTACAAACTCAAAGGAAGGGTCGTTTTTAATAGAATCAAGGATTCTTTTCTCGTCATTTCCTCCTCCTCCAATCAGTGTTAATTTTATCTTATTCTGAACCTTGTGATTATAATTCTTAACAGCATTAATAAGGTTAAAGACATTTTTTCCCTTATTAAATTTCCCTATATAAAGCAACTGAATGCTTTTTTCATTCTTAACAACATTCCTTTTCATCACCTTTGATTCGATCCAGTAAGGATCTACACCATTTGGGACCACTGTGAGTTTTTGCTGTACATTCTCCAGGATATGAGACAGTCTTGAATCTTCAAGCATTCTTTTTTTATAGACTGCCGAAATGGTTATGATCTTATTCGCATTCTGAAGAATTTTTTTTCCGTAGCCTCTTTCGTGCAGAAAATATTTCAAAAACACATTAAGATCAGTATTACGCACTGCTACTATGTAGGGAATATTATATTTTTTATGAAGTTCATAGGCCGCTCCGCCATCGCTGTACCATGTGTGAGCATGAATAAATTTGACAGTCTTGAGATCTATTTTTGCTTCAATGTCCCGTACAATTTTTTTAATTTTTCTCTTATACAAAACCCGATCTGCATATTTTGATAAAATATGGCTGTAGATAATCTGAGAGCGGTTATTTTTAAAATTTATTTTATTTTTTCCTATTCTGGAAGCCTCCCGAAATGGATTGTATACAATCTGCTCCACCCCGTTACTATCCAGCTCCCTCACTAAATTTTTATAAACTGTGGATCCTGAGTAATCATTTGTAATGTGGAGTATCATTATGGATAAATTGAATTAAACTGCAGCTCTAAAGAGGAATTGTTAATTTTATTACTATAATTTGTAAGGTTTTTCTCGACCAAAGGATATAAACTTGTATCAAAATAGATAAGTTTCATCCAGCCATCCGATATTTTCCATCCTGTATTTTGTACACTTGGATTTGTAGTACCGTCTACATTATCAGCAATACTGTCTCCTTTAAGAATCTTAAGCTTCAGGGTATTGCAGAGGTAACTGAAATTAAAGTCGGTCCAATTGGCATTTCCCAATTCTTTTGCCTTTATTAAATATAATACGACATGATTTCCATGTGATACATCCTGTATAACGGGCTTATAATTCTTAATTTTCTGTAAAGCCTTACAAAAAGCATCCGGATACGTACTGTTCCATGTATAATACAAAACGCTACCTGTGCTTTTATTTAAGATCAGTGCTTTTTTCAGCTGCTGATCAAACTGATTTACAAACACGGAATATGAGTTTTTATTAGATTCGTCATATTTCATCAGATATAGTGCAACAACTGCCCAGTTTGCTCCGGTATGAAGCCTCTGATGAAACAATAAAGAATAATCTCCATACTGGCTAAAACTTCTGGCTTTCCATTTATCGAAAGAGTATTTTAAACCACTTTCTATCGCCGGCTGATAATTTGTATACAGTTTATTCTTAGCTAAAATATCCAAAAATTCGCCAATGTATCTGAAAAAATATCCTTCTGAAATTAAATGCTCCTGTCCGTTCACTTTTGCATTCTGATTACCTTTTCCCACATTCATCACCCAGCCATTTTTTTGGTAAGATGTCTTTGAATTGGTGTCAATCAGGATTGGTTTTATGACAGAAATATTAGTATCAATATATTTCTTATCTTTTGTTTTAAGATACATATTGTTATTGGCATTGATAAAATATCCTAATGCCATGAAATCGTAAGTATTTTTACTTACCGACGACAATTCCATTTTTTGCAAACCATAGCTTTTGGATGCCTGCATATCTGCATTATACCTGCTTACTCTGTTTTGCTGAGCATACGAAAAGCTAAACAGTAGTACCGCACTAATCTTTATAAAATCACTTAAATATTTCATAATTATTAATATTATAATTTTGAATCAGATTCTGTAACTGCTTATCATTACCTCCATCGGCAACGTTTTCCTGGCTTAGTTTAAAAATTGAATTTTTATTTTCAATGGGAATCAGGTTTGAAAAATAATTGGATTTCACAGTCTTTGTCTTATTCAACTGAGCCATCATATTCAGCCAGACATCATCCGCCATAAAACATAAGCTGACAAAAACCTCTTTGTTTAAAACTTCTTCACAAAAAAAATTAGTCTTATACAAAGTTCCTCCCCCACTTGTGTGAAATAGATCAAATGTCGGTCCAAAATTTCCAAAAACCTTTTTCCACTTAGAATATCTGCTTATTGTATCATCATCATTTCTCACAATTTTATGTGCTCTGTGACAACAGATTGTATCAGGAAATTTTTCATGTAAATCCATTAAATCTTTAATGATATTTGATGGATAAAAGATATCATCATCTATTGTTATGATAACGTCATTTTGATATTCTTTAAAGGCGTAGTAATATTTTTTATGAGACCTGAGATCTTCGTCTACAAATTTTATTTCCAGTTGATTCTTTTTATAGTACCCCATCAAATTATCCGGTATATCTTTTAATTCATTCGGAAACTGATCTTTTGCCAAATACAATACAATTTTATTTGGAAGCTGACTTTGACGTAACATACATTCTATAACCATCCATAATTTGGATATCCTTCCCGGGAATGTTGTCAATGATACAATAATATTTTCCGACGATTGTTCGGGTAGTACTATTTCTTTTTTAGTGTTTTTAAGATATATCGGAAAGACAAAATTTGAAAACTTTCTAATAGAAAATCTCGCTAAAGACTGAACTTTAGTAAGTTTTCTTAACGATGAATATTTTCTATCTATATAATCAATTAACATTTTTAGCTATCGTTTTATAAAATGATGATATACAATAAAGACTTGCTAGCCAAATCCACATGTAAGGATTATTTAAATAAACACTATTAATTGTAAACGCCAATGGCATTACAAGTAATGATCCTAACAAAATATAGTTTGGAATTTCACGCTTTTTAAAAATTTTTTTCGGGTTAAAAATTTTATATAACAATAAAAGAAATGTAAAGAAGACAACAATTCCATATTGAGAAAGTAATTCTATAAATAAATTATGGGGTACCAAGATAGGATTTTTCGTCATTTTACTGGCCGTTTCAGAAAAATTACCAGCTCCGACACCCAGAAATTTTGAGTTTATAAACATATCGATACCAACATTAATCATTTCCTTTCTGGAATTGTCTTCCAGACCTTTTTGTTCAATTCTTGTCTTTAAATAAGAAAATGATGCATTATTCATTACATATATATAACCTGCAAAAGATACTATTATCGAAATGAATGTATAAATAATGGTTTTGCTTATTGACTTACTGGAATAAAAAATAATATATATAATTGTAGATATTAATAAGCACAGCATCGTTCCGCGGCTTGCATTAGTCAGTACAACCCAAACGATTGCTAAAATAAAAAGGATATAAAGTATTTTAAAAAACTTGCTTGAAATAAACTTAAGTTTGGCTAAAATAAAAGGGAATGAAATTGCCAAAAGGTGATTATACAAATTATAATTTCCAAAAGTAATAGCGGCATATTTTCTGATAGTTCCCACACCTCCTAATACCGTATCATCTCCAAATTTAGAATTGGAAAAGTGCAAATTGAAATTAATTTCTATAATTGCTATCGGAATACTTAGTAATACAAATATAACCCAGCCATTGATCAGTTTATTTAAACTTAAATACTTGCTAAAATTCAGTATTTCAATGAAAATGATAAAATTTATTAATGCATAGGCAAACTCTTTTAAGGATTGGTCATTATTAAATGTTAAAAATAACATTGACAATACGCAATACATGATAAAAGAAAAGAAAAACAATAAAACCTCTTTTCCTTTTATCAGTTTTTTATTTAAATCCCTTATTAATAAGGGTAAAAATAGGATAGCAAGAATTCTCGGTGCCTGTAACATACCACCGTATAAACCAAATATTTGTGAAATGATTAATATTGGGGTTATATTTTTCTTTAGGTAATTCATCTATTAATCAAATTATCCAATCTTATCAGAAGGAAAATAAAATTCCAATTTTTATAAATAAAAACCGATTTGGAAGGAAATAGTTTTCTTTTGATATATTTCACAATAAAAGAATCATACTCTCTTGTAAAAACAAAAAAGTCTTTTTTACTGATACTATTTAAAAGATCCATAATTTCATTTTTTTTCATATTGCTTTTATGTAAAAAAATGAACAGCAAACTAAAATAATAGTGATGTCTGTTTATGATGAATTTTTCAGGAAAGAAATCTATTATATCTTTCTTATTATACAATTCTAAAATTTTTAAAACTGATTCTACATTTTTTATAGTCTGCTTTTTTTTCATGATTGACTCTCCCCTTTGTACATAGTTTACGAAGATATTGTCAATAACTTGCAGATCAGGATTTTTACTATAGACTTGTGTATTAAATAACACATCCTCATAGATAGCTCCTTTTTCAAATATGATCCTATGTTGATCCAAGAACTTTTTTGAATAGATCTGTGTCCATGCCTGAACACCATAGTTATTGTATTTTAACAGCAAATCGTGGCCACTGATCTTTTCTTCATTTTCAAATTTTTCAAATTTGACAATTTTATTTTCATAAATTTCCTGATAATTAAATAAGAAAATATCGGTCTCTTTATTGATTTTTTCAAAAAAGATATCAATACTCTCACTTTCAATATAATCATCTCCATCAACAAACCAGATATATTCACCTTTGGCTATTTTATATCCGGCATTTCTGGCATCAGAAAGCCCCCCGTTTTCTTTTTCCAGGATGACAATTCTTTTATCCGCTTCTTTATATTTTTTACAAATACTGATACTATTATCCGGAGATCCATCAATTACCAGGATCAGTTCAAAATTAGCAGAAGTATTTTGTATTATACTGGCAATACATTTTTCTATATAATTCTCAACATTATATATTGGGACGATAATTGATAAAAAAACATCATTCATTTACATTCTCTATTAATGGTAGGTAAAACTTCCTTATCTCCTGAGGATTATATTTTTCATAGTTATCATTACTCAATAACTCATCTATTGCTGTGTTTGCTTCCTCTACATTTTTAACAAACTTGATATATTTTAAATACTTAATCCAGTTGTAAGTTCCTATAACTTTCTGATTATAATTCGAAAAAACCACGCATGGTGTTCCTGTAATGATGCAAAGAACCATTCCATGTAGTCTGTCAGTGACCACTATCTTTGCCTTAGAAAATTGTAACAGCTTATTAGTCAATATTTTCTTTCTAACAGATTTTATATCTAAATCTGTTATTTTTTCACAATGCATATCAGAATTAATTATTTTGGCAAATCTTTCTTTTAAGATTTGGGTAATTTTATCTTTATCATCTGCTGTTAATATTGATTCCTGATCATTTCTGATTACTTCCAATGCATATTCCCGCTCATTTTCAAAACTATATTCAGTGTAAAGAACAATATCGGGAGTCAGAATGACTTTGTTTTTTGGAAAATATTTTTGCATTAATTCAAATGATTTTTCCTCCCTGGCTGTCAAAATCAAATTTTTATGTTTTCCAAAAATATCTTGTGTTCTTTTTAATTCAGATTCACCAATCTGATCATTTGAATAATAGATCGTTTGTGGAAACAGTATAATTTTATTTTCAGGAAAGTTTTGAATTACCATTCTCCTTAAATTTTCTTCCCTCATGTATTCATTCCCGAAATTGCCACCTCCATGAACAAATATCAAATCATCAGGCTTAATAGTATTTCTGTACTTTTCTATAAAATACTTCATCTGAGACTGATTGATCTCAAAAATATGATACCCGGGTAAGTTTTCCTGAAAAAATTTTAGCTGCCCCTCGGCAATAGCGTGATCTCCAATATTAGTATGAGTAGGAGTCTGAAATAAAAATAACCGCTCTGAACTGCAATTAGAAATTTCATCAGCAATTTTATCTACTCTGGCATTATTCTGTATATTATTGATAATTGAATTTGCTTTATTTTTTATTTTGTTAAATAAATCCATATTTATTTCTTTATTTTTTTTATGATTGTTTTCTTAAACTGTTGATACTCTTCCCGCTTAATACCAATAAGAATAATTAATACCAACAAAATAATCTCAGCACCAATGGTTGAAGATATTGCAAAAAAGTAGCTGTTGAAATCTAATTTTTTTATGACCCATACCAGAATAAAACAAGAGAAAATAACCAGGAAGGTCTGTTTTAAATAAAGTAGTACATCTGACCAATCATATTTCAATTTATGATTAACATAAAGAAAACGAAATATGAAGGTGCATAAATTTAAAATAACATTTAAGCTCATAATATATACAGGAGAAAAACCTAATTTTAAGAATATATATGCCAGCGGAAGATTTAATAATAATATCAATGAAACACCTAATTGATAATTTCTGATATTTCCAATGGCATTAGCAGACATCCAAAATGGTCCAACTATGGCATTGATAATAGAGCCTATAATAACGATCTGAGTGAAGCTTACAAGATATTGAGGTAAGTTGACACCCAGCCATAATTTTAAAATGAATTCGGTATGTAATAAAATCGGTATTGATAAAACTAAAAATAGAAATACTGAATATTTCGAAGTATTTAATACTAATCTTTTATGCGTTTCCAAATCATTCGAAGCATAACTTTGAGTAATTTGTGGATTGAATGCTACCTGCATATTGGAAACAAAACTATATAAAACACTATTTACCTGATTCGCAATACCTAAGGCAGCATTTACAGTTACACCGATGAATATATTCATAATCATATTCAATCCCTGTGTTGAACTTAAAACAGCCACTTGTCCGAATAAGCTCCAACCAGAAAAAGATAATAATTCTCTGAATAGTTTTTTGTCAGAAAAATAATGGTAAGCAGTTTCTTCCTTAAAGTTCCTATAGCAATAAATTTTATAGATTACATTAATTATAAGATTGACCAGTAATAATAAAAATGAATACACTATTAGCTGATCATATTCAACAAAAAGAGATAATAAAAATACAATAGCTAGTTTTAATATAGTCTCTACTATACCCAGATAGGCATAGAAAGACATCCTTTCATTCGCGAGTATGGTAGCATTGAAGGGTATTCTGATGATATTAATTATTGTTGTAATTATAGAAAATTGAAATACAAAATTCGCTGCATTAAGCCGGTTAACTGGAATATTTAATTTGTAATTTAAAAACCACAATCCAATAGTCTCCGACAAAACCAATACGATAATTGAGATAATTATATGAATATTTAGACTCATACAAAAAACTCTATTAACTTTTTCTTTGATTTTTGAAGCTAATTCAATATTTAAAAATCGTTGAGTAGCACTTGTCATTGCATTATTTAAAAAAGAAAATAATACAACTACCCCCGCCACTAAATTATATATTCCAAAGTCATCTACTCCTAACTTCTGTAAAATAATCCTTGAAGTATATAAGGAGATCCCCATATTGATGATCATCCTTATGTAGAGTAATATTGTATTTTTTGCGATCTTTTTTGTACTGGACAATTTATTTACTTTTAATCATTACCAAATAGATCCCTTGTGTACACTTTTTCCTGTACATCAGCAAGTTCCGCTGCATTGCGGTTAGAAATAATTACATCGCATTCTTTCTTGAAAAGTTCTAAATCTTTTACTACTCTGGAACCGAAAAAAGACTCTTCATTAAGGGCCGGCTCAAACACTTCCACTTCTACTCCCTTAGCTTTAATCCTTTTCATTACTCCCTGTATGGCAGATGCTCTGAAATTGTCGGAGCCTGCTTTCATGATCAGACGGTAAACACCTACCTTTTTTGGTTTTCTGGCAAGTACAGAATCTGCTATAAAGTCCTTACGGGTCCTGTTGGCATCTACAATTGCCTGGATAATATTATTGGGAACAGCGTTATAATTTGCCAAAAGCTGTTTGGTATCTTTAGGCAGGCAGTATCCTCCGTATCCAAAAGACGGATTATTATAATGTGAACCAATTCTTGGGTCCAGTCCAACACCTTCTACAATCTGGCGGGTATCCAGTTCATGAATCTGTGCGTAGCTGTCTAATTCGTTAAAATAAGCTACCCTCAATGCCAGATAGGTATTTGAAAACAATTTAATGGCTTCTGCTTCGGTAGGATTAGTAAACAAAACCGGAATATCCTTTTTTACCGCACCTTCTTTCAGTAATTCTGCAAAAATCCTTGCCCGCTCGCTCTGCTCCCCGACAATAATTCTCGAAGGATATAAATTATCATATAAAGCTTTGCCTTCTCTCAAAAATTCCGGAGAAAACACTACATTATCTAAATGCATTCTGCTTTTTAACTCTACAGTATATCCCACCGGAACTGTAGATTTAATAATAATTACAGCCTCAGAATTATACTCTGTAATTTCCTTAATTACATTCTCAACACTGCTTGTGTCAAAATAATTGGTAGTGGGATCATAATCTGTGGGAGTGGCGACAATAATATATTCAGCCTTATCGTAAGCTTCCTTCTTATCTAAAGTGGCTTTGAAATTAAGGGGTTTAGTACTTAGAAACGTACTGATTTCTCCATCTTCAATAGGAGATTTTTTAGAATTAAGCAATTCTACTCTCTCCTGAACAATATCTAAAGCTACAACTTCATTATGTTGGGCCAATAAGACGGCATTAGACAAACCTACATACCCTGTTCCTACGACTGCTATTTTCATTCTCTATTTTTTTATAAACGATTATCGTATTTCTCTAAAATTCCTTTAACATCATATAAAACTCCTCCTTCCTTCAGATAGCGGGAAAGATCAATATTCAGGAATTCATCATGAGAAACTGTAAGAACAATTGCATCAAACTGTCCCTTCACATCTTCAAGAGAATTGGTAGATTGTATACCATATTCATGCATTACTTCTTCCGGATTTGCCCACGGGTCGTATGTTGTAACTTCAACAGAATAGTCTTCCAGAGCATTGATAACATCTGCAGCTTTCGTATTTCTTACATCCGGACAGTTTTCTTTAAAAGTGATTCCAAGATTCAGTACCTTGGCATCCGTAATGTTGATTCTTTTCTTAATCATTGTTTTTACCACCTCGGAAGCTACAAACTGCCCCATGGAATCATTTAGTCTTCTTGCCGTAAGGATAAGCTCAGAATAATATCCTACATCCTGCGCTTTTTGGGCAAGATAGAAAGGATCTACTCCAATACAGTGTCCTCCTACCAATCCGGGCTTGAATTTCAGGAAATTCCATTTCGTTCCCGCTGCCTCCAAAACTGCATGTGTATCAATATCCAGGAGATTAAATATTTTGGCAAGCTCATTCACAAAAGCAATATTGATATCACGTTGTGAATTTTCGATAACTTTCGATGCTTCAGCTACTTTGATGGTAGGTGCCAAATGGGTACCTGCTGCAATTACAGATTTATATAATTCGTCAACTTTTTTACCAATTTCCGGTGTAGAACCCGAAGTTACCTTTAAAATCTTCTCTACGGTACGTTCTTTATCTCCCGGGTTGATTCTTTCAGGAGAATATCCTGCAAAAAAATCCTCGTTAAACTTCAATCCTGAAACTCTTTCCAGCACAGGGATACATTCTTCTTCTGTAACACCGGGATAAACAGTAGATTCATAAATAACAATATCCCCTTTTTTCAATACTTTTCCTACTGTTTCAGACGCTTTATATAAAGGCGTCAGATCCGGACGATTATGTCTGTCTACCGGTGTCGGAACAGTTACGATATAGATGTTAGCCTCTTTAATATCTTCCAGATCAGATGAGCAAAGCAATCCTTTTGATGAGTTTGAAAACGGATTATCTTTCACTAAAACCGGCTGCAGTACTTCATCTTCTACTTCCAAAGTGGAATCTTTTCCGCTATTCAGTTCTGCAATTCTGGCCTGGTTGATATCAAAACCTACTACGGCATATTTTGTTGCAAATAAACGGGCCAGTGGTAATCCTACATACCCCAATCCGATTACCCCAATTTTATTCTGTATATTCATATTAAATGTGATGTTCTTACTTTATTTTAATGTTTATTTTGAAGATAATTTGATTTATTTATTAAAAAGCTTTTGCCACCAGTTTTTCTTCTTATCAGCTGTATATCCATAACCATAGCCATAGTTGTAGCCGTAGCCGTAACCACCAACATTTTTAGAAACATCATTGATCACGAAAGAAACGTTTGATATTTTTGATTCTTTAACCAGTTTATTGGCAAAATCAATTAATATTTTTCTTGACACTCCCGATCTTACCACGTATAATGAAGCGTCGGCTGTATCAGAAATACTCAATGTATCTGAAACAAGCATCAGCGGAGCAGAATCAATCACAATATATTCGTAACGGGACGACATCTCACTGATAAGCTTCTGATAACGGCCGTTGGAAAGAAGCTCCTGAGGATTTGGAGGAATAGATCCCGCATAGATTACATCACATTCAGGATTGGTATCGGAAGTATGTATAAGGTCTTCTACATCTGTAGTTTCATCATATAAATATTCCGTAAGACCGGCATTCTTAATACGTTCATCATCATATCTTTGGATCTGCGGATTTCTGACGTCCGAACCAATGAGTAATGATCTTCCGTTTTTGCTTCCCAATGTCAGAGCAAGATTTACAGAAACCAGAGTTTTTCCTTCTCCTTTCACAGAAGAAGTTACCAGTATGACTTTCGCGGAATCTTTCTTAGGAAGTAGAAATTTAAGATTGGAAACCAATATTCTGAATGCTTCAGCCAGCTCTGAGAAATCGTTTTTCTGTACAAGGTGATTCTGATTATCTTTAAGAGAAGGAATATCTGCAAGCACTCCAAGTGACGAATTTTCTGAAATATCTGTACGGTTGTAGATTTTATCATCCCACATGAAGAAAAGATAGAACACTCCCAACGGCAGCATCAATCCTAATAGAACTGCAGCCAGAAGAATGATATTTTTCTTAGGTGAAACAGGAACATCATCAGTATAAGCAGGATTTACAATTTTAGCTTTCGGAACATTAACAGATAGATTGATCGCATTTTCTTCCCTTTTTTGTAAAAGGAAAAGGAAAAGCTGCTCTTTAAGGTTCTGTTGACGCTCGATACCTCTGTAGATTTTCGACTGTCCCGGAACTTTTTCAATCATTCCTGTGCTGGCAGAAATCTGGCTGTTTACCTGCGCAATAGATGCCTGGATTGTTGCTTTCTGCTGACGGATGTTATCTCTTACGATTTCTTTTAGTGAAGAAATTTCTTTATTCATTTCTATCACTGCAGGGTTTTCATTGGTAGCCTGCTTCAAAGTTTTATTTCTGGTGATAACCAGCGTATTATATTGTGAAATTGCCTGTTCCAAAGAAGGATTAAGTCCTAAATTTGAAGGCATAAGCTGATTATCTCCTTTTGAAGCTTCATTTTGAAGGGAATTAAGAAGATCCAGCTGTGTTTGCTGCTGAAGAAGCTGCTTTGTGTTCTCGTTTGTATTTTGAAGCGCCAATTGAGCCTGAGCCTCTAAGTCTACGATTTTGTTACGGTTCTGGAAGTCTTCTTTCTGATTCTCAACTCCGGAAAGATCCCGTGAAATAACTTCTAATCGTTTATCGATAAACTCCTGTGTATTTTGAGCCTGTAAGTTTTTATCTCTTAGCCCATCCAGATTATATTGTTTGGTTACTTCATTAAGGATGGCTTCTGATTTTTCGGGAACAGTTCCCACGATGCTGATGTCCATAAGCATCGCTTTCTGATCCGGAAGATCCACCTGGATTTTCTTTTCTAAAGATTTTACCTTCTCTATTGGATTCCAGAAAACAATTTTATACTTATCTTTAAAGGTAAGGCCCGGAACTTTTTGAAGAACTACAGTTCCAAAATCAAGTGTCAGGTTTTTACCAAAAGTTCCCTTTACTTTTTTGTTTTCCTTATCCTCCAGAACAAATTCATTTCCATTTACTTCTTTTACTTCATATTCGGAAGAAACAAATTTCTTGACATTTTTATAAGAAATAATTTCTGCAACAATGGGTACCCGGGTAAATAATTCAGAATCCCTTATCTCACCCGAATTATAATATTGTATATTAAGATTTAGATTTTCAACAACCTTCATCAAGATGGGTCTTGAGTTTACTACAGCCACTTCACTCTTTAGCTCATCTGCATTTCCTATACCAAGCCCCAAGTTATCAAGATCAATTAATGCACCTGTTAAATCAGACTGTTTTTTATCAAATTTTAATGTAGTAGTTGATTGATACTGAGGTACAGCGTATCTTAGATATATAAAGGCCACAGTAACAAATAATAGGACAGATGCTATAAACCAAGGCCATTTGACTAAATATTTCCCAATGATCTTTCTTAAATTCAAAGATTCTTCACTTTCCTGAAATTCTATCTGCTGCATATTTATTTACGAGTTAAAGCAATAATAAGTGTACCAGCTGTCAGTAAAGCACCAATAATCTGGAATGTAAGGGCTCTGTTCGGATTCGAGTTAGCCTGAACCTGTTTATTTTTGTCCGGCTGCACATATAATATGTCATTCTGCTTCATATAATAATAGGGCGAACTGACTATATCAGATCTTGTAAGATCGATATTAACAATCTGATCTGTTCCGCTATCATCGGCACGGATAAGCTTAACATTGGTACGGTCTCCGAAATCCGTCATATCACCTGCAAGCCCAAGCGCCTGAAAAATATTGATTTTTTGAGAAACACTTTCTTTCTGCCCCGGTTCCTTTACCTCTCCTAAAACGCTTACATTAAAATTTTTAAGGGTAATGGTCACCAATGGATCTGTCAGATATCTCTTAAGACGCGATTCAAGCTCCTGTTTTAGCTGTACCTGTGTCATTCCTTTAACGTACACATTTCCTAAAACCGGAAAAGAAATATAACCTTCTTCATTGACAAGATATTGACTTGGTTCTACATATTGGTTAATTCCCCTGCTAGCGTCGCCCCCTACCTTATTTGCAGTATTAAGGTTAAAAGGCTTCACTGCTATTTCGTCAAGTGCAGATACAAGAATCAGGAGAGCATCTCCTTCCTGAATATGCAGGCCCTGAAACTTGGCTTTTGCAACCTCTTCTTCCATATTATGCTTTGACATATATACCATATTCTGCTTCGGTCTGCATGATAATAAAGTAACCGATAACAGTACTATATATGCAATAATAGTTTTATTCATATGTTATTATTCTTATCTACTTGTGTTATTATTTAGGTTTATCGAACTGATTTCAACTATATTTAAATATGTATTGTAATAAAACGACTATACTATTTAAATATTTTAAAGCGTGCTTTAAATTCTCATGCTAAAATCACTTCTTTCTCTAGCAATTTTCATTCCGTTTAAAAACAAAATGATGAAATTATTATTTTAATATCAACTTTTTTATTTATTTAATTCTTTAATTTTAATTATATGCTTCATTTTCAGATATTCTACATTGCTTGTAAATTTTTAATGACATTTCCTTTTTACAATTCATCAACTCAATTTCTTCAATTTAATCCTGAATCATAATGTTTATATCATGAGGAATTTTTCTGACACATTTATTATTAAGAAATGTAGTTACCATTTTAAATATTGTAAAAACAAAGAAAAATAAAAACAGAATAGAGGACAAATGAACGGGAGCACCGAAAACAAATCCGGATATAAAATATAATCCAGAAAATACTATCAATGCACTGGTAGAAAACCATGCAGTTTTAAAAAAGTCAAAAGAAACAAAATGTCTTATAATTTCATTTTCTGTTATAAGCAGGATAACAATCTTTATCATCAAAATTATTTTTTCATTTTGATGCCCAATCAAATTAATTTGTACCTCCAGGTTTTTTAAAAGTAAATATGAAATTAAAGCTAAAAAAAATATGAAAGAAATATCAATAATAAAAAACGACCACCCAATCACACATCTTAACTCCCTGATTTTAAAAAAATTCCCCATACACAAACAAACCTGAATGTAGATTTTCTATTAATTCAACAACCAGTGGTTTCTATTATCAAGCGAAGATAATAATTATAATTAATATTTTTAATTACACATATTAATTTTTATTTAAAACATAAGATTTATATCGATATAATCCAGAAAATAAATTCAAAAACAAATCATAAAAGTGATTGTAATTTTTTGTCGAAATTTGATATGGAAAATAATACAAAAATCAGGAAAATAGTATTTTTTTATTTCATTCATTATCAATGCCTTAAATTACATCACATAATCTATCCAAAAAAATGTCCCGCTGAAAATAAAGCAAAATAACAAATGTAGTATAAATGATGTACCCTGTTATTCTTTTTCATTTTTTTAATCTTCTAGATTTGCAGCACAATTAAGATGATTTAAAAAGGATGAAAAAAAATGTTTTATTATTAGGTAGTATTTTAATTTCTTTACAAATATTCTCCCAGGTGGGAATTAATACTACAACTCCTCAGGCCAGTTTAGATGTAACAGGAAAGCCCACTTCTACCAATGTACTGGACGGCATTATTGCACCAAGAATTACAGGAACCCAGCTTAGAGCAAAGACCTATACAGCCAGCCAGACAGGAGCAATGGTGTATGTTACAGCCGCTGATACAGCCCCGGCAGGCCAGACTGTTGATATTAAAAACTCCGGATATTATTATTTTGACGGCAGTCTGAATAAGTGGCAAAAGTTGAATGCAGGAAATATAGCTGCCGGAGACCTTACGCCGGATGCTTTTATTGACGATCCTGTTAATACAATGGTAAAATTAGGAAATACTTCTTCCGGTACAGGAAGGGTTGCCAATACTGATTTTGTGATTAAAGACGATGGTACGGTGGGAATCGGTACTTCATCACCGGACAGCGGATTGCATATAAAAGAAAATTCTACAACGGGAAGTCATCAGATGAAAGTAGAATCTGTAAGCAATTCTCCTTTGATTGCGTTAGAAAGAACCGGAAACAGTAACTTATCTACCGGAACGGAGCTTGGAAAATTATCCTTTAATGGAAAGATTTCAGGAGCTGATTTTCCATTAGCAGGGATAAAAGCCAATTATTGGGGAAATGGAACAACCAATTCTTCATCCCTTACATTCTCTACCAGTGACCGGCCAGCTGCCGTAATCAATGAGAACGGGAATATGGGAATAGGACGTTCTGATATCAATTATGCCATGTCTCCTACCCAAAAGCTTGATGTAGACGGAAATGTAAGATTCAGAGGTGTCCCGGATGAAACAGGTGTAGCCTCTACAGAAAGAATTATAGTATTGAAAAGTGACGGAACAGCAAAAAAAGTTCCTTTGGAAGCTATGTTTCCTCCTGACAAATTCAGTTTAGATGATATACTTGTCAATAAGGCAGGAGGTTCGGTACATTACGATTACAACTACCCTATTATAAGCTACGCAAATATAGATCTAGTTAATTTCAGCAGAACGATTACCATCCCTCCCAATACTGTTGGCAGAGTCATTTTGAACTATTCTATTCCTGCCGGTACTCATGACACCAATTGTGCAAATCCGGACAGGGTATCTTACATCGGGGTTACATTTTACAAAAATGGTGTAGAACAGCAGGAAGGCTCCAGAAAAGTATCCTTAAAAGGACTAACTTCGGCTGCAAGAATGGGAACTATAAATGGTAATTTTTCAGAAGACATCACCAATAACACCTCTTCTGATATGACTGTAACCTATAAGCTAGCGGGATATGCAGAAGGGAGTGGAGCAGGAACATGTATGCTTGTTTATAATATGTGGGATGGAGGAAACCAGCCGAATTACAATTGGGGCCGTGGAACTATGACCATTCAATTGTTTAAAAGAGCTTTATAGACAGTAACCGTAAATAATATATTTGATAAAAGATTACAGAATCCGGAATAGCAATATTCCGGATTTTATAATTATGATCCCTTGTCATTGAAATCAAAGCTGCTTTGGAAAAAACTTAAGAATATACTTTCTCCGGTGTGAATTCTTTAGCCTTTCATATAAAAATATTTGTTTATGCAACCGTAGAAAGCATCCTGATAAAGAATCAATTATACAACGCTATTTTAAAACTTTTGCACTTGATTCATAAAAACTGAAGATTTCACAGGGATGGTGTAAATAAGTGAAAACTGTTCTGAACTTACATCTTATTCAGGCTATCGACTCTCCTTATATCATTCCGCTTACAAATGGAAAATAAAAAAGTCTTCTATTTCTAGAAGACTTTTTTGCGATCCGGACGGGACTCGAACCCGCGACCTCCGCCGTGACAGGGCGGCATTCTAACCAGCTGAACTACCGGATCAATTTTTTTAAAGTAAATTGAGAAAACTTCCGCGATCCGGACGGGACTCGAACCCGCGACCTCCGCCGTGACAGGGCGGCATTCTAACCAGCTGAACTACCGGATCAATTTTTTTAAAGTAAATTGAGAAAACTTCTGCGATCCGGACGGGACTCGAACCCGCGACCTCCGCCGTGACAGGGCGGCATTCTAACCAGCTGAACTACCGGATCATTATTTTAAAGAACGTCGTTTCTTTTTCGTGGTTGCAAAATTACAACTTTTTTTGTTACCTGCAAATTATTTTAAAAAAAATGCCTCCCAATACTGGAAGGCGTTCATTATCAAACTTATTTTTTTTATAAGTGAGCGCTTAATTTTTCAGCGATTACCTCTTTTGGAGCTACACCTACTAATTTGTCTACTACTTCTCCGTTTTTAAAAATAAGAACTGTAGGAATATTTCTGATACCGTACTGCATAGAAATCTCCTGGTTGTTGTCTACATCTACTTTCCCTACTACTGCTTTACCTTCAAAATCTGATGCTACTTCTTCGATGATTGGTCCTAAAGTTCTGCAAGGTCCGCACCATACTGCCCAGAAGTCTACTAATACCGGTTTATCTGATTTTAAAACCGTATCCTGAAATGAGCTGTCTGTAATTTCTAAAGCCATTTTTGTTTCTTTTATTTTAATTAATATTATTTTCTTTTAATCCTTTTGGATATTCAAAATTACGATTTTTAAAGCACAAGACTATCTATGCTCAACATTAGTTTTTTCTATAGTGTAATCGCTTGAGATTTCCTTTAATGCGTTGACCAGTGTGTCAATCTCCGCTTTAGTCGTCATATGGCTGAAAGAGATACGTAATGGGGTACAGTGATCCATTTCATCCTCAGAAAGCACCATCATCATCACCATTGAAGGCTTTGATGCTCCTGATGAGCATGCACTTCCCTGAGAAATTGCAATTCCTTTCATATCCAGCTGAAGTCCTATCAATGGATTTTTATAAGGCAGTAATGCGCTTAAAACTGTATAAAGGCTATTTTCCTTTTCTGCACTTCTTCCATTGAATTTAATTCCTTCAATTTCGGCAGAAAGTCTTTCAATTGCATAATCCTTGATATCCTGCATATGACGGGTGTATTCCTCCATATGATTCAGAGAAAGTTCTAATGCTTTTCCTAATCCTACGATACCACAAACATTTTCAGTTCCCGCTCTAAGGCTTCTTTCCTGAGGTCCTCCGGTAATAATTCCTTTTAAACCTGTTGCTTTTCTGATAAATGCAAATCCAGCTCCTTTCGGACCATGAAACTTGTGGGCACTACACGATGCAAAGTCCACAGGGATATCAGAGAAGTCAAGGTTCATATGAGCCATTGTCTGCACGGTATCTGAGTGGAAAAGTGCCTGATACTGTTTGCAAAGCTGGGCAACCTGTTTAAGGTTAATGATATTTCCGATTTCGTTGTTGGCATGCATTAAGCTTACCAGTGTTTTTTTATCTGAAGCTTTTAAAAGTTCTTCTAATTTAGCAAGATCAATATCTCCTTTTTCATTCGGACGGATGTAGTTTACCTCTACTCCTTTTCTGTTTTTCATATCCAGAATACTTTCAGAAACGCATTTATGTTCCAGAGGAGAACTGATGATTCTTTCTACCCCAAGGTGTTCTACCGAGGACTTGATGATCATATTATTTGATTCCGTACCACAGGAAGTGAAAATGATTTCAGCAGGAGTTACATGAAGATAGTCTGCAACCTGTCTTCTTACATTTTCAATAAGGATTTTTGCTTCCTGGCCAAAGCTGTGCGTTGAAGAGGGGTTTCCGAAATTCATCTTCATTGTGCCCACCATTGCATCTATAACTTCTTCTGCAAGCGGAGTGGTTGCGGCATTATCTAAATATACTTTATCCATTGTTATTTTGAATATTTTAATTCTACGGAGTTAAACTGATAATCTGCGGGAACAGTAAAAATAAACCACGGGTTTGAAATTACCTGAATTTCCATTCCACCGGAAGGCTCTCCGGCAGGAACTTCTACATACAGAATCTTATTTTTCACAGATATATTTTTAATTTCTTCAATTTTGTGACTTCCAGATCTGAAGGTTCCCAAATTGTATACAACAACTTTTTTATTTTTCGGAAATTGTGGATATTTAATATAAGATTCTTTTCCCGGTTCTGAAATACCAAAACTTCCGCTGATAATATTACGAAAATCCTTTTCGTCTTCAATGATCTTAAAGCCGGGAGCATCGGTTCCTCCCTGATTTTCAGAAACGAGGAGCTCCGTACTTTGCTGCATAACAGAAGACTTCTGAGATGAAGTGCTGGCACAGCCCATAAAGAGTACTGCACATGCAATGATCAGGCTTTTCATTTTTTACAATTTTATCTCCCAAAATTAGTGAAAAAATTGGTAATGTCCCTCATTTGCCCATTTCAACATTGGCCGATCTCCGGAAGTATCACCAAATGCAATAATTTTATCGTACTTGGAATCGTTAATTTCCTCTTTGATTCTTATCAATTTTTCCTTTCCGTTACAATTTTTTCCTACAAAGTTTCCGGTGAAAATACCGTTTTTAAACTCTGCCCGCGTAGAAACAAGCTCCATTTTCAGTTCTTCGGCGAATGGTTTTACCCAGATGTCCAATGAAGCGGTTACTAATAAACTCTGTGTATTATTCCTATCGATATTTTTTATAAAATCCAATGCATTCTCCCTTACTATTTTAGGGTAGTGCTGTTCAAAAAACTGTTTAGACTTCTGTTCAATTTTCTCCTGGGTCTGTCCTCTTAAAATAGAACCGATAAAGCTTTTTTTCACTTTTTCCGTTTCAGCCAGTTTTAGCTTCAACAGGATAAAAAGAGGTACGTGTCTCAAAAATTGTATACGGTATTTTGTTGAATCGTAAAATTTAAGATACATAAACATGGTATCTTTATACGTAATGGTTCCGTCAAAATCAAAACAATACAATTTTTTCATTTTTTAAAGCTTTAATTTTTTGAATATAAACTCAGGAATATTCCTGATAATCATCATAATAATACTCCAAACCGGCAAAACATATGCCACATTCCTACCCTTTTTGAAGGCTTTATAAATACAGGAAGCAGCCTGTTTTGGCGTTGCTGTCAGTTTCGGATTTAAAGGCAGCCCTTCTGTCATTTTGGTTGCCATAAACCCTGGTTTTATCG
Source organism: Chryseobacterium cucumeris (assembly GCF_016775705.1). NCBI lineage: Bacteria > Pseudomonadati > Bacteroidota > Flavobacteriia > Flavobacteriales > Weeksellaceae > Chryseobacterium > Chryseobacterium cucumeris. Next base: position 3,739,003 of record NZ_CP068760.1, read on the forward strand.
TAAGAACGTGCACTTTTTTATCAAAAAGATAATTTCTCAAACCGCTCAGATAAGCCGTAAAAGCTGCTTTTGCACTTCCATAGATAAAGTTACTCTGTCTTCCCCGGTCTCCTGCCACTGATGAAAGACCGATAATCGTTCCTGATCTTCTGCTTTCAAATTTTTGAACAAAATAATTCATGACAGGCACAAGTTTTGAATAATTGATATCAATGATACGCTCTGTATTTCTATTATCATATAATCCTTCTTCTGTTCCTTCACCCAAATATCCTACGGCACAAAATAATACATTTGAATTGATATTATCAAATCTATTGTAATCAATTTCTTTTGTCAGATCCAATTCAATGACTTCCGCCTGCTGCAGAAACTTTACATCAAGATGTCTTGCAAAACGCTCTGTAGTTTCTTTATTTGAGGTAAAAAGATAGATTTTTTCAAACTTTTCTCCTTCCTGAAGTGCTTTTTCCACAAAAGCCTGTGCTACTTCAGATGTACTTCCCAGAACTATCATTACGAATTGTTATTTATGATTCTTTTGTGCTGTAAAGACACAAATTTAGGATTTTGAATATTTTTCAGGTAGTTGGTAAGCGATGATCTGCTCATGCTGTCTTTGGTAAGATAAATTCTTCCTCCAAACTCCTGAACAATAGCATCCAACTGATCTACCAGTTTTTTCAGTTTTGAATTGACTTTAAAATCCAGCGCCAATGTATACCCTTCCACAGGGAATGAGTTGTAAGCCTGAGGATTATTTTTTCCAAAAAGTTTTAAAACTGCTAAGAATGATCCGTTTCCGCTTTTGGCGATCGTTTCAAGGATTCTTTTCATTCCTTCTTTTCCTGTTTCTTTAGGAATGACCATCTGATACTGTATAAAACCGGACTTCCCATAGATCTTATTCCAATCTGTGATCGCATCCAAAGGATAGAAAAACGTTTCATAATCGATAAAGTTTTTCACTTCTTTTTTAGACTGCTTTTTATAGTATAACCAATTGAAAATTTTTACAGTAAGAGCATTCAGTACAAATCCCGGAAAATAAAAAGGAACTGTAGGAGAAAATTTCTTCTTCAATCTCAAAGGCGTTTTGGAAAAACTCTGGGGAAGTTCATGCTGAAAAGCATGTTCTCCTCTCATGAGAATACTTCTTCCGATATTTTTTCCTTTCTGAAGACAATCAATCCAGGCCACCGTGTAGGTCCAGTTTTCACTTTCATCGAACAGCTTAAAGATCTCATCCAGATTGTCTGCTTTGATACTTTCCTGACGAATGTATGCGGACTCTATATTTTTAAGTTTAAATTTTGCTGTGAGAATAATACCGGTAAGTCCCATTCCACCAATGGTAGCCCAGAACTTTTCTGTATTTTCCTCCCTGGAACAGGTAATGATCTCCCCTTTCTCATTCATGAGCTTGAATTCAAGCACATATTCTGAAAAACATCCTTCTGCATGATGATTTTTTCCATGAACATCGGATGCTATAGCACCTCCTACCGATACAAATTTTGTCCCGGGAGTAACGTATAGAAAATATCCCTGCGGAACCGCTATTTCCAGTACATCTGAAAGCAGCACTCCGGATTCACATTCTATGATCCCGTTCAGACGGTCAAAATTGATGAACTTATTTAATTTTTTTGTTGAAAATATAGCTTCTCCCAATGAAGCATCTCCATAACATCTCCCATTTCCTCTCGCTATGACTTCGTTGTGATTGAGTACAAATTCTTTTATTTTTCTGAAACTGTCCTCAGATCTCATTTCCTTCTCTACTATTGGGAAATTTCCCCAGTTGGTAACTTTCTGTATGAAATTCGGCTTCATTTCTTAAAATAAATTTGAATTAAAAATGCAACGACCCAAAGCAATAAAGTAGCCTGTATATAACGGTCTCTGTACACGATTTTTGTTGGAGATTCCGTTCTGTTGTAAACAAGGGTCTGCTGAAGATATCTTAACAATGCAAATACAACGAAAATCACGGTATAAAAAACTCTTTCATGAAATCTTTCCTGAACTTCCGGAGAGAGCGTAAACATCAGGTAGCAGACAATAGCCAGTGTGATAGAAATGGATAAAGCAATATCTGCAAACTGAACGTTATATCCATCCAGTGCTTTTCTTGTTTTTCCTGAAACCTGGGCATTGATAAGCTCTCCCCTTCTTTTTCCTATAGCCAGTACCAAAGCCAATACAAAGGTCAGCAGGATTGCCCATTGTGAAATACTGATTCCGGTAATATAACCTCCAGCCAGTACACGTAACACAAATCCTATGGCAATAATAAAAATATCAATAATAGGAACATGTTTAAGCCTGAAAGTATAGGCAAGATTCATCACCACATAAAACCCTATGATGATTGCGAACTTCCAAAGTAGTTCATGGAAATAAAGTTGTGTAAAAAATACAAGACCTATATCTGCAATGATAAGACCTATAAGAATTCCTATAGCTTTTGATTTTGAAATAGCTCCACTCGCCAAAGGTCTTCTCCTTTTCTCAGGGTGTTTTCTATCTGCTTCAATATCATTATAATCATTCAGGATATAGACCACACTTGCTGCAAGTGAAAATATGACAAATGCAAAAATGCTTTTGAGAAGCAGATCTATATTGGTAATATTACCTGAAAAGAAAAGAGGGACAAATACAAAAAGGTTTTTCACCCATTGCTCCACACGGAGCAGTTTTAAATATTTCTTCATTTATGTTATTTCAAATACAAAAATAATAAATTCAAAATTTCTAGCATAAAAATACAAAAAAAACCGCCGGGGCGGTCTTTTACGAAAATATTTATATATTAAATTAACTATTGCCCTTGTTTGGCATCGTTAATCATTTTTTCATTGGCAGTAATTGCAAACTCTACTCTTCTGTTTTTAGCTCTTCCTTCTTCAGTATCATTGCTAGCTACAGGCATTGCTTCACCTTCACCTTTTGTAAACATTCTGCTTGATGCAATTCCTTTTCCTGATAAATAGGCTTTCACAGCATCTGCTCTTCTTTGAGAAAGTTTCAGGTTGTACTCATCTGAACCTTTGCTGTCTGTGTGACCATAGATATTGATATTCGTATCTGGATTATTAGCCAGTACTTCAGCTAATTTATCAAGGTTGGTCTGTGCAACAGAAGTAAGGTTTGAAGAATCGAAAGCAAAGTTAACAATACTTTCATTCATGGTTACTTTAATACCATCTCCTACTCTTTCTACCTGAGCACCTGGTAAAGTTTCTTTAATATCTTTTGCCTGCTTATCCATTTTGTTACCGATAACGTTACCAGCAACACCTCCGATAATACCTCCCAATACAGCTCCGATAGCTCCGTTTCCTCCTTTCCCTACATTGTTACCAAGGATACCCCCAATTACTGCTCCTGAAGCAGCACCTACTGCTGTACCTCTTTGTTGGTGGTTTGAATTCTGAACCGCTTCACAGCTTGTCAATAATAATGCTGATGACAAGAAAAGGGCTCCTACGTATGTTTTTGTAAATTTCATTTTTTTTGATCTTTTATGTTGATAAATTATTTCATTCCGGTTCTCTGGAAGTTGTAAACTACTTTTACATTACCTCCTTCAAAAGGAACGTCTTGCTCAAGTGAAAACTGATCTGTACTCTGATTAATCATTGTAAGACTGTAACCTGCTGTATTTTGTTTAGCTTTTGTACCTGAAGCAATTTTTTTAAACATAAACGTATTACCGCCTTTTACTTCAAATTTGATTGGCTGTGTAATTGCCGGGCAATCTCCACCACCGTTTAAAGTATACGCTCCTGTCCAGTTATTGGGAATCAATCTCCAGTGGCTTCCTACGAAGCACTGTGCGTCTGCACCTTCATCAAAAGGCTTAATTTTATAACCTTTATCATAATCTATGCTTACAATCTGCCAGTCTCCTTTCATTTTCAGGAAATCGGCTCTTTGATTTTGAGATGTAGCTGCTTTGTTAACAGAGGAACACGAAACTGCAAAAAGTGATGTTCCCAACATCCCTGCAAGTAGTAACTTTTTCATTTTGTTGTTTATTATTTTGTTACTATAAAGTTACAAAAAACCGTGCCAAAATTTAAAATAAAAAATAAAAAGTCCGAAAAAATTCGGACTCTTTATGGTTTCTCCTTAAACACAGGGAGATAAATTATTTTTTAACAGCCTTTTTTACGGATTTCGAAGGCTTGGTTGTGCCTGTAGTTTTTCCTTTATAAAAGTTGGTATAGGCATACTCTGCTGCCTTTTTCAGGTCGATAACCCCACCTGCCTGAGATTGGTCACCAAAACCATCGGCAGTACTTGGGTTGCTGCTTTTCACAAGAGCTTCAATGATCTGATAAGGTTTAAGATCCGGCATATAAGCCAGTAAAACAGCTGCTCCTCCGGCCACAACAGGGGAAGCCATAGAGGTACCCTGAAGGTATTTATATTCGTTTTTAGGAACGGTAGAATAGATTTCTTCTCCCGGAGCAAAAACGTTCACCATCTTTTTATTGTAATTTGAAAAATCTGCTCTCAGTGCATTATTTTTATTCGTACTTGCTCCTACCACAAGAACATTGCTTACAAATGGTTTCTCGTCTGTAACATTTTTAAAGTTGGTAGGATATGCGAGATGTTCTGCTACATCTTCATTTTCGTTACCTGCAGCTTTTACTAAAAGAACGCCTTTATCTTCAGCATATTTGAAAGCATCCCAAACCACATTTTTACCAGGAGAAACAGGTTTTCCAAAGCTCATATTTAAAACTTTCGCACCGTTATCTACAGCATATCTGATCGCATTGGCAACGTCTTTATCTCTTTCATCACCATTCGGAACTGTTCTTACAGACATAATTTTAGCCACTTTGGAAGCTACTCCATACTGAACTTCTTTTCCTTGCGGAAGTCCGGCAATAATTCCTGCCACGTGGGTTCCATGTTCTGCATCCGGTCCTTCATAATGATTATTTCCATAGATTTTTTCAGAATAGTCATCATAGTTATCCCCTACAATTTCTTTTCTCGGATCATAGGAAAGGTCATATTGTTTTGCTGCAGGAGCAAAATGATCGATGGCTTCTTTCATTTCCTCCTTCATCTTTTTTTCAAATTCCGCGGCTGATTTTCCTTTAAATTCCGGACTTTGTGAAATCTGGCCTAAAAATTCCTTCGCAATGGCATCTCTCTGATCTGTCGGAGCTTTGATCGCAGCAATAGTTTCAGCGGTTACAGGCTTACCTGCCAGCAGTTTTACCATATTAGGAATCAGTTCGTTCAGCATAGAATAAGTCTGAAAGTTTTGTTTTGCCTCGATACTCTTTTTATTGAACATATCTTTGGCTTTCATGTACATCTCAAACTCTTCCTTCATCTTAGCCTGGTTGGCTTTATTTTTTGTGGAATCATCTCCTTCGAAGACAGGTTTATATTTGGCAACTACTCTTGTCACCTCCATATTATCAATATCAATATCACCGTTTTTACCTCCTATAAAGTTCCATCCATGTACGTCATCAATATACCCGTTTCCATCATCATCTTTACCGTTACCGGGAACCTCGTTTGGATTTGACCATAGGTTTTTTACCAATCCTGGATGATCTACCTGTACTCCACTGTCTAATACACCCACCACGACGGTTTTAGGCTTCAGACCTTTAGATTCCAGGTATTTATAAGCATTTGCTGTATTTACACCATATACTTTTGAAGTTGCAAAATCTTTGTGATACCATGTCATAAGATCTTTGTCTTCGTTTGGATCAATACTTTTAGCTTTAGATTCCTGTGCAAAAGAGAAACTAAAACCTGCAAAAAAAACTGCAGCTAATAATACCTTTTTCATATGTTGATATTTAATTTTTAAAGCGATATGCCAATCACCGTCATCATCTGTTTTATACTTTACCAACAGTGATTGTACTAATATTGTTGTTTTATATTTTTTATATATACCAATGATTCCGGGCCTTTATTACAAATAAGATCAAGAACCGACAGGTCTTCCAAAAATCCGAATTTATCAGAGAATGTCTGGTAATATTCTTCCATCTGAAATTCTGAAGGAAGTTTTGCCGAAAACTTTTCCCTGAAACTGATACTCTCCGGATTTTTGATATATTCTTTATTCAAAGAGTGTGCCTTTTCTGTTTTAAGTATCTGTTGGATGACTTCTATCCCTTTAAGGTTAAAATCCAGCAGGAATTTTTCTTTAAGGTCAAATATTTTCCTGAACTTATCTTCATAATACTCAAAATAAGGAGAGCTTTGATATGCGGTCTTAATGGATTTCCAATGAAGCGTTCTCCAGTCTTCGCGGTAAGAAATTTCAACATCTTTGAATTCTCTTTTCCCGTTATGATTGATAGGAATTATTAATGATAATTTTCCGTTGGCACCATAAATATTGGCTCTGTTTCTATACGTCTGCTTCGGAAAGTTTTCAAACTGTTCAAATACAATTTCATTTTCAGGATTTAAAAACACTGAAAACCATGAGATTGGTGGCATATAAAATGCCGGTAATAATACATTCTTCATATTCATAATGCAAAAATGAAGTATTTTTCCAAATACTTCATTCTATTTTACGTTTAATTTTTTTTTATTAATTGTCTTCAGTTTTTTTCTTTCTGAATAATTTCATGAAATAATCCCATCCGAAGAACAAGATCAGGATCATTGCTGCAATCCACCAGTAAGAAGTTTTATTGGATTCTCCCGTATTGGTTGCTTTGAACATTCTTTCCCAACGGATTTTCTTAGGGGCCTGATACGTTGAGCTCGCATCCGGAAATACTCCCTGTACGCTCATCCATGTAAACATTGGTTTTCCAACAATATTTTCTTCCGGAACGAAACCAAAGAATCTTGCATCCAATGATGCATCCCTATTGTCCCCGATCATCATATAATAATCCTGCTGAATGGTATATTGATTCGCTTCTTTACCATTAATGAAGATCTTTCCGTTCTTTTTCTCTAAGCTGTTGTGCTCGTATTCAGAAATGATCCACTGATACATTGGGAGTGTTTCCTGATTGATTGCCACCACATCTCCTTTTTTAGGAATTCTAACCGGGCCGTACCAATCCTGATTCCAAGGTTTGTTGATCGGGAAAATAGATTGTGTCGTATCAATTTTAGTTTTAGCTTCGTCTCTGTAATATACCGCAGCTTCTCCTTTTGGCGAAATCTCTTCCTTCATATCAATAACGTGAGGAAGCTCTTTAATTTCTTTGGCAGTTTTATCCGTTAAACCCTGGAATCCATAAAGGAAACCTCCGTTATCCTGCTGTACTTCCTGAACCGGTAAAAATCCGTACGCTTTGTATAAAGTAGGAATATCCAATTGCGCATCCGTCGTTACAATATATCTGTGCTGTACTTCCTGATCTCCTAAAACTACTTCCGGCTTCCCATTTACGAAAAGTCTTCCGGCTCTCATTTCAAAAGTATCACCTGCTGTAGCTACACATCTTTTTACGTAAGGATCTTTTCTGTCAATAGCAGTATGAACGGAATCCTGAGGATAGTTGAAAACTACCACATCATTTTTCTGTGGTTTGTTGAATTGTAAGATTCTTGTGTAAGGAAGTTTCACTGCATCTACGTAAGATTTTGGATCATCTTTCGGGTTTCCTTTCTGTCCTGTATCCATAATAGTTCCCTGAAGGAAAGGAATCGCCACAGGACGCATTGGCATTCTGTATCCGTAGCTCCATTTGTTTACAAAAAGGAAGTCACCTACCAATAATGTTCTTTCCATAGATCCTGTAGGAATCCCGAAAGGCTGTGTTACAAAAACATGGATAATAGTGGCAAAAACTACCGCAAAGGTAATGGAACCAATGAATGTATCTTTCTTTTTATCGTTTTTCTCTTCTTCTGTAAGAAACAGGTCGTTTGCATTTTCATCTTCTAACTCTACATCTTTAGAATAGTTGATTACCGCCATATAAATAAACGGCAGAATCACGGTAAGAATCTGATCTTTGAAAAGTGTTTTCCCAAACTTTTTCACTAAATAAAGGTGGAAAACCGACATCATAATGGGTCCTACTATCGGAAGATAAGACATGATTGCCCACCATTTCGGATGTTTTGTTTCTTTGAGAATAATGAAATAGTTGTAGAAAGGGATAAAAGCAAATAAAGGGCTATAGCCCATTTTTTTGAACAGTTTCCAAGATGAAATCCCCATCAGTACGGATAGTATGAGGACATATACTGTATAAGTTAAAAAATAATTCATAAATTTTTGTGCCTATTCTTAAGATATAAATAATAAAAATGATGAGTAATAAATGATAAAAGCAGTCCGCTGTTTACAATTCACTATTCATCATTTTCTGCTTATTGGTCTGCAATTTACAGAATTTGTTACAAATTAAAGCCCCAAAACGTCTTTCATTGCGAAGTTTCCTTTTTTATCTTTAATCCACTCAGCAGCTACTACCGCTCCCAGTGCAAAACCGTTTCTATTGAAAGCGGTATGTTTGATCTCGATTTCGTCTACTTCACTTCTATAATATACGCTGTGTGTTCCCGGAACTTCGTCTTCACGTACCGCAAAAATTCCAAGCTGCTTCCCTTCTGTTTCTTCCAGTTTCCAGGCATCGAATTTCGGATTGTTCTGAATGATTCCCTCAGCGATAGAAATTGCAGTCCCACTTGGAGCATCTTTTTTATGGATGTGATGAATTTCTTCCAGCTGGCAAGAGTATTCATCTACGTTTTTCATCAGGTCTGCCAACTTTTCGTTCAGAGCAAAGAATAAATTCACGCCTAAACTAAAGTTAGAACCATATAAGAAAGCAGTTCCATTATCTACTGCCAGTTTTTCAATTTCAGCTTTTTGATCAAGCCATCCTGTTGTTCCGCAGATCACGGGAATTTTATTTTCAAGGCAAGCTTTGATGTTTTCAAAAGCTACTTCCGGCAGTGAAAATTCAATCACAACATCCGGATTATTAAGATTCTCAGCAGTCGGGGTTTCTTTCAGACGGGCAACTACTTCATGACCTCTCTTCTGTGCGATCTCATCAATGATCTTACCCATTTTACCGTAACCAACTAATGCTATTTTCATATAATCTTATTTATTTTTAATGCTGCACTCAATCTTCAGACCTTCTGCAGATATGTTGTATTTTAAAATCTGTAACTTAAACTGAAACCAGTTTTTGGTGCGCTGTAGCCATACTGGTCCTGGATAACCGATGGTTTAAAAACCAGATCCGGATCATGACGGCTTTCATAAAGATGAGCGTCTACTACAGCATCTACAATATTCAGAATATAAATCAAACCTGTAATGGCAATGGCATAATCCCTTTGCCTCTTGGCTCTGTCCTGTGCATTACCCAACGCTCTTTTGTCCAGCCATGGGTGGCTGTCTACAAACTCATTGGGAGTTCCGTTCAGCTTTGCCACATAATATTCACGGTATTTTTTGTATTGGTTATCATTCCATACAGCGATACCAACTCCGGCACCTACCGCTCCCCAGACAATAGGAATTTTCCAGTATTTTTTGTTATAAAACTGTCCTAATCCAGGTAAAACTGCAGAGTACAATCCTGCTCTGGTAGGATTAAGCTTTAAGGTTTTTGCTGTGGGACCGTTTGCTTTTTCAAGATCTTCAATGATTTTGGCTTCGGTCTTACCAGGCTTTACGACACGGGTTTCTTCTTTCGGAGGAGTCTGCATCCGAACGGTATCGATAGGTTTTACTTGTGAGTAAGCCAGTGCAGCGATACACAAGAAAAATGTGAAAAATATTTTCTTCATTTATTTAATATGGGATAAAATATATTCCAGCTCTTCTTCATTTTTGAAGTCCAGAACAATTTTACCTTTTTTACCATTTCCAGAAGCTTTGATCTCTACTTTCACGTCCAAGATATCAGCAATGGTCTTCTGGGCTTTTTTATAGTTATTGGAAAGCTCCACTTTTGCTTTTTTGGCAGCAGGAGACTTCGGGTTCTTCAATGCAGCAGCAGCCTGTTCAGCCTGACGAACGTTTAATTTTTCTTTGATAATAAGATCAAATAAAACCTGCTGATCTTCTTCACTTTCAAGACTGATAATCGCTCTTCCGTGTCCTGCAGAAATCTCACCGCTTCTGATAGCATTCTGAATATCCGGATTTAATCTTAGCAGTCTGATAGAATTGGTAATCGTACTTCTGTCCTTTCCGATTCTCTGGCTCAGGTTTTCCTGAGTAAGACCTATTTCCTCCAAAAGCCTGTGATAAGTTAATGCAATTTCAATAGCATCAAGGTCTTCTCTCTGGATATTTTCAACAAGAGCCATTTCAAGAAGCTCCTGGTCATTGACTAAACGGATATAGGCAGGAATAGTCGTTAATCCGGCAATTTTAGTTGCCCTATAACGTCTTTCCCCGGAAATGATTTCAAACTTCTCCCCGTCTTTTCTCAAGGTAACCGGCTGGATTACGCCTAAGTTTTTAATAGACTGTGCAAGTTCGTTTAATGCTTTTTCATCAAAATAAGTTCTCGGCTGCGTTGGGTTCGGATAGATATCTTCAAGCGCAACTTCCACAATATTTCCCACAAACTTATCTGCTCCTTCATCAGTAGCGGAATTGATCGTTGCTTTGGATTCTGCACTTAAAATGGCGCCCAGGCCGCGTCCCATAGCTCTTTTTTTGTCCTTCATAGATATAATTGATAAATGATGTTTGAGAAGTGATGACCAGCATTCACTTATTGCCCATTTATTATTAATTTAATTCTTTATTAAGTTTTCATTCTTCAAAAGAACTTCTTCAGCCAACTGAATATACTGAACAGCTCCTTTACTTTCCGCATCATAGTTCAGGATACTTTCCCCGAAACTTGGTGCTTCACTCAATCTTACGTTTCTGCTGATAATGGTTTCAAACACCATTTCAGGGAAGTGCAGATTTACTTCTTCCACAACCTGATTGGATAGTCTCAATCTGCTGTCGTACATGGTTAAAAGAAGACCTTCAATTCCAAGATCTTTATTGTGAATTTTCTGAACATTTTTAACGGTATTCAACAATTTCCCAAGTCCTTCTAATGCAAAATACTCACACTGGATCGGAATAATTACAGAATCTGCTGCTGTAAGAGCATTTACAGTAATAAGACCTAAACTCGGTGCACAGTCGATGATAATATAATCATAATCATCCCTTACACTTGCCAATGCTTTTTTCAGCATATACTCACGGTCTTCCTTGTCTACCAATTCAATTTCCGCTGCTACCAGATCGATATGGGACGGAATAATGTCCAGGTTAGGAGTTGCCGTTCTTTTGATACAGACTCTTGTATCTGCACTATGCTCCAGAAGATTATAGGTAGAATACTGAACATCCTCAACACCCAAACCGGATGTTGCATTCGCCTGAGGGTCAGCATCAATGATTAATATTCTTTTTTCCAATACTCCTAATGCTGCTGCCAAATTTACAGCGGTGGTAGTTTTACCAACACCTCCTTTTTGATTAGCAATACCTATGATTTTTGCCATTATTAGAACTTTAAGTTTCAAAAATACACTTTTTTCTTTGCTCTCGGTGAGTGGAGAAAATCAAAATTGAGTTAAAATATTGTTAATAAGCAATTTAACGATAAAAAAAATTATCCACAAAAAAAATTCTTTGTGGATAACTATTTGAAATTTACTTTTCCGTATTAATTATCAAATTTCATAGAGATTGGAAATTTGAAATAACTTCTTACGAATTCTCCTTTTTTGTTTTTGGCCGGGATCCATTTTCCTTTGTTGGAAATTGATTTAATAGTTCTCATTGCCTCATTGTTAAAATCGGCGTTGGTTCCGTTAGCTTTTACCCCTGAGATGGTTCCGTCCATTTCTACAATAAAGGTAACTGTCGTCTTTACAACATCTTCGGATTCAAATCCTGAACTGTCGAAGCTGTTCATTACTTTATTTCTGAAGGAGTCTATTCCTCCTGCAAAATTGGCTTCTACACTTAATTCCGTTTCAATCTTTTTAGGATCTGCTTTTTCAACTACCGGATCAGCCTTTACAGCGGGTGGCCCATCTCCTCCGATAACACGTGGAACAATTGGAATATAGGTTGTATTTGGTACTTCTTTGCCTTCCGATGTTTCTGTGCTTGCTACTGCATTCGTTTTATCTACAACTTGTTTTTCATTGGTAACAATTGCTTTAGGCTCTGGCAATCTTTCATCGTATGTTTTTACTGCGGGAGCTGGCGGCGTTGGTTTTACAATTTGTACCGGCGGATCTTTCGGTTTTTCTATCTCTTGAATTTCAACGACTCTCGGAAGTTCATATACCGTTCCAACAGGCTCGTTCACAGGTTTCATTGCAGAAATCACAAATGGTGTAACGGATACTGCAGCCATTAAACTTGCTCCGATAAAAAGCGCTTTGGTTAATATTCTATCTGATTCGTTTCTTAATACATAGGCACCATAGTCTTTGTTGCGGTGCTCGAACAGAACTTCGTTGAGCCGAAATTCCTGGTTTTGGTTTTGTTGTTTCATCACTACTACTATTTAAACTGTTAAAAATTTTGATTATTAGTTTTATTATTCTTATCGATAAGTACTGTTTCAATATCAAAACATCTGCCAAAATTTTATCAAAACAACATAATATTAGAAAATTTTATGATAATGTTTAAATTTTAATATTTACAAGTAAAAAGTTTATAGAAGAAAAAGGAGTTATTTCTTCTCAAGTAAATGAGGAATAAACTTAATGACCTCTTACCCACATCAAGGTTTAAAAAAAAAGAGACCATCAATGATGATCTCTTTTTATTGTATGTTCTAAGAAATATTAGAATAATTCTTTTCTGATGATGTTCTGACTTCTTTCAGGACCTACAGAAACTAAGTATACATTAATTCCTAAGTATTTTTCAATAAACTCGATGTATTTCTGAGCAGTGTCAGGAAGTTCATCATAGCTTCTTGCTTTGGTAATGTCTTCGCTCCAGCCTGGTAAATCCTGGTAAATTGGCTCGTAGTTGTATAGCTTTTCTGTTGACGAAGTGAAATAATCGATGATTTTTCCGTCTTCAGTTTTGTAATGTGTTACTACTTTCAGGTTCTCAATTCCTGTAAGAACGTCAAGCTTAGTGATCACAAGGTTGTTGATTCCGTTGATCATACAAGCATGCTTTAAGGAAACAAGGTCTAACCAACCTGTTCTTCTTGGTCTACCTGTAGTTGCTCCGAATTCACCACCGATCTGTCTGATTTTCTCACCCAGTTCGTTATCCAATTCAGAAGGGAAAGGTCCGTTTCCTACTCTTGTACAGTAAGCTTTTGCTACTCCAATAAGGTTCTGAAGTGAAGTTGGCGGAACACCAGCTCCTGAACAAACACCTCCTGTAGATGGAGAAGATGAAGTTACGTATGGATACGTTCCAAAGTCAATGTCAAGCATTAACGCCTGTGCCCCTTCGAATAAAACGTTTTTACCGTCTCTGATCGCCTCGTTAAGCTCTAATTCAGTATCAACAATTCTGTCCTGAAGCTGCTTTCCGATTGCTAAATATTCGTTGTAGATTTCTTCAACGTCTAACGTTGGTTTTCCGTAATATTTTTCAAAAAGAGAGTTCTTAACTTTTAAGTTTTTCTCAATTTTATCTCTTAAAATCTCAGGATTTAAAAGGTCTACCATTCTGATCCCGACTCTTGCAATTTTATCTTCATAACAAGGTCCGATTCCTTTTTTGGTAGTTCCGATCTGAGTTCCTCCGTGTTCCTCTTCACGATAAGTATCCAAAAGGATGTGGTAAGGCATGATAACATGCGCTCTTCTGCTGATAAAGATATGATCTGTTCTCAAGCCTTTGCTCTCGATCTGACCAACTTCTTTAATGAAAGACTTAGGGTTTACCACTACTCCGTTCGCAATGATACATTTCCCTTTGCATTGAAGAACTCCTGAAGGAAGAAGGTGTAGAACGAATTTCTCATCACCCACATAAACCGTGTGACCAGCGTTGTCTCCACCCTGGAAACGTACTACATAATCCGATTTTGCTGATAAAACATCCGTGATTTTTCCTTTGCCTTCATCTCCGTACTGAAGACCTACAACTACATAAGTTGACATATTTTACTTTTGTTTTTAGATTCGTGCAAAATTACTTTTAAAAAATTGGGTGAGCAAATTTGAGAGGAATTTTATTTTGGGGTGGGGTGAAAATCATGAGGTTGAACGGAATAATTTTTATATTTGATTTATTTTAAAATTATCATGGAATCAAAAAATGGTGAAGACTTTTATGCCAAATTAAATAATGTAATTAATGCATATGAGATTCTCTTATCAAAACTAAAACCCATTTTCATAATAATATTCTTTTCTTTTTTATTTAATAACATAAGTAAGAAATATATTGACTATGATCAATTAAAAAACTTACGTATTAGTTATACATACCTCGAAAGGAATATGGCTATCTACAAGTATAATTTTTATTATGGGGTATAATTCTAACGATTTTCAAGCAAAAACAACAATTTTGGTATGGAATATTTGAAACAATATTTTCTGTCGTTAGCTGTTCAATAATATTACAAAACGTAAAAGAAACTTCAGAATATATATGATGGGATAAAAAGAATTTTTGGGGTAAAAATGATGTACTATTAATAAAGGAAAATTCCAAGGAACTTTCGTACACTCAAATAAAATTGAAGAACTTACTAATAGATAAGAAATTTCTTGTTAAAATATTAGATATTGTCACAAGAACAATATCTTAATTAAGCTAAATTTATATAAAAAAATAAATTAATCAGTTAACTCAAAAAAAGTGAAAACTCAAGTTAAAAAAATTTCAATCGTAAAAAACTTAAACAATCTTCACAAACACATAAAATAACATGCAAGAAAACACAAAAGATGAATATTTGAAAATAGCCAAAGAATATCTTTTAAAAGAATTTGGCGATATTGTTCAAATATTCGAAGACGATATAAGTGAAACTGATGACACATTTTGTTTCCATTATCAATCTAAAAAGTTTTTTGAAACATTAAAATTTGAACACCAATTTGTCGGACAAGGTCCTTTATTCGTTTTAAAAAGAAGTAAAAAAATAATTTCCTACGGAAGCGCAACCGGAGAAAAACGTGGCCTTATTCATATAATTAATCAATTGAATAAGGAAAGACTAATAAGAGTTTACTACAAAGATTATGATATTTGGGATGGGAAATATGATTTAATAATTAATAAAGTAGAAGATGAAGCATGTGGATTGGAAGACATAATCCTTGAAAACATAGTAAATGTTTTATTAAAGCATAAAATCTGGAAAGCTAATCAATACAACAGTGATCATCCAAACGCACATTATTACACTCAAGAAGAATTAAAAGAAACCCTACTAAAATCTCCACTAATATTAAAAAGAAATTTTTGCGAGAACTTGGAAGATCTTCTTGTGGATATCATTAATAAAGACATTTACCTTGATTGGACATTATCAGAGGCTAAGTAGCTACTATAATGAAACCTAACAGGTTTTAAAAACCTGTTAGGTTTAAAGTCTGCAAAGAAATATCTTTAATCCTCCTCCAAAACACCAAAAGACAATCCCAAACATGAATCCACTCCAAAAATCAGGTTATCTACCTGCAACCACAAACGATCAAACCCAACTCTTTTACACTTTATTTTATCCATATGCAGCTTCTGTGAAAGCCACGCTACTTATTGTTCACGGAATGCAGGAACACAGCGGAAGATATGCAGAGATTGCAGAATATTTCGCGGCTCATGGGATTGCTGTATTGACGTATGATCATCTGGGACACGGAAAATCGGTAAAAGAAAAAAAGGATATTGGTTTCTTCCAGCTTGAAAAACCGGATGAAAGACTTATAGCCGACGCGGAAATGATGGCAAATCATCTTGCAGAACAATATCCGGATGTCCCCCATTTTATTCTGGGACATTCTATGGGATCTTTTATTACACGATGTCTTCTTCAAAAAGCAAGCAGTAAATTTTCCGGGGCTATCATTACAGGAACCGGCGGACCTTTACCGGGAATTGATGTATTAAGAGCGTATTTATCATTGGCTACGGCTATTGCTCCCCGTCATCGTACGTTTTTAAATTCTGTTTTTACAAGTGTCAATAACAAGCATTTTAAAAAAGATAAAGACTTCGGTGGTACCAGCTGGCTCAGTATTAATCCTGAAAACAGAAAGGCTTTTGAACAGGATGAACTTTGTGGAATCCCGTTCACCCATAATGCTTTTTATACTTTATTTACCGTTTATAAAAAGGCGACTGCAAGAAACTGGGCTGCACCTATTTCTAAATCATTTCCTTTTTTATTTGTAAGCGGACAGAATGACCCGATTGGTGACTTTGGAAAAGGAGTCATGCATACGGTCGACAACTTAAAAACTGATGGTTTTGAAAATGTAGACGTAAAGATGTATCCGGAAATGCGTCATGAGATTTTGAACGAATCCATAAGAGAACAGGTTTTGAAGGAAATCCATAACTGGATCTTAAAATAATAAGAACAAAATAAAAATTCCAGATAGCATTGATCTGGAATTTCTGTATAAGTTTCGGCTAAAGCCGATGGAGTTGTTTTGATGTTGAAGGCGGGCTAAAGCCCACCCCTATTGAATATCTAAAGAATTTTGTCTGATTTGCAAGAAATATAATAATTACCCCAGCATCAATTCTCTTTCAATTCCAATCTCCTGAAGAAAAACTTCATCATGGGAAATCACCAGTAGAGTTCCATGATAATCTTTTATAGAATTGGTGAGAATTTCCACATTCTGGAGATCTAAATTATTCGTAGGTTCATCAAGGATAATCATATCGGGTGCTTTATTACTGATGGAAAGCCCACAAAGAAGCAACCGTAAACGCTCTCCACCACTTAGTATTCCACATTTTTTGTCCCAGGTATCTTTCCAAAATAAAAATCTGGACAGTAATGTTTTCACTTCGGATTCCTGCATGGCATTGTCATTGAAAGTCTGTACAAAATCGTAAAGCGTTGAATCATTATTAATAAGGGAATATTCCTGGTCAATATAGATACTGTTGAATTCTGTCTTATTTATTTTTCCTTCCGAAGGTTTAATATTTTCCAACAGAAGCTTTATCAGGGTAGTTTTTCCGGAACCGTTTGAGCCTTTCACTGATATTCGGTCTCCGCTTCGCACCTCCATACTGATGTTTTCTTTCCAGAGTTTTTCTTTTCCGTAAGTGAAATTAATATCTTCAACGGTAACAAGGATCTTTCCTGAATGTAGATTGGAATCATTAAAATTAACTTTCATCTGATCAGAATTCTTTAAGGAGGAACGCAGATCTCTTAAGTCACCGGAAATACCACTAATTTTCTCTGCGTGTACACTTTTAAGTTTTGAACTGTTTTTTTCCGCATTATTCCGAAGGGTATTCATCATAATCCTTGCTACTCCGGATTTTTCCTGCTTGTCTTTACCTCGTGCATCCAGCTTTTGTTTTCTTTCCAGGGTTTCCCGTTCTTTTTCTTTTGCTTTTTTTAAAGCCCGCTCTTTGGAATGGATATCATTTTGCAATGCTTCCTCCTCCACTTCTTTCTGTTCGGCATAAAAGTCATAGTTTCCACCATAAGTTGCAATTCCCTGATTACTTAACTCAAATATGGTATCCACAAGATTGAGCAAAGTACGGTCGTGGCTTACGATAACCACTGTTGCATCTGTTTTGTCAATAAGATCATACAAGAGTTTTCTTCCTTCCCTGTCCAGGTGATTGGTCGGTTCATCCAATAAGATAATATCAGGTTGGTTGATCTGAATTCCAGCAAGAAAAACTTTAGTCTTCTGTCCTCCGCTCAGGTCTTCCAGTTTTTGAGTTAATTCAAAATTTTCGAGACCCCAATGCTCCAAAGCATTCTGGCATCTTTCTTCAATATCCCAGTCGTCATTGAGCGTTTCAAAATATATTTCGTCCACCTCACCATTGGTAATTTTTTGAAGAGCATGGAGTTTCTGATCTATCCTCAGGCATTCTGCAATGGTAAGATCATTTAAATTTCCAAACATCTGCGGTACATAAAAGATATTACCCTGGATATTGGTATTGCCGTTTAGAGGCTGTATTTCTCCTGCGATTATTTTCAGCAGGGTTGATTTTCCCACTCCATTACTCCCTACCAGAGCAGATTTGGTATGATACTGTATTGTTAAATTGATATGATTAAATAGAAGATTTCCTCCCGGAAACCCAAAGGATATATTTTGCAGTAAAATCATGATTTCTTTCTTAATAAAGGTTGAACACCAGCAACATTGTTGTTACCGTTTTATTGAGTCTGAAAGAAATGATATCCTACATGTCTGTTTTTTTGGGTTTTGAAAGAACAAAGATACTCATTTTTCTGAATATTTGTTTTTATCAATAATCAGGACATTTATCATTATCCTTTTCTTCCTTATTTCAAACACCTGCTTTTAATCCCTTTCAAAATCCTTTTTTTAAGGCTATATCATTCTATCTAATTAAAAATCTTATCATTCTTACTATTTAAACATACTTCGCTGTAATATTCAATTTTGTTGTTGCAATACCTTTTAACTTTCGAACTGACAAAAACAGGAAAGTATTTTAATCAAAAATCCGTAACTTTGCCAACTACTAAAAATTTTATGGAAAGCATTAAAGTTCACGACAAAACTTTCGTTCCTTATTTAAAGGATGCCGAAATTCAGGAAATTGTAAAAGAGACAGCGTTAAGAATTTATGAAGATTACAAGGACGAAGTTCCTGTTTTCATAGGGGTTTTAAATGGGGTGGTGATGTTCTTCTCAGATCTTTTAAAATATTACCCGGGAGAATGCGAAATTGCCTTCATTCAAATGAGTTCTTATGTAGGAACTGAGTCTACAGGGATCGTTTATCAGAAAATGGAGCTTACCAAAGATGTAAGAGACCGTCATATTATTCTTGTTGAAGATATTGTAGATACAGGAAATACCGTTGAAAGTCTTTTCAAATATTTCAAAGAAACACAACGTCCTAAATCTGTAAAACTGGCTAGTTTCCTACTGAAACCGGAGATTTACAAGAAAGATTTCAAACTGGATTATATCGGAAAGGAAATTCCTAACAAGTTTGTACTTGGATATGGACTGGATTATGACGAATTGGGTAGAAACCTTCCGAATTTATATCAGCTGGAAGACGGACAAATCAACCATTAAACGCTGTTGGCTATTAGCTGATAGCTTTTAGCTTAAAATTATATAAAGAAATAAATTTAATAATAACTTAAAAAAGCTGAAAGCAAAGAGCAAACCGCCAAAAGCCTAAAGCCAGAAGCAAAATGCCAATTGCCTAAAGCGAATCAACATTATGATAAACATTGTTCTGTTCGGCCCTCCAGGAAGTGGAAAAGGAACACAAGCTCAGAATCTGATCGAAAAATTCAATTTAAAACAGGTTTCAACAGGTGATCTTTTCAGATACAACATGAAAAATGACACTGAACTTGGAAAACTGGCTAAATCATACATCGATAAGGGAGAATTGGTTCCGGATCAGGTAACAACAGATATGCTGATCGATGAGATCAAAAAACCAACTGATACCAACGGTTTTATTTTTGACGGATATCCAAGAACAACTGCACAGACAGAAGCTTTGGAAACAATCGTTAAAGAAGTACTGAATGACGAGATTGATATCTGTCTTTCATTGGTGGTAGAGGACAAAATTTTGGTGGAAAGACTTCTGAAAAGAGGTGAAACCAGCGGAAGATCAGACGACAGCAATGTAGAGATCATCGAAAACAGAATTAAAGAATATTATACCAAAACAGCAGAAGTTGCCGAGCTTTATAAGAAGCAGGGAAAATATGTAGAGGTAAATGGTGTTGGAGAAATTGATGAGATTTCCCAAAAACTTTTCGCTGAGGTAGAGAAAATTAAATAATCGGGATATGGCAGGGATAAGAAATTTTGTCCTGTAGCCTGAAGCCCGCAACACAAACTATATGTCTAACTTTGTAGATTACGTAAAGATCCATTGTAAAAGCGGACACGGAGGTGCTGGTTCTGCCCACCTTCGCCGTGAAAAGTATATTCCTAAAGGTGGTCCTGACGGAGGCGACGGAGGTCGTGGAGGTCATATCATCATGAAAGGAAATGCCAATGAATGGACTTTGCTTCCACTCCGATACACCCGTCACGTAAAAGCAGAACGTGGTGAAAACGGAGGAAAAAACCAGCTTACCGGTGCCTACGGAGCTGATGTTTATATTGAGGTTCCGGTGGGAACTATTGCCAAAAATGAAGAAGGCGAAATTATTGGTGAAATTTTAGAAGACGGACAGGAAATCATCCTGATGCATGGTGGTAAAGGAGGGTTAGGAAACGAGCACTTCAAGTCTTCTACGAATCAGACCCCAAGATATGCACAGCCAGGTCTTCCGGGAGAAGAAGGGTATATCGTTTTCGAGCTTAAAATTTTGGCAGATGTAGGTCTGGTTGGGTTTCCGAATGCCGGAAAATCTACACTTTTAGCATCTGTTTCTGCGGCAAAACCAAAAATTGCCAATTATGCCTTTACGACACTGACTCCTAACCTCGGAATTGTTGATTACAGAAATTACAAATCATTTGTAATGGCTGATATTCCGGGTATTATTGAAGGAGCAGCAGAAGGAAAAGGTTTAGGACACAGATTCCTGAGACATATCGAAAGAAACTCTATCCTTTTATTCTTAATTCCGGCTGATTCCGAAGATCATTTCAATGAGTTTAAGATTCTTGAAAATGAACTGAAGGAGTACAATCCTGAACTTCTGGATAAAGATTTCATTATTTCCATTTCAAAATCTGACCTTCTGGATGATGAACTGAAAAAGGAAATTGCAGCAGAGTTCCCGGAAAACAAACAGCCTCTGTTCTTCTCAGGTGTTACCGGAGAAGGTCTCATGGAACTTAAGGATGCGATCTGGAAACAGTTGCACGGATAAAATATTGATTTATCAGTTGTAAAAACTGCGTCATAAAAAACAGCCTCAGATTTCTCTAAGGCTGTTTTTTTATAATGAATTTTCTTCTGCAATATTATTTTAAATTATTAGAAGGGTTTAAGAGATCAAGTAAAATTAAGATAAACCATTCTTATTTTTAAGCGTGAAGCGAAACCTTGTTCTTAATATTTTCATTAGATCTTACTGGTTCAATAAAATTAAACTGATTTAACATCAAAACAAAAGAAAATTTTCTCTTTTGGAACAATTATTGGGAGATCCTCTGAAATTGAAAAAAAATATGAAATATTTGCTAGCCATTTGTGCATTTGTATTTTTAACATCCTGTACAACCTCTCAAAAAGTAAATTCAAAATATGCTGCCCTTGAATATGAGGCGACTCCATGTTTTGGATTCTGTCCTGTTTTTAAAATGACGATCAATCCGGACAGAACTGCGGTTTTTGAAGCAGAACATTTTAATTTTAATGATAAACC
Organism: Chryseobacterium cucumeris; assembly: GCF_016775705.1. NCBI lineage: Bacteria > Pseudomonadati > Bacteroidota > Flavobacteriia > Flavobacteriales > Weeksellaceae > Chryseobacterium > Chryseobacterium cucumeris. Next base: position 3,760,515 of record NZ_CP068760.1, read on the forward strand.
TTCGAAAGATGAGTTTTCAAAGCCACGTGAAGGAACTTTTAAAGGAACCATTAAGAAAGAGGATTACAATAAATTAATCACTTTACTGGACGGATTAAATGTAAAAGGTTTGAATGATAAATACGGTGAACACAATATTACCGATCTTCCAACTTCCTATTTAAGAATCAAATTTGCTGACGGAACTTCAAAAAATGTAGAAGATTATGGAAAACGCGGAAGCGAGAAACTCTCAGAAGTGTACCAGTTTTTTGAGAATCTGAGAAAAAACCAGGAATGGACTAAAGTGAAATAAGTCTTATAAAAATATTTAAACTATCTTTACCGCAATAATTCCTTCTTTTGGGAGGAATTATTATTTTACAGAACTATTAACCATTCAAAAAAAACATGAAGAAGAACATTTTTTTCGCTCTGGCATTTGTTTTATCAACAATAAGTAATGCACAAACAACTTCCGAATCCATGAGCTTTGGAGTAAAAGGAGGATATACCTTATCCAGCATGAAATTCTTTAACACACAACTCGATTCAAAATCTTATTTCTACGCCGGAATCCTGGCCGAGCAACCTTTGTCCTCTAAATTTGGCTTGCAGGCTGAAGTATTATATACACAACTGGGTGGTAAAGACGCTTATCCCTGGTATGAGCTGGTAGGCAACGAAGTGGTAAACATGGGTAACATGAACTTTAATTATAAATTCAACCAGATACAGGTTCCCATTTCAGTAAAATATTATATTGTTCCGGAGCTTTCTGCTTCTGTAGGGATGAACTTAGGATTTAATATATCATCCAAAGTAAAAATGAATACTGTTTTTGATGAGGCTGAAACGCACAATTACGAATCTTTAAAAACCTTGAATTTATTTCCTTTTCTGGGTGCAGAATATAAGATTAATCAAAAGTTTTTTGTTGACGCCAGATACAATTTCAATTTTATAGAAATGAATAAAAGCAATGCAGTTCCCATTAAAATGGGATTTCTTCAGGCTGGCGTAGGATATAGATTTAAATAAACTGCAGATATCTAACAGAAAAAAATGGCGGCTCACATTCGGGCGGCCATTTCTGTTTTTCAATAGGCAATAAGTATAAAAAAGTGGAAAAAGATACTTAAAAATATTTAGACTACCTTTGCAGAATGTAATTCTTTCAGACTGAAGGAATTTTTATTTAAATTTTAAAATAATTCATTTGAATTTTACAGACTTAAACTTAATAGAACCTATTGCAAAAGCAATCCAGGAGCAGGGCTACACGACTCCGACTCCTATCCAGGAAAGATCTATTCCTGATATTTTAGAAGGCAGAGACTTTTTAGGTTGTGCGCAGACAGGAACAGGAAAAACAGCCGCTTTTTCCATCCCTATCCTACAGAATTTATCCAAAAATAAAATTCCCAATAAACATATAAAAGCCTTAATCCTTACCCCCACCAGAGAACTGGCCATTCAGATTGAGGAAAACATTAATGCTTACGGTAAATATCTTCCGTTAAAACAACTTGTTATTTTCGGAGGCGTAAAACAAGGAAATCAGGAAGCTGCTTTGAGAAAAGGGGTTGATATTCTGGTAGCAACACCAGGAAGACTTCTGGACTTTATTGCTCAGGGAATCATCAGCCTGAAAAACCTTGAAATTTTTGTTCTTGATGAAGCAGACAGAATGCTGGATATGGGATTTGTACATGATGTAAAAAGAGTTATTAAACTTTTACCTCAGAAGAGACAGACTTTATTCTTTTCGGCAACAATGCCGGCTGAAATTCAGAAACTGGCTAATTCTATCCTGAATAATCCTGTGAAAGTGGAGGTAACTCCGGTTTCTTCTACAGCAGATACCATCAAACAATCTGTATATTTTGTAGAAAAAGATAACAAACTGAATTTGCTTTCTCACATTCTTCAAAATGATATTTCAGATTCTGTACTGGTTTTTGCCAGAACGAAGCATGGCGCGGATAAGATTTCAAGAAAACTTCAGAAAGATAATATCTCTGCAGAAGCGATTCACGGTAACAAATCTCAGAATGCACGACAAAATGCGTTGAACAATTTCAAATCCGGAAAAACAAGGGTTCTTGTGGCGACAGATATTGCAGCCAGAGGAATTGATATTGATGAATTGAAGTTCGTAATCAATTTTGAACTGTCTGATGTTTCTGAAACCTATGTACACAGAATCGGAAGAACAGGAAGAGCCGGAGCTGAAGGAACCTCTATTTCTTTTGTAGACGGACTTGATCTTCTGAATTTAAAGAATACAGAAAAGCTGATCGGCAAAAAAATTCCTGTGATCAAGGATCATCCGTTCCATACAGATGATCTGGTGGCACAGAAGAGGGATTCGAATAATAAACCTGTTCCTGCCGGCGGCGGAAAGCCCAAAACAGAAAACAGTAATAATTCAAGGTCTAATAATAACCGTAAAAAGCCTTCTGCGGGAGCTTCTGTAGGTTTTAAAAAACCTAAGAATAAGAATTTCACAAGAAAAAAATAAAAAACAAACCCCTTTTCAGTGTTGAAAAGGGGTTTATTTATCTTATTATTAAAGCTTATATTGCTTAACCTGGCTGAATTCGGTAGAAGAATTGCAGGTTTTAATAGAGTCTGGAAGCTGGGAGCTGGAAGAAGGAAGTTATTGAGGTTATAACAATAACTGCCAGAAATTATAAGACTAACAGTAACCTCCAGCTTCTGTCTTCCAGCTTCCAGCCGCTTTACTTAAAAAGATTTTTTGCATTCTCTGTTGTGATACGGTCTATCTCTGTAAAGTCTTTTCCATAAATATTCACCAGTTTTCCGGCTACCAGATCAAGATAAGAACTTTCATTTCTTTTACCTCTGTGAGGAACCGGTGCGAGATAAGGAGAATCTGTTTCCAGAACAATTTTATCCAATGGAACTTCGTTCAGAAACTGATCTATTTTTCCATTTTTAAAAGTGACTACTCCACCGATTCCTAAGATAAAATTAAGATCAATGGCATGTTGTGCCTGTTCAAGATTCCCTGAAAAACAATGGAAAATCCCTCTTAATTTAGGATGTCTTTTTCTTTCCAGCACCTCAAATGTTTCGTCAAAACTTTCTCTTGTATGAATCACAATCGGAAGGTCTTTTTCTATGGCCCAGTCGATCTGCTGTTCGAAAGCTTTCACCTGGATATCGAGTGTTGTTTTATCCCAGTACAGATCTATTCCGATCTCTCCTATCGCAGGAAAATGTCTTTGATCAAGATAATTTTTTACGATTTCAAGTTCTTTTTCCCAGGATTCCTGTTTTACATAACAAGGATGTAATCCCATCATAGAAAAAATCTGCCCCGGATATTCTGTTTCCAGCTGCAGCATTTTCTCATGCGATTCAGAATCGATAGCAGGAAGATAAAATTCTGTTATTCCTTTGTCTAAAGCTCTCTGAATGGCTTCTTTTCTGTCTTCATCAAATTCTTCTGCGTATAGATGTGTGTGTGTATCAATCATTTTATTTAGTATTTTAACAGATCTTCATAAGGGTTTTCAAGTCCCAGCAATAATCCGAAAGCGGGTTCTGTTTTTATTCCCTGTTTTTTAAGTTCTATTATTTTCTGTTTAAATTCTTCTCCTTTTTCCTGTAATATTTTGTATTCAGCCATCATATGAAGATAGGCGTTTTGCTGTATTGTAGGCTTATTCTGTCCAAAGATCTCGATCGGGAAACCATCAAGCACAAAATTCAAAGTCATGCATTTTTCCCCGTTGATAATGGGATATTCAACGTCAACATCGTGAGGGATGAACCTGCTGAACATTAAATCATCCAGAAAGTCTTCTTCAAATCTTAAATCAACCTCAAAAATAATATCCAGATCACTTCCTGCTATATCTATTTCAATAGGAACAGTTCCTGCTAAAATAGGGGAATACTCTTTTAATTTCTCAAAAAAGCGATGCTTTGTAAGAAGTTCGTAAGCTTTTTTCTGTCTTTCATTGCCATTTCTGAGATAATCAATCTTGGTGAAATCAGGCATTTAAAATATTTTATGTTTTACCTTTTTGCGCTGGGCTTCAATTCTTTGATCCAGTTTTTCTCTGAATTCTATAAACTTTGGATCTTTCTTATCACTGGTTTTATGTTCAAGAGCTTTGATAATCTTAAAGTTTTCTTTGATAAAATTCTGGGTTTCTTCTGAAAAATAAGATCTTCCGAATTTCTCAAAAATATAATTAACCGCCTGTGTGCTGGGATGGATCATATCTTCCTTATAGAAACGGTAATCCCGCAGGTCATCCATTAAAATTTCATAAACAGGCAGATAATGACAGTCTTCAAACATTGAAATTGATTCATGAATAGCTGTAATCAGTTTCGATTTGCTTAATTGATTTTCTACCATTCCATCCTTGGTATGTCTTACGGGAGAAACGGTAAACAGGATTTGGACTCCTTCTTTACAAATGTCTTTAAGGTCCAGAATAGTCTGGTAAATTGAACTGGTAAGCTCCTGATGGGACAGCAGTCTTTTCTCAAAAAACTTTTGCGGAATTTTATGACAGTTGGCTACCAGTTTATTTTTGGGCAGAAACTCATAAATAAATGATGATCCATAAGTAATGATGATCCAGTCGGCTTCCTGAAGAAAGGCATTTCCCGCTTCAATAGCTCCATTAATCTTATCTAAGGTCTGATGAATATAACGGGTATCAAAACTGGTATGATGATCCAGAGAGATATATTCTTCATTGTAAGTAATCAGTTCCTCTTCTTCATAAAATGCAGAATCATGTAATCTGTTGATGGCATGATTGATGGAATAAGGATTAAAAATCGTCCCGAAAGGATTATTAAGGGTCTGAAGTTGTCCGTCCTGCAATAGATCTGTCATTTCAGAGGCAAAACATGATCCTATTGAGAATATTTTATCTTCAATCTCAATCTTCTTTTCTGATGCGGGAATATCAACTTCGGTTCTGAATTTCATTGTATACGGATTAGGTTGCAGGAAATAAGTAGCGGGCAAATTACTGTTACCTGCTACCTATCATCTGCTGCCTATATTAACTTTCTCTTCTCAACAAATAATTGGCCAGTTCAATAAAAGGTTTTTTCTTTTCTTCCGGCACATCAATTTTCTGAAGATAACTTTGTCCGATTTCATTGTGTTTTTCAATCAGTCGTAATGCTTTTTCATCCACTTTTGTTCTTCTGAAAATCTTTTCTACCCCGTACACTTTATCAACGTTTTCCGTCTTTTTAGAATACCAGTAGTCCAGTTCTTTTCTTTCTTCGTCTGTAGCGTGTTCTCTTGCTAACAGATACAGAACTGTTTTTTTATTTTCATAAATATCTCCGGCGTGTTTTTTCCCAAACTGTGCCTGATCTCCAAATACATCAAGATAATCATCCATAATCTGGAAGGCAATTCCGATATGTTTTCCGAAATTGAAAATAGCTTTCGCATCTTTAAAATCTGCTTTTGCAATCAAAGCTCCGATTTCAAATGAAGAAGCACTCAACACACCGGTTTTGTAGGTAATCATTCTGATATAATCATCAAAAGTAACGTCTTTCTGGGTTTCAAAGTTGATATCATACTGCTGTCCTTCGCAAAGCAAAAGCCCTGTGTGGGTAAATATTCTGATACAAGCTTTGAAGATTTCAGGTTCAAGATCTTCAAAGAACTTGTACGCTTTCAGCATCAGTCCGTCTCCGGAAAGAATTCCTACGTTAAGACCATGTAAAGTATGAATGGTAGGCTTGTTTCTTCTCAAAGGAGCTTCGTCCATAATATCATCATGGATCAGGGTGAAGTTATGGAAAAACTCGATAGCCAACGCTGGCTTGATGGCCTGTTTAAGATCTCCACCGAACATCTCACATGCCATCAGCACCATAATGGGACGAAGACGTTTTCCGCCATGGGAAATAATATAATTCATCGGCTCGTAGAGCTCCGAAGGTTTATCTTTAAAAGTATATTTAGTGATGGCATCTGCAACAATCTGCTGGTATCTGTCTAAAAATTCCATAAAATCTTATAATTTGAACAAAAATACGATTTTTCAAGGCTTTATAAAACAAAAAACTTTGCCCAAAAGGACAAAGTTTGTATAATTATATGATTTGTTTTTTTAGAAAACGAAGGTTACCACAAGATAGGTAATTCCTGCAACAATTGCAGAGATTGGAATGGTAAGAACCCAGGCCCAAAGTAAGCTTACAGTGATTCCCCATCTTACCGCTGAAATTCTTTTTGTTAATCCTACCCCGATGATAGAACCTGTAATCGTATGGGTTGTAGATACAGGAATACCAAAGTGGTCTGTGATGAATAAAGTAATAGCACCTGCAGTTTCTGCACTTACTCCTTCTAATGAAGTTACTTTGGTAATCTTGGTACCCATTGTTTTGATGATCTTCCAACCACCGCTCATTGTACCTAAACCGATGGCAAGGAACGAAACTAAAGGAACCCAGATATAATGCTGCGCAAAATAATCAAAACGTTCTGCAGAAGGAATATTCAGATACTGAACATCCTGAAGCATATTAACGTGATAGTAAATTACCGCTGCACCAATGATCCCCATTACTTTCTGTGCATCATTCAAACCATGTCCCAAGCTGAATAAAGCGGATGAAGCCAGCTGCAATCTTTTGAAAGACTGGTCTGCTTTGTGCGGGTTTGATCTTTTATAAAGATGTACAATGATCAGGGTAATGATAATTGAAATAATCATCCCTATAATCGGAGCCATGAAAATGAACAGGAAGATAGGAATTACTTTATCAAATTTCACCACACTCTGGTGTGTTACCTGATTGAAAGCTTCTTTCATAGTACCCCACATTCCAAGATCCGGCTGGGCTGCAGCCACATCGTGATAATCCATCATGAAAGCATGCATAAGAGCTGCTCCCAGGAATCCTCCGATCAGCGTATGTGATGATGATGAAGGGATTCCGAACCACCATGTAAGCAGGTTCCAGGCAATAGCTGCCACAAGACCGGAAAATATAACTTCAAGGGTGATAAAATTCTCGTTAACTGTTTTGGCAATTGTATTACCAATTTTGAATTCTCCAATAATATAAGCAGCTATAAAGAATGCTGCGAAGTTCCAAAGCGCCGCCCAAAGTACAGCCTGGAATGGAGTTAAAACTTTTGTAGAAACTATAGTTGCAATTGAGTTGGCTGCATCATGGAAACCATTGATATAATCGAAGATCAGGGCCAGCGCAATAATAACTACAAGTAAAATCGGAAATTCCATTTTTTGCTATGTATTAGGCGTATTTAATCATGATGTTCTCAATCGTATTGGCAACATCTTCTGCTTTGTCTGTTACAATTTCAAGGTAGTTTAATACAGATGAAACTTTAATAATGTTGATGGCATCATTAGTTTCAAATAATTCTACCATTGAGTTGGAAAGCAAATCGTCAGCAATATTCTCAATAGAGTTCACCTTAATACAAGCTTCTTTCACCTGTTCCATATTTTTGAACCCTTTAAGGTTTTTCATCGCATTCTGAATTTCAAGACATGCTTTATGGATCAATAAAGAGAAGTCTGAATAGGCCTTCATCTCAGGTGATTTGTAAAGAAAAATATATTTTGTGGATGCGTAGATATAATCAGCGATATCATCAAGCCCTGTTGCCAATGTGTGGATATCCTCACGGTCAAAAGGTGTAATGAAGTTTTTCCCTAATTCTACGAAAATTTCGTGAGTAAGTTCATCGTTCTTGTGTTCGAAGTCGCTCATTTTCTTCAACATTGAATCGTCATTAAGATCGAAATCCTTGATTCCTGTGTTGAATTCTTCTGACATTGCAACTAGATTTTCAGTTACTTTTTCGAAAAGTACAAAGAAGATTTTATCTTTTGGTTGAAAAGCGTGGAAAATATTACCAATTCCCATTTTTTAGTATTTATAATTCGTGTGCAAATTTCTTAAAAAAGGATTGTACGTGAAACTATATAACATTAAGTTTTGTTAACATTCGCTTAACTACTGATTATCAAATAAAAAAACCGGCATTAATGCCGGTTTTGTATGGTATAGGAAGAGATTAGTTAGCTACTTCAGCTCTCATATCTTTTCCTTTGAACTTCATCGATTGAATATTGCTCAATACATTGTCTTTGAACGATTTTTCAACTTCGAAGAAAGAGAATTTCTCTAAGATTTCGATATCACCGATTTCCGCTCTTTTCTTGCTTTTTCCGCCAGCAGTAGCTTTGTTGATAATATCTAAAACATCAAGCTTCTTCAAATGGTCTTTTTTACCAAGGTTGAAGAAGAATCTTACCATGTTTTCATCTCTTCTTCTTGGTTTTCCGCCACGATCTCTGTCTCTGTCACGTCCGCGATCTCTGTCGCGACCTCTATCTCTGTCTCTGTCACGTCCACGGTCTCTTCTTGAGTAATCGTCATCCCTGCTGCTTAATTTCTGCTCAGCAAGGTCGTGCTTGTCTTTGTAGTATAAAGCAAGATCTTTCAACTGGAACTGTAGCAGCTGGTGCACCAGTTCTTCTTTTGTGAAGTTGCTCAGATCCGGGATTAAGCTATCATCAAATTCGAAAAGATCTTCGTGCTCTGTCAATAATTTTTCAAATACACCTCCTACCTGAGCTTTGATAATATCATCACCTGTAGGGATAAATCTTTCGTGGATTTCAATTTTAGTTGCAGATTTGATCTGTTTCAGTTTTCTGCTTTCTTCTGGCTTGATTAGAGCCATAGAAATACCGTCTTTTCCAGCTCTACCTGTTCTTCCGCTTCTGTGAACGAATACTTCAGGGTCATCCGGTAAAGAGAAGTGAATAACGTGAGTAAGAGAGTTTACATCCAGTCCTCTTGCGGCAACGTCTGTAGCCACAAGAATATCAATGTTTTTCAATCTGAATTTCTTCATTACCGTATCTCTCTGCGCCTGAGAAAGATCACCGTGAAGAGCATCAGCGGCATATCCGTTCTGCATTAAGAAATCAGCAACCTCCTGAGTTTCCATTCTCGTTCTGCAGAAGATAATGGAATACTGGTTTGGATTTGCATCGATAAGTCTCTTCAATGCTTCTTTTTTCTGACGGTACCCTACAACATAGTATTCGTGAGTAATGTTCTTCTTCACTTCGTTGATAGAACCTACTGAAATACGATGTGGTTTTGTAAGATAATTTTTGGAAATTCTTTCCACCTCTTTATTCATCGTTGCAGAGAATAAGAAAGTTTGTTTCGTTTCCGGGGTTTCGCTTAGAATGGTTTCCAATTCGTCCTTGAATCCCATAGAAAGCATTTCATCAGCTTCGTCTAATACTAACCAATGGATCGCAGAAAAATCTAATGCTTTTCTGTTGATAAGATCAATTACTCTTCCCGGAGTTCCCACGATAATCTGTGGCTTATCCTTCAAAGATCTCATCTGCTCTACAATACTACTTCCACCATAAACCGCAGTTGTCTTGATGTCTTTCATATACTTAGAGTAATTCTTTATGTCCTTCGAAATCTGAAGACATAATTCCCGTGTCGGACAAAGCACCAATAATTGGATTTTGCGACTCGTATCGTCAATCATATCCAAAATCGGAAGCGAAAACGCTGCTGTTTTGCCTGTCCCTGTCTGCGCAAGTGCGATCAAGTCGCGAATATCTGAAAGAATAAAAGGGATAGTCTGTTTTTGGATTTCTGTTGGGCTTTCGTAACCCAGTTCGCCAATTGCCTTAAGGATATCAGGACTTAAATTGGTTTCCGTAAATAAATTCATTAACTATTTTAAAATTTTTGCAAAGATACAATAAATATTTGATTTGTTTTTGAATAAATTTTTAAATATGCAAACTTAAATTCACAATCCTGTAATATTTCTTTGATTTTTGGAAAATTAAATCTAAAAAAAGAAGCCTAGATTTAAAAAGTTGTTAAACATTATTTTTTTTTATTAAATTGGATTAATTTTTTCCGTGTTATTTATGAATTTTCAAAAATAAAGCCATAAAATGCAAATTTTTGTTTTTCATATTCTTATTTATCGCTATTAAACATTGTCCCTTCATTAATAGTTTTTGTACATTTGAGCTGTGGGATTCGGGGTTCGGGTTGCGAGATCCGATATCCGAGACTTTGATTCGGGATTCTGGGTACGAAATCCAGGATTGAGAATAGATTTTGAATCTCACTTAATAACAAAAAAACACCTATTACAATATGTCTTCAAGTATTTCTTCCAAAACATTTGATTTTTTAAAAAAGTTAAATAAAAACAATAACCGCGAGTGGTTTAATGAAAATAAAAACTTATACACAGAATCGCAGCAAAACGTGGTTTCCTTTCTGGATGAGCTTACCAGAGAGATGTCCGGTTTTGATGAAGAACTTGCCAGAATAGACAGTAAAAAAGCCCTGTTCAGAATTTACAGGGATACCCGTTTTTCAAAAGATAAGTCACCTTATAAAACCAATTTCGGAGCTTCTCTGGGAATGGGAAAAGGAAATCAGAAAGGAGGTTATTATCTTCACCTTGAACCCGGAAAATCCTTTTTAGCCGGAGGAATCTATATGCCTGAATCTTCTGTCCTGAAAGAAGTCCGTAAGGAAATTTCTTTGTATGGAGATGATTTCCTGAAAATTCTCAATAATAAAGATTTTAAAAAACATTTTCCGGAGCTTGATCAGGAAGATAAACTGAAGAAAGTCCCACAAGGCTTTGAAAAGGAAGACCCTATGGCAGAATACCTCAAGCTTAAAAACTTTATTGTGATATACTCTCTGAAAGATGTGGAAGTACTGGACAAAAATGCAGTGAAAAATATGAGCAGCGTTTTCAAGCTGATGAAACCTTTCAATGATTTTCTGAATACTCCTTTACTTTAATATCTTTAATTTCTGATCACAAATCGCAGATTCAACAGAAGACTGCACGTCTTCTTAAAAGGCCATGATATTCAAAACATGTGTTGCAAAGATAAAGATGTCTCTGTGACAAATTGAGAATATCTTAAAATTCAATGGGTTACAAAAATAAATTTTAAAATTTAGTACTGAAAATCAAGCTATTACAATTAACATTTTTTAAGAAAAGTTTTACATTTTTATGTATCTTTGCTGTTCGCCAAAAAGCCAACAATGTCTTTATACCAAAAAATTGCAGAGAAACTACAATACATAAGCCCGAATTTTTACAAAAAAAGATATTTTAAAACTTTAAATAATCTTAATAAAAACAACTTTTCGGAACGTAATGTAGAACCGGAACTGGTATGGATCAAAGAATACCTTTCTAAAAATGCTGTAATCCTTGATATTGGTGCGAATGTAGGAACTTTCCTTTATCAGTTGGAAAAAACGTTAAATCATGACCATATTTATGGTTTTGAGCCTAACAAAAAGCTTTGCACACGATTGAAAAGACTGTTTCCGGGCATGCATATCTTTCCTCTTGCTCTTTCTGACGAAAACAGAATTGCTGAGTTCAAAGTACCCATTATAAACGGAAAAACGGTTGCTTCCCGCGGTACTTTAAACACGGCTTACAAAGAAAAGGGAGAAGAGAAAAGTTATACAGAGAAAGTAAAAGTGATCAAGCTGGATGAATGGGCAGCACTTGAACATTTCAACAGACTTGATTTTATCAAAATAGACGTTGAAGGAAATGAAATAAAGACCCTTTCCGGTGCGAGAGAAACTATCAGACAGTTCAAACCAACCCTTATGGTTGAGATGGAACAAAGACACCATGAAACGCCTATCTGGAATGAGATATCCGAAGTGATGAGCTGGGGATATGACGCCAAATATCTGAACAGAAACAGTTTTACGCTGGAGGATCTTACAGAAGATATTATTACACAAAATACAAACGACGAAAAAAATAAAACTCAGTACATCAACAATATTATTTTTATACCTAAAAACATTTAAAACAACTTTATGAGTGTAGTAGCGAGACAAGGCTTCAAATATTCCATTATCGGTTATATTGGTTTTTTGCTGGGCACCGTTTCCGCAATATTCATATTTCCGAATGATTTTGAATTTTACGGAAAGCTGCGCTACAGTATGCAAACCGCTGAAATGCTCGTTCCTTTTGTTGTTTTTGGTATTTCTTATGCGAATGTAAAATTTTTTAACGCTTTACAGAAAGAAGGAAAAAACCAGAATATGCTTTCACTATCTCTTGTGACTGTCCTGATCAATTTTCTCATTTTTGTTACTGTATTTTTTATCCTCCCCTATTTTTATCCGAAATTTGTACATTCAGAAGCATGGAAAATTAAAAAAATTATTTTACCCTTAATTTTAATTTTGTCACTTTGTGCTATTTTCAATAAATACACTTCAAATTATAAAAGAATTGTCGTCTCGAATATCTTTGACAATCTTTTCCCTAAAATAGCAAATCTGGGGGCTTTCTGTCTTTTCTTCTATTTTTCTTTGTCTCAGAATATTGCACTGGCTTTTTTCTTCGGAATATTTGCGCTCATGCTGTTCGGGTATATTTATTATACCAATAAGCTGGAAAAAATAAAGTTCGACATCAGCACAGATTATTTCAAAAAAAATAATTTCTGGAAGGAATTCCTGAACTACAGTTTCTTTGGATTTCTGGGAACGTTTGGAAATTATCTGGCGATCAACAGTTTTATGATTGGAGAATTTATGGGAATGGAAGAAAACGGGATATATTCCGTTCTCTATGCTTTGATTTCTCTGATCTCTATCCCCCAACTGGGACTATTCAATATTTCGGCTCCGATTATCAGTAAAAATCTGGCAGACGGAGATATGGTAGAACTGGACAGGTTCCATAAGAAAACTTCTTTAACACTTTATTTCCTTGGTGCTGTGTTGTTCTCGTGTATTATGGTTGGATTCCCTTATCTGACGCAGTTCATGCCAAAGAACGGAACCATGCTCAGAGAGTACGAGCCGGTAGTATGGATCTGGGGCTCTGCCGTATTGATTGACCTTGCAACGGGATTTAATGGAAATATTATTTCACTCTCAAAATATTACAGATTCAATATTCTGGTCATGCTTTTACTGGCCGGATTAACGATCGGACTGAATTATTATTTTATTAAAAACACACCACTGAAACTGATCGGAATTGCTTTATCTACAGCTATTTCACTTACGATTTACAATGTGGTGAAAATTGTTTTCAATTATATTGTATTTAAAGTTTCGCCTTTAAGTATTGAAATGATTTTCGTGTCTATTATCTGTACTTTAGCCATTACAGTAGCCATTGTTCTTCCTAATTTCAACAGCAATCTGATTAATCTTGTTTACAAACCTGCAGTTGTTTTGGTACTGATCTATATCGGAAATTACTTCACAAAGATTTTCCCGGTTGAAGATTATCTGAATATGAAGTTTATCAAGAGTGTATTTAAGATAAAATAAGAGAACAATTCAGACTTTTTTTAGATTAAAGATGTTAGAAATTGTTCCAGTCTCTTCTGAACTTCTTTCCTACCATAAGTTTTATAAAAATCAAATGGAGTTTCCGAAACAGTGTTTAATTGTTCAAGAACATTTTCTTTTTCAGCAATAATAAAGTCTAATTTTGAGGGATAATTTCCTGGAAAAACAGCCAGTTTCCCATAGGCTATGGCATCGCCCAGGTTTCCTGTCATTTTAGTCAGTCCATAGGTTTCTTTCATGCTGAAGAATTCTGTATCCTGCTGAATCGGACACCACAAAACGTCTGCTTTCTGCATCCATTTTTCAAAATCCCTGGGGGACACCCTTTCTGAAAAATAGGTAATTTTAATGTTTTCGGGTAATTTTCCGAACAAATTTTCAAGTTGTTTTAACTCGTGTCCGCCTGCTTTTCCAAGGAAAACAAACTGGCAAATCCTGTCTGTATGGAGATTCTGAATAGTTTTAAAAATATAGGCGTAATCTCTTCTCTTTTGTGAAACACCGCCTGGAATTACGACCATAAGATTTTCATTTTTTGTCCTGTCAAAATCTCTGGTATAAAACAGCGGCAGATACTGATATTGATCCGAAATCAATGCTTCATCCAGTACAAAAAGAGACCGGGATGTCTGATACACTTTGGTCTTGTACAGCAACCCTTCTTTCAGCCACAATTTTAACCTGAAAATAACATCTCCTTTGAAAACGCTTTTTATCAGGTCCAGCTTTGAAGATTTTATGAAATTAAGATTATGGGTAATAACTGCTGTATTGTACTTTTTTGTCACTGCAAAAAATGTATTAAAATAACGATGAACAGTTCCTATTACCACGAGGTCATATCCTTTCCCTTTTAACTGATCCAGAATCATGGAACTGTCTGATAAGAAAACAGCTTCGTCACGATGGTTGATCTGATCTTTTATTCTTTTTGAAAAATAATAGTCTACGGCAAAATCCTCAGAACCTTCCATAATATCCATGAAAGCCTGAGCAATTTCTGCATGAGTGTCTATTTCTATGTACGCTATTTTTTTCACGGGTTAACGGGAGTTATATCTTAAGTTTGGCTAAAGCCAATGGATTTTTATTTTTTTAATTAAACGGGCTAAAGCCCGTTTCTACTGATGAACATTTGCAATGTATAAAATAATCTATCTTTTACATCTTCAGCCATTTCTTTTTCAACATTTTCATACGCTGATTATTAACGGCTTTTTGTTCTTCTTTTGTAATTTTCAATTCTAATTTTTTTGATCTGCAGCTTTCATAAGACCTGATAATATCGAAGAAAAATGAAGCAGACTTACTTTTCACAGCTTCTTTTGAGGAGGCGATGTATGCCAGAAACCTGTTCAGCCCTAAGAAATAAAAATATCTTCCGTAATAATCCGCAGGGCGTATGGTATAATCGGCTCCTTTTACTTTAATCAACTTTACATGCAGCTCCGGAAGAACAACTTCTTTCCACCCAAGATTATCCAGTAAAATGGAATCAATATTATCCCAGCCCAGTGTTTCCCTTATGCCGCCCATCTGAATAAAACATTCTTTACGGTAGGCCTTCATAGGACCTCTTACATGATGTTTATTGGAATTTCCCTCATATACCCAGTTTCCGTCTTTTTCAATGTACAAAAGGCCTCCTACCAATCCAAATTCCGGATGCGTGGCAAAAGCTGTTTCTACTACTGACAGATAATTTTCCGGAAGAATGATATCGGCATCAAATTTACAGATAATATCAAATTCATCCATAGCCTGGGTCTGAAGTCCGTTTTTGAAAGCGTGAACCACTTTTGATCCCGGCTGATGTTCAGATTTCTGAAGGTTGACGGTTTCAAAACGGGAATCAGCTTCCGTATATTTCCTGATCACCTCAGCTGTTCTGTCTGTAGAACCGTCATTCACTACCACTACTTTAAAATCTTTGCTGCTTTGCTGTTGTAAAGAATCAAGAGTAAATGGAAGGTTGTTTTCTTCGTTATGGGCAGGAATTATGATTAAAAACCTCACGAATTATAGTATAAATGATGAATAATAAATGATCAATGATGAGAAGCTTTCGAGGACATCAATTACCATTGATCATTTATCGTTGATGAATTTATTTGTTATGCGGTTTCAGCATATTCTTCGGATCAAGAATTTCGTCCAGCTTTTCCTGAGAGAGAATTCCTTTTTCCAGAACAAGATTGTAAACACTTTTCCCGGTTTCCAAAGCTTCTTTTGCAATCTGTGTAGACTGTTTGTACCCGATGTAAGGATTCAATGCCGTTACAATTCCGATGCTGTGTTTCACCATATTCAGGCAGACTTCCTTATTGGCTGTAATTCCAACCACACACTTGTCGCGAAGTGTATCCAAAGCATTGCAAAGGAAGTTGATATTTTCCATGATGGCATGAGAAAGCACCGGTTCCATTACATTCAGCTGTAACTGTCCTGCTTCTGCTGCAAAGGTTACCGTAAGATCGTTTCCAATCACTTTGAAACATACCTGATTAACCACTTCCGGAATTACAGGATTTACTTTCCCCGGCATAATAGAAGAACCCGGCTGCATTGGCGGAAGATTAATTTCAAAAAGGCCTGCTCTTGGACCTGATGAAAGTAATCTTAAATCGTTACAGATCTTTGACAGTTTCACAGCAAGGCGTTTCATTGCTGATGAGTAGATCACATAAGATCCCGTATCAGGGGTAGCTTCCACCAGGTCTGGTGCTGAAACAATCGGAAATCCTGTTATCTGAGCTAAGTTTTTAGCACAAAGGGCTGCATAGCCTACCGGAGCATTTATTCCTGTTCCGATGGCAGTAGCTCCCATATTTACTTCCACAAAAAGGCTGGCATTGTTATTCAGCTTGGAGATATCCTCTTCCAAAGTGGCTGCATACGCTTCAAATTCCTGCCCTAAAGTCATCGGGACTGCATCCTGAAGTTGTGTACGTCCCATTTTGATTACATCCTGAAATTCCTGTCCTTTTGCACGGAAAGCAGTGATAATTCTTTCTAATTTTTCTACCAGCCCAATGTTCATCTGAAGCAATCCCATTTTGATAGCTGTAGGATAAGCGTCATTGGTAGACTGAGAAAGGTTGATATGATCATTAGGCGAACAGAATTCGTATTCTCCTTTATTTTTTCCTAATTTTTCCAATACAATGTTGGCGATCACTTCATTCGCATTCATGTTGATAGAAGTTCCTGCTCCCCCCTGAATCATATCTACCGGAAACTGCTCATGATATTTCCCTTCTACAATTTCATCACACGCTTCTGCTATTTTAAAATACAGGTTTTCGTCCAGAAGTCCTAATTCATAATTGGTTTTTGCGGCTGCTTTTTTTACAAAAGCCAACCCTTTTATGAAATCCGGATACGAAGACAAAAGCTGTCCTGAGATTTTAAAATTGTCGATAGCTCTTTGTGTCTGAACCCCATAATAAGCATCTAAAGGCACATTCAGTTCGCCTAATAGATCACTTTCTTTTCTGAAATTTTCCATTACAGATATTTTACTGTTTTTGATCGTTTAAAGATAGCAAAAACGCATCTAACCGATGCGTTTTAATTTGAATTATTTTACTGGATATTTTTGATTTAAAGCCTGGAGTATTGCCCATGTTTCAGCATCCATAATTCCGTCATAATTCTGTGGACGGAAGTGGTACTGGAATGCCTCAATTGTTTTCTTGGTAGCATCATCCCATTGTCCGCTAGGATCAATTGCATATCCGAATTTCTGCAATGAAGTCTGAATAAGGAAAATAAAGCTGGACTCATTATATCTTGCTGCCAGGTCGGCTTGTGCAGGTTCAAGATAAGTCTGTTTAGCAGCTTCATCATACCACATTCCAACCTGATATTCGTCATAGAGCTTTTTCCATGGGAACATCGGTCCCGGATCCTGTTTTCTTGTAGGAGCAATATCTGAATGCCCCAATACGTTTGTTGGCTGGATCTGATATCTTGTTATAATATCTTTAACCAGAGCAGCCACTTTTTTCACCTGCTCATCACTAAAAGGGGCAAAAGTTCTTTTACCGGTACTATCTGTAGTATATCCTGTATTTACAATTTCAATACCGATAGAATTATCATTAAGATTTTTGTCATTTCTCCATGCACTTATCCCTGCATGGTATGCTCTTTTATTTTCATCTACCAATTGGTAGATCTCGTTATCTCCTGTATTATTTACCAGATAATGGGCACTTACTGCCTGTTGGGTAAGAACACTGATCGATTTATCATCTGCAAGAGCCGTATAATGTAATATCAGATAACGCTGTCTGAAATTCTGGGCGACTGCAGGAAAATAAGTTTTTACCACTTTATATCCGCCCGGTTTTGCAGATACAATAGAACCATAACTCGCCGTATTATCATTTTTGGTTGGATCTGCTATATTGGTCGTAAAAAATTCTACTCCATGATCAGATACAACTTTGGGTTTTGGAGCAACCGGAGGTTTTGTCTGAACCGCTGGTTTCGCCTGTGTTATTGGGGTTTTCGGTTTGTAAGTATTTTTTTTCACATTTTGCTGAGAAGTACATGAAAAAACAAATGTGCTTAATCCGATGATATATAATGTTTTACGCATCAGTTTGGTTTTTGGATGATTTATTAGTTCAAAAATACACAAAATTTTCTTGAATTTTATTTGGTAAATAAAGAAATCTGTTCTATATTTGCACTCGCAATAACGGAACAACGATCATTAAAAAATAAACAAAAAGGAGGGTTGCCGGAGTGGTTAACGGAGCAGTTTGCTAAACTGTCGACGCGAAAGTGTCGCAAGGGTTCGAATCCCTTACCCTCCGCTCTTCTATATATTCGGGGCGTAGCGTAGTCCGGTCATCGCGCCTGGTTTGGGACCAGGAGGTCGCAGGTTCGAATCCTGCCGCCCCGACTTTTTAATGTGCTTATTACTAAGCGGGAATCAACTTCTAAGGGTGCGTAGCTCAGCTGGATAGAGCATCTGCCTTCTAAGCAGACGGTCAAAGGTTCGAATCCTTTCGCGCTCACAAAAAACCTCACAATTTTTATTGTGAGGTTTTTTGTTTTTATTACCTTCATACAAATTGATCTGTACGATTTATTTTCAACGAAAATCTTGAACTTTTGATAATTAAGTTTGGGCTAAAGCCTATTTCACAGAAAGCCGGATAATTTCTGTTTAATCCCTGATAAGCTGTTTAATTTCATCCTGATATTTCCTATTCTGCTTTCTGATTTTCATAACAAAATAGGAAAAGATACTTAGTATAAAAAATCCAAGAATCATCATCCCAGCCATAAAATAATCATATCGGGAGGCTAGCTTTTCACTTTTTTTCAGAGTCTCCATATTATGAACATCAATAGCGTGATTGATAGAGCTTAATTCACTCTGCTCTCTTTTGAATTTCGTTTCAAAATATTTCTTGCTGTACACCTGATAAAGGTCCGGGTTTCCCATTGCCAGATAATTATCCGCCATTTCCATATAAATTCCTTCATTAAGAGTCAGGTCTCCCGCTTCCCTACCCAGTTCTTCAGCTTTTATCAGCAGTGTAAGAGCTTCCTGATTCTGATGTTTTTGTTTATTCATCTCCGCAAGGCCCTTTAAAGCAAATGCCTCCAGGCTTTTTGCTTTGATTAACCTTGCCAGATTCATAGATTTCATAAAAGCTGTTCCGGCATTGTCGGGCTGGTTCAGATTGAGATAACAGTTCCCTATATTGTAATAAATGATGCTTTGGTTAAAATATGTTTTCTCCTGCTCTTTTACTTTTTCAAAATTTCTGATGGCAATTAAAAATTCCTGAAGAGCTATTTCCGGATTCGACTGACTTTTATAAATCATTCCTCTTAATGCATAACTTCTCGCCGTTTCAAAATGTCTCAGATAAGAATCTTCCGGAAGTTTTGTGAGATATTCATCAGCTTCATCCAGTGTTTCAAGACTTTTGCTGAAGAGTTCCATCTGCTGATACTGCACGGCAGCCGCAATCAAAAAACTGGTGTGAATTTTAGGGTCATTCGTTTTCTGAAGCAATTCTCTTGCTTTTAGAATATATTGCAGAGATTCATCAAAGTTTCTTTTGGCAATTCCCGCTGTGGACAAAATCAGATAAATTTTAATGGATTTCTCAAGTCCGTTTTCTTTTCTAAGCAGTTTTTTTCCAATACTGGTAGCATAATCCGGATTGTTATAAATCTCACGGTTGGCAAGCTTCATCAGGGAATCATCAGAAATTTCCTGTCCTGAAAGAGCTGTCTGGAAAAGCAAAACACTCAGTAAAATGATATGGATAAAGAATTTCATCAGCTTTTATTTTTTATAATTTCCTGAATGTAGGTATTTGGAGACATCCCCGTGATCGATTTAAACACATTTGTAAATGCTCCGTGAGATGAAAACCCTGCGTATTCCGCCAGATAGCTTACTTTATAATTCAGATAGGCAGGATCTGTTTTCAGAAGCCGGGCAATGTGATCAATTCTAAGCTCATTAATATAGCCGTTAAAATTTTTTCCTTTGTTATTATTGATCACTTCCGACAAATATTTGGTATTTATTCCTGTCTGAGCAGATAAGATCGCCAGCGACATGTTCTTGTTCAGGTAACTGTCAGATTTTTCCCAGTCTTTGAGCTTCTGCAGAATTTCTTCTTCTTTTTCTTTTGAAATTTTAGAGAGATCTTTTTCCTGGGCTTTATTTTCTTTTAAAATTTCGATTGGTCTTTCAGCTACTCCTCCTGTTATTTCTTCTTTGAATTTCAGTTTTTCAAAAAAAACAAGCTGCTTCTTAAGATCTTTGGCTCTTGCGGATTCAATCAGAAAATAAGCAGTCATTATCAGGATAAGAACTAAAATAATACTTCCTGCTATCCGAAGCTGGTTTATCTTATTTTGTTTCTGAAATTCAAGATTTTTATTATGGTACGTTTCAAGCAGCTTTACAACATACTGAATCCCTTCTTTTTTGTTAGAATCCAGCTTTGCTTTAAGATCGGTATATAATTTATTGTAGTAGTAATATTTTTCATCATTATTAAGAGCCAGATAGTTGCGGGCAAACAATTCGTAAAAAATAATTTTCAGATCGTTATAAGGAAGATTTTCGATTTCAGAGAATCCTTTTTCCAACTTTTGGATGGCTGTATTATAGTCTCCTTTCATAAAATAGTATCGGGAAAGACTTTCATAGGCAAATGCACAGATAAAGGCATTATTTCCATGCTTTTCAATATCCGCAATGACACTATAAAACAATTTTTTTGATTCTTCCAGTTTGTTCTGACGTAAGAGAAAAGTAGACCTGAAAATGCTATTTTCCCATCTGATAATTCTGTTTTCTTCATTTGTACCAGTGAGATAAGAATCACTCTTATCCATATTCAGTACAGCAGACTCATAGTCTCTTACCATCCCTGCATTGATAGCCTGAAGCTGAAATAACTTGGCGAGAACCATACGTTCTTTTGGATTCTGGCTTTTTAACAGATCCGGATCTTTTAAAATACCTGCAATGATTTTTTTTGACTGCCCATACAATCCTAAATTCTGATACTGATCTGCCAGATTATAATCATCAAACAATTGGATGAATTGTGAAAGATTCCCTCTTTTATCATCTTCTTCCTTCTGATTGGAAATACTTACTGATTGCACATAGTTTCCCTGTAAGGCATAAGCCTGGGAAATAATATTCCGGAGAATGACTTTATGTTCTATATTTTTATCACTGATCAGAAGACTTTGTGAATAGCTGATACACTCTTCAGGATTCTGATATAATTTCTGAAATGCTTTATCGGTTAAAATACTGAAATCAGGAGCAGGCTGCCCATTTATAAAAACCGGGCACCACAAAATGAAAAACAATATTACCATATTACTTTTCAGCATTTTTCTTACCATGAGGATCATTTTCCCACTGTTCTTAACTGATATTTCTATCATTAGTCCTTTTAAACCACAAAATCACATATTGCTGATTTACAATATTTTAATTTTAAAATTCTTGTAAATTCAGTGAATTATGCAAGCACATTCCTTGATGAGGGGCAAATATAACGCTAATATTGTTCAAACCTTTAAGTCGATTCAAAATATTAGACTTATTCTCAAATTTCAATGTAACCATCACACCTATTAGCCATTATTATTAAAAGAAATTAAAGAGAATATCACTATCATCTAATATATGATTTTTTAAGACATCAATCAATCATCTGTATTCATTGATATAGAAAAGAAATAAAACGCAGACAATAAAGGCGGTATCTAATCTTAAAAAAAATAAAAATAAAATGAGAAAACACTACTTATTATGGATGATTTTCTTCCTCTCAGTTTACCAACTGAATGCACAGACTTACTGTATTCCTACTGCCGGAGCTTCAAGCCAGAACAATTACTTAAAAAATGCTGTTTTTTCTGATCAGGGAGGTTTATATTATACAGCCACCGCATATCAAGCTTATGCAGATAATTCTTCCAGTCAGATCGTAACTTCCTATCCTGGAGGAACAGTGAACGTTCATCTGGATTTTGCCGGATCAGGAGTAAAATCCTATATCTGGATCGACTGGAATAGTGACGGGGATTTTGATGATTTTTATGAGAATCCACTAGGCCCATCAAGTTATTCGGTTGTTGATGATCAGTTTTTTATTCCGCCTTCTCAGGCATCGGGAATATATAGAATCAGGGTACAGAGCGGAACTTCATTTCCCAATCCGGTAAATCCGTGCGGACCTAACAATTATGGTAATTTTGTAGATTTCAGTTTGAAGATAGATACTTCTCCGGCCTGTTTTGTTCCAACAACTCTTACTTCTTCCGGTATTACCAACAATTCTGCTATTATTTCCTGGACTGCCCCAACTACAGCACCAGGAAGCTATGAATATTATTATACTTCTTCCACTACTATTCCGGATGCCTCTACTCCGATATCGGGAACCAGTAATACAATCTCAGCACCAATCAGCGGACTTTTGCCTTTTACGACTTACTATTTTTATGTGAGATCAGTTTGCGGTACATCTAAAAGTGCATGGTCTTTAAGGGGGATATTTAAAACCAAGTGCGATGCTAAAACTTCAATGTTTGAAGATTTCGAAAATGCTGCAAACGGGCCTAGTAACGCTGACTGCTGGGACAGAATTATTTTGGGAACAGGATATCAGACTATTGCTTCCGGTAGTGGTGTGAATAACAGTAAAGCCATGTATCAAAGTGCTAATGGGGCCGCCAATACAACCATCGCCGTACTTCCAATGTTCAGCAATGTAAATGCAGGGACACATTGGTTGAGATTTAAAGCCAAAGTAAGCGGTACAGCCGGAGTATTAGACATTGGCTATGTTACCGGTGATACTGATGCTTCTTCTTTTGTGAATATTCAATCCGTGAATATCAGCAATACAGCTTATGACGGTTATGAATACAGTGTTGTAGTGCCCAATACCGTTCCTGCCAATGCAAGACTTGCCATAAGACACGGAGGAGTTCCTTTTGTGAATATTTACTGGGATAATGTATACTGGGAACCTAAACCAACGTGTTTCACTCCGACAAATATTGTATTATCCAATGCAACCAGTGCAACAGCGAATATTACATGGGCAGCACCATCTCCTGCCCCAACAATGGGATATGATATCTACTACAGTACAAACAACATTGCTCCAACCTCATCTACTGCGCCTAGTATAACAGGGGTAACAGCAAATCCTTATACTATCCAGGGATTAAACTCTGCAACAACATATTATGTCTGGGTGAGATCAAGATGCAGCACCTCCGATCAGAGTGGATGGAGTAATATTGCTTCTATCCTGACTCTCTGCGCACCTGTGGCTGGTTTATCCGAGAATTTTGACTCTTATGCTACAGGGCTGCTAACCAATGCTCCATGCTGGGGAAGAATTGTAACAGGAATCGCTAGCGTAAACATTAATGGAAACGGAGCTCTCTCCGGAACAAGACATATATTACAACGCAGTATTTCTGCTGGAGATGTATCCATTGCCATATTACCTGTGTTTACCAATATTAATGCCGGAACTCATTCTTTAAAATTCAATGCTTATTGCAGTGCCAGTACGGGAAAATTAGAAGTCGGATATATGATCAATCCTGTGGACGCTGCCAGTTTCACGCTGATCCAGCAGCTGGATATCACAAATACATCCTACACTCCAGCTACAGGAAGCAGTGATTACACTGTTACGATTCCCAATACCGTTCCTGCAGGAGCAAGACTGGCCATACGCAATACGTATGCTCTTTCAGGGAATGCACAATATTACTGGGATAATATTTCATGGGCTCCTAGCCAGACTATGAATGTACATGAGAATACAACCCAAACAAAAACCGGCATCTATCCTAATCCTTTCACTGATGTAATTACTTTTACTGAAAGCAAAAATCTAAAGTCAGTCAGAATCTACAGTACTTCCGGGCAATTCATCACTGAGATCAGAAATTTTGAAAATACCATTTCATTAAAGGATCTGGCATCAGGAGTATATGTAGCAAGAATGGAAATGAAAGACGGTACTTCTCATACCGTAAAAGTTATAAAGAAATAAATGTTGTCTCTGCCATTAAAAGCGGCTGAAATTGATCTGTCGCTTTTATGGCAGTTTTTTTCCCCATAAACTTATTCAATGAAAGACTTTTACTTTGTTTATACTCCGGATTTTACTATAATAAAGCAATGGTTCATACTGATCAGAAGGCTGTTGCTTACGGTATCTCTTTTTCTGTCTGCCACCAATACTCTTTTTTCCCAAAGAGATACTGAACATTGGTTTGCTCCTATGATGTCCAGACTTAATGATTCCAATAAGCAGGCTTTATTTTTATCTACAGATTCCATGACTCCTTTTCCTGTTACAATCTATAACAATAATACCGTCATCGGAACTGTAACTATCAGTAAAGGTAATCCTCAATCTTTTGACATTCCTGTGGATCATATGATTACAGGATTACAATCGGAGGCTTTTAAAGTAACCGGACGAGGTCTTTATCTCAAAGGAGACAAACCTTTTTTCTGTACTTTCAGGTTTTCCACAAAAAATCATGGAGAAATCCTTACGTCCAAAGGAAAAGCTGGTATTGGAAACAAATTTTATGTTGCTTATGGGCCTATTGCTACAGCTTCTTCCAATAACAATTTCACCTGTGGAGTACTTGCTACTGAAGACAATACAATGGTAACAGTATCTAATTATGGAGCTTCCGTTCAATTCTCCAATGGGACTACTGGTACCAACACGCCTTCAATGACTTTTACCTTACAAAAAGGGCAGTCGTATATTATAGAAGGTACAGGAAACCAGGCAGGAAACCAAAGCGGTTTTATTGGAGCTAAAATTGAGTCTAATAAACCCATAAGTGTCACAAACGGAAACTTCAATGGCCAGATTACTAATTCTAACAATGGCGGTGATATTTTAATGGATCAATCAATTCCTGTTGAACGCTTGGGAGATGAGTTTGTTCTCGTTAAAGGAATGGCTCCGATTGCTTCTAATGTAGAAGGTGCTATCGTAACGGCAACAGAAAATAATACACAGGTCTATCTTAATGATGATGTAAACCCTATAGCCACCCTTAATGAGGGGCAATTCTACCACATCAACTCTTCTTCTTACAGTAATCAGAACAGCAGCGGACATTACAATATGCGGATCCGGACAACTAAAAGAGTTTATGTTTACCAGCTTATGGCCGGAACTTCAACTTCATTTGTTGAGATTACTATTGGAGCCAATTATATACCTCCTCTCAGCTGTTTTCTTCCTAAGAAAATTGATGAAATAGGGATGATCAATATATTACCTTACTACACAACTATTACGCCTTCCGTTAAGCTTAATATTATAACCGGGTCCGGGGCAACGGTAACAGTTAACGGAACACCATTAACCTCTACACAGGGTCCGTTTCCAGTCACCGGAAATGCAAATTGGGTATCTTATTCTGTCTCTAATGTTACCGGTAATATTACCGTTCAGTCTACCCAAGCAGTTACAGCAGGAATTGCTGCCGGAGAAGGAAATGTAGGCTACGGTGGTTATTTCGCCGGATTCTCTTCCATACCTGTCATTGCCAGGAAAAACGGAACCTGTATTCCCGGTATGACCCTGGAGGTAGATGACAGTTATTCTTCCTATCAGTGGAATTTTAATGGAGCAGCTATTCCGGGAGCAAACAGCAATACTTACACGCCTACCCAACCGGGAAATTATACAGTGACTGTATCAGTGGGAGGAAGCTGCCCGCCTGCAACAACTCCTGTTTATAAAGCATTTTCCTGTCTGATACAGACAACAAAAGCGCTGACAGTATGCTCGACAGGTACCCCTTTGGCTATAACCCCGGCTTTTACCAATTCTTCCCAAACTCCGGTTCCGGGTACTGTACAGATCATTACTCCGCCAGCCAATGGTACACTCAATGTAAACCCTACAACAGGATTGCTTACATATACAGCCAATACAGGGGCTGTAGTCGATACATTCACTTATAAATTCTGTGGTAATGTTCCCGAATTTACAGATTGTGAAGAAGTAAAGGTAAAAATTACCGTACAATCAGTGAATGTTGTCAATACTACAATCAAGGCCTGCAATAATAACGGAACAGGAATTTTTGATCTTACTTCCGCCAATGTGGGAGGTCCGTCGGGAAGTATAAAAAAGTATTACCCAACCTTAGCAGATCTGACGGCCGGAACCAATGAAATTA
This sequence comes from Chryseobacterium cucumeris, assembly GCF_016775705.1. Classification (NCBI taxonomy): domain Bacteria; kingdom Pseudomonadati; phylum Bacteroidota; class Flavobacteriia; order Flavobacteriales; family Weeksellaceae; genus Chryseobacterium; species Chryseobacterium cucumeris. The sequence continues at coordinate 3,786,696 of NZ_CP068760.1, forward strand.
TACAGGCTAATGTTTATGTATCTGCTATTCCTAAAGATATTTATGTAAAAGTTTCAACTCCTGAAGGATGTTCTGCCCAGGCAAAGATCAGTCTCCTGTTTAGTCCTTCCCCGCAGGTTCGGAATATATCTTTAACGTCATGTTATATTGCTTCCGCTCCGAATAAAGGAAGCTTTGATCTCACCCAGGCATCTGTTACCAGCGAAACAGGTATTACAAAAGAATATTATAAAACACTACAGGATGCTGGAGCAGGTATCAATGCTATCCTGAATCCCAGTGTTTACATTTCCTCCGGCGGAACGGTATACATTAAAGTAATTAATGCTACAGGTTGTTATACTATTGCAACAGTAACTCTTACCGTTACCCTGCCTCATCCTTCTCCTCTGCTTAAAGATCAGTTTATCTGTTTTAATTCTACAACTACACTGGATGCAGGAACGGGATATCAGTCATATGAATGGAGCACAGGCGCTACTACCTCATCAATCTCCAATGCAGGAGTGGGAAATTACTGGGTGATCCTGGAACATGATCATTGCTTTACCAAACAGAATATTACGATAAAGGCCGCTCCCAAACCTGTTATCAAAAATATTGATATTGAAAACAATAAAGCTACTCTTACCGTAACCGGCGGACAGCCTCCTTATCTATACTCTCTTGATGGTGTCAGCTGGCAAAGCTCTAATATTTTCATTAACCTCCCGAACGGACAGAACAAATTTTATGTAAAAGATTCTTATAACTGTGACCCTTTAAAAGTAGAATTAACAGTTATTAATCTGATCAGCGCTATTACGCCTAATGGTGATAATATTAATGATACAATTTCGTATGCAGATTTTGCTTATAAAAAAGACCTGTCTTTTATGGTGTACGACAGATACGGAAACAATGTTTTTACCGGGACACGCTTTAACAATTACACATGGGACGGTATGTTCAGTAATAAAAAACTGTTTACCGGAACTTACTGGTACGTCATCACCTGGAAAGAACCAGCTCTGCAGGATACCAGCATTAAATACACCGGATGGATCTTGTTGAAAAATAAAGATTAATTCATAGGCTTACAGCCACCGTCAAGTTCAATTTAATTTAATCTTCCCTACAATTTATGAAAAGGATCATATTTATTTTTATACTGCTATTCTTATCTTCAATTGCTTATGCACAGCGGGATACAGACCACTGGTTTGCTCCCATGGTTGTAAGTTCTTCCAACGGGTCGCCGAAACAGACACTTTATCTTTCCACAGATAATATAACTCCTTTTCCCGTTACCATTTACAATAATAACACCGTTATTGGAACGGTTACTATCAGCAAAGGAAATCCACAGACCTTTGATATACCCTGGAATCTGATGACAGGCCAGAATACAACGGATGCCATGAGTGTAAAAACAAGAGGCCTCTATCTTCACGGTGATTTACCTTTCTTTGCTACTTACAGATTTTCGGAAATCAATCACGGGGAAATCTTAACATCAAAGGGAAAAGCTGGAATCGGAACGAAGTTTTATGCAGTGTATTCACCATTGATGAACAATCAGATCAGTCAGAACTTCACTTGTGGTATTCTGGCAACAGAGGACAATACCCAGGTTAAAGTTTCCGGATATGCCATGACTACCTGGTTTTATAATAATTTCAACGGGCTTACCCATCCCAGTATTACAATTACTCTGAATAAAGGACAGTCTTATATTTTTGCAGGCTATGCCAATAAACCCGGAAATAAAGATGGTTTTATCGGAGCTAAAATAGAATCTACGAAACCGATATCAGTAACCAACGGAAATTACCACGGTCAGTTTGGGCTGGCTCCTCCTTATAACGGTGAAGACATTGTGATGGATCAGTCTGTTCCTGTAGAACGCCTTGGTCAGGAGTTTGTTCTTATTAAAGGAATGGGTAACCTTCTTCCTGAAATCGAGGGCGCCATCATTGTTGCTACTGAAAATAATACGGAAATCAGACTGAACAACAACCCTACTCCGGTTGCCACTCTGAACGAAGGACAATATTACCGTGTCAGTGCAATGAATTATATCGTTAACGGGCCATCCCATCTCAATATGTATATCAAAGCATCAAAAAATGTGTATGTTTATCAGCTCCTTTCAGGCATTGCAGATAATGATGCCACAGAAGGTTTTAATTACATTCCTCCTTTGAACTGTTTTCTTCCCACTGTTATTGATGAAATTGGAAAAATTGGAGAAATGCCCTACTATACGACATTCAACACGCCACTTTCTGTAAAGCTCAATATCCTGACGCAGGCAGGCGCCGGAGTGGCAGTAAACGGGGTAACACCTGCAGCGGCACAGGGACCTTTTCCGGTAACCGGAACTTCAGACTGGGTTTCTTACTCTATTCCCAATATATCCGGAAATGTTACGGTAACTTCCACCAAAGCTGTTACGGCCGGTATTATTGGAGGCAGCGGAAATCTGGGGTATGGAGGATATTTTGCAGGATTCAATTCTATTCCGGTGATTAGCAAGTCTTCGGGAGAATGTGTTCCGGGAATTGTGTTAGAAGTAGAAAGCGGCTTTGATCATTATCAGTGGAACCTCAACGGAACTCCTATTCCGGGAGCCAACGGTAATACCTACACTCCTACACAAGCAGGAAACTATACCGTATCGATTACGAAAAGCACCTGTACGCCTCTTACAACCTATCCTTACAAAGTATTTACCTGCCTTGTTCATACAGTAAAACTGATGAATGTCTGTAGTGCCGGTACTCCTGCTACCATCACTCCTACCTTCTCAAATTCTACACAGATTCCGGTACCGGGTACTGTACAGATCATAACGCCTCCTGCAAACGGAACTTTAACTGTAAATCCTGCAACGGGAGTCCTTACTTACACGGCCAATACAGGTACTACCACTGATACTTTTACTTATAAGTTCTGTGGAAATGATCCCGATTTTACAGATTGTGAACAGGTAAAAGTAAATGTAACCGTTCAGCCCCTGATTTTAACAGATACTACGGTAAAGAGCTGCGAGAGTAACGGAACAGGTATTTTCGATCTCACGACTGCTGCTGTGGGAGGACCGGCTAATGCTGTCAGGAAATATTATCCTACAATGGCCGATTTAAATGCCGGTACCAATGAAATTATTCCAGCCAATGCTTATTCATCAGCTGTCCCTGCTACGGTTTTTGTAAAAGTGACAACGGTAGAAGGCTGTACAGCTAATGCAAAAATCACACTTCAGTTTTATCCCAAACCAAATGTGCAGAATGCTGCACTCTCAGGTTGTTTTATTCCGGCCAGTCCTAGTACAGGAATATTTAACCTGGCAACAGCACTTGTCACTACGACCAATCCTGTGACCAAAAAGTATTATCCAACATTGAATGATGCAATCAACGGAACCAATGAAATAACAACTCCGAATGCTTATACTTCTCCCAATACCATAGTATTTGTAAAAGTAATCAATGCTAACGGCTGTTTTGATTTTGCTCAGGTCACTTTAACAGTAACACCACCTAAACCTTCACCGCTTTTGACAGACCAGTACATATGCCCGGATGCCCGGGTTACATTAGATGCCGGACCAGGTTATACCTCTTACTTATGGAGCACAGGAGCAATCACTCCTTCTATTATTGCTTCAACAGGTAATTATTGGGTGATCCTGACTTCCAACGGATGTGAAACAAAGCAATTTGTAAAGGTGATGTCTGTTCCGGTTCCAAAAATCAAGAAGGTGGAAACTACAGGAAATACAGTTACACTTACTGTAGAAGGCGGTACACCTCCTTACCAATATTCAAGGGATGGAATGATATGGCAGGATTCTAATGTTTTTACAGGCCTTCCAAGAGGTAAAAATATTTTTTTTATGAAAGACTCCAGCAACTGCCACCCTGTAGAAGTACAGATTCTGGTTCCAAATCTTATCAATGCCATTACTCCCAACAGTGATGGTATCAATGACACACTGGATTATACGGAGCTTGCATTTCTGAGAGATTTAAAGTTTGGTATATTCAACCGGTACGGACAGCTTATCCATTCTTCGGATAAAAACAATAATTTCAAATGGGATGGCACTATCGGAGGTACTCCGGTAAACAGCGGCACCTATTGGTATGAAATAAAGTGGACGGATCCGGATACCCAGAAAATGGTTTCCTACACCGGATGGATTCTGGTAAAAAACAGGAATTAGATCAAATACAATTATCCAATCAGGATTGTAATACTTTTTGTTTAAAGAAACTGTCTCATTTTTTTGAGACAGTTTTTGTTTTTTCTTCTATCCTTTAGAATATTTATGCAACTCCTTTTATTTTTGCTCCGTTCTTAGCCGCTTCGATTTTCTTAGTATTCCTAAGCTCACGTTTCATTTTACGGTAGTCCCACGGAGCAACCGCATTAATATCCTGCCAAAGTCCTATTTTTTTCTGCTGTGCAGCTTCCTGCAGTTTTCCCAAAGTGGTATCTTTGGAATAGGAAAAATACCACCATCCCAATCCTGCTTTGATAAGCTCTCTGGAAAGGTATTTCCCATCGTCATAATACACTTTCGCAATGGATCTTCCATAACGGTCTGTAGTGGTTTCAACAAAGCTTACTGTTTTCCCGAATACCTGAGCAGAAGTAAACTGTTTTGCATTTTTACCGAACGCCTGCCCACTTTCCGGACAATCGACTTCAGCCAACCTCAGTTTTTTTTGCTGGTTGCCTTTTAACAGTAAAGTAATGGTATCTCCGTCTGAAATTTTAATCACTTTTCCGGTAGTCTGTGAGAATAGAAATACAGGGAAAAGTAGGTACAGCAGCATTAATCGTTTCATAAGGCAAATATAGGGATTAGTGGAGCTTTTTAATTAAAAAACCTCGCGTTTTGCGAGGTTTTTTACTATTGAATTGAGTTATTTGATTTTTTTGCCTCAAAGTCGGGAGACTTTGCGGAGCGGGAAATTTTAAGTAATCTTAATTTTTAAATGTTATATGTTATATGTTATAATTTATTTTAATTGCCATACAGAACTATACATTTTTTTTTGCTTGAAAAACTGTTCCTTATTAATCTCTTGTATCTTGTATCTCTTTACGTGATAATAATAAACGCCTTTATATGCTGAATATTGATTTTTATAATTATTGTTTATAAATTTATTTCCTTCTAAAGTTGATGTAGCAATAATTTCACCTGACTTTATATATACATTTAAAACACTCGGGATTGTTAAACTATAACCATGTTCCTCTTTATGCATTAAATTATATTCTCCATTAATTTCTAATACATAATATTTATCCATAATATGAACTTCATTTTTGCTTATAAAGAAGTCTGAAAGAAAAACTTTTACGAAAAAAACTCCTACTAATAATATTGATATAACTATAAATATTTTAAATTTCATTTTACAATTATTTAATTTTTGAATTTTTATAGGATTGAATAAAAAAGTCTTTTGTTGGTACGGTCCACATATATAAATGAAACTTGCTGCTACTGCTACTCTTATCCCTTTTTAATAAGCCATCTGTTGCTGATCCTAATGTTTTAGTGTCAAAGACACTCATAATGACATTTTTCCCATCATCACTTACTCTTGCTGTTGACCAAAAGCTTCCTAATACATTCTTTTCTTTAAAGAAAGTATTATCCTCATAAAATTTACCCGAAATAAAGTCTCCTAAAGAATTCATAGCTATTTTCCAAAATTCTTGACCTCCAATCTTTCCAATATCATAAAAGTAACCTTGGGTTTCTCCATTCTCAATTTTTCCATCTTTACCTAATAATTTTGCTAATTCAACTTGGGCTTGTTTTACAGAACTTGTATTTTTTACCAAATCAAGAACAGGTCCTGCCATTACAGTATTTTGTGGATCTGCTTGAATCCCAAATATTCCTCCAATAAATTTAGCCGTCTTATTTCTAGTATTAGCAGTATGATCAAAATACCAAGTTTGTGTATTTGGATTAATCCTAAAACTATTTGTTTCAAAAGATTTAAAATTATGAGCTCTTCCCTCATACTTTTTAACAATATCTACCTGCTTCCCATTAGGATCAACATACTTAATCGGATTCTGATAGGTATAGATATAAGGATTCAGATTACCCCAATAAAATATTCCCCCATTATGCTCTCCATCACCATAAAACTGAATCTCCATTACTGGATTGTAAATCGCTAATGGATCCACGCCATACCAAATACTTGCTCTCGGGTTATAATATCTTGCTCCATAATAATACAGCCCTGTTTCTCTGTCAAGCTCTTTTGCATTGAACTTATATGGGTTATCATATACTCCTGTTTGCTGCTCCAGCATTGTTTCCCCGAATGGTAAATTTAAGAAAAACTGCGTACTCTGAGCACTGGAATTGGTAACAAATGTTGCCGTTCCTAAATGGTCATTATGCAAATAGTACAATCCTAACTGGCTTGTTGGTCCGTTTAAAGTATTCAGCTCTGCCAAGGAAATATCACCTACTCCTGCTTTTTCAAGGTATGTTTTGAAGTCAACAGAAGGGTCAGGTTCTCTCATTGTGGTTCCCTGATCAGATGTTCTGAGATTTAATGGAATAAAAATATTGCCTCCATCCATCACCCTGCTGGCAAATCGGGTTGATCCTTCAAAATAATGTTTGGTATACTGTCCGTTTAAGGATACCGTTACATATGGATTAGGATACAAAGTGTAATCAGTTAAGCTTAAGCTACCCGGATCTACCAACTCACCGTTCTGATACAGCTGAGAGCTTCCATGAAGGTTGTATTTTATCGTTCTTTCTCCTTTGTCGTCGTATGCATAATACTGGTATACTCCGGAGTCGTCACTATAGAATGCTTTCAAACGGTCCTGTTCATCCCAGAACATCTGCTTGGCACCAAATTCATCAACATGTTTAATGGTATTCCCATTATCATCATATTCGAAAAGTTGCTGCGTACCATTGATATTACCGTCAATAATTGTCTTCACTTTATGAGTTTCCGGAATATACTTGTAGTTATTAGAATACGTATTCAATGGGTTCGGCTGCTGGTCGATCTGATGCACCTGCTCCTTCAATACAATTCCTCCACTTTCGTTATATGTTACCTTTCTAAGCTCAAAATGTGAATTACTTTGCGCATATGGAGAAGTATTGGGTGTTGTAGGAGTTCCTCCTTTATCATTAAGCCCCATATCACTTTCCGTACCAATCAATCTGTTTAAGGTATCATATCCGTATTTGAAAGCATACGTTCCTCCCATCTGGTTCGGAGTTACTCCTACGTCATTGGCAAGACGGATAATATTTCCTCTCTTATCATACTCATAGCTGTTGGATAAGAACGCATCGGAATTGCTCCATAATCCAAAGTGATTTAACCTTCTGTTGGTAGCAATATATGAATAATTTGTTCTTGTTCCATTTCCATAGTTGGCTGCTGTTCTCTGCTCATAAAGGTCATATTTGATATTCTGAATATAATTATAACTTCCGTTGCTTACCGTTTTAAGATTTCCTCCCAGGTCATAATTGTAAGTAAGCTGCTCTCCATCCGGATATGTCAGTTTTTTAAGACGGTTCCAGCTGTCGTAGACATAATCCGTTTTGAATTCCATAGTCGGAATATTGTAACCGAATATTCTGCGGGTTTCCGATATTACTTCACCCAGCTTACCATAATTGTAAGTAGTATATCCTGTGCCGTCTGTTTTCGTTGTAATCCTTCCGGAATTATTTCCTGAATTGGCAGGCATATAATCATAATGAACGTTATTAGGATTAGTAACTCCGCTCGGAAGATCAGGAAGTATAATATCTGTCAGTCTGTTCTTATCATATTTATAATGAATCTGATGGGTTTGTATAGTGGGATCATTTGCCAAATTTGGGGTTCCAAACCAGGTAAGATGTCCCGCAGCATCATATACATAAGTAGTAAGTCCTTTATCAGGATGTACCATTTCTGTTCTTCTTCCGGCAAGGTTATACTTATAAGTTGTCTTTATACCTTGCGGATCAGTTACGTTAAGCAGTTCACCTATTGTATTGTATTCAAATTTTGTAGACAGCGGGTTGCTACTCAGGTAATTTATTTTCTCTACAACCTGTCCTTCTGAATTGGTGAAAGTTTCTGTCCTGGTCACATCCAATTCTTCAATACTTTTAAACAGATTCCCCTCTATTTCGTAGCCAATTGATTTTTCAACACCGTCTTCATATTTAATATTCGTAATCCTATCAGAGTGGTCGTACGTATTGGACAACATAAACTGACTGAGATTCAGATTCAGATTATTATCCTGAATGTCACCTTCCTGAGGCTGATATTGATATAGCTGTCTTCCGAATACATCAAATATTGGTCTTCCTGAAACGGATCTGCGTTCTATGCCATTAATATCAATATCTTTCTTCACCTGTATTACTCTACCCATGAAATCTGAATAGGAATCCGTATTGATAAGATTATTCGGATGGTCTGCATCATAATGAGAGGTTCTGGCACGGAATATTTTAATATTCTGATCCGAACTTGGCATACCATAATGATCAAAATAATAGGAATGAGTTATCGTAGAAACATTTGCAGGACTATAAGGCTCAATGATGGATATTGGTCTTCCATAGTCATCATATCCATATTGTATTACATTTCCTGTAATATCTGTGCTTTTTGTTAATACATCCAAATAAAGATTATACTGACCAAAGGAAATATATCCAAAAGCATCTGTTGTCCTTATTACATACTTACCAGTTTCAGCATCATATTCGTAGGATATAGAATATCTATTTTGTGATTCATCAGGCGGATAAGTTACGGTTTTAACATTACCGGAAGGTTCATAAGTATAATCTGTTATGATATCCTGAGAACCATCAGATACGATGTATTTTCCGATATCTCCTGTATTAACGTTTACATCCTGGGTTTTTCTCTTTCTCAAAAGAGTAGATCCCGTTCCGTCATATACATTGATCTCTTTTGGTACTGCGATCATATTTTTATTCAGTCCTGTCCAATAAGTGATCACAGATTTATAGGAATTGGTAGGGCTGGTATAAGTATAATTTGAAACCAATCCGGTATTATAATCATACTCCATTTTTTCCGTAGTTTCTATTTGCCCACCATTTTCATATCTCGTATTGATCTTTGTATTCAACAGAACGGTAGCCATTTTTCTACCTTCTGTTCCTCCGGTATCAAAACTTTCCGCTAAGTAATTAGGGTCTATTTTGGTTGTATTATCTTTAAATTTATATAAACGATAATTATAGATTACTTTGGAAATTAACGCATCATTTCCCGAAAGGATTTTACTTTCTTTAATTAATCCATTTAAGAAATAACTTGTGTTGTAATACGTATCCTCTGTTTTACGGTAAGGATTTCCATCGATATTTATTTCTTCACGTATTACTTTTCCGAAACCAAAATTATCTCTTTCTCTTCTGTCATATCTGGAATTTTCAAAATTATATCGGGTCACAATATCTTTCTCTGTATTGGAAAGCGTATAGTCTGTACTAAAGACATCCGGGTTTAATATTTTAACATCTTTAACCACCAGCTTTGCATGCGGATCCCCATAGTTCGGCTGTGTAAACTGGTAGTCTACAGTATACTTTCCTTTGGTAATGTTTTGAGTAACAGATTTCAGTTTATTGGTTTTCCCAATCAGGGAGTAATTGACTATAAAGCCATTATTGTTATCTACAACAAGATCTACAAATCCATCTCCGTTCATATCTCTGAAAGCCTTTTGAGTATCAGAAACATTGATACCCAGATTGGCAGTGGCCCCTGCACCTACTTTTATGAAAAGATTCAGAATCGGAACAGGAGGAATAATCGGTATAGGTCCTATATTCACCATAAAGTGTCCTCCGAAAGAGAAATAGCCATTATATGAGCCACTTTCTTCGGTGAAATCCACATTTCCTACTGTTTTAAGCAACGGAATTGCTGCATCAAATTTATGTCCTAAATTATAACGAACACTGGTTGATTTAACACATCCTGCTAAACCATCACAGTTTTTTACCTCTAAAATATCAATCAATCCATCTCCGTTAATGTCTTCATACACCACATCAGCTGTTCCTTTAGAAGCAGAACCTCCCAGGCTGGCACTGATACCGAAGCCAAAGCTGCTTAATGCTCCCATATTAGCAGAAGATCCCAAACCTCCGCCAATAGAAACATTTGCACTTCCTATCGGGTGAGATCGGTAAGTAAGCATATTTTCAACAGGCTTGCGCGCTAACAGCTTTTTTCCTAGATTGAGCATCACACCCATATTCAGATCGCCTCCATCTACCACTCTGTCAGGAAGTCCATCACCATTGATATCCATCCAAAAATTTCTCCCTGAATCAAATGAGTTAAAATACTTTGTAACTCCTGCACTAGCAGATCCCGATCCTGACCAAGGCATTGAAGAATCTCCTTTTGAAGTAGTTCCTAAAAGACCATTTACACTAATTCTTCCAGTGGCCGAAAAAAGGTTGTAAGAGAATCCCAGAGAATTCATCTTCTGATAAGTATTAGAATCAGTAGGGAATCCTCCCGAGGAAACCAGGCTTATATCCTCTAAACTTCCGACAGAGTTCGTCATTTGAATAGACTCCGGATAAACCATATCGGGATAACCATCACCATTAATATCAGAGAATGTCTGAGTTTCAATACTTCCTTTCCCCCAAGGTACAGTTTCAGATTCAGCTGCAGATCCACTTATATTCCCTGATGATACACTTAATGTATTCGTCGTATTACGGGTGTAGCTGCTCTGTTTTCTACTGATAGCCTTCATTGTGGTATCCAATGGAAGTACTCCTGTTACCAGAGTAGTAGGTGTCACCGATGGTGTATTAGGTATAGGATTATTGAAATAATTGACAGTTTCATCATCCTTGAAAGAATTTGCAGAAGCAAACTGATTCTCTCCGGCTCCCACCCAAATACTTTTAACGGTGTAACTCGTACCTCCTGTATTTACCAGTGAACTATATGGTTTCATTGGAGAAACAAATTGGGAAATTGTATTATTTCCTGTGTTAGGATTCGCATTAGGTAAGTTATCAATACACTTAGCCAACTCCTCTGCAGTTAAAGGAGGCTGCTGAATACATTGTGGATAAGTATTTTGAGCTACATTACCCGGAGTCAGAGTTTCTGCTTCAATTGGTTTTCCATAGGTGTAACCTTCTATGATTCCCGGACTGTATAAAAATTGTCCCCAGTTATTATAGACAGCAGTTTTCGGGTTATACATTGCTGTATTTACCGAAGTTGGAGGTACAGAGGTAATCAGCTCACCACTTCCGTAAATTTTGAATGGTTTCCCTTGGAAGTATTGAGAGTATTTATTAAATAAAGCATAATCACCGTCTGTTTTACAGTATACCTGAATATTTACAAGATGAGGTTGACCAAATTCAGGTATTGTTAAATCTCCCTTATAAAAATTGATAGGATTTATTCCCGGAACATCAAATGCTCCAATCATATCCTCTTCTTTAATCACGGAGTTAGCTCCATTAGCAGCTACAGTTACTTTTCTTTTTCCCATAACTGTAGATCCGGTTTTGATTACGTAATAAAACGATCCGGTTGAAAGAGTAGAAAAGTTTGTAACACCTTTGTCTATCTGAACTCCATAAGCTCTTTTCCCACTAACGATGTTAGGATTGTCCTGTGTATTTCTAATGTCTATTTTTCCTCTTAATTGTGTTACGGCATATGAAGGATACTGGACAACAGGATACAGTTCTACATTGACTGACGTATTATTATTTGAAACAGCATTATAATTTACTTTTATTTTATCCTTCCAGTTACTATTGAAGAATGATGTATAAGAATCTGATTCAACAATAAACCTCAAGTAAACCGGCTCGCTTGAATTTACATTCAAAGTACTTGTAAAAGTTTCAGTATTGAATGAATCATAGGACTGGACATATTCAGAAGAATGAAGCACTGTAACTGTACCAGTATTCGCATTTTCTGCAATCACTTTAAAGGTAAAGCTATCTGTAGTATTGGTGAAATTAACACTTTCAACTGTAATATTTGCTGTCCCCGTACCATCCAGATACACTGATGATAATAAATTATTGGTAAGGAAGTTACTTCCATAATTTCCGTTATTCAGCTTAAACTGATCCTGAAATACAAACTTACTTGACAAAGGGGATCCGGTTGATGGATCAACATAAATAACTTCCGGATTAGAATTTACCTCTAAATTTTTACTCTGGCTTTTATGCAATCTTATGTATACTTTTTCACCACTTTTTACAAAAATCCTGTTGGAACTATTAGCAGCTCCTACCTGATTGGATACTGTATTATATCCTGGGGAAATAGTATTCATTTCTGTATAATAATCATTATACTTCGAGATCGAGATATTTTTCGCAAGGCCCCCGGGATTCAGTTCCGTAAGATAAACTCTTGTATTAACAGAAGCACCCGAAGACATATAAGGGGCTTCCACCGAATAATACATTTTTATGGGTAAATCATTCGGATCTCCAGTATAAGAAGGTACGGATATATTATCTTTAATCGTGATATAACCATCCTGTGAAGCTATCCATACTTTTACAACATCAGTAATTGGTACTGCCGGAATATCTGGAGTAACAATAGGATCGTCCGGTGGTAAGACCGGAGTTGCAATTGGCTTGTCCTTCACTACCATATTTTCTGTAAATTCAGAATGTTTGGTCATTTCAGGCTGTTGTGATATCTTATTATATTTATTAAACCATACCTGCCCATTATTGACAATATCAACCAATCCGTCAGAGTTAGCATCAATCAGATAGGTAGATGTGGTCCCTCTGGATGTAGATTTAATCTGGGATTTGCTGTATACAACTGCTCCCATATCCCATCCTGAATTGTTGGTCTTGGTCTCAGTATAAGTAAAGTTATTATTATAATTCAATAAGGGCTTAGCTGGTAAAAAAGATAAATTTCCATATTGGTCCAGTTTTCCCTGACTGAATTTCAGTTCAGAAGAAGTTCTGTAGATCATATCCTGAATACCATCACCATTAAAATCAATAAGTTGCTGTGCATTTTTTGCTTCAGCAGTAGAATATCCAAAAGGAAATCCAAACATCAGGTGTCCATATGCGTCATTGGAAGAATAAAAGAAATTCAACCCAGCAGCCGGTCTGAAGTTCAATCCATTTTCAGAGGAAATATTTCCATTGATTTTGGAGGGTTTTAGGATGTTTTCGATCAGTCCATTATAGACATTTTCAGAATTCTGTACCTGTACCTGGGTGTCAGGTCCAAATATCTGATTATTTTCTACCTGGTTATAGTATTCAAAAGAATAGTCATCAATAATAGGAAGCGGATTAACAAGTTTAATGTTGTATACCTGACTGTATAATCTTTTTAACCTTGTTTTATTAAATTGTCCATCTTCGTATTCCACACCATATGTTCGTATTTTTTCTGTCTTATGTTTTATATCAATTGATCTTAAAAGATACGGTTCTACCCTCTTTACCCCCTGTTTAGCATTGATACTGATATCTTTTCTGCTAATCCCGGTTTCAGCAATAAAATTAACACTATAATCCTGATTTTTTCCATAAGTTATTTTTTGAATATGAAAATAAACTCCTCCGGTTATATTGTTATTTGTTCCTAGATCTAATGTATTATTCTGATAAGTAAAAATCATTTTATTGCCATGGGCATCTTCTATCATTCTCAACCCCCAGTGAACAATCTGACCTGCATCATTTTTCACAATAGAATTGCTGCTCCCACCATAATAGCTTTTGGTTCCGTTTGTAGAGGTCACCGTCCATGAATACTCTGCAGGACTGTTCCCCTCTCTTTCTATAAGAGTAAAATCATGATTCTTTCTAAGATAAAACTGTTTTTTTCCTGTTGCATTTCTCGATTGCCTTGTAGTTGTAATATTCGTAGATGTTTCACTTACATTATTATGTCTGTGAGGCAGGTAGCCCCCAGGATAAACAAGCATTTCCCCATCCAAGGTATATAGTTCAGTTTCCTGACTACCAAACATGGGCGTTCCCCATCTGGTATCTACTGTAATCGCAGATAATCCCTGAAGATCCCATCCTTCACCCATCCATCCGTTACCCGCACCACTGTTGTAGCCTATAGCTAAAGAAGGCTGTAATCCTCCCAAACCAGCAGGAACCTTGATAGGATAATTCATATTGGCATCACCTTTCTGATTTGCTGTAGGTGCATTCATAAGTTGCATACCTGCCATTGGATCAGCTGCTTTCAATCCACTGATACTAGTTGGTGAAAAAGCCGTCGTTTGGGGAGATTCCGGAGCGGAAATAATTCCGTTGATATAATCATGATCTCCATCTCCTTCTACCATTACCGTTTTATTTTTCTCATCAACAACTGATTTGTCTGCTACCCATTGTTTCTTGGTATAATCAAAGTGAAAGATTTTAATATCTTTTGGAGAAAACAATCCCAACCTTTTGGTATCGTAAGGAATAGTAATCTTAGCTTTTTTCTGCAGATTCCCGGACACTACTGAAAATCTGTAAGCGGCATTATTCAATGTTACATTTTTAAGCCCCTGAGATACCGCAGGAATATCTTTTTCTCTTAATTTCAGAACTTCAATGTAAGCCGATTCTGATGTTCCTTTTTCTATAGAAACATTCATATTTTCATAGCCTATACTGAATTCTTTATCTTTTGAAATTTCAACACCTTTTGGTTTTGCATAGTAATGATCAACTACTTTAAAGGCTTTTGTTGAAGCCGGAATTTTAAAGGTATTGGATATTCCTTCTGCCGTAACAGAGAATAAACCGTCCGTTTTATCTTTTTCCGAAAGTCTGATTACTTTTTCAAACTCTCCTTTCTTTACAGTAACAGTTTCGTTATTTACTATCACATCTGCCAATGTTCCTGAATTCCCTTTTACATATAGCTGATCATCAGAAAGCATAGAACTAATTATGGGAACGGTATCTGATTTTTCATCTTTCTCAAAGACCAGACGCAAATTTTTAACTTTATATTTTACGCCTGCAGAAGGTGAAGTAAATAATACAGAATTGGAACCTGTTTTAATAAGTCCTGAATTAAGCGCTTCTTTTTGATGGCTCCATTTTGCACTTGGAACAATAATTCCTCCTCCTATAGCAATATTATGATTGATAGACCTGGATACAGACTCATGAGAAGCCAGACCAAATAAGTCATATTCCAGATAAACTACCGTATTCTCCTTCACAGCAGGAATATCTATCGTGAAAAAGTTATCAGAAACTTCATCTTCCTCCTGGTCAGTGAAAGTTCCGATTGTTCCTTCTTTTTCTATTGAGGGATAAAAATTATTGATACTACTTTTAGCATCAGTTGTTAATTCAGAAAATTCCTCTTTTCCATTTTCTGCATCAGCAAATACGGAAGATCTTCCTTTCAGAAGATTCTTCCGGGAAAACTTCTCTGATGGTGATAATAGTTGAGAATTGTCTTTTACATTTTGATCAGGCAAATCTACTGTTTTATGAGTCCATTTACTGAGGAGATCTTTTTTGAATTCCCGTACCTTCTGTCTGTCATCTCTGGTAAAGCTTGCAAAAACAAACATACAGCCAAAGAAACCCACTAACAGAAGTGATTTCCTGGTAACAGGAAATTGATCCACATTTATTTTCATGATATAGTTTTAATCAACGATTAATTTGAACGTTTTTATAATTTTTTTGTCTTGGATAAGATTGATAATATAAGCACTCTGAACGTCCAACTGCCCTGTATAATGAGTTGATTTCCGGTCTATATTATCAAGCTTTACAAGTCTTCCCGCTCCATCATAAATGGAAATTCCAAGTCCTTCCATAGAAGGAAAAGTAACGGTAAATATCTGTCCTTTTTTAACAGGGTTGGGATAGAGATTAATTTTGGTCAGATTCAATGATAAGTCACCGCTGCTTACAGGTAATCGGGAGCCTGAATTTTGATTTTGACCTGAACTTTCTGTTTTAGGATTTTTCAGAGGACTAATTGCAAAAGTAAAGTGAGCAGTATCACTACTATCAAATTCATTCAGAAAATCAACTTTATTAAAAACAATATACTTTTCAGCTTCGGTACCCTGAATTTTTTGAATACTGCCATCAGTTTTTTTCAAAAACATCCAGTAAGCAATAGGTAAAGAGTCCGGATTTACTGTTTCTTTCAAAATCCTTATTGTATAATCTTTTGTGGGAACCTTATTTCCTATAAAGTTTATTTCCCAGTTTTTCTGAAGGATATCAAAATCCCCGTCATTTTTCAACGATAATTCTTTATTATCATCAGACCAGATTACAAACTGGTTATTATCAAAAACTGCATGATTTTCAACATTCGTTCTCTCGATAGCGTTTTTACCAATTGTTAAAAATAAATCTGCCTGGTTGGACGACTGTTTTTGATACAATTCATTACCATCGTCTCTTCCTAATCCGGTAGGTCTATATTTAAATTCTTTATGCTTTTCCGGATCCCAGATAATCTTTCCATTACTGCTGTAATATTTTCCTTTTTCCAGTGAAATTCCATATTTAATAGAAAGATAAGAGTGAATTTTATTAAGATCCGCAGATTTTGCTTTTCTTGACAAAAATATCATCTCATAAAGGTTCTGATCTTCAAATTTAATTTTCAAACTATCAGATTTCTCACGGTTCAAATCAGCAATTGCTACAAACGAAAAAATACTCGGCTTTTTTCTAATTTCAACGTTTTCTTTCCCATCGGTTTTAAAGTTGTTATTTTCTAGAAAAATCTTCTTTTCAGTATTTTCCCATATTAATTCATCTTCCTTCGATCGATGGACAGCTGTAAGAGTATAACTCTTATTTTTACTGTATTTAATATATTTTTTGAAGAGCTTATCCTTGATACCACAATGAAAATTGAGTAAATTTCCATCTTTGTACTTCGTTACTTCGAGAAGTGTTGGATTGGCTTTTTCCCATAGTTGAACATTAGATCCAACCAGTTGAGAATAAGCAGAGACAGTGCACGATAAACAAATTATCGTGAATGCCTTAGAATAAAAAAGGTTATGCATATTAGTTTTTTTTACCAATAGTCAGCAGCAGCCGACTGAAGTTTAGTTTAAAAATTAATCGAAAAAGATAAACTATCTTAAAAATCCAGAATATAATAGTATAAAGAGACAGAAGTGATTAATTTATTCATAAGATTACAATTGTATTAGTTTTTTTTTACAAATTTATAAAAGAAATAGATACCACAAGTTTTTTTAAAAACAATTTTTATTAAGAAGAAAAAACTATAATCCTTTTATTTGGTAGAATGATTAGTGAGAAATTTATTATTAAAACAAAAAACATGAACAATGCTTTCAAATTTAAAGAGGAAAAAAGAAAAATTTTTAAACTTTTTAAAACAAGATAAGTCTATGGTTATTAACCCGGTAAAGGTAATAAAAAAGAATTCAGGAAAATTAATTAAAAAATATTCTTCATTTTATTTTTTTTATTCCAAAAAGTATTGCAAATTTGCAGCCCTAAAAACGATGTAAATTCGTTATTAATAACACTCTCGGGGCGTAGCGTAGTCCGGTCATCGCGCCTGGTTTGGGACCAGGAGGTCGCAGGTTCGAATCCTGCCGCCCCGACTTAAAAAAATTAGGGTGCGTAGCTCAGCTGGATAGAGCATCTGCCTTCTAAGCAGACGGTCAAAGGTTCGAATCCTTTCGCGCTCACATAAAGACTTACTGGAAACAGTGAGTCTTTTTTGTTTTTATTCCCTCAAACAATAATTACTAAATAGAGCATCCCGATTTCAATCGGGACGGCAAAAGTTCGAATCCTTTCGCGCTCACATAAAGACTTATTGGAAACAGTGAGTCTTTTTGTTTCTCCTCAGATTTGGGTAAAATAAACCGTTTTAGCATGGGATTATAAAAACAGTATAAGACTATGATTTTTAAATATGTACAATTAATCAAGAAGCACTCATGAAAAATTAATTAAAAATTATTCCTTATTTTATTTTTTTATTCCAAAAAGTATTGTACCTTTGCAACCGCAAAAACGAAGTAAAATTCGTTACTGATGACACCTTCGGGGCGTAGCGTAGTCCGGTCATCGCGCCTGGTTTGGGACCAGGAGGTCGCAGGTTCGAATCCTGCCGCCCCGACTTAAAAAAATTTAGGGTGCGTAGCTCAGCTGGATAGAGCATCTGCCTTCTAAGCAGACGGTCAAAGGTTCGAATCCTTTCGCGCTCACATAAAGACTTACTGGAAACAGTGAGTCTTTTTTGTTTTTATTCCCTCAAGACCAAATGTTTTTGAAGAAAATTTTAAAGTTTTTTAAGTAACCTTAACCCTTCTCAAAACCTCAATCTCTATACTCCTGCGCTCCCTCTAATTGGGACTGCAAAGATACAAACTCTTTTTAAACTGGCAACTTTTTTTACAAAAAAATTTAAAGTTTTTTTCGTCCGTCTCTTTCTTGAAGTAATATCGTTTCTGCCTATCTAAAGGCTCTTCTGCGCTACTGCTCTACTCTCGTTTTCAGTGGGGCAAAGATAGTAACTTCCTACAACGCAAAACAAGTTTATTTAACATAAATTTTACATTACAGTGATATTTATTCCTAAAGGACTGGAAGGCAGGGAGAAAAATTTTAAACATTTGTTTGGAATGGAAGGAAGGAGTTGGAGTGTGGGAGGGTTTGAGGGTGAGAGAGCGTGAGATGTGGGATTTTGGGGTTTGGAACATCAAATAAGGTATCTATAATAAGGTGCAGGTTTGAATTGAATTCAGATGGAGGGAGTATCTTTATTAAATGGGATTCATTAGACTAAGCTCAGGATTTTAGCCCGTTCCCTATTGACATATATAATAAGTTAAGGGAAGATTTTCAATAAAGCCTGTAAAAAATGTGACTGGAAAAACATTTGAGCTAAAACTCAATACAAAGATTATATAAAAGAACGGGCTTCAGCCCGTTCCTATTGTTGATTTATATAGGCCAAAAACCTACAATTGTTTAGTATAGAATGTTTCTAAGGTTTGATTTCCTTATATATTACGCTCAAAAACTCAGCGTAGGATTTCTCCAGACCAATAATATCCCCGGATTTCAGATTCAAACCACCCACTCCTGAGTTGTCTGATTTTACTTTCAGGGAGGAAACCTGAAAATAAAGATTGTCATCATTGGCTTTTGGCTGAACTTTCACTGTAGAGCCTAAAAGCTTTTTGGTTGAAATCGTATAGATTTCTCCCGGAACCACTTTTAATTTTAAAAATGATCTGGGAGAAATAATATAGTCTTTACGGTTAACATTTATTTTCTGATCTTTTTCAGAAGATGCAAATATATACATCTCCCCATTTTTAGCCGCCAATTTTTCTTTAGGTGTGTAATATAAAGCAATTTTATAATTGGCAGCATTGAATGTCTGCGGAGTACCATCAACATTTTCGAAAGGTTTTAATTCAAATGTATTGGCACCAATCTCTTTTGCTTTTTTATATACCATGGAAAATACGAGTGCGTCATCTTTTGACCCCCCCTGTACTTCTACTTCTCCTAAATAAACAGCCTCTGCAGCGACAGCATCTTTTCTGTAGAAGAATTTATCTGCATTGTCATTTGTTTTTTCAACTCTGGTCATATAAACATTCTGTGCGCTCCACAGCTGGATACATAATACGGAAAAGAGGATTGTAATATTCTTCATATATATATTATTCGTGTGAAAGGATTTCAACACATTCTTCAAGACTGTTTTCCCAATGTTTGGGTTCTATTTTATAAACTTCTTCTATTTTATCCAGAGACATGGTACTTCTGACTGGTCTTTTGGCAGGAGTTGGGTACTCTTCGGTTGTCAATGGATTTAATTTTACTGATGATTTTGAAAATTCAGCAATTTTTTTGGCAAATTCAAACCAGGTTGTCTCCGGATAGTTTGAGAAGTGAAAAATGCCGTAGGTTTTCTGTGGTGCTTCGATAATTCTCATAATAGCTTCTGCCAGATCGTTGGCATTGGTTGGTTGCCCAAACTGGTCAGCAACGATTCCCAATTCTTCTTTCTGAGAGAAAAGATTCAACATTGTTTTCACAAAGTTCTTATTAAACTCGGAATACAGCCAAGATGTTCTTATAATGATTGTTTTTGGGTTGATTTCCAGAGCAAGCTCCTCTCCTTCTTTTTTTGATGTTCCGTATACACCTATGGGATTGGTAAAATCATCTTCAGCGTATGGAAGATTTGTGGTTCCATCAAAAACATAGTCTGTAGAAACATGAATCAGAACAGATTTATAATCTGCACATGCCTGAGCAAGGTGGGCTACTCCGCCGGCATTTACTGCAAAGGCTTTTTCTTGTTCCTTTTCTGCCAGATCAACTGCAGTGTATGCGGAGGCATTGATGCAATAATCAGGTTTGTTATCATAAAAGAAATCGTTCACCTGCTCTTCATTGGTAACATCTAAAGTAGATGAGTCCGTAAACAGGAACTCATATAGATGTTCAAAATCCGGGGCAATCTTTTTTATGCAGTTTCCCAATTGTCCGTTACTACCTATTACTGCTATTTTTTTCATTTGTTTATTATTAATTTTAAATTGGAACCTTCAATAAGAAATGGAGTTAAGAGTTCTTGGCATTCTGAGATCTTAAGAACTTCACCCTTGACTGGAAGTCTTTCTGGATAAGATCTACATAAAACTGATCAAAAATTTCTTTGATATCTTCTGGATGAACTTCAGATTTTCTTGTTTTAACATTAAAATAAATAACAGTCACCCAAAGTACGGCATGAATTGTTTTTTCATCTAAACTTTTCATCAGGATTTCCACTTTTGCAGTTCTATCCTGTACATCGATGGTTTTGCTGCTGATCACTACCTGTGTATTATATCTTACTTCTTTGAGATAGGCTATTTCGTTCTGAATAGCAATCCAGGTACAGCCGGTTTTCTTGGTATATTCTTCATAAGTGAATCCATAAAATGTTTCCACATGATCTTCTCTGGCATTGAACATATACTCAAGATATTTTACATTATTCAAATGTCCAATCGGATCACAGTCACTAAACCTAACTTTGACCGTAGTTGATACTTCTTTTTCCATTCCGCAAAAATAAAAAAACCACCTCTAAAAGAGGCGGTTGGTTTTATAAATCTTTGTTAATTTGCTGAAATTATTGAATTCCTAATTCTTTCTTCACAGCTGGAGTTGCGTCTGGTCCTCCTTTATAAAGGAATGCTGTTGAGTTTGCATCCATAATATAATCGTAACCACCTGCCTTAGCTACTTTTTCTACTGCATCGTTTAGTTTTTTCTCAATAGGACCAAAAGCTACATCTTGCTTAGCTTGTAGATCTTTTTGAGCTTTTTCCTGCATTTGCTGGATTTCTTCAGCTAATTTTTTCATTTCTGCTTCTCTAGCATTGTTTTCGTCAGCTGTTTTCTTAGGAGCTTCAGTTTGGTATTGCTGATATTTAGTTTGAGCTGCGTCAGCTTTCTTCTTGATCTCAGCTTGTTTAGTATCTAAGAATGTTTTAAGATCAGCATCTGCTTTCTTTTTCTCCGGCATCGCGTTAAGAACTCCCATTACATCTAAAGTAGCAATTTTTTGAGCTTTTGCCATACCTACAGATACAACCATCATTACTGCTGCAAATAATACACTTAATTTTTTCATAACTGGTAAATAAATAATTTAATTTGTTTTTAGATTTTAAAATATAGCAAAAGTTAATTCTTTTATTATTTTTTGCCTTTACTATTTGTTTTTTCCTTCTTGTCTGTTCCTTTTAATAAGATAGACAATACTTTTTCGGTGTAATCATATTTTGACTGAAGGAAAATAACACTAATGTTATTGCTTTTATCAAGAACTATGCCCAAGCCATTTTTTTCGGACATTGTTTTGATGGCTCCCCAGATCTGATCCTGAAAAGGCTGAACCAGATTTGTTCTCAGTTTTGTAATTTCACCATTCGCTCCAAAACGTAAGCTTGTTGTCGTTTTAATATTTTTATCTAGGTCTGTAACTTCTTTTTCTCTAAGTTTAAGCTGATCACCTATCAATAAAACTTTTTCACTTTCAAAAGCAGCTTTTTTTCTTTCATATTCAGACTGAAGGTTTTGAAGTTCAGACTCCCAGGTATCGATCTGAGAATTTAATCTTGCTTCGGCTTCTTTATACTGAGGTAATTTATTTAAAATTTCATTAGTATCCACTACTCCGATTTTCTGGGCATTGTTCAGCCCGAAAAGTAAGAGTAATGCGAATGTGAAAATTATTTTAAAGTGCTTCATATTTAATAATTATAATGTTTGGTTCATCAAGAAGTGGTTTCTCCATCCGGACTTGTCACCTGATAATGTTTTATCAAGACCTAGTGCGAAGTCGAATCCGATCAATCCAAATGCTCCCATATAAACTCTTACACCAACTCCGACTGATCTTTTCAACTGGAATGGGCTGTAAGAACTCCATGAGTTCCATACGTTACCACCTTCTGCGAATGTCAGGGCATAGATTTTCGCCGTCTGGCTCATTGAGATCGGGTATCTTAATTCTAAAGTAAATCTGTTATAAATTGTACCTCCTCCTCTTTGAGTAATATCATCGGCCTGACCTCCTTCTGTACTGGCATTTTCATATCCTCTTAAAGGAATCAATTCTCTACCGTCATATCGACCTCCGAAAAGACCTGTACCTCCCATATAGAATCTTTCAAACGGCGGAGCTCCCAACTGGCTGTTATATCCATCCATGAATCCCATTTCAGCAGAAGACCTTAGCACAAGTTTTCCAATGATCTCATTGTAAACATCTGCCTTGAATTTAATCTTATAGAATTCCATCCACTTATATTTGTCAATAGGTGACATTGTGGAGTAATCTTTCTTCTTAAACAATGAGTATGGAGGAGTCAGTTTTGCTGAAAGCTCAATATTGGATCCCATTGTTGGGAAAATCGGGTCAATACCTGCTGAGTTTCTGCTCAGTCCTAAGTTGATACTGAAGTTATTGGCAGTACCGTTATTTTCTGTGGTATCTCCAAACTGGAACGGATAGTTCTTGAAGTCATACTTCTGAAACTGTAAACCTGTGTAAAGAGAGAAATAGTCATCCGGCCAGTTCAATAGTCTGTTCAAACCTACTGAAGCAGAGAAGATATTCAATTTCTGGGCTTCTCCATATTGATCTGTATATCTTACTCTTGAGTTATTCAAACTTACAGAAAGTGCTGTTGGTCTTGTACCAAATAGCCAAGGTTCTGAGAATGATACTCCGTAGTTCTGGAAATACTGTCCTGCCTGCACCTGAATAGAAAACGTTTGTCCGTCTCCCTGAGGTACCGGTTTGAAATCTTTAAACTTAAGGAAATTCTTTAATGAGAAGTTATTAAATGTTAATCCTAAAGTACCGATAAAGCTGTTACCCCCGTAACCTGCCTGTAACTGAACCTGAGAAGATCCTTTTTCTACAAGCTTCCAGTTGATATCTACAGTATTATCCACCTGATTTGGCTGGATATCCTGTCCGACCTGCTGAGGATCAAAGAATGACATTCCCGCTAAATCGAAATAGGTTCTCTTAATTTCTGTTTTCTTGAATAGCTCTCCCGGTTTTGTTCTTAGTGCTCTAAGAATTACGTGGTCATGGGTTGTAGTATTCCCCTGCCATGTTACTTTATTCCAGGTAGCCTGCTCTCCTTCATTAATTCTTACTTCAAGGTTTACAGCATCTCCTGAAACTGATTTTTCAACCGGCGTTACATTTGAGAAAAGGTAACCGTTATTCATGTAAACAGATTTAATATCTGAATCATCTTCTTTACCTCCGTCTTCCCCAACTTTTTTGTTGAAACCTACTGCATCGTAAATATCCCCTTTCTTATATCCTAATAATCTCTGCAAATATTCTGTTGCGTATACGGTATTACCCGTGAATGTAATATCCCCGATGTAATATTTTTTACCCTCGCTAAGTTTTACATTGATTTCGTAGTTATTTCTTTTGTTTCTCCATACTGAATCTGAAACGATTTTAGCGTCTCTGTATCCCAGGGAGTTGTAATAACTGATAAGGCTTTGTTTATCTTCCTGGTATTTATCTTCAATGAATTTTGAGGATTTCAAAATACCACCGATTCCGAAACGCTTTTGTTTGGTTTCTTTGAAAGCTTTATTTCTAAGTTTGCTATCGGTTACATTATCGTTTCCTTCAAATTCGATATGGTCAATTTTAATTCTTTTACCCTTATCTACATTGATTGTCCAGTCTACCAAAGCAGGATCTCCTGCATTTACTTTATCCTGGATAGTAATTTTGGCATCTGCAAAACCTTTTTTGATGTAGTCTTTAGGGACATTGGTTTTAAGGCTTGAAACCAAGTTCTGAGTGATCTTAGTTCCTGGTTTAAGGTTGTTATCCTTTGCCAGTTTTTCACTTTTAGATTTACCGATTCCTTTTCCTGTAAATTTCACTTCTCCAAGTTCTTTCAGATCCTGCAGATAAAATTTCAGAACGATCGTCTGTCCTTCAATGCTTTGAACATAAACTTCCACTTCAGAAAAAGATTGGGTATCCCAAAGTTTTTTTACAGCGTTGCTGATTTTCTGTCCCGGAATGTCTACACTTTCTCCTTTTGTAAGGCCCGTAAATCTTAAGATCTGAGCTGGTGTATATTTTTTTACCCCATCTACAACGATGTCTTTAAGAGTATAAGTTCCTGCCTCATTTTCTGCATGTACAGCATTATTTACTTTTGTGCTGTCTTGTGGAGTTACTTGTCCATAAAAATGTGCAGAAGCAGCAAACATAATGATGGGTAATAGTCTAAACTTCATTTTATCGAGTCTTTCTTTTCTTAAAAATTTATTGGCCTTTTACCTGTTCACCGGTTAAACCATATCTTCTTTCTTTGTTTTGATAATCCACAATACACTGGAAGAAAATATCTTTGGTGAAATCCGGCCACAGAACATTTAAAAACTGTAATTCAGCATAAGCAATCTGCCAAAGCAGGAAGTTGCTTATTCTTATTTCGCCGCTGGTTCTGATCAGTAAATCTACAGGAGGAAAATCTTTTGTATAAAGATAATTTTCAAATAAACTTTCGTTTATATTTTCTATCTCTACTTTTCCTTCTTTTACATCAGAACTTATGTTTTTTACGGCTTCCAGTATTTCATTTTGTGAGCCATAGCTAATAGCCAATACAAGGTTTCCTTTTGTGTTTTCTTTTGTGAGTTCTACCACACGTTCCAACTGCTCTCTTACTAATGCAGGCAACTTCTCAAGATTCCCTATAACATGCATTCTCAATCCTTTGCTGAAAATCTCTTCTGCTTCCAGCAGTAAGGTTTCTACCAACAGATTCATAAGGGTATTCACTTCTTCGCTTGGACGATTCCAATTCTCTGAAGAGAATGTATACAATGTTAAGTAAGGAATATTAATCTCATTACAAGCATTAATAGCATTTCTTACTGCATTAATGGCATTTTTGTGACCGAAAGTTCTTTCTTCGCCACGAGATTTTGCCCATCTTCCATTACCATCCATAATGATGGCTACGTGTTTTGGTAAATTCTCAGAATTTATTTTTTCTTTAATCAACGACATATTATTCACAATAACATGGAGGTCTTCCGAACGAATATGTCAGTCCTAAACTGAAAGTATTTATCCAGTCTCTGGATCTGTCATCTCCAATATTTCTCTTTTTAATAAACTCTGCTTCTCTTTCTTTAGAAACCGCATAATAATTTCCTGACTGTAATAATGAACCGCCTGTGGCAGGATCCAAAATATCAGCATTATAAGAAGTTTTTACATCTTTGGAAAGGATCTTGCTGTGATCCAACTGATCCGTCAATGTATATCTGAATGTAGCTTCTGCAAATATAGCCCAGGAATGGTTGAATTTATACTTTAAACCAACACCAAAAGGGATATGCATTGTTACTTTTTTGCCCAAGGAATAATCTGTGGTGGTTGTAAAATCCAATTCATTGACCGGAGCCTGTGCCACACCATCAGCATCTCTTCTGAAGTCATTCACAAGAGTAGCTTTAGGAGCATCAAACATCAAAGCACCGACACCTCCGAAGATATAAGGGCTCAGCATGCTTATCTGCTCATTATTTACCGGGAAAAAGTTATATTCAAACATTAAACTCGCCTCATACACATTATTTTTTCCGTATGAGTTTCTATTTCTTCTATAATCTTCTTTTGCCGCTTTATCACTGAACTGGATCTGGTTGTATCCTAAATCCAATCTGATAGTCTGATGCGGGTTAAAATTAAATCTATATAATAAACCACCATAAAACGGGACCCCCCAATCTGACGTTCTGCTTAAATCCAACGGCTTCTGTAAAATATAATTTGTCCTTCCTACATCTCCCACTAGGTTACTCATACCTAGACGAACTCCCAATTCGTTTCTTTGTGCTTTAACACTTACCACTCCAAGGAAGGCAAGGAAGCTAAACAATAATTTTTTATTCATAAAAGAATATGGATTTATGGTTATTTTAAAATTTAATTTTTGCAAATATAAAACATTTTTATATTAATGATAATCTTAATGTTTAGTTAAAAATAAACAAAAAAACATAATTTGTTATAAAGTAAACGGCAAAGTGGCAAAAATATTCTTTTTTTCATAGAATGAAAATACTTTACATATGAAAAAACCCCCATTAAATGAGGGTTTAATGCTTTATTTTTTATTAAATAATACCTGTACTTTATTTCTGATCCTTATCAGTAACGGCTCTTTATAATTTTTATCTTCATCGAAATAACCATAACCATAGCCATAGCCGTAACCATAGCCATAGCCGTAGCCTTGTTTGGTATTATAGTCATTATAGACAAGTCCCAGATTATTGACTTCATCGTTATGATACTTTTCAGTAATCATTTTCAGCATATATTTTTCTGTGTATTCATGGCGTACAACATATATATTAGCATCAGAATACTTCATCAGTTCATACGAGTCTGCCACCAGACCTACAGGTGGTGAATCTATAATAATGAAATCGTATTTTTCTTTGAGTTCTTCTATAAATCTGATATTTCTCTGACTCATTAAAAGCTCAGATGGGTTTGGCGGAATAGGACCTGAAGTAGCAACATCCAGATTAGGGATCTTGGTCTTGTTAATTATCTTGTCAATATCTACTTCTCCTGTAAGATAATTGGAGATCCCATATTTATTATCAATCTTAAAGTCTCCAAAGATTTTCGGTTTTCTAAGGTCCATTCCTAACAAGATTGTTTTTTTATCACTTAATCCTATTACGGATGCTAAATTGATGGAAATATAAGTTTTTCCTTCTCCTCCAATGGATGAAGTAATCAAAATAACTTTTCCCTTTTCACCTTCATTGTCCATCAGAAATCTCATATTGGCTCTTATTCCCCTGAAGGCTTCTGATACAGATGATTTTGGCTGCTCCAGAACGGTAAGCATATTTTCATTGCTGTTATTTCCAATGACTCCAAGAAGCGGAATTTTCGTTGCACTTAAAAGTTCTTTAATATTTCTGATTTTACTATCTAATACTTCACCTACAAAGATAAAAAGTAACGGAAGCAGCAGCAATCCTGAGATAATGGCAGTTTTCGCTAACTTGACATTAGGTGCAATAGGTCTTTGTCCCAGATTTTTGGCTGGGTCAATCACTGTAATATCAGATTGATTGGTCGCCATTCTCATTTTAGTATCACTCTGTCTTCCCAGAAGACTATTATAAGTCGCCTCAATCATATTATATCCTCTTTCTGCATCCAGATATCTTCTTTCTTTTTCAGGGTAAGAAGCTAAGTCCGAGTTGGCTCCTGAAATATCACGATCAATTTTGTTGATCTCCTCATAATATCTGTTATAGTATCCTCTTAAACTGTTCGATGATCCCATTCTTGCCTCATCAATAAGCCTGTTGATTTCTCTCATAGGCTCTGATGAAGGTTTGTAAATAGAAGCCATTTCTGCTCTTTTGGTATACAGAGCTTTAAGTTCAGTAACTGTTGCTGAGAATACTCCATCTTCAAAACCTGCAGCATTGGTTCCAATCATTTTATCAAAATTCTGAGACTGCAGCGTGTTTTTTATATTGTTAAGAGAATTGATTTTGCTTATGATATCTGCTTTTTTAGCCTCGAGTTCTTTTATTTTTTCAAGAGATTTTTCGTCTCTGTCTTTAATATTATAAAGTTTTTCCGAAGTTTTTAAATAATTGAGCACACTCGCACTTGAATCAAGTTTTTTACGGATGTTATCCAGATTATCCTTTAGAAAGATATCGGTATTCTTATTGACTACATTTTTATCAGCCAGTCTCTTTTTTTGTAACTCTGCAACAGATTTATTAAGGAAATTTACTGTGCTGTTGAGATTATATCCTTTTTTAGTAATAATCATAATGGACCTGATTTCTTTATCAAAGTCAACACCTGTAGTAGAAACAATTTCGTTTACACTTTCATTGACCGATTTCAGGTTTACAATAATATTATCCAACTTAATTTTAGAAGGAACAGGATTTTTAAGTAATCTGAACCTCAGGTTCGGAGCATTGTACCATTCGTTGATTTTAATGATTTTATCAGCGGGTCTGCTATAATGATTGATAGTCTGAAAACCTTCCACTTCATAATTATACAGGTTAGTGGATTCTCCTTCTTCTGGTAAAACTACCTGATATGCTCCATCGCCTTTGGGGATCAGGGTAATAGGATAATCAATCTGCTGAAGATGTTTTTTATCAATCTGAAGAAAAACCGGTGAATCATCTTTATCCAGGTAGGTGGATTTTATCAGTCCTTTGGTAGAATAATTAACAAAAAGATCCAGTTCTTTTACCAAAAATTCATTGTGTGATCTTGATAAAAGCATTTTTTTCAGATAAAGCCCATCCTGATTTCCGGTATCACCCCAGATGAAGTTGATGGATTGGTTAGACTGTGTTGGTAAGAACTCAGAACCTTTACTGGAGGTACTTAATGATAAGTCTGATGCATAAATATTTTGTGCATAGTATTTACTGTATACCCATGCAACGGCATAGCCGATAAAAAACATCAATACAAACCAGTACCAGTTTTTAAGGACTCTTCTTAAAAAGTGTTCTAAATCAAATAACGCAAACGACCCATACTTTTCTTTCTGAGAATTATTCTTCTCTGCAGCGGTTACTCTTTCTGGAATCATGACTAAAGATTTTTAAGAAGTAAATAAATAGACAATGCCGTAGTAATTACCGAAACTCCTGTTGTTAAAGTCTGAATAGGATCTTTTCCGAATCCGTTCAAGCTTTTTGCTCTTGTGCTCAGATAGATTTCATCTCCATTCTGCACATAATAGAAAGGAGAGTTCATAAGATCTTCTCTGGTAAGATCTATTTTGGCAATTTTGATTCCTTCCGGAAGTTTTCTGTGGATAACGATCTCTTTCTTATCAATCGTCCTGTTTAGCCCGCCATTAATGGCTAAAGCTTCAGTAATGGTAAGTGTATTTTTATGAACTACTTTCTCTCCTGAAAGACCTGTAGTTTCAACATCACCAAGAATATAATAAGTGATACCGTCTGTATTGAGTCTTACTTCAGATTTACCTTCCTGGAAATTTTCATTTACCTTTTCCTGAATTTCTTTTCTGATATCCTCTAATGTTCTTCCCTCAGCTTTTACATAGCCAATTCCAAAAACATTGATATCACCATTGGAATCTACCTTGAGTCCGTTAAAATAGAAATTCGTATTTCCTCCTCTGCTCATCCCGGAAGTAGTACCAACTCCTCCCCCTACAGAACCACCGCCAGACATGGCCGGACTTGTTACAGCTCCGGTTCCGGTCCCTCCTGAGGAATTGTAAGAAGAATAAAACTGTGCAGCATCTCCTTTGGGAGTTGTTACAATGTTAAGATTGAGGATATCATTTTTGGTAATCCTGTATACAGGGATATTGTAGGGAACAAGACCTTCTTCATTAATTACGAGACTCTCACTTGGTTGTAAGTATCTTACATCCTTTGTTGTAATACATGAGGTAACTAAAAGAGGGAATATTAAAAATAAATATTTAAAGTTTTTCATCATATATATATAATATTGTTTACAAAAGTAATATTTAATTGTTAATTTTTGTTATTTCTTACTCGATATAGTAAATCTGGCAAATATGCACCAAAAAAACCCAGTGAAACAATCACCAATAATAAAAGATTGACATTAATATGTCTTAAATAATAAGCCACTCCAACAATCATCAGATAGTAAAGAATAATATAAAAAGTTGATCTCCTATGGGTAAGATTCAATTTCAGCAGTTTGTGATGAATATGGTTTTTATCAGCATCAAATGGTGACTTTTTGTTGTAAAGCCTGATCATAATGACATTCAGAGTATCTACAATCGGAAGAATCAGAATAGCTACCGCTACTACAGGAGCAGACTGAAGGTGATATCTGGGAACATCGATCAGTTTTTTATCTATAAAAATATCGATAAAACAGATGGATGTAAAAGCCAATAAAAAGCCAAGGAGCATAGAACCGGTATCTCCCATAAATATTTTGCGGGTACGGTAGTTTGACAGATTATAATACAAAAATGCCAGCACAGTTCCAATAATAACAACAGACAGTATTACCAGCGGATAATTATATTCCCCCAGACGGTAATAGCTTATTCCAAATAAAGCACTACAGATAACGGAATAACCTCCTGCCAGCCCATCGATCCCGTCAATCAGATTGAACGCATTAATCAGAATAATAAATGTTACGATACTGAATATCACACTTACGAAATACTCCAGTTCGTATACGCCGAAGATTCCGAATAAACTTCTTATTCTGATATCCGAACCAATAACAATCAGGGAAGACACAACAATTTGTGCAACAAGTTTTTTGTAAGCTCTCATTACAACAATATCGTCCATTACCCCCACATAGAGCAGGATAATTAATGAAGCAAATAAAAATTTGTAGAGATCAAACAATTCATAGGCAAAAATAGAGGCACAGATTCCTATTGAATAAAAGATGGCGATTCCACCAAGATTGGGAATTTCTCTAAGATGCGAGCTTCTTATTCCAGGCTCATCCATCAGATTCTTTCTTCTTGAAATCTTGACAATGGTAGGAATAGAGAAAAATGTAATTAAAAAGGAGAATACGAAGCCTAATCCTATTTTTATATAGAAAATAGGTATCCCCGATCCGCTTAAGAACAATTCAAAGTTTTTCATTCTTTTCTAATTCAGCACTTGTATCTCCAAAATAAAAAATCATAACAGGAACTTTATTATCATTTTCTATTGACCGAAACAATAGTACTTACATTTGTGTTTACTAAATCAACTTTCTTATCAATTTTTTTTGTCCTCCAAAAAACAACAGATAAAAAATCTTTTTCTTCAAAGGCAAAGATAAAAGATAATTCTTACCAAAACGACTATACTTCAATATATCTTGAATTTTTATTTGTCTTTCCTTCATAAAAAGGTCTAACTGATCAGACATACTGTAAAATATTTCGTCTTTTTTCACATACGCCAGGTAGGCCAAAAACGAGTAAACTCCCTCAAAAATCTGGAAATTTTTCAATTCCTTGCTTTTATTGGAATAGGAAGATTTACCGAATACCTGCTCTACATCAGAAACTGCCTTTAACATATCAAGCCCTTTTTCTGTGTGGGTTTTTGTAATAGAATCAGTACGTTCAAGATACTGATAATGAAAATTCTGAGTCTGCGCAATGGTTTCACATTCCAGCAAAAGCTGAGGAATCAGCTGAATATCTTCAAAGTGAACTCCTTTTTTAAATCTTTTCTGATTAAAAAGTTCTTTTTTAAACAGCTTATTGCATGCAAAATAGCTGATATCAGAAAATACAGAAAAGTTATGTTCAAGGGCTATTTTCTCCGGCATATCGGGAAGCTGTGTCAATTTTTGTACAATTTTTCCGTTCTCATCCACTTTCTGAATATTACAGATGACCATTTTCGCATGATGCTTTTCCGCTAAAAGAAACATTTCTTCAAACATGTTTTCAGTAACATAATCATCACTGTCTACAAAACCTATATAATCTCCGGCAGCCCTGTCGATTCCAAAATTACGGGCATCACTCAGTCCACCGTTTTCTTTGGTAAAGGCTTTTATTTTATCAGGATATCTTTGTGCAAATTCTTTAATTATTTTTTCAGAGTTATCTTTGCTTCCGTCGTTTACTACAATAATCTCGATATTAGAAAGGCTCTGCTTTACCAGAGAATCGAGGCATTTTGCCAAATAGTTTTCGACATTATAAACGGGAACAATAATGGATACTCTTGAGGGAACATTTGTCATACATTAAATTTTCGTCAGTCTTGCATTCAGCCAGCCCTTTTTAGCTTCATCAAAATCTTTTCTGGAGCAGGGAATACAGTTTTCTATATTTTCATCATCACCAAAATACCACAAATTACTGAAAGTATCACGTCTGAATGCATATTGTCTGTCATCTATCAAAACGTAGAACAGCTCATAATGCCTTTCTTTCGGATGGGAATGCTGGATATTGATTCCTTCGATCAGGTACCACAGCATCTGTGCTAAGAGCTGATGGTTCAACTGGTTTTCAGAATAAATATTATAATTAAAAATTCCGACAGATTTCAGGTTTTCACTCAATCCGATTTCCTTCATATAGGCACAGATCTCTCTTCTGTTCAAACCATTTACCTGTGGATTCATTGAAAAGGGCTCACTAAAGCTTTCAATAGCATCACAGTTTACGGTCACCAGATCTGCTTTTCTGAAGAACGGTTCTGTTTTTTCTGTAGAATTCATCATTTCAGCCAGCCGGATAATATCAAATTCTACTTCTTTGATCAGCCTTACAGAATCCAATTCATTCAAATGCTTCTGGTAGCCCAGATGATGGTAGTTTTTAATGGAGAAATTTTTGGCTCCGAAAATTTTGCTCAAAAAAGTATGTTCATTGATGGTTTCACCTTGCTGAAGGGAAATAATATTACTGATCTGGGTATAGTTGATGCTTTTCTTATGGAAATTCAATGCTGAAAATAATGAGAAAGCAAAGTCATTGGAGCCCCCGATAATTACCGGAATAGCTCTTTTATAATGACATGCCGACAGGACTTCCTGTAAAATATAGTGAGTATCCTGAACAGATTTCCCGGATACCAGATCACCAAGGTCTACAACAGGAATTTCGAAATCCATCTGTGAAAGCTTGTAAAATTCTTTTCTTACCGCCGTAAAGTCCTGCACTTCCGCATCGCCGCCCGCCCCTCTGTAGTCTGATACAAACAAAAGAACAATACTGTCTTCTCTGATATCTTTTGTAATCCGATTTCCTATCTGCCAGCTTTCAGTTTTAAAATTTCTTGGTGAAATGATAAAGTCTTCGAAATCCATATTTTAATTTAAAGTGTAATAATTGATTAATTGCTTGATGTAACAAACATACAAAAAACATAGAAACTGAGAAGACATGTTTCTCTTTGTTCATAAAAAAAGCCGTCAACAGGTGTTGACGGCTTGTATTGTAACCTTAAGGATTATTTATTTTTTCGCTGCAGGTTTCTTAGCTGCAGTTTTTTTCGCTGTTGTGGTAGTCTTCTTAGCTGTAGCTGCTTTTTTAGCTGCAGGTTTTTTCTTTTCTGCAAAAGCTTTTGGATCCTGATCTGTAATCCACTTTTTAACCTCATCAAGAGAAAGTTCTTTCAGTTCCTCAGCTTCATATTTTGTATCGTCAGCTTTTTTCGGAATTTTGAACATGGCTTTTCCAAACTTGATGAATGGCCCCCATCTTCCGTTTTCAATGGAGATTTTTTCTTTTTCCCATTGCTGGATATATCGGTTGGCTTCTTTCTCCAATTTAGCGTCAATCAGTTCATTGATATCACTTTGTGAAAGGTTTTCGAAATCATATCTTTTAGGAACATTCACAAAGATATCTTTGTACTTGATAAATGGTCCGAATCTTCCGGATCCTTTCGTGACAGGTTCACCTTTATAGGTTGCAATAGGAGCATCAGCAATCTTCTTTTCATTGATAATCTCCTCAGCACGTTTCTGATCTACAGAAAGCGGATCTTCACCTTTCGGAATACTGATATACGTTTCACCCCATTTCACATAAGGCCCGAATCTTCCTACTCCTACAGAAACCGGCTGTCCGTCAACTTCGCTTAAGTCAAACGGCAGTTTAAACAGTTCCAGCGCTTCTTCAAAAGTAATGGTTGCAATATTCTGCCCTGTCATTAATGAAGCAAAGATTGGTTTTTCCTCATCATCCGTTTCTCCGATCTGAATCATTGCTCCGAATCTTCCGATTCTTGCATGTACATTTTTACCGGTCTTAGGATCTACTCCTAAAAGTCTGTCTCCTGTTGCACGATCTGCATTTTCTTCTACATCTTCAATTCTCGGGTGGAATTTTGAGTAGAAATTCGTCATCATTTCTTTCCACTTCTGATCACCACTTGCAATTTCGTCAAAGCTTTCTTCAACTCGTGCCGTGAAACCGTAATCAAGGATTTCCCTGAAGTTATCTGTAAGGAAGTCATTAACAACTTCACCTATATCTGTAGGAACGAATTTATTTTTATCACCGCCAAACTTCTCCTCAAGAACTACTTTTTTGATCTTATCTTTTGTCAGAGACATTTTGATCACTTCACGGGTGTGTGGTTCGATTTCTCTTTTATCCACATACTCTCTGTTTTGAATAGTCTGAATGGTAGGCGCATAAGTAGAAGGTCTACCAATCCCTAATTCTTCAAGTTTTCTCACCAACCCGGCTTCAGTATATCTTGCACTTGGTCTTGTGAACTTCTCAGTAGCAGTAATGGTTTTATAGCTCAAAACTTCTCCCACGCTTACTTTTGGCAGCAGCTTATCGTTGTTTTCATCATCATCGTCCTCTGTTTTTACAATTCCGTAGGCTTTCAGGAAACCGTCGAAGATGATAACTTCTCCTTGTGCCTCAAAATGATGCGGTAATGATGTATTTCCTATTTCGATCACTGTCTTTTCAATTTTGGCATTAGCCATCTGAGAAGCAAGTGTTCTTCTGTATATTAATTGATAGAGTTTGTTCAGCTGTGCATCTCCTATGCTTTTCACTCCAAAATCCGTAGGTCGGATCGCTTCGTGGGCTTCCTGTGCTGAAGCTGATTTTGTGGTATAGTTTCTTGGAGAAGAATATTCCGCACCGTATTCTGAGATTATCTGCTTCTTAGCTCCTTCAATAGCTTCCTGGGATAGATTTACGGAGTCTGTTCTCATATAGGTAATAAACCCTTCTTCATATAATCTCTGTGCCAGACGCATGGTATTGGTCACATTATATCCAAGTCTTGACGAAGCTTCCTGCTGTAAAGTGGAAGTTGTAAACGGAGCTGAAGCGGAACGTGTACCTGGTCTTGTTTCAACATTGAGAACTTTAAATTCTGCAGTTTTAGCCTGTTCCAGGAATTTTTCAGCCTCTTCTTCCTTTTCAAAATCTTTTTTAAGCTTAGCAGCAATTTCCTGCTCTGTTTTATTTAAAAAGATTCCGTCCAGCTTAAAGCTTGCTTTTGGCGTAAATTCACGGATCTCTTTTTCTCTTTCAACAATTAACCTCACTGCTACAGATTGTACTCTACCTGCAGACAGTCCCGGTTTTACTTTTTTCCATAATACGGGAGACATTTCAAAACCTACGATTCTGTCCAGCACTCTTCTTGCCTGCTGGGCATTTACTAAGTTCTGATCAATATCTCTTGGGTTGTCGATTGCTTTTAGAATGGCGTTTTTGGTAATCTCGTGGAAAACAATTCTTTTTCTGTTTTCAGGCTTCAGCTTCAATTCATCCGCAAGATGCCATGCAATAGCTTCTCCTTCGCGGTCCTCATCGGAAGCGAGCCATACCATATCGGCTTTCTTTACGGCAGCCTTTAATTCGGTTACCAGTTTCTTTTTGTCTGCTGAAACTTCGTAATCAGGACTGAATGTAGCAAGGTCTATCCCCATTCCTTTTTTAGGAAGATCCCGGATATGTCCGAAACTGGATTTCACTTCAAAATCCTTTCCTAGATATTTTTGAATAGTTTTTGCTTTTGCCGGGGACTCTACGATTACTAAATTTTTCGACATTCTAACTAAAAATTTTTGCAAAAGTAAAGCTTTTTTATTATATACTTTTTGTTAAAAGGGTTTAATTTAATAATCAGGGCGCTTTATACTCTCTTTCAATACTCATTTTTTGAATAAACAAATCCTTTGTAGTATAGGTTTTAGACTGTTATACAACAATCAGCATTCATTGATATAGAATTTTTCATCAGCCATAATAGATGTAAGAAATATGCCGGCTCATACAAAAGCAGAACAAGAAGTCTTATTCTGCTTTTTAGTATCTTATTTTATTTATTGTTTTACAATTTTTACATTCGCTTCAGAATTATTTATTCTTATTAAATACACTCCTGCGTTTAAAGATGAAAGATCTGTCTGATTATTGATAAAATGCCCAGACCTTACAAGTTGTCCCAGCATATTAAAAATCTCAAATTTGTACTCTTTATTTTCTGCAGCCCTGATGTAAAGAATATTAGAAAAAGGACTCGGATAGAGTGAGATCTTGTTATTAATCACCGTAGATTTTGCATTTTCTTTAATCAATTTATAGCTATTGGGTATAACTGAAATTCCTGATGCAGGACCCTCTTCATTACCATTAGCATCATATTTTATTTTCACACATCGGCATCCTGTTCCGAAGTAGGGGTCATTATTGTCATGAAAGACAATCATTCTGTTAGTGGTAGAAGCTGCATCAAACAACATATTAATAGATCTTCCGATATAATTTGAATTTAAAGCAGCCGTCCATACAGCAGGATACTGAAAGTTTAGCATATTAAATGTTCCCTGAGCACTTTGATTAGCCATCACACTTCTGAATCCTCTTGATCCGGAATCAGGATAATTTCCTATGGAATATGCCGGATTATTAAAGATATATCCTACTGTAGCATTGGCAGAATTTCTTACTCTTATACCTGAATAATCTGTGGCAATACTGTATGAGGTTGCTATATTCTTATCTTTTTTGTACCATGGTGTCTGTCCGAAATCTGCTCCGGAAACCAACGCGACATTTGTAAGGTCCGGAATTCTCCAACCTTCAGGACAAGGATCAAAAGGTGATTTTTTACCCCCTCTTCCCCATCTGTCAGGAGCTAAATTGGGTTCCTGTGCCAGCCAGTCTGTACCGTTGGTATAATTGGGTGTTGTACTGTTGTAAGGAGCAAAAGTACTTGGAATCATATATACCAGAGGATTCTTCACAGAATAGGATATGATCTTGGAGATTTTTTCTGACGGTTTATCGGTTACCTGTACATTTGACAGTGAGGCATAAGTACTGTAAGGTA
Source organism: Chryseobacterium cucumeris (assembly GCF_016775705.1). NCBI lineage: Bacteria > Pseudomonadati > Bacteroidota > Flavobacteriia > Flavobacteriales > Weeksellaceae > Chryseobacterium > Chryseobacterium cucumeris. The sequence continues at coordinate 3,824,209 of NZ_CP068760.1, forward strand.
CAATATAGTTTCCTGAAAGATTATTATAGTCAGACTGATCAAGCGTACTGTACGAAACTGCTCCCTTGGGAGCAGGAGTTCCCAGAAATACATTATAAAAACTCCTGTTATCTGCATACTGGAATGGGGGGATAGGGTCTTTCCTTCCCCACTGATAGTGCATTCCTGTAGAGGCACGGATTTTTAACAGTTCATCAGCAGTTGGAGCCTGAGGATTGACAACGTTGGGAAAAACATCTGTTGCCCCCAGATTACGATCCATAAAAACGGTCTGTAATGCAACATCAGCTTTATTGACATAATTCACATAATTTGTAACTGCTGCAGGAGTTTCTGTAGTATAAGAATAAGATCCCACAGGAGAATCCGTAACCCAGATATGCCAGCTCCAATATACCGGGGAAGATGCACTGCCGTTATGCAATGTAACTACAGCATTTCCACTTTCATTGGGAGCAATTTCTACAGATATTTTAGAATTGCTGATATCCTGTAGTGATAAAGGTGAAGGATTTACTATTGAGATCCTGCTGATTAAAGCTGTATTGGTAGTCCAGAGAACATTAGTTTTTAAATTATTAAAATTGGAAGGGTTCAATATCTCAATATTATCCAGCAACTGACTTTGCACAGAAAATGCTTTACTGACCGGAATTTCGATAGTTGTACCTGTTTCGCTTTTAACAACCTGATAGGTATTCGGATTATTCAAACCTTCGTTATATTCTGCAGTTGCAGGCAGATATTCTGTTGGAAAATCATAATCATTAATGGTGTAGAGCGGATCTTTTATACATCTGCAGCCGTTTGCATCTGAAGTATACATTCCGGCCATAGGAAAATAATAATACCGTCCTTTAATATTGGGATAATTAGGGTCCGGAATATCAGGCTGTGTTTTATCCGGAATCATAGAAAGCCCCCTTACAGTAACAGCAGGAGAAGTATCAAACAACCGGGCTAAAGTTGCAGTCCACAATGCAATATGATGCTGATCACTATACTGTCCTGAATGAGCCCCTCTGATAAGTTGTCCGTTTCCGGGAAAAATCCCCATATTAAATCCGCCGACTACCGAAAGATCAAAGCCAAGATTAGGGTAAATTCTAAATCCTGTCATGAAGGTGGGAACTCCTGTATCAGTAGGCTTTATGATATGATATTTATTGGTCTCAAAAACATTTTTTGCCATACTGGTTTTTACTCCGAAAGGCGAAAAGTCTATTCTGATATCATCCACATAAGAGGGAGAAGCCAGATTTGCCACCAGCATTGAAGGGATACGCCATCCATTGGGACAAGGATCATAAGGAGATTTATCTCTATAAGGTTTTGTTTTATCATTGGTATTGTAAACGGTTTCAATTTTCCCTTGTGCATTATCAGACCAAAGATTGAGTTCTGAAAGCCTGTTATTGGGCAACGCTGTAGATTTTCCAAACCAGTTGACCGGAAGATTGAGGTTATTGTTATAATAAGCCTGTCCTGAGTTATCATCTTTATTGACATAAATAAGGCTCATAGGATTTTTTACAGAAAGCCTTATATTATTGGTAACCTCTGCAGCGGAAAGCAGAACAAACTTTCTGAGATCATCAATACTCACTGCATTGGTCATATTTTTGGCTCCTCTATGTCTTACTCTGCCTATCGATCCGGAAGCTTCATAAAAATCATTTCCTCTTGTAACCAGGGGTGGAATTGGATCTTTTCGTCCCCATTGATAAAGAAGTCCGTTACTCCGGTTCCAGTCTGATGCCGTGATAGAATTTGTGATTGCTCCCAGATTTCTGTCCATCCATTTCCAGTCGGAGTCCGGAATAATTTCCGTTGTTCCATCCCATCTCATTCTTTTTATGTTGCTGAAACTTTTATAGGAAACTCCATTGGTGGGATCATCCGTTACCCAGATATGCCAGCTCCAATAAATCTCACCATCTACCCTGAAAACAACCACAGCATTTCCTTTTTTTGTCTTATTAACAGGCACTTTAATCTTAGCATCCTGCCCTGTTCCTATTATTTCAAGGGCGTAATTCGATCCGGATTTTATAAGTCCATGAACATCTTCCCATAAAACATCAGCAGTTACCGTCCCTGCCGGTATACCACTCCCGTTAAGATATCCGCCACCCTCCCACATCGCATAAGCTTTTTTTACGGGAACCAGCAATCCTCCGCTGTTCTGAGTGGGATCAAAAATGTAACTGTTAGGTGCTTTTTTCCAGTCTGGAAGCAATAATCTCATCGGCTCATGAACCGGTTTCAATGAGTCTGTATTCTCACTAAGCCATATTGCTTTTACATGTCCAATCGAGGGAAGATTCCCTCCGATATTACCTTTGGAAGTGATTCCAAATAATATCAGGCATATGACTGCCGCTAATTTTCCAGCTAATCTTTTCATACCTTAGGTTTTAGTGTCTTTAGCAGAATACAATTATTAAGCCCATTTCTATTAAAAGTGATTTATTATACAAATAAAAACACACATATTTGAATTATGTTATTAATAATGTAAAATAAAACGCGATAAACAGTATAAAAACCAACAAGGTATTTACATAAAAAAAACAGCCCTAAGCTGTCTTTATATTTTAAGATTCAAAATTCTAAGGAAGAATATGGTTTTGATACCGGTCAATCGAAAATCGCCCGGCCGTGATATTATTAAATATAGAAAAGACAACAAAATTGAAGACGACCAGTGCGATTATAAATGCATAGATCATATTCTTAACTCTTCCTGAAACCACATACATGGCATTCGGAATAATAATGTATGAGAATCCGATAAACGCTCCTGCCAGCCTGGAAGAGAAGATAGGGTTATTTCTGAAAATAAAATAAAGGCATATCCCGATTACAGCATAGTTTCTATGGTATTCATAGTAAGGATAAAGTTCTTTCATTTTATTATCAAAAACGAAAAGGAAGAAAGTAAGGATTGCCATCATCACCTCTGGAATTCCGATACCACCATTAAGTCGTTGTACCGTTTCATCCATATATCCATTAAACCCTTCAACAAGTGTACTATTAGAGGCCATCCCATCTAAGAAACCACCGAAACTTCTATATATTTCAAATGGGGACAGAAAAACAGAACCGATAATCATAATCAGCATTACCGTTTTGTTTAACGGAACGCGGGCCAGCCAATACATCGGGAGGAATAAGTAACAAACACTGTGTATACCCGACCCTATGAATATAAAAAACAGGTAATGCCAGAGTTTCCGCTCTTTAATATACCGTATTGCAAAATACACGATAAAAGTCCCGAGGTTTTGTCTGATCTGCCCACTTTCCCCGATAAAGAAATTGGGAATAAACATGAAAAGGGTAAAAGTAAAGGGATAAAAAGTATTATCCTCAGTATATTCTACTTTAAAGATCATCGCAAAAATAGCAATAACCAATGTTACCATATAAAAAGGTGCATCAAAAAAATTGAGAAGGATCTTATTAATCAAAGTATACAGCCATTCCACGTCCAGCGTTTCCGGTCCTTCCATATGGAGCATCTTCATAAAGATACTGTAATAGCTTTTGGTATCGGAGTAAATATAGATTCCTTTATAACTTCCGTAATCCGGGCCTACACTGTCTCTGAAACCAACAATAATAATAAAGTAAACAGCAAGGAACCAGAACCACTTTTTATCAACCTTCTTTCCATACACCTCCTGAACACTGAAGAACAGCATATAGACGATGGCAATTATATAATATGGATGTAGTAAACTCATGCTAACTTTCTGATGTTTTTTTAAACTGATGATATGCTGTGATGAGTCCGGTCAGAATTAAAGGCAGGAAAAGCCTCACTTCCCAGAAAAGCCCTACTAAAGTAATCATAAGAAGATAAGGAATGGAAAAGAAAAAATATTTTCCAAAAACACTCTTGTTTTCCTCTGTACAAAGGCCATATATAAAATAAATCACTATTAATGCAAAGATCAACCCTGCAAGATTGAAAGGGCTGGAAAAGTTTCTGTTGATATAAAAGCCTTCCACAAAAGTCGTTTCATCCTGAACAAGTATAGCTCTTAATCCCAGATAGGGAATAAGGAAAGCAGCAACCAGCGGTATAATTTTCCAGATTACCTCATAATTCCCTTTCTTCAGCTCATCAATATTGAAAAATACGGCTGCAAAAAAGGCTATATTCAGACAGGCTGTTTCTCTTACTAAAGTAGAGATCCCGATAAGTCCAATGAGGGTAAAGAAGAAAATATTTTTTCTGGTTTCCAGATATTTAAGAGTCAGAAATACACCTGACAGATAACAAAAGAGTGCGATGGTATCACAATTTGTCGGCGCATACTGCGTGATCACAATGAAAAATACAGATAAGAGATGAATAATCCTTCTGGCATTAACATTCAAAAGAAGTCCCGTAGATTTCATCCGGAAAACAGCATTCAAAATCAAAGAACATAAAACGAAGAACACACTGTTCATAAGGAAAAGCCCATGATAAAAAGGGGTTCCGTTTTTGGACAAAAAATCTTTGAAGAAAGAAAGCGGGCCATTGATCAGATTGTACATCAAATCCGTCATCTGTACACTCAGATAATTGGGAATCACTCTGTAAGCATATACGGAGGAAAATAAAAAATCAGGGGTTTTCTCTGATGTTTTCAGTCTTGTGTAGGATGATTCAAATCCATAATAAGACATGGCAAACAACAGAAGCGGAAGAACTATTACCAATAGAAATCCGTTTATTTTTTCATCATTTCTTTTCAACATATCTAAAACAGATTCTTATTTTTTTAATAATAATGGTGGTTTAAAATACATTTTTTCAAAAGGGAACTTTTGCAAAAGTAGAATATTTTTTCATTCTTCCTAGAATATTTTATTGATTTTCAGTTAAAACTTATCGCTAACTATTTTGAACTAATACTTAAAAAATTAAATTTGCAGACTTGATTTAAATGCAATGCATCGCCTTTTTATATTTTTATATTATCTGATTTCCAAAAATAAAATTCTATCTGTACTGACAGCTCTTGGAATTGCCGCTTTATGCATTTTCTTTGCGTCGAAGATCAATTTTGAGGAAGACATCAATCAGATTATACCCAAAAATGAAAAGTCGGATCTTACTGCAAAAGTTCTTAAACAGCTTAATTTTTCGGATAAGATTATTGTTATTATCGAGAACAGATCCGGCGAAGACAGCTTCCAGCTTTCTGAAACGGCAGATACTTTCCTGAAAAAAATTGAGCCCTTACAGAAATATATTGGTTCTGTTCAGGGTAAAGTGAACGATAATGAAATCTCTGAAACCTTTGATTTCGTTCATCAGAATCTACCATTATTCCTTAATGAGAATGATTATAAGGAAATTGATCAGAAACTCCAGAAAGACAGTATTGCAAAACAGGTAGAAAATAATTACATCTCCTTGGTTTCTCCAACAAGCCTTGTAACCAAAGAATTTATTAAAAAAGACCCTCTTGGATTTACTTTTCTGGGAATCAAAAAATTAAATGCTTTAAACATCAGCAAAGACTTCAAACTCGAAGACAGCTATATTGTTACCAAAGACGGAAAAAATCTTTTGCTTTTCATTGATCCTAAAAACAAAAGCAATGATACGAAAGCCAATGAGGCATTTGTGGATCAGCTCAACACCATCAAAGATGGTATTAACAAACAATTCAAAGGAAAAACAGAGATCAGCTATTTCGGTTCTCCGGTAATTGCTGTAGCCAACGCAAAGCAGATCAAAAAAGATATTCAGAATACAGTGGCCATTTCCATGACGGTTCTTTTAATCCTTCTGATCTATTATTTCAGAAATATTTTCACTCCCATCATTGTATTTCTACCCACCGTATTTTCAGTACTGCTCGCTCTCTTAATCCTTTATTTTATTAAAGATAAGATTTCAGCTATTTCACTCAGTGTAGGAGCGATTCTTATTGGAATTACGATTGATTATGCCCTGCACATCCTTACCCATTATAAGCATAACAACAATATTGAGGAGCTTTACAAGGAAATCACGCAGCCTGTTATATTAAGCAGTGCAACAACAGCCGTTTCCTTTTTGTGTCTCGTTTTTGTTCGTTCTGAAGCATTAAAGGACTTAGGTCTTTTTGCTGCCATTACTGTGATTCTTTCTTCAATCACAGCATTGATTATTGTTCCTCAACTTTATAAAACAAAAGAAAAGGGAGAACACCTGAACACAAATTTCATTGACAAGATCGGCTCTTATCCGTACGAAAAAAATAAGCCTTTGATTATTGGGTGTTCCATTATTATTCTTGCCTGTCTGTTTGGATTCAGACATGTAGGTTTCAATGAAGATATCGGGGATCTGAATTATATTCCGAAAGAATTAAAAATCAGTGAGGCAAAACTGCAGAAACTTTCTGATATTACGTCAAAATCAATTTATACTATTTCTTATGGAAATTCTGAAGAAGAAGCACTGTCCAGAAATTCCGAATTGAGCAGTTTCCTGGACAAAGAGAAAAAAGAAGGAAAGATCTTAAGCTATAATTCTATCGGAAGCGTTGTTCTTTCAGAAAAGGATCAGCAGAAAAAAATTGACCAGTGGAACCGTTTCTGGAATGACCAGAAGAAAAGCCTAGCCATTTCCGAACTGATCAGTAACGGGAATAAATTCGGCTTCAACAGTTCCGCGTTTGACAGTTTTGATGAAGCTTTGCGTAAAAATTATTCTGCATTGAGCCTGAAGGATTATCAACAAGTGAAAGCGCTTCAGATTTCAGAATTCATGAGCAGCGAAAATGGTTTCTACACCGTTTCCAATGTAGTAAAAGTAGACGAAAACAAAAGAGACACTTTCATCAAAGATATTGATAAACAGCATGATGCCATTGCTATAGACCGGCAGCAGATGAATGAAAATTTCCTTGGTTTGCTGAAAAGGGACTTCAATACACTGATCAGTTATTCTCTTCTTGCCATTATTTTAACGATCATCGTTTTCTTCAGGAATTTTGAATTAACAGTTCTCACCATGTTCCCGATTGTTTTAACGGGAGTTGTTACAGCCGGAATCCTTTATTTTCTGGGATTGGAATTAAATATTTTCAGTACTGTAGTGTGTACATTGGTATTTGGAGTGGGAGATGACTTCAGCATCTTCCTGACACAAGCTATGCAAAAAGAGCATACTACCGGAAAGAATGAATTACCTACGTACAGAATTTCTATTATTCTTGCTGTTTTCACGACAATTCTTTCCATCGGATCTTTGATATTCGCCAAACATCCGGCATTGCATTCTCTGGCATTAGTAGCCCTGATCGGAATGTTCTCCGTTATTATTATCACCTCTACCCTATATCCTTTCTGGTTCAGATTATTCATTACCAACAGGGCGAAAAAAGGACTTTCTCCAATCACATTCAGATTGTTTGTATGGTCAGTATTCTCATTCCTTTATTACGGATTAGGTGGACTGCTGTTTTCTGCCTTCGGAAGTTTTTTTGTTAAAAATTCCAAAGGGCAGACCCTGAATATCATCAAACTTATTTTAGCCAGATTTTTAACTTCCGTTCTTTATTCTAATCCTTTTGTAAAGAAGAAGGTCATTAAAAATACATCTGAAGACTTCAGCAAACCTGCAGTTATCATTGCCAATCATACTTCTTTCCTCGATACGCTGGCTATTGCAATGGCTACCCATAAAATCATTTATCTGGTGAATGACTGGGTATATCAGTCTCCTGTTTTCGGAAAACTGGTAAGAGCACTGGGCTTTTATCCCGTTTCACAGGGAATCGAGAATGGAATGGACAAACTGAAAGAAAAAGTTGACCAGGGATATTCACTCGTTGTGTTCCCTGAGGCAGAACGTTCTTACACCAACGATGTGAAAAGATTCCATAAAGGAGCTTTTTATCTCGCTGAACAGTTCGGGCTGGATATTCTTCCACTCTATATCCATGGAAATTCTGAGGTGCTGCCGAAAGGAGATTTCATTATCTATGACGGAAGTATTACCGTAAAAGTAGGCAACAGAATCAGCAAAGATGACATGAGTTTTGGACAGAACTATTCTGAGAGAACAAAGAAGATCAATGCTTATTTCAGAGAAGAGTTTGCCAGACTGCGCGAAGAGATTGAGAATGAGAATTATTTTAAAAAGAAATTATTCCTGAGCTACCTGTATAAAGACAGTGAAGTGGTAAAAGAAGTAAAAGAAGACTTTAATACCAATAAATCAGTATATTTCGAACTGAATAAACATATTCCTCATGATGCCAACATTCTTCATATCGCTACGGATTTTGGACAGAAAGATGCTTTATTAACTCTATATCAGGCAAGCCGAAGAATTTTTTCTCTGATTCAGAATGATGAAAAAAGAGCAGTGGCAGCCCATAACTATCTGGTAAAAAGAAGAAAAATACAGTATATTAAAGACCTTTCTGAAGTAAACAAAAAAATTGATGTTCTTTTGATTTCGGATGAACACTTTTCCATGAATGAAATTCAGGATCTCTCTGAAACAATCATTTTTGTAAATACAAAAAACACTTCGTTTGAAAGAGATAATTATGCACTAAAATTTAGTTCTGAATCATTAAAAGTATTTAAAACTAAATAATAAATATGAAAAACATACTTTTGTAAACGCTAAAGAAAACTAATGAAGAAAAATATACTTGTCATATATTATTCACAAACCGGACAACTCGAAGATATCGTGAAAAATATAGCCCAGCCTTTTGAAGCGAAAAAGGAGGCTTATGATGTTACGTATTACAACATTCAGCTAAAGGAAGATTTTCCTTTTCCCTGGCCAGGTGATGTTTTTTTCAACACTTTTCCTGAATCTTATCTACAGATTCCAAAAGAAATCCTTCCTCCTTCGGAAGAAATTCTGAACAAAAAGTATGATCTTATCCTGTTTGGGTATCAGGTATGGTATCTCACACCATCCATTCCTATTATTTCTTTCTTAAAGAGTGATTATGCAGAGCGAATCCTTAAAGACACTCCTGTAGTAACCATTTCAGGAACCAGAAATATGTGGATGCTTTCCCAGGAAAAATTAAAGGTCTACCTAAGAGATCTGCAGGCTAAACTCGTAGGAAATATTGCTTTGGTAGACAGACATGACAATTACACCAGCGTATTAACAATTCTCCGATGGCTTACCACAGGTCAGAAAGAAAAATCAGGAATGCTTCCCGCTGCAGGAGTTTCAGATGAAGAAATTGCAGGTTCTGTAAAGTATGGCGAGATTATTGAAAGACATTTTAATAATAATGACCTTAATAGTTTACAACCGGATCTTGTGAAAAACGGAGCGATTGAAATCCGTGCTTTTTTAGTACGGGTAGAAAAGGTTGGAAATAAAATTTTCACAGTATGGTCTAACCTGATTATCAAGAAAAAAGAGAAACGTCCATTGCTGATAAAATTCTTTAAGGTATATTTGATGGCAGCGATATGGATTATCTCACCTGTCGTTTTGGTATTACACCTGCTTACAACCCCTATATTTTGGTTTAAAAGACAAAAACAAAAAAGATATTTACAAGGAATTAATTTAAAATAGAATGTACGACGTATTTATAACAAAAGCATCAACATACTTACCCAATGAGCCGGTAGCGAATGATGAAATGGAGACTTATCTTGGGCTTATCAATGATGCGCCATCTAAAGCAAAATCACTTATCCTAAGAAATAATAAGATCACAACAAGATACTACGCTTTAGATAAAGAAGGAAACCCTACCCACTCTAATGCACAGCTTACTGCAAAAGCTATCGAAGGACTTTTTGACGAAAACTTCAAAAAGGAAGATATGAAATTATTATCTGTAGGAACCACTTCACCGGATCAGATCCAGCCTTCTCACGCATCCATGGTACATGGCGAACTGAACATCGGAAAATCTATTGAAATTAATACTTCAACAGGTCTTTGCAACTCAGGAATGAATGCCCTGAATTATGGATTCCTTTCTGTAAAAGCCGGTGTACAGGACAACGCAGTATGCGCAGGTTCTGAAAGAATGTCTGCATGGATGACTGCTGACAAGTTCAATCATGAGGCTGAAAATTTAAAACTACTGGAAGAAAGACCTATCATTGCTTTCAAAAGAGAATTCCTGAGATGGATGCTTTCTGATGGAGCAGGCGCTTTCCTTTTAGAAAATAAACCGAGAGAAAACAGCACTTCCCTAAAAATAGAATTCATTGATTTCTATTCTTATGCCCACGAAATTGAAGCTTGTATGTATGCAGGATGTGATAAGCTGGAAGACGGAAGCCTGAAATCATGGGCAGACTACCCTTCTGACGAATGGTTGAAACAATCTATTTTTGCGATTAAACAGGATACTAAAATCCTTGATAAATACATCCTTGTAAAAGGAGCAGAAAGTTTAAGATCATCTTTTGACAAACATAACCTGGATCCGGAAAAAATTGACCACGTACTGGCTCATATTTCTTCCGGATACTTTAAAGACGGACTTAAAGAAGAATTTGCCAAAAAAGGAATGGATTTCCCCGCAGAAAAATGGTTCTATAATCTTTCTGAAGTTGGAAACATCGGAGCAGGATCTATATTTATCGCCCTTGAAGAACTGATGAATTCCGGAACATTGAAAAAAGGAGAAAAAGTACTTCTTTGTGTTCCTGAAAGTGGAAGATTTGCTTATTCTTGTGCTTTATTAACGGTTTGCTAATGGAAAACAGACTGCCAACATCCGATAAAGATTTTGTAGAAAGTCTTATTCCCCAAAGGTTTCCTTTTGTGATGGTGCATGAATTGTCAGAATATTCGGAAAGCCATCTTTTATCCGGTTTTGAGATAAAGGAAGACAACCTTTTTATCCAGGACGGATTATTCCAGGCTTCAGGACTGATTGAGCATCAGGCGCAGAGCGTTGCCCTTCATACCGGATATAAATATTATCTGCTGGGAAAAGATGCTCCAACCGGATATATCGGAGCCATCAAATCTTTTGAAGCTGAAATACTGCCTAAAGTGGGAGATCAGCTGAAATCTGAAGTAACCATCCTTAATGAAGTAATGGGAGTAACCCTGGTAGATATCATTACGAAACTGAACGGTGAAGTGATTGCAAAATCTCAAATGAAAACCGCTGTAAAATAAACTGGAAATGGAAATAAAGGAAGAAAATATCATCAATATACACAACTTTTTACCGCATCGTGAACCGATGCTCATGGCAGACTATATCCTGGAACTGACCAAAGAAAAAGTAGTGACTTCCTTTGAAATCAAAGAAGATAATATATTTGTTCACAACAATGAGTTTGCGGAAGCCGGCTTGATCGAAAATCTGGCTCAGACCTGCTCTTCTATCCTTGGGCAAAGCTTCTTTGAAAATCCTGAAGCAGATACAAAAGTGATCGGGTTCATTACCAATATCAAGAAGATTGAGGTTTTCGGTCTTCCGAAGGTGAATGACAAAATTATCTCCAGGGCATCACTTATATCACAGTTTGAGAATATCTGCCACATATTTTGTGAAACATTTCATAATGATGAATTGTTAATCAGAGCGGAAATCAACCTGTTTATTCAGGAAGTAAAGTCGTAAAGTCAATTCAACATAGACATAGAAAAGCTGTACGTTTTTGTACAGCTTTTCTCTTTTAAATCAATTTTATATTCTCTAATAGATTGGTGAACATTTGTGCATTCATTTGTTTTATTCGTGTTTAAAATATAGGTTTTGGCTACAGTCAATTAATTTTTCTCTTTTTTTAAGCGAGCTAAAGCCCACTCCTATTGAATTGATTATAAAAACCCTAGATAAAAACTCCGTTTTTGTTTATTTACACATTCACTACTTCTTTATAAATCAACTAATAATCAGCTTGATACAACCATTAAGATCTCATCATCAGATGAATTATTTCACGTGAAACATTCACAAAATCCGTGAAACTCTGACCATCAGGGAGAAGCAGTTTTTAACCACAAAATTTAGTATACAATTCTTCGGAATCAATATAAAAAACATGCTGCTTAAAATCTAAGCAGCATGTTTCTTTATTGAAGTTTACTTAATTTCTTTTTTAGATAATAACTTCATAATCGTTGCCTCCGCAAATCTGCTCAGCAGCAGTTGCAATATCGGTATTAACTCCTACATTACGTATTTGCCCATTAGTTCCGTTAGCACACGAAATATAAGCAGTTAAACCTCCTTTTACTTTTTTTAATTGATTTTTTGTAAGTTGTCTTAAGTTTTTCATGGTTTTTGTTTTATTAGTTTTTTAATTATTTACACAAACAAATATAAATAAAATAACCTAAAACCGCATAAAACACTATTAATCCTCAGTATTTTTAACAATATTTATAATTTAACATAATACAGTTCACTCAACTATTGACTCAATAGACCATGATATTCCGGAATGCAATAATAGTGGATTTTTGTAATTACGATAACCATATAATGTATTTTCACTATTTTAGCCACCTGATTAAAAGAATCAAAAACAGGTGAGCATATTTCATCTGGAATCTAAAAATATAAACATTATTTAGATGAAAAAACAAGACCTGCCTCAAGACGAAAGTAACCTGAAATCCGCCAACATGACTGAAGTTCTGTATGTGACGGATGAGAACGACAACTACACGACAGCAAACAGCACCGGCTGGGATGCCAAGAAAGCTGCTCTGGATGAATCTATGGAACTTATTTATGAGAGAATTGAGGAAGCAAAACAAAATGTGGCCAATAATACAGCAAGTCCCATTGTTTATTTTATGGAACTGAACAAAATGGATATTGGCGTTCTGGCTTCATATGTAGGAATGTGGCAATGGAGAGTAAAAAGACATTTTAAACCCAAAATATTCAAAACACTAAGCGAAAATGCACTGAAAAAATATGCCGATGCATTCGGAATTTCAGTGGATGAATTAAAAAACTTCGATGGAAATAAATGAAACAAGGCTCAATATAATGCCTGGTATCATTTGACCAATGAAAAGATACAATCAGCAAATGAAATTAAACTTTGAACACCATCAGACTGCGCATTGCGAAAACGGTGTTGCTTCTAATCTACTGCTTAACAAAGGACTGAAACTAAGCGAACCTATGATCTTCGGGATCGGTTCAGGACTGTTTTTTGTCTATCTCCCTTTTCTGAAGGTGAATTTTGCTCCGGGCTTCAGCTATCGTCCAATGCCGGGTGCTATTTTCAGTAAAGCAGCCAAAAGATTAGGAATTAAAATCAAAAGAGAAAAATTCTCAAATCCTCAGGATGCCCAAAAAGCGCTTGAAAGAAATCTGGAACAAAATATCCCTACAGGACTTCAGGTGGGCGTTTTCAACCTTACTTATTTTCCTGAAGAATACAAATTTCACTTCAATGCTCACAACCTTGTAGTGTATGGAAAAGAAGACGGAAAATTCCTGATCAGTGATCCTGTAATGGATTATACCACTTCCCTTTCTGAAGCAGAACTGGAAAAAGTAAGATACGCAAAAGGGGCACTTCCTCCGAAAGGACACATGTACTACCCTGTTTATGTTCCGGAAAATGTGAATCTTGAAGAGGCCATCAAAAAAGGAATCAAAGATACCTGTAAAAATATGCTGGCGCCTGTACCACTTATTGGGGTAAAAGCCATGAGATGGGTAGCCAGAAGCATCCCGAAATGGGCAGAAAAGAAAGGTACAAAAGTGACCAACCATTATTTGGGACAGCTGATCAGAATGCAGGAAGAAATTGGAACCGGAGGCGGAGGCTTCAGGTTTATCTATGGTGCATTTCTTCAGGAAGCGGCTGTTATTCTTAAAAATGATGAGCTAAAGGAATTATCAAAAGAAATAACCTCTATCGGTGACCTTTGGAGAGATTTTGCCGTTGATATTGCCAGAGTGTATAAAAACAGAAACTCGAAAAGCAATATTTACAATGAACTTTCAAAAACAATGCTGCATATTGCAGACCTGGAAGAAGCTTTCTATAAAAAACTGAGAAAAGCGATCTGATATGGCGGAAAATATGATTGAAATTAAAAACTTATACAAAAAATACAAAAATTCTGATGAGTTTTCTGTAAATGATATTTCTTTGAGCATCAGTAAAAATGAAATCTATGGAATTCTCGGGCCCAACGGAGCCGGGAAAACAACGCTGATTTCCATGCTTTCAGGATTAATCAAACCTACTTCAGGACATTTCACCATTAACGGTTTATCTCCCCAGAAGGATGGGTTCAAAATAAGACAGATTATCGGAATTGTTCCCCAGGAATATGCCTTATATCCTACGCTTACCGCCAAAGAAAATCTTATGTTTTTCGGAAGTCTTTATGGTTTAAAGCACAACCAGCTTAAAAAAGCCATTGACGAATCCCTTGAAATCATGGGGCTTTCAAAATTTGCCAACAAGCAGGTAGGCCAGTTTTCAGGAGGGATGAAACGCCGCTGCAACCTCATCGCCGGAACGCTTCACAATCCTAAAGTTTTATTCCTGGACGAACCTACGGTAGGAGTAGATGTTCAGTCTAAAAAAGCAATTATTGATTATCTTTTAGATTTAAATAAACAGGGAACGTGCATTATTTATACTTCCCATCACCTTTCTGAGGCTGAAGAATTCTGTACAAAAATTGCCATCATCGATCATGGAAAAATTCATGCTGTAGGAACCCCTGAAGAACTTGTTTCACAGATTGCCAATGCCGAAAACCTTGAAGACGTTTTCATTTCATTAACCGGAAAAGAATTAAGAGATGTTGTTGTATAAACTGTGGAGAAGTTTTATTAAGGAAATTCTTCTGCTGAAAAGAGACATCGGAGGAATTGTCATCATCTTTGTGATGCCTTTGCTTTTGATTGTCACCATTACCCTTATTCAGGATTCTACCTTTAAAAACCTTGAAGGATCAAAGATTCCTATTATCTTTATTGATCAGGACAAATCTGAAGTTTCAAAAAATATAAAAGCAGAACTGGAAAACAGCAAAACATTCCAGCTGCTGACCAACTTCAATGAAAAATCTGCTCAGGAGGCTGTTTTTTCCGGAGATTATCAGATGGCGATTGTCATTCCTGAAAATTTAACGAAAGATTTAAATTCCAATATTGATTCGAAAGTTCAGACCATTGTAAGTTCATTCGGGCTGGAAGGAGATTCTGCAAAAGTAAAAACAGCAGTTCCCAAAGCCAAAGAAATTCATTTGTACTTTGACCCTGCTACCAATGTGGGCTTCAAAAATTCGGTGATGAATTCTGTCAACAAAATGGTTTTTGAAATTGAAAATAAAAAGATTTACAAAGCCTTCCAGGATCAGCTGGGAACAACGGAAAATCTTGACGAAAATAAAAACCTGATCAGCTTTAAAGAAATCACTCCCAAAAAAGGAGCAATGGATGTCATGCCAAATTCCGTTCAACACAACGTTCCTGCATGGACACTTTTTGCGATCTTCTTTATTGTTGTCCCTTTATCCATCAATCTGGTAAAAGAAAAAAGCCAGGGAACAAGTGTAAGAGCAAGAATAAGCCCTACTCCTTATTTTGTCCATATTTTAGGAAAAACATTTACCTATCTTATCATCTGCCTTATTCAGTTTTTACTGATGGTTGCCGTAGGAATTTACCTTTTCCCTTATATGGATCTTCCGGCTTTTGATGTATCCGGAAAAATGTTCCAGCTTCTGACAGTAACACTGTTTGCAGGACTGGCAGCTATTGGATTTGGAGTTTTATTGGGAACTATAGCCGATACACAGGAACAATCTGCTCCATTTGGGGCGACTTCTGTAGTGGTTCTGGCAGCCATTGGCGGAATCTGGGTACCTGTATTTCTGATGCCGGAATTCATGCAGACCGTAGCGAAATTCTCTCCTATGAACTGGGGACTGAATGCTTATTATGATATTATTTTAAGGAACAGCGGAATTGGTGGGATTGCCAAAGAACTGGTTTTCCTCTTCTTATTCTATATTGCCACCGTAGCTATTTCTATTTTTTACGAAAAAAAACAAAATGCAGTCTAAAGAAAATATATTAACCTGTACCGAAGAAGTAAGAGTACGCTTCAATGAAACAGATCCGCTGGGCATTGTCTGGCATGGGCATTATATCGTGTATTTTGAAGACGGAAGAGAAGCTTTCGGTCGTCTGCATGGTCTTACCTATCTTGATATTCAGAATGCAGGATTTGTAACACCGATCGTAAAAAGTACCTGTGAGCATTTTCTTCCTTTAAAGTATGGAGAAACATTCAGAATTGTGACCACTTTTATTAATTCTGTATCTGCCAAACTTATTTACAGATATGAGCTTTTCAATCAGGAAGATCAACTGGTATGCAGCGGAGAAACCATTCAGGTATTCCTCGACAGCAATGGAAGCTTATGCCTGTATAATCCGGAATTTTTTCAAAACTGGAAAGATAAAATGGGATTATCATGAAGAAGGAAATTTATATCACAGATTACAATTGTGTAACTCCTTTGGGTTTCAATGTTGATTCCAACTGGAACGCTCTGTTAGAAGGACAGTCGGGAGTTGCTTTACATAAAATTATAGACAATCAGGATGCTTTTTATGCTTCTATGATTGATTCTGAAAAACTGAATGAAGAGTTCAACAGATTCTTTGCTCAGCATACAAATGATTTCACAAGACTGGAAAAAATGCTTCTTTTAAGCTTACAGCCACTTGTTGAAAAACGTACTGTATCAGAAGATACCGCTTTTATCCTTTCCACAACAAAAGGAAATATCAGCCAGTTAAAAAATCAGTCCGAATTACCGGAAGGTGTTTATTTATCAAAATTAGCAGAAAAAATTGCTGCTTTTTTTGGATTTAAAACAAAACCGATCATCGTTTCCAATGCCTGCGTTTCAGGAGTAATGGCGATTTCTGTTGCTAAAAACATGATTCAGGCAGGAAAATACAAAGATGCTTTTGTGATTGCCGGTGATGAGCTTTCTGAATTTGTTATTTCGGGATTCAACTCATTTCAGGCCATTGGTTCAGGACCTTGCCAACCATATGATAAAAACAGAGACGGAATCAATATCGGTGAAGCAGCAGCAGCTGTTTATATCACCTCATGTCATTGCGAGGAACAAAGTGACGAAGCAATCTCACAAAACGAGAAATTCAGATTTAAAGTACTGGGAGATTCAGCAGTCAATGATGCCAATCATATTTCCGGTCCTTCAAGAACAGGTGACGGTTTATATGCCAGTATCAAAAATGCCATGACTGAAGCGAAGGTTTCTCCGGAACAAATTGATTTTATTTCTGCCCATGGAACGGCCACTTTATATAACGACGAAATGGAAGCCATTGCCTTCAACAGAATGGATCTTCAGCATATTCCGCTCAACAGTATGAAAGGCTATTACGGACATTGCCTGGGTGCCTCCGGTCTTTTGGAAAGCATTATCTCTATGGAAAGTGCTCTTCACAGCATTTTGATTCCTTCAAAGAATTTTAAAGAAATGGGAGTAACCCAACCTTTGAATATCATCAAGGAAAATCAAACTGCAGACATTAAATATATTCTGAAGACCGCTTCTGGATTTGGAGGATGTAATGCAGCTGTTGTGCTGGAAAAATGTTAAACTGAAAGTGATGAAGAAAATAAATACCTGTACCGTAGAACATTCAAAAATAACCGTTGACGGAAATCTTATTTTTGAAAGCCCAAGCGAAACCTTTCAGGAGTTTGCCAAAGAAGCCTATAAAAGTTTAGACCTCAGCTATCCAAAGTTTCATAAAATGGATCATTTGAGTAAACTGGCTTTTCTTGCCGCTGAAACCATTTTGAAAGATGAAGATCACAGCAGAACAGCTATTGTTTTTTCCAACAGATCTTCCAGTCTGGATACCGATTTCAAATATCAGGAAAGCATCAACAATCAGGATAACTTCTATCCAAGTCCGGCTGTTTTTGTGTATACTTTACCTAATATCTGTGTAGGAGAAATCAGCATTAAACACAAGATGCAGACAGAAAATGCTTTTTTTGTGCTGGATGATTTTGATGAAGAATTTTTGAATGATTATTCTGAACAGATTCTTCTATCCGGAAAAGCCGACAAAGTATTGTGTGGCTGGGTGGAATTGTATCAGGAAAATTACAAAGCTTTTGTATATTTGCTAACCTTATAAAAATGTAACAATATAACAGTGCAATGATGTAATGATCTTTATGATATGCTGAAGCACTGATAAACCAACTGAATTATGGAAAACTTAAAAACAGAATTGAAACACAAAATTATCGAAGTTCTTAACCTTGAAGATGTATCTGTAGAAGAAATCAAAGATACTGATCCATTGTTCGGAGGTGGATTAGGATTAGATTCTATCGACGCTCTGGAACTGATTGTTCTTCTTGATAAAGACTATGGAATAAAATTAGCTGATCCTAAAAAAGGAAAAGAGATTTTCCAATCTATCGATACGATGGCAAAATTCATCGAGGACAACAGAACAAAATAAATTAATATAACAATCTAACAGTGTAACAATGTAGCAATTATTGGTAAATATTCGATTGATACATTGTTACATTATTGAATACCATGAGTCAAAAAATTGCCATAACGGGAATGGGCATCATTTCCTCCATCGGAAACAATGTGGAGGAAAATTTTATTTCATTGCAATCCGGAAAACATGGAATTTCAGATATCGAAATGTTTGAAACCCGTCATGCCGGAGCCATTAAAACAGGTGAAATAAAATTATCCAATGAAGAACTTGTACAACAGCTTCAGCTTGATGAAGACAATAATGTAACAAGAACTTCTTTATTGGGAATGATCGCTGCGAAGGAAGCTGTAGAAAGTGCAGGAATTTCAGATATCAATGGTTACAGAACCGGACTGATCTCTTCTACCAGTGTAGGAGGAATGGATATCACTGAAAAATACTTCTACTCTTACGAAGACTTCCCTGAAAAGCAAAAATATATTGACGCTCATGATGCCGGGAATTCCTCATTGGCTATTGCCGGTTATCTGGGATTAAAGGGCATGGTTTCTACCATCAGTACAGCCTGTTCATCAGCAGCCAATGCGATTATGATGGGCGCTAAACTGATTAAAAACGGAGTTTTGGACCGTGTGATTGTCGGAGGAACAGATTCTCTTTCAAAATTTACTTTGAATGGGTTCAATACGCTGATGATTCTTACGGATTCTTACAACACTCCTTTTGACAACAACAGAAAAGGACTGAATCTTGGGGAAGCTGCCGCTTTCTTAGTCCTTGAATCTGAAGAAATGGTCAAAAAAGAAAACAAAAAGGTTCTGGCTTATCTTTCCGGATATGGAAATGCCAATGATGCACACCATCAGACGGCATCTTCAGAAAACGGGCAGGGTGCATTTTTAGCGATGCAGCAAGCTCTGAAAATCTCCGGATTGGAAAAAGAAAATATAGATTATATCAACGTTCACGGAACGGCTACTCCCAATAACGATTTATCTGAGGGAATTGCCATGATCAGAATATTCGGGGAAAATCAGGTGCCTGAGTTCAGCTCCACAAAAGCATTTACAGGACATACTTTAGCTGCTGCTGCAGGAATTGAAGCCGTATTTTCAATTCTAGCCATGCAAAACAGCGTGATTTTCCCGAACCTGAATTTTAAAACAAAAATGGAAGAGTTTGACCTTACTCCTGTTACCGAATTGAAAGAGAAAAACATCAATCATGTGCTTTCCAATTCATTTGGATTTGGAGGAAACTGTTCCACCTTAATTTTCTCAAAATCATGAGTGCAGTATACATCAACAGTGCATCCTGTATCTCGGTTCAGGACACTTTAAACGAAAATATTCTTCAGAACCTTGCTCCTGGAAATTCTTCAAACATCATTAAAGCGATAGAACCTAATTACAAAGAGTTCATTCCGCCTGCGATGATCAGAAGAATGTCTAAAACCGTAAAAATGAGCTCCGTAGCATCTCACTACGCATTGAAGGAAGCTGAAATTGAAAAACCGGATGCTATCATTGTAGGAACCGGAATGGGCTGCTCTCAGGATTCTGAAAAGTTCCTAAAAAATGTGATTGATAATCATGAAGAGTTTCTTACGCCTACCTTTTTCATCCAGTCTACCCATAATACGGTAGCAGGACAGATTGCTCTGGGATTACAGTGTCATGCTTACAACTTCACGTATGTAAATACTTCTTCTTCACTGGAGTTTTCGTTACTGGACGCTCAGCTTCAGATCAATGACGGAGAAGCAGAAAATGTTCTGGTAGGTTCTACAGACGAACAGACGGACAGAACCATGGAACTTTACTGCTTAAATAATACGATCAAAAAAGAAGCAGATCTTCCTGCAGATTATTTGAATTCTAATACCAATGGCGTAATCTGGGGCGAAGGAGCCAGCTTTTTTGTAATTGGAAAAGATAAGACCGAAAACTCTTACGCTAAGCTTAAGAATATCCAGATCAGCAACAAGGTTGAATTGAATGAAGTAAAGGATTTTATCCAGAATTTCCTGGTTCAAAACAATCTTTCCACTCATGATATTGATGCGGTTATTTTAGGATTCAGTGGAGATGCACAATCAGATATGTATTATACAAAAGCAATGGAACTGTTTCCTGATTCAGCACAGCTGTATTACAAACATCTGAGTGGAGAATTTAATACGGCAAGCGGGTTTTCCACCTTTATGGCCTGTCATATCCTGAAGGAACAGCAGATTCCGGAAGTAATGATGATCAATGCAGAAAAAAAGGAAAGTATAAAGAATATACTTCTTTACAACCATCTGGCGGGTGATGATCACAGCCTGGTGTTATTGGAAAAGGCATAATTGTTGAAATTGAAAATTATACGGTCTATTTGTCCTTCAGAGCGAAACGCAGTGAAGCGTGGAATCTAAATTAGAAATTAGTCTGGACTCCTACGGAGTGACAATGGTATACAATAAATATTACGACTATAAAACTTGTAATAAAACAATCAGCAATGAAACATTATCCCTTCATCCTGTTCTACCTTTTCTGTAACGTTTTTATTTATGCGTTCCACGGAAGTATTTGGATATATCTGTTTTGTTTTTTTGCTTTTTCTGCAGTAGTTGTCTGGGGTTCTTTTGACATTGAACTGGGATATTTTGTGAACAGTATTACTCATAAGCGTACCAGAATAAAAGAAGTGGCCCTTACATTTGATGACGGACCTACTGAATTTACCCCAAAGTTTTTAGACCTGCTTAAAGAACATCAGATAAAAGCAACTTTCTTCTGTATCGGAAAACAGATTGAAAAATACCCTGAGACGTTTCAGAGAATCATTGCAGAGGGACATACTATAGGAAATCATACGTTATCACATTCCAATTCTACAGGGTTTTTATCGACTTCAAAAATGATTACAGAGATTGAAAAATGTGATGAAGTCATAAAAAATGTGGGAAATATCAGCACCAGCCTCTACAGACCACCGTTCGGGGTAACGAATCCCAATATTGCGAAAGCAATTAAAAAAACGAATAAAGTAAGCATCGGTTGGAATGTCCGGTCATTGGACACCATCATTGATGACGAAAAGAAAATCTACAACAGAGTGACAAAAGGCCTGAAAAATGGGAGTATTATTCTGCTTCATGACACTTCGGAAAAGACATTTCGCGTGCTGGCCAATTTATTAGTATTTTTGAAGGATAAAAAATATTCAACCTTTACTGTTGATACAGTGATAAATTCAAATAGAAATGATTAAAAATATAGCTTTCGGAGTATTCTTACTGGTTTCCGGTTTCTTTTTTGCACAAAATACCGCAATGTCCGGAGCTGAAGCCAAAGCATTTGTATCGAAGGTTTCTTCTGATACGAAAGGAATTAAAACGTTGCAGAGTGATTTTACCCAGACCAAAAAAATGGATTTTCTGGATAAAAGCATTGTTACCTATGGGAAAATGTCTTTGCAGACACCCAATATGCTGAGCTGGAAATATACAAAACCTTATCAGTACAGCATTGTTTTTAAAAGCAATAAAATCTTCATCAACGATCAGGGGAAAAAATCTTCTGTAGATGCCAAGAGCAAAACATTTGAAAAAATCAATAAACTTATTGTAGGAAGTTCGAACGGAACCATGTTCAATGATCCTGAGTTCACCGTTACCTATTTTAAGAACGGAAATTACAATGTGGCGAAGTTTATCCCAAAAACTTCTCAGCTGCTGAAATATATTAAACAGATCGAACTGTTTTTCCCTAAGAACCAGTCGACAGTTTCACAGGTCAATATGACGGAGGCTTCCGGAGATACTACGAATATTGTTTTCAAAAATACCAAGATCAATGCTTCAATTCCTGCGTCAGAGTTTACTTTATAGCCTGATTCTGATCCTGGCTGTTTCCTGTAAAACCTATAAGTTAACAGAAGCAAAACCTGTCTCTTCTTCTGAAAAGATGGTGGAAAACTTATATTTCTCTTCCGGTGAAGATTATGTTTACAAATGCCAGATGGATATTTATAAAAACCATGTAAGCGGTATTCTGATCATCAAAAAACTGAATGAAACAACGCATCGTGTTGCCTTAACTTCTGATTTCGGGAATAAACTGATAGATTTTGAAGTCTCTGATAATGATTTCAGACTGAATTATGTGCTTCCTGACCTGGATAAAAAAATAGTCATCAATTTCCTGAAAAACGACTTTCAACAGCTTCTGAAAAGGAAATATCCGGTCAGTGAAAGTTTTGAAAACGAAAATGCTAAAATCTACCTTTCAAAAATCGAAAATAAAAGCTATTATCTGTTTTTCAACAAAGAAAGTAATTTGCTGAAGCAGATTATCTATACGAAAAACAACAAAGAGAAAATCGATTTTACTTTTGATGCAAAAAAACCTATCTTCGCAGACAGCTTAAACCTGCAGCACAAGGACTTTAAGATCAACATAAAACTATTTCAAATAACCGAAACAGAGTAATTTCTGCCCTCAAATCTATGGATATATCTATTTTTTGGAAAGAAATTGATTATACTTTAATCTTAAAAAAATAAGATCATGCAAACGATTCTTACAGACTTTTATACTTTAACATCATACGATAAAGCAGAAGACGGAAAGTTTACTGCTCATATTCATCTTAATAAAGACCACGATATTTTCAAAGGACACTTCCCTGGAAATCCGGTGACTCCCGGTGTTTGTATGATGCAGATCATTAAAGAACTTACTGAGGAACTGACGGGTTCAAAATTATTCCTGAAAACCGCTTCGAATGTAAAGTTCATGGCAATTATCAATCCCTTTGAAACCCCTGATCTGGTACTTCAGCTTGATATTACTGAAAATGAAGACGATGTTAAAGTAAAAAACACCACTTCTTTTGGCGAGACTATTGCATTGAAATTGTCTGTAAGCTATAAAAAAATATCATCATGAAACTAATCTTATCATTCATAGCAGCATTTGTTTTTTTCTTTCAATCTGACCTTGAAACGCTGAGAAACAGCTATGCTAAGGCGAACGAATCCACTACCAATACTGCGAGCTTTATTGAAACTGCGGAAAAACAATCAGGTTCTGATGCTGTAACTGTCGGATATAAAGCAGCAGCAAAGATTATGGAGGCGAAAATTGCTAAAAGCAACAGAAAAGCTCTGGTAAAGACAGGCGCTACAAGTCTTGAAGGCATTATTAAAAGTAATCCTAATAATGCAGAACTTCGTCTGATCAGAATGAGTGTTCAGGAAAATATTCCTAAGATCGTAGGATACCGCGGGAGCCTGAAGGATGATAAAGCTTTCCTGCTGAATAATTACAGCAAACAGAATACAGCTCTGAAGGGCTATATCAAAAGGTTTGCAATGCAATCTAAAACCATGACAGAGGCGGAAAGAGCCACTTTAAAATAAAAAAATGCTGCTTGCTGAAGTACAGGACGCCATTTCTGAAAAGAAGATATGCGTTTTAATCCCTACCTACAATAATGAAAAAACCCTGAAGAGGGTTATTGACGGTGTTCTCAACTACACCGGAAGTATTATTGTGGTTGATGATGGTTCTACAGATTCCACGCCTCAGATCCTTGCTCAATATCCTCAGATCACTGTAATTTCCTTACCGGAGAATAAAGGGAAAGGAAACGGCCTAAAAACAGGTTTCAGAGCAGCAAAGAAATCAGGATATGATTACGCCATCACCATTGATTCGGATGGGCAGCATTATCCGGATGATATTCCGGTATTTGTAGAAGCTCTTCTTCAGGAAAAAGAAGACGTTCTTCTGATCGGAAACAGAAATATGTCTCAGGATGGCATTCCTAAGAAAAGCAGTTTCGGAAACCGTTTTTCCAATTTCTGGTTTTGGTTTGAAACCGGTATCAGGCTGGAAGATACACAGTCCGGCTACAGACTTTATCCTTTGCATAAAATTCCAAAGAAATATTTTACCCCTAAGTTTGAATTTGAAATTGAAATCATTGTAAGAACTGCCTGGCGACATGTTCCGGTAAAAAATGTTCCGATCAAAGTTTTGTATGATCCGGCAGAGCGGGTTTCGCATTTCAGACCTTTCAAAGATTTTACAAGAATCAGTATTCTGAACACCATACTGGTAACGATTACTCTACTTTATATTATTCCGAGAAATTTCGTGAATAATTTCAAAAAAAAAAGCTTTAAAAGATTCATCCAGGAAGATGTCTTAGAAAGTGACGGAAGTAACCGAACAAAAGCATTTTCCATAGCTTTGGGAGTGTTTATAGGACTTTCTCCTTTCTGGGGATTCCAGACTCTTCTGGTGATCAGTTTATCTGTACTTTTTAAGCTTAATAAAGTCCTTGCATTTGTAGCCTCCAATGTGAGCCTTCCTCCTTTTATCCCTTTTATTATTGCCGCTTCTCTGTTTCTGGGAGCTCCCTTTGTAAGTGGAAACAGCGATATTCTAAGTCAGGATTTAAATTTCGAACTGATCAAGAACAATCTTCTGCAATATGTGATTGGCAGCTTTATCTTAAGCACAACACTTTCGGTCATTGCAGGAATAACCTCTTTTCTGTTTCTGAATAAGGTAAGCCCGGAAAACAATTAAAAAAGCCCGGAACAAAGTTCCAGGCTCATTATAGCAATAATCTTATTGTATTTATTTCAGAATAAAATCTGTAATGTCTTTCAAAAACTGTTCATCCACTTTTCCTTTTATTTCATAATCTTTTGGAGATGGTTTTCCGGAACCTTCAATAAATAAGTGACTTAATGCAGGATAAAATTTAAAAACAGCTGTTTTATCATTTTTCAATGTTTCTTTCCAAAGATTAAAATCTTTTTCAGTCACCTGATAATCTCTTCCTCCCTGTGCGAAAAACATCGGAGCTTTGATTTTTTTAACTTCGTTAAGCTGATTATAATCCTTCAAATACTTCCAATATGCGGCAGACTGGCCCAAAGGAAGCTCTGATGCAGGAGAATGTAAGTTAAATTGGGATGAGTTTAAAAAAGCAACCTGCTTTTTAATTTCCTGAACAGCTTCGACTGTAACTTTAGCCGGATCCATCGTATGAAGATATTCATATTGCTCAACAAGAAGATCCTGCAGCGCTCTTGCAT
Organism: Chryseobacterium cucumeris; assembly: GCF_016775705.1. NCBI lineage: Bacteria > Pseudomonadati > Bacteroidota > Flavobacteriia > Flavobacteriales > Weeksellaceae > Chryseobacterium > Chryseobacterium cucumeris. The sequence goes on from NZ_CP068760.1 coordinate 3,849,790, forward strand.
TCCCAGCCATAAAAACATATTTTGAAACCTGTGCCTTTTCTGCAATTTTTGGAATCATATACGCTCCCTGGCTATGACCCAGAATAACGATCTCATATCCTTTATAATCAGAACTGTTTTTAAAATAAAGAGCTGCGTTTACGGCATCATTGACGGTCTCTTCTTCTACAGTAGACTTTTCAGTGAATGCTTCAGGGGAAGAATATGTTCTTTTATCATATCGATAGGAAGCAATTCCGTTGTTTAAAAGATATTCTGCAATGTCTTTAAACGGCTTGTTTTCTCCAATAGTTTCATCTCTGTCATGAGGTCCGGAGCCGTGAACGAAAATAACCAACCTCTTTTTATTGTTGGAAGGTGGAATTAATAATGTTCCGTTCAGCTCAATAGCATCACTTTTTATTTTCAATGTGGTTTTCTCATCTCTTTTTTCAAATATTTTGTGAGGAACCAGGAAGAAACCCAGCAATTTATTATTCTCACTGAAAGTAAGCTGAATATCCAGTTTTTCCTTTTCAAATTCAGAATAGTAATAATAGGTGTTTCCTTCGTTATTTACTTCAAGGATCTTTTTCAATCCTCCAATCTGGCCCAGGAGCTGTTGCGGAATCGCTTTGAGCTGTTCCACCGGAATTTGTCCCGCTACGGAAGAATCAAAATAAGAATGTGCTTTTTCTATATTTTGATCAACCAGCAGAGCTTTAATGAAAATATTTCCAATCTCTTTTCTATCCTGAGAAAAAGCTGGCAGAAAATATACGATAAAGAATAAGGTTAAAAGTTTTTTCATAATTAATTATTTAAAAACCACATCAGAAAATGAAAGTGGCGTCATCATGATGGTAACAAATATCGAAATAATAACCAAAGCGAGCTGGGTGATATGATATGTTTTTTCCCTTTCCTCTTCCTTCATTTCAAAGGTAAATTTTATTTTATCAGGTCTTCTGATAATCAACCAGATAAACACAAGAACAGCCAGATTCATCAGTATGGGAAACACAAGAAATATTTTACTCCCATAGCTGTCTTTCATACTTCCGTAACCGTGAATAATGATGGTTTCAGGTATTGAGCTGTACACGGTGCACAAATACACAGAATAACAGATGATAATAACAAAAGGAATACAGAACAGCAGTTTTATATATTTGGGGATCATTTCAGTTTCTTTAAAGTTTTCTTCAGGTATTTTTCTACATTCTTTCTATCCGGAACCGTCGTAATTACTTTAGTCAGCGCTTTTTCAAACTCCATTTTTGCCTTTGAATATTCTTTTTTGCTAAAATAGTATTTTCCGGATTGATAATAGATCAGCCAGAAATCGGGGTTCATAGCCTGATAGGAATGAATAACATCATCCGTCAGCAGTGTATTTTTATTGCCAGCAGCCTCACTGATTTCTTTCCCGTACATTTTAGACAACTCATAGTTTTGAAATTCTTCAGAATCCGCAAATGGATCTCTTGGAATATTTAAACCTGATTTTGAAAGGTCATCAGGCTGCAATCCTTTGTCTGAAAAGATTTTGTTCAGATCATAGCAAACAAATTCTCCCAGCTGATACGGATTGGAAGAAACCCAAACCAGTTTTTTCTGTGGCGAAAATATAACAGCATGGTGAGCTAGCAGCTGATTGAGTGCTTTTTCATTACCGTAACCGATGCTTTCATCTTTTAAACCGGATCTGTTCCTTAAAATGGAAGCCATCTTTTCCGGTGTTATTTTCTTTTCTTCCTGCAAAAGCTCCTGAAGCCTTTCATAACGGTATTCAGAATGGCTTTCCTCAATATGTTTCTGATTTCTTTTGTCATCTTTATAAGCTTCCGACTGAAAATGATTGGTACAAAGAACTCTGCTGGTATTCTGCACGCTATATACACCGAAATTCTTAGGCGAAACTTCAATGATTACCGCATTTTTGTCTGCAGCGCTTCCCACCAGAATAGATTCCGAAACAAATACTTTTCTTTTTTTAGCAATCGCAATGGCTTCTTCTATATTTTTAGCATACTGCAGAATTTCTCTTGTAACAAGGGAAATCGGGGTTTTGGCTGTTAAAGGAATTTTTGATTTCCCCGCATTAATGGTTACTGTAATTCCTTCCTTATTCATTCCTGAAACCACACCAATCATTCCCGGCCAGCTTACCGACATGTAAGGAATTCCTTCATCTGGCTGAACAAATTCTACCAGCTTGTTCCTTGAAAAATCATCGCCTACATAAAAATCAAAATTTCTTCCGATCAGCAAATCCCCATCTTCGGTGTTTTCGTTCCATACGGCAAGAGAAGTACAGCCCACCATGGCCAGATCCTGCATCGCATGTCCTATATCATGAGCTCCGTGCAGATAAAGGCTTCTTAAATATTTGGGAGCAATAAAATCATACTGATCCGAGGAATATTGTGACAAACCATATAATTCTGCCTGATAATCTTCTCTTACATTGAGGTACATTTTTCTGTTATACCATTTTAAAAAGCCCCTTAATATCCTTTGTCTGAATTTTGAAGGGACAAAACTTTCCACTTTTGAAAAGAAAATGCTTTCCTGCTTCTGCATTAGGCTTTGTGTCAATGCTCCATTATTATATCCTAATTGTAAAGGATTTCCTTTAATATAAAGTTCCCAGAGCTGTTGTTTATTTTTGGTAAGATAATTCTGATTATAGCTGAAAGTGCTGTCGTTGATTCTGGTAATTTTTGGAACCTCCAGAGCATATTGTTTTACCTCAGGAATATGCCGGATAGATTTTGATATTCCGCAGGATATGAAGAAAAAACAAAGAGTGAGATAAAGAAAGGTTCTTTGAACGGATGTATAAATGGTTTTAGTTTTTTTCACTTTAGTTTTTATTAATCATTTGTGTCAACCGCATGTCTATCGTTTCTTTTCCAATAATCTCGGCACAGGTATTAAAGGCTCCGATCGTAACACCTAAGATGCCATGCATATTCACGGATTGTCCCGTCAAAAAAAGATTGTCAATTTTCGTACGTGGGGAAACCATTGTTTTAAGAGGGTTCTCTGAACTTTTCATATATCCGTACATATTTCCTTCAAAATTACCAATATAGTCCCTGTAAGACAAGGGAGAAGAAGTATAGAGTGTTTTAACAGCGTGTCTTATATTGGGAATCTTCTTTTCCAGGGCATCAAGCATTTTCTCAGTCTTTTCAAGCTTAAACCTTTCATAAGTTTCTCCTCTTTCATGCTCATCCGCAACTGTATTGAATGTATTTTCCCATTCTTTAACCTCATCAAAATCCATATAAGAAATCGCGGTAAGACTTTCTGCAAATTCAGGATGATGTTTTGAAGGGGTAGATGAAAGCATATAAGTTTCCGGCCACGACTCTTTTTGGTATTGGGATGCATTCCAGACCTGATCTTCCGATGAATAGTGGTATCTGTTGTAATTGAAATTCGGAAGACTGTGAGGTTTTAAAACCAGATAAATACTAAAACACGAAGAAACAGGCTTCCAGCTTAAAACCCTGTTCAGAAAGGATTTTTTCAGTCTTTCCTCGCCTATCAGTTTGATGGTGGAGCGTATTTCTATATTTGATATAAATTGTTTTGCCTCGTATTCTTTTCCTGCTTTCGTCTTTACAGAAGTCAGTGTATTATTTTCATTAAAAACAAATTCTGAAACTTCCGAGTGCTTGTGTACTTCGGCTCCATATTCCCGGAGTTTTCTGATTAAAAGTTTAGAAATCTGACTTCCTCCTTTCACACATTTGTAAGCACTTTGAATGTAAGAATTTACCGTCAGAGCATGTACATAAAAGGGAACATTCTCCGAGTCTCCGGCATATAAAAAGTTGGAACCCAGTAAAACTGACTGCAATTTTTTATTCTGGGTAACAGACTCAATGAATCTTTTAGTATTGAGGTGCAGGATTTCTTCGTTGTAACTGTCCTTTCCTACTACATGATATCTTGGAAACTGGCTGCATACATATTGAATTTCTTCACAGTAGTTTTCAAGGTTTTCTTTTTCTTCGGGGAAATATTTTGAAAGCTGTTCAACAAAATTCTGATAGCCCTGTGCATGAGGATATTCTATTTCATCATCACCGAAACTGATTCTGTCATAGCCATCTTCATCCATCAACTGAAGTTCAAGGTCATCCATGATTTCCAGATAGGAAAAAAACTGATTCAGGTTTTGCCCTTTGGATAAACCTCCCAGATAGTGGACTCCTGTATCGAAAATAAGCTTATTCCTTGAAAAAGTCTGAAGATTTCCGCCATATTGGTTATTTTTCTCGAGAACACATACTTTCAGACCTTCTTTCGCCAAAATAAGAGCCGAAACAAGACCTCCCAATCCACTGCCGATTACAAGTATGTCGTATGCTTTCTTCAAAAGAGAATGTGCTTTTAATAATTAAGAAACAGGGAATTTAAGATATTTAAAGTTTACTTTGGTAAAGTAAGCATAGAAATTTTATGGGTTCTCTTAAATCTCGGTAAATCTTAATGGTTTTTTAGTTTTTATTCGTTTTTCGGGATAAAAATAGAAAAATTAATCAACATCATCCCAAAAATCAAAATAATTAAACCATTGAAGCGGGTATTTTTTCACCATGGTTTCAAGATTCTGAACATAAGACTGTAAAAGTCCCTGTGAATCACGGTTTTTGATATTCTGTGCCACTCTTGCGTACAGATGGTAATGAAGATTATTCTCCTTCATCACATAGACATATACTACGGGAACGCCTAACCTTGAGGCGATCAAAAACGGGCCGGCCGGAAATTTTGCACTTTTACCCAGCAGTTCTGTTTCCAGATATTTGGAACCTTCAAAATAACGGTCTCCGGTAAAGCAGATGAGTTCATTATTAGACAAAGCCTGATTGATCTCAAAGATATGAGACATGTCCTCCTTCACGTAAATAAACTTAATATTACTCTTTTTTACCGCAACACTTTCCAGATATTCCTTGATCACGGTCACTTCCTGATCTGTGGTTACCAGATTGATCTGGCAGTCGAAGTCGATATCTGCAAAAAAGTGTTCTGCAATTTCAAAATTACCGATATGGGCACTGATGAGCACACCTCCTTTTTTAGCAGCTAAAAGATTTCTGAGGTTTTCAATACCGTCAAATTCATAGGTATATTTTTCTCTGAGTCCTGCTGAAATAGCTGTTTTATCAATCAGAACTTTTCCGAAGGTAAAATAGCTTTTAAAGATGGAAGCTTTGGATTTCCAGTATCCATAGTTCAATCTTTTCTGAAAATAATAAAGAATGTATTGATTGCTTTTCTTCTGAAACAGGGAATAATAAGCGGCTACAAAATACAGCACCCCATATGAACTTCTGATCCCGATATTTCTAATACACCAGACAAATATTCTGTATCCGAGTACTGTTCCTTTAGATTTACCTTTCCACTTGTTCATATCTAGAATTTAATATAACAGAGAGCCAATGTAATAATACCTTTTTGAAGTGTCCGTTACCGGATCACTGTGATATTGTTACATTGGCACATTTTATAGAATAAAGATTGACTCAATAACTACACGTTTTTTTCAGCAATCTTATGTTCAATCGTTGTATAGAAATCATCAAATGTCACCATTTTTTTGAAATCTGCTTCTCCTAATTTCACGCCGAAATTGGATTCGATCACGACTACCATGTCGATATAATCTAAGCTGTCTAAGCCCAGTGTATTTTTAAGGTTGGCATCGTTACTGATTTCGTCTCCGTCTACCTCGAATTCGTTGACAAGAAAATCATTAACAATAGCAACAATTTTTTCCCTTTCCATGTTTTTAATCAAATTTTTTAACTATTAGTGCAGAATTGGTTCCCCCAAACCCAAAAGAATTCGACAAAAATACATCAATTTTTTGATTTTTTGTTTTTGCAACTAAATTTATCTTTTGTGCTTCATTATCAGGGTTTTCCAGATTGATATTGGGAGCAACAAAATCGTTCTGCATCATCAGAATGGAGTAGATAACTTCACTTGCACCTGCCATCCAGCACTCGTGTCCGGTCATAGATTTGGTAGAACTTACCGGAACTTCACTGCCGAAAATCTCATAAATGGCTTTCGCTTCGTTCGCATCACCAATTGGAGTAGAAGTTGCGTGAGCATTGATATAATCGATGTCTGAAGCTTTTAATCCTGACTGTTTTAAGGCTCTGTCCATTGCCAAAGCCGGCCCATCTACATTAGGAGTTGAAATATGACCTCCGTTGGAAGAAAAACCATATCCGATAATTTCAGCAATAATCGGAGCGCCTCTTCTTTGGGCAGATTCCAAACTTTCAACAATCAGACTGGCTGCTCCGCCACTTGGAATCAATCCGTCTCTTTCTGCATCGAAAGGTCTTGATGCTTTTGCAGGCTCATCTTCTCTGGCTGAGAACACTCCCAATCCGTCAAAGCTCGCCATGGAATATTTGTTGGTTTCCTGAGCTCCGCCGCAGATAATCATATCCTGGAAACCATTTTTAATCATCATATAAGCCAGCCCTAAAGAATGAGAACCGCTTGCACATGCTGCACTGATGGTAAGATTAATCCCTTTCAGCTTAAAAATCGTTGAAAGGTTCATCGTTACTGTTGAGTTCATTGATTTGAAAATCGCTCCCGATCCCATCAATGTTGTATCTTTCTTTTCCCTTGCAATATCGATAGATTCTACGACTGCCTGGGAAACACTGTCATTTCCGTACAAGATCCCCACTTCATGAGCCTCTAAGAATTCTTCATCCAGATTCGCCTGTTTTAAAGCATCCAGGGTAGCAAGATAAGCATATTCGCTTTCTTCTCCCATACTGATACGCTGGCGTCTGTTTAAAAGATTTTTAAGATCAGGCTTCGGAACTACTCCTGTGAGGCCAGACCTGAAACCAAATTCTTTTCTGTCCTGATCTAAAACAATACCGGATTTTCCTTGATATAGGGATTCCCTGACCTCTTCTAAAGACGTCCCGATGCAGGAATAAATTCCCATTCCGGTAATTACAACCCTATTTTCCATTTGTTTATATTGAATTTAACAATGTATCAGTCTAGTAATGTAACAATCTTTTCATTGATATCAATCAACATTGGTACACCGGTACATTGGTATATTGTTAGATTATTTATGAGTAAATTCCTCCGTTAATATTAATCACTTCACCTGTTATGTAGGAAGATTTTTTAGATGCTAAAAATGCGACAAGATCTGCCACTTCTTCTGCTTCTCCGAATCTGTTGGCAGGAATCATTGCTTTAAGCTCATCTTCATTAAACTCCTGGGTCATATCCGTTTTGATGAAACCCGGCGCAACTGCATTTACCGTAACATTTCTTTTGGCAACTTCCTGAGCAAGAGCCTTTGTAGCTCCTACCAAAGCTCCTTTCGCAGCGGAATAATTCGTCTGGCCGGCTGTTCCTTTTACTCCGGATACAGAAACCATATTGATGATTCTTCCGTATTTGTTACGAAGAAGCTTTTGAATAAAGAAATTGGTCACATTGAAGAAACCATCAAGACTTGTATTGATCACATTATTCCAGTCTTCTTTCTGCATCCACATAAAAAGGCCGTCTCTTGTGATTCCGGCATTATTGACAATCACTTCCACCACTGCATCAGGGTTTTTCTCCTGCCACTCCGTTAAAACAGCTTGTGTTTCTTCGGTGTTTCCTACATCAAATTTAAGAATTTCTCCGGTAGAACCCAATTCTTCCACTTTAGCCAATGTTTCTTTGGCTGCCGTTTCATTTGAAGCGTAGTTGATAAGGATGTGATAGTTTTTCTCTTCTGCCAGTTTTATACAGATTGCCCTCCCGATTCCTCTGGAGCCACCTGTTACAATTGCACATTTCATGCGTTAGTGTTTATATCGTTTTTAGTTTTTTAAGTTGATGCTGGAAGCCTTTTTTAAAAGACAATTGATGGCAACCAGTAGTTACATTCCTTTCAGGTATTTCTTTACTTCCTCCAGATACGGATACATGACCATATCGTCTGAGAAAGCAGGAATAATTTTTCTGATATCATCATACAGTTCTTTTGTAGAGGATGAAACCTTATCCTGGAATCCAAGATATTCCACAGCCTGAATAATGGTAATCGCTTCAATCGCCAATACTTCAAAAGCATTTTCAATGACTTTTCTGCAAATTACCGCAGCGTTTGTTCCCATACTAACGATATCCTGATTATCGTTATTGTTTGGAATACTGTGAACATACATAGAATTTGACAGCATCTGGCTTTCTGCCGTAGTAGAAGTTGCCGTAAACTGTACTCCCTGCATCCCGAAATTGAAACCTAATTTACCTAAATTGACAAAAGGAGGCAAAATTTCATTGATTTTCGCATTCAGAAGGTAGTTTAACTGTCTTTCTGCAAGCATGGTCAGTTTTGTCACCACGATTTTAAGCTTGTCCATTTCCAGAGAAATATAATCTCCATGGAAGTTTCCTCCATGGTAAACATGCTGGTCTTCAACATTGATAATCGGATTATCATTCGCTGAATTAATCTCATTTTCAAGAACTTTCTCTGTATATTCCAATGTATCCAATACCGGACCTAAAATCTGAGGAACACATCGTAAAGAATAATATTCCTGAACTTTTTCCTTGAATACTTTTTCCTGCTCTTCAAAATGAGTATAAAGATGCTCTTCTCTTTTTCTGATCAACTTACTGTCTGCCAGGTGAGCACGCATTCTTTCTGCCACTTTCTGTTGACCGTAGTGTTTCTTAGTTCCGTTCAAGGCTTCTGACAAATGATCATCATAAGCCTGTACAATCTCATTGATCGCACAGGAAAGCCTAAGGGAAATATCAGTAAGCTGATTCGCTTTATAAGCATTCACAATACCAATTCCTGACATTACGGAAGTTCCGTTCATTAAAGCAAGTCCTTCACGGATCTCTACTTTGATCGGTTCTAAGCCTTCTGTTTCAAAAACTTCTTTGGTAGATTTTCTTTCTCCATTGTAAAAAACTTCTCCTTCTCCAATCAATACCAAAGCCAGGTGAGCCAGCTGAACAAGGTCTCCGCTTGCTCCTACGCCTCCATGTTCAAAGATCAATGGGGTAATATCTCTGTTGATCAGCTCCTGAAGCAGATAAATAACAGACTGGTGCACTCCTGAATTCCCTAAAGATAAGGTATTCAATCTTGCCAGCATACACGCTTTTACTTCTTCCGCAGGTAAAGGATTTCCAATTCCTGAAGAATGGCTTCTGATCAGGTTATACTGAAGCTGGTGGGTGTCTTCATCACTGATTTTAAACTGAGCCATGGGCCCAAAACCGGTGTTCACACCATATATTACTTTATTTTTTGAAAACTCTTTTAAAAACTGAAAACTTTTATCCACTCTTGATAAAAGTGATTCATCCAGTTCTATTTTTTCATTCTCAATGATAATTTTTTGAAAGTCTTTCAGTTCTAAAAAGTTATTTATTTTCATCAATTAAAAGTAATAGTTGATAATTTTGTAAAATATTAATTATTTGTCACTAATTTTGCGGCAAAGATAAAAGTTATTATTAAAATAAAAAATCAAAGATGAGCAAAGAATTTGTTGACGTTCTTGTAATCGGAGCCGGACCCTCCGGATGCGTGTCTTCTTCGTACCTGAAGAACAATAACGTCAGCGTAAAAGTAGTTGAAAAAACAAAATTCCCCAGACTCGTAGTTGGAGAAAGCTTAATTCCAAGGGTAATGGACCACTTTGAGGAGGCCGGACTTTTCCCTGCATTAGACAAAATGGGCTTTGAAAAAAAGCTTGGGGCTCGTTTCCTTCGTGGTGAGGAAGTCTGCATTTTTGATTTCAGCAACAAATTCGGGGAAGGCTGGGACTGGACCTGGCAGGTTCCAAGAGCTGATTTTGATAATACACTTGCTCAGGAAGTCATTAACAAAGGAATTGATCTTGAGTTTGAAACTGAAGTGATAGATATCAAATTTGACGGGACAGATTCTATAACTACGGTAAGAAACAAGGATGGAGAAACAAAAGAGATCCACGCTAAGTTTGTTATCGATTCCAGCGGATACGGAAGAGTACTGCCTCGCCTGCTTGATCTTGAAAAACCTTCAAAATTATCACCTCACTCTGCGATTTTCTCTCATGTAAATGATATCAACAGAGAACCGGGAGAAGAAGGAACTTTAATTTCTTTTGACATCATTGAAACTGAAGTATGGCTTTGGGTAATTCCTTTTTCCAACGGAAACACAAGTTTAGGAATTGTAGGGCCTACTGAATATATCGACAAATTGTCTGAAAACGGAGATACAATGGAAGCTTTAAGAAAAGCGATTTCTCTTTCTGAATATTATGTAAAACGTTTTGGAAACGTAGATTTCCTTTTTGAACCTAAACATCTGAAAGATTATTCCTGTTCGGTTAAAAGTTTATTTGGAGACGGATTTGCCTTAACAGGAAATGCCTCTGAATTCCTTGATCCGGTATTTTCTTCCGGAATGGCTTTTGCCACAGAATCCGGAATGCTGGCCGCAAAACTGGCGCTAAGACAATTAAACGGAGAAAAAATCGACTGGCAAAGGGAATACACAGACTACATTTTATACGGAGTGGATGTTTTCACCACCTATGTAAAAGAATGGTATACCGGAAATCTGCAGGAGCTATTCTTCCATCAGCCAGAAAATCCGGATGTAAAGAAAAAGATCTGTGCTGTTTTAGCAGGCTATGTCTGGAATAAAGACAATCCTTTTGTGAGAAAGCACGATACGGTAATTAAAAACCTTGCGAACCTGATCAAGCTGGAAAAACAGGAGCAGCAAAATCAAGCATAATAAAAACGGTCTGAAAAATTCAGACCGTTTTTGTTTATTTTATAACTTCTTTGATTTCCTTTCCCAATTTTTTTCCGGTAACTTCATAGGCTGCAGCTATTCTTCCGTATTCCCATGCAAATTCTTTATTCATTTGCTTGCCTCCTATTTTATCTGCTTGTAATCTCATCACTACTTTCGAAGGATCATCAGTTTCCACAAACTTCATATCTGCTGTTAATTTTGCTTCCTGAGAACCTATCATTCCGCCATACCAGCCGGCATAAATCCATTTTGCATCAATAATCAGCGTGTATTTTGTCTTTGCATCCTTTTTGAAAACTACTTTTTTGGATTTCCCATTTATGCCTTTAAGGAAATAGTCCAAATACTCAGAATTTTTAAACTGTCCCCACTGATAAATCCAGTTTTTCCATACAGCTTCGCTTTTTTTGGCTGTAATATCCGCTTTCCTGTTTTCCAGGTATTGAGCTTCCGTCATGTTCTTCTCCTGATAGGCTGCATTATCAAACACCAACTGAACATTCACTTCGTTTTGATCTTTTAAAAAATCAAAATTTCCGGACTCAACTTTAATTTGATTTTGGGCAAAAGCTACCACTCCAATTGCCATGAACAGCAATAACAATAATTTTCTCATATTTTTTAAATTAGTTTTTATTTAAGCGCCCAAAGATATTTACTTTTATTGATAAGTAACCGTAAAAAAACAGCCTGAAAGTTCAGACCGTTTTTGTACAAAATTATTTCAATTTATCTTCTTTTTTTATCTTAGCATCTTCTGCCATCATTTTTGTATGATCTTCTGTCATTTTTGTATGCTCCATTATCAGTTCTTCATCCTCTTTCATCATTTGATCATGATCAGCTTTCAATTGATTGATGTCAAAATTTTCAGTTGCATGCTTTCTCTCCAATTCATCATGCTTTTTTATAATTTCAGAATGCCTGGAAAGCAGGTCTGCATGCTGCTGCAGAATATTCTTATGCAAAGCTTCAATTTTGTTATGCTCACTGGTAGCAGGTTCATTCTGCAGGTGATGAATACTGGTAAAAGCAGCATGTTCTTTTTCCATTACCGAATGAGCTGTTTCTAATTTGCTATGATCAGATTTCAATTTAGCATGTGCTGCCGAGAGTTCTTTTTCAAGTTCATTACCTTGTTTTTTACATGATACGAATGCAAGGCCTATAGTTAAGCCAGCCATCAGAATTAATTTTTTTTCCATTTTTTTATGTTTAATTCCCGTAAAATTACTCAATAAGACTCTAAATAACGGATTTTCGTAAAAAAGACATTTTATTGATCTAGTAAGAAAAAATCCGGCTAATTTAAGCCGGAATAAGTGTAAAATAAAAAGAATAATATTAATTTTTAAGAAAAGCAGATCAACGTAAATCAATAAAATTAATCGGTTTTCTGCTGTTTGGATTAAAAACTGCTTTAGAAAGAATATCAAAGTCTATGATTTCAATTTTAGGACTTACTCTCAGTTTTGCACGGAAGTGGTCTCTTACTTCATTGACAAACCCTTCATGATCTGCTTCTGTACTCAGTTTAATGATAATCTCATCAAGTCCGATTTCGTTGGCCTGAATCACAATCTGGTAGCATAAGATATTATTAAAATCATTCAAAATATCATTCATGGCAGGAGGATACAATGTTGTTCCCTTATATTTGATCATCTGCTGCTTTCTTCCTACAACAGGTCCTAATCTCATTGTATTTCTTCCGCACTGACATGGTTCATAATGGGCTTTTACAAGATCTCCGGTTTTAAACCTCAACAAAGGAATGGCCTCCACTCCCAAAGTCGTAATCGTAAGTTCTCCGCTTTCTCCTTCTTTCACAGGATTGCCATCGTCATCCAGAATTTCTGTAATAATCAGTTCCGGATGGTGATGTCCTCCGATCTGGAATTCACATTCTGTAAAGGCAGTACTCATTTCCGTAGAGGCATAGGTGGAAAAGAGTTTGATGTCCCATTTTTCTTTGATTTTCTGTGAAAGAATATTATCTGTAAAATCCTGATTTTTGATACTTTCTCCAATACAAACAGCACCGTAAACACCGGAATTTTTATAATCCAATCCATGTTTTTCCGCATAATCAATCATTTTCAACAGAAAAGAAGGAACAGTGATCAGATATCTGGGTTTGTATCTGAAGATAGAATCCCATTGCAGTTCAGGAATTCCCGGTCCCATTCTTACTACGCTGGCACCCATTTTCCGTAAGCCCAAAAAGTAGGCAAGTCCAGCCATAAATCTTTTATCTATGGTGGTGATCATCTGCACAACATCTCCTTTCTGAATTCCTGCACATGCGAAAGATATCGCTTCATTGTATGCAAGCCTTTCCAGATCACTGTCGGACAATCCGAAAGTCACCGGATCTCCCAATGTTCCGGAAGTGGTGCTGTAATCCACAATTTTATCCGGTGTTATGCAGAAAAAATCATGATTATACTGCTGGAGATCATTCTTTGTGGTGGTAGGAATCTTCTGAAGATCTTCCAAAGTACGAATATCCTCTATAGTAATATTATTTTCTTTGAACAGTTTCTGATAAAACGGCGAATGAGCTTCAAGATAAGCCAAAAGCTCATGAAGTTTTTCTTCCTGAAATATTTTGATTTCCTGAATCCCTGCTTTCTCGATTGACGGATGAAATTCCAATGATTTTAATTTTTTAAAAGGCAAATTTATCTAATTAAAATTAAAAGATTTAAAGATTCAAGTATTAAAAGATGAATTATCTCCTAAACGTAAAAGTTTGTGTATTGGTATTCCCGGCAGTATTGATAGTTGTTACTTTTAAACTATGAGAACCACTTCCTTTCGGGCATTTTTCATCAAAAATGTAGACAAAATTATCTTTTACTCTTGCAAACCTCAGCCATTTACCATCCAGTTCGGCACGAAATGATACAATATCACCCACTTTCGTTGTTCCCTTTAAAAGTAATGAACTGCTATTAACCAACGCTCCTTCTGCCCAGCCTGATGAAACGGATGGAAGATTATTGTCAATCACTAATTTCGCCGTACCCAATCTGTTGAATTTCCCTTCTGCCCAGTCACCATTCCATTTTACCTTGACAACGGTTTTATCACTGCCATAATCAAGGAGGATAACAGCTTTGTCTTTTTCTGTATTGGTTAATTTTCTTTTCGGTTTTATCTTTAAAGTATATTCATCCTGAACGGGAATGTATGGACTATGCAAAACAATGGTATTTGAAACAGCATCCGGATCTGTATCCGGTTTTTCATAGGCATTGAAATTTATGGCATCATACATGGCATTTTTACTGAAAGCAATCTCTGTATTTTCTGTGGTAATGGTTTTCGCTTCATTAGCCATTATTGTTTTTCCCGTAGAAGATATTTTATCTGAAGTTTTACTTAACTGAACTTTTGTTGTTAAGCGGCTTGTATTTCCTTTGACGTCTTTCAGAACAATCTCAATGGTATGAACATTTTCATCCTGAAGTTTGATAATCCCACTTAAGTTTGGAAGACTATAATTCTGAAGATGCATTCCTGGTAAATCGGACAGGTGCTGAATTCCCATTTTATCCCTGATGAATTTGGTATAGTCTATACAGCCGTTGATATACCGGGTATCATCATAATGAATTTTATCAATTTTAAAACTATAAATCAGCTTACCGTCCATCAAGAATTCTGTCTGATAAATACCAAGATTAAATCCTTTATTGGCTTTATCTACAGCTTTAATGGCAAAACTTATCTCCGGAGAACTCACCTGAACAAGATTAGCCGTATAAGCATTTCCAGCTTTTTTTACGGCAATACTATTTGCACCGGGTTCATAAGTACTGAAACGTCTGTCATACCAATACAATCCGCTAATAATCGGGGCAATATTGTCAGGAATGGCAAACCCAAAAAGTAACGGATTTAAGCATTCCTCTGTTTTGGTATCTCTTATTTCAAAGTGCAGATGCGGACCCGCCGAACCTCCGGTATTTCCACTCAAAGCAATCTGTTGTCCTTTCTCCACAGGAAACTGTCCGGGCTGAAAAGTAATATCCTGTTCCCACTTTTCGTCTTTATATTGTTTTTCCTTTACGTATTCATCCAGTTTACTGAAGTATTTATTCAGGTGGGCATATACCGTGGTATAGCCGTTGGGATGAGTGATGTACACTGCATTTCCAAATCCGTACCGTTCTACTTTTATTCTGCTCACATAACCTTCTGCGGCTGCAAGAACCGGAAGATTTTCCTGGCTGTTGGTTCTCAGATCCAGTCCCATGTGAAAGTGGTTGGTCCGCACAGCACCAAAATTGGCAGCGAGCTGCATGGGAATGTTTAATGGATTTCTGAAATAATTTTGAGGATAATTATTTTGAGCTTGTACAATGCCTGTGTTGATAAAACAAACAAAAAGTATCAGGTAATAAAAGATTTTCATACAGCATTTGGGTTTATACGTCTAATTAAATATACGAATTTTTAAGTTATGCTTATTTTTTTGACCGCAGATTTCACAGATTTTCACAGATGATTATGTTGTAGGTGTTGGCTAGAGCCGGTGGATTTGTTTTTATTATTTAAGGGGGTTTCCTTCGACTATGCTCAGGATAATTGTCCGCTCCTATTGAATAAATTGCATTAAATTTCACATCAAATACAACCCGAAAAATTCACTTATTGACCATTCACCATTCACTTTTTCTCACTTTCTCCATTTATATTTCTGAAATTGAACTTTTTAATAGAAATTACCTAAATAAAACATATATTATAAACCGACAAATTTTAGTAAATTTGCAGACTTAATTAATCAACGATATTGAGATATTTACAATGAGCCAATTTAAAGAATACAAAAACCTCAACCTTATTGACGTAGCAGAGAATGTAGCGGAATTTTGGAAACAAAATAAAACCTTCAATAAGAGTGTTGAGATTCGTCAGGGAAATCCTGAGTTTGTTTTTTACGAAGGTCCGCCTTCAGCAAACGGTATGCCTGGAATTCACCACGTAATGGCAAGAGCATTGAAAGATATTTTCTGCCGTTACCAGACTCAGAACGGAAAGCAGGTTTTCCGTAAAGCAGGCTGGGATACGCATGGTCTTCCTGTGGAACTGGGTGTAGAAAAAGAGTTAGGAATCACGAAAGAAGATATTGGCAAAAAAATCTCTATTGAAGACTATAACAAAGCATGTCGTGAAGCAGTAATGCGTTATACCGATGTATGGAATAACCTTACGGAGAAAATCGGATATTGGGTAGACCTTGATGATCCGTACATCACGTACAAGTCAAAATATATGGAAACCGTTTGGTGGTTGTTGAAGCAGTTGTATAGCAAAGATTTGTTGTACAAAGGCTACACCATCCAGCCTTACTCTCCAAAAGCAGGAACAGGACTTTCTTCTCACGAGCTGAATCAGCCCGGAACCTATCGTGATGTTTCGGACACAACGGTTGTGGCTCAGTTTAAAGTGAAAAAAGACTCTTCAGCATTATTCAATGATGTTGACGGAGATGTTCATATCCTTGCATGGACGACCACGCCATGGACACTTCCATCCAATACAGCTCTTACCGTAGGGAGAGATATTGAATATGTTTTAGTTAAAACTTTCAATCAATATACATTTGAACCTGTAACAGTAGTTTTATCCAGCGTTCTTTTACCTAAAGTTTTCGGTAAAAAATACGCAGAAGGTACAGATGAAGATTTTGCCAACTATACTCCGGAAACGAAAGTAATCCCTTTTAGAATACTAAAAGAATTTACAGGAGAAAAGCTTGTTGATACAAGATATGAGCAATTAGTTCCGTGGTTTACACCTAATGACAACCCTGAGAATGCATTCAGAGTAATCCTGGGAGATTTCGTAACAACTGAGGATGGTACAGGTATCGTTCACACAGCACCTACTTTTGGTGCCGATGATGCGAGAGTTGCTAAAATGGCTCAGCCTGAGGTTCCACCGATGTTGGTAAAAGATGAAAATGATAATCTTGTACCATTGGTAGATTTACAAGGGAAATTCATCAAAGGAGAAAATGTTCCTGAGGTATTCTCCGGAACTTATATCAAAAACGAATATTACGACGAAGGAACTGCTCCTGAGAAATCATGGGATGTAGAACTTGCCATCTTATTGAAAACGGAGAACAAGGCTTTCAAAGTAGAGAAATATGTTCACTCCTATCCACACTGCTGGAGAACAGATAAACCGGTATTGTATTACCCGTTGGATTCATGGTTTGTGAAAATGACTGCTGTAAAAGACAGACTGGTTAATTTAAACAAAGACATCAACTGGAAGCCAAAAGCTACGGGTGAAGGACGTTTTGCCAACTGGCTGGAAAATGTAAACGACTGGAACTTATCCCGTTCAAGATATTGGGGTATTCCATTGCCGATCTGGAGAACAGATGATCTGAAAGAAGAAAAAATCATAGGTTCTGTAGAAGAACTTTATAACGAAATCGAGAAATCAATTGCAGCAGGGCTGATGACTGAAAACCCGTTCAAAGGTTTCATCATCGGAAATATGTCAGAGTCTAACTATGAACTTGTGGATCTTCACAAAAACGTGGTTGACAAAGTGGTATTGGTTTCTGATTCAGGAAAAGCAATGAAGCGTGAAAGCGACCTGATCGACGTTTGGTTCGATTCAGGCTCTATGCCTTATGCCCAGTTGCATTATCCTTTTGAGAATAAAGAATTAATCGACAATAATAAAGCATTCCCGGCTGATTTTATCGCAGAAGGTGTTGACCAGACGCGTGGATGGTTCTATACGCTTCACGCAATCGGAACGGCTGTATTTGATTCAGTTGCTTATAAAAATGTAATGAGTAACGGTCTTGTTCTGGACAAGAACGGACAGAAGATGTCAAAACGTTTAGGAAATGCAGTAGATCCGTTTGAAACACTTGCTGTATACGGACCGGATGCTACGCGTTGGTATATGATCTCCAATGCCAACCCATGGGAAAACCTGAAGTTTGACATTGAAGGAATCGACGAAGTAAGAAGAAAGTTCTTCGGAACCCTTTACAATACCTATTCATTCTTCGCTTTGTATGCGAATGTGGATGGCTTCAACTATTCAGAAAAAGAAGTGGAAAACCGTCCGGAAATCGACAGATGGATCCTTTCTGAGCTTAATCTTCTGATCAAGGAGGTGAAAGCATTCTACGAAGATTATGAGCCGACAAGAGTAGCAAGAGCGATCAGTACTTTTGTGAACGATAACCTGAGTAACTGGTATGTAAGATTATGCAGAAGACGTTTCTGGAAAGGAGACTATTCTGATGACAAAATCTCCGCTTACCAGACTCTATACACCTGTCTTGAAGTAGTAGCAAAATTATCCGCTCCTATTGCTCCGTTCTTTATGGATCAGTTGTATCAGGATTTAAATAAAGTAACAGGTAAGGAAAATTGTGAATCTGTACATCTTACAGACTTCCCGGTGGTTGATGAAAGTTTAATCGATCAGGATCTGGTTGAAAAGACTCATTTGGCACAGAACATTACAAGTATGGTTTTCTCATTGAGAAAGAAAGAAAATGTAAAAGTTCGTCAGCCTTTACAAAAAGTATTGGTTCCTGTACTGGATGCTAAAACAGAAGAGCAGATTCTTGCGGTTGCAGATCTGATCAAGCAGGAGGTGAACGTGAAAGAATTACAGTTAATTAATGCTGAAGAAGCATCCCATTTAATTGTAAAACAGATAAAACCGAACTTCAAAGCACTTGGTCCTAAATTAGGAAAAGATATGAAGATGGTAGGTGCAGAGATTGCTAATCTTAGTGCAGAACAGATTGCCGGTCTTGAAAAAGAAGGAAGAATAGACGTTCAGGGATATGAGATCACTCTTGATGATGTGGAAATCTCTACAAAAGATATCCCGGGATGGACAGTTACTTCTGATGGAAAAACAACTGTGGCATTAGATTTGACGTTAACCGATGAGTTAAAATCTGAAGGGATCGCAAGAGAGTTTATCAACAGAATTCAGAACCTGCGAAAAGATAAAGACTTTGAACTGACAGACAGAATTTCAATCACATTGGAAGAAAGTTCTCCTTTCCTGAATGAGATTAAGAAAAATGAAGAATATATTTCTTCCGAAGTCTTGTCAAATAAAATAGAAATTGTATCTTCACTTTTAAATTTTAACGAAATCGAAATAGATGAGGTTAATTTTAAGATAAATGTTGAAAAAAATTAACCTGTAGTTATTATATTTCAAATTCCATTTCATAATTTTATTAAAAAAGAGAAAGAATATGTCAGACGAAAGAGTTAGATACAGCGATGCTGATTTACAGGAATTTAAAGCGATCATTAAAGAAAAAATAGAAAAAGCAGAAAAGGATCTTCAGCTTATCAGAGAAAGTTTTATCAATGACCAGAATAATGGTACTGATGATACGTCTCCTACTTTCAAAGCTTTTGAAGAAGGAGCAGAGACGTTGAGCAAAGAACAGAATTCTATTTTGGCAGGAAGACAGGAAAAATTCGTGCGTGATCTTAAAAATGCTTTGATCAGAATCGAAAATAAAACGTATGGTGTTTGCAGAGTAACAGGAAAGCTGATTCCTAAGGAAAGACTTTTAGCCGTTCCTCACGCTACGCTGAGCATCGAAGCGAAAAACATGCAAAAATAACCGTAAGGTTTGTAAAATAACATTGGGTTTATAACGTATTTACGGATACTTTATAAACCTAATTTTTAATGTATACCCATGAACGAATTATTAATTTTGGGAGTTATCATTGCCGTAGTTGTCATATTTTTCAACAGAGAATGGATCAAAAACAGATTCTTCCCTGATCAGAAAAAAAATTATAATTATACCATTGATGATCAATTCAATTCTGATAAACGCGAGCGGGAGAAAGAAATCGACAGACTTTTGAGTAAGATGGGCAAAAACGGAGTGAATGATTTGTCTGAGAAAGACAGAAAAAGGCTGGATGAATTGTCCAAAATGTAAAAAAATAAATATAAGAAATGGAATCTATCATAGTACATCCTAAAAATTCTATGGAGCTGAGTGCTCTGAAAAGTGTTCTGAAGGAAATGGGGATTAAATTTGAAAAAGCTCATGTAAAGAGCTCATTCAATGGACAGAAAGTAGTCAGGAAAGCAAGCGATAATAAAAATGTAAAGCCGGCATCAAAGCCCTCAAAACCTAAAGGACAGTAATGAAAAAGATCTTAGCAATAACATTTTTAGTGTTGTTCATTGACCAGGCTTCAAAAATTTATATCAAAACTCATTTTGAACTGAATGAGAGTATTCCTGTCATCAATGGTTTCTTTAACAAAACTTTTGTTGAAAATCCTGGAATGGCGTACGGATTCCATTTCGGAGGTATTATCGGAAAATATTTTCTGGTTATCTTAAGAGTATTCCTGATCGGAGGTATGATCTATATGTTCAGAAAATGGTTGAAAGAAGGAGCATCCAATTATCTTTTAGTTCCTATGGCGATTATTTTTGCAGGAGCTATCGGAAATCTTATCGATGGAATGTTCTACGGAATGATCTTCGACAGCGGAACTGTTTATGATGCCAGCACTGACCGTTGGATTGGCTATGGCGGCATTTCTAAAATCGTTCCTTTCGGGCACGGATATTCCACCTTTATGAAAGGATGTGTGGTAGATATGCTTCATTTTCCTGTAGTAGACTGGTACGTTCCTGACAGCTGGCCTTTGATCGGAGGAAAACATATTGAGTTCTTCAAATATATTTTCAATGTTGCCGATTCTGCTATTACAGTAGGGGCTGCTTTCTTATTAATATTCAGAAAAAAAGCTTTTCCAAACGGTTTGGAATTTTAAAAGATCTATTTTCAGATGAATAAAATAATCAAAAATATTATTAAATTTTTCCTGCTTCTTATGGTTGCAGGAATTATTTTTGTTGCCTGGGCAAATTACAGTATCAAAAAAGACAGTGCACCATTTGTTTCCAACAATATTGCTGATGTACCGGAATCAAAAACCGGCTTATTACTGGGAACCGGAAAACTTCTGAACAACGGAACCCCAAATGCTTATTTCTACAACAGAATTAAGGCTGCTGCCGATTTATACAAAAGCGGAAAAATACAATACATCATCGTTAGTGGTGACAATAGCACCAAAGATTATAATGAGCCCGAAGATATGCAGCTGGCATTGATGCAGCAAGGAGTTCATCATGATAAAATTATTTTAGACCATGCCGGATTCAGAACACTGGATTCTGTAATAAGAGCAAAAGACATTTTCGGTCAGACGAAACTGGTCATTATCTCCCAGAAATTCCATAATGAAAGAGCTGTTTTTCTGGCCAGAAAAAATGGAATGGATGCCTTTGGATATAACGCAGAGGATGTGAATAAGTATGCGGGCTTAAAAACCAATTTGAGAGAGTATCTGGCAAAAGCTAAAGCCTATTGGGATCTTCTTTTTGGTGTGGAACCGAAATTTGGAGGAGAGAAGATTGTGATTCCTTAATATTTTTCCCACTGATTGCACAGATTTTCACAGATGATTGTGTAGAAGGATAATAAAATTTTACCGATTGATAGGTTTTGGCTGAAGCCAATGGATGGATATTGAATTTTAAGCTGGCTGGGCTGAAGCCCACCCCTATTGAATTTTAATAACAACATCTTTTATCTTTTATCTTTTATCTTTTATCTTTTATCTTTCATTATTCCCGGCAAACCTCGTAAATTTGCTGTTCATTAATTTTTAATATAAATTGTAAACAAATGTCAAGAATTCTTACCGGCATTCAAGCCACCGGAACACCCCATCTTGGAAATTTATTAGGGGCCATTATTCCTGCGATCGAACTATCCAAGCAGGAAGGGAATGAATCATTTTTATTTATTGCGAATCTTCACACACTTACCCAGATAAAAGATGCGCAGACTTTAAGACAAAATACCTACGAGATTGCTGCGGCTTGGCTTGCTTGTGGACTGGATACTGAAAAAACATATTTCTACAGACAAAGTGATATCGCTGAAACCTGTGAACTTTCTTGGCATTTATCATGTTTTTTTCCTTATCAAAGATTAACATTGGCGCATTCATTTAAGGATAAGGCAGACAGGCTTCAGGATGTAAATGCAGGTTTGTTTACTTACCCTATTCTGATGGCTGCAGATATTTTATTGTATGACGCTGAAATTGTACCTGTAGGAAAAGATCAGCTACAGCATCTGGAATTTGCAAGAGATGTCGCTTCAAGATTTAACAACCAGATGGGTGAAATTCTTGTTCTTCCACAATCTGAACTTCAGGAGGACACTAAATATGTTCCCGGGACAGACGGACAGAAAATGTCAAAATCAAGAGGAAATATCATCAATATTTTCTTACCTGAAAAGGAGCTGAAAAAACAGGTGATGAGCATTGAATCAGATTCCAAGTCTTTAGAAGAGCCTAAGGATCCTGATACAGACAAAACATTCCAGATTTATCAGCTGATTGCTACCCCTGAGCAGACTGAAGAATTAAGAGCAAAATATCTTGCCGGAAACTTCGGATACGGACATGCTAAGAAAGAACTTCTGGATCTTATTCTGGTACGTTTTGAGAAGGAAAGAGAAACGTTCGCTTATTATATGAACAATCTCGATGAGCTTGAAGCAAAACTTCAGCAGGGAGCTGAGAAAACCAGACCTATTGCGCTGGAAACACTGAAAAGAGTAAGAGCAAGCTTAGGATTTTAATCTGAGTTTTAAACATAAGAAAGCCTTTCGTCTGAAAGGCTTTTTCTATTGATATAAAGTATTATTAATGGGCATTATTCTTTGTCAGGATAAAGTAATGCATCTGATCCCCATATTCATAATTAATGTCCCAACCCGGATATTGTTTGATAATGGTTTTGATGATAGACAGCCCTAATCCTGTAGAAGTATGATCTGAACCCTGTTTATAGAAACGGTTAAAGATTCTGGATTTATCTAAAGGTTCAGCACTTCCGCTGTTTTGAAATGTTATCCGGTTATTTTCCACGATAATGTTTAAAATTCCTTCCTGATGGTTATATTTAACTGCATTTTTAAGAAGGTTGGATAAAAGAATATCTGCCAGATCCTGATTAAAATCTGCTATAAACTGTCCTTTCTCAATAACAGAGACCTCAATTTTTTTAAATGCAATGAAGTCTTCATAATTCTGTACCAGCTGAGTGATCATTCTGTTAAAATCAACGTCTGATGTTTTATTAAACTGGCTGTTTTCAATCCTGGAAAGCATGAGTAAGGATTTATTCAGTCCAACCATTCTTCTCAGGTCGTTTTTCACTTCAGTAAGAAAGTTGAGATTCTTTTTATCAAGATCATCATTCTGAATCATAAGATCAATTTTATTGATCACGATAGCCAAAGGGGTTTGAAGTTCATGAGACGCGTTTTCAATAAACTGTTTCTGCTGATAGAAAACCAGTTCATTACGTTCAATCATTTCATTGATTTCTACATTTAATTCTTCAAACTCGGTGATCTTATAGCTCTGTTTTTCCTGGGAAAAAGGAATTCCAAACTGATATTTTTTAAGTTTATCCAATATCTGATAGAACGGTCTCATCGCCTTATTAAGAAGATATCCGTTTACAGCAACAATACTAATTACCAAAAGGATATAAAGTACGATTAAGGCTGTTGTGAGATCGTATATCAATTCGTCCTCTTCTACCGTTGAAGTCCTGATAACAAGCCGCTGATGCCCTTTGAACTGATCAATAAAGTCGGCTTCCAAAACCCTGTAAGGCTGGTCTTTATCATCATACTCCATATAGTACATCTTATTGTACAGCCTGCTTTTATTCTGATAATCTCCGGCTTTGATGGGATTGATTTTAAATTCATTGAATCCAAATTCATTATTCTTCAACAACTGAGGATTAAGATAAACAGCTTTAATAATCTGTATTTTCCTATCTCTTAAACCATCATCTACATTATCGTGTACTTCATCCAGAATGTAGGCATAAAAAAGACCCGCCCATACTGCTATAATCAGCAGCAGGATCATGATCAGGTATTTTATCGTGTAATATTTTAATGAAATTTTCATCACATCAATTTGTATCCTATTCCGTACACCGCCTGGAAATCGGCCTCTGCATGGAGAATTTTCAGTTTTTTACGAAGATTTTTAATCTGGGAATAAATAAAATCCAGACTATCTGCCTGATCGATATAATCTCCCCAGATGGCTTCTGCAAGCGTTGTTTTTTGTAAGGTTTTTTCAGGATGTATCACAAAATAATACAAAAGGTCATATTCTTTGCGGTTAAGAACAAGCTCTTCATTGCCTACTTTCACCGTTCTGTTCTCCGGATCAATGCTGATATTTTTGTAGCGGATGATATTTTCACCATCCTGATTTTTCCTTCTGATCACAGACCTGATTCTTGCCATCAATTCCGCAAGGTGGAAAGGTTTTGCAAGATAATCATCGGCTCCTATTTCCAGCCCGGCCACCTTATCATCTACAGAGTCTTTGGCAGAAAGGATGATCACAGGATCTTTTTTGTGCATTTTTTTGATCTCTTTCAGCAGATCGATTCCATTTCCATCAGGCAGCATGATATCCAGCAAAATACAGTCGTATTCGTAAGAAATAATTTTTTCCAGTCCGCCACTGTAATTTTCTGCATACTCTACAATGAAGTGTTCTGCCTCCAGAAATTTCTGCACGGTATCTTTCAGTTCGGGTTCATCTTCTACTATTAAAATCTTCATATTCCGGATCTATATGCTCTGCTGCATGGTTTACTTATATCAAATATAGGAAATTATAAGGAGGAAGCCTTAGATAGAGATACCCATCTGAAAGTCTACGATAATATCATCAGTATAAGGGTGATATGGTAAATTACCGATAAGAAATCTATAAAATGGAAATGCTCTCTGCCTCCTTCCTTCAGGTTCTTTTTCATGAATCATCTAATTTGATTTCACATGCCGGCCGTCTGCATCAAAAACAAGACACAGACCATTCATTAAATGAATTTTATAGGCACTGTATTTTTTTTCAATAGATTCAATGATGCTGCAAGGATGATTCCTTGTCATAAATGAAACCATATTCTTTCTAATCTGAGCAGAAGAAATCTTTCTTCCATTGCTGTTTATTACATTCCAGTTGACCATAGTAACTAATAGTGAGTGTTGGTATTCGGTTAAATGTTAATCATCGATTTTTTTAAAATTTCCGTTTCGGTCAAATTCAAGCTCCAGTCCATTGGAAAGTTCTGCCTTATAAGACCATCTTTTCTTTTCGATCTTGATGATGTAAGTATTGGGAAAATTTTTTGTGCTGTAATTTTTGATCGACGCAGGGATGAAACCATATGGAATTTTCTGGTGTTTACCATCCACTTCTTTCCAGTTTCCGCTGCTGTCGAACTCCATTTTCATTCCATTAGTCAGATATACTTTGTATTCATCTACTCCGTAAATTTCTCTGTCTTCTATTGCAGAGTTTACAGGGATGCCTTTAAAATGTACTGCAAGAAAGGTTTTGGCTGTCTTTGGTAACTGATTTGCTGTGATTGCTCTGTCTTGTGCGGAAACTAAGCCTCCGATTAATAAAAAAATAATCATTAATACTCCGGTGATTTTCTTTACATTTTTCATACGATTTAATTTTTTCTGTTAGTATTATATAGCAAAGTTGCCAATCAATTTGGGAAAGAATTGGGAAAAATGATTTCGGTAAAAAATAAATGCGGCAAAGTTTGGATTTAACCACAGATGATCACAGATGTCTGCGTTGATTTTTTAGAAAATATTAAAAAACGAAAAAGCCATTAAGATGATCTCAATGGCTTTTATAGTATAGACTTTATTATCTTTTATTTTATAAGTATTCCTTAATCTGCTGAAGATGAGTAATGGCTTTTAAACCTTCCTTCTGTTTATCTTCCTTATATACATCAAAGAAAATAGCATCCATTCCGAAGTCTGTTGCTCCCATGGCATCTGCAATCCAGTCGTCACCAATCAGGATACTTTCTTCTTTTCTGGCTTCAGAAAGTCCCAGCGAGTATTCAAAAATCCTTGGATTAGGCTTTCTCACTCCCACGGCATCTGCACTGGTAATTGTTGTAAAATAAGGAGCGATTCCGGAAAGCGTACATTTTCTTTCCGTCACTTCCTGAAACCCATTGGAAATAATGTGTAATGTATAGTTTTTAGCTTTCAGATATTCCAGAACATCCTCTGCTCCTTCTACCAGTTCGTTATGGCTCACAATATTATCCAGGAAATGTTCTTCAAAATAAAGGGCAAGCTCTTTATTATCGATTCCGAAATGTTTGAATGAATCATAAAAACGGTGTTCTCTCAGATACTCTTTGCCAATAATCCCGTCCCTGATCTTTTCCCACAAATCTTCGTTGATGTCGTGATACACAGAATGAAACTCTTCAAAGTTAATATGATACTTTAAAGTAATTTCCTGTTTTTCAAAAAGATCTTTGATGGTGAGATAGGCATTTCTGCGATGATCCCAGAGTGTATTATCCAGGTCAAAAAAAACGTGCTGCATTTTCATACAGCACAAAGTTAATAATTTTAATTTTTTGTAATAGGATAATTTTTGCTCTTGCTTTTCACAATCTCAAGGCTTTTAGAAAAATTCAGCAAAAAATCAATTGTTTGTTTCTTAGGTTTCAAAGTTTTCACTTTTAAAGAATCATTTTTTTTCATAGGCGAAGTATGTTTTCTTTAAAACGTGAAATTTTCTGAAATATTATTTATCTCGTTAATATTATATTATTTTCGTCCATGATTTTTCTCAGGTTGATCAGTGCATATCGTACTCTTCCTAAAGTTGTATTAATACTCATCTCTGTATGATCTGCAATTTCTTTGAAGCTTAAACCATCGAAAAACCTCAGTTTGATTACTTCCTGTTGATTTTGCGGCAAAAACTGCAGCATCCTCAGAAGATCCTCCTGAATCTGATTGGTTACCAGCTGATCTTCAATATTTTCTGACGGTTCTCTGATTAAATCAAAAATAGAATATTCATCAGTTTCAAAAGTAGTTTCCGAAACTTTGATATTCTTTGCTTTTGATCTGAAATGATCGATGATTAAATTGTGAGAAATTCTTTTCGCCCAAAGAATAAATTTACCTTCTTCATTATAGCGTCCTTCTTTTAGCATCACAATGATTTTCATGAATGTATCCTGAAAGATATCATTGGCCAAATCTTCATCATTAATTTTGTAAAAAATGAATGTAAAAAGCTCTCTCTGATGTCGGTGTATGAGGGTTGACAAGGCCGCCTCATCACCTTTCTGGTAAAGGGAAATTAGTAAACTATCCGATTTTGATTTCATAACTCTTCTCAATATAAATATTTGCAGACAGGTATTCCTCCAGATATTTCTTCTGGCCTTTGCTGTGTAAACAAAACAGTTCTAGAGTAGAGTCTCTTCTATAGGCGGTACAAATTATTATGATGTAAATATAATAATTTTTTAATAACTGTTAACCTATTATTAAATTTTATAGAGAAAAATCTAAAAAAAATCATTTAAACATATCATGAATGAATACGGTAGGAATATTTAATGTAAAATTAATATTAAGCCCTTTCATCTCTTTTCCGTTCAGACGGGTATCTCCAACAGGAAAAGCATATCCTCCGGTGAGATCCAGCATCCCGAATAAGGTAACTCCTATTTTAGGAGCAATATATTTATTGGTTCCTTCAACGCCTGCCAAAAAGTAATAAGAGTGATAAAAATCCACATTTTTTTCAAAATTAAGAAGTACATCTGCCTGCAGTTTCGGCATAACAGCAAATTTGGAATCCACAGATCCCATCATGGCAGAACCTCCCAATCTGTAAATTACATCATCATTTTTAAGAAAAAGTAATTTCCCTCCTACTTCACCAAAACTTTGATTCTGGTAAGTATACCCGACACTGATCATTTTATGCATGGTATATTGAGCTTTTACTAATGTACTTAGCAAAAACAGAGACAGGGCGGCAACTACAGTTCTAAAATTCATCATCTTTCTATATTATTAAGGTGTAAAATTAAAAAAAACTGCCTTATCCAAAGATAAAGCAGTTCATTATTATTCTTTAAAGAGAAATTAAATTCCAAAAGCGGCTTTAATTTCCTCTACTTTGTCAAGTTTCTCCCAGGTAAAGAACTCAAGATCTTTTAACGTAATCTCATTCTTATGACCTTTATTAAAAGTTTTATCAGCTACATAATGCTCTTTACCCATGTGCCCGTAAGAAGCTGTTTCCTGATAAATAGGGTTCCTTAATTTTAAGTTCTGCTCAATAGCATAAGGTCTTAAATCGAAAATAGCAGAAACTTTTTTCGCGATTTCCCCATCATGAAGGTCCACTTTTGCAGTTCCGTAAGTATTGATATATAAACCACAAGGCTCAGCTACTCCAATAGCATAAGAAACCTGTACCAGAACTTCATCCGCTACTCCTGCCGCCACCAGGTTTTTAGCAATATGCCTTGTTGCATACGCAGCACTTCTGTCTACTTTAGAAGGATCTTTTCCAGAGAAAGCACCACCACCGTGAGCTCCTTTACCACCGTAAGTATCTACGATGATTTTTCTCCCTGTAAGGCCGGTATCTCCGTGAGGTCCTCCGATTACAAATTTCCCTGTAGGATTGATGTGATATTTGATCTGATCGTTGAATAAAGCTTTGATTTCTTCAGTTTGCTGTGCAACAACTCTTGGAACCAGAATATTTTTAATATCCTCACGAATCTTGTTCAACATTTCTTCTTCCGTACCAAAATCATCGTGCTGAGTAGAAACTACAATAGAATCAATTCTGATAGGCTTATGATCATCAGAATACTCAATCGTTACCTGGCTTTTTGCATCCGGACGAAGATAAGTGATCTCCTTATTTTCTCTTCTGATAGCAGAAAGTTCTTTAAGGATCGTGTGGGCAAGATCCAGTGCAAGCGGCATATAATTAGCCGTTTCATTAGTGGCATACCCGAACATCATTCCCTGGTCTCCGGCGCCCTGTGCATTTGCTTTAGCTTCAAAAGACTCATCATTTACGGCTCTGTCAACACCCTGGTTGATATCTGGCGACTGTTCATGGATTGCAGAAATAACTCCACACGAGTCTCCATTGAACATATATTCTCCTTTTGTATATCCGATACCGTTGATTACTTCTCTGGCAATAGTCTGTACATCAAGGTAAGCATCTGATTTTACTTCTCCTGCCAATACCACCTGTCCGGTAGTTACAAGAGTTTCACATGCTACTTTTGAATCTTTATCATATGCTAAGAAATGGTCGATTAATGCATCGGAAATTTGGTCGGCAATTTTATCCGGATGTCCTTCTGAAACTGATTCAGATGTAAATAAATAAGACATATAATTCTTTTGTTTTTAAAGATTTAAAATAGTGTTTGCGAAAAATATGAATGAAATTGCCCAGAAAAAAGAATACTGTTTTAGCATTTTTTTATAGAGGTTGCAATCAGGTCAAATTTTTCCTCGTAATAAACGTCAGCAAATTTAAGTACTATTTTCCTAATACTCAAAAATTTTGTTTACTAATTACAATTTTATTTAAATTGATGATTTCTATCACTTTAAAGCATTTCGATTACTGAGGCTTAATGCTTACAAATTCTTTCGGACTTTCGTGGTAATTCAGCTTAAGCTCTAAAGAAGTTTTGATAGAATGTGACAATTCATCAATAATCTTTTGCTTAAATGTAGGTTTATAATAAATAATACTGATTTCTCTGTAAGGGAAAGGTTTTTTGAATCTGAAAACATTTTTCTTCTGCTCTTCTGAAAGCTGGCTCAGTGCCAGTTCCGGCAGAATACTGATTCCCCCTACTTTATCAACCATGTGTACCAGAGTCTGGATATTGGAAGCCAGGAAATCCAGATTTTTAGGCTTCAGGGTATTTTCTTTCAGGTGGCAGATATTTTCGAACTGATTTCTCAGGCAGTTTCCTTCTTCAAGAAGCCATACTTTCTCCACATTCAGATCTTCCGGAATGATGTAAGAATTCTTTTTATTAGCCTCTGTATTGGAGCTGTAAATCATCAATTCCTCGTTGAACAGGAAATCCTGATAAAACTCGTCAGCCGTATCATAAGGAGTAGAGATAATTCCCGCATCCAGTTCTCCTGCTTTCAAAGCTTTAATAATATTATCAGTTGTCATTTCTTTTACATTCATCTGAATTTTCGGATTATCTTCAAGGAATTTGAAAATCTCCGTTGGCAGGATGAAAGAAGAAACGGTAGGAATGATTCCCAGATTGATGGTACCTCCTAAAATATTGTTCAAAAGGTTGGCTTTGTTTTTCAGCTCATTGACAGACTCGATAATTACCTTTGCCTGGTCAATAATCTGAAGACCTACATCCGTGGTACGGATCGGGTGGGTAGTTCTGTCGAAAACCTTTACATCCAGTTCATCCTCAAATTTCTGTATCATGGCACTTAACGTAGGTTGGGTAATAAAACACGCCTGAGCGGCCTTACCAAAATGTTTATACTTATCTACAGCGATAAGATACTCCAGTTGCTGAATGTTCATTTGATTAATATTATCTATTACAAAGATATAACGTTTTTGCTATTAGCAATTAAAAATTCAAGTAAATTTGATATTCATTACCTTTACACTGGATTTAGGAAAAAGAAACAATTATTCAAATCATCAATTATATGGATTCTAAAAAATTAACGTTAAGTAACGGCGCACCTTATTTTGAACATCAGGATTCACAGACGGTAGGACCAAGAGGCCCGGTATTGCTGCAGGACTTTATTCTTCAGGAGAATCTTGCGCATTTCGTTAGGGAAAGAATTCCTGAAAGGATTGTGCATGCCAAAGGAAGCGGAGCGTACGGAACATTCACCGTAACGCATGATATCAGCCAGTACACGAAAGCTAAACTGTTTTCAAAAGTAGGAAACTCGTGCAGAATGTTCGCAAGATTTTCCACGGTGGGAGGCGAAAAAGGAAGCGCGGATACGGCAAGGGATCCAAGAGGTTTTGCCTTAAAATTTTATACTGAAGACGGAAACTGGGATCTTGTAGGAAACAATACGCCCGTATTCTTTATTAAGGATGCAAAAAAATTCCCGGATTTTATTCATACTCAGAAAAGAGTCCCGAAAACCAATTTAAAAAGCGCCACGATGATGTGGGATTTCTGGAGCTTAAATCCGGAGTCGCTTCATCAGGTTCTGATATTGATGTCAGACAGAGGAACTCCATATGGTTACAGACATATGCATGGTTTCGGATCTCATACATTCTCCATGATCAATGATAAAAATGAAAGGGTGTGGGTGAAATTCCATTTTAAAACAAAACAAGGCGTCAAAAATTTCACGGATGAAGAAGCCGTAAAAATGGCAGGAGAAAACCCTGATTTTGCTCAGGAAGATCTTTGCAATGCCATTGAAAATGGGGATTTCCCTAAATGGACGATGTACATTCAGGTGATGACAGAAGAACAGGCAAAAGATTTCAGATGGAATCCGTTTGATGTGACCAAAGTATGGTTCCATGATGATTTCCCTCTGATTGAGGTAGGAGAAATGGAGCTTAACGAAATACCTGTTAATTATTTCGCCCATGTGGAACAGTCTACTTTTTCACCTAGCAGCTTAGTTAACGGAATCAGCTTCTCTCCTGATAAAATGCTTCAGGGAAGATTATTCTCCTATCCTGATGCGCACCGTTACAGAGTAGGTGTCAATGCTCATCAGCTGGAAGTGAACAGATGTCCTTTTGCTGTCAACAATTACCAAAGAGACGGTTTTATGGCAGATTCAAGCCACTATCAGGACAAACCGAATTATCATCCGAACAGTTTTGATGACATCAAGCCGGATTCATCTTATAAAAACTACGAATACGAGCTGGACAGTGCTCATGTTGCCAGCTACAACAGAAATGACAACGACAGTGATCACTATACCCAACCGGGACTGTTGTATTCAAAAGCAATGGATGCTGAGGACAGAGATCATTTGATCAAAAATATTGTAGGCAGCATGAATGGTATCACAGGGCCAAAAAGAGATGAGATTATCAACCGGCAGTTATGTCACTTTTTCCGCGCCAACATTGAGCTTGGCATGAAAGTGGCTTCTCAACTAAATGTCAATATTGATGCAAATATGATGAATCATTCCAAATAATCATATTGAATGATAAATTAAAAAAAAGGAAAAAAAAATAATATTTTTTCCTTTTTTTTGTAAAAAATTCATAATTTGCAAAGGATGATATTTTAAAGTGGAAAAATGAGTTACGAGAACATATTATTAAAAAAAGAAGATAAATTATCTATCATTACCATAAACAGACCTGAGAGTTTAAATGCTTTAAATGCAAAAACAATTCAGGAAATCAGCACCGCACTGGATGAGCTTAACACTGACACTTCATGCAGAGTCATTATCCTTACCGGAAGTGGAGAAAAATCTTTTGTAGCAGGCGCTGATATCAAGGAATTCAGTGAATTCGGACAGGAAAAAGCTGAAGAACTTGCAAGAAACGGACAAAATACATTGTTCAACAAAATTGAAAACATGTCTAAACCTGTCATTGCAGCCGTAAACGGTTTTGCATTAGGAGGAGGTTTGGAGCTTGCTATGGCATGCCACATCAGATATGCATCGGAAAACGCCAGATTAGGACTTCCTGAAGTAACACTTGGATTGATTCCGGGATATGGAGGAACTCAGAGGCTTCCCAAGCTTGTAGGAAAAGGTATTGCCAACGAAATGATCTTCTCTGCCAAAATGATCCCTGCTCAAAAAGCAAAAGAGATCGGACTGGTGAACGAAGTTTACCCTATTGAAGAATTATTAACCAAAACGAGAGAATTAGCAAACACGATTGCCTACAATTCACCAATGGCAATATCGAAGGCTATAAACGCCGTGAATTTATCTGACACGGAGAAAGGTTTTGAAACTGAAATCAAATATTTCGGGGAACTTTTTGAAATGGAAGATAAGAAAGAAGGAGTTACTGCGTTTCTAGAGAAGAGAAAACCTAACTTCTAAATCTTTCTAAAAGATTTTAATCCAAATTATTTCGAAAAAAAAACAATGCTGCGGTATGAATAAGTTTGATAAAGCTTATCTAAAAATGGCTCAGGAATGGGCAAAACTCTCCTACTGTAAGAGAAAACAGGTGGGAGCTCTTATCGTAAAAGATAGGATGATTATTTCAGATGGTTACAACGGGACTCCTTCGGGATTCGAAAACTGCTGTGAAGATGAAGACGGGAAAACACACTGGTACGTATTGCATGCGGAAGCCAACGCTATATTAAAGCTGGCGGCCTCTACCCAATCTGCAAAAGGAGCAACGTTATATTTAACGCTGTCTCCCTGCAAAGAATGCAGCAAGCTGATTCTGCAGGCGGGGATTACGAGACTGGTGTACATTAATGAGTATTCGGATGACGATGGAATATCGTTCCTGAGGAACCATAATATTGAAATAGAACAAATATCGGACTGTGAACTAAAAAAATAAGCACAAATGACTTGGGATGAAAAGATCAAAGATTTTGAAATATTTCTTCGTTTCGAAAGAAATTTTTCAGAAAACACGCTCGACGCTTACGTTCGGGACATTAAGAAATTAAAAGATTACGCAGAAGAGGATCTGGAAAACGTCGGTCCAGACTCCATCGGTTACGAAAACCTGCAGGAATACATTTTCAATCTTTCCAAACAGAAATTCAGTGAGAGATCACAGGCAAGATGGATATCTTCCATCAAAGCTTTCTTCAAATTTCTGCTGGAGGATGAATATCGTGAAGACAATCCTGCGGCGTTACTTGAAGGCCCTAAACTGGGATTATATCTACCTGATACTTTAAGCCTGCCTGATATCAACAAAATTATTGCTGCTATTGAGGTCAATACAGATCTTGGAAAAAGAAACCAATGCATCATAGAGGTACTATATGGATGCGGACTTCGTGTTTCCGAACTGATCGATCTGAAGATATCCAATATCAACTTCAAAGAGCAATATATCAAGGTACACGGAAAAGGAAACAAAACCCGTTTTGTTCCTTTAGCTGATTATACGGCTGATCTGCTTGAAAGTTATATCAAAGAGGTTCGTTCTAAAGGTAAAATCAATAAGAAATATGAAGATACTCTGTTTTTAAACAGCCGCGGGACTTCCATGTCCAGGGTAATTGTATTTCTTATTATTAAAGAACTTACAGATAAAGCAGGGGTTAACAAAAAAATATCTCCACACACATTCAGACACTCATTTGCAACCCATTTATTACAGAATGGAGCAGATTTACGTTATATTCAGGAAATGCTGGGACATTCCAGTATTACAACAACGGAGATCTACACGCACCTGAAAACAGAAGAATTAAGGGATGTTATTTTGAGTTATCACCCGAGAAATATTAATATTGCTCAATGAAACTATTGAAATATTGCCCAAGCTGCGGCAAAGAGTCCTTACACTGGGATGGTGAAAAGAAATGGAGCTGCCCGGAATGTGGTTTTACTTTGTATAATAATGTGGCAGGTGCTGTAGCAGTTGTCATCAGATGTGGAGACCAAATTTATCTTACCAGAAGAAACAGAGATCCTAAAAAAGGAAAACTTGACCTGGCCGGAGGATTTGTTGATCCAAAAGAAAGTGCAGAGGAAACCTGTAAAAGAGAACTTTTTGAAGAACTTCAGCTTGATATCAATATTTCTAACCTGAAATACATTACCAGCCTTCCCAACATTTATCAATATAAGGAAATTGACTATAATACAATCGATCTCTTTTATGAATACAATGTTCCGGAAAAATTTGAGGTAAGTCTTGAACTCTCTGAAATCTCAGAAGCAGTCTGGATTCCTTTACAGGATCTGGATCTTGAAGATATCGCTTTCGATTCTCAGAAGAGATTTTTCGAGAGCTATATAAAGAAATAATTTTTGTAAAATATTCTCCCGTAGATTTTACAGATCAGGCAGATTATTGTTTAAACAATATGCTTGTTTGTAAAATCTGCGGGAGTTTTTTTATGGTGGAAACTAATAGGTTTTAGTCTTCAGCATTTCTTCAAAATACTGAATCAGCAATGCTCTTTCAGCTTCTGAAAGATTGGCTTCTTTATGATAAACAATATAACCGGGCATCGGCATTGTTTTATTCTGAATGGTCTGAATAGACTTAGTCAGCATATTCTCCTTCAAATCCTTATTATAAGTTCCCCAGGTAGAAAAATTAAGGTGTTCCCTGCCTTCATTCACATGGCTTTTTACAGACCATGAAATGGGTGCGATAAAAGCATATTTCGGATAAACCGTTTCATTGGAATGGCAGTCATAACAGGCGTTTTTAAGCAACGCTCTTACTTTTTCCGGTGATTTCCTTGAATCAACAAAGTTAACCGCAGAATCAACGGGTTTATTCACCCTGTCAACAGGGAAAAACTGAATCAGGGCAAACGCCACCAATGTCCAGAATACTATTTTCTTAGCCGTCTTCATCTGCTTACTTGGCTGGAGTTAAAACAGCATTGCCGGATTTAAATTCTTTTTTCTGCACTTGCTTCGTTGCTGCAGGTTCTGCAGACACCGGAGTTTCTGACGGAGATGGAGTGGCAGGTGCCGGAGCTGGCGTTGTTACAGTTGGTGATTTCGGACTATCAAGTGTTCTGGTATCTTTCAGATCCCAATCCTCTCTTGTTTCCCATAAGGCTCTGACAATAACTTTTTTATAGAAAATATAAGCATCTTCAGCAAAAATATCATTCGCGAAATCTGCTTCGTCCCAATATTTGTTTCCATTATTATCCACCAGAATCCTTACAATATATTCTCCAGGTCTGAGTATATCAAACTTTACCTTATCTCCTTTAGTATATTTCTGATAAGCTACCTTGTCAGAATCCATTAACTGAATCCAATAATTTGCTTCCGGCGCATTGGAAACAGAGAACTCAACACTTCCAAACTGATCTACTTTGGCGACATCAAAGTCAAAACGCTTTGATTGGGTGTTTTTGGCATAAAATGAAGATACGGTTTCCTTAGGAACTGTAAGTTCATAGCTTTTGCCCATCACAAAGTCGGATTGAATATGAATCTGGTAAGGATTTGTTTCGGAGATTTTAGCAGTGAACGGTAAAGTTGTTAAACTGTCTCCTTTGGCTCTTAAAGTCCATTTTGAAGGATCAATTTTATCAACAATATAGTTTGATGCAATTTTTAAATCTGCCTTTGGAGCGATAGAGGTTCCGTCGTTATCACTAAAGACATCCATAGCATTCTTCTTATTATATCTGTAAAATAAAGAAACACTGTAGGCACTGTCTTTTTTCGGACCTTTATTATGGGTGAAGATCAGCTTTTCATTTGCTTCCTGCCCCACATTATCCTTTACAGCATCAAACCAGATTCTCGCCGAGTCTGATTTCGGATTGTGTGTTATTTTGACATCCTTCAGTTTCTCGTTCAGCGACTGTACTTTTACTTCATCAGGATTTCCTTCAAAGGTCATCAGAACTCCTCCCGCTATCTCTTTCATTTCTACATACTTCACCGGTTTTTTGGAAGGGTATACTTTTAAGTTTAATCCTGAAATGGATTTCTCAACATTCACCGGATCTTTCTGGAATCCAACTTTTTCTTTTCCAGGATCATACATTGAATTACCGTTCTCGTCTTCGAAAGCAATAATTTTATATTTTCCAGGAGTAAGATAGTTTAATTCATAATATCCATCTTCATCTACCTTAGTGATATAGTAAGGCTTTTTCTTGTAATCCATGGTGTCTTTTACCTGATACAATCCTACCACTAGCTTATTTTCTGTTGTAGTTCCGGTTTTCTTTTTAGTATCGAGGGCATCCTTTACTTCACCACTGATATACAAATCATCCAATTTGTCTCCTGTGGAAAAAGCAAAATTGAAATACCTTAGTATATTAGATTCGTTATTATCAACAATTGAATTTCCAAAATTGAAATTATAGGTGGTATTGGCCTGAAGGGTATCTGTCCACTGAATCAGAACAAATTTGTTGGCAATATTCGATGGAAGTATTCTCGTTATTCCTTTAATAGGAGGTGAAATAATCAGGTTTTTATTGATATCCTTCAATGTCACATATTCATCAAAATCCAGACGGAGTTCACGAATATCTCTTTTGACATTGATTCTTGTTGTATCAATGTTTGAGCTTAAAAACTTGGGTGCCAGGGTATCTTTAGGCCCTCCCACAGGAGATCCTACTCTTGCACATGAATGTACAAGAAAACAGATAATGAGTAATAAAAGAAACCTTTTCATGAAAATGTTTAGGCAAAAGTAAACATTATTCTCCAAAAACTTCCTGTCCGGAATTCAAAGTATCTTTATTGTCGTGCATAACGGTATGCAGCTTTTCCTTCTGCAAAGGGAAATCTTCGAATAAACCGGACAATGCAAGAGCCGTATATACTTTGTTTGAATATTTATTACCAATAGCTACAATGGTAACCTTAGATTTTAAAAGATGGGCAAATACAGAGTTTGTACCATGCCACCATCCGTTGTGATAGGTCAGCTTCTCGCCATTATCAAATATTTTCATTCTGAATCCTAATCCATAATTATTCATTCCTGCTTTTTCATTGCTGTAAGGAGTGAATACCATCTGCATCAGTTCCGGTTTCAGGAAATTTTTGGAAAACATTGCTTTTGAGAAGTTGTACAAATCTCTTGGCGTAGTGTACACATTTTTATCTCCGTAAATCAGATCAAGTCTGTCTAAAGGATACAATTTACTTCCTCCATAATAAAAAGACTGTGAAGCTGTAGGGATATCTTTTTCCTGGAAGATGTACGTGTTATTCATTTTCAATGGTGTGAAAACCATTTCTTTCATCGCCTGAGGGAAAGGAGTTTTAGTCACTTTCTCAATTAATAAAGCCAATAAAGCAAAATTCGTATTGCAATACATGAATCCTGTATCCGTATCTCTTGCCAGATCTGGTTTATACTTGATAATCATATTCAAAACATCTTCATTGGTAATGAAAGGTTTTGAAAGTTCTGCCGGAGCTGGCTGTATTTTGGTGATAAAATATTCGTATTTCGGAAGACCGCTTCTTTGGTCCAGCAAGGTCTGAACGGTAACATTCGGGTATGGAAACCCCGGAAAAAACTGAGTAAGATGATCCGTTAATTTTATTTTTCCGGCCTCTATCAGCTTCATCATTGCCATTGCCGTTAAAGTCTTTGAAACTGACGCTACATGCAACGGTGTATTTTTGTCGATTGGCATCTGGTTTCCTTCTCTTCCGAAACCTCTGTAATTTTCGTAAAGGATTTCATCTCCTTTGGCAACAAGAATTCCGCCGCTAAGATCTCCTCCTTCCCATATTTTTTTATAATACTGGTCTATATAGCTTACGGTAGTTTGTCTGTTCAAGAGCTGCCCGTCACCTTTTGTAAAAATATCACCCAGATCTACATTTCCATAGTTGGGCAGATTGGTTGCATTTTCAGCAGAAACTTCTTTAGCTTCAGCCTTTTTTTTACAGGAAAATATAGATAAAAGAACAGTTAGGATAAGTACAAAATTACGCGTCGTCATGAGATTCAAAAATGAGCGGCAATTTAATAAAACTCAAAATAAATAATAAACAAGAGGTGGATATTATGAATTATTTAACATAAATGAATAGAGAATTAAAAATGCGAAATGACAAAATCGGGAAAGTAAATAAGTAAAAAGCTGAGGAAATAAATTCTCTTCCTCACAATCTAAAGCTTATCCAATGGAAGGACCCGCTTGCCCCCTACGACCCAGAAACCACCTCCTTCCTGTCCATACTCTTCTTCGTACCATTTTTCAGGGTTTATTTTGATTAAATCCCAAAAATTTAAAAGATGGCCATTTAAATCTTTTTCTGTTGAATAAATCTTTTCAAAAATTTCTTCAATGGATATTGGAGTCCAGATCATGATTATATAAAAGTTAATAACTCGAAATTAATAAAAAAAGACGAATTCACTTCGTAAATTCGTCTTTTTCTCTTTTTTATACTGCTTAGCTTAACAATGTGAAGCTACAATCTTATCTACAATAAACTGAGCCAGTTTTTCTTTACTTTGATGGGTCCATCCGGCAATGTGGGGTGTAACAATGGCTTTTTCTGATTCAAGAAGATATTTCAGATCTTCATTTTCTGATTCAATGTTCTCGAAAGAAGATTTTTCATATTCCAAAACATCCAGACATGCACCTTTTACTTTCCCTGATTTCAATGCTTGTACTAAACTTTTAGTTTCTACATTTTTTCCTCTTGCCGTATTGACAAAATAAAAATCGTTTTTCATCTCTGCAATGAAAGCTTCGTCAATAAGATAGTGGGTTTCTGAAGTTAAAGGAATATGCAGGCTTACGACCTCTGCAGACTGTTTCAGTTCTTCCAGTGAGACCTGTGTTGCATATTCATCTGAACGATCAGGAAGAATATCGTGGAAAATCACCTTACATCCGAACCCTGAAAGTCTTTTTGCAGTAGCTTTTCCCATGTTACCATAGCCAATCAATCCCACTGTTTTTCCCAACAGCTCATCTCCTCTGTTTTCTTCACGTTTCCAGATTCCATTTTTCACCTCCTGGGAAGCAATAAAAAGTCTGTTCATAATTACCAGAAGCATTCCCACAACGTGTTCGGCCACGGAATCTCTGTTTCCTTCAGGAGAATTGATCAATTGAATTCCCAGTTTTTCAGCAACAGGGATATCAATATTTTCCATTCCGGCCCCTACTCTTGCAATGAACTTCAGATTCTTCCCTTTCTCCAGAAAATTCCGGTCTAATGGAATACGGCTTCTGATGATAATTCCGTCGTAGTTCTCAATTTTATCGCAAACCTCATCATAAGACGATGTAAAATCCTCTTCCAGGATAAAATTTTTAGCCAAAAGCTGTTCAGTGATGAGAGGATGGTTTTTATCTAAAAGAAGTATTTTCATAGTTTAAACACAAATGTCACTAATTTATTTCACAAATAGCACAAATTATAAAGTACCGTTAATTACTCTCTTAACACCATTTTTAAACTGAAGTGTATTGAAGTTGATCAACATTCCAAGTTTACAATTACTTAAGCGAAGATAAGTAAGTATTTGTGCTAGATGAATATCTTGTAATGATTCTATCGATTTGATTTCTAATACAAATTTTTTCTCAATCAAAAAGTCAAGTCTATAACCAACATCCATTTTAACCTCATCATACATTAATGGCATCGGTTTTTGTCTTTCTACAAGAATATCATGTTTACTTAATTCATAAAACAGACATTCTTCATAAGCACTTTCCAAAAGTCCTGGTCCTAATGCCTTATGAACTATATATCCAGCTTCGTAGACTATTTTTGATATATCATTTTCTGAAATATCCATTTTGCTTATTTTTTTTCATCTGACTGAGCACAAACCATTTGTGAAAATTTGTGCCAGCCATTTGTGTTTTTTGTGTTTTATTTCTTGTCTTTCTTAGACTCCTGTGGTTCCTGGAATAGTTTTTTAAGCTCTACAGATTCCAAAGGTTTCATTCTTCCGGAAAGGATTAATGAAAGTTCTTTTCTACGGAATGCCGCTGCAAATCTTTCTTTCTCCTCATCTGTTTCAGGAATCATTTCCGGAATAGGAATCGGACGGTTGAATTCATCTACTGCAACGAAAGTATAAATCCCGGCATTCGTATGAACTTTCTTCTGGTTGATTGGATCATCCAACCATACATCTACATACACTTCCATGGAAGTAGAAAATGCTCTGGAAACTTTAGATTCCAGTACAACTACACCTCCTTCCGGAATAGGGTGATTGAAAGATACGTGGTTTACTGAAGCTGTTACTACTCTTCTTTCACAGTGTCTTGCTGCTGAAATAGACGCACAACGGTCCATTTTTGCTAAAAGCTCACCACCGAAAAGGTTTCTTAAAGAGTTGGTTTCGTTCGGAAGAACGATATTGGTCATAATGGTCAGAGATTCTGACGCTTTTTTTATTTTTGCCATCTAGTCTTAGTGTTGTTTGGGACAGCCGGAGCAGATTGTTTTACTTTTCCGGCGGGTTTTACTAATGAATCTTTTTTCAAAGAA
Source organism: Chryseobacterium cucumeris (assembly GCF_016775705.1). Classification (NCBI taxonomy): domain Bacteria; kingdom Pseudomonadati; phylum Bacteroidota; class Flavobacteriia; order Flavobacteriales; family Weeksellaceae; genus Chryseobacterium; species Chryseobacterium cucumeris. The sequence goes on from NZ_CP068760.1 coordinate 3,890,799, forward strand.
TCTACAACGGGTGTTTGCGGAGTATGTACTTTCATCTTCACCGTATCTTTTACGATCCTATGGGTAGAAGTTTGTACGGAAACATTATTGAAAGATTTTTTTCCGAAAAGAAGTTCCTGCTGGGTAAACGCCAGGTATACAATTCCAAGAACCGGGATAATCAGAAGGAAAAGCCAAAGAATTGTTTTTTTGAATTTAAAATCCTTTTCACGATTCACAGAAGCATTTACTTTTTCCCCGTTATTGATATCTGAAAATCTGATTTCTTCCAATCCGTAAAAATCCGGACGTCCGGATTCTATCCTTTTTCCTTTGAAATGGGTATGTCCTTCTTCAATGAAAACGGTTCCAAGATTCTGAATGTCAAGAACCTGTTCCGCCTGAAGTTTTTTCTTCCAAAAATCAGTCTGAATTTTAAGATCACTTCTTGAAGCTTCCAGAGACATCTGTTTTTGTTCTGCAATAAAAGCAGTAAGGTCTTCAGCCCGGACTTCATAATCTATGGCAAATTCAATCTGGCTGGCCGGAGGCAAGATGCTTCCGTTTTCAGAATTGATAATTGCCTTAGAATTTTTCAGTGAAAACACCCCAAAGCCTGGAACTGTGGCAGTTCCAAATTGTTTTAAGTATTCTAAAATATATGCTGAAATATTCATTTGGCAGCAAATTTATAACTTTTTCGGGACTTTTTGTAATATTTAATGGATATAAAAAAGACTGCCGGAACAGTCTTTTGATTATTCTGTATTAAAACAGATATACTGTTATTTAAACTGCTTTTTTTAAGTTTAAAAATGGTAAATCTACTAAAAAGCCAACACCGATTTGTCGATTACTGAATTTTCCAACTTACTCCAAACATAAAGTTCGTTCCTGCCTGTGAAAAATAATAAGGCTGCCCATCATAAACAGATCCGTTATTAACATATTTCTTATTGAACAAGTTATTCACCAACAGCTTCAATGCAATTTCATTATTGGCAATTTTAAACTGGTACTGAGCATTGAAATCTGTAAGAAAATAATCTTTAAGCTGCAGATTGGCATCTTCGGTATTATCCAGATATTGTTTTCCAACATACTGATTCATTAAAGCAAACTGGAAATTTTTTGTAGGACTGAATTTCAAGCCTAAATTGGCTATAACATTCGGAGAAAATGAAATCTGAGTATTTCCAAGGCTTTTAGGAACATCACCATTCTGAATATTAAAATCCTGGTTTCTGTTCTGGCTTAATGTTACGTTACCGGAAACCTCCCATTGTTTGGATAATTTTGCCAAAGCACCGACCTCAATACCTCTTCTGTAGCTCTTCCCTGAATTTGTTCTGATAAATGCCCCTACATTATTAAGTTCTCCGTTTAGAACCAATTGGTTCACATAATACATATAATACACATTCGCAGTAAAAGAAACAATTCCGAACTGTTTTTCAAAACCGGCTTCAATATCGTGAAGTTTTTCGGCTTTCACATCGTTATTAGCCATCAGGTCATCTCTGTTGGGTTCACGATGGGCGTGGGCGTAGGAAAGGAATATTTTACCTCCGTCAATTCTGTAATTTACTCCGGCTTTTGGATTAAAGAACAGCCAGTTTTTACTTAAATCTGCTCCTTCACCATCACCAACCGTCAGAATCTTTGTGTTGTAATTGATTTTTCTGAGCTGCAAATCACCAAAGAATTCAAAATTATCCAATCTTAGTAAAGCTTTTGCAAAACCAGACACTTCATTCTTTACAGAGCGGTTTCTATAATATTCGCTTTCATCAATCAGAGGGAAAAACACACCGGTAACATTTCCATAGTGTCTTCCGTAATACTGATTGACCACAGCTCCAAAGTTCAGATCGAGATTTTCAAATTTCCCGTAAAGTGTTGAAACCATTCCGTAGAAATCATTATTCAGCCATTTTTTTCTGATAAAGTCTGAATATTTTATCGTTTGTCCTCCTTCTGTTATATTGGGAAGGTTATATCTTGAAAACGGATCTCCCTGCTTGTAATTTTCGTAATATCCTTTTCCTTTTGTATAGTGAAATGTGGTTTCAAGATTCCAGCGGTCGCTGAACTTCTGTTCCCACAGCAACTGATAATGATTCTGTCTGTAGTTATCCGTTTCATTATCATAGAAACTTACAATATTCTCCCAACTGGCATCGTAAATGGCCCCTGAAATATTGAATTTGGGATCAGTCTCCCAGGTTTTACGGTCAATCCCGTTCCATGCCTGATACGTTTTCTCTTTTCCACCAAAAGCCATTAAACGTAATTTCGTATTTCCTTCTTCAAATAAAGCAGTGAAATTATAAGAATGTAAGTTGGATGAAGCTCTGTCGATGTATCCGTCAGAATGAATATGAGTATATCTTCCCATCACAGAAAGTCGGTTTTTCCAGAATTTCCCGGAACCTATTTCTGCTGAATATTTGTAAGTATTAAATGAACCGTAGCTGTCATCCGTTTTAAAATAAAATTTCTCTTCAGGATCCTTAGAAAGTACGTTAATACTTGCTCCGAAGGCAGAAACCCCGTTATTGGAAGTTCCTACTCCCCTCTGAATGACAATCTGTGAGGCAGAACTTGTCAAATCCGGAACGTTGACAAAAAAGGTTCCCTGGCTTTCAGAGTCGTTGTATGGAACACCGTTCATCATAACATTGATGGCACTTCCTGAAACTCCACGGATTCTGAAACCGGTATATCCTACCCCGTTTCCGGCATCTGACGTCGAAATAATGGAAGTTTGGTTTTTCAAAAGAATAGGAAGATCCTGTCCCAGATTCTTACTGTCCAGATCTTTCTGTACATTGACGATTTCCTTTGCTACCGGAAGCCTTTTGGTAAAGTTGACTGCTTCAATTTCCCTCACCTTTAGGGAATCTTTATTCTGAGCCTGTATAAAAGCCGCAGCTCCTACGGTAAGTCCTAAAAAAAATAATCCTTTCATTCTATAAATCTTTAACATTTAATGAATAAAAGGGGTTGAGCAATAATGTAACAATTTTATTAATTTAACAGTCTAGCAATTGGTATATTGTTATACTGTTTCATTGGTACATTTTCAATTCCCTAAACAGCATTACCTGTTCCAGGTTCATTGGGTATAATCTCAGCCTGTTAAAGCACCCCTTTATTTCAGTTGCAAAATTACAAAAAATATATGAATTGGAATTTGGGTTTCGAGATGCGGGATAGTGGGTTGCGAGGTGCGAGATGTGGGTTGTTAGGTTGCGGGTTACGTAATTGAAAAATACTACGAAAAATAGGAGTTATCAAATGAATCATTCATCATTCATCATTCATCATTCATCATTCATCATTCATCATTTATAATTATTTAGTAAGTTTTGTTGTTGGCATCGATATAATAGTAATTTGAGCCGTCTTTTGTCACTTCAAACATTTTACCCAGTTTCCAGCTGAAGTTTCTTTTAATATTGGAATATTCAAACGGAATAATCACTTTATTGTTAACATCAATAATACCGAATTTATCATTATTGGAGGCAACAATCATCGGATTCGCAACATCATCACCCTCAAGAATAAAAAGATACTGATATTGTGGATAGATCTGATACTGTCTGTAGTCGGCGGCATTTACAAATTTTGATTTTTCAATGATTCCATAAAAACCATTAAGGATATACGCCTGGAATAATTGTTGTTTATATTCTTCAAATTTACATTTTCCAAAATCGGTATCTTTGAACTGATAGACTCTCTTACCAGACTTATCTATGCGGTAAGAAATCATATTTTTCTCCACCGTAGCATAGTCTTTTGTTCCAAATTTTCTCACTTTTTCATTAGGAGAATTCAGAAGGTTGCAGTCTTCATAAAAAAATACGGCAATATGATATTCCGGCTGAATAATAAATTTCCCGTTCTGATTGACATACCCGAACTGATCTCCTTTTTTCTTAGGAATCAAAACAGGAAGATCTTTATTGATCACTACCAGATCAGCATTAGGTTTGCTGGCTGAAGCTGCTTTTTTAACCGTGCTTTTTGTTCTTTTTTTCACAGGAATTTTCTTCACAGATTTGGTCTGCGAGAAAACGAAAATCGAAATAAAAACACATAAAACATTCAGGATATTTTTCATATTCTCCATTTGATTACAAAAATACGACCAAAAATAGATATTATAAAATTCATATTTATAAAGAATCTAAATAATTTCATTCTTATAAAATTGTAAAATTTCGTAATTTTGGGGACATTTTGAAATGTTTGATAATTTTAAAAAACTTTTGAAAAAGTGTGGATTATGCTGACTTTATTCGGTTAATGTTGCATCAAAATGCGAGAACTCAAAATGTCATTAATTGTATTTATACACACCGGTAAAGAAAAAGCTGACCTAGCTTTAATTTTGAAAGACCTTCTATTATGAGTATTTATAAGGATTACATCAAAGAGATTGAAGAAAGAAAAACCCAGGGGCTTCATCCAAAGCCAATTGATGGTGCTGAATTACTAAGCGAAATCATTGCACAAATTAAAGATTCAGATAATGCTGACCGACCGGACTCTCTTAAATTTTTCATTTATAACACACTACCCGGAACTACGAGTGCAGCGGGAGTAAAAGCAAAATTTTTAAAAGAAATTATTCTGGGTGAATCCGTAGTAGAAGAAATTTCCCCGGCATTTGCCTTTGAATTATTGTCTCATATGAAAGGCGGACCTTCTATTGAGGTGCTGCTGGACCTTGCTTTAGGTAATGATGCAGCTATTGCTAAAGAAGCTGCCAACGTTCTTAAAACTCAGGTTTTCCTTTATGAAGCAGATACGAACCGTCTGAAAGAAGCATTCAACAGCGGTAACGAAATTGCAAAAGAAATCCTTGAAAGCTACGCAAAAGCTGAATTCTTCACTAAACTTCCTGAAGTTGCTGAAGAAATTAAAGTAGTTACTTATATTGCTGGTGAAGGAGATATTTCTACAGATTTACTTTCTCCTGGTAATCAGGCTCACTCAAGATCAGACCGTGAACTTCACGGTAAATGTATGATCACTCCTGAAGCTCAGGAAGAAATCAAAGCTTTACAGGCAAAGCATCCTGATGCAAGCGTTATGCTGATCGCTGAAAAAGGAACAATGGGTGTAGGATCATCCAGAATGTCAGGAGTAAACAATGTTGCTCTTTGGACAGGAAAACAGGCAAGCCCATACGTACCATTCGTCAACATTGCTCCCATTGTAGGAGGAACAAACGGTATTTCTCCGATCTTCCTTACCACAGTAGACGTTACCGGAGGTATCGGTATTGACCTTAAAAACTGGGTAAAGAAAGTTGACGAAAACGGGAACCCGGTTCGTAATGAAAACGGTGACATTGTTCTTGAAGAAGCATATTCAGTAGCAACAGGAACTGTTTTAACAATCAATACAAAAGAAAAGAAATTATACAACGGCGACCAGGAACTGATCGACCTTACCAAATCTTTCACTCCGCAAAAGATGGAATTCATCAGAGCAGGAGGATCTTACGCGGTCGTATTTGGTAAAAAACTACAGACATTTGCTGCTCAGGTTTTAGGTATTGAAGCGCCGACGGTTTTTGCTCCTTCAAAAGAAATCTCTCATGAAGGACAGGGACTTACTGCTGTAGAAAAGATTTTCAACAGAAATGCTGTGGGAACTACCCCAGGAAAAGTTCTGCACGCCGGTTCTGACGTTCGTGTACAGGTTAATATTGTTGGATCTCAGGATACAACAGGTTTGATGACCGCTCAGGAATTAGAATCAATGGCAGCAACTGTGATTTCTCCAATCGTAGATGGTGCTTATCAGTCCGGATGCCACACGGCTTCTGTTTGGGATAAAAAAGCTCAGGCTAACATTCCTAAGCTGATGAAATTCATGAACGAGTTCGGACTGATTACAGCCCGTGACCCGAAAGGTGAATACCACGCCATGACTGACGTTATCCACAAAGTTCTTAACGATATCACTGTAGACGAGTGGGCTATCATTATTGGTGGTGACTCTCACACCAGAATGTCTAAAGGAGTTGCTTTTGGAGCTGACTCAGGAACTGTAGCGCTTGCATTGGCTACCGGTGAAGCATCCATGCCGATCCCTGAATCTGTAAAAGTAACTTTCAAAGGTGAAATGAAGCCTCACATGGATTTCCGTGATGTGGTTCATGCAACGCAGGCTCAGATGTTAAAGCAGTTTGGAGGAGAAAATGTATTCCAGGGTAGAATCATTGAGGTTCATATCGGAACACTTCCTGCTGACCAGGCATTTACATTTACAGACTGGACTGCTGAAATGAAGGCAAAAGCTTCTATCAACATTTCTGAAGATAATACTTTGATCGAATCACTGGAAATTGCAAAAGGCAGAATCCAGATCATGATCGACAAGGGTATGGATAATCACAACAAAGTTCTTCAGGGATTAATTGACAAAGCAAATAAGAGAATTGCAGAAATCAGATCAGGTGAAAAACCTGCTTTGACTCCTGATGCAAACGCTAAATATTATGCTGAAGTTGTTGTAGACCTTGATGTAATTGTTGAACCAATGATTGCTGACCCGGACGTAAACAATGACGATGTATCTAAAAGATATACTCACGATACCATCAGAGACCTTTCTTACTATGGAGGTGAGAAAAAAGTAGACCTTGGTTTCGTAGGATCCTGTATGGTTCACAAAGGAGACCTTAAGATCGTTTCCCAGATGTTGAGAAACCTTGAAAAGCAACAAGGAAAAGTAGAATTCAATGCTCCGCTTGTAGTGGCAGCTCCTACATATAATATCATTGATGAATTAAAAGCTGAAGGAGACTGGGAATTACTGGAAAAATATTCCGGTTTTGAATTTGATGACAACGCTCCAAAAGGAGAAGCACGTACAGAGTACAAAAACGTAATGTACCTTGAGCGCCCGGGATGTAACCTTTGTATGGGTAACCAGGAAAAAGCAGCTAAAGGAGATACTGTTTTAGCAACTTCTACCCGTCTTTTCCAGGGAAGAGTAGTTGAAGATTCTGAACGTAAAAAAGGAGAATCCCTGCTTGCTTCAACTCCCGTTGTTGTTCTTTCCGCAATCATCGGAAGAATTCCTAGCATCGATGAGTATAAAACTGCTGTTGAGGGAATTGACCTTACTACTTTTGTTCCTTCTATTAAAGAATTAACAAGTACAAGCGCTCACTAAGAGATTGATAATAAGTCGCAAGACTATTGAATAACTATATTATTGGAAGATTTTAGTCCTTAAGGATTTAAAATCTTCCATTTTTTTGTTTAGAACGTTTCTATTTTATGATAGTTACGTTTTTTTTTCGATAAAAGCTGGAAAATAAATTCTAATTTTTCTTAAATTGAAAGTTATAAAATCTATTGATTTCAGAATCAAAAATGCCCTGTTTATGGATTATAGGAACGTTTTTTGATGCATAGATAAGTGATTTTCTTTTTCAACATCAGAGAAAGAAGCATTAAAAGAACAAGAACAAAACTAAAATACGATATGACTTTTGATATTGATATGATCAAAAAGGTGTACGAACGTTACCCTGAAAGAATTGCAGCAGCAAGACAAATTGTGGGAAAACCTCTTACCCTTTCAGAAAAAATCCTTTACACCCACCTTTGGGAAGGAAATGCTACACAAGCGTATGAAAGAGGAAACTCTTATGTGGACTTCGCACCGGACAGAGTAGCGATGCAGGATGCTACCGCACAGATGGCACTTTTACAGTTTATGCAGGCAGGAAAAGCTAAAGTGGCTGTTCCTTCTACTGCGCACGCGGATCACCTTATCCAGGCTAAAGTAGGTGCTGATAAAGACTTACAGGAAGGGATCAACAAAAACTCCGAGGTATTCAACTTCTTAAGCTCTGTATGTGATAAATACGGAATCGGATTCTGGAAACCGGGAGCAGGTATTATTCACCAGGTTGTCCTGGAAAACTATGCATTTCCCGGAGGAATGATGATTGGTACCGACTCGCATACGGTAAACGCCGGCGGACTGGGAATGGTTGCCATTGGTGTAGGAGGTGCTGATGCGGTAGACGTAATGGCAGGAATGGCCTGGGAACTTAAAATGCCTAAACTTATCGGAGTAAAATTAACCGGTAAAATGAATGGATGGACTTCTGCAAAAGACGTGATCTTAAAAGTTGCCGGAATTCTTACCGTAAAGGGAGGTACAGGATGTATCGTGGAATATTTCGGTGAAGGTGCAGAATCTCTTTCCGCAACGGGTAAAGGAACGATCTGTAACATGGGTGCTGAAATCGGGGCTACCACGTCTACTTTCGGATATGATGATTCTATGAGAAGATATCTTTCCGCTACAGGAAGACAGGACGTAGTAGATGCCGCTGATAAAATTGCAGAGCACTTAACAGGTGATGCTGAAGTATATGCTAACCCTGAACAATATTTCGATCAATTAATAGAAATCAACCTTTCTGAACTGACTCCTCACTTAAACGGACCTTTCACTCCGGACTTAGCGACTCCTGTTGCTGAATTCAGAGCTAAAGCTGAAGCTAACGGATGGCCATTAGAAGTGGAATGGGCGCTTATCGGTTCTTGTACCAACTCTTCTTATGAAGATTTATCAAGAGCGGCTTCCATTGTAGAAGATGCAGTATCAAAAGGCGTTAAACCTAAAGCTATCCTGGGAATCAATCCAGGTTCTGAACAGGTAAAATTCACAGCAGAAAGAGACGGATTCCTGGATTCTTTCAGAAAATTTGAAAACGCAAGAATTTTTACCAATGCCTGTGGACCATGTATCGGACAATGGGACAGAGAAGGTGCGGAAAAAGGAGAGAAAAACTCTATTATCCACTCTTTCAACAGAAACTTTGCGAAAAGAGCTGACGGTAACCCAAATACCCATGCATTTGTAGCTTCTCCTGAAATGGTAGCTGCTGTAGCGATCTCAGGAAGATTGGATTTCAACCCGATTACGGATACATTAACTAACGAAGCAGGTGAACAGGTAAAACTTAACGAGCCTAAAGGTTTCGAACTTCCTTCAAAAGGATTTGCTGTAGACGACAACGGATACCAGGCTCCATCAGAGGACGGTTCTAAAGTTGTTGTGAATGTAAGCCCAACTTCAGACAGACTTCAGTTATTGGAAGAATTTCCGGCATGGGACGGTAAAAACATTACAGGAGCAAGAGTATTGATCAAAGCTTTCGGAAAATGTACTACCGACCACATTTCTATGGCTGGACCATGGCTGAAATACAGAGGTCACCTGGATAATATTTCAAACAACATGTTGATTGGAGCAGTGAATGCTTACAACATGGAGACCAATAAAGTTAAAAGTGAATTAACCGGTGAATACGGTGAAGTTCCGGCTGTACAAAGAGCTTATAAAGCGGCTGGTATTCCAACAATCGTTGTAGGAGACCAGAATTATGGTGAAGGTTCTTCAAGAGAGCATGCTGCCATGGAGCCAAGACATTTAGGAGTGAAAGCTGTATTGGTAAAATCATTCGCGAGAATTCATGAAACCAACCTTAAAAAACAAGGAATGCTTGGAATCACTTTCGCTAATGAAGCAGACTATGATAAGATCTTGGAAGATGATGTTGTTAATTTCTTAGATCTTGATCAGTTCGCTCCGGGAAAACAACTTACTTTAGAGTTCATTCATACTGACGGAACTAAAGATATCATCATGGCGAACCATACTTACAACGATCAGCAAATTGATTGGTTTAAAGCTGGTTCTGCGCTGAACCTGATCAAACAACAGGAAAAATAAGATTAATTGTTAGATTAATTAATATAAGACGGCTTCAGTTGAAGCCGTCTTTTTTATTTTAAATGTCTTAAAATTTCTTTTGCTGAACTTTGTGGTACATTATTCCAAACCTTACAGGTTTTAGAAACCTGTAGCTCTCATATGATTATTATGAAATTCTATCAAGAAGACCTGCTCTATAGCTTTCTCCGATAGGAATCTCATCATCAGGAAGAATCACTTTTTTAGCCCCGATACTTTTCACTTTATCCAGATTGACAATGAAAGATTTATGAATTCTTACAAATTTTTCAGGAAGCTGGCTTTCCATAGATTTAAGCGTATCCAGAACGATATATTCATCATTTTCTGTACGGATATTAACATAATCTTTGATGCTTTCAATATACAGGATTTCATTGAAACTTACGCGATGCCTCTGCCCTGAAGACTTTACAAAGAAATGAGTATTTTCTTCCTGTGGAAAAGAAAAACGCTCCTGAGCCTTTAAAACACTTTTTTGAAATCTTTCAAAAGAAACAGGTTTCAGAAGGTAATCCACGACATTATGCTCATAGCCTTCCAATGCATATTCCGAATAGGCTGTTGTTAAAATATATTTCTGATGGGTTCCTACAATTTTCATAAAATTGATTCCCGTAAGCTCTGGCATCTGAATATCCAGAAAGATAAGATCTGAATCATTTTTCTTAAGGTATTCAAGGGCGTGAATCGGATTTTCTGTAGAAAAAACCAGTTCAAGAAAAGGAATTTTTTCCACATAATGTTCAAGAAGTGAGATGGCCAGCGGCTCATCATCCACGATAATACATTTTAACTTATTCATCCCTTAAATCAATTTTTAAATCTACAATAAATTCCGTTTCCGAATCTTTGATCTCAAGCTGGTGTTTGGGATACAGAATTTCCAGTCTTTTTTTCACATTCTGAATTCCTATTCCTGAAACAGTATCTTTCATTTTCTGTGTTTTAAAATTTAAAAGATAAAAATGCAGAACTTTATGATGATCTGAGATTTTCATTTCAAAACCTTTATCACGAAAATCCCCATGTTTGAAGGCATTTTCCACGAAAGGAACCAGTAGCATCGGAGAAATTTTAAGGTGAGGATGCTGAATATTTTTCTCTATGATCAGCAGTTCCGGATTTCTGATCCTGAGTTTCTCCAGCGCAATAAGACTATCAATATATCCGATTTCTTTATCAAGCGAAATGGAATCTTTTTCAAGGTCTTTCGTGCTGTACCTCAGCAGCTGCCCCAGTTCTTCAATAGCCGGAAGCGCCTTATCCGATTTCTGATAGACAAGCGAGTAGATATTATTTAAAGAATTAAAAATAAAATGAGGATTGATCTGGGTTTTCAGAGCCTGAAGTTCAGCCTGTTTCTTTTCGATCAGAAGCTGCTTTTTATCATTTTCAGCCACTCCATACTTCTCCAGTATCCATAGAATACCGGCAATGAAAGTAGTCAGAGAGCTGTTGTAAATATTATCGAAAAAATAGTAGAGAAGTCCGGTTTCTTCATCATAATTCCGGAAGCCAAGAGTAGAAGGCAGAATCATTTCTTCCAAAGCGTATCTCATACTGGCAAAACATAACAGGGTCAGCATAAAAACAAAAACTGCCGAATACAGTTTCTCAAGTTTAAAAACTTTTGGGAAAATAAAGAAATACGATATATAAAATGTCACAATTTTCACCATAAAAAAAGTAACCCTCAGAATGTGTACTTCCCGACGGTTAGTTTCCGGAACAAAAAAATTAGGAGTGATGACAGTTCCTATGAAATTGAAGCTCCAGTAAATAATTTGAAGCCAGATAATTTGCTTTTTATTCATAATCAAATATAAATCTCTAAAGGCATAATTCATTAATTGTTTTCGACAAAAACCTGTTTTTTTCCGACGAAACTTTTTTGACATGAATAATTGTCTTCTTCATCTAAATGCTGTTTTCTCATAGAACCTCTTCCGGTACTTTTGTCAGAGAAATGTAATATAAATATCATTCAATCTGTCTTTTATAATATGGAAAAACACATTGTATTTATAGCCACCCTGATTTGTTCTTTTTCAGCAGCACAAACCAAAGACACCGCCAATGTCAACAAAATAGAAGCAGTTACGGTGAACGGTAAAAAAGTTATGGTGGAACGTAAAGTGGACCGTCTTGTTTACAATGTTCAGAACTCTATGCTTTCACAGGGAAGTTCAGGCACTGAAGTTTTGGCTGGTACACCTTTACTGCAGGTAGATGAAAATAAAGGACTGCTTTCCATTGCCGGAAAAAATGGCGTTGCTGTGATGGTTAATGACCGGATGCTGAATCTTTCCGGATCTGAGCTGATTAACTATCTTCGAAACCTTCGTTCGGAAAACATATTGAAAGTTGAAGTAATCACCACTCCTCCTGCCAAATACGAAGCTCAGGGAAACAGCGGGATAATCAATATTGTTCTTAAAAAGAATCAGAATCCTGGATGGAGCGGCTACCTGACCACGAATTATACCCAAAAGACCTATGCAGCATTCAGCACCGTGGCAGGAGTGAACTATCAGAATGAAAAAGTGAAAGCATCTATCAAGCTTCAGGGATATGACGGAGATAAAAGATCAGTGGAAAATTATAAAATTACCGGGCAAAGCTCTTCTGTAAGCAGGGATGAAAGACGGGATATGAATGACGGATTGGGACTGAATGTTAATATTGATTATTCTCTTTCCAAAAATTCCAATATCGGACTGGTATATGATATTTCGAAAGGACATTCCAATATGGATATCAATTCAAAACAACATTACTTTACCGGGACCACTCCTACTTTGCAAACAGACACAGATTCAAAGCACCGTTCTTCATTTACTTCACAGATGCTTAATTTATATTTTGATCAGAAATTTGGGGAACATAAGCTCAGCATAGGTGCTAATTATTATGGAAATCTGCCCGATACAGAGGTAAATTTTACCACAAGAAATGTCGCTAACAACTCAACACAGATCGTAAAAAATCTTTCTTCAGTAGATTATAAGATCTATTCGGGGCAGGCAGATTTATCTTTAAATTTCAAAAAAATACAGTTGGAAACCGGAGCAAAATACAGTCAGTTTTCCAATAATTCTGACATCGGATATTTTAATTCTATCAATGGAAATTACACCATAGACCCTGCAAAAAGCAATCTTTTTGATTATAATGAAAAAAATTATGCCGCTTATATCAGCGTCAGTAAAGATCTTGGCGAAAAATGGTCTGTGAAAGCAGGAATCCGTTATGAATATTCACAATCCAGCGGTTTCTCTCCTTCTACACAGGCAAAATCTGAGAATAATTACGGTAAATTCTTCCCTACGGCCTATCTTTCTTATAAAGCCAATCAGGATAATCAGTTCAGTATCAATTATTCCCGAAGAATCAACCGCCCCTATTTCCGGGCTTTGGATCCGTTCCGATGGTATTCCAATCCGAACACGTATTATTCAGGGAACCCAAGCCTGCAGCCCTCTTTTAATCATAATATAGAACTTAACTATATGTTTAAAAGTAAGTTTTCGGCTAATCTTTACTACCAGAGAACAACAAATAACTTTGACCAGATCACATTCCTGACCGGAATTAACCTCATCAGTACGTTTGAGAATTACTATAATCAGGATAATTATGGTATCAATCTGAATTACACAGATACTTTCTTTAAAATCTGGGAAAGCAATATTTCGACTTCGTTCAGTTATAATGAGACTCAGATTACAAGGTTCAATCTGGTTCCTAAAAACGGACAGTCGTTTTATTACTCCCTCAATAATACATTCCAGCTCAATAAGGCTAAAACGTTCATGCTATTTGTCAACTACTGGCATCATCTTCCTTCCCGTGACGGATATACCGCTGTAAGGAACAGAGCAAGCCTTGATGCCGGAATAAAGGTGAGCTTTGTGGAAAAAGCACTTCAGGTAAATCTTTCGGTGAGTGATATTTTTAAGCAGTCCGGATATAAGGGAGATATGTATTTTACAGATAATACACAGTCATTCAACAACTATTGGGATGCCCGAAGAATGACACTCAGCGTTACCTATAATTTGGGGAACCAGAAAATCAAATCCAATAACAGAGCGGTGAATTTCGAAGAGAAAAACCGTGCACAATAATAATGTAACAGTAATTTAAAAAAATAAACTCATGAAAACCTTTATTTATATTTTTCTTGTATGCCTTTCTACATCAGTATTCGCTCAAAAAAAGCCTTCAGATTATTTTAAAAATCCAAAGACGAAAGTTTTGGTGGTAGGCTCCTTTCATTTTGATTATCCAAATCTGGATGCCCATAAAACCAATAAGGAAGATCAGGTAGATGTACTTTCTCCTGAAACAGCAAAAGAGGTTACAGAACTGGTAGAATATATCAAAAGATTTAAGCCGACAAAGATTGCAATTGAGGCCTGGCCGGGCTGGAACGCCAATCAAAAGCTGAAGGAATACAGCGAAGGCAAACACCGTGACAAAAGAGATGAGCGTTATCAGCTTGCTATGAGAATAGCCAGTGAACTCAAAATAACTGAATTATTCAGCATTGACGCAGAATCTATTCTGGATGACCTTGAAAAACATTTTGGGAAAACTGATTCTGCATTTTTTAAAAACCTCAGCAAGGATTATGATTTCAGAAGTGATGACCCGATCTCCCAACAGTTTATTGCCTTCTACAAGAGTTCTGAGCCTAAAAATTTTAAATCTCTTCTGGACACTTTTACTTATATGAATTCCAAAGAAAGCCATCAGTACGGATACGGGGCTTATCTTAGCGGTGACTTTACACTAAGAGAATATGACGGCGCCGATATGCTCGCTCTTTACTGGTACAGCAGAAACCTGAGAATGTTCCGCAATATTCAAAACATTCCTCACAACGGAGAAGACAGAATTCTTGTCATTGCAGGAAATGGACATGCAGCAGTACTTAGACAACTTTTTACCTCTTCCGCAGAATATGAATTCATTGAATTTTCTTCACTGAAATAAATAAAAAGACAGAGATTCAGTCTCTGTCTTTTTTTTAATCAAAACTTCAGTCTTTATATTAGAAGCTGAATTCAATTCTTGCAAACAAGAACCTTCCGCCTATACCATACTGGGAAACCTGTCTGGAATAGACAAACTGGTTATCTGCTGTTAATGAACTTATTGCGGGGCTTTTAGAAGGCAATATATTAAAGATATTATTACTTCCTACGGTTGCTGAAATATTTTTATTAAAATTATAGCCTACTGATAGGTCTGTTATCACGCGGCGGTTAAGGACGAAATGCTCTGTACTTCCTGTTACACCATCAAAGTTAGCATCCACAACATCTGCATCGGTCACTTTACCAAAGAAAGAATTACGCAGTACGAAAGTAAATCCGGAAGCTCTTACCGTATTGCCTAATGTAGCTTTTACACGGGGTACAGCTTCTTCAAAATAGATTCTGTTCGGTTCTGAGAAATAATTATTGATCTGACTTACCAATTTAGGAGACGCGTGGATATCCCCGATTCTTTTAGTCTGATTAAAATTGATTCCCAGATTATTCTCCAGGGAAATTCCGGATGAGATTTTTGAGTTCTGGGAAATGGTGATATCAAGGCCTTTTGTCTGAGAATCTACTGCATTGGCAAAAAAGTTGGCAGCGCTGGCTCTTGCAAGATCAAAAGCATCCTGTAGAACGGCCTGATCCGAGCCAGGAGTAAAATTACCATCAGGGCGATAGAAGAGATCGGTCAGTACGACTCTGTCTTTAATCTTTATTAAATAAGCATCCGCTGTGAAAGTAAGGCTTAATGCCGGAATCTTCCAGGTAATTCCTGTACTGTAGGATTGTGAGGTTTCCTGTTTTAATTTTGGAATACCCAATGCCTGTGCAGCCTCAGAATTATTTCTGAAAGTACCTACCTGCGTTGTCTTCCCCTGCTGAATCAGCGTAGAAGTAGAACTGTAATAGATTTGTGCTAATGAAGGCGCTCTGAACCCAGTAGAAACAGCTCCTCTCCAGTTGAGATTGGAAGCCAGTTTTACATTGGTTGCCACCTTATAATTGAATGTAGATCCGAAATCTGAATAATTCTCATACCGTACAGCTCCTTCCAATAACCATCTATCGGTAATTTCCAGTTCTGCATCAGCATAAGCTGCAATACTGTTTCTGTTTCCGGAAACTGCATTTTCAGGACTGAATCCCGGAAAGACCTGAGCTCCTGCGGGTCTTACACTTTCAAAAAAATCGGTTACTTTTTCATTTTCAGGGGTTTTGGCTGTTACTACCCGGCCATAGATATCGTAGGAAGCATAAGAGTTTTCCTTTCCTGCATTTACTTTATAATTTTCATGCCGGTATTCACCACCAAACGCAATGTTCAACCCTTTCAGAACATCATATTTCTTAGAGAAATCAAGGTTGACGGTATTTTGTGAGAATTCAGATCCTCCGGCATCAAAGGTTCTTGGAGAACTATCTGTAAGTGATGCATTAAAAGTATTGACAACACCAAAACCGAAAACATTTTTCCCGAATGTATTACTGAAATCCACATTCCAGCCATCCCATTTTCCTTTAATTCCGGCAGCAAGGGAATAATCATTTACAGTGGCTTCAATCTGAGGCAGATATCCGTTGGGAGTAACTGCATTAATATTCCTTTCATTGTTCGGAAGCCTGTAAAATCCTCCTGCATTTCCAAGACGGTAGCTGTAGCCTCCAAATGAATAAACCTTCCATTCGTCATTCACAGGAATTTCAGAGTTGAAGAAGAGCTGTCCGGACTGCAGTTTAGACTGCCCTGCTCTCAAACTGAAATCTTTTCTCTCCAATCCTCTGTAATTAAGCTCCTCAGAGGTAAAATCTTTACCCAATATTTTTTGAAGCTCAGAAATGCTGTTTGCCCCGGAAATCTGAGATTGAAAATCAGGTGCAAAATATCCAACCTTAGTTGCATACTGTTTAATGGTATTGATGATTTGCTGAGTATTGGAAGTATTGGTAATGTTTTTATACAAGCCGTCAATATTCACTCCATCCTGTAATGCCCGGTAATTAATGGCATTATAGGCGTTGAAAATATCTCCTTCCCTCACTCCTGCTCTGGAATAAGGATCACGGTATTGGGCGGAACCGGTAATATTAAAAAATCCGGATTTCCCTACTTTAGTGCCATAATTAAGGTCTACAGAAACAGTCTGTCCGTCTACCCCTCCGGAGAAATTATTGGCAACAGGTGAAGCATATCCCCCTAAGAATACCTGTCCGGAAAATCCCAGCCTTTTTTTCAGTCCGAGGTTTAGCACCCCCGCAATGGCATCAGATCCATACTGGGCAGCAGCTCCATCCCTTAAAACTTCTATTTTTTCCAATGCAAAAGCAGGAATAGCATTAAGGTCGGTTCCCACAGAACCTCTTCCCGGCGTAAGGGTAACATTAATCAGTGAAGACTGATACCTTCTTTTTCCGTTGAGTAATACCAAAACCTGATCCGGTCCTAATCCTCTCAACAGTGCCGGATCCACAAAATCAGTTCCGTCATTTACAGTATGTGATGTGGATGAAAATGAGGGTACGATATAGTTTAAAGCCTGGCTGATATTATTCGTCGGGCTCTGTTTTAAAATTTTAGATATATTAATGATGTCCACCGGAACAGGAGTATCGGTCAAAGATCTTCCGGAACCCCTTGATCCAAGGATAACCACATCTTCTATTTTCTTCGATTGTAAAGTGTCCGTCTGTGCGTAATAAAATGAAGAAATAAGCACGAAAGGAATAAAAATTCTTTTTTTGAAATTATGCATGTTTGTTGTGTACTTTTTTGTTGATGAAATTTGTTTTTTAAGCAATACAAATCCTGTAGCCCTAAATTGTAAGGTTACCATAGAATTCGAAATGTTTGTATTATTTTTTAGAAATAGAAAAGGCTAGAAGCAACAACACATGCGCATGTAGAAATGGCATGAGAACATATCAGAGTAATGAAGGCTCACTTCATGATCTGAAGAATAAAAAATTACTGATGGAATGTGATTTCCCTTGTCTTTAAACATTTGATTTTAACTTTAAAACAAAAATTCAAGATGGGAGTAATGATAGAATGATAAACATTTTTTCCAGAAGATCCGGCTTATCGATTGCAGCACCTTGCTTGTTTTTGCAGGTTGCTATCCCATCTAGAGATTCTTGATAATTACCTGGCAAAGATATAATTATTTCCGAAATAAAAAAAATTTAGCCTAAATTTTCGATTTTCAACATTTTAGCGTAACAAATTATCTTTTTCAGCGTCTAACCGGATAACAGTAAAACATTATGAAAAAAACAATTTTCGCTTTATCCTTGCTAAGCTCTGTTTTTGTTTTTTCACAAGAAAAAAATAATAAACCACAGGAAAAGCAAATTGAAGGCGTAGTCATCACCAAAACTAAAAAAGCCGTTGAACAAAAAGCAGACCGTACTATTTTTGATTTTTCTGAGCAGCCTCAGCTGAATAACGGAAACGTTCTGGAAGGAATAAAGAAACTTCCGGGGCTTGTATCTACCGATATTGCAGGGATGATGTATCAGGGAAAAATGCTGGAAGTATATCTTAACGGAAGACCTCTGAACATCACTTCCAATGAATTGAACTCCTTCCTTGAAGGGATGCCGGCCAATTCCGTAGAAAGAATTGAAGTGATCACGCAGCCAGGTGCTGAGTTTCCGGCAACTTCCGGAGGTGCCATCATGAATATCATCACCAACAAAAATGCAAATAAATATTTAACCGCTACGTATTCAGGGAATTATTCTTTTACAAATTACGACAAGTATAGAAGCAGAACGACCAACTCCGTTAATTTAAATGCCAGAAATAAATATTTCGGATGGCAGCTGAATGTTGGGCAGAATTACCGTGAAAGTATGCTGAATGGCCAGCAGGATGAGCTTCTAACAAGCCATACCGATAGATACGCACGCGGATATTTTGCAAAATCCGGATTGACTTTTGATTTAGGGCAGGACAGGTTATTATTGAACTACGATATTTATCACAACAATAATGACAACTATACTTTAAGTGACGGGCATGGAGATTTACCATTCAAGAGAAACCCGAAAGATTTACAAGAAGCTTTTTATACTTCTTCTGACGTTGCCCATACCAATAATTTAAGACAGGAAGCGGTTGTAACCTATCAGAAGCGTTTTGCTGACAAATCTCAAAAACTGGATTTCCAGTTTGGGTATACGAGATCAGACAGCAAATTTTCTCAGGATAATTACTTCCAGGATGGGACATTTGTAGCTTATCCCAATGAACCTCTTGATAGCCCTACCAATGGATTAAAAGATATTCTGAATAATAAATCTGTGATGAATATTGCCAACTTTAAAGTAGATTATGCACAGCCGATCAAACTTCTTGATGGTGGGAAAGTAAGTTTTGGAGGATTATATGAAAGGCAGGATTATGATACAGAAAGTTTTGGACTGACCAATCTTGAATATCAGAGACAGACTGCTTCAACGTATTTAGAGTTCCAGGCTAAACTGAAAAAGTTTGATTTCACGTTGGGATCCCGTGCTGAAAATTATGATATTTCAGGGATAACAAGGTATTTTGATAAAGATACAAAACTGGTGGAAGCTGAGTTGATTCCTTTTAATAAGTTTAAGCTGTTCCCGAACGCAAGTGTACAGTATAACATGATGAATCAGGTTTATATTGCCGCGAATTACAACAGAAAAATCAGTCTGCCAAGTATTTCTGCCCTGAACCCGAATAACGTAACATTCTCCGGACCTAGTACAGAAGTAAATGGTAACCCGAATCTACAGCCTACTATTTTTGATAATTATGAATTGAAAATATCAGCTTTTGACTATGCGTTTATCGGGTATAGCGTAAGCTCGGCAAGCAATCAGGTAGCACAGATCATCCGAAAAGACGGAAGGAAACTCTTCAATGAGCAGGTGAATATTTCCAATATGAAAATTCACAATTTCAACGTGGGGCTACCGGTTCCTTTTATGATTTTCAGTAAGCCTTTGAGTGAAATCATGAAGTTTAATTTCAATCCGGATAAAATTAACTTCATGTACTTATATGCAGGATATCAGAAGCATGAAATTGATAATCTGAACAATAAAGGGTTCTGGATTTTTAATATCATGACTCAGATTATTTTGCCTAAAGACATCAAACTGACAGCCAATTACAGCTATCTGACTCCAAAGGCAGGATATTTCTACTTTACTGCAGAGAAACCGTTCAACAACTCTTTTGATATTACATTGACGAAGAAGTTTATGAACAACCGTCTGACACTTTCGGTTTTTGCAAACGATATTTTCAACGGACAGGTGATGCAGGTACGTTCTAATCCACCATCAGGAAATCCGGTGATGATCTACAGCAAATACGACACAAGAAATTTCGGACTTTCCATCAATTATAAAATTCCGACGAGAAATAAATTGGCGAAAGAAGATCCGAATATTTTAAATCAGACCAAAAAAGAAGATACCGGGGGTGTAATGCAGCAGGCACAATAATCCTTCTTTATAATAGATAAATAAAAACAGGTGGTAAAAAAAATGATTATCACCTGTTTTTTTATATAAATTTTGGATAACGCCAATGGATCGTTTTATACAAGTAAGACGGGCTAAAGCCCGCCCCTATTGATATGTATTGCTAATAAAATGGTGTTATTTGTGAAAACATTTGTGACATTAGTGTTTACATTTACATCAGAAATCTACCGTCTGAAATCTCCAGCTCAGTGTGTCTACCAATGTCAGCTGATTCAAACTTACCGGAAGATCTGTTATGATTTTTAAGGTCTGAAGTGCCATCATACTTCCTATCATTCCGGGGAGAGCACCCAATACACCAAGGCTGTCACAATCCGGAAGATCTTCATCAAAGGGCGGTTCCGGGAAAATATCTCTTAAGTTTTTACTTCCGTTATGATTAAACACAGCAACTTGTCCTGAGAATCCTAAGATACTTCCGTAAACCAAAGTTTTTTGTAATTGCACACAGGTGTCATTCACCAGATATCTTGTTGAAAAGTTATCTGAGCCATCAACAATAACATCATATTGAGACAGAATTACCTCTGCATTATTTTCATTGATTTTTTCTTCAATACCGATGAATGTAATCTGGTGATTGAGTTCTCCAACAAAGGTTTCAGCACTTTTCACTTTGGATAACCCTACTCTGTTTTCGGTATGGATAATCTGCCGGTTCAGATTGTGAAGTTCAACCTCATCAAAATCTGCAACACCTAAAGTCCCTACTCCTGCAGCAGCCAGATATTGAATAACAGGACTTCCCAAACCTCCTGCCCCAATGACAAGAACTTTGGATGAACTTATTTTCTTTTGTCCTTCCAATCCTATTTCTTCAATAAATATCTGCCGGCTGTACCGTGAAAAATGATCTTCTTTTTTCATACTTTATGATAATTTAGCCATTAAGTTTCTTTAGTTATTTTAGGAAAGTTAAGCTTCGTTTTAAAAAGATACTATCTTAAAAATCTCCGATTTTTATTAATTCAACTTCACTCCTTCAAAATCCTTAATGGCTTTAAAATTTTAAAATCCATTATATACGGAATCCCAATCTTTCATCACAGGATCATAACCTGCTTTTTTAATCATGATTTTAATTTCATCCATACTTCGCTCGTCACTGGTTTCAAACTGTTCCAGAGATTCTTTATCCACCGCATATCCTCCAGGGTTTGTTTTTGAACCTGCACTCATAGCAGTTGCTCCCAGAGAGACAATATTATTTCTGAAGACTTCATTTTCTCTGGTAGATATGGAAATCTCAAGGTCTTCATTCCAGATTCTGTAAGCACAGATCAGCTGAAGAAGATCTTTGTCTTCCATGATAAAATTGGGTTCAATAATTCCTTCAGCAGGTCTGAGCCTTGGAAAGGAAACAGAAAACTTACTTTTCCAGTACTGTTTCTGAAGATAATCGATGTGTAAGGCATTGAAGAAGCTATCTACTCTCCAATCTTCAAGCCCAAGCAGGACTCCCAGCCCGATCTTATGAATTCCTGCTCTACCTATCCTGTCGGGAGTTTCCAGACGAAAATGGAAATTTGATTTTTTACCTTTCGGATGGTATTCTCTGTAGACATCCTGATGATAGGTTTCCTGATAGACCAATACGGAATGTACCCCTTCTTCATGAAGCAGTTTGTATTCATCTTCCATTAAAGGCTGAACTTCGATGGAAATGTTGGAAAAATGTGGCTTTAACTTACGTACAGTATTCTGAAAGTAAGGAACTCCCACTATTTTATTGGCTTCACCACTTACCAGCAATACATGGTTTACTCCAATTGATTTCAGGACTGATGCTTCAATCATCAACTCCATATCAGAAAGGGTTTTCCTTTTCAGATTGTTATCAAGACTGAATCCGCAGTAGGTACAGATATTCTGGCATTCATTGCTGAGATACAGTGGTGCATACAACTGAATGGTTTTTCCGAAACGTTTCTGGGTAAGTGCCCTCGTCATCACTGCCATCATTTCGAGTTCCTGAGAAGCGGCTGGCGACAGAAGATTAAGGAAATCATCAATCGTTTTGTTTTTCTTCTGAAGACTGTATCTTACATCGGCCAGACTTACATTTTCAAGCTTATTCTTTACCTCATCCCACTGGTAGTTTTCAAAAACATCTTTAAAGCTTTTCATAATCCTGATTATTCAAATAAAAACGAAGTCAGCGGACTTGAAGCTTCAGCATGACTTGAAATGGCTCCCAACCCTGACTCAAAAGCTCTTCTTCCGGCAATCACTCCTTCTTTAAAAGCGACAGCCATATTCAACGGATTTCTGGCTACAGCAATGGCAGTATTCACCAAAACGGCGTCAGCCCCCATTTCCATGGCTTTTGCGGCATCTGAAGGTGCCCCGATTCCGGCATCTACCACTACAGGAACGTTGCTCTGGCTGATGATTATTTCAAGAAAATCCTGTGTTTTTAGTCCTTTATTCGTTCCAATAGGCGCTCCCAATGGCATTACCACTGCGGTTCCTGCATCTTCAAGTCTTTTGCACAGAACCGGATCGGCATGAATGTAAGGCATTACAACAAATCCTAATTTCGCCAGTTCTTCAGTGGCATATAAGGTTTCAATGGGGTCCGGCAGTAAATATTTCGGATCGGGATGAATTTCTAGTTTTACCCAGTTGGTTTCCAGTGCTTCTCTGGCTAATTGAGCTGCCAATACGGCTTCTTTGGCAGTTCTGGCTCCGGAAGTATTAGGAAGAAGATGAACATGGGTTTCTTTTAATGAGTCAAGCAGGTCATCTTCATTGGATTGGGCATCAATCCTTTTCAGCGCCATCGTTACCATATTGCTTTCTGATGCGATAACAGACTGCACCATATCTCTCATACTTCCGAATTTTCCTGTCCCTAAAAACAGTCTGGATTCAAAAATTCTTCCTGCTATTTCTAATTTCTGATTGTTCATATCATTACTTTTTTTAATTCGTTAATAATAGCGGGCTGCCTGGTAATAATTCCTGAAACAGCAACGCCATAAATCCCGATTTCCTGTAGCGGTAAAATATCTTCAGGATTAACGCTCCCGATGGCAAATATTTTAGGGATCTCTATTGATTTATCTTTTAACCCGTCAATGATATGCCGGTATCCTTCAAATCCAAGGACAGGACTTAACTTTTCTTTCGTGGTGGTAAATCTCAATGGTCCCAAACCAATATAATCACACGATTCTTTGATTCTCCTGATCACATCTGAAAGGGTATTAGCTGTCCCGCCAATAATTTTGTTTTTTCCAAGAATCAGTCTTGCTTCATCGACAGAACAGTCATCCAATCCTAAATGTACTCCGTCAGCATCTATTTCTTTAGCGATCTGTACATGGTCATTGATGATACAAACCGACTGATATGCTGAGCAAAGCTGTTTTGAAATTTCACAAAGACTGATTAATTCATTTTCAGGCGCATTTTTCCATCGAACCTGTACCCATTTGATTCCATTATCCAAAGCGTTACGGATATGCTTTTCCTGTTCCTGTATTGTATTTCCCTGTGATATGTATTGTAATTTTTCCATGTTTTTATGAATGCGTTCCCAGTAAAGAGGAATTGCTTTTTAAAAATTTTTCGATGTATAATTTTCCATTCCAGCAGGCCGTTTCCATATTTTTCCCCTTCGCAAGTTCTGCTGTAATGGCTGAGGATAAAACACAGCCGGAACCATGCTTTGGAAAATAGGTTGTATTCCTTTCGGCTGGAGCTAAAAGAATCTCTTTTCCGTTTTCAACTAAAATATCTGTGCCCAAATGATCTTCTCTATGTCCTCCTTTGATCAGCAATGCGCATTGATGAGTATCAGGTAACAGATGATTTCCCTTTAAAACACTGTATTCGTTATAATTAGGTGTAATCAAACTGAGTTTATGAACAATTTTTTTTAATTGATGAAGAGTTTCAAGATCAAAAAAATTAAAGTCCGAAGTGCTTTTCAGAATGGGATCCCAAACGATTTTCACTTCAGAATTATTCTTTTGAACTGTTTCTACAATTTTGCTTAAAAAATCTGCATCTTTCACAATTCCAATTTTCACTGCTGAAACGGAATAGTTTTCCATCAGCACCTGAATGGCTTCAATTATTTCATCTATGGGACGCCATTCCAGGCTTAAGCACTTGGAAGCGGTCTGTAATGTTAATGCCGTACACACTCCCAATCCCATTACTTTTGAATGTTCAAAAGTTTTACTATCTGATAATAAGCCTGCTCCACCACTGGGATCAAAGCCTGCAATGCTTATGACATAAGGACGTTCCTGCATTTTCTGAATACTTTTAAAGGTTCTTCACTTTCCCAGATCGCACCCAATAGGGCTGCTCCATCGATATCTGATTCGAAAACTTCATGAATATTATCCTGATTAATTCCTCCAAGGGCTATCAATTTGACATCCGGATTGTTCCGATGTTTTACTTCTTCTTTAATGGTAGAATCCAATCCATATCCTTTTTTGGAGATACTTGGAAAGAATGGACTTATGAAAGCATATTCCCATACTTTATCCAAAGTATTGTAGGTTGTGATATCGTGCACTGAAGTTGAAATTATATTTTCTTCCGCGAAAGTTTTAAATGCTTCTTCTTTCCGGTCGATTTCCCTGAAATGAAACCTTGAGATCTGATATTCCTTTCCAAGATCGTAATGCGTATGCAGTACAAGCTGTGAATGAAAAGCGTCATCAATTTGGGTGATAAATTCAATCATTTCATTTCTGTTTGCTCCTGGTTTACGGATGTGAAGCAGGTCAAGACCTTCCTGAAACATCTGATTAATAAGATCAGTTTCGTTCGGAACAATCAATTCAGGAGTGATAACGAGGATCATATATAAATTTCTTTTCCTTTTTCGATGAATTCCTGTGATTTATCCAGCATCCCTTTTTCTGCAGATTCACGGATTTCCTGAGTGATTTTCATCGAACAGAATTTTGGTCCGCACATGGAACAGAAATGAGCAATTTTTGCTCCTTCTGCCGGAAGGGTTTCATCATGATATGCTCTTGCTGTTTCCGGATCTAATGAAAGATTGAACTGATCTTCCCATCTGAATTCGAACCTTGCTTTACTTAATGCATTGTCTCTGTATTGTGCGCCCGGATGTCCTTTTGCTAAATCTGCCGCGTGGGCTGCCAGTTTATAAGTGATCACCCCAACTTTGACATCATCCTTATTCGGAAGTCCCAAATGTTCTTTTGGAGTTACATAGCAGAGCATCGCACATCCAAACCATCCGATCATTGCTGCTCCGATCCCTGAAGTAATATGATCATAACCCGGTGCAATATCCGTTGTTAAAGGACCTAAAGTATAAAATGGCGCTTCATGGCATTCTTTCAGCTGTTTATCCATATTTTCTTTGATCATATGCATTGGTACATGCCCAGGTCCTTCAATCATTACCTGTACATTATGTTTCCAGGCAATTTTAGTGAGTTCACCTAAAGTTTCCAGTTCTGCAAACTGCGCTGCATCATTGGCATCTGCAATAGATCCCGGACGAAGACCGTCTCCCAGAGAGAAAGCTACGTCGTATTTCTTCATGATTTCACAAATCTCCTCAAAATGGGTATACAGGAAACTTTCTTTATGATGAAATAAGCACCATTTTGCCATAATCGATCCTCCTCTGGATACAATTCCGGTTACTCTGTTGGCTGTCAGATGAATATATCTTAGTAAAACTCCTGCGTGGATGGTAAAATAAGAAACTCCCTGTTCAGCCTGTTCAATCAAAGTATCTCTGAAGATTTCCCATGTAAGATCTTCAGGAACACCTTTTACTTTTTCCAATGCCTGATAGATTGGAACGGTACCAATCGGAACCGGACTGTTTCTGATGATCCATTCTCTTGTTTCGTGAATATTTTTACCGGTTGAAAGGTCCATAATGGTATCTGCTCCCCATCGGCAGGCCCATACTGCTTTTTCCACTTCTTCTTCAATACTGGATGAAACGGCACTGTTTCCGATATTCGCATTGATCTTTACCAGGAAATTTCTCCCGATAATCATCGGCTCGCTTTCCGGATGGTTGATGTTATTGGGAATAATAGCTCTTCCGGCAGCAATTTCGTCTCTTACAAATTCCGGGGTGATTTTACTTTTAGGAGTATTCGCTCCAAAACTGTGGCCCGGATGCTGAAATGCCATTTCTTTTGATACGGATTCAAGCTGTTCTATTCTCTGGTTTTCCCTGATCGCCACATACTCCATTTCCGGAGTAATGATTCCCTGCTTGGCATAGTAAAGCTGTGTAATTTCTTTTCCTTCCTGTGCTACTTTAGGCTTATGATCATAGGAAAACCTCAATTCATCAAGACGAGGATCTGCCAAACGCGCTTTTCCGTATTCTGAGGTAATCCCTTCCAGAATATTCACATCATTTCTATCCAGAATCCATTGTTCTCTGATTCTTGGAAGTCCTTTCTGAATGTCAATGACTGCATTTTCATCGGTATAAGGCCCCGAAGTGTCATAAATGGTTACCGGAGCATTGTGTTCAAAGCCGCCATTGGTCAGTTTGGTTGGGCTAAGCTGTATTTCACGCATGGCTACATTGATAGGGTGTAATTTTCCTTCAACATAGATTTTCTTTGAGTTCGGAAATGGCGAACATGTAATGGAGTGAGCCATAAGTATTGGTATTAAATATGAGAATTAACCGCCCTGAGTGGCAGTGATGATTAACACTGAATCGTTGTTATTGAGGATGGTTTCCGCCCAGACTGACAGCGGAATAATTCGGTTGTTGAGCGCTACAGCAATACCTTTTTTCTTTCCGGGTAACTCAATAGCCAGTAATGCTTCCAGGTTGGCAGGAAGTACATCAAATGTTTTTCGGGTGTGGTTGATTATAAGTTCCATTCCTAATAAATTAAATATACTTTAGGAATGGCCATTATTGTACAATAGAATGTACAGCAAAAGTCATCTACTTTTCCCTACGCTGGTATGATCCAGATCAGGTTCAAAGGGTAAAGTCTCAGTCTGTTGGCAACAGACACCCCTAAAGTTTGGAACGAAGTTAGACATTTTTTTAGAATAAGCAAAATCTTAAATGACTTTAAAGAAAAAAGACCATCTCAATTTTCAGACGGTCTTCAATTTTATTTTAAATAGTTCTTTAGTAAAAAAGCTTCAGCCTTCCATCAGAATTATATTGATTAGTCCAATTTGATTGGCTTAGAAAAAATTCGGAGCTATAAGGTTTAAATTCTTTTGAAATTTTTCTCTGAGGATTATTTTTTGATAATGAAAAGTAGAAATACTCTTCAAAAATACCCAAATTCTTAAATGGATTTTGTGCAGAATCAAAATTATCCAATGTAATTTCATTCGTAATATAAGCATCAATATTATTATGCTTTTCGGTTTTAATTGCCTTTTCTAGATTTCCTGAGGTGTTATAAATAAACTTTTCTACGTAAGTCAAAATATAATCTTGCGGATCAGTTGGATCATACGGAATATTTGGATATTCAGTTAAAATCTCAGTTAACTTTCCTGAAGCATCATAAGTATAGGTCAAATACTTATCCATATATGAATTATAGACCTCTGGAATAACTGCTTTAATAACTCTACCTTGATTATCAAATTCAAACCGTCTTTCCTTCAACTGAACAGTGAAACCAGGATCAGAGCTATAATTTCTCATAATTGCAGTATTTCCTGTATATGTTACCATTGTATAGACAGATTTTGAATAAGAATAAGGAAATCCCGTACCTCCGGAATGTTCCAGCTTGCCTCCTATCTTTTTTATAATCCTTCCCTGAGCATCATATTCGAACATATAATTTTGTTCCAACCCATTAAAGACAGGTGACAAAACAGGATAATTCCATGATATTTTACTTGTATTTTCAGTAATTGTCTGTTGTGAATTATCAAGCGGCAAGTCATCATTGTCTGAACAAGATGTCATAACCAGCAATGTGGCTAATAAAAGTGATTTGAGTTTCATGTTATAGTTATGATATGTTTATTCTTCACAAGCTCTCCAGATCGCATCATTCTGCGGAACAGGAGCTATGATTTCTATGTTTTCTTTAGTAACCGGATGAATAAATTCCAGTTTTCTGGCGTGAAGATTAATACCTCCATCCGGATTAGAGCGAGATGCTCCATATTTTAAGTCTCCTTTAATCGGGACGCCTGTTTTAGACAGCTGAGCCCTGATCTGGTGATGCCTTCCGGTCTCAAGATCAATTTCCAGCAACAAATAATTGTCTAATGTTTTGATCACATGATACGTCAGGATTGCTTCTTTGGCTCCTTCCGTAGCCTTTGGGAAAACAATAGCTTTATTATTTTTTTCGTTTTTCTTTAAATAATGTACCAGTCTCTGGCTTTGCGGAATCATTTCTTTTCCCACGACTGCCCAATATGTTTTTTTCACTTCACGGTTTTTCACCATCTGCGTCAAACGGGAAAGCGCTTTGGATGTTTTTGCATAGATCACCAGTCCGGAAGTTGGGCGGTCTATACGATGAACCAAGCCGAGAAAAACATTTCCCGGCTTAGCATCTCTTATTTTTATAAAGTTCTTGATGGATTCTAATAGTGATTCATCGCCGGTCTTATCGCCCTGTACAAGCTGACCCACCTTTTTATTAATCACCAGAAGATGATTGTCTTCATATATAATCTGCTCCTTCATACCTCTTCAGTCTATCTTCTTCTGTTGGATAATGACAGGATAATCCCTGCCAGAAGGCCTACCGTTTTAACAGCTGAAAGTTTTGAGCCTTCCGGAATAAACGCTCCGAATACACAGATAGCCGCTGCAGCATACATGGCATAAACAAAATTCTTATTGGTAAGCAATGGAGCCTGAATAAAAAAGCTTGCTCCAATCAGAACATAAAATACTTTTCTTGAAAGCAAATGATTAATTTCCGGGGAAAATAAATTAAACCATCCCACGGCCAGACAAATCAAAGCTGCAATAGATAATATTCCCTGAATAGATTGTTGGTTCTGCATGGACTAATAGCTTTCGTTTTCGTTTGGAAACTCTACATTTTTCACATCTTTCACGTATTGAGAAACGGCTCCTGTAATTTCTGTGTAAAGGTCAAGATATCTTCTTAAGAATTTCGGGCTGAAACCTTTGTTCATTCCCACCATATCATGATACACCAAAACCTGTCCGTCGCAATCTGCACCGGCACCGATTCCGATGGTTGGAATAGAGATGCTTTCAGTTACTTTCTTAGCCAAATCAGCAGGAATTTTTTCCAACACAATAGAAAAACAGCCAAGTTCTTCCAGAAGCTGTGCATCAGCAATTAGTTTTTCGGCTTCTGCTTCTTCTTTAGCTCTTACTTTATACGTTCCGAATTTATAGATGGACTGTGGTGTTAATCCCAAATGTCCCATTACCGGAATTCCGGCATTGATAATTTTTTTGATTGACTTGGAGATTTCTTTTCCACCTTCAATTTTCACAGCATGCGCTCCACCTTCTTTCATCATTCTTACCGCAGATTCCAATGCTTTTTCAGGATTACTCTGATAAGTTCCGAAAGGTAAATCCGCTACCACCAAAGCTCTGTCGGTTCCTCTTACCACACTTTGAGCATGATAGATCATTTGATCCAGCGTAATAGGCAATGTGGTTTCAAAGCCAGCCATTACATTCGCTGCAGAGTCTCCAATTAAAATAGCATCTACTCCACCAGCATCTACCATCTTGGCAGTGGTAAAATCATAGGCTGTAAGCATTGTTATTTTTTCCTTGTCGAATTTCATTTTACGCAAGGTTTCAGTCGTAACTTTTTTAATTTCAGAGTGAACAGACATAATTTATCTATTTTTAAAAGTTAAAAAGTCGGCCTTGAGCCGACTTAAGTTTTTGTATGATTTATAAAACTACGTGACCGAGTTTCATGAGTTTGTCGTGATTTAAGATCTTGATATTTCTTCCGTCCACTTCAATCAGACTATCCTGTTTGAATTCCGAGATCAGACGGATGGCACTTTCCGTAGCAGTACCGATAATGTTGGCAATTTCTTCTCTCGTTAAGGAGATTTTAATAAAACCTTCAGGATCTACACCCAACTTCTGTTCAAGAAGCAGCAGAATTTCTGCCAGTCTTTCTCTTACTGTTTTTTGTGCAAGGAAAGTAATGGTGTTGGAAGATTCTCCTAATTCATAAGAAATTTTCTGAAGCATTACGAAGGACAGTTGTGGATCTACTTCCAGAAGATACATAAAGATATCTGCAGGTAAGAAAACACATTCAATATCTGTCATTGCTTCTGCTTTGGCCTGGAAGTTTTCCCCACAAAGCAAAGAACGATAGCCGATGATATCTCCTTCTTTGATAAATCTTAAAATCTGATCTTTCCCGAAAGCTCCTGATTTTGAAAGTTTGGCAGCACCTTTTTCCAGGACAAACACTCCTTTTGGAGTTTCCCCATCCTCAAAAATAGTTTCATGTTTCTGAAAACTCAGTTTCTTTTTGCCATTAATATATTTTTCAAAATCTGCGCTAGAAAGTCTTTCTTTAAATGATTTATCATTAAAAACTCTGGCGAACCTCTCTTCAATTGCTATCTGTTGTTCCTGCGGCATTTTATATGATATTTATCACAAAAATAGAACTTTTTAACGCGATAAACAAAAAAATTTGTTATAATTTTGTAGTTCAATATTTTATGGGGTGAGCGAGAACTGTTTTCATTGTGGTCAAGGTATAGAAAAAGAGAGAATTTTATTTGATGAAAAGACTTTCTGTTGTAATGGATGTAAGTCCGTTTACGAAATTCTGAATTTAAATAATTTAAGCAATTTCTATGAGCTTAATAAAGGAGCAGGAATTCGTCCGAATGATGAAAATTCTACTCAGTTTGATTACCTGGACACACCGGAAATCTTCGAAAAAGTGACTGATTTTTCTGAAGGAAACACCAGCCTCGTCACTTTCAAAATCCCTGTAATACACTGTTCCTCATGTATCTGGCTACTGGAAAGTCTGCATACGTTAAATAAGCATATCAAATATTCTCAGGTTAACTTCACAAGGAAGACTTTGCAGATTTCATTCAACCATAATGATCTGAAATTGAGCGAACTTGCTAATTTCTTAACCAATCTGGGATACAAACCTGTTATCAGTCTTGAAACTGCTGAAAAAAATGTAGACCACCTTGATAAATCTTTGCTGGTAAAATTTGCTATTGCAGGTTTTGCCTTCGGAAACGGTATGTTTCTCGCCTTTCCCGAATACGTAGGAGGAGAAGATTACTGGATGGAACATTACAAGGGGCTTTTCAGAACACTGATGTTCTTACTGGCATGTCCTGTAGTATTTTATTCGGCTTCAGATTATTACAAATCCGCATGGTACGGATTAAAAAATAAAATCGTCAACATAGATGTTCCTATTGTACTGGGAATTTTTGTTCTTTTCGGGAGAAGTATTTATGAAGTGGTGACGGATTACGGTCCGGGATATTTTGATACCCTTTGCGGTCTTCTTTTCTTCATGCTGATGGGGAAAATTTTTCAGAAAAGAACGTACAGTGCTCTTTCTTATGACCGAGACTATAAATCGTTCTACCCAATTGCCGTAACGAAGGTAGACTTTGAGGGAAAACAGGAAAATATCCTTCTTTCCGCAGTAAAAGTAGGAGACAGAATTTTAGTTAGAAATCAGGAAATCATTCCGGTAGATGCGATTCTTATTAACGGAGAAGGAAATATCGACAACAGCTTTATTACCGGAGAAAGTGAAAGCATCAGTAAACAGCCGGGCGATAAAATCTTTGCCGGAGGTAAGCAGATCGGGTCATCTCTGGAGCTGGAAGTTATTAAAGATGTAGACCAGAGTTACCTTACTCAGCTTTGGAATAAAGAAGCTTTCAAAAAACATGAAACCGGGCTGGATACATTGACAAACAGCATCAGTAAATATTTCACATTCATCATTTTAGGTATTGCTCTGGCTGCTGGAATCTATTGGGCATTTATTGATTTGGAGAAAATGTTTCAGGTTATTTCTGCCATTCTGATCATTGCATGCCCTTGCGCACTTGCACTGTCTGCGCCGTTCACTTTCGGTCACATTATGAGGATTTTAGGCCGAAATAAGTTTTATGTAAAAGATACTTTAACGATTGAAAAAATCGCGAAACTTGATACGATTGTTTTTGACAAAACAGGAACCATTACACACAGAAAGAAATCAAATATCAAATACGAAGGATCTGAGATCAGCGAATTTGACTCTTTGAATATCAAAACTTTATTAAAAAATTCCAACCACCCGCTTTCAAAATCATTGTACGAATTCATAGAGGTGAACGATGAATATTTCCCTGTAGAGAAGTTTGTTGAAATTTCAGGAAAAGGATATGAAGCCAGTGTAAGAGGAAATCTGTATAAAATTGGTTCTGCCCGCTACAACAACCAGGAACCTAAAAATCTTGAAACAGCCGTTTATATCAGTAAAAATGGTGAATACCTGGGTAAATTCATCTTTAAAAACGAATATCGTCCAAGACTGAAAGAACTTTTCACAAAACTTACCCACTACAAAATATTTATCCTGAGCGGAGACAACTCCTCAGAAGAAAACCAGCTTAAAGAGCTTATTCCGAATTACAAAGGAATGGCCTTTAATCAAAGCCCGGAAGACAAACTGAACTACATCAAATCCCTTCAGGATCAGCACTTAAAAGTGGCAATGCTTGGAGACGGGCTTAATGATGCGGGAGCCTTAAAACAAAGTAATGTAGGAATCGCCATTGCTGATGACACGAACAGTTTTACCCCGTCTTCCGATGTCATTATGAACGGAGATAAAGTAGTTACTCTTGACAATTATCTGAACGTTTGCAAGGGTTCCATCACGATTGTGAAAATGACATTTATAATCAGTTTTCTATACAATATTGTTGGTTTAAGTTACGCTGTTACAGGCCATATGCATCCGCTCTTCGCAGCAATCATTATGCCAATCAGTTCGATTACAGTGGTTACCTTTACTACAGTTTCAACCTGGATTTTAGGTCGTAAATATTTCAAAAAACAGGCGTAAAAGCCCTTATTTAGACTGATTTTAAATTAGCTGAAATCGGCATTTCGTGATGAATGTCATTATTTTTCACTAAATTTGAACCCCGAAAATAGGTTAATTTTGTTGTCCAATGGATATTCTATATTTAATGATCCTCTGCAGTGTTTCTTTGGCTGCGATTTTCTTGGTCGTATTTATAGTGTATGCCCGAAAAGGACAGTTTGAAGATGATGAATCTCCGGCTGTCAGAATCCTCTTTGATGACGAAAAAGTTGAAGAAAAAGATGAAACCGGCAACAAAAATAAAGACGAAAAAGAAATAGGAGAAAATAATAAAAATTGAGAAAAATAGTGAATAGTTGATATGGAAACACAGAAGTTTAGTTATGACAATAGTATTGTCCGTGCGTTCCTTTATGCGACCTTAGTTTTCGGTCTCATCGGATTTACGTTCGGGCTTACGGCGGCATTAATGCTTTTCTACCCTGAATTACCTGAATTCTTTTTCGGGACGGATGACACAACCATTAAAAGTTTGGCATCTGGTAATATTGAAGGGTTAATAAACACTCATGGTGCATTTGGTTTTGGTAGAATCAGGATGCTGCACACCAATACCGTAATCTTTGCATTCGTTTGTAACATCGTTTACACGGGTATTTATTACTCATTACAAAGATTATTAAAAACAAGAATGTACAGTGACACCTTGTCTTGGCTACATTTCTGGACCTGGCAGTTTATGATCGTTGCTACGTTCGTTACATTCTTTATGGGGATTAATACCTCTAAAGAATATGCTGAACACGAGTGGCCGATCGACATATTGATCGCATTCTCATGGATCATTTTTGGTATCAATATGTTCCTGACTATTTCTAAGAGAAGAGTGAGACACCTTTATGTAGCCATCTGGTTCTACATCGGTACCTGGATTGCAGTAGCAATGCTTCACATCTTCAACAACCTTGAAGTACCTTTATCTTTCACAGGCTGGAAATCTTATTCAGCATATGCAGGGGTAAAAGATGCTATTGTACAGTGGTGGTATGGACACAATGCGGTTGCATTCGTATTGACGACTCCGGTTCTTGGTTTAATGTATTACTTCCTTCCGAAGGCTGCAGACAGACCGGTATTCTCTTATAAACTGTCTATTATTCACTTCTGGTCATTAATTTTCGTATATATCTGGGCTGGTCCTCACCACCTTCAGTATACAGCTCTTCCGGCTTGGGCTCAGGCGGTAGGAACAGGTTTCTCTATCATGCTTATTGCACCATCATGGGGAGGTATGTTAAATGGTCTTCTTACGCTGAGAGGAGCTTGGGATAAAGTAAGAGAAAATCCTATCCTTAAGTTCTTCGTAGTAGCTGTTACCTGTTATGGTATGGCAACGTTTGAAGGACCGCTTTTGGCAACTAAAAACATCAACAAAATTGGTCACTTTACAGACTGGGTTATCGGTCACGTACACTTAGGAGCTCTTGGATGGAATGGTTTCATGGCATTCGGGGTTATCTATTACCTGGTACCAATCATGTGGAGAACAAAACTTTGGTCTGTAAAATTAGCTAACTGGCATTTCTGGTTAGGTACTTTAGGAATCATTTTCTATGCAGTTCCAATGTATATTTCAGGATTTACACAAGGATTAATGTGGAAGCAGTTCAACCCGGATGGAACCTTATTATGGAAAAACTGGCTGGATACGGTAACGGCAATTATTCCTTACTTCAAAATGAGATTCGTAGGAGGTTTATTCTATATCTCAGGATCTATCCTGATGATTGTAAACGTAATTGCTACAGTAAGAAAAGGATCATTCCAGAAAGAAGTTCCTGCTGAAGCTCCAGCGTTGGCAAACATCAGCAAAAACAGAAAAGAAGGAGAAGGTACTCACCTTTGGCTGGAAAGAACTCCGGTATTATTAGGTATCTTATCTTTCATCACGATATCAATCGGTAGTTCAATTGAAATTATTCCAACACTATCTCTTAAGAAAAGTGTACCTACGATTTCTGCGGTAAAACCTTATTCACCGCTGGAACTTGAAGGTAGAGATATTTATATCCGTGAAGGATGTAACGCTTGTCACTCTCAGATGATCAGACCGTTCAGAGATGAGATCACAAGATTCAACGGTAAAAACGGACAGTACTCCAAAGCTGGAGAATTCGTATACGACAGACCATTCCTATGGGGTTCTAAGAGAACAGGACCGGATTTACATAGAGAAGGAGGTAAAAACCCAAGTTCTTGGCACTACAAACACATGTATAACCCAAGATCTACTTCTGCTGGTTCTATCATGCCTCGTTACCCTTGGTTAATTGCTACTGACTTAGACAGAACTAAGATGGTAGACAAGATGAAGCTGATGAAGAATGTGTTTGATGTACCTTATACTAAGGCTGAAATCGATTCTGCAGACAAATGGGCTAACAACCAATCGGCAAAAATTGTGAAAGATATCTTCTCTGAAGCTAATGACCTTAAGCAGGCTTATGCTAAGAGACCTCAGGGAGAACTAGAGAAAAAAGAAATTGTAGCTCTTATTTCTTATCTTCAAAGATTAGGTACAGATATCAAAACAACTGAAATCAAAACAGCAAGTAATAACTAAAAAACATTAAAAAGTTCATACTATGATTCCTCAGAACTTTAAAGATATATTATCCAATACTGAAAATGCTGGCTTCTACCAGACACTGGCTCTGATTTTCTTTATGCTGTTCTTCATAGCTTTAGTAATCTATGTTTTTAGCAGACCTAAAAAATATTACAAAGAAGAAGAAGAGGCACCTCTTGGGGATGATGAAGATGACGATTTTAATTTAAAAAATTAAACTATTTTTTATGAAACAAAGAACACCTGTTGTTATAAACATCTTAATAATAATCGGACTTTTAATAGTTTTTTATTATTTATTTGTACAGAGCTACGCGTTCCTTTCTTCACCTTACTTCTGGGGAACTGTTGTGATCGCTGGTATCCTGGCTTACATTCATGGAGCTATCGGAGACCTTATTGAGAACAACAAATTCAAGAAATTATCTCCTGAGGAAAAGGCAGCTTATTTAGCTGAAAAGAAAGTTCCTTATTTCAAAAGATTGTACCAAAGTGCATTCAAAAAGCAATCTGCTTCTGAAGAAAAGGATATCCTTATCGACCACGGTTTCGACGGAATCATGGAGCTGGATAACCAATTACCAAAATGGTGGGTAGGTTTATTCTATTTTGGGACCGCTTTTTGTATTGTATATATTGCAGCTTACTCTTTCACAGACTTCGCTCACCCGTTAAGCGAATATGAAAAAGAATATAAAGAGCAGTTGGCAAGTATTGAAGAATATCAGAAATCTCAGCCTCCTGTAACGATTGAAACAGCTAAGTATTCAGCTGATAACATTGCAGAAGGTAAAGAATTATTCAAAACAAACTGTGCATCTTGTCACAAAGAAGACGGTAGTGGAGGTATCGGGCCAAACCTTACTGATAACTACTGGATCAACCAGCCTGAGAAAACGTTATTCAAAAACGTATTCCATATGGACTGGAATGGTTCTCCTACTAACCCTGCCATGAGAGCATTCGGTAAAAACGGAGAAGTTTCAGGTGCAGAGATTGAGAAGATTGCAGCGTATGTATATCACATCAACCAGGAACAACCACCAGTGACTCCGGCTCAGGGAGGAGCAGCTCCTCAAGGAACTGAAGCGCATTGGGAAAAAGAATAATTTAAAAAATTAGAAACATATGAAAAAAACATAATTTGTTATTAGATTAAAATAGTAACGAATTATGTTTTTTCTTTTTTAAAACCTATTACATATGTCAGACATAGAAGATATAGAAGTACGCGGCGGACAGGGACAGGTTCTGGACCCTGAGACTTACAGAGATTCTATAGGGACAATGGAGCAATCCGGAAAAAGAAAATGGGTCTTTCCAAGAAAACCTAAAGGAAAGTACACCAACTATAGAAACATTGTAAGCTATTTACTATTAATTATTTATTTTACATTACCATTCATCAAAATCAATGGAAACCCATTGCTGATGTTTAATGTAATAGACAGGGAGTTTTTCATTTTTGGACAGCCTTTCTATCCACAGGACTTTTTTATCCTTACTTTAGGTGCTATTGCCTCTTTAATCTTTATTATTGTTTTTACGATTGCGTTCGGAAGAATTTTCTGCGGGTGGATCTGCCCTCAGACAATTTTTATGGAATCGATATTCCGTAAAATCGAATATCTGATTGAAGGTGACCGAAATAAGCAGATGAAGCTGGACAGACAGGAGTGGAACAGCGAGAAGATCTGGAAAAGAAGTTTGAAATGGACTATTTATGTCATCATTTCACTCATTATTACCCACTTTATGTTTATGTATATCGTAGGATATGAAGAAGTATTTAAAATTGTTGGGGAAGGGCCATTTGCACATCCTACCAATTTTATTGTAATGATTCTTCTTACCGCAGCATTTTACTTTGTATTTGCGTGGTTCAGAGAGCAGGTTTGTACATTGGTTTGTCCTTACGGAAGACTTCAGGGTGTATTGATCGATAAAGATACTATCAATGTTTTCTATGACTTCAAAAGAGGAGAAAACAGAGCAAAATGGAGAAAGGGCGAAGATCGTAAAGCTGCAGGAAAAGGTGATTGTATCGACTGCCATCAATGTGTTGTGGTATGTCCTACGGGAATTGACATCAGAGACGGACAACAGTTGGAATGTATCAACTGTACCGCATGTATTGATGCCTGCGATGAAGTAATGGAAAAAGTAGGCCTTCCGAAAGGATTGATCCGGTATGCATCTGAAAATGAAATTGAGAAAGAAACTCAGTTTAAGTTTACAGGAAGAATGAAAGGGTTCTCTATATTCCTGTTACTTCTTGTAGGATTCTTAGGATATCTTCTTTACAGCCGTGGTGAGATGGAGGCTAAATTCATTAAACCTGCGGGAAGTACATTCTTTGTGAGAGACGGTAAAATTACCAATACTTATAATTATACCTTCCTTAATAAAACGAACGAGAAAAAGATCGTTACCATTAAAGTGATTGATCCGGCACATGGTGAAATTACTTACAGTGCATCAAGCAAGATTCAGGTAGACAGAGATAAAATTTCCAAGGGAACCATCAATATCAGCTTCCCTGAAAATGATATGAAACTCTCTAAACAGAATATAACAATCGGTGTTTACGATATGAAAGGTAAGCTGATTGATTCATACCAGACTTATTTTGAAGGACCTTTTAAACTGCAATTTTAATTAGAAAAGAATGAAGAACTTTAGTTGGGGACACGGTGTTGTAATTGCATTATTAGCATTTATAGTTTTTATATTATCCATGATGTTTCTTTTCCCGAACGGACAGAAGAATTCTGAAATGGTAACCGATAATTATTACGAAGAAGAATTGAAGTACCAGGATGTGATTGATGCTAAGAAAAAAGCAGATGATCTTCAGGAAAAACCTGCATACAGCCAGGATACCAAAGGCATTACAATTACTTTTCCAAAAGAATATAATAATTCAAATACTACGGTAAAATTTGTTTTAAACAGAACCGACGACCAGAATTTAGACATTAAAAAATCTGTACAGCTTGATGCCAGCCAGTCTTTCACCATTCCTGCACAGGTATTGAAAGTAGGAAACTATACGTTAAGATTAAGCTGGACAAAAGATAAAACAGACTACCGAATGGATTATGACGTGATATGGAAATAGGACTTATTGTATCGGCTATTGCGTTAGGATTTGCTTCCGGTTTTCACTGTATCGGAATGTGCGGACCTATTGCTTTATCGATGGGATTAACCAAAAAACAGGCTGCCAATTTCTATCTTCAGAACCTTACTTATCAATTCGGAAGAATTTTCACCTACTCCTTATTGGGTGCTCTTCTGGGGATTATCGGGCAGGGATTTGAAATGGCAGGATTTCAGAAATATCTTACCATTACTGCCGGGGTTCTTCTGATCATTATGGCTGTATTTTCATTTGGTGGAAAAGATTTTGCTTCAAAAATTCCTTTCCTATCCAAGTTTCTGTACAGTGTAAAAATGAATTTAGGAAAATTACTTCAGAAAGCGGATTACCGTTCGAGATTTACAACAGGTCTATTAAATGGCTTTTTACCATGCGGAATGGTGTATATGGCACTTACCGCCAGCCTCGCAGGAGGAGGAATATGGCAGGGAGCTTTATATATGGCTTTATTTGGTTTGGGAACCCTTCCGTTCATGTTTGCCATTGTTTTGGCCGGAAATCTCATGAATCAGGCTTTCAGAGTAAAAGTTTTAAAAGCAGTTCCGGTGATTATGATTATTTTGGGAGGATTATTCATTCTGAGAGGTCTTGAGCTGGGAATACCGTATGTTTCTCCTAAGGCGGAAGCCATGACGATTATGAAAGATCCGAACGGAGCAGTTAACTGCCATTAATTTGTATTTAAACCTACCATGAAGAAAACCATCATCTTATTTCTGATAAGTCTTTTTACATTACAATCCTGCAGTGTGAATTCTGAAATTGTATATCATAAGGATGCCGCTTCTACTTCTGTTACCGATATCGATACAAAAGAATTTATGTCGGAAATGATGGCAATGACACCGGATTCCTTAAAGCAGAAAGAATTCGGAGAAATGGATAAGCTTCCGACTGCCTGGACAAGTATGTATGATCTTGCCAAACAGGAAGGAAAATTGAAAACTGAAAATCCGGATTCGGTTCGGATTATGAAAAAGGTCTTCATGAAATCAACAAAGGAAGATCAGAAGCTGGCTGGATTTTCTTTCAAAATGGAGCATTTTACTGCGGAAGATTATCAGGCTCTGAAAAACTTTACAAAAACTGAAAAAATACCTCTGGATCAAAATATTTACAATAATTGGGACGGAAAGACTTTAACGATTAATACAGATAATTTTAATCTTAAAAGTATTGAAGAAGCTATCAAAACCAAAAGCTCAAAGGAAGAAGCTGAGAAAGTAGCAGGTATGATGGTCATGTTTTTCAAAAATATAGGAACTACATTAAAGTTTGAAAATAAAATAAAGTCAATTTCAGGAAAGCATGACTGGGTGAAGCAGATTGATGATCATTCCATAAGAATAGAATATGATCTGAAAGCTATTTATGATAATGATGCAAAACTCAAAAACGCTGATAAAAAGATTATTATCGTTACAGAATAAAGTAAAAACCACCAAGATTCAGTGGAATTAAATATGAATTAGTCAATACTTAATCTGGCAGTTATTATCTAATTGAAGCAAATCAATACTATTAAGGGTATTTAATAGCATCCATTAGTTCAATAGGATTATTCTTCATTTTTATATCCTTTTGTTTAAGTTCTGTAAGTTGATTAAAATTCGGAGTTACCTGTCTTCCAGATTCATCTACTACCTTCACGACTGCCTTTCCTGCTTTTAGTTCTTTATAAGGATCATTATAGTAGTCCAGATAAGCCTTTGTTAACTGTTTTCTAGTAACGGGAATAGTTTCAGCTATTGGGTCCACTGCCCCAACATCCTTCCTCAATTCAGTCATTATAAAAATATAATTATTACCGGAATCTCTCATATCTATAATTAAACCAGGTAAAGAATTAAAAATATAAGGTCCTTCCTGAAAAGGAATATCTTTTGCAAACCATGCTTCCCAATTTCTTCCTTTATAATTTAGTTTAGCTTTCTGGCAGGTAACATCATGTATCTTTCTCACTTCTTCAGTAATCTTCCAATCAAACTTAGGAGCATTTTCCTTGAAAGAATATCTGTCTAGACCTATTACAAAATATTTTTCAATAGTTTTATCCTTGTTGTTCTTGATTACCGCAAAATCATAATCTGATGCCTTTTTTCTAATCTGATTAGTTCCTAATGAATCAATATGAT
This sequence comes from Chryseobacterium cucumeris, assembly GCF_016775705.1. Taxonomy (NCBI): domain Bacteria; kingdom Pseudomonadati; phylum Bacteroidota; class Flavobacteriia; order Flavobacteriales; family Weeksellaceae; genus Chryseobacterium; species Chryseobacterium cucumeris. The sequence goes on from NZ_CP068760.1 coordinate 3,932,126, forward strand.
ACAAATTATAGGAGTAAAATTTAGAAATATCATCTTTTACATCCAAAATCATCTTTTTTTTAATTGTTTCATCCTTAGTGGAATCCATTTTATAAGTCATCTGATAATCTACCCTATATGTCTGTCCTCGTAGAAAAGACATGGATACCAAAATAATAAAAAGGATCAGAATTGCTTTTTTCATCTTCGTTAGTTAAGAGGTTCAATATAACCATTCCATAGAGAATGATTGATATTAAAAAACATAGTATTTATTTCTCTGTTAAACCATTGATAATCCAAATCTTTAGAATAATCGGGATTATTAATAGATACAAACCTTATTAGTCCACCTTTCACTGTTTTGTAGAAATCATAGACTTGAAATTTACCGAAATGATATCGGGAAAAAAATTGAGCCCCATTTTCATTGAATTTAACGTTTACATACAATTTTTTAATATCCTCAGTACTTATATCTTTATAAAAAAAACCTAAAATATTCGAAAACGTTGGCTGATCTGTATACATGAAGAGAAATTGTTCTCCATTTTTTTGACCAAGCTTGTATTGCAATAGTTTATGCATTTCTGAATTTTTAAAATAAATATACCGCTTATCTACTTTCTTAAACCGATAATCTCCATAAGTATAGAATGGTATATTTTGTTTTCCTTCATCAAAGGTTAAAATAAATTTTTCATATCTGTCCGGATGATCAGTCTCCACTTTTTGCTGTCCATTGAAATAATAATAATTCTTACAGCTTGTTAAGGAAAACAGAAATATTACTACTATTATTCTAAGTAAACCATTCATTAGTATTGGGATTATAATTACAATTTATAAAATACATCTTCTTTTTATCATCATATGTGGGGATAAAATTTGCTGTACACGCATATTTCAGTTCACATTTTCTACATGGCATAATTTTATCTCTTTTTATATTCCATATCTCTGAAAGAAGGAATAAATTATTTTCGATATCCGTGTCTAATATATAGCCATATTCTTTTACATCAACAGAATTCAGTTGCAACATTCCATCTGCATTTACAAAAACGGTCTTATACAATCCAAGATTTGCATTTTTGCCCGTAAGAAAAGCCCTATGGTTTATTGATATAGCATTTATGCCTGCTCTAGGGAACAGAAATTCCTCTTCGTTATATTCAAAAAAATATGATTTAACGTTATAAATTTCTATACTTTCCGAATAAGGAGAACTATAGAAATACACATTTTTTAGTCTTTGCTCCTTAATTATATTTGTATTAAAATCTTTCTGGTAGGATAATGATATAGAAAGACTGATAACACAGCTTTGCTTCAGTACATGGGTAAATTCTAAAATTTGTTCCCAATTAGTTCCAGGAGATAAATGAAGATGAAGACATTTTACTCCTAAATATTCAATTCTTTCTGCAATCGTCTTGGAGTTCCTTACTATGAATTCGGACAAGACAATAGTCATATATTCAATTTTAGAAGTATCGTCATTAAAGCATTTATGAGAAAGCTTTGGAAAGTGATCTTCTAAAGAAAAAAAAATAAACTCTTTTTGAATAAGAAGTTCCAAATACTCCCAAGCTACTTCATTATCACCCCATTCATCTATAATAATTTGAACAGATTTCTTATTTATATAACTTATAAAATCAACTAAAGAGTTAGGAACCAACTCAATATCATCTCTCTGCAAATCATAAATGGCACCTCTTGCAGAACCTTTAACCGGTATGCAGCATGAAAATAGAAATAGTTTTTTATCCCAGTTATGTTTTAGGCAGGTTAATTCCATCTTTAAAAGTTCTTAGACACAAAATTTCAGATTGGTATTTTTTAGCTTCAATTTTCCTAATTAAAGGTCCAGAATGAGTAAATTTTGTTCCAGATTCGACAACTTGTGAAAATATCGGAGGTAACAGTTTTTTCCTTATTGGGTTAACTTCCTGAAGAAGAGTTTTTTTCATGATTCATTTTCTTTAATAATAAAGCCATTTCGTAATGTAGATTGTAGTTGCATCGGTAAGAGGTCATTCTAAACTGGCCAAAAGGATTAACCTCTAAAAAATAGTATTCACCATCTATTCCTTTTATAATATCTATTGATCCAGTTTGTAGATTTAATGCTTTCATCAGTTTTGTAACTTTCCTGTCGAGATCTTTAGGTATCTGATAACGAGTAAATCGGTTGGGCTTCTCTTGGTTATAATTTCTGAAATCAACAGACGTTGTTGGATCATTTTGAGAAAATATTGCCATCGAATAATTTTTTCCTTTGAGATGAAAAACCCTAAGTTCATATTCTTTAATAACCTGTTCCTGAAATAAGCCCGGAAAAAAGGAATCTGTAGGATTATTGTATTCAAATGTCATTATAGGGAAATTTTTATTTTTATAGTGAATCGCTTTACCTTCATTTAGAGATTTAGTAATCCATAATCGACTATCATTTTCAAGTTGATTGGTAACAACTGTAAAAGGGATATTAAGACCTGCTGTTTTTGCTTTTGTAAGCACTGTGATCTTACTTAAATCTCTCACTGCTATATAATGATTCACCCATTTCTTATTTCTAAGGGAAAAAAGAATTACATCTAAAACACCTGAATATTCTGAATATAAATATTGCAACATGTCTAAAGAAAGATCTTCTTCAAACATTTCTTTATATTTATCAAAATTTCCCCATTTTCGATACCACACAGTTGTTATCACTGAAACATCTATTTTCCCAAAGAATTCATTTTGAATGATTAACTGTCCGTGAGAATTTACAGCATAATACATCTGTGTTTTTCCATTGAACAGATCTATATCATTTAAGCGTATATATGGCTCTCCCATATTGTTTAGATGTTCTATAACAACATTTGTATCATCATCCCATGAAGTAGATAAAATTAAAATCATAATAAAAAGGGTTGATTCTCATTCCGGAAACAACCCTATAAGTTTTTTTAATTAACATCCGTCCGATGCACCAGAAGGTATTACAACACTCTCAAGCACATAAGGGTCATTAGCAGTTCCTGAACCACTACATACTCCCTCAGGAAGTAATCTACCTCCATGGATTTGTTTCAGACTACCTGTTGTAAGTACTTTTCCACTCTTTAATGATTTTAGTTTTCTCATAGTAATTTACTTTGTTTTTGGTCCTACTCTATAAGCTTTTCGGATTCCGCTTATCACGAATATATAAAAAAAAATAAATCCTCACAAAATGAATAATAATAAAATTTTACTTTTTTTTATTATGTTAACAAATTATCCGATAAAAAATAGAATATAAATTAAAAAAAATAAACAATTATTAAAGAAATAAAAAACCCTTCCAATACTGGAAGGGGAGTCATTCTATACGTAAGATATTTTTAGTTGATAACATCAAACCTTGCATATTCCGCAACCTTCTTAGGAAGCTTGATTCCTTCCGGTGTCTGGTTATTCTCCAGCAATGCAGCCATAATTCTTGGTAATGCCATTGCGGATCCGTTCAGGGTGTGAACCAGCTGAGATTTACCATCTCCTTTGTAACGGCATTTCAATCTGTTGGCCTGGAATGTTTCAAAGTTAGACACTGAGCTTACTTCCAGCCACATTTCCTGAGCGGCACTCCAAACTTCAAAGTCATAAGTCATGGCAGATGCAAAACCTGTATCACCACCGCAAAGCCTTAAAACTCTGAACGGAAGTTCAAGATCTGTAAGAATTTCTTTGATATGCTCTACCATTTCTTCCAAAACAGCATAAGAATTTTCAGGTTTTTCAATTCTTACAATTTCTACTTTTTCAAACTGGTGAAGACGGTTCAATCCTCTTACATGGGCGCCATAGCTTCCCGCTTCTCTTCTGTAACACTGAGAGAATGCCGTATTCTTAATCGGAAGATCTTTCTCATCAAGTAATACATCGCGGTAAAGGTTCGTTACAGGAACTTCTGCCGTAGGGATCAAATATAATTTATCTTCATTGATATAATACATCTGTCCTTCTTTATCCGGAAGCTGTCCGGTTCCAAAACCAGAGGCTTCATTCACAACGTGAGGAGGATTCACTTCTGTGTATCCTTTTTCCACATTTTTATCTAAGAAATACTGAACCAGAGCTCTCTGTAATCTTGCTCCTTTACCTAAATAAACAGGAAAACCGGCTCCGGCAATTTTTACTCCCAATTCAAAGTCGATAAGGTTGTATTTTTTTGCCAGTTCCCAATGAGGAATAGCTCCTTCACCAAGACCCTCTACCGGATGAGACTGAAAAATAATTTCGTTATCATCAGCAGAAGCACCACTCTTTACCAATTCGTTTGGAATATTGGGAAGCTGATACAGAATATTCAGTAAATCGTTTTCTTTACCTTCTAACTGGGATTTCAATTCTGAGCTCGACTCTTTGTATTGTGCTGTTTTAGACTTTGCAGATTCCGCTTCTTCTTTTTTCCCTTCTTTCATCAAAAGACCGATTTCTTTCGAAATTTTGTTGATTTCGGAAAGCTGGGAATCTAGTTCAAACTGGATTCTTTTTCTTTCGTCATCGGCAGCGATAGCCTCGTCTACCAACTCAAGATTTTTGAATTGTCTTTTCTTAAGACCTTCTAAAACGCGTTCTTTGTTGTCGCGCAAAAAATTGACTTGTAACATTTTATTTAGATGTTAAATATTAGATATTAGCTTATAATCAGCTAACTGTTGTACAAATTTAAAAATTATTTTGTGACCGTGACAGTATTTATCGAAGTTGGTGCATTGGCCTCTTTTGAAAATACCGGAACTCTGTTATACAGAACTTTTGAAACCTGGAATACCGTTGGGGTATTGCGATACTGAATTTCCAAAGTATCAATCACATTATCGCTTGCATTTGTGCTTTTTGTATACGTAATCTTCATTCGGGAATAATAGGAGGTTCCTGTTCCGGGATTATCCGGGCTGATGGAATCCAGTCTCCTTCTTTTGGCTCCTGCCAGATATTCCATATAAAACAATGAATCTGTAGTCATTTTCAATGAAATATTTATCGGAGCAATATCTTTAGTTCCAAAAATATCATTCACAGAATACCCTGTAAAAGATCCTGTTTTCTTACTGTTCAGCAAATCCTGACCAGCACTGTTCCTGATATAGATATTCATTAACTGATCAATCCTCTGCAAAGAATCATCATCACTTTTACAACTGATCAGTGCAAAAACCGCTACAAGTATACACCAAAAATATTTCATCATAAATACAAAGGTAAAATATTAATCTTTAGGCTCCTTCTTTATTTTTCAAAATATTTCTGATACCACAACTCAAAAGTAACCAGCTGCCAGATTTTTACCCAGTCATACTCATGTTCCTGATGATTCCACCACTCATCAATCACCGCAGCATTAAAGAAGTTTCTCTTTTTTAAACTTTCAAGATTTTCAGTAATAAATTCTCTTACTCTTTTTTCGTTTTTAATGAAATAATTGACAGGAAATGAAAATCCTTTTTTGGGCATATTCAAAACTTCCTGAGGAAGATAATTCTCTGCTGTTTTACGCAATAGAGGTTTATTCTGAATTCCATTAAATCTTATGTTTCCAGGAAGTGATGCTACATAGTCTATTAAACTGTTGCTTAAATAGGGATAACGAAATTCTACGCTGTATTTCATCGCACTCAGATCATCCCGGAAAACATGGTGGGAGGATAGTGAATATTTCATGTCATATTCAAAATACCCCACATAGTTTTTTACTTCTGAAAGGTGGTATTTTGAAAGATGTAAATCTATTTTACTATAAATATCCGGGTTTATAAGGCTTTTAACTTCCAACGGTCTCATACTGATCTGGCTCTGCCTGAAAAAATCAAACATATAATCCTGGGAAAAATAGTTTTTTACGCGCTGTGAAAACTTGTCTTTCGTAACGATGAAAGGTCTTATAAAATTAAAATTCCTTATCAGAAGCCATCTGTTCAGCTTCAGTGTATGAGAATAACCGGCAAAAAGTTCATCAGCGCCATTTCCGCTTAATACGACTTTAAAATTCTGATCATGTGCATATTTTGCAGCATTGATTAAGACTTCAAAACTGCTGTAAGGTTCTTCAAAATGCTGGATATTTTCTTTAAGGTCTTCCAGCGCTTCTTCGTCACTCACTTCTTTCACCGCATGCGAAACACCAAAATGTTTAGCAGCTATAGATGCATTCTTCACCTCTTCTTCAGAAAACGGATAAGATATGGTGTATGTATTAATATTGGTATTAAAAGATTTTGATTTTGAAGCAATTAAAGTAGAATCAATACCTCCGCTCATCATTACTGCGACAGGAACATCTGCATATAACTGTTCAGAAATATTCTCAGAAAGCAGTTCATCTATTGTTCTTACAGCTTCTTCCTCTGAAATATTTTTTTGAGACGTTGAAGGCAGCTTCCAGAATTTTTCTTTAGTGATGTTCTGATTGTTTAAATCAACAGTCATGATGGAAGCTGGTTCAAGGGATAAAATATGCTGAAAACAGGTTTGTGGAGCCAATGTTGTCTGAAAAAGAAAATTCGTATAGACTCCGTCCCAGTTGATTTCAGGCTTTACCAGCTCATTCTTCAGCAATGATTTTATTTCTGATGCCCAAACCAATCCCTGTTCGCTTTGATGGTAAAAAAGAGGCTTCATCCCAACTCTATCTCTTGCTAATATAAGTTTCCGACCGGAAAGATCAACAATACAGATGGCAAACATTCCATCTAATTTTGCAAACGTAGAATTTCCCCACTCCTGATAGGCTTTGAGAATAACTTCAGTATCAGAACTGCTATGGAAAGAATATCCCAAAGACTCAAGTTCTTTTCTTAATTTTTTAAAATTATAAATCTCTCCGTTAAATGTAATAATAATCTGCTCATTCTGTGAAAGCATAGGCTGATGGCCTTTTTCGGACAGATCAATAATGGATAATCTACGGAAACCTAACGCAATATCAGAATTTTTCTCTTTTAGAACCGGAAACTGTTCTTTAATTTTTTGTGTGGAATCGTTCCCCGAAAAAGAAGCTCCCTCTCCGATACTATACATCCAGAACCCTTCATCATCCGGTCCGCGGTGTCTGATGGCCTGATTCATTTCCAGAATATTTGTAGAGGAAATACTTTTATGAAATGAATAATAACCGGTGATTCCGCACATAGTAAAAGATTAATAGATATGTAAAAATAGGAAAAATGACATTATTTTAAGGGGAGCTATCAAGTAATTATTTCTTTACAAATTTTTGCTTTAAAAGCTGTATTTCTTCTTTTGTAATCATATAATCTTTCAAAGTAAACGGAGTAGAATTATAAAACTTTCTGAACAACAGAAAAGCAGAAACAAAATAGGACGACGTAGTGGCAACACAAGCGCCTATAATTCCCCATTTTGGTATCGCAATGAAAGAAAATACAACGGTAACCACAAGGCCTACAATTGATTTGACATTAAGAATTTTCAGTTCTCTTATTCCCGAAAAGTAATGCCCAACCATATCACTTACAGCAATAGCAAAAATTCCCGGTGATAAAAGAAGCATTATTTCCTTGGTATCTTTAAATTCTTTCCCGAAAATCAACTCGTAAACCTGAGAGGGTATGATTATGATTCCCAGCACAAAACCTATCATCAGAAAAAAGGTCAGTTTTAAGGATTCTTTGGTTTTCCCTATAGATTCTTCACTGCTTTTACTATTGACTACATCTGAGTATAAAATCACAGCAATACTGCGGGTAATGGTCCATATCGCTTCTGAGAAAGTAACCCCGATGGAAAATATCCCTACACTCGCTAAACCTTCAAAATGTTCTAAAAAATAAAATGAAAGCCTGTAATTCAAGAACTGAACAAAAGCACTCAGCTGGGTCTTCCACCCATATTCAAACATATTCCTGCCTACATCTTTACAGAATGATATCTGAGATATATTGCATTTTTTAATGATCTCGAAAAAACTGGTAAGAAAAAGAAGTGCAAGACATATAATCTGGGCGAGAAAGTATACGGAAACATCTTTCTTTCCGAACAGATAAACCAATATTCCAATAAATACAATATGTACAAGCTGCTGCAAAACAGTATACATATTGAACCTTTTAATATCCTGTGTTCCAATAAACAAGCTGATATTAGTAGACAAAAGTGAAGAAAAAACGGAAATTCCGATAAGGTACAGGAGATATTCACCCTGAATAGAAGCAATACTGAATAAAAATGGGATTAAAAGACCCGTCAGGAGAGACCACAGATAGGCATACAATAAAACCTTTTCTATTTTAAACCTTGATGCGAAATAAGAAGCACTGCTTCCGGAAAAGATATTGCTGAAAAAACTTACTGCTGCTGCATTGGCCACCACAATAGAAATGGTTCCTTTCCCCTCACTTCCCCACATATTCGTAGAATAGATCACCAGTCCGAAACTCAGGATCAGAATAAAAAAACGTGAGACAAAGGTTTTAATGATAGTAAGCTGCATGATGATTATGGATCAATAGATTTTTTTACAAAATCAACGAAGTTATCTTTTATAAGTTCCCAGTTATATTTTTCTTTAAATTCTTTTCGTGCATTGAGAGTATGGGATCGATACAGCTCCGGATTCCTGATATAATTGATGATAATATCCGAGATTGCTTCTGCATCATGAGGATCAACAAGACTTCCAAACGAAAGCTCTCCCATATGCTCCCTGATCCCTTTCAAATCTGAATAAATCACAGGCTTTCCTGCTCCCATAAAATAAAACAGTTTTATCGGCAGCGAATGATTGTTTTCAAAATTAATTTCCCGAAGATCAAAACAAAGGTCAGCTTCTGCAAACGCTTCTGTAAACTGTTCAAAACCAGTCGGTTTTATAATATCTATATTTTCAAAAGAATAGTTCTTTACTAATGTTCTAAAATACACATCATCACTTTCGTGTATTGCTGCTCCTATGATCAGGATTTTAATATGAAGATCAGGAACTTTTTGACGGAGAAGGTCTACGGCTTTAAAGAAATTTTCAATTCCTTTATCTTTGGAGATCTGACCCGTGTAACATAATGTGATGCTTCCCGGAGTGAGTTTTTTTATACTTTCATTAATATAAACAGAAGCCGGATAATAAGGCAGAATCATTTGTTTTTTAAATCCAAAAAAATAGGCCAAAGGGAATTTCTTGGTGGTTTCACCAAAAATAAAATGCGTACTTAAAAACCCTGCATACAGCTGAATAAGAGTAAATTTCACCGCCTGAAAAATTTTAGCAGGAAAGCGATAATTTTGAAGCATTGACATGGAAGGATACCATTCTGTAACATCATAGATACAGCTTATCCTGTGTTCTTTTACAAACTTCTTTACTGCCACAACAGCCAATGGTTCAGAGCAAATGATACTATCCGGATGAAAAGTATCACAAACTTTACTGAAAGTTTCCATTTTCGTTTTTATACTTTCTTCAAGAACAGCAAAAGATTCTATTTGTATCCCATCGATAAAACCTTTATACTCTGCATATAAGCTGCATATTTTTATTTCATACCCATTATCTCTAAGAGCTTTTGCCTGATGATAAAAAATGCGGTCATCATTATAGCTGTGGGAAGTCGTTAAAAAAAGTACTTTAGGCATTAGTCACTGCTCGAATCTATACAAATATACATTAAAACAAAAAAGTGGAAATATATTTTCCACTTTATGATTATTCTTTTGTATCAGCTTAACAGGGACTATTTTATAGAAGCCGCCCAGCTCTTCTCCAAAGGAAGAAGGAAATGGCTCAAAAAGTCCAGATACGTATTTTTAGAGAAATCAAAAACCTGGATATCACCTGAAAGCTCTCCGTTTCTAAGCTTTGTTTTGAAATCCATTAATTTTAAAGTTTTCACTTCACCATTCTCTACAAAACTTGCTTTCATCCTGTCGAAAAGGCCTAGCTGATATTCTTCGTCAATTTCTCTCATTACCTTCCCTAATGCATCAATGCTGCATCCTGAAGCCATTTCCTTTTCTTCGTCCACACATACGATGATAAACTGGTTCTTTTCAATTTTAAAAGAAGAAGAAAGAGGTTTTCCATGAGCGGCCCATGTTGCAAGGAAATCAAATAGTTTCTCGGTAATGGCTTTTGCTTCTTTTGTTTCGAAAGGTCTTGAAGCCGGATATATAATGACTCTGTAGTCGTTGGTTTCTACAATATTAGATTCTTCGATTTTCATAATGTAAATATTTATTTTTCAAGATATTAAACAATCAATCTTTATTTTACTTTCCATTGAATGCTCCTATCATTGTAAAGACAAAATTACGCAATTTTCCCGAGTTTAAGATCATTGTATTTTTTACTCAGTACATAGAGCATCATAATGAAAACCGGAAAGATAAAAGGAAAGAAGAATCTTAAAGCTGCCGACTGCGGAAAGAAAAAGAATTTTATATAAACATTCACCAGGAAAAGAACCGAAATTATTCTCACCCATGCATCTTTAGAGCGCCAGAAGATCACTCCGATCATAATAGCCAGTGATAAAGTGACTTTTTTAAAATAAATGATTTTGATGTAAATAATACTCAGATAGTCCATTAAGCTCACGTCTATCGGGTGTGTAGAAATAATAGGCCTTCTATCGATAAAGGTATCATAAAAAAGATCTTTCCATCCGGGATAATGATAAAACTTAATGATGGCGAGATACATGGCAAGAAGTACGATTCCCTGTGCAATAAAAGAAATATCAATTTTCTTTTCCCGGAAATAATGGAAAAAGAAAACAGTGATAATATAAGTCAGGGTAAATGTAATATAATCTGGCCGAATAAAAGTAATACCGAATAAAAGTACAAACATTGCCCATTGGTTCCATTTTTTGAGTAACCCGATCATAAAGATCAGCATAAACTGAAAAATAAACATATCCGGTGTAGAAACCCTCGACATGTAAGTCATTGGTGGCAAAAGCATGGCGGCAATCGTTAATAGTACCGCAAGCCAGTATTTCTTTGGAAACAGGAGTTTCAGAATATAAAATAATAATATTCCTGAAAAAAAATAAGAAATAAGACTGGTAAATAATACGGCCATTGGCGATGATAATCCAAGCTTATAAAAAAGAGTTATCACAAGAATATACCCTACTTTGATCTGAAAATAGGGTAATTGTTCTGTAAAAGATTGGGTATTTTTTACGAAATACTGCCTGGGAATGTCCCATTGATTTATTCCGATAATGTCTGTATAATGTTCTGCTGGAGCCTCTTTCTTGATTTCCTCATAGGTCAGGATTCGGACTTTATCAGGAGAATCCGGGAACTCGGAAGTATACATACATCCCATATAGCCCGGCATATCCCAGTCATATACTCTGTTCTGATAATTCCAGAATGTAAGAAGAGCAAGTACCGAAATGATAAACAAAAAGGAGAGTTTCCATTCCCGCTTCATACGCCTGTATAAGATTACAATTATAAGTCTTCTGCTTCAGCAAGAAGTTCTACGATATCTTTTACGGCTACCTCAGTATTTTTATTAAAATGTTTTACTCCATCCGTCATCATGGTGTTACAGAAAGGGCATCCTGTAGCAATTACCTTAGGCTCAAAAGATAATGCTTCTTCTGTTCTTTCAATATTGATGTCTTTATTTCCTTTTTCAGGTTCTTTAAACATCTGTGCGCCTCCTGCTCCACAACAAAGACCATTGGTTTTGCAACGCTTCATTTCTACAAGTTCAGCATCCAGCTTTTCAAGAAGCATTCTTGGCGCTTCATATTCGTCATTGGCACGTCCTAAATAACATGGATCATGGAAAGTAATTTTTTTCCCTCTGAATGCACCTCCTTCAATTTTCAGTCTTCCTTCCTCCATTAAAGTTTTAAGGAACTGAGTATGGTGAACTACTTCAAAGTGCCCTCCCAGGCTAGGATATTCATTCTTCAGGGTATTGAAACAGTGTGGGCAAGCCGTTACGATTTTCTTTACTTCGTAAGCATTCAACACTTCGATATTGGTAAGCGCCATCATCTGGAAAACGAATTCGTTTCCGGCTCTTTTTGCAGGATCTCCGGTACAGCTTTCTTCCTGACCGAGAACAGCAAATTCAACGCCTATTTTGTTTAATATCTTACAGAATGCTTTTGTAATTTTTTTGGCACGGTCATCAAAACTTCCCGCACATCCAACCCAAAATAAAACTTCAGGGGCTTTTCCTTCGGCAGCATATTCTGCCATTGTTTTTATATTGAAATCCATTCTAAATCAAATTTATCAATATACCAATGTAACAGTTTACCAATGATTGTTACATCGTTACATTATTTACATTGTTACATTAATTTTCGTTTGCCCAGTTCAGACGGTCTGCCTGATTGTACTGCCATGGAGCAGCGTTGTTTTCCACGTTTGTCATCATCAAATTCAGTTCCTGTGGAGCAGCAGACTGTTCCATCACCAGGAATCTTCTCATTTCAAAAATAATGGAAAGCGGGTCAAGCAATACCGGACAGGCTTCTGTACATGCATTACAAGTGGTACAGGCCCAAAGTTCTTCTTTTGTAATATAATCGTTCAACAACTTTTTACCGTCATCTACGAATTTTCCGTTTTTATCGATGTTTCTTCCTACTTCTTCCAATCGGTCTCTGGTCTTCATCAGAATCAATCTCGGAGAAAGTTTTTTACCGGTAATATTAGCAGGGCAAACAGAAGTACAACGTCCGCATTCTGTACAGGAATAAGCATTCAGCAATTGTACCTGGTTCAGATCAAAAATATCTTCTGCCCCAAATTTGGAAGGTACATCAGCTTCAGCTCCTTCAGCTGGTGCTGCGTAAGGATCTGCATTAGGATCCATCATTAATTTGATCTCCTTTGTTACAGATTCAAGGTTGTTGAATTTTCCTTTTTTCTCAAGATTGGCATACCATGTACTTGGAAATGCAAGAATAATATGTAAATGCTTTGAATAATAAAGATAATTCATGAAGAAAAGAATCCCTACAAAGTGGAACCACCAGGCAGCTTTCTCTGTGAACATCAAAAATCCGTTATCAAAATTGAAGACTTCCAAAAACGGAACCAATGTCATTTCACTGATCGGGAAACTTCCATGTACTGGTAAAACTCCTCTTGACTGCAAAATAAAATCTGAGGCATTCATTTTAAAGAAAGCCATCATCAGGGCAAATTCGATGATAAGAATCCAGTTGGCATCTTCTTTCGGCCATCCGAAAAGCTCCTTCATTGTTAATCTTTTAACCCCGTAAAAGTTTCTTCTGATGAAAAATATAACTACACCTATTACAACCAGAAGTGCAAGCACTTCTAATGTAGCTGTAAAGAAGCTGTAGAATCCGTGTCCCAAAACCGAGGCCAGAAAACGGTGGGTACCAAACAGTCCATCAACAATTATTTCAATGAGTTCAATATTAATGATGATAAAACCAACATAGACAAAAATGTGTAAAATTCCTGCGATAGGACGTTTTACCATCTTACTCTGTCCCATGGCCACATTAGCCATGATACTCCAGCGTTCAGATTTTCTGTCACTTCTATTGATTTCACGACCTAGCCTGATATTTCTGTAGATCTTCTGCAGGCTTTTGGCAAACAGCCCGAACCCGGCTACTAATAAAATCAGGAAAATAATGTTATCGATGTACTGCATAAGGCGTATTAGTCTTTGTTATTTTTACCGAAAACCGAGAAGTTGATATATCTCTTCGGGTTCGCTTTCATATCTTCGATTAATGTATTCAGATTGGAAGAAGCTGAATTCAGGTTGTTGTACAGTTGATCGTCCTTCATCAGTTTACCTAAACTTCCTTCTCCTTTATCAATTCCTCCAATCACCTGATTCAATTTTCCTACTGTAGCATCTAAACTTGCAATGGTAGCATTCAACTGTTTAGTGTCAATACTTTCTGCAAGATGTCCGTATTTATCCAATGTAACTTTTCCGCTTTGCATAGTAAGGCTTGCATCATCCAGCACCTTTTGCAGTTTTGGATCATTGTGTCCTACAAGCGTATTTACACTTCCTGCTGTGGATTGTAATGCTCCTACTGTTTTATTAAGGTTGGCTAGTAAAGCTTTTATTTCAGCTCTGTTCTGAGCATCAAAAACCTGATTGGCATTCGCCATTAAAGAGTCTACTCTATGTAAAACCACCTGTAGCTGATCTTTTACCGGACCTACCTGCGAAGAAAGACTTCCCAGCGTTCCCAGCTTGAAAGCACCTTTTAAAGTGTCACCGTCTTTTGCAGTCGCCCCACCATACATAAGGTTTACTCTCATTTCTTTACCAGACATTAATCCCGGCTCAAAGATCTCCAATGATGAGTTTTTTGAAAATTCGAATTTATTGTCGACGGTAACTTTTACGACAAAATTAATTTTTCCATCTTTTGAGGTGATAGGAATAATCTTATCTACCTGCCCTACTTTCAGACCATTAATAGAAACTGCCGCAGACTGCGCCAGACCTTCTACATTGTCATATTTTGCGTAAAATATATTGTCGGTAGTAAAAAGGCTTTTCCCTTTCATAAACTGAAACAACACCACAAAGCCTACGATAGCTAGAAGTGCAATCACACCAGCTTTTAATTCTTTACTGAACTTCACTTGCTAATTTTTTTCTAATAAGCAAATATAATACATTTTAAATAAATCTTTTCCTTTATTATTCTGCCATAAATACAAAAAAAGCGACAAAAAATTTTGCCGCTTTTTATATCATTGAAATGAATTTCTTATTGTTGCTGATTCCCCAGCTTGTTCCAGATCTCGATTCTGTAATCTTCAATATCTGCATTATCCTGAAGACTCTTCATCCAGGCCTGTCCGAACATTCCAGCACTTCTCTGAGTAAGAGATTCTGTAAATTGTTTTAGATCTCCAGGCTGCTTGTTTACAGTTTCTGATTTTTTGATCAGAACATAAACTCCTGTTCCCCCTTCAACCGGGTTGGAAAGTTTACCTTTTGCAACACCGAACGCTGCACCGGCAACTTTAGGTTCCATAGCACCAGCTACAGAAGGGTTCAACAGATTCACCTGAGCTGATTGTTTTGGAGCTGCAAATAATTTAGCAATCTGATCTAAGCTTGAAGCTTTTGCTGCTGCAATTTTATCGGAAATTTGTTTTGCTGCCAATTTATTTTTAACGATAACTTCAATCTGATCTCTTACAGATTCAGGATCAGCAAGACCTGCCTCCTGTTTTCCGTTCAGATACACTACAATTTTATCACCTGTTCCATCTACTGTAAATAATTCAGTATCTCCTTTTGATCTTTTCTTATCGAAAGCCCATGTAAGGATATCTGCATCTTTTTCAGTACCTAAGCCCTGAAGCTGACCTTCAAATCTTTTTGCCGCTTTTGGATTAGAGAACTGGTAGTTCCCTTTTTTAGCAATGTTCACAAAATCGTTGAAAGATTTCCCCTGAACCTGCTGAATGAATTTTCTTGAGTTTTTGTCTGTTTCAGCCTCAGTAGCATCTGATGGTTTGATTGCTTTCACAAGGTTAGCAACTTTATACCCCATTGATCCTGATTTTTTATCTTCAATATTGATGATATGGTAACCGAATTGTGTTTCTACCACCCCTGTAGCTCCTTTAGGATTGTTTGCAAGATAAGTAAGGAATTCAGGAACAAAAGGCGTCTCTGGCGTTGTCCATCCAAGGCTACCTCCCTGAGCTGCAGAATTCGGATCACTTGAAAGTTTAAGGAATTCTGTAAATTTAGCTGGAGTAGCTTTTACAATAGCTCCGATAGAGTCTGCCAATTTCTTAGCCTGCTCTTTGGTTCTTGTTACCCCTTCACCTGCAGGGCTTCCTTTGAATGCAATAAGGATATGTCTTGATAAAGTAGAATCTGAAGGTCTTTTACCTACCAATTTAGAGACTACATATACATCTTGTTCTTTATAAGGACCAAAAGTCTGACCTACAGCTGCTGTTGTGATCTGATCTTTGATTGTTGGAGGCAATTGTGCAGGATTCAGATACTGAGGATTGAATGGTGCATCAGAATTTGCTGCTACAAACATAGAATCGTTTTTAGTATTCTGGAAGTTTTCAGTTCCTCCACTAGCATCCGTACCTCCTGAATATAATTTTGTAATTTCTTTCAGAGCTGCTGCATCATCTGCCGCACTAGGTTTAGATGGGAAAAATACAATACCGATATTTCTGCTTGGCTCAGCTTTGAACATTACAGGGTGCTTCTTGATGTAATCAGCAAGATCCTGTGTGGTTACATTGATCTTTGTTTTTTGAAGATAAGCTGCGTAATCTACCTTTACAAAGTCGATATCTGCAAGCTGATCTCTCTGCTTCATCAATTCTTCAGCTTCTTTCTTACCTGTAGTAATCCCTGCTGAAATATTGGTAAACACCTGTCTCGCCATTAGTCTATACTCAATTGTCTTTCTTGTTTTCAACCATTGAGTATATCCCTGAGGATTGGTGTTTTGTAATGTTTCAATTTCTTTTTTAAGCTCTTGAGTTTTAAAGTTACCTTTCTCATCAAAGAACTGTTGATTCTGAGCAAACATCTGATCGTACTGGATTTGATTCCAGAAATAATCATCAGTCATTTCAAAGCCCAGTTTCTCAAACTGCTGTTTGATAAGTTTAGATTGTACAAGTAACTGCCAAGCCTGCTCTTCAAGACCGTTTTTCGGACGACCTTGCTGTTCAGCCTGCTGCTGCAGCACGAAAAGCTGATCATTGAACTCTTCGCGGGTGATTTTCTCACCGTTTACTTTTCCTAAAACATCAGGATTCTTACCAAAAACCTTGTCGATACTATCGGGGTTCACCAGGAACGCCAAAAGCGCTAAGGCTATTACTCCCATTAAAAGCCAAGGCTTACTCCTAATCTGTCCTAAAATTGCCATTTTATAAATTATAGTTTTTTATCAGTTTGCGAAAATACACATTTTTAAGAAATTACAGAAACAGAACTGCTTTATTTTGATTTTTAATGCAAAGATTATCTAAAAAAGGAAATTTTGACCGTATTTTTAAGTAAAAAACAAATGGCATAAGTATTGTGCATTTTTAGAATATTATAATATGCCACACGTTTTCAGAGTATATTATAAAAAATTCCTTTAACGATAAAAAACGAAAATGACAATTTGTCATTCGATTGACTATGACAGAATTTGAAGATATAAGTTTAGAAGAAATGATCAGTGATGGATTTGATATCGTAACTGAAGAAATCAATCTTTCCGACTTCGCAGAGACTGATAAAAATTCCGAACAGAAAAT
Source organism: Chryseobacterium cucumeris (assembly GCF_016775705.1). Taxonomy (NCBI): domain Bacteria; kingdom Pseudomonadati; phylum Bacteroidota; class Flavobacteriia; order Flavobacteriales; family Weeksellaceae; genus Chryseobacterium; species Chryseobacterium cucumeris. Next base: position 3,949,391 of record NZ_CP068760.1, read on the forward strand.
ATTCCCTATACTTCCTGTAAGAAATATGGTAATGTTCCCCAATGTGGTAATTCCTATTACAGCAGGGAGAAAGACCTCTATACAGCTTCTTGAGGAGGCACAGAAAAACGGAGATTTTATTGGAATTGTAAGCCAGAAAAATTCGGATCTGGAACAACCATCCGAAAAAGATATATATACTACCGGAACACTGGCAAAGATTATTAAGATCATTAAGCTTCCCGAAGGCAATATTACAGCTATTACCAAAGGATTCCACAGATTTAAGATTAAAAAAATCGTTGATAATCAACCTTATTTTAAAGCTGAAATATCAAAATTAAAAGATACCCAGCCTAAAGACCGGGAAGAATATGAAGCATTGCTGGAAAACATCAAGGATCTTGCCTTAAAGATCATTGAACTGGACCCTAATATTCCTAATGCCGCCAACTTTGCGATTAAAAATATTAACAATAATGATGATCTTCTGAATTTCATCTGCACCAATGCTAATTTCTCTTCGATTGCAAAACAAAAGCTGCTTGAAGAGAAAAGTCTTATGACAAGAGCCAACCAGTGCTACGAGCTGATGCATGAGGATTTCAGAAAACTGGAACTGAGAAACCAGATTCATCAGAAAACTTCAAAAGATTTAGATAAGCAACAGAGAGAATATTTTCTGAATCAACAGATCAGAACCATCCAGGAGGAACTGGGCGGCGGACCTGAAAGTGATGTTGAAGATCTTATTGCCAAGGCTAAAACAAAAAAATGGAGCCAGGAAGTAGAAGACCACTTCCAAAAGGAAATCAGCAGACTTCAACGTCAGAATCCCAACTCTCCGGACTATAATGTTCAGAGAAACTATCTGGATTTCTTTACAGATCTTCCATGGGAAACCTATACAAAAGATATTTTTGATATTGCAAAAGCTGAAAAAGTACTTGATAAAGCGCACTTCGGACTGGAAGATATTAAGAAAAGAATCCTGGAGCACATGGCCGTTTTAAAATTAAAAAACAACATGAAATCTCCTATCCTGCTATTGGTAGGGCCTCCGGGTGTGGGTAAAACTTCTTTAGGAAAATCTATTGCTGATGCTTTAGGGAGAAAATATGTAAGATTGTCATTGGGAGGACTTCATGACGAGAGTGAAATCCGTGGACATAGAAAAACGTATATCGGTGCTATGGCGGGAAGAATTTTACAGTCTATCAAAAAATCAGGCACTTCAAATCCTGTAATTGTTCTTGATGAGATTGATAAAATCGGACAGGGTCTTCATGGAGACCCAAGCTCTGCACTCCTAGAAGTTCTTGATCCGGAGCAAAATAAATCTTTCTATGACAATTTCCTGGAGATGGGTTATGACCTTTCAAAAGTGATGTTCATTGCAACTGCCAACTCACTTTCAACGATACAGACTCCTCTTTTAGACAGAACGGAGATCATTCAGATTGCCGGCTATACTTTGGAGGAAAAGATTGAGATTGCCAAAAGACATTTGATCAGGAAACAACAGGAGGAAAATGGTCTGGATACAAAATCATTCAAACTTGGAAATGCTGAACTTAAACATATTATAGAAGCTCACACTTCAGAAAGCGGAGTGAGAACCCTGGAAAAAAGAATTGCAGCCATTGGAAGATGGGTAGCACTACAGACTGCTTTGTTAAAGGAGTATGATCCAAAAATCTCAGTGGAAAAAGTAGATGAGATTCTTGGAGTTCCAAGACCGAAAAGCTTATCTGAAATCACCGGAGTTCCGGGTGTGGTAACCGGTCTTGCATGGACAAGTGTAGGAGGAGATATCCTTTATATTGAAAGTATTTTAAGCAATGGTAAAGGGGCGTTAACCATGACCGGAAACCTGGGAACGGTAATGAAAGAATCTGCGACTATTGCTTTGGAATATATTAAAGCTAAGCATGATGAACTGGGTATTCCTCAGGAAGATATTGAAAAGAAAAACATCCACGTACACGTTCCTGAAGGTGCAACACCTAAAGACGGGCCATCTGCCGGTATTGCCATGCTGACATCAATGGTTTCCTCATTTAAAAACAAGAAGGTAAAACCTCACCTTGCGATGACGGGTGAAATTACCTTAAGAGGGAAAGTATTACCTGTAGGAGGAATCAAAGAAAAGCTTCTTGCAGCAACAAGAGCAGGAATCAAAGATGTTATTCTTTGTGAGGCCAACAGAAAAGATGTGGAGGAAATCAAAAAAGATTATCTGAAAAATCTGAGAGTACACTACGTCAACAGAATGGAGGAAGTCATTGACATCGCCATTGAAGAATAAAATAACTGACAACATATTAACTTCTCAATAAAGAAACACGCTCTGATATCCGGAGCGTGTTTTCTTTTTATAAAAAAGCGTACAATTTTATCGGCTGGAATAAAATTTGCAACAACAGAAGAAAATCCCGGAGAGTTGAATAAAAAATTTCTCAATTCGGAAGGGTTTTCTTATTTTTATTCCACACCGCATATTTTTAGATTATGAATTTTCTTAGACTTCCTTTCCTTGTCAAGCTTACCCTTGTGGTGGTTTCCATTATTGGACTTGGCTATCTTCTGGCATTGGGACAGAGCATTTTAGCTCCGTTTTTCCTGGCATTCCTCATGGCCATGCTGTTTTTACCGGCTGCCAGTTTTATGGAAAAAAAGTTGAGATTTCCGAGATCTATGTCTACGATGACTTCAGTATTTATTATGCTGATGATTTTAGGCGGAATTATTTATTTCTTTACCAATCAGCTGTCTGACTTCAGTAAGGATCTTCCACACCTCAAGGAACAGTTTACTACAGTTTTTAACAGCCTTCAGCATTGGGTTTCCAGAACATTTAATGTGAAAGTGGATGAACAGGTGGATTATATTAACCAGGGATTAACTAAACTACTGTCTTCTTCGGGAGTCATTTTAGGATTTACATTCGGAATTTTTTCAACGGGCTTCGGCTTCATTATATTTTTCACCCTGTTTTTTATCTTTATTTTAAATTACAGAAGACTTTTAAATAATTTTATCGTTACTGTTTTCAACGAAAGACATAAAGCGAGTGTACAGGAAGCTGTAAACGAAATTAGAATCATGACCAAGAAGTATATCTTCGGGCTTTTTCTTCAGGTGATTATTGTATCTGTTCTTACTTCGGTCCTTCTTACGATTCTGGGAGTAAAATATGCTATTCTTTTAGGAGTTTTGACCGGGCTATTAAACGTCATTCCCTATCTGGGAATCTTTATTTCTCTGTTAATTTCCTGCTTTATAGCATTCGCCACTTCTACTCCATCAACATGTATATACGTTGCTTTGGGCTATATTGCCATTCACGCTGTAGACGGAAATATTGTCCTTCCATTTGTAGTAGGTTCCAAAGTAAAAATCAACGCTTTATTTTCTTTTATTGGTATCCTTCTGGGAGAACATCTTTGGGGAATTGCAGGAATGTTCCTGTGCATTCCAGCGATTGCGATTATAAAAATTATCTGTGAAAGAGTAGACGATCTAAAACCTTGGGGAAGATTGCTAGGAGAAGAGCCCAAACCTCATAAGAAGAAAAAAAGCTACAAAATTTCCAAGAATATCACTTTGAAGGAAATGGACTAGAATATGAGTAATGAGTAATAAGCAATGGGGACTCATTGGTATACTCGTAACTTTAAATAAAAAGACTGCCTCTTTCGAGACAGTCTTTTTTTATTATGGAAGAGGACATAACGGACTCGTTCGATTAGGGCAGGTTTCCGTACAGAAAATATAATGGGTTATCCGGGCAATCTTCATAAGTCAACCCTTCAACATTTCCTTCAATTAACTATTGATTTTACATTTTATATTAAATTAAATACAAAATATTATATTTTTATTTTACATTTGATATAAAATCATCAATCATGAAAGTGATAAAATTCATCTTATGTCTGCTTTTCGGGCTTATGTTTATTAATGCCGGATTAAACAAGTTTTTTAATTATATGCCCATGGAGAAACCTACTCCAGAACAAATGAAACTTTTCGCTGCTTTTGGAGAAATCAGCTGGCTGATGCCATTAGTGGGCATTGTAGAAGTTATTGGCGGGTTATTATTTATTTTCCCAAAAACAAGAGCATTAGGTGCCATTGTTATTTTACCTGTCATGGTAGGAATTGTCACGCATGTTTTCACAATGGATAAATCTCCTATGGGAATGGGTATTGCCGGAGTAATGTTTCTGATCAATCTTTGGATGATTATTGACAACAAGGAAAAATATAAACATTTAGTTTCATAAGGCGGCAGATGATAGGTTGCAGGTTGCAGCACCTACAACCTATTACCTGCTACCTGTCACCTATACGAAAGCACTGAAACCTGTTATCGATCGTCCTACGATGAGCGAGTTGATTTCTTTTGTTCCTTCGTAAGAATAAATGGCTTCTGCATCGGCAACAAACCGGGCCACATCGTACTCAAGCAGAATTCCGTTTCCTCCCATTACTTCTCTTGCTCTGGAAACAATGTCTCTTGTTCTGAGAGTACAGAAAACTTTGGCTAAAGAAGCATGTTCATCTTTTAAAATTCCTTCATCCTGCATTTCAGACAGTCTGAAAACCATCGTCTGCATGGCAGTGAGATTAGACAACATTTCCACCAGATGTCCCTGAATCATTTGGAATGAGGCAATAGGTCTTCCAAACTGTTCTCTTTTTCGGGTATAATCCAAAGCACTTTCGTAAGCTCCGCGTGCACAACCTGTGGCCATCCATGCTACTCCAGCTCTTGTCATTCTCAGTACTTTACCGGTATCTTTAAAGGAATTGGCATTCTGCAGACGGTTTTCTTCGGTAACGAGACAGTCTTTTAAGGTAATCAACCCGTTCTGGACAATTCTTAACGCCATTTTTCCTTTGATCTTTTCTACGGAATATCCCGGATTATCTTTTTCTACAATAAAACCTTTCACTTCTCCGCTATCCAGATCTCTTGCCCAGATAATGATCAGGTCAGCGAAAGTAGCATTCCCGATCCATTTTTTCTGCCCATTCAGAATCCAGCCTTCAGGTGTTTTTTTACAGGTCACTGTAAGTCCGCCTGCTGCTCCTGATCCAACTTCGGGCTCCGTAAGTCCAAAGGCACCAATTTTTTCAAATTTCTGCATCTGCGGAAGCCATTTTTGCTTCTGTTCTTCCGATCCGCAGATATAAATAGAACCCATCGCCAGTCCGGATTGTACACCGAAAAAAGTGGCAATAGAAGCATCTACTCTTGCCATTTCCATCGCAATAACACCTTCCATCAGGAAAGGCATTCCCGGGCAGCCATAGCCTTCATAAGTAACACCACAAATATCCAGTTTTTGAAATTTTGGAATCAACTCAAAAGGAAATTCATCTCTGAGCCAGTAATGATTGACCAGAGGTTTTACTTCTTTTTCCATGAATGCTCTTACTTTCAGCTGAATTTCACGCTGTTCCGGAGTAAGAGTATGGTAGATATCATAAAAATCTCCGTCAATGGGCGGAAGTTCTTTCTTTTTCTTTTCCGGATCAAGCATTTTCATAAGCCCGGAAAGCTGTTTATCATCCAGTTTTGAGAAACTATGCATCAGTTTTGGCAAATCCACTTTTTGAGAAATGGCGCTCAGCTGATCAAAATCTATAGATGTGAATAATCCTATTGCGTTTCTGATTTTGGAAAAAGTATTTGACATAGTGATAGATTGTAGTTTTGGTTTGTAAAAGATAAGCAAAAACTGCTCCGAAAGCAATGCCTGAAGCTCAAGTTTATTTTACAAAATACTATATTTCAATTCATTATAAGTGAAAATTTTATTTACAAGCTTTTTACTTTTGATTTTCAAGCGTTACAAAAGATCCTGACTGAACTTTGACTCAAGCAAAAACATTAAAAATCAACGTTATGAAAACTACTTACATTAAATTATCACTAGCCGCTGCTCTTTTACTAGGAATTTATTCGTGTAAAAAGGGAGAAGTTTCTTCTAAAGATCTTGAAGCGTATGCTACTACCGATTCAGCAGCTGCTGTGGTTTCGGATAGTATTTCATCTGTTGCAGAAATGAAAGTAAAAGACAAGCAGTTTATCAAGACTGCGGATGTGAATATGGAAGTAAAAGATGTGTATAATGCAACGATTGCTATTGAAGAATCTGTACAGGAGCTTGGAGGATTTGTTACCAATAGTAATCTTCAAAGTAACGTTGTTTCTGAAAACACCTACAACACCTCCAATGAAGAGGCGATGCTGGTAAAAAAATACCAGACAGAGAACAGAATGCAGGTACGTATTCCTACGGAAAAACTGGGAGAGCTTTTAACGGCAATCAATACCAATAAATTATTTCTTAATTCAAGATCTATCAATGCAGAAGATGTAACAGCCAACATCAAGTATTCTGCACTGGAAGGGAAAAGAAATCAAAAAACTTCAGAAAACATCAGTAAGCTCAAAACCAATAAAGATAAAGTAACGCTGGATGACGAGAATATGTCTGAAGGAAATCTTCAAAAGCTTTCGAGCATGAACATGACGGATGATCTGAAATACAGCACGATTGACATTTACATCAAAGAGCCTCAGTTACGTATTGCAGAAATTGCTGTTACCAACACCACAAGCATTGATAATAAGTACAAATACAATTTCATCTATGACGCAAAAGATGGATTTGTATATGGATTCTATCTGATCCAGAGGATTATTGTGGGGCTTATCAATGTATGGCCTCTTGTATTAATTGCTGCTGCAATCCTCTATTTTTTAAGAAAAAGAAAAATTTCAAAACCTGAGTATTCAAAAAATCAGGAATAAAAAACTATCCTAACCAATTGGTTATCATCATAATTTTAGATTTTACAGCCTCCTGTTTTCAGGAGGTTTTTATTTTTTTTAAAAAAAAACTGTAACGATTGTAATGCCTGCTTTACATACTGTTTAAAAGAACAGAAAATCAAAAAAATTAATACAATGAAAAATTTAATAAAACTTGGATTTGCAGCATTATTGTCATTGAATTTCATAACATCCAATGCACAAAATAAAAGCAGCAACAAAGAAAACAGCCTGCTTTGGGAGGTTTCCGGAAACGGTCTTTCAAAGCCTTCTTATATTACCGGGACTTTTCATATCTTATGCAGTAAAGATTTTGAGATCAAACCTAAAGTGCTGAAAGCTCTTGAGAGTTCTGAAAGCCTTGTTATGGAAATCAATTATACAGATCCCGCTGAAATGATGTCATTACAGAAAATGTTTAAAACAGATAAAAAAATATCGGATCAGCTTTCACCTGAAGAAGCTAAAGAGCTGAATACTGTTCTTGCCAATTATGGAACTGATCTGAAAAGTATTGATTCTTCAAGCCCGCAGGCGCTTTATGCATTGCTTTCCACCAAAGCCATTCCATGTCCTCAGACAGAAGTAAAACTTTACGAGATGGAACTTCTTCAGAAAGCAATGAAAGATAAAAAAAGCATCAAAGGGCTGGAAAAAGTGGAAGATCAGATGAAATCCATCAATGAAGCGTATAATCTGAAAAGCATTATTGCTCAACTGAAAATGGACAAGGAATATCAAATATTGTTCAGACAGATGATTGAAGCTTTTAAAAATGAAAATGTACAATCTTTATACAGTCTTTTTAAGGATGAAAGATTTATGAATGCTCAGCAGGAAAAGGCCATGCTGACCAACAGAAATCAGAACTGGGTAAAAGTAATGCCAGACATGATGAAAAAAGAAAGTTCTTTCTTTGCTGTCGGTGGATCTCATCTTATGGGTGAAAACGGAATTATTCCTCTTCTACAGGCAAAAGGCTACACGGTAAAACCTGTATCAAGTTTATAATTATAACCAAACCATGAAACCATTGTGAGCAATCCAACTGAAACTGCTTTTTTAAAGCTCGTCAACCAGCACAAAGGTATCTTATACAAAGCCTCACGGATCTATGCAGATTCTGTAGAGGACCGGGAAGACCTTCAGCAGGAAATTCTTATCCAGCTTTGGAAGTCCTATCAGAACTTCAAAGGGAACAGTGAGTTTTCTACCTGGATGTACCGGGTTGCCATCAATACTGCCATTACCTATTTAAAAAAAGAAAAACAGAGATCCAATAACCATACGGATGCTCCACATCATTTTGAAGTTCAGCAGGAAGATTATAATCCCACCAAAGACAGGCAGCTGGAAATTTTCTACAGTGCCGTTCAGGAACTGAATCCTCTGGAAAAGGCCGTCATATTTTATTTTATGGAAGGGATGTCACATAAAGAAATCGGAAACAATTTAGGTCTCAGTGAAGGTAATGCCCGCGTAAAACTCAACAGAACAAAAGAAAAAATACAGCAAATCATAAAAAAATCAGGTTATGAATTTTGATCAATTAAAAGAACAGTGGAATAAAGAAGACAGCGATGTCCATATTCCTGATACCATAAAGCAATTAAAGGAAAGCAAACACCCTATAGAAAAAATCCAGAAAAACATGAAAAGAGAATTCCCTATGCAGATTCTTGCGATCATTCTCATAGCTCTTTTTCCCCTTCAGTTTCAGTTTCCTTCTTCACAGTATATTATTTATTATGTGTCTTATACCGTGATGGTTGTCATATCATCCTACTATCTGTTAGGATTTTATAAATTCTACAAACAGACGGAACTTTATACAGGAAACACCAAAAACAGTCTTTGGAAAATATATCATGAACTTCGGCTAAATATGGAACGATATCAGTCTTTCGGATTTTTATTACTTCCTCATTTTCTGGTAACAGCGGGATTGGTGATTTACAATGCGATGGAAAAACAAGGAAAATCTCTGGCAGAACTTACAACTTCCCATCAGCAGGGATTAATTATTGCAGTGCTCATCGGAACTTTAGCCATCATAACAAGTATCGTTGTGTGGACAAAATATATCTACGGAAGAAGTGCCAAAGAACTTGAAAATATTCTGAACGAAATGGATGAATAGCATTGAAAACTCTTATCACAAGACACATTTTATAAAACCTCAGGCCTGTTCTGAGGTTTTGTTTTTTAAAAAATCGTTATTTATCTTCTTCAAATTTATCTGAGGTTTTATTTTTCCGTAAATTTGCAGATCAGAAATAAATCATTATGGATGATTAACCATTTTCATCCGATACATGATCTTCTGAATGATAAAAATTCTGTAATATGCTATCAAAAATAAATCCAACACAAACCAACAGCTGGAAAGCACTTGACGAACACTTCGGTGGAAATGACTTTGATCTTAGAACTCTCTTCCAATATAACCCGAACCGTTTTAACGAGTTTTCCCTGCAAAAGGACAACTATCTTTTTGATTATTCTAAAAACCTGATTGATTCCAGAACAAAAGATCTTCTGTTACAATTGGCAGAAGAAAGCCAGTTAAAAGATGCTATTTCCAGAATGTTCTCCGGAGATAAAATCAATGAAACTGAAGGAAGAGCTGTTCTTCACACCGCATTAAGAGATTTTTCAGACCGTGAAATTCTGGTGGATGGAGAAAATATCAAGCCACAGATTAAAAGAGTTCTTGAGCATATGAAATCTTTTTCTGAGAAAATTATTTCAGGAGAACATAAAGGTTTTAGTGGAAAAGAGATCACAGATGTAGTCAACATCGGGATTGGAGGATCGGATTTGGGTCCTGTAATGGTTTGTTCGGCTTTAAAGCATTTTAAAACAAGATTAAACGCTCACTTTGTTTCCAACGTGGACGGAAATCATATTGCAGAAGTAGTAAAAGATTTAAATCCTGAAACTACTTTATTCATCATTGCTTCCAAGACTTTTACAACTCAGGAAACAATGACGAATGCCAATTCAGCTAAAGATTGGTTCCTGAAAGCAGGAAAACAGGAAGATGTCGCGAAGCATTTTGTGGCTTTATCTACTAATATTGAGGAAGTTAAAAAGTTCGGAATCGCAGAGGAAAATATTTTTGAGTTCTGGGACTGGGTAGGCGGAAGATATTCTCTTTGGAGCGCAATCGGATTAAGTATTGTACTTTCTGTAGGATATGAAAACTTCGAGCAGCTTTTAAGAGGTGCTTTTGATACGGACCAGCACTTCCAGACTGCCGAATTCTCTGAAAATGTTCCTGTTTTAATGGGACTTCTGGGAATCTGGTACCGTAATTTCTATGCAGCAACTACTTATGCCATCTTACCTTATTCTCAATATCTGGACAGATTCGCTGCGTATCTTCAGCAGGGAGATATGGAAAGTAACGGAAAGTGTGTAGACAGAAACGGTGAATTCGTAGAATATGAAACGGGGCCTATTATTTGGGGAGAACCGGGAACAAACGGCCAACACGCATTTTATCAGTTAATCCACCAGGGAACAGAATTGATTCCTGCAGATTTTATTGCCTATGCAAAAAGCCCGAACCATGTTTCTGATCACCAAGATAAATTATTAGCGAACTTTTTTGCTCAGACTGAGGCACTTGCCTTCGGAAAACTGGAAGAAGAAGTGGAAGAAGAGCTTAGAAATTCCGGAAAATCTGATGAAGAAATAGACAGGCTGATCAATTTCAAAGTCTTCCATGGAAACACCCCAACTAACTCCATATTATTCAAAGAATTAACTCCTTTCTCATTAGGTCAATTGATCGCCCTTTACGAACACAAAATTTTCGTTCAGGGTGTCATCTGGAATATTTTCAGTTTTGACCAGTTTGGAGTGGAATTAGGAAAAGTATTAGCCAATAAAATCCTTCCTGAGCTTGAAAACAATGAAGCAATAAGCTCTCATGACAGCTCTACCAACGGATTGATCAATTACTATAAAGAAAATAAATAGTAAGTAAAAAGAAAGTAAAAGTAAATCTATAAAGTAAAAAAGTAAAAATGGCAGAAATTCTTGACGGACTTAAAGTATCCAAGGAAATTAAAGCAGAGATCAAGGTTGAAGTAGAAAAGATTCTCGCAAGCAAAAGAAGAGCTCCGCATTTGGTGGCTATTCTTGTAGGAAATAATGGAGCTAGCAAGGCCTATGTAAACTCTAAAGTAAAAGACTGTGAGGAAGTAGGATTTCAATCCAGCTTAATTAAATTTCCAAGCACTGTTTCTGAATCTGAACTATTGGAAAAAATTGACGAGCTTAATAAGTCTAAAGCAGTAGACGGATTTATCGTTCAGCTGCCTTTACCGGATCAGATTGATCAGGAAAAAATCATCAATGCTATTGACCCTAGAAAAGACGTGGATGGTTTCCACCCGGAAAACTTTGGAAAAATGGCTCTTGAAATGGATACTTTCTTGCCGGCAACTCCTTTCGGAATTTTAACATTATTGGAAAGATATAATATTGAAACGAAAGGAAAAGACTGTGTCATTATCGGAAGAAGTAAAATTGTAGGAAGACCAATGAGTATTTTGATGGGAAGAAAAGATTTCCCTGGAAACTCTACTGTTACCCTTACGCACTCATACACGAAAGACATCGAAGAATATACAAGAAAAGCAGACATCGTCATTACCGCTTTGGGAGATCCACATTTCTTAAAAGGAGATATGATCAAGGAAGGAGCAGTAATTGTTGACGTGGGTATTACAAGAGTAGATAATGACTCTCCAAAAGGATATTATCTTGCAGGTGATGTGGATTTTGACAGCTGTGCTGCCAAAGCAAGCTGGATCACTCCGGTACCTGGAGGAGTAGGCCCAATGACAAGAGCGATGCTGATGAAAAACACCATCATTGCTTACAAAACTTCGGTCTATAACGACTAATTTTAAAATGAATAAAGAAGAAGATATTTTATTAAAAGAAGGTAAAATGCTCCCTGTGATGGAGCATTTTTACACTTTACAGGGAGAAGGAGCACATACCGGAAAAGCCGCATACTTTATCAGGCTGGGAGGTTGTGATGTTGGATGTCACTGGTGTGATGTAAAAGAAAGCTGGGATCCGGAACTCCACCCTTTGATGAATGCAGAAGAAATTGCAGAAACAGCTGCCAGACACTGTAAAACAATTGTATTGACCGGCGGTGAACCTTTAATGTGGAATTTAGATATCCTGACCTCCAAACTGAAAGAATTGGGATGTACAGTGCACATCGAAACGTCAGGAGCGTATCCTATGAGCGGGCAACTGGACTGGATTACTCTCTCCCCTAAGAAAACAGGACTTCCTAAGGAAGAGATCTATCAAAAGGCCAATGAGCTTAAAGTCATTATTTTCAATCAGCATGATTTTACTTTTGCTCAGGAACAGGCTGCAAAAGTTTCCGAAAACTGTAAACTTTATCTTCAGAGTGAATGGAGCAAAAGAAACGACATGTATCCTAAGATCACAGATTTCATTCTGGAAAACCCTGAGTGGCAGGCTTCTGTTCAGACTCACAAATATCTGAATATCCCGTAAAAAAGTGTAAATTAGCCGTGCTTATCCGCTATAATACCGATAGATGCAGAGAATTCGATACTCTAGATACCTGAAATCAATCATTATGTTGCTTGACCTCATGGTTATTGCATCTGTCTTCATATTCTTTTTTATAAGCAGAAACGAAAGTTTAAAATACAATAAAGAAACCTGGTACCAGAATAGTTTTTCTCTCATTCTGTTGTTTTTGTTCTGGGTGCTCCTTAGCGGTAGGACAAAAATATACAATATCCCGAGAAACCTTACTTATACCCTGTTTCTTGAACGGCTTTTAATCCATTTCCTGTTTTTTATACTGGGAGTGCTGCTTATAGGAAAGGTAAGTAAAAATGTGTTTTTCAATTCGGATATCTACTGGCTTTCCCTTTACCTTTTTATTGCCATCTTTCTTGCAAAATCATTAGTATATTTTGCGATCAAATATTTACGGTCTCTTGGTGCCAATTACAGGAATGTCATGTTTTTAGGAGACAGCCATTCCACAGAAATTTTGAAGAATATCTTTACAGACCGTAAAGATTATGGATACAGAATATTTGAGTACGAACATACCGGGGTGAAGATCAATGAGCTGGTAGATTTCTGGAAAAAGAACGGAATCCACACCTTGTTTTTATCTATGGAAAACTCCTATGACGAAGCGATGGAAAATGAAATTTTCAGACTGGCCGAAGATCATAAGATTCACATTTCACTGATTCCAAGTATCACCCAAAGTGATTTTTTCCTTTATGACCTTGGATATATACAGACCCAGCCGGTACTTAATCAGGCCAGGTACCCGTTAGATTATTATTCTAATTTCCTGATGAAAAGGACATTTGATATTTTCTTTTCTGTTATTATATTGGTCTTCATATGCTCATGGGTATTTCCAATCATTGCGATTTTAATCAAAACAACTTCCAAAGGACCTGTTTTTTTCTTTCAGAAAAGATATGGCTTTCATGAGGAGGTTTTTAGTTGCATTAAATTCAGAACAATGGTTGTGAATGATGAATCTACCACCAAAACCACCTCAGTAAATGATTCCAGGATCACCAGAGTGGGGAAATTTTTAAGAAAAACAAGCCTTGATGAACTTCCTCAATTCATCAATGTGCTGAGAGGAGAAATGTCTGTGGTAGGCCCGCGTCCTCACATGCTGGCTGTCGACAATTATTACAAACCTAAAATCGGAAGATACAGCCTGAGAAGTATGGTAAGTCCTGGTATTACCGGATTAGCACAGGTGAACGGACTGCGGGGTGACTTCGGAGATGTGGAAGTAGAAATGAAAAAAAGAGTTCTGGCCGATGCTTTCTATGTAAGAAACTGGAGCTTTGCCCTGGATCTGGTCGTTATTTTAAAAACCGTTCTATTGATTATTGGAGGAGATAAAAATGCAAAATAAAGAACGGGATAAGATTATATTGAAATAATTTTAACACAAAACCAGGCTTTGGTCTTATTCTTGACTGTAGCCCAATTAAATAAAAAAGTCTAATTTAGCAGTATGTTAAAAAAGTTTTTCACAGCAATAGGGGAATATATAATCCTCTTGGGAAAATCCCTGCAGAAACCTCAGAAAATGAGGGTTTTCTGGAAGCTGTTCATGAGAGAAATTAATGATTTGGGAGTAAATTCTTTCGGGCTTGTAGTCTTCACTTCTATTTTCGTGGGGGCTGTAGTTGCTATTCAGATGTTCAACAACTTTGATGCTTCTTCTTTTCCTATTCCTACTTCATTTGTAGGATACGCTACAAAGGCTGTATTGGTTCTGGAATTTTCGCCAACCATTATCAGTCTGATTCTTGCGGGTAAAGTAGGGTCTTATATTGCATCCAGTATTGGAACAATGAGGGTTTCCGAACAGATTGATGCTCTGGATATCATGGGAGTAAACTCTCCGAATTTTCTGATTTTCCCTAAAATTGTTGCCTGTGTTCTCTTTAACCCTCTTCTTATTGCTATCAGTATAGTATTTGGTATCGGCGGAGGATATATTGCCGGAATTCTGACCGGAAACTGGACCGAGAACGATTATATAGTGGGAATCCAAATGTATATGCCCAATCTGTTTATCTATTATGCATTTATCAAAACAACTGTTTTTGCCTTCATCATTGCCACAGTACCTTCTTATTTCGGATATAACGTAAAAGGAGGATCATTGGAAGTAGGTAGAGCCAGTACACAGGCGGTAGTATGGACAATGGTATTCATTATCATTTCCGAATTAATTTTAACCCAATTAATATTAAGCTGATGATTGAGGTAAAAGATCTTAAGAAAAGTTTTGGAGATGTTGAAGTATTGAAGGGAATTTCAACTTCATTTGATAAAGGAAAGGTAAACCTGATTATTGGACAGAGTGGTTCAGGAAAAACTGTGTTTTTAAAAAGTTTACTGAATGTATATATGCCTTCATCAGGAGAAATTCTGTTTGATGGAAAAGATATCAATACGATGACCAGAGATGAAAAACAGCATCTCCGTTCAGAAATCGGGACCGTCTTTCAGGGAAGCGCATTATTTGACTCTTTAACTGTTGAAGAAAACATTATGTTTCCTCTTGACATGTTTACCAATCTTACCTACAGAGAAAAAAAGAAAAGGGTTTTTGAAGTAATAGGAAGAGTACACCTTGATAAAGCTGAAAAGAAATATCCTTCTGAAATTTCAGGGGGAATGCAGAAAAGGGTTGCTATTGCGAGAGCAATTGTAAACAATCCCAAATATTTGTTCTGTGATGAACCCAATTCGGGACTTGATCCCTATACATCAAAAGTAATAGATGATCTTCTTTACGAGATCACAAAGGAATACAATACCACAACCATTGTCAATACCCACGATATGAACTCTGTAATGACGATTGGCGAGAAAATTGTATACCTAAGACTGGGAATCAAAGAATGGGAAGGCAACAAAGACATTCTGATTACTGCAGGCAATAAAAACCTGATTGACTTCGTTTATTCTTCAGAACTGTTTAAAGAGCTGAGAGAATATTTACTTGAGAATAATAAAACGATTGAAACGACAAATACAAAAATAGACGATAATGAAAAAGGTACTTAGTATAGCGTTATTAGGGTTTTCAATGTGGGCATCTGCACAGATTTCACTGGCAGGTAAAGCCAACTTAATTTTTCCGACAGGCTCTCCTTCATGGTCCAATATCAAAGGAACAGTGAATGATGCAATTGAAGGAACAGGTAAAAATAATGTAGGTTTCAACGTTGGGCTTTCATTAAAAGTAGGTCTTCCTACTTCATTGTTTGTGATGCCTGAAATCTATTACACTCACTTCAAAAATGAGTTTACAACAGAGAACACTACTTTTGATGTAAAAAGCAACCGTATCGATGTTCCGGTTCTTTTAGGATATAACCTTTTAGGGAATATGCTGGGCGTTTTTGTAGGACCTGTAGGAAGTTTTAACTTAAATAAAGACAATACTTACAACGATTTCAAAGAAAATGCTAAAAATGATTTTACTGTAGGATACCAGTTTGGTGCACAGCTTGAAATCAAAAAACTTATTGTAAATGCAAGATATGAAGGTGCTTTCAGTAAAGACGAAAGAAATTTCATCAACAGAGTTTCCGGTACGGAAATCAGATATGATAACAGGCCTAATCTGTTTATGGTAGGTTTAGGATATAAATTCTAATTTAATATCGAAAATAACAACTTTAAACCCTCAAATTTAAATTTGAGGGTTTTTATTTTGTGCTTCAAGCTCAGCCTGGCGTTTTGCAATTTCTGCCGCTTGTTTTTCAAGCTCTTCTTTGTCTTTCTGCAGCTGTTTGAATTCTTTTCTTTTCTGTTCCGCTTTGATAGCGCTTCCTTTACTTACATATCCTACCATTCCTCCAATGATAAGTCCTATACCTATTCCTGCCATTATTCCCATAATGTGGGAAATTTTTATTTGTTCTACGGCAAAATCGGTTGTCAGATAGAAAAGTAATGCAGAAACTGCTAAAAGTATAAGTCCGGTAATTGATAAACTCTTCATAATATTGTGTTTAGGTGTTTATAAAAAAAGCCTTACCAAATTTACTAAAAATTTAATAAGGCTTTACTCAAGATTAAAATTTTCATTATAATTTTCCTCCCGCAGCCTTATAATATTCTAAAGCTTTCGGAAGATCTTTATTGATATCTGAAATTCTTGTTTCCGGGCTTGGGTGGGTAGATAAGAATTCAGGCTGCCTTGCTCCCGAAGAAGCTGCTTCCATTCTGTTCCAGAAAGGAATGGCTGCTCTTGGGTCATATCCGGCCATAGACATCAGATAAAGTCCCATTTCATCTGCCTCAGATTCCTGCCCTCTTCCGTATTTCAGTAAAGCCACTTGCGATCCGATAGGATATACCTTCTGGAAAACACTGGCCCATTGCGCATTGGAGATGGTTCCTCCCAGGATTGCACCTCCGTACTGGGCTACCATTGCCTGAGAAATCCTTTCGTTTCCGTGGCCTGCCAATGCGTGGGAAACTTCATGTCCCATTACAACGGCAAGTCCGTTATCGTCTTTTGTTACCGGCAATATTCCGGTATAAACTGCTACTTTACCGCCAGGCATACACCATGCGTTCAGCTCGTTGCTCTGCAATAGATTAAACTCCCAGCTATAGTTGGCAAGATCCGCTGATCTTCCAATACTCTGATAATATCTTTCTGCTGCATTTTTGATTCTGTTTCCTACATTTACCACTCTCTTTGCATCTGCCGTACCGGTAATCACTTTACCTTTAGACAATGTCGTTCTATATTCCTGTGAAGACATTGTTAAAATTTCCGAATTGTTGGCCAGTTGTAAAGAAGATCTTCCTGTAATCGGATTTGTAGTACAGGCAACAGCCGACAGAGCAATAGCTCCCATTCCTAATAGATGTGTAACTTTCATAGTTTGAGTGTTAATAATTCAACCTTAACAATTTTTATTCCAAAATATTTCTTAAAGAAAATATTTGCATACATTTTGCTGTTTAAAATTAATAATTATCTCATTATGAAAAAGTATATTTCTTTACTGATGATTTTTGGATTCCTGTTCTTATTTCAGAGCTGTGCATCACAAGGTTCATTAGATTCGAAAACAGTGGATACTTTAGTAAATTCCCAGGAGTTTACCTTCTATGCACAACGAGCCAATCCTACCAATTATGATGTTATCAATGTCATGAACTCTATGCCCAATGCTACTGCAACGAGAATGCTTAATCTGAATGGAGATTATACCATTGATGTAAGTAAAAATACACTGGATGTGGTACTGCCTTATTTTGGAAGGCTTTTCAATCCAACTTACGGAAGTACAAGTGATAACAGCTACAGATTTACCTCAAAAGATTTTACGGTAACTAAAACTCAGAATAAAAAGGGAACCTGGACTTTAAAATTCAAGCCTAAAGATGCAAGAAATGTAGATGAAGTGAATATAGAAATTTTTAAAAATGGTAAAGCCTTCGTATCGATGAGAAGCAGCGACAGGCAGCCCATTACTTATGACGGATATATTTCAAAAACTGAAGTAAAACAGGAAAAAGAGAAGCTTTAATCCTTTAATCCCTTTTTTGATCAGATAAAAATTTTTCAACAAATAATTTTGCTTCAGTACTTGGATTGGAAACCATGGCTGAAGCATTTTTTTTGTGCATATGATAAGCTTCCTCTACCGAATTGCTTTTTTTCATCAGGGATAAAATATATTCCTGGACCCAATATTCGAATCGCTTTTCAGCCTGCTGAACACGGATTTCTTCAAAACGGCCGCTTTTCTTTTTGAGATCAATAAATTCAAATATTTTATCGTAGACATCCTGCAGTCCTTCGTTATGAAGAGCAGAGCCTAATAGCACAGGGATCTTCCAGCCTTTTTCTTTAGGAGGAATAAAGTCCAGAGCTCTTTTTAATTCCAGTCTTGTATTTTTAGCTTTCTGAAGGTTATCCTGATCCACTTTATTGATAAAAATAACATCCACCATTTCCATGATTCCTCTTTTTATGCCCTGAAGTTCATCTCCGCCACCAATGATTTTAAGGAATAAGAAAACATCGGTAATATCAGCAACCAGTACTTCTGACTGTCCTACTCCAACGGTTTCTATTAAAATATAATCGTATCCTGCAGCCTCGCAGATCATCATGATTTCAAAAGTGGTATTGGCTACTCCTCCGAGAAACCCGGAGCTTGGGGAAGGGCGTATAAAGGCATTTTCTTCTTTGGCCAGTTCTTCCATTCTGGTTTTATCCCCTAAAATACTTCCTTTGTTAATTGCCGAGCTGGGATCAATAGCCAAAACGGCAACCTTTTTTCCCTGGGTAATAACAAGGCGTCCGAAGTTTTCTATAAAAGTAGATTTGCCGGCTCCGGGAACTCCCGTTACTCCTACTCTCACAGAGTTTCCGGTAAGAGGCATAATTTTCTTTAAAAGTTCTTCTGCCTGTACTCTGTGTTCTGCTTTTTTGCTTTCAACCAATGTAATAGCTTTTGCAATCAGGCGTTTGTTTCCTGATTGTATTCCCTCTATTAACTCTTCTGTAGAAAATTTCATTGATTCAAAATTAATAATTAAAATGGGAATGGTCAATAGCCGCTCCATAATGATGAGTTAAAAGACATCAATTATCTTCATTTATAATTTTCCGTCTTGTATGAATTCAATTTTTATTTCTTCTAAATTAAAACTAGAACACCCTGTATCAAAGGCTTAAGGAATTTATTACATTTGTTATATCTCAAAAAAAGAAACATGAAAAAACTCATCGCTGCGGCTTCGTTTACCGGTATTCTACTGGTTTCCTGTACGCCGAAAGCTGCTACCTCTACTGCTGCTGCAGGAACTTCAACGTCTACTGCAGAACAGATTGCCCAAGGGAAAACTATTTTTGAAAATTCCTGTGGAAGATGTCATAAATTGCCGGATCCTGCTTCACATACACCTGTACAATGGGTAGGAATCATGAATTCTATGGCTCCCAAAGCAAAACTGACGGATGAGCAGCACCAATGGGTTTATGATTATATTGTTTCTGTACAGAAGTAATTCATCAAACAAAAATAGATATGAAAAAATTCATTTTAACAGGTATCGCGGCATCTGCATTTCTGGTATCCTGCGGACCAAAAAGTGTGGCTGTAACAGGGCCAAAGTACACCTCATCTGAGCAGCTGGCGCAGGGAAAGACCATTTTTGAAAATTCCTGTGCAAAATGCCATAAATTGCCGGAACCAACAAAACATGACGACAAAGGGTGGATCAACACTTTAAGCAGAATGGCTCCAAAGGCTAAGCTTACTGATGACCAGCATCAAATGGTGTATGATTATCTGATTTCTGCGAATAAAAAATAAGCTTTCTAAGGAAAGCTTATTTTTTATTCACCCAATTGGTACCTGCTGCTATCTTACGATAAGTTTTTCAACCTGAGACTGATTCCCCTGGCTGATATGAACCATATAAACTCCTTTTTGTAGCCCTTTTACAGAGACAGCTTTCTTCGACCCTGATTCTCTGGAGTCCGTCAATACTAATTTACCAGACATATCAAACATCGTAATTTTAACTTCTTTAAGGGATTGCTCTATATTTCCTACGAAAAATTCATCATAAGCAGGATTTGGGAATACAATAAACCTGGATCCTGTTTTTTTAATTTCCTGAGTCCCCAAAGCTGTGCTGCATTCAGCGGGTATCGTAAAGTCTTCTACCTGATCATTAGCAACCGTTTTGGAGCCTGCGGATGCATTCACCCCAAGTCCTCTTCTTGCAAATACATTCCAGATCAGGCATTTATCATTCCCTCCATTTCCTATTACATCAGCCTGCAGAATAGCATCCCTTCCATCAATAAAAGTGGGGCTGCACGGCTGCAGTTTAAGCCCATCAATGACAATCTGAAGAACCTTTGCATTTCCGGAAGTATTGCTGGCCAGTAGATCATTATTGTATCCATATTTTTCGATATACTTCCAGGCCAGGTCCCAAAGCATTGTTGCCCATATAAACCCTATCTGATGGACTTCTGTATTTGTATTTGTTTTTCCGTAAGTATAATTATTAATACTAAAATCAGGAGAATATTTCGCTAATCTGTTGCCATTTCCTGTTATAGGCTCGTTTTTCGTGTAAGTTGAATGTCCTCTGGGAACAGCTGAAGTGTCTCCGGGTCTGGCAGTCACCATAAGCCCAAAGAAATCAGACCAGCCTTCACCCATCTGCTCTGTGCTGTTGGTAGATGAGAGACAACTGTATCCCTGCGCGGTCATTCGGTTGGATATTCCATGTCCATACTCATGGGCCATAGTGCCATTATCAAAACATGCATTCTTGAAACCACTATAATCAAAATTAAGAGTTACATTAATTGTATTTCCGTTGTTCAACTGCCCGGTCAAGTATAAACCTTCTGTTTTTCCTATACTGATAGTAGGAATGGTGACCTGTCCTCCATAAGTACCTGCCGCCAATGAATTTGGTATATCGGAAGAAGGTTTATACATAATGACACCCAGAGCTCCTGCGTTCTGTGCGTTGAGGGCTTTAAGACTATATTCACAATTAGCAGCTGTGATGACTGCAATTTTATTGGTCAGGCTTCCGGCGGCCGGTGCAGTACAGGCATCAGCAGGTACCGGAATAGCAAGATCTCCTGTTACGGGAGCTTGATACAAAGGGCCAAACGATGCTCCGGCTGTCATTACTTTAGGTCTGCTCGCAACAGAAGCAGGAGAATTGTACTGATACCTTACTACGGGGTCATCTGCTGTTTGCAGCCTGTCATATAGATACATCTGCATTCTACCTGCCTTCACCTGTGGCTGTCCGTTGACAATTTTTTCATAGCCAGGGCTAAAATTGGCATTGTTAAGACCGCTTCCGTCAAAAGCTTCTGCATTAACAGCATCTCCTCCCATACCGCCATTTCCAAAATTATTGGTCTGGAAGTTTCTGGCAGATTCTGTAAATCCGAATTTATAAAACAGATCATGCATTTTATTATTCATATAAAATAAATTGGTGATAGCAGCATCTTTATAGGTGAAGGGATTATCATATCTTCCGTCAGCAAAAGGAAAATCAAAAATACGTGAGCTTCCGCCGTCCGGAGAGTATCCCGCTGTATTGGTATCATTCTGATCAGAATATGCGTAAACATTATTTCCCCGTGTTATGGTATAGCTGTTGGTTCCGTCAGAATGCCAGCCTTCGGGAGATGCTGTAAGATCCCATGGGTTACTGATTATAGAGCGGGCTCCAAATGTAGGAGCCTCTACCGGTAACGGAAACACGTTATAAGATGCATTATCCGGAACCTGCTTTCCGGGTATTTTTATATATTCCTTTCTTTCAGCGGGTGCCATATATGCCAGGTGAGACATTGCCGGTTCTTCAGAACTATTATCTTCATACTCAGCACCCTCAAAACGACAACTCACTGTCATATTATCTTTAGTGAGTATTTCACCTGTATTTGCGTCAGCTATTACATGCCATACATCGGAAGAATTCTTGTCAGAAACAAATAATTCTTTTGCAAGTTTGTATACCTTATTATTCTCGAAGTAGACATCATCAGAGTAATTTATTTCAGAAATATCTTTCAGCCCCAGCTTACTTTTGATAAGATCATCTGAAAATTTTGCAGTGATATTTTTATAGCTATCAACAACAATATTCCTCTTAAATTCATTTTTCTCAGAAATAATTTTATTTTCCCTGATAACTACTTTTCCCATAGCGTTATAGACTCTAAGCCCATTATAGGTTTGCTGCACATCTACAATTCTGGCTCCAAGACTTTTGGAAAGATCTTCGTTCAGAATAATAATTCCTGATGCATCACTTTTACTCTTTTGTGCTATCTGCCCGTTATTGTGATAATACTCCTGAATAAGTTCCGAAGAATTTTGGCCACAAACATTTTCGGAAGCAAAAAATGCTGCCACCGAAAACGGTACTAGAAAAAAATTTTTATTCATATTTGTTTTTTAGGTAGATAAATATATAAAACACTACCTGCTAACAACTTATAAAAAAAATAAAATCACAAAAAACACCGATATTTCGATATTTCTGATTTTTTTTAATCATATT
Source organism: Chryseobacterium cucumeris (assembly GCF_016775705.1). Classification (NCBI taxonomy): domain Bacteria; kingdom Pseudomonadati; phylum Bacteroidota; class Flavobacteriia; order Flavobacteriales; family Weeksellaceae; genus Chryseobacterium; species Chryseobacterium cucumeris. The sequence goes on from NZ_CP068760.1 coordinate 3,971,889, forward strand.
ATTTATTTTTTTTAAGTTTTTGTTTTACAATTTTAACTTTTGAAGGCGGTGATTTTTGAATTAATGCATGCATAATCAGCTATTTTTATCAAATAAAGGAGATTTATTTAGTCTCCTCCTTCTTTTTGATCCTTGTAGCGGGGCATTTTACCTTCAATCATCTTTTCTCTATCTTCAAGTATTTCAAGTGCTGCTCTGCTGTAAGCAAATTTTTTAGCTTCTTTCAGGACACCTAAAGCCTGTTTGTACTCAAAGTTTCTTTCATGAAGAAAAGACTGGCAGTTCAGAATTTCCGATTTGTCAATACCTTTTAAATTCAGAGCAAAGTCAATCAGCTTTTCTGCTTCTTCATAATCTTCATTATTCAAAAGACATTCAATATAATATTGGGGAGTATTGATATTCCCGATATTACTTTGCATGGCTTCATTAAAGTACTTCTTTGCTGTTTCATAATCCTTTAATTCTTCAGAATATACTCTTCCCATCAGACAAAGGCTGTCTGCATCTTCAGGTTCATAAGATAACGCGTAGTTCAGTGCATCCATGCATTCAGAAAGATTGAATGGAAAGTAGTCTAACGCTTCAAAATAATATTTGCTTTTAGTTAAGGTCATTATTGTAGTTTTTAAGTTCATTTTTCAAGGCATTCCTTTGTTTTTTGAATGTCCTGTCTTCATAATTCTTTTTAAAATCTGTTCCTGAAAATGTACGAACCGGATTTCCACGTTCCACCTGGATCTGCATAGACCAGGTTTCTTTCAGCTTTCTTTCCAACTGTTGAATATAAACCGCCATTACCTTTTCTTTTAATCTGATAACCGATAACTTTTTATTTTCAAGTTGTGAGCGGGAATCCTGCACAAAAACAGTTTCTTTCGTGGGAATATGAGTGGCGCGTACAGCAGTATTCACTTTATTTACATTTTGCCCTCCGCTTCCCTGACTCCTCGCAGTCTGAAATCTGATATCTTTTTCATTGAAATCAATCATTTTAACATTTTCCAATTCAAAAATTCCGATAAACCAGTTGCTTCTTTTATGCAGCTTCCTGAAGGTACTTTTTCCAATCCAGCAAATGCTTCCCAGCCAGCTTTTCAGAAACGGGTTTACATCTTTTCCTTTTAAAAGTACAGTCACTGATTTTAAGGTCAGATTTTCATCACCGTTTTCACGATGAATGATTTCATACTCTATTGTATTATGTTTTGCCTCTTCAAGAAAGCTCTTCAGAACCTTGGCTACCACCCACTGGCATTCCAAAGGACCTCTTCCTGAAGTGATCTGTATTAATTTTTCCATTTTTTTGTTACATTTTACTAAACCTTACAGGTTTTTGAAACCTGTAAGGTTGTAAAGTATTAGATTAATTACCTGTCCATTCTCACAATTCGTGGCTGGAATGTTCCCAGGATGTCTACCAGCTCACTTTGTGCATTCATCACTTCATTGATGTCTTTGTAGGCCATTGGTGCTTCCTCTGCATTTCCACCCATCAGTGTGACATTTTTCAGCTTCAGTTCTTTTTTGATATCATGCTGGGTGAAAAGGCTTCTGCATTCCCCTCTTGAGTGCGCTCTTCCGGCTCCATGAGATGCAGAGTTCAGGGATTCCGGGTTTCCTTTTCCGCGAACGATAAATCCTTTCGCCGTCATGGATCCGGGAATCATTCCCAATTCATTCTCATTGGCAGGAGTGGCTCCTTTCCGGTGAACAATCACTTCTTTTCCGTTATGGATTTCTTTCCACGCGAAGTTGTGATGGTTTTCAATTCTGGCTTTTACTCTTCCACCGACCGCTTTTACCAGCCTTCTGTGAATATCGTCGTGGCAGGCTGAAGCATAATCTCCGGCAAGGTTCATTGCCGTCCAGTATTCCAGTCCCAGGTGTGTACTGAGGTCCAGCCATGCGAAGTTTTGTGCTTCTTTTGGTAATGGACACTGTTCTGTTGCCACTCTTGAGTAATACTGGGCTATCTCAGCTCCAAGACCTCTTGAACCGCTGTGAGAAAGTATTCCCAGATATTTTCCTTTAGGCAGGCCAATCTGTTCATCTTCTTCGGTGATTTCCACTTCCCCGAATTCTACAAAATGATTTCCCCCGCCTGAGGATCCCATCTGTTTGATGGCTTTACCCTTTAATCTTCTTAAGATCGGGATCATATCGAATGTATCTCTGTCGAAAATCTCGTGGTCTATGTGAGATTTATGGGTCTCATACATTCCGAACTTTGTATGTTCAGCAAGCGCTTTTTCATACTTATCTCTCGCTCCTTCAAGATATGAAACGGGCGTATCCAGAATACTGAGGCTCATTCTGCAGCCAATATCCATTCCTACTCCATAAGGGATTACTGCATTTTCCACCGCCAGAACTCCACCGATAGGAAGGCCGTAACCACTGTGGGCATCTGGCATTAATGCTCCCTGAGTTGAAATTGGCAGCTTCAAGGCAGTGTATAGCTGATTTTTTGCCTCCTCTGAAATGTTAGTACCAAAAATCTGAAATGAAGCCCGCTGGGAATTCAGCATCCGCTTTTCAGTTTTTTTGGATGAAAGCAGGGTTTCTGCAATCTGTCCGAAGGTGAGATCTTTTTCAAATTCTTCCGGGTTCAGCAGGATTTCCTTTAAAAGAGATTTTACGTGGTGAATATTCTTCGTTGCAAAATTTCTTTTCATGACTTCCAATGCTACGTTTATGCTTTGATTATTTGGATAGCCCAGTTTTAATATATCTTTTCCTTTTAGTTTTAAATTTCCCATTGTTTTTGTTTTAAATAACAGTAGGACTTATAAGTCCTGTAAGCTTTCCGCAATCTCTGTTGCAGACATTTTGCAGGTAGCAAATTTCCTGCTTTTAATAAGTGGAATATCTTCTCTTTTGCTTTTCCATGAAGATGACTTACCATACATTGTTTTGTTGATAATTCCTACAATTTTATGCTGCCCTAAATAATCGTCCAGTTCTGCACACTCTTTTTCCAATTCAAAGTTTACAGGTTTATAATGGGTGATCATATTAGGTCTTGTACGCAGTGTAAACCTCCATGGTTCAATAAATTCGTAGTAAGGAACATAAGACTTCCGGGCCGGGCAGTATTCTTCCTGTTTCAAAAAATACTGTCTTTCTCTTGCTGTAAGTCCCAGCTTCGGGTCATTCCAGGAATATGAAGAAATATGCTGAAGTTTCTGTACTCTCTCTACATATATTCTCCGCCCGAATTTTCTTTTCTTTTTTAAAAACCGGCGGCTTTCCGAATACATGTAGGTATTAATTTTCTTCAGTATTCCTTCAAAGAATTCTCCGTCTTTGGATCTCATGACATCTTCTCTTACCACAAAGAATCTTACAAATCCTCTTTGATAAGGTTTATCCAAAAGAATCCATGGGGTATTTCGTCTGATTTCCCAAAGTTCTTCACTACGTCGATATTTTTTTCTTATCTGCTTTTCTACATCTTTTCTAATTGCTCTTTTTCTGCTTCTCACACTTCTCAGGCGGGAGAACAGAAGATTATCATTTTCCATTGTTAACAGAAGCCTTGTGTGAGATCTTAATTTTTATCTCACACAGCTTTTAATCAACTAAAATACTAGTTGAATGGATTAATAATAGACGAAATAGTTCTGAGGAATATTTCTCATCTTATTTTGCCTTTAATGACACTAAAAAAGATTTCGGGGAAACTTGAAGTTTGAAATATTGCGCAATAAAAAACCCGAAATCTCTACGACTTCGGGTTTTGATATTTCATTGTACTGTTATTCTAAGAATGTACCAAACCGCGAAGCCTTACCACCATAAGTGGCAATCCAACTGTAGAATTCTGTTTAGTTCTGAACATTGCTTCGTCGTTTTTTATTGGTTAAACTTGATTTTCAGGTGCAAATATAGACATTTTTCTGAGAATCAAAATATTTTTTAATAAAAAGACTGGTTATTTCTTTAACCAGTCTTTTATTTATTGTGAAATTAATCTTTTGAACCCAGACTATCCATTTCGTCATCCATTCCTTTCACCTGATTGGAATGATAGACTCTTTCTGATCCGAGAAAGTAAAGATTATGTCTTGCTTTGGCAATGATACCATTATATTCATCCTCAGTCATACCCTCCGGAATGCTGTCTCTTTTTTCTGAAGGTTTTCGGTAGACTTCAAGAGCTCCATATTCATTTAATACTTCTTTGGCTGCTTTTGCCTGTTCAAGATTATCGGTATAAACAATAACATTGCTTCTGCCTACACTGTGTTTACGGTAAGCGTCCAACATTTCTGCATCGTAAGCAAAAACATAGTCAAAAAAATCCTGTGTCTGTTTATCTTCCTGATACTGATCAACAGACATACCACTTTCTACTCTGGACTTTGAAATAATGATGTTTGCTTCGTCAAAGCCTTTTTCTTTTAATCCTTTTTTAATTCCCTCTGTATCTACAGTCACCGGAAATACTGAAACTACTGTATAAGCCATAATGAAATTTTTTCATTAAACTATACAAAAGCCATGCAAGTTATTCTCTACAAATAATTAATTTAGGAATTTTTCCAGAATTTCTACGGCACATTTCGGCAGGTTGGTTCCGGGCCCGAAAATAAAATCGGCACCGTTGGCATACAAGAATTCATAATCCTGTTGTGGAATTACTCCACCTACAACGATGGTAATATCATCTGCTCCCAGCTTGGATAACTCTTCCACCACCTGCGGAACCAGTGTTTTGTGTCCTGCTGCCAATGAGGAAACTCCTAAAATGTGAATATCATTCTCCACAGCCTGTTTAGCAACTTCTTCCGGGGTCTGGAATAAGGGAGCCACATCCACATCAAATCCCATATCGGCAAATGCGGTTGCCACTACTTTTGCACCTCTGTCGTGGCCATCCTGTCCCATTTTGGCTACCATTAGTCTTGGACGTCGTCCTTCTTCTTCTTCAAATTTCTGAGTCAGGGTAAGGGCTTTTTCAAAGTATTCATTTTTACCGGCATTCATTGCGTATACACCAGAGATTGTTTTAATATTTGCTTTATATCTTCCGAAAGATTCTTCCATGGCATCACTCATTTCGCCAAGGGTAACTCTTCTTCTTGCGGCTTCAATACATAATGCCAGAAGGTTTCCTTTTCCTGTTTTTGCGCTTTCACGGATGTCATTAAGGATTTGTTCCACTGCTTCTGTATTTCGTTCTGCTTTGATGGTATTCAGTCTTTCGATCTGCTTTCTGCGAACTTCTGTATTATCAATATCTAAGATTTCTATCTGCTCCTGTTTCAATGAGGATTTGAATGAATTCACTCCGATAATGAATTCTTCTCCGCTATCAATCTTAGCCTGTTTTTTAGCGGCAGCTTCTTCAATTCTCATTTTTGGAATTCCGGCTTCGATAGCTTTGGTCATTCCTCCTTCCTGTTCTACCTCATCAATGTACCTCATCGCTTCTTCAATCATTTGCTGAGTAAGGCTTTCCACCAGGTTACTACCTCCCATCGGATCTACCACATCACATATTCCGCTTTCCTGCTGAAGAATGATCTGCGTATTTCTTGCAATTTTTGCTGAATAATCGGTGGGAAGTGCAATGGCTTCATCCAGTGCATTGGTGTGGAGAGACTGTGTTCCTCCTAAAGCCGAAGACAACGCTTCAATAGCTGTTCTTGTAATATTATTGAAGGGTTCCTGCTCTGTCAGAGACCAGCCGGAAGTCTGAGAGTGGGTTCTTAATGCCAGAGATTTCGGGTTCTGAGGATTAAACTGTTTTAAAAGGGTTGCCCAGATATATCTTGCAGCACGCATTTTAGCAATTTCCATGAAATGATTCATTCCGATTGCCCAGAAGAAAGATAATCTTGGGGCAAAATCGTCTACATTCATTCCTGCTTTGATTCCTGTTCTTACGTATTCAAGGCCGTCTGCCAGTGTGTACGCCATTTCAAGTACGGGTGTAGCACCAGCTTCCTGCATATGGTATCCGGAAATAGAAATTGAGTTGAATTTCGGAATGTTTTGCGAGGTATATTCAAAAATATCTGCGATGATCTTCATAGAAGGTGCCGGCGGATAGATGTACGTATTTCTCACCATGAATTCTTTCAAAATATCATTCTGAATGGTTCCTGAAAGCAGCTCCTGTTTTACTCCCTGCTCCTCTGCCGCTACGATGTAGAAAGACAAAATTGGAAGTACCGCTCCGTTCATGGTCATGGATACTGAAATCTGATCCAGTGGAATCTCATTGAAAAGAATCTTCATGTCTTCTACAGAGTCGATGGCAACACCTGCTTTTCCTACGTCTCCCACCACCCTTGAATGGTCAGAATCATATCCCCTGTGTGTGGCCAGGTCAAATGCTACGGAAAGCCCTTTCTGGCCGGCTGCAAGGTTTCTTCTGTAAAAAGCATTGGATTCTTCAGCTGTGGAAAACCCGGCATACTGACGAATCGTCCATGGCTTCTGAACATACATGGTGGAATACGGCCCTCTCAGATAGGGAGCAATTCCTGGTGAAGTCTGCGTTAATGATTCATCTTTTACATCTTTTTTTTCATAGGATGATTTGAGTTCAAGGCCGTCTTTTTCAAAATTGTAAATCTCTCTTTCCTGAGGTGATACACTAAAATCCGGGTTTTTCACAGAAATTGTCTTTCGCATTCCAATTATTTTTGTCCCCGTAAAGTTAATTTTTTTGAACGAAACATGAAACTTCTGTTAACATTCTGTTTTTCTTGATTTTAGCAAAAGAAAAAGGCCAGACATTTGTCCGGCCATTCTTATTTATAAATAGTGTGCTTATTTTTTGATAAGCTTCGTATTGTAAGTATTTTTGTCATCTTTTATTGTGATCACATACATCCCTTTGATTAATGAAGCAACATTAATTCTTTGTCCGTCAATCTGACCTTCCTGAGCTAATCTTCCGTCAGCAGTATAGATTTTATAATCTGCTTTTCCTTTCAGATTTTTCACTTCTACGAAAGTATCTGCAGGGTTCGGATAGATTGAAATCTCAGTTGATTTTACATCTTTTGTTTCATTTACAGCAAGGGTTTCTGCAATTTTTACAGTAAAGTCTCTGAAGCCTCCAGTAGAAATAACTCCTCCTCCCTGTACCGGAACTGATGAAACACCACATGGTCCTGTGGCTGCATTAAAGAATGTACTTGCAACTCTCATTCTCAATGATTTATCGCCTGCATATGCAGTTGCGGGTACAGTAAATGTAATTGTTCCATCATGGAAGCTAAGCTGGTTTGCTGCATTGTATACAGGGACAGCTGAATGAGATCCTACTTTTTCTGTAGATTCAAAAATTCCATTTCTATTATAATCGATCCAGATTTCAAGGAAGTCACTGTATGTACCCAAATCATGCCCTAAATTTCTAAATGAAGCTGTATACTGGGTTCCTTTTGTTAAATTAATTATTTTCGTTGGATCATCACTGAAATCAAGATAAGTTTTTGCTGCAGTGGCTAAATTACCTGAGAAATAGGCAAGATTAGATAGGTTAAGCTGAATAAGACCGCTATAATATGGGGCATTCAGGTTATTTCCCCCTGTACTCATCAGACAATAATCTGCTCCTGTAGTTAAACCTTTTGTTTTAAATGCATAGTTTGCTGAGAATGTTCCCGGAACACTATTCACAACAGCCGCAACCTGAGCTTCATAATTAGTTTCATCCTCTAAACTACTTAATAAAACAGAGTTTACAGAGCTTGTTGTATTCTGCCAGTTTGTTTCTCCTACTTTTCTATAGTTAATAGAATAAGTAGCTCCAGGCACGTTATTCCAAGACAATCTTGCTGTAGTTTTTAAGATTTCAGAAGCTAAAGCAGATACTCCTGTAGGAGCTGCTGTAGTAGATGTAGGGGCTGTGCCTACAGTTACTTGTGGAGATACTGCATAGAATACGTTTCCTATAGCTGAAATTTTTAATTTGATTGCTCCTGTCAGATTTGCAGGCATCTGTACTGTATAGGTTCCTGTATTTGGAGTGGAGGCCACTAATTCTGTCCATGCAGATCCATTAACAAGGTCTGTAGTATACTCAATCTTTACATTACTTGCGTTATATGGTGCGGCATTGGTATTGGCAACATCCCAGGTAATTGTATTTGATGCATTATTATATAGGGTTGTCGAAGAAGTAATTCCATTAAATTTAAATGGTCCGTCATTTCCTACAGTAAGGGTTGTTTCTGAAGATACAAGCATTGGTCTCAAAGCATTTTCATCTCTAGCAGTTACCGCATAGTGAAGTATTCTCGGTATGTAGGAAACTGTTTCCCAGGTAGCTTTATTAGTAAGTTTTCCAGCCATTACAAGTGGTAAACTCGGGAAATATCTTCTTCCGCTTGCTGTTCCGAAGAAAGATCTTGCAATCGAGCCTTGTGCATTGTATCCCCAACCACTGTCTCCGGAAATAGAAGCAAGATTATTGACACTGTCATATTGCTCCCAGGTATATTTTATTGCATCACCTTCAGCATCGGTAGCAGATGCATCCAGGTAATAAGGAGTACCCTTTGGAATAGTGTATGCTGTAAGGGCTGCAATAGTAGGTGCTGTATTATTTGTAATATTTTCAGATGTTCCACAAGTAGTCTTGGCGTCTAAGCTATTTAGAATCTGATTAATTGAAGAATAATGGAAATAAGCATCCGAATTAGCCTGTACATTGTCCTGAGTAATTCCGGCATATCCCATAATTGTTGTTCCTCCACCCGGCTCAACATTTACACCAGAGCCTTCCGTAGCATGTGAAAAGGTATGGTTTCCTCCAAGCTGGTGTCCCATTTCATGCGCAACATAATCAATATCAAAAAGATCTCCTGTTGGATTGGTATTCTGTGTAAACGCAGATCCTTTTGCTAATGAAGTAGCTGTAGCAGGATCTACACATGTAGATCCGATAGATCCGGCATTTCCGTTACCACCGGCAGCATTGAATACATGCCCCATATCATAATTCGCATTCCCTACTTGAGCTGTTAAGGTTTGCTGAAGCTGTAAGTTTAAGTTTCCAGTATAAGGGTCTGTTGCAGGGTCTGTATATATAATGTTAGGAAGATCCTGAATAATCAGTTTAATTGCAAAATCTTTTTGAAAAACGCCATTTACACGGGTTATAGTAGCATTCATCTGAGTAACGGTATTCGTTACTCCTCCAGTCGGATCAAATTTCTTTGTATATTCTCCTGTAGTAGATAGAGCCAATCTGTAAGTTCTGAATTTCGTACTTGCCGGTCTGCTTGTAATTCCTACATTAGAAAGATTTTTTTTTCCGAAGGCTTCTAATGATTTAATATCTTTGAAATTTTTCTCTTCGGTAGTACATTCAAAACCATGATCTGCCTCTGTTCTTTTTGTTTTATAGAAAACACCATACACCTGCTTATCAGCAGTAATAGGCTCTATAAACTGAAATTTCCCGTCTTTGATAATCATCGACTGCATTTCGGTAGGTGCAGTACTGAATCTTACATATTTGCCAGGATCATCAACCCCTACTCCTACATAAGATCCCAGCTGATATCTGTCTGCCATGGATTTTTCCATCACAGGATCACTATAAACAGCAAATTTTTCAATTTTTCCTTCTGCTGTAGGCAGAGATACGATCACAGCCTGAGCTCCTTTCCCTGTTTCTACAGCGTCTTTTAGAATATTCCTAAGAGACTGTAAATCAAATCTGTAAGCATACTGAACTTCGACTTCTTTTCTGATCTCTGATGTTCTTTGTGAGGCAGGTTCCCACCTCTGCGCATTAAGGCTGGATAGCCCAGCAGCCAATGCACAAACCAGTAAAATTCTTTTTTTCATAATTACCTAATTAGTTTAGAATTAATAAACTTTAAATATCCGCCTTAAAAATAAGAATTATAAACATAACAACATAAAAAAAACAGTCAATTTTAAATAAAATCGACCGTTTGTTTAAATATTTTACTTTTTTAAAATTATTTCTTTATTCCCATCTCAAACAATGCAAATGATATAAGATCTGCATTTTCACTGATCACCTGATCTGTAGATCTTCCGGCGCCGTGTCCTGCATTCTTTTCAATTCTTAAGAGAATAGGGTTTTTACATGCCTGTTTTTCCTGAAGCTCTGCACCAAATTTGAAAGAGTGTGCCGGAACAACCCTGTCATCGTGATCACTTGTGATAATCATTGTGGAAGGATAACAAGTTCCTGCTTTTACATTGTGTACCGGAGAATAAGATTTAAGGTATTCAAACATTTCTTTACTGTCTTCTGCAGTACCGTAATCATAAGACCATCCTGCTCCGGCTGTAAATTTATTATACCTCAGCATATCCAGAACTCCAACTCCGGGAAAGGCTACTCGGGCAAGATCAGGCCTCATCGTCATTGTCGCTCCTACCAGTAATCCTCCGTTTGATCTTCCTGACAGCGCCATGTATTCTTTTGAAGTATACCCTTTACTTTGAAGATATTCTCCGGCAGCGATAAAATCTTCAAAAACATTTTTCTTCTGCTGTTTAGTCCCGGCATCGTGCCACTTTTTACCATACTCACCTCCTCCACGGATATTTGGAACAGCGTAAATACCGCCATTCTCCATCCAGATGGCATTAACTACAGAGAATGATGGCTGCAGGCTGATGTTGAAACCTCCGTAAGAATACAGAATAGTAGGGTTTTTACCGTTAAGTTTAGTTCCTTTCTTGTAATTGATCATCATAGGTACTTTTGTACCGTCTTTTGAAGTATAGAATACCTGTTCTGAAACATAGTCATCCGGATTAAACTTCACTTTAGGTTTTTGATAGATTTCAGATTTTCCTGAGTCTACATTGAATTTATAAGTAGTTCCCGGTGTAATATAATTGCTGAAAGAGAAGTAAACATCTTTCTCTTTTTCTTTTCCTCCGAACCCTGAGATATTTCCTTTGCCGGGAAGTGCAATTTCTCTGATCAGTTTTCCGGTTTTATCAAACTGTTTTACCTGATCAATAGCATCAATCATATAGGTTGCGAAGAAATATCCACCACCTGAAGAAATTCCCAAAACATTTTCTGTTTGTGGAATGACATCTTTCCATGTTGCCGGAGCCGGGTTACTGATGGTTGTTTTTACAAGACGCATATTCGGTGCATCTTTATCTGTGAAAATGAAAAGATCATCACCCTGTGTGTCTACAATGCTGGCATTGATATCAAATCCGTTCATAATCTGCACAAAATCTCCGCCTTTTTGAAGGTCTTTTATGTACAATTCATTACCATTTGTAGCATTAGCTGCAGAAATGATAAGATATCTCTGGTCTTCAGAAACTCCTGCACTAAGATATCTTCTTGGCGTTTTCTCTCCTCCGAAAATCAGTTTATCTTCAGACTGCTTTGTTCCCAGCTTGTGGAAGTATACTTTATGTTTATCAGTCATCCCTGAAAGAACTGTTCCTTCTTTCGGTTTGTCGTAGCTTGAATAATAGAAGCCTTCGTCTCCCTGCCATGAAATTCCACTGAATTTCACATCCAGTAAAGTTTCATCAATCTGTTTTTTGGTTACTGCATCAATGATGATGATCTTGTTCCAATCGCTTCCTCCTTCAGAAATAGAGTAGGCAGCAAGGTTACCTTTTTTATTGAACGACAGGTTGGAAAGAGAAGTTGTTCCCTTTTCTGAAAATTTATTAGGATCTAAAAAGACTTCTGTAGCATTGGTCTTGTTGTTTGTTCTATACAAAACAGACTGGGCCTGCAGACCGTCATTTTTATAATAATAGGTATAATCTCCTTCTTTGAAAGGTGCAGAAATTTTTTCATAGTTCCAGATTTCCTTCAACTGATTTTTAATTTTATCCCTGAACGGAATCTTAGAAAGGTAATTCTGGCTGTAAGCAACTTCTTCATCCACCCATTTTTTTGTAGGTTCAGAATCATTTTCCAGATCTCTGAAGGGATCAGAAACGGCAGTTCCAAAATAGGTATCTGTCTGGTTTCCTTTTAACGCTTTAGGGTAATTCATTTTCTGAGAATAAAAAGATGCTGAAAATAATACTCCAGCTGTTAACAATATAGGCTTAAAATTCATACTGATCGGTTTGTCTCAAAAATACGTAAAGTATGTGAAATAAAAAAAGCCCCGTTGTATTGGGACTTTCTATACTTTATAATCGGTTATTCATTGGCTCCGAAGCTTTCAAAATAAAAATCGGTAAGGTTGGAAACAATCTCATCCGGGCTTCCGTTCCAGTAATATATTTTGTCTCCTACTTTCATTTCGTAAAGATTAAAACTCTGATCAGCTGTTACTGTTTTATCAGCATTTTTGAAATCCTGCGCTGCCTGAACCAGATATTTTTTCAGTTCTTCTGCTTTTATTTTACTCAGATCGCCTTTTGGTCCGGAAGTTAATTTCGAGGGAACCAGAAAGCTTACGGAATAACTTATTTCTGCAATTTTTTCGTCCTTAACATATTCATTCGGTACCACTTTTACATTTTTAACAGTCAGTTTTCCTGTTTTAAAATTCCCAAACATCGCAATAAAATACTCTTCCGCCTCTTTTTTGCATGCTGCAGCCGTGGCTTTAGGGAAAGCAGCCAGAAAATTCTCAACGCTGCCATTTATCATTTCTTTTGAAGTTTCCTTAAAATCTACCTGATACGCATTCTGGCCTTCTACAGTAGGTCTTAGATAATCGTTAAGTTTGTTCAAAGCAGTTTCATCATTATTCACAAAAGTTCCGAAAAAGAGTTCAAAGGCTTCTTTGGGTTTCTTCACTTCTGTCTGAGCCATCAGCTGTTGTCCCATCACGGAAAGCAATAGCAGGAAAATAATTTTGTAATTTTTCATAGTTTAAATTGTATTTAGTATGTAAAAAAGCCTCTGAAAAATCAGAGGCTGTATTTTAATTATTTCGATTTTTTAGTAATTTTCTTCTTCCCCTTTCATCTTTTCTGCATTTTCTGCCATGATTACGGCATCAATCATTTCAGAAATATCGCCATTCATGTAAGCATCAAGATTGTACATAGACTTGTTGATTCTGTGATCTGTAACTCTACCCTGTGGATAATTGTACGTTTTAATTTTTGCAGAACGGTCACCGGTAGAAACCATGGATTTACGTTGTGCAGCGATATCTCCCTGTACTTTCTGTAATTCGATATCGTATAGTTTTGTTCTCAGCATTTCCATCGCCAGCTCACGGTTAGCAAGCTGAGAACGAGCCTGCTGACAAACCACAACAAGTCCTGAAGGTTTGTGGGTAAGCTGAACTTTCGTTTCAACCTTGTTTACGTTCTGACCTCCGGCACCACCTGAACGGGAAGTCTGCATTTCAATATCTGCAGGATTCAGTTCAAAATCTACTTCTTCAGCTTCCGGAAGAACTGCAACCGTAATGGCAGAAGTGTGTACTCTTCCCTGAGATTCTGTCTCAGGTACACGCTGTACACGGTGAACTCCGGATTCAAACTTCATGATTCCGTAAACACCTTCTCCTTCCACCTTCATGATCAATTCCTTGTATCCTTTCGCTGCTTCATTAGAATCTGTCACTTCATGTCTCCATCCTTTTGTTTTGAAATACATGGTATACATTCTGTAGATATCTTCCACGAAAATAGCGGCTTCATCACCTCCGGTTCCGGCACGTAGTTCCACGATAACGTTTTTGTCATCTGCAGGATCTTTAGGAATCAGCAATACTTTCAGCTCTTCTTCCAATCCGGGAAGTTTAGCCTGGGCTTCCAGTTTTTCTTCTTTAGCCAGATCTACCAGATCTCTGTCTGAACCATCTGCAATGATTTCTTCAGATTCTGCGATACTATCCAAAGCGCCTTTGTACTGATCATAAACTCTTACAATTTTTCCCAAATCACTATATTCTTTGTTCAAAGAAGAATATCTTTTTTGGTCTGAAATGACATCAGGCTGTATAATAAGGTCTGCAACCTCATTATATCTTTGTTTTATAGCTTCTAATTTTGGAATTAATGATTTAGACATTGTAGAAATTTTGTGGGTGCAAAGATAAGGATTATTAATTCAAAATTAAAATTCCAAATCATCATAAATTTTTGAGCATTAGGGATAAAGAGTCAAAAAGGTAAAAAAGCTGAATTGTAAAAATGTTTATTATATTGAAATCAGGCTCTAAGATCCTTTAGAAAGTCTTCTGTCTATCAGATATAAAATAATTCCTACAGCGATAATTCCCAATCCTATCAAGCTTTCCTTAGGGTTATGAATGAATGTAAAATAGAGAATATAGATACTGAACAGCAGAAAAACAGCCGGAAAAATATGGAAAGCATTCGACTTAAAGATCTTCCTGTCTTTTTTCTTCAGGAAGAAAACCGTCGAAATCGCAAGACTTGCAAAAAGCTGTAGTATAAAAGCTGTATAGACAAAAATTTCTTTAAAGCTTCCCGTTAAAATAATAATAGCAGCAATCACAGCATGGGCAAAAATAGCTCTTACCGGAATTCCTTTTGTATTTCCAGATGATAATGGTTTCCAGATTTGGGTATGTTTTGCAAAAGCCTGTGTCAGTCTTGAGCCAACCCACAAGTATCCACTTATGGTTGCAATCAGCTGCAGGGCTATAAAAATATTAACAATTTTTCCAAAAGCCGGACCCAACATATTGACTGCTGCTTCGCCCATCACATCTTCTTTTCCTGCCAGCTGATTCACTGGAGCGTGTTTCAGCATAATATAATTCACCAGAATATAGCTTACCGTCACAAAAACAGTTCCTATAATCAATGATTTAGGAAGGTTTTTCTGCACATCCTTTATTTCTCCCGCAATATAGGAAGCTGAATTCCAGCCTGTGTAGGAATAGGTCACAAATACCAGAGAGGTTGCAAAGGCAGGAAGCATGATCTCATTCTGCCAGCTGTCACTGAAATTAAGGCTGTTGCCGATCTGGGGTGAATTTGAAATTCCTACTCCAAGAATAACCAGTACAATAATAAAAGCGATCTTAATGAATGTAAAAAAGTTGTGAAACCTGCTGGATGTTTTCAGGCTGAATGATAATGCAATTGCCACCAGGAATATCGCGGCTATGGCAAATCCGTTTCCAAAGCTATAATCAAATACAGAAAGGTATTTTGACATAGCCAAAGCAGCCAGCGCTACGGGAGAGGAAAATCCTATGATGAGCGAAATCCAGCTTATGAGATATCCGAAAATCGGATGATAGGTTTCTTTAAGATAAATAAAATCGCCTCCGTTTCCTTTAAAATGGGAACCCAATTCTGCGTAGCAAAATGCCCCAAACAAAGCGAGAACCCCTCCGATGCTCCATAGCAGGAAAATACTGTAGGTGTTGGTAATATCGGAAAGCTGAAATCCCAGGGTGGTAAAAATCCCTGTTCCGATCATATTGGAAACGACGATGGCTGCGGCTGTTTTCCAGCCAATCTGATGTGAGGCAGTACTCATTTAATGATTAAAAATTAAAATTAAGCCTTCCGAAGAAATAATTCCCCAGCGTTCCCATCTGCACAGGCGCATATTTGAATACTCCATAATATGAATTTTTATAAATCTGGCGGTCCGGAAAGACATCAAATATATTGTTGGCCCCTACTGTAAAATTGATACTTTTGGTGATATCATACCCAACGCTGATGTCTGTCACTACTTTTGGTGAGAATTCCTGCACGTCTCCAAACGGATAACCATCTCTTATTACCTTACCAAAATAGGTATTTCTTACGAGAAAACTGAATTTTCCTATTCCATAATTTAATCCTAATGAAGCTTTTGTTTTTGGAGACAGTGTTTCAATGATATTGATCTGATCGGGACCAAAAAACTGATCCTGAGGCGTTCCTAAGTTTTCAGGAAAATGAAAATCTGTGATTTTTGTTTCCGTATAGTTTCCGGCAAGATTCATATTTAATTTTCCATTCCCAAGAATCCAGTCATAGGAAACCACTACATCTACTCCTTTCGTTTCTGTATCAATAGCATTGGCGAAGAATCTTCCGCTTTCTACTTCATTTCCATGCCCAACTACAGCAGGATTTGATAATCTTGGATCTGTAATATTACCTGTAATAACTATTCTGTCTTTTACTTTAATAAAATAGCCATCTATTGTAATGAACAGTCCTTTTAATGGTTTTAACGTCAATCCGGCACTTGCATTGACAGAAGTTTCCTGCTTGAGTTTATCAAATCCAAGAATTCTGGCAGCTTCACTATCGTTGCTGAATATTCCTTTGGTAACAATCTTTGAACCGGAAGTAGAAATATCTGCATAGGAATTATTAAAATACTGCTGCTGAAGTGAAGGAGCCCTGAATCCTGTCCCAACAGCGGCTCTTACCGCATAGTTTTTTACAAACTCATATCGTACCGCGAGTTTTCCATTCAAGGTGTTTCCGAAATCTGAATAATTTTCAAACCTGGCAGCAGCATCAATATTCAGTTTTTTATCCAAATCATAGGAAACATCTGCATATACTGCGGTGGAATGCCTGTCTTTCTTCAAGGCATTGTTGGGAGAAAATCCAATAAAGGATTGAGATCCTCCCGCACCAAGTACTGTTGATCCTTCAGTAGCTACATTTCCATCGATGTCATATTGGGTATAGGATGCTTCGTCACCCGCTTTAATCTGGTATTGTTCAAACCTGAACTCACCACCGAACGCAATATTGAAACGGTTTATATTTTTAGAAACATCAAGATTAATGGTATTCTGAAGGAAACTATGGGCGCCTGCATAAAAACTTGTGGGTGATTTTGCTCCCAGAGAAGCATTATTGGTGTTGCTTACCTTATAATTGAAGGTATTGCTCCCGAATGTATTACTAAGGTCAAATAGCCAGTTGTTAACATTATATTTTGCACCTACAGCATAGGAAACATCATATACCTGAGACCCAAGAACCGCCTGAAAACCGTTCGGATAAATGGATGAAACCACATTAGACTTTTCGCTTGGCAGTCTTCTGAAACCAAACCCTTCTCCTTCTTTAATACTGAAACCTCCGAAAGAATAGAGTTTAAAATGATCATTAAAAGGATATTCTGAATTGAAAAACAACTGTCCCTGTCTGATCTGGGCATCTCCGATCTGAAAATTGAAATCATCACGGGTCAATCCTCTTTTTTCAATTTCGGCATCATCCGCAGCTCTGGCTGCTTTTACCGCTTCAGCGTCACCTGCAAATTCATACGCAAAATTATCTCCGAAAATATCCAGATCGTGATTTTGAGTTCTTGTAGTTTTTCCTCTGTGGCTTAATTGCAGGGAAAGATTGATATAACCGTCTTCCTTTCCTAATGAAGCTCCGTAGTTGACTCCTGCCTGATACGTATCTCCATCATTTCTTCCACTTAATCCGTAAGTAAGGCTTGCTGAAGCTCCGGCATTTTTCTTAAGAATTATGTTGATCACTCCGGCAATAGCATCAGAACCATATTGTGCAGCAGCTCCGTCTCTTAACACTTCTATTCTATCAATAGCAATTACGGGAATGGTACTCAAATCTGTTCCTACGGAACCATTTCCTACAGTATTCTGATAATTGACCAATGAGGTTGTATGTCTTCTTTTTCCGTTAAGCAATACGAGAACCTGATCAGGGCCCATTCCTCTTAATGTTACGGGATCAATATGCTCTGTGCCATCAGAAGCAGACTGCCTCACTGCATTAAACGACGGAATCACATAATTAAGGAGATCCTGAGCAGTCATTTGGGGAGAACTTCTCTGGATTTTGTCAATATTAATTACATCTACAGGAACCGGTGTCTCCAGCTTTGTTCTTTTGACATTACGGTTTCCGACGATGATAATATCTTCGATCTGTTTTCCTTTTTCCTCACTTTCCTGAGCAGCTACCAGAATTGCTCCAAGCAATAGTACAGCTGTGCTTAATTTTTTCATTTTTGTTCTTGCCAATTAATACTACCAATCTGACGGATCTTTCCGCAGATACACAAGACTTCAAGAAATGGAATTCATATAGAGTATTGACTTCAATTATCTCTCCCAAAGGGTTGGAATTAGCACCTTTACACGCTGGAATTGTGCAGGTTGCTAAGGTTTCACCGGGCCAAATCCCTCCACCTTTCTTGATAAATCTACTGCAAAAGTAGACTATTTTTCTGAACTTACAAAAAAAGCAAATCTGCTGATCTGCAAATTTGCCTTTTATTTTGTATGGAACTTGTTTAAACTTTTTATTTTTGAACCATTAAGATTTAATAAGAGTTTAAGAGGATTAAGAGAAACTTAAAAATCAGAATGATTAACCTTAACTATACTTTATTTCTTAAACCTTCTTAATGGTTTTTAAGATATTAAATATTTTTTATAAGTCTAGACAACTAAATCTTTTGTTTTATTTAATAATCATCTTTTGAATGGCTATTCCTGTATCTGATTTCAACTGCACAAGATACGTGCCTGCCGGATAATCAACCTTCAAATTATAAGTTCCGCTCTCTTTATCGAGTTTGAAAGTATCCAGTTTTTTACCGGTCATATCAAAAATTGAAATTTCCCCATTTTTTGCTTTATTGAAAACCAGTTTAGCGATTCCATTTCGGACAGGATTATCTGCAATCTGAAGAGATAATTTGTTGGCGGCATTGACATCTGCTGTTGACAAAGCACCAGCGTAATTACCAAAGATTCTAAATTCTCCCGATTGTAAAGTGATTGGAGCTGTTGTGGAAGCTACATTTGAAATACTGTTGTCCATCAGATTCTGCCATTGACCTGTGTAAGGGAAATAAGGCACTACATTCTGTGCGGAAGTCGTGTAATTGGCCAATACGACAACATTCTTTATTCCTGTTGTAATAGAGGCATCATATACATAAATTCTTGTGATCAGACCATTGGGGTCGTTCGTAAGATTGTTGGATTCTATACTATAGGTTTTCGATTTAAAGACCTGATGACTGTTTCTGATGTTGATGATTTTAGCCCATGTATCGTAGACCGCCTTTCTATTCAGATCAGTATCATATCCGAGCGTAAATGCAACAGGTTTCTCATCGGTTCTGCATCCGCTGTCTATCGTACCGTTTGCACATCTGTTGATGCTGAATTCATATCCTAATTCTCCAAACTGCCAGATCATTTTCGGACCAGGGATAGTAAAGAACGTGGCCCCGAATGTTTTCATTCTTTCAAGAGCGGTATTCAGGTTTTTTACATCATAGCTTCCGTTCGCTGCACCGTATGCGAGGTTTTTAAACATCAGTCTTTCTTCATCGTGGCTTTCTCCATAGCCTACGGCACTCATATTGGTAAATCCGTGAAGACTGTGGTTCATTCGGTCGTAATTGCTGTTTTCCTTATATCCCATCGTATTCTGATTGTAAGGATCTGTCTGTTTATTCCAAAGCATAACGCCTTTTCCTTCTGCTATTCTGTAATTCGCCCATTGCTGTTCTTCTGCATCAGTTCCAAGGTGTTCGAAGATCATATAAGAATTGGGATCAATGGCCCATTGTTTATCAGCATAATTTTTCATGATATCCACTCTGTCCTGCTGGTAGGCATTGGTACAGGCCTCATCATTTTCAGAACAGCTTTGCGTAAATCCTTTGGTTAAATCCCAACGGAATCCGTCTATGTGATATTCAGTCAGCCATTGCTCAAGACATCTTTCAACATAATATTGCGTTGAAAGGCTGGTATGGTTAAAATCGTTAAATACATTGTATGAATGTTTCGGAACCTGATTAAAGTAAGGGTTGTTGGCTGCAACATTTCCATAGCCATCACCATCCGGATCAATATTCCAGAGTCTTACCAGAGGTGAACGTCCTGTTGCGTGATTAAATGCGACATCCAGAATGACTGCAATTCCGTTCTGGTGGCATACATCTACAAATTCTTTGAATTTTTCGGGAGTACCGTAGGCTTTGTCCAATGCATAATGAAAAGAAGTATTATATCCCCAGGAAAGATTTCCGTCAAATTCCATGATGGGAAGCAGTTCTATAGCATTGATTTTCAAATTCTTTAAATAGGAAATTTTATTGATCAGTGACTGCCAGTTCTTTTCCTGTGTGAAATCTCTCAATAATAATTCATACACTATAAGATCCTGTTTCGCAGGTCTTTGAAAATTGGTAACCTGCCAATTATAAGCGGTCTGGCCTGTTTTAAATGTTGACACTTCAAAACCCTGCCCGGCAGGAAATGCTGGTAAGTTTGGATAGGTAGAAGCGGAAATCCACGGATCATCATAAGAGGAAAGAATTTGTGGAGAATAAGGATCTGCTACTTTTCTCAAATCGTTTGTTCTGTATTGGAAGGTATAAAGCTGCTGAGGAGTGATTCCATTGAGTTCAATCCAGTACAGATCGGGATTTGTGGTGTCTTTTTTCATTAAATAGGTATCATTCACCGTCCAGTTATTGAAACTTCCTATGACATGAACAAAACTTTTCCCCGGAGCATATAAAGCCAATCCCACCTTGGTAGGATCTGTCGGATGGTAATTGATTCCCTGTCTGATCCAGTTGGGTATTGCCTGGGAAACAACATTTCTCGGAACCTGTACAATGAATGCTGCCGTTTTGGAATTGGTTCCCTGTGTCGCCACAAGTTCCATATTTGCATCCTGGGTAACCGTATAACTATAAGAATAAGACTGTGAAGGTGTTGTGGTTGAATTGACAACAGTTCCGTTGGCTTTTAACTGAAATGTAGCATTGGTACTTGCCGTCGCCGTAATAGTAATGGAATTCCCCACAGGAACTGAAGTAAGGCTGTTCGCCAATGGATTTGTAAGCGTTAAGTTTAAAGTCCCTACGTTTACAAAAATATCTGGTGAAGTCTGGTGCAATCCCGTCTTATCCTTTAATAAAAACCCAAACCTTCCGATTCCTGTTCTTCCATAAAAAGAAGTTGGTGTAAAAGTGAGTGAATAACTATCTGTAGCAGCATTATAATTCAGCTTATTCAGATCATTGGAATTGTTCCAGCTGCCATTGGTAGGGCAATCCTGACTGTTCTGATAATTGGTATCAAACGACCAGGTCCAGATATAAATGGCATTGTTGGAAACGCCCCACGCAGACTCATCAATCTGATCCCCGGGAACAGTAAGCGTGATCGCATCTGTTTCGTTGAACGGATCAGGAGAAATTGTATAATTGATCTGTCCGAATACAGCCATGGTAATCAACAGAAAAACAACAGAATAAAACTTTTTCATTTATTATTTTTTATCGAATATAGTATAAATTTTTCTTCATGACCACTATTCCTCTTCGGTATTCATCAAATATTTCTATTTTTTCGGAGGAAAAATAATAAAAAAAGACTCATGAAATTTTCATGAGCCTTCCAATAAAAGTAATTGTAATGAACTAATTTCTTTTGGCGAAATCTTTGGTATTGAGATCCGCTTACTCCTTTATAATCTTTTTAGAAATGGATTGTCCATTCTTTAATTTTAATTCTACAATATACAACCCTGAAGGAAGTTCAGTCATGTTGATCTGATGATCCGAGAACTGTACATTCATTCTTTGTCCTACAGCGTTCACAACGTTTACTTTTTCAATTCCTGAATCAGCTTTAACCATAAGAATTCCTTTTGTAGGGTTAGGATACACTCCAATTACAGATTGATTCAGTTTGGTTTCTGAAGTACTCAAAGAAGAGGTAGGCTTGATGCATCTTACTGATGATCCCTGTCCTCTCATAGCTCCGGCCGACGGATTGGCAATTGTCGATCCGATATACAGATATTTCGCTCCTAAACTTGATGTATCTGAACTCCAGAAATACCCTCTTTGCCCTACAAAAGTAAAGTTCCCGTCACTGGAGCTTCTGTATCCTCCTGCCGATAATTTGAGATTGCTGCTGTAAGCCGTTGCCGGATTACCAATACTTTCTGCTCCTATTAAAGTAGTCCAGTCTGCCTGAGAAGGCATTTTCCAGTCTGGTCCTATTGCTTTACAAGGATCTATACCTACAGAAGCATTGACATCTGCAAGTGATGCCCCATTCCATGTATCCCCACTTGCAAAATTTGCCCACCATGCCGGAGATCCTGCAACATAAGCTCCAGCAATGGTACTTGTTCCTTCCGGAGTATTAGGAGATGGTGCTGGTACCATCTGGGAATTTCTAAGCTGGTGTCCATCATCCCATCTTCCCCATTGGAAAAGGTCCCCATAAGAATTCGCATCCGCTACTGATGAAGCCACCTGTGTACTTCCCAGGTTCTGCTGAAGCCATATTTTTCCGTCTGCTCCTCTTACTGTAGTATAAGCAACCTGTTGCCCGCGATACATAAAACTTACACAACCAATATCACCAACATTGGTTCCAGGATCTGTATTGCTGCATGTTTGTGGATTAAGATTCAGAGAAATTCTTTTCACCTTTGTTGTATTGTCGGAATAAGCCAAAACAAGATAATTTTGTGCCTTATCTATTGCTAAATCATTGTATTTTGCCTCTCCAGCTGAAACAAAATCTCCTCCAAAAGGAACCCAGTTTTGCGAATCGTCTAATTGATAAACGGTATTTCTCAGGAAATTATCATTTTCAAAACGGCTGGCTACCACATATGGCTTTCCTGATTCTGTTACGGCTAAGGCAACATGCTGTACTCTTCCCTCAGAAAAATTGGCATTTCCAACCTGCACCCAGGAGTTTCCGTCAAACTTTCTGACATTCAACTTCCTTCCTCCTCCGGAGTTGGAAACATAAGCAACATAGATTGTGTTTGCTCCATCTAAAGCAATATCAGCATTATACTGCTCTCCTGATGAAGAAGCATCTGCAGCTGTTCCTCCTACCAGACTCCAGTTTTGTGCTGAACTTGCATCTGTACTGTTCTGATATACTTTTATCCCTCCGGAAACATTACAGGTATAGATCATATTATTGGTTCCGATAACCATTTCAGCGAAGTCAGCACCGCCCGAAAAACCTGCATTTCCTATCTGCTCCCATGCTCCTCCGGAATATCTTTTAACCGTTCCTGAACCATACGATCCATAAGTGAATATGATATTATCAGAGGAAACGGCAGAAGCCTGATAATTAACGGAACTGTCTGTAACATTCGGAAGCTGAGACCATAAAGATCCTGTAAATAAGCGTACTTCCATCCCAGAGCCTGGATAACCAAGCTGATTGGTATAATAAATACTGTTTCCGTTCGGACTTATAGACAATGAGTTGTAGGTGGCAGTTCCTGTAGTAACTCCGGGCGTTCCTCCTAGGTAAGACCACGAGTTTCCGTTAAATTTCTGAACAGAGCCTTTAGCTACTGAAACATCATAATAGGACAGATAATAATTTCCCGAGTTATCAATAACAAGATTATTAAAACTGCTTCCTCCTGCAGATACATCCTGAATGCCTCCTACATTTTCCCATTGCTGGGCATATATATAGCTTCCAGCAACGGTTAGCAATGCTAATCCTGTTCTGATTTTCCGTATTGCAAAATGTAAATCTTTAAACATATGAAATATTATTTTTAATTATTCTAAATTTAATTTAATTTTGCGCAAAAGTACCTCACATTATCAACCCCGAGTTATCATTTTCGAACTTTTGGTTATCCCGCGGAGGACTTTTATCTTAAGAAGTTGTACCATAGCTGTAAAAATGTGTTGTATGAGGCGTCAATTAAAAAGTGGACATTTGTTCATATCCGAGGACATCAAAATCATCATGCAGGAAGACCTGTGTCCTGATCAATCCTTCAAGTCTCATATGCTGGAGGGGAAATCAAGTTTTAATTTGATTTTCATGTTGAGTGATGGCATTAATTTAGAAGGTCATGATTGCGGAACCCAGTTTTTATTCAAAAAAAATCAATACATCCTCCATTATTCTCCTAAAGAAAGTGTTGCTGAACTGTGGACAGAAAACCAGGAAATTCTGAGGTATCTCCAGATTCAGATTAATTATCAATATATTTTTAACCTCATCAATCCCGAGCATAATCGTGAAAATGCTGAAATTCTGGAAAATATGATTCATAATAATTTCATTTTCCTTCATAAAGAAACGCCTCCGGACATGACGGTTGAGATGCATATGATTGTAAAAGAGATTCTGGATTATAATAAGAAAGGAATCATGCAGAAGTTATTTATAGAAGCAAAGATTATCAAACTTCTTATCCTGATCTTTGAGCAATTTAATGAGAAAAACATTTTCGAAGACACTCCAAAAACGCCTGAAATGATCAGGAAATTCATTGATGAAAATTACCATAGAAATATAAAAGCAGAAGAAATTGGAAAATATTTTGGACTGAACCAGAATACTATCAGAAAGGAATTCAAAACGCAGTATCATACAACGATTGCTCATTATATATCAGAGCTCAGGATGTTGAAAGCAAAGAAAATGATTACCAATAAAGAAATTATGATCAAAGAAATTGCTATTGAGTGCGGTTATGAATATCTCCAGAACTTTACGCGGGCGTTTAAAAAGAAATTTGGGGTATCTCCGGAAAGTCTGAGAAATAATAAATAGAAAAACCGCTTAATTGCTTAAGCGGTCTATATATGTTGTTTTGCTTTGATATTACTTTTTCAGAATTCAGGTGAAAAAGCAATGACAATCAATTAATGATGATGTCCGTGATCGTGAAGGAAAGGTCCGTTTCCTTTAGGCTCGCTATAGATAACTTCTACACCTTCCTGCTCAGAAATAAGCTTTCTTCTGATATCTTCAGGATCGAAAGGCTTTACTTTTCCGAAATACTCTTTCAAACCTTCAGTTAGCCACATTGGGATTACTAATCCGAAGAACATAAAAATACACCAGAATCCTACTAGGAACATAGTAATGAAGAATATAGTCCAAAGGAACTGGTAGAACGGCCAAAATGCTGATAATATCGTTATCATTCTCTTAAAGATTTTAGGCAAAAATAGAACTTTTTTCCTTTTTACACAAAAGATCAGCGTTCTATTTTGTTATTTATTTTAATTTTAAACTAATTAGTGAGCAAGATTTGCAAAGAAATCATTGCCCTTATCATCGGAAATGATGAAGGCAGGGAAGTCTTTTACTTCAATTTTTCTTACTGCTTCCATTCCTAATTCCGGGAAGTCTACCACATCTACAGATACAATATTGTCTTTCGCAAGAATGGCAGCCGGCCCTCCGATAGATCCAAGATAGAAACCTCCGTATTTATGACATGCATTGGTAACATCCTTACTTCTGTTTCCTTTTGCCAGCATGATCATACTTCCACCATGGCTTTGGAATTCGTCTACATAAACGTCCATTCTTCCGGCAGTAGTAGGCCCGAAACTTCCTGAAGCCATTCCTTCCGGAGTTTTTGCAGGTCCAGCGTAATAGATCGGGTGATTTTTGAAATAGTCCGGCATTGGTTTACCGCTGTCGATAATTTCTTTGATTTTTGCGTGAGCAATATCTCTTGCAACGATTAATGTTCCGTTCAGTTTTAATCTTGTTTTGATCGGATATTTGGAAAGCTCTGCAAGAATTTCCGGCATTGGTTTGTTCAGATTAATCTCAACAGCTTCTTCCAGATGTGGAGGAGTATCAGGTAAGAATCTTTTCGGATCCTGTTCCAGCTGCTCCAGGAAAATTCCTTCTTTGGTAATTTTCCCTTTGATATTTCTGTCTGCAGAACAGGAAACTCCCATTCCTACCGGACAAGATGCCGCGTGTCTCGGAAGTCTGATCACTCTTACATCGTGAGTAAGGTATTTTCCTCCAAACTGAGCTCCGATGGCACTTTCCTGGCAGATTTTCTGAACTTTAGCTTCCCATTCAAGGTCTCTGAATGCCTGTCCGGCTTCATTTCCTTCTGTCGGAAGATGATCATAATATTTTGCTGAGGCTTTTTTAACGGCTGCAAGATTGGCTTCAGCTGAAGTTCCTCCGATTACCAATGCTAAGTGGTATGGCGGACATGCAGCGGTACCAAGGTCTGAAATTTTTTCTTTGATGAATTCTTCAAGAGATTTTTCGTTCAGTAAAGATTTCGTTTTCTGATATAAGAATGTTTTATTGGCGGAACCTCCTCCTTTCGTTAAGAATAAAAATTCGTAATAATCTCCTTTTTTAGCATAGATATCAATCTGTGCAGGAAGGTTGGATCCGGAATTCTTCTCATCAAACATCGTTAAAGGAACGACCTGAGAATATCTTAAGTTTCTTTTCTGATAGGTATTGTAAATTCCTTTGCTCAGGTATTCGCCATCATCTACTCCTGTATATACATTTTCTCCTTTCTTTCCCATTACAATCGCTGTACCTGTATCCTGACATGAAGGAAGAGCTCCTTCTGCAGCTACTGCAGCATTCTGTAAAAGGTTGTAAGCAACGAATCTGTCATTATCTGTAGCTTCAGGATCATCAATAATTCTTCTAAGGCTTTCCAGGTGCGAAGAGCGAAGCATGAAAGAAACATCTGCCATGGCTTCTTCTGCCAATAACTCCAGTCCCTTCGGATCTACTGTTAAAATTTCTCTGTCACCCAGCTTTTCAACCTTTACATAATCTGATGTAAGTTTTTTGTACACCGTATCATCTTTCTGAATAGGATACGGATCCTGATATCTAAAATCCATTCAATTTTTGTTTGTACAAAAATACGCCTCCTTTAAAAAAATATGAGTAAAATCAGTCATTTATATTGATATTTATAATGATTATAAATTGGAGGTTTCTGAGTTTATAAGTACCTTTATAGAAGCTAAATAAACAAAGCCAAAATATTATTTATTTCATTAAACATGATACTACCAACAATTTTTTTGGCGTAAAAAATAAAAGATCATACAAATTTCAACACTATGAATTACAGAATAGAAAAAGACACCATGGGAGAAGTGCAGGTACCTGCAGATAAACTTTGGGGTGCACAGACGGAACGTTCCAGAAATAATTTCAAAATAGGACCTGAGGGTTCAATGCCGCATGAAATCATTGAAGCTTTTGCTTATCTGAAGAAGGCTGCCGCTTATGCCAATACTGATCTGGGAGTACTTCCGGTGGAAAAAAGAGATATGATCGCGAAAGTATGTGATGAAATTCTGGAGGGAAAATTGAATGACCAGTTTCCTCTGGTGATCTGGCAGACGGGTTCCGGAACACAGTCGAACATGAATGTGAATGAAGTGATTTCCAACAGAGCCCATGTCAATAACGGCGGCACATTGGGAGAAAAATCTGAAATCCACCCGAATGATGATGTGAATAAATCTCAGTCATCCAACGATACCTATCCCACTGCCATGCACATTGCTGCGTATACCAAAGTGGTGGAAGTAACCATTCCCGCTGTTGAGAAACTAAAAAATACGTTGTCTGAAAAATCAAAAGCCTTTAAAGATGTTGTCAAGATCGGGAGAACCCATCTCATGGATGCCACTCCGCTTACTCTTGGGCAGGAATTTTCAGGTTATGCAGCCCAGCTGGAATTCGGATTGAGAGCTTTAAAAAATACCCTACCTCATCTTTCTGAGCTTGCCTTAGGAGGAACTGCTGTAGGAACAGGATTGAATACGCCTAAAGGCTATGATGTAAAAGTAGCGGAATATATTGCTCAATTTACAAAACATCCTTTTGTTACTGCTGAAAATAAATTTGAAGCCCTTGCTGCACATGATGCGATTGTAGAATCTCACGGAGCTTTAAAGCAGCTGGCTGTTTCTTTATACAAAATTGCTCAGGATGTTAGACTGATGGCATCAGGGCCACGCTCGGGAATTGGGGAAATTCATATTCCTGAAAATGAACCGGGATCTTCTATTATGCCGGGGAAAGTAAATCCTACTCAGAATGAAGCGATGACGATGGTTTGTGCTCAGGTTTTAGGAAATGATACCACCATTTCATTTGCCGGAACTCAGGGGAATTATGAACTGAATGTTTTCAAACCGGTAATGGCATACAATTTCCTACAATCTGCCCAATTGATTGCCGATGCATGTATTTCTTTCAATGATCACTGTGCGGTAGGTATTGAGCCGAATCATGAGAGAATTAAAGAGCTTGTAGACAAATCTTTAATGCTTGTAACGGCTTTAAATACTCATATCGGATATGAAAATGCCGCTAAAATTGCTAAAACAGCCCATAAAAACGGGACAACATTAAAAGAAGAAGCCATTAATCTTGGCTTGTTGACTGCTGAACAGTTTGACGAATGGGTAAAACCTGAAGATATGGTTGGAAGCTTAAAATAATGATTTTATAACTGATACTATGTAAAAACTCCGGGAACCTTTCCCGGAGTTTTTCATTTGCTATCAAAGTACTATTTAATCTAATCCAATGGTTAAGCCGAATATCAGTGCTTTATCATTTTTGAAATAACCGTCTTTAAAGAAGTTGCTGAAATCTTTTTTAACAAATAAGCTGAAACTGTTATAAGAAACAGTAAGCTGTGCTCCGTAGACAAAAGGATTCACCTGATAATTTCCCCTGTCTCTCATTTCGCCATCGTTTCCTTTTACAATATTGTTGGTAGACATTTTTACGCCACCATATACATTGGCTCCAATTTTAAATCCTGTGTAATAACTTCTGTACTGAACATCCATTCCACCATTCTTAAGTTTGGAAAAATTATACTGCATACCAAGAGGAACAATAATATATCCTGTTCTCAGTTTACTTTTATCAAGGCTGCCGCCATATTGAGACAGAGCTACTCCCTGATCTGCACTTTTGGTAAAGAACATATTATTATCTGTCCTCACCGTTCTCCACGAAAATCCCAGTCCTGAAGTAATAGCCCACGGACTAGTTCTGCTAAGCTGATAGTTCAGTTTCAGGCCGAATTCCAGATTATTGGCATATCCTATATTTTTATCCAGTTCATTATCCGGAGAACTGTTTGTCAAAGTCATGATTCCGTATGAGAAATATCCGGTAAAGCTTCTGGTAGGACGAAATTTTTTCAGCAATTTTTCTTTAAGCTCTTCTTTGGAAGTCACATCAGTATTCAGGAGAGAATATCTTACCTGCTTCTGAATCACATCATCCAGATCAAATCCCAGTTCTTCAATTCTTTTGTCCATTTTTTCAGAATAGCGGTCTGCGATCTTAGCTTTTTCTCTGTCAAAATCTGCCTTATCCAGGTTTTTTGCCTGCAGAACCAACAGTTCTTCTTCCATCAGCTTTTTCTCTTCCTGAATAATGGTATTGATTTTTGCTGCATATTCTTCTACTTTCTCTTTTACAATCGGGCTCACTTCTGTATCTTTTTTAGAAGAAAGGTTAATATTGAAGGTCTTCTGTGCATAGAATGATGCGGAAAAAGAGCACATCAATCCCATTACGATTAATTTCTTGATCATATTATTAATTTTTAAATTTTTACGGATACGTTATCTGGCATTCAGATCGATAGTAGTCGCCACGTTACTTCCATCTTTTGTTTTTTCGATGACATCTTTATGTTCTACTGAAAAAAGAAGTGTGGATGGGTCTACATATTTCTTCTTTTTAACCGGAGTTTTTAAAGAATCGGCTTTTGCCATGAGCTGAGGATGAGTAAGCTGTGGAATTTCCTGTTTTTTCAAAGGAAGGTTTTCTTTGGGAATCAGTGGAGTCTGTGCAATTGCCACCGCAGAAATCCCTTCTGCTTTATCGGAGGGTGATGTTTGATTCTCTTCTTTCTTTTCATTGTTCTGAGCTGCCAGAGAAATATTATCGTGAATAGAATCAGTTACTATTTTATCAGAAGAAGTTTTTTCTGCAGTCTTCACCATGACAGGTTCAATCTCTGAAGGCTGATTGAGAAAAAACAGAACAGTACCTAAACCGAAGGTCAACATTAAACATGCTGCCACTAAAAACCAGTTCATTTTTGATTTGGAACCGCGATTATTGTTATTATGAAACTCAATTTCAGACCAGAGATCACGGGAAGGAGCAATCTCTCTTTCCTCCATCTGTTTTTTGATCTGGTATTCAATAGTATCTTTAGACGTTTTCATTTTTCACTTTTTTTTGTTGTTGAAAGTAAATATTTCTTAACTTTTCTTTTGCTCTGAACAACTGTGTTTTGCTCACTGCCACTGAAATCTGTAAAGTATCTGCAATTTCCTGATGAGAATATCCTTCCAGTACATACAGGTTAAAAACCATTCTGTAAGCATCAGGCAGCTGATCTAACAGATCCTGTGCATTAAAATCACAATCAATCTCCGGCTCGTGGATGTCTTCATGAAAAGATGGGTTAATCTCGTCCAGATAGAAAATGGTTTTATGACTTTTGATAAAGTTCAGGCATTCATTCACCACAATTCTTCTTGCCCAGCTATCCAGATTCGATTCTCCTCGGAAGCTTTCTATATGTTTAAAAATTTTACAGAATGCTTTGATAAGACAATCTTCCGCCTGATACAAATCGCTCACATAGCTTTTGCTGACACTCAGGAATTTCCTGACATTCTGCTCATAGAAAATCTTCTGCGCAGCCGGATCCTGTTTCTTCAGGAGGCTCAACAAATCATTTTTTTTATTTCCGAACAAGAGTTTCATGTTTATGCTGTTTCTATACTAAAGACAATCAAAACAAAAAAAGGTTACAATTTTTGAAAAAAATTTTTATTTGTATTATTTAATTAAAGAAAAAGCCGCCCTGGAATGAGGCAGCTTGCATTTTATCCTGAAAATTCATCAAGCATGTTTCTGGTAGGAACAAAGAAAAGTGTTCCGGTAACTGCTGTGCTGAAATCTAAAATTCTGTCATAATTTCCCGGAGGATCACCGATAAACATATTGGTCAACATCTTTTTTGTTGTTGTAAATGTACTTGAATAGGCAATAAAATAAGTTCCGAACTCATTGGTAGAGGGATTTCCGAAAGGCATATTATCTCTGACTATTTTCAATTCTTCACCGTTTTCGCCCTCGATATTGGCTAAAGCAATATGTGAATTTGAAGGCTTTACCGCATCAGACATTTCAATATCATTCTCTTTTGATCTTCCGATTACTTTTTCCTGCTCTTCCGTGGATAAGCCTTTCCATGCATCCATATTGTGAAGGTATTTCTGAACAAAAAGATAGCTTCCTCCTTTATACTGAAGGTCTTCATCTCCTATCTTTCCAAAATAATCACGGTCATCGCCATGCGGATTTTCCGTTCCGTCTACAAAACCAAGAATGGAGCGTGCATCCCAGTATTTGAATCCATGAACCTCCAGAATACTTTCGGCCACTGAGCTTAATAACCGGGAGATCTCGACAGCCATATCAAAAATCAGGCTTTTATTATCTGCTCTCAGATGAAAATGAAGGTCTCCGGGAGTAGAAACAGCCGTATGTTTCGTTCCTTTTATTTCTTCAAAATTGACTAATTCTTTTGGCGGCGGCGTTGGAAGTTCCAGTTTTTTCCATGCTTCTGCACCAATTCCCATGACACAGCTTGCCCTGCTGTCCGGGAAACGGTTAAACACTGAATTATTAAGATTTAAAACCAAAGCACATAGTTCCTGAAAAACTTCTTTCAGCTCAGGGCTGTCATTAAGTTTCCAGACCATGAAAATCGTATTGCTATTGGGATAATCTGTTACATTCTGTGATTCTATCGTATTCATACCTGTTTTTTTGTGGTATTAAATATCCGAAACTGAAACCTGATCTGCAAAATATTGTTCCAGATCTTTCAAGGTTTCCGGATTGGTCTGAATATCTTTTACCAACACCCCTTTGTTCACAACCACAATTCTGTTGCAAACTTCTGTAGTATGGGAAAGATCATGGCTGGAAATAAGAAAAGTAACACCATCCTGTTTTGATAACTCCTTGATCAGGTTTTTAAGCTTGATCTGGGTAGACGGATCGAGGTTGGCAAAAGGTTCATCAAGAATAATAATCTCAGGATTTCCAATAATAGCTCCTACAATTCCTACTTTTTTCTGATTTCCTTTTGAAAGATCACGGATATATTTTCCTGATTTCAGGATTTCTCCATTGAAAAAATCGTGGAAAGGCTTAAGGAATTCGTCTACAGAAGCTTTGTTCTGGCCTCTAAGCTCTCCGATAAAGTAAAAATATTCTTCAGGCGTAAGATAGCCGATGAGAAAAGTATCATCTACGAAGGCTGAAACTTTATTTTTCCAGGCTTCAGATTCGTTAACCTTAATTCCGTCAATGCTTACAAATCCTGTCGTAGCCTGAATCAGATCCAGCATGAGGCTGAAAAGCGTTGTTTTTCCTGCTCCGTTGTTTCCCACCAGCCCAAATGTTTCTCCGTTGGGAATTTCAAGGTGTTCAATATTGAGAACGGTTGCTGTTCCGTATGTTTTGGATAAATTGTGTATGTTGATCATGGTTTAACTTATATTTTTAAATGCATCCAGTGTGCTGTATTTTTCTTTTTTGTAAAGTTTTACAATAATATCAAAGATCTTCTCTCTCAGGAAAAATCCGATAATTCCGATAATTGCAATACTGATTACTCCTCCGGTAATTCCCCACAAATATTTTGTTAAGGCAAATACACCCATCGGAAGTAACATTTTAGGAATCAGCAGAAACATGGCGATCATATTGAAGCTCCCTTTCTGTCCCAATCGTTTTTCTTTTGAATTCAGGTCGATCTGAGTTTTATTGAAAGCTCCGGACCACAAGGTAAATTGAGAATTCACACCGATATTATATAAACCTGCTGCAAAAAATGTAACGTAAACTTCCCAGCCAAAATAGGCATAACAAACCGCTATAATCACAGAAACTCCAGTTACAATATTCATCAGCCACCATTTTGCTTTCAGATATTCTTTGTAAGGAACGTTTAACGTCATCATCAACGGATAGTATGAACTGTCAAAAGCGGGAACTCTCTGTCCAAAAAGAAACTGGAAACCTCCTGTTACAAAAAGTCCCATAAACATCATCATTGCCGGTGTTTTATACATTGAAGAAGTAAACATCAGCAATCCGTAGAACAGAAACATAAAGCTGCCCAGCAAAATTCCTTTGGGTACTTTATTGCGTCTCAACATTTTAATATCATTATTGATAAATGTCCCGATAACGCCGTATTTATTCAGGAAGGCAATATTTTCTGTTTTCCCGACCGTCTTCTTCGCTTCAAGCCCCTGATCCAGATAAAACTCCTGACGCAGGTAACGGAAACATATCCACCACAGCATTACGAACAAAACAATAGGGATCAGTACAACGTATGGCTTTTCATAGAAACTAAAGAAAACCGATTCAGAATATGATAAAACCGGAACAATATTGTAATATCCCAACGCTCCTATGCCCAGAAAGCATATTCCGATAATCACCGCCAGGGTCTCTTTACCGTTGAAAAAAATGTTGATAAAATTATTCAGGTACAATAGTGAAATCACTCCAATCAGCCACACCATGATTCCCAAAATACTATATCCATTGAATATGGCAATCAGTGAAAAGGTAATAAAGAAAAGAGAACTCAGCCAGCTGAATGCTGAAAGAAAAGTTTTGGCCAGCATAAAATTGACCAGCGTATTCTTCCGGATATTCATCGTTAGAAATGGCTTAATGTTCTGTGTGGGGATTTCCTGCCAGAGATATTTGAGAACAAGATCAATAATCCATGCTACGATCATGAATTTTGAAACCACCTGTAAAGGATTCTGATGCATTTCCTCCTGAATGTAGAAAAAGGCAATAAATGCTCCGCCCACAAGACATCCGATAAAGTAGAGAATTCCTATGAAACGGAGAATTTTCATGGTCAGATTGATCCCTAAAGATGTACCACGAAAAAAGCTTTTTATTTCAAGCCTAAGGAACTTTAGAAACATATATTAGTTTTTTACATTAGTCAATATAATGTAAAAAATGTTACAGTTTTATTTGTTTTGTTTTTGTTTATGGCGTACATAAGCCCAACAGGATTAGTTTTCCTTCTGAAAAAAATTTTCACCAACACATTTGGAACATGAATAGCTTTTTACATTCATAAAGAGCTGTTTATTTTATAAAATAGAAAGAGTAACCGTTATAGTTACTCTTTCTCTGAATATCTTAATTGAGATTTCCTTTTGTAATGTCCATGGATATTGCGTGCCAACATGTCTGAAACATTACCACTTCCAAAACCTGAAGTACTGAACGGCCCTGAAATATGGTTCAGCCCGAAGGGATAGTAATTGTTGGTATCAATAATTTCAGGAACGCCTGCGCTGCTTTTGGCAAAGGTTACCCTGGCATTTCCAAGATGATCTTTTTACCAACACATCTGAAACACCTGGTATGATCTTCAATATTTTAGACAGCCTATTTTCTCTTTTATTCTGTTCTGGCTATGCACAATATTATCTCAACTTTACATTTTTACTAGTGTTTTTAAAATCAGAGTATTGAAAATCAATACTCTAATTTATTACCAACACGTTTGGAACATTACCCTCTATTTTATTACCAAGATATTTGAAGCATTACCAGTAAACTATTTAGCTATTTTCTTGGGAAAAAAGTCCTTTAAGTCGATATCATAAATTATGGGATCACATTTTTTTTCAGAACTATTCTTTTTAGGTACCTTTGAAATATTACTTAAAATATCATCTATATTTTCGTAAACAGCATTTCCTTTTAGATCAATGTGTATAATATTACAACGATTTATATTATCCTGTATTGAAATACTAGACTTATATGTATTTATATCATATGGCGGATGAATATAACTATACTTTGTTAGATATTCATAATTGAAATCATGATCGACTATAATCATTGAGGGTACAAACATATAGTTACCTGTCAAACCTGTATATAAAGTAATATCGTAAACAGCTTTCTTTTTATGATATATACTTTGTCGAAATAGAGTAAGTATACCTTTATTATATTTTTTAGAAAAGAAGATTAGATTTACAACATCAGCATTTATGTTTTTTTTATCAAAATCAAAATTTTTCCTATTTAAAAGATAAAATATGCTATAGTTATCATCATCTAATACCTTTATAATATTTCTTTTTTCTGTGTTTAAATTAATTGAAAATTTCCTACCCTCAATATCTGCCATTTTCATTTGAGAAAATGCATTTATACTTATAATCAAAGCTAATAAAATTGTTATTTTATTTAATTGTTTTAACTCCATATTTTGTCATTATTATATTAAAATTTTGTTGGGTAACTGCACCATCTCTATATTTAACCCACCCTTTAAGGTAATTTTCATGAGAAGTTTGATTATAGTTGATAAAATTTTGATAAGGAATAGTACCTTTACCTTTAACAACATAATTACTTGAATAATCTCTGTTCACAAAAATATCTCTGGATTTTACAATAGAAGAAATTTCAGTACCAAAAAGATCATCATATCTTACAGACCAACAAGATCCCATAATCAGATTTTTGCCTTCTTTAACATATTTAGCAATTCCAATAAAGTTTTCTATACTATTTAGCTTTTCTGAAGACAATTTATTTTTATCTGAAGTATATTGCTGAAGATCACTTCCTAAAATCTTTTCAGTATCAATATTTGTGTAAAAACCACTATCTCCTGTCATAATATATTCACCTGTACTTGAATCGTGAATAGCTTCTCCATTTTCATCAAAAACATAACGTTGACTAACCAAGCCATGTGCATTAATATAAATATTATCAGCCTTATTTTTCCCAAGATACGCAGATAGCTTAGTAAAAGCGTCAGCAAGACTTAGTGCATCAATAATATGCCATCCATTGGCAGCAAAGTCACTATTAACAAAATTACCAAGTCCATTTTTATCTCCTCTTAAAAAATTAAGAACAATGTTTGTAGCCATACTTCCACCACTTCCTGTCCAATGTGTATCATTATATACTCCTCCAAAGGAATAGTCCTGCTGTCCTGAAAATGCCATGATGTTTGCACGGCTTCCTTTCCCACCACTGGCATAATAAGATAGCATTCCATTTCCAAAGCCCATAGAGCTGGGGTCTTTTTCCGCCGGCGACATGGCACGCCTTCCATCCGGGTCTATAAAGCTCATCGGGTTATTAAAAGCATAATTATATGGGGTAAACCTTCTGGAGGTTTCTGCCAATGGATCTATAACACCCCATCTTCCGATGTCCGACATATACATTCTGGCCCCGTAATCATTCCAGCCGGTTTCCTTTTGCAGTTCTTTCCCGTTGTACTGGTAGTTGTAGGCAGGATTTCCAGTTAAAAAGTTATAGCCCTGATGTTTTAACCCAAAGGGGTAATAATTGTTTTCTTCAAGAACTTCTGCGCTGCCAGCTGAGGATCTGGAGTAGCTTACCCGTACATTTCCCAAATGATCGGTATAGCTGTAAATATACTTATTATTTTCAAAATTATAATAGCCTTCTGCTGTGGGAATAAATTTTAAAACAAGGGGTCCTGCTACTTTTTTGCTTGTGGTGGTTTCATACTGAAAGCCATCAAGGTATTCAGTAATATCGGATGTAAGTTCTGTGGCAGTTCCCAGGGGATCAAAAGGAGTATAGTTATACACTTTCTTTACTTTTGTTCCGTCTGCACGGTAGGTATAGATTGTATTTTCATTAATGATGCCTGTACGTGTTTGTAATCCCTTGTCAAACCTGATATAATCTGGAAGGTTCAGGAAGTTATAATCTATCTGTAATATTCCTTTATCCTTATGGTCTTTCATATTCCCGTTCTCATCATAGGAAATGAGGGTTCCTGAAGTGTCCGGGTAGCCGCTGTAGTTGCCGGATATATCAGTCACCGTATTAAGCCTGTTTCCGGTGTAATTATAAGTAAGGTTATCAATAAGCTGCGCCGTTCCTGACGATGATTTTCCGTTTCTCTGCAGCGAAGTGATATTACCGTTCACATCATAGCCTATGGTCTCATCGAAAAGCCCGTTTTGGGGTACTGATGCATCCGGTTCGGAATATACTCCTTTTTTTAATCTGTTTAAAGCATCATATTGATAATTATACTGTCTCAGGACCTGATCAGAGGCTGTTTTCCAGGTTACTTCTGTAATATTGCCGTTATATTTCCCGGTAGAAGCCGTTGTATTCTGGGGATTGAAATACTTCAGCTTATACCCGAACAGCTTGGTACCCAACGCTGCCGGATCATTTACCTGGGTAAGGGCTCCACGAACATTGTAGGTGTAATCAATACTCTGCAGATTGTTGCCGACTTTTTTGTTCGAAAGCTGGGACAGCTCATTATAATCATTTTGTGCCAGGATTTCTTCCTGTGGATTGCCATCCACTTTATGTTTGTGGACTTTAAGCCTGTTTTGCGCATCATACTCAAAAGTCTGGGTAATCACTCTTTCGGTATCGGAACTTAATCTTTTATGGTATACTTTGGTCTGTTTTATCACTCCGACAAAATCAAGTTCCGTTTCAGATCTTGTATAACCTCCCAGGTAATTAACAGAGTAGACAGCAATTCCTCTGCTTTTTTTATCATAATATACATAATTTTTCGTCCATCCCGTATCTTCTATATTCCTGATAAGGCTCAGGGTAGACAGTGTTTTGGTGTTCACGGAAGCAGTAGGACTGTCTGTGATAACCTCCTGCCCGAGTATAGAGGCTGGAAAAGCCGGATTAAAACTATAGGAAGGGTACGAATCATAATAGTTCACGGCTAATACGGTCATATTTCCCGATGGAAATGCATTCTGGGAATAATACACTTCTATTCCGTTTGCCGTAAAGGAACCGGTGCTTCTTGCTTCGTTGTTTTCAGCATTTACGGTCAGATTGTTAACCTTATTCTGAAGGCTTTCTCTAGATTCCGTGCTCGGAAAAAAGCCGGAGTAGACCACTCTTCCCAGTTTATCATATTTGGAAAACATCCAGCCTATGGTTCCAAAAGTATTTTCATAAGTTCTCAGGCCGGCATCCTGTGTCATGATCACTCTGTCCTGCTGATCGTAGATAAGATATTCCCATCCTTTACCGGGCAGTTTTTTCTCAACGAGTTTTCCCATCCCGTCATAACGGTACTGATAGCAAAAGGTATTCAGTGTTGTTTCATTCCACGGAGCTTTTACTGCCAAAGGAGGAATGACAGCTGCCAGCTGGCCGTATTCATTATAAAGGTAATAGGTGTCTGTATCCTGAGTACCGTCATTCTTTCTTACCAAAATTGTTTGTCCATCTCCATTCTGGAATTCAGTTGTTGCGTTGGTATCAGCGTCAGTAACTATAGTTTTCGTCAGCTGATTGGCAGCGTAAGGAGTGGATACTGTAATTTCCGAATTGGTTCTTCCTTCCAGCCAGCTGGTGGTGACCAAAAACTTTTTTACTTCACCTGAAAGGTTGGCGCTATATCCGAAAGTAATGGGATGCTGTGACCAGGTATTTCCTAAAGGGGAGATCTGATTGACTCTTCCTAAAGGGGATTTTTCCAGGTTTTTCTCGCTGAAAATTTTCTCCGAGCCGTACACCGAAGGAGCATTGCTCAGCGGAGAGGCATAAATGGCTCCGTTTTGTGTTCCTGGCTGAGGAATAGGCAGGTAGTCATTAACCTGTCTTCCGAATTGATCATATTCCAGATAACCCACCACATCTTTTCCTGAGGGGCTCGCTTTTATGCTGATCGTTTGTTTCGGGGTTCCCAGACCGTTAAAATACTGAATGGTTTCCGTCTTTTTTATACAGTCTGCATCTAAGCAGGTTTTGGCATATATATAATTTTCTGTTGTGGTTGCATTTAATGTCTGCGCATGAAAATAAGCTACAAACAAAAGCATCGCTAATAAAATGATCTTTTTCATGGTGGTTAATTATGTCTGTAGTTATACTGGTATTCTTTTAACGTTTTTCCGTTGGAATCCATAGTTTTTAGCAGCCTGTTATTCCTGTCATAGCTATACGTTGTTTTTATTCCGTTAGGAGATATTGTATTAGTTGTCCCTACCAAAGGATCATAGGTAGAAACAGATACAGACTGTGACTGCAGTGCAGCATCATTTCTTAAATTATCCAATGCTGTTAATAACGAAGCTTCATTAGCAGGATCGTCTGCGTCTGCATTTGAAGCTGCTATGGCTGTCAGTACCGATGGAAGATTTGAAACCTGGCTATAAGTTACCCCTACAATCTGGGCAATAGGCAGTGTCTGATAATATCCCCAGATAGTGGTTACCGGAATACTATTTTTGCCGGTTATCTGTACAAGGTTTCCTTTATTGTCATATTCATTAAACACGGCTGTAGTCACTGCGTTTTGATTCTGCATATTATAAGCCACCACAGATGAAGGATATAGGCTGGACGGAAGATTATATTTGGTTTCACCTTTACTTACAGTGCTTCCGTTTACTTTTACTTCTGTTTGAAGAGGAATTGAAAGCATATTGGCATTCATTAAGCGGGTGTTGGAAAGATCTGCTGCATATTTTATGCTTTGTTCAGTAATTTTTCCATCAGAAGACGTCATTTTCACAAGAGCAGGCTGAAAGTTGGAAAGATTAAATGTAGTCTCAGATTTATTTTCTATACTGCTTCCATTGGCATAATACATTGTAGATGTTGTGGCCATCGATTTCATCCAGGATGATTTTGATTTGTATGTTCCGCACAGATAATATTCCGCAACATTCGGGATTTCTTCCAGCACATATTCTGTATTTTCACGGGATAGCATCTGGTTTTGCTGGCTGAACATCTCTTTCTTAAATAAGAGCCCGGATGATACAATGTTGATATATGGCTTATAAAATGGAATTGCTGATGTATAATCGCTTGGAACTTTAAAATAATACTTTGAATACCCGATATTTTCTGAAGTTCCTTCATAGGTTTCCTTTACATTCTTATACAGGATCGCACCATTTGAATATCCTAATTCATCATTGCAAACCTCTCCGGTGAATCCTTCTCCGCTTGAACCCGTGTTATCAAATAAATCATATTGGTAAGAAACAGACTTTTTGACTGTGTTATCAGTATCATAATATTTAATGCTGGCAATACGTGCGCCTAATTTCGTCTGAACCCTGTTTTTATAAGGAGCAGGCAAATTCGCAATCGTATAATTTTCAATGACTCCATTTCCGTTTCCTCTGAAGACCTGCAATGTGTATGTTCCGGGACTTAAGTTATAATACTTTACAAGATTTGAGCAGCCGGTGGTGTATCCTGAAACTGCTATTCCGGAAGAATTCAACAGCTTATATTCAGGATCAATAATAATACTGCCATGAGGAGGATTGGGAATCTCATAAGTTTCATTGATGGATAGCTTCACCCAAACCTTTTTGGTTCCGGAGAGCTGGAAAGTATAATTTCTATTGGTATTGGTATCAAAATTAATAGAATTATTAAGATTCATGTACTGTATATCCGGATCGGTAATATCATCGTAATTAAGCTGCAGATTACTTTTGTTTTCATATACTTCATTGGCTTCAAAATTATAAACTATGCTTCCCCCTTCCGGCAGTGTCATTTTTTTTAACAATCCTACTGTATAGGTTTTAGGATTTACCTGATTCGTATTGGGACATAAAAAATTGCCATATTTTTCATTATTTAATGCCGGGCCATACAGCGTTTCTGACCCTGATTCATCATAAGAAAAATCCCTTCTTTCTATAACTTCCTGGTTTTTGTTGAGCTTATCAAGAGAATATAATATTCTTTTCCCTTGATTGTAATTGCCAGGATAAAGAGTGCTGTTAAAAAAGTTATAATTAAATCTATACTTGCTGATAAGATGAGATTTCATATCCCACAGACTAACGCTTTTTACAATATCAGGATCGTCATCACCATTATTGGACAGAACATTTTCATAGGTCACTTTTCCAAATTGGGTAGAGACACTTTCTAATTTGCAGTTTTGATATAAAAGAATTGTTCCTCCTGTATATTTCGTGTCTTTCAGATAATTAAAGTTAGCAATAACAAGATCATTTTCATCCAGTATTCTGGTCAGGTAAAACGCCG
This sequence comes from Chryseobacterium cucumeris, assembly GCF_016775705.1. Classification (NCBI taxonomy): domain Bacteria; kingdom Pseudomonadati; phylum Bacteroidota; class Flavobacteriia; order Flavobacteriales; family Weeksellaceae; genus Chryseobacterium; species Chryseobacterium cucumeris. Next base: position 4,012,760 of record NZ_CP068760.1, read on the forward strand.
ATTTATAATTAAATCCATTATAGCTCGTATCATATCTTGCAATACTATAATCTTCAAATACATATTTAAATCCTTTACTGTCTGTAATTTTAAAGGTATTGAGAATAAGTGTAGCGGTATTTGAGTCTCTAGTATATTCTATTTTTATATTATTTCCCGAAATATTATTGATGGAAAAAGTATTGTTTATCGTATCTCTTACAAATTTAAACTTTCCGGAGCTTCCGGGAATATCATAATAGTAAATATCATCAAACAGATTTTTTTTGTAAGTGGATTTACTTGTATTATAATTACATTCATCCACAACATCGTTAATTACCCGGGAAATTACACCTCCTCCTTTAAATAATGTCCAGCCCAAACCAACTTCACTTGCAGGTTTGTTTAACCCCGTATTATAAACGTGATAATTCAGCTCAGTAGTCATCTGAAAATTCTTATTGCTGGTAGGTAATGTTAATAATGGGATATTGATATCGGGAACCCCTGTAGATAATGCAACAGGAGTATTAACGTATGATGAAAAGGAGGAGGCTGATGGCACCGGTTCAGGTGTATCTCCATAATTCTTTTCAATCTGTGATTTTCCCAAATTAAAAATCAGGAAAATAAAAATTAAAATAATTTTCTTAAACATGGTTTTTATTTCTTAATTAACTTAGCATTCGCCGTTTTATTGTTATCCGTTTTTACAGTCACCAGATAAGCCCCCTGAACCAAAGTCTGGGTATTAATCTTAGTTACTTTATTCTTGGTTTTTATATTCTGAAGCTGTCTTCCGCTCATATCATACAAAAGTATATCTGCTTCTTTGAGATCATTGAATCCTATTTCCACATAAGCATAATCTGAAACAGGGTTTGGATAGATCTTGATGTCGTATTTCTCGATTAACTGATCAACCTGTTTATCTCCCAGTTTCACAATCTTCCAGTTTTCTTTACCTAGCTCCTCTGCACTGGTTCCAGCCAGAATAATAGAACCGTCTCTGTTCAGCTTTAAATCGGAAAGTCTTTCTTCCTTTTTTCTGGATTCTCCTTTGACGTGTTTTCTCCACTGCTCATTTCCGTCTTGGTCAAGATAGAGCATCCAGAAGGTCTCATCATCGGTTTCTACTCTTCCTTCTGCCTGAGTATAACCTCCTAACAGAATGCCTTTAGACTTCCCGCTTCCATCTTCCTGCTTCCCGCTTATTACACTTATTCCCATCAGGATATCACGGTTCTTGAAATTGTAAGATTTCTGCCACTGTTCATCTCCTCTTTCATTTAAAGCAATCAGCCAAAGGTCTGTTCCTTCCTCTAATCCGACGGTTTTGTTTCCTGATCTTTCCGATCTGGATTCCCCGCCAACGATAAATCCAGTTGAAGTTAATGCCAATGTTCTGATATGATCATCTCCTTTGCCTCCAAAGTTTTTTTCCCATTCTACTTTTCCGTTTTTGTCGAGTTTTACAACCCAATAGTCGCCTTCACCGAAATTGTCGCTCTGCTTTGAGGTTGCAGATAACAGGTTATAGGTTGCAGGTTTATCAGTCGAAGTATTAGTGTTGATCTTTGATTGCTGATTATTCGTTTTAACAGATGAACTCCTCGAATACATTCCCAGTAATGCTCCACCGTCTCTAGTTGGAATCATCTTCTCTACTTCGTCTAACCCTTTTCCACCTAAGATCAATTGGGAAAGTTCTTTTCCGTCTTTATCCAGTTTTGTGATTAAAACATCTTTGGAACCATAGCCTTTTGATGAGTTTTGGACATTCCCTGCAACAAAAAATCCTAAGTCTGTAGTTTGAATTACCGCTCTGGCTTCTTCATCAGAAGAACTTCCCAAAGTTTTTTGCCATAGTTCATCAGCAAATTCATTGATTCTGATCAGCCAGATATCTGATCCTCCTTTAGAATCTTCTTTTTTATCCAATCCTTTTCCAGAATAAGATGTTCCGGCCAAAAGAAATCCGCCATCCTGAGTGGTAACAGTGGCTGACAGGTAATCATGGTTTTGTCCTGAGAAATATTTTTTCCATACTTCCTGCCCCTGCTGGTTCAGTTTTACCAGATGGAAATCGTAACCGTTGTTTTGCTTTTGGCTGCTGGCTGCTGGCGATTGGCTTTTAGACTGTATAGAGCTTCCTGTGATCAAATACTGCTGATCAATGGTTGTTGTAACCTGACTTAGAAAATCCTGAGTAGAAGATTGGATGTCTTTCTGCCATACCAATTCCTGCGCAGATGCGCCCAATGCTGTGCATAGAATGAATGCACTGAGAGAGATTTTTTTCATTCCTGTGTTTATTTAGTTAACATTGTTATTATGATAGATCATGGTTAGATCCGGTTCTTTTTAATCCTTATCGTTTCTGAGAATCAGACCCTTTACAGGATAAAGAATATTTCAAATATAGTATTCTTTGATGCAAAAAATAGTGTATTTCACATGCATAAGAATTTATCTGAATTTGTACATACGAATGTGATTTTTAAATATTTAGAAATAATTGAAGAATATACACCGAATGGATGTAATCGAATAAAAATTTCATAGTTATTGTTTTTTAGCTATAATGGACCCATTTATAAAACCTGGCAAATTTAACATTTTTTAACATGATTATGTGAATATTGCTTTAACTTAATACAAAAATATTCTCTCAAAGCGACAGAACATGTCGTAATAAAAATACATTTCACCACCGCAAAAAAATATAGTATTGAACATGACTGTGTGATAAAAGTATCAATACATTGAAAATATCAATATTTGCATGAATTAACAGGTCGCTCCTCCGGAACTTTATGGGTTACGGGGATTTCATTTTTTCTATTAACAGCAGATGCCGATGGGACCAGATTAATCTCCATTGGAAGCTAGCAGTTAACAGGACGTATTTGTTTTAAAATTATAGTTCGGAAGTAGCGACCTGCCAATTATGCGTTACATTGAGATGCTAAAAAAGGAAATCCGGCAAAAAGATGCAGCAATAGAAGCTCTGAGAAAGAGAATTGAAGAGTTGGAAAAATAGCAGATCCTTCGACAGGCTCAGGATGACATCGATAATACTAACTGTTTAAAAAGGTGAGAAATCGGGTTTATAATTAGCTGAATTAGCCTATTAATTCTTTAGCCTGTGCCAGCGCTGCTTCCGTAATTTTACTTCCGGAAAGAAGCTGGGCAATCTCGTTCAGTTTTTCTTCACTGCTCAAAGGAATAATAGTAGATTGTGTTCTGCCGGAAATATCCTGTTTTACAACTTTGTAATTATCATTTCCTTTGGCTGCGACCTGTGCAAGGTGGGAAATAACAATCAATTGCATGTCTTCGGACATTTCGCGCATCAGATTTCCGATCTCTTCAGCTACTTTTCCTGAAACTCCGGTGTCTATTTCGTCAAGAATCAAGGTTGGAAGTTCATCGCTTTCTGCAATAATCTTCTTTACGGCAAGCATTACTCTTGATCTTTCTCCTCCGGAAATGGCCGTTTGGATCGGCTTTAAAGGGAAACCTGAATTGGCCTGAAACAACAGCTGGATATTTTCTTTTCCAAACGGGTTGAATTCATCTGCATCGTGTAATTCTATATCCACTTTTGCCTTTTCGAGACCTAGCTTTTTAAGAAGTCCTTCTGCTTTTTTGATAAAAACAGGAACATTCTTATGTCTGTTCTTTGAAAGTTTTGCAGCAAGGCTCTGAAGTGTTTTTTCTTTTTGAGAGATATTTTCTTCTGTTTCTTCAATCTGTAATTCCAGATCTGAAGCTCCTTTCTGATCTCCAGCCAACTGATTTCTGATCTCAATCAGTTCATTAAGATCTGAAACATTATGTTTAAGGAATAAGGCGTTGATTTTATTATTAAGATCGGTAAGGTAGACCAGGTTTTCAGGATTAATTTCCACCCTTTCCGCTTCATGTTCCAGTTCGGAAATGATGTCTTTAAGCTCTACAAAAGTGGTTTCCAGCCTTTCATCCAGCTCTGCGAAACTCGTAGAAACTTCGGAAATTTTTGACAGTTTGTTGGTCGCTTCGTTAAAGAATGACAGAATTCCTATTTCCTCCTGATGAAATCTGGATAAGATCTGGCCTACATTTTCAGAGATCATTCCCGCATTTTCCTGAATGGAAAGCTGGTTCTGAACATCTTCAAAATCAACATCATCAAGCTTAAGCTCTTCCAGTTCGTTGAGCAAAAATTCTTTATAACCGCTTTCTTTATTAGATTCTGAAAGTTGGGTCTTTAATTTTTTCAACAACAATTTCAGCGTTTGAAACTCAGAAAATTCCTGTTGATACTCTTCAATGATTTTTTTATTTTCAGAAAGTCCGTCGATAATTTTAAACTGGTATTCTGAAGTAAAAAGATTGGATGTTTCAAATTGGGAATGGATATCGATCAGTTGTGAGGAAAGCTCTCTAAGAATATCCAGCGTTACCGGCACATCATTGATAAATGCCCGCGATTTCCCTGAAGGAAGTATTTCTCTTCGGATAATAGTCTGCAGCTCATAGTCCAGGTCGTTCTCTATAAAGAATTTTTTAAACTGGTTATTGAGGGAAAACTCGGTTTCCACCACACTTTTTTCTTCAGCTTTGGCGATTGATTTTACATCTGCTCTTTCACCTAAAATAAGCCTGAGAGCACCTAAGATGATCGATTTACCCGCCCCGGTTTCTCCGGTAATGACCTGTAAACCATTCTTCAATGATACTTCAAGGGTATCAATCAGGGCAAAGTTTTTAATGTAAATTCTCGAAAGCATTGATAATCCGGGTTATAATCCAATTTGAGTTTGAACTGTAAAAATAAGTTTTTTTTCCATTCTTCTCCGATTAAATTAAAGCATAATTAGCAGGCAGTGGTTGTTAGTGAAGGAACAAAATGTTTTTTTGACTCTTGAATAATCAACCGCCCATCTTCAATGTATCCACCAATTTTTAGACCTTCCATTTATTCCACTTATTATCTATATTCTTCGGTGAGAGGATGATCATTGTTTGCTTAAGATCATTTAGAATCAGCCCTCCATTATTCCCGGAATTGAAAATATTGAAAATTTCATCGCTTTTGGTATCCATGAAAAGATTAAAGAAGAATGCCTGCTGGAAATTATTCTCATACATTTTTAATTGCATCAGTGCATCGAAAATGACTTTTTTCCCGGCAGTCTGATCCTGGTTGAAAAGGTTATCCAGACCTGCTCTGTGATAGGTATAAATGGTGGAACGTAACTGATTCCAATTAGGGTTCATAATTTCGTTGATCAAAATAGAACGGCTTCTCGGCTCATTGATAGTGTTCCAGCCTTCATAGTTCCTGTTTTGGGAATTCTGTGCAATCTGCTGCGCTTTCGCATACCATTGTGATCCTCCCATAGACTGGAAGCTATCTGCATCCAGACCCAAAACAACATAAATATAGAAACTGACCACATCCGTAAGATTCTTGCCGGAGAACTGTCTTTCATTAAAAATAAGACTTTCATTCTCAATATATTCAAAGCCAAATCTCTGATCCTGAAGATTAATTAAAGGAGATTCGTAGGTTGTATTGTACACAGGTCTTACTGCCTGAATCACAATCGTTCCTTTGAATTTGTTAACATCTCTTTCCGAAATAACAATAGAAAAAGCACATTTTATTTTTTCAAAATTCTGAAGTCTTTTACCGGTCCAGCTGGTGTTATTGATAAAATCCCTGAGACTTTTCTCCAACGCTTTATAGGCCTGCTGGTTACTTCCTCCCAGCTGATTGGCGTTTACCTGCACCGTTGCCAGCAGCTCCTGAGAAAAACTTTGGGTGTATAGAAATAACAGAAAAAATAAACTTATAATTTTTTTCATTGTCTATTAAAAATTGAGAACGGAAATTTATTAAAATTATTTTAAAAGTTGAGTCTCAACAAAATTGAGAATATCTTTCGCTACATCATCCTTGGATTTCAGATTGAATTCTTTCTTCTCTGTTCTGGTAAATATTTTGATTTTATTGGTATCATTTTTAAAACCGGCTCCTTCATCACGCAGAGAGTTCAGAACAATCATATCCAGGTTTTTCTTTTCCAGTTTTCCTTTGGCATTTTCTTCTTCATTTTGCGTTTCCAAGGCAAATCCTACCAAAAACTGATGGGTTTTCTTTTCACCCATTGTTTTAAGAATATCGGGATTCTTAACCAGCTCTATCGTCAGGTTTTCATCGTTTTTCTTGATTTTCTCCTTAGCCACTTCTTTGGGAGCATAATCCGCTACTGCCGCACTGGCAATTCCGATGTCTATGGTGTCGTAAAATTCAAATACTTTGGCCAGCATTTCCTTGGCTGAAGTCACTTTATGAACTTCAACATTCGGATTGTTTATAGTCTGAGAACTTGGACCGGAAATCAGAATAACTTTTGCTCCTCTTTTTGAAGCTTCTTCTGCCAGAGAAAATCCCATTTTACCGGATGAATGGTTTCCGATGAATCTTACAGGATCTATCGCTTCATAGGTAGGTCCTGCAGTAATTAAAACCGTTTTTCCTTCAAGGCTTCGGAATTGGATATCCGAATTAAAATAATGCTCAACAGCATTAACAATTGTTGCCGGCTCTGCCATTCTTCCCTGCCCGATCAGTCCACTGGCCAGCTCTCCGTTTTCCGCCGGAATAATAATATGTCCGAAGCTTTCCGCCTGCTCCAGATTTTTTTGGGTAGAAGGGTGTGCATACATATCAAGGTCCATTGCAGGCGCAATGAATACCGGACATTTTGCAGACATATAGGTTGCAATAACGAGATTATCACACATCCCGTGAACCATTTTAGACAGCGTATTGGCCGTACATGGGGCAACAATCATAACATCTGCCCACAGAGCCATATCCACATGGCTGTTCCATGTTCCGTTATCACTGTAAAAATCCGAATACACCGGTTTTTTGGATAATGTAGACAGACTTAGTTTCGTCACAAAGTTTTCTGTATCAGGAGTCATAATAACCTGTACTTCGGCACCTTTTTTCACAAAATCCCTGATCAGAAAGTGGATTTTATATGCCGCAATTCCTCCGGAGACAGCGATAAGTATTTTTTTACCGGAAACACTCATTAAGTTCTAATTTTTGGAAACACTAAAGTACTTATTTTTTCCCACACAATGAGGTTTTAAAACAACAAAGGTCATAAAAGAAGTGAATTCCTTTATGACCTTGATTTATTAAAACACAGAAGATTACTTTCTTTCTTCTGTTTTTCTGAAATAAACATCTCCGTTTAACCATTCTTCAATAGCAATTGAAGTTGGCTTTGGAAGCTTTTCGTAATGTTTAGAGATCTCAATTTGTTCTCTGTTTTCGAAAACCTCTTCTAATGTAGAATTGTGAACGGCAAATTCATCCAGTTTGTTGTGAAGCTCCGTACGGATCTCCGCATTGATCTGCTCTGCTCTCTTTCCCATGATAACAATAGCTTCATAGATTGAACCTACTTTATCTTCAATCTTATCTTTATCGTAAGTAATTGTATTTACTTCTGCTTTTGTATCTTTTACACTCATTTTGAGAAAATTATTTTTATTTTAAGATGGCAAATTTACGAATTATCTTTGAATTTTGAAAGTCGCTGCCGGCGGAGGTGTTTTAAGTGCTGCACTGTCCCTCTGTAACTGCATTGCTTTCTTTTCATTGCTGATCTGATCTTTGATCTGCTGGTCAGCTTTATCCTTATCAGCCAGTTTTTCAGCTTCTTTTTTCTGTCTTGCCGTTAAAGCCGCCATTCTGGCTTCAGTTTGTTTTTTAACAACTGCGAAGTTTTGTTTTTCTTTTTCCAGTTTTTCTCTGAGATCTGTTGCAGTTTTAGAATATTCTGTATTAGGAAGCTCTTTCTCTACAAGCTTTGTATACGTAAGCGCGCTCTCAATACGTTCATCTTTAAGATTATAAACAGATTTCATCGCCAGTTCATAACGTGCTTTCATGATATAATCATAAATTTTTGAACGAAGCTTTGTACTTGGAAAATCTTCCAGAACATTATCAAATGCTACGTTTGCTGCTTTATACTCACCCATTTTGTAGTATTGTCTTGCATTTTCATAAGCTTTAAATTCCAGCTTGTAAGACAATTCATCAATTAATTGGCTGATATTCTTAGATCTTTCAGAGTTGGGATAATTGTTCAGGAATTCCTGAAGTTCATTAATGGCCAATTCTGTACTCGACTGATCCAGGTTGTAATCCATAGAACCTTCATAGTAGCATAAAGCAGACATATATGCTGCTTCTTCTGCTCTCGGGTCTTTTGGAAAACTTACTGCAAAATTCTTAAACTGGTGTCCTGCCAGCTTATAACTTTTGTCATAATAGTTGGCATAAGCTGTATTGAAACCTACGTTAGGAAAATCATCTGTTCCCGCCACAAGATTGGCAAGTCTGTCGTAAAGAGCCAATGCATTTTTCCATTTTTTCTTGGCAAAATTTTCATTAGCTGCCTTTAAGATAAATTCTTTATCAGCACTTCTCATTGCTCTCTCCTGCTGACTTACACAAGATGTAATCACCGCTACAGCAAAAAGACCTAAAATATATTTTTTCATATATAAAATTCAACAGTTTTCGGATTATACAGCCGATTTACTAATTTGCAAAAATATAACTTTTTTGCCAATAGATTTTTTTTTATGAATATTTAACGTAATTTTAGTCTGCAGCGTATCCCAAAATAGCAAAAACACTTAATAAAAGATTCATTCTCACCTTTTTCTCAGCTTCTTTGGCATAGGTTTCCTCATTTTTGCTCGGAACATAGAGTTCATAGAAATTTTTATTCCTGATGACAAATAAAGTGGATCCGATGATCATGGTAAGAATATCTTCAGGTTTGGGTGTAAAAGTAAAAACACCTGATGCAACACCTTTTTTAATGACTTCATCCAGTTTTTTCACGAATAGCTGATAGAAATCCAGCAGTTCATCTTTAAGATTCTCCGTATGACGAAGCTCCTGGGTTACAAAACCATGGAAATAATTATACTTGAAAAGCTGAGAAACGATGTACTTGATCATTTCCCGCAGCTGCATTTCAGGTTTACCTTCTTTGATGGTATCCGCAAATTCTGAAAAATTCTCTCTTGTTTTCAATACTCTGTACTGATAGAGATAAGACATCATTTTCTCTTTAGAACCGAAGTAATAAGAAATCATGGCGACGTTGATATTCGCTTTAGAACAAATATCTCTTACAGAAGTTCCCTCATATCCTTTCTTCGCGATAAGCTCTTCTGCAATATCCAGTATGTGAATCTGTTTTTCTGTAAATTTTTTTTTCATGAAGTGTACTTTGAGTAAAGTTAAGAAATTTTTAACACATTTATAAACGATCGTTTAATAATTTTAGATTAAATCTGAAATTGCTTACTTTTGGATATGGAATTTTTTGATTTTCATCATCATAAGAAATATATCAGAAATGGAATTTATAATCTGAACATAGAGCAAATTCCTCCTGACTCTCCTTATTCTATCGGAATTCATCCCCAGGATATTGATGTTGCCCATCTCGAACAACAGTTTTCATGGATGGAAGACACAATGTTTCAAAACTGTTTTGCTATCGGTGAATGTGGTTTGGATTCTTTGGTTTCTATTGATCAGAAAATCCAGGAAGAAGTTTTTTTAAGACAGATAAAGATAGCCAATGAAGTCGAAAAACCTATGATCATTCATTGTGTCAGAAAATTTTATGAGGTCATTTCTTTGGGGAAGAAGGCCGAACAGCCCATGATCATTCATGGTTTTAATAAAAAACGTCAAATTGCAGAAGATCTTCTTGCCAATAATTTTTACCTGAGTTTTGGAAAAGCTGTTTTGTATAATTTATCTTTGCAGGATATTGTGAAAAACACTCCATTAAACAAATTCTTTTTAGAAACTGACAATGAAGACTTTAATATCGGAGAATTGTACCTTAAAGTTTCGGAAATAAAAGAAATTTCTCTGGGGCAACTTAATGAACAAATTTTAGAAAATTTACATACAATAAAAAATGGATAAATACTGGCTGGAAAGGACTGAACTTTTGATAAAGGAAGATGGATTGGATAAGCTCATCAAGGCCAATGTGCTTGTAGTAGGCTTAGGAGGAGTAGGTTCTTTTGCTGCAGAATTTCTTGCCAGGGCCGGCGTAGGAAATATGACCATAGTGGATGGAGACACCGTAGATATTACAAATATCAACAGACAGCTTCCTGCCTTACATTCTACTGTTGGCAAACATAAAGTAGAGGTTGTAGCTGAAAGGCTTCTTGATATCAATCCACAACTTAATTTAATCAGGATCAATGAGTTTCTGAATCCTGAGAGAATGGATGAAATCCTTGATTCCGGAAAGTTTGATTATGTACTTGACTGTATTGACAGTGTAACTCCAAAAATCTGTTTAATAAAAGCTGCCAGAAGAAGAAAGATCAAGATTGTAAGTTCTATGGGAGCCGGAGGAAAAACAGATCCTAGCATGGTGATGGTAAGGGATATCAGTAAAACCCACAACTGTTTCCTTGCAAAGCAGGTAAGAAAAAGGCTTAAGAAAGAAAAAATCAATAAAGGAATCAGATGTGTATTCTCCAATGAAATTCAAAAGGAGGAAAGCTTAAAAATGACTGACGGAAGCAATTTCAAAAAATCATTCTATGGCACCATTAGCTTTATTCCTGCAATTTTCGGATTGTATGCAGCCGCTGAAGTGATTAATCATTTAGTGAAAAAGATGAAAGATTAATGCAGAACTTCAAATACCCAAGAGCGGAAAAGCTCAAAAAAAACACGGAAATCAGTTTGCTTTTTGAGAAAGGCAAATGGAGAACGAGTGGAAATCTAAGGATCATTGTTCTGAAAGATAAACCTAACCTTCCGGTAGAAGCTGCAAGATTCGGAGTTTCTGTTTCTAAAAGATACTTTAAAAGAGCTGTGCACAGGAATCGCATCAAGAGGCTGCTGAGAGAATGTTACCGCCTGAATAAAGATCTTTTCAGGCAGGCCTTTGGAGAAAAATCTATGGCAATGCTGTTTTGGGTTTCTTCTGAGATGCCACCGAAATTCCAGGACGTGGAGGCACAGTTTATCAAGCTTTGTGAAGCTCAAAAAAAGTAATCATCTATTCTGATGAAATAATATAGAACTGTGAGGCATTTTCTTACAGTTCTTTTTATTTCCCACAGATCGCACAGGGTTGTCACAGATAAAATCTGCTTTTTACTTTCTGGCAAATCACAAATAGTAAAGCTCAAAACCTTGTACCCCGCATCCCGTATCTGGAACTCTAAAATCAACAACGCTCCAAATATCATATAGTTTTTGTATTTTTAGGGAAAACAATAAATCTGAAAATTAATATGTTAGACAATGTTCCCTATTTTTCTTATATAATCAGTGCTTTTATCGGTATTGGACTGGCGGCAGCTACAGGCTTCCGGGTATTCCTTCCCATGTTTGTTGTAAGCCTTGCTTCTTATTTTAACTGGATTCCGATGAATGAGCATTTTGAATGGCTTGCGGGTCTCCCTACGCTTATTACAACAGGAATAGCTACTGTTATTGAGATCCTTGCTTATTACATCCCTTTTGTAGATCATTTACTGGATACTGTTTCCATACCTATGGCGACTGTTGCTGGTTCCATATTATTTGCCAGTCAGTTTGCTGAACTTGGGACTTTTCCACAATGGGCACTGGCATTGATTGCCGGAGGAGGTACGGCAGCTACGATCAGCTCCGGATTTGCAGGAATAAGGGCTGCCTCTACTGCTACTACAGGAGGTTTGGGAAATTCCATGGTAGGAACAACGGAGACGGCAGGTGCCGGTATAATGTCTGTTCTTGCGATGGCAGCACCGGTTATCGCCGCAATATTTGCCATCATTACATTAATTGTTGTTATCGTATTCGGGCGAAAGGCCTGGAAAAAAATAAGAAGTAGTAAAGGTACTTCTCAGAAAGTATAAAAAAAGGTACTATTTTTATCAGTACCTTTTTCTTTTTTAGTTTTTACTTCTGAAGTCCTTGATATCCTGAATTTTGGATTCAAAATATTCTTTTTTCTCAGGACTCTTTTTGATTAATATTTCAAACGCCTTTATTGCCTTTGTATAGAGTTTCTGTTCAAAATAAAGATTAGCTAATGTCTCCGTCATCAAATGCGAGATATCATCGTTCTTTTCTTTTACAACATAGGTACTTTCTTCTTTTAGCTGACTGATTCTTGGATTGTTCTCAATAAAGGTTTCAATAGCCTTTTCTTTGATTTCGGCTTTGTCCTTTATGGTTTCTTCTGTTCTGTCAATCTTAAGCCAGCTCTGCCATGTATTGATAAAACCTGGAACATTACTGTCTATTGATGATTGAGTGGTATTTTTCATAGTAACCTCCTGTACTTTTTCTACAGGTTCCTGTTTCTTTTCTTCAACCTTAAGGGTAGAAATATCGGTTCCAAAGAAAGAAACATTCATTACAGGAACATCTTCTTTTACTATTTCTGTTTCCGTTTTTTCTTCCTGAGCTGATTCAACCGGAGCAGAATGATCCTTTTCAACTTCAGAATTTTCTGCTATTGGTAAAACTTCTTCCTGAGCAGTTTCTTCAATAATTTCATTTGTCTCACCTGATTTGGACTCCACGGTAGTCACTTCCGGCTCTGCAACAGTTACAGCTTCTGTTTCCTGAGTTTTAATTTCAGAGGTTGATGCTTTTTCTGCTTTACTGATCAATGAATCTGGTAAATGGGATTCCACACTCATTGGCTTCCATGCAGTCTGCACTTCAGCTGTTTCCTGTATTTTTTCTTCTGCAATTTCTGATGTAACATCCTCGATTACAGATGGTTGATTTTCAACAACTTCTTCCTTTACAGGCTCTTCTTTTATTTCTTCAGGTTTTTCTTCACTGGTTGACCAGAAATGGAAACTTTGGGTATCAGCGAAGCTAATTTCATGATCTTCAGAAGCTTCCGGCTCGACTTTTTCTTCCTGAACAACAGGCTTAGCCTCCTTCATTTTCTTTTCAACTTCTTCAATAAGGCGTCTCATCTCTTCCTCATGTTTATTTACATTGGATTGAGATACTTCAGCTGTTTCAGAAATCTCCTCGTTGTTGGCCTGGATTTTAACTTCCGGCATAAACGATTCTGTTCCATGGAAGCTTACTTCCGCATCAGATAATTTCGCTGAAGGCGCTTCTTCATTACCATTTTCTTCTTCTTTTTCAAGAGAAATCTGATCTTCGTCAATGATGGTTTCCGGTGTAAAGTTTTCTCCGGCGTTCTCTTCTGCTGCAACTTGTATTTCTTCTTGCTGAACAGGTTCTTCCTCAGAAACAGTTTCCGTTTTATGTGCTGTTGATTCAGCTTTTACAGGTTCTTCTGCTACCGCCTCTTCAATATGTAGTTCCGGTGCTAAAGGGACTACTTCATGGAAGCTGACATTCTCTTCTTCCTCAATCTTTTCTTCCTCTTTTTCTGAAGAAATCTGCTCTTCGTGAATGATGGTTTCCCGTGTAAAGTTCTCTCCTCCATTTTCATCACCCTGAGTCTGTATGGATGCTGCTTCCTCCTTAACCGGTTCTTCAACTACAGTATCTGTCTTTTGTGTTACCAGAGTTCCTGATTCAAGGGTAGATTCAATATCGATGGTCTCAGAATTTACTTCATCCAGGAAGTTTTCTTCTCCTTCAAATAAAATTCTGTTTCGTTCACCTTTTACATAAATAGGCTTAGCTTCCTGTGAGATTGGTAATACACAAGTATTTTCTTTTTCTTCCGATGGCTTTTCCAAAGAAATATCTTCTTCTCTTTTAATAGGGAAAGATTTTGCCTTTGGAGCTAATTGAGCAGGCTTTTCGATTGTTGCAAAAGGTTTCTTCTCTTCAACAATTTCCGGTTTGGGCTCTTGTTTGATCTTCCCGTTAATCAACTGATACAGAATTTTCTTATCAGTAGTATACGCAGCTGTTGTAGAAAGCTCTTTCTGATAGTTTTCTTTTTCGTACAGATGCACGCCATACAGGTGAAGTGCCCTGATATTCTGAATATAAGGAAAAGTGTGAATCTCTTCTTTCAAAAGACCAAGGTCTTCAGACTGAATATTTTTCGGATTTTTTATTAATTCTAAAACTCTCGGATTCATCTTACCAGTTCGCTACAATGTCGTTAAATATCTTGTTAATAATTCTATCTGTTACCAGTTTTACCTGCTGGTCTTCGATCTGACTTAAGGATACATCACTGTTGAAAGCGGCTTCATCAGAATACGTTCTGTCAAAACTTGCATCCGGATGGATTTTATTTTCATAATGTACCTTTACCGTAATCGTAAGTTTATTCTGTGCCTGTTGAATCACTCCACCAGAAGGGTTGGTCTGGGTATTGGAGCTGATGGTGGTAGGCGTAATGGAATAGTCTGTAATTTCTCCTTCAATCAGGATATCCGGATTTTCTTTCGTTCCCTTCAAAGTTGTTCTTTGAAGGAATCTGTTTTGTATTGCTGTAGAAAACTGTTGTGATAATGCAGGATTTACCAGCGGTGCATTATTGGGAAATTCATTGATCTGAACTGTTTTCTCATCTGTAAGAGACGATCCCGTAAAACTGTAGCATGAATTTAAAACTCCCAGCAACGCAAAGAGCATTCCCGTAAATAATGATTGTTTCAGGCTTATATTTTTAATTTTAAAATCCATCTTTAAATCCGATTTCCGTAATTTCATCATACTCAATTTGTTGAATAGCATCTTCATAAGCAAAATAATTTGCTGTATATAAGAATGGTAAGGTAAGAAAAATTCCTATCCCGCAGGCAATAATCCCAATCTGAGCCAAAATACTTACTACTACAGAGAAAAGGAAGATTGACAATAGATTTCCTTTGGTCATTATTTTTGAAATAACCCATGCTTCTTTTACTTCCCTGATGCCTTTAAGACTGATTAATGGTATGATATAAAAACCCTTTAATACAAAGTAATATATCGCTCCAATCAATAAAAACATATAGGGAAACACAAAAAATGCTACCATTGGATTGGGTTCATTACCCTCAGATAAAGCACCTGATATACCCAGCACAGCAAATAAAGGAATGTAAAGCAGTAAAACACCTCCGAAAACAATTAACTGCAGCATAAAATAAGGCATAAAATCTTTAAAATCAAAGATATCTCCGGGACTTGCCGGCTGGTTTCTGTTCAGCCTTTGAAGGTATTTGTATAAATTACCCATCGCTAATATTCCGCAGAACGGAATGATCGACATGATAAAGCACATTAAGAATGCTACAAAAATATTTCCGAAATCTTTCTTTAAAAGTTCGAAACCTTTATTAATATATTCTCCGAGTTTAAAATTGATCGGCTTAGGTGTTAAATTGACTTTCATTATTTATGTTGTGCTAATCTTCCAGGTTATATTGTTTTATTTTTCTGTATAAAGTTCTTTGTGAGATTCCCAGTTCATCTGCAGCTCTGTTTCTACGTCCTTTGTGCTTTTCCAAAGCCTTGATAATCAAATCTTTTTCATTATTCTGAAGAGAAAGTGATTCCGGTCTGTTTTCTTCAATTTCGATATCTTCAATATCTTCATAGCTGTCATCAGGATTTGAAATAATCGTAGGAGTCTGAACGGCCGGTGTATCATTATTATTTTCAAAATATAACATCGACCCGGAATTCACTTGTGACTGACTATCAGAAGTGTAAATTCTGTTGATCAGATTTTTCTCATGATTGCTCAGATCTGCTGTACCTCTGTTCTTGATCAGTTCCGAAGTTAAGGATTTTAAATCATTAATATCATTCCTCATATCGAACAGGATTTTATACATGATTTCCCTTTCGCTTCCGAAATCGCTCTGCTTGGGAGTACTTTGAGTATTTACGACCATTGGGAGATGGGTTTCCATCGGAATATACTCGGCAAGTTTTTCAGCAGTAATATTTCTGTTTCTTTCCACAACGGTCATCTGCTCCACTAAATTTCTTAGCTGGCGGACGTTCCCTGGGAAAGAATAACTTTCTATATAGTGAACAGCACTCTGCTCCAGCTCCAGTTCCGGCATTCTGTATTTTTCAGCAAAATCTATTGCAAATTTTCTGAATAACAAATGGATATCTCCTTTTCTTTCTCTCAAAGGAGGCATATCAATCTGAACAGTATTCAAACGGTAATACAAATCCTCACGGAACCTTCCGTCATGGATGGCTTTCATCATATTAACGTTGGTAGCTGCCACAATCCTCACATTGGTTTTCTGCACCTGTGAAGAACCTACTTTCATAAATTCACCACTTTCCAGCACTCTTAAAAGACGTACCTGAGTCTGCAGGGGAAGTTCTCCTACCTCATCCAAAAAGATGGTTCCGCCGTCTGCCACTTCAAAATATCCTTTTCTTGTAGCTGTAGCTCCTGTAAAAGCTCCCTTTTCGTGCCCGAATAGCTCAGAGTCTATGGTTCCTTCCGGAATGGCTCCACAGTTTACCACGATATAAGGCTGATGTTTTCTTCTGGATTCTGAATGAATGATTTTCGGAATAAATTCTTTTCCCACCCCACTTTCTCCAATCACAAGTACAGAGATATCTGTGGGTGCAACCTGGATAGATTTTTCCAGGGCACGATTGAGTGCAGGAAAGTTTCCGATAATTCCGAAACGGTTTTTTATGTTTTGTAGCTCGTTGCTCATAAGTAAATTTTTGATTATTGATTGAATGTTAATCTTCTACAGCACTTCAACCTGTTGTGTGTAGACCTTGTTAAATTGATGAGTGCAGACAGCTTTCAAGGTCTTTCCTTCATCATACGTTTGCAGGGCTAACATGTTTAAATCCAAATAATCTTTGTTTCTGATCTTAGAAACTTTACTTTTAAAGTATGTATTCTCAGCAAAGCCGTACCCTTTGCTTTGTTTTTCAAAATTTTCCAGGGCTTTGTCATATCTTCCCAGCTCAAGATAGGTAATTCCCAGCTGATAATGATCAAACATTCCCTTCGCATAACCTCTGGCAGCCAGAAGCCTTTCTATAATCCCAGCTGCTTTTTCTTTCTGTCCTGAAGCACTGTAGGACATCGCTCTTACTAAGTCCGTACTATAGTCTCCGTTTTGAGACCTTCCTAAGTCTCCAGGCTCATATATATTTAAACCTTCTAAATCCTGAATTGCACTTCTATAGCCTCTCAGAAACTGAAACTTTGTCCAGCCTCTGTAACCAGGGTGCATCCCGGGATCTAAGGTAACTGCTTTATCTATTAGAATCTTCCAGGTTACAAAATCTCCGTTTTTAAGATATGGAACGGCTTTTTCCATATATACATGAGAGAAATCAGAAGACAATTCAGTGGTTTTGTCAAAGCCTTCCTGAGATTCTGCGAAACTTTGTAAATCTGAAGCCCAGTTGTATAACTCACAAGCTTTTTTGCAGTTCTCACCCTCTACTGCATTACAGTTGACCTGTGCAATAGTATTGGTGTAAACGATAAGTAACAAAAAGCTAAGGTAATACCTCTGAAACTTTTCCATTTTCAATTTTATAGGTTAAATCCTGATAATAATCTACTTTTAAACCTTTTATCTCTTCCGGCATCCAGCCTTCGAGTGATTTTGTAAACTGCGTAACAATTTACTAAAAATCTTACGGTAATATACCCGTTGATTTTTTTTAGAATATATATTTTCTTTTTAAATTTTTCAGTGATAGCATCTTTTCGCTTGTCTGTCCAAATTCCTTTGGACCCTGAAACTTAATTTTATTCAACTGTTCTCCCTAAAAGTGTGCCTTGCGTATTGTCATACACAAAAACGTTCACAATGTCACCTATTTTCTGTCCTTCCAGTTTATCGAAGACACATACGGCATTCTGAGAGTTTCTTCCTTTCCACTGGTTTTTATTTTTCTTGGAAATTCCTTCAATCAGAATCTGATGCTCTCTTCCAACATAGGATTTCATTCTTTGTTTTGAAAGCTCTCCCTGAAGGGCAATAACCTCAGCAAGACGTCTCTGCTTCACATCAGCCGGAATATTGTCTTCCATTTTCTTGTGAGCAGGAGTTCCCGGCCTTTCTGAGTACGCAAACATATAACCGTAGTCATATTCCACTTCTCTCATCAGACTCAAGGTATCCTGGTGGTCTTCTTCTGTTTCATTACAGAATCCTACGATCATATCCTGTGAAAATGCTACTTCCGGAACAATTTCTTTTGCTTTTCTGATCAGATCAAGATATTCTTCACGGGTATGTTGTCTGTTCATCGCTTCCAGCATATTATTGCTTCCGCTTTGTACAGGAAGATGTACATATTTACAGATGTTGTCATGTTTTGCCATCATTCTGAATACGTCCAGACTCATATCCTGAGGGTTGGAAGTAGAGAATCTGATTCTCAGCTCAGGAACAGCTTTAGCTACCAGATCAAGCAATTGCGCAAAATTTACGGCTGTTGCTTTCTGCATTTCAGATGCTTTGGCAAAATCTTTTTTAGGACCTCCTCCATACCAAAGGTAAGAGTCTACGTTTTGTCCTAAAAGGGTAATTTCTTTATATCCGTTATTGGCAAGATCTTTACATTCTTCAATAATAGAGTGTGGATCACGGCTTCTTTCTCTTCCTCTGGTAAATGGAACCACACAGAATGTACACATATTATCACAACCTCTTGTAATGGTAACAAAAGCGGTAACACCGTTTCCTCCTAAACGGACAGGATTGATATCGGCATACGTCTCTTCTTTGGAAAGAATAACGTTGATGGCATCTCTTCCATCGTCAGTTTCTTTCAAAAGGTTCGGTAAGTCTCTGTAGGCATCAGGACCTACAACAAGATCTACCAATTGTTCTTCTTCTAAAAACTTGGTTTTCAATCTTTCTGCCATACATCCCAGAACACCAACCGTCATATTCGGTCTTTCTTTTTTAAGATTTTTGAACTGAGAAAGACGCATTCTTACGGTCTGTTCCGCTTTTTCGCGGATGGAGCATGTATTTAAAAGAATCAGGTCGGCTTCTTCAACTTTCATCGTTGTATTATACCCCTGTTCATTAAGAATGGATGCAACAATTTCAGAGTCAGAGAAATTCATCTGACAGCCATAGCTTTCTAAAAACAGTTTTTTAGAGTTCTCCGGTCTTTCTGCAATAGCAAAAGCTTCGCCCTGTTTTGTTTCGTCTATATATTTTTCCTGCACGATAATCGATTTAAGATTCGTAATTTAAAATTACGAACGAATAAGTTTGCAAAGATACAAAATATTGTGACAGAATGTCAGCGCTATTATTTTAACAAAATCATAAATTGAAAAAGTATTGGAATTCTCTCATTGAGCCTCCCATTACTTTAATTTTAAAAAAGAAAACTAATAATCCTAATCGATATCTGCAGACATTGAAGAAAAGTTCATTTTAACTTTAATCTGTGAGGCTACTGGCTTCCCGTTACAAGACGCCGGAATCCAGTTTCTCTTTATCCTTCTTACGACGTACTGCATATCGTCAAAGAAAACTTCGCTGTTGGTCACCTTAGGCATTCCTTTCACATCTGTTACTTTTCCCTTTTCATCAAGCACTAAGGTAAAGGTAAAATCTCCCGTCAAAGCATAGAAATCAGAATTCAGGTACGCATACATATATCGGTTCAGGATATCTTTGTAGGCTGCAACACCTCCTTCAAAAGCAGCGGGTTTAAAATCATTACATTTTACAGCAACCTGCATAAAGGGTTCTTTAATATCTATTTTTAAAAGATTTTTATTACTCTCTCTGATAAAAGAATCATCCCTTTCTTCCTGATCCTGCGCCAGTGAAAAATTCATTGCACATAAAGCCAAAAATAAAAATATAGTTCTCATGCTTGTTTCCTAATAATAAACAAAGGTAAATATTTAGCTTATGTATAAAAAAGAAAAACTTCACGCAAAGCATGAAGTTTTATATATAGTTTCTGAATATCAGACAACTGTCTGATTATTTCTTTTCTTATTATAGCAGGCCTTTGATATGTTTATAATTGGTCTTCACCGTTTCAAAAACCTCATCCATTTTACCGCCAAGCATAAGCTGAGCCATAGACTTTGTCATTCCCATAATCTGATCAAATTCAACCTTCGGAGGAAGAGCCAACGCATTGGGATTCGTAAAAATATTCAGAAGATAAGGTCCTTTGTAATCCAGGCATTCTTTGATAGCGCTTTCCACATCTTTGGGGAGATGGACATTTTTTCCCGGATATCCCATGGCATGCGCGATCATGGCAAAATCAGGATTAATCATGTCTGTCTCATTGTCGGGCATTCCACCAACTTCCATTTCCAGCTTTACCATTCCCAGGGTTCTGTTATTGAAAACAATTAATTTGATTGGTAATTTATACTGAAAAATAGTAGCCATATCTCCTAACAGCATAGATAACCCTCCATCTCCACAAAGGGCAATCACTTGTTTTTCAGGATGTGCCAATGCAGCACCTATCGCCATTGGCATCGCATTAGCCATTGAGCCATGATTAAATGATCCCAGCATCTTCCTTTCCCCCGTTCCTGTAATAAAACGGGCTCCCCAAACGCAGCACATTCCGGTATCTACGGTAAAAATAGCATCATTTTCAGCAAGTTTATCTAAAGTGTGGGCCACATATTCCGGCTGAATGGCGTTCTCTTTTCCAGAATCTTTTACATATTCCAACTGGTTTTCTTTTACTTTATCATAAAATGCCAGCTGTTCATTCAGAAAATGAACATCCGTTTTTTCGTCAAGTAACGGCAATAATGCTTTAATGGTTTCTTTGACATCTCCGGCAAGTCCTAAATCCAGTTTTGCTCTTCTTCCTAATCTTTCAGGACTTTCATCAATCTGGACGATTTTATTTTTTACAGGCATGAATTTCTGATAAGGAAAATCCGTCCCCAGGAGAATGACGAGATCAGCTTCATGCATGGCGTGATAGGCTGAAGGAAATCCTAACAGACCTGTAAGTCCCACTTCATTTGGATTATTGGGCTGAATAGCCATTTTCCCGCGGAATGAATATCCTACAGGTGCCTTTAACAGCTTTGACAAAGTGATCACCTCATCACGTGCTTCAGCAGCACCTATCCCGCAGTATAGGGTTACTTTTTTGCTTTTATTCACCAGTTCCGACAAACTTTTCAGCTCATCATCCGATGGTCTTATCACAGGATTGGTTTTAAAGATTTGGGTGGAAGTAGAGCCATCTTCGGCATCCAGCTCAGAAACATCTCCCGGAAGACCTATGACCGCAACTCCTTTTTTGGATATAGCATGCTGAATGGCGGTCTGCACGGTTCTCTGTACCTGTTCAGGTCTTGTAATCATTTGATTATAATAACTGCAGTCATCAAACAGCTTTATCGTATTGGTTTCCTGAAAGTAATCCATGCCCATTTCATCACTGGGAATGGTGGAGGCAATCACCAGCATAGGAACATGGGAGCGATGAGCTTCATACACTCCATTGATCAAATGAACGTGTCCGGGGCCGCAGCTTCCGGCACAAACTGCCAAACCATCAAGCTCAGCCTCTGCTGCTGCGGCATAAGCCCCTACTTCTTCGTGTCTTACATGAATCCATTGGATGCTGCTTTTTTTAACGGCAATATTCAGATGATTGAGACTGTCGCCGGTTACTGCATAAATTCTTTTCACATTGGCATTTTCGAGCATTTCAACAATCTGCTCTGCTATGTTTTTTGCCATAATTAGTCTGTTTTGGTGGTTATTTTTTGGTGAAAATAGTATTTGAGAAGAAGAAAATCTTCCTATCTCTATCAAATTTAACTAATAAAGTTGAGACTCCATCCCTAACTCGATGTTAAAAAATTGTAATTTAATTTTGATTCTATTGAAACCTCACGGGTTTTGAAAACCCGTGAGGTTTCATTTCCATGTAAAACAAAACAGCCACCAAAAAGGCAGCTGCTTATATCATATGTTTCGGATTTTACATTACTATTTCAATCTGATTTCTCAACAAATCTTCAAACTCGTCTCTTTTACGGATCAAATGAGCTTTTCCGTCTAAGAATAATACTTCTGCTGGCTTTAATCTAGAATTGAAGTTTGAACTCATTTCAAAACCGTAAGCTCCTGCATTATGGAAAGCAAGAATATCTCCTTCTCTTACCTCATTCAGTTTTCTGTCCCATGCGAACGTATCTGTTTCGCAGATATTTCCTACTACCGTATAAATTCTTTCTGCACCTTTTGGATTGGACAGGTTTTCAATCATATGGTAAGAATCATAGAACATTGGGCGGATCAGATGATTAAATCCGGAATTCACTCCAACAAAAACAGTAGCTGTTGTCTGCTTGATCACATTAGCTTTCACTAATAAATATCCACTTTTCCCCACCAGGAATTTTCCAGGCTCAAACCATAATTCGAATTTTTTTCCTGTAGATTTTGAAAATTCAGAAATTACTTTCTCTACTTTTTTACCTAATGTTTTCACATCAGTTTCTTCTTCACTATCCTGGTAAGGGATTTTGAATCCGCTTCCCATATCCAGATATTTCAGGTTCGGGAAATGCTCAGAAAGCTCCAGCATAATCTCCAAAGCCTGAAGGAATACATCCGGATCTTTTATTTCACTTCCCGTGTGCATGTGAAGACCTTCAACATTAAGGTTGGTACTCTTCATCACTCTTTCGATGTGACGAACCTGGTGAATAGAAATCCCGAATTTACTGTCGATGTGCCCAGTTGAAATCTTATAGTTACCTCCTGCAAAAATATGCGGATTGATTCTTACTAAAATCGGATAGGTATTTCCGTATTTATTCCCGAATTGCTCAAGAATAGAAATGTTATCAATGTTAATATGAACTCCAAAAGTCATTGCTTCCTCTATTTCAGCAAGGTCAACACAGTTGGGTGTAAATAATATCTTTTCTTTCGAAAATCCTGCCTTTAATCCCAGCTTAACTTCGTTGATAGATACACAATCCAAAGATGCACCCAAATTCTTGACATACTTAAGAATATTGATATTGGTCAAGGCCTTCGCTGCGTAGAAGAACTTAGTATGTTTTAAAAATGAAGAAGTAAGTTTTTCGTATTGAATTTTGATGGATTCAGCATCATAAACATACACCGGTGTGCCAAACTCATTGGCAATCTTTAATAATTCTTTTGAATTCATAATTTCATTTTAACATAAAAAAAGGCAGATTCTTCGAAAAAGAGCCTGCCACATTGATTATTTTTTTATGCAAGACAACTCTTTTAAATATTCCAAACCTTAGAGAACTTTACAGTTCCCTTTTTTCCAGTTTTATTTTGTTTAAAATTTTGCATTGCTACTATTTATTTTTTGCAAAAATACTATTTATTTTTTATTTCAGTACAATTGATTTGAATGGCATGGTCTGCAGAATAAAACTTATAACATGAAGACACTCTATCACTTCGGCAGTGGTAAGGTCTCAAAATCCGCTCGAAGAAGTGCCAGCTGCAGTTCGTTATTCAAATCTGTAGAAGACAGCGGAAGATCAATTTTCAGTTTAGCCAGCTTACTCAGCGTCTGAATCTGTGTAAACAATTCATAGAAGCCAAATGAAACCACTTTTCCGTTTTCTATAATTAAAAACAGTTTTTCTCCTAATTTTCTTCCCGGCCCGAGCCATAGCTCATTTCTTTTTCTGAATTCAATTTTTTGTTTCAAGACAGAAAAATCTTTAAATTCTTCCTGAGAACCAATAAACTGAACAGCTTTTGTTCCCTGGGTAAATGACCTGAATTTCAAGACCGGCTTCTCAGTTTTATTAAGCTTATTTTTCTCAACTACATATTTATTATTCCTGAAATATAATCCGAAAGGTAAGACCTCTTTCTTTTTAATATTCTTGGAATTAAGAATCAGTTTGGCAATAATATCTGTTCCTGTAAGCTCAAAATTAATCTGTTCAACATCTTTCTGGATCTGCTCCCATTTTTTTGATTTCGAATTGAAAACCTTTTTGGAAAATTTGTTGATATCCTGAACGTAATCAGAAAACATAATACGTCCTGCTTCATCCTGAAAATACACAAAACCTTTGTCATTAGGAAGATCCTGTGTAAGTTCTTTGATCTTGTTGATATACGTTTTGGCATTAGACTCATCATGCTGCTTCTGAATAATCTCATTTTCAATATCTTTTGAGATCAGAAGTTTGAAAAGTTCTAATGTAGCTCTTGCATCGCCTTCCGCCCTGTGATGGTTGGTCAATGGAATACCCAATGATTTCACCAGTTTTCCCAAGGAATAACTTACTTCATCAGGAATCAGTTTTTTTGCTAACGGAATTGTATCTAAAGTATTGATTTTAAAATCATAACCAAGCCTTTTGAATGACTGGCGAAGCATCCTGTAATCAAAATCAATATTATGACCTACCAAAGTTGTATTCTGAGTAATTTCTATCACTCTTTTGGCAATTTCATGAAATTTCGGAGCAGTCTTGACCATTTTTGGGGTAATACTGGTCAGCTTCTGTACAAAAGGAGTAATATCACCTTCGGGGTTTACAAGGGATATAAACTGATCTGTAATTTTCTGACCGTCATATCTGTAGATGGCGATATCTATAATGCATTCATTTCTATAACCTGCACCATTACTTTCTATATCTATAATTGAATACATGAATGTGTGTTAACTGCTGTTTTTCTAGTTTACTATTTAGACCTGCTTTTATTCCCCAATAAAATAAGGCTCTGTTTTTTACTGTTATGTAAAGATAACCTGCTAAAATAACAAAAAATATATCAAAACACAGCAGGTTAGCTTTCAAAATTATCTTCTTCTGCCTCCCAGCCCGAACATTCCGAGAATAGCTTTTGCTCCTTCCCTCATTAAAGTAGAGGTAAAGGTACGGCCAGCCTTACTCTGTAAAACCTGTTCGAACATTCCGGGTTCTTCTTTTACGGGTTTTGCCTTCTGTGCAGGTGCGGGGTTTTGTGCTGCCTGTTCCATTCTGGTGGTCAGCATTTCGTAGGCAGACTCTCTGTCTAATGCCTGCTCATATTTTGCTACCATTGCTGATCTGGAAGTAAGATCGGAGACTTCCGCCTCACTCAGAACATCCATTCTCGATTCGGGAGAAATCAGGTAAGTATGCACTAATGGTGTCGGTATTCCTTTTTCATCCAGAGCTGTCACAAATGCTTCTCCAATTCCCAGATTCTGGATCAGGCTGGAAGCTTCGTAATATTCTGTGGTAGGATAGTTTTCAACGGCTTTGGTAATTTCTTTTTTATCTTTTGCAGTAAATCCTCTTAAAGCATGCTGTATTTTTAATCCCAATTGAGAAAGGACATTTTCTGGAACATCCCCGGGAATCTGGGTAATAAAATAAATTCCTACTCCTTTGGAACGGATTAATTTCACCATTGTTTCGATCTGTGAAAGAAGAGCTTTGGAAGCTTCATCAAAAATCAGATGGGCTTCATCAATGAATAATACCAGCTTTGGTTTCCCACTGTCTCCTTCTTCCGGAAACGTCATATAAATTTCAGCAAAAAGCGAAAGCATAAACGTTGAGAAAAGCTGTGGCTTATTCTGAATATCTGCTACTCTTAAAATATTAACCACTCCTTTTCCATCTCTTGTTTCCAGTAAATCATGAACATCAAAACTTAATTCACCGAAAAATCCTGCTGCTCCCTGCTGCTCCAAAGCTACAATAGATCTTAAAATAGCACCGAGAGAGGCTGATGCAATGGATCCGTAATTGGCTGCAAGCTCAGCTTTTCCCTGTGCATTATCCGTTACATACTGAAGTACTTTCTTCAGATCATTAAGGTCAATTAAAGGAAGTCCTTTATCATCACAGTATTTGAAGACAATAGACATGATGCTTTGCTGCGTATCATTCAATTCAAGGATTTTGCTTAATAAAACAGGCCCGAATTCTGTAACGGTAGCCCTCAGTTTCACTCCTTTTCCTCCGGAAATACTCATCAATTCTGCAGGAAAGCCTTGGGGATTATAAGGAAGCTGTGTCTTCGCATATCTTTCCTCAATGATAGGATTCATTTGTCCTGCTTCTGCAATTCCGGAAAAGTCTCCTTTAATATCCAGAACGAGAGACGGAATTCCTGCGTGAGAAAGCTGTTCTGCGAATACCTGTAATGTTTTTGTCTTACCGGTTCCGGTAGCTCCTGCAATAAGACCGTGGCGGTTAATCGTTTTCAGGGGAATGGTTACGTTTACTTCCGTAACAACTTCTCCATCCAACATCCCTTTTCCTAATATTATATGTTCTCCTTTAGGAGTATATCTAGCGTTAAGTTCTTCAATAAATTGTGTTTTGTCTGCCATTTGATCGCTTTTTTAACTTATAAATATAGAATTTTTTAGAAAAATTTGAGTAAATAAAATAATATAATGATTAAATTATATTCTAAGTTCCCTAAATTTATTTTTTAATTTAGCCTTGAGAACAACATATATACCACACATGATGTCATTAAAAAAAATTCTACTCGTTATTTTTGCTTTTTCCTCCACCTTGTTTCTTGCTCAGAAAAGAAATGGCCCTGTTAATTTACAGATTAAAGGCGATTACACCCACTTGCCGACATCAGCCGTTTTCCCAGTTTTATGGTCTGGCTTTCAAAGAGAAGAAATAGTATCTTATGATCTACAGAATAAGCACATTGTGGTAAGCTATGTACAACAACACCGTAAAAAAAGTAAAACGGTCCTGACCTTATATATTTATCCTAAAAAATTAGTTGACAACCAGCTTTTGAGAGATGAATTTTCCATATATGAAACGGTTCTGAATCAGAATTCCAATAAAAGTGTAGACTTAAAACCTATGTTTGGAAATATATCCAATGATAAGGTAAAAGTAAACTATATCTATTCAATTTTTGATCATTCAATGGGTGAACGTGATTTTTTCAAAGGTGTAAAATATACTGATAAGAAGTCACTCCTTTCTATTTATGAATGTGGAGGATGGGGCTTTAAAATCCGAGGATCAAGCGATGAAATGACCCGTGATCAACTGTCTGAACTCAAAAACAAAGCTGAGACCTATTTTGGTGTATTGGATATCGCTGCTAAAAAAACTCTTCCTATTAGCCATACTCCGGATATCATCTTATCTCCTGTTATCAAAAGAGATTCCATGATGACTAATGCTGTGCTTGCTTCGGTGTATGCAAAAACAAAATGGCTGGGAGAAAATGCAGATAAAAAAGAACTTCTGACAGGCTTCAATGATATGAATATCGAGTCTGAAGTATATGCCATAGACAAAATGATAGAATTCTATAAAACTCATGAAACAAAGTGGCCGATGCACGAAGACACTAAAAAATATTTTGGTGAGATAATTAGATTAGCAGACAACGGAAAAATTAAAGATTACCTCTATGACAAGTACAAAAGACTGATCCGTTATGATGAAGGAGAAGCTAATAAAGAGGAATATCTCCAATTCAAAACAGAGAAGAACATTACAGAAAACACCAATGAAATTCTGTACAAAATATATTATCAGATAGAGTAAAATGAATGCTTTAAAGACATTGTTCCAGAAGCAGGACATGATATAAAACAGCATTTGCCAATTGACATTATGTAAGGCATCCTTTTTGCTAAAAAAACGACACATACTAAACATATGTTTAACAAAGTATTGAAAGAAACTATCAATGGAATTTAACATTTCATTTAGAATTGATCTAATACTTCGTATCTTTAACTCATTAAAAAAAGACCCAATGAAAATTGAACAAATATATACGGGCTGTCTGGCTCAGGGTGCCTATTATATTGTATCAGAGAATGAAGCTGTCATTATTGATCCTTTAAGAGAAGTAAAACCCTATCTGGATCGCCTGGAAAAAGATAATGTCACTTTAAAATATATTTTTGAAACTCATTTCCATGCTGATTTCGTATCCGGACATTTGGATTTAAGCAAGAAAACAGGTGCTCCGATTGTATACGGACCTACTGCTGTTCCGGAATTTGACGCTATTATTGCTGAAGATAATCAGATTTTTGAGATAGGAAAAGTGAAAATAAAGGTACTGCACACACCGGGACACACCATGGAAAGTAGTACTTACCTTTTAATAGACGAAAATGGTGTTGAAACGGCAATTTTCACAGGTGATACATTGTTTCTGGGAGATGTAGGAAGACCGGATCTTGCCCAAAAGGCGACTAATCTTACCCAGGAGGATCTTGCGGGAATTCTATATGACAGTCTTCAGAGCAAAATCATGCCATTGGATGACAGCATCACTGTTTATCCGGCTCACGGCGCTGGTTCTGCCTGTGGAAAGAATATGCAGAAGGAAACTGTTGATATTCTGGGGAACCAGAAAAAAAACAATTATGCTCTTAACCAACCGGACAAAGAGTCTTTCATCAGAGAAGTTCTGGATGGTTTAACAGCTCCACCGAAATACTTCGGAATGAATGTCGCTTTAAATAAAGGTGGCTATGAAAGTCTTGATGTTGTAATGAACAAAGGACTACAGCCTGTTGAAGCGGAGGACTTTGAAGCTTTGGCGGAAGAAACAGGAGCATTAATTTTAGATACAAGAGGAGCTGCGGACTTCCATAAAGGATTTGTCCCCAACTCTATCAATATAGGACTGAAAGGAGATTTCGCCCCATGGGTAGGAACTCTTATTGTAGATGTAAAACACCCTTTATTATTAATTACTGATGAAGGAACTGAAGAGGAAGTGATCACCAGACTAAGCAGAGTAGGTTTTGATAATGTGATAGGATACCTGAAAGGCAGTTTTGAAGCATGGAAAAATGCAGGTAAGGAAACGGATGAAATCAAAAGAATTACTCCGGCTGAATTTGCAGAACAATTTACAGCAGACGCTACAGTAATTGATGTAAGAAAACTTACGGAGTATTCCGCAGAACACATTGACAATGCTTATAACAAGCCACTAGACACTATCAGTGACTGGGCTCGTACCATTGATGATTCTGAACATTTCTTCCTGCACTGCGCAGGTGGGTACAGAAGCATGATTGCCGCAAGCATTCTTAACTCACACGGAATCAGGAATTTTACTGAAATAGAAGGTGGTTTTAACGGGATCAAAAAAACGGAAAGACTGCCAACTACCGATTTCGTATGCCAATCTAAGACCCTGTAAGATCATGAAAATTCAGTTTTCCGGATTAATTTTAGTGTTAGCTTTTATGCTAAGTAGCTGTAAGACATCACCTACAACAGCAATTCCTACTGCCAGCATTAAAGAAGTAGTCAACAGTCCTGAGGTAACACTGGTAGATGTCAGGATTCCGGAGCAGTATGCTGCAGGAACAGCAAAAAATGCGATCAATATTCCTTTGGCAGAGATTCAAAACAACATAGAAACTTTAAAAGGAAAAAAAGTTGTTGTATTTTGCAATAAAGGAATTCAGGCAGATCAGGCTATGGAAATTCTGAAGAAAAATGGTGTGGAGGCTTATGATGGTACAACCTGGAAAAATGTAAAAGCGATTCAGGACGAAACAAACAAAAAAGCAAACTAATACAACCCAATATGTCACAAAAATTTCAGGAAATTATAGATTCCGAAAGACCTGTTCTGATAGATTTTTTCGCAACATGGTGCCAGCCTTGTAAAGTACAGTCTTCGGTATTAAATACGGTAAAGGAAAACATTGGCGAAGGGGCCAGAATTTTAAAAGTAGATGTAGATCAATATCCCGCATTGGCTGCTCAATACGGAGTGCGCGGGGTTCCTACACTGGCCATTTTCAAAAAAGGAGAAATGCTATGGAAGGAAAGTGGTGTTCATGATGTGAATACCCTCACCCAACTTTTACAACAATACGCTTAAAACTGTGATTTTTCACAGTTTTTTGCTTTTTATAATTTCCGCAGATCGCACAGATCTCCACAGATAATTACGCTTGTTTTTCTTTATATAGAAATTAAAAATCTGTGAAGATCTGCGAGACCTGTGGGGAAAATCTAAAACTCAATAGAAAAAGAATCACGGTCATTCAAAAACTGGAAATGTTTTCTAAAGTCCTTCAATTCCTCCAGGTATAGTTCTGCAGATACGAAATTTCCCTGTTTCTGAGAAATTTCTTTTCCATCACCAAAGAAGCAGTGAGAACTTTCCTGATATAACAGATCATTTCCATCAGTTCCTATTCTGTTGAGACCAAATACAAAAGATAAATTTTCAATAGCTCTGGCTTTCAACAGATGCTCCCAGGCTCCTACTCTCTTCTCGGGCCAGTTGGCAACATATAAAATGGCATCATAATCATCATTATTTCGGGCAAAAACAGGAAATCGAAGATCATAACATACCTGAAGCAGGAAACGTATTCCTTTGTATTCAACGATTACTCTTTCTTTTCCCGGTGTGTAGACCTTATCTTCTCCGGAAAAAGAGAACAAATGCCTCTTATCATAAAAAGAGATTTCGCCATCCGGCTTCACAAAATACATCCTGTTGTAGAAGTTTCCATTTTGTTCTACCGGAGCACTTCCGCAGAATGCTGCATTTTTCTCTTTTGAGATCTTTTTCAAAAATTCCAGCGATTCATTATTCCTGTCTGATACTTCGGAAGCATCCATACAGAAACCTGTTGAAAACATTTCAGGAAGAAGAAACAGATCTGCCTCCACATTCAGCAGTTCACTTTCTATCCGTGCAAAATTCTCAGTTTTATTTTTCCAGATGATATCTAAATTTAGCCCTGCAACTTTCATCTTTTATTCTTTTAAATTATTTCAAATATGAAGTATAAAAATACAGCTTTTATCTTTACAAAAGGAGAATTAAATGGTTGAAAAAGTAGTTTTCCACACAAAAATCGGGCACTATTTCTTAATAATGTATTAAAGTCAACCATTTTTATACTATTGCCGTTCTTTCGGTTTCATTTTTGATAGAAATATTTTTTATTATTATCCTTAAAATTAAAAATTTATGAAGAAATTGTTTTTTATGGTGGCGATCTTCTTTTTTGGTGCTATGGCTAATGCTCAGGCCTGGACAGGAAAGGGAGATCAGAAAATACAACTGGGGCTGAGCGCCTGGGGATATGGAACCGGAATTACGGGAACTTACGACTATGGACTCAACAAACTTATTTCAGTGGGTGCCGGGATCAATGGGTATTTTGACAATTACAAAGACAACGATAAGGATAATCGTGTTTTTGTTTTCGGAAGACTGAACTTTCATTTGCAGGAAGCCCTGAATCTTCCTTCAAAATGGGACATTTATCCTGGTGTAGACCTTGGAGTGCTTGGAAGAGACTTTGGAGTAGGCGCTCACATCGGAGCCCGTTATTTCTTCACAGAGAAAATTGGGGTTTTTGCAGAAGTAGGCAACAATGGCAGTCTTGGCGTTTCTTTCAATTTATAATCAAATCGTCTTTAAATATGACAAAGCTTCTCGTTTCGGGGAGCTTTTTTATTTGGCATAGTTTTGATAATTGTTACCTTTGCAAATTAAAATCTAAAATTTATTAATGGAAATAGCAATCAAACTTTTTCAGTTCATTCTGAGCATCTCTATACTTGTGCTTCTTCATGAGCTTGGGCATTTTTTACCGGCAATATGGTTCAAGACCAGAGCAGAGAAGTTTTTCCTGTTTTTTGATCCTTACTTCTCCATATTCTCCATGAAGAAAATCAACGGAAAATGGCAGTATAAATTTTTATCAAAAAACTTACCGGATTCTGAAGTAATAGAAGTGAACGGAAAGAAGGAAGAAGTTCCTATCGATATATCAAAACTTCCGGACAACGACTGGAGAAAACACCCTGAGCAAACAAAATACGGAATCGGCTGGCTTCCTTTTGGAGGATACGTGAAGATTGCAGGAATGGTGGACGAAAGTATGGATACTGCTCAGATGAAAAGACCGGCAGAACCTTGGGAGTTCAGATCAAAACCAGCCTGGCAGAGACTTATCATTATGCTGGGGGGAGTTACCGTTAACTTTTTTCTTGCGTGGTTAATCTACAGCTGTTTATCATTCTTCAACGGAGAAACTTATACAGATATTACAAAATTTAAAAATGGTATTGAAGCCACTTCTGCAGGAAAGAAAATGGGTTTCCAAAATGGTGACAAAATCATTAGTGTAGACGGAAGACCGGCAGAAAGACTTGAAAATACTTCCATCAATATCCTTTTGGGAGATCATGTTACCGTAAACAGAAACGGACAGGAAGTTACTTTCCCTGTCAATGCAGACGGTGTTGCAGATGTTCTTAAGCAGAAAGAAGCAAAATTATACATCTCTCCAAGGGTATCTATGGTTATTGACTCATTGGCAACTCCTTCTTCCCAGTCATCCGGACTGGCAAAAGGTGATAAAATTGTAGGAATCAACGGAAAGAAAGCGGCATTCTTTGATGAAGTAAGCACTCTTTTAAGTGAAAATAAAGGAAAAACAGTTTCTGTGGATGTTGA
This sequence comes from Chryseobacterium cucumeris, assembly GCF_016775705.1. Taxonomy (NCBI): domain Bacteria; kingdom Pseudomonadati; phylum Bacteroidota; class Flavobacteriia; order Flavobacteriales; family Weeksellaceae; genus Chryseobacterium; species Chryseobacterium cucumeris. The sequence continues at coordinate 4,045,205 of NZ_CP068760.1, forward strand.
AAGAAACGGAGCTGTACAGACATTACCGGCAGTTTCTGTGGACAAAAACGGAAAACTGGGGATCGCCATTGATACCAAAAGCATAGCAAAAGATATTGTAACGAATAAAAAGTATTCTTTCGGAGAAGCTATTCCAAGAGGATTCACAAGAACTATTGAAGCATTAACGACTCAGGTTAAGCAGTTCAAAATCATGTTCAATTCTAAAGTTCAGGGGTATAAAAACGTTGGAGGGCCTATTGCTATTGTAAAGAATATGCCTGTAGATAAGGATGCGGATGGAAGCGTTAAAATCAACTGGGTGGCTTTCTGGAGCTTTACAGCAATGTTCTCCGTATGGCTGGCATTCCTGAACCTTATTCCGATTCCGGGACTTGATGGTGGACACGTTTTATTTACTTTATATGAAATTATTGTAGGAAAACCTGTTCCTCAGAAAGTTTTGGAAAACGCACAGATGATTGGAGTTATCTTCCTGTTAGGATTGATGTTACTGATCTTTGGAAGTGACATCTTCAAAGTATTTATGGGTAAATTATAATTTTTTTAAAATTTTTCTTAAAAATATTTGTAGGGTATAAATATTCGTCCTATATTTGCACCACTTAAAACAAAGGACATTCCTCCTTAGCTCAGTTGGTTAGAGCATCTGACTGTTAATCAGAGGGTCGCTGGTTCGAGCCCAGCAGGAGGAGCAGAAAGACTTACAGAAATGTGAGTCTTTTTTTGTGGCTTAATCTGACGAATTGTACAACTGCACTATACAATAACCATGTGCAACTTACTTTCTGTTTCAACGAATATTATTCGGTTTTCCAGATGTTTCATGTAACTATTTCCGTAATAATTCGACTATTATTGGAAGAGTTATTCAAACTGAGAAAATTTTCTTCAGATCAGTATTTCTCTGCAACAACAAAGAATAATAAAATCAATATATCGTATTGCATAAATACCCCATTCTACCATGAAGAAAACTATTATTTCGTTATTAACAGCATTTTCTATTGCAGGGATTTCGGCACAGGAAAAGTCTTATTTTTTATCAGGTCCCTCATTAAGTCCGGATGGAAAAACAGCTTATTTTGCATATGACGGCGATATCTGGAAAGCAGACTCTAATGGAGGAAACGCTTCAAGAATTACCGCTCTGGACGGAGAAGAAATTAATCCCCGTCTTTCCCCGGATGGAAAATGGCTTGCATTCAGTTCTAATCAATATGGAAATTATGATGTGTATGTAATGCCTGCAGGAGGAGGAACTATCAAGCAATTAACCTTCCATACCGGAAGGGATGAAATGGAAAGCTGGGCGTGGGACAGTAAAACGATTTATTTTACTTCCAACAGAAATAATAATTTCGGCAGCTTTAAAACTACAATTGAGGGGAAAACCCCACAAAAGCTTTTCAACAATTATTTTAATAATACCAATGGTCTTGTAGAAACTCCTTCAGGAGAATATCTTTTCACAAGTTCTTCAGAAAGTGCCCATCAGGTACAGCGTAAGCGTTATAAAGGAGAAAATAATCCTGATATTCTTGGATACAACCCAAAAAACAATTCTTTCAAACAGTACACCAACTATGAAGGAAAAGACTTCAACCCAAGTGTAGATAAAAATGGTATTATCTATTTTATTTCTGATGAAAATAATGGAGAATATAATCTTTATAAAATCGAAAATGGTAAAAAGACTGCCTTAACGAAATTTGAAACTTCCATTAAAAAACCATTTGTTTCAGCAGATGGTTCCAAAGTTATTTTTGAAAAGGATTACCAGCTTTATACTTATGATGTCGCCTCAAAAAACACAACTCCTCTCAACATCAGCCTGAATACCAACAAAACCCTGGAAAAAGCTCAGAATTTCAATGTGGAAAATAATATTTCCTATTATGACGTATCTCCGGACGGAAAAAAAATGGCATTCATAAGCCGTGGAATCATATTCGTTTCTGATATTGAAGGAAAATTTGCCCAGCAGGTCTCTGATGGAAAAGAACGCGCCATGGAAGTGAAATGGCTGAAAGATAACCGTACTCTTCTTTACAACCAGACTTATAACGGCTATCAGAACTGGTTTACTATTCCGGCCGATGGAAAAGGCAAGCCGAAGCAATTAACGGAAGATTCAAGAAATAACCGCAGCATCACACTCAATAGTGATCTTTCAAAAGCTGTTTATTTAAGCGGAAGAGATGAAGTACGATTATTGGATTTAAAAAGTTTTACATCTACAACTATTGTAAAAGACGAGATTTGGGCATTCCAAAACTCAAGGCCTTCTTTATCCCCTAATAACGAATATGTATTATTCTCGGCAAAAAGAAACTTCGAGCTCGATATTTTCATCTATCACATCAAAAAAGGACAGACTTTAAACCTTACCAATACCGGCGTTTCTGAAGAAGATCCTGTGTGGTCTCCAAACGGAAAATATATTTATTTCGCCAGCGACAGGACCAATCCGTCTTATCCTTTAGGCATGCAGAAATCCAACATTTACCGTATGGCTTTGGATTGGTTTGACGAGCCATTTAAGTCTGAAAAATTCGACAATCTCTTCACTGAAGAAAAGAAGGAGGAAAAATCTTCAGATAAAGAAAAAGACAAGAAGGATAAGAAAGAGGAAGACAAGGATAAAAAGGAAGAAAAAGAGCCGGTAATCAAGGAATTGAAGGTTAATCCTGATGACACTCTTGACAGAATTGAACTGGTTACCGACCGATATGGATACCAGGATGATCCAGCTGTTTTCGCTGATGATAAAAAAGAAATTCTTCTTTTCAATTCTAATCAGGACAATGGAAAAAGAAAGCTGTTTAAAAAGGTATTCACAGATTTTGAGCCTGCCAAATCTGAAAAAGTTTTCGATAAAGCGGCTTATTATCTAACCAAAAATGATAAAAACCTGTTTGCCCTGATAGAAGGTAATATTTACAAAACAACTGTAGCGGCATTAAAGCCTGAAAAGATCAACATCCAATACAGTTTTGATAAAGATCTGGCATCAGAATTTACCCAGATGTACGCTGAAGCATGGACAGGTGTGGAAGAAAATTTCTACGATGAAAAGTTCCATGGTATCGACTGGAAAGCTAAAAAGGAGCAATATGCCAAGTATCTTCCGTATGTTCATAACAGGAATGACCTCAGAATATTATTGAATGATCTTTTAGGAGAGCTTAATTCTTCACACACCGGATTTTCTTCTACCGGAAAGGAAGAAACCATGTTCCTGAACTATTTTACGAACGAAACAGGAATTATCTTCAAAAAAGACCAGCCCTACACGGTAGAAAGCATTCTGAGAAAATCCCCTGCTTACCGTTCCGGCGTTGATATCAAACCTGGAGACCAACTGACTTCTGTAAACGGGAAAAAGATTGATCTTAACGAAAATATAGAAACGTATTTCACAAGCCCTAAAAAACAGGATGAGCTGGTTCTTACCTTTAATCGTGATGGTAAAACGGTAACTACCAAAGTACATCCGATTTCTAATGGAGAATTAAAAGGCTTGCTTTACGACGATTGGATCTACAATAATCATCAGCGTGTAGATAAGCTTAGCAACAACCGTATTGCCTACTCCTGCATGAAAAACATGTCTACTGATGAGCTGGATCATTTTCTTCTGGACATGGTAGAACAGGAAAACAGAAAAGATGCTGTCATTCTTGACTTACGTTACAATACCGGTGGAAATGTGCATGATAAAGTATTGAATTTCCTTTCTCAAAGACCTTATTTACAATGGAAATACCGTGAAGGAAAAATAACAACCCAACCCAACTTTGCTCCTTCCGGAAAACCTATCGTCCTTTTGATTAATGAAGCTTCATTGAGTGATGCCGAAATGACTGCAGCCGGGTTCAAAGCACTGAAACTGGGGAAAATCATCGGTCAGGATACTTACAGATGGATTATTTTCACTTCAGCCAAAGGATTGGTAGACGGATCTTCTTACAGACTTCCTGCATGGGGAACCTACACATTGGACGGACAAAATCTTGAGAAAACAGGTGTAAAACCAGACATTTATGTTAAAAACACCTTTATGGATCGTCTTCAGAACAATGATCCTCAGCTGGAAAGAGCTGTTCAGGAAATACTAAAAGATTTAAAGAAGTAAAAATTTCAGAACAATAAAAAATAAAAAAGACTTACATTGCTGTAGGTCTTTTTTATTTCTTTTAAAAAAAACAGGTCTAAAAATTCCATTGCTTACAGCTTAGAATTTATACCATTCCGAATAACGTCTGCCCATCGCAAAAAATATTTAAAATTTAATTTATTGAAAAATAAATCAATAGCTTCTTTCGATGAATATTCAAGAATAAAAACTTGCTTGGTATGGATATTCATACTATATTTGCACCACTTAAAACAAAGGAAATTCCTCCTTAGCTCAGTTGGTTAGAGCATCTGACTGTTAATCAGAGGGTCGCTGGTTCGAGCCCAGCAGGAGGAGCAAAAAAGACTTACATTTCTGTAAGTCTTTTTTCATTTTATAAGTTCCACAAAAAAACACCGAAATGATCTTAAAAATTTTCACTTTCACGTTGTTTTAACGCTCTGATTATTATATTTTAAGCATAAAAAATTCCCGGTTAATTTTTAATCAATACATATATTATTTTCGCTACTTTTGTCGTTTTATAGGATAGAATAAAAATTTTTTATTTTTTTACCTGTTTTTTAATTAAACTGCATGCTTTTTGTTTATGCTAAATGCCTGAAGAAACAAATGATGTTAAACAATAACTCCCAAAAACACTATTTTTTATTTTTTTTCCTGATTCTCGCCGGTTCCGTATGTGCTCAAAACAAGGTCAGCGGTAAGGTGGTTGACGAAAAGAACAATAAAGAACTGAATAACGTTGATATTTTTATCAACAATGATAAAACACCTGCCTTAACGACAACTTCGGGCAATTTCATTGTTAAGTCAGACAGCATCATCCATCAGTTAAGATTTTCCAGAAAAAATTATACCACAGAAACCCTTGATATTACCCCTGAAAATGCTGACAATATTTTCGTACAGCTATCACAGGCTAAAGTAAGCGATATTCAGGAGATTGTTCTTCAAAGCGGAAAAACAAAATATAAAAACAAGAAAGAAAATCCTGCTTATGCAATTATGCAGAAAGTGTGGGCGCAAAAAAGAAATAACGGACTGGAAAAATTCGATACTTATTCATATAAAGAATACGAAAAAACACAGTTTGACCTGAATAATCTTGACAGTGCGTTCATGAAGAAAAAGATTTTCAATAAACTTGATTTCATTTTCAGTTATGCAGATTCTACTGCGAGTGGAAGACTTGGTCTTCCTATCTTCTTGAATGAAGCCGTTTATGAAAATTATGGCAAAAACAGGCCGGACAAAGACAGTAAAAGAACACTGGTTGCTCAAAAGACCTCAGGTTTCCAAGACAATCAGGTCATAACGGTTTCTGCTAAAAACTTATACCGTGATATCAATATCTACGACAATACCCTGAATTATTTCGATATCGGATTCCAGAGTCCTGTTGGAAGTGACGGTTTCAGCACCTATGATTATAGTCTTATGGACACCATTACGATTCGTGGGGAAAAAGCCTTCCAGATAAGATACCAGCCAAAGAGAAAAGATGTCCTTGCATTTCAGGGAAACCTTTATATTGATACCGATACTTATGCCGTTTTAGGAGCAACATTAAAGTCAACACAGAAGATTAACGTCAACTTTGTCAACAGTGTGTATACTCAGGTAGAATATGACAATCCTGATGATGCTACGTTTCTTCCCAAAAAACTGGTGACAGAATTTGAAATGAGCCCTTTCTCAAAGAAGAAAGGCGCCAAAAGTATCATCGCCAAAAGATCGGTAGATTACTCCGATTATCAGTTCAACAAACCTCTTGATCCTAAGGTATTCAAACGTACCGAAGAAGAGTACGAAGATAAATTTACCAATAAAGATGATGCTTACTGGACAAAAGTCAGACCTGACACCTTATCCAAAGCAGAACAGGGCGTTTACAACATGCTTGACCAGCTTCAGCAGACCCCGAAATTCAACCGGATGGTAAAACTGTTTGAAACTCTTGGCTCACGTTATTATAATGCCTTTAAAGGAATAGATATTGGTCCTATTTTCTCAATTTATGGAAGAAATGAAGTAGAAGGGGACAGAATAAGATTAGGAGCAAGAACTTATTTCGGATTGAATGATACCTGGAGAGCACAATTTTATACAGCTTATGGCTTCAAGGATCAGCAGTTTAAATATGGAGTAGAGGCAAGATATATGTTCAATAAGCTTAACCGTTTTATGATTGGTGCAGGAACCAGCAGAGACATTGTTCAGCTTGGGGGACAGCTTACATCTGGTGATGGAGTTACGCCGCAATCTTCATCTACCAGTACCTTTTTTGCAAGAGGAGAAAACATTTCCTTAAGTTCTGTAAATAAGACAAGTATTTTTGCAGCTATTGAGCCATGGAAAAACTTTCAGATAAGAATAGATGGAGTGATGCAGAGTATTAAATCTGCTATCCCTGAGAAATTCAATCTGATGTATTATAAAGACGGCCAGCTAAGGAAAACTGTTAATGATTCCCATGTTACTATCAGTTTAATTGCCAAACCTGGTGCAAAATTCTCACAAACCGGTATTGACCGTTATCAGGCGAGAAACCTGGCACCAACCATCGTTTTAAGATACACGCGAGGTATTGAAGGTTTGTTTAATGCTGACTTCAATTATGACAAGCTTCAATTCATGCTATACAAGCCGTTTTTGATTGGAAGTATGGGAAAACTAGTGGTTAATTTCGAAGCTGGAAAGAACTTCAGTACAGTTCCATTGGCATTACAGAATATTATTCCTGCCAACCTTTCATATGGTCTGGTACCAAATACTTTCTCCCAGCTTAATTATTATGAGTTTGTGACGGATGCCTATACTACACTTCAGCTTGAGCATCATTTTAACGGTAAAATACTTTCTTATATTCCATTGATTAAAAAGCTGAAATTGAGAGAAGTTGCATTTATCAGAGGAGCCTACGGAACATTAAGCGATGCTTCCAAAGCAATCAATGTAGAAGGTTTTAAATATTCTGCACCAAGCGAACATATCTATTATGAATACGGATTCGGAATAGAAAATATAGGAATCGGAAACCTGAGAATCTTCAGAGTAGATTTTAACTGGAGAGGAAATTATCTTGACAAACCGGATATCTCAAAGTTTGGCGTTAAAGCAGGATTCCAGGTAGGATTCTAAAGTAAATATACCATATAACAGATTCGGCGGCTTCAATGAAGCCGCCGAATTTTTTTTAAAGCTTATATAATAAGGACTGCCTTGATGATTAAAAGCACTCGCAACCTTCTACATCAAGCAGGCAACGCATTTGCTGCTCCTTTGTCAATCCGCACCATACACTACATGATGTAATTGGTTTTGCCGGACACCACACTTCTCCGCCGTTAATATTTCTCAGACTGGCTTTGGTTAGTTTTCTTAAATTTTTCATGATTGTTTAGTTTTATTTACTGCCTACTCTATTTGCTTTTCGGCTTCCGCAACTATTTTAAAGCATGTCAGTTATCAAATATAAACATATTTCACCAAAAAAAGAATTTTATAAAAACAGTATGACTAGTCCTGAAAAAGGTTGACTAGTTTAATATTTCAAATATACTTAAATCAGAGTAGGAATTTTCCTATTCTGATTTTGTTTTTTGTATGTTTTTAATTTCACGTTATTTTTCATATGCACTTGGAATAAAGAAGTGAGGACATTTCTAAAGCACAATATACTTCCTGAGTTATTTAGCCAAAACTGTTCTCTCACCCCTTTTGCTTTGTATGTAAATTTATTCTTTTGCAAACATAGGAGCCAAAACTTATAACTATATTCTTTAACCACCCCGTCAAAAATTCAGAGAATTTTTGACACCCCTCCGGTGGAGGCGAATTTCCAGGTTTACAATTTCGCATTTCTGCAAATCAATAATATTCTTGTCATTGCAATAGCATTGCATCCCAAAACTTATGAAATTTGTCCAAAACTATTATCATTATGACAGATTTCATCAGATTCTTCATTCCCTTTTATTTTACTATTTTTTTTACTGTTTCCTTTGTGGGAATAAGTTACAGAATCGCAAAACGGATTGGTAAAAGCCCTAACGTCCTTCCCAAAGATGATTCTGCCTACGGATTGGTAGGATTATACTTTAAGCTGATTTTGTTAGCCTTGTTTATCTACACAATACTTTTGTTACTCTTCCCGGAAGACATTTTTCCGGCTTTTAAAATCAATATTCCGGAACCTGAAGCTTTAAAATATATAGGGCTTGTTATCATGATTTCTGCTTTGATTTGGGTGATTACAGCACAACTGCAAATGAAAAACTCATGGCGTATTGGTATCGATAGTACAATGAAAACAGATTTGATCACTCATGGTTTATTCAGATTTTCAAGAAATCCCATTTTTTTTGGAATGACTGTGAGTTTGTTTGGTTTTTTCCTTGTTTTTCCTACTGTCATTACTTTTTCTTTTCTTCTGACGGGAAATATTTTAATGCAGATTCAAATCAGGCTTGAAGAAGAGTTCCTGCTAAAGGAACACGGAGAAATTTATGTGATCTATAAAAAGAGAGTGAAGCGTATGCTGGGCTATTAATTAAACTAATGTTAAAAACAGTTTTGCTGAACTTTTTTGTATCTTTGGCCGGTATAATTTTAAATAAGAAACATGTCGTTACAACAAACTATTGAAAATATCTGGGACAACAGAGATTTATTGCAGAATGAAGACAGCCAGAAGGCAATTAGAGAGGTTATTTCTTTGGTTGATAAGGGTGAACTTCGTACAGCAGAGCCTACTGAAAATGGATGGCAGGTAAATGAATGGGTGAAAAAAGCGGTAGTAATGTATTTTCCGATCCAGAAAATGGAAACTATTGAAGTAGGTCCGTTTGAATTTCATGACAAGATGCCTTTAAAGAGAAATTATGCTGAAAAAGGAGTGAGAGTTGTACCGCATGCGGTTGCCAGAGAAGGAGCTTATATTGCTCCCGGAGTAATTATGATGCCTTCTTATGTAAACATTGGAGCTTATGTAGATTCAGGAACAATGGTAGATACATGGGCAACAGTAGGAAGCTGTGCACAGATCGGTAAAAATGTTCACCTGAGTGGAGGTGTTGGGATCGGTGGAGTATTGGAGCCGTTACAGGCAGCTCCGGTAATCATTGAAGATGACTGCTTTATCGGTTCAAGATGTATCGTTGTGGAAGGAGTTCACGTAGAAAAAGAAGCTGTATTGGGTGCTAATGTAGTATTGACCGCTTCTACAAAAATTATCGACGTTACAGGAGATACACCTGTTGAAATCAAAGGAAGAGTTCCTGCACGTTCAGTAGTTATTCCAGGAAGCTATACAAAACAGTATCCGGCTGGAGAATATCAGGTTCCATGTGCTTTGATTATCGGTCAGAGAAAGGAATCTACAGATAAGAAAACATCTCTGAATGACGCATTGAGAGAGAATAATGTAGCCGTTTAAGATTAATATTTTAATCTAATACCACAATCTTGAAAGAAAAATTTCTTAAAATACTATTAAACCCTAAATATATATTTGGGGTTTATCTTATTATATCCGTTGTTACAGCAATTTCCAAATACCTGAGAGGAGATTATGCGATCAATAATTATCTGATTTTTAAAAATGTATTCTTTAATACCATTCATCAGAAAAACTTATTTATCCATTATCCTGATCTTTATTTTGATCTGAATCATTATGGTGTATTTTTCAGTGCATTGATCGCGCCGTTTGCCATGATGCCGGATTGGCTGGGAATCTCACTCTGGAATATTGCCAATACTTTCATCTTTATCTACGGAATTTATAAACTGCCGTTTTCAGACAGCAAGAAAGCGATTTTCGGGCTGCTTTGTCTTCAGGAATACATTACAGCAGCATTAAGTCTTCAGTTTAATGTAGCGTTGACAGGACTTTTGCTGTTATCCGCAGTATATATTTACGAAAGAAAAGAAGTAAAATCTGTAACCGCAATTTTAATTGGAGTATTTGTGAAAATCTACGGGATTGTTGGATTGACACAGTTTTTCTTTATTAAAAACAAAACTAAATTTATTCTTTCAGGAGTTGTTATTGCCCTATTATTTTTCGTGCTTCCTATGGTGTATTCAAGCCCGCAGTTTGTGATTCAGTGCTACTCAGACTGGTTTCAGTCTATTGTAGAGAAGAATAATGAAAATCAGGTTCTTGGAAATATGCAGGACATCTCTTTAATGGGCTTTGTAAGAAGAATTTTGGGAGATGCATCTATTTCAAATCTTGTATTTTTAGCAGGCGGACTACCACTTTTTGCTTTGCCTTACATCAGAATTAAACAGTATAAACACTACGCATTCCAACTGATGATTCTGGCTTCAACATTACTGTTTTTGGTATTGTTCAGTTCCAGTTCAGAATCTCCTACGTATATTATTGCGGTGGTAGGAGTGCTGATCTGGTTTTTCCTTCAGAAAGAAAGAACACCATTGATCATTGGATTGTTGATTTTTGTTATTATTTTTACCTGTTTCTCAACTTCGGATCTTTTCCCGAAATTTGTAAAAGAGAATTATATTATCAAATATTCTTTAAAAGCCGTACCTTGTATTGTGATCTGGTTGAGAGTAACTTATGAACTTCTGACTAAAGATTTTGAGAAAAATTACAGCCTGAATTAATACATATGAAGAAAATTTCAATTGTAATTCCCGCCTATAACGAAGAAGGAAATGTCGCAATGATTCATCAGAAAATTAAAGAAGTTTTTGATGGCTTAAGAAATTACGACTTTGAAATCATATTTGTCAATGATGGCAGCAGAGATAATACCCAGCAAAAATTAGAAGAACTTTCCAGTCAGTATGATGAAGTGAAATTCATCGAATTTTCCCGTAATTTCGGACACCAGCCGGCTGTAAAGGCAGGTATGGACAATGCCCACGGAAATGCAGTCATTTCTATGGATGGAGATCTTCAGCATCCGCCGGCGCTTATTCCGGAAATGATTCAGAAATGGGAAGAAGGCTATGATGTCGTTTTTACCTTTAGAACGTATCCTAAGGAGATTTCTTTTTTTAAAAGAAAAACATCAGACTTATTTTACAAGCTTTTATCAAGCCTTTCAGATGTTAACTTAACAAAAGGCGGCGGCTCAGATTTCAGACTATTGGATGCCAGTGCAGTTGAAGTGATGAGAAATTTTAATGAAGACGATCTGTTCCTTAGAGGATTAACGAGCTGGATGGGTTTCAAACAAACAGGAATCGATTTTACTGCAGCAGAAAGACTATCAGGGAAAAGCAGTTACAATCTTAAAAAAATGTTTACTTTTGCCTTTACGGGAATCACTGCTTTCAGTGTAAAACCCCTTTATCTGGCAGCATATCTGGGCTTTTTATTCTCAGCGCTTTCAGTAATCGGATATGGAGCCTACGTAATTCATTCATTTATTGCCAAAACAGAGATTTCCGGTTGGGCATCTTTGATTATGACCATTGTTTTCTTTGGAGGACTTCAGCTGATTATCCTTGGTATCATGGGAATTTATTTGGGTAAAATATTTAAACAGGTGAAAGACAGACCTAATTATATTATTAAAAACAAAAATTTTTAAAATGGTTTTATTGAGTTTTGACATTGAAGAATTTGATATGCCATTAGAATATAAGGGTGAAATTCCCTTTGAAAAGCAGATTTCAATTTCACAGACAGGATTGGAGAGAATCCTCAATATCCTTAAAAAACATAATGCCAAAGCTACCTTTTTTTCCACGGTAGTTTTTGCAGAAAACAGCAAGCACCTTATTGAAAGGTTGCTACATGAAGGTCATGAGCTGGCCTCTCACACCTGGTTTCATTCAGAATTTGAAGACAAGCACCTGAAAGAATCAAGAGAAAGGCTGGAAGAGTTATTTTCGACAAAGGTGACCGGATTAAGAATGCCGAGAATGATGCCTGTAGACGAAAAAGAAGTGGAAAGAGCAGGATATTCTTATAATTCTTCTATCAATCCTACGTTTTTGCCTGGAAGATATAATAATTTAAAAGTATCCAGAACCTATTTCAAAGAAGGAAATGTGACTCAGGTGCCGGCTTCGGTTTCTCCTAACTTCAGGATTCCTTTGTTTTGGTTAAGCTTTCACAATTTCCCTTTGTTTTTCTACAAAAAACTGGCTTCGGATTGTCTGAAAAAAGATCAATATCTGAACATTTATTTCCATCCCTGGGAATTTGCAGAAATTAAAGATGATACCTTTAAACTTCCTGGATTTACGGTAAAAAACTCAGGAAAAGAGATGGTGGAAAGGTTTGATTCGTTTGTAGGCTGGCTGAAAGAAAAAGGCCATACATTTGGCACATTTCAGGAATTTCAAAAACAGATCCAACGATGAAGATTGCCTTTGATGCCAAACGGTTTTTCCACAATACATCCGGCCTGGGAAACTATTCGAGAGATCTTGTAAGAATTCTTTCCGAATATGAACCGGAGAATGAATATCTGTTATTGAACAAAAATAAGTCCGAGAGAGGGAAAGATATTCTGGAACGCCCGAATGTTCACTTTATTGAAACCTCAAAAGGAAACTTTTCACGTCAGCTGAAAATGGGTAAAGATGCCCAGAAGCAGGACTCAGATATTTTCCATGGATTATCGGGTGAACTTCCTTTAAAATGGGATTCAAAACCTATAAAAAAGGTCGTTACCATTCATGATCTGATCTTCGTAAGATATCCGCAGTATTATTCTTTTTTTGACAGGAAAATCCATTTCTGGAAATTCAAAAAAGCAGTTGATACCGCTGATAAAATCATTGCGATTTCGGAACAGACCAAAAGAGATATTATTCAGTATTTAAAAGTTTCTGAAACTAAAATTGAAGTCATTTATCAGGGCTGTCATCATGCTTTTAAAGAACAGCAGTCTCCGGAATTGATGAAAGCTGTCAAAGAGAAATTTAAGCTTCCCGAAAGGTTTGTACTGAATGTTGGAACCATCGAAGACCGCAAAAATCTTCTGAATGTTGTAAAAGCGATCAACGGTACAGAAATTCCATTGGTTGTGGTGGGACGAAAAACCGGATACTATCAGAAAATAGAACGCTTTCTGAAAAGAAACAAAATGGAAAAACAGGTGCTTTTCCTTGAAGGCGTTTCTATGGATGAGCTGGCCTGTCTCTATAAACTGGCAGATATTTTTGTTTATCCTAGCTTCTTTGAAGGCTTTGGAATCCCTGTCATTGAGGCACTTTTCTCGAAAACTGTTGTCGTTACTAGCAATACCAGCTGTCTGCCGGAAGCGGGAGGAAAAGACTCTGTGTACATCAATCCGGACAATGATCTCGATATTCGCGCCAAACTTAAATTTCTCTGGGAAAATGAATCCGAGAGAAAACGCCGTGAAGAAAAGGGTTTCGAGTTTGTTCAGAAGTTTAATGACGAACCCATTGCAAAGGAGCTGATAAATTTTTATCAAAAAATTCTCTGAAAAAACTTTGCATTTTAAAAATAAATCCTACATTTGCATCATAATTCAAACAATGAAACCAATATTTTTAGCATTACATCATTATCATCATCATCTCTGCTAGACGGAATTGATTGATATAAGTATGTGCTAAAATCAAAAATAATTAAAACCGTCTGAGTAAATAGACGGTTTTTTTGTTTCCTGAATTCTCCTCAGAAATTTCAACAGATCAGTTTTTATTTGCTCGGACCCAAAAAGGCAAAATGAGTAAATTAAAAATTGCAATCCAAAAAAGCGGCCGGCTGTACGAAGAATCTCTTCAGCTTCTCAAAGACTGCGGAATCTTCGTCAACAACGGTAAAGACCAGCTCAAAGTTTCAGTAGATAACTTTCCGATGGAAATCATGTATCTCCGGAACTCAGACATCCCGCAATACCTCGAAGACGGGGTGGTGGATGTGGCCATTCTTGGCGAAAATCTTCTGGTTGAAAAAGGTAAAAACATCAAAACTATCCAGAAGCTTGGTTTTTCAAAATGCCGTGTTTCACTGGCTGTTCCCAAAGAAATAGAAACTGATGAGCTCTCTTATTTTCAGGGTAAAAAAATTGCGACCTCTTATCCTAACACCCTCAAAAACTTTTTAGAAAACCAGGGAATTGTATCAGACATTCACGTCATTTCGGGTTCTGTAGAAATAGCTCCTAATATCGGTCTGGCGGACGGAATATGTGATATTGTGAGTTCCGGAAGTACTCTATTTAAAAACGGATTAAGAGAAACAGTCACTTTGCTGAAATCGGAGGCAGTTTTGGCTCAAACGCCTCAATTATCAGCTGAAAAAGAAGCCATTCTTGAAAAATTTGTATTCAGAATCAAAGCAGTTTTAAAAGCAAAAAATTCAAAATACATTCTGATGAATGTTCCCAACGAAAAAATCCGGAAAGTAGCTGATGTTCTTCCTGTTTTAAAGAGTCCTACGGTGATCCCGCTTGCAGAAGAAGGCTGGAGCAGTATTCATTCTGTGATTGATGAAGAGCGTTTCTGGGAAGTGATTGATGAACTGAAAGAAAATGGTGCTCAGGATATCTTAATCATTCCAATTGATAAAATGGTTATTTAAAAAAATAAGAATGGTTAATGTTGGCCGATGCAAAGACGCAATAGAATAAAAATTAAGACTGTTTTAAGACGCAAAGATTTTATCTGCGATAAAATTGAATACTGTTTAATACTCACATACTTGCTGAAAATCTAAGATTTTCTTGCGCCTTAAAAAGATATAGGAATTAAAAACTTTGCGCCTTTGCGTAAAAAACAATTAAAAATAATACAATGAAAATATATAGATATCCCACAAAAGACAGCTGGAAAGACTTAGTAAAACGCCCTGTTTTGGAACAGAAAGAAATTTCAGGTCTGATCACAGAAATATTTGCAGAAGTTGAAAAAAATGGTGATAAAGCTTTAATAGAATTCAACAAAAAGTTTGATAAAGCAGAAACCTCAATCTTAAAAGTTTCTGAAATTGAGATCAAGGAAGCAGAAAATCAGATTCAAGATGAATTAAAGCAAGCCATTCAACAGGCGAAGGAGAATATTTCAACATTTCACGCCTCTCAGAAACAGGAGATTCAAAAAATTGAAACAACAAAAGGAGTGGTTTGCTGGCGTGAAAACCGTGCGGTAGAAAGAGTCGGGATTTATATTCCGGGAGGAACAGCACCTTTATTTTCTACTGTTTTGATGCTTGCAGTTCCTGCCAATCTTGCCGGATGTAAAGAAATAGTTCTTTGTACGCCGCCGGATCAAGATGGGAATATTAATCCTGCGATCCTGTATGCAGCAAAGCTTTGCGGTGTTTCAGAAATCTTTAAAACAGGTGGGGCGCAGGCTGTTGCAGCGATGACTTTTGGAACAGAGAGTATTCCGGCTGTCAATAAGATCTTCGGTCCTGGAAACCAGTTTGTTGTAGCGGCTAAAGAATATGCACAACGGTATGGAGTAGCTATTGATATGCCTGCCGGACCAAGTGAAGTTCTTGTGATTGCAGATGAACAGGCTGTTCCTGAATTCTGTGCTGCAGATCTTCTTTCACAGGCAGAACATGGAAGCGACAGTCAGGTAGTTTTTATCACTACAGATCTTAAAGTTTTTAATGAAACAATAAGTGCTGTTGAGCAGCAAATCAAAGAATTACCAAGAAATGAATTTGCGGCCCAAGCCTTGGAAAACAGTTCTTTCATTTTGATCAATACCCTGAAAGAAGCTCTTGAGTTCAGCAATCTTTATGCTCCTGAACACCTTATTCTGGCCATCAATGATTTTGAAAAATATATACCGGAGGTTCAGAATGCAGGTTCGGTTTTCCTCGGAAATTACTCCTGTGAAAGTGCCGGAGACTATGCCAGCGGAACCAATCACACGCTTCCTACCAATGGTTATGCAAAGAATTACAGTGGCGTATCCCTGGATAGTTTTGTGAAGAAAATAACATTTCAGCAACTTTCCAGAGAAGGACTTCAAAATTTGGGAAAAACCATAGAGCTCATGGCTGAAGCAGAAGGTTTGTTTGCTCACAAAAATGCAGTTTCGATAAGATTGAAATAATAAATTGTTGGAAAACGCAAAGACGCAAGAGAATTATAATGAAAACCCTTTTTAAGACGAAAGGATTTTATCTCCGATAAAATTGAATGCCAAATATTTTGATCTCTCACAGATTCTCCAAATGAAGAAGACAAATATAAAAATCTGTGAAATTTATGAAATCTGTGGAAAAAAATAATGACACATCACTTGCTGAAAATCTTTGATTTTCTTGCGCCTTGAAGAAACATAAAGATTAAAAAACTTTGCGCCCTTGCGTTTACCCAAAAAAGAATTTAAACCATTAAGAAAAATGAAACTTTTAAGTAAAATTAAGATTCAAATACATTTGAATTTAGCTCAATGTTTAATAAAGACCGGAAGATATCTTCTTCATTATTCTTAATAACTTAATTCAGCTTAATGGTTTAAAAACGATTTTATATTAATTTTTTTATAAAGAAAGTCAATACAATGAAAAACAACAGTATCAAAACACTCGTAAGAGAAAATATATTACAATTACAGCCATACATCAGTTTCAGGGATCACAATGAATTTAATGCTCCGGTAATGCTGGATGCGAATGAAAGCCCTTTTGGAGAATGCAACCGTTACCCTGATTCTACCCAGAAAAAGCTTAAAAGAAAGCTTGCAGGGATTAAAAAAGTTGCACCTTCACAGATCGCCATAGGAAACGGAAGTGATGAGCTGATAGATCTTATCATTAAAATTTTTTGCGAGCCTAAAAAAGATGCCATTCTGATGATGAATCCGTCCTTTGCGATGTACGGTTTCTATGCAGCAATCAATGAAAATAAAATTCTGAGACTGGATCTGGATGAAAACTTTGAAATCGTTAAAAATGATTTTTTAAAAACAGCAGAAGATCCTTCACTGAAGATTTTCTTTTTATGCTCGCCCAATAATCCTACGGGAAACAGTGTGGATGATATTGAATTTTATATTCAGAATTTCAGCGGAATTGTAGTGGTAGATGAAGCGTATATCGAATTCTCTGGTAAAAAATCAAGTCTTGAGTTGTTGGAAAAATATTCTAACCTGATTGTGCTGCAAACCTTCTCTAAAGCATGGGGAATTGCCGGAGCAAGAGTAGGTATGGCATATGCATCTGAAGAAATTATCAGTCTTATTAATACGGTAAAAGCACCTTATAATGTGAATGTTTTGAGCCAGGAATTGATTTTAAAGACTCTGGCGGAAGAAAACAGACTTCAGGAGAACGTAAGTCGTATTCTGGAAGAAAGAACATGGCTGAAACAGCAGTTTGAAGGAATTCAATGTATTTCAGAAGTCTTTTCAACAGATGCCAATTTCTTTCTGATCAGAATGGAAAATGTTGATAATGTCTATGCAAAAATGCTGGAAGAGGAAGTTTTAACCAGCAGAAGAGATCCGGCCATTCCGGGATGTATCAGGATTAATGTGGGAAACCGTGCCGAAAATGAAAAATTAATTAATCTTTTAAAAAGTATCTAACAATGAAAAAAGTACTCTTTATAGACCGCGACGGAACGCTTATTATCGAACCGCCTACAGATTTTCAGGTAGATTCTCTGGAAAAGCTTGAGTTTTATCCGGGAGTTTTTCAAAACTTAGCAAAAATCGTCAATGAATTAGATTATGAATTGGTGATGGTGACCAATCAGGATGGATTGGGAACTGAGAGTTTCCCTGAAGACGATTTCATAAAACCTCATGAGAAAATGTTGCAGGCATTTGAAAATGAAGGGATCATTTTTAGTGATATTTTGATTGACAGAAGCTTTGAATCCGAAAATCTTCCCACCAGAAAACCCGGAGTTGGAATGCTCGGAAAATATATTTATGGGAATTACGACCTTGAAAATTCCTATGTAATTGGTGATCGAAGTACTGATGTTCAACTTGCTAAAAATCTTGGTACTAAAGCTATTTACCTTAACAAAAACTTAAATAGCGAAGCGGAGCTATCTACTTTAAAATGGTCGGAGATCTATCAGTTCTTAAAATCAGGAATGAGAAAGGCTAAAGTATCCAGAAAAACCAATGAAACAGATATAGAAATTACGGTCAATCTTGATGGAAACGGAAAATCAGATATTTCAACCGGGCTTAAATTTTTTGATCACATGCTGGACCAGATTGCCAGACACGGAAATATGGATCTTACGATTAAAGTGAACGGTGATCTTGCCGTAGATGAACACCACACGATAGAAGATACTGGAATTGTGCTGGGAGAAGCTATTTTAAAAGCCTTAGGAAAGAAAAAAGGTATTGAGCGATATGGTTTCCTGCTTCCGATGGATGACTGTCTTTCTCAGGTGGCTATCGATTTCGGAGGAAGATCATGGCTGGTTTGGGATGCAGAATTTAAAAGAGAAAAAATAGGAGATGTACCTACGGAAATGTTTTTTCACTTTTTTAAATCATTTACAGATGCTTCAAAATCGAATCTGAACATCAAAGCAGAAGGGGATAACGAACACCACAAAATTGAATCCATCTTTAAAGCCTTTGCAAAGGCTGTTAAAATGGCAGTGAATCAATCAGATACTAATTACAGTCTGCCTTCTACAAAAGGAAGTTTATAAATATGATCGCCATAATAAAATACAACGGAGGAAACGTAAATTCCGTTCAGAATGCCCTCAATAGACTGAATGTTGATTCCGTGGTCACCGATGATCCCGAACAGATTTTAAAAGCTGACAAAGTGATCTTTCCGGGCGTGGGAGAAGCTTCATCAACCATGAAACTGCTGAAAGAAAAAGAGCTTGATCTGTTGATTCCTGGTCTTACACAGCCGGTTTTAGGAATATGCCTGGGTATGCAGCTGATGTGCGGGGAAAATGAAGAAGGAGATACTGAAGGAATGGGGATTTTTGATATCAATGTCAGAAAGTTTCCGGCAAAGGATATTGTTCCTCATATGGGCTGGAATACCGTTTCCGGGCAGACTTCGCCACTGTTTTCAGGAATTGAAAAGAGTAGTGATGTGTATTTCGTTCACAGCTATTATTGTGAACTGTCAGACTATACAACATCGGTTTGTGATTATATCCTGCCATTCAGTGCTTCATTGCAGAAAGACAATTTCTATGCAGTACAGTTTCACCCGGAAAAATCGGGAATAGTGGGAAATCAGATTGTTAAGAACTTTATAAATTTATAATCATGAAAATAATTCCGGCTATTGATATTATCGACGGGAAATGTGTCCGTTTGTCAAAAGGAGATTACAATACAAAGAAAATATACAATGAAGATCCTGTAGAAGTGGCAAAAGAGTTTGAAAGCTTTGGGATTCAATACCTTCATTTGGTGGATCTTGATGGGGCGAAATCAAAGCATATTGTCAACCAGAAAGTTCTGGAAAATATTGCCCGTTCTACTTCGCTGCATATCGACTTTGGAGGAGGGCTAAAAACTCAGGAAGATATTGAAACCGCTTTTAATTCCGGTGCAAAACAGATCACTTTAGGAAGTATTGCCGTTCAGGATCCTGAATTTTGTTTTGGAATGATTGAAAAATATGGAGCGGAGAAGATCATTTTGGGTGCAGACTGTGAAAACAGAAAGATTAAAACATCCGGATGGCTGGAAGAAAGCGCTCATGATATCATTGATTTTATCCTTCAGTATCAGGAAAAAGGAATACAGACCGCTATTTGTACTGATATTGCAAAAGATGGGATGCTGGAAGGCCCCTCAACAGGGCTCTATATTGAGATTTTATATAAAACATCTGTTCAGCTGGTAGCAAGCGGCGGTATTTCAGGTATTGCTGATGTCTATAAGATGAAGGATATCGGCTGTGCGGGAACAATCATTGGAAAAGCAATTTATGAGGGAAAAATAAGTTTACAACAACTTCAAAATTTTATTGAAAATGCTTAAGAAAAGAATTATCCCATGTCTGGATATTAAGGATGGAGCGACTGTAAAAGGTGTTAACTTTGAAGATCTAAAAAGTGCCGGAGATCCGGTAGAACTTGCCAAAAAATATGAGCAGGAAGGAGCTGATGAGCTTGTTTTTCTGGATATTACAGCGACCATTGAAGATAGAAAAACATTTGTGGAGCTGGTAAAAGATATCGCGAAAGAATTAAGTATTCCTTTTACAGTAGGAGGCGGAATTTCGTCTGTAGAGGATGTGAGAAAGCTTTTGGAGGCAGGAGCAGACAAGATCAGCATTAATTCTTCAGCCGTAAAAAATCCGGGTCTTATTTCTGATCTGGCCCAAGAATTCGGAAGCCAATGCGTTGTGGTAGCCATTGATACAAGACTGGTGGGAGATAAAGATCTGGTTCATATCAAAGGAGGAAGAGAAGCCACAGCACTTTTAACGATGGAATGGGCTCAAGAAGCAGCAGCATTAGGAGCAGGTGAAATATTGCTGACTTCCATGGATGGTGATGGTACAAAAAACGGTTTTGATATTAGGATTACAAAGCTGGTTTCAGAAAATATAAGCATTCCGGTGATTGCTTCCGGAGGCGCTGGTACCATTGATGATTTTGTTAAAGTATTTAATGAAACAAAAGCTACAGGAGGCTTGGCAGCCAGTATTTTCCACTTTAATGAAATAGGAATTCAGGATTTGAAACAACAGTTAAAAACTCAAAAAATTGAAGTACGATGAAAATAGATTTTAATAAAGATAATGGCCTTGTACCTGTGGTTATTCAGGACAACAGAACATTGCAGGTTTTGATGCTGGGCTACATGAACGAGGAAGCTTTTGAAAAAACACAGGCAGAAGGAATTGTTACTTTTTTCAGCCGTTCCAAAAACAGACTGTGGACAAAAGGTGAGGAATCGGGTAATTTTTTAATGGTAAAAAGTATTGACATCGACTGTGATCAGGATTCCATTTTAATTAAAGCTGTTCCGAAAAATGTGGTTTGTCATACAGGCAGTTTTAGTTGTTTCGGGGAAAAGAATACTAAAGGATTTCTGTATGAACTGGAAGAAAAAATCTCTCAGAGAATAGATACGAAGGCTGAAGACTCATATACTTACTCATTATATCAGAGAGGAATCAATAAAATGGCTCAAAAAGTAGGAGAGGAAGCCGTAGAATTGGTTATAGAAGCAAAAGACAATAATGATGATCTCTTTAAAAACGAAGCTGCAGATCTGCTGTATCACTTTTTAATTTTATTGAAAGCCAAAGGATTTTCAATGGAGGAGATTGAAGAGATTCTTAAAAGCAGGAATAAATAAACAACTTTCTCAACTGTAACAAAAGTAAATATCAAGCCACTAATCCTTCGGAAACGAATATCTATGAAATTAAAATTAACCTTACTTGCAGTTTTGTTTGTTCAATCTGCTTTTGCCCAGAAAAACTGTAACGAACTTTATTCTCAGAAATTTACTAAGCAGCAGCTGGAGCAGGATGTAGACTTTATTAAGGCAAAAATAACCAATGCACACGTCAATCCCTATACAGAAATTTCAAAATCAGAATTTGAAAAAAAATATACAGATATCCGTAATTCTCTGAAAGATGGCATGACGCAGAAGGATTTTTATTACCTAGCAAAGCCTTTGATTGTCACATTGAACGACGAACATAGCTCAATGTCTGACTTTTGTGTTACAGACAGCATTAGAAAAAGCATGAAAGTTTTACCGTTGAAATTCAAATATGAAAATGGCAAAATGCTTCTTACGGAAAACTATTCAGACAGTAAACCTACTATTGGTGACGAAGTGATTTCGCTGAATAATATACCAATTCATGAAGTCCTGGAGACCTGTGCCCAGACTATTCCGGGCGCTAAAGAAGAACGAATACCCATAGCCGTTGATCGGTTTTGGATAATGATTAATAAGTACTGTTACTTTATCACAGATGACTACAACCTGAAGTTTAAAAGCGGTCTGCAAACAGTGGTTAAAAGTATTTCTCTGGAACAGCTGAAAGCCAATGCTTCAAAGTCTCAGCCTAAGAAAAAAGAAGATCTTAAACCTCTTGATTATAAAAAAATAAAGGATTATGCTTATTTGACAGTCAATACTTTTGATGACAGAAATACATTCACTCTGGAAGAATGGAAAACAAAATTGGACAGTATTTTCAGTCAGATCAAAAAAGACAATGCTAAAAATTTAGTCATTGATGTTCACAACAATTCCGGAGGAAATTCTGCGGTTGGAAATTTGCTTATTAACTATTTTTCAGATAAAACGTATTATACTTATCAGGGAAAATTTAAAAAAAGTAAAGAATACGCTGATTATTTAAAAGCAAACAATAAAGAATCTGCAGAATATAGCAAAATAAAAGATGGTGATTACTATCCGATCCGTTCTCGTTCTGTAACAGCGGATGAAAATCCGTTGCGATTCCATGGGAAGACTTATATCATTGTTGGGAAAAATACATTTTCCAGTGCTATGATGTTCAGCGTCATGGTTTTGGATAACAAATTGGCAGAAGTAGTAGGTGAAGCACCTGAAAGAGGACATCCCAATCATTTTGGTGAATTGATTAGTTTTCAGACTCCCAACACCAAACTTGATTTCCTTTTTGGGGTTAAAGAATGGATCAGGCCGGCAGGAAATATATTACCTAACAAGCTTATCCCTATAAAAGGTATTGATTTAAATAACAAAACAAGAGAACAGATTGTTGAAGAACTTTAAAATTCTATGTGGTTGTATTTAATGCATAAAAACAAAACAGCAGGAATAGAATAACCCTGCTGTTTTTTATTATCAATGAATTGATTTCTTATCTTTCAATCATAATATTCTTAACAAGGGTTTCTTCACCCACTTTCAAAACTCCAACATAGATTCCGTTCTGAAGGGATGAAACATTAACCTTTCTTTCGTTATTGACTTTTAAAAGTGACCTTCCCAAAGAATTGCTGATTTCAAAACTGAAATCCATTCCCTTAAAATCCGGTAAGTCAATATTAATTAGATTATTGGCTGGATTAGGATAGATCTTTACAGCTTCCAGTGAATTTTTTGATGCGGGTCTGCTCATGGTAGTTGATGCTGCTGCAAAATGCTGTAGGGCACCCACGGTTGCTTTTCCGATCTTGTATACGTAAACAGGATCCATATTGGTGAAAGTATCCTTAGAACTGTGAGGATAAGTGCTTCTTATCCTTTCAAAAAATCCGGTAATCACTTCACCTTTCTGTTCGAAAGGAATATAATCCGTATCAGCTGCCGGATCTACGGCAGTCAGAAGAGGTGAGTAGAGTGCAGTACAATTTCTCAGTTGTTGTGTGACAGCTGCAGAAGCTGCATTATTACTGGATACTCCTCCCTGATCTTCATCACAATATACGGTGGTATTATTATTTCCTTTCACGCCGCCTACCTGATCCAGATTGAAAACCAGTTTGATATCCAATTTGCGGACACCTCCCTGATATACTACATTATTCACATAATGGCTGCTTCCTTTTAGCCCTTGTTCTTCCCCGGAAAAATGAATGAACTTTATAGAATATTCAGTAGGAACATTTCTCAGAATTCTTGCGGCTTCCAGTATAATTGAAGTTCCGCTGCCATTATCATTCACTCCCGGGCCATAAATGGTATCGAAATGTCCGCAGATAATAACATATTTGTTAGGATAAAGCGTTCCGGTTTTGGTAATAATTAAATTTTTCGAACTGGTGCTTCCAAAGGTAAAAGGACTTTC
The DNA here is from genome assembly GCF_016775705.1 of Chryseobacterium cucumeris. Taxonomy (NCBI): domain Bacteria; kingdom Pseudomonadati; phylum Bacteroidota; class Flavobacteriia; order Flavobacteriales; family Weeksellaceae; genus Chryseobacterium; species Chryseobacterium cucumeris. The sequence goes on from NZ_CP068760.1 coordinate 4,069,039, forward strand.
TTCTATCTGGCTGGCCGTATAACCGTAAGAAAGATACTTGTTTTTGATCCAGTTCAATGTATTGGTATTCGCTACTGAACCTGTTGTTTTTACCCCTAAATTACTAAACTCCTGAAGATTGGTGGTGATATTGGTTTGGGTAACCATATCTGCTCTGTCTTTGTAAGCCTGAATAAAAGTTTGAGCCGCAATACTCTGCATCATCAATGCTGAGCATAAAAGTGTTGTGAATTTTTTCATATATAATATTATTTGGTGACACGAATGTAGTAAATAAATCACAACGAAGTGTTTAATGTGTTAAAATAAAATAATATTTATTATGAATATCATATTAATTATCGTAATTGCCTTATGAATAGTATAATGCAGTTCTGGCAAAAAAAAGACCTTTGAATAGCTTCAAAAGTCTTTTTTTCGTATTGTATACTGGTTTATCTTTCAATCATCACTTTTCTGACAACCTTTTGATCTCCAATTTTTAAAATTCCGATATAAGCTCCGTTTTCCAGGCCTGAAGCATTAATACTTGTTTCATTGTTTCTCCTGAAAATGGAACGCCCCTGAAAATCTGTTATTTCAAAAGTGAAATTTTTAATTCCGGAGTCCGGAAGTTCAATATTGATAACATCTTTGGCTGGATTTGGATAGATTTTCACACTTTCCAACGTATTTTTTCCGATGGTTTCATTCGTTCCCAACGTACCGGTGGCAACGGCGAAATGCTGCAATGCTCCCACAGAAGCTTTTCCTATCTTGTAAATATAAACAGGATCAGTGTTGGCAAAAGTATCATTCACTGTATGTGGATAGGTACTTCTTATTCTTTCAAAAAAGCCTGTGATCACTTCACCTTTTTGTTCAAAAGGAATATAATCTGTATCAGCAGCCGGATCTACGGCAGTCAGAAGAGGAGAGTAGAGCGCTGTACAGTTTCTCAGTTCCTGAGTTACAGCAGCCGAAGCGGCATTATTGGAAGAAAGTCCGCCCTGATCCTCATCACAGTAAACGGTATTGTTGTTATTTCCCATAACACCACCTACCTGATCCAGATTAAAAACAAGTTTAATATCTAAAATACGAACACCGCTCTGATACGCTACATTGTTTACATAATGTTTACTTCCCAGAAGTCCTTGCTCTTCCCCTGAAAAATGAATGAATTTTATAGAATATTCAGTCGGAACATCTTTCAGAATCCTTGCTGCTTCAAGAATAATAGAAGTGCCGCTTCCGTTATCATTGATTCCTAAGCCGGTAATACTGTCGAAATGTCCGCAGATGATTACATATTTATTGGGATATACCGTACCTGTTTTGGTAATAACCAGGTTTTTAGAATTATAACTTCCTGCAGTGAAAGGATCTTCTGTTATTTGGCTGGCTGTATATCCGTAAGAAAGATACTTGTTTTTGAGCCATGTCAGCGCATTGGCATTAGCTGGTGAACCCGTGGTTTTCACCCCTAGATTAGCAAATTCCTGAAGGTAAGTGGTAATATTGGTTTGATTTACCATATCCGCCCTGTCCTGATAAGCCTGAATGAAACTTTGAGCTCCAATACTTTGCATAGCAACAGAAGCGAATAAAAAAGCAGCGATTTTTTTCATTGTATGAGAGTAATGCTGAATATCCTGAATGCAACAGATGCGGAATATTCGTCAGACATTATTGATTAATGATAATTTTTTTTGTGGTATTTCCCTTATCGGTTGTAACAGTAAAAGTATAAATCCCGTTTGTTAGCCCTGATATATTTATTTTTTCCTGATTTTCAAGGTTTAAAACATTATTTCCTGCCATGTCATTGACTTCAACTTTGAAGTGTTTTACTTTCTCCTGAAATTCCACAGTCACAAGATCTTTAGCTGGATTAGGATAGATCCTGATGGCTTCACCTGATTTTTGCACAGAGCTTTCGTTGGTACTTAACAGGTTACTGGATGTAGAGGCAACAGCAAAATGCTGCAAAGCTCCCACGGCTGCTTTTCCTACGTTGAAAACATAGACGGGATCCAGATTGGCAAAAGTATCACTTACGGTATGCTCATTATTACTTTGGATGGTTTCATAAAACCCGGTAATGGTATATCCTTTTGCTTCAAAAGGCATATAATCTGAGCTGTAAGCGTAAGAAAGATTCGTCTGAAGAGGTGAGTAAAGGGTAGTACAGTTCATCAGTTCCTGTGTTACAGCAGTAGAGGCTGCATTGTTGGAAGACACCCCACCAGTATCTCTTTCGCAGGTAATCGTATTGTTGTTATTTCCAATAAGCCCACCTACCTGGTCAATATTTAAAACCAGTTTTATATCCAGAACCTGACTGCCATTCTGATAAGCTACATTATTTACATAATGGTTACTTCCCACAAGCCCCTGTTCTTCCCCGGAAAAATGAATAAACTTGATAGAATATTCCGTGGGAACATTTTTTAATATTCTTGCTGCTTCAAGAATAATGGAAGTGCCGCTTCCATTGTCACTTACTCCAGGGCCTACAATTGTATCATAATGTCCGCAGATAATAACATATTTGTTAGGGTAGACTGTTCCCGTTTTGGTAATAATTAAATTTTTTGAAGTGCTGCTTCCGTAAGTAAAAGAATCTTCGGACATGTTAGTTGCTGTATATCCGTAGGACAGATATTTGTTTTTAAGCCAGTCAAAAGCATTGTTATTGGCTGTTGTACCAGTTTTTTTAATTCCAAAACCTGCAAATTCCTGAAGGTTTGTACTAATATTGGTTTGGGTAACCATATCTGCTCTGTCCTTATAAGCTTGAATAAAACTTTGTGCACTTATATTCTGCAGTGCAATGGATGTGAGCAAAAAAGCTGCAACTTTTTTCATTTTTTGATACTTTCTTTAGAGATTGCTAATATAGCAATAAATCATCATTTATTGTTAATTATTAACTAGAATAGCGCTTATTTGTTTGATTTATCAATAATAATTTATCTTTTTATTAAATTTATTATTGTGATAGATTAAAATTCGCTAAATAAATGAAATTTAGGTAAATTTTTCTTTATTATTGAATATGTTTAATGATAAATTCATCTTTTGTGAATTCTAACTCATAAAGTTTACTGTTGATATGGCAATTAGAATGGAATTTACCATATAAGAAATTGAAAAGTATATAACAAAAAAATCCCGGGAAAACCCGGGACTTATATTGATAACAAAATCTATTCTACATTATTTTACTTGATCTACAACAGCTTTGAAAGCTTCAGGGTGATTCATTGCTAAATCTGCTAAAACTTTTCTGTTAAGTTCGATGTTGTTCTTTTTAAGAGCTCCCATAAATTGAGAGTAAGACATTCCGTGCTCTCTGGTTCCCGCGTTGATACGAGTGATCCAAAGTGCTCTGAAATTTCTCTTTTTCTCTTTTCTACCACGGTAAGCATATTGCATTGCTTTTTCTACCGCGTTTTTAGCTACAGTCCAAACGTTCTTTCTTCTTCCGAAATAACCTTTAGCGTGCTTAAAAATTTTCTTTCTGCGAGCTCTTGAAGCTACGGCATTTACTGATCTTGGCATAATTTAAATTGTTTTTTTGAAAAGGGCGGCAGTGTTATTGCTCTTATTTGCACCGTTTCAGGGTTAAAATTGTGAATTTGTTTGAATTCTTATAAACCGAATATAGATTTATAAAAACTACTTAATTGCTAATTGACGTTGAACGCTTTTCTCATCCACTTTAGCTACGTAAGAAGTAGACGTAAGATTTCTCTTCTGCTTAGTTTCTTTCTTAGTTAAGATGTGGCTTTTGTAAGCGTTTTTTCTTTTGATCTTACCTGTTCCGGTAAGAGCAAAACGTTTCTTAGCACCTGATTTCGTTTTTAATTTTGGCATTGTTTTGCTTTTTTATTGTTTTTGTTATCAATATCTGTTTTGGCTACTCCTAAAGACATTAGGAATAATAGTGTGCAAAATTACGAAAAAAAAGTGATACACGAAAGGAATTTTTAATGTATATCAACAGGAAGGTCTTTTGGGTTGAATTATAAAGGCAAACCCATATCAATACGGATTTGCCTTCAGTGCTATACGTTCATAAAAACGTAATGATGTTCTTATTCTTATTATGATTTAAAAAACTCCAGAAGATCTCTGTTGATGGTTTCAGCCTCTGTAGTTGGCATTCCGTGTGGAAAACCAGGATAGGAAATCAGTTTTCCGTTTTTAAGAAGGGTAGCAGCTACCTTGCCTGTGGTTTCAAAAGGTACAATCTGATCATCTTCGCCATGCATTACCAATACCGGAACTTCTACGCTTTTAAGATCCTCGGTGAAATCTGTCTCAGAGAATGCTTTCACACAATCATAATGTGCTTTGATAGAACCGCTCATTCCCTGTCTCCACCAGTTTCTCTGAATACCTTCAGAAACTTTGGCTCCTTCTCTGTTGTATCCATAAAAAGGGAAGGTAATATCAATGAAAAACTGCTGTCTGTGTTTTGCCGTATTGTTTCGGATATCATCAAAAACGGAAATAGGAACTCCATTCGGGTTATTCTCATTCTGAACCATAATAGGAGTTACTGCACTTACCAGAACAGCTTTTGCCACTCTTCCGTTACCATGCTTTGCTACATAGCGGATCACTTCACCGCCTCCTGTAGAATGTCCTACATGAATCACATCTTTTAAGTCCAGCGCTTCAACAATTTCTGCCACATCAGAAGCATAAGTATCCATATCATGTCCGTAAGGAGTCTGTTCGGATCTTCCGTGGCCTCTTCTGTCATGAGCAATTACTCTATAACCCTGTTCCAGAAAGAAGAACATTTGGGCATCCCAGTCATCACTCGATAATGGCCATCCGTGGTGAAAGAAAACCGGTTGTCCTTTCCCCCAATCTTTGTAATAAATTTCTGTTCCGTCCTTTAATGTAAGTGTGCTCATTGTTTCTTTTTTTAATATTAATAAATAGTGTGTTTGATTTTTTATATCACAAATGTAGATAGAAAATCTTTAGAATATCTTGATCTAAGATAATAATTGTTTAAAAATTTGTTAACAATAATAATGTATAGGTAATACTCTTCAAAGAGTAAATAGGTTGAAAATCTTTTTGTTACGAAGAAAACACTCAAAAAAGTAAGGCAGCACAAAATATACCTGATAATCGGGATTGCAGTATTTGACGGTTCTCTCTAATATTGACGATGAATATGAAACATACAATTCAGACAGGTTTGATCATTTCTATGTTCAGTCAAACCTGCTGAACTTATTGTTAACTTGTAAATTTAAACTGTTATGCTTTCATCCGCAGACCTACACCTGGAAAGAGCTTTATTTTTTGCTGTCTTAATTATATTTTTTGGAGCAGGATTCCTGTGCACGCTGATTACTTTCATTATCAATTTTATACAAAAGAAAGATAAAAAAGTGGTGTATTACCTTCTTATATTTCTTATTTCCGGCCTTATTGGAGTAGTTTTAACTGCATTTTATTGTTACATGATCCTGTTTGAACAGGCCGAAACCTACAGGCCATAAAGAAGATGTGATGCATTATATTATGAAACAGACTAAACTAAAAACCACTGATATCAGGGATGTTTTTATACCGTCCCTATTTTTATCTTTGGCCTAAAAATCTAATAAAGATAAAACGGTTAAATCTCTCCGGATAAACAATAATTTATAACTTTTATAGCTTTCTTTTTCACACCCGATTCAACGATAAATTCTTATTTCGAATAAACACTAAAAAACTATGGGTAAAAACACTAGCCAGATACAATGGAGTGAGGAAGAAGCTGTAAAAGTAATATTGCTGCGTATATTTGTAATTTGCAGCTACTCGGGAGGCAACCTTAGGTAACAGGGAATGCTGTGATGCTTTCCGATATGTTAAAATTGAATGAATGGCACACCGGATTTATTTATACAATTACGATCAAAAAACAAATCAGACATTCGATACCTATCTGGGCGAGTGGAATTATGAAATTCCATTATTGCTGTATCCTCTGCTGGCAGAAGATATCAAAGTGGAAGGTGTTGAATTTTTCTCCGATAAAAACCAGGGAATTGTTCAGCTGCGTTACTTTTTCAATCTGCTGGCAGATACTTATCAGCTGCATTACAAGAAGGCTTATTATGAACCCGTTAATAAAATGTTCGAGTTTCTGGAAGCTTTACCTTATGACACTTTTGTATTGAATGCAACAGATGTTTTCAATATGAACGAAGAAGAACATACGGTACAGGCAAAGGAATGGCTGGTAGAAATTCAGCAGAAAAGCAAGCTGTATAAAAAGGCTGTTAAAGCCCGCAATCTTTCGCTGCTGGATTCCTTGTTCTCACAGACAGGATATTCCTCATTTCTTGAAATTTTACAAACCGACTGGATTAATTACGGATTAGGATATTTTGAAGAGCTTGCCTATAAAAAAGCGGCATCTTCTGTATTTGAAGAGAACGGGAAATTCGGCCTTAAAGATGCAAAAGGTGCTGTTTTAGCTCCTGCGGTTTATGACGATATTTTTGAAGCAGATGATTACTACAATATATCGGTAATTCAAAAAGGGGCTTTGTTCGGTTACCTGCAAAGTGACGGAAAAGAATGGATTTCTCCGGTGTATGAAGATGCTTTTGACGTATTCGATTTTGGGCAGGAACCTTTAGGTGAAGTAAAAGTGAATGGCAAATCAGGGATTTTAAAAATCTATTCAAACACCTGGATGATTCCTGCGGAATACGATGCCATTGAAAGGACAGCCTATGGATTTTTTTTGGTAGAAAAAGATGGAAAATTCGGAGTTTACAACGATGAAAACACACTGATTATCCCTATTGAAAGCGAAAATCCATATGAATATGATTATTTCCCTGAATTATTTTTCACCAGACAAAAAGGTACCGGCCAACGAAAGTATTATACGAAAGAAGGAAACTATCTCGGAGACTTTTTAGAAGGCAGCATCTCAAAAGCAAGTACTTGTTTCTGGATCAAACCGAACAAATTTGACAAGAAGGGTAGATTGATTGACGAGAAAGGGCACCTCATTATAGACGAAGCAGATCAGATGATCTTAATTGATAATTATGAAACTCTTGCTGTTCGTAAAGACAAAAGCTGGAAGATCTATCATGCTTTAAAACACCAGTTTCTGCTGGAAAATGAATCTGTTAGTAAAATAAAAGCACAGTACAATGCCGGATATAAAAATAATGTCTTTATCCTGGAAACCAACATAGGATCAGGACTTTTTGATGCAGGTAATGGAAATTGGTTAATCACTCCCCAACCGGAAATTAAGCAGATTCACTATCTGGAAAATGGATTTTTATCGGTTCAAAAAAATGAAGGGTATCAATTGTTCGATTTTGAGAATGGTCTGTCAGCCCAATTGTATGATTATATTTCCAATCCTTTGAATTACAGAACAGAAGAAGGTTTGTTGTTTCTGTATCAGGGTGAAAATATGTTGAGCATGCATGAAGACAAAAGCATTCACCGGGTAGAGGCTTCCGAATATGGTGCCGTTTATCTGGACCGGTATTCATTCCGGGGAAAAGATCTGGAATACTTTACTTCCTTTTATAACCGTTGGAAAAGCCAGACGGGTAAGAACGCCGAACAATTCATGGAGGTTGGAACGATTAAAAAAATGGCTTTTGACGAAAAGGAAAACCAGAATTACCACGAAGCACTTCGTCTTTTTGAGTTATCTGCTCAAAAGGGTGACATGGATAGTTTGGTAGAAATAGGGCTACTGCTTACGGATCCTGAAATAGAATCATTATTTGATCTGCAAAGAGGCATTACATATTACGAAAAAGCAGCACAACGAAACCATCCTATAGCCTGGAATAATATCGGGGCTTTATACCACAACGGAATAGGGTATTCTTTTAATATCAAAAAAGCAATTGAGGCCTATGAAAAGAGTGCCGAGCTTGGTGACGAAATGGCACTTGTCAACCTGGGTGATCTGTATTATTTTGGACAACACGTGAAGCAGGATTACAGTAAAGCTTTGGATTTTTATCAGAAAGCTGAGAAAAAATATACCTACAATTACGATAAAATCTCAGAAATCTATTACCAGTTAAGAGACTATAAAAACCTCTTGGTATACTTGAAGAAAGACTATGATCAATCTTATTCCGGGATTTATTACGGCATTATCTACGAACACGGTATGGGAGTAAAAACGGATCTGAAGAAAGCCATTAAGTATTATGAACAGGCCAATACTTACAGTGCCTACGAATATGCAACTCAACGTTTGATGTATTATTATGGTGAAGATCCAGTCTTTAAAAATGAAAAGAAATACCTGAAGTGGAGTGCTTTTGCTGAAAAGCATGGTTTCGAAACAGATTAACAGGGATTTACCTATATTTACGTTCCTTAATGGAATGCAATTTAATAAAGATAAGGGTTTGATGCACAGGTTATTATTTATATTTACTTTACTTATTTGTCCGTTTTTTGCTCAGGCACAGGATGTTTTAAGCAAATTAGAAAGAGAATACAGCCATGCCTCAAACAATACGGCAGAACAGCTCAACCTGGCTCCCAGGTACGCTACAGCATTATTCTTTCATAATCTTAAGCCCAAATCTTACCAGATTTTAGATACTAATATTTCCCTTGCTGCAAAACAGGCGGATGGAAAGTATGCCACAATTTTATATGCGGTACAGGCCATGAATTACCGGCTGGATAATAAAACCGCGGAGTCTTCAAAAAGCCTCGATATGGCAAAGGCCTACAGCTTAAAAACGAATAGTAATGAAGCAAAGGGTTATGTACAATATGCAAAAGGCTGGATTCTGGTACGCAATAATAAAACGACCAATGCTGTCGCTGCTTACCTGAAAGCGATCGAATATTATGAAAACTCACCAACCACTTCCACACTATATGGAAGATTGGGTAATGCAGCCAAGGAATTATCTGCCATTTATTCTGACCTGAATGAATATCAGCTGGAAGAAAAATACAGCAAACAATTTCTATTGTTAGCTTCCAAGCAAAATGACCCCAATCTTATCTTTGATGCTTACATGCGGATGGGCTACGTATATGAACAAAAATATACACAAGATCCATCCAATACAGTGTTTCGGGATAAAACAGAACAGTATTATTTACAGGCTATTGCTACTTTTAATAAAAATAAAGATGCGATGCTTAGCAGAAACAGCCTTTCATATGCCGCCATCAATTTAGCTAATTTATATACTGGGTTTGACAGTGATAAAGCTATGCAATATGCACAGTTAGCCAATAAAGTGAGCCTGGAGATTGGTGATGCTATTCACATTGCTTCTTCCTTTGGAATTCTGGCAGAATTGGCATTGCAGGATAAAAATTATGATTTAGCCAAATCTTATTTTCTGAAAGCCTCCATGGAAATTGGGAAAAGCCCGGTAAGAAATCATATGATAGAATTGTCTATCCTTGAATCTCTATCCAGAATTAGTGAAGAGCAGGGCAATTATAAAGAAGCACTGACTTATTATAAAAGCTATGTTGATCAATACAAGAGCATTTACGATCAGGAAAAACTGGATATCACCAAAAGATTAGAATCCCAGTTTGATAAAGAACGGCAGGAGCAGAAATACATCAAGCTACAGCTCGAAAGCGACAAGAAAGCTCAGGAAATTAAGCTTATTAATATTTTGCGTGCACAGCGTGAACAGGTTTATAACAACTTAAAACTGGTGGAAGAAAACCAGCGTGAAAGACTGAAATTCTCAGAACTTGAATCCGAGAAAAAAGAACAGCAGCTTCGTTTGGCAAAACTGGAAACCCAACAGAAGAATAACGATATTAATACCTTTAAAAAACTCCTGGCGTTCAAGGAAAAGATCAATACGTACTACATTTTTTTTATTATCTTTTTCATTATTTTGATCCTCTTGTTGCTGTATGCCTATAAACAGCGTGCCAGGTCTATTAAACGAAGAGACGAACTGCATGCTTTAGCCATGGAACAGGAAAAACAAAACTCGAAAATATCTACCCTTACTGCATTGCTTGAAGGGCAGGAGCAGGAGCGTGGCCGTCTGGCCCGTGATCTCCATGACGGACTGGGAGGTTTGCTGTCTGGAACTAAGCATCAACTTTCTTATTTAAATCCTCATCAATCCGAAAATATTGAAGAAGGAATTTCAAAATCAATTGAACAGATCGATGGTGCTGTAGAAGAACTGAGAAGGGTGGCACATAATCTAATGCCTGATTTATTAACAAAATACGGTCTGGAAGTGGCTATTCAGGAGTTTGCTTCACGAATTTCCAATCATGCTCTGGAAATCCATACAGAGTTTATCAATTACAGCAATTCCATATCGAAGGAAAAGCAGCTGGTTATTTACAGAATCATCCAGGAACTGGTCAATAATGCTATAAAACATGCCGATACCTCTGAAATTATCATTCAGGTAAGCGAAGAAGAAAACCTAATAAATCTTACAGTAGAAGATAACGGTAAAGGTTTCGATCATACCAATTTAGACGTTAGAAAAACGGCAGGTTTTCACAATATAGAATTGAGAGTCCAGTTTTTAAAAGGAACCATGAATATCACCTCCGAATTAAATATTGGCACCAGTATAGAACTTCAAATCCCTATTCATTAAACATGATAAAAGTAGCCATAACCGACGATCATCCGCTTCTATTGGAAGGACTGAAAAATATTTTAGGCAACAGCGAAACAATAGATGTCGTAGATTGTTTCAAAAGTGTCTCCGAAATGAATGCAGGCCTTGCAAAACAGGCGGTTGACATTCTGCTGCTCGACATTAATCTGGAAGATACCAACAGCATTGAACTCATCAAACCTTTAAAGAAAAAGTACAGCAGCCTTCAGATTATTATCCTTAGTGTTCATAACGAACTGCCCGTCATCAACAGTACTCTTGCTGAAGGGGCTTTGGGATATATTCAAAAAAATGCTTCAGTTTCCGAAATTATCGAAGGAATTAATGCTGTATATAGCGGTAACAGGTTTTTATGCTCTCAAACCAAAGCTGTTCTGGAGAAAAAATCAACAGACGGATTAAGTCAGGTTCCGAAACTGACACGAAGAGAAAAAGAAATTCTGGGTGAAGCAGCAAAAGGGCTTACTACCAATCAAATGGCGGAAAAGCTTTTTATAAGTCCGCACACGGTAGAAAGCCACCGCAAAAATCTTATCGAAAAATTTCAGACCTCCAACCTGAGTTCAGCTATAAAATTAGCTATAGAATACGGCTTGATTATCGAATAAAATAATCATCCCGAAAAAAGGCTGCTCACATCATGTAAGCAGCCTTTTTCTTATATAATCAAATAATTTGGGTGTGTACAGTTAATCTTTAAATTTCAACGCAGCCTGGAACAGATTCTTTTTGTCTACTAAATCATATTCGTCATTGTAAACCGGCTGATACATCAGGATGAAAACGCTGCCGTCAAAATCTTTTAAACTGATGGGTTGATCTACCATGATATCATAAAATCTTGTAATCGTACGGGTTGCAGTCCATTGCTTTGCATTGCCTTTAGGGTTTTTATCAAATCTGTGATCTTTTGCATCTGTATAATACCAGTATGAAGGCGCGGAATCCATCAGAAACATTTCTTTATCCTTGTTATAGAGCTCTTCGGCCATACCTGTATTCTGGAACCATTGAACTTCAGTATTCAAAACGCCCAAAGCTCCTGCATAGATGTCTTTATTTGTTGTGGCACCCACTAAAAATCCTTCCAGATGGGAAGACGTGATTTCAAATAAAAAAGGAGATTTTTTCAGTTCATAAACATCATTCACGGGTTCAATTACTTTTCCATCCTGCTTAATAACGACTTTTAAAGATTGTGCAAAAGTCATAAAACTTAATAAACAAAAAAGAAGGGTCAAACTTAATTTTTTCATTGTATCTCTTTAAATAATTGCGGCAAAGATATTAGACTTTATTTCCCTGTGCACTCGCTGATTTCAGGGGTTTTTATTATTGAAATTGTTGAAATTTTCATCAAATAAAACCATTAAGAAGAATTTGAGAAATAAAGTATAGTTGAGATGAATCATTCTGATTTTTTAGCTTAAAGCGAAGCTTACCTTAATACTCTCAACATCTTAATATGATCTTAATGTTTCAAAATATAAAAGTTTACACAAGTTCATATTCCTTTAATAACTTCTATTTCCATTAAGATTCTAATTGTCTCAGTTTTCTTACTAAAACAGATCAGCCTTTAACTGGACTTTTATATAAGCCGTTTTCTGTTTTTTACCATTTCCAGAGTCTGAATTAAGAGGGTAGACTTCTGCGAAGAAGGTGTCATTATCGGTCCAGAAAGCCTTTTTATCATCTGCTATTTTAAAGTTGGTGAAATTCACATATAAAAGGTTGTCCTGTTTCTTAGTTTGAGGAAAGTATTTAGAAATAACAAAATTACTCCCCACATCATGATTGGAAGAGACGAAGGTAACCCAGCCTTTGGAAGGAAGAATTTGCGGATAACCTTCGGTACTCAGTTCAAACATAACTGCATTTTTTAAACTGTAAAAAGAATAGTAGGAATCTGCAACTTCATCAGAATTTTCTTTGAATACTTCCAGGTTTAAATAAGGCGACCTTCCTACATATTCATTGGCAAGCGGTCCGGTCTCGGTAGAGACACTTTCATGTTGCGTAATTACGTCTTCTCTGCCGTTTTCTTTGTATACCCAGTTATCTGCCTGCAGTTGTATATTGGGATTTTTTACCAGCTTTTCACCAATTTGTTTTTTTGAACTGGCTTTAAATTCCTGTTCTGAAATCTCCACGATGGTTCCGAATTTCTTAAATGATTTATTCTTAGAATCACTAGATTCTCTAAAGGTGCTGCTTCTGATCTCATAAAGGTCAACCCCTTTTAACGTAAGTTCGTATGCCGGTGTGAATTCCGACTTCAGGACAAACGCTTCAATACTGTTCGAAATGTTATTATTAATGCTGTAGTGGATAGAATAGAAGTCCTCAAACTCTTCAAATCCATAATAATTATCGAGTTTATTGTAAGGTAGTTTCAAATGGGGAGCATCTGTACTCGGAGCGGTAAAAAACTGTACAGAATCCAGTTTAGTAAATAATTGAAACGGTACCTCCTGAACATTGTCCACTCCTTGTATTTTTTTGAAATCGGCAAATGTTACCGTTTTCTGCTTTACTTCAGTTTTTACATGATGTGTCCCTGATGTTTTATCCTTCTGGTTACATCCTGCAAGAATTACCAGGGATGATATAAAGAATTGATTGATGACTTTCATTTTTATATTTTTGCGCAAATGTATCAGTATTAAGACCAGCAGCCAACAAAACCTCCTGATATAGGGAATAAATGGCCGAAAACAGGGATATTTTGAACGATGGATTTTGGAGAATTTTACAAAATGATAACCCCAATATTGTAATTTACTTTATAAGAATGAAAAACTTAATAATCAGCCTTTCGGTGGCGACTGCTTTATTAGCATCCTGTTCACCTTCTTCAGACAAAAAAACAGAAACAAATACTTCTCCGGAAACTCAAATAGAAGTGGCAGCATCTCAACCGGAACCCGTGAAGAATGATCCGGAAATAGTAGAAATACCCGGTGATTTTTCAACCCTGGTTCCTATTGACGTATTGAATAGTAAAAGCACTAATGTGCATGATAAATATGGGATAGAATTCTCAGGAAACTGTTATTCATGCGATCTGGCCAGCCTGTCCATCACAAAGAAGCAGATCAGATGGGCTAATGTCTGTGATGAAAAAGACACTTTTGAAATTGATGATTTTTCATACACTACTGAAGGAAACAAAACGATTTTTAAAACACCGGAAAGAACCTATATTTTAACTCAAATAGATAAAGCACCTGTCTATGAACTCGTTATAGAAGGTAAAAAGCTGGAGTTAAAAAACAAGAGAGTTTCGAAATATTTTACCACCAAAAAAGTTTTGCCCCTTTTCACAGAGCATGATTGCGGGGATTTTGAAGGATAAACAGCAGAGTAGCCTCCGGCACAATCTTTTTTAAAACATTAGCATAAAAAAAACCTCAAAGTAATTTGAGGTTTCTTTATATAAAATAATGACTTAATTATTTTGCTGGTTTTTTAGGACTCATCATCATAATCATCCTTTTTCCTTCAAGTTTAGGAAGCTGGTCTACTTTACCCACATGCTCAAGTTCCTGAGCAAGTTTTAAAAGCAAAATTTCTCCTTGGTCCTTAAAGATAATCGAACGTCCTTTAAAAAATACGTAGGTTTTTAATTTAGAACCTTCTTCAAGGAATTTTTCAGCATGCTTCTTTTTGAATTCGTAATCGTGGTCATCAGTCTGAGGTCCGAAACGGATCTCTTTTACAACCACTTTTACCTGCTTGGCTTTAAGTTCCTTCTGTTTTTTCTTTTGCTCGTATAAGAATTTCTTGTATTCCAATACTCTTGCAATAAATGGTTCTGCCTTGTCAGAAATTACTACTAAATCCAATTCTTGTTCCGCCGCAATTTGTCTTGCTTTGTCAATTGGATAAATTCCTGGCTCTACGTTATCGCCCACTAAACGAAGCTCTCTCACACGAATTTTATCGTTGATCAAGTGAGCGTCCTCTTGTACCGGACGTCTCTGTGGGCCCCTGTTGTTAAATCTTTGTGCTATTGTATTATAATTTTATGGGTTAATTACTTAATTTAATTGATTTAAATATTTAAAATTGAAAGATTTTATTAATTTTTTAATCCTTCAATCTTTTTATTTAAAATTTAGATTGCTGCCTCTTTTTTGAAGTAAGCAACGAAATCCTCCAGCTTCATCGCTCCAAGATCTCCTTCACCACGTCTTCTTACAGAAATCGTGCCTTCTTTCTCTTCATTTTCTCCTACAACAAGCATGAAAGGGATTTTCTTCAATTCAGCATCACGGATCTTTTTACCTGTCTTCTCATTTCTTTCATCAATCTGACCGCTAATATCGTGATTTTCCAAAAATTGTGAAACTTTTTTTGAATAATCTACATATTTTTCACTGATTGGTAGAATAATAAACTGATCCGGGCTTAGCCATAACGGGAAATCACCTGCAGTGTTTTCCAGCAGAATAGCGATAAAACGCTCCATAGAACCGAATGGTGCTCTGTGGATCATCACCGGTCTGTGCTTTTCATTATCATTTCCGATATAGTGAAGATCAAATCTTTCCGGTAAGTTATAATCTACCTGGATTGTTCCTAACTGCCATTTTCTTCCCAAAGCATCCTTCACCATGAAGTCAAGCTTCGGACCGTAGAATGCCGCTTCTCCGTATTCTACTACTGTTTTTAAACCTTTCTTTTGAGCTGCATTGATGATCGCACTTTCTGCTTTCTCCCAGTTTTCATCAGAACCGATATATTTTTGTTTGTTTTCAGGATCTCTTAATGAAACCTGAGTTACAAAATCTTCAAACCCTAAAGATTTGAATACATACAACGTAAGATCAATTACTTTTTCAAACTCTTCAGAAAGCTGATCCGGAGTACAGAATAAGTGAGCATCATCCTGAGTAAATCCACGAACTCTCGTTAAACCGTGAAGCTCTCCACTTTGCTCATATCTGTATACCGTACCGAATTCTGCATATCTTTTTGGTAAATCTCTGTAGCTCCATTGTGAAGTTTTGTAAATTTCACAGTGGTGAGGACAGTTCATCGGCTTCAGCAAAAATTCTTCTCCTTCATTGGGCGTTTTAATCGGCTGGAAGCTGTCTTCACCATATTTATCCCAGTGTCCTGAAGTTACATACAATTCTTTGGCTCCAATATGTGGAGACATAACGAATTCATAACCTCCTTTTTTCTGAGCATCAGAAAGGAAATTCTCCAGTTTTCTTCTTAAAGCAGTACCTTTTGGCAGCCAAAGTGGTAAACCTGCACCTACTTTTTCAGAGAATGCGAAGATTCCAAGTTCTTTACCTAATTTTCTGTGGTCTCTTCTTTTGGCTTCTTCCAATCTTTCAAGATATTCTGTAAGATCTTTCTGCTTCGGGAAAGAAATACCATATACTCTTGTTAATTGTGGGTTCTTTTCATTCCCTCTCCAGTAAGCTCCTGCTGCATTTAATATTTTAACCGCTTTTACGATTCCTGTATTCGGGATATGACCACCACGACATAAATCTGTGAAGTTATCGTGGGTTACAAAAGTAATTTCCCCATCATTAAGATTAGAGATCAATTCCACTTTGTAGGGGTTATCTGCATACGTCTTCAAAGCTTCTTCTTTTGAAACCGGATATAAAGAGAAGGTTGAGCCTTTCTTCGCATTTTCCAGGATCTTTTTCTCAATCTTCTCAAAATCTTTTTCAGATAGACTTTCATCCCCGAAATCTACATCATAGTAGAATCCGCTTTCGATAGCAGGACCGATGGTCAACTTAGCATCAGGATAAAACTCAAGGATTGCCTGCGCCAAAAGGTGAGCAGAAGAGTGCCAGAAAGCCTTCTTTCCAAGATCATCATTCCAGGTCAAAAGCTGTACCGTAGAATCCGTGGTTATAGGTGTGGTCGTTTCTACTTGTTTGTCATTAACAATTGCGGAAATGGTGTTTCTAGCCAATCCCTCGCTTATAGATTTTGCCACATCAAGGGGAGTCACTGCTCCCTCGAATTCTTTGACACTATTGTCTGGAAGTGTAATTTTTATCATTGTTTACTAAGAAATTTTAAGAGGCAAAAATACGGAATTTTTAGATAAAATACTATATTAGCATATATTTAGAATGAGAATTAATATTAAAAATGTAAAAGATGCAGATGGTTTTAGTCTCACTGAATTCCATATTTCGTTTTTCATAGAAAAATACCTTTGATTTTTTATTCAAGATAACACCAATATTAAGATACTTAGTCTATTTGTAAGTCTTTAAAAACAAATTAATTACAATTAATATGAATGCTATAAATGTTGACCTTCACTGCGATTTATTATGCTATTTGCTGGAGCCGGGTTCATTAATTAACGACAAAGAACTTGGATGCTCACTTCCTTATTTAAAAGAAGGAAATGTAAAGCTTCAGGTGATGGCTATATACTCCGCGACAGGGCAAAATAGTACTGCTTACGGAGCAAAACAGAGCGAAATATTTTCAGATCTCCTGCAAAATGAAAGTTTTTTCTTATTCGATGGTAACAATTATAAAAATCCTGAAAATATAGGAAAAGTAGGAGTTATCGCTTCTATTGAAAATGCATCCGGCTTCTGTGGCGAAGATGACACTTTGGAAACGGGTTTTAAAAATCTGGAAGCGATCATTGAAAAAACACAACGAATTCTTTACCTTGGAATAACCCATCATACTGAAAACCGCTTTGGAGGAGGAAATAATTCCGATGTAGGGTTGAAAGATGACGGTAAAGTTCTGCTTGACTATTTCTCAGAAAAAAACATTGCTATTGATCTTGCCCACACCAGTGATCAGCTTGCCTATGGAATTCTTAATTATATTGATCAGAGAAACTACAAAATTCCTGTTATCGCAAGCCATTCCAACTACAGACAGGTACATGATAAAAAGAGAAATCTTCCCGATGAACTGGCGAAAGAAGTGATTAAAAGAAAAGGGCTGATCGGACTCAATTTTATCCGCAATTGTGTCGATGATACAAATCCGGAAATGTTATATGAACATATTCAGTACGGCCTTGATTTGGGTGGAGAAGATGCAGTTGCGTATGGTGCCGATTTTTTCTTCTGTAAAAACCATCCTGATAAATCCCGTCATCCATTTTTCTTTAAAGGATATGATGATGCATCTGCATTTAATGCTATCAATAAAGAAATTGAGAAGCGTTTTTCACATGAACTGATGGAAAAAATCAGCCATAAAAATGCATTGAGTTTTATAAAGAAGATGTATAAATAAAATCATCATCCGATTACATCACAGCATAATTAACAGGTCGCTCCGGAGGAGCGACCTGTTAATACCTAAATCTATAAAAGATTATATTAAAAAATGTTTTTTGATGTTTTATTTTACATGAAATAAAACATTGTAAATTATTGAAAAATATATTTTTATATATTCTTATTTAATGCTTTCTTTTATACTTTACTTTCTGCTTGATAATCTCAATTACGTCCACATTCTGAACTTTAGATTTAATCCATCCGTGGATGTCAATATAGAATAACGAACGTCTATAATATTCATTATTGGAATATTCTTCCAGCTTTTTATCAAAGCTTTCAAAAGCTTTTTGTCTCTGATCCGGGATTTGATTATTCAGGTTCTTAAAAAACTGAATGCTTTCAAAATGGAATTCTTCCGGCTTTTTCATTTTCTTCGCAAATTTCAAAGTAGAAGCAATAAATTCATCATAATCTTCATCATTGCCAGACTCATATTTTGCCATTAAGATCAGAATTCTTGTATGGAACAAGAGGTCTTCCTGTACATTTCCTTTGGATTCTATAACCCTCATAGAATATTCAATGGACTTTTCAAACATTTTACTTCCGAAGAACATGGCGGCCATTTTAAGGTAAAGAATCATAAAATGGTGCTCATCAATCCTCTCTCTGAGCTTTTCCATTTTTAATTCCACTTCAGGAATAAGTTTGGTTCCTGTGAAGAATTCTCCTTTTACAAAGTGAATATTCATCAGCGTATTGTACTGAGTAAGAAAAATAAGAGACTGAAGGTTCTCATTCTGAACAAAATTCTCCGAATGAACCATTGTATTGAAGTTATGGAAATGTTCCTCCAGAATATCAATATTTCCGTATAAAAACAAAATTTTCAGCAAATACGTATTCCCTTTGATATACCAGACAGGATGGCTATAGATCATTTCAGGTTTCTTGTGAAAAAGATCGACCCATTGATAAGCATATTTCAAGGTATATTTATAGTCTTGTAAAAGCTGGTTTTTCCAGACATGGGCTTTGTAATACCATAATTTCTCTGTGAAATTCAATTTCTCAGGATTAATGTTTTTAATCTCGGAGTTAAAAACGTCCATGACTTCCTGCCGGTCTGCATCGTTTTTTACATAACCATGGGTCAGCATTTCGCTATATAATTTCAACGAAAGATTGGATAATTTTGTTGTATAACGGTTTTGTTTACTGATCTCCTGAGATTGTTTGATAAGCTCTTCTGCACGGCCTTCGATACTTCGTGTAATGAATTGTGATTCAATTACTTTTTCAAGGTCGATAATCTCCGAAGCGATACTTTTTTCATCCAGTTCCAGTGCCGTTTGTTTGGTTTTATCCAATATTTTTAAAGCCTGCTTGTAAAGCCCTTTCTGATACAGAATGTTGGCGAAATCCAACTGTTCACGAAGCTGGATTCTGTAGTTCTGATGACTCGGGTTCATTCGAAGGCTTACAAGAATCTGTTTATAAAGATGGGCTTTAAGATTAGAAAGCTGTTGTTTTGTAGATATCTTTTTCTCAATAATAATACTTTCATCATATTCTTTCATCTTATCCATCTCAGAAAATAACAATAGGAATTTGGCATCTACGTTAATTCCGAGGCGGTTTACGTAGAGCTTAAACTGTCTTTTTTCAGAGGTCGTCAATGACTTTACCAATACAAACAAAAAATCTTTCTGCAATTCTGCCATTGTAAATTTTGGGGAATTAAATTATTGATTAACAAATAAATACAATTGTTTTCTAAGCTGTTGAGTATTGTAATTTTCAGAAAAAGTAAAAATGAAAAAATATCGCAAGCTGTAGTTTTGATCCAAAATTAAGTAAAAAACTTCACTTATGAATTCCGAAAAAATCGAAATTTTTGATACGACACTGAGAGATGGGGAGCAGGTTCCGGGATGCAAACTGAATACGGAACAAAAACTGGTTATTGCTGAAAGGCTTGACGAATTAGGAATTGATATCATTGAAGCAGGATTCCCGATTTCCAGCCCGGGAGATTTTGAATCAGTTTCAGAAATTTCAAAACTGGTGAAAAATGCAAAGGTATGCGGACTCACAAGAGCGAACAAAAAAGATATTGATGTAGCAGCAGAAGCGCTGAAGTTGGCAAAGAAACCAAGAATCCACACAGGAATCGGAACTTCGGATTCTCATATTAAATACAAATTCAACTCAACAAGAGAAGATATTATTGAAAGAGCAGCAGAAGCAGTAAAATATGCGAAAACATATGTTGAAGACGTTGAATTTTATGCTGAAGATGCAGGAAGAACGGATAATGAATATCTGGCAAGAGTGTGTGAAGCGGTGATCAAAGCAGGAGCAACTGTCCTGAATATTCCTGATACCACAGGATATTGCCTGCCGGAAGAGTATGGTCAGAAAATAAAATATCTGAAAGAAAATGTAAAGGGAATTGAAAAAGCAGTGCTTTCATGTCATTGCCATAACGATCTGGGGCTGGCTACTGCCAATTCTATTGCCGGAGCAATTAATGGAGCCCGCCAGATTGAATGTACGATCAACGGATTGGGTGAAAGGGCAGGAAATACAGCACTGGAAGAAGTCGTCATGATTTTAAAACAGCATAAAAATCTGAATCTGCATACTGATGTGAATTCCAGAATGCTGAATGAAATGAGTGCTATGGTTTCTGATCTGATGGGAATGTCTGTACAACCAAACAAAGCCATCGTAGGAGCTAATGCCTTTGCTCACAGCTCAGGAATTCATCAGGATGGGGTGATTAAAAACAGGGAAACATATGAAATTATAGATCCTGCAGAAGTAGGTGTGAATGCCTCTTCAATCATTCTTACAGCAAGAAGCGGACGTTCAGCATTGGCTTACCGTTTCAAGCATATCGGTTATGAGGTTACCAAAAATGAACTTGATTATCTGTATCAGGAATTTTTGAAAATCGCTGACCTTAAAAAAGAAATAGACAACGATGATCTGAGTGTTATGATGGATTCTTTCGCCAGAAAAATAGGATAGGTTTGATTTAAATCAAGATAAAGTAAACAATGAACAACAGTAAAAAGACACTTTTTGATAAAGTATGGGACGCCCATGTGGTAGAAACCATTCCTGACGGACCTCAGATCATTTATATCGACAAACATCTTATTCATGAGGTAACCAGCCCTCAGGCTTTTGCAGAACTTGAATCCAGAAATCTGGAAATCTTCAGACCGGAACAGATTGTAGCTACCGCGGATCACAATGTACCTACCTTGCATCAGGATCAGCCTATTAAAGATGATCTTTCAAGAAATCAGGTAGAACAGCTTACAGAAAACTGTAAAAAAAATAATATTGAACTTTTCGGATTGGGACATCAATATCAGGGAATTGTTCATATCATCGCTCCGGAATTAGGGATTACCCAGCCGGGAATGAGCATTGTGTGTGGTGACAGCCATACCTCTACCCATGGTGCATTTGGCTCAATTGCCTTTGGGATTGGAACCAGCCAGGTAGCTCAGGTATTTGCCAGCCAGTGTTTATTACTGAACAAGCCGAAATCAATGAGAATTACCGTCAATGGCAAATTAAACGAAAATGTTCAGCCTAAAGATGTGATTCTTTATATCATTTCAAAAATAGGAACAGACGGCGGAACAGGATATTTCTGCGAATATGCAGGTAATGTCTTCGAAGAAATGTCAATGGAAGGAAGAATGACGGTCTGCAACATGAGTATTGAAATGGGTGCGAGAGGCGGAATGATTGCTCCGGATGAAACCACTTTTGAATACGTGCATGGAAGAAAATTTGCTCCGGAAGGAGAAGACTGGAATGAAAAAGTAGCCTATTGGAGAACCTTGAAAACAGATGAAGGCGCTGTTTTTGATCAGGAACTCAGCTTTGATGCTGCAGATATTTATCCTATGATTACCTACGGTACTAATCCGGGAATGGGGATTTCAATCCGTGAAGTGATTCCGGCACCGCAAAATGAATCTGAAGAGAAAGCTTTACAATATATGGGACTTGAAGCCGGACAGGCAGTTAACAGTATCAAAGTTAATTATGTGTTCATAGGAAGCTGTACCAATGCAAGAATAGAAGATTTCCGTTCTGCAGCCCAGTATATTAAAGGGAAAAGCAAATCTGAGGCTGTAAAAGCACTGATTGTTCCCGGATCTCAGCAGGTGGTTAAACAGATTTATGAGGAAGGTTTGGATAAAATATTCAGTGATGCAGGATTTCAGATTCGTCAGCCGGGATGTTCGGCATGTCTGGCGATGAATGATGATAAAATCCCGGAAGGAGAATATTGTGTTTCCACTTCCAACAGAAACTTTGAAGGCAGACAGGGACAAGGTTCAAGGACAATTCTTGCCAGCCCGCTTACCGCAGCAAAAGCAGCCATAGAAGGTAAAATATCAGCTTTTGAAAGTTTAAACTAAAAAGAATTTAACCACAAAGACACAAAAGATGATAACACTTAAGTAAGAAGAAGGTTTCATTTGCTTGTAGAAAAAGAACACTTAAGCTTTTTGATAATCTTTGATTTTCATTCTTATGTGAACTTCAGTTAAGTAAATTGAAAAGTAAAAAAGAAAACTTTTGTGCCTTTTGTGGTTCCAAGTCTAAACAATATAGAATAAATGCAAAAATTAGTTGTTTTAAAATCCCGCGCAGTTCCACTGCCGGCAGAAAATATAGATACAGACCAGATTATTCCGGCAAGATTCCTGAAAAGTATAGACCGAAAAGGGTTCGGAGAGAATCTGTTCAGAGACTGGAGATTCAATATTCATACTGGGGAACCTAATCCGGACTTTGTTTTAAACAATCCCAAATTCGGTGGTGAGATTCTTGTTGCAGGAAATAATTTCGGTTGTGGTAGCAGTCGTGAGCATGCAGCCTGGTCTTTAACGGATTATGGATTCAAGGTCATTGTTTCAAGTTATTTCGCAGATATCTTTAAAGGAAATGCTTTGAATAACGGGCTTCTTCCTGTAAAAGTTTCCGAAGAATTTTTAAAAGAAATTTTAGAGGGTATCAATGAAAATCCTGATAATGAAATCGCTATTGATGTAGAACTACAGTCCATCAGCTTTAAAGATACCACAGAAACCTTTGAATTAGATTCTTATAAAAAAATATGCCTGCTGAACGGCTATGACGATATTGATTTTTTAATCAGCAGAAAGCAGACGATCACAGAATTTGAATTAAAAACACAAAAAGCAAATGAGCGACAATTATTTTAAAATCGCGGTTCTTCCCGGAGATGGGATTGGCCCGGAAATCATCGGTGAAAGCATTAAAATATTAGATGCTATTGCTGAAGCTTTTCAATGTAAATTCCATTTTGAATATGGATTAATCGGTGCAGAGGCTATTTTTAAAACTGGAAATCCTTTGCCCGAAGAAACGCTGAAAATCTGTAAAGAGTCTGATGCTGTACTGTTCGGAGCTATTGGTGATCCGGTTTTTGATAATAATCCGGAAGCGAAAGTAAGACCTGAACAGGGATTATTGAAACTTCGCAAGGAGTTAGGATTGTTTGCCAATATCCGTCCTTTAAAAACCTATGCCTCTCTCATTGATAAAAGCCCATTGAAAAGAGAAATTATTGAAGGTGCTGATATTCAGATTTTCAGAGAACTGGTAAGCGGAATCTATTTCGGTGAAAAATTTACAGATCCGGAAGGTGCTTACGCTTATGATGTCTGCAAATACAGCCGTGAAGATATTATTCCGATTGCGCATATGGCATTTCAGGAAGCGCAGAAAAGAAAGAAAAAGCTTACGCTTATCGATAAAGCCAATGTTTTGGATACGTCAAGATTGTGGAGAAAGACGTGTCAGGAAATTGCACCGGAATATCCGGATGTGGAGCTTGATTATATGTTTGTAGATAACGCAGCCATGCAGCTGATCCTTAATCCTAAGCATTTTGATGTCATTGTAACGGAAAATATGTTTGGTGATATTATTTCCGATGAAGCAAGTGTGATCGGAGGTTCTATCGGATTATTACCATCTGCTTCAGTAGGAGAGAAGAATGCTTTGTTTGAGCCTATTCACGGATCTTATCCACAGGCGAAAGGAAAAGGAATTGCCAATCCTGTTGCTTCTATTTTAAGTGTGGCGATGATGCTGGATCATCTTGGTTTAAAGACCGCAGCCGAAAAATTAAGACAGTCGGTAGAACATGCTATTGAGAATAAGTATGTCACAATTGATCTTAATAGCAAACAGTATTACTCCACAAGTGAAGTGGGAAGTTTTATTGCCGATCATATCAGATATTCCGAAAAGTCTTATTATAATTTTGAAAATATTAAGATCGGAAAATCGACCATTGTATAGAAACAAAAGTTCAGTTAGATAGTTAGAAAGAAAAGTTCCGCCTCATATGAGACGGAACTTTTCGTTTTTCATTATTAAATAAAGCCTTAAAAGCTCTTTTATTTTTTTGTGTTATCCGTTTTTCCTGATTTGTTTTTGGAAGACTTCTGAACATCTTCTTTATCAATATCAGGCGGATTGGTCTTTTTTGATGCGGCAGGAATATTCTGGAAGTCCTGATTTTGCTTTTGGGTTTCTGCGGTATTGGCAGATTCTTTCCTGGTGGTTTTTCCTTTTGTATCCATGAGTTTGAATTTTAAATGTAAACAATATGGATAGTATCATTCAAAGGGTTTGCCAAACAGAAATATTTTAACCTAAAGTCCCAGAATACCAATTTTTCCGGTCTTGTCTTCTATTTCATAATTCAAAGCCTTAGCCAATACAAAAATATTATTCAGGTTTTCCATGAGCTGCTTACGGCCTTCTGTTCTCAACTGATTCTGATCAATTGATTTCTCCGCGGTTTCCTTAGCTTTAGCGGTAACATTTTTAATATCCTTCTCCGAGATCCTGTTAAAAAAAGAATCATCCAAAGACTGAATTTCAACGCTAGGTGTAATTCTGATTTCAGCATCAGGAAGCTCGGTAATCACCAGCTTTTTGTTGATGGAATCTACTTCAATCTTCATTTTGTTGAGATCATAAGAAACCTGTGCATTAGTCTTTGTGTAGGTAATAATACTGTTGCTGGAAACTTCTTTTCCAAAAACCTCATAACCCATTTTGGTTTTCTGCATGCTGGATGTATTCTGTTCCATGACGACCATCTTATTCATCTTGGAAATCTGATTGGTCAGGATATAATAATCTGACTTTTCAGTTTTATTTCCAAGGTTCAGGCAGGATTTCAGGCCAAAAAAGAGCAGTACCATTGCGCCGGCACCTGCAGCAAAAGATAATATTGTTCTATAATTTCTCAAAATCTATTTAAAAATTTCTTTGATAACAGACGAATCGTTCTTTTTCAGAATTTGAACCAAATCCCTTTCAATATATCCTGTCGTAGGCATTTCGATAATTCTGCCCACTTCTTTTCCATATCTTTTCAGGATAATGGTAGGAACTTTCTGAAGATTGTAAAGACTTTCATCCCCGGTAGGAGATTCTTTCTTACGGTTAACAGCAATAATATTCAATTTACTTTCCGGATAACTTACGGCTTCCAATATTTTCATCAGTCTTGGAAAATCTCTGTGGCTGTCTTCACACCAGGTTCCCATGAAAACGATAATATCATAGGTTCCGATTTTCTCTTTTTTTAATTCACTGACTGCCTTTTGATCAAGAACATACTCATCATGTTCTTTCACATACCAATCTGCATAAGGAGCTTTTAAAAACTGCTCTTTCAACTGGTTTCCCAAAAGCATTTTGCCATCATTCTGGGTTTCAACTTCACGGTTTACCACTACTTTTTGTGCAGTAAGCTGCTGTGAAGCCAAAAACAAGGTTGAAAAGGCAACAATATTGGTAATAATTTTTTTCATATTTTATTTTTCGATAATTGATTTTAAATCAGCAGGAGAGTAGTATTTGTTTTTTAATACTTTATGATCTGCCTTTCTGTAAACATTAAATTTTTCTCCGGACTTTTCATAAAAAGATTCTACTTCCTTCGCTTTGTAAAATTCTACAGTTTCCTCTGCCTGTTCTTCATTATCACATGCTTTCGACATATTGGAGCGTTGAACTTCGTTGAATAGCTCTACAAATTTGTTGCCAAGTCCGAATTCCAGTACCGCACCACTCAAAACATACTGAAGATCACACAATGCATCTGCAATTTCTACAATATTATTGTCAGCAATAGCTTGTTTCAGTTCGTTTAATTCTTCCTGTAAAAGTTCTACTCTCAGGTTGCATCTTTCAGGAGAAGGAATTTGTGGGGTATCTAAAATAGGGGCTTTGAAAGTAGTATGGAATTCTGCTACTTGGTTCAGACTATCAATTTTATCCATGAATTTTTTTATTTCCCACAAAGATAGAAAAGGATTTGCAAAATGTGAAATGTACAGCAGGAAATGTAAAAATAAAGTGTCTGGGAAAATGTTTTTGAATATACAATCCTATCTTTAAACCAAAAACTGCAAAAATCTGTATTATCAATGGGGAAATTTAATCCATAAAAATTAAAAACCACAACTTGAAAATTGTGGTTTTATTTTGAAGTGATTCAATTATACTCAATTATTTAGATTCTTCATATTTCCAGACTCCGGAGATGGTAAGTATCATCAAACCCGGCTGCTTTTCTCCATAGCTGAATAGACAGATGAACCTGGAATGACAGGAAGAACAGTCGGTTCCAAAATATAAAGTTGGCAGATCGTTGACTGTCAATTCTCCGAAATGAAACATTCTTTGAGAGGTTCCGTTGACCATTCCGTGGTTTAGCAATTCATTTTTAGATACCACTTTATCTTCATGATACAGCTGCAGAACAGGAAACCCTGATTTATAAGGTGCTATTGCAATTGTATTTTTGTTTCCGCAATGAGAGCAGGTGAAAGTGGTTGTTGCTGATGGGAGAGCTTCGTCATTGATAAAGACGTTTTTTTCAACAGAAGCTTTTCCAATAATGTTTATTTTTTCTGATAATGAATACATCTGAGCAGATTTATGGCTGAATAACTGTGCCTGCTAAGTTAGGATATTTTCCGCTTGGGCTTCTCTTAATGGTAATTTTAATATAGCCTTCTTCTGCCAGCTTATTCCATGTTTTCTGGTAACCTGTATTGATATCGATAGGAATTTTCCACATCGTTTGTTTACCTTTTCCTGCCTGGCTGAACCACGGAATAATGTCTGCTGTCTGGGTTTTAAACTGCATGGAGTTGTTCAGTACATCAATTTCATAATAAAAATCGTATTTGTCTTCAGGCTGGTTTAGAGCTCTTTGTGTAAAAGTATAAACATATCCGTTGATGATAGGGCTTGTAAAGCTTCCTCCTAATGTAGGAACCCCGGTTCCGTTATAACTGCCGACTGCACCGCTGTATCTGTCGAACTTCTGCCCAACCTGTAAAGGAACATCATCAACAATATTATAACCTCCGTTGGCAGGCGGCCATCCGCCATTTAAATTATTAGCCTTAAAAAGAGATTCCAGCTCGCTCCATTTTCCTCTTTTGTATAAATCATAAGCTTGATTTCTTATGGCTTGGCTTACCGAATTATTGGAGTCATAGGTTACTGCCAGTTCATCTGCATTTTTGTAGAATACGGTGGTCACATCCGGATTGACGTCTATTACTTCATCATCGTCAGAGCTACAGGCAACCGAGAACGAAGTAATGGCTAGAAAAAAAATGTACTTAAATAAATGTTTCATATTAAAAATTTTAAATATTTTAAAATTACAGAGGTATTTGAAGGGTACCTTTTTGAAACATCGTTTTCCTGATAAAGATCTTAAGTAAATACTGACGTAAGTATTGCTGATGTTTTCCAATCTATAGCAGAAATTTTAAGGACCGGAATCTGGATTAATAATGTGATTTTTGACCGTAAATAACCAATTCATGCCAAAATAAATTCAAAAGAAGCAATAACATCAGATGTCAAAAACGATCTGGAGCTCCCTTAAATACAATCTGGGTAAACGGTACAATGAAATATTGTTATGCGATAAATTTAAATTAAAAAACTTAAATGCTGGTAGTTTTATCTAAAATAAATTATTATTCTGAAATTAATTGTAATGATAAATAGATTTAAGATCATATTTTGTATTTCACTAAATAAAAAAGCTGCCCAAATGAGCAGCTTATTGTTTGAACTTTATTTTTTACTTTTTAATAAATTGTTTTGTAAATCCTGCGATTTGGATGATGTAAGTTCCATTGGTTAGTTTATTGACATTAACCGTTCCGCTTTCAAGGTTTCCTCCACTTACAAGCCTGCCGGACATGTCGTAGATTTTATATTCTTCATTACTGGTATTGGTAAGGGTAAGAATTTTTTTTGCAGGATTGGGATACAGTTTGATTTCTGTAGAGGATGGAGCAGCATCTTCATTAGAATTTTTTACAGAAATATTGGCATTATTGATATCAAAGAAAATATGATGGCTTCCTTTGATCATTATTCTTCCGGAGTTGGTTAAAGTATCAGGAATTGTAATATTCTCCGAACCATCATTAGGAGTTCCGGTCAAAAGTGTCGTCCATGTGCTGCCGTTATCTGTTGACCAGAGGATATCTACATTGGCGGTATTCACACCATTTGCTGTAGTGCCTGCTACATCCCATGTAACCGTTTGTGAGCTTCCTTTTACATAAGAAACAGCAGTGTTTTGTGAGGTTATCATAAATGGTCCGGCTGCCGGATCAACAGTGAGTTTTGTATCATCAGAATTGTTGCCTCCGCCTCCGGCTTTATTATCGCGAACAGTAAGTCTGAAATTTAAAGCTCTGGCTACAGAAGGAAGTGCTTCAACATCTATTTCTGTTCCTGCTGTTTTGAGAGAACCTGCCAGAATGGAGGACATTGTCGGAAAATATCTTACCGGAGAAGCTGAAGGTCTCCATGATCTGAATACTGGCCCCCGAGTTTTTGATTCCTGTGCTGCAGAATTAGCTCCTGTTTCATAAGAAGTTCCTTTATCCATCTGTTCCCAGATATAGGTAAGCTGGTCTCCGTCAGCATCAGTTCCTGATCCGGTAAGCATAAAAGGAGTACTTTTAGGAATAATATAATCAGGACCCGCATTGGCTGTAGGAATTGAGTTACCGGTACTGGTATTTACAGAACAGGTTTTTGCTTTGATATTATTGGTGATCTGTTCAATGCTTATGGCATGAAAAAACGGATCAGAGTTATTCTGAACATCATAACTGGTGACACCCGCATAGCCCATAATGGTAGATCCTGAACCTGGCTCCACAGATTTTAAATCCGGTTCAACGCGATAAGAAGATGTATGATTTCCGCCGAACTGATGTCCCATTTCATGAGCTACAAAATCGATATCAAAAGTGTCTCCCGAAGGATTACCGTTGGCCGGAGAAGTGTATCCGCTTCCCTTATAGCTGCTTGGGTAGGTTATACCCTGACTTTGGTAAGTAGACATGTCATTGTCACAAATACATCCGATACATCCTGCATTGCCGCCACCACCGTCTCTGCCAAAAAGGTGTCCTATGTCAAAATTATTATTTCCGATGGAAGAGCTCAGATTGTTCATCAGCTCCAGATTCCAGTTTTTCATTTGTGAAGAGGAAGAATAAGGATCTGTAGCGGCATCGGTATAGATAAGATCATCATTATTGGCAATCAGGACCATTCTCGCTGCAAAATCATTTTCAAAAATACCATTCACGCGGGTCATGGTATTATTCATGGCTGCTAAAGCCTGAGCTTTTGTTCCTCCAAAATAAGAAGTATATTCTCCTGTGCAGGAAAGTGCAAGTCTGAACGTTCTTAATGTAGCATCATCCGCATTTTTATGGGTTACGACATTTAAATTACCTTTTTGAGCAGCATCAGAAACTGTACATTCGAGTTTGTTCAAATGGTCTTTTCTGTCAGACTTTTTATAAACAATATAAGTGGAAAGGTCTTTGGTATAAGGCTGAATAAAAACGGCAGATTGATCTTTGTAGATTTCCATAGAAGATAATCCTAAAGGAGAGATGCTGAAATAAACTTTTGAAGCAGGATCTTCGACACCTTCACCGATATAAGATTTGATATCCGGATATTTAGAAGCGAGTTCCGGTTCAAAATTAGAATTTTCCGTTACCCTGAAACTTTCCATTCTCCCTGTTGAATTGGGAAAAAAGATAATGACTTCGGATTGCCCTGCTAATCTTTTTGGAGCCTTTGCTAATACATTTTTTAATCCGCTTATATTCAGATGAAAAAGCTGCGGATCTTCAAAAACTGACATATTTTCAAGAACGGGAGAGGATATTTTAATGGAGCTTGAAGTCCATAAACGATCGGTCTGTGCAAAAGAAATACCCGACAATGCGAGCATTCCCGTCATCAATAATTGTTTTTTCACTTACATGTATTTTCGGCAAAAATACTAAAAAAACTTACTGAAAATGTATTCTTTATATGAATTTTTTATCGGATATACCGATACGAAAAGGTGATAAAGTGAGAGATGGTATAAAATTTAAAAAAAAGAAAAACCGTTCTGTGCAGAACGGTTTTTCACATCGTTTAATTTTAAAAAGTCTATTCGTTACTAATTTTTAATAAATCTCTTAGAAGATTCTCCAATTTGAATCATATAAGCTCCTTTGATAAGGTTGCTTACATTCACAGAGCCCCTTTGAAGTTTTCCTGAGTCAATTAGTTTTCCACCCATATCGAAGATCTTATAATCTTCTGATGCTGTATTGGAAATATATAGTATATCTCTCACGGGGTTTGGATAAAGCTTCACATCCGTGATCAGATCATTTGTATTATGAAGATCTCCTTTTCCTGAAGAAACAATATTAAGGGTGTAATCTTCCACCTGTCCGTAAGTGAATGCTTCACATGAAGATGTAGGAATTGAGCTGTACTTCATCATTACTCTCATTCTAGTAGATCCAACTGTGGCAGTAGCAGGAATTGTAATAGATCCTGTAACAGGGCTGGTTGTAGAACCTGCTTTTGTCCATGCCAGCTCTCCGCTGTCTGTGAAGTCTCCGTCTCCGTTATAATCAATATAAACTGCGTAGGCTTCGCTGTATTTTGTAGAAGTCCACACCGGAGTAATGGAAATTGTATAAGCACTTCCTCTTGTAACATTGGTAGAAACTGAAGTGAAGTTTTCGTATCCTGCAGTTCCTGTAGACGTATTATTGATAGATCCGAATGTCACATTTCCAATTCTCTCATCTGCTGTATTTGAGGCCGAAGAAGAACAATAAGTAACTGTTCCTCCGGAAAGAGTCGTAACACTTACGGTGTTGCTGGAAACAGAAGCATTTCCTGCCGCATCTTTTGCTTTCACAGAGAAAGAATACGTAGTTGCCGGTGAAAGTCCTGTTACAGTATATGTAGTAGAAGCCGTAGAACCAATTAATGAAGCTCCCTGGTATACATCGTATCCGGTAACACCAACATTATCTGTAGCTCCAGACCATGAAAGGTTAGTGGTTGTAGCTGTAGTTCCTGAAGCAGCAAGGGTAGGAGCTGTAGGAGCAACCGTGTCAGGAGTTCCGGAACCTGCATTTACAGAGATGTTAGCATTGTTAACATCAAAGAAAATGTGATTTGATCCTTTTACCATAATTCTTCCTGTCGTTGTATTGGCATTAGGAATGGTCACTGCCTGTGAGCCATCATTCGGAGTTCCTGCCAATAGAGTAGTCCATGTATTTCCACTGTCTGTTGACCAGAGGATATCCACATTAGCAGCATTTACCCCGTTGGCTGTAGTTCCTGCCACATTCCATGTTACTGTCTGAGAACTTCCTCCGGCGTATGTTGTTGCAGAGTTTTGTGAAGTGATATTGAATGGTCCGGCAGTTCCGTTAACAGTGATAACAGCATCATCGGAATTATTTCCTGAACCTCCTGCTTTGTTATCACGAACAGTAAATCTGAAGTTTAATGTTCTGGCTACTGAAGAAAGTGCTTCTACAGTGATTTCAGAGCCTGCGGTAGTGGTTGCTCCGGCCAGAACTGAAGCCATTCTTGGGAAATATCTTACCGGTGCAGTAGTAGGAGTCCATGATCTGAAATTAGGTCCTGAAGTTTTTGTAGCACTTGCAGCGGAACTTGCTCCTGTCTGGGAAGACGAAGCGTTGTCCATTTGCTCCCAGATATAGGTTAAAGAATCTCCGTCAGCATCTGTTCCTGTACCTGTAAGAACAAATGGAGTTCCTTTTGGAATGGTATAATCTAATCCTGCATTAGCTGTAGGAATTGCATTTCCGGTGTTGGTATTGACAGAGCAGGTTTTAGCTTTAATATTATTAGTGATCTGCTGGATGCTTATTGCATGGAAAAATGCATCTGAATGCGGTTGAATATCCTGGCTGGTAATTCCTGCATAACCCATGATTGTTGATCCTGATCCTGGCTCCATATTGGCACCTGTACCTTCATTGTTCATGGAGAAGGTGTGGTTTCCACCGAACTGGTGTCCCATTTCATGAGCTACGTAGTCGATATCAAAATTGTCTCCCGAAGGAATAGCATCTGCCGGAGAGGTATATCCGCTTCCTTTTGATCCGTTTGTACAGATACAGCCGATACAGCCTGCATTTCCTCCACCTCCGGAAGCTCCGAACAAGTGACCGATGTCATAATTAGCTTCTCCAATTACAGACGTTAAAGTGCTTTGCAGCTGGGAATTCCAGTTGCTCATTCCTGAAGCTGCGGAATAAGGGTCTGTAGATGCATTGGTGTAGATGACAGCGTCATTGTTGGCGATAAGAACCATTCTCGCTGCGAAATCTTTTTCAAATACACCGTTTACACGGGTCATTGTAGTATTCATCGCTGCTAAAGCCTGAGCTTTTGTTCCTCCGAAATACGTGGTGTATTCACCTGTGCAGGACAGTGCCAGTCTGAATGTTCTCAGTTTGGCATCATCAGCATTAGGTCTTGCAGCAAGAGAAGAATTGGAAACTCCTTTCTGTGCGGCATCTACCACTGTACATTCAAACTTGTTGAGATCATCTTTTTTGTCAGATTTTCTGTATACTACATACGAAGAAAGATCTTTGGTGTAAGGCTCGATGAAAACGGCCGATTTATCACCATAAATTTCCATGGAGGACAGTCCTAGCGGAGAAACACTGAAATAGACTGTGGAATTAGGATCATCCAGACCTTGTCCCACATAGGATTTGATGTCCGGATATTTGGCTGCCAGCTCAGGGGCAAAATTGGAATTCTCCCTCACTTTAAAATTTTCCATTCTGCCTTCAGAATTTGGAAAAGAAATAATGATTTCAGATTTTTCGCCTGCAGCCAGCCTTTTGGGAGCTTTTGCCAGAATGTTTTTCAATCCGTTGATATCCAGGTTGTAAACCTTTGGATTGCTGATACTGGTTTTGTTTTCAAAGATCTCTGATGAAGTTCTTTTTGAACCTTCAGACCAAAGACGGTCAGTCTGTGCGAAAGAAATACCCGAAATAAGGAGCATTCCAATCAGCGTTAATTGTTTTTTCATATTAAATATTAAATTTGATTGTGGAATGTCAAATCTAATAAAAAATTTATTACGAAAAACAAAATTTTTTAAGGAATATTTAGACTTTGTATATAATATATTATGTAATACATTGTATATAATGGAAAATGCTCATTAATAAAAGAAAAATAAAAGTTGTAAAATGAATTTTAATTTTAAAAAAATAACATATCGATTTTTTATTTGTTAATTTATTAAATTGAGACAATAAATTTTATTAATAATTCAATTATTCATGAATAAATTTTAATAAATTACATTTAATGAATACTATTGTGCCGCTCTGTGTTCTCCCTACAAAAAAAGCTGTTTCAAAATGAAACAGCTTCTATTATATTGATGCAATGTTTAACTACATTTTATCATCAGCAGTAGGTCCGTAAAGTCCAGGAACTTTGTTTCCGGTTGATCTTAAATAAACAACCAGCTCACCTCTGTGATGGTACAAATGATTATAAAGAAAAGCTCTTATCACCTGAACCTTTGGCATAGGAGGGAAAAGTACATTTCCGTTCATTTCCATTTTCCACTCGTTGAAATAGGTATTTTCATCAGAGTTTTCAAGAGCTTTCTGTGCGTTGGCAACATTCTCCTCAAATTTTGCAAGAATATTTTCTGCTTTGGAAATATCTCCTTTGTCATACCTGTAAGTTCCCATATCGAAAACGTCCTGATTGAAAGTGGATTCATACCAGTTGTATACTTCAGCAATGTGAGAAGCAAGCTGACCGGTTGTCCAGTTTTTTTCGGACGGTTTCCAATCCAGTGCGCTGTCGGGGATTGCCTGTAAGATTTTTCTGGTGTTTTCAGCTTCATGCAGAAATTCACCTAAAAGTACCTGTTTAATCATTTGTATCGGTGTTATTTTTAAAATTATTTTGTAATATCTCTTCCAATGACAAGTCTCTGGATCTCAGACGTTCCTTCTCCAATAGTACAAAGTTTGGAATCTCTATAAAACTTTTCAGCAGGGAAATCTTTCGTATAACCATATCCTCCGAAGATCTGAACTGCATTGTTTGAGATTCTTACACAAGCTTCAGAAGCATATAGTTTAGCCATAGCTCCTTCTTTTGTCATTTTTTGTTTTGCATTCTTAAGAGTAGATGCTCTCTGGATAAGAAGTTCAGCAGCATCAATTTCTGTTGCCATATCTGCCAGCATAAAGTTGATTGCCTGGAAATCTGCAATAGGTTTTCCGAATTGATGTCTTTCTTTTGCATATTTCAAAGCTGCTTTATAAGCTCCTCTTGCAGTCCCTAAGCTTAATGCAGCAATAGAAATTCTACCGCCATCCAACACTTTCATAGCCTGCTTGAAACCTTCTCCAACTTCACCTAAACGGTGAGAATCCGGTACGCGTACATTATCAAAAATTAATTCT
Organism: Chryseobacterium cucumeris; assembly: GCF_016775705.1. Lineage (NCBI taxonomy): Bacteria > Pseudomonadati > Bacteroidota > Flavobacteriia > Flavobacteriales > Weeksellaceae > Chryseobacterium > Chryseobacterium cucumeris. The sequence continues at coordinate 4,103,875 of NZ_CP068760.1, forward strand.
GCTGTTTCAGAAGCACGCATCCCTAATTTATTTTCTTTTTTTCCGGAAGTAAAACCAGGCATTCCTTTTTCCAAAACAAAGGCTGTAGAATTATTTTTAGCTCCTTTTTCACCTGTTCTCGTCATTACTACGGCAATATCACCTGAAATAGCGTGGGTGATAAAGTTTTTAGCTCCGTTGATGATCCACTCATCACCATCTTTTACAGCAGTTGTAGACATACCTCCTGAATCAGAACCTGTGTTGTGCTCTGTAAGTCCCCAAGCTCCGATTACTTTTCCGGAAGCCAGCTGAGGAAGCCATTTGTGTCTTTGTTCTTCATTTCCAAATTCATAAATATGGTTGGTGCAAAGTGAGTTGTGTGCTGCTACAGAAAGACCAATAGATGGGTCAACCTGAGAAATTTCGTCCAGAATAGTAACATACTCATGATAGCCTAAGCCGGAACCTCCATATTGTTCAGGAACTACAATTCCCATAAAACCCATCTCACCCAACTGGTGGAATAAGTCTTTTGGAAATGTTTGGCTTTCATCCCATTCCATAATATTCGGTCTGATGTTCTTTTCTGCAAATTCTCTAGCCGTCTCCGCTATCATTTTGATGTTGTCAATAGTCTCAGTATTCATATAATAATAGTTAGTTCCCAAAGATAACCAAATTGATGGAATGCTAAAGAAAAATTATTTTCCCAGCATTATTAACGACCAATACATCTAATTTTCAATTTTTTATATTTTGAGAATTAATACTTTCTTAATAAAATATTCTGGCATATTCGTTTTTTATTTCACTATTTTTAGTTTCCCAATTTTTAAGGCATGAAAAAAATTCTACTTCCAATCCTTTTGATTTCTTCTTATAGTGCTGCGCAGGCACCTGCGGGGTATTATGATGGAACAGCCGGACTGACGGGATATGCCCTGAAATCAAAGATCCACGATATTATTTCAGAAAAAATGATCAACTGGCATTATGACGATCTTAAAGTGTTATATGCCCAGACTGATCTGGATAAATATTATGATCATGATGCTTCCAATACTCAGTATCTGCTGGATATCTATTCTGAAATTCCGTCTGGGCCGGATTCTTATGAATATACTACAGATCAGTTGGTAGCAGGTGTTGGTGCGGAAGGTTTGGGGTACAACCGGGAACATATGATGCCGCAGAGTACATTCAGTACAAGCTCATCTATCAGTGATTATCCTATGTATTCGGATCTGAATTTTATAATTCCTGTTGATGGATGGATCAACCAGCGAAGAAGCAATTATCCATATGGAACAGGAAATAATACCAATCATTATATTTTTTCCAACACTTCGAGAATATCTAATGCAGCGATTCCCAATTACCCTTATACTGGAAGAGTGTATGAACCTATTAATGAATTCAAAGGTGATATTGCAAGGTCATTGTTATACTTTGCAGTACGCTATGAAGGAAAGTTAGGTTCATTCAATACCGCTTATACCACATCTGCCAATCTTACTCCTGCTACAGACCAATGTCCGTTGGACGGAACGGAAGAAAGAGCAGTTGATCTTGCCTATATTGCCATGCTGAAACAGTGGAATACGGCAGATCCGGTTTCGCAAAGAGAAATTGACCGGAACAATGCTGTTTATACTATACAAAAAAACAGAAACCCATTTATTGATCATCCTGAGTGGATTGATATGATCTGGTCCGAAACACCTGATACTATTGCTCCTGCGGCTCCCGGATCACTGGTTTCAACCCAGCAGAATGCTTATTTTGTGAATCTGAGCTGGACGGCTTCTCCTGATGCGGATATTTTAGGATACAGGATTTATATGAATGGATCTGTAACGCCTGTTGCCACTACAAAAGGGACTTCCATCAGCATCGATCACCTGAGCCCGTCAACCACCTATACTTTTACGGTGAAAGCCTTTGATAAAGCATACCTGGAATCTCCATTCAGTAATATGGTAACAGCCTCAACAATTGCTTCGGATTCCTATGCCCCGGATCTTATCATTACCAAATATATATCCGGAACAAATACGGAATCTGTGAAAAATAATGCGCTGGAAATTGTCAATAAAACAGGACATGAGGTTAATTTAAATAATTACAGAATTAATATTCAGTTTAAAAATAATATATCAGGAGATTTCTATAATGGCGACACATACGAATTGGAAGGCAAGGTAGGAAACAACGAAACTTTTGTTATCCTGAATCCGAAAGGCACTTTATCATGCTATACTCTTGGCGAGGCAAGATTTGTAACTGCTTCTGATCCTATGATGTTTGCGGGAGGAAATTATGTGGAACTTGCGTATAATAAAACGGTTACAGTGGATGCTATCGGGGTAAAATACACGACCAATAATAACGGGAACGTATCTTTATACAGAAAAAACACCATCAATCAACCCAATAATACTTTTACTAGCAGTGAATGGGATTCTTATCCGTCCAATTACTGTCAGAATCTGGGAGGCACATTGTCTACAGCGGAATTGATGACTGTTAATAATGAGTTTACAATATATCCGAATCCTGTTTATGATTATCTGTATGTGAACGGAGAAGTTACCCATATAAAGACAGCCCAAATCATAGATCTTTCGGGAAAAGTGATTTATACTGAAAAAGATCCTTTCAGGTATAAAAAAGATATTTCTGTACAAGGGATTCCAACGGGAACTTATTTCCTGAAGCTTGATGAAAAGGTACATCAGTTTATTAAAAGGTAAATAAAATCAAATTTGAATACTATAATTTTTGTGACAAGCCAAACCTAACAGGTTTCTAAAACCTGTTAGGTTTATTTTTAAATAATACGCAAAGGGAATTGATGAGATTGCTTCGCTTTACCCGCAATGACTGTCCTAGCCCTGATAGCAGCGGTTACCCCGCAGTAGAAGTGGGAGAGTTGTAGGGTTAAGGAGTTGGAATAGATAGGCGCGAGGAGTATGAGCGGATAGCAGGAACAGCTTCTTACTATAAAAAAAGTATAAAAAAGTAGAGTTAAAGTCGACACCATAATAAAAGATTGAACATTTTTTTGCTGTTTTGCTATTCAGTAGTTTTATATAAAGCCTTAAAAACCTTATGTTTACTATATCATTGATATAAGCTGATTCACTAATAATCAATATCTATAAGTGTTTCTGCTTATATTTTTTATATATAAGTAATTATGCTTATATTTGCAGTATGATAGCGGTCATTACCGGTGATATTATAAATTCACAGCATGCGGACACTGAAGTTTGGATTACCAGGCTTAAACATCTTCTCGAAAAATGGGGAAGCGCTCCTCACACATGGGAAATCTACAGAGGAGATGAGTTCCAGTTCAAATGCAGAATTGATGACGTTTTCTGGCGTTTTCTAGCCATAAAATCTCTTATTAAAAGTGTTGAAAATTTAGATGTAAGGATGGCCATAGGTATTGGTGAGGAAAGTTTTTCTTCTGAGAAAATCACTGAATCCAATGGTACAGCCTATGTCAATTCCGGGAGACTGCTTAATGACCTTAAAAGTGACGGGCATACTGTTGCCATCAAAACATCAAGTGATCCGGTGGACAGAGATCTTAATATCCTGTTGAAATGGTCGTCCAAGGATTTTGATAACTGGACAATGGCTACGGCAGAGATCATTCATGAGATGATTATGAATCAGGATATCACTCAGGAAGATCTTGCTAAGAGATTTGCTATTTCACAGTCTTCGGTAAGCCAGAGACTGAAACGAGCCAACTATGAGCTCATCGTGGAAACCAATCAGTATTTCAGAAAGAAAATCTCAGAATTATAGGCATGATCTTCATCAAACTCATATTGGCACATTTACTCGGAGATTTTATACTTCAGCCAAATTCATGGGTTGCAGATAAGGAGAACCATAAACTGAAAAGTAAGTTTTTATACCTTCATATTCTGATTCACACTATTTTAAGCCTTGTTTTCCTTTGGGATCTTCAGCTTTGGTGGGTCGCTGTATTGGTGGGAATTACTCACTTTATGATTGATGCTTCCAAACTTATATTTCAAAATGTAAAGACTAAGAAAAGATGGTTTTTCATTGATCAGCTGCTGCATGTTTCAGTGATTGCCGGAGTTTCTTTTTATTTCCAGGAATTCAGTTTTGGCTTCGTACAAAATCAGGAATTTTTGAAGGTAATTATGGCGGCGCTGTTTCTGACAACACCTGCTTCTATTTTTATCAAAACCTTATTGTCATCCTGGACACCTGCTCCGGATGGCCCCAACACTATTCAAACCGAATCTTTATCAAGTGCCGGAAAATATATCGGAATTTTAGAACGTCTGCTGGTTTTCACTTTTATTATGGTGAATCATTGGGAAGGCGTAGGTTTCATGGTAGCTGCCAAATCTGTTTTCAGGTTCAGCGACCTTGCACAGGCAAAACAGAGAAAACTTACGGAGTATGTATTAATTGGTACACTGCTGAGTTTTGGACTGGCTGTCTTAACAGGAATAATAATAAAATAAATCAATAAATCTAACTACAATTTAGAAAGTAAAATTATGAGTCAAAAGAAAGAAATGTTGTACGAGGGGAAAGCAAAACAAGTATTTGCAACCGATAATCCTGATGAAGTAGTAGTACGTTTCAAAGACGATGCTACAGCATTTAACGCTCAAAAAAGAGGTCAGGTAGACCTTAAAGGGGAAATGAACAACGCAATCACAACCCTTATTTTTGAATACTTGAATGAGAAAGGGATTAAAACTCATTTCATCAAAAAATTAGACGAAAGAGAGCAGCTGGTAAGAAAGGTTTCTATCATTCCTTTGGAAATGGTGGTAAGAAACTACTCTGCAGGAAGCATGGCGCAAAGATTAGGAGTGGAAGAAGGAATTAAATCTCCTGTAACGATCTTCGATATCTGTTATAAAAAAGATGAATTGGGAGATCCGCTTATCAATGATCACCATGCCGTTTTCTTAGGAGCAGCTACTTACGAAGAACTTGACGAAATGTATGAGTTATCTTCAGATATCAATGATATCCTTATCGACCTGTTTGACAAAATCAATATCATCCTGGTAGATTTCAAAATCGAATTAGGTAAAACTTCAGACGGTGAAATCATCTTAGCAGACGAAATCTCTCCTGATACTTGCAGACTTTGGGATAAAGATACCATGAAGAAATTAGACAAAGACAGATTCAGAAGAGACTTAGGAGAAGTTACTGAGGCTTATGTTGAAATCTACAACCGTCTTAAAAATCTTTTACAGAAATAAGATTTAATTTATTTAAAGATTAAACCATTTAAAAATTAAACAGGCTGTAATCTTTTTAATCATTAAATTTTTTAATCTTTTAATTTAGAAAAAATAGAAATGAAAAGTTTAGACATTCATAAAAGTGAATATTTAAAACAGTTTAAAACCCAGACCTACGGAAGAAATCTTTTCAGAACTCAGGAAGAGGAAAGACTGGATGCTCCTAATGAAGAATGTGGGATCTTCGGAATGTATTCGGATAATGATCTGGATACTTTCTCTCTTTCACAGTTTGGCCTTTTTGCATTACAGCACAGAGGTCAGGAGGCTTGTGGTATTTCCGTTTTAAAGGATGGAAGAATCACAAACATGAAAGACGAAGGACTGGTTTTGGATGTTTATAAAGAAATTCAGGAACCTGAAACTTTTATGGGAAATTCTGCAATTGGGCATACCCGTTATACCACTGCAGGAGATAAGAAGAAATATAATTTTCAGCCATTTTTCGCGAAAAACGAATATGACCAGATTATACTTTCTATAGCACACAATGGTAACCTTACCAATGCCAAAGAATTAAAAGCAGAATTAGAAGCTGAAGGCGTAGTTTTCAGAGCGACTTCCGATTCTGAAGTTATCCTGAGACTGATTCAGAAAAACCTTGATTTAGGTCTTCGTGGAGCGATTAAAGCAACCATGGAAAAGATTGAAGGAGCTTATTCTGTAGTAGGGATGACCAGAAACAAATTCTTTGCATTCAGAGACTTCAACGGTATCCGTCCGTTAGTATTGGGGGCTATTGATGAAAAATCTTATGTAGTAGCTTCAGAATCTGTAGCATTGGATGCTGTGGGTGCTCAGTATGTACGTGATATCCTTCCTGGTGAGATCATTTATACCAACGAAAACGAACCTGGAAAACTTCATTCTTATATGATGGATGAAGCGAAAGGTAAGCAGAGAATCTGTTCTTTCGAATATATTTATTTCGCAAGACCTGACTCTACCTTAGAAAATATCAATGTTTACGAGATCAGAGAAAAATCCGGAGAGAAAATCTGGGAACAGGCTCCTGTAGAAGCTGATCTGGTAATTGGAGTTCCGGATTCCGGAGTTCCGGCTGCTATTGGTTTCTCTAAAGCTTCAGGAATACCTTTTCGTCCGGTTTTGATCAAAAACAGATATATCGGAAGAAGTTTCATCGTTCCTACACAGGAAATGAGAGAAAGGGTAGTGAATCTTAAGCTGAACCCGATCATTTCTGAAATGAAAGACAAGAGAGTAGTCATTATTGACGATTCTATTGTTCGTGGAACAACATCTAAAAGACTGGTTAAAATTTTAAAAGATGCAGGAGTAAAGGAAATTCACTTCAGAAGTGTTTCCCCTCCAATTATCGCTCCTTGCTACCTTGGAATTGATACTCCGTCCAAAGATGATCTGATTTCTGCCAATATGACTACGGAAGAACTTAAAAATTACCTGGGAGTAGACTCCTTAGAGTTTTTAAGTATCGATAACCTGAAAGATATTTTAGGATCAGCCAACCACTGCTTCGGATGCTTTACAGAAGAATATCCTGTAGGAAAAGGAGAAGAAGTAGATTTATTCAATTAGTCTCTTTATTGAAATATAAAAAGGACCGGGTGTACAACCTGGTTCTTTTGTTTTAGAAATGTAGCAAAAGCTTAATATTCCTTTATTATACAATATACAGTGGAGTTTTAATTTTGTAAGATTAAAACTTCAGGATATGAAAAATGCACTATTCACGGGTATTTTTATTGTATTTACCCAATTTTATGCTTCACAATCTTTTGACAGGCAGGCACACCGCGGAGGAAAATCCCTTTACCCGGAAAATACAATACCGGCTATGAAAAACGGATTAAAAATGAATGTTTCCACATTGGAAATGGATCTGGCCATAACAAAAGATAAAAAAGTAATTCTTTCCCATGATGCTTTTCTTTCACCTGAATTGGTAACAAAACCAAATGGAACCTATATTCCCAAGGATTCGGGGTTTTATTATAAAATTTATGAAATGTCTTATGCAAAGATCAAAACCTTTGATGTAGGAATGAAAAAACTGGAAAACTATCCTGATCAAAAGAAAATGAAGGTTCAGAAACCTCTCTTTTCAGACGTCATTGATGCATCTGAAGCTTATGCCCGTGAATTGAAAAGGCTGTTACCTTATTATAATATAGAAACCAAAACACGTCCTTTCTCAGACAATATATTCCATCCCGAACCCAAAGAGTTTGTGGATCTGATGATGAAGATCATTATTGAAAAAAAGATCCAGGACAGGGTGATCATTCAGTCTTTTGATCCAAGAACACTGGAAATTCTTCATAAAGAATATCCTGGAATAATGACTGCTTTACTCGTAGAAAAGGTTGATGATAAAAAGCTGGCCCAGCAGCAGGCTTATTTTAAAAATATTCCGGTAGAAAAGTTCAGAATGTATCCTGATCATATGAATGGAGTAGCCGGAGATATGAAGTTCCTGAGTTTTACTCCTACAATTTACAGCCCGGAACATAATCTTGTAACGCCCCAATTAGTAAAGGAATGCCACTCATTAGGCATGAAAGTAATCCCATGGACTGTGAATACCAGAGAAAGATTAAAGGAATTAAAAGAAATGGGAATAGATGGGGTGATCAGTGATGATCCGAGAATATTTGAATAAAACTTTTGATATAAATAGCCGGAAGAAAATCTTCCGGCTATTTTATGCGTGCAAGGTTAATGCACTTCGGTTAAAAAATTGGTTTCTAATTAGAATTTGTAGTTAAGACCTAACTGAAATACTCTGTTGTTGTTTTCAGCAGCAGGTCTGCTTTTATCAATTTTTGTCAAGCTATTTACATATCTTGCGCTGATACCGATGTTGGATGTGATATCATATCCTAAACCAAGACCCAATCCGAAATTGAATTTATTGATCTGATCTTTGTCGATATCTTCAGTATTAGAACTTGTAGTGGTTGTAGTAACACCTCCTGTAGTACTTGCTACACTTCTTTCTCCTTTAGTTTTTCCGTTGATGAAATAACTGAATTCAGGTCCGGCTTCAACGTAAAATTTCTCTGTAGGTCTCATCTGAAGCATTAACGGAACTGAAATATAGTTCATCTTTACTCTACCTTCTTCTTTAGTTTTTACATTCGTAATTCCATTATCAGTTTCTGTAGATGAAATTACATCTTTTGCTCCCATTTGGTTGTATAATACCTCTGGCTGTAAGCTGAAATGTTTTGAAAGTGGAATATTAACGAATGCACCTGCGTGGAAACCTAGTTGTTGTGTGTTGATTCCAAACTTTTGCTCACTGAAATAAGCTGAGTTTCCTCCGGCCTTGATTCCGAATCTAATGGGTTGTACATCTTTTTTTAGTGGTGATGCATTGACTGTTTTCGTTTCCGTCTTTGTTTCTGTCTCCTGAGCGAAAGCTAGTGTACCAGCAGTTAATGCTAATCCTAAAAATAACTTCTTCATAATTTTATTTTTTAATTTTACTATTTGTGTGTCGGATATCTCTCAATCAGACTCCATGTATTTTGCAAATTGCTTGCCAAAGTCGAAAAACGCCTGTTTAAAGGGCTTTTGAGATGGTTTTTGAAAAGTTTATTTTAAACCATTTATCCCTTTTTGATGAATAAATATTTTATATAATGAATGTTTTGTGAAAATAGTTGAAGGCTCATTACACTTTATTATTGATAATTGAAATAATAAAAAAAATTGAACTGGAATTGGCTTTTCCATGAATTAAAAGGACTTCCGGGTACTTTTTAAGAATAAAAATAAAAATACCGGACTTTTTAAAGCCCGGCACCAGTTTTGAAAATAATAAATATCTCTATTTAAATCGGTATACTACTCCTACCTGAAGTGCATTATTTCTTACTTTATCACCGTCGTTGTATTTGTAAACTTCAGTAAGCCCAGCCGTAAATCTTGCGGTTACGCCAAAGTTTTCAGTGAAATAATATCCGGCACCAATACCTAATCCTACATTGAAACGATTAAAAAGGCTTTTTGAAATGCTCTGTGAAATATATTCCGTACGCTGTACTGTAACTGAATTTCCGGTAGTCTCGATAGTGGTTAAATCTCCTTTTGTCTTTCCTCCCAGCAGATATCCGAATTCAGGACCTGCTTCTACATAAAGCTGCGGAAGAATATTGTATTGAACCATTACAGGAAGAGAAAGGTAATTTAATGTTGTCCTATAATCATAGTGTTGTGTCTTTCTGTAGTTTCCCGAGCTGGTTCTGTAGTTATAGTCTGATTTTGATCCCAGCTGACTGAAAAGAAGCTCTGGCTGGATGCTGAATTTCTCAGAAACAGGAATATTCGCAAACACTCCTGCATGAAAACCTGCTTTGATTTTCTCATTGTTATCATATTCATAGCCATCTCCTCTGGTAAGTGTAGAACCGTTAAAACCTGCTTTAACACCAAAAGTGACAGGAGAAGATTTTGACTGATGTTTTTCCTGCGCATTCGCGAAAAGGCAACCTGCAATTACAATTACTGCAAAGAGTTTTTTCATGATTTAAAGTTTAATTTTCTTTTTTGGATCAAAATATCTGCCACAAAAGGATAAAGTGATAAAAGTCATAATAAGCGAAAAAGTCAGGCGTAAACTAATAAACCTGACTTTTTCTATTGAAATCAAAATGTATCTTATTTGAACAGACAAAATATTTTCCATATTCTGTTGTGTACTCATATTGCCAGCTTGGCTGACACAGTTCCGTTAAAGTTTAATGGTAATAGTTAGATTGTAATTCTGATATTCAATTGAATATCAAATGAATCAAAGCATACTCATTGTGAAACATAAACCGTAAGTTGGAAAAATTCCGGATAGAGTACAATCAATTATTCTACAGGCAAATTTCTTGCCAAAATATCGGGACAAATAAAAAAACCGGATTATATTAAATCCGGCTCTGTATTGATGAGAAGTCTGCTTTAAAAAGCTAAACTGATTTCTTAAAATTTATATGCTAAACCTACCTGGAATACTCCGTTTTTAGCTTTGTCTTCAGATAGATCCGGTCTGTCTTTGGCAACATCCGTTAAACCAGCCACATATCTTGCGGTAATACCGATATTGTCTGTGAAATAATATCCTGCTCCAAGACCAATTCCGAAGTCGAAACCTTTGAACAGATCTTTAGCATCTGCAGAATTGGAATCAGCTTTCAGTTTTGAGTTAATCAAAAAGCTGAACTGAGGTCCTGCTTCCAGATATAGGTTAGGCAAGGCATTATACTGAAGCATTAACGGTACAGAAATATAATCCAGATTTACTTTTATATCATTAGTACCTTTAATTTTTGCACCCATTCCGTTGTATAACACTTCTGGTTGGAAAGAGAAGTCCTGAGCTACAGGAATATTAGCAAATAACCCTCCGTAGAATCCCGCTTTTGAATTGAAGTCATTCTCGGTAAGAGTTGAAATATTAAGACCTGCTTTCACACCAAATCTAACTGGAGAAGAAGAAGCAGTAGAAGTTGAAGTCTTCTGAGAGAAAGCAAAAGTACCTGCAACAAGCGCAAGGCCTAAAAAAATCTTTTTCATAAGTTTATTTTTTAATAGTTATTAAGTTTTATTTAACATTTCTTTAAGAAACAAAGTACGTGCCAAAAATCAATATATGTTCTTAATTTTCTACTTAGTATACATTTTTTAAGAATATTTTTTTATCTGCAGTAAAAAAGCCAGATTAAAATTAATCCGCCCACCTTGTCATTATAAAAACTTAGTAAACTTTAGAATTTGTGGCCTGCTTCTACATATAGATTAGGAAGTGCCTTATATTGGAACATGACAGGAACAGAAAGATATTCTAAATTAAGCTGGGTATTATTATCTCCTTTTCCTTTTGCTCCCGTAGCGCTATATAAAACTTCCGGCTGCACTGAAAAATCCTTAGCTACAGGAATATTGGCAAATACACCACCATAGAATCCTGCTTTTGACTTCATATCCATATTGGAAAGGGTAGAAATGTTCAGACCTGCTTTCAAACCGAATTTGATTTTAGAAGATGTGGATGGAGTAGTAGCTTCAGTAGATGCAGAAGTGCTCTGAGCAAAAGTGAAAGTACCTGCGATAATGGCCAGGCCTAGAAAAATCTTTTTCATAGATTAGTTTAATTTTTATGTTATTTAACGTTCGGAAAGCAACAAACAACATGCCGTCAACCCTTATGAATAAAGACTTTATGTGTTTTTAACGAATGAGAAAATCAACTATATGGGAGGTATTGATGGTGAATTATTAACTCCATATTATTTTAACATAAAAAAAGACCAGATTAAAAAATTAATCTGATCTTTTCTATTGAATATAAAATTTGTTAGTGAATGTAAGCTTATTTGAATCTATAAGCTAAACCTACCTGGAATACATTGTTTTTTACAGCATCACCAGAATTATTCTTGTAAATGTCAGTAAGACCTGCAGTATATCTTGCTGTAATTCCTAAATTAGGAATGAAGTAATATCCTGCACCAATACCTATACCAAAGTTAAAAGTCTGGAAATCATCTTTGTCAAGAGTGGCAACTTGTGTATTGTTACTGTTGTTTGTTGAACTTTTTAACTTATCTTTAGCGCTTACAAGAAATCCAAATTCAGGACCTGCTTCAAGGAAGAACTCAGGTGTTGCATTATACTGGAACATTACCGGTACAGCAACGTATCCTAAATTTCTTGAATATTCGCTCTTATAATTATTACCAAGTACTGAATATTCTCTTGTTACTTTTGAACCTAAGTCATTATAAAGAACTTCCGGCTGCACACTAAAAGAACTTGCTAATGGGATGTTGGCGAAAACTCCTGCATTAAAACCAATTTTTGATTTAGAATCACTTAAATCTGCACCGTTAGAAAGTGAAGAAACGTTCATTCCTCCTTTTACCCCAAATGTTACCGGATTAGAAGATGTGTTTCCTGTCTGTTGAGCGAATGCGAATGTTCCTGCAGTTAACGCTAATCCTAAAATTAACTTTTTCATAACTTTAATTTTTTAATTTTACTCTTTCTTAATTTTAAATTTTACTACTGTTCAGCATTTTCAGTTGAACGCTGAGTATCTTTCAAATTGCTTGCCAAAAATATTTTTTATGATTAAAATCAATAAAAAAACCACTTAGCGTTTAAGTGGTTTTAATTTTATGCATTTGATTATTAATGACTTAAATCTTTAAATAAACATTTGTTTAGATGTTGTCTAAATTGACATTTTTGTCAAAAGTGGTATTCTAAAATGAAATTATTTTATGAAAATTACTAGGCATCATTCAGTTTTCTATAAAAAGATAAAGCTTCAATGATATTTTTCTGGCTGCACTGATGATCATAGTTGCAGAAACCTATCCCTGTAAGCAGAGAAAAGTTGATTTTACTGTCTGTATTCTTTTTATCATTCAGTAATAATGCGGTAATATCTTCATCTTTAAAATCGCTGATGTCGAGGTATGGATAGTATCTCTGGATGTTTTCAATGATAATTTTTGAATCTTCTTTAGAGATAAGATTTTCAAGATATGCCAGATGAGCTTCGGCAATCATTCCCATCGCAACTGCTTCCCCGTGAAGAATAGGATTTTCCTGCTGTAAACATAAACTTTCCACAGCATGTCCGATGGTGTGCCCGAAATTAAGCGTTTTTCTGATATTCTGTTCGTGGAAATCCTGATCTACTACATTCTGTTTAATATTCATAGAAGCCTGGATATGAGGAACAACGGTTTCCACTTCCAGTTTACGGATCTGAATCAGCTGGTCCCAATGATTTTTATCAGCAATTAGTCCATGTTTCAGCATTTCTGCAAATCCGCTTCTTAATTCTTTAAAAGGCAGTGTCTCTAAGAATTTTGGATAAATAAAGATTTGTTCAGGAAAAGCAAAAGTTCCAACCATATTTTTATAGTGCATCAGATCAATCCCTGTTTTTCCTCCTATGGAAGCATCACACATCGATAAAAGGGTAGTAGGGATATTAATGAATTGGATTCCTCTTTTATAAGTAGAGGCAACAAATCCTCCCATATCGGTAATTACACCACCACCAAGGTTGATAACCAGTGCTTTTCTGTCTGCCTGCATTTCCGTAAGAATTTCCCACAGCTGATTGGCTGTCTGGATATTTTTCATTTCTTCTCCGGCTTCGATCTCTAAAATTTCAAAGCCAAGATCGGTTTCCATATTGCCCAGAAGAACCGGAAGACAGTATTCATGAGTATTTTCATCTACAAGAATAAAAATTTTACTGAAAGATTTCTGGTGAAGAAACTCGTTGAGCTGTGAAAAATTATCGTTTAATATTGTTATCATCTTTGATTGTATGTAAAGTTAAAAATGTAAACTATAGTGCAAAGTTATGATTCTTAATTTTTAACTCGTAACTAAATTACTATCTTTGCATAAATTTTTAGAATGAGCAGAGATAATAATAATTCAGATAGACCAAAGAGACCAAGAATTTCAACCAAGAAAAGTTCTGATGATTCTCGTGCTTCCAGATCTGGAAATTCTTCAGGATCAAAACCTTTTAAAAAGCCTTTCTCTAAAGACGGAGGAAAAAAAGGGCCGGAACATAAAGGATCCAACTCAAGATTTGAAAAGAAACCTTTTAAAAGAAATACGGACAGTTTCGAAAATTCCAATGACGATTTTGGTTCAAAATCTGAAAGAAAACCTTATATCACCAACAAAAGTGAGAGCTATGAGAAAAAATCTTTCGGAAAACCTAAGAGAGGCGGAAAAAATTTCGATACAAGAGATAAGTATGAAAGAGGCAGTCTGAAATACGGAAGAAGACCTTCCAGCGGTGATGACAGAAATGATGACAAAACGAGATCTTTTGTTCAGAAAAGGAGATTGAATAAAATTGAAAAAGACGTTAACAAAGACAGTATCCGTCTTAATAAGTATATCGCTAATTCCGGAATCTGCAGCAGAAGAGAAGCTGATGAGCTGATTACTCAGGGATTGGTAGAAGTCAACGGAAAGGTGGTAACTGAAATGGGATATCAGGTACAGAAAACAGACAGAGTTGTTTTTGACGGACAAAGCATTACTCCTGAAAAGCCTGTATATGTACTGTTGAATAAGCCGAAAGGGTATATTTCTACTACCAAAGATGATAAAGCCAGAAAAACTGTAATGGATCTTGTTGCGAATGCTTCTCCATACAGACTTTTCCCGGTTGGAAGACTGGATCGTTCCACAACAGGAGTTATCTTACTGACCAATGACGGTCACATGACTAAAAAACTGACGCATCCTTCTTTTGATGCCAAAAAGATTTATCATGTAACATTGGATAAAAAACTTACCGGTGAAGATTTACGTCTTATTGCAGAAGGTATCCGTCTTGATGAAGGAGTAGCTGTTGTTGATCAGATTTCATATATTGAGGGGAAACCTAAAAATGAAGTCGGAATTGAGATCCACATCGGATGGAACCGTGTTATCAGAAGAATTTTCCAAAGATTAGGATACGAAGTGGAAGCTTTAGACAGAGTAATGTTTGCCGGATTAACGAAGAAGAATATCAAAAGAGGACACTGGAGAATCCTTACAGAACTGGAAGTAAACAACCTTAAAATGCTTTAAACAGTACTTTTGAGAGTAAAGAATAAAAAAGCGCAGAAAATAATTCTGCGCTTTTTGTTTTTATATCGTTGTACGTCTTATTTATTATCCCAGAACAGTTACTCCTTTCTCAATCATTTCATAGATGGCATCTCTGGCATTGTCTGGTTTTACATTTACTGCACGTGTTCCATTGAAATGAAGACAGGTTATATATCCATTAGCTACTGCATCCTGTGCAGTGAACTTAACACAATAATCTAATGCCAGTCCTACGATTTCTACCAATTGAATGTCGTGATATTTTAAGAAATCATCCAAACCGGTTTTCATAAAGTGATTGTTATCCTGAAAACCGCTGTAGCTGTCAATTTCAATATTTTTACCTTTTTGTATAATATGGGTTACTTTATCTCTGTTCAGATCTTTATGGAATTCTGCTCCGAAAGTCCCCTGAATACAATGATCCGGCCACATAAATTGCGGAACTCCATTGAGAATAATGCTTTCCCCCACCTTTCTTCCATTGCTGCTTGCAAAACTTTTATGACCTGCAGGATGCCAGTCTTGTGTAAGAACCACCTGATCATATTCATTTTCCTCCATCAAGAGATTGATGTATGGAATAATTTCGCTGGCTCCAGGGACAGCAAGTGCTCCGCCTTCACAAAAGTCATTCTGTACATCGACTATTATTAACGCTTTTTTCATATATTGATTTCTCGAATTTTTGATAAATTTACAAAACTAATCTTCAAAAATTTGTCCAAACCCTAATTATCGGACAAATCGGCAACATAAATTTTTCAATGCTTATCAACGAAGAACTTAACACTTAAAATAATTGAATTTTGTCTGCAACGTATGCTGTTTTGAGGCATGAACCAAATATCAATAGCGTATCTTTGCGGGAAATAAGTATTTTATGTCATTTGAATCGTTAGGATTATCACACAATATTATTCGTTCTGTCAAAAAGTTAGGGTATTTAAAACCGTTTCCAATCCAGGAGCAGGCTGTTCCTGTCATTTTGCAGGGAAAAGATCTGATGGGAATTGCGCAGACAGGTTCCGGGAAAACGGCGTGTTTTGTGATGCCGATTTTAGAAAAATTACAGAATGCAGAAGTAAAAAAAGATCGTAATGTTCAGGTTCTGATATTGGTTCCTACCCGTGAACTGGCTATTCAGATCGATGAAGTTTTCAGGGCATTCACAGAAAATTTAAAGAGAGAAGTCCGTACAATGGCTGTGTACGGAGGTGTTTCTATCAATCCACAGATGAAGGGAATGTTTGGTGTGGAAGTTTTGATTGCCACACCGGGACGTCTGTTAGACTTAATTGATCATAACGCATTGAGTATTTCAGGCATTAAACATTTGGTGATTGACGAAGCCGATAAAATGTTTCAGCTCGGCTTTGGCGAAGAAATGAATAAACTTTTTGCCATGATGCCTGTGGCGAAACAGACTACTTTATTTTCAGCAACCCTGAATGATAAAGTTTCAAAAATGAAAGAACGTCTTTCCATCAATCCTGCGATTATAGAAATTAAAAAAGAAGAGGTTGAAATTGACAATATCGAACAGCTGGCATACCATGTTGCTCCCGAAAATAAAGGACCTTTTTTACGATATTTAATTAAAGAAAAGAAAGTTGAAAAAGCACTTGTTTTCGTTTCATCCACAAGGTCTGCGGATAATCTGGTAGAGAAACTTAAAAAGAATAAAATAAAAGCAGTGGCCATTCACAGCCAGAAATCTCAGGGAGCGAGAAGAAACAACCTGGAAGAATTTAAAGTAAACGGAGCCCAGATTTTGGTGGCTACAGACTTAATTGGACGAGGAATCCATATTGAATCTCTGCCATGTGTTATCAATTATGAATTGCCGCGTTCGCCGCTGGATTATATTCACCGTATTGGAAGAACAGGACGCGCCAACGAAAAGGGAATCGCAATCAGTATTCTGACGGATGATGAATTACAGCATTTCCGGGTGATTCAAAAGAAAATGGGTAGAAAAGTAACCCTGCAAAGAACAGAAGGTATTGATTTACATGGATATTAATCATTGATAATAAATAAAAAGGGTTTCAGTGTATACAATTGAAACCTTTTTTAATAAAAAAATCGGTACCACAAAAATTACTATCGGTACAATTAATGCTTTATTCACTTTAAATTCTTGAATTTTTGATAAATTCGCACAAGCTGAAATTCGTATATTATTCTAATAAATAATAATACAGATCGGCAATCATTAAAAAATTAAAACCTGAGCAATGAGTGATTTAGAGAAAAAAAAGTTCCCGATAGGACCGTTTGAAGTGCCAGAAAACATCTGTGATATCACATTGGATACTTATATCAAAGTCATTAAAGACTTTCCCGGCCGGCTAAAGAACCTCATTGAACATTTTACAGACGACCAACTGGATACACCTTACAGAGAAGGAGGCTGGACGGTAAGACAGCTGATAAATCACCTTTCAGACAGTCATATGAACAGTTTTATCCGCTTTAAACTGGCTCTCACAGAAGATAACCCTACCATAAAACCGTATAACGAGGCAAAATGGGCAGAGCTTCAGGACAGCTTTCATATGCCTGTAAAACCTGCTATGAGAATGTTAAAAGGAACCCACCAGAGATGGGTAGTGCTTCTTAAAAGCCTTACCAATAAACAGTTTGAAAGGACTTTCCATCATCCCGAGCATCAGAAAAATTATAATTTAAGAGAAAGTCTTGCATTGTATGTGTGGCACTGTGATCATCATTTTGCTCATATTGAAAACCTGAAGATTGAGAAAGGTTGGTAAGGAAGAGTCTCAATAATCCAATATACTATCAGGAAATTATAGATAGAATTTCTTTGTTATCTGAAAACTCCACCGGAAGATGGGGAAAAATGAACGTGTGCCAAATGCTAAAACATTGTGATCTGGTTCTTCAGGTAGCTTTGAAAAATCTGGAACTTCCCCGTATCAATCTCTTGTTTGGAACAATAGGGGTTTTTACTAAAATAGAAATGTATGTTTTCAATAATGGAATTCCGAGAAACATGCCTACTTTTCAAAAACTAATCGTTAATTTTGAATGTGATTTTGATGAATCAAAAACCAATCTGCTGAAAACGCTGGAAGAATTCCGGGAAGCCTGTGAAAATGGCAATTTGCCGGATCACCACAGACTATTCGGAAACATGACTGAAAAAGACTGGACATTTTTAGAATACAAGCATCTTGATCATCATCTAAAACAATTTAATGTATGAGTTTTTTTGATAAAATATTCGGTGGGAAAAGTGAAAACCCTGAGCAAAAAACATTCTGGAAAAAGATAGAATCTGAAGAGGATCTTACAAAAGCTATAGAAGATTCTTTTCAAAATAAGATCGCCATATTCAAGCATTCTACAAGCTGTTTTATCAGCAGAACTGTTCTGAAAAATTTTGAAAAAGAAGTAGAGAATTCAGAGCAGCCGGTACATGTATACTATCTGGATTTATTGGCTCACCGACCTGTTTCCAACAAAATAGCCGCAGATTTTGAGATCAGACACGAAAGTCCGCAGCTGATTGTCATAGAGAACGGAAAACCTGTTAACAGTGCTTCACACCAGGATATTTCTTTAAGCCAGATTGTATCATGAAGAATATAAATAATTATTTAGCCAAAGTTTTAAATGTTCCACTTCAGAATGTGAACACCTGCAGCCTGCACTATGAGGTAAAGAAAATTCCAAAAAATCAGTTTCTTCTTCAGTATGGTGAAATTTGCCGTCATATATTCTTCGTAGAAAAAGGGCTTTTAAAAATGTATTCCATTGATAAAAACGGAAAAGAACATATTATACAGTTTGCTCCGGAAAGCTGGCTGATTTCTGACCGAAGCAGTCTTTATTTCAATGAAAAGTCTATTTATTATATAGAAGCCGTGGAGGATTCTGAGGTTTTGTTTCTCCATCCTGACTTCTTCAACAAACTGGTAGAACAATTTCCGAACAGTATTGAAAGAAGTGATTTTCTCCTTCAGAAACACATCAGAAGCCTTCAGAACAGGATCAACTCTTTGCTGGGAGAGACTGCAGAAGAAAGATATATGAAATTCATCAAAATGTATCCGGATTTACTGCTGAGAGTTCCGCAATGGATGATTGCATCTTATCTGGGAATTACTCCTGAGAGTCTGAGCCGAGTAAGAAAAGAACTGGCAAGGAAAAATTTCATCCCGGATAATAAATAAAAAAAGCTGGAAGATGGGAGAGGGAAGCCAGAAGTTCTGATCAATACAAAGAACTGTTAAACACCCTTATTAATAAGAATTGAAAAAATCTATTCTTAAAACTATAATCACTTCCATCTTCCAGCCTCTATCTTCCTTACCTCAAATCAATCTTTTTGGCTAGCTGTCCAACCTGTCTGAGTTTGGCCTGTGTATTTTCCGACCATGGAAGCCCTATGCAGAGTCTCATACAATTTTCAAACTGCTCCTGAAAAGTAAACATTCTTCCGGGCGCGATACTTATGTTCTGTTTGATAGCCAGATCATATAATTCTGTTGTACGAATATTTTTATCAAATTCTATCCATAAAGACAAGCCTCCCTGTGGACGGCTGGTTTTCGTACCTTCCGGAAAAGATTCTGCAATGGTCTGAACATAATTCTGATAATTGATCTGTAATGTTCTGCGCAGCTGCTGAAGATGTTTTTCATATTTTCCGGATTTCAGGAAATTAGCCACCGCTTCATTCACAATGGAAATAGAAGAGGTAGAGTGCAGAAGCTTCAGCTTCATGATTTTGTCTTTATATTTTCCAGGAGCAATCCAACCTACGCGGTAACCAGGAGCCAGAGTCTTTGAAATAGAGCTGCAATACAGTACATTTCCGTCTTTATCAAAAGATTTACAGCATTTCGGACGACTGGAACCAAAATAAAGGTCTCCATACACATCATCTTCTATCAACGGAATATTATTTTCAGAAAGTATTTTTACAATTTCTTTTTTATTTTCATCAGGCATACAGCTTCCCAACGGTGAATTAAAATTGGGAATCAGGAGACAAAGATCTATTTTGGGAATTAACTTTTTTAAAGCCTCAATTTCTATTCCTGTAGTAGGATGTGTAGGAAGCTCCAGTACCTTTAATCCCAGCCCGTTGGCCAGCTGAAGAATTCCGGGATAGCAGGGACTTTCGATCGCGACGGTATCTCCTGGCTTTCCTAAAGCCATCAAACAGAAAGAAAGGGCATTCATTCCTCCATTGGTGGTGATAAGATCATTTTCGCTCAGATTGCCTCCCCATTGTAAGGAACGTACCGCAATCATTCTTCTTAATTTCAGATTTCCCTGAAGTTCTTCATATTCGGTACCACCATCTTTTAATTCCCTGGTGGCATTCACAATTTCTTTTTTTAGTTTAGCCTGCGGCAAAAGATCTCCCGACGGAATTCCGATAGAGAAGAAGGTAAGATCCTTTTTACCCATATTTTCATATACTTTACTGATCAGCTCATCCGGTTCATCATTATTGGCGATCAATGACGGACGGCTTACTTCCGGCAAAGGGAGTTTTGCTGAAAGCAGCTGACTTACAAAATAGCCGGACTGCGGTTTGGATTCTACCAAAGACTGGGATTCCAGTTCCAGAAAGACACGCTTGGCCGTATTCATGCTTACCTGATGTTCCTGACATAGCATTCTCACTGAAGGAAGCTTGTCTCCGGCCTTAAGAATACCATTTCTGATCTGTCCTGCAATACCGTCTGCAATTTCCGTGTACAAAAATTCTTTACTCATATTGTTAAACTGTGCTCATGCAAATATACAAAACTGATACTGTGTTTATCGGATTATCCTTTCTAATTTTGAACATCAGTTAAAAAGTTTGAATACCATGTTGACAAAACAAATATCAAAAGATGAAAATATAAGTGGCTGGATCAATGGCTTTATAGGTGTCGTATTATTTAGTGGAGGTTTGCCGGCCACAAAGTTAGCCGTAATGGAAATGAGCCCCATTTTTGTAACGATTGTTCGTGCGGCTGTTGCAGGAATTCTTGCGCTTATCGTATTATGGCTGGGTAAAGAAAAACGTCCTGTTAAAAAAGATTTAATTCCATTACTTTTGGTTTCCCTTGGCTGTGTGGTAGGTTTTCCGCTTCTTTCTGCATTGGCACTTCAATATCTTACTTCAGCACATTCTATTGTATTTCTTGGAATGCTGCCTTTGGCAACAGCTGTATTTGGAGTGATGCGTGGTGGCGAAAAACCCCATCCTATATTTTGGTTTTTCTCTATTACAGGAAGTCTTTTGGTGATTGGCTATGCTGTTTCGCAGGGGATATCAGCGTCACCTGTTGGCGATATTCTGATGCTGCTTGCCGTTATTTTATGTGGTATGGGTTATGCTGAAGGCGCGAAGCTATCTAAAACATTAGGCGGCTGGCAGGTAATTTCCTGGGCTTTGGTATTGGCACTGCCTGTTATGATTCCTTTATTTTTTATCTATTTTCCTGATGATATTGAAAATGTTAGTTTTCAGGGATGGTTTGGAATGGCTTATATTTCGATTTTCAGCATGTTTATCGGGTTTATATTTTGGTATAAAGGACTGGCACAAGGCGGAATTGCTACTGTTGGACAGCTGCAGCTGCTTCAGCCTTTTTTTGGCTTGGCACTCGCAGCCTGGCTTCTTCATGAGCAGGTAAGTGTGGGAATGCTGGGGGTGACAGTGGGCGTCATCTTATGTGTTGCAGGAACTAAAAAATTTGCAAAATAATTAAATATAAAGCATTATGACTCAAGTCATAAGAAAACGGCTTCACAATAGTCTATTTTTGATACATCACCACAAAATAGAGCATTATGAAGTTTATTATATCAAGCCTGCTTATAGGATTTATGGTCCTGAGCTGTAAAAAAGAATCCAAAACAGAAACCAATGTTACAACAGATACTGTCATAGCTGATACCATCAGAACGGATTCTGTTTCCACGGTAAATCCAATCCCTTCCGATACAGTACACAGTGATACGGTTTCCTCAGAAAAACTTACAGATACCACGACAACCCCTAAAAATAAAATTCCAAAGAAATAGCAGTTTTTTCTGTTATTACTTTGAAAAACCCGTTTTTATTAAGTAAAAATGGGTTTTATTATTTTGTATTTCTACAAATTGTTGAAATTACAGCTTAAATATGTGGTATCAAAAAATCAATTTAATTGCATTTTTAGTGGTAATACTTAACCAATAAATAAAATATACAATTAGAGTTATTAATATTTTTAACTTTTTTTAACTTTTAAAACAATCATTAAGGTGTACTTTTTGCACTCATTAAGTATCGATTACCAATATATATTTTACTAAGATTAAGAAGAGGAGAAGAAGAAAACAACACCAAAAACAACTATTATGGTTATCGACGAAAACATTTTGATTTCAGCGGGAGCAGAAACGAGACACTATAACCCTTCAGAAGTGATATTCTGCGAGGGGGATATACCCAATTACTACTACCAGATTATTAACGGAGAAGTAAAACTCAATAATTATAATGAGGAAGGAAAAGAATTTATTCAGAATATTTTATCCGACGGAGAAAGCTGTGGAGAATCTATTCTTTTTATAGAAAAACCTTATCCTATGAATGCTGAAGCTATTACAGAATGTACTGTTTTAAGGCTTCATAAATCCATTTTTTTCAATCTGCTGAACCAAAACCCCGAATTATACATGGAGGTCAACAGTTTTCTCTCCGAACGCCTTTACTATAAATTCATCATGATGCAGAATCTTTCATCGCAAAATCCTTCGATACGACTTAGAGGACTGATGGATTATTTGAAGAGTTTCCAGAAAGATGCACGTCCTTATTCATTCCTGATTCCTTTAACTAGACAACAGATGGCTAGTCTTACAGGTTTGTGTGTAGAAACCGCAATAAGGACCATCAAACATATGGAAAGGGATAAAATCGTAAGAATTGAAAATCGTAAAATTTTATATTAGCATTCATTTGACATAGAAAATTTTGTGATTTTTTTCATTTAAATCTTTCTGAAGATATGAAAACGATAAGCTGTATGAATATTGATGAAAGTCTCCTGTACTCCATGAGTGCAGAGGACAGGAACTATAAAAAACGGGAATCAGTTTTCAAAAAAAAGGATTCCCGTATTATAAGACTTTCCAAAAATATTTTCTTTGAAATGACAGACGGGAATCCTGATCTTTCAATGGAAGTGAATGCCTGCTTATCGCAGGAAATCTATTATACTTTAAAAATGGGACAGAGTCTTGCATCAGAAAATGCTGTGCGGAGGCTGAAAGGTTTACCGGATTACCTGAAAAGCTATCACCATGAAGACTGTCTAAAATATTCCACATTGAATTGGCAGGACAACAGATTGTCAATCCTACGGACATGCATATGGAAAATGTATTCCGGGCTCTTGAAAAGATGAAAAAATCTGGCAGAATTATCATAAATGACTGAAAAATTTTGTATTAATCCGCATTAACATGATCCAGGTCATAAAAAAGTGAATTATTCTGACGTACATTTGAAATATAAATTTTCAATCCAATTTTCTAAACCTTAGTAAAAAAGGAACGTAAAAAGCATTTGCTTTTATTATCATTTTAAAATTACCGACATCCAACTGTTGCCGTCTAATACTAGTCACGGGCTGCAATACACATCACTAAATATTAATAAAAAAAATTCAGTTATGAACACTAGAAATTCAAGAAACCGCAGTTCAAGAGGACAGTCACATTCATCAGAAAACCTTGAAGAAGTATATCAGTTAGGATATGATCATGGTTTCAACGATGCAACCAGAGATGAAGATTATGATGATGATTTTTCAGAATATGAAAATTATTTTGATAATGAAAATGAGGATTATGACGATGACTACGATGAAGATGATTATGATGAATACGACGACGATTATGATGATGAAGATGATGATGATTATGACGACGAAGAAGCAGACGATGATGATGATCAGAGAGGCCGTAGAGGAGGAAGAGGTGGTTCCAGAGGCGGAAACGGTAACCAGCAGAGAGACAGCCAGGGAAGATTTACTTCCGGTAGAGGTGGTTCTCGTGGAGGAAACTCCGGTGGTGGTTCCCGCGGACGTTCAAGTTCTGGTTCCGGCTCCAGATCAGGAGGCCGAGGCAGGTCATCATCAGGAGATGGTACTTCAAGAAGAGGTTTCGCTTCCATGAGTAAAGCTGAGCGTACAAGAATAGCCAGAATGGGAGGCCAGGCTTCTCATGGTGGAGGTAGATCTTCAGGCTCAGGCTCCAATTCAGGAAGAGGAGGTTCATCCAGATCAGGAAACAACAGTAACAGCTCAGGAAGAGGAGGCTCGAACTCCAACTCCAATTCAGGAAGTTCAAGAAGAGGATTTGCTGCAATGAGTAAATCTGAGCGTACAAGAATAGCCAGAATGGGAGGCCAGGCTTCCCACGGAGGCGGAAGATCTTCAGGTCGTTCCGGATTCGGAGGCAGACGTAATTCATAATTCTTTTTCCAGGATTGCCTCTTTAGCCATATATAAAGAGGTAATCCTTTAATAACAAACACCATTTACACCATGTCCAATAAAATATTAGAAACCAATACGGCAGTTTCTGCCACCAAAAAAGGTACGGCAGACAAGACAACTGTCAACCAGGATGAAATGAAAAATTCACCCCTTCACAAGTTCTTTGTGAGTGCCCTGAAGGACATTTATTTTGCTGAAAATGCCATTCTGGATGCATTGGAAAAAATGCAGGAAGCAGCTACTGCTGAAGAATTGAAAGATGCTTTTGAAGACCATCACCTTCAGACTCAAAAACATGTTAAGCGTTTGGAAAAAGTTTTCAAACTCATTGATGAAAAGCCTGAAAAGAAAGAATGCAAAGCTATCAAAGGGATTATTGAAGAAGGGGAAGAAGTCATCAAAGCTACAGAAGACGGCACGGCAACAAGAGATGTTGCCCTTATTATTGCAGCACAGAAGGTAGAACATTACGAAATTGCCACTTATGGTGGATTGGCCCAGCTTGCCATAACTATGGGACATGATAAGGCAGCCGATCTGCTTGAAAGAACGCTTCAGGAAGAAGAAGACACAGATTCTTATCTTACAGATATTGCAGAAACATCCATCAACTTTGATGCAGAACAGGAAGACTAAACTATGTAATAAGCCATGTAGCTTGTTCTATATGGCTTATTTTAATCATGAAATCAAAATATATGGAATGCCAGAAAATAATAAAAACACTGAGACATAAGGATTTTATAAAAATACCGAATACAGGGAAGTGTTTTGAAGACGGGGCAGCAATCTATGCAAAAGAGATCAAAAAAAATATTTTTCTTTTATTTATTATTCTGAAAGATATTGATATTGAAAATATACAGGCATTAATTGCTCACTTCGACTGCTTCGGCAGTATCGGATTAAAAGAACCGGAGCAGATCATGTTTTATTTATCCATAAAAGATAAAAATGACCTTCATTATTTTGAAAAATATCTGGAAGCTTCTAATAACTAAAAACCATTCTTAAATATGACTTTTGAAAACGACATTTTACAACATTCCGGCCTGAATGATAAAAATAATGCAATAGAGAATGAGTCTTTATTTCCGTCTATTATGAATTCTTACGGAGTTACAGCTTTTCTGATCAAGTCTTTAGAAAAGATTAAAAATAATGCTACCTGTGAAGTCCTGAAAGGAGTGATAGACAATTATATGGAAGAATACATCCTCAATATCCGTGAGTTTCATTTTAATAACACAACGAAAACCACAGATTTGGATGCTGAAATAAGATATGAGTCTCCTGCCTTCACCTTGTATGCCAAAACAGCGTATTACAAAGTTCTGAAGGAAGAAGAATATATCAACAGACTTCTTGAAATTCTGGGAAATAAGACAGATTAATTGCTGCGGTCCCATTATTTAACTGCTTTTGAAAGAAAATACACCAACCACAAAAAGATTATGAATATGAACACCAACGAACACAACAAAAAAGCAGAACAGCTGGATCTACACAGCACTTCCAATGAAAATGAAAAGCTGACCACCAATCAGGGCTTAAAGATCAACAACAACCAGGATTCTTTAAAAGCTGGCGAACGTGGCCCTTCATTGCTGGAAGATTTTATCCTGCGGGAAAAGATTACCCACTTTGATCATGAAAGAATTCCTGAAAGAGTAGTACATGCCAGGGGTTCCGGTGCACATGGCGTTTTTAAGCTTACTAAAAGCCTTGCAGAATACACTAAAGCAAAATTTTTAACAGAACTGGGAAAGGAAACTCCTGTTTTTGTACGGTTTTCAACTGTTGCGGGTAGCAAAGGAAGTACCGATCTGGCGAGAGATGTCCGTGGTTTTGCGGTAAAATTTTATACCGAAGAAGGAAATTATGACCTTGTTGCCAATAATATACCGGTATTTTTTATTCAGGATGCTATCAAGTTTCCTGATCTCGTACACGCTGTAAAACCAGAGCCAGACAATGAAATTCCGCAGGCTGCATCTGCCCATGATACATTCTGGGATTTTATTTCACTGATGCCCGAAAGTATGCACATGATCATGTGGCTGATGAGCGACAGAGCCATTCCGAGAAGTCTGAGAATGATGGAAGGCTTTGGAGTACATTCTTTTAAATTCATCAATGAGGCAGGAAAAGTACATTTTGTAAAATTCCATTTTAAACCCAGGTTAGGTGTTCATTCTGTAGCCTGGAACGAAGCTCAGATGATTTCCGGAGTAGATTCTGATTTCCATAAGCGGGATCTTTGGGAGGCCATAGAAAACGGGGATTATCCGGAATGGGATTTCGGTGTGCAACTTATTCCTGAAGAGGATGAGCACAAATTTGATTTTGATCTTCTTGACCCTACCAAAATAGTTCCTGAAGAAGAAGTTCCTGTACAGCTCTTCGGAACGTTAACACTTAACAGAAATCCGGATAATTTCTTTGCAGAAACCGAGCAGATTGCTTTTCACCCGGGACATATAATTCCTGGGATAGATTTCACCAATGATCCGCTGCTGCAGGGAAGATTATTTTCATATACCGATACTCAGCTTTCAAGACTGGGATCTCCCAATTTCCATGAAATACCGATCAACAGATCTATCAACACGGTTCATAACAACCAAAGAGATGGTCATATGAGACAGCAGATCGTGAAAGGAAAAAGCAGCTATGAACCGAATTCCATAGGCGGTGGATGTCCTTTCCAGGCGATGATGTCGGAAGGCGGCTTTACCTCCCAGCAGGAAAGAGTTTCCGGAGTGAAGATCAGAGAAAGAAGTAAAAGTTTTGTGGATCATTATTCACAGGCAAAATTATTCTATAACAGCCAGTCTGCACCGGAGAAAACACACCTTCAGAATGCATTGATCTTTGAATTATCAAAAGTAACCCGTCCTGAGATCAGAGAAAGACTGGTAGGACAGCTTGCCTATATTGATACAGACCTTGCCTGGAAGGTAGCAGAAAAATTAGGAGTGGAAGTTAAAAAACTGGAATGGCCCAATCAAAGTCTGCCGGCGGATAGTAATATGATAGACCTTCAAAGCGAAGAAAGAGAACCTCATACAAAGATATCCGATGCTTTAAGTATGAAGAATACGGTTAAAAATACAATTAAGAGCCGTAAAATTGGCTTTATTCTGGCTAATGGCGCTGATGGAGGAGTTGTCAATGATCTTAAAACAAAACTTGAAGCAGAAGGTGCCAGAGTTGAACTGATTGCAACAAGTGTTGCTCCCGTAAAACTGAATGACGGTTCAGAACTGACTCCGAAACATTCTCTTAGCACTACAGCAAGTGTCTGTTTTGATGCCCTTGCCATCTGTCCGGGAGAAGATTCTGTAAAAGAACTGATGATTGCTGAAAACAAACATCTGGTTCTGCATTTCATCAATGAAGCTTATAAACACTGTAAAGCAATTTACTTTGGAAAAGATACGGAGGTACTTTATCACAATTCCAACGTATCAGCTAAACAACATGAGGATCCCGGAATCATTACATGGGAAGACGGAGATCCGGCAGATAAATTCATCCAGGCAATTGCCCAACACAGAGTCTGGGATCTTGAAAAGGAGAGAAACGCGTAATCATAAAACACCCTTCACACCAACACCAATCACTTTAAATATCTACATTATGAAAGCAGCCGTTTTTCATTCACCAGGTAATATTACCTGTGATACCGTAGAAGATCCCAGAATTCTGGATGAAAATGATATTATTCTGAGAGTGACCTCCACAGCTATTTGTGGCAGTGATCTCCATATGTACTCAGGAGGAATTCCGCAGGCCCGGCCCATGGTAATGGGACACGAATTTATGGGTATAGTAGAAGAGACCGGGAAAAATATCAGTCACCTGAAAGCAGGCGACAGGGTAGTAGTTCCTTTTCCCATTGCTTGTGGAAACTGTTTCTTCTGCCAGCATGATCTTCCCACCGCATGTGAACATAGCAACCCCGATTATTACGGCCCGGAAGGAGGTATTTTTAAAGAAAAAGGCGGAGCTCTGTTCGGATATACCGACCTGTATGGAGGATATGACGGTGGCCAGGCCCAGTATGTAAGAGTTCCCTACGCGAATTTTGGGCCCAGAAAAGTTCCGGAAAACCTTAGTGATGAACAGGTTTTATTTCTTACTGATATTTTCCCAACAGGCTACACAGGAGTGATGTGGGGAGAGCTTAAAGGAGGAGAAACTGTTGCTGTTTTTGGAGCAGGCCCCGTAGGGACAATGGCCACAAAAAGTGCTGTTCTTCATAACGCGAAGAAAGTTATTGTAATTGATACCCTTCAATACAGATTAGACAGAATCAAAATGCTTACAGGATGCGAAACCATTTTGTGGGAAGATGCTGAAAGCACTATTGAACAGATCAGGGATATGACAGACGGGCGGGGTGCAGATCTTTGTATTGAAGCCGTAGGTTTTGAACCGGAAAGAAGTTTTATAGACCGTGCAAAAGCTGTTTTAAACTTTGAAAAAGGTTCTATCAAAGTGCTGGAAGCATGCATGAGCGCGGTACGCAGAGGTGGCATTGTTTCTGTTCTGGGAGTTTATCCCGTTAATTATGACAATTTCAGACTTGGACAGATTTTTGACAAGGGAATTACACTTAAAGCAGGACAGTGCAATGTTCATCCTATTATAGACCGGCTTATGGACTATGTCGTGACCGGAAAAATCACTCTTGATGATGTTATTACCCACCGTTTATCTCTTGATGAAGTAAGCAAAGGATACGAAATTTTTGATAAAAAAGAAGACGGATGTGTAAAGGTCGTTCTTGACCCATGGAAGCTGACAGGCTTTTAAAATAAATTATCAACCAATCACTCAAAATTTAATAGTATGGACTTTCAAAAAAATCTTCTCGAATATATAAGTCAGTCACTGATGACCACGGATGAAACCATTTCAATTGCGGAAAGTGTTACTTCAGGATGTTTGCAGCTGGCCTTTTCACAGATGCCTAATGCTACTATGTTCTACAAAGGAGGATTGACAGCCTACACATTGCCGGAAAAAGTAAAACTGCTAAAGGTTAACAGACAGGAGGCTGAAGAGTGTGATTGCGTATCAGAAAATATTGCGGAGACGATGGCTTTAAATGTAGCAAAACTTTATGAATCCGACTGGTCTATCGCCACAACCGGATACTGTACACCAATCCGCAATTCCGGGTATAAAATTTTTGCCTATTTCTCATTCTCTTACAAAGGTGAGATCATCCTGACTAAAAAACTGGAATTACATCCTAAAACTCAAGCCCTGAATGCCCAGCTATATTACACCGAATTTATTTTGGGGTGTTTTAAAAGTGAACTTAACAGGCTTTTAATCTTAAAATAAATCTATGGAACGCAAAAATCAATATGCACTCATTACAGGTGCTACCAGCGGTATAGGCTACGAACTGGCAAAGAAATTTGCCAGTAACGGATATGATCTTGTTATTGTGGCCAGAGATCATGAAGAGCTGAAAAGAAAAGCCGATGAACTCAAAAATTATGGAGTGAATGTGATCAGCATCTCCAAAAATTTATTCTTGCAGGAAGAAGTCTATTCTCTTTATTCCGAATTAAAAATGAATGGAATAAGCCCTGAAATATTAGTGAATGATGCCGGGCAGGGAGTGTACGGGAAATTTCAGGATACGGATATCCACAGGGAAGTAGACATTGTTCAGTTAAATATCATTTCAGTCATCATATTGACCAAACTGTTTTTAAAGGACCGGCTGCCCGAGGGGTCAGGAAAGATTTTAAATCTGGCATCTGTAGCCAGCAAAGCTCCCGGCCCGTGGCATTCGGTATATCACGGTACTAAAGCATTTGTATTATCATGGTCTGAGGCCATCCGTGAAGAGCTGAAAGATTCCGGAATTACTGTGACGGCTCTTTTACCGGGACCTACCGATACCGATTTCTTTAATAAAGCGGATATGAACAGAAGCAAAATACTTGAAGACCGTGATAATCTGGCATCTCCGGAAGAAGTGGCTGCTGATGGTTATCATGCTCTGATGAATGGTGATGATAAAATAATATCAGGGTTAAAAAACAAACTTTCTGTAGCAATGGCGAATATAGCCAGTGACAGTATGGCGGCTCATAGAATGGCAGAAATGCAGAAACCTTCAACAGAAGAATAAAAAGACTTATGATAGGAAAACTAGACAATAAAACAGTTTTGATTACCGGTGCAGACAGCGGAATAGGAAAGGCTGTTGCCCTTCTTTTTGCCCTGGAAGGTGCAGATATTGCCATTATTTATCATTCCAGTGACAACGACGCCGGAAGAACAAAAGCGGAAATTGAGAATCTGAATAGAAAGTGTCTCATTTTCAAAGGAGATATCAATGATTATGATTTTTGTGAAGAAACGGTAAAAGAAGTGATCTCGGCATTCGGAAAAATTGATATTCTCATCAATAATGCCGGAATTCAGTTTCCTGCAGAAAGTATTGAGCAGCTTGAAGAGAAAAACATCAGACAGACCTTTGATTCCAATATTGTCGGAATGATTTTGTTAACAAAAGTAGTATTCCCTTATTTAAAAGAAGGAAGCTGCGTTATCAATACCACTTCCGTTTCCGCCTATCAGGGACATCCTGAACTCCTTGATTATTCTGCAACAAAAGGCGCTATTGTTTCCTTCACCCGTTCTCTGGCACTGCAGGCAAAACCCAAAGGAATCAGGATCAATGCCGTTGCTCCGGGACCAGTGGCTACACCACTTACCGAAGAAACTTTTGATGAAAAGAAAGAAAATCCCAATAAACCTCCATTGGAGAGAAATGCTACTCCTGAAGAAATCGCTTTCAGTTTCCTGTTTCTGGCAGGTGATGATGCGTCACAGATTACGGGCCAGGTACTACACCCCAATGGAGGGCTGATAGTAAATGGCTAAAGTATATAAAAGTATAAACATAAAAATATTTAAAATATGAAAACTACAGCACTTATTTTAGGCGTTATCAGCCTGTTTGCTTTTACTTCCTGCCGATGTAATATTGATGAAGACGAAAACCAGAAAAGGGATCAGAAAAGCAGTTCGTCCAATACCGATAAATCCGGTCTGCCCGAAAGTGATACCCTGAGTATCAAATAAGTTAACAATAAAAAATTCTGATGATGTACAGAGACGGTGCAAGAAAAAGTATTTGGCAGGAAGAGATCAGAAAATTTTCTACAGAAACGGATCTCAGCTCATTATTTGATGTTGCCATTGTAGGAGGTGGAATTACAGGAGTTTCAACAGCGCTGAAACTTCAGGAATCCGGAAAGAAATGTGTTATCCTCGAAGCAGCCAATATAGGATTTGGAACTACCGGCGGCACAACGGCCCATTTAAACGATTTTTTTGATACAACCTTTAATCAGGCTATCCGTGATTTTGGACTGGATAATGCCAAACTGTATGCACAATCCGGAACTGATGCCATCAGCATTATTGAAGATAATATTCAGAAATATCAGATCAGCTGTGATTTCACAAGAAAGTCAGCTTACCTTTTTGCCCTGGATGAAAAACAGGAAGAACAGTTAAAAGATATTGTAGAAGGAGCAGCCAGGGTAGGTCATGAAATGAGTTATGTGAATGAAATTCCTTTTCCCATCCCATTCAGAGAAGCGGTGCTTATTCCCGGGCAGGGGCATTTTCATCCGGTAAAATATAGTAAGGCGCTCTGCGAAGCTTTTATAAAACTGGGCGGCTCTATTGTAGAAAACTGCCATTGTGAAGAACATGATGAGCAAAATGATTTTGTAATTTTAAAAACTTCAAAAGGGGAAATAAAGGCCTCAAATGTAGTCTATGCTACCCATATTCCGCCTGGAGTCAATCTTCTTCATTTTACAAACGCTCCCTACAGAAGCTATGCCATGGCTTTTACCATGAAAAATGACAAATACCCGTGGGAGCTTGGTTATGACCTTTGCGAGCCCTATCATTACTACCGTATTCAGAATATTGAAGGCGAAAATCTATTGATTGCAGGAGGAGAAGATCACAAAACAGGGCATGCTGATGATACCGGAGAATGTTTTTCAAGACTTGAAAATTATGTCAGAAAATATTTTGAGGTAGAAACAGTCTATTACAGCTGGTCCAGCCAATATTACGAGCCAGTGGACGGATTTCCCTATATAGGAAAACTTCCCGGAAGCAAAGAAAGAATTTTTGTGGCAACAGGCTTCAGAGGAAACGGAATGATCTTCGGAACACTTTCGTCACAGATCCTGCATGACCTTATCCTGACAGGAAAAAGTAAATATGGAGACCTGTTCAATCCTTCCAGGATCAAACCTGTTGCAGGATTTTCAGATTTTGTAAAAGAAACGGCAACTATGGCCTTTGATTTTATAAAAGATAAGATTTTAACCGAGAAAATTGATTCTTTTTCAGAAGTCGGTGAAGGTGAAGCGAAAGTGATCAAATATGAATCAGAATCTTATGCTCTTTACAAAGAAAATGACGGCACTTTACATCTGCTCAGAAGTACCTGTCCACACGCAGGATGTGAAGTCCGGTGGAACAGTGCGGAGTTGAGCTGGGATTGCCCATGTCACGGTTCCCGGTTTAATGTCAACGGAAAAATCCTTACCGGACCCACCACAAAGAACCTCCAGAAGGTATTCCCTTATCAAAAACGTGATTCATAAACTCCAAACTTTAAACCTTAAACTTTAAACCTTAAACTTTAAATATTGAACTCTAACCCTTAAACTCAGAACTATGTCACGCACCAGTTTCCTGTATCGCAACAGCTTAAGTATTGTTCTGATTACTCTGATGATTATTTTTCTTGCAGGACAATTTTTTATGGGC
Organism: Chryseobacterium cucumeris; assembly: GCF_016775705.1. Classification (NCBI taxonomy): domain Bacteria; kingdom Pseudomonadati; phylum Bacteroidota; class Flavobacteriia; order Flavobacteriales; family Weeksellaceae; genus Chryseobacterium; species Chryseobacterium cucumeris. Next base: position 4,137,164 of record NZ_CP068760.1, read on the forward strand.
TGGAAAACAGAAAATAAAGAACTCATTGAAAACGGCCAGCCTGTTTTAAAGATCGGTGAATACATTCATAGCGGTCATTTTATACAGGCTACTTTTGAAAACTGGGAAAGCGAATTTCTCCAGATGATGCTGTATGTTTTATTAACGATTTCTCTGAGGCAAAAAGGCTCCAGTGAATCAAAATCTATGACAGAAGAGGAAGATGTTGACAAAGAACCTGTACCACATCCCAAAGCGCCATGGCCTGTAAAAAAAGGCGGAATATGGCTGAAACTCTACAAACATTCTTTATCAATTGCTTTTGCTCTCCTTTTTCTGGCGAGTTTCATTTTGCATTTCTATGGCAGTCTCAGGGATTTTAATGATGAACAAATGATGAAAGGTAAACCTGCTGAAACGGCCATTCAATACATTTCAGAATCAAGATTCTGGTTTGAGTCTTTTCAAAACTGGCAGAGTGAATTCCTGGCGGTTGCTTCCCTGGTTCTTCTCTCTATATGGCTTCGCGAAAAAGGTTCTCCGGAATCAAAACCCGTTGATATGCCTCATGACGAAACGCCTTGATTTTTATTCACTTTCGGCTTTTTCTGCATAATGGCAAAATACGATGATGTAAAAGCTGATAAACTCTGATAGCCCACTTTATAGGCTACTTCACTCAACGTGTACTGTCTGGTATCTATCAGTTCAATACTTTTTATAATCCTTGTCAGCTGAAGGTATTTCTGTATCGTAATTCCCATTTCATTTTTAAAAATTCTCTGGAGGCTCCTCACAGACATTTGTGCTTTTTCGGCAAGAGCATCCATGTCCGGATTATATTTAAAATTGGAATTAATTTCATTGCATACAGGAATCAGTCTTGTATCCGTAGGAACGGGAATCTGCAGACTGCTGCTTTCTTTGCAGAAATTGGGAAGGCTTTTTAAAATAGCTTTAAAAAACAGGTCCTGTTCTTCATTTTCATCCAATAACTGGTTCCATTTTGAGGCATATAAAAGCATTTCCTTTAAAACAGCAGGAACAGCAAATACCTGAACATGCCGGTAAAATTCATCTTCAAAAACCGATCTGAACAGGAATACCATCAGATTTACTGTTTGAGCCTCAGAAGTGATCTTATGGGCTTTTTCCGAAGGAATCCAGATGACATGATGCTGGGGGACGAGATAAATTTTCTGGTCGATATGAAAATACTGGTAGCCTTCTTCCACAAAAGTGAGCTGAGCCCGGCTGTGCTTGTGCTCATAATCATCATGTTTCCAGTTTTTTTCACACCATACATAGGCTTCCTTTTTGATAGAATCTACAAAGTGGCTTTCCGTTTTTTCAATCAGTCCGCATTTCATTTTGTCGTTTTGAATGTATATTTTGGCAAATTTAATAAAAACGACAATAGTAATTTTGTACTGTCACTGTCATGGTTACAGGATTTAACACATAAAAAAACCTATATCTTATTCAGAATGAAAAAACTATGTCTTTTTTTTATCTTAATTTTATTATCAAATACCACCCGCATCATGGCACAAAATAAAGCTAACATATTAGTTCTAATTCATTCGGACAATGGCGGAACCTACGAACTGGCTAAGGAACTCGCCAAAGGAATTGAAAGTAAAAATAACGCAGTTTCCCATATAAAACTTGTCAAAGCATCACAAAATCCAAACCTGAAAAATCTTTCTGTTGCGACACCAGATGAGTTGATCCATTATGACGGAATCGCTTTTGGTTCCCCGGTTTATTTCGGAAATATCAGCACAGGAATGAGTGAATTTTTATCCGGAACTGTTCAGCTCTGGACCAATCATGCGTTGGAAGGAGTTCCGGCTACTGTTTTTATGTCTGCCGGAAGCGGAGCAGGAAAGGAGCTCGCTCTTCAGGCGTTCTGGAACAGCCTAGCCGTCCACGGAATGGTTCTTGTGTCTAATGGAATACGTGGAACAGAAGAACTGAACAAAGCCATTCCGCAAGGAAATACTGTTTTGGGAATTACCAGCATGGCTTCTTTAAAAGATGTGGAAAGACCTACGAAAGGAGAGCGGAATATGGCTGAAATTCAGGGAAGAAATTTTGCAAAAATAGCATTGGCATTAAAAGATACGCATTCTAAAAAAACGCTGGCTGTTACGGAAAGTCATCAGAATTTCAGTGAAATATTAAAACAGAAAAACATTATTCTTCCACAGGTTCCAAAGCCGGCGGGAAATTATCAGCCGTTCGTCCGTTCCGGAAATCTTGTATTTATCAATCAGGTTGCTTTAAAAGACGGTAAAATTTTCAATCCGGGTAAATTAGGTGTTGAAGTGAATGAGCAGCAGGTAAAAGACGCTGTAAAAGTAACCATGCTGAATGTGATTTCAGTGTTAAATGAAGCTGTGGGAGGAGATTTGAGCAGAGTAAAACAATGCGTGCAGCTTACGGGAATTTTCAATACAAAAGATGATTATACAAAACATGCTGATCTGATGAATGTGGCTTCTGATCTGGCTGTTGAAATCTTCGGGGAAAAAGGAAAACATGCCAGAGCTACCTTGGGAGCTTCTTCCATTCCTGTGGGCTCTTCTGTAGAGATTCAGGCGGTTTTTGAAGTAGAATAATTTTCCAGTCTAAACAACAAAATCACAAATGTTTAAAAACACTTAAGTTAGCTTAAAAAAGTACACAGAAAAATCCGTGTAAATCTGCGAAATCTGTGGGAGAAAATACTTCTTTAACCACAAAAGTTAAAACACTTAAGTTGACTTAAGTAACAGATAGCTGCAGAGAAGTTCACATAAGTTTAAAAAATATTTGATTTTTTGAAGTTAAAAACCCGAGATAATCTCTGCGATAACAGGGATACTTTGCTCCAGCTGCTCTTCAGAAAGTGCTCCGTAGCTTAACCGGAATCCGTTTGCCTGGCTTTTACTGTATTGTTTAGGATGAATAATCTTAATATTTTTTTCCAGTAAAAGCTTTGTTACAGCATCCCAATCCAGCCTTGTTTTGGGAACAATCCAAAAGGCAAGACCACCTTCAGGCAATGTAAAATCGGCAATATCTTTCATATATTTTGTCAACAGTTCAAAGACAAAATCTCTCTTGTTTTTATAATGAACAGTTGCCTTTCTGATGTGCTTTTTTATGGCTCCTTCTTTAATCAGCTGGAGAACTGCCTGTTCCATGATAACATCTCCATGTACATCAATAATTTTTCTCAGATCACCAATTCTTTTTAATAATTCCTGATTTTTAGTGGCCAGATAACCGATCCTTAAAGCCGGAGCTACCACCTTGCTTAAAGTTCCGATGTACACATAATTGTGCAGTTCGGGAAAGCTTGAAATGGGGAGAATAGGACGGTATCCGAAGTGAAACTCATTATCATAATCATCTTCAATAATGGTTATATTGTATTGGTTGGACAGCTCAATTAATTGTAATCGTCTTGCCAGACTCAAAGTAACTGTAGTAGGGTATTGTCTGTGAGGAGTAATATACAGGGCTTTAATATTCTGATGTTGCTTTAAAAGCTTTTCAACAGTCTCCATATGGATTCCTTCCTGATCTACAGGGACCGACAAAAGCTTTGCTCCTGCATACTCAAATGCCTGCCATGCAGGCTGATACCCCGGATCTTCCACAATAACAATGTCTCCGGATTTTAAAAGTGTCTGAGCGGTAAGGAACATTCCCATCTGGCTGCCTCTTGTAATGGAAATTTCATTTTCATGAATATGCATTCCACGCTGATGGTTGAGCATCTGTGAGATCATTTTTCTGAATTCTGTGTCACCGTGTTCATTTCCATATCCCATCATCTGCCACTTGGCTTTGATGCCGAAAATTTGTCTGTAGGCTCTGGCCAGCTCTGTCACAGGGGCAATTTTACTGTCGGGATGTCCATCATCGAAATTGATTACAATTCCATTAGACATTACCTGCTGATGAGATGGGTTATGTAATGCCTCTGCATTCTTTTCATGCAAAGCCGGGAGTCTTTCCGATACGAAAATCCCTTTCCTTTCTCTGGAAATTACCCATTCTTCATTGATCAGTACCTGATAGGCTTCTACAACAGTATTCCTGTTAATTTTCAAGGTCTGGGCAAGATTCCTGCTTCCCGGAAGTGCATCTCCCGTTTTTAACCTTCCTGACCGTATATCAGAGATGATCATATCCGCAATCTGTAGATAAACTGCTTTTTCAAGCTTTTTATCAATTTCTAATTCTAATTTCCAAGGGCGTAACATCTGGACTATCTATTTATATAAAAACTGAATCATTTAAACAGTCCAAAGATAGAATAATTTTGTCATGCAATAAAGCACAAAACCCTAATAATTTAAAATCATGGACAAGAAACAATTCAGTTCTAAAGACTTTCACGAAACCTTTGCAAGACCAAAGTATGTAAAACCGAGTCATTTGATTCATAAAAATGTAGAAAATGCAGGAGAACACAATCAGTTTTCAACAGAAAGAAAACACCCGGTTTTTTTTGTAGATCTTCCGAGTAAAAATGTAAGCATGACGATTGGCGGGCTTACCCCCGGACAACAAACCAACAGACACCGCCACACCTATGAAACCGTTTTATTTGTCATTGAAGGGAAAGGATGGACAGAAGTAGAAGATGAAAGAGTATATTGGGAAGCCGGAGATGCGGTATATATTCCTTCATGGGCATGGCATAAACACCAGAATCTCAGCGATACGGAACCTGCCAAATACATTGCCTGCGAAAATGCGCCTCAGCTGCAGAACTTAGGAGTTGCTTTAAGAGAGGAAGAAGGCAGAGACCTTTAATACCAGAGCTTTAAGCCATTAAGAATTTTGTATGTTAATTATTGATATCGGATATGATTTTTCCTTTCAAAGCGAAACTATGCTCAATATTTCTTAATGGTTAAAATTATTTTCAAATTTTAAATCAGCAAACATGAAAAATGTTCCATTCAAAGGGATAATTGCTTATCCCATAACACCTTTTGACCCAAATGAAAAAGTAGATATTCCTCTTTTTAAACACCTGGTAGAAAGACTGATCACTTCCGGAAGCCACGGCATTGCTCCATTGGGAAGCACAGGGGTAATGCCTTATTTATCTGACGAAGAAAAAGAAGAAGTTACGGAAGCTACTTTACAGCAGGTAAAAGGCAGAATTCCAACGCTTGTAGGTGTATCCAACCTTACCACGGAGAAAACCATCCATCATGCTCAGTTCGCTGAAAAAGCAGGAGCCGATGCGGTGATGATCATTCCTATGAGCTACTGGAAACTTACCGATGATGAAATTGTAACGCATTATGATGCCGTAGCAAGCAAAATATCGATTCCGATTATGGCATACAATAATCCGGCAACCAGTGGAGTAGATATGTCTCCGGCTTTGCTGAAAAGGCTGCTTGAAATTCCCAATGTAACGATGATTAAAGAAAGTACAGGAGATGTTCAGAGAATGCATTATCTGAGAAGAGAACTGGGAGAAGACGTTGCCTTCTACAACGGTTCCAATCCTTTGGCTCTGGCGGCATTTTCTGCGGGAGCAAGAGGCTGGTGTACGGCAGCTCCTAATCTTATTCCGGAACTGAATATCAGCCTCTATAATGCGGTGGAAGAAGGTGATCTTGAAAAAGCAAAAACGATTTTCTATCAGCAGTTTGATCTTTTAAAATTTATTGTAAACAAAGGATTGCCGAGAGCAGTGAAATCAGGTCTGAATATTCTGGGTGAAGATGGCGGAAATCTGAGAAGCCCTCTGAAACCGCTTCACGAAAAAGAAACCGAAGAATTAAAAAATATTATGAAAACCCTTATCAATCCAGTATAATCTTATGAAAAAATCCATTTTTTACCACGCAGGATGCCCTGTATGTATCAGTGCTGAGCATGATATCGTTAACCTTATAGGTTTGGAAAATGTAGAAATTATCCATTTGGGTAATGACAGAAGCAAAATTGAGGACGCGGAAAAAGCTGGCGTAAAATCTGTGCCTGCTTTAGTGACCCCTAACGGCAATGTGCTTCATATTAATTTTGGAGCTTCTATGGAAGAGGTGAAAAATTAACAGTATTAATTTTGTAATATAAACGGCTCAATTTCTTGAGCCGTTTTTTGTTTTCCCGCTGTAAAATCTGTGGGAAAATGTATTGCTTATTCAGAGCTTTTTAAATCGTTGCATTTCCTTCTACACCATCCGAATTATCGGTTTTGTTTCCTGTGATTGCGGCCGCAACAAAACTAAACAGACTTACCAGTTTTCCTGCTTTAGTATCCCAGTAATAGGTTTCTTTAGGTTCCACACGGATAATCGTAACATTGGGATCGTCTTTACCATCAAACCAGGCCTTAGCCATGGGAGACCATTTATCTTCTATGGTTGCTTTGTCCTTATAAACAGAAGCTTCTCCATACACCGAAAGATACTGGGAGTCGCTGTTGTTCATAAAAAATAACTGTACTCTACGGTCTTCTTTGATTTCAAAATTCTTATTGCTGGATCCACTGCTGATAAACCACAAATTTCCGCTGTCGTCTGTTTCCTGAAGGGTCATTGGTCTTGAATTCACAGGAACGGTTTCCAGTTCTGTACAGAACATGCATATTCTCGCACTTTCCGAGAGTTCTTTGATCTTTTTGATCGCTTCAAGGTGGGTAAGGTTTTCTGTTGACATATTAAATATTTTAAGTGATTAATGTAAATTAAAAGAAATTTATTCAACAGAATGATGAATAATTTGCTTAAGTCTTTCAAATACCCGACCAAAAAGAAATAAAATGTGGTACCTAAGCTTAATTTATTTATAAAATTCGGTTCAAAGTTAATCTCTCCTTAAAATAATGATCGAAAGATTATTGTTTCTTACTTAATGTTGTCTGAAGATCACTCCATGCGCCTCCGTTGTATACACGTTTAAATCCTTTTTCTTTCAGAATAGTTTCAACTTTTACACTTCGAAGTCCGTGTGAACATACTGTTATATACGTTTTTTCAGGATCCAGTTCTCCATACCGTTCTCTGATTGTCCCTAAAGAAATATTAATGGAACCTTCTATATGCCCTGTCTGGTATTCTTTTTCAGTTCTTACATCAAGAATAACAGCTCCTTTTCTGATGAGTTCGGGCAATCCATTGTCCAAGGTCTGCATCCGGTAAACCCTATACACAATGTACAGAATAAAAACTGCACCCAAAATGAGGAGAATACTTTTCATAGCTTGCTCAGTATTTTTTTGTCAATATAAAATGTCCCGAATGGAATAAAACAGGCAAGAATTACCTTCCAGGTTATTTCTTTACATTTCCAGTTTTGTTCTACACCTACACTCAATGTGTTGAACAGGAAAAGCAGGAATAATGTTCCATGAACAGGGCCGATAAGCCTTACAAACAAGGGATTTCCCATCCAGTATTTCACCGGAACAGCAATAAATACCAAACTTAGTAATGAAATTCCTTCCAGGATCGCCAGAACTCTCAGCCGGCCAATCTTTGTTTTAAATAAATGAATCATAATTATCTGAAATAAGGTCTGTTTGCAAAAGGAGAAAATGGCCAGGGGATGGCAATGAAAATAATAGCCAATGCTATAGAAAACCAGATCCCCATCGTTTTGAATTTTTCTTTATCTGAAAGCTTTCTTTTAGCCAGCGCTGAGCCAATTGTGATAATGACAATCGCTGTAATCATCAGTACGATATGGATTAACCCGAAAAACAGATGTTCAAATGAATCTTTAGCTTCATTAAAATGTTTCCAGAAGTATTGAATCACAGGGCTTTTGAGATAAAAAATCATTCCTATAATCAGTTGGATATGAGCAATTGTAGCCGTCCAGTGTCTCACAGAATTGTCGGCTGCTGTAAATTTACGGTCTGAGAAATATCCTTTAAAAGCCCGGAAAATTGCGTAGATTAAACTTATTAAAACCAGCCAACGGGTTTGGGAATGTAAAAAAGTCAGGGTTTGATACATGGGTTATTTTTTGAACAGAGCAAAGGTAAAACAAAAACATACCAATTAGTATGTTTTTTAATAAAAAAATTACTGAAGGCTTTTAAAATAAGACTTAAGCCCTTTTAAATAAGTGAGATATACTTCTTTTGAGTTTTCAAGTTTGCCCAGATTTCTTACTCCCCAATACCCTGAAATCACAAAAACACTCACTTCTTTTGCACTTACTTCTTTTTTGATTAATCCGGCACTTTTACCTCTTTCGATACTTTCTGCAAGCGCCAGTTCCCATTCTTTTGACAGTTCGTGAAGAGCCTGGGTAAAGGCGTTATGCCATGGAGCCATTTGCTGCACAAAATTAGAAGTAGGGCAGCCGTATTCCACTTTTAAAAAATCATTTTCCATCAAAAGATGGTGCATGATATCATAAATGCTTTTTAAAGGATCCGGATTGTTGTGAAGAGTGTTAATGAAAGTTTTTCTGAAGTTGGGTTTCATCAGATCTGTGATAATAGCCAGCCCCATTTCATCTTTGGTTTTAAAATGATAATAGAAAGCACCTTTCGTCACCTGAGTCGTTGCAATAATTTCATCAATGCTTGTAGTCTGAAAACCTTTCACATAGATCAATTCGAACGCTTTCTGGAGAATAGTAAGACGGGTTGCTTCTGATTTCTTCATTAAAACTGCTGATTATTGTTGCAAAGAAACAAATTTTACAGGGAAAATAAAACTATCATTATTCTGATACTTTGATAGAATTTAAATAATTTTTATAATACAAATATTCATCGGAAATTTGCCTTGTCAATATCAACAAAATTACAAGACAATGAATTTTCAAAAAGAAATACAGATCAATACTGAAGCACAGACAGCCAAAAGAGGTCTTCCTGCTGCTTTATGGGCATTAACAATAAGTGCCTTCGGAATAGGAACTACGGAATTTGTCATTGTAGGACTTCTTCCCACAGTAGCTTCAGACCTTGGAATTACCATTCCTTCAGCAGGGCTTCTGGTAAGTCTTTATGCGATAGGAGTAGCTATCGGAGCACCCATCTTAACAGCTCTCACAGGGAAAATGCCGCGTAAGATGCTGCTGGTATCGATCATGCTGCTATTCGTTATTGGAAACGGGCTGGCTTCTATTGCTCCCAGCTTTATAACTTTAGTGCTGGCCAGAATACTTACAGGATTGGCCCATGGGGTTTATTTTTCTATAGGTTCTACCATTGCAGCTTCACTGGTTCCTGAAGAGAAAAGAGCTACCGCAATTTCCATCATGTTTGCCGGGCTTACACTCGCCATAGTAACGGGAGTTCCGCTGGGAACATTTATAGGTCAGCATTTCGGATGGAGAGCAACTTTCATCGGCGTTTCGATCCTTGGAGTTATCGGATTGATCGCCAGTTTATTATTGGTGCCTAAAAATCTTAAGAATGGAAAAACAGCTTCTTTAAAAAGCCAGTTTAAAGTACTGGGCAACAGACGTCTGATTTTTGCTTTTTTAATGACCGCAATGGGATATGGAGGTACGTTTGTGGTATTTACGTATCTGTCACCTATTTTACAGAAAATTACAGGGTTTCAGGAATCCACAGTCACTTTTATTCTTTTGATTTATGGAATTGCCATTGCCCTGGGAAACCTGATTGGAGGAAAAGTAGCCAATAAAAATCCTCTGAATGCCCTTTTATGGATGTTTGCTGTACAAGGACTCGTATTGCTGGCATTTTATTTCACCGTAAATAGCCCTGTTTTCAGTATCATTACACTTTTTCTTCTGGGAGCATTATCATTTGCTTCGGTTCCCGGACTTCAGCTGTTGGTAGTCCAGATTGCAGAAAAAGAACTGCCCGGAACTGAAGACGTTGCTTCGGGGATTAATATTGCTGCTTTTAATATTGGTATTGCCATCGGATCCTATGCAGGTGGAATGATTGTAACATCCTCTTTAGGACTGGCAAGTACACCATGGATAGGAGCTTTGTTCCTGTTGGTTACGGTTTTAATAACCATCTACAGTATCCGTTTAAGCAAGAAAAATATATAGTTTTTTACCCATGTCAAGGTTTGAAACCTTGACATGGGTATTTTTAGATAATAAAAAAAATTAAATCTCATAAATATCCGCATCCGTAAACACAAAAAATGTACTTTTCTTAGGCAGATTTTTCGTGTCCAGCCCTGTGAATTCACTGAATGCAGGCAGTAATAACTGATTGCTGCTTAAAGCAAAACAGGGAAGCCTGATATTCTTTACTGCAGAATTCAGTACAATTCCCGGATGGATATGTCCGGTAATCTGAAATCCGGATCTGGATGAATCAAAATCATGAATGAACGTAATATCATTTATTTCCAGCCATTCAGCTTTATGATTAAAACATAACTTTTTTTCCAGCGTTTTTGAAATCCGGTCATGGTTTCCTTCAATAAGATAAAACTGAATATCAGGATATTGATTTTTCCATATACAGAATTCATCCACATCAGAATTGTCTCCGGCATGAAGCAAATCTCCGACCACCACAAACTTTTCCGGCTGAAAATATTCAATCAGAGCGGATAATCTTTCCAGATCACTTTTCATAATATGATTGGCCAGTGCAATGCCGTTTTTTCGGAAATGAGCGGTCTTTCCGATGTGAAGATCGGAAAGAATCAACGCTTTTTCTTTTTGCCAGAATGCCGCCCGCTGATTGGTCAGAATGAAAGTTTCGTTTTGAATGGAAATATTTTTAGTTGCTATAAACACTTGATAGATTGAAAAATTGAAGGTTTAAAGGTAAGCTATTTAAACCGGATCAACTAACTTTCCGGCTGACGTGAAATTTTTCATCAAAAATATAGGTCAGAGGAAAACCGGTAGCAATCTCTCTTTCTAAGATCTCTTCGGGAGAAAGATGCTCCAGATACATAATTAAGGCACGAAGACTATTTCCGTGGGCCACAATTAATACATTTTTGCCTTGTTTCAATAACGGCTGTATCTCTCTTTCAAAATAAGGGATCACTCTGTTATAAGTATCTTTAAGACTTTCTCCGCCGGGAGGAACTACATCATAAGACCTGCGCCAGATGTGAACCTGCTCAGCTCCATATTTCAGCGCTGTGTCTGCTTTATTTAATCCTTCAAGGTTTCCATAACAGCGTTCGTTGAGTGCTTTATCTTGAATGACAGGAATATCAGGATTTCCAATGACATCCAAAATGATAGAGAGGGTATGCTGTGCTCTGATGAGTGCAGAAGTAAAAGCGATATCAATTCTTTCTCCTTTCAAGGCAATACCTGCTTTTTTTGCTTCTTCGATACCCACTTCTGTTATATCGATATCTTTCCAGCCTGTAAATCTGTTTTCAAGATTCCAGAGTGACTGTCAGTGACGGACCAGGAACAACTTCTCCATTCTAAATTGTATTAAACTTCTATAAGATATATTCTAAGTTACGATGATTATTTAATCTTATCAAGAAAATTAACATAGAATATTAGGCTAAGAATAGGATTAAAATTGAAGGAACTTAGGAATTCATTTATGAAATATCACTTATATCAGACAGTTTCAACATTCTTTTAATTCTCGCATCCAGACCTTCGCTGGACAGCGTTTGTCTTAAGCTGTCTACTTTAATCGGAAAACTCAGTGGTGTAAAGGAACGGGAATGTTTTAAAATAATTTCCGATTTTTCAATTCTTTTAAAAGCCTCTACAAGCCTTTGTTCCTGAAGCTGCATATTAAAAACTTCTGTATACGCCTGCTTTATTAAAAAATGATTGGAATCATGATCCTCCAGTACTTTAAAAATTAATCCTGCAGAACTTTGCAGCGATTTGTTGGAGCGCTGCTGTCCGGCATAATTTTGAATGACCATTCCTGAAATCACGGCAATATCACGGAACTTCCTTCTTGCCATTTCCGCAGAATTGATGCTTGCAATGACATCATTCATCAGGTTTTCTCTGGTTAAAATCTGCTGTAGATTATCCTCATTTAAAGGGATTTCCTTATCGCTGAACAGCTCAAATCCATAATCATTCATGGCCATGGAAAAGGAAATAGGAGCGAGCTTTGAGATACGATAGGCAATCAGAGCAGCCATGACTTCATGCACAAGACGCCCTTCAAAAGGATACATGAACAAATGGTAACCTTCACGGTTCTTGATCATTTCCACCAGAAATTCATCTTCTTTGGGAATATGGGAATTGGTTTCCTGATTGATCAGTAACGGATGCAGAAACTTCAGTTCTTTTTCAGAAGCTTTCGGACTTAATGCATGGGAGAGTTTTTCTCTTAAAAAATGACCCAGATTGGAACTTAGCGGCAGCCTTCCGCCAAGATAACTTGGGACTAAAGCTCTTCCTTTAGCGGCTCTTACGTAGACTGTCATATCTTTAATCATGGCGACCTCGAGGGTTCTTCCGGCCAGAATAAATTTTTCTTCTTTTTTAAGTTTTGAAATAAAATATTCCTCAATCATTCCAATATAGCCTCCGGAAATAAATTTCACTTTCAGCATGGCATCACTTACAATCACGCCCATATTCATCCGGTGAAGCATTGCAATTTTCCTTGAAGTGACTTTATACAGACCGTCTTCCATAATGACGATCTTGTGGAATTCTTCATAGTTTTTTAATACACTGCCGCCAATGGTCAGGAATTCGAGAATGCTTTTCCATTCCTCATCCAGCATTTCCTGAAAAGCATACACTTTTTTGATTCTTCCATAGAGTTCATCAGGATAAAAGCCATCTCCAACAGCCAATGTCATAAGAAACTGAACCAAAACATCGAAACACAGGACCTGGGGTTCCCGTGGCTCAACGACTTTCTGCTTTACGGCTTCTTTTAACGCTGAAACTTCAATCAGTTCTAAAGAATGGGTCGGAACGCAATAAATTTTTGAAGTTTCAAAAGGGGAGTGGCCGCTGCGTCCTGCTCTTTGAAGGAAACGGGCAACTCCTTTGGCAGATCCAACCTGAATAACGGTGTCTACAGGCTTAAAATCAATACCCAGATCGAGGGATGATGTGGAGACAACAGCTTTTAACTTTCCTGAACTTAAGTTTTCCTCAATCCAGATTCTTAAATGAGCATCAATAGAACTGTGATGAATGGCAATCTGTCCCGCAAAATCCGGATGTGCATCCAACAATAACTGATACCACATTTCACTCTGGCTTCTGGTGTTCGTAAAAACAATGGTAGATTTTGAATCCAGAATAATGGGAACCACTTTATCGGCGAGCTTATTGCCAAGGTGCCCGGCCCATGGCAATATTTCAATTTCATTGGGGAAAACCGGGATAATATCTATCTTTTTGTGCTCTTTGGCGGTTATTTTTGTCTTTTTAATATCATAGGGAATAAGCACGTCCATGGCTTCATCCAGATTTCCGATCGTTGCCGTAATTCCCCAGATCTTCATTTTTGGGGTATATTTTCTAAGCTGTGAAATACCGAGTTCTACCATCACACCACGTTTTGAACCTAATAGCTCATGCCATTCATCCACAGCCACGCATTTCATTTCGGTGAAAAAACGTTCATTATTTTTCTGAGCGAGAAGCAAATGAAGACTTTCAGGGGTTACCACAAGAATTTCCGGCATTTTCTTCACCTGCTGCTGTCTTACTTTGGGATCGGTATCTCCGTTTCTTACACCTACCGTCCAATCGAGTCCGATTTCATCAATAGCTTCCTGCATTGCTTTTGCAATATCTTTGGAAAGAGAACGAAGGGGTGTTATCCAGATCATTTTCAATCCTTTTTTATATTGTTCAGGATGATTGAGAAAGTCTGAAACCAAGGCTAAAAACACGGAAAAAGTCTTCCCAAAACCGGTGGGAGCTACGACCATTCCGCTGTATCCGTTTCCAAATTTCTTCCAGGTTTCCAGCTGAAATTTAAAAGGGGCAATACCTTTATCGGTCATCCATTGCTGGATGATCTTTAATCCGGTGGTATGTTCAAAAGCTGCCAATTTATATTTGATTAAAATACTATTGTATTAATTTTTTAATTTCTTCCAAATCATCAATCTCGTCTACCGTTTTATCTTTCCGCCATCTTACAATTCTTGGAAATCGGAGGGCGACACCACTTTTATGACGGTTGCTGAATCCTATGCCTTCAAAAGCAATTTCAAAGACCAGTTCTGCTTTTACGGTTCTTACAGGACCAAATTTTTCAATGGCATTTTTGGTTACAAACCGGCTCACCTCCATGATTTCCTTGTCTGTTAATCCGGAATAGGCTTTAGCAATAGTTACCAATGTATCACCGTTTTTCACGGCAAAAGTATAATCGGTGTAGTAAGCACTCCGCCTGCCGCTTCCTTTCTGAGCATAAATCAGGACCGCATCAATGGTTAGCGGATTGATTTTCCACTTCCACCAGTCGCCTTTTTTCCGTCCGGAATGATAGGGAGAATTTTTTTGTTTCAGCATCAGTCCTTCACTGTTTATTTCCCTTGAATTTTCACGAAGAGCATCCAGTTCTTCCCATTTCTCAAAATCCAGACTTTTTGAAATACTGATATTTTTGGGCTTTTCATTCCATAATAACTCTTCAAGAAGAGCTCTTCTTGCGGAAATAGGCTTTTCTCTCAGGTCGTTATTTTCAAGTTCCAATAAATCATAGACAAAAACTTCAATCGGAATTTCCGAGAGCATTTTTTTTGTTAAAGTTTTTCTGTTTAATCTTTTCTGTAATTCATTAAAATTTAAAACCTTACCCTCCTTTACCGCAAGTATTTCTCCATCCAGTACAAAATTACCTTTCATGGCTTTTATGACTTCTGTGATTTCAGGAAATTGTTCTGTAACAAGTTCTTCACCTCTTGACCAGATGAAAACTTCGTCATTTCTCCTGATGATTTGTCCGCGGATTCCGTCCCATTTGTATTCTACCAGCCATTCGTCGGGATTTCCCAATTCTTCAGCCGGTTTTTCCAGAGGATAGGCAAGGCAGAAAGGATAGGGTTTTGAATTGTCAGGATTCACATTTTCCGCATCAATAAGTTCTCTGAAGGAAACTTCATCCGGCAGCCATTTTCCCATTAAGCTGTGCATCAGGGCACTCGGTTCCTGGCCGGAAAACCTGGTCAGGGCATTGATCAACGTTTTGTCTGATACTCCGATTCTGAAGCTCCCGCCAATTAATTTATTGAAAATCAGACGTTCGGTATAATCCAGGCCATTCCAAGACTGCAGTACAAATTCTTTTTTTTCTGCATCTGTCCTGCCTTTTAAACTTACGATATCATTCATCCATTCTGATAAAGTACGTTCTATTTTTTCCTTGGGAGGAGGCAGTATTAAGGATAATGTTTCTCCCAAATCGCCAACAGAAGAGTAAGATTCCTGAAACAGCCAGTAAGGAAGCCGGGTAATTTCCAGTGCCCAATCTTTCATGTAATTGGTATTGACATTTCTTTTGGGCCTTTTCCCGGTAAATAAGGCGATAAACCATACTTTGTCTTCATCAGGAGCACGTTCCAGATAATCGATGATGGCATCAATTTTAGCGTTGGTCTTATTGGTGGTTTCCAAAGCGTTGATAAGTTCTGCAAAATGTCTCATGATTCCGGGGTTTCAAGGGTTTCTTTTTCAGATTCTTCTTCATCCTCACCATATAATGTTTCGACCACATCAGATTGGATTCCGATTTCGTTCAGATATTTTGAAAAAACTTCGGTTTGTCCGTGCGTTACGTGTACAAGCTCTGCTTCTGTTGCTTTCACAGTCTGTAACAATCCTTTCCAGTCTGCATGATCACTCATCGCAAATCCTGCGTCCGCACTGCGCCATCTTCTGGCACCGCGAACCTGCATCCAGCCGGAGCATATTGCAGTAGCCGGATCCGGAATCTTTTTAATTACGTTGCTGTCTAGTAAAGCAGGCGGAACAATCACAATTTCGTGTTCCACTTCTTTCGGACGTTCCCTGAAATCTGCAATGGTATATTCAGGAAGATCAATTCCCACTGCTTCAAAGGCTTCATTCAGTTTTCCGATGGAATAGTGAACGTATATTTTTCCCAGTTCTTCCACGGCTTTCATAATACGCTGGGCTTTTCCAAGAGAATATCCAATGAAAACAGAGGTTTTGTTATTTTCTTTATTCTTCAGTACCCAATTCTGAAATTTATTATTTAAATCCGGAACTTCCAGCCAGTTGTAGATGGGAAGCCCAAAAGTACTTTCTGTCACAAATTCATTACATCTTACCAGCTCAAAAGGAGTGCTCAATCCATCATTCTGAACTTTATAATCTCCTGAAATTACGGTTACATATCCTTTATATTCAAGCCTTATCTGTGCAGAACCAATGATATGCCCTGCAGGATGAAGCGAAAGTTTTACTCCGTTAATGGTAATAACTTCTCCATATTCCACGCCCTGGCATTCGATATCCGGTCCTATTCTTTGGTACAAAATAGGTTTTGTAAAATGATGACAAAGGTATTTTTTCATTCCCCAACGGGCATGATCGGCGTGGCCATGGGTAATAACCGCCATATCCACGGGTCTCCAGGGATCAATATAAAATTTCCCTTGCGGGCAGTAAATTCCTTTTTTAGTAAATGTGATTAATTTCAATGGTGTGACTGGTTTACAAAAATACGCTTCAAAAACTTAACCAATTTTAATAATATGGTATTTTTTATTAAGTAAAAACTGATTGTTTTACGGAAAAACATCAAAAAAAGCTGTCTCCATTTGAAAACAGCTCATTATTTTATTTTTCATTCAAAACATTGTTTACATAATCAATCCATTGATAATCTGGGATGGACTGATCAATGAAATAGTCAGGCTGAATGCCTTTTCCATCAATGGCCATATCCGGAATACGGAAACTTTTGGAGAGCGAATATCCCAGTTTAAATTCGTTGCAGGGTGAATTTACAAAATACATATTGGAAATATCCAGCACTCCGGCAGTAGTTGTTCCAAAGAGTTTTACCTTTTTACTTTGTCTGGCAACGAGTAAAAACTCTTCTGCAGTACTACCATTTCCATTATTGATGATAATTCCTACATTTTTAGGGTAAGGAGAAATTTTATCCATCTTATTGATTCCTACAGTACTTCCATCATCCTGTAAACTTACATACTTACCCAGATTCTGGCTGAGTTTATCATACGCTTTTTTCAGATATTCTCTTTCGTCTTCCGGTATTCCGTATTTCTGGTAATTTTCATAAAGATCCAGCATTCTCTGATTATTCAGTTTTGTAGAATAAAACTGCGTTCTGACATTTCTGACAGGATTGGTATAGAGATAGGGAATAATTTTAGCAAAACTGTTATCGCTGCCGCCTCCGTTATATCTGATATCAATAATAAGATTTTCCGTACTTTCGATTTTAGATTTGTTGGCTGTAATTACGCTGTCTATATCTTTTTTCAAAGCGCCGTTGAATGAAGGAATCCTCAAAAGCAATGTTGTTTTGTTAAGTGGTTTCAGAAAAGGTTTTTGAGCCTTTATTGCTTCATAGTGTGTTTCAATTCCTTCTTCCTTTTCAAATGCAGGGGAAACTCTTTTCAGGGTAAACTCATTGATTTCAAGATAGTTTTTTCCCACCAAACGTATGCTCTTTATCTCCAGGCCGGATTTATTCCTTACATAGAAAGTTCCTTTGGACCTGTCGGCACTGAAAATCAGTTTTAAGTCATTCGGTTTCCAGTTTTCAGCTCCGGATTTGATGATAAAACCTTTGTATACATCTCCAATTTTTTTAATCCCTATGGTATAAGGTTCGGTTTCCCAGATTCCTTCAATATCAGAATCTTTTTTAGAAACAATTTCTTTTTTAAACTTATCAATATCTATTGTTACCGTTTCTGTTTTATTATTTGTGGTTGAGGTTGGTGTTTGCGGCTGAGATTGCTGATTACTTTTTTCGATCATTCTGATGGAAAAATGCCCGGATCTGAAGAATGTAAGCCAATCATAAATAGTCTGGGTACATTCTGTATCAGATTTTGCATTTTTGATTTTTTTCAGAAAATCATCGTTATGGGCCTGGTAAGCTGAAATTCCCTTTTTATCAATGATATACTGATATCCGGCATCATTTTCTTCAAAAGTCTTTTTTACCCACTGATAATTACTTTCACAATTACAGTTTTGAGCATAGCTAAAAGAAGAAGAGGAGATAAAAATTAAAAGGAGTATTTTAATTTTAAGCATAGGTTGGTTTTTAGTTTTTAAAGGTTACAAATTTAACGATAATTCTATCTTTTTATGATGTAAAAAGAGGTTATTAAACAAAATCTTATTCCACTGTTTTTTTTGAGCTTTTCAGCAATATAAAAATGAACCTTGAGCCAATATTGCCCTTTGAAAAATTTTTGAATTTTGGAGCATCATTAAAAAAGAATACAATGAGTAAAACAATTTTAATTACAGGCGCAGCAAGCGGATTTGGAAAGATTGCTGCTTTCGAGCTTGCTAAAAAAGGGCATCAGGTAATTGCTACTGCACAGATCTATCCTCAGATGAGTGATTTAATCCGTGAAGCCAAGGAACATGGAATAACCTTGATCGTGGATAAACTGGATGTAACCAACCCAAGAGATGTGGAGTATATTGTAAAGAAATACAATGATATAGATATTCTGATCAGTAACGCAGGAATTATGGAGGGAGGTCCCATTGCAGAACAACCGGTAGATATTATCCGTTCTATGTTTGAAGTGAATGTTTTTGGTGCGTTGAATCTTGCACAGGGTTTTATCAAAAAATTTGTTGAAAAGAAAAGCGGGAAGGTTGTTTTCACCTCTTCAATGGGAGGTTTATGGACTGTTCCTTATGTTGCTGCTTATTGTGCTTCAAAACATGCGCTGGAATCTATTGCAGAAGGTTTAAGAACTGAACTTGCCCCATTCAATATCAAGATTGCAACCTGTAATCCGGGTTTATTTGGAACAGGTTTCAATGACAGGGGAGTAGATTCTATTTTCCACTGGTATGATCCGAAAATCAATTTCACTCCGGAATCTGCTTTTGATGGAGCTGCAGAATCTTTAGCGCACCAGCTTGATCCTCAATCTATGGCTGAAGTAATTGTAAATGTAGCTTTAGATGACAACAGTAATTTCAGGAATGTACATCCAAAGGAGACTGAAGATTTTGTAAAACAGCTTCAGGCAGATGCATGGAACACAAAAAGCTAATCATATGGAACTGAATTATAAAACTGCCGAAAAAGTCTTACATGCAGCAAAGGAAAAAGCATTATTGATGAATATTCCTGTGAGCATTGCCGTGGTAGATAGCGGTGGACATCTTATCGCATTAGCCAGACTGGACAGTGTTTACGGAGTGATTGATTTTGCCCTTAAAAAAGCAAGAACGGCGGCTATGTTTGGAGTTAACAGTGATATCATGGGAGAAATCATTTCAGAAACAGGTGTCCATGGCTATGGAATGCTGAACTCTAACGGAGGGCTTCTGACTATCGCAGGCGGTGTCGTATTACAGGATAAAGCCGGAAAGATTATCGGCGCAATAGGTTCTTCAGGGGGAACTCCGGAACAGGATAAAGAAATTGCCGAGGCAGGAGCGCAGGCTATTGCGTAAATTTCAGATATTTGTATCATGGAAAATACTTCTGAAATCATATTTGATAAACTGGTTTATTCATGCGCATTTGAATCTTACAGAGGTCATGAAGAGTTTATTCCTGATTATTTTCTGGGTTTTCAGATTTCAGGAGAAACGCATGCTTTTCATGAACAGGGGAAAACTGTGATCAAAGAAAATACAGTAGTTCTGGTGAGGAAAAATCAACTGATCAGAACGATCAAATATCCTTCCGCTAACGAAAAGTATCAGTTTATTTCTATTACGCTTGATGATGAAACATTAAGACAGTATGCCACGGAGAACAGAATAGCAGCAAATACACCTTTTCCGGGTAATCAGCAGTTGTTTTTTGAGCCTGATGATTTCTTTGGGAGTTATTTTGCTTCTCTTATTCCTTACATCAATAAAACAAAGGAAATTCCTCCAAAGTTAGCGGCATTAAAAGTGAAAGAAGCCATAGAGTTACTTTTGCTGAGCAATCCGGATTTTAAAAATCTTCTTTTTGATTTTTCCGGGCCTCATAAGATTGATCTTGCAGAGTTTATGAACAAAAACTATATGTTCAATGTTTCCGTAGATGCTTTTGCAAGGCTTACGGGACGCAGTCTTTCCGGATTTAAAAGGGATTTCAGTAAAATATTTAAAATGGCTCCCAAACAGTGGCTGAAAGAAAAAAGACTGAAGGAAGCCTATTATTTGATTAAAACTCAGGATAAAAAGCCTTCAGATATTTATCTTGATCTGGGCTTTGAGAATTTATCTCATTTTTATTCTTCTTTTAAAAAGAAATTCGGAGTAACGACTACGGAGGTTTAAGCATTGCTGGTTTGCCGTAAATGCAAAGACACAGGAAATACTCTTGTGTCTTTGTATTTACCTTTATGTAACGAATAAAACATTCAATAAATATTTGATTAAAAATACTACACGGGAACCGGATTATTTATCAAAATCATAAAAGTTGATTCCTGTTTCTTCATTTTTAATTTTTACAACTCTCGTTGCCAAAGGGTAAAAAATAAATTCTCCGGCACCCTGAATTTTTGCATCCAGAAGGTGTCCGGCCAAAGCTGTGTAATCTTGTCTTCCGAGCGTAATGTGAAGGTGCAGGGTTTGTTTTCCTTCTATTTCAGAAACATTTCCGGAAATATTGGTGACTTCCATCTGTTCTTTGAAAGTCCTGTCCACATATTTTTTGGTGGCCGGATTAAAGAAACGGAGAGTGGCTTCACTCACAGCTCCTATTCCTGTTACTTCTCCCGCCCGGATATTCTGATTCTGGATAAAGTCGGTTAAAGTTTCTACAATATTGGAATGATTTTCAATACTAACGATGTAAATATGATCCACTTTCCTTGCAGACCAATGGTTTCCTTTATAATTCATGATTTCCATATTATTGTATTGTTTTCAAATAATTGATGATTCCTATAACGTCATCCTGACCGAATCCTTTATCATGTGCATTCTGATAGGTTTGAACCAGAGCCTCAGACAGAGGATAATCGGCACCTGCATTTTTGGCAAGAAGGATATCTTTCAGCATCAGGTCAAGGGCAAATGCCGGAGCGTACTGATCGGCAGTCAGCATAGGGGTTTTTACTTTGGTTGCCCCGCTTCCGCTCGCACTTTCGTTGATTATTTCCAGCATGTCTGATCTTTCAATCCCCAGCTTTCCGGCCAATAAAACTGTTTCTGCAAGCCCCTGATAAATGGCAGACAGAAAATAATTGACAGATAATTTTCCTGCAATACCTTTTCCGTTTTCACCTAAATGTTTTACAGATTTTCCCATTTTCAAAAGGTAGGGTATAGCCCGTTGAAGGTCTTTTTCTTCACCTCCTGCCATAATGATCAGGGTTCCTTCCTTTGCCGGCTGGGTGCTTCCTGCTACAGGTGCATCAATAAAGGAGGCCTCTTTTATTTTCACACCAGCAGATGTTGCTGCAGACGCTTCGGGTGAGATCGTACTCATATCTACAAAGAGTTTCCCTTGAATATTTAGTGGAAGAATTTCTTCGTATACTGCTTTTACAGCAGTGTCGTTGGTTAGCATTGTGAATATAATATCACTGTTTTGAACAAGGTCTTTAATCTGGATGCAGACTGTAGATTTTTCTTCAAAATCCTTGGCTTTTTCAGAAGATCTGTTATACACTGAAAGCGGAAATCCAGCTTTTTCAATATTCTTTGCCATAGGATGTCCCATATTTCCTAATCCGATGAATCCGATTTTTTCCATAGTATTTTTTCTATTTTTTTATTGAGTAAGTCTTAATATCCTGATTGAAGATGAGTCCTCTGAAAGGAGATCAATGAGTATATAAAATACGTTTGTTTTGCAGCAAAATATCGACCAAACAATCCCTTTACCCAATTAAGATTTAATTATATTTTTATCCATAAGCTTTTAAAACCGGATAAACTTTCAGAAATTTGCAGCAAATAAGAATTAATGAAGATCGTAGATATAGACAACTGGAACAGAAAAGAACATTTTGAATTTTTTTCTAATATGGCAAGCCCTTATTTTGGATTTACAACGGAGGTGGACTGTACAAAAGCTTATGATACCGCCAAAGAAAAAGGGTATTCATTTTTTGCCTATTATTTTCACAAATCTATGGTGGCCGTTAATAGAGTAGATGAGCTGAAACTCAGAATTATTGATGGGCAGGTGATACAGTTTGACACCGTTCATGCCGGTAGTACGATCGGAAGACCGGATGGTACTTTCGGTTTTTCATTCACTCCTTTCTCAGAAGATTTTGAAACATTCAATGCAGCACTGCAGGAGGAAATAAAAGGAGTACATGAAACCACAGGTTTGAGATTAAGCAACGGAAGACTGGGAAAAGATCACATCAGACATACTACTATTCCATGGAATTCATTCAGTGCGATATTGCATCCTACAGATTTTAATACAACAGAATCAGTTCCAAAAATCGCTTTTGGAAGATTCAATATCCGTGGAGGCAGAAAATATCTACCCGTTTCTATTGAAGCACATCATGGGTTGGCAGATGGCATTCATATAGCCAGATACCTGGAAGAGTTCCAGAAAGAACTGAATCAGGAATAAGACATTATAACAAAAGCCGGACTTAAAACCGACTTTTGTTTTTAGTAATAAATCTTCCCACGTTCTATTTTCAAAATCTGATCCTTTTCCATCTGTTTTATGGTGCGTATAACGGTTTCCACACGTAGTCCCGTCAATGAAGCAAGCTGCTGCCGGGTAAGAGGAATCTGGAAAGTATAAGGCTTTTTATCATCATGATAGCTTTTCAGATAATCCATCAGTAGTTTTAGTCTGGAAACCGGATTTTGAAAAGAAAGGTTATAGAGCATGATATATTTATAGTACATCCTTTCTGCAAGGCACTGATAGATATTTAATGAAATTTCGGGATTATCCTGGATCAGCTTCAGAAAGTTCTGTCTCGGCATGATGAAAATACCGGAGTCTTCCATTGCAATGGCATTCATCGGGTAGGGTCTGTCTACAAAAAGTAAGGATTCTCCAAAGCTATGGCCGTCTGATAATATATTCTGGATAAACTCTTTCCCGTCTTCCATATAATTATTAAGCTTAACTTTTCCTTTTTCAATCTGGTAATAATACATTGGTAAATCTTCTTCCCGGAAAATAATATCTTCTGCTTTATAGTTTTTAATTTCGGCTCCAAATGAGATGAGTAAATTTTCAGTGATCATAGTTCTATTTTTATTTTCAGCTAAAATTTTAAATGCTCTTTAAGAGACTGTTTAATGCTTCAAAATTTATAATAATAAAGGAACTGTGATTTTCTTGATTTCCTATGCAATGTGGTACCATTAATATACCACATATAATCACTTTTTTTGAGTAATTCTTTTGTTTAAATATTGATCCAGATCATAAAAAGTAACCTTGGTAATCCACTACATTTACAACCCATCAAAAAGTAACAGTACAAACAATGGCAAACAGGCTGATAAAAGCTGTTAAGAAATTTTATTAAAAAAATAACGTGGTATCTATGTGGTACACGCTTTTAATAAAATTTTAATCATTTTTTCTTTCTTTGCCAATATAAAATTGATATAAAATTCACATGTGGAATTTTTTTAACATAATTATTCAATAAATACAACCTATACACTATGAAACATTACATTATATTAACTAAAAGTAACAGAATTTTGAATACATAAAAATTAATTTACCCTCAATTAGTAAATCAGCAAAATACAGATAGAAAAGAGAAAAAAAGACTTTGTACTGATATGCGCAAAAGATGCCGTATCTGAAATAAGTAGAGATGAGAAAGTATTATGAAAAATAAAAAACCTGAAACGAACATAGAGGATTTGAATCAAAAGATTCTTGTACAAGACGAAATTATGGCTCTTGCCAAAGCAAATTCTCCACGACTGCTGAATAAATTCAGACTCGTCTATCCCGATTTTTTTAAGAAGTTATCTGCTATACAGCCTGCACTAAAAAATTCTGAATTGATCTTTTGTATTTACCTTAAGCTCAATATGACAACAAAGGAAATTGCAACCTGTATTTTTGTAACTCCAAAAGCGATACAAAACAGGAAAAACAGGATCAGAAAAAAACTCAATATCCCTTCGGAATTTGATATCTATAAATGGTTTAATGAAATTTAAACCATTTTTTTTAAACTTCTACAATAGTTTTATCCAAATCGTGATACAAAAGGATTTTCCAGCGGTTTTCTTTTGCTTCTTTTTCCCACTTCAGCCGTAATTCCATCGCCTTTCTACCGTCAAAATCACTTTTGTAAGCTAAATGATATTTTAAATAAGAAGCCTGCGGGAGGTCATCAGCTCCATAGAAAACAGTTTCATTATTTTCTCTGATCCAGAACACCTGCATAAAAGGCGTGTGTCCGCCTGCAACTTCATAGGAAATTTCATCTGTGATCTGTCCTTTATCATCATTCATCCATGTGATATTCGGGAGCTGAATCAGTTTTTCCAGGATCTCAAAATCAAAAGACGGATTGCCTTTATTTTCCATTGCAAAATCCAGTTCGCGTTTCTGTATATAAATCTGAGCGTTTGGAAAAGCGGCTTCAAAACCATTTTCTGTGAGCTTCACAGCTCCTTCAATATGATCTTTATGAAGATGGGACAGCAATAACCTGGTGACTTGTTGAGGACGGATATTTTCCTTTTCAAGAATTTCTGAAACCACAGTTGTTCCGGAACTGTTTTTCCAGCCAATGCCGGCATCCAGAAGGATATGGTCATTCTCAGTGATGATAAGAAATGGTTGAACCGACATTTTGATTCCACCAGCCTTATCAAAATTTTCTTCTGTTAAAAGCGTAAAATCCTTGGTTTTGCTTGCCGAAAAATTGCCTTCTTTAAGTGGAATGATTTTCATGCTGCAAATTTCCTTATTATTTCTAAGATTCAAAAAGTTTTTCGTCAATATATATTATCCATAAAAACAATCAGACAGACAGAATACTGAAATCATTCTACTTATCTCAAAATCACGCAGCATTCGTAAAAATGTAAAAGAAAAGAGCAGATTATTTCCTTTTTTAATGATTATCTTTGATCTCTTAAAAATCTGACAGTATATATCGTTATCTGCTTTCAGACTACTTTCAATTCAAATAAAACTTTATACGTAATGCAGGAGAATTCTTCCAATGGTATTTCCCGGACTGTTATCTGGCTTATGGCCGTTATTTCCGGACTGGTGGTGGCGAACAATTATTATAATCAGCCTTTACTGGCCCTTATTTCAGAGGAACTGCAGGTTTCTGAGAGTGCAGCAGGTAAAATTTCTGTACTGACTCAGATCGGTTATGCGTTAGGGCTTTTGCTGATTGTTCCGTTGGGAGACAAATTTTTCCGCAAGAAACTCATTTTAATTGATTTGTTTCTTGTTTTCGGATCACTTTTATGGATGACTTTTGCTACTCAATTATGGATGCTGTATGCAGCCAGCTTACTGATCGGGACAACTTCAGTTATTCCACAATTATTTGTCCCTATTGCAGCAGAACTTTCATCAGATAAAGAAAAATCCTCCAACATCGGATTGGTAATGTCCGGATTATTACTCGGGATTCTTCTGTCCCGCTTTGTGGGAGGAATTGTAGGAGAAGTCTGGGGCTGGAGAGCTATGTTTGGAATAGCGGCAGGATTGATGGTCATTGTCTGGTTAGCTGTCTATAAGATGCTTCCGGAAATGTCGCCCAATTTTAAAGGTAGCTATAAAGAGCTGATGCAGTCTGTAGCTCATCTTGCAAGAACACAGCCTGTTCTTCAGCTGGCATCATTCCGTGGGGCAATGGCATTCGGTTCTATGTGTGCTTTGTTTACCACATTGGTTTTTCATATGGAAAAACCACCTTTTAATGCAGGTTC
Organism: Chryseobacterium cucumeris; assembly: GCF_016775705.1. Lineage (NCBI taxonomy): Bacteria > Pseudomonadati > Bacteroidota > Flavobacteriia > Flavobacteriales > Weeksellaceae > Chryseobacterium > Chryseobacterium cucumeris. The sequence continues at coordinate 4,163,114 of NZ_CP068760.1, forward strand.
TTCTGTCGTGGGAAGCTTTGGATTAGCCGGGGCTGTAGGAGCTTTAGCTGCTGCTAAGGTGGGAAAACTTCAAAAGTATCTGGATATTAACAGAATTATCTTGTATTCTTTACTGATTGTCATCGGAAGCTGGGGCTTTACCTATTTTGCAGGTGAAACCTATTGGGGACTGATTGTAGGAGTAATTCTTGTAGATTTAGGGGTACAGTCAAGCCATATTATGAACCAGACCAATTATTTCCTTATCAGATCAAATGCAGTCAACAGACTGAATACAGTGTATATGGTTTCTTACTTCATTGGAGGATCACTGGGAACATGGCTGGCTTCTATTGCCTGGCAAAAGGCTCAATGGACCGGCGTATGTCTTGTAGGAACTGTATTTGGAGTACTGGCTTTGATTGCCCATATTTTGTTTTCAAAAAAAGTCAATAAAGCAAACGCAGAAATGTAATTTTTTATATTTATGATTCGTTTAAGAAGCGGGATTTTATCAAAGATAAAATCCCGCTTCTTCTATTTTCAGGTTTATTCAATTTCCGGATCTGCAGAACGCAGCCAGGTTCTTCCCACCTGTGAGGATTAAATTGTAATAATTTTTGTTACATTAAATAAAATACCCTATCTTTGTACTATTAATTTGATTTAAAATTAAATACAATGAAAATAGAAATCTGGTCGGACGTAATGTGTCCGTTTTGCTATATCGGAAAAAATAATTTTGAACAGGCTTTGAATAAGCTTCCTTTTAAAGATGAAGTAGAAATAGAGTGGAAGAGTTTTCAGCTGGACCCAACTTTAGATCCGAAAGAAACTCAGGATACCATTCAATATTTCAGAGAGAAAAAAGGAGTAGCTGAAGCCCAGGCTGCTCAAATGCTGGGACAGGTTACCCAAATGGGAAAAGGGGCCGGAATTAATTTCAACTTCGGAAAAACATTGATCACCAATACATTCAGCGCTCATAAATTGCTTCATCTGGCTAAAAAGCACAACAAATCCAATGAAATGGAAGAGGCATTATTTATCGCTCATTTTATTGACGGCAAAAATGTTGGAGATACTGAAGTTTTGACAGCTCTTGCTGAAAGCTTAGGGATTGACAGAGAAGAAGCACTGCAGGCTATTACAACAGATCAACTGGATTATGAAGTGAATCAGGATATTCAGGAGGCAAGAAACAATGGCATTTCCGGAGTTCCTTTCTTTGTTCTGAACGGTAAATATGCTGTTTCCGGAGCTCAGCCTGCAGAGGTATTTGAAAATGCACTCCAGCAGACTTACAAAGAAACGGTGAGCCCGTTTAAGGATATTTCCGGTGAGAACGGAGCTTCCTGTGATGCAGACGGATGCAGAATTTAAGATATCAGAACCCCAAAATAGTTTTATTTTGGGGTTTTTAATTGAACAGAGTCTTGTATCTTTGTAATACAGTAATAAAAGCTGTGTAAATTTGATTTTTCAATGATAAAAATTAACAACAACACCCATTACTCAATTGATGATACCCTTTTTGTTTTTGCATTAGATTCTGAAGCAGGAACCGTTTTCGACGATAAAAACAAATTGATTACCGGTATCGGAAAAGTAAATGCGGCGATTGAATTAACCAAAGAAATTCATACAAGAAAACCTAAACTGATCGTGAATTTAGGTTCTGCCGGAAGTAAGGGATTTCACAAAGGAGAAGTCGTATGCTGTACAAAATTCATCCAGCGGGATATGGATGTAAGAGGACTTGGTTTTAAATTATATGAAACTCCATTATCAGGAGTACCACCTGTACTGGAATATGGTCTTAAAATGGATACTTTGAAAGAAGGAATCTGTGGTAGCGGTGATAGTTTTGAAATGAACCACTCCGAAACAGATTACAATATTGTAGACATGGAAGCCTATCCGCTGGCATTGATTGCCCAACAGGAAAACATTCCGTTTTTATGCCTGAAATATATTTCTGACGATGCAGGAAGTGATGCTGCTGACGACTGGAGTGTACAGGTACATCTGGCTTCCGAAGCATTTAAGAAAATCCTTTTTTCATAACATTTATTCTTATCATTATGAGTTCAATTATCATTAATAAAGCCTCCGCCGAAGATGTAGAAATTGTACAAAGTTTAGGAAGACAGACGTTTTCCGAAACTTTTGCAGAAAATAATACGGAAGAGGCTATGAAAAAGTATCTGGAAGAAAGCTTTAATACGGAAAAAATAAAATCAGAGTTGAATAATCCTGATTCATTTTTCTATATTGCCTGGGAAGAAGACAATCCGGTTGGTTACCTGAAAGTCAATTCCGGAAAGGCACAGACTGAACTTCAGGATGATACCGCCCTTGAAATTGAAAGAATCTATGTAAAGAAAAGCCATCACGGTAAAAAAGTGGGCCAGCTTCTTTATAACCAGGCTTTGGAAACAGCTGAGCAGCTTGGTAAATCATACTTATGGCTTGGGGTTTGGGAAAAAAACCTGAGAGCTTTACAATTTTACAGAAAAAATGGATTCGTTGAGTTTGATAAGCATATTTTCAGGCTTGGGGAAGAAGAACAGACCGATCTGATGATGAAAAAAGTATTGGATTAATTTTCTGAAAAACAGAAAGATTGTATGTAACCACTGATTACACAGGGTTTCACAGATGATTGTGTAATACAATCCTTTACACTTTCCAAATACCAAAATGAAGCATTCAGAATTTGTAAAACATATTAATCACTATTATCCTTTATCTGAGGAAACCATTAAAGATTTATTGGATATCTGTACAGAAGAATACTACCACAAAAACGATCTTCTGCTGGAATCCGGTTCTATGGCCAGATATTATTACTTTTTAAAGTCAGGACTGATAGGATATTACACAGTAGATGAACAGGGGAATAATATCTATAAAATTTTCTTTGAAGAAAACACCTTTGTAGCTTCCACAGCAGCCATTATTAGAAACGAACCCAGCGATTTCAATATTATTGCATTGGAAGACTGCTCAGTAATACAATATCCCGCAAAAGCTTACCGTGAACTGTTGGAAGAACACCATGACCTGGCTCTTTTTCACCTGCATTATCTGGAAAAAAACTGGGTGGTAAAAAAAGAACCTTTGGAGGTTTCTCTGAAGTATGAAACAGCAAAAAAAAGATATTTGCAATTGCTTGACGATGCATCTCTTTACAACCGGTTGAAACAGCATCACATTGCTTCTTATCTGGGAATTACACCTACACAGCTCAGCCGGATCAAAAAAGAAGTTCAGGGAGATAAATACCATTAAATTTTACCCGTATTTATAATAATCAGTTATTAATGATTTATTTCATGTTTCCGGGATATATCCTGCTATTATGTTAAATTTACATTATATCACAAATGATAGATATAATTTAAAATATTAACCAGACATGAAGTTACATCACACGTATTTCTATCATCCTGATTTTGTAGAAAATAATACAGCTGTTATTGAACATTTTGAAAGGCAGGAAATTTCAATACAAAAAATCCAGAATGCATTAGGCAGGGCAGAACGTTTTATTGTTCCGGAGAATTCTTTTGAAACTACACTTTCTATGGGAATTGAAGCAGCAAAAGGAGTTTTTAATGAAAGTAATATTTCTATCCTCGATATAGATATTATTATTTTTGTAAGCAGCTCTCCTGAACATCATATTCCCTGTGATGCTATCCAGATCCATCATGCATTAGAGGGAAAACCGGATACCTTATGTTATGATATCAATGCCAACTGTATTGGAGCATTTATAGCGCTGGATCAGGTGTCAAAATATTTAAAAGGGACCCGGTCCGGAACAAAAGCTTTGGTAGTTTGTGCCGAAAAATTCTCGAGGATATTAGATCCTGACAACCCGATTACTGCTTTTTGTCTTTCAGATTCTGCTTTTGCTTTCATCGTAGAAAATGATGGGGACGACACCTCAGGGTTAATAGATGTACTATATCATACAGACAGCAGCTTTTGTAATACCGTGCTCTACCCACCTAAAGGAAGTTCAGGTCATCATCATGGCGATCTGGCAACCTGGGATCGTGTTTTCGACGGAATGGCAAGTGTCAATTTTGCACTGGAAAATATCCCCCTTTTCTTAAAGCGCAATCAGATAAGTCTGAAGCAGATTGACTTGTTTTTATTTTCACAGTTTTCTATCAAGAATATCAATATTATCCGCGATTACTTTCAGTTGCCGGAGGAAAAAATTCCTTTTTACTCTAAAGAGCTTGGGTATACCGGAGCATCCAGTCCATTTTTAGCTTTAGACCAATATCAAAAAGAAGTAAAATCATTAAAAAAAGGAGATTATATTCTCATATGGACACTGGGAACAGGCTATCAGGCGGGATTAATGCTTTGGAAATATTAATCATTGACTGATCTAATTTTATGAAAAGAATTAACAAAAGCTTCAACATAGGTTGAGGCTTTTCTTTTTTTTATGCTGCAATTTTGCTCTGTTAAAGATGCATTGGTACACAATATGTTTAAAGAAATATGATACCAGTGATTATGATTAATTAAAAATTTTTCAGCATGAAGAAGCTTATCAACATTGTATTTGTACTGACTGCATTTGTACAGTTATCAGCACAAAAAATTATTCATCAGGAAATTTTCAGTCCGAAAATGAATAAAAAAATCAAAACAGTGATCATCACTCCCAATTTACAGCCTAATACCAGGTATCCATCTGTCTATATTCTTCATGGCTTCAGCGGTAATCCGGACAGGATTATCAAACAGGATATTCCTGATCTGGTTAAAAAAGCTCAGCAATTTAAAACCATTTATGTCCTTCCGGATGGAAACTACAGTTCATGGTATGTAGACAGCCCGATTGTTAAGGATTCCCAGTATCAGACCTTTATTGGAAAAGAGCTGGTAGAATTCATTGATAAAAACTATCCTGTGAAAGCTGAGAAAAAATTCCGCGGGATTTTAGGATGGAGTATGGGAGGCTATGGAGCTACCAACATCGGGGTTACGTATAACAAGACATTTGGAATCGTTGGAAGTTCATGTGGAGCACTGGACTTCAATTCGTTCGGGGAAGGATATCAGAAATATATGGTGAATAAAGTGCTGGGACCATTGGAGTCTATCAATCCGAATTTCCTTACGGACAACAAAATAAAACTGATGGCCGCAGCAGATCAGCAATATATTTTCGACTGTGGTACAGAAGACACTCAAATGATTAATATGAACAGGAATTTTCATAAAAAGCTGACTGAAATGAAGATCCAGCATCTCTACACAGAATCTTTAGGCGGGCACGTTCCGGAATACTGGAGCAGATCATTATCTGAACAATTGTCTTTATTTGACAGGTTTTTTAAACAGTAAATTACTCCACAAAAGACACAAAGTTTTTAACCAAATAAATTTTTAGAGCAAATTTTTATGCGGAATAAGTACGCATAAGTTTTGCTAAAATCTTTGATTTTCAACTTAGTGTGAACTTTTTTTGCAGCATCATTTTAAACTTGCTTCATTGAACTAAAATGTATTAATATATAAGCTTTTGTGACTTTTGTGGTTTGTAAAGTTTTAAAATTTATAAAAAACCTTTTTGAGCTATGCCCAAAAAGGTTTTCGATTGATTGAATGTTCAAAAATGCCAACTAACCAGGCATTCTATTAAAAATGTTGAAAGTTTTTCCCCAAATGCTCCTCTATCACAAAGAACGGATCTTCCGTAAGGGTGTGTGCTCTCATATCGATAAGACTTACTTTGCTCATCATACGAAGCATGATCCTTCTTTCACATGGCTGTTCTATACCGTCAATATTTCTTATTCCCGCACGGAAGGCCGATCTTCCATGAGCACATAAGTGATTATTAACAAGAATAACATCACCAGCCTGAGGAGTAAATCCTGAATAAATCAAATGTCGGGCTTCTTCCCAGAACTCATGCAGTGTATTCTGCGCTTCATCAGACTGTCTGATGCTGGAATTGAAAAGCTGTTCAGCAGCATCGAATCTCATGAAAGGAAGGCTGTAATTGCCATACAATACAGAATCCAGGGTTTCTTCTTCACTGTTTCCCGTTTCCAGGTTGGCATCTTTCGGAATTTTATAAATAGGATCAAAAAGAGCTCTGTACTTTTCCCCGATAGACTCATGAGAACGGATGGAATATAGCGTTGAAGGAACCTGCTCTTCGTTTCTCACATACATAAAGCTTAAAAAATCAGCCTGATGTTTCAGAAAAGCGTCTTCCGTATGGACATATAAATCTGTAGAAGATCCTGATCCTGTCTGTGTTTCTTTCATTTTTTCATCAGGAATGATGGCATGGATCAGTCCGCCGCCTTTACGCTGTGAATAATATTGTACCGGTTTTGATGGAAGTGCGCCATGGATAAGGGCACATGCAAAGCCATATAAATTAAATTTTGAATAATCGGCCGCCTGCCAGTTGGGAGGAGTAGAGCCTATATTCTCCTGATCGATATCCATGAGTCCGGTAAAGATCAGTGCACCATATTGATTTTTTGAAAAGTCACTCGCAAAATCAGCCGCTATATGCAAAATTCTCTCGGGTAAAAAATAAGACGCCAGCTGATGCACATGCTTAATAAAATCACGGTTTTCATAAGTGTCATACTTTTTCTGAAGATGCAAAGCCGCATCTTTTATCATTCTTCTTTCCTGAGAGGTAACTTCTATGACCGTAGGAAGCAGTTTTACCGCTGTTAAACAGTCTTTATCTAAAATTTCTGTAGAATTCATTAAAAAAAATTTGGTGTTAAATAATAATTTTTATCTTTGTTTTTAATTATTCTAAATAACAATAGTCGAGTCAAATTTAGTAATAATTATGCAATCACCAAATAAAATATAATAAAAAATGTAAAATTTAAAAACCTGACTATCAGATATATATAATCATATATCGAAAAAACCACAACAATTCAAAGATTAAAAAAATCACATTACAAAACTTTTATGAACAACAATTTAATATCCCTTGAAGAGCACGCAAGTACAACTTCACCCCACATTTCGGGGAATTTTGGGAATATTTTTCATCCTGACAATTATGATCATTATCGTAATGCTGTCAACAGTACTTTGGACCTGGTTCAGGAATTTCTTCACAGAAACAACAAACCTTTCAGCGGTATAGAAGCCAGAACAATGAAAGGAATGGTACAACAGATTGATCTAAATCAAAAATTATCCAACTATAATGAGCTTCTGGCAGAAGTAGATGAAATCTATGTGAAACATGCCACCGCTTTTCACCTCCCACAATATGTAGCTCATCTTAACTGCCCGGTAGTAATCCCGGCATTGGCAGGAGAAATCCTTGTAAGTGCTATCAATTCTTCTCAGGATACTTATGATCAGAGCGCGGGAGGAACCTTTATGGAAAGAAAACTGATCGACTGGACTGCGGGTCAGATCGGATACAATACCAATGAAAGCGATGGCGTTTTCACCGCAGGAGGCTCACAGAGTAATCTGATGGGATTGGTCATGATGCGTGACTGCTTTTCTCAGAAAAGATACAATCACAATATTAAAATGGATGGTCTGCCAGCGGAGGCAAGCCGTTTCAGAATATTCGTTTCCGATAAATCTCACTTCAGCAATCTGAAAAATGCATCCATTATGGGATTGGGTGAGAAAAGTATTGTTAAAGTTCCGACCGATGAACGTTTCCGTATGGATATTTCTCTTTTAAAGAAATACATTAAGAGGGAAGAGCAATTAGGAAATATTCCTATCGGAATTGTAGCGACAGCCGGAACTACAGACTTTGGAAACATTGATCCACTGGATGATATTGCCAATATTGCAGAACACTATAACATCTGGATGCACGTAGATGCAGCATATGGATGTGCCTTACTATTAAGTGAGAAATACCGTGACCTGATTAATGGTATTGAAAGAGCCGACTCTGTAACGATTGATTACCACAAGTCATTCTTCCAGCCGATCAGCAGCAGTGCTTTTATTGTTAAAAACAAAAAAGAACTGTTGATTCTTAAGCACCACGCCGATTATCTGAATCCGAAAGAAATGGATGAAGAAGAAATTCCGGCACAGATCAATAAATCCATTACGCAAAGTACCAGAAGATTTGATGCGTTAAAACTTTGGTTTACCCTAAGAATGATGGGGAAAGAACAATTGGCAGAATATACAGATACCGTGATCGATCTTACCAAAGATGCTGCAGCGATGATCTCTGAAGATGCTGATTTTGAACTCCTTTCAGATTCCGACTTGAGTGTTCTTGTTTTCAGGTATGTAAATCCGGAAATCAGTGATCTGAATGCCTTGAATCAATACATCAAGATGAAATTGTTCTACAGCGGAGAAATCCTTGTAGCCAGTACAAAGGTTGACGGTAATTTCTATCTGAAATTCACGTTCCTGAACCCGATTACGACTACGGAAGACATTCATCAAATACTCACCACAATCAAAAAGCATGGGAAAGACTTTAATTCAGAAAAATAAAACGGGAGAAAAAGCCCGGGAAATTACTTTCAGAATTCTGTTGAACGGAATGCTGAGAGAACTGGGAAACGGAAAATTCTATCAGGGCGTTCCGAAATATGATCTTCTTACAGCAAAGGCTCTTCAGAACAGTGATTATTCATTGTTTATGAGATTTGAAATGAAAAAAAGCGGACTGTTTTTATTTGCTCCGGTTTCCTATCGTTCCGAAACTCTTTTTCATGAATACGGATCTGTTTTGTGGGCGGTAGATCATCAAAACCAGGAAGTTTTTGAAGTGAATGATCAAAAGCTTACTGAACTGGTTTACAAAGAACTTTCTGAAACTACAAATGAAACGGGTTTCAGAAACTTTGTGGAAAGAATTCAAAGCAGCTTAAGAAATCTGGAACTGACAACAGAAGCCTGTCTTCAGGATGATCAGCTTTTAACGTATTCTTTCCTTGAATCTGAGCAAATGCTTCCCGCAGGCCACAATCTGCATCCTTTCACCAAATCAAGAATGGGATTTTCTGAGGAAGAACAGTTGTTATACGGCCCTGAATTCGGAAAAGGATTCCAGCTGGACTATTTCCTGATTCATAAAGACTGCATCACGGAAAAGTCACTTCCAGGAATTTCTGCAAAAGAAATCTTTGAAAAATGGACTTCACTGCCAGAAAGCTACGATTTTGAAAACATCAATGATTTTTACATCGTTCCATGCCATCCATGGGAGGCACAATATCTTTTATCAACAGCAGAATACCCTGAAATGCTGGGTTCCGGTAAGATCATTCATATCGGACCACTAGGTGAGGATTTTTATGCAACATCCTCCATAAGAACGGTATACAATCCGGATTTCAGCTGGATGTTGAAATTCTCTCTGCATGTTTTAATGACAGGCTCCGTGAGAGCCAATAGTTTAAAAGATCTCAACAGAGGATATGCTTCCGCTATCTGGTGGCAGCAGGAAAAAGCCTCATTTGAAAATGACTTTCCGAATTTTAAACTATTGCTGGAGCCTTCCACATTAAGCGTTCATTATGAAGGGAAGAATATGGACAGTCTGAATATACTGCTCCGTGAAAATCCTTTTTCCAATGAAGATAAAGTGATTCTATTGGCAAGGCTTTGTCAGGATGAATCTACAGATGGATTCAATTTTACGGCGCATTTCTTTAAGAATGTTGCGAATCAATTGGGTGTAGATGCAGAAAAAGCAGCTATAATCTGGTTTGAAAAGTATGTAAATCTATTGCTTTCTCCTTTGAACAGATTGTACAATCAATTAGGCATGGCGCCGGAAGTTCATCAGCAGAATCTGCTTGTACAATTGGATAATCAATTGCTTCCTCAATCTATTTATGTGAGAGATGGACAAGGTTATTTAATCAAAGAAAGTTTCAAAGGACAATATGAATCTTTGATCAAAGATTATCCTGAAGTGGAAGACCTTTTCATCAGGGATGAGCGTCTTCTGGATATTATTTCTCACCATCTTCTGGTAAGTAACCTGAGCGCACTGATTGCTTCAATAGGTAAGACGGGATTGGTGAAAGAAAGAAGATTAATCCATATTCTGTACAGGGAATTTGAAAATCTTCATGACAGTGAACCTTCATCTTTAACGGATTATGCTTTGAATCAAAGATATTGGGCCGTAAAATCAAACCTTCAGTCGGCGGTTGCTGATGTAGACGGAGGCGTGAATGCTTCTTCAATTTCTTATGCTAAAGTTCCGAACCTTCTTCACAAACATTTCTTTTCGGATCAGTTAATCAATCCGCAGGGAACAGAGGTTTTCTTCAAAAGGTATTTCCAGAAAGAGGATGTTACTATGAGTATGCGTCCTATAGATCTTGAAAATGACCTTGAAATGCTTCATGAATGGTTCAACCGTGAACATGCCGTAAAAATCTGGCAGATGAACTGGCCTATTGATGAGCTGGAAACCTATTACAGACTGATGCTTCCAAGTGATGAAGCCCACAGTTACATCATCGCAGGAAACGATGAACCTTCATGCAATATCGAGGTGTATTGGGCTTGCAGAGATATCGTAGGCGATTATTATGAAGTATTGCCAACAGATTACGGAACGCACCAGTTTATTGCACCGACTGATCCAAAGAAAAAATTCGTTTCTCCATCCACACAATCTATGGTGGATTATGTTTTTGCACAGCCACAGGTAGGAAAAATGGTTGGCGAAGGATCTGTAGACTCTCTTGCTTCTATGATGAACAAGGCCCACGTAGGTTTCAAAGTAGAAAAAGTAATTGAAATGCCTCATAAAAAAGCCAATCTGAACTTCTGTTACAGAGAATGGTACTGGGAAAAATTCCCCCAGAATAAAGAGGTACAAATCACCACAAACATCACAAAAAATGACTAACGAAGCCGTATACAATGTAATAGGCATAGGGATTGGCCCTTTCAATCTGGGACTTGCCGCATTATCCAATCCGATTTCGGAACTGAAAACCCTTTTCCTGGACCAGAGAGATGGTTTCGACTGGCATCCGGGACTGATGATCGACCATGTAACCCTGCAGACTCCATTTTTATGCGACTGCGTATCCATGGCCGATCCAACAAATCCTTTAAGCCTTTTGAATTACCTGAAAGAAACCGGAAGACTGTATAAATTTTTTATCAGAGAAGACTTTTTCATTCCGAGGAAAGAATACAACCGTTATTGTCAATGGGTAATTGAACAGCTTCCACAATGCCGTTTCTCTACTCAGGTAGTGGATATTACTTATGAAGAAGGTTTATATCATGTAACGACTATTCACACCAAAACCAAAGAAACTACGGTTTTCAAAACAGAAAGACTGATTTTAGGAACAGGAACACAACCTCATATTCCTTCTTTCATTCCGAAGGATGATTCCCGTGTTATTCACACCAGTTCTTATCTGTACAGAAAAGAAGAGCTTTTGTCTCGTGGTAAAAAAATAGCAATTATCGGTTCTGGCCAGAGTTCTGCAGAAGTTTTTTATGACCTGCTTCAAAACAGGAACGAAGAAACACATTTGGGTTGGTATTCCCGTCCGGACAGATTTTTCCCTATGGAATATTCTAAACTGACACTGGAACTTACTTCACCTGACTACGTAGATTATTTCTACAACAGAAGTGAATCTGCAAGGAAAACTATTTTAAGCAAACAGCAGGCTCAGTTTAAAGGAATCAATTACGATCTGATCAATGATATCTACGATTTCATCTATGATCTGAATATCGATAATGCGGATCCTAATCTTACAATTATTCCTAACAGCCAGCTGAACAGAGTAGACAACAGCAATCCGGATTTTATCAATCTTGAGTTTACCCAACTGGAACAGGAAGTACCTTATGATCAGGAAGCAGATTATCTGATTCTGGGAACAGGATACTGTTATAACGAGCCTGCATTCATAAAGAATATTCAGGATAGAATTAAGAGAGATTCCAGTGGATTGTTTGATGTCAACAGGAATTATTCAATAGACCATAACGGGGGCGAAATTTATGTTCTTCATGCCGAAGTTCATACCCACAGCTATATTTCTACCGATCTGGGAATGGCTGCGTACCGTAATTCCTACATCATCAATGATATTCTGGGAAGAGAGCATTATAAAATTGAAAAGAAAATTGCTTTCCAGGATTTTGATGTCGAAAAATATGCTGACTTACCAACTGCCAAAATTTAATTAAAAATGAACACCAACTTAAAAAATACAATAAGCCAGGAAAACTGGAATCAGGCCAACAGAAACCTAATGGCCAAAACCATCTCAGAACTGATGCACGAAGAGCTTCTGAAACCTGTCGTGACCTTTGAAGATCAGGACGGATATACAGTTTTCAAGCTCGAAACAGGATTTGAAAATATTTCATACAGCTTCCGCGGACAAGAAAGAATGATGGATTACTGGCATATTGATAAAGACAGCATTACAAAAACAGAAAACGGGGAAGATTTGTCTTCTGTAGATGTAGCGGCTTTCTTCCTGGAAATGCAGTCTGTTTTTGACTTAGACCCTTATACCATTGCAAGATACACGGAAGAATTACTGCATACGCTGTATTGTGATGCTTTAATCTTATCAAGAGGAGTGATGTCTTCAAAAGATCTTGCAGATGCGGATTATCAGACGGTAGAGCATAATATGACCGGACATCCTTGGGTAATTGTGAACAAAAGCCGATTAGGTTTTTCTCCAAGAGATCTTAAAACATTTGCCCCTGAAGCCGATGAAAATTTAAAAGTAATCTGGCTGGCTTCTCATAAAAGCAGATCATCATTCCAGTCTTTGGAACATATTGACAGAGATGAGTTTTACCGTTCAGAAATAGGAGAGGATTTATACAATGATTTTCAGCAGCAGCTATTGAGCAAAAGAAAAGTTGTTGAAGATTATCACTTTATCCCTGTACATCCATGGCAGTGGGAGCATAAGCTTCAGATACATTTTGCGGGAGATATTGCTTCCGGACTTTTAATACAATTGGGTGAGGGTAGTGACACCTACAGTCCGCAGCAGAGTATCCGTACTTTATTCAATATAGATCATCCTAAAAAGAGATACCTTAAAACGGCGGTTTCTATTCTGAGCACAGGGAATATCAGAGGATTATCACCCAAGCAGATGAAAATTGCTCCTGCTATTACAGACTGGGTAAAAGGCTTGATTAAAGATGATGCTTATCTGGAGAATAAAGAAACTATTTTCTTAGGAGAAGAGGCAGCAATCACCTATCTGCATCCACAATATGGAGCTATTGCCAGCGTACCTTACCAATATAATGAATTCCTTGGCGCATTATGGAGAGAAAGTGCTGAAAATTATCTGAAAGAAGATGAGCAAATGGTAACCATGGCTTCTCTGCTTTATGTAGATGAAAATGGAGTTCCATTGGTTCAGGCCTTTGCAGAAAAAGCAGGTTTGAGCATTAAAGAATGGATTGAAAGCTATCTTGATGCTTATCTTACCCCATTATTACACATTTATTACACGCATTCATTATGTGTAACGCCTCATGGGGAAAATATTATGGTTGTTTTGAAAAATGGAGTTCCGAAGAGAATTGTCATCAAAGACTTTGTGGATGATATTGTACTTACTACAGAGGCCAGAGAAAAGCTTCCTGCACATCTTGCAGACGGTTTGATCCAGTCTTCCAATAAAGAAAATATCCCATTGTTTATTTTGCTTGGAGTTTTTGATGCCTTCTTCAGATACCTGTCGAATGCTTTACATACGTATTCCAACTTTAATGACGAGACGTTCTGGGAACTGGTTCACAACTGTGTAGAAAATTATAAAGCTGAGAATACCCACCTTCAGGAACGATACGAAAAGTATGACCTGTATGTTCCGGCATTCAAAAGATTCTATATCAACAGTCTGCGTCTGAAAAATAACGGTTACAGTGAAAACAAGGCATTTGCCATTCCGAGAAAAGACGGAGCATTGCCTAACCCGCTGTATCAGATTGCCAATAAAAACTCAGTAGCAGCAGTATGAGGAAATTCCTGCATATACTAAAAGAAGGAGCGGTTTTTACGTATGGAGCCATAGCCGGAAAGAAAGTTGAACTGACTTCCGGAAGTATCAACCGTTCCATCTTTAGCCTTGCCATTCCCATGGTGATGGAGCTTGTGATGGAGTCTGTCTTTGTGAGTGTCAATCTATTGATTATCGCAAAATTAGGCGACAAGGTCCTTGGGCTTGTGGGAATAACCGATAACTACATCAACTTTGCCTATGCCATAGCAGTAGGTTTGGGAATTGCAGCAGCAACCCTTACCGCCAGAAGAGCGGGCGAAAAAGATAAAGAAGGAATGGGAAGAACAGCCCAATACATCATCTTGCTGGCTCTGTTTTTTGCAGTGCTTATTGGTGGGGTTTCCTGCTTTTTTGCATCAGAAATTGTTGATTTTCTGGGAATCAATGCCAGTACGGTAACCGAAGGAGTTTCTTTCTCGAGACTGGTCTTCCTGAGTATCGGGCTTGTGATTCTCCGCTTGTCTGTGAATGGACTTTTCAGAGGGGCTGGTGATGCTGATATTGCCATGAAATCACTTTGGATCTGTCATATTTCGAATATCATTATTGCAGTGATCCTTGTTTTCGGATTAGGATTTATTCCTGCTTTCGGATTGATGGGATTGGCATATGCTACAGTTTTATCAAGGCTTTTAGGCGTTTTATACCAGGCTTTTGTATTTGCCACAGGAAAAACCAGCATCAGTATCAGAGTTCCTTTACAGCTTGATATTCCATTGCTGCAGAAGATTCTGAAACTCGCCTTTGGAGGATTGGTTCAGTATATCATCCCAACATCCAGCTGGCTGATTATGGTGAAGATCATCTCCACTTTCGGAACTACAGCCCTTGCAGGATATATTATTGCCCAGCGTATTGCTTCGGTAGCCACGATGCCTGCCTGGGGAATAGGAAATGCTGCCGGAGTGCTTACTGGTCAGAATCTGGGTGCCGGAGAGCCGGAACGTGCTGAAAAAACAGTTTGGAGAGCCGGAACGATCAACATGACGTATCTGGTGATCGTAGCTCTATTCTGGCAGATTGCAGCGGAATATGTGGTGAAATTTTTCACTACAGAACCTGAAGTTGCAGGATATGCGGTGCAGTACATCCACGTGGTATCAATGGCTTATCTGCTGTTAGGATTCACCATGGTAATCAGCCGTGCCTTGAATGCAGCCGGAAATATCATGCAGGTTACCCTGCTGTATATCGTCATGTTTTATGTGATACAGCTTCCTATGGCTTATCTCTTAGGGGTAAGACTTCATTGGGAACTGAGAGGAATATTTACCGCTATCGTTTCTTCGGAGATTGTTTTAGCTGTGCTATTCCTGATGATTTTTAAAAATGGAAAATGGAAAACTATAAAAATTTAAAATGAACACTACAGAAGAATTTTATGAAATTATCGCCTCTGCCATCGCTATAAAAAAAGAACTGGTAGATGAAAAACTTACGTATCAGGAAATCCCGGAATGGGATTCTATGTCTCATCTTCTGATCGTAGAAGCCCTTGAACAGTTTTATCAGATCAAATTTGATTTTAACGATATTCTGGAGATGGGAACCGTCGGAAAGATTCGTGAAAAAATGAAAAAATACGATGTATTCGTAGAAAACTAAGCCTATGAAAATTTTAGAAAATGTAATTGCCAATAAGAACCTGGCGTTTACAGATGCTTCCACCGGTACAACAATACCGGTGGGAACACTGTACCGGTCTTTAGGCTTAAACCCCGTAGAAAAAGGGCTGCTCTTTTTATACAATGACAATCAGCTGCCAAGCATTGAGGTGCTTTTCAATTTTTACGGAACAGCGCACACGATTGCGGTACTGGGACAGAAACTGCATGAAGAATTCAAAGAACGTATTGAGGCAGAATACCGTCCGAAATACATCTTTGACCCACAAAGAGAAGCTATTGAAGGATATACTCTGAAAGCATTCTCAGACAACATCAGCATCTTCGCAAAGGATGATTATAAAGCTGAGATTATCATTCACCCTGACATCAAAATCCTATTGAGTACTTCAGGAACTACAGGTGTACCGAAGCTGGTTAAATTATCTGATGAAAGTCTTTATCAGAACGCATTGAGCATCCTTCAGTACATGCCGATTCAGGGAACTGATGTAGTTCCTTTAAACGTACCGATCAACTTTGTATACGGATTCTCTATTTTCACGACCAACTGTATGCGTGCCGGAAGAATTGTCTGTACGGATAAAGACATTATGCAGAAAGCATTCTGGGACGAAATGGAGAAGTACGGCTACAGTACTTTAGGCGGAGTTCCCTTTCTTTATGAAAACCTGAACAGAATAGGATTTTTCAGAAAAGATTCTCCAAGTCTCAGATATTTTACCCACACCGGAGGTGTGATTAACGCGGAATTGAGAAAAACTATTTTCTCTTATTGTCATGAATTTAAAAAAGAATTCTTTGCACAATACGGACAGACAGAAGCAGGCGGAAGAATGGCTTACCTTACCACAGAAGGATTGCTGGAAGAAGAAACATCAATCGGAAATGTGGTGGAAAGAGGAAGCTTCAAAATTGATCCTGAAACGGATGAATTGCTGTTTTCTCATGTCAGTATTTTCGGAGGCTACGCCAATAAGCTGGACGATTTGACAACGTACGAGCAGCCTTCTGTACTGCATACCGGAGATACCGCCAGAAAAGGTGAAAACGGGATGTATTATATCACAGGAAGAATAAAACGTATCATGAAGCTTTTCGGAATACGTCTTAATCTGGATGAGGTAGAATTTATCCTTAAAAATGAAATGCAGGGCAATACTTTCGTATGTCTGAATGCCAATGATAAAAAAATTGTGGTATTGTATGACAATCCGGAAATAGATCCTCAGATCATCACCGAAACCATTAAAAATAAACTGCGTATTAATCCACAATATGTACGCACAGAACGTATAGAATCATTCCCTTTATCACAAAACGGTAAAATAAACTATCCCCTGTTACAAAAATTACAGCATGAAAACATCTAAAACCCTTATATTACTTCTTGGTCTTGCTTTATCTTCCAATTCGCTTTCTGCACAGCAGGGCGACAGAGTTCATGGCAAAATCATGCTGTCTGAAAAAGCACCGGTAAAAAATGCTGTTTTAAGACTTGTCAACACATCTTATCAGGCAAAAACCAATAATTTAGGAGAATATTACTTTGAAAATGTGCCACCTGGAGAATATACCCTTCAGGTGGTTTTAAATGACATTGAACTGATGAGGGAATCCATCCACATCCAGAAAGATGTCTATGAAATCCCTGCAATCTATGCCCCGTTAAACAATAATGTAATTGAGGGAATTACCGTATATGCAGTAAGCAGAAATAAATTTCTGGATAAAGACAGTACTTCAGTGGCCAAAATGCCTTTGAAAGTTCTTGAAAATCCACAGGCTTATACAAGCATCAACCAGCAGATCATGAAAGAACAGCTTACTTACGATATTTCGGAAGTATTGAAAAATGTTCCGGGTATGGTAAAAATGCAGGGAAGCCCGGGAAGAGGTTCCGGAGACGGAAGTTTTTACTACAGCCTCAGAGGTTTTCCTACCAAAGTATCGATGGTAGATGGTGTACCAGCCAATACCAATGGTGAGATTGATCCTTCCGATATTGAACGTCTTGAAGTCATCAAAGGACCTTCAGGAACGTTGTATGGAGGTTCTGTAACTTCCTTTGGAGGTTTGATTAACGCAGTAACCAAAAAACCGAAAGATTATTTCGGAGGAGAAGCTTCTTATCTGATGGGAAGCTACAATCTGAACCGTGTTACCGCTGATGTTTACGGCCCGATTACAGAATCCAGAAATATGTTATTTCGTTTGAATGCAGCCTATCAGTATCAGAATGGTTTCAGAGATTCCGAATTCAGAAAATCATTCTTTGTAGCCCCAACTGTAAGCTACCAGGTTAATGAAAGATTGAAATTTAACCTGGGAGCTCAGATTTACAATTATGAAGGAACAAATACTCCGATTATTTTCCTTCCGAGAACAAGGCAATATTTTGCCCATAATCCTGATGAACTAGGCTTTGACTGGAAAAGATCATATTCCAACAATGATATGACCTTAAAAGCGCCATCTATTAACGTAAAAGCAGAGGCTAATTACAAAATTTCAGATCAATGGACTTCGCAAACCTTACTTTCAAGAAACTTCAGAAAAACGGAAGGATTATATCAATACCAGTTTATCAGAGGGACAACCAGTGATGCCCTGCTGGAACGTAATGTACAGTGGCAGAACTCTGAAGCTTCTTCTACAAGTGTTCAGCAGAATTTCAATGGACAATTTAATATCGGGAAAATTAAAAATAAAGTATTGATCGGATTGGATTATCTGAATCAGACAATCAATAATAACCATTCTCCAATTGTAGTCTTTGATAATGTCAACGGACAAAACTTAGAGGGATACCCGAATATTTCTAAAGATCTTGCCCTTCAAAAAATCCAGGCATTTACACAGGCAGCCATTCAGGCAGGCAAAACACCTTTAGTGAGAAATAATTCCGCATCAAACCTTTATGGAGCCTATATTTCAAACGTCACTTATATTACGGACCGTTTGATTACGCTTTTAAGCTTGCGTATGGATCATTACGAAAGTAAAGGACAGCTTAATCTGAATGATAACAAACGTACCGGTGATTTCAGTCAGACTGCATGGTCTCCAAAAGTAGGAATTGTATATCAGATCGTTAAAGACCAGTTATCTGCCTATGGTAACTATATGAATGGTTTCAGCTATACAGCCCCTGTTGCCCAGCAGCTTCCGGAAATTAGCGGTGAGATGAAACCTCAGATGGCGAATCAGTGGGAAGTAGGAATCAAGGGAAATCTTTGGAGGAATAAAGTGAATTTCACGGTTGGATACTATGATATCCTTGTTGATAATATCCAGAGAGGAACCGGAGTGATCCGTGACGGAAAAGAATACAATATTGTTGTTCAGGATGGAAAGCAAAGAAGCAAAGGGATTGAAATCGAAACCATCATGAACCCTGTTCAGGGATTAAATATCATGGCCGGATATAGCTACAATCACAGCAGATATGAAAAGGCTGATCCCGCTGTAGATGGGCGCCGTCCGGAATCTGCAGGTCCTGCCAATGTATTCAATTCATGGATCAGTTATATTCTTCCGATCAAAGGACTTCAGGGACTAGGAATTGGTTTCGGGGTAAATCGTGTTGGAAAACAGATTACCGGAAATAAAGTGGTTACCAGACAATTTGTATTTCCTGCCTATACTTTAGTGAATGCTTCCATTTCTCTTGAAAAAGAAAGATACAGATTAGGGTTTAAAATGAACAACCTGGGGAATGCACAATATTTTGCAGGGCAGGGAGTGGTAGTCGCTCAGATGCCTCGTAATTTTGTTGCTGAGGTAAGCTTTAAATTTTAAGAATGAAGCTGAAATTCAGAAAAATTGCCTATCAGTTACATCTATGGCTCGGACTAACGTCCGGGCTTATAGTTGTTATCATGGCCGCTACAGGATGTATCCTGGCTTTTGAAGAAGAATTAAAACATATTGTTCACCCCAACAGATATTACGTTGAAAATATCGGAAGAAAAAAACTTTCACTGTCTGAACTTACGGAAAAAGCAGAAAAAGCACTTCCCGAAGGTTTAAAGGTCAAAAGAGTTGTTATGCCTTCTGATCCCTTACGAACGTATGTATTCCGTACCTTAAAAATGGATGACGAAGCATGGACGTATTGGGGAACTTATCTTTATTATTACCGGATCTATGTAGATCCTTATACCGGAAAAATACAGGAAGTGGAAGACGCCAAAAAGGATTTCTTTGAAATTGTACTGGATCTTCACCGAAGACTTCTATTGGGTGAGAAAATTGGGAAAACGATTACCGGTTATTCCACATTGATATTTGCTGTCATTCTTTTATCGGGGCTTGTGATATGGTATCCCCGAAAAATGAGTAAAGCCATGCTGAAAGGAATGTTTTTCATTAAAATATCGGCCAATTGGAAAAGGATTAATTATGACGCTCATAATGTTTTGGGATTCTATGCCATTATTCCTTTACTTTTAATCTCTTATTCTGCATTGATATGGAGCTTTGAAGATGTAGATAAATGTGTAAAGAACACATTGAACAGAAATACGCCCACAGAAAAGAAAGCTAAGAGTACAATTCCTTCCGAAGAATTTTCAAACCGGGAAAATATTCTCAATCTGATTGGAAATACTATGGAAAAAGGATTGAAAGACAAAAAATCTGTACTTGTCAACTTTCCAAGATCGGAAGAAGGAACCTACTATGCTGAGCTGACGTATGACGGAAGACAATACAGAAATGAACATTTTAATTTTGATCAATATTCAGGAGAAGTTTTAAAATCTCAATCGTATAAAAACAAAAATATAGGATATGGAACCGCATTAAGAGAAAGAAATTATGATCTTCACACCGGAAGTATCCTGGGACTGACCACCAGAATTATCTATTTTCTGGCAGCAATTATCTCACTATCACTCCCGATTACCGGTTTTATTATCTATTTGAATAAGAAAAAGAAGAAACCAAAACATAAGAAGAACAAAGTAGTTTTTCCTACTCATCATTAATAAAGAGAAGAGGTTATCTCAAAAGTCAAATGACGTGGTTTTTGTGGCTTTGTCATTCTGACGAAGGAAGAATCTCATTATAATTTAACTAAGAGATTCTTCACTACATTTCATTTCGTTCAGAATGACACTTTACGTAGCCTCTTCACTTTTACTATTCAAAGCAAGAATATCCAGTATCAATTTTATCGCAGATAAAATCCTCGCGCCTTAAAACACATTGTTTTGGTCATTATTTGCGCCTTCGCGTTCAAAAATAAAATAATCTTTTTTTTGGAAAGTCGCAAAGGCGCAAGTTTTTTAATATTAATACATTTTTAAGACGCAAGAATATTTCGACTTCGCTCAATATTAGATTTTCAGCAGGAAATATGATGTATTTTTTCACAAACTTTATTGGTATCTATGAAAAATCTGCAAAATCTCCTAAATCTGCGAGAGATTTAATCACCCAATCAATCCCTTCACATTTTTTGAAAACACCTCAATCCCTTTATTCATCTCTTCAAAATTAAGATCTCCAAATCCCAGACGCATTGCTGTAAGAACTTTATTCTGATACAACAGTGTTTTAGGAATAAAAAGATTATCCCTTGCACAATTCCGGCTCAGCTGCATCAGATTCAATGGGATATTCCATTCCAGCCATATGGCCAGCCCTCCGGAAGGTTTTTGAAAAGAGATAAAATCACCCAAATTCTCTTCTAACAACAAAGAAAAATAATCGCGTCTTTCCTGATATACCTTTAAAGATTTTTTCAGATAACGGTTGATTTCTCCCTCTGCAATCATTTCTCCTAATGCCCTTTCCATCAGAATATCTCCCTGACGGTCGATGATCCCCAGATATTTACGCATCTCTGTCATCAGATTCTCTGGAGCAACAATAAATCCTGTCCTGAATCCCGGAGCCAAAGACTTTCCAAAAGAGCCGATATAGATCACCATTCCGTTCGTATCCGCACTGGCTAAAGGAAGAATGGGGCTTTTATCATAATGAAATTCATAATCATAGTCGTCTTCCAGGATAATAAATCCGTATTCATTCGCTAATTCCAATAATTCAAATCTTCTCTGTGCACTCAAAGCAACGGTAGTAGGATAGTGGTGGTGCGGTGTCAGATAAAGCATCCGGATTTTCTGCTTTTTACAAGCTTCGCGAACGCTTTCTACGATAATTCCTTCTTGATCAATCGGAATTGAAACAATATCAACCCCAGCTTTCATAAAGATCATATTAACGGAAAAATAGCTTAAAGCTCCTACTAATACGGTATCACCTTTGGAAAGAAGAATCTCGGAAACAATATAAATACTCATTTCCGTGCTTCTGGTAATAAGGAGATTATTCTTAGAAATAGGAAGTCCGCGGGAAAGATTAAGGTATTGGGATAAATGTTCTTTAAAAAATTCACTTCCGTCATGATTATAATGTCCAAAAGCTTTCTGGCTGGATTTGCGTTTCAGGATAGAACTGTAAAACCGTGAATGCTGTCCGATTTGCGTTAAGCGGATATCCGGTACCCCGTCATTAAAGACATATTCACAATTGGAATGCTCAAAAGGATTATCTAAAATATTGGATGTTTTGAATGAAAAACCAGTCGAAACAGGGTAGTTCTGAAGGTTATTTTGCTTAAAATCATTCAACTTAACAGGTTTTTCCTGATCTTTTCCAATCACAAAAGTTCCTTTGTTGGGAAAACTCTCCGTCCAGCCCTGCGCAGAAAGTTCATCATACACTGCAACCGCTGTATTTCTATGGATTTCCAGCATTTCACTGAAAGTTCTTGTCCCCGGAAGCTTGGTTCCGAAAGGCAAAAATCCCCGCTGAATCGCATTGATCAGCTGATTAGCGACCTGCAGATAAATAGATGTTTCTGATTTTCTATCAATTTTTATAAAACTTTCGTAAGGAATTTTAACCGGACTATCCATAATATCAAAACTGGCACCATACAACCATCCGGCAATATACTACTTTTGACATCAAAATAAAAATCTATGGAATTTCATCATCTGTTAAAAAAAATTGTACAGGAAGGAAGTACCCACGCCAAATGGCTGAACACGCTTTCATTTATGGAAAATGCCGGTGCAAGAAAAATATCAAAATGTGAACATCCAACATTAGTTTCTCAAATCCAGCTGAAACACGCTGCTGAAGAACACCGCCACGCTTATTATTTAAAAAAGCAGATTGGGAAAATAAACCCTGAACTCTGCAAAACGTACGAAAGCAAAGAACTTCTGGCTCCTATCGCAACAAGCCAATATCTTCACTCATTGGATATTAAAGCCTGCCGTTATCTTCAGGAAGCTTTCCAACTTAATAAAACAGATATTAAATATGCTGCCTATCTTTTCGTAACCTATGCTATTGAAGTCCGTGCAGATGAACTTTACCCTGT
Organism: Chryseobacterium cucumeris; assembly: GCF_016775705.1. Lineage (NCBI taxonomy): Bacteria > Pseudomonadati > Bacteroidota > Flavobacteriia > Flavobacteriales > Weeksellaceae > Chryseobacterium > Chryseobacterium cucumeris. Next base: position 4,186,183 of record NZ_CP068760.1, read on the forward strand.
TTATCAACAGGCACTTACCGAAGCTTCTTCTAAAATTATGGTAAAATCTATTATCCTTGAAGAAGAAGGACATCTGGAAGAAATGATTCATCAGCTCAATGAGTTTTCACCAGACTGGAAACACCATGCAGATCATATTCTGGACATAGAAAAAGAACTGCATAAAGAGTGGATTAATGCGATTACAGAAGAAGTAGCTCAATTAAATTATGCTTAGCAATACTTCCCGTTTTCAGGAATATCTTGATAAACGAAAAGAGAAGGGAACCTTAAGAAGTTTAAGGCTTCAATCCGATGGAATTGATTTTTATTCCAATGATTATCTGGGGTTTGCAAAAAGTAAGGAACTTCAAAGTTTACTACTGCAAAAGATTATGGATAATCCTCAACTGCTTTCGGGAAGCACAGGTTCAAGGTTAATTAGCGGAAACAGTGATATTGCAGTTTCCGTGGAAAATGAGATTGCGCAGAAACATCATTTTGAATCGGCATTGCTCTTCCCATCCGGATATAATGCCAACCTTGCTTTGTTTTCAACGCTTCCCAGCCGTCATGATGCCATTATTGTGGACGAACAAATTCATCGGTCAGTACATGATGGTTGCAAACTATCCAATGCTAAAAAACTGAAATTCAAACACAATGATATCGAAGATCTTGAAAATATTTTAAAAAGACAGAAAGGACATTGTTATATCGCGATAGAAAGTCTTTATTCGATGGAAGGAGATTTTGCTCCTGTTCAGGAAATCGCTGCCCTTGCCAGCAAATATAAATCTTCTTTGATTGTTGATGAAGCCCACGCCTTCGGCGTTTTTGGATATGGATTGATTGAAAAATTACAGTTACAGAACCATGTTTCAGCAGCTGTGGTGACCTATGGAAAAGCTCTCGGGGCTCATGGAGCAGCTATTCTCTGTAATGAAACAGTGAAATCTTACCTGATCAATTTTGCAAGTCCTTTCATTTATACCACATCAGCACAGGATTTCCAATGGATGAGCATCAAAACAGGATATGAATTTTTAGATCAAAATCATGAACTGGCTGAAAAACTTCAGAATAACATCAAAGTTTTCCGAAGCAGTAAATTACAGTCTCCATCGGCAGAAACAAGTCCAGTGCAGGCTATACTCATTCCTGATAACCAAACACTTAAAGCAGCGCAGAATACTTTATCAGAGAAAGGCTTTTTAACTTATGCGATATACAGCCCAACGGTAAAAGAAGGAAGCGAACGCTTGAGGATATGCCTTCACAGCTTCAATTCAGAAGAGGAAATTATAAAACTGACAGGAATTATTAAAGAATTTATTTAAAACTTTCAACAGCCGAATCACGAATCCCGAACCCCGCATCACGAAAGATATGAAACTATTTATAACAGGAATAGGAACCGAAATAGGAAAAACAGTTTGCTCAGCCGTTTTGGTTCAGCATTTTAAAACAGAATACTGGAAACCCATACAATCTGGTGATCTTCATTATACAGACAGTCATAAAATTGAAGACTGGACAGACACCAACTTTTGCCATCCGGAAACTTACCGTTTAAAGCTGGCAGCTTCACCACATCAGTCTGCAAGAGAAGAAAATACCACTATCAATCTGAATGATTTTCAACTCCCCAAAACAGCAAATCCACTCATTGTAGAAGGAGCCGGGGGTCTTATGGTGCCCATTTCAGACACTACATTTATGATTGATCTGATTGAGGAATTAAACATTCCTGCAGCGCTGGTTGTAAGAAACTACCTGGGCTGTATCAACCATAGCCTGCTTTCAATCTTAGCCTTACAACAGAGAGAAATTCAGCTGGAATATTTAATTCTTAACGGAGATTTTCCGGAAGATACAGAAAGAGTAATCTGCAGTTTTATCGAAAAAGAAACAAAAGTTATAAAGATCCCGGAAATCAGAAATACGGATAAGGAATCTGTACAACATGCTGCAAAGCAATTAGTAATAACAAAATTATGATAATGGATACAAAAACAACATTGAGAAACGACTGGACTAAAGAAGAAATCGAAGAGATTTACCACCTTCCTCTGATGGAACTGATTTATAAAGCAGCCACCATACACCGCGAATGGCATGATCCTTCCGAAGTGCAGATATCTACTTTATTATCCATCAAAACAGGTGGATGTCCTGAAGACTGCTCTTATTGTGGACAGGCAGCCCGTTATCACACGGATATTAAAGTACAGGCTTTATTACCTACAGAAACTGTAATTGCTCACGCTCAAAAAGCGAAAGACTCGGGATCTTCAAGATTCTGTATGGCAGCAGCATGGCGTGAAGTTCGTAATAACCGTGATTTTGACCGGGTGATTGATATGGTAAAAGGAGTAAACGAACTTGGCCTTGAAGTTTGCTGTACATTGGGTATGCTTACCGAAGAACAGGCCATCAGACTTCAGGAAGCCGGATTATATGCTTATAATCATAACCTTGATACTTCAGAACAGTATTATGAAGAAATCATATCTACCAGAACTTTTGACAACAGAATCAATACGATCAATAATGTAAGAAAGGCAGGAATCACAGTATGTTCCGGAGGAATCATCGGACTAGGCGAAACTCACAGAGACAGAATTTCAATGCTTTTAACGTTGGCAACAATGCCTAAACACCCGGAATCCGTTCCCATCAATGCATTAGCGAGGGTAGCGGGAACACCATTAGCCGATAATGAAAAAGTAGATACCTGGGAAATGGTAAGAATGATTGCCACAGCAAGAATCGTAATGCCATCTTCCATGGTGAGATTAAGCGCAGGACGTATAGAAATGACTGAAACAGAACAGGCATGGTGCTTTATGGCAGGAGCCAATTCCATTTTCACGGGAGAAAGAGAAACCTTATTGGTAACGCCTAATCCAGGAGTTTCTGAAGACATGCAGATGCTGCAGACCTTAGGATTGAGACCTATGATGAAAAAAGAAACATGCTGCTAGATAATTATGAATTATAAATGATAAATTATGAGTGATGAGTTGGATTATTTTTATTATAGCGCTTATTATAAAATTGGTTTTTGAATTTTTATAAACTGCTCTACAAGTTGGAAAACGCAAAGGCGCAAAAGCTTTTGTAGTAAGTAATACTTTAAGACGCAAGGATTTTATCTACGATAAAATTTAACATTGCAAATTTTTATTCTATTGCAGATTGTGTAAATTAAACAGATGATATAAAAAATCCACGGGAAAATTATAACACATTCCTTGCTGAAAATCTTTGATTTTCTTGCGCCTTAAAATATTCGCAATCTATGACAAAACTTTGCGCCTTTGCGATCAATCCAACATTTCAATATATTCAACTAAATTATTGTTAAATCCATCTCCATCACTCATTTCTATTTTTTACATCAAAATATGAATACAATAACAAAAGAAATCAGCCTTCAAAAAAGAGACAAAACGGTCAACTGGCATCCGTACACCCAGATGAAAACAGCTGATGATGCCATTCCTATTGTAAAAGGAAAAGGAATTTATCTTTATGATACCGAAGGAAAAAAATATCTGGATGTCGTTTCTTCATGGTGGGTAACTCTACATGGACATTCTCATCCTTATATTGCTCAACGTGTTTTTGAACAGTTGAATACACTGGAACAGGTGATTTTCGCCGGATTTACCCATGAACCTGCTGTACAGCTTTCAGAAAATTTACTGAAACTTCTTCCGGCTGGTCAGGAAAAGGTCTTTTATTCGGATAATGGCTCTACCGCAGTAGAAGTTGCTTTGAAAATGTGTATTCAATATGCATACAATAAAGAGAAAAAGAAGACAAAGATTTTAGCTTTTAAAAATGCCTATCACGGAGATACTTTCGGGGCTATGTCTGTAAGTGGAAAAAGCTTCTGGACAAGACCTTTTGAAAGTATGTTGTTTGAAGTTGTTTTTATAGATACACCCAATGCAGAAAACCTGGAAAGTCTGCAGAAACAGATTAAAGAATTAGCTGATGAAGTCGCTTGTTTTATCTATGAACCATTAGTTCAGGGTGCTGCCGGAATGCTGATGTATAAAGCTGAAGACCTAAGCCAGCTAATGAAATTCTGTAGAGAAGAAGGCGTTCTCATGATCCAGGATGAAGTTTTTACAGGGTTTGGAAGAACAGGTAAACTTTTCGCAGCAGATTATCTTACGGAAAAGCCGGATATCATGTGTTTTTCAAAAGGATTGACAGGAGGAACCATGCCCATGGGAATCACTACCTGTTCCAATGACATCTATGATGCTTTCCTTTCTGAAGACCGTTATAAAACCTTATTTCACGGGCATTCGTTTACAGCGAATCCTTTAGCCTGTACCGCGGCTCTTGCCAGTATGGAATTACTATTGACAAATGAAACTCAAATGAATATCAACCGCATCACTCATCAACATTCAGAGTTTGTGAAAGCACTTGCTTTACATCCTCGTGTAGAAAAGGTTCGTCAGATCGGAACTATTTTAGCGTTCGATTTCAAAACCGGGAATGATACTTCTTATTTCAATGAAATAGGGAAGAAGCTTTACAATGAATTCTTACAGAGAGGGATTATCATGAGGTCGTTGGGAAATGTAATATATCTGGTTCCGCCATATTGTATTACTTCCGAAGAATTGGATTTTGTCTATCAGAATATTACGGACGTACTGGATCAGTTTACACAATAAGCGATCCCTTCCGTTAATAATTATTTTTAATTTTTTTAATGTACCTTATAGGTTTTCACAACCTATAAGGTTTTTATGTTGAATGTAAGCACCTGTATTTTTAAATTTCCTGTTCTGATTTCTTCAAAATAGTTATCAATTCTTTTAATTCATCCTTATTGAATTCCAGTAAGTTATGATTAAAATGATTGGATGGAATTTTTATATAATTCACCCACGAAGAAAGTTTTTCACGGTAAACACTTCCGAATTCAATATTACTCATCGTTACAAACTTATATCTGGTTTCCTGGCCAGCTTTTTCACTTTCTTTCTGTTCCATAGTCTGAAGAGCCCGGATCAGTTTTCCCAATTCATTTTTATCAATGGTAAGGGTCTTTTTGGAGATTTCATCAAAAGTTTCATATTCATACATGATTCCCAGAAGAGTATCCGAAGAATTTTCGGAAATATCTTTCGTTACAATTTTTTGAATATTCAGGTTTTTAAACTTACCTAAATTGATGATTTTCTTTTCAATTAATGTTCCTTTTCTTGAATTGACAGTTAGGCCGCGGGGTGTTGTGTTGGATCTTTGAATCGTTGGTGGTGGCGCTATCTGCGCAGTTACCCATGTGCCTATTGTGCAGGAGATCAAAATAATGATTCTTTTCATTTGTAAAAATTGTTATTAGTTTTTAAATTATAAATCTACTACTTCTTAATAAGTTTTTTTGTGAAAATTTTCCCGTTTTTAAAAAATGTTTTTGCAAAATACACTCCTTTAGGCAGTTCAGAAATATCGGAATTATTTTCTTTTATAGTTTTCAGTAATTTTCCATCAAAAGAATAGATTTCTATTTTATTAATTTTTTCTTTTGACTGATAAACTATATCTTTTTTCACGGGGTTTTCAAAAGTGATGTCAGTATTGTTTTTTAGAGTTTCTGCTGTTGATAATACAGCTGTACTGGTTAAAAGATATTTAACGATCTCTGTTGTTGGCCCATCTCCATAAACAATTATATTATTATCAAAAACTTTGATTGCGTGAATCATGTGATAGAGTAAGCTGGAATCATTTTCTATATATTCTCCAAATACCGTATCAATAGTTCCATTTTGATTAAGTTTAGCGATATAATAAGCAGGTGCATTGTTTAAATCAGCATAACCTGCAATATAATAAGAATTATTTTTTTCATAGATATCCCAAAATTCAAGACCCAGAGCACCATTATAGTTGAATGTGGTATCTGGCGTTCCATCTGCATTCAGCCTTCCTATGGTCGCAGGGCTTGTTGATGCAAGTTGTGCATATATAATTCTATTCCCCGAATCTACCTTTATAACATTCACATTCACTCCATTAAATATGGCCACTCCATTGTTTCCAAAACCTGTCATAAGCTGTCCATCAGAAGTATACTTTTTTATAGTATTATGTTCTAAAAAAATAATATTAGATTGATTATCTAAAATAATGCGGGGAATTCCATTTGTTAACAGCTCTCCATTATTAAAGCTGTTATCTGATGTACCATCAGAATTTAATCTAAATGTATGGGTGTACCCGTCAAAAAATCCATTGGTATCCACACCGGTTCCTGAAACAATAATTTTGCTTCCTTGTTCTATGAGGTTGTTTTTTATATTGAAATTGTCCTGATAGAAATTGGCTAATGCTTTTACTCCTCCATTTGAAAACGAAGAATCTAATTGTCCATTGGAAAGTAATCGAACAACATCTAAATAATTAATACTATTTACAGAATCATATCGCCTTAACAGTAAGGTTAATTTATCATTATTATGCCTTATAAATCCAACCAGAGCGTCTGAGGTATAATTCAATGCAACTTTACCATTAGTTCCAAAAGCCACATCCAAAGAGCCATTGTAACTTGTCGCTTTAGAGATAATTAATTGATTCGTATTGGAGTCAAAGGATTGATAAAATACGGCATTGGTTGTTTCTGTCAGCTCTCCCAGATAAGAGCTTCCTGTCGGAAGATTATAAATTCCGTTCGTAGCAAACGAGGGATCTTTAGAAATAATTTGAGCAAAAAAAGTTTGTGCTACGAAAGTAAGCACAAATAATAATTTTTTTTTCATTGGTTTGTTTTTTTATAAAAATTTGAGGTTATATTATGTAACCCCTACATAAATCTATTTTTAGGTAGTGTTTCCAAATGTAGTATAAAATTTTAGAAAAGGAAAGAAATACCTACAGGCATCGAAAACCTTCGATGAATTTATCCAAAATGATTTTAACCCAATCCACTTCCCCATGAATGCAATTCCAAAAGAATAGGGCCCAGCTTCCGGCCTTTTTCAGTCAGTTTATAATAGACTTCCGGTGGGAAATTATAAACTTCAATCCTTTCAATAATAAGATCTTCTTCCAGCTGTTTCAATTGCTCTGACAGTACTTTCTTGGAAACACGGGGCATAGTACGCCAAAGTTCCGCAAAGCGGACCTGGTCATCTTCAAAAAGATTGTGCAGGATCAATGGTTTCCATTTCCCTGAAAGAATATCCAGACTTCGTCTTAATCCACAGTTTTTAAATTCCTCAAAATTCATAAGTCAATTGAATATTTATGGTTAACTTTTTGGTAACCTTCGATTGTTTTGCTGTTATTAGGTAATACATTTGTCAAACAAAAATACCCAAAATGAAATTACAATTATGGCGCAATGCGACATTACTGCTTAATATTGACGGAATTTCTATCCTGATAGATCCGATGCTCGGCGACAAAGGTTTCAGAGGAAAAATGCCCATGACAGACAGTGAATTATTAAATCCTCTTGTAGACCTGCCTTTTGATAAAGAAGAATTAAAGAAAAAGCTGGAAAGAGTAGACGCAGTTGCTGTTACCCACCTTCATCCTGATCATTGGGATGATGCTGCTATTGAACTCCTGGACAAGAATATTCCGGTCATCTGTTCCGATGTTATTTCAGGACAGATTGCAGAACAAGGCTTCACCAATATCATCGTTCTGAAGGATCAGCTTCAATGGAATACTATTGAAATATCCAAAACCAAAGGCCGGCACGGAACCGGAGAAATCGGAGAGAAAATGGGAATCGTGAATGGTTTTGTTTTTAAAAAAGACAATAAATCCGTATACATCGCAGGAGACACGATCTGGTATGATGAAATTGCTGCAGAAATTGACAAACATCAGCCACAGCACATCATTGTAGCGGGTGGAGCTGCTACTTTTTCCGTAGGAGATCCTATTATTATGACCAGTGAAGATATCGTAAAAGTATGTGAATCTGCTCCGGAATCCACTGTTTGGGTAACGCATCTGGAAGCCCTAAGCCACTGCAGGGAAGACAGAAAATTTATTCAGAAAAAGATCCATGAAAACGGAATAGCGGGAAGATGCTTTATACTTGATGATGGTGAAGAGGTAAGCCTGAAATATCTATGAAATAAATACGTTTTATGGCTTATTTTTTGAATATTCCTTGATAAATAATTGGTATGCTGTCAGTTTTTCTCTTAAATCTTGATTGGAAAGAATTATTATTGGGACATGAAGAATGGTCTTTTCTTTTAGAGATCATTCTTCGTACCATGATTATGTTTCTGGCTATTATCATCGGACTTAGAATTTTAGGAAAAAGAGGGGTAAAACAGCTCTCAATCTTTGAATTGGTAGTCATTATTGGCCTGGGATCGGCAGCAGGAGATCCTATGTTTAATAAAGATGTTGGAATTATTTCGTCCCTTATTGTTTTTATTGTTATTATTCTCCTGTATTCTATTGTGACGCATTTTATCGGAAAAAGTAAAAGTTTTGAAAATCTGGTGGAAGGAAAATCCATCTGCCTCGTAGAAAATGGCGAATTTTCAATTAAAAACTTTCAAAAAGAAAACCTTGGGAGTGACGAATTCTTTGCAGAACTGAGGCTAAAAGGAGTTTCGCAGCTTGGACAGATTGAAATGGCCATAGAAGAAATATCAGGAGAGATCAGCGTTTTCTTTTTAGAAAATGAATCTGTAAGATACGGGCTTCCTATTATGCCAGACTCATTAAATAATCCGTTACAATATATTCATGAAGACAAACATTATTCTTGTATATTCTGTGGGTATACAGAGCATAAAAAAGTGGGTAGTGCCGGAAGCTGCCCAAGATGCCATAAAGAAGAATGGGTAGCGTCCAGCAATAAAAGACGGGTAACCTGACCTTTAACTTTCCTAATCCTCAACACATTTATTTCTTGCCGCCTTCATTCCAAAATACAGCATCAGCAGTACGGCACAGCTTAACAGATAGAATGAACTGTTCCAGGAAGTATCCCAATCATGCAGTTTTCCAAACAATGGAGGCCCGAACGCTGCAATCAGATATCCTACAGACTGAGCCATTCCTGATATCTTAACGGCATTGATACTGCTTTTCGTTCTTGTAGAAAAGAAAAGAATTGACAAACTGAAAGATAACCCATTAGAAATACCAATTATCACCGCATTCCCATAAATCCACTGAGATTTCAGGAAGACAAACATCAGAGTACTTCCGAACATCAGGGTACATATAAAAAGGATCATAAGTCTTTGGTCTTTCATTTTACTGGCAATAATCGGACAGCAAAACGTCACAGGAATCATGGTAATCTGAATAACAAAAAATACCCAGCCCGAACTTTCTCCCTGCATATGAAAATCAGCAAGAAAGGAGGGAAGCCATGCTACCAGGCAATAATAAAATAAAGACTGCAGTCCCATAAAAATACTGATATTCCATGCCTGGGCAGATTTGAACATATTAAAATCTGAAGTACTGAGCGCTGTTTTAGGTGGTGCCGGATTTCTTTTGTTAAATATAAATTCCAATGATAAAACAAGAAAAGCCAATGCGGCAATCACCAGCCATATTCCCAGAGAGCCTTTCCATCCAAAACCTGTCAGTTCTCCTATTTTCACGCTGAATCCGGAAGCTAAAGCTGCTGTAAGATTCATCGATACAGCAAAAATTCCTGTCATAAGACCTATCTGCTTCGGAAAATTATTCTTAACATATCCCGGAGTGACTACATTTCCAATGCATATTCCTAAACCAATGAATAGAGATCCTAAAAACAAAAGCCATAGAGATCCGGTGATTCGCAAAAATAATCCGAAGCTTAAAATAATCAGGGAATACATCAGAAGCTTACTGATTCCAAACTTATTGGAAAATCTGCTAACCAGTACAGAACAGGCGGCAAACATAAACAGGGGAATAGAAGTAAGCAGACTCACCTGAAAATTATTCAGTTTCAAAGCCTCCCTTACTTCTCCAAGTACAGGAGCAACCGCCACAATCGGTGAACGGAGATTGCTGGAAATAAGTATAACTACCAGAACATTAATAATTAATAAAACATACGAAGCATTCTTTTTTACTTCATTCTTCATCATAATAAAAACTTTTGTACAAAATTAGCACAGTAATTTTGTTTAATTTTGCCAAAGTTTTAACCTAAAACGACATGAATGCTAATGACAGTATAAAAATAGATGAACTGAAAAAGCCTTATTTTGTATGGTTTGAAGAAAACTGGGTGCATGATAATGTTCTGCATCACCATCAGAAAGGGCAGCTCGTGTATGTAGAGAGTGGTTTCCAGTATATTACTATCGAAGAAAAAATCTATCTCCTCCCTCAAAATCATGCCGTATGGATCCCACCAAATGCAGTCCATAAAACCAATTCCCATTCTGAAAAGATCAAACTGATGATCATGTTTGCGGAGATCAGTATCCAAGAATCTTTTTATCAAGAAGTGAAGGTATTTTCTGTTCCTCCGGTTTTAAAGGAAATGATAAAATATGCAGAGAAATGGTCTAAGATGATGACTCCAGATCATCATGAAAGCCTGTTTCTGAAAGCATTGTTCAACGAACTTCCACGGTTTGTAGAACATTCCCTGACTCTTCATATCAGTCTTCCTAAAGATAAACGCCTTGCTAAAGTCATAGAACATCTCCACAGTCATTACCGAAATGAGATCAAAATGGAAGACCTGAGTGATACAGCGCTTTTATCTTTCCGTACTCTGGAGCGTATTTTCAAAAAAGAAACAGGTCTTACTTTAAGCAAATATCAGCAAATGCTTCGTATCATCAAAAGTCTGGAATATTTGAGCTCCGGGAGTCTTACGGTTTCAGAGACGGCTTATGAAGTAGGATACAAGAGTGTTCAGGCTTATACCAGAAGTTTTCAGTCTGTGATGAAGTTCAGGCCGACTGATTTTATTAAAACCATTCAATAGGTTTTAAACCTGTATAAAGACAGTTTAAATTTGTCAAAAAGAAGAGTTATTAACATTATAAAACTCATCCTATTCCCTTAAACAAAAGCAATTAGCAGGATCGAAAAATAAAATATTTCACATTTTCACCATTTTTCCACTTCAATAGTCAATATTCAATTATGATATTATTGAAAATAAAAAGGTCTCCACGAATGGAGACCTTAAAAAAACACAAATGATGAAAAAAAATTATTTCGATTCACAAATATAAACAAAAATCATGTTATGCAAAACATCATAAGCTTATTTTTTTTAAAAATTATGGATTTTATCAAAAAATAATTATTTCCTAAATCTTTCCTAATTTCTTTGAGATTCCGAAATTAGTAACACAAAAACCTATGCTAATAAATATAATTCGCCATCTGAAGAATTGTACACACGATTTTTAACCAAAATGAAGAAATACCAAAAAGTGAATTATTGTCAAAATATGTCTTATCTCGGCTAGTATTCAAACAGTTGTTTAACTATTTATATGATCCTGCGCATAAATTCTGTACGTTTTTTATGCTACTTTGCTTAAAAATCTAATATGATTCCAAAAATACTTAAGGGTGTTCCTGCACAAAAATCAGGAGGCTTTCATGACACGGAAAGCAGAAAAGTATTTGACCAGGCTCTGATTCCGGAAAAATTTGAAATATTAAAAAAAAGATTTTTTTCAGTTAATCAATGGGAAAGTTACAGCGGGAAAGCATTTGCAGCATTTAAACTGCATAATTTTAATGGTGATCCTGTCGACCGCGAACCTCTGATAGGAGATTTTATCCGGATTGATATTCCTGGCCCGGGAGAAGCAGAGGCAAAAGGATATGATTGGGTAAAAATAACAGATATCTGTTTCTATGAGGATAGTTTTTCAGAGAGCCTATCCATAACATGCGAACCTTCAGTAAATCCTCAAAATAAGAAAAGCGGTCACATTGCTCATTTTTATAGTTCTGCAGCCAGCTCAACCTTCATAATATCCAGAAGTACCGATTATCTACAAGCAGCTGTATACGGCCGAAATGAAAGACCTAACCGAAATGCTAAGTTTCTGGATGTCATCAGAAATTTCGCGATTGCTATAGGGGGAATGATGGGAATTGCAAAAATACAGTGGAAGCAGCTTACTGATAGTTTTCTGGATTTTGATTAAATGGCTGTACCTTTTTTGACTTAGATCAAAGTTTTGTGTTGATTGTTCGGAGACCTTTGCACCCGAATATTTTAAACAAAATTTATGAGTACAACATTAGAAAAGGGACCAACTATTACTTTCTATCAGGCGATTGTTCCTATTATCATTTCGGTATTTGGAGTGTATCTTACCATAGGAATTGCTTTGGGAGTAATTCCCGGATTTGTTCAGAACACTTTAGGTTTTGACAGTATTATTGTAGGTCTTGTCATCGGACTGCAGTCATTGTCTACACTTTTAACCCGAGCCTATTCCGGAAAAATTACAGATACCAGAGGTGCCAAGCAAAGTAAAATGTCGGGAGTAATATTAGCCATTGCTGCCGGGATCTTTTATATAATGGCTGTATTATTTCAGGCGCATCCTTTCCTGGCCCTTTCCTTCCTTTTGATAGCAAGAATTATTCATGGGATTGGCGAAAGTTTCCTGGTTACCGGTGCATTAACCTGGGGAATAGGCCTCGCAGGCCATTCCAGCTCAGGCAAAGTAATGACGTGGAATGGTATCGCGATGTATGCAGGAATTGCAATCGGAGCTCCCATTAGTATCTGGTTAAGTAAAGAATACAATATTTTTCCTGCTTTTCTTCTTATTGCCTTACTTCCGCTGGTAAGCTGGCTTTCCACAGCAAAACTTCCTTCTATTCCCGTGGATAAAGATCATGTAAGAATGCCTTTCTACAAAGTAATTGGTACCATATCGGGTCAGGGTCTGAGCCTTGCTTTTTCATCAATGGCTTTTGGATGTATTGCTTCTTTTATTGCCTTGTTTTTCTCCCAAAAAAACTGGGGTGATGCTTCACTGCCCTTTATGGTTTTTGGAGCATGTTATGTGCTGACCAGAATTCTCTTTGCATCTTTTCCGGATAAATACGGTGGCTTTACAATAGCCTTAATCTCTCTGATTATCGAAGTGGCTGGACAAATGCTGATCTGGACCTCTGCATCCAAAACATTGGCCATTATCGGATGTGGATTGACGGGAGTAGGATTTTCATTGGTCTTTCCGGCTTTGGGAGTTCTTGCCATTCAACAAGTAAAGCCACAGATGAGAGGAACAGCACTAGGAGCCTATGTCGCATTTGTTGACCTTTCATTAGGATTGGCAGGTCCTATAGCAGGATTAATTGCCGGCTGGTTTGATTACCAGACCGTTTATCTCTTCGGAGGCATCAGCTGTGTGATTGCAATGATTATTTTACTATTTAACAAAAAATAAAAATGGAACATTCCCTAATATCTCAAGTAAAAGAAACGAAAAAAATACATTCTGTATTTACCGTTAAAAACAAACAATTTCTTACACCACATCTTATCCGTGTGATATTTGATATTGATGATAGCCAGGCTGAATTGCTGTCTCATGTACGCTCTGGTTCTAATAATAAAATTTTTGTCCCGGCTGAAAAGGGAAGTACGCCACTTATCAGAACCTACACCAACAGAAAGATTGATCTGGAAAACCGGGAATTAAGCATTGATTTTGTCGCCCATGGTGACAACGGACCAGCTTCTGCATGGGCATTGAAGGCCAATCCAGGTGATGTATTGGAAATAGAAATGAAAGAAAGCACAAAACCTTTAATTCCGGATGCTGATTTTTATCTGATGGCAGGAGACGCAACGGCTCTGCCTGTGATCTGTGCCATCGCAGAACAGTTTCCTTCCTACGTAAGAGCAAAAATAATATTGGAAGTGGCAGGTAAAGAGGATGAGCTTATGCTTTGTTCTGCAGCAGATATTTCAGTTGAATGGCTGTACAATCTTCATCCTGAGCAGGGAAGCATGCTGGCCGAAGTGGTGAAATCTGTTCAGTTTCCATCAGGTGTATTGAAAGAATATGTTTACATCGCTGCAGAATATACTACTGTACATGAGCTTCGCACCTATTTTAAAACAAACCTGAAATGGGACACCCAAGCCCTATACACCTGTTCCTATTGGAGAGCAGGGCAACCGGAAGGAAAAACTTCTGAAAGCACTTAAGAAGCAGGAACAGCAATAAGTTTTAACATATTTATTGCTACATTTGCGGTGACTGATTTAAATAAATGGAAGACGTATTAGTTTCATATATTAAAAGCAAAATATCAATAACAGATGAAGAATTGAAAGTTATTCTTTCTTACTTCAAACCTGTCAAATTAAAAAAGAACGAGCTTCTCGTTACCAATGTTCATTCTCCCAAAAAAACATTCTTTGTTGTAAAAGGCTGTTTACGGATATTTTACATTAATAAGGAAGGGCAGGATTCTACAAGATATTTTGCTTTTGAAAATCAGTTCGCTACAGCGCTTCATACCTTTATTACTTCGGAACCTTCTGATGAACTTCTTCAGGCAGTAGAAGATTCAGAGGTCTATTATATTACCCATCAGGATTTTTATCATTTATTGGACATTATTCCTCAATGGGAAAAATTTTACAGAATTTATATTGAAATTGCCTGTATTGCCAACACTAAAAGGCTGATGTCTTTTATGGTGCAGGATGCTCTTGAAAAATACAAACAGTTACTGGAAGAAAATCCGATTATTGTACGCCGGCTTTCCAACAAACGGGTGGCTTCCTATCTTAATATCTCACAGGAGACATTGAGCAGACTAAAGTCAAGGCTTTGATTTTTTGTTTGATAAACCTAACATTTTTACGACGAGTTATTATTTATTTAAACTGCTTTTAAACTGGCTAAAATTCTCAAAAAATTAATACTAAAGCCCATTCAGAAAAAATTTAAGCCCTATATTTGCACTCATGTTAAAATGGTTCTCCATATTATGTTCAATGATGTATGTGCTGGCTACCACCAATGCGGGGGAAGTACTGAAAGTGCCTATGTTTGTGGAACATTTCATGGAATACCACGGAAGTCTTTCAGAATTTGTAATGGAACATTATGATAATCACAAACAGGATTCTGACTGGGATACGGATCAGAAGCTGCCTTTTATCAATCCACCTATCGTACTTACCGTACACGCACAGCTTCCGGAGCTTTCATTCGAAATAAAAAAACCTAAGGAAATTACTGTTTCAAAGAAAAGCAGTATTTACAAGGAAAAAGACTTTTCCAACCAATACCTTTCTCAGATTTTCCAGCCACCGCGGCTTTCTTAATCAACTTCACATTGAAAATTAATGCTTTATGTTCTTACCTAAAGCAGTGAATTTTTGTTACATATCAATTAATTCGTAATGCATTGTATTGATGCTTAAACCTCAACCTGAGAAGTTACAAATGTTTATTTTGATACTTTAAGTTTTGGAAGAATTTCAGCTTTTATAAAGCATTCCGGATTACCATTAATCGTTTTTTCCATGTTAAATAAAATTATTGAGTTTTCTGTAAAGAATAAACTCATCATTGCTCTGTTTACAGTAGCTCTCATCCTCTTTGGAGTCTATGAAACCACTAAACTTCCCATTGATGCCCAGCCGGACATCACCAATAATCAGGTTCAGATCATTACTACTGCTCCTTCTTATGGTGCAGCAGATATAGAACGTCTTGTTACGTTTCCTATCGAGCAGGCTGCCAGCAATATCAGCGGAATCACAGAATTGAGAAGCTTTTCACGTTTCGGGCTGTCATTGGTGACGGTAGTTTTTGATGACAAGACAGATGTGTATTGGGCCCGACAGCAGGTTCAGGAGCGTTTACAGCTTGTTCAGGACAATATTCCTGCCGGAATCGGTAAGCCGGAATTAGGTCCTATTTCAACCGGATTGGGAGAGATTTTCCAATATGTGGTAAGGGCCAAAAAGGGTTACGAAAATGTATATGACGAAACAGAACTGAGAACCATTCAGGATTGGGTGGTCAGAAGACAGCTTTTGGGAACAAAAGGTGTGGCAGATGTAAGCAGTTTCGGAGGAAAACTGAAACAGTATGAAATTGCCATTAATCCTAATAAATTACAGGCATTTAACATCAACATCAATGATGTTTTTGCAGCACTGGAAAAGAATAACCAGAATACCGGAGGTGGATATATTGAAAAGAAAGAAACCGTTCTGTTTATCCGCAGCGAAGGACTTGTGGGAAGTACGGAAGATATTGGAAGCATTCAGGTAGCGGAAACTAAAGAAGGAATTCCCGTGCATATTAAAGATGTAGCGTCTGTCAAGATCGGTTATGCGACAAGATATGGTGCTATGACCTATAATGACACCGGAGAAGTATCAGGAGCAATTGTTCTGATGCTGAAAGGAGAAAATGCCAATGTCGTGATTGGAAATATCAAACAAAGACTGGAAAAAATTCAGGAGTCCTTACCGGAAGGAGTGGTGATTGAGCCTTTCCTTGATCGCGCTAAAATGGTGAACAATACCATCAGTACTGTAAAAACAAACCTGATGGAAGGGGCTTTGATCGTTGTTTTCATTCTGGTATTATTTTTAGGAAATTTTAGAGCAGGATTACTGGTGGCTTCCGTTATTCCTTTGGCCATGCTTTTCGCCATTATTATGATGAATATTTTCGGGGTTGGAGGAAATCTGATGAGCCTTGGAGCGCTGGATTTCGGTCTTATTGTAGATGGTGCTGTCATTATTGTGGAAGCCGTACTGCATCAGCTTGCCCATAAAAAGCACTTTGGGAAAGACAATATGCTCACCAAAAAAGAAATGGATGATCAGGTTTCAGGCTCTGCGACCAAAATGGTTAACAGTGCAGTTTTCGGACAGATTATTATCTTAATTGTATATCTTCCGATTTTTACCCTGCAGGGAATTGAAGGAAAAATGTTTAAGCCTATGGCTCAAACTGTTGCCTTTGCCCTGATCGGAGCATTTATTCTTTCCCTGACTTATATTCCGATGATGAGTTCTCTGGTATTAAGCAGAAAGAAAAAAGAAAAAGAAAACATCTCGGACCGCGTCATGGGTAAAGTGGAAACCGGACATCAGCAATTACTGATGAAAGCTCTTAAATTCAGAAAAACTATCATTATTGGTGTGCTAATCCTGTTTGCAGGTGCTGTTTTTATCCTTTCCAGAATGGGTGGAGAATTTATACCATCTTTGGAGGAAGGCGACTTTGCTGTCGAAATGAGAATTCTTCAGGGAAGTAATATCAATGAAACCAAGAAAGCCACCACACAGGCGGCGCATATTCTTTTAACACAGTTTCCTGAAGTAGAAAAAGTAGTCATGAAAATTGGTAGTGCAGAAATTCCCACAGAACCTATGCCGATGGATTCCGGAGATATGATCGTCGTTTTAAAGCCTAAAAAGGAATGGACCTCTGCAACGACATTTTCTGAGCTTTCTGACAAAATGGGCAAAGCATTAAGCGTTATTCCGGGGCTGACAACCAGTTTTCAATTTCCTGTACAGATGCGTTTCAATGAGCTGATGACCGGAGCAAGGCAGGATGTAGTCTGCAAGATTTATGGTGAAGACCTGGACAGCCTTGCCACCTATGCAAAAAAGATGGGAAGCATCATCAACACCGTAAAAGGTGCTCAGGATCTATATATCGAACCAGTAGTAGGTGCTCCGCAGGTTGTGATTGATTATAACCGTTCGGAACTTTCCAGATACAATATTTCAGTGGCGGATATCAACAGGGTAATTAATATGGCTTTTGCCGGACAAACTGCAGGCGCTTTATATGAAGGTGAGAAAAAGTTTGATATCGTTGTCCGAATGGATAATGAACATAAAAAAGATATTACCAGCATCCAGAATCTTTTGATTCCTACTGCTTCAGGAGAACAGATTCCTTTGTCACAATTGGCTAAAGTAGAGCTTAAAAACAGTCCGAACCAGATCCAGAGGGAAGATACTAAAAGAAGGATTATTGTAGGTTTTAATGTGAGAGGAAGAGATGTTCAGAGTATCGTGGAAGAACTTCAGCAGAAAGCAGATAAAAACCTGAAATTATCACCGGGCTACACCATTTCTTATGGAGGAGCTTTTGAAAACTTAAATGAAGCCAAAGCAAGATTGGGAATTGCTGTTCCTATTTCGTTGGTGATGATTTTCCTGTTACTATTCTTTGCTTTCGGTTCAGTAAAACACAGTTTATTAATCTATACTGCTATTCCATTATCTGCGATAGGAGGTGTGTACTTTCTGGCGTTGAGAGGAATGCCTTTCAGCATCAGCGCCGGGGTAGGATTCATTGCTTTATTTGGAGTTGCCGTACTTAATGGAATTGTTTTAATATCAGAATTTAACCGATTGAAAAAGAACGGAATAAACAACACCAGCAGAATTGTACTGATAGGTACAAAAATCAGGCTTCGTCCGGTCTTAATGACTGCGTTTGTGGCTTCTCTGGGATTCCTTCCAATGGCCATCAGCAACGGTGCAGGAGCAGAAGTACAGAGACCTTTGGCAACGGTGGTGATCGGAGGATTGATGCTTGCCACCCTTTTAACCCTGTTTGTACTCCCGATATTATACGTCCTCTTTGAACATATTAATAAAGATAAAATGAAATTCTCAAAAAAAACCAACTATAAAAAACTGTCTGTTTTCCTGTTGTTAATATCCTTTGGAACTTATCAGGCTCAGGAAAATATTACCTATGATCAGGCTTTGGAAAAAGCATACCAGCAGAATGGTACTCTTAAAAATTCAATATTAGTCTCAGATTATCAGGAAAAACTGAAAGCCAGTTATCTGGATATTCCCCAGACGGAAATTACCGGAGGATTTGGGCAAATTCAGGGTGAGGAAACCGATAATTCATTCGGGATCTCACAGAGGTTCAGTTTTCCTACGGTGTATTCAAAAAGAAAACAGATGCTGGATGCTGAATGGTCTGCCAGTGTTATCAGTCAGAATCTGACCAAAACACAGCTTACCAAGGAAGTAACAAGTGTTTTCTACAGGATACTGGTGCTTCAGGAAAAGAAAAAAGTGCTTGAATACATCAGCCAGCTTTACAATAATTTTGCAGACAAAGCCGGATTAAGATTAAAAAAGGGAGAAGCGAATATTCTGGAGGAATCCACCGCAGAAATCCAGAAAGAACAGATCAAAGTACAGTTGAATACGTTAGAAAACGACCTGAATATTGCAAAACTTCAGCTTCAGTTATTACTTCAGTCAGAGGTTCCATACCAACCAGTTGCCGATCGTCCCACGATGAATATTGGTCTACAGATTTCAGAAGAAATGGTACAACAGCATCCTGAGCTTCAATATCTGCAGCAGCAGATCAAAGTAGGAGAGGCAGAAGTACAGCTTGAAAAAAGCAGGCTGCTTCCGGATCTTCTTATAGGATACACCAATCAAAGTATGAAAAACATCAATAATAATCGGTTCAATTCGGTTCAGATAGGAGTAGGAATTCCACTATTCACCAAAGGACAGAGAGCTTTGGCAAAGGCAGCACAGGCAAAAATAGCCATCTCCGAGAATCAGTACCAGAGAAAAGAAATTGAACTTAAAAACAGATTGAAACAACAGTTGACTACCTATATGAACCAACAGCAGATCATCGAAAATTATGACCAAAAACAGCTTCCAAAATCTGAAACTATTCTAAAAACGGCTCAGAAACAGATGGAAGTGGGGGAAATAGATTATCTGGACTGGGTCATACTTGTGAATCAGGCCGTAAAAACCAAAGCAGATTATATTGATCAGCTGGAAAAGCTTAATCAAACGGGAGCCGAACTTCAATTCCTAATTTCAAAATAATATATCATGCATTTCAAGAATATACCACTATACAGCCTTGCTTTCATCCTTACTTTATCTTCATGTTCCGGTAAAAAAGAAGAAGAAAAAACGGTTTACGAAAACACCAAATTTTCCAAGAACGACAAAAACTCTGTTCATCTTACAGAAAAACAGATTCAGTCTGTAGGGTTAACAACAACCAGTATTCAGAACAGGAATATGGAAAAGCTGGTAAGGCTCAACGGAAAGGCAGAAATTGCACCATCTCATATCAGTTTGGTTTCCAGTATCATGGGTGGACATATCAAATCGATCAATGTCATTAATGGAAGTCATTTCAGCAAAGGACAAGTGCTTGCAGTAGTAGAAGACCCTCAGTTTATACAGTTACAGCAGGATTATCTGGTGACCAAAGCTCAGCTCGAAGCGGCAAGACTGAATTTCAACCGTCAGAAAGATTTGAATACAAGCAAAGCCAGCAGTGACAAAACCCTGCAGACTGCTCAGGCAGATTATTCTACTTTGAATGCTACTTTAAAAGGACTTGAGGAAAAACTGAGAATCATCGGAATTAATGCCAAAGGTCTGACTACCGGAAATATCAGAAGTAAAATCAACATTTATGCTCCTTTTACAGGTTTTGTAAGTAAAATTCTTGTGAATAACGGGCAGTATATCAACCCGGCAGATACATTATTTGAGCTGATTAATCCAGCTGGATTACTTTTAGAATTAAAGGTTTTTGAAAATGATGTGAATGATGTAAAAGTGGGGCAGGAAATTCTGGTGTACAACAATCAGAATCCGGATGTGAAATCCGATGCTAAAATTGTCAGTGTAGTTCCCAGTATCGAAAACGGCGGTTCTGCAACCGCAATCGCCAGATTATCTTCTGTGAACAGGGAATTTGTAAAAGGAATGTATGTGAATGCCGAAGTCAATATCAGCGGCCGTTACACTCAGGGACTTCCCAACGAAGCGATCGTTTCTTTTGAAAACAAAAATTATGTTTTTGAAGACCTTGGAAAATCCAATTACAAAATGATTCCAGTGGTCACCGGAATTGCTGACGATCAGTTTACGGAGATTGTAAAAGCAGATGCTTTAAAGGATAAGAAAATTGTACAGAAAGGGGCTTACAGTCTTCTGATGATGCTTAAAAACAAAGCAGAATAATTAATGTGAAACCACAAAAGACACAAAAGCTTTTATTTTGAAACACTTTAGCCACTTAACTAAGCTGAAAATAATGATGTAGAAAAATTTCACATAAGCGAAAATCAAAGATTTTCAAAAACTTAGGTGTACTTATTAAGTTTAAGCAAGGTTCTTATGAAAAGAAGTTAAGTGTCAAAAACTTTTGTGACTTTTGTGGTTAGAATAAAACAGACAAGAAGAAAAGATCAGTTATTCAGCTGATCTTTTTTATTTCAAACAATTAAAAAAATGACATTTGACATGTTTTCAATAATTAAAATACTATTTGACGCATAATTCATTTTAAAATAATATTTTTAAGAAGTGAATAGTTGTAAAGATTTTTAGATGAACAATAAAAAACTTTTATCAAAACTTTATGACACAAAAACCTTTGCACAATTTCCATATTCCGGTAATGGGACTGGCTTATACCATAGACAGCCCGATTCGTGTTGCCCAGTATGGAATTTCTTCCGTCATCTCTATTATTGATGATGAAATCCTGGAAAAAATGAAGAACTTTTACAACAAAAAGTTCAATCTTGACTATTTCGGAATCTCAACAAAAACAGAAGATTACAGAGCAAAAAGAGTTACCGCTTATCTGGATATGGTAGATGATATCGTGAATGAAAAATTTGAATCTTTCAAACAGGAAATCAGCAAAAACAAGGAAGCTTTGAAGGAATTCATGGCTATGCTTCCGAATACATCAGACCTCAAAAACAGCCTTCAAAATCTTATCAATCAAAAAGATAACTGGAGTTCCAATATTAAAAACTTCATTGAATCGAATTTAAAACCGGGAAGTATTGATGTCAATATCATGACGAAAGTAGATAAAGACAACTATCAGAATAATGAACAGCTTCCTGTGATGTATAATGATGCTCATGCCTCACTGCGCGGATTTGCCAAAAGCAAATTATCATCATCAATGGTTCTTTCTGCAGGGATGAATCCCCGTTTGTACAGCTATATGGAGGAGTTTGAAGATTTTTTCCCGGACGAAAACGGAAACATCAAAAAGAAAATTATCCTTAAAGTAAGCGATTTCCGTTCTGCAATGATTCAGGGGAACTTTCTGGCCAAAAAAGGATTATGGGTTTCTGAATACAGAATAGAATCCGGATTGAATTGCGGAGGTCACGCTTTTGCCACTGAAGGAATGCTTCTCGGGCCTATCATGGAAGAATTCAAGCAGAAAAAAAACGATCTGATACAATCAGCCCATTCCTTAATGACAGCTGCTTTGGAACAAAAAGGAAAGCATGTAGTTTCCGAACCTTTAGAAATGAAAATTACCGTTCAGGGTGGAGTAGGAACTGCTGAAGAACACGGGTTTTTACTGGCAAATTATAATGTAGACAGCATAGGATGGGGTTCTCCGTTTTTGTTGGTACCCGAAGCAACATCGGTAGATGCAGAAACCAGAAATTTACTTTTACGATCAAAAGAACAGGATTTCTATCTGAGTAATATTTCGCCTTTAGGAGTGCCTTTCAATACAGTAAAAGGAACATCCAATGAACGGTTAAAGTTTGAAAAAGAAGCAAAAGGTAAATATGGAAGCTCGTGTCCCAAAAAACTTCTGGCATTAAGCAAAGAATTTTCTCCGGAAGGAACCTGTACCGCTTCCAGAAAATACCAGGATATCAAACTCAAAGAACTGTACGACAATAAGGAAACCCTTACAGAAAAGGAATTTAATAAAAGAAAATCCGACATTACGAATAAAGCGTGTCTGTGTGTAGGACTTGTGAATGCTGCATACATGGAGCAGAATCTGGAAATCAAAGGGGAAAAGCAAGGCGTTGTAATATGTCCGGGACCGAATATTGCCTTTTTTGATAAGGAAGTTTCTCTTTCGGAAATGGTAAAACATATCTACGGAAACTCCAATATTCTTTCAGACAACCAACGTCCGAATATGTTTATTAATGAATTAAAAATGTATGTGGATTATCTGAGAAAGGAAATCACCGAATCCACTGCACAGATTACCCATTCGCAGACAAAAAAATGGAATGCTTTCAGGAAAAATGTTCTTGAGGGTATCGAATATTATCATGAGCTTTTTAAAGCATCACCATTCTTCAGCAACGGTTTGTCAACCATTTATCATCAGTTACAGGAATACAAACTTCAGCTTATCGCTATTGACATTCCTCAGGTTGAAAAATAACCGTATTTTTAATTGATAGATAATAAAAACAGCTTTTACATGGCTGTTTTTATTTTTTTTACTAATGAAATCACATGTATTTTTGTTAGAAGCGGCAAAGGCCTAAGAACATTTCAACTTTAATCAATGTAAGATTTTCAGAAAATGATATGTTAAGAGATTCTATAGATTTTTTGCAAAAAACATAAAAATAAGCAGTATTCAATTTTATCGAAGATAAAATTTTTGCGTCTTAAAGCAGTTAGCTTTTAAATTATTTGCGCCTTTGCGCTTTTCCAACACATTCAAGTAATCAAAAAAACTGAGGAAATATCAGCATTCCCATTTATAATAACTATGGCCGGAATGGTCATTTTGAATATTTTCCAGGCTTAATATTCCCTACCTTAGAGATCACTTAGTAAAATTATTTTTATGGAAAAAAGAAAGATCAAAAACACCGATTTAACGATTGCGCCCATCAACTTCGGAGGAAATGTTTTTGGATGGACGCTGGACGAGAAACAGTCTTTTGATATACTGGACCGCTTTGCTGAAGCAGGATTCAATTTTATTGATACTGCAGATACCTATTCATGGTGGGTGAACGGGAAAGGCGGACAATCTGAAGAGATCATCGGAAAGTGGATGAAAAGCAGAGCTAACCGTAATGACATTGTTTTGGCAACCAAAGTAGGTTCAGAAACAAAAGAACACGGTTATGACATCAGCAAAAAACACATTCTTAAATCTGTAGATGAGTCGCTGCAAAGACTTCAGACCGATCACATCGATCTTTATTATACCCACTTTGACGATAACATTACTCCTGTAGAAGAAACTCTTTCTGCTTATGATGAGATTATCAGGGCAGGGAAAGTACGTTATATTGCGGCTTCCAACTTATCACCGGAACGTTTGAAGGCATCATTTGAAGCTGCAGAAAAGAATAACCTTCCTAAATATGTTGCGTTACAGCCTCATTACAATCTCATGGAAAGAGAGGGTTTTGAGCAAAATTATGCTCCTCTGGCAGAGCAGTTTGATTTAAGTGTCTTTCCTTATTGGTCTTTGGCAGCAGGTTTTTTAACCGGTAAATACCGCGATGAAGCAGATCTGACAAAAAGTGCAAGAGGTGAGGGCGTAAGAAAATATTTAAATCCTAAAGGACTGGAAGTCTTAAAAGCGCTGGATCAGGTAAGTGCAAAGCATCATACAACACAGGGAACAGTTTCTCTGGCATGGCTGTTATCTAATCCTCTGATTACAGCACCCATTGTAAGTGCTACCAGTGCTTCCCAGCTTGAAACGGTCTTCAATGCACCAAAACTTGTTCTGGATCAGGAAGATATTGCTTTACTGAATAACGCAAGCAACTAATTTTCTCAACTTTATTATAGATTAAAATTAAATCCGTTCATTGCTGAACGGATTTTTTTGTTATTTGGCAACGCTCACCACCCCGTCAAAAATTCTTTGAATTTTCGCCACCCCTCCGGAGGAGGGGAATTGAGGTTTCCGATTGTTATATTCTGTTATTACTATTAATCGGAATATTCTTTCAGAAGCTGTCTGTAGCTCATTAATATGGAAGATTTTGAGATAAAACCGATGAAATCATTATTCTCACTTACTACAGGTAAATTCCATACTCCCGTATCATCAAAGGTCTGGAGAATATCCAGGGGTTTATTTTCACGATGAAGAACGGCAGGTGGCGCTTTCATGATCTGGGTAACCGTCTGGGACGTTTCGATTTCTTTGTTAAAAAGGTAAGGTCTTATATCATCCAATGTCAGAACTCCTTTCAATTTTCTGTTCTCATCCACAACGGCGAAAATATTTTTATTACCGTTCTTTACCATTTCAAACAATTCTGTAACAGAAGCATTTTCATTAATGGTCTGGGAATATTTGTCAATAAAATCTTCAGTTCTTAAGGCAAAGAGAAGGTTCTTATCGTGTTTATTCGTAAAAATTTTTCCTTCATCAGCCAAGGATTTTAATTCCGGAGAAATCGGGGAAAACCATTTGGCAATAAGATAAGATATAATGGATACAATCATGAGAGGAATAAATAAATCATACCCGAAGCTAGATTCAGCGATCAGGAAAATCGCAGTAAGAGGAGCATACAGAACACCGCTCATTGCTCCTGCCATTCCTACCAAAACGAGATTGGTCACCGGAACATCTGAAAATCCTAAATGCTGGCAAACCAATGCAAACAGGTATCCCAAAGTTCCTCCCGCAAAAAGAGACGGAGCAAAGTTACCGCCGTTTCCCCCGCTAAAAATCGTAAATGAAGTGGCAAAAGCCTTTAAAAGCAATACCAGAATAAGAAATATGATAATGGTCCAGTCTCCGATCTCAAAATATCTGAAAAAACTGTTTTCAATAATAGAATAGGTATTTCCGTTGGTGAAAGCCTTTACGGTTTCGTAACCTTCCCCGAACAAAGGAGGAAAAAGTACACATAACAGGGAAAGGACAGCTCCTCCGAACATCGCTTTACGCATTCTTGAAAGCTGAAGACCTTTTATAAAATGTTCTACTTTTTGAGAAATAATCACAAAATAACGGGCATATAATCCCGTAACAATCCCTAAAATAAGATAGTACGGAACATTTTTATAGTTGAAGGGATCTCTGGTATAAAACCTGAAAAGAACATCTTCCTGAAGTAAAATTCTTGATAAAAGACTTCCGCAAACCGCAGCTACAACCAACGGAATGAAATCGGTGAAAACTACTCCGGTTAAAAGAATTTCAAAGGCAAACATAATCCCCGCAATAGGAGCATTAAATGCTGAAGCGATCCCGGCAGTTGCCCCGGCAGCCAGTAACAACGTACGTTCTTTATAACTTAACCTGTAGGTTTGTGCATAGTTGGAACCGATAGCAGCTCCGGTAACGGCAATAGGGCTTTCCAATCCTGCAGAACCTCCCAATCCTACGGTAACAGCACTTTGTATCACCTGAGAATACATTTTAACGGAGGCCACAATACTGGAATTCTGTGCAATTTCGTATAAAATAGCCCCGATTCCTTTACGATCCTGACCTTTAAACAAGGTAAGAACAATCATCGTTGTCAGAACGATTCCTAAAAAAGGAAAAACAATATAGAATAAAATCTGATATTCAAAATGAACTTTATTGGTAATAAAATAATGAATATTGTGCACCAGTGTTTTCAGGATAACTCCCGCAAGACCAGCCGTGCAGCCTACCAGAATTCCGGAAAGAACAAGAAACTGATTTCTGCTCAGCCTGTTGTTCAGCCAATGCAGGATAAGCTCATAACTTCGTGCTTTTTCCAGTCCGTATTTCTGGAAATCTCTTTTAAATTTAAGGAAACTGAGGTACTTTTTTTTGTTGTGAATTTTCACCGTCGAAATATTTTACACTATCATCAGATTGATACAGTTCTGTAAATTTATGAAATATATCACAAAAAATATAGTAATGAGCCTTTTTCAAACTATAGCGATGACTGTTTATTTCTATTAATCTTCCCTTATATCTTTCGTTTTTCCTGAAAAAATAAGCCCAACAGCCAATGCTCCAATGATTCCTGCACCTGCCAAGATCAAAGGTTTTTTAGAAACAGATAATAGTGTTTTCCCATCAATTCCCATATTTCCTGAGGAAGATTGGCGGACATTTCCACCTGTATTTTCTGCCTTATTGGCTTTCTTCATTATCATTCTCATTCCTGCAGAAGATACATAACGGATGATTCCCGGAAACATTTCATATAAATTTTTAAAAACAACAGCTGACCAGTCCGGATAAGAGGCTTCAGTTGGATTTTTAGCTGTTTTCACAATAGCAGCAGCCAGCTCACGGGGATCAAACGATGGAGGAGGTGTGCTGAGCTTTATTCCTGAATAATTGGCAGCATGTTCTATTCCTGATGATTTCTGAAAACCGGGATAAAGCGCACAAATATGGATATCAGGAAAGTCTGAAACTTCACCCTGCAGGGTTTCTACCATTCCGCGAACGCCAAATTTCGAGGCCGTATAGGCTGTTCCATAAGGTGCCGGCATCCATCCGCCAATAGAAATATTATTCAGTAAGACTCCTTTTTTCTGCTTTTTAAAAACAGGAAGCACTGCATGTGCCGAATGCATATACCCCAAAAGGTTGGTTTTCACAATCTGATCGCTGATATCTACCGGAATTTCTTCAAATTTTCCAAATGCAAGCACTCCTGCATTATTGACCCAATAATCAATTTTCCCGCTGAATTCCAAAGCTTCTCTGACAAGGTTCTGAACATCTTCTGCAACGGAAGTATCGGTAGGAACAGCAATCACTGTAGCTCCCAGTTTTCTGCATAATTCTGCAGTTTCTGCCAGTGCTTCTTCTCCTCTTGCTGCCAATACCAGATCAGCTCCCTGTTCGGCAAAAGCTTCTGCCGTAGCCTTACCAACTCCGCTTGAAGCACCGGTGATGACGACTGTTTCTCCAAAAAACGGAGGTCTTCTTTGATTTTTCATAATATGATAGATTTAAGTGTTTTGTTTTTTATCATGATCCGTTTCCTGTATTTCTTTTCGGAAAGAGAATAAGCCGGATGGATGGATTATTGGTGATGAATAGCCGGAACCAGTCCATGGCCAGTTGAAGTTTATTTTTAAACCCTACCAGCGGAATGATGTGGATGAAAAGCCAGGTAAGCCAGGCTATAAAACCGTTAAAGGAATTTTTCGGAAGATCTACTACCGCGTTGTATTTTGATATGATGGCCATACTTCCTTTATCATTGTACCGGAATTGTTCCAGGATTTTTCCGTCTTCTATCCGTTTAAAATTGGAAGCGAGATTTTTAGCCTGCTGAATGGCAACCTGAGCCAGCTGAGGATGTCCTTTTGGATATTTTTCTTCTGTCAGCATCAGACATATGTCTCCCAACGCATAAATATTGGTAGTTCCGGTTACTTTATTATAGTCATCCACCAATATTCGTCTGCCTTTCCCGATAGTTTCTTCCGGCAGACCGGGGATTTCTTTTCCAATGACACCGGAAGTCCAGATCAGGGTTTCTGTTTCAATAGAATTTCCATCGCTCAGAATGACTTTACAGTCTTTATAATCTTTTACAGATACATTCAAAAGGATTTTCACTCCTAATTCTTTCAGCTTCTCATAGGCCGTTTTCTGGGCCAGCTGGCTCATAGGCGAAAGTAAAGTAGGTAAAGCATCAATAAGATAAAGATTGGAAAGTCCCAGTTTGATTTCCGGATATTCTTTCTGGGCTATATATTTTCCCATTTCCGCAAGCATTCCTGCCAGTTCTACTCCTGTAGGTCCACCTCCGGCAATCACGATATTTTGAAGTTTTTCGGCTTCTTTAATGTCTTTATTTCTAGCGGCTTCTTCCAGAGTCAGCAGAATATGATTCCTCAGATAGAGTGCTTCTTCTATATTTTTCATCGGAAGCGAACATCTCTTTACATTTTCCATTCCAAAAAAATTAGTCTCTGTCCCTAATGCCAGTACCAGATAATCATAACTGAGAATCCCCGTATCAGTTTCTATGGTCTTATTTTCAGGATTTACCCTGAGAAGGCTGCCCATGTGAAATTTCACATTTTTATTGTTTGAAAACAGTTTTCTGAAAGGATAACTGATATTGGAAGCTTCTATAAACGAAGTAGCTACCTGATAGATAAGTGGCGGGAAAAAATGATAATTGTTTTTATCAACCAGAGTTATTCTGAACCTTTTATCATTTCTGAGAGATTTGATAAGGTTGATGCCCGCAAATCCTCCTCCTACGATTAGAATATGCTTTTTCATAGTATGTGATTATTTCAAATGGTGTACTGAAATTCATTCAATAACAAGACCAAAGGAGCTGCGAAATAAATATTTAACATAATATTCAAAATACTGAAATAGCTATTGTTCCGGCAGCTGGTACGGATTTCAGTGTTTCATTACAATTTTCTTTTTAACATTTCTATGGAGGGCAGCATGATGTTTGTACTGT
Source organism: Chryseobacterium cucumeris (assembly GCF_016775705.1). Classification (NCBI taxonomy): domain Bacteria; kingdom Pseudomonadati; phylum Bacteroidota; class Flavobacteriia; order Flavobacteriales; family Weeksellaceae; genus Chryseobacterium; species Chryseobacterium cucumeris. The sequence goes on from NZ_CP068760.1 coordinate 4,215,358, forward strand.
AACAATCATCCAACACTTTAAATATTCAACATATGAAATCAGACATTTTAACAGAAAAGCACCGACTGGGAATAGGGGGTGTAGCAATAGGAACAGCTTTTGAAAACATTACGGATGAACAGGCTCATGAAATATTACAGACGGCCTGGGATAGCGGGGTGCGGTATTATGATACTTCTCCGTGGTACGGATTAACCAAAAGTGAAAGAAGATTTGGACATTTTCTTACAGATAAAGACAGGGATGATTTTATTTTCTCAACCAAAGTGGGGAGACTTTTTCAACAGGTTCCGGAATCTGAAGTTCCTCCAACGATGTGGAAAAAGCCTCTTAACTATGACTTCTTCCATGATTATACATCTTATGCTGTACAAAAATCCATTGAAGACAGCCTGGAAAGAACCGGATTGAGTCATATTGATATTGTTTATATTCATGATCTGTCTGAAGATCAGGTAGGGGACCGTTATCCTTATTTTCTGAAACAGGCAAGAAACGGAGCTTTTAAAATTCTTTCTGAACTTCGCAGTCAGGGAATTATAAAGGCATGGGGAATGGGTGTTAATAAAATAGAACCTATTTTAGACTGTATTGAATCTGCTGATCCTGATATCTGTCTGTCGGCCACGCAATATTCTATTCTGGAGCATGAAGATGCTGTGGACCGTCTTCTTCCTGCAGTTAAAAAAGCAGGGGTAAAACTGGTTTCGGGAGCTGGGTACAATTCAGGCTATATAGCAGGAAGAGAACGCTATAATTATAAAGATGTAATTCCTAAAGGAATGCATGAAAAGCGAGCCAGGATGACTTCCATTGCCGAAAAATACAATATAAGCCTTATTGATGCCGCACTGCATTTTGTACTGGCCGCTGACGAATTCGCTTCCATTATTCCCGGTGCCAGCCAGCCTGAGCAGGTGAAAGATAATATGAATGCCTTGCAAACCAACATTCCTGCCGAATTCTGGAAAGAATTAAAAAATGAAGGACTGATTTACGAAAAGGCGCAGTTTCCTGAGTAAATAAAGGTAACCATTGTCGTTAACTAACTCAAAAGCCCGATTCTTTCCTGAATCGGGCTTTTCTTTATACTACCTTTGCTTTACGGATTATTTTCGCCAATAAGCCTGGAAAAAATCGTTTCAGGTAAACAGCCATCACTTCTTTACCACCTATCGCTTTCTGTCTTTTCTGTTTCTCTATGGCATAAAGCATTTTTTTGGCGAAGATATCTACAGGCATGCCATTCTTCGTAGCATCATCCATTGTGCCCTGTAATGAACCATCTCCGGTGACTGCATTAATAGAAATATCAGTCTGTATAAAACCCGGGCAGATCATCGTAATCTTAATATTCTGGCTGAATAATTCTGCCCGCAACGCATCAAAAAAACCGTGTAAAGCATGTTTTGCACCTGCATATCCGCTTCTCATAGGGGCTCCAAAAATTCCCATAAGACTGGATACAACAGCAATCTGTCCTCCTTTATTTTCAATCATATAAGGTACAACTGCTTTAGTAAGTGCTACAGTTCCGATATAATCAGTATCGATTAGTTGTTTGTCCACTTCAATATCTGTTTCCATGGCTAACGACCGTTGTGACAATCCGGCATTATTAATCAGAATATCAATCTTTCCAAACTTCTCAGCTGCCTTCGCTGCAATGGCTGGCATTTCTTTATAATTTTTAAGATCTAAAGGAATGACCGCATACCGATCTGTACTTAGGCCGGCATTTTCAGCCACGGAATGAAGCTGTCCTTCTTTTCTGGAAGAAAGAATAATTTTGGCATTACTCTTTCTCGTAAGCTCTTTCACTAAAGCTTCTCCAATGCCTGATGATGCACCTGTGATCCAAATGACTTTATGATCAAAATAACTGCTCATGTTCAATACTATTATTTAGTTTTAAAGTCCGCAATATATTTTCCCGCTTTCATTCCAGAGAAGATGCAGCCTCCTAAAAATGTTCCTTCCAAAGCTCTGTAGCCATGCATTCCGCCGCCTCCAAAGCCTGCAGCTTCTCCGGCAGCATAGAGTCCTTCAATAATACTGTCATCCTCTCTCAGCACCTGACCATTCAGATTGGTTTTTATTCCGCCTAACGTTTTGCGGGTTAAAATATTAAGACGTACAGCAATCAAAGGCCTGTTTTCAGGATCTAAAATTTTGTGGGGAGCCGCTACACGCCCGAGTTTATCTCCTAAATAATTTCGGGTGTTTCGTATATAATTAATTTGAGTGTCTTTTGAAAATTTATTGTTGAGTTCGCGGTCTCTGGCTTCAATCTGTGATTTTATTTTTTCATATTTAAGGAGATTATTTCCTGCCAGTTCATTCATTCTTTTAACCAGATCTTCCAGGTTATCTGATACAATAAAGTCTTTTCCGTGCTCTTTAAAAGCCTCTACCGGTCCCGGAGCCTTTTTACCAAAAATCCTTTTCAAAAAAAGAGCATAATCTTTATTGGTGATATCCGGATTCTGTTCCGAACCTGAAAGAGCAAATTCTTTTTTAATAATTTTCTGGGTAAGAATAAACCAGGAATAAGAAAATCCGGTTTCCTGGATATACTGTAAAGTTCCCAATGTATCAAAACCGGGAAGAAAAGGAGCGGGGAGACGTTTTCCTTTTGCATCAAACCATAATGATGAAGGCCCGGGCAATATGCGGATTCCGTGATTGGGCCAGATAGGATTCCAGTTTTGTAACCCTTCCGTATAGTGCCACATCCTGTCCGGATTGATGATATGAGCTCCGGCATGTTCTGCAATGCCTATCATTTTTCCATCCACATAAGCAGGAACACCACAGACCATATTTTCAGGTGCTCTTCCCAATCTTTCCGGCCAGTTTTTTCTTACCAGCTCATGATTGGCACCAATTCCTCCTGAAGCAATGATGATATTAGGAGCTGTATACTCAAATGCAGAGATGATATTCCTGTTCGTTGCAGCACCTCTTTCCTGGTTATCATTTTCCAGAATATCTCCTTTAAGGCCTTTAATTTTGCCGTCTTCCTCTATCAATTCAGTTACCCGGTGTCTGAATTTCATCTGAAGCAGTCCTTTTTCCTGAGCTTTGTAAGCTTTTTCTACAAAGGGTTTTACCACGCCTGTGCCTGTTCCCCAACTCACATGAAAACGGGGTACGGAATTTCCATGACCCGTTGCCGAACCATCACCACGCTCTGCCCAGCCCACCATAAACATCAGCCTGATTCCCAGTTTGGAAATATAATCGTACTTTTCACCGGCAGCAAATTTCAGATAAGCTTCAGCCCACTGGCGGGGCCAGTAATCTTCCGGACGATCAAAACCAGCGGTACCTTTCCAGTCCTGCAGTGCCAGCTCATAAGAATCTTTAATTCCCATTCTTCTTTGCTGGGGGGAATTAATCAGAAATAATCCTCCAAATGACCAGAATGCCTGTCCGCCGATATTCTGCTCTGTTTCCTGATCCAGAAGCAATACTTTTTTTCCGGCATTGGTAATTTCCATCGCCGCGGTAAGCCCTGCCAGTCCGGTTCCGATAATAATTGTATCAGGCTGGAATTTTTCTTTCATTGTTAAGCGTGTTTTGATTCAACAATACGTTAGATAAATGTATAAAATTATTCGGAATCGGGTTTAAAATTAAAAATTTAAATAAGCCTGCTTTGAGTAATCAGCCCTGAACTCTGAACTTTTCAACTTATCTTTGTGAAAAATAGAAGAATGAAGTATTTGTTTATCATTGCCTGCCTGGTTTGTTCCATATTCAGTCAGGCACAGCAAAAACAGGATCCATGGAAAGACAGCCAGCTGATGGATCCGGCATTACTGGCTTCCAGAATTGAAAATCAAAAAACAAACGATCTGGTCATCATTTCAGTAGGACCTGAAGCTATTGTGAAGGGTTCTGTAGACATCGGACCGACTCATGAACCTGAAAACCTGGAAAAACTGAGAAATTATCTTAAAGATATTCCTAAGAACAGAGAAATTGTGATCTATTGTGGCTGCTGTCCTTTTGTAAAATGTCCTAATATTCGTCCTGCATTTGCATTGTTAATGGAATTGGGCTTCAAAAATGCAAAGCTTTTAAACCTTCCGAAAAACATCAAAACAGATTGGCTGGATAAAAATTATCCTACAAATGATTAATATGAAAAACTCTTTAACAATATTATTTTTCATACTGTTTTCAGGATATATTTCTGCCCAGAACACCATAGAAGTAGGGAAGAAAGCTCCTGAAATAACAATGACAAAGGCAGATGGAACTTCATTTTCTCTTTCAGCATTAAAAGGGAAACTGGTTCTGATCGACTTCTGGGCAACCTGGTGCGCACCCTGCGTAGAAGAACAACCTCAACTGAAAACAATGTATGACACTTATTCCGGGCAGGTTAAAAAAAATCAGTTTGAAATAGTGGGCGTTTCTTTAGACAAGAATAAGGAAAGCTGGCAGAAAGCAATCGACAGGTTTCAGATCAACTGGATACAGATCAGCGATTTAAAATTCTGGAAAAGCCCTGTAGCAAAACTGTATGAAGTAGATGAGCTTCCCTTTAATGTTATTATTGACGGACAGGGAACGATTATAGCTAAAAACCTTCATGGCCAGGAACTGGAAGATTTTATTAAGAAAAATTTGATACAGAATTAAACAAGTTATTTTTCCAGTGATAATATAAAAGAGTGGTAAGTTATTGTACCACTCTTTTTAGTTGAAAAAGATAGAAGCATTTGTGTCTTAGAATCGTTTTTATAATCATGTAAAATATCTTATGAAGACCGATTACTGATTATGGGGGAAATTCATTATTATGTCTTATCTGAATGTAAATATACTAAATTGTATTTATTAAATCACTTTATATTGAAATATTAAAAAGATTTAATATTGCATACAATAGATCTCAATAATAAAAAGTGCAATTTATGCTGAAACTAAAACTTTTATACCTTTTTCAAAGTTGTTGATATACAAAATGATAAGTGTATGTTTTCGCATACTAATTTTGTTTCTATGAAAAAGAGTTTTTACCTTCGTTTGGCACTTTCAGTGATATTACTGATGCATAGTGTGATTTCTATTTTCAGTGGGGATGTGAATGATTTCGGACATGCTTATCTGGACAGATTGGGTTTCAGCCCTGCAGGAATTTATATAGCCTGGGCCATAAAACTGACTCATCTTTTATCAGTGCCTTTACTCTGGATTGACCAATGTATCAAGCCTGTAGCGGTCTGTAATATTCTCATTTTTATTTCCGGGATTTATTATGTTCACTGGCAAAATGGTTGGTTTGTAGTAGGAGGCGGAAACAATGGGATCGAATTCAATGTCCTGCTGATCTTATGCTTTTTCAATCTCATGTATCCTGAAGTCTCTTTATATTTTATGAATAAAAATAAGAGTTAACCTATTCCAGAATCTTTGCCACGTAAAATGATTCAGAAGAAACAGTTTGTAGATTTTTGGCTTCATTTGATAGACTTATATGTTTATATTTGGGTTAATAAATGGTACTTTGTACTTTTAAATCATCATAAGCTTGAAATCAGACAGTCAATCTAAATGGCGGATTCATTTGCTTTTTTGGATCTTGTATTATACGCTGGAAGTTTACCTTGACTTTTACTGGTCCAGGTATCAGTTTCCTGATTTCAAATGGCAGCTAAGGCTTCAGAATGCCCTTATGCTGGAACTGTGTTATTTTTTGGTTAAAATTCCGTTAGCCTATGTGTTGCTGTATGTATATGAAAAGGTTAATCTTAAATTTGTTTTTAAATATATTCTCTATATTTTCATTGTAACAGCAGCTGTCTTTGGCCATCGTTTTGTAACACATTTTATCATATATCCTGATATCTATGGTGTTATTGAAACATTGGACGGCAAGCAGGTCTCCGGATTTATCAATGGTTATGTGGCTTTCAATTCTTTCATGGATCTTATTTTTATGACAGGTCTTATTTTCGGGGTTGAAATTACCCGGCAGAAAAATATACTCAAAGAACAGATCTCTCAGTTAAAGTCAGAAAAACTGGATCAGGAACTTACTATGCTGAAAGCGCAGATCAATCCCCATTTTCTTTTCAATACCCTCAATAATATCTACGGAATGGCTATGAAAAAAGCAGACGAAACTCCCGATGTTATTCTGCAGCTTTCCAAAGTAATGCGGTATAATATTTATGAAGCTGCAGAAAAAAACATTTTTATAGCCAAGGATATTGAAAATATTAAAGATTTTATACAGATTCAGAAGATCCGGTACCATCAGCTGACTGTGAATTTTTCTGAAAATATCGATAATCCTTCACAGGAAATTTCACCCCTGATATTGATACAGTTTGTAGAAAATGCCTTTAAACATGGCGTTTCTGAAAGTCTGGGAGAAGCATTTATTACCGTTGATATTCATTTAAAGAACGGAAATCTTACTTACCTAGTAGAAAATTCCAGACAGGAAAAATCTCATGAAAATTCCACCAAAATAGGACTGAAAAATATCCGGAGACAGCTTGAACTTCTTTATCCAAAACATACGCTTTCCGTGGAAGATGAGAGCAACCGCTATACTGTAACTTTAACCATTGATTTTCATGACACCATCAACCTCTAAAAAATACAATTGCATTATCGTAGAAGACGAACCTATTGCAGCAGAAATTCTTGAAAATTTTATATTACGGGATCAGGAACTGAATCTGGTAGGAAAATGTGCAGATGCAGTATATGCCAGCAGTCTTTTAAGTATTCATGATGTAGATTTAATGTTTCTTGATCTTCATCTTCCGGTTCTAAAAGGTTTTGATTTTCTAAGGAAAATAAAAAATCCTCCTTTTGTAATTGTTACAACAGCGTATCATCAATATGCAGTAGAAGGCTATGAGCTTGATATCACGGATTATCTGATGAAACCCATTCCATATGACCGCTTTCTGACTGCTATTGATAAATTCAAGCATTTAATGGAAGCAGAAGATGCATTACTCGAAGTTTCTGAACGCGATTTTATATTCCTGAACAGTGGTAAAAAGAAGGTTAAAATTGTTCTTCAGGATATTTTTTACATCGAAAGTTTAAGAGAATACATTAATATTCATACAAAAACGGAAACTCTCACTTTTAAAATGCCCATCAGTAAAATAGAAGAAGCGTTGAATCCCAAAATGTTTGTCCGTATCCACAAATCCTATATTATTTCCCGGCCAAAAATAGAAGTAAAATCTGCCAATATTATTCAGGTGAATGGAAAAAAGCTGCCTGTGGGGAGAACTTATAAACCGTTGATTGAACTTTAAAACCAACATCAAAGCTCTTGAATTTCATCCCGATTCTCTAAAGAAGATTATTAGAAAACTTCAAAATTTTTCAGATACTGGTCCGTTGTAGATAGTTAATCCTTTATTACTTAGAATTTTAGTAGATCTTAGTCTGCCGTTGATATATTCCTTTCACTGTATTCTTCACCAATTGTTGAATTTTGATTAACAATACGTTAAAAAAATTAATAATTATGAAATACAAGTTAAAGCTTTTAAGTGTGGGAGTCGCTTTTTTCATAGGAAGCGAAACCTATTTCAGCCAGGGAAAGCAGGACACACTTACCACTAAAAATATAGAAGGTATCGTGGTAACTGCTTTAGGCATAAAAAGAGAAAAAAGATCGCTGGGATATTCTACACAGGAAGTAAAAGGAGAGGACCTCACCAGAAATCCCACAACCAATTTTATGAACAATTTATCTAGAAAAGTGGCCGGGCTTGAGATCAGACAATCAACTAATTTTGGTGGCTCCGTGGATGCAGTGTCCCGGGGATACAAATCTATCCTGGGGGACAATCAGGCACTTTTTGTAGTAGATGGTGTTCCGATCATCAACAGAAATATTAATTCTCTTGCTCAACAAAATGGATTCAACGGGTATGATTATGGCAGCCCTGTTTCAGATATCAACCCCAATGATATTGAGACAGTGAATGTACTCAAGGGTGCCGCTGCCGCTGCTTTATATGGTTCAAGAGCTCAAAACGGCGCCATTATCATCACTACCAAAAAAGGTAAAAAGAACAAACAGGGGATTGGCCTCGAGTATAGTGGGAGCTTGTCTGTTTCTTCCATTGATAAATCCACATTTCCTGAATACCAGACCCAGTATGGACAGGGATACCTGGGAAATACTTTAATCCCTTATCAAAACGGCTCACTGGTTTATTTCTGGAATGATGCTTCTTACGGAGTTCCTTATGACCCTAATCTTTCAGTATGGCAATATGATGCGTTTATTCCTGACTCTCATAATTTTGGAAGACAGACTCCATGGGTAATGGCTAAAAACGGTCCTATTACCTTTTTTGATAAAGCTACTAACCGAACCAATAATATCGCATTCAGCGGGGCTAATGACCGGGCTTCCTTCAGACTAAGCTATACCAACACCAGTGCAACGGATATTATGCCGAATTCTTATCTGGTCAAAAATAATTTGGGGGGAAATGCTTCTTATAAAATTACAGATAATCTTACAGCTAGCATTTTTGCCAATTATATTGTACAAAGTACCAAAGGAAGAAATTCCACAGGGTATGGTGACAATATTATGGGAAATTTCCGACAATGGTGGGCAACAAATGTAGATATTCAATATCAGAAATATCTCTTTGATACTTTTAATAAGAATTATACCTGGAATATGAAAAATCCTGTGAACCTGTCACCCGCTTATTGGGATAATCCTTATTTTACGAGATATAAGAATTACCAGAATGATAAGAGAGAACGCTTTGCAGGAAATTTCAGTATGAGCTATGATCTTTCCAAAGAGGTGAATATACTGGCTAGAGTAGGTACGGACGGATACAATATGATTACTGAAGAAAGAAGAGCTGCCGGTTCTATTCCTGCTTTTTTCAGTTTCAATCCAATAGAACAGCCTTCCGGATATGCAGTGACCAATCTGCGCTTTACAGAAACCAATTATGATCTCATAGCTACGTATAAAAAGAACATTGTCGAAAACCTCAATCTTCAGGTTCTTTTGGGTGGAAATATTAATGTACAAACCAGCTATTCCAATGCACAGACAACATCCGGCGGACTTTATATTCCAGGACTTTATACCATTTCCAATTCCGCGGCAACCCCGGCAAAGCCTTTGATTACAGATACTTCAAAATATATTTACGGAGCTTTTATTCAGGCTTCTGTAGGATATAAAAATACCTATTATCTGGAAGGAACTTTCAGAAGAGACCAATCTACAGCGTTGCCCAAAGGGAAAGAAGCATATTATTATCCTTCCGTTTCAGCAAGTATGGTATTTTCCAGTTTGCTAAAAAAAGAATGGCTAAGTTTCGGAAAGTTTAGGGCTGCCTATGCGGAAGTTGGCTCGGACACTGGCGCAGATCAATTAATAAACCGGTTTATTCCACAGGCTTCTTTTGCTAACAACCCGGTTTACTCTTATAATACAACTTTAAGAAATGCCGACCTTATGCCTCAAAAACTGAAGAATTTTGAAATAGGAACCAATATGCAGTTTTTCAAAAACAGATTGGGATTTGATCTTTCCTGGTTCAGGAATATTGCATTTAACCAGATTCTTCCGCTTCCTGTATCTTTAGCAACGGGTTCAGCAGCAAAAATTCAAAATACGGGAGAGTTAACCACAAAAGGAATTGAATTGTCTTTAAATATCACACCGCTAAAATTCAATAATTTCAACTGGGATGTAATGCTCAACTGGTCCAATCCTAAAACCAAAGTAACTGCACTCAGGGAAGGTATTGAAAATATAACCATCGGTACATTACAGGGAGGTATCAGTATCAATGCACCTCTCAATAAAGAATATGGAAGCATCTGGGGTGCAGATTTTGTCTATGATCCGAATGGGAATAAAATTGTAGGGAAAAACGGAGCCTATCTTCATACTGATGATTCTGATCACAATCTTGGAAGTTTTCAACCTGATTTTATCGCTGGACTAACCAATTCTTTTACCTATAAAAATTTTAATCTAAGTTTTCAGATTGACTGGAGAAAAGGAGGAAAAATATTCTCATTAGACCAGTATTATGGATATGGAACCGGACTTTATCCTGATTCCGTCGGACTAAATGACCTTGGAAACCCTATCAGAAATACACTGGATAACGGAGGTGGTGTTATTTTACCCGGAGTGATGCAGGATCCAAATAATCCGGGAATTTATATTCCAAATACGGTCAGACTTGACAAGTCTATGTCCAGCCAGACATTGGGAACTGATCCTCCTGTTGCTGCTTTTGTGTATGATGCAAGCTTTATAAAACTCCGTCAATTATCTGTTTCTTATACTTTTAATACCAATTTTCTAAGAAACACCGGCATTCAGAATCTTACTGTGGGATTTACAGGAAGTAACCTTTGGATCATTCATAAAAACCTTCCTTATTCAGATCCTGAAGCAGGGATTTCATCGGGAAGTATCCAGGGATACCAGTCCGGAGTTATGCCTGCTACCAGAAATTTTGCCTTCAATGTGAAAGTTAATTTTTAAAAACAATAACAATGAAAAATACAATTATATTAAGTTCATTTCTGGCTTTATTCCTGGCAGGATGTACTTCCGAAGATGTCAATCTTGATCCTCATGTAGCTTATAACATGTCCCCGGAACCTCTTCTTACCTATGCAGAAAAGGAATTGAGCGATTATATGACGACTCCAAGTGTTAATGAAAATAATTTCCGTCTTATCATGCAGTACTGGCAGGAGACCACATATGTGAACGAAAGTAACTATAACTTTACGGCAAGAAATGTTTCCAACAATATATGGGGAGATAATTATGTGAATGTCCTCAACAATCTGAACAAAGCAAAAGAACTTGTGGAACAATACCAACCTGGACCATCAGAGCTGAATACATGGCCCGCAAAGAAGAAAAACCAGCTGGCTGTTATAGATATTCTATCGGTATATACATTTCAGACATTAGCAGATACTTTTGGGGATATTCCGTACAGTCAGGCACTCAATCATCATCAATTTCCTCTTCCGGCTTATGACGATGACAGACAGATTTATGAAAGTTTGATCAGCAGACTGAAAACAGATCTTAATAATTTGGAGGAAGGAGCTGGAACCTTCGGATCGGGTGATATTCTTTACAACGGTGATATTGGAAAATGGAAAAAGTTTGGAAATTCACTGCTTTTAAAACTGGGAATTGCGCTTTCAGATATCAATCCAACGTTGGCACAGTCTACAGTAAATACAGCAATTACAGGAGGTATTATTACAGATGAATCTCAAAATGGTCTTTTCCGGTATCTGGCGGAGACTCCCAATTTCAGTCCATTGTATGAAAACCTTGTGAACAGCGGAAGGGATGACTTTTTTGGAGGAAAACCCTTTATTGATTTTATGAATACGACCTCAGATCCAAGGATAACAAAATATTTTCAGGATGTAGACGGAGAATATATAGGACAGGTCATAGGTTTGGCGGGGGAGTTTTCTGCATTTTCAGCACCAGGAATTTTTGCTTATACTCCTATAACTCCAGGAAATCTGATGACGCATACGGAAGTGGCTTTTTATCTTGCTGAAGCAGCAGCCAGGTTTGGGATAGGAGGCAGTCCGGAAACTTTATATAAAAATGCAGTTAGGATTTCGTTCCGTGAATGGGGGTTTTCTGATCAGGATGCTCAAACATATCTAACAAACAATCCTTATAACGCTTCCAACTGGAAGAAATCTATCGGAGAACAGGCCTGGGTAGCCATGTACAATCATCCGGTGGTTTCCTGGAACTTTTACCGTCGTTTGGATTATCCAGCGCTACAGGCACCACCTACAGCTATTACCAATGCAGAAGGGAAAGTTCCGGTAAGGCTGCAGTATCCCACCTTAGAAGCAACGACTAATGGATCCAATTATGCCAAAGCTGCCACGGCAATTGGAGGAGATAGGCTTACCACCAAAGTATTTTGGGATAGCCATTAAATGAACAAAATCCTTAATATCTTCCTTTTTCATATCGATTATTTTGTATCCTTAAGCCTGTATAATGCAGGCTTTTTATATTATTTCAAAAAACAGTTGGTAGATAAAAATTGCCCATTTATAGCTATTTTTTTCCGGTTCATATTCATTTGTACATCTTTGAAACTGTAAATAATAAATATTTGAATTATGAAAGTAATCGGAATTTCAAAACTAAGGAGCAGATTCTTTTTAATGTTGGCTTTAGGAAGTATTTTCTTCAGCTGTAAAAACAGTGATGATGATGATCCGGCTCCCGGCTCACATGGCATTGAAGTAGCAACAGGAGTATTCAAGGGTACCATGAAAATCCAGGGGCAAGATTATTACAATGCAATAGTTAATGTTTCAAAGACAGGTGATTCCTATGTTAAAGTACAGCCTAAATCAGGTGAAGCGTATTCAGCAGCAACCTCTAAAACCTTCAATGTTACCAATTCTGCTGGAGTAAGTGTTTCGGGCAATGACAGCCAGGGTAGTTTTAACTACATGATTTCATCAAAATCACTTCAGATCAGCACTCAGAAAGCATCCGAAAATGAGGTAGCTTTTTATTTTGAAGGCGAAAAGCAATAATACAATAAAATGTGGTTGGTTTATTATTCGAATGTTGAATAATGTTTTGGCTTATGACTCATGTCTTAAGCCAATTTTTAAAATAATTTAAGTCCAACGATCCCCACGACAATCAGTAATGCTGATAATAATCTTAAAATACTGGCAGAATCCTTCTACTTATTAGGCTTGCTCACATATTTATTTCCTTTCACAAAAAAGCGCCAGGGTAAAAGCGCGTCTTCCTGTGCATAGGCAACACCTATCCGGGGACCTGCAATAATGTCATCCGGAGGATAAGAAATACCGTGATCTTCAATCCAGATTTCATGGCCGGTGAGCTCTTTTTTATTAAAGGACCGGTCAATACCTAACGCTTTGGCAGCTGATCCGGGACCTGCAGAAATAGCAGGTTTAGAGGCAGGCATATTTCTTCTATGCTCCATAATTTCTTTTCCTACCAGAGGTTCAACAGCTCTGATGAGTACTGCATGAGGCTCATCTTCCACGGATGTTACTACATTAAAAAGATGGTGAATTCCATAGCATAGATAAACATAAGAAACTCCGCCATGGCTGTAGAGCGTTTCAGTACGGTCTGTCCGTCTGCCGCCATAGGCATGGGAAGCTTTATCTATCACGCCAAAATAAGCTTCTGTTTCTACAATGATTCCTGCTGTTTTTTCACCATTGAACTCTGTAAAAAGTACTTTTCCCAAAAGATCCCGGGCCAGAAAAAGAACGTCCTGATTGGAATAGTAGGAGAGAGGTAGTTTCATGAATGACTTTAGAAATTATTCATTCAAATTTAATGATAATCCTGTAAAAACAGAAGAATATGAAGGTGAAATTAAAAAGGTACCACAAAAAGCCAGATTTCATAAAACAGTGAGTAATTTGGCACATCCATTGTTGTTTTCCAGGTACATCATTTCACACCACTATAAAAAATTATAGGTTTTGACACTTATTTTCCCTGGAGTAATCCGGGGAATTTTTATTGGTCCAAGTGTGTTGAAATAAAAAAGTCCCACATCCATGTGAGACTTTCAATTTTATCTTGCTCCCGGAGGGCAGTGTTCTTTCAGGTATTTTGTAAACATAGTAGCCAGATGCAGAGATGTTCCTTCTCCTTCATTAATAGAATGGGTACGGTTAGGATAAGACATCAGCTGAAACTGTTTGTTATATTTTACCAGTTCATTAATATATACTTCCGTATTCTGGTAGTGTACATTATCATCTCCCGTTCCGTGAACCAGCAGAAGATTTCCTTTTAAGTTTTTAGCATAGGCCAGCGGAGAACCGTTGACAAAATCTTCTCTGTTTTCCTGTGGGAGACCCATATATCGTTCCTGGTAGATATTATCATAGAATAACTGATTGGCAACGGGTGCAATTGCAATTCCTGTCTGGTAAATATCAGGATATTGTCCTAAAAGGTTCAGGGTAGAAGAACCTCCGCCGCTCCAGCCCCACACGGCAACTCTTGAAGTATCGATATAAGGCCATTTTGCGAATAAGGCTTTAGCTCCCATTGCCTGATCACGGATATTGAGCTGTCCTATTTTCCGGTAAATAGATTTTCTCCATTCCCGTCCTTTTGGAGAAGGAGTTCCGCGGTTTTCAAGGGACACGTAAAAATAGCCGTCTTCTGCCATATCACCTGTATATAAATAATTCCAGCCTGTGTAGAAATTATCGGTAACGGTTTGTGATCCCGGTTCTCCATACACTGTAAAAACAACAGGATATTTTTTATGGGGATCAAAATTTTTAGGTTTTACTACCCAGCCGTCCATTGTAACACCATCCTGTGTTGTAACCTGGAAGAATTCTGCTTTAGATCTTGCCGGGTCGACTTTTGCAGATCTTTTGGCTGCAACCAGTTCTTTATGGTCGGGAAGCGATATGACAGATCCCATGGAAATGGAATTCACACTGTTATTGGTAAACATAGCGATTTTCCCATTGGGTGAGATCGTATATTGGTTAGAACCTTTAAAAGCTTCAGGCGTTACTTTTTGAGCTTTTCCACCTTTCATACTTACTTTATAAAGATATTTCTGAGTGGCGTTATCTGGAGAAGCCAAAAAGTAGATCAGTTTATTGGGAACATCAAAAAACTCAGGTTTGATAACATCGAAAGCATCTTTTGTGATCAATGTTTCTTTACCGCTCATATCTATTTTATAAATATGTCTCCATCCGTCTTTTTCAGACAGCCATAAAAATTCTTTCCCATTTTCAATCCAGTCCCAGCCGCTTGGATCATTATCATTCCATCGGGATTTTATGTCAATCCATGCTGCATCTGTTTCTGTATGAATGGTCTTACTGCTTCCGGAATCCGCATCAGCAACAATAATTTTACTTTGATTCTGTTTTCTGTTCAGCTGCTGAAGAATGACCGATCTGGAATCCAGCACCCATTCCATTCTGGGAATATAGTTTTGTACTTCATCACCTGCTATATCAGCTTTCTTTGTTGATTGGGAAGCCAGATCATAAAACCAGATGCTGCATCCTGAAGGATTTTCTCCAACTTTCGGATATTCTACAGGAACGGTAAACGAATACAGGCTGTCCGTATTATTGATCATCAGGAAATTCTTGGTACTTCGGGCATCCATTTTCCAGTAGGCGATTTTCCCGCCGTCCGGAGACCATCTGAAACCATCCTGCGTTCCGAATTCTTCTTCATATGCCCAGTCAAAAGTACCATTGATCATTCTGTCGGTACCATCATTCGTAATTTTACTGATCTGATTATTTGAAAGATCCTCAATATAGATATTATGCTTAGAAACATATGCTACCTTTTTTCCGTCAGGTGAATATTTTGCAAACATTAACGATGAAGCCGGCAAACCTTTTCCAAGCTGGATCAGTTTTTTTGTGTTTTTATCGAAAATCCAGTAATCTCCACGGGTATTATCCCTCCATACTTTTTTGGTATCGGCAAATAGCAACAGGCTTTTTCCATCAGGAGACACCTGAAAACTCTGTACCTGCAGAGCATTGGAACTTCCGGCAGGAATCAGTTCACTACTGTTTAAAAGCGTCTGATCTTTTTCGGGATGCAATAGATCAACAATTTCAACCCCTTTTTTAGTAAATGAATAATAAGCATTGCCATCGGGAGTCCATTGTGTCTTCTGTGCCGCCAATGGTGACAAACACAGGAAATACAATGCAATAGCTGTTAGTTTTTTTATGTTCTTCATAAATATAATTTGAATTAAGCCAGATGTTCAGCTCTGTAATTTTCAATGTCTTCAACGGATTTGATCAATCCGTTCCCCAGAAGTCTGTAACTGTCATCCGTAATCAGGAAATCATCTTCCACACGGATTCCACCGAAATTCCGGTATTCATTTACTTTATCATAATTAATAAAGTCTGCGTTTTTATTTTCAGCCTGCCAAATGTCAATCAATTCCGGAATCATATAAATACCAGGCTCAACTGTCACTACAAAACCGGATTCCAAAGCTTTTCCTAAACGTAAAGATTTCAGTCCGAATGTTTTGGTATCTTTTGGTTCTTCTTCAGTATAGCCAATATATTGTTCCCCGAGGTCTTCCATATCATGTACATCAAGTCCCATCATGTGTCCCAGTCCGCACTGAAAAAACAGCGTATGAGCATGGTTTTCTACAGCATCTTCGGGATTTCCCTTCATCAGTCCAAGATCTACAAGACCTTCTACCAGATGTTGCGCCGCTTTCAGGTGGATATCTTTAAACCTTACTCCCGGTTTCAAAAGCTTCTGGGCTTGATTAAAAGCATTCAGAACCACTTCGTACATTTCCTTCTGCTTTGTTGTAAACGTTTTGCCTACAGGAAAGGTTCTGGTAAGATCGCCCGCATATCCCATTGAAGTTTCTGCTCCGGAATCGTTCAGGAAAAGGTCTCCTTCTTTGATTGTATTGAGACGATAATGATTATGCAGAATACCTCCGTTGATCGTCACAATGGGAGGATAAGACATCTGGCATTCTTTGTTGGCGGCAAGATATTGGATCGCATTGGCAATTTCATATTCTTTCATTCCCGGTTTCGCAAGACGCATGGCCAGCAAATGCATTTCATTGGATACATTTACAGCCTGTTCGATCTGTACAATTTCCTGAGCTTCTTTAACAGAACGCTGTTTGACAATCGCTTTGATCATTTCGACAGAAGGCTGCAAATCCTTAATTTTAATTCCAAGAAGATCTCCCAGCAAAATTTTATTGGAAGACTGATAGGGAGGAAGATAGTGCACTTTTCTACCGGAAGCCTGTGCTTTTACCATATATTGTACAAGTTCTGCGTAAGGTAACGTTTCCTGAACACCGGATTTCAGGCTTTTTTCCTTAAGGGTTTCCTGCCTTCCCATCCATACAATTTCATCTATACTTAGCTCATCTCCGAAAATGATGGTTTTATTTTCATCAATATCGATAATAGCTGCTATACGGGGTTCCTGAATCCCGAAGTAATATAAATAGGTACTGTCCTGGCGGAAATAATAAGGGTTATGCTCAAAGTTTACAGGATTCTCTATATTTCCCAGAAATAATAAGATTCCATCGGATACATTTTTCTGTAATACTGCTCTTCTTTCTTGATAAGTTTGTGCTGAAAACATATTATGAATAGTTTTTATTTTAAAACTTTAAAGTTACGATTTTGTACTATTTATAGTACTTTATTCATTAAAAATAAGAATATGTAAAATTTGGATTTTAATATCATATGTAATGTTCATATTTTGCTTACCTTCAGCAATATTTTAACCTTGCTAATCTAATAACCCGGTAAAGCATTCATATTATGATGAAGAGTCTCCAGTTTTCTGTTCCTGCCGATTCCAACAAAAGTATACGTATTCAGGAAGATATAATGCCTAATTTCTATCCTTATTTCCACCGCCACACCGAAACCCAGATCATGTGGATTCTTAAAGGACATGGAACACTGGCCATAGAACAGAATCTCTTTAATTTTGAGGCGGGTGATATTTTCTATCTCGGAGCCAATCAGTCCCATGTTTTCAGAGGTAATTTTGAAAAAAATGAAAAGCAGAAGGTTCATTCCATCTCTATTTTTTTTGATCCTCATAAAAAGATCGCTGCATTTTTTGACTTACCGGAATTTGAAGAACTTAAAAACTTTATCAGTCATTCAGAAGTAGGATTTCAGGTGGCTTCCAGGCTTACAAAAAGTATCGGAGAAAATATTGCGGCATTACAAAAAACAAAAGGAGTAGATCAGATCATAGATTTTATAAGAATTTTAAACCATCTTATGCAAAACAGGCATCTGCATATTCCCTTATCTCCGGAAAAGAAACTGCCTGATCATATTTCCGATACAGACAAAAGAATTATTGATGCCCAGACTTTTATCAAGAAAAATTTTACCCAACATAAACTAACCCTTGATCTGATTGCCAAAGAAGCCTGTATGACTCCTCAGGCTTTTTGCCGTTCTTTTAAAAAACGTACCCGCATTACTTATATTGAATATCTCAATGAGCTTCGTGTACAGCGGGCCTGCAGACTTTTAACAGCCAGCAGCATGTACAGTATTTCTTCTGTGGCTTTCAATAGTGGGTTCAATAGTCTTACCAATTTTAACAGGGTTTTCAAATCCATTATGAAATATTCCCCTAAAGAATATCTGAAACACTACAAAGAGGCTACTATACAGCAATAAAAAACAACATGTTAAAATACGGTTAGAATACATTAAAATATTAACATTTTCCGTTTTAAAATTCACCTAGTTTTGAATAAATATTATTTAATATGAGTACAAAACTAAACTGGGAAGGTATTTATCCAGCTGTATTAACGCCTTTTACAAAAGAGGGTGAGATAGACTTTGAAATGTTTGCTGTCAATACAGAAGCCCAGATTAAAGCAGGAGTTCACGGAATTATCCTTGCAGGAACATTAGGGGAAGCCAGTGCGTTGGAAACGGAAGAAAAATTTGAACTGCTGAAATACGCAAGAAAAATAACGCAGGGTAGAATTCCTGTCATTCTTAATCTTTCTGAAAATACTACCAAAAATGCGGTTCATTTTGCCCAAAAAGCAAAAGAATTGGGAGCTGATGGATTAATGTTACTTCCTCCAATGCGTTATAAAGCCGACAGCCGCGAGGTGGTAGAATATTTCAAAGCAGTGGCCACGGCTACAGATCTTCCGATCCTTATCTATAATAATCCTGTAGATTACGGAATTTATGTCACCCTTGACATGTTTGAGGAGCTTATTGAATATCCCACTATTCAGGCTGTCAAAGAATCAACAAGAGATCTTGCGAATGTAACCAGAATGATCAACCGTTTTGGGAAAAGAATCAAAATTCTTGGAGGCGTAGATACAATTTGTCTGGAAACGCTGATGCTTGGAGCAGATGGCCTTGTGGCAGGTCTTGTAGATGCCTTTCCTAATGAAACCATGGCTATGTACAACTATGTTAAAACAGGCGAATACGACAAAGCTGTTGCCATCTACAGATGGTTTATGCCATTGCTTGAGCTTGACATTCATCCTAAACTTATCCAGTATATCAAGCTTGCTGCAACAGCGGAAGGGATAAGCAATCCTTATGTGAGAGCTCCACGTCTTGAACTTCAAGGAGAAGAAGCTGAAAGAATTCAAAAAATTATTGAAGAAGGCAGAGTGAATCGTCCGGTATTATTAATTCCAGAAATACAGCTATGATGGAAGAAACATCAACACAAAATATAGACAAAAGAATTCAGATGGCGGTTGAAGCCTTCCGGTTTCTGAAAAACACCACCATCAATGAACGGGCCGAATTTATGAATGCTGTAGCAGATCAGATTGAAGCCTTGGGAGAAGAACTTTTAACAGTAACTCATGCCGAAACGTCATTGCCTTTAGCCAGACTTACCGGAGAAAAGGCAAGAACAGCAGGACAATGGAGAAGCTATGCAAAAGCTGTTGCTGACGGGATCTATACGGAGGCCAGAATTGATCTTGCCCAGCCTGAAAAACAAAAAGGAGATCTCCGTAAATACAATGTAGGTATCGGACCTGTTGTCATTTTCGGAGCCAGCAATTTTCCTTTTGCTTTTTCTACTGCGGGAGGAGATACTGCGAGTGCGATCGGGGCAGGCTGTCCTGTCATTATAAAAGCACATCCGGCACATCCACAGACTTCACAGATAATGGCTGATGCGATAAGCGCTGTTATTAAAGCTTTCGGATGGCCTGAAGGAATTTTCAGCCATATTACCGGAACATCTTATGAGATCGGAGCTTATCTGACCCAGCATCCGGATATCCGGGCTATTGCGTTCACAGGTTCATTTAATGGCGGAAAAGCATTGTTTGATATTGCCAGCCGCCGTGAAAATCCTATTCCGGTATTTGCAGAAATGGGAAGTATCAATCCGGTATTTGCCTTTCAAAACCTGCTTGAAACCAAAGCTGAAGCATTGGCAAAGGAATATATCGGTTCTTTAACGCTGGGTGTAGGACAATTTTGTACCAATCCGGGAGTATTTATTGCATTGAAAGGAGAGTCGTTTAACCGTTTCATCAATACATTAAAAGAAGAAATTCAAAAAGTGGCTCCCGCTAAAATGCTTCACAAAGGAATATTAGACAATTTCGAAAAAAACAAAAGCATTGCATTAGAACAGCCTGATGTTGAGATCATTGCATCAACAGAAACAGAAAGTTCTTCGGGCAACGCAACAGTGATAAAAACCAGTGCCGGAAATTTCGTGAATAATCCGGTATTAAGTGAAGAAGTCTTTGGTCCATTTGGTATTGTTGTGGAGTGTGAAACAGACGAAGAATTCATGAAGATTGCCCAACAGCTAAAAGGACAGTTAACCATTACCATCGCAGCGACCCGTGAAGATGTTCGCGATAACAGTACATTGATTACTATTTTGAAAGATAAATGCGGAAGACTATTATTCAATGGAATGCCTACAGGAGTAGAAGTGGTGTATGGCATGCAGCATGGAGGTCCGTTTCCTTCTACTACCGATTCCCGTTTTACCTCCGTAGGACCGGATGCTGTAAAACGATTTGTCCGTCCGATCTGCTTTCAGAACTGGCCGGATGAATTCTTACCGGATGAGTTAAAGAATGAAAATCCATTGCAGATCAGCAGAATGGTAGATGGAATAATGAATTCAGAATCACTAAAATTACAAACCACATGAACAGAACATTTTTTTGTATAGATTCACACACCTGTGGATGTCCTGTACGTCTTGTTGCAGGAGGTGCCCCAATTTTAAAAGGAAATTCCATGATGGAACGCCGGCTGCACTTTATGGAAGAATACGACTGGATCAGAAAGGGATTGATGTTTGAACCCCGTGGTCATGATATGATGAGCGGAAGTATTCTGTATCCTCCTGTAGATGAAAATAACGATATCGGAGTTTTATATATTGAAACCAGCGGATGTCTTCCCATGTGCGGGCACGGAACCATCGGAACGGTTACCATAGCTATTGAAGAAGGACTTGTTGTTCCTAAAATTCCGGGAAAATTCCGTCTTGAAACACCTGCAGGACTTATCCTCATCGATTATGTACAGGAAGGAAAAAAAGTAAAATCTGTAAAACTGACGAATGTAAAGTCTTTCCTGTATGCTGAAAACCTGGAAGTTGAATGTCCGGATCTGGGATTAATAAGAGCCGATGTTGCTTATGGTGGAAATTTTTATGCGATTATAGATCCTCAGGAAAATTTCAGAGATATTTCTGATTTTACGGCCAGCCAGCTCATTCATTATGGAAAAATTATCAGAAAATTACTCAATGAAAAATATGAATTCATTCATCCTGAAATTGAACACATTAAAGGATTAAGCCATATTCAGTGGACGGGAAAACCCACAGATCCCGAAGCCAGCGGAAGAAATGCAGTATTGGTGGGTGAAAATGCTTTAGACCGTTCGCCGTGCGGTACGGGAACTTCGGCACGAATGGCCCAATGGTATGCTAAGGGAAAACTGAAGGAAGGGAAAGAATTCATTCATGAAAGCTATATCGGTTCCCGGTTTATCGGGAGAATTGAAGAGACTACTACTTTAGATGGGAGACCAGCCATTATTCCGTCAGTAGAAGGCTGGGCAAGAATTACCGGATACAATCATATAATTATTGATGATGAAGATCCTTACTGGCAGGGTTTTCAGGTAATGTAACAGGCATATGGCACAGAATAAAGGAAAAGCACTGATCATCGGTGCAGGAATAGCAGGATTAAGCTCAGCGTATTATCTTTTGCAGAAAGGATGGCAAGTGGAGATTCTAGAGCAGAATGATCTTAGCAACAATTGTTCTTATGGCAATGCAGGCATGATTGTACCCAGTCATTTTACCCCATTGGCAGCTCCGGGAGTTGTAGCACAGGGAATACGCTGGATGTTCGACAGTAAAAGTCCGTTTTATGTAAAACCTTCACTCAATTCGAGACTTATATCCTGGGGATTGAAATTTTTAAAACATTCCAACCAGAAACATGTTGACTATTCTGCAGCAGCCATCAGGGATCTTAACCTGGCAAGCAGCAAACTTTATAATGAGATCGCGCAAAATGATGAATTTGATTTTGAGCTTAGTCAGAATGGCATTTTAATGCTCTATAAAACCGAGAAAGTTGCAGAAGAAGAAACAGAGCTTGCCCACAAGGCAATCAGTATGGGTTTACCCGTTGATATTCTGGGTAAAAAAGAAATTCAGGAACTTGAACCCAATGTTCAACTGGACGTTATCGGAGGAGTCAATTATAAATGCGACGGCCATATGAATCCCATGAAACTGATGAAACAAATGATCTCTTATCTTAAAAATAATGATGTCGTTTTTCATACCCATCATCAGGTAACTGGCTTTGAAACTTCCGGCAGCAATATTAAAAAGGTCATAGCGAATGGTAAAGAATTTACTGCAGACCAATTTATCATGACGGGAGGTTCATTTCTCCCTGAACTGGCTCAGAAGGCAGGAATCAAAATTCAGTTGATGCCCGGAAAAGGATATTCATTCATGCACAAACCGGAAAATCCTCTTAATACTTTACAGCATGCTGCCTTATTAATTGAGGCCAGAGTTGCAGTAACTCCTATGAACGGACACATCCGTTTTGGCGGAACGATGGAACTGGCTTCCCACAATGATACAATTAATATGAAAAGGGTAGAAGGAATCACCAAGTCTATTCCCAACTATTTACCTGACTTTCAGATTGAGAAACCCAAAGAATCTGAAATCTGGTTCGGCTACAGGCCCTGCGCTCCGGATGGGCTGCCTTATCTGGGACAGTCTTCCAAACTCAAAAACCTGATTATCGCAGGTGGCGGCGGAATGATGGGACTAAGCTTAGGACCCATTTTTGGAAAAACAGTTTCAGAACTTGCCCATGACCAAAAGCCAACGGTTGAGATAAAAATATTCAACCCTGAAAGATTTAGTTAAAAAACACCACATAACACACACAAATCAAGCCAAAAACAATTTGATTATTTAAATAATTTATTAACCACCAAATCCAAAAAATTATGAAAAAATTTAAATTACTATTACTTGTTTCCCTATTTCCAGCAATAGGTTTTGCTCAGGAAAACAGACCTCGTGAGTGTAAAGCAGATGAAATGATGAAAAAACATTTTGAGCTGCATCCCGAATCTAAGGCAGAATATGAAAACTTTGAGAAATATACCAAAGATTTCGTAAAAAAAATGGGATCAAACAAAAACTCATTGAATAATAGTAGGATGAGCAATCCAACTTACATCATCCCTGTGGTTTTTCATGTGTATGGAGAATCTCAAAGCAATGTAAAAGTAAATTACCAAAAAGTAGTTGACTTACTGCAACAAATCAACTTAAATTTCAATGGAATCAACACGGATTCAAATACTGTAGATCCTTATTTCCAATCTATCAGAGGAGCATTAAGCATTGAATTCCGGTTAGCTAAAATTGATCCAACCGGAAAAGCTACAAGCGGAGTGGTATTTCACCCTTTCAAAGGTGGATATGGCAACGGAGGTGGATATGATGCACAAATTGGCACAGATGCATGGGATAATACAAAGTATATGAATGTGTATATCCAAAATGATCTGTATGCTAATAAAGATTTATATCAATCAGGAGTTGCATGGTATCCGGATTCATACATGAGTTCAGTAAATACAGCCAGAGTGGTGTATAATGGACGTTATATATTTAATGCTGCAGGAACAGTGGCTTCAAACGAGTTTTCTGATACATTTACTCACGAATTCGGGCATTGGTTAAATCTTCAACACACGTTCAATGTTCTGTGTTCAACTTCGAACCCTGGTAATGATGGTGACGGAGTTGCTGACACCCCTGTAGAAAATGCTTCTTCCGGATTGGGATGTAACTCTGGAAACAATTGTCTTGGACAAAAAGTAAACGTTGAAAACTATATGGGATACAATGGTTCTTCCGGCTGTTATAAAATGTTTACCAATGGACAGGTGAACAGAATGCTGGCAGCATTAAACCATCCTTCGCGAATAAATTTATGGCAGCCTGCCAACTTAGCCGCAACCGGAGTTGCCAATACTCCACCAAGATTAGCCCTTAGCAACAGTACATTTACAGAGAACTTAAACAATAATGGAGTCGTGTCATTAGACGGAACAGTAGCATCTGCCCCTATATCAACGATTACGCTGAACGGAGCAACATTTGCCGTACCCAATGGAACAACTCTTACTGCAGGAACCCATTTCACGTCTTCATTACCAGCAGGATTAACTGCAAGTATAGTAGTTACAAGCCCTACGACTGCTACACTTACTATAAATGGTGCAGCAACCAGTCATTCTAAAAGTCAGGTCTTAAATTCATCAATTACGTTCCTGAATCCGGCTATAACAGGAGGCGTAACTTCACTAGGATCAACGACAGCTTTGGCCTTAACTTTTTCTTATAAAGATCCTTATAAAATAGTTACCGGAACTCCTCTGGAAAGTTATGCCAACCCAACACCAACAACAGTAACCACCAACTCAGGGGCAACCTGGAAATATTTTATCATTAATCCGGAGCTTAGTGATGATGCAGGGTATGGCGCCTGGTACTATGGAGCCAATCAATTAAAATTGGAAACTTATTGGAAAGGATTAGTGTGCCAAACAGGAACAAGAAATATTAGTTTAATTCCAGCCTGTACCACCATAACGAATGCAAATAATATAGGGTATCCAACTTGGACTCCCGGACAACTGGATGTGTATACTCCTACCTATACTACCTGGTCTGGTAAAACCGCTTATGTTGGTTTTAGAAACCAATTCGAAGGCTACGATATTAACGGCTATTTCAAAGTGAGCGTTGGGGCCAATGGTTCAAATTATTCTGTCACTGAGTTTGCATATAATACACAACCAAATGGCAGTATTACAACACCTTGTGCATTATCATTCTCCACTGCAGACGTTGATACAACCAACTCAGAAACTTCCATCTATCCAAATCCGGTTTCTGATGTATTGAATATTAAAACAAAAGGGGAAATTAAATCAATTTCTGTTTATGATATGTTTGGAAGAAAAATGAATGCAAAAGTTATTGGTGATAAGGTTGAGGTTAAACACTTCCTGAGCGGAACTTACTTAATTGATATTGAAACTTCTTTAGGGAAATCTTCCCAAAAATTCATTAAAAAATAGTTTAGTATCCATATGCAGTTGATTGGGCTTCATTGTAAGCCCAATTTTTTTTATCCTGTTTATGAGCAGTTCTTCATTTATTTATGTAATTTTATTCTTTGATAACAATATTCAATGCATTATAAAAACGACAGGATCATCATCCGTGAATTTACCCCTGAAGAATTTTCATTATTTTCCACTCTTTTTGAAAATGAAAATGTAACCCGGTATCTGCCCTACAAAACCCCGGAAGAATATAAGGAAATGTTTGACAGAGCATTGGCAGATTATGAAGAGGGACCATTCAGCAGATGGGGAATTTTCCATCCCCAGAACAATGATTTTGTAGGAATGTGTCTGGCCAGAATCTTTCTCGACAATCCGGATCAGCTGGAAATAGGCTATACTTTAGGAGAAAATTATTGGGGAAAAGGCCTCGGAACGGAAGTTTGTAAAGCGCTTGTTGACCACTGTTTATCAATAAATCATCAGAAAGATATCGTAGCAGTAACGGATCTTGATAATATCGGGTCCCAAAAAGTACTTTTGAAAAGCGGCTTTAAAAGAGTTGAAAATCTTGCACGAGAAGATAGGGAACTGGCGTATTTTGTTTTACAGAAAGAGTAAACTTGTGGCTCATATTACAGACGGAGGGCTTAGAATTCCACTCTTGTGGAGAGGTGGTGAAAATTCAAAGAATTTTTGACGGGGTGGTTAGCTTTTCCCACAGATTTCACGGATTTACACAGATGTTTGTGTATTTTAAAAATCTTCGATTTTTAAACTTAAGTGAACTTCTCAGCAGTTTATCTGTACTTAAAATCAACTTAAGTGTTTTTATCTTTTGTGGTTAAAATACAAAGTTTTCAGCTATAAAAACATTTCATTTATCAGATAATTTATCATAACTTGCAGGAATTATGATGTCGAAACGTTGCAAATATGCGCTTAAAGCAATGGTCAGATTAGCAAGGAATTATAACCAGGGCTTTCTGCCAACTTCCGTTATTGCACAGGACGAAAACATTCCCAAGAAATTTCTGGAACAGATTCTTCTCGAACTAAAAAGAGCCAAACTCGTTAACAGCAAGCAAGGCAAAGTAGGCGGGTATTATCTTTTAAAATCACCCGATGAGGTCTCATTAGCAGACATTTACCGAATCTTTGATGGCCCGATCGCTCTTACACCATGCGTTTCTTTAAATTTTTACGAAGCATGTGATGATTGTGTAGACGAAGCAGTATGCTATCTGAGGAAAGAACTTATGATCGTTCGTGAAAAGACCAGAAAAAGCATGATGGAAGCTACCTTAACCAAGTTCATCAATAAAGAATAAAATTTTTTTTATTTAAATTCTACTATTTTGATAGGAGTTATAGAATTTTATATATATTTGCAAGACTTAAATCTCAATTCAAAATGGAAAACAGTCTGAAAAATGAATTCGAAAATCTTGTGAAAGAGGCTGATGAAGCTTCTTTTCAAACTAATGCACTGCAAATACTGACTGAAAGATTCCCGGGTAAAGTGATCTTTTCAACCAGTTTCAGTTACGAGGATCAGGTCATCACTCATCTGATTAAAGATTTAAATATTGAAATATTCACCCTGGATACGGGAAGACTTTTTGAACAGACTTATGAAACCTGGACTTCCACCAAGGCTTTCTTTAAAAAGAACATCAAAGCTTATTATCCGGATACGGAAGAGCTCAGAGAATTTGTAACAGAAAACGGCCCTGATTCCTTCTATCAATCTGTTGAAAAAAGGAAAGCATGCTGTACCATCCGAAAGGTTCATCCTTTAAGAAAAGCACTGGAAGGCTATGAAGTATGGATTACAGGTCTGAGATCCGAACATTCTCTCAACAGACAGAATATGCCTCAGCTGGAGTGGGATCCTGATAACAGAATCATAAAATTTCATCCCATCCTTCACTGGACGACAGAACAGGTGACAACGTATGTAAAAGATCATCATTTACCTTACAATCACCTTCATAAAAAAGGATTTGTGAGCATAGGATGCGAGCCCTGTACCAGAGCGATCAAAGAAGGAGAAGATTTCAGAGCAGGCCGTTGGTGGTGGGAAGATGCCAACAAAAAAGAATGCGGTCTGCATATTCATCAATAAAAAAAGAAAAAAATGTCAATACATCATTTAAATTATTTAGATCAGTTAGAAGCCGAATCTATTTATATATTAAGAGAAGTCGCAGGCCAGTTTGAACGTCCGGCGTTGTTATTCAGTGGAGGAAAAGACAGTATCGTACTGGCGCATCTGGCAAGAAAGGCCTTCTTCCACGGAAAAATTCCTTTTAAGTTTGTTCATGTAGACACCGGGCATAACTTTCAGGAGGTATTGGATTTCCGTGATCAGCTGGTAAAGCAACTAGACGTGAATCTGGTAGTCAGAAAAGTGGAAGATACTATAAAAAGTAAAAAACTGACTGAGGCTAAAGGTAAATTTCCAAGCAGAAACTGGCTTCAAACCTATACACTTCTTGATACTATTGAAGAATTTGAATTCGATGCCTGCATAGGAGGAGCCAGAAGAGATGAGGAAAAAGCCCGGGCCAAAGAAAGGATCTTCTCCGTTCGTGATGAATTTGGGCAGTGGGATCCTAAATTGCAGCGTCCTGAACTTTGGAATATCTTTAACGGAAGAATCCACAAAGGAGAAAATGTAAGAGTTTTCCCAATCAGCAACTGGACAGAGCTTGACATCTGGAATTATATCCGAAGAGAAAAAATTGCACTTCCTTCCATCTATTTTTCGCATGAAAGAGAAGTAATCGACTTCAACGGACAGTGGCTGGCCAATTCTTCCCATGTTGTACTGGAACCGGAAGATATTATTACCACCAGAAAAATCCGTTACCGTACCGTAGGAGATATGACCTGTACTGCAGCTGTAGAATCTAATGCTGTAACGATAGATGCTGTTATCGAAGAAATTGTAGCCACAAGAATCTCAGAGCGTGGCGAAACCAGAATTGATGACAGGGTAACAGAAGCCGCTATGGAGGACAGAAAAAAAGGAGGCTATTTTTAGTCAATGATAAAAGATAATTGATTAATGATTACACAAAGTATTTTCATCAATTATCATTCATAATTTATCACTTATCATTTATAATTACAATCGGATGGATATATTAAGATTTATAACAGCAGGAAGCGTGGATGATGGTAAAAGCACCCTTATCGGCAGACTGCTTTACGATAGCAAAAGCATTTTACAGGACCAATTGGAAGTCCTTGAAAAACATTCTAAAAACAAAAATGAAGACGGGGTAGACCTAGCGCTTTTAACAGATGGCCTCCGTGCAGAAAGAGAACAGGGAATCACCATTGATGTTGCCTACCGCTATTTTTCAACGGCAAAAAGAAAATTTATCATCGCCGATGCTCCCGGTCATGTACAATATACCCGGAATATGATCACCGGAGCATCCAACTCAGATCTGATGGTTATTCTGATTGATGCAAGAAAAGGAGTGATTGAACAAACCAGAAGACATTCTATCATCGCTTCTTTATTACAATTAAAGAAAGTAGCTGTAGCCATCAATAAAATGGATATGGTAGATTATTCGGCAGAAGTTTTTGAAAATATAAAATCAGAATATGCAAAAATTGCAGAAAATCTTGGACTGAATGATGTAAGTTATTTCCCGATCTCTGCATTAAAAGGAGATAATATTGTTTCAAAATCTTCCAGAACAGACTGGTATGAAGGAAATTCTTTACTGGAATATCTTGAAGAAGTACCGATCAATGAAGAAAAAAATAACGGAAGCCGTTTTCAGGTTCAGTACGTGATTCGTCCTCAAACCGAAGAACTGCATGATTACAGAGGATATGCCGGACAAATATTAAGTGGAAAATTCACCAAAGGAGATAAAATTCACATTCTTCCGGCGGACCTGACCACTGAAATCACCAAAATTGAGATCAATGGCATTGAAAAAGAAGAAGCCTTTGAAGGCCAGCCAGCCGTTATTCATCTTGCTCATGATGTTGATATCAGCCGTGGAGATATTTTTGCCACGGAAGAACATGTTCCCACCGTTGAAAAAGATCTTGAAATCCTTTTATGCTGGCTGGATCAGAAACCGTTGCAGCCAGGAAACAAATACCTTTTGCAGCAAAACAGCAGACTGATAAAAGCAGTAGTAAAAGAGGTTGATTACAAGATCAATGTGAATACTCTTATAAGGGAACAGGCCGATGGAGAGATCAAACTGAATGAAATTGTAAAAGTTACCCTGCGAACGGCACAGCCTTTGGTCTATGACAGCTTTACCAATAATAAAACAACGGGCTCTGCCATTCTGGTGGATGAAACGTCCAATTCAACGGTAGCAGCCTGCATAATTCAATAGAAAAAAATGGCAATTTCCGATCAACTCATAGAAAGAATTCACCAGACCAAACACAATAGTATTCATGGATTCTTTGATAAAATAAAGACAAAAAAATGGGTCAAGGATTTGTATGAAACACTCTTCCTTCCTCAGGATGACAATACTGAAGATCAGCTGAAAAGAAATTTTGAAGCGCTCCAGAAAACACTTTCAGACCTTATCAATACGGTAACAGGAGATAAAATTATTACCGAAAAACAGGTTAATCGTTTTTTTGAAGCTTTACCACAACTCTATGATCAGCTGGTACTGGATGCAAAATCCATTCTGGAATTTGATCCTGCCGCTGACTCACTGGAAGAAGTATACCTGGCATATCCCGGCTTTTTTGCCACGTATGTCTATCGTATCTCGCATCAGCTCTGGAGTCAGGAAGTGAAAATTTTACCAAGGGTCATCTCAGAATATGCCCACAGTAAAACGGGAATTGATATTCATCCGGGAGCCACCATCGGAAAGTCTTTTTTCATTGATCACGGAACAGGAATTGTGATCGGAGAAACAACGATTATCGGAAATAATGTCAAAATCTATCAGGGAGTAACCCTCGGAGCCTTGAATGTCTCCAAAGAAAAAGCCCATCAGAAAAGACATCCCAATATTGAAGATGATGTGATTATCTATTCGGGAGCTACTATTCTGGGAGGCGAAACCACTATAGGCAGGGAAAGCATTATCGGAGGAAATGTCTGGGTTACACAGGATGTTCCTGCCAACTCTCTGGTCTACCATAAAAGTGAAATAAAAATAAAGGATAATTCTTCATTACCGGAATCATTAACCTTTGTGATCTAAAAAAACAAAAATAAAAAGTACATTGATATGAAATTTCAGAATGCATTAGAAACGATTGGGAATACACCCGTCGTGAAAATCAACAAACTCTTCGGTTCAGATCATGAAATCTGGATCAAACTTGAAAAAAACAATCCCGGCGGAAGCATTAAAGACAGAATCGGACTGGCGATGATTGAAGATGCAGAAGCCAAAGGATTATTAAATAAAGACAGCGTTATCATAGAGCCTACCAGCGGAAATACAGGGATAGGACTCGCTTTGGCTGCTGCCGTAAAAGGGTATAAGCTAATCCTTGTTATGCCTGAAAGCATGAGTATAGAACGCCGTAAAATCATGGAAGCGTACGGAGCAGAATTTTTGCTTACCCCAAGAGAAAAGGGAATGAAAGGGGCTATCGAAAAAGCCAATGAGCTTGCTGAAGAAACGCCCAATTCATGGATTCCTAGACAGTTTGACAATCCTGCCAATGTAAAAGTACATGTAGAAACCACCGCTCAAGAAATTTTAAAAGACTTTCCGGATGGTCTGGATTACATCATTACCGGAGTGGGAACCGGAGGGCACATTACCGGAATAGCAAAAGTGGTTAAAGAAAAATATCCCAACGTAAAAGTAATAGCTGTAGAGCCGGAATTATCACCTGTATTGAGCGGAGGAAGCCCGGCGCCACATCCATTGCAGGGATTGGGAGCAGGTTTTGTTCCTTCCATTCTGGATATTACCCTTTTAGATGGAGTGATTACAGTAGGCAAAGAAGAAGCTTATGAATATGCCCTTAACGCAGCTAAAAAAGAAGGTCTTTTTGTCGGAGTTTCCACAGGAGCCGCTTTAGCAGCCATCGCCAAACATTTACCGGAAATACCACCTAACGCTAAAATCCTGACAATTAATTACGATACCGGAGAGAGATATCTGTCGGTAGAAGGACTTTTCTAACTCCTTAATTAACAACTACTTCAATGAAAACAAATATAAAATCACCAAAGGTCTTCCTTATCGGTGCAGGGCCCGGCAACCCTGAACTGATCACTGTAAAAGCTGTAAAAGCAATCGCAGAAGCAGACGTTGTTTTATGCGACCGTCTTGTAAGTCCTGAGATTCTGGAAACCTACGTTAATGAAAACACAGAAATCATTTATGTAGGCAAAGAATGCAGCAAAAATGCTTCCACCCCTCAGTCTCATATCAATACTTTGATG
This sequence comes from Chryseobacterium cucumeris, assembly GCF_016775705.1. Lineage (NCBI taxonomy): Bacteria > Pseudomonadati > Bacteroidota > Flavobacteriia > Flavobacteriales > Weeksellaceae > Chryseobacterium > Chryseobacterium cucumeris. Next base: position 4,247,057 of record NZ_CP068760.1, read on the forward strand.
GTGGAATATGCCCGTCAGAATAAAACCATCGTAAGACTAAAAGGAGGGGATGTTTCCATATTCTCGAATATTCTTGATGAGTTACAGGCTTTAAAAGAAAATCATATTCCTTACGAAGTCATTCCGGGAATTACAGCCGCTTTAGGTGCGGCAGCATTTGCAGGGATGCCTTTAACGGCCAGAGGATATTCCACATCCGTTCGTTTTCTGACGTACTATAAATCAGAGATTGTAACTGAAGAGTATTGGAAAGAACTTGCTCTCACCAATGATACCCTTGTTTTCTATATGTCTAAAGGAAACCTTACTCCTCTTGTGGAAAAGCTGAAAGCACTTCAGATTTCAGGTGATAAAAAAATTGCAGTCATTGAACAGGCTACGACTCCTTTCCAGAAGGTGTATACGTCATCATTTGATGATTTTAACGAAAAATTCGGAGACAAAAACTTTGCTTCCCCTTCATTGGTGGTAGTGGGCAAAATTGTAAACCTCCATGAAGAATTTTCATGGCTTGAAAATGCCGAGCAGGAAGGTCTTTATTTCAAATCAGTGGAAAACGGAACTCTAATCCCTACAACTCAAAATTTCTTTGAATATGCTGTCTGAATCTAAATTAAATGTATTAAAACAAATCTCGGGAGACCTCTCCAGAGACGAAGCCATCTGGGCAAGCGGATATCTTGCGGGTATTGCCGGAGGGTCCTCAATTACAGCCGTTTTGCCACCACTGGAAACGAATACCACTACACAGAATGCTGTAAAGAAAATAACGCTGGCTTACGGTACAGAAACCGGAAACAGTAAGAAACTGGCTACTGCACTGGCCGGTATCGTGAAGAAAAAAGGGCTTCAGGTAAAGCTGGCTGACCTTTCCCAATACAAGCCTAAAGATCTTGCAAAAGAGGAGTTCTTTTTTGTCGTCATCAGTACTCAGGGAGAAGGTGAACCGCCTGCTCTTGCTAAAAAATTCTACGATTATATTCATGAAAATGAAATTGATCTCAGCGGACTTAAATACGGAATTCTGGCATTGGGAGACAGTAGTTACCCTCTGTTCTGCCAGACTGGAGAAGATGTGGATTCACGCTTTGAAATATTAGGTGCCCAGCGTATTATTCCATTGAAAAAATGTGACATTGATTACGAACAGGAAGCTTCCCATTGGATAGAGCATGTATTTGAAACAGTCAATAAAAATGCGGTGCAGAGTACAAAAAATGCTTTAGCTCCAAAGGTTTCTACCGGAAGAAAGAAATTTCAGGGAAAAGTTTCAGCCATCATCAACCTTAACGATATTACCTCAGAAAAAGAAACCTATCATATTGAAATTGAAACAGAAGAAGCGCTTAGTTACCGCCCCGGTGCAGCTTTGGGAGTGATCCCTTTCAATTCAAAAGATGTTGTAGATGAGATTATTACGCTCACAGGAATTAATCCTAAAAAACAGGTTGAAACAGCAAAAGTTACAGACACTGTGGAAGAACTCCTACTCAAGCATCTTAACATCAGCTATTTACTTAAATCTGTAGTGGCTCAATATGCAAAAATAACAGGGCATTCCATTCCGGAAGTCAGATTAAGTCTTCTTGATCTTCTTAGAATTTATCCTGTAAAAAATGCAGACGAATTTGAAGAAATCTTACAGATATTAACCGCTCAGGCACCACGTCTGTATTCCATTTCTTCCTCTGTGGAAGCTCATGGTGATACGGAAATTCATATTACGGTTGCTAAATCAGAATTTTTTATTGACCATCAGAAACATAATGGGTTATGCAGTGGCTTTCTGAGTGAATTCAAAGAAGGGGAAGCGGTGGAATTTTATATTCAGGAAGCAGGGCATTTCAAATTGCCGGATGCGGATAAAGATATCATCATGATTGGTCCGGGAACAGGGATTGCGCCCTTCAGGTCATTCCTTTGGGAACGTGATGCCATAGGAGCAGAAGGAAGAAACTGGCTGTTTTTCGGGGACAGGAATTTTGTTTCAGATTTCCTTTACCAGGCAGAACTTCAGGATTTTCTTAAAACAGGCAGTCTGACTCATCTAGACCTCGCTTTTTCAAGAGATACAGCTGAAAAAGTATATGTGCAGCACAGGTTGGAACAAAAAGCCCAGGAAGTATTTTACTGGCTTGAAGGCGGAGCATCGGTGTATGTATGCGGTGCTAAAGAACCCATGGCCCGTGATGTAGAACAAACGCTTCTCACCATTATACAGAATGAAGGAAAACGCAGCCAAGAAGACGCTGTAACCTACCTGGAAGAAATGGAATTAAGCGGCAGATATGCTAAAGATGTGTATTAAAAAGAAATACCCGTAAAAATTAAAGGAAACGATTATGAACAACAATAAAGAGAACCTTTCACCGGTAGAAAAAATTAAAACCGGCAGTAACGGACTCAGAGGAACTTTAAAGGAAAGTCTTGCAGATAACTTCACCGGAGCCATCAGAGAAGATGACCAGACTGTGATCAAATTTCACGGAATGTACCAGCAGGACGACAGAGACAGAAGGGAAGAGCGTGTCGCCAAAAAACTGGAATGGCTGTATTCTTATATGATCAGGTTAAGACTTCCCGGTGGTTTTTTAACTCCGGAGCAATGGGTAGGATTGAATGAAACGGCTGAAGATCATTCTACGGGAACGATAAAAGTGACTACCAGGCAAACCATTCAGCTGCATGGTATTTTAAAATCTCATTTAAGACCTACCATTCAAAGTTTCAATCTTCAGCATCTGGATTCAATTGCCGCTTGTGGAGATGTCAACAGAAACGTAACCTGTACAGCCAATCCTTCGGAATCCCCTTTACAGCAGGAAGCCTACGAACTGGCAGGTAAAATCAGTGAAATGTGTCTTCCGAAAACCAAAGCTTATTATGATATCTGGATTGATGATGAACTTCTGGTAGACCGTAAAGCAGAGGAAGATCCTTTGTATCAGGACAGATATCTTCCTAGAAAACTGAAAATAGGAATAGCCGTTCCACCCAATAACGATGTGGATGTATTCATCAATGATATTGCTTTAATCGCGATTATCGAAAATGATAAAATCGTAGGTTACAATATTGCTGCCGGAGGGGGATTAGGGGCCACTCACGGAAATGAAGCCACGTATGCCCGTCTTGCTTCCATCCTTGGATTTGTGGATACCGAGGAAAAAGTATTGAAAGCCGTGTACGAAATTATAACGGTACAAAGAGACTTTGGTAACAGAAGCGACCGGAAATTATCAAGATTAAAATACACCATTGATAAATTAGGTATCGACCAGTACAGAGCTGAAGTAGAAAAGAGAGCAGGCTTCAGTTTTGAGCCGGCCCGTGAATTTAAGTTTACACAAAGAAAAGACCGTTACGGCTGGATACAGAATCATGAAGGAAAATGGTTTTACACCGTATTTGTAGAGCATGGAAGAATCCTTGATATTGAAGGATATCCTTTAAAATCGGGACTATTAAAAATTGCACAGACAGGGAAAGCCAATTTCCGTTTTACCTGCAACCAGAACCTTATTCTGGCTGATATTGATGAAAAAGACAAAGCTGAAATTGAACATATTTTAAAAGAATATGGTATTTCAGATTCTACCAATGGGGCCAGTGCTTTACGTAAAAACTCTGTTGCATGCGTAGCCTTGAACACCTGTTCACTGGCTCTGGCTGAGGCCCAGCGTTATCTGCCTTCACTGGTCACAAAAATAGAGCCTATCCTTGAAAAATATGGTCTGCTGGAAGAAGATATCACGATCCGTATGACAGGTTGTCCCAATGGCTGTGGAAGATCTCCCAATGCTGAAATCGGATTTGTAGGTACAGCTTATGGGAAATATAATCTTCACATTGGGGGAGACCGCCTGGGAATGCGGCTGAATACAAAATTTAAAGAAAATATTGGTGAAGAAGAAATTTTGACCACTCTGGATGAACTTTTCGGGATTTATGTACAGAAAAGACTTGCAGAGGAAACATTTGGTGATTTTTCATACCGTTACTTACATACCTTAAATTAATTATATGGCTAATTTTCATTATGATCTGAAAAAAAACAAAAAAACTCAACCTCTTCATTTTGGCGGACGAATGTGTATGTGTTGTTGATTCTCAAATAACAATACAAACAAGCTGTTTGAAGTTTTTCGATTCAAAACCGCAAAAGTCACAAAAGTTTTAAACACTTAAGCTTTTTAAGAGCCAAACTTTGTGCATAATAAGTACACCTAAGTTTTGTAAAATCTTTGATTTTCATCTAATATGAACTTTTCTACAGTGTCATTTTTAAACTTACATAATTGAACTAAATTGTTTTAAAATGAAAACTTTTGTGCCTTTTGTGGTAAAAATAATCAATGTAAAAATTCAGGCAGCTTCATTCTCAACCTTAAAAATGAAGAAAAATGAAAAACAAAAAGCAGGGAAATTTTCTACCAAAAGCAGGCATTATTGCATTTACATTTCTATTTTTTAACCTGGCAGAAGCTCAGCAGCAGCTTATAGAGCTTAGCGGAAGCATCAAAAATACAGATACACGAAAAGGTCTTGACTCCGTAAAAGTACAGATCGAAAACACACAGGATAACGCATTCACGGATCAGGCAGGTAATTTTAAAATCAGAACAAGGGTTACCATACCATTCAGGGTGGTTGTTCAGAAAGATGGTTTTAGCAGTCAAACTGTTGAAATCCTTTCGCCTTCCAACAAAATAACGATAGGCTTAAACCCTCAGAATACCATTATTGATGATGTGGTAATTTCTGCCTCCAGAGTTCCGGAAAAAATATTAAGATCTCCGATCGCCATTGAAAAAATTGATATCAAAACCATCAGGGAAAGTCCGGCTGCTTCGTTTTATGAAACCCTGGAAAATGTAAAAGGACTACAGCTTTTAACCTCAAGCCTTACGTTGAAAATTCCTAATTCAAGAGGTTTTAATTCGCCCAATAATTTCCGGTTCATGCAGCTGGTAGATGGAGTAGATGTACAGTCGGCAACATTGGGAGTGCCGCTGGGAAATGCTATAGGACCTACAGAACTGGATATTCAATCTATGGAAGTGACTCCGGGAGCGGCTTCTGCATTGTACGGAATGAATGCCATCAACGGACTGGCAAGTTTACAGACCAAAGATCCGTTTACCTCTGAAGGGATAAGTGTTTATTTCCGTGGCGGAGTAAATCATGTAGACAATGTGAACCATAAAATAAGTTCTTTGGGAGAAAGTGCTGTCCGTTTTGCAAAAGTGATCAATAAAAACTTTGCAGTGAAAGTCAATGCCTCTTATTTCAGTGGAACCGACTGGATATCCAATAATCTGACAGATCAGAATCCAGGATCATTAGTCACCGCCAATCCTAATTTTGCTTTGCCCAACAATCCCGCAGAAGATCTTTGGAATAAGTATGGAGATGAAAGAAACAACCGCGTTGCCGTAAAAGTAGATTACAATGGAAAACCTACCACATTCAATGTTTCCCGGACAGGATATCTGGAAAAAGACCTGGTAAGCCCTGACGTGAAAAATATCAAGTTCGATGCTGGATTATATTACCGTTTCGGAGATCAGTGGAGAACATCTTATGTGTATCGCTACGGCTTGCTGGACGGAACTTTCCAGAGAGGAAATAAAATCCGTCTGCAGAATGCTACGGTTCAGAATCATAAAGTAGAACTCACAGGAAGAGAATTAACCTTCAGAGCTTATGTATCGATAGAAAATACAGGAGATTCCTATAATCTCAAACCTTTGGCAGATAATCTTGATCTGACGAATCTTTCCAATACCAACTGGAAAAATATATTCCAGACCGCGCTTCAGAACAGCCTGAATGCCGGAATCAATCTTAACGAAGCATTTATTCTCGCCCGTCAGGAAGCTGATAAAAACAGGGCTGTACCGGGAACTGCAGCCTTTGAACAGTTAAAAAATACCATTATTGGAATTAATAACTGGGATTCGGCCAATGCAGGAGTAGCAGGAGCTCCGGCAACAGGAGGAGCCAAGCTTGAACAGAAATCCCGCTTTTATCAGGGGGAACTGACCTATGATTTCAGCAGGTTTGTGAAGATATTCAACCTTCTTGCAGGAGTAGATTACCGTTTGTACAGCATTACTCCGGATGGAAATAACTTTGTTGATTTCAACCGTCCGGTCAATGAAAGAAACATTCCTTTAGCCAATGGTACTTTCGGGAAAGAGGTTATCTATCAGAAATATGGGGCTTTTGCACAGATTACCAAGCTTTTCTTCGATGATAAAGTAAAAATTAATGCCGCTTTACGGATCGACAGAAACCCGGAATTTGAAGCCAAACTAAATCCAAGAATAAGTGTAGTGTATTCCCCTGTAAAACAGCATAATTTCAGGGCATCTTTTCAAAACGGCTATCGTTTTCCATCTTTATTTGAAGCCCTTTCATTCGTGAATAACGGAAATGTAAGAAGAGTAGGCGGACTTTCAAAAGTGAATGATGGATTAGGCTATCTGGAAAACTCTTATACGCTGGCATCCATCGATAAATTTACCTCAGCAGTAAACGCTGATGTTGACGCAGGAAAAACCCAGGCTCAGGCAGCTCAGGATAACAAACAGCTTTTAACGGTAGCGAATCTTCAGAAATTACAGCCGGAGAAAATCAATTCGTTTGAAGTAGGGTATAAGTCTACTTTTTTCAATAATAAACTGGTGCTGGACTGGGATTTTTATTACAATATCTACGAAGGATTCCTTGGTCAGGTAGAAGTGGCTGTTCCCAAAAACAGTCAGGTAGGAAGCAGTGCAGCCGTACTTGCGATGCTCGATAGAAGTAAACAGGACCGATACAGGGTTTATACGAACAGCAACAGTACCTACAAAAGCTACGGAACATCTTTAGGAATCCGATATAATATCACAGGAAATTACAATATCAACACCAATGTTTCCTATAATGATCTGGCTTCCAATAATAACTCAGACCTGTTTATTACAGCTTTCAACACTCCGAAATGGATGGTAAATGTAAGCTTAGGAAACAGAGAGATTGTTAAAAATATAGGATTCACTCTTGTAGCCAGATGGCAGAGCGGTTTTATGTGGGAAAGTCCTTTAGCATCCGGAGAAATTCCCGCTTATTACACCATTGATGCACAGGCAACATGGAAGCTTCCTGAAATCCGTGCAAATATTAAAATAGGTGCTACCAATCTGCTGAACCGCCGTTACTTCCAGTATGCAGCAGGTCCTGAAATCGGAGGACTGTATTATCTCGCTTTTACTTATGACTTAAAACTGTAATCAGGATGAGCAATTCTTTATATCCCATCTTTTTAAAACTTGAAAACCTGTCGCTTCTGATCATTGGCGGCGGCAAGGTTGCCCTTGAAAAGCTGGAATCTGTTCTGGGCAATTCACCGGAAACATCCATCAAACTGGTAGCCAAAGAAATCATTCCGGAGGTCAGAACTTTACAAAATCAGTTTTCCAATATAACACTTCATGAAAGAGCATATGACGATCATGATTTTAACGATACTGATCTGGCCATTATTGCGGTAAATGATATTGAACTGGCCGGGGAAATCAGAGAAAAAGCCCAGCAAAAAAGTGTACTGGTCAATATTGCGGATAAACCTGATCTTTGTGATTTTTATTTAGGATCCATTGTTAAAAAGGGAAGTCTTAAAATAGCTATTTCCACCAATGGAAAATCTCCAACCATCGCTAAAAGATTAAGAGAAACCTTTACCGAAGTGATTCCTGACGAAATGGATCATGTATTGGACAATATGCAGCATATCCGTAATCAACTGACAGGCGATTTTAATTATAAAGTAAAAGAACTTAATAAGATTACAACAGAATATCTGTCCGAAGGAAAAGCTGCTGCAAAACCGGATATAGAAATTCAAAAGCTGATCAGTATCACCAAAACAGCCCAGAGAAAAGCCAATATTTATCTGGCCATCATTGGTGTTTTACTTCTTTTCGGATTATTTGGCCTTGTCGTGTATCAGTTTAATTTATCTGATGATATTCAGCATTTTCTGAATAAAGATGGCCATATTTTTTACTGGATGCTGTTTGCGGGCTTTATGGCAGAAATTGTCGCCGGATCTATGGGAATGGGCTATGGAGTGATATGTACTACGATTCTTTTATTACTAAATGTTCCGCCGCCGGTTGTAAGTGCCAGCATCCACTCTGCGGAATCGTTTACCACGGCGGCCGGGAGTTTCAGTCATTATAAATTGGGAAACGTGAATAAAAAAATGGTCTGGGTGCTGTTTCCATTGGCTATTGTGGGTTCTGTTATCGGAGCTTTAACACTGTCTCATTATGGTGAACATTATGCTCACATCGTAAAACCAATTATTGCCTGCTACACGCTCTATCTTGGAATTAATATCTTAAACAATGCATTTAAAGATAAAAAATCCGGACAAGCGAAAGCCAAACGCAGAACCAATCTCAGAATATTAGGATTGGCAGGCGGCTTCATAGATTCTTTTGCCGGCGGCGGCTGGGGACCTTTGGTAACCGGAACGCTGATCAAAGAGGGAAGGATTCCCCGATATGTAGTGGGAAGTTCCACTGTTGCAAAGTTTTTACTAACCATTACCAGTGCCATTACCTTTATTTTTACGATAGGTATCCACCATTGGAATATTGTTCTGGGACTTTTATTGGGTGGTGTTTTTACCGCTCCGTTTTCTGCGATGCTTACATCAAAGCTTCCGACAAAGAAAATGTTCGTGGTAGTGGGAATAGTAGTAATTATAATGAGTCTGGTGACAATAACAAAATCATTTTTATCATAAGAACAAATATAAAAACAGAAAAAAAGTATTAAACGCAGAGATTTTAATGTTTACTTTATTTTGAGGCATCAGGGGGGAAATTAATGATGCAGTGTATTGACACTATCATTACTCATTTTTAGTAAGAATCTGAAACCATTAAAACTTTGCGTTTTTTTATTTTTTTTTAAACTACATATAAAATGTTTTTGGAAAACGCAAAGACGCAACATGATTAATAAAAAACGGCTGTAAGGCGCAAGGATTTTATCTCCGATAAAATTAAATACAGGATACCTTAGTGTCTCATCAATTACTTACAACATATATTGTATTGTCAATCCCTGCTCTTTATTTTTCAAGCTCACGAATTACTACTTTAGCCATTTCTTTGGAACTGAAAGGATTTTGCCCTGTAATCAAATGTCCATCAACAATAACGTTGGAAGTCATCGGAATAAATGCTTTTTTGTAATGTACGTCCCGTTCTTTAAGAGCGGCTTCAAGATTAAAAGGAACTTCATTTTTTCTTCTTGCCAAAGTTTCTTCAAACCAGTCAAATCCAGTAATCGATTTATCTTTAATCATATATGCTCCTCCTGAAAGCTTTACATTCAACAATCCTCCAACTCCATGGCAGATTGCAGCAACCATCTTATTATTTTCATACTGGTCTCTGAGCATGGTCTGTAAAGTAGTATTATCAGGGAAATCATACATCGTTCCATGTCCGCCGGCCAGATAAATGCAGTCGAAAGATTCATTCTTTACCTCATTGAGAGTTTTTGTATGAGCCAGTTCATTCATGAATTCAGGATTTTCATAATATTTTTTTGAAATTCCATCAAGGACCAGAGGTTTCAGGCTTTCCGGGTCAACAGGAGTATTTCCTCCTTTTGGAGAAGTTATGGTGACCTGCCATCCTTTCTCCTTTGCCGCATGGTATATATGGGTAAGCTCGCTCAGCCATAAACCTGTTTTAAAGTTACCACTGGCATACTGATCTATATTCGTTACGATTAGCAATATTTTTTTCATCATAATACGATTAATTAAAAGATTTTCTGAATTCTAACGGTGAAACAGTGGTTTGGTTTTTAAACAAACGGTGAAATGACTGCGGATGTTCAAATCCTAAATGATAAGCAATTTCAGAAACAGATAAAGTAGTAGTGGAAAGCAGTTCTTTGGCCTTTTCAATCACTCTGTTCTGAATATGCTGTTGTGTGGTCTGTCCTGTATGAACTCTTAACATATCACTCAGATAATTGGGGCTGATATTCATCTGAGCTGCCACAAATTGTACAGTAGGAATCCCGTCAATCAGCAGTTTTTCATTTTTAAAATAATCATCCAGTAAAGTTTCAAGCTGTGTCAAAAGATCATGATTCACCTTTTTCCGTGTTAAAAACTGGCGGTTGTAAAATCTGTCGCAGTATTTTAACAGTAAATCAATGTTGGAAACCAGCAAATCCTGGCTGAAACTATCCATGTTGGCTTCTATCTCCCTGCTGATATTATCCATGATATCCGTTACGGATTTTTCTTCCTTTTCGGAGAGATACAAAGCTTCATTAGCAGAATACGAAAAATAACCATAATTCTTTATGATAGCGGCCAATGGATAACCTTGTAAAAAATCAGGATGAATAACCAGTACACTTCCTCTTACTTCGGAAAGCAGAATATCTTCAAACTGTAATACCTGATGGGGAGCAATAAAATACATGATTCCATCCTCAAAATCATAATAATGCTGTCCGTATTTACATCTCCCTGCACAATCTTTTTTAAGGGAAACCACATAAAAATCTGTGGTCACAGCACTCAGAACAGTCTTCGGATCTATAGTTACTTCATTAAAACCAAACACACTGATCAAAGGATTAGACGGCCTTTTCAGATTCAGATACCTGTGTAATGCTGTGATGGAGGTTACTTTTTCTGGAGCTTTCATTTTATTCTTTTTTACCACCCCGTCAAAAATTCTTTGAATTTTCGCCACCCCTCCGAAGGAGGGGAATATTTTGTCCTTCGGTTGTGGTGATGGTGTCTCTAAGTTACTTATTTTGAAAGGATTATTTTGCGGATTACTGTTCTTTTTTAATTTGTTCAATTCCCTGCTTGTAAGAAGTTACATTAAATCCCGGGAATCTCTTTCTGAATTTTGAATCATCAAACAGGTTATCATATTGATATCTGGGAAGCAGTTCCAACAGCTCTTTTGCATTTTTATTGAAAAAGGATCCGATTGAAAAGGCGAGCTTTGGAATAACCGAATATTTCAGTTCTTTTCCATAAACCTCAGAAGCCAGCGCAATGAATTCCTTATAATTAAGCTTTTGATCATCTACAGGTAAATGCCATGTCTGTCCGTAAGCATCCGGTGTATTTCCGATCAAAGCAGTGGCACGGCTCGCATCGGGAGTCCAGATCAGGCTTCGTAATTTATCATCTCTTAAAGGGACTTTCAGCTTTTTGTCTTCTTTAATGGCATTAAAAACAAGACTGTTGGTAATACTCTGCGTTTTTCCGGGGCCATAAAACTCAGGGGCTCTGCAAATAACGGCTTCTATGGTTCCTGCTTTCATTTCTTTTAAAAGCATTTCGGCCATCTGTTGTCTTACCATTCCTTTTCTTCCCACAGGAGCGAATCCGGTTTGTTCCGTTAAAACTTCATTATTTTGAGGATACATATAGGTATTATCAAAAAACACCAGCTTTGTTCCGTTGATTTTACAGGCTTCAATAACATTTTTCATGATGGTCAAAAACTGCCTCTCCCATAAATCCGTATCCATGGGAAGTCCAAGAGTAAAATAAGCGATTTCACTTCCTTTCACAGCTTCAACTGCCTTCTCCCTGTCTGATAAATCTGCGGAAAAAACAGTATCTGTATCATTTATTTTTTTTGCCTTTCTGCTGACGATACGGAGATCTGAAGTATAATTCCTTTTCAGTTCTCTTGCCAGCTCTTCACCAATCTGGCCGTTGGCTCCTAATATAGTTTGCATCATTTTTAAATTTTGAGGGTTACCTATTTCACTGAAAATAAACTCAATACTTTCAGTTTCTTTTATTTCTGATACAAAATTCGGGCATAACTATAAAAACAGAGTAACTGAATCTAAGGAAGTTGTAACATAATCTCTGAACAATGTAAAAAAGCAGGAAAATAATTAGGCTGAGAAAATAAAAATACAGCATTGAATCATTTTTAACCACAAAAGGCACAAAAGTTTTAAATACTTCAATTTTTTCAGAGCCAAACATTGTGCGTAATAAGTACACCAAAGTTTTGTGAAAATCAAAGATTTTCATCTTATGTGAACTTTCCTGCGATATCATTTTACCTAAATAAACTTAAGTGTATTAAAATGAAACCTTTTGTGACTTTTGTGGTTGGATAAAGAGTAAAAAAATTTATAATAATCAGGTAATTCTTTACTTTTTTCAGCCTTACTGTTTTTATTTTCGATCCAAGGCCAGGTAATTATCCTCAATTCTGCTGATCAGAATATAGAACAGGCCTGCATAGATCATCTGAATGCCCATTGCTTCCCAGTTTTCAACAGTACTGCTTCCAAAAAGGAGCAGGATAATCAGAGAAGCTCCGGCCATCGCCGCAATACGGGTTTTAAAACCAATGATCAGCAGAAGGCCGATTGTAAATTCGAGAAAGGGGAGAGTGACACTAAAAAGATGGACCAATGGCTGCGGAAGCCAGCTTGTTTCAAAACCCTTCATCATTCCTGATGCAAAGTCCTGCAATTTCATGAGACGAACCAATCCGTGTCCCAAAAGGTTAATTCCCATCGATACACGAAGGAAAAAATAGGCTGTTTTTGTGTTATTCATAAAGGTATTTTTTTTAGGATGGAAGCGGGAAGCCGGATGCTGGAAGATATAAATCTGCTGTGATTCACTTTTACTGTGTTTTTCAATCATTCTCTAATTTGTTTTTACAGACTTCGATAACTTCATTCTTCCAGCTTCCTTACTTATATTTTTTGGATGGAAGCGGGAAGCTGGATGCTGGAAGGCATAGATCTGCTATGATTCACTTCTACTGTGTTTATCATTATTTCAATTATCTATAATTCGTTTTTACAGACTTCGATAACTTCCTTCCTCCAGCTTCCAGCTTCCTTACTTATTAAACTTTTCTTCGCTGTTGTCAACCGGAGTATCAGGATCGTTCATCACCATTTTCGCAATATCATCTTTTCTCATAAAGACTACGCCATGCTTTTCTTTGGCATATTTTATAAATTCTTCCATAGCATGCACCATTGCAGGAGTTCCACCGATTCTGTCATGAAAACTGATACTCATCATTCTCCTTTTGGAAGCTCCTTCTTCATACAAGCGGTCAAATTCAAATTTCAGCTGGGCCAAAAACTGCTCCGGGCTCCAGTGTTTCCCTTCAATATTGACAATATCATTGTTACGAAGCGTATAAGGAACGACTACAAAGTTTTTTCCTTTTACTTTAGTTATAAAAGGTTCATCATGGCTTAGATCATCAATATGATACAGAAAACCCAGTTCCTGTAATACTTTAAGTGTATTCGGGCTTCTTCTCAGCCAGTTGGCATTATACCCAACAGCTTTCTGTCCTGTAATTTTTTCTACAACATCCACACCTTTCTTTACGAAATTCAGTTCGTCAGCATAATTTTTATTCCACTGATTATCCCAGGTAAAACCATGAGCGGCAATTTCATGACCTCCGTTTGCAATAGCTTTAGCGACTTCAGGATACTTTTCAGCAGCACTTCCTACGATATGAGAGGTAACTTTAATATCATATTTTTTCCATAAATCCAGCATACGGTAAATTCCTTCATTTCCTCCGTAGCGGTACCAGCTTTCTGCGGGAAGATCCGGCTGTCCCTTGGGAAGAGGAGTTCCAGTGAAAGGACTTTCAGCGCCTTCCGGTTGTCCACCCGTTTCAAACTGCATGGAAACGGAAATAACTAATTGAGCACCATTGGGCCAGTATTTTTTTGTTCGGGTCTGTCTTTCATGCTGCTGCTTTTTTTCTGTTGTACCCCTTTCATGATCAGAAAAGGACATCAGAACAATTGCTGAGGCAAGCAGCAATACTGATTGTTTTATATATTTCATTTTGAATGTATTGATAAAACAAAATTCATCAATAATCCATTGGTATATATTGTAAAAATTAATGGTAAATTTGTAAAAATCCATTCTTCTATGAAACGAATCGTTAATTTCAACTCTTTCAATGTTTTCAGTATTGAAAAGGAAAACTGGGATGTTGAATATCACAATCATAATTTTTATGAACTGATCATCATAGAAAGCGGAAAAGGATTTCATCACCTCAACAGCATTACTTTCCCGTATAAAAAGGGGGATGTATTTCTACTCAGACCAAGTGACGGCCATGAATTTTCAATTAAAAACAAAACGAAATTCATTTATATAAAATTCACAGAGCAGTATATCTGGGAAAACTTACTGCCCAACAAAAACAATGAACTTAAAAAGGCTGTACAGCTCCTGATGGAAGATCATTCCTTCGTGTATGAATCAGCGATTAAGAGTAAAACAGACCGGGAGCATCTTTTACAGCTTGCCCGGATTCTTCTGTATGAATTCAGCCATAAAAATACCTATAACAAAGAGATAACTACTGATCTGTTTTCAGGTATTATAACTATTCTGATCCGGAATACGATGCAAAATGCTACTGCAAAAAACCGGCTCACTCAAAATCTAAACAGAATTGAAAAAATACTGTATTATATCAATGTCAATGCTCTGGATGCTGATAAAATGAAAATTGAGAACCTGGCTGAAGAATTTATGCTTTCTCCCAATTATATCAGCATTTATATCAAAAAACAGACAGGCTTCTCCATACAACAGCATATTATACAATATAAAATAAAAACGGCTGAAAAGCTTTTACTTCAGAGTCATTATAATATCAGTGAAATTGCTGACAAGCTGGGTTTCAATGATGCCAGCCACTTTAATAAAATATTCAAAACGTACAAACAAATGTCACCCTCTCAGTTTAAAAAGAAAGGCTGATCTTATTGATCATCTGATTATATTTTTTTTATATCTTTAATAATCAAATATTTAAACCCATGAAAACAAGTTCCGGGATTCTGCTCTTTAAAAAAGAAAAAGACAGTCTGTATTACTTTCTGGTTCATCCCGGCGGCCCTTTCTGGAGAAATAAAGATTCTGGCGCATGGTCTATCCCCAAAGGAGAAATTCTTCCTGATGAAGATCCATTAGTGAGGGCATTAACGGAATTTAAAGAAGAAACAGGTAAAGCAGCAGAAGGCCAATTCATAGAATTATCACCCATCAGACAAAAAGGAGGAAAAATAGTTTATGCATGGGCCCTGGAAGGAGATATTGATACATCAGATCTTTACAGCAATAGCTTTCCATTAGAATGGCCGCCCAAATCCGGCAAAATAATTGAAATTCCCGAAGTGGACCAATGGGAGTGGTTTGCTTCAGAGGAAGCACAAAAACGGATCAATCCGGCACAGAAAGATTTCATTACAGAACTTGAAAGTATATTAAAAAATCACTAACACCTAACAACAAAAGCCATGAAAAAATTAAACAGAAAAACATTAAAAAACATGATCGGAGCCATTGGAATAGAACTGAATCTTCCTCTTCCTGTAGGCGTTTGCCTTGGCAATCTGCTTTCCCTTTGTCCTCCTCATTCTCATTGCCGTGCAGATGAAAGATGCTATCCTGATGCTGCCGGTCCCTGCATCAACGGGCTTTGTCCATCAGGCTACCACTGCCATTCGGGGGAATGTGTCAGATAGAACAAGAAAACAAAAAACCTTTATCAGTACTGATAAAGGTTTTTTATATAGTACAACTATAATTTATCGTTTTATTCCAATTGCTTTTAATGCACTGGATGTTAAAAAGATATCATCAAATACCGTCAGTGATTCTACATCATTGAAGCCTGTAGGGATCAGATCATTTTTATTAAAAGACAATTCGATAGAAGGGTCGTATGAAGCAATGATTCTCACTTTTGAATATCCATTATAATCTACCTTAAAACCTTCAAACATACAGTTCTGCTCAGCCTTCTGGTACTCTGCATATTCTTCAAAACCTACAATATCCGTTCTTCTTCCATCGTTATGGTCAAGAGATTTCCATGCGGTATAATTTTTCGGTTCTTTCAGAATATTTCCTTTACGGTCTACAGGAACAAACATTCCAAGAGTTAAACGCTTCTTTAAGAAATTGGCATAATTATTCATCAGATTCAAAATCTGAAGATCGGCATATCCTTCGTGTGAATAATATTCCAGCACGAAAGTTGTCATCGGAATCAGCTTAAGAGAAGCATCAGTGGGCATAATGAGTTTTTACTTTTTTGGCCGATAAAAATAGTATTTTTATTTACTTTACCCAATGGGAACAGATGAATAGGATGGAATTTATACCCATTCTGAATAACAATAACTTTGGCATAAACCCTGATTTTTCATTATTTTTGAAGGAATAACCACAGAAACCATTATGAACCATCTGCAAAAAACAGGATCGTTTTTGTGGATATGCATTACAATATGTTGAATAAGATACTATTGGCAGCCGGCATTTTTCAGTGCTGCTTTTATAATACCATGGCACAAAGCCCTGGCCAACGCCCTGTTTATACGTCAGAATGGGGATATCTCTTTCGTGAAAGTGGAAAAAATAAAGATCTTTTAGGAATATTTTCTACCGAAGCTCCTGTTTATGTTCTGGATTCAACCCAAACGCAATACAAAGTACAGGTAAGCAACGGTGATATTGGATTTATAGACCGTCAGCCGTTACAAAAAAGCATGCGTGGGAAAAAGTCTGCCGGCGAACCCGCTCAGTATTTTTATAGAGGAACAGAAGGACATCAATGTCCACATTTTTATGTGCAGGTATCTGAGCTGCGTGTACGAAAAGCTCCTACCACAGAAAGTACAGCCATACGCAGGGCTGCTTTAAACGAACTTGTCTGTATAGATTATGTTCCTTTATATGAGGACGGCTGGATTTATATCGGGGATCATTTTCATGAGAATCCGGAATATATCCAGATGAAATACTTGGGAACCGGACTTACTTACGACAGAATTCTTAAAGATTATCTCGCAGTTAAAGGTAAAAACAAGGAAAAAGAACTGGCTCAGGTGGGAAGATTACGTGAAATTGCATGGCAGGAAGATAAAAACCTTAAACAAGCATTACAGTACTGGAAAGAATCCAATACCAGTGTAGAAAATCCAAAAGTAGATATTGATTTTGAACTTCTTCTGGCAGATCAACTGGCAAAAAAACCTGGAACTGAAGCTTATGAAAAAAAGCTGAAAGCCTTAAATATGCATTTTGTATGGAAAGAAACCAAGCTTTTTGACGGAAAAATCACTGATGCACAGATGAAACAGCTGGAGATGCAGAAGGTAAAAGACATTCCCAATACCCCTGAATGCGGCTGGGATCCTCAATATTTTTACAGAACCTCTGATATGATGGTTGCTTTTGAAGAATATAAAGGAAAAGTTTCCGGAAGCATTTACAAAATGTCCTTCAACAATGGCGAAGCTGTGATTCTGGGAAATGAACGTATGGATTCTAATTATAACGAAAAGGATTTTGTCAACCATTTTGGCGAATTGCTTTCAACACGCTGGATTTCTTCTCCACACGAATATCACATTCAGAATGGAGATGCCGGGCTCTTTATTTTTACTTTTAAAGAGGGGAAACTTTTCAGCTATGAATGCATGTATTATTGTTAAATGAATTGTTAATTATATTGATCAATAGAGGCGGGTTTTAACCCGCACATTTTATTATTTATTTTTCAAAGGTTTCAGCCTGAACTTAGCCAATATTAAGTTTTGGCTGAAGCCGACATATCTGTATTTAATTGTTAAAACGGGCTAAAGCCCGTTCCTATTGAATATTTACATTTGTCTCTGCTATAATACCTAATTTATATATCAATAGAAGCGGGCTTTAGCCCGCCTATTTTATAAAGTATTCTTCCATTGGCTTTAGATTCTGTGTTAACTTCCAAATATTTTTTATACATTTATATTTATAAAAGCGACCTTGAGTTAGCTTGCGTAGGGTGAACGTCTTTGATTTTTACCCTACTTTCTTCAAAATCTATCTGGGATAACCACGGAATCGGTATCCCGGACTTCGTTACATCATTTTATAATTTATCATTGATGATTCATTCACCATCCTAGCCCCGATAGGAATGGTTACCCCGCAGCTGGGTTGGAGGGTGAATGGGTTAGAGTGTGGGAGAGCATGGGTGCGAGGAGTATGAATGGATAGCGGGAAACAGCTCCTGAAATTATTGATATCTGTATATGCTGGTCAACAGAAATAAATGAGTAGCCAAACGTCTTTAGTATAGTGATCGTTTTTAACTTGTGACCAACTTTATTCAATTACCAGAGATTTTTGTTTTTGTAATTTAAAATTGTGTAACTTAGTAAGGTAAAAACAGTTACGAATCTAAAAATATATACTATGAAAAAACATTTATTCCCTCTATTTTTACTGTTGTTAGGTATAAATGCGCAAGCACAACAGGATTTCTTTGCGATTACAGGAAAAGATACCCAAAGTATTACATTCAATGATTTTCGTGCAATTGATGGCACTAATGGAACTTCAGGAGAGAAGTTTTTCACTACAGATTCTTCAGCAAAGGTGTTTTCCCAAGCAAGAAAAGGTGTTGTAGCAGAAGACAAAAATTCTTACAATCATTCTCAATCTGTAACATTAGCAGCTCTTGCCTATGATTCTTCGAACAATAATCTGGTATACATGCCTATGTTTTCTTCGAATATCTATGTTTTGAATCCGAAGACAAAGGAAATTACTTTAGTGGAAAATAAGGTGGCAAGAGTATCATCATGTGATATTAATTCTCATATTACCAGAATGGCAACCGGATATAACGGTAACATCTATGCTGTCAATAATGCGGGGACACAGTTTTTGGAAATCAGCAAAAAAGCAGGAGAATACACTGTGACTGATCTTGGAATTATTAAAGATGACCCTTCTAACGGAAGAAATTCTTTTACGGCTATGGAAACTGGTTTTGGAGGTGATATGATTGCTGATGCAGATAATAACTTCTATGTTTTTGCTGCTTCAGGAAATGTTTTCAAAGTTCTGACAAAAGATTTAAAAGCGCAATTTATAGGTAAAATTGCTGGCATTCCTGATAATTATTCCGTAAATGGTTCTGCTGTAAATGCTCAGGGGAAAGTGGTAATAGCAAGTGCAAAGGGAGGTGCTTTATACGAGGTAGATCTGACAACTTTGCAGGCTAAACAGCTTCCGGGAGAACAGGGACTTCATATCTACGATTTGGCAAGTAAATATTTTGCTAATGATAAATCTTCACCAGTAAATACTCTGGCTGCTAATCTTGATATTTATCCGACAAGAGTGGATGAACACTATATCAACGTTCATGTTAATAATATTTTAAAAGGTGCCATTAAACTGAACATTTTTGATATGGCAGGTAAAAATGTAATGACTCAGAGTTTATCTGTGAAAAATGGCTCAACGGACGAAAAAGTATATCTTAAAGGATTGGTAACCGGAGCGTATATTGTAAATATTGCTGATGAATCAGGAAAAGTTATATTCAATAAAAAGATTTTAGTTACAAGATAATAGAGTGCTATAAATTAGCCTATAAAGACCTTTTCAAATTATTTTGAGAAGGTTTTTTAATGATTATTTGATATCCAATAAGTTTTATTTTTCGATATTAAAATGTACTTTTATAAAAAAATATAGATGAAACTATACTTTAATGTAGGATATATTGTAAATGCTGGAGAAAATTTGCAGCTGGTATTTGGTGAAGACGAGAATACCGTACATGTCCATACTATGTTTTATGCGGAGAATGGTTTATGGAAATGCGAAGTAGACTATTTTTCAAAACTCATTTCTTATCATTACCGGGTGGTGAATGAAAAAGGAAATGTATTAAGAGAAGAATTTGTGGGGCATCATTTGAGTTTTCCACATAATTATAAGGAGTTTATCATTTTTGATGAATGGAATAACAAAAACTTTCCTGAGAATTATTTAAATAATAAAATCCTTTACAATAAGCTGCACGATTTTATTCCCGAAAAAGTTACGGTTCTAAAAAAGCATACCCATCTGTTCAGAATAGAAGCCCCTATTTATAATAAGGATTGGAGGATTGTTCTTTTCGGAAGCACACCATCACTGGGAAACTGGAGCTATGACAAAGTTATTCATCTTAATCAGACAGATTTCGGAATGTGGGAAACTTCTGTTGAAATTCCGGAGAATGAATTTATCCAGTTTAAATATTGTATTTATGATACGAAAGAAAACAGGGTTATAGATGTAGAAACGGGAGAAAACAGATTTACAGTTGCTAATCCGCTGAGTGATGTGCTGCAGGTAGTTTCCAATCATTATTTTAGATTTAAGGGATATCAGATGTATCATGATGCCGGTGTCGCAATTCCTGTATTCTCATTGAGAAGTGAAGATGGATTCGGAGTAGGGGAATTTACAGACATTAAAAAACTGGCAGATTGGACAAAAGAAACCGGTCTTGGAATTATTCAGATTCTTCCGATCAATGATACAACAGCCAATTATTCATGGACAGATTCTTATCCATATGCAGCAGTATCTGTTTATGCGTTGCATCCACAGTATATTTCTTTAGAAAACCTTGATTATTCTTTACCGAAAGAATTAGTTGATGACTATCTGTCTGAAAAAGAGAAATTAAACTCTTTGGATCTGATCGATTATGAAAAGATGATTGAAGGCAAATGGAAATATCTTACAGCCGTTTTCAACAAAGAAAAAGACAAAATTTACAAAGACAGAAATTTCAAGAAATTCATCAAGGATAATGAATACTGGCTTGTTCCTTATTCTGCATTTTGTGTTTTGAGAGACAAATATAAAACACCTAATTTCAACGAGTGGAAAACTCACAAAAAATATATTGCAGGAAAGATTTCACAGTTTTTTACAACGAAGAATAAAGACTATGATATTTCAATGCTTCATGCCTGGGTACAGTATCAGTTACATATACAGCTGAAAGATGCTGTTGATTATACCCATAACCTGGGAGTTTCGTTGAAGGGAGATCTTCCCATTGGTATTTACAGATATTCTGTAGAAGCCTGGACAGAACCGGAATTATTCGGAATGGATTTTCAGGCTGGTGCACCACCTGATCAGTTTACTGAATTGGGACAGAACTGGGAGTTCCCGACTTATAATTGGGAAGCCATGAAAGCAGACGATTATAAATGGTGGAAAAACAGGTTCAAAGCACTGGAACAGTATTTTGATGCCATGAGAATCGATCATATTTTGGGATTCTTCAGAATATGGAGAATGCCGGTCTCTGCTGTACAGGGAATTTTAGGATACTTTTACCCGGCTGTTCCTATTGTTTTGGATGAATTCAAGGCCTGGCAGATTCCGTTTAATTTTGACAGGTATTGTAAGCCTTTTATCAACAATAAGATCTTATGGGATTATTTTGGAGAAGAAAGCGCAAAAGCTCTTGAGTTGATGAACCGTAATGAAGATGGTACCTATGCTTTTAAAGAAGAATTTAATACCCAGAGAAAACTCGTTGACTTCTTTAAGAAAAAATCATACGGACCTATTGAAGAGAAATTGATTTCCCTTTGTGCCAATGTTTTGTTTTTACCGGAAGAAAGAAATGGGAAGACGGTTTACCATCCCAGATTTAATGTTTACAATACAGAGTCTTATCAATACCTTCCCGAATCGGAACAGAAAAGTATATATGACCTTTACCATGACTACTTCTTCAGAAGACAGGACCGCTTGTGGTTTGAAAAGGCCATGGAGAAACTTCCTGTTATCCTGAATGCTACCAAAATGCTGATCTGCGGTGAAGACCTGGGAATGGTTCCTGCCTGTGTACCTGTTGTAATGGACGAATTGGCCATCATAGCATTGAAAGTACAAAGAATGCCTTCTGAAAATATTCCGTTCTATAATCCTAAGAATGCAAACTATATGAATGTAGTGACAGCTTCTTCCCATGACAGTTCAACATTGAGACAATGGTGGAAAGAAGATCCTGTATTGACACAGAAATATTACAATCAACAGCTGATACAATACGGAAAGGCACCTGAAGATCTCAATCCTCACCTAGCTGAAATCATTATGAAGCAGCATCTGTATAATGAGGCTATGCTTGCTATTTTCCCGATGCAGGAGTTTCTGGCAACAGATGCTGAGCTTACCAATAAGAAAATGGACAACGAAAGAATCAATAATCCGGCAGTTTTTCCACATTATTGGCGCTACAGAATGCATATAAAACTTGAAGATCTGAAAGAGAAAACCTCTTTCAACAAAAAAATTGCACATTGGGTAAAAGATAGTGGAAGGGCGTAAATTTTGCACCTGATTATCAGATAGTTAAAAATATTTTAAAAGAAGTTTAATCTTATGATTTAACTTCTTTTTTTTATTTGTATCAAAAAGATAGAATTAAGATATTCTGCTATATATTAACCAATTAACGACTATAGAGATGAAAAAAATATTTTTGGGATTAGCTTTTGGGTTGGGCGTTTTGACGTCTGCTCAGCAATATCCGAATAATGGTTGGGATGATGACGGTTATTATCAGAATGAGGGAGGATATTACAGTGATGAAGATGACAGAAATTATTTTCCTGACGATTATTACTACAATTATCCTCAGGATTATTATCCAAATAATTATTACCAAAGCTATTATAACGACTACAGAGGAAGTATTATCAATATCGACTGGAACGGATTTTTCGTACAGAACAGATTAAGCAGATGGCAGGTAGACCAGATTATGAGATTGAATAATCTGTTTGCAAGCTTCACAGCATGGAATAATTTCTACAGATATAATCCGGACAGATGGTACTATGACAGGTTTTATGCATTGGAGAGAATTTTAGGACCAAGAGTATTTGTGGTTTTCCAGAATAACTACTACAGAGGTTCCAGCCCAATCGTATATTTCCAGAATTACAGAAGAACGTATTACGTACCGAGATATACGGTAATGCCAAGATATAGAAATATTAATATCAACGTTTACAGGGTAGACCGCTCAAGATTCCACAGAATGGATAATCCTACTTTTGATATTATCAGAAGAGGCAGCAGACCGGACAACGGTTTCAGAAACACGGGAAACAATGGAAATTCAGGAGGATTCCGTGGAAATAACGGAAATAACAATAATTCCGGTTTCAGAAATGACAATAGTGGTGGTTTCAGAAACAGTAATGGAGGCGGCTTCCGTGGAAATTCTGACAATGGAGGAAACAGAGGAAATAATGATAACGGAGGCTTCAGAAATAATAATGGTGGCGGATTTAGAGGGAAAAGTGAAGTAAGAAGAGAAGCTCCTAAAAGAGAAAACAATAGCGGCTTCAGAGGAAACAATGGAGGAGGCTTCAGACAAAGATCTGAAAGTTCTGCACCTAGACAGGAAAACCGTGGAAATAGCGGTGGTGGTTTTAGAGGCAGTTTAGTAAAGAATTAATTTTCATATATTATATTTAAGTGGTGTGAAGGGCAGGTTTTTATAATCTGTCCTTTTTTTTGTTGTTTTATTAATTTGTTTTTGTTAAAATTTAACATTATTTATGAATTTGTTAATTTAACTTGTGTTTTAATTCATTATCAAAAAGGTATAATAACAAAATAACAATTAATTAAATTTTAAAAAGATGAAAAAATTAGTTTTAGCAATAGCATTTATCGGAATGGGAAGTTTTGCAATGGCACAACAAACTACAACCCCGCAGGGCAAACAGGCAAGAGCTGCTGAAATGAAGCAGAGAATGGAGCAAAAACAACAGGAACATTTAGACCAGATGCAAAAAGACCTTAATCTTAATGCTTCTCAGGTAGCTCAGATAAAGGTACTTCAGGATAAAAGAAAAGAGGAAATGAAGGCAGAGTTTGACAAGCATAAGGCAGACAGACAAACTAAAATGCAGGAAATGCACGCCAAAAGAGCACAAATGGATGCTGATATGAAAAAAATCCTTACTCCTGATCAATATGATAAATGGCAGGCTGACAGAAAAGCTAAAGCAGAGAAAATGAAGATGGCTATGAAAGAAAGAAGAATGATGAAAAAGCCGATGAATACAGGAACTGCTGAAGTAAAATAACAGTTTGTAATTTTAGTTTTTTAATGTTTTAGGGGTGGATGTTTTTCCATCCTTTTTGTATTAATTTTCTTTAAAACTTTTGATTTCGGGCTTTTATTCCCTATTTTTGACTATAAATTTAATACGTATGGTTAGCGAAAAAATTGCAAAATTAATTAACGAACAAATTGCCCACGAACAATACGCCGCTCAATATTATCTTTCAATGTCTGCATGGTTTTCAGGAAAAGATCTTGATGGAATTGCCAACTATTTCAGAGTACAGAGCAAAGAAGAATTGATGCATGCAGATAAAATGTTTGATTATTTGAATGATGTAGGAGGAGAAATTATCATTGGAGAAATTCCAAAACCTCCACATGAGTTCGAAAACGCCACAGATATTTTTGAGAAAGCATTAGCGCATGAGAAAGTCGTAACTAAAAGTATTTTCAATATTGTAAAAAATGCAAACGAAGAGGGAGATTTCGCAACAACATCATTCCTGCAGTGGTTTATCAACGAACAGGTGGAAGAAGAAGCTAGTGCTTCTCAATACGTAACAAAAATCAAAATGGTATGCGATAATCCATCTGCATTATACCTTTTTGATCAGGAATTGTCACAGAGAGTATTTACTCCTGATACAACTGCTTAAGATTGAAAATTTTTCAAAATATAAACCCGTTATCCTTTAAGAATAGCGGTTTTTTTTGTTATGATAAAAGAATTATTTCCTATACGGCCGCCTTTGGATTCTCACAGCAGAAATAAAAACCACCGCTCCCAATACAAAACTTAGAAATAAAGAGTTGGCAATATTTTCAGCGGGCCCAAAATGGTGGTCATCCGGGGTAACGGGCGGGTCTAAGCAATCAACAATATTGTAAGTGACCACTGTCGTAAATAACATGATAATCAAGCTTATAAAAAAGGAGTTCAAGTATATTCTCATGGTTGGTTAGTTGTAAAACAAAATATAATCAAAGACTGTATGATTGTATTCGTCTTAGAATAAAAATACTAAAACCTTTTTATATTTGAACAATTTTTGTGAAAAATTGTTACAGTAATGTTTTGTAAATCTTCAGATTACAGATAAATGATCTGAGTTTTGAGTACTTTTTTGCCCAGACGTTCAAGAATGTTTTTATATCCTTCTACCTGCGCTTCATCTTTCGCTTTGGGTTCACCGGTTTTAAAATCTACAATTATATAACCTTCTTTACCCTTTAAAATACGGTCTGGCCTGAAAATATGGCTTTCTCCTCTTTCAGAGATCATGATATCTTTTTCGTTGATTACTTCCCATTTTTCATCAAAAAATTCTGCATACGTTCTGACAATTTCCTGTAATGTAATCTGAATTTCATTTTTTTCCTCCAGTGTAATCTGTCCTTCCAAAGCATAACCATCCAATACCTTCGCTATATCCTTTTCCGTATTGATCTTCGATAAAAGTTCATGCACAAAAAGCCCGATTCTTACCTTTTCATTTCGTACCTGATAATTTTTAGACGGCGTAGCTATTTTGATGGATGTACTTTTTTCATTAACATTCTTCAGGTTCTGGATATTCTGGGTTTTAAAAGAAGAGCTTTTATCTTTAGAATATTTCTTCAGCATTTCAGGATTCACCGGGTAAACATCAAACTCGTCAGCCTGTTCAGGATTTTTTGTCTGAAGGAATTCCAGAAGCTCAAGATTATTAGAGGTCTTATTTGCCTTTTGCAGATAGAAAAACAGCTGTTCAACAGGTCTGGTGGTAGCCACGTATTGCAGACATAATCTGTCGATCAGGTTTTTATAAGAATTCTTTGTGTTGAAAAACAGAATTTCATCATCATAAGCTTCCAGGTTTTTACTAAACTGATTGATGTTGACCGATTTTAAAGCTTCATTCTCGTTTGTGTCAAACCAGTTGGTAAATTCACTGTCCCGGTTTTTGTTTATCATTGGGATAAAAACAATCGGGAACTCCAGTCCTTTAGACTTGTGGATTGTCATAATCTGGACAGCGTCGATATTTTCCGAAGCCTGAATAGTGTATGAAGAAGCTTCTTCATCCCAGTATTTCAGAAACTCTTTGGTACTGGCACCTGCGTTCTGCGTAAAGTTGAAAAGCATTTCCAGGAAGTTCAGTAAAAAGTCTGTTTCTTTATTTTCAACAGAAAATTCGTTGATATAATATTCGATAAAATTATAAAGATTGAATCTCGGAAAGTTATCCTGTTTAAGCTGCAGCGAATATTTTTGCTGGATAAACTGCAGAATTTCTTCATGCCCTTCAATATCCAGAATTTCTTTCATTCCTAAAGTGAAATCCGGCATATCAATTTTTCCGAGTGTATTCAGATGGTACATCATCATAATCAGACAATGTTTATTCTTAGGATTGAGTTCCCAGCGAAGAAATTCAATAACAGCCTTTAACGTATTGGAAAGTTCCAATGTAAGGCCTTTATCAGAAATTGTTTTAATATTGGTTTCTTCTCCTTTGTAGTTAACTTTTAAAGCTCCCAGTTTCTGAGAATAACTGAAAATATCAAAATTTCCACGGCAAAGAATGGTGATGTCAGAAAACTTGAAACCATTATCCAGACACTCCTGGATATCTTTCCGCATCCTTTCTGAGGTATCATTGTAAAATTCTTCATTCGTAAGATTTTCGATCAGATTTACCTTTACGCGCCCATCCATTTTGGATTTTGGATTTTGCTCAGCATCTGCCCCGAAAATATTCTGATGTTCTTCCAGCAATCCTTCAGAATGAAAACGGTACAGTTCATTGTTGAATTGTACAATGTTTCTGGCACTTCTCCAGTTATCCTTTAATACCAGAAGATCAGCTTCTTTAGGTGAAAATTCTTTTTTGTTGATGATATCCAGCATTAGTTTGCTTTCCCCACCACGAAACCTGTAAATACTTTGCTTGGGATCGCCCACCAATGTAAATGACGTGTATTCTGTAGAAACACTGTGATCTCTCAGCGGAACAAAATTCTGCCACTGTAGTTCTGACGTATCCTGAAACTCATCAAAGAAATAATGCTGAAACTGTGAACCTACTTTTTCATAAATAAAAGCAGAAGGTTCATTTCTAAGATTTTCATTGATCAGAATATTAAATTTAGAAAGAAGAACAAGATCATTTTCTTCTTCAATTTTCTGAAGCTCATCCTGAATATCTTTGTTTACCTTTAAAGGAAGAAGAGCAGACAAAACTTTCTCTTTCTTTTGAGTTTCAATATACAGAATGATAAGTTTCATTCGGTTGTCGAGAAGCTGATCCAGGATTTCGAAAATTTCAGATTCTTTATGTTTCGATTTTGAAGACGCTCCCTTTCTATAATTATTGATAACAGATTCTTCCTGCGTAGTAGGGAAAGGAAAACCAGTTCTTTTCTGTTGATAAAAATCAATAACCTTTGTAAAGAATCCTCCGATTCCATTTTTACCCTGAGCAAAATCTTCAATATCAATATTTCTTGATCTGAATAATTCAATAGAGCTCGCAGCCAGCGCTGCGGACTGTTTTTTATTGAGAACAATCTCTTTACGAAGCGTATTCTTGATATTCTCATAACTGGCATCGTCAAAGCTTTTATTGCTTTTCAGATGCTCGTAGTGAATATCCTTTACAAATTCCTTAGCCGAATCATAAAGATTTTTATTAAGATTGATCCTTTCATTGTTTTCAAGGCTGTAGTCTACATAATCCATGAAAGAATTGGAAATAGTCTCATTCTCACCAATCTGATCCAGCATCTTATCAACGGCTTCTATCAGAAACGGTTCAGCTTCAATTTCAAGGTTAAAATTTTTAGCCAGTCCCAATTCATAGGAAAAACTTCTTACCAGCCTTGAGTTAAAACGGTCAATCGTTCCGATATTCAGTGTGGAATAATTGTGGAGAACATAGTCCAGCATTTTTTTTGAACGCTGATGAAGGTCATCAATGGTAATTTGCAGACCCTGTTCTTCAAATGCTTTCTGGATGTTTTTCAGATCCGTATTCTCTGCATAATCTTTAGCTGAAAAATTTCCCAGCCACGATAAAATTCTTTCCTTCATCTCATTCGCTGCTTTATTGGTGAAAGTAAGCGCGAGAATATTCCTGATCGACTGCTGTTGATTAGGATAACGGAGACAGATCATCAGAAGCCTTTGTACCAGGGCATAGGTTTTCCCGGATCCGGCAGAAGCATTGATGACTGTGTAAGAATTTTGCATTGTTAAAAGAGAATTGAGACTGCAAGTTAGCTAAAATTTAAAAGAAACTTTAACAATTTAATTACGCTATTTAACAGTTTACAAGGCAAAAATCAAAAAGAAATATTAAAACGCGTTAACTGTGGTTAAACTTATGGGATACATTAAAAATAATTTTAGCTTTGCTTTATAAAAAATAGCCCGTGAAACTTAAACTATTCTTTTTCTTATCCTTTATTTTTTTTATCCATACCCATGCCCAAAGTTATATATTTGGTAAAATTATTTCCGAAAACGGTACTGAAATGCAGGATGTGAATGTTGTCAATATCAGAACTGATGAGATTGTAGTTTCCAACAGGGATGGTCATTTTATGATTTCGGGGAGGCAGGGAGATGAGCTTCGTTTTATAAAGGCTGGTTATGAACGTATCACCAAAATAGTTTCCCAGGAAAACACACAATCTCCGATGAATATAAGTATGGTTCGCCAGACTATTCAGATTCCTGAAGTGGAAGTGAAACAGGGGCTAACCGGAAACCTTAAAATTGATTCAAAACTTTATAATAAACCTCAAAAGGTTGAAAAACTGCTCAAAGATATGGATCGGTATATGGCTCAGAAATCAGATCCCAGAATACTGGCTGCAAAACCCGGGGAATTTGTACAGCCGAAAGGGCAAGGGTTTTCTATTGGGAAAGTGAAGGACAAATGGGATGATGTAGATTTAATGAAATACATCAGAGCAAGCCTTGGTGACGATTATTTTACCAATCTTAAAATTGAGAAACCTCTGATAGAACATTTTATTTATTATGTTTTTGCAGGCGGTTTTGAAAGGAAAAAAATCCTGAAATACGGATTCTGCAGTGATGCAGACCTGAACAGGTTTCAGCGTTTTGTCCTGACAAGAATTTCATCTTATCGTGCTCCGCAAACTCAAAGATAATATGGAAACAAAATATATCAGAAGAGTTTTATTATTAGTGCTTTTTTGTACCGCTTCAGGATTGTGGGGACAGCAAAAAATATCAGGAAAGGTAATAACAGGCGATGACCTTGATTTAGCTCCTGTACTTGTTGTTAATATCACAGGGAACAGAAGTGTATTAAGTGATATGTCCGGAAAATTTGAAATCGAAGCCAAAGAAAATGATGAGATCAGATTTGTAAAAGAAGGATATTACCGGGTTGATAAAAAATTGACCAAAGAAGAGATCAATACTCCTTTCAATATTATTCTGAAGAAGATGGAAATTCAGATTCCTGAGGTCAGGATTAAGTACAGACCTACCGGAAATCTGGCAAAAGATAATCAGCATTATAATGAATCCAGAAAGCTTCAGTCCTTAAAATCAGATATGGATGATTATATGAGAAGTCCGCTGAATCAGCCTTTACCCAATAACACTACATCCAAAACTTTTACCGGTCATGATTTCAATGCAGGGCAGGTCAATCTGTTTGGCGTATTTAATGCTGTAAAGAAACTGGCACAGCCTAAGGTTACCAAAGCCAATTACAATGAAACCAGGGATTTCCTCAGGAGGGTTAAGAATGAAGTAAATCTGAGGTTCCTTAAAAAGTACGGAATGGATGAAGAACAGATTGATGCATTTCTTCTGTATGCCGATAAAACCCGTTCATTGGCGAAAAGATACCGTAAAGATTTTAGTATCACTGTCATTGAATATGAACTTAAAATTGCTTTCGGGGAATACAGTAAGACAAACAAATTAGAAGGAGTTAAAGAATAATATATAAAAATCAGAAGTTGGGTTATTTTACTGAAAATATTGAAACATCCGGACAGAGAAAGTTTTTTCTTTTCCTGATGCTTCTGTGCAGTACTTTTATTTTTTCTCAGCAGAAAGTGACAGGGCGAATCGTAGATGACAATGGAGAGAATTTAAGTAAAGTAATTGTTATCAATATGTCTACTGATAAAAAAGTATATTCTGATTCTGAAGGTATATTTTCTATTGATGCCAATCCTAATGATGAATTAAGATTTGTAAAAGAAGATTTCAGAAGAGTTTCCAGAAAAGTTCTTACCAATGATATCAATTTGCCACTCTTTATTACTCTTTATCAGATTCCGAAGGATGTAGGAGAGGTCAAAATTGTGAAAAAACTCACCGGAGATCTGGAAACAGATTCCCGGATTGTTGCTAAAGTAGATAAAGGAGAGCAGGTGAGAGATGCCGTCGGTCTTCCGCAGCCGGTCGGAAAAATGAGAGAAAAACCGGCAGAAGTAAAAAGTGTACTTTTACCTATACTTTTGGGAAACCTGAATGTTCAGGGCGTATATGATCTGATAAGCGGGAAAGCCAGAAGACAGAAAAGACAATACAGATATGACGATCTTCAGGAACATATCGTCTGGGTTCGGGATAGAATAGAGGATGAATATTTTATCAAAGCCGGAATTCCTGGTGACAGAATTTCAGAATTTATTCAATTTTCATTTTTAGCAAAACCTCAGGTACGAACCTATGTAAAAGCAAGAAATCTTTCGGGGGTTATGCTGAGACTGGAAGAGACAGTTCCTCTTTTTCTGGAGAGAGTAAATCAGGATCAAAAGTAATTTAAATGTTAATAAATTCTTAAAATATTGGAATAGAAATTGATACCATTTTGGTAACACAAATTCACACATTTTATGAATAAAAACATTTTTGCAGTAGCTATTGCAGCATTAGGTTTTGTAGTGGGTCTCAGTTTTTTGGGAAATGCTATTAAAAACAGGAATAAATCTGAAAATACCATTTCCGTGACAGGATTAGGAACCAAACAGTTTACATCAGATCTGATCACCTGGTCCGGAAGCTTTTCCAAAAATAATGTGGATCTCAAATCTGCCTACGATGAACTGGCAACAGACAGAAAAGTAATTAATGACTATTTGCTTTCAAAAGGGATACAACAGAAAGAGATCGTATTTTCTTCCGTAGATATTCAGAAACAGTTCAGAAGCTATAATGATTCAAACGGAAACTATGTACAAGGGGAATTCTCCGGTTATAATCTCACCCAAAAAGTTTCTATTGAAAGTAAAGAAGTGGGAAAAATAGAAAACCTCTCCAGAAATATTACCGAAATTATCAACCGTGGCATTGAATTCACTTCTTCTTCACCAGCGTATTTCTACACCAAGCTGGCTACAGTAAAACAGGAAATGATTGCCAGTGCTACAAAAGATGCTAAAGAACGTGCTGAAAAAATTGCAGAAAATTCTGGAAGCAGTCTTGGAAATCTGAAGAAAGCAACAATGGGAGTGATTCAGATTACGGCACCCAACTCCAATGAAGATTATTCTTATGGCGGAACTTTCAATACTTCATCCAAAGAAAAAGAAGCCAGTATTACCATCAAACTGGAGTATGAAGTAAATTAACATAAATTTCAGTAAAAGAAAAACGCCGGAATAGCTTTCCGGCGTTTTATATTTTAAGCATAAATAATTTTATGAATTTCTTTTTTAGCTTCCTCCACATTTTCAGGAGTGTAGTTAGCAAGCAGCCATAAATTCAAGGATTTTTTTCCTTCGCCATAGCTAGGCTGTACATGAGTGGTATCAATCAGGCTGAAATTATTTCTCTGATAAAAAGAATACCGTCTTGAAGCATCTTCGCTCAATTCTGCAGGTTCAATTTCCAGAATAATACTTGGATAATTTTCTGATAAATGATTCATAATATGAGATCCCAGTTTTTTACTTCTGAATGCTTCAAAAACTTCAAAATGCTCTACAAAAACAAAAGAACTCAGCTTCCAAAGGATGAGGTAGCCAATAGCTTCCGATTCGTGGATAACAGACATGAATTCCACATAAGGATTTGTAAATAAACTTTCAAACTGATCTTTATCTCTTTGTTCGTCTACAGGAAAAGTGGTAGTATAAGAAGTATAGATTTCCTGAACTCTAGGATCTTCTGCGGAAGTAATCGGTAAAAATTCCATAATTTATAAATCAAAGACACTCGGTCTTCTGGTGATGAAAATATCTTTAATCCAAAGGGTGAATGCCAGTCCCAGATAGATCAGAAAGAAAAATCCAGCTGTAGCGAAAGTAGAATAGATGAAGAAAACTCTCAATTTAGAAACAGGAATTCCCAGCTTGGCTCCCATTCTGGTCAGTACACCAAACCATTCTCTTTCCATTTTATGACGAATATTACTCAGCATTTCCAGATTGTTATTTAAAAGTTTGAATCTATCAATCAAAGTTAAGGAATTTTTTTGACAAAGATTTTGATCGACAAAACTGCCCGGATAAGGTTATTCTTTCAAGAGTTTATAGCCGATAGTACAGGCTAAACAGTTTTTCGGTTCACAATAGGTTTTATAATGATAAATAAGGCTTTGACTTTCCAACGCATTGGTGACCTTTAATCCATGTTTTTTCCAGCTCGTAATGATGGTGTTTTTCTCTCCGGAAACTGTCTTGTATAATGCAATAATTTCATCTGCAATATCTTCCTTATGATATCTGTGATAAGCATATTGTAAAGGAAGTATGGTATTTAGAATGAGAAGATCAACAAAATCTTGGCTCAGTGTTTTAGGCTGTACTTTGGAAATACTCCCGAAATTAAAATGAAAATCCCAATATTCAGAAGCTTTTACAGAGCTGAAAATAGTGTACAGCTGTTCTGCGCTTCTTGCTTCCATGATTTTTGAAAATAAATTCTGCTGCCTGTACAGGTCAGCCAATTGTGACAACCGGATTGTTGGAAAATTCGGTGGTCTCAGTCTTAAAAACTTAGGATGAAATTGTAAATCAGAAATGGAAAATTTTGCCTTGATAAAATCGAATTCTCTTTTCCATATTGTCATCTGCCCGTCCTGGGGTTTCTCAAGCCATCCTGAAATTCCAAATAATAACGCTTCAAGCTGAAGGGGATTCTGACGTATTTTATTGATAATACTGTAATCAATACTTTCTGCAATCTGCCGGAAAATAGAAGCATTTACTTTTAAACCGAATGAGTAGGCAAAACTGTGAAATAAAACGGCTTCAAAATTATTTTTATATTGATGTAAACTCTGTTCAAGCTCTGAAGATTTCTCATCCAGTTTTTTCAGGATGCTTTCTTCATGAAAATTGACGGGTAATTTTTTCGGATCAAAAATTTTTTCACAGGCAATAAATTCCTCTCCATCAACCAGTTTTTCATATTTCGAGATGATATTTTCATCAATGTAACTATGCAATTCCAATGTTGGAACTTGCTTTACTGTAAGTTCACGAATTTCTATGTCGTGCTGGAATACCACATGAAGAATAATATTCCGGTAATTGGGATCCTGGGAATGATTGTGGAAAATCCAGTCTGAAGAGCGTACATGCAGTTCTATATTTCCTGCGAGAAGTAAGCCGTTGATTTTGATTTTAGCATCAATAAAATCAGGGCCAGCATTTTTATTCCATTTTCCAAAATGGATGATCTCAACGGAATTTCCTTCAATATCCTTGAAGTCAAAATTTTTGAAAACCTTATAGTTCCAAAGATATTGAAGTAGTTTTTCCGTCATAAGTGTGACGTAAATATAATAGAAATATTATACTTTCGTCAGCTCCTTATTAAAATTTTCTATGGTTGTTCTATACATTTTCTCATAGATAGGAAGAATGTTTTTCAAATCGAATTTTATTGCCTGATCTTTCGCATTTTGCTTCATTTTGGCTAAAAGTTCATCATTGCTCAACAATTTGATGGTATAGTTGCTCATAGCTTCTACATTTCCGATTTCAGCCAGATATCCGGTTTCCCCCTGAATATTCACCTCAGGAATTCCTCCTGCATTGGAACTGATAACCGGAGTATACGCAGCCATAGCTTCCAAAGCTGCAAGACCGAAACTTTCCTGCTCGGAAGGCAGGAGAAATACATCTGAAAGTTGTAAGATTTTATACAAATCATTTACCTTTCCTAAAAGGCGGATTTTGGAAATAAGCTCAGGATTTTCTTCAAGGAACTGATTTACTTTTTCCATATCAGGGCCTTCACCAATGATAATCAGCTTGGATTTCACTTTTCTTTCCACATTCTTAAAGATCTGCAGTACTTCGTCTACACGTTTTACAGGACGAAGGTTGGACACGTGGATCAGGATTTTTTCATCCGGATTGGCAAACTGGGTTCTCTGGCACTCAGAACAGTCATCAAATTCGGAATTATCAATAAAATTGGTAATCACCTGAATTTCTTTTTTGATATTGAAAAACTGAAGGGTATCTTTTTTCAGACTTTCAGAAACTGAAGTAATAGCATCAGACTGATTGATCGAAAATTCTACTGCGTGTTTATAACTTGGGTGCTGCCCTACAAGGGTAATATCTGTACCGTGTAATGTAGTGACCAACGGAATATCATTATTGTCTTCCTTGAGCATTTGTTTTGCCGTAAAAGCGGCATATGCGTAAGGAATGGCATAATGTGCGTGAAGAAGATCCAGTTTATAAAGATTGACAACTCTGTAGATCATCGAACTTAGCGCAATATCATAAGGCTGATACTGGAAAAGCGGATAGGTCTGAACATTTACCCTGTGAAAGAAAATATTCGGGTTGGTGATATCTAATCTTGCAGGAAGTGCAGAACTGATGAAATGTACTTCATAGCCTTTGTTGGCCAAAGACATTCCTAATTCTGTTGCTACAATTCCGCTTCCTCCATAGGTGGGATAGCAAAGTATGCCTATTTTCATTAGATTATTATTGTTTTAATTTTGTATTATTTGGTTTTTGTTGAGGTTGCCATAGGAAGTTCTATACCCATTCCCGGTTTTAACTTGTCGTTAACCAGTACAGGAAGTTTTCCCCAGATTTTTGTTTTTCCGGTTAAAGCATCAGCTGCAGCATTCATCGAATCATCATTGTTTTCATAAGAAACAAGAACGGTTGAAACTTTTGAAATATCAATATCCTTTAAGGCATAAGCACTTCCGAAAACATTCAATATAACATTTTGATTTTTGGTAAGATCAGAAAGTACTTTTTTAGAGTCTGCTGAGATTTTATATGGCTTATAAGCTGTTGAATTATCCTTATGGAAACCTACGATAACTGTAGAACCAGCTGGAATTGTATTAATTTCTCCTGCTTTTTTAATGATAACATTGTTACCCAATCTGTTGGCAAAAGTCTGGTAAGGAGCTTCTTCAAGAGGAACATAATAAATCTGTTTCCCTGTAAGTGGCAGTAATTTCTTTTCGTCTTTTAATAAAGTCAGGGCATTGGAATAAAGATTCTGTACCAATTGGGTGTGAGAATCATTATTTAAATCCTTATTGATGTTTTCAGGGTTTTTAGGATTGTATTGGGTAAGACCAAGAAAATATTTTGTCAGCAAGATCTTCTTAACACTTTCTTCCACTCTGGATTGTGGAATTTCTCCTTTATCAATAGCTTTCTGGATTAGTTTTTTACCTTCAGAAACACCTTGAGAGAAAAGCATAATGTCATTTCCCGCTTTAAAGGCCATGGCATCCAGTTCGCCCGGCTGGTATTTATTCGCTACAGCGCCCATATTTAATGCATCTGTAATGATTAAACCTTTATAGCCCAGTTTATCTTTCAGTACTCCTGTAATAATGTTTTTAGAAACAGAGGCCGGAATTCCTTTTTCTGATTCTAAGCTTGGAACATATAAATGAGCAACCATTACACCGCCAATTCCTTTATTCATCAGTGCCTTGAAAGGAGCAAGTTCCACAGCGTCAAGTCTTTCAATACCATGAGGAACTACCGGAAGATCAAGGTGAGAGTCTGTACTGGTATCTCCGTGTCCCGGGAAGTGTTTTATAGCCGCTAAAATATTATTATCCTGAAGACCGTTGGAGTAGGATAGGGCTGATGTGATGACATTATTCACATCAGATCCGAAACTTCTGTTTCCTATAATCGGATTATCAGGATTGGTGTTGACATCTACTACAGGCGCGAAATCCCAGTTGATCCCCATTCTTTTGCAATCCTCTGCAATTTTTGCGGCCATCTGATACACAAGATTTTTATCCTGGATAGCGCCTAATGTCATGGCCCATGGAAATTTGTGGGCAGTAGCAATTCGCTGATAGAGCCCCCATTCTGCATCCATCCCGATCATCAAAGGAACTTTAGACTTTTGCTGAAATTCATTCACCAGGTTAATTTCTCTTGCTGCATCATCCTGCATTAAAATCAGACCGCCTATTTTATCATTCGTAACGATATTTCTTACCTGGCTGATATAATCTTCCCCTCTGTTGGTATACAATGCCACAATAAAAAGCTGTCCCAGTTTTTCATCCTGAGAAAGATTTTTATAAGTAATATCAACCCATTGCTGAGCTTTTTTCAGATCCTCCTTAGAAGCATTTTTTGGCTGATACTGGGCCTTCACCTTAGGGCTTATCAAGGCAGCAATAAAGAGTGAAGTATATAATAATTTCTTCATGACTTTTTGAATAAGAACAAAAATACAATTAAAAAAGTGAGGAAAACAAAGTTTTTGAAATTTTTGGTATATGATTTGAATACGCAATATAAATAATAACTAAACTTTAATAAAAATGAAAAAAATACTTCTCTTTTTATTCCTTGGGGCTGTAGGTTTTACTGCTTATAGCTGTGATAATGATGATACTGTAGTACAAGGAACAGATTATGATACCATAAACCAATCATTTGATATATCTCCTACTTTTACAAAAGTTACTGATAATCTTTACAGATGGAGTGATGACTTTAACAAGCCATTAGTACAATCCGATATGGTGCTTATTTATATGCAGATTGGTACTGACGGAGATTCTCCTGTATGGAAACTTCTTCCTTATACTTATTATGTAGGTAATGGAAATAACGATGCTGTAGATTATATTTATGAATTCAGTAAGTATGCTGCTACCATTAATATTAACTCTACCAATACATTCAGCTTAACAGCTAACCCATCATACTATCAGAATAAAAAATTCAGAGTTCTTATTCTTCCTGCAAATGGAACAGGAACTGGTGGTGCAAAAATGGCAAAAGGTGCTGCCGTAGATTACAACGATTATAAAAGTGTAATCAAATATTACAATATTGACGAGTCTAAAATTGTAACTAAATACTAAGAAATATCTTTTCAGTTTTTTATAATTAAAAAAGTCCCGGGAGAATATCTTCCGGGGCTTTTGATTTATAATAGAAAACGATACTAAGCGTTTAATCTGTCTATAATAGCTATGAAGAGAAAGCCTGTATTTTAGCAGTAATTAAAATTAAAAGCCTCAGAGTATTTATTCTGAGGCTTTATTTTTATTAGTTATCATTGTCATCAAGAAGATGTCCAAAGAAGTCTTTTTTTGTCTGCAGATATCCTTTGCTTATTTCATTGGCAGGAATCTGTAATGGGACTCTTGAATTAAGGTGAATATTGCTGTCTACCACATATTTTACCTTTTCAGGATTATTGGTGAGTAGATTGATATCTTTTACATCCAATAGATTAAGAATTTCAATGGCTACGCCAAAGTTTCTGTCATCTGCAGGAAGTCCCAGTTCAAGATTGGCCTGTACGGTATCCAATCCTTTTTCCTGTAGTGAGTAAGCCTTAAGCTTGTTGATGATCCCGATGTTTCTTCCTTCCTGACGAAGGTAGATGATAATCCCACCGTTTTCATGGATATATTTCATTGCAGCATCCAATTGTTGGCCGCATTCACATTTTTTTGAATGGAAAACTTCTCCGGTAATACATTCTGAATGGAAACGAACATTGACCGGTTTTGAAAAATCTGTATTTTCAGCAACGATGGCCATATGCGGCATCCAGTCGTTTTCGTTTTCGGAGAAAGCGATCATTCGGAAAGTGCCGTGCTCTGTGGGAACATTGGCTTCCGCCTGAATTTTAATCATTGATAGTTCAATTAGTTTTTAACTTCCTGGCAAAGTATCTTCAATAACAGAAATATTGGTTTTTAAACGCACCAGATATCTGTTAAGAACTTCATCGTCGTCTCTGTCAAGATTCTGCCTTAGCTTTTGAATTTTTTTGTATGATTTTTCGAAGCTTTTAAGGGCTCTGCTTTTTCCGGCAGAATTGCTGGCATCAATAGCATATAAATAATTCTGAAGACTGTATTTCAAGCTGGTAATCTCATCATTTAATCCGTTGTTTTTAAACTTGGGAAAAGTGGAGATCATATTTGAAATTTCAGAAGCATTGACATTCTGTTTGATATTGATATTAAAATTCTTCTTAGAGCTTCTGTCTGAATCAGACCCTTTAGCATCACTGTAAAAATTATTTGACAACGGAGAAAGATTAAGCTTCTCCGATGCGCAGGAAGATGTTAATATGATAAGTACTCCAAAGAAAAATAGTCGTTTCATTTTTGTTGCCCTTTTTGATAAAGGATTGGGTTAAGACTTTCATCGTTGTACATTTTCATTTGTTTGTACACTTTCATCTTAACGTTACCGTTCTCAATATCAGCAAGCAACTGATCTATAGAAGTTGATAGGTCTTCTTTCTGAGTAAGCAGAACATCCAGCTTAGCCTGGCAGTTGTTTCTGTGTTCTTCAGAAGCAGATTCTCTGTTAGCTTCTAACGACATATGATAAACCTTTAATGCAAGAATTGATAGCCTGTCTACTGCCCAAGCGGGAGTTTCTGTATTTATTTTTGCTTCAGGTTTAGGAGTTATATTTTCAAACTTATTAAGAAACCAGCCATCAATGTACTCTACCAAATCAGTTCTTTTTTGATTGGAAGCGTCTATTGTTCTCTTCAGTTGAAGAGCTTCAGCCGGATCAATATTTTCATCTCTAATTATATCTTCCAAATGCCATTGAACGGTATCAATCCAGTTCTTTGCATACAAAATCCGTTCCAAACTATCTTTTTCGAACGGGTTATTAATTAGAGTGTTAACGTCATCAGACACGTGATAGTCTTCAATAGCTTGATTGAAGACTTTCCATGCAGTCTCAGTAAATTTCATTAATTCTAAGGAATTTTAGTTGCTGGAAGAATTGTTATTGTTGGAAGCCGATTTGTTTTCAGAACCTGGTTTGTCTTCTTCTTTTACTGCATCTTTAAATTCCTTGATTCCTGAACCAACTCCTCTCATTAATTCAGGGATTTTCTTTCCTCCGAAAAGTAATACCAAAAGTATTGCTACGATAAGGATGTGCTGCCAAGATAAGGCAAGTATTGTTAGTGTATTCATCTCTTAAAATTTTTGCAAAGTTACACTTTTTTTAATATGAAATCCAACCTAATGGATCAACTGGTGTACTTCCGTTCCATACTTGGAAATCAAGCGTATAAGCACCATCAAAATCCTGAGCTATCGTACCTACCGGAGTTCCTGATGAAACCTGTTGCCCTTTGGAAACACTTACATTTCCTAAGTTGGAATAAATGGTAAAATAACTTCCGTGTTTGATGATAACGGTCTTGGTTCCGTCATTATTAGCCAGTACCGAAGATACTGATCCCGGGAACACCGATTTTGCACGTGCGCCTGAAGGGACGGAAATTTTGATCCCGTTATTTTCTTCAGTAATATTTTTGAAAACCGGGTGAGGCTGTCTTCCGAAACGGTGAGTGATTTGTCCGGCTCTGTCTGCAGGATAACCTAATCTACCTCTGTTATCTGCAAAACTGCTTCCTGTAGCGGTGGAAACTCCGTAGTTTGTCATGGCTTTGCTCTCTGCTGCCTTTTTCTCTTCTTCTTTTCTTTTCGCAAGCGCTGCTTCTGCTGCTCTTGCGGCAGCTAATTTATCTGCAGCTTCTTTAGCTCTTGCATTGGCCTCGTCTGAAGCTTTTTTAGCGGCTACTCTTCTGGCTTCATCTCTTGCATTAGCTTCGGCTCTCGCGGCATCTTCATTACGCTTTCTTTCTTCTTCAGCTCTTTTTGCAGCAAGTTCTGCAGCTCTCTTGGCTTCTGCTTCTGCAAGTCTTCTTTCTCTTTCAAGGGCTTCTGCTCTTGCTTTCGCTTCAGCTTCGATTCTTGCTTTTTCTCTTTCAGCAGCCAGTTTTGCCAAACGTATTTTTTCTGCTTCTGCCTTTCTTCTGGCTTCTTCTTCTGCTTTTGCAATTCTGATCTCTTCTGCAATAATAGCTCTGATCTGTCCTTCCAGTGCTTTAGACTGAACTTGTTTTTGCTTAAGTTCAGCAGTCAGCTTGGATTCGTTTTTCTTGAATTCAGCTACCAACTGTTCTTTTTGAGCTCTTTCAGCATTGATGGTTGCCAGGTCTTTCTGCTGGTTAATCAAAAGGGATTCTTTCGCTTTTACAGAATTTTGCTTTTGGGCAATGGTCTTTTTGATGAGATTGGCAGCATTTGTGATTTCAGCTGCTTTTTTATCCTGGTAGTCTGAGTATTGTTTCAGATACTGAACTCTTCGTATGGCTTCTCCTAAATTTTTAGCAGAAAGAATAAAAGTTACTTTGTTCTGTACTCCTTTGTTTTTATAAGCATTCACCAAAACTTCAGCATAGTTTTTTCTCAAAACTGCCAGTTCTTTATTCTGACGGTTGATTTCCAGCTGACGTAAATAAATATCATCCTCAATGAACCTTTTTTCTTTCTGCGTATTATTGTAAACCTTTTCTCTTAACACCAATTTTTGGTTGACATTGGAAAGGTAGGCTACGGAAAGTTTAGATTCACTTCTGGTTTTGGCTAAATCGGTATTTATTTGTGCAATTTGTTTTTTAAGTTCGGCATTCTGCTTCTGCAGTTGTTCTTTGGTCTGCTGTCCCTGATGCAGTCCGAACATCAAAACACCTATTAAAAAGCTAAATTTTCTAATCATTTAATCTCAATTTTCTTATAACTGGATGGTACAGAATAAGGTGTTTCCATCCTCGAAAAGTCAAATTTCGTGTTTTCCAATAAAATCTGACTAGATTTTGAGCCTTTTATAATTATTTTAACATTTTTTGGAAGGCGTATTCCTCCGTATTCATTCCAGTCACTATAAGAAACATCTAGTTCGTCTGATGAAAGAATATCTTTTAAATTCACGGCTAACAAATCGTAATTGGTGTCGTATTGGAGAGCTACCTTATACTCCCTGTTTTTTTCGTCCGTAACGATTTTCTGGTTCGTATTGGAAACCATTTTAAAACCCTGAGCATTTTGAGTGAGATCAAACTGTCTGTCGTTGATCTTTACAAAAGTTCTCCCCAGTAAGATCTTTTCCAATGATTTATAATCAATGAAATTAACGTTCAGAAGGTTATTAAGATAGTCAAAATCGGAATCTATATAAGTTTTATTGATCTTATCCTGGCCTTTTATTCCTTCCGGAGTGGCAATACCGCGGGCAGCATTGATGAACAAAGCTCTCAGATTCATCCACACCTTTTTATCATTTTCAATATAGATGGTTGCGTCCAGTGTAGGAACATAGCTTCCTGTTTCTACTCTTACTTTGCTGTCTATTTTGATTTGTTCAAATTTGGGTGGGATCAATACATGTTCATAAAACGTGAGTTTGTCTCTCACCGGTTCATTAACATCTTTTGGATTTCCATTATCTATATTTTTTGTACCATTAATGCTATCCCGTGTATGATCAGTATCACTTTGGGCAGTATTACGGGTCTTACAGGATGATAAGGCAAGAAGCAATAAAAGAAATGGGATCCAGTTTTTCATGTATTTATCTTTTAATTAAAAAATACGTTGCAATATTAACGCCAAACCACACAAAACATTTTGTGTGGCCTGATGATATGATGTTTAAGTTAAATATTTCCTATCCTTATTTAGATAAAAAATCTAACACGGAATAATCACCTAAAGATATTTCTCTGGCAACCCCAAAATACTGTGCGGAATTACCGATCATAGAATTTGAAAGGTTCCCGTGATTAATTCTTGTGTTTTCCTGAATCAGGGAGTTTTCAATATTAGAATTCACAACAGTTGTGTTGTTTCCTAAAGAAACGCCAGGTCCTACTTTTGAATTGGAGATTTTTACATTTTCTCCAATAAAGCAAGGCTGAATAATCAAAGAATTTTCAATCACAGCGGAAGCAGGATAGTGAGTCATTGCTTCTCTTTCATATTCAAGGATTTTGCTGTTGGTCTCTACTGTAGCATTTTTGTTACCGCAATCCATCCAGTCGTTTACTTTTCCAAGGGTAAACTTGGCACCTTTAGCTCTGAGGTTTTCAAGAGCGGTTGTTAATTGGTATTCGCCGCCGTTTTTAATATCATTATCCATGATATAATTGATTTCTTCCATGAGCTTTTCAGCACTGTTGAAATAATAGATACCAATGATAGCAAGATCTGAAACGTAAGTCGTTGGTTTTTCAACAAAGTCGGTAATGAAACCGTAATTATCCAGTTTTACGACTCCGAACGCTGATGGATCTTCAACACTTTTCACCCAGATTACACCGTCAGAATTTTTGTCCAACTGGAAATCTGCACGGAAAAGAGTATCTGCAAAGGCAATAACGATATCTCCCTGCATAGATTGTTCCGCACATTTGATGGCGTGAGCAGTTCCAAGAGGATCGTTCTGATAATATATACTTCCTTTTGCTCCCAGCTTTTCAGCAATCTGAATAAGGGATCTTTCGATCTCAGGGCCAAAATCTCCGATGATAAAAGCTACCTCTTCAATGTTTTCTCCTGCAACTTTAGCAATATCTTCCACTAATCTCTGTACGATAGGTTTTCCTGCAATAGGAATAAGAGGTTTTGGAACTGTCAGTGTATGTGGACGTAATCTGGAACCACGTCCAGCCATAGGGACAATAATTTTCATAAATTATATGTATAAAAGATGTTTTATTAGTTGTTTTTGATATTTAGGTTAAAGATAATAATTAAAACCTTTAAGAGATTATGATTTATATCTTTTTAAATAATTGTTTAAATTAACAACAGGTTTGTTTACAAGCAAAATAAAGACCAAAGTTTAAGATCTTTTTATGATTTTGGATACTATTGCTTTTTCTTTGAATACTATCAAAGCCAGGAATAAGATAAGGAATAGATTACCTACCAGATAATTAGTTCTGAAATAATAGAAAGAAACCAATGAACAAACAATGGTAAATCCCAGATAAATCATTATTTTACCTATATTATAATGAATAGGATACTGCCTTTGTCCCCATACATAGGAAATGATCATCATAGACATGAATGTAATCAGTGCTGCTATGGCACTTGCCCAATATCCATATTGAGGAATGAACAGGAAGTTGATAAGAATGGTGATGCAAGCTCCTATAACAGAAATATATAAGCCAACCCTTGTCTGGTCTGATAACTTATACCATATAGAAAGATTAAGGTAGATTCCCAGAAACAGAGCTCCAAGCATGATAAATGGAATGATTTCAATTCCCTCATAGTAGAGGGGGTTTCTTAAATATTTTTCAGAAATCCATTGAAGATTTACCATAAGTCCCATATAAATGATGCAGCTGCATACCACAAAAATATCCATCAGTACGGCATAGGTCTTGTGAGAATCCTTGTTCTTGAAACTTGAAAAAAAGTAAGGTTCAATACCCAATTGATAGGCTTGTCTGAACACAGTAATAAAGGTAGCAATCTTGTAAACTGCTCCATATACTCCAATCTGATGACGGGCTTCTTCTTCAGGAAGGAGGTATTTTAAGAATTGTCGGTCTAATGTCTGATTTACAATACCAGCCAGTCCTGCAATCATTACCGGCCAGGAATAGTTCATAATTCTTTTCCACAGTCCGAAATCGAATTTGGATATACTGAAGCTG
This sequence comes from Chryseobacterium cucumeris, assembly GCF_016775705.1. Taxonomy (NCBI): domain Bacteria; kingdom Pseudomonadati; phylum Bacteroidota; class Flavobacteriia; order Flavobacteriales; family Weeksellaceae; genus Chryseobacterium; species Chryseobacterium cucumeris. The sequence continues at coordinate 4,291,064 of NZ_CP068760.1, forward strand.
AAGAATTCTTTTCCTACAATCAAAAGGGTGATAATACTTTGGATGAGATTGGCAACGAAAACATATCCGACTCCGAAGTCAGGATTATATTTTAACCCAAGTACTCCCTCAGGATGTTTAGGAAGCCATCTGATGAAGAATAAAACCAGTAAAAAGTAAACCAGGGAGCCGGCTACCTTGGAAAGCATATATTTGAAGGGTTTTCCTTGTAACCTCAATATAGCAGATGGGATGGTGGAAAATGCATCCAATGAGAGAATAAATAAGAATATGATTAGAAAATTGACCTGATCAGGAGTTTCAAAAGCTTCAGCAAGCTGAAATCTGAATACATATCCCAGAATAAGGTAAATTAACCCCATACTGATGATACTCATTGAGCAGGTTGAAATCAATGTTTTTTTGTCAATGTTATCCTCTTGTGCAAATCGGAAGAAAGAAGTTTCCATCCCATGTGTAAGCAATACCGTAATTACACCTGCAATGGAATACCAGTCTACAAACGGTGACGAAGCAGCTGGTCCGAAAGCCTTTGTAACGATGGGTGCAATGATAAATGGAAAAATACGGACTAGTACGGAGCTAAGTCCATATACCGCTGTCTGTCCTAATAGTTTCTTATACAAAGTCGAATTTTTTTTTTTGCAAATGTAAAACTTTAAGCATTCGTTTTGCGATTTTGGGGTGAATTAAAACTTAAAATCTTAATTTTACGGCGAAATAAATTGAAATGAAAGTTCTTATAAAAAATGTAAATATCGTCAACGAAGGAAAAGTCTTTGAAAGCGATATCCTGATAGAAAATGATTTAATCTCTAAAATAGCTGCCGGCATTTCTGAAGACGCGGATCAGATTATTGATGGTTCAGGTAAATATCTTCTTCCCGGGGTAATAGATGATCAGGTGCATTTCCGTGAGCCTGGACTTACTCATAAAGGCGATATTGAGAGCGAGTCAAGAGCAGCCATTGCCGGAGGGATCACCAGTTTTATTGATCAGCCGAATACTGTTCCAAACGCTGTTACCCAGGAGCTATTGGCAGACAAGTATGAGATTGCTTCCCAAAAAGCATATGCCAACTATGGTTTTATGATGGGAGGAACGAATGATAATCTGGAGGAAGTTTTGAAAACGAACCCTAGGAATGTTCCGGGAATCAAGTTATTTTTAGGATCATCTACAGGAAATATGCTGGTTGATAATCCTGAAACTCTGGAAAACATTTTCAGTAATACCAAAATGCTGATTGCTGTGCACTGTGAAGATGAAGCTACCATCAGAGCCAATACTCAGAAATATATGGATGAATATGGAGATGATATTCCTGTAAAATTCCACCACCTGATCAGAAGTGAAGAGGCATGTTATAAATCTTCATCCAAGGCGATAGAGCTTGCGAAAAAAACAGGGGCGAGACTTCACGTTTTCCACCTTTCAACAGCAAAGGAAATGGAACTTTTCCGAAATGATATTCCTCTAAAAGACAAAAAAATCACTGCTGAGGTATGTGTTCATCATCTTACATTTACCAATGAGGATTATGAAACAAGAGGAGGCCTCATCAAATGGAATCCTGCTGTAAAAACCCAAAAAGATAAAGATGCCCTTTGGGAAGCATTACTGGACGACAGAATAGATGTGATTGCTACAGACCACGCTCCGCATACGGCAGAAGAGAAGAATAATGTATATACAAAATGTCCGTCTGGTGCACCTTTGGTACAGCATTCATTGATTGTAATGCTTGAAAACTATAAAAACGGTAAAATATCCCTTGAGAAAATCGTTGAAAAGATGGCTCATAATCCTGCGATTCTTTTCAAAGTTGAAAAAAGAGGTTTTGTAAGAGAAGGATATAAAGCAGATCTTGTTTTGGTAGATTTAAATCAGGATTGGACGGTTTCCAAAGACAATCTACTCTACAAGTGTGGCTGGAGCCCACTGGAAGGGGTGAATTTTCACTCTAAGGTTACCCATACTTTTGTCAATGGTCATTTGGTGTATAACAATGGTACAATTGCAGAAGAGAAATTTGGAGAGAGACTACTTTTTGAACCTAGAGATTAATCTGAGATTATTATAATTCAATAGGAGCGGGCTTTAGCCCGCTCACTTTATATTTAACCTTCCATTGGCTTCAGCCAAAACTAAGCTGGAAGATTATTAAAGATTGGCGAATGATTAGCTAGACACTCTTTTAAGTTTCAAGATATTTTAAATTTATGTAGCTTCGCGCAAAAAATAATTAATACCTATGTACAAACTCTTTTTATTGTTATTTCTATCAATTTCTTTGCAATTTAGTTCACAAATAAATACAGGGTTACTTTCAAATTCGTCATGGACAAGTGTAAAATCCAGCATGTTAGATGGAAGCAGGGATTTATTTCAAAAACCATCCAGTTTTTTACTATGGAAAATTAATGGGAATAACCTTTGTGAATATATTGATCCTTGGTATTCGGAGAGGAAAAGTTGTGTGAATGTTAAGATCGAAAAAAATGTAATAAGGATAGCTGATAAGCCAATTTATGAAATTGAAAAGTTGACATCCGATTCATTAATTGTTATAGAAAAACCAGAAGGTGTTACTTTTCCTGATAAAATAAGAAAGAGATGGTTTGTAAAAACCTCTGAGGTTTTGAAAGATTTTACGGATAAAGCAACTGGCGATTCGATTGTAATTACTTCCCGAAACGCAATGCCATCATTAAAAAGAGGAATAAATTTTGAACTTCTTGAAAGTTATTCTAAAAAGAAATATACTCTGAATTTTGAGACAGTAGGAGAAATCAGAATTTTTCCTAAAAAACAAAAAGTTGAAGTAACAGTGGACTCTAAAAAGCAGACTAAAGATAATCAGACAGCTATTGAATTTTTCAAAACAGCGCTGGAAAAAGATTATAAAGTATGGGATCTGACAGGTTTTGAGAGCTTTGAAAAAATTATTATTCCGTACTACCTCAACGTTAAATTAGAAGATGGTGATGCCGGTAGTATTGCTTTTTTTGGCAAAGTTTCTTTTGAAAAAGATGAAAAAACTGTAGTGAGAATAAAAGATAAGTTTGTGTCTGTAGAAAATTTTAATAAGGGTTTAAAAGCCATTAACAGTCAAAAATTTGATAACGCAGTTTACTTCTTCAATAAGGCTCATGAAGACGATAATACAAATACAGAAGCATTGTACAACATTGCTTCAATTGCAACAGCACAAAACAAAACAGATGTTGCTTGCACAGCATTAAAAAGATTGAAGGATCTGGAGCAAACAGAAGGAACTAAATTATACAACGAAAAATGTTCAGGAAAATAATCAATAGGAGCGGGCTTTAGCCCGCTCACTTTATATTTAACCTTCCATTGGCTTTAGAGCCAAAACTTATTTAATTAAAAGACTGTGAATGTTCAAATTCCAGCTCATTCGCCTTTTTACTTTTTCGCCTTATTTCCCATATAAAATGTCAACTTCCCACTGTTCATGATCTCAGAATGCTTCAATGTAAAGTTTTTGATCTCTTTTCCATTCAAAAGAACTTTCTGAACATACACATTTTCCGGACTTTGGTTGATTGCTTCAATTTCAAAAGTTTTTCCGTTTTCCAGATTCAGTACAGCGTGATCAATCGCCGGGCTTCCGATAGAATAGTTCTCTGATCCAGGAGCTACAGGATAGAAACCTAATGAACTCAGAATATACCATGCACTCATTTGTCCGGTATCATCATTTCCGCCCAATCCGTCCGGTGTTGCTTTATACTGCATTTCCAGAATACGGCGGATCTGTGCCTGTGCTTTCCACGGCTGTCCTGCCCAGTTATAAAAATACGCAACATGGTGAGCCGGTTCATTTCCGTGAACATATCCACCAATAATTCCTTCACGGGTAATATCTTCAGTGTCTGCAAAGAATTCATCAGGTAAATGCATGGTGAACAGCTCATCCAGTTTGGATGCAAATTTTTTCTTTCCGCCCATCATCGTGATCAGTTCATCGGGATTTTGCGGGACAAAGAAACTGTAGTTCCATGAATTCCCTTCAATAAAGCCCTGTCCATGGGTACTTAATACATCAAAATCTTTCTTAAAACTTCCATCTGCCAGACGTGGGCGCATAAAACCGATAGTTTTGTCAAAATTATTTTTCCAGTTTTCAGACCGTCTAATAAACTGATTGTAAATATCTGTTTTGTTTAAATGCTTTGCCAGCTGGGCAATCGCCCAGTCATCATAGGCATATTCCAAGGTATTGGAAACTGAAGTTCCGTTTTTCTCAGCCGGAATATATCCAAGATCAATATATTGTCCTATGCCTTCGTAATCTCTTTTATTTGCTGTTTCTATACATGCTTTCAAAGCTTCTTCAGGATCACCCGTATAATTTCCTTTAATAATAGCATCAGCAACAACACTTACACTGTGGTATCCGCTCATACACCAGTTGTCATTAGCATAATGTGACCAGATGGGCAGCATTTTCATTGAAAACTGACTATAATGAGCCATCATAGATTTTACCATGTCACCATTCCGTTTAGGCTGAATGATATTAAAGAAAGGATGAAGCGTGCGGTAAGTATCCCACAGAGAGAAGGTTGTATAATGGGTAAAGCCATCTGCTTTATGAACATTCTGATCCAGTCCTTTATATTCTCCATTGACGTCCATATAAGTGGTGGGATTGATAAAGGTGTGGTACATTGCTGTATAGAAGTTAGTCTTTTCCGTATCAGAACCTTTGATGACAATTTTATTTAATTCCTTGTTCCAGTTGTCTTGGGCTATAGCTTTAACCTGATCAAAAGTCATATTCCCGGCTTCTTTTTCCAGATTTTCCAGAGCATTGGTCTGGCTTACCGGAGAAATGGCCAATTTTACTTCAATCGCTTCATTTTCATTGGTATCAAAATCAAAATACATTTTCAGGTTCTTTCCTGCAATCTCCGGGAAGTTTTTATTTTGGTCGAATTTTCTCCAGAATCCTTTGTAAACCTGCTTTTCATCATAGTTTTGCTGACCGTAAGATTTAAAAGGTTTTGAAAACTTCATGGCGAAATAAACCGTTCTGGTTCTTGCCCAGCCGTTGGTCTGCCGATAACCTGTGATGGTATTTCCGTTTTCTACACGAACGTATGTCCATACATTTTTTCCGTCATAATTGTAAATGCCAGCCATCAGATCCAGAATAATGTGAGCCTGGTCAGATTTTGGGAAAGTATAACGGTGAATTCCCACTCTTGGAGTTGCTGTCAGCTCTGCCAGAATATTGTGGTCATCCAGTTTTACTTTATAATATCCGGCTTCTGCTGTTTCGTTCTGGTGTGAAAATCTGCTTCTGTAGCCTTTTTCAGGGTTAGCTGCTGTTCCGGGATTCAACTGAAGTTTTCCAACAGTAGGCATTACCAGAAAATCTCCCAGATCAGAATGTCCTGTACCGCTGAAATGGGTAGAGCTGAATCCCACTATGGTTTTATCTTCATAACGGTAGCCGGCGCAGTATTTATAAACCTCACCATTGTATTTTCCATTGAGTTCATAGGAAATGGTGTCTGTTTCAGGGCTTAGCTGTACGGCACCAAAAGGAACGGTGGCTCCCGGATAAGTATGTCCCATCTTTTCAGTTCCGATCAGAGGATTGACATATTGTATTAATTTTTCAAATTTTTGGGCATGAAAGTTTGCACTTAAAAATGCTAGAGAAAGAAAAACAATAGACTTGCGATTTTTCATTAATGACAATTTTTCAAAGTTTAAAATTAATTAAAATCATCATTTTCTGTTGTGTTTTAAATTAGTTGAGGGCTATTTACTCTTTTTCAGAAAAACGGAAACCTATTCCGTGCAGGTTTTCTATTACTATGTTCTGTTCTTCAGCCAGTACCTTCCTCAGCCGGGAAATGAAAACATCGAGGCTCCGTCCCATGAAATAATCATCATCACCCCAGATGGCCTTTAGAATGTCCTGCCTTTTAACCACCAGATTTTTATGGCGGATAAAATATAAAAGAAGATCAGATTCTCTTTGGGTAAGGGTAATATTGTTTTCCGCACCTTTCAGGGTGTAATTTTTTGGATCAAAATCATATTTGCCCACTTTATATTGTAGAGGGGAAGTATCCGATTTCTTAGTGCGTTTCAGAAAAACTTCAATTTTCAACATCAGTTCTTCAATACTGAACGGTTTTACCAGATAATCATCAGCTCCAATTTTAAGCCCTTTAATTCTATCTTCTTTTAAAGCTTTTGCAGAGATAAAAATAATCGGAACCTCAGCATTTTTACTGCGGATTCGCTGTGCCACCTCAAATCCGTTCATGCCAGGCATCATAATATCCAGAAGGCAGATATCAAAATCCTGGCTGTTAAATGCTTCCAACGCAGATTCTCCATCAGAATAACAGCTGATATCATAATAACTTTCCAGACTGTCTTCCACCAGAAAAGCTATTGTTTTATCATCTTCGGCATATAAAATTTTAGATTTCTCCATACTTACACATGATTAATTTGAAAACGGAAAGAAGAGCGTTGTAGTAATTCCTTTGTCTTCATTATTCTCTACAGAAATTTTCCAATGATGCTGCTGAACTACTTTTTTTACATAAAATAATCCCAGTCCGAAACCATTTACTTCTTCACTTCTTTTGGTATGTACCCGATAAAACTTTTCAAAAATATGAGGAATATTTTTAGCAGGAATTCCCATTCCGTTGTCTTTAAACTTTAAATATAAGCCTTTTGAATCTTTATAAGCTGAAATTTTAATCACAGGCTTTGTTTCACAATACTTGATGGAATTATCCAGCAGGTTGTAAATGATATTCGTAAAGTGAAATTCATCTGCCATTACCGAAGTACTGTTTTCAATATCGATTTCGATGCTGAGATCTTTATTTTTGTGCTGTATATTATCTGCAATCTCTTGAATAAAAGGTTGTAACAGGATTTTTTGAGGTTTTAATGATAGTCCGGCTGCATCGTTCTTCGCAATATTCAATATTTTCTCAATGTGGCTATTGAGCTTGTGGCTTTGATTGATGATAATGGATGTATAGGTCTGCAGTTTGGAATTATCCTGTACCAGTTCCTGTTTATTAAGCGCTTCTGATGCTAACAGGATGGAGGATAAAGGTGTTTTAAACTCATGAGTCATATTATTGATAAAATCACGCTGCAGCTCCGAGAACTTCTTCTGCTGAATGATCGTATAAATAGAATATACATACACCAAAAGGATGATGATAAGGGCAAATGTAAGGAGATACCAGAATCTTAATGAACTGATCAGGTAAGTGGTTTTATCAGGAAATCGTATGGAAAAATAGTAGATCAGATTTTTATGCTTCGGAAAATTAATGATCTTATTGCCTGGGCTTTCCTGATGGGTCGTCATATACTTTCCATATACCATTTTATCGCTGTGGCAATTGTATAATGCATACACGTAATCTGTATTGATCTGAAAGCGGGTAAATTCTGTCTTCAGATAATATTCAAGCACAACAGGGTGAAATTCATTGTTGATATTAACCACATAATAGTCATTGGCAATATTCTGTACAGGATTTTCGGTGTAGGATGTCTTTCCTCCTGAGAGTTTTTCTGCGACTTCCATTAAGGCAATATTGACCTTTTGGTTAAACTTTTTATCTTCAAGATTATAAGCCTGTATCGTCCACATCAATTGTGCTATTAAAATTCCGATAATAGCGACGAATCCCAGCGTGATAATAATATTGAGTCTTTTTATTTTCATTTCCTGAAACAATATTATCCAAAAATATCTATTTATCTTTTACTATTAACAACTCATTAACAAATGTTAGACAGCGGTTAACAAGCCATAATCATTGTCTGCTTTACATTTGTCATATAGAAGAACATAGTCAGTTTCAAATATTAAAATATATACTCATGAAAAAATTAAAAATTACAGCTCTTTTAGCCGTGTTGGCGTTCTCTCCGTTTTATGCGAATGTATTGACAACAGATGCTCCATCTATCGTAAAAATGGTTGCTGATGCTATTAAATGGAAATCAGAATCTATCGATGTAGGAAATATTCCTCAGGGTAAACCAAAATTGATCAGATTTGAATTTACAAACACAAGTTCAAAACCAATCATTATTCAGAATGTAGCTCCTTCATGCGGATGTACAACTGCTGATTACACAAAAACTCCTATCCAGCCAGGAAAAAAAGGATTTGTGGAAGCCAGCTATAACGCAGCAACAGTAGGGCCATTTATGAAGACAGTAAATGTTACTACCAGCGACAGCAAAACTCCTAAAACACTTTCTTTCAAAGGAGTGGTAGCTTCTTAATATATCGTTTTAACAAATAGAAATAGCCTGGTAATTGTTATCAGGCTATTTTCTTTTTTGAATAGTTTATTTATAAAGGCGCCTAATCTTTATGAAACCGCAAAAGGCACAAAAGCTTTCATTTTGTCCGCTTAAGTAAGTTTAAAATAATGCCGGAGAAAAGTTCAAATAAGATGAAAATCTTTGATGTACTTATTTACATAGAGCTTGGCTCTAAAAACTTAAGGATTTAAAACTTTTATGTCTTTTGGGGTTAAAAATCATGAATGTAAAAGTTGAGAGAGCTTCTATGTGAAGAATAATTATTTGTAGCATTATTTATCAACCTATTTTACAGGATTGCATTTCAATATTTATTATTTTTAAGAAAAAATATTTTATGAGTCTATATACACAACCTATGCTGCGCGAAGGTGCACTAAAAGATAAAGTAGCGATTGTTACAGGAGGCGGGAGCGGTCTTGGAAAAGCGATGACTAAATACTTTCTTGAACTGGGCGCCAAAGTAGTGATCACTTCCAGAAACCTGGAAAAATTACAGGGAACAGCTAAGGATCTGGAAGAGGAAACAGGAGGCAAGGTGCTTTGTGTAGCTTGTGATGTAAGAAACTGGGATGAGGTGGAAGCCATGAAAGAAGCAACTCTGAAAGAATTCGGAAAGATTGATATTTTATTGAATAATGCTGCGGGAAACTTTATCTCTCCCACAGAAAAACTGACTCACTCTGCGTTTGACTCTATCCTTGATATTGTTTTAAAAGGAACAAAAAACTGTACCCTTTCAGTAGGAAAACACTGGATCGATTCTAAAACTCCGGGAACAGTACTGAATATCGTAACCACTTATGCATGGACAGGTTCTGCCTATGTAGTGCCATCAGCCTGTGCAAAAGCAGGAGTTCTGGCGATGACCAGATCACTGGCTGTAGAATGGGCAAAATATGGAATCCGTTTCAATGCCATTGCACCAGGACCTTTCCCAACCAAAGGAGCTTGGGACAGACTTCTTCCGGGAGATCTGCAGGAGAAATTTGATATGAAGAAAAAAGTTCCGTTGAGAAGAGTGGGGGAACATCAGGAGCTTGCCAACCTTGCGGCTTATCTGGTTTCCGATTATTCAGCGTATATGAATGGGGAAGTGGTAACCATTGATGGTGGAGAATGGCTTCAGGGAGCTGGAGAATTTAATATGCTTGAGGCGATTCCTCGTGAAATGTGGGATGCTTTGGAAGCCATGATTAAAGCAAAAAAGTCAAATTAAATTAAACTTATATTAAAAAAGTTCCCGGATATGTAACAAATCCGGGATTTTTTTTTTACCTATACACTAAATAATACTTTTTCAAATGAAATTTAAACTTCCAACCCTTGTTTCGACGCTTGCAGTTGTCCTCTTTTCAGGATCTGCATATGCACAGCAGACTCCGAAATATGATTATGTAGAAGCATTTAAGCCGTTCTTTTATCCGCAGACAGGTACAGCTACCCGTTCTGCAAGCGGACAGCCGGGACATGCTTACTGGCAGAATTCAGCAGATTATCATTTGAACGTCAGCCTGAATGAAGATAAAAAAGAAATTACCGGTACAGCGCAGATTACCTATACCAACAACAGTCCTGATAAATTAGGTTTTCTCTGGCTGCAGCTGGATCAGAATCTGTTTGCAAAAGATTCCAGAGGAAATGGTGTAGTGCCGCTATCCGGGAGCAGAAACGGAGCTCATGGTGAAGAATTTAACGGTGGATATACCATTAAATCAGTTAAACTGGATGGTAAGAAAGATGTAAAATACACCATTACCGATACAAGGATGCAGATTGATCTTCCCAAAGAGCTGAAAGCCAATGGAGGTGTGGCAAAGATAGAAATAGAATATTCTTTTATTTCTCCTGAGTATGGTTCAGACAGAATGGGAGTTCAGGATACTAAAAACGGTAAAATATTTACCATCGCACAGTGGTATCCGAGAATGTGCGTATATGATGATGTCATGGGATGGAATACGCTTCCTTACCTTGGTGCTTCGGAGTTTTATCTGGAATATGGAAATATCACAGCCAATATTACCGTTCCGGCTAATCATTATGTCGTAGCATCCGGAGAACTTCTGAATGAGAAAGAAGTGTACAGCAAAGAAGAAATCAAAAGATGGAATGAGGCAAGAAACAGTGATAAAACGGTAATGATCCGCCCTGAGTCTGAAATCGGTAAAAATAAAACTTCAGGAACAAAAACCTGGAAATTTAAAATTAATCAGACAAGAGATTTTGCATGGGCATCATCTGCGGGATTTATTTTAGATGCTGCAAAAATCAATTTACCCAGTGGAAAGAAATCTTTGGCTATTTCAGCTTATCCTGCTGAGAGTGCTGGTGATAAAGCGTGGGGAAGATCTACAGAGTATACTAAAGCAGCTATAGAACATTATTCAAAAAAGTGGTATGAATATACCTATCCGGTTGCCACCAATGTAGCAGGAAATGAAGGTGGAATGGAATATCCGGGAATTGTTTTCTGTCATATGGATTCCAAAGGAGAAGATCTTTGGGGGGTTACAGACCATGAGTTCGGACACAACTGGTTTCCTATGATCGTTGGATCTAATGAAAGACTTTTTGCATGGATGGATGAAGGGTTCAATACATTTATTAACGGGCTTTCAACGGAAGCTTTCAATAAAGGAGAATATTACCGTAAACCGAATCTAGCAAGATCAGGAACGTATCTGCTAACCGACAGCCTGGAGCCTGTAATGGTAGGTCCGGATAATATGAAAGAAAGAAGTATCGGAGCATTGGCTTACTATAAGCCGGGAACAGGATTGGAAGTTTTAAGAGAAGCAATTCTGGGACCTGAAAAGTTTGACAAAGCATTCAGAACCTATATTGACCGTTGGGCATTCAAACATCCGACACCATGGGATTTCTTCCACACAATGGAAAATGTTTCCGGAGAAGAACTGAACTGGTTCTGGAGAGGATGGTTCTTTAATAAATGGAAAATTGATCAGGCTGTTAAAACCGTACAATATGTCAACGGAGACTTTAAAAACGGAGTTCAGATTACGGTTGAGAATATTGGTCAGATGCCAATGCCAACAACTGTACAGATCAGATTCAAAGATGGAACAACACAGACGGTAAAAATTCCTGTTGAAGTTTGGAAAAGAAATACTGAATGGACATTCAAGGTAGAATCCAGCAAGGAAATTGATGAGGTGAAACTGGATCCGGATTCTGTAGTTCCTGATGTCAATCTGGAAAACAACAGTAAAACACCGGCATAGAAACGTTGAATCTATTTAAATTGGCGACTATATACAATTTTACGCCATTGTCATTCTGACGAAGGAAGAATCTCATGTAAAACCTGGATTCTTCATTTCACTGCGTACATTCAGAATGACAGAGTCATAATAATAAGTAAGATAACAGATTAATGTAAAATTGTATATGATTGCTTTTAAAATTAACGCAAAGGTTTACTGTCTCATGTTGATTCTTAAGGGAGCAAAGATGGAATCAATGGAATTGATTCTTTCTAAGCGTAAGCATATCCATGCAGCTTCATCAGCAACTTTGTTGCTTTCTCAGTTTCCTTAAAAATAATAATAGTTAATATGATCTTTGCGTCTATAAAATAAATATTTGCTACATATATTACAAAAGCCTGAACTTATACCGTAAGTTCAGGCTTTTTATTTTTTTAGGGTGTTTTTCCTGAACAAGTAGAGGTGTTCTCCTGAAATGTTTTGAAGCCCGGTGATCTAATTTTGTCCCACAATATTAATCAAAAACAAAAAACATGGAAACATTAAAATCGGTGCTTGAAGCAAGCCACGCCAAAAAAACAAAAAATGAGTTAATTGACCTTTTATCGGGAGTAGAAAAAGTACTGACTCCGGCAGTCTATGAAAAAGTGTCAGGAATTGAAACCTCAGAACTGAGTTCATTGACGAATAAAGAATTGTTAGCCATCGTAGACGAGTTCAAAAAGAATTATGATGAAAAGTGGGAAAAATCTTTTTCCGGTGCCTCTTCTGAGATCATGAAACTGATTGCCGGTAGAATGGCTGCCGATGAAGAGATCTTCAGAACTTCAGATGCTGCCAATGCAGATTTTGCAGCAGAATTGGGAAGCATCGACTTTGCAACGATTATTGGCGGACCTTTGGATGCTTGTGTAAAAGCACAGTCCAATGCCTCAATTGCCACCGTTAATTTCATCAACGAAGTCGGGTTCGAACTTACAGATCCGGCCAATGCTGCCAGTCCTAAAAAACTGAGAATGGCAGAATTCAAATACAAAAAAAATATTCCGAACCCGGATTTTAAAGAAGATGAGCCGGTAAGTGCCACCAACCCTAAAATGATTCCGAACGACGTGGAAATTTCAGTGCCTTTTATTGCTTTGCTGAATGTTCCGAGCTTCAGAATTGAGACCTGTGAAGTAGACTTTAATGTGAAACTTAATTCTACATACACAAAAGACGTAAGTGATGAATTCGGGATCAATGCCGGAGTATCCGGTGGATGGGGACCTGTGAAATTCAAAGTGGATGTATCCTATAAGAGAACTTCCAGTACAGGAATCAAAGTGGAAAAAGAATATTCTCTTGGGGTAAAAGTGCGTGCAACCAATGACGAAATGCCTGCAGGGCTTGAAAAAGTGCTTGGACTTCTTTCACAATAAAAGATTTTACGAAAGATGATAAAACTATCAGATTACCTGGATTATCTCAACAACGAGATAATTCAGGCTCGTAAAAAAGCAGATGAGAATGCGGTTCTTATTGCCAAAGAATATGCCCGCCATGAATATCTTAAGTATTTCAAGGTTCCGCGCTATGCTCTGCCTAGTGTAAAGATGGACATTCCGATTAAAATTACGGATATCGATTCAGATCCCAAATATAATTTTAAACTGAATGAAGATCAGTTTGTGACAGAAATAAATGAAAGAATCCGTCTGGTGAATAGGGAGAAGAAATTTAATATTCCCGAAATCAGCAAAAGACAGCTTCAGACTGAAGAATTCAGAACCCTGTTCAGCAAGCTGGAAAAGAATGATCAGAAATTTGGGAAACTTCCTGCCAATGAAGTGCTCAAGCTGGATCTCAGAAATAAAATGCAGCTTTTAAATTCAGGGATCTTCAGACCGCAGGAAGGAACAGAAGAAGAAACCGATGAACTGAAAGAAATTTTTTCAAAAGTTCTGCTGAATAAATATACGCTGGTGAATGCAAAGCTGAACAGCATTTACATAGATCCCAATACAAGTGCGGCAGAAGATAAAGACAAATTATTCATCAACCTGCATGTGGAAATGGAGGAGGAAGGAATCAGAATTGTGTCTTACAAAGATAAAGACGGCAACGAAATAGAACAGATAACTTTTGAGTAATGCAGGAACTTATTCACTTTACGGTACAGAAAATCAAAGAACTGCTGGAACAGTTCAATGAAGTTCAGGCTTTATACCTGTCAAAATCATTTGACTTTGATGCCCGGTTCGATGCGTTTCTCAACGAGGTTCTGGAGTATTTCCGTACCAAAGGAAACACCAGTCATGAATCTGAAGTGCTGAAGGTAATGAATATGATTTCTACCGTTAAAAGAGGCTTTAATCCTATTAAAATGGAAAAAATAATGACGGGAAGAAGAGAAATGCTTGCAGGATTCTCATTTAACGGAATGGAAAGTATTTATGATATTCTGATGGAAATATATGCCAGGGAAAATAAAAAACTTGATGAGGCGGAAGAACTTATTTCAGGAATCATTGTCTCATTATATCAAAATGGTATTCTGGATGATGAAAAGCTGAAGGACATGAATTCCGTGCCTAAAATTGAACGTTTCTGGACTTCACTGGCTGAACAGAATACAGCGATATCAGGAATTAATAAAAAGCTCAGACTGACCATTATTCCGGAGGATATTTTTCTTATTCTCGAAAAGATATTTCTGAAGTTAATTTAAAAAAGATCATTATGGAAACCGGAAGATATATTGTTCTGCTACAGAACCAGCAGAAAAATGCACTCAAAAAAATTGAGAAAGAGCTGGAAGTGAGTATCACCTCTTCAGAATTTCTATCGAAAGAAAATCGTTCCTATGAAATCATTGATCAGGACAATGGTGTACTTTACAAAAATCTTGGTGTTCTGGTGGTGGAAAATATGGATGAAGACCAATTGAAAAGTGCTGTGAAAGATGAATCCAATTCTATTGTATACTACGAAAAAGAAAGGGAATTTTTTCCTGCAGATGAATTGCAATTGATTAATGAGCTTAAAAAGCAGTCGGCCGGGCTTGCAGAAAAAATCTCAGAACTTGAAAAATATATTACCAGCAAACCTTTACCTCAAAAATCATTCATTGAAATGGAATGGGGATTAAAAGCGATCGGACTGGAAAATGCCAGCTATACAGGAAAAGGTATTGATGTATGCATTCTTGATACCGGACTTGAAATTTCCCATCCGGATTTTTCCGCCGAAGTGATTGAAGGGAAATCTTTCATAGATGGTGAGGACTGGAACAGAGATCCAAACGGACATGGTACCCACTGTGCAGGAGTGGCTGCAGGAAATACAAGAAGTGATAACGGAAGACGTTACGGAATAGCTAAGGATTGCAACCTGAAAATAGCAAAAGTACTCGCAGATAATGGAAGAGGAACTACCAGCAGTGTCATTGATGCGATAGACTGGGCCATTTCGAAGAAATTCAGAATATTGTCTCTTTCACTAGCTTCTCCTGTGAAGTTTGATGATCAGCCGTCTGTTCTTTTTGAAACCATTGGAGAAAGAGCACTGGAAAATAACTGCCTTATTATCGCAGCAGCAGGAAATGATAGCAACAGACCACAGATTCCACAACCTGTTTCAATGCCGGCCAATTCAAAATCGATCATGGCTGTTGGAGCTATTGACGGACAAATGAAGATCGCCAGATTTTCAAACGCAGGTCTTAATCCATCTACAGGCGGAAACATCAATGTCTGTGCTCCCGGAGTAGATATTATCAGTTCCTATCCTAAAAATGCGAAGAACAAAAATAACCTGTACTATACAATGAGTGGTACCAGTATGGCCGCACCGCATGTTTCAGGGCTTGCAGCGTTGTATATGGAACAGTTTCCCGATAAATCGGCAAAAGAGATCTGGGAACTGATTGAAAACAAAGCAAGACCTGTTGAAGGGATAAAATACAGAGATATTGGAAATGGTTTAATACAGGTATACCTATGATCACTTATCTCGCAGTTTTAAAGAAAGATATAAATTTTAAAAGGCTTGAAGCTCTTCTCAAAAGTAAAGGCATAAAACTGGCCTCTCACTATAAAACCTTGGGAATTGTAAAACTTGAAAGTCAGCTGCCGGTTTTGGAGTCCGAATTTCAGGAATATTTTATATCTGTAGAAGAAGAAAAAGATAATTTAACAATATAATCACATCAATAAAGCTTTTCTGTCGCAGAGAAGTTTTATTTTTGTCTCTTAATGATAAAATAACATATGAATTTCAGATTTTCAATGGTGTTTCTGATGTTTTTTGCATTGGGATTTTCACAGGACCTTACCGTAATGAGTTTTAATATCAGACTGAATGTAGAGTCAGATAAAGACAATGCCTGGCCAAAAAGAAAGCAGGATGTTGCCGATTTACTGACGTATTATCATCCTGATTATTTCGGGGTACAGGAAGCGCTTCCGGAACAGATGAAAGATATTAAATCAGGATTAAAAAACTATGATTATATAGGAGTAGGAAGAGATGACGGCAAAGAGAAAGGAGAGTTTTCTGCCATCTTTTATGACACAAACAGACTTGAAGCAGTAAAATCAGGAACATTCTGGTTATCTGAAACTCCGGAAAAACCGTCAAAAGGCTGGGATGCGGCACTGAACAGGATCTGTACTTACGCCATATTTAAAGATAAAAAATCGAAGAAAAAATTCCTGGCAATGAATCTTCATTTTGATCATGTAGGAAATGTGGCAAGAGTAAAATCTTCGGAACTGATTCTGAAAAAAATCAAAGAACTGAATCCAAAAAACCTTCCGGTAACGCTGAGCGGAGATTTTAACCTGACAGATGATTCAGAACCGATTAAAATTCTTTCCCAGAATATGAAAGATACTTTCTATCATTCAGAGACGAAGCATTACGGCCCTGTAGGAACTTTCACCGCTTTTGATGTCAATACAGTCCCGAAAGACCGAATCGATTATATTTTTACACAAGGCTTTAAGATCAGATCTCACAGACATATCAATGACAGAAGAGAAAATCTTTTGTATCCGTCAGACCATTTTCCGGTGATCGTGAATCTTTCCCTATAAAAATCAATTGGTTGGAAAATCAATTTCAAATCCAATTCCTCTCAGGGATTGGATTTTTATTTGGGGATCATGGATGAAATATTTACGAAGCCTGCTGATAAACACATCAAGACTTCTTCCGGTAAAATAATCATTGGTTTCCCAGAGATTATCAAGAATATTATCTCTGGTGATGATCGTCCGGTTGTGTTTCAGAAGGTACAGCAGTAATTCCTGTTCCCGTATGGTCAATCGGGTATTCCCGTCAGGATGTGACAACAGAAGTTTGGTAGTATCCAGTGAAAACTCTCCTATTTTTATTTGGCTTTCCGTAACGGCGGGAAGTGTTCTTTTCAGAATATTTTTAATTCGTAAAACAAGTTCTTCAGGGTCGCAAGGCTTGGAAATATAATCGTCGGCACCTATTTTCAATCCGGTCAATCGGTCTATTTTTTGATTTTTAGCCGTTAAAAATAATAAAGGGAAATTACTTCTTTCCTTAATGATCATTTTCGCCAGAGAAAAGCCATCAATATTGGGCATCATCACATCCAGAATTCCTATCTGAAAGGGAAAATCAGCCTGAAACAATGGTACGATATCTTCCGGATTCTGAAACCAGCTGACTTCAAAATCTTCCAGTTCAAGATATTGTTTAAGAATCATTCCGAAATCCGGATCGTCTTCTGCCAGAAGGATTTTAGTTTTCATAAGGAATTGATATTTTAAAAGTACTGCCTGTATGAAGCTGACTGGAAACCTCTGTTTTACCACCATAACTGGTAATAATTTTTTTTACGAAATAAAGTCCCAGTCCCAGTCCTTTGCTATTGTGAATATTGTTATTCTGTATTCTGTAGAATTTTTCAAAAATAGTATTCAGTTCTTTAGCCTCCATGCCCTGACCGTTGTCGGCAACTTCAATTTCCAATTGTTGAGAATTGTTGCGGATATGTATTGTAATAACCGATGCTCCATATTTCACACTGTTTTCACAAAGGTTTTTAATGACTGTTTCCATCAGGTTTTTATCAAAAGGAAGTTTTTGTGAAACGGTGTTTTCGAGGTTAAAATCACAATTTGGGTAAGTAACGGAAAGATCATGAATAAAAAAGTTCCAGTTCTCAGGTTGTATAGCAGTCATTTCATCCGGAATTTCATCCTTATGAAGTTGAAGCATCAGACTTTCGAGCCTGGAAATCTGTCTGTCTATAAGAGGCAGCGTATCGGGATTCCATTCCTTTTTTAATGCTTTGGAAGCTATTTTTAAAGTGGCAATAGGCGTTTTAAATTCATGCGAAATGTTATCCACAATGCTGTGGAGAACTTCCACCTGCTTCTGCTGCTGAATAAGATTTCTGATCGTGAAAATATAAAGCAGAAGAACTCCCGAAAGAAGAATAATACAGCATATAATCAATAAAGTAAGCTCCTTGAAAACGATACTTTTTATATTTCTGATCTCAAAATCGGTCTGGGTTTTAACAAGAAAAGTATTCTTTTTTTCAATATGCCCCTTATCCGAATCATTTCTTTTGGTACTGGAGGTTTCCCAGCTTCCGATACTCGCAATACGCGGCTTTTTGATCTTGTCTTTTGTCTCAAAAATAACAATAGGTTCGGTAATTACTTTTGAACTGTCCGGAAGATGTACAATAGAAAGATATCTTATTCTGGCCGAAATTTCGTAACCGTCTTTCTGATAACGGCTGTCAATATAATGAATCAGTCTTTCTCTGGCAGATTTCCTGTTTTCTATGAAATAGCGGAGAAAATCTTTTTTGCTGATCTCCTTATTATGATACTGTATGATGATTTCCTGAAGAGAGTCATCATTCCTTTCTTTTACTTCCTGTATATCTTCAAGATCGTCTGTGTAATTGGTAAGCCCGTCATTCACGGATCTGTAGATGTCCCTCTCTTTTACCTGATAGGTTTTATACATAAAATAAACCTGAATTCCCAGTAAAAGCAGGAACAGAGCGGCAAAAACCGAAATCAGAATTTTACTTTTGGCTATCATTAAAACAAAGATAAAACTTTAGCCATGTTCCGGGAATGATTATTTTATTATTAACCTTCCGTTAACCATAGTTTTGAATCTTCAAAAACAGTTTCATTTCTTTATCAGAAGCTGGTAATTTTATGACAGAAAAGATATTAACCCATCATTAACCTTCTATTAACCGTTTTTTTTCCAGCCAATATAGAATTTTGTACCCATAGAACAGAACAATAGTTTTTGTTTGAACGGATAAAAAAATAACCATGTATAAAATTCTTTTTCTTCTGTGTTTTCCAGCTTTGATTCTTGCCCAGCAACAAAAAACTGAAGGTACAGTGATGAACACCGAAAATGAAAAACTTTCTTTCGTAAAGGTAGAAGTATATAACGCTCAGAATGCATTGATCAAAGAATTAAAAACGGATGAACACGGGAAGTTTGTACTCCAGGGTATAGAAAAACAGGATGTAAAGCTGATAGTTAAAAATCAGGGATATTCTTTATTTGAGAAAAAATTGGATTTAAAAGAGCCTGAACCTCTGAATATCGTTCTTAAAAAAGAATCTCAGGAAATAGAAGGAATAGTCATGACGAAACGTAAGCCTTTGGTGAAAAGAAAGGTAGACCGTCTGGAATTTAATGTGGAAAACAGTAATATTTCTTCGCTCAATGCCTGGGAAATCCTGAAAAATACACCAGGTGTTACTATCAGCAACAGTGTATTGAGTGTAAAGGGAAGTACCGGAATTCTGGTGACGATTAATGATAAAAAAGTAATGCTGACAGGGGATGAGCTTAAAAACCTTCTGGAGAATACACAGGGAGATGAAGTGAAATCTGTGGAAGTGATTACCAATCCACCTGCAAAATATGAAGCCTCAGGAAGCGCAGTACTGAATATCGTTCTGAAAAAGAATAAAATTGAAGGTTACCGTGGCATTCTCTCATCCAAATATGTACAGACACAATATGCGAAAGGCGTTTTCGGTCTTTCCCAATATTATAAAAAAGATAAACTTTCCATTATGGGGAGCTATTATAAAGGGCTGGGAACGTACTACCGGGAAGGAACAGATTATGTAAACTATCCGGAAAGCCAAACCCGATGGGTAAGTACAATGAACAGGAAGGATAAAAACAATAACCAGAATACCCTGAATTTTAATGTGGAATATGAACTGGACAGCCTGACCAATCTTAGCCTCAACTACTCAGGGTATTTTTCTCCAAAATCCTTCGGAACCTACAATGTTCCTACGCTGATCTTTAACCAGCAGGATAGGGTAGAATCTGATTATACTACCATCAATGATCATCGCTCACGTTCCATCAATAACTCTGTAAGTTTTCAGATAGACAGGAAAATCAATAAGAAAAGCAGCC
Organism: Chryseobacterium cucumeris; assembly: GCF_016775705.1. Taxonomy (NCBI): domain Bacteria; kingdom Pseudomonadati; phylum Bacteroidota; class Flavobacteriia; order Flavobacteriales; family Weeksellaceae; genus Chryseobacterium; species Chryseobacterium cucumeris. The sequence goes on from NZ_CP068760.1 coordinate 4,311,104, forward strand.
TTTCCTGGATCAATTATTTTACCGGAAATAATGCCGATAAATATCAGAATGTAATCACCTATCTGAATTTTGCAGGGCAACCTCCCAAAGAAGATAATTTCCTTACCCGGAATAAAGCAGATGTTCAGCTATATTCTACCCAATTCGATTACCAATGGAAAGGGGATAAACTGGAACTAGAATCGGGGATTAAGTATAGTTTTGTAAAAACCAGCAGTCAACTTGATTTCTCTGATAACGAGAACGGAACACTACAATACAGACCGGAAAAAAGCAGTATTTTTGATTATAAAGAACACAATTTTGCCTTGTATTCTTCATTAACCTACAATATCGGGAAGTGGAATTTCAAGGGAGGTCTTCGTGCGGAAATGACAGATCTTGAAGGTGTGGTTTCAGAACCTTATGAACTGAATAAAAGTAATTATTGGAAATTCTTTCCCACTTTTTATGCACAGTACACGACAGAAAATAAACAGGAATTCGGGTTCTCCTATGGGAAAAGAATCAGCAGACCATCCTATTCATGGCTGAATCCTGCAAAATCTTACTACAATCTGTTTTCCTATTATCAGGGAGATCCCAAATTAAAAGCAACGATTACCCACAATCTCAATCTTACTTATTCATGGAAAGACTGGAATCTGGATTTGTACTATAGAAAAGAAATTTATCCGTCCATGGAAATTTCCTATCAGGAACCAAGTACTAACAGTTTGATCTATTATTTTACCAATATTGAGAAAGGAGAGGCTTTCGGATTAAGCTTTTATAAAAATTTCCAGGTGAAACCATGGTGGAATATCATCCTTTCTGAAAACCTTGAACACAATGAAAATTATTTCACAGGAGTTGATGGAATGCTGTATAAAAATAAAGTCTGGAACTGGGTTTCAAACATTTCAACAAGCTTTACGCTCGATAAAAACAGCGACTGGAAAATGGAAATGGGACACCGCTACTATTCTCCCGGCATACAGGGAACATTCAGGATATCTTCTCTATGGTCGGCTTATTTTGTAATGAACAGGAAATTCTTTAGTAAAAAACTGGAAGCCAGCCTTATTTTTAGCGATATTTTCAGATCCACAGAACAGAAGGTCAGTACAAAATATGCAAATCAGGATAATTATTTTCTTGATTATACCGATACTCAGGGAGTAACATTTTCATTGAAATTCAACTTTGGAAATCAATCAGTTAAAAATGCCAAAACAATTAAAAAAACAGCCGAACAAGATAGATTGTAGAATATTTTAATATAAAAGTTAATCACGGTAAAATATTATTGTGAAAGAATGGTCGTCTGATGGCACATTTTCGTTATTTTTGATGCCTATCTTTAAAGAGATCGCTATGAAGAAAATTTTTTCCGGAATGCTGATCGCAGTTTCTTTACTGCAGCTGTCAGCTCAGGAATTGTATATGCCGAGGAATATCAAAAAAGCGTATGAAAGAGGTACACGTGATATCTCCGGAGCACCAGGGAAAAACTACTGGCAGAATAAAGGAGTGTATAATGTAGAGGTGAAAATAGATGCTGCTACAAAAGTGGTTTCCGGAAAAGAAACCATTATTTATACCAACAACAGTCCGGATAACCTGAATGAACTGGCTATACGATTTGTGAATAACCTTCACAAACCACAGTCGCCAAGATCAGGATTTGTATCCAAAGATTTCCTTTCATCCGGGCTGAAAATTAAATCTTTTACAGTAAACAATGTAAAATATGAGATCAACAGTGATGACTGGAGTACTGTTGAAAAAGTAAAATTAAAATCAGCCCTGAAATCCAAATCAAAAGCTGAGGTTAAAATAGAGTGGGAATATCCATTGTCGGTTCAGAGTGGAAGAGAAGGACAGATTGATCCTGAAACATTCTATGTGGCATATTCTTTTCCAAGGATTTCCGTGTATGATGATTACAACGGATGGGATATGCTTCAACACTCAGACAGACAGGAGTTTTATAATGATTTCAATGATTACAGTTTTGCCATCACAGCACCGAAAAATTATGTAGTCTGGGCAACCGGTGATTTTCTGAATCCGGAAGCTGTGCTTCAGCCTCAATATTTAAAAAGATATAAAGCTTCCCTGAAAAGTGATAAGCTGATGCATATTGCCACAGAACAGGAAATGAAGTCCGGTAAAGTAACCAAACAGAATAAATGGAATGTCTGGAAATTTAAAGCCAGCCATATTACAGATTTCTGTTTTGCCATGAGTAACCATTATGTATGGGATGCCGCCAGCGTTCAGTTAAAAACAAAAAGAGCCAGCGTTCAGGCAGGATATAAAAACGGAGCTAAAGATTTTGAACATTATGTAGACTGGATGCGTTACAACCTGGATTGGTTCTCGAAAAACTGGCCAGGCGTAGAATATCCTTATAACGTAATGACGGCTATCCAGGGATACGCAGATATGGAATATCCTATGATGATTAATGATACCAGTATTCCTGATGATCTTAATGATGCAAGGCTTACGGCAGATCATGAAATTGCCCATACCTACTTCCCTTTTTATATGGGAATCAATGAGACCAGATATGCATTTATGGATGAAGGCTGGGCAACCACGCTGGAATATCTTATAGGGATTGATGAAAACGGAGAAGCTGCTGCCAGGGAATTTTATAAAAACTTCCGCGTTAAAAAATGGATCAATGATCCTTCTGCAGAGCAGGATCAACCGATAATTACCATGAGTACGCAGGTAAGCGGTGCCGGATATGGAAACAACTCCTATGTAAAATCTTCATTGTCTTATCTGGCGCTGAAAGATTATCTGGGAGATGAACTCTTCAAAAAAGCATTACACCATTATATGGACAACTGGAACGGGAAGCATCCTGTGCCATGGGATTATTTCAATTCTATGAATACGGGATCAGGAAAAAATCTGAACTGGTTCTTCCATAATTGGTTTTATACCAATAATTATATAGATTTAAAAGTAACAGGAGCATCCCAGATGAATGACATGCTTACCATCAACGTAGCGAATGTAGGAGGTTTTGCCATTCCGTTTGATGCCATTCTGTCTTATGATGATGGAACGACAGAAAAAATCCATTTTTCACCTTCAGTATGGGAAAAAGACCAGAAACTGACCGATCTAGTCATTCCTATTAAGAAGAAGATAAAATCGGTACAGCTGGACGGAGATATCTTTATGGATTATACTCCGGATGACAACCGTAAAAACTTATAAAAGTAAAGCCTTCAGATTCTGGAGGCTTTCTTGCTTTAAAAATAGGCTGTCAATCGTAAACCTAGCGTGATATAATTGATTTTTTCTTTAGCAATCAGGTTGTTCAGTTCCTGATCCAGTTCAGCACTTTCCTTAATTTCATCGCTGAAGTAATAACGAATGGTGGAGTTGATCTGATTGTAATCCGTATAGAAAGTAAGACCTAATCCCGGATTAAACTTATAAGTCATAGAAGCACCTGTATTCCATCGGAAAGCTGGTTTTGGTTTATATCTGGCTATTTGGAGCTCATGGTTGGGAGCATCGATGTCCTCTCCCTTTACAAATACTTTTCCAGTGGCAGTAGCGGCATATCCTCCGGTAATTTTTAAAGTAAGCTGCCATTTATCTGATATTTCATGGGAAAAATAAGGCCCAATGCCTGCAGAAAGGAATCCCATAGATTGTGTTTTGATTTCATGATCACCAAAATCCTGCCCGTCATCTAATGTTATTCTTTGAGATTTAATAGGGAAGCTGCTGAAAGATACATCGGCACCCACACCCCATTTTTTTGAAAAGAAATAAGCGCCTTCCAGTCCGCCCTCAAAACCGATTTGTTTTTTATCATCCAGTTCAGATTCCCTCAGGAAGTTAGTGGTACCAAACGCGGTTCCCATTTTTAAAGAAAGAAAGGATGGATAGTCGTTACCCTGTATTCTGGATAAGATGCTTAAATTATCACCCTTGTTTTTATAAATTTTGTCAATAAAAAAATACCCCAGTTCTGTTGATATAATTCCGATACCTGCACCGGCGAGAATATCCGGAACCCAGTGTCTGTTATTTAAATTTCGTCCAAGTCCCGTAAGGGTAGCAGAACCATATCCGGCAATACTGTAGGCCGGATTCACCAAACCATATTCTTTGTGTAGAAATGTGGCATTGGTAAAAGCCATTGCGGCATGCCCTGATGGGAAAGAGTTGTTTTTGGATCCATCGGGACGTTCCACTTTTGCTGTATATTTAATAGAGTTGACTAAAATAGCCATGATGGCTAAGCTGGTGCCATAGGATAAGGTAGCCCGTCCTATATTGTTACGCCCTTTTACACCTGCCAGTTTTAATCCATAGACTGCAGCAGCAGGAGCGTATTGCAGATAATCATCATATTTTACTTTGAAGTTGGGAAGGTACCGGTTTCTTACCTCGCGAATATTCTCTTTTTCTCCCCATGTTGCTGCGGCTGCCGTAAAAAGTAGAGCTGGAGCCACCGATTTTTTTACCCATTCTTTTTGGAAAAAAGGAGTTTTCTCCTGAATTGTATACCCTGAATTGATGAGAGCCAGATCTTCCTTGAGATTTCGGGATGGGATAGTATCCTGTGCTTTAATACAGTATAATTGCAATAGTATTCCTGATGCTAATGCTATTTTTTTCATCGTAGTGGTGTTGAATTTAAATCGCGTAAAAATATTAAAAAAATCTATCCCAAAAATTGAGATAGACTATTTTATTTAATATTTTTATAATATTTTAAGTAATCCGGATGATTATCTTAATCCTGCTCTTGGTCCCGATGCTGATACTACAGCCTGCATTCTGGTTTTTTGGTTGGCAGAGAACATAAACATAGATTTGTCATCTACATAATCCATATAATTCATAAACATCTGAGAACGGCTTACACCTCCACAAATTCTGTTTAGAGGGTAGGTGGGATTTCCATAATTAGGGCCGGGAGATGTAGGAGTATCATTAGAGTAATCTGTCTGGCAGCCTGTGTCTGATGATCCCCAAAGGTGTGGAAGGTTCAGGTAATGTCCTACTTCATGGGTTACTGTTCTTCCTAAATTAAACGGAGCTGAAGCACCTGTTTTTCCTATATACTGATAGCCTATTACAAGACCGTCATACCATTGTCCTGCATGTTCAGGATAATAAGCGTAGCCCAGTGTTCCAGGTTGATTGTTTTCGTCAAGAATTGAATTTACAACCCAGATATTCAGGTTTTTATTGACATCAGTTGCATCAATTCCTCCGGTGCTGGCTTTTTTCATTTGTTCAAGATCAGATCTCCAGCCTGTTTTTGAACTCTGTTTACGGTTGGTTGCAACTAATTTGAAACGGATTTTTACATCACCTGCTGCTGCAGGCTGAAATGCAGAAGGAATTTTCGTAACATCAGAATTGGTGCCTCCGTAATCGGCATTAAGAACAGCAATTTGTTCTGCAATTCTTGTGTCAGAAACATTTTGAGTAGAAGTGTTATAGATGACATTAAAAACTACCGGGATCTCAACAGTTCCGTCTGCAAGAACTTTTCCCACTTTAAGGTTTTCTGCAAATTTTTCAGTACCGGATTCAATATCCGCTATTTTCTTTTGTAGCGCTGGATTTTTCAAAAGCATTGCTTGTCTGATTTCTTCTGAAGGGCAGCTTCTTTTAAGAGCACCTGGAACAGAATTTTCCTGATCCGCAGGTGTTTCATTTTGAGTGGTTAAACTGTCGGTGTTACATGCCGACATAAAGCCCAGGACCAGGGCTCCCATTAAGAATTTTTTCATATCATTATAATATAATTTGGTTGAGGGTGTGAAATTATATTATTTGTGATTAATATGCAAATTATTCACTGAAAAAGGTAGAGGAATTTTAAATTGTATAGCATTTGCTTGAATTAAATGCAAATAAAATGATATTTAATTGAATTTTAGTTAAAATTAATTGTTTTATTTATATTTAATAATCAATCGGATTTTATGTGTGAATAATTTCATGTTTTTATTGTTTTTTATAGGATATTTTATACAAACGGAGTGTTGCTGAAACTGAAAAGGGATTTAATTTCAGGAGATAGATAGAATAAAAAAATCTATCTCAATTTGAGATAGATCTTAAGTTTGTCAATATTTAAATTTTAATATACTCTCAATCCGGATCTTGCACCAGAAGAAGCTACTACAGACTGCATTCTTGTTTTTTGTCCTGCAGAGAACATAAACATTGCTGCATCATCTACATAATCCATGTAATTCATAAACATTACAGATCTCTGTACACCGCTGCAAGTATTATATAGCGGGTATGAAGGTTTTCCGTAATTTGCTGTAGTTTGTGTAGGAGTGTCACTTACCTGGTCATTTCCACAATTAGCATCTCCCCAGATGTGTCTTAAGTTTAAGTAGTGGCCTACTTCATGTGTTGCTGTTCTTCCCAGGTTGAAAGGTGAAGAAGCTCCTGTCTTTCCAAAATATGGAGCAGCAATTACAACACCGTCATTCCATAGACCTGCAGATTCAGGGAATGTTGCATACCCAAGAATGGTACGTCCCTGGCTGGTCATTTTACCTACAACCCATAAATTTAAATAATTGGTAGGATTAGTAGCATCAATTCCTCCTTTAGATGCTTTTTTCATATCATCATTGGTAGCCCATCCGGTTTTTGTGGTAGATTTTCTAACAGTATTTACCAGTCTGAATTTTACTTTTGTGTCACCGGAACTTACAGCCTGGAATTCAGTCGGAATTTTGCTGGCATCAGTGTTAGTACCGGAATAGTCAGCATTTAATACTGCAATTTGTTCAGCAATTCTTGCATCAGAAACGTTTTCAGCTGTAGTTCTGTATAGAACATTCACTACAACCGGGATTTCTACAGTACCATCAGCTAAAACTTTTCCAAATTTTACATCATTGGCGAACTTTTCTGTGTTGGTTTCTAATGCTGCAAATCTTTGTTGGAGTTCAGGACTTCTTTTCAATGCTTCCTGTCTGATTTCCTCAGACGCACAGCCCCTTTGAGCAAAACCTGCAGTTGTTACTGCTTCGTCAGTTGTGTTTTCATTTTGATTAGTAACGCTGTCAGTGTTACATGCAGACATTACAGTGAGCATAAAAGCTCCAAATAATAGTTTTTTCATATCAAAATCATTTAGGTTGAGGATGTGAAATTATATTATTTGAAATTAATATGCAAATAATTTTGTAATTTAATTGATATATTGTTAATAATTAGTCTTTTTGTTTAATTAAATCCTATCGTTATCTCGAATGTATTGAATTTTAATCAATTTCGATAAATCTACTGGTTCGTTTTTAGTTTTTGATTATTTTGTGTGTATACTTTTCGTTTATATTTATTTTTTAAAAGAATTTTTTCACTATAAAAACTTAATTAGCAAAACCATTTTTAATGGCAAAAACGGCTAGACCTACGCGGGTTTTAAGATCCAGTTTTTCACATAGCTGATCACGGTAGCTTTCTACTGTTCTCGGACTGCAGCACATTCTGTCGGCAATTTCCTTATAACTGAGTTCGGTTACAGTGTATTTCAGAAACTCTTTTTCTCTGTCTGAAATTTTTATCGCCATTTCAGATTCAGTCTCTTTGTTCAGGTTGGAGAATATAATTTTGGAAGCCCAGTCCGGATAAAAGAAGCCATCACTATTGAGTCGGGTAAGTGCGGTTTCCAGATCTCTTGGATGGGTGTTTTTCAGCAGATAACCTTTTGCTCCGCTTTTAATCATCTTAATTACGCTGTTGTCATCTCCCTGCATACTGAGAGCCATAATTTTAATATCGGGATGGTTTTTTGTAAGCCAGACTGCCGTTTCAAAACCGTCCATAATAGGCATACTGATATCTAAAAGAATAATATCAGGAATGGCATTGCCTTCTTCAAATTTTTGGATAAGATCTTTCCCGTTCTCGCTTACATAGATGACTTCAAATTCATTGAAGTTACCTATAATTCCTTCCAGGGCTTTTGCAATAAGTATATGGTCGTCAACAATTACGATAGATTTTTTCATGACTGCTTTTTTAAGATAATATTGATTTGGGTTCCTGCATTTTCCCGGCTTTCCATACGAAAACTAGCTCCTATGATTTCCGCTCTGTTTTTCATATTGGTAAGGCCTATTCCGTTGGATTTGATCTGTGAAGTATCGAACCCGATTCCATCATCACGAATATCAAGTTCCCAAAGGATGTCTTCAGACGTATTCAGGCTGATAAAAATATTTTTACAGCGGGAATGTTTTATACTGTTCTGAATAAACTCCTGGGTAATCCTAAGAAGAACATTTTTATGAACAAAGCCCAAGTCCAGTTGTTTAAAATTATGCTCAAAATTTACATGGCACTTTTTAAAGGAATTGGTATTGTCTACTTCTTCCTGTATCAAAGTTACAATTTCCTTCTGGTTGATATTGTCGTCTGTAAGTGTTTTTGACAAGCTTCTGAGATCCTGCAAAGATTGGTTGATGATTTGTGAAACCTGATCAATTCTTTCACTTGCTTCGGATACTTTATTTTCATAAAGCATCTGTTGTACATAGAGGCTTACCAGGGTAAGTTTCTGACCAATATTGTCATGCAGTTCTCTTCCGATCTGCTGCATGGTGGCCTGCTGAATTTCCAGTTGGGTAGAAAGGAGCTCTCTCTGATGAAGTTCATTTTTTCTTTCAATTTCATTCAAATACTCTTTTTTTCGTTGCCTGTAATTCCGGATATAGATAAATACGGCAATTACAAACATCAAAAAAAAGATATTGAATGAGATGATAGTTATTAAGAGCTCTGTTTTCCCCATATAAATGAACTTGCAAATAAAATATACATAACCGCTCCTGAAACCTGAAAATATATAAAATAAATATCCCAGATATCTATATATTTCCACAGAAGAGAGTTGAACGTCATAAATGGCATATTAGCAATATAAAAAAGTGTTACTCCCAAATTAATATAAAACATTTTGTTTTTGTTGAAATTAAGAATATCAGACGAATTAACCTGTTTATAATACTCCATAATAACCAGAGCCATTAAGAGTAGACACCCTATATTATAATTGAATGAAAAGATGACTTTCTTTTCCGGAAAAAAGAGTGCCCTGAGAATATATGTTAAAAGATATGCTCCCGTTAAGATATAGAATAGTTTTGTTTTCTTTAAAGACTCTTTTGCGTACAGCCAATAAAAAAATATAAACTGCAGTGGAATCACAAAGTAGTTGTGAAAATTTATCCTGTCTATTTTAAGCGGTTTTTCTCCCCATTTTACAGCTGACTCACACAGGAAAATAAGAATCAGATAAATTGCCAGATATTTCCAATGTTGTTTTTTTACACGATTATAATAAATCAGGGAGATTATAGCAGCAAAGGCTTCTCCCCAATACATAAATGATGAAAAAATTTTTTGAATCTCAGTCATACTGTATTTAAGACTATGAATAGTAATTAATAAGATGTACCCATCGGAGGTGATGGCGGAATAAGTGTTCCACTATTTTCTCCAAGACCGGTATCACTATCTTCTCCCATACCTTTGTTTGCTAATACTAAAGATTTTCCTTCAGCACTCTGAAAAGGATTGAAATCATAATCAATAAGCTCTCCGGTTTCATTGGCTTTTTTTAATGTTGGGACCATCACCAGCGTGTGTCTTCCTGCATATTCTGTCGGAACAGGATGTGAATCCATGATAGACCAGTTTTCCTGTTTCGGATAAGTAGCATAATAAAATCTGATCCCTAAGTCTTCTGAAGATGCAGCTGGGTTCACTTTGGTAGCTTCTTCTTCGATCTTTGCAATAAAACTTTTTAGTTTAGGAAGATCAAACCAGATGGAATGAGCATCTTGTATTCCTAAAGCGGTATTAATAGCATTGAGATGATTTTGACGGTAATTGTCAATCAGAGCCTGGATAAGACTGTTTGACATGATTCCAGGTTCCAGTGGATTGTTTGATTCTGTATTCATAGCTTAGTGGTTTGCAGATAAAACTTAATTAATATGCAAATTTCGGAAAAATAATGGTAGAAAATGTATCTGTTAATAGGGAATTACACTGTTATTTTTACCGTGATTTTACGGATTGTATATTTTATAAAGAATAAGTTGGAATTTGGAGAAAATCTTTCAATCTGAATTCTTTGAAAGGCATACGGGGGGCAAAACACAAAAGGTCGCCTTTCACAAGCGACCTTTTATATTGTTTTTTAAATTTTTTACAGAACTCTTAATCCTGCGCGAGGGCCGGATGCTGAAATGGTAGCCTGCATTCTGCTGTTTTGTTGTTGTGTAAACATAAACAATGTTGTTTCGTCAGAATAATCCATGTAATTCATAAACATTACAGAGCGTGAAACTCCTCCGCAGGTTTCGTATCTCGGATAAGTTGGTACACCGGAGTGTTTTGTAATCTGTTGAGGTGTATCATCTACGAAATCGTTACCACAGTTGGCGTCTCCCCAGATATGTCTTAGATTTAAGTAATGTCCAACCTCGTGTACTGTTACTCTTCCCTGATTATGAGTGGCATCAGGACCACCTTCACCCACATAATCGTCCATCATAACAACACCGTCGTTCCAAAGTCCTGCATCTTCCGGGAAAGTAGCATATCCTAAGACATATCCGGACTGATACGGCATATAATCAACTACCCAGATATTCAGATACTGGTTAGGATCCGTAGAGTCCATTCCTCCTGTAGATGCTTTTTTCATTTTATCATCCGGTGCCCATCTGGAAGTCTTTGTCGACTTTCTGTTAATGCCCGCCAATCTGAATTTAATTTTGGTATCTCCTGCATTTACCGGTTGAAATTCTGCCGGAATCTTGGAAATATCAGAATGTGTAGATGCGAAGGCTTTATTAAGTACATCTATTTGGGAATTTATCCTGGCATCTGATACGTTATTTGATGGCTTTGTGTAAAGGACATTGAAGATAACCGGTATTTCTACGCTTCCATCAGGCAAAACTTTACCCATTTTTTTCTGCTCGATATAGTTTGCGGTCTGGCTTTCTATCTGAAGCATTCGCTGCATAGCTGCAGGATCTTCAGCAAGGTGTTTTTTTCTGAGAATATCAGAGCCGCAGAAGGCCTCTTTGCCGGCTGTGATATTGGTTTCTTCCACGTTTGTGTTCTCTGGAGTAATGTTTTCTGTTTCATTATTATTACATGAAACCAGGAGTGTGATTAAGACTCCGAAAATTGTTTTTTTCATAAAATCTCGTTTTTTAGTAAAACGAATATAGGTGAAATTTTAATATGATATATTTAATTAATCAGTTATTATTTTATGTTAAATTTAATTTATTTTTATTTTGTATGAAATATTTACATTATTAATATTGTTTTTTAATAAATATGCTACAGATTAGATTTTTTAATAGGGATATTTTTTCTAAAAATTTGAAATTAAATGTAAATTATTATTTATTGAAAATAAATTGCTTAAAAAGATGTTGGTATAAAAAATAAGTGCTGCAGATTATTCTACAGCACTTACTTACAAAAATAATGTATATGAAAAAAACTATTTTATTATTCAGTAGGTCGGAAAACCAAACCTGTTTCTACAAAGTAATCCAGCGTAATTCTATCTCCATCATTTACATTTCCTGCAAGAATCTCTTTAGAAAGTTTGTTTAAAACTTCCTGCTGAATTACTCTCTTCAGTGGTCTTGCTCCGAAGGCAGGATCATATCCTTTGTCCATCAGATAATCTACTGCGTCCTGAGTGAAAGTCATAATAATGTTTCGTTTAGATAACATTTCATTAAACCCTCTCAGCTGATACTGAACAATTTTTCCGATTTCTTTTTTTCTTAAAGGCTGGAAGAGTACAATTTCATCAATTCTGTTCAGGAATTCCGGACGGAGCGTTTGTTTCAGCAGATCGAATACTTCGTCTTTTGTTTTATCCACAATTTCATCCTGATTTTCCTCCGTAAGATTCTCAAAATTCTCCTGAATCAGATGTGATCCTAAATTCGAGGTCATGATGATGATGGAATTCTTGAAATTCACTACACGGCCTTTATTATCCGTCAGACGTCCGTCATCCAAAACCTGAAGTAATGTATTGAAGACATCAGGATGTGCTTTTTCAATCTCGTCTAAAAGCACTACGGAGTAAGGTCTTCTTCTAACCGCTTCAGTCAATTGTCCGCCTTCATCATATCCCACATATCCAGGAGGCGCTCCTACTAATCTGGAAACACTGTGACGTTCCTGATATTCACTCATATCAATTCTGGTCATATTGTTCTCATCATCAAATAAGAACTCCGCCAGTGCTTTTGCCAGCTCCGTTTTACCTACTCCGGTAGTTCCCAGGAATAAGAAGGATCCGATAGGCTTTTTATCATCACTCAATCCGGCTCTGTTTCTTCTGATCGCATCTGCAACCGCCTGAATCGCTTCATCCTGTCCCACAACTCTATGATGCAGTTCGGCCTCAAGATTCAATAACTTATCTCTTTCTGATTGCAGCAATTTAGTTACAGGAATACCTGTCCATTTAGCAATCACTTCAGAGATGTTTTCAGCAGTCACTTCTTCTTTGATCAGTTCATTCTGATGATTCTGCATTTCGAGTTCAACCTTGGCAAGCTCTTCTTCCTTTTCACGAAGTTTTCCGTATTGGATCTCCGCTACTTTTGCATAATCTCCGGCTCTGGAAGCTCTTTCTGCTTCGTGTTTCAGAGATTCTATATCTTTTTTGATCTGGGTAAGATCTTCACTTTTCTGTTTTTCTTTCAGCCATTTGGCATTGATCTCATTTCTCTGTTCGGATATTTTTGCAATATCTTCCTTAAGGTGATCAATCTTGGTCTGGTTGCCTTCTCTTGAAATAGCAGCAAGCTCAATTTCCATCTGCATGAGTTTTCTGTCCAGAACGTCCAGTTCTTCCGGTTTGGAATTGATTTCCATTCTCAGCTTTGCAGAAGCTTCGTCAATAAGGTCAATGGCTTTATCCGGTAAAAAACGGTCTGAAATATATCTTTGAGACATTTCCACAGCGGCAATAATTGCCTCATCTTTGATTCTTACTTTGTGGTGAGCTTCGTATTTATCTTTAATACCACGAAGGATAGAAATTGCAGATTCAGTATCCGGTTCTTCCACCATTACCTTCTGGAAACGTCTTTCCAACGCTTTATCTTTTTCAAAATACTTTTGGTATTCATTCAATGTAGTGGCACCAATCGCTCTTAATTCTCCTCTTGCCAGAGCAGGTTTCAGAATGTTGGCAGCATCCATTGCTCCTTCACCACCTCCGGCTCCTACCAAAGTGTGGATCTCATCAATGAAAAGAATAATCTGTCCATCAGACTTGATTACCTCATTCACCACAGATTTCAGTCGCTCTTCAAATTCACCTTTGTATTTTGCCCCGGCGATCAAAGCTCCCATGTCTAATGAATAGAGAGTTTTATCCATCAGGTTTTCAGGGACGTCGCCACTGATAATTCTGTGGGCAATTCCTTCAGCAATTGCGGTTTTACCTACTCCCGGTTCCCCGATAAGGATAGGGTTGTTTTTTGTTCTTCTGGAAAGAATTTGCAAAACTCTTCTGATTTCTTCATCACGTCCGATGACAGGGTCCAGCTTACCTTCTGCTGCTAATTCATTAAAGTTTTTAGCATATTTATTTAAAGACTGATACGTTTCTTCTGAACTTGCAGAAGTAGCTTTACTTCCTTTTCTTAATTCTTTAATTGCGCCTTCCAGCAGATTTTTGGTTACACCCATATCTTTCAGCATTTTGGAAACTTCAGAAGAGGTGTCCAAAAGAGATAGCCATAAGTGTTCAATCGTTACATATTCGTCACCCATCTTCTTAGCGATATTTGGTGCGTCCAGCAATACTTTGTTGGCAGATTGTGAAAGATAAATATTTCCTCCCTGAACTTTAGGAAGCTTTTCTAAATTTTCACGGTTGCGCTCTCTTACTAATGCTGCATCTGCTTCAGATTTTTTTAATAAGAAAGGCGAAATATTTTCATCTACCTGAAAAATTCCTTCAAGAAGATGTTGAGGTTCAATGCTTTGGTTGCCAAACTCCATCGCAACCTGTTGTGCTGCCTGGATGGCTTCCTGTGATTTTACAGTATATTGGTTTAAGTTCATATTTTATATATTTTTGGTAATGATTCGTTTAAAGTTTAGTTTTTAAAAAACATCAAGAAACCAAATTCTAAGGCTCAGTTTCTTAATGCCATCAATTATTTAATCATTTATTCGATGACTGTATCGCAAAAACTGTTCAATTATTAAATTTACAAAAAAACTGGACAAATTTTCCGGATATTATATTTTTAACGGAAATTTAACTTGACAAAATTTCCGGTTTCGTCATTATCTCTTTATAATTGATGAACAAATCGTCATAGCAGATAAATAACTCAACGATTAAACTGAAGATGAAGACTTTTTTCTTTTTATGATCAAAAAAACGACAGTTTAAATCAGAATAATTACTTTTGCATTTTACCAGATGGAACTCAAAGAAAAACAGAGAAAAATACTCAACGTAGCAGTAGAACTTTTCAAAGAGAAAGGGTATATGGGAAGCTCAGTACGAGACCTGGCTACAAAACTTAATATCAAAGCTGCATCACTGTATGCACATATCCGTTCAAAGGAAGAAATTCTGGAATGGATTTGCTTTGGCATTGCTCAGGAGTTTTTCGATGAACTTCAGGAAGTAAAAAATACCAATATCGCTCCCAGAGAAAAACTGAATCTCTTATTAGATAAACACTTATCTGTTGTTCTTAAAAATCGTGATGTTACCCATATCTATTCCAATGAATGGAAACATCTTGAGGAAAGGCTTCCCGAATTTGTAGAATTAAGGAAAAACTACCAGCAGGAAGTAGAACAACTGATTTTTGAGATCTACAAAGCAGAAAACTGGGAACTGAAATCACCATCATTTACCACCAGATTTATCCTTCATACTTTAAATAATTCCTATTTCTGGTTCAAAAGAAGCAGCGATTCTACGGATGAAATTACAGAAGAAATCAGAGAGAAAATTCTTTTCGGCCTGCTTGGAAACCAGAAGAAATAAGCACGCCGTTTGTCATTGACTACATCAAATCTTCGATTTCTGACGAAGGAAGAATCTCATAGTTATGTTATTTAATCATGTATTTAATAAGAGATTCTTCGCTACACTTCGTTCCGCTCAGAATGACATTGGACATAATTTTAAGCACTTTTCTTATTTAGAATCATTCAAAATATGACAAAAGTCATAAAAATTTTGCCAGCTTCCGAAATCTTTTTAAATTTACACCTAACAAATGTTAGTTAGTTTTATGGATTTTTCAGTTGAATATCTGGAGCTGGGTCAGTTGAGACAGCTTCAATCCGACCGGTTGATTAGCCTGATCAGCTATTTGGGAGAGAAGTCGGAATTTTATAAAAAGAAATTTGATGAACTTCAAATATCCCCTCAGGATATAAGGTCGATTGAGGATATCACTAAACTTCCTATTACTTACAAGCAGGATTTAAGAGATAACTATCCGTTCGGATTATTTACGGTTCCTAAAAATGAGCTTCAGCGGATTCACTGCTCAAGCGGAACGACAGGAAAACCGACTGTGGTAGGATATACAAAAGAAGATGTAGAGCTTTTCAGTGAAGTGGTGGCAAGATCACTGAATGCTGCTGGTGCTAAACCGGGAATGCAGTTACATAATGCTTATGGTTATGGGATTTTTACAGGAGGATTAGGTCTTCATTACGGAGCCGAAATGCTGGGAATGAGTGTTCTTCCCATTTCAGGGGGAATGACGGCAAGACAGGTAGATCTTATTGTAGATTTTAAACCGGAAGTGATCTGCTGTTCTCCTTCATATGCTTTAACGATTGCAGATGAATTTGCAAAAAGAGGAATATCAGCAGATGAAATCAGTCTTAAATACGCTGTGCTGGGTTCAGAGCCATGGACGGAGATTATCAGAGGACACATTGAAGAAAGATTAGGCGTTCATGCAACCAATATCTATGGATTAAGCGAAATTATCGGTCCCGGAGTTTCCATGGAGGATTTCGAAGAGAAGGGAGGAGCTTATATCTGGGAAGATCATTTTTATCCCGAGATTTTGGATCCTGTTACCAAACAGCCGGTTCCTTTTGGAGAAGAAGGGGTTTTAGTGATTACTACTTTAACTAAAAAAGCAATGCCGCTTTTACGTTACTGGACGAATGACATTACAAGTCTTTACTACGATGAAAATGCCAAAAGAACAATGGTGAAAATGAAACCTATCGTAGGAAGAGCAGATGATATGCTGATCGTAAGAGGAGTAAACGTATACCCAAGCCAGATTGAAGATGCTTTTTCTTATGTAAAAGGAGTGGTTCCCAATTACTATTTAACACCTGTAGAGAAAGAACACATGTGTATTGCTTTGGATATTGATGTTGAAATAGATGATGAATTGGTAAAATCTCAAAAAATAGAATCAAATACCAATGATTATTTTAATTTTGTCGGCAACTTTGGGAAAAACATAGAAAACGAAATAAAAAAGAGAGTAGGAATCACTACGAAAGTAAAAGTTCATGCTCAGGACAGCCTGCCAAAGTGCGAAGGTGGAAAAATTAATAGAATACTAAAAAAATAATGAATTCATTTTATAAACTTAAAACAGTTAAAGTTCAGAAAGATACTTCCGAAGCAGTGAATGTGGCGGTAGAAATTCCTGAAGAACTGAAAGATAAGTTCAGGTTCAAGCAGGGACAATATCTGAATTTCCGAATGATGATCAACGGAAATGAAGAAAGACGTTCTTACTCTATCTGTAATGCTCCAAGTGAAAAAGGCAACACGCTGGAAGTATTGGTGAAATTGCTGGAAGGCGGAAAGGTGTCAGGGTATTTCAATGAACATCTTCACATGGATGAAGTGCTGGAAGTAATGCCTCCGATGGGTGGTTTCAATACTTCATATCACCCAAGCAATGTAAAAACTTACGTTGGCCTGGCTGCAGGAAGCGGAATTACGCCTGTATTATCCAATATTAAAGAAAGTCTTTATCAGGAACCTAACAGTAATGCTTATCTGTTTTACAGCAACAGAAGCATGAATCATGTTTTAAGAAAAGCAGAGATTGATAAACTTGTAGAGCACTTCAACGGAAGACTTAAAGTGATTTACCTCGTAAGCCGTGAGAAACACGAGGACCCTATTTTTGAAGGAAGAATTTCGTCAGAAAAATTAGAGCAGCTGTTTGAAAGATATACAGATATTGATGTAAAAGAAGCTACTTATTTTATTTGCGGCCCTTCAGAAATGATTAAAGGGATTGCGGACTATCTGAAAAAAGATAAAAAAGTACCTGCTATCCAGGTTTTATTTGAATATTTCACCGCTCCGGATGAAGAAAATACGGAGGAAATGAGTGATGAATTCAAGGCCATTGCCAATATTGAAAGTATGGTAACGGTAATCATTGATGACGATGAATATTCGTTCCACCTTAATTCTAAAAAAGAGAGTATCTTAGATAAAGCATTGAAAGACAATCTTCCTGTACCTTTTGCATGTAAAGGAGGTGTTTGTTGTACGTGTAAAGCACAAGTTCTGGAAGGAGAAGTTTTCATGGAGAAAAACTATGCGCTTACCGAAGAAGAAGTAGCCAGAGGCTATGTTCTTACCTGCCAATGTCACCCGACAACGAATGTGGTGATGCTTAATTATGATGTTTAAAAATTAATGTAACAATATAACAATGTATCGATATAACAATCATTGGTACATTGCTAGACTAATACATTGTTAAATTGAAAAAATTATGGACTTAGAAAAATTTGTTCAATACGTTCACGAAGAAAATAAAGTAGAACCAAAAGATGTAATGCCTGATGATTACAGAAAGCTACTGGTTCGTCAGATTTCACAGCACGCGCATTCTGAAATTGTAGGAATGTTGCCGGAAGCCAACTGGATCTCCAGAGCGCCTTCATTGAGAAGAAAAATGGCTCTTTTAGCCAAAGTTCAGGATGAGGCAGGCCACGGCTTATATCTTTATTCTGCTACCGAAACGTTAGGAGACGGAAGCATCAGAGCAGACAGAGATGCTACTTATGATGATATGCTGGAAGGAAAAGCAAAATATTCAAGTATTTTCAACTATCCTACCCTAAGCTGGGCTGATATCGGTGCCATCGGTTGGTTAGTAGACGGTGCGGCTATTATGAACCAGGTAATGCTGATGGGGAATTCTTACGGTCCTTATTCAAGAGCGATGGTGAAAATCTGTAAGGAAGAATCTTTCCACCAAAGACAAGGGTATGAAATTCTTATGGCATTGTGCCGTGGAACAAAACAACAGAAAGAAATGGCTCAGGCTTCATTAAACCGTTTCTGGTGGCCGGCTCTGATGATGTTCGGACCTAATGATGACAGCTCACCCAACTCTAAAATCTCTATGAACTACAGAGTAAAAAGAGAAAGTAATGACAGTCTTCGTCAGAGATTTATCGATGTTACCGTTTCTCAGGCTGAATTCTTAGGATTAACCATTCCTGATAAAGATCTGAAATGGAATGAGGAAAGACAGCATTACGATTTCGGAGAACTTCCCTGGGATGAATTCATGGAAATCTTAAAAGGAAACGGTCCTTGCAACAAAAAGCGTATCGAAACGAAGAGAAAAGCTCAAAGAGAGAATGCTTGGGTAAAAGAAGCTGCGGCGGCTTTTGCAGAAAAACAACAAAAAGAAGTAATATAATAATGTAACAATATACCAATGTAGAAATGTAACAATCATTGTCATGCTGAGCTTGTCGAAGCATTTCATTGTTAAACTGGTACATTGATACATTGTTAAATTAATTTGATTATGGCAAATTTAGATATGTGGGAAGTGTTTATTCAGACTAAACCGGGATTATCTCACAAACACGTTGGAATTGTACAGGCACCAACAGCAGAAATGGCTTTGCAGAACGCAAGAGACGTTTATACAAGAAGAAAAGAAGGAACCTCTGTTTGGGTTGTTCCAAGTAAATATATTGTGACTTCGGAAGGAGTAGATAAAGAAGCATTCTTTGATCCGGCTGATGATAAACTATACCGTCATCCAACTTTCTACGAGATTCCTAACGACGTAAAAAATATGTAAAAATGCTAATGGCTATTAGCTGCTTGCAATTTGCTAAAAGCTACATGCCAAAAGCCAAAAGCTAAAATAATGAACCCATTATATAATTATTTATTAAAACTTGCAGACGACAGTTTCATTATGGGACAGCGTCTGTCTGAATGGTGCGGTGAAGGTCCTTACTTAGAGGAAGATATTGCATTGACAAATATTGCGTTGGATGAACTAGGTCAGGCGAATAACTTTTACGTTTACGCTTCGAGAATGATTGATAACGGTAAAAGTGAAGATGATATCGCATTTTTAAGATATGAGCATGAATATGTGAATGCCCATTGGGTAGAACTTCCTAATGAAGATTATGCACAGACTATTCTTAAAGTATACGTATTATCTGTCTATCAGAAACTGATGTATGAGGCTTTATCAAACTCTGCTAATGAAGAATTGGCTGCCATTGCTCAAAAATCACTGAAAGAAGTAAGATATCACTATACACACGCTGCATCCTGGATGAAAATCTTTGCTCAGGGAACAGAAGAAAGTAAGTCCCGTCTGGTAAAAGCTATAGAAAATATCTGGGAATATACGAAAGGTCTTTTTGCTAAAACAGAAGGTGAAGATGATCTTGTTGCCTTGAATATTGCTCCCAATTCAGATGCGCTTTACGAAGAATTTCTTGCGATTACCAAGAAAGATTTTGCAGATTTTGGTTTAGAATATCCGGAAAATCATTTCATGCAGCCCAAATCAAGAACAGGATATCATACAGAGTATTTCGGATATATCCTTTGTGAGCTTCAGTATATGCAGAGAGCGTATCCTGGCTGTACGTGGTAGTAAATTATGAAGAAGTTGCTTCTTGGGATATTGGCTTTTTTTCTTGCAGCCTATGTGATACTATGTGTTGGAATCTATTTCTATCAGGAGAAAATTATTTTTTATCCTGAAAAGTTACCCGAAAATTACAAGTTTACATTTGATGGTGATTTTGAAGAAGTACCCATTAAAATGCAGGATGGAAAGCATTTGAGTTCTGTTTTATTCAAAGCTCAAAATCCAAAAGGAGTCATCTTTTATCTTCATGGAAACGGAGGATCAATAAAAAGCTGGGGAGTAGTAGTTCAGCTGTATCAAAGTCTGAATTATGATACTTTGATACTTGATTACCGGGGTTACGGAAAAAGTGAAGATAAAATTAATAATAAAAATCAGATCTTTTCGGATGTTGAAAGTGCCTACAAAGAGCTTTTGAAAAGATATCCGGAAAACAGAATTATTATTTTGGGATATTCTGTAGGAACAGGATTAGCTGCAAAATTAGCATCCATGCATAATGCAGGATTATTGATTTTACAGGCACCATATTACAGTATGGAAGATGAAATGAATCAGAAATTTTCATTCCTTCCGAAGTTTTTGCTGAAATATAATTTTGAGACTTGTGAATATTTAAAAACCGTTAAGTCACCAGTCGTTATTTTTCACGGTGATAAAGATGAGGTTATTAACTATAAAGCCTCTTTAAAACTTAAAAATAACTTTAAAAAAGGTGATCGTCTGATTGTATTAAAAGATCAGTATCACAACGGCATAACAGATAATTTAGATTATCAGAAAGCAATGAAAATAATCCTTGATTCTGATAAAAAATAAAATATGAATCAGCTTTTAGATTTATTAAAAACCATTCCCGATCCGGAAATTCCGGTAATCAATATTGTGGAATTGGGTATTGTAAGAGAAGCGAAAATTACCAGCGAGAACTCTTGTGAAGTAACGATTACGCCAACTTATTCTGCTTGTCCAGCTATGTTTACCATTGAGGAGGATATTATCAAAATGATGAAAGAAAACGGATGGGATGCAAAAGTAGTCACCAAGATGTTTCCGATCTGGACAACAGACTGGATTACTGATGAAGCGAGAGAAAAGCTCCGTGTTTACGGAATCACTCCTCCCGAAAAAGGAGCAGACGAACACCACATCGGAAAACCGAAAAAATGTCCGCGCTGTGGTTCCGAGCATACCAAACAGATCAGCAGATTCGGGTCTACTTTGTGTAAGGCCTCGTATCAATGCTTAGACTGCCTGGAGCCATTTGATTATTTTAAATGTCATTGATGAATAATCAACCCATACACAACAAATTTTACGGCTATGCAAAGCATAACGAAGGAATTGTTATAATGTTAAATTATTAGACCGTTACATTGATTTATATTGTTAAATTAGTGCGTTGTTAAATAATAAATTAATAAAAACTATGTATACACAACTTGATATTGAAACGCATTTTGACGGAAAGCTGAAAATCGCATATCTTAATCAACCGGAAACGATGAACGCCCTTACAAAACCGGCTTTATCAGATCTTAGAGACTTTGTTAAAGAGTGCAGCGAAGACGAAACGGTAAGATGTGTTGCCATTTCCGGAAGAGGAAGAGCATTCTGCTCAGGTCAGAATCTGGACGAAGCTTTTGTAGTAGGCAAAGAACACCATGATCATGACATCATCAGAAAAATTGTGGTAGACTATTACAATCCATTAGTAATGGAAGTTACCCGTTGCAAAAAACCGGTTATTGCTTTAGTAAACGGTCCTGCAGTAGGAGCTGGAGCAATGTTGGCGTTAATCTCTGACTTCGTTCTAGCGAATGAGAAAGCATATTTTGCTCAGGCATTTTCAAATATCGGTTTGATTCCTGATACAGGAGGAACGTACTTCTTACCGAAACTTCTAGGTAGACAATTAGCCAATTATTTAGCATTTACAGGTAAAAAATTATCTGCAGAAGAATCTAAAGCGCATGGCCTTGTAGCAGAAGTGTTCACTGAAGAAGAATTTGTTCCGAAATCTATGGAAATTCTTGAAAGAATGGCAAACATGCCGACAGCAGCCATCAAGCTTACGAAAAAAGCATTTGCCAATTCTTATAACAACACATTGAAAGAACAGCTTGAACTGGAAGGTGATCTTCAGCAGGAAGCTGCAGAAACAGAAGACTTCATTGAAGGAGTAAATGCCTTTTTACAGAAAAGAAAACCTAATTATAAAGGAAAATAAGAACTAATATAACAATGTACCAATGTAGCAGTTTATCAATGAGATGCTTCGACAAGCTCAGCATGACAATGATTGTTACATTGTTACATTGATACACTGTTACATTATGAAATATGTAGGAATTATCGGTGCCGGAACCATGGGAATCGGCATTGCACAAGTAGCCGCAACGAACGGATGCAAAGTATGGGTTTATGATGCCAACGCAAAACAAGTAGAAACGGCAACGGTAGGTTTGGAAAAAACCTTGACCAAATTGGTTGATAAACAAAAAATTTCGGCAGAGAAAATGACTGAAATTTTAGCTAATATTTCCATTGCTACAGAACTGAAGGATTTCAAAGACTGTGAGCTGATTATAGAAGCCATTATCGAAAACAAAGAGATCAAAACCAAAGTGTTTACAGAACTTGAAAACTATGTTTCTGAAAGCTGTATTCTCAGTTCCAATACCTCATCTATTTCTATCACCTCTCTTGGTGCAGAACTCAAAAAACCGGAGCGTTTCATCGGAATTCACTTTTTTAATCCGGCTCCATTGATGCCTTTAGTGGAAGTTATTCCATCCTTATTAACAGAAAAAACATTAGCAGAAAAAATTTACAACCTCATGAAAGAATGGGGGAAAACTCCTGTTATTGCCAAAGATATTCCCGGGTTTATCGTCAACAGAATTGCCAGACCTTACTATGGGGAAGCCCTTAGGATTGTTGAAGAAAACATTGCAACACCTGAACAGGTTGATGAAGCCATGAAAACGCTGGGGAATTTCAAAATGGGACCTTTCGAACTGATGGATCTTATCGGAGTTGATGTGAATTTTGCGGTAACAACTACTGTGTACAAAGATTATTTCTACGATCCGAAATACAAGCCGTCTTTATTACAGCAAAGAATGTCTGAAGCCAAACTTCACGGCAGAAAAACAGGAAAAGGTTTTTACGATTACAGCGAAGGAGCAGAAAAACCTGTAGCTCGGAAAGACGAAGCTTTATATCAACAGATCTTTTTAAGAATCATTTCAATGCTGATCAATGAAGCTGTTGAAGCCAAAAGATTAGGCGTTGCCAATGACGAAGATATCGAGCTGGCCATGCAGAAAGGCGTCAACTATCCGAAAGGTTTATTAAGCTGGGGTAAAGAAATCGGATATGCAAAAATCTCCGAAACCCTTCAGAATCTTTACGAAGAATATCAGGAAGAAAGATACAGACAAAGTCCCTTGCTTCGTAAATTATAAAATATACCAATGTATCAGTTTATTAATGGAACAATCATTTTATAAACATTGCTAAACTTATAGATTGTTAAATTGCTACATTTAAAAAAATAATGAATATAGATGAATTCAGGGCTGAACTGGAGACCAGACTTTTAATTGAGAAACAGTATTTAACTCAGGAAGCTTCCTCCGTTGATGAGCAGGAAAGACTTGAGCTTTTAGGAAAATTTAATGAGAAATATAAAGAGCTGATCAAAAGACTGGCCAATGAAAACGGGATTGATTTGAATGATTCATATCCCTCTGAAAATTCATCAGATTCAGAAAGTCTTTCATATGAGCAAGTCATTCTGGGCAAAACAATGAGTGTTTACGACAGATTATCCGATGAGCTGTATGAAGAAATAACAAACATATAATTAATAGAAATGAATCCAAGACAAGTTGCAGATTATATGTTCAATCAGGATTATTTTTCCCAGTGGATGAATATTAAAATGATTGAAGTAAAAGAAAATTACTGTTTAATAGAAATGCCAATCAAGAAGGATATGCTGAACGGACTTAAAACAGTTCATGGCGGAGTTACCTTTGCGTTTGCAGACTCTGCGCTGGCATTTTCTTCCAACAATAAAGGAGATGCCGCAGTAGCATTGAACTGTATCATCAATTTTACCAAAGCAGGAAAGGAAGGTGATGTTTTCAGAGCAGAAAGTGTCTTGGTAAATGATACAAGAAAAACCGCTGTTTATGACATTCAGATTACCAATCAAAACAAAGAACTGATTGCAAAATTTGTAGGAACAGTTTACAAAATAGGGAAAAAAGTAACAGAATTATAATAAGCAGTAAGCTTGAAGCAATAGGCAGTAAGCTTTTTTGAAGCTGATAGAGCCTATTGCATATAGCTTAAAGCCTAAAGCAAATAAAAATGAACAACGTATACATCATAGACTATGTCAGAACTCCCATCTCAAAACTACAGGGAGGATTATCAGAAGTAAGAGCGGATGATCTTGCTGCTATTGTGATCAAAGAAGTGGTAGCAAGAAACCCTGAAGTTCCAGTTGAGGAAATTGAAGACGTTATTTTCGGATGTGCCAATCAGGCGGGTGAGGATAACAGAAATGTTGCCAGAATGGGACTTTTATTAGCTGGCCTTCCTTATAAAATCGGTGGAGAAACTGTCAACAGACTATGTGCCTCAGGAATGTCTGCGGTAGCCAATGCATTCCGTTCCATTGCTGCAGGAGAAGGGGAAATTTATATTGCGGGAGGAGTAGAGCATATGACCCGTTCGCCTTACGTGATGTCAAAGCCAAGCGCTGCTTTTGGGAGAGACAGTCAGATGTTCGATACTACTTTCGGATGGCGTTTCATCAACCCAAAAATGAAAGAATTATACGGTGTTGACGGAATGGGAGAAACTGCTGAAAACTTAGCGGATATTCACAAGATCAACAGGGAAGATCAGGATAAATTTGCCCTTTGGTCCCAGCAGAAAGCAACTAAGGCTCAGGAAAGCGGAAGGCTGGCAGAAGAAATTGTAAAAGTTGAAATTCCTCAGAGAAAAGGTGATCCAGTCGTTTTCGAAAAAGATGAATTTATTAAACCAACTTCATCGATGGAAGGGTTGGCCAAACTTCGTCCCGCTTTCAGAAAAGAAGGAACGGTAACTGCCGGAAACGCTTCAGGAATGAATGATGGTGCAGCTGCTTTGATTTTAGCAAGTGAAGATGCGGTGAAAAAATATGGATTAAAACCCAAAGCGAAAATTCTGGGATCTTCCGTAGCCGGTGTTGAACCAAGAATCATGGGAATCGGACCGGTAGAAGCCACTCAAAAGCTATTGAAAAGATTAAACCTTTCCCTGGAAGATATGGATATCATCGAATTAAACGAAGCATTTGCAGCACAGGCACTGGCTGTAACCCGAAGCTTAGGTTTAAAAGATGATGATTCAAGAATAAACCCGAACGGAGGTGCTATTGCCATCGGCCACCCACTTGGGGTTTCCGGGGCAAGAATCGTAGGTTCTGCAGCAATGGAGCTTCAGAAGCAGGATAAAAAGTATGCATTGTGTACCCTTTGTATCGGTGTCGGACAAGGATATGCAATGGTCATTGAAAAAGTATAATTAATTTGAAAGTGAGCTAATTTGAGAATGTTGAAAGACATTATTAATTTTCAGATTATCTCATTCTCAGATTTTCAAATTAAAAAAATGAACATCTACTCATACCACGGGATTCGTCCCATTATAAAGCCCTCCGCCTACATTCATTCGCAGGCAGTCATTATCGGGAATGTTGAAATAGGTGAGGAAGTATATATCGGTCCCAATGCGGTCATTCGCGGTGATTGGGGTAAAATTATTATTAAAGACGGAGCCAATGTACAGGAAAACTGTACCCTTCACGTTTTCCCGAATATAGAAACGATCCTGGAAGAATCTGCACATATCGGACATGGCGCGATTATTCATTCAGGACACATCGGCAAAAACTGCCTGATCGGAATGAATTCCGTTGTAATGGACAAAGCTTATATTGGTGATGAAAGTATTGTAGGAGCATTGGCTTTTGTACCAGCTAATTTCAGATGTGAACCAAGAAAACTGGTGGTAGGAAGCCCTGCAAAAGTGATCCGTGATGTTTCTGATGAAATGATTCACTGGAAAACAGAAGGAACAAAATTATATCAGGAGCTGGCAAGGGAAGGAAAAGAAGCTATTCTTCCTTGTGAGCCTTTTACAGAATATGTTCAGCAGATTCCGACTAAAGTTGTGGATTACAGTATCTGGGATGATATAAAATAGGATGAATTTAATTGCTGATAATCAAACCTAACGGGTTTTTAAAACCCGTTAGGTTTAAATTAATACCGGATTTAAAATGATTAATACAGAAAATTTTGAATTTGAAGGTACCTATCACATTTTCTCTCATGTAAATGGGACTGAAGTTATTTTTCGTGAACCCTCAAATTATCAATTTTTTCTGGAAAAGATAGAAAAGTATATTCTTCCGGTTGCTGATATTTATGCCTACTGTCTGTTACCTAATCATTTTCATTTGTTATTAAGATTTAAGAATTTTGATGATGTGAATAGTGAAAATGAGCATCAGTTTTTAATGAAGAATTTTGGTAATTTATTGAATGCTTATGCTAAAGCTTACAACAAAAAATATAATAGAAAAGGAGCTCTTTTTCTGAATGCGGTAAAAAGAAAGAAAATATCAGATGAGAAATATTTATTGAAAGTTCTCCATTACATCCATAATAATCCGGTTAATCACGGATTTGTAAATAAAATTGACCAATGGAAGCATTCTTCGTATAATTCATATTTAAATCCTGAAAAAGGAAGTAAATTGAATAGAGAAGAAATCATGCCGTATTTTGATTCGGTAGAGGTTTTTAAAAATTATCATCAATCTACTGTTGAATATGACTTTTTAAATTTTGAATAATGGCTAATAATCAAACCTAACGGGTTTCAAAAACCCGTTGGGTTTAACAAAAATAAATATGATTAAAAAAATTGCACTTGCATGCAGCATAATGTTTGCGGTGGCGTGTACGTTATCAGCACAGACTGTTGCTACAAAACCGCTTACCATCGGAGAAGTGAGGACCATTAAGTCCAAAACATTAAATGAAGACAGAACGCTGAATATTTATCTTCCGCAGGGATATGACAAAACAAAATCATATCCGGTAATTTATCTTTTGGATGGAAGTATCAATGAAGATTTTATTCATGTGACAGGATTAGTACAATTCTTTAATCAGATGTATTCCATGCCGGAAACCATTGTGGTGGGAGTTGCTAATGTAGACAGAAAAAGAGATTTTACATTTCACACGGATTTGAAAGACTTACAAAAAGACTATCCTACAACAGGACATTCAGATAAGTTTATTGCATTCGTTGAAAAAGAACTAAAGCCTTACGTGGAAAGTCAGTTTAAAACTACAGATAAATACCTTTTCGGTCAGTCTTTGGGAGGGCTTCTGGCAACGGAAATCCTTTTGAAAAATCCGGAAATGTTTGATAACTATTTTATCATCAGTCCAAGCTTATGGTGGGATGATGAAAGCCTTTTAAAACAGGCTCTACAACTGCTTTCAAAATCTACGGATACTAAAAAGTTTGTCTATGTTTCTGTAGGGAAAGGAGAACATCCGGTGATGGTAAAAGATGCTGAAGCTTTCTATGATGTTTTAAAAAAAGCAGGAAAGAAAAACTGGACATTGGAATATAAAATGATGGAAACAGACAATCACGCAACCATTCTTCACAGAAGTTTATATGAAGGATTGGTGAAAATGTTTCCTTATCAGGAACCGAAATAAAAATAAATGTAACAATATACCAATGTAAAAATGTAACAATAAATCCACAGCAAACAATTATTGGTAAACTGTTACACTTCTACATTGATAAATTAAATATTTTATGGAAAAGTTAAAAAACTATATCTACGGACAATGGGTAGAAGGTACCGGAAACGGAATTCCTTTGTACAATGCCGTTACAGGAGAACAGGTAGCTGTTTCCGATACAGAAGGACTTAATTTTGAACAGGCTCTGGACTACGGAAGAACCGTAGGATATAAAAACCTTTCTTCAATGACTTTCTACGATCGTGGAGAAATGTTGAAAAAAGTAGCACTTTACCTGTTAGAAAGAAAGAAAAAATATTATGATTTATCATACAAAACAGGAGCTACCCACATAGATTCGTGGGTGGACATCGAAGGAGGTTTCGGAACTTTCTTTACCTATTCCGGGTTGGCAAAAAGAATGCTTCCCAATACTTCATTTTGGGTAGATGGCGATACTCAGAAGATTTCTGCCAACGGAACTTTCTTGGGAACCCATATCTTAACGCCAA
Organism: Chryseobacterium cucumeris; assembly: GCF_016775705.1. Taxonomy (NCBI): domain Bacteria; kingdom Pseudomonadati; phylum Bacteroidota; class Flavobacteriia; order Flavobacteriales; family Weeksellaceae; genus Chryseobacterium; species Chryseobacterium cucumeris. The sequence goes on from NZ_CP068760.1 coordinate 4,339,427, forward strand.
GTGAAGGGGTTTCTGTACAGATTAACGCTTATAACTTTCCGGTGTGGGGAATGTTGGAAAAATTATCCACTTCCTTGCTGGCGGGTGTTCCTTCTATTGTAAAACCGTCTCCTTTCGGATCTTACCTTACCAATGCGGTATTTCAGGATATGATTGAAAGTGGAGTATTGCCTGAAGGAGCTGTTCAGTTAGTTTGTGGAGAGCCGGGAAATATTCTTGATTATGTTCAGGATGGAGACTCTGTTTTATTTACAGGTTCTGCTCACACGGGAAGAAAATTGAAATCACTTCCTTCTATTGCAGGAAATGCCGTTCGTTTCAATATGGAAGCCGATTCGTTGAATTGTTCTATCCTTGGACTAGAGGCCAAACCGGGAACTCCGGAATTCGATCTATTCATCAAAGAAGTCCGCAACGAAATGACCACGAAGGCAGGACAGAAATGTACAGCGATCAGAAGAATTATTGTTCCTGAGCATTTAATCGGTGATGTTCAGAATGCTTTGTCTAAAGCTTTAGATCAGACAAAAATCGGAAACCCATTAAGCAGAGAAACCAAAATGGGATCTTTGGTGGGAAGGCAGCAGTATGAAGAAGTTTTAAGAAAAGTAAATCTATTAAAATCAGAAACAGAACTTGTCTATGACGGAAAACACGAGCTGGTAGATGCCAATTATGAAAATGGGGCATTTATGAGTCCGAAACTATTCCTGAACGACAAACCTTTTGAAAAAAATATCTCTCATGATGTAGAAGCTTTCGGACCGGTATCTACATTGATGCCGTATAAAGATGCTGAAGAAGCAGCTGCACTGGCAAAAAGAGGAAAAGGAAGTCTGGTAGGATCTATCGTTTCTCATGACGAAAACTTTATCGCCGAAACTTCGTGGAAAATGGCCTCTCAGCACGGAAGAATCTTTGTATTGAACAGAGATAACGCTAAAGAAAGCACAGGTCATGGTTCTCCACTTCCGACACTGATGCACGGAGGTCCTGGTAGAGCGGGAGGTGGTGAAGAAATGGGCGGACTTAGCGGTCTTCATTTCTTCTTACAGAAAACAGCAATCCAGGGATCACCGGATGTGTTGAAAGCTATTACTAAGATCTACCAGCAGGGAGCAGAGAAAAAATTCTCAGACAAACATCCTTTCCAGAAATATTTTGAGGAAGTGGAAGTAGGAGATTCTTTGGAAACAGCAGGAAGAACTGTTACTGATGCCGATATCGTTAATTTCTCCAATGTTTCATGGGACCATTTCTATGCCCATACAGATGCAACAAGTTTAACAGGCACTATTTTCGATAAGACGGTTGCTCATGGATATTTTATCCTTTCAGCAGCAGCAGGATTATTTGTTTCAGGCAAAAAAGGACCTGTAATTGCTAATTACGGATTGGAAGACTGCAGCTTCTTCAAACCTGTATACGCCGGAGATACCATCACGGTTTATTTAACAGCAAAAGAAAAAATCAACAGAGGAGTAAAAGGAAGAAATATCCCTTCCGGTGTTGTAAAATGGCTGGTTGAGGTTGTAAACCAAAGAGATGAGATTGTATGTGTAGCAACGATCCTGACATTGGTAGCAAAACAATCTCCTTTCATCGATCTGAATGTAAAAAATATTCAGAAAATATTGAATGGATTAACGGAAAGTACTCCTGCGCTTTGGGGAAAAATGTCTCCGCAGCAGATGATTGAGCATTTGGAGCAAGCGGTATTGGTGAGTTTTGGAGAACCCGAAGCAGAAAAATGTTTCACTCCTGAAGAAAATCTTGAAAAATGGCAGGATTCTCTTTACAATCACAGAGCAATGCCGAAAGAATTTACAGCTCCATTCCTTCCTCAGGATGGCTCACTTCCGGAACCAAAACATAAAAATCTGGAAGCCGCAAAATTATCATTCATGGATAACCTGAAGAAATTTGTAATCTACTACAAGGAAAACCCGCAGGCAGAGCACATGAATTACGTTTTCGGAAAACTGAATAAAGAAATGTGGGAACTGATGCACAAAAAGCATTTTACCCACCACTTCCAGCAATTTGGATTGATTTAATTCAAAATAAAATATAAATTTAGAATCCCTTTCGGTTTAAACCGAAAGGGACTTTTTAATAACTCCTGCCAAGTTTTGAAACCTTAACATAAGTAATAAAATCAGAAAATTTTTAATCATGAAATCATTAGAAACCTTTTTTAACATTGTCTTTTGGGCTTTTTCAATTTTATTTCTTTTTTCCTGTTCGGGAAATCTAAAACAAGATAAAGACGGCTATTATTCTGAAGAAAAATTTGTTGACAGTCTGAATGTGGGAAGAAAAGGCAAAACTAAAGTAGAGTTTGAAAAATTTAGACATATTAAGAATGGTGATGTATTTGTAACCTTGAATGTTTATGATCTAAAAGATATTTGGGTAGAAAGTAAAGGATCTATGTTTCATACCTGGGAATTAAAAAATACTTTTAAATTTATCAAAGATGGAGTAACAGGTTTAGATGTTCAGATATGTGATTTTAATAATGATGGCTTTAATGATGTGACGTATCAAAGTGGAATCGCAGGAAGAGGAGGAAATATGGTAATGACCTTATTCGTGTATGAACCGGAAAATAAAAATTTTATCCACATCAAAAATTCAGATAATTATCCAAACCTGAGTTTTAATTCAAAACTAAAGTGTATCAATTCTGTAATTTTAACAGGCTCTATCACAACAGTATTTCTAAAAATTAAAAAAGATTCTCTGGATGAATTTGCACGGGTAGATGTTTCTGATAAAATAGTGGTGGAAGAAAAAGATTCTACAGGCAAGTTTAAGGTTATTGAAGAAAAAGTATTCACAGGAAATGATAAGGATCTTTATAAGGTTTTTAGAAATTATAAGCCTTTAGAATATTAGTCTTATATAAATTGAAATATTCATTATTTCAGTTAGTTATGGTTTTTTGTTTGAAAAATTACTAACTTTAATAGGCGAAATCCGAAAAGCATACAGAGTAGGAGAGAACACCAAAACAAACCACTATGAGAAACTTAAAAAAACTTTCAAGACATGAGTTGAGATCTCTTAAAGGAGCCGGGCCAAACTGGTCTTGCACCCTTAATCCTTGTCCTCCCGGAAGCTGTTGTCTTCCTGGAAGATGGCCTGATATTGCCAGAGCATGTTATATCTGTGCGGATTCTTAGACTTTTTTAACTTAAAACAATACACAAAGCTGCTACTCCTCGTGATTGGCAGTTTTTTATATTTTTTTCTTAAACTTAAAATATCCGTACATTAAAATGGGTAACGCGAATATCTGAAACAAAAAAACAAGCAATGAAGGGATTCCTTCCAGATGATTTGCATTAGCTTTTATAAGGAGCTGCTTGCCAAGCGGTCCGTTCGAGAATATCAGAATATTAAACAAATTCCAGCCCAGATGAAGACCTATAGGAAGGTACAAAGATTTTGTCTTAGCAAAGGACACTGCGAGCATCCACCCAAAAATAGACGTCATTACAAAAATAATTACCATCTGAAAAGGATTTCCGAATGCACTATAAGAAAACCAGTGGTAGACTCCGAAGCAGACAGCAGATAAAATGCAGGCTTTTGTTGTTCCCCATTTTTCAATAGCAAGATATAGCAAAGCCCCTCTGAAAAGTAATTCTTCAAACAAAACAGACTTTACAATCCACCATAAGCTCATCAATGCTGCAGAAAATGATATTGGCTTATTCAGTATCCAGCTGTTATTGATAAAGGCTGTTGTCAAGATTTGATAAACGCTGCATACTACAGCTGCCAAAAGAAAACCTATGCTCAGGTTAATCAATCTTGCCTGGCTGGGTTTAAATCCTAAAACAGAAAGGTCCTTTTTTGCGATGAACCTCAGGAGAAGCCACGAAATGATAAGCTCAATAATAATTCCAATCATAGGTTAGAAGTTTTAATTGAATAAGTGTTATCTTATTGAAAACGAATATAATAAAAAAACGGATGCGAAAAGTTTCTTTAAAATATTTATCGTTCAAGACTTTAAACCTTGACAGGATGATGATAAAAGGTTTGAGCAACAGGATAATTTTGTTACTTTACAATAAAAATGATTTCATGGATAAAACTTTTGCGGATCATGTGATAGATTTCAACAAAAACCTTAGTTTCACAGGAAATCTTCCTGATGATTTTCAAGTCCTGAATCCTTATCTGGATAATCCTGAGACGTTGAAGGTGATGGAAGAGTTTTATCATAAATTCTACGATGATTCAGCTAAGAGGAAATTCATCATCGGAATCAATCCCAGCCGCCATGGCGCGGGAGTAACTGGAGTTCCGTTTACCGATACAAAAAGACTGGAAAATGTCTGCGGAATCAAAATGAAATCTGCCCGTACCCATGAAGTTTCTTCCGTTTTCATGTATGATATGATTGAAGACTATGGTGGTACTGATCTTTTCTATAAAGATATTTATATCAATTCTCCATTTCCGCTGGCTATTGTAAGAAAAACAAAAAACGGCTGGCTCAATGCCAACTATTATGATGATAAAGAACTCTTCAATTCAGTCAAAGACTTTATGATCGAATCTTTGAAGAAGCATATCAGCCTTAATCTGGATACCTCAGAAGTTTTTGTTCTGGGTAAAAAGAATGCCGAATTCATTTCACAATTAAACAAAGAAACCCAACTCTTTGAGACGATGACCGTTCTGGAGCATCCAAGATATATCCAGCAGTACAAATCAAAAGAAAAACAGCTTTATATAGACAAGTACATTTTAGCTTTGAGAAAATGACAAAATCCCTTCGTTAAAAGGGATTTGTCATTCATGAATTAGAATCTTTGTGGGATATGGAACTTATAAAATTTTCTGATATTAGTTTTTAATAACTTTGGTAGATTCTGTTGCTGTTTTAATAATATAAACCCCTTTTGGAAGTTCTGAAATATTAACCTCATTATTTCCTTTTTGAGTTTGAATAGTTTTCAGCATTTTACCATCCAGGTTGTAGATCTTAGCTTCACTTGCTTTTTCTGTTGTAATAGAAAGAGGTCCGTTGGTTGGATTAGGATAAACAGTCAGGTCTTTTTTGGTGCTTTTAGCTTCCGAAGTCCCCAGTACCAGATTGCTGTCTTTTACCCAGGTGAAGGCATCGAAGCCTACATATCGGAAAGCTCCGTTTGCTGTGATTTGTAACTCGTCAATCACAATATTTGAGTAATTCTGACCATTTAAGTTGGTAAGATCAATCAAAGTATATCCATTCGTGCTGCCTAAGCTTGTTGCAAATCCGGTTGTTTTTGTTTGGGTAAATTTTGTTACGCCACTTAGTTTTCCGGTTACAGTTAGTGTTCCTGCAACATTAAGATCCAGATTCAATGCAGAAAGATACATCCAGAATCTGTTTACTTTAAACAAATTGGAAGTGGTTTTGATGCTGAATGACGGTGGGGATTGTGAGTTATTCGAATTGTCGATGTACCTGTTATCATTTGCTGTTCCACTCCAGCCGGTTCCCGGGAAATTCCCCTGAATATCAAAAACACTTACATGTGAAATGATATTAAATATGACTCCATTATCGGTGAAGCTTGTACTTCCGTGCGATTCCGTTTCAAATTGTTCTGTACTGGTCTGCCCGAATGAAAAAATTGAAATGAGCAGACTACAGATTGCTAAAAAAGTAGTGCTTTTCATGATGTTTGGTTTTAAATGTTAGGTGATGGTGTGGATATTAATCCCTTGGCGGATAAATACCTTCAACACAAATGATATAATTTAAGCCTAGGTAAGGAGGCATATTATTCAGCGGTAAGCCTTGTCCTGTATAAGAAATACTTAACGGATTGATAGTTGTATCAGGGTTGGCATCATTCACGAAACTCGGTACTGCATTGAAATCTCTTCCCACTTGCGTTCCTGAAATGGCAATTGTTGAGGTAGCTGTAGGAGTAGATGAATTGGCATTCTTATTCGCTACTTTAAGCTGAAATCCGGCTCCTATACTTGGGAGGTTCGATGATAAAAGAGTATTTTGTGTTGTACCGGATACGATTCCCAAAGGATAACTTTCGCCGGAGTTTACATTCCCTGCTCCCAAAGCCATACGTCCTTTTAAGTTAGGCAGGGCAAAAGTAGTGATACCGTCTCCACCGTACGTTGTTCCTAAAATAGAAAATAAAGCAGAATTTCTTGAGATGCTTATTAAACTTCCATCACAAAACATCCAGCCTCTAGGTGCGAAATTTCCTGCAAATAATTTTACGATTCCAATGTACTCGTCCATGATAATATGTTTTTAGTTTTTTAGATTTCTTACTCTTTTTACAGGCTTTTCAGATTCCGCCTTTTGGTTATTAATTCTTAGTTCAAAGGAACAATTAATAAAAGGCAGGTACTAGAGTAGAAAATACCAAATTAAAAACTCCGTATTTCTACGTAATAATGTCTTGAATTTTGCGGATTCGGAAAAGAAAATTTATACTTTAAGTTTCTCTGAACGAGCTGTATTTCGTATTTTTGTAAGAATCCAATAAAAATAAAAATGAGCGAATTTGTAGCATCAGAAATTAAAAATAATATTGCCGAAATCAGTTTCGGAACACCTAAAAGTAATTCTCTTCCAGGAGCAATTTTGGAAAAACTGGCAGAAACTATCCTTGAAGAAGGGGCAAAAGAAGAAGTGAAAGCTATTTTAGTGAAAAGTGCCGGTGAGAAGGCTTTCTGTGCAGGAGCAAGTTTTGACGAGCTCTTAGCCATTGAGGAACTTGAAGCTTCCACACAATTTTTCGGAGGTTTTGCCAAAGTTTTAAATGCAATGAGAAACTGTGGGAAAATTGTTGTGGTAAGAGTACAGGGAAAAACTACCGGCGGAGGAGTAGGGATTGCCTGCGGGGCAGATTATTGTTTTGCTACTAAAGACTCAGCTCTTGCACTTACAGAAATCAATCTTGGAATAGGCCCTTTTGTAATTGGCCCTTATGTTGAAAGAAAAATAGGTAAGTCACAATTCTCCGCTATGGCCATTGATGCAGACTTCAGATCTGCTGAATGGGCTGAACAGCATAATATTTATCATTCGGTTTCAGATACTATTGAAGAAATGGATGAAAAGCTGGAGAAATTTTTGCAGACTTTAGCATCCAGAAGCAGTGATGCTTTAGCATTAATTAAAAAAGTTTCATGGGAAGGAACAGATCATTTCAATGAATTGATGCCGGCAAGAATTCACATGAGTGCAAGTCTTATTCTTGAAGATTCTGCAAAGAAAAATATTGAGTCTATTAAAGAAAGGTTAAGGGCTAAATAAGGTATAAAAATAAAGGATTTTAATCCAAAAGCTATCCGTAGAAATTTTTGTTTTTACGGATTTTTTGTGCATTATTATATGTCAGGATACAAGTTTTAGCTTTTCCGCTGCTTATAAAACAATTAATATATCGTTATGAGAATTATTTCCAGAATTTTAAAAAAAACTTGGAAGATTGAAAATAAATCATAACTTTGTAATTCAAAGTTCTTTTTATGGATTCAAAAAACTATCACGAAGACTTATCGCATATCCGTTCTATGATGGAGCGGTCCTCCAGATTTATTTCGCTAAGTGGTTTATCAGGAGTTGTTGCGGGTTTAACGGCTATTATCGGTGCTGTATATGTGTACTGCGTTTTTCAGAGGGAAGGAATCAGTTATTTTGATGGGGACAGAAATATTCTGGGACCTGCCTTGGTTAAAGAGCTTGTCCTGATTGGTATTGTTATTCTGGTAATTGCAATCCTCAGCGGTTATCTTTTTACAGCTCATAAAAGTAAAAAGAAAGGTTTGAAGATCTGGGATGCTACAACAAAGAGACTTTTGGTTACCTTTGCAGTGCCTTTGGCAGCAGGTGGTGTCTTTTGCCTTGCGCTTCTTTATCATCATCTTTTTGTTTTCATTGCTCCGGCTACGCTTATTTTTTATGGATTGGCTCTGGTAGCCGCAGAACGATATACATTAACGGATGTAAAGTATTTAGGATATCTTGAGATTATTTTGGGACTTATTTCTTTGTTCTTTTTAGGATGGGGATTGCTGTTCTGGGCCATTGGTTTTGGTGTTCTGCATATTGTGTATGGATTGATCATGCATAAGAAGTATAAATAATGAATGAGATGTGGTTTTGCTATTGAGTAGTGAAAATCGGAATAATAATCAAGCATATTGCATTTTAGCAGTGTTTCAGAATAAAGATAAAGTAAAATGATCAAAATAAATCAGCTCAATAAAGAATTCGAAAGCCGTGTAAGACTGGGGATAATGTCCGTTCTTATGGTTAACGACTGGGTTGATTTTTCTGAAATGAAAAGCCTGCTCGAAATTACAGACGGAAATCTTGCCAGCCATAGCAATGCGCTGGAAAAAGCAGGCTATATCGAAGTAAAGAAGGAATTTGTCGGGAAGAAACCTAAAACGTCTTATCGTGTTACACAGAGCGGAAGGCAGGCGTTTAATGAGCATTTAGATGCACTGGAAAAATTATTGGGGCGATAGTCCTATATTTTTTTGAAAATTAACTTTGAATTACAAAGTACTTTATATGTTTAAATTAGATAAAATGATGACACAGAAACAAAAAACAATCGCCATTTATGCCCTTCCATTGGCTATACTCTGTATTCCCTTGGTTGGCAATCTATTTTCTAAGGAAGTGAACTGGTCAGGAGCAGATTTTCTTATTGCAGGAGCTTTGCTTTTTACAACCGCTTTTCTGATCAATATGGTTAGAAATAAAATCAAAAAGCAAAATCAGAGAATGATGATCTGCATTTTCATTTTGCTGACTCTGGTACTGATCTGGGGCGAATTAGCAGTAGGAATCTTCGGAAGTCCGTTTGCTGGAAGCTGATCAACCTTTTTTATTTATTAAACCTTGAAATAATGAAAGATCAAAAAATTATATACTTCGGAAGATTCATATTCGGATTATTCTTTTTAGCCGGAAATACCTGTCTTTTCGGGTACATTCTAACAAAAGAATATTGGTTTGCAGACTCAGGATTTCTACTGATTACTTATGGAACTATATTCAATATTATTGTCCTATCAGTTTTGTTGATATATGCTGCTGCAGACCGGTCTGCAAGTAAAGCCTGTTTACAGTCGGCGGGGTTAATTCTGATCAATATACCCATAGCTATACTTTATACCATAATAGGATGCAATCTTGTTATTTTTAATTAATTCACTATGAAAAAAATACGTGTTCAGTTTCTGCTTTTTGTGTATGATAAAACTCAAAAACTATACAGAAAATATTTCAAAAAGAAAAAAAGGCAGTGGCAGTTCAATGAAAAACAACTGTTGGAATTTCGGGAAGATTCTTTAGGCCGAAAATTGGGAGAATTTTATAGAAAACACGGTTTTTCGATGATCCCCAAAATGGAAAATCATGATGTTCACCACCTGATTACCGGCTGTGGAACCAACTTTGAAGATGAAATTGCCATGCAGTATCTGCTCCTTGGTAACGGTAAACTCAATGCACATCTACTGGCTGCAATCGTATTAGGAACAATTATCCTGCCGGAGTATGTGAAAATTTATATCAAAGCGTATAAAAAGGGACAAAATATGAGAACCTTTCATCACTGGGATTTTGAAGAATTGCTATGGCAGAATTATGAACATGTGAAAGACTTTATTCAACAGAAAGAAACAGTAGTTCTTCATTAAAAACTAAAGATGATGGGAAAAATAAAATTCAGTGCGCTGGGAAAAAAAACATTTTTAATCTCCTTTTTGCTGGGTACCTCCTTGCTGCTTTTATTTTGGATCACAAGAGCTGAATTTCTCGTGATACTCGGATTTTACTATGTGGTGATTGCGGCTGTAGTGAATCTGTTAATCACTTTATATGAGCTGATGGAATACCTGAGTGATATTTCCGAAAAGAAGAGAAACGGAAATTCTGTTCTTCTATTGCTGCTTAATATTCCTATTACTTTTCTCTATCTCACTCTATTCTTAATTTTTGATAATCTCAATACCTGGCCACATTAAATCTTTCAATTCTTTCAATCTTTTAAATAATTAACCTCATGAAAACACATCATTATATATTTCTTACAGCCCTTCTCTTTGTCATCGTCTTTTATGATCAGGACGTAGGGCTGAACCTTGGAATTCTTGGAATTGTCTATGCCGTATTAACACTTTTTAAAACACCGGAAAAGAATAAAACAAGAACATTGCATGCACTTTTTGGAACAAGTATCCTGTCCAGTATTGCATTTGCCTGGTTCGGAGATTTTCCATCCTTTATTGCGGTGGTAAGCTCACTGCTTTTGCTGGGATATAAATCGAAGAACAAGAGGTTGAAGATTCTCTTTTTAATTCCGGTTTTTATCATAAACTGCTGTACTTCATTCTGCCGTTTTTTCAGCTTTGATGAATGGCTGCCTAAGAAGAATATTCCAGGATTATGGCAAAAGACATTCGCTTTTATCTTGATCCCGCTGGTGCTGGTTTCCGTTTTCTTTGGAATATATTCTGCAGGAAGCGACCATTTTGCAGCCCTTTTCACAGATTATGAGCTGGATATTAATCTATGGCAGGTATTCTGTCTCTCTGTGCTGGGATTCTTTATTGCCTTTAATTACTGGAATTATGCAGTGGAAAAGTTGATCTATAAAAACAATCATGTTCTGGATAACGAGTTCCGCAAAGAATCCCGGATTCCCGAAGCTACTTATTCCTTTCTTGATCTTGATGCAGAAAGAATAAGCGGAATTATTTCTTTTGTCTTGCTGAATGTTTTATTGGTATTCTTTATTATTACCTATAATTATGAACAGTTTTATGAAGCTGTAAAAACACCTGTTCAGCTTTCAGAAGAAACCCATGAGAGAGTAAACGCCGTTATTATGTCTATTGTCATGGCAATTCTTGTGATTATGTTTTATTTTAAATCAGGATTTAATTTTGATCCAAAAGCAGGTTCACTGAAAGTATTAGCCAAAATATGGATTTTCCTTAATGCTGTTCTTGTTATTTCCGCAGCCCTTAAAAATTATGAGTATATTGTTTATTATGCATTTACCTATAAAAGACTAGGTGTATTTGCTTTCCTGCTTTTATCACTGATCGGCCTTGTTCTGACTTATGTTAAAATTCAAAAGCAAAAAAGAAATATTTTCCTTGTTAATACAATGATCTGGTATTTTTATGGAACTGTCCTTGTGTGCAGTTACTTCAACTGGGGTGGTTTTATTACTTCCCAGAATATGAAACGAAAGGATTTTGCGGTCAACTATCATGTAACGTCTATCAACTTCAGTGAAAAAGCACTCCTGAAATATGCAGATGAAAAAAATGATCAGAAACTTAAAAAGATCTTGCAGGATAAGGTGAAAAACAAAACATCCAAAAACTTTCTTTCAAAGATTTTATATTATCAGACTATAAAATAAAAGATCATGAAAAACTTTGTAGAACCCTCAAGATTTAAAATTAATGTATTGTTGATAATGATGACCATATTCTGTTTCAGTCTTTCTGCTTTCAGATACTATATCAGTGATACAAAAGTGTTTTTGTTTCTCAACTGGAACCTCTTTCTGGCGTGGATTCCTTTATTATTAAGTTCTTTTGTTCTTGCTTTTAATATCAGAAGTAAAATCTCGCTGGTCTTTATTATTATAATCTGGATTTTGTTCTTTCCCAATTCTCCCTACATCCTGACAGATCTTTTTCATCTCAAAGCAAGAAATTCAATCCCGATCTGGTATGATCTCATTGTGATTCTTTCTTTTGCATGGACCGGACTGATCTGCGGATTTATTAGCCTTAATGATATTGAAAAAAAACTTTCTTATTACGGGAAAAAAAATAGTATCAATGGAATTATTGTATTTTTTCTTTTCATGAGCAGCTTTGGAGTTTATCTTGGCCGTTTTCTGAGATGGAACAGCTGGGATGTACTTAATAATCCTTTCGGCCTGTTCTCTGATATTGTAGTGAGATTTATTTATCCGATGGAATATACCAAAACATGGGGTGTTACTCTTTTGATGGGAATTATGCTCAACTTTATGTACTTTACATTTAAATGGTCGGGCATCAGTGAAGAAAAAGAATTGCGGCCGGGAAGCAAATCATTAAACGGATTGGAACAGTTTTAGCATTTAAATGAGCTCAGCATAATTAATGTTGATCCATTCTTAAAATAATTATTATGAAAAAAAGCTTATTGTTAATTCCTTTGATTATTGTTGCCTGTAAAAAAGATCCAGCTGTGACAAACGTTCCGGAGAAGGATTCTACAGTGGTAAAAGAAATGCCGGATTCTGTGGTAAAAACAGATTCTGCAGCATTAAGAAAGAAAGACTCCATTATTAACAATGCTCCGGCCACTAAGGAAGTTCTGCGAAAAGGGGTAATGAGAAATGAAAAAGACGGACAGATCATAAGAACGGCGGATGCTAATCAGCTGCCTTTTACCATTGGGGAAGAATTTACAAAAGATGATCAGGATTTTATTTTAAAACTGACCCACTACGACCGCCCGACCATCAAAGCAAAAATTTCTACCAAAGAAAAGGACTTCAATATCCGGTTCAATCAGATCAGACTTCCAAACGGAAATTATGACGGGCCTTTCGGAAGAGAAATCACCTATGATACTCCCGGAAAAGGTGAAGTATGGCTGATTATCGGAAAAAGTAATATGGCTTCCGGAAATACAAAAGGAAGTTTTACGGTAGCGGTGGAATAAAATTCAATCAATTTGGTACAATTTCTGCAAACTAACCTTTAAGTTTAAAATTTAAAAATTATGAAAAATATAGTTCTAACAGCAATGGCCGCTTCAGCTGTACTCGTAAGTTGCGGAACCGTACAGTCGCTGGTTCAGAATACATTTCCATACACAACGAATGTTTTGGTGTCTACGGGAGTTCCTGCAGATAAAGAAGTTTCTTCCACTGCAACAGCTACCAATGTACAGACCTGGTTCGGAGGAAATAACAATGCAAAGATTAAAGACGTAAGAATTTCTGATGCGAAAATCTCTGTAGCTTCTCCTTCAGGAGGAAATCTGAGTGCTTTCAAAACTGTGAAAATATACGTTTCATCCAACGGAACAGGAGAAAGACTCATCGCTTCGCGCTCCAATATTTCCACCAATTCTTCCAGCTTAAATCTTGATCTTAATGATACCGGATTTCTGGATGAAATTGTAAAAAGTTCTGGTTTAACAGTAAGAACAGTGTACGAGCTGAAAAATCAGACCTCTTCAGATATGAACATCAAAGTAGCGCTGAATTTCAGCAGTGTTCCTGCCCAATAAGTGCATAAAAAATACTATCTAAAAACCCTCTTGCAGTATTCTGTAAGAGGGTTTAATGTGAAGTAAAATGTATATAAAATCTTATTTTAGAGTTTTGTTAATTTCTCAACAACCCTTCTCTGTCCTTCATTAATATTAATAATGTACTGACCTGTAGGTAATTGTGAAATATCAATTTTTTCATTTGGTACAACTGAATTTTTGATAACCGTACGACCCTGAAGATTAATAATCTCTACATCCAGTTTTTTATTTTCCTTGCTTTGAATAGCGATAGAGCTGCTGGACGGGTTAGGGTAGATTTTAACTTCCAATGCCGGTAAAGCTGTAACAGGGGTTGCCAATTTACTTTCCAGCTGAAGAATCGCATTCTTCACATTGGGAAGAGGCCCGATCTTTTGGCCGGTCACAGTTCCTCCCTGAGGAATCCCCGTTGAAATTAAAAGGTTTTTCATCGCTGAAGGGGTTAAGTACTGACCTGTAGTCTGACGATAGTAAGACTGGATCAAAATTGCCGCAGAAGATACCACCGGCGTAGCAGAACTGGTACCGCTGAAATAATTATAGGTTCTGTTATTATCATTGTCATATTTCGCATAAGATCCATAACCTGCTGCCATCACACTGCTTCCCCAGCCCTGTACATCCACTCTGTTTCCATAAGTACTGAAACTTAATTTTGAATGGGTTGTATTGGGAGATCCTGCTCCTACAATGATAGCTCCGCTGTTTCCTCTTGCAAGATAGGTAGCATAAAAAGGGTCATCCAGGTTCTGATTCCCGTTACCTGCCGCTGCGATAATAATGATTCCTGAATCAGTAGCAGCTTTGGTAAGATCCCAGATTACTTTATCATATTCGGCAGGACAATATTGTCCGTCTTTTCCGCCAGTCTGCATTTCATATAAAATAATATCGCCCGCCTGAGAAGCATTGATGGATCTGCTCACGGCAGAAGCTCTGTTATAACCTACTGTTGTCCATTCCATATATCCTTTTATTTCAGAAGCATTGTAGGCTGCTCCAGTAAGACCAATATTATCTTTTACAGAACCTAAAATACTTACTACTGCCGTTCCGTGATCACGGTAATTATTATTGGCCAGCCCGGCATTCGGAGAATATCCCGGTTCCAGTTGTATGGAGTTTTGATTAGATAGCATCTCGTGAGTTTTATAGAAACCATATTCTACATCCCGCACACGGATATTCTGTCCTGTGATTCCTCGGGACCATGCATATTTGGCGTTGATTCCCGGATTGTCATTCAGGTAGGTCTGCAGGCTTTCCAGATCAGGGGTTGCCACAAAAGCATTTACCAAAGGTGGTTCGATAGGTTCGGCACTCATTACGGAAACATATTCTATTTCAGGAAATCTCTCCAGAGCATGGATGATTTTTTCTGAGGCTTCTTTATTTTGCAGAGGAATATCAGCCTTATAAATTCTTTTCAGTTTTTCCACAGATTCTGTGGAATTTCCGATGGCCCTGCTGTTTCTGGTCATTTCATCAAGTTTGCTGTCCGTGAAGTCCAGATCATACTTGAATGCGATGTGATTTTCTCTTGAAAATCTTTCCAGATCAGCGTTTCTGCTGAAGGCTGTTTTTTCTGAATTGATGCCTTTTGAAAAGCAAACATAAATAATTGAACTTTGTTCAGTAGCCATTTTGGGCTCACTGTCCTGCCCGAATGACAGAGTAGAACAGAACGCAAACAATGCGAAAAGGTTGATTTTTGTTTTCATATAATTTTGTTAAATGGTTGTAAATCAGTTTTGATTTATACCAAAAATAATAATAAAATAAAAACAAATCACGTTTTTGTGAATTTATTTTTTGCATTTTGAGCCCTGCCTTTTGTATAAAGGATTTCTTTGCTTACAAAAAATAAACCTGCCAGGTTTAAAAAGGACTATTGAGTACCCGTGTATCAAAAAAAAATCCGTCTCAATGTATTGAAACGGATTGTGTTATATAGAACTTTTGTCTTTTTCTGTTTAACTTTTAGTAATAGAATCCATTACAATGGTTACCGGCCCGTCATTGATCAGGGATACTTTCATATCGGCCCCAAAGATTCCGCTTTCGGTTTTTAATCCCGATTTAGCTATTTCTTCCTTAAAATAATCAAAAAGCGGTACAGCTTTATCCGGTTTTGCAGCCTTTATGAAAGAAGGTCTGTTGCCTTTTTTATAATCTGCAATTAATGTAAACTGGCTGATGCAAAGAATTTCTCCTGAAATATCCTTCACAGACAGATTAAGCTTGTCATCTTCATCACCAAAGATTCTAAGGTTTAAAACCTTCTGTACAAGCCAGTCTGCATCAGCTTTTTCATCATTTTCATCGATACCTGTCAGCAGCATCAGTCCTTTCCCGATTTCACCCACAATTTTTCCGTCTACTTGTACGCTGGCTTCGGAGACTCTTTGTATAACGATCTTCATCTTATAGTTTTAATAATAAACATTTAAGGTTTTACTTGCTGCATCGTAACTGTAAGGATAAGTTTTAGGCGGCAGAGATGTTTTTGCACCTGATTCCGGCTGCCCGGTACTTAAAATCCATCTTGTATTATCCTCAGGACATATAATGGCAATATTATCCTTTACCTCAAGAGTTGTATTGTTACCAGGACATATATGCGGAGCATTTCTGTCATACACTTTAAATCCGTTGGCTGTCCGGACAATAATCAATCCTCTGGTTCCCGATTGTTGTTCGTTCACATAAATCCAGCCGTTGATATTGTTCAAAACGTAGTAAGCAGGCAGGTTTAAATTAAGCGATACATTGATGGGAACATTGGGAAAGCAGGTTACGGTATCTTCTCTGCTTCCACATGAGTTTATGGTTAAATTACTGAAAATCAATAAAATGAAAATAGATAAGATTGAAAAAGTTTTTTTCATTTCAATTTAAATTTTTATATATTTGTAAAAATTAAACGATTACAACACGAAAACATTGTCCGGCAAATGTCGGATTATTTTTTTATACTAAAACTAAATTTTGAAAATTATGGCAAGCTATGTAACTAAGGAGGGCCTAGAGAAAATGAAAGCTGAGCTGGAACAGTTGGAAACTGTAGAGAGACCAAAAATTACTCAGCAGATCGCAGAAGCAAGAGATAAAGGAGATTTATCGGAAAATGCAGAATATGATGCGGCTAAAGAGGCTCAGGGGATGCTTGAAATGAGAATTTCCAAGCTGAAAGATGTTATTTCTACTTCTAAAATTATAGACGAAAGCCAATTAGATACTTCAAAAGTTTCAATCTTAACAACAGTGAAACTTAAAAATAATGCTACCAAGCAGGAGCAGGTATTTACATTGGTACCGGATAATGAAAGCGACCTGAAGACAGGGAAGATTTCTGTGAACACCCCTATCGCAAAAGGTCTGTTGGGAAAAGCTATTGGTGAAACTGCTGAAATTACTTTACCTAACGGAAACAAACTGTCTTTCGAAGTATTAGACATTTCTTTATAGTCTGATATCCCTTTCTATTTCTAAACTTCTAATTATCTAACCCAAACTTCTGATAAAATGAGCACTATATTCACGAAAATCATTAATGGCGAAATTCCCTCTTATAAGATTGCCGAAAATGAAAACTTTATTGCATTCTTAGACGCAATGCCTTTGGTGAAGGGACATACTTTAGTTGTACCTAAAAAAGAAGTGGATCTGATTTTTGATCTTGAAAGTGAAGAATACAAAAACCTTTGGGGATTTGCCCAAGAGGTAGCCAAGAAGATCAAAACTGCAGTTCCATGTGTGAGAGTAGGAGTAGCGGTGGTGGGACTTGAAGTTCCTCATGCACACATCCATCTGATTCCTTTAAATAAGATGGAAGACATGAATTTCAGAAATGAAAGATTAAAATTAACGAACGAAGAATATACAGAGATTCAACACTCAATTATTAATTCTTAACAACCAGAAAATCGTAAAAAAGTAATTTTTTACGATTTTCTTTAACATATACATATATATTATATCATATGAACTCAAACCAATGTTCTTTCTGCGGCAGAAAAAGAAATGAAGTACAGATGCTGATTTCCGGGCAGAATGGTTTTATTTGTGAAAATTGTATAGAGCAGGCACATGCAATTGTAAAAGATGGTGCATCCAAAACAGGATATTCACCTGCAGACAGCATGGATGAGCTTAAAAAACCAAAAGAGATCAAAGAATTCCTTGATCAGTATGTAATTGGACAGGATCAGGCAAAAAAGCAGCTTTCAATTGCTGTATATAATCATTATAAAAGGTTGCTTCATGCTCAGGACGAAAACAGGGAGGTGGAGCTTGAAAAATCAAACATTATCATGATAGGGGAAACCGGAACAGGTAAAACCCTTCTGGCAAAAACGATTGCCAGAGAACTTAATGTCCCTTTCTGTATCGTAGATGCTACCATTTTAACAGAAGCCGGATATGTAGGAGAAGATGTTGAAAGTATCCTTTCAAGACTTCTTATGGTGGCAGATTATGATGTGGAAAAGGCTGAAAAAGGAATCGTTTTCATTGATGAGATTGATAAAATTGCCAGAAAATCAGACAACCCAAGTATTACAAGAGACGTTTCCGGAGAAGGAGTACAGCAGGGATTGCTGAAACTACTGGAAGGAAGTATTGTGAATGTTCCGCCGCAGGGAGGAAGAAAGCACCCGGATCAGAAATATATTCAGGTAAATACCCAGAACATCTTATTTATTGCAGGAGGAGCTTTTGACGGAATTAAAGAAATCATCGAAAGGAGAATGAACAAGCAGGCCATCGGGTTCAGCTCTGAAAAAATCAATAAAACTGACGAAGACGAATATATATTAACAAATATTAATGCAATTGATCTTCGTACTTTCGGATTAATTCCCGAACTTTTAGGAAGATTTCCAATCATCACTTACCTCGATAAACTCACCAAAGAGACTCTGGTAAGAATCATGAAGGAACCTAAAAACTCTATCGTGAATCAATTTGTGGAACTTTTCAAAATGGATGGCACAAATTTGGTTATTACAGACGGAGCCATTGAAAAAATCGTAGAAGAAACTATTGAAAAAGGACTAGGTGCAAGAGGTCTTAGAGGGACCACCGAAAAAGTTCTAGAAGACTATATGTTTTCAATAGGAGAGGAGAAAGATATCATCTTAAATGAAGATAATGTTTTGATTAATAGATAAAAAATTTTTTTTTTAAGAAAAATAATAATACCTTTGCGGGTGAAGATTGTATTAACACACAAATAATTTATACAATGAGAAAAAGTTTATTTGCTATAGGTCTTTTAGCAATTAGTTATTCTGTTCAGGCGCAGATACTATGTCATGTTGACACTAATGCTAATATGTATGTGAGCGAAGGCACCCTAGTTTATAGCGGTGGAGGTGTACAAACAAAGGGTAATGGCCTTTTGGACGTGCATGGAAATATTATGGTTGTAGGATCTGGTACAGATGCTTTTAAGACAATTAATGCTGCCGGAACAGGTGATAAAACTGACGGTGGAAATATCATCTTAAGACTGAATACCCCTGCTTCTTTTGCTACTTCCACGTATGGCCAGCTGTACATCGATGGGCTATCCCAGTCCAACATTACGGGTATTGTAACCAAAGAGTACAGAACTACAAGTAATGGTAGTGGTAATTATTTCCAACAAGTTGCTTTGCCTTTCTATGGTAAAGCTTTAAGCTCATTATCTACTGAAGTTGGTAAGACTTTCAATACGGGGAGATACAGCAATCCAATTCTTAAGTGGGACAACGCTAATGCAGTTTCTGCACATTTTACAAATTTAGCAACTACAACTACTGATGGTCCGGGATATTATATGCTGAAAGTTACCAATAATGATTGGAATCCAAGCGCACCTGCAACCGGAACAGTATTCAATATTAACGGGAAACCATATGCTCCGTTAGCTGGAACTGTAACATTGCAGAATGGAGGAAAATCTAATTTGGGACCTTCTAATGTCGTATTCGGAGTTGGTGGTAACGCTGTGAATTCTTACAACGAAAAATACAACACTTATTTAGATGACAGTTTTGAGTTTACTACAAGCGCATGGGCTGGAACATTTGGGCAAAACTGGTATCAGTTTGGTAATCCCTTCCTTACCAATTTAGATTTATCTAATATCGGATATACTGAAAGTGTTACCGGATCAGACGGAAATGCTGTAAAAAATATCTGGGGTATTGAATATAACCCGGGTACTGTTGTTACACTTCCTGGTGGTTCTACTTATGCTACAGGTGCTCAGGTAGTTACTTTTGTTACTACAGGTGATGGTGTTGCTCCAGCTGTTGGAGATGTTGATAATGTAGTAATGAAACCTATGCAGTCATTTAAAATAAAGTTAAGAGACAATACAGCTCAGACCTTAGATTTTAATACACTGAGAAGATTCAAATCAACAGCAAGAGCAGCAGGTACTCCTAATGGTGTAAATGCAGCCAGAATGGCTGGTAAAGGTACAAACAGTACAGTGAAACAGCTTGGGGTAATCGGTCTTGATGCTAATGGAAAAGAGATTTCCAGAACATATTATGTGGTTTCTCCATCATTTACAACAGGACACCAGGTTTCTACATCAACAACAGTTCAGGCTTCAGCGGGTACCAGAATCATTGGTACTTATGAAGAAGCATTGAATGGTGGGTATGATAACAATTATACTAATTATTGGTTATATATTAACGAAGCTAATGAGAGTAACTTCCAAGGTAAAAATGTTAAGTTAGTTAACTATAAACTTGATCAGGTTAAATCTTATAAGTTCGAGATCAGAGAAAATGCAGAACTTATTCCTGCTGGAACACACCAGTTATCTTCAGGAATTGGTTTCTACTATAAAGCGGAAAATGGAAATTTAGTACAGGCTAAACAAGGAGATGTTGTAGCCGTAACAAATGAAGAAGCTAACTTGTATTATGGTGAGCCAAGTAATATTACTTTGGCTGTAGATAAAACAGCTCCTAGTGTTTCAAGAACACTTGTTGTTTACGATCCATCAGTTACAAATTACATTGTTAGATTTGATCCAAAATGGAAAAAAGCGGACATTCAAGTTTATGATATGAGCGGTAAACTGGTAATCTCTAAAAAAGCGGTTGAAACATCCCGAGATTTTGTAATCGAGCTTGATGGCTCAGTTAAAAATTCATATGTTGTAAAAATCGTTTCTGATAAGGGAGAAACTGTTAATACTAAAATCTTAAAATAAACCACATGAAAACTATTAATAAACTAGTTCTGGCGTTTTTCCTGTTTGCTGTATCTTTAGCAAATGCCGCTCCACCACAACCAGCAATCCCGGGAGGAGGAGGAAACGGAGGAAATGGTACCGGGTCACCTGCCTCACCAATTGATATGTATGTATATGTACTTGGTATCGTAGCAATTGGATTTATTGTTTACTTTACAAAAAAGTACAAGAGCGTAAAAGCATAAAATTTTATTAAAATAATATTAAACTCTCTGATTAGTCAGGGAGTTTTTTTATTTTTACTATATGAAAAAAATTTATATGCTATCTGCAGTTTTAACTGCATTTGCTCTGCAGGCTCAATTTACTGTTACAATTCAGACTCCGGCAGATTTTAAAGATCAGGACGCTATTTTATATACATTAAACGGATCGAAAGATATTATTGTTACTAAAGAACAGAGTAAGAATAGTACGTGGACTTTTAAATATCCGGGCCATTATATGGGGATGATGAAAGTCTATTTCCCTGGCTCCAATAATACCGTAAGCTTTATTTCTGAAAATAAAAATGTCAACTTTAAACTGGATATTCAGAATAATAAAGTGAAGGATGTTATCTATCTGGATGAAGCCAATAATCTGATGAGTAAACAACAGGAGGGTTCACAAAAGAAAGAGCTTATTTTACCGGCTTTAGCACAGATTAAAGAATATTATAAAGATAATACCGACTTTGGAAAAGCGCTGAAAACAGAAATTGACAGGCTTTCCGGTGCATCAAGCTCTATTGATGCAGCGCAACACCCGTTTATTGCTTATTACAATACGAATTACAGCAAGTTTCTTTCCAACTCTCCTGATTCCGTGAAAAAAGTAGATCAGGAAGAAATA
The DNA here is from genome assembly GCF_016775705.1 of Chryseobacterium cucumeris. Lineage (NCBI taxonomy): Bacteria > Pseudomonadati > Bacteroidota > Flavobacteriia > Flavobacteriales > Weeksellaceae > Chryseobacterium > Chryseobacterium cucumeris. Next base: position 4,360,861 of record NZ_CP068760.1, read on the forward strand.
ATCAACTTTCTGGACAAATCCGGTGATATGCTTGAAAGCTCATCATTATTAAGACCTTTGTTGGTAGCTTATCTGAATTCAGGAGGGAATACAAACGTTACGGCGTCTGTTGATAAGTTATTGGATCGTTTAAAAGTAGAAACTCCAAGAGGGCAGACTGTATTGTCAGAATTGATTGATATTTTTGATGTCTATCAGATGGATGAATATAAGAGTAAATATCTGTCTCTTGCCAAAAATCTTAAGTGTACCATTAACGATAGACTTGCTTCTACGTTGAAATCGAACGCCAATATTGAAATGGGGGCGGTTTTCCCTAATTATAAGTTCCAGTCACCTGTTAATACCACTGCCAAATCATTACACGATATTAAAGCAGATAAAAAGGTCGTTGTCTTCTGGTCGTCCACATGTTCACACTGCGAAAGTGAACTTCCGAAACTTCTGGAAAAATACAATGACCTGAAATCAAAAAATATCCAGATTGTAGGACTGTCTTTGGATGTGGATAAGAATTCATATACCCAAAAAATCGCTGCATTTCCCTGGGTGAATGATTCCGAATTGAGAGGATGGAACAGCAGTTACACAGATTTGTATAATATTCATGCAACTCCGACGTATTTTATTTTAGATGCTAACAATAAGATAATCAGCAAACCAGATCATGTTGGAGATGTTTTAGAATATTTTAAGGTAAAATAATTTTGGAGGTAAAGAAATATTTTCTATATTTGCACCACCAAAACGGCGAGGTAGCTCAGTTGGTTAGAGCGCAGGATTCATAACCCTGAGGTCACGGGTTCAATTCCCGTCTTCGCTACAATAAACCGCAAACATTACACCAATGATTGCGGTTTTTACTTTTAAAAGAATTAATACTTTACTCTTTAATTCTTTCAACTCAATTTTATTTTTAATAATTTAGGTCTTCTGATGGAGTATTAAGGGAATAATTATACTTTTCAGCGTTAGTACTGAGATCATTTATTCGTCTGACGTTATTATCTCTTTTATATTCGCCTTTTTGCTGTCTTTTTTTGATGATCTTATTGTCAGTAATAGGAAAATCCTTTGTTTCGCTGAATTATGGCTGTAATGGCCTGTATAAAAAGGAAAAGTATATTGCGTTTCCGGAAAATAGGATCATAGAAGTGGCCATCTTAAAAATAAAGAATAAAAAAACCGTCTTACGCATCTGTAAAACGGTTTTAATGTTTTTTAAAAGCTTATCAAACCTGATATCCGAGCAGCTTTCTGATCTGATAGAAGAATCTTTCAATCAGTCGCAGATCCTGTGTGACAATCTCTGCACTGCCTCTAAGCTCTTTATCGAATGTAAGTGTCTTGTTGTAGCTCGTTTTTAATCCTTTTGGCAAGATCACATCTACATAGTAGTTTCCTTTATCATCAGGAATTAGGGAGATGTTCTGTACTTTTCCTTCGATGATACCGTACTCCTGGAATCTGTAGTTATCCAGTTTAATCAGAACTTTTTCACCCGGAGTTATTTTTCCTGAGTTTGTTGTAGGTACGGACATTCTGCCAACCAACTGCTCTTTATTTTTAGGGAGAATAGAAAGGATGGGTTCACCTACCTTTACGAATTGATTCTCGCCGAAAAACTGCTGAAAACTGGCAACGCCGTCTGTGGATGAGATCACCAGATAGTTCAGCTCCCACTGTTTCAAAGATTTTCGCAGCTGTTCAAGAAGCTGCAGGGTTTGTGACGAATAGGTAATTCTGTCTTTTTCTGTGTTAATGGCAGTTCCGCTTTTGGTTTTATTCAGGTTGGAGATCCCTTCATCCATTTGTGATATGGAAATTTTAATATTCTCAAGATTTTGCTGAGCCTGAAGATATTTGATTTTTTCGTTTTCAAGTTCCATAGCAGAGATAACACCCTGATTAAATAGTTCCTGAGATCTGTTGAAATTTTTCTTAGTCAGATCATACTTTATAGATTCCAGGTTTTTCTGCTGTTTTAATGTGGCAATTCTTACTTTATATTCTGAAATACTCTGATTGGCCGCCAGATTTTCGGGAGCGTATGGCTGTAATCTTGTAAAAAGGGCTTCGTCCTGAAATGCTTTTGCAAAACTGTTGTACTCACCCTGTAATTCACCGAGCTTAAATCTTGAAGCCTGGGCAATAGGGAAGGAGTATAATTGATCGGGAGTGATGGAGTCTACCAGTTTTTTAAGCTCTAAAATATCCTTATAGTTGGCTGCAGACTGCATCACCATCAGAACATCATTCTTTTTAACTTCCTGGTGGTCTTTTATGAATATTTTTTCAATTTTAGAGCTGGTTCGTGCTTCTATTTTCTCAGGAGGGTTCTGAGAAGTCACAATAATAGGAGCCGGTACAAATTCGGGATATTTTATAATGTAGCTCATTAAGAGAATCAATAGCAGGATAATAAATATCACCGTATTTCCCCAGCGGATCATCCAATGCGGCGGCTGGGTAAGAATATCCTGTACGCTTTCTGAGCGGAGTTCAATATTGTCTAAAACGTCTTCTTTCATTGTTATGTAGTAAAATTTCCCCCAATATTTCAGGGGGAATATAATTTAAATAATTGGGCAGTTCCCGTCATACCATGATGGTGGCGAAGTGTCTGCATCCGGCGGGCATTCAAAGTGCTTTATGCGGCATGGTACCCAGCTGCCTAGACACCAGGATCCACAGCAGTTGTTGTCCGGAATAATAACACCTCCGCTGACAAATGTCAAATCTTTTCTCGAAAGTTTTTTAAGATTTTTCATGATTACTATTATTTTTTATTTTTCCTACTCTGTAAGCTTTTCGGATTCCGCTATATGGTGGCTTTATCTTGGTTAATTTCCTAATTCAAGCTGGTTTCTTACCAATCTGTAATATTCTCCTCTTAAGTCTACCAGCTCAGCATGGCTTCCTTCTTCTACCACTCTTCCCTGATCCAGTACAATGATTTTGTCTGCATGTCTTACTGTGGAAAGTCTATGGGCAATCACCACTGCTGTTTTGCCTTTGAAGAACTGCTCAAGGTTTTCCATGATCACTTTTTCATTATTGGCATCCAGTGCAGAGGTAGCTTCATCAAATAAAATATATTCAGGAGCTTTATAAACAGCTCTTGCAATGAAAAGTCTCTGTTTCTGACCACCACTTACTCCAACGCCCTCATTTCCGATTTTGGTGTTATAGCTTAATGGAAGACTTTCAATAAAATCTTTGATATTGGCTATTTCTACAGCACGTCTCAGCTTTTGTTTATCTATATGATCTTCACCAACAGCAATATTGTTGGCAATGGTGTCATTGAATACATATCCTTCCTGCATGACAACACCGCAATGATCCCTCCAGTATCTCGGAGAAATATTTTTCATATTGGTATTTCCGATTCTGATTTCACCCTGATCAGGATCATAAAACTTCATCAGCAGTTTCAATAAAGTTGTCTTTCCACTTCCGCTGGCCCCGACAATTGCTGTCGTTTGCTGATAAGGTATTGTAAGGCTGAGATTTTCAAAAACCGGAACATCGGAACCAATATACCTGAACGACATATCTTTGATTTCAATATCTTGTTTCGGAACATCGGTAACATATTGCTCATTCTTATCTTCTTCATCATCTTTATCGTGGATTTCTCCTAATCTTTCAAGAGAGATTTTAGCATCCTGTGTCTGCTTGATAAAGTCGATAAGCTGGAGAAGCGGGCTGTTCAGCTGTCCGATGATATACTGAACAGAAAGCATCATCCCCAAAGTAAGGTTTCCGCTTAAAACAAGTTTAGCAGAAAGAAAACTCACCAGAATATCTTTCATCTGATTGATGAAGTTACCTCCCACAGACTGCCATTGTTCTAAGGATAGAGATTTTATCCTGATTTTAAATAGTTTTACCTGAAGAAATTCCCAGTCCCATCGTTTTTGTTTTTCAGCATTATGCATTTTGATTTCCTGCATTCCGTTGATAAGCTCGATGACTTTACTCTGCTCCTGAGATACCTGAGAGAATCGCTTATAATCAAGTTCTTTTCTTTTTTTCAGGAAGAAACTGATCCATCCGATATACAATACTGCTCCAACAAGATAAACAAGGAAAAGCCTGTAATCATAAAACAGTAAGACAATACTGAAAATGATAAGGTTCACCAGTGAGAATAATGTATTCAATGAAGAACTTGTAAGAAGCTGTTCAATTCTGTGATGGTCATTAATTCTCTGCATGATATCTCCTGTCATCCTGGTATCAAAGAAACTTATCGGAAGTTTCATCAATTTAATAAAGAAATCGGAGATGATCGAAATGTTAATTCTTGCTGAAAGGTGGAGAAGAATCCAGCTTCTTATGGTTTCAATTCCCATTCTTCCCAGAAATAACATAATCTGTGCAAGCAAAACCACATAGATAAAATTAATATCCTGGTTCTGGATGCCGACATCTACAATACTTTGGGTAAGAAAAGGAAATATAAGGGAAAGTAAACTCCCACCTAAAAGTCCGATCGCAAGCTGTATAACAAGTGTTTTGTACTTTAGAAGATATTTGGAAAGGAATGTAAAACTTGCCTTACTTTCTTCTGCATCAAATTCTGTTTGAAAGAATGCAGGAGTAGTTTCAAGGATCAGGACAATTCCCTCTTCTGTATTTTCGTTGGCATTTTCTCCAATCCAGGACTTGATGAATTCTTCTCTGGTATAAGTGATCAGTCCATAGCTGGGATCTGAGATATATACTTTGTTATTTTTGTCAATTTTGTATACAACTACAAAGTGATTTTTATTCCAGTGTGCTACACATGGAAATGGAACTTCTTCTTTGAGGGTATTGAAATCGATCTGGACTCCCATTGACCGGAATCCCAGATTTTCTGCGGCATCACTCAGCCCAAGAAGGCTGCTTCCTTCACGGGTGGTTTCGGAGAGGTTACGAATCTGCTGCAGGGATATACTTTTACCATAATACTTACTTACGATCCTGAGACATGTAGGACCGCAGTCTTTGGTATCTGGCTGCTTATAAAAAGGAAACTTTTTTTTCAAAACTACTACTCATTATAAAATGCCGCCAATAGATGGCGACATTTTTGCTTTAATTCAATTATAATTCAATGAAATGGTAAACTGGAAATAGTCCCATTGATCACCGTTTTTCTACTCTTTTACATCTTTTCAGATGGTTATTTTGTTTTTCCTAAGATAGTGAAATTTTTAAATGAATAAGATTTATTTGCTAAATCTCATCATCCTCGATTAATTCATCAATAAAGAAGGTGATATCTTCGCGATCATACTTATCCGGGAACTGATATCCGTTGATGATAAAGATTGGCGTAAAGCTTAATCCTGCATTACTGTTTTCCTTAGACATCTCTATCAGCGGATCCAGATTTTCTGAATTTACTTTTCCTCCGGAAAGTGCATTGATTTTGCCTTCATCCTTGGTTTCAAACCATTCTTCAACAGCGTGTAAAAACTCTTTTTCAGGTTTGTTATGATAAATATGAGTTAAATCTGAAATAAGCTGTGTATATTTTTCTGGAGCTCTGTCCGGGCTGTAATTGAATCTCATCTGCAATGAAATATCATCAGGGTATTTCTCCAAAAGTCCTTCCACCAATTTATGCGCATCTTTACAGAAACCACAGTATGGGTTGGAAACGATAGAAATACGAAGCTTGGCATCCCTTTTTCCAACAGCAAAAGTTTCAGTATCCTGAAATTCTATTTTTGGATTTTGTTCCATCTGATTTTTGAAAAGCTCATAGTTTCTTTTGAATCTGAGATTTTTTGCATTCGATTTTTGCAGCGTTTCTTTTTGCTCAAGAAGAGTATTGAAATAAATAACCGCAGAAAATACAAGAGCCCACAGAATGACAGTCAATAAAAGAGTTCCCACACTGAATGACAGGTTCTCGAAAAATAAACTGCTTACTACGATCTGGCCTACAAGAATTGAAATGATCAAAAGACATACTCTGCAGAATGTTTTTTCTATAAATGCCTGAATGTACAGAGAGTACCCGATTGCAAGTACAGAAACGAATGTGAAACCTTTTACGATATACGCTGTTGCCGGTAAGAACAGACCTAGTACGGCAAGTCCTGCAAAATAAATCAGAGAAAAATCTGCAAATTTTAAGCCCAGAATACTGGTTTTATCCTGTTTGATGATCTTATCACACGAGTTGGCTGTCTGACTTGCTGCAGCACCTCCGCCTCCACATATACTTCCGATGACAGTAGAGGTATTTCCGAATTTCTGATTGAAAATTTCCAGGGAAATATAAACTCCTGCTAAGGAAAGTACATTAAATAGAGCTTCGTAAATGGTTTGGCTAATAAAAGAATAAGCAAGAACGGCAGCAAAAATAATATAAAGAACCGGCTTGAAATTGAATGTCAGTTTGCTTTCTGCATTTTCTGTTTTTTCAAACAATAGTACAAAGTCCGTTGATTTATTATAAAGCTCCTCTTTACCGAAAGTTTTTGCTTTTTCCGAATATACTGAATAATTGCTTCCTGACTTTTTTACAAGAGAGAATGAATTCTCAACAATGGCAATAAATTCCTCTGGAAGTTCGTCCCAATATTCTTTGTCAAGTTCATAAGCGTCATTTTTTACCCCCATAAAGTTGAGTGTGTCACTGAATGCCAGTGCAGATGGGTAATTGGGATGAGAGTTGAACTGGAAAATAAATTCCTGTTTATCTAGTTTTAGATGGTTGATTAGTTTGTCAAAAATCATATTAATATTTTTATCTAAAATACACAGATGTTTTAAATATACAAAAAAAAATCTCCTTTATTAGTGAGATATAAACGGATGTTGATAAATTTTATTTGATCTTCAGTATTTTATTTTGAGGTCCAGAAAAAAAATGTTTCTGTCACTTATCAGGTAAATTCTTTTCTTATCGGTTTTAATTTCAAAAAACTCATCTTCATGCACACGAATAAACTTCTTTCTCATTGCCGAAAGATATTTGATGACTTTTGTAGTCGTGGAATCTCTGTTATTCGATATGACGAGTATCATTCTGCTTCTTTTTTTTAAAATAATCTTTTCTTATTTTCGAGCTGTGTTTCATACTTGGGATTCCCAGGCTTTTACGGTTGCGATCAATCTGCGTACTGTCTTGTACCGGAATCATATTAAAGCCGTAGCGTGTGATTTTTTTATGAGATCCTAAGTAAGTATCTTCCATTCTTGCATAGTCACGAGGAGAAAAATCTCCCGATTTTACATATTCCAGTAATTTGTCCTTTATAAAAGGATAATCTTTTTTGGACTCAACCATATGAGAGATAAAGGTAGGCATAGGAAACCATCCAATTTTTTCAGGCGTTGGAAATCCATAATTTTTAAAGGTCCATATTAATAGTTTTGCGTTTTTCTCAACGTTTTTTCTGGTCAGTGCAGTATCAAGAGGTCGTCCTTCCTGATCCCTTATCAGTGCAATCTTGAAAGAATCAATGAGTTTTTTATCCAGGCCTTGTTTCCATTCTGTTATTTTTTGTTCTACAGATGGATTGTCTATTCCATATTTATTAAAAAGGGGCAGGTATTTTCTATATTCATCACCATAAGGAGCAACCAGAGAAATTAGCTGATAAAGGCTTTTTTTTCCACCAAAATCTTCATGATATTGATCGGCAAGGGTTATATAAGTTGCATATTCTTCAATACGGTCCTGATTTTTAGGAGTATATTCTTCAAAAATTTTCCGATACTCTTTTACAGCTAGTTTAGGGTTATTGGCCATTCTGTATATGCTGTCAGCCTCATTTACTTTGTTATAATAAGTAATGTAATTCTTTTTACAGGATGTAAGGGATAATAAAGCAATAAGAAGAAAACCAGATCTTATTAATGATGAAATTTTCATAAATGATTTAATTTTATAATATGGTGAAAAAAAGGAGGGGATTTAACCCTCCCTCTTTCTTTATTCACATACTAGCAAACTTCTAGTCTATCAATATACTCACCTCCATTAGATGTATAGTGGTCAGCTTCGTAGCATCCTGGTGTTGTAACTGCAGCACTAGATTCAATAGCATAAGACTTTAAGCTACCATTTACTGATTTTAAATCGTCTCTTTTTAGTTTTTTGTTTTCCAAAGAAGAAAAACCTTTCTTCATTCCTGCTAACTTTTTCATTATTAAAATTTTTTTTGAATTAATATTTGTTTGCCATATATCCCTGGATGGGAGAAGGTACTGATCAGTCCTTATATTTATATTTTGTACTGTACACATACAAAAAATAAATTTTGTGTTTTTACCTGTAGCAAACATACACAAGTGCTAATCATAAAAAAGTCTTGAGGTTTTAGATTTATAAATTTACTACATGAATTTATAAATCTAAATGGATTAACTATTTGTAAAACAATTTTTTGTGGTTATTTTAAAAATCGCCTAAATTATCAATTTCTTTGATGTACATTGAGAGTGTAGTACCGGTTTTCTTCTTAAAAGCTAAAGAAAATGCCTGTTCATTATTATATCCTAGCTCTTCTGCAATAACAGATAACTTATAGGAACGGAATTTTTTATCTTTTACCAATCTACTTAAGGCAAAATCAATTCGAAGATCATTAAGGTATGCTGCAAAGTTTTTTCCTTTATGAGTATTGATTATTTCTGATAAATAAGCAGTATTTGTTTTTATATTTTTTGCTAAGCTGGCTAATGTGATGCCTTTTTTTAAGAAAAGTTCCTTGGATTCAAATATTCTTAATTCTTGTAAAATAAATTGAGTAACTTCTTCAGATATGGTTTTAGAGGTTTTATCATTTTGCTCTTCCTGTTCAGGAATTGCTATCGGGGCTATTTCAATATTGTTAGCCTTATTTTTTTCCTCTGCATTTTTTTCTTCAATATTTCTCTTTTCAACCAAGCTAATCAAATCTTGTGCAATTTTTCTTTGTTCCTTTTCTGTTTTTTTTGATCTATAGTATAAATATATAATGAATAAGAGTATTAATAAAAGTATGCCTAGAGAAATGTAGAGTACCTTTTTTCTAAATTTTAATTCCTCAATGATATTTTCTTTTTCCTGTAAAAGATTGGGAGTGTCGTACTTTCTAGGTATTTCTGTAGAAAGGTATTTAAACTGTTCATCTAGTTTTTGATCAACCTTTAAAAAGCGTTCAATGTAGTAAAGCTGTTTTTCTTTATCATTATTTTCTTTATAGTAATCAATAAGAAAAGTATATACATCTCTTAATTCAGGAAACGTATAACCACTTTTTGAAATAATGGAGTCTAGTTTGGTGTAGTTTTCAACTGCTTTTGTTTTATCTTTTAAACCTTCATAAGATTTACCAATATTTAAAAGACTATAGTTCATATTCTGATCTTGAACCCCGGAAAAATATTTATAAGCTGCTATGAAGTTTTTAGTGGCAATATCATATTTTTTTAGTTTTAAATTATATGCCCCTACGTAGTAAGTATATTGATGATGAACATACTTATTTGTGAATGCTAATGGAGTTTTTAATCCTTCCTTGATTAGAATATTTGCAGAATCCAATTTATTGAGCTCTATATAGCAGTATATAAGGCTTATACGCATTTGGTTATGCTGGGATTCATCTGTAATATCATTTCCATTATATAAATAGTATCTGAACGTTTTGGCTGCATCAGCATTTTTGCCAATGTAGCTGTTCAGATAGGCGATGTCCATATTAGCATATGCGGTCTGTTGCGGATCTTTTTGAGCTTTTGCGTATTGTAGTCCTAAAATATAATTATCTAAAGCTTTTTTTAAATTATCATGTTTGTAATAAAGGTTTCCCTTCATTAGATAAGTCTGAGATGGATATTTTGTTCCCTTTAAATTTTTTGTAATTGTTGCTGTGCTGTCAAGATATTTTAGGGCATTTGAAAAATTTTCGTTAAAATGAATAAGCACATATCCGTCTGCTATTTGAAGAGCATTTTGTTCTTTTTTTGCTTTTTGGAGGTAATATTGAGCTATAACCTTTGACTGTTCAATCTTTATATTCTCATAATAGGTATAAAATTTATCTTTTAATTCTTTATAGCTATATGTTTTTAAGCTATCACTTATTTTATTCTGTGTATAAAGTAAGTTGCTGAAAAAAATAAATAAAAAAAGGGCTTTAACTCTCATCATCTTTTAAATACATCACAAATTTACATTTTTTAATTCAAAAAGATATATGGTAAAAAAGTGGTTTTAAGTTTAATTTATTGATTTATATTGAGTTAAGTGTGTTGTTTGTTCTGTCAATTTATAAATCTATAGTTTAAGGCTTAATAGAATGTTTATCTCAAACCAGCGACTGTTTGAAATGATTATCTACGATTATTTGTTCAGGTACTATAAAACCCTTGTTTTTAAAAGTAATAAAATGTTATAACATTATAATATTTATTATTATAGTATGAATGCTAATACCATTTTTTACATCAGAATATCCCGTGATTTTGAAGTTCAGATTTTTAGAAATATCATATAAAATACTGAGGATAACTCCAACTTTAAAACATAGGAAATAATGCTTAGAAGTAATGTTTTTTATGTAAACAAATGTTTTATTTTGTTATTATTTTATAGCTTGTAGTGGGTTTTGCGCTTGTTTTGTTTATTAAATTTCGATATTCTATGTGATTTTTAACAAACAGAAATGAACTCAAAAAAACTTAAAAAATCATAAAGTTTTCATAAAGTTTTAAAAAAGGATAGAAATGTTTTTGTATTTATAAAATATGTCGTACTTTTACATCGCCTTGAATGAGGGAACAAGTCAAGGTAATAAATTTTTTTTCATCATTTGTGTTTTTAGAATCGTATCGCCTGATACGATTCTTTTTTTATGTTTTCTCATAGCTTAAGAGAAGATCAATAAAGTAAGAATAGGTAACAGAGCCTTCCTGCTGATTACTTTTCAGAAACAGGTTGTTAGTAAATCCAAAGAATTCATCAAGCCATCCCTGATGCTGAAAAATAAAACTTTTTTCATAAGCACGGTCTCTTTTCATGGCGGGAGAATACTGGTGAAGAATATTCTTTACAAATTCAGGATCTTTCTCCACAATAAATCTTAAAAGACTTTTTAAAGTGAAAAATTCAGTACTGTATCTCAACTCAGGATTACCGGAATGAATGCCTATTAAGTACCCTATAAAATTAGCTTCCTGCTCTCTGGCAAAGCCAAGCTGATGTGAACTTTCGTGCGCTGTGGTGAAAGGGATTAATGTATGAGGCAGCTCAGTATTATACTGGGCTTCAGCTGTAAAAGGATTATAATAGCCTAAAATTCCTGTAAAGCTCATTACATTTTTGAATAAACTAGGCTTGATGTCCAGTATCTCCGGAGCTTTTTTATCGGAAATATAAGAAGGCAGCTTTGTCTGCTGATTCAGGATTTCCTTTTGAATAGATGTAAGGTTAGTGATTATAAATACTCCGTTGCTGTCCTCCTGTGTATACTGTCGTGTTGCCTTACACTTTTCAAGATAAACAAGAGCCAGTTTTTTTGCTTTTTCTATATCCGGTTCATTCTGGCTGGAAAGTTTTTTAATAATAGGAACCTGAAAATACAGCATTCCCCAAAAGATCTGATAAATAAAATAAAAGATATTCATGACGATAAGAATTTTTCTCATCGAATCACTTCTTTGCTGCTTTTTGAATAAGGTGATGAAACAGTATAAAAGAAAAGCTCCCAGCACAATATAGATCAAATCCCCGACAGAAAATGGAACCCAGCTGAACAGCACCTGATGAAGCTCTTTCTGAAATTCAAAAAAGCGTTTAAAAAAAGAAATCATTATTATGGATTTTGAAAATCCATAAAACAAAAGAAATTGGGCAAGTAATACACCTGCCCAAAATCTTTTTTTCTTATATATATTTGTTGTTATATTAATGACCACTGCCTTTAGATATTTTATCAAGATCAATGCCCTGGGCTTTCAGAATCCCACTTACACGGATCGCATAGAATGCAAGATAAGCAAAACAAATAACCCCTACGATATAACTGAAATGAATATTGGTAATATCTGCAACATATCCCTGTATAACGCTTACAATACCTCCTCCCATAATCATCATGATAAGGTATCCTGAACCCTGGTTAGTGTGTTTTCCAAGCCCGTTGATAGCCAATGCGAAGATACACGGCCATAGCGTAGAGCAGAAAAGACCTACACTGGTAAATGCATATACAGATACCATTCCTGTAGTGAACATCCCTATAAGTAGAGCGGTGATCCCTGCCAGAGAGAAGATCAGAAGCATTCTTGCCGGGTTTCCTTTGCTTAAAATATCACAGATAATCATTGCGATAATGATAAATCCATATACATAGAACGGAGAAAGATCATGATCGGCAATAGCGTTTACCAATAAAAATACACCGAATGCAAGATAAGGAGCTAAGAATCTTAAGATCTTTTTGAATCCTGCATTGACATCAAATGCTTCTACAGCACCTGTCCAACGGCCAATCATTAATGATGCCCAGTATAAAGAGATATAAGGTGCTACCTCTTTCGTTTCAAATCCCAAGCTTTTTTCCATATAAGCAGGAAGGTTACTGGCTGTGGAAACTTCTACCCCTACATAAACAAAAATAGCGATCATTCCCATCACCAGCTGAGGATACTGGAATGCTGACTTTCTATGTTCTCCCGGAGTTGCATCATCGGTGTCCTCAGTGTTTGTTGGAGTTACTGCAGGAAGAGAAGAGAATTTAAGCATTAAAGCTACCAGCGCAAAAGCTGCTCCTAATATCAGATAAGGTGTTTTTACACTTTCTATACTTGCTTCCGTGTTGGCAGCACTTGCAGATCCAAAAATAGCAAATGCAACGATAAGTGGTCCAATAGTAGTTCCTAAGTTATTAATCCCTCCTGCCATTGTTAGCCTCTGAGATCCCGTTTCCGTAGGACCTACTTCAATAGCAAGCGGATTAGCAACAATCTGCTGAAGAGAGAATCCTAAACCTACAATAAATAACCCTGAGATCATTAATGGGAAAGAATGCATATTGGCAGCCGGGTAGAACAATAAGGTTCCCAATGCGGAAATCAGAAGCCCCACAATAAGACCATTCTTATATCCGATTTTATTGATCAAATCCTGTTTAAGGCTCTTTGATACAAGCATATAAATTAAAGAACCTACAGTATATGCTACATAAAAGCATATCTGTACAAGCATACTTTCAGTTTGGGATAGATTGAAGGCTTTTTGAAAAACAGGGATCAGAATATCATTACTGGCTGCTACAAATCCCCAAAAGAAGAATACAGTAACCAACGGAATGAATTGGGCCCAATTGGTTTGTTTAGAATAATTTGACATATTTATTATAGATTTCACAAACAAATATAACTATTTCCTTTCAACGGAATACCTGATTAAGGTTTTTTTTATTGTCTCATAAGCCTCTGCTTTTGAGTCTTTTGGAGAATCTGAAGGCTCAATGATGCCATTGTAATATACCTTTACCCTTCCGGGAAAGCCTTTTGAGTTTTCAAAAGGGAACATTTCTTTAAGTCCCACAAAGGTATAAACAGCGATAGGAGAATGATGTTTTGAAGACAGTATAAATGCACCGTCCTTAAAATCATCCAGGATAATAGAAGTGTCGTCCGGCACACCGCCTTCAGGAAAAATCGCGATACTGTTGCCTTCTTCCATCTTCTCTGCACATCTTCGGTAAACATCTGCACGGCTTTTTGCACTCGCTCTGTCTACCATTACACATATCCTTTTATATATAGTTCCGAAAATAGGAATCTTAACCAGTTCTTTTTTTCCTACAAAACAGATCGGATGATCAGGAAACAGAATACATACAAGCATGATATCCATAATAGACGTATGATTGGAGATAAAGACATATGGGATATTTTTATCTTTTTTCTGTTCCGAAAGTTTAATCAGGTCATATCTGAAACCCATTCCGTAGAACATACCGAAACACCATAGCCTGACCAGTTTATAGCCGTATTTATAATGCTTTTTATTAAAGGATAAAATGTAAACCGGGATCCCAATAATAACTGTCAGAAAAAATGCCAACAGCAGCAGCCAGAATCTCCAGAGATAATTTAAAATTTTTGTCACAGCCTAACCGTTAAAAATTACTTTCTTTTTTATCGAATAATTCAGAATGGAAACCAGCAATATTGCTGCAATTTTACTGATCATTTCCGGGCTCAAGGTATAAAAAAATAAATTGATATTATCTTTAAATACGAAACTGTAAAATACCTGGAAAAAACCTAAGCTGAGTAATGTTGAAAAAAAAGATACTACCATAAAATAAGCAAATTCTTTTCTCTTCGAATGTTTTCCCCTTTCAAATACAAACCAGATGCTCAGAAAATAATTGGTAATAATCCCGCAGCTCGTGGAAAAAATGTTGCTTAAAGGATAGTGTACTCCGTAGAAATTGGTTTCCTTTACAAAGAAGTGCGGAAGATAGGTGCTGAAAATCTTAAAGCTTCCTATTTCTACAATGGCACTCAGTCCTCCTGCAATGATGAAGAACAAAACCTGTTTCTGGCGTAAGAGTATTTCTTTCATTTAATAAGTATAAAACTAAACATCTTTGTACATATCGGACAATCTGCCAGGTTGATTTATCTCTCACAATATAAACACCTTAGAGAATTTCTTCTGTTTATAATGGTTTTTAAATCCCAGCAGTTATACCGCTTGACAATATGAATATGCAAATTTATAACTATATGTTAAACACTGAAAAAAGTTGTTAAAATATTTTTTTTAATAAAAATTATTTCTAATTTTAATATTCAGAATGATGTAATAAAGACCTGATAATAAATTCATTTTCAACTCCTTGTGTTGATGGTTTTTTCTATCTTGTAGTGCACGGTTAAGAGCATATACTCCAACTTTTTTATGACCCAATTATTAATAATATTTGTATGAAACGTCAAAACAAATACAGAAAATTCCAGCTTCAACAGAAAAATATTGAGGCTCTTGAGAAAGAAAATTCCCGCTTCAAAAGAGTGTATTCAGAGTATGAAAATATGTCAAACGAATTGTGGAATCTTGAAAACTCCACTGGCGATCCGGTGCCTGATGATTTTATCAATGCAATGGAATTACAGACTTCCTATCTTGAAGATGAAATAGAAGATTGGCTTTTACAATTCAACGAAAAAAAAACACAAATCAAACATTAATGATTTTAGACAGCTTCCAGGTTGTTTTTAAATGCTAATTGAAGATAAATTCATAATTTAGCACCCTTAAATTAAAATCTAAAATATGGTTGCTATTGTAGATAGTGGTTCTACTAAAACGGATTGGGTAATTCTTGATGACTTTAAAAAAGTTTTTCTGAAAACAGAAACCATCGGTTTCAATCCAAATTTTATCAACAGAGAACTTATCGCTCCTGAAATACAGAAAAATAGCAATCTGATATCGGTTAAAAATTCAATTACCAAAGTCTTTTTTTATGGTTCCGGATGCGGAGTGAAAAAAAACTGCGAAACCATAGAAGAAGAGCTGACAAAAGTTTTTGGAAAAGCAGAGATTATTGTGAAGGAAGATCTGATGGCTGCAGCCTATGCAGCATACAGTGGAAAACCTGCTATCGTGTGCATTCTCGGCACAGGATCTAATTCCTGTTTTTTTGACGGTGAAAATGTGAAGATAGAATTGCCTTCGCTGGGATTCCTGATCGGGGATGAAGGAAGCGGCAGTGCTATCGGAAAGCAGCTGGTACGCAGATATTTTATGAAAAAACTGCCTGCGGATCTTCATAAAGAATTTGAAGCAGATTATCAGCTTACCGTAGAAGATGCATTGAAAAACATGTATCACACGCCGAGACCCAATGCATATCTGGCGAATTTTACCAAATTTGTAATCGAAAGAAAAGATCATCCTTATTTCAAAGATATGGTTTTTGAAGAAATGAAAAGTTTCTTTGAATACCAGGTTCTTCCTTATGAGGAGGCGCATGAGGCCGAGATCAATTTTATTGGCTCCATCGCTTATTATTATGAAAATATACTACGTTCTGTAGCTGCAGAACTTAATTTAAATGTGGGACATGTTGTGCAGAAACCAATTGAAAGCTTAGTAGATTACCACATTAAATATATACTTTAACAAAAAACAAAATTTTATGTCAAGTAACAACAATCGTGACGAAAAGAACTTTAGCCAGGCAGCGCTAGATTATCATAAAGCAGAACCCAAAGGAAAAATTGAAGTTATCCCGTCAAAGCCACACTCTTCCCAAAGAGATTTATCATTGGCTTACTCTCCGGGAGTAGCGGTTCCTTGTATGGAAATTCATGATAAGCCGGAAACTGTATATGATTATACGGGAAAAGGAAACCTGGTAGCAGTCATTTCTAACGGTACTGCCGTACTTGGACTGGGAGACATCGGTGCTGAGGCTTCAAAACCGGTAATGGAAGGGAAGGGACTATTATTCAAGATCTTTGCAGATATCAACGTTTTTGATATTGAGATCGATGAAAAAGATCCGGATAAATTTATTGAAATCGTAAAAGGAATTGCTCCTACTTTCGGAGGAATCAATCTTGAAGATATTAAAGCTCCTGAAGCTTTTTATATAGAACAAAGACTGAAAGAGGAGTTGAATATTCCTTTGATGCACGATGACCAGCACGGAACAGCTATTATCTCAGCTGCTGCATTGATCAACTCTCTGCAAATTGCCAATAAAGATATTGATAAAGTAAAAATGGTGGTGAACGGAGCTGGTGCTGCAGCGATTGCATGTACCAAGCTTTATATTTCTTTAGGACTGAAAAAAGAAAATGTCCTGATGTGTGACAGTAAAGGCGTAATCAATCATAAAAGAGAAAACCTTACTCCTGAAAAATTAGATTTCATCGCTCAGACAGATATCGAAACATTAGAAGATGCTGTAAAAGGATCTGATGTTTTTGTAGGATTGTCAAAAGGAAACGTAATGACTCCTGAGATGTTGCAGAGCATGAATGAAAATCCTATTGTATTTGCTCTTGCCAACCCTGATCCGGAAATTGCTTATGATCTTGCACTGGAGACCCGTAAAGATGTGATCATGGCTACAGGTAGAAGTGATTATCCTAACCAGGTCAACAACGTATTGGGATTCCCTTATATCTTCCGTGGAGCATTGGATGTACAGGCTACAGGAATTAATGAAGCCATGAAACTCGCTGCGGTACACGCTATTGCTGATCTTGCAAAAGAACCGGTGCCGGAAGCTGTAATTTTAGCATACAATGTTCAGAACCTTCAGTTTGGAAGAGAATACTTTATTCCAAAACCATTTGATAACAGACTGATCACAAAAGTATCAAGCGCTGTAGCAAAAGCAGCTATTGAAAGTGGTGTTGCCAGAAAAACCATTACGGATTTTGACGAATACGAGCACCAGCTTTTAGACAGAATGGGTAGAGATGAAAGATTGGTAAGAATGATGCAGAGCCGTGCGAAATCCAATCCGAAAAGAATTACCCTTGGAAATGCTGAAGAATACAATGTATTGAAAGCTGCTCAGATTCTTTATGAAGAAGGAATTGCTTACCCAAGCCTTTTAGGAGATAAAAAATACATCAAGGAGCAGATGGAGCGTTACGGAATTACTCTGGATGTTCCGATCATTGATCCAAGTGATGACGATCAGAAAGAAAACAGAAAAAAATACAGAGAAACTCTTTGGAAACTTCGTCAGAGAAAAGGAATGAACGAGTACAAAGCGAAGAGATATGTACGCCAGAGAGACTATTTCGGACCTTTGATGCTGAAACATGGTGATACAGACGGACTTATCGTAGGATTCTCTAAAAACTATACTTCTGTTTTACGTCCTGTTTTAGAAGTTATTGAAAAAGATAAAGGAGTCGATAAAGTGGCGGCCATGATGATGATCTTGTCTGAAAAGAAACCTATTTTCTTCGCAGATACCTCTATCAACCAAAACCCTACAGCAGAAGATCTTGTGAATATTGCTAAAATGGCTGAATTTACAGTAAAATCTTTTGCGATTGAACCAAGAATTGCAATGCTTGGATTTGAAAACTTTGCTGCGATTTCTGAAACTTCCAAGAAAGTAGCAAAAGCAGTAGGAATCCTTCATGAAAAATATCCGAAAATGGTTGTGGATGGTGAAATTCAACCTGATTTTGCAATGAACGCAGACCACCTGAGCGATTATCCATTCTCAAAATTAGGAACTACTCCTGCCAACACATTCATTTTCCCGAATCTGGAAAGTGCAAACCTTTCTTACAAAATTCTGAGAGGTATGAAAGTAGCACAGGTTATCGGACCTATCTTAATGGGATTAAAGCAGCCGGTACACGTACTTCAGATGCGTTCAAGCGTTGATGAGATCGTAAACCTTGCTACCATTGCTGTTCTTGATGCTCAAAGAAGAGAGAAGAAATAATACAGAACAGATGGCATCACTCGAAATAAATAATCCATCTTTCTTATTTCAAAATTGACACTTTAAACCGTGTACAGATAGTAAAAAGGCTCCATATTTTGGAGTCTTTTGTTTTTCTGTTAATTCCTTGAATTCTTATTTAAAATTTAAGTTAAAAATCATTCGTACATCAAATGAAAACATTAATTAGTTTAAATTGCTATATTTGGGAGTTTTAAAAATTAATAATGATATTTTCTTTACAAGGCACTGTTCAAGAACTTACGCCTACTTACGCTGTCATCAATGTTCAAGGAGTTGGTTACTACGTGGGAATCAGTCTGATGACCTCACAGACGCTGGTTTTGAATCAGCAGACCTTTTTATTTATTCAGCAGATCATTCGTGAAGATGCTCATCTTCTCTTTGGATTTAACACACGTTCAGAAAAAGAAATGTTCAATCTGTTAATAAGCGTTAATGGAGTAGGAGCTGTTTCAGCATTGATTCTGTTGTCAACATTGAGCCTTGATGAGATTGCTTCGGCGATACTTTCCGGAAACAGTGCATTGATCCAAAAAGCAAAAGGAATTGGTGCAAAAACTGCCGAAAGGATTATCGTGGATCTTAAAGATAAAGTACAGAAATACAGCGATCCAAACGCGAACATTTCTGTGATGGTGGATAATAAAATTAAGGAAGAATCGTTATCTGCATTAGAAGTTTTAGGCATTCCTAAACGAACAAGCGAGAAGATTGCGGATAAAATTATCAAACAAAATCCAAACATCTCGGTAGAAGAATTGGTTAAACAAATCTTAAAAAACATTTAACATTTGGTGGCGAATATTAAGCATCTTAACATATTTTTGTTCCTGTCGTTCCTGTGTATGTCTGTGAGTGCTTTTGGGCAGGCACAGAAAGATACAGCGATCATAAGAAAACAATATGAAGTGGCCGACCCTACGAGGTATGAAGCCTATTACGACATAAAAACCGGGATGTACTATGTATATCCAAAAATCGGAAATACCATTACAGGTCCTCCTACAGCCATGTCTCCGGAAGAGTATAAAGAATATATGCTTGCCAGCCAGACAAAAGCCTATTACAAGGAGAAATCCGATAAATATAATCTTCTCTTCAGAAGAGACAGATCTGATGCCAGAAAGAAGGGGCTTATTCCTTCATTACAGATCAACAACAAGCTTTTTGAAACCATTTTCGGTGGTAATAAAATTGAAATCATCCCTTCAGGATACGCATCCCTGGACTTTGCAGGACTTTACCAGAAAATAGATAACCCAATGATCCTGCCTCAGAACAGGACCAGTTTTACCTTTGATATCGATCAGAGAATTCAGTTGGGATTATTGGGGAAAGTAGGGGAAAACCTTCAGTTAAAGGCCAATTATGATACCCAGAGTGGTTTTGCTTTTGAAAACAGGATGAATCTTGTATGGCAGGCAAAAGGAAGCTGGAAAGATCTTCAGAGTAAAGGTCTTGGAAATGTAGATAAACCCAACGAAGGAGGAGAGGATAAAATCATCAAAAGAGTTGAATTTGGTAACGTAAACATGCCGCTATCAACCAGCCTTATCCGTGGTTCACAATCGCTGTTCGGGGTGAAAACAGAATTCCAGTTAGGAAAAACATTTGGAACAGTAGTTCTTTCCCAGCAGCAGGGTGAAGCCCGTAATATTGTAGTACAGGGTGGTGGTGTGATGAACAATTTTAAAGTCAACGCCATTGACTACGAAGAAAACCAGCACTTCTTTATAGGACATTATTTCCTGAACAAATATGATGATGCCTTACTTAATTATCCGCAGATCAACTCAACCATCAACATTACCAGAATGGAAGTCTGGGTATTGGATCAGGGGAACAGTAATCTGGCATATCAGAAAAGTATTATCGGGATCAGAGACCTGGGAGAAGGTCCTGGAGGAGTTACGCTGCCGGATAACTCGCTGAACGGATTGTATGATGAAGTATCACAAGTAGCTGGAACAAGAGAAGCTGGGAAAAATTACAATGCTCTTTTTCAGGGGCATGTCTTCCCGGGAACACCTACTCCCTACAATAACGGAGAAGAATTTGTTCTTGCTACAAAAGCGAGAAAGCTGAATGCTAACGAATTTATCTACCAGCCACAGCTGGGATATATTTCATTAAACCAAAAATTGAATGACCAGCAGCTTTTAGCCGTTTCGTACTCTTATACTGTTAATGGAAGTAATAAAGTATACAAAGTAGGGGAATTTTCTGAAGAAAGCCCTGTGCTGATCACCAAGGTATTGAGAGTAAATAACAAGGTGAACACTCAATCTCCGATGTGGGATCTGATGATGAAGAATATCTATTCTATTGATGCGGGACAGGTATCTCCGGATGGCTTTATCCTTAACGTATATTACAGAGATCCAAAAACAGGAGGTAAAGTAAACTATCTTCCAGATACTCCTGTAAAAGATCAGAATTTACTGAAGTTATTTAACTGGGACCGTCTTAATATGAATGGAGATATCCAGAACAATAAAGATGGAAGTAAAGGAGACGGTATTTTCGACTTTGTGAATGGGATTACCATCAGACCGGAAACAGGAAGAGTCATCTTTACCAAAGTACAGCCTTTCGGTAAATTTCTGGAAGCAAAATTAGGAACAAGTGATCCTCAATATATATTTAAGGATCTTTATACCAAACAAAAACAAGAAGCTTCCCAGAGTAACCTTACACAAAGGTATACCATGGAAGGGCGTTACAAAGGTGTTCAGGGACAAGGTATTTCTTTAGGAGCTGTAAACGTTCCTCAGGGATCAGTAAAAGTGGCAGCAAACGGAGTACAGCTTACGGAAGGCGTAGACTATACAGTAGATTATATGCTGGGTACGGTTACGATCATCAATGAAAATGTAAAACAGTCCGGACAGGCCATCAATATTTCACTGGAAAATCAGTTGACATTTAATACCCAAAGGAAAAGATTCTTAGGATTAAACTTAGAAAGAAGATTCAGTGAAAACTTTATCTTGGGAGGAACAGTAATCAATTACTCAGAATCTCCATTGACTCAGAAAGTAAACTTCGGGCAGGAAGCGGTAAACAATACCATGGCAGGGATCAACCTGATGTACAACAATCAGGCCCCTTATCTTACAAGATTTGCCAATAAACTTCCGATGGTAAAAACTGAAGCTCCATCCAACTTAAACTTTAAGATGGAAGCAGCTTACTTATTACCTGGATTGAATAAAGGAACAAATAATCAATCTTATATTGACGATTTTGAACAAACAACCTCTAAAATATCATTAAAAGAGCCGGCAGCATGGAGTTTAGCTTCAAAACCGGAAAAAAATAAATTACCGCCATTTAACACAGTGCCTGGCAATGATGATCTAACAAGCGGATATGGAAGAGGATTATTAACATGGTATAACATCGACCCTAGATTCTGGGGAGTTGGAGGGAAAGCACCTGCAGGAATTACACCGCAGTCTGTATCTAATCACGCTTCCAGAAGAGTACAATATTCGGAGATTTATAATAACAGAGATTTCGTAGCAGGAGAACAAACCTTTACGAATACTTTTGATATCTCTTATTTTCCGAAAGAAAAAGGACCGTATAACGTAAATCCAGTAACAGAACAGGCACAGAGCAGATGGGCAGGGATTATGAGATCAATCAGTGTTCCGAACTTTATTACTTCAAACATTGAGTATGTTGAATTCTGGATGATGGATCCTTACGCAGATGGTAAAACGCTGGGTACTGATCCAAAACTTTTACTTCACTTAGGAAACGTTTCAGAAGATGTATTGAAAGATGGAAAAATGCAGTATGAAAACGGACTGCCAACGCCAGGTACACCATCTTCTACAACGAATTCAAATTGGGGAGTACAGCCAAAACAGCCGCCAATCTTATATGCATTCTCTACAGAAGGAGAGGATAGGAAAGTACAGGATGCCGGATATGATGGTCTTACCTCGGACCAGGAAGCCATGAGATTCGGAAATACGTTTGTAAATCCGGTAACCAATATTGCAGACCCTGCAGTAGATGACTTCGTATTCTATCTTTCGGATAAATTTACAGGAAGTCAGGCAGCTTCAGTAGTGGAACGATACAAATATTTCAGAAACCCTGAAGGAAACTCAGAAGCAAACTCTCTTAACGTAGCTTCACAAACTCCGGATGTTGAAGATATCAATAAAGATTACAACCTGGATCAGACTGAAAACTATAACCAATATGTTATAAAGCTTGATCAGCCAAGTTTGTCACTTGGAACGAATAATATTGTAGATGTAAAAACAGTAAAAGCAACATTCCAGAACGGACAGAGTTCAGATGTTAAATGGTACCTGTTCAGAATTCCTGTAGCGAATTATGATCCAGCTGAAGGGACAGCAGAGCCATCTGTATTGAATAATGTAAGGTTTGCAAGATTGATGCTGGCAGGATTTGATCAGACCTCTACGCTTAGATTCGGAACAATGGATCTTGTAAGATCAGACTGGAGAAAATATACCAGTAAAATTGCCAGTGTAAATGTTCCAAATTCCGACGAAGGAACCGGAACTGTGACAGATCCAAACTTTGAAATAGGAAGTGTAAATATTGAAGAAAATGCATTGAACCAACCTCCATATGTATTGCCTCCGGGAATTGACAGACAGGTATTGAGTGGAAATGCAGGAGCGCAGAGACAGAATGAAGCTTCACTTTACATGAAAGTGAAAGACCTTAAAACTGAGGCAAGAGGAGTATTCAAAAATACAACATTGGATATGAGAAGATACAAAAAGCTGAAGCTGTTTGTACATGCTCACGATCCATTGAACAGAGTGATTGGATTGGATGAAAATACCAAATTCTTTATCCGTTTCGGAAGCGATGCTACTGATAACTATTACGAGTATGAATCATCTTTAAGAATGACTCCTACAACAGCAACAGCTCCTATGGAGATCTGGCCAATGGAAAATGAAGTTGATTTTGATGTTCAGAACTTTGTAGATGCAAAGATCAGAAGAGATAAATCAGGTGTTGCTATTACAAATAGAACCGTTGACACAGGATATCAGGAACCTTATAAAAATATTTATATTAAAGGTAGACCTAGTTTAGGAAATATTACCACCATTATGATTGGGGTAAGAAATGCAGATCCAAGAACAAACTCTACCATAACAAGAGTTCTTTGGGTTAACGAAATCCGTCTTTCTGAAATTGAGAATGATGGTGGATATGCAGGAAATGCAAGCTTAAACTTCAATATGGGAGACCTGGCAACAGTGAATGCCAATGCCTCTTATACCTCAGTTGGTTTCGGAAATATCGATTCAAAACCTGCAGAAAGAACACAGTCTACTCAATCCGCATTCAGCATCAATACGGCGATCAATGTAGATAAATTCCTTCCGGAAAAAACAGGGGTGAAAATTCCTTTAAACTATTCTTACTCGCAGACTATTGAAGATCCAAAGTACAATCCTCTGGATACCGATGTAGAATTTAATAAGGCACCAAATAAAGATCAGTTGAAAAAAGTAGCGAGAACCTATACTCAACAGAGAAGTATAGGAGTCGTTAACATGCATAAAGAAAGAGTAAATCCAAATAAAAAGCCTAAGTTTTATGATATTGAAAACGTATCAGTAACTGCTGTTTATAACGATGACTATTTCAGAGATATCTATACCAAGAGAAATTACAGACAGTATCTGAGAGGGTATATTGATTATAACTACACTTTTAAACCGTGGGTACTTAAGCCTTTCAACAAAATGATCAGTGATACGGCAAAATCGACAAAGTATCTGAGATGGGTAAAAGAATTCAATATTAATCCAATTCCTACAAGAATCTCTTTCAGAACTGAAATCGACAGAAACTACAACGAGCTTGAGTTCAGAAATGTGGAAGCAATCCTTAATGGTGATATGAACAGTAATTTCGATGCCATCAGAAACAGAAACTTCTTCTTTGGATGGCAGTATGGATTAGGATTCAACTTTACAAAATCATTAAAACTGGAAATCAATTCCGCAACCAGAACATTAAATGACAATCTGGATGTAAATTCGATGGACAGCAAATCGATTTTCGGAAATATATTCAGAGCAGGAAGGCCGGTATTGTATAATCACAGAGCACAGTTAAACTATAAGCTACCATTCCAATATTTGCCTTATCTGGATTTCATTGATGCAGAAGTAGGATACGGATTTACCTATAACTGGGCGGCGAGGTCTACGTCATTGCTTGGATTTACTGATCCTAATACAAATCAGACCGCAAGTTTAGGATCCGTTGGACAAAATACCAATGTGATTCAGGCAACAGCTTCTGCGGATCTTCCGAAGTTCTTTGGACAGTTTAACTATTTCAAAAATATTAATGCCAAACTTCAAAAACGCAGACAGGAGATGGACTCTCTGAATAATGTTTATGCGAAACAATGGGAGAAAAACAGATACCGATATAAAAAATATAAATTTAAGAATAAGCTTACTCCACTTCAAAGTGCTGCATTCTTCTTAACTTCCTTTAAACAGTTAAACGTAAGTTACAACGAAACGAATGGAACAGTACTTCCGGGATTAATATCAGCACCAAACTGGTATGGATACGGACAGACATTGGGAGGTCCGACACTGGGATTCCTTTTAGGTTCACAGGCAGATATCAGAAGAACAGTAATGGAAAACGGATGGGTGAGTAATTCAAATTATATGACAGATCCGTATGTAAGAATGTCGACCAAAGAATTGAGAGCAGACTTACAGGTGATGCCTATGAATGACCTGAGAGTCGATCTTAATGTGTTGCATACCTTCAACAGCAACTTCTCGCATACAGGATTTAACTATACCAATGGTGGGGTTCCTGATACGGATTTTACATTTGCCAGCGAAATGATAACGTATTCCAATACTACGTCGCTTCTCAGCACGTCATTTAAAGATGGGCAGGCAGTTTACCAGGCGATCAGAGAAAATGCAAGAGTGCTTTCTCAACAATTGGGAGGTCCCGGGGCAGTATTGGATAATAACGGATTTGCAAAGCATTACAGCATTGGAAATGCCTATGTATTAATCCCAGCCTTTAGAGCAGCGATGGAAGGAAAATCTGTGTCACCTATGGGTAACCCTAAAAAAGCAGGATTCCCATTGCCAAACTGGAGAATTACCTATTCTGGATTAAAAAATATCCCGATCATCAGCGGGCAGTTCACAAAGTTCGATATCTTACATGCCTATACTGCTACGTATACAGCAACAGGTATTCAAAGCAATGTAGATTATCATGGTAATCCAGATGGATATTATCAAACAGTGGATGATGCCGGTAATGTGAAAAAAAATGATGGAGATAAGATTAACCCATATACATTCGCACAGGTGGGATATGTAGAATCTTTCTCACCACTTATCGGAGTAGATGTTACCATGAGAAACAATATGCAGTTCGGAATACAGTACAACAGAACCAGAATGATGGTACTGGGATTGGTTAACCAGACTCTTACCGAAGATGCGAATACAGAATATGTAGTAAGACTGGGGTATATTGTCAGAAACTTTAGATTAGGAACAGCCAATATCAGAGGAAGAGGAACAAGAGGAAAAGGAAGTGATCTTAACATCAGAGGAGACATTTCATTAAGAGACAGTAAAACATCTATTATGAATATTCTGTTAAATGATGCCCAGGTTACAGGAGGACAGAGACTCATGAACATTAAACTTTCCGCAGATTACAATGTTTCCGAGAATCTGAATCTGAGAGTGTTCTACGAACAGATGACCTCAAAATATAAGATCTCCACAGCATTCCCGCTGTCTACGGTCAGAGCAGGTATCTCAGCCACATTTACATTCGGAGATTCCGGAGGTGGATTCTAAAAATAATACAAACGTAAAAGTCCTTCAGTTTTGAAGGACTTTTTTTATATCCAATATTTGAAGCTACTATATTTTTGAATACATTTGTACAAAATAAAAATTTAAAAATGAACACACCATCAGAATTAAAGTACACGAAAGATCACGAATGGATCAAGATCGAAGGTAACGTTGCTACAATCGGTATTACAGACTTCGCACAGGGAGAACTTGGAGATATCGTTTACGTTGATGTAGATACTGTAGATGATGATCTTAATGGAGGAGACGTTTTCGGAAGTGTAGAAGCAGTAAAAACTGTTTCAGACCTGTTCTTACCTATTTCAGGAAAAGTTATCGAGTTTAATTCAGAATTAGAAGATCAGCCTGAACTGTTAAATACAGATCCTTATGGAGACGGATGGATCATCAAATTGGAAATTGCTGATGGAGCAGATCAGTCAGAGTTACTTTCTGCAGATGATTACAAAGCGATCATTGGATAAGATTTCAAAAATATTTAGTAAGATACTGCCCATTTATTGGGCATTTCTTACTTATATGCTTCTCAAGCCGGGAGAAGAAAACCATGAATATTGGTTCATGTTCAGCGGTATCGACAAGGTTTTGCATGTAAGCATATTCGCAGCACTGGGTTTCTCTTTCATTGCTGCTTTTCCCAAAATAAAATTCTCATACTTTGTCCAGATCATCCTTATTTATGCTTTCCTTACAGAAATCCTGCAGGAAGAAATGGGACTGGGAAGATCGATGGAAACTTTAGATATCGTAGCAGATACCATTGGATGCTTATTAGGATATTATACCTATAAGTTATTAATCAAGCGTTTCTTTTAACACGCCTTTCAAATCATCACGATTTTATATCCATTTTTTATTCTCTCTTCACCAGTACATTTAAGCTTTTTCATCCTCCAACTTTCCAACTCTCGAACTTTTTTCAGGAGCTATTTCCTGCTATCCATTCATACTCCTCGCGCCGAGGCTTTCCCACGCTGTCACCCTGAGCGAAGCCGAAGGGTCCCCCCACCAAAAAACCACCCACCCTCCGAAGCAAGCTGCGGTGTAACCATTACTATCAGGGCTAGGGTAGGAGTCGTTAATGATAAGTGGTGAATGATGAATGATGAGGTTCGGGTTATTGTGTTGCGAGTTTCGGGTTTTTAGGTAGAAAAGGAATATTGGTTTTAATTTTCATATTGCTGATTTCTATGGAAACTGGTTATTGAGTATCAATCTCTATTCCCCTTGTGTTATTCCTCAGGAATCCCAACTTCTTTACGAGAGTCTTAAAAGAAGCAAAATGCCAATATAATGTCTAAGGCCTTTTAGCCGTTAGTATTAGCCATGTCATACTGAGCTGAACCGAAGCATTGTAATTAATTACGGGTGTAGGAGCTAAACCTTATTACTCTATATAATATATAAATATACTCTTTAGCATTTCCATCCTTCCCATTCTATTATAATATAAATGTATACAATAAAGCAGGCCCCTCTTATCTGTGTAAATCTGCGAGATCTGTGGGCAATGATCATCCCCATACATAAAAAACAACAATCTCCCTTCATTATATAATATATAATCTTCCATCAATAGGAGCGGACTATAATCGTGAGCTTAATCGAAGAAAGCTTATAGTCTGGTCTCTACTATATAATATATACCCTATTTAATCCTTCCACACCTCAAACCCTCGCATCCCGCACCCCGAATTATACCTCTCTCCCCCTCAAACACTCCCACGCTCCCACGCTCTCCCCCCCCCCCCGACTTTCCAAACAAAAATTTATAAATTTTTCCCCTGCCTTTCTGGTCTTTATAAATAAAAAATCCTTTAATGTAAAATTTTTGTTAAAAAAAATTATTTTGTTTTTTAAGAAGTGAGGACATTTCTAAAGCACAATATACTTCCTGAGTTATTTAGCCAAAACTGTTCTCTCACCCCTTTTGCTTTGTATGTAAATTTATTCTTTTGCAAACATAGGAGCCAAAACTTAAAATATTTTCTAACATAAGTGATTAAATTTTAAAGCCGTATCTTTACGTCACCAAACAAAATATTACAATATGTCATTTATAACACCAGAAGGAGCCAGGAAGGCTCAGCTATCCCTATCTGAAAGAGCACCCGTTGCTCATTCCATTCTCTCTGGGGAAGAGAATATTTCGAAATACAACAGTGGAGTATGTCATGATGTGGTTGCCTATGCATTGTATATGCGTGGTGCCAGGATAAGTCCTACTCAGCTTGCCGAATCTGCAGGACAAAAATGGTTAACCTTATTCAATTATCCTGCTGGAGAAAAATGGGACGGATACACACCCATTCCGGCAGGGAAGGCCATTGGTTTTTACAGGCTTATTGATAAAACATTCTTTCACTCAGCAATTACTACAGGAAACGGAAATGAAATCAGATCTGTGAACGGATTTTCATTAGGATCGGCATGGACAGTACCTGTGGATATGAAATGGGTATTGGGCAAAAAGAATTCTGACGGAACCTTCAATTATGATGGTACCAAGATAGAAGTCTATATTTCTTCTTTATAACAGAATTTATATTTCAGTACAACAAAAGGCAGATCAGCATATTCGCTTTTCTGCCTTTTTCTTTTTCAGGCATCAGCACATTTCGGGCATATCCCGCTGATAATAAAATTATATTCCTGTGCAATAAAATGTTCCGGCAGACTGATTTCCGGAATAGCATTTTCAATACACGTAACGGAATGACATTCCTTACAGTTGAAATGAACATGATTATGAAAATGCTGTTCATGGGTACATTTTCCACTGCACTTTGCAAAATTCACTACACCATCAATATTGACGATCTTGTGTATCGCACCTTCGTTTTCAAGCCTTTCCAGAACCCTGTAGATGGTTACTCTGTTGCACAGATCTCCAAGTTTCTTCTGAATATCAGAATGGGTAAGGGCAACATCCGAACTATTAATAAGGTTTAAAATTTCAGTTTTGGCGTGAGTATTTCTGACCTGTTTCATATTTTAATGCAACAAAGTTGCGTTATTTGAATTTTTATTTCTACTTTTGCAACAAAGTTACGATAAGAAAAATTAATCCATACTATTATGAAATCAAAAATTCTTGATGCTGTAGGAATCTCCGCTGCTGTTTTATGCCTGATTCATTGTATTGTCTTTCCACTGCTATTAATTGTTCCATTGGGAATCTCCCATAATCCTTATATTGACCTGGTTTTCCTTTTTATAGGAACCGTTGTGGTATTGAGAATAACAAAGAAAATGGAAAACCGGTGGCTGAAGTTTCAGTTCTGGATATCATTAAGCCTTATTTTCATTTCTATATTGACAGATTTTCTGTTTGAAGTTCATCTTCCTCTGATCTATATCGGAGCTGTCGGTTTGATTACAGGTCATATCATCAATTTTAAAAATCATAAACATTAAAACATGACTAAGAAACTTCCTGTAACGGTACTCAGCGGCTTTCTGGGAGCGGGTAAAACGACATTATTGAATCATATTCTACACAACAAACAAGGTTTGAAAGTAGCTGTGATAGTGAACGATATGAGCGAAATTAATATCGACGCACGCCTGGTTGAAAATCAAAACACGCTTTCAAGAACAGAAGAAAAGCTTGTTGAAATGAGTAACGGATGCATCTGCTGTACACTTCGTGAAGATCTTATGGTAGAAGTAGAACGTCTTGCCAGTGAAAACCGTTTTGATTATCTCCTTATCGAAAGTACGGGAATCAGTGAACCGATTCCTGTAGCTCAAACCTTTACTTATATTGATGAAGAGAGCGGAATAGATCTTTCCCGTTTCAGTTATGTAGATACAATGGTAACGGTTGTAGATTGTTTTAATTTCATGAAAGATTTTGGATCTAATGAACTACTGATGGACCGCGATCTTACTGATATGGAAGGCGACTACAGAACGATTGTTAATCTTCTGACCGATCAGATTGAATTTGCCAACGTGATTATTTTAAACAAAACAGATCTTATCAATACTGAGACACTTGGCTTTTTAAAAGCAGCAATCAGGAAGTTAAATCCGGAGGCGACCCTTTTACAATCAGAGTTTGGAAAAATTGATCCTCAAAAGATTTTGAATACACAGCTTTTTGATTTCGAAAAAGCACAGTCATCCGCTGGCTGGCAAAAAGAGTTACAGGCTGATCATCACACCCCGGAAACTGAAGAATATGGAATAAGTTCACTGGTTTTCAGAGATAAAAAGCCCTTCCATCCCATAAGACTCTGGGAATATCTGAATCATCATTATCCGGAAGGAACCATCAGAGCAAAAGGTCTGTTCTGGCTGGCTTCAAGACCTGATGATGCATTGAATTTCTCTCAGGCAGGAGGTTCTTTCAGGCTCGAAAAAGCAGGAGTCTGGTGGTGCAGCATGCCGATGAGCCACAGGATTCAGTATTCATCATTTTCAGACAATCAGAAGTTTATAGAAAGCAGATGGGATAAAAACTGGGGTGACAGGATCAATGAACTGGTGTTTATCGGGCAGAATCTGGACAAAGATCAGATGCTGGCAGATCTTCAGCAATGTCTTATTAATGAAAAAGAAAAGGAACAATTCGATAAGAAACGAAGTTTCGAGGATCCGTTCCCAAAGAATATTTAAAATTAACTTTTAATTAATGCAACAAAGTTACGATAAAGAATTAAATATAATAACTTTCGGCATTATTTCAAAAACAATATGGACAGAAGAAAATTTCTAAAAGGATCTGCAATACTTTCAGGATTATTAACCTTATCGCCATCTGATCTCTGGAGCTTCGGGAAGAATACCGAACTGCACCGGAAAGGAAAAGCTAAGAATATTATTTTTATGATCAGTGACGGGATGAGCCTTGGAACGCTTTCGATGGCAGATCTGTATTCACGGAATATTTTAGGAAAAGGAAGTAACTGGCTTAATCTGTATCATGATAAAAAGGTAACCCGTGCTTTGATGGACACCGCTTCAGCAAGTTCTGTTGTGACAGATTCTGCTGCCGCAAGTTCGGCCTTTGGAGGAGGAATCAGAGTGAAAAACGGAGTTTTAAACATCGGAGCTAATGGAGAGAAACATCTTCCGATATGGCAGCAATATAAAAAAGCAGGAAAAAAAGCAGGCTGCGTGACTACTGTAACCATTACTCATGCTACTCCTGCCGGATTCTGTGTAAATTCTTCGAAAAGAAATGCTGAACCTCAAATTGCTGAAATGTACGCCGAGCTTGAACTCGATGTGCTGCTAGGTGGTGGAGACGAATTTTTTAATCCCTCCAAAAGAGAAGACAAAAAAGACCTCTATTCTGTTTACAGCAAAAAAGGATACAGAATTCTGAAAACACAAAATGATTTGAAAGAAATCAAAGAAGGGGAGAAACTGCTAGGCATTTTCAATACAGGGGCATTGCCTTACAGCATCGACAGAGCTCATCTTCCGGAATATAAAAATACACCCACTCTTGCTGAAATGGCCGGTACTGCTATCCGTCAGATGAAAGATCATCCCGAAGGTTTTGTCCTTCAGATCGAGGCCGGAAAAGTAGACTGGTCTGCCCATGCCAATGACGTAGCGGCACTCATCCATGATCAGCTCGCATTTGATGAAGCGGTAAAAACAGTTATGGATTTTGCCGAAAAAGACGGAAATACTTTAGTCATCATCACTACAGACCATGGAAATGCTAATCCGGGAACTATTTACGGAGCAGAGGCTACTACGCATTTTAACAGCATTTCAGAATACAAATACACCAATGAATATATTCTGAACAAGATTAACAAAGATGATTCGGTAAAAGACATTAAAGACTGGATTTATGAGAGCAACAAGATTACTCTGAGTGACGATGAAGCTAAGCATATGCTAAGTTTCTACAACGGTCTTGAAAAAGAGGAAGCGGGACTTTATAATTACAAGAAACTGCCTTTTAAACTGTATTCAGAAATTCAGAAAAGCAGAAATTCCGTAGGATGGATCAGCATGGATCATTCCGGAGATTACGTGGAAGTCGCTGCTTACGGCCCCGGAAATGAACTTTTACAGCCGTTTATTAAAAATACAGACCTTCACGATCTGATGCTGAAGGCCTGTCTGGTTTAGACATTCATATTTTTTCATATTTAATTATTTGGGAGATACGAGGCGGATTGATTGTGTCCGCCTTGTTTTGTATCAACAGGGGTTTAGATTTCCCCCATTACAAACATATTTTCCATAGTAGGAACATTACTTCCACCTGCTTTTTCAAGTGTAATGGCAAAAGCCTGCGCTTTGGGAATATTGGCCAAAGCAATTTTGCTGTCTTTATCTTCAGTGTACATTCCGGCATTTACCGGTTTTCCATCTTCTATGGCCCAAAGCTGATACTGCATTCCTTCGGGAGCTTTAGGAAGTTTTTCCGCATTCAGATAGACTTCTTTTGTTTTTTTATCCCAGAAAACCATTGCTTTGGCGTCTGTGTGCTTCTCTACGCCCTTCAGCATAACCATCTGTATATCGGGATTGGAAATCATATCCATCTTTCGGTTCATTTTTTCCATAGCCTGATCCTTCTGCTTTTTATCAGCTATCATTAAAGCTATTTCTTTTTGACTGGCAGACTGGTTGTTCATCCAGAATACATTTCCTGCAACACTTACGAGGAACAATACAGAAGCTGCTATGGCATATGTTTTCCAGGGTGTATTTTTCCTGAAATCATTTCTTTCTGTAGTATTTTCTGTTTCTTTTTTTACTTCAGGAAGAACTGCCGGAAGAGCAGGAGTTATTTCTTCAACAACCTGTTCCTGCTGAATTTTGTTCCAGATCTTCGATTTCAAATCACTTGGAGGTATTACAGCCTGAGCTGTAGCAAGATGTTCCAAAGTCTTCTGTGCTTCTTCAAAAGCTTCTTTTACTTCAGCATTATTCTTCATCACACACTCCAAAATCCCTGCTTCCTCAGGAGAAGCATGGCCAAGAATATAAGATTCTATAATTCCGGATGATATGTATTCTTTAGTGTTCAATTTATTGATAATCTTTTAGCAAATCCTTTAATTTCATCAGCGCATTCCGCATTTTCGTTTTTACCGTTCCCAGCGGTATCTTCAGTTTTTCTGATATTTCATGTTGGGTATATCCCTGGTAATAAGCAAGGTCGATGAGCTCCTGTTTATCTGTTTCCAGACCTTCCAGCACGTTGTTAAATCCGATATAATCGGAAGAATGGTTAGTCGTTGAAAGCTCTGCAGTATTATATACGAAATCCGGAAGTGCTTGGTTTTTAAGCTCATTCTGGAAAGCTTTTGATTTTAAATAATCAATGGCTGTATTCCTGGCAATATTGATGATCCAGGTATAAAACCTCCCTTTGGAAGCATCATACTGATGGATAGAATTCCATATTTTAACAAAAACATCCTGAATCACTTCTTCGGTATATTCCTTAGACTGAACGATCCGAAGAATAATCCCGTACAACGCACCGGAATAGTGGTCATACAGATAATGAAAACCAGTTTCGTTTTTCTCTTTCAATAAAACGATAAGCTCCTCTTCAGAATAGGTTGTTTTAATAGCTTTTATTTTTTCTTTCCAAATGTAATAAAATAAAACACATAGACAATAAAATCTAACACATCTTTTATTTCGTACACAATTTTATATAAATCATTGAAAAATATTCAATATCAGAAATTCTACCTATAAAGCTATAGAATAATCCTATTGAGAATATCATTATTGTACCTCAGAATTGGTTTAAAAAACGGTTTTTAAAATTCGAAAGTATTATAAAATTACTACGGGGATAAAATTAACAAACTAAAAATCAATACATTAAAATAAATTTACTTTTTTTTCAATCTAAAATAAAACCAACCTCGTAAATGACATTAAAAGCACGAATTAAATATAATTAACAAAAAAATAACTACAATGAACACACAATCAAAAATCACAGTTCTAGCAATGGTAGCTCTATCATTTGCATTCAGTGGGAAGGTAACTGCACAAACGATGAAAGAAAAAACAGTAATGGTAGGGGGAGCTCCTATGTATCCTTCTAAGAACATTATTGAAAATGCAGTCAACTCAAAGGATCACAAAACCCTTGTCGCTGCGGTAAAAGCTGCCGGCCTGGTAGAAACATTACAGGGTGCGGGACCTTTTACAGTATTGGCACCTACAGATGCAGCCTTTGCCAAACTTCCGAAAGGTACCGTAGAAAACCTTGTAAAACCTGAAAATAAAGCGATGCTTACTTCTATTTTAACCTATCATGTTCTTCCGGGAAGATATAGCGCTAAAGAAATATGGGCCGCTGTAAAAGCAGGAAACGGAAAAAGCATGATGAAAACTGTACAGGGTGAAGATCTTACATTCTGGACAAAAGGTAAAAATCTTTACATAAAAGACGCAAAAGGAAACAGCGCCAAAGTAACGATTGCTGATGTGAACCAGTCT
Source organism: Chryseobacterium cucumeris (assembly GCF_016775705.1). NCBI lineage: Bacteria > Pseudomonadati > Bacteroidota > Flavobacteriia > Flavobacteriales > Weeksellaceae > Chryseobacterium > Chryseobacterium cucumeris. The sequence continues at coordinate 4,395,677 of NZ_CP068760.1, forward strand.
AATGGAGTGATTCATGTAATCGATACAGTATTGATGCCATAACAAATTCTAAGATTTCAGACAGCATATTCCAATGTGCTGTTTTTATCTCTTATTTATCCAACACTAAAAATAAATACTATGAAAAAAACAATTCAGGTTTCTAATCAGGGTGCAACCCTTGATACCAGCAGAAGAAGCTTTTTAAAACTAAGTGGAGTAGGATTGGCTATTGCAGGCCTTACCATCATCGGATGTAATGATGATGATGACTTCCAGATTATAGAAGAATCAAAGTACGATCTTGGAACCGGAGATGTAGGGGTATTAAATTATGCCTATGCTTTGGAACAGCTTGAAGCAGATTTTTATACAAAAGTGGTCAACAATTTTTATACAGGAATTTCCAGTATTGAAAAAGAGATTTTTACAGACCTCTATCATCATGAGGTGATTCACAGGGATTTTTTCAAAGTTGCCATTAGTGGTGCTACAGATCATGTGCTTCCCAAGCTTGAATTCCAGTATCCGAATGTGAATTTTAATGATAGAAATTCAGTACTGGCTACAGCAAAGGCACTGGAAGATACCGGTGTTGCAGCTTACAATGGAGCAGGAAAATACATTTCCAATCCGGCTTATCTCGTTATTGCCGGTAAAATAGTTTCTGTGGAAGCCAGACATGCTTCTGCCATCAGAAATTTAATCAATCCCGGATCTGCAGATTTTTCAGGAGATGATGTGATCGACGCCAACGGACTTGATCTTGCCAAAGAGCCGAAAGATATCGTAATGGCTGCCGGAGCATTTATCAAAACACCATTTACCTGGAAAGAAAGAGGAATCAACTAAACATCACCCTAAAAACTCACATTATGAATATTCTTAGATTACTGGATAAACTTTCTGATGATAAATTTTTCACCAAGGAAGCATCAAGATTAGAAACGATTACTGATATTTCATTATTCGGGAAAAAAGCAGCTACAGCAGCTGTACCCCTTGGTTTGGGTGCTATGATGGCCACTCCTGCCAAAGCAGAAACTACCAAAACAGCATTAACAGGTACTGCTTTAAAAAGTACACTTACAGATGCTTTACAACTAGCGCTGGTACTGGAATATCTTGAAAATGAATATTACAGCATAGGTTTGTCAACCCCGGGACTGATTCCCAATGGAGACCGAACTGTTTTTATGCAGATTTCGAAGCATGAATCGGCTCATGTAAGTTTTTTGAAAAGTACACTGACTTCTTTAGGAACAACTCCCGGAAATAAACCTATTTTTGACTTTACAGCCGGCGGAAACTTTATGCCTTTTACAGATTATAACCAGTTTCTTATCCTTGCGCAGGCTTTTGAAGATACCGGAGTGAGAGCTTACAAAGGGCAGGCAGGAAATGTGATGTCCAACAAAGTGGTTCTGCAGGCAGCGTTACAGATTCACTCCGTTGAAGCCAGACATGCCTCACAGGTAAGAAGAATGCGAGCGAATAAAGGATGGATTGAGCTTGCCAACGGAGGAAGTATGCCCTCCGCCACCAATCCGGTTTATGCAGGAGAAGAAAATACCAACCAGGCAGGTTATAATACCGGAACTTTATTTGGTGCCGCAGCAGGTTCTGCAGCCTACGACGAAATTTTAAGCGGTAGCGATGCACAAGCCATTGCTTCCCTGTTCATAGTATAGTTGTGATTTGGATGATGATAAGTGGTGAGTCCATTTCCGTATTTTCAGGGAATGGACTTTTTTCTAAATCAATCCTCAGGCCTTAAGAAAACACACAATCAATATCTTATATTCATCCCGATTCATCTTTTAAGTACCATATTCACTTATGGTGCTTTTATTTTCATAATGCTCGTTATTTCAATATAAATACAGAATTCACGTAAGCTAATTTAAAATAAATACACATATAGCTTTATTAACAAATTTACTGCAATACAATACAAAATTATTTTGTAATTTGGTTTACTTATTAAAATAATAATTTAAAGCGCTTAAAAATATTTAAAATATAAACTTTAAGGCCTTGATTATCATTTTTTAATAATCAAAAAAGAAAAGTCTCTAATTGTTGATATAATATATGAAGAAGTATCCAATTCCTGCGAATGAAGAAAGCCGAATGAAGAAACTGGAGTATTTTGGTCTTTTAAACCTTGAAAAAGACCCCCAGTTAGATATTTTCGCAGAAACAGCGTGTCTGGTGACAGACTGCCCGGCAGGGCTTATTGCCATGATGGAAAGCGAAACCCAGACTATCCAAAGCTGTGTGGGGCTTGCTCTTGATTTTGTAGACCGGAAGAATACTGTATGTCAATACTCTATCGCCAGTGGTGATATTGTTATTATCAACGATACTTTATTAGACGAAAGATCTTCTGATAATGCAATTATTCTGGCAGGTGGAATCCGGTTTTATGCGGGAGTTCCCCTGATTGATGATGAGGGATTTGTATTAGGAACACTCTGTGTTATCGACTACAAACCTAAAACAATTACAGATGATCAGATTTCAACTCTGAAAAAAATAGGAGAAGCAGTCACAAAAGTTCTCATGGGAAAAAGGAAAAATCTCCAGGCTGAGTATTTTCAGCAGACTTTTACCATTTCCAATAATCTGATCTGTGTTCTGGATAAGGATTTTGTGCTGAAGGATGTGAATCCGACTTTCGAGAGAGTGTTTCAATTAGATAAAGCAGAGGTTATTAATCAGAATTTCATGGATCTGATAGGGAATCACAATTCTCAGCTGCAAATGCTTTCCAAAAATCTTCCCGATACCAATGAAGAAGTTACATTTACGACTTCAACAAAGATAGATGATACTCAAACCATCATTATTGAATGGTATTTAAAGCTCAATCAAAATCACTCGGAGATTTTTTGTTTCGGAATCAATATCACCCAGCGTATAGAAGAAAAGGTTAAACTGGAAAGCTCTGAACGCCGCTTCAGAAGCTTCTTCGAAAACGCCATAGGATTGATGAGTATGCATGATATGGAAGGTAATATCATTGCTGTCAATGAAAAAGGAAGAGAAACCCTGCAATATTCTTCCGAAGAAGTAGAAAGATTGAATTTAAGAGACCTTGTTCCCCAAAAAAACTGGCACCTTCTCGAGCAATATCTCGAAAGAATCAATAAAAACGAGGAAGATTTCGGAACCATGATCCTGAAAACAAAAGGAGGTGAAGAAATGATCTGGATGTATCACAATCTTGTGGAAATCAACAAAGAAGGAAATCCTTATGTGGTAAGTACTGCCCTGAATGTTACTGAAAGAGTAAGTTTGGAAAAAGACCTTGTTCAAACCAAAAAGATGCTGGAACAGACAAGTGCTGTGGCACAGGTGGGTGGATGGGAAGTCAACCTGAAAAACAATACCGTTTTTTGGTCACAGTCTACCAGGGAAATCCATAAAATAGATAGAGATTTCCAGCCCGATTTTGAAAATGCACTGGGCTTTTACAGTGAAAAAAGTAGGGAAAAGCTGGAATTTTTATTCGAAAAGGCTGTAAAAGAAGGCGTTCCCTACGATGAAGAATTACAGCTTATACAGAATGACGGCGTGATGATCTGGGTAAGGGTAAAAGGGATCCCGGAATTTGAGGATGGAGTATGCACCAGAGTCTATGGAATCATTCAGAATATTGATACCTTCAAAAATATCTACCTTGAGCTGGCCAGGAAAGAGGCTATGCTGCAATCTTTTGTAAAATACGTACCTGCTACAGTAGCCATGTTTGACAAAGATCTCAATTATGTTTCTGTAAGCAGAAGCTGGAAAGATGAGTTTCAGATGAATGACATCAGGCTTATTGGTGAAAATATGTTTAAGATATCGCCCAATGTACCGGATGAAAGAATAAAAATATATCAGGATGCACTGGCCGGAAAGGCCTATAAGAATGAAGACATGGCCATAGAAATTCCTGGTAAAGAAATCATTCAGCATTACAGCGTAGAGGTGACACCATGGTATCTTTCCAATCATGTTATAGGAGGAATTATTGTTTCTGCCCAGAATATTACAGCCTCAGTAAGAATCAACAGAGAACTGAAAAATGCCAAGAAAATGGCAGATATTGCCAGTAAAGCAAAAACTGAATTCCTGGCCAACATGAGCCATGAAATCCGGACTCCGCTGAACGGGGTAATCGGTTTTTCCGACCTTCTTTTAAAAACTCCATTGAACGAGATACAGACTCAATATCTCCACTATATTAATGAATCAGGAGAAAATCTGTTGAATATCATCAATGACATCCTTGATTTTTCTAAGGTAGAATCCGGAAAAATGGATCTTATTGTGGAAAAAGCCAATATTTACGACATGGTAAGTCAGGTAATCAATGTTATCCTTTACCAGTCGCAGAAAAAAAATATAGAATTGCTGCTGAATATAGAACCGGGACTTCCTGAAACAATCTGGCTGGATGAATCAAGGCTGAAACAGATTTTGATCAATCTTCTTGGAAATGCCGTAAAATTTACAGAACAGGGAGAAATAGAACTTAAAGTAGAAAAACTGAATCTGGACAGCAAAAATATCACCCTGAGATTTTCCGTAAGAGACACCGGAATTGGTATTCCTAAGGAAAAACAGCAGCATATTTTCGATGCCTTTACCCAGGAAAACAGCTCGATCAGCAAACGCTATGGAGGAACAGGTCTCGGATTGACCATCTCCAATAATATTCTGAAATATATGGGAAGCAGCTTGTCATTGGTAAGCGAACTTCATAAAGGTTCTGTCTTCTATTTTGATATAGAGGTTCCTTATGAAATGTCCGACCGTCATGAAGATGAAGAGCTGCCAATCAATAAGGTTCTTATCGTAGATGACAATGAAGCCAACAGGATTATTATTCAGCACATGCTGGCTTATAAAAATATAGATTCAAAGCTGGCTGCCAATGGAATGGAGGCGCTTCAGATCTTACTTGCGGGAGAACGCTTTGATGTTATCCTGATGGATTACCATATGCCAATTATTTCCGGGCTGGAAACCATAGAAAAAATCAAAGACCTGTTTAATCAGCAGAATGAATCCTCACCTTTGATTATCCTTCATACCTCATCTGAAGAACATGATGTGATTAATTATTTCCGTCAGGAAAGCGATTCATACTTCCTGTTAAAACCTATTAAATCAGAAGAACTCTATAAAACATTAAGCCGGGCTGTGAAAAATACGGAAAAAGACGTAACCAGCATTTCACAGCAGGAAACCGAATCTTCCTTTTTGATGCAGTCACCACAGGTTTTACTCGTGGACGATAATCCGGTTAACATGGTTCTCAACCATAAAATGATAGGTTCATTGATTCCTGATGCGGAGCTTACAGAAGCTACGGATGGGCTCCAGGCATGGCAACTTTGTCAGGGAAAAAAATTCAATATCATTTTAATGGATGTCCAGATGCCGGTAATGGATGGTATTGAAGCTACAAAACAAATCCGTTTGCTTCCGGAATATTCTGATATCCCAATTATTGGCGTCACTGCCGGTAATGTGTTGGGAGAGAAGGAAAAGTGTCTGGATTCCGGGATGAATGACTTCCTTCCTAAACCTTTAAGACAAAATGATCTGCTGGAAATACTGAAAAAATACATTCCTGGTGAAAATAATGTTTCAGAGGAGAATAATGTTCTGGACGAGAATACCACAGATACAGAAAATGATCTTGATATAAATCTTCTGAACGAACAGATAGGTGATGATGATGAAGATTTTAGAAAAATATTCCTGGATCTTGTCATGCAACAGCTTACTCAGGCTGAAGAAGATATTAAAAAAAGCGCAGCTGAAAAAGACAGTACCAATCTGAAACTGATCCTTCATAAGCTCAAAGGAACAGCAGGAACAGCAGGATTGGTAACGCTTACAAAAAATGCGGCCAGCTGGGAGAGTAAAGCGGAACCCGACATAGATTTTATCTCCATGGAAAAAGAAATGATCCGGGAAATAACAAAAGGATTACAATTAATTAAAAATTTAATACAATAAAAAACCAAAATTATGCTGATTCTAATCGCCGAAGACGACGAACTGATTCTAAAAACGATTGAACACAAATTATTAAAAGAAGGGCACGAAGTGATCCTGACCCGAAACGGGAAAGACGCTATTGAAACCCTTAAAACGAGAGAGGTAGATCTGGCTATCACTGATATTATGATGCCTTTTGCCTCCGGAATTGAAATACTTTCTGCCATTAAAACCATGGGCAAGCAGATACCGGTAATCATGCTTTCCAGTATGGGGCAGGAGGAAGTAGTATTGAATGCATTCGATTTGGGCGCAGCCGATTTTATTGTAAAGCCATTCAGTCCCAATGAATTGATATTAAGAATAAAAAGATTTTCTTCAAAATAAACTACAGCCATGTTTCTCACCACTTCTGTGCATTTTCTTTTTCTTGTTTTCCTGGGAATGCTATCTTTAGTACTTTTATTGATCATCGTTGTACTGATATACAGCTTTTATCAGTACAGAGAATCTATCCGGACTTTCAGATGGTCTGAAGTGATCAATAAAAAGATCTCAGAAGTGATTGTATATGGTGAAGAAGAATTGGCTGCAGACACTAATTTTTTAACAGCATCTGGTACTCCTTCATTCAGAAATCTGTTTCTTCAGAAACTGGCAGAATCCGAGAAAAAATTTTCCGGAGCAGCACAGAATAAACTTAAAGATTTATTTCATGAATATGGCCTTCAGGAAGAAGCATTGAAAAAACTCAATCAAAAGAAGGAACATATTATTGCAGGAGGAATACAGGAACTTACCGCCATGCACGTACAGGAAGCATTGCCAAAAATTTCTACATTTTTAACCCATCCTTCAGCTCAGGTGTATCAGGAGGCGCAATATGCAATGGTTAACTTTAAAGGATTCGAAGGTCTTCATTTCCTGAACAGCATTTCCTCCAAAATATCAGAATGGCAGCAGCTTCGTCTGCTTATTTCCGTAACACATATTCCGGAGAATTCCCGAGACAGCATTAAAAGCTGGATGGAAAGCTCTAATGAATCCGTAGTTATTTTTACCCTTAAACTCTTAAGAAAATTTCAGATATTATCACTTTATCCAACAGTGACTGATTTGTTGAATCATCCATCTGCTGATGTACGGATTCAGGCGGTGCAAACTTTATTATCGCTGGAAAATTCTTCAACAATCGCTGATCTTATGGAAATCTATCCCCATCAGCCAGCTGAAGTACAGAAAGAGATTCTCAAAGTCATGAAAAAGTCAAAAGACCAATACAGTACGGATTTTCTGAAAGATCAGTTATTGGAAAATCCGGATTCAGGGATAAAAGTATATGCAGCAGAAGCTTTATGTGCATTGGAGAAACAGGAATTACTTAAAGAGATATCCCAAAAGGAAACCTCTCCTGAAGAATTAATTCAAATTATTAAATACGCATTACAGGAAAAAGCATGTTAGAATTCTCACACATCATCTATGAAGTTGTTATCTGGCTGTTTCTGATTTACGGAACAGCAGTAGCCCTTATCTATGGCTGGATAGGAATTTATGCGCTTGGCGCTGTATTACGTTATAAAAAAGAAAATACATTTACAGACTACAGCATTATTGCGGCCAATCCCAATGCTCCGGTATTCAGCGTTATAGCTCCGGCATATAATGAAGGAATGACCATTGTAGAAAATGTACGTTCACTGTTATCCCTTTACTATCATAATCTGGAAATTATCATTGTAAATGACGGAAGTAAAGATGATTCCATGCAAAAGCTGATTGAGGCTTACGAACTTGAGTCTGTAGCTTATTTTATTCAGGGAAAAATTGAAACCAATGCGGTAAGAGGAGTTTATAAAAGTAAAAATCCGGCCTTCAAAAAACTGATTGTTGTTGATAAAGAAAACGGAGGAAAAGCCGATGCCTTAAATGTTGGAGTCAATATTTCTTCCGGAGACTATCTGGTCTGTATTGATGTTGACTGTATTCTCGAGCAGGATTCGATTTTAAAACTCGCAAAACCAATGCTGGAGCAGACTGATAAAAAGTTTATTGCCTGCGGTGGAGTGATTCGTCTGGCCAACAACTGTGTCATTGAAAACGGAAAAGTAGTAAGTGTCAATATGCCCAAATCTCTTTTGGGAAGAACACAGGCATTGGAATATATCCGGGCTTTTGTACTGGGACGTATGGCATGGTCCAGAGCATCAGGACTGATCCTGATCTCCGGGGCTTTTGGAGTCTTTGACCGGAAAATTGTACTGGCCTGCGGCGGCTATGATAAAAACACAGTGGGAGAAGACATGGAGCTGGTGGTAAGAATGAGAAAGTACATGGAGGAAAAAAACGAGCCTTACGAAGTACTTACCATTCCGGATCCGCTATGCTGGACAGAAGTTCCGGAATCTAAAGATATTCTCAGAAAACAACGAAACCGATGGATGCGCGGAACCATGGAAACTCTGTGGAAACACAGAAAACTCATGTTCAATCCGAAATATAAAAAATTAGGAATGATCAGTCTTCCTTACTGGTTCTTCTTTGAATTTCTGGGGCCGCTCATCGAATTTTCAGGGTATATTATCTTTATCATCTTTTTATTGCTTGGGATTATCAACTGGCCCTTCTTTCTGATCTTGTTTGCCCTCGTCATCTCAATGGGATTCCTCTATTCCATCTATGCGATATTGGTGGATCTTGTCAGCCATCAGGTTTATACCAAAAGGAAAGACTTCCTTAGACTAATTTTTACCGCTTTTTCCGAACCTTTTTATTTTCATCCTATTGTCGTAAAAGCAGGCGTTAACGGATTTATAGATTATTTCAAAAAATCCCATGGCTGGGGCGAAATGACAAGACAGGGCTTCAACCAAAGCACACAGCATTTACCGCTGAAAGAAAGGATATATGCCATTCTTCAGGCAGGACTTAAAAAATGGGGAATGCTGGCATTGGCTTTCTTTGCCTTATTTTTATTAGGAATAACCGCAGAATCACTGTGGTACAAATATACTTTTCCAAAATTTGAAACATCAGCCATTATTGGTCATCTTTTCTTAGAAAACATTTTATTTGCGCTTCAAATGACATTCTGTGTCGGAATTATATATCTGATTATTAATTTTGTTAAAGAAGGATGGGCAAAAATTCTGGGAATAATCACCCTGGTTATTGTAGCAGTTACTCAATATATTTTGTTCCTGTATTTTTCTGAAACCCGAAATGTTTTGGGTGCCGACCTTTTATACTACAGCAAAGAAGAGATGAAGCAGATTTTGCAGGCAAGCGGAATGCTGAACTTCAAAAACTTTGCATTGCTGGGAATTTTAATCGTGGGATCCTTGATTCCTTTGTGGATTGCAGGAAAAGGAGCTTTAAAATCAATCTATCCGGGAATAATACTATTGATTTTCGGGTTAACAGCATTTTTTATTCCTTCCAATGTAGTGGGAGCAAAGATTTTGAGTTCCGAAAGTGAGTTTAATCAAAATGCAGCAAAAAGTAAATGGGCTTATTTTTTTAAATCCAATAAAGACAATTTTATCAGCGACCATCCGGAACTCACTGAATTGCTGAGTGATAATGAAGATTTTACTGCCAATGCAGAAATGATTGATAAAAACTATCCGTTCTGGAGAAAAGAAAACACACCGGATTTTTTAGGTTCTTACTTTAATCGATCTGAGAAAGTTCCCAATCTTGTTTTTCTTGTGATGGAAGGTTTCGGACATGCGTATACTTCCCCAAAAGGATATATCGGAAACTTCACTCCTTATCTTGATTCACTGTCCCATAAAGGATTGTATTGGGAAAACAGTTTAAGCTCAGCAGGAAGAACATTCGGAGCATTACCGTCATTAACAGGATCTCTTCCTTTCGGAAAGAACGGCTTTCTTGAAATAGAAAAAACACCGGAGAATTTCAATCTTTATAATATCCTTAAAGCAAACGGTTTTGAAACAGGATTTTATTACGGAGGTCATGCATCATTTGACCGCTACCGTGAGTTTCTGGAATACAGCGGAGTAGATCATATTATTGACCAGGCTTCCTTCAGCAGTCCTTACCGTAAACTTCCTGCCAACAACGGGGGGAGCTGGGGATATGAAGATCAGGCTGTTTTAAGTAAAATGCAACAGCAGCAGAAACCACAGAATCAACCGTATTTCAATATGATACTTACGCTTTCAACCCATAATCCTTTTTTAATCAACAATAAGGATTATTATGAAAAGCTGTACAATCAAAGGCTTAATTCAGGAATTTTAACTCCTGAACAGAAAAAATGGGCATCTGCCCACAAAAATCAGCTCATTTCGGTATTGAATGCAGATGATGCAATGAAAGATTTCTTTGAAAATTACAGCAAACGACCGGACTTCAAAAACACCATTTTCATCATTACAGGCGATCACAGTATGCCTGAAATTACATTACAGTCTAAAATTGACAGATTCCATGTGCCATTATTAATCTATTCTCCGTTATTAAAAGAATCAAAGCGATTCTATAAAACGGTAAGTCATTTTGATATTGCGCCTTCGATTCTGGCGTACTACAGAAATAATTATCAAATCAAAACACCTTCTACCGTTACATGGGTAGGACGTGGCTTTTCAGCAGATTCTGAAATCAGCAAGGCCGGAATCCCTATGATGCAAAGTAAAAACCAGCTTATCGATTTTGTTTCTGAGAAATATTATATCCATGACGGGCAGCTTTTCACCCTTAAGAACATGGAGGAAGATAATTCCAATGATGCAGCATCCCTGAACAAGATCAATACCCGGTTCAATCAGTATAAAAGCATGAATGCCCGGTTTTATTCCACAAAGAAACTGATGCCGGATTCGGTAATGGTTAATTTTAAGAAAAAAACAAGGTCAAAGTTTTAAAACTTCCGGGTGTAGCCTAAAGTAATGTCAAACTGATTTCCTTTCTCACCAGGACGGAATTCCTGGTTATAATACATGGTTCCTAAAGAAAAAAGATTGACAGAACGGTAAGAGAAATTATACTCAGCACCTATTTTAAAGGTTTTAAGCTTAAAGGTTTCATTTTCCAGAAGGTTATTTCGGTATTCTTCCGGGCTTATCCCGGTTCCGATCTGAAAGGCAACATAATCCTGAGCGCCTTTTGTGTAATATCTCACCGTTCCGGTATAAGAATGTGAAATATTTTTATTGTCAGGTGTAATATAAGTACGAAGGTTGAACCAGAAATTTTTATAATATTTTCCTACAGCCGCAGTATACATCCAGATATTGTTGCTGAAATGAAGCTGACGGTAACCCAGCTCTGCCTCAAAACTATGAGGAAGATTGGCATTCAGGGAAACTCCGGTACGGTATTTCGGAAACAGACCTACATCATCAGAATATCCTCCGCCAACATACAAATAGAACATTTTGGAAAGTCTTGGATACGCTTCCAGCTCAATCTGTGTTCCGCCTTGTGCAAACTTATTGGCATAATTGCCACGAAGGATTACAGAACCAATAGATGTAATTCTTTTGTAACTTACTCCCACAATATGCCAGTCATGATCAAACTGCTTGTCAAAATGGGAATAGTTGTAAATAATTCCAATAGCATTTTTAGAAGACAGATCCTTGATTCTTACTGCAAGAGCCCTCGCTTCTGTATTTTTGGGATTAATAGATAATAGAGTGGTTACCGCTTTGTCAGCTTCTTCATAATTATCCATTCCAAAATATACTTTTGCCTTTAGCAGCAGTAATGCCTCAGATTTTGAATGATAAGAAAGTCCTTTATCTATAATTTCAATTGCCTTTGTATTCTGATCATTCCAGTATTCCAATGAAGCATACGCCAGAAAATAATCTTCATCCTGAACCTCTCTTTTTCCGAGATCTTCAAACACAGCTCTTGCCGCTTCAATATCTTTATTCCAGGTATATAACCTTCCCAAAAAAACAGAAATATCGGTATAATTGGGAGCTTTTGCCAACGCCTCTTTTGCCAGGGCAATAGATGTAGTATAATCTTTCTGTTCAAAAGCGGTGGTGCGGGCTTTAACAAACAGTTCATCAGCAGTAAGATTCTGCTGGCTATACATGGTAATGGGAAAAAGTAATGCTAATAAAAAGGTCGGATATCTTTTCATCGAAGTTTATTATTAATGAGCTACATCTTTAACACAAATATATTGAACTTTTATCTCTCTACCCAGAGATTATTCACCAAAACTTATCTTTTTAAGATTATTCTTCCACAAAATATCAAATAACAGATATTTATGATGGAATAATTATTGTCGTAATTGAAAATAATTGATTTTCTAAAAACCTTCCTCATGAAAATAGCAACCTATAATGTTAACGGAATCAATGGCCGGCTTCCTGTTTTACTGAAGTGGCTGAAGGAAGCTTCACCAGACATCGTCTGCCTTCAGGAGCTAAAGACCCCACAGGAACGTTTCCCTATACAGGAAATCAATAAAGCAGGATATAAGGCGATATGGAAAGGGCAGAAAAGCTGGAACGGAGTAGCCATATTGGCCAAAAATAAAGAAATAACTGAAGTACAAAGATCTTTGCCAGGTAACGCAGAAGATGTTCAAAGCCGATATATAGAAGCGATTATAGATCAAATGGTCATCTGCTGCCTGTATCTTCCCAATGGAAATCCTTATCCGGGACCTAAATTTGATTATAAATTGTCTTGGCTGAAACGTTTTAAGAGACGAACCAACCAGCTTATCAAAATGGAACTTCCCGCCATCCTTATCGGCGATTTCAATATTATTCCGGAACCTGTTGATGTTTATAAACCTGAGCGCTGGGAAAATGATGCCTTATACAGAACAGAAGTAAGAAAAGCATTTAAAGAACTCCAGAAAAAAGGCTGGCTGGATTCTCTGCGAAGTCTTTATCCTGATGAGAAAATCTATACATTCTGGGATTATTTATACAAAGCCTACGACCGCAATGCAGGAATGAGGCTTGATCATATTTTATTAAGTCCTTATCTACAGCCCAGACTGGCTTCCGGTGGAGTAGACACACATGTACGGGGTTGGGAAAAAAGCAGCGATCACGCTCCGGTTTGGATTGAACTTTCGGATCATCCCTGATAACTGAAGTTCATATATAAAAAACTCCCGGAATAAACCAGGAGTCTTTATATGATATCTATTTTAACTATTAAGATTGTTTGCGGCGGCGGCCTGAAACCTTTTTGTCAAGATCCCTGATATCCTGTCTCAGTTCACGGAACATCTCTTTAAAGTTGTAGCTCTCATAATCACCCGGCTCGAAATCTTCCGGGAAAATTCCTGAAGCATATTGCCAGATTTCCACTACTTCTTCAAAAGGGATATCATAAGGCTCATAAAATGAATTATCAGCACTTACACAAATTGCATTTTCCTTTCTTTCTTTAAAACGTTTGTAGGTAATTCCGTCATTTAAAGTAACAAAAACATAGGTTTTACCCTGTTTCAGTTCATTGATTCCTTCTACATATTTTCCTACAATATAAGATCCGCTTCTGAAAGGAGGCATAGAATCACCATCCGCAGGAAAAGCCCTGTATTTACCATTGGTAAGAAAAGGAAGAGCAATACGCTGAAGACTTTCGATGTATTCTATATCGCTATAACCTTCCAGATATCCCATTGATGCCTTCTGAGGAATAATTTCTATGGTATCATTTCCATGAGTATCCACTGCAACCGGAAGAACGATTCTGTTATCCGGAAGCTTTAACATTTCATCTATCGGATGCTTCTCAATATCTACTGAAAGCATAAGGTCAATACTCACATGGAAATATTTTGAAATTTTTACAAGCAGTTCGATAGGAGGCTCCGAAATTCCGTTTTCATATTTTGAATACCGGACTCTTGAAATCATGAGTTCATCGGCTACATTTTGCTGGGAGAGCTTTCTCCTGGCTCTTAAAAAGCGTATATTATTTGAAAAAACTGACATTGATATAAGTATGTCAGCAAAAATACAAAATTTGATTCCTTTATCAATCAACCCAAGTGGGTTTTACCCGATAAGAATACAAATTTCATTGATGTTTTTTTATTTTTTATCTAAAACTAGGAAATCCAGGTATTTCAGGTCATCCATTTTACCTGTTACAGCACCATTGGAAACTGTTTTAGTCACATTGAAAAATAAATATCAATAATTAACATTTAATGCAAAAATAATAACTCTAAATTCCACAAATTGAGTTATGCTTTTTAACTTTTAGAAAATCAATCACATATAAGTGAAAATAATATTATCAATTATTTGTATTTATATTAATGAAATATTAAATAATATAAACATATAATTAATTTATTTAAAATAATTTGCAATTTTATTATTATTATTCATATATTCGTGATGTAATAATCATATAAAATTATAGTTATGAAAAACTTAAAAAAATTGGACAGAAACGAATTAAAAGCTATTTCAGGTAACGGATTACTAGATCCAATCGGCGGACTTCTAGGTGGACTAGGAGGAGTAGTTGGTGGAGTAGTAGGCGGTGTAGGTACTATCGTTGGTGGCGTAGTTACAGGCGTAGGATCTACAGTAGGTGGAGTAGTTGGCGGTGTAAGCACTGTTGTAACTAACGCTTTATGCCAGACACAATGTGTTGTTAATGGTGTAATCCACATCAAATTACTTGAGTGCGGATCAACTTGCTAGTCAGAAAGCATTACATGTAAAAAACAGACCGCCCTTTTCAGGGCGGTTTTTTTCTTATCCATATCATTCCTTTTCAGTGACTTAGATTTATTAAATGGCTTTTGATAAACCGCAATAAAGCAACAATGTTGCATTAATAAATTTAATTTTCTAGCTTTGCCGGATCATTAAAGTATATGCACATGAAAAGGACCTTTTATTTTTTGGCAGGCAGCTCACTTATTTGTTCGTCATCACTTCTGAAAGCGCAGAAAATTATCCCCGAAAAAAGAACGGTAAAAGACATAGAGTCCATTCAGGTACAGGGAAAAACAAATTATAACGCTGCCAATATTTCAAGAAAAAAACTGGATTTCATTCAATCCAATACACTGGGAGAAACATTGAGTAAAATTCCCGGAATTCAAAATTCGGGATATGGACCGAATTCCGGAGCTCCCGTTATCAGAAGCTTAAGCGGAAACCGGGTAAAAATATTGGAAAACGGAATGGCAGTGAATGATCTTTCGGGAATAAGCCCGGATTTTAATACGGATATCGAAATGAACAGTGTTCAGAATATCACTGTTTACAAAAATTCTGCATCGGTTTTGTATGGTGGAAAAGCTATTGGAGGAGCTGTAGATATTGAAACAGATTATATTGCCAGACAGCTTCCGGAAAAAAAGATAAATTTCAAAGGACTCCTAGAGGGAGGCAGTAATAGTGGTCAGAAACAGGCTTTTTCAGCCAGAGGAATTATTGCTAAAAACTGGGTCTGGACGGTTGGAGCATCCAATCAGAAGCAGGAAATAGTCAGAATTCCGGGAAAATCAAAAGACGGTAGATGTTATGATCCTGAGCTTGTAGGTTTCAACAGTATTTTACAGTCACTTTGCCAGATCAATGTAGATTCCAGACGTGTCCTGAACAAGAGCCTTTTTCCTTATATCAGCCAGTTTGCCAAAGATCATATGATAGAGTATGAGCTTTCGGAAGATGATCTGTATACATTCAGTTCCACGTATTACAATCCTGCTGACGGTAAATATCATCCCAACCCGAAAAACGATTTGTATGTTCCTGGTCAGGATGCCGTGAAAGACCGATATAAAAGTGAAGTAAACGGAATCAAAGATTATGTGGAAACAAAAGATGGTGAGATCCCCAACAGTCATTCGGAAAGCAATTCATTTTATGTAGGCACCAGTTATATCGGAAAATCATTGTATGCAGGAGGCGCGTATCAGAATTCTTACTCCTATTTTGGGGTTCCGGGATATGCAATCCCTAAAATCCCCAAACATAGCCATGGAAAACCACAACCCAAAATAGAATATAGTCCCATCAACATCAGAAGCCTATCTCATAAAGCCATGTTTGAATCCGGTTACAAGTTTACCCATTCTCCGATTTCAAGCATCAAACTGAATTATATGGGGGTATTTTCAAAAAATGCTGAACTTCTGGATCGGTACCGTGCCAATCAGTTTACTGTAAATCAACACAATGGACGCCTGGAAATCAACCAGCAGAAATTACAATTTCTTACCGGAACTACGGGGCTTGAAATACAATACAGAGATATGGAAGGCACCGGAGGCCAGAGATACTTACCCAATAATATAAGCCGTGAAATTGGAATCTTTACCATGCAGCACCTTGATTTTAATTTTCTTCAACTGGATCTTGGGTACAGAAACGATCATGTACAACGCAGGGCAGAAGCAGATAACAAGTATGTCAGAAGCCGCGGACTTTCCGGAGGAAAACTCAGTGACAGAGATTTCACTCTTCATCAGTTCCATAGTTCCGCTCAATGGACTCTCTTTAAAAAAGGGTATCTGAAAGTACAATACAATCACTCGGAAAGGGCACCGGAGGTGAATGAGCTTTATTCAGGAAACAATCATTTTGCGATCCTGACAGAAGAAAATGGTGATGATACACTGGATAAGGAAACAGCCAATACCGTTGAAATCGGGACCGGAGTTAATCTGAAGAACCTGCGGGTATCTGCCAGCTGGTATCATACTTCTTATAAAAACTATATTTATCTTGCCCACACCGGAATTTCCAGAGAAGTTTTTCTGGTAAAAGAATGGCGCTCCGATGATACGGAAATCAATGGAATTGAAGCGGAAGCTGCTTATAAAGCAGATCTCGGAAAAGCAGGAAAGTGGGAGATAGGCGGATATTATGATCTGGTACGAAATATAAGCGTTGCCGACAGCTCCATAAGAAAATGGAGTGATGGCGATTATATGCCCAACATGCCTACCAGCCGTTTCGGATTCAATCTGGAAGGAACACTGCAGAACTTCAGCGTGAATCTCAGCTTAGACCATTACTTACAGCAAAAATATTTAGGTAAAAATATTAATCCTGAACTTCCGATGCCTGCATTTTCACTGCTGAATGCCCGTTTTTCTTATAAGGACAGCAGTCTGGGTTTAGGTGATCTCGAATATTATATCATAGGAAACAATCTGCTGAATGCTGAGTCCCGACTTCAGAACTCTCAGTTAAAATTCCTCAGTCCGCTTCCCGGAATTAATATTTCCGTCGGTGTGAAAATCACCATATAAATCAATCTGTTTTCTGCAGTTATTATTACTTAATAGCTGCAGATTTTTTTTAGGTTATCCATGTAAAACCACCTTTTAGGATACAGACTATTTCTGGTAGTTTTTATACAAAAATTAATCAAAAAAAAAAGAAGGAAAAAATTTTAATACGACGAGTTTTGTCGCTGTGCGCCAGTACCTTTGTATCAGAGATAAGATAAAGAATCCCGGGAAATTAATTGTCTTACCCAAACCAATTTTAACCTTAAAACAACTTTTTTAAATTATGTGTAAAAAACAACTAATAATCATTTTTCTCCTTTTATTTTGCATTTCCTATGCGCAGAATGAATTTACTACCATCTGGAAACCCAATGCAAACGGCGTCATTGATCATTCAATAAGATTCGGCGGCACAGGAACCGATTACACCATTTACTGGCACGAAGTAGGATATCCTGAGCATAACGGGATGTTTGATTATGTAAACTCCAGCAGCAGTGAGCCTTTACTTATATATTTTGGGCCATCATTCCATCCAGATCCTCTGCAGGCCACTTACGAATTAAAAGTATCCAGCGGTAACGGATCATTTTACGGATTCAGGGCCAATACCGACATCATTCCTCCGGGTGGAAATCAGGAACTCATAGAACTCAGCCAGTGGGGAAATACGACATGGCTTCAGCAATTCGACAGAGCATTCGCCAACTGTCCCAATCTTAACGTAACGGCTGCAGATACTCCTGATTTGACACAGATAACCAGTTTATCACAAATGTTCCTTAACTGTTCATCTTTGACAGGCCATACTTCATTTTCTTACTGGAATCCATTCCGTATTACGGACATGAGCGGTATGTTCAGCGGAGCGACGCTGTTTAATCAGAATATCGGAAACTGGGATACGGCAAAAGTAACGAATTTCAGCAGCATGTTTTCTTCTGCATCTTCTTTCAATCAGGATATTTCTGCCTGGAATACGATATCCGGAACTGACTTTTCCTCTATGTTTGCAGATGCCATAGCTTTCAACCAGCCATTAAATTCATGGAATACAGAAAATGCAACTAATTTCCGCTATACATTCTATAATGCGGCAGCATTTAATCAGCCTCTTGATAACTGGAACACAGGTAAAGTGACAGATTTTGAGCATATGTTTGAAAATGCAGTATCGTTCAATCAGCCCATCGGAAACTGGGATGTAAGTAAGGCTGATTATTTCGCCGGATTTAATATGTTTGCAGGTGCTTCACGTTTTGATCAGGATATTTCTTCGTGGAATATCAAGCTTCAAAACTTCAGCTGGAATACAATCTATTTCGGATTAAAAAATGCAGGCTTATCATGTACGAATTACAGCAATTTTCTCATCGCTCTGAATAATAATCCTACCTGGGCGAGCTCAACAATAACGTCCGGAACTATAGATGCAACAGGATTGGTTTATTCTACACCGCAAGCGATGCTGGCCAGAGCCCAGCTGATCAGCAAAGGGTTTAATATTATAGGAGATTCCTATATTTCAGGTTGTTTTCTGTCAACAAGAGAAGCTTCCCCAAAAACAAAAACTTCCGCTTATCCTAATCCAACGACAGGAGTGATCAACGTGGAATCCTCAGTAGATGAAAATGTTTATTTATATGATAATAACGGTAACCTCATTAAAAATATATTGTTCAGAAAAGGGAAAAACACCGTCGATCTGACTGAATATCCTTCAGGAGACTATATCTTTAAAGGTGATACTTTTTTCCATAAAATCACCAAGCAATAGTAGAACAGCCGAAAGGTTAGCTATTTAAACCCTGCTCCAAAATCTGCGGATTTTGGAGCTTTATGGTTTTCCTCATTTTATATATAAATAACTGTGTTATATTTGTGTACACTGGAATAATCAACTGCAAACTAAGAATTGAATTTCCAATATACAAAATAACAATTATGAAAAAAACAATTACTTTTTTTACTATTCTCTTATCGATAGTAAATATTCAAGCTCAGGAAAATATTGATTTATTGACCTACGAAAACACACAGGATATTAATTTCTTCAACACTATTAAAAACGGTGCTCAGGTTAAGGAATATATAACAACGAGTAAAAATAGTGTGAAGGTAGGTGATACTTTAATATTAGGATCTCCAACTTCTGAAGAGCTGAATACAAGGACTTATTCAGGAAGTTATGGAAATAAAGCAAGAGGAGGGATTTCACAATCAAGAAGTACTTCCAAAAAGACTTATGACTTTGTACAAATGGGAAGACCGGCTGGATTTGGAAGTATTATGTCTGCTATGGGTGGTGAAGCACAAAATATGGCAGATATCAGCTTAAAAAATACTAAAGTGATTGTCAGAGAAATAAAAACTTATCATAGAGGCAGCAAAAATAAGCCTTTGTACGTAGTTATGGTTTTGGGAGAAATAAATGACAGAGCTTTTGGAATCAATAAATATTTAAGCGTGATGGATACGGAGCTAGGGATTGAATCTGGTGAAATTCTTTTAAAAAATAGAAAAATGACCAGAGAAGAAGCGATTGCAAAATTAAAAGAAGCAAAAGAACTCGTGGAAATTGATATGATGAGCAAGGAGAAGTTTGAAGAATTGAAAAAAGAACTTGCTCCGATTATTAACAATAATAACTAAGAATTACACTTGTATTGATAGTATGGTCAGCAACTTCCCGGATATTTTAACGAACAAAAAGGATAATGAAAAAAAGCCAGAATTTCGAAATGCACTGTTTAATTTAGACAAAAGCATTATCAACAATGACAATGTAGAACATCTGATTACTATTTACAACTCAGCAAAACAATTAGATATTCGAAATAAAATATTGAAATTGCTATATGATTTTAATTATCCATTATTGAAGGATTTTTTCCTGAATGCCTATAAGAAAGAGCGTTACCTGGATATGAAAATATATGCGTTACGCGGGCTTTCTCATTGTATTGAGGAGAAGGAAATTGCTCAGCTTTTAAAAAAATTTAACCTATCACTGGCTAAAAGACAGCAAACGACACCTTATAACTTTCAGGAGTACGAACTTTTAAAAGGAGGAAATGCTTTGCCGTACTTAGTTGAAAAATATGGTTATCCTTGTTTTACAGAAACATTAGAACAAGTAAACAGACAATACGATGCAATGCCTGATGTTTTTAAAGGGCATTATAGAATTGATGACAATGGAGATATCAAAATGCTGAAAAGCCCGGGAGAATCTAAGGCAATTATGGACAGATTCTGGGAAGAGGAGAGAAGCAAGCTAAAATAACTCATTTAAATTTTAAAAAAAGATTTATCAAATCATCCAAAACATAGGATGATTTTTTTGTGATTTATTAACAATCCCATCATCAAAATAAACTTTATATTCGTAGCATAAATGGCTTTATAAAATTATATCAATTAAACTGAGCCTGAAAACAAAACGTAACCATCTAAAATCTAAGAATTAAATACAGAAAAAATGAGAAACACTATTTATGCTTTGTTATTATTATTTTTATTCACAGGCGCTAATGCTCAGGAATACTCAAAATTAATAATTGAAGCTGATCAATTATACAGGGCAAAAGATTATAAAATGTCTACTGATGTATATGGTAAAGCTTTTAAAATCGAAAGCGAAAATCCAAGTCACTTATATAATGGCGCATGCTCATCTTCCTTGGCAGGAAATACAAAACAAGCATTCAAATGGCTGAACCTATCCATAGATAAAGGCTGGACCAATCTCAAGCACTTAAAATCTGATTCTGATTTGGATAATCTACATTCAAAAAAAGAATGGGGGAAAACAATTGAAAAGCTAGAAAAGAAAATAGCGGTCATAGAAGCCAATTATGACAAACCATTGCAGGCTGAATTACTGGCAATTCTTGAGGAAGACCAAAAATATAGAATGCAAATGGATGAAACGCAAAAAAAATTCGGTCCGCAATCTAAGGAAATGAATGACCTTTGGAAAAAAACAATGCAGAAAGACTCGCTTAACCTGTTAAAAGTAAAAAAAATATTAGATGAAAAAGGCTGGGTGGGTAAAGACAAAGTAGGCGCACAGGCCAATAGTGCCTTATTTCTTGTGATTCAGCATTCAGATCTGGAAACGCAGAAAAAATATCTACCGATGATGAAAGAAGCTGTCACAAAAGGAAATGCCAGCGCAGGTTCTTTAGCGTTGTTAATTGACAGAATAGAAATCCGGGAAGGCAGAAAACAAATATACGGAAGCCAGATAGGAATCAATCAAAGTAATAATACTTACTATGTTTTACCTTTACTAGATCCGGAAAATGTAGATAAAAGAAGAACAGAAGTTGGCCTGGGTCCAATCTCTGACTACGTTAAAAACTGGAATTTAGCTTGGGACGTTGAAAAGTACAAAAAAGATTTACCTGAATTAGAAAAATTAAATAAAAAGAATTAAATCAATAGAAAAAACTTCTGATCACAGCAGTTTATAATATGGCGGATTAAGGGTGTTAAAATTCTTTAATCCGCCATTTCTAATTATTACAACCTTGAATAGAGTTGAGTATTACTTGAAAAACCCGATACAATAACCAAGAGAGCAAAGTAATGAAACCTAAGATGTTCTGTGAATCTTTGAAACCAGAATAATATACAATTTAACATAATATAAATTATAGGATTTTTATTATAAAAAAGAAATAGAGCATTTAGTGTCTGAGAATCCGGTATTCTTAAACTTTTTCTACCCAATAGCTTTTAACGAATTCTCGGAACTCTTCTTTGTCGTAAACCTATCCGGAAAATCTCCGGCTTATCATCATCCAATTCTCTGAAATTTTCCCAAGGATAAAACAAAATGAAAAATCTTATTTCAGAGCTTTTTACAACTCCTCGTAAATATTTTTTCTCTATAAGCCGTACAGCTCTTCATAATATTCTGAATTTTCTCTAAGCGATGTAAAACTCAAGTTTCCATAATGTTCATTTACCCCTTAAAAATACGAAATCTTGTCCCATGACAGTTTTTATTCTGTAAAAACAAAATACCTTTATCCTAACCAAAATAGTACTGATATGAAACCTAAAATGATCTGGGCCAATCTGGCCGTAGCCGACCTTGAACGCACACAGAAATTCTATACTGAACTGGGTTTCAGGGCCAATAATCCACATACATCCAATGAACTGGTAAGTTTTTTTATGGCTGGAAATGAATTCATTATTCACTTTTTCTTACAAACTGTTATTGAAAACAACCTGAAAAGTATGAAGTTTGGAGATCCCCACCACTCCAACGAAATCATATTTACCCTTTCTGCAGAAAATAAAACTCAGGTAGATGATTGGGCTGAAGAAGTTAAAAAAGCTGGCGGAACCATTGTTTCAGAGCCTGAGACTTTCGGAGAAAATTACTACGGTTTTGTATTTGCAGATCCGGATGGACATAAGTTTAATGTATTTTTTATGTAACCCTTTACATAAACCAAATAATCAGGCTGAAATACAATTTGCCCGTATATCTCCTCTGTTTTCAGTCAGATAGCATAGTTACTGACTCGATAAACACGGCTTATTTGGACGGTTTTATCGCTTTTTTTATAATTGAATAATAATTAACACTTTGTATGATTAAAAGGTTTAATTTTTATTTTAAACTTTTGAACTCAAGTGTTTAAAAATGATAGGTTTTATGACTTTATGGTTTTTGTACAGCTTACATACGTTTACTATAAAAACAAAACCGGACACTTAAGTAATTTTAAATGTCCAGTTTTTATTCTAAGTGTATGTACTACCCGTTCAATCCCAAACTGTTATACAGCTGCACCTGCCATATTCCCAGTACTTCTTTAAGCATCACAAAAGTAAATGCTGCGTTATAGCTGTTAGGAAACCAGGTAATTTCCGTATCTATAAAATCTGAAGCTTGCGGAACAGGTTTTACTCCAAATGTCTGAAACAAAGCCACAGACCTTTTCATATGAAAACCGGAAGTTACCAGGTAGACATCAGAAGGAGCCATCTGTTTAAGGATCTTGCTGGAATATTTTGCATTTTCATAGGTATTCATACTTTTGTCTTCTTTGATGATATCAGCATCCGGAACCCCCATGTTTTTAAAATTTTCGCTGAAGAGTTCTGCTTCTCTTGTATGCCCTCTCCCCTTTCCTGAAATGACTATTTTACAAGGCAGATTATTTTTCCTGTATTCATGATACAGCTGATAAGCCGTCACCAGTCTGGAATAAGACAATGTATGCAGCTTTTCTGTATGGTTAAAATCTACAACGCCGCCACCCAATACAACGATAACAGGATTCTGAGAAGCCCCGTTTTTATTCGCAATAGTATTCACATAACTTTTCTGCAGATAGTCTGCGGTGAACTTTCCGAGAAAACCATTTCCTATAAAAATGATCATTAAAACGGCAACAATGCCAATTCCTATCCGTAGGTTTTTACGTTTGTTTTTTCTTCTTAAAAGTGCAATGATAACCACTGCGAGAAATACTAAGAAATAAGGCTCTGTAAAAAGCTGGATTGTACGAAACAAAAGGTCTAATAAAAACTTCATCTTCAAATAATATTATTTAATACCTGCAAACATTAAAAGCCCAAAGATAAAGCAATTTTCTGAGTATAACTTTCTACAGCAGCAGACCAGTCAATATGATCAGGATGATTTCGTCTTATTTTCTTTTGATTTTTTCCATTTATTTTATACATTTGCATACAACACACTTTTTAGTGTGTTAAATAAAATACCTACCCCAGTGAAAAAGCAGAAAAGTATCACCGTTTTGATGACCGTACTCCATATATTTTTGGAAAGGCATTTTTGTAAAGGAAAAAACAAAAATTCTTCCTCACGTATAAAAAAACGATTTCTACTTTAATAAACTGAAAGCCAAACTGATCTATTCAATTAAAAACAAGAAGAGATCTCACCGATAATTTCCGGACTGTATTTATTACAAAACCTTAACAGATTTAATGTTAAAATTAATGTTGTCTCAATGCAATATGGCCTTTAAAAAAAGTACATTTGCTGAAAACTATAATACAACATCTGTGAAATGTCAACAGTCCTCAAAACATTTGTAGCTTATCTTAAAAGGCCCCCTCTTTATCCTGAACTGGGCAGGAAAATTATCAAAAACACATTCAACAGAAGAAGTCCGTCCAAAGGAAAAGCCAGAGCAAATTTCTGGGCTGCATCCATAGCCGTTTCTCAGGAAGAGGTGATCTCCAGACTTTTCTCCCGCGATGCTGATCATTTCAGATCTGATTATGCCGATATCCTGCAAAAAGCCGGTGTAAAAGAAAAAGAATGCCCTGTCAAAATGGGTGAACATGGTGCATTGGAGCTTATTTATTATGCATGTGAATTCACCAAAGCACAAAACGTTCTTGAAACCGGAGTAGCTTATGGATGGTCTTCACTGGCGATATTGCTTTCGCTTCAAAAAAGAAACGGTATACTCTATAGTTCAGATATGCCTTTTCTTGCTCAGAATGGAGATCAGTATGCAGGATGTGTTGTTCCTGATCATCTTAAAAAATACTGGAAGTTATTCCGTTTTGCCGATAGAGAATCTCTGCCTAAAATTTTCAAACAGGCTTCCTCTTTTGATGTTTTCCACTATGATTCCGATAAAAGTTACCACGGAAGAATGTGGGCATACCATCAGATCTATAAAAAACTGAGACCTGGCGGAGTGTTTATCAGTGATGATATCGGAGACAATTCCGCGTATCAGGATTTTTGCAACCGAATGAATATCAGCACTTGTGTTGTAGAATATAATGGAAAATATATCGGCATTTTTGTAAAAGAATATATTCCGCTCATCAGAGCTAAATAATACAATTGATGAGATAAAACTTTACTTAAATTTAAAAACCATTAAGAAAGCGGTAAGCTGCTAAGAATATGAAGAGAACCCAAAGACATCCATGAAGCCTTACCGCTACATTCAAAAGCATTCTTACTGAAGCGAAGCTTATCTTAATCCTCTTAACCTATTCCTACACTCTTAATGGTTCAAAATAAAAAAACTTTAATTTTAAAAATTTAAGCCTCCTGATGGTTTAAAACTAATACTTTCACTCATAGCTCACTTCCCTTTCCAAAATAATCTGGTTCCTGCTTACGGTAACCAATATTTTATCTCCTGCCTGAAAGCCACATTGTTGTACCCATTTTCCTGTAATTCTTATTTCGGGAAAGTACACGATTCTGCCATACGCCCTTGAAAACGATTTGAGGAAAACCGTAAGGTTACGATTATGCAGTTCAGTATATTTGCTGCTGTTCATTCTTCTTTTTCTTTTCATCTTTGTTATTTTTCAACAAATGAAAGGATAATAAGAAGGATAAACCATCCGGATAAAGGATATTTTATTCTTAAAGACGGATATTTTAGAATAGTATTTATTTTAAAACAGAGCATTATTTTTTTGTTCTAAAGCTTTATATTTGTTATTATGAGTTACACAGATATGCAAAATAAAAAAATACATCAGGGTAGAAATATAAAGCGTTTCCGCGAAATGCTGGGCATCAAACAGGAAGCTCTGGCTTTTGAGCTGGGCGACGACTGGAACCAAAAGAAAATTTCCCTTCTGGAACAAAAAGAAACCGTAGAATCTGATATTCTGGCACAGGTAGCCCGGATTTTGAAAGTTCCCGCGGAAGCGATTGAGAATTTTGATGAAGAACAGGCGGTGAATATTATTTCTAATACTGTCAATAACAATGATAATGCTACAGGTAATTCCTTATACAGTTATCAACCTACCTTTAATCCTATTGATAAAATGGTGGAGCTTTATGAGCGTATGCTGGAGCAGCAGAGGGAAATGATTGAGAAATTGGAGAGATTGATTGAGAAAAAAAATAACTAAACATACTTTATAAAAATAAATAATGATTAATTTATAATCTCTATATAGACTTAAACCAAATATTAAATGGCTACCAGAAAAAAAACGACACAACCAGAAAAAATATCTACACAACTAATTGTTGGTAAAGATTATTTTAAAGAAAAGATAAATGAGCGTATACAAGCTGGAACTGAAATTTATAATAGACAGATCCAGACTCAGCAACAATTAGAGGAAGCCAAAAATGATTATTACAATTGGAATGATTATAACTCAGAGCTTTTAAAGCAGTCATTTAATAATGAACTTAATGAATATAAAAAAAGATATGATGATGTAAATAATTTCTTCGGAATTTTGATGGGTGGTAACGATCAAAGAAATGAGCTGAAAGAGTTTAGGGAAAAATTAAATAATAAACTTACAAATCTTAAACAAATTGTTGCTAAAATTGATTTAATGAAATCTGAAGTTCCTGACCAAATTACAACTGGTATTACAAAAACAGATAGCAAAGAAATAAATAATGATATATTTATTGTACATGGACATAATAATGAAGTAAAAATAAATGTTGCTAGAACATTAGAAAAACTGGGATTAAATCCGATTATTCTTCATGAACAACCAAATTCAGGTAAAACTATCATTGAAAAGTTTGAGGAACTATCAAATGTTGGTTTTGCAATTATCCTTTTGACAGATGATGACTTAGGAAAAGCAAAAAAAGATGAAAACTTAAACCTGAGAGCTAGACAAAATGTTATTTTAGAAATGGGATATTTTATCGGAAAATTAGGTAGGAACAGAGTATGTCCTCTCTATGCAAAAGGAGTAGAATTACCTAGCGATTTATACGGAATACTCTACACTGAGATTGATAATGTAGAAAATTGGAAAATACAAATTGCCAAGGAATTAAAGGCTGCAGGATACGAAATTGATGTTAATAAAATCATTTAATGCCAAGAAAAGACCAACTATTTATTAGCTGGTCTTTTTTAATAAGTCTTTTACATGACTATAATAATTCTTATGCAAAAATATTTCAAAAAAAACTTGCGTAGCTAAATAACTACACATATATTTGTAGTCAAATAACTACACAATGAATTTAAGAAGAGATGTATTTCAGGCAATAGCAGATCCTACGAGACGGTCTATATTGATGTTGGTGGCGGCACAGTCGATGACGGCGGGAGCTATCGCTTCCAATTTTGATACGGCAAGGCCTACCGTTTCAAAGCATCTCCAGATCCTTACAGAATGCGAACTGCTGAGATCTGAACAAAACGGCAGAGAAATTATCTATCACCTAAATCCCAATAAAATGAAAGAAATAGCCGATTTTATAGAACCTTTCCGCAAAATGTGGGATGAGAAGTTCAACAAGCTGGAAAGTGTGATGAAAGCGTATCAGAATGTGAATAATAAGACATAAAAGATGATAGACGGATAGATAATAGACAAGGGCATCAAAATTTAACTGGTGGATGTCAATAGTCAATTTTGCTTCGCAAGTGAATCGTCAATCACCAGTGAAAGAATGACAACCTTGAACTTTAAACAGCAAACCTTGAACTCTTTCCTCTAATACTCTCCCACTCTAACACTCCCAAACCCTCAAACTTAAACACCAAACTCAAAATATGGAACTTAAAACAAAAATCCACGCAGAAGACGGCAAACAGGAAATCTTCATCATCAGAGAATTTGACCTTCCTGTAGAACTTCTTTTCAAGGCATATACAGAAGCTGAACTTTTCGAGGAATGGATGGGAACGAAAGTCACCAAATTCGAAAACAAACCGCACGGAAGCTACCGTTTTGAAACCTTAAATCCTCAGGGCGATGTGGTCTTCAGTGCCAACGGAACCATTCATGATATCGTTCAGAACGAGAAGATTATAAGAACTTTCCAGATGGAAAACACGCCTTTTCCTGCTCAGATCGAGTTTTTAACATTTGAAAAATTAACCGATATCACCAGCAAAATTACCATCCAAACCATTTATAAATCTGTAGACTTCAGAGACCAGCACCTGAAAATGCCATTTGCACAGGGCATTAATATGGCGCATAACCGTTTGCAGGAATTGTTGGGTGGAAGGTAGCAGGTAGCAGATTATAGATAAAAGATAAAAGATAATAGACGAAGAGATAATAGACAATGGGCAACAGGGCTCAAATTGTGAACATCAATGTCAATAGTGAGTTTTGCTTTGCAAGTGAATCGTCAATGATCAGTGAAGGATAACAACTTTAAACATCAAACTTTAAACATTAAACCTTGAACCCTTATACTCTCCCACTCTAATACTCTCAAACCCTCCGACATAAATAATCCCGTAACCCAAAACTCTCCCACTCTCAAACCCTCTAACCCAAAAACCCAGAACTATGAATCCAAAAGTTAATTTTTTCTTCGAAAATGCCGGACAATGGCAGGAAGAATTTGAGAAATTAAGAACGATTGCTCTTAGTACAGAACTTACAGAAGATTTAAAATGGGGCTGTCCCTGTTATACTTATGAAGGGAAAAATATTTTCCTGATCCACGGTTTTAAGGAATATTGTGCGCTTCTCTTTTTTAAAGGAGCTTTAATGAAAGACCCGGACCATATCCTGATTCAGCAGTCTAAAAATGTACAGGCGGCCAGACAGATCCGCTTTACAGAGGTAGGGCAAATCAATGATCTGGAAGATGTTCTTCGTGGTTATATGTTTGAAGCCGTTGAAATTGAAGAATCGGGCGCTAAAGTGGAAATGAAGAAAACAAAAGAGTTTGAAATGGCTGAAGAGTTTCAGGAGAAACTGGATCAAAATCCTGCTTTACAGGAAGCTTTCAAAGCACTAACTCCCGGAAGACAAAGAGCTTATCTACTCCACTTTTCTTCTGCCAAACAATCTAAAACCCGCGAAGCCCGCATTGAAAAATGCATTCCACAAATCATGGACGGAATAGGATTAAACGACTAATTATAAAAAAAACAATCATGAACACACCACAACCCTCACAAAAAAGAACAAAAATCATCTATTGGATATTCACCCTATGGATGGCTCTGGGCATGGTTTCAACAGCTATTGTCCAACTGATGAAAAACAAAGATGAACTGGCCAATTTTACCAATCTCGGCTATCCTTCTTATCTGATGACGATCATCGGAGTATGGAAAATTCTTGGCGTTATCGCTATTTTAATTCCTAAGCGTTTGCTTTTAAAAGAATGGGCTTACGCAGGATTTTTCTTTGTGATGTCAGGCGCTGTTATTTCCCACCTTATCGTTGGCGATACAGCCGGCAGAACTTTTCCGGCAGTATTACTATTGGTATTAGTACTTATTTCCTGGTATTTCAGACCTGCAGAAAGAAAAATTACTATCATTGATTAATCATTATGATATTAAAATTGTTTAAACTTTTATTTTGGAACATTAAGATTGTATTAAGCTATTTAGAATATTAAGATGAGCTTCGCTTTAAGCTTAAAGTCAGAATAATCCATCTTAATATTTATCAATTAAATCCTTCTTAATGGTTCAATATATACTGAACATTCTTTGATAGGTTTAAACAGTTTTTATTAAAATCATTTAAGATTAAAAAAGAAAGAAATTTTATCGAAGATAAAATCTTTGCGCCTTTAAACAAGCCATTATTAATAAAATTTGCGTCTTCGCGATTTCCAACAACACCAATCAGCA
Organism: Chryseobacterium cucumeris; assembly: GCF_016775705.1. Taxonomy (NCBI): domain Bacteria; kingdom Pseudomonadati; phylum Bacteroidota; class Flavobacteriia; order Flavobacteriales; family Weeksellaceae; genus Chryseobacterium; species Chryseobacterium cucumeris. The sequence continues at coordinate 4,425,470 of NZ_CP068760.1, forward strand.
TATCCACATAACAAAACAAAATTTGACATGAAAAAGAAACTAACCCCGGAACAAACCAACGAGCTTTTAAAAACACTAAAAACCCGTTTCGAAAAGAATATGAACCGTCATAAAGACCTGAAATGGGAAAAAATCCAGCAAAAACTGGAAGTCCATCCCGAAAAAATCCGGTCTTTATACGAAATGGAAGCCACAGATGGCGAACCCGACGTGGTAGATTATAATAAAAAAACAGATGAATACTCTTTCGTTGACTGCTCTCCCGAAAGCCCCAAACGCCGAAGCTTATGTTATGATTATCAAGCCTGGGATGCCAGAAAGGCCAATAAACCGGAAAGTAACGTCATCGACACCGCTAAAGAAATGGGTATTGAACTTTTGACAGAAGAACAATACCGTCATCTTCAGGAATTGGGAAAATTTGACCAAAAGACTTCAAGCTGGATCAAAACACCACCGCAGATCCGTGAACTTGGAGGTGCTGTTTTCTGCGACAGACGATACAATACCGTATTTACGTATCACAATGGTGCAGATTCTTATTATGCCGCAAGAGGTTTCAGAGGAATATTAAAAGTATAAGGAGAATAATCAACTGGGATCTCTCAGCCAGGGAGATTCCACACTCCAGAATATAATTTTTACACCCAGATAGTTTTCAGCATATTCTGTAAATTCTTCTTTGGTGAAAGGCTTTTTAGTTTTCGGATTTGTATACGTCAAAGTCGGCTCCTGAACGGCCATCGCTACCAGAGAAAGTTTTCCTTTGTACTGATTAAAAAAAGGATAAGAATTTTTCATTTGGGCTTTCTTATCCGGAACAATATCCGGTCCGCCCAGTCCTATATTATTTTGGTAAGCAAAATCGAAAAGTCTTGACATATACTGGTGATCATTTTCCCATTCGCACGGAAAGAAATTGACATATTGCAGAACGTAAGAATGGTGGAAAGCATTTCTTGCAAACTTTAGATTTTCCACTTCGGCCTGAAAATAACGGTCGCAGCTGAAACCTGTCTTATCTTTCTTCATATCAATATCGATCGATGTTTCCGGAAGATTAATCCCCTGAATCTTTCCGTCAAATTTCTTTGCGAGTTCTCCTATCAGCTTCTGAAATCTCATCCGGACAGCTGGATTCCATTGCTGGGCAACCCAGCCGTTTCCAACAGGTTTATTCTCTCCCGGATTATCATATTGAGGTACCAATCCCCCGTTATATTCTTTATCTTTCAATATATAATCAGGAACATATCGCGCATGTGGCTCAAAAAATCTGTCCTGAAGCTGAATAAACAGTTTTTTGTTAAGGCTCGTCAGATAATTCAGATCTTTCTCAATAACCGAAAAATCATAGACATCTTTTGATTTTTCCAAAGCCTTCCAGTTGTAGACAATCTGTACACCGCCGATATCTTTACGGGTAATCAGTTTTTCAATTCCATGCAGATCTCCCGAGGAAGTGTAAATATAATTCTTAGGAGCCTGTCCCCCGACAAAACATATACCTAAAATAAATAATCCCAAGCTCAGCACTTTAGTAATCTTTTTCATTACAATCAATTTAAAAAAGTAAATCATTTTCCGTGCCTAAAAACAATTCATGCCATAAGTATTGGTAATTTCAATGTATTTTTTTAATTAATATTTTTCCTTAAAATCCATTTTATGAAATATTAATTTTAACCAAAAAATCATTATCTCTTCATATCCTAATTTTTAATATACAAATACTATTATTATTTTAGCAGAATAGAAATTTGATTTTTAACAATGAAGGATATGAAAAAATTAATCTTATTGGGCGCTGTATCAGCTTTTTTAATCAACTGTAATAAGAAAACTGAAGCTCCGGCTCCCAAAGTGGAAGCAGATACCATTGCTGTGGAAGAACCGGTAATTGATACCCTTGGGCCAAAATCGTTCTGTTATATCGGGGTTACAGGAAAAGACAGTGTTTTTGCTTCTATTGATGACAATTTAGGAACAATCACCGGAAAATTATCCTATAAAAACAGTGAAAAAGACAGCTCAAAAGGGGATGTAACAGGTTTCAAATCGGGAGACACCCTGAAACTAACCTATGAATTCAGCTCTGAAGGGAAAAAGAGCAAAAGAGATATCTACTTCCTTCAAAAGGATAATGTTTTGACGGAAGGTATTGGTGAACATAAGGAAGAGGACGGACAAACCAAATATGCTGACGAGAAAAAAATCAGTTATAAAGACGGACAGAAGCTAACGCCTGCAGACTGTAAAGTAGTCAATGAAGCTTTGAAAAAATAATTCATTATAAAATAAAAAAAGGCTGTCTCAAAAGTGTCATTCTGAACACAGACTGAAAGTCTGCGAACGAAGTTCATAAATTAGTGAAGAATCTCATGGAGTTGTTTGTCATAGAGATTCTTCCTTCGTCAGAATGACAAAAATCCACTAGTGGACTTTTGAGACAGCCTTTTCATTCTATCTTAACTCTGTTCAATCATTTCAATAAAACGGTTCACAGCTTCATCCCCTGTACTCCACGAAGTAATAAGACGAATGGCTGAAAAATTTTCATCTACTTTTTTCCAGACATAGAATTCAAATTTTTCAGATAATACCTCTATGAGCTGGTTACTGAGAATAGGAAAAATCTGGTTGGTATAAGTATCTGAAAGAAATGCAGTTCCTTTTTTTTGCAAAGCTTTCTTAATCTTCATGGCCTGCTGATTGGCATGTTGTGCCAGCTCAAAATACAGGTTATCTTTCATCAGCTCTGAAAACTGGATTCCCAACAATCTTCCTTTTGCCAGTAATGCTCCTTTCTGTTTGATATTAAAAGCAAAATCTTCCTGTAGCAAAGGATTATTGATTACAATTGCCTCACCTATTAATGCTCCGTTTTTCGTTCCTCCAAGATAAAAAACATCGGTAAGAGCGGCTACTTTCTCCAGGGTAAGATCACTGATTTCTGCAGTCAGTCCATGACCAAGCCTTGCCCCATCCATAAACAGGTATAATTTATTTTCCTTACAAAATGCAGAAAGTTCTTCCAGTTCTTTTGCCTGATAGATTGTTCCCAGCTCTGTAGAATTGGAAATATAAACCAGTTTAGGCATCACCTGATGCGGTACATTACTGTGTCCCTCTAAAATTGGAACAATATCTGATGGTTTTATTTTTCCGTCTGCCGTTTCGATGCTCAGTACTTTATGACCTGTAGCTTCAATGGCTCCCGTTTCATTATTCAGGATATGCCCGGGAGCAGCAGATATTACACACTGATAAGGTTTTAGAATTGCAGAAATAACAATTAAGTTAGCCTGTGTTCCTCCGGAAACAAAATAAATATCCGAATTCTGATTATTGATTTTCTCCTTAATCAAAGCTTTGGCCTTCAAGGAAAATTCATCTTCTCCATAGCCGGCCTGCTGAACAAGGTTATGCTGTAAAAGTGCCTGTAAGATATTAGGGTGACAACCCTCAGAATAGTCGTTTTTGAATGAAAATTTCATAGAGTAAAAGTAAAAAAAGTTAAAATAACAAGAGCGAACTTTTCATTTTATTTTGTTAGATTTGTAATGAAAATCATCTAACATTTTGAGAACAACCCTAACAGAAGAGAATTACCTGAAAGCTTTGTTTCATTTAGTTGACAATGAAGGAAAGGTTACGATTAATGAACTCAGCAAATTTTTGAATGTAAAAATGCCGAGTGTCAATAACATGATGAAGAAATTTGCCGAGAAAAAATGGGTGGTCTATGAGACCTATAAGCCTTTAATCGTTACCGAAAGCGGAAGACGTGAAGCTGCGCTGGTGGTTCGTAAACACAGGCTTACCGAAATGTTCCTGGTTAAGAAAATGAATTTCGGTTGGGAAAACGTTCATGAGATTGCAGAACAGCTTGAGCATGTACATTCTCAAATCTTTTTTGATAAAATGGATGAAATTCTGGATCATCCTAAATTCGATCCTCATGGAGAACCTATTCCTGATAAAGATGGGAATATCATTGCCCAGGATCTGCAAAAATTAAGTAGTTGTGAGCCGGGAGAAACTGTCACCTTTGCCTCTGTTACCCTTTCCGACGATGCTTTCCTTACGTATCTGAATGACAGGAAATTGCTGCTCAACACCAAGGTAAAAATTGTAAAAATAGAAAGTTTTGATAAATCAATGACGATAGAAATTGAGGGAAAAACAGAAATTTTAAGCAAAAAAGCCGCTGAGAAAATACTCGTAAAGAAATAAATCATTACAACTGAAAAAATAAACCTAACAGGTTTTCATTAAAAAATTCAGACTTTTCAAGAATTTCAACCATTAAGAAATTTAAGGCGAAAAGTATAGTTAAGATGAATCATTCTGATTTTCAGCTTACAGCGAAACTTTACTTATGCTAAACCTAACAGGTTTTAAAAACCTGTTAGGTTTGTCATTTTACCAAAAGCACTATAAAAACTCAACGCTAATATTTTTCAATTTAAAATAATTTAAATCAGTCTGCTCTTTCCTGTATTATTTTGACTTTCTTAGGTTTTATGCTCAACAGAAAAATAGTTGAAATAATAAATATACTTCCAATCCAATCGATTAAAGAGTAAGAAACATTAAGCCAAAGCACCGCTAAGATTGTGGCAGAAAGAGGTTCCATAGACGCAAGAAGACTTGTTTTCTGACCTCCAATGATCTGAACAGCCGACAGATAAAAATAAAAAGCGATCAATGTCCCGAATAGTACAATAAATGCCGTATACCCAAATGTCTGCATGTCCCATACTCCCTGAATATCCCATGGAGCTTTTACAAAACTGAATACGATGCCCGCACAAAACATTCCCCATCCAATGATGAGAGAAGATTTGTATTTTGATAAAAGTTTCACCGGCTGTAATGTATAAACAGCCAATGCAACAGCTGAAGCCAGACCAAAGAACAAAGCTATTCCCGAGACAGAAAGACTGGATGTATCTCCATGAGTTACCAGTAGAAAAGTTCCTAAAACCGCTAAAACAATCGCTGCTATTTCAACCAGAACAGGAACTCTTTTATTTTTAAAAGCAAGATATACAGCAATGATAACAGGTCCTGCATACTGCAGAACAGTTGCAGTAGCAGCATTAGAATATTTTATAGCTGCAAAGTAAGTATATTGAACTGCCAGCATTCCTGTAATGCTGAAAACAACAAGTTGTATAGCGTCTTTTTTATTTTTCCAGATCTCAAAAAGCTCTGTTTTATCTGCAAGTTTTGCATACAGCAAAAGGCATATCCCCGAAATGAGTAAACGTATGGTAATAAGCCATTCAATATTAATACCCCGCTGTTGAAAAAGAAATTGTGCAAATGTCCCGGAAACACCCCAAAATAAAGCAGCTAGTACTGCCAAACAAAAACCTTTTAGTACATTCATAATGATAAATTCTATTTGAAATGCAAAATTGCATCAAATATGACTTGATTTTCCACGAAATTTGAGTATAAATTTGCAATTTTGTTTCATAAAACTCTTTAATTTTGAAAAAATGAATGAACTTGATCAATTTGACCTGCAAATCCTTGAAATTCTGCAAAAGAATAATCTTACTCCACAAAGAGATATTGGAGAACATATAGGGCTATCTGCTGCTGCAGTACAGAGACGAATCAAAAGAATGCGGGAAACGGGAATCGTCAAAGCAGATGTTTCTGTGATTGATACGGAGAAAGTAAAACATTCTGTTACTCTTATTGTAGAAGTTTTTCTTGAAAGAGATAAAATTGACCTGATAGATCAAGCGCAAAGACTATTTACTTCTGCTCCGGAAGTTCAGCAATGTTACTACGTAACGGGAGAATCGGATTTTGTACTGATCATTGTTGTTTCTTCTATGAAAGATTATGAACAGCTTACCCGCAGAATATTTTATGGGAATGATAATATCAAACATTTCAGAACATTAGTCTCCATGAATACAGTAAAATCAGGACTTGAAATTCCAATTAATATGTTGCTATAACATTATAATATGCGGAAGTAATTTTACCTGAAATCGTTAAAAAACGGTTAAACTCTATTTTTAAAAGAGCCGAAAATTTATTTTTACCTAGGTTTGCAAAACTTTCTACAGGCTTTGTCTTTCCGGCAAATACCCAACCTTTAACTATTACTTAAAAAAATTATGAAAAAAAGCATTCCGTTTTTTATTATTTCGATGTTGCTAAGTCCATTGGCAACGGCTCAGACCACTCAGGTAAGAGATTTTGTCATTGAACCACAGATTCAGCCCAATTTTTATATTTATAAAACTTTCGGAGTATTCGGAGGGAAAGAATATTCTACCAATGCGGTTTATCTGGTGACCAAAAAAGGAGTTGTCTTATTCGATGTTCCGTGGCAGAAAACACAGTATCAAAGTCTTTTAGATACTATTCAGAAAAGACATAATCTTCCTGTTATTGCGGTATTTGCCACTCATTCGCATGAAGACAGAGCCGGAGATTTAAGCTTTTATAATAAGAAAGGGATCAAAACCTACGCTACAGCGAAAACCAATGAGCTTTTGAAGAAAGATGGAAAAGCAACCTCTACCGAACTTATCAAAACAGGAAAACCTTACCGCATTGGTGGTGAAGAATTTGTAGTAGATTTTCTTGGGGAAGGGCATACAGCTGATAATGTAGTGGTATGGTTCCCGAAATATAAAATCCTGGACGGAGGTTGTCTTGTAAAAAGCAAAGCAGCCGTTGATCTTGGGTACACGGGAGAAGCTAATGTTGCAGAATGGCCGAAAACCATGACAAAACTTAAAAACAAATATTCACAGGCAACTTTGATTATCCCCGGACATGATGAATGGAAAGGGGGCGGACACGTAGAACATACGCTTGATCTTCTGAATAAAAAATAAATTTGAAGCGCCCTGGCGCATGCCAGGGCGCTTCGATTTTTAAACCATCATATTAATGATTACTATTTTCTAAAAGTTGTGATACTTTTTCAATTTCTTGCATCGTATTGAAATAATGAGGAGATAACCGGATCGCATGGTCTACATTTTTTAAGGTAAAATCAATTAAGGCATCCTGTCTGCGGTTTTCCTTAAAAAATACATTATGATCACTCAAAGCTTTATGTATCTTTTCAACCTTTCCATCTGCCTGGCAGAAAGTCACAATACTGCTTAATCTGTTTCCTCTATCCAGAACTCTGAAACCATTATTCTGCAGATTAATTCTTAAAGTATCAGTCAACTTCCGGTTGTAATTCTCAATTTGATCCATTCCTATCGCATTGGCATAGCGTAAAGCCTCTGCAAATCCAGCTAAAGCAGCATAAGGTCTTTCAAAAAGTTCAAACCTTTTAGCAGTGTCATGGAGTTGAAAATCATCAAATGCTGTCCATTGAGCCCCAAAACTATCTAAAAACAGAGGATACATTTTCTGGTTCAATACTTTGTCTGAAACGTATAAAAATCCAGTTCCTCTGGGTCCGCGCATGAACTTTCTTCCGGTTGCCGTCAGAAAATCACAATGGATTTTTTCTACATCCACCACAATCTGGCCTACTGACTGACAGGCATCCACAAGATACAGAACATCATACTGTTTACATAACTTCCCCACTCCTTCTACATTCTGAATTAACCCGGAATTGGTAGGAATATGAGTAACCGCAATTAATTTCGGATTATGTTTTTTAATTAATCTTTCAAAGTCTTCCAGATCCAATTCATGGTCGGGAAGATTGGCAACCCTTACAATTTCAATATGACATCTTTTCTGCAGAGAAATAAAAGCAATCTGATTGGATATATAATCATCATTGGTGGTAATGATACAGTCACCTTCTTTAAAATCAATACTGGATAAAGCTTTTGCATATCCATCTGTAGAACTGCTTACAAATGCTATGTTGGAAGGTTTTGCATTAATCAGTTTTGCGGTTTCATCATAAAACCGGTTGATGAGACCTGTGTTTTTAGTTGCAGCTGTATAACCTCCAAACTCCTGCTCTTCATATAAAAACTTAATGGTAGTGTCCACAACAGATTTAGGCATCAATGATGCGCCTGCACTGTTTAAAAAAATCTTATCCGAACATCCCGGAGTCTCCTGTCTTATAACCTCTAAATTCATTTTATCAATCCTTACAACAAATTTACTTTTAATTTTTCCTAAATACGACCATAAAAAATCCCGAATTTTCATCCGGGACTCTATTTTTAATTAATGATTTTAATCTAAAACACTCCAACCTCTTTTTGGATTCGTGTTCGTGGATACTTCCTGCTCATTAACGATAATATTTTCTTTTCTCTGACCGATATAATCAAGCTCGCTCAGTTTAGAGAAAATAATTTCAAGGCTTCTCAACATCTGTTGAATATAAAGCAATGGTTCACCACAATTATGGTGGTCATAATTCGTTTCTGCGACAATAGAAAGCTGGTTCAATAAGGTATGTGGGGCAATTTCACTCCACTCTAAACTGTAGTTCAGCATTTCCTCCAGTTCTGCCGGAACAAGAAGCTGGGTTGAATTGTATAAATGAAGCGCCAGTCTTGCAAAAGATTCAATTAAAAATACAGGTGGCTGCCATGGTGTTATATTTCTGAACTGGAAATACATATCACCAAAAGTATTGATCATGGTAGTACACAAAAACTTAACGTTTTGTGCTAAAGCTGTATTCTGATTCTTGTGAGAAGCTTTCTGGATAATTTTAAAAGCATACTGCTGAAGATTTCCGATAGATTTTGCATAGCTGCTGTAATAATCTACCAAAGCCGGATGACTCTGCACAGAAGTACAAGGCGGAATAAAGTTGGAATCCACCTGGGCAATATTTCCTTTTAAATCTACCTTACCGATAATAAGATAATTTCCTCCTGAATAGCTGCTGTTCAAGGATGTTACTGGAAGCAGTTCTATATGATGATTCGGCTGTGCACTTGGATGGCGTGGCGGAATTTCTTCAGGATCAATATCTCCAAAAGGTACTTTATCAAAAGGATTTACAGAGATCAGGATATAATATTCCCCGTCTGCCTGCTCTTCATTCATTGATTTCGCCAAAGACTTCACACTGATTCTTCTGTCCGTAAGTTCAATACGGTATCCAGCCATTGTAACGGCGCTGCAACGTTTAATTACAAGCTGTACATCATTGGTTGCCGTGTTGTGAACGTCAAAAATGGTACGGTCTGTAAATTCGTTCGAAATAGGTAAAAGCCCGTAGTTATATGTAGTAATTCCAAGGGAATTGGAATCTCTGATGGTATCGATTAAGAAATTATCCTGATCATTAAGGTGTCTCTGGGAAACTTTCATCCCATCCACCCAATTGATGGCAAAATGTTTAATAGGCTGTATCATGTTTAATACTTTTTAATTTTTTGTGTTATGATTTTCTTGTGACTCCCTCCTCTTCATGCTGAATAACTCTCTTACAAATCACCACTTCATTTTCAGAAATGTTGTTTGTCGTAATGTCGTGGTCGAAATCTATATATTTTCTAAAACTGAAAAACGATTTTTTGGTGTAGAAAATCCAGTAATAAGGCTCATTTCCCTCGTCTGAAAGATGAATAATGGAACCCGGATTTTTATGATTGTAATCATCTACTACCCTGTAGAACCAGTCTCCGAAAGTAACTCCGGTAGGAAGTGTTTTGGCTTTAATTCTGAAACGGTTGGTATCTTCTAATTTTTTGCTCAGTTCAACATTCAGGACCATTAATCTGTCAAAATCGGCACCTTCAAAATCAGGCAGTTTCTGCTCCGGAGAATATCTCCACGTTTTATAAATATCAAAAGGAATGCTGATAAACTGAATATAGCAGTAATAAAAAACCATCGGAACCACAAAGATCACCATACTTGTCGCTGCCATTACAGCATATCCTGTACCTTTACTCATCAGGTTGAAGAGCAGTGTAAAAAGATATCCGCCCAAAGCGATACACGTCAGAGAAAGGATAGATTCAAACAGAATGCTCATTGCCAGAGAATCGATGTGCTTTTTGAAATATTTATGCAGCAGATTCACATGAATAATCCCAAAAATAAGATAGATCACCTGTGCAATAAGATACCAGTACGGATTAAAAAGGTTTCCCGCAAACCCAAAAACACCCGGAATAGCCAGACATAAGCTGCAGAGCAGTACGTATATAATAATTACTTTAATTTTTATCGCAGGTTTATTTCTCCTGATTACACCCAGTATAACCATCATAATAATAGCGATTAAAGGCATTAAGATATACCTTAGAAAAATACCTTTTACTGAAGAAATTTCCATTTGTTTCTTTTCGAATTTATACTTTGTTGGTAGTTGTAAATATAATAAAATAATTTAGAGGAATGTAGAGTATCCAAGGCGGCTGGCATTTCTTTCATCGTCCTCAAGGCTGAATGAATATTCCTTCTTTTCGGTAACAAAATTCTCCTCTACGTCCACTGTTACAGGAAGAAAATAATCATACAGAGCCTGAAGCACATTTCTGAACGGACTTCCCGGAATATATTTCTTCATATCCCCGTAAGGAATAGGACCAATGTTTACCACCCAGTTTCGCTGCCCGTCCATATGAGGTCCGCTTGGAATATAGGTGACGCCCAATCTTGAATTTCCCAGTAACATGGAATTATCATTTTTCTCAATTCCGTCAATAATATTAGGTGAAAAACTTACTTTTACCGGTACCTGCAGAAAAGCAGTCATACATCTTTCAAACCATCTTTTGTCTCCTCTGATCTGATGGAAAAACGGTAAAATATGCATAAAAATATAAGCGTTCTGCTTGTCCAGCATTTTTATAAGAGGCCAAAGCTCACTCACTGTTTCCAGCAAAGAATCTGTATTGCTTGTAATATCAAATTCTGATTCTTTAAGCAAAGCACTTATTTCTGTAAAAAATACTTCCAGCTCAAAAGGCCGGAAAAACTTACGGGCATCATCTTCTACCCTTTTCTGCTTCCGGATTTCTCTTACTACAGTATCTACATTTTTTCTGGAAGCTCCGAGAGACGGCGGATGGAATAAACCTTCCGGAAGATAGTCATAAATGCCTTCCCTGTAAGTCTCTATAGTAAAAACTTCCTCATCAAATCCTAAATAACTGCTTGAAATACTTTTAATATCTTTCAGGTAAGCACGGTCGTTTACGCCCACACGCTCAATGAAGATATTGCTTACCGCACGATGGTATTTCAAGAGGTTTACAGCCACAGCTTCAGCCTTAAAGTCTGTCTGCAGCTTATTGTAATGCATATCTACAATATTATTCTCATACATAGTGTTTCCTCTGATTATGACTTGTAAAGATAATATATCTCATAAGTTTGAAAAAATATTTTTACAACAATTTTATCCTAAAAATAATAATTTATTGACATTAATAGGAATAATTTTCTACAAATTCCGTGAAAATACGGTAAACAGCCTATTTATTTGCTTTTTTAAATTTAAAATTAACTATTCAGAATCAATCGATTAAAGGGTTTTCATTTATCGTTTAAAGTTCAAGGTTTAAAATTTAAAGTGTAAGGTTGTGATTCAGATTTTAAATTGTAATCCGTATTGTTCTCTCCTGTTACCTTTATTACCGGAAAAATTCGAGCCGTCAAACCTACTGTAATTGCTTCTTTTATTTAAATTAAATTTTATTAACATCATCATATGGAATAAATTCAGGATAAAGCATGCTCATTCCGAAAGCGGGCCGTATCTTTGCAGACTGAAAATTGTTATTTAAAATGAAAAGTATTTATTCTAAAATTCTGATTTTAGCATTCATGGCCTCTTCACTTTATTCTTATGCGTGGGGATTAACGGGACACAGAGTGATTGCAGACATTGCACAAAACCACCTTTCCCGCAAAGCAAGAAGAGAGATTAAAAAGATCATGGGAAAAGAGCGTCTGGCTTACTGGGCAAACTGGCCGGATTTTATCAAATCTGATACAACAGGCGCATGGAAGCAGGCTTCATCATGGCATTATGTAAACATTGATCCGATGACTGATTTTAAAGCTTTCGAACAAAACTTAAAAGCACAGGCGGGACCAAGCCTTTATACTCAGGTAAATACCCTTTCCAGCCAGATCAAAGATAAAAACACTTCTGAAAAAGACAGAAAAATTGCTTTGATCTTCCTTATTCACATTATGGGAGATCTTGCTCAGCCTCTACACGTAGGAAGAGCTGAAGATTTAGGTGGAAACAAAATCAATGTTACCTATTTCGGGGAAAAAACAAATTTACACTCTGTTTGGGATGGAAAATTAGTAGATTCTCAAAAATACAGCTACACCGAATATTCTAAGCTTTTAGATATCAAATCTAAAGAAGAAGTAGCACAGATTCAGTCCGGAACACTGGAAGACTGGCTGTATGATTCTCACAAAATCGCCAATAAGATCTATGCACAGACTCCAAATGATTCTAAATTAGCTTACGATTACCAGTACAAGTTTAATGAAACGATGGAAAGACAGCTTCTATACGGAGGATTGAGACTGGCAAAAGTATTAAACGAACTTTTCTAGTTACGAGTTGCGAGTTGCGGGTTCATTAACCATAATAGCCTGCAATAGTAATCTTAGATATAAAGACGGGACTTCGGTTTCGTTTTTTTTTGTTTAAAGTTTAAGGTTTAGGATTTAGGATTTAGGATTTAGGATTTAGGATTTAGGATTTAGGATTTAGGGAAATTATAAAGTTTGTAAATGAATTTACCTCTTTTAGAATTTATATTTATTTTTTTAAATGATAAACCAAAACACAAAACAATTTAGTTATCAGTTATTTAATCTATTATTAAAAAATCATTAATACATTTTATAGTATACTTTGCACAAAAATATTAAATCCTGTGTAACCTTTTTACCTTTTCATACGTATATATTATAGTAACTCTTTTTTGAGGAAAAAATAAATGAGACAATTAAAAATCACTAAGCAGGTTACCAACAGGGAAACTGCTTCATTAGACAAGTATTTGCAGGAAATTGGTAAAGTGGAACTGATTACTGCGGACGAGGAAGTAGAATTGGCACAAAGAATACGTGCCGGCGACAGAGCCGCACTTGAGAAATTAATCAAAGCCAACCTTCGTTTCGTAGTATCTGTATCTAAGCAATACCAAAATCAGGGTCTTTCTTTACCCGATTTGATCAATGAAGGTAACTTAGGATTAATGAAAGCGGCAAAAAGGTACGATGAAACTAGAGGTTTCAAATTTATCTCTTATGCAGTATGGTGGATCCGTCAATCAATTTTACAGGCATTGGCTGAACAGTCAAGAATTGTAAGATTACCATTGAACAAGATTGGATCTATCAACAAAATCAATAAAGCATACGCTCACCTTGAACAGGAAAATGAAAGACCACCTTCTCCGGAAGAATTGGCTGAAGTTCTTGACATGAGCGAGGAAGATATCAAAGAATCTATGAAAAACTCCGGAAGACACCTGTCTATGGATGCACCTTTGGTAGAAGGTGAAGATTCTAATCTTTATGATGTATTACGTTCAGGAGAATCTCCAAGTCCTGATAAAGATCTGATGCTTGAATCTTTACAAATTGAGATTGAAAGAGCATTGAATACTTTGACGCCAAGAGAGGCTGATTTAGTAAGATTATACTTCGGACTGAACGGAAAACACCCAATGACTTTAGAGGAAATTGGTGAAACTTTCGATCTTACAAGAGAGAGAGTTCGTCAGATCAAAGAAAAAGCAATTAAGAGACTAAAACACAATACCAGAAGCAAGATCCTTAAATCTTACCTGGGTAAATAATTTTAGCGTAAAAATTTTATAGGCGGAGTCTGTTTTCAGGCTCCGTTTTTTTATGGATGTAACATTTTTCAAAGTTTATTCAACTAATTAAAATCATATCCTTTAATCCACTTGCGTTAGCATTGAAATGATTAACTTTAATAGCTTTGAATATGATGCTGATTTTCAACTAAAACAAAACATACTATGAAAAAAATACTTTTCGCTTCTATCCTTGCCTTGTCTCTATTTTCCTGCAGTGAAAACAAATCGCAGCACGCTCCTGTGGTAGAAAATGCAGTTGACAATGCTGAATCTTCAGTTTCCGGTGCTATTAAAAAAAATACCAGATACTCCTCACGTGAAGGAAATCTTGTTCAGGAAATCTATCTGGAGCTTATAAAAAATGATAAAACTTTACAGGATCTTGACTTAAGAATAGAAAATATTCAAAAGGAAACGGAAACCTCCATTTCGGAATATGATGATGTTATTCAAAAATCGGAAACATACTATAATGATGCGACTGTATTATCCGGTTCCATTACAGATTCCATTACCAAGAAACAAATTGAAAAAGAGATAAAAGCAAGCGCTGAAAAATATGATGTAAAAACACAGACGATCAGAGACCTCATCGCCAAAATAAAAGCAAACAGGACCACACTTCATGATCAATACCTTGTATTCAAAATCAGAAAAACACTTCCTGAAATTGAAAAATATCAAAAGGCCCATCCTCTGAAAACAGACAGTCTCAATCAATTTATCAATAAGCAGAATAAACTGCTGGAAGAGCTGAAAAATCTGAAATAAAATTATAACACCTTATGAAATATACGACCCAATGGCTTACCGATAAAAGCCGCGTAAAAGAACTTGTAGACTTTTTTATTACGCATAAAACAGATGCTTATATTTCTCATGGCGAAATGATGTCCGGCAGAGCCATAGACTCACACCACTGGAATCCTGATCTTGAACTGATCCTGACAGAACAGCTGATCACCGATTTTAATTCCGATGGCAGTTCCAAACTGAATATTCTGGTTGCAGAAAATGAAAATGGAGAAATAGTCGGCATGATGGTTTTCAACGTCATCAACAGTCCTTTTAAAAAGTATGCTATTCTGGAAGATATGCTTCTGGATCAGTCAGTGAGAGGCCAGTCTCTTGGAAGTAAACTGCTGGAGAAAGCTATTCATGAATCTAAAAGCTGGAACATCAGTTTTATCTTATTAGAAAGTGGAGTCAACAATCATGGCGCTCACAACTTTTTCAGTAAGTACGGTTTCAAAAAAGTGTCGGAGAGTTATATTTTAAGTTTATAAATTAAAATTCAGGTCCTAACTTATGAGCACCATTTCTATTATCGGAGCCGGAATCGGAGGACTTATCCTCGGAAATGTACTGAAACAGCATCAGTATGATTTCACGATCTATGAATCTGCGCCTGAAATAAAACCGGTAGGAGCAGGAATTATGATGGCCGTCAATGCAATGCAGATATTCGATAAATTAGGTTTAAAGGAAAAAATTAAAAAATCATCAACAATTTATTAATAACAACTAAAAATTAACAACATGAAAAAAATTTTTTATGTATTGCTCCTGCTCATAGGAGTTCATACGGCACAAGCTCAGGAAGTCCCGGTACTGGACAGAGCTTTATTCTTTGGTAACCCGGAAATTTCCGGAGGACAACTGAGTCCCGATGGGAAATGGATTTCCTTTACAAAAGAATATGAAGGGATTATGAATATCTGGGTAAAAAAAATTGATGAGCCTTTTGAAAAAGCACGTCCTTTAACAAACAGCAAACGCCCGTTGAATGGATATTTCTGGACAGAAGACGGAAAATATATTCTGTATGTAAAAGATAATAACGGGGATGAAAACATGAATATTTTTGCAGTAGATCCTATGGCAAAAGTAACAAAAGGAGTTCCGGAATCAAGAAATATTACACCGCTTAAAGACGTTACTGCAAGTATCTACATGGCAAGCAGAAAAGATCCCGATTTGCTGATGATTGGATTGAATAACCGCGATAAAGCATGGCATGATCTGTATTCGGTGAAAATTTCTACAGGAGAACTGAAAAAGATTTACGAAAATAGAGACCGTATCACCAGCTATGAATTTGACTGGGATGAAAAATTAAGGGTTCTTTCCAAAACGGATGATAAAGGAACGACACAGTTTTTTTATAAAGAAGGTGATAAACTGACTCCTATTTATGAAACACTGGTTACAGAAAGTGCTTATATCTCCAACTGGAACGAAGACAATTCTAAGTTTTATTTGGTAACCAATAAAGGAGATCTTGATAAATCTACACTATTCCTGATGGATCCGAAAACAAAACAGATTACAAAAATAGAAAGTGATCCTAAAGATAAGGTGGACTTCGGAGGACTGTTTTTAGACAGAAATACAAGAAAAATGATCTACACTTCTTATACCGGAGATAAAACAGAATATTACTGGAAAGATAAAGCCTGGGAAGCTAACTACAAATTCCTGCAAAGTAAATTCCCTGGAAGAGAGGTTGGTTTTGCAAGTTCTACCAATGATTATTCTAAGTTCCTTGTTTCCGTAGGAGGAGATAAATATGCTTCAGAAGCCTATTTCTTCGATGCCAAGACAAAACAGCTGATATTCCAGTATACGCCAAGAACAGAACTGAAAAAAGTTGAAAAATACCTGGCTGCCATGACTCCTATCAGCTATAAAAGCAGTGACGGACTTGAAATTCCGGCTTACCTGACTTTACCTGTAGGTTCTTCTGGAAAGAATGTTCCTGTTGTGGTTTTAGTACACGGAGGCCCGAAAGGTCCAAGAGATTATTGGGGATATAACTCAACCGTACAGTTTTTAGCCAACAGAGGATATGCTGTGCTTCAGCCTAACTTCAGAGCAAGTGGCGGATATGGTAAAAAGTTCCAGAATGGCGGAGATCTTCAGTGGGGAAAGCTGATGCAGGATGACATTACCTGGGGCGTAAAATATCTGATCGATCAGGGAATTGCAGATAAAAACAAAGTGGTGATCATGGGAGGAAGCTACGGTGGCTATGCAACGCTGGCCGGGCTGGCTTTCACTCCGGATGTATATGCTGCGGGAGTAGATATCGTAGGACCAAGTAACTTATTTACATTACTGGATTCTGTTCCTGCTTATTGGGAATCTGCCCGTGCATTCCTTTATGGGATGGTAGGTGATCCAAAAACAGAGGAAGGTAAAAAACGTATGCATGATGCAAGCCCACTATTCAGTGTAGATAAAATCAATAAACCATTATTGATTGTTCAGGGAGCTAATGATCCAAGAGTAAAGCAGGCTGAAGCAGATCAGATTGTCATTGCTCTTCGTGATAAAGGTAAAAAGGTAAACTACATTCTTGCTGATGATGAAGGTCATGGATTCCGTAAACCTGTAAACAGCATGGCGATGTATGCTGAAACCGAAAAATTCCTTGCTGAAGTTATCGGAGGAAGATATCAGAAAGAAATGCCTGAAAATGTAGCAAAACGTCTGAAGGAAATGACGGTTGATATTTCAAAAGTTACTTATACACCAGCAAAGACTGAAAAAGCCGTGGGAGCTTCTAAATAAAAGCATCTTATATATTACATAAAGCCATCTCGTGAAAATGAGGTGGCTTTTGCTTTTAGCTAAATTATTAACATTTTTCTTATAAAAATTATACCCATCAATTCCATAAAACCAACACATTACATTTGAGTAATTAATAATAAAAAATACTATTATGAATGTAAAAGAAAAAGAAAAAATTGAAAAGCTAGTTAAAAACCAATTAGCTCAATTTATTACTCTTAAAAGACTTACTATTCTTAAAATTAAATCTTTCTGATTTATTACAAACTTACCACGCAAAGGCTTCACTTTTGAATAGTAAAATTTTAAGGGAGCAAAGCCGGAATCAATTTCATTGATTCTTTTTAAGCGAATGTATTATTTAAAGCTTCATCAACGACAAAGTCGCAACTCTTTGCCCTCTAAAATTAAGCATTGCAATTATCTATTCTGAATAAAGTTTTTGTATCCACAAACAAAGCCATTCGTTTCAGAATGGCTTTTATCTTTTTAATTCTTATTGGCTTTATTATTTTCAGTCTGCACCAACTCTATCCAGCGGACCATTTCTTTTACCTGACTTTCAGAAAGCACAGCTTTCGGATGTAGATAAGTATAAGACGTAAGCGGCATTTTTTTCTGTTGGATCTGATTAGCAACAGATTCTAATTTATTGGCCTGCTTACGTTGACTGTAGCTACCCCATTCATTAAAATTCAATTCCTCTTTTCCTTTTTTAATATGCTTTTCAAGATAATAACTTAAAGGCTGTATATAGGAATAGAACGGATAATGCGTAGAATTGCTGTGACAGTCATAACAAGATTGCCTTAAAACAGATTGTACATTCTCGGGAACTTTATAAACCTTTGAAATATCTGTTGAAGGAACCTGCCCGTAATCAATATTACGGGCAGGCTGAATAATCTGAATAAGTAAAAAAATGAGAACAAACCCTAAAAATATGCTTTTAATGTGCCGGTTCATTTCTTTTTACATTTTAAAATACTTTTTTTACAGAGCCACAGTTAATCATTTTCTGTCCCTCATATGGATTGACAATCTCCTCCGACTCGCTGATCCAGGTTCCACCTTTTCCATTATTGTACATAGGACAGAAATCCTGGTATAATTTTAAACCGCCGGTTCCCTGTTCTTTTATTAAATCGGTGATATCATTACTCAGGGAAAGCAGATGTTCTCTCTGATGAGCTATATCATAAGATTTTTTACCTATATGTTCTGCGTTCTCTGCTGAACTTTCTATAATATCACGCAACTCAGAATTGTTTTTTGCATCAGTTGTACTGATGTCTATTTTCTTTAAGATGGAAAACAGGTTTTTAGCCGCATCGGAAGCTTTTTTAGAATCATCCTGAGCCAGGGCATTTTTTAGAGGAAGGTAACCTTTGATAACTTGCTGAATCGGAAAAGGTGAAAGCTCCTCTGCTTCTTTTTTATTTTCCGGATTTTCTTTTAGCTCCTGACTTGAAGTTTCGCCAGCCTCAGTTGTTTCTATTGTTTTGATTTCCGGTTCTGCGGCCTTGTTTTCAGCTATTTTATGATCGGGTTTATTACAAGAATATAATGTAGCTCCCACAAACAATACGGTTATTATATTTTTCATTGTTTCTTAAATAATAGGGTTAAAAAATTAATATGTTAAAGTGACACCTGCGCCCCAGCCCAGTTCGTTATCATAATTTCCCGAAAGAGACAGCCATTTTTGAACGATATATCTAACTCCGGTTGAAAACTCGCCGTCTGAATTGACAGAGAAATTTCCTCTCAGTCTTCTGGAAAGTGGTATATCTTCTCGGCTAAGTTCCAATAACACTTTTCCGTTTTGATCAACACTTGCGTCAGCAGTGATGAGCATTGGCAGCACATACTGCATACCCACCATGAATGTAAACTTATTCTTGGAGGCTTTCTGCTGCCCGAACCAGGTCTTTTTACCGTGAAAATCCGTTCCCATATCTTCTGCCATCTGTCTTTCCATGATCTCATGATTCTTTTGAACTCTGATTCCGGCATAAGGAAGCGCCCACTGGAATTTACCTAAAAAACGTCCCACTTTCGCACTTCCTTCGAAATGATCAAAGTTCCAGTTGGAATGAAACTCATTCAGGTTAGCCCATCTAGGCCCGAACATCGTCATCGTTTCTGCATGGATTCTATTGCTAGCTACATCCAGCATCGCCATAGAGCTTGTCATTTTATTATCCTGTATAAAATTTTTCCAGGCTAATTTTCTGTTGGGAAGCTGCGGATTCGGCTTTGAGTTTTCATAACTGAAGATTCTTCCCATTCCTGCCATCATATGGTATAAAATGTGACAGTGGAAAAACCAGTCTCCATCCTGATTCGCAGCAAATTCTATCGTTACGGTTTCCATTGGCATGATATCCACAACATTTTTCAGTGGAGAATATTCTCCTTTTGAATTGATCAATCTGAAATCATGACCGTGAAGGTGCATCGGGTGACGCATCATAGAATTATTATACATCTTGATTCTAAGAACCTCTCCTTTTTTGATCAGAATTTTATCTGTCTCTGTTACGGTTTTATTATCCAGTGTCCACAGATAATGATTCATATTCCCTTCCAGCGTAAATTTCATTTCACGAATGCTGTCTGAGGGAAGAATGGTTTTCTCAGGAGATTTCAAAATATTGTAAGACAGTCTTTTGATTGTTTTCTCTTCCTTCATATCCATTCCGGCATGTTGAGAATGATCCTCTTTCTGATCTTCCTTCGTCTTCACACCCATCATTTCATTGATGTGCTTCGCTGTAGTCTTTCTCTGGCTTTCGGATAATTCAGGGTACATCACTTCGTTCATATCCATCATCTGATTTCCCATCGTCATATTCATCGGTTTCATATTTCCGCTCATCTCCATCATGCCGTTCATCATTTTCATCCCTTCAAAAAGCATCAGCCTTGGAAGGTTGGGAGCTTCAACCTTTTCTCCTGAACCCAGCCAGAGAGAAGCGTGTCCTATTCTGTCTTCAGAAGTCGCTCTGAATTCAAAGCTTTTGTTTTCAGGAATGGTCACTTCAATATCATAGGTTTCCGACACTCCTACAATCAGACGGTCAACTTCTATCGGTACCACGTCATTCCCGTCATTTCCCACTACTTTTATCTTTCCTCCGCCATAATTTAACCAGAAATAGGTAGAGGAACCTCCATTGGCAACTCTCAGTCTTACTTTATCACCCGCTTTTACATTAGAATAATCTGAACTTGGTGCGCCATTGATTAAGAATTTATCGTAATAAACATCACTTACATCCATGGCTTCCATTCTTTTCCATTCATTCAGTACTTTTGTCCCAAAATTTCCGGATTTGATGGCTTCCCAGTAACTCTGTACGGCATTTTTCTTTACCGCATACCAGTCTGTATTGGCCATATGAAGCCTTCTTGCAATCTGCATCGGATCATCATCACTCCAATCTCCAAGTAATACCGGAATTTCAGCATTGTATGTTGTTTTTGGCTCACCTTCTCTTTTTTTAAATACCAGAATACCGTTCATCCCAATCTGTTCCTGAAGGGCTTCATGCGAATGATACCAGTACGTTCCGTTCTGAGAAATTCTGAATTTGTATAAATGAGTTTCCCCAGGTTTTACAGGTTTTGTGGTAAGGTATGGAACACCATCATGTTCATTGGGAAGAATCACGCCGTGCCAATGCAGCCCTGTATTTTCCTTAAGCATATTGTGCAGGTAGATCTCTGCAGTATCTCCTTCTGTAAAATATAAAGTCGGAGCCTGAAGTTTACCATTGATTGCAATTGCTCTTCTGTTTTTTCCTGTAAAATTGACAATCGTATCTTTTACATAGAGATCGTAACGAACTGTTTTTCCTCCAAAAGTAATCTTTCCATTTTCTGAATTACGTTTTAAAACAGTTTTTTCTTCTTTAGGATTTTCAGTCTGTGTATGGGAATGAGCTTCTTTTTCTACCAGTTCCATCCCGCATTTCGGACATTTTCCCGGTTTGTCTGAAACTATTTCAGGATGCATCGGGCAGGTATACGTAGTTTGAGCCTGTTTCTGAGCTTTAGATTCCGATTGATTTAAATCCTGAGTTTTAGCCGGCAATACAATCTTTGTCTGAGATTTAGCATCATTAACCTTTTTAGCTTCTGCTTTTTTCTCAACCTTTCTCTTATTTATTTTTGTTTCTGCAGGTTTTGCTTTAGCCTCTGTTTTAGGGGTAGGCTTTACTTCCGGTTTTGCTGCTACTTTGGGTTTTATAACCACTGTTTTTTTCACGAGAGTCATTCCGCATTTCGGGCAGTCTCCGGGTTTTGATGACACCACTTCCGGGTGCATGGGACAGGTATAATACGTTTTTGTAGTTTGTGCGAAAGTAAACACAGAGAATAAAAGCATCAGAAACATTATCAGTTTTTTCATAATATTTCGAACTTTTTAGAAGCTGCATGGATTAAAGTTAATTCTAATTTAAGCCATGCAACTTATTGTTTTTAACAATAATACAACAATTAGTTAATTTCTGACTTTACGCTACCACAAGAAAGCATAGATTTCCCATAGTATGGGTTAACGATCTGTTTTTCATCGCTTAGCCAGCTTCCGTCTGCCATTGGGCAATATTGAACGTAGACTGGTTTTTCAGAAAGTTTGAACTCTTTGGTCAAAGCAATCATATTGTCGGAAAGATTGAAAAAAGTTTCTCTTTGTGCGGCAACTGTTCTTGCTTCAGAAATGGCAGAGGCATCTTTTCTGAGAATATTAAGGTTTCCTTCAGAAACAACTTTATAGTCGATGGCTGAAGCTGTTTTAATGAATTCTGTTGCTGCTTTTGAAGTTGTATCAGCATCATCTGAAGCTAAAGCTGATTTAATGGCGATATAGTTCTGATACAGCTTAGTAACCTGAGCATCCTTTTTAGATTGTGCTGATAATGAAATGATTGAAAATAAAGATAAGGCTGCTGTGATGATATATTTTTTCATTGTTTTAAATTTTAGAATTAATTTTTTAATAAAGAATAAAGGGTAACGCATCAGTACTGCGTCAGAACATGTCGTCTGTAACGGTATATAACTCATTATACCGGAGACGACTGACGGATTCTAAATTCTAAAATTACAATGATTGATGTAGATAGGGACCGGCCGGAATTCAGGCGGCGCATTAATCTGGATCTGGGTAAATTTCGTAGCTGAAAAAGACTTGTCAACAACTGGAAACTGATGTTTCACCGGAATTTCTGAAACTGCACTTAAGAAATCCACATTCAGATAATCTGATTTCTGTGAATCGTCTACTTTTACGATTTTAATCTCTGTTTTGCAGCATCCCTTTTTATCTTTAACGCCGCATTTTCCACAGATGTCATCTACTTTCTGGCTTACGGAAACAAATTCTTTCATGCAATAATGAATGCTAAATGCCGCTCCGGAAGAAAAGCCGAAGTAGAAAATAGAAAACAATATGGCAAGAATCTTTTTCATTGGTAAGACAAAGTTAAAAATATCTGTGATACCGTTGTTATAAAATTTGGTAATGTTGTTATAAAATTCGGGTAAATAAAAAAGCTTCCAAAAAAATTTGAAAGCTTTTATTTTACATATTTTCTGACAGATTAAGATAAAATCAACCTCAACCTTTTTGTTTTTACAGTTTAAATTCCAGTTTTACATTAAAGAAACGCCCTGTAAGACGTACCGGAACAGGATACATATAATTGCTGTTATAATCTGTGATCCATTGGTTCGCAACCGTATTGTTAATGTTAAATGCGTTGAAAACCTGAACGCCTAATGTCAGCTCTTCAAAATTACCCCAGAAACCAGATCTCTTATTTTTTTCTTTTGGATCAATAAATACCTTTGTCAATCCTAAGTCTACCCTTTTATAGGAAGGAAGGGTCTGCTGATAATTATAAGCTGAGCCAAAATCCGGCTGTCCGTTACTGTTGAATAGTACAGGAGCTCCTGTAGGTAATCCCATAGCGTACACGAGGGTAAGGTTCACACGCATAGACGGAAAACTTGGCATATAATCCTGATAGAACATAGCAAATCTCAACCTTTGATCTGTAGGTCTTGGAATATCTCCTCTTCCATCAATATTTTCATACACTCTGGCATAACTTGCAGACAACCATGAATCCACACCCGGAACAAATTCTCCGAATAGTCTGGTATCGATACCATACGCATATCCTTTTGAATTATTTTGCCCGGAATAACGAATCCTTACATTATCCATATAATAAGGAATCAGGTTATCCATTTTCTTATAATAAAGTTCCGTTGTCAGTTTGAATGGTCTGTCATACATCTGGAACTCATAATCATTGGCAAGAATGACCTGGATAGAACGCTGCGATTTTATATTAGAGTTAAAATTACCATCTAAATCTTTAATTTCTTTATAGAAAGGAGCCTGATAGTAGATTCCCCCTGAAATTTTGAACAACATATCGCTGTCCCAATCCGGTTTGATCGCAAACTGGGCTCTTGGTGAAAATATGGTTTCTTTATTGAAACTCCAGTTGGCAACACGTACTCCGGCATTCACAAACACTTTACTGGCACCCCAGTAGAACTTCTGTGAATACTGTGCATATGCTGAAAGTCTTGTAGGCTCAATATTATTTTGCCCGGCAATATAATAAGCAAGCTTAAGATCTCCTGTGGTTCCGGTTCTCGGATCAATAATTTCAGGTCTTGGCAGGCTGTATCCGGCAGAATCTACCAACTTCCATTCATTGGTAAGATCTTTCAGGTTTTCTTTTTCATATTTGAAACCTACTTCAAAATCTGTATTGACATTGGGTGAAAATTTAGCTCTGAATTGTGTTCCGTAGGTTCTTACAAACAAGTCGTTTCTTGCATGTTCTATCTGCCCTCCAACATCAAAAGACGTTACAGGCTGCTGTGTCACAGGATCAAAAGTTTGCAGCTCGTATGCTGACTGTATCGTGTAATATTCTCTTTCTCTGTTCTGATAAGCAAAGGCATCCAGGGTAAGCTTCCACTTATCTGCCGGCTTATAGTTCATAGAGAATGTTCCCATCATATTTTTATACTGGTCATTTTCCTGGCCTCCATAGCCGATATTTACGGTAATAGGCTGCTGAAGACTTCCGAAAGTAACACTTTTTGCCCTTGGGATCATCTCATAATCATTCTTGGAATAATATCCGATGAATGACATGGAGAATTTGTCACTGACATGATAATTGAGATAAGACTGGAAATCCCAATATGTTGGATTAAAATCGGTATCTTCTTTTAAGGTATTAAGAACAAGATTAGTATTTCTGTATCTTCCGGAAAATAAGGCGGTAAATTTTTTATTTTTGGAAGCCAAACCAGTTGTCAGCCTTCCTCCAATTAAACTGGCCTCACCTGAAACTTCAAATTTTTCAGGCTCTCGGTAATAGATATTTAAAGCGGAAGACATTTTATCACCATATTTGGCTTCAAATCCTCCTGCAGAGAAATTCACTGCGGAAACCATATCCGGGTTAATGATACTCATCCCTTCCTGCTGAGAATTTCTGATCAGGAAAGGTCTGTAGATTTCAATATCATTAATGTAGATAAGGTTTTCATCATAGTTTCCACCACGAACCATATATTGTGAGGACAGCTCTGTGTTGGAGTTTACGGAAGGTAATGTTTTAAGCAATCCTTCAATTCCTCCATTAATCGAAGCTACTGATTTCGCTTCTTTCGCTGAAATTCTTACATTGGTAAGGTCATTGGTTCTTCCTGTTGCTTTTTTCTGGAAGACAACTTCCTCTATATCGGTTACTTTAGTAGTCGCTGTATCTTTTTTCCTTTGTTGGGAGAAAAACAATACAGGGACCATAAGGCTTAGCGGTAAAACTAGTTTTTTCAAAAGAAATGTTTTAGAATTTCTAAAATTAATGTTTTTTTAACAATTACAAAATCGATTCTCTAATTCTTGTCAATTTTTGTAACAAATCTTCTAATAAATCTAATCTTAACATGTTGGCACCGTCAGATAATGCGGTTTCCGGTGTAGGATGTGTTTCGATGAAAATTCCGTCTGCTCCCACTGCAATTCCTGCTTTGGCAACCGTTTCAATAAGATCCGGTCTTCCGCCTGTAACGCCTGAACTTTGGTTAGGCTGTTGCAGAGAGTGTGTAACGTCCAGAATCACAGGGGCGTATTCTCTCATGGTAGGAATGCCTCTGTAATCCACGATAAGATCCGTATATCCGAAAGAATTTCCTCTTTCAATAATCGCTACTTTCTGGTTATCGGAATCTGTAATTTTCTGAACGGCAAACTTCATCGCCTCCGGAGAAAGGAACTGACCTTTCTTAAGGGTAACACATTTTCCTGTTTTAGCTGCAGCCACCAATAAATCAGTCTGGCGCACCAGGAATGCAGGAATCTGTAAAACATCCACATACTGTGCTGCTAATACTGCATGTTCATTCTCATGAATATCTGTTGTGGTAGGAATATTGAATGTCTCTCCCACTTTTTTAAGAATTTCCAGAGATTTCTCTTCACCAATCGTCGTGAAAGAATCTACACGGCTTCTGTTTGCTTTTTTGAAACTTCCTTTGAAAATATAGGGAATATTGTATTTGTCTGTAATACTGATTACTTTTTCAGCAATTCTTAATGCCATATCTTCCCCTTCAATAATACAAGGTCCGGCAATAAGGAAAAAGTTTTTTGAATCTTTGTGCGAAATATTATCTAAATACTGAATCATTTTGTTGTAATTAAAAAGTTCAGTAAAAATACTGAGAAAGTTTCACAAATGGAAATTATTTGATTGCTTTAACAGGCTGTGGTTGCAATCGTTTTTGGCTTTTGGATTTCTGATTATTTATTGATCGATGCTTCGACAGGCTCAGCATGACAGCTCTCATACTAACTGTTAATCGGCACTGGATAATTGATAAGTGATAGATGCTTCGACAAGCTCAGCATGACAACCCTAATACTTACTGTTAATTGGCACCGGATAAGTGATAGATGCTTCGACAGGCTCAGCATGACAGCTCTGATACTAGCTGTTTTATTACTGTGAAGAATTATAATACAAAGTATAAACCATCAATGTACAAGCACCTACGTCGAAGCCATATTATTTTAACGTTATTTTTTAGCGGTGTCATGCTGAGCCTGTCGAAGCATTGCGATAATTATTTAGAATTTTTTAAAATTTTCTCATGCCTGTTCACCTTCCTGCTGGTAAACTAATCTTTAAGACTTTTTTTGCCCAGTACTTTTCCAAAGGTAGAATCTATGTAGATCAGCAAAATCTGTGGGAAACTCTACTATAACTTATAAGACAGGTTTTGGCTGAAGCCCGTTCCTATTGAATTTCCAATAAATGTTATAATATAACTGGATAAGCTATATCCGAAGGGTAATTCGTGTATTTTAATTCATCTTTTTCAAAATCTTTTCAAATGTATTCACATTCCTGCTGGTAAACTGATCTTTAAGGCTCTTTTTACCTAATACTTTCCCGAAGGTAGAATCTAAGGTATTTCCTTTCGGAACCTGCCAGTAAAATATATCATTAACGATTGCAGCCTTTTCATTTTCTACCTGAGTGGCTTTCTGAAACTCCTCCATCAAAACCTTTTCCACTCCGGGAATTCCGACAAACCCATAAATATGAAGCTCGTCTTTTTTTCCAAAAGGAATACTGTTCCAGAAAACCTCAGTTTCTTTCTGAGATTTCACAAACAAAAAAGCTTCATAAGAAAAATGTTGCGACATCGCTTTTTCCAGAATAGTTTTTAATTCTGTCGTATTTTTATCTGACGAAAAAACAATATTTCCGGAAGCCAGTATGGAACTTACCTCCTTCATTCCTGCATCTTTAAAAACCTGGCAGACTTCCGCCATTTTCATATTGGTTCCTTTTACGTTGACGCCACGGAGAAAAGCACAGTATTTCATTTTTTCAGGTATTAGGTTTGTTTTGAGTTTGAGGGTTTGAGAGTATTAGAGTGAAAGAGTTATTTTAAACTGTTTCACTAAAATATTTCAATCTTTTAATCAACTCTAATGTACAAATTATAGTCTGTTCCGGAAGGTTTCAGATGGTAAATTTTTTCCAGAATCTTATTATCACTATTCAGATGATCTTTCACACGGAATTCCTTCAGAAGCTTATAATGAGTTTTATAGTATTCTGAATTGGCATTATTCCCTTCATAAAGGTTTTTATAGGAAAGAAGATATTTCGGTTTTCTTGTTTTTACAGTATTAATCCAGTAATTTGTTTTATCTTTTTTAATTTCCTCCTGAATCTGTTTATCAACCAATCCAACCTCATCAATCGTTTTTAATCCTGAGAAATAAGGAACATAACCTGCCGGCTCCAATAAAATCCATTGGTTTTTATCTTTTTCATATTGATTTAAAAAGGTACCAATCGTTCTGCGGTAGTTCCACTCTCCGTTTCCTGTTGCAATACAGTGAACAGTCTGGAAAACAAACATCGGAAAAATGTAGAATACAATTAATAATGAAAGCCATAGGTTTTTCTTCTCTTTCTGTTCCAGTACGAAAATAAGAACAGGAACAAAAAGTAAAAGCTGCGGCACCCAGTAATACCAGTCGAATAAACTTTTTTGAGAAATGAAAATGATTTGTTTTGCCCAGCCGAAAAGAAAAATCATCCACAAAAAATAGTTTCTTTTTTCTCTTTGTCTGATCAGATAAATAAAACAAAGCAATTCAAAAATCAAAATTACGATAGTCAGCGGATTGAAATCTCCCGGAACTTTCAGCATTCCCCAGAAATTCCCAAAGCTTTTAAAGAAATATCCGATATGCTGCTGGATCGTAAAATTTTCACTGTAAAGCAATTTTTTTGCGGTAATGGTATTGTTCACCAGTTCTCCAAAGTAAAACCAGTTGAAAGCAACGGTTGATAAGACTCCAAAAGCTCCTCCAAAAATATAATTCCATCTTATTTTTCTGTTCCAGAACAGATCCACAAGAAATACAATTCCAAGGAATATGACGGTATCAATTCTGGTAAACATGATTAAAACGGGAAAGAGTGTCACAACCCATTTTTTCCCTTTGTTAAATCCGTAGTACAACAATGCCATCTCCAGAAAAAACAGAATTCCATATTCCATACCAAGGATTGAAATTTTAATGGCTGGCGGTAAAATACCGATCAGAAATATAAAGATTGCCTTATGCCATGGATTTTTTAAAACCAGATTAGACAGCCATAAAGTTCCTATGGTAAACAGTATGGAATTAAAAATCAAAAGAGGCTCAATAAAATTTTCTTTTCCAAAAACAAGATTGAAAATATAGGATACAAAAACATACAGATGTGTTGTAGATGCAGAAATTTTAGTATCTCCATTGAAGCCGATTACTCCATAATCCAATAGATTCTGGGCAACTCTCCAGGTGATAAACGCATCTTCCTGGATATAGTGCGTTAATAAAAAAAGAAGTTTAAAAAGAACCGTAGCAATGACGGCATACATTGGGAATTTGTTATTTTGTGTTTCGGACATTATGTATTTTTACTTTCACAAATATAATCTTAAAATTCAGGATTCCCAATAATAAAAAAACGGAACCGAAGTTCCGTTTTAAAGTATTTTATTTTGTTGCTTTGATAATCGCAGTCGTAATCTGATTTTCCTTTTCTTTGGAATAGGTAGAATCATAAGGCTCCATCACATCAAATAAGTACTGATAGAATGGCGTAATTTCCTGTACATTTTCAGACTCTTTCATCGCCTTATCTCTGCCCATTTCCTGAAGATCTTTGATAAATACATTGAACTTCTTGTCAATCGGTTCTATGGATTTTACCAGATAAGCATATGCTTTTTCTTTCTGTCCGATCTTTGTATAAGCATCTGTTACTGCAGAAACCACAAGAGAATATTCCATTGGTTTTGTTCTCATCTGTCTTCTCAGATAGCTTTGATCTGCTTTGGAAAGACTTAAATAATAATCATACTCTTCAAAGATTCCTTTTTTAAGCACTTCAGCAATCTGAAGACCTTTCTGTTCCTGTCCTGCAATGATGTATCCTGAAACAATTGAACTTAATGAACGGGGATCATTATATTTCTCTGCCGGAATTTCTTTGGCTGCAAGATCCAGAATTTCCAATGCTTTAGCTTTCTGTCCGCTTAATGCAAGGGCTGCTGCCGCTCTGCTCGCTGACATTCTATAGCTGATGATATTGGAAGTAGCCGTTTCATCAAAGTGAGCATTTAAGTTTTTGAAGTTCCCCCATCTGAAGTTTTTCACTACATTATAAAGAGAATTGGCATCTACTCGTCCCATATCTCCATCAGCGCTCGGAGGCGTCTGGATAGGAATTAATCGGTAACTGAATCCATCAAACTGAAGATAATCGTTCAGATAGAAAATATTCTCACTGTCATAAATACCTCCTGATGAGAAGTTGATCGGACGCTTCCAGTCGAAGTTCGCTAAAAGATCCATCAAAATCAGGTTATTCTTATAAAGCGTATTTCCTTTGTAAGTAATCATGATCTGATTGGCAACATTCGGAAGATCTTCTTTGTTGATAATTCCTGCTTTTAAAGCATTTTCTTTGTTAACAGGAAGGATGAATTTGTTTACCGGAAGGATATTGTATTTTTCAAATTTCTCTTCTCCGAAGTACATTTTCAACAATTCGTCTTTTTCAGGAGATTTGAACTTAATGAATTCAATTGCTTGTTTCAACGTTAACGAATCCTGAGTAAGATATTTTCTGAACGACTGGAATTCTGTTTCCGGCGCTCCCTGTTCTTTCAACATAGAGAAAACACCTTCCCAATCTTCCTTCTTCATCATGTAGATCTGGTCGTTTACACCATCTCTATAGTCGTCATGCGTCAGCTGACTAGGGATTCCCATCGCATTGTACGTTCTTCTTTTGATTTGATCCAGATTCCATGGAGTTGAAGCAAGAGTAAAGTTAACCACCTTCACATCATCCCTGAACTGTTCTGTCTCCTGAATAGCCCAAACCGGGTAAGTATCGTTATCTCCGTAAACGAAAAGGATATCGTTTTTCGGCAATGATTTTAACACTGAATACGCATAGTCGTATGCAGTATATCTGTTGCTTCTGTCATGAACATTATAGTTCTGGAAGCCCATCATGAATGGTACTCCTAATAAAACCACTCCCAGAGCAATATTAGCCCCGTTTGATTTTATTTTAGATTGTAAGAACCAAAGAATAGCTCCGGCACCCAAACCGATCCAGATCGCAAATGCATAGAAAGAACCTACCATTGCATAATCTCTTTCTCTCGGTTCAAAAGGTTTTACCCCAGTATAGAAAACAATCCCTACACTTGTTAAAATAAATAAAGATAACAATGCATAGAATCTTCCGAAATCTCTGTTCAACTGGAAGAAGAACCCAATCAATCCTAAAATTAACGGAAGGAAGAAGAATTTAACTGTACTTTCATTCTTAAATTTAGCAGGCATTTTATCCTGATTTCCTACCACAGCATTATCAACGAAAGGAATTCCGGAAATCCAGTTTCCTTTTGTGCTTTCCATGTTTCCTTCAAGATCATTTTGTCTTCCTACGAAGTTCCACATCAGATATCTTACAAAGTAATATCCGTTCTGGAAAGTAATAAAATAATCCATATTCTGAAGAAATGAAGGCTTCTGAACATTGATCAGATTATAAGGTTTTACTTTCAGATAATCTGAAGCGGTAATTGATTTATCTTCATATTTTGCTCTCAGTTCGTCAAAGATCTGCTTTGCCTGCGGATTGTCTGCCACATCTTCATTAGAATAATTGAATGTAAAATCAGGAGCGCCATACATAGAAATATAGTTGGCCATTACATCCTTATCTTCATTAAACATTCTCGGCATTAAGCTTACCTGAGACTTGTTGAATACATAATTGAAACGGTCTCCCGTTTTTCTGTAGGTTCCGGTTTTTTCATCTTTTTCATAGATTTCCCCGGTTTTCTTTGTTTTGAAACTTCCGTCTTCGTTTTTCTCAATTCCGTTAGCATCAAGGAATGCCGTGTAGTTTTGTCCGTAAATAGTAGGCCAGTCACCATACTGCTCTCTGTTATAATAATCGAGCATACCGATTGCCGTATCCGGATCATTAAGGTTCATTGGCGGGTTGGCATTCGCTCTGATAGGAATAACCATCCAGCAGGAGAACCCTATCATCATGAAAACTACAGATAATGCAGCCGTCTGATAAATGTTTCTTTTTGCCTTTCTTGCATATTTAATTAAGAAGTAGCAGATCGCTACCATTAAAATAAACGCTGCAATGGTTCCGGAGTGGAAAGGAAGTCCAAGACCATTCACAAAGAAAATCTCAAGTCTTCCGAACATTGTCATAATTAAAGGGAAGATAATTTTGAAAACAATAATCAAAATCCCTAATGTAATAAGGTTTGCCCAGATAAAGTTTTTCCAGGTAAACTTGTAATTTCTTGCATAGTATACCAGACATACTGCAGGAATTGCCAGCATACACATCATATGTACTCCTACAGAAAGTCCTAAAACGAAGAAAATAAGAATAATCCATCTTTCACTGTCTCCCGCCTGATACTCATTCTCCCATTTGGTGATTAACCAGACCAAAAGCGCAATGAACATAGAAGCCATAGAGTAAACCTCTCCCTCTACCGCAGAGAACCAGAACGTATCTGAGAATGTAAAGCAAAGTGCTCCCACTGCTCCCGCAAATAAAATAGAGATTTCCTGATGTTTTGTAATTTCTTCAAAATCTTTGTTTAAAAGTCTTCTCACAAAATGAGTGATCGTCCAAAACAAAAATAAAATAGTCAGCGCACTGAACAATGCAGACATCGCGTTGATCACGATAGAATAGTTTTCGCCTTTCCCTAATGCAAAAATGGCTGCCACGGCACCCACTATCTGGAATAAAGCAGCTCCGGGAGCGTGCGTTACTTCAAGTTTTACTGCAGAAGAAATGTACTCGCCACAATCCCAGAAACTGAAATTGGGTTCTATGGTGGACAAGTACGTAAAGAAAGCAATAACGAAAATCACCCATCCTGAAACGGTGTTCCATTGCCTAAAAGTCCAATTTTTCATAGTATTAAATCAATTATGCGAAAATAAGGCTTTTATCTTATTTTATGCGGGTTTTAACAAAATTTAAAAATTTTGGCGCAGTATTTGCGATTATACTCGTGTCAAAACTGAAAATACTAAAATATTTTTTTACAAACTATGCCCTAGAAATCAAACAAAAGTTTAGTAATTATTTATTTTTTTGTATTTTTGCAGTCAGATTTTTATTGAAAATAACAAATAATGAGTAATGTTTACGATAATATTCTTGGCCTGATAGGACACACTCCGATGGTGAAGCTAAATACTGTGACAAAAGATATTCCAGCAACCATTTATGCCAAGTTAGAATCATATAATCCTGGACATTCCACTAAAGACCGAATCGCACTTCATATTATAGAAAACGCAGAGAAAAAAGGCCTTTTAAAAGAAGATTCTGTAGTTGTAGAAACTACTTCCGGTAATACCGGGTTTTCTATTGCGATGGTATGTATCATTAAGGGATATAAATGTATTCTTGCAGTAAGTGATAAAACAAAACCTGAAAAAATTGCTTATCTGAAAGCATTGGGAGCTACGGTATATATATGCCCGGCCAATGTACCGGCAGATGATCCAAGGTCATATTATGAAGTAGCTAAAAGAATCGCTCAGGAAACTCCTAATTCTATTTACATCAATCAATATTTTAACGAATTGAATATTGATGCACACTATCAGACAACAGGTCCCGAGATCTGGGAACAGACACAAGGTAAGATCACTCACCTTTTTGCCTGCACCGGAACGGGGGGTACGCTGTCTGGTTCTGCCAAATTTTTGAAGGAAAAAAATCCTGATATCAAGATTATTGGTGTAGATGCAGACGGTTCGATCCTTAAAAGCTATCACGAAACAGGAGAAATACATAAAGAAGATGTACATCCTTATCAGATTGAAGGAATGGGTAAAAACCTGATCCCTTCTGCCCTGCTTTTTGACAAGGTAGATGAGTTTGTAAGGGTAAATGATGAAATGTCCGCGTACAGAACCCGCGAAATTGCTTTGAAAGAAGCCATCATGGGAGGTTATACTACCGGAGCTGTAACCCAGGGATTGATGCAGTATGCCCAGTCTCATGAACTTACAGAAAATGACGTAGTTGTTTTGATTTATCCTGACCACGGTTCCAGATACATCACTAAAGTATACAGTGACAAATGGATGGCAGAACAAGGATTTGTTAACAACTGTGTTCACAACTATGACGAAGTTTTCAAAACCGAGTTTATCAAATAAGAACGAATAAAATCACGATACAAATAAATAAAGCCTTTTGCGTATTCAGACAAAAAAGGCTTTATTACTTAAAAATTACGATACAATGTTGGATATTTTTGAAAGAATAAAAGAAAATCCAGGACCACTTGGACAATTTGCAGATTATGGTGAAGGCTATTTTATTTTCCCAAGATTAGAGGGACCTATTGGCCCGAGAATGCAGTTTCAGGGGAGAGAAGTAATTTTCTGGAGTGCCAATGACTATTTAGGGCTGTGTAATCACCCTGAAGTAATAGAAGCGGATGCGAAAGCGGCTGCAGAATATGGAATGTTCTATCCAATGGGAGCAAGAGCAATGTCCGGAGAAACAGACCAGCACCTTCAGCTGGAAAGAGAACTGGCAGACTTCGTAAAAAAAGAATCAGCATACTTATTGAATTTCGGTTACCAGGGAATGGTTTCTACCATTGATGCTTTGGTAAGCAGAAATGATGTGATTGTTTATGATATGGATTCTCATGCCTGCATTGTGGATGGAGTAAGACTTCATTCCGGTAAAAGATTTACCTACAAGCATAATGATATGGCAAGTCTTGAGAAAAACCTTCAGAGAGCCACTAAGGTAGCTGAAGAAACAGGTGGAGGTATCCTTGTGATCACAGAAGGAGTTTTCGGGATGAGAGGACAACAGGGAAAAATCAAAGAGATCTGCGATCTTAAATCCAAATACCAGTTCAGACTTTTAGTAGATGATGCCCACGGTTTCGGAACTCTTGGTAAAACAGGAGCCGGTGTAGGTGAAGAGCAGGACTGTAACGATCAGATCGATGTCTATTTCTCTACATTTGCAAAATCAATGGCTGGTTTCGGAGCATTCCTTGCGGGTGACAAAGAAATCATCAGATATCTGAAATTCAACTTAAGATCACAAATCTTTGCAAAATCTCTTACGATGCCAATGGTAATCGGAGGATTAAAAAGACTGGAGCTATTGAGATCAAGACCTGAAATCAAAGCTAAACTTTGGGAGAATGTTTACAAATTACAAAACGGACTTACAGAAAGAGGATTCAATATTGGAGACACTAATACTTGTGTAACTCCGGTAATGATGCAGGGAACTCCTGTAGAGGCTACTCTATTGGTAAAAGATTTAAGAGAGAATTACGGTATTTTCACCTCTGTGGTGGTATATCCGGTCATTCCGAAGGGAATGATTCTTTTAAGACTGATTCCTACCGCTTCTCATACAGATGCAGAGATTAATGAAACTCTGGCAGCGTTTGAAGCAATTCATGATAAGTTAGTAGGTGGCTACTACAAAGATCAGGAACAAAAATTACTGCAGGAACAAGGATTAAGTTTTAAACCGATTTAATCTTAAAAAAATAAAAAAAGCCACTGATTGATTCAGTGGCTTTTTTGTTTAATAACTATAAAGCACATGAAACTTAGAGGTTACACACTGGGAATTTTGTCGGCCGTTTCCTATGGTCTGATTCCGATTTTTATTCTGCCCGTAAAGCAGGCGCATTTTTCAATGGATATTACGCTGTTTTACAGATTTTTCTTTTCAGCATTAATGGTGGGAGGATATCTGCTGTATTCAGGGGAGAGTTTTAGAATCAATAAAAAAGAGGTCTTAATCCTGGCCATCCTTGGTATCTGTTATGCCCTTTCTTCAGAGTTTCTCTTTTTGGGGTATGATTTCCTGACACCGGGGATTGCCTCTACCGTTTTATTTATTTATCCTATTATTGTCGCATTGATCATGCTTTTCTTTTATAAGGAGAGGCTTACCAGATTATCCGGAGCTTCTTTACTTCTTGCTTTCGCGGGAGTTATTGTTTTATGTTTAAAAGGAAAAGGACTGGAAATCAACTTTGCAGGGTTGGGAATTGTCATGCTCAGTTCACTGTTCTATGCTTTATATATGGTTATCGTCAACAAGTCGAATATCAAGGTTTCCGGATTCAAGCTTACATTTTATTCAATGCTTTTCACCTCACTGTTCTTTATGTCCAAAGCGGTCACAGCACATGCATCGTTTGCTATTCCTTCAACAGAGATCTTCATTAACTTCCTTATTTTTGCCTTTCTGACTACAGTGATCTCCAGTCTTTGTCTGGTATATGCTATTAAATATATCGGATCTACTCCTGTGGCTATTTTAGGAGCTTTGGAACCTGTTGTTGCTGTATTGATCAGTGTCCTGATGTTTCATGAAAAATTCACTCTGAATTTACTCATCGGGATTACTTTAATTCTTTTGGGAGTTACCCTGAATGTGATTGGAGACCAAAAGAAAATAAACCATATCTAAAATTTTTATTGACTGATATACAAAACAATACAAATACCGGACCTCTTTATGAGTCCGGTTTTTGTATGAAATGATCTAATTTTTCAGCTCAGGAAATCATCAAAAAGAAAAATATGTGAAAAAAAACATCTCTTTCTGGCGTAACACAATTTATCTGACTATATTGCATCAGTCTATTAACAGGTGTTTCCCCCACCGAATAGATAATGTATATACTTTTAAAAACCGATGAAAGAATTGCAAAAACTAACCAAAGACCAATTATACAAACAACTCAAAGAAAAATCAGAAAATCTATACAGCATTGCTCACGAAGCCCTGGAAAACAATTTTTTCAATGAAAGTGGCATCGATGAAGAAAGTCTTACTGAATTTCTCGAAATGCTGGACGATGAAACAGCAGAAAAGTTAAAGGACGCTTCCCTGTACATCAATAATGAAAATGATGCCCCTGAAATTGTTCTTATACAAAATGACAGCAATACTTCTCTGGAACTGATTACTTCCGAAGATGAAGGGTATAAAATCATTCTTATCGATGGTGATCTTCACTTATCGGAGAAACTTTTTGTGGAAGATTTTATTGTCCTTATAGTTACCGGTAATATACAGGCAGAAAATATCATCATCAACGGTTCGCTGTATTGCGCTGGAAATGTTACCTCAAAAGTATTGTTTGGTGCTTCGGGGAATGATAATGAAACCTACATAGGAGGAAGCATTATGACTTCACTTATTGCAGAAAACGGACATTACACTGTTGCTGAGAGTAATATTTATTCCAGATACTTAATCAGTTTTCACAATGAGATCACAGGCAAAACCGGAAAGTTTATTGAAAATATCAGCCTGGAAAAACCTAGTGAAATCGAATTATTAAATCCGGCAATTCTTGATGAGGACGGATATTTTGATGAAGATGCTTTTCTAAACTTTATCGATAACAATGCTACTGATGCTTTGTTTAACAAACCCGCTGATTTATTCTAAGATACCATTTTCAAGATTGGAAATAAAACAATTGTGATAAAAAGGATGTAATAAAGCAAACTATTTCTGAAGACTTTTTCGGACTGTTTATAATCAGGAGAAAAAATTTTTTTCTAAAAAAACTTTAGAATAACTTTGCAAAAAATTTCTGTTGAAAGACCTGCTTCTTATTACTCCGCCTTTTACCCAACTTAATACTCCTTATCCTGCAACGGCTTATATTAAAGGATTTTTAAATACCAAAAATATTTCCAGCTACCAGGTAGATTTGGGGATCGATGTTATTTTGGAATTATTTTCAAAGGACGGAATACTCAAGGTTTTCAATAAAGAAATTGATCTTCAGAACACCTCTGAAAATTCCCGGAGAATTTATGCCTTAAGAGAAGAGTATTTAAAAACGATAGATCAGGTGATTCCTTTTCTACAGGGAAAAACACCTACACTGGCAAGACAGATCTGCAGCATGAACTTTCTTCCCGAAGCTTCCCGTTTCAACCAGCTGGATGATATGGAATTTGCTTTTGGAAATATGGGTCTTCAGGATAAGGCCAAACATCTGGCAACACTTTATTTAGAAGATATTTCCGATTATATTGTAGAAAATATTGATGCTGATTTTGGTTTCAGCAGATATGCGGAACGCCTTGGGAAAAGTGCCAATTCTTTTGATGAATTATATTCAAAACTGTGTGGTGAGCCTACCTTTATTGATGAGTTTACTTTAAAAATTCTTCAGGAAAAAATAGAAACTGTACAGCCAAAACTGGTTTGCTTTTCAATACCGTTTCCCGGTAATCTGTATTCCGGTTTCAAATGTGCTCAATGGATCAAAAAGCATTATCCTCACATTAAAATTGCGATGGGAGGAGGATTTCCCAATACAGAATTAAGAGAAGTTAAAGACCAGAGAGTATTTGAATTTTTTGATTTTATTACTTTAGATGACGGTGAGCTTCCATTGGAACTTCTTCACCAAAATTTAGAAATTACCGCCGGAGAAGGTGAATTTAAAAGAACTTTTCTTCTAGAAAATAATGAAGTTGTTTACAAGAATAATTCTAGAAGACACGACTTCAAACAGTCTGAAATAGGTACTCCTGATTATACAGATTTAAAACTGGATCAATATATTTCCGTTATCGAAATCGCCAATCCGATGCACAGTTTATGGAGCGACGGACGATGGAACAAACTGACGATGGCACACGGATGCTACTGGGGAAAATGTACATTCTGTGATATTTCTTTAGACTATATTAAAATCTACGAACCTATTTCTGCGAAAATTCTGGTAGACCGGATTGAAGAACTGATCCGTACAACCGGTGAGACAGGATTCCATTTTGTAGATGAAGCTGCTCCACCTGCCCTTATGAGAGAGGTTGCTCTGGAAATTCTCCGAAGAAATCTGGTGGTTACCTGGTGGACCAATATCCGTTTTGAAAAAAGCTTTACCCGTGATCTCTGTTATCTTCTGAAGCTTTCAGGATGCGTGGCTGTTTCCGGTGGACTTGAAGTAGCAAGTGACAGACTGCTGAAATTAATTGATAAAGGAGTTTCTGTGGAACAGGTTGCCAATGTAACAAGAAATTTTACAGAAGCAGGAATTATGGTTCATGCGTATCTGATGTATGGCTATCCTACCCAAACCATTCAGGAAACTGTAGACTCCCTTGAAATGGTAAGACAAATGTTTGAAATGGGAATCCTTCAGAGTGGTTTCTGGCATCAGTTTGCGATGACAGCTCATTCACCAGTGGGAATAAGCCCGGAAGATTTTGGAGTCATTCCGGTAAAGCAGGAAATTTTGTTTGCCAATAACGATGTAGATTTTAAAGATAAAACCGGAATCGATCATAACAGGTTCAGCTTCGGATTAAAGAAATCTTTATTCAATTATATGCATGGAGTCAATTTCGAACTGCCGCTTCAGGAATGGTTTGATTTTAAAATTCCAAGAACAACCATTCATCCGGATTATATTCACGACTGTCTTTTGGAAGATGGGCAGTTTCAGTTGAAGACCAATTCCAAAGTTGTCTTTTTAACCAAAAATGTAATCGCTGAGAATCGCGTAAAAAATAAAAAGAAATATTCTGGTACGTATACGCTTCTTACATTCCACTTAAAAACCAATATTGTGAAGGTTGAGCTGGAACAGGAAAAAGCAGAATGGCTGATGAATGTACTGGAAGAAAATGCTGTTGAAAATTCTAAAAAACCTACTATTCAACAACTTAAGAATCATTTTGAAGAAAATTTCGATGATTTTGAGCTGTTCTGGTTCTCAAAACCAATGCAGCAATTGAAGGAAAACGGCGTAATTTTAAGTTTATAAAAAATTCCGTTTTTTTCTCAGGGATTTTTAAAAATGGTTAATTTTCCGTGAATTCTTATTTTTCTGAATGAATAAGACTTGTTTTGATTAAAATATAATCTCTCACAGATTTCACGGATGACACAGATCTAAATTTTTATTTAAGAGAATAAAATTTTTCATAAAGAAGGATCATCAAGTCCAAATTTTTAACTACCATATATAAACCGGCAAAATATTCCCCTCCTCCGGAGGGGTGGCAAAAATTCAAAGAATTTTTGACGGGTGGTTTTAAAGTTTTGGTTAAAGCCGGATGAATTTGATACATAATAAAAAAACGGGTTAAAGCCCGTTCCTATTGATAAAATCTGTATTACATTAATTAGGGGTCTCTTTTGAAACAGTACCTACGTTTACTTTTTCCTGTATTTTGATAAAATTAGGATCCATAATCGCCATGCGCTCAGCCAATGCTTTGTAGGTCGGGAATTTCAGGATTGAAGCTCTTCCGGACATTTCTCTATAGATGGTAAAAGACTTTCCTCCCGCTGTTTTCAGCTGTTTTGTTGTGGTAATATACCTTCCGATAAGTTTACTTTTAGCATCATAAATTTCAATATCAATAGGTGTTTTGTCCATAATGGTATCTTCCGAACCAAAACTTACCGGCAGATTGGTAAAATATCCCACCGGAACGCCATTACTAAGGATCTCTCCCACTTTATTGACCTCAATATTCATCTTGTCTATTTTCTTTCTGATCGCATAAGCATCTTTTGTTTTAGCGTCCAGCTTCCTTTTCGGAACATTTGAAAAAAGCTCATCCAGATTTTTAACATTGATCCCTTTGTTATCAATAATTTTAAGATCTTTAACTGAAGTAAAGACTGCAGATTTTTCTTCTCCGGAAAATGCAGAAGGTGACGAGTAATCAATTTCGATGGTCTTGTCCCTGTTATATACTCTGTTGACAATGATATAACTGTCGCGAACAGAATCCACGATGCTTTTATCAATGAATTTAATCGTATACATCGGGGTCTCTTTAAGATCCATAAACGTATATTCGCTGGATTTGTTGGAGAGCTTAGCTACCGGAATACCGTCAAGATTAATAATTCCTCTTTTGGTTTTGATATCCTGGGCATGGAGGAAAACACCCAGAACTGTAAATAATATGATTATGCCTCTCTTCATACAATCAGACTTTTACAAATAAAAAAAGTGTAACGCAAAGTTACACTTTCTTGAAAATATATTTAGCTTTTCATTTAATTATTCACAAAGGATAATTCCTTTATTATGATTAAATTCTACAACACCGCTTTTGATAGCATAAGCAAAAACAGAGTCTTTTCCGGCTTCTTTAGTGAAATTTTTAGCATAAGCCTCATCAATAGAGTTAGCAAAAAGCTTTACATCACCTCCGATTAAAGAAGAAACAATTCCTGCGTGGTTTTTCATGATGTGAAATTCACCATTTTTTCCAGGCAATAATACTGAGTCTACTTCTCCTTCAAAAACTACGTATTCTGGTGTTAAAATTTTTATATTCATTTTAATTTAGATTTGAAGATTTCAGATTTCAGATTTCAGACAACCTTAAAGTCTCATGTCTGGTATCTGTAATCTTTATGTCTAATTATTAAGCGTTTTCAGCTAACATTTTTTGTCCTGCTTCGATAGCTTCTTCGATAGTTCCTTTCAGGTTGAAAGCTGCTTCTGGTAAGTGATCTAATTCACCATCCATAATCATGTTGAATCCTTTGATTGTATCTTTGATGTCTACCAATGATCCTGGGATACCTGTAAACTGCTCTGCTACGTGGAAAGGCTGAGATAAGAATCTCTGAACTTTTCTTGCACGGTATACAACAGCTTTATCTTCTTCAGAAAGTTCTTCCATACCAAGGATTGCGATGATATCCTGAAGTGCTTTATATCTTTGAAGGATTTCTTTTACTCTTTGAGCACAGTTGTAGTGATCGTGACCGATAACTTCAGGAGCAAGGATTCTAGAAGTAGAAGCTAGTGGATCTACCGCTGGATAGATACCTAATGAAGCAATCTTTCTGTCAAGTACCGTAGTTGCATCCAAGTGAGCAAACGTAGTTGCAGGAGCCGGGTCAGTTAAGTCATCCGCAGGTACGTATACCGCCTGTACTGAAGTAATTGAACCATTTTTAGTTGAAGTAATTCTTTCCTGCATCGCACCCATTTCAGAAGCTAGCGTTGGTTGGTAACCTACCGCTGATGGCATACGACCAAGAAGTGCAGATACCTCAGAACCAGCCTGTGTAAAACGGAAGATGTTGTCTACGAAGAAAAGTACGTCTCTACCTTGTCCGCTTTCTCCACCGTCTCTGTAGTACTCAGCCAATGTAAGACCAGAAAGTGCTACTCTCGCTCTTGCACCTGGCGGCTCGTTCATCTGTCCGAAAACGAACGCAGCTTTTGAATCTTTCATAGCTTCTAAGTCTACTTTAGAAAGATCCCAGCCTCCGTTTTCCATAGAGTGCATGAAATCATCACCATACTTGATAATACCTGATTCCAACATCTCTCTCAAAAGGTCATTTCCTTCTCTCGTTCTTTCACCTACTCCGGCGAATACAGAAAGACCTCCGTGTCCTTTTGCAATATTGTTAATCAACTCCTGGATCAATACTGTTTTACCTACACCGGCACCACCGAACAATCCAATTTTACCTCCTTTTGCATAAGGCTCAACTAGGTCGATTACTTTAATACCTGTAAATAAAACTTCTGCTGAAGTTGATAATTGATCAAATTTTGGAGCTGGTCTGTGAATTGGAAGACCACCATCCTTAGAAATATCTTGAAGTCCGTCGATAGCATCACCAACAACGTTGAATAGTCTTCCGTTTACAGCCTCTCCGATAGGCATCATAATAGGATTTCCGTATCCAATTACGTCCTGCCCTCTTTTAAGACCGTCAGTAGCGTCCATTGCGATACATCTTACTGTATCTTCGCCAATATGTTGTTCTACCTCTAAAACTACTTTTTCACCGTTTTCTTTTGTAATTTCTAACGCGTCATAGATTGCTGGAACAGCTTCCACATCTGTGAAGACAACGTCGATTACCGGACCAATAATTTGAGAAATTTTACCTTTAATTTGGTTTGCCATTGCTAAATTTTTTCTTGGTGCAAATATAGTGATTCTTCATAAACCCGCAATTGGTAAAAAAAAGATTTTTATCATGCTTTTGAAGAGAGGAAGGAGTTTGCCATTTACTATGTGAAATTCATTATTTATCATTATATTTAACAGCAAATACACAATTCATTAATTTGTCATTATGTTCGTATAATATAATACAGGATATTTTCAGAATTTTTCATTTTTAAATTTTCAGGTTCTCTCCGTTACATTAAAAATAAAGGTTTTATATTTGCAATCAAAATTTTTCCGTTTTGAAAGTTTTCAAGAATTTTACAGATTACTCCTCACAGAAGCCTCTAGCGTTGTCTTTAGGAATGTTTGACGGGGTACATCTCGGGCACAAGAGTATTATCGATGAGCTGACTAAAATAGGTATAGAAAATAACCTGGAAACTGCAATCCTTACCTTCTGGCCGCATCCAAGATTTGTTTTTAATCCGAATGAAGATTTAAAGCTTCTGAATACACTGGAGGAAAAGAAACAACTTGTAGAGAAATACGGCATTGATAATTTGTTCCTGAAAGAATTTGATGAAGAATTCAGAAATTTAACCGGAGAAGAATTTGTACGTCAGATTTTAGTTGATAAACTTAATGTAAAGTACCTTATTATAGGCTACGATCATTCTTTTGGAAAAAACAAAAGCGGAAATTTTGAGCTTCTTCAGAAATTATCAAAAGAACTTGATTTTGAAGTAGAACAGATGGAAGCGATTAATATTCATGAAAACAATATCAGCTCCACAAAAGTGCGTAATGCGCTTTTAGCAGGAAACGTTAAAGAAGCAAATGAAATGTTGGGCTACTCCTACTCTGTTTCCGGAACTGTAGTTCATGGGAAAAAGATCGGAAGAACTATCGGATATCCAACAGCTAATATTGATACCGAATCGATCAAGCTATTACCTAAAAAAGGAGCTTATATTGTAGAAGTATTTGTAAAAGGCAACCAATATAAGGGAATGCTGAGCATCGGAACCAATCCGACGGTAAACGGAGAAAAACTAACTGTGGAAGTTTATATCCTTGATTTTGATGATGATATTTATGAAGAAAAGATTACGGTAAGTTTCAGGGATTTTCTTCATGATGAGATCAAATTTGAAGGTCTGGACAAATTGATTGAAAGACTGGATGAGGATAAAAGAATAACAGAAAAATTTGATTTTTAAATATAGAGAAAGGCTATTCAGTGAGAATAGCCTTTTGGTTTATTTTAGTACTTTTAAGTAGATTTTCTGGGTTTCATTATTCAGTTTCACATTCGGGAACTTCTTGTCATAATCAATAAAGATATCTCCTTTTTGATCTGCTTTTCCGTTTCCATCAGAGTCCCAGCTTATGGTTACATAATATTTTGCAGGACCGGCAGGTTTTGGATTGATCTTGCTTTCGGCATTTTCAGGTATTGGCAGATTGATGGTGAAAGGTATTGATTTCTGTTCATATTCCTGTTCTGTAATTAAAGT
This sequence comes from Chryseobacterium cucumeris, assembly GCF_016775705.1. NCBI lineage: Bacteria > Pseudomonadati > Bacteroidota > Flavobacteriia > Flavobacteriales > Weeksellaceae > Chryseobacterium > Chryseobacterium cucumeris. Next base: position 4,469,482 of record NZ_CP068760.1, read on the forward strand.
AGCAGGAGCATCAGCCAGTTTTTCGTCCATTCCATATAAGCTCACTTTCAGCCGGGCATTTTTAATGGTAAATGCGTCTGTTCCTGAAAATTCTAATTTAAGAGTTTCGGGAGATTTTTCAGAGGCTGATACAGCAGAAGTATTTTTTTCGGTAGTGTTCTTATTTACCGGCTTGGTGCAGCCTGACAGCATCAATGTTCCGGCTGCTGCGAATAATAAAAGGTGATTTCTCATTTGTTATTTATTTTATTAATGTCAAATATATTATTTCACCAGTAATAGATAACAAATCCCGTACCTCAATTTATTTTATTTACTATAATGAATTGACTTCATTCTGCGCTTTTTTAGTCAGGGATTTGAAAACCAGCTCGTAGGATTGATCAATGAGTTTAAAGATCAGATCTCTTTTCAATCCATCTACCGTTACAGAATTCCAGTGGGTTTTGTTCATATGATAAGCACCTGTGATCTGAGGATATTGTTCACGAAGCTCTGCACTCCATTCAGGATCTGTTTTTACATTAATGGCCAACGGCTGTCTCTCAAGTCCCATCAGTAAAAACATTTTGGTGTCTACTTTCATCACGAGAGTTTCGTTATCAAACGGAAAACTTTCTGTAACTCCTTTTTTGGCAAGACAATAATCTAAAATTTCGTTGGCATCCATGTTCAATTTAAGTGATAATTAATGATCAAATTAATTCTTTAATCTTTGATTCAAATTTAGTAAATTTAAGAAAGAAATAATCTCACAAAAACGCAATTATTATGAAAGCTCTGGTAATAGGTGCTACAGGTGCCACAGGAAAAGATCTTGTCAATCAGTTACTGAATGACAAAGAGTTTGATGAAGTGGATATCTTTGTCAGAAAGCCTGTTGATATTCAAAATGACAAGCTTAAAGTTCATGTGGTGAATTTTGAGAAGCCAGAGGAATGGAAAAATATGGTAAAAGGAGATGTTGCCTTTTCCTGTCTTGGAACAACTTTAAAAGATGCCGGAAGCAAAGAAGCCCAAAAGAAAGTAGACTTTGATTATCAGTATGAATTTGCAAAAGCAGCGAAAGAGAATGAAGTGGAAGATTATATTCTGGTATCAGCTTACGGAGCGAATCCACAGTCTAAAATTTTCTATTCCAAAATGAAAGGCGAACTGGAAGAAGCTGTAAAACAGCTGCATTTCAACAAGATCACTATTTTTAAGCCGGGAATGCTGGAACGAAAAGATTCTGAAAGAACCGGAGAAGTATTGGGAAGCCGCATCATCAAATTTGCTAATAAATTAGGGCTATTAGAAAGTCAGAAGCCCCTGCCAACCGATATTCTGGCAAAAGCTATGATTAATTCTTCGAAAATAAAAAGTAACGGCTACTCCAGTATCAAGCTGGGAAATATTTTCTGTTTTGCGGAAAAGAGCAATGAATAGTTAAAAGATTCGGGATGCGTGATTCGCGGTTTGGGATGCAAGTAATATGTTTCGTGTTAAAGGGGAAAAACTCCTTATTGATTCCCCTTAAGTTTAAGCACCAAATACTGCTACCTGTAATGTATTACCTATTTTGTAGTCTTGCTGCCCATTTTCTGTCCTAATTTTTCATATTCAATATCATTAGGCTCCCATAGCTCTATTTTATTGCCTTCAATGTCCATAATGTGGACAAATTTTCCATATTCATAAGTCTCAATCTTATCTACAACGGTTACATTTTCTTTCTTCAACTGTTCAACAAGTTTTTCAAGATTATACACCCTGTAATTGATCATAAAATCTTTCTCCGAAGGCTGAAAATATTTGGTCTTTTCACTGAAAGGGCTCCACTGGCTGAATCCTTTTTTAGAGTTATCACTACCCTGAAACCATTCAAATACAGCTCCATACTGATTGGTACTGAGTCCCAGATGATTTTCATACCACTCTCTCATTTTCTCAGGATTTTTACATTTAAAAAAGATACCGCCAATGCCGGTAACTCTTTTCATATCGTCAGACTTGTTTTCTGTAACGGCCTTAAAAGCAAATCCTAACATAAATGAAGCCAGGATACAAAGGGTAAAAATTATTTTCTTCATAAAATATATTACGATTTAAAAGGACTATATGCAATTTGATGCCATTGCCATTCTGACGAAGGAAGAATCTTATGGAAAGTCCGGATTCTTCATTTCACTGCGTTACATTCAGAATGACAGAGTCATAATAAATAAGAAAGCAGGATTAATGTAAAATTGTATATAATTACCAATTTTAAAATAAAAAAGTGGATGTTAACACCCACTTATAAAAAATATTTCTTATTTCAGATACTTTGTAATAGCCTCATCAGTAGGCTTTGTAGTACTTACAAAAGAATCGATCAGTTTTCCGTTTTCATCTACCAGGAATTTGGTGAAGTTCCAAAGGATGGTTGTGTTCTTTACTCCGTTCAATTCCTTTTCCGTTAAGTACTTGAAGATAGGAGCGGTATCATCTCCTTTCACGGAAACTTTGGCTGCCAAAGGGAACGTTACTCCGTAGTTTTTCTGGCAGAAAGCACCGATTTCCGTGTTGGTCCCAGGCTCCTGGCCTCCGAAATTGTTTGCAGGGAAACCTACTACAACCAGTTTATCTTTATATTGTTCGTACACCTTTTCAAGATCTGCGTATTGGGGTGTAAACCCACATTCTGAAGCGGTATTGACAATGAGAATTTTTTTCCCTTTGAAGTCTGCAAAATTGATTTCTTTGCCATCAAGACTTTCTACTTTAAAGTCATATATTGTTTTTCCCATAAGTTCTGTGGTTTTAGCTTTAGAAATTTCACTTTTCTGGTTGGTGCAGCTTTGCAGGAATGCCATGAAAGAAAGCAGCAGTAAAAAAATCTTTTTCATTTCTTATAATTTTATGCAGCAGGCTGCAGTTGATTTAAAACTTAAAAATATTAGCCGGAAAAACTTTATTGATATCGATTCTGTTTAATAACATCACATAATCTCCGTCTTTTTTGGGACTTGAAGATTCGATTCTGAAGGGCATGATAATGTTCCCAACTTTTTTGAAATCAGAATAGATCAGTGTCTCATCTTTTTTCACTTCTTTAATCAGCATATACGTTTTTGTATCAAAATAGTACATGTTCTTATTTACATTCTTGGTAAGCTGTACCTTATGGCAGTAGATCTCTCCTACTTTTTCTTTTCCAAGATATTTGGCGTCAAATCCTTTATTTTCCCAATCAATGAAATCATTATCAAAACTTTCCGGCACATATTCAGGATATTCCTGAAGTTTGTTGGCCGCATAGTTCATTGCATATCCTTTGGTACCATCAAAACCTTCAATTGCCGTTTCTTTCCCTCCGGTGGTAATCAATGTTTTAGTAAGATTCGGACGCTGCTGAAAAATTCTTATCGGATATTCATCTTTGACACCCAGGATTACTTTTCCCTGAAGCAATACTGAGTTTAACAGTTTCCAATTGGTTAACCCTCCGGATAATTCAATGTTTTTGTCAATAATTTCCTTTGCGGTCTGTCCGAATATCACGTGCGAAAATATCAGTCCAAATACTAATAATAACTTCTTCATTAATTTTATTTATAAATTCAAATATAGGGGGATTTATGGAAAATTGCAAAAAAGGCAAAAGCTCAGGAAGACCAATTTGTTAATTTCAGATAAGTTTTCGGGCTTTTTCCAGATCTTCCGGAGTATCAATGCCTACTCCTACGAAATTGGTTTCTATCATTTTGATTTTCATTCCATATTCAAGATAGCGGATGCATTCAATCTTTTCGGATATTTCCAATGGCTTCATAGCCAGCTTTGAAAACTGCAGCAGGGCATCTTTTCTGAAAGCATATACTCCAATATGTTTAAAATAACTTACATCATAAGAAACCTCCCTGTGAAAAGGAATGACGGAACGGCTAAAATACAGGGCAAACCCATTATTATCGGTAATCACTTTTACATTATTCGGGTTTTCAATTTCTTCTTTTTCATGCAGCTGTATTTTCAAAGAAGCTAAAGATATTTCCTGTTGCTGGTCATGTTTAAAAACTTCTATCAGTTGACGTAAAGGTTCTAACTTAAGGAAAGGCTCATCTCCCTGGACGTTGATCACAATGTCGCAGTCAATATTCTGTACAGCTTCCGCAATACGGTCACTTCCGGTCTCATGCTGTCCTGTCATGACGGCTTTTCCTCCGTTTTTTACGATTTCATCAAGAATAATTTCAGAGTCGGTGGCGACAAATACTTCATCAAACAGCCCCGTTTCCACTACATTCTGATAGGTTGTGGTAATAACGGTTTTTTCTCCTAAAATCTGCATTAATTTCCCCGGAAAACGGCTTGCTTCATAACGTGCAGGGATGACAGCGATTATTTTCATTCAATACAATATTAAGTAATTCTTTTTAAATCAGGAGGTTTCATTCCGGTATTTATAAAAGTCCGGATACACCTTTTATCCTGAGACCAAATGTAGTGAAAAGTATCTTATTTCCTAAACAAAACAGAGATTTCAGAGTTTAAAAAGAGAGTTTTACGCCTACCATATTGTATTCCCATTGGCGGGATGCAGTGAAGTTGAGATTATATTTTGTCTTTCCGATTGTTCCTTCTGAAGAAGTGTATCTGCTTTTTGATATGGTTTTTCCTATAAAATATCCCATGAATAAAGCCAGAGGATAGTCTGACGCCCAGTGAACTTTACTCTGCATCATCTGAAAGCACAATGCTCCGGCTAATGTATATCCTACAGGTTTGATCCATTTCGCATCCGGATAATTATCTGCAATTACAGTAATCCCAGCCATAAATGTCGTTAAATGTCCTGATGGCATTGCGTCATAATTCGAGGTGTTTTTGCTGAATGCTGAAAAGCTTGGAAAAGGGTTCCATGCGCCTCCTTTATGTCCGTATTCTTCGGCAATAAAAGGGCTTTCTCTTCCGGTAATTCTTTTAAGGGTCTGCGTAAAAACTCCTGAAAGAATTAAACTTTCCATTAAACCACTGGCCGTAGCCTGGGCTCTGTAGTCATTTTTTATCAATCCATAGGTTCCGAAGCCTATTCCTAATAAGACTAATGTAGACCCGTTTCCGATCAGGTACAGCGCAGATCCGACATCTTTAGGAATTTTAAAAACACCTCCCACTTTGTGATAATTGTTATCCTTATCCATTCCCCATCTTTCGGCCAGCTCTCTTGAATTATCAATGAGTTTCTGATCAAACGGCAGGAGTATTAACGTAGCACCAACAGCCCCCCCCAGATAATAAGCATGATCTTTAGCTACGAAATCTTTATTGGTATTGATGAAGTTTCTTGGTAATTTGGTGACAAAGTCAAGGAGTTTAGGTTTCGGATATGTCCGGACGGAACCGTCTTTTAAGGTGTAGGTTTGTACTTTTGGCAGTTCAACTTCTTTTGGTAACTCACTTACCTTCAGACTGTCAACCTCCTGTGAGTATACCAGTATTGAAACCGGTAAAAGTAGAAATCTCAGTTTTTTCATCGTGTAATTTTCGATTTATATATTCAGGTGTGTAAAGCCACAAATATAATTCCTTGTTGAATGTAGTGCAAAGCGGTTATCTAACTTTTAATATTTATTTAATTTTTTGAGAAATAAACGCAACTTCAATTCAAATATTGGATCAGAAAAATAATTCCATATATCCATGAAATATAGATAAAAGAATAGAAAAGTCCGAGTCCAAGGCTTTTTACTATTTTTCCTTTACATTTTCCTGAATTTTTAAAAACCAATCTGAGTGCTCTGAAAAATATCCAGTACAAAATGGCACCCAACAAGAATACGGCCGACCAAAAGAAAAGTCCGAAAAAATAAGAAAGAAAAACAAGTAGAATGGAAATTACAATCCAGGCAAGAAAGGAAAGAATAGCGCCTCCTATTCCATCTCCGGCATCAGGAATGTCTACCTCAAAACCATCAAACTTCGGTGTTTTATCAGCATACCTTTGTATTCTTTCTTTGTTTAAAATATTTCCGATATTATCTTTTAATTTTAACCCAGAATACAGTCCTCCAGTGATAAAGAGGAAAAATACTCCCGCCAGAACAGAAGTTGATAATATTGAATTCAAAAACAGTGAACGATGATCAGCTTTCCCTGAAAGCCACACGCTTAAAATCACTATTATGATAATTGACAATGTTGAAAAAAACAAATATTTTGTCTCAAGTAAGGATTTCTGTGGAAGGCTCATGGTTTAAAAGACGTGTAAAAACGCTTCGACTCCGCTCAGCGTGACACAATTACTATTTTTTAAATTTAATGATGTCATGCCGGACAGAGTCGAAGCCTATATTTTATGTAAAGATTATTTTAAATTGTTCAAAGCACTTTCCAGTTTTGGAAGCATTACCTTGATCTCATCTACAGCCAATCCTCCTACAGAAGCACGGAACCAAGGTTCTGATTTTTCTTCTCCGAAAGCTGAGAACGGTACCAAAGCCACTCCTGCTTCATTGATTAAGTAGAAAACAAGATCTGAAGAGTTTTCAATGACAGCTCCGTCAGGTTTTGTTTTTCCGATATAATCAAGTTTGATGGTAAGGTAAAGAGCACCCATTGGTTCGATGCTGTCAACAGCAAGTCCTTTTGCCTTTAAATCCTGAACTCCGTTGTGAAGTACTTTTAAGCTGTTTTCAAGTTTAGCTTTAAAGTCGTTAACAAAAACATCAACGTTCTCTGAGTTTTCATAGAATTTAGCCGTTGCTTCCTGCTCTGGTTTTGGAGCCCATGCTCCAACGTGAGTAAGAAGTGCCTTCATTTTATCAAGAATATGAGCAGGTCCGAATCCCCATCCTACACGTACTCCGGTTGCAGCAAGGCATTTTGAAATACCGTCAATATAGATGGTGTAGTCTTTCATTTCAGGGAAAAGAGAAACCGGATCTACGTGCTCAGCACCGAATGTAAGGCAAGAGTAGATCTGGTCATACATTAAGTATAACGGTTTCTGATCTTCACCTCTTTTTTTGTTTTCAGCAATAACCAGTTCACAGATTTCTGAAAGCTGTTCTTTTGTAAACATGGTTCCTGTAGGGTTCAATGGAGAACACAAAGCTAATAAAACGGCTCCATCTAAGTGAGGTCTTAAATCATCAGCAGTCGGAAGGAAATTGGTTTCAGGTTTTGTTTTCACTTCTACAGCATTGGCAGAAGTAAGATAAGCATAGTGATTGTTGTTCCATGATGGTGTAGGATACACTACTTTATCTCCTTCGTCTACAATGGTTTTGTACACCGCATAGATCAAAGGTCTTGATCCTGCCGTAATCAGAATATCGTTAGGAGAATAATCCAGGTTCCATCTTTTTTTAAGGTCTTTGGAAACTTCTTTTCTTAAAGATAAAAGTCCGTTGGCAGGCGGATAGTTCGTCAAATTATTCTGATATGCTTTCTGAATCTCTTCCTTCAGCAATGCCGGAATAGGATAAATGTTAGAATTCAGATCACCAATAGTAAGATTGGCAATTTCCGCTCCTTTTGCTTTTAGATCATTTACTTCGTTACCAATTTTTACAATTTCAGAACCGATCAGGTTCGCTGCTAATTTTGAAACTTTCACTTTTTCTTATTTTAAATTTATATTATCGTTCTCCATGAATCTTCTCATATTTTTGATTGATGGTATTTTTAAGAGTATTAATCCAGTTTCAAATCTGTTTTAACGGCTCCTATTTTGGCTTCCAATGATTTTAATTTGTCTCTGAAATCTGCTTCTGAAGTAATGGAATCCTTTACAGAAACATAAAATTTGATTTTTGGTTCTGTTCCTGAAGGTCTTACGCATACTTTTGTTCCATCCTGTGTATAATAGATCAAAACGTTAGACTTTGGAATATCATTCATTACTTTTTTCACGTTGGTAGAAACGGTAAGGCTGGTTTGTTCTTTGAAATCCTTTACTTCTTCTACCGGTGATCCTGCCAGTTCCTTCGGAGGATTTTCACGGAAGTTTTTCATCATATTCTGAATTTCTTCAGCTCCTTCTTTTCCTTTTCTAACGATATTGATTAATCCTTCATAATACATTCCAAGATCCTCATAGATCTCAATCATGTACTGATACATTGTTTTTCCGTTGGCTTTGCACCAAGCTGCAATTTCGCAGGCTAAAAGAATACTTCCGCAAGAGTCTTTATCACGAACGAAGTCACCGGTCATAAATCCGAAACTTTCCTCACCACCACATACAAATTTCTGAGTTCCTTCTGCTTCACGGATCATTTTTCCAATCCATTTGAATCCAGTAAGACCTACTTTGCATTCTACACCGAATTTCTGTGCAATATCAAAGAAGATATCGGAAGTTACGATGGTAGAACCAATGAACTCTTTTCCGGTAATTTTCCCTTGTTTTCTCCACTCATTCAGAATGTAATACGTAAGGATGGTATTGGTTTGGTTTCCGTTCAATAATTGCATTTCACTATCAAGATTTCTTACGGCGATTCCTAATCTGTCCCCATCCGGGTCTGTTCCGATCACGATATCTGCATTGGTAATTCTTGCCAGATCCATTGCCATTTCCAATGCTGCAGGCTCTTCCGGGTTTGGAGACTCTACTGTTGGGAAATTTCCGCTTGGGATCATCTGTTCTCTTACAAGATCTACTTTTTTGAAGCCTGCTTTTTCAAGGGCTTTGGGAACAGTTGTATAGGTTGTTCCATGGATAGAGGTGAAAACAATATTTAAATTTTCTTTTCCAACGTTCTGATACGTAGAGTTTTCAATACATGCATCGATATACACATCGTCCTGCTCCTCTCCGATCCATTCGATCAGATCATCATTTCCGTTGAATTTAATTTCTTCAAATTTCACAGAATACACTTCATTGATAATGGCTTCATCATTAGGCGGAACAATCTGTGCGCCGTCATTCCAGTATACTTTGTAACCGTTGTATTCTGGTGGGTTGTGAGAAGCCGTTAATACGATTCCTCCGTTACATTTTTTATCACGTACCGTGAAAGACAATTCAGGAGTCGGTCTGTGATCTTTGAAAAGTAAAACTTTAATTCCGTTGGCTGTTAAAACATCTGCTACCAGTTTTCCAAATTCTTTTGAGTTATTACGAACATCATAAGCGATAGCCACTTTAATCTCTTCTCCTTTGAACTGCTGAAGCATATAATTAGCCAATCCCTGAGTCGCTTGTCCTAATGTATATTTATTCAAGCGATTGGTTCCTACTCCCATTATCCCACGCATACCTCCTGTTCCGAATTCCAGTTCTCTGTAGAAAGAATCTTCCAGATCAGGGGAATTGCTGTCGATCAACGTCTGTACAGCATCTCTTGTTTCTTTATCGAAGGTATCACTTAACCAAAGTTTCGCTTTTTCTAGTGTATTCATATTTGTAATGTTGTTCTTTTATAATTTGTAAAGTTCCTAGTTTCTAGTTTAAATAATGCTGTTTTTTAATCCAGCTTTTTGTTTTCGACTTTCGTTGTTTTATCAATTTTAAACGCTCTGATGGGATCGTTATAATAGACAAATTTTGCTGTGTTCTGAATATGTCCTTTTAAAGAATCTTTTACATTTACTTCTGCATAATTACCGTTTTTAGAATCAATATTCAGATTGGTGATTTTCCAGTAAGGTGCAATTAAACTTGCTGTATCTGAAATCTTTATCACTGCATCTTTAGATAATCCCAAAAAGTTGGCGCGGCTTCTGTTATGCATTTCCACTTCTGCTCTTCTTGTGTTTACAGATCCCATGAAGCTTGCGTTATTTTTCATGTTAAGTCTGAAATTATCTGTTTTGATTTCGCTTGAAATATTCACTTCCACAGAATCTGAAACAGCTACTTTTTCAAGATTATATTTGGAATAAATCGTTACATTATAAAAATCGACTCCTTTTGTTCCTCTTTTTTCTTTAATGAAAAGGGTTTTATCTTTTACATCCACATCCAGATTGCTTGCTACATTAGGATAAGTTTCTATTTCTACAAAATTTTTCGGACCTCTGGCATAAAATACACGGAATTTACCTGCCAGATCAAGGTTAACGAATTCCGAAACATCCACATCTTTCTTTTCAATATTCCCTTTTGGAGAAACTTTTCCGCAGGAAACTACTGCCATCAGCATCAATGTGTATACAACTTTTTTCATATTTAATTTTAAATATTCTATATTATAATCGCAACGATCTTTACTGAAAATCTCTGAAAGCTTTTCTCAGGCCTCACGGGACTTTCAATATTATTTTGAACAAAAATAGGATTAAAATTTCTAAAAAACTTTGTCTTTTGACAATAAAATACCTGATAGTTTTCAATTTTTTGCTTTTCAGAAGAGCCTATTTCTTATTCTCAATTCTTTTTACTTTTTTATAAAACCATGTTTTAGGACTGCCAGCCATTGAAAATAAAAGAAGATAATTTTTACTTACACTGGAGATTTTCATTGTGGTTATATTTTCATCGTCATTATACTTCATTTTCAATAGATTATTTTCTATCTGATAAATTCCATTGTTTCCCATTGAACTGAAAGTTTTATCCTGATAAAAGGTCAGAACTCCTGTTCCATATCTGGAATTGTTTGTTTTATTTTTCAACGTATCCGTATTAGAAATTTCTCCATCATAAATATCAATAAACTCCCATGAACCGTAAAGTTTATTTGATGAACATGAGACTGCAAAAAGTAACAGAAAGTAAAAAAGAATAGATTTGAGTTTAAACATCCGGATTTAAAGTTTTTATAAAAATACAAAAAGCACTCTGGAATAGAGTGCTTTGTATGTATTGAAATTGGAATGATTATTTTTTGCGTAACCACCCCGTCAAAAATTCTTTGAATTTTCACCACCCCTCCAAAGGATGGGAATGGCCATACATCAACTAAAGGTTTACATTAACAGATTAGTTTTCAGTATATTTAATTGAACAATCACCTGAATTTATATCACTTCATCAATATTATAGTTCTTATGCTCACGGTTGGTTCTTATGATCATTTCTCCCAAGAATCCTGCAATAAAGAGAAGGGTTCCCATAATCATCATGGTTAATGCAATAAAGAACCAAGGGTTATTGGTAATCAAATGTCCGTAGATTCCTCTTGCCACATCAATCAGTTTAGAAATTCCTAGCCAAAGTGCTGAAAGAAAACCAACAATAAACATTAAAGTTCCCACTGCTCCGAAGAAATGCATTGGTCTTCCTCCGAAACGGCTTACAAACCAAAGGGTTATCAGATCCAGAAATCCTCTGATAAATCTTTCCGTTCCGAATTTTGAAGTTCCATAAGGTCTTGCCTGGTGCTGTACTTCTTTCTCGGTAATTCTTCTGAAACCTGCATTGGCAGCCAATACCGGAATATAACGGTGCATATCTCCGTACACATCAACCGATTTTACCACCTGTCTTTTATAAGCTTTCAAACCACAGTTGAAGTCATGAAGGTAAACTCCTGAAACTTTTCTCGCTGCCGCATTGAATAGTTTTGACGGAATATTTTTCGTCATTACATTATCAAAACGCTTCTTTTTCCAACCGGAAACAATATCATAATTATCATGAATCACCATATTGTACAGTTCCGGAATTTCTTCTGGGAAATCCTGTAAATCGGCATCCATTGTAATTACTACATCACCGTTTGTTCTTTCAAAAGCGGCATGAAGCGCCTGTGATTTTCCATAATTTCTGGAAAATTTAATAGCGTGGATCTGAGGATACTGAACTTTCATATTCTCAATAATACTCCACGACAAATCCGTACTTCCGTCGTCTACAAACCAGATTTCATAAGATAAATTACTGGTTGTACACACTTTATCAATTCTTGAAAAAAGTTCTTCCAGAGAGTCTTCTTCGTTCAGTAACGGAATAACTATAGATAAATTCATTTAATTTTAATAAAAATTAGGCTTGATTGGTTTCTTCGGGCTGATGTATTGTTCTTGTTCTGAAAAATGCTCCGAAAAACACCGACAAAACTACGTAAAATATAAGAATTGCTGCAAAATATCCTGAAAAATGACTTGCGGTAAGCATATCTTTTCCTTTAACTGCCTCAGGAGTGAAGCTTTGCAGTCTTTCCTTGTATTTCTGATCCAGTTCATCAATATCCTTCTGATGCTTCAGAATTTTTCTTGCTGAAGTATATTCTGTATCCAGTTCTGATTTTTGTCTTTGAACATATTGATAGTTCAAAAGGCTTTTAGCTGCAGGATCTACAAAAGTTAAAAAAGCATAAATACTAAAAATAGAAAGAATTCCTCCGATGAACATCGGAACGAATGCTCTTTTGAAAGCATCTTTAAATTTCACCACTCTATGGTTGTTCCAGTAAGATTTTACAGACCAGAAAGCAGCTCCGGCATATAAAAGAGGCAAAACAAAAGCATTGGCTTTCAAAGAGATATCAAAATAATTGATTCCTGAGAAAAAAGTATATACTACAAAAAAAACGATCATTGTAGCGATAAAAAGTATAATTCCTAGTGTTGATGGACTTTTTGTCATATTTAAATTTTTAAAAAAAGTTGAAAATTTTTCCCTCTAAATGTCAGGCGTTTAGCTTTACCACTGCATTTTTTCAACTAATTTTCTTTGATAAAGTTTTGAAGTTTATAAAATATTCCTACCTTTGCAACGGCAAGTCCTAAACAACCAGCTCCTGAGAATCCTCCAGGGTGGGAACGCAGCAAAGGTAATCGGTCGTAGCGGTGTGATTTAGGTAGCTTGCCATTTTTTTTTGATTTAAAGTAAGAAGAGAGGTAATTTGATAATTATCTTTTTTTGTTTTTAATACCTTACGCATCATTTTCATTTTTCTAATTTTCAGATTACCTCCGGTTTTGTTATCAATTAAAATTCGAACGTCTCTCCCAATTTTGGTAAAACAAGTTCTACATTTTTATCGGCGAAATGCTTTAGTGCACTTTCATGGTTGATTTCAATGGCAGGAAAAGTATCAAAGTGACATCCGATTACTTTCGGTGTTTTTAATAGCTCTGCTGCTGCAAAAGAAGCTTTTCTGGGGCACATCGTGTAGTGGCTTCCGATCGGAAGGATAGAAAGGTCGATGTTTCCGTATAATCTCGGGAACAGCTCCATATCAGCCATTACTCCTGTATCACCAGCCAGATAGATGTTCTTACCTTCAGGAAGTCTGAAGATATACCCTACAGGAACACCTCCATAGCTTCCATCCGGGAAAGAACTTGTATGGTGAGCCGGAACCATGGAAATTTTAAGATCGTCGATTTTTGCCGATCCTCCTAAGTTCACATCATCTTTATTTTTTGCCTGTTGAAAATAACCGCATACTTCAGGAACTCCAATGATGGTAGCTTCCGGATAGTGCTTCAATACTTCTGCTACATCAGCAATATGATCACCGTGCGCATGAGTTAATAGGATGTAGTCGATTTTTTGGGCAGCAATATCAAAACCTGACTCTGCTTTTTTGTAATTGTAAAAAGGGTCACTCAGAATTGTTTTATCCTTGTAGGTAAACAGGAAACAATTTTGCCCTAAGAATTGTATTTTCATTTTAAATTTAATTTCAATTATTATTAAATATTAAACACAAATGACTCAAATAATTTCACAAACAGCACAATGAGATTAGTGGCGATTGTGAAAGCATTCGTGCCATCCGTGTTTTCTTTAATCTATTATTTCGATGGAAACTTATCCTCAATAAGGTTAAGCTTAATCCTGTGTTCGAGATAAGCCTTACATCCGTCTAAAACTGTTGTAAAACCTCCTGTATTGTCATTAATTACTTTCATCAGATCTTCGCCTGTCTGGCTGAATCCATAGCTTTTAATGACCACGAGTGTTCCTTTTTCCATCGTTTTGAATTCATAGTCTACGTTTACTGCAGGCTCTCCCCATTCTGTTCTGATCAGTTGGTTCGGAATAATCTGGTGAACTTTCACTACGTTTTTTACTCCGTACATTTCCCATTCCCAGGTAACAGTCTTCCCTTCTTCCAGCTTTCCGGTAGATTTGGTAAACCAGAAATTGGTAGTTACTTCCGGATTGATGAATGCTTCGAAAACATCTTCAACCGGCTTCCTGATAAGCATTTGAGCTTCAACGTATGCATTAGAACTCATGGTATAATATTTTAGATTAGTGAAATAAGTTAAGTCCGGCTGCTGTAAGAATTGCCATTACAAAAGTCATGATTCCTACCTGTTTTAAGTACTGGTCTAATTCTTTTGGTTCTTTCACCGACATAATGCTTCTTCTCAGCTTGGCTAATGGGAATAAAAGGATCATTACAATAAACACATAGTAGTTTTGCTGCTGTATAAACCCGTTTACTCCTAAAAAGATAAGGATAAGCACCAATGGTAACTGTAACAGGACCATTTCATAGATCATTGCATTTTTGAATCCGATTCTCAATGCAAAGCTATTTTTCCCTGATAATCTGTCGCTTTCAATATCTCTCATATTGTTCAGGTTAAGAACCGCCATACTCATCATTCCAACCGCTGTTCCGGGTAATAATATATCCCAGCTGAAAGTTTTTGTAAACAGGAAATAGCTTCCGCACACAGAAACCAGTCCAAAGAAGATAAACACGAAAATATCTCCCAATCCCATGTATCCGTAAGGTTTTTTACCTACCGTATATCCAATTGCGGCAAGAATGCATGCTACTCCCAATCCTATGAAGATATAGAATTCATTCATATAGTTTGGAATAAAAGCTACGTACAACAAAGCAATGGTAGCAATGAAAGATAATACTGCGAAAAGAATCACAGCATTTTTCATCTGTTTTGCGGTAATTTTCCCTGATGCTACCGCTCTTGCTTCAGCTTCATTGATTCTTTTGGCGTCTGTACCTTTTACTCCGTCACCATAATCATTGGCATAATTTGATAAAATCTGGTATAAAAGCGTAACCAACAGAGCGAGTGCAAGGATTTTCCAGTCCCAGGTACCGCCTTCTCCGTAAAGTCTCCATTTTGCAATGAAAGCTCCCATAATAATTCCGCTTAAGGAAAGCGGTAAAGTTCTTAGCCTTGCGGCTTTTATCCAATCCGTCATATTTTTATCATTGATAAGCGATAATTGATAAATGATAATATCAATCATCATTCATCAATTATCAATTATATTTTTAGGATATCCATTGATCTTCTCCGAAGTTAGGTTTTCTTTTTTCAAGAAAGGCATTTCTTCCTTCCTGAGCTTCTTCTGTCATATACGCAAGACGGGTAGCTTCTCCTGCGAAAACCTGCTGCCCTACCATACCATCATCTGTAAGGTTCATGGCAAATTTCAGCATTCTGATAGAAGTTGGCGATTTAGCTAATATTTCCTGTGCCCATTCGTAAGCTGTATCCTCTAGTTCTGCGTGAGGAACCACTTTATTCACCATTCCCATTTCGAAAGCTTCCTGTGCAGAATAGTTTCTTCCTAAAAAGAAAATCTCACGTGCTTTTTTCTGTCCTACCATTTTAGCAAGATAAGCAGAACCATAACCACCATCGAAACTGGTAACATCTGCATCGGTCTGTTTGAAAATAGCATGTTCTTCGCTCGCTAAAGTAAGGTCACATACTACGTGAAGTGAGTGTCCACCACCAACTGCCCATCCGGGAACAACAGCGATCACCACTTTCGGCATAAAACGGATCAGACGCTGAACTTCAAGAATGTTCAGACGGTGTCTTCCGTCTTCTCCTACATACCCCTGGTGTCCTCTGGCTTTCTGATCTCCTCCACTGCAAAATGCCCATCCTCCGTCTTTTGGACTTGGTCCTTCTCCTGACAGCAATACAACCCCTATTGAAGAATCTTCATAGGCATCATAAAAAGCATCATATAATTCTGAAGTTGTTTTAGGTCTGAAAGCATTACGTACTTCAGGTCTGTTGAAAGCAATTCTTGCTACTCCGTTAGATTTTTTATAGGTAATATCTTCGTATTCCTTGGCGGTTTTCCACTCGATCATCTTATAAAAATTTTTCTCAAAGATACGGAATTACAGAGAAATTTTCAGGTTGAAATTGAAGGTTCATCTCTATAAAAAAAGAAATTTTGAATGCATGAATCCGGCATGAAGAGAAACTGCATAACAGGGCCGGTAATAAATCAAACCTAACAGGTTTTTAAAACCTGTTAGGTTTATAAATTTAATTCAAAATCATAAAAGGCCTGCAAACTTCTATATGAAACATAAAATCCTGATATGAACTTCATTACTTTGTGTTTACAATAAAAAAAACCGGAACATTTCTATTCCGGCTTTATCTGTTGTGTCAAAAAATGATTATTTTGCACCAGCAGCTGTAAGTTCAGCTTCTTTAGCTTTCATTTCTTTAACTTTATCCATGTTTTTAGTTACAATGTAAATTTCTTTTAACGCAGTAACCGCATCAAGACTCTTTGGGTTGGCTTTATACCATCCTTCAGCATATGGTAGTGCTTTTCCAAATCTTTCTCTTCTTGCATCAATCAGCTTAGAAGCTTCATCCGGCTTGTCTTTTCTTAAGGCATTGATCTCTCCTACTACTTTAGCATCATCACCAATAGTCGTATATACTAAATTCTGATATGCATCAGAGAAATCAGGCTTCAGCTCAACAGCTTTTTTGAACGCTTCCAAAGCATCGTTAACAGTAGCCGGGTTTTTAGCCTGCATTACCCCAAGGTTATACCAGTTTGTAGCATCGTTAGGGTTTTTAGCCAATTGTTCTTTCAATCCTGAAACAAATTTGTCTGTATTTCCAGACTGAAGGTATGCTGTAGTCTGAGCTTCTTTAAGCTTAGCATTGTTTGGGAATTTAACCAAACCTTTTTCGATAATCGTAAGAGCCTCAGTTGGTTTTTTAGCATTCAAAAGCAATGAAGACAAAGTTTCATACAAATCAGACTCTATACTTTTAGTCTGTTCTGTCTTGAAATCACTGTAATCAGGGTTCTTTTTCATTAGTTCCCAGGTAGCTTTATCAAGATTTACAACCTGACCTGTCTTCTTCTCTTTTGCAGTGTATGTAGTTTCTACTCCTGTAAATCCGGAATTGATAAGGTCTGTATATATTTTGATAGACTGATCAGTGTTATTAGCTAACGCGTGGCTCAATCCGGCATAATACATATATATTTTATTATCCTGCCCGTTAGCCTTTAACAAGTCGTAGACTTCTATAAACTTAGGCGCTGCAGCAGCATAGTTTTTTGCATTATATGCATCCATAGCCACTTTATTAGCTTCCTGAAGCTGAGCATTTAAAGCTGCCGCATCTTTTTTCTGCCCAAAAGCAAAAGCAGATGCTACGATAGCCATTCCTAAAATTAGTTTCTTCATAATAACTATTTTATATTTATATTGTACAATTTATTCGGAATCAGAATTCTCATTTTCCTCTGCAGAATTTTCATTTTCAGCCTGAGGAGCCTCTTCGTTTTCCTGGTTATCAAATAGCGATCCTACAACACCTTCTTCTGTTTCTTCAAGTTCTTCAGAATCTTCCTCTACATCTTTATCCATTTCTACTTTTGCAATGGCTGCAATTTCGTCATTTTTCTTAAGGTTTATCAGTTTTACACCCTGAGTATTTCTACCCATTACTCTCATTTCATCCATTCCCATTCTGATGGCAACACCGGATTTGTTGATAATCATCAATCCGTCTTCGTCTGTTACGTTCTGAATAGCAATAAGATTTCCTGTTTTTTCAGTAATATTAAGCGTAATAACTCCTTTTCCTCCTCTGTTGGTAATTCTGTAGTCTTCTACCGCAGTTCTCTTACCATATCCTTTTTCAGATACTACAAGTACTGTTTCGTTCTCTACATCGTTCACAACAATCATACCAATAGCTTCGTCACCATCTTCAAGCAGGATTCCTCTTACCCCGATAGATCCTCTACCTACTTCTCTTACTTTCTCCTCAGGGAAACGGATACACTTACCATTTTTAGTGGCAATCATGATCTGAGAAGTTCCATTGGTAAGGTAAGCTCCTAATAGCTGGTCATTATCTCTGATTTCGATAGCATTCACCCCGTTTACTCTTGGTCTTGAATAGGCTTCCAACGATGTTTTCTTGATGGTTCCGTTTTTAGTTACCATCACGACGCTCATCTGATTTACATATTCGGAATCCTTAAGGTTGTTGGTTCTGATATATGCTTTGATCTTATCATCCGGTTCAATGTTGATAAGGTTTTGTACTGCTCTTCCTTTTGCCGTTTTGGAGCCTTCAGGAATTTCAAATACTCTTAACCAGTAACATCTTCCTTTTTCAGTGAAGAACAGCATATACTGGTGGTTGGTTGCAGAAACAATATATTCAAGGAAATCGGAATCCCTTGTCGTTGCCGCTTTATTACCTACACCACCTCTACTTTGGATTTTATATTCTGAAAGAGAAGTTCTCTTGATGTATCCTGCATGAGAAATAGTAAGAACGACAGATTCATTAGGAATGATATCTTCGATAGACATTTCTCCTCCTGAGTAATCTATTTCAGTTCTTCTTTCGTCTCCGTATTTTTCTTTGATTTCAAGCAATTCTTCTTTAATGATCTGGAATCTTCTCGGCTCGTTCGCTAAGATGTCTTCCAAATTCGCAATTTCTTTCATGATCGCATCATACTCATCACGGATCTTATCAAGCTCCATTCCTGTAAGACGGGCTAATCTAAGATCAAGAATTGCCTGAGCCTGAATATCAGAAAGTTCAAAAGCTTCGATCAAGCCTTCTTTTGCAGCCTGAGGGTTGGCACTGTGACGGATAATAGAGATTGCTCTGTCTAAAGCATCCTGAGTTCCGATCACCTTCATAAATCCTTCAAGGATATGTGCTCTCTCTTTTGCTTTCTTAAGCTCATACTGAGTTCTTCTTACGATAACCTCGTGTCTGTGCTCTACAAAGTGATGAATGATATCTTTAAGGTTCAGCTGCTCCGGTCTTCCGTGTACCAATGCAATATTGTTTACACTGAAAGAAGTCTGAAGTGCCGTATATTTATATAATAGGTTAAGAACGACATTCGGGATTGCATCGTTTTTCAGTTCGTATACAACGCGAAGTCCTTTTCTATCCGATTCGTCTCTGATCTCGTGGATTCCAGGGATTTTTTCGTCTTTAACAAGTTCTGCTGTTCTGGCGATCATTTCAGCTTTGTTCACCTGATAAGGGATTTCAGTAACGATAATAGCGTTTCTGTTTCCGATTTCATCAAAGTTAACTTTAGCTCTTAAAACGACTCTACCTCTTCCTGTATGGAAAGCATCTCTTACTCCGTCATATCCGTAGATGATACCACCTGTAGGGAAATCCGGTGCAATGATGTGCTGCATCAGTTCGTCAATCGTAATTTCTTTATTATCGATATACGCACAGATTGCATCTACAGATTCTGAAAGGTTATGAGGCGCCATATTCGTTGCCATACCTACGGCGATACCTGAAGTACCATTTACCAAAAGATTCGGAATTTTAGTAGGCATTACGGTCGGTTCCTGTAAACTGTCGTCGAAGTTATTCTGGAAATCAACTGTTTCTTTGTCCAGGTCTGAAAGAACCTCATCAGAGATTTTTTTCAATCTTGCCTCGGTGTAACGCATTGCTGCAGGCGGGTCACCATCCATGGAACCAAAGTTACCCTGTCCGTCTACCTGAGGATAACGCAAGCTCCAGTCCTGAGCCATTCTTACCATAGCATCGTATACAGAGGAATCTCCGTGCGGGTGGTATTTACCCAAAACGTCCCCAACAATTCTCGCAGATTTTAAATATTTTCTATTAGAAAACACCCCTAGTCCATACATACCATAAAGTACTCTTCTATGAACGGGTTTCAAGCCGTCTCTTACATCCGGTAACGCTCTTGAAACGATAACCGACATCGAATAATCGATATAAGACGACTTCATTTCATCAACAATGTTGATAGGAATCAGTCTTTCTCCTTCTTTTTGCATAAACAAATTTTATTGTAATGATATTCAAACTCTTAGCTGTCAGTTTGAAAATTATTTATTTCCAATTTTTATTAACGGGCTAATTTACGAAAAAAAAGCCGATTTTTGTGGTAGAATTTATCCAAAAAATCTTAAAAATTCATAAAAATATGAGCGTATTAAGTATAACTTTCCACTGCACAAAAGATAACCTGGAAGAATGGGAAGATTATATTGATGAAACACTGGTTTTAATGACTGAAAACCTTATGGATGTCAACAAATATATTCTTTCTGAAGTGCACAGTGACTTTATTGAGGAAGGTAAAAATTATAATCTCCTGCTAATTTTTGATAATAATGAACTGAGGGAAGATTTTATTAAAAGTGAACTTTTAAATATTTCCGAAAGAATTGAGAAAAAGTTCGGACAGGAAGTAATGGTTTTCAATACTTTCCTTAATCCAAAGAA
The DNA here is from genome assembly GCF_016775705.1 of Chryseobacterium cucumeris. Lineage (NCBI taxonomy): Bacteria > Pseudomonadati > Bacteroidota > Flavobacteriia > Flavobacteriales > Weeksellaceae > Chryseobacterium > Chryseobacterium cucumeris. The sequence continues at coordinate 4,489,882 of NZ_CP068760.1, forward strand.
ATCAAGATTATAATAGATCATAAAAAAAGCACTGAAAAAAATTCAGTGCTTTTCTTTTTATCTGTGATGTCCATGACCGCGGCCTTTGTGATGATGCCCTCGATCGTCATAAATATACACTTTCTTTACCTGTCCTGGCGCGTAGTACCTCGCGCTTCCGCCATAATACCTTTTTGCATGGCCCGGAGGCATTCTCCTTCCATGGTGCTCATGTACCACACATGAAGACAGCAATAATACTACCACAGCTACTCCAGCCACTTTAAACATACTTTTCATTATTTTCACTTTTTCAATTTCGATAGCGAAATATATCAATGTTAATGCCAAAAGAAATTGAAATTAAGCTAATGTATGTTAAAACTAACTGTTAATTTTTTATTTTTTATACCTGTTAGTAGCCGCTTCTTTTTTTCACCTGCCCAGGAGCATAGTCTTTTGCGCTTCCTCCAAAGACTTTTTTAGCCTGTCCTGGCGGAACTGTTTTCACCCGGCGTCCATTGTCATGCACCACACAAGATGATAACATGAATGCTACGATAAGGACTCCTGTAATTTTAATCAAATTTTTCATTATTTCTATTTTTCAACTTTATTTAATATAACAATGGTAGTGCCAAAGGTTAAAAAAATTAAAGTTCAAAGCTCAAAGTTTAAGGTTGGAATAGATGGCCTTTTATTGTCAATAGTCAATTTTGCTTCACAAGTCAATAGTGAATTTTGTTATGGAGAATTATATTACCAAACAAAATCATCTATCATCTATTATCTATTATAGTTCTCTAGACGATTTCACTTCTTTTTTCCATCAGGATAATGTCTTTCCACTCTCCATTGAGTTTTCCGATTTTTTTACGGACGCCTACGATTCTGAAACCATTTTTCTGATGAAATTTGATAGAAGTTTCATTTTCGGAGAAGATATTGGTCTGTAATGTCCAGAATCCGTGATCCTCGCTATCCAAAATCAATTTTTTAAGCAATACGGACCCCAATCCCTTTCCCTGATATTCGTTATCAAAATAAATGCTTACCTCTGCAACTCCTTTATAGCATTCTCTTTTGCTGACCGGCTTTAAGGCACACCATCCCACAACTTCATTTTTTTCATTTTCCAGTACCCAGCGGCAGTCGTTAAAATAGCCCATGCTCCAGGCTTCAGCAGTTGGAACTTCTGTTTCAAAAGTGGAAATCCCACCGTCTATTCCCTGACGGAAAATTTCAAGGACCCTGGCTTCATCAGTAGGAAGCATTTCTCTTAATTCGTAATTCATCGTATTTAATGGTATTTTCTTTTGATTTTTCTTTTAATTCTTGAGTAGTGTGTCTGCTTGCTTTTTTCGTCCTGAGAAACCACACTGATATTTCCATCCACTTCCAGAACGGAAAGCTTTACATTGTTAATGTTTTCAATTCCGTGTTCTCTTATCGCTTCTTCCAATTCGCTTTCTGTAATCTTTACCCGATTCAGGGCTGCCTGATCGGCAATTCCATCCTTGATCAGAATAACCGGCTCATCTTCCATAAAAGTCTGAAAGGAGCGGCTGGAAAACATGAATCTCTTCACAATGAAATTAGCAACAAACAAAACCAATGCCGCCACGATTCCTCCCTGAAGAGAGGTATCAGGACCTACCATTGCATTCTGAACAGCATTTGAAATTAACAACAGCAATACAACATCCCCTGCATTCAGCTGAGAAAGCTGGTTTTTACCAAATAACCGGATGGCAATTACCATGAAAAGGTAAACGCAGAGGGAACGGACAGCAACGTTAAGAATAGGATCCACAATTTTTTTTATCTACTCAAATGTATTGATTTTTGTGATTCGTGGGAAATATTTTACGGACAGATTTTGGTATACATTTTGAGCCTGAAATTCAAATAATACCACAAAATAACACCAATGAAAATTTTTTTTCTCTGTTTAGGAATATTTCTGTTTTTTATATCCTGCAAAAAGAATGAACCTCAACCTACCCGGTTTTCAGAAACTGCCATTATTGAAAAAGTAAATGAACTGTATACTCAATATGGAAAATCCAACGAAGCTGTTTATAACCAGCCGATTCCCGATACTTTATTTTCTATGGAGCTAAAAAAAGTTTTAGACGAGGCTATCAATGCATCAAAAGCAGATATTGAAAAGGTAAAGAATAGTGATCATCCTGATGAGAAACCTTTAATATTCGAAGGGGCTATTTTTTCCAGCCTGTATGAAGGATTTACAGATTATAAAATCAAGTCTGTTAAGATACAGGATAAGACTGCTGAAGCATTGTTAGCCTTTGAATATAATGCAGTTTCCCCCAAAGAAACCTGGATGGACACCGTGCATCTTATCAATACAGAGAAAGGATGGAGAATAGATAATGTTACTTTTGATACAATAGGAAATTCTAAAGATCTTAAAGCAAGATTAACAGAGTTTGTTCAGAGTACACAACAATAGAAAAGCCGCTTTTTGTAAGCGGCTTTATTTTTTACGGACATTGAACGATTGGAATATCGCTGCAGATTACTTTATTTGCCCACTCGCAAAACGTACAGTATTTTACAGGTTCTCCTCCGTTCACTGACTTCAACTCTGACTTTGTCAGCTTCTTTAAATTTTTCATATCGTTTTAATTTTATGGTAGCCCAAAACTAAAACATATCTGTTTATTCTTTATTACAATTTAATCTGATAAGGTTTCATTATTCACACATTAATGAATAATATGCAATAAATATTATCTACTGTGGATCTCTACTGTCACAGGCATTACATAGGTGTAAGCAACCATGTTATCAGTTAGTTTTTTGCGGTCTACTCTATAGTCAAGATCGCTTAACACTGTTTCAATTTCCTTACTTACGGTTTTACAGTCTCCACTGGAATGAACATTAACGATTTTTCCGTTTTTGGCAATATCAAATTTCACCACAGAGTTTACGGTTCCCTGTTTGTAATCAGGATTCGTAAGGTCAAAATTAGCTTCTAGTTTATTTCTGATATCATTAAATGTTTCACTCCTGTTCAACTGAATTTCCTGAATGGTATTATGATCTGTAGTCTGAGCTTTAGCAGTGTTCAAAACAGCAGCAAATCCGCAAACGAAAAGTGAAGCCATCAATATTTGAATTCTATTTTTCATAACTAACTGGTTTTAAATGTTATACTAACCTATTTTTGTATCTCTTAACCAAAGTTATTAAAAATAATTCATATTAATTTTACATTCAGTTAACATTGAGTTAACATTGAAGTTTAATTGTTTGATTATCAGTGTAATAAATTTTTAAAATAATTGAAAATTTAATATTGGAGGGTTATTTTAGGCATAAAAAAGGCTAAACCTGATGAGTTTAGCCAATTATTATCTCGATTTCTATTTTAAATGTTGATCAATATTCTGAAGTAAATTATTTAGATTCTTTGGAATGACAAAAAAGCTGCATAATTTTTATGAATACTTACTCCAGTTCTCTTTTCAGGAACTTCCCTGTCAAGCTCTTCTTGGACTTCACAATTTCCTCAGGAGTTCCCTGTGCTACAATCTGTCCGCCATGTTTTCCTCCTTCTGGTCCTACGTCAATAATATGGTCTGCTAATTTAATGACATCCATATTATGTTCGATGATGATGAATGAGTTTCCGAGTTCTACCAGCTGATTGATGGCATCCATCAGGATTTTCACATCTTCAAAATGCAGTCCTGTAGTGGGTTCATCAAGGATATAAAGGGTATTTCCGGTTTGTCTTTTTGCTAATTCAGTTGCTAACTTAATACGTTGTGCTTCGCCTCCGGAAAGAGTCGTAGATTGCTGTCCAAGCGTAATATATCCCAAACCTACATCCTGTAGTGTTTTCACTTTTGCAAAAATCTTAGGAATCGGCTGGAAGAAATCTACGGCTTCATCAATCGTCATATCCAATACGTCAGAAATTGATTTTCCTTTGTAACGGACTTCCAGGGTTTCTCTGTTGAAACGTTTTCCGTTGCAGGTTTCACAGTGCACGTATACATCCGGAAGGAAGTTCATTTCAATCACTTTCAATCCTCCACCCTGACAGGTTTCGCATCTTCCGCCTTTCACGTTGAAAGAGAATCTTCCCGGTTTATATCCACGGATTTTACTTTCCGGCAGCTCTGCAAAAAGGTTTCTGATATCGGTAAACATTCCGGTATAAGTAGCAGGATTTGAACGTGGCGTTCTTCCGATTGGTGTCTGGTCTACGTCTACAATTTTATCAATATTCTCTAACCCTTCAATTTTCTTGTAAGGTAACGGTTCCTGAACCGCTCTGTAGAAATGTTTGTTAAGGATCGGATATAATGTTCCGTTAATCAGAGAAGATTTTCCGCTACCTGAAATTCCGGTTACTACAACCAGTTTTCCAAGAGGAATATCCAGGGTTACGTTTTTAAGATTGTTCCCTGTAGCGCCTTTTAAAACAATATTTTTACCGCTTCCTGCTCTTCTTTCTGTCGGAATTTCTATTTTTCTTTTTCCATTAATATACTGAGCCGTGATGGTATCAGCTTTCAAAAGATCTTTTGGTTTTCCCTGCCAAAGAATCTCTCCTCCGAATTTTCCTGCTCTCGGACCAATATCCAGCACCTCATCGGCTTCCAGGATCATGTCTTTATCATGTTCTACCACCAATACAGAATTTCCAATGTCTCTCAGGTTTTTCAGAGAATGGATCAGTCTTTCATTATCTCTCTGGTGAAGCCCGATACTTGGTTCATCAAGAATATACAATACATTCACCAACTGAGATCCGATCTGCGTTGCCAGACGGATTCTCTGTGATTCTCCTCCGGAAAGTGTTTTTGAACTTCTGCTCAAACTTAAATAATCCAATCCTACATCCAGCAAAAACTGAAGTCTGGTTTCAATTTCTTTTAAGATCTCGTGAGCAATGATTTTATTTTTTTCGGAGAATTTATCTTTAACATCAGCCAGCCAGTCTTTTAAATCCGCTAAGCTTAAAGCATTGACCTCTGCAATGTTCTTTCCATCAATTTTAAAACTTAAGCTTGAAGGCTGAAGGCGGGTACCATGACATTCAGGGCATATTTCTTCTGTAGTAAAATGTCTTTCCAATAAAACAGCTTCATATGAGTCTCTATCATCAATAATCTCCTCCATGAAAGCAATCAGACCATCGAAACCAATTTTTATTTTTTTGGTAATTCCGGCGTATTTCAGGTCTTTATTAAACTCTTTATGACATCCGTTATAGATATAATCCAGTGCTTCTTCAGGAATATCCTGCAATGGCGTTGTTAATCCTAATCCAAAGATCTCAAGAATGTTTTTGATCTGTGACAGGATCCATTTGTTGGACTTGATATCTTCCAACGGCAATAATCCTCCCTGATTGATGGATAGTTTCGGATTGTCTATAAAGTAATCGGTATTGATTTTTTTAATGGTTCCCAGACCTTTACAATTCGGGCAGCTTCCTTTTGGAGAGTTGAATGAGAATGTATTGGGTTCAGGCAGCGCCAGAGAGTGTCCTGTTTCCGCATCCATCAGATTTTTGGAAAAGTATTCAATATCTGTACTTCCCAGTTTCTGAATTCCTATGATTCCTTCTCCCATTTCCATTGCTGTACGCAATGATTTTTCCATTCTGCTTTCCGAAGCATTCTCCCCGATAATCCAACGGTCGATCACAATGTCGATGTCGTGGGTTTTATAACGATCAAGTTTTAAATCATATTCAATATCCTGCAGCTCACCATCAATTCTTGCCTGCCCGTAACCTTTTTTGGCCATCTGAACAAAGAGTTCATGATAATGTCCTTTTCTGGAACGCACCACTGGCGCCAAAAGCATGATTTTCTCTTTTTTATAATTTTCTTTGATGGTTTCAAGGATCTGATCTTCAGTATAGCTTACCAACTTCTGTCCTGTAGATAAAGAGTACGCATCCGAAACTCTGGCATACAATAGACGAAGAAAATCGTACAGTTCGGTAACCGTTCCTACGGTAGAACGCGGGTTTTTATTGGTGGTTTTCTGCTCAATGGCAATAACCGGAGAAAGTCCTTCGATTTTATCTACATCAGGACGCTCCAGTCCGCCCAGAAACTGGCGTGCATAAGCAGAAAAAGTTTCAATATAACGACGCTGGCCTTCTGCAAAAATAGTATCAAAAGCCAACGACGATTTTCCACTTCCGGAAAGGCCGGTAATCACCACCAATTCGTTGCGCGGAATTTTTACGTTAATATTTTTAAGATTGTGTTCACGGGCTCCGTAAACTTCTATATATTCTGTTGATTTACTCATAATTTGGGGTGATTTGCCTGAAAATCACAACGTGCAAAAATACGAAATTTTATAGACTTTTTTTGAATATAAAAGGGATAAAAGTTTCATAAAAAATTCTTAGGTTTTGTTAATGCATTGAACCCAATGTTATTGAATTTTCTGAAATAGTTTCTTATTTTCGAGCCATTATGTTTTGGCTGAAGCCAATGGAAAGCTCATTGATAAAAAAACGGGCTAAAGCCCGTTCCTATTGATATGATAAAATATATTGATATTTAGAAAAAGAATAATTCATAATTCATTTACAAATTTTTATTTATGCGTATAGTATTCCCAGACCGCACGAGTGATATCTGAGATAATTTTTTCCGTATCTGCCATTTCTTCTTTAATATTTTTAAGATAAATGGATAAAATCACATGATTTCCATTGGGGAGTTTTATAATTCCTACATCATTCATTGCAGCGCGTAGATTATTTTCATTTCTTCCGGAAATTCCTGTTCGGTGGGCCAATTCTGTACCTACAGGCAATCCCGCTTTCATCCAGGTAAGCCCTCTTGAAGTTTCTACCATTACCTGATACAGGTATTTTGTAGTTTCTTTTTTCAACACTTTTCCTTTATAGAATTTTTCTAAAAGTTCTGTGGTTGCCAAAGGCGTTGTTGTATTCACATAACATTTTTCAAACGAGGACATTTCCTTCTCATTTACTTTTATGGTAAAATCTTTAATCCCCTGCTGATTAATAAATTTCTGTACTGTCTCTGTTCCGCCAATGATGTTCAATAAAATGTCACAACCATTGTTATCACTGTGGGAAACGGTATATCTTAATAACTGATCTAAGGTAAGATACATATTCCCCTGAGGATATTCTTCCCGGATCGGACTCCAGGTTTCGGGTAACAGATCTTCTTTTTTGATGAAAAACTTTTGATCCAGTTTTAATCTACCTTTATCAACCTGGTTTAAAACAGTTAAGGCAATGTGAAATTTGAAAACGCTCAACATTGGAGTTTCTTTATTTCCGTTGATACTCAGTGTATCTTTATCTTCTATTCCTTTTAAAGATATTCCAACAGTTGCATTTTTTGTAGAGATTATCTGATTAATTTTGTTTCTCAGATCTTTAATAGTCTGGCTCTTTAAATGAGCACCAAAGAGGAGGAGAAGTATTAAAAGTGATATTTTTTTCATTGAATTCTGATCTTATTCTGAACATTACATTAAAAATGCCGTAGCGGGTACGGCATTTATTTTTTTAACTTATTTTTACAGGAATTACATATCCTGGAAATCAACATCTTCATTGGTAATCCTTACGATATATTCGATCCCATCAATGGCTTTGGCAATAATCTGATTCCTGATAATATTGGCCATATTTTCCCAATAGGCTCTTCCGTAGAAAGAATAGTTCTGCGGAATGATTTCTACCTCAACCGTTCTTACAAATCCTTCTTTTGGCTTGTTGCTGATCATCGTTCCTCTTCTTACCCTTACTTCTCTTACTTCATCTTTCAGAATCATGCGGCAATAGTTTTTAACGTCTTCCAAAGAAATAATTTTATCTCTGGTTGTTAATGCATATTTATACGCCTGAATACTATCCGTTCCTTTTTGTTCTTCGGCTCCTCCCAATGTTTCGGTAAGCAGTACCACAGTCTGAGATTTCAGCTGGTTGGAAAGTTCAGTTCCCGGACGCATATGATTGGCCAGCGTACAGTGTGTAATCCAAAAAGAAGCGTAGGTATGATCGGTTTTTTCTACCGGTTCCATGATCACGTAATTCAGCTCCTGTCTGATATTCCTTTTGGCATTGTTTACTTTCTGCACCATGGATTTCATTTTGTCAGACATTTCACTTAAGACTCCTTTTACATTATCTCTGTTCAAAAGGGAAAATGCAGCAATTTCATCTCTTGTCAGTTCCAGAACATTGGCAATCATATCTACTGCATTTCGACTGGTAAAACGTTCCATTCCTCCCTTTCTTACAGTATATAATCCTTTTTTAAGATCATCGGCCGGAGTAAAAGGAATTTCAGTATATCTTCTGCCGTCACCATCCTGTACCTCATCCACATAAAGGAAATGCTCGCCTTCGTCTGTCACCAAAGGGATATTATTTCCCATGATATCAAGGCTGTATTCTGTTTTTTTCCAGCCTCTGTTATAGATTGGAAAAGCATTCAGCACAAATGAGAAATTATCCAGGATTTCTGCTGAAAACTGTGGTGGAAACTCAAACGTAAGCCACAGATAACTTTTAGTATCCAGGAATTTAGTAATTTCTTCTTTTCCGGCAAGAAAATCCAGGTTCTGTGGAAGCTGTCCCGGTTCTGAGAACAGACTTTGAGAGATTCCTGTTACTTCAATAAATTTATGACGATAGATACTTTTAATATCTTCAATCACCTTATTTCTGATGGATTGCTCTTTGAACATCTGTTCATAACCGTCATTCTGACTTTCTGTAAGATAACTTAATCCTTCTCTTACAAACAGAGGGTTACCATTGCTTGAAACCGTAATATACGGTAATAATTTATATACGAAATCAAGGTGCTCGAAAGCAGGATTGGAACAGAATATGCTCAGGTATTTGGGAAAGTTTTCACTTACATATTTGCTTACATCTACCCCTATTGTGATTTTTCTGTAATCTTCAGGTCTTCCCTGAAATCTTGCAATAGGAATTTTGTTGAATCTGTCATCGATGCTGTAGCAGGTATTTCCTACAAACATGATTGAAGTGTGAACTTTATTGATTCTTACATTTCCCACCGGAGTAAAAGGAATGTTCAGCTGTTTGTCCGATTCCGATTTCACCGTGGAAGTCATCTGTTTACGGAAAAAGAATTCCGTGTGTTCCAATAAAATTTCAGAAGACTCATAAGGCTGTGTAAAAGCTACGGAATGAGCCGGAATAGGATGTGTATAAATGGACGGTGTAAGCAGTTTTGCCAGTTTTTCCAATATACGGGCATTCACCGTCTGTATTTCATTATTCGCTTTGAAAACCTCTGTACTGAATGCGTCTATCAGCAGTTTTACAAAAGGATCTAAAGACTGCGGGCTCCTTAATCCCCATACTTTAGTTGCATTCTGCAGCATTCTTGCTTTTACAGATTCTTTGGAATAAATATTCTGATCTAAATTCATAATTTTCTTTCGCTGTTAAAAATATTAATCAATAGACATCGGGCTTAGAAACAGCTCTGTTGAGAAACTGAACCGTTCTCCTGTTTCTTCCATTTTTGCATTGATGGCAATTCTTACTTTCTTTTTAATTTCGGTGTGTTCTTTAGTATCGTAGCTGTGCTCTACAAATTGTATGTGAGCATCGATCTGCGGGTTTACGATTCTTGGTTCATATTCCTGAATCTGTCTTCTTAAGCTTTTGATAAAAACGCTTTCCCAGATGGCACTTGTAACTCCATTATCGAATTCAAGGTTCCAGACATCGTTTCCATAGTTTTCATCATATCTGTTCTCCCCTTTTTTGGTGGTGATCAGCAGCATAATATTGTGGGCAATACTTTCCCCCATATCGCAGGTATCGATACTTCCGCCTTCGGTCATTAAAGTAGACGGTACGAAAGGCATTCTGTAATTTGGTGTATCCATAACTTATTGTTTTTACTTCATGGTCCTGTTCTAAAAACGAAATACCAAATTACACATTTTCGACAAATAATAATGATATACTTTAAAATATTATTCAAAAACAAGGGCCTTCAAACTGAATTGAAAGGCCCATGAATCTGTTATATTATTTTTTATATTAATTATCCACCTTTTTTCGATTGATAAAATAGTACACAGGAAGTCCCAGCAATACCAAAACAAAACCAGGCCATGTATATTGCTGCTTGTAAATAAGCAACAGGATACAGAAACATGTTCCTATGACAAGATAAATAACCGGCGTTACAGGATAAAGCCATGTTTTATAAGGTCTCTCCAGTTCCGGCTGTTTGATTCTTAAATAAATAACTCCAAAAACCGTAATCATATAGAAAAGAACGATCACGAAAGAGATCATATCCAGCAAATTTCCATACTGCCCGCTCAGACACAAAATGGAAGCCCAGACTCCCTGCATCCACAATGCATTTTCAGGAACTTCATTTTTATTATTTTTTACTGCTGACTTAAAGAACATTCCGTCTTTGGCCATCGTCTGAAAAACTCTTGCTCCCGCCAGAATCAATCCGTTATTACATCCAAATGTAGAAATCATTACTAATAAGGCAATGATGATAGTTCCTGCACTTCCAAATATATTCTGGGATGCCGCTACCGCTACTCTGTCATTAGCAGCAAATGCAATTCCATCTCTGTCCAGAGCATTTAAGTAGACATAGTTTACAGCGATGTAAAGGATCATTACAGCAGAAGTCCCATAAATCATTGATTTGACTACATTCTTTTTAGGATTTTCAATCTCACCGGAAACAAATGTTACACTTTCCCAGGCCACAGAGCTGAAGACAGAGCCTACCATGGCAGCAGCAATTCCGCCTAGAAGAGTCATTCCTCCAATCGGTTCCCAGCCTTCTTTAAGGAAATTCCCGCTCAAATCTTTTTTAAGGTTATTGAAAGAATCTGTTCCCCAGCTAAAGTTTTCTGCTAAATGAGAAATGTCTACTAAAATAAAACCGGCCGCAATCAGCCCAAGTAATGCAATAATTTTGGAACCGGTAAAGATATTCTGAAGGATTTTTCCGCTTTCTACACCTCTGGTATTGATATAGGTGAGCAAAATAATGACAGCAATGGCAAGAATCTGTATCCAGGTTATTTTAAATTCACCACTCTGGAAAATAGGAGCAGCATCGTTTAATGACGGAATCAGATAAGCGGTAAATTTCCCAAAAGCCATTGCCACCGCAGCAATAGTTCCGGTTTGTATCACCGTAAACAATCCCCATCCGTAAAGAAATCCCATTTTTTTTCCGAAAATCTCTTTCAGGTAAGTATATTGCCCTCCGGCCTTCGGAAACAGTGCAGACAGTTCTCCATAGCTTATGGCTGCAGCTACTGTCATCACTCCTGTAATTACCCATACGATAATCAACCAAAACCCGGATCCCAGGTTTCGCATCATGTCAGCACTTACAATAAAGATCCCGCTTCCGATCATCGATCCCATCACAAGCATGATGGCATCCCATAGTTTCAGTTTTTTTTGCATAGTCAAGTATAGAGGTCAAATATAATCAAATCTGTCTTTGATTTTCAAATTTGTTGAAAATTCATTGAAATACCTGTTTTTTGTTATTTTTTATTCCTTTATGATTCAATTTTAATTAGTATTTTTGAGAAAAATATTAAACATGAAATTTAAAGCAATATTATTGGGTGCAGCTTTAACAGCTTCTTCATTAGCTTTTGCTCAATCCGGACCACCGGAAGGAAAAGCGTTGGTAGGTGATACTTACGGAGATCAGGTAACTTCATCCGCTGAATCCAAAGCGATCACCGCAGATAAATTGAATAAACAGCTTAAAAAAGATAACAAAAAAGTTGAGAATGTTTCCGTTAAGGGAAAAGTAACAGACGTATGTGACAAAAAAGGCTGCTGGCTAACGATCCAGACAGAAGATAATTCTAAGTTTTTTGTAAAAATGAAAGATTACGCTTTCTTTGTACCTACCGCATTAAAAGGGAAAAATGTTGTATTGGAGGGGAACGCAGAAAGAAAAGTAACTTCTGTAAATGAACAGAAACATTACGCGGAAGATGCTAAAAAGCCTCAGTCTGAAATTGATGCTATCACTCAGCCCAAAGAAGAAATCAGATTTGTAGCGAATGGAATTAAAGTGGTTAACTAATCTTTAGAGGAATCGACATTCTAAAATTAAGTTTTGGCTCCTATGTTTGCAAAAGAATAAATTTACATACAAAGCAAAAGGGGTGAGAGAACAGTTTTGGCTAAATAACTCAGGAAGTATATTGTGCTTTAGAAATGTCCTCACTTCTAGATTTTGAAGAAAGTAGGGTAAAAATCAAAGACGTTCACCCTACGCAAGCTAACTCAAGGTCGCTTTTATAAATATAAATGTATAAAAAATATTTGGAAGTTAACACAGAATCTAAAGCCGGATGAATATTCATTAAATTAAATGGGCTAAAGCCCATTCCTATTGAATAACATTATAATTGAGTGGATAGCCCATTTGAATTTTGGAAATTAGTTATATAAAAAGTTTCGGCAGCCCTTCAGGCTGCCGAAACTTTTTATATGGGAGATATTTAAAGTCTTTTAATCTTCTATTTTAAAATCCACAACTGCGTCCAGTTTGGGATATTTAGTTGCAGAAATAAATTTCTTTCCGGTACAGTCTATTTCCAGCCAGCCCTTCTTTTGTTTCACATCTCCGGCTTCCATTACGAAAGGAATAAATGAGATGTCACTTTTCCCATCTTCTTTGATTTCTCTGTACTGAACTGCAATATCCAGAATACATTCATGGTCTGTATTCAGTTTTACATTTCTGTAAATTAAATCATAGTGAGTTTCCTGGTTCTCAGGGATTTCAAGATAAGTTTCCCATCCTGTAATATCAGAGTTCAGTTCACTGATTGCTTTTAATGCATAATAAAGAGCAATGGTATAGTATTTTCTTGTTCCTTTTCTGCTATAATCATCTATAAAATGTCCCCCTTCAAATAATATCGTTGGCATACCTCCTTTGATAAAGTTGTCTCCGGTAGAAGTTGGATAAAATTCATCAGAATACCTACCAATCTGGTTGGGAATCATTTCTTTTAAGTGGTTGTATATACTTCCAATGACTGCCATACATTTCTTTCTGTTTTCGGTAACAGTACGTTCTACATCTTCCGAAGGAGCCAAAAAGGAAAGTGTAGCGGGATGAATACCATCAGTAGTAAAAATAGTTCTCTGCTCATGAAGGTTTAAAGCATAATCATATTTTTTGGAAGCTGCTGCTTTTTTCAGGAATTTAATCTCCTTACTTGCTTCGTTATGAAAATCTCTGTTCAGGTCAATATCGGCAGCATTCAGTCTGGTCCATCTTTCTGATCCATCCGGATTCAGCATGAATATAAAATCAAGTGTTATTTTACTGAATAAGTCCTCCTTCATTTCCGGAGCTTTATCAAGACTTACCAGAAGATCAAGCATAGCATGAGTGGCATTGGATTCATTACCGTGCATTTGCGACCAGGCCAATATCTGAATGTTTCCGGTTCCGATGCTTAGCTGATAAATCGGTTTATCTAAATAGGATGTTCCGATCTCTTGAATATAATCGCTGAGATTGGCCTGTAGATAAGAAAATAATTTTTCAGGGGAAATATAGCGATTTGAGAAATCGGGGTTTTGAGAATAGATCTGTTCAAAATTCATTGTAGGAATAGTTTACAAGAATCAAATTTAGCCATTTTTAGCCAAAAACTTAAATTAACATTTGTAAATATTAGTAAAATTCACAAATTTACATTTGACATCTGTTCTGAAAATTGTTTACAAGATTTAAATTATTTAATTTTAGAGTTATAAAAATAAGTTGACAATTGTAATATTATTAAACAGCACCGGAGGACAATTTGTCTGTGGATAAAATTGTGGATTGCGAATAATTTAATATAATATATTTAAAATATTAAAAATCAGCACTTTATGAAGTTTAATTAAACTGTGTTTATAATAATACTTTAAGTGTAAAAATAGAGTGTTTTTGCTATTTGAGGGTTATTTTGCTAAACATAAAAATTGTGGAAAACCAAGTTGCTTAGTAGTGTATACATATGTAAAACCACAGAAAAATCAAATGGATGTCTGAAAATTATTCAAATAATACTTTTATCAGGAGTTTTAATCTTTGATAAAATGAGTTGCTTAACAGGAACAGTATTTTCCCCTCAATTTGGCCAAATATGGGCCTAAAATAGTATATTTACATCAGTAATTTACTACTGTAACTCTATTAAAATTGCTTTTATATGTGTTTTATAAGGTATTTATCGATAATCTTATTTCCGGAAACGATTTAAGTAGTTTAATAATGTATATTCTGTTTTTAAAGATATTTAATGGATAAAATAGCTCCATCGATCGGTTTAATTTACATTTTTAAACCAGTTTTTTTAAAGAACAGTAGTCTTTTACCAGATCGAAACTATCTGTCTACAGCTGTAATGGTAGATTCATCTGATAAGTAAATACAATTGTAATTTACATATAATGATTTGATTTTAAAACAATTAAAACTTTGTTACAAATGTATACAAAAGTAATTTCAAGTTATTTACATTTGTATTTTGCATTTGTAAATTATATATGTTACATTTGTAAAATAATTAAAGGCTTATTTTTATGAGTTTAAATGAAAGAATTTCCAAAATTATAGAGTATTCTCGTCTTACTCCTTCCGAGTTTGCTGATGAAATTGATGTGCAGCGTTCGTCCATTTCACATATCACGTCAGGAAGAAACAAACCTTCTCTTGAGTTTATCATAAAAATAAAATCCCGTTTCCCGGAACTTCTATGGGACTGGCTGGTTACGGGTGAAGGTGAAATGCTAAAATCCCATCTGCCCGAATCAGAAATTAAAGAAGAATATACGGAAGAGGAGAAAATAAAAACAACTCCACTACCCGATCTTTTTACGATGATGAATGATGATGATGAATTCGGAAGTAATGAAACGGAAAAAGAAGCTCCAAAATCAAGCTCTGGAGAATCGTTTATACCGGCCCATGATAAAGCTCCGGAAAAAATATCGGATTCTCAGCGATTAGAAAATTCGGGTGATCATATTTTAGGACAACTATTTGGTAATCAACAAAGTAAAATAAAACGAATTGTTCTGTTCTACGAAAACGGAAAATTTGAAAGTTTTGAGCCTTAAAAAACCTGATCAAGGAAATGATCAGGTTAAAAAAATATTTGAAGAAGAAAACTAAAGCTATTGCTTTATTTTATTTTAAAAAATTTTCACGGATACCAGTGACAGAGTTTTTACCTTTTATGATCGTCTGATCCCCTACTATATTTTTATAATTTAGTTTTAATAAGAGTGATTAGTGTATGGATGGTTACTGTCATAGGACAGAAGTGTACTAGTAAATGAAGATAGTGTTTTATGTTTTTTTATAGTTTTATCAAATATAACTATTTAAAATCAAATCAACAATAAAAATCGAATTATTTTACACTATAACCAACGCATCTTACTATTATATTCATTATCATTAATTCACTATTCCATTCCGTCTTTTAATTCCAATAAAAAAGACCTGCAAAACTGCAGGCCCTATATATATTGTGGACAATACTATTATTTCTTTCTTCTTTCCAATTCTTTTTTGATCAGTCCAAGCTCTCTTCCGGTTTGTCCGGCCACAGAGGTGTTTTCCTGGGCTCTTCTAGTTAAATAAGGGACAACATCCTTTACAGGTCCGTATGGAAGATATTTAGCCACATTATAGCCTTTATCTGACAGATAGAAAGTGATATTATCGCTCATCCCGTAAAGCTGTCCGAAATAAATGTGCGGATTGCTGTTTTCCAGAGATTTTGCTTTCATTTTATCCATAATCAGCTCAGAAGAGATTTCATTATGGGTTCCAAAGAATGCTGACACTTTATCCAGATGATCCATTACAAAGTCAATTCCTGCATTATAATTTTTATCTGAAGCCTCTTTTGTCGGCTGAATAGGATCTGCGTATCCTTTTTCTGCTGCTCTGGCTCTTTCTTTTTCCATGTAAGCACCACGAACGATTTTATAACCGATGAAGTAATTTTTCTCTCTTGCTCTCTGAAGATGTGCCTCCATATACTCCAGTCTTCCGGTTCTGTACATCTGGATGGTATTCCAAACTATAGGTTTCTGCTGGTTATATTTCTCCATCATTTCTTCACAAAGATGGTCTGCTGCGTCCTGCATCCAGGTTTCTTCAGCATCTACCATTACTTTTTTATCATGTTCATGGCAAAGACTGCATACTTCATCAAATCTTTTTACCACTCTTTCCCATTCTTCTTTCTGGCTGGTAGTAAGCTCAGCTCCTTTTCCAACAGCTTCATAAAGATCAATTCTTCCGAATGCGGTAGGTTTAAATACAATAAAAGGAATCGCCGGATTTCCTACTGAGAATCTTACAATGTCCTTGATTTCTTTGCAAACCGCATCAAAAGTTCCTTCATCTTCTTTCCCTTCAATGGAATAATCAAAAATACTCCCAACTCCCCTTTTAAACAGCTGTTTTACAACTTTCATGCTTTCTTCACGGGTTTCACCACCGCAGAACTGCTCAAATAAGGTATTTTTTACAATTCCGGTAACGAAAGGGAAATTGTTGTGTACTGTGAAATTCAGAACAGATGTTCCAAGGCTTGTAAGGGTGGGCTGTTCAATCATTTTAAACATCCAGTAAGCCTTTCTCAATTGTGCATCAGACTTGTCTGCAAATGCAATTTTAGTATCATTAAAAATGGGCATTCCTATTTATTAAATTTAGTTATGCAAAGGTAATAATAACCTCAGTTTATTTAAAGAATTTTTTTACAATTTATGCTCTATTCCGTTTAAAAGCATGGCGATGATTCCTACAAAAACCCAGAATCGTAATACATTCAATGTAAGAAAGTTACTTCTTCTGGAAGCATTTAAAAGAAGATATATGCATACAATCATGACAAAAAGCCCGCCGGCAAAATAATAAGCCATGAATCCGGTAGTGCTGGTTTTCGTAATAATATTCATTGAAACTGCCATGGTAACGATCAGTAAAGAAGTCAGAATAATTTTTGTATTTCTGCTTTTAAAATAATTGGGAATGGTAGTATATCCGAAAGCTTTATCCACACTTCTGGTAATCGTATCTTTCACAATATCAATACATAGCAGGATAAGGAATAGAAAAACAGCCATCAGAAAAACCTTTTTGGAAAAAGTTTCGTAATACACCATCATTCCAAAGAACGGATACAGCGTCAGACTGACAAAAGTAAGGTTGTTCAGGATCAGTATTCTGCTCAGTTTATGGCTGTAAAACCACATAAAGAACTGATAGACCAGAAAAAAAACAAATACATTATGAGAAATTATCCAGGCTACCCCTAGAGAAATTGCACTTAGTGCCAGGTAGGCATAGAGAAAATATTTTTGTTTGATGAAACTCTGAACCCTTGTTCTGAAGGGTTTTACTACATGATCTTTCTCCAGATCGTAAAATTGGTTGATGATACCACCTGCCAGAATCGTAAGGACAGTACAAAAAATAATCCCGTGTACTTTGAAATCGAAGACAAATTTTCTGAAAGATTCATCCTGATTGAACAGGAAAAAAGTAGATACATAAAGTGCAAACGTCAACAGAGCAGCTACAAAAAACCGTGCTCCGAGAAGAAAGCCCACGAATTGTGAAAATCTGTAAAATAGAGATTTTGATAAATAGTTTTTAGATTGGAAAGGTTCTTTTTCAGAATTCATTCCAATCTGTTTAAAATCTGTAAATCACTTCTTTTTGGAAGCCGTCAAGCATTCTTTCTGCTTTTGCATAGTCTTTGGTAAATCCTAAGATATAGCCGCCTCCACCGCTACCGCACAGTTTCAGATAATAAGCGTTAGAATCCAGACCTTTTTTCCAGATGTTAAAAATACTTTCAGGGATCATAGGACGGAAATGTTCATAAGCCCAGTGAGAAAGCTTTTTAAGGTTTCTGAAGAATGGATTCATGTCTTTTTTAAGGAAAGATTCGATACATGCATTGTTATAACGGATGAACTCTTCTTTCAGGGTTTTGCGGAAACCTTCTGTTTTCATTTTTTCGAAGAAAATCTGAATCATAGGTCCTGTTTCACCTGTCATTCCGGAATCTATCAGGAAAATAGCTCCTTTTCCTTCTTCACCTTCGGGAATATTTACCCTGTCTAAATTCTCTTTATTTTCGATAAGGATTGGCAGATTCATATAACAGATCAGTGGATCCATTCCTGAACTTTTTCCATGGAAATAGCTTTCCATTTCACCAAAAACAGCTTTTAATTTTTTAAGATTATCTTTTGAAATGTTTTCAGGATTCAGTTTGCTGACTGAATATTTTTCAAAAATAGCAGCCACTAAAGCACCGGAACTTCCCACTCCATACCCCTGAGGAATATTGGAATCAAAGAAAAGTCCGTTTGAAATATCATTTTTGAAGCTCTCGATATCCAGCTTAAAGTCGTCGGAAAGATCAAGTGCTGTAAGAAATTCAGAATATTTCTGCAAATGTCTGTTGGAATTAAGTTCGAAATCAGAACTCAAATCTGAGAATTTCAAAGTCCCTTTATAGAAGCTGTAAGGTACAACAAGCCCCTGGGAATCTTCAATCATTCCGTATTCTCCAAACAGGATTATTTTTGCATAAAATAAAGGATTGGTCATATTGACAATAAATCTTTTTGCAAAGTTAAAAATTATTCCGCTGAATATAAGCAAAACTCAGGCCGAATTGTCTTCTATTTTACTTTCTTTAGTTCTTCTATTAAAAATACGAAAAAAATATGATAAATAACTATAATTTCATAGATAAAATTCAATGAATTACCTTGACAAAAAAAGACGTTAAAAATAACGTCTTTCAATTTTATAATGTTTCTCTGTCTTTTCTCATTTTAACCTTCAGGAATCTGATTAAAACCAATCCTGCGGCGAAGAATATAGTCATGGACAATGCTGCAATACGCATATTATTGAAATGTTCGATCAATGTTGCAAAGATAAATGTTCCGATGATAATAGCAATTTTTTCCAACACATCATAGAAGCTGAAATAGGTTGTATTCTCCATTGAGTTCTCAGGCAGAAGTTTTGAATAGGTGGATCTGGACATTGCCTGAAGCCCTCCCATTACTAACCCTACTACTGCAGCAACTCCATAAAACTGGTATTCTACTGTTGGGTTTTCTTTGTTCAGGAAATAAGCCCAAAGACAAGCTACAATCCATAGGATGATCGCAATTGAAATAACATTTTTGTTACCAATTCTCTTTGATAACCGTGAGAAAATAACCGCTCCAATGATTGCTTCAATCTGAATCACCAAAAGAGTTCCGATCAGCTTATCCTGAGCAAGGTTAATTTCACTTTTTCCAAATAATGTAGCCATAAGGAAAATCGTCTGCATTCCTACACTGTAAAAGAAGAAGCTCGACAGGAAGAATTTCAGGTTTCTATCTTTGAAAAGCTCTCCTCCTACCTTAAACAGCTCGTGGAAACTTTCTTTTGCAATATCTTTATAGAAGCTCAGGTTATCTTTAAATACTTCAAAGAAGCCTCCCTGTTCTTCATGTTTTTTGAAGATATTCTTATAGTTCAGCAGTACTAAATCTTTAGGCAGTTTATCTTTCACATCCCCAAACTGAGGAAGGTGCTTGAATGTATATTGAGAAAAACCGAACCACCATGCTCCTGTCAGAAGGAAACTGATTCTTGTAAACAGCAGCTGCTGCGCGGCTCCTTTAGCAAAAACCTGAATCAGTACCAAACAGATCACCACCAAAACTACGGAACCGATGTATCCGTAAACATACCCTCTTGCAGAAAGCGCGTCCTGTCTGTCCGGTGTTGCAATATCCGGGAGGAAAGAGTTATAAAAAACTAAACTTCCCCAGAAACCGACACTGGCTGTAATGCTGAATAAAAGTCCCAGAAATACATTATGCATTCCCGTAAACATGGCCAATCCCATACAAGATGTTGCACCAAGATAGCAGAAAAACTGCAGGAAAGACTTTTTATTTCCAATCGTATCCGCTAATGAAGATAAAAATGGAGACAGCAATACTACGATAAAGAATGATATGGTAAGGGAATATCCATACACCGCATCTGGCTGATATTCTTCTCCAAAAATTTTGATCATATGTCTTACCGGAACATCAATCCATGTTTTTGTTTCTGCCACGTATTCTTTTTTCTCGTAAGCAGTAGTAAGGATAGAGTAATAAATGGGAAAAATGGTAGAGGTAATCACCAGGGAATAAACAGAATTTGCCCAGTCATATACAGCCCAGGCTTTCATAATTTTCGGATTATTCTTTATGTTTTTAGGCTGTCGATTCTCAGTTTCAGACATTTCAAATATATATTAGTAGCACAAAAATAGAAAAACTACGGAATATTCTACGGTTTTTAATATTATTTTGAAAATAATAATTGTAAAGTATTGAAAT
Organism: Chryseobacterium cucumeris; assembly: GCF_016775705.1. Lineage (NCBI taxonomy): Bacteria > Pseudomonadati > Bacteroidota > Flavobacteriia > Flavobacteriales > Weeksellaceae > Chryseobacterium > Chryseobacterium cucumeris. The sequence continues at coordinate 4,510,361 of NZ_CP068760.1, forward strand.
AACTCAGCAAAGTTTTAATCACATTTGATACCATCAAAGGTTAGACCGCATCTGTTGAAGGTATACAACCTCCTATATTTATGTAGATAAATTATCTGGCTGGAATTATAAAGTTCAGCCCTGTAACTAAAAAATCGGGGTTTAAAGACCCCGATTTTTATATTTTAAACCACAAAATGCGGTTATATACTTATCAATTATACGTTTTCAATCACAATTGCAGAAGCACCGCCACCACCATTACAGATAGCAGCAGCTCCGTATTTCGCATTATTTTGCTTCAATACGTTGATTAATGTAACGATGATTCTTGAACCTGAACTTCCCAGTGGATGTCCTAATGCTACAGCCCCTCCGTTTACGTTTACTTTAGCAGCATCCAGCCCTAAGATTTTGTTGTTTGCCAGTCCTACAACTGAGAAAGCTTCGTTGAATTCGAAGAAATCGATATCGGAAACTTCTAATCCTGCTTTTTTAAGCGCGATAGGTAACGCTTTTGCCGGAGCTGTTGTAAAGTTTTCAGGCTCCTGTGCTGCATCAGCATAAGAAACGATTTTTGCCAGAGGCTTCAATCCAAGTTCTTCCATTTTTTCTTTAGAAACAAGGATCAACGCAGAAGCTCCATCGTTCAGAGTAGATGCGTTTGCTGCTGTTACTGTTCCTTCTTCTTTTTTGAATACGGTAGGAAGTGTTGAAATTCTGTCAAAGTTTACTGCTTTGTATTCTTCATCTTCAGCAAAGATAACTGGTTCGCCTTTTCTCTGAGGAATAGAAACCGGTACAATTTCTTCGCTGAATTTACCTTCGCTCCAGGCTTTTGCAGATCTTTTATAAGATTCTACAGCGAAGTTATCCTGATCTTCTCTTGTGATATTATAGTCTGTAGCACATTTTTCTGCACATACTCCCATATGTACTTTGTTGTACACGTCTGTAAGTCCGTCAAGTACCATTCCGTCAAGCATTTTGATATCGCCTAATTTTATAGCAACTCTTGCATTGTAATAATGAGGAACTAAAGACATGTTTTCCATACCTCCTGCAACAATTACTTCTGCATCACCAGCTTTAATAGCCTGAGCTGCCATTGTTACAGCCTTCATTCCTGAAGCACAAACTTTATTGACTGTAGTAGAAGGTGTATTGATTGAAAGACCTGCTCCTAAAGCAACCTGACGAGCCGGCGCCTGGCCTTCCCCTGCCTGAAGAACATTTCCCATATAGATTTCCTGAACTTGATTAGGATCTAAACCGATTTTATCTAATGCTCCTTTTACAGCAGTTGCTCCCAGTTTTGTAGCCGGAACTGTTGATAAGCTTCCCATAAAACTCCCCATAGGCGTTCTTACTGCGGAAACAATGAATACTTCTTTCATGTATATAATTTTTATTTAGCTGAAACGGAATAAAAATCCCGTTTTTATAGTTAGAATTTATTTCACTTTTATGTATACCAGGTCAAATTGAGTCCCTTCAATTTTGGTATTCACTTTCAGAAGATTATCCTGAGTGGCGACTATTTTATTATTGAAGACATCTCCTATCTGTGCAGGATCATTTTTATCAGATTTCTCTATCACGATTGCTTTATAATTGCAGTCATCCACAAAAACCAATGTCGATTTGATATAATCTTTTCCATTATTGAAATATTCGGTTTGAACATTATCTTTAATGGTCATATGCCATATTGCTTCCGGATAATTGGGTCTTAGAAATTTTCCTTCTTTTATGTTAGTACATTTAGGCGGATTATCCGGTTTTTTCTGTTCTGTTGCCTGAGCATACACCTGTGCAGCTGTCATCAACAAAATTCCTGCTGAAAAATTTTTTAAAAAGTTCATATTATATTTGTGTTCTGTTATTTACTTTTTTATTTCCTCGTGCAAAAACCATCAGAAAAGCACCTGAAAACTCTACAGCCCAACCCCATTTCAATGTAACGATTCCTGCAAAAGTTTCCTGCCAGGATTTGAATGGTAAAAAGCTAAAGTATTGCAGCGACTGCATTTTCACAGCAACTAAGGTAAATCCGAATAGAAGAATAAGGAGAATACCAAAGAACCTTACAATTTTTGCACTATTGTTTACAATCCCAAAAACTGCACATGCGGAGAAAATCCAGCATGCGATAGCCAGATAATGATCAAGCTTCCAATAGTTCCAGTTCCCTATTACAGGTACATGTACCAAGGGTAGAAAACTACCTACAATTACTAACAGTAATCCTAATAACTGAATATTTTTCATATTTACTAAAGTGCCAAAATACAAAAAAAAACACACTTTTAAATAGGGTGTTTTAAAAATAGAAATTCCGCACCCGAACACTTGTTAGCCATAAAAAAAAATCGATATTTCTAATTATTATATAAAGAAAAATGAGATTTATTATCAAATTAAAAATTAACATTTACTGTTTCTATATCAATCTGAAGTCCATATTTTTCTCCGGCAAAGCATTATTTGATAAAAGGATATTTGAATAAAAAAAAATTGCATCTTTTTTCAAAAATGCAATTTAATATCTTAATATATATAAGGTCTAATTAATGTTTAACTGATGAAACATCTTCCGGGTTATGTTTATGCTTGAACAATACCGCAAAGAAAACAGCCAGTATTAATGCATAGATTGCGAAAGAAAGCCATATCTGCTGCCAGTCTTTTACCATCACCACAGAGGAAAGAGTTCCATCTGAATTCACAGCTGCGTTGAAACTCTTCTTTAAAATATCCAGGAATGTAGGATTATCAGGTGTCGTTTGCAGATAAGCAGAAAGATCTGAAGCCGTAGAAAACTTATGGGTAAAGAACTTATCAATAGCCCATCCTGCAGCATAACTTCCAAAAACAGCTCCAAAACCGTTCGTCATCATCATAAATAATCCCTGAGCTGAAGAACGTATCTTTTTATCGGTAGTTGTTTCCACAAAGAGTGATCCTGAGATATTGAAGAAATCAAAGGCCATTCCGTACACAATACATGAAAGAATGATCAATGAAAGTCCAAATCCGTCCGGTACCCCATAAGCAAAGAAACCGAATCTTAACACCCAGGCCAGCATAGACATCAGCATTACTTTTTTAATTCCGAATTTCTTCAGGAAGAAAGGAATTGCCAAAATAAACAGGGTTTCTGAAACTTGGGAAATTGACATAATGATGGTAGATCTCTGTACCACGAATGAGTCTGCATATTTAGGGAAATTAGCAAATTCACTTAAGAATACATCACCATAGGCATTGGTAAGCTGAAGCGCAGCACCCAAAAGCATTGAAAACATAAAGAATAATGCCATTTTATAGTTTCCGAAAAGCTTGAAAGCATTTAAGCCTAACTGTTCAGATAATGGAGAGTTTTTATCAATCAGCTTTTGTGGTGGGCATTTTGGAAGTGTAAGGGCATAAATTCCTAAGAAAATTGCTACAACACCTCCGATATAAAACTGACCTTCTGTTGCTTTATTTCCACTAAGGTTGGTGATCCACATGGCAACAATAAAACCAATAGTTCCCCATACACGAATCGGTGGAAAGTCTTTCACTACATCCAGATTGTTATTTTTCAGGATTGTATAAGAAATTGAATTGGCCAATGCGATGGTAGGCATGTAGAAACACATGGCTACAAGCATTACCGAAAAGAAGGAATTCGGATCTGCAGAATGAGGCAGTATAAAAAGAATAACCCCATAAAGAATGTGTAATACTGAAAATATGCGCTCCGCATTTACCCAGCGGTCAGCAATAATTCCAGTAATGGTTGGCATAAAGATGGAAGCAATTCCCATTGTTCCGAACACAGCTCCAAACTGAGTTCCGTCCCAATGCTTTGTACCAAACCAGAAGTTTGCCATCGTAATCAGCCAGGCTCCCCAAACAAAAAACTGGAGAAAACTGAGGATGGTCAGTCGTAATTTTAAATTCATAGTTTATAAAAAAAGTATCTCTTTAGTCAATTTTCTTTTTCCTCCTCTTGATTTCTTCCTGGATTTCAAGGGCGGTATCATAGTCTTCTTCTTTAACGGCTTCATCCAATAATTTCTGAAGTTCTTCCATTGAAAGAGATTTTAAGTTATCTTCTGTCTGTACAGTTTCTGAGAAAGATTGATCTTCTTTTGAAACATCTTCCAGTTCCAGTAAAATTCCGGCTTCATTTAAAACCTGCTGTGTTGTAAATATAGGCGCGTCAAATCTTACGGCCATGGCAACAGCATCGGAAGTTCTGGCATCAAGGATCAGTTCTTCTTCTGTTACTTTATTTTTAAAGTTGATATTGGAGAAGAAAACTCCGTCTACAATCTGATAGATGATGACAGAAATTAACTCATAATTGGCAGAAACTATAAATTTTGTAAATAAATCATGAGTAAGAGGACGCGGTGGATGAATATCTTTTTCCAGTCCAAGAGAGATAGACTGGGCTTCGAAATTTCCTATAACAACAGGTAATTTTATGTGTGTTTCTTCATGTTCCAGTAACAATGCGTACGCCCCCGACTGGGTCTGGCTGTACGATATTCCGCGAATAATTAGCTGCTTATAATCCATAGCACAAATATAGATTAATTTTTTATTGTGTTTTCACTTTTTTACGCAAAAATAAAAGCCCGGAAAGCCGAGCTTTTATCTGTATAGTTGATGATTGTCAAACGTCAATAGTGAATTTTGCTTCGCAAGTGAATTATTTCATTAAAAAATTGACGAGCAAAGCGAATTGACTATTCACAATTTACTTTCTTATCCTTTTATTGCTTTAATTTTCTCTGTTAATGCAGGAATAATCTGGAAAGCATCTCCTACTACTCCGTAGTCAGCAGACTTGAAGAATGGTGCTTCAGGATCACTGTTGATTACTACGATAGTTTTTGAAGAGTTAACTCCCGCAAGGTGCTGAATCGCTCCTGAAATTCCTACTGCAACGTAAAGATTCGGAGAAATTGCTTTACCTGTTTGTCCTACGTGTTCTGTGTGAGGTCTCCATCCGATATCAGAAACCGGCTTGGAACATGCTGTAGCTGCTCCTAAAACGTTTGCCAGATCTTCAATCATTCCCCAGTTTTCAGGTCCTTTCATACCTCTACCTGCAGAAACAACAATTTCAGCTTCTTTAAGGTCTAATTTACCAGAACTCTGCTCGTGAGAAATCACTTTAGTATCTTCATTGGCAACAGATAAGTTTTTCACTTCTTCTGAACCTGATACTGCATTTTCTTTAACACCGAAAGCGTTTTGAGAAACAGTAACGATTACTCCGTTTCCTTCTGCTTTTGCATGCATGAAACCTTTTCCTGAGAATGCTCTTCTTTTTACCTGGAAAGGAGAAAGGCTTTCTGGAGTTTCCAATGCATTGGTAATTAAAGAATAGTTCTTCATTACAGCAAGCATAGGAGCTACGGAAGAAGCGTCAGTAGTGTGAGGGAAAACGATAATATTTCCGTCTGCTACTTCACTTACAGCCTGTGCAAATGCTTTTGCTGAGAAATTTTTAAGACCTTCGTCTTTGATATTGATAACGTTTGATGCTCCATATTTGTATAATAAATCTGAAGAATCAGTTGGGTTTACAGAGATTGCCGTAACGGTATCTCCCGCTTTATCAGCAATAGCTTTAGCATAAGAAACTGCTTCGAAAGCTGCTTTTTTGTAAACTCCGTTTATATTTTCTGCGTATACGAATACTGCCATTGTTTTACATTTAAAATTTAAAGATTGAAAAATTTAAAGATTAGATTACTTTAGCTTCTTCGTGAAGTAATCTTACCAATTCATCCAGATTATCAGGAGAAACCATTTTCACAGCAGCTCTTGGCGGAACGCTGTCATAAGATACACCCTGAACTTTTACTTCTGAGGAAGAAGGCTCTACTACCTGCAAAGGTTTTGTTCTTGCAGACATAATTCCTCTCATATTTGGGATGATAAGATCTTTTTCATCTACCAATCCTTTCTGACCTGCAATAACTGCCGGTAATTTTACTGAAATAGTTTCTTTTCCTCCTTCAATTTCTCTTACTGCTGTAGCTTCACTTCCGTTAACGTCTAATCCTACAGAAGCGTTTACGAAAGGTTGGTTTAATAACTGAGCTACCATTCCCGGAACAGAACCTCCGTTATAATCGATCGATTCTTTTCCGCACAGGATAAGATCATATCCTCCGTTTTGAGCTACAGCTGCAATTTCTTTTGCTGTAGAATAGCTGTCTTTCGGGTCAAGATTTACTCTTACAGCATCGTTAGCTCCAATTGCCAAAGCTTTTCTGATTACAGGTTCTGTAGCAGCATCACCTACGTTGATTACCGTTACTGTTGCTCCCTGAGATTCCTGAAGTTTAACCGCTTTTGTCAACGCAAATTCGTCTAGAGGATTAATTACCCACTGAATTCCGTTTTTGTCGAAAGCAGATTTGTCTGCTGTAAAGTTAATTTTGGAAGTAGTATCCGGAACACTACTAATACAAACTAATATTTTCATATGTTGTTCTTAATTTTTTTATTGGTCATATGTAACCTTAAGGTTTCATGTGTGCTATTTTATTTTTTCCCTTTTGGCGCATAAAATCATGACAGTTTATGCAGAGATTTTGTTTGAATTAATTTTTGCTAATATAAATAAAAAATATATTATGCATGCATAATACTTATTAAATTATTATTCAATACATTAGATGTAGTTACTTCGCTGGTTTTGTTGCCCTAAACTCTATTTTACTCGGCAAAACCCTTGGGTTCATCTTTAAAATATCCAGTACAAGATTCCCCATATCTTCAGGCTGGATCTTCCAACTGTCCTTTTCAGACGGAATATTTCCATTAAAATGAGTGGCTACTGATCCAGGCATAATTACAGTAGATTTAATATTGTATTTTCTTAAATCGATCATGGCAGCCTGAGTGAAACCTACCACTCCGAATTTGGAAGCATTGTATCCAGTTCCGTTTTCAAAGAAATTGGCACCTGCAAGACTGGAAATGGTAATATAGTAGCCTTCTGTCTTTTTCAACTCTTCTACAGAGGCTTTTAAAGTATAGAAAACCCCTGTAAGATTGGTTTCTATCATATCATTCCATTCTGCTGCGGTAAGTTCATCTACGGGCTTAAAAATCCCTAATCCTGCATTAGCAATAACATAATCCAGCCTTCCGAACTTTTCAACGGTATATTTTACAGCTTCCTGTTCGCTTTCCAAGCTTCTTACATCAGAAACAATTCCCAAAACATTTTCTGAATATTGCTTAAGTTCTTCTTCCGCCTTCATCACATCTTCTCTTTTTCTTCCTGAAAATGCTACAGAAATACCATTTTCAAGTAAAATTTTCGCAATCCCGAAACCTATTCCTTTGGTTCCGCCTGTTATATAAGCTGTTTTATGATCTGACATATGATTAAAATTTTTAATTCTCTAAAATAACAAAAACGCTCCAATTGGAGCGTTTTGCTGATACTAAGATTTATCAGTAATTATTTTTTGATGAACTTCTCTGTAAAGTTTCTTCCTTCTGTTTCCACATTCAATAAATAAGTTCCGGCAGATAGATTTCTAACGTTTACCTGATCGCCATTGAGTGTTGCATCCACTCTTTTTCCGGACATATCATATACTTCAACATGTTTAATTTTGTTAGGAGTTGTGATTTTTATAACCTCAGTAGCAGGGTTTGGATAGATGGACAGTTTCACATCATTTTTAACGGCATCTTTCGTAGATAACGCTGCTTCATTATTGATTTTAATATTATCGATATAGGCCGAACCTCCATAGTTGTCATGTACAAAATCCATTCTGTTAATATTATTATTACTGAATGGCTGTCCTGTATAGATTAGAGCATCGTTCAGGAAATATTGGATTCCTGTAGCCGTAGAAACTATTTTTACCCTGTACCAGGTATTGGCATTCCAGGTCTGGTTGGTATTAACCAGATTACCGGATCCTGCTGTAGCGAGTAAAATACTTCCGTCATAAGAAAAATCGATATAGGTAACAATTCCTCCAGCTCCTGTTGTACTTACTGTTCTAAAAACAAAATCTGAACTGGATGTACTTTTTTGGGTAAGTCTTACATCAAATGACTGTGTAAAGCTGTTATATGTCAGGGGTGTCGTAAAGGTATAAAAGCCACCCATTACCGGGCTCTGTTGCGGCCCATACGCTGGATCCGGAGTGATTTTAAAACTATTTGATCCCTGGCTTGCTATTTCAGATGACACCAATTGGGTTGTTATATATACCGGCGGTACTCCTCCATCATTGGTAGTAACCCAACCCTGCTGTCCATTAATGTTCCCTGCTGTATATCCTTCACTGGCTTCAAAAGAAATGGTCTGCTGGGCAAAAGATGATATTGAAATCAACGAAATTGCGAAAATGTAAAGTTTCTTCATGATATTTTTTTAGTTTCAAGCAAATATATACGTTTTAAATCTAAAAAACAAAACACGTTAATTTTTTACACATATTAACGAATTAACATAATATTTTTAATCAAAAATCGTAAAGATATTAAATCCAAGAAAGAATATCAATGCCGAAAAATCATCCATGAATACATTAAAACGCTAAAAAGATCCCATGTTTCCAGAGGTAAGAAATAATTTAGCGGATGATCACTTTTTCTGTAAAATTTCCTCCTTCGGTTTTAACATTGACACTATATATTCCTGCGCTTAAGCCTTTTACCTCTATTTTATTGTTGTTTATTTCCGTCTTTATGAGTTTTCCTGTCTCGTCATAGAGGTCAATACTTTTTACTTTGGCAACTGTATTAATATTGATAAAATCATGGGCGGGGTTAGGATAAACCGCAATTTCCTTAGTGTTTTCTTTAGAATCATGTACCGCCATTACCCCCAGTTCACTATTAATTTTGATATGATCAATATAAGCTAATCCCAATGAATTATTATGGACGAAACGAAGCTGGTCTATATTTAAAGAATTGGCGGCTGTTCCAGTGTAGATCAGCACATTATTAAGGTAATACCGCACATCTGTGGCACTTCCTACTATTTTTAACCGAAACCAGGTGTTAGGTATCCAGATTGAAGGCAGGGAAATCAGATTCTGTATACCTGAAACCGTGTTTAAAATCTTTACCGATCCTGTTTTTTCAAAATCCAATCTCACCACAGACTGGTCATCAATACTGTTTACGCCCTGAAAACCAAAATCAGAGCCGTTGAACTGCGACATGTTGATATCGAATGATACAGAAAAATTGTTGGAAGCCAACGGTGCCGGAAGATTATAAAACCCTCCTATGATCGGATCATTCTGAGTTCCATATGTATTTTCTTTTACGATTCTAAGGGAACGGCTACCATCACTGGCTTTATCCATGCTGATGGTCTGATGGGTAACATTTTGCGGTATACCTCCTGTGGGGGTACTGATCCAGCCTGCCTGACCATTGATATCTCCGGTGTTAAATCCTTCATTAGGCTCAAAGGAAATGGTCTGCTGGGCTAAAATGCATGTTGACGATAGCAAAATTGCAACTGAGTAGTATTTTTTCATAGTAAATCAAGTTTTGTATTAAAAATATAAACTTTCAATGAATAGTGAAATAACTTATTGCAAATAAAAATTAACCCTTTTATTTTCAGTGAATTTAATTTTTAAAATTCTTAAAAAGGCTTTCCCGGCAGTTGATAACAGAATAATATAAAGCAAAAAAATAAGGTATTTCTTTCCAGAAATACCTTATTTTTTTGCTTTATATTATTGATCAATTACTTTGAATAATTCTCAAAGAACAATGGAATACTTTCAATCCCTTTATAGAAATTGAACAGCCCATAATGCTCGTTTGGAGAGTGGATCGCATCAGAATCCAATCCGAATCCCATCAATACAGACTTAGCTCCTAAAACCTGCTCAAACATGGCTGTAATCGGAATACTTCCTCCTCCTCTGTATGGAAGCACCTCTTTTCCAAACGCAGATTCCATTGCCTGTTTCGCAGCAGCAAATTCTTTTGTATTGGTTGGTAAAACGTACGGCATTCCTCCATGGTGAGGAGTTACTTTTACTTTTACTGTATCCGGAGCGATTTTTTCAAAATATTTCGTGAACTTTTCCGTGATTTCCTGAGGAGTCTGGTAAGGAACCAGACGCATTGAAATTTTAGCAAAAGCTTTTGAAGGAATTACAGTTTTAGCTCCTTCTCCTGTGTAACCACCCCAGATTCCGTTGCAGTCTAAAGTAGGACGGATAGAAGTTCTTTCTAAAGTAGTATATCCTTTTTCACCTTCAATATTACTTAATCCGATTGATTTTTTGAATTCTTCCGGATTGTCTTTCAATTTGTTCATTTCAGCTCTTTCGGCATCTGAAACAGTTTCTACATTGTCGTAGAACCCATCAATAGTGATATGACCGTTTTCATCAATCAGATTAGCGATCATTCTCGAAAGAACATGGATAGGATTTGGAACCGCTCCGCCGTAAAGACCTGAGTGCAAGTCTCTGTTTGGACCTTCCACTTCTACTTCTACATAGCTTAAACCTCTTAAACCAGTTGTTACAGTAGGTTGCTCATTGCTGTAAATATGGGTATCCGAAATTAAGATACAATCACAAGCTAATTTCTCCCTGTTCTCGTTTACCCAGTCTCCCAAGCTTACAGAACCCACTTCTTCTTCTCCTTCTAAGATAAATTTAACATTGCAAGGAAGAGCATTGGTTTTCATCATGGCCTCAAAAGCCTTCAGATGCATGAAGAACTGTCCTTTATCATCAGCAGAACCTCTTGCGAAGATAGCTCCTTCAGGGTGTAATTCAGTTTTTTCAATATAAGGCTCAAAAGGTGGCTTTGTCCATAATTCCAACGGATCTGCCGGCTGAACATCGTAGTGTCCGTATACCAATACTGTAGGTAAGCTTTTATCTAAAATTTTCTCCCCGAAAACAATTGGATATCCTTTTGTCTGGCAAACTTCAACATTGTCAGCTCCAGCATTCTTAAGGTGTGCCGCTACTACATCTGCACATTTCAAAACGTCATCTTTATACGCCGGATCTGCAGAAATAGAAGGAATTCTCAATAACTCAAATAATTCATCCACGAAACGTTGTTTGTTTTCGTTGATGTAATTTAATGTCTCTTGCATTGTAAAAATTTATTTTGTTAAAATTAAAAAAAATGCCTGGCAGGGACAAACAAAAAGAAAGGATTTTCCCAATCTCATGCTAATGAACCCCATAGCCCTCTTTTTAATAAAAAAATGCCCTGCAGAAACAGGGCACTTATATATTTTGTACTTCTAATTAGTGTTCAGCTTTTGGAGCTTTATCAGCTTCAGCAGGTTTTGCAGCAGCAGTACTGTCTGTTTTTGGAGCAGCAGCTTCTTCAGGTTTTGCAGGAGCTTCTTCTTTATGCTCTGCTGCAGCAGCTTCATGTCCGTGAGCTTCTCCCTGAGGAGCGTCAGAATATCTTTCTACTCCTTCTTCAAGTTTCAAAGTAGCTTTGTTTCCTCCTTGCGGAACTTTTTTACAGCTTACCGCTACCGTTGCAATCGCTAAACAGATAACTAATTTTTTCATATGTAAAATTATTTTTTTTAAAAGATAATATGGAACCGCACTATTTTCAATCTATTCTGACCCTCCAAACAGCAAGCGATTACATGCTTCAATTTTTGATTGCCCAAAAGTAAGAAATCCTGCTTTTTTCGGCAACATTTTTATACTGATTTTAATATTATTTTCCCTTTTTTGGATTGGGTAAAAATAAGATACTGATCTCCTCCGTCTTTTAAACCGTATTTCTTTTTGATTTCTTCAGGTTTTAAAGGGTAATTTTTTGCAATGATATTAAACTGTCCTTTCTTTTTAATACTTTTAGAATCAACAGATTCCATTTCCAAAATCCTTCCCGGAAAATTTTCAATCTTTTCAGTAGAAGTGTAAAGATGGCTGTTGGGGTGAAGTTTTTTCAATCCGAATTTCAGGGAAATCAAATTAAAAGCTCCCGCCTTCAAAATAGAATGATTGGGAATATAAATGTATTTTTCCGGTTCGGAATATTCCGATTCCGCAGTTTCTTCTTCCCCAAATCTGAATGTAAAAGTCTCTTCTCCGCTTTCAAGGTTCACACAATTACAGATGATCTTATCCGTATTTTCGTTGGAGAGAAATACGACAACTTCTTTCACATCATTTTTGAGGGCAATAACATCAATTCTTGTAATACCGGGCAGCACAGAGACAAGATATTTAAGATCAATAAGAGGTGACAGTTTAACAACTACCTGACCGGAAATAGCCCGTAATTTTCCCTGAATTTCAAGAATATCAGGTGACAGGTCTTCTAAAAGAAAAACTTTGTTCTTTTGCTGGTCTCTCCTTGCCGGATCAAGATAAACAACATCGAAATATTCCTGATTTTCATCCAGAAAATCTTCGAGTTTTCTGTTGAAAAATTTTGCCTTACGGCCCAGGATGTTCCAGTTATTTTCAACAATATTTAAAAGCGCGGTATTTTGTTCTACCAAAGTGATATCGTCAAAATTTTGGGAGAGATAATAAGCATCAATACCAAAACCGCTTGTAAGATCAATGAATTTCTTTCCTTTCAGAATTTCAGATTTATAAAGCGCTGTTTTTTCTGATGATGACTGTTCCAGATTAAGCTGTGGTGGAAAAAGAATACCTTCTTTTAAAAGAAACGGAAATTTTCTTTCTGCAACTTGTTTTCCCTTGATCTGCTGTACAATTTCCTGCATAGAAACCTCCGGAAATGGTGATTTTTTCAATAATAGCGTATGTAAATCTGTTTTCAGATTTGCACTGATGTAGTTTTGGATTTCCTTATTTATTAATTTAACCACGGATGACACGGATTTTCACAGATGTTTATGTTTTATTTATTTAGTAATTTTAAATATTTGAATTTATTCATTCTTAACCGCATAAAAAAATCTCCATAGATGCTTAATGTTTCATTTTACGTAACAGAATACCCATAATCATTGAAAGTTAAAAAAAATATGTGCAATCATCTGTGAAAATCTGTGCCATCTGTGGTCCATTTTTGAATATTAGTCTAAATTCCCTCTTACTTTCCGAAAAATACTTTTACTGATAAAATCAGTATTAAAGTTTACCAAAATTCCTAATTTCAATCCTGTTAACTTTAAATAGGTTAACAACTGTTGATGATGAATATTTGCTATTTCCGTTACGGCTTTTACTTCTATAATAATTTTATCTTCAACAATTATATCGGCAACAAAACCAGAATCAATAATAATATCCCTAAATTTAACCTTCATCGGAACCTGAGTCTTCACTTTTAAACCATTATTTTCCAATTCGCAAGCCAGAACCTTCTCATAAACTTTTTCCAATAAACCTAGTCCAAGTTCATTATAAACAGAAAATATAGATTTTCTGATATAAAAACTTATCTCATTTTCTTTCATAACATTTGCATTTTGTGTTTCATAAATCTACACAAAATCTTGTTAGAAATGATCAAATTATCTCTTATAAAAAATATAATCAGCCGCTACCGGAGTTATACCGTTTTGCTTAAGCAAAGAATTGATTTGTCCTCTGTGATACGTGGAGTGATTGACGGCATGAAAAAGCATTTCAAAAATAGTGTTTTCAAACTTTGTCCCTCTTGAATTCTGATATTCTATTCTTTTATCCAAATCAAGATTACTGATAATGTCAATACTTTTAAGAAAATTCTTATGATTAATCTCCTCCAGGGATTCAAAGGGATTGATCTGCCATACTTCAAAGGTTTCCTCTCCCAATATCCGGGCATTCCAGATCTGTTGTGCATTAAAGGTATGATTTATCAAACTGACCGTTTTATCGTTAATAAGCTCTCTGTTTTCAGAAATAACTTTAATCATCTCAGCGTTGAAATGATGGGTATATTCAAATAAATCTATCAGTTTTTCTTTCATTACTCAAACATTTCAGCCCAGCGTACGGCTTTTATTTCTTTTTCGCTGTAAAGATCCGTAATAGACTTTTTAACGTCTAATTTAGGGTACAGATTCACTCCGATCAGCTTTATTTTACCTTCTTCAATCCATTGCTGCTCTTCAATCGCATGATCATAGATTTTTTTCTGAATAGCTCCCTGTTTCAACAGCTCAAGATATCCTCCTGCTTCTTCAATTTCAACAAATAAAGCCCATGCTTTTTCTGCAAACTGCCGGGTAATATCTTCAACATAATAACTTCCGTTGGAAGCATCTTCAAATACGTTGATGATACTTTCGTATGCCAGAACAATCTGTTGCTTGAAAGAGATCTCTTCCGAGTTATCCGTACTTCTGTCTACAAGATAATTGTTGGAGAAAACAGCGTCTGCTCCGCCAATCATGGCAGAAGCAAGCTCCAGGGTAGAACGGATCAGGTTGTTTTCATTATCTGAAACAGCTTTATTTCGTAACGAAGTTTCAGCAAAGATGTAAGGAACTACATCCAGTCCGTATTCTTTTGAAAGCTGGTTGAAAATAATCTTAAAAGCTCTCAGCTTAGCCATTTCAAAGAAATAACTTCCTCCTACAGCTATTCTGAAAATCAATTTATTTAAAATTTCAGCTCCATACACTTCTGCTAACTCCTTAGCTTTCGCAAGGGCAATTCCAAGCTGTTGATAGATGGCAGCTCCGGCATTCTGATGCAGTGAGATATCTACGCAGATATTTCTTTTAAAATCTTTTGAAAGTAATTCTTTTACCAGCTGATCATCAATACTTCCTTCTTTTTCATTAAAAACATCAATCAGTGAAAAATACTGGTCTTCTTCTTTAGGACTGATGTGCCCTGCAAGATCTTTATTATTCACAAAAATGGTTTTCTGATCCAGATTTTCTACATTCTGATCCAGCATAAATGCAAATACTTCTTCTTCCAGACTTTCGTGGTATCTTGCAACCAGATGGGTACTTTCTTCAACTCTTGGCAGGTTTACCAAAGGCTTCTGAACTTCAGTATAAAAAGGCTTCACTTCTATTCCTTCCAGATTCTGTTTTTCTAAAATGGGATAAATATCCTCTGTTTTAAGTTGTTTTTTGACCAGGTTTTCCCAGTTTGAAAGTATATCTGTATTTGACATTAGTTTTTTATTTGTGAATTGTTAATGGTGAATTTTGCTTTGCAAGTGAATTTTTAAAAACTAAAAATTAATTTCATCATTAACGTAATTCTATTCAACTTTTATTACTTTTTAGCCACTTTTGTGCTGTCTACCACCAAAATGAAAATTTCTTCATTCGGTTTTTTCATAAAATAATTTTCTCTTGCGTATTTTTCTTTTTCTGACTTGTTGTTCATCAGTTTCTTATAAAAAGCATCATTTTTTTCGTACTCTTTCTTATAATAATCCAGCTGCTCTTCATATTTATGAATCTCACCATTCAGTTCATTAATAACAAGAAATGAAGTTTTATCGAAAAAAATCATCCATACCAAAAACAGACAGATCGTAATGGTATACTTGTTCAAAACATATTTCTGGATAAGTTTGAATGTTTCAGATTTCGGCTGAATGTCTTTGATAAGGTTGTTTTCTTCCATTTTTTAATGTTTTTTCAACGAGTTTTTAATAACAGTAGTTAAAAAATCAATGGCTACGGAATTCTGTTTCATATTGGGGATAATAAGATCGGCTTCATTTTTAGACGGCTCGATGAATTCCTGGTGCATTGGTTTCAATGTGGTCTGATAACGGTGCAATACTTCGCTCAGATCTCTTCCCCTTTCCTGGGTATCTCTCCTGATCCTCCTGATCAGTCTTTCGTCAGAATCTGCATGAACAAATACCTTCAGATCAAATTCTTTCAGCAATTCTTTGTTGGTCAAAACAAGAATTCCTTCTACTACCAATACGTTTTTAGGTTCTACAGTGACATGATCTCCTGTTCTGGAATGTGTAACAAAGCTGTAAATCGGCTGTTCAATCGGCTCATTGTTTTTTAAAGCTTTTACATGTTTTATCAGTAAGTCAAAGTCTATTGATTTCGGATGGTCGTAGTTCAGAGCTTCTCTTTCCGTCAATGTAAGACCCTGGTTGTCGTGATAATAATTATCCTGAGAGAGGATATTCATTCCCTCAATATCAAGCTGCTGAAGTATCTTATCAACAACTGTAGTTTTGCCGGATCCTGTACCACCGGCAATTCCTATTACAAGCATTGTTTTTTTGTTTCTTTATAGTTGGTACAAATATACTATTTTAGATAAAATATGACAATGTAAGAGTATTGAGAAATTAAAAGATTAAAGGATTTAAAGATTAAAATACATTCCGGAAACCGGCAGGTCTTTATGATTAATTGGTATTACTCAACTTTCTTTTTGGGATTTAATAAAAAAAACCGACAATTCATTTGCCGGTTTTTTATTTTATACGATTTCGCTTGTTAATTCGCGCGAAATTAATTTTTCATGCATAGGCTTCAGAACATCCATTGAGCCTGTTTTTACGGTACATTTGCCTTTGTAATGAACAAGGATTGTGCATTGCTCAGCCTGTTCCAGCGTATGCTTGCATATTTCGATCAGACAGTCTATCACATAATCAAATGTATGGATATCATCGTTATGCAGTACCAGTTTATAAACTTCATCCGTATCATCCAGAACAAGTACTTCTTCTTCGTACTGACGTTTTGGATTTTCGTAATCTTTTATGCTGTTATAAAAATTCATTTTTATTCTTTTAAACTTCTCCTATTTTGTCTGCCAGATTATCAATCGCATTAGGTTCCTGATAAACAAGTTCCACCAGTTCAACACTCTTGTTATTCATTTTCAGAATTTTAAAGTGATAGTCTGCAAGATCAAACTCCTGGTTTTCTTCAGGGATTTCTTCGAGCTCATAAAGAATAAATCCGGCCAGTGAGTTGTACTCGCTTTCTTCGGAAAGAGGAAGTTTTCTGGGAAGGAATTCATTGATTTCCTCCAAAGGCTGTGTAGCCTGTACCCAATAGGTATTATCCGCTATTTTATCAACGATTTTTTCTTCATCGTCTTCTTCATCCTGAATTTCTCCTACCAATTCTTCCAGAATATCTTCCAGTGTAATAATTCCTTCAGTTCCACCAAATTCGTCAATAACAATGGCGATGTGCTGTTTTTTAAGCTGGAAAGTCTTCAGTAAGTCTGAAACTTTTTTACTTTCCACCACGAAGAAGGCGTCACGCATTAAGTCTTTAAGATCTTCATGATCAAGATCTCCTTTTCTCTTCACAAATTCTCTTATAATTTCTTTTGTGTAGAAAATTCCGATCACATTATCAATAGAATCAATATAAACTGGAATACGAGAGTAACCGCTATCCATTATTTTGTTGATAATATCATTGATATCTTCTTCAAAATCAATAGAGGTAATATTCTGCCTTGGAACCATGATCTGTTTTGCAGAATGATCTGTAAAATCAAATGCATTTTTGATGATCTCATAGTTCTCTTCTTCTATCTCTCCACTGTCTGCACTTTGCTTTACCAAAAGCTGAAGTTCTTCTGTAGAGTGAATTTCCTGTTCCGAAGCCGGGTGAATTTTCACAAGTCTTAAGAAACCATTTGACATGGAATTCATCAACCAGATAAACGGTTTAAAAATCGTGTAAAAAACTCTCAACGGAACTGCTGTTGCCATTGTAGTGGCTTCAGATTTTCTGATCGCGATTGATTTTGGAATAAGCTCACCGAAAACGATGTGCATGATGGTAATCAATACAAAACTGGTCACCACTGAAATGGTGGTAATCGTTGTTTGTGTCAAGTCTATATTAAACGAATGAAAGAGGCTTTCAACCACGTGGTGCAAGGCGCTTTCTCCCACCCAACCAAGGGCAAGGGATGCTAATGTAATTCCTAATTGTGTAGCGGAAAGATATTCATCAAGATGCTTGATAATATGTTCTGCCTGCTTAGCCATAGAGTTTCCTTCTGCAGCTTTTAGCTGAATTTGAGAGTAACGAACTTTAACAATTGAAAATTCTGCGGCTACGAAGAAGCCATTGAGTAAAACAAGAAATAAGGCCAGCAAAAGCCTGACTATGTCCGAGTCCATTTAGAGATTGTATAAATTTTATTAGGTACAAAGATATGTAAAATAAAAATAACCTGAATCCGGGATAGATTATTTCGATGGAGGAATTTTCGGAACAGAAAGTGACACAATAAAATACCGCTATTTTCAAATAAAAAAAATAATTGGAACAACGACTCGTTTTTCAACAGAAACGATATTTTTAAGCGGTAAATATCCGTTTCAGCCTTCCACAAACATAAAAGCACCGATAAATTCGGTGCTTTTATGGTATAGTAAAATAATTCTTTATGAATTTTTCAAAGCTTCTGCTCCGGAAACAATTTCCAGGATTTCGTTGGTAATTGCAGCCTGTCTTGCTTTGTTGTAGAAGATCACAAGATCATTCTTTAAAGCCTGAGCATTGTCTGTTGCTTTATGCATTGCAGTCATTCTCGCTCCGTGCTCAGATGCTACTGAATCTAAGATCGCTTTGAAAACCTGAGTTTTGATAGACTTTGGAATCAGGTTATCTAGGATTTCAGCTCTGTTAGGTTCAAAGATATAATCCGTTTCAACCTGCGGCTCAGTATTTTCCGGCATTGAGATAGGAAGAAGCTGTTCTGTAGTAACTTCCTGAGTAGCAGCATTAACGAATTTGTTATAGATAACATAAACTTCGTCAAATTTACCTTCTCTGAAGCTTGTCATTACCCCTTCAGTGATATGAGCAACTGCATCAAAGTTCAGATTATCATATACAGTACTTCCATTAGTATATACCTTACGGCTTTTTCTCACAGCATCATATACTTTTTTACCTACAGGAAGAACTTCAATCTCGTACTGAGCGTTGTTCTGAAACTGAAGGTTAAGCTCTTTTACGATAGAAGAGTTAAAAGCTCCCGCAAGACCTCTGTTTGAAGTAACAGCGATGAATAGTACTCTTTTAACCTCTCTTTTCTGAGCATATACAGAAATCTGATCAGGATCAGAGCTAGAATTTACATTCTGGATAAGCTCCTGTAATTTTTCAGAATAAGGTCTTAACATCACGATTGCATCCTGTGCTTTTTTAAGTTTCGCTGCGGAAACCATCTTCATAGCACGTGTAATCTGCATCGTAGATGAAATTGACGTAATTCTGCCTCGTATTTCTTTTAAGTTTGCCATTAATTTGGGTTCAAAGTTTAAGGTCTAAAGTTTAAGGTTTAAAACGCTATATTTCAAACCTTAAACATTGAATTTTTTAGTTGTATTTAGAAGCTAAATCGTTAGCTGCCTGCTTAAGAACACCTGTAATATCGTTATCGATTTTTCCAGCTTTGATAGCAGCCATTGTATCCGGGTGCTTAGATCTAAGGAACTCGATGTATTCGTGTTGGAATTCTTTAATCTTGTTCAATGGAACGTTTCTCATTAAGTTTTCTGTTCCGGCATATACGATAGCTACCTGACTTTCTACAGGAAGTGGTGCATTTACCGGCTGCTTAAGGATTTCTACGTTTCTTTCTCCTTTAGAAATTACTGCTAAAGTAGAAGCGTCAAGGTCAGAACCGAACTTAGCAAACGCTTCCAATTCTTTATACTGAGCCTGGTCAAGTTTCAATGTACCAGATACCTTTTTCATTGATTTGATCTGAGCGTTACCTCCTACCCTTGATACAGAGATACCTACGTTGATTGCAGGACGAACCCCTGAGTTGAATAGATCAGACTCCAAGAAGATCTGTCCGTCTGTAATAGAGATTACGTTTGTAGGGATATACGCAGAAACGTCACCAGCCTGAGTTTCGATAATCGGAAGGGCTGTTAATGAACCACCACCTTTTACAATTGGCTTAAGAGACTCCGGCAAATCATTCATTTGCTTAGCAATGTTATCATCAGCGATTACTTTTGCAGCTCTTTCCAATAGTCTTGAGTGAAGGTAGAAAACGTCTCCAGGGTAAGCTTCACGGCCCGGTGGTCTTCTCAATAGTAGAGAAAGCTCACGGTAAGCAACAGCTTGTTTAGATAAATCATCATAAACGATAAGCGCCGGTCTACCAGTGTCTCTGAAGAACTCACCGATAGAAGCTCCTGCCATTGCAGAATACACCTGCATTGGAACTGGATCTGATGCGTTAGCTGCAACGATTACCGTATAAGCTAAAGCTCCTTTATCAGAAAGCGTTTTAACGATTTGTGCTACAGTAGAAGCTTTCTGACCGATAGCAACATATATACAATATACTGGCTGACCAGCATCAAAGAATTCTTTTTGGTTGATGATCGTATCGATAGCAACAGTAGTTTTACCTGTTTGTCTGTCACCAATGATAAGCTCTCTTTGCCCTCTTCCTACAGGAATCATCGCATCAATTGCAACGATACCAGACTGTAAAGGCTCAGTTACCGGCTGTCTGAAGATAACTCCAGGAGCCTTTCTTTCCAATGGCATTTCGTATAAATCCCCAGTAATAGGACCTTTACCATCGATTGGGTTACCAAGAGTATCTACTACTCTTCCTAACATACCTTCTCCTACTTTGATAGAAGAGATTCTGTTTGTTCTTCTTACTGTATCACCTTCTTTTACTAATTTACTTTCACCAAGTAGAGCAACCCCCACGTTGTCTTCTTCAAGGTTAAGTACAATACCTTCTACATCACTAGAAAATTTCACCAACTCTCCGTATTGTACGTTTTCTAACCCGTATACACGAGCAATACCATCACCGATGGTTAAAACTGTACCTACTTCCTCAACGTTGGATTGAGTATCGAAGTTGGCCAATTGCTGTTTTAAGATCGCAGATACTTCTGCCGGATTTATTTCTGCCATTGTATGGTTGTTTTTCTTAATTTAATTGGAAATCTTTTTTAACTTGGTTCAGTTTTGTCTTCACAGACGCATCTACCTGCTGGTCACCTACTCTCAGAATATATCCTCCAAGAATTTCAGGCTTAACATTTACTTTCAGATCAAAGTTTGAATCAGCATTTACAAGATTTGTAGATCTTAAAATCTGGTCAAGGTTCTCTTTTGAAAGCGGAGTTGCCGTAGTAAGCGTTACTCTTTGTACACCACTAAGGTCTTCTACTTTGTTGATAAATTCCTGAGCAATATTTTTCAATTGGTTTTCACGTCCGTGCTTAATAACCAATCTGATCAGGTTTTGAGAAGAAACAGATAAACCTTTGAATATTTCGTTTGCTACTTCTATTTTCTTTTTAGAATCGATGTAAGGAGTAAGGAAAAACTTGTTTAAATCTTTAGATTCAGCCATTACCTTTACTACATCTTTCATTTCTGAAAATACAGTAGCCGTTTGCCCAGCTTCGTTGGTGAAGTCAAGTAAACCTTGTGCGTATCTTTTAGCTACTTTAGATGTAAGCATTCTTAGTTAAGGTTTGATTTGTTTAAATAATTTTGAACTAATTCGTTTTGAGCTTCGCTGTTATCTAGCTTTTGCTTCAAGATAGACTCGGCAATGTTTACAGATAAAGTACCAATTTGAGTTTTGATGTCTGCCATTGCAGCATTTTTCTCAGCGTTGATAGTCTGTTTAGCAGCTTCGATCATTTTGTCTCCTTCAGCTTTAGCAGCATCTTTAGCTTCCCCTACGATTCTGTCTTTAATTTCTCTGGCTTCTTTAAGGATCGCATCTCTTTCGATTTTAGCTTCACGAATGATTCTTTCGTTATCCTCTTTTAAAGTTTCCATTTCTTTTCTAGCTAATTTAGCTTGATTAAGAGCGTCAACAATAGATGTTTCTCTGTCATTGATAGAATTTAAAATAGGCTTCCAAGCGAATTTACCTAACAAAAATAATAGTGCTAGAAAAATAACAGACTGGATAATAAATAGTCCTGATGAAAACTGATGAATTAATTCCATTATATAAATGTATAAATAATTATTACTTTTTTTAAAGAACCACTATCTGTAACCAACCGTCACAGATAATGGTTTGAATTTAATTAGTTTACTGCGAATAGAGCAGCAAACGCAACACCTTCTACAAGTGCAGCTGCGATAAGCATAGCTGTTTGGATTTTTCCAGATTGCTCAGGTTGTCTAGCGATAGCTTCAAGAGCAGCAGCTCCGATTTTACCAAGACCGATACCTACACCTAGTACTACGATACCAGCACCTACAATTTTAGGGATTTCCATAATATATAATTTTAAAAAATTTGTTTTACTTTAATTTATAATTTCAATTAGTGAGCTGCATGATGTTCGTGTTCGTGCTCTTCTACTGCCATTCCGATAAACAGTGCTGATAACATTGTAAAGATATAAGCCTGTAGGAATGCTACCAATACTTCAAGTAAATAAATCACCAATGTAAGGAAAGGGAATGCAACACCTGCGATAAAATTCTTAAATACATAGATCAGCCCGATCAAACTCATTACTACGATGTGTCCTGCAGTCATGTTGGCGAAAAGTCGGATCATCAAAGCGAATGGTTTAGTGATTGTTCCTAATAATTCGATTGGAAGCATGATCAGTTTCATTGGAACTGGCACCCCTGGCATCCAGAAGATATGTTTCCAGTAATCTTTGTTCGCTGAGAATGTCGTAATCAGATATGTAAGGATAGCTAAGAAGAATGTCATTGTAATATTACCTGTAACATTGATTCCAAAAGGCATTAATCCAAGAACGTTAAGGAAAAGAATAAAGAAGAACACTGTTAATAAATAAC
The DNA here is from genome assembly GCF_016775705.1 of Chryseobacterium cucumeris. NCBI lineage: Bacteria > Pseudomonadati > Bacteroidota > Flavobacteriia > Flavobacteriales > Weeksellaceae > Chryseobacterium > Chryseobacterium cucumeris. The sequence goes on from NZ_CP068760.1 coordinate 4,533,072, forward strand.
CCATGAATCTCTTATACTTGTGCCCGATATTAGGAATAGCAACTTCGTCTCTTACAAAGATAATTAATGGCTCTAAGAATCTTGCTGCTCCTGTAGGAACTACTGACTTCTTATAAGATTTAGCCATTCCAACAAACAATACAAACATAAAGATTGACACTAATAAAATAATCAATACACTTTTTGTAATAGAAAGATCTAAAGGCTTTACATTGGTAGGATGACCGTCTTCACCAAGTGTTAAAGTTCCAGCAGCATCAGTCTTATAGATTTTCTCGTGGTGCAATACATAAAAAGAACCATCTACTTCAGTAGGCTCCCCATGCATGAACCCTTCTTTGTTACTCATAAAAGAGTGGAAACCGTTATCATAAATAATAACAGGAAGAGGAAAACCGATGTGGTGACCTTCTTTATCAACCATCAATGTGAAATCATGTGCATCCAATAAGTGATGATCGATGAACTCTTTGTTTTCTTTGCTTACTTTGTCTTTCTCTGAAAGCTCTTGAGCAGGAGCTGCCCCAGCAGCAGCCTCTCCGTGCTGTGCAGACACTAAGTTTAATACAAAAATACTGTAGAATAAAACTGCGAATTTCTTAAACATTGATAGGTTTTTTTCGTTGTGCAAAAATATGATATTTTTTCTAGTTTCAATAAATAATTTTACTGTTTTTTATCATGATTAATAAGCTTGATTGCATAGTACGTAAGCAGTGCTGTCAGGACAAAATAAGGCATGATAAAATGGAATTTGTAGCCTGGAATCACTTCAAAGTTCAGTTTTTTTCTGATTAAGTACATTAAACCGAATTTTAAAAGGATCAAACCAATAACAGACAATCCTAAAAATTCCGGTGCTACTCTATTGATTAAGATAATAAGAGTGATCATCATCATAAACATGACACTTAGAAAAAGGTAAAATTTAATGATCACTATCTCATCCAGGTGAAAAACAAATTTCCATAGGGAAAAATGCACCAGGAAGGTCAGAAAGAATAAAACGACAACAAGAATATTGGGATTAATTTTCATTCTATTTTTTAATTGATCGCAAAAATAGACTTTTTCTATCGTATTATACTATGATTTGATATTTATCATTTTTCTTCTTTGTAATAATATTACGTGTATATATAATATTACGTGTTCAAACACTTTGGATATCCTAAAAATTCCTTATTTTTGCAAACCTATAATTTACAATAAATATGTTTAATAGTTTACAGGATAAATTAGACAAGGCATTACACAATATTTCTGGTAGAGGAAAAATTACTGAAATCAATGTGGCGGAAACCGTAAAAGAGATCCGTAGAGCATTGGTAGATGCCGACGTTAACTATAAAGTTGCGAAAGATCTTACAAAGAGAGTTCAGGATAAAGCATTAGGAGAAAACGTTCTTACTTCCCTTACTCCGGGACAGCTGATGACGAAAATTGTTCATGATGAACTGGTAGACCTGATGGGAGGTTCTCAGGAAGGAATCAATCTTTCAGGAAAACCTACTGTAATCCTTATTGCCGGTCTTCAGGGATCTGGTAAAACCACTTTCTCTGGAAAGCTTGCTAATTATTTACAGACAAAAAGAAATAAAAAACCATTATTGGTAGCATGTGACGTTTACCGTCCTGCTGCGATTGACCAGCTGAAAGTATTGGGAGGACAGATCAAAGTTCCTGTTTATACTGAAGAAGGCGCTACCAATCCATCTACCATTGCTGAAAACGCGATCAATTTCGCAAAATCAAACGGTCATGATGTTGTGATCGTGGATACAGCAGGTCGTCTAGCTATTGATGAGCAGATGATGAACGAGATCAAATCCGTACATTATTTCATCAAACCGCAGGAGACTCTTTTCGTAGTTGACTCAATGACTGGTCAGGATGCTGTAAATACAGCAAAAGCATTCAACGATGCCTTGAACTTTGACGGAGTTGTTTTAACAAAATTAGATGGTGATACTCGTGGTGGAGCGGCTTTAACAATCCGTTCTGTTGTTGAGAAACCAATCAAGTTCATCTCTACAGGAGAAAAAATGGAAGCTTTGGATCTTTTCTATCCGGAAAGAATGGCGGACAGAATTCTGGGAATGGGAGACGTTGTTTCCTTAGTAGAAAGGGCTCAGGAGCAGTTTGACGAGGAAGAAGCTAAAAAACTTCACAAAAAAATTGCTAAAAACGAGTTTGGTTTTGATGATTTTCTTAAGCAAATCAACCAGATCAAGAAGATGGGTAATATGAAGGATCTGATGGGAATGATTCCTGGGGTTGGAAAAGCGATTAAAGACGTAGAAATCAGTGATGATGCATTCAAACACATTGAAGCCATCATCTATTCTATGACACCTGAAGAAAGAAGAAGACCTTCTATCATCAATACTCAGAGAAAAGCCAGAATTGCTAAAGGAGCAGGAAGAAAAATTGAAGATGTGAATCAATTGATGAAGCAGTTTGATCAGATGGGTAAAATGATGAAGATGATGCAGGGCCCTCAGGGAAAGCAAATGATGCAGATGATGAGTAAAATGCCGAATATGCCTGGAATGGGTGGAATGTTTGGAAAATAACAAAAGAACATATTCAAAATATAAAATCCGACTCAAAATTAGAGTCGGATTTTTGTTTTTCTTATCTTTAAATAAGCTGATTATTTATCAGATTTCTGAGCCTTTCCTTTGATAAAATAAGAGAAACCAACGTTAACCCCGAAAGTTTTAATATTCGTTTTAACATCAGTATTCATAATAGTTTCTTTATTTGAAAACTGATCATAGGAAATACCCAAATTGATTCCTAAAGACTGAGTCGCCATATAAGTTACCCCTCCTTTTACTCCCCACGCCAAACCGTCCGTAGTATTCTCTGTATCCTGCATTAATAAAGGATCAACCCCTTCATTATTGATATTACTATTATAAAAAGAATATTTCGTCTTATTGGATGCATATCCAATACCTGCCCCTAAAAATGGCACAAGCTTGCTGGAATTGGTAAAATAATAAGTAGCTGTAGGCATTACAGAGAACGTAGAATTTGTAGATTTAACACCTTGATATTTAGTAGTAGTATTAAAATACCCTAAGTCTATACCAACTGCTAATTTATCAATAACAAAATACCCTACAGAAGGCGTAATTGAAAATGAGTTTACTTTAGGTCCGTCAACAGAGTTCCCTCCTACTTTTACCGTAGTTGTAGTGTTGTTAAAACCCATACCGGTGTTCCCACTGATCACCCAGTCCCCTTTAGTCATTTGAGCATTAGAAAGCCCGAAAAGTGCCAATGCACCTGCTAATAATAGTTTTTTCATGGTTATTATATAAAAAAGTGTTTCCAAAAATACAAAAAAACCGCGAGAAAATCTCAGGGCCCTATTGTTATATGCTTTGTTTACTATTTTGCAAATACATATTTCACTCCAAAAGTCACGGAAGTTAAATTGATACCCAATTTGTAATCATTAGTTCTTTTCGCCCCTTCCAGGTCTTTTTTATAAGTATTGTATCCGAATTCTCCTATTGTAGCTTCAACTGACCAGCTTTTAGTCAGGAAATAGTCCAGACCCGGTTTAATATTCACTCCAATGTTGGTATAGTTATTTTTTTCTGTAAACGGAGCGGAAAGTATAGGATCTCCGCCACCACCTTCACTGTTAAAATCCAGTTTTTCCTTACCAAATTCCAATGGAACCTGTAATTGTCCGAATATGAATAATTTATCCGATAAAGTCCAGTATTTTCTCACGAACGGAGCGACTACAAATGCATTATCCGTATCTTTAATTTTAATTGTATTATAAAATCCGGAACCACTTACGTTATATTTTGTAACAGCACTTTTATAGCCTATACCAAGCCCTACTGCTAAGTTGTTATTAACGAAATACCCTGCTGTAGGAAGAATTCTGATTACATCATCTTTTCTTTTGGTTTCGAACTCATTCTTTTCGCTGTGATAATATTCTACCTGTCCTGAAAGATAGGAGGTCCCTTTTGCAATCTGTGCATTTGATAAACCAAAAAGCATCACAGCGCCCATCAATATGATTTTTTTCATGATTATTATATTAGTTTTGAATAGCAAAAAGCCCTAAGGGTTTCTCAGGGCTTTCTTGCTATATGCTTTGTTTATTATTTTGCAAATACATATTTAACTCCGAAAGTTACAGAAGATAAATTCAATCCGAAGTTGTAGTTGTTTGTAGCATCACCATCTTTTGGCTTGTAGTTGTTATAACCGAACTCACCGATAGTAGCTTCGATAGACCAGTTTTTGTTTAAGAAATAATCTAAACCTGGCTTCACAGTAACACCAATCTGAGTATATTTAGCTTCAGTAGATGTAGAAGTAGAAGCTGTAGTATTTCCAGAAGTAGTTACAGAACTGTTTTCAGTTTCAGTTTTTCCAAACTGCATTGGCACTGCTAACTGTCCGAAGATGTATAGCTTATCAGATAAAGTCCAGTATTTTCTTACGAATGGAGCAACAACAAAAGCTGGTTTTTTAGTTACATTCTCGCTAACAGTTGTTGTGTTAGGTAGAGGATATGTAGTAGAAGTTGTTGTAGTCTTTTCAGTTTCGTAACCTACACCTAGACCAATTGCTAAGTTAGTGTTTACAAAATATCCAACTGTAGGTAATACGTTGAAATTTTCTTTTTTATAGTTACCATTGTCAGTTTCTTTTTGAGAATAACCAACAGATCCTGATAAATATGTAGTTCCTTTAGCAATCTGAGCGTTTGATAAACCAAAAAGTGCAACAGCACCCGCTAATAATATTTTTTTCATTGTAAAAAATTTTAATACTTTCTGAGGGCAAATTTACAGTGGTGCCCAGTAATATTAAAATTTGTTAATGTGATTAATATCATTACTAAAATATAGGGTTTTATAAAAATAAATCCTAGTTAAGAGATGTTATTAAGTTTTTCACAATTTTATGAATAAAAAAATCACTTTTTTTCAACAAGAGCTGAATATATTTAGTTTTTTAAATTTTGTATTTTTTAGCAAAAGCCCATAAATTCTGGTGAAATGCTAAAGCCCATTAACTTAAAACGCTTATTTCAAAGCCATTAACTCTTAAAATTTAAACAAACGTTTATTATTTGAGGTTGTTTTTTCTTTTTCCAATCCGTTCAAAATCCTCTTTATAAGAAATTACTGAGAGAAAAATCGCTAAAGTCTTTATATAAATAATCAAAAAACTCCGGCCTTCGGCCGGAGTTCTCATATGCAATTGCTTTTTCTTATTTCAAAAAGAAATTAAATCCTAAGTTTACAGCTCCTACGTTCCAATTATGTTTGTACCAACCATAATCACGTGTGTTACTGATAGACTGATATCCGATATACAACTCTCCTTTGGACATCTGGTATCCAAATTTAGGCTGTGCATAGAAACCTCCATCTACCCCATCCTTTGTAGAAATACCATATCCAAGGTCTAATCCTACAAAAACAGGAGCTCCTTTAAATTTATATTTCCCGGAAACAGCTACAGGAACGAATCCAAAATCATCAAAGTTATCTTTTCCAAAGAAATGAGAATATCCTGTTGTTACCCCAAGGTCGAAACCTTTGGCAATATTCCACATATAAGCTGCATCCACTCCTAATGTAAATGAAGATACATCACTTGCATCAGATACAGGAACACCAATATGTCCACCCAATTTAAAACCTTCCTGTGCCTGAGCAACACCTCCTAAAAGTGCAAAAGCACCTAGTAATAGTAGTTTTTTCATTTTTTTAAGTTTAAATTTTACCCTGCAAAAATACTAATTATTTTCATCATTAGAATAAAATTGTCTTATAACAGAAAAGCAGGACAAAATTTGTCCTGCTTTTATTATCATTTAAAAGTAAATTTTTCAGAATTAATTTCCTCCGAATTTGAAACCTACACCTACCTGAGCAAAGCTGTTCTTTACTGTACCTCCGCTGTTATCATTGGATAGGTTGGATACTCCTAAGCTGTATCTTGCATCAAAGAAAAGTCCGTTTTCCAGCATATATTCAACCCCTAAGAAAGGGGCAAGATTTAAAGACTTGATATCTTTTTTAATATCTACATCACCGGTATCTCCTTCCATTTCTACGTCAAGGAAATCTGAACCTATCACAGTCTTTTGTTTAGCAGTAAGGATAATTCCTACGTTAAGACCTGCAGCTACAGAGAACCCTTCTGTAATAAAGTATTTTGCAGAAACAGGAACCAAAAGAGTTCCAAAAGTTACTTTAGTTGATTCACCAAAATACATTCCTCCAGCATTTACTCCATCAATTTTCTCCTTGGCTCCAAGTGGTGAATACAAAACTTCTCCCTGAACTGCAAAGTTATCATTGAATTTGTACTCAGCCATTCCACCAATATAGAAAGTATATTTAGGAGACATTTTTCTTCCGTCAAGATCATCTTGCTTATCGTCTAGTTTAATAGTAGACATTGCGAAACCGGCTTTTGGACCAAATCGAAATTCCTGTGCGTTGGCACAAATTCCCATAGCAGCGACTGCTGCAACAAGTAAAAGTTTTTTCATGTTTAGTTAGTTTTACATTTAAGGTGTGCAAAACTAACTATTTTTTTCAAATTAACAAATTTTAACCAACTAATTTAAGGTTAATAAAAGGTTAACAGAAACTTTTACTCATTTTACTAGTCGTTTCTTAGTCTTTTCTCTTCTTCGTTATAAGCAAGGATAATCTTTCTTACCACCGGGTGTCTTACCACATCTTCTTCTGTAAGGTGTACAAATCCTATTTCTTTTACTCCATTTAAAATTCTCATGGCCTCTTTCAGTCCGGACTGCTGGTTTTTCGGAAGGTCAATCTGACTTGGATCTCCCGTGATAATGAACTTGGCATTCATTCCCATTCTGGTAAGAAACATTTTCATCTGAGCATGAGTGGTGTTCTGTGCTTCATCCAAAATCACAAAAGCATCATCCAGTGTACGCCCTCTCATGAAGGCCAATGGTGCTACTTCAATCACTTTCTTCTCCATGAAACCTTCCAGTTTCTCATGGGGAATCATATCACGAAGCGCATCATACAAAGGTTGTAAATACGGATCCAGCTTTTCTTTAAGGTCACCAGGAAGAAATCCCAGACTCTCTCCTGCTTCTACAGCCGGTCTGGTCAGGATAATTCTTTTTACTTCTTTATCTCTCAAAGCTCTTGCTGCCAACGCAACACTGGTATATGTTTTTCCTGTCCCTGCAGGTCCAATGGCGAAAACCATGTCCTTTTTCTCTGTTTCTTTTACCAGCTTTTTAAGATTGGTCGTCTTTGCCTTAATTACTTTGCCGTTGACTCCTTTTACGATAATATCCTGGTCGAATACCAGCTGTTTCTCGTTTTCGTCTTTAATATTCAATATATTTTCAACATCTTTCAGTCCTATTGAATTGTTTTTGGAGATAAAACTGACAATATCGTCAAGTTTTTGCTTCAGTATGTCTAAAGCTTCCTGATTTCCCATGGCAAAGATAAAATGATCTCTTCCTGTAATTTTTATGGTTGGAAAGCTTGATTTTATTAAGTTGAAATATTGGTTATTAACTCCATAGAAGATTTTCGCATCGATATCTTCCAAATCATATGTTAATTCAAACATGCAGTATTTTTATTTTTAGATTTTAAAATTAAAGCTTTTTTTCAAATTTATATCAAATTCTTTTCAACAATCTTTCGGGCTTTCTTTTTATTTTAAATAACTTTGCAATACTACACTATTCTATAAATTGCTCATGTCAATTATTACCCTTACTTCGGATTTCGGAAATTTAGATTACAGAGTTGCTGCTGTGAAAGGCAAAATTCTGTCTCTAAACCCTGAGGTTAATATTATTGATATCACCCACGAAATCCAGGCATTCAATCTTATACAGACTTCATATATTGTAAGAAATGCTTATAAATATTTTCCCAAAGGAAGCATTCACATTCTTTCTGTAGACAGTTTTTACAGCAAATCAAGAAAGAATATCCTCTATAAAGCAGACGGATCTTACTTCCTGGCGGCAGACAACGGCCTTTTGAGCCTTATATTTTTTGATATAAAACCGGAAGCCATCTACGAACTTACGCTGAACAATCGTTTTGACGACGTTATCAACTTTACTTCTACGGACATTTTTGTTCCTGCAGCAGTGCATCTTGCCAATGGCGGACTTCCTGAAGTGATAGGAAGAAAAATCAGCACAGCAAAACAGCTGATGTTCCCGCGGGCGGTTTATAATGAATCGGAAGGGATGATTATTGGTGAAGTGACCTATATTGATAATTTCGGAAATATAATATCAAATATCAATAAAGATTTTTTTGAGAACATCAGTAAAGGTTACAACAGTTTTACCATAAAATTCAGAAATTTAAGCCTTTCAAGAATATTTTCCAGCCATACAGAAGTTGTTTCAGACTGGAAAAGAGAGACCGAATTCCACGGACAGTCTGCAGCGATCTTCAATGATAGTCAGTTATTGGAGCTTACCATCTACAAAGGAAGCAAGAAAAACGGTGCTAAAAGCCTGTTTGGACTGAATGTGGGAGAAAATATTTATATCGAATTCAGCTAAGATTATATATTTCTTAAAAAAACCGATTTTTTTTATATATTTGTCAAAATCTAAAAATCAAAAATGGCAGAATACAAATTATTGCTTCCTTCCATGGGAGAAGGTGTTATGGAAGCGACAATTATCACTTGGTTATTCAATGAAGGTGATAACGTAAAGGAGGATGACTCCGTAGTAGAAATTGCAACAGATAAAGTAGATTCAGACGTACCGACACCAGTTTCGGGGAAAATTGTAAAAATTTTAAAGCAAAAAGATGAAGTTGCAAAAGTAGGTGAAGCCATTGCTATTTTAGAAATTGAAGGAGAAGGTACAGCTTCAGAAGAAGTAAAAACTGAAACTCCAACGGCTGCTCCGGATGCTGAAACTTTAAAAGCGATTGAAGAGCCATTGCAAACAGTAGCTGTTTCAAACGTAGAATTCTCAGGAGATCTTTATCTGTCTCCACTTGTAAAATCTATCGCACAACAGGAAAAAATTTCTGAAACTGAACTGAAATCTATCAAAGGAAGCGGTTTGGAAGGAAGAATTACCAAAGAAGATATATTAGCTTATGTTGCCAGCAGAGGAAGCCAGCCAGCTCAGCAGGCCGCTCCGGTACAGACAGCTTCTGCTCCACAACCGGCAGTATCAGCTCCGGCAGCTACTATTCCGGTAAGTGCAGGTGATGAGATCATTCCAATGGACAGAATGAGAAAAATCATCGCTGAAAACATGGTGAAAGCAAAACAAATTGCCCCACACGTTACTTCTTTCATTGAAACAGACGTTACCAACGTCGTAAAATGGAGAAATAAAAACAAAGCTGTATTCGAAAAACGTGAAGGTGAAAAACTGACTTTCATGCCTATTTTCGTAAAAGCGGTAGTGAAGGCAATCCAGGATTTCCCAATGATCAATGTTTCTGTAAATGGTGAAAACATCATCAAAAAGAAAAACATCAACATCGGTATGGCTACTGCCCTTCCGGACGGAAACCTTATCGTTCCTGTGATCAAAAATGCAGATCAGTTATCTCTTTCAGGGCTTGCAAAAGCAATCAATGACTTAGCTTACAGAGCAAGAAACAAGAAATTGAGACCAGAAGATACTCAAGGGGCTACGTACACAATTTCTAACGTAGGAAGTTTCGGAAACCTTATGGGAACACCGATCATCCCCCAGCCTCAGGTAGCTATTTTAGCCATCGGAGCAATCGTTAAGAAACCTGCAGTTCTTGAAACAGCTGACGGAGACGTAATTGCTATCAGAAACTTAATGTTTATGTCTCACTCTTATGATCACAGAGTGGTAGACGGTTCTCTGGGAGGAATGATGCTGAAGCACGTTCACGACTACCTTGAAAACTGGGATCTGAACACAGAAATATAAGTAATGAGAATCAGTAATAAGTAATTTTTGCTGATTTTAAATACTAAACCTTCGATGTAATCGGAGGTTTTTTTTGTTTTTATTAATTAGACTCATAAAAACTCATAAGATTAAAAAACAAACAAAACAAACAATAAAAATTCAATAAAAACAATTTTTATTTATTAATTTGATAATTTAACACTTAAATATTTTTTGGAAGTTTAAGGTATTAGTATTAATTTTAAAACAAATATTATTTGAAATAGATACTCATTATATTATAGAAGATCACGTATTTTTACATCTCTAAACTGACAAATGCTGAAAATTTTCGTCCTCATAAAAAGATCCCTCAAAAATTCCTTCGATAATATCCGGAACGAACAGCTGAAGCATAATCTGCTTCAGGCCATTCCCTTTTGGATAGGATCTGTAATTACAGGCTTTTTTGCTGTGATGTACGCACAGGTATTTGCATGGGGCGAACATCTGATGAATTTCATTTTCGACTGGCACGCATGGATGATCTTTATTATTGCACCTGTTGGATTTGTACTTTCCTGGTGGCTGGTGAAAGAATTTGCGCCGAATGCCAAAGGAAGCGGGATTCCTCAGGTGATGGCGGCTGTAGAACTGGCCAATCCGAAAGAACATAGGAAAATCCGGAATCTTTTAAGTATTAAGATTATATTTTTCAAAATCCTTTCCTCCGTTATTCTGGCCATCGGAGGAGGTGCTGTAGGACGTGAAGGACCTACCATTCAGATTGCCGGCTCTGTTTTCAGAAAAGTGAATGAATACCTTCCCGAATGGTGGCCAAAGATTTCCAAAAAAAATATGATTATGACAGGAGCGGCAGCAGGACTTGCAGCAGCGTTCAATACTCCGTTGGGAGGAATTGTTTTCGCTGTGGAAGAGCTGTCAAAAACTCATATTAATTACTTCAAAACAGCCTTATTTACAGCAGTAATCATTGCAGGTCTTACCGCTCAAACATTAGCGGGATCTTATTTATATCTCGGCTATCCTAAAACCAATGATGTTTCTTTAATGATGATGTTTCCTATTATACTGGTAGCTGCCACTGCCGGCATTCTGGCAAGCCAGCTATCCGTCACCATGCTTACAATCAATAGCTGGAAGAAGAAAAAACTGAAAACAGATAAAGCCAACGTGGTCTTTCTGATCATTTGTGCCTTAATTATTGCTTCCATCGCTTATTTCATCAACAGAGAAGTTCTGGGATCAGGAAAAGAAATCATGGAGCGGGTTCTTTTTACCAAAGACAAGCATGAAGACTGGTATGTTCCCATTCTGAGAATGCTGGGTCCTGCCCTTTCCTTTACTTCCGGAGGTGCCGGCGGAATTTTTGCTCCGGCTCTTACTGCGGGAGCAAGTATAGGTTCTGTTATTTCAGGAATTATTCATTTAACACCCAACGAAACCAATGTGGTGATTCTGGGCGGAATGGTTGCTTTCCTTACCGGAATTACAAGAGCCCCGTTTACTTCAGCGATTATTGTGCTGGAAATGACAGACAGACATTCATTGATATTCCACCTTATGCTTGCCGGAATGGTTTCTTCTATTGCTTCCATCCTGGTAAGCAGACATTCTTTGTATGATGTTTTGAAGGTGAATTTTTTAACGGAGTTGAGAGAAAAGGATTAAAGAAATTTACTCTTTTTTCAACATAATTTTTAAATCTTTCATAGCTTCCAGTACACTTTCGGCAGCTTCATAGTTTGTCATTTTAATGACCAGTTTGCTTAATTCCTTTTCGGTATTCTTTATTTTGTACGTTACAATATTTAAAAAGAATACATTATCCTTCCTTTTAGAAATATTATGAAACGCTACAACTTTGGCCATATCCCATAAGTCACCTTCATTTACAATACGTCCTTTTGCATTCACTGAATTAATTTTAATATTATTTTCTTCAAATGCAGCCTGCAGCGTCAAACTACTTCTATCCCGATCAACCCCAAATTCATTGATTTTGGAAACGATAAGATCTTTAGCTTCATCAACCGTTTTATATTTCCCTAAAACATCTGTCTTACCATTATTGTATGATATTTGAAAAACTTCAGATTTATCAATAGCGTGAGTAGGCCCATCCAAATTATCCAATTCTTTGTAAGTGATATTGGAAGTTCCTATTTCTATAAGTTTAACATCAAGTGAAGTCCCGTTTTTCATGGAAATTTTGTCCTGAGAATAGCAAACAACGCCCATTAAGAGTAATGACAAGATATACAATTTAGTTTTCATACATTAAAAGTTTTTCAGATCACTAAAATACAAAAAATAGATTTCATATTTATTCCCTGACCAACAACTACCAACTATTTCACCAATCCTCTTGCATATAAGAAATATATTTTCTACTTTTGCACCTCGAAATAATTAACAAATTTTTTAACATTATGAACAATTACGAAACTGTTTTCATTTTAACTCCCGTTCTATCTGAGGCACAGGTAGAGGAAGCAGTGAACAAGTATGTAGATCTAATCAAAGAAAAGAACTGCGAAATCGTTGCTAAAGAAAACTGGGGATTAAAAAAATTAGCTTACCCGATTCAATTGAAAAAGAATGGGTTCTATACTTTAATCGAATTTAAAGGAGAAGGTACTGTAGTTGCTGATTTAGAATTAGCATTTAAGCGTGACGAAAGAGTAATCCGTTACCTTACTACAAAACTTGACAAGCACGCTGTAGAGTACGCTGTAACAAGAAGAGCTAAAGTAAAAGCAGCTAAAGCTTAATTATTAACCCTATTTTTTAAAAAAGACAAGACATGGCAATAGATGAAATGGCTAAACAAGCCTCAGCAGGAGGAGAATCAGAAGTAAAATTCCTTACTCCGCTTGATATCAATACAAAATCTGAAAAGAAATATTGTAGATTCAAAAAATACGGAATTAAGCACGTTGATTACAAAGATGCTGATTTCTTATTACAGTTTGTAAACGAGCAAGGTAAAATTTTACCAAGAAGATACACTGGAACTTCTTTAAAATACCAAAGAAAAGTTTCTGCTGCTATCAAAAGAGCAAGACACCTTGCTTTACTACCATACGTAGCTGACTTATTGAAATAAGACAAAAATAAATAAGAGAAGAGGTTTTTCCTCTTCTTTTGTTGCTGAATACATCATTAATTCTAACTTGATTTTAGATACAACCTAAAATCTATAAAAGGACAACAACAATGGAAATTATCCTAAAAAAAGACGTAGAAAACTTAGGACTTGAGTTTGATACAGTAAACGTAAAGCCAGGTTATGCTAGAAACTTCTTAATTCCTCAAGGAATTGCTCTTTTAGCTACACCTAAAAACAAAGCTGCTTTAGAAGCTACATTAGAAGCTAGAAAAGAAGAAGAAGCTAAATTAATCGCTGCTGCTAACGCTGTAGTTGAGCAATTGAAGAAAACTTCTATCACGATCCCTGCAAAAGTAGGTGCTGGTGACAAATTATTCGGATCTATCAACAATGCTGATTTATCTGCTGCTTTAGAAAAAGCTGGTGTTTCTGTAGAGAAAAAATACATCAAAATTCCTGGTAACACGATCAAGAGAACTGGTAAATTCGCAGCTCTTATCAGACTTCACAGAAATGTTGAGTACAACTACGAGTTTGATATCGTATCTGATGCTCCAGTGGAAGCAGCTCCTAAAAAAGAAGAAGCTAAAACTGAAGAAGCTTAATAAGCAACTGAGAATTTCTCACAATACAAGACCACTTCAATTTATTGAGGTGGTTTTTTTATTGAACTACCCCGTCTTTTTGCTTTGCAAAAATCCACCCCTTCAAGGAAGGGGAATATAGGAAATCTTAACTGTTATTATTCGCTAAATTATCTTTTTAACAACCCTGTAGTAAGAACAGGTAGGAAAATCTTTTTCCACACTATAAACCCTTACCTCGCACCCCGTAACCCGAATCTCAAACTCTCAAACCCTCAAACCCTCAAACTCACTACTTATCCCCTCTCAATTTATGCTGATACTCCGTAGGTGCCATTCCGATTACCTTTTTGAAGATATTACTGAAAGACGAAAGGCTGTTGTACCCTACCATCATGGCAATCTCATACATATTGTATTTTCCTTCCAGCATCAGTTCAAGGGAACGGGTAATTCGTAACGCTCTCAGAAAGCGAACGTAATTCATGCCCAGAATCTCTTTAAATTTCCTGGAAAGCGTTCTTGTACTCATTCCGAATTCTTTTGCCGTAGATTCAATTGTGAGGGGTTTCTCAAGGTTAGCATGAATATATCTTGCAATCTTCAGCAATGTTTCATCTTTTGGGAAAGGATGCTGTATCGGAAATGCCAGATGTTTATGTTTCTTTTCCTGTAAAACTCCTTTAAGAGCTTTGAGAAAATAATATTTTGAGGTATCATTTTTTGTGATTTTCCCATCCCAGTCTTTAGTAAAGAAAATCATCTCACGAAGGAGATTATTGACAGAATAAATATTGATTTCATCAAAAAAGCCACTTTCATTTTCTTCTTTCTTAAAATAAAAGTTATACAAATCAACCTTGGGGCTGGTTGAAAAAATATAATGCGGTGTACCGGCAGGAATCCACATAAAGCATCTGGCAGGAAGATACCAGTGTTTCTGATCCGTGAAAACATGCACAATACCGCCTTCTGCATAGACTAATTGTGCTGAACTGTGATAATGAATCTCTGTGGTAACATTTCCTGTGAGCACATGATAGATGTAAAATTCGGCATCATCTTCTTCTACCGCTTTAAAATGGCTGTCGTTCATACTCTAAAGGTAAGAAGAATTTTTAAATTGGCGTAAATGAGCAAATATTTTTCTGTTTTCACAAATAGGGTCTGTAGCATCTCATCGTAACTTTGCTGCATCAAAATCATTTTAGCAAAAATCCTTTAATTAATTTATGAATATCATATTGAACGCATGCCGGTATATGTGCATTGCGTTGTGCTTATTATTGAGCAGTTTTTTACATTCACAGATGATCGATTACCAGCATCTCGGCCTACAGCAAGCTGTAGAGATTGGTTTGAAAAACAACAAAAACATACAGATCAGTCATCTGAAACAGGAAATGTCCGTGACCAAAGAGAAAGATCTCAAGATGGAGAAACTCCCGGACATTGAATTTCATACAAGCTATAATCAGGTAACTAACCTTTTCCAGCATCAGAATGGTGTATTTAATAAAGCCACCAAGTATGATGTAATCAATGGAATGTATGATTTTACATTATCAGCATCGATCCCGGTTTATATGGGAGGGAAAATCAAAAATACAGAAAGGAAAGCGGCTATTGACACTGAAATTTCTGCTTTAAAAACCCATCTCGATGAGAGACAGCTTAAAATGACCATCATTACGGCTTTTCTACAGATCCATCATTTAAAAGAGCAGCAGAGTCTTATTAATGATAAAATGAAGGAAGATTCCGTCAATATCAAGCAGGTAAAAGCATTGAAAGCTAATGGTGTTGTAACTGTCAATGAAGTCTTAAGAACTTCTTTACAACTTTCCAATCATAAAATGAGCTGGACGGAACTGGATAACGATATTCAGATTGCAGAGCACAAACTGAAAACAATTCTTTCGCTTCCGGAAAATCAGGAAATGCACGTCAATACAGAAGATCTTATTTCAGACAATGCTGCCATTCCTTATGTTGATGAGCTTACAGAAACAGCCTTAAACAAAAATGAGTCTGTTGAAATCACCCATAAGAATCTTTCTCTTAAGGAGCTCGATCAAAAGATTACCAAAGCGAATTATTTACCCAAAATTACCGCTGGCGGAGAATATTTTTTAAAGTATCCGAACATGATGTTTTTCCCTCCGGAACCTTATGCGTATCGTTTGGGAATGGTGGGGGTAAATCTTACCTATCCTATCGAGAATCTGTACAAAAATAAATACAGAATGCAGGAAGCACGGGAAAATATTGATCTTGCCAAACTTCAGATTGAAGAAAACGAGGAAAATGTAAGACACAATGTTTATGAGGCTTATAAAAAGTTTGAAGAGACAGACCAGAAGGTAAAAATTGCTGAAGAAGCGATTAAACAGGCTAAGGAAAACTACCGCATTGTAAGAACAAAATATGCCAATAAGCTAAGTCTTATCACAGAACTGATAGACGCAGACAATGCTTATCTGGAAGCTGAATCTAATCTTATTTCCGTTAAAATTAACAGACAACTTAAATACTACCAACTCCAATATACGATTGGAAACTTATAAAAACTATGGCACAGAAACAACTGACACAAAAGGAAAAAAGAATCAACAAGTCCATTACTTTACTGGCCTGGATTCTAATCATCAGCGGAATCACGGGAATGATCAGTTTTTATCTTTTTTCGAGAAAGAATGTGACAACCAATGATGCACAGATCGAGCAATATATTACGCCTGTATCCAGCAAGGTATCAGGTTTCATCAAAACGATACGGTTTAACGAAAACCAGTTTGTACATAAAGGTGATACATTAATCGTCATTGACAACAGAGAGTTTGTGAATCAGGTACAGATGGCTGAGGCCAATCTTCACGCTAACACAGCAACCATCAGCACCATTGAAAGCGGTGTCAGCACCAAAGAAAGTGATACAAAGATTATTGATGCTAAAATTGCCTCTGCAAAAATTGATATCTGGAGAACGGAGCAGGATTTTAAAAGATATAAAAACCTTTTGGCAGAAGATGCTGCTACCGAACAGGAATTTGAGAATGTAAAGGCTTCTTATGAACAGTCAAAAGCCAATCTTTTAGCATTGGAACAACAGAAAAATGCCGTAAAAGCCGGAGCGAACGAACAACAAACGAAAGTAGCCCCTGTAAAAAGCCAGATCCAGCAGAGTTCTGCCAGTCTTAACAATGCTAAGCTTTATCTTTCTTATACCGTAATTACTGCTCCTTATGACGGATGGGTAGGAAAGAAGACCATTCAGGAAGGGCAGTTGATTAAAGAAGGCCAGGCCTTGGTACAGATAGTCAGCAAAGAGAAATGGATCATTGCCAATTACAAAGAAACACAACTTGGACAGATTGATCAGAGCAAGGAAGTAATTATTACTGCGGATGCTTATCCCGATGTTGAGTTTAAAGGGAAAATTCTTTCCGTTTCTCCTGCATCAGGTTCTCAGTTTTCTTTGGTAAAACCGGATAATGCCACCGGAAATTTTGTGAAAATAGAACAAAGATTTCCTGTAAAAATTATTCTGGATAATAACAAAAACAATGAAAAGCTGCTTTCCGGAATGAATGTTCTGGTGAGCGCGAAGAAGATTTAAGTTTGAGAGTGGGAGTGTTTGAGAGTATTAGAGTATTAGTGTATAAAATATTCGGTTTAATTTAATTTTCAAATTCTCCCAATTTCAAATTTTCAAATTAAATTATTTTTTTAGCGAAAAGGCAAACCGCAAAATAGCAAATCTGCCAATTTTTTCTTCAAGCATATTGGCCGTTTTACCTTTTACTTTTACACCCTTTTGCCCTTGTCTTTTCGCGTTTTTCAAACACAACTCAATAGCAATTTGCTATTTTGTTTTTTAGCTTAATGCTTCTAAAAATTATGCAGCACAATTCAGTTTATCATAAATGGGTACCACAATGGCTGAAACTGCCACTTCTTATACTGGCATTGTTTCCCCACCTGATGTTGTTGTCGCTTTTACATTCTAACAGCGCCTTCACATCTTCTTTTATGGATGTAGATTCAGATGACATCCAGTATTTAATGATTTTGATGTACGGGACATTTGTGGTTACCCTTTTAGTATTACAGAGGTTTATGGCCTATTTCAGCGTGAAATACTATGTTTTGCTGATGGCCTCGATTTCGGTGATTATTCTTTATATTTTATCAGTCACCAATGATTATCATGTTATATTGGTGATCCGGTTTTTGGAAGGAATTTTCGGTTTGTTGGAAGGTGCCATTTTCCTGCCTTTAATTATCGCAGAATTAAAAACAAAGCACGCCAAAGTCTTAGCATATCTTTTTATGTATACGATTATGCTGACCGGAGGAACTATTACGACTTCCCTGTTAAAATCAAGTATTGAAGATTATGATTTCCAACATATGGTTCTGATGATGGTCTACTTCCATGTGTTTGTATTGATCATCGGTATTGCTCTGTTCAACAGAAACCGGTTTTTTCCTAAAAAACCTTTGTATCAATTGGATATTACAAGCTGGTTTCTTCTTTGGGTATGCCTGCAGGCTGGCGGCTATGCCATTATTTATGGTAAAAGACTGATGTGGTTCGAGTCTGATACCATTATCATGTGTCTGTTTATATTTCTTCTTTCCGGAGGCTTATTTATGTTGAAACAAAGAAATTCCAAGAGACCGTTGTTCCATTTCGAAGTTTTCAGTTCCAAAAATGTCATTGTGGGAATGATCCTGTTTTTCATTTTTTATCTGATCCGTTCCGGGTTGAATAATGTCTACAGCATCATGGCTACCGTATGGAAATGGCCATGGGATTATATTGTGAACATCCAGTACTGGAATGTGGCAGGAACTCTTTTGGGTATTTTGTTATCAGGAATCTGTCTGGTTCGGGGAATTTCCTCAAGGATTGTTTTCTTTACAGGATTTCTTTTACTGGCCATAGATTGTGCCTGGTTTACCTATACTTTTTATCCTGATACTACCCTTTCTACCATCTGTCCGCCCTTATTTCTGCAGGGAGTCGCTCAGGGATTATTATTTACGCCGCTTGTTTTCTTTTTAATTTCAGGAACACCGGAAGAATATGTGTCCAATGCTACTGCGCTGGGAACAACCACCCGTTTCTGGACAACCGCTATCGGTTATGCTTTGATGCAAAATCTGATGTTATTTTTAACACTAAAACATTCCGACAGTCTTAGCGCTAATCTCACAGATACGAATCCTGTCTTCTATAATCAGTGGAGTCAAATCTTTGGAGCCAATATTTCCAAACTACCGGTTAACGATTCTTTATCCATGACAGCCGGTGCTTTTAAAGCTAAAATAACAGCTCAGTCAATTCTACTTTCCAATATGGAAATTTTCACGGGTCTGTTCTGGCTGGCTCTTATTACTGCAATTGGGCTGCTGTTGTATCATCCTGTAAAAATAGCGGTACGAAATATTATGTAGAATTACTCGCCCCAAAAAGACCACACAGTTCCATTGAAAACTGCTAATTGCTTTTTCTGGGTATCATAAACCATCATGCCGGCTGCAGGAGAAATAATATTGAGATGAGGAGAAGCTACTTTCGGTAAAATCATGGCTTTATTATTATCCTCGAGCACCAGAATTCCTGAAACGGAAGATGGTGTTCCTACGGAAACTTTTGCATCAGGCTGATCTGCCAGACTATCCTGCAGACTTGTATCAGCAATACCTGTTGTATCTACGGAAAGATCTTTCCAAAGGTTATTCTGATACACTTTCACCTTCATATCCGAAGTATCAAAAACCAGAGTACCATTCACAGGATTCTGAATGTCCGAGGTATTAGTTACCCAGGGAAGAACAAGCCCACGGTTCTCACTCCCGAATTCAATAGATGATGAAGCTGATTCTAAAACAGTTTTCCCTAAAGCAACCTGTGCATTCAAAATTCCGGAAGCTGTTATTATAATGATTAAGGATATTTTTTTCATAACTATTCAGTTTTTGGTTAATCCGGGCAGGTTTGGGTATTGAAACATTTCCAGCCTGCAGCTGTTCCGTCAGTATTAACCTGCAGACAATTTTGTGTGGTATTGTAAACCATCATTCCTTCTTTAAGATCTGCCTGTGGAATGGCTGCTACCTGAGCATCAGTAAGTCTGTTAAGAACAAAACCTTTATTTTTTGATTCCAGTACAGCCCACGCTCCTTTTCGTACACCCGGCCAGTTGTTTCCTCCTTTATCTGCCCTGCTTAATGAAGTAATTCCAAAATCCGTAGAAAGAACAGTTCCTGCTGTAACTGCAGGTTTATAACAAGGTACAGTCCCTTGAATCGTAACAGTTACCGTTGCCGTGTCACAATTTGACGGGGAAGCGGTCTGACAGATCTGATAGACTAA
Organism: Chryseobacterium cucumeris; assembly: GCF_016775705.1. Classification (NCBI taxonomy): domain Bacteria; kingdom Pseudomonadati; phylum Bacteroidota; class Flavobacteriia; order Flavobacteriales; family Weeksellaceae; genus Chryseobacterium; species Chryseobacterium cucumeris. Next base: position 4,553,096 of record NZ_CP068760.1, read on the forward strand.
AGTATAATTGCCTGGAGGAGTTCCCGGAGCTACCAGAATATGTCCATCCGTAATATTCAATGAAATATTGGGATTTGAGGTGGATACCTGAGATAAAATAACATTGGAAAGGGTTGCCTGTGCTCCGCCATACGTTTCAAAGTCGTTATCCAGTACAATTCCCACAGAAGATCCTCCTGCAGCAATAGTATAGGTATCATCTACTGCCATTGGAGGAAAATCTCCATTAATGGCGGGACAAAATCCGGGATTAATGATCAGAGGCGCACTACAGCTGTTGGTAGAAGCGCAATCATAGGTAACATTCGTCAGAAAACTTGGATTACTGTTCATGAAAACCGTGCCTGGGTCAGAAACACCTGTTGTTCTTCTGAAATCAAGATTGGGCCCCACAGCCACATTTCCCACCTGAATAGGATTTTGCAACACTATATATCCTTTTTTTGTGGATGAAGCAGGTCCCTGAATGGCAGCATTTCCCCCTTGATACTGGTTCAGCGCCAGTTCTCCTTCATTATAAATAACAGCATCAGCAGGGGCATTATTGATATTTCCCGTAGAGGTAAAAAGTCCAAAATTAAAAATTTCGCTGCTGCTTCCGGACAAATTAATATCTCCCCCAACTGTAAAAATTCCAGTATTGATAATTTTACCGCCATTAATATTAAATCCGTTCTGAGAGATAATGGTTCCACAATTGACATACACACTCTGTTCGTTATTCCCGTAATTACCACCAATAAATATCAATCCGCCTCCTTCGTTCCGGAATAAAGTGGTAGCAGAGCTGCTCATATTCAGGTTGCCGTTAATATTCAGATTTCCAAAATTATCAATCTTATTGGTGGAATTATCCCCTAATTGCAAAACTCCCATTTCTATAAGTCCTTCATTGACAATTTCATTGATCTGTCCGTCTATGGTGAGATTTCCATTCCCTCCACCTACTGCTATATTCCCGGTATTATAAACATGAACGTTGAGATTAGCAACACTCGTTATGGTCTGATTAAAATTGAGTGTTCCATGCACTTCAAGGCTTACAGGAGCATTTGCCGCTCCGCTTATACTATTCTGAAACTGCAAGGTAACACCGGAAGCAATACAAATCTTAGCATTTGTCCCGAACGTCGGATTATTGAATGTCATATCGGAAGTAAAGCAGACTGTTGTATTATCAGGAAAATGATAATTGGGATCGGTAGGGTTTTGAACACCGCAGCCTGTACATTGTGCGTAACTGAAATAATAAAAAAATAAAGGGAATAAATAGAGTAACTTTCTCATCCTTAAATTTAATATAAATAAAACTACAAAATTTTTATCACCAAATAATGATTTTTATAATATTTATCATTAAATTAATTAAAAAATAATATAAAATGATTTTATTTAGATCGATATTTAATTATTATTAATAAATTTCCAACCTATACGATCCTGAAAATAAGAACGTTCAATATTATAAAAGTCACCGATGGAAATTGAGAGTATCCTACTGAAGCAAAGAGATTTTTTCAAAACACAACAAACCAAAAGCCTTGCTTTCCGGAAAATGTATCTTGAAAAGCTTAAAAACCTTATTATTTTTCATGAAAATATGCTGTATGAGGCTATTAACAAGGATTTTGGAAAATCAAAATTTGACACCTTCACCACAGAATTGTCTTTTATTCTGAATGATATTAATTATTATATCAAAAATTTAAAATCCCTTTCAAAGCCTAAAAAAGTCAGAACCAATCTTGTCAACCAACTGGGAAGCAGTAAAATTTACGCTGACCCGCTTGGCTGTGTACTCGTCATCGGAGCCTGGAATTATCCTTATCAGCTATCACTTTCTCCCATTATTGCAGCAATGGCTGCCGGAAACTGCTGTATTCTGAAGCCTAGTGAAATAGCAGAGAATACAATGAAAGCAATGGCAGCAATCATTAATGAAAACTTTCCGCCTGAATACCTGTATGTGTATGAAGGTGGTATTGATGAAACCACAGCTCTTTTAAAACTAAGGTTTGATAAAATATTCTTTACCGGAAGCACGAAAGTCGGAAAGATTGTTTACAAGGCAGCTGCAGAGCATCTAACCCCTGTAACCCTGGAACTGGGTGGAAAATCTCCGGCTATTGTTACAAAAAATGCCAATCTCGAAATGGCTGCCAAAAGAATTGTGTGGGGAAAATTCCTCAATGCCGGACAAACGTGTGTAGCTCCAGATTATCTGTTAGTGGAAGAAACTATTCAGGAACAGTTTCTGGAAATGTTGAGAAAATACATCAAAGAATTCAAATATAGTCAGGATTCTGAACAATACACAAGAATTATCAACCAAAGGAATTTTCAGCGCCTTATACATCTTATCAATAAAGAAAAAATCTATTCAGGAGGAAATTTTGATGAAGAAAAACTCTATATAGAACCCACTATTCTGAATCATATAGACTGGAATGATGACATTATGCAGGAAGAAATTTTCGGACCTCTCCTGCCTGTCATCAGTTTTCAAAATTACAATGCAGCTCTTAATTCTGTTTTAGAACTTGAAAAACCGCTGGCCGCTTATCTTTTTACCAATGATTCGGAAGAAAAAGAAAACTTCACCCGTAAATTGTCGTTTGGAGGAGGCTGTATCAATGACACCGTGATGCATTTAAGCAATGATCATCTTCCTTTTGGAGGCGTAGGCAATTCAGGAATTGGGAATTATCATGGAAAATATGGTTTCGAAACCTTTTCACACCCAAAAGCAGTTCTTGAAAAAGCAACCTGGGGAGAACCGAATATCAAATATCCGCCTTATTCAGAGAAAAAATTAAGCTGGATAAAGAAATTAATGTAATGCTGAAGGTTATATTTGTACAGATTTAACTATTTGTATTATAACATATCTATAAATCAATGCATAAAAATAAAAACTGCCTCATTTCTGAAGCAGTTTTATATTTTTATCCTTTCTTTGGGGCCCAGGTAGTAAAGAATTCTTTTACTTTTTCTTTACTGTACCCTTTTCCTTCTTCCAGAACATCACTTTGCTGAACCTTAATCATTTTCCCATCCTTATCCAAAACGATAAAAACAGGATAACCAAATTTTTCACCCGGATTTCCATACTGGGCAAAAACCTTTTCATTCTTATTGTCCGGAGAAAAGTTCAGATGGTAGTATACATAATTCTTATCTACTAATTCCTTCAGTTCAGGAGTAGTCTGTACGTAATTATTAAAACGAAGACACCAGATACACCAGTTTCCACCAGCCTGGATCATCACATTCTTTCCTTCTTTCTTAGCTTGAGCAACCAGTTTATTAATATCAGCCTGAGCATCTGCTTTTGGGTCATAAGGTTTAGGAAGCTTAGCCTTTTCTTCAGCTGCCTTTTTCTGAGCCTCTAATTTTGCCTGTTCTGCAGGCACTATAAGAGCTGTTTTTTGTTTTCCGTTATCAGGCGAATTCTTTACTTCTTGTGAAAAAGCAAAAGCACTTAATCCCAGAGAAGCGAATATTATCAATTTTTTCATAATATAAAAGTAAAAAAAATAACATATATCCCTCAGCAAAAATAGAACCATAATTTTATTATCACTAAATTTGCGTGTTTTATGAATTTTCTAATCAAAATATTATTCCTGATCTCAAAGCTTCCGCTGAAAATACTCTATGTTTTTTCGGATGTTATCTTCTTCCTGAATTATTATATTGTGGGATACAGAAAAGAGGTTATTACTCAAAACCTTAGAAACTCTTTTCCGGATAAATCTGAAGAAGAAATTAAAAAGATCCGAAAGAAATTCTACCTTAATTTTTCAGATTATCTGGTAGAAACGATTAAATCTTTCAGCATTTCTGAAACAGAATCCAGAGTGAGAATGCAGCACATCAATCAGCATTTATTTCACGAAGCTAAAGAAGAAGGTAAAAATATTATTCTTTTGGCAGGTCATGTTTTCAATTGGGAATGGATCAATGCACTGGCAAGAATTATTCCTCAGGCACACTGCCATCCCGTTTACAGAAAAGTAAACAGTGATTTCTGGGAAAATCAGATGAAGAAAGTCCGGAACAAATTTGGAAACGAAGCATTGGAAGCCAATGAGGTTATTCTGAATATTTTCAGATCTAAAAACAACGGTGACTCAGCGTATATGTTTGTCGCTGACCAAACGCCTCACCACGCTCATGTCACTTACGGATTAGAATTTCTAAATCAACGTACTCCTGCTTTTATAGGCTATGACAGGCTTGCCACAAGAATGGACCTTGTGTTCATCTATTGTGAAATGAAAAAGGTAAAACGGGGTTATTATCAGGTTAATTATCACAGAATATATCCGGATGGTGAAAAGTTTACAGAAAATGAGGTCGTGAGAAAATTTCATAAATTACTGGAAAACACTTTACATAAACATCCTGACAACTACCTTTGGTCACATAGAAAATGGAAATATCAGGACTCTATCAAAAATTTTGATTCCGAAAAAAAATAGGTTGACATGCAGAAAAAACTGGCAATTGCCATCTTAAACTGGAATGGCAGAAACTGGCTTGAGAAATTTCTTCCGGGTGTAGTTCAATTTTCTCAGAATGCGGACATCTATGTGATAGACAATCTTTCTACGGATGATTCTGTTGAGTTTCTACAAAAGAATTTTCCCACAGTACATATTATTAAAAATGATAAGAACTATGGGTTTGCAGGCGGCTATAATGAAGGACTGAAATCCATCAGACATGAATATTACTGTCTTCTCAATTCCGACGTAGAAGTTACTGAGAACTGGACAGAACCTGTGTTGGAATTGTTAGAAAACAATCCAGCTATATCCGCAGTACAGCCCAAAATTTTATCTTTTCATAACAGAAGTTATTTCGAATTTGCCGGAGCTGCCGGCGGATTGATTGACAACCTTGGATATCCATATTGCAGGGGAAGGGTTTTCGATGACCTGGAAGAAGATAAAGGCCAGTATAATGACGAAACGGAGATCTTCTGGGCATCAGGATGCTGCTTTTTTATCCGTTCAAAAGATTTTTGGGAGCAGAATGGTTTTGATGCCAGATTTTTTGCTCACCAGGAGGAAATTGATCTTTGCTGGAGGCTTATTAATTCAGGAAAAAAGATTTATTATACAGGAAACTCCAAAGTTTATCATGTAGGCGGTGGAACGCTCAACAAGCAGAGTGCACAGAAGACTTATTTAAATATGAGAAACAATCTTTCTATGCTGCTTAAAAATCTTCCCTTTTCACAGGTAATCTGGGTGATTTTTTTCAGATTATGTTTAGATGGCATTGCCGGAGTGTATTTTGGAATTAAGTATGGCATTTCCCACCTGTGGGCTGTATTGAGAGCTCACTTTGCGTTTTATGGTCACATTCCGGGAACTTGGAAACTTCGTCAAAGCCATCAGAAGAAGGTTTTTTATCAATCAAAATGGCTGATTTTTAAGCATTTTTTAGGTGGCAGATGAGAGGTTATAGGTTGCAGGTCATAGAGATTAGGGATTAGGGATTGGTTGAAAATTACGACTTTCTTACATATCATGAACTAAGGATTTATTAAGTAAAAATTTATAACTTTAATTAACCTTAAACTTTAAACTTTAAACTTTAAACCTTAAACTTTGAACCTTAAACCAGAGAACCAGCAACAAAAGACAACCCCGCAATAAATTATAATTTTAAGACAATGGATTTTTGTGCAATAGATTTTGAAACGGCAACACACGAGAAAAGTTCAGCGTGTGAGATGGGGATTTGTATCGTACAGGATTCTAAAATTGTAGAAACAAAGACCTGGCTGATAAAACCTCCGAGTTTTCCCTATTTCAGTAAATTCAACGTTGCGGTGCATGGAATTCAGCCGGAGGATGTAAAAGACGCCCCTACCTTTGATGAAATATGGTATGAAGCTCAGGATATGATGTACGGAAGTCTTATGATTGCTCATAATGCAGGGTTTGACGCCTCTGTTTTAAGGGGATGCCTGCAGCATTACGGAATGTTTACTCCCAACTTGAACTATCTTTGCAGTATTCAGCTTGCAAAAAAATCATGGAATTATCTTCCGAAATATGGGCTGAAGCCATTAGCAGAATATCATCAAATTGATTTTACCCATCACAGAGCAGGAGCTGATGCGGAGGTATGTGCCAAAATATCTTTACTGGCATTTGAAAAACTCTTCCTCACCAGTAATGATGAAGTAAATGAGTATATGAAAGCAAAAATTAAAAAGCTTTAGTTATCTACAAACAATAGAACCCGGGTTCTTTGTAAAAACTTGTACTTTCTGACAGGACATCTATTATTAATTACTCAACACTTCAGACAACAGATTGAATTTTGGAATATCAATTTCAAAAGTTTCCTGTGTCTCCATGTTTTTAACCAGGTATTTTCCGCTCATATTTCCTACTCCGGAACGAAGCATCACATTGGAAAAATAAGCAAAATTTTCATTGGTTCCTATCTCGGGAGTCAATCCGATCACTCCGTCGCCTATAATTTCTGTGTACCCGAATCCCACATCAAAAATCAACCATTTTCTTTTCAATACTTTGATAGGAAAGCTTCCGTCATTTTCTATCGTGATATTGTATTTAAAAACGTAACGGTTTTCGGAAGGATAACTGTTTTTACTATCATATTCAGGTATTACTGAAACTTTGATATTGGAAGTCATTTTTGAAAACATCATGTAGTATTTTCTTAATAAATACAAAAATCTCGCCTTTTTTAAGGCGAGATCATATATTATGTTATAATTTTATTAAAAACTATAATCCAAGGCCTTTTCTTTCGTCACCACCCATTAGAATTTCAACAGGGTTGTCGATACCTTCTTTTACCGCTACAAGGAATCCTACAGATTCTTTACCATCGATAATTCTGTGGTCATAAGACATAGCTACATACATCATTGGTCTGATTACTACCTGTCCGTCAACAGCAACCGGTCTCTGGATGATGTTGTGCATTCCTAAGATTGCAGATTGCGGAGGGTTGATGATTGGTGTAGACATCATAGATCCGAAAGTACCACCGTTTGTAATGGTGAAAGTACCACCAGTCATTTCGTCAACTGTAATTTTACCATCTCTTACTTTAGTAGCAAGATCTTTGATGTTTGCTTCAACAGCGCTGAAAGACATGTTTTCTGCATTTCTCAATACAGGAACCATTAATCCTTTAGGACCTGAAACCGCAATTGAAATATCGCAGAAATCATAGTTTACTTTGAAATCACCATCGATAGATGCGTTTACATCAGGATACATTTGCAATGCTCTTGTAACAGCCTTTGTGAAGAAAGACATGAAACCAAGTCCCACTCCGTGTTTCTGAGCAAATTCTTCTTTATATAGTTTTCTCAATCTGAAGATTTCAGACATGTCAACTTCGTTGAAAGTAGTTAACATCGCTGTCTCATTCTTCACAGAAACTAATCTCTGAGCAATTTTTCTTCTTAAAACTGAAAGTTTAGTAGTCGTAGTAGATCTTGAACCTGTTGCAGTAAGAGGGCTTCCTCCTAATGCTGGTACTGCTGCTAATTCAGCATCAGTTTTAGTAATTCTTCCGTCTCTTCCTGTTCCTGAAACCTGAGCAGCATCCATTCCTTTTTCATCAAGGATTTTCTTAGCAGCCGGAGATGGAGCTCCTGTTGCATAAGTTTGTGGTGCAGCTACCGGCGCAGCAGGTTTTGGAGCTTCCTGTTTAGCAGGTTCAGCAGCTTTCGGAGCTTCTTCCTGTTTTGGAGCTTCAGCAGCAGGTGCAGCACCTTCCGGCTTTTTAGCATCCATATCAATTAAACAAACTACCTGACCTACTTGTACCACATCACCTTCTTCTGCTTTTAAAGTGATTACACCACTTTGTTCTGCAGGCAATTCAAGAGTTGCTTTATCTGAATCCACTTCGGCGATAGGTTGATCTTTTTCTACATAATCACCATCTTTTACAAGCCAAGTTGCAATTTCAACTTCTGTAATTGATTCGCCCGGTGAAGGAACTTTCATTTCTAAAACTGACATATCGAGTATTTTTTATTTTTTAATTGATTATTATTTAAATTAAGCTGTAACGGGTCTTTTTGCAGGAGCATCATCTCTGTCGAAAACTCTGTTGATCACTGCATTCTGGTTTTTCTCAAACATTTTGTGGCTACCTGGAGCCGGAGCACCGCTTGGTACCGGAGCAACTACCTGAATTCCTGTATCTCTGAAGTTTCTCAGGATATAAGACCATGCCCCCATGTTTTCAGGTTCTTCCTGAGCCCACACCAGTTGTTTTCTGTTTTCATATTTGTTGAAGATGGCTTCAATAGCATCTGTCTGAAGCGGATATAACTGCTCGAATCTTACCAATGCAATATTTTCACAGTTCAGTTCTTCTTTCTTCGCTAATAATTCGAAGTACAGTTTACCTGAACAAAGAACTAATTTCTCTACTTTTTTAGGATCTGCAGCAGGATCATCTAATACCGGCTGGAATGCACCGTTTGCAAAATCTTCAAGCGGAGAAACCACTTTAGGGTGTCTCAACAGAGATTTAGGGCTCATTACGATCAATGGTTTTCTGAACGCCCATTTCAACTGTCTTCTCAATAAGTGGAAATAGTTGGCAGGTGAAGTAATATTGGCTACTACCATGTTTTCATTAGCACAAAGGGTAAGGAATCTCTCCAATCTTGCCGAAGAGTGCTCTGCTCCCTGTCCTTCTGAACCGTGAGGCAATAACATCACCAATCCGTCCTGGATTTTCCATTTTTCTTCTGCAGCTGCTAAATACTGGTCAACAATAATCTGAGCACCGTTCACGAAATCTCCGAACTGAGCTTCCCAGATGGTTAATGTATTTGGAGAAGCCATTGCATATCCGTAGTCGAAACCAAGTACACCATATTCTGAAAGGTGAGAGTTGAATACATCAAATCTGTTTTCAGAAACGTGTCTCAACGGGATGTATTCTTCTTCTGTATCTTCTGTTTTTACTACAGCATGTCTGTGAGAGAATGTACCTCTTTCCACATCTTCTCCGGAGATTCTTACATTGTGACCTTCTACAAGAAGTGTTGCATAAGCTAACCACTCTCCTAACGCCCAGTCTAATGAGTTAGCCTCAATAGCTTTGATACGGTTTTCAAAAAGTCTTGTAATTTTATTGATGAACTTTTTATCTGCCGGAAGTGTAGACATTTTAAGCGCCAATTCTTTCAGCTTCGCTAAATCATATTTTGTATCTACCGGTAACTGAACTGCTCCTCTCTTACCAATTGGATAGTTTACCCAATCTTCAGCCATGAACACATCCATTACGTTTTTCTCAATCTCTTTTGATGCGTCAAAATCTTTATCCAGAAGAGCTTTGAATTCCGTTTCCATTTTAGCAATTACATCATTTGAAGTAACGCTGTCTTTTAATAATTTATCTTTATAAATTTCTCTTGGATTCGGGTGTTTTGAAATGGTTTTATATAGGTTAGGCTGAGTAAATCTTGGCTCATCCCCTTCGTTGTGACCGTATTTTCTGTATCCTAAAAGGTCGATATAAACATCTTTTCCGAATTTCGCTCTGAAATCAGCAGCAAAATGGATGGCATGAACAACCGCTTCAGCATCGTCAGCATTGACGTGCATTACAGGAGATTCTGTAACTTTCGCAATGTCTGTACAGTATGTTGAAGATCTTGCGTCCATATAGTTGGTTGTAAATGAAACCTGGTTATTGACAACGATATGAACAGTACCTCCTGTTCTGTATCCTTCCAGCGTCATCATCTGAGCAACCTCATAAGCAATTCCCTGTCCTGCAATAGCTCCGTCACCGTGGATGATGATTGGCAATACTTTAGAATAATCTTTATATTTGTCATCTACTTTTGCACGGCAGATACCTTCTACAAGGGCAGCAACCGTTTCAAGGTGAGACGGGTTCGGAGTAAGGTTGATGGACACTTCTTCTCCTGAAGCTGTTTTGATCTTTTTAGATGATCCTAAGTGATATTTAACGTCACCTGAGAATACATCTTCTTCAAATTCTTTTCCTTCAAATTCTGAGAAAATCTGCTTGTAAGATTTTCCGAAAATGTTGGTAAGAACATTCAGTCTACCTCTGTGAGCCATTCCTAATACCACTTCATCTACTCCTAACTGAGAAGATCTTGAGATCAGCTGATCTAAAGCAGGGATTAATGTTTCACCTCCTTCTAATGAGAATCTTTTTTGTCCTACAAATTTTGTATGAAGGTAGTTTTCAAAAGCTACCGCCTGATTTAATTTTAATAAAATTTCTGTTTTTTCGTTGGCAGAAAGACTTGGGTGGTTTTCATTTACCTGAAGCCATCTTTTGATGAAATCTTTTTCTTCAACGTTGTTGATGTGCATGTATTCTACTCCGATAGAATCACAGTAGATGTTTTCAAGGTGCTTGATAAGGTCTGCCAGCGTAGCAGGTTCTTTCATTCCTGTTTCAACCGCACAGTTGAATTTTGTATTTAAATCTTCTTTAGAAAGACCGAAATTTTCGATGTCTAAAGTTGGGGTATAGTGTCTTCTTTCTCTAACAGGGTTAGTCTTTGTAAAAAGGTGTCCTCTTGTTCTGTAAGCCTCAATAAGGTTTACTACTTTAAATTCTTTCTTGATGTGCTCAGGAACTTCTCCGTTGGATACTGCCTGAGAAATCTGTTGTTGAACTGCCGGGGCAGCATTGGCTGAAGCCTGAATAAATTGAGTGTTATCGTCATCTCCGTAGTTCTCCAAAGCAAAATCGAAGCCTTGAAAGAAAGCTTTCCATGATGGTTCAAGAGAGTCCGGGAATTTTAAGTACTGTTGGTATAAATCCTCAATTAACTGAGAATGAGCTGCGTTTAGGAATGAAAATCTGTCCATTATTACAGTTTATCTATTTATTAAAATTTATTTGTAGAATTAATCTTCAAATTTAATAAAAAAAACCGAGTTAGAACAGTCTGAAACCGTTAAAAAAACTTAAGAAAAAATAAATTAAAAAAAAATTACTTATACACTGATAATGAGAGCTTAACATTCACCTCCTGACCTTCCATAGGACGTTCAATAAAGGTCTGGCGGATATCTCCGAAGCGCATCTCGTCTTTTTTGGCTTTCTGAATGAGCTGCTGAATGGCCCGAATTCGCCCCTCGTAGTTCCCTTTGTAGTAAATTACATAATTTTGAGACGGATTTACGGACCTGAAATTGAAATTATTATCAGACACTCCGATTTTCTTGGAAAGTGGAATTCCGAGGAAATAAGAAACCTCTTTGTCTTTGTAATTATCGGCGTCAGTAATCAGGATCGGGTACCCGAATTCATCGTCTCTTTTCCCGAGATCCATCGTCACAAAATTATAGACTTTATTATAATTCATGACAATATTTTTGTAAAGAGCATCTTTCTTGTTTGAAGTACTTACATTAATTCCCAACAAAAGTTTGTCTTCTTCATTTTCCACCATAAGACTATCATATTTGATAGCCGCCATCTGGTTATCTTTTTCTACTTTATTTCCTAAAGAATTTTTAAGATTCACCATACTTTTGTTGATATTTTCAGCAAAACGGTCTTCAGTCCAGAAGTTTTGCACTCTTCTCCAGACCGCTAATTTGGGGGTGTGAACATACCAGATAATTTTTGTTTTTTCTGCAGAAACTGGTTTGAATTTAACATCAACCAATGTCGGATTTTCGTTTTTATCTTCAAAAAGCTGGTATTTCAACGTTTTATTGAGGTTCTCATATCTGATGAACATTTCTCCATCAGTATCATTTTTAGGATCCGCATAGCTGATGGCACTTCCCTGTCCTTCGTAAGGCGTATAATAATCAATATCTATGGATGGTGAGCTGGTAAAAAAGTTATTCCATCTTGTAAAATTCTGAAGATTATTAAACTGAGCAAAAACCTTATCTACAGGATAATCGATCTCTTTTTCAATCGTAAAGTTTTTACTTTCGTCTACAAAATAGTACATGGAAGCAGCATAAGCTCCTCCCAAAAGAATAATAATTACCGCTAAGATTTTAAAAATACGCATCGCACAAAAATAATACAAATATAAAGAGTGACCAATATGCTGATCACTCCAATGATATGTTTAACAATAATTAACCTTGTTATAGGCTGGAAGCGGGAAGCGGGATGCAGGAAGCTGGAAGTTATTATTTGACAGATATTGCTACCCGATTTTTGATTGAAAAATTCTTCAAACAAATAAAATAGGTCAGGATTTCTTGTGAAAAACTAACATTTCTATTCCGACATTCATAACTTCCAGCTTCCATCTTCTTACTTCCATTCTCCTATCCAATATGTGTTCCCGGTGCAATAACAGCCCCTTTCTTTACTACCACAATCCCATCCTGAACAGAATAGGTTCCATAATCACCATCCGGAATATGTTTTCCACCGATGATTTTCACATTGTCTCCAATATAACAGTTTTTATCAAGGATTGCTTTTTCTATATAGCAGTATTTTCCAATTCCCATATTAGGACGGCCACCTCTGTCGTTCAGAACAATTTCCGTTGTATTTTGGTAGAAATCTGCTCCCATAACGTAGGAGTTTACGATGGTACTTCCTTTGTCAATTCTGGTTCTGTTTCCAATCACCGAATTTTCAATTTTATCTGCCATGATGATACATCCATCTCCAAAAACAGCTTTGCTTACATAGGAACCATTGATTTTTGACGGCGGAAGCATCCTTGCTCTGGTGTAGATCGGAGATGAAGAAAAAAGGTTAAATTGCGGCAGATCAAGGCAGAGGTCAAGATTGGCTTCGTAGAAAGATTCAATCGTTCCGATATCCGTCCAGTAGCCTTCATACTGATAGCTTAATGTCTTATATTTTCCAATGGAACTTGGAATAATATCTTTTCCGAAATCATCACCTGCCCCTTCATCAAACATCTTTTTAAGGATATTCTTTGTGAAAATATAGATCCCCATGGAAGCCAGAAACTCTTTTCCGGTGCGTTTATTTTCTTCTGAAACTTCAGATTTCATGCCTGCCAGCATATCAAAATCCGGTTTTTCATGGAAAGAAGTGATATTCCCTTCGTCATCGGATTTTAAAATTCCAAAACCGGTGGCATCTTTTGCATTGACCGGAATGGTAGCGATAGTGAGATCACCTCCGTTTTCAATATGGAAGTCCAGCATTTCCCTGAAATCCATCTGATACAACTGGTCTCCTGAAAGAATCAGGATATAGTCGTAATCATATTTTTCAAGATGCTTCATCGACTGGCGTACAGCATCTGCAGTTCCCTGGTACCAGCTGTCATTTTCCACATTCTGCTCGGCTGCCAGAATATCGACAAAGCCTTTGCTGAAGATGTCAAAGTGATAAGAATTTTTAATATGTGAATTGAGAGAAGCAGAATTAAACTGCGTTAACACCAGAATTTTATTCAATCCTGAGTTCAGACAGTTTGAGATAGGAATATCTACCAGTCTGTATTTTCCTGCAATAGGAACAGCCGGTTTAGATCTCGTATACGTTAACGGGAATAATCTTGTTCCTCTGCCTCCTCCTAAAACAATAGAGATTACATTTCGATTCATAAATATCTTGCGTTTTATTTTATTAAGTTTACTGTTCTGTTCTTAGTGTTTACTGCTACTTTAAAGCATTCTTTGTTTTCATATTGGAGTTCGTTTTTATAAACAGTCACCCGAAACTCATCTTTATCATTCAATACTAAAACCTCTTTATCCAGGTTATAGATCTCAATATTATATTTTTTAAGTTCATTGCTGAAGAACGGATTTGTAATAAGTACATCCATCACATCAGCACTCTTCATTACAAAGCCGTCGACATCTTTACGATACTTTTCTCTCCAGCCTTTCCCATATTTTCTTTCTATGGCATTATAAGTCCTTTTATTAAGAGCATCTATTCTCTTCATCTCTTCAGGTTCTACCAGACATTCACCTACAGAGTAATGCTTTATTTTCCATTTTTCGGAAATAGCAGCCATCGCTTCATACCTTTCCGTTGCCGGAAGACCATAGCCATAGATCCAATAATAACCTCCATGATAGCTTCCTCTGTCTTCTTTACATGAAAACAGCATAAACATTATCACAGAAAGAAATCCGAAAATCTTCACTCTATCAGCTATTATATAAAGCTATGTATTTTTCTGCAGATTTCTCCCATGCAAAATCAAAATTCATATTGGCATGGATAAGATCTTCCATAACCCCTTTTTGATTATAAATCGCCAATGCCCTGTTCATGGCATGTACAACATCATCTACACCCGGATAAGTAAAGTTCAGTCCTGCTCCACCTGTTGAAATATCTTCTACCGTATCTCTGAGCCCTCCTGTATATCTTACCACAGGAACGGTGCCATATCTCATGGAATACATCTGGTTCAGTCCGCATGGCTCTACTCTTGAAGGCATCAGAAGAAAATCTGCCGAGGCATATATCTTATGGGAAAGATGCTCTTTATATCCGAGATCCAATGCAAAATTGGTGTACGTATAATCGTATTCTTTCAGTTTATTTTCTATATAGGTGTTCCCTGATCCGAGAATCATAATATTTAAAGCGCCATAACTCTGCTTAATGCTTCTCCATACAACATCCGGCAGCAGATCTGCTCCTTTCTCTGTTGCGAATCTTCCGATAAATGCGAATAAAGGAAGTTCGGGTTTCAATCCATATTCTTTACAGAGATTTTCTTTATTTTTTTTCTTTTGAGCGACTGCATTGGTACTGTTAAAATTAAAATCAAGCATCGGATCGGTTTCAGGATTCCAGACTTCTGTGTCAATACCATTGATGATTCCATATGCCTTTCCGAATTCCTGACGAACTAGGCTTTCCAGTCCGCGGAAGCTGATAAAGAGTTCTTCAAGATATCCTTCCGAAACAGTGGTAAAAGCATCAGCACATTTAATCATGCTGGCCAGAGGATTCATCAGTCCGTTCCAATCCATCAGTCCCCATTTGTACCCATCAAAAGAAGGCATATACTGTGCCATACTCCAGCTCATCATGCCCTGATATTCGCCATTATGAATAGTTCCTATTGTTTTTACTCCTTTTAAGAATTCAAATTCATAGCAGTTTTCTACCATAAAAGGAACGAGACCGGTATGATAATCATGGCAATGCAGTACATCAGGACGGATTTTCATCGCAGAAAGCCAATGCAGAACGCCATGCTGGAAAGCCAGAAACTGGAAGCTTTCATCCTGGTACCCATAAGGGTTGTCCCTGTCTAATAATCCCGGAATTCTTACCATATACAGCTCAAATCCCAGAACATTGGTCTTCTCTTTCAATACCTGAACCTGCAGCATATTGGCTGCCTGATGAATAAATCCGTCAAAAACCAGATCAAATTCATGATCATATACAAAGGATTTGTTGTACCACGGCATTACCACCCTGGCTTCTACTCCTGCTATTTTATTCTGATATTTTGGTAACGCTCCCACCACATCTGCCAGACCGCCTACTTTTGCTACGGGATAACATTCTGTACTTAAATGATAAATAACCATTCTTTATCTCTTATGTTTAATTCTGTGTAATTTATATTTTTTATCTCTTTTCTGACGTAAAACTATTCCAGCCAATGGCGGCAGCTTCACGGTCATTGTTTTGGTGTATCCTCTCCACTCTTCATACTTCTCTTCCAGGATTTCAGGCTCCACTCCGCTTCCACTGTACTTTTCATCATCCGAATTCAAAACAACCTCCCAGTGGGTGCCAGCAGGAATTCCTATCTTATAATCCAATACGTTGGGTGCCAGGTTTAAAGCCACCATCAGGACATCATCTTTTCTTTTTCCTTTTCTGAGATATACATATACTGAGTTTTCCAGATCATCTGCTTCCACCCATTCAAAACCATTTCTATCAAACTGATTTTCGTAAAAGGCAGTTTCTGATCGGTACAAACGATTCAGTTCTTTCACGATATCCTGCATTCCTTTGTGAACAGGATATTTCAGCAAATGCCAGTCGAGGCTTCTTGTAAAATTCCATTCACTGGTCTGCCCGAATTCATCTCCCATAAAAAGCAGCTTGGCTCCGGGATGGGTATACATATAAACATATAAGGTACGGAGATTGGCAAATTTCTGCCATTCATCCCCTTTCATTTTATAAATAAGGCTTGCTTTTCCGTGTACCACTTCATCGTGTGACAAAGGCATCATATAATTTTCATTATACATATACATGGAAGCGAAGGTCAGTTTATGATGATGAAATTTACGGTTAATAAAATCTTCCTTGAAATAATCCAGCGTATCATGCATCCATCCCATCATCCATTTCATTCCGAATCCTACACCGCCGTCATGAACAGGTTTTGTAAGCATGGGAAAATCTGAACTTTCTTCCGCAATGGTGATGATATTATTCCCAAATTCTTTGTAGACAGCTGTATTAAATTCCTGGAGAAAGGCTTTCGCTTCCAGGTTCACATTGGTTCCATATATATTAGGTTCCCATTCGCCTTCATTTCTTGAATAATCCAGATGAAGCATTGAAGTCACGGCATCCACACGCAATCCGTCTGCATGATAACGATCCAGCCAGAACATGGCATTTGAAATCAGAAAGGATTTCACTTCATTTCTTCCGTAATTAAAAATATGCGATTTCCAATCTGGATGAAAACCCTTTCTCGGATCTTCATGCTCATACAGATAAGAACCGTCGAATCGGTGAAGTCCATTAGCATCTCCCGGAAAATGGGACGGAACCCAATCCAGAATAACGCCTATGCCATTGTTATGAAGTTCATCAATAAGAAACATCAGATCCTGTGGTGAGCCAAAGCGCGAGGTTGCTGCATAAAACCCTGTGATCTGATATCCCCAGCTCGGCTCGTAAGGATACTCCATCACGGGCATGAATTCTACATGGGTAAATCCCATTTCTTTGATGTAAGGAACGAGCTTTTTCGCAATATCCCTATAGTTTAAAAAACGCTGGGGCTGATCCTCTTCTCTTACCCAGGAACCTAAATGTAATTCATATACCGATAGCGGAGCTTCCAGCCTGTTTTTTTTCCAGCGGTTATCCATCCACTCCTGATCATTCCATTCGTACCAGGTGGTGGAAACCAGGGAAGCGGCCTGAATATTCTGTTCCCAACTCAACGCATAAGGATCACTTTTTTCCAGAATTTCGCCTCCTTGCGTTTCAACAGCATATTTATATAATGTTCCCCAGGTTAATCCTTCAATAAATCCTTCCCAAATCCCGGATTCATCCCATCGTGGAAACAAAATATGATCTTTATGATTCCAGTTGTTAAAATTTCCGATCACGGAAACTTTCTTTGCGTTAGGAGCCCATACGGAAAAATATACGCCTTTTACGCCCTCTTTTTCTGCAGAATGTGCTCCAAATTTACCATACAGCTTATAGTGCCTACCTTCTTTAAAAAGATACACATCATGATCGGTGAAAAGCGTGTAGGTCTTAACAGAATTCATCAAGATCAGTTTATATTTATATTTTCCCTGAAACTACGAAAAATACTGACAATAGCGATGAATTATTCATCAAATAATTATCAAGATCATTTCATGTTTTGTCTATCTATCAAATATATCATTTTTTAACTCACATTTTTTATGATTTCAAAACAATCTTTTTTATAAATTTAACATCAATATTTTATTAAACACAACGATGAGGTTTGAACTTTATACAGCAGAAAAAGACGACAGACCGGTATTTATTACCGGAAATTTCAATAGCTGGAATCCCAAAGATTATAATTTCCAGCTTAAACAAATTGATCCTTCCGGTTATTTTATAGAAATCGAAAATCAACTTCTTCCTGATGATATTGAATACAAATTCACAAAAGGAGGCTGGGAAAACGTAGAACTGGATCAATATGGAAATATCACTCCCAACCGGAAAGCGAAAAAATCTGCTGGTAAAACGTCCGACTCTGTAGACAAATGGAGACTGAACTGGGGACCGTTCAAAGAAGAATATTATCCTATAGCAGAAGTTATTTCCGAAAATTTTTACATTCCGCAACTTGACCGTTACCGCAAGGTTTGGGCACTGCTTCCTTATGATTATCATACAACGGATAAACAATATCCAGTTTTATACCTTCAGGACGCACAAAATCTTTTCAATGAAGGAAGCGGTTTCGGGAATTGGGAAATCGACAAAAAATTATCCATCCTTGCTGAATACGGGCGCGGCGATCTTATCATCATTGCGATAGAACATGGCAGCGAGGAAAGAATCAAAGAATATATTTTTGATAATGATCATGTAGCCAACGGTTCTGAAGGAAAAAAGTACATCCGTTTTATTGCAGATACTTTAAAGCCTTTTGTGGACGAAAATTACAGAACCAAAAAAGACCGTGACAATACCGGAATCGGAGGCAGTTCATTGGGAGCATTGATCAGTATATACAGCGGATTTCTTTATCCTGAAGTGTACTCCAAACTACTGATATTCTCACCTTCTCTATGGGTAGAACCCAATAACAACTTTCCGATGATGAATTTCCGGGTTCCGTTTAAAACGAAGATCTATCTCTACGGCGGCGGCCAGGAAGGTTCTAAAATGGTCAAAAGAATTCATATTTTTGAAGAATATCTGAAAAGATGGGAAGAGAAAAAGCTTTTTGATTTTGAATTCAAAACCAATATCAATCCTGAAGGCACCCACAATGAGTTTTACTGGTCTCAGGAGTTCCCAAGGGCTATAGAATGGCTGTTCTATGACAACACAGAAAATCCTGTAGAAGTAAAACCACAACAAAAAAGCATCAGAAACTAAATGCATAAAAACTGCTGCAGAAAATGTAAGCCGGACAGGGACAAAATGAAGGCGGCACTCTTTATGAATTTAGAAATTATAACATCTATTTATGAAACTAATCAATAAAAAAAACAAAAATTACACTCAGGTTTTCCAACTGTTTACGGAGGAAGAATGGACGAAAACCAGTAAAAATTTCAACAAAAACATTTCCAATTTTTTCACCGGAAAGAAATATGAAGTTTTTGTCAATGCTCATGAAGAAGGAATTACGTATTTCATTGGATTAGGAAAATCCGCCTTACAAAATTTCGAGATCCAGCAGGTGGCGGCTAAATTTTCACAGACACAGAAAGAAAAACTGCTGGCCGTACCTACATTAGCCCTTGCTGACTTCCTGAATGAAAAGCAGTTCGAGGAGTTTGTAAAAGGACTTTTAACAGGAACTTACAACTACCCTTTTGATAAAAAACACGCTTTCTGGAATACGAAATTTGAATTGCACTTTGAAAATTTAAGCCAGAAAAAATTAGATCATATCAGCCAGAAAGCAGAAGCATTGGTTAACGGGCAAACTGCCTGCCAGGACTGGCTTAACAAACCAGCCAATCTTAAAAAACCGGATATCTTAAGCGCATACCTTAAAAATCTGGCTAAAAAATATGACTTAAAATACACTGCTTTTAACAGAAAGAAATGTGAAGAACTTGGATTAGGCGCTTATCTTTCTGTGAATCAAGGAAGTGCTTACGATGCCGCTTTCACTATTTTAGAATATAAAACGACAGCAAAAAACGCCAAGACTTTCGGTCTGGTAGGAAAATGTATTCTCTTTGACACCGGAGGAATATCAATAAAAAGCTCTGCCAATCTGCATTATATGAAATCTGACATGGGCGGAGCAACGGCTGTTTTGGGAACGTTAATCTATGCCGCTGAAATGCAGCTTCCGGTAAACATTGTTGCTGTTCTTCCTATTACTGATAATGCTGTTTCAGAAAAGGCTCTGCTTCCAAGTGATGTGATCACAGCCTATAACGGAAAAACGATTGAAGTACTTGATACTGATGCAGAAGGCAGATTAATTCTTGCAGATGGTTTGTCTTATCTTTCTAAAAACTACAAAACTGATTTCCTTATTGACCTGGCTACCTTAACGGGAAGCTCAGTGAGAATGTTCGGAGATACCTGTGCTGCTATGTTCTCCAATAACGAGGAACTGAAAAACAACTTAATCAAAACCGGTGACCAGACCAATCAGAGGGTCTGGAATCTTCCTTTATGGGATGTTTGGAAAGATGATATCCAGTCTGATGTGGCCGATATGAAAAACATCTCTCTAAAGCCTGTGGGAGACTGTATTATTGCTGCAAAATTTTTAGAGCAATTCATTGAGAACCATCCTAAATGGGCGCACTTAGACATTGCAGGAGTAGCCTTTGGAAGTGTGGGCTATGCAAAAGAAAAAGCAGCAACAGGTTTTGGTGTTCAGCTCCTGGTGAATTTAATTGAAAATTATCACTAAAAATTAGTTTTTTACAAAAAAACTCTGTATAATTGATTAGTGGATTTTCAAAAACGCACAATATTTTATTTTTTGATATTAATAAAATAATATATAAATGCTTTTATTTTTGAAAATTCACTAAATCTTAAAAAACATTATATGGAGAAGAAAACTATTGTGTGTATTTCGTGCTATTACAAAGGCTACGATTTTATGGACGAAATGAAGAAGCTCGGCAATAAAATCATCCTTGTAACCTCCGAAAACCTCAAAGAAAAAAACTGGCCCTGGCACGCGATTGATGAAACATTCTATATGCCCGAGCTCAAGCCTTCCGTATGGAATCTGGAACATTTAATTCAGGGATTTTCCCACCTGATGAAGACCAGAAAAGTAGATGCTGTGGTGGCTTTGGATGATTATGATGTTGAAAAAGCAGCGTTAATCAGAGAAACATTCCGTATTCCCGGTATGGGACAGACAACCCACCGGTATTTCAGAGATAAACTTGCCATGAGGCAAAAAGCAAAGGATTCCGGGATCAGCGTTCCTGAATTCACCGCTGTGTTCAATGATAACGAAGTGGATGAATTTACAGACCGCGTTCCTGCTCCATGGGTATTGAAACCAAGGTCTGAAGCATCCGCATCGGGCATTAAGAAAATAACCTCCAAAGAACAGCTTCTTGAAGCCCTGGAAATACTGGGAGAAGAACGTCATCTTTTTTTACTGGAAAGTTTTAAACCCGGAGATGTTTACCATGTGGACAGTCTTACTTTTAACAAAAAAACAATATTCACTTCTGCCTCAAAATATCTTGCTCCTCCCATGCAGGTTTCTCACGAAGGCGGGGTTTTCAGATCCAAAACATTAGGAAGGTATTCCGAAGAGTTTAAGGCACTGGAAGATATAAATGCCAGAGTTCTTTCCAACTTCGGACTTGTCAACGGAGCCACCCATACAGAATTTATCCGTGGAAAAGAAGACGGAAAATGGTACTTCCTTGAAACCTCATCCAGGGTTGGCGGCGCTCATATTCCGGATCTGGTTGAAGCATCAAGCGGCATCAATATCTGGAGAGAATGGGCTAAAATTGAAGATGCTCTTCTGAGAGGTCATGATTACAGCGTTTCTCTGCCTACAGGCTATTATTCAGGCCTGATTGTAGCTCTGATTAAAGATAAAGAACCGAATTACAGCAGTTTTGAATGCGAAGAAGTTGTCAAATTTCTTCCGATAGACTATCATGTCGGAATTGTCTATAAATCCGGAGACGCCTCTGTTGTACAGGACAGGCTGGATTCTGCTGCTGAAATGATTCATGCGGATATGCTGAACATTCTGCCTCCGAAAGGTAATAAATTGAGTTCTTAACAATGAAACTTGACATTGATATTCAAAATGTTATCGAATTCATAATATACAATCTGCTCCAAGATTCTCTGCTAAAATGTAATTTAGAAAGATAAAACCAAACAAGGAAAATGCCTCACATAGAACATACAGAGTATTATTCAAATATATTGGGAACAAGTCTCAAAGTAGAAGTGACCGGGCATTACGGCCATCCTATCATTATGTTCCCAACTTCCCAGGGACAATATACCCAGAATCATGATTTTCATCTTAACGGAAGTATCAACTGGTTTATAGAACAGGGAAAGGTAAAGCTTTACAATGTACAGACCATCGACAGCTGGAGTTTTTATGATGAAAAAATCTCGCCTCAGCAAAGAATAAGGAATTATGAACGGTATGTACAGTTCCTGGTCCAGGAATTCGTGCCTTATATCCAAAAGCTTCATAAAACACATCGTGTAGCAGTGGCCGGAGCCAGTTTCGGAGGCTATCATGCCGCTAATTTTGCTTTCAGATTTCCGGATTTGGTTTCTCATCTGTTTTGCCTTTCCGGCGCCTTCAGTATAAGGAATTTTATGGATGGCTACACTGATGATCTGGTATACTTCAACTGTCCAAGAGAGTTTGTACGGAATGATGAAGCCTGGAAGTACAAACATATGCATATTGTACTGAGCACTTCTGATCAGGATATCTGCAAGGATAAAAATGTTGAAATGGCTGAAATCCTCAGGATAAAAGGCATAGATTTCTGGTACGATGAAAGAAAATGGATAGGCCACGACTGGCCGCTATGGAGAATGGTCTTCCCTACCTTCATAGGAGCATTTTTCTCTTAAAACAATGAAAAGACAAATAGAAAAAAATATACCCACCTTAAAAACAAAAATTATGACAAAAAAAGTAGGAATTCTTTTCGGTATGGAAGACACGTTTCCCTGGGCATTTATAGACAAAGTAAATGAAATGGGAGGTGGAGATATCATCGCTGAACCCGTTACTATTGACAAACTTGAACAGGGCGCAGATTATGGTTATGCAGTGATCATCGACAGAATTTCACAGGATGTTCCCTTTTACAGAGCTTATTTAAAAAATGCTGCCCTTAACGGCACTTATGTCATCAACAATCCATTCTGGTGGAGTGCTGATGAGAAGTTTTTCAACAATGCCCTGATGTCCAAACTGGGAATTCCGCTTCCTAAAACGGTTTTACTTCCATCACACGAAAGACCGGACAATACTTCAGAAACTTCCTTCAGGAACCTGAAATTTCCTCATGACTGGGAATATATCTTCAATTATGTAGGGTTTCCTGCCTATATGAAGCCTCATGATGGCGGCGGCTGGAAAAATGTGTACAGGGTAGAAAACCCGGATGATCTTTGGAACAAACTGGGAGAAACCGAGCAGCTGGTGATGATGGTACAGGAAGAAATTATCTTTGACGATTATTACAGAGTGTACTGTCTGGGCCAAAAATATGTCCACATTATGCCTTATGAGCCAAGAAATGCACCTCACTTGAGATACGCCACCACGCATCAGACCCAAGGTGAAGAACTTGAAAAATTACTGAAGACTATTCATGATTATACGATTAAAATGAATCAAGCTTTAGGATACGATTTCAACACCGTGGAATTTGCTGTAAGAGACGGTATTCCTTATGCGATTGATTTCTGCAACCCGGCTCCTGATGCAGACCGCAATTCTGTAGGAGAAGAAAACTTTGCATGGATCATAGAACATGCTGCCAAACTGGCTATTGAAA
The DNA here is from genome assembly GCF_016775705.1 of Chryseobacterium cucumeris. Lineage (NCBI taxonomy): Bacteria > Pseudomonadati > Bacteroidota > Flavobacteriia > Flavobacteriales > Weeksellaceae > Chryseobacterium > Chryseobacterium cucumeris. The sequence continues at coordinate 4,576,537 of NZ_CP068760.1, forward strand.
AAGCTAAAGAATATGTTCCGGGGAAACCTAACATTGCCTGGGGAACATTCGTGAAGGATTCCATTAAATAACATTGAAAAAGAAATTAAAAAACACAAAATAAATGCATCATCAGTTTACTATTGGGATTGAAGAAGAATATCAGATCATCGATGTGGAAAGCAGAGATCTGGTTTCTCACGTTTCAAAAATCATTGAAGGCGGCAAAGCGGTTTTAAGTGAAAACTTAAAGCACGAAATGCACGAATCCATGATTGAAATGGAAACGGGAATCTGCCAGAATATTCAGGAAGCCAGAGCTGAATTAACGAATTTAAGGCGCCATCTTATCAATATCGCCCATGAACAGGGACTTCGTGTTTCCGGAGGTGGCACTCACCCATTCTCTCACTGGTCTGAAAACAATATCACTCAGGGAGAAAGATACATTAAAATCGTAGATGATATGGGAGATGTGGCCCGTGAAAATCTTATTTTCGGACTGCATGTTCATATTGGAATTCCTAATCGTGAAGAAGGCGTAAGAATTCAGAATGTGATGAGATATTTCCTTCCTCACGTATACGCCCTTTCTACCAATTCACCTTTCTGGATTGGAAGATATACAGGTTTTAAATCGTACAGACAGGAAATTTTCGTCAAATTCCCAAGAACCGGTATTCCGAGTTATTTCAACTCTCTGGCAGAGTTCGACAGCTATGTGGATCTTCTGGTAAAAACAGGAACCATCGACAATGCCAAGAAAATCTGGTGGGATTTACGGGTACATCCGTTTTATCCAACTATCGAATTCAGAATCTGTGACATGCCGTTAAGAATTGACGAAACCGTTTGTCTTGCGGCCATAATGCAGAGTCTTGTTGCCAAAATATATAAACTGCACCAGCAAAATCTCAGCTTCAGAAGCTATAGAAGATTACTGCTGAACGAAAATAAATGGCGTGCCTCCAAAAGTGGTATCGAAGCCCATCTCATCGATTTTGGGAAAGAAGAATCCGTTCCTTATCCTCATTTATTGAAAGAGCTTTTAGAGTTTATTGATGATGTGGTAGATGATCTGGGATGCCGCCAGGAAGTGGAATATGCCTGGAAAATCCTTGAAAACGGAACCGGTGCAGACCGGCAGCTTCAGATCTTCAAGGAAACAGGTGATCTGACGAAAGTGGTTGATTATATGATCTCTGAAACGGAGTATGGCATAACCCATGGTGAACCTGCTTCATAATTTTTTTGGTAACTTTACAAAAAATATGATGTAATGAAAGATATTCGAATTGCTCTGCTGGACATGAACAACAATCATGTGAATCAAGGTTTTAGAAACATTAAAGAAATTTCCGAAACTTTTCAGCAGAACTCTGAAGAAAATGTGGTGATCAAGACATTTGACGTGAGGTTTAAAGATGAAATGCCGGAGATCGGAGATTTTGATATTTTCATTTCTTCCGGTGGCCCCGGAAACCCACATCGTGAAGGTCTGGCCTGGGAAGACAGATTTGCCCATTTCCTAGATGCTGTTTTCGAGCATAATCAATACCATGAAGATAAAAAGTATCTTTTCCTGATCTGCCATTCATTTCAGCTGGCAAGCATTCACTGGAATCTGGGGAATATCTGCAAAAGAAAGTCTTATTCCTTCGGAGTAATGCCTGTTCATAAAACAGAGGAAGGCCAGGAGGAGTTTTTATTCAAAAATCTTCAGGATCCTTTTTATGCGGTAGATTCCAGAGCCTACCAGTTTATAGAACCGGATCACGACCGTTTCCAAGAATTGGGAATGACCATCATGGCGATTGAAAAATTCCGTCCTCATATCAACCTGGAAAGAGCGGTAATGGCCGTTCGTTTTTCGGAGGAGATATTCGGAACACAGTTTCATCCGGAAGCCAATCCTGAATCTCTGATCGAAAACCTGAAGGATGAAAAGAACAAGGAAGCCATGATCGAAAATTTTGGGATGGAAAAATATCTTGAAACGATAGACAGAATAGACGATGAAGATAAAATCATTCTGACCAGACATCAGATTCTTCCGAGATTCCTTCAGTTTGCAAAAAAAAACATTTTGAAAGAAGCTGAATCTTTGGCTTAATCAATACAAACCACAAAAGTCACAAAAGGGATTTGGGTATTACAATCATAAAAGCTGTTGAGAAGAACACATAAGCTTTCTTGAAAATCAAAGATTTCCCAATTAAATAGGTATTTTTATAAAAGTGTATTAAACTTTTATATTCTAAAACTTTTGTGCCTTTTGTGGTAAAATCAAATCGGGCATAAACGTCCGGTTTTTTTAACACCACAAAAGAAAAAAAATATGATCCCAGAATACAGAAAACAGTTCAATCAGGAGTTTTCAGATGAAAAATACCATCAACTCAAAAATATACTGACTGAAAAAGGAGGAACAGCACCTGGTTTCAGAGTTTCAGAAAGTCCTATTTTTCTGACTAAAGAATTTGAGAAAAAACTCATAGACGCCAGTGAAAGTATCATCAGCCAGATTCAAGCAATGCCGGCAGAACTCCTTCAAAAAGCCATTCCTGAAAACTGCAGGGTTCCCAATGACACCCAACAGCCTCATTTTTTCACCATAGATTTTGGAGTCTGCAAAAGCGAAGACGGAGCAATAGAACCTCAGCTGATAGAACTTCAGGCATTTCCTTCTTTGTATGCTTTCCAGAAAGTATATGAGGAAACGTATTGTGAAGTCTACCCTTTTCTTTCGGAGATCAGAAATCCTATGCCCCATGAAACCTTTAAAAACTATTTGAAGGAACTGATTGTAAGTGATGAACATCCTGAAAATGTAATTCTGCTTGAAATCTTTCCGGAAAAACAAAAAACGGCTATTGATTTTGCTCTGACCGAGAAACTGCTAGGCATCAAAACAGTATGCCTGACAAAAGTAAAAAAACAGGGTCGAAAACTGTATTATGAAAATAATGGTAAGCTTACCGAAATTAAGAGAATCTACAACCGGGTTATATTTGATGAACTGGACAATATTCCGGATCTGCATACAGAATTTGATTTCCGCGAGGAAGTGGATGTAAAATGGATTACCCACCCAAACTGGTTCTTTAAAATTTCAAAATTCCTTTTGCCTTTATTACAACATCAGTTTGTTCCGAAAAGTTATTTTCTGCATGAATTTCCGGAAAATGAAAATCTGGATGATTTTGTATTGAAACCATTATTTTCGTTCGCCGGAAGTGGAGTTAATCTGAATCCGACAAAAGAAGTTACAGACTCTATTCAGGATAAGGAAAACTATATTTTGCAGAGAAAAGTCTATTATGAACCCATTTTTGAAGATATCAACGGAGATTTTTCAAAAGCAGAGATCCGTTTGTTGTATATTTGGCGGGAAAATGACGAACGCCCTATCCTATTGGAAAATCTGGGAAGAATGACTAAAGCCGCCATGGTGAATGTAGACTTCAATAAAAAAGATGCCATCTGGATCGGAAGTTCGAATGCTTTTTTCGGATAAAAAACTGATAAAACTAATACAACATGGAAGAAAAGCCAACCGCTTTTGCAGAATTTGAAAACCACACTTTAACACGGAGAAGAGATTTATTACCTGTCTGGATTAAAATTTTCTTATGGATCTTTTTAATCGGAGGAGCACTGGCTGCTATCTTTTTATTGGCAGGCTCTCTGATGACTCATGTCTCTTTATCATTATACGGGATGAATGCCAATCATCCGTATTCAATGACAGGACTTTTGATCTGCTTATTGTTTCTGTTCAAAGGTATTGTTGCCTGTGGACTTTGGTTTGAACAAAAATGGGCACCACAGGCTGCCATTGCAGATGCCATTATCGGGATTGCTGTTTGCCTTATTATGATGGCCATTATCCCGTTTATGTATCCATCAATCAGCTTTACCCTCAGATTAGAACTTATTCCTTTGTATTTTTACCTTAAAAAAATGCAGAGTATAAAAACAACCTGGGAAAACTTATAGAAACAAACCTCCGAAATTCCGGAGGTTAGTTTTATTCCTGAAAGACTCTTTAATCATAAAATCCCCCAAAAGGAGGATATAAAAAATTAACATGTACGCTGTGTTTTTTACAAACATTGTAAATATACGGATATGTTGTTGGCATAGTCTACGGGAAACCGTAATGATTGATTTTTAATTCTTCAACTTATTAATAATCCAGCATATTCTTTCTTCGCATCAAAACTAGGGCAAGCTTTATGAACATTGGGAAAATCTCTATGTCCCTGAATTGTAGCTTTAGGAAATTTTGATTTTAATTCTCTTAACAGCTTTACCATAGATTTTTTTTGGTCTTCCGTTCTTGTGTCTTTTGGATGGTTGCTTTTATCAATGCCTCCAATGTATGATATATTGATAATTTGAGAATTCCACCCTGCAACTCCATTGGATACCTGATCAATGGGCAACGTGTTGACTATTTTTCCATCAGCTTTTATCATATAATGATACCCTGGATTTCTCCATTTCAGGTTTTCCTTCCAATACCTTTTAATGCTTTCTATTGTAACATCTGGCTGTGTTGCTGTACAATGTATAACGATGTAATTGATTGTTCTCATGGATTTCAGTTTAATTATTGTTGAGCAAAATTAAACCTGTAACTCCCAAAATAGTGAAGGAAAAACACCCTATTTACATTGTTGTGATTACTTTCTTTTTAAGTTTATTCTTGTATTGCATTAAAATGATGAAACTCATAAAAACTGAAGAACAGCAACAAAAAATCCCTCACTGTGAGGGATAATTTTTATAACTCCGGACATGCCATCTGATTGTCGTGGGGAATGCATACCTTTTCATTCCATGGCACCGGACAATCATGAAAGCCTGGAGGGCATCCTCCTTTTCCGTTGATACTTCTTAATTTCTCTTTAGAGATTCTCTTTAAATTTTTCATGGTTTTGATTTTAGTTTACATTCAAATATAAAAATTATTCTCCAATTAGAGATTTAACATAAAAAAATAACTGCTCCAAATTTTCGTAAATAAAAAGTACAGTAGAAGATAAAATTTCATTAGAAATCATCTCTTATTTCGTAGCCCGGATTCGAAACCATAGATAAAAAAATTGCAATACGTTTTCCATTCCGTATTGCAATTGTAATAAGTTGTATAAAGATGTCTTTACAGGTTTTTATCGTCTTCCAGCAATTCCTTGGCCTGGTATTCCTGAACCAGATCAATAGCATTGGAAATAACGTCACTTAGAGCCGTGATAAATGTTCCTTCTTCTGCCATTCCTATCGCATGCTTTAAAGCTTCAATTTCTTTAGGAATGATCTCATAACTGACATCTCTTCCTGCAGAATTAATACCGTCGATAATCAATCCGTTGATTTCCTCTTCGGTTCTTCCGCGAAGGTGTTTTTCGTTTCGTATGATAATATAATCGAACATTCTTCCGGCAATTTTTCCGCATTCTCTGATATCGTTGTCTCTACGGTCTCCAACACCGGAAATAATCCCTATCTTTTTGGTAGATTCTACATTTCTAAGATAATCTTCTATGGCTTCGTATCCTGAAGGATTATGGGCAAAGTCGATCAGAACTTTAAAGTTTTTGAATTTAAAAACATTCAGTCTTCCCGGTGTCAGCTGGGCACTTGGAATAAAGGTTCTCAAAGAATTGGAAATATCCTCAATCCCGAATCCGTAAAGGTAACTCGCCAAACTGGCTGCCAATACGTTTTCAATCATAAATCTGGCTTTCCCTTCCATCGTTATCGGGAAGTCTTTGGCTTTTCCTATTCTGATTTTCCAGTCTCCTTTTTTGATGGTTACAAAACCTTCTTCATATACACAGGTTATCTTTCCTTCTTTAGCAAATTTTACAATATGAGGATTGTTTTCATCCATACTGAAAATAGCCACATTAGAATCGAGATCACTCACAATCTTCATGGAATATTCATTGTCGGCATTCAAAACACTCCAGCCGCTCTTTTTGACACTATCCAATACAACACGCTTTACCTTGGTAAGATCTTTTAAACTGTGAATATCGTTCATTCCCAGGTGATCTTCCTCAATATTGGTCAGAACCCCGATATCACATTGTGAAAAACCAAGCCCCGAACGTAAAATACCACCTCTTGCGGTTTCCAGCACTGCAAATTCTACGGTAGGGTCTTTCAGAATAAATTCTGCAGAAAGCGGTCCTGTAGTATCTCCTTTTGACAGCATGGTATTTTGAATATAAATTCCATCCGAAGTCGTAAATCCTACTCGGTACCCATTGCTTTTTACAATATGGGAAATAAGTCTTGTCGTTGTTGTTTTTCCATTGGTTCCTGTTACTGCAATGATGGGAATGGTAAAAGGTTTTCCCTGAGGATAGAGCATATCAACCACCGGAGCAGCCACATTTCTTGGTAATCCTTCACTTGGTGCAAGATGCATTCTGAACCCTGGTGCAGCATTAACTTCAATAATTGCTCCGCCACTTTCCTTTAAAGGCTGGGTAAGGTTCTCTGCCATCACATCAATACCGCAAACATCCAATCCGATAATTTTAGAAATTCTTTCAGCCATTGTGATATTTTCCGGATGCACCATATCTGTTACATCAATGGAAGTTCCTCCGGTTGAAAGATTGGCCGTTGATTTAAGATAAACCACTTCTCCTCTTTGAGGAATTGTTTCCAAAGTATATTGAAGTTTATCAAGTAATTCTAAAGTGTCTTTATCAACTTCAATTTCGGTAAGGACATTTTCATGGCCATAGCCTCTTCTAGGGTCTTTGTTTTCTTTTTCAATAAGCTGCTGAAGGTTCAGTTCTCCATCGCCTACAACATGGGCTGGAACTCTTCTGGCTGCAGCCACCATTTTATTATTGATCACCAGTATACGGAAGTCGTAGCCTGTGATATATTTCTCAACAATTACTTTTCTTGAATATTTCTGAGCATGTTCAAGGCCTGTTCTGGCGGCTTCCCAATCGTTCACATTAATGGAAGAACCTTTTCCATGGTTTCCATCCAGAGGTTTTAAAACAATGGGATACCCAATTTTTCTGATGACTGCATGTAAACCTTCTTCATCTGCTATCAGATCTCCGATAGGTACCGGAATAGCCGCATCATGAAGCATTCTCTTTGTTAATTCTTTATTACACGCGATATCAACAGCAATAGAACTTGTGTTCCCGGTAATGGTAGCCTGAAATCTTTGCTGGTTCACGCCATAACCAAGCTGTACCAATGAGTTTGTCCCCAGTCTGATCCATGGGATTCTTCTGGATGCCGCTTCTTCTACAATACTTCCTGTGGAAGGCCCTAAACGAACGCGTTCCCTGATTTCTTTTAATCTATGGATACAAGCATTCAAATCATAATCTTTGCCTTCAATCAGTGCTTCTGCAATTTTTACAGATTCTTCTGCAGCAAAGATCCCTGCATTTTCTTCGATATAATTGAATACTACATTATATACTCCCGGAGTTTTTGTTTCACGGGTTCTTCCAAACCCCACATCCATTCCTGCCAGGGTCTGTATTTCCAAAGCGATATGCTCAATGACATGTCCCATCCAGGTTCCTGTTTCCACTCTATGGAAAAAACCTCCTTCCACTCCTTCCGAGCATCGGTGCGTCATCAATGATGGGATTAATTTTTCAATCCTTTCCCGGAATCCTTCGATTTTATTGGTAGGATAATTCTCCATTTCTTCTAAATCCAACCTCATCTGTATCAGCTTCTTTCTTCTGATGCTCCAGATGTTAGGACCTCTTAGTGCCTGAATCTTTTCGATTTTCATAGTCTATTGGCATTTTAACAGTTAACAATAACTCCTTTCATAGCCAAAGATAATGTAAAACCCTAAACGAAACTATACCACATTTAAAGATTCAGTAAAAAAAAAATAATTTTAATTAACATTCCTAAAACATTAAAAATCAACTAAAGATGGCATGAAATTGGCCAGAGAATGTGAATTATTTTTTAATTTTGCACAATGATGAAACCTGTTGGAAAATTAATAGTTATCGGAGGCGCTGTAAACAAAGGAAGTTTTGCTGAAACCGATTATGATCAGAATATAGAAAAGAATCTTAATTTTTTTGAGCGTGGGATCCTGCGAAAGATCATCAACGAATCAAAACTAAAGGAAAATTCTGTCATTGAAATTGTTACCACTGCCTCTCAAATCCCTCAGATCGTAGGTTCCGAGTACAAAAAAGCATTCGAATTTCTTGGAGCTAAAAATGTAAATGTGCTGGACATCCACAACCGTGAGGAAGCCAATTCTGATGCAATGGTCGCAAGAGCCAACGCTGCCGATGTAATGATGTTCACCGGAGGAGATCAGCTGAGACTGACCTCTATTCTTGGAGGAACAAGATTTCATGATACGGTTTTATTAAAATACCAGGAACAGGATTTTATTTATTCCGGAACTTCTGCAGGTGCTGCAGCAGCTTCTGAAAATATGATCTATCAGGGAAGCAGTTCTGAAGCTTTATTGAAAGGAGAAATCAAAACCACTCAGGGATTGGGGCTAATCGATAATGTCATTATCGACACTCATTTTGTACAGCGGGGAAGAATCGGGCGCCTTTTCCAGGCGGTAGTGAACAATCCTAGAACGCTGGGAATCGGATTGGGTGAAGATACAGGACTTTTCATTCATAATGATGTAATGACTGCTGTAGGTTCAGGTCTTGTTATTCTGGTAGACGGAAGGTTTATCAAAGATACCAACCTTACCAATATCAACCTTGGAGAGCCGATTTCTATTGATAATTTAACAGTACATGTAATGTCTATGAATGATCATTATGATCTTACGACAAAAACGCTGACGATTGAGAATTCGCAGTTTAATCCTATTCCACAGGATAAATAGAACAACAAATACAGCTATACAAACGGAACCTCGGTTCCGTTTTTTTATTTAGCATACACATTTTAAGTTGGCTAAAGCCATTGGATTTAAAATATTTATTATAAGGCGGGCTTTCTTCGTCTCCGCTCAAAATTATAGCCCACCTCTATTGATGTTGATATCCAGATGTATAATAGTTGTTTAACAATAATATCTTTTATCTTTTATCTTTTATCTTTTATCTTTTATCTTTTATCTTTTATCTTTTATCTTTTATCTTTTATCTTTTATCTTTTATTAATTAACTTCGTAAAAGGAATCATTTATCAACCATCATCTATAATTTTATGAAAGTAATTATCCACGGCGGTTTTTTCTCTGAAAGCGATCAAAGCCATGAAGTAAAAACAGCAAAACAGGAGTCATTAAAACAAATTGCTCAAAAGGCATTCGATTATCTTAAGACCCATTCGGCTTTTGATACGGTTGCTTATGCTGTTTCCTTGCTGGAAGATGATCCGTTATACAATGCAGGAACAGGTTCTCAAATCCAGAGTGATGGTGTTATTCGTATGAGTGCTGCCATTATGAACGGAAATACCCAGAAGCTAAGCGGCGTAATTAACATTGAGAATGTACAAAACCCGATTTTTGTTGCTAAAGATCTTATAGGTGAAGATGACAGAGTATTAGGAGGAAATGGTGCCAAAATTTATGCTACGGAAAATGGTTTTGAAAATTTTTCTACAGAAATTCCCCAGAGAAGAAAAGAATATGAAGCTAAACTAGCCAATGGAGGAAAAGGAACTGTAGGCTGTGTTGCAATTGATCATGAAGGAAAACTGGCTGTTGCCACATCTACCGGAGGTAAAGGCTTCGAGATTCCCGGAAGAATTTCAGATTCTGCCACAGTGGCCGGAAATTATGCCAATGCTTTCTGTGCGGTAAGTTGTACCGGGGTTGGTGAAGATATTGTCAGCAATGCTACGGCTGCAAAAATTGTAACAAGAGTTACGGATGGAATGAGCCTTCAGCAGGCTTTCGATAAAACATTTGAGGAGCTTAAAACCATTGATGGGTTTGCAGGCGCCATCGCCATTGATAAAGATGGAAATGTACATCATCAGGATTCGTATCCTACTATGGTTTTCGCCAGTTTTGATGGTAAAAAACTTGAAGTCTTTTCCTAAATTTAACATTTATTTATAAGTCCATTTATTTTTTTGGCACGTATTTTACATTATTGATAACAACAAATTTTAATATTAATACTTAAAAAAATAGAAATCATGGGAAACAAGACAAAAGGCTTATTAGCTTTACTAGGATTAGGTGCATTAGCTTACTGGAAATATAAGAATTCAAGCCCTGAAGATCAACAAGCGGTAAAAGATAAGATCAATACAGCTAAAGATAATCTTAACAAATGGGGAAATGACCTTAAGAGCAAAGCCAATGATGTTGCTTCCCAGGTTCAGAATAAAGTGGACGAAGCAAAAACAAAGGCTGAGGACTCCCTGAGCTAACCAACACAGAGCAGTTTTTTTTAACATTCATATATAGGAAAAAGTCATCGTAATAGTAATTGCGATGACTTTTTATTAGGATTAAAATAAATCTTATATTTTCTCTGCAATCAAAGCGAACACCAACGGTATTTTATTTCCGAACTGTGGAATTCTCCATTTTCCTTTTTCAAATTCATCTACATGTCTGAAGCACGGATAAGGTGACCAGTCAAATTCCTGAAAAGTCTCCAGCTTCAACCCTTTTTTCATTAAATTGTCAAGCACTTCTGCTAAGGAGTGGTTCCACATGACATACTCCTGTACAATAGGTGCAGACTGATCTGCATAAGTGCCTTCATAGGTTTCAACAATCGGTTTTTCATTGAAGTAATTATAAGCAACTTTTGTAAAGTCGTCATCAAACATCCAGACAACAGGATGAAACTCTGCCATAATAAACTGCCCTCCCGGCTTCAGAAAATGATTGATAATTTCCGCCCATTTCTCAAGATCAGGAAGCCAGCCAATGGTACCGTAACTTGTATAAACGATGTCAAACTTATGATCCAGAACATTGGGCAGCTCATATACATCTGAACAGATAAATTCTGTGTCTGTACCGCATTTTTGTGCAAGTTCTCTGGCGGTATCAATCGCTTTGTCAGAAAGGTCAATGCCGGTCACCTTTGCTCCCATTCTTGACAGGGAAATAGAATCCTGTCCGAAATGGCACTGCAAATGCAGAATACTTTTTCCTTTTATATCTCCAAGAAGCTCCAGCTCTATGGAGTTCAGCGAAGTTCTGCCTTTTAAGAACTCATCTACAAAGTAAAAATCCGATTTCAGATGAGGTTCTACTTTTGCATTCCATGATTTTTTATTAATTTCTAAATAATTTTCCATTGCTTTAGTCTAAAAATGGGAGTTCCACCCATCAAGTAATTTCATTATTCAACACAATGATTACAATTTCTCCATTAATTTTTTCTTTTGATCCAGAAATTCCTCCTCACTTAGAACTCCGGATTCCTTTAATCTTCCCAATTGTTCCAGCTGATCTAAAATACTAGGTTCGGATTTACTCTGAAAATGTTGTTCCGGATGGGACATGAAATCTCTTACTTTTTCACAAAACAGTTCAGCATGGTACTTTCCTACTCCATCAATTTCTACCACGTCATCAGTTACCTGAATATCTATGGAAGCTAATAAAAATTCTGTTTCATATTGTATGGAGCTTATTTTGCTGTAAGAAAAGTCTTCTACTTTCAATCCGTACATGAACTCCTTATCCACAAAAATCAGTCTTCTGTCTGTGGCTACCAGGATGATATGATGGTTGTTCAGTTTATTTCTGCCTTCTACGAGATAGACAATTCGTTCGTCCAGTGAAAGGATATCCGGTAATTCACGAATTTCTTTCCGGGCAAATATGGTAGGGCTGATATCCAGTTTTTTAAGTTCTTCTTTTATTTCGTCAAGTCTTGATTTTTCACTCATAGCGTTAATTTTTGGGTCTAAATTACTCTTTATAAGTAATTAAATGAAAATATTAGTCTTCTGATGGTATTACAATGGAAGTATGCAAACAGTATAGCTTCCAGCCTAAGGTTTCATACAACAGCTTTCCTTCTTCCGTTGCCACTAAAATATTCTTGTAAAAACCTTTGGATAAAGCGATCTTCTCCAGTTCTTTCAATAAAAAACGGGCAAGCCCTTTCCTTTGATGACTTTTTTCAGTAATAATCCTGTCATACACAGCAACATCATCTATAAGAGAGATACGTCCTATAGAAGCCTGCTCACCATTCTCCGCCACAATCGTGATAACAAAGGTTGTATTGTACTCAGAAAATTCCAGATGGTATCCTTCTGCAAGACTTGTGTCCGGAAATTCCATTGGATGAAAACAGGTCATCATATATCCCTGCGGCTGCAGTTTCCATCTTTCAGGAATTTGATCTGTAATTTGATCAGGGGGAACAGATGCTTTCAGATAAATCCAGGGCTCGGTAATTGAATTGGCAAGCTGAAAAAAATCATCATTAAGCTCAGGAAACACAAAACGTTCTTTTTGTTTTTCATCTCCTACAACAACATGAAATCCGGATTTATAGGACACAGGAAAAGATGTTTCTCTTGAAAGGCACCATCCTTTCAACCAGCTTTCCACTATTTTTGCAGATACTTTATCTTTCATGATTGGGTATAAAATTTTTATGGTAATTGCTCCAGCAGCTTCTTTTTTTGCTCTGCAAATTCGGCATCGGTTAAAATTCCGTTTTCCCTCAGTTTACCCAGTTTTTCAAGCTGATTCAAAATATCGTCTGATGAGACTGCAATACTTTTTCCTGCTGTACCCATTTGTTTTGGAGATTGATCCTTAGAATTATTATAAATGGTTTTTATTGTATCATAGAACTTCTCTGCATCTTCCTTATCCATATAGCATTCAAACTCAACTATTCTTTCTTCCAGATGCAGTTTAATAATCGGAGATCTCGGATGGGTTACAAAGCTTACCAACTGTATGTTTTCATTAGAGTAAATAGTAATCTTTGCGGCACCAAACATTCCTTTTGATACAGAAATCATCCTTTTGGGCGTTGCTACCAATACTCCGGCATCCAGTGTATTGACAAACTGAGCATCTGTAATCGCAATGATCTGTTCTTCTTCAGAGATAAGATAAGGAAGTTCCTTGATTTCTCCTTTGGTAAAGACGGAGAGATTAGCATGAAGCCTTTCCAGTTCATTCTTTATTTTTTGGTGTCTTCGCTTATAAACCTCTTTTGAGATTTGATGAGAACCGGAATCTATGGCTGCAGGAAGAGTCTTTCCCACCGTCATGACTGTCTGAGCTGCTTCAGTGTCTTCTGTATTCAGCATATTATTGATATCGTCAATGCTGAATGCATTAAGATTATAAAGCAACTCATCATTGATATCGCTCACTTTATTCAAACATTTGTTGCATAAAACATTACCATCCGAAAGCGAATTCGCTCCCAGAAGCGTATCCATAGATGTTAATTCTGTATTACACAACGCACAATTATTAGTCATTCCTTTTTTATTCAAAAGTATTTAAATTCTCAACATCCATCAAAAAAAAACAACCACAAAAGTAATTTTGCAGTTGATCTGTTTTTAATATAATTAAGAAATTATTCTCCTAAAAACTCTTCTAAAGAAACCGTTTTCTGTATTCCGGCTTCAAGATCTTTAAAAGTAACGGTATTATTTTTAATTTCTTCTTCACCCAGGAAAACAAGATTTTTAATACCTTTCTTTTCTGCATAGGTAAACTGCTTGTTGATCTTTGCATTTTCAGGATATAATTCAGCTGAAATTCCTTTGGATCTTAGCTTCATGATCAGTTTTAAGGCATCAGTGATTTCTTCACCTCCAAAGTTAGCAAACAGATATTCTATTTTAGCTGATGCTTCTTCAGGGAAAAGGTTCAATTCTTCCATTACCAGATAAATTCTGTCTAATCCGAATGAAATTCCAATTCCAGGAATATTTTTCACTCCAAAAACTTCAGTAAGGTTATCATATCTACCGCCGCCTCCGATGGATCCCATAGCAACTTCATCTGCTTTCACTTCGAAGATCGCTCCGGTGTAATAGTCCAGGCCTCTTGCCAAGGTAATATTGAAGACCAGGTTTTGAATATCCACACCAAGGTTCAGAGATTGGGTAAGAACAAATTCCAGCTCTTCCACTCCTTTTAGTCCGATTTCGTTCCCTGCAAATTTTTCTTTTAACTGAAGAAGATTTTCCAATGCATCATCCGACTGGCTGAACAGGAAATCCAGCTTATCAATAGATTCCTGAGAAATTTCTCTTTCCAACAGTTCTTTTACAACTCCATCTTTCCCAATTTTATCCAGTTTATCAAGAGCAACAGTGAAATCAATCAGTTTATCTGTAATTCCAGCATATTCTGCCAATCCTGATAAAATCTTCCTGTTGTTCATATGAATGGTTACAGGAACTTTAAGATCTGCAAAAGATTTCAGATACAACTGAATCAGCTCCACTTCCTGCAGCAGACTTTCGCTTCCTACCACATCGGCATCACACTGATAAAATTCTCTGAATCTTCCTTTCTGAGGTCTGTCTGCTCTCCAAACCGGCTGGATCTGATAACGTTTGAACGGAAACGTCAGTTTACCATGATTCATCGCTACGAATCTTGCAAAAGGTACGGTAAGGTCATAACGAAGAGCTTTATCTGTAAGGCTCTCTGCACTGAATGGTTTTTCCAATGCTTTTTGAAAGTCATGAAGCATCTGAGTTTTTTTCTCTTCTTTCGCTTCGTTGATGCTTGAATTTAAAATTTTAAAAATCAAGCGGTCACCTTCTTCTCCGTATTTTCCTGTCAAAGTAGAAAGATTTTCAAAACTAGGTGTTTCCAAAGGCTGAAACCCGAATAATTCAAAATTATTCTGTAAAATATTGATGATATATTTTCTTCTGGAAACTTCCTGTGCCGTAAAATCTCTCGTCCCTTTTGCTAAACTTGGCTTCATTTGTTGTATGTCATTTTGATAAATGCAAAAGTAAGGAATTGAAAGGAATTTTTCATAGTATAAAAAGCTGAAGAAGGACTTCCCTCAGCTTTTCCTTTAATACTATCAATTATTCAAAAAAATCATACGCTTTCCAGGATTTCAAGGATCTCTTCACCATAGTTTTCAATCTTATGCTTTCCAAACCCTTTGATCTCGAGCAATTCTTCTTTCTTAGCAGGCTTATACTTGGCTACAGATATCAGTTCTTTATTGCTCGCGATGAAGTAAGTGGGCAGGTTCTGTTCTCTGGCTTTTTCCGATCTCCAGAATTTCAGAGCATCCAGAATTTTTTCTTCATCGATATTCAAAAGATCAGTATCTGCAGAATATTTTACTGCCTTTGGTTCTTTTACTGTACTTTTTATGGGCTTTAATTCCTCAAAATACAATATGACAGACCAATAACGTTCTTCGTTCACAAAAGCTGTTTCTACTTTCATAATCTCATTGGCGTCCAGGAAATCATCCAGCATTTTCTGATCTTTGTAGAGAAATTCTTCCGGAAGCCTGATTTTAAAAACTTTTACTTTCATCATTTGTGTTTTTAGAATTATTTACCTCCTAGTAACAGGATTTCATCTACACGAATTTCCGTGATATATCGCTTCACCCCATCCTTATCATCATAAGATCTGTAGGTAAGTTTTCCTTCAACAGCTATTTCTTTTCCTTTGGTAACATACTTTTCAAAGATTTCTGCTGTTTTCCCAAAGGCAATCAGATTGTGCCATTGTGTTTCTTCTACTTTTTCTCCTTTCGCATTCGTGTAATGATCGCTGGTAGCTAAAGATACACTTGCTTTTACGTTTCCATTGTCGAAGTTTACCATTTCAACTTCTTTACCTGTGTAACCAATTAATGTTACTTTGTTTCTTAGTGACATAACTTTTAGATTTTAAAGATTAATAAATTCAGATAAGAGACGTTCACTGTTTTTCTCAAATCTCTGTTGCAAAGATTGCGATGTTCCGGTAAGACAGTCGGTTATAAACTATTTAAATCCGTTTGTAGTCGTTTGTAAACGGATAGGAAAATAAATAGAATTCTTTATAAAACAATATTTATCAAGCTTAAAAACAATAATCTTCACTTTTAAAGTAAAAATTAAACAATGAAAGCCTTATCCTAAAATAAAATTCTTCTTTAAAAAACATTGAAAAATAGATGTATGACAAGGATTTTTTTTCTTTTTAATTTAATTTTTTTTTGCAAATTTGTAAAAATGTCTGATATGCAAAAAGAAAAACTCCGTACAGTAAGAAAGATGAAAGGTTTCACTCAACAGCAAATGGCTGAAGTGATCCCTACCGACGTCTCCAACTATAGCAGAAAAGAAAGCGGTACTGTATCTATAACACAGACAGAATGGAACAAACTTGCCCAGTTTTTAGAGGTTCCTATCGAAGAGATTTACGAAGAAGAGGAAGCTAAAATTGTTATTGAAAATCCTGTTTTTAATGATAATAATGGAGTCAATGTAGGTAATAATAATGCTACAGCAAATATTAGCAATGAATTAAGCATAGAAATCATCAAGACGATGCAGGAATATATTGGTCTGCTGAAAGAAGAAATCAACAGATTGAAAAAGTAACAATACAAATATTAATTACGAATAGGGGCTATCGCTAAAAAAATAAATTTATATTTTTTCAGCGATAGTTTTTTTTAACAATATCAACCACAAATTTTTAATTTTTCTTTTTTACAAGTAAACAAATTAAAAAAGCGCTCAACAAAATTGTTGAGCGCCTCCTACTTAATCATGCAACTAAAAATAAAATTGAAACTTATATTTTTTCACATTCAATAATGCTTTTTGCATCTGTTCCGATGTGAATAATCTGAGTAAATTGTAATCCTGCTTTTTCAATGATCAATTTAAATTCGTTTAAAGTTCTTTCTTTTCCCGTAAGGCAGGCCAGCATAACAATGTCCAGCAGTTTGGCGATATGGGGCTTATTTAAAGAATCGTCCGGGATAACTGCGTCTATAATCAACAGTTTGGCTCCTTTAGGCATTGCACCATAGCAGTTTTTAAGAATCTGTATACATTTATCATCATTCCAGTCATGCAGAATCCATTTCATGGTATATAAATCCGCACCCTGCGGAACTTCATTAAAAAAGCTTCCTATAGCTACAGAACACCTTTCACTAAGATTTTCAGGAATCATTTTGATAGTTTTTTCAATTACATTGGCTTCATCAAAGATAATTCCGGAGCTTTGCGGAGCATTTTTCAGAATAGTATGGATCATAACCCCATTGCCTCCTCCTATATCAACAATTTTTTTATAAGGTTTAAAATCATAGTTCTCTATAATTCCTTTCAGCTCCATACCGGACATTCCCGTCATTCCCTTTCCAAAGTTTTCACCTGTTTCAGGAAATTCTTTATAAAATCCCCAAAGATCTTTCCCATGAATGTGTTCAAAAGGAACTTTTCCTGTCTGAACGGCATATGTTAGTTCTCCATAGCACGGGAAATGTTCATTCATAATGGTCAGAACAAAATTTTTTGCTGTTCCGGGAACATCGGTTTGCAGGGCAGCTCCGAAATCATTCAAAGCAAACGTTTTGTTTTCTAATTCTTCAAAGATTCCTGCACCACACAACGCTCTCATTACCCGGTACAGTTGGGCTTCATGCGATTGTGTTTCTTCTGCAAGGAAAGAAATAGTTTGAGGACCAGAGGTCAGTAAATCTGCAATATTGAGCTCAGCAGCTGTTTTTACACATCCGGTTAGCCATAAACCACCTAGTATTTCGAACATTTTAAAAGTAAACTCCGGCTTAATGGGTTGTTTTTCCATAGTATTATTTAATTGATTAATATCATTATATATTGAGTCTGAAAACAAGAACCAACTGATTAGTTTGTTCTTGTCTGACATGTGTCAAATTTGAAATTAAGTTTTAATAATGAGATTAATCTTTTGCCTGAGAAACTCTTGTTACACTACTGATAGTAGCATCCAATGCGGTATCAGATTTTATTTTAATAAGATATCCGCTGCCTATAGACAAAGGATCGGCAACACTCACCAGGTAAAAAACAAGATCTCCGGAGGTTACCCCATTGGGAGCAACAGCGGTCTGATCTATGGAGAATGTTGAAGGCGGAACAGGATTGGAAAGGTTTACTGTCACGAAGGCTACAGAACCATTATTCTTGTTGGCATAACTTACAATAACCCTCCACATATGAACCTGTCCGGCAATAGGATTTTCCAAAAACCGTCCTGTTGCCGGATCATATATATCTCCGGGTACCGGGTTGATAATATTTTCCGGCCATGTGGTTGTTGGAGATGATGCAAAATCTGTCACAATATTCATAGGAGTTTGATAAACAATGTTTTGATACGTCATTAAGGGAACTCCTCCGGAAGCTCTGAATGCAAATGAAGGTTTCACTCCTGCCCCGCTATTTAACTTAACAACTCCTTCATTGGCTGTTGTTAATGTTACTGAAGAAATTACAGTACTCCACTGGGTTCCATTATAATACCTCAAGGTTTTATTGGTGGTATCGTAGATAATCATTCCTGCTGTGGGTGTTGTCACATTGGCCGGAGGATTGGCATTTCTGGAAAGTATGACTGCAGAATTTGCAGAAGTAACATCCAGAACTCCTTGTGGAGATGTAGTATTAATCCCTACCTATCCAAAAATAAGTGAAGAACACAGAATACTGAGTAATAAATTGGATTTTTTCATGGTTTGTTTTTTTGATGCATTAAAATTACAAAAAAACACAATACAGTGAAATAAAAATTCATTTTTTTTATTGAAAACTAGACTGTTATACATAACAATAAATATTTATTAATTAAAAATCCATTCTAAATATCGATAAATACTAAATTTTTCAAAATACAGTGAATTACACAAAACACATGTCTATATTCAAAAAAAAATTAGTCTAAATAAATTTAGATTTTTCTCAAACGTAATGACATATCATATATAAACCATTGTTTTTCAGTTATTAAAATTCACTCCGTTCTACAGAGAAGTGCGTTTCACTATAATAATTAGCAATCTGACAGTTATCCATTTACAAACGGATATTTCTGTATCTTTGTGAAAAGTCTTTTATGAAAAGGAATATCAATATTTTTGAGTTTCCTCTCAATTGAGGCATACTAAAAGGAAGATAAAAAAATACCGAAGAGTAAATGAAGAAGAGCATAAAAAGAACATTCAGAGTTTCAAAGTACGTAATCTATAAGGAAACGCTTGTTGATTATAAAGAGCATTTCTGGTCATTTTTAGGTGCATTTTTTGGAATCGGCATTATTGCATTTATTCAGTCCCATTCACTGGCAGAAACTGAGAATATATTCCTGATCGGTTCTTTTGGAGCATCCAGTGTCCTTATTTATGGTGCTATCCAGAGTCCTTTGGCCCAACCCCGAAACCTTATAGGCGGACATGTGCTGTCGGCATTGGTAGGGGTTACGGTATATCAGTTTGTTCCGGATATCATCTGGCTTTCGGCACCTTTGGCAGTAGCATTTTCCATTGTATTGATGCAGTATACGAAAACATTACATCCACCAGGTGGCGCTACAGCGCTGATCGCGGTAAGTTCTACAGGAAAAATTCCTGAACTGGGATATTGGTATGTTCTCTCCCCTGTTCTTTCCGGATGCATTATTCTTTTGATTGTTGCTCTGTTTTTTAATAATATTACACCCAAGAGAAGCTATCCTTCTCACAGCATGTTCAGAAAGCTGTTGAAAAAAAGACACCACCATCACTTAAAATAAAAATTATGAATTGTCTGGAATGCGGCGAGAAAATCATCGGAAGGTCTGATAAAAAATTCTGCAACGATGCCTGCCGGAACGCCTATAATAATAAGCAGAATAAAGATTCTAACAATCTGATGCGGAATGTTAATAACAAACTCCGTAAAAACTACCGTATTCTGATGGAAATCAATACCGATGGTAAAACAAAAGTCCCCAGATCCAGACTGGATGGCTTGGGTTTTGATTTCGATTATTTTACCAATCTGAAAGTTTATAAAAATGGTTCTGAATACAAGTTCATTTATGATTACGGTTATAAACTTCTGGAAGATGATTTTGTACTGATTGTAAAAAATCAGGCATAAACCCACCCACCACAAATATAGAAATATGAAAGAAGTTGTCCTGATCACCGGCGCCAGCGGCATGATCGCTAAAGAACTGGCAAAAAAAATAGGGAGCGAATACGAGATCAGATTTCTGACCCGGAAAAAAAAACATGATGATGAGTATGAATGGGACATCAAAAAAGGAAGTATAG
This sequence comes from Chryseobacterium cucumeris, assembly GCF_016775705.1. Taxonomy (NCBI): domain Bacteria; kingdom Pseudomonadati; phylum Bacteroidota; class Flavobacteriia; order Flavobacteriales; family Weeksellaceae; genus Chryseobacterium; species Chryseobacterium cucumeris. The sequence continues at coordinate 4,596,774 of NZ_CP068760.1, forward strand.
ATGAAACAGCCTTTGACAATGTTTCACACATCATTCACCTGGCAGGTGCTAATATTTCAGAAAAGCGGTGGACCCCGGAAAGGAAAAGAGAATTGATTTCCAGCCGTGTAGATTCCGCAGAATTACTTCGAACCACTTTAAGAAAAAACAGGATTAAGCTAAAGTCTTTTATTTCAGCTTCAGGAATTAATTTTTACGGTACAAAAACCTCAGAAAAGATTTACACAGAAAACGATCCTCCGGGTAATGATTTTCTAAGTGAAGTGGTAGTTTTATGGGAAAGAGCTGCTGACGATTTCAAGGAACAGGATCTGGCAGAAAGGGTTGTCAAAATAAGAACTGCCGTAGTTCTTTCTGAAAAAGATGGAGCTTTAAAGAAAATGACCCCTCCTATTCAGTACTATATCGGTTCTCCACTGGGAAGCGGCCAACAATATATGCCATGGATTCATATTGAGGATATCTGTTCTATTTATGAATTTGCATTAAAAAATCCAACAATGGATGGTGCATATAATGCTGTTTCTCCACAACATGCCACCAATAAAGATCTGACAAAAAAAATTGCCAAAGTACTTGGAAGACCTTTATTGATGCCCAATATTCCCGGATTTGTTCTGAAACTGCTATTCGGAGAACTGGCAAATGCTATTCTGGAAGGTTCCAGAGCTTCTTCAAAGAAACTTCAGGATGCAGGTTTCCATTTTAAATTTCCGGACTTGAATAAGGCTTTGGAAAATCTCTTACAAAAACAATAACAGAATGGAGGAAGAACTTTTAATCCTAAAAAACATTTCCAGGCATATTTCACTTACCAATCAGGAGAAATCTTATTTTATCTCTCTATTAAAAGAAAAAAAGGTTGCCAAAAAAGAATTGATTTTACAGCAGCAACAAGTGTGTAAAGAGATCAATTTTGTTCAGACAGGAATTTTGAGAGCTTTTCATATGGATACCACAGGAAAAGAATCCACCATCATGTTTGCTGTTTCCGACTGGTGGATCACTGATATGTATTGTTTCATCAATCAGAAACCCGCCATGCTGAATATTGAAGCATTAGAAGAAAGTTGTATTTTGCAGCTTCAAAAAGATCATCTGGATACGCTTTATCACAAAGTCCCAAAATTTGAACGCTTTTTCCGGATTATGATGCAGAATGCTTACATCAGAGAACAGCTCAGAACGATTGAAAATCTTTCTCTACCGGCAGAGGTACGCTATTATAATTTTCTACAGAAATATCCTGAAGCGGTAAAACGGATCAGGCAAAAACAAATTGCTTCTTATTTAGGTATTACTCCTGAATTTTTAAGCCTTATAAAATCCAAACAAAAAAACAGTTTCTCTTAAGCTATATTATTTTTTTTATTCTGAAAGTTCTGTTATTTTACTCAAAAAAATTATGTTTATACTTATTGCAGGCCCTTACCGTAGTGGAACGAATGATGATCCGCTGCTTATTCAGCAGAATCTTCACAATCTTGAATCTGTTGCTCTTCCTATTTTCAGAAAGGGACATATCCCAATTATCGGAGAATGGGTTGCATTACCATTGATCAACCTTGCCGGTTCTGCTCAAATAGGTGATGAAGCATGGCAGGAAATACAATATCCCGTAGCTCATGCCCTACTTGAAAAATGTGATGCAGTACTACGTATAGAAGGAGCATCAAAGGGAGCTGATGAAGATGTAAGAATAGCTAAAGAAAGAGGTCTTACCATTTATTATAACCTAGAAGATATTCCTTATGCAAAATCCTGATATAACTATCCTTCAGACAGAAATCCTTTCAGATAACTGGTATACTTTAAACAAAGTTACCTACTCTGTTTTAAAAAAGGACGGAACTACAGAAACCCAGAGCAGAGAAGCTTATGACCGCGGAAACGGAGCCGTAATCCTTCTTTACAATACAGATTCAAACACCGTTATTCTTACCAGACAATTCAGATTACCTACTTATATCAACGGAAATTCTACAGGCATGCTCATTGAAGCCTGTGCCGGACTTTTGGATAATGATAATCCGGAAGACTGCATCAAAAGAGAAACAGAAGAAGAAACCGGATATAAAATTTCCAAGGTTGAAAAGGTTTTTGAAGCCTATATGTCACCCGGATCTGTAACGGAAATTCTTTATTTCTTTATTGCAGAATATTCTCATGAAATGAAAATCAATGATGGAGGCGGACTGGAAGAAGAAGGGGAAAATATAGAAGTTCTTGAATTATCTTTTGACGAAAGCCTGAAAATGATCGACACAGGAGAAATCAAAGATGCAAAAACCATTATGCTTCTGCAGCATCTGAGGATTAAAGGAATACTGTAAAAATAGAATATGAGTGATGATTGATTAATGATAATTGATACAGAAAACCGCCTATTTGAATAAAAGCAATACCTTAACTCCGGTAGTTTATACGATATGAAGTCTTTGGGAATACAGATAATTAAAGCTGGTGCTTTATTTTTAGTCTTTCTTTTCAGCATCCTGATGCTGAAAGTAATTTCCCAATATACTTCTTTGGATCAAAATACCGGATTTCTGGCTTTCAAACAAGAAGTAGTCGGAAATCCATACTGGATGGCTTTTTTCTACATTCATATTTTTTCAATAACACTTTGTCTGCTCGCTGGTCTGACACAGTTTTCGAACCGGTTTTTAGCGGAAAACAGAAACCTTCACAAGTTTATCGGGAAAATATATGTGTATAATATTCTGATCATCAATGTTCCCGCGTGTTTTGTACTGGGACTTTTTTCAAATGGCGGGCTTATCGGAATTATAGGATTTCTTGTGCAGGACGTACTTTGGGCTTATTTCACTTTTGCTGCCGTATTTTTTATCAAAAAAGGAAATGTGAACAGACACAGAATGTATATGGTCTTCAGCTATGCCGTCACCACTACAGCGATTACTTTCAGAATTGTTAAAAATCTGTTGTATAACGAAGCTTATCATGACTACAGTCTCTTTTATGGTTTGAATGTCTGGGCTGCCCTTTTTATCAACCTTTTCCTTGCTTATTTAATTCTTAGAAAACACTCCTGGTTAACGGGAGAAATCAAGGGTAGAAAAGAAAATATACAGACTGAGGAACGACATCAGAAAAAATGACGCAATAAATATGAAGGTGTTAAAAATCAGTTCATATTTGCTTTGCCTGGTCCATTTACCGAAAAAACGCATGATGAGGTAAGAAATGCCTCCAAAAACAGCGATAATAAAAAGAAGAAAAAAATAATAGATCATGGTTTTGTGTTAATTGATGTAAATCTATTATTTTAAATTTAGAAAAACAACCAAACTGGAGAACTGATCCCAACTAACTTTATTTGAGACAAAATTCATAATTCCAGCAAGGTTAAAATTATAAACGGATCTGTAGGAAAAATCTAATCCTTTTTATTTTCGTAACCGGATTACAGTCTTATTGGAGTAAGCAATTATCATTAACAAAAACACCTCTGTATCAGTTTATAACCGTCTATTTTTCAGAATTTAAAACACCTGAATTCTGAAAATACAAAAACGCAAGTATAAAATCCATATAAAATTTGCAAAATCAATTGAGAAAATCTATTTAATCCTTTATATTTTGAATTTAAAGCTTTAATTTTGCACTGAAATTCAGAAAATTCGGATTCTTTCAACAGGTTATGTACATGAAAAAAATGATGATCGGGCTTGCTTTGGCCTTATCCATTACTATTTGGGGGCAAAAAACTCCTGCAAAAGCAAACAGTCTGACCCCTTACAGCTATCAGACCTTTAACTGTGACAATAAAGGGTATTTTGACCCGGCTAAATATAAAAAGGAAGAAATAGACGGTGTCAATAAACTTTTGTATCAGTTCAATGGGGTTGTATTTGATACCCAGCCTGTTTTTAAAATTGCCCAGCTTGAAGAAATCCGTAAAAACAGAGAAACGTATTTACAGGAACTGGAAAAACAGTATGAAGAAAAGAAAAAAGAATTGTACAGCCTTAAAGTAATTGATCTTCCGAAATGGAAAAAATTAATGGAAGAAACAATTGATTCTTTTGAAAATGAATACCAGCTTAATAAAGAAGAAATCCTTGCCTATTCTGATCCTACCACATTGAGAAACAGTAAATATTACAATACCTGTAGAGAACAGATTGACGCCATCTCCTCTCCCGACAGAGAAAAGATGTTTGCCGCATGGCGAGCGTATACTGAACTTAAAAGCAAAAATAATGCTGACCCAAAAGGTGTAATGGCAAGATTTGAGGCCAAAATGAATGATCCTCAAAAAGAAGATTATGCTTTAATCGATATGATTGGTTTAGGTTTTCATAACTGTGCCAACAGCAGTTTCAGACAAAAGCGTGATAATGAAGAGAGTTCTTACAAGGATTTTGATAAGATTTTCACCAAGCTGAAAAGAACTTGTGATGAACCTTAGGATTGATGTAAAACCTGAAAGATTAAATATAGCAGCACTCAGATTGGGTGCTGTTTTTTTATGTATTCCCAGATTGAATAAAAATTATGATCAGAGTTTAATCGGCTGTGAAAGTTAACTATATACATTCTACAGCACTTAATCATCCTAATTTAATGCTTTAAAAACAGCTAAATAAATTAATAATGAATAAGTTATGGTTTATCAGATTTAAATCCGTAATTTTGCACCCCGAAAATAAGGATTAGAGATATGAAAAAAATTGGTGAGCACAGAACACTTCTTGGAGTTGATAAAAACGTTACTTTAAAAGAATTAAAGACGATTTACAGAAATGTGATGAAAGATACCCATCCTGATAAATTCATTAATGATGAAGCAGGAAAGCAGGAAGCTGAAGAAAAAAGCAAATCTGTGATTGAAGCCTACCACTTTTTGGTAAGTATCAATCCGGAAACGCAGGAAAAATATAAGGAAGAATATACTGAAACCATTACAAAATCCAATATTCAGGATTTTTATTTGGAGAAATCAATTTTAACGGTTCAGCATCTGAACGGGAATATGTATGAATATATGGGCGTTCCAAAAAATACGTATATCAAAATGATCAATGCTGATTCACCAAGCCGTTTTGCAAGAAGACACATCTACGGAAACTTCGTTTACAGAAAGTCTGGAGAGGCTATGGCAGATTAATCTTTTCCTATTATAATATACAAAGCTTCCAGTTTTGCTGGGAGTTTTTTTTGTTGCCAAAACATGGCTTTATGTTTTGGCTCCTATGTTTGCAAAAGAATAAATTTACATACAAAGCAAAAGGGGTGAGAGAACAGTTTTGGCTAAATAACTCAGGAAGTATATTGTGCTTTAGAAATGTCCTCACTTCTTTATTCCTTAATTTTACATTACAGTGATATTTATTCCTAAAGGACTGGAAGGCAGGGAGAAAAATTTTAAACATTTGTTTGGAATGGAAGGAAGGAGTTGGAGTGTGGGAGGGTTTGAGGGTGAGAGAGCGTGAGAAGAGAGGGATTGGAGATTCGAGATTCGAGATGCGGGATACGGGGAGCGAAGTGCAAGGATGAGTGGTTTCGGGATGATTGTAATATACTATATATAATAAAGGGATAAGTTAGGCGAAAGCTCGTTCCTATTGAATGGTTTTTATTTTTTACCGCGGATGACACAGATTGACACGGATCATGATGGATATTTTATATATGAACTTGTTTTCATTGGGCCAAATTATTACTTATTACTTATTACTTATTACTTATTACTTATTACTTATTACTTATTACTTATTACTTATTACTTATTACTTATTACTTATATCCTACCCTCCTTCCCTAGCCCTGATAGGAATGGTTACCCCACAGCATGGGTTGGAGAGTGGGTGGGACTGAGCGTGGGAGTGCGCTGGCGCGAGGAGTATGAATGGATAGCAGGAAATAGCTCCTTATAAAATTGGAGAGTTGGAGCGTTGGAGAGTAATAGAGTTTGAGAGTGGGAAAGTGAAGGACAAAGAGACATAATCTGAAATACGGACATATTCTCTAGAAAGGATAAAAAAACATTCCGTAAGAATCCTAAATATGTGGGACTCCTACGGAATGGGGATAAAACGAAGTTATATTTCTAGTTCAGAACATATGATGTTCCGTCTCTTCCGTCTTTTAATTCGATACCTTCTGCAAGCAGTTTATCTCTGATCTGGTCTGAAAGTTCGAAGTTTTTGGATTTTCTTGCCTGGTTTCTCAATTCGATCAAAACTTTTAAGGTCTGATCAAGTTTTTCATTGTTATTTTCTTCTACGGTCTGTAATCCAAGAACGTCGAAGATGAAAGCATTCAGTGTTGACTTTAAATCTTCAAGATCTTCTGTTGCAATTGTTTCTTTGCCATCTTTCAGCGCAAAGATATATTTCACCGCTTCAAAGAGGTGGGCAATCAGGATTGGCGAATTAAAGTCATCTGTTAATGCTTCATAGGCTTTATTTTTCCATTCTTTCAGGCTGAAACCGGATTGTTTTGTATCATCAGGAGTAATAGAATTCAATACTTTCACTGCTTCCATTAATCTGATAAATCCTTTTTCGCTTGCTATCATGGCATCGTTTGAAATATCCAGAACGCTTCGGTAGTGCGCCTGCAGGAAGCAGAAGCGTACAATTGAAGGGTGGAACGGTTTTTCAAAGAAGTCGTTATCTCCTGTCACCAGCTGCATGGGCAGAATATAGTTTCCTGTAGATTTGCTCATACGCTGAGAATTCATCGTCAGCATATTGGCATGCATCCAGTAATTCACCGGTGCGACATCGTTGCAGGCTTTGCCTTGTGCAATTTCGCATTCGTGGTGAGGGAATTTAAGATCCATTCCTCCTCCATGGATATCGAATGTTTCACCAAGATATTTTGTACTCATTGCAGTACATTCAAGGTGCCATCCCGGGAAACCTTCTCCCCAAGGGGAATTCCATCTCATGATGTGAGCCGGAGAGGCTTTTTTCCACAATGCAAAATCCTGAGGGTTTTTCTTTTCACCCTGTCCGTCAAGGTCTCTGGTATTGGCGAAAAGCTCTTCTATGTTACGTTTTGAAAGCTCACCATAATTCAGCCCTCTTTTATTGTACTCCAAAACATCAAAATACACTGAACCGTTGCTTTCGTAAGCAAATCCTCTTTCAATTAGTTTTTGAGTTAACTCGATCTGCTCTACAATATGTCCTGTAGCAGTAGGTTCGATGTTTGGAGGAAGTAAGTTGAACATATCCAGGACTTTGTGAAAGTCTACGGTGTATTTCTGTACAATTTCCATAGGCTCCAGCTTTTCAAGTCTGGTTTGTTTTACGAATCTGTCGTTATCTACATTTCCATCATCGGTAAGGTGTCCTGCGTCGGTAATATTTCTCACATACCTTACTTTGTATCCCAAATGCATCAGGGTACGGTAGATAAAATCGAAAGAAAGGAAAGTTCTTACATTTCCCAAATGTACATTGCTGTACACGGTAGGTCCGCAGACATACATTCCGACATTTCCTTCCAAGATAGGTTTGAATATTTCTTTTTCCGCTGTAAGGGAGTTATATAATTTTAATTGCATTTATTTTTAAGTTAAAGATTTAATGATTTTAAGATTCAAAATTGAGTTAAAAAATATTTTTGTCACAACAAATAATTGTCGTGATAAAAATCTTATCTGAAACTTTTTTAAATTTTATCATAATTAAATCGCTTTTAAATGATGATGCAGATGATCTACATAATCATTGATAATAAACTCCAACGTATAAACCTGCGGTTCTGTTTTGCTAGTATCACAGGTTCTCTGTAATGCTTCGTCCGGGATATTTTCTACGATATGAACAATCTGATAGTTCAAGGATTTCCACAGATCAATAAGATCTGAGATAGGAACATTCTGATAGTTCTGAGCTTTTACCCAGAAGTTCTGGTCATATACAATATTTTCGTTCTCTTTATATTGTGTCACAACAAATCTACGGATATTTGTAAAAGCGCTGTCACAAAGATGGCCAATAATTTCTTTTTTGGACCATTTTTCCGAGGAATTTTTATATGTCCATTCTTCTTCAGTGATATTTTGGAATCTCTGAAGCTGTGCATCAATAATATTTTTAAGGATCTGGTAGTTCATTGTTTATTAATCCAGTTTTGCATGACTTCCTACGTAATGTAAGAATTCCTGTCTTGTGATAGGGTTTGTTCTGAAAATACCACTGAGTTCCGCAGTAATTGTGGAGCTTGCTGTATCTTTTATTCCTCTGCAGTTGACACAAAGGTGTTTTGCATCAATAATGCAGGCTACATCTTTCGTTCCCAAAGCTTCTTTCAATGCGTCTACAATCTGCATGGTAAGCCTTTCCTGAACCTGTGGTCTTTTCGCGTAATAATCAACAATTCTGTTAATTTTTGAAAGACCAATTACTTCGCCATTGGAAATATAAGCAACATGGGCTCTCCCTATGATGGGTAAAAAGTGGTGCTCGCAAAAAGAGTATACCGTGATATCCTTTTCCACCAGCATCTGGCGGTATTTGTATTTGTTGGAGAAAGTGGAGATTCCTGGTTTATTTTCAGGAAGAAGTCCTCCGAAAATCTCGTTCACATACATTTTGGCAACACGTCTTGGAGAATCTTTCAGAGAGTCATCTGTCATATCCAATCCCAACGTTTCCATAATCTCACCAAAAAGCTCAGTAATTTTTTCAATTTTTTCCTGTGGCGATTTATCAAAAGCATCTTCCCTTATAGGCGTATGTTCTTTTCCAGTGAAAATATCATCGTCGTTATCAGTAAAATCAACCATTTTTATTTAATTTGCAGCAAAAATACGGATAATATCTGTTCATCTATATTCAATTAGGATGAAAAACATTATCTTTTATAACCAGCTCAGATTAAAAAGCCTATGATTATTGTCGAAGAAGTACAAAACCAACTCCATAAAAGGGAATTTCTGGAATTCCCGGCCCGTCTTTATGAACACGACAAAAATTATATCCGCCCTTTAGATAAACATATTGAGGAGATTTTTGATCCTGCCAAGAATAAATTCTTTAAAAACGGAGAATGTAAAAGGTTTCTGTTTAAAAAGAATGGCAATACCGTTGGGAAAGTAGCTGTTTTTGTGAACGGCTGTTATGAGCAAAAGCAGCCTACGGGAGGAATTGGCTTTTTTGACTGTATTAATGATCAGGAAACTGCCAATTTTATTTTTGACCATTGTAAAAACTGGCTTCAAATAAAAGGGATTGAAGCAATGGACGGACCTATCAATTTTGGGGAACGGGATAAATTCTGGGGGCTTTTAATTGAAGGTTTTATCGAGCCTTTATTTGGAATGAACTACAATTTCCCTTATTACAAAGATCTTTTTGAAAATTATGGTTTTCAGATTTATTTTGAGCAGCTATGTTTTACCAGACCTGTTTTTGCGGAAGTGTCGAGGATCTTTACCATTGCGCATGAAAAGAACAGAAGAAACCCTGCGATCTCAGCACAACCTATGAAAAAGAATAATCTGCCGAAGTTTGCAAAGGATTTTACAGAGATTTATAATAAAGCATGGGCATCTCATGGAGAAGGAAAGCATCTTGAAGAAGCAAAAGTTCTGAAGATGTTCAACACCATGAAACCAATCATTAATGAACATATCTCCTGGTTTGTTTACGAAAACGAAAAACCGATTGCGATGTGGATCAATATTCCTGATCTCAACCAGTGGTTTAAATATCTGAACGGGAAATTCGGGATTTTTCAAAAGCTTAAATTTTTGTTTCTAAAACGTTTTAAAAAGAATGAAAAAATGGTGGGGCTTGTTTTTGGTGTTGTTCCCGAATGGCAGAAGAAAGGTATTGACGGATATATGATCTGGGAAGGAACTCAGCATTTGAGAAAACATACCGATTTTACGATTACTGAACTACAGTGGATTGGTGATTTTAATCCGAAAATGATCAAGATTGCAGAAACTCTTGACACTACAGTAACGCGAAAGCTTGCTACTTACCGGTATTTGTTTGACAGAAGTAAGGAGTTTGAAAGACATACTGGTCTTTAGAGTAAGAAAGATAGAAGTTTAATTTTTCTTGGATACTTTAATTTATTTGACGCAAAGTCTTATTTGCTGATGTTATATTTTATAGGGAGCAAAGATGGAATCAACAAAGTCGATTCTTTCTAAGCGGGTGTATAGCCTACGGCTTTCTTCATTTCTTCTATCTTTAAAATTAATTCTGTATCAGATTTTAAAAATAAAAACCCTGCTTTTTATGGCAGGGTTCCTTCATTTTGGTACTTTTATTAGAATAGCTCACCGGCTACTTTTTTGATATTATCACTTTTCCCCATTGAGTAAAAGTGGAGAACAGGAACTCCAAAGTCCAAAAGTTCTTTACACTGAGCAATAGACCATTCTATTCCGATCTGTTTTACCGCTTCATTATTTTTTGCATTTTCCACCTCATTGATCAGTTCTTCAGGAAGATCTATTTTGAATACCTGTGGCAGGATTTTCAAGTGCTTCTTAGTGGCAATAGGTTTGATTCCCGGAATAATTGGAACCGTTATTCCCATTTCTCTTGCTTTCTGAACGAATTCAATATACTTTTTATTGTCAAAAAACATCTGGGTAACGATGTAATCTGCTCCGGCATCTACTTTTTGCTTCAGCCACTTCAGATCATAATTCATGGAGGGCGCTTCCATATGTTTTTCGGGATATCCAGCAACACCGATGCAGAATTTGTTCAGTTCATCACAAACCTGTTCTTCGTTATGAAGATATTTTCCTCTTCCCAGATCATTAATCTGATTGACAAGATCCATCGCACTGGCGTGCCCTCCCTGAGTAGGTTCAAAATATTGATGCCCTTTCATGGCATCTCCTCTTAAGGCCATTACATTATCTATTCCAAGGTACATACAATCTACCAGCAGATATTCTGTTTCTTCTTTTGTAAAACCTCCACAAAGAAGATGCGGCACTGTATCTACATTATATTTATGCTGGATGGCTGCACAAATTCCTAAGGTTCCGGGGCGCATTCTTGTAATACGACGCTCCATCAAGCCATTTCCTTTGTCCAGATAGATATATTCTTCTCTGGATGTGGTAACATCAATGAAAGGAGGTTTGAACTCCATCAACGGATCTATGTTTGTATAAAGATCTTCAATACCTATTCCCTTTTGTGGTGGAACAACTTCTAAGGAGAATAAAGTTTTTCCATTTGCATTTTTAATGTGTTCTGTTATCTTCATGTTAATGTTAATCTGCTAAATTGGGTGACAACCATTTTTTCGCTTCCTGGATGCTACAACCTCTTCTTGCTGCATAATCTTCAAGCTGGTCTTCTGTAATTTTTCCTAATCCGAAATATTTGGCATGCGGGCTTCCGAAATAATATCCGGAAACAGATGCTGTTGGGAACATGGCGAGACTTTCTGTAAGGAAAACCCCAGTATTCTCTTCTACTTTTAAAAGATCCCAGATGGTTTTCTTCTCCAGATGGTCCGGGCATGCCGGATATCCGGGAGCTGGACGGATTCCTTTATATTTTTCGGCAATAAGCTCTTCGTTGCTTAAGTTTTCCTGATTGGCATATCCCCAGTATTCTGTTCTGACTTTTTTATGTAAGAATTCGGCATAAGCTTCTGCAAAACGGTCTGCCAAAGCTTTGACCATGATAGAATTGTAATCGTCATTGGCTTTTTCGTATTCCGCAGACAGCTCATCGGTTCCAAATCCGGTGGTTACGCAGAATGCTCCCACATAATCGGTTTTTCCAGAGCTTTGAGGAGCAATGAAATCACTTAGCGCCAGATAGTCTTTTCCTTTTGATCTTTGAGCCTGTTGTCTTAGGGTTAAAAATTTAGCCTGCTCATTATTATTTTCATCAAAAATCAAAATATCATCAGATTCATTGGAATTGGCTTTAAAGATTCCGAAAATGGCTTTTGCTGTTAACAGTTTCTCATCCAGAATTCTATTCAAAATGACCTGAGCATCTTTGAATAGTTCTTTCGCCTGAACTCCTACCACCTCATCTTCCAGAATATTCGGGTATTTTCCATGAAGATCCCAGCTTCTGAAAAACGGAGACCAGTCGATGAAAGGAAGAAGTTCTCTCAGATCCTGATTTTCAATTACTTTTATTCCGAGATTATTCGGTGTGAAAATTTCTTCATTTTCCCAGTCAATTTTAAAGTGATTTTCCCTTGCTTCTTTGATTGAAACATAATCTTTATCCACCTGTCTGTTCAGAAATTTTTCTCTGAAGTCAGAGTAGTCGTTCTTTAAATCCGAAACATATTCTTTATTTCTGTCACCCAGCAATGAGCTTACAACGTTTACCGCTCTTGAAGCATCATTCACATGAACGACAGCATTTTTATATTTCAAATCGATTTTCACAGCAGTATGTGCCTTTGACGTTGTAGCACCGCCGATTAATAGAGGGAAATCCAAATTTTGTCTTTCCAATTCTGAAGCGATGTACACCATTTCATCCAAACTAGGGGTAATCAGTCCGCTTAGCCCAATAACATCTACTTTTTCTTCAATGGCAGTCTGAATAATCTTTTCGGCAGGAACCATTACTCCAAGGTCAACAATTTCATAGTTGTTACAACCTAAAACAACACTCACAATGTTTTTGCCGATATCATGAACATCTCCTTTTACGGTTGCCATTAAGATTTTTCCGTTGGCAGGTTTTGTTCCGTCTTTTTCTGCTTCAATGAAAGGCTGTAAATAAGCTACTGCCTTTTTCATTACCCTTGCGGATTTTACTACCTGTGGAAGGAACATTTTTCCACTTCCGAATAAATCGCCTACCACTCCCATACCTGTCATCAGGTTCACTTCGATGACGTGAAGCGGTCTTTCGGCCAATAGCCTTGCTTCTTCTACATCTTCTTCAATAAAACGGTCGATTCCTTTTACCAAAGCATGGGTAATCCTTTCCTGTAGAGGATTATTTCTCCACTCTAAGTCTTCAGTCTTTTCTTTTTTTACCGATTTATGTTTCTCAGAGTAATCTAAAAGCCTTTCGGTAGCATCTTCTCTTTTATCCAGGATGACATCTTCTACCAGCTCCAGCAATTCTTTATTGATTTCATCATAAACCTCCAGCATAGCCGGATTTACAATACCGATGTTCATTCCTGCCTGAATCGCGTGATAAAGGAAAACAGAATGCATGGCTTCTCTTACGGTATCATTTCCACGGAAGGAGAAGGAAACATTGCTCACGCCTCCACTCACGGATGCATAAGGAAGATTTTGTCTTACCCAGCGTGTAGCTTCAATAAAGTCGATGGCATTTCTTCTGTGCTCATCCATTCCAGTTGCCACCGGAAAGATATTTAAGTCGAAAATGATATCTTCTGCAGGGAAACCAATCTGGTTTACCAAAATATCATAGGAACGTTTTGAAATTTCAATTCTTCGTTCAAGATTGTCAGCCTGCCCTACCTCATCAAATGCCATTACAATGACAGCTGCACCGTACCTTTTGATGGCCTTGGCGTGTTTGATAAATTCTTCCTCGCCTTCTTTTAAGCTAATGGAATTCACAACACATTTTCCCTGAGCTACCTGAAGACCTGCTTCAAGGATCTCCCATTTGGAAGAATCTACCATAATCGGGATTCTTGCAATATCCGGTTCTGAGGCAATTAAGTTCAGGAATTTGATCATCGATGCTTTTCCATCGATCAAACCATCATCAAAGTTAACATCCAGAATCTGGGCACCTCCTTCTACCTGATGGCGGGCAATATCTAAGGCTTCTGAGAATTTCTCCTCTTTAATCAGTCTTAAAAACTTTTTGGATCCGGCAACATTTGTTCTTTCACCAACGTTGATGAAATTACTTTCCGGGGTTATGATAAGAGGCTCGAGGCCTGATAATCTTAAATACTTCATTTTATTCTTCTAAAATATAGTAGGCATTATTGGCATTCTGCTTCAATAAATCCCTATGCTTACTTAAAGCTGTAATCAGCGGAAATCTTTTGTATGCTAAACCATGTTCTTTAGCAAACTCCTCAATCTCCTCTGTAATTTCATTATAATACATATAACTGTAATTGGGAAACAGATGGTGAGCAACGTGAAAATTGAAATTTCCCAACACATTTCTTACCAACCAGTTATTTTCTTTGAGATCATTGGTTACTTCCAGCTGGTGACGAAGCCAGCTAAACGGCAGACCATTCTCTTTATTTAATTTTGGAAAGGCATTATCAGGAAGCGGATGCAAAGGCAGTAACACAAACAATGCAAAAATACTTGCTGAAATTACCTGTAAAAACCACGCTCCTAAAGCCAATCCTATTGATACTTTAAAGAACACCACAGGAACCACAATCTGATAAAAGAAATAGAACAGCTTATAGCTTATCATTTTTACTTTTTCAATGGTGGGAATTTTTCCCTGGGTTTTTAAAATCACTCTTTCTTTATCAAAGAAGTCTCTGAAGTCTCTTATAAACATCCAGTTGAACAAATACAACGGATATACTAAAAAGAAAAACTTATCCTGATACTTCTGTATACCTTTCGCTTTGATCCACGGTACGATTAAAAGCAGTCCGCTCTGTTCGATATCCGTGTCCCATCCATCTACATTAGGATAGGCGTGATGGCTTGCGATATGTCTTTTTTTCCAGATATAGGAGTTGGCACCTATAAAATCAAAAATGTGCAGAATCAGCCCATTGAGTCTTTTACTCTTATAAATGTTATTATGGGCTGCTTCGTGGATTAAGTTTAAATAAATTAAAACCAGAGAGATTCCCATTAAAACAAAACTCAGAATATAGATCCAGTGTTTTTCAGCATTCAAAAGAGCCAGAACATATAATCCCAGATAGATCATCGGCAGAATAACTGCTTTAATCTGAATATAGATGTCCCTGTTTTCAGAAATCCCTTCCACCCTTTGGTTTACTTTCTTCCTCAACTCATTAAAAAGCTTAACATCTTCTGAATCTTTTAAGTAAATCGGCTTTTCCATTACATTAAATTTTGTGGTTTATTTAAAGATAATATTTATAACCGAGCCTTCATTCTTGATTTTAATTAAAAAAATCTATCAAATCAGACAAATTCTTTCAATTTTCTAGGCGGATAATCTTTCACCAGATCTGCAATCGCCCTGATATGCTCAGGGGTAGTTCCGCAGCATCCTCCAATAATATTGATTAATCCTTTTTCTACATATTCTTTAATCTGCCTTGCCATGTCCTCAGGAGTTTCGTCATATTTTCCGAAAGCATTTGGTAAACCGGCATTCGGGTATGCTGAAACATAGAATTCTGAATTATGAGCCAGTGTTTCAAGATAAGGAGTCAGCTGATCTGCTCCCAATGCACAGTTGAAACCTACGCTTAGTAAATTCAGGTGGGAAACTGAGATCAGAAAAGCTTCTGCGGTCTGTCCGCTCAATGTTCTTCCTGAAGCATCTGTAATAGTTCCTGAAACCATGATCGGGATCTTAATTCCTCTTTCATCCTGCAGTTCATCAATCGCAAATAAAGCTGCTTTCGCATTCAAGGTATCAAAGATGGTTTCTACCAGAAGAATATCTGAACCTCCATCCAGCAAAGCTTCACATTGCTGTTTGTAAGCTACTCTCAATTCTTCAAAGGTGATGGCTCTGTATCCCGGATCATTCACATCAGGGCTTAAACTTGCTGTTCTGTTTGTAGGTCCGATAGATCCTGCTACAAATCTCGGTTTGTCCGGATTTTTTGCGGTGTACTCGTCACAGGCTTTTCTTGCAATCTTTGCAGATTCATAATTCAGATCATATACAAGATCTTCCATATGATAATCTGCCATCGCAATCGTAGTTCCTGAGAACGTATTGGTTTCAATGATGTCTGCTCCGGCTTCCAGATATTTCTTGTGAACTTCTTCAATCGCCTGCGGCTGTGTAAGAGAAAGGAGGTCATTATTTCCTTTTACCGGATGTTCCCAGTCTTTGAAACGCTCTCCACGATAATCTTCTTCTTCGAATTTGTATCTCTGAAGCATGGTACCCATCGCTCCGTCAAGAATTAAAATTCTTTCGGATAAAGCTTTATATAATTGTTCTGAATTTTTCATTTTAATCTATTTTGGCTAAAACCAGTTGCTATTTGAATTAATCCAAAGCTTGTTTTAAATCTGCAATGATATCTTCTACATTTTCCAGTCCTACTGAGCAACGTACCAGTCCTGCAGTAATCCCTACTTCATTTCTTTCTTCGTCTGATAATTTGGAATGCGTTGTAGAAGCCGGATGCGTAACGATCGTTCTTGTATCACCTAGATTAGCAGACAATGAACACATTTGTATCTTATCTAAAAAGTTTCTTCCTCCTTCTATTCCCCCTTTTATTTCAAACGCCACAATATTTCCTCCGAGTTTCATCTGCTTTTTGGCGACTTCATAACTAGGATGGGATTTCAGGAATGGATATTTTACCAGTTCAACATTTGGATGACTTTCTAAAAACTCAGCTACCTTCAATGCATTCTCACAATGCTTTTCTATACGGATCGCCAATGTTTCTAAACTTTTTGATAATACCCAGGCATTAAAAGGAGACAATGCAGGACCTGTATTTCTTGCGAAAAGATAAATTTCTCTGATCAGGTCTTCTTTTCCTACTGCGATTCCTCCTAAAACTCTCCCCTGTCCGTCAATCAGTTTCGTTGCTGAGTGTACCACAATATCGGCACCATATTTGATAGGCTGCTGAAGGTAAGGTGTTGCAAAACAATTATCTACAACAAATATAAGATTATGCTTTTTGGCGATCTGACCGAAAAACTCAAGATCCAGAATTTCAATAGCGGGATTGGTAGGAGTTTCAAGGTATAAGATCTTTGTATTAGGTTTGATGTATTGCTCCACATTCGCTGCATCTTCTGCTTTGAAATAAGAGGTTTCAATATTCCATTTCGGGAAATATTTGGTAAACAAAGTGTGGGTAGACCCGAATACTGACTGGCAGCTCACAATATGATCTCCAGCGTTTAGCAATGCTGCAAATGTTGAATAGATGGCTGCCATTCCTGTTGCAAAGGCATATCCTGCTTCTGCACCTTCCATTTTAGCGATCTTATCTGTAAACTCGGTTACGTTTGGATTAGAGAAACGGCTGTATAAGTTTTTTGGTTTTTCTTCTGCAAAGCTTGCTCTCATATCCTCCGCATCCTGAAATATAAAGCTGGAGGTAAGATAGAGCGGCGTAGAATGCTCATCAAACTGAGTTCTTTCCGTCTGGGTTCTTATTGCTGATGTTTCAAAATTTTCCATATAGTTTTAATTAATTTACCAAAATAGCAGTCTAACAATGTACCAATTAAAATCTTCGCTTTGCTCAGAATAACGACACCAATTATTGGTAAACTGGTACATTATTAGATTGTTACATTAAATATTATTTTGTTTCACTTACTCTTAAAATATCTCCGAATACTCCTCTTGCGGTTACCTTTGCACCAGCTCCGGCTCCCATAATCACGATTGGATTTTCTCCATAGCTTTCTGTGTAGATTTCAAAGATGGAGTCTGAACCTTTCAGTTGTCCCAATGCTGAAGTTGCAGGAACAGAAACCAGTTTTACATCCAGTTCACCTTTATCTTTCTGTAAATCTCCGTGCAGATCACCTACATATCTCAATACATGTCCAGGTTCCTGGTTTTCTTTTATTTTCTGGTATTCTTCGTCAAGCTCCTCTAGTCTTGAAAGGAATTCTGATTTTGAAACTTCAAGTAAATTTTCAGGAACCAGATTTTGAATGCTGATATCATCAAATTCATTGATTAAGTCTAATTCTCTTGCCAGAATCAATAATTTTCTTGCTACATCGTTTCCTGAAAGGTCTTCTCTTGGATCAGGTTCGGTGTATCCTTTTTCCAAAGCTTCATTGATGATGGTTGAAAATTTATCATCTCTTAAAGAAAAATTGTTGAAAACATAGCTCAGTGTTCCTGAGAATACGCCTTTAATTCTTGTGATATTTTCTCCTGAAAGGTGTAGTAACTTGATGGTATCAATTAACGGTAATCCTGCTCCTACATTGGTTTCATACAAATACCGTCTGTTGTTTTTATTCAACGTATATCTTAGTTTTCTGTATTCTTCAATCGGAAGGGTATTGAAAATTTTGTTGGAAGAAACCAGATCAAACCCGTTTTCTGCCAAAGCGTGATAGTTTTTAACAAAATCCTTGCTTGCAGTGTTATCCACAACAATCAGGTTCTCCAGTTGATTTTCATTAGAGAAATTAATCAGTTCTTCCACGTTTGACGGATGCTCTGCTGTTAAAACCTCATCATTCCAATGGGCATCAAATCCTTTTTTGTTGAAGGCAATTTTCTTTGAATTGGCTACCGCAACTACTTTAAGGTCTATTTTTTTACGTTTTTTAATTTCTTCTGCAGATTCAAGTACCTGTTCTATCAAGGTTTTTCCTACATTTCCATGGCCAATAATGGCCAGATGAACGGTTTTCGGTTTTTTGAAAATTTCAGATTCTATGATGTTTCTTGTTTTTTCATCCTGTGAAGACGTCACTACGATATTGACTCTGTTTTCTCCTGCTACCTGGTTCAAAAGCAATGGAAAAACATTATTTCTTGCCAGCTCAGCAAAGACTTTATTAAAATCTTCTGCTACAAAACCAATGACAGAAACATTATTGATACTATAGATCTGGGAAACTTTTCCTGACTTTCTTTCTGCTTCAAATTCATCGATAAGACAAGCCACTGCCTTCTCTGCATCATTTTCATGAACCAGGATAGAAATTCCGTTTTCTACGGCCTGCTGAGAGATTACTCCTACACTGATACGCGCCAAAGTAAGCGCTTTAAAAATTCGTCCGTCAATCCCGATTTCTCCCAGGAAATCTTCTCCTTCAAATTTAACGATTGATCTGTTCTTCAAAAATTTTATTTCGTTAGCATTTTTCATTACTTCTATAAAATGTTTTTAATGATATTATTTAATTGTTGATATTCCATTAGGAAGGCATCATGCCCGTGTATAGATTGGATCTCGTGATAAGAAACATCTTTATTTTTCTCTTTTAAGTTTTCAAAACACATTCGGATTTCAGAAGCCGGGAAAAATAAATCTGTATCTACGGAGATCATGTGCATTCGTGCCTGTATGTTCTCCAGTGCTGTATCAGCAGCATTTATATTCATCAAGAGATGATTCATCAATTTGTAAGCTTTTAAACTAAATCTTTCGTTTAGTGCATTACCATGATAAACCAGCCAGTCTTCTGATTCCAGGCGTTGTTTGTCCTGATTATATTGGTTTTGAAATCTGTCATTGAGCGACTGCGGTGTTCTGTAGCACAACATGGCATGAATTCTTGCTTTCTGTAATGGTTCTTCCTTATCATTTAATAAAAATTTCTGAACCAGACACTGTGCATGAAGCCAGTCGTGTGTTCTGTAATCGCAGGCAATAGGAATAAAAATCTCAGCAAGATCCGGCTGCTGGGCAAGCATTTCCCAGGCAATACCTCCTCCCAGAGAGCCTCCTATAATGGCATATAAATTTTTGATCTGTAAAACTTCAAGTCCTTTCAGAAATATCGCAGCGATATCTGAAGGAGTAAAGTCTTCATAATCTTCAATTAAAAAATCGTCGTATCCGTTTCCTGGTATATTGAAGCACAGAACGGTATATTGATCGGTATCAACAATCTGATTTTTTCCCACCAGCTGTTTCCACCAGCCTTTTTCTCCGGATACGTTTGAATTTCCGGTAAGAGCATGATTGATTAAGACAACAGGGGCTGTAAACAGATCTTTCCCAAAAAGCTGATAGCTTAATGAGATATGGTATTCCTTTTGGGAATGAGTTTGATACGTAAGATTAATATAGTTTAGTTCTGTTTTCAATTCTATTAAATTTTAATACAATTGAAAATGCCACAGGAAATGGCTGAAAAGAACTTCAGTAAGTTATCTGTCCAAAATTATTTTGGTAGAACGTAGCACCTTCTTTACTTGCGCAAAGGGTTGCTAAGGTTTCATAGGGTCTAATCCCTCAACCTTTCTTGATAACATTTTCAATATTTGAATGAACGAATGGTGCAAAGGTAGTTCTTTTCTTTTAATTTCAAAAAAAAATTATTTTAATATTTAAAAAAGCCCTTAAATACAAGTATTCCAAGAGTATATTAATAATTATTCAGATGAAAAAAATTGGAATTACTTCTCAAAAAAACTAACTTCGTATGGAAAAGTGATGAGATATGACCGCCGAAAAAGATAGATTACAAGATACCAAATGGAAAAACTGGGGACCTTATGTAAGCAACCGGCAGTGGGGAAATGTACGCGAAGATTATAGCCCGAACGGGAATGCCTGGAATTTTACCAACCATAATAATGCAGAAAGCTATGCCTACCGTTGGGGTGAAGAAGGTATTGCCGGAATTTCTGATGTAAAGCAGCTTTTATGTTTTGCTTTTTCGTTCTGGAACAAGAAAGACAAAATGGTAAAGGAACGATTCTTTGGTTTGAGCAATCCTCAGGGTAATCATGGGGAAGACATCAAAGAAATCTTTTATTATCTGGATAATACACCTACTCATAGTTATATGAAAATGGTTTATAAATATCCCATCAATGAATTTCCTTACGATGAACTTGTTGCAGAAAACGGAAGACGCAGTAAAAAGGAACCGGAATATGAAATTTTCGATACCGGAATTTTCGATAATGATGAATATTTTGATATTTTCATTGAATATTGCAAGGCCGATCACAATGATATTCTTGCCAGAGTAACGGTCTGTAACCGAAGTCAGCATGAAGCACCTATTCTGGTAGCGCCTACTGTATGGTTCAGAAACAACTGGAAATGGGGATACAACACCTATAAGGCAGAGCTTAATGCTTCTCATGACGGAAGTATCAATATTGGACACGACAGTATCTCCATTAAAAAACTTTATTCCCGAAATACCAATGCACAAAGCGTATTTTGTGATAATGAAACCAATACTTCTAAGCTTTACGGAGCTCCTGCAGGTGAAAATACATATTTCAAAGATGGCATCAATCATTTTATTACCCACCAGGCAAATACGATTAATCCCGCAAAGAAAGGGACAAAAGCTTCTTTCCTGATCGATGAGCTTATCGGAGCCGGAGAATCAAAGGTTTTTGATTTCAGATTATGTCCTGAGGAAAATGATAATCCTTTTGAAAACTTTGATGAAATTTTCAATACCCGGCAGGCTGAAGCTGAAGAGTTTTATCAGGAAATTCAGAATGATACCGTTAACGAAGATGAGAGAAATGTACAGAGACAGGCTTTTGCAGGACTTCTCTGGAATAAGCAGTTCTATCATTATAATATCGGAAAATGGCTGAAAGGTGATCCCAACTTTGAAGCCCCAAGAAATTTCAATGAATATGTAAGAAATACGGAATGGAATCATCTCCATAATAAGGATATTATTTCTATGCCCGATAAATGGGAATATCCATGGTATGCCACATGGGATCTGGCGTTTCATTGTGTTCCTTTTTCCATCATTGATGCGGAATTTGCCAAGGGACAGCTTTTACTTCTTACTAAGGAATGGTACATGCATCCCAATGGACAGCTTCCTGCCTATGAGTGGAATATGAGTGATGTGAATCCGCCGGTACACGCATGGTCTTGTTTCCGTGTTTTTAAAATTGATGAAAAAAATAACGGAAAACCGGATTTATTATTTTTAGAGAAAGTTTTCCAGAAACTGCTTCTTAATTTCACCTGGTGGGTGAACCGAAAGGATAAAAACGGAAAAAATATCTTTGGTGGAGGGTTTCTTGGTCTTGATAATATCGGAGCTTTTGACCGGAATATGGAACTAAAGGACGGACAGCATCTTGAACAGGCAGACGGAACCAGCTGGATGGCCATGTATGCATTGAATATGATGCGTATTGCAATGGAGCTTGCCCAGTATTATCAGGTATATGAAGATATGGCCATCAAGTTTTTTGAACATTATCTTTATATCGCTGAGGCTATGGAAAATCTTGGTGAAGGCACAAAAGGGCTTTGGAATGAAGAAGACGGATTTTTCTATGATGTATTGCAGCTTGGAAACGGAGACAGTGTTTCTTTGAGGTTAAGAAGTATTGTTGGTTTGATTCCTATGTTTGCTGTTGAAATTGTAGACCATCGCTTACTGGAAAAGATGCCGAATTTCAGGACCCGAATGGAGTGGATCTTAAAAAATAAACCGGAGCTTACCAAACTCGTTTCCCATTGGGACGAGGAAGGACACGGACGAAAACACCTTATGAGCATACTTCGTAAAAACAGACTGACAAAAGTTCTGACCAGAATGCTTGATGAAAATGAGTTCCTGAGTTCTTACGGAATACGTGCTATGTCTAAGGTATACGAAGAAAATCCGTTTGTATTCTCTGTACATGGGTCTGAAAATATGGTATACTATACGCCTGCAGAAAGTGACAGCAGAATGTTTGGCGGAAATAGCAACTGGCGCGGCCCCATCTGGTTTCCTATCAATTTCCTGATTGTTGAAAGCCTGCAGCGCTTCCATTATTATTATGGAAACAGTCTGAAAGTAGAATTCCCAACGGGAAGCGGTGATAAAAGAAACCTGGATGAAGTAGCCCAGAATATCAGCAAAAGACTCTGCTCAATATTTTTAAAGGATGAACATGGCCAAAGGGCGTTCAACGGAGGCAATCCCAAGTTCAATTATGATGAACACTTCAGAGATTATATTACGTTCTTTGAATATTTCCATGGTGATAACGGCCGTGGTGTGGGTGCTTCCCATCAAACAGGATGGACTGCTACTGTAGCGAAACTGATAAAGCCAAGACTCACCTTTTAATAAGCAATGAGTAATTGGTAATGAGTAATAATAAAAGCCGGATGAAACATCCGGCTTTTGTTATTTTATATAAGAGATTAAATTTTTTCTCCGTTCACATAGACTTCGTATCCGATTTCTACATTCGGTTCTAACGTTTTTGATACAGAGCAGTATTTTTCAAAAGAAAGTTCTGCAGCCTTTAATGCTTTTTTAGGATCAATTTCTCCTTCCAGAAGGAATTTTACGTTAATCGATTTAAATGGTTTTGCATCTTCTACCTGTACTCTTTCTCCTTCTACCTCTGCCTGAAAGCTTCTGATCTCCTGACGCTGCTTCTTTAAAATAGAAACTACATCAATTCCGCTGCAGCCTGCCACAGCCATCAGTACACTTTCCATTGGAGAAACTCCTTTAGCTCCCGGCTGGGAAGTATTATCCAAAAGAATAGAATTTCCCTGAGCATTGGTACATTCAAATAAAAAATCGTCGTTTATTCTGTTAAGTGTAATTTTCATTGCTTATTGCTTATTGCTTCTACAAAGTTATAAAATTCCTCTCGCTTTTATCTCCAGATATTTATTGATAACATCGATATTCAAATTTTCAGGAAGTGTATAAACAGTATAAATTCCGTATTTACGGAGTTCCTGGATGATCAGTTTCTTTTCAAACTCAAATTTTTCAGCAATGATCTCGTCATAAATTTCCTGCATACTTTCAGGATTTTTGTTGATCAGCGTCTGCAGTTCAGAATTTTTAAAGAATACTACTACCAGCAAATGGTTCTTAGCAATTCCCCTAAGATATTTCAGCTGCCGGTTTAGTCCGTCTAACGTCTCAAAATTGGTAAAAAGCAGAATTAAACTTCTTTGGTTGATGGAATATTTTACATCCTGATACAAACGGTTGAAATCACTTTCGAAGAAATCTGTTTTGATATTATAAAGAGCTTCAGAGATTTTCTTCAACTGTCCGGATTTATTATCGGCAGCAATTTTATTTTCAGCTTTCTTGGAAAAAGTCATCATTCCCGCTCTGTCTCCTTTTCTCAAAATAATATGAGACAGCGCCATGGTTGCATTGATGGAATAATCCAGCAAGCTTAATTCGTTGAAAGGCATTTTCATGGTTCGTCCTTTATCAATCAGCATAAAAATACGCTGTGATTTCTCATCCTGAAACTGATTAACCATTAAACGATTTGTTTTCGAAGTTGCTTTCCAGTTGATCGTTCTGATATCATCTCCTGGTACATATTCTTTGATCTGCTCAAATTCCATGGTATGTCCCAGCTTTCTGACTTTCTTGATTCCGCCTAATAAAAATTCACTCTGAATAGCCATCAGTTCATATTTTCTTAGATGAATAAAAGAGGGATAGGCAGGAAGCATAGCATCTTTCTGGAAAATAAATCTTTTTGAAATCAGTCCTATTGGTGATGATGCGTACACATTCAATCCTCCGAAATGATATTCTCCCCTTTCTTTAGGCTCTAATGTGTATTGAAAAAATGTATTTGCTCCGGAAGTGATCTGTTTTTTGATCAGAAAATCTCTTTTCTGAAACTGAAACGGGATTTCATCAATAATTTTAGTGGCTATGGTAAAGTTGTAATTATTCTTGATGTCAATTTTTACAAAATTCTCATCTCCGTTAGACAGTTTTTCCGGCAGAATTCTTTGAACCTGCAATGCATTCTTTTGGTTGAAAAGCAACAGAAAATCTACCATTGCTGCCAAAAAACAAATCAGGAGTGCGATATGGGCTACCCACATCAGCACCGGAAAGAAAAATGCAAGGACATACAGAATCCCCACTCCGATGAGTGTAAAAAAGAAACGTGTATTGATGTATAAGTTTTTCATTGGTTAGGTGGCAGGTTGCAGATTATAGGTTGCAGGTTACAGGTTTTGAGGATTATGTGAACGCACCATAGGTCTTACAGTTGTATTATTGTAATGAGTTAATGAGTCCGTTCAACATTTTGGATATTTCTATAATCTTTTCATTTAATTTTAAATGCTCATTTTCATTTAAAAATTTGAGATTTTTTGAAATAATTAATTGTGTTTCTACTTCCGCACAACTGCCTCTTGATATTTTTAAAAATTGCGAGTAATCAGGTTTGCTTCTCCTGGAGTTTCCCTCTGCAATATTGGAGGGTATAGAAACAGCAGCCCTTCTGATTTGTGATGTCAAGCCATAAATCTCATCCTTAGGAAAAGCTTCTGTAGTTCTGTAGATTTCAGTAACAAAATCAATAGATCTCTGCCAGACTAAAAGTTCTTTAAAATTTGCCATACATAATAATTTTGTAAATATTTAAACATTCACTCACAATCAACTGCTACCGGCTACCTACCATCTACTACCTATTGTTCTATCTCGGTATTTCTATTCCTTCTAAAATCTGACGGATAATTTCATCTGCGGTAAGACCTTCCATTTCTCTTTCCGGAGATACGATGACTCTGTGTCTTAATACGGCGTAGCTTGCTTCTTTAATATCTTCAGGAGTCACAAAGTCTCTACCTCTTAAAGCGGCAAATGACTTTGATGCCGTAAGAAGTGCCAATGAAGCTCGTGGTGAAGCTCCCAGATATAAGAATTGGTTTTCTCTGGTATTGATAATAATTTTAGCAATATATTCCATCAGCTGGCTTTCCACAATAATTTCTTTTACCAGATGCTGGTAGTTTTTCAATTGTTCAGCTGTGATCACGCGGTTGATTCCTTCTGTTTTATCTTCTTTTTTGCTTTCGTGCTGATTTTTAATGATCGCAATTTCCTGCTCAAGATCAGGATATCCTACATTGATTTTGAATAAAAAACGGTCCAGCTGCGCTTCCGGAAGCCTGTACGTTCCTTCATGTTCAATAGGGTTTTGTGTAGCGATCACCAGGAAAGGTTCCTCAAGGGTATATCGTGTACCGTCCATCGTGATCTGCCTTTCTTCCATAACTTCAAATAATGCAGACTGCGTTTTTGCCGGCGATCTGTTGATCTCATCAATCAGGATGAAGTTGGAGAAGATAGGTCCTTTTTTGAATTCAAATTCTGAATTTTTCACATTAAATACGGAAGTCCCCAAAATATCGGAAGGCATCAGGTCCGGAGTAAACTGAATTCTGCTAAACCCTACGTCAATGGTTTTGGCTAATAATTTTGCCGTGATTGTTTTCGCTACTCCCGGAACGCCTTCAATAAGTACGTGTCCGTTTGAAAGTAATGCAGCCAAAAGATGTTCAATCATTTTTTCCTGCCCTACAATTACTTTTCCGATCTCAGATTTTACTTTCTCTAAACTCGCACGAAGTTCAATCATATCAATTCTCGACTGAAACTGCTCTTCCTGTTTATTAAGATTGATAGCGTTTTGGTTTTCTATATTCGGGTTATCAAAGTTTTCCATAATAATTTTAATTTGCTAGTTTAACAATGACTATCTACAATTACATTTATTCTAACGAACAGACATTTTAGCATTGAAAAACTGTTATATGGTTAGGTTATTCTATTGTTATATTATTTAAGTATTTCATCAAGGAGCTTATTGATCCTTGTAAGGTCTTCTTTCATTACACTGGCGTAAGGATCCTGGGCTTTTTTGATAAGCGCTATTGCTTCGCCAATCATTTCTACGGGTTTACCAGTTTTCAGATGTAATTTTTTTGCAAATTCTTCATCTAGATGCTGGGTATCTATCAACAGATCCATTCTTACCTTGTTCAGGAAATATTGAGCTTTCTTGGCCATCATATCATGGAAATCGCCTTCCTGAAGATACAGATTTCCAATGCTTTTCACAAAATCCAGGGAAGTATTTCTCAATGGTTCTGTTACTGGGACTATCCTCTGTTTCCTTTTTGCATTAAAGAAGATAAAAAGAATAAGCCCTCCTAAAAATACCCACCATGCATATTTTAAAGCCGGATTTGACAATATAAATCTCATGAAAAAGCGTGATTCATAGCTTTTGTTTGAGACAAACCAAAGGGTTTCCCTATCCTGAAGATATGAAAATACGTCCTGAGCATATTTTACATTTCCGGGTTTTAGAAGATAATAATTCGTAAGGAAAAGAGGTTCTGTATGAGCATAGATATATCCTTTACCAAACTTTACTTTAATAAAATTGGCCTGATCTGTATTCTTCTTCTCAACGGTTTTCCCCAGTACTTCCACTCCCGGTTTTATGAATGAGAATCCTCTGCCCGACGGAAATTTATCCAGCTTAATAAAATCATTCTGAAATTTTTTATCGGTAAGTTTCAGGACATTTTCTTCTTCAAAAGAGATCTCAGAATCGTAATATCCGATACTATCAGAAATTTCTTTAGGCATGCGGGTTACCATCAGAAATGCATCCGAACCTTCAGATATCTGAGACAGAATTTTTTTCCATGACTCACCGTCAAGGTTATTTTCAATGACTACAATATTGTGAGCTCCCTTTTTGTGCTGGCTGTAATATTCATAAGGAACCTGTTCAATCTTCTTAAGATTATTTTTAAAAAGATATTTCGCTTCATTATTAAAAACAAACAGTCCAAACGGAGACTTCTCATTGATATCAAAATTCTTCCGCCAGTCTGTCGTTTCTTTTTTGTTAACTTCAAGCAACGCCAAAATAATCATCACAATGACGAAAATTACAGCATATGTTTTGAAAGTTTTGTTCATGGTTACTATAGTTATGGTTTAAATGCCTGATACTGATTTTTAAATTTCTGATAGCTCTCTTCTTCAATTCTGAATTCACCATACCATACATAATCAAAAATATAAGACAGATTGGAGAAGTCACCCTTCAGATGATGAGCTTTTAACTCTGAGGCATAGTCCTTATTGGTTTTTTCCGGATTCCAGTTGATCAGTTTTTTGTCACTCAGTTTTTTAAGAACAAACAGGAATTGATACCGAACTGCGGAACGATAATCTCCTGCGTGTTCAAATTTCGCGATACTTTCAGGAAAATTAATTTCATGGATATTCTCATGAAGTTCCTGCACATTAAGATCCAGCTTTTTATTCTTTTTACCAAAAATAAAATTCCCATCTTTTCCCATGATATATCTGATGATGAAATAAAGCAGAAATCCTACAAGAATAATGGCAAACAGTCTGATAAGAACAGTAGTAAGTTCTGCCGACTTAGTGAGTGCTGTATCTCCAAAGATCCCCTGTATGATCTGATTGATCTTCCGCATCAGTTTTTGAAAGAAAGATTCTCTCGGCTTTGAAACGGAATAATCAAACTCATTTCCTTTATATCTTGACGGAATATTCTCTTTAAACGTTTTCGGGTACACTTCATTCTCCGATACCGGATATTTCATCAGTACAGAATCTGCACGCAGCATATTTCTGTAATGCCCGGTAGTGTACAATGAATCTACCAGATCATCAGAAGCAGGAGGGTTATCCTGAGCATGAACCAGCCCGGGAGAAAAGAAAAGCAGTATGAAAAAAAGAGTTTTATTCATTGATTCCAATCGTGTCTATTTCGGCCAATTCAACTTTCTGGTGAAGATCTGTTCTGCTGTCATAATACATTAATCCCGCATTCACATACATAAGGTTGGAAAGAAAAAATGAAAGTAACATAGAAACTCCATAGAATACAAAAAAAATGATTCCGGCAGTTCCGGTAAAAGGATTCTGTTCAAAATTTCCGTCCGGTGTAGAGGTAAGCAGTGATCCGTAAAAAAACATCATCGGAATAAACGTAAAGATAGACGTTATAATGTACATGATAATAAACATCACAAATGCAGCTCCCCAATATTTCCAGAAGGGTGATTTTTCACTTCCATTGGGATAAGAAAACTGAGAACGCAAAGCATAGCTCAAGCTTTCCCAGAACCCTCGGTCCGAATTAAAATAATCATACATCAGAAATGTAGTAAAATTAAATATCGTAGGATAAAGAAGCAGGATAAGGAAGAAACCGATAATGATAAGAACCAGAATATAAGAAAAACCTACTACAAATAAGATTGCCGGAGTAACGATAAAGATCATTCCCAGACATAGTTTTCCAATTCTTCCGGCATTGTTTTTAAAGTCACCGAGAATTTCATCAGTCTTTATTTTTTCTGCTCCCTGTGCAATTCTTTTTAAATAAAAAACAGGATACAGATAATTGACAATCATCAGGACCATGAAAAGCAGGAAAGTCAGTAATCCTACTGTGATCAGCATTCCGGAATTTTCTGAAAAATACTGTTCAAAATAATAGGTTTCACCTCCAAGATTAGATCCGAATATCTGTGAAAACAGCTCCTTATAGCCGAAAATAACAACAGTAACCATTAAGATCAAAAGCAAGCCATTGATCAGAATATAGTTTTTGAAATAATTCTTTCCGTATAATTTGAAAAAATTGAAACTATCACTGATAAAAGTTCCAAAATCTCTTTTTTTATAAAATTGTATCATTGATGTGTTTATTAGTTTTTTTGTAAACAACAGACGGATATACAAAATAGTAGTATCCAATAATTGCAAGTGAGCCAAAAATGATGATAAGGTTTAAAATTAAAGGCATCTTCAATGCATGTCTGGTGACATATCCTTCTATAATCCCTGCACAAATAGTGAAAGGGACAGTACTTAAAAATATTTTAAATGAATCTTTAAATCCTTTTTTAAACGAGTTAAATCTTGAAAATGTTCTTGGAAATAAAATAGACGCGCCCAGAATCAATCCACACATCGCTTCTACTACCATCGCAAAAATTTCAAAAACCCCGTGAAGCCATATTCCTCTTGCACTGTCTTTCAATGCTCCGTAATCATAGAAGAAATATTGAAAAGCTCCCAGCATCACACTGTTGGAAAGCAGTGCAAACAATGTTCCCACTCCCCCGGCAATTCCGTAAATATATAATTTTGCTCCAACCTGAATATTATTAAAGATAATTCCGATGGTGCTTCCCCAAGTGCTTCCGCTCTGATAAACGCCTACGGCATTATTATTTTTAATATTTTCGATCGTTTCATTCACATACCCTTCCCCTAGTATAATATTCACAAAGCCTTTATCATAAATGGCAGAAAGCACTCCTATTGATGTAAACAAAATGAAAAAGAGAAAGGCATACATCAGATATCTCCGGTATTGATACATCAGCAACGGAACTTCAGTTTTGAAAAAGTAAATCAGCCTGTTCTCCTCTACCCTTTTTGTTTTATAAATCTTCTGAAAAATCTGGGCAGATAAATGGTTCAGATAAACGGTAGTATTACTTTTGGGATAATAAGTCTGGGCAAAAGAAAGGTCATTGATCAGGTTTATATACAATGAAGACAGGTCATCAGGATTTTTTTTAATTTTCCCTTGAATAACCTGTTCGATTCCCAACCATTTTTCTTTATTTTGTTTAATGAAATAAACTTCTCTCATAATTATTAAGGCTAAAATAATAAAAAATATGTCTCAAATTGCGATAAATACCTCACAAAATGTAAATATTAATTTTACTATTGCAGGTATAGGAGAAAGGATGCTTGCCTTCATTATTGATCTTCTGATCAGGATTGCTTATGTAGTTGCTATCCTGTATCTGTTCTTCAATATTCTTGATTTGGGATATCTTCTGAATGGTCTTGATGGCTGGTCGATACGTGCGGTATATCTTGTCCTTACCTTTCCTGTTTATATTTATCCTCTTGTATTGGAAAGTTTGATGGAAGGCCAGACTCCCGGTAAAAAACTCATGAAAATAAAAGTGGTGAAAATTGACGGTTACCAGGCCAGTTTAGCAGATTATATGATCCGGTGGATTTTCAGAATTGTAGATGTTTCATTTGCCGGAGTAGTAGGACTTATTTCTATGATTGTTTCTAAAAATAATCAGCGTTTGGGTGATATCGCTTCCGGAACAGCTGTGATCTCCCTAAAAAATAGCATTAATATTTCTCATACAATACTGGAGAATATCCATGAAAATTATATTCCCTCTTTCCCTCAGGTGATTGCTTTGAGTGATAATGATATGAGAATTATCAAAGACAATTATACCAAAGCATTGAAAGCAGATGATCGCCAGATCATCAGTAAACTATCCGATAAAATTAAAAGTATTCTGAAACTGGAAATAGATCCCACTAAAATGACGGAAAGACAGTTCATCGGTGTAATTATCAAAGATTATAATTATTATACGGGGAAAGATAATTAGGTAGGCAATGGTTAATTTTTCTTCGCAAGTGAATGGTCAATTTGAAAAGTGTTGAGCGAGATTGACAGCAACACTTATTGCTTATGCAAAGCTCGGTTCAATTTTTGTATCTTTAAACTAAAGTCAAGAATCATGAAATTTGAAAACAATAAATCCGGGAACGGCGGAGTTATCACTTTAAATAACGAAATAAAAGAAGTCGGAAGGCTTACCTATACCATTTTCCCTGAAGATCATAAACTGATTATCTCTTTTGTTTTGGTACACCCGGAATTTGAAGGAAGAGGAATGGGAAAATTCCTTGTGGAAGAAGCCATTAAATTTGCCAGAGAAAACAATTGGAAAGTATACCCGCACTGTTCGTATGCAAGGTCTGTGATGATGAGAATGAGTGATGTGGCCGATATCTTTTTAAAGAATTAAAACCTCGTTTACCAGGATATCTTCAATATCATCCGGATAATCTACTTTGAGATGATGATCTGATGCTACCCATTCCATTATTTCCTGAAGATTTAACACCTTGGAATTGGGAATTCCCATTTTATCCAGAGCACATGCATTGCATTCCTGCTCATATTGATTGTGGATAGGAATCACAAATAGTTTCTTATCCATAAATAGTGCTTCTGCCGGGGTTTCAAAACCTGCATTGCATAAAATTCCGTCACAGCCTTCAAAATATTTCAGGTACTGGCTTTCATCAATGGGAAATACTTCTACATTTTTTATTTTCACCTGTACTTTGCTGTATTTTGAAAAAACTTTCCACTCCACAGGGATTTTTCTTAAAACCTTAATGATATTTTCATCCGCAAAACTCGGAAGATAAACAAGATAATATCCCTGTTTGTAAGGATTAAGGTTTCTGATCTTTCTCCTGATGACAGGTTTTTTGATCTGTGGATGGTAATTTTCAAAATGAAATCCTATTTTTTTTTCGCTGGGAACGTAATATTTCAAAATCATTTCTCCCAGAAAATCTTTTTCCTTTGGTTTGGGTGTTTCAGGAAAACTCATAGAAGCCTGATGGCTGAGTTCTATCAACGGAAACTTTTTCAATTTGGAAGCCCAGCCTGTCAGAGGTTCGTAATCATTAATAATTAAATCATACTGTGACAGCTCTAGTTCTCTGATTGTTTTAGCGGCTTCAAAGAATTTATTTTCGGTAAATGTTTTTCGGTAAGATAGACCTCCTGTTTTATTATAAAGAAGGGAAATGCCTCTGTATTGAAAGTTAATGTCAAAATCAGCCTTCAATTGCGATTGATGGCCACTGATCAAGGTGTCTACAGACGCATGCTTTTTGAGAAGAGGAATAATTTCCTGTGCCCTGGCAATATGCCCGTTTCCGGTACCCTGGAATGCATACAGAATCTTCATTTAAGAAAAATTAGTTACAATTTTTAAAAGATCAGAATTATCCATCTCCGGGATTTCTTCTGCTTCATCATCTTTCAGTAAATGTTTATGTTCATCATAATAAAAAATCTTCCATTGTTTATCATGATATTCCAAAGCAGAAAGATTTTCTATCCAGTCACCGGAATTCAGGTAAGTACAGGATCCTTTTTTATTAACAACCTCGCGGATCTGTGGCTGGTGGATATGCCCGCATACCACATAATCATATTGGTTATCAATGGCCAGCTCTGAAGCTGTCAATTCAAAATCCCCGATATATTTTACCGCTTTTTTCACATTGTTTTTGATCTTTTTGGAAAATGAGTATTTCTCTTTACCCATTTTTTCCAGGAACCAATTTACAACATTATTGATGATAATAAGAAGATCATAACCTTTTCCGCCAAGTTTGGCGATCCATTTGGAATGCTGGACGGATGCATCGAAAACATCCCCGTGAAAAATCCAGGTTTTTTTCTGATCGATATTCAGACAGATCTTGTTACAGACTTTAAGTTTTCCCAGTTCAAAATCTGTGAACTTACGGAACATTTCATCATGATTGCCTGTAATGTAATAGACATCTGTGTTTTTGGTAGCCAGTGAAAGTATCTTTCTGATTACCTTCAAATGAGGTTTAGGGAAGTAAGACTTTTTAAACTGCCAGATATCGATAATATCACCGTTTAAAACTAAAGTTTTAGGCTGGATCGAATTGAGATATCTTAGCAATTCTTTAGCCTTACATCCATAAGTTCCCAAATGAACATCCGATATAACAACTAATTCAACGTTTCTTTTCATAGTTTTGCACAAAGAAACTAATTGAAAATTAACTGTATATGAATGCTATATTATTTTTTATAGAGAGTTCATCAGCTCTTCTGTGATTTCCATGTTGTGGTAAACGTTTTGCACGTCATCATCTTCTTCGAAACGCTCAAGCATTTTCATATTCGCTTTGAACTGTTCTGCGTTCACTTCTTTAGTATTATTTGGAATTCTTTGAAGTTCTGCACTTTTTGCTTCAATTCCAAGCGCATCCAATTTGTGAGATAAAGAACCGAAATCTTCAAAAGCAGTGGTAATCATTACTTCTTCTTCATCTTTTTCTACATCTTCTGCTCCTCCGTCAATCATTTCCATTTCAAAATCATCCCAATCCATTTTGATCTGAGCCAAATCTATAGTGAAAATACCTTTTCTGTCGAAGATAAATGCCAATTCCCCGTTCTTACCAAGGTTACCATCAAACTTATTGAAGATAGCTCTTACATTGGCTACCGTTCTTGTAGTATTGTTTGTAGTACATTCTACAAAAAAAGCAACACCACCTTGTCCGTAACCTTCATAAGTGATCTCTTCATAGTTTTCTGCATCTGCACCGCTTGCCTTTTTAATTGCTCTTTCAACATTATCCTTAGGCATGTTAGCCCCTTTTGCGTTTTGGATACATCTTCTCAAGGCAGGATTAGATTCAGGATCTGTTCCTCCAGCTTTTACAGCCAGTGCGATATCTTTTCCTATTTTAGAGAATGTCTTGGCCATCTTGTCCCATCTGGCCATTTTAGAAGCTTTTCTATATTCAAATGCTCTTCCCATTTTAATTTTTAAATTTCCAACAAAATTACTCAAAAGTCCACAAAAAAAAAATACCTCCAATCAAATTGGAGGTATTCATTATTTAGAAAAATTAATTATTTTTTCTTTTTAGCAGCAGCTTTTTTCTTAGCTGGAGCTTTTTTAGTAGCTTTTTTAGTAGCTTTTTTCGCTGGAGCTACAACATCAGATTTCTGATATTTGTTCCACTCACTGTCATCACCAATGTATCTAACAGTTACTTTTCTATCAGCTTGTCTTTCAGCATCAGAAGCAGATTCTGCAACTTTAGCATTTTGCTCACCAATACCAACTGATTTTAATGCGTTGATATCTACACCTCTTGCATCTAAAGCAGCAACTACAGAAGCAGCTCTTTCTTTAGATAATTTCAAGTTGTAAGCATCGCTTCCTTTCTTGTCAGTTTCACCAACTAATAGGAATCTACCTCCGTCTTTCTTAATGATTTCAGCAGCAGTATCTAAAGCTCCTTTAGATTCAGGCTTGATTGTAGCTTTGTTGAAATCGAAGTATACACTCTTAAGGTTTTTCTCAACATCAGTAGCTGTTACTTCTTTTGGTTTAGGACATCCGTTGTATTCTGGAAGACCTGGAACAGTAGGACAAGCATCATCTTTATCTAAGATACCGTCACCGTCTGTATCTGGCCAAGGACAACCGTTGTTTTCAGCAGGACCTGCTACTGTAGGACAAGCGTCATCTTTGTCGATTACACCATCACCATCAGTATCTGGCCAAGGGCATCCGTTGTTTTCAACTGGACCAGCCACTTCTGGACATTGATCGTCTTTATCTGGAACTCCGTCACCGTCAGTATCAGGACATCCTTGGAATTCTGGTAAACCTGGAGTATCTGGACAAAGATCATCTTTATCTAGGATACCATCCTTATCTCTGTCTCTGTTTCCGAATCTGAATAAGATGGAAGCAGAAGCTTGCCAGAAGTTAGCAACAGTAGATTTGTCACCTGGAGTTGATACATAATCTCCCTGAACACCAAGACCGAAGTTCTTAGTTACCCAGAAGTTAGCACCAGCACCTGTAGCTACAGTAAAGTGATTAGCTTTACCGTTTTCGTTACCATCCTTACCGTTAGTTACAGTTTCGATTGGGTTACCGTTATCATCAACAGATGTTCTAGGGAAAGTAAGAGCTGTATAGTCATGTCTTAAGTAGTTAGCACCAACTCTTAAATATGGATCAAACCAAGATTCTTCGTTCCATAAAAGACCTGCAGCGTGAGCCTGGAAACCAAGACCTGTCATTAGGAAAAATTCTTTCCCCATGTTGAATCTTTTGTTTTCAACATTTCCAACAGAAGTTTGCCAGTCAATTACTAAACCTTTACCAACGTTTCTAGCAACTGTTAACTTAGATAGTGGAGGTGTAATAGAAAAGTTGTTCACATTGAACATACTTTTTGTCAAATTGTTAGCAGAGAACGTATTACTGAAGTTACTTCTTGCTGCTACGTGGTTTTCAGCATGAGCACCAACTCCGATTAACCACGGATTGTTGGTAGTCTGTGCGAAAACAGTAGAGGCAACAGTAAGCGCCAATGCTGAAATTCCTAATTTTAGATTTTTCATAGAATTAAATGATTAAATAATTGATAATGCAAAATAAATATAATTTTTCTTTATATACAAAGTTTTTCAAATGATTTTTAACTTTTCTTTAATATTCTGTCGAGGTTCCGTTTATTTTCTCTATCTTTTATCGCCTCTCTTTTATCGAAAAGTTTTTTCCCTCTACCAAGCGCTATGAGCACCTTTGCTTTCCCTCTATCAGTGATATATAATTTTAAAGGTATTATGGTGTTCCCAGCATCCTTTAACTTTTTTTCAAGTTTTTGTAATTCTTTTTTGTGCAAGAGCAATTTCCGTTCCCTTTTTGTTTTGTGATTGTAAAAAGTTCCCAATTTGTACTCATCAATCATCATGTTGATGATGTACAATTCCCCATCAATAAACTGACAGAACGATTCTGTGATAGATGCTTTGGATGAACGTAAAGATTTTATTTCGGTACCCGTTAAAACCATTCCGGCTTCATATTCTTCAAGAATTTCATATTCAAAACGGGCTCTTTTGTTTAATATGTTAACTGTTTTCTCAATCTTCATCATTTTAAAATTTCGTTAATGAAATATATAAAAAATACCGTACATTTAAAAACTTGACTATTATATTATTACAAAATACCCAAATTCTTTTCGTATTTTTGCGCCAAATTTACAAAACTATATGTTAACAGTATCTAACTTATCTTTACAATTCGGGAAAAGAATTCTTTTTGACGAGGTAAATATTATGTTTACCAAAGGAAACTGCTACGGAATCATCGGAGCAAACGGTGCGGGAAAGTCTACATTCCTGAAAATACTAACAGGAAAGCAGGATCCTACAACAGGACATGTATCTCTGGAGCCAGGGAAAAGAATGTCAGTTTTGGAACAGGATCACTTTGCTTATGATCAGTTTACAGTTCTTGAAGCTGTTTTAAGAGGTAATAAGAAATTATTTGAGATAAAAGAGGAAATGGATGCGTTATACGCAAAAGAAGATTTCTCTGACGAAGACGGTATTAAAGCCGGTGAACTAGGTGTAATTTATGACGAAATGGGTGGTTGGACTGCAGAATCTGATGCTCAGACTATGCTCTCTAACGTAGGTATTTCTGATGATATGCACTGGCAGCTGATGAGCGAACTTGAGAACAAAGACAAAGTAAAAGTTCTTTTGGCTCAGGCACTTTTCGGAAACCCTGATGTATTGATTCTGGATGAGCCTACCAATGACCTTGATATCGACACGATCTCATGGCTGGAAGACTTCCTTGCAGATTATGAAAACACGGTAATCGTTGTATCTCACGACCGTCACTTCCTTGATACGGTTTGTACACACATCGGTGACCTTGATTATTCTAAACTTAACCTTTATACAGGTAACTACTCTTTCTGGTACCAGGCTTCTCAATTGGCAACAAGACAAAGAGCTCAGGCCAACAAGAAAGCTGAAGAGAAGAAAAAAGAACTTCAGGACTTTATTGCACGATTCAGTTCCAACGTTGCTAAAGCAAAACAGGCTACTGCAAGAAAGAAAATGATCGACAAATTAAATATTGACGATATTAAACCTTCTTCAAGAAGATACCCTGCTATTATTTTCGAAATGGAAAGAGAAGCAGGAGATCAGATTTTAGATGTAAAAGGTCTTGAGAAAACCAAAGACGGGGAATTATTATTCTCTAATGTTGATCTAAACCTTAAGAAAGGAGATAAAGTAGCAGTACTTTCTAAAAACTCTTTAGCTATCACAGAATTCTTCGAAATTCTTGCTGGAAATGTAGAAGCAGACAAAGGAACTGTTGCATGGGGAGTAACAACCAACCAGTCTCACATGCCTTTGGACAACACTAACTTCTTCCAGGAAGACCTAAGCCTGGTTGACTGGTTGAGACAGTTTACAAAAAATGACGAAGAGCGTCATGAAGAATTCGTAAGAGGATTCTTAGGAAGAATGCTGTTCTCAGGAGATGAAGCTTTGAAATCCTGTAAAGTACTTTCAGGGGGTGAAAAAATGAGATGTATGTTCAGTAGAATGATGCTTCAAAAAGCGAACGTTCTTTTATTGGACGAACCTACCAACCACTTAGACCTGGAGAGTATCACAACCTTGAACAACTCTTTATCCAACTTCAAAGGAAATCTTTTACTGGCATCTCATGACCACGAAATGCTTTCAACAGTCTGTAACAGAATCATCGAATTGACTCCTTCCGGAATTATCGACAGAGAAATGACTTACGACGAGTATCTTGCGGATAAAAAAGTAAAAGAATTAAGAGAGAAAATGTATTCTTAATCTGAACAACATTAAAATCTATATAAAAACACCTCAAAGCAGTGCTTTGAGGTGTTTTCGTTTAAACAATAAATAATATTTATTTCGTCAATTTTGCAGCAGGTAAAGTAACCGTTCCCGGATCTTTCCATAAGCCTTCTTTCTCTGCTTTCTTTTTGATAGATTCAGCTCTCTTGTTGCTATCGGGGTGAGAATTGAACATCTTTTCAAAATTAGTCTGTGTACTTCCCTGTGAAAGTAAGGCTAACTTTTTAAAAGCTGTATATGCTCCTACCACATCATACTTATTGGCCTTCATGAAATCATATGAATAAGTATCTGCTTCAGATTCCTGCTTTTTGCTGTGCGAAGCATCTAAAAATGCATTCGCCATCTTCCCTATCTGACTTTCATTTAGTGAAGCTACATCTGACGAAGCTGAGGAAGCAGCATCTAATGCAGCCGCCTTCAGATAAGCCGATTTCATAGCATCTTTGGTATCCTGATTCTTTACGTGCCCGATCTCATGTCCGATTACGGCAAGCAGTTCATTATCAGTCATAATATCCATTAAGGAAGAGAATACACGTACACTTCCGTCTGCACAGGCAAACGCGTTGATATCTTTTACTTTATAAACTTTATAATTAAGGTTCAGACCATCCTGAGATTTGTGTTTTCCAAACAGCCTGTTCAGTCTCACAGTGTAAGGATCTTTCGGTCCTGCTACAGGATTATTTTTATCCATCCATTCTACTGATTCTTTGGATAATTTAATAGCATCTTCGTTGGTAAATGTTAAGGCTTTTGCACCATTTGAAACCATTCCGGCTGCTTTGCCAAGATTAATTTTCTGTGCGTTGATCGAACATGCTGTTCCCAGTAACAGGAAGCATAGAGTAATTTTTTTCATAGTCATTTAAAAATTTGGAGCACGAAGATAGTCTTTTTTTAACAATTATTAAGTCAAAACTTCGTTTCAGTTCTTCCCTGAATGCTATTTTTTTTCCTTATTTTTGTGAAATGAGTCAAAAATGGATTTACAAGCCTGAACCCGATGAGGAAGTTGTGGACAGACTAAGTTCGTCACTTGGTTTTGGTACTTTTGAATCTAAAATCCTCGTTCTTAGGGGAATTGACAATTATCAAAAGGCCAGAGAATTCTTCAAACCGAACCTTAACGATATCCACAACCCTTTTTTAATGGCAGATATGCAAAAAGCTGTAGAGCGTATTGCTACCGCCATTGAAAACGGTGAAAAAATATTGGTATATGGTGACTATGATGTGGACGGAACCACAGCGGTTGCTTTAATGTACCTGTATCTCAGCAAAATTGTTGAGAAAAAATATTTAGATTATTATATCCCGGACAGAAATTCTGAAGGATATGGAATTTCCACGGAAGGAATTGATTTCGCCAAAGAAAATGGTTTCTCATTAATCATTGCTCTAGACTGTGGAATCAAGGCACTTGATATGATCAACTATGCCAGCAATCTGGGTATAGATTTTATTATCTGCGATCATCACCTTCCGGGTGAAGAGATTCCAAACGCTGCAGCTGTTCTTGATCCTAAAAGAAGTGACTGCCGATATCCTTTCAAAGAACTTTCCGGATGCGGTGTTGGCTTTAAGCTTTGCCAGGGACTGAATACGATTTATAAATTACCGGAGGCAGAATTATTTGAACTTACAGATCTTCTCGCCATTTCCATTGCAGCAGATATTGTTTCGATGACGGGAGAAAACAGGGTCTTGGCTAAAATGGGATTAAAAACCCTGAGGAAAACCAGAAATCTTGGTTTAAGGTTATTGATTCCTGAGGACAAACTTTCTCATTTCGAAATTTCCAATATCGTTTTTGAAATAGCTCCCAAAATTAATGCTGCCGGAAGAATTTCTCATGGTAAAGCAGCTGTAGAGCTTATGGTTTCCGACAATCTGAAACATGCCAACCAGATTGTGAATGATATCATGAACCTCAACGATGAAAGGCGTGAACTGGATATGAATTCCACTCTTTCCGCTCTGAATCAGATTATAGAATCCCAGCAGGAAACCAAGCATACTACTATCGTTTATCATCCTGAATGGAATAAAGGCGTTATCGGTATTGTAGCCTCAAGGCTTATTGAAACCTATTATAAACCCACACTAGTTTTTACCGATGGTAATAACGGAGAAATGGTAGCTTCTGCAAGGTCTGTTTCTGATTTCGATGTACATGAAGCTCTTGATATGTGCTCTGAATATTTCCTTAAATTTGGAGGTCATCATGCTGCTGCCGGACTTTCGATGGAAAAAGATAAGTTTGATGCCTTCAAGGAAAAATTTGAAAGAATTGTTTCTGAAAAAATCCAGGAGCACCAAAAGGAACCTTCTATTACGATTGATACGGAAATAAGAATTGACGAAATCAACAGAGAGTTTATCAATTTCCACAGAAAACTGGCGCCATTCGGGCCTCATAATATGAAGCCTATTTTTACATTAACCAATCAGAAGCTTTCCGGATATGTAAAAACCATGGGGAAAGATAATAATCACCTGAAGTTTTATATCAAGCAGGAATCTACGGGACGAAATATTGAATGTGTCGGATTCAAACTGGGACAGTTTGCTGAAGATTTTAAAAATAAAAATTTCGACCTTGCTTTTACCCTGGAAGAGAATCACTGGAAAGGCAATGTCACTCATTATCTTAATATCAAGGATGTAAAATTCAGGGGTTAGGATTTAGCAATAAGGGAATAGGAGAATCATATGGGAAATTATAAGGAATTAATTGTCTGGAACAAATCTGTAGATCTCGTTACTGAAATCTATTCCGTGACCACTATTTTTCCAAAAGAAGAACTGTATGGACTTACTAGCCAGATTCGAAGAGCGTCAATTTCAGTTCCGTCCAATATTGCTGAAGGACATTCCAGAAGATCTACCAGCGATTATCTTCAGTTTTTGAAAATTGCAAGAGGTAGCTGTGCTGAGCTGGAAACCCAATTGATTATTTCAAAAAACTTACATTATTTGAATCCTGAAGAGTTTCAAATTTTAATTAAAAAAACATCTGAAATATCAAAAATGCTGAATGCAATAATTACAAAGCTTCACACCCCTAAAACCTAATTCCTGCTACCTAGTTCCTTATAACAATGAAAAAAATCGGTTTATTTTTCGGATCATTTAATCCTATTCATATCGGGCATCTTATTCTGGCCAATTATATTCTGGAAAATTCTGATATGGATGAGCTTTGGTTTGTGGTAAGCCCGCAAAACCCATTTAAGGACAAAAAGTCTTTACTGAATGACCATAACAGACTTGATATGGTACAACTGGCAGTAAAGAATTACCCCAATATGAGAGCTTCCAATGTGGAGTTTTCTCTTCCGAAACCAAGTTATACTATTGATACCTTAACGTATCTGCATGAGAAATACCCTGATTATTCTTTCAGTCTGATCATGGGAGAAGATAATCTAAAGAGCCTTCACAAATGGAAAAATGCTGATATCCTGATCAAAAATCATCATATTATTGTTTACCCAAGAGTATTTGAAGGCGAGAAAAAAGATCCTGAATATTTACAGCATGAAAATATCTCTCTGGTAAAAGCACCCATAATAGAGCTTTCAGCTACGGAAATCCGTAATATGATAAAGGATGGTAAAAATGTAAGACCTATGCTGCCACCAGAAGTTTTTGAGTATTTGGATGGTAGTAGTTTTTATCAATAAACAATGAAGCTATATTTATTTTTATTCTCTGTTTTTTTGCAATGTTGTTTATATGCCCAGGAATCAACAACTTTAAAAAGTGACTCTCTTAAAGAATTACAGAAAATTGCTATTGCTGAAAGAAAAAGCTATAATAAAAAGCATTGCAGCGAAGATTCAATCAGGGCTGTAAAAGCTTCGGAAATTCAAAACAAATATTTTATCAATATTGCAGCTCCCGATGGTGATAAGTTTTTACCCGGAGAAGAGCTCAAAACAATTTTAAAAAAGCATAATATCATTTGGGGCGGAGAATGGATGGGTAGTGATATAGGCGGGTATTCCGGTGCCTGTTATTATTCTGTAATGAATAAATTGACTGAAAAAAAATTTGGTAAAGATTTTATGGATGGTCTCGTTAAAGAATCTGTAGCCCTATATGTAAAAAAACACCCAGATACAATCTTTGATAATGATGAGCATTGTGAATGGACCTATAAAGGAGGCTATCTCAGGTATAGTGATGATAATGATCAGTTAAATAAAGATTTCTTCCGTAATTTTAGTTATCCGGAAGGCTATGAAAATTACAATCCGTCTTTTCAAAAATACCGTTCAAGTACTGTGGTTACGCTCACATTAGATCAAAATGGAAAGGTTTTGAAGAATCAATTTAGTCATGAGATTTATAATGATCACAATTTGAAATACATTCCTTATTTTGAAAAAGAGATCAAAAAGTTTATAAAATACACTAAATTTGAGCCTGTAAAATACAGAGGATATCCAGTAAAAAGCAAAACATCCTTTTTTATCTATTATAAATAATTATTCATGGACTTCATCGAAAAAATATTCTCAAAATATTCTCAGGAAAAAATCATCAGATGGTTTAAGCAGATTTGTCTTGCAGAGGCCATTTCATGTCTTTTATTGTATGGTGTTGCGATGATCTGGATCCGGTATGATGAAAATGTATATTCTATCATCTTCATCAGTGTTATTGGTAGTTTACATGGTTTATTTTTTACTCTTTACCTTCTACTCTGCCTTCCTGCCAGAAAAATTTATAATTGGGATGATGAAGATTTTGTTTTTGCCTTATTATCGGCATTCTTCCCCTTTGCAACGGTTTGGGTAGATAAAAAGCTGGCCCGATTCGACAGAGAATAAACAATATTATGAAAGGACCTTTTCGGTCCTTTTTTATTTTACGGATATTACAGCCCCGCTTCACAGATACCTTTGTGTGGAGCATAATTCCTGGATCAGGGGGATAAATTCCAGGTATTAATTATCCATTTTTTTAAAAAAATCTTTCATAATTTCTTTCATTGATGTAACATTTAGCATCATTTATTTGTCTTATTATACAGAAAGATCAAGCAATCAATATTTTAAACTAAATTTTTATCAACTGACAATCAATCAATTGCGATGATTCAAAAATATTTTTAAGTACTTTGTATTGCATAATA
Source organism: Chryseobacterium cucumeris (assembly GCF_016775705.1). Taxonomy (NCBI): domain Bacteria; kingdom Pseudomonadati; phylum Bacteroidota; class Flavobacteriia; order Flavobacteriales; family Weeksellaceae; genus Chryseobacterium; species Chryseobacterium cucumeris. The sequence goes on from NZ_CP068760.1 coordinate 4,639,869, forward strand.
CTAAATTTATTATATATCTTTGTAATGTTAAATAACAAACCATACAAGCTATTAATTAAAAAAGAATAATCATGAAGACTCAAATTCTTATTGCAGCACTATTTTTCGGTGGACTTATCACTGCCCAGCAGAAAAAAGACAGTTTGAAAGTAAATGCTATTGATGCAGTGAATCTCAAGAAGCAGGTTTTCAAAAAACAAGGTGACCGTTTGGTATACGATGTAGCTTCTTCATCTATAGCTAAAGGAACCAACACCTTTACTCTTTTGAAACAAACACCGATGATTTCCAGCATTGACGGAAAAACGCTGAAGATTTTGGGAAAAAATGATGCAATCATTTACATCAACAACAAAAAAACTAATATGGATTCCGAGGCGTTGATTGAAATGCTGAAGTCTACTCCCTCTGAGGATATCCAGAAAATTGAAGTGATTACAGTTCCCGGCAGTGAATTCCAGGTTGAATCCAAAGAAGGGGTGATCAATATTGTGATGAAAAAAAGCAAAAACAACGGCTACAACGGAACGCTGAAAATGCAGAACGAGCAGGCTTATTACAATAACCCTAATGCAGGAGCTTCTTTTAATTTCAGACAAGGTAAATGGTCTGGTAATTCCAATTTCAGAACGGGAAGCTGGACAGACAGACAAAGATATACGCTGTCCAACGGAGATCCTACTTTCAAAAATGAATCCTTTGGATTTAATGATGATCCTAACAAAAACTTTGGAGGAGGCTTCAACGTTGATTATGAGATTAATAAAAAACACAGTCTGGGATTTTCCTACAACATGAGATACAATAAAAGTTTCAATTCTGTACTGGATATTACCAACTGGCAAAACGGAGTCTTAAACAACAGAACAGTGAATAATGAGGATGCACAGACCAGAAATCATTCTTTCAATTTAAATTATGAGATGAAAACAGATTCTCTGGGAAGTAAACTTACATCAAACGTTTCTTACCTGTGGTTCAACAGAGATAAAGTAAGCTTCAATGAGAGTTTTCCTCTAACGAATGATACGATTAACAAATATTCTGCATTGCATCAGGCGGTACCCCAAATTATCAACAACTATGCAGCCAATATTGATTATCTGAAAAAGACAGCAAAGGGCGCGACATGGTTAATGGGAATCAGCTACAATCACACCAATACAGATAACGATACCAAACAGGATAAACTAATAAAGGGAGAATTTATCATCGATCCCAACCAAACCAATCACTTCATTTATAAAGAAAATATTCTTGGAATTTACCTGAACTATGAAAGAAAACTGACTGAAAAAATATCAGGAAAGATTGGTGCCCGCTACGAAATGACCAGAAGTACCGGAGATATTGTGGATAAAACAGGTTTTGAAAGAAATTACAACAACCTTCTGCCTTATCTGAATTTAAATTACGCCATCAATTCCGATCATAATCTGAGCTATACTTTCTCCAGCAGAATCAGAAGACCGAGATTCTGGGAACTGAATCCTTCAAGAACTTATTTTACTCCAACCAATTATACACAGAACAATCCATTTATACTGGCTTCCAAATATTATAATCAGGAGTTAAATTATATGTACAAAAATGCATTCTATGCCAATCTTAGTTTTAATATGGTGGAAGATGCAGCAGCTTCAGACCTGATTCCATTGCAGGGAACGGTAACAGCTCCTAAAAAAGATGCTGAGGGGAAAATCATCAAGGATATCAAAGGAAATCCAATTATGGAAACTACCCGATTCTTAAGATATATCAGAACCAATTATGGTAAAAACAGGGAAATTGCTCTTACTCTTGGAATGAACAAGTCCTGGTTCAAAGACATCTGGACAACCAATTATTCTGTCAATCTGGGATATGTTACCTACAAAGGCGGAGTATTTGAAGATCCTACTTCCATGCCGGTTCCGGGAGAAACTGAAGTAGTGGATCCTTATATCATTGATGTTAAAAACTATAATATGTCTGCAACCATCAATAATGTGATCAGACTGTCTTCTAAAAAAGACTGGTTCCTGGGAGTGAATTACTTCTTTGCCAGCCAGACTGCCATGGAAGGAGGTATGATCCGAGCAAGACAAAGCTTCGATTTCAGTCTGAAAAAAATTGCAGGAGACTGGACTATTGTAGCGGAAGTGAGTGACTTATTTAATCAAAGTTTCTACAGCATTAGAGGCGTACAGCCCGATGGAAAATTTAACAATATCACCAACTTCAATTATCCAAGGTTTATGAGCCTAGGGGTTACTTATAATTTCGGAAATCAGAAACTGAAAAAAGCAAGGGAAATGAAATCGGCTAATGATGCTGTAAAATCAAGAACCTAATCTATAACCACTTATTTCACTAAATCCACTCTTAAATAAAAACAACATGAAACGTATAATTTTGTCAATGGCAATTGTATTCGGTACCTGTGCATTTGCACAAGAGAAGAAATCTGATACGGCAAAAACAAAAAACATAGAAGGTGTTACCATCACAAAGCAGGTTTTCAAAAAGCAAAGTGACCGTTTTGTATACGATGTGGCAGCATCACCTGTTGCCAAAGGAAACACCACTTTTGACCTTTTAAAACAAACTCCTTTATTATCTTCTACAGATGATAAAACATTAAAAATAGCAGGAAAAAACAATGCTCTGATCTATATCAACGGAAGAAAAAGCAATATGGATTCTGAGTCACTGGCTCAGTTTCTGAAAAATACTCCGGCTGAAAATATCCAGAAAATTGAAGTGATTACTGTTCCCGGCAGCGAGTATCAGGTAGAATCTTCTGATGGAATCATCAATATCATTTTAAAGAAAAAAATGAGTGACGGTCTCAACGGAAACATGAGAATGTCTAACACAACCAATAAGTATAACGGAAGCCAGGCAAGTTTCTCAGCCAATTACAGAAAAGATAAACTGGGAGTAAGTGCCAGTCTTAGCGGCGGTGAAAATATCGAAGCACAAACCTATACCCTGAGAAACGGAACCTCAACAACTTCCAACGAGTCTACCGGGGATATTGACGATCCGAATAAAAACATAGGAGGTTATCTGAATATTGATTACCAGCTGAACGACAAAAGCAACCTTGCCTTATCATGGAATACATGGGCCAATAAAAGTTATAATTCAACGGTAGATTTATTCAATACCATAAAAAAAACGAATACGGAATATACATGGTCTAAAAACAGAGAGAATACACGATCTTATAACAATTCTGTGAATTTAAACTATGAATTAAAAACGGATTCTCTGGGTAGCAAACTGAATGTAAATGCAGCATACCTCAACTACAGAAGGTTCCAGTTTACGGATAACCAAACCTTTACCTCAGATATCAACCGAAATGTAGGAGCAAGAACAAAACAAGTTATTCAGGACCTTCCGCAGATCATTAATAATTTCTCCGGAATGGTGGATTATAATCAAAAGTTTAAAAATGATCTTACCGTTTCCGTCGGTGGAAATTATAACAAGACTAAAACAGATAACGATTCTAAAAACATCACTTATTCATTTAATCCCGTAACAGCTCCGGATTCAAGACCCAACCATTTTATCTATGATGAAAACATCTACGGAATGTATCTTACTGTTGAGAAAAAAATTTCCGACAAACTTTCAGGAAAAGTAGGTGCCAGATACGAGATCACCAACAGTCTTGGTACGTCTGACAACGCTCCCACAGAAGCCCTTAGAAGAATTGAGAGAAATTACAAAAACCTTCTTCCCTATCTCAGCCTGAATTATGCGATTAATGATAAAAACAATATTTCCTATTCCTTTTCAAGCAGAATGAGAAGGCCAAGTTTCTGGGAACTTAATCCGGTAAAAAATATTCTGACCGATGATAACTATACTCAGAACGATCCGTTTGTAAAGGCCTCTTCCAACTACAATCAGGAACTTACTTATATGTACAGAAATTCGTATTTCCTGATTTTAAACCATTCTTACATTCAGGACGTCATTACACAGGTTCCGCTTCAGGGATACCCGGTATCACCGGATGGTAAAATTGGTGATAATCCTGCATTGAGATACATCAGAACCAACTTTGGAAATAAGCAGGAAATGTCGGCCATGGTAGGTATTCAGAAGTCGTTTTTCAAACAGTACTGGACAACCAATTTCAATATTGGAGTGCAGCATAATATCAACAATGGAAGTCTTGATACTGATCCTACAACCGGGGATCGCTTCAAAGATCAAAAAGGGCCTAATGGAAACTTTATTACCTACACCAATAAAACCAATTCTACCAGTCTTCTGATCCAGACCAATAATACCATCCGTCTTGATAAAAAGAAAACATGGTTCTTCGGACTTAATTATTTCTTTGTTGACAAACAGCAGATTGAGCTTGGTTCACTGAAAAACTTAATGAGTCTGGATCTCAGTCTTAAAAAAATGTGGAACGACTGGACTTTTGCAGTGAATGTAAATGATGTACTGAATACCAATATTGTTAAAATTGAAGACTTTCAAGACAACGGAAATTATAATTATATCCACCAAAACCGTTACAACAGAAGTTTAATCGTAAGCCTTACCTACAATTTCGGAAACCAGAAAGTGAAAAAGGTAAGAGACATCGAAGGGGCATCAGATGCCATCAAAAGCAGAACAAGATAGAGAATTATCTTTCTTCATATTTAATTATTCTTACGGTATCCGCTGATTCTTTTCAGCGGATTTTTTATATTTAATCATTATGAAAAAAGATATAAAAATTATTTTGATATCCCTCAGCCTCCTTTTTCTATGGACAGCTTGCAAAGAAAAAAAGATAAAGCTTGGTAAAGATATCCACTTTGATAAGGAGGAAAATATTCACTATGGAAACAATCCAGAGCAGGTTATGGATCTTTATATTCCATCTGCACGAACGAATAAAGAAAAGGATGTTTTTATTATGATTCATGGTGGAGGCTGGAGGGCTGGAGATAAATCACAACTCACCTTTTTCACACTCTCTATGATGCAGAAATTTCCTGATCATATTTTCGTTAATATGAACTACAGACTTGCTTCAGCTACGAGCTTTGGACTTCCAAATCAAACTAATGATATTAAAAAGGTAATTGAATTATTAAAAAATAAACTAGGCTACCATCCCAATGTGATTTTATTAGGCAACAGCGCCGGAGGCCATTTATCGATGTTGTATGCCTACAAGTTTGATGCGGATAAAAAAGTAAAAGCTGTAATTAACATTGTTGGCCCGGCAGACCTCTCTGATCCGGGTTTCAAAAATTATCAGGAGTATTCTTTTGTGGAAAGCAGACTTGTGGATCCTGAAATAATTCAAACCGGAACATCAAAGATAGGTTTTGCCAGTCCTGTGAAATGGATAAAAAGCGATTCCCCTCCTACTTTATCTTACTATGGAAATTCGGACCGCGTAATTCCGTTTACACAAGAAAAAAGACTGGATTCAGCTTTGACAGCCAACCATGTTATCCGTGAATCTTATCAATTTAATGGTGGGCACCTGGATTGGGATAAACATCCAAATGACGAATTCTTTATCAATAAAATAGAAACATTTCTTAAGAAAGCAAACAAAAAATAACACGTCCTGAATCCTCAAAACGTGTTATATTTTATTTTTAAATTGATTTATTCAGATTTTGCAACAGCTGTTCTTTCCGAGACGCCATTGGCATTAAAAGCTTCAATCTGGAAATAATAGGCATCCGTTCGGTCTGCTCCGGTAAAGAAATACTCATTCTTTCCGTACACCATAATGCTTCCATACAATTTATCGGGAGTTTTTCCAAAATAAATTACATAGCCATCCGCTTCAGGATTCTGCTGCCACTTCATCCAGATACTTCTTCTTTCACCATACTTCTTTGGATCAGCTCTCAGAGGAACAAACCCTTCCACTTTAGCAGGCTGCTTTCCTGCTCCTTTTCCGAATACTCTGAAGCCGCTTAATGCAAATTTTCCTGTTGGCATTTTAAGGTTTTCCATTTTAAGGAAACGGGCTTTTGCAGGCTGTTCAAGTTCTACATAGTCGTGAGGTACGTCTTTTGTGTTTTTGCTTTTATCCACAATCACATTCCATTTTTTCCCGTCATTGGAGCCATAGATTTTATATTGATGCATTTTCCCCAACGTTTTTCCCATAAATTCTGCATCCTGATCCGCATAATTGATCTGAATGGCATTAATTGTCGAAACTTCACCCAGATCCGTCTCGAACCATTCCCCGGAATTTCCTGTCTTAGCACTCCAATACGTTTTGATATCTTCATCTACCGCATAGTTGGGCTGATATCCACCCAAAGTAGATGAAACCTGCACCGGTTTATTATAGTTCAACAGCATCCATCCGGCAAAAAGACCTTTTGAAAAATCTTTTCCCTGTGCATATTGGGGAAGATAAGTCGGATAATCGCCATAAGCCGTGTTACAGTACATCACATCATCTTTATCAAATCCTGCCGGCCAGATTCCCAGTCTTCTTTCAAAATTATTTTTAGTTGAAATAAAGATGGTCGAAACATGCCACCAGTTTTTGTAATTGTCTTCAAATGTCGCTCCGTGCCCTGCACCTCTTGCAAAACCGCCCGGTTTATAAGAGAACGGATTATGCTGCTGATATTCGAAGCCTTCCAGAGGATTTTTACTTACATACACTCCATCGGAATAGCCGCTGAATTCTGTTGCCGGAGCACCATACTGCATATAATATTTCCCGTTATGCTTCGTCATCCACGCTCCTTCTACAAAAGGCTGCAGAAAAACATTATCATTATATTCCCCAAACCTTTCCCAACCGTGGTCTTCAGGCTTTAGCTTAATAATCGGTTTTACGAAACCTTCGGACTGAAGGTTTTTTACTTTCACTTCTGTTCCCAGCAATGGCCATTCATTGCTTGAACCCCAGTACAGATATAATTTATTCTTATCTTCATCATAATGGAATGCAGGATCCCACGCTCCTACCTTCAGTGTATCCACAGCAATTTTCCAGTCGTCTTTGGTGGGATTAGTACTTTTCCAGATCGGGAAATCCTGTTCCCAGGTAGAGCCATACACATACAAAGTATCTTTCATTGCCCAGACTGCCGGGGCATTAAGATCATGGATGTATTTGTTATCTCTGAGGAATTTCCTTTTTACAAACTTCCAATCCAGCATATCATCACTGTACCAGTATCCTTCCTGATTGGTAGAAAAAAGGAAAAGTTTATTTTTAAAATTGACAATTACCGGATCTGCTGTAGCGCGGTGCTTTCCCTGTTTGGAAAAGGCTTCAAAAGGGGTATATCCGTAGTCGATATTGATAGGATTGCAGAATGTTTTCTGCTGGGCTCCAACAATAATTCCAATAAAAATTGTTAATGATAAAAAATATTGTCTCATTTTCAGATTTTAAACGTTCCGGACAAAGTTAACTAACTTTTTTGGGTTTTCTCCAAATAAAGCCGTCCAGAAGATAATGAGTGAGCTGCGGAACAACCAGTAAAGGAACCAGAAACTGAAAGAGATTTTCTGAGATCACCACATTCAGGGAAAAGTGCTCATTCCAGACAAGCGTTTCCCACAAAAATTCTTCGAGAAAGGCAAACAATAAAATGACTCCGACAAATAGGAATATTCCTGAAAAGGATTTAAAAATCTGCATCCGGTTCAGCTGATGATTTTCTTTTTGCTTTATTTCCCGGATATAGATCAATGCGATATAGGGAATACCGTGAGAAACCACATTCAGAAAAGTAAACAGAAGATCATTATTGAAGTAAACAATCCCGAAATACCAGGAAAGAAAAGTCCCGGTGATCAGTGCTGTTTTCGGAATGTTAATTTTTTTTGTTTTAAAAGCTTCAACAACAGTTTTAATAATCCAAATAATCAGAATGGCAAAATAGATAATGGTAATTAAAGGAATATAATCCGGAAGATTTTGAAGCCAGTCAAACTCATTGTTGACAAACCAGGTGAAGGCACGGGGCGTTTTAAACCAGTACAGCATCGGATAAATCGTTGCGGAATACACAGCCACCTCATCTATTTTTTTGCTCCAGTTATCCGGTTCAAAGCGCGCATAGATTCTCATAAATCCGTATTGCTGCCGTATAAAATGAAAAACGGCAATCAATGCCAGTACTGACCAGAATGTCAGGCTACCCAACTGGAACAGGAGCATTCCCAAGATCCAGCTCAAAACAGGAATTCCCAGATACAGCAGTTTATTTTTCTGTATTTCTCCCTTTACGAAATACGTTTTGAACAGCGTAGAATATACATGAGCCACATCCACAAAAACGATCAGGAAAAGCCATGTGTAAAAGGAATAATGATTTTCCAGCCCCTGAATTTGTTTCTGAAATAGAAAGATAATCATCAATACCAGAAAAGGCGGCGATAAAATAAACCACCAGTCTGTTTTTGCATTATGTATCCACGGTTGTTTCATTGTTGTATTTTACATCATTTGTTCTGCAGTCCGGATTCCCTGATAGAAAGCTTCTTCAAAAATAGATATTCCCGAAAGATCGGAATGGGCAAAGAAAATTTTATCTTCTATCGTTTTTTTTGCTTTTTGGGTTTCTTCTCCAAAAATCTGGTTGGGAACCGGAGCGATCATCGCATGTCCGATTTTATGGAACTGCATTTCCAGAATGAAATCTTCTATCAACGGATGGGCTTTCTTCAAATCATCCAAAACTAAAGTTTTAAGTTCAGATTCTTTCATGGCATAGAGCTTTTTTCTTGCTTTTTTGCAATCTGCAGTTGAAAAACTCTTATAATGGGTAATTACTTTTTCACCTATGATCTGGTTCAGATTCTGGTGCTGGTCATAGATATAGCCTAATCCCGAAGAACCGTAGATCACATTATCCCAGGCCAGCTCTTCATCTCCTCCAAATTCGTTTTTAAACGTAATGGTGGTTAAAAGCCACGGAACATAATGAAATGATGATGCTCTTTTTTGATTAAAAATTCTTTCATTCACAAATTGTGGGGTTGCAAACAGTACTTTATCTGCAATGATCTTTTTAGTTTTCTTTTGGGTATTATCAAAACTTAAGACCTCAACTTTATCATTGATTTTAATATCAAAAACCAGATTTCCCGGCAAATGTTTTCCCTCCGTATATTTTGAAAAATGGTTTGCCAGTCTTGCATTTCCTTCCGGCCAGGTGAATACCTGATCTTTATATTTTGTGCTCCAGTTGTTTTTTCTTCCGGCAAAATAATGAATGCCTGCCCATGCTGAAACGTAGTCTATTCCTAATCCGAAATCGTCTCTGCAGGAATAATCCAGCAGCCAGAGAAGTTCTTCCGAATAGAAGTTATTTTCTTTGAGCCAGTCTTTAAAAATGATTTTTTCAAGTTTTACAACCTCATCTTCTCTGCTGGAATCATGTACCGGAATAGCAAACCAATATCTTCCTTCAGTGTCTTTCTTTGTACGAAATTCATCCATCAGCTTAAAAAAGCGGGCAAGCTCTTGCTGGACCTGTGCGGAAATTCCTCTTTGCGGAACAATATCGTTCTGCCAGGCATTTTTATAAAATAGTCTTTCCTGTTGTGGAAAAGTCATTTGGTATTCATCAAGGATGGGTTCTCCATCATCCTCAGTTCCCAAGCAGATTTCACATTCTTTCAGGAAGTGGATGATTTCTGTATTCTCTTTGTTCGGTAATGGTAAATAATGAGCGCCTAAAGGAAATTTTGAAAATGAATTCTGTCCGTTGGAAGAATTTCCTCCCAGATGGTTTTCCATTTCAAGGAGAAGATAATCCTGTTCATTATTCTGGTTAAAAAACCTACATGCGGAAAGTCCGGAAATCCCACCACCCACGATAAGATATTTTGTGTGGATAACTTCTGAAAACTGTGGAAAATCTTTTGCCCATAATCTATGGCCGAGAACATGATTGGTCCCTGTGATCTTTAACAGCAAAGTTTTTACTTTCTTTCCGCAATACTGCAAAAAAGGAAGTATAAGGCTACCTAAAAATATAGTTGTAAGAAAATCTTTTCTACTGTACTTTCCCCCACTCTTCATCGAAATAACGGACTAGTATCTGGTTGTCCAGACGGTTAACTTCTACGTCTTTCACCTTCATATCTTTATTGAAATAAGACATCTGTGAAAAATTGTAATCATAATATTTTAATCCAGGCAGTTTTCTGTAGATTCTGTTATTGATGGGTTCAAATGAAGCCATCGAAAATCCCCATTCTCCAAAAGACGGAACATAGGTATGATACGCTGCAGTGAAAGGAAAAATCTGATTGATTGTTTTCTCAATACACCAGAAAGATTTCGGAGCAAAATAAGGAGAAGTGGTCTGAACCACAATTTTCGTATCAAGGGTTGTCAGCTTCTCTAGTTCTTTATAAAACTGCAGGGAATAGAGCTTTCCTAAGCTGTAATTCGACGGATCAGGAAAGTCGATGATGATGACGTCAAATTTCTTTTTGCTGTCTTTTACCCAGATGTAAGCGTCTTTATTGATCACCTCCATTCTAGGATTGGAAAGTGAGCTTTGGTTCAGTCTTCGCATGGTTTCATTGGTCTTGAAAAACTGAGTCATTTCCCCGTCAAGATCCACAAGGGTTACTTTTTTAACGTCTTTGTATTTTAAAACTTCTCTTGCTGCAAAACCATCACCACCGCCAAGAATCAGAACGTTATCAATGTTTTTTGCCATAGACATCGCAGGATGTACTAAAGCTTCATGATAACGGTATTCGTCGGTGGATGAAAACTGCAGGTTGTTGTTTAAATACAGACGGAATTCGTGAGTATTTCTCGTTAAAACAATTCTTTGATAGGGTGAGCTTTTGGTATAGACTACATTTTCACCATATAACTTTTCTTCAGAATAGGATAAAATAGTATCTGAAAAAATGAAAAGCCCCAGAAGAAATGCAAACGCTGCAATAGATTTTACTTTTAACGATAATGGTTTTGATAATTCCTTTGTAAGATAATAGCAAAGGAATATCGCAATGGAAATATTGATTAACCCAAAAAATAAAGGGGTTTTAACAATCCCTAATTTTGGAATCAAAACCAACGGGAAAAGAATGGATGCCAGCAAAGCCCCGATATAATCGAATGCAAAGACATTTGAAACTAAATCTTTAAACTGAACCCTGTCTTTTAAAATATTCATCAGAAGCGGGATTTCCACCCCTACAAGACATCCGGTGAAGAAGACAAAGAGATAGAGAACGCTTTCAAAATGGGCCAGTGTATTAAACAGAATAAAAAGTACAACAGAACTGATTCCGCCTACAATTCCTACAAGGATTTCGATCTCAATGAATTTATCTATAAGATTTCCTTTGATGAATTTTGCAAGGTAGGAACCTACTCCCATTGAGAACAGGTATACTCCGATAATGAAAGAAAACTGCTTTACAGAGTCTCCTAAAAGATAGCTTGCCAGGGCTCCGGCCACCAGCTCATAAATCAATCCACATGTAGCAATGACGAATACTGAAAACAATAAAAGCAGCTCAAGAGGAATCCTCTTCTTATCCATGAATCGCTGCGCTTATGATCATTGAAATTCCGATAATAAATGCCCCGAAAACAATAGCAATGGCTATATTTTTGTTCTGGGCGATCTCATGCCATGTTTTTTCAGGAGTCAGTTTTTCAATGATGAAATAACATACAAGTAAAATGGCGATTCCTAAAAATGAATAAAGAACCGAGTTTAGTATGGGTAAGAAATTGATGTTGTCCATAATTTTTATATATTTTTATTTGTGATAGTATCTGTAAAATCCTACTCTGGAGTGGCTTCTTGTAGTTCCGTCGCGGTATGTTTCCGTTTTGGCACAGTCGCAGACCTGATTTCCCCGGTACGTAAGGTATACAAACCAGGTCATGAAAAATCCTCCGATCAGGCAGAGTATCCAGTTTTGTCTTATGTAATTGGTTATATTAGTTATCATTGGCAGGATAAGGTGAGTTTGAACTATTCTTCCATTTATTCACATTAAAGTAATGTTTTCCTATCCACATTGCCACAAACAGAGCAATCATTATGAATAAAATAATTCCGAAGTTCCAGAATGAGACAGGAAGCCATGTTGCTTTGAGCTGTACATAGGTATTGTTTGAAATAAGGTCTGTAGTAAGTCTAAGGGCTTCAGTATTAATCAGGGAGTCCAGTTTCTGAGTTCCGAATGATGCTTTGGCAAGTCTGATTACTTCCGAGGTATCTTTTTCCAGCGTCTGTCCGTCTGTAAAAGTCTTGGTCTGCACCTTGAATATATCAGTAACCTCAATTGTTCCTGATTTATCCCGTGAAATCACGACCTTCGAATCAGGAGATGTAAGACCTGAAAATGAGGGTAAGCCTCCTTCTTTTTCGGCGGAAATAATGAAATGATATTTCCCGGAGCCTACTCCACACAGGTTAAAATCTTCGGACTGGCTTCCTTCTGTCCAGCTTTCTCCACCTTCGTACCCATGATACTGTTCGATATCTTTGGAGGTATAGATAATTTCGTTGGTATTCTCATTCACAAGGCTTAGCTGAACATTCGCCCAGGAATTATCAACACCTGAAAAAGCATTCACCTTTAACGGAGCTGAACCGCCGGACAAGGTAAAGCTTTTGCTGACCAGCTCTTTGTCTTTTACATCTGCAAAATTGATAGTCTCTGCAAAAACGGTTTCGTTCGTTCTTGAAGTGTAGACATACATCTGGAGCAGACAAATCATTAATGCAGCCACACAAAAGATGTTCACGGCTTGTCTGATATCGAAATAATAGGGCTGAACAATCCCTATTCCCGTATAATAGGGCAGATTAGCTATTTTAAAAGCTTTCTTAACTTCATATTTTGAAATGTGAACTCCATAGAAATACTGGCTTTTTCTGCTGGTCTTCTCCTGAGAGATCATACGGGTTCCGTTGACATACTCTTTGTAGGTAGCAATGGTGAAATCCAGATGTTCATCAAAAAATCCGGCTGCAGCGTCAATAGTGCATGGAGTATTTTCGTACCACCGGTAGGTTCGTCCGAGATAGGTTGGAAATTTTGAATCCTTGCCTTTAAAATCATCAGGATGTATAGAAATCAGGAAAACCCAATGTCCATCGCTCTCACTCAGGAAAGCATCATTTCCTTTGCTGTCTTTTAAAGAATATTCACGCCAGAAAATACTGTTTCCGTATTTTTTAACAGTAATCGCAACAACCGTATATTCCGTACCGTCAATTTTTCCTTTTTGTCCGACATCCAATACAACATTTTCCGTTGGGACTTTCAGATGTTTAATTTTTTTGTTCCAGGCTACATCAATGAGATGGGAGCAGGTCATACAAACGTATTCTTCAACAGGAAAGGTGAGATCTAATGTATTTTCGGATTCGCATGCTGGGCAGACATAGTGCATTTTTATCTGTAAATTTTGTGTTTTTGAATGGTATTAGCTTTAAAATACTGAACCACTTCATCTGCAATCTGCTCTACTTTTGTGGTATTGTCCTGGGTATAATTACAAAGGAAAACATCGAAAGTAAGCTGTTTAAATTCCGGCCACGTGTGGATACAAAGGTGAGACTCTTTAAGGATCACGGCGGAAGTAAAGCTGTCATTCTCAAAAATATGATTGGTAACGCCTACAATTTCCACCTCTTTGGTTTCCAGAATTCCTTCTGTAAACGCCAGAAAACCTTTGCTGTCTAATAACAAATCTTCTGACTCTGTTTCCAAAGTCAGAAGAATATGTAAACCTTTACTTGATAATGGTTTCAATTAATTTTTTTGTAAATATATTATTTTTTTGGAAGAAAAACCTCAGCAAGCATACATCTTGCGCTTCCTCCACCATTTACTTCAATGGTATTCAGGTCTGAATAGATAATTTCGCAGTATTTTTCAATAGCAGCTACCTGTTCCGGAGTTAAAGACTGGTAAGCAGTCTGGCTCATGACCAGGAATTTTTTGCCTTCTTTATTCTGAACCTGAAGCATATTTCCGGCAAACTGCTGCATCTGTTCTTCAGAAATTTCAATGATTTCTTTTCCGGATCCTTTAATAGCTTCCACTACTTTTCCTCTTTCAAGTTCATCATCAATACAGTCAAGGCAGATTACGACAAATTTATCGGCTACACACATCATTACATTGGTGTGATAGATTGGAAGCCTTTCTGTGCCTACAGTCTGGAAAGAATGGAATACAACGGGAGTAAATCCGTATTTTGTACAGAATTCTCTGAACAGTTTTTCATCCAGCCTCAAAGAAACAGAACCGTAAGCAATTTTGTTATCGTGATCAAAAATCATACTTCCTGTTCCTTCCAGAAAGTGTCCTTGGGTTTCAGAGAAAGACCAGTCATCAATTTCAGCCACTTCAAACCCTTGATCTTTGATACTTTCGATAATATCTTCTCTTCTTTCCACTCTTCTGTTGGAAGCGAACATCGGGTACAAGACCACTTTTCCGTCTTTATGGAAACTTACCCAGTTATTCGGGAAAATAGAATCCGGAGTGTGGGGATCCAACGTATCTTTTATAGTGATTACATTAATTCCCTTTTCTCTCAGCTTTCCGACAAAGGTGTTGAATTCTGCCAACGCTTTTGACTGGATATCAGAGCCTGTCTGTTCTACCTGGAAATAATTATTTTTCGCTGTTTCAGCGTTGTAACCGAATGCAATCGGTTCTATCATTAATACTGTATCTGTTGTTTGCATTTTTTCTAAGTTTGAGGGTGTTAGTGTATGAGAGTTTGAGTGTCTGAACAGCGTTTTACAAATTATTATCTTCTTTATTCACCGAAGAAAATGAACACCACTTTTCTGACTGGCTCATCATGTTAACTAACATCCCTATTATTTGGTTATACTTGTTGTGCAAATTATTATATTGCTCGTCATTCATATAATGGCAGGCAAAAGCAAACTGAAGCCATGTTTGGGTTTCTCTTGCTTCACCCTCTGAGTCTGTAAGCTTAGCGATGAAGGATTTTTCATATTTTCTTTTGCCCCAAGCCTCACTAATATTTGCCGTTACAGATCTTGATGATCTTCTTATCTGATCTGTAAGTGAGTAAAGTTCTTCTTTTGGAAAGGATTTTGAGAGTTCATAAATCAGTTGAGCTGTTTCAAATGATTTTTGATACACTTTTAAGTCCTGATGAAATCTGATCGTTGACATACATTACTATTTATTTAAAGTTAAAAAAATATTCAAACCAATCAATGCTATCACTCTCAAACCCTAAAACTCTCCAACTCAATTACTCTCTCACAAGCGGCATTGTAGAGCATCTCAGCAAGCCTCCCATTTTAGAGATTTCTCTGTAAGGAATTTCTTCAACAGTCATTCCCCACTCGTTTCTCAGGTGGTTATTCATTCTTGTGAATGCTTTGTCTGAAACGACAACATCAGGAGAAATGGAGAAAATATTCGGAAACATTTCAAACATTTCTTCATCATTGATATGGAAACAGTTTTCTTCTCCGAAAATATCAATGATTAAACGGTAGTCGCTTTCATCTACAAATCCGTTTTTATAAATAATACATTTGTCTTCACCTACCGGATTAAATGTACAATCCAGATGCAGAATGCCTTCAAAAGGAACCTTATCGTTTTTCTTCAGTTCCAGGTCGATGATTCTTTTCTTCGGAAAATATTCTTTTAAGATTTCAATGGCATATTCATTGGTTCTTGCCGTCTTATAGTTTCTGTAATCTTCACTGAAGCAGGTTCCGATGAAAAGGAAGTCATTCCATACGATTACATCACCTCCTTCTATATGTGCAGTTTCGGGAAGATTGATGATCTTTCTCCATGCTACTTTTTCAAAAACGCTTTTGTAGGCTTCCTGCTCGTCTGCTCTGTCTGCAATCACATTGGAAATGATCATTTTATCATCAATTACAAAGGCTACATCTCTTGAAAAAACCTGATTGTAATCTTTGATGATGCTGGGACGCAGTACTTCAACGCCATACTTTTTTAAAACCGCTTCAAAAGCGTTCATTTCATTGATAATATCCTCTTCTTTAGGATAAATGTTGTGTTCGATTGAGTAATATGACTTTGCGTCATAACTTTCCTCTAGTGTGGGAACCGGCCCCAATGAATTAGGCTGGCCCAGAACTACTGACTTCAGCCTGCCCGTTTCGTTTTTAATGTTTAGTCTCATAAAGATTTATGCAATACTACAAATATAAGTAAAGGTCTCTACCTATAAAACTTTTGGATTATTTTATGCATTAAATTGGGTTCCCAAAATCAATACACTTCAACAAAATTTCCTTGTATATGAGCCAACTGTAGTGAATAGTTCCAAAAACATCTACAACTTACTATTTTCCATCTACATAAGAACAAAAAAATAGATAATCATATTATTTAATTTCCTATATTAGTGATATAATTTTCGCGAAATTATAAACCTTAAAATGAACTATTAACACCAAAAATCAAAGTCATGAACAAGAACAATCCGGTGCTGAAAAATGCACAAAAGTTAGGAAGAGATCAACAAAAATCCGTAATGGGAGGCGCTCCAATCTCAACAGGCAGAAGATGCTGTGAATGGGATGATGCAGGAAACTGTTATATCTGGACTTGCGACAGATGCCAGTGTCCTTAATAAACAAAGAAAGCCTGCTTAAAAAAGCAGGCTTTCTTATTGAGCTAATTGATATAAATAAAAAATCCCAAAGCATGCTTTGGGATTTTTTTATAGTATAAGCAAATATTATCTGCTTGCAATATCGATGTAGTTTCTTTGCTGAGCACCTTGGTAAACCTGTCTTGGTCTTCCGATCGGGTCTCCTTTCAGTCTCATTTCTTTCCACTGAGAAATCCATCCCGGAAGTCTTCCTAATGCAAACATTACGGTGAACATTTCTGTAGGGATTCCTAACGCTCTGTAGATGATACCTGAGTAGAAGTCTACGTTTGGATATAGTTTTCTTTCTACGAAGTATTCGTCTTCCAGCGCTACTCTTTCCAGCTGCATTGCAATGTCAAGAGCTTTATCCTGGATACCTAATGCTTTAAGGATATCGTCAGCAGCTTTCTTGATGATTTTCGCTCTTGGGTCGAAGTTTTTGTACACTCTGTGTCCGAATCCCATTAAACGGAAGTTATCATTCTTATCTTTAGCTTTAGCAACATATTTAGATACGTCACCACCGTCTTTCTCGATCAGTTCAAGCATTTCGATTACAGCCTGGTTAGCACCACCGTGAAGTGGTCCCCAAAGTGCAGATACTCCGGCAGAGATAGAAGCGAAAAGACCTGTGTGGGCAGAACCTACCATTCTTACTGTAGAAGTAGAACAGTTTTGTTCGTGGTCTGCGTGAAGGATTAATAATTTATCTAAAGCATTTACAACTACCGGATCGATTTCGAAATCAGCGTTTGGTAATCTGAATGCCATTTTGTAGAAGTTCTCTACGTAGTTCAGGTTGTTATCACCGTGGTTTAATGGTAAGCCCTGAGTTTTTCTGTAAGTCCATGCACAAAGGTGAGAGAACTTAGCGATCATAAGCTCAGCAGCGTGATCCATTTCTTCTTTAGAGTTTACGTTAACAGCTTTCGGGTTGAAGGCTGTTAAAGCAGACGTTAAAGAAGATAAAACTCCCATAGGGTGAGCAGAACGAGGAAAAACATCAATGATTTTTTTCATTTCGTCTGCGATGAAGTTGTATTTTTTAATATTGTTGTCGAATGAAGTAAACTGATCCTGAGTAGGTAATTCTCCATGTAATAAAAGATACATTACTTCAGTGAAGTTAGATTTTTCAGCAATCTGCTCGATTGGATAACCTCTGTAAAATAATTCTCCTTTATCTCCGTCTAAGTAAGTGATGTCGCTAATAGTAGCTCCTGTATTTTTGTAACCTAAATCCAGAGTGATTAAACCTGTCTGGTCTCTTAATTTTGAAATATCAATCCCTCTGTCTCCGATAGTACTATCCACGATTGGATATTCATATGAATTACCGTCGTAATTCAATATTACTTTGTTGTCTGACATTATTTATTTATTTTTTTTAAATATACCACTTTCCATAAAATACGGCAAACTAAAAATTTCGCTTGCCGTTATTTATAAATTCGATTAATTATCTTTTGATTTTAAAAGCTTCCAACCCTGGGAAAATTGCAGTTTCGCCTAAAGCTTCTTCAATTCTTAATAACTGGTTGTATTTTGCCATTCTGTCTGATCTTGAAGCTGAACCGGTTTTGATCTGTCCACAGTTCATTGCTACTGCTAAATCAGCAATTGTAGAATCTTCAGTTTCTCCTGATCTGTGAGACATTACTGAAGTGAATTTGTTATTCTGAGCCATCTGTACAGCAGCCATTGTTTCAGAAAGAGAACCAATCTGATTTACTTTTACAAGGATAGAGTTCGCAATATTTTCTTTTACTCCTCTGGATAATCTTTCTACGTTGGTTACAAATAAATCATCTCCTACCAGCTGTACTCTGTCACCAATTTTATCTGTTAACATTTTCCAACCTTCCCAGTCGTTTTCCTGCATACCATCTTCGATAGAAATGATTGGATATTTTGCAGCCAGTTCCGCTAAGTAAGAAACCTGCTCGCTGCTTGAAAACTGAGCTGCATCCGGAGTCTGGAATTTTCTGTAATCATAGATTCCGTCTTTGTAGAATTCCGAAGCTGCACAGTCAAGTGCCAACATAATATCGTCACCTGGCTTATAACCTGCTTTTTCAATAGCCTGAAGTAAAGTATCCAAAGCATCTTCAGTTCCTTTGAAAGTTGGTGCAAAACCACCTTCGTCACCTACCGCAGTAGATAAACCTCTAGAATGAAGAATAGACTTTAGGTTGTGGAAAATTTCAGTTCCTTTTCTCAATGCATGAGAGAAAGAATCAGCTTTTACCGGCATAATCATGAATTCCTGGAATGCGATAGGAGCATCTGAGTGAGATCCACCGTTGATTACATTCATCATTGGAACAGGAAGTGTGTTGGCGTTCACTCCACCTACATATTTATAAAGAGGCATTCCCAATTCAGCAGCAGCAGCTCTTGCTACTGCCAGAGAAACACCAAGAATAGCATTGGCACCAAGATTTCCTTTGTTAGGTGTTCCATCAAGATCAATCATAATCTGATCGATATAGTTTTGTTCAAAAACCGGCTGTCCTACTAGATTCTCTGCAATTACTTCTTTTACATTTTCAACAGCTTTCAGAACTCCTTTTCCCAGATATTCTGAACCACCATCACGTAATTCTACCGCCTCGTGTTCTCCTGTAGATGCTCCTGAAGGTACAGCTGCACGGCCCATTGCCCCGCTTTCTGTAAATACATCTACTTCAATGGTAGGATTTCCTCTGGAATCTAAAATCTGTCTTGCTTCTATGTAAGAAATTGCACTCATTTTTTAATTTTTTTAGTTTAGACAAATTTAATCAAAATTTAACTTTCAAGGGTATTTCACAGCATTTTTTTGAAATAAATCCAAGTTAAATTTTAGTTAATTTATATTATGATAATTCCCCATTTTTGAGGGAATGGATCAGGAATTAAAAAATGGAAGATCATAACAAAACTCACCTTGAAAAGTGAGCTTTATTATACGGTATATAGGGTATTATTTTCTGGGTGTGGGAGATAAAAGACCGGCCAGGGCACCTATTGCTCCTGATGAAATAGTAGCAAATATAGTGACCAGTTGATTATCTTTGGAGGAGCCGTCATTCCAGTAAGCAATGAGTATAAGCCCTGCAATGATTGCGATAACTGCCAGCCCGAGCATCAGGACAATAATCCTGTAAATCCAGTAGTCTGTATCCTTAGTATTTCTTATTTCTACATTTTTAATAGCCTCTACAGGATTTATTCTGAACTTCTCCTGAAGATCACTGCTGTTTTTTAAAGCAGCTTCCAGATCTCCGATACTGTCGTTAATAAGAGTTTTCATGGCCTTTGATTTTATATCAAATTTCTCTCTAAAAAAAGGACCAGTCAATTACACAAAAGGGTAATTTATAATTTGGTTTTGAAGACCAGACAGGTTCCGGGATTTCCGGAAATGATTGTACAATCGCCTGATAATTCGCTCATTCTTCGTTTCATATTTCTAAGACCGTTCCCTTCTTTATGGCCGTCGGAAATTCCCTTTCCGTTATCAGAGATTTTCATAGAAAAGTTATTTTCTTCCTGCGAAAATGAAAGCTTCAGGCTATTGGCACAGCTGTGTTTATAAACGTTATTAACGGCTTCTTTCAGACAGAGAAAAAGATTACGTCTCATTTCGGTAGAAATTGGTGTTTCTGCTATGATATTTTCATATTCTGAATACACGATTATTTTTGTTTTCTTCAAAAAGTTTCCGGTATAAAGGACAGCATAATCGATAAAGCTTCCTAATTTGTCATTTCCTGAGTTCAGGCTCCAGAGCATTTCTCTCATGGAGATGTTCATTTCTTCGGAGGTTTTCAGAAGCTCATCGATGTCGTTTTGCAGATCATCGTCTTTCGCTTTCTGTTTGAGAAATTCTGCCTGAAGCTTCAATGCAGAAATTCCGGCTCCAAGATCATCATGCATGTCGTGGGAGATACGTTCCCGCTCCTGTTCCAGCACCTTTTGTTTTTCCAGTTCTTTCTGAAGAAGCTGGTTTTGATGTTCAGATTCTTTAAGCTGCTGCTGCTGAATAAAAAAAAGCTGTCTTTTATTATACAGAACAACGATTAAAACAATAAAGATGACAAAAGTTATTAATAAAATAACAGCAATAATATAAGCCAATCTTATTGTATCCGGTAGTTGCTTCATATTGTGTTTTTATTTTCAAATTTCCTTAAAGCAATATAGAACATTCCATACATAATGATATTTACACAATACTGCATCACTTTTAGAATCTGCAGAAGCCCCGGATCATTATCCCGAAGAAAAAACATGGGTATAGATCTGAAAATAAAGAAAATACTCCAAAAAAGTAAACCACAGGAAACCCAGAAATGCGGATCGTCCAGAATTTTTATTTCGTCAAAATTCTTCAGTCTGATGTACAACCAAACCAACACATTAATGATGAAATAAAAGCATACTAATATTCCTAATGTATTTTCATAGTTATCACTATAAAACTTTACAAACAGGATAATATAGGCAAGTATCGCAATCAGAATGCAGCGGAAAAACATCCTGAGTTTCTGAGGGAAGATTTTAGCATAGTAAATGTTAAAAAATATAATCAAAAAAATGCTGTAATAATTAAACAGATAAGCAAAGTCAAATTCTTTATTGAATATTTTATAATGGCCATACAGCTCCAGACAAAGCGAAAGAAATAAAAATATCGCAAAATAGTTTTGGCTGGAAAGACCTTTCTTCCCAGCTAAAACTATGGACTTTACAGTAGCCGCCAGGAGTACTGCGATGTATATTATCTGGATTACCATTTTACGGATATAATGAACCCATATCGTAATATCCTTCGTCTGTACTAAAAACCAGTGTCATTTGTTTTTCATGGGTTTCAAAATGTCTTTTATATTGGTCTTCGCGAAATTTATCGCCAAGATTATTTTCAAAAACGACTTTCTTCACATCACTGATCTCGCAAAGATTAATGATAAATGTCTCACTATCATCTTTTGACAGGGTATCTATCAGATCAACGATATGATAACTGATATAAAATGTATTATTTCGTCCTAAATAATTAGTCAATACCTGATGTCCGTTCTTAAGATAAAAATCATTAAGTGCTTTTACATTCTCATCGGAGATTTTCAGATCCTTAAGTGAAAGATCCTGATTGGCATTGATGATAAGATAATTATGCTCATCAATGGTATTTTTCCCCTCTGTTTGCAAAGAGGCCACCATGTAGATCATCTTGTTTTCAGAATTAGGTGTAAGTCGCAACCTGGAATCCCGGGGATCTATCTGTACAAAAGTGAATGTTAAATAGGTCGCTTTAATATCATTCATGAGGTCACAAATATTTTTCAGTAATGAATGTTTTACAGCATAAATACCTCCGAGATTAAAATTCACATTTTGATTTTGCATAAATAGCAAAACTCCCCTTTTAGCACTGTCAATAAAACTTTTTGCCAGAATGTGACTAATGGGCCTCATTTCCGACACATCTTCAACCAGCTGTTCAAGTTTATTACCGATAGGGCCTTTTCTGTAAGCTAAATTGTCATCAAGGATTACCTGACTTGTTGCATTTGAATTTTCCATAATTTCTTAGTTTTTTGATTGGTTAAATTTATTGACGGCCTCCACTTTGTTGTTGACGTGGAGTTTTCTGTAAATATTTCCTACGTGCTTCTTGACGGTGTCAATACTGATGAATTTTTTATCTGCAATTTCTTTGTAAAGAAGTCCCTGTGAAAGGAGTTCAAGAATTTCTTTTTCGCGTTCCGTAAGTTCATCAAAGCCTTTTATTTCCGGAAGCTTTTTTTCAAAATGATTCAATACTCTTCTTGCAATAGAAAAGCTCATAGGAGCACCTCCCTGATATACGTCCCGTATCGAAGCAAGAATCTTATCCATACTTTCACCTTTTACAAGATATCCCATGGCGCCAGCCTTTAAAGAATTAAAGATCTTTTCATCATCATCAAAGCTGGTACACATAATAAATTGGGTACCGGGAATTTCTTTTCGCAGTTTTTCTATGATCTCGATTCCGAGCATGTCCTGTAACTGGATATCCATCATCACAACATCAGGAGAGATATCTGGCAGGTTCGTTATGGCATCATTGCCATCAAAGAACTGGGCAACCACTTTCATATCCTTCTGATAATTGATGACCTTCTTCAACGCATTGTTGTAGTTTTTTTCGTCTTCTACTATGGCTATGGAAATGCTCATGACTTTGTTTGTTTGAAGCAAATTTCAACAGAAAACAATTTGAAATCAATTACACCTTTGTGTAATATTACTATTTGAGTTTGAAGTTATGGTTTAGTGTTTTAGCTGTATTAAATTTAATCAATTTTTCACTTCAAAAACAATATTATCATAAATATTTCATAATAAATCAAAATAAAAAATTACAAATACATATTTAAAATCAATTATTTTTCACAATCTGATCAAGGATAGGATAATCAATACTGCTTATTGTATGGTGGGACTTAATCTGTTCAAAGATCTGAATCCTGTTTTTGCCTTTTTTCAGCCATACTCCGGGAATGTAAAGTGTTTGCTGAGGACCTGCAGTACTCCAGTATCTTCCTGCATTTTTCCCGTTAATAAAAACAATACCTTTTCCAAAATTTCTCATATCAAGAAAAGTATCACCGGTTTCTTCAAGCACAAATTCTGCCTCCTGAATAACAGGTGAATGATCTGCAATTTCTTTATTTTTAAAGTGATGTTTTGGAAAAGTATCAAAAGGAAGAGGAAGCATTTCCCAGTTCCCGGAAACTTCAGCGCCATTAATTTTTACGGGGCTGATAATTCCTTTTAAATTATGAACAATCTCTGCTCCGTAATTGATTCTTCCCATATTTTCAACAAGAATTTCCAGCCGGTCTCCGGATTTTATTTCAATAGCAAGATCATACTTTTTATATACTCTGTTCAATTCACCTTTCCATTGGCCATTGATGTAAATATTCGCATAATCACGGAGTCCTTTTATTTCCAATATCCCTTTATGGTCTTTGTCAAACTTTCTTCTGTAAAGAACATATCCGTTTCCGATGTTCAAATCTTCAAACGTCAGTGGCTGGTCATTAATAACAGGTTTCTGATGATCGGTAAGATCAAACAGAGAATTTACTTTTGAAAATTTTATTTGTGGAATAGTGATGACTTTTACTGGTTTTGGAATATCCGGAAGTTTACTTTTATTGAGGGATTGAAAAATTTCTCTCAGCGCATTATATTTAGGGGTTGCCCATCCTGCTTCACTGATGGGAGCATCATAATCATAGCTCGTAAGATCCGGCTGGATATCATGATCCTTATCGTAATTGGCACCACTGGTAAATCCAAAGTTGGTTCCACCATGAATCATATAATAATTAAAAGAAATATCATTTTCTATATAGAGCTTTGTTTGCTTCACCACTTCTTCTGTGGAGACCTTAACGAATGGTTCTACCCAATGATCGAGCCATCCGGGATAATATTCTGCAACCATATAAGGACCTTTTCCACCATTATACTCATTGATGTTTTTCTTTAAAACAGCAATATCACCTTCTCCGTTTGCGGTAGGTAAAGCACCTTCAATAGATCCTCCTTTAAAAAGTGAACTGCCGTCTGAGGTAAATAAAGGTACCGAGATTCCGCTTTTCAACAGCATGTCTTTAATCTTATGACTGTATTTCCTGTGTTCTTCCAACGGAATATCTTTTCGCTGGGCAACGTAAGATCCAAATTCATTCTCTGCCTGTACCATAATAACCGGGCCGCCATTATTAATCTGCAGAGGTACGATCTGCTTTGCCAGCTGACTGATATATTTACGGCATTCCTCTAAGAAAGCTTTGTTGTCTCTTCTTATTTCAAGGTCTTTATTTTTCTGCAGCCACCACGGATATCCTCCGAATTCCCACTCTGCACAAACATAAGGCCCCGGACGAATGATAACATATAAGCCAGCTTCCTGTGCCGTTTTGATGAACTTCTGCAAATCTTTTTCACCTGAAAAATTCCATTTTCCCGGGGCTTCTTCATGATAATTCCAAAAAACGTAAGTCGTAACGGTATTCAGTCCCATTGCTTTCATCATCTCCAGACGATGCTTCCAATACTCCGACGGAACTCTGGGATAATGCATTTCTCCTGAATACACGGTAAATGATTTTCCGTTCAGGAAGAAATGTCCATCTTTAATTTCAAAATTTCCTTTCTGTGAAAACACAGTATTCAAGGAGAAAAATAAAAGAATTATGCATAAATAACGGTTAAAATTTCTCATATTGTAAGGCATGATTTTTGTAAAATTTAAAATATAAAAATCAATTGAATATCAAATAATATAATCATGAAAAAAAGTCTTTTAGCACTAGGTGCTGTATTGGCACTGGCAGTAGTCAGCTGTAAAAAAAGTGAAAGCGGAAACAAAAGCGTTATCAAAACAGACAGTTCAGAAACTGTAGTTACAGACAACAACGGAAAGATAGATTCGGTAACACAAAGTTCTTCGACAGTAGATATCAACGGTCAGAAAACTGAGAAAACAGATTTTGTGTATAAAGCTACTGACGGAACACTGGTGAAAGTAGTATTTAAAAACGATCCGAAAGAAAGTACGGTAGCTATTACCAGCAACAAGAAAACGTTTACCTTGCCTAAGTCGGAAACGAAAGGAGATGAAACGATTTACAAAAAAGATGATATGACTGCAAGGGTAAAAGGAGACAGCCTTCACCTTGAACAGGGTAACAATATTATTGAGCTGAAAAGAACAAAGATTTAAATAAAAAATGTCCTTCCATATTGAGGGACATTTTATTTGATAAGTATTAAATAAAAAACCATCCGGATTCCGGATGGTTTTTTTATATATCTGAATGAATATTATTCTTCAGTTTTTTCCTCAGTAGTATCAGCTTTAGCTTCTTCTACTTTCTCTTCAACTGCAGGAGCATCAGCAACTACTGCTTCAGCTTTTTTAGCAGTTGTAGATCTTCTGCTTCTTCTTGTAGCTTTTTTCTCTTCAGCATTAGGGTTGTAAAGCTCGTTGAAATCTACTAACTCGATAAGAGCAGTATCAGCAGCATCACCTGGTCTGAATCCTGTCTTGATGATTCTTGTATAACCACCGTTTCTTTCAGCGATTTTAGGAGCTACAGTTCTGAATAATTCAGCAACCGCAAATTTATTTTGAAGGTAAGAGAATACTACTCTTCTGTTGTGTGTAGTATCTTCTTTTGCTTTTGTTAATAGAGGCTCAACATATACTCTTAAAGCTTTAGCTTTAGCTACAGTAGTGTTGATTCTTTTATGCTCAATTAGAGAACAAGCCATATTAGAAAGTAAAGCACTTCTGTGAGAAGCTGTTCTTCCTAAGTGATTGAATTTTTTACCGTGTCTCATTATTAATTATTTATCAGCGTCTAACTTATATTTTGCAACGTCGAAACCGAAGTTAAGACCTTTTGAATGCACTAATTCTTCTAGTTCTGTCAAAGATTTTTTACCAAAATTTCTGAATTTCATCAAATCAGACTTACTGTAAGAAACCAGTTCTCCAAGAGTTTCTACTTCAGCCGCTTTCAGACAGTTAAGGGCTCTTACAGAAAGATCCATATCTGCTAATTTAGACTTAAGAAGTTGTCTTGTGTGAAGAGTTTCTTCATCGTACTGGATAGATGCTTTTACAGCTTCAGTTTCAAGCGTGATTCTCTCATCAGAGAATAGCATGAAGTGATAAATTAATATCTTAGAAGCTTCAGTTAAAGCATTCTGAGGGCTGATAGACCCGTCAGTTTCTATATCTAATACAAGTTTTTCGTAGTCTGTTTTTTGCTCTACACGATAATTTTCAATGCTGTATTGTACTTTCTTGATCGGCGTAAAAATAGAGTCAATAGCAATAGTTCCTACTGGAGCATTGTTTGATTTATTTTGTTCAGAAGGAACATACCCTCTACCTTTTTCAATATTGAAAGTAATTTCGAAAGTTACATCACTGTTTAGGTTGCAGATCACCAAATCCGGGTTTAAAACCTCAAATCCGTTGATAGACTTTCCTAAATCACCAGCAGTAATAACCGTTTGACCTGAAACTTTAGCAACAACCTGCTCGTTAGCCTGGCCTTCTGCTGCAGCTTTTAATCTTACCTGCTTAAGGTTAAGAATAATTTCGGTAACGTCTTCGATTACTCCTGGAATAGTTGAAAATTCGTGCTCTACACCTTCTATTTTGATAGATGAAATAGCGTATCCTTCCAGAGAAGAAAGCAACACTCTTCTCAAAGCATTACCGATTGTAAGCCCGAAACCTGGTTCTAAAGGTCTGAATTCAAATTGACCTTTAAATTCATCAGAGTTAAGTAAAATTACTTTATCGGGTTTTATGAATTGTAAAATTGCCATATTATTGGGTTGAGCAAAAATTTGATTAAAAAATTATTTAGAGTAAAGTTCGACGATAAGGTTCTCCTTAATGTCCTCCGGAATCTGGATTCTTTCAGGAGCAGAAACGAAAGTTCCTTCTTTCTTCTCATCGTTGAATTGTAACCACTCATAGTTTGACTTAGAAGCCAATGCATTGGTAACAACCTCAAGAGACTTAGACTTTTCTCTTACAGCGATTACATCACCAGCTTTTACCAAGTAAGAAGGGATATTAAGAATTTCCCCGTTCACAGTGATGTGTCTGTGAGAAACCAATTGTCTAGCTCCAGATCTTGTTTTAGCAAAACCTAATCTGTATACTACGTTATCCAATCTTGATTCACAAAGTTGTAATAGAACTTCCCCTGTTACACCTTTACTTCTGTGTGCTTTGTCAAATAGGTTAGCAAACTGTCTTTCTAAAATACCGTAAGTATATTTAGCTTTTTGTTTTTCAGCTAACTGAATTGCATATTCTGATTTTTTAGCACCTCTTCTTTTGTTAGGACCGTGTTGTCCTGGCGGTTGGTTCTTTCTTTTTTCGAAGTTTTTATCATCTCCGTAGATTGCAGCACCAAACTTTCTAGCAATCTTAGTTTTAGGTCCAATATATCTTGCCATAATGGGTAAATTCTAAAAATTAAACTCTTCTTCTTTTTGGTGGTCTACATCCATTGTGTGGCATAGGAGTCACATCAATGATTTCGCTAACTTCAATTCCTGAATTGTGGATAGATCTGATAGCAGATTCTCTACCTGCACCTGGACCTTTCACAAACACCTTTACTCTTCTTAAACCAGCTTCGTGAGCTACAGCAGAGCAATTTTCAGCTGCCATCTGAGCAGCAAATGGAGTATTCTTTTTAGAACCTCTGAAACCCATTTTACCGGCAGAAGCCCAAGAGATAACCTCTCCGTTTTTATTTGTTAAAGAAATGATGATGTTATTGAAAGAAGCCTGAATATGAGCTTCACCAATAGCTTCAACTTTTACTTTTCTTTTCTTAACTACTTTAGTTTGTTTTGCCATAATTCCTAACGATTATTTACTAGCTTTTTTCTTGTTAGCAACAGTTTTTCTCTTCCCTTTACGTGTTCTAGAGTTGTTTTTCGTTCTCTGGCCTCTTAAAGGTAATCCAAGTCTGTGACGTATTCCTCGTTGGCATCCTATGTCCATCAATCTCTTGATGTTCAATTGCACTTCAGATCTCAATTCTCCTTCTACTTTTACGTTTTCAGAGATATATGTTCTGATTGCAGCCAATTCATCGTCATTCCATTCGTTGACTTTCTTGTCTTCGCTGATACCGGCAGCTTTAAGGATTTCAGAAGAAGTACTTCTTCCTACTCCATAGATGTAAGTTAAACCGATAACACCTCTTTTGTTTTTTGGTAAATCAATACCTGCAATTCTCGCCATAATTTAATGTTAACCTTGTCTTTGTTTAAATTTTGGGTTCTTCTTGTTGATTACGAATAGTACACCTTTTCTGCGTACGATTTTGCAATCAGCGCTTCTTTTTTTAATTGATGCTCTTACTTTCATTTTGATAGTATTTATTTTTTACAAATGCCAAATGGAATGGGTATTCCATTTGGCTAATTGTTTTAATATCTAAATGTGATCCTCCCTTTTGTTAAATCATAGGGAGACATTTCTAGTTTTACCTTATCTCCAGGTAAAAGTTTAATATAATGCATTCTCATTTTGCCGGAGATATGAGCAATAAGGATATGCCCATTTTCCAGCTCTACACGGAACATGGCGTTAGAAAGTGCTTCCACGATCACGCCATCTTGTTCAATATGTTTTTGTTTTGCCATAAATTAATATCCAGTCGTTCTTGATAATTTAGACTGCATTAAGCCATCATAATGATGGTTCAGCAGATAAGTATTAATCTGTTGAACTGTATCTAAAATTACACCCACCATAATTAATAATGATGTTCCCCCGAAAAATAGGGCAAACGCATCTGTCTGAACAAAGCTTCCATGCACAATTGCTGGAAGGACTGCAAAGATAGATAAAAAAATTGCACCTGGCAAGGTAATTTTTGATAAAATATCATCTAAATAATCAGCGGTCTCTTTACCGGGTCTTACTTTCGGCACTAAACCTCCATTTCTCTTCAAGTCATCAGCCATCTGGTTTACCGGAATTGTAATCGCAGTATAGAAAAATGAGAAGATAATAATTAATAGCGCAAACAATACGTTGTACTGCCAGCTAAAAACATTCTTGAAACCTGCAAGAAAAGTGTTAGACTCATCGAATTTTGTTAATAATCCTGGTACGAACATCAATGCCTGGGCAAAGATAATCGGCATTACACCAGCAGCATTTACTTTCAATGGAATCCATTGTCTTGCTCCCTGCATAAGATTTCTGTTTACACCTCCTCTTGCTTGAGCTCTGCTTACATACTGAATTGGAATTTTTCTAACAGCTACTGATAAGATTACTGCTAAAAGAACTACCAACATCCAGAATAATACTTCAATAAGGATCATGATAGATCCCATTCCTCCTTTTCCGTTCTGCACGGCCATCTCCTGTACGAATGCCTCAGGTAATCTTGAAAGGATCCCCACCATAATAAGGATAGAGATACCATTTCCGATTCCTTTATCGGTAATCTTTTCACCCAGCCACATTGCGAATACTGAACCGGCAACCAAAATAACAATACTTGGCAACCAGAACATGATTGAATTTGGCTCTACATAGTATGCAGACTGGAACTGAGCATATGGTAAGAATAATTGAGTAATAGAAGTTAAGTAAGAAGGTGCCTGTACCAGACAAACTCCAATTGTTAACCATCTTGTAATTTGGTTCAATGTATTTCTACCTGACTCTCCATCTTTCTGAAGCTTCTGAAGATAAGGAATAGCCATCCCCATCAACTGAACAATAATAGAAGCAGAAATATAAGGCATGATTCCCAACGCCATTACGGAAGCGTGGCTGAAAGCTCCCCCCGTAAACGACGAAAGCAAGCCAAGGAGACCTGCTCCTTGCTTGTTACCGCCTTGATTTTTATAATGCTCTAAGAGATCTCCCACCTCTGCAAGGTTAATTGCAGGAAGCGAGATATAAGATGCGAATCTATACACAAGGATAATCCCTAAAGTGAAGAGAATTTTATCTCTAAGTTCTTTAAGACTCCAAATATTTTTAAGTGTTTGTATAAATTCTTTCATTAGTAAGTATTATAAGGTAATTGCTTTTCCACCTGCTTTAGCAATAAGCTCTTCAGCAGATTTAGTGAATTTGTCAGCAGAGATTGAAACCGCAGATTTCAATTCTCCTCTACCCATAATTTTCACTAATTCGTTTTTAGAAATTATTCCGTTTGCTACTAAAACTTCTTTCGTGATATCTCCGGTGATGGATTTGTTCTCGATTAAAGTCTGGATAGTATCAAGGTTAACTCCTCTAAACTCTTTTCTGTTTACGTTTTTGAATCCGAATTTAGGTAATCTTCTTTGTAAAGGCATCTGTCCACCTTCGAAACCGATTTTTTGAGAATAACCAGCTCTAGCTTTCTGACCTTTGTGTCCTTTTGTTGAAGTACCTCCTTTTCCACTACCTTGACCTCTACCAATTCTCTTTGAGTTGAAAGTAGATCCTGCAGCAGGTTTTATGTTATTTAAATTCATTTTAATTTCTCTTTTATAAAATTATTTTTGAACTTCAAGTAAGTGGCTTACTGCAGCGATCATTCCTAAGATAGAAGGAGTAGCTTCGTGTTCTACAACTTGGTGAAGTTTTTTTAATCCTAATGCTTCAAGCGTTCTCTTTTGGGTTTTTGTTCTACCAATAGCGCTTCTTACTTGCTTTACTTTAATTGTTGCCATTGTTTTAATTATTAACCGTTAAACACTTTACTTAGAGAAATTCCTCTCATTCTAGCGATCTCTTCAGGTCTTCTGATGTCTAATAACGCTTTGAAAGTAGCTTTCACTACGTTGTGAGGGTTAGAAGATCCTTTAGATTTTGAAAGGATATCGTGAATACCAGCAGATTCCAATACCGCTCTTACCGCACCTCCGGCGATCAATCCTGTACCGTGAGAAGCAGGTCTTAGGAAGATATCTGCACCACCGTATCTAGCAGTAGTTTGGTGAGGGATAGTATGGTTCATTACAGGAACTTTCACAAGGTTTTTCTTAGCGTCTTCAACTGCTTTAGCAATTGCAGAAGCAACCTCTTTAGATTTTCCTAAACCGAAACCGATAACACCTTCTTCGTTACCTACTACAACAATAGCAGAAAATCCGAAAGCTCTACCTCCTTTTGTTACTTTTGTTACTCTGTTAACAGCTACGAGACGATCTTTTAATTCTAATCCTCCCGGTTTTACTCTTTCTATATTATCTAGTCCTAACATATTTTCCGAAATTTAATGATTAGAATTTAAGTCCTCCTTCTCTTGCACCATCAGCAAGAGCTTTTACTCTACCGTGGTATACGAATCCGTTTCTGTCAAATACAATACTTTCGATTCCTGCAGCGATAGCTTTAGCAGCGATAGCTTTACCAACAGCAGCAGAAACTTCAGTCTTAGTCCCTTTAGCGTCTACACCTTTCTCTCTTGAAGAAGCTGAAACTAAAGTTTTACCATTTTTATCGTCGATTAACTGAGCGTAAATTTCCTTATTACTTTTGTATACAGATAATCTTGGCAATTCAGAAGATCCAGAGATTTTCCCTCTTACTCTTCTTTTGATTCTTATTCTTTTTTCTAATTTACTTAATGCCATAATACTTATAATTTATTAAGCAGATTTACCAGCTTTACGTCTAACAATTTCTCCTACGAATCTTACACCTTTTCCTTTGTATGGCTCAGGCTTTCTGAAAGAACGGATCTTTGCAGCTACCATTCCTAGAAGTTGGTTGTCGTGAGACGTTAAAGTAATAATTGGGTTTTTACCTTTTTCAGTCAATGTATCCACTTTTACTTCACTTGGAAGTTCTAATACGATACCGTGAGAGAATCCTAAAGCCAACTCAAGTTTTTGACCTGCGTGTGAAGCTCTATATCCTACCCCTACTAGTTCAAGTTTCTTTTCGAAACCTGCACTTACACCAACAATCATGTTGTTGATTAACGCTCTGTATAAACCGTGAAGCGCTTTGTGTTGTTTAGAATCAGATGGTCTGTTTACGTTAAGTTCACCATCTTTCTGTTCTATAGTAATTCCTGCAGTAAGCTCCTGAGAAAGCTCTCCTTTAGCTCCTTTTACAGTTACTACACCGTTGTTTTCAGTGATTGTAACTCCTGCTGGAATTGTTATAATTGCTTTACCAATTCTTGACATTTTCCTCTGATTAAAAATTAATAAACATAGCAGATTACTTCACCGCCTACTTTCTCTTCTCTAGCTTTCTTGTCAGTCATTACTCCTTTAGAAGTAGAGATGATAGAAATACCCAAACCGTTTAGTACTCTTGGAAGCTCAGCTGAACCTTTGTACTGTCTCAAACCTGGTCTAGAAGCTCTTTGAATAGACTTGATAGCCGGTTTGTTAGTTTGCTTATCATACTTTAAAGCGATTTTGATCACTCCTTGAACAGCGTTATCTTCAAACTTGTAGTTTAAGATATACCCTTGATCAAATAAGATCTTAGTAATCTCCTTTTTGATTTTCGATGCAGGAATTTCCACCACTTTGTGGCCTGCGCTTTGTGCGTTCCTTACTCTTGTTAGGAAATCTGAAATTGGATCTGTTACCATTTTTCTTTTATAAATTATTGGTTAAAGAACAATCAGTTTTGCAAAGACTTGAAGAGTAAAATATCAGACTTCAGAAATCTTCGGTCTGATATTTTTATCTTTAGTATCTGAACAACTTAATTGTCCCGATTTTTAATTAGTAATAATTACCAACTAGCTTTTCTTACACCTGGGATAAGACCGTTGTTTGCCATTTCTCTGAAAGTTACTCTGGAAATACCGAACGTTCTCATGTATCCTCTTGGTCTACCTGTTAGTTTACATCTGTTGTGTAATCTTACAGGAGAAGCATTTTTAGGCAATTTTTGAAGTCCTTCGTAATCACCAGCTTCTTTAAGAGCTTGTCTTTTAGCAGCGTATTTAGCAACTAGTGCTTCTCTTTTGCGCTCACGCGCTTTCATTGATTCTTTAGCCATTTCTTAGTTCTTTTTAAATGGTAAACCGAAGTGAGTTAATAATGCTTTAGCTTCTTTATCTGTTTTCGCAGTAGTAACGAAAGTGATGTCCATCCCCTGGATTTTTTTCACTTTGTCAATTACGATTTCAGGGAAGATAATCTGCTCAGTAATACCTAAGTTGTAGTTACCTCTACCATCGAAACCATCAGCTTTGATACCAGAGAAATCTCTGATACGTGGTAAAGCAGAAGCAGTAAGTCTGTCTAAGAATTCATACATCTGGTTTCCTCTTAAAGTAACTTTTGCACCTACAGGCATACCTTTTCTCAATTTGAAAGCAGCTTCGTCTTTCTTAGAGATTGTACCAACAGCCTTTTGACCTGTGATATTTGTAAGCTCTTCTACAGCATAATCAATGATTTTTTTGTCTGCAGTAGCATCACCTAAACCTTGTGATACAACGATTTTCTCTAATTTAGGTACTTGCATTACTGACTTATACCCGAATTCTTCCATCATTGCAGGAACAATTGTCTCTTTATATGCTTTTTTGGGTCTTGCTATATATTCCATGTTAATTCAAATTATAAAGTTTCACCCGTTTTTTTGTTAATTCTTACTTTCTTATCTCCTTCGATTTTGTAACCGATTTTGATAGCTTTTCCGTCTTTACCAACTAAAGCTACGTTTGAGATATGAATAGAAGCTTCCTTCTCAGTAATTCCTCCTTGAGGATTAGAAGCTGAAGGCTTAACGTGTTTTTTAACGATGTTAAGTCCTGCAACGATTACTCTTGGGTCTCTACCTTCTTTCTTGATCACTTCAATAACTTCACCAGTCTTACCTTTGATATCTTTCTTACCAGTAGTAATGATTACGTTATCTCCTCTTTTTATTTTTAACTTTGACATTTCTTTTAAAAATTTTTAAAATTAAAGTACTTCAGGAGCTAATGAAATGATTTTCATATATTCTTTGTCTCTCAACTCACGAGCAACTGGTCCGAAAACACGCGTTCCTCTCATTTCTCCCGCTGCGTTTAGTAATACACAAGCATTGTCGTCGAATTTGATGTATGAACCATCTTTTCTTCTTACTGCTTTCTTAGTTCTTACTACTACAGCTTTAGATACCTGACCTTTTTTAGCGTTTCCAGATGGCGTAGAATCCTTGATCGTAACAACGATTTTATCACCAACTGAAGCATATCTTCTTCTGGTTCCTCCCAGAACTCTGATCACTAGTACTTCTTTAGCACCTGTGTTATCAGCAACTTTTAATCTTGATTCTGTTTGTAACATTATTACTTAGCTTTTTCAATGATTCTTACTAATCTCCATCTCTTGCTCTTGCTCAAAGGTCTAGTTTCCTGGATCAAAACTGTATCACCTTCTGTGCATTCGTTGTTCTCGTCGTGTGCAGTATATTTTTTCGTTTTCAAAACGAATTTACCGTACATCGGGTGCTTTACTCTTGTAGTTTCACTAACAACAATAGTTTTTTCCATTTTATTGCTGGAAACCACTCCGATTCTTTCTTTTCTTAAATTTCTATCCATTGTAAAATGAAATTATTGTTTGTTAGTTAACTCAGTGTTTAGTCTTGCGATTGTTTTTCTCAAATCTCTGATTTGAATCGGGTTTTCAATTGGGCTGATTGCATGAGCCAATTTCAATTTAGAATATTGAGCTTTTGCTTCAGTTAATTGAGCTTGAATATCACCCGCGCTTAAATTTTTAATATCAGCATTTTTCATTGTATTCAAAGATTATAGAGGTTTAACAAAATCGTTAGCAACGATGAATTTAGTAACTACTGGTAATTTTTGTGCAGCAAGTCTTAAAGCTTCCTTAGCGATATCGTAAGGTACACCTCCAACTTCGAACATAATTTTACCTGGTTTTACTACAGCTACCCAATATTCAACAGCACCCTTACCTTTACCCATACGTACTTCCGCTGGTTTCTTAGTAATTGGCTTATCTGGGAAGATTTTGATCCATAGTTGACCTTCTCTCTTCATATATCTTGTCGCAGCGATACGAGCCGCTTCAATCTGTCTTGCAGTGATCCAAGCTCCTTCCGTTGCTTTGATCCCAAAAGTTCCGTAAGCAAGTTGACTACCTCTCTGGGCATTCCCCTTCATCTTCATCTTATGAACTCTACGGAATTTGGTTCTTTTTGGTTGTAACATAATTTCTAAATTTTAGATTTTAGATTTTAGATTTTAGATTTTTTTTATTTTAAAAAAGTAACGGTAATTTAAAATTCAAAATTTCTAATCTAAAATTTTAATTATTATTGTTATTGTTGTTGTTTTTTCTAGGTCTTCTGTTGTCTCTGTCTCCTCCTCTGTTTCCTCTGTCTGACTGACCTCCTTTTTTCTGTTGTCCCACTAGTGGAGAAAGTTCTCTTTTACCGTAAACTTCACCCTTCATGATCCAAACTTTTACCCCTAGTCTACCGTAAGTAGTGTGAGCTTCTGCCCAGTGGTAATCAATATCAGCTCTGAAAGTTGACAATGGAATTCTTCCTTCTTTGAAAGATTCTGATCTTGCCATTTCAGCTCCGTTTAATCTACCAGAGATTTGAACTTTGATACCTTCAGCACCCATTCTCATAGTACTTGCCATTGCCATTTTAACAGCTCTTCTGTAAGAAATTCTGTTTTCAATTTGCTTAGAAATACTATCAGCAACTAGTACAGCATCTAATTCAGGTCTTTTGATTTCGAAAATGTTGATTTGAATATCCTTACCAGTCAATTTCTTCAACTCTTCTTTCAATTTATCAACTTCCTGACCTCCTTTACCGATGATAAGTCCCGGTCTAGCAGTAGTAATAGTTACTGTAACTAATTTTAAAGTTCTTTCAATATAAATTTTTGAAATACCACCTTTAGATAATCTAGCTTCAAGGTATCTTCTGATTTTGTAGTCTTCAGCGATTCTGTCTCCATAATCGTTTCCACCAAACCAGTTAGAATCCCATCCTCTGATGATACCTAATCTGTTACCAATTGGATTTGTCTTCTGTCCCATACCTTGATTAATTTTCTTTGTTACCTAAGATTAATGTAACGTGGTTAGATCTTTTTCTGATTCTATACCCTCTACCTTGTGGAGCTGGTCTTAGTCTCTTCAATTGTCTTGCACTATCCACAAATATTTCTTTAACGATAAGGTTTGCTTCCTCGATGTCAGCACCTTCGTTTTTCACTTGCCAGTTAGCCATAGCAGAAAGAAGTAATTTCTCTAACTTGTTAGAAGCATCCTTCTTAGAATATTTTAGGATATAAAGTGCTTTGTCTACCTGCTCTCCTCTAATGATATCAGCAACTAATCTCATTTTTCTTGGAGAAGACGGGCAATTATTTAATGAAGCTTTTACAACGTCTTTGTTAGCTTCTTTTCTTGCGATTGAACTATCTTGTTTTCTTGATCCCATGATTATCTGCTTCCTTTGTTTTTGTTACCACCATGACCTCTGAAAGATCTTGTTGGAGAAAATTCGCCTAACTTGTGACCAACCATGTTTTCTGTAACGTAAACAGGGATAAAAGATTTCCCGTTGTGTACAGCAATAGTTTGTCCTACGAAGTCCGGAGAGATCATAGATGCTCTAGACCAAGTTTTGATAACTGTCTTCTTACCAGACTCTATATTTGCCTGAACCTTCTTATCTAAAGTATGATGAATGAACGGTCCTTTTTTAAGTGATCTTGCCATAATTA
The DNA here is from genome assembly GCF_016775705.1 of Chryseobacterium cucumeris. Taxonomy (NCBI): domain Bacteria; kingdom Pseudomonadati; phylum Bacteroidota; class Flavobacteriia; order Flavobacteriales; family Weeksellaceae; genus Chryseobacterium; species Chryseobacterium cucumeris. The sequence continues at coordinate 4,676,802 of NZ_CP068760.1, forward strand.
TTTTCTTTTAGATACGATGTAACGGTTAGACACTTTGTTTTTCTTTCTAGTTTTGTAACCTTTAGCCGGTTTACCGTTTCTAGATCTTGGGTGACCTCCTGAAGAACGTCCTTCACCACCACCCATTGGGTGATCTACTGGGTTCATTACAACCGCTCTTGTTCTTGGTCTTCTACCTAACCATCTGCTTCTACCAGCCTTACCTGATACAGTTAATTGGTGATCTGAGTTGGAAACAGAACCAATCATTGCCATACATTCAGTAAGGATCATTCTTGATTCTCCTGAAGGTAACTTGATGATTGCATATTTACCATCTCTTGAAGTTAATTGAGCTGAAGAACCAGCACTTCTTGCTAAAATTGCACCTTGTCCAGGCTTCATTTCAACACAAGAGATTACAGTACCCAATGGAATATTTTTCAATTTCATTGCGTTACCTACGTTTGGTTCAACGCTTTCTCCTGATACTACTTTCTGATCAACTTTGATACCGTTTGGAGCGATGATATATCTCTTCTCTCCGTCTGCGTACTCTAATAAAGCGATAAATGCAGTTCTGTTTGGATCGTATTCTACAGATTTTACAGTAGCTTCAACGTTTGCTTTGTTTCTTTTGAAGTCAATAATTCTGTATTTCTTTTTGTGTCCACCTCCGGTGTAACGCATGGTCATTTTACCTGTTTGGTTACGTCCACCTGACTTTTTAATACCAACTGTTAGAGATTTCTCTGGTTTGTTGGTAGTAATTTCCTCAAAATTGTTTACAATTCTGAATCTCTGTCCCGGGGTGATAGGTTTTAATTTTCTAACAGACATTACTATTATTTATAATTAATAATTAATTTACAGCAAAAATATCGATAACCTCACCTTCAGCAAGTTTGATTACCGCTTTTTTCAATTTATTTGTCTTTCCTACTTGAAGACCTTTTTTAGTGTATTTTGAAGAAACCTTCGGAGCATAAATCATTGTGTTAACGTCTGCTACTTTTACACCGTAAGCCGCTTCAACAGCTTTTTTGATCTCGATTTTATTCGCCTTAGGATTCACTAAGAAAGAATAAGAACCTCTTAAATCTGTAAGGTAATTAGCCTTTTCTGAAATAACTGGTTTAATAATAACTGACATGATTTATTTCTTTAAATTTTCCTGGAATTTTTCAACTGCACCTTCGAAGAAAATGATCTCACCAGCGTTTACTAAATCGTAAGAACTGATCTCGTTGAAGTTCATTACTTTAGTTTTAGGTAAGTTTCTTGAAGATAAATACACATTCTTGTTAGCTTCAGGAAGAACGAATAAAGATTTTTTACCGTTAAGTTCCAATGCATTTAATACATTGATGAAATCTTTAGTCTTAGGAGCGTCAAAGCTCACATCTTCTAAAACTTTAATGCTGTTGTCTCTCATTTTTTGAGATAAAACAGATTTCTTAGCCAATCTCTTAAGAGCTTTGTTCAATTTGAATCTGTAGTCTCTTGGTTTTGGTCCGAATACTCTACCTCCACCTCTGAATACTGGAGATTTGATATCACCGTATCTAGCAGATCCTGATCCTTTTTGCTTCTTAAGCTTTTTAGTAGAAGCAGTAATTTCGCTTCTTTCTTTTGCTTTATGAGTACCTTGTCTTTGAGCAGCAAGATACTGTTTAACTTCTAAGTAAACCGCGTGCTGATTTGGCTCAATTCCGAATACTGTTTCGTCTAGAGTTACTTTTCTTCCGGTCTCTTTTCCTGATGTATTTAATACTACTAGTTCCATTTTCTGATAATTACATAAGAATTTTTAGCTCCCGGAACAGCACCTTTTACTACTAAAAGATTTTGTTCTTGATCAACTTTTAACACTTGAAGGTTTTGAACAGTTACCTGCTTACCTCCCATTCTTCCAGCCATTCTCATCCCTTTGAATACTCTTGAAGGGTCTGAACCAGCACCGATAGAACCTGGAGCTCTAAGTCTGTTGTGCTGACCATGAGTTGCCTGCATTACACCTCCAAATCCGTGTCTCTTAACAACACCCTGGAAGCCTTTACCTTTTGAAGTTCCTGTTACGTCAACATATTCACCTTCAGCGAATAAATCAACTTTTACTTCTTCTCCTACTTTTACTTCATCAACGAACTCTCTGTAGAATTCAACTAATTTAGCTTTAGGAGCAGAACCAGCCTTTTTAAAATGACCAGCTAACGCTTTACCAACGTTCTTCTCACTCTTGTCATCGAAACCTAACTGAACAGCTTTATAACCGTCTTTTTCTAAGGTTCTGACCTGTAAAACCGAGCATGGACCAGCTTGGATAACTGTACAAGGAATGTTTTTTCCTTCTTCGTTAAACAAAGATGTCATACCGATTTTTTTACCAATAATACCTGACATTGTTTATATTATAATAAAATTTATCCTTTATTTATCCCCATTTTTCGGAAGTCTGAAGTAATTTCTACTTTTGATATAGGCATACTACGCCCCTAAAATGAGTGTGCAAATTTATGAATAATTTTGTAACTGACAAATATTTCGACTAAAATATTTTGATTTTTAATCATTTAGCAGTTTCAGAAAAAAAACTATCCAAAATTTTGAAAATATTCTTTGAAGTTCAAAAGAAAGTCATTAATATATTTTTTTCCGGCATCCGATTTTCTTACCACCAGATAATGTTTTCTTCTCAAACCTTTACTTCCGATTTTTTTAAATTTCAGCTCATCAGACAGCCTGAATGAATGCAATGCCCATTTCGGCATACAGGTAATCCCCATATTGGCCTGCACCATTTCCAAAGTAACTTCTGTTAACGGAACTGCTGAAATCTTCACAGGCATCATTCCGCTAGGATTAAGGAACCGATCGTAAACAGAAACGGTTTCTAAAGGAAAAGAATGAATGATTAAATGAGCATCCCGAAAATCCTCAGCACTAAGATATTCAGTATCATTTAAAAGGTTTTCTTTATGAATTACTGCAAAAACTTCATCCTCAAAAATCTCAATGCAGATCAATTCATTATTACCGGCAGGTTTTGAAGTGACCACTGCAATATCAATTTCATTGGATATGATTTTTTCCACAGGCTTATGAGTTGCTTCCAATACCAGATCCACTTCAATCTCAGGATATAATACTTTCATTTTCTGAATAAATAACGGTAGTCCCTGATAAAATGAGTAACATTCTGTACTGATTTTTATGGTACCCGCCGCTCCGGCTCTTATCTGTTGAATCTCATTCAGGCCATTCCCTATACTATCTATTACCGTACATGCAGTTTTGTAAAGCACACTTCCCTCCTCAGTAAGCTCCCATTTGTTCCTTGCCCTGTAAAACACTTTAAACCCGAGCTGGATTTCCAGATCTTTAAGCTGATGGCTTAATGCTGACTGTGTCAAAAAAAGTTTTTCAGAAGAACCTGCAATACTCCCTTCCTCCGCAATTGTTTTAATAAGTTTTAAAAACTTGATTTCCATAGCGCAAAGTTAATCATATAACAAAAAACACTATCTGAAAATATTTCATTTAACACTGCAGAACATTCAATTTCAATCTTAGGAAAAGAATAAACCCGATCATAGCTTTGCACTACAAACAATTTAACATTATGCAAGAACAAATTGAATTCTACCAGAAAAAATTAATGTATGAAATGGATCCTTCAGATTTATATGATGGATTTCAAAACAGCACAGATTACATTGCAGTAGATACCAGAAGACCACATGGCTATAGCAAAGAACACATCCCATCTGCAATTAATCTGCCCCATCAGGAAATGACAGAAGAAAGCACCCGGCACCTTGATAAGTCAAAAATATATGTCTGCTACTGCGACGGGATAGGCTGTAATGCTTCCACAAAAGGAGCTTTAAAAATGACCCAATTAGGATTTAAGGTGATGGAATTAATAGGAGGAATGGAATGGTGGAAATTTGATGGCTATGCCACAGAAGGAACAGATCCTACCAATGGTTCCGCTTTTGTATGCGCCTGCTAATCCATCAACATAAAGATATGAAAATAAGATTCGCCGAAGAAAAAGACATAAGTTCCATTATTGAATTATGTAAAGCCCATGCGCACTATGAAAGAAACTTTTTTAAGGAAGAAAACAAAAAGGAACAGCTCGCTAAACACCTCCTTGATCCGGATTCCCATATAAAATGTCTGGTTGCAGAATCTGATACTGAAATAACAGGATATGCAACATTTTTCAAACAGTTCTCCACCTGGGACGCAGGTTACTATATGTATGTTGACTGCTTATTCCTAAAAGAGAATGCAAGGGGAAACGGAACAGGAAAACAAATAATGGAATTAATAAAAATCCACTCAAAAGAAGAAGGCTGCTCGATGATTCAATGGCAAACCCCGGATTTTAATACAAGAGCCATTAAGTTCTACACTCTGCTTGGAGCGGAAAGAAAAAACAAAAAGAGATTTTTCTGGAAAGTACAAGTCAAATGATTTCTATTTTAAAATAGAGACCGCCTGAAGTCAGATGGTCTCTATTTTTAACTATTTAATTAAGCTGAATACAGCCTATTTTACAATAACCGTAACCCCTCTCTCTTCCAACGCAGACCGGTCTTCTTCACCGATACCATTATCTGTGATCAGATAATCCACTTCGTCCAATGAGGCAATTTTACCAAACCCCTTCTTATTCAGTTTGGACGAATCTGCCAAAACGACTGTCTTATCCGCACACTCAATCATTACCTGATTAAGATGTGCCTCCGCCGCATTGGAGGTACTGATTCCAAATTCAAGATCAATACCGTCTACCCCCAGAAAAAGTTTATTACAGGAAAACTGTTTGAGAATTCCTTCCGAAATGGATCCTACGATTGAAGTTGAACTTTTCCTCACCTCCCCTCCCAGTTGGATCACATTAATATTAGGATTGTTACAAAGCTCAATAGCCACCCTTAGTGAGGACGTTAAAACAGTAAGCGAATTGAAATTCACAAGCATTCTGGCAAGATAATGCATGGTTGTCCCGGATGCCAATATAATACAGTCGTTTTCGTGAATCAATGATAATGCAGCTTTGGCAATAACCTGCTTCGCTTCCACATTGATATTTTCTTTTTCACCCACATTTTTTTCATAAGCATATCTTACCTGCTTACTTGCTCCTCCATGATTTCTGAAAAGAAGCCCCAGGCTTTCGAGATAATTCAGATCCTTTCGGATCGTAACTGAAGAAACATTGAGCTTTTCACACAGATCCTGAACAAGTACATGCCCTTTCTCATCCAGCTCTTTAAGTATTTCATCCTGCCTTGGTAATAGCTTTTCCATTTTATTCGTTTCATCAAAATTACCGATTTTTTCCGATATTTTAAAATTTCATTTATTTTCTTTTTGCTTTCATTTTTAATTTATATATTTGAAAACGAAACATAAACGAAACATTTATGAAACGAAACGAAGAACTCAGTAAGTTAACCAATGTAAAAGAATGGGACTTTATTGTCATAGGAGGAGGAGCCAGTGGTTTAGGTTCAGCATTAGATGCGGTAAGCAGGGGATTCAAAACTTTATTGCTTGAATCTCATGACTTCGCAAAAGCAACATCCAGCAGAAGTACCAAATTGGTACACGGCGGAGTTAGATATCTCGCTCAGGGAGATGTCGGATTGGTAAAAGAAGCATTAAAAGAAAGAGGACTCTTAGCAAAGAACGCAGCACATATTGTAAAAAATCAGTCTTTTATTATTCCTAACTATACCTGGTGGGGAGGAATCTACTATAAGATAGGTTTATCTGTTTATGATTTCCTTGCGGGAAAACTAAGTTTGGGTAAAACGAAATACATCAGCAAAGCGAAAACCGTTGAAAAGCTTCCTACTATTGAACAAAATCACTTAATGAGTGGTGTTGTTTACCAGGATGGACAGTTTGACGACGCCAGACTTGCCATTAATCTTACCCAGACGATTATTGAAAAAGGAGGAAGTGCTGTTAACTATGTGAAAGTAATCAACCTTTTGAAAGATGCTTCTGATAAAGTAGTAGGCGTAGTTGCTGAAGACCAGTTTTCTAAACAGCAATATCAGATCCATGGTAAAGTAGTCATCAATGCCACTGGTGTATTTACGAATGACATTCTTAATATGAACAACCCTAAGCATGGTAAATTGGTGGTACCAAGCCAGGGAATTCACCTGGTACTGGATAAATCTTTCCTGAAAAGCGATGATGCCATCATGATTCCAAAAACATCAGACGGCAGGGTTTTATTTGTTGTGCCGTGGCACGACAGAGCCTTGGTGGGAACCACCGATACTCTTTTAAAGGATGAAAGCTTTGAGCCTCGTGCACTGGAAGAAGAAATCAGCTTTGTTTTAAATACAGCAAGACAATATCTGGCTAAAAAACCAACCCGTGAAGATGTGAAATCAGTTTTCGCAGGTCTTCGTCCGCTTGCCGCCCCTAAAGATGGAAGCAAAAGCACCAAAGAAGTTTCCCGTAGCCATAAAGTTATTACTTCAGAAACCGGATTAGTTTCTATTATCGGAGGAAAATGGACTACTTACCGTAAAATGGCAGAAGATACTGTAAACGAAGCCATGAAAGTTCACAGATTGGGAAATAGCCCATCTAAAACAGAACATCTTTCCATCCACGGAAATGTAAAACCAGAACAGGTAGACAGAACCAATCATCTGTATGTGTACGGATCTGATATTCCGGCAATCAAAAAATTACAGGAAAGTAATCCGCGCTATGCTCAAAAAATCCATCCTGATCATCCCTTCACCGTAGCAGAAGTGGTATGGGCCGTAAGAGCTGAAATGGCAGAAACCATTGAAGATATCCTGGCAAGAAGAGTACGTCTGCTTTTCCTGGATGCCAGAGCAGCGATAGACAGCGCTCATAACGTAGCAAGAATCCTTGCTGAAGAAAAAGGATACTCTGAAGAATGGGCGCAGCAGCAGGAAAATGAATTCATTGAACTGGCAAGAGGATATTTATTGACTCCTTATTCACCTAAAGTAATCAACCTAAATTAGCATTATATACATGAATGAAAAACTAATTCTCGCTCTAGACCAGGGAACAACTTCCTCCAGAGCGATTCTCTTCAATCACAGTGGAGAAATAGAATATGTATCTCAAAAAGATTTCAGACAAATATTTCCTACTCCGGGTTGGGTAGAACACAATCCAAACGAAATCTGGTCTTCACAGATCTCTGTAGCAGCTGAAGTTATTGCAAAGGCAGGAATTTCCGGATTGGAGGTGGCCGCTATCGGAATTACCAACCAGCGTGAAACTACAATTGTTTGGGATAAGGAAACCGGTGAGCCCATCTACAATGCCATTGTATGGCAAGACAGGAGAACTTCAAAATACTGCGACGAGCTGAAAGAACAGGGACATGCAGAAACCATCAAAGAAAAAACAGGACTGGTTCTGGATGCTTACTTTTCAGCAACCAAATTAAAGTGGATCCTTGATCATGTAGAAGGAGCAAGACAGAAAGCCGAAGAAGGAAAATTATGTTTTGGAACTGTTGACACATGGCTTGTGTGGAAACTTACCCGCGGAAAAATGTTCATCACAGATGTTTCCAATGCCAGCAGAACAATGCTTCTGAATATTCATACTTTAGAATGGGACAATGATTTATTAGAACTGTTCAATATTCCTAAAAACATTCTCCCTGAAGTCAAGCAAAGCAGTGAAATATATGGAGAAACAGCAACTACCCTTTTCTCTACCAAAATTCCAATCGCAGGTATTGCCGGCGATCAGCAGGCAGCTTTATTCGGACAGATGTGCACCACTCCGGGAATGGTAAAAAACACCTACGGAACAGGATGTTTCTTATTAATGAACACAGGAACGGAAGCAGTTTCTTCTAAGAACAACCTTCTTACAACAGTAGCCTGGAAAATCAATGGAGAAGTCAACTACGCTTTGGAAGGAAGTGTATTCGTAGGAGGCGCTGCTATTCAATGGCTAAGAGATGGTCTTAAGCTTATTCATTCTTCTGATGAAATCAATAAACTGGCAGCTTCCGTACCAGATAATGGTGGTGTTTACTTCGTACCTGCACTGACAGGTCTTGGCGCACCTTACTGGGATCAGTATGCCCGCGGAACGATTGTAGGAATTACCCGTGGAACTACTGATGCACACATTGCAAGAGCAACATTGGAAGGAATTGCATTTCAGGTTTATGATATTGTGAAAGCAATGGAAGCAGATTCAGGGAGAGCAAGTCTTGAATTAAGAGTAGACGGTGGTGCTTCTGCAAGTGATCTTCTGATGCAGATCCAGTCTGACTTATTCGGATTTAAAATAACAAGACCAAAAACATTGGAAACTACCGCCCTTGGTGCAGCCTACCTTGCAGGGCTTGCAGTAGGATACTGGAAAAGTATTGACGAAATCCAGGAACAATGGATTGTAGACAAAGACTTCCATCCTCAATTAAACAGAGAACAAGTGGATAAAATGACCCACTTCTGGAAGAAAGCAGTAAAAAGCGCTCAAAGCTGGATAGAAGATTAACTCACTCATCAAAAAAACTTATATGACCCCATTTATTGCAGAAGTTATCGGAACGATGCTTCTTATATTGTTAGGCAACGGTGTTGTAGCCAATGTTGTCTTAAAAGATACGAAAGGAAATAATTCCGGATGGATTGTTATTACTACCGCATGGGCACTGGCCGTATTTGTGGGAGTAACCGTTGCTGGGCCAATAAGTGGGGCCCATCTGAATCCGGCTGTAACCATTGGTCTTGCGACTGCAGGAAAGTTTGCATGGGACCTGGTTCCCTCTTATATTGCAGCGCAAATGATTGGAGGAATGCTGGGTGCATTTCTGGTATGGCTGTTTCATAAAGACCATTTTGCGATTACGGAAGATGAAGGAGCAAAACTGGCATGTTTCAGTACAGGCCCGGCTATCAGAAAAACATCTTCCAATCTTATCAGTGAGATCATAGGAACGTTTGTACTGGTCTTCTGTGTCTTCTACTTTGCAGATCCAAGTATTTCTTTACAGGCAGACCCAACCGCTAAAGTAGGATTGGGTTCTATTGGAGCCATTCCTGTTACGTTTGTAGTGTGGGCAATAGGCTTATCTCTGGGAGGAACTACAGGCTATGCCATTAACCCGGCACGAGATCTTGCACCAAGAATTATGCATGCCATCTTACCTGTAAAAGGAAGCAGTGACTGGGGCTATGCGTGGATTCCTGTAGTAGGTCCGGTTACCGGAGCGATTATCGCAGCAGTATTATATGGATTTTTAAAATAAAACACATGATGAAAAAAATCTTAAAAGGGATTTTCCTTCTTGTTTTAGGGACAGGAAAGCTATTTTCACAGGAAAGTGCTGAAGCCACGGAATCCAAAGAAGGAAGACTTGATTTTACGGCCAACATTCAGAACAATCATTTATGGAGAGGCCTTATTATTACTGATAAGCCTGTTGTAATGGGAAACCTGTCGTATGCCCTGGATGCAGAGAAAAAATGGAAGGTAGGAATCTGGGGAGCATCTGCACTGGCGGATGATAAAGACAACACCCATTATAAAGAGATCAATTATTATATTCAATATTCTGACGGAAGTTTTTATATTGGGCTATGGGACCTTTACAATTCCCGAAACATCAATACTGCAGTGGCTGCGGACGATATTTTCAGCTATTCACAGAGAAGAACTGCCCATATTATTGATTTAAGGACCAACTATACTTTCGGGCCATCATTCCCGATCAATATTGAGGCTGATATCATGCTGTATGGAGGAGCCAATGCAGGAGAAGTAATTCTGGAAGCTGATGGAAGTTACAAAAAGAACAGATATTCCACTTATGTACAGGCAAGCTATCCTGTTATTAAGGGACAGAAAGTCAATCTGGATGCATTTGTAGGAGCAGGATTCGCGCTCAATGATAAAACGTTTCTATATGGCAATGGTAAAAACAGCTTTGACATCGTAAATGTAGGCCTAAAGGCCGGAAAGGTAGTTAAGATTACTGATCATTACAGTCTTCCTGTAACCATGATGGCGATGTGGAATCCATCGAATAAGTTTGCAAGGATTCAGCTTGCGGCAACAGTTTTTTAATGTGATTTTAATTCAATTATAGAAAGCCACTTCTTTTCAGGAGTGGTTTTATTGTTATAAAAAGCTACCTATCAAATCAAAATTCATACCTGCTTTCAGTGAAAGAGATTTTACACAACGTATCATTTAAACAACCGTGTTTTTACGGTGAATGTTTTTGCATAAAAATTTTTACATTTGAAAAAAATATCTATGAAAAAGTTTTTCAGTGTAATGATTCTGTGTATCAGTATTTTTACGTGGGCACAGCAGACAGAGCTTCCTTTTATCGGATACAGAGCTTTTGACATCCTGAAAGGATATAGCGGCACCGGTACTCCTCGTTATTATCTGGATGTGAAAAATAATGGTGATGTATATTTTGGGTATGTCCAGATCAATCAGGCTAGCGGAGAAGAAACCACGGAAGAAATCAATGCAGGGAAATATGCTCCTAATAAGGTCATGAAAGTGGTCTTTAAAAAATATGAGGAAACGTTTTTCCTGAAATTTGATAAAGATAAAATCTACCTTACCGATGAAAAGGGAAATGTTAAAAACCTTGAAGGCTGCTGCTCATCTTCTGACAGCATCAAAAAAGAAACCTGTACCTGCGAAAGCGAATTTTTTAAGTAGTACTATAATATAGAGAGAAAGCCACTCCATCAGGGGTGGTTTTCTTGTTGTTGGGAAACCACCCCGTAATTGTAAAAAGGTACCACTGTAATTTTCCGTGAGCAAAAACTTTATACATTTGTAACGCCTCACCTTCATATCATTGGCTTTCATTTATTCAATCACCGGGATTTTACGGTTTATATTCTGCCAAAATATCTTTAATTTTGAAGGGTGATTTACACCAATGAAACATTTAAAAATTTTATTTCTATTTCTTCTTTTCCTTATTGCATCATGCAGCAGGAAAGAGAATCATCCTTACACGTTTTATTACTGGAAAACCAAACTGAAGCTTGATAATGCAGAAAAGAAAGCGCTGGATAAAGCTACGATTCCTTATTTGTACACCAGATTTTTTGATGTAGATAAGGTGAATGGGAAATTTCAACCTATTGCAGTAATCACCAAAGACCCAAGTTTTCAGACAGACAAACAGATTGTTCCTACGGTTTTCATTACCAATCAGACCTTGCTGGGCATTTCTGCAGAAGAGATCAGATTTCTGGCAGAAAGCATTCATGTCTTAGTTCAAAAGAAAGCGAAAGAATATCATTTTAACAGCAGTAACGAAATCCAGATCGACTGTGACTGGACCGCCGGTACACGAAATGATTATTTCAAATTTCTGAAAGAACTCAAAAGAATTTCCGGAAAAGAAATTACCTGTACCCTTCGCCTTCATCAGGTGAAAGATAAAAAGCAGACCGGAATTCCTCCCGTAGGAAAAGTATATCTGATGTGCTACTCTACTTCATCACCTCTTGAAAACTCTGATAAAAATTCTATTCTGGATGTGAATATTCTGAAAAGTTATCTTTCGAAAATAGAAGATTATCCGATCAAAAATATTGAAGTAGCACTTCCCATTTATTCATGGGGAATTGTTACCAATCATTTAGGAAAACACAGACTTATTAATGCCTTATCGAAAAGAGATCTGGAAAACTCCGATTTCAAAAAGATTTCAGATCACGAAGTTGAAGTCATGAAAGACGGATTTTACTTCGGAAGTTATTTGAATAAAGGTTTCAAAATAAAGGCAGAGGAAATATCTGAAGAACAGCTTAATGACGTTATTGGGTTTTTACAGAAAAAAATCCCACATTTTAATATCATTTATTATCAATTAGATAGTAAATTTGTGTCAGACCGGAAATTTTAAACTCCTGGAGAGAGACACCTGCCAGAACACTGCCATCATACAATATTAAACTAAAAAAACACTGCACACCCTATGAAAAAGTATATTCTTTCACTTGCGGTTGTATCACTTTTCTATACACAATCTGACGCCTGTGCGTGGTCGGATCCTGATTATGATTACTTCAACCTTTTTACGCAAACTATCATCAAAGACAAGGCTTATCTTCCTTTCCTGCATAATTACTCCAGCAGATTTTATGGAGGATATAATTCTGCATTGATTCCTGATGACAATGTGGAAACATGGAAAAAGTTTTTCAACAATCAGCTGAGCTATTCTGAAACCCAGAATCTGGTGTATAAGATCAGTATGAACGACCTGAATGCTTTAAAGAACGGAAATCCAACCAACCCTCTTTTACAAAAGCTAGGCACCGGATTTTACCAGAAATATAAGGAAGGTATTGATTATTTGATTGAAGCCAAGTATCTTGAGCCTTATATGAGCATCAATTATATAGAAAGTGAAAACTCATTCTATTACGACAGGGATGCCAACAGAAAAAATGCTACTGCTCTTGATTATCATAAAACCATCGCTGCTTTAACCTCTTTGTACAACGCAGCGAGAAATCCTGAAATCAAGCAGCGTTACGGATATCAGCTGGTACGTCTTAATCATTATACAAGAAATTACGATTCTGCCCTACAGGCTTTCAAAACGTATGTAGAGCCTATCAAATTAAAAGGAACGGTCTACTTCATGTCTCTGGACCAGTTGGCAGGAGCTCAAAGAGGACTGGAAATGAACAGTGATGCCAACTGGAACTTTTTTCAGGTATTCATGAACAGCAAAGACCGTAAGGAATCTGCTTTTGTTTCGATGAAACTTTCAGACACTGCCTCTTTCAGTAATATCATGAAAAGAGCCAACACGAATGAAGAAAAGAATATGGCTTACTTCCTTCTGGGTTATGAAGATTTCAACAATCCTATTCCGATGATGGAAAAGATGTATGAAATTGATCCTGATTCTGAAATTCTGAAGGTAATGGCTGCCAGAAGTATCAACGAGCTTGAAAGAAGCTATTTGCCTACCTATTACTACACTTCAGACGCTCAAAAAGCAACTACGAAAGAAAATTCAACGGATAACACCTCAAAAGAGACATCTGCAGATTCAACCAAAACTGAGGTGAAAGAAGAAAAGCTTTCTTTCTGGCAGAAAATTGTAAGGTTCTTCAAAAATCTTTTCGGTGGTTCCAAATCTGATAAAACAGGTAATAACGTTAAAGCTGACCAAAGTGATGATGAGCTGTTCAGCAATCCGGACAGAATTCCTTTCTATAACAGAACCGGTTATTACTACGATGAAAAAACACAGGATTTCCTTGACAGTCTGGAAAAATTCACCGATAAAACAAAGGAAAAGTCTAAGGATGAGTACTGGCAGATTGCAGACGCTTATCTTAAGTTTTTAAAGAAAGACTATAAAGAAAGTTCTGAAATTCTGAATGACATCAAAACGACCAATCCGGAATATCTGGAAGAGATCAAAAGAATGAAAGTTCTGAACGATATTGTTTCCCAGCCTAAAATTGATGCAGACTATGAAGACCATCTGATGAAAGAGTATGCAGAATACTTTGTAGAAAAAAAGGTAGAGAAAGATACAGCCACTACAGATAATTTCGATTATTATAGTGAAGTACCTTCAACGGCAGATTTCCTTAAGGATGTTATTGCGAACCGTTACTTCCTTCAGGGTGAGGACGGAAAATCATTCCTGATGAACAATAAACTTTCGGATCTGCAGTATAATCCGAACTCCAGCCTGGTAAAAAGTGTGGAAGAATTTTACAGAAAGCCTGATAAAACCCAGTTTGAGCAGCAGATCATCGCCAAAAACATGGACAGCGTAGGTAATATTGATGCCTTCTTTAATACTATTTATGGAGACAGAGCCATGAGACTTGCCGATTTTGAAAAAGCAAAGGCCTATTATGAAAAAGCAAAAAGCTTTGCGGGTATTCCAAGACAAAATTATGAATGGACAGAAAAGAATGGGCAAACCATCACTCCAAAACAATATGCTCCTGCAGAGTACAACGGATTTAAAAATATTTCAAACCTTGTCTTCGGGCATAATGTTTGGGAAAGTTTCGGAAGCCCGGATAGTGAAAGTATGAAAGCAGAAAACTACACTGATTTCCCTTTCATTACAACAAGCATGGATAAGCTTCAACTTGCTGACGCATTGATTCAATTGAAAAAGATTGGAAACGGCACAGGTGAAAAAGCAGCAAAAGCCAATCAGCTGATCGGAAACTTATTGTACAATACTTCTATTTTAGGATATTACCGCGAATTGTTTGTTATGGATATCGACAACAGCAACGGTGGTAAATATGATTTCTGGAATACAGACAGAAAGAATCCTTACAAGTATTATTATAAAAACTTTCTTGATACTTCTTATATTGAACCTGATAATTTTGACCTTCCCATCAATTATTATCAAAAGGCGCTTAAGCTTTCCAATAATAAAGAAGAAAAAGCTAGAATCCTATTCCAGATGGCAAGTGCTGAACAGGGTAAATATTATCAGTATGAAGCCAAGGCACCTAAGGATTTTGATTATTCTGATCCGAAATGGTCTGAAAAAGAAGATGCCAGACAAAAAGAAATGGACAATCTTAAAAACCAGAAGTACAGAACTTATTTTGCTCAGCTGAAGGCTCAGTATTCTGACACTGAAACTATCCGAAATCTGATGGGAAGCTGTAGTTATTTCAACTATTTTATGAGATAAGACAAACTGACTAGTCCTGAAAAAGGTTGACTAGTTTAATATTTCAAATATACTTAAATCAGAGTAGGAATTTTCCTATTCTGATTTTGTTTTTTGTATGTTTTTAATTTCACGTTATTTTTCATATGCACATATTCAGAGACAACTTGTCGTTTGAATGCCTCACTGTATTCTTGGACAGGGGACGATGTTTTTTTTAGATTCATAAGGGTGACTAATTTTATGGTTTTTTAGTCAACCTTTTTCAGGACGAGACAAACCATAAAAAAACCTCTGAATGATCAGAGGTTTTTTATTTTGATGGATGACCTGATTATTTTTTAACAAACTTAGTTGTACTCTTTTCTTCTTTATTATTGATGGTAATAAAGTAGATTCCTTTCACAAGAGTTTTTAGATTAATTTTGCCGTCGCCTATAGTTCCTCTGGCAATGATCTGCCCCGGAGCACTGAAAATTTCATAAGAAGCGCTTGAAGAAACATTTGTGACGTTCAATACATCTTCTGCAGGGTTTGGATAAATCTTCACAGGTTTCGCATTTCCAGCTTCAGAAACTGCCAATAAACCGGATACGGTAGCCTGCTTCACAGCATAGAAAACATTTCCAATAGCAGAGACTCTCAGGTGAATCGTTTTTCCAGCTAAAGATGCCGGGATAAAAACATTCGCTGATCCGTTATTGGGAACTGATGCAGCAAGGTCATTCCAGGTTGCTCCGCCATCTGCTGTATAATCAATTTTTACGTTAGCTACGTTATATGGAGCAGCTGTTGTTCCGGAAACAGTCCATGCAATTGCAGAATTGGCATTGGGTGTCAATGTTGTTGTATTTACAGTAAATGCCGGTGCAGAGCCTACTACAATGGTTTGGGTAGCATAGGCGGTCTGGGCCTGTCCACCCGGTTTATTGTCTCTTACCGTTATACGGAAGTTTGTAGTTCTTGCAACGGTACTAGCTGCTTCAAAATCTGCTGCTTTTTTTACTGCTCCTCCCAAGACCGTTGACAGCTTAGGAAAATACCTGGTAGGACTGGAGGTAGGTGTCCAGGATCTGAAATTAGCTCCAGTTGATGTACTACCTATAGCTGAAGCTCCAGTACTTGCACTCGATGATTTACCAATACCATCAACTAGTAAACTGGAATTTACCTGTTCCCAGCAGTAGGTTAGGGCATCTCCGTCCGGATCTGTTGCTGATGCAGTCAGCACAAATGCGGTAGATTTCGGTATGGTATAAGTTGTATTCATGGCAGCTACAACTGGTGGATTATTGGTGATAGGTGTTTCCACATCAGCAGTTACTGCAGCAAGATTGGTCTGCACCTGGTCAATGCTTACGCTATGGAAATAGGCATCAGAATGTTGTTGAACATCTGTATTGGTCCCTGTAATTCCGGCATAGCCCATAATGGTAGATCCCGATCCTGGTTCCACATAGGTATTAGAGCCTGTTTCTTCATCATAACTGAAGGTATGATTATCCCCCAACTGATGTCCCATTTCATGCGCTACATAATCTATGTCGAAGTTATCTCCCTGTGGTATACCGTCCGCAGGAGATGTAAAACCGCTTCCTTTGTAATTCTCTGGGTATGTATAAGCATAATAATTTCCTGCGGCATCCTGGCAATCACTTTGCGCAGCGGTATAAGAAGTTGCACTGATATCATTATTTCCTATACAGCCGATACAGCCTGCATTTCCACCACCACCTGTAGCGCCGAACAAGTGTCCAATATCAAAATCGTCATCTGTAACACCATAAGTTCCTCCATGCAATGTATTCATTAGTTCGAAATTCCATTTACACTTATTATCAGCTATACTGTAGGGATCATTAGCAGAATTGGTAAAGATCAGGCCAGGGGCATCGATTGCATTGACATGTACATTAAATTCCTTTTCAAATACCCCCTTTACCCTTGATAAAGTGGCATTAATCTGGGTAAGTGCACCAGAAACTCCTCCGAAATAGGTAGTGTATTCACCTGTCACTGACATAGCCAGCCTTAAGGTGTGGAAAGTTTTATTATTAGATCTTGCAGTAACACCTGCATTTTTCAGCTTTTGAAGATTGGCAACAGATTCCTTATCTTCCTTTGTAGAACATGTAAATGCATGCCCGTTTTTATTAGTTTTTCCATGTACGGAATAAAAGGACTTATCAGATGTTGCCGGTTCTATAAACTCATATTGACCGTCGGCACCAATGATCATGGACTGAAAATCATTGGGGGCGACACTGAACCTGATGTATTTGGTTGGGTCGTCCACTCCGAGCCCAACGTAGGAACCCAGCTGGTATTTGTTAGCTAGGGCTTCATCCATTACCGGAAAGCTGTTGACTGAAAATTTCTCGATTTTTCCATTAAGAGTAGGAATATTAATAGTGACGGGAGAACCTTCGCCTATTTTAGAAGCTCTTAGCAGCTGTGTCCTTATCTGATCAATATCAAGCTGGTAGTAAACAGAATGATCACTCTTTTTTATTATTTTTTGTTGAGGCAGCCCTCTGTTCCATTGGGCATTTGCAGATATTGCCAACAGGAATACCGGCAAACAAAATAATTTTGTTTTCATATGTTTTTTTCAATAAATGTATATATTTATTAAAAAAAACACTAGAAACCAGATGAAAATTCAAAAACAGCTACCAAAATCTCCATAATATCTGTAATACAATGTAAAAAAAACACAGTATTTAAAATATTAAGAAAAATTTTCAATCAATATTTTTATGATCTTTTTTCTGCAGCCATTCTTCATGTTTTCTTTTAAAGAACTCATATTTATAGTCATGGTTTCTTTCTGCAGCATCAATAGAATGAGAAGTATGAATATCAGCCTCCTTTTTGGCCAGATGGCCTAGCCTTTCATAATAAACATGAAGCTGATCAAGTTCTTCTTCTGTAAGATCTTCAATATCCACAATACGATTACTTGCTTTTTCATGAGCAGCTATAAGTTCATTCAGTTTAATCTGTATCGCTTTGGAGTCTTTATTCTGCGCTTTCTGAATCAAAAATACCATCAGAAAGGTAATGATTGTAGTTCCGGTATTGATCACCAGCTGCCAGGTTTCGGAATAATCAAAGAAAGGTCCGGTTACCGCCCATATCACTACGATAACAAAAGCTCCTATAAAAGCATATGGACTTCCTGTAAATTTTACAGCCCAGTTTGAAAATTTTTCAAAAAAACTATGGCTTTTTTTTCCCATAACCGTCATTTTATAGATTGATTAAATGTATAAAATTAACAGGAATCCGGAATAATAAATACTAAAAAACATTAAGACAAAAGTTCTGTCTTAATGTTCTTTGAATTAAAATTGATATGAATGATTGAAACTAAATTATTTGATTTTTCCTGAGAAATGCTTTTCAAGATTTTGTTTTTCTTCTGCTATCATACTCTTTCCGACCTGTCCAGGTGAAAAAGTTTTTGGATAAGAGGTATTGTTCCAATGATCTTTCCAGGGAGAAATATTACCCCATGAATATATACTTCTGGGATTTGTGTAATGTTTTTCAATATTTTCTCTGGCTGTTTTCAGCTCTTCTTCAGATAAATGTTCCTCGGAACATGAGCTTAAACCGGCAATGGCGATTAATAATAAGAATACTATTCTGGTAATTTTCATAATATTTTTTTTGTGTTAGAATTTATAGTTTACCTGTACAGCAAAGTTTCTTGGCTGGATCTGATCAATATATCCACCTCTGAAATAAGAGCTATAGCCTACACTGTCAAAAATATTATTGAAGAATACTCTTATTCCCATTCCATTTTTCAGAGAATAACCGACCTGAGCATCTACTGTTGTATATTCCGGCATATCGAAAGGTTTGTCACCGGGCCTCACACTGTTCAGGTGTCCTGCTGTAAATGTTTTCTGAGTCCATTCGTCAACCGGTCTTTTTCCTACGTAATAAATTCCTGCCCCTACATCAAGTCCTGATAAAGTACCTTCATTGAATTTATAATTCAGCCATCCGTTTGCAGTATGTTTAGGGGCATTCATTGGTGCTGATCCGTTCATATAAGCAGGGCTGTCCTGATATTGAGCATCCAGATATGCCCACCCCGACATCACCTGAAGGTTGGGAAGAATTCTTCCGATCAATTCTACTTCAACTCCTTTTCTTCGAAGATTTCCTGCAAGACCATACATCGTCTGTTTGTCGATCACAACAGGGTTATAATTTTCGTCAAGAATAGTGAACGAAAGATGATCTGTTTTAATATCAAATACAGTAACGTTAAATCTTAAACGCTCATTAAACCAGTCTGATTTAATTCCTCCTTCCCATTGTTTGGTCATCGACGGGCCTACTCTTCCACCCTCTAAAAGGAGGTTATTAGAAGATCGTAAAGAGGTTGTTGTAGTATATGATCCAAACACATTAACATTCGGAAGTGGAGAAACGATCAATCCAAAATTAGGATTCCATGTATCTACAGACTCATTGGTGGATCCGTTCAGTCTGCTGTAACGAAGTCCCAAATGAGCTTTTACATATTTCCAGATAGTCATTACGTCCTGGGCCATTGCTCCGATACTTGGAGTTAAAACAGCGTTTGATCTTCCCAGATTTTTATAGATGACATTTACCGGAAGCTGATTGGGAATACTTCCGTTCACTACGTCGAAAATATCAAGCGGATTGGCGGCATATGTTGTATTTCCAATTTTTGTAGCACGTGCAGTGATTAAATTTCCTGGTGCAATTGAATTTTTATAGGCTTCGTAAGTTGTGGATGAAGTTTCTGTTTCTCTCCAGTCAAAACCAACCTGGAAAGTATGGTTGATAAATCCTGTCTTTATTTGCTCTCCGATGAAGTCTAACTGTAATACTTTGTTGATATCTTCTCCCTGTGACTTTCCTATAGTACGCTGTCTGATATTATAGTTGGTTTCGCCGGCCGGTAGTGATACGGAAGAAGCTTCAGAATCCGTATTGCTAACAGAATTAACGAAAGCAGCTCTCACTTTAAATTTATCTGTAAGGTTACGTACGATGGTAGTCGCAAAGTTGAATGTCTCTGTTTTTGAATAATCAGATGCATATCCTAAAAACTTCCCTTTCGGCATATGATATAATGCTTCAACAGTTCCCGGAGCAAGATTGATTGTTCCTCTGTCCGGTGTCCTTTTATCATGAAGATAATCCATTTCCACATTGATTATGGTTTTATCATCCGGGCGGAAAGCGACAGATGGATTGACATAAATTCTTTCTCCCTGCACGTGGCTTCTGAATGAATTATTATTCTGATATGCTCCGTTGAATCTCACAGCTACTTTTCCCTGGGAATCCAATACTCTCTGGAAATCTACGGTAGGTCTGTAAAAATCCCAGCTTCCATAACGGAATCCTACATTAGTCTGATCAATAAACTGCGGTCTTTTTGTTACCACATTAATTACTCCTCCTGCAGATCCTAAACCATTTCCGATCCCTTGGCCGATAGCTGCAGATCCTTTGATCACCTGAATACTTTCCACTCCCTGCATATCCGTAATCATCCCTGCAGTACGGAAGTCTGAATCCAGCTGAACCCCGTTTTTCAGTACAGGAACTCCTCGATATCCTCTGATAGACATACTCTCATTTCCTCCGCCATAGCTCGAAAATAAGGTTACCCCGGGAACGTTTTTGGCAACATCAGTAACTGTAAGCGCTCCTAATTCTTCAATGGCTTTATGGGAAATTACAGAAATACTCTGAATCTGATCTCTGGTCTTCAATGGCAATCTGGTAATTGCGTCCAGCCCTTGCGGCTGTTTCTTTTTCTCACCAAATAGTTCTACTTCTTCAATTTTTTTGTGTTTAACTGAATCATTTACTTTCTGCGCATTGGCCAGAACCCCACCCAATAATAGCAGAGAAAAGGATACTACTTTATTCATCTGATAATTTTTTGCAAAATTATTATTTTTATTAATTCTAAATAAATAAACAAGTGTGACATATGTCACCACGAAAAGTCCTGCTAATATCAGATCATTAATCCCATCAGGAGACTCATTATAATCATTAAACAGATCTGATTCATTATTAAGACAAATCCTTTAAAGTTTTTTTATGATTACAGAAAGTACAATTCAAAAAAAAGCAGATTTGATGCATTACAAATCTGCTTTTTTGCTATTGATGCAGTTATATAAAAATAGCATATAGATAAAAAAAATCCGCCCCTGAAAAGGAACGGATTGTATAATCATTGCAAAGTATGCATTTATCACACTTTAATTTCAACGTCTACACCTGAAGGAAGTTCTAATTTCATTAGAGCATCAACAGTCTTAGAAGAAGAAGAGTAGATATCCATTAGTCTCTTGTGAGCTGAAAGTTGGAACTGCTCTCTTGCTTT
The DNA here is from genome assembly GCF_016775705.1 of Chryseobacterium cucumeris. NCBI lineage: Bacteria > Pseudomonadati > Bacteroidota > Flavobacteriia > Flavobacteriales > Weeksellaceae > Chryseobacterium > Chryseobacterium cucumeris. The sequence continues at coordinate 4,697,891 of NZ_CP068760.1, forward strand.
CTTGTTTACGTGCGGAGATCTCAACACTGTGAAGATTCTCTTATTCGTTGGTAATGGAATAGGACCGTTTACAACAGCACCAGTAGCCTTTACCGTTTTTACGATTTTCTCAGCAGACTTGTCTACCAAGTTGTAATCGTAAGATTTTAGTTTTATTCTGATTCTTTGTGACATTTCTTTAATTTAAAAATTAACCTTTTGCTTTAGCTATGATTTCTTCAGCAACGTTTTGTGGAGTTGGTGCGTATTTCTCTAATTCCATAGAAGAAGTAGCTCTTCCTGATGAAAGTGTTCTTAGAGTTGTTACATATCCAAACATTTCAGAAAGTGGAACAGAACCTTTGATTACAACAGCTCCGTTTTTCTCTTCCTGGCCACTGATAGTACCTCTTCTCTTGTTAAGGTCACCAATGATGTTACCCATATATTCTTCCGGAGTTACAACTTCCAGTTTCATAATAGGCTCCATAATTACTGGTTTAGCAGCTTTACCAGCTTCTTTAAATCCTAGCTTAGCAGCCATTTCGAAAGAAAGAGCGTCAGAATCCACTGCGTGGAAAGATCCATCTTTAAGAGTAACTTTAATACCTTCAACTTCGAAACCAGCCAATGGACCGTTCTTCATTGCAGCTTTAAATCCTTTTTCAATTGCAGGAACGAATTCTCTAGGAACGTTACCACCTTTGATCTCATTGATGAATTCTAAACCAACTTTACCTTCGTCTGCAGGTCCTAGTTCAAATACAATGTCAGCAAATTTACCTTTACCTCCAGATTGCTTTTTGTAAACTTCTCTGTGGCTGGCAACTTTTGTTAAGTTTTCTTTGTACTCTACCTGAGGTTGTCCCTGGTTTACTTCAACCTTGAACTCTCTCTTCATACGGTCTACAATGATATCTAAGTGAAGCTCACCCATACCAGAGATGATCGTTTGTCCAGAAGCTTCGTCAGTTCTTACAGTAAACGTTGGATCTTCTTCAGCCAATTTAGCTAGAGCGTTACCCATTTTATCCTGGTCAGCTTTAGTTTTAGGCTCAACAGCGATACCGATTACCGGATCAGGGAAAACCATCGATTCAAGAACGATTGGGTTTTTCTCATCACACATCGTATCACCAGTTTTGATAGATTTGAATCCTACCGCTGCACCAATATCACCAGCTTCAATATATTCTACCGGGTTTTGTTTGTTAGCGTGCATCTGATAGATTCTTGAGATTCTTTCTTTATCTCCTGAACGGGAGTTCAAGATATAAGAACCTGCATCCAGTCTTCCAGAGTAAGCTCTGAAGAATGCTAATCTTCCCACGAACGGGTCAGTAGCAATCTTAAATGCCAAAGCTGCGAAAGGCTCATCTACAGATGGTTTTCTTGTAATTTCAGCGTCTGTTCTTGGATCAGTACCTTTGATATCATCTTTATCCAATGGAGAAGGCAGGTATTTACATACTGCATCCAACATAAACTGTACTCCTTTATTCTTGAATGAAGAACCACAAGTCATTGGGATAATAGATAAATCAATAGTAGCAGCTCTCAATGCAGCATTGATTTCTTCTTCTGTAATTGAATCCGGATCTTCGAAGAATTTCTCCATCAAAGTTTCGTCATATTCAGAAACAGCTTCTACCAGTTTCTCTCTATATTCAAGAACTTCATCTTTCATATCTTCAGGAATTGGCACTACTTCGAAAGTAGCTCCTTGTCCTGCTTCATCCCAGATGATCGCTCTGTTTTTAATTAAGTCAACAACTCCTTTGAAATCTTCTTCAGCACCGATTGGTAAAACGATTGGAACTGCGTTAGATCCTAACATTTCTTTAACCTGGTTTACCACGTTAAGGAAGTCAGCACCTTGTCTGTCCATTTTGTTTACGAATCCCATTCTTGCAACTTTGTAGTTGTCTGCAAGTCTCCAGTTTGTTTCAGACTGAGGCTCTACTCCATCTACTGCAGAGAATAAGAATACCAATCCATCCAATACTCTTAAAGATCTGTTTACCTCTACTGTGAAGTCAACGTGTCCCGGTGTATCGATGATGTTGAAGTGGTAAGGTTTAGTTTCTGGTAAAGCTTTTCCTTGATCTGTTGGAAAGTTCCAAGAACAAGTGGTAGCTGCAGAAGTAATAGTAATACCTCTTTCTGCTTCCTGCTCCATCCAGTCCATTGTAGAAGCACCATCGTGAACCTCTCCAATTTTGTGGTTTACCCCTGTATAGAATAGAATCCTTTCTGTAGTGGTAGTCTTACCTGCATCAATGTGAGCAGCGATACCAATATTTCTTGTAAATTTAAGATCTCTTCCCATTTCAGATTAGAATTTGAAGTGTGAGAAAGCCTTGTTAGCTTCCGCCATTTTGTGAGTATCAGATTTCTTTTTGAAAGCAGCACCTTCTTCTCTTGAAGCAGCTACAACTTCGTTAGCTAATTTCAAAGCCATAGACTTATCATTTCTAGCTTTAGAATACTTGATTAACCATTTCATTGCCATAGAAATTTTTCTGTCAGCTCTGATTGGCATAGGGATCTGGAAGTTAGCTCCACCTACTCTTCTAGAACGTACTTCTACGTGAGGCATTACATTTGTAAGTGCATCTTTCCAGATTTCAAGTGCAGTTTTTTCGTTATCTCCTTTTTTAGTTTCTACGATATCTAATGCATCATAGAAAATTTTGAATGCGATTGACTTCTTACCGTCAAGCATTAAGTTGTTTACGAATCTCGTTACCAATTGATCATTAAATTTCGGATCTGGTAACAACGGTCTTTTTTTCGCTTTTGTCTTTCTCATTGCTTTTGTACCTTATTTAATGATTATTTTTTCTTTCCTTTTGCAGGAGCAGCAGCTGCTTGTCCTGGTTTAGGTCTCTTAGCTCCGTACTTAGATCTTCTCTGTGTTCTTCCATTTACACCAGCTGTGTCTAATGCACCTCTTACGATGTGGTAACGTACTCCCGGTAGGTCTTTCACCCTTCCGCCTCTAACCAATACTATCGAGTGCTCTTGAAGATTGTGTCCTTCGCCCGGGATATAGGCATTAACTTCTTTACCGTTAGAAAGTCTTACCCTTGCTACTTTTCTAAGTGCAGAGTTAGGTTTCTTCGGTGTAGTTGTATATACTCTCGTACATACACCACGTCTTTGTGGACAAGAATCAAGGGCAGCCGATTTGCTCTTCTTGGCAAGCGTGGCTCTTCCTTTTCTTACTAATTGTTGAATAGTAGGCATTTAATTGCTTTTTATTTTAGGGTGCAAAAATAGTAATATTTTTTTAATCTGCAAACACTTATATAAAAATTAAAATCAAATACTTACATCGAAAATAGAAGACGTTTCGATATAACATTCAAAGAAGTATAATATACATAAGGAAAAGAGATAGAAAAGAAACTTTTTTCCAAGCTTAAAAAATGGGTATTAAATAATTATGAATTTATAATTCTAAATCAGATCTGTAAATCATAATCACATACCCGATATATCCAAACTATATTTAAAAACTTTCTTATAGTTATGATCTATGAATAATCCAACGAGTTCGGCACGATATTTCGTAAATTTGGGATATACAATGATAAACACAGCAGTCATCATTAAAAAGCTTCATATTCTACTGAATGGAAGTGGTGCTTGTATCACATTTTAAAAATAAATATATACATATGAAAAACGCAAGTATTATCGGTCTTAAAGAAGCCGACTGTAAAAACATCTCAGAAAAATTAAATGTACTATTAGCTAACTATTCAGTATTCTACCAGAACACAAGAGGTTCTCACTGGAATATTAAAGGTGATCAGTTCTTCACCCTTCACCCAAAGTTTGAGGAATTGTACAATAGCCTGGTCTTAAAGATTGATGAGATTGCAGAAAGAATCCTTACGTTAGGAGCTACTCCTGCACATAATTATTCAGATTACTTAAAGGTAGCAACCATTAAAGAAAGTAAAGAAGTAACGGACGGTACCAAAAGTGTGGAACAGATTCTAAGTTCATTCAAAGTAGTAATTGACCTGCAGAGAGAACTTTTAGACATTACAGATAAAGCAGGAGACGAAGGTACAAATTCGCAGATGAGCGACTATATCACCGAGCAGGAGAAAGAAGTTTGGATGTACAATTCTTATCTTGGAAAATAACTCCATCCATAAGCATGGAAATATTTCAAAAAAATCGCCTTACATTTAGGCGATTTTATTTTTTATTTTTATATTTGCGTTAAAATTACACATATTATGAGCGACGTCAGATTAAACTCTATCCTTGATAATGATTTCTATAAAATAACCATGCAGAATGCTGTGGTAAAGCTATTCCCGAGTTCTATCGTAAAATACGAATTTATCAACAGGGGAAAACACCACTTTCCGGAAGGGTTTGACGCTGCTTTAAGAGAAGCTGTCAATAAAATGGCTGAACTTAAACTTACAAAAGATGAAAAAAAGTTCATGGCAAGAACATGTCCTTATATAGATTTGCCCTATCTTGATTTTTTAGAAGGTTATCACTATGATCCTTCTGAAGTAAAAATCCATCAGGAAGGAGGTGATCTTTCTGTCATTGTTGAAGGGCTTTGGTACAGAACGATTCTTTGGGAAGTTCCACTGCTGGCATTGATCAGTGAACTGCATTATGAAATGAACCACATGGAAAGAGATTCCAACGAGGTGGTAATGAGCAAAACAATCGAAAAGGCTGACTCCTTGGGCAGACTTGGAGTAACATTTGCAGAATTTGGAACGAGAAGAAGACACTCTTATAAGGTACAAAATCTGGTGATGGAAGCTTTAACCCAGAAAAAAGAGTCTACTTTTATCGGAAGTTCAAACGTACATTTTGCGATGAAATACGGTGTAAAACCTATCGGAACGCATGCTCATGAATGGTTTATGTTCCATGCTGCCGAATATGGATTCAAAATGGCCAATGAGTTGGCACTGGAACATTGGGTAGATGTTTACAGAGGTGATCTTGGAGTAGCTTTGTCTGATACTTATACCACAGATGTATTTTTCCAGCAGTTTGACAAAAAATTTGCTAAGCTTTTTGATGGCGTTCGTCATGATAGTGGAGATGCTCTGGAATTTGCAGATAAAACCATTGCTCACTATCAAAGAAATGGAATCAATCCGATGTTTAAATATATTATTTTTTCAGATGCATTAAATCTTGAAAAAGTAGAGGAAATTACCAATTATTGCAGAGGAAAAATTGGCATCTCATTCGGAATCGGCACCAACCTTACCAATGATGTGGGATTGAAGCCCATGAATATTGTAATGAAACTTATTGGTGTACAAGCTCCCAATAAAGAATGGATTCCTACAGTAAAACTTTCCGATGAGCATGGTAAATATACCGGAGATCCAAAGATGATCGAACTGGCGAAAGAATTTTTAAGAATTAAAGACTAGTAACCTCATCAGAATAATTAGATATAAACCTCGAAATCATCGAGGTCTTTTTGTTTCATAGTGACATTTGAAATTCAGTTTTCGGAAATCTGTGAGGATTTATTATATTTATCAAAATAAAAACAAGATGAAATCAAGAGTACTACTACTTGCAGGTCTCCTTCTGTCAGCATTTTCTTATGCTCAGGAAAAGAAAGCAGAAAAGCCTAAATACAACCAGGAACTGGCCACTTCTTTAGGTGCTGACAAATATGGGATGAAACCTTATACGATTGTTATACTGACAACAGGTTCTGCTAAAATTGAAGACAAAGCCAAAATGGGGAAACTCATGAAAGGGCACATGGCCAATATCGGTAAGCTGGCCAATGAAGGCAAAATTGTTGTTGCCGGACCTTTCCTTGAAAAGAATAAAGAAAACTACCGTGGCATGTTTATTTTCAACACCAAATCGAAGGAAGAAGCCGAGCAGTGGGTAAAAACAGATCCGGCAGTTCAGGCCGGTGTCTTCAACTATGAAATTTTCCCATGGTATGGTTCCGCAGCGCTGCCATTGTATCTTAAGCATCATGATGAGATCTCGAAAGAAAATCCTTAAATAAAGCAGGAAAAAAATCAACTTCTTTCCTGGAATAAATACATAATACATTTTAACTATCTGCATTTCAAATAATTACCAATAAAAGCACATAAATATTTCTTTTTTTAATGAATTAATTTAATTACTTTAGCTTTTAAATAATCCAATTTACTTATCTAATTATGAGTAAGTTATATACCAATAAAAACTAAAAATTAAACACATGAAAAAATTAAACATTACAAAACTTTCGAGAAGAGAGCTGAAAGATGTATTTGGAGGAACACTGTATCCGGCAGAATGCCCAGGGGGATGCCATGGTGAAGGCATGATCAGATGTCCTGACGGTACTACCACAATGACTAACTTTATATGCATGGGAGGAACCTGCCAACCGGCTGCCATGTGCAAGCCACTGATTCTTGAACCTTTTCCAGATCCGATTATCATCACTGATCCGGTTATCATCACCCCATAATCAGAATAACAATACATAAAGAGGCTGTCTCAAAAGTCAAACAATTGGCTTTTGTCATTGACTACGTCGAATCTTCGATTTCTGACGAAGGAAGAATCTGATTGATAAACAACTATATGAGATTCTTCACTACATTACATTTCGTTCAGAATGACAATTTTGAGACGCCTCTTTTTTAGTATCTTTAAATAACAAAAAACCATCATGAAAACCATTGACGAAGTTCTTAAAAAACTGGATGAAATTATTATCTGGTGTAAAGAAAACAAGAGTCCGGCAGGATATTTTGCCTGTACCTACAGAATTATGACCGCACAGGTTCTGAAAGGAATTCAGCAGAAAAAATTTGAAGACAATCCGAGGATGACTTCACTTGACATTGCTTTTGCACAAAGATATCTTCAGGCATGGGAAAGCTACAGTAAAAATGAAAGATGCACCAACTCATGGTACATCGCTTTTGAAGCTGCTAAAAACAGGAATCTTTTAATATTACAGCATATATTTCTTGGTATGAATGCTCACATTAACCTGGACCTTGGTGTTTCTGCCGCTTCTATTATGCCTTACCGGAAAATAAACCCTTTGAAAAAAGATTTTGAGAACATTAATAATGTCATTGCATCCATTAATCAGAATGTACAGAATTCGCTGAACAAAATCTGTTATCCTGTAGATCTTGTTGACCAACTCTCCAACGGAAAGGATAATGCTGTCCTTGATTTTGCCATATCCAAAGCAAGAGACACTTCCTGGGCAACGGCAGTCATTGCCTCCAATACTCCTAATTTCTTAAGGGAATCGGTGATCGGTATTGTAGATTACGCCGCTGCAAAAGTTGCCACCCAAATTCTGAACCCGAAGATCCTCACTCCTGCTCTTTTAAAAGAACTAAAAAAATGTGAGAGCAGTGATGTGGTAAAAAATATTGAGATTTTAGAAGCTACAAAAAATTCGTAAAAAAAGGCCGGGATCTTCCTCACGGATCCCGGCCTCATAATGAACAAAATGAAAGAAACTATATGGCTTCCTTATACTTTTTGCGATAGGCATAGTGGAAAATAATTGGTAACACTGTAAATGAAAGCAGCATACAGATAATTAATCCTCCTACAATCATAATGGCTAAAGGTTTCTGAATTTCCGATCCCATTCCATTCGACATGGCTGCCGGAAGAAGTCCCATAGAACCCATCAGGGCAATCATCACCACCGGGCGGATTCTGCTTTTCACTCCCTGAGCTATGGATTCTTTGAGTGACATTCTGTTTTGCAGATTTTCTTTCATCACTCCAATGAGTACGATACCGTCTATGGTAGCCACTCCAAACAGGATGATAAACCCAATTCCCGCTGAAATTCCAAAGATGGTTCCCGTAAACCAAAGGGATAAAAAACCTCCGATGAATGCAAAAGCGAGTGTAATGGATGAAATCAGCGTATCTTTTATATTTCCGAAATTGAAGTACAACAGCATCAGAATAAGAACTAAAGAAATCGGTACTACCATAGCCAGCTGTTTTGCGGCTCTTTCTTTACTTTCAAATTCTCCGGCCCATGTCATTTTATGCTTTTTCGGAAGCTTCACTTCTTGATCTACTTTCGCTTTGGCTTCCTTGATGGTACTTCCCAGATCGCGTCCTTCAATATTAAATCCAACTCCGATATATCTGCTGTTTCCTTCACGGTAAATAAATGATGGCCCCGTATGATAATCAATGGTTGCAATTTCTTTAAGCGGAACTTTTTTATTGTCCTGAGTCGGGATGAGAATATTTCCCATCTTTTCAGGCGTATCTCTGTAATCTTTTTCAAACCTGAGCATTACGTCAAACATTCTTTCTTCTTCGTAAAATTTGGTGGCTGCCTGACCTCCGATGGTCATTTCGATGACGGCCTGTGCATCTGCTGTGGAGACTCCATATTTTGCCATTTTGGAATCGTGAAGCTGTATTCTCAGCTCCGGAAGTCCGATATTTTTGAAAACATTCACGTCCGATATTCCCGGAACGGTTCTGATGGAATTAGCTACTTTATTGGCGTAATTTTCCAGCTCAAATAAATCATTTCCGAAAATTTTAATAACCAGCGGAGCTTTTACTCCTGCCACATATTCTTCCACGTTATCCTGTATCGGCTGGCTGAATCCAAAATTGATACCTGGAAATCTCTCAAGGGAGACTCTCATTTCTTCAAGAAGTTCTTCTTTGGATATTTTTTTCTTCCATTCATTTTCCGGTTTCAGCTGAATATTAAATTCGATATTAAAGAACCCGGTGGGATCGGTTCCGTCATTGGGACGGCCTGTCTGGGTCATGACAAATTTTACTTCATCATACTTCATGAGAATTTCCTTCATTTCTTTAGTCAGTCTTACAGATTCATCCAGATTGACACTGTTGGGAAGGGTTGCTCTTACATAAATTGCGCCTTCGTTCAGTTTGGGTAAAAACTCGGATCCATAATTGGAAAATCTCCATCCACACACGGCAAGCAAAGCAACGAAACCAACAATGAATCCTTTTTTATGGCGGTCACTGAATTCGTAAATTTTATAGATATTAACTCTGAAAAATCTTGAAATAAAGTTTTCTTTCTCTTCAATATTTTTTGTCAATAGCAGTTTACACATTGCCGGAACATATGTTAAACTTAAGATCAATGATCCTAATAATGCATACCCAAGTGTAAATGCTAATGGAGAGAACATTTTTCCTTCTACTTTCTGGAAAGAGAAAATAGGCATCAGGGCAACGATCAGAATCAGTAGGGCGAAGAAAATATAGCTCGCTACGCTTCCCGCACTTTTCTTGATGATTCCGAGTTTTGAAATTTTATTGAATCTGCGCAGTCCTATCTTTTTCGCTTTAAGTTCGAGGGCGACAAAGACATGTTCCACGATAACCAGCGTTCCTTCCAGAAGCAATCCGAAATCCAGCGCCCCCATGGAAATAAGGTTGGCCGGCAATCCCTGAATTTTAAGCATAATAATAGCGAACAGAAAAGCCAAAGGAATTACTGATGCCACGATGAAAGTTGTTCTCCAGTTGTAAAGGAAAATAAATACAATGATGGAAACCAGAATGACTCCTTCAATAAGATTTTTAGAAACCGTATGCACTGTAGTATTCACAAGCTCCGTACGGTCGATGATCGGAACAATCTGGACATCTCCCGGCAATTCTCCTCCATTCAGTTCTTCTATTCTGTCTTTCAGCCTTGCAATCACTTCACTTGGATTTTCACCCCGAAGCATAATCACAATTCCTTCTACCACATCATTTTCTTTGTTGTATCCTACCTGTCCCAATCTTGGTTTTGCTGAAACTTTTACTTCAGCTACATGTTTCACCAGAATAGGTGTAGAACCTTTTACCTCGATCTGAATATTCTCAATATCTTCTTTCTTCTCCAAAAGACCGATCCCCCGCACTACATAAGCCTGATCACCTTTTGCTACTACATCTCCTCCTACATTGATATTACTTCTAGAAACTGCTTCATACACATCCAGGGGGGAAAGGTCGTAATTGTGTAATTCCGTAGGATTAATTTTTATTTCATATGTTTTTTCTTCTCCACCAAAGCTTACCACATCCGCAACACCGGGAACAGCCAGCAACTCTCTTTCTACCACCCAATCCTGAATGGCTGTTACTTCTTTGATGGGAAGTTTACTCTTGATAATATATCTGTAAATTTCACCGGTAGCTCCCGAAGGAGGCTCAATGCTGTATTCTGCTCCGACAGGAAGTTCTACATTTCCGAGTTTATTGGAAGCATATTGCTGGGCATAAAAATCATTGACATGATCATCAAAAATAACCGTCACCACAGACAATCCGAATAAGGAAATAGAACGTACCGAAGTTTTGTTCGGAATGGCATTCATTTCCTTTGAAATGGGTAATGTGACGAATTTCTCTATTTCTTCAGCACTTCTTCCCGGCCACTGGGTAATAACCCTTACCCTTGTATTGGTAACATCCGGAAATGCTTCAATGGGTGTATGCAGATAGGAATAGATTCCTCCGGCCAGCAATAGAAAAGTTCCCAAAAGAACAATCAGTGAGTTTTTTAAAGAGAAGGAAACTATATTCTGTACAAATTTTCGCATTACTTCGTGGAATTATTTAATTGGTTTTTCAGGTTTTCATAAATCAGCAGCCCGTTGGAAGCAATGACATTTTCACCTGGTTTTAAATTGCCTTCTACATAAATATACTGACTGTTGGAAGCAATTTCTGTTACGGGTCTTATCTCCAGTTCACAGTCTTTTTTGTAAACCACTACATAGCTTTGGTTATTATCAAAGATTAAGGCTTTCGCAGGAATAGCCAATGCGCTTTTATTTTGTGAATTTACTGGCAATACTACATCTGCAGACATTCCTGGTCTCAGCTTCATTCCGTTATTATCCATAATGATTTTGGCTTTGAGTACTCTTTCATTTTCATTGAAAACCTGGGAAATAGTATTAATCTTCCCTGAAAAACTGTCATCAGGATAAGCAAGCGTTTTTACCACGACCGGCTGATCCACATAAACGTGTCTCATATTGGTAGCATACACATTGGCCATTACCCATACCTTATCCAGATTGGAAATGGTAAACAATTGATCTCCTCCGGCAGTAACAGGCATTCCTTTTGAAATATTCTTTGAAATCACATATCCGTCCGCAGGTGCTTTTATCTGAATCGTGCTTCCTCCTGCGGAATACAGCTGCATATTTTTCTGTGTTTTGGAAATATTGGATTGCAATATGGCCACCTCTGATCTTGCTTCCTGCAAATCTTTCTGGGAGGCAATATCATCTTTATACATGGCTTCTACGGAAGACAGTTTTCTTTTTGCAACAGCCAGCTGCGCCTGAAGGGTCTGGGTATCATCCTGCATTTCGTTAACGGCCGTACTTTTTACACTAGCCAGCGTTTGCCCTTTTTTCACATAATCACCAAGAGAGAAATAGGTATCTATTACTACTCCGTCTACAAGACTTACAAAAGGAACCGTTTTATCAGAATTACTTTCCACTTCCCCGGTAAGGGTGATACTTTCTTGTATAGGAAGCATTTCTGCTTTGGCCAGTTTAATCTCTTGTTTAAGTTCTTTGCTGATGCAATAGGCTTTTTCGGTTTCTTTATTTTCTGCTTTTCCGGCACAGCCTGTAAAAATGACGAGGGCAGACAGGTAAGCCGCAGCAATGTATGGGTTCATATTCTTGTTCATATCTTATAAATCTTGTCCTACAACATACTGCAGGTTTTCGTAGTATTGATTCAATTCTTTTTTAGTGTCCAGGATGATCATTTTATTTCCGATATAGGTATCCAGGAAATCCATATATTCAAGCATGCTGATATTTCTTAGTCTGAAATTCTTCTCATGGCTTACCAGCAAACCGTCCAGCGTAGATTCATAATTTTCATCAATTTCTTGTGAGACCTGTTGTGTTCTGATATAGTTTCTGAAAACAGATACAATTTCGTTATCAGATTTCATCATGTTTTTACGGGTCTCCAGTTTGCTTTTTTCAATCTCAAGCTTAGCTTCCTGAATATTCCCTTTGTTACGGTCAAAAATGGGAAGATCCATAGAAACCCCCAGTCCTATAAAATCTTTCATGATATTTCCTCCGCGGTCATATCCTATAGAAACTGCAACATCAGGTGTTTTCATGGCATTTTGAATTTCCAGATTTTTGGCAGCGTGTTTCTCTTTATTTTTGGAGATCATGATATCGGGACGGTTTTCTTTTGCTTTTTCCATCCATTGAGTCACTTCCAGTTCTGATAGTTGTTTTTCGGGCATAACAAATGAATCTGAAATCTCCAGATACGTTTGAGAAGGCAGCATTAATAAAGCTTTCAGTTCTACCTGCTGGTCTTCGATTTCCTGCTTCAATGAAACCAGTTTCTTTTTGAATTCAATTTCCTGTGCTTTTAAGCGGACATATTCAGCTTTACTGATGTTCCCGAGGTTTAATTGATTATTGTAGGATTTCGTTAATTTCTCAATGGAAGTAATTTGCCCTTGATAGATTTTTTGCTGTTCCTGATTGTAAAGAATTTCAGTAATCGTATTTCTGAGTGTCTTTTTAAGTTCACGCAAAACTTCCTGCAGTTCATACTTCTCTCCTTCCACTTCTATTTTCTGGAGTTCAATATTTTTTCTTCTTTTCCCCGCAGTCTGAATCACCTGTTCTATCTCGGCAGAAATCTGAGTACTTTTTCCCCAATTTCTGATAAGCGCAGGCTGTTCTTCGATGTCATAAGTTCTCCATAAATTCACCTCACTGATACTCAATGTAGGATTAGGCCAGTATTTAGCCTGAACAGCTCTTGCCTCGGCTTGTGAAATTTCAAGCTTCTGTGCAATAAGGTCAAGGTTTTTAGCCAGAAAAATAGTTTCAGCCTCCTTTCTGCTGATTTTCATGGTGTCTGAAATCTGTGCAGAAAAGAAACTGAAACAGGGAATATAAAATAGTGTAAAAAATAGCTTCTTCAAGGGTCTCTTATTTAAGACCACAAAGCTATTTGTCTAATATTAGAGGGAATTGTAAAGAAAATTAAAATTCGGTTAGTTCAACATTAGAGTTTGATTAGAACTTTTTTAAAACACGAAAAACACAAATCTTTTCACAAATAACACGATTATGAATGGGTAGGAAATTCCAGGAGAACATTAGTTCCCACATTGACCGTAGAATCAATTTTCATGATAATATGATGATGATCAAAAATACTTTTTGAAAGCGATAAACCAATTCCGCTGCCTTTTACAGCATCTACATTTTTTCCTCTATAGAAAGTCTCTGATATTTTCACAAGATCATCAGCAGGAATTCCTCTTCCTTCATCTCTGACCTCAATGTACAACTGACTGTTCATTTCAGATAATGTGATCAATATAGGTTTGTCATAGGAATATTTGATGGCATTTTCTACAATATTATATAACGCCAGGTAGAGAAGTGTTTCGTTTCCCGGGAATTCCAGTAAAGCAGGTTTTGTTACCTGAAGCTGTATTTTGATAGATGAATGGTTTTCTTTTGCTTTGGGTTCCAGTTTTGCATAAATCTTCCAGATCAGCTCATCCACTCTCATGAGTTTGTGAGATGATTCCAGTTTGGTCATTCCGGACATCAGCAAAAGATTGTTGAGAATATTTTCAATCTCATATACATTTTCCAATGACTCTTTGGCTACTTCCCTATATTCTTCCGGTGTACGGTCTTTTTGAGCAAATACTTCCAGGTTTCCAGAAATTGCTGCTAAAGGAGTTTTAAATTCATGAGAAACATAATTGATAAAGTTCTGCTGTAAGAGCACATTTTCGGAAATTCTGCCCAGTAGTTTATTATAAGACTTAATGAGATCTTCAATCTCGTCATTGGTATTGGTAGAAGTAATAATTGCCGTAGAAATGTTATTATACTCTACTTTATTGATCCGTTCTACTACATTGGAGATAGGTTTATAAACTACTTTAGAAAGGTATCTGCTCAGAAAATAGATTGCGAGAAGCCCGATCAACAATACGGAAAGCATGATAATAGCCAATCTCAGGATTTGTGACTGAAAAGAATCGTTGGAAGACTTCACAAAAACCACAAAGTCACCTTGGTTATCAGGATAAAAAATTCCGTAGTAGAATTGATTATCAGACATAAACTGTATTCCTTTGTTTTTTCGGACAGCCTGCAAATGGGAAAGCTTTATATTCTTATCGTTAAGGTTATGTCCAAAGGTAACTTCATTATTCTGATTATAAACCGCTACCCTGTTATTCTGAATCAGATGGTTGTATTCTTTTTTAATCTGGGCATGTCGGTCTTTCGGGAGTTCATCCTTTTCAAGATAATAAATAGCAGAGATAAGAGCCGTATTTCTGAGCTTTTCAAAATAGAAAATCTTGGTACTGTCATAATAGGCAAAAAATATCACCGCAGATGTGATGATAGAAACGATGCCAAATGAGAGGCTTGAAATAAGGGTAAATCTACTTCTTAGCGTCATCTTCAGTCTTTGATCAAATATCCGGTTCCTTTTACTGTATGAATAATTTTCTGTTCTGTCTCATCAATCTTATTACGGACATAGGAAATATAAACATCTACTACATTCGTTGTATTATCGAAATCAATTCCCCATACCTTATGTAAAATCTGGGTTCTGCTCAACACTTTATTTTTATTCTCCATCAGAAAAGTAAACAGTTTGTATTCCGTAGGGGAAAATTCTATTTCCTTATCATTCTGAGTTACTTTATGAAGATCAGTATCAATCACAATATTTCCGCATGATAAATATTGATCCTCCTTTTGGTAGCTCATTTTATTTCTTCTGGTTAAAGCTTTAATCCTTGAAATCAATTCTTCAAAATGGAAGGGTTTTGATAAATAATCATCAGCACCCATATCGAGCATTTTGATTTTATCATCAGGACTGTTCAGGGCACTTAAAACCAAAATCGGAGTATAGTTTCCTTTAAATCTGATAATTTGTGTCAACTGCATGCCATCCAGTCCGGGAAGCATAATATCCATTAAAATAATATCAAAATCATAGGTATGAAGAAGCTCACGTGCATTTTCCCCGGAATCTGCCAGGGTTGTATTATAGCCAGCCTCGGAAAGGCCTTTTATCAGGAAATTACTGATTCTTTGATCATCTTCTACCAGCAAAATATTCATAAGTCTCTGAAATTTCCCATAAATATAGGTATTCTAATTCAGAAAGAAAGCTGGGGGCCGGAAGCGAGAGGTAATGGAATTTTATAAAGCGATTGTTTCCATTTTATTTCCCTTTAAAAAACATTGAATTTAATTGTAAAAAAAATCAGTTCTTATCTGTCCAAAAGGAACTTCCAACATCCCGCTTCCAGCTTCCGACCTTTTTTCATAATTTTGGAAGATGGAGATGATATATTTAATTATTGGATTGATTGCCGGTGGTGTACTGGGCGCTGTTATACTATACTTTGTACTAAAATCGTCAATGGTTTCAAGAAGTTCTTATGATGCACTGAACACTTTATCCATTAAAACCCAATCTGATCTTGAAAATTCAAACCAGAAAATTCAGGAGCTTAATCAAATCATCAGTAAAGAGAAAGAAGCCAATATGCTGCAGCAGGATCTATTGGATGACCTTAAAAATGAATTTTCTAAAATCTCTGCCGAATATTCATCCTTAAATCTTCAGTTTCAGGAGTTAAAACAAATCAATCAGAGGCAGACTTCTCAGATAGAAACTCACATTCTTGAAAAACAGACTCTTTATGCTAAAAACTCTGAACTTTCTGCCAAAAATGAAGGTCTTCAACAATCTCTTGACACCCAGAAAGAAGAAATTGTTAAAATTCAGGAAGATTCTAAACTTCAGTTTGAAAATCTTGCCAATAAAATTTTAGAAGAAAAAACTGAAAAGTTTACTACCTTAAATCAAAATAACTTAAAAAATATCCTTGAACCTTTTCAGGAGAAAATCGCGGATTTAAAAAATAGAGTCAACGAAGCTTACGAAAAGGAAAATAAAGAACGTTTCTCCCTTGCAGAAAAGGTGAAAGAACTGGCAGAACTGAACCAGCAGATTTCCGAAGATGCCAAAAAATTAACCCGTGCCCTGAAAGGAGAAAGCAAAACTCAGGGAAACTGGGGCGAGATGATTCTGGAAAGTATTCTTGAAAAATCAGGATTGGTAAAAGGAAGAGAATATTTTCTCGAACTTGAATTGCGCGATGAAGACAATAAAGCTTTATTTTCTGAATTCTCCGGAAAGAAAATGCGTCCTGATGCTGTTGTAAAATACCCGGATGAAAGAAATGTCATCATTGATTCTAAAGTATCTCTGACTGCTTTCACAGAATTGGTTGACGAAACTGATGCTGATGTTTACGCCATAAAACTGAGCCAGCACCTCGGATCTATCAAGAATCATATTAATCAACTCAGTCAAAAAGCATACGATGACTATGGAAAATCACTGGATTTCGTGATGATGTTTATTCCGAGTGAACCGGCTTATATTGCGGCAATGCAGGCAGACCAGAATCTTTGGAACTATGCTTATGAAAGAAGAATTCTGCTACTGAATCCAAGTAACCTGATTACTTCCCTAAAACTGATTGCCGATCTTTGGAAACGTGAATATCAGAACAGAAACTCTATTGAAATTGCGGAACGCGGTGCCAGACTGTACGACAAATTTGTAGGTTTTGTAGAAAATCTGGAAAAAGTAGGACGAAATCTGGATCAGGCGAAAAATGTATTCAATGATGCTTACAAACAGCTTCATACCGGAAATGACAACCTGGTGATCCAGACTCAGAAATTGAAATCATTAGGAATTAAAAATAAAAAAGAGCTGCCACAAAGTCTTATTGACAATAGTAATCTTATTGAACCATCAGAAAGTTAAATCTCAGGAAAGCTAATCATCATACCTTTATAACCATTCTCATTTTTAAAATGGAAAAATACAGTCCATTTGAAATATCGTGGAAAAACCTTTTTATTAAAACCAGAGAAGTTCAATCATAAATTTTACATAATTTTGCAGCATGTTGATAGAAAGTTTTCAAAACGATAAAATAAAAAATGTCACTAAGCTTCTTACTGACAACAGGTTTCGTAAAAAATCAAAAGTTTTTGTAGTAGAAGGCCAGCAGGAAAATGAAAGAGCCATGCAGTATGATTTTGAGCCGCTGGAGTTCTTTATCTCTGAAAATATCTTTAAAGGAACTCTTCCCGATGGAAAAATCCATTATGTAAGTGAGAAGGTATATGAAAAAATCGCTTACAGAGGAAGTTCCGAAGGAATTATCGGCATTTACCATACCAAAGAAAATTCACTTTCATCATTTGTTCCTAAAGACGATGCTACAATAATCATTGTAGAAGGCGTAGAAAAACCGGGAAATCTTGGCGCTATTTTAAGAAGCTGTGAGGCATTTGGTATTGATGCCCTGATTGTTGCTGACGGGAAAACCGATTTCTACAACCCTAATGTGATCAGATCCAGTGTAGGATGCCTGTTCGGAATGGAAGTCTATCAGGCTGAAAATACGGAAACATTGGAATTCCTGCAGAAAAACAGTTTCAATATCTACACTACGCTGATGGACGAAAGTGCTGAAGACCTTTATCAAAGAGATTTCAGACAGCGTTCTGCCGTATTATTCGGCACGGAACATTCCGGATTGAGTGATTTCTGGATTGGAAAAGGAAAAAACACTTTAATTCCGATGGCAGGAAGTATTGATTCTTTAAACCTGAGTAATGCAGTAGCTATTACCTGCTATGAATCTCTGAAACAAAAGAAGGGATAAGCTATTCCAGATCTTATTTTGATATGAAAGAGATTGCTTCGCCTTTAGCTCGCAATGACTAAGCATAAAAAAACCGTTTCACTGGGTGAAACGGTTTTTTTATTGTTAAGCGTATGCTAGAATTATTTCTTAGCAGCATCTTTAGCAGCATCAGCAGCTCCTTTAGCAGCATCAGCAGCTCCTTTAGCAGCGTCAGCAGCACCTTTAGCAGCATCTTTAGCAACTTCAGCACCAGCAGCAGTAGTAGCAGCAGCAGCATCTTTAGTAGCTTCTACAGCAGTAGTTGCAGCAGAATCAACAACTTTAGCAGCAGAATCAGAAACTACAGCAGCAGAATCAGCTACAGTAGCAGCAGCAGAATCAGTTGTACCTTCAGTAGCAGTAGCTTCAGTTTTTTTACAAGCAACTAGAGAGATTGCAGCGATAGCAGCTACGAATAATGACTTTTTCATAATAAATTAAATTTAATTTTGTTAATATTGTTTTATAAAATTTTCTTCTGTTCTGTTATTTGAACAAGACAAAGGTAGAGCAGTTAGAAAATTTGTCTATGAAAAATAATTGTAATACCTTTGTAAAATAGTTTTACAAAAAAACATAGCTGATAATCAACAATTTAATTATTTTTTGAAAAATTGACAGATTTAGATCTATTACACTTTGAACAGCTAAAAAAGGATGTTCAGGGTCAATACTTAAAAGAATATACCCCTTCGCAGGATGACATATCCAAGTGGAAGGGTATAGATATTATATATTTTCAGGAAGACCTTCGAAAAAAAGCGAAAGGAAACATCAGTGAAAAGTCATTTTACACTTATTTTAAAACTTCACCGGTTACTAAACTACCAAGAATAGACATGCTCAATTTATTGAGCATTTATGCGGGTTACAACTCATGGTACGATTTCAAGAAACAGCATCTTTTTGCGGGTGAATTACTTCAGGAAAATGAAAATTTTGAAGACGAAGATCTCGAAGAACTTGAAAAAACAGTTTCTGAAGCTCCTGAACTTCCAAAAATTGAACTTCAACCTAAAAAAGTTGAAATCAGGACCCCAGAAAATACTGATTTACAAAAATCGAATACTGAAAATCAACAAATTACACAAAACAAAACAATAACAAATGAGATAGAAATTTCAGATGTTCCGCCTAAGAAAAATTTCTTCAAAAAGAATGCCTGGGCACTTGTTACTTCAGTTTTGATTACGATTACCGGTCTTTTAGGTTTTAAAGATGTACTTTTTTCAAAAACTTATAAATATTGTTTCATTGATAAGGACAGAGGAGTTTCTGTGATCAATACTTTAGAAATAATGGTGGTGAAGGAAAATGAGTCTCCGCTGATGTATAAAATAAAGCCGGGAGAGTGTTTTTATTATTCTACCAAGGATAAAAATCTAAAAATGCGAATCAGCGCTCCTTTCTATGAGCCTCTGGAAGTGAACAGGAACCTTGAAAATGCTCCTGAAGAAGAAAAGATCGAATTAAAGCCGGATGATTATAAGATGGCGGTTTATTATTTCTCTATAAAAGACATCAAAGGAGGAAATCCGGATGAGCAGGTTGCTCTTATCAAGCAAAAAAGAAATCAGCTTGAAAACCTGATCAGCAACAATGCAGTAATTTATCAGGTATATGATAATGATACTTATGGCATTGAAAGGCTGGATAAGCAGAAGTATATCACGCTGGTAACGACTCCAACAACCTCTCTGAAAAACCTGAATGTAATAGAAATGAAAAAGGATACCAAAGGTAAAATTGTATCCATCAAATTTAAAATTGCTACCACAGATGAAAAGAATAAGTAATTTTTTAATTTTCACCGTGCTTCTGACATTATTTATTGCCTGTAATAATAAAACCTCAGAGGTAAGCGACCTCGATAAGCTACGAAACAGCACCAACGAAAAAAGCTATCCTGCCGTACAGATGGATAGCATGCAGGCGATTAATTCCATCACCAAACAGAAAGTTCAGGAACTTCTTGATCTGTCTACTCTATATCTCAGCGGAAACAGAAATACGGAAATAGATACTGTCATTTATTCCCAGATGGAAAGCTATTTTCACAAACCGGATTCACTGACATTTAAAAGATTGCTGAAGGAACTGGACAGCATGAAAGTAAAAACAGCGAAAGTCAGCAATCTGAATGTATATAAAGATTTTTATAAAAAAGATACACTAGACTATGCCAGGTTTAATGTGGAATATTTTGACAGTAAAAACAAGTCTCTGGGAAGCTTTGAAAAGAATGCACAATACATCTTATTGTCTACATCAAAGCTTAAAAAAGAGTTTAAATTCTACTTTTTAGATTTTTATTCCAAACCGCTTCAAAAAGACAGCACTTCGGTAGGAGTAACCAAATAGTCAAGAGGAATATCATTTTCCCAGACATCATCCACATATTCATCGGGGGCAAAATAATTGACTCCGATTTTTTTTGTCTCCTCAGAAATACTTTGAAACAATCTGTCATAAAATCCTTTACCATAGCCTACTCTATTCCCTTTTTTGTCACAATACAACAAAGGCGTAATCACATAATGAAAGTATTTTTCGCCAGAATCTTCATTGGAAACAGGTTCTGAAATCCCCCAACTGTTGGTTTCAAAAGCAGTATCTTCAGAGATCTCAATATTAATAAGCCTATCTCCAACAATTTTAGGCACATACACCCGGATATTCTGTGCTAAAAAATACTGAATGAAGATTTGGGTATCAATTTCTTTCCTTGCCGGAATCGGGATAAAAACGTGTACTTTTTCTGATTCTTTTGGCTTAAAATGTTGAATGAAATTCTCAAAAATCTTTTCAGATAACAGAAAAGCCTCATCAGCAGACAAGGCTTTCCTTTTTTGGGTATATTTTTTTCTAAGCTCAGCTTTCAGCATAATGATTAAGTGATTCTTACAGAAATAATTTTCACAGGACAGGCGTTGGCTGCTCTCTCCAAATATTCAAACGCTTCGTGGTCTGGTGTTTTTAACGTGTAGAAGCCTTTTTTATCAATCGTCTTAAGCAATACCGATTTACCATCTTTTTTAGACATTCTAAAATATTCCGGAGCAAATTCGACACAGTAATTACAACCAATACATTTATCTCTCTGAAGTGTAGCAATAACCATTACGTTTTAACAATTTTATATAATTTGTCACTTGGCCGTACACGGAACTTCGTTGGGAAAGTAATCACATCAGATTTTGTTGCCTTGTCCGCTCCTTCCTTCTTATCAACAATCATGCTTTCGATGATCATTTCCTGTGATCCTGTAGTAGGTCCCTGTATAAGTACGGTGTCCCCTACAGAAATATCATAGGCTTCCACTGCAAACTCTGCAATATTGGCTTTCGGATAGAAATGCCGCCCTTTTCCTATATACACTTTCTTTTGTGTTGCATGGGAACCCGAGTTTGGAGACCACTCACCCAGCTCCTGACCAAGATAATATCCACTCCAGAAACCTCTGTTGTATACAGTCTCCAGAAGCTTCATCCATTCATCCACTTTTTCGTGAGAAAACGTTCCGTCAGCAATACTGTCAATTGCTTCTCTATAGCATTTTGTAACTGCTGCCACATATTCCGGAGCTCTTCCTCTTCCTTCTATCTTCAAGACTTTCACGCCGGCATCCACTATCTGATTCAGGAAACCAATCGTACAAAGGTCTTTGGGAGACATCATATATTCGTTATCAAGTTCAATTTCAAAACCTGACTCCTGATCAATCACTGTATATTTTTTCCGGCAGTTCTGTTTGCAGGCTCCTCTGTTTGCTGAAGAATTATGGGAATGCAGACTTAGATAGCATTTCCCGGATACTGCCATACATAAGGCACCATGTCCGAAAATCTCCACTTCAACAAGATGACCAGAAGGTCCTTTTACCTGATCCTTTTCAATCTGAGTACAGATTTTTTTGATCTGGCTGATACTTAATTCACGGCTCATCACCATGGTATCAGCAAAAAGAGCATAGAATTTTACGGTTTCAATATTGGTTATATTAATCTGGGTGGAAATATGCACCTCCATACCAATTTGCCTTGCATAAGAAATTACAGCCTGGTCCATTGCAATCACTGCTGTAAGACCGGCTTCCTTCGCTTTATCTAAAAGTGTTCTGACGATAGAAAGATCATGATCATAGATGATGGTGTTAAGGGTCAGATACGTTCTTACTCCTTTTTCAGCACATCTTCTGGCGATTTCCGGCAGGTCATCAATGGTGAAGTTCATTGTTGCTCTTGCACGCATGTTGAGCTGCTCAACTCCAAAATAGACAGAGTCTGCACCGTTATCTATAGCCGCCTGAAGTGATATGAAATCTCCTGCAGGAGACATCAGTTCTATTTTTCCGCTTTTTGTCATTTCAAGTCTGGAATTATTAAGTTGTTAAAACAGAAATAATTGTATTGACAGCTATGAATTATGCATTTTGCACAATTCTGTACAATTTATCAGACAAACGAACTCTGAATGGCAGCGCAAAAGTAATCTGATCTCCAATGTTTGCCGTTTCACAAGGCCCTCCGTTAGCATAGATTTCAGTAATGGTAACTTCCTGCTCTCCCGTTGTAGGACCTGAGATCAATACTTTATCACCCACTGATAAATCCTTATGTTCAATTAAAAACTGTGCAATCTTTGATTTTGAGTAGTAATGTTCTGCCTTTCCAATCAATTCTTTTTTAACAGCAATCTTTTGACGGATATTTTTTGTCTCAGCTTTTGCTAAAGGTTTATCAGTTAAATCTCCTGAGTTTTTAAATTTCAGGGCATCTGATTTTCCTTTTCTGAATACTTTATTTCCAACCTGTAATCCCTTTCTCAGTTTCACCTGTTCATCCCACGGCAAATGAATGGTCTCCAGACATTCCGTAGAACAGCAGTTTTCCATCGCAGCTTTACAATCGTCGCATTGGATAAACAACAAATGACAGGCATCATTGGCACAATTGGTATGATTATCACAAGGTTTTCCACACTGGTGGCATTGTGCAATAATATCATCTGTAATTCTCTCCCCCAGTCGGTGGTCAAATACAAAGTTTTTACCAATGAATTTACTTTTTATTCCTTCTTCTTTGATCTGTCGTGTATATTCAATGATACCTCCTTCCAATTGATAAACATTTTTGAAACCTTGGTGTTTGAAGTAAGCACTGGCTTTTTCACAACGGATTCCTCCGGTACAGTACATCAACAGGTTTTTATCTTCTTTAAAATCCTGTAGCTGTTCATTGATGATGGGTAAACTTTCTCTGAAATTTTCCACATCCGGAGTAATGGCACCTTCAAAATGCCCTACTTCACTTTCGTAGTGATTTCTGAAATCTACAACAATGGTATTGGGATCTTCCAGCATATTATTGAATTCCTGAGCTTTTAAGTGAATTCCTTTATTGGTCACATCAAAAGTTTCGTCATTCAAACCGTCAGCAACAATTTTGTTTCTGACTTTTATGGTTAATTTTAAAAATGAGTAATTGTCTTGGTCTACCGCTACATTCAAACGGATTCCTTTCATGAAGTCATAAACTTCGAGCGTATCACGAAAAGCCTCAAACTGATCTGCAGGAACACTCATCTGAGCATTAATTCCTTCTGTAGCAACATAAATACGGCCAAGTGCGTCCAATGCATTCCAGGCTATAAATAGTTCGTCGCGAAATTTTTTGGGGTCTTCGATTTTGGCATACGCATAGAAAGACAAGGTAAGACGGTCTTTACCGGTTTCATCAATAAGTTGAGCTCTTTCTTCTGCGCTTAAGGTGTTATACAGTTGCATGCTATAAACGTTTTAAGTGAGAATAAAAATTTTTGCAAAGATAATCATTTTAGAATTAAGTATATTTATAACACCAATCACGAACAATAATCAGTAACCTGCCAGCAATGAAAATCAGATCACTATCTATGATAAGTCTGCCATATTTTCTTTAATTTTTTTTTAAGTTTTGTTAACTGTGGCATTAACAATTATGACATAAGGCACAAAATCATATAATAGCCGTTAAATTTTAGTTAAAATTGAAACATAGCATACTAATTGCTTACTTATTTAACATTAAATTTGTTTACTCAAAAACATAAAAAGAAAATTAATTAATAAACAAGAAAGATATACAATGAAGAGTACTTTAAAAAAACTATTACCATTTGCAGTAGTTGGAGTCCTTTCCGGAGCTACTACCGTTGGAGCTTTACAATATTTCGGACACGGCTCCAACAATGGAGATCAATCTTATTTCACAACAGCAGCACCCAATACTTCATTCGCAGGAATGAATACGGGAGCAGTAGGTGATGATTTTGTAAAGGCGGCTAAAACAACCGTTCCCGCTGTAGTAACTATTAAAAATTATCAAAGCAGAACATCAAGCAGAGCTTCAGAGCAGGATTTGTTTGACTTTTTCTTCGGAGATCCTTTCGGGGGAAGAGGCCAGCAGAGACAAAAGCAGCAGGTTCCTGATAATATGCCATCGGGAATGGGTTCAGGGGTAATCATCTCTCCGGACGGTTATATCATTTCCAACAACCACGTGGTAGCAGGTGCTAATAAGCTGGAGGTCGTACTAAGCAACAAGAAATCATATATTGCAACATTGGTTGGAACAGACCCTAATACAGATATCTCTTTATTAAAGATTGAAGAAAAAGGGCTTCCTTATCTGAATTTTGCGAATTCTGACAATATTGACGTAGGGCAATGGGTTCTTGCAGTAGGAAATCCACTAGGATTAAACTCTACGGTAACAGCAGGTATTGTTTCTGCTAAAGGAAGAGGTATCGGAATCCTGGGAAGCCAGGGAAAAGCTGCTAATCCTATTGAAAGTTTCATCCAGACGGATGCTGCCATTAACCCGGGTAACTCAGGAGGTGCTTTGGTAAATACCAATGGAGAACTGATCGGGATCAATTCTGCGATTCAGTCTACCACAGGATATTACCAGGGATACGGATTTGCCGTTCCTTCTAACCTGGCGAGAAAAATTGTTGAGGATATCAAGAAATTCGGAATTGTACAGAGAGGATTCCTTGGAGTTCAGTCTTTAGATCTTTCAAATGATCAGTTAGTAGCATCTTACAACAAGCAGTTTAAAACAAATCTAAAAGTAGGATCAGGAATCTATATTACAGGATTTGGTGAAAACAGTGGTGCTGAAGATGCAGGATTGAAAAAAGGAGACGTTATCACCAAAGTAGACAACTACGATATTACAGACTTTGCTGATCTTTCCATGTCTATCGGAAGCAAGCGTCCTGGTGACAAAGTTCAGGTAACCTACTCAAGAAATGGTAAAGAAGGAACTACTTCGGTAACACTTAGAGACCAGAAAGGAGGAACTTCAACCAGAACGAAAGCCGATCTTAGCGTAACAGAAAAAATCGGATCTGAATTCGACCCTCTTACGGAGCGTTTTAAAACAGAATACGGACTGAACAGTGGTGTAGTAGCTAAAAACGTTTCTGAGGGCAGTGAAATGGCTAAAATCGGAATTGTAGATAACTATATCATCATCGAGGTAAACGGCAAACCGGTCAATTCACAGAAAGATGTAGAAAAGATCCTTGAGAAATATCAGGGGAATGTACAGGTGAAATTCGTGGATGATTACGGAAGAATTTATACCAAAGGATTCAAAATGCCTTAATTGAATTTTTTTGATTTCACATTAAAAAGTTAACCATTCTTGCTTAAGAATGGTTTTTTTTGAAAAAAAGTTAACTAAGCTCAATGCAGAAACTAACACAAGCCATATAAAACACTGATTAACACACTTCTATTTTTTATATATTTGAAAAAACAAAAATGCATGAAAAAAGCTACCTATGAGGATAGAGAAAAAGTCGTTACTATTTTATGCCAGTCTTTCACAAATGTTCTTATTCCTAATTCTATCAATTTTGTCATAAAGAATTCTGGCAACAGATATAAGAGATTGAGAGCATTAATGGAATTTCAATTTGATTTATCACTGCTAAATGGAAGCATATTTCTCAGCGACGATCACAAAGCATGCATTTTATACTTAGAAAAATCCCAAATCAGTTTAAAAAAAATCTGGCTTGAAATAAAATTGCTGTTCAATTGTATTGGAATTGAAAATATCTTTAAAGTTTTACAACGAGAAAAACTCTTAGTAAAATTTCATCCGGAAGAAAAATTTGTTCATTTATGGTTAATGGCTGTAGTTCCTGGTGAACAGGGCAAAGGAATTGGAACAAGACTTTTAAAAGAATCTATGAGTAAATATGAGAACGAACTCATATATGTTGAAACAACAACATTAGAAAACAGAACCTTCTACCAACAAAATGGATTTACCATTTTCCATGAAACCTTTGAGCTGGATTATCCTCTTTATTTTTTGAAATATGTTTAATACGGAAATCTACTAACTCTTTTCAACAAAAAACGCTGCAGAATCTGCAGCGTTTTTTTTATTATTTATTTAGACTTATTCATTTTGTCAGCGATACTTTTCTTTTTATTTCTTTCATAGATCACTTCTACAATCTTCCCTCCAATCCAGGAAAACGGAAAGAACGTAAGGAAAATGGAGATCTTATAAAACGTAGGATGATAGGGAAAAATAATAACATCCAACATGGCAATAAAAAGCATAATAAAGCCAATCAGAATAGCATAGGCTACTTTAGCATATTTAACAATGATAGCGGTTGCCACTCCCCCAATAGTAGTTCCTAATCCGGAAATAAATAAAAGGAAGCCGAAAAACGCCTTATCATCTTTCATACTGAAAAGAAACCTTTGCCAGTGCTCAAACGGAGCAAAAGCCTCAAAAGTTACCCATTGCGGAAAAGCCCTTATACCAAGAGTAATAATAAGCCCTGCAATACCAAGACCTATCAGAACCGCAACTGTATTTCTTATAAAATTCATTAATCCTGATGTGCAATCATAGAAATTTCGATATCCACATTTTTAGGCAAACATGAAACCTGTACTGTTTCACGAGCTGGATAGCTTTCTGAATCTAAGTAAGATGCATAGATATCATTCATTACAGCAAAATCATCCATACTTTTAAGGAAGATGGTAGCTTTTACAACGTTTTTGAAAGTCATGCCGGCTTCAGTAAGAATCGCTTCAAGGTTTTTCATTACCTGGTGCGTTTCCTTTTCAATACCTTCTACCAATTTACCAGTTGCAGGATCTACAGGAATCTGTCCGGAGATATACAAAACTCCGTTGGCCATATTAGCTTGTGAATAAGGTCCGATCGCTGCAGGTGCATTAACTGTGTTGATTATTTGTTTCATAACGGATATTTATTTTTTTCTATGGTTATATGCAATCACTATCTGCAATATTCGTTGGTATTTGAATTCTGCCAACAGTGATTTTCATTAGAATTTATTTTGCTTGCAAATATAAAATTTATATTGTCAAATGCCAATCTGATATTAGAAAGGTGCATTAGGCTGGGTAAAGCTTCTGTCTTTGTACTTCAAGGCATCACTTAAGATATTGGCTTTGATACCGATAAAGAAGTCATACACTTTATATTGTCCGAAAGGAACCCAGTTGAAATTGATCGTAAAGCTTCGCTGATCTCTTGAAAAACCAATTCTTGTATATGCCAATTCTTTGGTCACCATATCATAATGGGTACTTCCGTTGATATTCCAGTATGGAGTCAGTTTGATGCTACCATCCAATCCAATGGATGCAATTTTATTACCAAATCTGCTTAATCCTTTGGAATAAGCGTAATTGGCGCTGACATTTAAAGTCCAGGCCTGATCAAAGTGAGCATAATGATCATCATCAAAATAATAATTTTCATTACGGATTTCTCCCTTCGAGGAATATTTTTTGGCATAATCTGTTTTTTCTCCAAAGATCTCGCTGCTTAAAGGATATGATAACTGAACATTGAATCCCTGTACACTGAAGTGTCCGAACTGTTCTGTTCTTATTCCGGTATCCTGTCCCGGTAAAAACTCAATTTTATAAGGTTCCAGTGCAAGACTGGTATTTACCGTTAACTTATTATTGAAAAATGAAGACTGTCCGTTGATGGAGAACACAGACCAAGGGTGATCTTTAGCGGCAAAGTTGTAGCTTCCTGCAAGGTTTAAAGATTCAAAAATTTTGATTTTCTTCACCCCTGTAGAATCACTCTTAGATTTTACTTTCATCTCGATATTGTTACCGATATTAAAACCCAAAGCTCCCTGCATACCGCTTGACGGGCTTCCGATAATTCCTTTTTCAAAAATAGAATATGGCGTCAACGCTCCGTTTGCATTATAATAGTTTCTGTAATATCCGAAATTAGGACTTGAAAAATCCGGGGAATAAGTAAAGCTTACACTCGGGGTCATCATATGTCTTACGGCTTCCACAGCAGATCCTTTTTTGAATTTCATCATCCCGAAAAGTGTGGTCTGAAGACTGGCAGAAGTAGAGAAAGTAGAGTATCCTGTAAAGTTTTTATTGATTTCATCAACAGTTACATTCTTTACCGGATCATAATACCTGTTCAGTGTTTTTGTTGTCAGGGCATTGTCAATATTCGCACTTAAACTGAAAGTAAAATATTTCGCCAAAGTTGTATTGGTAGCCAATGCGATATTATTTTTAAGGCCGGTCTGCATTTTATCCCACATTTCTTTTTTAAACAACTCATTTTCCTGAGTATTCACGAAATTGGTAAGGTTGAAACCGGTATTCACTGTAATATTTTCAAGCAATCCCTGTCTGATTCCTGTTCTTGATTTAAATAAATAAAACTGGTTGATTGCCACGTTCATCTGCGGAAGACGAAGGTCTGCCAATCCTGTCGCAAAGTTCTGGGAATATGAAGCAGTTCCTGTAATCGTCATCGGCAGTTTCAGGAATCTTTTGGTAAGGGTTACCGTAGAGTTTTGCTGAGTATTCAATACATTCTGGTTGAAAATGTAATTGTTGTTAAGCGGGTTGTTATAAAACTTGGTACTTACAATATCAACAGAAGCACTGAATGTAAGGAAAGGATTGGCTTTGGAATCCTGCGAGTGTGTCCAGTTGATTCTGTAGGTACTGTTTTTAGTATAATCGTCCAGACCTTTGATTCCTCTCACCATTGTACCGATATCTGCCGTAAAGTTTCCGGAGTAACGGTATTTCTTCTGGTAATTCACCTGCGGACGTAAATTCCAGCTTCCTTTTGTATAAATATCTGCTAAAACCTTAAGGTCAAAGTGTTCTCCGATCGGTTGATAATATCCAATTCCGTTCAGGAAGAAACCTACATCTTCTCTTTCCCCGAAACTTGGAATCAGAATACCCGCAGCTCTTTTATCTGAGAATGGTAAAATAGCGAATGGAAGATAAAGCGGTGTAGGAACCTGTTCGATAAACATCTGAATAGGACCTGTCACGATTTGGGATTTTGTTTTGGTTTTAATCAGCTTAATATTATAAGCTCTCATAAAATAATCCGCTGCCGTATCTTTTTTCTTGATAAAATAATCATCCGTTGTATAATCTGCTTTTCTCATTGCAAATACGGAATCATTATATTTTTTGGTTTTCTGTGCTATAATTACCCCTTCACTTTCTTCTGTTCTTGCATTGAAGGCAATGGCCTGTTTTGTTTTTGTATTATAGCTGAATTCGTTGGTTTCGTATTTTTTTCCGGCCTGCGTAGTGATTACAGGCTCCACAATCTTGCCCAAAGAGTCTTGTTTTCCTCTTGCATAGATCAGATTTTTATTATCATCAATAGAGATATAATCTGCATCAATCTGCATATCCTGATACTTTACCTGAGCATTTTTGTTCAGGAATGTCATTTTTTTCGGAACGTCTCTTCTCTGATCATCCGCTTTTGTACGGAGAACATCATTGAGGGTTTCTTTTTTTACAACTATGGTATCCTTTTTGGAAATAGTATCATTAACCGCATTTTTAGGCAATTTTTCAGGAGTTTTCTGTGCTAAAAAATTGTTAAAAATTAGGATAATTAAAATTTGTAATATATTTTTGAAGACGGTTTTGGCCAATTTTATACTATATAATTAAGGCCCAAAATTAATATAATTTTTATAACTGTAAGATGCACAAACAAAATTTTAAAATAATTTTATCATTTCTCCTTATCCTTATCAGCAACTTTATTTTCTCCCAGAAGAAGTTTACTATCGTTCTGGATGCTGGACACGGAGGAAGTGATCATGGAGCCAACAGGACCTATTCCGACATCGGAAGAATCGCAGAAAAAGACATTACACTTGCCATTACGTTAAAAGTGGGTGCCATGTTAGAAAAAAACAGAGATTTTAAGGTAATCTATACCCGTAAAATAGACGAGTATCCGTCTCTGTCTGACAGAACCAATCTGGCCAACAGAAGCAAAGCAGACCTTTTTATATCCATTCACTGTAACTCTTCCCAGAGACCTACAGCGTACGGAACAGAAACGTATGTGCAGGGACCCAACCAGAATAATGAAAACCTGGAAGTAGCCAAAAGAGAAAATGACGTAATTTTCCTTGATGAAAAAGATAAGCAGATCTTTGGTTCTTATAATCCGGACTCACCGGAATCATTAATTGCCCTGAAACTTCAGCAAAGTAAATATCTGGAATCAAGTCTTCTTTTGGGAGGATTGGTAGAAGATAACTTTGTGAATAAAGATAAAAGATCTTCAAGAGGTGTATTTCAGAAAAACCTTCACGTTCTCCGTATGAATGCCATGCCATCTGTACTGATAGAAACCGGGTTCATCAATCACCCTGAAGAAAGTCACTACATCGCTTCAGATAAAGGGCAGACTGAAATTGCAGAAAGTATATACAATGCCATAATTGATTATAAAAAGGCGATTGACAGAAAATCCGGTGGTTCTATTGCAACAAGAAAGCCAGAGCCGGAAAAACCTGCAGAGGTTCCTTTGAAAAATGATTTCAGAATTCTATTAATGAGTTCTCCTACGAAATACAATGAAAATGATCCTGCCCTGAAAGGCCTGAACTATATTCTTACGCTTAAAGAAAACGGGCAGTACAAATATTACTATGCTGTCACCAATATGGCTTCGGTAAAAGATATTAATCTTAAAACAGCAAAGGATGCCGGCTTCAGAAATGCATTTGCCGTAGGATTTATGCCTAATCAGAGAATCAGCATGGGATATTATACGATTGAAGTGTATGCAGGCGATAAACTGAACGGGAATTCTTATATCCTCCAGAATTTAAAAGATGTGGAACGAAATAAGGACAACGGTGTATTCTACTACACGTATGGAAAAGTATACACATTGGAAGATGCTGTAAAACTTCAGAAGGAACTTGAAGCTAAAGGTATCAAAAATACCGTGATACAAAAGGTCTACAGATAAATCAAAAAAAATAATTTTGAAGTTTAAAAGTTAATTCCTACTTTTGCAACCTCAAAATTTGGCCTATTCGTCTAGTGGTCAGGACTCAAGATTTTCATTCTTGCAACAGGGGTTCGATTCCCCTATAGGCTACTAAACTACACCACTCAATCCCTGATCAATACAAGGTTCAGGGATTTTTTTATTCCAAAAGTCAACGGAATCTCCACGGATTTTAAAAGAACTCTCATACACGCTTTGTACAGGGCGAATTTCGAAAATCTTTTTTGTTCGCTAAAATTTTTCTTTCCTTTTGTTATCTTTGTATTTATTGAAGTTAATTCGAAAATATCTTGCTCTCAGGGCTGAAAGCCCCTTGAATTTGCTTCTTTTGTTTGAAAAGGAGCTTTTTGAGAAATACAAAAACAGGCTCAAAACAAGCCTGTTCTGTTTATAAAATTTATTTTTAACTTTTTTAATTATTTATTTACTACCTTGTCTTACTTCTGTGAAAATTTCTCCATTATCACTCACTTTATAATATATAAAGCTGTTAAAACTATGTTGTAAATAAATAGGATGACCATTCTCATCATTAATTACAAGTCCAGCTAGTTGATTTTTTCCCCAATCTTCCTCTCCGAAAAATACAGATACATTCCAAGAATTAATTTTTTCTCCATCCAAATAAAAATCTTTATTTTCACGAATAATCATTTTTTCTTTAGTATCATATATGAAATTTGTTTTCTCTAAAACATCTTTGGCAATTTCCTCAATTTGTTCTTTTGTATGCTTCATATCTATTTATTTTAATATTCCTAATTTTTTTAATTTGACTAACTCTTCCATTTCATCAATTACTAATTTTGGCTGTCCCATTGGTATTCTAATCTTATCATTTAAATATTCATAAGAATCAACCAATTCTCTTTTAGTCCATTTTTCTTTTGTTTTCCATATAGCTTCCCAAACCATTGTTTCATCTTCCCAAAGAGGTAATTTGGCATATTCTTCAGGGGATAATCTTTTCCAAGTTTTCATGTGAACCATTTCATGGAAAACTGTCAATTCTGAAACCTCTGAACGTAAAAACATAGTTTTAAGTCTTGGATTGAAAGAACCTACTACACCTCTTGCATTCCAGTCCTTAAGTTTTTGTTTCATTCCAAAGTCCTTATCTACAATTTTCAAATCTACATCATATAACTCCTTTAGCAGCTTTCGGAGCTTTTTTAATTCTTTTAAAGTTAATAATCTCCCTCCATCTAATCCAAAACTATCATCAATTTTTCTGAAAAGCTCTTCAATATCCTCAACTACTTCATCATGAATTCTATTACCACTTCCAAATATAGCATCAATTTTCTTTCTAATCCATTCCGCAACTTTACCACTTTTTATAGCTTCCAGCATTTCAAGAAACTCTTTCTCCAACCATTTGTAAAAGTCTTGTGCAGAATTAGCAATTTTCCCACCTAAATTTTTAGAGAGTTGTATTCCCTTCGCTCCTAACTCTTCTGCCTTAGCTGTTATTCTGCTGATTTTAGCTGACAGGTCTGCCACTAAAGAGCCTCCTCCTGTAAAATATGCAATAATAGCATCTAAGATAAGTTCAAATGCAACAGCACCAATGAAGTATGCCCAAAAATACTCATTATAATCTTTTATTGAAGAAAACTTCTTTTTTAGTACATCAATAACTTTTGATAGTTCTTTCCATATCTTACCTTCACTGAACAGACTTTTAATACCTGCAAGAAATTCTTTAGAATTTTTGGTAAATAAATCTACAAAATCTTCTATGAATTCTAATTTCTCTTGATGTTTTGCCAACTCTAACGGACTCATTTTTTCCATCTCCAAAAAAGGAATTTTATCCGTAACCATTGCTAATAGCATAATAACGGTTTGTGCTAAAGAAATTAAGCTATTGAGCAGACCACATAAAAAAGCGTTAATTTTTGCAACTTCTCGATTGACTTTCTCCACGATAATTGCACCAATACCTGAAAAAACTTCCAATATTTCATTAAAAAAAACTTTGAGCTTGTTATAGACATTTTTTATGCTTTCAGGGATATTATCTTCTATGAAATTCTTTAAATAGAAGACTACAGCAAAGAAAATATCGTCCGCTATTGTTGGGGTTGCTTTAACAACAGTTGAAACTATTGCCAGGGAAATTTCATCAAAATAATCTACAAAGTCTTTGAGCTTGTTAAATCCTTCACTTGCTATTTCAGAAGCATTCTGCATAGTTTTGTATTCTCTGGCAGAAATAGGAACAGGAATGATGGGCTTATATTTTGCTTCTTGTTTTTGAAATCCGCTTGTACCTACTTTATTTTGATAAGTACTGTACATCGGTAATACAAAATACTTCTCGTAATCATAATTTTCTTCCGTGAATTTCCAAGTTTCAACAGTTTCAATACCTCCTCTAAGCCAATCAGCCAATTGATTATTTAAAGAAAATACCTTTTTAAAGGCTTCGTTCAATTGGGTTTGTTCTGCAATTTCTAAATAGATTGCACCTTTCAAAAGAGTTTCGTTTATCTTTTTATCATCAGCAAGCTCTCTAACAAGATTGTCAAACCCACTTACAGTTATTGATTCTGTTGGAGTTACATATGTGGTATTTTGATTATTACTATAAATTCTGTTAAAGAAGTTTTTGGCATCTTTTCCCATTTTTACCCGACAGGCTGTGCCAAAAAAGTTACTTTTTTTAGGGTCATCTTCTTCATAGAAAACTTTAAATTGTTTCTCTTCTACACCCTCTTTTTCGTACCTATCAAACACTTCAACACCACTCTTACATAGTATGAAAGTATATTTTATGCGATCTGTTACTTTAGTTTCGGGGATTTTATCGAAATCTTCGGGAGGAACAACAAATGTTTCAAAAAACACACTGTTTTTTCCATAAGGGCTGTCAATGTCTCTGCTCAAGACGTAATTTAATCTTTGTATCATATCATTTGAATTTACTATGAGCCAAATGTAGATTCGGGTAACGACAGAACCTGACGTATTATATTTATTTTACTTGAGACTTCACCTCATAATATTGCTATTAGCAATATTTGTATTAAGAATTATTTGAAAAAAGCAATCCCTATATGTTATATGTCACAAAAGCATTATATTTGCAAAAAATTTATCCATAGTTGGTTCTACCAATAGGGTAACACTGATGAAAAATATTATTGATAAATCATTGTTTGCAGTTTTCTGCAGACCATCAAATTTTATATCATGCCGGATTTAAAAATACAAGAAGCGAAATTGCTTTTTAAGAAAATCCACTCTAACCCAAAAAGTTACGATTTACAAATCAATGAAGGCGGGATTACAGGCAGAGATGATAAAATCAGTTTCAGGCTTTACAGGACTGGAGAAAGGGTTGCTTTTGAAGTAACAATTGATGAACTTACTTTCACCAATACCACTGGAGAATGGAATAATGCACTGATCATGCTGGGAAATACGATCAAAAAATTAGAGAAAGAACAAGAAAATTTAAAAATAGAACAGGCAATAAATAAACTCAGAAAGTACCTATCAGAAGAAAATTAAAATTTTTAAAAATAAATTTGGTAGTTTAAAAAAAAGTTTATAGTTTTGCACTCACATTTAAACGATATGGCAAATCATAAATCAGCACTAAAGAGAATCAGACAAAACGAAACTAGAAGACTTCGTAACAGATATTACCACAAGACTGCTAGAACAGCTTTAAAAGCTTTAAGAAATGAAGAGAACAAAGCTGCTGCTACAGAACAATTGCCAAAAGTTATCGCTTTATTGGATAAATTAGCTAAGAAAAACATTATCCACAAAAACAAAGCAGCTAACTTGAAAAGCAAATTAACAAAGCACGTTAATAAATTAGCGTAACAATATAGCTGGCCCGTTCGTCTATCGGTTAGGACCTCAGATTTTCATTCTGGTAAGAGGGGTTCGATTCCCCTACGGGCTACTTACATCTTATAAGACCACTGTAACAACGGTGGTTTTATAAAGATTACTGTAGAAAAAGCTATATTAAAATAAATCTAACCGGCCCGTTCGTCTATCGGTTAGGACCTCAGATTTTCATTCTGGTAAGAGGGGTTCGATTCCCCTACGGGCTACAATAAGAGTTGACACTTATAAAAACAAAAGCTAACACATTACTTCGGTAATGGAAGATAGAGGGCCCGTTCGTCTATCGGTTAGGACCTCAGATTTTCATTCTGGTAAGAGGGGTTCGATTCCCCTACGGGCTACAAAAGGACTTTTTCGAAAGTCCTTTTTTTATTTCTATATACAGGATTCCGGTAATTTCTTTTCAACAAGATTAACAGATTTAAGCTTTCAACCGCACCTGGCTTTATCCAACTGAAACAATAATACATCAAACAAAAACATCTCACTGGTAAGATTTGTACATTATTTTCATTCCCAATGATGGAGTCATATTAAATTTCATCAAAAATATCACCATTTATGGAAATATTTTTTTTTACTTCTTCCATTAATCCTTACATTTGAATAAAACTATTCATTTTTAAAAAATATAACATGAAATTCAATTTATTTTCGGGAAGCCGATCCTCTTTAAAGGCCGGATTGATAGCTTTATTTTTATTTTCTACCAGCACAATGTCCTTGGCACAAAACAGAATTTATGCACACGCACAAAGCTCCGGAGTATTCGGAGTAGCCTGCCTGGGATGTCATATCGATAATCCCCTTAATGCCGTAGGAGATAACGAAGATGACTACTCAACAATGGTATTGGGAACAGCTCTGTTGGGAGGAATTCAGCAAACCCTGATTTTCCCTGACCTAAGATCTGACACAAGGCTGGTAGTAGGAATCGGAACAGACAACATACCATTATCTGTACAGTTGTTAAGCGGAGTAACGCTTGAAACAATGAATGGAGGTACATCCAATGATGATCGGAGAACAATTGATGTAAGCCTTCTTAAACTGGGCGCAACCCCAAACAGAGGTACAATAGAATTCAAACCTACAAAGCCTTATGATGGGATAAGAATCGGATTAACAGGCGGTGTTCTAAGCCTTGGCGGTGGTTTCAGAGTTTATTATGCTTACCAGGATCCATTGATGAATATCATGGCTCACAGTCAGAACGGACAGATTACTCTTGGTGGAAATGTTCCTGTAGAAGGTTCCGAAGTTATCCTGTACAATACTTCAGGAAAGGAAGTATTCCGTTCCAAGCTGACCTCAAATACATTTGAGCCGAAACAGCCGGAAGGTGTTTATATCATGAATGTACAAACGAAAGAAGGTAAAATCTATTCAAAAAAAATTGTAATCAAATAATTTAATTGATTACAGAATAAATGCAGTATACTTTTTTCAAGCTTGCCATATTTTTTACATTCATTTTCAAGCAACTACAAGCATTCACCCCATTAAATAATAATAAATCATTAATTGCAAATATCAATAAATTATTAACAAATCACATAATTATGAAATAAAATAAGCAACATAATTATTTTATTTATAAATTTACAAAAAAAACTAAAATCCAAAATTTTCTACATATGAAAACTTATTTATTATTGAGCCAACGCACGATGAAAGCTGCAGTTTTGGCATCATTCCTATTTTTAACCAGCACAATGTCTTTTGCTCAGATCGTAAAAACCTACGCAAGCAGCCAGACCAATCAGGTGCTAGGAGTATGCCTGGGTTGTGGTGTATTGAATCCTCAGAATGCTGTAGGGAGCAACGAGAATGACTATTCTACTCTACAGGTTTCAGTGGGGCTTCTTGCAAGAACAGAACAGACATTGATTTTCCCAACTACCAATATTGCGAACAATACCAATAAACTTGTTCTTGCGATAGGTTCAAACGGAACTCCTCTATCTGCACAGCTATTGGGCGGGGTATCTATTGAAACATTTAATGGAGATGTTTCCAATAACGATTACACAAGTCTTGCCACAAAACTGATCACTCTTGGAAGCGGAGATCCAAGCAAAGGGGAAATAGAGATGACGATGAACATCCCTTTTGACCGCATTAAAATAAATGTGAATTCCGGATTATTGAATATCGGTGGAGAGCTTAGAGTATACTATGCTTACCAGTACAAAGATCCTTTCATCAATTTCATGGCTCACAGCCAGGATGGGCAGTTCACTCTTGACAAAAATGTTTCTGCAGAAGGTTCCGAAGTTACTTTAACCAATACTTCAGGGAAAGAAGTATTCCGTTCCAAGCTGACATCAAATACTTTTGATACCAAACAGCCACAAGGGGTATATATTATGAAACTTCAGACAAAAGAAGGAAAAAAATACTCTAAAAAAGTGATTATCAAATAAAGAAGATATACAACAGAATGAACCCGGCAAGCTTTAAAAGCTTGCCGGGTTTTTTATATCATCCCCTATTGATTGGTCAATAAAAACCCCTGACCAAAATTGATCAGGGGTTAAAATAACAAGATTACTATCTGCAATAGTATTAGTTTTTGATTAATTTCTGCTGATATACCGCTTTATCGGTTACAGCTTTTACAATATAAATACCCTTTGGAAGTGCACTTACATTAATCTGACCATTGTTCAGCTGTACATTGATTACTCTGCCTGAAGCATCGTAAAGAGAAACATTCTGAATTTTCTCCTGCGTTTTAATCGTAAGAATATCTGTTACAGGATTTGGATAGATGCCAAACTCAAGCTTCTTAACCTCAGCAGTTGCTAATGTTGAAGCAGTACTGTTTACTGTAAGTGTTTTTTCAATCAATTTACCGTTTGAGTTAAAGCTGATCACAATATCAGATATACCTGAAACAAGCGGTGTCAGAACCAGCTCATCATTATTATTAATTACAGCAGAGACCGTGGTAGGATTGCTGTTTGATTTTACAGTTTTTACAACAGATACCGTCATATTATCGGCATCAGAAACTATTGATTTCAGATCAATTGTCGTTGTGTTTCCTGCAGTAACCTGTGAAGGGAAAACATTACTTACAACAGGAACTGAGTTATTGGTAAATACCGTCAGCGAAGGGAACCAATAGTAGTCGTTCAGAGTTTTTGTATTGATAAGGGCCCCGGTCATATCGTAGGTATGAACCCAGTTTTTCTGGTAGTGTGCTCCATATCCGCTTTCTGTGGTATTCAGAACCAACTCTCCGGTAACAGGGTTTACACGAAGAGCCGCTCCGTACGGAATTTGTTTAAACTGACCTGTTTGTCCTGGAATTGCAGCAAAGTTTTCGTTAAATGTTTTCGTTGTAACATCAAATCTCACAATCTGTGTTCCTGAGCTCCAGCTGCTTATTGAATTGATCCAATATAAAGCATTTTCTTTGTTACTTGCTGTGAATCTTCCGGCATTCCATGCGCCCCAGTCTCCGATATACTTTGTAGTTGGGATATTGTAGATCTGTGTTGCAAAAGTGGTAGGATTAATGCTGATCAGCTTCTGGTCCTGAATTCCCCATACACTTCCGTCTTTAGCCTGAACCACCGAGTAGAACCCTCCTGCAATAGTACTCACTATCGTATCGGTATTAGGATTAATCACTAAAATTCCTACTCCCTGTTTTACGGCAAAAACATATTGTGAAGTACGGATCATATTTCCGATCTGCCCATTTCCACCTGTTCCGGTAATTAAATTACCAACCTGTAAATTATCAATATTAAAAAGAACGATACCGGTGGAAGTACCGATATATCCTTTATGTTCATTAACGCCTACAAATGATCTTCCGTCACCGCCTCCGATGTTATTAAAACCAGCAATTTTCTGCATAGTCTGTGCATTGGCTACAACCAGTCTTCCGCCGGGAGTATATTGAGTATCTCCCCCATCAGCAGCCTGCTTTGATACGAAGTAAAATTTATCACCATAAATTGTTCCGTACTGTGTCGTTGCCCCGAAAGCCTGATTATTATTGGCATTACTGTACACACGGTAATTGATCTGGCCGTTATTATCAATGAAGTTTACAGAACCGTTGGTATGACCAAACCATTCTTCGTTCACCATAAAATATCCGTTGGTATAATTTGTAGAAGCTACATATGGAGAAACCGGAGTCATGGTAGAAGAAACAGGTGTTTCATTAAATCCTACATTGAAATTCCATACATCCCAGGAACCATTTTGCAATGCACGTGAGGAAGCTCCAACACTGGAATATCCGAAATCTGCATCCGTCGGATTCTTTACCCAGTACGCCCAATATCCGTTCACGGTCCAACCTGACTGCCAGTGATCGTTTGCAGCATCTACAATGGTGTAGCTGTCGAAATCATAAGCTGTCGTATTGACAAAACCATTGACCGGATATAACGGATAAGTGGTATTTCCGCTTTTGATCAGGGCATTGGTCCCCTGACCGTTCAGATCAAATCCAATCCCTCCGACTGCTGATCCAAATTGTGTTCCCTGATAAAGCAACGTATATAATCTGTGGTCTGCTTTAGCAATAGCTTTCAGCATATCTTCTCCGGTAGCACTTCCGTTCCATTTGAATCCCCAAACCACCGCATCAGGATTTTTACCGTCGTTCCACTGTACTACAAAAGCAGCCTGATTGGTTCCCGACCCTACCCAATACTGAATATCAGCAAAACTGATGGTAGTGGTATTAAGCTTGCTGATCCCTGAAATATCATTTCTGGGTACGCCCTGAACTTTTATCTGTGCATTCGATACGCATGCGAACAGAAAAAGCATCATAAAAAGATAAAACTTTTTCATTTTTTATTAATTTAAATAGATTGTATTATTATTTGAAATGTAAATCGTAAGCTCCTGCCA
Source organism: Chryseobacterium cucumeris (assembly GCF_016775705.1). Classification (NCBI taxonomy): domain Bacteria; kingdom Pseudomonadati; phylum Bacteroidota; class Flavobacteriia; order Flavobacteriales; family Weeksellaceae; genus Chryseobacterium; species Chryseobacterium cucumeris. Next base: position 4,737,872 of record NZ_CP068760.1, read on the forward strand.
CTTCTGTAGAAACTTCTCCCAGCCATCCGGCTTCCTGATTGACTCCTGTATATATTTTCATAAAGTCTACGCCCGGAAGTTTTACATATTTTCCACTTCTGTCTACCGCCCATGAAATATCAATATTGGAAGCTTCATCATTATTCGGAGCATTGTCTGCATATCCGAACTCATATGATTTTCCTACCCAATAGGATCCGTCCCCGTTCTGATCGTAGAAATTATTTGCCAGTCTTGTTCCAGAAAACCCGTAAGAACTTTCGGTAAACCATAAGGGATAATAGCTTTGTACGTGAAATGTATTTTTTGTTTTAAACCCCTGATTTCCGAGGTTGTCACTCCACTTGATATATTCAACATCGGTCTGCCAGAATTCAGTTCCGGCTACAGGTGTTTTATTTTCGTCAGGCTTAAAATAAGTTATGCTGTAATCTTTTACGGTAGCATTTTTAAAATATTCACTGCCTGCAATTTCGTACCATTCATCATTATCCGGCTTTCCATTTTTATTTCTGTCGTAGGCAACCATAATAATTCCCGGTTCGCAAGATCCTGAACGTTGATCCGCAGCATCATTTCCAAAGAATGCATTTCCCAGTACTTTAAAATCACGTCCATTCAGATTGGGAATCGTATGATCAAAACCAAACACTACATATCCGCCATAGCCACCAAGACTGATCATGGTGGAATTACCTCCTACCAACGATTCGTTGGCTTTCTGAAGCATATTCGCGGTAGTATTTCCTGGTAGATATTCCGGAATTTCGTTCATAAACTGCCCTACGGCAGGACGGAACTCTAATACTTTAGAAATATATTTACTGTAAGGTGTTTTTTCTTTGGTAACGATTATTTTAGAATGAAAAACCTGCTCGTTTCCTTTATTGTTAATCTTCAAAGTCAAAGGATAAGCATCTGCAGTAGGACTGATGAATTCAAGTTCTGAATTCTGAGAGATAATAGAGTCATTAATACTCCATGTAACCGATCCTGAAGCATTGGTAGGAATACTCAAAACCTTTAAACGTTCAATGGTATAGGAATCATCAAGTCCATTAAATGTAAATTCATTTTCATCATCATGTTTACAGGCTATCACTCCTACAAGGAAGCAGGATAGAAATCCGATTTTCAAATAAGTAAAGCTATTTCTGTTCATTTTTTAAAGTTTGGTTATTTGTATAAAAAAGCGAAGTGGGCAGGTATATTTCCCCCTTCCGTTTTCCATTTAAAGTGTCCGTTTTTATCAAAGCAATACACAAATCCCATGGATACATAATTTCTGGCATCTGTCATGTAGATATCTTCTGTGATGGGATTTACGGCAATGCCGTAAGGGGTTTTAATGGCATCTTCATATTCTTTATCAAAAATTCTGTTGGCAATGATCTGTTCTGTTTTTACATCAATGATTCCAAATGTCTTTTTATAGCTGTGGGTGTTGTAATTGAATTCATTTCCATAGAAATAGAGTTTATCATTTACGATTGTCATTTCACTCACGGAGAGATGAAAATCTTTCTTGACTGTTCCCGTGGCTGCATCTATGAGATAAAGACTGGAAGGAACATTATAATAATCTCCTCTTGAGGTTACATAGAGATCACCGTAATTATCTTTTTTAATGTGATGAAGATTGATGGCAACATTTATTTTTTTGAGTTCGGTAAAAGTATTCAGATCAATTACCGAAACAGTATTGTCATAATCGGGAGCTTTATATCCTCCGGAATTGGCAACAAATAAGGTATTTCCCACAATTTCTATTTCTTCGGGCTGATATCCTACCACTACCTCACGCTGGATGGAAAGAGAAGCCGTATCAATTTCCACTACTTTCCCCTTCGGTGCTTTCGGGTTAATCGCTACAGGTCCGGCGTAGCTGCTGGCATAAGCTTTTCCGTTTTTGAAAGCAAGGTATCGGCAGTTTTGTAATGGAATAGAAGTAATACGTTTAGCCGTTTTAGCATCCAGCACTTCAATTTTATTGGAAACATTGACTACGATATAGAGCTTGCTTCCATAAACTTTGATATCATTTCCTACATCTCCCAGCTCTTTTACCACATTGGGATTGATTTCTGCATAAATATTTCTAAAATAAGTTCCCTTGGTGTAATCAAAAAAATCCAGGGTACATTTATTACTCCCCATATTCCCTTCATTGAGCATATAGAAGCCTTTTATTGCTGTGTTTTCTGAAGGAAGTCCTTCCACCACTTCCTGACGGACAATAATTTCATCTGTACGGCATGAGGTAAGAAAAGCTAATACCAGAAATAAAAAATAAAAGTTTAGTTTTCTCATAGGGTAAAGTTTAGAATAAGTTTAAAGTTTCTTCCGGGCATCGGATAATTGAGGACCACATCATAGTACTGATTGAAAATATTATTCATCTCAAAGCTTACCTTAAACTGATGATTCGCCCAGTTGAATTTTTTCTGAACAGACAAATCGTGCGTATACCAGGGCTGCACATAATTGTATTGAATGTTATCCTGGTTCACGTCATATCTTTCTCCTACGTACATTGCACTGTAATTGAAACTCCAGTCTTTATAATCCGCCATCAGACTGAACGATCCGCTATGCCATGGGGTATAAGGAATCTGATTGCGGTAAAAAGTATCTTCAGGATCACTCATATCTCTTGCACTTTGATAAGTGTAGGAAAGCAACGGTCTAAGAATAACTTTTCCAAGCTGCATTTCAGTCTGTACATTCACATCAGCTCCAATGATTTCAACCATTCCCAGGTTCATCATCAGCCAGCGGAACATGCTTCCGTTCGGAGCTGCCACAATTTTATCCTGTACTTTGTTGTAGTAACCGTCTACTTTAGCATAAAATGTTTTAAAGAGACGGTTGTTATAATTCTTCTGATAGGTAAATCCTACATCGTACTGATTGGTAAATTCAGGTTTCAGGTAAGTATTTCCGATATTGGTATAATACAGATCATTGAAGGTCGGAAGTCTGAAAATTCTTTTATAGAAAGCCCTTAGAGTAAGCTCCGGAATTTTTTCCGGCTGATAGCTCATAAACACTGCAGGTGTCCACTCTCTGGCATCTCCCGGTCTTTTATTTTTTCTAACTTCTTCAAATGTAAAGGTTCCTAAAAGGCTTCCCAAAATTTTGAATCTGTTCCACTGATACGTTGTTGCTAATGCGACCAATGTAGTGTAGCGGGTAGGATAAGAAAAGTTATCCAGATTCGCGTCCAGATTATTGTACTGAAAATCTCCACTCAGGCTGACATCCCAATTGGGAGTGATTGAGTAAATATTGGAAGAGGAAAGATAAAGTTCCCTTTGAATGTAGGTATTATCGGTATAAATAATAGACTGCGAACGAACCGTGTCCATGAAATGGGTATAATCGTAGGCAAATTTTGCTTTCAGCTGTGTTTCAAATTTCGGGAACAGTTTTTTTCTCAGATTAGCCTGTACAAAATAATTCTCATCGGAAAGTCTCGCTCCTCTTCCTTCAAAGCGCCCGTTAACGATGGGTGCCGGCATTCCGCGGTTTGAAATATAACCGTAGCCACGGATATTCCAGCTTCCGTTATTTAAAGTTCCGTTGAGAGAAGTTTCAAAACGTTTTGCCCGAATATCTGAATCCTGTCTTTTGGCAATGGTATCATAGGCTTGCTGTCCGTCCGGATATTTCTTCGCGTACCGGAACCTGTAAATTCCGTCACTCTGCATAAATTCGCCACTGAAACTGGCAGAAACCCTGTCTGAAATTTTCTGCTCCAGCCGGAATGACGGATTGAAGAGGTCTATGGAAGCACTTTTGGCTCTTATCACAAGATTGGTTTTTCTTGTTCCTTTAAACACAGGAGTTTTAGGCTGTAAATAAATAGATCCTGAAGAACCGAAATCTTTTGCAGGTTGAAAAATTTCACTTTTCTGTCCGTTGTATAATGAAATTTCTTCCAGATCATCCAGAGAATACCTTCCCAGATCCACAAGGCCGTTTTGGGCATTTCCTAATTGAATTCCATCATAGAAAACACCTACATGCTGGCTTCCCATGCTTCGGATGTTGATGGTTTTCAAACCACCCAATCCGCCGTAATCTTTAATCTGCACACCCGAAAAATACCGCAGCGCATCTGCTACAGAATGACTGTTTAATCTTTCCAGCTGCTCTCCCTGCAGGGTTTGTGCAGGTATAATTTCTTTAAAATTCTTTTTGTAAAGATTGATTCCTTTAATAGTCTCTTCCTGAAGACTGTCTTTTTTCTTAGTTTGGGAAAACACAAGTTGAGATGTTAACACTAATATTGTGAAAACAGCTTTATGAATTGCAGAAGTAGTTAGTTTTGCTGCCATTAGCTCATTTAGGGTAATGAAGACGCTAATGGGGTATAAGAATACAACGATAAAGCACAGCTGTCACTGCACAGAATCATTGATGTCCTAAGCTTTATTCCACGAAAGCGTCAAACGATTATTGTCTGGCAGGTCTTCTGACTTACTCCATTTTTGAAATCCTTCCCATTAAAAAACAGTGGATATATTCTTCAAAAACTTGGTGTGGAGCTTACAGCAGCGGGTCTGTCCCGGATTTTCACCGGATTCCCTTTTAAGAGCTTTTTACGGCTCACCAAATTCCGGCAAAGATAAATAATTATTCCTAATCCCCAACTAAAATAATGATTTATAAACAATTAAAGCTCCCGAAGGAGCTTTAACATGATTTCAACAAGGGTTTCTTTTTAAATTCCAATATTCAGAAAAATACTGAATCTTGATTGAGCTTCAATATCTCCTCCCGCCAGGCGTGTGTACATGGGAAGCATGACTTCACTTCCCAGGCTCAGCTTTTTATAAGAGGCTTCAAATCCCAGTTTTCCGTACAAAGCGCTACCAGCAGTATTCGGCAGTGCCTCATCAAACTGTTTGTTCTGAGCGTAGACTTCTCCCTGAACTCCAGTTTTTACAGAGAATATAGATTTTTCATTTCCTGCAACCTGATAAAAACCCGTTGCTGCATAGTTCCATTGGTTTCCAAAACGGTAATTTTTCTTATTCTCTGTTTTGATCATATAGTCTGTATTGACCAATACGGCTACTTTATTTTTCTGAAACTTATAATTCAAAGCGGCCTGATAATCCCAGCTTCCGGTTCCCAGCTGAAAGCTAGGGTTGACACCGGATGCTCCTTTTTCATCAAACTTGCCAAGTGGAATTTTCACGCCCAAACCTCCACTCAGATGATGGAAATTATCTTTAGAGCTCATCAGCTGGTAAATTCCCATCAGGTTTAAATCTCCTATTCCATTGATTCTAATATCTCCCTGCATGGTTTTCTTTTCATGAAAATGGAATGGCAGACTCGCATAAACACTCAGCTTTTTAGTCAGAGGAATTTTCCCCCAAAGTTGCAGCGTATTGAAATACTGATCTTGGGTAAGGTCTTTTACAAACAAGTTCTCTTTAGCTTTGTAATGCTGCGCAAAATACTTAATTCCGACAAACTGTGGATTCAACAATGACTCAAAGCCGGAAGATCCGTTTCCTGCTGCACAGCCGCAAGCATCACAGTCATCATCAAAATTGAATCTGCTGAAAGTTTCCGGAGCAATATAAGCACTGTCTCTGATGATCTTTGCCTGATACTGACTAAACAGGATCAAACTTACTATCACTATAATCTTCTTCATGTCTTTTATAAATTATTCTGCAAATTTTGGATTGGATATAAAATTTTTATCCGATAATGTTTTCAGGAACGCAATGATCGATTGTTTTTCCTGGCTGTTCATAGCAATTCCTATGTGGCCGTTCTGTTTTAGCTGAGGATCAAGATTGGCATTATCTTCTACCTGATCAGAATAGAAATTAAGTACCGCCTCTAACGTGTAAAATCTTCCGTCATGCATATAAGGTGCGGTATATTCTATATTTCTTAAACTGGGAACACGGAATTTCATCCAGTCGACCTGGTTAAGAGTAACTCTGTAACGTCCGGCATCCTTGAATTCTGTATTGTAATACATTCCCGTATTTCTGAAACTCTCATCAGTAAATAATTCTCCGCTATGACAGGAAGCACATTTCTGATTGAATAATGCCATCCCCTGAGATTCTGCCGAAGTCAGCTGCTCTTTTCCCTGTCTGAACCGGTCATATTTTGAATCTGCAGAAATTAAGGAAGCCATAAACTGCGACAATGCTTTCAGAATTCTTTCTCCGGTAATAGTTTCGTCTCCATAAGCTTCCCTGAAAAGTTTTTTATACTTCTGGTCATCTTTTATTTTTGAAATGGCTTCCGGTATGGAACTGTCCATTTCATTCACATCAGTAATCGGGCTGATGGGCTGCTCATTCAGATTGTGAATCACTCCGTCCCACATATATCTTTTCAAAAAAGCCATATTCTGGATGGGCGGTGCATTCCTGATTCCGATTCTGTCGTCTACCCCATGGCTCACCGTATGACCATGATGGGTAAAAGCATTTTCCTGAATATGGCAAAAACCGCATGAAATGGTATTATTTCTTGAAAGCCTGCCTTCATAGAATAATTTTCGTCCTAGCTCCACTCCATTTTTGGTCACCGGATTAATGGATGTATCAAAAGTCATTTCCGGAAAATAAGAAGGAAACTCCAGATTGTAGGCTTCATCTTTTTCCAATGGCTGAATCACCTCATCAGAACATGAAATGCAACTCAATACAAATACAAGCAGAACCAGTATTGTTTTAACAAAAAAATTAATCATTATGAACGTGGTCTACTTTAAACATTTTTGTAAGATTATTGGTAACATCTACCAGGTGCTGGTTTGAACCCATCAGCATATCATTGGCTGTGGTAAGTGTAAGTGTCTTGTCTCCGCTCAAAAATTGGTTCAGATCTGCCAGAATATGGACAGAAGGACGAATTTTTGTCGTTACCCTTGCTGTTGTCGGAAGATTCAGTGTAATTTCGCGATACAGATCAGGTGTATTGTTGGCTGCAGTATTTCCCATATTTCCTGTGTGATTCATAAATTCTTTTGAAGGAGAATCTGTACCGTATTTCCCTTCCAGTTTTACAAATACATAACCGGCAGCCCATGACCAGGACATTCCCTTCTGCTTGGCTTTTGTCCAGAATTCAGCCTGTCCGTCCTGTCCCAGCAAATACGCTTTTTGACTCACGCCTAATCCAAATCTTATTTTTTTGTAATTGTTTTTCGGAACGCCATCCAGATTAAGATAAACAATTCCGGCTACCGCATCTGCCTGGTCTACGATAAAAGCTCCTTTGTCAGGATTATTTTCGTTGTATTTAAATTCGTTTCCGTTTTCGTCTATCAATGCAATATTACTGATGACGTATTTCAAAGCAGAAAAGTTATGTTTCTGTCCGTTAGCAGAAGTCTGAACCGTCTGATTTAGAACGATATCTCCCACATTGTTAAATCCGTTTTCAAATTTGATCTGAAGTTTTCCAGGCGTAGTATCCTGTGGGTTGTCATCATCCCTGCTGCTTCCGCAGGCTGTAAAAGAGAATACAGTAAAGGCAATAAAGAATAGTGATAAAAATTGAGAAATTTTCATTGTTGATTTTTTAAGTTGAATTAATTTGAATGGCTGTAACAGCATCGTTTTTTTACCACAAAAGGCACAAAAGTTCTTACACTTAAGTTGATCAAGTGGTAAATTTTATGCACAATAAGAACACTTAGCTTTTAATTTATATAAGCTTTTGTGACTTTTGTGGTTAATTAGTGATCGTTTAACTTAAAAAACCGGTGGTTTGAAAATATGGGTAAGAAACAGGAAATAATAGGTTGTTTCGTAGGTAAAATTGAAATTGAAAAACGAAATTTTTCCAGTAGTGTTGATCTCTGTAGTCTCCGGCAGAATATAGGTATCCAGAACTTTCTGCCCAGAGTTTTTGAGTTTCTGAAAAGGTGAAGATTCTGAATCATTGGCTTTGGCGAGCTCTTTACTCAGGTAACATTTTCCGTTACAGTGAACCTCCGGCCTGGTTTTATTGATACAGAGAACTTTAACAATATAATCATAATTTACAGCATACTCTACCACGGGCACTAAAGGTCTTAGCACCATATAGAAGGTAAAAAGTATGCTGTACAATATTTTCATCAAATTATTTCTTGCTTATCGCTTCGTCATATCTTCTGCTGATTTCTTTCCAGTTGGTAACATTCCAGATCGCGGTAAGATAATCTGCTCTTTTATTCTGATATTTTAAATAATAAGCATGCTCCCATACATCAATGCCGAAGATTGGAGTTCCTTTTTCTTCTACAACATCCATCAAAGGATTGTCCTGATTAGGAGTAGAGGAAACAAACAGTTTTCCATCTTTCCCTACAGAAAGCCAGGCCCATCCTGAACCAAAACGGTCTGCACCTGCCTTAGACATTTTTTCTTTAAAAGCATCCATACTTCCGAAAGTTTCATTGATGGCTTTTGCTAATTTTGCTGAAGGCTGTGTATTTTTCTGAGGAGTAAGAACCGTCCAGAACAATTCGTGGTTGTAATGTCCTCCTGCATTATTTCTTACTGCAGCAGGCAATTTTGAAACATTGGAAAGAATCTGAAACAAAGTTTCTTTTTCCTGTGGAGTTCCAGCAATGGCTTTATTCAAGTTAGCAGCATATGCTGCACCGTGTTTTGAATAATGAATTTCCATCGTTTGGGCATCAATATTTCCTTCCAAAGCATTATAAGCATAAGGAAGAGGCGTCTGCGAAAACTGAGCCATTGTAAATTGGGCTGCGAAAACTGCAGTTATAGCAGCTATTTTCAAAATCTTCATAATTTTTTTGTTTATGGTTGAACAATGTTTTCTTTTTAAGTGGGAGGTCGGTGATCGATGCTGGAAGTAATTGATGTTATAGCCTAACTTTTTCAACTTCTATTTCCTTTTACAGCCATCTCAAAAAACTGCTAGAGCTTCATAGTCTGGAATAACTTCCAGTTTCAGACATCCGGCTTCCCCCCTTTCCTATTTCAATAATTTTTTAATATCCTCAATAAGAATTTCTCTATCTGGGTGATATTTTCCTGTCAGCATAGGTGTTTTACCTTCCGGATCTCCATAATTCAGTCCTGAATAATAGAGAATAGGCATATTTTCCTTGTTGTATCTGCAACGGATATTCCCCTCCTGATCTACCAGCGCAATCATTCCGCTGTGGTTCAGGCTTTCTCCTTCATCTTCTTTATCACCTACGTAGATATTAAACTGATCCGCAAGTTTTCCAATATAGGTACGGTCTCCGGTCAGGAAGTGCCAGTTCGGAGATTTTGCACCAATTCTTTGGGCATGTTCTTTCAATGCTGCTGGTGTATCGTTTTCCGGATCAATACTGATGGAGATAATGCCAAAGTTGGGATCATTAATCTGGTTCTGAATCGCTTTCATATTGGTATTCATCACCGGGCATATGGTAGGACATTTGCTGAAGAAAAATTCTACGAGATATACTTTTCCCAGCATATCTTTATTGGTAACTTTTTTACTGTTCTGATCTGTAAGTTCAAAGTCCGGAACTTTCATCACAGTATAAAGGTTCTTTTTAAAATACCCCATTCCCACACCTATTCCCAGGAAAAGCAATGCAAATACCGCAATGGGTATGATCACTTTACTTTTATTTGCGGTCTTTTTATTTTTGGGCATATCTTTCAGGACTTTTTTTGAATTCACCTTTGCAGGAGACACTGCAAAAACCGTACGTTTTATTTTTATACACAGCAGTATCTTTTATAGATCCGGCAGTTTTCATGTGGCAGACAGGATCTTCTTCGTTCACTACCTGTACATTTTCTATTTTCTTCCCCGAGGAGTCCATGTGGCTTGCATGCTTTACCTGAGGAGTTTCCTTGGCACACGACAGTAATGATACTGACAGCAAGGCAGTCAAAATTATAGGAGATTTCATTTTAATGTTAAATTGAAATTAATAATGTTAAATAAAGTTATGATACCATATACAAGTCTGAAAAAAGCACAACAATTCTCAAGAAGAACTGATGTATTTCTTATTGCTTACAATGGTTCATTTGAATTATCGAATGCATCTTTAATGGTTTACTAATGAAAGCTTTATAAAGTTCCATCTTACAAACTAAAAATATAGTTTATAATAAAAATTAAACCAACGGAGGATGGAAAATCCTTGAAAAATATTCTGAAGAATGAGAATTAAAATAACTTGAATCGGGAATTTCAGAAAGTGATTCCGAATTCAAATGAGCGGAGAAGGAAAGGATATCGTGAGAAATAAAAACATCTAATCCAGCAATCTTTATGGTTTGGGAGCTGTTGGACTGTTTTTCTGTTTTAGCCAGCTCTTTTTCCACGTAGCATTTTCCTTTACAGGTTGACTGTGGTACATTTCTCTTCTCACAAAGGTTTTTCACAATATAATCATAATTCACGGCATAATTTACCAATGGCAAAACAGGACGTAATGCAACGGTAAAAATGATGAATATGGAAATGAATAACCTCACCGATTTTGTTCTCTGTTACAAATATACTACTTCAAAACTGTTTTATAACAGATTTATGATGAATGTCATTATGCTTATCTACTGTTACCTATAAAAATCACAAAACTGTGCCTGTCACCGGAATAATTTTATCCCGAACTTTGAGTAAGACTTTAGACCTAAATAAAAATTTAGTTCTTTATATACAATTTAATCTTGTTGATAAAAGCTTTGCTGATGTTTTTGGCAGAGCTTTTTTATATTCTTTGTTTTGTTGGAAATCGCAAAGTCTCAAGTTCTTTTTAAAATGCTTACTGTTTTAAGACGCAAGGATTTTATCTGCGATAATTTAATAAGACTAATAATGATTCTGAATGAGACTAATCATTAAGACATCATCTTGCTGAAAATCTTTGATTTTCTTGCGTCCTTAAAAACACCACAATTTTAATCTTCTTTGCGCCTTTGCGCTCATCCAACAAAAAATAGCTCAGCTGGATAGAGCATCTGCCTTCTAAGCAGACGGTCAAAGGTTCGAATCCTTTCGCGCTCACATAAAGACTTACTGGAAACAGTGAGTCTTTTTTGTTTTTATTCCCTCAAACAATAATTACTGAATAGAGCATCCCGATTTGTAATCGGGACGGCAAAACTTCGAATCCTTTCGCGCTCATATAAGACTTTCGGAAACAGTGAGTCTCTTTGTTTTAATACCTACAATTACTCAAACGAAAAAAAAGAAATGGGACATCCGGATTCATCATTATTTATTGAAAATAAAAGTTTATTAACCGGATAACTTATCCTTCCTGTTGAAAAAATCAATGTATAGCTTATATAAGATATCTCATTGTAACCGTATAAGCCCATATGATTCTGATGTATTATTTGATTTATTGTTCATTTTTCATCAGTAAATCTATTTTATATTTATTTTAAAAGTAGGATTTGCAGTATTAATTCTTAGTAAAAAACACAGGTAAAGAATGACTTACTCTTATTAATAAATTATTTTTTATTTCTTGTTAACGTCTTTGCGCAAAAGCAAACACAACAACCACACCATAACAAAGCCTATCTACAGTGCTTACAAACTATTAACATACATCATGCATACAACATAATAAACAACTCTACATATAGCACAAAAACAAAATGATGTATTTATGATGTATTCAATTATTCTTCTTGTTTGTTTTTTTTTTTGAAATTGCAGACAAATTACTGATTCTAAAGCACAAATAGATCAAAAAACCTTTATGATGCCTACAGGTGGGATTAATAGTCCCACCCGTTTTTTTAAATGGCATTATGCTGAATGACAAGAATCAATACACTGCAGATTATATAGATTATATCTTAATGAATTTATTTTATCATGTATCCATCTCATTCCTGTATTATCTTTAATTCTATAGCCATGAACACATTGAAAAACTTTAACAGGATAATCTATTGCCTGATTTTTACATTTTGTTGTTCTAAACTATTTCCACAACGCTATACTATACACCAAATAGATACTTTACTTATAAAAACCAATGAAGAACTCAGGACAAAATTATCTAACAAAGATCTTATCATCTGGAATCAAAAAATTATAAAATCCGCCATTAAGAATAAATATCCTAAGGGAGAAGCATGGGGTTATGCCAATATTGCGAATCGTCTATGGTTGACGGGAGAATTTAAAAAGGCTCTGGAATATCTGAGCTATGCGGAAAAGAAATCGAAAAAGATTAATGATGGCTTTCTTACCGGTAAAATCAATCAGGAGTATTCACAAGTCTATAACAGAATGAATCTACCCAAAATGGCTTTAGATTATAATTTAAAAGCCATGAAATATGCTTTAAGATTAAAAAAAGATAATCAGGACTGCCGTTTTTTCTTACGGTATGTCTATTCAACCCGGGCGGTTTATTTCAGCGGAACCCAACAGCTGGACTCATCACTTATCTATCTCCATAAAGCTATGAAAATTGATCCCAATCCTTTAGATATAGCCCATATAGCAAGGCATTATACAATATACAAGTGGAATTTAGATTCAGCCAACTCTTATTTTAAAAAAGCCTTTGACCTGTTAGAAACCCAAAGGTTTAAGCATAATAAGTACCAAACAGCAGTAGCCTTATATGATTATGGCATTTTTATGCAGGTACAGAAAAAAAATAACGAGGCTATTAATGCTTTCAGCCAATCTGTTAAACTGGCAAAAGAAGTAGACAGACCTCAGCTGGTTTTAAATGATTACAGATTGCTTGCCTCGGTGTACAAGGCGCTAAAAAAAACTGACAAAGAAGTTGAATATTTAAATAAAGCAGCCTCACTAAATGATAGTATATACAATAACCTAAGCAGTGCTATCACATTATCTTTCAATAAAATAGCTAAAGAAGATGAGGAAGAAAAAATGAAAGCTAAAAATCAAGCAGTTTTATGGTATGGAGGGATTTCATTTGTAATCATTACTGTATTGTCTCTTTATTTTTATCAGCAGATTAAAAGAAAGAAAAAAAAGCTTGTAGAAAGCAAACAAATCATTCTTCAGCAGGAAGAAGAAACAAAAATTCTAAAAAGAAAGCTCAGTGAAAATCATGAGCAGATCATCCAGCTGGCAAAGAAAAACAGTGTTGGTTTTTTATCATTATTTCAGAAGACTTATCCTGAAGTCTGCCAGCAGCTTTTAAAAATCAATCCTCGTCTTTCTCATTCCGATTTATCTTTCTGTGCTATGATATGGTTAGGATTCTCTTCAAAAGAAATTGCACAATATTCTTCAATGGAGCATAGATCTGTACAAACAAAAAAATACCGTTTACGCAAAAAATTATACCTTGATGCAGAAAGTGATCTCTATCAATCTATCAAATCAATATCTGAAACCGAATAATTTTAGAGGAACACAAACAGCTGTTTTTACTAATTAATAAATATGATGGTGGTTATCTGCAAACGGGTTTCATCATGACATTATACTAAAAATCCCTCAACCGTAATTGAGGGATTTTAATTACATTCTGATTTTATTTCAGTCTGTATGTATTTCCATTCCAAAGGTAAGTTTTGGAAGAATGTTTTTTCTTCTCTTTGTCTTTCTCGTCTACTTCCATATCTTCCACTTTTAAGATAAATGCATTGGGAATTCCTCCTTTATCATTTGGAAAAATATATTCTTCACTGTGATAAAAAACACCGGCATCCCCTACATTCATTAATTGCGGAAGAGTAATAAGTTTTTTATCCTTAAAAAGAACGTACTGATCATAGCCGGCAATTCCACAGGCTTCTCCGGAAACTGAAGCTTTAAGAGTAAATTCTACATTTTGAAGCTTGTGGCTGCTTTCAATATTAAAAGATGCTGAACTCAGTTCTTCTCCTTTTCCTGTATCAAAATACACCTCATCAAGGAGCATACTTCCTTCCAATACTTTTATTCCGGCAATATTCTGCTTTTCAGTCTCATTGAATTCTTTGTTCTTCCTGTCAATTGTTTTGGAAAGCCCAAAAAGGAAATCGTACCCGTTTTTATTGCGGTATCCTACACAAAGATTACCCCCCCAAATATATCCTTCCACTGTATTTTCACCTTTCTGATATGATATTTTATACCAGTTGGCAGCTCTTTCTCCCAATTTCAGAACGCCTTCTTCTTTTTTCAGAATCATTATCTGCTGATTGGTCTGAAGTGAATCTACAATCTGGGCATTTACTGTGGGATCTAATCTCACCCGGGTCCAATCTGTAAAGATCTTCTGCGTTTTATTTTCTTCGAAACCAAAGATACCATCTGCATATACTTCATTTTCCTGAGCTGTAAAAAACTGCAGCATCAGTAAAAGTAAAGCTGTCCATAAAGCTTTCATATTCGTATTTTGTTTTTTTGTGTGTTATTTTTCAAGCAGAAGACTTACCCATTCTTCACGCTGCAACTTCTTTTTAAGCCCTAGTCCGCTCTCTTTACATACTTCCAGAATATCATCTACATCAAAGAAGCAAAGGCCTGAAAGTAATAATTTTCCACCGTCATTCAATACAGAAACATAGGTTGGGATATCTGAAATCAGGATATTCCTGTTGATATTGGCTAAAATGATATCATAATTTTCTTTCCCTAAGTTTTCTGCAGTTCCCTGTTCAATATCCAGTTCTACATTATTTCTTACTGCATTTTCTTTTGAGTTTTCTACTGACCATTCATCAATATCGATAGCTTTGGTATCTCCGGCGCCCTGCTGTTTTGCATAAATGGCTAATACGGAAGTTCCGCATCCCATATCCAATACTTTTTTACCCTTGAAATCAATATCCATCATTTGCTGGATCATCAAATGGGTTGTAGGGTGATGCCCCGTTCCGAAAGACATTTTAGGCTGAATGATAATTTCATGCATTCCCGGTACAGATTCGTGGAACTCTGCTCTGATCAATACTTTATCATCTATATTAATTGGAGAAAAATTCTTTTCCCATTCTTCGTTCCAGTTGATGTTCGGCATTTCTTCGAAAGAATATTCGATTTTTACGTTTTCGTTTTCAAAGATCGGAAGTCCTTTCAACTGATCTTCGTGAAACAAATCTGTCTGGATATATCCTAAAATTCCGTCAATTTCTTCTGTAAAGCTGTCAAAGCCTATTTCTATAAGCTCTGCCATTAATATCTCATTCCAGGGTTGTAATGGAGAAATTTTGAAATTGAATTCTAAATAATTTTGCATGTGAATAATTTCTGCAAAAATACTAATGTTATTACTGTTAAAAAAATGATGGAGTCATTTTTGGCTGAAACCGGGGAGTTTTATGTTTTTTAAATTGTGGATGTGGTAAAAAAGTTTATTTGTGAATTTTTTCTCCCACAAATTATACGGATGACACAGATGATTGCATCGTATTTTCAATAGAGGCGGGTTTTAGCCCGTCTTCAAAATCATGACAAATTTCCATTGGCTTCAGCCGAAACTTATTTTTTCTATCCTAAAGGCTATGTAGATTTTTTAAAATGCGAAAGATTGTAAGTTTGGGCTAAAGCCTAAGAAACATACAAAATAAAGCGGGCAAAAGCCCGCTCCTATTGAATTTTATTGTTCATGAGAAGAATTCTTGTTAACAGCTTTAGACTTTAAACATTAAACTCTGAACTTTAAATTTTTAAATCTCTTAAGGATTCGTAGAGAAAATAGAACCGTTAGCGATCAGCGCTCTTCTGTTCATTTTGAGAATATCTCTTACCCATTCTGCGAAATCTTCCGGTTGTAATACTTTGTCAGGATTTCCGTCTGTAAGACCGCCCTGGATGCTCATATCTGAAGCAATTGTACTTGGAGTCAAGGTGATGACACGGATATTTTGTTTTCTCCATTCTGCCATCATGGATTGAGAAAGAGATACTACGGCTGCTTTTGAAGCGGCGTATGCAGACATATTCGGTCCCCCTTTCAGCCCTGCAGTAGAAGCTACGTTCACGATATCACCTTCTCCTTTAGCTTTCATAAATGGATAAGCTGCCTTAGCTGCATAATACACCCCGAAAAGATTGGTTTTAATCACCTGCTCCCATGTTTCGGATGGCATTTCTTCGATCGATCCAAAGTCTCCGATTCCCGCATTATTGATCAGAATATCAATTCCTCCCAACTGCTCTGCTAAAGATTCTATTCCAGCTTTTACCTGAATTTCATTGTCTACAGAAAATACGGCATATGCTGAATTTACTCCTGATTTTTTGATTTCTTCAACCGTCATTTTAAGGTTTTCCTCGTTTCTTCCTGTAATGGCAACGTTTACTCCTTCATTAGCCAAAGCAAGTGCAACAGCTTTTCCTAATCCTCTTCCACCACCTGTTATGATGGCATTTTTTCCGTTTATATTCATAGTAATGATACTTTTCTTGATACAAAGTTACGAAAGAACATTTTTACGAAACAGCGAAAACATGGATTTAATAGTTTTTTAATTGTTTATCGTAAAACTCGATAAAAATTAAAACCGGCTCATAAGAACCGGTTTCAAATCTAAAAAAGGTATAGTAAAAAAAATAAAAAGCTTAAGGAATCTGGATGGCGTTCTGAACTTCAAATTCTTCTGAAGCTGAGAATTCATTTCCATACATGTCTACAGCTTTCACCTCAACTTTGTGTTTTCCTAATGCTAATTTCTTAGGAAAATCCGCTTCCCAGATATGTTTTGACATTTCAGGATTGGAAGGTCTTCTTCCCGGAAGAATTTTCTCTGTAGAATCCCATTTGAAAACAGAAAGAGCAAAATTCGGGTCGATGGTTTCATCATATGTCATTTCTTCCCATTTTCCACCGTCTATTCTGTATTCTACCTTGTCTTTTTTGCTTCCCATGAAGAAATTGGCCAGTACTTTGGCAGAAGTTCTTGAGGAAGGAATTACTTTCGGAACATATAATTTGATCTGATAGTCTTCCGGTTTTCCGGCTGTTCTGTATTTTACTTTATACTGATTGTCTGTAAAGCTGATGAAAGAATATCCTTTTGCGGTTCCGTCTCTCATGGTTGAGGTAGGAAGTCCGGCATCATCCGGTGTTCCTGAGTACCAGTCGCCGCAGGTAGTTCCAACATTATATTCGTGTAATTCTTTTATTCCGTTCCAGCCTGCTTTTTTGCCATAGAAAATCTGTTGCTGGATATGGGTATGTGCTGACAAAAGCAATACATTCTGGAAAGGATTTAAGAAATCAAATAATTTCTGACGGTCCGCATTTCTGAAGTTGTCTTCATTATTATGTTCCAATGGAATATGGAAAGAAATGACAATCAGTTTATTCTTATCAACCAGTTTCAGATCGTTTTCAATAAACTGAAGCTGATCTTCGCGGAATCCACCCCAATATCCTTTACCGTCTCTCGGGTCCGGATAAAGAATATCATCCAGAATGATGAAGTGTACATTACCATAGTTGAAAGCGTAATTGGCCGGACCAAAGTTCGATTCAAATGTTTCATCGGAAAGCTTGTCTTCTTTTGCATCATAATTCATATCATGATTTCCCATCACATTATACCAAGGCAGTCCAACTTCTTTCATAACGTCTGCATAAGGTTTCTGAAGGCTTAGATTATCACCTACCAAATCTCCCAGACTGATTCCCAGTACTGCATTTTTCTTGGTATTTTTCACTTCGTTTACGATTCCTCTTTTGAAGTAATCCAGTTCTTTTTCTGTGTAAGGCTGAGGATCACCGAAAACAAGGATGTCAAAATTTTTGTTTTCGTTTTGCTTATAAAGCGGGAAGTTCAGTTCTTTGGGAAGGTCTCCTGTGGGAGCAACTCCTTTGTATTTAAAATCTGCAGGGGATCCATTGGGTTTATGATGATAATAAAACTGTGGAAGATTGTTTGTATTTAAAGCTGTCTGATACCCTGAAGGTTTGATGACAAAAATACTCTGATCTTCCTGAACCGGAAGACTGTATCTACCGTTTTTATCCGTAAGAACTACCTGAACACCATTAGAAACGGCTACTCCTTCAATTCCTTTTTCGCGGTTTTCTTTCTTTTGGTTTTTGTTACTGTCTTCATATACATATCCAGACACAGAAGCTTGTGAGAAAGCCATTGCTGAAACCAGCATACAAGGCATGATGTATTTTATATTGATACTCATTTTTTTAATTTTTAAATTATTTTAATCTTTAAATCACAATTATTTATTCCACCACATTTTCACATTGATATTGTCTCCTCCCATTGATTGTACGGCTGCATTATAGTTATCCGCATTCATTACTTTTGTAGCGGTAGGATACATGAATCTCACAGGCATCTGTCCGCCGTTCTGAAGTCCGCCGTTATTTGGAAGTGCCGGAAGTTTCGTACGTCTGTACTCATACCATTGCTGATGATCAACAAAAAACAGGGAAATGTATTTCTGAAGCATAATTTTTTCCAGAGAACCGTCATACGCCACTTTAGGATTACTGAAGTAATTGGCAGGAACTGTTGCTCCCCATTGTTCGATTATAGATTTCACCCCGGTTTCGTAATAGGTCTGCTGATTTCCTGCAATAATTCCTTTATTAACCAATTCTGCCAGAATAAACTGTACTTCAGAATAGGTCATGATTAAAATCTTTAAAGGTGCTTTCGCCAGGTTCTGGTTCAGGTTGGAAGGCTGATAGTTGAAAGATGTTCCCAACGCATATCCTGATGGAGCTCCTTTATAACCAAGATCTTCTCCTGACGTTGCTTTAGCCTTAGTGAAAAACATGCTCAGTCTTGGATCATTATTATCTTTCATGGCATTAACAAAGAATTCACCTGCTGCCCTGTACGCTGTAAAATCCTGTGGACGGGCGATCGGCGGTAAATAAGGAGATATTCCGGAAAGTGGCAGCACTGCGCTGTCTGTGTTATTCTGGAAAATTGGGTATTGTGCCGGATTATTGATAATTTCCTGAATTCTTTCATACACATTCACTTCTCCGTTCCGGCTTAGAATTCTGGTCAGTAATCTTAATGACAGAGAGTTACAGAATTTTTTCCATCCTAAAATTCCGGTCTGACTATTTGTATTGGCGTTATAAAACAGATCTGTTTCCGTTAATGCCTGATTGGTATTGAATAACGAGTTGGCTGTTTTCAGGTCATTTAACAGCTGGATATAAACATCTTTCTGCTTATCATATTTTGGTTTTAAAATATTTTCTTCAACTCTTAATGCTTCAGATAAAGGGATATCCCCAAAAGCATCAGTAAGATTGGAGGCAATCCATGCGTTCAGGACCATTGAAATCGCCAGATAATTATTATTCTGTTCTTTTGTTGCATATTTTCTAAGATCGCTTACCTGCTTAAGCCATCTGTAAGAAGTATTCCAGTATCCGTTACCACTTTTTTCATCCATATAATATCTGCTGTAGGAATTTCCTTCGTTGGGAAAGTCTAAAGCGATCTGCATGATATCAAATGTAAAATCATCTGCCCTGTTATAGCCATAACTTCCCATTTCATACTGTATCGGAGCGAGAAGGCTGCCAACTGAAGGGTCTTTAACTTTACTGGTATCTGTATTCATTTCATCAAAGGTTCTGTCACAGGATTGAAGCATGAAAACAGAAACTGCCAATGTCAGATGTATGATTATTTTTTTCATTTTTAAAATTTTAGAATTTAAGATTTAACTGAAAACCAACTGTTCTTGCTGTCGGAAGCTGTCCCATTTCCACTCCCGGAGTGATGGTTGCATTGTCCAGTGTAGCCACTTCAGGGTCAAACATCGGGAACTTGGTCCACATCCATAAGTTCTTTCCGAAAATGGCAATGGTAAGATCATCCAGACCTATAGATTTTATGGTTTCTTTCGGGAAGGAATAAGCAATTCTTGCATCTCTGAGTTTAATAAAATCTGTACTGAAGCTGTTGGTCTCCACATTGGCTCTCCTGTAATAATCTCCGTAATAAGAAGATACCAGTACTCCTTTTGTGTTGGGACTGAAGGAGCCATCAGGGTTCTGAACTACTCCGTCTCCTACAATCATTCCGCCAGGGTTGTCTCTTCCCGGAAGTGTCGATTTCAGCTTACCCTGTTCAGACATTTTATGATGTGACTGAGAATATGCAATACCACCATACTGACCGTCAAATGAGAAACTGATCGTAAAGTTTTTGATTTTGAAATCATTCTGAAGACCGGCCCTCCATTTAGGGAATGCATTTCCAACTTTTTCAATATCTGCGGGTCTCGCAGGAAGCCCGTTGTCTCCGTAAATTACTTTTCCTTCCGGGTTTCTTAATAATTTAAATCCATACATATCTCCCAGCGAACCTCCTACTTCCATTTTATAGAATACTACATCTCCTACGTTGGAAACAATGCCATCAAAGCCTTCAGGAAGGGTCATTACCCTGTTTTCGTTGGTAGACCAGTTTCCACCTACTTTCCATGAGAAATCTTTGCCTTTTACAGCTAAGATATCGGCAGAAAGTTCCAAACCTCTGTTTCGGATTTTTCCCGCATTAATGATCCTTTTGGAATATCCAGCTTCGGTGGGTAACGATACAGGGATGATCTGGTTTTCACTGAAATTCTGGTAGGCAGTAAGATTCAGGTTCAATCTGTTTTTGAAAAGGCTGAAATCCATACCGGCTTCTATATTGGTATTTTTCTCAGGTTTAAGGGTAGGATTATTAAAAGTGGTAGGTGCTACTACACTTCCTGTAATGTTGCTTGCTGTATAATAATTGTCCAAAAGATAAGGATCACTGTCAATCCCTACTTTTGCCCATGAAGCTCTCAGTTTCCACAAGTTCAGATTATTGCTTTTCAGATTAAAAATATCTGATAAAATGAAACTGGTACTCACCGAAGGATAAAAGAATGATCTGTTTTGCTTCGGAAGCGTAGAGCTCCAGTCGTTTCTTCCGGTAACGTCCACAAATACTTTATTGTCATATCCCAGGGTAAGTAAACCGTAAACACTGTCTACATGTTTATCTCTGGGTGCCGGATATTTAACCGGAATAGAAAGTGCGTTGGTAAGGCTGTATTCTCCTGCTGTTTTCAGTCCGATGGCCTGATAATCATTAAGCAGGTATTCATTATAACGGATGCTTCCCCCTGCTGACGCTGAAATACTGAATTTATTCCAGTCTGCTTTATAAGAAAATAAAAGATCGTTATTATATTCCTGGTTTTTGATAAACTGCTCTCTATAGAAACCTTTCAGGTAATTGGCAGAACTCCATGGCCTTTTGGTCGTTCTTTTTTCATTCAGGATTTCAATTCCTGACCTCAACATTAAGCTGAAATTTTTATTAAACTGATAATCTGCCGTGATATTCCCTGTAATGGTCTTCTTTCTGACTCCATTCAGCATTTCGTAAGCAATCATGTAAGGGTTGTCTATATAAGAACTGAACGGATGGATCTGATCAACCTGTTCCTGCCCTGGCTTCCAGATCGGCTTATACCACTCCAGATCCACATTGGGATTCTGGAAGATCATGAAATAGGAAATCGACTGATTGTTGTATCCCGTCGCAGGAAGGTTGTCACTGGTAGTAGTGTTATAAGCAAATTTTGTTGATATTTTTAATTTTTGGGTAAGCTGATGGGCAAAAGATAAGGCAAAATTGAACCTGTCAAAACCTGTATTCGGCATCATCCACTCGTTATTAAGGTAAGTAAGTGAAGATCTGAAGCTGGTTTTCTCGTTGGAGCTTTCTACCGAGATACTGTTCGAGTAAGTAGAACCTGTTCTCCAGAAACCTTTAATATTATTTTCATAAGGTCTCCACAATTGTCTTTCCTTGCTCTGCCCCATTACGTTAGGATCGTATTGGAAATAATATTGTCCGGCGAATTTAGGACCAAAAGCACTACTGGTTCCTCCGGTACTTGGTCCATCAGGAGAAAGGCCATAAGAATAGTAAAAGTTTCCTGCTGTATTGGTGGCCAGTGTTCCCTGCCCGTATTCGTATTGCCAGTCCGGCCATTTCAATACGGAATCAAAGCTTGAGGAAGAGTTAAAAGTGACTCTCAGTTTTCCGTTTTTAGTTTTGCCGGATTTTGTAGTGATCATTAAGGCTCCATTGGCAGCGCGTGATCCGTATAATGCGGCTGCAGAAGCTCCTTTCAATACCGTTACGGATTCAATATCATCCGGATTGATGCTGTTCAATCCATTTCCAAGATCGATGGGAACATCGCCGCCGGAACCTGCTCCATAGGCTGCTGTACCGGAACCTGTGGTAGAATTCCCTAATGGCACTCCATCCACTACAATAAGAGCATAGTTGTGATCCATCATAATGGATTTTTCCCCTCTCAAAGTAATTCTGGAAGTTCCCAACGGTCCTGCTCCGGCGGTCTGGATTTTAAGGCCTGCCACCTTCCCTTCCATGGATTGCGCCCAGTTGTTGTTCTGGGTTTCTTCAAATGTTTTGGCATCTACTTTTTCGGCAACATACCCTAAAGCTCTGTCGTGCCTCTTGATTCCCAAAGCAGTTACAACTACTTCATCAATTCCTTTAATGGTGTCCTTTTTAGCTTTCTGCTGAGCTGCCAGATTAACGCTGACTAATCCTAACAGCGACAAAACCAACAGTTTTTGTGTCTCTTTACGCATTTCCTTTTTGTTTGCGCAAAATTAGAACGACATTACCAGGATGATCTTAACATAGTTTTAACGTTTCTTAAAAATTTATTAAACCATATGTTAATCCAGTCTTAACAACACTATTTAAACAACTAATAAACAAACACTTAAGCAATTAAGTATTTTTAATATGGTTTCCAGACTGTATTTATGTACCTTTATTGTCTTGCATTGAGATAATACCAAACAAAACAATCAAACCACTGAATTACAGAATATTAAAATCAAAATTCAATCACCTGTTTCTTCATTCATTATCAAAAAGAAGTTCTCAGCTCCTAAAAAAAACAGCCTGCTTCCTTATAAGGGGCAGACTGTATAAATTTTTGGTTATTTGTGGAGATGGTTAAAAAATTTTGTTTGACCACCCCGTCAAAAATTCTTTGATTTTTGACACTCCTCCGGAGGAGGTCCTTCAGTTGCTATATTTCTGAAGATGTTAAATCTATTTATTCTTCAACTGATCAGGAATATTGGTTGTTACGAACCCGATTCCTTGTTTTTTCAATTCTTCATAAACAGCAACGTCATTTACGGTCCATGAATTGGTAATTAACCCTAATGCTTTTGCATCAGCAATCCATGTTGGGTTTTTCTGGAAGATGCTGTAGTGGTAATCCATACCGTCCAATCCTTCTTTTTTGATCTGCTCAGGAGACAGTTCACCGTTCAGATATTGTACTTTAAAAGACGGAGCCAGTTTTTTGATCTCTTTGCAGATATTAAGGCTGAAAGAAATAAACTCACTTTGAGATTCCAGCTTCATATCTTTAATCATTTTGATCGTTTTCTCCGTGATTTCATTTTCTATTTCCGGAGTTTTCGCTGGCTTGATCTCAACGATCAGCTTCAGAGATTTGTCTTTTTTTCCCTGTTTTAAATAATCTTTTAAGGTCGGGAATTTTTCTCCGTTGGATAATTTCAAGGCTTCCAGTTCTTTGAAAGGAGTTTCTGAAATTTCCATTTTACCATGGTGTTCATCATGATTGATCACCAATACACCATCTTTTGTCATTCTTACATCAAATTCAGACCCATATATTTTTAATTTCTGGGCATTTTCCAATGATTGAATTGAATTCTCTGTTGTTGGAGGCTGAGCCTGGAAATATCCTCTATGGGCAATAATCTGGGTTTGTGCTTTCATCATAACTGTACTTAAAACTGCTAACCCTAAGATAAAATTTTTCATAATATAATTTTAAATTATTAAAATAAAGTCGTGAAACTTCCTGATAAAGGTAGTTATTACAAAATAAAACCCAAAAGACATAAAAGATTTACTGATTAAAGCTAAGTGAGATTTACCATAGCCGGCTCAATTTCTTTTATGTCTTCAGTGGTTAAGAAAGGTAAAAGTTAGAAACTGTATTTCGCACCGATCTGGATCTGGTAAGGATTTCCTGTCAGAGGAACCAAACCGCCTCCACTTACGTTTTTGGTGTATTCGTACTGCATCGTGTCTTTATTAAACTTCGTCACTTTATACAGAGAAGTATTTCCATATGATTTGTTTACACCCCATTCTTTGTTCAGAAGGTTGGCAACATTGAAAATATCTACGGAAAGTTCGAAAGCTCCCACTTTATCGAATTTAATTTTTTTCGCTACACGAACGTCCCAGACTCCATAGAAACCATTTTTACCACCATTACGTTCTGCAATTTTTCCGTTGTATTCAGTGATATAATCTTTCAGAGCCTGCCCTACCTGTGGATCATCCAAAATAGATTGGGTAAGATTCGGGAAGATAAAAGCAAGGTCGTTGGAATCTACGAAGTCTCCGTTGATATTTCCTCCTGTTGTTGCAGAGAAACGGGTTCCTCCAATTCCTGAATACCTGATTCCCAGTGTGAAGCCTGCAATGGTAGGAGAGTTTCCATAGATCACAACTTTATTTCTGAACTGGTTGTCAGAATAGGTCATTCTTAAATCTCTAGGATCACTCTGAATCATCGTAGACAATGTTGCAGAGTTGGCTACATTTCCGTTGTAAGAAGTATTGTCTTTAATATCAGACCATGTATAACTTGCGGTGATTTCTCCATCTTTCCAGTAACGGTAACTTGTATCGATTACGAATGAGAACTGGTTTACTTTACCATCGCTCACCAATTCCAGTACTCTTCCGAAATTATTATTGATTCTTCCCTGTTTCCAGTCGAAACTTACACTGTTATTAGCATTATTGGTAATAGCTCCTGTAGGGATAAATACTCCTCTTCCGCCTTCGTTAGCCAGTGTAAAGAAAGGATTGGCCACCATGTTTCTGTCGTAATAATAGTAATTGTTTCGACCTAAAGCCATATATCCTGCAATTCCTGCTCTGAACCTTTCATTGAAGAAGTGGGTATAAGAAATATTGGCTTTATAAACGATCGGGATCTTTGCATCCTTACCGGTGTAGTTGATCGTTGGAATCTGCTTCTGAGAAAGGGACGGAACCGTATTGTAATCATCTCTATAGCTGTTGAAATCCGGGAACGGAACATCTTTACCCGTTACATCCACAGTAGCCAGATGTTTTCCATCAAATACAAGGTTATTGATGATCATATAATTGTTGATGTCGGAAGAGAAAATTCCGGCACCGAACTTCAGGAAGTCTTTATTTCCTTCATTGATGTTCCAGTCAAACTGGAATCTTGGCTGGATCACAAATGATTTGATCTGATTATCGGTTCTGATTCCCATTTCATCAAACAGTTTCTGGTTGAATTCTGCTTTCGGGTAACCACTGTAATCTAATCTCAAACCAGCCATTAAATCAAGTCCTTTAGCTACTTTGGTCTGGAATTGCCCATAGAGACCAATGTTCCAGATATTTGATCTGACAGACGGATCGGCCACCAAAGGAACTTCTCTATAGAATCGGTAAGGTGTCATGGTCTCAAAATTGCTCATTCCCTGGAAATGGAATCTTCCGTTCACCTCACTTCCGTATACCGATTTTGCTGTTGTATACATAAGGTCAGCCCCAAACGTATATTTTACCTTATCTGTATTATAGTATAGGTTATCTACGATCTGGAACACATTATTTCTGAAGCTTTCCTGAGCAAAGCGGTGTCCGCCGATCTGAATATTCGTAGATCCCGCACTTGAAGAAACTCCTTCAACAATAGCTCTTGGTACAGGTTTTCCTAATTGATTGTTCTGGTAACTGTCCTGGAAAGTATAAAGATACTGCGCCTTTAATTCGTTGGTTAAGTTAGGTCTCAGATTTGATCTTAAGGTCAATAATAAACTGTTATCAAGATTTTTGTCATTTCCGTACGACTCAAAAAAATTGATATTGGTATTATCACCTAATCCGTTTTTGTTAAGATCGTAAGTAAAGTTATTTCTAAGCGTTAATAAATGCTTTTCATTAATCTGCCAGTCTAGACGTAAGAAACCGGCATCAGAGTTTCTCACTTTATCAAAAGTTCCGAATTGCGGGCTGCTTCCTACTCCATATTTAGCTCTTGCAATATCCAGGAACTGATTAAGCGTCTGCGTAGTTGTGTTGAATCTCTTCTCATCATCCGGAGATTTGATATCAGCAATCACTAAAGGTCTTGAATCCAACTGATGATCCCATGCTACGAAGAAGTGCAGTTTATTTTTAATGATCGGACCGCCTAATGAAAATCCGAACTGAGAAGTGGAGAAATCATTATTTCTTTTGTTTCCTCTGATATCATAAGGGCTGGAAAGCCAGTTTGTTCTTAAATATTCCCAGGCACTTCCGGAAAACTTATTGGTTCCTGATTTGGTAACAGCACTTACTGTTCCTCCTCCACTTCTTCCCAATGTAACATCATATTGGTTGGTAGTGATTTTGAATTCACGTACTGCTTCAATGGAGATGGAGAATGGTGCACCGCTTCGGCTCGTTGTTGATCCTGCAGAAGTAGGATTTTTTGCGGTCATCCCATCAATCGTAAAGTTGGTGGAAGATCCAAGCTGACCGGAAAGGTTTCCTCCTTTTCCGCTTAACGGAGACAGTTCCGTAAGATTGGTGAAGTTTCGTCCGTTCACCGGAAGCATGCTGATGTTTTTCGCAGAAATTGCGGTAGCTGCTCCCAGGTTTCCGATCTTGTTTTTAAGGTTTCCTGTAATTTTTACTTCCTCAATAGTCTTTTCGTTTCCCAGATCCATATTCACGGTCACCTGATCTCCGAAGTTGACATTATAACCTTCTTTTTTATCATCATTCACAATGACCGTGTAAGGCCCGCCAAGAGGAATTTCTTTAAAAATATATTCCCCTTTTGAGTTGGTTTCCGTTTCCGTTCTGAATCCTGTGGACTCATTCACGATCGTTACTTTCACTTTTTCCTGAGCCGTACTTCCCGGTCCGGTAACTTTCCCTACAATAGAAGCCTGCGTGGTCTGGGCATAAGCCATTGTCCCAAGCCCTAAAAACAATAATCCCAGTACAATCTTTACTTTTTTCATTTCTTCCGAAGATCTATATTATTAATTTTTTGATGTTAGCCCGGAAACCTCTTTGATTTTCACGATGATAGATCACTATGAGGTTTCTTTCAATCAGATGTGCAAAGGTATTTTGACTTTAAGAGCGGGGTGTTTAAGAAAGTTTTAACATTTTTTTAATTAAATCAGAACGTTAGGTTAAATTAGTTTAAACATATGTTTTATGTTATACAGAACCAATCTGTTAAAGCATATTAAGCATTTTTAATTTTCCTGTACTATTTTATTCTGTTATTTTTTAAATGCAATTACTTTAGTTATTTTTGCTCAAAAGATAGAAAAGCAATGTCTGAAAACATTCAACAAAAGATAGAAAAGCTCCGCAAAGAGCTTCACCAGCATAACGAAAACTACTACCAACTGGATACTCCTACCATTACAGATTATGAATTTGACATGCTTCTGGAGGAGCTACAGGATCTGGAGGCCAGGTACCCAGAGTTTTATGATGAAAATTCTCCTACAGTTCGGGTAGGTGGTGGTGTTACCAAGGTTTTCCCCACGATTCAGCATAAATTCAGAATGTATTCACTGGATAATTCGTATGATTTTGACGATCTGGAAGACTGGGAGAAACGAATCATCAAAACCATTGAAGATCCTGTAGAATTTGTTGCTGAGCTGAAGTATGACGGTGCATCCATTTCTATTCTTTATGAAAACGGAAAACTGTCTCAGGCGGTTACGCGTGGTGATGGTTTCCAGGGTGATGAGATTACCCCAAACGTGAGAACCATTTCAGATATTCCTCTGACTTTAAAAGGTGATTTCCCTGCTCATTTTTTTATGCGTGGTGAAATTTATCTGACCAGAAAAAACTTTGACAAAATCAATAGACTGCGTGAGGAAGAAGGCCTTGATCCCTTCATGAATCCAAGAAATACGGCCAGCGGAAGTTTGAAAATGCAGGACAGCGCTGAGGTAAGAAAACGCGGACTTTCTTCTGTATTGTATCAGTTTATTTCTGATGAAGTTCCTGCGGAAACCCATTGGGAACTGCTTCAGAAAGCTCAGAGCTGGGGCTTCAAAACCTCCCAGCAGGCCAAATTATGTAAAACAATGGCTGAGGTACAGGAGTTTATCACGTTCTGGGACACAGAACGTCATAATCTACCATTTGAAATTGATGGTATTGTTTTAAAAGTCAATTCATTACAACAACAAAGACAGCTTGGCTATACGGCCAAATCTCCCCGTTGGGCAATGGCATACAAATTTAAAGCAGAAAAAGTAGAAACAGAACTTCAGAGTGTCTCTTATCAGGTGGGAAGAACCGGAGCTATTACTCCTGTTGCTAATCTTAAACCTGTATTACTGGCCGGAACCATTGTGAAAAGAGCTTCTCTGCACAATGAAGATATCATCAAAAAGCTGGATCTTCATGAACATGATTTCGTGTACGTAGAAAAAGGAGGTGAAATTATTCCTAAAATTGTAGGGGTAAACACAGATAAAAGAACGGAAGAAAGCAGAGAAATTGAATATATCAAACATTGTCCTGAATGTGGTACCGAGCTGGTAAAAATTGAAGATCAGGCCATCCATTTCTGTCCGAATGAGCTTCACTGTCCGCCACAGGTAGTAGGAAGAATGATTCACTATGTTTCCAGAAAAGCTTTGAATATTGATAATCTTGGAAGTGAAACTATTGAACAGCTGTACAGAGAAAAACTGATTGAAAATCCTGCTGACTTCTATACTTTAACAAAAGAACAGCTCCTTCCGTTGGAAAGAATGGCTGAAAAATCTGCCCAGAATATCATCACAGGAATTGAAAAATCCAAAGAGATTCCTTTTGAAAAGGTATTGTATGGGATTGGGATTAAGCATGTGGGAGAAACGGTTGCCAAGAAACTGGTTAAAAACTTCCCGACGATTGAAGAATTGAAAAATGCAACCGTAGAAGAGCTTTGTCAGGTAGAAGATATCGGAGCTAAAATTGCAGTGAGTATTGTTGATTTCTTCCAGAATTCTGAAAACGTGTTGATGATCGAGCGATTGAAATCTTACGGAGTACAGCTTGAAAAAGGAGAAAGTACCAATGAGGTTCTATCCAATGTTCTGGAAGGAAAAACTTTCCTGTTCACCGGAAAATTGTCATTATTCACCAGAGAATCTGCAGAAGAAATGGTAGAAAAGCATGGTGGGAAAAATATTTCTGCAGTTTCAAAAAACCTCAACTATCTTGTAGTAGGTGAAAAAGCAGGAAGCAAGCTGAAAAAAGCACAGGATATCGGAACAATTGAAATTCTGGATGAGCAGCAGTTTCTGGATCTGATTGAAAAGCAGTAAAATTTAAAAATATTTTCAAAAAAACCATTGATTTTTTTTCAATGGTTTTTTTATATTTTTGAAACATACTCGATGCTTTACTTAAAAACAATAATAGTATACGGAGTACTCTCTCCTGCATTAGGCAAGATCAGCCTGATATGTTCCTTATTCCTGTAGTAATCTGTGTAAGGCTCTTTGGTGATAATCTTTCCTTTCTCGGTTTCTTTATACCCGGCAGTCAATATCAGTTTAAGATACTGCTCATAGTCTTTTTTGTCATTAAACTCAAACTCAATCCGATCTTCATATTTTTCTTCTTTGTATTCAAACTTTCCGATTTTCGAGCTATAGTCTGGAGCTTCGTATTCGGTTAAAAGGAAACCTAAGCCTTCTGTTCTGTCATAAAATTTGAACTGAAGCTGTTTCATTTCCTTTTTAAACTCCTCCATTGTCAGTTTATTGAATCCTTTAAGCTGTTCTACTGTAAAGGTCTGAGCAGAGATCTGAATACTCAGTACAACTGAGAATAATAGGAGTCCTAACGTTTTTCTCATTTCTATTTTTATCGCAAATATAAAATAATCCTTATGAAACCGGCAGTCTGAAATAAAACGTACTTCCATTATTCAGAGAACTCTTCACTCCTATTTCTCCATGTTGTTTTTCAATGAAATTCTTGGAGATTGCTAAGCCCAGCCCCGTCCCGTTCTGATGTTCTCCGGGAACCTGGAAATAGCGGTCAAAGATCTGGCGGTGGTATTGTTCATCAATTCCGCTTCCGGTATCAATAATACTGAACTGAATAAATGCATTGAGTTTTTCTACCACGATCTTAATATTTTCATCCTGAAAAGAGTGCTTCACCGCATTGGTCAGGAAATTATTCATTACCCAGACGGTTTTATCAAAATCTGCGGTCACCGCATCACTGTCTTCCAGAAGATATTCTGTGCTGATGTAGATATTTTTCTGCTCCGCCAGTTTTTCAACATTCTTTACAGCAGTCTGTACAATTTCTTTCGGAGAACATTTCCCAATAGTCAGTCTGATATTTCCGGATTCTACCTGAGAAAGATTCAGCAATTCTCCAGTGATATCCAATAATCGCTGTCCGTCTTCATTGATACTTTTCAATAATTCCTGCTGCTGCTCATTCAGTTCTCCGAACTTTTGGTTTCCAAGAAGCTGAACACCCATTTTGATAGCTGAAATCGGAGTTTTCAATTCATGGGAAATGGTTGCAATGAAGTTGGTTTTGGCAAAATCAAGCTCTTTAAAAGGCGTAATGTTTCTCAACAATATTACCTTTCCTATATTTTTTTTCTCCTTTTCTCCTGTTTTTACAATATTGATGGGAATAATATCCTGTTCAAAATAGTTTTCCTTATTATCGCGGACAATTTTAATCGGATCTTTTACCGGATGATCTATATTTTTCAGCAGTTCACGCATCAGATCATTATTGATGGCTACTTCATGAGCCGTTTTTCCAATAATATCTTCCTTATGGAGATTCGTGATCTTTAAAGCTTCATCATTGATCATGTAGATAAAATGATTCTCATCCAGACCAATTACCGCATCATGCATATTATTGACCAACGTTTCGATCCGTTTTTTATCCATCAGCTGCTTGGAAAGCGTGCTGCTTTCGTACTCCTGAAGTTTCTCCGCCATGGTATTGAAGGAATCTGCCAGACTGTTGAATTCTTCACTTCCTTTAAAATGAACCCTCTCGCTATAGTTTTTATCGGCAATCTGTTTGATACTGAAGGTCAATTGATTGATAGGCTCTGCAATGGTTTGCGGCAAATTGAAAAGCAGGATAAAAGCAATCAGAAAGCATACAGTACCTAAACTTACGATCCAAAAAGTAGCATTTTCTGCTGTTATAATCGCAATGTCACTTTTTCGTTCTATTCCCTTCATATTCAAAGACATGATCTTCGAAAGATCTTCACGGATAAGCTTTTCTTTATTGATATCGGGAGCTTTAAGGTAGCTGTTGAAATGCAGATTCAGATTCTGAGTGGCTTCTTTTTCTCCAAATTCTGTAAGGTTCTTTTCCTGAAGCTTATTATTTTTTCGAAAATCTGCTATGGCAACGGTACTGTCTGTACTGATATTATCCAATGCCAAAAGCATATTTTTGGAAAATTCCAGGCTGTTGTAATTGGCCGTAAGGATCTTTTCAGTATCGGATTTTAATTTATTGATGTATACAGAACCTATCACTGAAAGCAGAACGATCAGTAAAAATAAAAGGCCCACGCCTAAGGTAAGTTTCGTTTTAAGTTTCATTACTTTTAAGATAAAATAATAATATCTATCTGTCTTTCATTCAGCCTGTTCATAAGGGTATAGATCCAGCTGTATCCCAACATTCGCTGCCAGAAACTGGCGTGAGGTTTTCCAATACAGACCGTCGTGATGTTATGAGCAATCACATATTCCAGAATCCCGTTGTGGACACTGCTTTCTTTGATGCGGACTACTTTGGCACCTAATTCCTGTGCTAAATTAAAATTATTAATTAAATACCGTTGTTTGTCCAATGCAATTTTTTCCGGATTTTCAGAGGGCTTCTGAACGTACAAAACAGTCCATGGACTGTTATAGTAGCTGGCTAATCTGGCGGTTTTACGGATAATTGTTTTAGCAATCTTCTCATTACTGCTGATACAGGCCAGGAATTTTATGGGCTTAAAATTTTCGGTTTTGATCTCTGTTTCCACCTTTCTCTCCACGTGGGTGGCCACTTCTTTTAAAGCCAATTCACGAAGCTGCAGAATATGTCCGCTCTGGAAGAAATTACTAAGCGCCGTCTGAATTTTTTCTTTTTTATAGATTTTTCCCTCTTTTAAACGGGTCAGCAGCTCATCAGCCGTAAGGTCAATATTGACTACTTCATCTGCTAGCGCCAGTATTTTATCCGGAACCCGCTCTGTTACTTCTACCCCGGTAATTTTCTTTACCTCTTCATTCAGGCTTTCGATATGCTGGATATTCATAGCACTGATGACGTTGATTCCGTTATCAAGAATTTCCAGTACATCCTGCCATCTTTTTTTATTTTTGGAACCTTCTACGTTGGTATGGGCCAGCTCGTCTACTAACACGACTTCAGGATGTTCATTGATAATGGCCTGAAGATCCATCTCCTCAAGGTTTTTTCCTTTATAAAAAACTGATTTCCTTTCAATTTGAGGAATTCCTTCTACAAGAGCTTCAGTTTCTTCACGGCCATGCGTTTCAATATAGCCAATCTTTACATCAATGCCATTTCGCAAAAGGGAATGCGCTTCCTGGAGCATACGGAAGGTCTTTCCTACACCTGCACTCATCCCTATATAAATTTTGAATTTTCCTTTACGGGATTTTTGAATCAGTTCTAAAAAATCTTTTGCTGATGACATTGATTTTATTCTTTTTAATTTTACTTTAAGCACTATTTTCTGTGGCTAAACCGATTTTAAAACCAGACTGCTAAGCTTGACGTTATAAAGAAATTTCCTTTTTTAAATTCATCATTTTTAGCAAAAATGGCGTCTTTTGAAGTAAAACCTCTCGCTTCTGTGCGGAAAACTACATTTTTGAATATGGCATAGTCTACATTGAGAGAATATCCGAAGGTCTGAAATCCATTGGGAGTTTCTGTACTGATAATCACGCCGTTTTTATCATTATAATATTCCAGTCTTCCCGCTAATGCCCATTTGCTGTCCAATTGATATTTCATCTGAACATTCGGGCTATACCAGATATTATACTGCTCGCTTCCTTTTGATTTCTGCTCAGCGCCAATATCAAATCCCAATATAGCCGAAAACTGATCTGTCAGTTGAAAGCTTCCGTACAAATCATGGAAGTAACGCATTCTTTTATCTTCTTTTGCTTTATCATTTCCTATGAATGAGCTGCTGTTCAAAGTAATTTTATCAGTTGGTTTATAGGTTACCTGGTGACCAAAAGAAATACTCTGGTTTCCCTCAGGTTTGGCTATTCTCTGCCATCCGTTCAATACCAGTCCGCTTAAAAACCATCTCCCATTATCTGAAGTATAGGAAATCTTAGCTCCGGTTTCAAAATACGGAGAGTTCTCTGCAGCTAAGCTTCTTGTCAGATTAACATTGTCTTTTCCTATAGCACTTTCCCATCCAATATGGGAAGGCATGATCCCTGCATCAATCCATAAATTCTTATTCTTTGATAATCTGATTCCTACATTGGCTTCGTTTACATAACGCAGTGCATTTTGTTCTGCTGCCATATTATCCTGGGCATAGGTTCCGGCCATTAAAGCTACATTAGCACGGATATTTTCGCTCTGATAATTGGCTTTAACCAATCCCAGGTTAAGGTTCATTTCATTGTGCCTGTTATAGGAATACAAAAAGTTTTGACGAATATGATTACCAGGCTCATTAAAATCATACGTATAAAAAAGTTCTGCATAAGCGGAAAAGGTCACTTTATTACTTGTTTTTAATGAATCTGATGATTGGGCTTTTGAGAAAAACATTCCCAATACGGCTCCTATAACTAAATATTTTTTCACGTTATTTTTATATTATTTAAGAGTATAAGAAGAATTTAGCTATTAAGAAAAGATAAGGATTTACCAGCGAATTATAAATGAGAAATATTTTAAAATCGTAGATTTTTTTGTGTAGCTCCTTCAATCATCTTAATGGCTTCAATTCTTCTTTTTATCATTGTATGATTTGAATTATTTTAATTGATCTAAAGCAATATTAAGCTTCAGAACATTTACTTTTGACGGTCCGAAAAGTCCTAAGAAAGGCTTTTCAGTCTGATTATTAATTAAGCTTTTGATCTGTTCCTCTGAAATACTTCTCACTTTTGCAATTCTTTTTGCCTGGTATAAAGCCCCTTCTTGAGAAATATCCGGATCCAGTCCGCTTCCGCTGGCGGTTACCAATTCTACAGGAACTTTAGCATTACCCATTTCAGGATTGTCCATTTTTAAAGTATCAATTCTTTTCTGTACAATTTCCAGATATTCTTTATTGCTTGGACCTTTGTTGCTTCCTCCACTTCCCGCTGCGTTATAATCGACAGAGGATGGACGACCGTGGAAATATTTTTCAGACTTAAATTCCTGCCCGATATTGGCATAAAACTTCTGCCCTTTATTGTAAACAATTTCTCCGTTTCCTTTGTTAGGAAGTATTTTAGAACCTCCATAAACCACTGCCAGATAAATACCAGTAACTAGCAACATGACAAGAGTTAATCTGAATGCTGAAACAATATGATTTTTCATTTTTTTAATTTTAATAGAATAAACTGATTACCAGATCAATGATTTTGATTCCGATGAACGGAACGATTACTCCGCCTAACCCATAGATCAAAAGGTTTCTTCTTAATAATGCACTGGCACCGATGGGCTTGTAAGCAACTCCTTTCAACGCCAGCGGAATCAGGAACGGAATAATCACCGCATTGAAAATAACCGCTGATAATATGGCTGTTTCAGGACTGTGAAGGTTCATAATGTTCAGCTTCTGAAGAGAAGGAATAAAAGTGATAAAGAGCGCCGGAATAATGGCAAAATACTTTGCTACGTCGTTTGCAATACTGAAAGTGGTCAACGTTCCTCTGGTCATCAATAGCTGTTTACCGATTTCTACAATTTCGATCAGCTTTGTAGGGTCATTATCCAGGTCTACCATGTTGCCGGCTTCTTTAGCAGCCTGCGTTCCGCTGTTCATCGCAACACCTACATCTGCCTGGGCTAGTGCCGGAGCATCATTGGTTCCGTCTCCCATCATCGCTACCAGCTTACCTTCCTGCTGTTCCTTTTTGATGTAATTCATTTTGTCTTCAGGTTTAGCTTCGGCAATAAAGTCGTCTACCCCTGCTTTTTCAGCAATGAATTTTGCAGTCAGAGGATTATCTCCTGTTACCATTACCGTTTTCACTCCCATTTTTCTCAGTCTCTGGAAACGTTCCTGAATTCCGGTTTTAATAATATCCTGAAGTTCAATAACGCCCCAAACTTTTTCATTAACGGCTACTACTAAAGGAGTTCCTCCGTTTTCAGAAATTTTGGTTACCGCATCCTGGGTTTCCTGTGGGAAGATATTCCCGGCTTTTTCAGTCAGTTTTTTTATTGTATCGTAAGCTCCTTTACGGATTCTTGTTTCGTCAAAATCAATTCCTGAAGTTCTTGTTTCTGCAGTAAAATCGATATACGTAGGATTGGAAACCAATAAATCTTCAGTTTTTAAGGCACTCAGTTCAATGATAGATTTTCCTTCCGGTGTTTCATCCGCTACAGAACTTAATGCTGATGCTTTAATAAATTCTTCAAGCTGAATTCCATTGGCGGGGTGAAATTGAGTTGCTTTTCTGTTTCCGATGGTAATTGTTCCGGTTTTATCCAAAAGCAATACATCAATATCTCCTGCTGTTTCCACTGCTTTTCCACTTTTAGTAATCACATTCGCTCTCAGCGCTCTGTCCATCCCCGCTATCCCGATTGCAGAAAGCAGACCTCCGATGGTTGTCGGAATAAGACAAACGAAAAGAGATATAAATGCCGCTATGGTAATCGGAGTCTGCGCATAATCTGCAAAAGGTTTTAAAGTGAGGGTAACAATAATAAATGTAAGCGTGAATCCTGCTAAAAGTATGGTTAATGCGATTTCGTTGGGTGTTTTCTGTCTTGACGCTCCTTCTACAAGAGCAATCATTTTATCTAAGAAGGATTCTCCGGGTTTTGTGGTTACTCTTACTTTAATTCTGTCTGACAATACTTTCGTTCCTCCTGTTACAGAACTTTTGTCTCCACCCGCTTCACGGATGACAGGTGCACTTTCTCCGGTAATAGCAGACTCATCAATGGTAGCAAGACCTTCAATAATCTCACCATCCATCGGAATCTGATCTCCGGCTTCACAAAGGAAAATATCACCTAAGGTCATTTCAGCAGACATCTTCAGCCTTGTTTCTACCTGAAATCCCGGCTTGTTATCAAGTACCAGTTTGGCCGGAGTTTCTTCCCTTGTTTTTCTAAGGGTATCAGCCTGCGCTTTTCCCCTTGCCTCTGCAATAGCTTCTGCAAAATTGGCAAACAAAACGGTGAAAAATAAAATTATAAATACTAAAAAGTTGTAGGAAAAGCTTCCCTGGGTTTTATCACCGGTAAGGCTGAACATGCTTACGATAAACATGACGATGGTTCCGATTTCTACCAGGAACATTACCGGATTTTTAAACATAATTTTCGGATTCAGCTTTACGAAGGACTGTTTTATCGCTTCGTTGACCAAATCTCTTTGAAACAATGTTTGTGACTGATTTTTCATTTTTTTGAAAGAATTTATATCATTGTAAATCAATAGTAACCATCAAGGTCTGCCGGATAATAAGGATAGATATGGATAATATTAAGTGAACGTTTCGTAAGTGTCAGACTAGTTTCCTTACACTTTTCAGCTTCCTTAATGGTTGAATATTGATTTTAATTTTTAATGTTCAAATTTATTTTGAGAAATATTGAATCTGCTCTGCAATAGGGCCTAAAGTCAATGCAGGGAAGAAAGACAACGCTGCAATCAGTAAAATCACTGCCAGAGTCATGAATCCGAAAGTTGCCGTATCTGTTTTCAATGTTCCTGAACTTTCAGGGATATATTTCTTCTGTGCCAACAGACCTGCAATGGCTACCGGTCCTATGATCGGGATAAATCTTGAGAGTAACAGAACAATTCCCGTTGAGATATTCCACCAGGGTGTATTATCTCCAAGCCCTTCAAATCCGGATCCGTTATTCGCTGCAGAAGAAGTAAACTCATACAGCATTTCACTGAAACCATGGAAGCCGGGATTATTCAATGTTTTTGCCCCAAATTCTGGTAGATAAGCCGTTAAAGCTGTTCCTGCAAGAATTAAGAAAGGATGAAATAAAGCCACAATCATTGCGATTTTCATCTCTTTGGCTTCAATCTTTTTACCCATAAATTCCGGGGTTCTTCCTACCATCAGACCACTGATAAACACCGCCAGAATGATAAAGATGAAATAGTTCAGAATTCCGACTCCACAGCCTCCGTAGAAGCAGTTGATCATCATCGCAAGCAATTCATTCATTCCCGAAAGCGGCATTGTACTGTCATGCATTGAGTTCACAGATCCTGTTGAAATAACTGTGGTTGCAATACTCCAGTAGCCGGACGCTGCACTTCCGAAACGGATTTCTTTACCTTCCATAGCTCCCAGGCTGTTATCTGTTCCCATTTTTGTGATCAAAGGATTTCCTCCTGTTTCATTCACGATATTCGGAATGGTAAGTGCCAGAAAACCGACCGTCATTACCGTAAAAATCACCCATGAAAGTTTTCTTTTATTCAGATAAAAACCCAGTGCAAATACCAATGCAAACGGAATGATCATCTGAGCGATCATCTCTGTCATATTGGTCATATAATTGGGATTTTCAAGCGGGTGCGCAGAGTTGGCTCCGAAAAATCCACCTCCGTTAGTTCCCAAATGTTTGATCGCAACAAATGCAGATACAGGCCCTCTGGAAACATCAGCTTTCTGACCTTCCAGTGTTATAATGTGATCTTTTCCTTCGAATGTCATCGGACTTCCGTTAATAGAAAGTACTAAAGCAACAATTACACTTATCGGAACCAGGATCCTGACCATTGATTTGGTGAAAAAATCGTAGAAGTTCCCAAGTTCGGTACTTGTTTTTTCTTTAAAAGCCTTGAAAAGGACAGCCATTGCCGCCATTCCCGTTGCAGCCGTAACAAACTGTAAAAACATCAGATAAAGCTGGCTCAGATAACTTACTCCTGTTTCTCCTGAATAATGCTGTAAATTACAGTTCACTAAGAATGAAATGGTAGTATTAAAAGCCAGATCGGGTGACATATTTGGATTCCCATCAGGGTTCAAAGGAAGCCATGCCTGATTCAGCAAAAGAAGGAAACCTATGATGAACCAAACCAGATTGATCGCCAGCATGGCATACATATTCTGTTTCCAGTTCATCTGGCGTGTAGGATTAATTCCCGAAACTTTATAAATTAACTTTTCAATGGGTTCAAAAACCGGATCCAGAAAAGTCTTTTTGTATCCGTAGACATTAGCTATATATTTCCCTAAAAATATTCCGATAACTAATGTGATAGCAAACATTGCTATAATGCCTAAAATCTCTGTATTCATGACTAATTAAAATTTTTCAGGTTTCATTAAAACATAACAGATATACACAAAGGCAAGTATTGAGAGGAAAAATAAACTCCACATAATTTATATTCTATCAAAAAATTCAACTGATTTATACAAAAGCCAAAACAATACTGCAAAAAGCAGAATTAAACTTATGAGCATCATATTTTAATCATTAGGGTTAAAAGAGTCAACAATACGTACGATACAATCAGCAGACTAAAAGTCGAGTGCTCCCGTTTTTTAAACGTTTTTCTTGAAATTGTCATTTTTAAATATTTTATTCGAAGACTATATGCCAAAAGAAAGTCCATTCTGAAAAACAAACACCCAAACAATTGAATAACAATATATTAAAACTAAATACTAAACTATATAAAAACAGAAAAGCCTATCAAAATGATAGGCTCTTTATTAAAATGATAAAAGGTTTATTTTAATCCGTATTCTTCAAGTTTACGGTACAATGTGGCAATACCGATTTCCAGTAAACGGGCAGCTTCTGCCTTGTTACCTTTTGTATACTGTAGAACCTTCTGTATGTGAATTTTTTCCAGTGATCTGATACTTAAAGAATCACTTTCAGGAACAGCTTTTTCCGAATAATGGGGAAGACTTTCTGCGTCAAGGATATTGTTATCCATCAAAATCAAGCTGCGTTCCACGGCATTTCTCAGTTCACGGATATTTCCTTTCCAGTCGTTTCGTTCCAGTACTTTATAGTAATCAGGATTTACCTGAACTCCTGTCAGATGAAGTTTATGAGAAAAAATATCTATAAAATGCTTGGCAATAGCTTTCAGGTCTTCTTTTCGTTCTCTTAATGGCGGAAGCATGATCTCAAAGACATTCAGCCTGAAATAAAGGTCTTCTCTGAAATTTCCCTGCTTTATTTCATCTATCAGGTCTCTGTTGGTAGCAGCAATTAACCTGAAGTCAGATTTAGAAACTTTGGTTTCACCCATTTTGATAAATTCCCTGGTTTCTAAAACTCTGAGCAGTTTTGCCTGAAGTTCTATTGGCATCTCACCGATTTCATCCAAAAACAGAGTTCCTCCGTTAGCTTCTTCAATCAATCCTTTCTTATCTTTCAAAGCTCCAGTAAAAGCACCTTGTTTATGACCAAAAAGCTCGCTTTCCAGAATTTCTTTACTGAATGCTGAACAATTAATCGCTACAAAACTGTTTTTCTTCCTGTCACTTCCTTCGTGAATGGCACTCGCAAAAACTTCCTTACCCGTTCCGGTTTCCCCTGTAAGAAGAACAGCAGCATCCGTTAAAGCTACTTTTTCAGCCAGTTTCTTAGCCTGCAAAATAAGTGGTGATTTACCTATTATCTGATTAAACCCTTTCGTCACAGCCTGTTGAACAACCCTCGATTTATTGTCTTTTACCTTATCAAGAGCCTTATACACCAATGGGATTATTTTCTCATTATCATCTCCTTTCACCAGATAATCATAAGCACCATTCTTCATAGCCTGTACAGCATCCGTAATATTACCGAATGCCGTCATCAGGATAATTTCAAGCTGTGGATATTTAGTTTTGATAGCCTTTACCAGCTCTACCCCAAAAGCATCAGGCAGACGAACATCGCTCAGAACAACATCAAATTCATATTGCTCCAGCATCGTCATTGCCGAACGCGCCGTAGAAGCTTCTTTTACATTAAAATTCTCTTGGGAAAGGATCATTCCTAGTAATTTAAGGAGTTTGATCTCATCATCGATGATCAGAATATTTCCTGACATTGTAATTATTTTTGGAAAACTGGTACAAACTTATTGAATTTATTCGAGGAAAACGGGGTAATAGAAGGAAATAGTTTACTGAACACCACTTGAGATTTCAGGAGCTGTTTCCCGCTATCCATTCATACTCCTCGCGCCTGCGCTCCCGCCCTGAGCAAAGCCGCAGGGTCCCACACTCCAACCCATTCACCCTCCAACCCAGCTGCGGGGTAACCATTCCTATCGGGGCTAGGATGGTGAATGAATCATCAATGATAAATTATAAAATGATGTAACGAAGTCCGGGATACCGATTCCGTGGTTATCTTTCAATGGAGTTATTGGTTGCAATGGCGTCTTTCTTTTTATTTGGCCTGCTTCTTTCCTACTGTGTCATTCCGCAGGAATCCAAGCTCTTTTATTAGAGTCTTTATGATTTTTTTAACTCAGACGGTTTGATACTGTAAAATTGTTTGATGATACTTTGTTGAGACTCCTACGGAGTGACAATTGGAGTGTATGCTGTCCAGCATAAGTGATCAATGATAGGTGATAAGTGATAGTTGATCAATCATAGTTGATTGATGTATCGTTTATCAATTATTATTCATTGCTTATTGCTTATAAGCTTAGCTTGGGTATAAAACAAAAAAATCCTTTATCACAATGATAAAGGATTTTTTAAAAATAAAATAAAAACTGGCGGCGGCCTACTCTCCCGCGTTAGCAGTACCATCGGCGCTGGTGGGCTTAACTTCTGTGCATATTCAGAGACAACTTGTCGTTTGAATGCCTCACTGTATTCTTGGACAGGGGACGATGTTTTTTTTAGATTCATAAGGGTGACTAATTTTATGGTTTTTTAGTCAACCTTTTTCAGGACGAGACAGTACATAAAAAAACCTCAGTAAAAACTGAGGTTTTAATTTTTATAAAACGCTTAAATTATGCGTTTGGTTCTACAGATACGAAAGATCTGTTGTTTGCTTTCTTTCTGAAAACTACTTTACCATCTACTAATGCAAACAAAGTGTGATCTTTACCGATTCCCACGTTATCACCTGGGTGGTGCTGAGTACCTCTTTGTCTAACAATAATATTTCCGGCAATAGCTTCTTGTCCTCCGAAAATCTTCACACCTAATCTTTTAGAGTGAGACTCTCTACCGTTCTTGGAACTACCGACTCCTTTCTTGTGTGCCATTTTATTACTGGATTATTTATTAAGTGCTTTAAATTGATCGATGTTCTTAATGATAGCAGCATCAACTTCTTCATGAGTAAGAACATTCTTTTCTAATTCAACTTTAACTGCTTTACCTAAAGTAATTAAAGTTTCTCTGTTCTCTTTAGACTGAGACAAGTTGTTTTTCTTTAAGTGATAGTTCAACTCGTGATCTTCACCAAAGTTAACAGTTGCGTTGTCAGAAAGAACTTCACCTTTCACAGTTTCTTTTTTAGCAGCAGCTTTTTTAGCACCACCTTCAAAACCTGTAATACCAGTGATTACGATTTGAGTTAAAGATTGTCTGTGACCGTTTTTCACTTTGTAACCTTTTCTTCTTTTCTTTTTGAAAACGATTACTTTATCAGCTTTAACGTGGTCAAGGATCTCTGCTTCTACAGTGATTCCGTTTACAGCTGGGGCGCCTACAGTGATTGCACCGTTTACAGTAAGAAGAACTTTATCGAAAGAAACTTTTCCTCCTTTATCTCCTTTTAAACGGTTTACAAACAACTTCTGGTCTTGCTCAACTTTGTATTGAAGCCCTGCTATTTCTACAATTGCAAACATTGTTTATAAATTTTTAGTTATTTCGAGGTGCAAATATACATATAAATTTCTAAATAGCTTACAATCAAAGCAATGTTTTTTTAAATAAAACCTTATTCACTTTATTTTGATTAATTTTTTTTATTAATGTACTCACAATTAAGAGATAATTTCATAAATTCGTTTTACCAAATTGATATTATATATGAAAAGAAACTTTAATCTCTGCTTACTAGCAGGTGCCATTGCTGTAACTTCATTGACAGCATGTAGTGATGACCAAATGGACAACAATGTTCAACCTCAACAAGAAGCACTGAGTGCAAAAGTTGATCAGCCGGGAACTACTGAAAAAGGATGCTCCTATGTAGACAACAACTGGAGCACCAATTCAGTCTTACTGACCGGGCTTCAAAACTCCACAGACACCAATTTTATGAACGGCCAGATGACCAGAATTGCAAGCATGTGGGGAAGAAGCACCCCTACTCTGCGTTTTGTAAATGATCCGTCCAATTTCAATTCAACCTACAATGCTATTTCCTACTCAACAGGAAAGATCTATTATGGGTACGCTATTTATTATGATGCAAAATCA
Organism: Chryseobacterium cucumeris; assembly: GCF_016775705.1. NCBI lineage: Bacteria > Pseudomonadati > Bacteroidota > Flavobacteriia > Flavobacteriales > Weeksellaceae > Chryseobacterium > Chryseobacterium cucumeris. The sequence continues at coordinate 4,780,542 of NZ_CP068760.1, forward strand.
AAAGGCGGCGATATTGTAAACGCAATGATTCTTGCTCATGAATACGGACATCAGCTGCAGTATATTTTCAATCTTCCTTCTGTATCGGAGTCAACGTACAGACCAAACGAGCTTGAGGCAGATGGTTTTGCAGGATATTATCTGAGAAGACCTAACGGGTACAATAAAACCAGCTTCCCGGAAATTGCGGCAGCCTATGAGTTTGCTCAAAGTATCGGTGACTATCAGACAACAAATGTAAACCACCATGGAACACCAGCGCAGAGAAGATCAGCAGTTCGTTTAGGATTCCTTCTGGGCCAGTACGATCTTAATGCCTCCAATTTCGATTACAACTTCTTTTATTATTATCAGGGAGTTTTAAATGGTACTTATAAGATGGCTAAAAACACAGTAAATCCTGAAATTGATGCCTACATGAGTCAATATATAGATGAGCTGAGAAAAATTCAGACAGGAGAAATTTCTGCTGAAGAATTTAAACATCTTCAATAAACGAGAACATTCATTTTTAGCATATTTAAGAAAGGAGGCGGGCAGTATGTTCCGCCCCTTTTTTGTTTAAAAAATCTTTTATGTCTTAAACAATCAATTTGTTTGTATTTTTGAAAAAATTACAAAGAACTTCCAACCCACCTATAATGAACAGAGATCTCTATATTGATTTCGCCAAAGGACTGGCAACACTTTCCATCATATTTATCCATACCGCTTTCTGGTCTGGACAATTTTATATTCCCGCTGAAGTAAGAGTTTTCTCGCTTGTTTTTGACGTAGCTCTTTTTTATGCTTTGAGCGGAATCACTTCGGGAGCGAATATTGAAAAAACATTATATCGTCTTCTGAAACTCCAGATCACCTATATGATTTTTGTGACTTTCCTGTTCTTTTTAGATTACTTCTTTAAAGTGTTTGGCCTGAGTTTCTTTTCCATGGAATGGCTGCAGAACTTTTATTCAACATTTGGATCCAAATACTCCGCAACCAGTGTTTCAGCATACCCTCAATGGGAAAATCTCGGAAACTGGTATCTTCATCAGTACACCAATGCCGACACGTTTCCGGTAGTAATGGGAAGCTTCTGGTATTTAAAAGTCTATTATGTACTTACCGTTTTCGGTGTACTTATTTTAAGGTTCTTCCCGAAACATATCAATTGGTTCATCGGACTTTGTATTGCTCTAACCTTGCTATTCAATATCTTCCCGGAATATTACCCAACAGGACAAGTGGGATATGTTGCTTTCTACCTTGCTGTTTTTTTAACAGGACACAAAATGCGTGGAAAAAAGATCTCCACCAAAGCAATTCCTGTACTATATGCACTTACAGGAATGGCTCTTATATGGATGTTCTGGTACTATGGAGGAGATATTTTCTACAAAATCAATAGAAATAAATTCCCGCCGAAAATCCCTTATATCATCTGGGCATTATTCTCTCTGGTAACCTTATTTGTTCTTTACAACCGGCTGAAGATCACAAAAGAAAACTTTATTACCTATATCGGGAAGAATGCTATTTTCTTCTATTTTGCACAGGGAATAAGCTCTTCGCTCGTTTATTTCCTGGTAGTTCCACTAAAAGAAAATATGCCATGGAGGCTTTTAATGCTCATTATTTATGGGATTAATATTATTTTAGCCTTCATTATTTCAGCAGGATTGAAAAAAGTAGATGAAACAGGCTGGAGACTTTTAGAATACTTCAGGAAAAACACAGCCATTAATAAATCATAATAATTATATCTTTTAAAGGTCAAAATTTTTAATGAAAGTTTTGGAGAGATCAATTTTTAGTCCAAGAGTAAAAACACTTTTTTCTCTTTCTCCCAATGATGTTTTACCCATAGAAATTCTTTGTTCTGAATAAATCTGGACAAAATTAAAGGGGTGATAAGAAACACCAACAATACAATCATTCCTTTTAAAACCCGGATCCAGATGATACTGCCCGGAAATTATTTCTGTATTTTTTATGTCCGGGACATATAAATTATATCCCGCAAGAATAGAAAACTTATCAAGTTTATATTTTCCAAAAAACTCCAGTCCTTTAGCATTGAATACCATAATTGATTGAGCTACCTCCATTCCAGGGTTCTGATAAAAACTCTGTGAAAAATCTCCGTTTTTATGCAGAACAAAAAGAACACTCCAATCCAAAATTTTCCCGGTGTACTTTGCTCCTAAAGAAAAATAAGTGGGTTGGCCGGTAATACCTATTGCCCCGCCATTCTGTATTAGACGGTCACTCAGAAAAGCCCTGTTATAAGCTGCTCCGGCAAAAAAACCATCTGTAATTTTATATTGAACAGAGCCACCAAATCCATCAATAAAATGATCATTATTTCCCCCTCTGGCCTGGATCTGCCCTCCGATATACAGATTTCCAAAGCGGTTACGGTAAATAAGGGCCTGATCCGCACGTCCTGTTCCGGTTTCTCCACCATCAGTACCTCCGACAAATGTAGCAGATGCTCTTGCCCCAAAAACATTAAACCGGTCAGTGTAAGAAGTGATGTCCCGATAAACACCCCATTGCTTCCCAATGGTAAGGATTCCATATTTCCCCAGATCAATTCCCAAATAACCAAGCCTATTACCGAAAACCTGTCTAGATTGTGAGGATTCTATCGAAACAAATCCACTGGAAAGGCTTCCATCCACATTAAATGAGGTACTTCCACGAAACATATTTAACTGCACTTCTCCGCCTGCAATAAAACCCAATGTTCCTTTTTTGATATTCAGCTCCATTCCGATTCTTGATGCATTTTCCTGAAGTTCCATTTTATGGTCATACACTGCCATATGACCGCGAAGACTCGCATAGGGTCTTAGAGATATTTCAACTGAATCTTTTACATTTTGACCATAGACAGGTAGTCCTTTCACCGTAAAAAGTAATGAAAATAGCATGGGCAAATAGTATTGTCTAATCATTGTGATTGAGTCATTAGTTTTTTTATTACCGTAAAATAACAGGATATCATTAATTCATATTTGCAATGCTACAAAAAAGACAGTTCTGATTGTACAAAATTCAATAGAAAATAAAATCTGTCACATCAGAAGCATTAAATATGTCCAATTTGTTTAAATTTACAAAAAATTTACAACATGTTTAAGTTGAAACTACCTACCGACCCAAGGTGGGCAAATATTGCAGAAGGAAACATTGGAGAAATTTTAACGGATCATGCCTGGTGTGAGCAAAAAGCAGCAACCAATGCAATAGGCCTGATCACGATGCTTCCGGAATATCCTGAGATTGTAACAGAACTTCTTGCCATTGCACAGGAAGAACTGGATCATTTCAATCAGGTACATGAAATCATCAAAAAAAGAGGCTTTACTTTTGGAAGAGCAAGAAAAGATGATTACGTGAATGAGCTGGCAAAATTTATCATTCAGGGAAGCAGAGAAGACCTCATCGTAGACAAAATGCTGTTTGCCGCAATGATTGAAGCCAGAAGCTGCGAGAGATTCAAAGTTCTTACCGAAAATATCAAAGACGAAGAGCTTAAAGTTTTTTACAAAGAACTGATGATTTCCGAAGCCAATCATTACACTACTTTTATCGGCTTTGCAAGACAACTGGGAAATCCTGAAAAAGTAAACAAACGTTGGGAAGAATGGCTGGAATATGAGGCCAGCATTATTAAATCCTACGGAAATAAAGAAACGATTCACGGTTAAAATAAAATAGTAAAGAATACACCTTGAAGAAGCCAAGCTTTGAAAATATTGCCAATCTGTTCCTGAAGAATTTTTTTCAGGGGTTGGTTATCATTGGGCCTATCGGGCTTACTATTTTTGTGATCTGGTATATTGTAAGTGCGATTGACAACCTTGTGCCTTCTCTTGCCAAGCAGATTCCGGGGCTTGTATTTGTATCTATCATCCTGTTTACGGCTATTCTGGGGTATTTAGGAAATAAATTCGTAGTCGGAAGATTCTTTTTCGACACGATGGACAGCTTGCTGGAGAAAACTCCGGGAGTAAAACACATCTATACTCCTACGAAAGACGTCATGTCTTCATTTGTAGGCGACAAGAAAAAATTCAACGATCCCGTATGGGTAAAAACCAATGAAAATCCGGAAATCTGGAGAATTGGCTTTTTAACTCAAAAAGAAATGTCGGACGTTGATAAGCATAATTACGTTGCGGTATATCTTCCCCACTCGTATGCCATCTCGGGCTGGGTAATTGTTACTGAAGAAAAAAACATCAAACCTGTAGTAGGAATGACAGCAGCTTCTGCCATGAAATTTGCTGTGAGCGGCGGTGTAGCCGGATTCCATTCTGATGAAAATATATTTAAGGCTCCGGAATAATCCCTTTTCCGACTTATCTATACATTGATGAATTTTGAAAAATTATTTTCAAGCACATTTTCTTTACAAACAATTTAAAACATAATTTAACTCATGAATTTACCGTACGCGGAACCTTTCCGCATTAAAATGGTGGAAGAAATCTATCAATCCACCAGAGAAGAAAGAGAGCAATGGCTTAAAGAAGCTAATTATAACCTTTTCAACCTAAGATCTTCACATGTTTATATTGACCTGCTTACCGATTCAGGAACGGGGGCTATGTCTGATAAACAATGGGCTGCTTTAATGACCGGAGATGAAAGCTATGCCGGATCACGTTCTTTTGAACAATTACAAAAAACTGTTGAAAGAATAACAGGATTCAAATATTTATTACCAACCCACCAGGGAAGAGCTGCTGAAAACGTCCTTTTCTCAGTATTGGTAAAAGAAGGTGATGTAGTTCCTGGGAACTCGCATTTTGATACGACAAAAGGTCATATCGAATTCAGAAAGGCACATGCAATTGACTGTACGATAGACGAAGCTTTTGATATTAATGATCTTCATCCTTTCAAAGGAAATATTAACCTTGAAAAACTGGAAGAAGTTTATAAAAGCCATCCTAAAGAAAACATCCCTTTCTGTTTAATTACCATTACCTGTAATTCTTCAGGAGGACAGCCTGTTTCTTTGGAAAACATGAAGGCAGTAAAAGCCCTTTCCGACCAATATGGAATTCCTGTATTTTTTGATTCAGCGAGATTTGCTGAAAATGCTTACTTCATCAAACAAAGAGAAGCAGGACAGGAAAACAGAAGCATTAAAGATATCTGTAAGGAAATTTTCTCTTACGGAGACGGAATGACTATGAGTTCTAAAAAAGATGGTTTAGTAAACATCGGAGGATTTATAGCTTTGAGTAACGAAGAAGTTTTCAGAAAAGCATCCAATTTCACCATCATTTACGAAGGTTTTATTACTTATGGAGGAATGGCGGGAAGAGATATGGCAGCATTAGCTGTAGGTCTGGATGAAGCTACTGAGTTTGCTTATCTTGAAAGCAGAATCTCTCAGGTTGAATATCTGGGTAATAAATTAATTGAATACGGAATTCCTGTTCAAAAGCCTATCGGAGGACATGCTGTATTCATCGATTCTTTAAACTTTCTTCCAAATGTATCCCGTGAAGAATATCCGGCTCAGACATTAGGGCTGGAAATTTATAAGGAGGCAGGGATCAGAACTGTAGAAATCGGAACATTATTGGCAGACAGAGATCCTGCTACTAGAGAAAACCGTTATCCGAAGTTAGAGCTGGTACGACTGGCTATTCCAAGAAGAACCTACACCAACAACCACATGGATTATATTGCTGCTGCTATCAGAAACGTATATGAAAGACGTGATGAAATAGCAAAAGGATACAAGATTACGTGGGAACCGGAAATCTTAAGACACTTTACTGTTCAGCTTGAAAAAGCTTAATCATAAAACCGGAATTTCTTCCGGTTTTTTTATGCACCAAAACTAAGCGTTTTTAAGCAAAAAACAATCTTAATTTCACATTACCACTTAAATAAATTAAGGCTATTTAAATATTGAAAAAAAATCTTTTTTATAAATAAATATAAACCAAACATATACTTTTATTATCCGGCTTATCTTACTCTTTTTATCTTATTTTTCAGGAAATCAAAATTAAATTAAGCCGTTTTTTGAAATAGTGAATGTTTTTAATTTAATTTTGTATTGATCTAAAGGATTAAAAAAATACTTAAAAAACCAACCTGAAAAATACTTTATTCCGAAAAATGAAGAAAATTGCTGTCGTGGGCGCCGGTATTTCCGGCTTAAGCATGGCGAATTACTTAGAAAAATACAATATTGATTATCATATTTACGAAAGGAGAAAAAAGAAAGATCTGGCAGGTCACGGCTTTCTCATTCCGAAAGAAGGAATGGATTATCTTTATCAGATCATTGATCCTGATCTTCTTCTCCAACATGGAAATTTTCTGAAAAAATACATCCAATATTCACACACCGGAAAAATTCTCGCAGAAAAAGAACTGAACAATGTTTTCGCCATTTCAAGGCATGCATTAATCAGTTTATTGACACAAAACCTCACTCCAGGCAAGATAACTTATGAAGAAACTATTATTCCTGATGAGCTGCAGAATGGAAAACTGAAACTTTCTGACGGAACTGAGATTGACGCTGATATTGCAGTGATCTCTGATGGCTCCAGAAGCCGGATCAGAAGAAATCTTTTTCAAGATGAAATCATGAGAATAGTAAGAGAAAGTGAAGTCGTCAATATCATTCAGAATAAAGAAATTGCGGATGTTATTGATAATGACTTTATGAAGTTTCACCACGAGGAAGGTGGACTGACTTTCGGTATTCTCAAGCTTTCTGAAGATACCATCCTTTGGTATTCACAGTTTGATAATCAAAAATATATGATCAGTGAATGTTCCGCAGAAAACTTAAAGAAATATATGCTTGACATTTTCGAAAACTGGCATCCTTTAGTCCCGGAAATTATACAGAAATCACATTATAAAAATGTACATTTATGGAATGTATATGAACTGGAAGAGTTAAACCCTTTTTACAAAGATAATTTCGTATTCATCGGGGATGCAGCGCACCCACTTATTCCATTTACCAGCCAGGGAGTTACCTCAGCTCTGAAAGATGCCTTTGTATTAACGAAATACTTAGTTGAAGAAGAAAACATGCAGAAAGTCTTCCATAAATATGAGGCAGGCAGAAAGCCCGAAATAGAGATTCACATTCATAATGGAAGAACATTGCTTAAGCAGTTTTTACTCCCGCTCCATCAACAGACTGAAAATATTTTACCTATATCCTATAAATAAATATGTTTACCAATAACGACATCAACTTTGAAGCCCTGAAAAGAAAAGCCTACAACGGAAGATGGGCCACCCTGGCAGACGGAATCATTCCTCTTACGGCAGCCGATCCCGATTTCAGAACAGCTCCTGAAATAGAACAGGGAATTATTGAATACCTGAAAGACGGATATCTAAGCTATGGGCCATTTTCCGGACTTCCTGAGTTTAAGAAAAGCGTTGCAGATCATTTTAATACAGAAAAGCATGGTAATTTCTCCCCAGAAAATGTTTTGGCAGTGAATAGTGCTGCTCAGGGAATGTTTCTCATCGCATCCTATGTTCTTAACCCCGGAGACGAAGCCATTATTCTGGATCCTGTTGATTTCCTTTTCAAAAAATCAGTGGAAACAGTAGGCGGAAAAGTAATGCTTTGCCCAGTAGATACAACAACAGGAGACATTGATTTTGAAAGCCTGGTTTCTTTAATTAACTCCAAAACCAAACTTATCAGCCTATGCAACCCGCACAATCCGCTTGGAAAAGTGTATTCTAAAGAAGTTTTAATACAAGTGGCGGAAATTGCATCGGCTCATGATCTTTGGGTAATGAGTGATGAAATCTGGAGTGATATTATTTATGATGATAAAGACTTCCATACCTATTCTTCCGTTTCAGAGAAGGCAAAGAGAAAGAGCTTTACCGTTTACGGATTTTCAAAATCATTCGGAATAGCAGGATTAAGAATAGGTGCTATCTTATGTAATGACCAAGATATTCTTGAAGACTTCACAGAAAAATCCAATTTCAATTCCACAATAGAAGGTGTTTCTACTTTATCGCAGATTGCAGCAAGCGTAGCTCTGGAGAAAGCGAAACCCTGGTATAAAGAGTTTCTGACGCACTTGCAAAGCAACAGAGATCTTGCGTTCAGACTATTAAGCCGTTCAGAAATTGTAACCCCTAATCTGCCCGAGGCTACGTTTGTATTGTTTCCAAAGATTGAAAACGGAATGTCAAGTGATGAGTTCGCCCAGCATGTTCTGCAGCAGGGAAAAGTAGCCATTGTTCCGGGATCAGAAAGGTGGTTCGGCAAAGGAGCCGAAGGACATATAAGAATTTGCTTTTCTACATCCACGGAAATTTTGGAAGAAGGAATTAACAGAATCATTACCAGCTTTTAACGTTAAAATTTTTAATTAAATTTGGGTAATTAATTATTATTTTTCCGAATTTATCACAAATCAATGCTAAATTAAGATATTCATACTAAATATTTAAATTTAATATGGATATAAAAATAAATATTGATAATTTTGATTAAATCATCACTCAAATTATCAATATGAAGATAAAATACATCAGCATCATTTTACTTGGAGTGTCTACCCTCTCTTATGCCCAGCAGATAAAAGACACGTTGAAAGAATCCAAGATCGACGAAGTAGCCATTACAGGAAGCCGTAACAAAAAGAGAACGGTGATTAATACGCCTGTTCCTATTGACATCATCGACATTAAGCAGGTAAGCCAGTCTACAGGGCAGATAGAAGTCAATCAGCTTTTGCAATTTTCTGCGCCCTCTTTCAACTCCAACAAGCAATCAGGATCTGATGGTGCTGATGCTGTAGATCCAGCAACTTTAAGAGGTCTTGGTCCCGATCAGACCTTACTTTTATTGAATGGAAAAAGATATCACCAGTCTTCACTGATCAACCTTTTTGGAACCAAAGGAAGAGGAAACACCGGATATGACATGAACACCATTCCGATCGGTGCTATAAAAAGAGTGGAAGTTCTTCGTGACGGAGCTTCCGCCCAATACGGTTCTGATGCTATTGCAGGAGTTATCAACGTTATTTTGAATGACAGAGACAAAGGTTTTGAAGGAAATGCTTTTTATGGCATGAACCTTTTTAAAAGCCCCGGAAACAATGATGTTGTTTCTGATCACAAAGTAGACGGAACGACCTTTGATTTCAGTGGAAATTTAGGGACCAAAATAGGCTCAAAAGGCGGTTTTGGAAACTTTACAGTAGAGTTTGTTAATAAAGATTACGCCATACGAAACGCAAATCCGGATATTTACACAGCTCCAAGACAGCGTTTCGGAGATGCCAAGGCTCAAAATATTTACTTTTTCGGAAATATTGAACTTCCTTTGTCTGATGGTCTGAAATTCTATTCCCGCCAGGGTTTTTCACATAGAAATACTAAGGCTTATGCATGGACCAGAACCCCTGATGCAGACGGTAATATCCCTGAAGTTTACCCTACAGGATTTAATCCGATTGAAAACACCAGCATTACGGATTTCACATTTGACAATGGAATAAGGTTCAAAGTTGCTGACTGGGATGTAGATTTTTATAATGCTTTTGGCAACAACAGATTCACTTATCAGATCGATAATACAATTAATGCCACTTTAGGAGTCAAATCTCCAACAAGCTTTAATGCAGGAGGACATTCTCTGCTGCAGAATACAACAGGATTTAATGCCGTGAAACAATTTAAGGTACTGGAAGGACTGAATATTGCTTTCGGATCAGAATTCAGATATGAAAAATTTGATATCATTAAAGGAGAAGAGGCCTCCTATACCATGTATGATAAAAACGGAAATCCTGTTACACCAGACACCCCTGAGAGTTTACTGGTTACCAACCCTTTAAATGACAATAGCGTAAGGCCAGGCGGTTCGCAGGGATTCCCGGGGTATTCTACAGATATTGGTAAAAGCAGAAATAACTTTGCTGCCTACATAGATACTGAACTGGATGTGACTAAAAACTGGATGATAAGCGTTGCCGGAAGGTTTGAAAATTATAATGATTTCGGAAGTACACTGAATGGTAAGTTTGCTACACGATATGCATTTACTCCTCAGTTTGCTTTCCGCGGATCTGTTTCTACGGGGTTCAGGGCTCCTTCTTTGGCTCAAAAATACTACAGCCAGCAGTTTACTAACTTTCAGGAAGGTGAATTGGTGACTATTCAGCTGGCGTCTAATGACAGCAAACTGGCAAGCAGTCTCGGAATTCCTCAATTGAAACAGGAAACATCGGTGAACGGGAGTGCAGGATTCACTTTTAACACAGGAAAATTCACGGCGACAGTGGATGGATATTATATTGAGGTAAAAAACAGAATTGTTCTTACCGGATATTTTACACAGGCAGACCTGCCGGCAGAGGTTCAGGCAGAAAATCCGTTTATTGATCAGGTACAGTTCTTTTCTAACGCAATTGATACGCGCACGAAAGGAGTTGATCTTATCTTAAGCTATAATGAAAATATAGGATCCGGAAAGCTGACGGCTACTTTAGCAGGGAACTATAATGACATGGAAATCACCAAAGTAAACACTTCGGAAAAGCTGGCAGGAAAAGAAGACATTTACCTGAGCGAAAGAGAAAAGGCTTTTATTCTTGCTTCTGCTCCGAAAACAAAAGTGAATTTAAACCTCAATTATAAGATCAGTAAATTCAATGCAAACCTTCAGCTGGTAAGATTTGATAAGGTCACGCTCATTGGTTATGACGGTACAGAACAGGTTTATAATCCAAAAGTAACAACAGACCTTTCTTTTGGTTATGAATTTAGTAAGAATCTCAATGTAACCCTGGGCAGTAAAAATCTGTTCAACAGATATCCTACCCTGCAAACCACTCAGGTAAGTGATGGAAACACAGAAGGTGGAGGTATTTTTGATCCTGTTCAGATGGGATTTTCCGGAAGACAGGTTTTTGCCAGACTAAATTTTAAGTTTTAAGAGAATAAAAAGAAACTGTATCAAAATGTCATTCTGAACACAGACTGAAGGTCTGCGAACGTAGTTCAACAATGTAGTGAAGAATCTTATGTTATTGATTTATAAATGAGATTCTTCCTTCGTCAGAATGACAAAGGTGAAATTATTAACCTTTGATACAGTTTTTTTCCTATTTTTTTGAAATTTTATAAAGTTTACCGCTATCTGTTACGGCATACAGATTTCCATCCATTCCATTTAATACATCCCGGAAACGCTCTTTCTGATCTGCAAGAAGACGTTCTTCTCCTACTACTTTATTGTCTTTCATGACAATTCTGTCAATATGCTCACCGCTTAAACATCCGATAAACAGATTTCCTTTCCATTCGTCTATATTTCCTGTATAAAAAGTTATTCCACTTGGTGAGATCACAGGATCCCAATAATAGACCGGCTGTTCTGTTCCTTCTTTTTGAGTGATACCCTGTCCTACTTTATCTCCGGAATATTCAATTCCATAGGTTACATCTCCCCAACCGTAATTTTTTCCGGGTTGGATCAGATTGATTTCATCACCACCTCTTGGCCCCATTTCAACATCCCAGAGATTGCCATTGGGATCGATAGCCATTCCTTGCGGGTTTCGGACTCCATAAGCATAGATTTCCGGTTTATATCCTGATTTTCCGATAAAAGGATTTCCCGGAGCCGGTTGCCCATCCTTTGTAATTTTTAAAATTTTCCCAAGATAATTATCTGTTTTCTGGGCATATACACGGGTAACTTTATCTGATCTTTCTCCTGTGCTGACAAATAAGTTTCCATCTTTATCAAAAGCAAGACGGCTTCCATAATGTTTATCTCCATCATAAGAAGGTTCTGCACGGAAAATAACTTTTACCTCTGAAATACTTTTAAGATCTGCCGAAAGCTTGCCTTTCGCAACAGATGTTAAGTTTCCTTTTCCAAATGGTTCCGAGAAGCTGAAAAAAATAATACTATTGGTTTTAAAATCAGGATCAAGAGCGACATCCAGCATTCCGCCCTGCCCTTTTGAATCTACTTTTGGAAAGCCTTCTATTTTGGAGACCTGCTTTCCATCTGGTGAAACAATATTCATGTACCCTTTCTTATCGGTGACTAGGAATTTTCCGTCAGGTAAATTGATAATGCCCCAGGGCCTTCCCAAATCTTTATTTAGTATTTCAATATTATAGGCTGTTGTCGACTTTACAGCCTTAATTCTTGTCTGTCCTTTAAATGCCGGCCTGTAATCAGAATTAGGGTTTTCTGTTTCTACACTTCCGTCATTTCCTGTCTTTTGAGCATTCGCATGATTCTCTTTGCACGAAGATAAAAAAAGAAAAAGGCTTACTACAGGAATGTAAAATGAATTGATTTTCATATTATTATGATCAGGTGTAATACAACGAATGGAAAAATAATGCCAATAACCATTTAGGAGAAAATGAAATTCTGAACCGGGAACTTTTAAAAACAGTCACTGAAATCAGTAATGAAACAGTATGGATACCTGCAGTGAAAGATGGAAAAGCCATTGCTTCAGTATTGAAAGTTTCCGCAACGATGACTTTTAACCGACCCTAACAATAAAGCGCTACTTTTAGCGCTTTCAATTTTTCTTAATCAGACAACTTCAAAAAATCAAAAATTAAGGTTTGATAAGTTAAAATTTTATTATCAAAATATTCACCTTCAAAACATTATACAGCCTAATAATTTCTTTCGTATTTTTGTTGTATACATTCTTTTCTATGGATTTTAAGCTTCACTCAGAATATAAACCTACCGGAGACCAGCCTCAGGCAATTGAAAAACTTACTGAAGGAATAGAGATCGGTGAAAAATATCAAACGCTTCTGGGGGTAACAGGTTCCGGAAAAACCTTTACTGTTGCGAATGTTATACAAAAAGTACAACGTCCAACTCTGGTACTGGCACACAATAAAACGCTTGCTGCACAGCTCTTCATGGAGTTTAAAGAATTTTTTCCCGAAAACGCAGTGGAATACTTTGTCAGCTACTATGATTACTACCAGCCCGAGGCCTATATTGCTACCACAGGAACTTATATTGAAAAAGACCTGAGCATCAATGAAGAGGTAGAAAAACTACGTCTTTCTGCAACTGCCAGCCTTCTTTCGGGAAGGAGAGACGTTTTGATTGTAGCTTCTGTTTCATGTATTTATGGTATCGGAAACCCTACGGAATTTCATAAATCTTTGATTTCTATCGCCATTGGTGAGAAAGTGACAAGAACTGCACTTCTCCATTCGCTAGTTAATGCACTGTATGCCAGAACACTGAATGAATTCCAGAGAGGAACATTTCGTGTAAAAGGGGACGTCATTGATGTTTTCCCTGCATATACTGATAATGCAATCAGAATTCAGTTTTTTGGAGATGAAATTGAAAAGATTCAAAGTTTCGATCCTGTTACTGGAAATGTAGAGGATAATTTTGATCAGATCCAGATTTATCCTGCCAATCTTTTTGTAACATCGAAGGAGACCTTAAATGGCGCCATTAAAGAGATTCAGGATGACATGGTAAAACAGGTTGATTTCTTTAGCTCTGTCGGGAAGCCTTTAGAAGCAAAACGCCTTCAGGAAAGAACAGAACTGGATCTTGAAATGATTAAAGAACTGGGCTATTGCTCAGGAATTGAGAACTATTCAAGGTATCTTGACGGCCGTCTTCCGGGAACGAGACCCTTCTGCCTGATTGATTATTTCCCTAAAGACTTTTTAATGGTTATCGACGAAAGCCACGTTACCGTTCCACAGGTTCATGCCATGTACGGAGGAGACCGAAGCAGAAAAGAAGCATTGGTGGAATACGGTTTCAGACTTCCGGCAGCAATGGACAACAGACCTTTAAAGTTTGAAGAATTTGAAGCTATTCAGAATCAGGTTATTTATGTTTCTGCTACACCTGCAGATTATGAACTGGAAAAAACGGGAGGCACTTATATAGAACAGATTATCCGTCCTACAGGGCTTTTAGATCCGATTATCGAAGTAAGACCTTCACTGAACCAGATTGATGATCTGATGGAAGAAATCCAGAAAAGAGCCGATGCGGATGAAAGAGTACTGGTGACTACTTTAACCAAGAAAATGGCGGAAGAACTTACCAAGTACTTCACCAAATTCGGAATCAGAACGAGATATATTCACTCAGATGTAGAGACCCTGGAGCGTATTCAGATTATGCAGGATCTTCGTTTAGGGCTTTTTGATGTATTGATTGGGGTTAACTTATTAAGAGAAGGTCTGGATTTACCTGAAGTTTCTCTGGTTGCCATTCTGGATGCTGATAAAGAAGGAATGCTGAGAAGCAGAAGATCAATGATCCAGACCGTAGGGCGTGCCGCAAGAAACGTGAACGGAAAAGCAATCATGTATGCAGACAAAATCACAAAATCTATGCAGGCTACCCTGGATGAAACCGAATACCGCCGTGCCAAGCAAATGCAGTACAATGAAGAGCACGGTCTGAAGCCAAAAGCATTAAATAAAAAGATATCCGAAAATCTCGTAGGAAGAAGCAAAGACTTCCCTGATGAAAAATATACACAAAAAGAAATCCTTCAGAAAGTTGCCGAAACAAAGGCAACCTACGCTACCGAAGATATCGAGAAAATGATTGCCCAGAAACAAAAAGAAATGGAAGCGGCAGCAAAAAATCTCGACTTTATTAAAGCTGCCAAGCTGAGAGATGAAATTTCAGCATTGAAAGCGTAAAAGGATTAATGATAAAATAATTTCGGCGGCATCTTCGATGCCGCCGAAACTATATACTAAAATGGGTATTTTTTAATTTTTTTATAATCCATTCCTTACTGCTGCCCTGATAGGAGTCAAAAGATCCATCAATCCGTTTAACTTGATTTCGTAAACCGTTGAAAGCTGCATTCCCAATTTTCCTTTTGGCATTCCGTTTTTATTAAACCATTCCAGATAGCTGATGGGAAGATCCACCAGAACCGTTCCTTCATATTTACCGAAAGGCATTTTCATGACACAGATTTCTTTTAATATTTCGGGATTAAGTCCTTCCACTTTTATATAATTAAATTAATTGTTCTTTAATATCATCCTGAGCAGGCAGTTCAAGATCCGGAGGAGTATCTTCATCCGAAAATTCGTTTCTGTATACCTGCACCAGAAGAAGTGTCAATGAGATCAGAATAGGTCCGAAAATCAACCCCATAAACCCAAACAGATTCATTCCCATGATGATTCCGAATACGGTATTCAATGGGTGAATATTTTCCAGTTTCTTTAAAAGGGTAAAACGTAGAAGATTATCAGTAAGTCCTACCACCACAAGGCAGTAGATCGCTAAACCAATTCCTTGTCCGGTATTACCTTCAGCAATCATAAAAATACACACCGGAACGTAGATAATAGCCGTTCCTACCACAGGAATTACAGAAGCGGCAGCCGTTAATGCAAAAAGCAATGCTGCTCCCGGTGCACCAAAAATCAGATAACCGATGAGAGCTACAACCCCCTGCCCTACCGCTACAACCGGAATTCCGATAGCATTTGCCATGATTAATTTTCTCATTTTATCGCCGATCAAAGAGATATTTGCTCTCTTCAGCGGAGCGGAAGAAGTCAGAATCTTTTCAAAGAGCCTCGGTCTTTCCAACATAAAATAGAGAATAAAATACATGGACATCACAACTGTAAGCGTATTGAATGTCCCGCTGACTGCAGAAGTAGAAAATTTTCCTACATTATCTTTCAGTTTTGCCATATTTTCTTTGCTCAGAATATCAAACCCTGTTTTTGAGAAAATATAAGCATGTATTTTATCCAGGAAAACATTGAACTTGGCCATATAAGCCTGTGCATTTCCCAGTTTATCAATAATCAGATCGGCAATAAAATAGATCGGAAGAATAAGAACAATAAGACTTGCAAACATCAATGCAAAAGCAGCCAGTGACGGTTTCCATTTCTTTTCTTCCTGCAGATAAAAATTATACTTTCTGCAGACCACATAAATGGTAATCGCTCCCAGAACCGAGGGAATAAACAATGCCAGATTAAAGCAGATCAATCCGGTCAATACCAGAATGATGGCCAGTAACGACATCTGCTTTATCGCAACACTGCTTATTTGTTTGTCCTTATTCATCATGTATTTTATATTTTATTTGCTGTACATAATCTGTCTTGGTTTTCCTAAGAAAGCGCAATACGTAGAGTACATTACAATCATAATAAACGGAGCAGTCAGGATAATCCCTATTCCACAAAGAATAATTCCTGCAATAGAAATCAAAAATCCTAAAAATCCGGTTAATAAGAAAGTTCCATAATTTTCTTTAGCAATATTGAACGACTTTGATAAAGCCTCTGTAGCTGAAGCATTTTCAAATAACAGAATCGGATATCCTATTAAAAGGAAAGGATATACAAAAATGATAGGCAGAACGCATAATGCCAAAGCAATGGAAGAAATTATCCACGCAAGAAGACTATAAATCAAAATGTTTACAAAATTCTGGCGGTATCCGATAAAAAGATCAGAAAATTCAATCGGACTTTTGGTATTGTATTTATTGACCATATAGATCAATCCTACATACAAGGGAGATAATAAAAGGCCGAAAAGGCTGGATGCTCCCATATATAAAGGAAGTCCCGGAGCACTCCAGTAATTAAAATCTCCTCCTGATTTCATTTCTTCCACCATAGAAGCAGAGTCAAACCCGGTAAGCATTTGAATAACAGAGCCTCCGATCAGGTAGATGATCATAGCTACAATTCCGTAACCGAAAACGCCTTTGTACATTTCAAAAGCATGAGAAATAATTGATCCCGTTTCTCTGTTGGGTACAGAGCCCTGCTGATCAAATTCGTTAAATTCAGACATAGTTTAAATATTTAATGATTTTACCAAATTTACTTTTTTTTAGTAAAAAATCCCATTAAACACGAATGAATTTTAACTTTTCTCTGAAAAAACTGTTTTATACAATGAGTAAATCATTGCATTCCAAAAAGGAAAAGTAAATAATCCTCCAATAAAAAATAAGGCAAAGCCCAAGTACTTAAATAGAAAGGCAACGATTACACATACCGTTATTTCCAGAAAATACATTCTGAGTGCTTTAAAATTCAGGGAAATGGATTCAAAGATTCTTTTATTGGTAAAAAACATCAACGGAGCAACAAATACAGTTGCTATCACCCAAACAATTCCAAGAATAATAGTCTGGGCAGCATTGATATAAATGAAAAACCAGAAAATATAATATCCTATGTACTTAAAAAAGTTAAGTCCATTATATCCCACCAGTAAATCTCCCAGTTCCAGCTTTTCTTTAAGATCAATTTTTCTGTAAATCTGATAAAACCCGATATTGAGAGGATAAAGAAAAATCATAGTTCCCACAATCATCAGAGAAAAATTCTGAAATTCCGGAGTAGAAACCATTTTAGTATATTGTGCAGCATAGGCCTGCATACCATCCTTAAGATACTTGCTAGTTTCCATGTACTGACTCAAAATATTATATTTGAGATCTGCGGCGAAAAATACTGTGAGGAAAATTCCAAAGTAAAAAATGGAAAACATCAACTGAAAAACGAGTGTTTTATTCCAATAAAAAAAAGCCTGCTTCAATATAAAATCTATTCCCGGTTTCTGAGGATATTTGTTCTGCATCATAAAAAATTTATGCAAAAGTAAACATCAATAAGTACTTTTGCAGAATGTTTTCAGTGAATCATCAAAAATTTATGGAAATGGACGAACTTTCCCTTCGGAAAGTTCCCTATTTTTTCATCATCGACTTTCTCTCGGAGAATGTTGAAATCTATCAGGAAAATGAAATTGAAAAACAGGGTTTAATTGTTGATTTTCAAGAATTTTCAACCTCAAAAGAAACTCATGCGCTGAATAAAAAAGTAGTTTGGAAATCCTTTCCTGAAACATTGGAGAGCTTTCAGGCCGGCTTTGATAAAGTTCAGAAAAATATTCTTTTGGGAAACTCTTACTTAGTAAACTACACTAGAAAAACACGTATTGAGACTAATTTAACCCTGGAAGAAATTTTTTATCATTCAAATGCGAAATACAAAGTTTTTTATAAAGATTTTTTTGTATTTTTTTCTCCGGAAACTTTTGTAAAGATCATTGACGGAAAAATTTTCACCTATCCCATGAAAGGAACCATTGATGCATCTATTGAAAATGCAGCAGAAATTCTTAAAAATGATAAAAAGGAGAAGGCAGAACATTACACGGTTGTAGATCTCCTCCGGAATGATCTAAGCATGGTAGCTGACGATGTAAAGGTGGATCAGTTCCAACAGATTGATTTTATCAAAACCCGGCAGAAGGATCTGTATGCAATGAGTTCCGAAATTTCAGGGATGATAAAACCTGAATATGAGGGAAAAGTAGGAAGTATTATGAAGAAACTGCTTCCCGCAGGCTCTATTTTAGGAGCTCCCAAACCTAAAACACTGGAAATTATTCTGGATGCGGAAGGGTACGACAGAGGATATTACACGGGAATCTGTGGTTGGTTTGACGGCCAAAATGTAGACAGCTGTGTAATGATACGCTTTATTGAAAAAGAAGAAGATCAATTGTATTTCAAAAGCGGAGGCGGTATAACGCACATGAGCAAATTAGAAGACGAATATCAGGAAATGAAAAATAAAATCTATGTCCCAATTCATTGAAAGCATTAAAGTAGAAGATCAGGAGGTTTTTCTATTGGATCTACATCAGAAACGTGTCAACCAAACATTTTCCCATTTCGGGAAAGAAGACTGTATTGATCTGGCCAAGATCTATAAAAATCTGCAGCATGATGAAGATGGTCTTTTCAAGCTGAGAATTGCTTATGACCTTGATAAAAAGATCAGAACACAGATGATTCCTTATGCGATTCCCGAAATACAGGACTTTCAGCTGGTGGAAAACAACAGCTTTGATTATTCATTCAAGTTTGAAGACCGCAAAGAGCTTGATAAAATGAAGATGAAAGCAAAAGCAGAAGAAATTATCATTGTTAAAAATAATCATATCACTGAGACCTCTTTCTCCAACATTTTATTTTTAAAAGGAAAAGACTGGTTTACCCCTTCTACTTACCTGTTGAACGGTGTGCAGAGACAACATCTTTTAAAGCATAAAAAGATCAAAGAAACGGAGATCACTTTACAGAATATAAAGCAATTCACCCATTTCCAGATCATTAATGCATTGAATGATTTTGATGATATGTTTATCTATCCTATCGATAGAATTATCAATCTGCCGGGGAGTGAAGAATATCTTGACCTTTAAATTTATTTCATAAATTCAAAATACGATTTCAGTACATCTGCGCTGTTCTTCCCGTGAGTATTTACTTCCAGGATTTTTGGCTGCGCATCAGGTTTGAAAAAATTCTCAAGAACTCTGTCCAGGGTAAGCTCATCCTCTACCCGAATGTAGGAGAAGCCAAAATGTTTCGCCAAAGACTCGGCATTCTTGCGGTGTTTTGTGGCAATAAATTCGTCTAATGTATTCGGGTTGGCATTTCCAGGTCCCGGAATGATTTTAAAGATATTGCCTTCACCATTATTGAAGATCATAATTCTTACAAACGGTGGAATATATTGGTTCCAAAGACCATTGATATCATAGAAAAAACTCAGGTCTCCTGTAATCAATAAAGTTGGGTTTTCATTTTTAATGGCAAATCCCATTGCCGTAGAAGTGGATCCGTCAATACCACTTGTTCCTCTGTTACAGTACATTTTTCTCTTCCCAAAATCAAACAGCTGCGCATATCTGATCCCCGAGGAGTTACTGAAATGAATATTATAATTCTCAGGAATTGTTTGTGACGCTTTATTGAAGAAATAAAAATCTGAGAAATCAATTGTATTTAAAAACTGTTCGTGTTTAGCATCTTTTTTATCCCTTAAGACGTCCCAAAGGTTATAATAAGGCCTTGGTTCCAGATTGATAAATTTCAGCAGTTTTGAGAAGAAAACCTCAGGTTTTACCTCGATCTTTTCTGTGAGTGAGAAATAAGTATCAGGCTGCCACACTTCATCCAGATGCCAATGTTGTTTAGGACGGGCACTTCTGAGGAATTGTTTTACTTTTTTGGAAACCACATTCTGCCCAACTGTAATCAACAGGTCAGGAGCATATGTTTTGTAATCCTCTTCTGTAAAATTGAAAATATAACGGTCTATATGTTTGAAGAATTTTTCATGATGCAGGTTTGAATTGGCTTCACTCAGTACCACAACAGAATGGTTTTTCACCAACTGAGTCAGCTGGTTTTCCAGTTCCGGACTGTAGTCTCTTGTTCCCACCAACAGCATAATTCTTTGTGAAGTATGCCATTCTGCAATCAGATTGGACGGAATTTCATACTCTTTATGCTTAATTGTCTTTTCTACCGTAGGAAAAGTAGGAAGCTCTGAAACCAGCTCATACAAAGGTTCTTCCAGAGGAATATTAATATGTACCGGACCTTGCTTCTCAAAGCAAAGTTCGATAGCTTTTTTAATGATATCGAAATTAATATCTTCTGCATTCTCCTTACTGTCTTCCAAAAGCTGGAAATCACCATAGGAATGCTGATGAAAAACATCCTTCTGCCTGATCGTTTGCCCATCGAATATATCAACAAAATCTGTCGGCCTGTCTGCAGTAAGTACCAAAAGGGGCACATTCTGATAAAATGCTTCCGTAACCGCAGGATAATAATTAACTACCGCAGATCCGCTGGTACACGTAACAGCTACTGGTTTTTTCTCACTTTTCGCCATTCCCATTGCAACAAAAGCAGCACTTCTTTCGTCTACAATGCTGTAACAGTTGAAACTATCTACCTCTGAAAAATGGATGGCCAAAGGAGCATTTCTCGACCCCGGAGAAATTACGATATCTGCAATTCCGTACTGCTGAAGAAGATGTGCAAGTATTTGGATACTTCTCTTAGAAGAATATTTTTTCATACAGCAAATTTAACTTATAAATAATGATTTTAAAATCATTTAATTTAAAAAAAATGTAATTTTGCTGTTCGTAAATTTCTAAAAATGGATAAAATACCTAGTGTAGACCTGCGTGATTTCCTTTCGGGCAACCCGGAACGCAAACAGAAATTTGTAAATGAAATCGGAAAAGCTTATGAAGAAATTGGTTTTGTAGCCTTAAAAGGCCACTTTCTTGATGACAACCTAGTGGATGATTTGTATGGAGAGGTAAAAAACTTTTTTGAACAGCCAGTGGAAACGAAACAAAAGTATGAGATTCCAGGAATTGGTGGCCAGAGAGGTTATGTAGGATTCGGTAAAGAAACTGCAAAAGGTTTCAAAAAAGGAGACTTAAAAGAATTTTGGCACTTTGGACAGTATCTGTCTGATGATTCAAAATACAGAACTGAGTATCCGGACAACGTAATCGTTGAAGAACTTCCAAGATTCAACGAAGTTGGTAAAGAAGCATTCCAGATGCTTGAGAAAACAGGACAGTATGTGTTAAGAGCTTTAGCATTACACCTTGGTTTAGATGAATTTTATTTTGATGACAAGATCGCAGAAGGAAATTCTATTTTAAGACCGATTCACTATCCGCCAATCACTGAAGAACCGGATGATGCGGTAAGAGCAGCTGCTCACGGAGACATCAACCTTATCACTCTTTTAATGGGAGCACAAGGAAAAGGTCTTCAGGTTCAAAATCACAACGGAGAATGGATTGATGCCATTGCAGAACCGGATGAATTGATGATCAATGTTGGTGACATGCTTTCAAGACATACCAACAACAAATTGAAATCTACCATCCACAGAGTGGTAAACCCACCAAGAGAAATGTGGAGCACTTCAAGATATTCAATTCCTTTCTTTATGCATCCAATCAGTGCCATGTCTTTAAATG
Source organism: Chryseobacterium cucumeris (assembly GCF_016775705.1). NCBI lineage: Bacteria > Pseudomonadati > Bacteroidota > Flavobacteriia > Flavobacteriales > Weeksellaceae > Chryseobacterium > Chryseobacterium cucumeris. The sequence continues at coordinate 4,802,434 of NZ_CP068760.1, forward strand.
CACTTGAGAACTGTGTAGATGAAAACAATCCTAAATTATACGAAGATACTACCGCCGGAGAATTCCTGCATGAAAGATTGATCGAACTGGGATTGATTAAAAAATAAAAGAAACGGCTGTCTCTATAGAGGCAGCCGTTATTATTTACATATTCATTTTACTTATTTTTATCCCGTTATACAATAAAATTCGGGGCAAGGAGTGGGTTGTGTAAAAGTTCCCCATGGACAGATACAGGTATAAGTATCGCCGCCACCTCCAGGATTTTGTCCTCCTCCGGGACCCCCAACATAAGGGACACATTTTCCATTTGAACAGATTTCTCCGGCAGAACATCCTCCTTCTCCCGGTCCGCCTCCTTCAAAACAATACGCCGGGAAATTTTCTCCCGCAACAATACATTTTCTGTCTTCTCTTGAAAGTTTTTTAAAATTTTTCATAGTTATTGGTTTTTGGTATTCCTACTCTATAAGCTTTTCGGGTAACGCTAGCTTAAAATTACTATTTATTATATTAATAATTAGTCAATTAAAAACTAAAAAAGTCTTAAACCGTAAAAGAATATAGAAAGCTATATTAAATTTAATTTTTAAATATACCACACATTGTATAATTAAAAATATTTTAATTATTTTTACTTTAACAACAAATTTTTAATTAAAACTATATGAAAAACCTAAAAAAACTACAAAAGAACCAATTAAAGAACATTTCAGGTGGAGCTAATCTTCCGGAAACAGATTTCTGTATGTATTACTGCAACGGAACCATTGTTTGTGCAACCTGCAGCGATGACTTCAAATGCCCGGACACGAACAGTGATATGTAAGATAAAAAATCAAAATGTCATCAATAAGAACCGTTTCTGCAGAGAAGCGGTTTTTTATTTCTTTTGGATTAAAATAAAGCAGATTTCAGCCACGCAGACCTATTTATAATGATAAGGCGATAAGCAATTTATGAGCTTAAAAAGAGGAAAATGATTTCTATCCTACAAATAGCAGACTAAACAGATAAAACTTTTCTTGTAAATAGCGTCTTTCTATTTCATTTGTGCTGCTTCTTTCCACTGTGCCATTTCGTAGGAATCCAGACTCTTTTTATAGAGTTTAAAGCTTCAAAAGGTAGAGAGTTCCAACGGCGTCTTTCTCCTTCATTTGTGTCGCTTCTTTCCTACTGTGTCATTCCGCAGGAATCCAAGCTCTTTTATTAGAGTTTAAAACATTAAAAAGGAAAGAAGGAAGTAATACTTAAGTTATGAGCTAATGCTTTGATGAGACTCCTACGGAGTGACAAATAGTTAGAATAAACGATAGTAAGTGAAAGCAAAGAATGAACAGCCGTAACAATGAATAATTTTAGGCTGAACCGGGGTAATGATCTTTCAATAGTGTCATACATCCCTTTCCAATTGTGCTATGGTTCAACTGGCGTCTTTCTTTTTATTTGGCCTGCTTCTTTCCTACTGTGTCATTCCGCAGGAATCCAGCCTCCTTTATTAGAGTCTTAATGATTTTTTTAACTCAGACGGTTTGATACTGTAAAATTGTTTGATGATACTTTGTTGAGACTCCTACGGAGTGACAATTGGAGTGTATGCTGTCCAGCATAAGTGATCAATGATAGGTGATAAGTGTGGGTATAAAACAAAAAAATCCTTTATCACAATGATAAAGGATTTTTTAAAAATAAAATAAAAACTGGCGGCGGCCTACTCTCCCGCGTTAGCAGTACCATCGGCGCTGGTGGGCTTAACTTCTGTGTTCGGAATGGGAACAGGTGAGCCCCACCGCTAAAACCACCCTAAAGAAGGTATATAGCTTTAAGCATTAGGCCTGAAGCCTTAAGCTTATTGCGTTTTAAGCGATAAAAACTTTCACAAAGACAAAACCTTCGCTGCGCATAAAGAACTTGTCATTTATTATATTATAATTTCATATAGCAACCATAGGCTATAAATCTACGGGTAATTAGTACTACTTGGCTATGACATTACTGTCTTTACACCTATAGCCTATCAACGTCGTCATCTACAACGACCCTTAAAAGATGTCTCATCTTGAGGCGAGTTTCGCACTTATATGCTTTCAGTGCTTATCTCTTCCAAACGTAGCTACTCAGCGGTGCACCTGGCGGTACAACTGATACACCAGAGGTTTGTTCAATTCGGTCCTCTCGTACTAGAATCAAGCCCTCTCAAACATCTAACGCCCGCAATAGATAGAGACCGAACTGTCTCACGACGTTCTGAACCCAGCTCGCGTGCCACTTTAATGGGCGAACAGCCCAACCCTTGGGACCTTCTCCAGCCCCAGGATGTGACGAGCCGACATCGAGGTGCCGAACCTCCCCGTCGATGTGAGCTCTTGGGGGAGACTAGCCTGTTATCCCCGGAGTACCTTTTATCCTATGAGCGATGGCCCTTCCATACGGAACCACCGGATCACTATGTCCTGCTTTCGCACCTGATCGACTTGTTGGTCTCACAGTCAAGCACCCTTATGCCATTACACTCTACGCACGGTTACCAAGCGTGCTGAGGGTACCTTTGAAAGCCTCCGTTACTCTTTTGGAGGCGACCACCCCAGTCAAACTACCCACCACGCAATGTCCTTCTGAAAGAAGTTAGGCTCCAAGTAAGTAAAGGGTGGTATTTCAACGTCGGCTCCACAAACACTAGCGTGCCTGCTTCAAAGCCTCCCACCTATCCTACACATTACTTACTCAAAGTCAATACGAAGTTATAGTAAAGGTTCACAGGGTCTTTTCGTCCCATTGCGGGTAATCGGCATCTTCACCGATACTACAATTTCACCGAGCTCGTGGCTGAGACAGTGCCCAGATCGTTACACCATTCGTGCAGGTCGGAACTTACCCGACAAGGAATTTCGCTACCTTAGGACCGTTATAGTTACGGCCGCCGTTTACTGGGGCTTCAGTTAATGCCTTCGCTTACGCTAAGCACCTTCCTTAACCTTCCAGCACCGGGCAGGTGTCAGACCCTATACAGCATCTTTCGATTTAGCAGAGTCCTGTGTTTTTGATAAACAGTCGCCTGGGCCTCTTCACTGCGGCCACCATTGCTGATGGCGTCTCTTCTTCCGAAGTTACGAGACTATTTTGCCTAGTTCCTTAGCCACGACTCACTCGAGCACCTTAGGATTCTCTCCTCGACCACCTGTGTCGGTTTTGGTACGGGTTGCTTCACTTCGGCTTTTCTTGGATCAGATTACACTACAGCAGCTTCGCCCGAAGGCTAGGCCTTGACTATTCCGTCAGTCTCCAGCAGCTACATCCAACCGTCCCCTTTTATTGTGAGCAAGTATGGGAATATTAACCCATTGTCCATCCACTACCCCTTTCGGGTTCGCGTTAGGTCCCGACTAACCCTCAGCTGATTAGCATGGCTGAGGAAGCCTTGGTCTTTCGGTGAGCAGGTTTCTCGCCTGCTTTATCGTTACTTATGCCTACATTTTCTTTTCTATCCGCTCCACAATACCTCACAGTACTGCTTCGGCGCAAATAGAATGCTCTCCTACCAGATATATAAAATATAAATCCATAGCTTCGGTAATATGTTTATGCCCGATTATTATCCATGCCGGACCGCTCGACTAGTGAGCTGTTACGCACTCTTTAAATGAATGGCTGCTTCCAAGCCAACATCCTAGCTGTCAATGCAGTCCAACCGCGTTGTTTCAACTTAACATATATTTTGGGACCTTAGCTGTTGGTCTGGGTTCTTTCCCTCTCGGACATGGACCTTAGCACCCATGCCCTCACTGCCGTAGAACATTTATTAGCATTCGGAGTTTGTCAGGAATTGGTAGGCGATGAAACCCCCGCATCCAATCAGTAGCTCTACCTCTAATAAACTTATATACGACGCTGCACCTAAATGCATTTCGGAGAGTACGAGCTATCTCCCAGTTTGATTGGCCTTTCACCCCTACCCACAGGTCATCCGAAGACTTTTCAACGTCAACCGGTTCGGTCCTCCACTCTGTGTTACCAGAGCTTCAACCTGCCCATGGGTAGATCACAAGGTTTCGCGTCTAATCCTACTAACTATGCGCCCTATTCAGACTCGCTTTCGCTCCGGCTCCGGTACTTAATACCTTAACCTCGCTAGTAAAATTAACTCGTAGGCTCATTATGCAAAAGGCACGCCGTCACAGCATTACGCTGCTCCGACCGCTTGTAGGCGTACGGTTTCAGGTTCTATTTCACCCTTCTATTCGAAGTGCTTTTCACCTTTCCTTCACAGTACTTGTTCACTATCGGTCTTTCAGGAGTATTTAGCCTTGGAGGATGGTCCCCCCATATTCAGACAGGATTTCACGTGTCCCGCCCTACTCATTTATCATCTTAATATGCCTTTCGAGTACAGGATTATCACCTTCTATGATTGTTCTTTCCAGAACATTCCTCTAAACATAAAAAGACTTTTGGGCTAATCCGCTTTCGCTCGCCACTACTTACGGAATCTCTTCGATTTCTTTTCCTCCGGGTACTTAGATGTTTCAGTTCTCCGGGTTTGCTCCTCTTACGAGGTGACATATCTTCAATATGCCGGGTTGCCCCATTCGGATATCTGCGGATCAATTCGTGTGTGCCAATCCCCGCAGCTTTTCGCAGCTTACCACGTCCTTCGTCGCCTCTGAAAGCCTAGGCATCCGCCATACGCCCTTAACGATTTCTTTCCTATTGGTTACTCAAGCGCTTTATGCGCTCGGTTTTCTCTTTGTGATGTCTTTACCGTTAATGTCAATGATCTTAAATCTATTTCTGATTTAATTCGCAAATATTGTTTTTGGCTCTATTTGCTTTTTTAAAACTAAACCATCTATGATGGTGGAGAATAAGGGAGTCGAACCCTTGACCTCCTGCGTGCAAGGCAGGCGCTCTAGCCAGCTGAGCTAATTCCCCCTCTAGGTGCTGCAGGCCTTACACTATAAGCTTTAGGCGTATCGCCTACTGCTTCCAGCTTAATGCTTACCGCTTTAATTAGTAGTCTCGGGCAGGCTCGAACTGCCGACCTCTACATTATCAGTGTAGCGCTCTAACCAGCTGAGCTACGAGACTGTCTTTTAGACGTAAAAGATGATAGACTGATAGATAATAGACTAATTTCTTCGTCTTTCTCTCTCTGCTTTTATCTTCTTTGCCTCTCTCAATCCCTTTACTAATTTCTAGTGGGTTTTGTATTTTTAATATAAATCAACCAAACAAAAAACTAAAGCTATTGCTTTAAGTAAGTATGATGTACTTGCGTACTGATTTTTGTTTAACGTCTAATGACGCTCTAAAATGAGATGTTCCAGCCGCACCTTCCGGTACGGCTACCTTGTTACGACTTAGCCCTAGTTACCTGTTTTACCCTAGGCAGCTCCTGTTACGGTCACCGACTTCAGGTACCCCAGACTTCCATGGCTTGACGGGCGGTGTGTACAAGGCCCGGGAACGTATTCACCGCGCCATGGCTGATGCGCGATTACTAGCGATTCCAGCTTCATAGAGTCGAGTTGCAGACTCCAATCCGAACTGAGACCGGCTTTCGAGATTTGCATCACTTCGCAGTGTAGCTGCCCTCTGTACCGGCCATTGTATTACGTGTGTGGCCCAAGGCGTAAGGGCCGTGATGATTTGACGTCATCCCCACCTTCCTCTCTACTTGCGTAGGCAGTCTCACTAGAGTCCCCAACTTAATGATGGCAACTAGTGACAGGGGTTGCGCTCGTTGCAGGACTTAACCTAACACCTCACGGCACGAGCTGACGACAACCATGCAGCACCTTGAAAAATGTCCGAAGAAAAGTCTATTTCTAAACCTGTCATTTCCCATTTAAGCCTTGGTAAGGTTCCTCGCGTATCATCGAATTAAACCACATAATCCACCGCTTGTGCGGGCCCCCGTCAATTCCTTTGAGTTTCAAACTTGCGTTCGTACTCCCCAGGTGGCTAACTTATCACTTTCGCTTAGTCTCTGAAACTTACATTCCAAAAACGAGTTAGCATCGTTTACGGCGTGGACTACCAGGGTATCTAATCCTGTTCGCTCCCCACGCTTTCGTCCATCAGCGTCAGTTGTTGCTTAGTAACCTGCCTTCGCAATTGGTGTTCTAAGTAATATCTATGCATTTCACCGCTACACTACTTATTCCAGCTACTTCAACAACACTCAAGACCTGCAGTATCAATGGCAGTTTCACAGTTAAGCTGTGAGATTTCACCACTGACTTACAGATCCGCCTACGGACCCTTTAAACCCAATAAATCCGGATAACGCTTGCACCCTCCGTATTACCGCGGCTGCTGGCACGGAGTTAGCCGGTGCTTATTCGTATAGTACCTTCAGCTACCCTCACGAGGGTAGGTTTATCCCTATACAAAAGAAGTTTACAACCCATAGGGCCGTCGTCCTTCACGCGGGATGGCTGGATCAGGCTCTCACCCATTGTCCAATATTCCTCACTGCTGCCTCCCGTAGGAGTCTGGTCCGTGTCTCAGTACCAGTGTGGGGGATCACCCTCTCAGGCCCCCTAAAGATCGCAGACTTGGTGAGCCGTTACCTCACCAACTATCTAATCTTGCGCGTGCCCATCTCTATCCACCGGAGTTTTCAATACCGAATGATGCCATCCAGTATATTATGGGGTATTAATCTTCCTTTCGAAAGGCTATCCCCCAGATAAAGGCAGGTTGCACACGTGTTCCGCACCCGTACGCCGCTCTCAAGATCCCGAAAGATCTCTACCGCTCGGCTTGCATGTGTTAGGCCTCCCGCTAGCGTTCATCCTGAGCCAGGATCAAACTCTCCATTGTATGTTTGTCTGACTCACTCAAAGTTTTTAACGCTTTAGTTTTTCCTTACTTGGTTGTTATATTGTATGTCAATGATCTTTATATCTTCCGCTTTTCAACGAAGCAATCTCTCTGTCAGTGTCGCTCCGTATTTGCGAGTGCAAAAGTAAAACTTTATTTTTTAATGACCAAATGTTTTTGAAGAAAATTTTAAAGTTTTTTAAGTAACCTTAACCCTTCTCAAAACCTCAATCTCTATACTCCTGCGCTCCCTCTAATTGGGACTGCAAAGATACAAACTCTTTTTAAACTGTGTCTCGTCCTGAAAAAGGTTGACTAAAAAACCATAAAATTAGTCACCCTTATGAATCTAAAAAAAACATCGTCCCCTGTCCAAGAATACAGTGAGGCATTCAAACGACAAGTTGTCTCTGAATATGAACGGGGATTATATACAAAATCCCAATTGCAAACTCGATACAATATTCGGGGTAATTCATGCATTTCTAGTTGGTTAATAAAATATGGTAACTTTACTTATGAAAAACAATTAAGTAAAGGCAGACCTATGAAAGATCCACAGAAACAAAAGATTAAAGAGCTTGAAGCTGCTTTATCCAAAAAGGAAGAAGAGCTCAAAGTGTTTAAGAGATTTATAGAAATCGCAGAGCGTGAGTTGAAGATTGAAATTGTAAAAAAGTCTGGTTCCAATCAATCCAGGAAATAAGGCCGTATACAAATCTTTCACTGGAAGATATCTGCCGATTGTTTGGATACAGTAAACAAGCTTATTATAAAAGGAAGAAACAGCCTGATTCTATCAATAATCAAAAAAGGATTATAGAACTGGTATTATCACTTCGTAAAAAGATGCCTAAAATAGGGACTCGAAAACTTTATGTATTACTTAAAAATGATTTTTCAAAAGAGGACCTTCATATAGGAAGAGATCGGCTGTTTCAACTTTTAAGATCGAATTATCTTTTAATTCCCAGAAGACACAGTTATTTTAAAACAACCAATTCCAGACATTGGATGAAGAAATACCCGAATATTATTAAAGAAAAGGAGTTGAAATGTTCAGAAAAAGTTTGGGTTGCAGATATTACCTATCTGAAGACTAAAGAGAAAAATTATTATCTTCATTTGATTACCGATGCCTATTCAAAGAAAATTGTAGGATATGAACTAAGTGATAATTTACAGACTGCCTCCACATTGAAAGCATTAAAACAAGCCATAAAGAACAGGGTGTATAAACATTCTTTAATTCATCATTCAGACAGAGGATTGCAGTATTGTAGTAAAGAATATACTGAGACGTTAAGGAAAAGTGATATTCTTATCAGTATGACCGAGAACTCGGATCCTTATGAGAATGCTGTAGCAGAGAGGGTAAACGGCATTCTGAAATATGAGTTTGGATTGATTGATACTTTTGAAAACTTTAAGAATCTCTCACAGCAGCTTGACCAATCAATTTATTATTATAATAATTTAAGACCTCATTTTTCCCTAAATTATAACATCCCTAGCCAAGTGCATATGAAAAATAACGTGAAATTAAAAACATACAAAAAACAAAATCAGAATAGGAAAATTCCTACTCTGATTTAAGTATATTTGAAATATTAAACTAGTCAACCTTTTTCAGGACTAGTCAGGGGTGTATCATGAAAGATTTGCTCATTTTCTTTATGCAAAGGAAGAAAAAACAGTCATTGTGCTGCCTAATAAGATCAGTAATTTCATCAGGACTCTGGATATCAAAACCATTACCGATAAAAGCTGTTCCATAGCTATTACACAGTTTGGTTTAAGCAGAAAACTAGAATTATGGCAACCCGCAAACCTTGTGTATAAAGAACTTCAGCAGCTAAGCCGCGAGAAAAACCAGGTTATTCAGGAAAGGGTAAGGTGTATGAATCAGCTGCATGCTGAAAAGACTCAAGCTCTTCCGAATTCAAGAACCATAAAACGGCTGACCGAGCGTATTTCGCTATTGAAAAAACAGGAGAAAGAAATTAATGAGGATATGCTTGCACAGGTAAAGAAAAGTCCTGAGGCTACCAGGGGAGTTAATCTGTTGAGCAGTATTCCGGGTATTGGAAAATCAACGGCAATTGCTGTTTTAGCTGAAACCAATGGTTTTGAGCTAATCAGAAATAAAAAACAACTGGTAAGTTATGCAGGATTAGATATCCGCGAGAAACAGTCCGGAACATCAATAAAAGGTAAGCCAAGAATTAGTAAGAAAGGAAATAAAAATATTCGAAAAACATTACATTTTCCTGCCATGACAGCCGTCAAAATGAATAAAAACCATCAGGATTTGTTTCAAAGAATTACAGAAAAAACAGGAATTAAAATGAAGGGATTGGTTGCTGTACAAAGAAAACTCTTGGAACTGATGTATATTTTATTTAAAAATAAAACTTTTTACTTCTCAAAACCTCAATCTCTATACTCCTGCGCTCCCTCTAATTGGGACTGCAAAGATACAAACTCTTTTTAAACTGGCAACTTTTTTTACAAAAAATTTTAAAGTTTTTTTCGTCCGTCTCTTTTTGGAAGTAATATCGTTTCTGCCCATCTAAAGGCTCTTCTGCGCTACTGTTCTACTCTCGTTTTCAGTGGGGCAAAGATAGGAACTTCCCACAACGCAAAACAAGTTTATTGAACATAAATTTTACATTACGGTGATATTTGTTCCTAAAGGACTGGGTAGCAGGGGGAAAAATTTTAAACATTTGTTTGGAAGATCGGGGTGAGAGCGTGGGAGTGTGGGAGAGTTTGAGTGTTTGAGTGTTTAGGGGGAGAGAGGGATGATTCGGGGTGCGGGATGCGAGGATTTGGGGTAACTATGATCAAATAAGGTATATATTATATAGAGACCAAATTATATAAGAGAGCTGACTTTCTTCGACCACACTCCAACTCCTTCCTTCCATTCCAAACAAATGTTTAAAATTTTTCTCCCTGCCTTCCAGTCCTTTAGGAATAAATATCACTGTAATGTAAAATTTATGTTAAATAAACTTGTTTTGCGTTGTGGGAAGTTCCTATCTTTGCCCCACTGAAAACGAGAGTAGAACAGTAGCGCAGAAGCGCCTTTAGATAGGCAGAGACAATATTACTTCAAAAAAGAGACGGACGAAAAAAACTTTAAAATTTTTTGTAAAAAAAGTTGCCAGTTTAAAAAGAGTTTGTATCTTTGCAGTCCCAATTAGAGGGAGCGCAGGAGTATAGAGATTGAGGTTTTGAGAAGCTGAAAATCTTTGATTTTCCTGCGCCTTACAAAACATATCAATATTGAAAACTTTGCGACCTTGCGTTTAAAACAATAATAAGCCATTGTATTAATCAGTAAGAATAAATACTTTTTTGAGAGCACGCGAAAAACGTGCTTTTTTTATGATGATCCATCTGCTTATTTTTGGTTGGAAATCGCAAAGACGCAAGTTCTTATTATAGGGACGCTGTTTAAGGCGCAAAGATTTTATCTCCGATAAAATTGCTGTACCCAATATACTTACCTGCTGAAAATCTTTGATTTTCCTGCGCCTTACAAAACATATCAATATTGAAAACTTTGCGACCTTTATAGCAATTTTATCGGAGATAAAATCCTTGCGCCTTAAACAGCGTCCCTATAATAAGAACTTGCGCCTTTGCGATTTCCAACCAAAATATGATAAACAGATATCCACAAAAAAGCACGTTTTCACGTGCTCTCAAAAAAGTATTTATTCTTACTGATTAATACAATGGCTTATTATTGTTTTAAACGCAAGGTCGCAAAGTTTTCAATATTGATATGTTTTGTAAGGCGCAGGAAAATCAAAGATTTTCAGCAGGTAAGTATATTGGGTATCTAAGTACAGAAATCAAAGATTATAAAGTTTTTAGCAACAGCGAAAAAGGCTTTGAATCACTTCTTAAATGGGTGTACAGCAAAAAGACACTTAATATAGAGGTTATTTTTGTCATGGAGGCTACAGGGGTGTATCATGAAAGATTTGCTCATTTTCTTTATGCAAAGGAAGAAAAAACAGTCATTGTGCTGCCTAATAAGATCAGTAATTTCATCAGGACTCTGGATATCAAAACCATTACCGATAAAAGCT